>CAWAHF010000004.1:0-4800000 GCA_963781805.1 uncultured Bacteroidales bacterium
AAACCAAACTCAATGACAAAGAGATTGAAATACTCGGGAAAATCCCTTATGACGAATCAATTGTTTACGCATTGCTTGAAGGCAAAACCATAAATGAGTTTGAATCACGGGGACGAGTGGCAAACGAACTAAACAAAATGTGGAGTAAATTGATGACAGGAATGCATGAAGCTAGCATGCTTCAGGGAATACAGAAACAATTGAAATAAACTCAACACCAGATGGGTACCATCACACCTTAATTAATAATTTTATTTATGATGAATACAAAAGGATTTGAAAAAATTGAGCTACCGAATGTAAAAAACATTATAGTCATCGCATCGGGTAAAGGTGGCGTAGGAAAATCGACAATTGCAGCAAACCTGGCTGTATCCCTTGCAAGACTGGGATTTAAAACAGCACTTGTAGATGCCGATTTATACGGCCCATCAATACCCATGATGTTTGGCGTGCAAAACGAGCGGCTCTCGGGTGGCACGAAAGACGGTAAAGAAGTGATTTACCCTATTGAAAAGTTTGGTGTAAAATTGATTTCCATCGGTTTTTTTATTTCTCCCGGACAATCTTTAATCTGGCGTGGTCCATTGGCGGCAAACGGATTAACTCAATTGTTTAGCAATACTGACTGGGGAGAAGTAGACTATATGATTGTTGATTTTCCTCCCGGAACCGGTGATATTCAGCTAACAACCATACAAAAACTTAATCTTGCCGGGGCAATAATTGTAACAACGCCACAGGAAATTGCCATTTCTGATGCCAGGAAAGCTACATCTATGTTTACCAATCCCGATTTGAACGTACCTATACTCGGCATCATTGAAAATATGGCATGGTTTACTCCCGCTCAGCATCCTGATGAGAAATATTATATTTTCGGCAAAGGCGGTGGAGAAAAAATGGCGCACGAATTTGGTACAAGGCTTTTAGGACAAATCCCGATTGTACTTGAAATTGGCGAAGTATCCGATAAAGGGACAACCATCTATAACCAACCCGACAATACAATTATTGATTCGTTTGAAAATATTTCAAATATAATTCATGAAATTGTACAGGTAAAGATATGATTGCATTTGGTCCCATACCATCACGCAGGCTTGGTAAAAGCTTAGGGATAAACAACATTGTATCGCACAAAGTTTGTTCGTATAACTGTGTATATTGCCAGATAGGAAATACCATCCATAAATCGACTGTAAGGAAATGTTTTTATGAATCTGAAAAACTGGTTAGAGATGTTGAAACCCATCTAAAGAAACTGGATAATAATCATTTACCTGATTATCTTACCTTTGTTGCCAGTGGGGAACCAACCCTGGATATTAACCTGGGAAGGGAAATTAAACTTCTAAAGAAGTTCGGCATTCCCATAGCGGTTATTACCAATTCATCACTTATTCATTTTAAACATGTGGAGGATGATTTGATGGAAGCTGACTGGGTATCGGTTAAAATTGATACAACTGAAGAGAAAGCATGGCAAAAAATAAATCGTCCATCTGCAGGAATAAATCTTGAAAAAATTCTTGAAGGATTACAGTCTTTTGCTTCGGTTTATCTGGGTAAATTATTTACCGAAACCATGCTGGTTGAAGATTATAACGATTCAGTCAGGCAGTTGGAACAAAATGCCTCTTTTATCGCACAGTTAAAACCTCAGAAAGCTTACCTGTCAATTCCAACCCGGCCACCTGCCGTAAAAGAAATAAAACCGGTTACAGAAGAAAAGCTAACAGAAGCATGGCAAATATTTCAAAATGCTGGTCTCAGAACAGAATTATTGACTGGTTTTGAGGGAACTGGTGCAGGTTTTACAGGCAATGCCTTTGATGATATATTAAATATCACAGCCGTTCACCCCTTAAGGGAGGATACGATTGCCGAACTTCTGAAACAAGATAAAACTGATAAAAGTGTAGTTGATACCCTTGTTGTGCAGGGTTTAATAAAAGGAGTAAATCACAAGGGAAAAAGGTATTATGTGAGAAGTTATCATTTTTAGAAAAAAAATGATTTTACCCATTATAAAATATGGTTCACCAACATTGCGAAAAAAAGCATTTGATATTGATAAAGGGGATTCTTTTTAATGATAAACTAAGTGTACTGAAAAGGAAATTGATAAGAAGCAAACTGCGGGAAATTAAAAGCAGTCTGCATAATAACAAGTAACTTAAAAATATGACTTATGCCAAAAATGAACGGAACAGGACCTGAAGGAAAAGGGTCTAAAACAGGCAGAGGACTCGGCCGATGTAAAAAAACAAGCCCGGAAGAATTAAAAGAAAAACTTGGGAAAGGTGTGGGTAAACGTCGGAAATCCGGTGGAGGAACAGGAAAAGGCAATCGATTGAGCTACGATTCTTGAAGTTTAAAATCACTTTAAAGGCCTAGGATTAGTCCCGGATTTGTGCCCAGTTGTATTCTATCCAAATGGTACACAGATGACACGGATTAGACAGATTAACACTGATCTGTGATTATCAGTAATATCTGTGTCATTGGTGTGCTAATAAAATTCCAACAAAGTAACCATTATATTCTTTTGGAATTATTAAAATGTTTCATCATTTCCTTAGTAACTTTGAAACTAGTTAAAGAAGACTAAGGATGAGAATTAGTTCTAAGCTACATTGCGGAATAAAAACCATGATTGAACTGGCTGTGAATGCCGGAGAAAATGGGTTGAAACAAAAAGACATTGCCATCAAACAGAACATGTCTGTCAAATTTCTTGACCATATTATTTCTGCCCTTCGAACAGCCGGATTGATTTACAGGGTTTCCGGAAGAAATAACGGTTACCGGTTAACAAGGGATCCCTCGAAAATTACCATTTATGATGTTTACAGAGCATTCGAACCGGAAATTAATATCAATTTATGCCTGATGGATGAAAGTATCTGTCCAAATTCTCATACCTGTGGGGCCCGCTGTTTCCTGAACCAGTTCAATATGGAAATGAAAAAATATATGAAATCTCATACGATAAAGAATTTACTGGAGTACGAATCTGATTTGATAACAGAAGCTCAGGTCGGATCAGATAAATTGGCTGATTGCAGGGAAATTAAAAAAACTATTGATTAAATGTAATATTCGATATTGTCAATCCATCCTTTTTTAATTGCATAAATCATAAGTTCTGATACATTGTTGACCCGGATCTTTCTGAAAATATTTTTCCGGTGAGTCATAACCGTATGGAAACTAATATTTTTAAAAGTCGCGATCTCTTTGGCTGTCATTCCCTTAGTAATTAATCGAACAATTTCAATCTCGGTGGAAGTAAGATGTGCAGTTTCATCCAATCCCTGATCTTCATTGTTTTTAACCAGCGCAAGACTCAATATATCCTGCGAATAATAGTTCTTTCCTTTAAGTGTAAAATCCAAAGCAGTCATTAATTCGTCTTCATCAACCGATTTCAGAATGATATTATTTATGCCGATGGCAGATAAATTCTTTATTTCCCCATAATTTACATCATTAACACATATGAGTATTCTCAAAGACGGGAACTTTTTTTTCAGTTCAGCCAATTCCCGGATGTAATCAATTCCAAACAGATTGTAATCAATAATTAAAAGTTCTGCTTCAATATGCCCCAGAAATTCAATGAGTTCGTTCTTTGAACCAATTGTTCCGCTAACCGAAAATTTCTCTGCTATAATCCTTTCCAGAGCCATCCGGGTCAGATATTGCAAATCTGCTATAATTATATTTGTATTCACATTTTTGACTTGGTGGAAAACTGTATCAATTTTCAGTTTATTGTTACGGAATCAAAAATAGTGCAAAAAATCAGGGTAAAAAAAGCAACTTAACAGATGTAATTTTCTAAGCAACTTAATTAGGCACAATCGACCTCGAATACAAAAAAAGGGTTGAATCAATTTTGAAACAACCCTTTGCTAATAATCTATTAAACTTTATCTAATTGCTAAATACTTCTTTTCTTAATAATACTTTTTCCACTTCTGCAGATGCTTTATCTGTTAAGTGTTTCACCGAGTTGAAAGCATTTGTAAGATCGTCCTTTATGTCATCAATATGCTCTATTCCCGCAGAAATTCTAATCAAACCAGGAACAACACCGGTTAGGATTTGTTCTTCGGCAGATAACTGTTCGTGTGTGGTAGATGCCGGATGAATAATCAGCGTTTTTGCATCGCCTACATTTGCCAGATGGCTTATCAGTTTGAGATTATTTATGAATAAATCTGCCGCTTCTCTTCCTCCTTTTATGTGGAAAGCCAGCACGCCACCATAGCCTTTTTTCAGATATTTATTTGCCAGCTGATGATACGGGCTGGAAGATAATCCCGGATAATAAACTTTGTGCACCTGTGGATGGTTTTCCAGCCATTGTGCCAGATTCAATGCATTTTCAACATGCCTTTGTACCCGAAGAGAGAGCGTTTCCAATCCCTGAAGGAACAGGAACGCATTGAACGGACTTAATGCAGAACCATAGTCACGAAGACCTTCCACTCTCGCTCTGATGATAAAGGCAATATTTCCAAAGGGTCCGTCGGCTCCAAATACTTCCCAGAATTTTAATCCGTGATACCCTTCGGATGGCTCGGTAAACTGAGGAAATTTACCATTTCCCCAGTTGTAGTTACCGCCATCTACGATCACTCCCCCTATACTGGTGCCATGTCCTCCTATCCATTTGGTGGCTGATTCAACCACAATATTGGCACCGTATTTCAATGGTTTGAACAGATAACCTGCTGCGCCAAAAGTATTGTCAACGATCAGCGGAATATCATGTTTTTTTGCTATGGCTGCTATTGCTTCAAAATCGGGTATGTTAAATTCGGGATTACCAATCGTTTCGAGATATATAGCTTTTGTTTTGGAATCAATAGCTTTTTCAAAGTTATCGGGCTTATCACCGGCAACAAATTTTACATTTATTCCAAGTCTTTTTAATTGAACCTTAAACTGGTTGTAGGTACCTCCGTACAGGAATGTTGTGGATACAAAATTGTCTCCATGCTCAAGAATATTGGAAAGCGCAATAAATTGTGCCGCCTGACCCGAAGATGTTGCCAGTGCTGCCACTCCTCCTTCCAGCGCTGCAATCCTTTTTTCAAATACATCGGTTGTCGGATTCATAATCCGGGTGTATATATTTCCGAATTCTTTTAATCCAAAAAGATTGGCTGCGTGTTCGGAGTTATCAAATACATAGGACGTCGTTTGATAAATAGGAACAGCCCTTGAATTGGTTGCCGGATCAACTTCCTGACCGGCGTGTAGCTGTAATGTTTCAAAATGTAAGTTTTCCTGTGACATGATTTTTGGTTTTATAATTTTATTACTTTCTGTTTGCTTCTATTGCTTCCGGTTCCTGATACAGAACAGTCGACAAGTATCTTTCACCCGTATCGGGTAAAACGGTAACGATCAATTTTCCTGCATTTTCAGCCCTGAGCGAAAGTTGGAGGGCTGCATAAGCTGCTGCACCCGAAGATATTCCAACCAGCAGACCTTCAGATTTTGCCAGCTCACGACTGGTGTGAATGGCATCTTCATTAGAAACCTGAATGATTTCATCATAGATAGAGGTATTTAATATATCTGGTATAAATCCTGCTCCGATTCCCTGTATCTTATGTGGCCCTGACTGTCCGCCTGACAATACAGGTGATGCAGCAGGCTCGACAGCAACAATTTTTACTCCCGGTTTACGTTTTTTCAGAACTTCTCCCACACCGGTAATTGTGCCACCAGTTCCCACACCGCTGACAAAAATATCAATCTTGCCATCGGTATCGTTCCATATTTCTTCGGCGGTTGTTTGCCTGTGTATCTCCGGATTAGCCGGATTGTTAAACTGCTGCGGGATAAACGAATTTGGAATGGTATATGATAATTCTTCCGCTTTGTTAATTGCTCCTCTCATCCCTTCGCTACCTGGGGTAAGAACAAGTTCGGCTCCAAGCGCCTTTAACAGATTACGTCTTTCAATACTCATAGTATCGGGCATAGTAAGTATAAGTCTATATCCTCGCGAGGCAGCAATATATGCCAGCGCTATTCCGGTATTTCCGCTTGTGGGTTCAATGATTACCGTGTTTTTTTTAAGCACTCCGCGTTTTTCAGCATCAACAATCATCGAATATCCAATACGATCTTTGACACTGCCACCCGGATTAAAATATTCCAGTTTTGCGACGATTGTACCTAATGTTTGATTCTCGCTATTATAATTGCTCAACTCCAGCAACGGAGTTTTACCAATTAAATCTGTAAGGTGTTTTGCAATTCCTGACATAATAATATTGTTTTAATATGATTTAACAAAGTTGCAACTCATTCATATAACATGAAATACCCGGTTTATGGCATTTTATATACCATAAATAGGGTAGATTAAAACATCATATAAAAAATATTATTTGGACATATGTATTGTATAAGTAAATTAACCCAAAGAAAAGTTAATTCATCGGTAAAATCGCCAGGCTTGCCGAAAAGTTCTTTGTAAGAGCCTTTACATCATATATATTTATTTCCATTAACATAAAATTAGAAAAATGGAAACACATGTATGTCCCTATTGGGTAGGATACTTTCTGATAAATCCTTTAAGAAAATATGCACAAAACCCTGAAAAGATACTGGGAAACTATGTTCAATCCGGTATGACAGTTATTGATTATGGCTGTGCAATGGGTTATTTCAGCATACCAATGGCTAAAATGGTTGGAAATTCCGGTAAAGTTTATTGCTTTGATATTCAGGAAAAGATGTTGAAAAAACTGGAACAGCGATCAAAAAAGGCAAATGTGGAAAATCGTGTAACCCCTGTCTTGATCAAAAAAGAAGGTGCGACAGATCCTGAAATTAAAGGAATTGCTGACTTTGCCCTATTGTTTATGGTTGTGCATGAAGTGCCTGACAGGAATAAATTGTTTACAAAGATGTATAAGATGATGAAACCGGGCGGTCAGTTACTTATTGCAGAACCAAAAGGTCATGTAACTTCGGAAGAATTTGAGAAATCATTGGGAATTGCGGTAAATACAGGTTTTGAAAAAATTAAATCTTTGAATATTAAAAGGAGTCACGCTATTTTATTAAAAAAAGCCAAACAGATTTAATTTCAATTCAATATAAATTTAGTTTTAACCTGCCCATAACCTCATGGTCTTATGTAAAGGTTGCTGATAAGTCATTTCTGAATTTTAAACTTTTCTGGAAAATGGCGATTTTTGCAATGCTATTGCTTGCTTTTAGCTTTTTATTCTATTTACGATTTTTCTCTTCTATTAAGTTTTAGGTCAGAAAAATTGAATGGAAAAATGAGCGGATTGTTCCGTTATTTTTAAGTGACGATAATCTAAAAAAATTATCTGTAAATTACCAACTTTGGCCCACCACATACGTATATTATCCGGGTTTTGTATCTGAACAGCAAGTACCACGCCATGCCTAAGATCTGGCAGCATATACAAGAGACACATAGAGCCCGTTAGCATTCAAAGTAGAAGACTAAATACCTGTACGTACTAAAAAGTATTTTAGCGATCGAAAATGTGACATAAAAAAATAATATCAAAATGAAAACGAAAAACAAAATTTGGCTTTACCCTTTAATGGTAATGGGATTTGTATTAATAATTAATAGTTGCAGTAAAGATGATGATAATAATCCGGCAACGAGTAGTGGGATAACATTTAATTCCAAATTAACTTATGGAACAGTCACTGACGTTGGTGGAAATGTTTATAAAACCATTACTATTGGTACACAAATATGGATGGCCGAAAATCTGAAAGTGATCCAATACAGTAATGGCGACTCTATACCCAATATTGCCGATAATACGCAATGGAATAATCTTTTAACCGGAGCTTACTGTAATTATGGTAATTCAGCCGACAAAGGCGCTGTATATGGGAAACTCTATAATTGGCACGTGGTTATTGACCCGCGTAATATAAGTCCGGCCGGCTGGCATGTTCCCAACGATGCGGAATGGGAAACACTTTTTGAATACCTTGGAGGTTACCAGGTAATTGGCGGCATGATGAAAGAAACCGGTACAACGCATTGGTCTTATATCAACGATGGAACCAACGAAAGTGGTTTCACAGGCCTTCCCGGCGGTATGCGTTATTTCGATGGCGGATTTATTGATGTTGGCTCCTCTGGTTTCTGGTGGAGTTCAACTGATTGCCCCGATTATTATGATCTCGATGCTTATTATCAATATTTAAGCGGGGCAGGCGACAACAATGTTGGCTATGGCCAAGGGAGTAAAAATAATGGTATGTCCATTCGTTGCCTGAAGGATTGATTGCTAATAGAGGAACCTAAGACAGAATAGTAGTCTTGATACATAAATACAGATTGAGAAATAGCACCAATCTTCACTGTTACTTTTGTCGGGTATTTTAAGCTATTTGAAAAATTAATCATTCACTATTGATGCTAAATAAATAGTTTGTGGGGACAGGAAATTATGGTCTCAAACGATAATACTCGTTAAATGAAACTTTATCAAATGAACAAAACAAAGGGTATTATAGTTATGCATAAGAAACTGAATTATGGCAGACAAAAAAGATTTGGATTTTACCTATACCACGATAGATAAAATATTCCGTTTAAGCATAGGTGAAACAGGCGACTATAGCGGAGCCAAATATGACGGTGATTTTTCCATGTCGCTGGAGGAGGCTCAAAGAGCCAAACACGAATTCATAGCGAACAGCCTTAATATCCACAAAGGAAGTAAAGTACTTGATATGGCCTGTGGATGGGGCCCTTTTTTAAAGTATGTTACCCAAGAAAGAGGTGCAAAAAGTATTGGACTGACCTTATCGCAGGGACAGGCAGAAGCATGTCAGAAAAACGGATTGAATGTGTTGGTGAAAGACTGCCGGTATATAAAACCGGAAGATTTTGGATTATTCGATGCTATTGTATGCATTGGCGGATTGGAGCATTTCTGTTCTGTTGAAGAATGGAAGGAGGGTAGGCAGGAAAAAGTTTACAGCAATTTTTTTCAAACGCTTAACAACCTGTTGCCTGTTGGAGGAAGATTATATATACAAACAATGACCTTTAGCAAAAATATGATTGCATACGAAGATTTCAATATCAATGCAGTAAAGGGCACTGCGCCTCATGTTTGTGCACTGATGGCCAAAGAATTTCCCGGATCATGGCTCCCATATGGTCCTGAAATGATAATTAAAAATGCAGGACCTTATTTTAAATTAATATCACAAAGCAGCGGAAGATTAGATTACATCGAAACTATTGGACAATGGAGAAAGAAGTTTAGAAAATTCAATTTGAAAAAGTATTTGCTTTATTTGTCACTAGTACCTAAATATTTGTCAGATAAAGAATTCAGACATCAGGTGGCAATTTTTAGAGTAAGTCCCAACAGGATATGTTTTGAAAAGGAAATTATGGATCATTACAGGTTGGTATTTGAAAAAATATAATTGGTTGATTTACCTCTAACATTAACTTAATGATAACCGGTTAGAATTGTAAGAAATATTTATATTCAATAATTTTTTCCTGATTATCAAAATTCAGAAGCACAGTTCATTTGCAGATAACCTATTGGAAGTTAATAGGAAATGCATTATATTTACGTCAGTTGAACGGAGGATGAACCTTTTTTAAACAGAGAGTACCAGGAACCTTAACAAAGGAGTATTATGGCAAGAGTTAAACAAAATGCATTGATAAAAGGATTGAGCGGAAGGATAGGTAAGAGCATTGTGTTTAAAACTTACGGGAATGTTACAGTAGTTTCTGCTTATCCGGATATGAGTAACGTAAAATTATCTGCCAAACAAAAAACAGAAAATAAAAAGTTTAAAGAGGCCATGGCTTATGCAAAAAGCCAGATGGCTGATCCTACCGCTAAGGCGCTTTATAAGGCAAAGACAACAGGAATGCAAAAACCACACAACCTGGCAATCGCCGACTTTTATCATCCACCGGAAATCGGGAATGTGGTTGTTTCAATTGCACAACAGGGTAAAGCAGACCAAATTTCAATTGAAGCTAAAGATGATTTTATGGTGGTAAAAGTTGAAGTTGAAATATTAAGAAACGATGGTAGACAGCATGAAATTGGAAATGCCCAAGAGATAAGGGAAAATAAATGGCAGTATGTTGTTCAAAGGGTTTATCCTTCAGCTGAAGGATTGAATATTATCGTCAGGGCGTGGGACAGACCTGGCAACTGTACTGAAAAAGTTATGTAATTTGATGTTGTATGAAATTTATGATCTAAAATAAATGCAACATACTGAATTTTATAAGACTCTAAGCTGAGAACTTCAGGCTCAGATAATACGCTCATGTCCTTCTGTTTTATTTCATTACCAACAACTAAGCAACCGGAATGGTAAACTTAAATTCGCTTCCCTTTTCAACCTGGCTTTCTACCCATATCCGGCCTCCATGTTTTTGAACAAATTCTTTACAAAGTAAAAGTCCCAAACCGGTACCGGATTCATTTGCTGTACCTCTTGTTGAATGGGTAATATCAATACGAAACAATCTTTTTATATCTTCTTCAGGAATCCCGACACCATTATCTGAAACAATTACTTCTGCCTGCTCATTAACAATTCGAGACATAAATTTAATGGTACCTTTTTCGTTGGTAAACTTTATGGCATTTGAGATGAGGTTCCTGAGTATGGTTTTAATCATGTTTTCATCAACAAATACATTTATATCCGGATCAATTAATTGTTGAATATATATATTCTTACGTTCAGCATCACCTTTCATTAACTTTATGGTTTCTGCCACGAGCATAAACAGATTAAATTTAGATGGTACATAAGAAATATGACCTGTTTGGGTTCTTGACCATTGCAATAAGTTTTCCAATAAATTATTTCCACTGTTTGATGCCATATATATCATTTCATGGAATTTCCGAATTTTTTCCGGAGTAAGTTTTTCAAAATTTCTGAGGAGTATATCAGAAAATCCTGAAACTACATTAAACGGATTTCTCAAATCATGAGCAATAATTGCGAAAAACTTGTCTTTGGTAGCATTTAATATAGACAATTTTTGATTGGTTTCTTTTAACTGTTCAGACTGAAAAAGAATTGTATTTTGTTTTTCCAGCAATAAATCATTTGTACTTTTAAGGTTTTCGCTGTGTGAACGCAATTCTTCTGCCTGCTCTTCAATTTGCTGCTGACGCTCTTCCAGTAAAACATTTGTCTCACTTAAAATATTATTATATTTTTTAACTTCTTCATTATTTTTTTCAATCTCAAGCTGCGTCATTTTTTGTGTGGTGATATCCCGTACTACACCAATCAATCCAATGATTTCCCCTTTATGGTTTATAATCGGGCATTTAGTGGTTGAGTAAAACTTTTCAGTTCCATTCGTGTGTCTATTACTTTCCTCATTTATTAATGGAACACCGGTTTTAATTATTTCCTGTTCCTGGCTAAAGTACTTAGAAGCTATTTCTTTTGTATAAAAATTAAAGTCAGATTTATTTATAAATTCTTTTTCATTCTTTCCACCCATATACCTAATAGTACTATCGTTTATAGCTACAAAACGGGATTTATTATCTTTTATAAATACATAGTCAGGCAGATTATTGATTAAAGTTTTTAACTGGTTCCGTTCATTGAGAATTGTTTGGTTCGCCAGACGCTTTATTTTTCTGATAATTCTATATAACAGGAAGCACAAAAATACTAAAATACAAACTCCGCAAATTAACTTGAACCACCATGTACCCCACCAGGAAGGCAGAATAATTATTCTAACGGAAGCGACTTCTTTGTTCCATATACCATCATTGTTTGAAGCTTTAAGCTGGAATATATATTTACCGGGATTCAGATTGGTATATGTAACGTATCTTCGGGAAGCATCGGTATAGGTCCAGTCGTTGTCAAAACCTTCCATTTTATAAGCATAAAGGTTTTTCTCGGGGGATGCATAATTTATGGCAGCAAATTCAAATGAAAGTACATTTTGCTTGAAATGCAGTCTTATTTCATTTGTCTCCGTAATGGTTTTTGATAATACACCCTTACCCGAGGGATCAACGGGCACAGTTTTATTAAAAATTTTAAAGTCAGTAATTACCGGTCGGGGAGTGTAGGGATTATCGATGATGCTATCAGGATAAAAATAAGTGAGACCGTTCACTCCTCCAAAATACATCCTGCCCTTATCGTTTTGAAAACACGATGACCAATAAAACTGATTACCTTGTAAACCATCTTCCTGATAATAATTTCTAAATGTTTTATTTTTATAATTAAATTTTGATAATCCCTTATCCGTACTAAGCCAGAGATTTCCTTTTTTATCTTCCAGCATCCCGTAAACGACATTGTTTGAAAGGCCATCATTTTGTGTAAAATGACTAAATTCGGCTACAGTTCCATCAGGACTTAATTTCTCCAATTTATTTAATCCGTTGCCCAGAGAAGAAAACCATAAATTACCATCATTGTCTTCAATCATTGCAATGATATAATTGCCATTTAAACCGTTACTACATTTTGGATTATACTGGTAGAAAAAAATAGTATCAGGATTACTGAGCATATCCAACGTGTTGTAATTTTTGAGATTAATCCTATAAAGACCATCAATTCCTCCAATCCAGAGATTGTTATTCCTGTCTTCCATCAAACATCCTATAGAACCAATTTTTGGGCTGTTTGAGGATGTTCCTTTTACATGATAAAATTTTTCTGCTTTCGGATCAAAAAGATCTAATCCCAGCCATGTTGTAATCCATAAAAAATCATGCCGATTCTCAAAAATTCCGGATATTTGATCAGATATGATTGAATTTGAATTGTCGGAGTGTTGATAGGCTTTAAATATTCCTCCGTTCTTTTCGGATAACAATAATCTGAGTCCTCCGCCCCAGGTTCCGGCCCAAAGCCTTTTATTGTTATCAAGGTGTAATGCTGATACAAACTTTATATCTGGAATTGAATTACGAGTTTCCTGCAACAGATAACTAAAATCTTTGCTTTTTTTATCATATTTATTTAAGCCCCCTCCGGCAGTGCCTATCCATAAGGCTTTATCATCTTCGCATATCGAATTAACAATATTGTTATTTAAACTATTCGGATTCTGGATATCCTGTGAAATTGTCAAAAATTGTTTTTGAAATACATTATATTTATTTATACCACCCTTTTCGGTACCTACCCAAACAATGCCGGTTTTATCAGAATATAATGAATTTATAAATCCATTGTTCAGGCTATAGTTATCGTTAGGTTTGACAGCAAAACTACTGAAACTGTTTTTTTCTCTGTTATATTGATTTAAACTGGCAAAAGTTCCAATAAGAAGATTTTTATTCTCATCTTCAATAATACTGAATATAGTTCCGTTGGTTAAACTATCCTGCAATTCAGGATGTGGGTAATGCTTTATAAAAGTTCCAGTCTTATAATCATAGGAATTAAGTCCGAAGACAGTACCAATCCATAATAATTGGAATTGATCCTCATGGAGGCTGTAAATCTGCGGATTTGTAAGCAATGAAGGATTAAATCTAATAATGGAATTGGTTTTTCTATCGAGTTTATTCAGTCCATTGATAGTGCCAATCCAAAGGTTTTTTTGGTGATCCTCAAATATTGCCTGTACATTATTGTCTGATATCGTTTTAGAATTATTTTTATCGGAAAAATAATGATTAAATACCGGATGAGAAGATCCAATAACTTTTGCATCGATTTTGTCAAGTCCGCCGAAATGTGTTCCGATCCATAGATTTCCATCAGTATCAAAACAAATTGTGTTGATCCAATTATCCACTATGCTTTTTTTATCTGAACTATCTTGTCTGAAAACAATAAACTTCTCTTCGTTGAAGATATATTTGTTCAGACCGTCACGTGTTCCAATCCAGAGGTTACCTTCTTTATCTTCTGAAATACATTGAATAAAATTATTACTGATACTGTTCTTATTTTTATCTGGTTTATAAATTACGAATTTATACCCATCGGAACGATTTAGTCCATCCCAGGTTCCGAACCACATAAATCCACGACTGTCCTGAAATATACACTCAATAAAATTCTGAGAAAGCCCGTTTTCAGTTGTATAGTATTGAACTCTTAATTGTTTGTTTTGAGCATAAAGTAAATTATTCAAAAACAAAACAAAAAAAAGTATGTTGAAAATGGAAATTTGAATTGTTTTAATTTGTCTCTGTATCTTGTTCATTAAGATATTTTATCGGGGAATAATTAGAATTCTGTAAACCACAATTAATCCAATGATTTAGCTATATCTATTAAATTTAGAACAAAAACCTGACATTTGGAAAGAAAATAATGTATTTCAATTGGAAAATGGTATTTGCTCATTTTAGCAGTTTTTAAACAAAGGCAAATAGTTTTTTAATTATAATTTCAATTCTTATATGCAAAAATTCTGATATGGATTTATGACATCCGTAAATATTATCATCCCCAAAAAAATGAGAAATAATTTCAATTTGATTTCAAGGTCTTCCAGGTATTCAAAATCATATAAATAATTCATAACTTAGTTGGTTAGAATTTTTTGCCCTTTAAATACTCATTACTAGCTAAATACCTTAATTATGAGAAAGATTATTAAAACAAGGCTATTCTTATGTCTGGTAATTGCTATGATATTTTTCTCAGGTACCATACATACTACAGCGCAGGAAAATGCAGTCAGCAAACCTGAAGTTCTGATGAAGGAAGAAATTTCAGCAACCATCGATGTGTCAAAAACCGGTTCACCCATACACCCCTATGTTTACGGTATGTTTACCGAACTATTATTTAACATTTTTGATCAGGGATTATGGGCGGAGATGTTAAGCGACAGGAAATTCTTTTATCCTGTTGATACGATCAAACAATTAAACCCGGTCGATCGCCGCTGGTTTCATAAGAGATGGAGACCGACAGGGGGTGTGGATTTTGTAATCATGGACACTAAAAATCCCTGGTCAGGAGAACATTCCCCAAAAATTCAGCTTAACGGAGACAAAACCCTGGGAATACAACAGTCGGGTCTTTCGGTGAAACAGGGCAGGAGTTATTCAGGCTATATTATTCTTGCCGGGGATGCGGGAGTGAACGTGAAAGTCGGGTTGGTTTGGGGACCAGAGCCAGGAGATAATCAATATACACAACTAAGTAACCTTTCGAAAGATTATAAAAAATATGCTTTTTCGTTTACACCTGGGCTGGGTACCGATAGTTGTCGTATGGAAATCACAGGAACTGGAAAGGGAATGTTCGAAATAGGCGCCGTTTCATTGATGCCCGCGGATAATATAGATGGATGGCGTACCGATTTGATTCACCTGCTCAGGGAACTAAATTCAGGTATCTATCGCTGGCCCGGTGGAAATATGGTTTCCGGCTATGACTGGCGTGATGGAATCGGAGACAGGGACAAACGCCCAACCCGTTATGATTATGCCTGGAATACCATTGAAACCAACGATGTGGGAACGGATGAATACATGAATCTCTGCAAATTGCTGGATATTGATCCGTATATCTGTGTGAATGCAGGTTTTGGAGATGATTTTTCAGCAGCGCAATGGGTAGAATATGTCAATGGAGATAATAATACCGCTATGGGTAAATTGCGTAATCAAAATGGTCACCCGGAGCCTTATAACGTTGAGTGGTGGGGTATAGGTAATGAAATGTATGGCCAGTGGCAACTGGGGCATATGTCAATAGATCAATATGTTATTAAACACAATATGTTTGCCGCGTCTATGCGAAAAGTAGATCCAACTATCAAACTTATTGCTTCGGGAGCCACACCTTTTGAAACAAGTACTACGGCCAGACATCATAGAAAGCCTCTTCCTTCAAAATTACCATATCAATATGGTTCTCCTGAGGACTGGACAGGCAATCTGCTGGAACATTCGTTGAATAATATTGATTTCGTTTCGGAGCATATGTATCCTTATTCTGATCACTACTTTAATATCGATTCCCAGAAATTTATTCCTTCATATGATCCTATGACTGATCAGATACGGAGATTACCAAACAGGGTAGAGGCTGCTGCAGAAGCCTGGAATGAATATTTGAAAC
This sequence comes from uncultured Bacteroidales bacterium, assembly GCA_963781805.1. Lineage (GTDB taxonomy): Bacteria > Bacteroidota > Bacteroidia > Bacteroidales > UBA10428 > JAFGPL01. Next base: position 16,129 of record CAWAHF010000004.1, read on the forward strand.
GGATGCCCGCATTGAAAGACAAAAACATTACCTATGCTATCGATGAATGGACCGGAGGAGGGTGGAGAACCGGATTTTTGAAAGCGCTTTATGCTGCCGAGGGATTGCATGAAATGTTCCGTCATTCCGATATCATTACCATGGGAGGTTATACTGCTGTTACAGGGTGTCTGGAATTTAATGCAAATGATGCATGTTATAGTTCCGTAGGACTTCTTTTCAAGCTTTATCGTCAGGAGTTCGGAACACTTCCGTTAATAGTATCGGGAAACTCTCCGCAACATCCTGTTTCTGGAACCATTGGAGTGGATAAGCCTGAAATTTCATCGGGTAGTGAAACGTGGCCGCTGGATGTTGTTGCAGCGCTGACGAGTGATAAAAAATACGTTACAATTGCAGTTGTCAATCCAACGGAGAACATACAGCCGATGAAACTGACCATTGAGGGTGTCCGGCTTAAAACCAATCCGATGGTTTATCAGATTATTTCCCCAACCATAAAATCCGAGAATACCCCGGAAGATGATTCTGTTATTAAAATCAGGGAATCCACACTAAAAAAGGTTCCCGGCGAACTGCAGATACCTCCAATAAGTATTTCGTTATATAAGTTTGAGATTAAGCAATAAAATAATCAACATGGTACGAAGAATAATTTTGATAGCAGGTTGCTGGTTTATAACCATTCATTCGCAGGCACAACTCCCAAGATTAATTTTAAATGAGGTGTATGTTGATTTTGCGGTTGGAGTAGATAATCCACTGGTGAAAACTAAGTTCAATGTATATGATCCGGTAGGTCCCACCATGGAACAGTTCAATGAAAATATAGATAAAATCAGGGAATTGAATATTGAAACTTACAGGATTGAGTTGGGATGGGGGAGAAGATATTCGGGTTTTGGTCTGAACCGGATGATAGACGGTACTCCCGATAATCTGATTTACGATTACGAACCCTTGGATCATATAGTTACCGAATTGAAAAAACAAAATGTATTGTTGCATGGAGCGTATTGTTATTGCCCGTTTCCCTTACAAGATACTTCCATTGCCAAATATCGCGATTCACGCGCTCCGAATTCAATCGGGAAATGGAAACAAATCGTTACAACTGTAGCAAAGCATTACTATGATATGGGTATTCCATTCGGGGTGGATGAGGTCTGGAATGAAGCAGACGGCTTGTATGTATTTTATTCAGGCACCGAAGAAGAATTTCAGAAGTTATACAAGGCTTCCGTAGATGGAATCTTATCTGTTAATCCGGATGCTACCATCGCCGGACCGGCTTCAGCGCCGGAGCTGGTTTGGTGCCAGTCATTCCCTGAATTTGTGGCTGGCGAAAACCTGCCGTTGGATGAGTTTACCTTTCATCATTATGGCAGTGCCGAGTTAGGATTGAATTCAATAGATAAGGTGGAAAAAAGCCTGGACAGATTTCCTCATTTTAAAACTACAGCGATGGTGATGGACGAATGGCACTCTGCTGATTTGATAGAACCCTGGTGCCGGGACGATGACGTCAGAAGTACATACGAAGGAGCCAGTCAGTTGCTACACGATTTTAGTATTTTCCTTACCAGACCGGAACTTACTTCTGTCAGCTGGGCATGGTATATGGATCCGGCGAGAGCCAATGCCACATGTATGGGGTTGATAAGTAATGACGGACATCGGAAGGCGGTATTCAATGCCTGGAAAATATATGGCAACATGCCGGTTGACCGGAAAAAGGTCACCATGATAGGTCCCCTGGAAGCGATGGCTTCTGCCGACGATCATACTTTCGGGGTAGTCATCTGGAACCGTGATCCCTATCGCAGAAGGATTGATGTTCATTTGGATAATATACCCTTTGCACGGGGCGATGTAAGGATTTACCGAGTTGATACCCTGCATGCAAGTTGGGGTGACGGAGGTGAGGAGAATCTGATACCCGTTGAAACTTTTACAGATATGGATTTAAAGAACTGGGCCTGGTTAGATCACATCATCCCTGAATCCGGAACCATTTATATCGAAGCGGATGATAAATCGGGTATATCGGAATTGACTCCGGCAAGTGTTGCCCGGGTGTTAAAAGTCAATCATTATTATCCCGAAAGGGGTACCTCTTCATATGCTGATTTTGACCGGAAAACGTGGATTGCCAGATTGGGTATGGGCAAGGATGAAAAAGCTGACCAGGAAGTGGGTGTTGTAGCTGATAACTTTCCGGATATCCTTAAAGTGAAGGTTAATACAGAAGGCAAACTTCAAAAAATTGATAATAACAGTCTATTGGGTTTGAGAGTCGATTATAAGGTAAATGGTTTATATACAAAATCGATTTTGTTTCATGGTCCTTTGATGGGATTGGATCTTTACGACGTAAAGCGGGATGCCGCATTTCCTTGGGGAACCTTAAAAGAAGCAGAAATGGATTTAAAAGTAAAAGATTTTAGCGAATTCAACCTTCGCTTAAAAGAAAATGCACCTGCAGGTTGGAAAGGTAAGGGTCATATTGCTTTTATAATGCAGAATACAGGTATTGGTACCAGGGCAAAATTTATGATAAGAAAAGTTAATGAATAAACTTAAAACGATGAATATGAAAAATACAATCAGGTCCTTATCCTTAGCCGGAATGGTATATTTATTTTCAATATTGGTCAGTGGGTCTTGTACCTCAGTCTCCCGGAAGAATGAAACAATTCAGAAACAGGGAAAATTAATTCGGGTCATTGACAATATTTCTTACAGATCGGGACAAAGTAATTCATGGAAGCTTGATATGGCGCTTCCTGAAAATGATAGTGCTAAATTATTACCTGCAATAGTAATCATTCACGGAGGTGGTTGGCGCGCCGGCGCTAAAAATGTACCTGTTTACAGAGCGCTTTTGCTCGACTATGCCCTGCAGGGATATGTAACGTTATCAGTTGAATACAGGCTTATTCAGGAAGCGCCTTTTCCTGCCTGCATTCAGGATGTGAAATGTGCCGTACGATGGTTAAAGGCACATGCTTCAGAATATAATATTGATACAACAAGAATTGGAGTTTTTGGTCATTCTGCAGGGGCACATCTTGCACTTATGCTGGCAATGACTCCTTTTAAAATGGAGCTTGAAGGTGACGGGGGTTGGAATAATCATAGCAGTAGCATCACATCGGTTGTGGCTGCTTCCACGCCGACACAAATCGTTCCCTGGGCATCCACCGACAGCAGTTACTGGCCTATCGGCAATATTAAGGCGGATCTTCCACCTTTGCTTATTATTCACGGGGCTCAGGATGAAATCGTGCCTGTTGAAACGATCGATGATTTTGTTGCAAAGCTGAAACAGGTTGGGGTAAAAGATTTGACCTATTTGCGGGTGGATGGTGGAAACCACGGGGTGGCCTATGAATTTAACCTGGATACCACCCGACCGGCGATGGATGCGTTTTTTGAGCGAACGTTGAAGGAGTATGGAGTTGGCAGCTAGGAGACGGAAGTTGGAAGTTGGAAGACAGAAGTTGGAAGTCTAAAGACAGATGATATTGAAATATTAACTATTACAAAATTATTTAATATGAACAAATTTAAATTTGAGAAACTTATTATTTGGCAAAAAGCAATGGAATTAGGAGAAAGTATTAATAAACTCTCATTAAAATTTCCAAAGAAGGAGCTTTATAATCTTATTTCTCATATTATGAGGGCTGTGGATTCAGTTGCCTTAAACATTTCTGAAGGTTCAATCGGACAAACTAATCCTGAATTCAAGAAATTTCTGGGGTATTCAATTCGTTCTCTTGCAGAAGTAGTCACTTGTTTACACAAAGCCAGCAGACGAAAATATATAACTGAAGATGAATTCAATATGCATTATGAATATGCTTTTAACTTAATGAATATGCTTACCGCATTCAAGAAGAAAGTAAAATGAAAAGTAGTTGGAAGACAGAAGCTGGAAGTTGGAAGACAGAAGCTGGAAGTTGGAAGACAGAAGCTGGAAGTTGGAAGACAGAAGCTGGAAGTTGGAAGACAGAAGCTGGAAGTTGGAAGATATTGATGGGGAAGTGTTTTCGTGAATTTGTTTACGATATTCGAACTTCTGGTACTGGTTTCCAGGCTTCGGTCTTCAAGCTCCGGTCATATCAATTATGCACAAAACTTAAATTAAAATACAATGAAAAAATCAATATCAAACTTTCTTTTAATTCTCCTGGTAACAGGATTATTTGAGCAAAAGACAACTGCCCAACCTCGTTGGCATCCAATTGTATCTCCAGAAGTACATCCTGATAAAACGGTAACTTTTCGGTACTGGAATCCTGATGTCCGGGAGGTGATGGTAGATGTTCAATTTGAGAAGGAACGGCAACCAATGGTAAAAAATGATTCCGGCATCTGGTCTGTCACATTGGGACCTGTGAAACCGGATATTTATCCGTACAGCTTTTTTGTTGATGGGATTCAGATTATGGATCCCGGCAACAGGCTCTATTTCCCTAATGAACATTTTAAAAGCAGTCTGGTGGATATTCCGGGTGATAAACCGTTGATTCATGAATTACAGGATGTACCTCATGGCACAGTCTCATACCGTTATTACAAATCCAAAACCCTGAATACGATCAGGCAACTGGTTATATACACCCCACCGGGATATGAACTAAACAGTATGCAGAAATATCCTGTCCTTTACCTGATTCATGGAATGACCGATACCGAAGAGACCTGGTTCAAGGTGGGCCATGTAAATCTGATTCTGGATAACCTCATTGCTCAGGGGAAAGCTGTTCCAATGATTGTGGTCATGCCCTATGCAAATGTCTATCCGGATTTAAAACCCAATACCATTGTAGACAGGACTGTATTGCTTAGGACAGATATCCTTACCCAGGAAATTCTGAAAGATATCATTCCCTATATAGAATGGAATTATCGTGTACTTTCAGATAAAGAACATCGTGCCATTGCAGGATTTTCTCTTGGAGGAAGACAAACCCTGGCAATCGGACTGGCAAATCCGGATAAATTCAGCTGGGTTTGCGCGTATGCTCCGGCAATCTGGAAGGATGAACTGGACAATAATTTCGAAAAGTTGTATGCGAAACCGGATTCGTTGAATCAGCTAAAACTTCTGTCTGTAAGTTGCGGAAAAGACGATCACTTGTATCAGTCCGCAATAGACTTGGTTGACGCCCTTAATGCACGGAATATTAAGAACAGGACCTTTTATACGGATGGAAGTCATACCTGGATGAACTGCAAACTGTTTTTAACCAATTCAGCACAAAAGTTATTCAAAGAGTAATTTCCTGGATAGCTATAAATTATTTGTTGTATTTTAAAATATAAAGCAAAAATTGCCAGCCGTATTTAACTTTGTTATCAGTTACGGTATCAACCTGCATTATGGTTGACTGAGCTAACATAGCTTCAAAATTCTCCTGGTTGAATGGGAGCTGGCCAAAGACATTAATACAATATACTTCATCTTTGGTAAGAAAATCATCCAGCTTTTTAACATCGATTAAATTGTCATATGCGGCCATATTAGTATATACAATAGTTCCCTCGGGATTATACCAGTAATTTTGTATGTCGGTTCCCCTGCTATATTCTGCCAGGGGACCGGCAGTTACTTCAATTACATGTACGGCCTTTTTTACTTCAGGATGTGTTTGCATCAGAAAATCTATAGATTGTTTATAAGGTCCATAGGAGAAATACGAGGAACCATATGCAATGTAAACGCTGCAACTAAACAGGATTATCATCAGGATGGATTTAATCCATTTATTGTGTACTATTATAAAAAAGAGAGTAGGAGGGACCATTAACATGGTGACAATGGTCATGATGTATCTTGAATAAAGAATAGGTTGTAAGAAAAAAGAAATGATGGTCGTGGTAATGATGGTCATATAAAAAATAACCAGCGATACTAACAATATCAACTTTAATTCTTTGTTTTCCCTGGCCTTGAAAAATATCCTGTAGATTACAATCAGGGTCAGGATATATATTATCGCCATTAGAATATAGGAAATGTTTGCCATAAATAATTTTTGCGCAAACGGCTGCGTAAAACAGCCTGCAATGGTTTGCCAGCTTACCTTTGGAACCCAGAAATGCACCTGTGCTTTTTGGGTATGTTTGAGTAAAACAGAGAGCCATGGCAGGTAAAGGATTGCAGTAATGATTAAGCCAATTAAATGAGATACCCAGACCTTGTTTTTTTTGAGAATCAGATAAACAAATACAAACAGATTTGCCCAGAAAGCAGCAAACAGCCCATAATAATGGGTATAAGCTGCCAGAAGGCTAAACAATTCCAAAAATATCAGATCACTCTTTTTCGATGTTTGGATAAATAAAATGGCATATATAAAAATCCCGGTAGTTGAAAATGCAGCCCAGGTGTACATTCGTGCATCATGAGAATAAGAAGTCAGCATGGGTAACGTAACCAGAAGAAAACAAAAATAAAGAGCGCCGGTTTTGCCGAAAACCCGTTGACCTGCAAAATATCCCAGAAGCAACGTACTAAGTACTGCAATAACCGAGAATAACCTGATGGTATAATTGTTCAAACCAAAGATGGTGACAAAAAGCTTTAATCCATAAAAATAGAGTGGGGGATGGAAATCATTTTTTATCAGTCCCATCATATCTCTGAAGGAATGCCTCACCAATGCTTTGGTAAAGGACTCATCAATCCATATATCGCTGAAATTGAGATTGAACAGATAAAGAAAAACAGCAAATGCAAAAAGAAGAAGGAAAATGAGGTTTTCTTTATGAGTGATTAGGTAGGATTTGGTATTCATTGCTTCCATTGATTTTAAGACTAATTATGTGATCTTGTGTACAATATAATAAAAATCCGGATATGTAAGAATTACATATCAAAAATATATATTATTGATTCGAATTGGTGCTAATTTCAACATTCTCGGAAACCATGTGTGTCTCATCCCTATCACTCATTTTCAAGGATACTTTATAAGTCCCGGGTTGAGAATATTTAATTTTTTCCTGGTTTCTTCCCAGTGAATCCAAAAGAGGTATATTATCTCTGTACCACTGATAAGTATATGCTTCAGGTGCAATAAGAGAATCTGCTTTTTGTTGTATGACAGGTTTGGGTGTTGAAATTATTTCATAAATATATCTCGCAATTTTAGCTGCACCTATGGCATTGGGATGGATGCCATCTGAAAGATATAACGAGCTGTCGTTGCTCATAGTGGTATATAAATCGATTAAGCCAATACCTTCATCAATTGCGGTCTCCAGAATTTTTGGATTCACTTCATTTCGGATGGTGGAATCGGAAATATCCCAAATCTCATGATAAGCCGGAATGATCAGGCATATCCAAATCTCCGGATTTGATTCAAGTTTTCTAAAGGACTGAATCATCTCTTTATAATTTTCCTCAAATTCATCCTTATAAAGATTCCAGTTGAGACTCAGCTTTGCATCATTTGTACCTAGCATTATAATTACTTCATCGGGATTGGATTTAAGCGCCTCTGAATATTCCTTTTCATTCCAATAGGGCAAATTTCCCTTTTTGAGCATGGTTCTTGCACTAACTCCATAATTCGTCACTTCCCATTCGTTCCCCAATAAATTTTGTAATTGCACCGGATAACTCTGAGAATCCGAATTCGCTAAACCATAACCATAGGTAATGCTGTTTCCGATGCATGCCACCTTAATCTTTGAGGGTCTCGGACTGGTGCAGGATATGATTAATAAAATGAGTAGGATTAAACAGGAAATTAGGTGTGTTCTTTTCATGATTTTTACATATTATTCTGTTTCAGACATAAATTTAATAATTATAAATTAGCTTGTTTAAGTTCACCATTACTATTTAAAGAGCAACAATATCCTTTAAAATTACGATTGTTCGATTATTTTATCTTTATAATGTTGCAATACAATTTACTGAAAATCAGATATGAATTCTGATTTTGACTAAAATTTGTAATTTTTGGATCCGGTTTTCAAAAAATCATTGTTAATTTGTCTTACAAAGAAAATCGATGATTTTTAAAATACTTCAGATACTAAGTTATGTTGCATTAATCCAGCTGATTGTGTTAATAATCAATCTGGTAATGAGTAAGGGAAATAAGTTTGGACGGTTCATACTCATTGCACTTTTCGTAACCTTTGGAACTTTTTTAGCCGGAAATCTAATCTTATTAACGAAAGGTGTTGTTGTTTATAAAATTTTCCATCTCATCAACCTGGTTGTGTTTTTATCTGCTCCTTTGCTCTACAACTATTTTCTGATAAGGCTAGAAAATAAATCGGGTTTTGTATTGAAAGATATTCTTCACTTTTTACCATTTATCATCATATTTGCTGTAATTACTCCGTTGCTTATTAACTCTACCCGTAAAACACTGCCCTTCAACAATTATGGACCAATAATTATGGGGCTATTATTCATTCAGAATGTGTTTTACCTGATAATAGTCCTTAAAAAACTGCGGGAAAAGAAAAACAATCCTCATTCAGTGCCGCACAAATTTTATAATATTCAGGCAACATCAAATTCATTCAACTTTGAGATTAACAGGATACATAAATTATTTACATTGTTTTTTGTTATTATTATTGCCAAAACCGGATTAATGCTTGCATGCCGTTTATTCTCCCTGATGACAATATGCGCGTTATTTACGGGATCATTTTTTCTGCTGACTTTTCTTTTAATCAATAATATAATTCTCTTCGGATTGTCAAAATCCTCTATTTTTGATGACAGGCCAAAATATCAGAGCCGGATTCTGAATGAAGAGCTCAAGGAGGATTATATTCAAAGACTGGATAAGGCAATGTTTACGGATAAAATGTATCTTGATCCGCTGTTAACGCTGGAAAGACTATCCAAAAGCCTGAGAATCCCGAGAAACTACTTGTCGCAATTGATAAATGAACATTTTGCCCTGAATTTCAATGAGATGATCAACCAGTTCCGGATAAATGATGCAAAGGAAATTATGAATTCCAAAAAGCAACATCTCACCATTATTGACATTGCTTACCAGGTTGGTTTTAATTCTAAATCAACATTTAATACCGCATTTAAAAGATATACCGGAAAAACACCCAGTACCTTTCTAATCAGCAGTTCAAATTAAGTACCTCCTGAAATATTACTCACAAAAAACGTTTTAGAATTGCTCATACAAAATTCTGTTATATCTGCATTTGAGGAATTCCCTGTTTCATAATTTGAATTCCAATCCAAAAAAAAAAACTATCGTTTCAGGGGTTCGAAAATGTATTCTCGGACTTCTAAACTAAAAATTATTTCCTACTTGCGGTTTGTAATTAGTATAATTCAAAAATTAAATTCTGAAAAATGAAAAAAATTGGACCAAAAATTAAGGGGATATTTTTATTGATTGCTTTATCCTTTGTAATTCTTCAAAAAAGCAGCGCAATAGCCCAAAACGTAACTTCTCAGGATTCATCCATTGTGGTTACCTATATTGGAGGAGCAGGATTTTTGCTGGAGACTGCCACGCAAAAAGTATTGATTGATGCAGTATTCACCAGACCGGGAGCCAGTGGATTTATATTGCCATCGCAACAAACTGTTAATGATATTTCTGCAGGAAATAAGCCTTTTGATAATATCGATGTGTACCTTGTAAGTCATGCACATGAAGATCATGTTGATCCGGGTATATTAAACAGTTGCATGCAACAAAATCCAACTGCCAGACTGGTTTGTCCGCAGGAGGTAGTTGATAAGCTTAGGGACCTGACAGGTACTAATTATTATAACTATTCAAGTCGAATAACTGTCCCTGTACTTAATGATTTTCAAAGCATGACCACAACCATCAATAATATTGAAATCCAGGTAACCAAATTTCCTTCTTTTTCATACCACCCGAACGGACTAATTGTTTTTAATGTAAAAATGAATCACATCAAAACATTCCATTAAATGGGAACCCTGAGGAATGAATCGGCTTATACAACCTATAGTTTTAATGATCCGGAAACCGATATTCTGTTGGTTACCAGTAATTATCTGGATGGTTCCACAAACATTATCGAAAATGACTTACACTTCAAGGTAGGATATGTTCATCATATTTACCAATATTCCTCCAAGGCATCACAATTTATATCTACCTGCGAATATCTGAGAGGAAAAGGAACCCGGGTTTATGTGCTTAAGTCAACACTTGAAAAATACAGGTTTACAAAAACAACCAGCGGTATTTCCATCGATACGGTTGAAGATGAAGAAGTTCCAACAGAAATAACAAAACGTTTATCCGGCAACGAATTGAAAATATTTCCGAATCCGTTTAATAACTATGCTTCAATTACTTATAATTCTCAGGATATTTCGGATTTTACATTGAATATTTATGATATTTCAGGCAAAGATGTTACCTCGAAAGCACGTATTCTCTTTAACTCGGAATCTGGTATTATCACCCTTTTTAAAAATCAACTCCAAAACGGTATCTATATTTTAAAATTTGATGATGGTAATGGTTATCTCATTAAAAAATTTATCGTCGATTAATCCGAATCAGATATTTTATAGCTGAGCATTTTTTTCAAATTAGACTCCTCATCGGTATGCGATCTGGTCGCGCACCTTTTTTATTTTTTATAATCCTGATTTCTGTACATTGAAATGTCTGTTTGAAAAATCATCACTGGCACAAACATTCGAAGTTAACCTGTACAATACTCCCACAGGTCAGTATTTAATTGAAATCACTATGAATGGATTTAAAAACGTTCAGAAAATTTTTGTAGAATAACTATGAACTGTTGGAACAGAAAATATAAGAAACTATCCTTTCTGATATTGGGTTTGATTGGTATCCTGCATTTTCTATGCGTGCAGGAAAATTCAATTTATCCGTTTGACTATTCCCCCAGGTATCAACTAAGACCATATGTCGCAACAATGCTTACTGAACTAAAGGGCGAAAATTATAGCATTGAAGAAAATAAAATGGGATATAGCTGGGGTGTGGATTTTATTTATTACCTGGTAAATACAAGCAGGATTAAACCCGCTGTTTCTTTAGGTTTAAATATCACCTCCTATAATACAGGAGTGCATCTTAACTATAATGATTCTTCCTGGACAATTGATCCTGGTGACGACAGGGTGCATGTGTATGAGCAGGGAAGTATTTCTGAGAAGCAGCAGGCGGTTTTTATTTCGGTGCCTATTCAGGTGCACTTAGATTTTTCAGTCTCAAAGCGAATAGGGGCTTATTTGAGCGCCGGATTTTACTATTCGTTTATTTCCTATGGCAGTTATACTTCAGATGTTCTTCTCTCCCGTCAGGGATATTATCCCAGGTACAATGCACTAATCTATGATGTGGATGTGGAGGGTTCGTACTATTTTTATCCGTCAAATAAATCCATGATGGAAACGGAACCACTTCAATTGAAAAACATTCATGTATATATTGCCTCCTTTGGCGTCAGGTATCGAATATCGCCGCGTTACTCAATGTTTTTGGGATGTAAAGGTTTAATGGGCAGGAACAATATTTCAGGATACGCTAAGGATCAGGATTTTCTGGTGGTAAGCAATCAGCATACGTTAAATAGTACCATGGCTATGAGTAAAAATATAAAAGCTTATGCATGGGGTATTGAATTAGGGATGAATATTAATCTTGGTAAAAATAAGACACAAAACATATTTCAGATACTGGAACGGATTAAACTTAATACCCGAAACAGGTAAAATCAGAAGTACTTGTTTTACAAAGAACTATGGTTTGAAATCCATCTGTAAATTATAAACTTGTTCAGATTTTTCTCACGATAACACTTATAGTTAAATGATTATTCTGCATATGTTCTGCAAAAAAATAATACATTCAGATAAGTATATTTAATGCCCTCGTAACTTTTCTTACACATCCACGGCTTATAAAATATTATTTATCAACTTATGCCAACAGCCTGTTGCCAAATCTTTCAAGATACCGTTTCCTGGCTTCGTTAGGATCTGCGTCCTTTGGAATGTATATTTTTGTCCTCAGATCAATCACTACTTCCTGCATCTTTGAAAGATCAGGTGATTGTATTATATGTTGTTTTCTATCACTCATTTTAATATTCCTTTCTTAAATTAATTAGTCTAAACATCAAAACCTTTTCTCTTAAATACTATTACCTTAGTTAATTACAGGGGTTGATTATTAAAAGGTAATTTAAGTTTTTTTTTCCGCCTGAAGTGGTTAACGTAATTTTTCTGCCTGAATTATTAAAAAATCTTAACTGGCATTTATTTTCATTAATCCAGTAACGGATATTCCTAACGATTATTCTGTATAAATAACATTTAATTATGAAAAAAGTTTAATGACTTTACATATTTATATTTCCGGCAAATTTTTACATCTGCTTAACTATTCATTCTATAATATTTTATGATGATTTCTATTAGACGCATTTACAGGAAATTTTTGTCGAGAAACTCCTGGAATTTTTCCTTATACTGATCGCCAACCGGAATATATTTATTTCCGAAAACTATTCTTGAACGTTCAATGGTTTCGACATGCTCAAGGTTGACAATAAACGATCGGTGCACCCGCATGAATTTGGATTCGGGAAGTTTGGCTTCAATAGCTTTCAGGGTGCTCAACGACAATATCGGATGAACTTCATTTCGTACATATACTTTTATATAGTCTTTGAGGCCTTCAATATAGGTAATGTCATTAAAATTTATTCGTCGTATTTTGTATTCCGATTTCAGAAACAGAAATTTTTTATTGGCTTCAATGGTGGATAGCTCCTTTTTTTCGAGACCTATCAGTTTTTTTGCCTTTTGTACGGCTGATAAAAATTCCTCGTAGCTGAAGGGCTTCAACAGGTAATCGACCGCATCGAGCCTGAACCCTTCAATCGCATATTTTTCGTATGCAGTGGTGAAAATAATTTTTGGTCCATTGGTCAATAACCTGGCAAATTCAGTTCCTTTTAAATCAGGCATTTGAATGTCCAAAAACATCAGATCTACAGGATTTTGATCGAGAAATCCCATTGCTTCAACCGGATTATCAAATGATTCAATCAACTCTAAAAATGGAGTTTTTTCAACATAATTTGCAACAAGTTTCAATGCTAGCGGTTCGTCATCTATGGCAATGACCCTTATCATATCTGTTCTGTTAAATTAGCTCGATCGTCAATTGAACATCGAATTTATCTTTTGTATCGTTAATTTGCAAACGATGTTTTGCAGGAAACAGCAATTTTAAGCGTTTTTGAATATTTTCAAGGCCTACACCGGACTCACTCATTTGTTCTCCGGGACTTTTATTGAAGTTGGTATTGTTGCATAAAAATTTGATCTGGTTGTTATTAACCTCCATTTCAATTGTTATTGAAGAAGGTTCATTGTAACTTATACCATGCTTAAATGCATTTTCGATAAATGAAATAAAGAGCAGGGGAGGGATCGAAATATCCGAAACTAAATTGGGAAATGAAATTTCCAATAGTACTTTTTCATTGATTTTCAGTTTCATCAGTTCGATATAATTTCGCATAAAATCAATTTCCCGGCTTAATAGCGTATTTCCCCTCTCCGATTCATAAAGAAGGTATCTCATCATTTTTGAAAGATGAAGAATTGCTTCCTGGGCATTTCCTGTATCAATTTCTATTAGTGAATAAATATTATTCAACGTATTGAAAAAAAAGTGAGGACTAATCTGGTTTTTCAACAATGCCAGTTCCGAATTCAATTTTTCTTTTTCCAGCTCTTTTCTTCGTTTTTCGTTTTCGTTATATCGACCTAACATTTTCAATCCGATACTGAAACCAGAAATCAGAACCGAGGTGAAAAGAAAATTATATATATCAAATCGTCTGGGATTTCTGGGAAGCTTCAATTCTTCTGATATTTTATTGAATATCTCCCGTTCGGGACGAAATTCAGGTCGGTTGAAGATATAATTGTTTCCTAGATCATTTATAAAGTAAGAACCGACAATCACCACGGTTACTAAAAGATAATACATGATTCTTTTATCTTTAAACAGCAACTTCGGGATAAGCAGGAAATAATTAATGTAAAAGATAGCTATGTATATCAGCGTGCGTAAATAAACTCTGAAAATAAAAAACGTATGGAATCCTGTACCAAAGGTAAAATGATAGAAAGGAACAATAAATAAAATTATCCATGCCGCAAAGTGAAGAGACAGAGCCAGCCACTTGCTATGGAAAAAAGAAAATTTCATATTTGGGTCTTGATTTGTCAAAGCTATGAAATTTGTTTGTTTTTGTTCTTCGAAAAAATGCTGCAAATTAACCTGTTGTATAAATCTTACTTCAAAAATTATTCATACCTCAGAGCATCTATCGGATCGAGTCTGGCTGCTTTACGTGCAGGATACCATCCAAAAAATATACCAATGGCCGCACAAACCACAAACGAGGCTATTACTGCCTGGGGCATCACTGCAATGGGCCATTTCATAATGGAACCAACCGCATGCGAGGCTCCTACTCCCAGAATGATTCCGATTACTCCGCCAATCACACTTAGTAATATTGATTCGCTTAAAAACTGCATTAAAATATCCACACCCCGGCCTCCAATTGACATTCGCAGGCCGATTTCACGGGTGCGTTCGGTAACAGAAACATACATGATGTTCATGATTCCAATGCCTCCGACCAATAACGAAATCCCGGCGATTACTCCAAGCAAGACAGTAAGAATATTACTTATAGAACTAAAAGTACTTACCAGTTCCTCCTGAGAACGAACCCGAAAATCATCTTCTTCGGTTTCTCTGAGTTTATGCTGACGGCGCAATACTGATTCCACTTCATTTACGGCTGCCGGGGATGCTGCTTCGCTTACTGCCGAGCAAAGAATGGTCTGTACATAAGGAATTGCCAGGATACGTTTCTGAACAGTTGTATAAGGAGCTATCAGCAAATCATCCTGATCCTGGCCGAACGTATTTTGTCCTTTTGGTTCAAGAACACCAATTATTTTGAAGGGAATATTTTTAAACCTGATATATAATCCGATGGGATCTGCGTTTTCACCAAACAGATTAGTCACTACGGTTTGGCCGATGAGACAGACTTTGGCTGCCAGTTTAATTTCACGATCGGTAAATGCACGTCCATTTTGGATATTGATTTTACGGATAGCAAGGTAATTTTCATTTCCTCCATAAATGGTGGTTGGTGCATTGGAGCTTCCATACACTACCTGGCCTCCGCTTCGCACTTCGGGGGATACCATTTTCACCAGATTACATTCCCTGGCAATGGCATTCACGTCGTCAAGGGTTAGCGCCATACTGCTGCCATATCCCAGTTGCACACCTCCCCGGGATTGCGTTCCGGGAAAAACCAGTATCATATTGGAACCCATGCTGGAAACCTGTTCCTGGATACTTTTTTTGGATCCCTGTCCGATTGCAAGCATGGCAATGACAGATCCAACACCAATTATAACTCCCAACATGGTGAGAAAGGCTCTCATTTTATTCCGAAGCAGGGCATTTACTGCAATTTTTATCAGATTCAAATAATTCATTTCATTCGTTATTAAACTGTGTCATAATCAACATTTACCGGCAGAGTTTCAAGAATATCCCGTGCATTCAATCTTTCGGTAACCAGGACATCCTTAACAATTATTCCGTCACGGAAAAATACATTTCGTTTGGTAAGTTTTGCTATGTCAGGTTCGTGGGTGACAAAAACAATGGTTTTTCCTTTTTCGTTAAGCTCCTGGAATAAAGTCATGATTTCATAAGATGTTCTTGTATCGAGGTTCCCGGTTGCTTCATCCGCAAGAATTACCACAGGATCGTTCACCAGGGCTCGGGCTATGGCAACTCGTTGTTGCTGTCCTCCTGAAAGCTGGTTTGGCATGTGATGCATTCTGTCGGTTAGTCCCATAGATTCCAGAACATGTTCTGCCATCTCCCTGCGCTCTCTGGACTTGATTTTAGGGTTATACAACAGGGGAAGTTCAACATTTTCGAGCGCTGTGGTTCGTGGCAGCAAATTGTACAATTGAAAAACAAATCCTAGCTTCCTGTTTCGTAAAAGAGCAAGTTCATTTTTAGTAAGCTCTGCCACAGACACCCCATCAAGCTTATACTCTCCTTCGGTTGGCTTATCAAGACATCCCAATACATTCAACATGGTAGATTTTCCTGATCCGCTTGCTCCCACAATTGAAACAAATTCTCCTTCTTCGATATCAAGGTTTATTCCACGCAGGGCATGAACAGTTACCTCTCCTACATGATAGTTTTTCCGTAGGTTTCTTACCTCTATAATTTTTTTAGCCATATCTTAATTCCTTTTTCTGTTTGATGAAGGCCGTCTGGGCATGAATGGGCTTTGCGCCAGTCCTGAGGGATTATTTTCTGAGGCTGGCGTATTGATTGCAGTAACTACATCTTCTCCTTCTTTCAAACCGGACACTACCTGTACATCGATTTCATTATTTATGCCGGTTACAATATGTACCGGATGAATATCATTACCTGATTTTATCCAAACAATACTTCTGTTGCTTTCCTGATTATTCATAACATGACTTCCATTGAATTTTTTGCCCGGATAGTATTGACCTCTCTTACTACTTCTCGATGTATCAGGTTTCTCATTTACACTTCTAAAATATTCAGCCAAAAGTGTTGAATCCGGCTTAAATCGCAAGACTTTACTTGGAATAAGGCAGGCATCTTTTGCTTCAGCTACAATGATTGTAATATTGGCTGTCATACCCGGCATAAGCTTTTTATCGGGATTGGATGCCTGAACAATAACGGTATATGTTACCACATTTGATGTAACAACTGGTTGAAATCTGATTTGAGTGACAACTCCATCAAAGTTATCATCAGGATATGCATCCACATTAAATTCAACACGTTGATTTAATTTTACCTGTCCGATATCAGCCTCATCCACCGATGCTTCCACCTGCATTTGGGTAAGATCATTAGCTATTGTGAACAGAGTAGGAGTATTAAAGCTGGCGGCAACTGTCTGACCTTCATCTACAGCCCGATTTAAAACTATCCCGTCGATTGGAGAATAGATATATGCATAATCGAGGTTGATTTTTGCCTTGTCATAATTCGATTGGGCTGATTTCAATGCGGTTTTAGCTTGCTCATAATTATAGAGTGCCAGGTCATAATCTGATTCTGCTACCAGTTTTTTATCGTTTAGGGTTTTCATCCGGTTATAATTTGCTGTTTGATACGTCAGCTCAGCTTTTGCATTATCCAGAGATGCTCCTGCAACGTCCAGTGCGGTGAGCAAAGGTTTCCGATCGAGCTCGGCAAGCAATTGTCCTGCCTTAACATGCGAATTGAAATCGACATAAATTTTATTGATTTTTCCTGATACCTGCGTACCCACTTCGACGGTTTTTACAGCTTCGATCGTGCCGGTGGCCGTTACTTCTGTGCTTATCGCTCCTTTTCTCACTTTTGTCGTCTCTACGGTAACTTTCGCTTCTTTATTGCTGCAAGCCTTAAACAGCCCCACAGTAATAACCAGCAAAACGACAATGAAAATTCCTATTATTGTTCCTTTTTTCATTATTTGTATAGATTAAATTGTCAATGATTTTCCCTGATAATATTCCAGAATCTTAATACTGAAAACCAGATTGTATTTTGATTGCAGCAATTGACTTTCTCCATTGATATAATTCGTTTTTTGAACCAGAAAATCAACGGAATTGATTAATCCCTGGTCATATTTTTCAACTGCAACATTATATGATTCTTCAAGCGATGCGAACTGTTCATGGCTGGCATTATATTTTGTTTGAGCAGTGAGAACATCGGTACATGCCTGCTCAATACTCTTTCGCAATTGATTTTTAATATCTTTTTCATTCAATTTTGCGGTCTCACTGTTAATTTTGGCTAATTCAACCCCCGATTTAGCTTCCCTGTTCTGGTAAACAGGTATTGACAGCGATAACCCCAGATAGGGTGCAATTTTATTTTTAACCTGGTTATCGTATGCGAGATTGCTATTAGAAGAATAGTCAGTGGACACACCCCCGCTAAGTGACAATGATGGCTGATATGCCGATTTGGCAATGGTTACGCCTATATCCCCAATCTGCCGGTTTAATACGACGCTTTTTATTTCGGGCCTGAAGTTCAATGCCTGTTGGTAGACAGAATCCACGTCGGGATTTATTGTTTGAAGCACGGTACCCGATAAATCTGGATATTCAATATCAAAACCAGAAGTTACAGGCAATTCCATGAGTTGCATCAAATTGACTTTGTTTATGGTCAACAGACTATTTGCGTTTGCTAAGGTCAGTTTCTCACTGGCAAGTTCCGATTTCACCTGTAAATAATCCGATCTGGAAATAGCTCCAAGTGTTAATCTTTCCGCTGCCAACCTTAATTGATCAGCAGTTGCTTCGATTTGTTTTTCACTGTTATTCACTTCTTCATTGGCGTATAACACCTGCAGATAGGCATTCAGTACATTCAGACTGACAGTTTCTTTCAATGCTTCCACATCCATCTGGCTGGCTTTGTAACCCAGTTCATTTTGCCGGATGCTATTTTCTGTTTTAAATCCATTGTATAATTTAACTCCGGAATTAATCGCATAATTTGTGCCTGCAGAACCCGAATAGGATCCAAATTCCTGATTGGCGTTCAATCCCCTGTTCCAGCTGAAATTCTGATTTACGGACGCATTCAGCGAAGGAAATCTGAGAGCTCTTGCCTGTTGCAAATTCACCCCGTCTGCCTGATTGTTTAAAACCGACTTTTGGATTGAAATATTTTGCTCCAATGCAAAATCGATGCATTTTTGAAGTGTCCATAAACTATCCTGGGTCTGTGCCTTTAACATCATTGGTGTATATATGAGCCAAACTGCAGTAACTAGTATTTTGCTATTTACTTTCATTGCATTAAAATTTTGAGTAAAATTATTGTATGAATCATCCATCTAAAAATGAAATAGATAGATGGTCAGTATTTACCGACCAACAGGCAATTTTTAAGAAAATTGGGGAATGATTAGTGGAATGAATTGGTTTTTAGAAGGATGTAGTTTTCTAAGATCTCTTCTTAGGAATGAAGTTGAAAAATAAATTAATCAGGGTAATAGGTTGGAAAAAACGAATAAACAATTAAAATCTTACAGATTAAAAATCCCTTATGATTAATCAAAAGGGGCAGTAAATGAAATTCATTTATTTTTAATCACTACTGACCGATTAAATGCTTTTATAATCTTTATACATCTTATTTTGTATAACCTCTACGAGGTATCACTGCCTTTGGGGTTATTTTTTTCTACAATTCCTAATCCGCTATGCGGAAATTCTCCGCAGAGCCTGTCCCGCTATAAAGCGGGAAAATAAAGTGTTGTAATAAAGCAATAAAGTAAAGATCCTATTCCACGTAGTGGATAAACAAATAATTTAGTCGGACACTACTTATTTTTAATAAATAATGCGAATTAAGGGTCGAAATCAAATATATGGACTTTATCTTTGTGAATCTTTGTGTCTTAGCGACTTAGTGGCAATGGGAAGATAGCCACAAACCTGCCCGCCGCATTGCTTTGGCAGGCGGGGGCACAAATTCACTAAGTATCACTAAGGCAAGTTTGCAAAATACTGATTCCTAATTATATATGCTAATAAGTTTTAACCCTTAATTCGCATAAATAATAAAGCGATGATTCACCTTGATCTGATTTCTCTCCTCATAAACGAGACATACGAAAGCACAAAACACAAAATGGAAGCTGCAATAAGTCCTGTAACCTGTGGCCATACTAATAGCAAACTCTGACCCAGAGGTAACGGACCTGGGATTGTTCCGTATACCTGCTCCATGGTGAGGGGCCCCAGGCTTCGGACAGATGGCATAAGCAAGGTGGTGGTCGCCTCACTGAAAAGCTGGTTGGGCATAATTCTCATCAGAATCAGCCTGAATGTTTCAAACCGGTATACCTGGTGTGCACTTGCCATAGCTGTTGGAGCTAAACCTTTGGTAATTAAGTTGATAATTAAAGGATAAAAAACAGTAAAGAACAGCCAGATAGCAATTCCTGCCAGCGCCGAAGTAGCAGCCTGGCGAAAACGTACCGAAAATAAGATAGAAAGGTTTAGCCAAAAAGCTACATAAATTATGCTTAGCAGGATGAAAAAAACAATACGCATAAATTCCTGTGCAGTTGGTGGAATACCAATAGTTATGAGACCCAGGCCCATAACCAGAAAACCAAGCACAAACAGCATGATGCTGATGACAATTAAGGATGCAAGAAATTTGGCATTGATCAAATAATCGCGATGAATAGGTTGTGCAAGAATACGACTCAGAGTGCCTTTGTTTTGTTCTGAATTAACGGCATCAAATCCCAGACTTATACCCAGCAAAGGACCCAGGAAACTAATAAATACGATGAATGATGGCATGGTCCCGTCGGTCAATGTATAGAGCTTCAGAAAAAGAAACGTTCCCTCGGGATCATCCGGTTTTACAGCCTTGGAAATGTTGGTTAAGGCTGTGTACATGGAACCGAAACAGGTAAGAGCAATTATGGAGATTAAAATGATGAACCTCCAGCTTCGGATATGATCAGAAATCTCCTTAAATACAATCACCCAGAAGGGATGAGTTATCTTTTGGCTATTTTTAAACTGGTTGAATTTAATGGGCTTTGAGCTTATCCGGTTGAATATTGTTTTCTTTGAAACAGCTGTATGTTGATTTTTTGCAATCTCACTCATGATTTTCTCCTCCCTGGAAATAGCGATAGTATATGTCATCAAGTCCGTATTCCTTTTTATTCAAATGATTCAAATCTGCTCCGCTGTTCACTATTGCCCTGGCTATCTCAGCGCTGACATCTTTCGAACACTCAATCTGGAATAGCCTGTTTTTTTCTTTCACTGTAGTAATACCTTCGACAGGTTGGAGTAAATCAGACAACCATTTGGTCGAAATTTTACTTTCGGTTATCTTAGGTTTCCCTGATTTATTCATAGAAATACCTGCTTCAATAAGATATGGGCTACCTTTAAAAAGTTTCTCCGATAGTGAATGGATATTGCCTTCAGCCAGCAACTTGCCACTGACAAACAATCCGACTCGATCACAAACCTGTTGCACCTGATGCAGATGATGCGAAGAAAACAACACCGTGATCCCGTCCTCTTTGCTAAGTTCTACGATTAAATCAAGAAATTCCTTAACTCCTTTCGGATCTATTCCCATGGTGGGCTCATCAAGAATAATAACTTCGGGATTTTTGATTAACGCATCGGCCAGTCCAAGCCGCTGGCGCATTCCTCTGGAATAGATGCCTGTTCTTTTTTTAGCTGCTTCAGATAATCCAACCCGGTTAAGCAATTGTTCTGCCTTTTGTTCTGCTTCTTTTTGAGGTATTCGATTTAATCGGGCAGTAAACATCAGGTTATCAAAACCATCCCGATCATCATAAAATCCAACGTCCTCGGGCAGGTAGCCAACCCTCCTTTTTACTTCAATTGGGTTGGTGGTAGAATCAATTCCGCAAACACGAACCGATCCCGATGTTGGATCTGTCAACCCAAGCATCATTAGTATAGTTGTTGATTTGCCTGCACCATTAGGCCCCAGCAGACCAAAAACTTCCCCTTTTCGGATCGTCAGATTGAGTTTATCTACTGCGGTGAACGATCCGTATCTTTTGGAAAGATCGACCAGTTCGATAATTTTCTCATCCACGGTTTACCTCCTTCCGTATTTTCGGAACAAATAAATTACACTTCCTATAGCCAGGAGAATGATAAGCACTCCAATCCATCCCCAGAGCATTGGTGTTTCCACCGATATTCTGAATGCTTCTTTTGAAGATGTTTCAGGTGTTTTTGCGGTTATATTCAGAGCATAGTCACCGGTGACTGCCTTTTTATCTGCCTTAATGGTTGCAGACGCTGTTTCACTCCTTCCGGGTTCAAGTTCGTCTATCTTTTTTGGATCAAATACAATTTCCCAGTTTGGGGGTGCATTAAAGCTAAATCCTATATCTGTCAATTTTGATGAACCCGTATTTGTTACAACCAGTTCGATTCGTTTGGTTTTTCCTGCGGTTACTTTTGCACTAAGCAAACCTGTTGGGGTTGTTAATTCCATATCGTAAGAACCTGTTATAACCACCTCGAGTTCAAGATCAGCAGATGTTTCGCTTGTCATTGCACGAACCGGAATTTTATAGGTACCAGCCGGAATCAATTCAGGTGGATGAACTTCAACCGTAAGACCTGTACTGCTATTTGCATCCGTTTCAACCGAGGTTACCTGTTTGTAATTTGCTTTAAACAAAACGTTCCATCCTCTCGGTGCATCGGAAATTAAAGCATAAAGTTGTTTTTCAGCTGTCCGGTTTTTTAAATCCACATTAAAGGTAAATGCAGATTTTGCCTGGCCTTGCATGTTCGATTGCTTTGTGGTTAACTCAGTTTTGTAAGTTCCCTTTTCTGTAACAATCACGGTCAACGGCAATGTATACAAACCTTTTGCAATTAATTTGAAACGGTAAGTTCCTTTATTCACTTTCAAAGGAACCTCCACTTTAAGTGATAGTTTTTTTCTGTCGCCGGGCAGAATAGAAATCTGTTCTATATTCCAAGCCTCGGATTTTAAAATATAATTCCATCCTTTTGGCAAGCCAATCAACGAAAGTTCCACATTCTGAACTTCGCTTGTGCCATTTATCACTTCAAGAGCATAGTCGATGGCTTCACCTGGTGGGACTGAAACTTTTGTGTAAGGAGTGTACAGTGTAACACTGTTTGCAGCAAAAATTGATTTATTACTTTGAATAAGTATCCCGAATAGAGGGAGCAATAACATACTAATAATTTTCGTACGGGTTAACATAAAAAATCCTCCATTTTTTTGATGATTAAATGTACGAGAGGCAAATATAAAATCAGATTTTATATAAAAAACTCATTCGATATTTCATGAGGAATACAATATCTGAAACTATACACTAAATCTTATTGATTTTTAACAGTTTATATAAAAAAATTTAAATTGTTAAATAATCTTAAAAAATCTTAATTAGGCTAAAGTTTCGAAAAACCTGATTTTCCTGTCTTCTGAAATTAAAATTCATAGGAAAATTATCCATTATATCAGGTATGGATATGTAATTAAATGAATTGAAATATTGATGTAAGGCATATAAACTGTGAATTTCAGGTGATAATCCGGACTAATGTTACCACTCTTATTATGAAATGACCTGTTGAACAAAATATTACATTCTGCATTTATAGCTTAGACCTTCTGGTCTTAATAAAAGAATTAATTGGGAAATTATTTTGATTCAATTACTAATAATAACTAATGCTTAAAACAATGAAAAGAAGATTATTTTTTCTGACGATTGCTTTGCTAAGTATGGGATTTGTTTCCGCCCAGACATTTACACTTAAGAGCAAAGATACAGGTGGACAGGCTACTAACAGGATGTATTATAACTCTTTTGGTTATTCCGGTGAAAATATTTCACCAGAATTATCTTGGGAAAATCCTCCGGCAGGTACAAAAAGTTTTGCTATTACCATGTACGATAAGGATGCTCCTACCGGGAGTGGTTTCTGGCACTGGGTAATTTTTAATATCCCGGCAGATATACATGAATTAAAACCAGATGCAGGTAACCTGTCTAAAAATCTTGCTCCGGCCGGAAGCATTCAAAGCATTACCGATTTTGGTAAATACGGCTATGGTGGTCCTGCTCCTAATCCGGGCCCTGCGCATCAATACCTGATAACGGTTTATGCATTAAAGGACAAGCTAAATCTGGATAAAGATACCAACCCAGCGTTGGTTGGATTCAATATTCACAGCAATATTTTGGCCGAAGCATCTATTGTGGTTTACGCCGATAATCATCCCGTGAAATAAAAAGCAGGATATGTGAATAAATAAATTAAGTCAGAAAGTTAACTGGTTTAGTTTGTATTAAAGTCAACTAAAAATGTTAATCAGTATAATTGATAACCTAGGGAAATTTTTAACATATTCATACTGATAACATAATCCACCTGTGACTTGAGTAGCATCAGCTTACTTTCTGATACGGTTGTAGCAGCATCTAATAAATCAAGGTTTGTAATTGCACCGGCTGAATAATTTACCTTTGCAAGTTTGTAGGCTTCCTGTGCCTGTGAAAGCTGAAGCTGAGACTGACTAAGTTTTTTTCGGGCGGTGATCATACTGGTTTCATTTCCAACCACATCGGTTGAAATTCTTCGTCGGGTGAGTTCAGAGGCAAGTGTGGAGGATTCCAAAGATGATTTGGCCATCATAACATTGTACTTAGATCGGGTACCATCAAAAATTGGTACTTTTACGCCCAACCCTACCATGTAATTTGCCCTGATTTCCGAAATATCCGGAACGTAACCATTTTTCCATCCACCGTTTGCAAAAAAATCAAGTGAAGGATTGTTCTGTGACTTTACTACATTGAGATGAAGGGAAGCCAGATCAATTTTTTTGAGGGCAATCTGCATATCTTTTCTGTTTAGTAGTGCATATGATACCAATGAATCTTGCGGAATTTCCGGTTGTGAGACAGTAAATGTTTCCCTGACAGCCTGATATGTTTTGGTTGGCATTCCCAACAATGAATTCAGAATTGATACTTGAAAATCTCTTGCCGCCTCAAGATCCAGTTTTTGACTTTCTACTACCGAAATTTTAACCTGTGTGCTGAGTATTTCATAATTTGTAGCGGAACCAGTGGCTTTCTTTTTCTGCACGTTTTCAAGATGTTCATTAAAGGTCGCCAGTTGTTCATCTTTAATCTTTACAGCTTGCTGGAGATAGACAAGAGTATAATAATTTTTAATAACCATTAGTGAAATGTTAAGTTTCGTATTTACCAGCGAATCCTTCATCATTTCAAGGTTACCAGAAGCAAGGGCAACATTGGAAGAAGTCTTGCCAAAATCAAAAATATTCTGACGTACATTCAGCCCGGCATTAAAATTATTCTTCGGAAATAATTGAAACGAACCGAAATCGGGAACCGTAAGGGATGGAACGGGACCCACATGTGAAACATTAAGATTGGCATCCACATTGGGATAATATCCTGATTTAGCAAGTCCTATTTGGGCATCAGCTTTGTTTAAAGATTCTTCAGCAAGTTTAATGGCCGGGAAATTTTGCATTACAACTGTCATGATTTGATCCAATGACAAAGAATCTACGGCTAATTTTATCTTGCCAGTTTCTTGTGAGTATGTGTTAATTGAAAATAGAGATATAAATCCACTGACCAGCATAAACATCTGAAAAAATAAAATATTAAATTTTCTTTTATTCATTAGAATTATTTTTAATGTACTGTCTTTGTTTCTTTTTCTTTCCATGCATCAAAAATACCGGAATTAATCCCAGAAGTGTAATAGCGGTGGCTACAAGGAATACATCATTAATACCTTGTATATACCCCTGGGTGTTGACGTTTGAAATGAGCAGGTAACTGCTTAATTTGGCTGTAACCATTTGAGAACTCCCCACGTGGTGCTGAACATAGAATTTTAAATGATTCAGTGTGCTTTGATATGCTTCGGAATTGGATTGGAGTGAACCGCCGAAATTTTGAATATGATAATTGATTCTTGAAGAAAGAATGGTAGCCATTAGGGCGACACCCAAACTACCCCCCAACTGGCGGATTGTATTTAACATTCCTGATGCCTGGGCCATTTTTTCACGCGTTATATCAAACAGAGCCACTGTACTGAGGGACGTGAACATCATTCCCATAGCTACTCCTCTTAAATAAAGGGAAAGCATGATATAGCTCCGCTCGGTGAGAAACGACAATTTTGATACTATAAAAAAACTGGCTGCAAACAGAAGAATTCCGGTAATGATTGGGATTTTGGCATTTACTTTATTGATGGTAATACCTGTAATTGGCGCCACCAGTCCCTGGATAATTCCAACAGGAAGAAATACCAATCCTGATTGTAAGGCTGTATATCCCAGAGCGTTCTGTAAATATAAAGGGAGCAGAAATACTCCCCCGAAAACACCAATCCCAAACAATAGCATGATCACATTCGAGAGCCCGAAATTCACATCTTTCAACAGACGTAAGTCAATTAGAGGTTCTTTAACAGTAAGCTCGGTGGTCAAAAATACCACAAATGCAATTATGGAAATCGCAAATGACAGGAGAATATAAGGCGCTTTCCAGCCTTCTGAGTTGGTTATTGCATTGCCTTCGGAAAGTGCAAAAAGCAACAAGGGAAAAAATATAATCACAGAAACAAATCCCACAATATCAAATTTCCGGATAGTCTTGCTTTTATATTCCTCCTGTATGATAAACGTGGCAAATAGTGCAAAAATACCTACCGGGACATTTACTGCGAAAATCAGCTGCCAGCTGAAATTGTCCACGAGGTATCCTCCAATCAAAGGTCCGAAGGAAACAGATGCTGCTGCCGAAATAACCCAGAATCCGATGGCGATACCCCGTTTTTCAGGAGGAAACTCCCGTGAAATAATTGCCATTCCTAAGGGTTGGATCATACCACCGCCAAGGCCCTGAATTACCCTTGATAAGATAAGCATGTTTTCATTCCCCGAAAGGCCACATAGTAAAGATCCCAGGGTAAAAAAGAAGAGTCCGAGAAAATAAATTAGTTTATAACCGAACTTATCGGCCAGCCATCCCGAAGTTGGCAGCATAACTGCCATGGCAAGCATATAAGCGGTTAATACCCATTGTATCTTATCAATACCTACACCAAAGGAAGCCATGATTTTTGGCAATCCCACATTAACGATGGTTGCATCAAGAACTGCCATGAAAGTTCCTAACATAACGTTGGCAAGCAATATCCATTTATAGAGATTATGTTTCGGATGGATAATGGAATCCCTTGGCCGCAATGACTTTCTTATTCGATGCAAGAGCGTTGGGTGTCTCATCTTTAATCCTTAAGAATTTTCACCAATACTGACATTCCAGCAAGAATATCAAAGGATGATACCGCCTGATTTTTTTCTGTCCCCTCAATAGCTATCTTAACCGGAATTCGCTGAGTTACTTTGGTAAAATTACCGGAGGCGTTATTAGGTGGGATGAGCGAAAATTGCGAGGCAGTATTTGATCCAATAGCGAAGACTTTTCCTGTAAAAGTTACCCCCGGATAAGCATCTACTGTAAAAAGTGATTTCTGATTCAAGTGTACATTTGCAATTTTTGTTTCTTCTAGATATACCAACACCCATAGATTATGATTGTTGGTGATGGTAAAAACCGATTGACCTGGTAATGCGATGTCGCCTGGCAACAACCAACGTTTGGCTACAATTCCTGAAATTGGAGAGATAAGTTTTGTGTTTCTAAGCTGTGTTTCTATAACTTCTATCTGGGCATTTGCTGATTCAACTGTAGCTTTAGCGCTCCCAATCTGAGCTTCAGATACACTTAACTGGGTTTTAGCCGCATTGAGTTGTGCTGTAGCTGTTTCAAAAGCCGTGCGAATATGATCATATTGTTCTTTGGGAATGACATCCCCTTCAAACTGGTTTTTTGCCCGATCATAATCATCTTTAGCTTTATCAAAATTGACCTCCGTAACTTTAATGTTTACCTGGTTAAATTTATACTGTGCCTGGGTTTGCCATAGATTTGCCTCCGACTGTTTTCTCATAGCAACGGCATGTTCTCTCTGGGCAATTATGTCGCTGCTGTCAAGCTCAGCAAGCAATTCTCCCTTGTAAACCGAATCTCCTTCTTCCGCATATATTTGAACGATATGTCCCATCATTTTTGATCCAACTGAAATATTGTCCGTGTCAATATAGGCATCATCTGATTTAATGTATTTTGAGTATTGGCGATACCAAAAGATACCTGCAATTACGATTGCCACTAACACAAGAAACAACGGAATGTAAACTTTAATTCCTCTTTTTTTCACTAATTCATTTTTATTGTTTTTCATTTCGCACTCTTTAAATGAATAGATTTTTATTCTTTGCTTTTTTTTGTATTTTCTTTCTTATAGATCAATCCCTTTATGAAAATATCCATAAATGTTTCAGTCTTATTTACCAACAACTCAAAATCCTGATCATTCAGATAATAAAATTGTCTGTCTTTTATCATGGCCATACGAATGCCACGCAACAAGTCAAATAACAGATCGGAAATTTTTTCGGGATCATTAATATGAAAGAGATGCTGGCGGTTGCCCATTTTCATGATATCCATGATAATTTCCTTTTCAAAGCTCCTTAAAGCTTGCCAGGAATTGCATATCAGTGAATTAAGGCTTTGCATTTCTTCCATCCTTAACCTGCTTAAATTCAGAAAGGATCGAAAATAGATCAATCTGATTCGCAAATATTCTTTCAGTTTTTCTGCCGGATCATTTAGATGTTGAAGTTCTTCTGATACCCGTGCTTTAAATTCTTCAATCTCTTTTTCAACAACTGCTATATAGAGATGTTCTTTATCCGGAAAATAATAATATAATAAGGCTTTTGAAATCGCCAAATCCTCAGCAATTTCTATCATTGAGGTCTTTTTTAGACCAAATTGTCCAAACCTTTTCTGGGCTACAGTAATAATTTCATTTTTTTTATCCTGAATATGCTTATGTTGTTCGGGCTGATTCATGTTATTAACCCTGTTTTTTATATCCTGACCAATTTAATCAAAAAGTCAAAGATAGTGGACATTTTCTATTCCAACATATTAATTTATGTTAAAAACAATTTTTTGTTCATTTGGGTCAATTTTAATTTGTATTCCACTCTCAATGCCAGCGTTTAATTCAACGAATCATGCATTTTTTAACTAATCATCTCAACGAAAGAGATCGCTGCTCAGCCATCTGATGAAGCAGGATGACGGTGATTTAAGCAGGTGGTCTTTCAAATGAACGGTCAAAAAGTTCAATTGAGCTTACCTTTTAAATACAACCGATTCGAATTATATATTTCAATGTACTAATTTTGTTTTCAGATTATGCAGGATTCAAAAGACTATGTCGTCATCCTGTATTAACCTTTTTGTAGATTTAATTAACAAGTAATGAGAATATAAACAAGATAATATTAAGTTGGGAAATGAAAAAAATTGGGATTATAGGCGGCTTAGGCCCCGAAGCTACGATAGATTATTATAAGGAAATCATCAATGCATTTAAAGATGACAGCGGGGATTTGAATTATCCTGAGATTATCATCTACAGTGTAACCATGTCGGAATTTATTGGATTGATGAAAGTAAAAGATTACGACCGGGCTGCAGAACTGTTATTGGAAAAAATAAATGCTCTTAAACATGCAGGTGCAGAATTTGCTGCACTCACCGCTAATACGCCTCACTTAATGTTTGATCGTTTACAGGAAAAATCACCCATTCCTCTGATTAGCATTGTGGAGGCTACCTGTAATGAATGTGTTCGGATGGGATTAAAGCGTCCTGGTCTGTTCGGGACAGGCTTTACCATGAATGCTTCGTTTTACCCCGATGTATTCGCAAGAAAGGGAATAGAGGTTATTTTCCCTGACAAAGAAGACAAAGAGATGATCAATGTTAAATTATTCAGTGAAATCGAGCTGGGAATTTTTAAAGCGGATACGAGAAAATTATTGATAGACATCATTAAAAAAATGGTTAAGCAACAACACATCGATTCCATTATCCTCGGATGTACTGAATTACCGCTGATTCTTACAGAGTCTGATTATGCCGGAGTACCGGTATTAAATACAACCAGTATTCATGTGAAGGAAATAGTGAAGTATTGTGCGGATGATTGAGATAATAATTTTCAACCAATACCGGAACACTTGGTTGGTACCCGTTTCATAATCCTGTTATCACTCATTGCATTCGTTAAGTTCGGTTGTGAATTCATTTCGTTAAGTTCGTTCAACTTACAAATATCAACCAACTAGCAGCAGGCAAGTGTATTCCATTTTTGAAATTTGAGTTTCACGAATAATTATAAAAGATATTCCGGTAAAAAGAAAATTTGCGATTGTAACTTTTAATTGTATGTTAATCCCAGATAGCTGGACATAGAATGTTTCCTTTTGGCGGATACATAATAACCTTTTCCAATCATTTTTGTTGGTAAACGTGATTTGTTTTCTTAATAACAATAAAATGCAATAAATTACAGCATAGAAATGATAATAAGTTACGAATGAAAAACAATACAAAAACATTACTGGTACTATTTACGGGTGTGTTAATGGGAGCGCTCGATATTTCAATCGTGGGTCCTGCCATTCCGGCTATATCCAAAGCCTTGCTGGTAGATGAAAAAGCGCTGGCCTGGATTTTTTCTATTTATGTTTTATTCAATCTTTCCGGCGTATCACTGATGGCCAAACTCTCCGACCGCTATGGGCGGCGGCGTTTATACATCCTGTCGGTACTGATATTTGCCATAGGTTCGGCGATAGTGGCCACATCACAAAATTACGCAGTGTTACTAATTGGACGGGCAGTGCAGGGTTTCGGTTCCAGCGGTATCTTTCCCGTAGCATCTGCTGTGGTGGGTGATGTTTTTCCACCTGAAAAAAGGGGCAGGGCGCTGGGTCTTATCGGTTCTGTGTTCGGCATCGCTTTTATTATCGGTCCGTTTGTTGCCGGACTTTTACTGAAATATTTCACCTGGCATTACCTGTTTTATATCAATATTCCGGTGGCCCTGCTGGTAATTTACGGAGGCTATAAACAACTGAACGATGAAATAACTTCCACCGGGGAGCCTTTCGACTGGAAAGGTGTGGTACTGTTAAGCGGTCTACTGACCTTGTTTGCCCTGGCGCTCTACAGCGTCGACCCGATAGCCATTGAACAAACATTATTTCATTCGGCTTTTCTGCCGCTGATCGTCGGATCGGCAATTTTTGTAGCCCTGTTTATTTACGTCGAAAAAAGGGCGCAGGAACCTGTTGTGCATCTGTCTTTCTTTCAATCGAAACAACTTTTGATAGTAGGGTTTATAGCCGTGGGGACCGGTGTATTCGAGGCTTCTTTTGTATTTATGCCCAAATTGGCAGTGCTGGCTTTTAACGTACCCACCTCCACCGCCAGTTTTATGATGGGCCCTACGGTGATCGCTTCTGCCATTGGCGCCCCCCTGTGGGGAAGACTGCTGGATAAAACAGGATCGAAAATAATTATTTTTTCGGCGCTGGTGCTTGCTGTAGTCGGGGTACTTCTTATCAGCATGGAAACACAGGTTATTTCACTTTTTTACATCGGTACCGCTTTATTCGGACTGGGATTATCGGCCCTGGTTGGCTCTTCGTTGCGATACATTGCCCTGAACGAGGTGGCTGCATCGGAACGGGCTGTATCCCAGGGGATGATCACCATATTTACAAGCACCGGCCAGATTACCGGCTCTGTTATTATCGGGATCATAGCTGTGGCTGCCGGCGGATTGCAGGGGTATAAAAATGCTTTTTTATTCCTGGCCGTACTTACTTCTTTGCTGGTATTGCTCAGTCTGTTGCTGAAGGGACGTAAGAAGGAACTGGCATTTCAGAGAGATGCTGCTTAGTGCCTGTCCATAAAATAAGACTGCGTTAACCGTCCGGTCGTCAAATAGCGAGGGTCAATTTACTGAAATTTTCATGTTTCGCTCGGCTTTAAAAAAGCCGTAAAAAATGTAGTTCTAAAACAATGTTCCAGAACTACACAAGATGAACTTCGGTGCAACAAATCGCCTGAAGCCCACTTTTAGCTGCCATAAAATTATTAAATACTTATTTAAATAAGTTGGAGTTTAATACAGTACCTCGATTACTGCCTGGTGTTTTTTGTTTTTCATCATTTTTTCTTTCAATTTGCTACTACGTTCCTGTCTGCCATGCGTTTGGGTAAGCAAGCTCTTTTGTAAGCTAAAGTATCGGCTTGTGAGTTTTGGCTTACTAATGTGCTGTTTTACTCACAATATATATAGTTTTTATTAGTGTTTGTGAGGGCTATGCCGTTGTGTGATGGCTGTTCAATATTTCGTTTTTCTTTCTTTGTCTTTTAATAGCAAATTGTCTGTGGTGTCTGTCTTTTTACACTTGGCGGTTACGTCTCGGTATATTAGGTCGTTGGCGATTTAAAACATGATTCATCTAATGTATGTATAATTTTACCATTTTTATCATATTGGACCCCTTAATAAATAATCTATGTTTGTACACTTTTCTTTTCATTAAATCACCTGTATCATATAATTCCAATCAACGACTATTTAACGCTATGATTTGTTTGTTACTATCAATCTATGGAAAGATAACATCCTGAATTTTTTAACAAAAATTTTAAACATTCCTAAATAAGAATTGTTTATAAATAGGAATTGATTCAATTAAGCATGGAATTGTACGAAAAAATAAAAAACAAGCTGAAAGAAAAGGGATTTAAGATAACTCCGCAACGGATAACCGTATACGAGGCGCTTACCCGGTTGAATCATCCTACAACAGAACAGGTTACGGATTATGTCAGAAAACATTATCCCGGGGTAGCTACCGGCACGGTGTATCATATTCTTGATTCGTTCGTGGAGAAAAAATTGATCCGAAAGGTTAAAACCGACAGGGATATTATGCGCTACGATGCCATCACCAAAAATCATCATCATTTATATTGTTCCGAATGTGATGTAATTGTCGATTATTTTGACGACGACCTTAACAAACTTCTGGAAAATTATTTTAGGGGAAAAGAAATAAATAATTTTTCCATCACCGATCTGAAACTTCAGATTATGGGACAATTTCTTTGTGAGCCTGTAGATGAAGAGGGAAATTGTATTTCAGCTAAGAATCCTGAGAAAATTTAATCATTAATACTTATAAACATGGAAGAAAACAACAATGTAGTAAGCATGCCGCGCCTCGGCGAAAATGCACCATCATTTAAAGCTGTTACCACACAGGGTAACATTAATTTTCCGGAAGATTATCATGGAAAGTGGGTAATTCTCTTTAGCCACCCGGCTGATTTTACACCGGTTTGCACATCGGAGTTCATGACTTTTGCTTATATGGAAAAAGACTTCAATACACTGAATTGCCAGCTGGTTGGTTTGTCTGTTGACGGGTTATACAGTCATATTGCCTGGTTACGTACAATTAAGGATAAAATCGAATTTAGGGGAATGAAGGATGTGGAAGTGAAATTCCCTCTTATCGAGGACATTACCATGGAAGTAGCTAAGAGATATGGAATGATCCAGCCGGGTGAAAGTTCAACCAAGGCAGTCCGCGCAGTATTTTTTATCGATCCCAAAGGTGTTATACGGACTATTATTTATTACCCGCTTTCACTGGGAAGAAATTTTGATGAACTGAAACGGGTGCTTATTGCACTGCAAACTGCCGATAATTTTGGTATTGCTACACCCGCAGACTGGCGTCCGGGAGAAGATGTAATAGTTTCACCTGCAGGTTCATGCAATTCTGCCCGCGATCGTATGGAAGGAAAGGAAGAAGGTCTGGAATGTAAAGACTGGTTCTTCTGTACCAAAAAATTACCAAAAGAAAAGGTAATGGAAGCATTGGCAAAGCCTAAAAAGGTTTATTAATCCGGAATCAGTTACCGGTTTCGGGTAGAAGTTTGATAATATAATGAAACGGGTAACTTTTCCAGGAAATTCATCGGAATGTTATATGGAAGTTAAGGAGATTACTCGTTAACATAAATCGCAGAATACCGTTGAACTTAGTAATACAAAAGGATTCTGCGATTTTTTTTGGGGAGTTATTTTAACTTCGAATTAATTCATTCTTATACAATTCGGTCCAACATTTAGTATAGGAAATACTATATTATCGAAGATTTCCAATGTGAACAAATTTTTATTTCAATGCAATTCTAATAATCTCTGACAATACTTTTTCCCTGAATTTACATGACGAAATATTTCTTTTTAAACCAGAAAGCTACATTCACCAATCCGATCATTACAGGGACTTCGACCAGGGGTCCGATTACTGCGGCAAATGCTTCTCCTGAATTGATACCAAATATAGCTATGGCAACTGCAATGGCTAGCTCGAAATTATTGCTGGCTGCTGTGAACGATAAGGTAGTTGCTTGCTTATAAGTTGCCCCAATTCTTTTGCTCATAAAGAATGAAACTACAAACATCACTACAAAGTAAATAATCAACGGTATTGCAATTCTTATAACATCTACAGGTAGTTGAACGATATATTCGCCTTTAAGGGAAAACATTACAACAATGGTAAATAGCAATGCAATTAAAGTTAACGGACTTATTTTAGGTACAAACCTGGTTTCGTACCATACTTTTGTTTTTACCCTGATTAATATAAATCGTGTTAGGAAGCCAGTAATAAAAGGAATCCCAAGATATATAAATACACTTTTGGCGATTGCGCCAATGGTTATTTGAGATACACTGTCGTTAACCGGTAACCCAAACCATCCGGGTAATATGGCAATAAACACATACGCATACACTGAAAAAAGCAAAACCTGGAATATGGAATTAAAAGCCACCAGACCGGCAGCATATTCTGCATCGCCTTTGGCAAGGTCGTTCCAAACAATTACCATAGCAATACAACGGGCAAGTCCAATTAGGATAACCCCGTACATATAATCAATATTGAACTGAAGGAATATAATTGCCAAAAGGAACATTAATACAGGGCCGATGATCCAATTCTGAACCAACGAAAGACCAAGTATTTTAGTGTTCTTAAATACATCGCCCAATTCCTCATATTTCACCTTTGCCAAAGGTGGGAACATCATTACAATTAACCCAATGGCAATGGGTATATTGGTTGTGCCCGATGACATACTATTCCAGAATATTGAAATATTTGGACTGATCCAACCCATTAAAACCCCTGCAAACATGGCAAGGAATATCCAAAGAGTTAAATAACGGTCGAGAAATTTTAAGCGTTTTTTAGATGGCATAATATTAATTTAAAGATTTGAAGATTTGAAGATTTGAAGATTGATTTTAACCAGCTTTTGAAGAACTAATGATTTTTGAAAGAACATTTATAATTGATAAAAGCTTTTCTTTCAAATTGACTGGTGTTGGATAATTCTTCGAAAGTTCACATAAGATTAACCAATATTCTGTTTCATCAGCTTCTTTAGCAGCAATCTTCATTTTATGGATAAAATCGGCTTTGCTTTCTGCATTCTGTGCCTCGCGTACATTTGCACCAATTGAAGTTCCCGATTTTAATAATTGCTTTGCAATAACGAATCTCCGATGCTCTTCAAGCATTTCAGAATATTCAATAATATTTAGGGCAAATTCAAGCGATAATTTTGCAATCAGATTTTCTTTATCGTTTCTCATAATTTTTAGATTTCAGATTATTTTATTTTCAAATTAGTTTGTTCTTTTATTATCTCATCTTCAAATCTTCAAATATTCAAATTCTTAATTTATCCCATTTTCAAATGAATTAACTCACAAATTCTCCAAATAAAACCTGAAGAACCGGTCTTTTATCTCATCCCTGACCCTGTGAAATTCACTCCAAATAAATTCATCAGAGCCTTGTGCATGAGACGGGTCTTCAAAGCCCATATGCAAACGGTGTTTTACTTTGCCCATAAAAACGGGGCAGGTTTCGTTGGCATCGTCACAAACTGTTATTACGTAATCCCATTCATCATTAATATACTTGTCAACCATTTTTGGGTAGTGTGAACTGATGTCAATGCCTGCTTCGGCCATTACCTTAACAGCTATTTGATTTACCTGCTTGGCAGGCATTGTTCCTGCAGAATGTACTTCAATACTCTTGTCGAAGGATTGTAAAAAGCCTTGTGCCATTTGGCTGCGGCAACTATTGCCTGTACATAGAATCAATACTTTCATGTTTATTTTCTAATGATTATTTACAATTGGTTTCGCAATTAATGTCAATGGATACCATGTCTCGGAAAAAGTTGTCGAACATTAGTTTATACATTTGAATTTTTGAATTACAAAGGCAGTAATTGATTTTCAGTCCGTCAATTTCGCCATGTATAAGCCCCAACTCTTTAAGTTCTTTCAGGTGTTGAGAAACAGTACTTCTGCTTAGTGGCAATTGGTCGGATATATCGCCCGATATGCACGTTTTTGTTTCTGCCAGGTACTGAAGAATTGCCAGGCGTGCAGGGTGGGATATAGCTTTGGAAAATCTTGCCAGCTGCTGGAGTTCGGAGGTAAATGCTTCTGTTTTAATCATTTTACTTTAGTATTAATTTTGTAGAAATAGGTTTTAGTTTTAATAAAACTTAATACACATGTGAATAATCCATGTAAGGATTAATTAATTTTACATCTTATGTTGAATGTCGTAAAATTACGACATAAATTTAAAACAAAAAACATATCTATATTAAATTATTCTTAAATTTTTTAGGGTTAGGAACTGAAATTATTTTTTGTATTAGTTATTTTACTCCTTTAGTTTTCAACACCTTTACCAGTTCTTCTTCGGGGAAATAACCTTCATGACGAGAGAATTCCTTCCCGTTTTCATCCAGAAATACCTGTGTTGGAATGACCTGAATTGCATATTGCTGGCCAAATGGTTTACCTTCAGGTGTCCAAACATCGTAAAACACAACATTCACCTGGTTGGGAAACTTTTCCGAAATAGATT
The DNA here is from genome assembly GCA_963781805.1 of uncultured Bacteroidales bacterium. Taxonomy (GTDB): domain Bacteria; phylum Bacteroidota; class Bacteroidia; order Bacteroidales; family UBA10428; genus JAFGPL01. The sequence goes on from CAWAHF010000004.1 coordinate 52,860, forward strand.
TCATTACGGATTGCATTTTCTGGCAGGGGATACATCGTACCGAACCCAGTTCAATGAAGGTTACTTTGTATTTCACTGTATTTTTTTTCTGTTTCTCCGCCGGTTTTTGTCCACAGCTGGTACCCAACATGAAGGCCAGTAAAATCAATGCAATTGTGAAACGTTGAATGTGTTTTGTTTTCATTTTTTCATTTTATATTATATATGTTTGTTGTTTTAAGTTAAACCGGGTGCTATGATTTGAGGTCAGCCAACATTTTTATTGCCAGCGAAGCAAATGCCTCTGTAAGGGTAGGATGGGGATGAATGGTTTGTGCAACATCTGAGAGTGTCATTTTTCCGGAAACAATCAATGAAGCTTCGCCACTCAATGAAGCAGCACCATTGATAAAGAGATGAACACCCAAAATTTCCTGATTTTGCTTATTGACAACAAATTTCAGGAACCCAAAGATATCGCCGCTAATTTGCGACATTGCATCTACTTTATAATTATAGATACCGGTTACCACATCAAAGCCGGCTTTCATCGCTTCCGCTTCCGTTAGACCTGCTGCAGCTATTTCAGGATCGGAGAATAATACCCACGCATTCTTACTAAAATTAGTCTTGCTTATATTTCCCTGCAAAATATTGGTTACTGCAATGTGTGCTTCATAGGTAGAGGTATGAGCAAATTTAGGAGCGCTCAAAACCACATCACCAGTTGCATAAATTCCAGGTACAGTGGTTTCTAAGAAATCGTTCACTACAATGCCATTTCGCTCGAACCGTATGCCGGCAGCTTCTAAATTCAGTCCGTCAATGGAAGGTACCTTCCCTGTAACAACCAGCACTTTCTCCGTGAGAAGCACCTGGGTTTTTCCCATAGCATCTACAAATACAGTTTGAAACATACCATCTAACATGTTTATCTCTTCAACTTTGGATTGGGTGTATATTTCAGTTCCGGTTTCCTGAAGTTTCCGGGTAATACCTTCGGCAAATTCGGGTTCTACCACACCGGGCAATAATCCTTGCATCATTTCAATGATGCTGCATTTCACATGAAGTTTTGCAAACATTTGCGCCAATTCAATACCAATCGGGCCTCCACCAATAATCAGCATGGACGATGGTAATAATGGTTGTTTAAACAATACTTCGCTGGTCAATACGTTATTTACACCATTTCCTTTGAAAGGTGGAACGAACGAATGCGAATCGGTCGCAATAATGGCTTTGTCAAACCAATACCGGATATTGTTAATTTCTATTTCTTTATTTGAGATGAACCGTACCTTTCCTGCCACAAATGTAATCGGCATTTGGTTGACTTGTTGCATGGCTGCCAAAGAGCGACCATTGAGTATTCGATCCATATCTTGACGAATTGATTGCCACGTTTTAGCTAAAACATCCGTTAAATCTTTTGCATTGGAAGCGCTTTGCTCCTTAGCGAAAAACGCATCTGCACCGTGTTTGATTATTTTTGAAGGGATACATCCTACAAACAAGCAAGCACCACCAAGCTTTCCCGATTCTTCAGCTAATAACACTTTTTTCCCGCTTGCAGCTAATTGCATAGCGGCGGGAGTTCCACCAGGACCTCCCCCAATTATGATAACATCAAATTTTTCGTTCATAGCTTTATTTTATTTAATGCTTAATCTGATATTTGCCTTAATTTGATTTGTTTTCAAATTAATTTTTGGCACAATCCATACATACTTTTTTGTCGCCTTTGATACGCCCGTACTCCATCACAGTCATTTCGCCGCATTCTTCGCATACAAAACTATCAAAGCTGTCTTTTTTAGGTTCGAGCTTATATTCGAAAATTGGAGAAATCGTAAGCAGCATTTCAGCCGGGGCATTCATCACACTGTCTACCAATGGGTCAACTATTTCAGCCGGCACGGTACTGGCTGGTTTGCCTAACATACGGTATTCGGTAAAGAATGTCGTTTTTTTATTATTAAGCATAGCCTCTGCTTTAGGAGTTACCCTTACAGCCCTGCCTGTTGCCCTGTCAACCACAGTAACAGCCCATTTCCCTTTATGTGTTTTCTTCAGGTTTCCCTTGCCAAATGTAGTTCCCATAATAACCTGCAAACCATCGCCGAGGCAAGTGGCGCAGTGGTCGTCTCCCAAATCAACAAAAGCAACCAGTTGCCCATCTTTTGCACGTTCCACATCTAATGCATTCAATGCAGCAGCTCCTACTCTCAAGCCCATTGGCATTGCAGGGCATTTGTGCCCGTGAAATTTTTGCCCGAATTCGAGCCAATCTTTTGGATTAATCATTTTAATATCCTCCATTAATTAAAAAATATTTGTAATTGAATTTCACCCAGATAACTTAGTTTGGTGCCGGACTTCTGGGTTTTTAAGTCTGTCATCAATTTTGTTTTTCCTGAAATCTGATAGTTAAATCCCAATCCATACCATACATTATTGTTGGTTGCCGGATTTAACGATGTATATTTTTCAGTTAGGGCAACAGCCTGGTATTTTTTCAGGAACGTATAATTGGCCAGGGTATACCAGCCATCAGCCTTATCCTTGTTAATATTAGCCTGGACATATTCGCCCTGTAATTCGAAGTTATCCCAATGCAGATGGGCTTCAAGCCCCCGCCTGAAATCGTCTCCTGTAATAAGACTGTCAGCTTTGTAAATGATAGTAAGGGTAGTTTTGTCGAGATGCCTGTATGCAGCCGAAACGCCAATATTTACCCATGTATTTCCGCGATTGATTATTTTATACATCAGGCGCGAGGTGTAAAGCAACGAATTGTTCTTGCTATGGACAGGTTTATCCACATTGGCATTGAAAACCCCAAGGCTGAAATGAACAGGCAGTGAATCGCTATGAAAAGTGTATTGAACCCCTATTTCCCTGGCCATTTGCTTTTCGTTGTGAATTAAACTGTTTATAACGGCGGCCCGTTCTAATACAGGTATTTCATAGTCGGGCTGCATGCGTTGTAACATGAAATCAGGCACGAACCGTCCGGCACGGAGAGTACCATAGCTTTTCAGGTGTATATTGGCAAAGGCATCCTGGAACATAAGCGATTCATCTTTAAATGAACGATAAACCATTTGCATTTTATAGGAGATAAAATCTGCCTTAGGAATATTGCCATATACCCAAAGCTTGGCACGTCTTATGGTAAACCCTGTAGATTTATCGAAATCGCTCCCAAGCCGGGTCTGGATATAACCATTCCATTTAGGAAGGTTTTCCGATTGAGAAAAGACGGGAAACGAGGATAATAGCAAGCCTGCACCTGCAATAACTAATGATAAATTCGGCTTCATAACTTTGAAATTACACTATAAACCATTTGAACGGCAATGAGCAAAAGCACTACAGCGTAAACAATCTTTACCTGTTTCGATTTAGCCTTATTTGTCATGTACCTTCCGCCAAGCTGTGAGCCAATAATTACTGCAATAACAACAATTATAGTGAGCCACCAGTTCATATGCCCCTGCGAAACGTGCCCCAGGTAGCCTGATATTGAAGAAAAAGTAACAACGAATGCTGTGGTAGCTGCTGCTTCTTTGGTTTTATAGCCCATCATCATAAGGATTGGAGCAATGATAAAACCGCCGCCCAGGCCAAGCATGCCACCAATGAAACCAGCAAAACTACCTACAAAAAAACCTATAATGCTACGTTTTTTCATTGACATCAGGCTATCCGGCTCAGCCTGTTTCGAAGCCCAGAAGATACGAAGTGCGGCAGCCACAACCATAATGGCAAATAATATTTTCAGGGTTTGCACCGGTACTTTATCGCTTGTCATTGCACCCAAAGGTGATGCAACTAAAGCTGTAACCGCCATTACTGCACCACCTTTCCAGTCCACCATTTTCTTGCGGGCAAAAGGAATGAGTACCAACGCTGTGTTTAAGCCATTAAGCAGCAGACCCAGGGGAATTGCCACCGATACCATATCGAACCCCGCCCAATTGAGAACAGGGACATAAACCATTCCGCCACCAAGCCCCAACATGGCAAAAATGAACGAGGCAACAGCGATAATGAAAAAAACGACGATGTATAACATCTTTATGAAATTTAAAAATGTATACTTTGTTACCTGTTCAGAACCGGGTGGTAAAATCCTGTTTCATCGGGTTCGTGCCCTGCGCAAGGGATACAAACTCTTTTTCCGTCTTTTATCCTGAGATAACGTTCGAAAACATACTCCCCGCAAACTTCGCAGGCAGCCTTGTTAAACGAACCTTTAACAGGTTTATAGGTAAAGTCAGGCAGTGAAGTAACCGAAAACAGTTCGTCATCGGTGGCATTTAAAACGATGTTGATAATGTCATCACATACCTCAGCCGGAATACCGGAAGGTTCAATACCCTGTTTGCGGTATTTAAAAAATTCATGAGGAGCAAGCTTGTCCTGGAATTCATTGCGAAGTGCAATGCGAATGCCCCCTTTGATGCCTGGATACCAGAACGTGGCGGCAATTTTGCCATAGTGCAGTTTTTCAATCATGCCTTTACCAAAGGTTGCCCCTGTTGCTGACATGATACCATCCTGCATACATCCCTGCGGATGGCCTACGCCCATCTCGGAGAATATGTGCAACTCGTGGTCTTTGCAGCGTTCAACACCTAATTTTTGCAGTGCCAGGTTACCCATACGGTAACCTATTGGCATAAACGGACATTTGTGTCCATGAAACTCAAATGCCCAATCCGGAATTTTAACCATAATTAAAAATTTTTAAATGAAACATTTATGTTATTCAGGGCATCTCTAAAAAGTTTTTTAAAGGTTTTAGAGGTGTTGACCTTAAAATTTTTACTTTCAAAATGATTTACATCTTTGTTATTGTTTACATTGAATTTGTATCTGTACAATTTTCATCTTCTGTCTCAAATTCAAGTGTTGCATGATGAATATTCACATGCTCTAACTCGATTTTGATGTTTTTCTTTATGAGGTTTAGCTGTTCAATACCCACATCCGGGTGTATGATAATGTGCGCAGTCATGGCATTTTGCGAGGTACTCATTGCCCAAACATGCAGGTGGTGAACATCGAGAACACCTTTTACTTCTTTGATTTCAGATATTACATCGTCGAGATGAATGCCTTTAGGAACTCCATCGAGTGTAAGCGAAAGGCTATCTTTGAAAAGATTCCAGGTAGAATAAAAGATAACCAGGACAATAATCAAACTCATAAGCATATCGAGCCAATAGATTTGGAAAAGAGAAATAAGGATACCTGAAACCACCACACCTAACGAAACGGCAGCATCCGCCATTAGGTGCAAATATGCGCCTTTCACATTCAGGTCGCTTTCTTTGTCCTTGAAAAACAACATTGCAGAAATAGCATTTATCAATATTCCAATACCAGCAACAATGGCTACAGGTTGGCCAGAAATTACAACAGGATGATGTAACCTGTTAATACTTTCCCAGATAATACCGCCAATAGCAATAAAAAGAACTACCGAATTGATAAGCGATACCAGAATAGTTGATTTTCGGTAGCCATACGTGAATTTATCATTTGCTTTTAGCTTAGCCAACCGGAATGCAAGTAATGCCAATGCTAAGGCTGCTACATCGCTTAGGTTATGACCAGCATCTGAAATAAGCGAAAGTGAGTTGTAATAAAAGCCTGCTGAAAGCTCAATTACCACATAAAGGGTATTGATGATAATGCCAATTACAAATGCCCTGTTCAGGTTTGCAGTATTGGGTATGTGATGGTGATGATTATGTTCCATAATTTTAAGCATTTGACAATTAGAATATCATGTTAAATATGAATCCGACAATCAAAATGCCGATGGCAACAATGCCAATAAAAGCTAAAATCAAGGGTAGTTTTAAAACTTTTTTCAGGATAATCATTTCAGGTAGTGACAGGCCAATGACCGACATCATAAAAGCCAGGGCTGTACCAAGTGGCACACCTTTTTCGATAAGCACGCTTACGATGGGTATTATCCCCGCAGCATTCGAATAAAGCGGCACGCCGATAAGTATGGATAAGGGCACGGAATACCATGTGGATTGTCCCATTAAATGCGCCATAAAGTTTTCCGGGACATAGCCGTGAGCGGCTGCACCAACGGCAATACCTGCTACAATATATATCCAGACTTTGCCAACAATTTCTTTTACTGCTGCGTATCCAAATTTTATACGTTGCCCGAGCGATAACCTTTCTTCCATGACTTCGGTATTTCCACTCTTTAGCTTGTATACCCAGTCTTCCACATATTTTTCGAGCTTTAACTTCCCAATCAACCAACCCGATACAATGGCAATTACCAAACCTGTGAGGATGTAGATGACAGCTACTTTCCATCCAAAAAGACCAAAAAGGAGGATTATTGCTACTTCGTTTATCATGGGAGCTGCTATCAGGAACGAAAATGTAACGCCAAGAGGGACACCGGCCTCCACAAAACCAAGAAATAATGGAATTGCCGAACATGAACAAAACGGGGTTACAATGCCTAACAGGGCGGCCAATACATTGCCGGTAAATAATGATTTGCCTTCCAGTGCTTTTCGTGTTTTTTCGGGTGTAAAATACGTGCGGACAATGCCTACGAAAAAGATAATCAACACCAGTAACATCAATACTTTTGGCACTTCAAATATAAAGAACCGTAACGCTTCCGTAAGATGCGTCCCAGCTTTCAATCCTAATGCCCTGTTAATAAATAAATCGGACAATGGTTGCAGGTAATGATATAACAGAAACCACGCTGCTACTCCAAGTACTATCTTTAAAAGCTTCTTCCAATCCATTTACTTCATCTTTAGTGTTTCGTAAAAACACGAAACAATAGTGTAAATTTTTTTAAAAATATATCTGAATGATATAATAAATACCCACTGCAATAAAAACAAAGGATATGATGCGGCGAAACAATAATTCAAATGTTTTTATTTTGTTATAAAAATGGGCAACATTGCCAATGGCATATGCCAGGAGCCAGGCAAAAATGATAACAGGCAAACCTGTACCAACCGCAAACACTACCGGTAGGTATAAACCACTAATACTCACAATGGTTAAAGGAACTAACATTACAAAAAACAACACCCCGCTATACGGGCAAAACGCCATGGCAAATACCATTCCCAGCAACAATGTACTCCAATAGCTTTTTTTGCTCCGTTCGCCAATTTTATCAGTTAAACCGGAAAAACCCGGAAACTTTAATTTTATAATGTCGAGCATAAACAATCCAATAAGAATTAGAACAGGGCCAAGCAGTTTTTCTCCCCAACCTTGAAATATCATGGATATTTTCATCCGGCTTGCCCCAAAAAACAATATAATGCCCAGTGCAGTATAGCTAATTGCTCTTCCAAGGGTATAAATCAATCCACTGATGAATACGCGTTTTTGATTTTCAATATCCCTGCTTATAAATCCGATGGCTGAAATATTTGTTGCCAAAGGGCAGGGACTGATTGCTGTCATCAGCCCTAATATGAATGCAGTAATGAAAGAATACTGGGAATTTTCCAGGATATTTCGTAAGAAATCCATGAAATCAATTATTTAATTATACAATGTGCTAATATGATAATGAATGGACTGTTTCGAGGTTGAAATAATACTTGAAAGCAAATTTTGTATTTCAGTTACCATCAATAATAAGTTTTCATGAAATGGATAATTTTTGGAATGTTTACATAATAAAAGCCAATATTCTGTTTCCTCGGCTTCTTTTGCTGCAATTTTTAACTTATGAATAAAATCTTGTTTACTTTCTCCTGATTGAGATTCCTTGACATTTGCACCAATTGAAGTTCCCGATTTTAATATTTGTCTTGCAATGACAAACATTTTCTGACTTTCAAGTTCTTCAGAAAACTCAATTATAGCCAATGCAAATTCAAAACATTTATCAAGAATAACGTTCTTCTTATTCATAATTAGCATATTAGAAATATTAACACGTTAGCATATTAATTCATTATCAAATTATCAACAGCTTTTTTAATTTCTTCTTTTATTTTGTCTGGGTCGTGTGCATACATAAAACCCTGACTGGTAAGGTCAATCTTTTTGTTACCGCAAACAACCAATAAGGTTTGACCGCCAACACCCAATTTTTCGGCAATAGCTTTTGTACCGGTATCATCAAGATTTAACCCCTTAAAAGCATATTCGCCTTTTTTTATCTGCTCAGGATATAGGCTTTCCAAGGCATTTTTCGCATTGTTTTCAACAGCACGGCAAGTTGCGCAACGTGTAGTGAAATGAAAGTAATATACTTCTACTTTTGTCGAAGCTGTGCTTTTTGTATCCTGTTTTTTATTGGTTTGCGCACTGCATGACCAACTGCCCAGTATTGCCAGCATAACAAAACTTAGCGTTTTGATTCGTTTCATAATAAATCTGAATTTATATGATTAATATTTATTCAATACCTGTTTGATTTCATCAGCAGATGGAACACGACCTTTGAATTCTACTTTTTCGTTTATGACTAAAGCAGGAGTAGCCATAATGTTGTACTTCATAATGTCAACTATGTCTTCTACTTTGGTAATAGTAGCATCAAAACCATTTTGTTCAACCACTTCCCGTGTGATTTTTTCAAGTGTTTTACACCGGGAACAACCGGATCCTAAAATTTTAATTTCCATTTTTTTTATTCTTTTAAGTGTTTCGGCGAATCACGAAAATTGATTCCAAAAATTTTTATCGTTTAAAGAACAGGTCGAAAACCTTTGAGGCTTCTGTCCAGTTTTCTTTATTGATACAATATTTAATGTAGGGTGCGTTTATTTCGCCTTGTATCAGACCTGCATCTTTTAGTTCACTCAGATGTTGAGAAAGGGTAGAACGCGCAATGGGAAGCTCTTCGGCCATATCGCCACTATAACAGCAACGGTCGGCATTTTTTACCAAATAATCCATAATAAAAACCCGTACCGGATGCCCCAGGGCTTTGGCATAACGTGCCATTTTTTCCTGCATTTCGGTATAATATTTTTCTTTTGCTGTTTCCATAATTAGTATTTCGTCTAAAAACGAAACGAAGGTATGAAAAGTTTCAGAATTATGTACATTTTTTCACTTTTTATTATAAAAATCCTAAATTATCTTTTCAGAAGGGTAGTGTTTCATTGCATTTGAACTGGGAGATTATTTCGGTTGATAATTCTGGATAGTTGATTGTCCCCCGACGGCTTAGCCGGCAAACTGAATTCATTACATATTCTAAATTTGGTATTTCTTGTTATAGAAAATTCCACTTGCACCATATCAGAAATCTTTCCGATAAAATAAGTAATTTTTCTTACTATATCCAGCTTTGAATTTGGTAGGGCATCAATTGCACAAAAAAACTAATTTTTAAATTCTAACACTACTGACCGACTAAATGCTTTTATAATCTTTATACATTTTATTTTGTAGAACCTCTACAAGGTATCACTGCCTTTGGGGTTATTTTTTTCTACAATTCCTAATCCGCTACGCGGAAATTCTCCGTAGAGCCTGTCCCGCTATAAAGCGGGAAAATAAAGTGTTGTAATAAAGCAATAAAGTAAAGATCCTATTCCACGTAGTGGATAAACAAATAATTTAGTCGGACACTACTGAAATTCTAATAGGATATTCAATTAAGAAATCGGAAAGGAATTTATTTCTACTCTGAAAGGTAAATTGAACTAATAAAATTTTCAGCTTTTTTTCCCCGATCCCTAAAGGATGAAAGTTGAAAATCAACCAGTTTCCTTAAAGAACAAAGCGAAGCAACTTCATGAACATAGAGCGTAATTAAGGTAAAAACTGGTTGATTTGCTAATGTTTCAAATTAGAATTAATTGTGTTCGGGAAAAAATTGAATGAAATCCTTGCTGTTGGTTATATATAAAAAATGCAGTCACTTAGACCTTTTCCATGATTGATCGGGAATTATTGCGTATTTAGCTTATCCCAAAGTATATTGTATTCATTTCCCAATAAATCCTGGTAATAAGCATCAATTTGAAACAGATTTACCGGAGACAGAGGCGCAGTCAGTACAAAATTGTATTTATCCATGTCAGCAGGATTCTGATCTGAATAGAGCGATGCGCCTAGGGAGATCACTTGATTACCTGCCATTAGCTGTATCTGTATCAGGTATATGAAATTGTCCGGATTAACCGGGCTGTCATCGAATCTTTTATAATTTACTGAAACGGAAGTAATATCACCATTGCTGTTGGTATGCAGGGTTGGTTCCGCAAAAATGAGATAAATCTTGGGGCAAACCGTGGAATAGCTTATTGTATAATCCGTGCCATTAACTTTCATTGTATATTCACCTTTTCTGAAGGGAGGAAAATACTGACCTTCACCAGCCCTGTTGAAAAATGCTAGAAAACCCCGATCAGCAGTTGCATATCGCAACATCGAAATATCATTGTATGGATCATCATTTGGTCCGGATAGCATAGCAGATTCGGCATTAGCTGGAAGGATATTTTCTCCATAGGAAAACCGCATGGAATAGCCTATTCGGATAACTGAAGTATCATAAATCTGTGGATTCAGATCATCATTGCCCCATGTACCGGCATGAAGCATAAACGATGAACTTACTCGCAATTCTTTCTTTGCCAGGACATCGATGACCCCGTCATTATCAACATCAATGTTTTTTGATATGGATTCATAATATCCTCCGATCTCTCTGTACCATTCTATTTCTTCAGCATTAAGGCCTATCTCATTACCCAGAGGATTATTGGCAGGTATTACATTTGTACCTTCCAGTGTTAAATTGCTCAGATCAATAACCGTTTTATCTCCATCTTTAAGACTTACAAGTGGCAAAACATTTAATCCGCCGGCTTGCAGACATCCAATAAATTGATTGTTTTCTGTAAGGAAAGTTAGTGCACAGGCAGTTCCCGAAGGTGCCTGGGCTGAAAAGGAACTATCGCCGATATTAAATACGGAATAGCTGTTGCTATTAAAGACAAGGACTTTTCTGGCATCCGATAATAAGAATGAATTTGTCGATTTTAACCTGGTGCTTTTCACATTCCCTGATGACCTGATAGTACCTTTTATAACAATATTGGTACTATTTGATTCATTTTCTTTGTCTTTCGAACAGCCAGCCATTATCATACTAATGGATAGTAATACTAACAAATTTTTCATATTTCAGTTATTTATTATTTATATACTCTGACAAGTTTTTTGGCCCCGCTTTGCATAGTTGTCATTTAATTAACCTAAAAGATATGTATACGTTTAATCTTTATAAAAAGTAAGACAAATACTTATTTTTAAATGCATTTATTTTAAAACATACTCAATTTCCAGTTTCTAGTTCTTTGATAAAAAATGCAGTCACTTAGGACTTTTCCATTAATGATCGGGAATTATTGCGTATTTAGTTTATCCCAAAGAATATTGTATTCATTTCCCAATAAATCCTGGTAAGAGGCACCTATGTAAAAAAGATGTGTTGAAGCCAAAGGTGTAGTAAGCACAAAATTATACTTATCCATTGCAGATTGATCCTGGCCTGAATAGAGCGTCGCGCCAAGGTTGATCTGCTGATTGTCTGCAGCCAACTGTATCTGTATAAGGTATATGAAATTGTCAGGATTAACTGAGCTTTCATCGAATCTTTTGTAATTAATTGAAACAGAAGTAATATCACCATTGCTGTTGGTATGCAGGGTTGGTACCGGGAAAATGAGATAAATCATGGGACAAATAGTGGCGTAGTTTATTGTATATCCGGTGCCATTTACCGTCATTGTATATTCACCTTTTCTGAATGGAGGAGAATCCTGATTTTGAGGGCCCCTGTGGAAAAATGCGAGAAAACCTCTATCCGCAACATCATATCCCGACATCGAAATATCATTGTATGGATTATCATTTGGCCCCGACAGCACAGCGGATTCTGCATTGGCAGGAAGAAGATTTGATCCGTAGGAAAATCGCATGGAATAACTGATTCTGATATCCGATGTGTCATAAATTTGTGGTTCCAGATCGCCTATTCCGTATGTACCGGCAATAACCATAAACGATGAACTTACACGCAATTCTTTCTTTGCCAGGATATCGATTATCCCGTCATTATCAACATCAATGTTTTTTGATATTGATTCATAATATCCGCCAATCTCTTTGTACCATTCTATTTCTTCAGCATTAAGTCCTATCTCATTACCCAGAGGATTATTTGACGGTATTACATTTGTACCTTCAAGTGTTAAATTGCTTAGATCAATAACCGTTTTATCTCCATCTTTAAGACTTACAAGAGGCAGAACATTTAATCCGCCGGCCTGAAGACTTCCGATAAACCGATTATCCATTGTTAGGAAAGTTAATGCACAGGCCGTGCCCGACGGTGCCTGGGCAGAAAAGGAACCATCGTCGATATTAAATACGGAATAGCTGTTGCTATTAAAAACAAGTACTTTTCTGGCTTCCGATAACAAGAATGAATTTGTCGATTTTAACCTGGTGCTTTTCACATTGCCAGAGGATATGATAGTACCTTTTATAACAATTTTGGAGCCTTCAGATTCATCCTCTTTCGAACAGCCCGCCATTATCAATGTAATGGAAAGCAATACCAACAGTTTTTTCATATTTCCGTTTTCTAATATTTGCCTACTCTAATAAGTTTTCGGCTTCGCTTAACAAATGCCAATTTATATACAAGGTAGGTATACGTTAAATCATTATAAAAAGTAAGACAAATACCTATTTTTTAAATGCTTTTTTTAAAACATACTCAATTTCCAGTTTCTAGTTCTTTAATTGAAATATATATCCTAACTTTGCAAAAATTAAGGATAAAAATCTGAATATCAGAGGAAGAGCTTGAAAATATATATCAAAAATATGGTTTGTATCCGTTGCCAGATGGTAGTGAAGAATGAGTTAGAGAAACTTGGATTGCATTATACTGATGTAAAAATAGGAGAAGCCAATATCATGGGAAATATATTGCCGGAGCAATTAGAACAATTGGATATCGGCTTAAAAAAATCAGGACTGCTTCTGATGGATAGCAAAAGAAGTATTTTGGTTGAGAGGATTAAAAGTGCCATCATTGAACTGGTACATTACAACGAAGATCAAATTAAGATGAACCTGTCTGATTACCTGAGTGAAAATCTCAATCATGATTATACCTATCTTGCAAATCTGTTTTCGGAAGTCAAAGGTATTACCATTGAAAAATTCTACCTGACTCATAAAATTGAAAAAGTAAAAGAATTGATCGTTTACGACGAGCTTAACCTTACCGAAATTGCCTTCAAGATGCATTACAGCAGTGTTGCGCATCTTTCAAATCAATTTAAAAAATTTACGGGATTAACCCCTTCCCACTTTAAAAATCTCAAAAACAAGAGGCGTGGCACACTTGAAGATGTGTGAATAATGTAAGATTTAATCAAAATTATGTAATAATACAACACGCTTGTCTTGCTAAATTTGTATCCTCCATTTTTCTTAACAGGAAATTATTTCCTCTGATTAAGTCTGTTGTCAGTATTGAATGGAAAAACATTATAAAAAATAACCATGAAAATATTGTTGATCTATCCGTTATGCCCGGATTCCTTCTGGAGTTTTAAACATGCATTAAAGTTTATTTCTAAAAAAGCAGCGGTGCCGCCACTTGGATTAATAACCATATCAGCAATGCTCCCTTCAACATGGCAGAAACGGCTGGTGGATATGAATGTTGCAACACTTTATACTAGTGACATTCAATGGGCCGATTATATTTTTATAAGCGCCATGTATATTCAAAAAGAATCGGTAAACAACGTAATTTGGGAATGTAAAAAACTGAATAAAAAAATTGTGGCAGGAGGTCCCCTATTCACACAAGAATATAACAGCTATCCCCAAATTGACCATTTTATATTAAATGAAGCAGAAATTACAATGCCGTTATTCTTAAAAGACTTAAGTGCAGGACAACCTAAAAGACTTTACAGAACAAGTGAGTTTGCAGATATATCATTATCACCGATACCCGATTACCATTTATTAGCAAGGAGAAAATATGCATTTATGAATATCCAGGTATCACGCGGGTGTCCATTTTCATGCAATTTCTGTGAAATAACTTCTCTGCTCGGGCGTAAAGTAAGAATGAAGGCCGCAAGCCAGATATTAAAGGAACTGGATACCCTTTATAAACTTAATTGGCGGGGCTCTGTATTCATTGTTGATGATAATTTCATAGGAAACAAAAAAGCAGTTAAAAATCATTTGCTGCCGGAAATGAAAAATTGGATGCAGGCTCACAAATTTCCGTTTACATTCAATACAGAGACTTCCATTAATCTTGCTGATGATGAAGAACTTATGTCATTGATGGTGGAGACAGGATTCAATTCCACCTTCATTGGTATCGAAACACCGGAAGAAAAATCTTTACATGATTGTAATAAAGTACAGAATAATAACCGCGATCTTTTGGAAAGTGTTAAAAAAATTCAACAAGCTGGGTTGCAGGTATCCGGAGGATTTATTGTGGGATTTGATAGTGATTCCTCATCTGTTTTTCAACGTCAGATAGATTTTATTCAGAAAAGCGGAATTGTTTCGGCCATGGTTGGTTTATTAAATGCTCCCAAAAACACCGAATTGTATAAACAGTTGAAAGCTGAAAACCGCTTAACAACCGAAGCCACAGGAAACAATACTGATTTATCTATGAATTTTATTCCCAAAATGAACCTCATTGAACTATTGGAAGGGTATAAACGAATAATTCAGAATATATACTCAACCAAACCCTATTATAAAAGATTAAGGCAGTTATTATTAAATTATAACCGGCAATCAAACAGTCAGACAAAAATCAGTATTTCACTTATCAGCGCTTTCCTAAAATCTATCTTTATTATTGGTGTTTGGAACAGGGGAAGAAGCGAATTCTGGAAACTGATTATCTGGACTCTTTTTAACAAACCGGGATCTATTGTTGATGCAATAACTTATACCGTTTATGGATATCATTATCAAACAGTCTACGGATTGAAAAATAAAAATCTCTAATAAAAATGTGTGAATGATGTAACATAAACATTCAATTATATAACATTTTACCGAAATGGTTGCATTACCTTTAATTACCTTTTAAAGTAAAAAAATGCAAAATTCTGAAATTGAAAAATCAAGAATACATATCATGATTGAAATTATCGAATATGTCCCTAATTCGGTTGTTACCAAAACTATTATTCGAAAAACAACAGGAAATATAAGTGTTGTAGCTATTGATACCGGTGAAACATTGGCTGAGAAAATTTCTCCGTTCGATACCTTCATTCAGATCATTGAAGGAAATGCTGAAATAGTGATCGATGAAAAATCAAACATGCTTCAAACAGGACAAGCTATAATACCAGCCCATACTTCCAATACAGTGAGAGCCAACGAGCGCTTCAAAATGATTTCGACAATTATAAAAAGCGGGTACGAAGGAAATTCAATCTAATTTAACCGGATAGTTACGGCAAATTAATAAAAACAATCATGACTGACAAGTTAAATATTTATAAATTCTCTAAATGCCTGCTTTTATTACGTCCCTTAAGGGACTTGTAACCAGAAGTCATTTTTTGTTCTACCGATAATACGTCCCTAACGGGACAGTCACGTTAGGGACAAGATATTGGTAGACATAAAGTTAAAATTTGTAAATAAGTCCCATCAGGGACGAAATATTATTCATTCGATCAATAATAATAACCATATGTCAAAAGAAAAAGAGGGAAAAGAAAAAAGCAATAAAAAAGCACCGGTTAAAAACCTGAAAGAGAAAAGAGCTGCAAAGGCAGCCAAAAGGTCGGAGAAGAACAATACCAGCCATATATAGACCATATCATTTGGTATTGGTAATGATATTCTGAACATTCAAAATGAGGAATATTCCTAATTGAATGTGAATCTACATTTATTAATTTCTAACCGGAATTATATGAAATTAGCATTTATTAGCTCATACCCACCCAGGGAATGTGGCATAGGTACTTTTACACGTAACCTATTCAGTTCCATGTTAATGAACAATAAGAACTGGAAAAACGGAAATGATGGATTTGTTATTGCATTAGATGACAACAATATAGAATATGAGTACCCCGAAGAGGTAAAACTGACCATCAGACAGGAACACCAGGGAGATTACTTAAAAGCTGTCAAATTCATTAATCTGAGCGGAGCTGACCTATGCATATTGGAACATGAATTTGGAATTTTTGGAGGTCAAAACGGAGTTTATATCCTTCCCTTGCTGCATCGATTGGAAATTCCCCTCATTGTTACACTGCATACCATACTTAAAAATCCCTCATATAACGAAAAGGCTGTTTTACAGGAAATATGTAAAATGGCAAATAAGATCGTAGTGATGAGCAATAAAGCCATTGAATTTCTGGTGAATATTTACAAGGTTCCGAAAGAAAAAATAGTTTTTATTGAGCATGGTGTGCCTGATATTCATTTTAGTCCGGAAACCTCGAAAAGAGAGTTTAAGCTTGAAAATAAAAAAGTGTTGCTGACATTCGGCTTTATTGGCCGTAACAAAGGAATTGAGACAGTAATTAAAGCATTGCCCGAAGTTGTTCAGAAATATCCCAATGTTATCTACATTGTGTTGGGAAAGACCCATCCAAATATACTGCGACATTCAGGCGAAGAATATCGTGTTTTTCTAATGCGCCTGGTCAAGAATCTTCAGCTTGAAAAGCATGTAATATTTCTAAATGAATTTATTGGTGAACAGGATTTATTCAAATATTTGTATGCATCTGACATATATATCACACCCTATTTGAATGAAGCCCAAATTACCAGTGGTACACTTTCGTATGCTGTTGGAGTTGGTTCGGCAGTTATTTCGACACCCTATTGGCATGCAACGGAATTACTGGCTGAAGGAAGGGGAAGACTTTTTGATTTTAATGATTCTGAAAATCTTACGAACACCTTAATTGAACTCCTGGACAAACCTGAAGAACTAATTGAGCTTAAAAGAAAAGCATATGATTATGGCCGGAAAATTACCTGGCCTAAAACGGGTGGAAAATATGTAGCCTTGGTTGATAAAATTTTAAAAGAGGGACATAATGTTGTTGAGAAGGCAGATACGGTATTGGATTTGCTTATTCTTCCTCCATTTTCGCTTACTCATATCTACCGGTTAACTGATGATACAGGTATTATCCAACATGCAAAATTTGGTATACCAAACCTGAAAGAAGGTTATTGTCTTGACGATAATGCAAGAGCCTTGTTAATGGTACTAATGACTTACAGACAAATGAAAGATTTGAAGGCACTGGAATTATCCCCTATTTATTTAAGTTATATCCATTATATGCAAAATGCAGACGGCACCTTCAGAAATTTCCTGAGTTTTAGCAGAAATTTTCTCGATGAAGTTGGTTCCGAAGATTCTTTTGGTCGGACAATATGGGCATTGGGTTACTTGTTAGCCAATGCCCCAAATGATGCATATTATCAAACAGGCAAACTGGTTTTTTTTAATGCATCACCCAATTTTGAAAAATTAAAGTCCATAAGAAGTATTGCAAATACTATGATTGGGATAAGTTATTATTTGAAAAGTAATCCTTCAGACGACTCAATGACTGAAAGGCTAAGAAATCTGGCACATACTTTAATTAGACATTATAAAGAAAACGAAACATCAGATTGGAAATGGTTTGAAGCATTGCTTGCTTACGATAATGGCATCTTACCTCTGGCACTTTTACATTCGGCGGAAATTCTGAACGATACTAAAATTACAAAAACGGCTCTTAAATCAATGGACTTTCTGACCAAACATACGCTTAAAGATAATTATCTCTCGATAATAGGAAATGAAAAATGGTTTAGAAAAGAAGGTGAGCGTTCTGTTTTTGCACAACAGCCGATAGATGCCATGGCCATGGTTTTAATGTATCATCAGGCCTTTCATGTAACAAAGAATAAAGAATATCTCAGTAAACTATATACCTCATTTTTGTGGTTTCTGGGTGAAAACGATCTGCGTATGAGCCTGTATGATTTTGAAACCAAAGGATGTTGTGATGGATTTGAAAGTTTTGGTGTAAATCGTAACCAGGGTGCAGAAAGTTCATTATCATACTTAATTTCTCATTTAACTGTATTACAGGCTTATGAAGAATTTCATACAGATTAAATAAGTTTCATGATACTATGATATGGCCTCGTTGACAGGAAGAAAGCATAATTGACAATACGCTTGACGCAATTACCGATACAGAATATATAAATAGCGATGTTAATAACCAGATATAAAAATAATCCTATCCTCACAAAGGAAGATGTGCCCTATCCGGTTGCTACGGTGCATAATGCGGCTGTAGTAAAGCATAATGGAAAGTATATCATGATATTTCGCTCACATAAACTGAACGGAAGAAGTATACTTGGGTTGGCTGAGAGCGAAGACGGGTACAAATTTAGAGTGAATGATAAACCATTTATGGTTCCGGCTACGGAGGGCATTTTTAAGGAATATGAAGCTTATGGTGTGGAAGATCCAAGGATTGTATTTCTGGACGGTGAATATCTCATTACCTATAGCGCTTATTCCAGGCATGGTGTTCGCATTGGACTGGCAAAGACAAAAGATTTCAAATCTGTGGATAGATTTTCACTTATTACCGAATCCGACTACCGGAATGTGGTCATCTTCCCTGAAAAATTTGATGGTTTATATGCCCGTCTCGATCGACCCCATTCAGAAATATCACCCTGGTCGATCTGGATATCCTATTCTCCTGATCTTAGCTATTGGGGTGAGTCCAAACTTATTATGAAACCATTACAATACCATTGGGATGAGATGAAGATAGGGCCGGGAGCGCCACCTATTAAAACATCCCGTGGATGGCTAAGTATCTATCACGGGGTTTTTCCTACGATGGATGGCTGTGTTTACAGATTAGGAGTAGCATTGCACGATTTAAAAGATCCTTCAAAAGTTATTGCCGTTGGTGATGAATGGATTTTGCAGCCTGAAGAAACATACGAAATTACAGGATATGTGCATAATGTAGTGTTTACATGTGGTGCGGTTCCTGAAGATGATGGAAGCGTTAAAATATATTGGGGTGGGGCTGATAAGGTAATGTGTGTGGGAATTGCAAAATTGGAAGCTCTGGTTGATCATTGTTTAAAAAATTCCAGGAATCCTATGTAGATGTCTTTGTCAGATCTAGGTTCGCGTGGTTCTTGTACATAATAGTTTGCCATTGCACCGGTTAATACGTTCATATTCTGACCAACTTTTGCCCACCGGCGCTTAAAAGACAATTATTGCTGACCCTGATATAAATGCCAGGGTAATTATTAATTAATTCCTCACGGATTAAATGACTTTATTTTGTTTGATGGACAATTAATTCAACGAAATTTATACATATGTTATGAAAATAGCAGTATTATCACCCATAAGCTGGCGAACACCCCCTAAGAAATATGGCCCATGGGAGCAGGTAGCATCAAATATAGCCGAGGGATTAATTGAGAAAGGTCTGCAGGTAACATTATTTGCTACCGGCGATTCAATTACCAAAGGTGAACTGGTATCTGTTTGTGAGCACTCTTATTCCGAAGATTCTTCAGTTGATCCCAAAGTAGCAGAATGTTTGCATATAAGTCATTTAATGGAGCAGGCAAATAGTTTTGATATTATTCATAACAATTATGACTTTTTACCACTTACCTATTCACGGCTTATAAAAACACCCATGATTACTACCATCCATGGATTTTCATCCCCTAAAATTATTCCGGTATATGTAAAATACAACAACTCTGCGCACTATGTTTCTATAAGTAATTCCGACCGAAATTCTGAACTTAGATACGAAGCAACTGTATATAATGGCATTAATATCAATGAATTTATATTTAACCGGGAGCCTGAAGAATATTTGCTTTTTTTTAGCAGAATTCACCCGGAGAAAGGAACTTATGAAGCCATTCAAATTGCGAAAGAGTCAAAAAGAAAGCTTATTATTTCGGGGTTAATTCAAGATCAGGAATATTTTAACCAAAAGGTAAAACCCTACATTAACAATGACGATATTGTGTATGTAGGTAATTCGGGTCCAAAAGAAAGGCTTGCACTTTTAAGCAAGGCATATACGCTGTTGCATCCTATTAGTTTTCATGAACCTTTCGGTCTGAGTGTGGTTGAAGCCATGGCATGCGGTACTCCTGTAATAGCATTTAACCTGGGCTCTATGTCCGAATTAATTCTTCATGAGAAAACGGGTTTTTTAGTATCTGATACATCCGAAGCAATTGAAGCAGTTAAAAACGTTCATTTAATTAATCGAAATAAATGCACCGAATGGGTATCTTCCATGTTTAGCCGTCAAAAGATGATTGAAGGTTACCTGGAAGTTTATAAGAAGGTTCTCAATGCGTAGAAAAGGTGTGGCAAACGTTCATGAAGTTAATGTGAATAAAAAATACAAAAGCCCCAATCGGCTTATATTATTGTTTGTTATGATTTTCAACCGGGTATCCAAATAAAAATGAAAGGCAAAAAAAATCCCGCCATTGGCGGGATTTAATTTTAAATGTCATATATGATATAAACTATGCGAGTTTAACATTTACTGCATTTAATCCTTTTTTTCCTTCTTCCAAATCAAAAACAACTTCATCATTTTCCCTGATACTTTCTTTCAGGCCATTTGAATGTACAAAATATTCCTTTGGAGAATCTGCGTCTTTAATAAAACCAAAACCTTTGGCTTCATTAAAAAATTTTACTGTTCCTTTATTCATAATAATAATTTAAATTAAGGGTGCAAGGTACGTCAATTTATCGAGATATTGTCTTTTAAATTCATTTATTTGATAAAAAAACACATAATAAAATTCACTTATTTTTGATGGCTAAACCTTATTTCATGCTATGCATTTGCTTCATAAAGACGAAGCTTGTTTCTAAGCGCAATAATTTCATGCTGTAATAAATTTATCCGTTCCAACAAATGAGTGATGGTTTCAATACCCTCAAGGTTTATGTTCAGCTCGTAATAAAAACGAATAAATTTCTCCAATTGACGCAGCTGGTCAGCATCAATAAATTCTGTTTCTTCTATAGCTGTAATTTCAATCAATCCGGTTTGTTTCAAAGAACTGATAAATGAAATTTCAATGTTGTGGTTGATGCAAAATTCGTTTAGAGCTATTAATTTTTCTGATTGCATTATTATTCTTTTTTAAATTACGATTTCGACAATTCGGTAAACAAAGCTTTCTGTTTAGCTGTTATATTTGTTGGGATTTTTATACTATAGGTTATATACAAATCTCCAAAATGCCCTTCTTTTTTGTACATAGGAAATCCCTTACCTTTTAGCTTTATTTTACTTCCATTTTGCGTTTCAGGCTTCACCTTGAGCTTTACTTTTCCGTTTAGGGTATCCATGGTTATTTCCCCACCCAAAATTGCAGTGTATAAATCCAACTCTGCTGTCGTGTATAAATTATTTCCCAACCTTTTAATATTAGAGTGATTGGCTATTGAAAATGTAATGTACAAATCACCGTTCGGCCCGCCATTTATTCCCGGACCTCCATGGCCTGAAATTTTAATGGTTTGTCCGTTTTCAATTCCGGCAGGAATAGTAATCCGTATGTTTTTCCCATTTACCGTTAACGTTTGTTTGTGCGTTTTATAAGCATCAAGGAGATCGAGATGCAATTCTGCATTGTAATCATCTCCTCTGAATTTCATCTGTCGGCTTCTTCCGGCGCTTGCTGCGCCGCCGAACAAAGATTCAAAAAAATCGGAAAAATCTCCTTGAAACTGCGTTCCTGAATACCTTTGTCCGCTTGAATTTGATGATTTTTCCTGATACTGTTTTGCCTTTTCATATTCTTCGGCATGTTGCCAATCCTTTCCATATTGATCGTATTTTTTTCGCTTTTCAGGGTCACTTAAAACCTCATTTGCCTCATTGATTTCCTGAAATTTTTTCTTCGCATCTTTATCATTCGGATTTAAATCGGGATGATACTTTCTGGCAAGTTTCCTGTAAACATTTTTGATTTCTGCAGGAGTTGCCGTTTTATCAATCCCTAATATATTATAATAGTCAATGAAATTCATGTTTTTATTGAATTGTGTTCATCAGGCTTTTTGGTGATCGATGTCTGCAAATTTGATTATGTCTTGATTTTAACCGGATCGAAAATCCGGTAGGCTAACAATTTCAGACGGTCGTTTATCAGAAACCACACCAATGCATAGCCCCAAATGAGCAATGTCCATTTCCATCCTATTGAGGTCATAAACACTCCATAAACCGCTGCTGCAGTAGCTAAAAGTTTCGAAACTACAGCGGACCATAACAAAGCAGGGGCGGGAGCATTGGACCAAAAGGGACCTCTTGTACGAGTGACAAATATTGTCAAATGTCCAGCTACGGCAAGTTTGAGAAACATGAAAGTTTGGATTGCTCCTGGTCCAAGATGAAACAATCTCTCAGCAAGGTAGAAGAGAAGGAACGACGCCACAACACCAGCAAAGCCCAGCACCGTGGATATTTTCAAAACAAGTGGCATGTTCCATGACTCTGGCTGTTCTTTGTAATGAACTTTATCGTATGCAATGGCCAGAATGGGGCCGTCATTGAGTAATGCTAACAGGACAATCATTACAGCTGTCACCGGGTAAAAATTAAAAATAAGAATCGACAGAGTCATGAAAAACAGGACGCGGATAGTCTCCGCAATGCGGTAAATTGCATAGCTATTCATTCGTTGAAATATCTTCCGGCTCTCCTTTATTGCATCAATAATTACAGAAAGGCCAGACGTTAATAGTACAATAGATGCAGCAGCGCGGGCTGCGTCTGTGGCGTCTGAAACGGCAATACCGCAGTCTGCTTTCTTTAGCGCAGGAGCATCATTTACCCCATCGCCAGTCATACCAACAATATGGCCAAGCTTTTGCAGCACATCCACAATATGGAACTTGTGTTCGGGGAATACCTGTGCGAAACCATCTGCCTTTTCAATTGATTCAGTCATTTGCTTATCCTCTTTATGTTTTGCATCGCCCAGACCAGAAGCATCAAAGATATTTGAGCCCATGTTTAATTTTTTGGCGGTTTCACTGGCGATGGCCAACGCATCACCTGTAACCATTTTTATTTTTACACCCATTTTGCTTGCAGTCTCTATGGTTGCACTGGCATCTTCACGAGGGGGATCGAATAAGGGCAATACACCAAGAAATTCCCACTGTCCATTGCCATCGGCGCGTGCCACGCCCAAAGAGCGAAAACCGCGTGCTGCAAAGTCGTTTACCGCTTTCTCAACTGCAGTTTTTACCTGCCCTGTATTATCCGACAACTCAAGAATCACTTGCGGGGCGCCTTTCGTTACTTTGAACATCTTACCATTTTTAGCTTTGATGGTGGCTTCGGTACGTTTATGTACAGGATCAAACGGCTGAAAATGAATCACCTCATAGCCTTTTAACTCTTCTTTGTCTTTTAGTCCGCCCAGAACGGCCAGATCGATGGTATCGTTATTTTCTGAACGCGAAGCCAGGGCGCCATTGAGGATCACCTGGTCGGAAGTAATATTGTTTACGCAGAATGGATCACCAAGCGTCAACTTGTTCTGAGTCAGGGTGCCGGTTTTATCTGAACATAAAACGTCTACTCCCGCTAACTCCTCGATGGCCGCCAACCGGGTTACAATCGCCTCTTTTTTGGCAAGCAGGCGTGCTCCGACTGCCATTGTCACCGATAATACTGTCGGCATCGCTACGGGAATGGCAGCCACCGTAAGTACCAGCGCGAATTGTAACGTTGTAAGGATCGGGTCGCCACGGAAAACCGCGACAGTAATTATCACTGCCACCAGTGCCACCGCCAAAATAATAAGGTAATTGCCGATCTTCAATACTGCCTTTTGAAAATGGCTGACAGTATGCGCCTCCTGTACCAGTTGCGCTGTCTTGCCAAAATAAGTGTGTGTACCTGTTGCATATACCATTGCGTCGATTTCACCCTGACGAATAATGGAACCGGAAAATACAGCCTCACCTGGTTTACGTTCTGCAGGCAATGATTCGCCTGTTAATGCAGATTGATCCACCTCTACCGGATCACCATCAAGTAAACGTGCATCAGCTGGCACGATGTCACCAAGGCGAAGGCGTATCACATCACCTGGCACCAGCTCACGTGCAGCCGGGGTAATCCACTTGCCATCACGTTTTACCCGGGCCTTGACGGCCAGTTTGGCTTTAAGGGCTTCGATAGCGTTGCCTGCTTCTCGTTCTTCCCAGAACCCAACCACAGCGTTGGCTATTAGCAGAACCAGTATAATGAAAAAATCCGGCCAATGCCTGGCCACTGCCGAAAGGATCACTGCCGCTTCAATCATCCAGGGAATAGGACCCCAAAAGTAGCTTAGGAATTTCAAAAACAGGTTGGTCTTCTTTTCTTCAAGCTCGTTGGGCCCATATTGAGTGAGCCGTTTTTTCGCTTCTGTCCCGGTAAGACCATCCGGTGATGATTCTAACTTTTTTTGAAGTTCCGACATGGGCATGGATTTGAGATCGTCCTTCCCTTTGACTTCCTTATTTGGCTTCAATTCCGGAGCCTTTGTTGTCTTTGTAGTTGTTTTCATTTCTAATAATTTCCTTAATACTCATTTTATGTTTATAATAGCTTCATCACTTTTTCCAAAGCTGCCACTTTAGCAAGACGACGTTTAAACCGTTCATCCTCCTTGAAATTAGCGTTCAGGAATGTCTGTACCAAATCGAAGGCCAGGGCATATCCGGTAACAAGGCCACCCAAACACATCACATTCATGTTATCATCCTCCACTCCTTGATGGGCGGAAAAGGAATCTGAGATCAATGCTGAACGCACACCTGATACTTTGTTTGCTGCAACGCAAGCCCCGACTCCACTACCACAGATGGCTATACCTCTTGTAACTTTACCTTTTGCTACCGCCCTGGCCATAGGCACCACAAAATCAGGGTAGTCATCTCCAGTAATCAACTCATGGGCACCAAAGTCTTCTACATCATAACCGGCAGCTTTGAGAGCCACAATCAGTTTCACTTTCAACTCAAATCCACCATGGTCGGCAGCTATACCAATGCGCATCAATTCTCTTCGATGTTCAGCGCTTTCCTTTACTACGTTATTACCTGATTCCATTTCCATTTTTGTATTTCCAGCATTTACCTGGTCTCTGATTCCTCATGGGCAATTCGTACAATTTCCTGAGCGATCTTCTCAGGTGCAAGAACAAAATCGATACATCCGCTGGCTATTGCACTCTCTGGCATATCAGGCTGCCCGGCAGTATCGGGTTTCTGCGCGATGGTAATGCCGCCTGCATCTTTAATGCCACAAAGCGCTGCTGCCCCGTCACCATCATAGCCGGAGACAATAACAGCGATCAGTTTGCCGTTCCAGTGCTCCGTTAGTGAACGCATAAAAACCGTAATCACATCGGGCCATCCCCATGGCTTTGAGATAGGTTTCAGGTGGAACTCTCCGTTTAGAACATGCAAATCCCTCTTTTCAGGGATGATGAACACATGGTTAGGCTCGATGTCTAATTTTTCTGTGATCAGCTCAACCGGCATCTCCGTGTGCTTCGGGAGAATCTCGTGGAGAAAGGTAGCTACTTCTCTGAGGTGATTCACGATAACAATGGCAACCCCCATATCAGCCGGTAGATTCTTAAGTAAGCGAATATAAGAATCGAGGCCGCCGGCCGATCCTCCCACGCAAACTACAGGAAAGTCTTTTGATCTTTTCTTTGCTTTCATGTGTTTTTAATTTGTTTTTTAATTGCCACATGGAACTCGCCATAATAGTCACCTTTTTGAATCAGGAAAGTTTTCCTCTTGGCTCGGTTCATTTTGTGTTGCTCCATTTCCAGTTTCGTATTTCCGGCATGTCTAAACCGTGTTTATCAATGTATTTTTTATGTTCGATGAGCTTGGCTTGTACTATCTTTTTCAGTTTAACACCCCTTGCCCCCAATTTCGGAAGTCTATCTATCACATCCTGCACCAGATCAAACCTGTCCAGATTATTTAAAACCGTCATATCGAAGTAGGTTGTAATGGTACCTTCTTCTTTATAGCCTCTTACATGCATGTTTTCGTGGTTGGTACGGCGGTATGTTAACCGGTGAATCAACCATGGGTAGCCGTGAAAAGCAAAGACCACAGGTTTGTTTTTTGTAAATAAGGCATCAAAGTCGTTCTCGCTTAACCCATGCGGATGTTCCGTATCAGGTTCCAGTTTCATCAAATCGACAACATTGATTACCCGAATTTTTAGATCGGGCAGATGTTTACGAAGAATGGATACAGCGGCCAGGGTTTCAAGCGTAGGTACATCGCCACAACAGGCCATCACCACATCAGGTTCAGCACCTTGATCAGTGCTTGCCCATTGCCATACCCCGATTCCTTTGGTGCAATGTTCAATGGCTTCATCCATGGTCAGCCATTGAGGCGCCTGGTACTTGCCAGCAACCACGACATTGACGTAATCGCGGCTTCTCAGGCAATGGTCCCAAACCGACAACAAACAGTTGGCATCGGGTGGAAGGTACACGCGAACAATCGAAGCTTTCTTGTTTACCACATGATCGATGAAGCCGGGATCCTGATGGGTAAAACCGTTATGGGCCTGCTGCCAGACATGCGAAGCGAGCAGGTAATTGAGAGATGCAATTTTCCTTCGCCACGGCAATCCGGCGGTTACTTTCAACCATTTTGCATGTTGGTTAAACATCGAATCGATAATGTGAATAAAAGCTTCATAGCAATTAAATAAACCATGCCTTCCTGTGAGCAGATATCCCTCGAGCCAGCCTTCGCACTGATGTTCGCTCAGCATCTCCATGACCCTGCCTTCTGTTTCAAGAAACTCATCATTCTCTTTGGTACGGGCATCCCATTGCCGGTTGGTGACTTCGAAAACGGCATTCAAACGATTTGAAAGGGTTTCATCGGGACCGAAGATCCGGAAATTTCGTTGCTCCCTATTGAGATTGGCCACTTCACGCAGAAACACTCCAAGCTCGTGTGTGTCGGCAGCTTCGATCGATCCTGGTGACGGTACGTTTACGGCAAACTTCCGAAAGTCAGGCATAATCAGGTCGTTCAGCAACAATCCTCCATTTGCGTGGGGATTAGCGCCCATTCTTCGTTCTCCTTTGGGCGCCAATTCAGCTAATTCAGGCAAAAGACGTCCGTTAGTATCAAAGAGTTCTTCAGGTTTATAGCTTTTCATCCAGTTTTCAAGCAACTTTAGATGATCCGGATGTCCTGCATCTACCAATAGTGGAATCTGATGAGCACGGAAAGTGCCCTCAATTTTTAGTCCATCAACTACCTTTGGGCCTGTCCATCCTTTGGGTGATTTCAGTACAATCATTGGCCAGCGTGGTCGGGTGGTGTCGCTTTTGTTTCTTGCATTGTTCTGTATACTTCTGATATGGTCAATGGTCTTTTCCATCACGGACGCCATGAGTTGATGCATTTTCTCCGGATCATCACCTTCCACATAATAGGGAAGCCATCCGCATCCTCGCAGAAATTGATCAAGTTCTTCCGGCTCGATGCGCGCCAATACAGTTGGGTTGGCAATTTTGTATCCGTTTAGATGCAGGATTGGCAATACGGCGCCATCGGTTATCGGGTTGAGAAATTTGTTCGAATGCCAGGCAGTCGCCAAAGGGCCGGTTTCTGCTTCACCATCGCCAACAACACAAGCAACAACCAATTCAGGATTATCGAACACAGCGCCGAAAGCATGACTGAGTGAATACCCCAATTCCCCTCCTTCGTGGATCGATCCCGGGCACTCCGGTGAGACATGACTTGGAATTCCGCCGGGAAATGAGAACTGGGTAAATAGTTTTTTTAATCCGGCTTCGTCCCGGCTAATGTTTGGGTATACTTCGCTATAAGTACCTTCCAGATAGGTATTTCCTACAAGAGCAGGACCTCCATGGCCAGGACCGGAAATATAAATCATATCCAGATCATACTTTTTAATGACCCTATTCAAATGCACATAGATAAAATTCTGCCCGGGTGTTGTGCCCCAATGCCCAAGCAGCATAGACTTCACGTGGGATAATTTCAACGGCTCGCGCAATAAAGGATTATCACGCAGATAAAGCTGGCCAACCGATATATAATTAGCAGCGCGCCAATAGGCGTTCATCTTTTGCAGGAGTTCCTGCGATAAAGGTTTATCATGTTCCATTTCTTGATAATTTTATTTTATTTTTAAGCCAAAAGAGGCTAATTCTTTAGATGTTGATACATAATTCTTATGCCGGATACTTCGAATTCCCAATTCCCTGGCAACATCAACAAACATCTGCCTATCTTCTATATACAATACATGTTCGGCTGGTACCTGTGCAATATCCAGCGCAATCCGAAAGATATCGGCATCGGGTTTTCGAAAATGGACAAAGCAGGAGGAGATGAAAAAATCTACAAACTGATCCAGATGAAACTTCTTAATTCTATGTTCATTTAATTCTCTTGCTTCGTTATTGACTACTGCTATTTTTAGCTGGTGTTGTTCTTTTAGTTGTTTTATAAACTCAATCATCTCCGGGTAAGGAGATGTTTGATCGAATATAAAATTCTGAAATTGAACAGGCGTAAAAGAACGTTTCTCATAGAATACCACCCTGCTGAGATACTCATTAAGCGTAAGTTTTCCTTCTTCGTATGTAACGAAAGTAAGATGATGTCTTTCTTCCAAATCATCGAAGTCAATCTTAAAAACGTCGGCGGCTTTCCTGCGCGACTCATGTCCCCATCCGTTGGTAAGCATGACGCCTCCTATATCTAAAAACAAGGTTGTAATTGAAATTGATTTATCCATAACATTTTAATAAACTAATGTTGAATTCGTATTTTCTAAAACATTTCAACTTCCTGCCAGTAAATTTTCATGATACACAATACTATTTCTGTTCTTGTTTTTCTAAACGACTCTTATCAATGATCAGGCACCCGATTAAATGGGGAAGTATCACCACGATCGGATTTTAATACAATTTTGTCAGTATTGAACGTTAAAATTCTTGATGAGACTATCTTATTTATCAAATGCTCATTTTCTGAATCAGTAATTCTCAACGTGATAATTGAATCGTTAATTTTCCATGTTCCATGTATCGATCCCCTAACACCTTGAGAAAGCGTATTGGCAATGAATCCTGTAGGATATAGTTTGCAGAAGAAAGTGCTATCCCTGTTAAGTAGCATGGTCTCTTTATAATCACCTACCGTGCCTTGCCAGCGCCCGACTATTTTTGTTGAATATTCAGCCACAGGAACAGTTGGTGAATAATTTGTACAAGATGTTATACCAAAACCAAAGAAGACTGCTACGATTAACCTTATCAAAGGGTTGCTATTCGTTTTCATAGGATTAATTTTTTTCATTTTTTTTCTTAACATTTCCTGTGGAGTAAGCAGCTGGCGTTATGGCATCGTTCACGATTTTTTGTGCTTCCTCAATGATTTGGTGCAGATGATCCAATCCCAGGAAACTTTCCGAATAAATTTTATAAATATTTTCTGTTCCTGATGGTCGTGCGGCAAACCATCCATTTTCTGAAGTTACCTTTAATCCTCCGATGGATGCCCCATTTCCCGGAGCATTGGTGAGGATGGCTTTTACCTTCTCTCCAGCCAGATTTGTAAGTTGAATACGCTTTGGATCAAGTTTTTCTATCATTTCTTTTTGGATTGGAGTTGCAGGTGCGTCAACACGATCATAGACAGGGTTGCCCAGCGTTTTAGAAAGGCTTTCATATATTTCACCCGGATCGCGATTCATTTTCGCTGTAATTTCAGCTGCCAGTAATGCTAAAATAATTCCATCTTTATCCGTAGTCCAAACAGTACCATCAAAACGCAGAAATGAAGCTCCTGCACTCTCTTCTCCTCCAAAGCCAAGCGAACCGTCAAATAATCCATTGGAAAACCATTTAAACCCCACCGGTACTTCGTAAAGTTTACGTTTAAGTTTCGAAGCAACCCGGTCAATCATCTGACTACTAACCAATGTCTTACCTATAACTTTTTCTTTACGCCATTCAGGCCGGTGCTGAAACAGATAATCAATGGCAACAGATAAAAAATGATTAGGCGGTAACAAGCCTTTGCTTTTTGTCACAATTCCATGCCTGTCGTGATCCGGATCGCAGGCAAAGGCAATATCAAATCGATCCTTTAAATTAATTAATCCTTGCATTGCATAAGAAGAAGACGGATCCATACGGATTTGACCATCCCAATCGACTGTCATAAAGCGAAAAGTAGGATCGACAGCTTTGTTGACCACTGTAAGGTTTAATTTATAATGCCCGGCAATTGCTCCCCAGTAATGAACACCTGCCCCACCCAACGGATCAACCCCAAGTTTTATGTGCGAATTTCGAATTACATCCATGTCAATAATATTAGAAAGATCAGAGATGTAATGATTTAAATAATCATGCCGGTGTGTGGTGGATGCTTTATAGGCTTTTTCAAAAGGAATCCTTTTAACGTTCTTCAGATTATTTTCCAGGGATTCATTTGCCTTTGCCTCAATCCATTTTGTAATAGAGGATTCTGCGGGCCCTCCGTTCGGAGGATTGTATTTAAAACCTCCGTCAGCAGGGGGATTATGAGAAGGAGTAATAATAATACCGTCGGCCAATCCAACCGTACGACCTTTATTGTAAGTGAGAATAGCATGTGATATTACCGGGGTTGGTGTATATTCCTCTTTTCCGGCAATCATAACTTCCACCCCATTGGCTGCAAGTACCTCCAATGCGGTGGTAAAAGCCGGTACAGACAGGGCATGTGTATCCATTCCCAAAAACAGGGGTCCATCTATTTTCCGGTATTGTCTGTAAAGACAAATAGCCTGGGTAATAGCGAGTATATGTTTTTCATTGAAAGAATTTTTGAAAGCTGAACCACGATGTCCGGATGTACCAAATGCAACACGTTGTGAAGGAATCGAAGGATTAGGTTCTTTTATAAAATAAGCAGCGATAAGTTTCGGTATGTTTACCAGTATCTCAGGTTTTGCAATTTTTCCTGCTTTAGCGCTTATTTTCATAATTCTTATATAACTGAATAATAATAACTTAAATAAGTTTTTTCTCTTCAACGATTAAAATCTGTCTCGCATGCTAAAAAATACAATTCGTTTTTGAATGTTGTAAAAGGTTTATGATTCATACATTAAACAAATGCAATTGGGAATCATAGGTCTTTTTTTTATAACAAACTCATATTCTATTGGTTTATATATTCTTCTTAATTTATGTTAAAACTTTCTAAGTAGTAAAAAATAAACAGGAGCAGATGATATGATACAATTCATAATTACAGAATACAAGATTCACTCCTGTTTATTAAAATCCTTTCTCACTGGTTGGCATCACAGTTTTTGTAACTGAAAACACACTTCATTCATTAAACGCTCCTAAATCCCAAATATCTTCGGTTACTGTACGCAAGTGATAATTAGGAAATGATAATACAGGAATAAACGATTTGTTTATCATTTGGTGAGCATAACTACCTAACAGTAAATTGGAAAGACTCTTCTCCTGTTCTGTCATTATTGAAATAAGGTTCGCATTTATTGAGTTTGCATAATCAAGTGTGATATCAGTGAGATTGTCACCATGCAAATGTTCAACTACATAAGGAATTTTGTGAGTCTTAATATATAATTCCACCTGATTGGCATATTGATTTAGTTTATTTTCAATGCTCTTAAAACTTGAAAGATTTATAGTAAGCAAGTGAATTTCTGAATTAAATATCTTTGCCAGATTAACAGTATATGGAACCTTTTCCCTTGTCTGAAAAGTGATATCAAGGGGTAGTACTATTTTATCAATAGTTGGAGGTATTCTGCCTTTTCTTACCGTGATGACTGGACTTCTCGAATGAGATGTTATTTTGTATGCATTTCCGCCAATAAACAATTCTTCAAAACCAGATTCTCCATGAGTTGATAGAACTATCAGGGCATCATCATACGTATCTGCCTGATCAGTTATTTCTTTAAATATCTTACCTTCCCTAATGATGGAACTCAGGGAACATTTAAAGTTGCTATTCTCTTTGCAACTTTTAAGAATTACTTCAATTTTTTCTTTTGCCTGTTGATGCTCCTTTGCCAGCAGCTCATTATGAGTACTGTCATTCTTCCTAATAACATGAATCATTTGAATATTTGCTCCGGTTTTGTCAGCAAGCATCAATGACATATTCAACCCAGCTAATGACTCGGTTGAGAAATCCAGAGGAACGATAATTGTTTTCATCAGATATTTATTTATTATTAGAAGCAAATTGATTATACCTTTGGGAACTGATCATTTTATCCGTTTTTTCGTTGGTACGATGAACAACGGTATGGAAGTTTGATGTAAAACTTTTTCCGTTACGCTTCCCATGACTATGTTTTCCAGCCATTTTCTGCTGTGAGAACCCATAACAATAATATCTGTATGTAATTCTTTTGAAGTATTTAATATAGATTCGGCAAAATCACCTTCTTTTACCAGGGTTTGAATAGTTTTATCACCCAGGTGGTGTCTTAATTTATCAAGAAAATGGTAAGATGCTTTTTTCAGTCCGTCAACACTATCCAATTGCATAGGATCCGTAACCATGTAACCGGTAAACCCCACTATCGGAGAATATTCCAATGAAGAATAATACACCCGATCCGTTAATACATGCAGTAAGATAACTTCAGCATTCATGGCTTTAGCCATTGAATAACCAGTTTCTGCAACTTTTTGTGCGGTTGGGTCATAATCCAATGCAATCAGTACTTTTTTCATTTTATTTAATTTTATGATAGATTAATGTTAATCAGAGAATTAGAAAATACTATATTAATTTAAAGAAAGAACGATATTTGAAATAATATACTAAAAAAACAAATTCAAGTGTTAAATGTTCTTTTCTGCAACCAGTTCATTTCGCTGTAGCATTAGTTAATTCAATGCTTTTTGCATTGAAGAAAATATTTAGAGTTTTACCCTCAGAAGAATGGTATAACTTTCGTAATATAACTTCTCCTTCGACTGGTTAATGGGTTATCTTTTATGTTTCTGAAATATTAACTTAATTCAAATCACGTATTTATCTCCTCAATAAATAATCTATTTATTAACCAATTACCTTAAAGCACTTGCATATCTTTTTGCTACCACCTCCCAGTTAACAACCTTCCAAAATGCATCTATATAATCTGGTCGTCTGTTCTGATACTTCAAGTAATAAGCATGTTCCCATACATCCATTGTAAGTAATGGAACTCCTTCTTTTTCAGTTATATCCATTAACGGGTTATCCTGATTCGGTGTAGAACAAATAAACAGGTTGCCTTTATCATCAATGCATAACCATACCCAACCACTGCCAAATCTGGTTTTGCCAGCATCAGTAAATTGTTTTTTAAACTCATCAAAGGAACCAAAGTTTTTAGCAATAGCTTCTGCTATTTTGCCAGAGGGATAACCACCTCCGTTTGCTTTCATGTTTTCCCAGTACAATAGGTGATTGAAATAGCCACCGCTGTTGTTTCTGACTGCCAATGAAAAACTGCTGATATTTCTGAAAATATCCTTAATATCCATTGTTTCCGCTTCAGTATTTTTTATTGCATTTATAAAATTATCATAATATGCTTTATAATGTTTGCTATAGTGGATTTCAACTGTAAGTTTATCTATGAATGGTTCAAGGGCATTGTAAGCATAAGGTAGTGGTTGGAATTCGAATTTAATTGTTGCATTCTTGGTAGGTTGATTGTATGACTGATTATATGACTGATTGATTATTTGACTCATTTTCATTTGATCATTTGGAGGCTCTTGTGCATACAATATTGAAGTGTAATGTAAACTAAGAAACCCGAAGATGATTAACGTTGCAGTTAATTTTAGTTTTTTCATTGTGTGTTCTACTTAATAATTATTCTTTCCAAATATCTTTATCATTAGGCAAACAATTGTTACATAAATTTCGAAAAAAGTTATATTATTCACACATTTTTGATCGGAATGTACTATTTCTCTGAGATATTGGCCAATTTGACTATCGTATTGAATTGTGGAAAGGGGTGAATGATGTAGTCTTTTACAAAAGGTATTAAAAAAAAATCCCGCTATTGGCGGGATTTAATTTTAAATGTCATATATGATATAAACTATGCGAGTTTAACATTTACTGCATTTAATCCTTTTTTTCCTTCTTCCAAATCAAAAACAACTTCATCATTTTCCCTGATACTTTCTTTCAGGCCATTTGAATGTACAAAATATTCCTTTGGAGAATCTGCGTCTTTAATAAAACCAAAACCTTTGGCTTCATTAAAAAATTTTACTGTTCCTTTATTCATAATAATAAGTTAAATTAAGGATGCAAGGTACGCTTATTTATCCGGATATTGTCTTTTATAATCCATTAAACAATAATATAGTTTATTCTTTCAGATTAGTTTATTATAATCCTTTATTTTAGTAATTCCGCCTTTTTTTCATCTTACTACCAATAAAGCAGATTAATTCATTATCAGCTCATTATAAGTTATTAATATCTATAAAGATACCTGTAACGTCGGACATTGTCACCCAATTTTATTGCCAGCATAACTTCATTGGATCCGTATGAATTATTTAGCAATCCTTTGGGGCTATAATCATAAGCATAGCCAATATAAATTTTGTTTATTTTTATACCTGTCGAGCCTATAAAAGTTAACCCCGATCTATAACCCAAACTAATCCAAAACTTACCGGAATGAATAAATTTCAGGGATACATCTGCCTGAAAACGTAACTCCTCAGAGGTCTTAATGTAAACCGAAGACTCTAAAACATCTTGTGTGTTCAGGTTATAATTATATCCTGCAACCAGGTAATATTGTCTGGAAATTCGAAAGTTTTCGTTTTTATAGACACCAAAATTGACTGATGCCTGCAAAAGTTGTAAAATTGAGAGTCCTATATATTTATATTGATCAGAGTAATAAATACCGATATTTGCATCCGGGATGAATAATGATATCTTGCTGGAATATACAGGATCATCAGTCATATCAGTTAATTCTATTTTGTCCGTATTTATTTTATACCTTAAGAAACCAAGTGATAAACCCATTGAAAGTTGTGATCTGTTGCTTAAAAAAATATGATACGCATATGAAAATTGTGTTCCGGATTGATCAATTTGTCCGGCGTGAAAATTGTAGACATTTAAACCTAATCCTATCTTTCCATTGCGAAAAAGCGGTTTATTCTTCCGTTTCACAGATGATGAATTAAACATATGACTTTGTTTCATAATTCGGGTTTGAATACTTGCAGAATATATTCTTGGGGCACCCTCTATACCAAGCCATTGGTCCCTGTTTGTAAGAATAATTGTGGTATATCCTTCTGCGCCTGCTGCAGCCGGATTCAATACAAAGGGGCTGAAAGTGTATTGACTGTAAAGAGGTATTTGTTGTGCTTCAATGTTGATAAGCGGGCATAAAAGCATACTGCCTCCAATAATAAAGAGTAAAAATATTTTACATTTTATAGTTGCTTTTACGTTGATATATAGTGTATTTTTCATTTTGTTTTTGGTGTACAAATAGTGTATTTATCTGATCAGCGTGATACTCCCCACGATTTCTTTTGAACCATCACCCAGGTTAATTACATAATAATAGGCATTCACCGGAAGTTTCTTACCATTCTTCGTCCCATCCCATGGTTGAGAATATCCCCGATCGGATTGAAATACCTGGATTCCCCACAAGTCGAAAATCTTTACGGTGATGTTCGGATAATTCTCAGAGCCTCTAATTACCAAATAGTCGTTATAACTGTCACCGTTGGGCGTAAAGGCATTCGGAATGATTAATTTAAAATGATTCGTACAATTCAGAATCTGAATTGTATCAGTTCCAATGCAACCATAATAATCGGTTACTTTAACCCATATTTGACCATCTCCTTCCCGTACGATAATTGTCTGCGTAATTGCCCCATTATTCCAGGTGTATAATCCGTCGAAATTACCCGCATCGAGCACCAATTCATCGGGAGAGCATAGCATGGTATCCTTACCAAGTTCGATTTTTGGAGAAGGACTGGTAACCAGAAGGACTGAATCTCGATATGAACAGCCATACTGATTGGTCACCTCTACCCAATAGATGCCATTCTCACTGGCAGTATAGGTTGGATGTGAACTGCCATCCTGCCAGAGATAGGTATTAAAACCTTCTCCCGCATTGAATTCGATCTGTCCGCCTTCGCAAATATGTTTAACTTTTCCTATGTTCACAAAAGGTGATTCATTAATTCTTATGTTAATGCTCATGTTATTCCCCAAACAACTTTTAACTGTTTCTTCATATACTGATATATTATAATCACCAGGTATGCTACCCCAGTTTACTGTTATGGTGTCGGCATGAGGGTCAGTAACTATCCGGCCTCCCTCTATTGACCAGTAAAAAATTGAACCTGCAGCGCCAGTTACCTTGTATTTAATGCCTTTCTGGGTCGCGCAAAGCGTATAGTCTTCCTGTGCAATTAAATCAACATTTGCATGCAGAAGTGCCAGAATAATAAGACATTTAACTAAGGTTATAATCTTCATATTAAAAGTTCGTGTTAAGCATTAATCCTCAACATTTTATATTTTCCTATTTTATTTACAAAAAATAAATATTTAACAATCCATTGCTTCATTTTCAAATCTCCACTCTTCGACTACGCTCAGAGTGACATTATGCTCAGAGTGACATGCAACACAACTATCCATTCTTTCATTCTTTCAAATTTCCATTCTTTCAATCTTTCAATCTCCACTCTTCGACTACGCTCAGAGTGACATTATGCTCAGAGTGGCATGCAACACAACTATCCATTCTTTCATTCTTTCAAACTTCCATTCTTTCAATCTCCACTCTTCGACTACGCTCAGAGTGACATTATGCTCAGAGTGACGTGTTACACAACTATCCATTCTTTCATTCTTTCTATCTCCACTCTTCGACTACGCTCAGAGTGACATGCAACACAACTATCCATTCTTTCATTCTTTCAATCTTTCAATCTTCAAATCTTTAAATCACTGTATTATTCCAATTGAATAAT
Organism: uncultured Bacteroidales bacterium; assembly: GCA_963781805.1. Lineage (GTDB taxonomy): Bacteria > Bacteroidota > Bacteroidia > Bacteroidales > UBA10428 > JAFGPL01. Next base: position 90,135 of record CAWAHF010000004.1, read on the forward strand.
ACCAGAAGTGTTTGGTGTTGGATCAACAGTAACGTTATACAAACGTGTAAATGCATCCGACTCCATTCCGCTATAATTAAATGTATAATTATCAGGTGTGGTAATTGATGAAATCCGGATTGTATGTATCACAGGCGTTGTGCCCGAAGTATTTGTGAATCCGTTAATATCAATTGTTGCAATGTTCCCCGCAGCCACAGTTACCAGTTGTTCAGCAGCATCATCGATTCTGTATGTGAAACTCCATGCTCCCGTTATACCTGTATAATCAGCGGTTATTGAAAAATTGCCAGACTGGTTATCGGTTTTTGGGCATTGTGTGGAACCTGTTGAAGACCATACGATATTCATTTCAACTATACTGATTAAAAGCGTTTGGTTACCACCTGCACAACCTGACACAATTCCTGTTGGATAAACCGTAATGGTATACAAACCTGCAGCGCCATCCCATAAGATATCATTGGTAGTATCATCGGTACCAAAATAAGATGAGGTGCCACCGGGAGTTACCATCCAATGATAATCATAACTGGCGGTGTCGGGTAGGGGGGATACTGAATAATGGTGTATCGACCCTTTGCTAACTTGAACCTGCGCGTTTAAATTAATAATACCATTAAACAGCAGGGCTGTAACAAAACAATACAATATAATACCAAACCTCTTCATTGTATTTATTGGAAAATCATTTGCCTTTTTTTTTAACTCTATTCAGGTACATAATGGTTATTCATTGGTCTTAAAATCAATGAAACAATTATTTTACTTCATCGAATCCCAGGGCTTCTGACAATGCTTATAAATACTGGCATGCAAAGAAAACCGCAATGAATGAATCATTCAATCTTTTTGTGGAATTCACTTTTGTTCTTTGCTCCATCGTAAACCTGACTTTTCCGAAACTACGCAAAGGCAAAGTGCCTTTGCGTAAGCGTTGCAGAAAACTTAAATGAACAACACCCTGAAAAACAGAATAATATAGCTGCCTAAGCAGTTGCTTTATTTCTAGTCATGACGTATTGTTGTAGTTGCCGGTATTGACCAGACAGATAATGTATGTGCACTCGTTGCACCAACGGTAAGATCGCCCCCGTATGAATCTTTCGCTCCTGTAATTAATACACTGCGGGCCAAATCATCAGTAGTTGTGGCATTGGCAAGAAAACCAATTGCGGCCAGTATATCAAGTGTGGCACCAGCATCTGCAACTGAAATTGTTTCTGTACTTGTTGCTCCGTTAATCAAATATTGAACATCAACTGTTATCGGATACGAAATGGTTCCGGTATAACTTAATACAGGCGAGTAACCAAGAGACGAAGGACACTGGTTTGTGCCGGTTGCAGCCAAAAATTCAACTGAACCGGTCGCGCCGACAAAAACATTTAATGATTGTAAAGCGCCAGCACAGCTTCCGAATGCTGCAGGATTGGTTTCCTGAAGTTCAATCACATAATAACCCGCCAATTTCCAGACAATATTCTGAAGGGCATTATTAACCCCGGCAGTAATATCATAATCGGTACCTTCCACTGCCGCAGCGCCTTTTACGTATGATGAATTGGCTGTATAAATGGTCCATGTATACAAGTTGGGATCAGCAGTCCTAATCGTATATGCAACATCATATTTATGCGTTGAATTAACTCCAACACTATGCGGTGCTGCCGCACTGGGTTGAGTAGGAGGCGTTGTGGTCTGGGCAAATGAATGCCCAACCAAAAATACAGTAAGCAATATACTTCCTGCAATCTTCATCAAATTTTCTGTTTTCATAATTTTACTTTTTTTGTTAATACTAATGAAATATTTAATTGTTAAGTCTAAAGTCCGAAGCACGAAGTTGGAAGTTAAAAGTTCAGAGACAATGGTCTCCATCTTCCGGCTTTCCTCTTCAAACATATGTCTTTTATCTTCTGTCTTTTTCATTTAATTCCCTTCTAAATCATGGTAAATAAGCGTTGTAGGCGGCAAAGTATTTACAAGAATATTTCTGGTAAGGGCTGAACTTGTCCCACAACCGTTGGTGGTAGTAACACTTAAAGTACCGCTTGTTGCTGATGCATCAAAATCCAGATTTACTGTATTACCAGATCCATTAATGATTACGCCGGTTCCAGAATAAAACCAGGTATAGGTAAGAGTTACATCATTCGTTACCGAATAGGTGACGTCGGAGATATTCTGACAGATTTCATCAAAACCTGAAGTGAAAATACCGGGTTGAACCGGCAGGAGCGGAAAATTAATAATCACATTATCATAAGATGTACAGAAACCGTTGCTAATTGTCCACCGCAATGTGTAAGCCGTGCCATTGGTGCCGTTAAATATACTGTTGTTAATGGTTGGTTGAACAATGGTTCCACCTGCTCCGCTAATAATTGTCCACAATCCGCTTCCCACACCCGGAATATTTCCCGCCAGTGTAGCGCTTGTTCCCCCGCAAACGGACTGATCGATTCCGGCTGCAGCAGTTGTTGGAACAGTGTATGTGGTTATCACAGCCGGGTCCACCACCCCATTTCCAACAGGTCCTGCATATGGTGGATTATTATAGGTAAAACCGGTTAACTGATAGGTTGCTCCTGTTGCACCGGTGGGCAATGAATAGGGAAGCGTACCAACCATAACAGGGGTTTGATCTACCCCGTCTTTTTTATAGGAGAGGATATAATTAAGGTTAATTGGAATAGAAGTCGTAAAAGTTACCAGAATTCCTGCCGTACCGCAAACCGGCCCGGTTGGGGTTAACGAAGCCCTAGGTTTTGTAGTATTGGTACAAGCTAGGGTATAGTTACCTGAATGTGCTGAAGGAACGGTAATTATGGCTGTGGTATATACGGTTCCATTATTATTGTCTCCAAATGCACTCGAACCTATTCGCTGCCAACTATTGACCCCTGTATTATAGCCGGCTACATACATATCGCTTAATCCATTCTCAGTCATCAACGGTGTCAGATCACTTAAAGGATCCCATCTTAAGTTTACGATTGCATGGTCTCCGGACACAGCCCCGACAGTCCAATATTCCTTTGAGTTTACATAAGTTAAGGGAGAAGAGAGACTCCCGGATGTGGAATTGGGTGTAAAAAATTCGGCGGTCCAAATTATTGTTCCTGTCCGCGAAGATGAAAGTGATAGCTTATTGCCTAATACAGTGCCCTTTCCTATTGGAAAAAAGAAATTGTCACCCTGGTTAATTTTTTTATTAAGCGGTCCGTTCACGAATGATGAAGAACCGCCACCCAAAGGTATAACGCAGTTTATAGCTGTATTCGTAATTGTCAGCTTATTGGTAGAAGATGTCTGTATTGTACCAATGGTTAATAACAAGTTGCCGCTTACTTCAATCTCTCCATTTGAATTGATGGTAAGACCGTCAGGATTATTTATTTCCAGATTATTAAAATCGTTTAAACCGGTAAAATCACCTAAAACGCCTCCAACAGTTTGGGAGGCAGAACCAGCAAACGATACCGTTGCATCTGCTCCTGAACCACTGATGAAAGCACCGGAATTATAGCGTTCCATGGTTCCCAGAATGGTAAGTTTGCGATTATTCAGGCTGTTGTCAAGTGAAGGGCCATCTATAAGAAGTTGCTTGCATATGGTAAGGTCTTTATTGGGCAACATTCTTATACCGGTACCTGTAAAATGCAACTTTGGAACAGAACTGAAAAGATCTGCAATGAGAGTATAATCTGTGCTTCCTCCATACTCTAACGTGCTGTTACCTGAACAATCAAAGAAGGAGGTATATCTTCCTGCCGGAAGGGTGCTGTTTTCCAAATAAAGCGTTCCGTTACCATCAATGGTTCCGAAATTATGGCCAAAATATGGGGCAATGATATTTAGCTTTCCGTTTATGGTTGTTCTGTATGCAGAACAGTAACTCGCATCTGCATCAATTTCATGAGTGATAGTAACGATAAAACCATTGGGCCCACCTACAGGACATGGATAGGAGTCGCCTCCGGTTTGAACCCAGTTGGTTTCATCAGACCAGATGCCATCAGCAATACTGGCATATTCAGGCACCTGATCTGGTATAGCGGCGTCAATGCCGGCGGTATAATCACCACTGAGATTATCAGAACCGGAGTAGTTATAAGTTATGGTATTGCCGGTTTCATCTACATTATCGGTACCCGCTCCAGGTGCTGCTTTAATCCAGCTGGTACCGGGTATCTGCAACCGTGCTGCAATATAATCGGCTTCGGTATTCGCTCCGGTTGCCCGAACATCAGCATCCTTGTAATTAAGTACCAGATTACCACTGAAACCTTCGATTCCTGAACTTTCAACCTCCCAGTAATATTGCAATACGTTGGTATTATCAAACACAGCCGGGTGGTGGTCGTTAATATTGTTCAGACGGATTGAACCAACATTTGTGTTTGAAGTATAGCTCAATACAGCCGGTGTATATTTCGTGGCGGTACCCATGGGAAAGGTAAATGTTAACCCCGGGCCACTGTATATGCTAAGAAATTTTTTTATTCCCACATTGCTGAAAACACCGTCGGATGCAATCATTTTTGTTGTGCTGAATGAACTTCCCTCGATATTGCTGCTAACGCCAAGGGTAAATAAGTATTGATTGATATTAAATACCCCGTTGGTTAAAATAAAATTTTTCTGAAGTGTAATATTGTTAAGGATTCTGGCACCTTCGGTATTATCCAGTTCCAGACGGCCAAAGGTTCCTGTTCCTGAAACATATTGAAGCGAAGAACCGTTGAGAATTACTCCCCCGGTAACGGCATCTCCATCGTAATTGGCATTGTTCAGCAAATTGCCTTGCACATTAATATCAAAGGTGCTGCCCAGTAATTGTCCAGAGCTAAGAGTAAGATCCCTGAAAACTGTAATATCTCTGATTAAGGAAAGTGAAGTTACTGGGGTGACCAGCAAATTGTAAAAATCGGTAGCTGTTGAACCCTGCAACGTTTGAGCCCCTCCGTTAAAAGTAGTGAGATTATTATAATGACTATAGGTACCATTATTAGTGAAATTACCTTTAATGGTCATATTTATATTATAGGTTGTATTGACATCAAGGAAGCTCCTGTTGTTACTGAGGGTAAGATCGCCATTTAGTGCCAGAGGGCTGATCAATAGTGTGACTGTCGCATTACGGGCAGTACCGGACGTTTTTCCTTTGATGGTCAGATTATTGAGGGGAACATTCGCATCTAATATATAACTTTGAACAGCATCGACCACAGGCCCGACAGATGGGCTCTGGGTAAAGATAATTTCACCACCGGTCACAGAACTTGATTCCGGACGCAGATATAAGTCACCATAGGTATTCCCACCACCTCCACGTACTATTGTGATGGTGCCTCCTGAAGTGTTGAATACGCTTCCGCTATTTAATACTTCAAATTTTGCATTGGCTGCAATAGCAGCCTGCCCATTAATAACCAGTGTTCCCCCGCTTTGTGTATAGTTTAGAATTCCATTTGTTGTGGCGGGATTGCGACGAATTTGCCCGTTAACGATTAACGCTCCACCCTGTATATTGATTGCAGAGGCGCCTCCACCAGAATATTCTATATCGTTGTTGTTGTTAGTCGTTCCATTGGTTGGTCCTACATAAGCATTACCATTTACAATAGTTAACTTGCCGTTCAGGAAAAGATCGTTTGTATTGGATGCCGCATTTGCAATCAGAATATTCCTGTTATTAGCATTGGAGTAATTAATATATAAACCCGCAGTAGATGGGATGGTAAAAGGGCTTCCCTGCGTAATTGTAAAATCGGCCCCGGGATCAGTACACATATATCGCAGTGTCCCATTTTGCAGCGAGAGCCAGTTATCTGCCGGGGTAGTCAGAGTTCCCCCGATATCGATTGTAAGCAGTGTTGCCTGTGAATTACCCTTGTTCACGATAACGCTTTCGAAATAGGTATAGGGAGTACTTCCTGTGTTTGGTGTTGTTCCTGTATTGGTTACCGAGGCTGAGTTATTTCCGAAAAAAGTGACAGGAAGGAGCGTGAAATCACACCGGCTGGGCGTGGTTGTACCACCAGCTGTAGTATTTGTGGTGTTATTTATCAGGCTTCCTCCAATAGATAGCTGCTGGTTGGTCGCACCGCTCCATACATCAATAGTTGCATAGGGAGCAACTTTAACATCTCCATAAACTACCATATTTTGGGCAAGAGCGCCATTCCCATACCAGATAAGGGCTCCTCCTTGTATATCCAGGTTACCGTTAATGGTAATGGTCTTTGGAATCCTTACCATTGGCGCGGTCGGATAATCTATGTTCCAGGTTGGACAAAACCAGGAATCTGCATTCTGGCCCCTTGTAATACAGTTCCCATATATCAGAAGATCTCTGTTAGGGAATATAATATTTGAACCACCCAGTGGTGATAAAATCAGGTTTCCGTAAGAAGAAGCATTATAGGGTAACCAATAGGTCGTACCGGCAGTCGGATTTACAGAATACAATTCAGAAGTTCCCAGGTTAATATTAAAATCAGAAAAATCGCCTGAGGGGAAGGCATAGGTGCTTCCATCGTCATAATTGGTTGTAATTCTGAATATGCCATTTCCACCGGCATTCGATCTCAAAATACCAAAATTGCATCCCGGGTTGTTTTCTATATCAAGTACAGAACCTGCCTCTATTTGCAGACTGGCACAACTAACCACGGCATTATTTAACTGGTAATAGGTGACAGGAGGATCCGGAGGAATTACTACAATGGGCGCTGCATATAAATATACCGAATCATTTCCACCGATTATTACAATATCAGACGCTCCGGGAACCATTGCAGGTAGATTATCAACCGTGTGACCGGTTAATGACCAGGTATTGACATCATTCCAGAGACCTGATTGCCGGCTGTAATAAATTTTCGGGATACCAAATGGATCAGTGGCATTTATATCTCCGGCAGTATACTCACCATCAATAAAATTCACATTTTCCAGGAAACTTCCGCTTCCCGGTTCGCCAATGAGGTTACTTGTCTCATCCACATCGTTAATGGTGCCTTTGGTCCATGTATAGGCTGAACTGTTATACCTGGCAACCACATAATCATTTTCAGTAACATCGCCGCCTGTTACAACATCATTATCGGAGTAAGTATATGAATGATTAACTGTTGCAGTGCCCAGGGTAAATCCGGAAGATAATATTCTCCAGAAATATGTCAGGCTTCTCCCGCTGGTTGTAACATTGGGATGTTCATATCCTACAGGAATGACCGTAATAGAACCATACACTGTTGGCGCAGCGCCAAAGCCAATGGAGGCCGGTGTATAATTTGCTGCAGCATGACTTGTAGAAGGCGCTCCGACAGGGAAATCAAAAGCAGCGGTGGATGAATAAACTTTGGTAAGTCCGCCATCACCAGCATTGCCGCCGGTTTGAATATATCGTGTTCCACTGGCGCCTGAAATAGCGGCAGAAGTTCCGAGTTTTAAGTTATAGGTGCCAATGCTTAATAGTTTATCTTGCGAAAGGGTAAGGGTACCATTGATGGTAATATTGGCAGCTAAAGATACAGGCGCGGATAGGGCATCGGTGTTATTAATTTCGATATTTTGGAAAACCCCGTTTCCATCGCCGGCAATGACCTGCGGGTCGTCATCGGAAAGCACAATAATCCCTGCCCCTGAATGTACTCCGGAATTATATAACCAGGATGATGTTGTGGTTGCAGAGGTAGTAAAGTTTATTGTCTTTCCGCCATCGGCCAGGTTGCCATTTAGAATCATCATAGAGTCGGCAACTGAAATAACCGGTTGTGATCCATCTAAGGTCAAGGTTGTTCCTGCGGGTTTCTCTATCTTCAGTTTTTTCAATGAAAGTGCAGTAGCTGTATTTACAGTAAAACTCTGGTTTCCCAATCCGTTAAACCAGGTCCAGTTTATCCCCGGTGTATAAGTAGTTCCATCAGCAATACTGAAATTTCCACCGACTGAAACATCAAGGTCGTTAGCATTAAAATCGCCCGACATAATTGTTAGGTTGCCTAAAACGCTTAAGGGGTATGTATCCAGAAGTACAACCGATGTGCTGCTGGCTCTGTTAATGCTAAGGTTTCCCAGTGGAGCATTTGAAAGTATAATATGGTTGGGGGAATTCGTACCGGTTCCGGCAGTAGGAATTAACTCCAGGGTACCACCGGTAACGTTAATATTTCCAGAGGATGATAATACTTCAAAAACCTTTTGCTGGGCAGCAACAGAGCCATCACCACATACATCATAAATGCGAATAACGCCACCGGATAATGCAAGCACATTGGCGGCATTGTTCATATTGAAGGTTCCTTTTACACCCTCAAGACCAGCTGTTGACCTGTTGGTATTCAACGTGGCTGTTGTGGTATCAGTGAGATCACTCATACTGGAATAGGCAGCAGGTGTTCTCTGAAAGCGGCCCCGAAGTATAAATATGCCGCCTGACTGGTCAAATGAAGATAGTCCACCGGAGCCTCCGGCTGCACGAAATTGTTTGGCATCGATTATCCCCCCGTTAATAACAAACTGGCCTGATGCTAAATCCCAGGTAATAAAACCACCCGATTCACGGGTTGAAAAATAACCATCGTTGATCTGAACCTTTCCATAAATAGAAAATGAGCTGCATCCGCCCTGACCAACGCCATTAACGAGACCTGTCCCTCCTGAAACACCATAGGCCACATTCACTTCACTGTAATCATCGGCGGTAGACAACACAACCACGTCGGGTCCGTCCAGTACCAGGGCGCCATTGGCCGGAATGTAGAAATCGGAATTGGGATTTGCACCGCCTTCAGCACAGGTACCTTCCGAAAGAGAAGGTATTGTAGTTAAACCTTTCAATATCAATGTTCCTGTCCTGATCCACAATGCTTTTTTCAGATTGGGATTGCTGCCCCCTCCATCGCCACCTGCGATATTTGCTCCAAATAGTCTGAAGTAAGGGTAAGCCGAAGAATATACCGTTAATGAATAACTCTGATCGACACCTTTATCCAACACAAGATTATAGAAATCGGTTGTATTATTACAAGTAAGAGTATTATGCGTTGCTCCTCTGAAATAAACGGTAGCAATACCCGTAGTGGCCCCTAATGTTGTTGGAGAAAATGAATCATAGATAGGATATGATAAATTAGTAAACCTCACTATTCCATTGTTCGTGAAATTCCCATACAGTACTATCCTGTGCGATTGGGTATCATAATAATCAATAAAGGGAGCAGCTGTTGAAGTGGCAATATTCAGGGGACTGGTTGTTGTATTTGTAACTCCGGTACCTATTGTAACAGAGGCTCCATTATCTACGGTAACATCTTTATAAATTGTCAGTTGTCGTCTGTTTGCCGAGTTATCGTTAATCCGGAAGGTTCCCTGTTTCACGTGCAGATTGCCATTCAGCGTTAGATTGTTAAGCTGGGTACCTGTCGCTCCAGGGGCATTTATTCGCAAATTATTGTAGGTGGTCTGGGCAACCGGCAAAGTAAAATCTGTGCTATTATTATATTCCGTTGTACCACCTTCAACGTTAACAAAGGTATTTGTTGCAGCAGTTGGAAAATTTACAGAGGCCAGTTTCAACGTACCCTGCCCTTTCAATTTTGCAAGACCTGTAGAAAAACTATAGGTAACCATATCAAGTATTCCGCCGCTGTTAATATTCACCTCAAGACCTGTGGAGGCAATATCTCCGGGTAAGCTGACAGTCCTGCCACCAAGTATAACAACCACATCATTATTTCCGGGAATTGTGGCACCAACCTGCGTTGTTCCGCCCGGATCCGATGTCCATGTTGAAGCCGTATTCCAGCTTCCGGTCTGATAAGAATAATAAGTTCCCAATGCACTTGCAGTCCATGAGGAGGTTGTAGTCCCAATATTAGTGGTACCGGTAATGGTAAAGTTATTAATACCAAAGCTTGCTAACCCAATGGGCACCTGCCAGGCACCAGCACTGGGTTTCATCCAGATATTGGTCGGGGATACAACCGCTTCGGCAGGATCGTACTGGAAAGTGGCGGTTATAGTTTTTGGTCCCGTGCTGGTGATAACATCCCAATACTTACTGACATTTTTTGAACCCAAAACACCCGAAGGAACTGCCTTTATGCTTATGGTGCCTGTAACCGTACCCGAAATTGCCGAAATACTTACAGGTGAATAATAGCCACCCGAGCCAACAGGAAAAAGAACAGGCAATGTGGCGGCAGAATTTCTGATAAAGCTTCCGGTACCGTTGGTCTCGACCATGCTGGTGGAGCCGGGTGTACCCTGAACGGCGTTGACTGCATTATTGGTTAAACTAAGATTGAAGTTTCCAAGCTGAAAAACGCCTGAAACTAAATTAAGAACTCCGGCTAGTGTGGATGTTCCCTGAAGTGTTTTGATTCCCCCATTTGAAATGGTAAGATTATAGTAAGTATACGATCCAACATTCTGTGTGCCTGAACCATTGTAATTTACTGTGCCTGTTGAACAGGTAAATCCACCTCCGGTAAAATCACCTCCGACATTAATAATGCCATTACTGCTTAATGTTATATTGTTTCTCTGATTAGAACCGTTCATTAGGATATTACCTGAAACATTTAATGAACCCGTTGATATGGTCAATAAAACATCCCGAATATCCTGAGTGGTATTTGGCATAAAAATAGATGCACAATTTAAAATCCCTGTGCCAACAGTTAATGTTTGATCGCCGGCATCGGCAGCAGGAGCGCCAAAAGTTACCGCGTTGGTAACATTTAAGGTTCGTCCGGTGATGGTTAATGAAGTTGCATTTGCGGTACCTGTTGCAAATGTTAATGCCCCGATGGTGTTTACAGGAGACACATTAAGTGTAATGGCATGATTGTTTCTGATGGTCACCGTACCGGTACCGGCATTTTGTCCGGGATATGAAGTGGCCGCTGACCAGCTTCCTGCTATTATGCATTGCTGCCACGTACCAAGCGTACTCCAATTTCCATTTGCATTTGACCGGTAGTCACCTATTGATTGTCCGGATATTTCTATGCCAAACAAAAAGTATATACCTGCTGCCAGGATAATAACTCGCAACAAATGCATGAAATTAGTCACTGATTTTCCTATATTCATGCGCTGAGCAACCAATAACAGGAAAACCAATTCGAAAAGCTTTATAGGAATTCCTTTTTGCGATATATGATTTGCTGCTTTTTGCATTAGTTGGGAATCATAAGTAATATCAATTAATCGTTGAAAGTTAAATTTTTCTAAATGTGCCCGATTGCTAAGATTCTTTACAGAATGGTGTTAACTGATTAATCATCAGTTTGTTTTTAATGTAATAATGAAAAACACGGTGGGAAACTATACCATTTGCCATAACATTTTTATAACCTTTTTCTCTTTTCCGTGGTTGAAATAAACAATCCGGAGTATTGTATGTGTATAAATACGAAGCATTTGCTCTTCAGTTTATAATATTGCAATGATTTACATCATAAGGTACAATGATTGTTCTCACTTAGTTAGCTTAAATGAAAAAACCGAATAAATCGCATGAATCTCTTTTCAACTTCGTTGTTTTCATTTTTTTTTAATCTTTTTACCGACTTTTATCTGTATTGAAGATCAAATACTGATTTTTTAATCAACCTTTGATAGGAAGATTTCATGGGAATAATTAAATCTATTGTAAAGGTGCTAACTATGCTATTGATAAACGTTTCTTATTTGTGCAAAAGACGTGCATCATTCACACCACTTTCAAATAGTTCTTTTTTTACCTGACGTAAACCTTCTTGAAAGTGCACGATTTTTATGTAAAGAAAGCAGCGCATACTATCCTATTTATTGCCGGGATTATAATATTTCAAGGCCTCCGGCATGAATTGTTCTAACTTTCTTAACCTTGTCTCATTAGAAGGGTGCGTGCTAAGAAATTCAGGTGGACTTGCTCCTCCTGTTGTTGACATTCTTTGCCAGAAAGGAATTGCTTCCTGGGGATCATATCCTGCCATAGCTGCGTATATTAAACCATACTTATCGGCTTCCGTTTCCTGTTGCCGCGACCAGGGTAACATAGCACCCACCTCGCTTCCAATTCCATAAGAAAGCATAAATAAATCCTGTGTTTCTTTGGGTTTTTGGGACAACGCAGTTTCTAACGCCATTCCTCCTAATTGTTGAACCATAGCCTGACTCATCCTTTCATTGCCATGTTTGGCAATGGAATGGGCAATTTCATGTCCCATGACAATGGCGAGCGCCGTTTCGTTCTGGGTTACTGGCAGCAAACCTGTGTATACAACCACCTTTCCACCAGGCATACACCAGGCATTCACCTCTTTACTGTCAACTGTATTAAATTCCCATTTATACCCTTCCAGTACCGTTCCTTTATCTTGGTTGTTGTAATACTTTGTAATTGCATTTGCAATTCGTGTTCCTACGTGATCAACCATTGCAGCATCTTTACTGTTACCGGAGCTTAATACGTTGTTTTCACTTAAAAATGTCTTGTATTGGCTCACAGCCATCAACTGCAGCTCTGATTCCTGCACTAAATTTAGTTGTTTACGGCCAGTAACAAGATTTAAGGCACATCCTGCCAGAAGACCAGTGATAATTGATAAAAATAAAATTTTTTTCATAAGTAATAGAAATTTGTATGTTCATTCATTGTTCATTCACAGTTATTTACCAATAATGATAATAATCCTTCTATCAGATTCAATTGTATAATTTCTTATAAATCAAAGGTATATTCAGTAAACTCATTTTCTGTTACACAACTTTTTATAAGAGTTACATCATTCACACATTTTTGATCAGGATGTACTTTTTTTCCAGAGATATAAGCCAATTCAATGTGCGTATTAATTTTTGGAAATGTGTGAATAATGTAATTTATTGCTAAAGTTATGTAACACGCATAGGTTTTAATAAGAATACCTTTATTGCAGGTAAATTACTAAATGGAGATAGTTAAACAATTAAATACATATATGATGAAAAAATTGAAAATGAACCTATTTGTGATATTAATTGCAGCCTTGATTTTATCAAGTTGTGCTTCAATGAACAAAACACAGAAAGGAGCTGCTGTCGGAACTGCAGGAGGTGGTGCAATGGGCGCTGTTATTGGCAGGGCTTCAGGTAATACAGCTCTGGGTGCAATCATCGGGGCTGCCGTAGGAGGCGCTACCGGTGCGGTAATAGGCCATCAGATGGACAAACAGGCTGAGGAAATAAAAAAAACCGTTCCGGATGCAAAAGTTGAACGTGTGGGTGAAGGAATCGTAGTTGAATTTAGTAGCAATGTACTATTTGCATATGACAAATCTAATCTGTCGGATGCTGCCAAAATTAACCTTGATAAGCTGGTAAAAGTTCTGAATAGTTATTCTGATACGGATATTGAATTGCAGGGACATACAGACAATAAAGGGAGTGAAGCTTACAACCAGAGTTTATCCGAAAGACGGGCAAATGCAGTATTAGGTTATCTGGCAAGTAATGGCATATCTAACAACCGGCTTACAATTAAAGGATTTGGAGAAACTGTTCCAAAATATGACAATGGGACTGCAGAGGGCCGTACTCAAAACCGCAGGGTTGAATTTCTGATCACTGCAAATGAAAAAATGAAAGCTGAAGCAGAAAATAGTGCAGCTAACTAATTTAATGAACATAATCTAAAAATAATATATAATGAAAATCAGACTATTTTCTTTTGTATTGATTCTTATGCTTTCCGCTTCATTGGCAATTGCTCAGCGCACGGATAAAGCAAAAATCTCCTTTGCTGTTCTTGGCGGAGTGAATTTTCAGAATTTGAACGGAAAAGATATGAATGGGGACAAACTTAAAAATAAAATGATCCTTGGTTACCATGCGGGTGTTAATATTCAGATACCCATTGCTCCGGAGTTCTTTTTTCAACCAGGTTTGTTTTTTACTACAAAAGGAGCAAAAAGTACCAATGGCTCAACTGCCACAATCAAACTTTCCTATATTGAATTGCCTCTGAATTTGGTTTACAAAGGGGCGCTGGGTAATGGATTCATTATGGTTGGATTTGGTCCCTATGTTGGTTATGCGATCGGAGGTAATCTAACACCTGAAAACGGCTCAGCAACCGATATTGAATTTAAAAGCGTTGTGGAGCTAAGTGATCCCTTATCAGTACCCTATTTTAAAGCATTTGATGCAGGTGGTAACATATTTGCAGGATATCAAATGGCCGGCGGGATATTTATCCAGCTGAATACACAATTAGGAATGCTAAAAATCAATCCTGAATATAAAACACTCACCGATGATAAATCATCAGTTAAAAATACGGGTTTTGGTCTTTCACTTGGATATAGGTTTTAAAGAAAGGCTGTGTGCAAAAAGCCGTCTTTAATAATTAGACGGTTTTTTTTATCCAAATAGAATTTTTCGAGAAAATTCAATAATGACATATGCCATTCGGTGCTGAAATTTTTCTATAATGCACAAGCGGATTCTTCAAAATCAGAAGCTTTTTTTTATTAACCTGAGTTAGATATTATATTCAATAGTATCAAATTCACTTTATTTTAGAATTATTCTGCTTTTTGAAGCTTGAAATATCAACTACCGACAAAAGGCATTCCCCATTCTCATTGGTAACAATGCCTTCCATATAAACATAACACAAAGGTTTATTCTCATAGCCAAGCATCACTTCGCATGATTCTTTGGCATTACCGATAAATACTTTACTAAAAAAAATGTTAAATGCAGGCAGTGAATCTTCCATAATGAATAGCTTAAAGTTGCTATTTATTAGGCTAAAACGCTTATCACCAAGCATTTCGGCGCCAGTGAAGTTCAGCTCGCAAATACTCCCCTCTGAATCGAGCGTAAAATAGCCCATTGGAGAAAAATCGTACAACATAGTGTATTTTTTAAGAGCCGCTTCAGCAGTTTCATATGCCTGTTGCAACTCTTCATTCTGCATTTCCAATTCTATCTGGTGTACCTGCAGTTCGTGAAGGAGTTTTTTCACGTCATTTTCCTTTAGTTGTAAGTCTGCTTTTTTTTGTTTCTCTTGCAACTTTTTTTCTGCCTTTTTGCGCAGTATTTCTGCACTTGTAAAATCCATTTCTTCGTTAATCATTGTAAATGTGTTAATAGTACTGTCATTTTATTTTAATTTAGTTTGAAGTCCGAAGCCTACCTCTTCTTTTCCAAAAAAAGAGGGATACTGGTCAAAGGATTCAGCTTCATTCATCTATCTTCTCTATTCTGTCGTCCATCTTCATCAATAAAATCATTCCTGTCGGCTTCTTCAGGTTGCTATGAATCACTTTTTCTAACCATTCAGTTTCCAACATGTTGCTTTCATTCGTTATTACCTGGAATTTTATCTTTAATTTGTACATCTAAATCTGAACCGGTGACCGGAATATGTGTAAGAATGGAATGAAGTTTTTCGGATAGCTCCGAGGGAGGTGCAACAATATCGACAAGCACAGAATCTATAGCATTAAGCGGCATGCTGTCGAATTTAGCAGTTGATGGTTCCTGCACCATAATTATCCCGTTTTTTTCTTTTATATCTCGCAGGCCAATACTGCCGTCAGATCCCAAACCTGAAAGAATGATACCAATGGCCAACTCCTTCCGGTCATTTGCAAGCGAACGGAAGAAAAAATCGATTGGAAGTCGTAATCCTCTTGTTTTTATTGGTTGGGACAGGTGAAGCACCCCATTAAGAATTGACATAATCTTATTTGGTGGAATTACATAAACGCAATTTGGTATCACAGCCATATGGTTTTTAACCTGAACAACTTTCATGCTGGAAATGCGCTGTAATAGTTCCGGTAACATTCCTTTCCGGGTTGGGTCAAGATGCTGGATAACAACATAGGCCAATCCACTGTTTTCAGGCACGTTTCCGAGAAATTGTTCCAAAGCTTCAAGTCCGCCGGCCGATGCGCCTATGCCAACTATCGGAAAATGAACCATATCCTGCACGGAAGTTTTTCCCTTTGAATTTGCTGAAGGTCTCAGCTTCCTGGTTTTCATGAGTGAAATTATATTGTCTGCAACTATCGAAATTAGACAATACCTGATTACATACCAATAAATTAAATAAAAAACTGATATTTTCTAAAGAATAATTTCAACTAAATTAAAAAAAATAATATTATGTCGGGTTTTCCCACAAGCAAAATATATCATTTTTTAGCCGGTAATGCACTATTACCATTTTCTCCTGCCGGCCAACAAACCAAGCACGAAACCAATGCCCAGACTTATAATAATTTGAACCCAATTCAAATGAGCCATTCCCATTGACCTGTTTCCATGCATCATTCCTTGTGTCCAATGTACCCCGCCTAATAGCAAAAAAGCTATTATAATTACTGCAATAGCAACAATATAGAGAGTTGTTTTGTTTGTTTTGATTCTACGTGCACTCATAATCTTTTTCTTTTCAGTTTAAACTCATCAGAACGATTTTTATTCACTTTATTAATGTTCATGATTTTAATATATAATAACTTTTAGGCCTTTGCAACAGACCTATATTTCTCTGAACCGACAATTTCTTCGAATGTCTTTACAAACCTTCTTAAAAAGGTCAGATAATCCTCCTTCTCAAAATAATTCTTTGTTTCAACAGGAGATGAAGGAATATCTTCGAAGGGATGGTTAATCCAGACTTTATTGTTTGATGTCCCGGTAAAATCAATGCGTTCACCATTAATGCGGTTATAAAAGTGCCATCCTTTTTTCTTATGTGTCTTTAAAATTTCACCTCCAAAAATGTCTTGTATCATCAGTGAGATTATAGTATCCTCACCATCTGTAGGGTAATAAAATGTCCAACCCGGATTATAATCCATGGCCCAACAACGTTTCAGTGCCTCCTGCACAATCATTTTATTAAACATTTTTTATTATTTTAAAAATTAGCCGATTCATAGAAGTACATTGAATTATTTCATTGTTAATCATTTTTGGTTTTTGTATGAAACTTAATATACTAAAGTTGAAAATTTTTAATTCAGCATATGTTACAAAACTTTTGAAAAAAATTACATTATTCACACTTTTTGAGTAAAGTAATTGGTTGTTTGAATCTATATCTCTTTTTATATCATCATACATATATCCATAAAATAAACGACTTAGAAAATCAATTCTTTCAGGTTCAATAACTTACCTGAAATGAGATTTTCTAAGTCGACCTGCTTCCCGCAAGCAAGAATATTTCCACTGCGCTGTGATGCCTGAGATTGGATTACTCCTGATGCATCAATCCTGTTTATATATAATGCGGTAATGTAAATTTAACTGTACTTCCTTTGCCTGGCTCGCTTTCCATCAGGATATTTCCGTTGTGTGCTTCTATAAATTCTTTGCATAGCAATAAGCCAAGTCCGGCGCCTTGTTCATTATTAGTGCCTGAAGAAAAAATCCTGTCTTTTTTAAGGAGTCTTTTCTGTATTTCTGTAGAGATTCCAATGCCATTATCTTTTACTGTTATTTCAACAAATGGAGTAATTTCTAATGCACTAAGGCATATTTCGCCTCCCGAATAGGTAAATTTAATGGCATTGCCAATTAAATTTCTTAGTATTGTCTTAACCATTTGAAGGTCTGCTGCAACATTCAAATCAGGAGGAATGGTATGATTCAGCGTTAGTTGTTTTTGTTTGACCAGAGAATTAAAATTTTCGATTACGTCTTGTAACAATTCGCCTAAATTAATTTTAACCGGATTGAAATTTTTGTCTGCATTTTGTGAGACAGCCCAATCTAAAAGGCTTTCAAGGAGGTTTAGTGTTCTGGTAGCCGAATTTTCAGCAAGATCGAGATAATCTTCAATATCATCTATTTTATAGTGCTTCAATTTTTCCCTTAATAATTCCAATGCTCCCAAAATAGAGCTGAAAGGACCTCTTAAATCGTGTGCTATTATAGAAATGAATTTAACATTTGTTGAAACAACCTCACTAAGCTTTTTTGTATGTTGTTCGATGATTTTAACCATATGGAAATTGAGTAATTCCATCTCTTTTAATCGACGCAACGAATGGTTCTCAGTTAGCTTGTCCGTGTCGACATGAATAGAAGAGTGCTCCGGTAATTTTGAACTTCCGTTTTTACCTCTTTTGAGCTTATTTGAAAACTGAGGTTTCTTAATATTTGTAGTATTCATATGAATAGATTAGGTTCAAATCAATTTATCACCAAATTGTTATTTCTGGAGAGCCTGAGTTGCCTGAAATGTGAAGGCGTCAGACCTGTAATTTTTTTAAACTGCCTGGATAGTTGCGTTACATTGCTGTAATTCATTTTATGTGCAATTTCAGCCAGGTTGAGATCATTATACACTAACAATTCTTTTACCCGTTCAATTTTCTTTTTAATGACATATTTATCAATGGTGATGCCTTTTATTTCTGCAAACAGTGTGTTCAGGGAAATGAAGTTATCGTTAACGTTCAGACTAATATAATCAGCATAGCTTGTTTTCAAATCTTCATCTGAATTACTCTCCAAATCGATAACAGCCTTTTTTAATCTTTCGATAAGTGATATATTTATTTCGTCAATAAGTTCAAAACCGGATTGATGCAATGCATCAAATAACTGTGTACGTTGAATGGGTGATATTTTATTTTTTATAATAACTTCTCCCAACTCCATTGAGCTAAAAGGAACATCTAACTTGCTCAGTTCTCCTTTTACAATTGTTTTACAACGTTCACATACCATATTTTTAATATAGAGTTTCATGATTTTTATTTTTAATATCTTACAAAAGAACCTAACCGATTTAATTACGTTAAAGGTATAGTCCGGTTAAAATATTCAATTTATTTCCGGCAAAGTTTTATCTGTTTTACTGCTTATTTGCCGAAACTTTACAGGTATTTCTTCCTACATGCCATTATTACACCTTTGATCCATTTCAGTTACAGCTTTATTCTAACTTAAAGCTCATTACAGGGTTATTCAATATTACGCATACCCTGTTGCTCACATTTTCAATATCGGGTAAATTTAGGCTTTAAATTTCGCAGAACTGTTACATAATTCATCATCAAATTTATATGATTCACACATTTTATAACTTATGTAACTTGTTATTTCTTAGTTGCATAAAATGAGAGGGAGTTAATCCTGTGACTTTTTTAAACTGGTTGGATAAATGGTCTACACTGCTATAGTGCAGTTTATAAGCAATATTGCTTAGGTTGAGCTCACCATAAACGAGCAATTCTTTAACACGTTCAATTTTTTGTGCAATAATATATTTTTCAATGGTAATACCTTGTAAAGCTGAGAAAAGATTACTCAGATATGTATAATCATAATTAACCTTCCTTCGGATGTAATCTGAAAGGTTTGGTTTCGTGATGTCTTCAGGGAGATCAATCAATTCGTTAATGGCATCTTTAATTTTTTCAATAAGCCGGTTTTCCTTGTTGTATATTAATTCAAGCCCGCTATCTTTCAAAGCCATATCAAGCATATTGAGATACTCCTGTGAAATACTGCCTTTTAATTCCACCTGGCCCAATTCTATCTTATTGTGTTGAAGCCCCAGCCTATACAATTCGTTTCTGACGATTGTTTTACAACGAGTGCTATGCATATTTCTGATATAGAGTATCATATAAATCAGTAATTTTCAATTATTTAATAAATGAAAAGAAAATAGAAATTATGCTATTGCAGGCGATTTAAAGTTCTACCGGAATGGAACGAAGTTCATCTTTTGTTTTCCCGAACTCATCTCCAAGTATTTCCAGTATCCTGACATAAAAGAATTTCTTAAGATCTATTTCTGATAGGGAAACAGTTAGGGTATTGTAAAGATAATTACTGAAACGTGTTTAATTGTTACATAATTCTTTTAAAAAATTACATAATTCACACATTTAAATTGTAATCGAAATTCGATAAAAAAGGATGGATGGAAATATAAGTGTAGTTTTCTTATAAACCTAATTAACATGAGTTCGATATAAATAAAATGTTCATAGATTTGATTTTCAATAGCCCCAGGTTTTAACCTGGGGTCTATAATGTATTAATAAATTTTGCAAATTTCATTCGGTAGGATCTATTCATATTCCCCTACCTGAAGGTAGGGGCTATTGAAAATTAAATATTTAAAATAAATATCTTATATCGAACTCACGTTAATTAACCATTTTGGTGAGGTTGTGCTCGTTTTTCCTTATTGGTTTTACCCGATAAGTTGTTTAATTATTTTTTTCCGGGTGAAGAATATTCTGCTTTTTACGGTTCCAATTTTCAATTCAAGCATATCGGCGATCTCTTTATATTTAAAACCTTCATGATGCATTTTGAAGGGAATTTTGAAATTCTCATTTAGTGTTTCAATAATATCTTCAATTTCTTTTGATATATACCTGGATTCGGGATTATCAGAACCTGGGGAAAGCACGTTTTTCAGGTAAAATCCTTCATTTATTGGGTCACAAAACGTATGATGATTTTTTGATTGTCGATACGTATTAATAAACGTATTTTTCATAATGGTAAACATCCAACCTTTAAAATTGGTCTCATATATATATTTTTCGTAACATTTTAATGCTTTCAGAAAAGTCTCCTGTACCAGGTCTTTGGCATCTTCTTTATCAGCGGTTAAACTGAAAGCATACTTCGATAGATTTTCCTGTAAGTTAACCAATTTGTAATGAAATTCTGCTGCTGTCATAATATTCATATGTATTAGTGCGTTCTATGAGTTCATGTCATACAAATTTGTTTAACTTTAAGGTAATATGTTTTATACAATTTTGAAAAAAAGTTACATGATTCACACTTTCTCAAAAATCCCTTTGGGTAATTGATCCTTTATCCGTGCATAAACACCTGTAAATATTTCCATAACATTAACGACTTAGAAAATCTTTCCAATCAAGTGCCCTATTCACCTGAAGGTCGATTTTCTAAGTCAGCCTGTATAAAAAACAAACAGGAATATATACACCTCGCTAACATGCAATTACTTTCATTTCAATTTTGTAAAAATCCTAATTACCTATTAGGTGAGAATTCAATGAGCGAACTACTTATTTTCCTGCCTGTCGGTTAAACTGATATTGCCAGTCAGGCAGGAGTTGGGTTAACTCCGGATTTAGTTCTTGTTTCAATCCCGATAATCAGGATTGGTTATTTGCTCTTTATCGATTACCCATAATACTTTGTGTTATTTGGGATTAATCAATTTATATATAATGAGGCAATGTAAATTTAAATTCGCTTCCTATGCCTGGTTGACTTTTCACCCATATAATTCCGTTGTGTATTTCTACAAATTCTTTACAAAGTAATAAACCAAGTCCGGTACCTTGTTCATTATTCGTTCCTGAACTCGAATAAATCTTGTCCGCTCTAAAGAGTCTTATCTGGGCTTCGGGAGAAATTCCAATACCATTGTCACTTATTGTTATTTCAATAAATGGACTGATTTCTAATGCGCTTATTCTTATTTCACCTCCTGAATATGTATATTTAATTGCATTACCAATTAAATTTCTTAGTATTGTATTAACCATTTGAATGTCCGCTGAAGCATACAAATCATCCGGAATGGAATGTTTAAGAGATATTTGTTTTCTATTGACAGAATCATCGAAAATTATCGATTTGGTCATTTAACAATTTGCATAAATTAATTTTAACCGGATTGAAATTTTTATCCGTATTTTGTGAAACAGCCCATTCTAAAAGGCTTTCAAGCAGGCTTAGCGTCCTGGTTGCCGAATTAGAAGCAAGGTCAAGATAATCTTCAATATCGTTTATCTTTGAATGGTACAATTTTTCCTTTAATAAGTCCAAAGCGCCTAAAATAGAATGGAAAGGACCTCTTAAATCGTGTGCTATAATAGAAATTAGTTTAACATTTTTTTCAACAACTTCGGATAATTTATTTGTTTGTTGTTCGATAACTTTAACCAAATGGAAGTTGAGTTTTTCCAATTCCTGTATTCGTAACTTAAAATGATTTTTCTGCAGCTTGCTGTTATCAATGTTAACGGCAGATTGAACCGGTGATTTTGAACTTCCGTTTTTGCCTTTTTTGAGCTTATTTGAAAACTGAGGCTTCTTAATATTTGTAGAATTCATTCGAATAGATTAGGTTCAAATCAATTAATCACCAACTTGTTATTTCTGGAGAGCCTGAGTTGCCTGAAATGTGAAGGCGTCAGTCCTGTAATTCTTTTAAACTGACTGGATAATTGTGCTACATTACTGTAATGCATTTTACGTGCGATATCGGCAAGGTTAAGATCATCGTATACCAACAATTCTTTAATCCGTTCAATTTTATGGTTGATAATGTATTTTTCAATGGTGATGCCTTCTATTTCTGCAAACAGCGTGTTTAGGGAAATGAAGTTATCGTTAACATTCAGACTAATGTAATCTGAAAAACTTGTTTTCAAATCTTCGTCCGAATTATGCTCCAAATCAACAATGGCTTTTTTTAATTTCTCAATAAGCGTAATTTTACGGTCGTCTATCAGTTCAAAACCAGATTGTTGTAATGCATCAAACAGATGAGAACGTTGAACAGGTGTAATTTTTTCTTTTGTAACTATTTCACCCAGTTCTACGGAAACATACTTAACGCTTAACTTGTCCAGTTTGTCCTTTACTATTGTTTTACAACGGTTACAAACCATATTTTTAATATAAAGTTTCATCTTTTTAATGTAAATAATTATCAAATACCATACAATCAATTACTTAATTTATTCATAAATTTTATTGATATTTTGAGAACAGAAATATGTCATGCCATTTATTACTGTTGTGTCAACAATCCTGAAACCATGTCCATCCATAAGCTTTAAAAAACTCTTTTTTGAAATACACCTGAGTGGGTTATTATCCATACTATTCATTACGCTGGTATAAATCTTTGCAAATTGGTAAATAAAAGCATTTGAACCGTTTTGATTATTCTTAAAGACTCCAACCAAAAAAGCTTTGGAAGGGAGGATTTGAGAAATGGAATGCAGAAAACTATCAGGATGCTGTAAAAGATTCAACTTTTCAAGTATTATCAGAATTTTTATACCTTTTAAATCATTTAAAGTATAACAATAATGGCGTATGGAAGAAAGAACCAATAAATTCAGCTCTTCCGTAAAATTCAAATAATGCAGATAGTGAAAATAATCCTTACCACCTTCAGAATAAAGATTTTTTAGCGCAGGATTGATGTTGTATCTATCTTCTGAGAATGACTTCTCTTCGATATTTGATTTTAGTTGATCCTTATAAATATCGGTTCTTTCTAAAGTCGAAATATTTTCCATATTTTTAAGTTATATAGGCTTTATGTAAAAAAAATAATTTTGTAATTATGTGAAACACCTTCAATTAAAGGTAGAGAGTTATTCATGCTGTTCCGTTACACAATTCCTTAACAGATTTATATAATTCACACATTCTATGATTTATGTAACCTATTATTTCTGAGTTGTATAAAATGAGATGGACTTAATCCGGTGACTTTTTTAAACTGGTTGGATAAATGAGCCACGCTGCTGTAATGCAACTTAAAGGCAATGTCGCTAAGGCTAAGTTCGCCATATGCCAGTAACTCTTTTATGCGGTCAATTTTTTGTGCTATGATATATTTTTCAATGGTAACGCCCTGTATTCCTGAGAAAAGATTGCTCAGATAGGCGTAATCGTAATTAACTTTTTTACTGATGTAATCTGAAAAGTTCGGTTTTGGGAGATCATCCGAAAGATAAACCAATTGGTTAATGGTTTCTTTAATTCTATTGATTAGGAGTTTTTCCTTACTGTAAATAAGTTCAAGGCCACTATTTTTCAAAGCAATATCGAGTGTTTTAAGATACTCCTCAGGAATAATTCCTTTTACTTCTACTTTACCCAATTCAATTTTATTGTAAGGAAGCCCGAGCTTATTCAACTCGTTCCTTACAATAGTTTCGCAGCGGCTGCTTTGCATATTTCGAATAAGGAGAATCATACAAATAAAGCAATAATTTTTTTTCAAACCAATGAAAATGAAATACATATAACATAATGTATGTTTTCTAAATTAACACAAGAATGTTACGAAGTTCATCTTTGGTTTTCCCGAGTTTATTTCCCAGGATTTCCAGCATCTCTTTTTCTTTACCATCTTCGAACTTTAAATCATCTTCGGTAATGGTTGAAAATCTTTCTTTTAGTTTTTCTTTTTTATCGTTCCAGTATCCTGACATAATAGTATTCTATTAGTTTATGTTTTGTGAAAAGTGCGAAGTAGTGGTAGTATAAAGGTACATACTAAAACCGGCAAATAATTACACAATTATGTAAAATAGTTACATAATTCACACATTTTTAGGAATATAGAAGAAAGTGAATCGTGAGTTGGCAGGAAGACAGAAACGGGAAGGTGAGCGGGCTCAGACTTCAAAATATTTCTTTGTCACCGGGTAGTAACCCCGGTTCTGCAGGGAGCCAGGAAAATTGAGACCGAATTAAGGCTGGGTTTAGAAGTTAGATTAACCGGTAAAATATTTAATTTGGTTGTATTATGTGCCACATTTCTGATATTCAGCTTATACTTAATTCATACATGGCTGAAATGTTATTTTATCAGCATTTCTTTTACCCATCAGTTGATAAATTAATTTCTTCTTTGTAAAAAAAATTCTGCTTTTTACTGTACCGATTTTCAAATCAAGTGTTTTGGCAATCTCCTTATATTTAAATCCATCATGGTACATTTTGAAAGGTATTTTGAAATCATTACTTAGCCCTTCAATTATTTTTTCAAGTTCTTTTGATGAATAAACAGATTCGGGATTATTGGAATCCGATGCATGTACACTATTCAGGTAATACCCTTCTTTTGTTTGATCCCTATGTGTATTTTGATGAATCCTACGACGATATGAATTTATAAAGGAATTTTTCATAATGGTAAACAACCAACCTTTAAAATTAGATTCATGTTTGAACTTATCGCAATATTTCAAAGCTTTTAGACAGGTATCCTGTACCAGGTCCTTAGCATCATCTCTATTTGCAGTTAAACTGTATGCAAACTTCATTAACGTTTCCTGAAGGTTAATCAGTTTATATTGAAATTCTATTGCTGTCATGGTATAAATTAAAAGGATTTATAAATTTATTAATTAATAGATTACAAATTTGTTTAACTTTTTTGTTATTTGTTTTATACAATTTTGGGAATAAGTTACATGATTCACACATTGTTAAGTCATATGAGTATTTAGGTATTATTATTTTTTCGATTCAATCGAGTATCCGCGCATCTCATCAAAAAAAGGTGTTTTACTTTCTTCAACGCATTTTACGGCATACAGGTAGAGCGCGGCGCTCCACGTTTGCCAATCCTGTCCCATGGGCTTACTATTCTGGGCTTTTAACCATTCGTTAAACCCATAATTGGTGCTCCCGGCACTGGAAATTTTAATAAGATGAGTAAGTGTAACGAGCTTTTCACCGGCGAGTTTATATCTTTTAGCAGCAACCAGGGCTGCAACATAAAAACCACATATAAAAGGCCATATGCCTCCATTATGATAATTCCCCGGCATGTTAAAGGTTTCATATCGTGTATGCCAGTCAGGATCCTCAGGTTTAATAAATGGGAAGAAATTAGGCGGAAGATCTACTGCTAACATGCCTCTTTCTTTCATGCCTGCGCATTCTTCTTCGATCCAGGAAATCATTGCATCAGCCCTTGAAGGTGATGCTATTCCCGAAAGAATGGCAAGGCAGTTGCCCAGCAAATCGAACCGTTCGCTGCTATAAATTTTATAAGACCAGAAAGCATAATATGGTTTATGTTTTACCACAAGTCCTTCGTGAACATGATGGTGCATTGTTCCTCCGGTAATCGTAAATCTGCTCATCGCATGGTGTATCCTATCTGCTCTCTGGTTCTTACCCAGAAGCCTGAGATAACTATATACCAATGTATTCACATACAAGCCATATCCGGTCACCCATTGTTCATCGCGCCAGTCGCTTGTTGGCTGCTGGGCAACCATGTTTCGGTCCGAAGGGCTTTGATACTCCATCCAAATCAATGCTTTTTCAACTGCATCAAGAAGAAAATCAGCTTCACCGGATGCTTTTCTGAAAATGCCTGTCCCCAACAAAAATAAAGGAGTTGTATCACTGGCCCCACGATCATCCTTATCGTGCACCAGTGAAGGAATATGGCCCCGTTCTGTCTGGTTTTTTGCCAGTGTTTCCAATACGTTGCGAATGCTTTCCATTAACATGGAATCTTTTATGACGGCAATGCCAAGAATTGAAAACATCAGATCCCTGGTGTAGGGCTCAGGATATCCCCAGCCTGCTGTGCGTGGCAGTCCATGATAAGGTCCGTGGGCATTATGAAGTAACACTTCAAACGCTGCCTTTTTTGCCTCTTCTATTTCTTGCACGTGTGTAATTTGCATTGATAAAATTTTTTAATATGTTGGTATGTTGAAGTGCAAATTTTTCATTAATTTTTCTAATTGGAACATTATCTAACCAGTCTCTCTAAGAAAACTCCCCTTCTGTGTCATCCTGAAACTAGTTTCAGGATCTATAAGCTTCTGGTTATGAGATGCTGAAATAAATTCAGCATGACTTTGCTTAATGGATTTGGGGAGTTTTCTTAGTGACAGTATCTAGTTTCATGTCAAGTATTAAAAAGTAGTCTAGTCATTCCGAACTTGATTCGGAACCCTAAAAGGCTCAGCGAAGCTAATCTCTTTAATTTTCCAGAGACCCTGAATCACCTGCCCGCCGATGCCAGCCAGGCAGGAGTTCAGGGTGACTATATGACATAATAAGATTGACATGACACTAGTACATTACTTTATTCCCAATTTATCGTTCATTAGTTTTACAAATCGTTTGGCAACAACCCGGTAGTCGAATTTTTGAACCACACGTTCCCGGGCTGCTTTTCCCATTTTTTCGCGTAATGCTGCATCCGTCATCAGAAGCATTAAATATTTTGCAATATCATGAACATTTGCACGATAATCAATTGTACGGGGCTTTTTAAACACTACTTTGTGCTCATCTTCAAAACCCGATTCATCACCAAGTGTTACCTGGTTCGCTACAATTTTCTGTGCTACTTTGGCCAGAAATGCAGTTTCACCATGTACAAGCGTATCCAGCATTCCCATAGCCTTAATGCCAATCACGGGTTTTTCGCATGCACCTGCTTCTACCTGTGGCATTCCAAAACCCTCAAGCCGGGAAGGAGCCGCATATATGTCGCATGCCCCGACCAGGAAAGGCATGAAATTTCGTGAAATGGTATTGGTTGCATACGTTACATTTTTTTCTATTCCCAGATGAGTAGACATCTCCAGATCAGCTATGTTTTGGGTCCTGGTTCGGGGTTGAGGCCATACTTTGCAGACATATTTCCAATCAGGCGCTTTGGTATCAATAATAGCAAGCGCCTGCATTACCTCCTGAGCCCCTTTTGATGCGGCATCGCCGCCGACGGTCAGAATCATTATCTGGTCAGGTGAAACACCTAATGCTTCTCGTACCGCCAGAATTTTCGGATTATCCTTGTTGTAAGGAATAAAAGCATCTGTATCGCAGCCTACCGGCAGCACTTCAATAATATCTCCGTTGATCCCGTCACGGACATACATCTCCTTTACCCAATTAGAGGTCACCAGTATAAGTGGAAGTGCATTCAGAACTTCCTGGTAATTTGCGATGTAACCGTCTGCAACCAGCCAGGGAACAGGCTGTGCGCCATACCTGAGCGGATGAAGCACCAAATGCGGAGTATGTCCCCAGTAACCCACCCCGACTACAACATCCGGTTCAAACCAACGATAGTACCATTCCTTCTCCTGTGCCGATTCGAAATGAACGGCATGAGCATCGACACCCATTTCAAGAAGACCCTTGTATAGAAGATCTCCCTGGGTTGCCAGCCCTCCGGGTGATGGAGGATAATCATATAATACCAGTACTTTCATAAACCTGCTTTTTAATCCATTTTTTAGCGTTGTCCGGATCGGTAAATTGCCAGAATGATTCTGCCTTTGGCGTTGTTTCCGCTTCCCAGCTATTTTTTACAAAACCGTATATTTCCGTAATGATGCTGTATTTTCTCAGCCAGATACGTTTTGTAAGTGTTCGGTAAATAGAGGCTTTTTCGACCGGTCTTGGATTATATTCCTTCTTTCCGTCCTCGTAAGCAAAGGTCCAAAGTTCTTTGGCTGAAATTTTACCGGAATGCCAGAGTTTAATAACCGCTTTGCTCACTTCCTCATGTCTGACGTGTCTTGTATATTCGCCGGTTGGATTATGGGAAATTATCAGGTCGAAATGCTTCGGAGGTAATAGATCTAATATGGCATTCTCCAACTCTTTTTTATCCAACGGCTTTTGATCCGGACCATCCTCAAGGTCGCCCATAATTCCTTCAGATTTTAATATTTTCAGTGCATTGTAAAACCTGGGGGACCTGTCTTTGTCGTTTCTCCGTGAAAGACAAACAATAAACCAATGCCATGCCGGATGGCTGAGTATAGTTCCTCCTGCCCATAACGTCTCATCATCGGGATGGGCAACTATAAGGGCTACTGTTTTTGTGGAAATTTGGGTCATTAATAAAAATTAGAAGCTAACCTTAAGCCATTTTTAAATCTTATACACTCGACTTTTGAGAGCAACTGAATCACATCACAGCCAAGCTGTAAGAAATCTTTGCTCCCGATTCGGAATTATTCAAATGAGTCATGTGAGTAATGCACTCGCGGAGACTCAAAATCGATAAAACTCACACTTTCTCTATAAATTTATCTTTTTGCTTTCAGATGCGCTCAATCTTATTTTTTAATTATCAATTTTTGTTTTTCAATGAATCCTTTAGATTTGATTTCCACCGTATAAATTCCGTTGCTTAAATCTCCAATATCTATTTGTTGTTGATTTTGTTTCAACATTTCTGTTTTTACCAATACTCCCATAACATTGTAAATATTCATTGTTATGTCTGTATTGATATTTCTGTCAATACTTAATGTAATAATGTCGGAAGCCGGATTGGGAATAAAATATGCTGTTCTATTCTGATCAATGGCATCTATTCCAACAATTGTTACCTGGTAACAGGAAGATGTGTCGATGCAGGTACTTTGCGTTATTTCAACAGCAAAATTGCCACTGGCAGCTGGTGTAAATGATTGATTGTTTTCTCCTGAAACAACAGAAAATCCATTGTCACAATCTAACCATCGATAATTAACACTAGTTGCATTTGATGTCAACATATTTCCGGAACGGCTTACACTGGTGTCCACAGAATAAACTGTGAGGTATATACTTATAATGCTGTCGCAACCATGATAATTTGGGATGGTATCGTAATAAGTCCCGCTGCTTGTCCAGATATGCTTTCCGCCCGGAGAAACATAACTGTTGCATGCTGTTGGAGATATTGAAGCATAAGAGTCAGAACTCAGCATTAGGTTAATTGTAAGGATGCTGTCGCAACCTGCATGGTTCGGAATGGTATCATGATATGTTCCGCTGGAATACCAGGTAGAGATTCCGCTTGGTGAAGTATAATAACCATCATTGCATACTTTAGGCGAAATGGTAGCATAACTTGGGCTTTTTACAGAAATAAAGTTGACATAGGTTACAGAATCGGTTCCTGCAATATTTGATACTTTGAGTTTTACATTATAATTTCCCGGATTGTTATAAATAACCTTTGGGTTTTTAGCGGTTGAAACTGCAGGCATACCTTCAGGAAAACTCCATGACCAGGAAGCTGCATCTACTGTATTATCTTCAAAATACACAATATCTTCGGCACAAACTGAAGTTGAAATAGCTGAGAAATTTACAATGGGTTTGCCAACAGCATTTGTAAACCAGCTTTCATGACCTTCAAACTGGTCATTTATACCATCCATTTGAGCATCGTAGGCTGTAACAGCAATGGTGTCGGTAATTAAAATTCCGGTGAGCGTGTCGGTAGTAATATTGCCAGCATTTAAAGAATTAACAAAGGAATAACCGGTGGGAGAACCCCAGTAAATTTTATATCCGGCAAGGTCAATTTCCGTATTCGCATTCCAGCTAATTTTTATTTTTCCTCCTCCTAAATCGGTTTTAATAACATTTATTGGAGGGGTTATGGGCGCCAATGTATCGGGTAAAGTTGCAAAAGGACTATAATCCACAATAGTGAGTAAACTGTTATCAAGAAAATCATAAATTTTAGCATCAATTTCAGTAGCTAAGGTAGTGTTCCACCAGCAATTTTCGACATTTAGGGAAGGTGTTGATTGAAGTACACTGGTATAAACTTCGTAATAAGCAGTATTGCCGTAAATGTTATTGTTTTTGAAAACAGTAGGTGAAGCTATATTAACTGCTCCTGTAGAAGAAGGGCCGGTTATTGTATTGCGCGTAATTGTGTTGTTGTTTGTGTTACTGTTTGTAGTGCCACCCCATATAGAAATAATACTTGACGATGCCGTATTGTCAACAATGGTGTTTTTGGTAAAAGTACAAATTGTCTTAACATAAACAGCATCCTTGACAGAAGTGTTGTTAACCACCACATTATTGTAAATGGTTCTTGATTGCGCTACTGCATTCTCGTATATCCCTCCACCATCATGTGCTGAATTTCCATAAATAAGATTGTACGAAAAATCCGCCAAAGCAGCGTTCATCAATAATCCACCTCCTAGAACCTGAGCAGAGTTTCCAATAACAGAGTTATTTACTATTTTACTTGTTTGGGCATTTACAATGCTGCATATTATTCCACCTCCATGTGTGGCTTTATTGTTACTAATAATGTTGCTGTCTATTATTACTTTTGATAAATTCATAGAAATATCAATCCCTCCGGCTTTTCCATTAAGATTTGAAGTAGAATTATTGTCGTGTATGTAGCATTTGGTAATTTTTAAAACATCAGTATTGGGAAAGCTATTTGGATCATCATAAAAGAGAATACCTGTTGTGGAATTATTTCTCACTTCACAATTGTTGAAATAAGGGAATGAACTGCTTATTCGAATAGCTCCGGCCAAATAAACAGAATTCTCGCCTGCGTATTCAACAATGCAATATTGCATGATACTTCCAGTTAAAAGGGTATGGTTATAATCTGCGCTCTTATCAGAGAATAAAATATAAGCCCAGTCTCCGGGAGCAGGTACGTTTTTGTTGCTGGTGAATGTTATCTTAGTTGAACTGTTTCCAATGGCACGTAAAATCCCATTTATCTGTAAAGATTTTGTGCTGTCAAATTTCACTATCACCCCCGGTTCAATGGTAAGTACAAATCCACTGTCTACGATAGTATTACCTGTAATAATATACGGACTTCCAGCAAGCGTCCAGTTTGTGTTGCTTGAAATAAAACCACTTACATTGGTTTGGGCAATAGTGTTCAATGTCAAAAAAGTTAGCCACAGAATTGACATAAAAGTAAATCTTGTTTTCATTTTATTTTCGTTAGTATTTAAAGTACAGACATTGCACTTATAATTGTTATTTTGTTAATGCAAATGAAAAGCTCAAGTGTATTTTTTCGTTAACAATACCTTTCAGATACCTTTATTTGCCTTATTTCCATCATATTTTATAATCCTTAATCAGCAATGTATTATCAATGCTTACTCTTCTTTGTGTTTTCTTCCCAATGGAATTATTCCTGCCATCTCCCCGATTATATTTACCAGATCGCTACCGGTTGGAATTACAATTTTGGTATTTTCCCTGAGTGATGCTTCAAGAGCCTCCAACTTTCTTAATAGTTGGGCGTTGCCAATAAAATATTTATCTGCTGCTTCATTCACCAGTTTAATTGCTTCTGCTTCTCCCTCGGCATGCAATATTTTTGATTGTTTAAAGCCTTCGGCTTCTTTAATCTTAGCACGTTTCACACCATCGGCAACTGTTTCCGCAGCTGTAGCAGAATCAATAGCAGCAATTTTTTCATTTTCGGCTTTTACCACTTTATTCATGGTTTCCTGCACGTCCTTTGGCGGGTCTATTTCTTTCAATTCGGTACGCACAATATTAATGCCCCAGCTTTGGGTTTCATCGTGCAATGTTTTAAAGAGGGCATCATTAATTTTTCCGCGTTCACTGTTGGCCGATTTAAGCGTAAGTGTACCGATAATATTACGCAGTGTTGTGCGTGCCAGGTTAACAATCTGCCATCTGTAATCATTCACATTGTAAATAGAATTTTTAACGCTTTCTTCATCAGCTTTCACCCTGAAGTAGACCTGGGCATCCACGCTGGCATTCAGATTATCATTCGTGATAATTTCCTGAGGTTCGGCATCCACCATCTGCTCAGTCACATTTACCAAATACAACTTATCGATAATTGGAATAATCCAGTGAAATCCGGGATTGGCAAAATTATGATACTTTCCAAGCCGCTCTATTAAGCCCCGTTGGGTTGGTCGTACAATTCTTATTCCTATCAGAAATATAAGCACTGCTGGAATAATAAAATACAAATAGTTCATTTCAATTTCCTTTCTTTAAATGAGTAAATATGATTTACAGAGAAAACAGGCTATAATCCGGCAATTATATTCTGCATCTCTTTTTTCGTCTTTCGAAGTTTATATTCGATCATTCTTAACATACTATCTTCATGGCCCACTTTATATCGAAAATCAGCTTCTGTTAATCGAGGATATTTTTTTTTAAGCCTGATTATAAGCTCATTCCAGTTTTCCTGGTTTATATTTATTTCCATACTTAATTTAATTACAGGTGAATAATAACTAATAACTTAACCGGGTTATTGACTTTGCCGACTATGTTGGCTATGATTTAATCAGGTATAAAGTTCTGTTTCCTTCCTGTTCGTATTATTTGCTTCTTTACTCCAGGAACGCATGTTTATGCTTTTAGTTAACTTTAATTATTTATACCTGAATTTACCCGACAATTGCTTGCCAAAAATAAGCCTTACCAGTATAATAAAACCTGCTAATACAAGCAATCCGTGAACAATAGGGTAGGCGTTAAAACTTATAAAAATAATAGCCCAGATCACCACCAGCAATCCGGCGATAACATAAAGTGAATTTTTCATTGTAATAGATTTTGTTTGAACCATCTAAATACAGTTCAATAATATAAATAAAAGTACATCAAAGGCTTGCAGTATGCATTACACAATTCATGAAAAGAGTTACATCATTCACACATTTATAAAAGAAAGCCGGGAGTTAGAAGCCGGGATCGTGTAATATCTTTGAAATCAAGTTGTGGCACCTTTGCATTGTTACTTAAAACAAAATTTGTGAAAGTAATTGGTATCATCATTTTGGTAACACCCTTCGACTCCGCTCAGGATGACTGTCAGGGTGACTGTCAGGCTGAGCGTAGTCGAAGCCTGTCTCTCTTAACTAACCGGCATTAAAATAGGATTGTTAATTCCCGCATAAACGGGAATCACCGGTTTTGTTGAACCAGGATAATGAACTCCCTCGCAGCAGACCCGCCCGACGTAAAACTTTGGCAGGCGGGGCTGACGAGGTATGTTTATTTATGGTTCCGTTACAGTATTGCCATCAAGCACAACAGCAGTTTGCGCCAGCGCCCTGCCTTTTAAGGAAGCGCCCGTTTGAAATGTTATGCCTGTCTGTGACAGGATGATTCCCTCAAAGTGAGAGGTTGTTCCCAAAGTCACTGTACCGGCTACCTGCCAGAAAATGTTTTTTGCCTGGGCGCCTCCGGTAAGGTTAACCTTTACTCCATTGCTCACAGTAAGGTTTTGGGCAACCTGGAATATCCAAACATCGTCCGCACCGCCCGATATAGTGATATCAGTTGGCAATATAACGGTGGTTGACCATTTATAAAGACCTGCTACAAGTGTTTTCCCTCCGATATTGCCGGTCCCCAGTTCCAGAAAATGTGCTGAAGTTCGCCCTGCAGCATCATTGTAGGCTGAAATCATATTTTCAACAGCCGTGGTCAGGTTTCCGGGAGTAGGATCAGCCATATCAGCTGCATACAATCTTCCTCCTGCCACCACCTGTGCAGAGGTTGCATATCCGGTTTCATTGGTTAGCACAAAACCAGTGATATATGATGTGGCAGCCGGACTCAGACCAATATCTCCGGTTATAGCAGAGGTGGCGATGTTGGTAATAGCCGTTTCAGCCAGAATCACATAATTTCCTGAAGCGTTGAGATCTAATGCTTCAGGTCCTGATCCGGGAAAAAAGGTTTGAAACTTCCATGTTATGTCACCTGCAAGCGGATTGCCGTCTAAGTCTTTGGCCCCCGAAGTTAACAATGCAGTGTATTCAGTTTCGAGTGACAGGGGATTTGTCGGCGTAAACATTGCTTTTGTTCCGGAATAAGTCACTGTACCCGGAATTGATTTTGACCCTTTGTTTAAAGTAAATGTCAACGTAGTAATCGTTGAAGGATCCATAGCCAAACTGAAGTTAGCAGAAATTACAGTGCTAATATCTACACCGATAGCTTCATTTTCCGGCTCTGTTGAAGTTACCTGGGGAAGCACACTGCTGGAATCATTTTTATTACAACCGGCCATTATTACAGCCAATAGAATTGCAATGATTGAAAAAACATTTCTAGTTTTCATAATTTTTTCCGATTTAAGTGTGAAAGAATTTTCACAAAGCTAAGGTAAGTCGGATTATCCCGTTAGGTATTACACAATTATTGAAGAAAGTTACATACTTCACACATTTTCTATACAATACTTCAGCTGAATTTAAGAAAATTTGCTTATGTCCTGGTCGACCCGCCAGCATAATACTTCAATTTTAGAGCCGGTAATATATTATCACCATTTTCTTCTACCAGCCAATTAACTAGCTGATAAGTTATGTGTTCCGGTTTGAAGATAAACAATTAATAAATGCTTATATATGTATATCTTTCAGGTAATGGAAAAGTCCAAATGCTTTAAGAAGCCAAATTATAACAACAATCACAACTACAACATTGATGATGGTTTTGATTGTACGTTCCATGGGGATGTATGTATTGATAAGCCACAGAGCAACCCCGGCAACAATTAATACAAGTAATACAGTTAATAGTGGCATAATAAAAGTTTTAAAATTTTATTTAATCTGTTTAATTCATGAAATATGATAAATTATCAATGTTTATGAAGATTAATTCTACTTTGACACATTAAAAAAATCAACCTGTTTTTACCCTTAATCCCTGAAGGGAACAGGTTGATTTTTCTGTATTCTCCCTTCAGGGTCAGGGGTAAAAAATGCAGAAAAATCATACTTTTTAACCAATCTGTCAAAGTAGAATTAATTACTGGTTAAATATAATCTACATAATTGTTGAAAGTGTTACATAACTCCTGAAAAAAGTTACATAATTCACATATTTTCGAAGCTTTATCTCATTTGTGCTGAATTTATCTGACAATAGAGGTATGGGTTTAATTATCCAATCAGGTATAATTCATTATTCTGAATTTTAAGAGATTATCACTTCTACATGTTATAAAAATTCTTAATACCTGATACTTGAAACTTGAAACTTGAAACTTGAAACTTGATACTTGAAACTTGATACTTGATACTTGATACTTGATAACTGATGCCTGGTGCTTGATACTCTATTTTATGTGTTCCAATATATTTTAGATGATTAACATCCTTCACACTTTAAATCCAACTGTTTTAGAAAATGAATAATCTTCATTTTTTTCATTTACCAACCTGGCTCTTTTTCATGGAGCGAAGTGAAACAGTTATTTATTGATACAACAGATTATACAGAGCATCCAGGTCAGGAGATAAAATGATTTCAGTTCTGCGGTTGGCGGCACGTCCTTCAATTGTTTCATTTGTCTTTACAGGGTGATATTGCCCCCTTCCTGAGGCATTGATTCGGTTTGGATCAAAGCCATTATCTATTGTTAAAATGCGTACAATTGAAGTCGCCCTTGCAGTGCTTAGATCCCAATTATCCTTAAATTGTGCGGTTTTAATGGCAACATTATCCGTATGGCCTTCAATCATCACATTAATGTCTTTAGTACTTTTAAGCACACTGGCAAGAGATTTGAGCGCTTCTTTTCCTTTCGAATCAACCACATCGCTGCCCGATTTGAACAGTAATTTTTCTTCGAGTGAGACATAAATATTTCCATCTTTTACGGAAACAAATAACTCGTCAGTTTTATAATTCATCAGTGCATCGGCTATTGAATTTTTAAGTTTGGTCATTACATCTTTTTGTGATTGAATCATATCCTGAAAATTTTTTAAACGTTTCGCCTGGTCGGCAATAGTCATTTCTGATTCGTTCGACAGAGCAATCAAATCATTCTGAACCAATGTATTCTCATTCTGCAGGGATGCTTTTTCTTCATTAAGTTTTTTAACCTGTGTGTTGCACTCACTCAGTTGATTTTGTATAATGGCGCTGTCCTTTTTTAGTTTATCAACGTTGGCTTCCGAAACCATAAGTTTTTTACCTGGCCCGCATGAAACAAATAACAAGCTAATAATTAACAATAAGAATGAAAGAAATTTAAATGTATTTTTCATTTTGGTTTTTTTAAGTGAATAATAGTGTTGCAAAGTTGATTACCATCTAAATAATAAGCGTTACACAACTTTTTAATTATATTACATCATTCACACATTTGGGAGTTGGGTGTCCGAAGTACGAAGTCCGAAGTTGGTAGCAGGTTTCATCTGACTTCTGTCTTCTTAAAGCACACCTCTGTTTTTCTCCCGTTCTTCTTCAAATCTTTTTCTAGGAGCTGCATTGTTTAACTCATTCATTTGCTCATAAGCCCTGATTAAGGATTCCGGAAGTTTACCCTGGTATATTATTTTGTAATATGAAAAACCGTTGTAAGGGACAATGTTTTCACCCGGATAAATTTTTACACGGTTTTCCACAGCTTTTATTGTAAAATACATTTTAAATGCGTCCTCTCGTTCTTTATTTAACCGGTTGAATTTATCATTGATAATAGCTGAACCAATAAAACTGTTGCATTTCTCCTGTATCGTAAAAAGCATGGTATCCTTAACCTGATTTCTTAAATAATAAACAAATAAAGAATCCTTTGCCGACATTTTATCAACCTTAAGTGAATCATTTTCACTGAGAAATTGCGCATTATTATCGTTGGATAATAAAAAATATTTTTTCTTGGCTTCAAAAAACCGGATGTATTCTTTTTCTTTTTCAGCATACTGCATAGGATAAACAGCAATAGATGCTTCCGGATTATTTACCAGAAAATCAACCATTTTATTTACAAACATTGCCTGATTGGGCAGGAGTGAACTCTGTCGCATTTCCCATTGCAATGTGATTGAATTCTCAATATCATTTTCAGTGTTTTTAACCATTGTTCTGTAGGGTGTTGTGGGGGGCTTCACAAAAATATTTCCAAGTATATCAAAAATTATATCGCTCAAGTGAAATCTGGGATTTTTTAAATTACCGGTTATAGGAATTTCGAAATCAATAACGTTGCCACGTTCACGGATAAAGTACATAATCAAAGGCGAAGGAATCCATCTGGTATCTTTATTTATAAGTCTGTTAGTTACTCGGGGATCAACGATAAGCAGATGGTTATCGCTTTTTATAATTCCGTTTCTCACCTTCCACGTGCCATTAAGTTCTATGGTTCCTCCGTCCAACGGAAAAGAAGTATAGGTAATAAGATAAGGATTAAACATAGATGCAGGCAAACTTTGCAAATGATATTGCATATCAAAATCTCCGCTGTCTTTAGGATTTATGCTAAGGTTTACCGATAAATTGCCATAGGGTTGAATATCGGATTTAACAGATACCTCAACCCTTTCACGGTTTTTATTTATGGAGTCAGCAAAGACGTAAAGCGGATTTGCTTCTGTTGAAAATTTTTCGGCGATAGAATAATCATTGAATATTAAAACACCCTTGTAGATCGCCAGATTATTAATCTTATAGTCACTCTGAAAAAAATTTTTCGCAAGTACTCTAATATAATCCGCAATTTTAAGAATCAGGTTGAACCTTGCCGGGTCTGCATTAGCTGAAGAAATATTGATCCCTTTTTTCCCAAACATCATTTGCAGATTATCTAAATAATCATAACGCTCATATTTTAGATAAGGATGACTTAACATTAATGAATCAAAAAGATATTGATGGTTCTTAGGGCTTAACTCATTTATATATAACACCAATTTGTCGAAGGATGCATAATCGTCATCCGGATTTTTACCGAAATGAAAATCATTCATTTCCAATAGTCCTTTTGCGGTTAAATTTTCCTGGTCGGTTAAATTTCCTGCAGCTTTAATATCCGCCTCTATGTTGGCGTTAAAGTTTCCATAATTGATTAATTCTTTGAGGAATTGTTCTAAAAATTTTAAATCAAATTTATGAACGATGGTGGTAAGGTGATAATCCAGGTTTTTTATATTGATGGTAAAACTACCTTTTGCATTTCCGCTTCCGGGTCCTGATAAAAAGGAAAATTTTGCTGAAATTGTATCTGTATTCCAATGTAACCCCTTACTCTCAATAGTTACATCTTTGATAAAATAATTTACCGGAATTGTCATTTCATGATAATAGAATACTCCCTTTTTTATTTTTATACTCAGAATATTAAAATGAATCGGAGATAAAGTGGTATCATGTTTATCGGGAGTAAATTTCTTTATCAAATCAATAAAATTAAAATCCTTTTGGTTTTGAATTATTATTCCCGTTGGCTGATTTAATGTGAGTTTCGTTATTTCGATTGTTTTGGATACCAATTTAATCATTGCAAAATTTGCACTTAAGCCTTTTGCAGAAAAGAAAACGCTGTCGTTTTCCACGATGCCAGGCAGGCTTTTTGACTCATAAATTTTCAATTTGTGGAGATGGACATACCCTGTAAAAGGATTTAAGTAAATCCAGCCTGTTTTAATTTGCCTTCCGGTGTATTTCTCATCATACTTTTCAACCAGATATTTTGTGAGGATTGAAAACACTAAAATGACTGCCATTACCGTAACGATGATGGAACTGATTATAATAATGAATGATTTTTTAAATTTGGTGTTAACAATTTTTATTTTCCAGGATGCCATAGGAATCTTGCCATTTAAGCCGAAAAAAATATACATCCAAAGGTGGAGAACTTTGTTTTGAAATATGTTACACAACTTTTGAAATAAGTTATATCATTCACACATTCGATGTAAGATAATATCAAATTATCATGGAATATGCGTTTGGAATTATTGCTTCACTCTATTGAAAAACCATTGTTTGCGGCTTTCCGATTACAAAATCCCTAAAGCCGAAATCAGTGGTTCTAAAGGAGTTTAATTTAAAAATATCCCGTCCTTTACCTGGAATTATAGGATAAAATGCAATGGAAATATGAAAATTTTTAAAAACCAGGTTTTCATTTTTAATTAAAACACCCAATCCTAATTGTGAATAAACCCTGCTGTTTTTAAAACCTGTTAAAGCATCTCCAAGCATGCCAAAAGAA
Source organism: uncultured Bacteroidales bacterium (assembly GCA_963781805.1). Classification (GTDB taxonomy): domain Bacteria; phylum Bacteroidota; class Bacteroidia; order Bacteroidales; family UBA10428; genus JAFGPL01. Next base: position 129,703 of record CAWAHF010000004.1, read on the forward strand.
CATATAAGATAGGGCCCAAAACTGAATCCGAGAATACTCCACCGGGCATAAGATTGTGTTTGCAAGGTTAGTAATAAGCGACTGGTGCCTGTTAATGAAGAACTGTTAAATCCATCCAGGCCATAATTGTCATTTATTGTCAGACTATCGTTAGAGAAACGGTTTATACCAATAGTAACCTGAGGCTTAATAAATTGCCTGAATTTCCATTTCCCTATTCCAACTAATCCTGTAAAATAGTTTATTCCTGCTGTAAAAGCGCCCTGTTCAGGATGTGATGAATTAATGTAAGTTCCGTATTCGAAGTTGTAACTCAGGTATCCCCACGAAAAATAGTTTCCCAACGAAATACGCGACCCAACATATAAACGGCCGGTATCCTTTTTATTCTGATAGCCGACTGTCAGGCTGAAAACTTTTCCATTAGGTACATCTTCTGTTACGCCAAACTTAAAAATAAATTTGTCCTGTACATATTTTCTTGTAGAGATACCAATGCTTGCCAGGTAAAAATCTTCATTGGAAAACACCGGTTGTGTGACAAACATATCCATTGGCTTTTCAAGATAGCGAATCCGTGAAAAACGCAAGGCAGTGATAAAATTAGTTGTGCGATCAGTTTCTGTATTCCCCTTGAATATTCGAATGGCACTACCCGCCCAATAATCCTGAATATTAAACTTAAATCTCTGAATTACAAAATGTGAATCGCTGGTTTGAATGGAATCTATGTAAAATTTTTGCGCAAAACTTACACCTGCTGCCCACTTTGCAAAGGGTGAAAAAAACGGACGGTCAAAGGTTAAACTTTTATCGAAATTATTATATCCGTCAATGCTGTAATGTAATTTTGTACTGATGAATGTATTCCGGATACTGGGGATTGAATAACTTGTACTGAAAGAATTATTTCGCTCGGTCAGGTGCCTGGTATACACATTTTGAAATTCATGTCCCATCCCCATGAAATTTTTATCGGCTAAATTAATAGTGGTGCTTGAAGCAGATACGGAAACCTGGGGAATAATGCTCCAATTATCTAATTCGCGAATAAAAATATCAACAGAATCTGAGTTTTTTGAAGCAGCTGTTACGTAAAATAAAACATCATGTACATATCCTCTGCTGCGCACCAATCGCTCAGATTCTTTTACCAGCAATGCATCGAATGGCTGATTTGGTCGTATAAGCAGCAGATTCCGGATTGTGACTGGCTGAGATTTTATATGCAACTTATTTCCGGTACTGGATATAAAGTTTTGCGATGCAACAAGGGTTTCATCTACTGAATAACCAAACGGATCCAGTGTTTCAATATTAATCTGTCTGATGATTTTTCCTTCAAAGGAACTGTATGGTTTTTGGATCAGATTCTTATTAACTTTCTTTTTAGTTTTCTTTTTTGGTAAAATAGCTTTAACAGGCTTAAAAATGAGCTGGTATATAAACGTAGAAAATTTATTTCGTTTGGAATAGGTTTCAATATTTTCATAAACATGGATTGAATCTGTTTTTTCAGGAGTTCGTTGTGCAAATGTAAAATCACTTGTCACTATTGAAACAAAAATAAGTATGCTTATATTTTTGAACCACATTTGCATTTCTCATTTATGAATATTTTGAGGATGTAATTCTGTCAGAATAATTGATATCTCTCCTTTCACACATTAAACAGGTTAAAATTTGCAGTATTATTTCTTTTCATCATTTACATTTTGTTCTTCTGCATTCTTTTCTTCTGCATCATCCTTCACTTTTTGAGCTTCCTTTTCTTTCCTTTTAAAATAACCTTTTAAAAGAAAATTTTCCTTGGCTGCATCCATATTTTCATCTAATCCTTTACTGCTTTTTTTAAGGTTGATGATGGTCTGGTTTATATTTTCTGCAATGGTTGAATCCTGGATTAATCTGCCGAGTGTTCCTTGTCCGCTATTAATTTTAATAATAATTTCCACCAACTGATCTGAAACTATGGCGGCATTATCCGCAGTCATTTTCAGGCTTGCCATAATAGCATCTGTTTCAACCGGCTCATTTGACTCAATTTGTTGCCCGTCTTTTACTATCGATGCATCATTACTGCCCTGGGTAATAATTAATACCCGGTCGCCAATAATTCCTGAGGAACCTATGCCTGCCTCACAATCTGTTTTAATAAATTGCTGAATATTTTTTTTAATTAACATATCCACCTGCACCGTTGAATCATTAATTATTTTAATATTATCGACAGTGCCAACATCAATTCCTGAAAAACGAATGTTACTTCCAACCTGTAATCCGCTTACATTGTAAAAATTTGTAGTGAGTTTAAATACCGGATCAAATAAATTTTCCTGTTTTCCTATAAAGAAAATAGCAATTATAAAAAGCACCAATCCTCCGGTTATAAATAACCCTAAGCGTACTTTGAATTTTTGTGTGTGCGTTTCCATAATTTATAGTTTAATTTTGAATCTCATTAAATTCATTATTTAAAGAATGATTTGATCAACGTGTCATCTGACAATTCAAACTCTTCTAATTTTCCCTCCTGATAAACTTCACCGTCATATATCATGATAACACGATCGGCAGTATTGCGGGCACATTCAATATCATGAGTGATAATGAGGGAAGAAGTTTTATATTTTTTTTGAACCTCATTGATGAGTGAACTTATTTCATGTGATATTACCGGGTCAAGCCCGGCAGTAGGTTCATCATACAACATTATCAGGGGATCAACCACAATGGTTCGTGCCAGGCTGATTCGCTTTTGCATTCCACCTGATAATTGCGAAGGCATTTTATACAAAGCATCAGATAAACCAACATGTTCTAAAGCTTCTTCGACTTTTTCATCAATTTTTTTTTGAGTTAAGTTCTTTTTTATTCTTCTCAAAGGAAATTCCAGATTTTGTTTTACAGTCATGGAATCATAAAGCGCCCCGCCCTGAAAAAGAAAACCAATTTTCTTTCGTAACTCTGCTAATCCATCACTTTTTAATTTACTCACATTTTCTCCAAGCACATGAATTGTTCCATCGTCGCAGTTTAATAAACGAACAATGCATTTTATCAGCACAGATTTTCCTGAGCCTGATTTCCCAAGCACCACCAGGTTTTCGCCTTTAAAAAGTTTTAACGATACATTTTTTAGCACTTCCTGATTATCAAATCCTTTCCTAAGGTTATTTATTTCGATAACCGGGGTATGGCCATTTGTTTTAGCCGAGGGAATTGTTGCTTTATGCGTATCATTCATCATTCGTAACTGAAAAAAAATTGAGAGAAAACGTTTATTGCAATCAAATTTTATAATGTATCCATTTGAAAATTAATTATATCAAGTTAATATCCCGGATTTTATTTTAAATTTAACCCCCGGCTAAACATCTCTTTACTATATCATATCCGTAATCTGAACAGCAATCATATCTACAATAATTACCAATAGGGATGCTAATACCACCGAGGAATTTGCCGCAACACCCACACTCTCTGTTCCACGTCCGGCAGTATATCCTTTATAGCATCCAACGATACCAATCACAGCGCCGAAAAAGAATGATTTAATTACAGCAGGCAAAAAATCAATAAACTCAACATGGCTAAATGCCTGTGAGAAAAACAATATAAACGTTACATTGCCTTTAATATTCGCTCCTGCCCAGCTTCCTACCAGACCAAGTGCATCAGCATATAAAATCAATAACGGAATCATAAGGGTGGCAGCTAATACTCTTGTGACAACTAAAAAACGCATAGGATTGGCAGAGGATACTTCCATGGCATCAATTTGCTCGGTTACTTTCATTGAACCTAATTCTGCACCCATACCCGAACCAATTTTGCCCGCGCATATCAATGCTGTGATAACCGGTCCCATTTCCCTGATAAGAGATACTGCCACCATTCCGGGAAGCATGGTTAATGCCCCGAAATTAACAAGAACCGGACGAGATTGAATCGTAAGTACCAGGCCCATTATGGTTCCGGTAATTGAAATAAGCGGTAAAGTTTTATTTCCAATTTGAAAACACTGACGCAAAAATTCTTTAAATTCAAAATCACGGGAAAAAGTTTCTTTAATTGTATGAGATATGAATAAAAAAATATTGGCTATTTCCTTTAAAAAGTTATTTATATATTCAGTCTTTTCAAATGTTTTATTGCTAAGATTTATGGTTTTCTTTATTGCTACCCTAATCTTTGGGATAAGGTTGATATCAGGTGTCAATTTTTTCATGATAAACGTTTAATTTCACCCGTGCATATTTCGATGTACCCAATTAGGCAATCGGTTTCATAAAAGCCGGAGAACTCGTTCCGATTTTCAGGATTCTTACAGGTTTTCATCACATTACTTCCCGCACAAACGGGAAAATTTGCTTTAAAATACCAACACCGTTGGAATGTTGGAAAAACATGCCTGGTTCCTGGCAATAAACCTTCAAATTTAAAAAGTCACTGTTCAGCGAATATCGATAAACAATGACTTTTCATATTGAAATTGTGATCAAAGCGCCGCAATAATCTTGTGCAATTCTTCTTTTGTTTTGCCAGGTTTTATTTGAAGTCTTCCAAGCATCTCGTCTTTTTTGCCTTCTTCCAACATTAAATCATCGTCTGTAAGGATCGCAAATTTTTGTATAAGCTTGCCTTTCTGCTTATTCCAGTTTCCTTTTAGTACTGTGATGTTTATCATTGAATATGAATTTAATTTTTCAATGAATGGTAACATAACAAAGGTGAATACTTTGATATAAATAAGTGTTACACAACTTTAGCAATAAGTTACATCATTCACACATTTATAAGTGAAAGCCGGGAGTCAGAAGCCGGGATCGTGTAATATCTTTGAAATCACCTTACTGTCAGGTTGACTGTCAGGCTGAGCGGAGTCGAAGCCTGTCTTACTTAACTAAACAGCATTGGGCCGGCTGTCAGGCTGGCATATCCGACCATTGCTTTGCCTGCACTTCTGTTATATTTATGCAAAAAAAGTTAGGACAGTGTCTAACCTGAAAGGACGACCTCTAAAATGAAAGGACGGGGTTCCTATATGAAAGGACGGCCTTCAGAGGTGAAAGGACGGCCTCTAAGGTGATAAGTTTCACTTTCTAAGGTGAAAGGACAGGTTCTAACCTGAAAGGACTGGCTTACCGGGTGAAAGGACGGGGTTCCTATATGAAAGGACGGCCTTCAGGGGTGAAAGGACGGCCTCTGAAGTGATTAGTTTCACCTTCTAAGGTGAAAGGACGGCTTCCGGGGTGACTAACCCTGATTCTTAAGCAATTACCAGCCCCTTAAAAATGCCTGAAATTTAGAACAGCCAAACACCTTGTTTATAACTCGTTTATAATTATCCCGCTGGTTTGTAGTGGTTTGAATAAAAGTAGTTGTAAATTGGGATGCTTTTCTTTTACGACGCAATTTTTGAAGAATTAAGAATGAAGAATATTAGTTTAACCAAACTAAGCAATGACCCTTTACAACAAAACAATAACTAAAGCTATATGCGAAATATACTTACCTTTAGAGAATAAGTTAAGTATATTAGGATGTTGTGCGTCATGCTGGGAAACATTGTGACTGCATTTTTAAATTTGGAATATAGATTATAAGGAATATAAAATGAAAGTATCAAACAAGATTACAAATGGAAAAATCATCATTATAATTGGTGTAATACATACAGTGTTAACACTAATTGCTTATATCAGGCAATTTGAAAGTTTCACTTATCAGTTCTTTTTTAAGATAAACGATGGATTCATGGAATCGCAAATGAATTACGAGACTTTTTCAGCCTTTTGGTGTTTATTCTTTGGATTAATTCTTTTTCCACTTGGAATACTTTTAAATTCAATAGAAAATAAAAACTTGCCAATACCTAAGAGTTTTATTTTATCATATTTAATTGTTATTCTTTTGGGTGTTTATATGATACCTTGTGGTGGTATGACAATTTTAATGTTGCCTCATGTGATTTTTATGTTAATAAAAACAAGGAAAAAGAATGTTTTTTAAAGAGTGAGAAATTATGAAAATTTATAGATATAGTGAATTTCCAGAAAATTCATTGATAAATAAAGAAATGGATACGATTGATTTTTTGGATTCCTATTCAATTAAAAAAGAGTCAAATAGCTCAATCGAAGAGATAACAACAAGAATCCTTACATTACCGAGATGGATTAAAATACTTTTGAAAATCAGGCATTATTTGGTAGTAAAGCCATTTGGTTTAAGCTCAGGTAAACAAGAGATTCCGATTCTCTACAGAAATGATAATGAAATAGTAATAGCTGAGAATGACAAACATTTATATTATAGAGTATCTGTGTTTAAAAAGACTGGACAAAAACCTGAAATATATTTAACAACAAATGTCAAGTATAACAATAATTGGGGGAAGATATATTTTACCTTTATAAAACCATTTCATAAGATGGTTGTAAAGTCAATGCTAAAAAAAATATAAATAGCACGAACGCACAACATCGTGTAAAAACAAGGCGGGGCGCAGTGTCTGTATGATAAGTAAACAAAAATATATAAACCAACTACGGTCTGACAAGTTTGTTGGGATAACACCCGCCCAATTTTTACACGAGGACCGTTGTGCGTCATACTGGAGTAACCATCGACATCACGTGTTAATAATATTTAAATTGAATGAAAACTAATTTATTTTTTGTAACTACATTATTTTTAATAATATGGGTAATCTTTCCCTTAGATATTAAGGCAAATTCGGATATGAAAACGATTGTTTATGACCAAAATCTAACATTCTATATTGGGAAAGGTGGAAACTCAGTAGTATTAACATCAGACGATGGTAATAAAGCACTTATAATTGATACAAAACAATTTGGAGGTGCTAAAGAATTGCGAAAAAAAATAACCGCCAGTGAAATAACAATTATCAACACCCATTTTCATATGGATCATACTCGGGGAAACAAACTTTACCCTGATGCTTATGTTATTTCGGGAGAATGTAATTGGAGACTATGGAACTTTGATTCAGGCAAAAGTAAACGCCCTGATAAAGTGTTGCAAAAAGGTGAAACATTTGTAGTAGATTTTAATAATGAAATTATACGGATTATAAATATTGGATGTGCACATACTTGTACTGAATGTCTAATTTATTTTGAAAACAGAAAGTTACTCGTTGCCGGCGATATTATCTGGAATAAGGCGCATCCAATGGTATTAGATTCCAAATGCAGCATTTCCAATTGGCTTGCAGTTTTAAACAAGATTGAAACTGAATTTGAAATAAAAACAATTGTTCCAGGGCATGGCTCTATAGGCGGTGAAGAGCTTATATCCGAAATGCAAAACTATTTTCTTTCAATTAAAAACAATCTGGATAACCGAAAGGCTTTGCGTAAGTTAAAACTTGAATATAAAGATTTTGAACGTTTTCCATTTATTTGTAATTTTTCAAATTCGGTTAGAAAGTTAAAACGAGAATTTAAGAGATAAAATATGAATATCTTAAAAATTATTGAAAGTACGAACGCACAACAACGCATATAAAACAAAGCGGTAGTAGCTGGTTATCAATCTGTTCGGCCTGCGTCAGCGTTCATCACGGGGGATACAGACGCAGTTCCACAATCCGCTTCGTTTCATATACGAGACCGTTGTGCAATCATAGTAAAAATCGCCCTATGAAATATTTGTACGTAATTTTAACTCTTTTTGTCATATTGATTAGTTGTAAGACGATTCAGTATAAGGAGAGCTTTGTACTTGACGGAAAGCATATTTGGTTAGAATACAAAGGGGATACGTTGCTATATTTTAACAATGGAGTTTTAAAAAAAATAAGATTGAGCAACTGTAATGATTATGGTTGTTATGATAATCCAAGATTATTACATAAAAATGATTGTATTCTAGTTATAGCAAAGACGCAATTAGATAGTTTAGAAAGGATTGTAAAAATAGATACGACAGGAAAAATAATTGATACTCTATACACATCTTTAAAAGGTCACTATATAGATGATTTTTCAATATCATTGAATGACAGTCTTGTATTTATAAGAGAATTCGATGATAATGAACTTCGTAAAGACAAATCACCAGATAATGTTTGGCCTGAATTTAAATGCTTTCATTACTTAGTAAATGTTGATTCTAAAAACATTATTGACTCATTTGTAATTTCATCAAGAATTTATTTGTATGGTTCTAAAGAACCTAATTGGGACTTAAATTCTCAAAAGGTACTATTTATTAAAAGTTTGGCGCAAACTTCTAATAATCGAAAAAGTGATATAGCTTATTATTATGATTTGAAAAAAAAGACATCTATTTTTATTGACAGTTGCAATAATATTTCATGGATTCCAAATGATTCAGGAGCAGTATGCATAAAACAGGATAATGAAATTATTAAATTTAATTTATTGACTAAGAATAAAACTATTTTATATAAAGCATCAAGAAGAGAATCAATTGACGACTGTAGATTTTCACCAAATGGCAAATATTTATTGGTTCAATGCCATACTCATTACTTTTTTCTTCGGTTATTTGGCGAAAGAATATCATGGCATCCATACGATAAATTAATAAGTCTTGATAATAAAGAAAAATATTTGGATTCGGGGAAAATGTTAATTGATTCATGGAAGGAATAATGAATAACTACGGTTGCCAACACGCTATAAATGCCATTTGGCGGGCATTACGTACATGTAATGCAGTTCAACTTATTAATTTTATCGCCAGCTTGAAACGTAAGTGCTCCGAAATGCCAAACGGCATTTATAGCCAACGTTAGCTGTCAGCTTTGAGCCCAAATCATAATACATAGCATCATGGTAAGAATCTATCTGGATTGGAATGTTTATTCAAACTTAAGGCAAAATAGAAATAAAACATTTTCCTCCATTTATAAATTTCTAAGAGAGCAAGATTCTTCTATCCTACTGGTTTATTCACCAGCTCATCTTCAAGATTTAAAAAGAAGTTATACGAAATCCGAAACCGGAAGAATTGAAACTGAGAAAGATTTAGAATATTTAAGCGAGTTAACAAAGAATCATTGTTTGTGCTATCAATTCAAAGAAAAAACAGTCTACCCAAAAATTATAGAACCAAAAAGATATTTCAATAACATATATGCTGAGGGAGATGATAATGACATACTTGATATAGAAAACATCTTTGATAATAATGACCCACTTGGAAAATTATGGCACTCTTATTGGAAATTATTGGATGCACTTCCGGCTGGAATAGACTTTAATAAATTAGATCAACTACCTAGCGATTATCAGGCAATTAATGACTTATTTAAAAGATCCAAAACCGATCAGACTTTTGGATCCATAGTAAGGGATGTCATGGATCTCTTACAAAATCCTGAAGAATTTGAAAGTATTTTTAAAAAAATCAGAACAGGTTCAAATAAAGACTTGAAAATTGAATCAGATAAATCTAAATGGGGAAATCCATTTGAGTATCTCGATAGTGTATTAAAAAAGAGTAAGTTGCAAAAAAGTTTTTTTGATATTACAACAGAAATTATTGAAAATTCTAACAAAAAAGCCAGTAGGTTAGACTACTTTACTAACTATTACATTCAACTCGATATGTTTGGTTATCAAAAAGACAAGAAGCTTCCCAATCTTATAGATGATGCTACTCATTCTTTTTATGCGGCACATACTGATGTTTTTGTTACAGATGATGAAAATACATTTAAAAAGTCGAGAGCACTTTATGATCAACTAAATATATCCACTGAAGTAGTTCATTCTGAAGAATTCCTCCCATTTCTGCGTCGTAAAATGTTATTTAATCCAGAAAAGAGCATTCTTGAGCAGATCGAGTTTCTAACTCAAAACGCATTGATTCTTTTGGATACAATAGATAATGAATTAAATCCTTCTCGTGTATATAAGGTTGAACCACTATTACTGAATTATTTTAATCGAATGCAAATTTCTGATTATGAAAATTCTACAGCTTTAATATTTTATAAAAAACAAGGCAACTACTCGGACTTTCTATTTTGGAGTGAGATAACAACTGTAATTGATAAATTCACGAAGGAATTTGGTACTGATACCAATGGAAGAAAAGGTTTTATTGAATCTGAGAAACAAGAAATTGACAATGATACCTGGAAAGGTAGAATATGGCATATGAATAATCACTATTTTTCTTTAAAATATATTGAACTACCTTTTGGCTTAGTGTTTCAGATTGACACTAAAAAGCCGAACCGCTAATAAGTAGTTCAACAGCTGGAATAGTGAATAGGCTATGCCGTGCCACGTGAGATAGGAACGTAAGCCGCTTTTTCTTATCTTTCATGGCAAAAACAGAGCGATGCATCGCCTACTACACCATACCAGCGGAACGTTAGCGGTCATTGTATCAAAGACACCGAAACCTTCCAACAAATCCTCAAAAATTAGACATTAAAAAGTTTTTTCGAAAATTATTTGCGTAGCTAAATAACTTCATATATATTTGTAGTCAAATAACTACATTATGAATTTAAGACGAGACGTATTTCAAGCAATTGCAGATCCAACAAGAAGAGCGATACTTGTGTTGTTAGCTTCTCAATCAATGACAGCAGGAGCTATTGCTTCAAACTTTGACACCGCAAGACCCACAGTTTCAAAACATTTACAAATCCTTACGGAATGTGAATTGTTGAAACAGGAGCAACAAGGCAGAGAGATGTACTATCATTTTAATCCGGAAAAGATGAAAGAAATAGCCGACTTTATTGAACCATTCCGCAATATGTGGGAAGATAGATTTAATAAATTGGAAAGTATTATGAAAAAACAAAAATAGATACAATGGAACAAAAGACAAAAGTCATTGCCGAAGAAGGCAAACAAGATTTACTTATAACAAGGGAATTTGAATTACCTGTAGAATTGCTTTTTAAAGCGTATGAAGAACCTGAAATTGTTGAACAATGGATGGGGACTAAAGTATTGAAACTTGAAAATCAAAAGTATGGTGGTTTCTTATTCGAAACAATTGATCCAAAGGGAAATAAACACAGGTTCTCTGGAGCAATACACGATGTTGTTTCAAATCAAAAAATCATTCGGACTTTTGAGTTTGAAAATATGCCCTTTGGTGTACAACTTGAATTTTTAGAATTTGAGAAACTAACCGACAACACAAGCAAACTTACAATGCATTCAATATATCAGTCGGCAGCGCACAGAAACGAAAATTTAAAATTGCCGTTTTCATACGGTATTAATATGGCACATAACAGATTACAAGAAATAGTTAACAATTTAAAATAAAATAAAAAATGGAAAAGAGAAACAAAGTTATTTATTGGATTGCCACAGGCCTGTTGGCAGTTGGCATGTTGCAAAGTGGAATTTTTGCAGTACTCAGAACAAAAGAGTGGGTTGACTTGGTAACTAACCTGGGTTATCCTGTTTATTTTTTGTCTATTCTGGGGGTATGGAAAATCCTTGGGGTTATAGCTATTTTAATTCCACGTTTTAAACTTATTAAGGAGTGGGCTTATGCTGGTTTCTTTTTCGCAATGACAGGTGCTTTAGTTTCGCATTTGGTAATGGGCGATGGTGGTAAAGCAATCCTTGGACCACTTTTTCAGATCGTTTTTATAATCCTGTCCTGGTATTTTAGGCCTGTGGGTAGAAAAATTGTTTTTCAATTAAACAGGAACAAGCACAAACATCAAGAGGTTGATCTCTAATTCTGCAAAGATTTCAAAACATAAATTCAGATTTCAATTGTTGGAAAATAATAAAAAGGAAGAAAATGAACTACATTGTCGATTTTAAAAACGTGTCTACGGTCGGCTTAGAGTCGTCGCCTGTAGCAGAAGAACTTGCTGGTTTACGTGCTAATGAAGCACGTTACTTTATGAACAAATACAAGCATGAATTTACCGTTATTCCGGCTAACGAAAGCAGGGAGACCCTCGATTATGTGAACCGGATTTTGAAAGTGGAACGTGATATTGAATTTGCAGCCAAACCTCTGGAAACGTCGAGTTTCCAAGTGGAAAATATCCGTTGGACATACGTTTTTTATGAGGATGGACTTTCTGTCAACGTCCTTTATGCGGTTGATGATCCTAAAAAGCGGGCCGTTGGGTTTAAGCTTTCAGAGGGGATGGAGGTGCCAAAGGAGCTGAACGGGAAGTTTAAGTTTGCCAGGCAGAAGTCTAAACTAGCGGGAACAATTAGGGGTTCGTTTTTTGTAATAAAAGGAGAATATTAAAGCAAAAGAAGTAATCCAGATTGCAATGCAGACATATTGAATTTTTATGTACCCAAACAATCCAAAACCCGAGCGTCAAGGATTTAAAAATATATAGATCAAAAATTTTTAATGGTAAAGGTCTGGATAATTAGTAAATTTAATGTGAAAATAGACGAATCAAAAAAAGGAAAAAACAACGAACCGCTAATAGAAACTAATTAATTATAAACACTCAATGATTAAAAAAATACTTATTATAATCTGGATATTTATTCGTGTTAATTTAATAGCAATTGGCCAGGATTCAACAATATTTAAATCGAAACATATAATAGACGTTTATTCAGGATATAGTAAACACATAATTAAAGATGACATTATATCCCCGTTAAAATACAAAGGTTCAAAAATGCCAATAGGATTAGGGTACACTTATATAAGACACAAAAGTATACAGAATTTATCTTTGTTCTATAATAAGTTAATACTTAAATCTTCAATTTCAAACAGTTCGTTTTCTCCATATACAAATAATCTCAATGCTTTGATAGGATATTCATATAACAGAAAAGTATATACTATTTCAAAAATTAATACAGATTTCTATTTAGGAGGAAAATTAAATTGGGAAATCAGTTACAGAGAACATTTTTATGATAAATATTATAATGAAATTAGTGGTGAACAGATAACCAATATCGGACTTCATTTATTCATTTTAAAAAGCTTTCTAAGTTCTGACGATAAAATATATGTAGCGTTTAACGTACCTGTTTTAGCATATACTGCTTTTAATAACAGGTATAACGCTGTTGTTGGGGAGGCAACTGATAATTTAAACAATGATAAAAATATTTACTGGCAACTAATTAAAAACGGGCAATTCATTACACTAAATAACTTTCAGGAATTTCAAAGTATGCTTAGTTACACAAAATTTGTATCGAAAAATATTGGGTTTTTATTTAAGTATCAATTGCACTTCTACAATTTAGTACAATACAAGGATACCCTTTATGCCCGTCATTTAAATAACCAATTCAATATTGGTTTAATCATTAAAATTGAAAAATAAATGAAATTAAAATACATTATATTATTATTCGTTCTAACAAGTTGTGAAAAAATCTTTTTTAAAGATGACCCTGTAAATAACGCAGTTAACAATTTCGAGATTTTTTGGAATGATTTTGATAAATACTATTCCCAGTTTCAAATTAGACAGATAAACTGGGATTCTATTTATATTAAATATAGGCCTGAGATATCTGAAAATAGTTCTGAACAGCAATTATATTCGGTATTGTCGAAGATAGTTACAGGAATAAATGATATGCATGTCAGCCTTTTTACACCTTTAGGAAATGCAACATGGAAAAATCCATATCCCGCCAACTATCCAAGCTCATTTTTAATCGCAAAAAATTTAAAATTAAATCCGATATATCTTAACTCTGCTATAGGTTATGAAAAATTCCGAAATCATAATATAGGATATATTCAAATTTTAACTTTTATGACACAAGGAAATGCTTCTAATGGAACAGATCCCAGATTTAATAAAATTGATATTATTTTAGATCAATTCAAAGAATTGGACGGTATTATAATTGATGTTCGAATGAACGGTGGTGGTAATAGTTCTTATGGTGATTTAATTGCAAGTAGATTTGCTGATGAAAAAAGGTTGTATTCTCGTCATCGCTACAAAAATGGTCCGGGAAATAATGATTTTTCGGAATGGAAAAATTGGTATATTGAACCAGATGGAAAATTACAGTTTACTAAACCTGTTGTTGTCTTAACAAGCAGAAAGACTTCTAGTTCTGCTGAAGATTTTGTAATGGCTATGCAAGTATTTCCTCATGTAACTATCATTGGAGATACCACAGGAGGGGGTACAGGTAGTCCAATTCGTCGTGAACTGCGTAATGGATGGAATTACAGATTATCAACATCATATGCAATGAATACAGATAATATTATCGTTGATGGTCAAGGCATTCCTCCTGATATCACTGTATTAACATCCGTAATTGATTCGATTAATGGTATTGATCGAATATGTGAAAAAGGGATAGAAATAATCGAACAGAAACAATAATTACTGGGCATCACAGCCGGAATAGTGCATATGCTGTGCCACGTGTGATAGGAACGCAAACCACTATTTCTTATCTTTCATGGCAAAAACAGTACGATGCAACGCCACTAAAAGCGTCCGCTTGTGCTTGCATACAAATTCATCTTCGGAAACACTGTATCATTGTTGCCAAAAACTCTGTATTTTAAATTGCCATTTTCTCTGTATTGTTATTTACCGATTAGAAGGTATTGTATCCTGTCATTGTCATTTCACGATTTTTTGTAAATTGCTTACTGGTTGGAATAACCAGATGAACACAATAATCTTTCTAAAATCGGCGATACAGGCAGATATAAACACCGGAGTATTTGTGGTACAAGACGAAAAATAAACACTGTATGGAGTTCGTAAAAATCCATGACCCTTTACAACAAAACAATAACTAAAGCTATATGCGAAATAGATGTACTTTAAGAGAAAAAGGTAGGTATATTTGGATGTGTGCAAGCTAAAATAACATCTTCGAAGACATAATCTGATTATTAAGATAAAATCTGATTAAATTTTAGTAAATTTGAGAATTAAAGAATAAAATTATGACTGATATTCAATTATATACCAAATTATCCGGATTACCTTCAAATTTAAAATCTGAAGTAGCAGATTTTATTGATTTTTTAAAATACAAATCAAAAAAGCATGATAATAAAAATACAAAAAGATTATCGGGTAAGGCTAAAGGATTAATAAAAATGAAAGATAACTTTGATGAGCCAATTGAAGGATTTAACGATTATCTAAAATGAATTTATTAATTGATACACATGCATTAATATGGTTCATTACCGACAATGACAAATTACCACTTAAGACTAAACAGATAATTGAAAACAAAGAAAATAACTGTTTTGTTAGTATAGCAACCTATTGGGAGATAGGTATAAAAAATTCGATTGGTAGACTTGATTTTAAATCTGATTTGGTGACGATTTTCCAAATAATTGAGGAAACTGGTTTTGAAACCTTACCTATAACAACAAACCAAATATTGAGAAATGCTAATTTGGAGTTCCATCATCAGGATCCTTTTGACAGAATTATTATTGCACAATCTTTGACAGAAAAAATGACAATTATAACAAAGGATAGTCAATTTGAGAATTATAATGTTCCGATAATTTGGAAAAAATAGCCAGCACACTACATGACAATATAGCAAATTGGGGCTTTATAGGTTAAGTCAGCTTATCTTTTCCGAATAAGCATTATTCACAACTGACAATTTTGTTCTTTGAAATCCCCAACTTGCCATATTGCAAAACCGTTGGAGGCAATACTGCATGACAAAGATTGAACATAAAGGAAAATGGAGATTACCACAATCAGATGAGTGGTTTGATGGTACGCTAAGTTTTGATCCAGATATTGGGGCTCGATTAGAAATTTTTGGGACATTCAATACTTTTTTCCTAGATAGATCCAGTAAAGAAATAATTTTAGGTAAAACTACTGCGGGTGATATTACCTTAATTGATAATTGGTATCGTAATACAAAGACAATCCATAATGGTATCACGATCGGAACATATGAACCAATATTCATAATAATTGGTCATCACTTTGAGAAAACAGAAGATATTAGTTTCAGGAAAGTGATTTTTAGGGCATTTAATTTGTTTCAATGGTTAGATAAAGCAGGTTTAAATTTCAGTTCTGATTATTCGGTTGGTAGTTACAATGTTTCATTCAATCGCCCAGATTCAATTAATTTTGACTTAAATGAATTATCAAGAGGAGAAATTTCTTTTGAGAGTCCAACTAATAGTAGCGATTTCTATAATAAAATTGAATTAAGTGAACAAGCCTATATTGTCTTGTCATATACAGAAAAGACCCATTATAAAACGATACTTAAGGATATTAGAGTTCTCATTGGCTTTATTACTTTTTGTACTTTTGAACAAAGTTATGCACTGGATATTACATTTAAAGATGAAAACTTTACTGAAGAAATTCAAAAATTTAAGAGTGAAAAGAACATCAAATGCTTTTTTCAAAACAATAGTTATGACTCAAAATATAAATTAAGACGGAAACATGAGCATTTGGTGAAATATAAAGACATACAAGAAAAATTTCCTGAACTCATCTAGAGATGGTTTGAATTATATATTGATCTTGAACCTGTATTTGCTCTAATGTTATATAAGTTCCGTAATAAACTCAAATTCTCTACTGATTTATTTATGGATAATGTTCGAGCACTCGAAAGTTATCATAGATATACTCATAATAATACGCGGATACCTGAAGAAGAATACAATCTTAAAATCAAAAAAATACTCGACACTGTAAATCTTGATCAAAAAGATATTGAATGGTTATCTCAAAAACTGAAATATGGTAATGAACCTAGTTTAAACATGCGACTTAAAGAACTAATAAAGGAAAACCAGAATTCTTATATCAAGGAAAAACTTAAAACATATAAAAATTTCTGTCAAGCAGTTGCTGATAATCGTAATTTTTACACTCATTATGATAAAGAACTAGAAAAAAAAGCTTTAAGAGGCGGAGAGTTATTTGATATTAATCAGAAAGTTGAAGGGATATTATACTCTTGTATATTTAAAGAATTAGGATTCGATAATACAGCGTTCGAAAAAGGATTAAAATATCATTTGGACAAATAAAGGGCAGTTGAATATGCGGTTATAAAACATTGCGCGAATAGTGCTATATTTAAACGAAATAACATTTAATCAACGGCTTAGCGGGCTGATAAGTTTGTGTTTCAAAATGCGCAACGATTTTATACCGCCGGAACGTTGTTGTGCCATAAAATGAGATGAGTAACCTAATTAATTTCAGTAGTAAATTTCAAATGAAAGGTGATAATATACAGGTTATTAACTTGATATAAGCAAATTTCACTATTGGACAAAATAATAAAAAGTTATGATATAAATAAAGTATTAATTGGATTAATGTTATTTATGATACCTTTTGTTGTTAAAGGGCAAAAAGATGAGAATATCGAACTAAAAATTAACGCTTATAATGCTGTAGTGAATTCTGATACTGGTTCAGTAAGTATTAAACTTGAGATAATTAATAAGGGGAATGAAAGGATAAACATATATTGTTGGAAAGGTATTACAATTACTCAGGCAATAAATTCAATTCTAAATTTTGTGATTTTTAATGACAACGATACTTTAGTTTATAATTACGTTGGTCCGCAAGTTAAATTACCATATGAGAATGATTTTACAGTAATTAAGCCTGATTCTACTTTTGTTGAGATAATAGATTTGAATAAATATTATATTTTAAAAACAGATAAGGATAATAGCCGGAATTGGAAGAAAGGAATTTATGATATTACATGTATCTATGAGTATAAGCATAACAAAAAATTTAAATATGGTAGTGGATTATGGGAAGCTAGATTAGTTTCTAATAAGATAAGACTTGAAGTTGAATAATAACACTGCACAATACATAGGACTTTAAGCGGCACGAAGTGCCAGGCGAGAAGTTCCGGTTGAACTAAATTCCGGAATCGGGGTATGCAGTTATCAAGGTATTTTTTTGAGTGAGTTTATACAATTAAGCAGGTTGAAAAAAGGCAGGATTTTTTGTAAATTGCTTACTGGTTGGAATAACCGGAAGAACACAAAAACCAGCCTGAAATTTGGCGATGCAGGCAGATAAAAACACAGGAGTATTTGTGGTACAAGACGAAAAATAGAAACGGAATGGAGGTCGTAAAAATCTATGACCGTTTACAACAAAACAATAACTAAAGCTATATGCGAAATAGATGTACTTTAAGAAAAAAAGGTAAGTATATTTGGATGTGGTTCATGGTGAGAGACAGACTGTAAAGGTTGATTTTAAGTTCAGATTGAGATTTTGTAAATTTGTAATAGTTAAAAATTAACAAGAGTGGATAATGCCAAAGATATTTGAATATTTAGGGATTCTTATTTTCTTCTACTCGAATGAGCACGAACCGATTCATGTTCATGCAAAAAAAGGAGAGTTTGAAAGTAAAGCGGAATTCTATATTATAAATGGCGAGGTTTCGGAGATAAAGATTACAAATATTTCAGGAACACGACCACTAAAAGGAAAAGACCTTAAAGATTTCGAGGTTTTTCTTGAGAAATACGCAGACAAAATCGTAGAGAAATGGATTAGCTATTTTGTTTATCATAAGGATGTTGAATTTGAGAAAATTACAAAAAGACTAAAATGAGAATAATTGTTGACTATAAGGATTCAGAACCTGGATTTAACCAGTTGAAAATTGATACTGCAGAATATTTGTCGGATTATGTAATTCGGATAAAGTTTAGTGATGGAAACGAGAGACTTGTTGATTTTAAACTATTTTTATCAAAATCTCTTCATCCTTCAATTAAGAAATATTTAGATGAAAAAAAGTTCTCGAATTTTTCATTGACTGATGGAAATTTAAACTGGAACGATTACGACTTGATTTTTCCTCTTTCTGATTTATATAATGGAAAGATAGGATCATAAATCACGAAACCACAACAATCTTCTAAGCCAAAAGCAAAAAGTAATCCTTTCGAAAATTTTTGTAAATTGCTTTCTGGTTGGCATAACCGGATGAACACAATAACCTGTCTAAAATCGGCGATGCAGGCAGATAAAAACACAGGAGTATTTGTTGCATGATGAAAAATAGAAACGGAATGGAGGTCATAAAAATCCATGACCCTTTACAACAAAACAATAGCTAAAGCTATATACCAAATATACTTACTTTTCGAGAAAAAGGGAAGTATATTTGGATGTTAGGCTTCATAAAAGCTGACCATCTTCAAGCAATATTGTATTCAGATAAATTTTGTACTTTTGATAAGTGGAGAATGATAAGATAAATATTGAAAAAACTATAAATCATTGGATTTCAAGATCAGAACAGGATTTTGAAACGATGATGCATTTTTATAAATCAAAAGATTATCATTGGTCTCTATTTATCGGGCATTTAGTAATAGAGAGATTGTTAAAAGACATTGTAGTAAAAAATACAAATTTACATGCTCCGTTTACACATGATTTAAGACGTTTAGCAAAATTGGCTAAGATTGAGATAAACGATGATTTTAAACGCTATCTGGATACTATTTCGACCTTTAATTTAAATGCCAGATATGATGACTACAAGCAGGATTTTTATAAAAAATGTACTTCAGATTATACTGACAAATGGATTGCAAATATTAAAGTGATAAGAGAATGGATAAAAGCGATGCTATAAAGATTGCTAAGAGGTACATTGATACAATAAGTAAAAAGTATCAAATTGAGAATGCTATCCTATTTGGCTCATTTGCCACTGGTACAAACCATGATGATAGTGATATTGATTTAGCTATTATTTTTAAAAAGCTAGATGATATTGTTGAAATGCAAGTTGAATTGATGTATTTGCGTAGTGATGACGATTTATTAATAGAACCACATCCGTTTACAATATCAGATTTTAATTTAACAAACCCTATAGTTGCTGAGATTAGAAAAAATGGGATTGAGTTAATAAATTACGCAGCCTAATAAGTAGCCCTATGAGCGGTCTGCAAGATCCAGCGATGAGTGCATAGCCTGTCCCGAACTTGCTTCGGGATTGTACTACATCCCGGCCAATAAAGCACAACTTTGGTTCTATGCACTTATCGACGGTTTTATGTGTTTTATACGGAGTATTGGGAGATAACTTTCTTTGGATTGTGAGCTTTTATTTTGTATTTGCCTTATTTTGGGTTAAGTAAAAGCCTAAATACTAACAGATTTTTAAAGTTTAGGCAATACAAAATCTTCCCTCATAAAAATGAAGAATAAAAGGAAGTAGAATCAGTTTATTGTAAAGACGCAAGGAGCAACTGTTGCACAGGTTGACCAGGAGAGCGGATACGGGGCAGTTCCCTGACGATGCGCATTCGTCCGTTCTTGCATTTTGGACATTTTCCAATATCAAAACCCGTCAGCCGTTTTATACGCTCCAGGGTTGTTTCATCATCTTTATTATCCGATAATTTCTTTTCAACTTTCGACACTTCGGGCACAAATTGCAGCTCCAGGTTCCGTTTTGTGGTGTGGTTGTAAATACCGAATCGTCGGATTTTCACAAACCGATTGGGCAAAATATGCAGGCAAAACCGGTGTAAAAATTCGGCCCCGGTCAAACTCACCGGTTTTTTTTTTGCCTTGTCCCGATATTCTTTGGCAATAAAAGTTACATGGGTATCGCTCATTGCAAGAATGCGGTCGTTGCTTTTGGCCACGCGATGAGTGTACTGCCCTAAATATTGGATCACATGCTCAGCTTTAGCCATTGAAGGTTCACAATGCGCCACCCATGGCTTTTTATATGCCGCCTGGATACAAGAATCAAACTCGGAGAGTATATCCCGTTTTTGCAAAGCACGCTCCAAACTATCCAAAAACTTACCTTTAAAAGCATCGCTCAATTGAAAGATTGAATAGAGATATTTCTGCTGTTTCCCAATGTGTTTCCATTTGCCTTTTAGGCTATATCCGGCAGCAGGAACCAGGCAATGGATATGTGGATGCAGGCAGATATTTTGCCCCCAGGAATGGAGCACACAGACCGCGCCTGTTTCAACACCATAGTGAGCATATCCAAAACTGTGGAGCGTTCGCCAAACGGCTGAAAACAGTACTTTGTAGTACAATAATGTATATAGCAAATAGGCGTGACAGTAATATATTAAACGGTTGCATCCCGCTCCAACTTAATCTTGGTTTGATAGGTTTGAAGTACGCAATCGCCTACTTTGCATATACTCAAAGTTGTGCGCAATGGACTTTCAGGCTATACATAAGAAGGAAATAAAGAAAATGATATTGATTTTTCCATCCAATGAACTAGGAGGAGTTAATTATGATAGAATAATATTTGGAAATGGAAGTTCACATTCTAAAAGGATTGCAATATATAAATAAAAACTTAATTAAAATGGAAACAAACTTAACGAATTACCAAATAGTATTTATGGCATTCTATGCCATCTTTTGGGGTGCAACATTCAATGTACAGGGCAGGTGGAAGGCATTCCAATATCCACTTATTCACCATTGGAGAATATCTCTACGAGTCATTCTATCAATAACGTTTTTAAATATTTTACCAATACTTTACTTCTATGTGATTCTTAAAGAAACATCTTTAGATATCAACGCAATACATAATTTCCAACTGATAAAAAGCTGCGTATTTCTTGGTATAGTTCCAGCTTTTGGTATTTTTGGTTTCTATAGAATTTGGTTGGGTATTGTTGAAATAGTCCCTGATTGCTTTTACTTTCATAGTGGTAATTTACCCGTTCAAATTAAACATGTCGACCCTTACTACAGGCTAAATGTGAATAAAGCAAATAATAATGACCAGCCATTTGTTTTTTTAAATGGTATTGGTTCGGGTTTAGTCAATTTTTTTGTAGGTTTGCTTTATATATCCCTTGGTTACTTCGTACCCTGTTGTTTTATATCACAAATAATATGAAATTATTCGCCATGGGATTGTAAAGCTTAATTGAATGTATTACTTTTTTGATGCTAAGTTGAAGAACTTAGAATCAGTAACCAATATATACTCGGAAGATCAGATTAAAGCGGTTATTATATTTGTGAGACTTAAATTTCATGAGTCTAAGAAATGAAATTTTGAGGTCGAAAATGTTGCTGAAAGCGGGAGTGAGGGTAAATACCCCGCTTCTTGAGGCGAATTATAAGACGATATTATGCCGATACCCCATTGCGGGGAGCTTCATTTCAGATCGGCGTGTATACAACATTTTTCAAGGAATTCCAAAGGTTTTTATTACCAGTTTAGCCACAGCGAACAACAAAAGGCATAAACCATTGCTGAATAGACAGTTACTTGTATTTCATATCTTTAACTATTAGGTAACTTGAAAGGAAAATTTTCTGCTCTCTACCACTACTCGTTATCATAAATCCTTGTTGCAGCCAATAGTGAAATTAAAATTTGTAAAGGTTAATAAACTCGTAACATTTCAATTTGCTTGCATTATTAAAAATCTTACGACCGTCTTTAATTTATTTAATTATATAATTTAACTGGAAAATAATAATATTATATTTGTATAAATTATTTAGATATATTTTTCAATATAGTTCTTCATTTTATTAGGGGTTAAATTCGAGACCTATTATTGTTATTGAATATAAAACCATTGATATTAAGTTGGTTACTAGATTAGTTCGAATCCCAGCTGGATCACAGAAATGCCTTCAAAAATTTGAAGGCATTTTTTTTAAAATCAAAATCCAATATCTACCTAAAATAAGAATGCTCTGCACATACTGACGTACTGAAATTAAATTTCTTTCCGAAATATTTTAACTAAAAAATTACACTCCGGGTATCATGTATCAAATATTTTATTAAATTGCCATCTAATCCATAACTAATCAGCCCTCCAGGCAGATTTGCCTGTGACTGAGGGGGCGGAGCTTTAAATAGACGTCACATTTTCATCATTTTATTCTATTATTTCCTCTTATTTTTTGATTAATTCTTATTTATGCTTATATTGACATCTCCGTTTTTGATTATTAGCTAATCAAAATGATGAATTATATTCATACTGCTCCAACCGGCACCCAGATCGAAATAGGTGTTGAAGATGTTTATCATCGTGATAATCATCGCATTAAGCTTGTATTTAAATTTAATCAGCAACTTATTAATCTTGTTAAAAAAATACCGGGAAGCAGGTGGAGCCAGACCATGCGATGCTGGCATATCCCATACAGAGCTGATTATTTAGAATATATAAAGTCTTATTTTAATTCAACAAGCGAAAAAAACAATAATGCTGTAAAGAAAATAATTGTTTCAAATTCAGAAGAACAACAAGATAAAACCGTATTAATTGAACAAAATTTAATTGAAAAGGGTCCGGAAAATAAATCAGGAGAGCAACAGGTTGCAGGATTAGAAGAATTGGATGATCGCAGTATAAGCATTTACAGGATTTACAACCAGGTGATGGAGATTAAAAGATTGAGTCCCAGAACCCGTGAAATTTATAGCAGCTTTTTCAGGAATTTTCTATTTGATAACCTTGGAAATAACATAGACGAACTTGATTACAGAAGTCTTTATCAATATATTTATTATAAATCAAAAAAATTAAATTATACCCAGCGAAAACAGCTTATTGCAGCTATTAAGTACTATTATGAAAAAGCCCTGGGCTGGGATAAAATGTTTTTTAACCTGGGAAAAGAGACAACTGTAGATGTAAGCACAGTGCATATTCCATTTTATCATCTAAGAAAAATATGCTCCGGTATAAAATCTGAAACTGATAAATTGTTATTTTTTCTAACCTATTTCTTAAACCTGAGAAAGGAGGATATCAGAAGAATAAAAATTGATAATTTGAGGATAATATTCGATCATCCGGCTTTAAAAAATCATGTCTCAGCAGAAAAGTTTATAAAGGATTTGCTAAAAATGCACCTGGACAGAAACCCTAATAAGGCATATCTTTTAGAAGAAAAGGAATTTCCGTTAACTGAACAAACCATTGATAAGAAGATGAATGCCATGTTAGGGAGATATAGGCTCAGGGAGATTTATTTCCTGCAATATGGGCATTACCTTGATTCGACTGACTATTCCGAACAAACCAAATCGACCTATCGTGGGATGTTCATGAACTTTTTAGCTTATTTTAATTATCGTTATCCTGGATACATCAGTAATGAAGATATTCGGAATTATCTTGGAATGACCTCGGAAAAGTCTGAAGCATTTCAGGATAATACCATAAGCGCCCTGAAATTTTTTTACGAAAAAGTTTACCAACGAAAAATACCTGTTACTCATATCATGAGGCCAAGAAGAGGCAGCTATCTGCCGGATGTATTCAGCAGGGAAGAACTGGCAGCAATTCTAAATAATGAAGAAAACCTAAAACACAAACTAATTATTGCCATTGGTTATTCTTGCGGGTTGAGGCGAAGTGAAATTCAGAACCTGAGAGTATGTGATATCGATCTTAAGCGAAATGTGATTTTTATACGAAAGGCAAAGGGAAGAAAGGATCGGTATACCATTTTATCACCGCATCTAAGGGAATACATTGAAGAATATTTGGAAACAGAAAAGCCCGGGGATTATTTTTTCAAAGGAGAAAAGGAAGGCGAACCCTATAGTGTTGGCAGCATGGCCAATGTATTGAAAGGGGCGGCAAGAGCAGTAGGAATACACCGCAGGGTGCATATGCATATGTTACGGCATTCATTCGGAACACATTTATTAGAAGATGGTTATGATATTCGATATGTACAGGAATTGTTGGGGCACACAAATGTAAAAACAACCCAGCGATATACGCATATAGTAAATCATGCGTTGACACATGTTCAAAGTCCGTTAAACAAATTATTGATGAACAGAAACACGCAAAAAGATAAAAGGCATCCTCCTTAAAAAAACATGGTTTTGAATTATTTTCAGACTTATTTCAAACAATTTTACTGACTTTAAAAAAGACAGAAGGGCTTATATTGAATAATTTAAAAAAAAAGTACTTTTATTAAAAAAACCAGGATAAATTAGGTATGATTTTTAAAAAAAATATTAGTACTGACATGAATATCACTATTAAATAAGTAGAAATATGACCCGATATTACACACTAACCTTTTGTGAAAAAAATCATGATGAAATCGTTACATCAGTTAGTTACAACGATAAATCAGATACGCTATAACAGTGATAAGCACAACTAAGCTTATGGGGATGTTGGTGCGCAATTTAGTAGCCCGCCAAGCAAGGTATTTTGGTTATTTAATGATAAGCTGTTCAGTACAAAAAATATATGAATAACGATCAAGGAGTAATTTGCTCAAGCTTAAAGCGAGATGGAATCGAAGCGGCTGGGAATACAGAAGCGGGCTGAGAGCTTGTTTTCAGGAACGCTTTGCAAGACCAGCGCCGCGTTGCAAACGTGGAAGCTTGAGCAAGTTACAGGATTTTTTCGAGAAAGTGTATATTTTTTGACTAAAAAAAACAGCTAAGAGGAAAAATACCTTGTAAAAATAAAGAACTTAAAAACAGAATTGACGTCAACTGCACATACAAGGGATTGTGATATGCAATTTCCGAAAAGCTCAATTCTGTTTTATACAGTAAAGGACAATTATTTTGAAAAAGGAAAGACAAAATAATTTAAGGAGCGGGCTACTAAACTGGGACTTTTTAGTTATTTTGGAAATAAAAAAATAAATGCAATAAAAATAACTAAAAAGCGCACAACATGCGATAAAGTGAATTGCTCCGCTGTCGCTACGCAACTACACCTTATCGCTGTACGTTGTTGCGACTTGAAGTCGTGTAAATAATTGTTTTACAAAGGATTGTTCTTTGATAAAACCTGTTGTTCCCTCAACAGTACCCTTACCGGACAACTGGTGTATAGTGCAGCTATTACCGGTTGAAGCTCCGGGAAACGAGTACCAAACGCCGGGTTGTATACCCTATGGCGGGGCTATAAGCTGTGAAGCGGATAGTCTTCGGGGCCTCAAAAACCGATTTAGGGCTGGGGTGAGCAGGCATGGCCAACTCAGGTAAATATTCCGAAACCATCGAAATGGCGTAAGGGCGAAAAAGAGGATGACACGCCTTGTACCAAAATGGTAAGCTGGCAGGTTAAACGTGGTCAACGTTGCGTTTACGGGGATGTTGCCCAGCCGGTGGACAGGATAGGCCTAAACCTGTATCTTTTGTTATTTACATGGAACATGGAAGCACGGTGCTCTCTTTTCCTGTAACAGCGGGATCAAAAACCCTAACCGCAAGGCATGGGGAAACACCGTACAGAGAGGACAGACAAAGCGAATGCCCTGATGTAATGCCAGGGATAGTGGCCACAACATCGCCACAGGTGAAAACCAGCCCACCTCTGTCTGGTACTTTATGGCATGATACTTTTTAGAACCTGTAAATGCTGGAAAGCAAATGAACGAGAATGAAAATTCATCGTGTGCACTGGCACACCAAACCGATAACTGGAACCTCATTATATGGCGAAAGGTTATTCAACGGGTGAACAGGCTGCAAAGACGTATTGCCAAGGCTGTTAAAGAGAAACGCTGGGGCAAAGCTAAAGCCCTGATGTTTCTCATTACCAAATCCTTTTATGCTAAACTATTGGCTGTATTCCGGGTGGCCAACAACAAGGGAGGCAAAACCCCCGGTGTTGACCATAAAATCTGGATAGACGGGTATGATAAACTCGTCGCAGCTGAAAACCTTAAGAACAGGGGATACACCCCTAAACCTTTACGTAGGATATATATCCCTAAGAAGAATGGCAAAAAACGTCCCTTAAGCATCCCGTGCATGGATGACAGGGCTATGCAAGCCCTGCACATGATTGCTCTTGTCCCTCTGGCCGAAACAATGGCCGACCTAAATTCTTATGGGTTTAGGGAAAAACGTTCGTGTGCCGATGCCATTGCACAATGCTTTCTTATCCTGTGCCGTAAAAATTGCGCACAATGGGTGTATGAAGCCGACATCAAGGCCTGCTTTGATGAAATTGACCATCAGTGGATATTAAACCATATCCCGGTCAACAAATCCATTCTTGATAAATGGCTCAAAGCAGGATATATCCAGAAAGGTAGGTTATTCCCCTCCCTTAAAGGTACTCCACAAGGCGGTATCATATCCCCAATCATCATGAATATGGTGCTTGACGGATTGGAAACCACCATAAACAAACAGTTTCCAAGGTGGAAAAACCAGAAAGTCAATTTTGTAAGGTATGCCGATGATTTTATTATTACCGCTAAGGATAAAGAGGTAATTACTAATCAAATCATACCACTTGTTAAGGAATTCCTCAAAGAACGGGGGCTTAGGCTCTCTGATGAGAAATCCAAAATAACCAATATTGACCAGGGTTTTGACTTCTTATCACAGCATATCCGTAAGTACAAGGGTAAACTGCTGATAAAACCATCACGGAAATCTGTACAGGCTTTCAAAGATAAGATAAAACTCATCATACGCGAGAGCCATGGACTGCCTGCTCATGCCCTTATACGAAAACTAAACCCGGTTATCCGGGGATGGTCAAACTATCACAAGGGTATTTGCTCAAAGAATACCTTCAGAAAACTGGAGGTATTCATCTTCGGACAAACCTGGAAATGGGCTACCCGCCAGCATGGTGACAAAGGCCACAGGTGGGTATTCAAAAGGTACTTTTTGGGCAATCATTTTTCCGATAAACGTGTATCTTATAAAGGTATATATTCCTACCGCTTATATAAAATCGGTATGGTACCTATTCGATATCATGTTAAAATCGCTCAGAAGGCCAATCCTTACCTGTCTGAATTTGATTCATATTTTGAGAAAAGGGTATCCTTAAGGAAACGTTTAGCTTTGAATAGCAAACAAATCACTACTTTTGTTTGCAGAGGTAAAAACAATAGCCGGGTCTACCCTAACAAGGTTGGCCTTAAAAGTGCCTGAGCCGTATGCGGTGAAAGTCGCACGTACGGTTCTTAGGGGGCGTAAGCTACCCGGTTAAGCAAGTGTGGAGAACCACCAACTCGATACATTGACACGATAATAGAAAATTGAAAGAATTACGAAAAACGGAAAGATTGGATTGGTGCTCCGTTGATAGGGCGGTGCAGTTTGAGGGGAATTTATTTTGTTTTTTCTCCCCCCGCGCAAAGAAAAAGGAAACCCCGCCCACAAAACAACACATTTGCAAACCGCTGCAAGCCAGCCTTCAAGTCGAAGTTTGCAAAAGAGTTGTTTTTTTGCCAGCGCACCAAGTAGATAAATTAAATATTGTATTTTTATGAATCCGTTAGTTGCGATTTTAATAATTAAACCTAAAAAAGAACTTATATAAAATGCCCCATTCTCATAAACAAATGATTTCATTCTTTCTGACTACTAAATGTAATTTACGATGTGTTTATTGCTATAACTGTAGAGAACGAAATGAACTAGATGAAAAAAGTTTACCATTAAAAATTGCAAAAGCTGGTTTAGATGAATTTTTCGCAAATAATAAAAGTCGACATATTCGATTTTATGGACCTGGCGAACCAACGCAAGAATTTAAATTAATGCGTGAAATAACGGATTATGCTCGGCAAAAAGGTGGTGGGAATGTTATTGCAGAATTACAGACAAATGGAGCTTTCAGTCCAATGATTCGTGAATGGATTCTAAACAATTTAAATATTGTTTGGGTATCTTTTGATGGGCCTCCCGATATTCAAAACAAACAAAGACCTTTCCCTAATAGCAAACCATCTTCCCCAATAATTGAGGAAAATATTAGATGGTTATACAATAATAAAGGTAATAGAAATTTGATGGTTGGAGCAAGAGTTACAATGACCAGTTTAAACATACATCGACAAATTGAAATGGTGGATTATTTTGAGGGTTTGGGAATAAAATATATATGGACTGACCCAGAATTTCCAGCAGTAGACAAAATCCCTGTATGTGATGATAAAGAAAAGCTTGAGCAATATAAATTTAATATGGACTTATATGTTACTCATTTTATTGAGGCTCACAAATATGCAAAAGAAAAGAATGTTTTTTATGGGAGTTTCTTAACATGCAATTTCGATGGTGAAACAAAAACCCATTGTCGAGCTTGCACACCAGTTCCACACTTAACTCCTGATGGATATGTTTCTGCTTGTGATTTGGTTGTCCTTGGGAGGAATTCAAACCACATGTCTGGATTTATTTATGGAAAATGGGATGAACAAAAAAAGCAGTTTGAATACTATCCAGAAAGATTAAAAGCAATGCAAAATAGAACCACTGATAATATACCTCACTGTAAAAACTGCATTGCAAAATCATATTGTGGAGGTTATTGTTTAGGAGAGGTTATGAATGAAACTGGTATACTAAATGGACAAAAACCAATTGCATGCAAAGCAATTAGAACTTTATTTAAAGAACTTGGGACAAGTGAAAAATTTGATTATTTACATCCATAATTATAAACTAAAAAGAATAATATCATGAAATTTATTGTAATAGGAGCTGCAAAAGGCGGCTATGCAGAAAGTATAACGAGAAAGTTAGTTAACAAAGGTCATTTTGTTTTTGGAACTTACGATAAGGAATACGAAGAAAATGCTAAAAAACTCAGTAATGAATTTGATTCAAACCAACTTGACTTAAAAGAGGTAGATTTATCTGACCGTCAACAATTAAATGATTTTGTTAGCTCTGCACCTCAAGGAATTAATGGATTTGTTTTTGCTCAATTCTTTTTTGCAATGGAAAATCCGATGAATTTTGACCACTCAATTTGGGATAAAAGTATAGCCATCAATTTAACTGCACCAAATTATTTAATACATGAATTAAAAGGCAAAATGGTCGCTAATAGTTCTATAGTAATTATAACAAGCACAGAAGGATTTAGAGGTTCTTATGGAGCATCGGCATATGCAGCCACCAAAGCAGCTATCCATAACCTAGTGAAAACTTTAGCAAATAACCTTGGCGAAAAAGGCATCAGAGTTAATGCGTTACCTGCTGGTTGGATTGGCGGAGAGATGGATACGGACGAAATTTTTAATAAATCTCGTAAGTTAACAGCATTGGGTCGTTTAGGTAAAGATGAAGAAGTTGCAGATGTTGCCCTATTCTTATTATCTAATGAATCAAGTTT
This sequence comes from uncultured Bacteroidales bacterium, assembly GCA_963781805.1. Lineage (GTDB taxonomy): Bacteria > Bacteroidota > Bacteroidia > Bacteroidales > UBA10428 > JAFGPL01. The sequence continues at coordinate 159,805 of CAWAHF010000004.1, forward strand.
TGTTAATGGTACTACAATAGTTGCTGATGGAGGATATTTAGGTTCTGACCCATTGTCGAAATACGAATTTGATGAGGAATTTAAAAACCAATAGTTATGAAGCCAAGATTATCCAAAAATAATATTGCAGCTTGGGCTTCTATTATAGGTTGTATTCTGGCTATTATTCTATTTATATGGGATAGAGAAACTCTAATCAATTTTTTTAAATCCATAAGTTTTTCATGGGACAATGCTCCCCTAGGCATAATAATAATTTTAACTATAACATGGATTATTCAGTTAAGCTATAACCTTAAAAAAAGTAGAGCATCCCAAAGAAAGATAATTACATATTTTAAGAATTATATTGATTCTAATTATGGTAAAGAGTATATAAAGAATGTTGATTCCTCGTTAATAAGTAAGGTTGAAAATTCCATGAAGGATTTAGTGAGGCATGAACAAACTAAGGTTTTAGAACCCGATATATACTATTTATATTTGTTTTCACTTCTTAGTGGTGCTCAGAGAAGGATATGGGCTGTATCTATAATGGGTGAAGATGAATGGATTGATACACCTGAAGAAACAGAATTTCAGAGATTAAATTTAGATGCATCAAGTAGACAAGTTCGAGTAGAAAGAATATTTGTTGTTAGCAAATCAGACGCTAAAAAGATACCAAATACTAAAAATGTTATTGAACAAATTAACAAAAGAGATAACTACCTGTTAACATTTATTGTTTTTAAAGAAGATATTCCTTCTAAGATTACAAATAGTATCGGTAATGGATTTTTAGCCTTTGATGATTATGCCATAGCAGAAGATGTATTTGATGGAGAATACATTAGAGGTCGGTTATTTATAGATTTGCAAAATATTAATAGCTATGATAGGCTTTACAATAACCTGAGAGATTATGCAGTACCCTTAGATACTAAGTTCATTAGCACTTTATAAATATGAAGGATTTTACTAACCTAAAATTTCATTTGGTAACAACAAATGAAGGTTTAATGAAATCGTTTTTTGTTAGGGGTGTTGTATTTATCGAAGAACAAAAATGTAAATTCAACGAAGAGTTTGATGAATTTGAATTATTGTCCTCTCATTTTATAGGAACAATCAATGAAGAACCAATCGCTGCTGCAAGAATTAGACTTTTTAAAGATTATGTGAAAATTGAACGTTTAGCTGTTAGAGCTGAATACCGCAGAAAAGGAATTGGTGAAAAATTTCTTGCTTATATATTAAGTTATATTGATGAATTACAATATTCTAAAATAATTCTGCATGCTCAATCCTATTTGACTGATTTTTATAAGAAATTTGGATTTGTTAAAAAAGGTGACAAATTTCTTGAAGTTAATATTGAGCATTATTATATGGAAAGAATATCAGGCTAGAAATTAAGTTGATATTAATTGAAGATTTTTTTATATGCGCAATAAAGTATTCATAAGCCATGCAACTCCTGATGATAACGACTTTACAAAATGGTTAGCACTTAAACTCGTTGGACTTGGTTATGAGGTGTGGTGTGATTTATTGAAACTTGAAAAAGCCGTTGACTTTTGGAGTAGTATTGAAAAGGAGATAAGAGAAAATACATGTAAATTTTTAATTGTTTCATCTTTGAGTTCCAATCAAAGAGAAGGGGTTCTTAAAGAAATTGCAGTTGCCGCAAAAGTTAAAAAACAACTACAAGACGAAAAGTTTATTCTACCCTTAGCAATAGATGAGAACCTTTCTTATGATGATATAAATATTGAAATTGTTCGATTAAACGCTATCGACTTTAAAAGTTCTTGGGCTGTTGGGCTGCAGGATTTAATTAAATTCCTTGAAGATGAAAAAGTTCCTAAAAGCGATTCCGATTTAGATAAAAGCAATTTACTATATCAGCAAATTTTTCTTCAAGACAAAGGAGTATTAAATAAAAATGAAGTTTATGATTCAAACTGGTTTCCCATATCCGAATTTCCATCCGAATTAAGGTTTCATGATTATGATTGGCGTCTTCCTAAAAATTTTGATGTTAGAAAACTAAAATACCCAGCACTAAAATTTAAACAATATGTTTGCACTTTTGCTTGGGAATTTGATTTTATGGATGACCTTCCCAAAACCGAAGCTTATGATAATACAAATACTGTACGTTTTCCAGTATCAGAAATTCTTTCAGATGAATTTGATTCAAACGTTATTGGTGGCTTTGAGGCGCAAAGATTAATCGTTCAACTTCTAAACATGGCATTTGAACGTAAAATGCAGAATGAAAGGTTTAGAAAATATGAAATGTCAAATAAAAACGGTTACTGGCTTGAAATAGATAAACTTGAAAAAGACAAGTATGAAAAAGTACAATTAGTCGGTACCCAAAAAGATAAAAAGTGGCATTATGGAATTTCTGGTGCAGGGAAATTATATCCATTCCCTGTTTTAATGATTTCTTCTCATATATATTTTACTTCAGATGGTAAGAATATAATCGACTCAACAAGTACTCAGCATTCGGCAAGGAGAAAACAAAGTAAAAATTGGTGGAATAATATTTGGCGTCAAAAGCTATTAGCTTTTGTTAAATATATTGCAGACGGGAAAGATGACCTTATTCTGGAGGTTGGCAGTGAAGAAAATATTCTAATTTCAACTTCTCCAGTTCAATTTAATAGTAAAGTCAGTTACAATATACCAAATAACAATAATTTAGAGGAAGAAGCAGAAATATCTGATATCAATGACTACAATGATGATGAGTCAGCAGATTAAAATTCGGCATATTTAAAATGAAAGATTTAATCTACATAGAAGAACCAAATATATTGTTTGCGCATGGACAAAAATGCACCGATGCACGAGATGGGTTATCATTATTTGGCCCTTTAACACAATTATATGGTATTAAAAGTGGTGTGGTTGGTACTAAAGAAGGTTATGCAAAATTTATAAATTATTTAAATAGAATTCAAAAACCTGTTTTTAACTCAAATAATGCTACTCGACCAATGTTTCCTGGTTTTGAAGCAGCTTTTAACTGTAAAATTGATTCTGAAACCATTTCCTTTAAAGAAATTACTAATAAAGAAATAGGTCAATTTTTATTTAGTGAAAACAACCATAAAAGAACTTATGACCTTGTTACTTTATTTATTGAAAAAATAGTTTCAGCTAGTAAAAATGATGAGGAACGCATAGATGTTTGGTTTGTAATAGTTCCTGACGAAATTTATAAATATTGCCGCCCGAATTCTTCATTACCAAAAGAGTTAATTCAGACGAAAAGTAAAATCTCTAAAAATAAAGCTAAAACATACACTTATGCCCCATTGCTTTTTGAACAGTTTGAACAAGAAGAAAAAGAAAGGGCTGCTGAGGCAGAAACTTATAATTATGATGCTCAATTTCATGACCAGTTAAAAGCTAGATTACTTGAATATACTATTCCCACCCAGATACTTCGTGAAAGTACAATAGCATGGCGTGACTTTAAAAATTCTTTAGGTTTTCCAATTAGAAATTTTGAAAAAATTGAAGGTCATCTAGCATGGACAATATCAACAGCTGCCTATTATAAAGCAGGTGGTAAGCCATGGAAATTAAGCGACATCAGAGAAGGCGTATGTTACTTAGGGCTGGTTTATAAGAAAGTTGAAAAGAGTAAGAATCCCAAAAATGCTTGCTGCGCTGCTCAAATGTTTTTAGATAACGGAGACGGAACTGTCTTTCGTGGCGAAGTTGGGCCTTGGTATAATCCAAAAAAGGGAGATTATCATTTAAAACCAAAAGAAGCAAAAGCGTTGCTAAATCAAGCATTAGAATCTTATAAAGAACAGAATGGAAAATATCCTAAAGAAGTTTTTATACATGCGAAAACAAATTTCAATAAGGATGAATGGCAGGCTTTTCATGCTGTAACACCAAAAGAAACAAATATAGTTGGTGTTACGATAAAGAAGACAAAACCTTTAAAGCTTTACAAAACTGAAGGTGATTATCCTGTACTTAGAGGTAATGCGTTTGTTGTAAATAACAAAAGTGCTTTTTTATGGTCTGTAGGTTATGTGCCAAAAATTCAAACTGCATTATCAATGGAAGTTCCTAATCCTTTGTTTATAGAAATAAATAAGGGAGAAGCTGATATAGTACAAGTATTAAGGGATATTCTTGCACTAACTAAATTAAATTATAATGCATGTATTTTTGCTGATGGTGAACCAGTAACATTACGCTTTGCAGATAAAATTGGTGATATATTAACTGCTACAAAACACATAAAAGCACCTCCATTAGCATTTAAATATTACATATAATTAACTCTTATTAGAGTTCGGTTTATACTAAATTATAATATCTTACGTTGAAATTATCAAAGGTCTTTAGCGTTTTAGGCAGATAAATCCGCAAGGAACAGGAAAACGGCAATAAGGAATACAAGGGTATCCATAAATTACGCTCAAGGAGCGTCAAGGAACAGACGAGCGTTCATAAGGAACGTATGAGGAGCCATAAGGAATAGACGGGTAGCTTTAAGGAATGCATGGGAAGCCATAAGGAGCGCACAATCGCCTTTAAGGAATAGGCAAGCATCCGTAAGGAGTTCGCAATAATCCAAATTATTAACTTAAAATTTTATTTTTTATGGCAACTAAAAGAACATTAACCGAAGCCGAAACCCTCGAACAGTACAGAGTTTCATTAGACAATGTTGAGAACCAGTCAGAAATCGCTACAATCATGGCAGAATTCGGATACGACACCGAAACCGTTGGAGAGGGCAAAGCTTTGTTAGCAGAAACCAGACTAGCTTATGATGCAAACAAGACCGAAGACGATGAGACTTCAGAAGCATACGGCAAATTCTCGGATTTAAAGGCACAACTTGAAGAAACATATTCACTACACCGTAAGAAAGCAAAAGTAGTATTCAGAAACGATGTGCTTATACTGGATAAGTTAGCCGTTTCAGGTAGTTTACCAAAAGCCTATGTAAAATGGTTGGAGACAGCCAAGAAATTTTACAGCGTAGCATCAACCGATACAGATTTACAAAGCAAACTGGCAAGATTAAAGATTACAACAGATGATTTAACGACCGCCAGCACCTTGATAAGTAATCTCGAAGCAGCGAGAGCCGATTATTTAAGAGAAAAAGGAGAATCGCAAGACTCAACCAAGATAAAAGATGCAGCATTCGTAAAGATTGATGACTGGATGAGTGAATTTTACGCAGTAGCAAAGATAGCATTGGAGGATAATCCACAACTATTAGAATCATTGGGTAAATTGGTGAGAAGTTAAGATAGCCAACGCTATTTGTTACCACATTGTCAAGTCACACGAGCCACGCTCAAACCAAAACTTGCCAAAGAGGTAACAAATGCCAGCCCTATTACCGCCTTTAAGGGCGGTTTGGGGTTTGCCCACCCACAAAAAACAAAATAAATTCGTGCTCCGTATCAAGGTCAGTGCGGATTGATTAAGAATAAATATTAGATTTGTAAAAACTTGATACAGATTGACTTTGAATGATGAACACCAGCTTACAACACGCGGTAAAAAACATTGGGGGTGCAGTGGGTCAGTCAACATACTGCCTCGCCCCAGCATCAGTAACGGTGGATACGAACGCAGCCCGTTCACCCCAACGATTTCTTACCGCCAACCGTTAGGCGCAAGCTAATGAGAACCACATTACAACATATAAGCATCTTGATAATCGGATTGATTATAAACTCATGTTCAAAAGAGGAAATATCATATTGTGAGGATAATGAACCACTATATATAAATTCTGATTTCCCGATTGGAGTAGCATTTTCGACTGATTTACTCCAATATAATGACAGATACAAAGAAATCATAATAAATCAATTTAATAGAATTTCTGGGGAGACAGCTTGGCTTTATGACAGAGTACATCCCTTCAAGGATATTTATAATTGGAGCGATTATGATACATTGGTGAAATTCGCAGAAACATATGATAAAGATATTGTAGGGCATAGTTTAGTGTATCATGATTATTTGCCTTATTGGTTGACAGAGTTTTCAGGTTCAAAATCAGATTGGGAGGCGATTTTAAAAGACCATATCCAAACTATCGTTTCAAGATACAAAGGAAAAATTGATACTTGGATAGTTGTAAATGAAGCTTTCAACGAAGATGGAACTCTTAGAAACACAATTTGGAAAGAGAATATTGGTTCATCTTATATTTCGAAAGCCTTCAAATGGGCGCATGAAGCAAATCCCAACGCAAGATTGTTTTACAACGATTACAATCTGGCTTTAAATAGAAACAAACTTGATGCAGTTCTTCGACTTTTAAAGACATTTAAAGAAAACGGAATTCCTGTACACGGATTGGGGTGTCAATTACATATCTTCGACCAATTTCCAGAAATCTCTGAAATAAATGAGATGGCTTTAAAAATTCAACAAAATGATTTATTGGTGTACTATTCAGAGATTGATATATCATTAAACATTTACTCAAAATATAATTCTCCAACAGATGAAATGTTAATGAATCAAAAAAGAAAATTAAAAGGTATTGTCAATGGATATAAACGCCTTAATAAGAAGTATCAATATGGTATTTCATTCTGGAATGTATCCGATGCAGATACCTGGATAAGAAACAATTTTGATAGAATTGATTGGCCTTGTATGTGGGATGATAATTACGAACCGAAACCAATGTACTGTGGAATAAAAGAAGCACTATGAAAATTAATAAATTATTCTTCACGATTTTACTGATAATTTCGTTAACAAAATTAAATGCCCAACAATTATCAATTGGTTATTTTCCATTTAATAATACTTTATCTATTACCTCAAATCCCGAGAGATTAATAATGATTGACGGTCGAGTAGAAACCAATACATTTTTCGGTAATATAAATCCTGAGATTATTGGAATAGTAAACATTAAACGTTCCGACTTATTCAATATATATTCTGGCTTGAGTTGTAAAACCATAATTATCGACGGATTTAATGATGGAGACTTTATTGGAGGATATGCTGTTTCTGTTGGTTCAAGATTTAAACCGTTTGAGAAATATGATAATGTACATTTCTTGTTTGAATTATCTCCATACTTCAACAGTGAATTTAAAAGTGGTATATTAAGAGCATATATCGGGATTTCATATAAATTTAAAAAACATGAATGAATATAGCCAGCGCCTAACACGCAATATACGTAAGCCGGGGTTTGTGGGCAATTTAAACTTTTCTACATTTACTCAAAATCGCAACGGTTTGATAAGTAGAAGCTCTGAAATCCCGGCCTCCGCATATTGCCATCCGTTACCGCCAAGTGTAAGAAGACAGAAACTACAGACATGAATTGAAAAGTAAACCATTGTGAAAGGACAGAAAAACGAAATATTAACAAAACAAGAAAGCCGACACTCAAGGCGACCTGATGTTTTTTATTTTTTGCCCACCGCACATTTTTTTAAACAATTACCGACCCACAAATGGCACATTTGCTTTTGCCCCAATGCACAAAGCCAATGCTTCGGCAAAAACAAAAGAGCCATTTCCTTCATTTCTATTATCACCTCATTACACAATAATATTTATGGACGAAATTAAAAGAGAAGCAGGCGATAAAACAAAAGGGTTCACATTACAAAAACAAAGAGCCATATCATTATTCTTTGATGAAATTAAGTTGAATCCGAATGCACATATAAATGTTGCTATCGAATTTAGAGGAGACGTTTATCTTCAAAACGGGGAAAATGGTTATGTCGAAGAGCAGAAGAATTATGAGGAGACAAGTACATTTTCATTTAATTCAAAGCAAATATTAAATACTCTTGCATATTTTATTGATATATGGTTAACTGAAGGTAAAAGTAAGAGTTTAAAATTCGGGTTTTATTCAACAAATAAGATTGGTAAAGAATATGAAACTGAAAGGACAAAACAATTGGGAATTGCACTCCCTAAGAAACCAATTTTAGAATTAGTATCATTAAAAAATTATACAGACGAAACAGGTTTAATCGATATATTAAAAAAATACTTAATTGATGAATATCAGATTCAATATAAAAAGGATATAACCAGCGAATTGGATAATGATTCGCTACTAGCATTTCTTAGTTCTATAAATTGGTTTTTTGAACAAGACAATGAAAAAGTATACGACAAAGAAATCATCAAAAAAATTCAAAATTCAGCATTTGCTACAAGTTTAAAAACATCTCATGATGCTGATTTTGTATACGCATCATTAATGTTTGCATTAGAAAGAAAACAAGATGAAAACGATCCTCTTTTAAAATTCCTAAGAAAAGATAGTGTTGAGCTCTTCTTTTTAAAAGTTGGAGCTGGAAGTCTAATAGATTTACAAGCCTACAAATACCTTAATTTTGAATTTACGGAACTACTAGAGAAAACAAAAGGTTATTTATTATCCTTCTTAAAATCCAAATATTTTTCAAATGTTCATGATAAAGAATTTCCGGAATTAATTCAAAGAAAGGTTGCAAGACACAACAAAGAAATTAAAATAGAAAGGAAAAATCTAGAAGAAACAAATCCTGAACTTGCAAAAAATTTAGAAGTAGTAATTAAAGAACTTGGAGATCTTATAAATTCTGAGAAACCAACATTCTTATTTGGTGAAATAGGAAGTGGGAAAAGCACACTTCTAGCTCACTTTTTTCTAAAAGATATTGATAAGGACACTCTGCCTGTTTTTATTCCTTCATCTTTCTTAAAAGGGAAAATCAATATTGAAATTAAGTTATTTAAAGAATTGATTAATTCATTTGTAAATGGCGAATTAAACCTTGAAAATAAATTCTTTGATTTAGAAACGATCCTTTTAACAAAAAAAGAAATTACATTAATTATTGATGGTCTTGATGAATTTGATCGTTCAGAAGCCCAAAAGTTATTACATCATTTGTTAAGTCTGTCTAGTAGTTTTGTAAATCTTAGAATTATTGCCTCTGGAAGGCCAATTGAACTACAGGAAATTGTAAATTTCAATGAGTGGAATTGTTTAACGACTCTTGATTTAACCAAAGATGAGATAATACAAATATTGAAGAATGAAGCAATTGCTTCTGGATTGAGTACAATTGATAGTGAAATTGATGCAAAAAATCGATTTAATGTCTTGCATGATAAACAGGAGCTATTTTCTAATGCCACCACTCCATTGGTAGTTTGCTTAATGCGAGACTTTTTGGATAATAATGTTAACTCTAAGACACTAGGAGATATTTTATTTGATGTTGTAAAGAAGCGCTTAATCTGGAATGAAGAGGACAAGAAAGAGAATTTTGTTTACTTCCTAAACGAATTTCCAAATTCTTTACAAAGGGAAATGTTTATTTCCAACCTTGCATATAAGATTTATAATTCATCAAATGGGAAAATTAATGAAGATGAATTATTTCAGGTAGTTAATTCCGATGAACTTATTCCGAAGCTGACCTCCCAAAGGACACGTGTAGTAAATGATGCAATAAATTTTTTAAAAAACAATTTTCTACAAAAAATTGGAAATGACTATTTGTTTCAATCATATCAGTTATATCAGCTTGCGTTAGGGTTACAATTATTTAATCAGATCACTTCTAATAGCAAGTTCAATTTCAAGCTAGATTATATTGATGAGTGGAGAATAATCTCATTTGCTGGTGCTATCTCAAGGCGAAAAGGTGAGGAAGCTAAAATGCATGTATTTTTCACCTCAGTCCTTAGTAAATTATTAATAACAAACAAACATACTCCAGCAACAGCAATTCTATTAGCTGAAATAAGGAATACAATGCTAAATGGCATTTTTATTACAAAAGTTCAAACCTTTGGTTTTAGACCTCTTATGTTTTGGGGTAACTCAGATTCTCTGGTACCTCAATCATATGGTTATATATTGAATGATGTTGGAAAAATAGGTTTTGATTGGTTTTTTGAAAATTATCTCAACCCTCGTCATCCAGCAAAAATTGGCATGGATGATTTAGCCACTTTAGTTTTAAAACATTATTTCGCGGTAAAAAATTATAAATTAGAAGACTTCGAAGAGAACGCTTTAGTTTCAATAATACCATTTCATGTTGCTGCCAGAACATTTTCGTGCAACACTTTATTACCAACATTGGCATTGACTTTGCCTGAAAAGTTTGAAATTAAACAACGTTGTATATTACTAGCCCAGTTATTAGAGAGTAATTTTGTTTCTAAAAGGGCGGAAGAATTATTAAAAAAAGAGTGGGATTTAGGTCATAAAACCATTGTCATACAAGGTCTCGAGATAGCTTGTAGAGGGGAGGACATAAAAAGTAATGCATTAGGTCTTTGGCTTCAATTAGTGAAAGATAATATTCCTAAGCACATACTTGATTTAGCAATTAAGGTAATTGCAAATGGTAATGCGGATATTTTCACAATCATAAAAGAAAATATTGGTGAGGAAAATTTCAAAAGTTATTTAAGATTTAGTGCTTTAAATCAAAATGCAATTAGTGATTCAGCAGCTTTAATTCTATATAAATTTTTTAATGAAAGAGATCTTACCTTAATCGGTGAAACAATAATGTTAAAGACCCCTTGGTTTGACTATAATAGTTCAGAAAGGGAGAAATTACTTAATGATCTAATTTTCAGTAACGGTGAAGCTGGTTTCTCTTCTCTTGTAAACCATATTCCAAGTACAAATAATGATTTAGGTATTCCGGAAATTTATTTAAAGTATTTCCTAAAAAGTATTGTCGCCTCAAAGCAACTTTATTTAAATGAATTCTTGAATGTTATCCGGAATTTGGGCAAATTTTCTTTATCAAGGTATCCTGAAATTAGGGAATTATTCAATAAAGTATTGGGGATTTCAGAGTATTTTAATATTCTTAAATCAATGCTAGGTCATCTTGATGGAATTTTAAGATATAATGCAGCTTCTATATTGCTAGTTTGCTTTCCAGAATCTGAAAAAGAAGCACTTGAAATAATTATCAGATCCTCCTTTAAAAGACTAACTGACAATCAAGAATTTTTACGCTTATGTATGAAACTCAATTATAGTTTGGTAATTCTTGATTTTATTTATGAATTACTTGATGATTTGCCAGAAATATCAAGACTATTTGCTATTAAACTTCTTTATCACAATAATGAACACAAACTAAGCAAAGACTTAAAAGAAGAATTGTTATCCGGTTTACTTGGGAAAGCTTATTTTCTTGATTGGAGTGGAAATTTAACTGATGATGGCATTGAGAAAATAACAGCTAAAGAAGAGTATTTTAATTTCGTAAAGGCCAAATTAAATGTTACAGATTATAAGTCAATTCAAGAAGCTTCATCAATTTTAATTTATCATCATTATTTAAAGTTGGATACTTCTGAAAAAGCTAAATGTTGGTTATTTGATGTACAATATTCTGAGTTTGCATTAATGGATTTTTATCGCAATTACATTAGCTTATTTGAGGATGAAGAATTTGTATTTGAGTTAAAAAAGCATTCATCGGATAATGACGGTCTTTTAAATGGTAAAAAGTTTTTATTATTAGAATTCTACAAAATTTTGAAGGAAAATGGCGAGTGGAAAGACTTTTTCTTAACTCTATTAAGCAAAGATAGATTTCCATCTCATGATCAATTAGAGCATATTTATGAATTGTTAATTGGAATTGGGAAAAGCGATAAAAGAACTGGAGAAAGACTTGGGAAAGGCATAAAAGATTTGATGAGTTATCCTATTTATAATCAGGACAAGGTTTACAATTATTTATTACCTCAATTTGCTTTAATATCACATGAATTTGAAACATTAACAAATGAAGAACTTGCCAAAATAATCTCTGAATATAAAATTTCACAAACTGAAATAGCTTGTTCATTACTATATCGGATTGCATCGGTCCCTGACAATTACCACCCGGATAGGTCTTTCAGTAGTCATATTGCAATTTTTTCTGATTATACTCCAAACTCTGATTCCCTTTTTAATAAAGATGAAATTGAAAAAATATTAATTGATGGTGATGATATACCAAGCAATCTTATTTCTGTAATAGAATGGGTGTTGATAAATGGATTATACTCAAATGCGGAATTAACACAAATCTCCATAAATGGAAATCTTGCCACTTACTTTGCAATTGTTATTTCATTTTCAAGGTACGAAAAATTCAACTATTCTGATTTTTTTAAAGCCGAAGAAATTGGAAGTTTTAAATACTTCGCACGAGCACGCACACAGTATCACAAAAATATTTTACTTAAAATTAAGGACATAATTCTTTCTGATTCATCAATAAAATCAAACTACATTTTAGCATTAATTCAAAGCATTGATAATAATAAATCAACCGACATAATAGATGTTTTTGAAGATTTATTTAAAATGAAAGAAGTTTTTGAACCTAATTTGTTATCCAAGCTTTTCAATGCTCTTTTTGAGGTGCCTTATAGACTAAATTTGAGTTTAGTATATCACATCAATCAGTATATAGTAAACAACTCTTCTTCAAAAAACAATAAAGTACTAATTGTTCAAGTTAAACAAAATCTCAAAGCTGTGCTAAGTTCAGGAGATGATAGGCATCGTAATGAATATGAATTATTTGCATGGTTATTATCTCTAATTTTATTATTTATAGAGGGAAAATCTTGCAAAGAAGCAGAAATAGGATTTCTTACGGGGTTGCAAAATGTTTTCATTCAGGATGGTAACAATTATAGGGTAGATTCAACAACTGTAAAATTCAAAGGTCGTGATTTGTTTATTCACTGCGACATGATACTATCTCAAATTGATAATTCAATAATAAGAAAAATAATAGAAAATGGCACAAAAAGTAATGTACCCGAAGTTTGTTCTGTTTGTAAATTATTCTATGCATTAAACAATTAGAATAATGAAAGATCAACCCAATTTGCAAGCACATTGCCAAAGCCCCACATGCTTACGCTGTAACCAAAGCTTCGTCAAAGAGCTTGCAAAGCCAATGTACAGAGAAAAATTGTTTTAAAAAATTGCCAGCACTATTAAAAACAAATAAAAAACGCTGAAACACGAGCCGACAGAAAAGAAATAAAGTAAATGACAATGACACGAGAACTCAATATTGACAATGGTTTACAAGGTCAGACGAAAGAACACCAGGCGGTAACAGCGTGTATAAGCCATTGCTGGCAGCGGGTTTGCGTAGGTTGGCACTTTTGGTTACCTTGTGCTAACTCGACAACAAAGCGCTTTGACAACGCAACGGCTCATACACGCGGACGTTTAGGGGCAATTGGAGCGGAGCACCTGACAACCATAGAAATCGACTAAATAAATAGATTTAAATCAATGTTCGGAAGAAAGAGAATTAAGGATGAAAAAACGGTTAAGATTGAATTTCCAGATATTTTAACAAATGAAAATATCAATCATCGTGACTATGAATTTTACAGTGCCTTTTTTTCACTGACTCAAGACTCCATAACAGAGGACAACTTTATTTACATCGTAAAAATTTATCAAACGACAAAGCTTCCTGAGATGAGAAATAAGTCATTAAAATTGTTGTATGATAAAGACTATGATAATCTAAAAGAATTTTTTACAGCGGCGTACAAAAAGGAGAGATATCTTGACATGAAAATTCTCGCATTGCGAGGACTTGCACAATTTATAACCGAGGATGATATAAAGGATATTCTGATTAAATTCAATAAAATATTAAAAAAGCGACCTGATAGCACACCATATAATTATCAGGAGTATGAGCTATTAAGAGGACAAAATTCTTTACCATATTTAATAAAAAGGTATAATTACAAATGTTTCATTGAGACTTTGGAGATAGTTGAGAAACAATACAATGATATGCCTAAAGAATTCAAAGGACACTTTACTGTTGATGAAAACGGAGAAATAGTTAAATTGCGTTCATCAGAAAAATCCTCAAAAATGATGGATAAATTTTTTAAAAAACAAGGTATGAGATGAAATATCAACTGCCCCTAACATGCGGTCATAAAACATTTGGGGTGAAGTGGTTATTCGGGCACCCTGCCACGCATCAAGGTTTGGTAACGGTTGATACGAACGCAGCCCGCTCTCCCAAACGTTTCATACCGCAGGAACGTTGGTGCGCAATTTAGTAGCCCGCCAAGCAAGGTATTTTGGTTATTTAATGATAAGCTGTTCAGTACAAAAAATATATGAATAACGATCAAGGAGTAATTTGCTCAAGCTTAAAGCGAGATGGAATCGAAGCGGCTGGGAATACAGAAGCGGGCTGAGAGCTTGTTTTCAGGAACGCTTTGCAAGACCAGCGCCGCGTTGCAAACGTGGAAGCTTGAGCAAGTTACAGGATTTTTTCGAGAAAGTGTATATTTTTTGACTAAAAAAAACAGCTAAGAGGAAAAATACCTTGTAAAAATAAAGAACTTAAAAACAGAATTGACGTCAACTGCACATACAAGGGATTGTGATATGCAATTTCCGAAAAGCTCAATTCTGTTTTATACAGTAAAGGACAATTATTTTGAAAAAGGAAAGACAAAATAATTTAAGGAGCGGGCTACTAAACTGGGACTTTTTAGTTATTTTGGAAATAAAAAAATAAATGCAATAAAAATAACTAAAAAGCGCACAACATGCGATAAAGTGAATTGCTCCGCTGTCGCTACGCAACTACACCTTATCGCTGTACGTTGTAAGGCATAGTGCTGCAGTGCTAACAAGAAACAATAGGGGATAAATGAAATATCTGAAGATTCTATGGGGAATAATGCCAATACTGATTTTTTTCGGGATTATTTTCTGGGATGAAATTACAGCTGGCCAAAGGCAATATGATAATAATATGGAACTCCTCTATTCTGATATCAATGGCAGGATTACACGGATTTATAATAATCACGGGACAGCTAATATTCATATAAACAATAGAAAGGATAAAATTTATGTTCACTTTATCCTGACTGAGAAGAATGAAAAAGAGTTATTTCTTGATTACATTGAAGTCAACGATTCAATTTATAGTCCTTATAGTTCAGATTCAATTTATGTGATTAGAGGAAATAATAAGAAAGGATACCGAGTTTACATTGATTACGCAAATTAGCATATTAACAATTTTAAAAAATAAAAATGATTTTCAAAGCAACTGGTGGCGCAAGGATTGGAAAAGCAAACGCAACCTGGCCCTTCGCTTCTCTCACTGTAGATACTGATAAGCTGATATTAACAACTCAAGTATTAGGATACTTTGTTTTTCATCCCTCTGAGATTGTTTCTATACAGCCAGCTTCTGGTGGGATAAAAATTATTCATGAGGTTCCTGAGTATAAAAATGATATAATATTCCAGACTTCTAAAAATTCCCTTAAAGTAATATCCAGCATTCGAGATACTGATTTTTTAAATGGTGTTCCACGGGATGAAAAATCCTTAAATGAAGTCAAAGCATTGAGAGAAAAAAAGAAAGGTTTTCCGATTAAGAAAAATATAAAAATTGGATTTATAGTTTTCTGGAATTTGCTATTTATTCTAGATTTTGCTAATTATTTCCTTAATGACCTTGAAGGGATACCATTAGGTTATGGTGCTATTGCTGCCCTTGGATTAACTTTTATTTCACTCGTTTCGACTATTGTATCCAAAGACTTTAGGAAGTTAATATTAGCTAATGGTTGGGAATTAAATGATATTATAAAGTTTATAGTTTTTCTAATGATAATAAGTGGTTTTATTCTAATAAATACAATCATGTTTAAACTTTATTTCTTTAAATAACTACGCCTTACAACAGCGCATATAGAAAATAGCTGGGCCGGTGGTTCGCGAAATTTTGTACCTTGTGGCAAAAACACTAACGGGCGATACGAACGTAGCACGGAATACCGCTACTTTCCATATGCGCAACACGTTGTGCGGCATAAATAATATCATTCTAGAAATATGATAATCCCAAATCTGAAAATAAAACAAGAGTTTAGAAATGAGCTGATTGAGAAAATAGCATTAAAGGATATAAATAGTCTAAATTCTAATAGACTAGAAGATATCATTGAAAAATATCAAAATAATGAATTATGCATCACTATTAATCCCCAGGTTAGAAACTCAGATGTAGAAAACTATTTATCAAAAAATAAATTATTGATTTTAAGATTTTTGGGATTACTCAAATACTTAATTTTCATTTTGACCACAACAATTTCTATTGTATATTCAGATTATGAATATCTTGTTGCAATTCCTATAATTATTTTTTTTTCTGTAGCGCCTAGGCCATATAATATAAGATTTATTCATTTTCTTAACTTTATTCTTATTGCTGTATTCTTAATATGGGGTATAAAAATACATATAATAGGCTATCTATGTAGTTTAATATTCATTTTACGACTCATCAAATTATTAGAAACAAGATTGATAGAAAAAACATTAAAAAATTATGTTTTACAAGATGAGAAATATTTTATTAGATTGTATTTAAGAAATATATTATTATTATCAAATAAGAATATGTTATTTAATTCTAAGGAAGAATCAGATTTGATCATAGATTCATTGAAAAATAACAATCCGATAGAATTAAACCATTATGAGAGGCTATATTTTTGTAAACGATGTACAAACAAAAGCTATGATTTAAAAAATGGAATTTTTTGCCTTATAACAAATAAAAAACCTGATTTTATTTATCAATGTAACAAATTCAACTTAAATAAAGATCAAGAGAAAAAAATCAAAAATGAATATTTCAATAAAAATAAAAGATTTAAAGAAGCAATTGAATCTAAAAATACCGGAAGCATAATATTATATATCATTGCAGGACTTATTATATTTACAAATTCATATTTTTATTTCCATTCCACTTTTCCGAAAGCTATAAGTTCTGGTATACTAGAATTTGTTTATATTAAATTTAACTTTTATAATTATTTTTTGGGTATTGTTTTATCTATTATATTTTTAAGTTTTGGTCTATTACTCAGAAATAATCATTCTATTGGTCTATATTTTGGAATAGGGCTATATGGAATAGATACTTTACTATCACTATATTATCTAAACTTCGATATTTGGATTCATTTTATATTTTTGATTTTTCTTGGATACAATATTTATCAATTTTGGATAATAAAAAAATTCAATGAAAAAGTATTAAGAATTGAAAATTAATAATTTACGCCGCACAACACGGCATATAGTTCATTGCCTTTTCGTTGGTATGCGGGGGTTTGAGCGCTCATGAACTGAGATTCGCAGCTCACTTCGCTCGCACGCGCCTGTCGCGACACTGACAGCCGTTGAAGGGCGGCAACGCACCATATGCCAAAACGTTGTGCTTCATGCTAAAGGAATAAAGATGATTTAAATATGGATTTAAAAAATAAAAAAATATCACCCCAAGCTATATTAGCTCTCAAAGAGGCTCTTTCAGTGATATTTTGGAAGAAGGATGAACTACGAGATTTTATTAAACTCACTTTAAATAATAATACTATTGTCAGCACAATTAATTGGAATGTCACCAAGCGTGAAAGTGTTAAGGAACTCATTGAAAGGATGACTAACCGTCAAGATATTTACAAGGAAGACTTAATTAATCTGATATTAGCAGTAATTGATTTTACTGATTTTCCACATTTAGAATTTTGGGATGCAGATGGTACATTGAAAAGAAAAGCTAAAAATGCAGTTAAAAATCTAAGAATTCAAACACAAGGTTACATCCAGATTACAAAAGAGCAGGAAGAATCAAGAAAACGAAAGATCGAAATTGAGAAGAAAATAGCAAAGAACAAATCTTTAGATGACGAATTAAATTCACTTAAAAAAGACTTTAATAAAATTGCCATAAACAAAAACCTTCAGCAACGTGGTTACCAATTAGAGAAATTTTTAAATGAACTATTTACACTTTATGAACTTAATCCAAAAGGATCATTTAAAAATTATGGGGAACAAATTGATGGAGCTTTTACTTTTGATGGTACAGATTATTTGTTAGAGGCAAAATGGAAACAGCAGGTAGATAGAGGTGATCTTGCAACTTTTTGTTATAAAGTTGAAACTAAATTAAAAATTGCTATGGGACTATTAGTAACCATGGAAGGATTAACTCCAGAGGCAATTGCACCAGAATTCAAATCAATAATTATTATGGATGGTGTGGATTTAAATGCTGTAATTGAAAACAGAGTCACATTACCAGATTTGCTCTACCGCAAAAGAAGAAAGGCAAACGAATCAGGTAAAATTTATGTAAATTATTATGAGTTATAACCTTAAACAATTGGAAGAAATAGTTCAGGAAAGTGTTGATGAACTTATTAAAGAACAACCAGTCCTTTTCCTTAAAAAAACTAACATAAATGAAAGAACAATCTCAAGTGAACTTTCAAATAAATTGAGAATTCGAATAAAGCAGTATCATGTCAATTGTGAGTACAATAGAATGGTGGATGAAGATGGCATGCAAATTCCGAAAAGAATTCATCTAAATCCGGATCATGAAATTCCGTCGAGAGTATTTCCCGACATAATTATCCATAGACAGGAAGATGGATTAAACAATATCTTAGTAATGGAATTAAAAATGAATTGGAAAAACCAGCTAAAGGATGATGATTTTATAAAAATAGAAAGATATATTGAGGAACTGAATTATCAATACGGATTGTACCTTGAACTTGGTGAAAATGGGATTACTGAAATTAAATGGTTTACAAAATAGAAAAAGCACGAAAGCACAACACATGGTATAGTGCATGCGGGTTTCAGTGGTTTGTGAGCGTTTGTGGCTCGTAAAAAAGGTCGGTGTAAACTGATAGGAAATCGCCTCGTAATCCCGCACGACACCATACCATCAAACGTTAGGTTTAATAAAAAAGAAAAATTCTGCTAAAAAATGATAACCATGATAAAAAATCTGCGTCCTTGAATCAAAACTATTTAAAAATTAAAATTTTAAGATTATGGATGATTTTTTATTTTTCTTGGTAACTGTTGGATTTCCTGTAACAGGAGCAACTATTGTTTTGACAAGCTATATTATTAATAGATACAAAGAAAGAAGATTTTTAATTGAAACAGGTAAAGAGGTTTCTAAGGATTCTCCCATTCTCCCTATTTCAAGAACAGCAATTTTACGAACAGGTATAATTAGTATTGGATTATCTTTTGGCATGTATGCCGGAATCATACTCATGGATATTATTACCAATCCCGTTGTTAGTAAGGATGAGGGGGTTGCATGGGGGATTACTGTTCCCTTGTTTACCGGATTAAGCTTAATTTTAAGTTATTTTATTAAAAGCGAAAAATAGAATAACTTGAATGATACCTGACAATGAACTTGTAAAAAAGATTCTCGCTGGAAATCAAGAATCATATTCTTATCTTATAAATAAATATAAGAATATGGTTTTCTCTGTATGTTATAGAATTTTAGACAACAGAGAGGAGGCTGAAGATATTGCACAGGAAGTGTTTGTTAAAGCATATTTTTCTTTAAACAAACATAAAAGTTATGAGTCTAAATTCTCAAGTTGGCTATACAGAATAGCTTATACCACATCAATCTCGAAGAAAAGAGAATTTAAATTTCATAGAGTAAATGTTGAAGAAATAGGTGATTACAAAAATGTAAGCTTTGATATAAATGAAGCATTCCTGGCAATTGAAAAAAAGGAAAGAAAAATAGTTGTTAGAGTGGCTATTAATAAACTAAAGAATGACGAAAAATTTATTATTCATTTGTATTATTTTCTTGATTGTTCTATCGAAGAAATATCTTATATAACAAAACAGAGTAAAGATTATATCAAACTAAAATTATATAGGATAAGAACAAAACTTAAAAGTATATTAGAACCTTTACAAGTAAGTGAAAATAAAAAGTATGCAAAACTTAAATAAAAACATGGATGAAAAATTGTCGATAGAAATTAAGGATTCATTTGAGTTTAATGTTTCTAATGAGTTTGATAAAAAAGTCAAAGAAGAAATTATTAAAAGAATTATTCAAAAAAGATTAATAAGAAGGTATCTTTTAGTTGTAGGTATTTTAGTTCTTTTTTTAATTAGTGTAATTTGTTTCTATTATTTAAGAACGGTAAATGGATTATTAGATTTAAACAAAATACATTATTCGACTGGTATTTGGAGATATAAATATGTATCGATAATAGTCCTGAGTTTATCTTTAGTATTTACAATAGATAAATTATATAGATTAAAAATGAGACTTTTATAATAATTTACTAAACCTAACATTTTGTATAAGTAATGGCAGGCGATGTAGCAAATATCAAGGTTTGCAGCACGCTCAAACTGCGTAGCTGTTTGACAGGTAACTACCACGCAATCTGCCACTACTCATACAATTTATCGTTGGGGGTGCATAATTTAAAAAACGACCCGCTCCATATTTACTTATTGTCTTGATTTTAAAAGTAAATTTAATTTGTTATCTTTGGAGATAACTTTTTATAATGACAAGAACAATAATTTTTCATGGGGATTACTTTTTGGATTTTTATAGAAAGCTTGATATTAAGGTAAAACAAAAGATTCAATATGTATTTGAATTGATTAAACAAGTTGATAGAGTACCTGAAAAATTTTTAGCCCCAATGACTGGATATGAAGGACTCTTTGAAATAAGAATTGAATATGAATCTAACATTTACCGGATTTTTTGTTGCTTTGACCAGGGTAGATTAGTTGTTTTATTTAATGGGTTTCAGAAAAAGACACAGAAAACACCAATAAAAGAGATTGAAAAAGCAATGCGGTTGAAGAATGAGTATTTTAAACTAAAAGGATAATGAAAATGAATGAATATAAAGGGATTAAGACATTTGACGAATTAATAGAAAAAGAACATGGTAAAATCGGGAGCGAAGGTCGGAACGCTTACGAGGAAAAAGCACAAATGTTTATCGTCAGTGAGATGTTAAAAGAAGCTAGAAGTCAAGCAAAATTAACACAGGAACAATTAGCAGAAAAAGCTGGGACTAAAAAAAGTTATATCTCAAAGATTGAAAATGCGAAAGGAAATATTCAACTTTCTACACTGATTAGGATTTTTGAAAAAGGACTTAATAGAAAAATTGGATTAACATTCTTATAATAAATAAATTACGCACCCCAACACGGCATATAGTTCATTGCCTTTCCCTTGCTGTGCGTGGGTTTGAGCGCTAATGAACCGGGATTCGCAGCTCACTTAGTTCGCAGGCGTCGGTTGCGATACGGATAGGCGTTGTAGGGCGGCAACGAACCATATGCCAAACGTTGGGGGTGCATAATTTAAAAAACGACCCGCTCCATATTTACTTATTGTCTTGATTTTAAAAGTAAATTTAATTTGTTATCTTTGGAGATAACTTTTTATAATGACAAGAACAATAATTTTTCATGGGGATTACTTTTTGGATTTTTATAGAAAGCTTGATATTAAGGTAAAACAAAAGATTCAATATGTATTTGAATTGATTAAACAAGTTGATAGAGTACCTGAAAAATTTTTAGCCCCAATGACTGGATATGAAGGACTCTTTGAAATAAGAATTGAATATGAATCTAACATTTACCGGATTTTTTGTTGCTTTGACCAGGGTAGATTAGTTGTTTTATTTAATGGGTTTCAGAAAAAGACACAGAAAACACCAATAAAAGAGATTGAAAAAGCAATGCGGTTGAAGAATGAGTATTTTAAACTAAAAGGATAATGAAAATGAATGAATATAAAGGGATTAAGACATTTGACGAATTAATAGAAAAAGAACATGGTAAAATCGGGAGCGAAGGTCGGAACGCTTACGAGGAAAAAGCACAAATGTTTATCGTCAGTGAGATGTTAAAAGAAGCTAGAAGTCAAGCAAAATTAACACAGGAACAATTAGCAGAAAAAGCTGGGACTAAAAAAAGTTATATCTCAAAGATTGAAAATGCGAAAGGAAATATTCAACTTTCTACACTGATTAGGATTTTTGAAAAAGGACTTAATAGAAAAATTGGATTAACATTCTTATAATAAATAAATTACGCACCCCAACACGGCATATAGTTCATTGCCTTTCCCTTGCTGTGCGTGGGTTTGAGCGCTAATGAACCGGGATTCGCAGCTCACTTAGTTCGCAGGCGTCGGTTGCGATACGGATAGGCGTTGTAGGGCGGCAACGAACCATATGCCAAACGTTGTGCGTCATTCAAAAAACTCTAACACATGAGAAACATTATTCTGATAATAACGATTTTTGCATCAACTTTGATTGCTTGTTCACAGATTGATAGGTCAAAATTAGGAATTGAAAACGCAAAACAAGAACTGGCAAGTGCTTTAAATTATTCATCTGAAAAACAGTTACTCCTTGATACGGTTATAAAAACACAAGAAACTGCAATTAAATATGCTGAGACTGTTCTATTTGATATTTATGGACAAAAAAATATTGAAAAACAAAAACCATATGATGTATATAAAATAGATGGTTATTGGATAATTGGAGGAACATTACCTAAAAGTATGCATGGTGGTACTTTTCTTATTATTATAAATTCCAAGAATGGACAGATTATTAAATTGACACATGGTAAATAATGAAAAGATTACTATTTATTCTACCTGTTTTTCTTATTGTTTTACAGTCTTGCGCGCAATCAATAGACTTAAATGATTTGAAAATTTCAAATTCAGATTTAAAAATAACGTTTTGGACAAAAAGTTCATCTGGATTGGATAGTACTTCAACAAGATTAATTTCCAAAGACTCCAACGAATTAAAAAAACTCAATGATTGGTTGATTGACAATTTGGAAGGATGGAAAAATTCTATTGCATCTTATGCCTCGCCAAGTATTTCACTGACAAGCGCTGATTTTCGATTGCTAATTTTTAAAGACTTTGTAGTCATAGGATATTCAGATAAAAATGATAAACCGAGACAATTGACAAAAAAGACTGACATTAAAGAATTTGAATTTCTTAATGAATAAAAAATGAACGAACGCACAACACATGGTATAGTGCATGCGGGTTTCAGAGGTTTGCGAGCGTTTGTATCTCGTAAAAAAAGTCGGTGTAAACTGATAAGTTTTCGCCTCGTAATCCCGCACGACACCATACCATAAAACGTTATGCGCAATTAGGTGTAAACGGTATAAACATTAAAAAAAATGAAGCGTAAAAAAATTTTGATTATAGCAGTTTCAAGTCTATTAGTATTTTTTATTGCTTTTGGGATTTTTAGGGCTGTTCAAGTAAAAACACAAGTAAAAGAACTCTTTAAGCTGAATAAACAATTACAAAAAGAAGGCTATTACATGGCTGATTTTGAATTCCGGGGGCTAGGATTCTCATACCTGTTGGATAAAGGGGAATATTTAAAATCTATAAATAATTTATTGGAATATCATTCTAAATTAAAGAACAGGGAAGGATTACTGAAAATTCCGGATTTCAATAATAAACAGGAAGAAATAGACTTTTTTCTTAATCTGCAAAATCCAAAAACGGGAGCATTTATAGATGAATCTGTTCCTTATTGTGTCTATTGGGAAATTTCACAAAATATAATAAGTCACTTGGAATCATTAATGGATTCAACATCTGCACCTTTACAACTTAAATATCCATTAAAATTTCTGGATGATATTAATACACCCGAGAAACTCTATGTTTTCCTGGACGATATTTCTTATGTTGGTTGGAAAGCTTCTAAATTTCCCCAAACTACCTTTCATTTTGCGCGCAACTTATTGGATTGTGCAAAACAAGGCAATATTTTGGAAAGAAATAATTTGTACAGTTTTTCGCCCGAATGGAAACAGGCTATGTTAAAGTGGATGTATGATTTTCAGGATAGTACAAGCGGTATGTGGGGACCCAAAAGCAGGAGAACAGGTGCATTACTTAAATATGACCTCAATAATACAGCCTCCATATTAAAAGCATATCGGGATACTGACGGGAATGATTTATATGACGACTTCCCATTACGATATACCGATAAATTATTTTCAAATTCTCTGAAGATTCTTTCAGAACCTTATCCTGACGAAGATGAATTAGATGAAATCCATGAATGGAATCTAAAGAAAGTAAAAGGGTTTAAAATGATTTTACGATATCTGTGGAAAGATGCATCAAAACAAGATAAGCAAGCTATGGAGAATTTATTGGAAGAATTTGTAAAAATAAGCTTTGATAAATACTACGTTAAATCAGAAGGAGCATTTAGTTACTATCCAAAATCCAAACATGCATCGGCGGATGGGTTTTCAAATATGATTTTTGATAATATAGGAGCATTTTCATACACAAAACAAAAAAAACTATTTGGCGAATCTATTGATTCTATTCAAAATTATGGAAGTATACCGATTGAAAATTTTAAGCCTTTTATTCATAAAATATTGAAAAGCGATATGAAAATTAATTCACTCCGCTTTTATAAAACTAAACCTGACAGTTCGAAATTAACAGAAAATGTTTGGGCCTTATATTATCCAAATAATTCCGGTGTTTTGGATGTTACAGAGTTAGTCCCCAATTTAGTTGCATGGGCTGATTCTACCACGCTTTCAGTTGGTAATTGGACATCAGTAGCAGAGAAAAAACAAGAACTGGAAAAGGTACATATCAAAAAGCCAATAATTTTGTTGGAAAATAATATTGAAAATGTGCTTGAAGTTGAAGAGAATGTATATTGTATTGGATTTAATATTCTTCAGATACCGAAATTTATAATAAAATGCAATTCAAAATAAAAGCGCATAACAATGTATAAAAATAATAGCCGGGTTAGTAGGTATTCAAGTGTTCTTAGCCCGCTTCAACTTTGTACCGGTTTGATAGGTAATGCTCCCGCAATCGGCTACTATTCTTATACGAACCGTTGGGCATAATTCTGGAGAGCCGGGTGAATCCAAGAAGCCCAGTGATTTGAGAAAATTATAATAAACCATATATCATGAAAAATAGATTTTTAATTATTCTTTTTTGCCTCACATTTTCAATTAATGGTCTTTTTGGACAATTTAATAGTTTTAGACCATTTGGTGGAACTATTCGGGTTTTGTCAACTGATGGGGTTTACATGAGAAAAGAGCCTAATTTAAATTCGGAAATTTTGATAAAAATTCCTTTTACAAATGAAATAAAAATTGATTCAATTGCTGAAAATGATACAATAATTAATAAAATTAAAGGATATTGGGTTAAAGGAAAATATAATAATATCCAAGGATTCATTTTTTCTGGATACTTAGCATATTTTGATTATGTAAAAGCTGATACATTGAATAATGAATTTAGATTACAACAACCTGGTTTAATATTATTTGAATTAGAAAAATTAAATTACGATGTCAATTTAAATTGGTATAGTCTTTATTACGATAGAAATAAAAAATCATTTAAATTAAACAAAGCTAACATCGATTTAAATAATCAAGCTGATTGTGCTTATGTTCAAATTGTATCTTCAGATAAGAATAATCCTAAATTTTTCATTGGTTCTAAAAATATATTAGATACAGGATTCATTGCAAATGATTTAATTGATGATTTGGATAAAAAAATTGGTTATAACAGTAATCTTTTTGAGTTTGATAGTTGCCAAACATTGACTGATCTGACTGGATTAGAAATCCAATGTAAAATAATAGATAAAATCAATAGAAATAAAATAATAAAACAGATTATTTTAACTAAAGGTAATAAAAAACAAATTTTAGTATCTGATAAAATTTATGATTATTTAATTGATTTAGAATTTTTTGGAGACCTTGATGGAGACGCAAATCCTGATTTAATTTTAAATGTTTATAATAATACAGGAGATGGATATCAAGGAGGCATATATTATTTATATTTAAGTTCTAAGGCAGGGGATAACGAATTTGTGAAAATGGTTTCTAATTACAAATGGAGTACTGGTGGATGTGATTAAAAAAGAACTATGCCCAACAGCCGGTCATAAAACATTGCGCGGATTGTGGTAAATTTGAGCAACATAACATTTAATCAACGGCAGCAACGGCTTGATACGGAAGTGCTTTTAAATGCGCAACGTTTCATACCGGCAAACCGTTGGCGGTAAGTTGAAGAGCTACCGCAAACTTAATGCTCTTATGATTTGATTGACTGATGTTAATAATGAATTTTACTAAATGATTTCTACCAATTAATTGGAAAATAAACGATTGATTAATAAAATTTTAAAACCATAATATATTACCAATACGATTGATATGAGAATATTCACAAAATTTAAACACTGGCAGATATTTATTTTAATTGGAGGGGCAATCAGCCTTTTCGTAATCTTTTCTGAGATACAAGTAGATTTAGGATTTATAACTTCGAGGCAACTTAGACCAATTTTTGGAGTAATTGGTGTGATTGCCATGTTTTTATGGTTACTATCAATAGGTCTTCTAGTTAACAAAGCACCTTCAAATTCATACAGATTTAAAAATGGATTATTTATTATTTCTATATTGCTTTGTATAATTGGATATTCAGTTTTGCATATAACACCACTATTTACTGATAGATTTCCAAACTTAGGACTAATGACAGCTCCGTTGACTCCATTTACTTTCTTTGGAGTAATTTATGTGTTTTATAATGTACCTCGTTCATTGAAATCATTAGAGGTAGGACAAAAAGTTGGATTTAGTGATTGTATTGTTGATGCTTTATTATTGTTTTTTGTGCCGATTGGAGTATGGATAATTCAACCAAAAATTAACAAAATTGATAATAAAATTAATGAGAGATAAAAACAACCAACCGCCAACACACAATATAAAACAGTTGGGGTTCAGTGGTTTGCGAGCGTTTGGTTCTCGCGCCAATGTTTTCCTCGGTGGACAGGAACGCAGCCCGAAAACCCAACCGTTTCATATTGTCAAACGTTGGCGTGCATTGTAAAAGACACCGAAACAGATACTTGAGAATTTAAATTATTAACATAAAACTAATTGAATGAAAACTGGATTAATAGTAATTGGAATTGTAGTCGTTATTGGGATAATATTTTTTATCTCAAAGACATCAGGAAACAAAAAACCAACGATACAAGTTGCAAAACGGATTAAGCTTGACCAACTTGAGACTGTTATGGAGCAATTAAAAAATAAAAATCTTGAATACGATTTTTTCGGTATTACATCAAATGGTATAGATTGTATTTATTTCGTGGATAGCAATGGAAAGATAAATATAGAGTTTGAAGCTATGGTGAATGAGCAAAAACCATATATTGACAAGATTAAAGAATTCGGCAAATCAAATGGATACCAAGTAACAATGACAACTTATGGAAATAAACCGAGATATGACGACCTGAAAGAAGCTCCAGTTGTAAAAATTGAATCCAATTTGGACACGAAATCTGCGACAGAATTTGGTAAACGGATTATGAAAGAGATTTTTAATTGTGATGAGACAACTAACTTTGATGTAGTACCATAATTGACAAAAGATTTGATAAGAAAATAAACAACGACACGCCAACATCGTTTATAGTTCATGCGGATTCTCTTTGATTATCAAGCGTTTGTAGCTCTATTTTTGGCTTTACCGTGACGAGATTAGAACTACCTTCTCCGATATCCGCACAAACCATAAACGAGGACCGTTAGCAAGCATTTAGCGAGATACCCTGCAAGATATGAAACCAGAGGATTTAAAAAATAGAATGATTTCCATTCGAGTTAATGAACCGTATGATTGGAAACAGGGAATTGTAACTGGTCGGATAACTGATATAAATGACAATCAATTAATAATATCATTGACAAAATCCCTCAGAGGACAAAAATTCAGGAGCAACACCTTGATTATTCAACCAAGATACAAAGGTGACAACTTTGAAACATTAATTAAAAAGAAACAATTGACCGTTGGAGGTTCTTTGATTAAAAATAATTCCGATGAGACAGATTATATTTTAATCGGTGATTTGAAACTATAATAGATGGATTTAAACAAAACAATAGAGGAACTTGAAAATGACTATTGGGGTGAACCAACCTTTGACTCACATTTGGTTCAAACATGTCATAAATTGAGAAAAAAGCCTTTGAAAAATTTTGAAATTGAGGATTTAAGAATTCTTATCGGTCAGAGTTTTAGTCTAGACATTTTAATTCCCTTGGCTCTGGTTGCTTTAGAAAACAACATTCTTGCAGAGGGAGATTTCTACGAAGGAGATTTATTATTAAGTGTATTAAAAAGCGACTCAAAATATTGGATTAAGAACACTGACAAATGGATAAAACTTTGTGCCTTGATTTCTAAGAAAGTTGAGATGATTGAAAATAGCGATAATACAGATAGGATTAAAAATGATATATTTGATTTATTTGAAAAATTTAAAAAGATAATATAAACGCTTGCTAACACACAATATAAAACATTTGGGGTTCAGTGGTTTACGAGTGTTTGGTTCTCGCATTAACTTTTTCCTCGGTGGATAAATACGCGCTCCGAAAACCCAACCGTTTCATATTGTCAAACGTTGTTGCGTGCATTGTAAACAGACCCTTCGAACTATGAAACAAATATTAATTGTAATTGGATTAACGATATCAGGACTTGCTTTCGGACAAGATAGTAAGACAACTGATTTTTTGACTGAGATTCAAAAGTATGACATCTCAGATTTATGGACATTAGATAGATTTCAACCTGAAGATGATACTGCCTTTATTAAAAGACAAGAACCACTTGGATTTATTGGAGATAACTATCAAAGATTATATATTCATTTTATTTCCGTAATTCAGAATCCGACAAATAGACTTGAGTATTTTGTTTATGGTAAGACAATGGTAAAGGAAAATATTTGTTCATTTCAGGGATTGATAACAATTACAGAGGCAAGTAACTACATTGAGGGAGATTTACCTCCTTTAAAACAAGGTTTTGTAAAAGGCGAATACAAATTCTTTGAGAATCCTAAGCAGAAAGGGACAGGAATATTTACGGGTAATTTCATGACGAATTTCTATATTGACAAAAATGGGAAAATGAAATATGATGCTTTAATGTTTGTAGCAGACGGATTTGAAAATAATCAGTTTGAAGGCATCTGGACAAGTTATCAAACGAAAAACTCAAAAAAATGTAATTGGGGTGATTATCGTATACCTGATAGTAAAGGATTAGATGATGGAATAGCTGAATTTATACCTTCTGAAAAATATTATTCCAGTGATTGGTTAGGATATATGTTGGAACACAATGCTACACAAAATATAGTGACTAAATCTGGAAATAAACAAAATAATGAATATTGGTGGAAAGATTAATAAAAACAACGACACGCCAACACATGGTATAGTGCATGCGGGTTTCAGCGGTATGCGAGCGTTTGTGGGAAGTAAAAAAGGTCGGTGTAAACTGATAGGAAATTGCTTCGTAATCCCGCACGACACCATACCATAAAACGTTATGGGCAAGCAAATGAAACATACTGCTAAACATATAACCTTGATTTTGATTGGATTTATCCTCTTTCAAAATTTATTAGGTCAGGATACATTATTACTCGATTTGAGAACTGAGTATTTTTCGGATTCGGATTCTATCGGGATTTTGCAGTTTTACGCAAAGAATGTCTATTATCGTGCAGATTATTCAAAAGAACTGATTCAATTTAATTCAGATTCTGCCAAGCTTGAATCTTGCTTTTATTATGATAATAAACGATTCTGCCTTGATAATCATACTTATATTTTTGAGATTGTTAAGGATTCTATGATTAAGGTAAATTTTAATGGTTATTCAGAAACTTGGCGATTTGATTATGAAACGGACTCACTTTATAAATTGACTCGAAATTTCAATAATCTTATAGAAATTGGCTATGCTACGAGTTTAATACCACTTGAAAAAATAGGTGACTTTTCTGTAACAGACACGCAAGGTGATACTTTATGGATTACTAAATATTCTAAAATTGTATTTCCAGAGTTGTTAATTAAAGAAAAATCGATTACTGATTCTGTCTATATTATTTGCGATAGTATGCCATCTTATCCAGGTGGATTAGATAAAATGCGTCAAGATTTGATGTCGAATTTATGGATTGAGATGCCAATAATTGAAAGCAGCATAAATTGTACAAGGATTGTTTCCTTTGTGATTGATAAGCATGGAGAGATGAGAGATATAAAATTTCTCAGGTCTTGCGATAATGGATTTGTACAAAAAGCTGTATTGATTGCATTGAATAATTTGGATAAGTTTACGAATGGATTTATGAATAATGAACCTGTAAATATTAGATTTACAATACCAATACATATTGATTTACAATAAATGCCAGCCCATAAAACACAATATAAAACAGTTGGGGTTCAGTGGTTTGCGGAGCTTTGGTTCTCGCTTCAACTTTTTCCTCGGTGGATAAGAACGCAGCCCGAAAACCCAACCGTTTCATACCGCCAAACGTTGTTGCGACTTGAAGTCGTGTAAATAATTGTTTTACAAAGGATTGTTCTTTGATAAAACCTGTTGTTCCCTCAACAGTACCCTTACCGGACAACTGGTGTATAGTGCAGCTATTACCGGTTGAAGCTCCGGGAAACGAGTACCAAACGCCGGGTTGTATACCCTATGGCGGGGCTATAAGCTGTGAAGCGGATAGTCTTCGGGGCCTCAAAAACCGATTTAGGGCTGGGGTGAGCAGGCATGGCCAACTCAGGTAAATATTCCGAAACCATCGAGATGGCGTAAGGGCGAAAAAGAGGATGACACGCCTTGTACCAAAATGGTAAGCTGGCAGGTTAAACGTGGTCAACGTTGCGTTTACGGGGATGTTGCCCAGCCGGTGGACAGGATAGGCCTAAACCTGTATCTTTTGTTATTTACATGGAACATGGAAGCACGGTGCTCTCTTTTCCTGTAACAGCGGGATCAAAAACCCTAACCGCAAGGCATGGGGAAACACCGTACAGAGAGGACAGACAAAGCGAATGCCCTGATGTAATGCCAGGGATAGTGGCCACAACATCGCCACAGGTGAAAACCAGCCCACCTCTGTCTGGTACTTTATGGCATGATACTTTTTAGAACCTGTAAATGCTGGAAAGCAAATGAACGAGAATGAAAATTCATCGTGTGCACTGGCACACCAAACCGATAACTGGAACCTCATTATATGGCGAAAGGTTATTCAACGGGTGAACAAGCTGCAAAGACGTATTGCCAAGGCTGTTAAAGAGAAACGCTGGGGCAAAGCTAAAGCCCTGATGTTTCTCATTACCAAATCATTTTATGCTAAACTATTGGCTGTATTCCGGGTGGCCAACAACAAGGGAGGCAAAACCCCCGGTGTTGACCATAAAATCTGGATAGACGGGTATGATAAACTCGTCGCAGCTGAAAACCTTAAGAACAGGGGATACACCCCTAAACCTTTACGTAGGATATATATCCCTAAGAAGAATGGCAAAAAACGCCCCTTAAGCATCCCGTGCATGGATGACAGGGCTATGCAAGCCCTGCACATGATTTCTCTTGTCCCTCTGGCCGAAACAATGGCCGACCTAAATTCTTATGGGTTTAGGGAAAAACGTTCGTGTGCCGATGCCATTGCACAATGCTTTCTTATCCTGTGCCGTAAAAATTGCGCACAATGGGTGTATGAAGCCGACATCAAGGCCTGCTTTGATGAAATTGACCATCAGTGGATATTAAACCATATCCCGGTCAACAAATCCATTCTTGATAAATGGCTCAAAGCAGGATATATCCAGAAAGGAAGGTTATTCCCCTCCCTTAAAGGTACTCCACAAGGCGGTATCATATCCCCAATCATCATGAATATGGTGCTTGACGGATTGGAAACCACCATAAACAAACAGTTTCCAAGGTGGAAAAACCAGAAAGTCAATTTTGTAAGGTATGCCGATGATTTTATTATTACCGCTAAGGATAAAGAGGTAATTACTAATCAAATCATACCACTTGTTAAGGAATTCCTCAAAGAACGGGGGCTTAGGCTCTCTGATGAGAAATCCAAAATAACCAATATTGACCAGGGCTTTGACTTCTTATCACAGCATATCCGTAAGTACAAGGGTAAACTGCTGATAAAACCATCACGGAAATCTGTACAGGCTTTCAAAGATAAGATAAAACTCATCATACGCGAGAGCCATGGACTGCCTGCTCATGCCCTTATACGAAAACTAAACCCGGTTATCCGGGGATGGTCAAACTATCACAAGGGTATTTGCTCAAAGAATACCTTCAGAAAACTGGAGGTATTCATCTTCGGACAAACCTGGAAATGGGCTACCCGCCAGCATGGTGACAAAGGCCACAGGTGGGTATTCAAAAGGTACTTTTTGGGCAATCATTTTTCCGATAAACGTGTATCTTATAAAGGTATATATTCCTACCGCTTATATAAAATCGGTATGGTACCTATTCGATATCATGTTAAAATCGCTCAGAAGGCCAATCCTTACCTGTCTGAATTTGATTCATATTTTGAGAAAAGGGTATCCTTAAGGAAACGTTTAGCTTTGAATAGCAAACAAATCACTACTTTTGTTTGCAGAGGTAAAAACAATAGCCGGGTCTACCCTAACAAGGTTGGCCTTAAAAGTGCTTGAGCCGTATGCGGTGAAAGTCGCACGTACGGTTCTTAGGGGGCGTAAGCTACCCGGTTAAGCAAGTTAAAGAGACATTCTGCACATAAGAAACATTAAAATATAATGATAATGAGATACCAAATTTTACTAGCGATTTTAGTTTTTACAATTCCAGGTACAATAAAAGCTATACCTATTGATTCGATTGACTTTCAAAATGAGATAGAAAAAGAATTGTTGATTAATTATTCAAACGGAAAAGAGATAGAACCAGTTGATTTATTTACTTCATTTAATCTATCTGATTTAAGTAAAATTAAAGATTACAAAACTGTAATAACTGAACATATAAAAGAAATTGAGAATAAAGGAATTGAAAATAAGAAAACAAAACAAAAAGTTCAAGTAATTTATAAATTAACTCATGATAAATACTTTAAACAATATACACAGAATGCATATTTTGATGAAATATTTGAAACTGGAAACTATAATTGTGTAACAGCAACATCTTTATATGCACTTCTATTAAATCATTTTAAAATCGATTATAAAATTAAAAAGACTCCAAATCATGTATACATAGAAGTAAAGGATTTAAAGAAAAATATTTTAATGGAGTCAACATTTCCACAAGATGGAGTATTTGAATATTCTGATAATTTAAAGAAGGAGTATATTGATTATTTAGAAAAAAACAAACTTCTAAAAAGCGAAGACAAAGAACTATCAGTACAAGAAATATTTAGTCAGTACTTTTACAGTGCTGAGGAGATAAACATTTATCAACTTAGTAGCTTACAATATTATAATTTAGGACTAGCTAAATTAAATGTTCCTGAATTTAATGAAGCATTAATAAACTTTGAAAAGTGTAAAATACTAGATAACGATAATTCTAACATTGATTATCTTATAAATATAAGCCTTTTAAATATCTTAAATAATGGCAGTACTGATGCCTTAATCCTTTCAAGACTAATTGATAATTCTCATAATAATTTAGTAAATAGAGAAACCACAGAATATTATTTTGACAAGATTAGTAAAGAATTGATTAACAATAATCCTAAGCTTGATAAATATCATAGCTTTTTTTCACAGTTAACAGCAAGCTTATTTGATACTAGCGATTTGAATAATTTTCGTTTTAAGTATTATTTGTATTGTGGGCAGTATTATGAGATAAACGGACAACTTGATAAAGCTGTTACTTCAATCGGACAAGCGTATTCTCTTAATCCAACAAATCTTGATGCAAAAAAAATATTATTGGGATTAATAGATAAACATTTAAGGGAGATAGGTTATCGAGGAGAAGGAATTATTAAAACTGTAGAAGGATATTTTGGAGATTATCCTTTTTTAAAAGATTATAATGATTTAAACAATTTTAGGATAGCAGTTTACTCATGCGGTATTATGGATAATTTGTATAGAAAAGATGTTGACTCTGCATTAGAATATCTGCCAGGTTTTGAGAAATCTATCGAGGGTGTTAAGCACAATCAAAATATCATGATGACTATTGGAGAAGTGTATTGTGATTTATACAGGATTCATTTGATAAATAATAAAATTGAAAAGGCGAATTATTACTTGAAAAGAGGATATGAATTATCCCCAAACAATGGAGTACTTAAAAACTGTGAATTAAACCTAATAAGAAGAGGTATTGCAAGATAACCTGCTTACAACACACAATATAGTGCAGCGGGGTGATACGTTCGGCATTCGGCATCTCGGCTCCGTTTCAGCTTTTGTGTCGGGGGATAGTGACGCCTTCCGAAAACCCCGCCGACACCATATTGTAAAACGTTGGTGCGCAATTTAGTAGCCCGCCAAGCAAGGTATTTTGGTTATTTAATGATAAGCTGTTCAGTACAAAAAATATATGAATAACGATCAAGGAGTAATTTGCTCAAGCTTAAAGCGAGATGGAATCGAAGCGGCTGGGAATACAGAAGCGGGCTGAGAGCTTGTTTTCAGGAACGCTTTGCAAGACCAGCGCCGCGTTGCAAACGTGGAAGCTTGAGCAAGTTACAGGATTTTTTCGAGAAAGTGTATATTTTTTGACTAAAAAAAACAGCTAAGAGGAAAAATACCTTGTAAAAATAAAGAACTTAAAAACAGAATTGACGTCAACTGCACATACAAGGGATTGTGATATGCAATTTCCGAAAAGCTCAATTCTGTTTTATACAGTAAAGGACAATTATTTTGAAAAAGGAAAGACAAAATAATTTAAGGAGCGGGCTACTAAACTGGGACTTTTTAGTTATTTTGGAAATAAAAAAATAAATGCAATAAAAATAACTAAAAAGCGCACAACATGCGATAAAGTGAATTGCTCCGCTGTCGCTACGCAACTACACCTTATCGCTGTACGTTGGGCTTAATTCTGAAACTCCACGATTGCGATTTGTTTTAACTTTGATAATTTGATAAAAAATATTAGATATATGGATAATGAAAAAACTAAATATCAAGACACTGGAAGAAAAGAAATTGTTTTAAGTGAATTATACAATAGATCATATTTAATGTGGAGATCTAGGAAGCTAAAACAATTAGATGGTGTTGAAGACAATCGTGTAAAATATGAAAAATTTTCCGACTATAAAGTTCGATTAAAAGAAATTTTAGGTAACACATTATCTGTACTTTATGATAAGTATGGTTTTGATAATGACGAAATAATTTTAAAGATTTGCAAAAATTCAACTCTCATTACTAACAAAAAATTATACATTTCTAATGGACATAAAAATTCTGATGATTATATTGTTTGCAATTTAAATGATATTGCCAATATTAATATTAGTAAAGGAATACTAATTTCAACAGGTACTATTGCTCTGTCTAGTGGCAAAAATATCAAATTTAGAAATCTTCACAAGATTATAAATAAGGAGTATCTCAAAAAAATTATTGATTTTAATCTTTCAAAAGGTGATTTATCTGAACTTTCTAATGGAGAAATATCAAAAGGTAAAAAAAGAATTTTGCCCTATACATATTTAAGTTCAATACCAGGATTTATTTTAGGTATGGCTACCTTTTACATTTATAGAATGATTTTCAGTATTAATGATCCAAAAATTTCTGACACCGCTAGAGATATGTCTGTTATAAACGAAACAAGTACAACAAAAACAATAAGCGTTGGACAAAGTGTTTTCTTAGAGATTATTATGTGGTTTGCTTTGTATATCTTACCGATTTTGATAATTGGTTATGTATATTTTAAAATTATGGATGTTTTTTTGAGGCCTCCTAAAAGTATAATGGATAAATATTATGGAAATAAAAAAATATCAACTTATTACGAAAATTGGAGTATGACTATTAGTATATTAACCATTATATGTACGATAACAATATTGATTATAATAAACTAAACAATAAAGAACTAAGCCCAACAGCCAATATAGAAAATAGCAGGAACAGTGGGTTTTCGAACTTTGGTAGCCCGCATCGGGCTAATGTCTCGGTGGATAGGAACGTACTCCGCAATCCGCTACTTTCCATATTGGCAAAACGTTGGTGCGCAATTTAGTAGCCCGCCAAGCAAGGTATTTTGGTTATTTAATGATAAGCTGTTCAGTACAAAAAATATATGAATAACGATCAAGGAGTAATTTGCTCAAGCTTAAAGCGAGATGGAATCGAAGCGGCTGGGAATACAGAAGCGGGCTGAGAGCTTGTTTTCAGGAACGCTTTGCAAGACCAGCGCCGCGTTGCAAACGTGGAAGCTTGAGCAAGTTACAGGATTTTTTCGAGAAAGTGTATATTTTTTGACTAAAAAAAACAGCTAAGAGGAAAAATACCTTGTAAAAATAAAGAACTTAAAAACAGAATTGACGTCAACTGCACATACAAGGGATTGTGATATGCAATTTCCGAAAAGCTCAATTCTGTTTTATACAGTAAAGGACAATTATTTTGAAAAAGGAAAGACAAAATAATTTAAGGAGCGGGCTACTAAACTGGGACTTTTTAGTTATTTTGGAAATAAAAAAATAAATGCAATAAAAATAACTAAAAAGCGCACAACATGCGATAAAGTGAATTGCTCCGCTGTCGCTACGCAACTACACCTTATCGCTGTACGTTGTTGCGACTTGAAGTCGTGTAAATAATTGTTTTACAAAGGATTGTTCTTTGATAAAACCTGTTGTTCCCTCAACAGTACCCTTACCGGACAACTGGTGTATAGTGCAGCTATTACCGGTTGAAGCTCCGGGAAACGAGTACCAAACGCCGGGTTGTATACCCTATGGCGGGGCTATAAGCTGTGAAGCGGATAGTCTTCGGGGCCTCAAAAACCGATTTAGGGCTGGGGTGAGCAGGCATGGCCAACTCAGGTAAATATTCCGAAACCATCGAAATGGCGTAAGGGCGAAAAAGAGGATGACACGCCTTGTACCAAAATGGTAAGCTGGCAGGTTAAACGTGGTCAACGTTGCGTTTACGGGGATGTTGCCCAGCCGGTGGACAGGATAGGCCTAAACCTGTATCTTTTGTTATTTACATGGAACATGGAAGCACGGTGCTCTCTTTTCCTGTAACAGCGGGATCAAAAACCCTAACCGCAAGGCATGGGGAAACACCGTACAGAGAGGACAGACAAAGCGAATGCCCTGATGTAATGCCAGGGATAGTGGCCACAACATCGCCACAGGTGAAAACCAGCCCACCTCTGTCTGGTACTTTATGGCATGATACTTTTTAGAACCTGTAAATGCTGGAAAGCAAATGAACGAGAATGAAAATTCATCGTGTGCACTGGCACACCAAACCGATAACTGGAACCTCATTATATGGCGAAAGGTTATTCAACGGGTGAACAGGCTGCAAAGACGTATTGCCAAGGCTGTTAAAGAGAAACGCTGGGGCAAAGCTAAAGCCCTGATGTTTCTCATTACCAAATCCTTTTATGCTAAACTATTGGCTGTATTCCGGGTGGCCAACAACAAGGGAGGCAAAACCCCCGGTGTTGACCATAAAATCTGGATAGACGGGTATGATAAACTCGTCGCAGCTGAAAACCTTAAGAACAGGGGATACACCCCTAAACCTTTACGTAGGATATATATCCCTAAGAAGAATGGCAAAAAACGTCCCTTAAGCATCCCGTGCATGGATGACAGGGCTATGCAAGCCCTGCACATGATTGCTCTTGTCCCTCTGGCCGAAACAATGGCCGACCTAAATTCTTATGGGTTTAGGGAAAAACGTTCGTGTGCCGATGCCATTGCACAATGCTTTCTTATCCTGTGCCGTAAAAATTGCGCACAATGGGTGTATGAAGCCGACATCAAGGCCTGCTTTGATGAAATTGACCATCAGTGGATATTAAACCATATCCCGGTCAACAAATCCATTCTTGATAAATGGCTCAAAGCAGGATATATCCAGAAAGGTAGGTTATTCCCCTCCCTTAAAGGTACTCCACAAGGCGGTATCATATCCCCAATCATCATGAATATGGTGCTTGACGGATTGGAAACCACCATAAACAAACAGTTTCCAAGGTGGAAAAACCAGAAAGTCAATTTTGTAAGGTATGCCGATGATTTTATTATTACCGCTAAGGATAAAGAGGTAATTACTAATCAAATCATACCACTTGTTAAGGAATTCCTCAAAGAACGGGGGCTTAGGCTCTCTGATGAGAAATCCAAAATAACCAATATTGACCAGGGTTTTGACTTCTTATCACAGCATATCCGTAAGTACAAGGGTAAACTGCTGATAAAACCATCACGGAAATCTGTACAGGCTTTCAAAGATAAGATAAAACTCATCATACGCGAGAGCCATGGACTGCCTGCTCATGCCCTTATACGAAAACTAAACCCGGTTATCCGGGGATGGTCAAACTATCACAAGGGTATTTGCTCAAAGAATACCTTCAGAAAACTGGAGGTATTCATCTTCGGACAAACCTGGAAATGGGCTACCCGCCAGCATGGTGACAAAGGCCACAGGTGGGTATTCAAAAGGTACTTTTTGGGCAATCATTTTTCCGATAAACGTGTATCTTATAAAGGTATATATTCCTACCGCTTATATAAAATCGGTATGGTACCTATTCGATATCATGTTAAAATCGCTCAGAAGGCCAATCCTTACCTGTCTGAATTTGATTCATATTTTGAGAAAAGGGTATCCTTAAGGAAACGTTTAGCTTTGAATAGCAAACAAATCACTACTTTTGTTTGCAGAGGTAAAAACAATAGCCGGGTCTACCCTAACAAGGTTGGCCTTAAAAGTGCCTGAGCCGTATGCGGTGAAAGTCGCACGTACGGTTCTTAGGGGGCGTAAGCTACCCGGTGTGGCAATTTTAAGAAACGGCATTGCACATAGATAATATCCAAATTTGATAATGAATAAAATGATTACAAAACATACATTGATTTTTATCTTTACTTGCTTGATTTGTATTTTGAGTTGCAAACCTGATACAGATTATTCAATAAAGGATAAATATATTTCTAAGCCAAATGATTGTTCTTGCGATATATATTACCGATACCCAGAGATAAATTCAATAAACGACTTAGATAGTAATTTAGTTGCTTTAAATATTGCGCTAAAACGGGTTGGAGAATTTGACAGATTTATTGATAAATGCAATCCTCAATCACCAAGATTTATGAAAACTTTTAAAAAATACAATTGTGATTATAAAATAAAATTGCAAACTGATACTGTGTTGAGTATTGAGATTTGTAATACTGCATACTATGACAATGATTTTAAATATACTAGATTTAATAGCTTTCTACTTAATACAAAAGATTGGACAGAAATTCCATTGGAAAACTTATTTAATGGGTTAGACCGTGGTAAGATTTATCCATTTATTGCTGAGTATAGTAAAAAGACTGGAAATCATATTAATTTATTGGCATATGAGTCACAATCAAATTATGTATTGACTTATGGTATGACAAAAGATAGTTTGATTATTTATGTAGGTGGAGAAGGTGAATGGTTTGGAAATGATAAAGTAATGATACCAATTAAAGAATTAATAAAATAAAAAACTGCCACCAACACACAATATAAAACAGTTGGGGTTCAGCGGTTTGCGAGGGTTTTATTCTCGCGTCAGCATTCTTGACGGTGGACAAGTACGCAGCCCGAAAACCCAACCGTTTCATATTGTAAAACGTTGGCGGCAACCTTAACATATCGTAAAATATGAGCAAACAAGAAAAAACACCATCAGGAGAACCAATATATAGGCATGAGGAATCCAAGAAAAAGGATTTTGAATTTGCGATTGGAAATGAACAATCCATAGAATTGATTTCAAATCACATCGAAAAATATGTCGGTAGTATTGAGTCTGTGTTTCATGAAATAGTATCAGATATTGTCCATGTAGATATTCATTGGGTAAAACCAAGTTCAAGTTTTCCTTTTCATACTT
The DNA here is from genome assembly GCA_963781805.1 of uncultured Bacteroidales bacterium. Lineage (GTDB taxonomy): Bacteria > Bacteroidota > Bacteroidia > Bacteroidales > UBA10428 > JAFGPL01. Next base: position 199,854 of record CAWAHF010000004.1, read on the forward strand.
TTGTTACGTCTGGCATGAGTGATATGCCTATGATAGTTCCGGATGGATATGACAAATATAAATATGCTGAACTTTGTATTTTATTACCTTCTCATTGGGATATTCATTATGAGAAATTCAAATTAATGGAAGATATATTTAGAGATGAAACTAGCTATTGGCCCATAAGGTGGTTAAAATATATTGCTCGTTTCCCACATGAATACGAGACTTGGTTGGGTTTTGGACATACGATTCCTAATGGCGAGACTGCTGAACCATTTGCAAGCAATACAATGCTTGGATGTATGCTGATAATGCCTTCATTAAGTTTACCAATCGAGTTCTCTGATTTAAAAGTTTCTGAAACAAAATCTATAAAATTCTATTGTCTATACCCTTTGTACAAAGAGGAAATGGATTTTAAACTAACAAAAGGTGTAGATGCTCTTTTAGATAAATTTGATAAGTTCGGAATAAGAGATGTAATTGATACTAAAAGACCAAATTGTTGTATAAAAAAAGGATTATTTGGATTATGGTAAAATAATAAATGAAATAAAGGCAGCCGCCAACACATGGTATAGTGCATGCGGGTTTCGGCGGGTTGCAAAGGTAGGTAGCACGTAAAATAAGTCGGTGTAAACTGATAGGAAACTACCTCGTAATCCCGCACGACACCATACCATCAACCGTTGTTGCGACTTGAAGTCGTGTAAATAATTGTTTTACAAAGGATTGTTCTTTGATAAAACCTGTTGTTCCCTCAACAGTACCCTTACCGGACAATTGGTGTATAGTGCAGCTATTACCGGTTGAAGCTCCGGGAAACGAGTACCAAACGCCGGGTTGTATACCCTATGGCGGGGCTATAAGCTGTGAAGTGGATAGTCTTCGGGGCCTCAAAAACCGACTTAGGGCTGGGGTGAGCAGGCATGGCCAACTCAGGTAAATATTCCGAAACCATCGAGATGGCGTAAGGGCGAAAAAGAGGATGACACGCCTTGTACCAAAATGGTAAGCTGGCAGGTTAAACGTGGTCAACGTTGCGTTTACGGGGATGTTGCCCAGCCGGTGGACAGGATAGGCCTAAACCTGTATCTTTTGTTATTTACATGGAACATGGAAGCACGGTGCTCTCTTTTCCTGTAACAGCGGGATCAAAAACCCTAACCGCAAGGCATGGGGAAACACCGTACAGAGAGGACAGACAAAGCGAATGCCCTGATGTAATGTCAGGGATAGTGGCCACAACATCGCCACAGGTGAAAACCAGCCCACCTCTGTCTGGTACTTTATGGCATGATACTTTTTAGAACCTGTAAATGCTGGAAAGCAAATGAACGAGAATGAAAATTCATCGTGTGCACTGGCACACCAAACCGATAACTGGAACCTCATTATATGGCGAAAGGTTATTCAACGGGTGAACAGGCTGCAAAGACGTATTGCCAAGGCTGTTAAAGAGAAACGCTGGGGCAAAGCTAAAGCCCTGATGTTTCTCATTACCAAATCCTTTTATGCTAAACTATTGGCTGTATTCCGGGTGGCCAACAACAAGGGAGGCAAAACCCCCGGTGTTGACCATAAAATCTGGATAGACGGGTATGATAAACTCGTCGCAGCTGAAAACCTTAAGAACAGGGGATACACCCCAAAACCTTTACGTAGGATATATATCCCTAAGAAGAATGGCAAAAAACGTCCCTTAAGCATCCCGTGCATGGATGACAGGGCTATGCAAGCCCTGCACATGATTGCTCTTGTCCCTCTGGCCGAAACAATGGCCGACCCAAATTCTTATGGGTTTAGGGAGAAACGTTCGTGTGCCGATGCCATTGCACAATGCTTTCTTATCCTGTGCCGTAAAAATTGCGCACAATGGGTGTATGAAGCCGACATCAAGGCCTGCTTTGATGAAATTGACCATCAGTGGATATTAAACCATATCCCGGTCAACAAATCCATTCTTGATAAATGGCTCAAAGCAGGATATATCCAGAAAGGTAGGTTATTCCCCTCCCTTAAAGGTACTCCACAAGGCGGTATCATATCCCCAATCATCATGAATATGGTGCTTGACGGATTGGAAACCACCATAAACAAACAGTTTCCAAGGTGGAAAAACCAGAAAGTCAATTTTGTAAGGTATGCCGATGATTTTATTATTACCGCTAAGGATAAAGAGGTAATTACTAATCAAATCATACCACTTGTTAAGGAATTCCTCAAAGAACGGGGGCTTAGGCTCTCTGATGAGAAATCCAAAATAACCAATATTGACCAGGGCTTTGACTTCTTATCACAGCATATCCGTAAGTACAAGGGTAAACTGCTGATAAAACCATCACGGAAATCTGTACAGGCTTTCAAAGATAAGATAAAACTCATCATACGCGAGAGCCATGGACTGCCTGCTCATGCCCTTATACGAAAACTAAACCCGGTTATCCGGGGATGGTCAAACTATCACAAGGGTATTTGCTCAAAGAATACCTTCAGAAAACTGGAGGTATTCATCTTCGGACAAACCTGGAAATGGGCTACCCGCCAGCATGGTGACAAAGGCCACAGGTGGGTGTTCAAAAGGTACTTTTTGGGCAATCATTTTTCCGATAAACGTGTATCTTATAAAGGTGTATATTCCTACCGCTTATATAAAATCGGTATGGTACCTATTCGATATCATGTTAAAATCGCTCAGAAGGCCAATCCTTACCTGTCTGAATTTGATTCATATTTTGAGAAAAGGGTATCCTTAAGGAAACGTTTAGCTTTGAATAGCAAACAAATCACTACTTTTGTTTGCAGAGGTAAAAACAATAGCCGGGTCTACCCTAACAAGGTTGGCCTTAAAAGTGCCTGAGCCGTATGCGGTGAAAGTCGCACGTACGGTTCTTAGGGGGCGTAAGCTACCCGGTGCTTTAATTTTTAGTGAGATGACAAAACAACTTTCATATCTTTTTTTATTATTATTTCCAGCATTATTATATGGACAAGCAGATTCAATTTTTTTAAATTCTACAAACAAAGCTATTTTGGGCATTATAACAGATCCTGATAATTATTCCATTATAAGAGCTAGTCCAAACATTAATTCTGATTCAATTAATTATATTAAGAAAGATGAAATTTTTGCCTTTATTCCAGATAAATCATCAAAATGGTTTGCAGTATATAAGTTTTGGAACATATATGGTTTTATCCATAAAAGTAGAGTTGTTTGTATATCAAACCTGACAGACAACAAGATAAAATTTCTTAGTTATAAAATAATTAATGAACAGTTGAGAATTTCAAAAGAATATAAAGGAATATGTTATAATGATAAGGAAAGATATGATAGCATTTGTTTTGTTTTGAACAATTACCACGATTCCTACTATCGACCATTTCTAAAATATGCTGTTGACTATATGATAAAATCAGAAGACAGTGATTTAATAAAACTTCTCGTTAATGTTATTTATTATTTAACAGGTTCTGCTGATGAAGAACAAAGTTTTGAATTTGCTAGACTTGTTGTTAATAAACCGCATATTTTGGTTAAATATATTAAAGAATATAAATCTAGTTCTTTGAATGAATATATACTTAATTCGATTGATTATTATGAGGCACATGGTTATGTGATTGATGATGAGATTAGAAAATCAATAATTACAAATTAGAATATTTTTAATAAAAACTAAAGCCAACAGCCGGTATAGTGCATAGGCTGTGGCGTGCCATAGAAGATAGAGACGTAAGCCACGATTTTCTATTTTTCATAGCAAAAACAGTGCGATGCAACGCCTACGTCACCATACCGGCAAAACGTTGTGCCCAATAAAACGAGACAGATGAAACCAATATTGATAATAGCTTTAATGATTTTCAACATAAGTGTTTTTGGACAATCATTATTTTTCAATGAGTTTAAGGTGATTGACTTTAAAATACCTCGTTCAAGTGATAGTTATGAATCCAGGATCGTTAGAATTGACAGTCAAGACACCTTGATTAGTAAAGTTGATAATCCGATTGGACTTCTTTGGAACCCAATAAATAAAAATGAAATTGTTGGTTGCAATGCTTGGACTTGTGGAAAATGGAATTTAATTACTAATAAGTTTGATACATTATTTTCAAGTGGTCAATCAGTGATTTTGGAGTTGACTTGTAATGAAAGTTCTTGCTTTGTATTGACTACACCCTTTGAAATGGAAAGATTTGATGATTACAATCTTTATGAAATAGATTTAAAAACCGAGAAAATCGTAGAGGTAAAGTTAAAAGAACACTTTGGAGTTTTAGATTTATACGCATCTAACAAATACCTTTCTTTCATTGATTATAAATATAATGAGGAAACTGACTTTGTATCTGCCAGACTAATAATCTACAATTTGGAAAATGAACAATTTACAGTTATTGATAAAGCTATTTCGACACAAAATGAGTGGTTTGGTGGAGTTGATGATTATTCTGTTATGTGCTGGAAAAATGATTATGATTTGTACTACTTTAAAAAAGAAAGCGATAATTCTAAAGGCACGATTTTTAAATATGATATAAATAGCAAAACAAGAACACGAGAATTTGAAATACCTTATGAAAGAATAAATAGCTTTGCATTAAAAGACAACGGAATAATTATCGTAAATGATGACAATGTTATATTTATGGATAAACAAAGTAATGAAAAGATTATATATCAAGTTGGATACAAATATGATTATATTTTAAACCGTAACCCGGTATGGAAATTACGTAATATGAACACCAAGCTTATCAATTAGGTTTTGTGTCTTGCTGGTAACTTCTGAGAGGCACCAGTTTTGATTGATTTTTATTTTTTTTATAGCGGCCAGGTTCAATAGTATATCCTTTGGTGAATATCTTTTGAGCAGTTTCTTTTGCAGTAGAATATTGTATAAGTAGTAATACCATTTCAAAGCCATAAAGGAGATGAACATCCAGCCTTGCAGAGCCATTTCATTTTGCATATAAGAGCTGTCAGCTTTTAAAATGTTCTTCATGGCATCAATCATTGTTTCGACCTCGCCTCTTGTCTTGTAAGTTTTATATATTTCTTCGGCAGATTTGTCTTTAAGGTTTGAGATGAAGGCCACGGTTCCGAAAGTTTTAAGCCTTAGCTTAAATTTTTCCAAACTATATTTTTCCGGGTGGGTTTGTATGCGTGTCAGGTAATCGTTTTCTTCTTTTGTCTTTAACGATGAATCATAGAACAGGTATAATTCCCGGCCTTCCAATTCAATTTTGTTGAACCAAATAAAACGCTTCATATATTCAAAATACCCATCAAACCCGCTATTATCATTAGGTTGGATTACATCGTAGTTTATTTGTGGGTTGCTCCGCCTTAAGGGGATAACGTAATCCAGACCTAAAGTATCAATTGTCTCCAGATTATCAGCTGAATAGAAACCTTTGTCAGCAATCACAACAGCATTGGCAATGCCTGCTTCCTGAACCGTTAGCTTAAATGCTTTGACATCTCTAATATTTCCGGGTAAAAGGCGATAAAATACCGGGGTTTTTAATGTGCTTGAGAACAAGAACAATACATTTAACTGTGGGTCGAAAACCTGCTTTGAGTTATAACCAATTTTTGCGCTTTCAATGTTTTTTGAATGGGAAACAAAATTGGTTCCATCAAAAAGAATATAATCGTCATTCCTGACAAAGGCTTTCATATACTCAACTACTGCCCCCCTGTCATTACCTATTTTCCTGTACAACGCCGAAACCCTTTTTTCGCCAAGGGTGACCGTGTTGAATAGTTCTGAAAGAAAGCTGTTCTCAAAATGGAAAGCCGTATTCTTAATAGGAGGATTAAACAATAAACGTATAAAGCCCAATGAGAAGATATCTTGCCAAATCTCAGGAAAAACCTGTTTCAAAAAAGTGATATCCTCCGAGAAACTCTCCATTACAAAGGAGGAAGCCCCATATTCTTTCACTTGCAAGGGCTGGTCAAAAAAGGAAGTGAAATTTCTTTGGAGTTTATATTTGCTTGATTCCACGAATCCATTTTCTTTAGTAATCCTTCCCAGAAGCCTGCCTGTAATCTTTCTTGCTCTTTTCTTTTCGGGATCCCATTTACTGGAGACTTCATACAAATAGTACTTGTCTTTGATCCTTCGGAGTTCAGTCCCCGGTTTTTTGTGGGTTAAAGCCCACTCTGGGTGTGGTGAATTTTTCATAATATTACGTATATACGTAATAGCAAATATCCGAAAAAATACCTGAACCGCAAAACAATTCAGGCTTTTTTATTAACTATTACGTATTTTTATGCTGGGTTACAGTTTAAACCAATTTTATGTTAGATAAAAATTTACTGGGCACAACACGCAATAAAAAACATAGGGCAGAAAGTGCTAAATTTGAACGACAAAACATTTAACAAACGGCTTGGTAACTGGATAGATAGGAGCATTTGAAACGCCCTACGTTTCTTATTGCAAACCGTTAGCATGCATTGTGAGAAACACTCTACATAAAATGAAGCATATACTAATAATAATCGGATTTTTTATTTCAATTACAAGTTTTGGACAGGATACCAAAACGACTGATTTTATCACTGATTCAAAACAGATTGATTTTTCAGACTTATGGACTCTTGACAGCATTCTGATTGAGAATGAAACCTTAATTGAACGCAAACAACCATTAGGATTTATTGGAGATGATTTCCAGAGAATTAATATTCGCTTTAATTCGGTGATTCAAAACCCTGATAATAAATTGGAATATTTGGTTTATGGTAAAACTAGAGTAAAAAATAACATTTGTGATTTTCAAGGCACAATAAAGATTACTGATTCAAAACTATACAAAGGGAGTGACCTGCCACCATTAAAGCAGGGCTATATTTCTGGTGATTATAAATTTTACGAGGACAAAGACCAAAAACATACTGGAGTTTTCAGTGGACACTTTAAAACCGGATTCTATTTTGACTCAAATGGAGATTTACGATACGATGCTTTATCATTTGTAGCGGATGGATTTGAAAACAACCAGTTCGAAGGCACTTGGACTAATTACAAAACTGGTGATTCAAAAAAATGTAATTGGGGTGATTATAGAATACCTGATAGTCGGGGTTTAGATATGGGATCAGCTGAATTTGGCCCCTCAGATAAATATGATGATTTTGGATGGAAATATTATAATCTTGCGTGGGGATATAGATTAGATAGACCAGGAGTAAAAGAAGCAAGAGAGAAAGAAACTGAAAAGTGGTGGATAGAAACTGAAAAATAAACAACGACATGCCAACACATGGTATAGTGCATGCGGGTTTCAGCGGTTTTCGAGTGTTTGTGGCTCGTAAAAAAAGTCGGTGTAAACTGATAGGAAATAGCTACGTACTCCCGCACGACACCATACCATAAAACGTTATGGGCAAGGTTAAAAAAAACACAGATAATGAAAACTAACATTCTAATTTTAGTAATACTAATAAATACACTAACTTCTTGCGGACAAAAGAAAATGGAAAATAGATTTATTACTTGGGATAACTTTGTGGACAATTTCGGAAAGGAAATGGTTTCAGCAGAGGATGTGCATAACAATATGGTTAAAAGTGGACTTAAAGATAATTGTTTAACTAAGATGGATTTTACATTCATTTCCAGCAATAAGGATAGCCTTAAAAAGCTAGGAGAATTTATTAAAACACATTATCCATATACAGTCCAAGGAGTAAAAAAATATGAGGACATTTGGGAGATTAATGGCGAGACGAATGAAATGCCAATAACAGCTGATAATTTACTTTATTGGGCTTTAGATATGTATAAGCGTGGATATGAATTTGATGCTAAGCTTGATGCATATGGTGGATTATTTGACCCTAAAAATCCGAAATTCCCAGACTTAGACAAATCAAAAGAAGACTATTATTTTGACAAAGGAGTTGAATGTTACAATCAGGGCGATTTAAGTGGTGCAATAATAAATTGGTCTTTGACATTAACAATAAATCCAAATGAACCAAACTCATACTATTCACGTGCAATTGTTAAAGATGAGCTTTATACTTGGAAATCGGCACTAAAGGATTATGACAAAGCAATAGAGATAGCGCCTGATTTTATAAGTGCATTGACAAATAGAGGAAGTTTAAAAGATGACAATGGTGACCATAAAGGTGCCATTGAGGATTATAACAAAGTTCTCTCTTTTGAAAAAGTTGATTTAGAAAACAAACAAAGAGCTTACTTTAACAGAGGGAATTCAAAGTTCAAATTGGCAGATAAAATTGGAGCTTGTGAAGATTGGAAAAAAGCCTTTGAACTTGGAGCTGACTATGCAAAAGTAAGACTTGATGAACATTGTAAATAAAAAACCCAGCCCATAACACGTGGTATAAAAAATTGCCGGGGTAGTAGGTTATTCAAGGGTTTTAGCCCGCATCAAGTTCTTAACAGCCTGATAGGTAATCGCCCCGCAAACGGCAACTTTTCATACCACAAACGTTGGTGCGCAATTTAGTAGCCCGCCAAGCAAGGTATTTTGGTTATTTAATGATAAGCTGTTCAGTACAAAAAATATATGAATAACGATCAAGGAGTAATTTGCTCAAGCTTAAAGCGAGATGGAATCGAAGCGGCTGGGAATACAGAAGCGGGCTGAGAGCTTGTTTTCAGGAACGCTTTGCAAGACCAGCGCCGCGTTGCAAACGTGGAAGCTTGAGCAAGTTACAGGATTTTTTCGAGAAAGTGTATATTTTTTGACTAAAAAAAACAGCTAAGAGGAAAAATACCTTGTAAAAATAAAGAACTTAAAAACAGAATTGACGTCAACTGCACATACAAGGGATTGTGATATGCAATTTCCGAAAAGCTCAATTCTGTTTTATACAGTAAAGGACAATTATTTTGAAAAAGGAAAGACAAAATAATTTAAGGAGCGGGCTACTAAACTGGGACTTTTTAGTTATTTTGGAAATAAAAAAATAAATGCAATAAAAATAACTAAAAAGCGCACAACATGCGATAAAGTGAATTGCTCCGCTGTCGCTACGCAACTACACCTTATCGCTGTACGTTTGGCAGCAAGCAAAAAAACGAAAATCATCAAACTATTTTAATATGAAAAGGATAATTTTTATTTGGATTTTTTTTATGACAGTTTTTAGTTCCTATGGTCAGAATAAATCTGATTCAATTGAGATTAAAAAAACTCTGGGGACAGTTTTTCGACAAAATGGTAAAAATTTGACACCTGGTCAACTTTTAGATATAACCCAATCAAATGTGGAAGCTTATAAGGAGATGAAAATTGCAAAAAGCAATTATGATGCAGGTTTTATATTTGGATTTGCCGGGGGATTTTTAGTTGGTTGGCCGGTAGGAACTGCGGTAGCTGGTGGAAAACCCAACTGGACTTTGGCTGGAATTGGCGCAGGACTTATTGTCGTATCAATCCCTTTCTCAAGTGCCTATACCAAGCATGCAAAAAATGCAGTCAAAATATATAACAGTGGATTAAAACAAACTGGATTAAATAATATAGACTTTAAGATTGGATTGACTTGCAACGGAATTGGAGTAAGGGTAATATTCTGATAAACAAATAAAAATTGCCAGCTGCCAACACGGCATATAAGTAATGGCGGGGCTTGTAGGCTGCCAAGGGCAGTACTTCTATTGTAGTTTTTGCCTCGGTTGACAATGATTCGCTTCGAAACCCTCCACTACTCATATGCCCAACGTTAGGCGTAAATTCACAAAACAAAAATTTCCACTTGATAAATACGGATTGATTTCGTATATTTGCACGTATTAAATATTCTGAGTTATGGATGTAAAATTGACATTAAAACTGGATAAATATGTGATAGATAAAGCAAAAGAGTATGCTTCATCACATCAAAGGAGTCTTTCTCGAATGATTGAGTCATATCTCAAATCATTGATTGATAAAGAATATAAACGAGTTGATAATGATATAGAGATATCACCATTTGTTAAAAGTATGCAAACAGGAGTTAAACTTCCTGTAGATTTTGATTATAAACAAGAATATGGTGATTATTTAGCAGAGAAGTACAAATGAAAGATAGATTATTCCTTGATACAAATGTCGTCCTTGATTTGCTCGGAGAAAGAGACATTTTTTACAATTCTGCTGCCAAAATTACAACACTTGCCGATAAAGGCAAAATTGATTTGGTTGTTTCGGCTTTATCATACTCAACTGTATATTATTTGCTTTCAAGATTTGAGGACAAAGAACAGGTTAAGGAGAAGATACGTAAGTTCAAGGTAATAGTAGAGACATCTGATTTGACAGATAAAATTGTTGATAAAGGATTATCGTCAAAATTTTCGGATTTTGAGGACTCTTTACAATACTACTGTGCCATAAAAATGGATTGTAAAATTCTGATTACAAGAAACGGTAAGGATTTTAAAGAGTCTGAAATTCCAGTTTTGACACCGGACGAATATTTGAATAGTTTGAAAACAAAATAATCTACGCCTAACACGCCTTATAAAAAATTTGGGTTTTTGTGGTAAATCCGGGCATTGTAGCCCGCTCCAGCATCTGTCTCGGCGGATAGGAACGCGTCCCGCAAACCCAAACTTTTCATACGGCCAAACGTTACCGGCAAGCTTATGAAACATCCTGCAAACATGAAACTGACTGAAAAATAAATAGAAGATATTGCTGACAACCTGGACAGTGGGATGAGATGTTTTTATAACCTTAAAACGGGTGAGATTAAGACGATACTCAATTTTGATAGTTGGATTGGAGCAGACGAAGAACCGTGGGAGGAGGAATCAAAGGAGATTGATGAGAATTGGGGTGATTATTTTGAATTTGTCGGATTTGAATCTCATGAGTCCTTTCAAATAATGGCTGATTTTGCTGAGAGCGTTGATGATTCAGGATTAGAGGACAAATTGATAAATGCATTAAATAGACCAAAACCGTTTCAGAATTTTAAATGGCTAATTGTTAACTCAGGTGCTTATCGACAACAGTGGTTTGATTTCAAAAAAATGTGTTATATTGAGTGGATAAAAGAACAGATTGATTTAAATAAAGAGGATTTTGAATAATAAAGACATTGATAAAGAAGTAAAAAGACTCGTTCACCAAAATCGGTATGAGAAAGGATATGTTTGTGCAGTGGACGTACTTATGCAACTGGACTATTTGACTAAAAAGGATTATGAAGAATGGCGATTCGGTCGAGTTGATTATCTTGAAAGAGTATGCAATGTTAATTTGAGCAAGCTGACTTTGATAAATAAGTTGATTAGGAAATATTCAGCTGAATTGGATTTAAAAAGTTCTTGGACTGGATATAACAAATATGGTAAGGGAGTAAAACGCCGATTAAGATTTAGTAAATCGGGACAGAAAAATATTGAGGATAGTTACGCAACGCATTATATTGATAATAAAAGGATTAATGAACTGAAAGAAATGAAAGCCAGCCGGTAACACATGGTATAGTGCATGCGGGTTTCAGTGGTTTGCGAGGGTTTGTGGCTCGTAAAAAAGTCGGTGTAACCTGATAGGAAATCGCTTCGTAATCCCGCACGACACCATACCATAAAACGTTAGGCACAAGCGGAGGAGCGACAGTGCAACTAAAAAACATAACCTATAAAAAGACAAAATAACATGATAGCCAACGCGCAAAGCAAGAGTGTTCCAGCCCTTCCCACAACCGTCCCATCGCTTCCACACACTTGCTTTCTTTGCTACCCCGCAAAGATTCGATTTTCAATAGGAGTTGATAATACAATTGATGTTGTTGGTGTTCCAAATTCAATAAAACCATTTACTAGCTTTTCGAGATGCGTAGGTTCTTTAATAGCAACTTTTATAACCATACTATCAGTTCCCGTAATACGATTACATTCAAATACTTCTGGGATTGACTTTAAATGATTCAAAAACCTGTCAAGATTACCTGGATGAAATTTAAAATTCACAATAGCGGTTAATGAATATCCTATTTTTTTCAAATCAATGAGAATACTATAACCTTTTATTATGCCTTTTTCTTCAAGCTTTTGGATTCTTTCAGCAACAGCAGGGCCAGTAAGGCCGATTTTGTCCCCGATTTCTTTATATGAAATCCTTGCATTTTTTTGTAATTCAACAAGGATTTTCCAACTAAGACTATCTAATAATCTCGTATCGTTAGTCATATTGTTAAAAATATTTAATAAATAAAGTAAATGCAATTTAATTCTAATTATAAATAAGTAAAAATAAGTATTTGCAAATTAATTTTGAGCTATTGTTTAACTTAAAATTATTAGCATGGATTTATTTGATAAAAGAGATTTAAAAAACACACCACTTGGACAACATCAGGAACTTGCTGGATATTATATATTTCCTGAGCTTGAAGGGGAAATTAAACCGAAAATGAAGTTTAATGGCAAAGAGGTGCTGGTATGGAGTGTTAACAATTATCTTGGAATGGCAAATCATCCAAAAATAAGAAAAGCTGATGTTGATGCTACTCAGAAATATGGATTAGCCTACCCAATGGGTTCAAGATTACTGACAGGACAAACCTCATTTCATAAAAAACTTGAAAACGAATTAGCTGAATTTAACCAAAAGGAGGATTCATATTTATTAAATTATGGATATCAGGGTATGTTCTCACTGATTGACTCACTTGTAGATAGAAATGATGTAATTATTTATGATTCCGAGGTACATGCTTGTATCTTCGATGGAGTACGCTTACATATAGGCAAGAGATTTGTTTATCATCACAATGATATCCAAGATTTAGAGAAACAGTTGAAAAGGGCTGATACTATTGTAAAAAAGACAAACGGAAGTATACTTGTAATAACAGAGGGGGTTTTTGGAATGTCAGGCGACCTTGGAAAACTGGATGAAATCATTAAACTGAAATCATCATTTGACTTTCGATTATTAGTTGACGATGCACATGGTTTTGGGACAATGGGAAAAACAGGAGCAGGAACTGGTGAGCATTTCGGGGTTCAGGATAATGTTGATTTGTATTTTTCAACTTTTGCAAAATCAATGGCTGGGATTGGAGCATTCGTTTCAGGTGAGAAGCGAATAATTGAATTTTTGCGGTACACCATGCGCTCACAGATTTTTGCCAAAGCTTTACCTTTACCTTTGGTAATTGGTGGTCTGGAGAGATTAAAAGTATTAAAATCAGAATCGGATTTGAGAGAAAAATTATGGAGAAATGTTGACAAATTACAATCAGGACTTAAAAAAAAAGGATTTGATTTAGGAAATACCGAATCTCCTGTTACACCTGTTTACTTGCATGGTTCTACAGAGGAAGCAATTAAATTAAACATGGATTTAAGAGAAAAATTTTCGATTTTTTGTTCTCTTGTTGTTTATCCAGTTGTTCCTAAAGGAATAATAATGATTCGCATTATACCGACAGCAGAACATACTGATGACGATGTTGATTATACAATAAATGCATTTAAAGAAATGTCAAAAAATCTTAAATCTGGGAAATATCAATAAAACCATCCCTACGCTGTAAGGCATATTTGCAAAACACACAAAGCCGACGCTATAACCAAATTTTGCCAAAAAGCCTTTCAGCCCATCCCACTGAATTGACAATTTAGTATATTTGAAAGAAAAAATGATACAAAGTAAAAACCGCCAGTGCCTAACATACAATATAAAACAGTTGGGGCTCAGTGGTTTGCGAGCACCTGGTTCCCGCATCAACTTTTTCCAACGGTGGATAGGAACGCAGCCCGAAAACCCAACCGTTTCATATTGTCAAACGTTAGGCCACATTTAGGAGGACACAGAACTGAAAACATTAATATTAAATTATAGATTAAATTATTTGGAACAAATGGGATTATTATTGAAATGTTTCGTTTCCATAAGTAACAGGAAAAGATGTATGTTTATTTCTTTTTAAAAACATCAAATTTTATAAAATGAAAATATATTTATCTTTAATACTATTAGGTCTGAACCTTTTTATTAATGCACAAGACACACTAGAATTCACTGATTTATATGGTGATTATTTAGGGCAAACTCCCCCAGGGGATACGCCAGTTGTCTTCGCACCGGGAATTATTTCAACGGATTCCCTTATCGAGCACAGTGCCCCAACATTTTCCCCTGATGGAAAGGAAGTATTCTGGTGGATAGTCAGGAGTCCGAAAACAAATGACGAAAAATGGACTTCCTGGGGTATGACCATGCACTGTATTGAAGGCAGGTGGACTGTTCCAGAAGTTACACCATATTATGGCGGGCCTACTTTTTCCATTGACGGTAAACGACTCTATTTTCCGGGACTATATCCTGACAAAAAAACCGATGGTCCATATTTTATTGATAAACAGGGTAATAGTTGGAGTCAACCAAAAAAGCTTGGCATTGTAGCTCGCTTCCCAGAAATAAAGGGTGCCGGCAGTTTCTCGATTACTAGCAACGGCACATTCTATTTTAACGGTGATACTGAAGGAAATGAGCAGACTGCGGACAATAGAATCTTTCGGACAAAACTTGTTAATGGTGAATATACCAAGTTGGAATTGTTGCCACATAGCATCAACCTGACTCCCAATCATAATTTGTTTCCATTTATTGCACTCGATGAGAGCTATCTGATCTTCGTCTCTAATCGTGAAGGCAGCCTTGGTGGAGGTGATTTATATATTAGTTTCCATGACATAAATGCAGATACCTGGACAGAACCAATAAATATGGGAGAACCAATTAATACTGATAAAGAGGAGCGCTTTCCTGGGCTGTCTCCTGATGGAAAATATCTTTTCTTTACCCGTTTAACACGTTCAGGATTTCCAGATTTTGATCATGATGTTTTTTGGGTTAGTACTGAGATTATCGACAGATTAAAGGAGAAATACAATATTAAAAAATAAACGTGGCCTAACAGCCGGTCATAAAACATTGCGCGGATAGTGCTATATTTGAGCAATATAAAATTTAATCAACGGCAGTAGCGGTCTGATACGGAAGTACTTCGAAATGCGCAACGTTTCATACCGGCAAAACGTTGTGGCGCATTAAAACGAAGGTAGTGCACTAATGAAACTTGAAAAATAAGATATGGCAATATTTCAGATAGATATCGGAAAAGCTAATCGGATTAGGCTATCGGAATGTCGATTAGAGAAAGATTTATAAACATTGTTTGAACAAGACCTCGTAACGATTTTCAATTGTAGATTTGTTGCAACAAAATTTTCGGTTGAAAATCTGCGTTAAGAGAGTATTGACAGCTTATCGATGTCGTTTAAAATATTAGATTATAAAATAACACTTCAAATTACTAATGAAATCTTTCTGATTTAGAAAATATATTGTAAATTTGTATCCAAATGAATACAGTTGTTGATGTACTTTATTGAAAAAACAGTTGAGTTTGATAAATGGCTTAGGAAACTTAAAGATTTAAGAGCCAAAGCAAAAATATTGTTCCGAATTCAAAAAGTTGAAAGTGACGAACATTTTGGGGATTGCGAACCTGTTGGAGATGGTATACGTGAATTAAAAATTAACTACGCCAAAGGATATAGGGTTTACTTCAAAGAAAAAGATAAGAAAATAATCCTCTTACTGATTGGAGGGGATAAATCTACTCAACAAAAAGACATTGAAAAGGCAAAAGAGATTTGGAGAAAAATTAAAAAATAGAGATATGGAAACTTCAAAATTTGACATAGCAGATTATTTGAATAATAAAGAAATGATAGCAGAATATCTCAATGCTGTTTTGGAGGAAGGAGATAATTCTGATGTTATCACAGCGATTGGACATATTGCAAAATCGATTGGAATGACAAAAATTGCTGATGAGACTGGACTGAGCAGACCAAGTTTATATAAAGCTTTATCAGATGGTTCAAAACCCCAATTCGAAACGATAATGAAAGTATTAAGAGCCATTGGTGGACAGATAAGGATTAATCCGATGACTGCATAAATTAACGACGCCACAACACACAATATAAAACAGTTGGGGTTCAGTGGTTTGCGGAGCTTTGGCTCTCACTTCAACATTCTTGTCGGTGGATACGAACGCAGCCCGAAAACCCAACCGTTTCATATTGTCAAACGTTGTGCCGCATGCACGGAAAGATACTACAATGTTTGAATCACCATACATAAAGATAAATGAACATGGAATTGACTTGATAAAGAATTACCAGGTTGATAAGCATATAGATTATCGAGAAATCAATTCGATTATTTTTAAAAATGGACATTTATTAAATAACTGGATTCTATCTTTAGTTCTTTCGATATTACTAACTGGATTTTCATTGCTCTGGGGTTTAAAATCTTATATTACATTTGATTTTCATAACATACCTCCGTATGATAGAATGTACATAGCATTTCGATTGATTATGCCATGGTTATTTTTAATTGGCGGCTCGATTTGGATTTATTTAGCAACAAAGCATAGCCCAGTGATTTCAATAAAAACAAACCACAAAAACTATAAAATTGCATTGAAAGAATTTAAGGAAAGTGACAACTTAAACGATTTGATTGATTTTTTAGCGGAAAGAGTGGAATTGATAAGAAAATATAATGATTAAGAGATTATTAAAATATTTACCAATTATTGAAATTGTTATAGGGGCAATCTTGCTAATTCGTGAAATTTATCAATTCAATAAACTCCCAAGTATTCATGATAATTTATATGGCGGACTTGTTGATTTTTTCATATACAAAGAAGATTCTTATGGATTAATGATATTATATGCAGTATTAATGCTTGCTGGATTTTTAGGATTAAAAAATGAGAGACTTAAATGGCTGACAAATTGGTCTTTGTTAATTGTAATATCTGGATTATTGATAGTTCCATTTATCTTGATGATTCTCCAGAAAGAAATTCTTGCTGTATTAATTGGACTAATAGCATTCGGAATTATTTACTTGATAATTTATATAAATAGGTCTGATTTATTTAAAAGACTTGAGATTACAAATAAAAACAAGATGATTTCAATATCAATTGGATTGTTTGTAATATTGGGATATTGGATAATTGAATTAAGACTGATATAAAAAAGCACGACGGCACAACACACAATATAGTGCAGCGGGGTGATTCGTTCTGCATTCAGCGTCCCGTCTCCGTTTCAGGTTTTGTTTCGGGGGATAGTGACACGTTCCAAAAACCCCGCCGACACCATATTGTAAAACGTTGTGCATAATGCCAAAGAGACACTGCAACATGAGAATATTCGTTATTATATTGATTTCATTAATATTTGGTAATCTAAACGCTCAAAGGATTAAAAATACTAAGAGTAGTTTGATTGGTAAATTGATAAAGAATGATGGGACTTTGTTGATTCAAACTCGCTATTCAATTGGAGAAGCTGGATATTCAGAGGAGTTTATTAATATTCAAAAGACCGATAGCGTTTTGATAGTATCTGTATCACACGATAGTTCTTCTTATTTTAAAAAGTTCAAAAAAATCACGTTGACTGACACCTCTTTTATTATTCCTGCGACCAATTGGCAGCATTTCGTGGATTTGGAAAAGCAAATTTTCAAAAAGGGAATTCAACCAACATATAATTGCGATGGCGAAAATGGTGCAATTGTTCACAATATGACAAATATAATTTTTATCTATACTCCAGATAAATCTTATAATAGCGTTAAGAATTTTGATATTTTTTCAAACTCTAACATGCCAAAGGATTTGAAAATTAAAGCAATAAATATAATGGGCGGATTTGTAAGTATGGGATATGAAATTAAAAATATCGGGATTGATTCATCACATTGCTTGACAAATTGGTGGGATGATTAAAAAATAGCTTATGGTAAAACGTATTATTCTATTAATTGCAATATTACAAACTATCTCCACATTTGGACAGATAGAAATTACTGGAAACTTTTACTGCCTTGATTCAGAAACAACTAAAGAAGATTGGTCGATAAAAGGTGATAAGTTGTTTTATACGGAGATTTCAAAGGATTGGAGTACTATTTGGTTTGCCGTTTTTCCGATTGAATTCATTCAGGAAAATGATTCATTGACAAATAATATGAGATTTCAATTTACCAATTTGGATTCATCAATTTTCTCGAATTCAAAACTTATAAAAAGGACAGATTATTATGAATCTGAACTTCACTTTACAAACCAATTTGACGGAAAAGGGAAAACAGTCCTGTCCAAAAAAATATTAATTAAAATTGTGGATAAAGAGACAATTATAGTGAGTGATAAATATTTCAAGCTTGATTCTAAGTTAAGAATATTTCAGAGATTTACTGGATATTAAAAAGGCACATATGCACAACACACAATATAAAACAGTTGGGGCTCAGTTGTTTGCGAGAGTTTGGTTCTCGCTTTAACTTTCTCCAACGGTGGATAGTAACGCGCTCCGAAAACCCAACCGTTTCATATTGTCAAACGTTGTTGCGACTTGAAGTCGTGTAAATAATTGTTTTACAAAGGATTGTTCTTTGATAAAACCTGTTGTTCCCTCAACAGTACCCTTACCGGACAACTGGTGTATAGTGCAGCTATTACCGGTTGAAGC
Source organism: uncultured Bacteroidales bacterium (assembly GCA_963781805.1). Lineage (GTDB taxonomy): Bacteria > Bacteroidota > Bacteroidia > Bacteroidales > UBA10428 > JAFGPL01. The sequence continues at coordinate 218,426 of CAWAHF010000004.1, forward strand.
TCCGGGAAACGAGTACCAAACGCCGGGTTGTATACCCTATGGCGGGGCTATAAGCTGTGAAGCGGATAGTCTTCGGGGCCTCAAAAACCGATTTAGGGCTGGGGTGAGCAGGCATGGCCAACTCAGGTAAATATTCCGAAACCATCGAAATGGCGTAAGGGCGAAAAAGAGGATGACACGCCTTGTACCAAAATGGTAAGCTGGCAGGTTAAACGTGGTCAACGTTGCGTTTACGGGGATGTTGCCCAGCCGGTGGACAGGATAGGCCTAAACCTGTATCTTTTGTTATTTACATGGAACATGGAAGCACGGTGCTCTCTTTTCCTGTAACAGCGGGATCAAAAACCCTAACCGCAAGGCATGGGGAAACACCGTACAGAGAGGACAGACAAAGCGAATGCCCTGATGTAATGCCAGGGATAGTGGCCACAACATCGCCACAGGTGAAAACCAGCCCACCTCTGTCTGGTACTTTATGGCATGATACTTTTTAGAACCTGTAAATGCTGGAAAGCAAATGAACGAGAATGAAAATTCATCGTGTGCACTGGCACACCAAACCGATAACTGGAACCTCATTATATGGCGAAAGGTTATTCAACGGGTGAACAGGCTGCAAAGACGTATTGCCAAGGCTGTTAAAGAGAAACGCTGGGGCAAAGCTAAAGCCCTGATGTTTCTCATTACCAAATCCTTTTATGCTAAACTATTGGCTGTATTCCGGGTGGCCAACAACAAGGGAGGCAAAACCCCCGGTGTTGACCATAAAATCTGGATAGACGGGTATGATAAACTCGTCGCAGCTGAAAACCTTAAGAACAGGGGATACACCCCTAAACCTTTACGTAGGATATATATCCCTAAGAAGAATGGCAAAAAACGTCCCTTAAGCATCCCGTGCATGGATGACAGGGCTATGCAAGCCCTGCACATGATTGCTCTTGTCCCTCTGGCCGAAACAATGGCCGACCTAAATTCTTATGGGTTTAGGGAAAAACGTTCGTGTGCCGATGCCATTGCACAATGCTTTCTTATCCTGTGCCGTAAAAATTGCGCACAATGGGTGTATGAAGCCGACATCAAGGCCTGCTTTGATGAAATTGACCATCAGTGGATATTAAACCATATCCCGGTCAACAAATCCATTCTTGATAAATGGCTCAAAGCAGGATATATCCAGAAAGGTAGGTTATTCCCCTCCCTTAAAGGTACTCCACAAGGCGGTATCATATCCCCAATCATCATGAATATGGTGCTTGACGGATTGGAAACCACCATAAACAAACAGTTTCCAAGGTGGAAAAACCAGAAAGTCAATTTTGTAAGGTATGCCGATGATTTTATTATTACCGCTAAGGATAAAGAGGTAATTACTAATCAAATCATACCACTTGTTAAGGAATTCCTCAAAGAACGGGGGCTTAGGCTCTCTGATGAGAAATCCAAAATAACCAATATTGACCAGGGTTTTGACTTCTTATCACAGCATATCCGTAAGTACAAGGGTAAACTGCTGATAAAACCATCACGGAAATCTGTACAGGCTTTCAAAGATAAGATAAAACTCATCATACGCGAGAGCCATGGACTGCCTGCTCATGCCCTTATACGAAAACTAAACCCGGTTATCCGGGGATGGTCAAACTATCACAAGGGTATTTGCTCAAAGAATACCTTCAGAAAACTGGAGGTATTCATCTTCGGACAAACCTGGAAATGGGCTACCCGCCAGCATGGTGACAAAGGCCACAGGTGGGTATTCAAAAGGTACTTTTTGGGCAATCATTTTTCCGATAAACGTGTATCTTATAAAGGTATATATTCCTACCGCTTATATAAAATCGGTATGGTACCTATTCGATATCATGTTAAAATCGCTCAGAAGGCCAATCCTTACCTGTCTGAATTTGATTCATATTTTGAGAAAAGGGTATCCTTAAGGAAACGTTTAGCTTTGAATAGCAAACAAATCACTACTTTTGTTTGCAGAGGTAAAAACAATAGCCGGGTCTACCCTAACAAGGTTGGCCTTAAAAGTGCCTGAGCCGTATGCGGTGAAAGTCGCACGTACGGTTCTTAGGGGGCGTAAGCTACCCGGTCCACCAATATTAAGAAACTACTGCTAAAATGATAACTATATGAAATTACAGACAAAGACAAGACTTGCAAATATCTCGATTTGGGTGATTGTTGTAACTATTGTGATAATCGCTCTATTCTTTTTCGGATTCTTGATTTCCAATACATTTGATTTAAAAGTATTTGCTAATAGGACTTCTGATTTTATTTGGACACTTTTCGGTGCATCAATGGTGATTGTGATTTGTGGAGCATTTCTCAATATCAGTTTGAATATCGGGATAATCGCTGACAGTAACGTCAATGAGATAAAAAATGGACTGACAGATAAAAGTACATTTAATAAAAAGTTCCTTTATGTTGTTGTCTTGATTTTGATTGTAATCGGTGGATTTCTATTCCTCGGAGATTTCTTGACTCGACAAAATGAGAAAAATAAGTTAATTGCGGAGTGCGAAGAGACAATAACACGATATGATAAGTCAATTACGGATATTTCTAAGGCGCTTGCTGACACAGCACTAATTGGAGAGATTCCAGATATTTTAAAATTTCTAGGCGAGCAAAAGCAAGAATTTCCAAGCATTATCTTGATTACAAGTGATTATTATAAAGAGCAATTGACTTATTTAAAAATTACTCCTTACATGAATAAATCAGACTTGAAAAAGGAAATGTTTGATTTTTCATTCTATCCATGTGACAAAAATGATTGTGAGTATCTTAAGGAAGTATTTGAGACTGAGAAATTTGATTACTATTTTTGGTCTGAGAAAAATAATTACAAACTATATTACCCGATTACAAAAGGAGAAAAAAAATATATTTTACTCTTTAGTAAATTTGATAGATATGGAAAAATCGGGTCATGACAAAAATAAATACTGGTGGCAACACATGGTATAGTGCATGCGGATTTCAGAGGTTTTCGGGCGTTTGTAGCTCGTAAAAAAGGTCGGTGTAAACTGATAGGAAATCGCCTCGTAATCCCGCACGACACCATACCATAAAACGTTGCCAGCAATTTTAAGATGACGTACAAACTATTAACATACATACTGATTTTAATTCCTATTGGATTATTTTCTCAACAATTCGAGAAAGTTGATAGGTATGTAAAATCTTTACAATTAGATAAAAACATATCCTTGGATGAGTTGACAGACAAATTGACTAATCCATTTTCAAAAGATATTGATAAGGTTAGAGCCATATATTACTGGATTGCTGATAATATCGAATATGATTATGTTAGTTATAAAAACAAGATTAGAATTTCGTCAGAACCTGAAATTGTTTATACAAAAAAGATTGCGGTTTGTGCTGGTTATTCAAATTTATTCTCATATATGCTTGACTTAATTGATATTGATAATAAAGTAATATCAGGATTTGCACGAGATGAATTAGATACCATTTTTCTTAAAGAGACAAATCATGCGTGGAATTCTATAAAATTAGATAATAAATGGTATTTATTTGATGTTACTTGGGCAAGAGATACTTTAAATAAAACTGTAAATGATTTTTATTTTAAAACTGACCCAGAAATTTTTATACTAAAACATTATCCAACTGATTATAAATGGACTTTGCTTGATACGAAGTACAGTCAAGATGATTATATGAAATTTCCTGTATACACAAATTTATTTTTTGATTTAAAATTTTCCGATACACCTTCAAAGCAAGGATTTTTCAATGCTGTAAATGATACAGTAACAATAAAAATAAAACCTAATTTTGATTGTTTAATATTAACTAAACTATATGACACTAAACGAGCTGAGTGGCTTAACAATCAAAGGGGTGATTTTATAAGAGGAGATGATTTTATTAAATTGTATATTCCAAGAAAAGGAAAATTTGTTCTTAAATTGGGAGCATTGATACAAGATGGTGTTTCATACACAATATATGATGAAATTATTTACTATACGATTGAAAATAAATAAAAACTGCTGGCAACACACAATATAAAACAGTTGGGGTTCAGTGGTTTGCGAGGGTTTGGTTCTCGCTTCAGCTTTCATGTCGGTGGACAGGAACGCAGCCCGAAAACCCAACCGATTTTATATTGTAAAACGTTGCCAGCAATTTTAAGATGACCTACAAACAATTAACATACATACTGATTTTTATTCCAATCGGACTATTTTCTCAGCAATTTGAGAAAGTGGATTCTTATGTTGAGACTTTTAGTTCTGATAAGTCATTGACATTAGATAAATTGACTAAGAAATTAACTAAACCATTTCCTCAGGATATTGAGAAAGTAAGAGCAATTTTCGATTGGATAGCAGATAACATTGAGTATGATTATGTCAATTTTAGAAACAAGACTGTTACTTCGATTCAAGTGCAGCCAGAGACAGTTTATAAGGAGAAAAAAGCTGTGTGTGCAGGATACTCAAACCTGTTCAAATCAATGTTGGACTTATGTAATATTGAAAGTGATGTGATTTCAGGATACGCAAGAAATGATATTGAAACGATTTTTCTAAATGAATCAAATCATGCATGGAATTCTGTAAAAATAAATAATAGATGGTATTTGTTTGACGTAACTTGGTCAAGAGACACATTAAATAAAAAGGTCAATTACTTTTACTTCCAGACAGACCCAAAGATATTTATACTTAACCATTATCCATCCGACTATCACTGGTCATTGCTCAGAACAAAATATAGTCTGGATGATTTTATGAAATTTCCAGTTTATACTAATTTATTTCATGAATTAAATTTCACGAAGACAATTTCTAAGAAAGGTGATTTCAAAGCACAAAATGATACGGTGACAATTAATATCGAACCCAGATTTGAGTGTTTGCTTCTAACGAGATTATATGATTTAGATAAAAATGAATGGATTCCAACACAAATGGGAGAGTTTATTAGAGGGGATGATTTTTTTAAATTGTATATTCCGAGAAAAGGAAAGTTCGTATTGAGACTTGGAGCATTAACACAAAATGATAGTCAGGGAATGATTTACGATTCAATAATATACTATTTGATTGATAATGAATAAAAAACTGCTGGCAACAAACAATATAAAACAGTTGGGGTTCAGTGGTTTGCAAGCGTTTGGTTCTCGCTTTAACTTTCTTGTCGGTGGACAAGAACGCAGCCCGAAAACCCAACCGTTTCATATTGTCAAACGTTACCTGCCATAATATGAAAAAGAACATTCTACATATAATTATCTTTCTCCTGATAAATTCGGTTGGATTTTCCCAAGTGGAAATTACGACACAATATGGTACATATAGAATGGATGAAGCTTCGTCAGATTTTATTCTTGGTAAAATCATTTACGAGAGTTATAAATATAAAGAGCCGGAAGAATATAAAAAGGATAGAATAAAAGCCATTGAGATGATTACTAAAAGTGCAGAAAGTGGATATGCTCCTGCTCAGTATTATCTTGGTGTAATTTACCTGAACGACACACTAATAAATGATTATAATAAAGCTATAGCATTACTTAAAAAATCCGCATATCAAAGAAATAATGATGCAATTGAATTACTTAATAGACTTGGAGAAGAATATGAAGTTGCAATTAACTTTCAATTTTGGATTAAAATAGTAGCTATTAGTTTATTAGTTCTAATCTATTTGGTGCTGTCAATGATAGCACATCGAAAAATAGGAAAAAGTAAGTTAATAACCCTAAATCATAAAAAGCGACTAAAAAAGCTGACTTGGTTAATGCCGTATTTTGGTGCCTTATTTGGACTCTTTAGATATAAAAAATTTAATGTACCATTAGACAACGAAAGTATTAACTGGATTAATGAGAGTTATGATTGGATTATAAAAGAATTCGGAAAAGAAACAGTATTGAATTCAGAAATAATCATTCCATTAAAAAATAAAATCCCAATTAAATATGATGCAACAGAGGATTGTGCTAAGGAACTCATTGATTTTGTAGCCTCTAAAATGCAAATAAATCGTGATTTGATTGATGTTGATTTTTATAACCAATCTCAAATGGAACTTGGTGGAAATTTTATTACTCAACAATATGAGGAAGACAAATATTCATCAGGACAATATTGGGGTAAATCAAGGAACGGAAAATATCAGATTTCAATTGAAAAATCACAACTTAATAATCCAATTGCATTAACAGCAACAATTGCACATGAATTAGCTCATATAAAATTGCTTGGTGAAAAGAGAATAAAGGAAAATGATGAATATCTAACAGATTTGATTCCGATTATTTTTGGATTTGGAATATTTAATGCCAATTCAATTTTTCAATACCAGCAAGATATATATGGTTGGAGGACAAATTCACAAGGTTATTTAAATGAACGTATGTATGGTTTTGCGCTAGCAAAGTTTGCCTTATTTCGCAGTGAATACGAACCTGACTGGAGTAAATATTTGACACCTACAGTTAAAGAAGAATTTGAAAAAAGTATGATTTATATAAAAGAAAATGAATAAATTACGGCAGGTAACACGCGCTATAGTTAATTGCCGTTGCAGTGCCAGTTTCAAGGTTTTAGCTCTTATTAAAGTTCGGTGTAACTTGATAAGAAAGTGCTTCGAAATCGGCAACTAACCATAGCGCCACCGTTGTGGGTTATACAAAAAGTAGAGACAATGAAAAAAATAACATATGCAGTATTAAGTCTTTTATCTCTTAGCTCTATATCTTGTTCTGAGATATTACAAAATGATAAGTATCATAAACTGTCTTCAGAACAACATTTTAACTTAACAAATGAAATTGAAACAATTTTATCACATAACAATGAGCTGGATACACTTGTGTTTATCGGATTAATAAAAGCTCAATTTGAAGATGAACTTTATACTGGAATACACTGCAAGGGTCCATATGATTACATTGAATTTGAAAGAATATACTATGCGTTGAAACAAGATACTTCCTTTATTAAAGAGATTAACGAAATCAAGTCTCCTTTTAGTTATTATGGATATTGTCATGCTAGCATTCCAAAACCAGAAGAATGTATTCAATTTTCATTCGGTTATCCAAAGAATACTGGTCAAATAATTAATGCACCTGTTTTAACATTAAATGGTAGAAATTACTTTGCGTCCGTGTATATAGATACTATGTCAATTGAAAAAGTTGATTATACCAATATTTATAAATATCAATTAGATAGTATAGATTTCATGACAATTGGAAAAATTAAATTTATTTATATGACTAAACATCTTGGAGTTATAAAAATAGAAATTATAAATAATTATGACTGGAATAAAATTGAATAAGTACAACCCACAACAATAAATATAAGGCATAGGGCGGATTTTATTATATTTGAGAGTTTTAGCAATAATTAAACCATATCGAGGGTTAACAAAATGGTGCTTTAAAGCGCCCTACGCCTCATATTATGAACGTTGTACAGCATAATAAAAAACAGACATGGAGATAGTTACGTATAAAAAATACAAAACGGAAGAAGAGGCAATCGAACTGATAGATTTGCTAAAATCCAATAATATTGAATATTACGTTGAGAATATATCTCCCTCAGTTGATATAACATTTACCGGAGGGACTGAATTAGATGATAAAATTGCGATTAAACTAAAATCGACTGATTTTGAAAAAATTGACAACATATTGAGTAAAATAGCAACTGAAAACATCGACTTGGTAGACAAAGATCATTATTTGTTTGACTTTTCTGATGATGAACTTTATGAAATACTTGAAAACTTTAATGAGTGGAGCAAAACTGATTTTATTTTAGCACAGAAAATATTAAATGACAGAGGAAAAAACATTTCTAATGAGAAAGTTCAAGAATTAAAAGACAAAAAGATTAACGAATTAAGACAACCTGAAAAGGGACATAAGGGTTGGTTGATTTTTGGATTTATTAGTGCAATTTTAGGTGGACTTCTTGAAATTTTTATTGGATATCATCATTTTAGATTTAAGAAAAGTATTCCGACAGGAGAAAAAGTTTATGCATATGACACTGAAACTCGTAGGACTGGATTACGAATTTTTTATGTTGGTGTGATGTAAGCCTTCTGTAAAGTACATCTTGCATGATACAGCTCAGTGAATTAGCTTTGCGACAAACACAAAATTATGACACAGGTTGAAAGACAAGCAAGAAAGGAAGAGATGTTTTCAAAAATCGAACAATGCCATCAAAGTGGTTTAAATAAAAAGATGTTTTGTCAGCAAAATGGAATTGCTCCATCGCTTTTCTATTATTGGTTAAAAAAATACAAAGAAAATAAGGAAGATATATCAGGATTTGTCCCGATAAAAGTCAGGGGACAGATAAAATTTACTGACCCTGCCATCGAGGTGCAATATCCCAACGGGGTATGTTTAAGACTGACCGGCTCTGCAAGCGGACAAATGCTCCGGATGCTGGTTAACCTGGTTTGATGGTATGTTTTCATTAACCTCTTCATTAAGGTATTATCTATATTCCGGCGTTACCGACATGCGCAAAAGCTTTGACAGTTTATGCGGACTGATACAAATATACATGGGATATAACCCTACTTCCGGAGAAGTGTTTATTTTTATTAACCGGCGGCGCAACAAGATAAAACTGTTACACTGGGAACATGGTGGTTTTGTTTTGTATTATAAGCGTCTGGAATCCGGCACACTTGAACTGCCCCTGATGGACGGAAAAACAAATTCCTGCCAGTTAAGCTGGCCGACATTGGTTATGATGATAGAAGGTATTTCCATTGAAAAAGTTACTATGCGCAAGCGGTTTTTTATCAACAATCAGTGAAAATAATCTTGATAAAAACCATTGAAAATATTAGGGTTACAGGCAATATTTTGACATCTTTGTGACATGCAAAACGGGCAGTCCAAATACCAGGAAAAAGACTTTGAAATATTGGTAGAAGAAAATAAAAATCTTTCTGGGAAAATCACCATTCTTCAGTCAGAACTTCTGTATTACAAGCAGGAACTGGACAAGCTTAAACGAATGATATTCGGCAGCAAGAGCGAGCGGTACATACCTGTTAATGATGGCCAGTTAGCCCTTGGCTTAGAAAGCGAAACTGTTGAGCAGAAACAAATTGAGACAGAACAAGTTACTTATACCCGTCAGAAGCCACAGAAAGAATCAAAAATCAATCATTTCAGGGCTCCCATTCCAGCTCATCTGCCCCGGGAGGAACACGTTATTATGCCTGAAGGCGACTTGAGTGAGGCAAAAAAGATCGGGGAAGAGAGTACTGAAATATTGGAATACAGACCTGGTAAACTTTATGTAAAAAAATATATCCGTTATAAATATGTATTACCGGCAGATGGGGGAATTGTAATCGGAGAACTTCCTTCGCTGCCTATACCTAAAGGCAATGCAGGTCCCGGTCTGTTAGCACATCTTACCATAAATAAGTTTGTTGATCATCTTCCATTTTATCGCCAGGCACAAATGTTAAAGCGTGAAGGTATAGAAATAGCAGAATCAACCATCAATGGATGGTTCACTGCAACTTGTGACCTTATCGAACCGCTTTATGACAAACTCAGGGAGAAAATAACCAGTGCAGACTACCTGATGGTAGATGAAACGCCAATAAAAGTACTTACCAAAGATAAACCGGGTTCTACACATAAAGGTTATCATTGGGTTTATTACTCACCGCTTGACAAGCTGGTATTTTTTGACTATCAGAAAGGCCGGGGCAGAGATGGCCCAATGGCATTTCTTAAAGATTATAAAGGGGCAATACAAAGTGATGGTTATTCAGCATATGATGTTTTTGATAAGCAAAAAGATATAGTATTGCTTGCCTGTATGGCCCATGCACGAAGAAAGTTTGACGAGGCGCTTAAAAATGATCCGGAAGGGGCCGATTATGTTCTCTCACAGATGCAGAAGTTATATGATGTGGAGCGCCAGGCCAGGGAACTGAAATTTAACTTTGATAAGCGAGAGTCCTTACGCATTGAAAAATCATTGGCAGTGTTAAACGAGTTGGAAGCCTGGATGAAAAAAAGAAGCATTGAAGTGTTGCCTAAGAGTTCAATGGGTGAAGCCCTATCTTATACATTAGGATTGTGGAACCGGTTGATCAGGTATCTTGATGACGGCAGGTATGAAATTGATAATAACCTGGTAGAAAACAGCATCAGACCGGTAGCGCTGGGACGAAAAAATTATCTTTTTGCCGGGTCACACGAAGGGGCTAAAAGAGCAGCCATAATGTATTCCTTTTTAGGCACATGTAAAAAGAATGGTGTTAATCCTTTAACCTGGCTCACCGATGTTCTTACCCGTATTCCAGATCATAAAGCAAATCGTCTGGAAGAATTGCTCCCTAACATATGGCTGGAAAATAAATCCATCTTATAAGATTATTTTTGAAGTATCAAACATGTACTTCCCAGAACGGATACGGTGTGATAGCACTTATCTGTTGGATAATTATTTGGTTATTAGATTTTAAATAGAAAATAGAAATTACGCTGTACAACACACAATATAAAACAGTTGGGGTTCAGTGGTTTGCGAGAGTTAGTCTCTCGCTTCAGCATTCTTGTCGGTGGACAAGAACGCAGCCCGAAAACCCAACCGTTTCATATTGTAAAACGTTAGGCTTCATTATGACTCACAACCAACTGAACTGTGATATAATCATATAATAAAAAAATATCATACTAGGAGAAAAGTAAATTGCGGAAATTAATAATATGATTTAAATATTTTTTTTCACAACAATAACTTTTATTAACCATTTAAAAAATTAATCTATGAAAAAAGTATTGATAACAGCTTCTTTTATCCTATTTAATATAGGATTGTTTTCTCAGACAACGAATACCTTTAAAATAGGTATCTGCGGAGGAGATTATAACTACACCATACAAAGTGGTGCTATTGTAAAAGATAGATACATAGGCTCAAACTATTCTAGTGTTTATGGTCTTTTGGGCGAAGATGGATTTACTGCAATAAGAAGTTATGAACCCTGGTTGTGGAAATCAAAACAAATGTTAAAAGACTATATTTCTCTTGTAGGTAATTCTCTTACAAGTACAGGCCCAAAACTATTAATGTATAATGATCAATGGTTTAAAGCATCAAAGACTGTCCCGCATACAGGAACCAATGATTATTTATTAGATAATAATGACACCTATTTTATGAATAATGATGACGCATTTTACGATGTTTATAATGTATCACCATACAAAGATATTGTTTGGGGAAGCTGTGTAGCAGGTGAAAGTGATGGACCTCATTATTTTTGTCCGGTAAATTTAAGACCCACTACTGAACCTAACGGAACATCGGGTGAATGGATTAGTGCTGCTGTTCCGCCTTCAAATGTCAACTCAGCATTTGCACATTTTAAAAGTATAAAATTATCCCAGCATAAGCTTGTTAATGGACAGGTTAGACATGGTAGTTATATTGATGATAATGCGAAACCAATGATTTATAAGATTTCGGATTATTTTAAAATTGCCAATCGTGGGGATGTTCAACTGGAAGCATCATATTATCACAGAAATTTCATGAGTTATTTTAGCGATGACAAAAGCTACCTCGGTAAATATATTTCCATGGAATATGAAAAAAAATATTACAATGAAATACATGCAGAAATCGATGTATCACATTATTTAAGCTTCGGATACAACACTGATACTATAAACTATAAATACATAACATGCTCAAATCCCTTAATTCAGAATTTTAATCAGATCTGGTTTCAGGCATATACCTCAATAATTCATGGAGCAAAAGGAATTTGGTTTTGGTCATTAGGTTCGATGTTTTCCACAAAGGGTGAAGATGTGACCCGAAGTGCATATCTTGGAGGTACAGCTGCAGACAGGTTTCAGGATAAATATATGCCTCTTTATTATGAGAAATTCCTGCAACATCTTGTAAAAGAATTAAGATATCTGGTAAATAACAATCTGCTGTCCGATAATCAGAATTCGATTATTTATACAAAAACAACAGAAGTTGATGAATTAGGAATTTTGCCGGCTGCAAGCAGCTATATTCCAAGTACATTAACATATCAAAACAGCAGAGATTTATTCAATGTCAATGGTTGGGCATCAAATTATACACCACCAAGTAATGTTCCCTTTAGAAATGAGTTTCATGGATTAAGATATACGCTAAGGACAAACGGAAGCGATATTATAATGATCATTTCCAATCCAAATCCTTATAGCTTAAAAAGTATTTCTCTTGATTTTTGCAAGTTTTTACCAATTAGTGGTGTTAATGTATTATTCAGAAGCTACGCAGAAGATGTTAATTCATATACATATAAAGTAATAAGAACTCCTTTTAATGGTTCTTCAGTAAATTCATATACTATTCCTGCATATAGTAGTAAAGTAACCATTGATTTTGGCCCTTTTGACACTCATGTTTTAAAACTGATTCCATCCAATACAAAAAATTGGAATTGTATTGTTACTCCTGGTCCTGTTGCATCCAACAGCGATTTGGCTCTGGAATATATTGATGAAAACAATAAAAGAATCTGGTATTACAGGCCAGATGGTATAGTTGCTGCCAATTTCCCATATCATAATACCTGGTCAAACATGTGGTTCCCTGATTATCCGAAAGCTATTACAGGATCAGGAATGGCTTTCAACTATAACAATGGTAATGTAGAATCTTATTATATAAGTACATATAATAGTGATAATGTAATTTGCAGAATATACTGGAACGGCTCACAAATGTATTATCAATGGACAGCAGGAAATTATGTGGCTTCTAACAGTGACCTTGCTATTGAATGGCATAGCACAACATCAAAGAGAATATGGTTTATCAGGAAAGATGGAATAGTTGCCTGTACTTATCCTTCAGGTTCTTCATGGACAAATGCATGGTTTCCGGATCCAACTTTCCAGAAAGCATTATCGGGAAGCAGTATTCTCTACCACCCAAACAATGGTAATGATGAGGTATTTTATGTGGGCAGTGGGGATAAAATTTGCAGGATATACTGGAACGGTAGCAATTGGACTTATGATTGGACAGCCGGAACATATGCATCAACATCAAGTGACATTGCGATTGAATGGTACAGCCAAACTAATCAAAGAGTATGGTATATTCGAAAAGATGGTGTAATAGCGGCAACTTATCCGTACCAGACAGGTTGGACAAGTATGTGGTTCCCGAATCTTCCTTCTGCAAAAATAGGAAGTGGGTTGTATTTCGATCAATCCAAAACCGCAATATTTTATGTGGGTAAAAATGATAATTTAATTTATTCAATATATTGGAATGGGAGCGCATTTGTATCAAAGGCACTGACCACTAGTTGCCAGACTCCGGCCACCTATAAAATAACAGGTACATCTGATTTACTCTATTATATTGGAACAGATAGCAGGGTGCACCAGCTTAAAAATTTATCCGGTACGTTAAAGTCTGCCGGGCATGATTTGGAAGTAAGTACAGAGAATGAAATTGAAATATCAAAAGACAAAGCTGAAAACAAAATTCATGTCTATCCTAATCCTTCAGGAGGTATGGTAAATGTAATAATAGAATACCCGATTCCCGGAATTGTCAAAATCTTCAACCAAACCGGCCAGCTTGTCCTTGAAAAAGAATTTTCATCGGATAATTTCCAGGTTGACCTGTCGCCTAACCCAAAAGGATTATATATATTTATTGTTACATCGGGTAATGAGTTGATGAAGGAAGTGGTGGTAAGATATTAAATTAATGCTAAAAGGAAGCAGATAATCTGCTTCCTTTTTTATTCAAATTTCACAATCCACCTTCTTTGAAAGTGAATTTTTTACTATTCGAACTTTAATAATGATTGGAATAAACCGAAAATTGAGGATTTCTCAATTCTTAAAGCTAAAAGAGAAATTATATATAATTATAGTTCATTATATTCTGAGCAATTAAAGAAAGGGTTCTATGACTGTGACTTCCGATTTGTAGTTTTAAGAGATTATACATCTATCACTATACAATTAAAATAGGAAAATGGTTAGTTATGGATAAAAGATAAAACATTTAGAATTGAAAACCAATTGATTGAATAATAATAACGAAGCCTAACACGGCATATATCGCATCCCGCCTCGCTTCTGGATACTTTGTACTGAATGCACGAGTTTGTACTTCTAATTATCCTGTACAGCACCCTGAAACCAAAGGCGGCACGCGCCATATGCCAAACGTTGGCAACCATAATATTTTAACAAAACTAAAATCAAATGAAAAAAATATCATTATTTTTCGGATTAATTTTTATATCCATATTCCCTTGACATTCTCAAATCGAAAAAGGGACAATTACAATTGGAGGAGACATTTCAGGTAATATATCTTTAAGGAATAGTAATTTTTCCAATAATTCGAATTCGTACAACTTATCATTCGGACCCAAATTCAGCTATTTTATTGTGGATAATTTTGAATTTGATTTATTACCGAGTATCTCATATTATGAATCTTCATATGATGTATTGGATGAAAATGTTAAAAATAAATCGACAACTTTGGCGATCAATTTAGGATGTAATAAGTATTTTGGATTAAATAAAATAAAACCTTATGTTGGTTGTGGATTACAAGGAGGTATTAGAAGGAGTGAGAATGATCATATAGGAATTGATGAAAATTTAAATGTTATAAAAACTCCTATTAATTATAAGGATTTTTTTTATTCAGGTAAATTTGTAATGGGACTTGCTTTTTTCATAAGGGAATCGATAAGTTTAGATTTATTACTCAACTATAATTATTTGTATTATAAAAATAAGCCTTCGATCGAAGGATTAGCTACAGAAAATCAAAAAACACATTCAATTAATTTTGGGACAAGGATTAATGTATTTATAAAATAATAATTACGGTTGCCAACACCGCATATAGCCAATGGCAGGCGATACAGGTAGTCGAATCTTTGTATTCCGCTCTATCATTACTGTATAGTGATAATGAAATGCAACGAACCCTGCCACATGGCCATATGCGAAAACGTTGTGCGGCATAAATAATATCATTCTAGAAATATGATAATCCCAAATCTGAAAATAAAACAAGAGTTTAGAAATGAGCTGATTGAGAAAATAGCATTAAAGGATATAAATAGTCTAAATTCTAATAGACTAGAAGATATCATTGAAAAATATCAAAATAATGAATTATGCATCACTATTAATCCCCAGGTTAGAAACTCAGATGTAGAAAACTATTTATCAAAAAATAAATTATTGATTTTAAGATTTTTGGGATTACTCAAATACTTAATTTTCATTTTGACCACAACAATTTCTATTGTATATTCAGATTATGAATATCTTGTTGCAATTCCTATAATTATTTTTTTTTCTGTAGTGCCTAAGCCATATAATATAAGATTTATTCATTTTCTTAACTTTATTCTTATTGCTGTATTCTTTATATGGGGTATAAAAATACATATAATAGGCTATCTATGTAGTTTAATATTCATTTTACGACTCATCAAATTATTAGAAACAAGATTGATAGAAAAAACATTAAAAAATTATGTTTTACAAGATGAGAAATATTTTATTAGATTGTATTTAAGAAATATATTATTATTATCAAATAAGAATATGTTATTTAATTCTAAGGAAGAATCAGATTTGATCATAGATTCATTGAAAAATAACAATCCGATAGAATTAAACCATTATGAGAGGCTTTATTTTTGTAAACGATGTACAAACAAAAGCTATGATTTAAAAAATGGAATTTTTTGCCTTATAACAAATAAAAAACCTGATTTTATTTATCAATGTAACAAATTCAACTTAAATAAAGATCAAGAGAAAAAAATCAAAAATGAATATTTCAATAAAAATAAAAGATTTAAAGAAGCAATTGAATCTAAAAATACCGGAAGCATAATATTATATATCATTGCAGGACTTATTATATTTACAAATTCATATTTTTATTTCCATTCCACTTTTCCGAAAGCTATAAGTTCTGGTATACTAGAATTTGTTTATATTAAATTTAACTTTTATAATTATTTTTTGGGTATTGTTTTATCTATTATATTTTTAAGTTTTGGTCTATTACTCAGAAATAATCATTCTATTGGTCTATATTTTGGAATAGGGCTATATGGAATAGATACTTTACTATCACTATATTATCTAAACTTCGATATTTGGATTCATTTTATATTTTTGATTTTTCTTGGATACAATATTTATCAATTTTGGATAATAAAAAAATTCAATGAAAAAGTATTAAGAATTGAAAATTAATAATTTACGCCGCACAACACGGCATATAGTTCATTGCCTTTTCGTTGGTATGCGGGGGTTTGAGCGCTCATGAACTGAGATTCGCAGCTCACTTCGCTCGCACGCGCCTGTCGCGACACTGACAGCCGTTGAAGGGCGGCAACGCACCATATGCCAAAACGTTAAGCGGTTATGCCAAAGACCAACAACAAACTAATAAATTTCAAAAACATGATAAAACGATTGAATATTTTCTTTTGTGCAATAATGCTTTCCAGCTTTATATCCTTATTCGGACAGGATAAACCTAAATCAGGAATTAAACATATAAAACTTTATTTAAATGGATTTTATCGATTTTCAGATAAGCCATCTTTTGATGGATCTTCATCGGTTTCACCTCAGATTTCCATAAAGAAAGAGAAATATGATTTTGGGGACTGTTCAATTGCAATAGAGATTGACAGGGGAAAATTCTTTAGCCAAGAATTGGAATTAATGCCTATTAAAATCAGCCATGATAACGAGAAATACATAATATCATACCCGACCGGCTCATATATTTATGACGGGGGACGCCCTACAGCGATTGAATCACGGATAAGATACCAGATAAACCATTATTTTTTTCGGGAGAAATTTATTAATCCTCAAATATCACTTTCATCCCAATTATATTATGATTATTCAAAATATAGCCCTATTACCTCAAGGACTTTTCCAGTGACATGTCAAAATACAGGTATTTTATTAACGTGCAACCCGGGGATTATATTAAACATTAATAAAAAATTGTCCCTTGATTTTAACGTTCCTTTTGGGATTTACAGTTTAAGGTTGAATTCAACAAAATTTGAACATCCTGCATTAAAACCAAGCGACCGGAAAAATTCTGACTTTATAGGTGATTTCATTCCTGATTATTTAAACTTTAGAATTGGGATTAGATATGAAATATGAACATGTCACAACCGCTAACACTATGTATATTTCATTGCCGGCCAGTGGGTTCGCAAAGGTTTGTGCAACTTGATAACTTTGTGCAACCGGACAGGCAGGCGGCACGGAAAATGCCGGCAACGCAACATACATGCAAACGTTTAGCCATAATTTTAAGAAGCGACCTGCAAACCAAGAAAATATGAAATACAAACTGATAATATTAGGATTATTAATAAGCTTAACTGGATTTACTCAGACAATCGAACAACTTGAATTAAAGCTGAGATATACACCAATTTTGGAACTTGATTCAGTAAGACTAATTTGTAATCAGATTTTTAAACTGGATAAATACAATGAATCTGCTATTGATTATTTAATGGAATCATATCGGTATCAAACAGATGATTCACCAGAGCTATTGTTTTTTAGTGGTCGTGAAAAGTCTGATATTGATACTACAATAAATTACACTGATTCCATTAATACCTTCTTTCAAAACTTGGTTGAAAGTGATAAATCTAATCCTACACCTCTGGTATTGGAAGCTAAGTATAAATTTGGCAGAACATTTCCTTCCGATTCTAATAAGATTGCTCCATTAGAGAAAGCCTTAAAACTTGATAAGGACAATGTTGAAGCAAACTTCTTGTTAGGACAGACTTACTATTTCATATTTATTGACGAGTTTAAAAAAGACTCAAATAATGCGACCTTGAAAGAATTGGCATCTAAGTCTTTTAACAGATTGGAGCAAGCTTTTATCTTAGATAGTACAAAGAGAGAACTGTTAAGTTATCCTTTGATACAGATTGCAAATTATTTAGGGGATTCTGAAAAATCAAACGAATACAAAACTTACAAAGTTCACTCTGACCTATATTTCCCGATAAAATCTTTAAGTAGTTTAACCGATGATTGGAGTGTGAATTATTCGATAAATATAATGCAAGAACTAGACTTAGCTTTATTCGTGAATAATTGGTATTCTAGTCAATTAAGAGCCATGAATGAACCAATTCTTCACAAAGATTATTCAATAGATAACTCATACAGATTTACATGGTTAAGAACATTTCACCATCCAATTGCTGTTCGAATAGATAATAAAAAAGGACAGATTCTTTTAACATGGAAAGAGTGTGATGGCGCAGGTGGATATGAACCAGGAAAAATAATAGTTGATAAACAAAAGATACTATCAGAAAACGAATGGAAGGAATTCCAGAGAATGATATCAAAGATTGATTTCTGGGATATGCCAACAAGATTTGACGAGATTCCCGGGAATGATGGGTCACAGTGGATTCTTGAAGGAATTAAAGCAGAAAAATATCACATAGTAGATAGATGGACTCCACGAGGTTCTGACTATGCTAAATGTTGTGAGTTTCTTTTAAACTTGACTGATTTAAAGATTAATGAAAAGGAAAAATATTAAAAAACTATGGCTAACACGCGGTCATAAAACATTGGGGGTTAAGTGGTTATTCGAGCCACGGTTCTCGCATCAAAGTATGTCGTACCTTGATAGTGAAGTAGCTCCGAAATCCCCAACGTTTCATACCGCCATCCGTTGTTGCGACTTGAAGTCGTGTAAATAATTGTTTTACAAAGGATTGTTCTTTGATAAAACCTGTTGTTCCCTCAACAGTACCCTTACCGGACAACTGGTGTATAGTGCAGCTATTACCGGTTGAAGCTCCGGGAAACGAGTACCAAACGCCGGGTTGTATACCCTATGGCGGGGCTATAAGCTGTGAAGCGGATAGTCTTCGGGGCCTCAAAAACCGATTTAGGGCTGGGGTGAGCAGGCATGGCCAACTCAGGTAAATATTCCGAAACCATCGAGATGGCGTAAGGGCGAAAAAGAGGATGACACGCCTTGTACCAAAATGGTAAGCTGGCAGGTTAAACGTGGTCAACGTTGCGTTTACGGGGATGTTGCCCAGCCGGTGGACAGGATAGGCCTAAACCTGTATCTTTTGTTATTTACATGGAACATGGAAGCACGGTGCTCTCTTTTCCTGTAACAGCGGGATCAAAAACCCTAACCGCAAGGCATGGGGAAACACCGTACAGAGAGGACAGACAAAGCGAATGCCCTGATGTAATGCCAGGGATAGTGGCCACAACATCGCCACAGGTGAAAACCAGCCCACCTCTGTCTGGTACTTTATGGCATGATACTTTTTAGAACCTGTAAATGCTGGAAAGCAAATGAACGAGAATGAAAATTCATCGTGTGCACTGGCACACCAAACCGATAACTGGAACCTCATTATATGGCGAAAGGTTATTCAACGGGTGAACAGGCTGCAAAGACGTATTGCCAAGGCTGTTAAAGAGAAACGCTGGGGCAAAGCTAAAGCCCTGATGTTTCTCATTACCAAATCCTTTTATGCTAAACTATTGGCTGTATTCCGGGTGGCCAACAACAAGGGAGGCAAAACCCCCGGTGTTGACCATAAAATCTGGATAGACGGGTATGATAAACTCGTCGCAGCTGAAAACCTTAAGAACAGGGGATACACCCCTAAACCTTTACGTAGGATATATATCCCTAAGAAGAATGGCAAAAAACGCCCCTTAAGCATCCCGTGCATCGATGACAGGGCTATGCAAGCCCTGCACATGATTTCTCTTGTCCCTCTGGCCGAAACAATGGCCGACCTAAATTCTTATGGGTTTAGGGAAAAACGTTCGTGTGCCGATGCCATTGCACAATGCTTTCTTATCCTGTGCCGTAAAAATTGCGCACAATGGGTGTATGAAGCCGACATCAAGGCCTGCTTTGATGAAATTGACCATCAGTGGATATTAAACCATATCCCGGTCAACAAATCCATTCTTGATAAATGGCTCAAAGCAGGATATATCCAGAAAGGTAGGTTATTCCCCTCCCTTAAAGGTACTCCACAAGGCGGTATCATATCCCCAATCATCATGAATATGGTGCTTGACGGATTGGAAACCACCATAAACAAACAGTTTCCAAGGTGGAAAAACCAGAAAGTCAATTTTGTAAGGTATGCCGATGATTTTATTATTACCGCTAAGGATAAAGAGGTAATTACTAATCAAATCATACCACTTGTTAAGGAATTCCTCAAAGAACGGGGGCTTAGGCTCTCTGATGAGAAATCCAAAATAACCAATATTGACCAGGGTTTTGACTTCTTATCACAGCATATCCGTAAGTACAAGGGTAAACTGCTGATAAAACCATCACGGAAATCTGTACAGGCTTTCAAAGATAAGATAAAACTCATCATACGCGAGAGCCATGGACTGCCTGCTCATGCCCTTATACGAAAACTAAACCCGGTTATCCGGGGATGGTCAAACTATCACAAGGGTATTTGCTCAAAGAATACCTTCAGAAAACTGGAGGTATTCATCTTCGGACAAACCTGGAAATGGGCTACCCGCCAGCATGGTGACAAAGGCCACAGGTGGGTGTTCAAAAGGTACTTTTTGGGCAATCATTTTTCCGATAAACGTGTATCTTATAAAGGTATATATTCCTACCGCTTATATAAAATCGGTATGGTACCTATTCGATATCATGTTAAAATCGCTCAGAAGGCCAATCCTTACCTGTCTGAATTTGATTCATATTTTGAGAAAAGGGTATCCTTAAGGAAACGTTTAGCTTTGAATAGCAAACAAATCACTACTTTTGTTTGCAGAGGTAAAAACAATAGCCGGGTCTACCCTAACAAGGTTGGCCTTAAAAGTGCTTGAGCCGTATGCGGTGAAAGTCGCACGTACGGTTCTTAGGGGGCGTAAGCTACCCGGTGGCACAAGCTTTAACGAACGAGCAACTAATTTAGAAATATGAGATTTAAATTTTATGGACATATACAAAGAAACTTAATGTTTATAATCACATTATTGACAATAACAAGTTGTAAACTATTAGAGTCATCGATAATTAATAGCTGTAGTTCTAGTATTATTATTAATATCCAATATGATAAAGCACTTTTACCTTTATATTCAGGAGGCACGGATGGATTCTATAAATTGATCGATAAATCTATTGAAGGTAATAAAACAGAAATGATTTCATTTGACTCAGTAAATTTCATTGCAAGTTATCTGCTAAATCAAACGGATACATTTTTTATAAAACCGGCAGTTAAATATAGGAAAGATACAATATACATAATTAAAGAAATGTTAATTGTAAACAATCAGGACACAATAAAACTAGATGATTATTACTCATTTAATTTTATGTTTTTCAATGATAGTTTAAAATATAAACCATTTAAGATTGAGGATTTCTATTTTAAACCAATTAATGAATAGATTTGTAAATAAAAGCCAGTGCCCAACACGCCTTATAAAAAATTTGGGTTTTGTAGTAAATTCGGGCATTGTAGCCCGCACCAGCATCTGTCTCGGCGGATAGGATCGCGTCCCGCAAACCCAACGTTTCATACCGCAAACCGTCAGACTGTCTAAAAACTTCATACATATTGTTAATAAAGAGCCTAGCGGATTTTTGGCTCTTTAAACTCGTATTTGTATCTTACAGATATGAAATACATACAAGGACAAAACAGGTACCAAACCACATTATTTCCAATCACCTTAGACCAGGCCATTTCTTCTGATAATCTTTCTAGGACAATAGATGTTTTTGTAGACAGCCTCAACCTGGAGGAGTATGGTTTTAAAGTCGACTTCGAAGAAAACGGTCGTCCTGCATATCATCCTGCCATTTTATTAAAACTTTATATTTATGGGTATATGAACAGGATACGTTCATCAAGGGCATTGGAAAGGGAATGTGGAAGGAATATTGAGCTAATGTGGCTGCTAAACATGTTAACGCCTGACCATAATACCATTGCGAACTTCAGGCGTGACAATGCCCGGGGGATAAAAAAAGTATTCAGGGTCACTGTAAGCTTGGCCAGATACTTTGGCCTTATAGGCGGGGAACTGATAGCAGGCGACAGTACAAAATTGCGTGCCCAAAACAGTAAGAAGAACAATTTCAACCAGAAGAAGATCAACAGGCACCTGAAATACATTGAAGAAAAATTGGAAGAATATAAACGTGCACTTGCCGAAAGCGATGGAGACAATAAAAAGGAGATAAAAAAAGAGATAAAAAAGCAGGAAATCCGCAAGTCAACATACAAGAAACTGGAAGCAAAACTCCAACAATCCGGCGGGCCGCAAATATCCACCAGCGACCCGGAAAGCAGGCAGATGATCATACGCAATAATATAACAGAAGTGGCCTACAATGTTCAAACAACGGTAGATTCTAAACACAACATTCCTATCGACTATAAAGTTACCAACAACAACGATAGCAAGGCCATGGGCAACATGCTTCAGAGGGCCAAAAGCATATTGAAAACCAATACTTTTACAGCCTTGTATGACAAAGGCTATCATACGGGAACAGAGTTTGAAACAGCCGAAAGGCTTGGCATAAAGGTAATGGTAGCGATCCCGGCTACCCCAAGTTCTTCACAGGCACCCAGCCCGGAGTATAATTCGGATAAATTTATTTATAACGAGAAAGACAACACCTTCACCTGTCCGCAAGGCCATATATTAAGCACCAACGGAACATGGCACACTTCCGAAAGTGGTAGCAGGTTCCAACAATACAAGACTTCAGCGTGCAAAAATTGCGCTGTGCGTGCAAAGTGTACTGCATCTACAAAAAACGGGAAGATAATACAACGGCGACAACATGCGCAAGCAATTGAAAATAACCGTGTTAGAATAGAAAGAAATAAAGAAACCTATAAGAAACGGCAGGCAATAGTAGAACATCCTTATGGCACGATAAAGCGCCAATGGGGCTTTTCGTATATATTGACCAAAAAATACATCCACCGGGCCAGCGCTGATGTTGGGTTCATGATGGTTGCCTATAACCTTAAGCGCATCATGAACATCTTTGGTATTGAAAAGCTAAAAGTATTCCTGGATAGCCTTCAAGCAGGTTTTCTTGTTTTATTTGTCAAAATATGGACTGAAATAAGCAATGTTGAGAGAAGATTTATTTCAGTTGCTAAAGACAGGAAAAAAAATAAAAATATCCGCACAGGACTTAAAATGAACCAACAGTTACCTGTCGGAAGCCTTGCTGCTTAGTTTTAGGTTTTTAGACAGACTGACGTTAGGGCACATACTGAAAGACTGCACAATCACATAAAATGAGAGAATCGAAAATAGATAAAGAACAACTTGTTGGACAATTCGGAGATAAGATTTCAAGATTATCTCATCGAATGATTTGGGATAAAGAATTGGCAAAAGAAGCTGCCCAAGAAGTGTGGTATGAGATTTTAAAAAGTCTTCATAATTTCCGCTTTGAATCAAATATATCTACATGGATTTATACAATTGCCAAAAGGACAATTTTGAAATACTCTGAAAATGAGCAGACTTTAAAATCAACGAACTTAGATACACATTTTAATCTGGAAAGCATTGATTATAATGGAGAGGAACAAGACAAAAAGCAATGGGTAAAAGAGCAATGTGATTATTGTTTGACAGCGTTTTGCCATTGTTTGACTAATGATGCCAGATTAATATTCCTTTTTCGTGATATAGCAGAACTGGCTGATTATGAGATAGTAAAAATTATGGATTTAAAAGAGGAAAATGTTAGGCAAATTGCATTTCGTTCGAGAGAGAAAGTTAAAAGTTTTATGCAAAAGGACTGTGTATTGATAAATCCCCAAGGAAATTGCAGATGCAGGATTAGTAAACATGTTAAATCTGTTGAACTTGACAAAGAATATAGCAAGCTATCAAAAGCAGCGGGATTGATTGATATATTTAAAAAATTTGATAAAGAATTACCCAGAAAGAATTATTGGGAAAAAATAATTGATAAAGTTGTCACAGGATAATGATTTTCTCCACTAAACAGATAAATGTTTAATTTAAATGGAGAAAAAATGGATTACAAAAAATTAACAGCACCATGTGGCAGAGATTGTTTCAATTGTTATTTCTATCTGGCATTGAAAAATGAAAAGTATAAAATTGGACTCGCAAAAAAAATGGGATTAGAACCTGACAAAATAGTTTGTAAAGGCTGTCGGGAAATTGAGGGGAATTGTCAAATATTAAAAAACTATGGATTTAGCGGCAACTGCAAAATCTATGATTGTGTAAAGGAGCATAACGTTGATTTTTGTAATGAATGCTCTGATTTTCCGTGCGATTTACTCCATCCATTAGCTCATGGAGCAGATAAATTTCCACATAATTTAAAGGTGTATAATTTGTGTATGATTAAAAAAATGGGACTGGAAAATTGGGCGAAAACTAAATCTAAACTATCTTGGGACAGGTATTATAATGATAAACTCGATACATGTGTATAATGATTAAATAATAATACGTGCCCTAACAGCCGGTATAAGTAATTTGGCAGTCAGTGGTTTGCATAGTTCAGTGCTTTTATTTATGTTTGTTGTAAACTGATACTGATGAGCTTTGAAATGCCAAACTACACATACCAGCGGACCGTTAGGGCAAATTGTGAGGACGATATTGTTAAGATTAAATAATAATAAACTCGAAAGATTATGAATGCAGAAAAAAAGATATTAAAATTTGGATTCTACTCATCACTATCTTTAACTCTATTGACAATAATTACATGGGGATTTGCCATGATGGCTATACCACCAGCGGGACCATACTGTCCAGGTGATTGCATGAGTTATCCATTTTCCGATATTCTTTCATATTACCCGAGAGATTACTATTGGATGTATTTAGCAATTTTTCAGTTATTTGCGTATTTAATTTTTATTGTTTCAAACCATTTTATTACCCCGATTGAAAATAAATTATTTAGTTTTTTAAGCGTTGCTTTTGCTCTTATTTCTACTATAGTTTTATTGATTGCATACTTTGTTCAATTTTCTGTGGTTCCTATGAGTATGATGAAAGGAGAGACGGATGGAATTGCTTTAATTACACAATATAATGGACACGGGATATTTATTGCAATGGAAGAATTAGGCTACATTACAATGAGTATTTCATTCTTGTTTTTAGCCTTTATCTTTTCTATGAAAAACCGCTTAGAGAAGTCTATTCGTCTGATACTTATATTTTCATTTTTGTTCACTGTTCTTTCATTTATTTTTTATTCTATCAAATTTGGAATTGACAGGAGTTATCGATTTGAAGTCGCTACAATTACCATTAATTTATTAACGATAATAACTGTAGGGATTTTAATAAGTATATTTTTAAAGAATAGAGTTAAAATGATAAAATAATGGCATCACCTAACAATAAGTTACATCATTCACACATTTTCCTCGTGTTATATTCAGGTTGGTTACCTAATATGCAAGGTCAATGAACAAGGGTAGGGTGATGCGATTACTATTTTAATCTCTGTTAATCAGGCTTATTTAATGTCCGTTTCAGTCGAATCGGTTTTATTTTTAAAAATGTGGGCATTGTGTCTCCAAATAAGAACCCCCAGGGTTTTAAGGGCTCAATATGGTCGAAAATGAGTTTAACAATAGCCGTAAGCGGAATTGCGATTAACATACCCGGAATGCCCCATAAGGCAGCAAATACTATAACTGCAATAATGGAAATGAGGGCATTGATTTTTACTTTTGAGGCAACTATTTTGGGAACGATGAAGTTGTTGTCAATGAATTGGATGAATATATACAAGGCCATGACTAACAGTGCAAACCAGGGTGATGTTTTCGTGACTACGGCAATCATCATTGGCAAGGATGCTGCAATCATTGAACCAAGATAGGGAATAAGATTAAGCAGGGCACCTATTATACCCAGAATTATAGCATATTCTATTCCCAATATAAGCAGACCAATAGAATATAAAGCAGCAATTATTGCCGCTTCTATTAGCAATCCGATGAGGTAGCGTTGAATCAACGATTTTATCTGGGTAATTATTTCATTCACCTCACTGCGGTGGTCTGCGCCAAACAGCCTGCGGAAAAATTCAATTAGCAGCGGCTGATAAAACAATATCATAAAAATATATACAGGAATTAAAAACAATACCACCAGTCCACTGCCAACATTAACAAGTGTTTTTCCGATGGCTGCACTGCTGGTATTGAGGAGATCACCTTTGGTTTTTGTAATCCATGTATCGATTTTTTGAGGGCTTATATCAAAATAACCCGAAGCCCAGGTTATGGTTTTATTGAGAATATCAATAAATTTATCAATCATTTTTGGTAATGATTCGGTAAACCGGCTTGACTGAGAAAACAGAAGTGCACCAAATGCGGCAATTACAATAAGGGCAAGAAATAAAGTAATTACAATAGCTATTACCCTGTTTATTTTAAATCCCACAAAAAAATTTACAACAGGGTGAAGTACGGTTGCAATAATAATCGCAATAATAAGAGGGACGATTATGCCCTGAGCTATGTATAATGCAAATATTAAAGCAATCAAGCCAATGAAAATAAGTGATGCCTTTGCATAAAATGGAAGTCTGAATGCTTTATCCATTCTCACGATTATTAATTGATTTTTTGAGGATTATGATTATTTTAAGGTGATTCAATAAATTGCTTCGCCTATTTTAAAGGTATTCTTCAGGATACATATTCAATGCAATTGGAATTCATTTATTCCTCCCGCTCATGTAGGTATTTGTTTCCTTTTGTGGAATAAACGTTGAAAGACAGACATGCCTAATGATCTGATAGCATCGGGATTCCTGGAAATTAATTTTGTAACTGCAAGCTGCAATACAGAGCCTATGAGCTTTCTATACCTGTTGACCGATTTACCAACAATTATTCTTTTCGAAATATAACCGGTAGTCAGAGTTAAGACCGTTCCTAAAATGTTATCGAATATAATTGGTGATGAAACAATATCATGCAAAGAACTCTTGAGAAGGTTAACAGGTGTTAAACTCTCATAGGTAATGTGGAATTGCTGTTTCAGGAGTTGTCCGTTGGCAGCTTGTTCAATTTCCAGTAATTGAATTGCATTTTTAAGAGCTGCTGTGGAAGTAATGTTTTCCATGTGATTTTATTTAAGCGCCAGTTTAATGATATAATTGCAGATAATCTTTTTAAGCCAATTGTGCATAAAAAAATGTATAACAATCGCTACAATTCCATAGAAAGCAGCCACCACAAAGAATCCGAAAAAGATTTGACCCAGGATTATGCCTAACCAAAAAGCCAATCCCAAATTGAAAAAAAGCAGGAATGAGGCAAATAAGATAAAAACAACAGAATGTGGTATGAATGAGGAAACTATATCTGATGTCTTATCGAGCGTCTTAAGTTTTATTAATTCATAGCTTGATTTGCCATATTCGGTAGCTCTTTCCAGCAACTCTTCGATCAGCTTTGCGTTATCTTCCATCTCTTCAGTTTTAGTAACACGGTTAAACTTTTTGGTATTTAGTTTTTTGCCATTTGTAAACCGCTGTTAGCAATAGTTAAAAGGAACATGGTTTCTTCCTTAGCTATAAGATTATACTCTATCTTATCCTCAAGCGTCAGTAACTGACCTTTATTCAGAATCATTGTTTTTTTACGTGTATGAAACACTAATTTCCCTTCAATTATTTGAAAGATAATAGAATCATTTGATTGAAAAGATACAATTTCTGTTCCTTCATGCAATGCAGTGAGTACAATCTGCTTTACGGGACTTTTTAAAAGAATTATTGTATCAAGTTCTCCTATTGCCCACGCATAACTCTGTTTCATCTTTTCAATTAATCCTGGTAAATCAAAAGTATGTGAAGAAGTATTAGCCGACATATTCTGACTATGAGGGAGAGGTATGGTAATATTTAACTGTTCTGTTTCCAAATTCATACATTAGATTGTTAATGTTATTAAAATAATCTTGAGTACATTTTAACTTGTTGCTGTTTTGGCATCCTTTTTGGTTTGTTCAGATTTGGCCTTGTCTTTATCGGTAAAGTCGGATACATCTTCTTTTACCTCTTCAAATTTTTCATTGATGTTGTCAAGAAACTCACTAAATTTTTCTTTCAATTCATCTGCCAGGTCCTGGCCTTTCTTCGAAATCATTTTGCGCGTTTCCGAACCTTTATCAGGAGCAAATAATACTCCTAACAATGCACCGGCGGTAACACCAATCAGCGCACCTATAAATAATTTTCCTGAGCTCATAATTTTGTTTTTAAATGAATAAAATAACGAATTGAGTAGTATGTTTTAAATTTTACGGAATGATTATGAATTACTGATATAGATGTCAGAGCACAATATGAACCCACACTCTTACATGAATGTCGTTTTATTAAAAGATTTCTTAACACCTGCTTTAGTGACTTTGTATTTTTGACACTAATAGTTGGAACAAAAAAATTCATCTACATGTAAAGTCAAAAAAATGAAATCCTCTAATTAAACGACATTGAATCCTGCATTATTTGCGATAAATTTTTGGCCAACGTATTGACAATAAAATTTATCTAAGGTATTAATGAAATCATTGATCAAACCAAAAGGATAATCAGGATAATAATAAGAATTAGTGTTCCTGTTCCAATATAAACATATCCGCCGCTTCTGCGCAAATTTTCTTTCATCACCTTAAGCTCATTTCTCAGTTCACGTTTTTCTTTACTTGTCAGGTCTTTTTTATCCAGGTCCCGAATTTCTTCCACGCGCTTAGTCAAGCGACTTATCTCTTCGTCAGATAATTTATTTTCCGTTTTGTCCGGAACAGCGGGATAATCAGATGCACGTTTCGTATCAGATTTAATCGCAAATGCTGTTGATGCACTCAGGGAGAAAATCATTAAGCATACAATAAAAATAGTCTTTTTCATTTTTTGAATTATTAAAATTTAGTTATACAGTTAAAAGATTAAAGGTAGATGATTGCACATCTGAACTTGTTACACAATTATACAAATGAGTTACATGATTCACACATTCATGGTTAACCCATCCTAAGTATTCTGGCTGATTTTTCAAATTCATTTGATTTACTGCGCCTTTCGAAGGTTTGAAATAAATTTAAGCCATTTATCGGTCTTAATGATCTCTGAAAATTTAATTGTAATGTATAAGTGTTGGCAGCATATACAGGATTTCAATCTACTACTCTTCTGTTCAACTTAACCGGATTAAATGAATCCAGTTTAAAAACAAAACGTATCCTGTCTTTGAATGATCCGGTGATTGATCCAATGTTTCCTGAAACCAATATAGGAAGATAGACTTCGAAAAAGTTCCATATGCCAGCCTTTAGACCAGCTTCACAGAAGAATGACGAATTATGACTTGCGTCAGAACTGTGATCGTTCAATAATAAGTTAACAAAAGGTTTGACCGGAATCCGTCCGGCTTTCCCTGGCAGATTGCTTGCTAAAGATATTGAAATAAGCCAACGATCAAATCCATTGCTTTCGTTAACAGGTGATATCAACCCCCCTTCAGATAAAGTCATTTGTCTGGACCAGAAGGTTTTTGGAAACACTTCAAAACGATCAGGATAGAATCCCTGGTAAAGATATTGCTCACGACCACTCCTTCCGCTCGCAGAAAGGCCATAAAAGGGGGTATTTGAAGTATTTTTCAACATTGTTCCTGTAAACAACCTTATATCCAAGCCATTACCATTTCCGTGATAATTAATTTTATAATTGACTTCCATGGATGTTTTTTGAAATGAATTATCGGATTCAAAAGAAGCCGACAGGTTAAAAGGATTGTTTAAACCTGTCTTTTCTAAGAAGTATCCAAACTGCAGATAAGACTTCATTTTTGCCTTCTCCATAAGTTCAATCTGATAAAGATCTGATGCTGCAATATAGTTCACATACACCTTCTGTTTTATAGGATTATTCATTTTGATGTTTCTGAAATACAGATTTAATCCGGCTTTAGCTTTGTAATAGTTTTGATATCCCGGGGCCCCAAATTGTGTACCCTCCAAATTTATTGTTGCCTTCCTGATAAAATTTTCATAGGGTGTAATGTTGAATGAAATTTTAAAAAATCCAGCCAGACTCTGATTTTTGAATGAATAGAAAGGCATTGTAAAATACTCCAGAGGTTTGGGTATAAATAGACCGTTATAAAATGCCATACCGATCATAAAACCATCTTCTTTGGTCCAGTTAATACCGGGGATATACATTAAGGATCGTTTGTCAGGATCATCAATAGTAAAATAGAACTGAGTACGGATGGGATCAACCTTACGGCAGATACCCGATTTTCGGATATTGTTATTAAGTCTGTATAATTCAGGCATTACATGCATGGGATCTATTTTTATTTCAGAATAATTCCCCTCCGGGATATTAATCCTTCGCTGACCCTCAAAACCATCTACCCACTTCTCAAAACAGATTGAATCTCCATTCATGCCGGAGATGACCAATGGTGATGCCAACTCACCTATATTTTTTACGAACAACTGCTGGTTCTCAAACCGAACCACTTTGTAGTCAATCCGTTTGGTCGTACCCAGGAAATCACTAAAAAACCAGGTTAAGTTTTTATTTGTATGGGATTCAAATATACGTTGAAGATCATCGGGTTGAGGATGTTTGAATTTCCATTTTTGATAATATTCATGCATCGTGGAATCAAAAAGGGAATCTCCAAGATAAGCCCTCAGATAATTGAAACCCATGGCTACTTTATTATAGATGATAATGTTGTAATTTGAAAAACTGTAATCCATTGCAGCCAGGTTAATTGGTTGTTCAAGGTTCTCTCTGGCTAGAATTAGCCATCCAAGTTCCTGCATTTGCTTCACAGGCATATTCTCTATATGAAAAAAGGTTGCCAGTTTCCTGTTTTTCAAATAGACTTCCCAAAGCTTCTTATTGGGATATCTTTGTTCCATATATCGTACCTCGTAAGCACTTGTAATACCTTCATCCATATATGGGTACCGGCGTTCATTAGATCCAAGTGCGGCATAAAACCAGCTATGGCAAACTTCATGAGCAATAGTTTCATCTAGGGAGTAGGCGTCATCAACAAGACCAATCACTGTTGAGCCAGGGTATTCCATCCCGATACCGGCGCTAAGGGAGCTTTGAACTGCCGTAAATTCATTATAAGGATAATCACCAATCCAGTTTGAAAAAGAACTAATTGAATGATTCACATATTCCAGAGCATTCTTCCAAAGCTCAGCCTGCTGATTGGTAAACATCACCCAGGTAGTCACTTCCCTTCCGGAGTCAGGAAGCTTTACTTTCCCTTTCATTACATGGAACCTTTTATCAGCAAACCATGCGAAATCATGTATATGATTTCCTGTATATCGCAATGTTTTCATTTGCACTGATGAAGAAGGAAACTTGTTCCCGGTATTGTTTAATGAACTTTTCCATGCAGTATCGGCAGCAAGTTTTTCAAGCATTTGCTCTTCCCGGTGATTTTGAAGTTCTCCTGTAGCGCCCACAATATAATTAGCAGGTAACGTAATGCTTACATCAAAATTGCCAAATTCAGAATAGAACTCTCCCTGATCCAGATAGGACATCTGGTGCCAGCCTGACCTGTCGTAAACCGCAGGTTTGGGATACCATTGGGAAATTTGATATGATTGCCCGATGTGACCTAATCTGGAAGTCACTCCTTCTGGAATTTTTATATGGAAAGGTGTGGTAATTAGTATCGTATCACCAGCACAGACAGGCTTATTTAAAAGAATCTGGCAAATATCTGGCTGGTTAGGCAATAAATTCCATAGAACTTGCTGGCTGTCAACCTCAAAGTCCAATGAATCAATATATCCCTTCAACTCTGCATTATTGAAAAGCCTTTGTCTACCTTTCAATCTAAACAACTCCCTGGCTAATGGAGTATTATTATTAGAATAACCATTTGGCCACAGATGAAAAAAGAGAAATTTAAGGGTATCCGGAGAATTATTGATGTACTCGACTGTTTCGAATGCACTTAATTCATGACAGCTATCATTAAGTACTACATGAATCCAATAATTTGCCTCCTGCTGAAAATAGTCCTGTGAAGAAGCCTTTGGAAAAGGCCAGATAATCATCAAACAGATTAGCAAAAACTGCCATATTGTATATGTACGGAAAAGAATCCTCACTTCTTCTTAATATCTTTTAGCTGGTTATAGCTACTTTATCAAAAGAAAAAAAGGCAGTAAAAACTGCCCTTATTCCTAAAAATACTATTCCTTAGCTCATAGTATTTTCCTGACAAATTATTTCCTATAAACAATAAATACCGGCAAGTCAATACGTTTAAAAGATTCTTCTGCCTTGAATTACCCTAAGAATTACTGCAATAATTGCAATAACAAGCAAAATGTGTATGATACCTCCTGAATGATACCCTAAAAATCCGATTGCCCATGCGATAAGCAGGATTACTGCGATAACATAAAGTAAATTTCCCATGATATTGAATTTTAAAAATTTTATTGATTATAATTAGAAATATATGTTACACAAAGTTTTTGCCCTGTCAATCCTTTCTTACTTTGATCGATAATTGATTCTAAAAATTGGTGGTTGACAATACAACTTGCTCACCAGGATTTTGAACATCACCATTGTCTTCGGCAGTGATATATATTCTGGCTGGTTTATATGAAGATACAGTCTCCAAAGAGGCTTTCAGTTTTTTTGATAAAAGACCCGTGGATGTATTCAATTGACCTAAATTTTCCGTTTTTCCCTGATCCGTATCCATCCAGACTACATAGTTGTGTTTGGATGACTGCAGTTTTTCAACTTCAGCTAAATTTGATACTTGAATTTGAATATTATAATTCTGGTTTTTGTCTCTTTTTACCTTTATTTTACCTTGTGCTGCCGGAACAATTGCCGAAGGTGAAAAACTTGATTTCACCGCACATGAGCTAAATGAAAATACCATCAGAGTCATCAAAATACCCGTAAGGATATTTTTTATTAGCTTCTTGAATCCATTTGTTTTCATTTTGTTTTTATTTTAAGTTTTTGACTGTTAAATCTTTAATTGCTGTACCCAACTCATCCATATCATGGTTGAATTCTTTTTTAAAAGATGTCCATTTATCTTGTCCTTCGTCCACGTAATTCTCCAGATTCTTTTTTAATTCGCTGTTTTTTTGTTCTAAGTCTGCCACCGTCTTTTCATATTTTGCTTTGGTAGCCTTTTCACTTTTGGCTATTCTGGCTTTGAATTCAGCAATGATTTTCTCATTGTTGCTGATTTTTTCTTCTGAGTCCTTTTTAAATTGTTGAATAGAATCATTCAATGCCTGGTTAAGCTGTTGTTTAGCCTCTGTTACCTTTTCTTTTGCCTGTTGTAAATTATCTTTTGCATTTTCAACTTTCTTAGAAGAGGATTGGCAACCGGTTATCATGGTTCCAATCAAAAATCCTGTGGCA
The DNA here is from genome assembly GCA_963781805.1 of uncultured Bacteroidales bacterium. Classification (GTDB taxonomy): domain Bacteria; phylum Bacteroidota; class Bacteroidia; order Bacteroidales; family UBA10428; genus JAFGPL01. The sequence goes on from CAWAHF010000004.1 coordinate 252,079, forward strand.
ATCAGCATTAAAATCGTTTTTTTCATTGTATTAAAATTTAAGGTTAAAGAATAACGCTCTCCAAAATACTTTCTTGAATTTAGTTGGGAGCGCCAGGGATAAATCAAATAAATTTTGAATAAATATTAATGATACAAAGATGGTTCCCTTTAAATCGAAATGTATTACACAATTATGGAAATAGGTTACATGATTCACACATTCTCCTGAGTAATAAGTCTGATGTTCTTGATTATTTGAAAGTGGGAAGGTGAAAAGCCGGTAACTTCCTTAAACTGGCTGGATAATTTTGCTACGCTCTTATAGTTTAGCTGATAAGCAATTTCGGTAAGATTAAGTTTATAATAAACAAGCAATTCTTTTGCCCGTTCTATCGTGTGCTTGATAAAATATTTTTCGAGTGTAATGTTCTCAACTTCAAAAAAAAGGGTTGATAGATAGGTATAGTCATAATTGAGTTTTTTACTTAAATATTCTGATAAATTTGTTTTTAGCTGTTTATCTGAATAATGAACCATTTCAACAATAACTTTCTTTATTTTTGCAATCAACTTACCTTTTTGTTCGTCCAGCAGTTCAAATCCTGATTTTTTTAAAGCAGTGTTTAGTTGTTCCAGTTGTTCCGATGAAATTTCTTCCTTGATTTTTACTTCACCTAACTCTATAAAAGGTTTATTAAGCCCTAATTTTTCCAACTCAGACCTTACCACCATTTTGCAACGTATACAAACCATATTTTTGATGTAGATTGTCATTTCTTTAAAGTTCTTTTAAAAAGGAATTCTCTGATAAATTCGAATCCCCTGGTTTATGTATCTTCATAACCACTTTTAATAATTGTCAAAATCATTTTGAACCGCTCGTTTGCTTTTACATAATTTGGTGTATGAGCTGGTATAATAATTGACTGGCCAGTTTCAAGAGTATTGGATTTGCCATCAATTACAATTTCTGCTTTACCCTCAATTATTTGAGCAAAAGAATCGAACGGTGAAATATTTTCAGTCAACCCTTCACCTGAATCAAATGCTGAAACGCTTATATTACCTGTTGTCTTTTTAATAATTGTTTTGTTAACAACAGAATGTGGAACATATTCAATTATTTCAACAATTATATACGACTTTGATTTTTCAACTTCTATATTATCCATATGTTGAATATTTGTCCATATTATAATTCAGGATTAACAATATGATTATATAAAAAGTCTTTGTGCATTTAAAAATTGTAACCAAAATGTTCAATAAGTCTGTGCATTTCCATTTTGGTCTTTCCAAGTTTTATTTGCAATCTTTCAAACATTTTATCCATGGAACCTGCTTCAAAATATAAGTCACGATCCGTAAGACCAGAATATTTTTGTCTGAACCTTTTTTTTTGCTCCTCCCATTTTCCTTCAATAGGCGATGCGTTGAATGTTTTCTGTATCATCTTTTTTGATTTTATAAGCTGAGTAAATTAAATTATAACTGAATAATCAGATATCCATATAAATGTTTATTAATATCATTTAGAAATAGTTGTATCATACCTTCATTTATGAAATATAACACGAATCCATTTCATTTAAGAAAAAAATGGGTCAGTCCTATTTCTTTGGGCCGACCAGAAGAATAATTCCCCCAACCAACATAATACCTGCTCCAACATAGGGTGACCATTTGACGCGATGGGGTTCAGCACTGGTTATTTCAAGCTTACCTATATCCACCACTTTCTTCCTTGTAAAAAAGCCAAATCCGGTAATAATGGTGAATAACAACCCGATGACGATGAGTATGACACCAATTTTTTTCATCTTAAAATACGTTGATAATTAAACTATTACACAATTGAATAAGAAAATTATGCCAATTGGTAGTTGCTACGATTTCACATGATAAAGTTGATCTTTATATTTCCAAAAGTTTTACACAATTGCAGAAAAGATTTACATTATTCACACATTTGTTATGACCATATTTTTTCATGGTTTGATCGATTTAAAGAATTACACTATTTGTTCAGTAACTTTTTTAAAATTTGTTAACACATGCGTCATCTTAATCCAATTACATTTTACAGTTATTAAATAATTCATGCAAATTAAGGGTCGAAATCAAATATATGGACTTTATCTTTGTGAATCTTTGTGTCTTAGCGACTTAGTGGCAATGGGAAGATAGCCACAAACCTGCCAGCCGCATTGCTTTGGCAGGCGGGGGCACAAATTCACTAAGTATCACTAAGGTAAGTTTGCAAAATACTGATTCCTAATTATATATTTTAATAAGTTTTAACCCTTAATTCGTATAATTCATGACCTAATCATTTACAAAGCTCTTCGTATTCAAGCAATAACTTCCTGTCATATTCAATCGGTTTTAGTTGGTCGTTAACTGCATCATATTCATAAAGCTGTTTATTTACAGGATTAAATGAAAATCGGGCTGTATTTAGCTGCCTGTCCGTATACATTTCGTAAACCATAAAATCGTAGGTTTTAGAATAATTCCATTCCTCATCTTGTCCGGGATTTGGGCTTCCTTCCAGGCTGACTCCAAAGGACAGTCCTCCATTCTTTACTACCGCTTTGTTTAGTCCTTTTATCAGTTGTTTGTATCGTGGAGAGGTTGTTAAAATCTTTGTTACCAATATATTTTTTTGTTCCGTTTTGTCTGGATTTTTTATCATGGTTTTTTCAGATGGCATATTTTTAGTTGCAGAGGGAGCCTTATCCACCTTTTTACTTTGTTGATTTTTACAAGCAAAAGTACCCAGTATAGAAAATAAAATTATTGTTAATTTAACGTTTCCCATATGAATTAAATTTGGACGGTTTTATAATCAGGTTAAGATAAGTATGACTCAAACTTCCGGACCATTCTTTCGTGTTTTGCCATTAAGCCTGATACAAAATCAGCAGTGCCAGGATCCATATATTTGCCGGGGACAGGAGTGGTATTACTTCGAATAAAGTGAATAATCGTTTCGTGATCGTTAACCAGTGTTTGAATAATTTGTTTTGGATTACTAAAGTCGTGATTTTCTTTGTCCAGATGTGTAACACTCAGAAAATCCAATAAAGAACCTAAAGCAAAATGTCCGAGTGACCTGACCCGTTCAGCAATATTATCAATTATTATGTCCAACGCCTCATACTGATTTTTAAAAAACTTATGCAGTTCAATGAATTTTGGCCCATTAACATTCCAATAAACATTCCGGGTTTTGGTATAAAGTGCATACTCATTTGCTAACAGCTTGTTGAGGAAAGTTACAATTTCTTCGGTATCAATTTCGGAGATTTCTGATCTTAGTTTCATATGCACTAAATTTATTTATTAGGGCCAGATACCTGAACTTTGAAAAGGCGGCAAACTCCCATGAATTTTGTTTAAATTTATTGAATACGCAAGTCCGGTTATAAGTTTCGCATTTAAAAATTCATGTTCGTTTTAGATTATCTGAGTTAGTTATTTGAATTGAAATATTTCTAACTTATCTCCTGATGTATCTTTTCTTCTGCAAGTTTTTGAGCTTGAGCAACCCAATTATCCTGATGGATGCGATTGGGAGAGATTTCCAAAATATCCGATAAAATAACTATATCTTCTGATGTAAGGTTACTGATTTGTTTAAAAGTATATATATCAAGCAAATTAAGACTTTCTTCTAACCACAAACTTATACCTTTAATCAGGGTTAAGTTGTTCGCATGGTGTTTATGAGCTACACCCAATCTGTCGTAATAAATTCTGTTTTTCATAACGCTGATGCGCTTAAGGTTTTCCGATTTACTGATTTCAATTCTTATTAGTTCCCTGGCCTGCTGTATCCATTCATCTCTTTCAATTCTGCCCGGGAAGTATTCAATTGCATCCGTAACAATTTCAATATCTTCATCATTAAAATTTCTGATTTGCCGAAAGGTATAAATGTCAATTGCATTTAATTTTTCGTTAATCCAACCACCAATTCCGCTTATTTCAGTTAAATCATCAGCTTCTTCTTTTTTTGCAGTACCAATTCTGTCATAGTAAATAAGTGATTTTTTAGCCCTTATCTTTTTTAGCAGTTTCTCTTTTTCATCTTTGCCCTGAACAAGTTCTGTGGCTTGTGCCACCCATTCGTCCCTTTCAATTCTGCCAGAAAAATACTCAATAGCCTCATTAATCGTTTCAATATCCTGAGCAGTGAATTTACTTATTTGTCTGAAAGTAAAAATATCCAACGCATGCAATCTTTCCTCAATAAAAGGTCCAATACCGCTTATCATTTTCAGGTCATCCTTTTCTTCCTCAGTGGCTGTTCCAAAACTTTTGTAATCTAATAAATATTTGCGTTGCGCAATGAGTTTCAAAGCTTCCTCTTTTTCATTAAGTAATCGTTCTGTTCTTTTATTTTTTAATGTCATATCGTTAGTTTCCTGAACAGACTCTGCATGAAGCGCTTTTAGAGCATTAACCTCCAAAACAAGATGTTCAATTTCTGTGTCCTTTTTATGAAGTTTACTAACCAGTTCATTATTATGCACATTTAGGTTGACAACCTGGCTATTCAATTCTTCTTTTTCAGATTCAATTTTCATAATTCTCCTGGTAAAAACCGACTTATAATAAAGCCATGCAGTTACATATCCAATGATTGCAGCAACCAGTAATAAAGAAAGTATTTCAATTGTTGCTTCACCTTTTGTTTGTGCTAAAAAAATTATTAACGCGTTCATGTTTTTATTTTTTAATGGTTATTACAGCTCTCCTGTTTTTTGCTCTTCCTGTGGTTGTATTGTTATCGTCTGCAGGCTCGTTCTCGCCCCTGGATTCTAAGGTGATCATATTTGCAGGTATACCCTTGCCTTCAAAATAGCTCTGCATACGTTGAGCCCGCCGATACCCCAGTGCCTGATTATACTCTTTGGTTCCAATTGCATCGGTATAGCCTGTGATACTAAGTCTGGCTTGTGCGTTTTGATCCAGATATGTATTCGATGCATCAAAATACCTGCCTGATTCTGCATCAGGATTAAATTCAGATTTGTCAAATGCAAAGTAGATTACCAGGTTTTCAGGAATTACTGCTTGTTCGCTAACCAAAGGCTTAGCTGAAGTATCATCAGCGATGACATTTTCATGGCTGATCGCATCAATTTGCATCGTTTTCGGTTCATTACATAGCCCTTTAATTTTACACACATAAATGTATGTTGATAGTGAAGACCATGTAGTAAATGCAAGAAATCCAATTAACAGAATTCTCATTGTATTAAATTTTTATGTTATTAATATTGACATTTTAAAATGGTCTAAATTAATCTTCTACTGAAGAAATTCTTTTACCTGATGTTTTGAAAATCTTTCAGATTAAACCCATTTTCGTTATCATTTGTAATATCTCGATAATTATAGTAATAAAGATTTCCTTCAACATCAAAAATCATCTCAAAGCATTTTCCAGCTCCGGTATTTTGAGTCGGACCAACATGAAAATTAAATAAGGTATTGATTGGATTTGTGTTGAGTTCTGCCTGAATCTCTGAAGTATTAAGCAGTTTAAAATAATATGGATAAACTGCTTTAATTTTCTCAGGTGAATTAGCATCTGTGGCTAATTTATTTTTGTTTATAAGCAATACCTTATTTTTTAATTTAGCTGAATGGTTGTAATGTTTCAATCCTTCAATTGAAATAACAAAATGTTTTTTTTCGATTTTTTTTACATATTTCTGCATGAATTTAACAATGGAAGGTATTACATATCCATAATCAGTATCTTTGTCATTGGAATATGAAAGGGGAATACTGCAAAATTCGGGCATATTGGTCATGTCATTTGCCACATCACCCAATACAAGACTTATATAATTATAGCTTATCCCACCGGGATCTTTATCATAAACACCTTTCATAAGCACCAGAAAAGAATACTTCGAATCAAAACGTCGCTTTTCAAATTCCTGCTGATCAATAAACTCAAATTCAGTAGATTTCCAGTATTTCTGCACAGCATCCTTTATATACATATTGTAAGAAATGATCCCATTTTCAAGTACAACACAGGTTTTTGAGTTTTTAAACATCCCTAGTTGCTGTTTTGAAGGTAATCTGGGGCTTGCCAAAGCCCCTAAGCTTAATAATCCTAAAGCAAAAATGAAAAAGTATTTATTCAATTTTATCCCCATCATCATTCTAGTTATAGTTTGGACTAAACTCATTATTCTCATTGTCTTATTTTTATAGTAAAAAAATTTGTTTGTCAGCAATGATGCACCTGCCAATATCATATAATTATTTTCAGGTCATCTCAAAAAAATATGTTATATATTCCTCACCTGCAATTCATACTTAAAAGTGAAGAGATTATTGAGGCTTTTTGGGATGCTTTTATGTTTCATTAATTAAACTATTTTAATGAAAGCTAAAGCGATGTCAGAAGCTTGTTCAATTCTTTTTTTGTTTTGCCAAGTTTTATCTGAAGTTTTCCAAACATCTCATCTTCCCTGCCTGCTTCATACGTTAGGTCATCGTCAGTCAATTTGGCAAATTTTTGTTTGAGTTTGCCTTTTTGCTCATTCCAGTTTCCTTTAAGTTCCAATGTGTTCATTTATTTAGATATTAAGAATAATAAATTTCCATTCTACAAAGGTGAGTCGATAAATTATGGATACCGTTACACAACTTTGTGAATAACTTACATCATTCACACATTTATAAGAAGTCAGAAGTTTGAAGTCGGATGCAGAAGCTGGCAAATAGCAGCTGGAAATCAGAATTCAGAATGTTTTGATGTTACCTGGAGTTTTTCAGCTCATTCAGTAGTTCCCTTAAATTAACTGTAACATAAGAAGATGCATAATCGGACATGGCATATGGGATGATTAAATCATTGTTATGTATAATTGATCCGCAGGAATAAACTACATTGGGAACATATCCCTCTCTTTCCTGGGAATTGGGCATTAGTAAGGGTGTTTTCAACCTTCCTAATTCTAATTCCGAACGTTGAAGATCAAACAGGGACGCACCCAAAACATATTCACGCATAGGACCAACCCCATGAGTGATTACCAGCCATCCTTCATCAGTTTCTATTGGTGAACCGCAATTCCCGATTTGAATCAATTCCCATGGAAATTTAGGTTGCTGTAACAATTTGGCCTCACGCCATATAGAAATATTATCCGAAAATGCAATGTAATTATTAAAGCCATCCAGCCGGCAAAGCATGGCATATTTCCCGTAAACTTTTCTTGGAAACATTGCCATTCCCTTGTTTTGGGCAATTTCTCCATGAACAGGTATTACCCTGAAATGATAAAAATCACTGGTATCAAGCATTTTTGGTAATATGGTGGTTCCGTTATATGCCGTATACGTGGCATAATAAACTGTTTTATCGTTTTCATCCATAAATTTAACGAATCGGGCATCTTCAATGCCGTTTTTTTCGTTTGCCGATACCGGAAAAATAACCCGTTCGGAAATGTTTGTGTCTAACGAAAACTGAAGTTCATAATGCGATGATGCAAGCCAGATGATCTGGTTAAAAAGTTTCTCCTTATCGGAAGCAAGGTGAAGTGTTTTTCTTGTTTCTTCGATGCATCTGCTGAGATCGCCATAGGTGAATTTATCTTTCAGTTTATCCATGATCAGACCGGATGGAATAATGGCATTAAAATCTTCCATTTCTTCCAACTTGCTGCTAAAAGATTCTTTATCGTAAATATGTCGCCGTATATGTTCGGCCTCTTCCAGCATCTTACCTACAGGTTCGATGGTAAGATTGTTTTTTTTATCAAGCACTCCTGTTCTGAAAACTATCGATGAAATATGCCCTTCTCCTGTGGCCCGGAAACTTATGATCACTCTTTTTTCACCCGGGGCAATCTCAGACTGATCGGGATGTTCGACAATGGAGGGATTAAAAAAAGCAGCTGATTCGATGGAATATTCCATGGTGAAATATGAACCAATAAGTATTTTTCTCGAATAATCCAGTAATTCCCGGTCGATATTCAGTTTTGCCAATAAGTGAGCAATTTTATTAAAATGCCTTTCAAAAATTTTCGATATGCTTCTGTGACGCAATGAATAATCTCTCAAAACCTGGTTTAAAGCAACAGATGCCTCATTTTCGGACATATCTAATATGAAACGTATTGTATTTATGGCCCTTTCGTCATCAATATATAGATACCGTGCGATCACCCTGGTGGCATCCGGACGAAATTTAATATCCTTCCTGTTTAATGAAACTTGCATTAATTATTAGTTTTTACAATTTCAGCAAAGGTAATAGGTATTTTAGCTTATCTTTGCATTTTTATAAACTTTTCAGGCAAGTACCTGTTATCTGATAAGAATATTGAAACCATAACATTGAGTTAGGTTATTTATCTTTTGGTTTAATAGTTGAGATATTAAATATCCACTTTTGATATTGGCGTTGTCTGGAGGAAGTATTATTAAATTATTGATTTATAAATATATTAATTGAAGGGAATAATTACATGTACGAAAAAAAACAAAATAATTTTAAATCTCCTGATTTATCTCAGTTGCAGGAGGTTGTAATTGATGTAAGAACAAAAATTTATATAGCCATCGGAGCCGATCCTGAAGAAGCCAGGAGCCGTTATTTATCAAGGTTTGGTGCAATGAAGCATTAAATGTAACCAATTTATTATTTTTCTGAGTTTTTGTCCAACAGTACTCAAATACGGTTCATAAGTTAATTCAATATTTTATTTAATTCGACTGACCTTTGGGCATACTCATTTGAAATACTGTTCAAAAATCCAACTGTCATCGCCTCCAATTTGGTGGAAAAACCTGAATGCCTGCCTTTCAATGTCATTAAGTTAAGGGTATTAATGGGATATATTTAAAATCTTTGGTAAGCTTGTTGTTTTGGAGTTTTAGTGGCTGTTGTCTTTTATCACCAACTACCAAGACCTAAGATGTCACTAAGTTTAACTTAATGTCATTGGCCGGCCTTTGGGCAGGCAAGCTTCTTCAATAAAATACATATTTATATTTTAGCAAAGGTTCAGCCTTATGCTTTTTAGGGCTACAAAGAAACCTCGATATGGTACTGGCCTAAGACACATTTTCATTTACAGAGTGCTTATTTGCATTGTAGTATGATATAATGTGTTTATACAACAACATCAATCAAATCCACTTATATAAAAGGTCATCATGCGAATTTGGTTATTTATTACCTGTGACTTATTAACGATAGTTTGAAATAAAATCAGCATAAAACTCATTCTTCGCTTTATTGAATGATTAATATCATCCGTATATCTCTCCAAGATCACCTGTTAATTTCTAATAATTCATTTATTATTATCGAACTTTGTAAATAATTGATTTTGTTAATTTTAATAAATATTTTAAAATTAACTACTCCAAAAAAGAACCAACAGGTTTTTAAAACGGAATATTCGTTTTTTTTGAATAAACTGCCGTTTTTCAAACTTTTCCACTTTTCATTCCGAAGCAGAACTTCAAGGAATTCTCAAGAATTAATACCAGTGTTGTTTGGTTAAGGTTCATTTAGAAAAACATAAAACAACAACTAACTGGTTATTTATTATCGCATCCATAATAATGGAAGCAAACAAAATGGCTATTAGGTGAAAGTCTTATAATTTAATTTAAATATTATGAAAACGAAAAACAAATTTTGGATTTATCCGGTAATCATAACGGGTATTGCATTAATTCTTAATATTGGGTGCAGTAAAAATGATAGTGATAATACTATTGTAATACCAACGGTTTATACAACCCTTGACAGGACAATTGTTCCTGATATTGTTCCGGCAATACCGACAGTTAAAATTAATGACCCGGCTAATTTCGCTAAATATGGTTATGGTACTTACCATTGGGGGCCTGGTCTGTCTTCTCAGAAACGGTTTGATCTTATGCCTTCAGGATACGGAAATACATCGGTTACAAAAGAAGCCACATTGCTCCGTTTTTTTACCATGACCGATATTCATTTAACAGATAAAGAATCACCTTGCCAGGCTATCTTTTTTGCACCTTTAGCAGGTGAAAATGGAATCTCGTGTTATGCGCCGCTTATGCTTTACACAACACATGTTCTTAATGCAGCCGTTCAGACCATTAATGAGCTTCACAAAACGAATCCATTTGATTTGGGTTTGGCATTGGGTGATATGGCAAATTGTACACAGTACAACGAATTGAGATGGTTCATAGACATTATGGACGGACAAACTATTAAACCCTATTCAGGCGGGGTAAAGGATCCTGTTCCCGGACCCAATAACGATTACCAGGACGAATATATGGCTGCAGGGCTTAATTCATCCATTCCCTGGTATGCTGTCATAGGTAACCACGACCATTTTTGGTTGGGTTCAAAAAATATAAATGATAGAATGCGAAACACCTTTATTGGGGGGAATATTCTTCAACTTGGAAATATATTTAGTGATGCCGATGCAACGAATGAGACTACTTATTCTATGGGTACCCTTGACGGGAGCACGCTTTATGGCACTATTATAGGTTCAGGCGTTGTTGCAGAGATGGGAACTATTCCAACCATTACACCTGATCCGGATAGACGTTCTCTTACTGTTACTGATTGGATAAACGAATTTAGCATTACTACTTCTCTTCCGATAGGACATGGATTTAATCAAGACAACCCGTTAAACAGGTTTGGATCTTCTTATTCTTTCGAACCTAAGTCCGATTTACCACTCAAAATTATAATGCTTGATGATACTGAGGATCAAACTGACCCATTACCTACAGATATGATAGAAGGTCATGGTGAACTTCATAAAGATCGTTACGATTGGCTTATGGCGCAACTTCAGGCCGGTCAGGATGATGGAATGCTTATGATTATAGGCACACATGTACCAATTGGTGTTGCCCCGGGTACACCCGTAGGTTGGTTACCTGGTGATGATGGTACGTATACAACCGAGGATGATCTTATTTCACAACTCCGGGCTTTTCCAAATCTTATCCTCTATGCTGCAGGTCATCGTCATGTTAACAATGTTACTGCTTTCCCATCCACCGATCCAAACCATCCCGAAAATAGTTTTTGGGAAGTGGAAACAAAATCATTAAGAGAATTTCCGAATCAATTTCGAACTTTTGATATCGTTCGAAACAGTGACAATACAATCTCCATAATTACCACCGATGTGGATCCCGAAATGAAAGAGGGTTCGTTGGCTGCTATTGGTCGTTCTTATGCAATTGCCTCATATCAGATTTATGGTATGTCAGGACCAGAATTACCTACCGGTTCAGTCTCATACAATGCCGAACTTGTAAAACAATTAAGCCCTGAAATGCAGGCAATAATCAGCAACATTGGAACGCCAATTGAGTAATCCAGCTATATGTTTGGCATAAACAGCCAATTAAAAAGCTTAAAAACAAAAATTCTAAAATACCCATGTGATTCATTCGCATATAATTCGGATGATAATATGGGTGTTTTTTTGTGAGTTATTTTGGGTTCTGACAACATGAAAAATACAATCTAATATCCGGATTAAAATCAAAAGAATAGATCCTATTTCCCGATACAGAAATTCTTAAATATATTCCCCAATATTTCATCATTGGTGATTTCTCCGGTAATTTCGCCGAGGTAGTGAAGTGTCTCGCGGATATCCTGTGAAAGGAGGTCTCCTGATAGTTGATTATTTAATCCTTCAGTAACCCGCACAATGGCTTCGTAGGCCAGCTTCAGAGCTTCAAAATGTCTGACATTGGTTACAATTACATCATCTTTTTCAATATTTTCAAGATGAACAAGTCTAATAAGCATTTGCTCCAGCTTTTCCAGGTTTTCTCCTTTTATGGCAGAAAGCGCTATCAAATTTTCGGTGCCTCCAAGGACAGAAAGGATATTTTTTTTGATTTCAGTGATCTTGGTCGCCTGTAATAAATCAATTTTATTGATAATGACCACCAGCTTTTTATCGCTCTTTTGAATTTGTTTTTGAATATCTTTTACCGAATGCATCATTTCTTCTTCTCCTTTGGTCGGATCAATCAGTAATAAGATAATATCGGCCTGGTTCATTTTTTTATAAGTACGTTCAATTCCAAGCTTTTCAACTGTGTCTTCAGTATGTCTTAGTCCTGCAGTATCGATAAACCTGAAATGGATACCCTCTATGGAGATAATATCCTCAATAAAGTCGCGGGTGGTGCCTTCAATCTCAGAAACAATGGCTTTGTCCTCCTTTAGCAGCAGGTTAAGCAGGGTGGATTTTCCTGAATTGGTATTTCCTACAATGGCTACCGGAATCCCGTTTTTAATGGCATTTCCCAGGGAAAAGGAATCTTTCAGCGTCCGAAGCAATTGTTCAATTTCCTTTACCAGGTTTTTTAGCTGGGTTCTGTCGGCAAATTCCACATCTTCTTCGCTGAAGTCGAGTTCAAGCTCAATAAGCGATACAAAGCTCAGGAGTCTTTCACGCAGCTTTCTGATTTCTTCGGTAAACCGTCCCTTCATCTGGTTGATAGCTACTTTATGAAATGATTTTGATTTAGAGGCTATCAAATCGGCCACTGCTTCGGCCTGGGATAAATCCATCTTTCCATTAAGAAATGCCCTGAGGGTAAATTCACCCGGTTGTGCCATCCGGGCTCCCTTTGAAATCAGTAATTCAAGAATTCGTTGCTGGATATACATTGAACCATGACAGGATATCTCTACCAAATCTTCCCCGGTATAAGAATGAGGCGACTTAAACAATCCAACAATTACGTCATCGATAATCGTTTCATCCTCTGTAACAGTTCCAAAATGCAATGTATTCGCTGATTGATTCTTAAGCTTTTTACCGGAAGGGGATACAAACACCCTATCACAGATTTCAACAGCTTTTTCACCCGACAACCGGATGACAGCGATAGCGCCTACACCATGTGCTGTGGAGATTGCTGTTATGGTTGAATTGTCTATCATATTGGGTGCAAAAATAAGGAATTAATTCCATCACTTCGATACGTTTATCTTACCGACAATTAAATGAAAGAAAAAAGCCGGAAGAAATCCGGCTCTATAAATAAAATTAAATTTATCTTTTCTCAAATTTTATCGCATCAATGTAACCTTCCCGCGTAAGTACCAACAGGTATAATCCATTCCTAAGCATACATACATCTAATTTTATCAAATTATCATCTGCATTCACCGGAATATTTCTTTGCATTACCAATTGTCCCGCATAGTTATATATGCTGATAATAGTGATCCTCTCAGCTTGTGCTGATGTATTTATAAAAAGAAAATTCTCTGCAGGATTCGGAAAGACATCTATAATTGATGACTTCGGGTCATTTAAAGTCTCATCTATATTTGTTGCACTCCCTATGAATTTTGCTATTAAATTACCTTCAGCATCATAGCTATAGTTTACTGCGAAATCCTTACCAATAGTTTCATTTTTTAGTTTACCCTCTTTATCGTATGTATAGGTGATTTTTGTCTGACCGTAAACTGTATGGCTCAATATTAATAATGTCGCCAGTTGAATGATTATTTTTCTCATCATTTCTATCTTTTTTAAATTTCCAAATTCTTTTAATTAAAGATCACATGAAAAGGTTTTATTTTTATTAAAATCACCAAAAATACCAAGACCTGAGCTTTTTGATGTATCAACTTTTTTAAGCTTTTCATCTATGTAGTCTCCTGCTGCTTCAAGACTGTTGTTGAAGGGAACAAATTGCCACAGGGCTCCTCCTATATCATGATCAGCTAATTTATCCAGGGCTTTGGCGCCACTTACCGGCAGGGCAATGAAATCGGGTACCAAATCAAATGCCGGATGATTTGTAATGTCCTTAATTGTTTTACCTGCAGCCGAACCATAGGTATCCCAGTCATTTGAACGGTATGGCAGATCTTCTGCATAAGGATTGGCCGTTCCGCCAGCTGTTCCAATGTCATTGTCAGATGGGGGATCAAAATCAAGCGTATTCACCGTTGCTTCCTGATCATCAAGGCCCAACGGATCAACTCCGGCAACCGGGTTATTTCGGGCATATACATAGGGGTTAGTTCCTGTTATCATTCCTAACGGATCGCGCTGAATATAACGCCCTGTTAATGGCTGATATACACGAGCTCCGGTTAAAATATAGTCGTCGGTCAATCTTAATGCTCCGAATCCGCCAAGAAAGGTAAACCAATTGGATATGGACTCGGATTTTCCGAGGATCTCACCACTAGCACTATAGCTATATTTATTCACTATATTTCCATTCTGATCAGTCAATGCAACAACATGTCCAAGCCTGTTAAAATGATAGAAATACACCTGGTTTTGGGCAGTTTGCATGGCTATTAGCCTTTTTCCTTTATAAATGTAAATCCGGGTGACATTATTGGATTCATCTGTTTCAAATAAGATACGGCCTTTGTGATCATAAAATAAATTTGTTGTTCCGCTTTGGGAAATAATTCTTCGCGGATACCGCATTGCGTCATACCTGACTCTGATAGCTTCATTACCGCTCGTGAATGATGACAATAAATTATCATGATTGTATGAGGCTTTCAGGATTTCAGCTGCCCCATTCGTAGCCGATATCATATTTCCATCGGCATCGTAGGAGAAGGCATATCCGTTGAATGTTGAAACCAACTGGTTCAGATTATTGGTTGCTGCGCCAAGTATTGCTTCCGGTGTTTTGGTCATTTCAACTGTTTGCCTGATGGTTCTTTCCGTAATTATTCCATTCACGAGTTTTACGGTTTCAGAGGCAAATTCCGTATCATTATTGAAATGTATTACTTTAGTAAGCACATTGTCTTTGTTATAATCATATGTACTGCCTGTGGAATTGCTCCGGGTTTCTGAAAGCATGTATCCTGCCGGATTATAACTAAAATCTACAGACTGACTTTCCCATGAAATTCCGGAAATACGGTTGAGTTCATCGACTTCGTTAATTACGGTTAATCCATTTGGATAGGTGATACCTGTAATATTTCCGTTCGCATCATGCACAAAGGCTACCTCAAGATTTCCGGGATAGGTTATGATGGTTACAAAACCCAGATCATTACGTGTGTATTTTGTTGTTCCACTGGAATCTGTAAATGAAATCAGGAAACCATCTTGGTTATATTCATAAGTATCAAAGGTATTTGAATTGATTTTTTTCCCGGTTACCTCTCCTTTTTCAGAATATTGAAATTCCATTTTTTGCCCCCTGGCATTTGTTACAGACGCTAATCTGTTATCGGTTCCAAAATCAAATGTTGTCTTTTTATTGGCTGCATCTGTAATTTCTAACAGCTTTCCGGTGGAATCATAACCGAATTTAGTCTTGTTGCCCTTTTTATCTGTGATACTTTCCGGTTGATTGTACTGATTGTAATTATAAATAACAGAGCCATTCTCATCACTCTTCGAAATGACCAATCCGTTATCATTGTATTTAATAGAAATAGGCATACCATATTTGTTGGTAATTCCTGAAATAAAACCATTGTCATCGTAATCATAATTCACTGACCAGCCTTCAGCATAATTCCGGCTAAGTATTCTGTTGGTATTATCTCTTGATACCGATAATGTATTTCCGCTTTCATCTGTAAATCCTGTCTGGGTGCAACAATCGTAATTAATGGTTCGGTGATTTCCATCGGGAAGGGTGATGGTGGTTAACCTGCCATTTTCATTATACTCCAAATGATAGGTATTGCCCATAAAATCTGTTCTGGAAACAGGAAAAAATCCATTTTCATCATAATTATAAGACATCGTATTTCCAAGCGGGTTGGTATACGAATTAATATTTCCAAACGCATCATAGGTGAAGGTTTTGTGCTTGCCTCCCGGACTAATAATTCCGGAAAGGGCACCAATACTGTCATATTCGAAGGTTGTAACGGTATTTCCAGGTAATTTTATAGATACCAGTTGGTTTTTGGCATTAAATGTTTTTGCATAAAGAGTATCACCCGATGACTCTGTTGCAAGAAGCAGATTACGGTTGGTGTCATAAGTATAGTCAAAAACTTTATTTCTAAGATTTTTCTTGTGAATGATATTGTTATCCCCGTCATAATCAAAGGTGACTGTTTCTCCATTATACCAGACCATTGAATCAATAAGCGCCTGGCTGTTGTAATAAATATTTTTACTTTCCCCCAGGCTGTTAATAATGGTAGTCACCAGTCCGTTTTGTAATTTGTATGTTCTTGTTTTTGATCCGGGATAGGTCACCGAAGTTAAAATGGTTGCAGAATCAAGAATTGACGAGCTATATTCTATTTTTCTGTTTTCAGGATCATATACAACTGAAATCATCCCTGTGGTATCCTGATCGTAGGAATATTCAAACCTGGTAAGTTTTCCCGAGATATCAGCCGAGGAGATATGTAATAAGGAATCGTATGTGTAAGTTGTGGTAATTCCTCCAAAATCGGTTGAAGATACCAGAAGCTTATTTGAATAAGTAAAATTGGAGAATCTTCCATCCGGACCAACAATTGAATCACACATCCCGTTATTGTATGTCAGACTGAATATCCTTCCGGAGCCGTCAGTAATAGAAACCGGTTGATTTTGTGCGTTATAGCCAAAGGTGATTTTTTTATGATAAGTATCTTCTAATGAACTAAGGACAAAGAGTGAGTCATTTACGGACTGATAGCTGCACAATTCGGCTCCCTTGTTTTTATCCCATATCCATGTACTCCCATTCCAATGCAAGTTATATTCTTCATTGTTTATGCAAGGCAGTGAAAAGGAGGACGCCCCGGTAGTAATTGGTGCATTTGCTGTAAATGAGAAATGAGCCCCGGTTCCTGTGGTAATTATTACCATGCTGTCTTTTTGCAATAGCATCGATTCATATTCGAAATGCCATTTTCTACCAAAAATTCCGGTAGTTGTATCCATTGAATGGATATAATTACAGGCAAGTTTAACCTCCGGTCCGATTCCTTTTTTTCTGAAAAGCACGTCTCTGACAAATAATTTCAGATTGGCCACATTGACCGACCACAATGGCATACCCATATAGCTGCACATTCCCGGCTGACTGTTTACGAAAAGATCATCAGTCATGCCGCCATTAGCTGTATAATCAGATATAAATTCATCTAATTCCTCATTCGAAATATCATCCGAGTCATATCCATATTCCTGAAGCAGTTCATCAAGTGCATCAGGTCCCATCATATTTAAAAGATTTTTAAATTCTTCGGGTGATATGGGAAGTTTGTCATTTATATCTGACCTGGATAATTTAATTGTATGATTCACAGCTTCTGCAAGCCTGCGGCGGGCAAATCCTTTTGATGCCCCCACATAAATATACCCGCCATCAATCAGTATACCGCTCCAGTATACTGTACCGATGGATGTATCTCCGAATTTAAACCAGGTCTTCCCATCATTTACCGAATAAGAGATATCTGCTGAGTTACTATATACATTCGAAACCGTGAATATATACGGCGTTCTGGACGCAGTGGGTGAGGGCTTAATTGGACTGGTTGCTACAAAATCGTCATAATAAGGTTCATAATAATAGGTGTCGGGCTGGTACAAGACCCACATACCATTCTGATACCTGTATGATTCCCGGGTTCCATACAGATCTCCGAAATACATATACAAACTGGTAGTTCCCTGTGATAAAACGCCGACAACATATTCATAGTCACTATCCGTAAAGGGTAGTCCCGCATTTTTTAAATCCCAGCTATCACCATTGTTATTAGACTCGAATACTCCAACACGCCCAACAAAGACAAAAATACTATTATCGAGTTTGCTGAAATTCCCGAAATCATAGCCAAAACCAAATGACCGATCCCCAATATCGATATCCATTGGCTGAAATGAATTCCCGTTATCAAGCGACCGGTAAACGGGACTGGTTACTCCGGGATTTTTGGCCACACTGATAAATATTGCCGAATCGGAAAGAAAAATGTCACTCCCGCTCACTGTAAAAGGCCAGGTGAGCTTTTTCCAGGTGACTCCTTTATCGTCAGAAATAAAATATCCCCATCCCGGATCTTTGGTTGCTCTGAGCAGGATCCTGGATTTGTTTGTTGTTATCTGGAATACTTCCGAAAAGTAGTTATTTGTATTCCAGGTACTTCCCTTATCAGTGGAAGAAACCAATAACATCTGGACGATGGTCCCGTTCTGAATTCTTTCAATACCAAACCATGTATTCTCTACCACCAAAATATTGCGAATATCTCTTCCGGGACTTATCATTTCCCAGGCTGAAAATAAACTTGTTCGCACCGCCAAAAGCAATATCAAACACAATGTAAAAATCTTTGTGTACTTCATCATATTTTTTACTTTAATTTTAAAAACATCCCCACCCAGGAAGGTTTATTCCACCAATTGTAGCTTGATATTTCAATCTGGAACCAGCGGCCCGCCATGAAATGACCTCATGGTATTGCTGATTCTGCATATCAATGCTGCATTGAATATAGTTATTTGTAATGAATATTTATACGGTATTTTACAAAAAAGTTAAGATCTCCATAAAAAAATCATTCATTTTGAAAATTGTATTCAAAACCGACTTTTTAAGGAAAGAGGAAATATATTTAATATTGAACTGTGTATTTGTACCTGATGATAAATCTGTTATTTCTTATCTTTTTTTAATGAAACCAGTTTTAATACTATTCAACTCACCTCTTTTCAAATTTAACCGAACGCGTACCATCTACATTTGTAATGACCAGCAGGTATAATCCCCGGCTTAAGGCAGATACATCAATTTTTATATGGTTCTGATTAATATCTGATATATTTTGTCCGGAGACAGCTTGCCCTGAAAAATTATAAATGCTGACAGTGAAATTCCCTCTTAAATGGTCAGGTAAGCTAACATTCAGAAAATCAGTTACCGGATTGGGAAATATGTCCAGACTTTCTGTTTTTGGCTGTAAAATATTCACTGGCACAGAGAATTGAATCGTCTGGGAATATAGCAGATTGCCGGAATTATCCTTAACTGTGAGTTCTACCTGGTGATTGCCTCCCGAATTGAAGGTGTGTGAAGCCGAACTACCGTTTTGCGTAATCCCATCATCAAATTTCCAGGAAACGAAATATGTAGAATCGACCGGAAGATTGAAAAGATAACTGTTTTCATTTTGTGTAAAATTCCAGGATGGGAAAATATTGTTTAGGTTGAAAATACTAAAGGCAGCAGTGTAAGTTTTGCCGGTTATCGGATTCGTTACGGTTACAAAATATAATGTTCCTGGGCATAATCCGTAAATTGTTTTTGTGGTTTCTCCGGTTGACCATAAAATTTTATAATTTGTGTTCATGATCATCTCGTAGTACATCCATGCATTGCAGGGTGTTACCACTTCAACACTTGCAGAACCGTTGCAATAGCTGCCGTTCAAGACAAAAGAAGTATTCAGCATAATTTGTTCGCAGAAATGTGGTGGAATTAGAGTATCGGGTTTAATTTCCTTTATACATGTAATTTCAGCCATAATACCAGCCATGCAGATACTAGCCATATCCTTTCTTTCAATATAGGATAGTTTTACACGCTGATTGTCGTAAAACTTTATTGAATCATGCACAATAACAGGCTCCAATCGGGTTCCATTATCAAGTTCAATCAAATACCCACAACCATCCAGACCCGTATAATCTTTTACTGTGCCTGTAAGATTACATTCATTCTCCATTTCAACACAGTTGATTATAATAGATGGAAACATCTGGTCACCGATATAAAGCGTATCTCCTGCTTCTTTGAATCCAAACCTGATGATAGACTTATCAGGAATATTAATTTTTGGTATGATTTGTTTTACATGCAGGATCTGACCGTAATCCATAACAACTGCATCAATTCCAAATCCATTGTAATTTCTGTAGAATACCCCGTTAAAATTGCATGAAATAATACTGTCCTGGCCTGTGAAATAATCGCTAAGTTCTGCATTGCATGTAAATCCGTCTGCATAGACAATCTGAAGGGTAATTTTATAAGTTCCCGACTTATAATATGTATGGTTTACAAAAGGTTCGCCGGAATGAGTTCCATCACCCAGATCCCAGTAATACTGCAATGCATTATACCAGGCCGAATCAGATTCCGGTGCTTTGTGACTCATTATAAGTCTTGGATCATATATCCCGGAATAAAACTGATACTGCGGGGGAGCAGATTCTAATGTGTAATATCCTAATTGCAGATTGCAATTATCATTGGATCTGATGATAAGGTACTTGGTTTTTTCAGCCTGACATCCTTCTGCATTGGTTATCCGAAGATTAATGCGGTAAAATCCCGAATCCTGAAATTCATGAATCGGATTTTGTAAATGAGAGGAATCACCGTCACCAAATGTCCATAACCACGAAACATTATCATCATCGGATAAATCATTAAACTGATATACTGCCAGGCAATTACAATTTGCAGATGTATCTTTGAAGAAATAAAAATCAGCCTTACAGGCTGGCTGAATTACTGGAAAATGATAAATTACCTCGCAGTGTTCGCAGAAAATTTCTGAAGTGTTTACAATCTTATGACAAACTTCAATAATTGAATCCGAGGCGTTTATAACAAAGTTTGGATCTCTTTCATCCGATTCAAGTCCATTTGAAAGATTCCACTTATGATAGACAGATTCATCCCTGCAATCGCTTCGGGTAAATAATTCATACGCATCATAACCGAAAACCATTAAAGAATCACTAATATCATACTGAAAACCACATGAGAAGGAAGAATCTGTAACCGGCTGCGAAAATAAATTTGAACAAAATATGACAATAAATACAAATAAGGTATATAGTGTTTTCATGGCAGTTAGATTTGGTTTAACAGATATAGGATGAAAAATGAGCAGGAAAAGTTGCTTTTAGAATTTATCTTTTTATTTGGTCAAATTTAGTTATAAATCAGAAGATTAAGAAAAAACTAACATTATTTTCTTCAGATACTAAACAAAATATTATACTTTTGACCGGTTTTAATAAAAACAGAATGGGGATTTTAGTCGATTGAAATTCAAAGATAATTGTGCAGGGATTTACGGGCAGTGAAGGTACTTTTCATGCACAACAAATGATTGAATACGGAACAAATGTGGTTGGAGGTGTAACTCCTGGCAAGGGAGGTCAGAAACATTTGGATAGACCGGTTTTCAATACAGTGCAAAATGCAGTTGAAAAAACCGATGCGGATACTTCTGTGATTTTTGTCCCTCCTGCATTTGCTGCAGATGCCATTATGGAAGCTGCAGAAGCGGGAATCGCTGTTATTGTGTGCATAACTGAGGGTATTCCTACTTTGGATATGGTAAACGTAAAGACGTATCTGTCTGATAAAAACAGCCGGTTAATCGGTCCCAACTGCCCTGGAATAATTACACCCGGAGAAGCCAAAGTAGGTATCATGCCTGGATTTATCCATTTGAAAGGTTCTGTTGGGATTGTTTCCCGTTCAGGAACACTCACCTATGAAGCAGTTGATCAAATTACCAAAACTGGTTTGGGACAATCTACCTGTGTTGGAATTGGAGGAGATCCAATCATTGGTTCTTCGATGCTGGATATTATTAGACTGTTGATGGAAGATGAACAGACCAGCGGTATTATAATGATTGGAGAGATTGGCGGGAACATGGAAGCAGAAGCATCGGAATGGATAAAAGAGAATGGAATTAAGCCTGTGGTTGGGTTTATTGCAGGAAAAACGGCCCCGAAAGGGCGCAGAATGGGACATGCCGGTGCAATAATCGGAGGAAAGGATGATACAGCAGCAGCAAAGATGAAAATCATGTCCGAATGCGGAATTTATGTGGTGGATTCTCCTGCTGAAATTGGAAAAAGGATGGAGGAGGTCTTGAAAAAGTAGCAGATACAGCGGCAGTTGCAGTGAGAATCAGTTATTAATTTACTTAAAATCTCTAACTATAAAACAGTGGACTAAAAACCGTGGACTAAAAACCGTGGACTAAAAACCGTGGACTAAAAACTGTGGACTAAAAACTGTGGACTAAAAACCGTGGACTAAAAACTGTGGACTAAAAACCGTGGACTAAAACCCGTGGACTAAAACCCCAAATCATTAAATCTACCAGTCACCAAATCAATAAATCAATTAATAATACCATGAAACTACTTGAAGGAAAAACCGCACTGATAACGGGCGCTGCCAGGGGAATTGGACGGGCTATAGCCATCCGGTTTGCAGAAGAAGGTGCTCATATTGCCTTTACCGATTTAGTCATCAATGATGACGCAAAAGATGTGGAAAAGACGATTACAGCGCTTGGAGTGAAATGTAAAGCCTATGCTTCGGATGCCAGCAAATTTGAAGAAACAGATAATGTGGTAAATGAAGTGATAAACGATTTCGGGACCATTGATATACTTGTAAACAATGCAGGCATCACCATGGATACCCTATTGATGAGAATGACCGAACAACAATGGGATACGGTGATTAATGTTAATCTGAAATCGGTTTTTAATTTTACCAAAGCGGTACAGAAAATTATGTTGAAAAACCGAACAGGTTCCATTGTTAATATGAGTTCGGTGGTTGGTGTGGCAGGAAATGCAGGACAATCGAATTATTCAGCATCCAAAGCTGGGATTATTGGATTTACCAAGTCTGTGGCACAGGAATTCGGTTCCAGAAATATTCGGTGCAATGCCATTGCTCCCGGATTTATCATTACCGAAATGACGAACAAACTACCTGAAGATGTACGCAAACAATGGGAAAATCAGATACCTCTGAAGAGAGGCGGAACACCGGAAGAAGTTGCGAATACCGCCTTGTTTCTGGCATCTGACCTGTCATCGTATGTGAGTGGACAGGTGATAAATGTATGTGGAGCCATGAAAACCTGAAAATAAAATCAAAATGAAAAGCTCAGAGAGAAGGTTTTCCATGATACTTTTTTTCTGAGCTTTTTCTTGACAGAGACCTTAGGATTTTCTGGAAACTTAAAGCGTATTCAAAATAGAATACACTTTCTCAATGGACTCATGCAAGTCTTTGCGCATTTTTTTAGTATAAGGATTAAAGTGCTGTAAATCACAGAAAAGTTGCCAGCTGTCATTGCAGGTTTGTTGAATAATCTCAAGAAGTTTTTTATAACCCAAGGTATTTATTTTAGTATTTTTCAGGTTTAAATCCGCAAGCACTCTTCCTATGTAGTGGGTAATACCCTGCGAATAGGCCACCATCTCGTCATGTTCTTCGGGGCTCATGATTTCAACCCTTATTTTTTTAGTATTAAAATAATCTACCCAGCTATCAAATTCATTGCTTTTTGTTCGGATATCCGACATTACCATTGGTAGCTTATCAACAGCATTAAAATAAGAATCAGGCCCAAACATGGGGTGGGTAGCGATTATTTTACTTTCGGCCGGCAGGTGTTTCTTCATCCATTCAGCGGGCATGACCTTTACTGAACACGTATCAAAATAAGTGCATCCGGATGTATGATAGGACTTTGTTTGTATTAATACATCTTCCAGCGACGATATGGCAACACAATAAAATAATGCATCACATTGGTGTAAATCTTCAATATCAACAATTTCTAATCCTGGACTAACTTCTTCAGATTTGAGTCCTCTGCGTGAAAATACTTTCACTTGAAAATCAGTTTTAAGAATATCTGCCCAAAGCTTACCGAATCTGCCATATCCATAAACCGAAGCAACTTGTTTTGTCATTTTAAGTAGATTTTTGAGCAGCAAAAATACAAAAGAATTGGAATTTGATTCAGGAATTTTGAGAAAGCTGTAAAATGTATAATGGTCTTCGGGGTCAGGAATAAAAAAAGAGGGCTTTAAGCCCTCTTTTAATATATGTATGTTGAAGTGATTAGTAAATTCTGATTTGTCCGGTGTTTCTTATCACAATTTCGGGTTTGTCTTCATATCCGGCAATAAGTCCGGTTACAACTACATCCTGTCTTTCAAAATATTGTTCAGGCCATCTTGATAACCTTCTTGCGATCCAACCCGGCAGTACAACACTCATATCGTGATATGGGTAGTAAGCACCAAAGTAAAGAACGTATTCATCGGTTTTTCCGGTATAAAAAACTTCATAAACTTTACCATAAACATTCATTACTTCACCCTGATAATCGATGGCATCGTATGCAGATACGGTAGGTATTCTATAACCATCTGTATATCTCCAGGTACTAACCATAGGATAATAGCGGGCATATTCCAGTCTCATTGCAGGTGTCCAGTACATATCAATATGTACAGGGGTGCGATATGGAAAATGACTTGCCCTGTAATACCTGTCTCTGGGCGCAGTTGTATAATGATACCTGACTACCCTGGTACCTCTGTAGACACGCGGAGATTCATACGTTGTAATATAGGTGGTTCCGGTGTTATGGTGAGTCGCAGAAGCACCAACAGTATGATTATCAGACCTGTTATGACGGATTGATTGATTGCTATTCGAATTGTTGTCATGAGGCCTGGTAGCCTGATTGTTGTAATGACTGCTTGTAGTACCCCTTCTGGAATTTGTTGCAGGCTGAGTATTATTACTCTGTTGTCTGGTTTGTGTCTGTACTGTAGTAGTTCGTGTAGTGCTGGAAGATGCTTGACTTCTGGCAGGCGTTGAACTACTGGTTGACTGGCTGCTCCTTCTTGTGGTAGTAATCGAAGTCTTCTTTTCCTGTTTAGCAGCAGTACTCTTTGCTCTTTGCTCTTTGGCAGGCGTAGTGTTATTGGCACTCCTCCTTGAGGTTTGTGTAAATGCGGTTGCTGCCGACAACAACATTGCCAATATAAATATTGACTTTTTCATGTCTTTAGTTTTTAATTATTCATCATAGATTAGTTTTCAAAAAGCATGCCAAATAATTTTTATTCATCTATTTAACAGTTATTCAATTAGTTGAATTTTATAAAATTATTCTTATAAATATAATATTTAATACGTCAAAATCTGTTACAAGTTATATAAGATGTTAAAAAAGAGTTAAAAATCATTTTATTAACTGAAAATTTTAATCTCTGTTTGTTAATAACTATTATCCAATATTATAAATATATGAAAAAAATTTACCTTTTATTAATTGCTTTTTATTTTTCTTTTTTGGTTCTGGATGCACAGACGACTACTACCATAAATGCACAGGGTTTTACATTTTCGCCGGATAATGTGACCATCCATGTTGGTGATATCATAAACTTTAATGTAGGAGCGAGCCATCCGGTGTTACAGGTAAGTGAGGAAACCTGGAATGCCAATGGAAAAACCCCTCTCGAAGGAGGATTCAGTTTTCCAGACGGAGTAGGTAAAATAGCCCTTGTGCTTCCGGGAACGTATTATTATGTATGTACCAATCATGTATCCCTGGGTATGAAAGGAAAGATTCAGGTTGCCCAGCTTACAGCTCTTGAAGAAAAACAATTTCAACATGGAAATCTGAACATTTTTCCTAATCCAATCGTCGGCTCCACACTAAAACTTTCTTTTATAGCTGAAAAACAAGGATTACTCACGTTTTGGTTGACCGATATAAGTGGAAAAGTTATTTCCAGGATTCAAAATCTGCAATGTATTGAAGGGGATAATGAAATTGTCATCGAAACCGGGAATTTAACTCCTGGCATGTATCTGGTGGAATTGACAGGCGCAGGTTTACAGCAGTATTCAAAGATTATAAAGGAATAATTTCACTCATTTCTATGAAATTTTACCAATAAAATAATCATTAATATTATTTTTGTGCCTTAATTGAAATTTATAGAAAATGCCGTTAAATATTCAGGATAAACTACCTGCTGTTGAAATTCTTCAGGAGGAAAATATATTTGTAATGGGCGAATCAAGGGCAACTCACCAGGATATTCGTCCCATGCAGCTGGTCATTCTTAATTTAATGCCTCACAAAATTACCACCGAAACACATATTTTACGACTTCTATCCAATACACCCCTGCAGGTCGAAGTCATCTTCCTGCATACGAAAGATCACATTTCCAGGCATACTCCTATCGAACACCTGGAAACATTTTATAAGACATTTAATGAAATAAAGCACCGAAAATTTGACGGTATGATCATTACCGGTGCACCCATTGAACACCTTAAATTCGAAGAGGTTGATTATTGGCAGGAACTGCAGGAGATTATGGACTGGGTAAAAACAAATGTAACGTCAACCATGTTTATCTGTTGGGGAGCTCAGGCCGGATTATATCATTATTATGGAATACCAAAATACAAGCTTCCGGCAAAAATGTTTGGAATATTTAATCATCACATCAACAATCCTAAGATACCTTTGGTTAGAGGATTTGATGAAGAATTTCAGGCACCGCATTCCCGTCATACCGAAATCAGAAGAAGTGATATTGAAAAAATTTCCGATCTTGATATAGTTGCCGAGTCTGACGAAGCCGGAGTTTATATGGTCATTACGAAAGATGGCAGACAAATTTTTGTAACCGGACATTCCGAATACGATCCCTCTACCTTAAAAGATGAGTATGAGCGCGATTTGAAGAAAGGACTTCCCATTGAGATACCGAAGAATTATTACCCGGAAGATGATCCTTCCAAAACTCCCAAAGTCAGATGGAAAAGTCACGCAAATCTGTTGTATTACAACTGGTTGAATTATTATGTTTATCAAATGACTCCCTATAATATTGATGAAATTAAATAATTATTACAACAATATTTGAGCTTTTGTGTTATAGATTGAACATTATTCTATTTAGAATTTATTTATATCCTGCCTAAAACTTATCAACACCCATGCATTTTTTTTGATTTTTTAGTTTATAATTTTAAATCAATACGTTAAGTAAAAAATACTGATGTTCGTCAAGCTTTTTTTTTGATAAATACATCCATTTCACGCATAGACTGAACGCTCAGGGTTTGGATAAGAAAATTATATTATTTTAATTTGAAGTGTTTAATTATTAAATTTTTGGTATGGATATTTTCACAGACAATTATTGCGAACATTCTGATTTAGTTGAAGTTGAAGATTATTTTACTTTACAAAAAGAATTTAACCAGCAGGATTACAGAGACATTAAGTACTTATTTTCGTTTTCAACCGCCAGTGGATCCAATGTTACGAAACCTGAACTGGAAGGATCACAGGTTTCGTACAATTGGGAAGATAAAATAATACTTATTGCCGAAGATGAAGAGACCAATTACCTGTTTTTAAAAGCTGCTCTTTCAAAGACAAACGTGGCAATTATACGGGCAAGAAACGGACAGGAAGCCGTTGATGCGGTTAAAGCCAATCCCGAAATTGATGTGGTATTGATGGATATCAAAATGCCGGTAATGAATGGTGTGGATGCTACCAAAATCATCAGGACCATTAATGAAAAAATGATCGTAATAGCCCAGACAGCATATATCACTGAGACAGACAGACTATCATATATGAATGCCGGATGCAATGATTTTCTGGCAAAACCAATAACCCGCGACAGACTTTTAAGGACTATTTCGCCATATCTATAATACCTTAAAGATTCAAAACCTGTCTAATCTGCATAAGGGATTTCTCTCTGAAAAATAGCAGTATCTGCGAACTTTTTCAAAACGGTTTTTGATATCGGATTTACTATGCAGATATCCTAACGTAATATAAAAAAGAGTCAGATACAGAAAGTCTATAAGTAGATAAGTTTTCCGGTTACCGCGTTGTAGTTTCCGGATTTTTACGATTTGAATCAAATGTTGGGTAATGGGAGTAAGAATACTTAATTTTGTATTACCAGTAATTATGTATTAAAGAGCTGCATTTTGAACACTTTTTAAGCAATGAACCACTTGATTCAAAACAAATATCAACAGATTAAGAATTTACTCGTTCAAAACAGAAATCATACAGATGATACTCAGCTTGACAGGGCATTCGGGATTATGGTTTCTGTTGCAGGTGATTCTATTGATGTTACAGGTCAGCAGGCAATATTGTCCGCCCTTGATGTTGGTGAAATAGCCATACGCGAAATAGGACTTGGTAATACGTCGTTGATAAGTATATTTCTGCATAAAGCTTCTCTTTACAAATCGTTGTCAAATATAAATATACCGAAAGATTTTAATGAATCGGTTGCCATAATTTACAGCGGATTGGAAAAGATATCCTATCTGGGATACGATTCTAATCCTTCGGATGCTGAAAATCTCAGAAAACTTTTGCTTAATCTGGCAAAAGATGTTCGGGTAATTCTGATTTGCCTCGCCCAGCAATTGCACCTCATGCGAAAAATGAAAGATATGCCGCAAGAGCTGCAAATCAGGTTGGCTTCTGATGCATCCTATCTCTTTGCACCTCTGGCGCATCGGTTGGGTTTGTACATCATTAAATCCGAAATGGATGATTTATACCTTAAATATACCGATAGAAAGACCTATGATTTAATCGCTCGAAAATTATCTGAAACCATGCGTGTCCGACAGCAATTTATAAATGATTTTATAACACCTGTCGAAAAAGTATTGCATACTACTGGTATAGATTTCGAGATTAAAGGAAGACCAAAATCCATTTTTTCTATCTGGAATAAAATGAAGAAAAAGGGAGTTGAATTTGAGGATATATATGACCTTTTTGCCATACGTATTATATTAAACAGTGAGTCGAAAAATGAAAAATCCGACTGCTGGAAAGCATATTCATTGATTACTGATATTTTTCAACCCAATCCGTTGAGATTACGGGACTGGATTTCGGTGCCCAAGACCAATGGCTATGAGTCATTGCATACCACCGTGGTCGGTCCGGGCGGCAAATGGGTGGAAGTGCAGATACGAACCGTACGGATGAATGAAATTGCCGAGAAAGGTTTTGCTGCACATTGGAAGTATAAAGGGCTTGATAGCGAGCAGGGACTGGATGAATGGCTTTTTAAGGTAAGGGAAGTACTCGAAACACCCCAGTCTGATGCAGTTGAGTTTATTGATGATTTTAAGTTGAGCCTTTATTCAAAAGAGATTTTTGTTTTTACCCCCAAAGGCGATTTACGAAGATTTCCCGAAGGATCCTCTGTGTTGGATTTTGCGTATGATATTCATTCAAACCTTGGTTCTACCTGCACCGGAGCAAAGGTGAACGGTAAAATTGTTCCAATACGGTTTGTTTTGCATAATGGCGACCGGGTGGAGATACTTGCTTCAAAAAATCAGACACCCAAGCTCGACTGGCTCAATTTTGTAGTTACAACCAAAGCAAAAGGTAAGATCAGGCAAAAACTTAATGAAGAAAAATTTAAGGAAGCAGAAATCGGGAAAGAGATTATAAAACGAAGATTTAAGAACTGGAAGATAAGCTTTACCGATGAAGTCATCAGAATTCTGCTGAAAAAATATAAACAGAAAAATGCGCAGGACTTCTATTCCCTGGTAGCAAATGAGAAAATTGAACTAAGCGAAATAAAAGACTTTCTGACAGAACCAGAAAAACAACAGGAAGAAGTTTTGGTTGTAGCGGAAGAAAATTCTCATGAGGTTGAAAAAAAATTCAATGTTGGTGAGGATTTTCTGGTGATTGACAATAAAGTATCCAATGTGGAATATAAGTTATCCAAATGTTGCAACCCTATCTTTGGTGATGATATTTTTGGATTTGTTACCATTCACGAAGGCATCAAAATTCATCGTACCAATTGTCCCAACGCCACACAGCTGCTTTCAAAGTACGGATATCGCGTAATCAAAGCACAGTGGAATAAAAGTGACGGGATTACTTCATTTCCGGTGGATATCTCAATTACGGGTGAAGATGTTCCCGGATTACTCAATAGCATCTCTGATGTAATTTCCAAAGAATTGAAGGTTGCGCTCCGCTCTATTTCGCTCGATACGGAAAATGGCATTTTGCAGGGAAAACTCAGACTAATGGTGCTGGATAATAAGCATCTCGATTCACTTATTGCACGATTACATAAAATAAAGGGAATCTTTAGTGTTAAGAGGTTTGAAAGTTTTGCCGAGTAAATGTATTGTTGAAATTATCTTACGATCTTCAAATATAAATTGCTAAATTTGAACTTTATTCTATAAGCGAATGAAAGCAATTATTTCTTTAGTAGCGTTCGTTTTTCTTTCAGGATTATTTTCGGTTAACGCCCAGCTTCAGGAGACTAATCTGAATGACACCCTGGTTAACGACAAAGATTTTATATTTAATAATGAAGTTCAGGGATTTACAACAGAACCGGAAGATGCAAAAATTGAAAATCCATTTAAACTTCATTCCTTTGTTGGAACAGATTTTTCATATTCAAAATTATTTGGGTATGGACAAGGAGTTAATTTTGGCATATATGGATCGCATGCTTTTTCACAACGATTTGTTTTAAGCGCAGGTTCCTTCATTGGTTTTTCGAGATTTTCACAAATTCCTTCTGGTCTTGCCTTTGAAAATAGCGAGAATCCTTCTGGTTTTAATACGGCTTATATTTCGGTATACGCCAAAGGAGATTATTTTGTAACTCCACGACTTACCTTAACAGGTGTTGCTTTTAAGGAATTTTCACCCTACGGGACTCAAAATATTAATCCGATGTTTATGAATTATAACAGGGAAGGCATGTCGTTGCAATTCAATTATAAATTGTTTGAAAATGTGCATGTGGGAGCGCAGTTTAATTACATCCGGAACGAAAATCCATATCTTCCTTACAGAGGTAACAGATCTGCAATCGATAATTATTACTGGTAGGTTCCTCAATGAAACTAATCTTTATTTCACTTGCCCCAGTACTTATCATTGCTTTTTATATTTATTATCGTGATAAATATGAAAAAGAGCCCGTTACACAATTGGTCAGGGCGTTGATTGCAGGGGTACTGATTTGTTTTCCAATAATATTTTTAGAGCATCTTCTTTCCAGTATATCGCCATTGTTTGGCACTCTTAAGCCGGCTTATGATGCATTTATAGTTGCTGCCTTTACCGAAGAGTTGTTTAAGTTTATTGCCCTCTATTTTCTCTTCTGGAAAAATCCCAATTTCAACGAGAAGTTCGACGGACTGGTTTATGCGGTATTTGTATCGCTTGGCTTTGCTGCTTTTGAAAATATTCTTTATGTATTTACAGGAGGCATTTCTGTTGGCTGGACCCGTGCTATCACAGCAGTTCCCTCACATGCTCTTGATGGGGTAGTGATGGGGTATTATTTTGGACTGGCCAAATTTTATCCTGCATTTCGGAATAAGTTTCTCAAACTTTCATTGCTTCTGCCCTGGCTTCTGCATGGAATGTATGACCTGATTCTGATGTCGAAACATCCTATAATACTGGCCTGCTTTATACCTTTTATTATATTTCTCTGGGTTACCGGATTTAAAAAAATGAAGTTACTGTCACAGGACACGCCCTGGAACTTTAAGTAACGTTTCTCTCCAAGACGCCAAGGCGCAAAGATTCTATCAATAGAGATATTACTAATCGAAATAAGTTGTTTTTTATATATTTGAATGATTACATTTAGACCTGATCTCTTCTAAATTTGATCATTCTATGAAAAAACTTTTCATACCACCCGTGCTGGTTTTTGCTGGATTAATTTTTATTGTCCTTTTTTATTTTATAGTTCCAACATTTAATTTGATTGCCTTCCCGTATAATCTTGCTGGTTTGGTGATTGCATTTTCCGGTTTTGTTATCATGGGAAAATCGTGGAATTTATTCAATGCATACAAAACAACCCTTGGATTTGAGAAATCTGCGCATTTTATCAGGGAAGGAATATTTCTATAAACACGAAATCCTATGTATATCGGAATGTTCTTGCTCCTTCTTGGATTCGGGATTTGCTTTAGAAATATTTTTTCAATTGCAGTTCCATTTGTTTTTCTTTTTATCATCGCTGTATATTTTATTCCGTTGGAAGAAAAACTCATGAAAAAAGCTTTCGGAGAGGAGTATATTGATTATATGAAAAAAGTGAAGAGGTGGATTTGAAAATATTAATTCTCAATTTGCTGAAATTAATACTGCCTGTATTGATTTATTTTATTCTGACTTAAATTTATGGATACAAAGTGTGATTCATTTCTTTTCCATAGTCATATTTCTAAGATAGAATGGTTCATTTCCTTTCCACGGCTTTGAACAGATATCAATGTCTCCGTCCCCGTCAACATCGGCAGCTACAGCATCAAAATTTTCGTAATCTGTAAGAATTTCATGTTCTTTCCAGGTAAGGCCTTGACCATCTGTATTTTCCCAGATAAAGCATCGCTTATGTAAATCGGATGTCATGGGACCGCCACCGGAAAATACATCCAGGTCTCCGTCTCCGTCGAAGTCGGCAACACACAGACTGTGCAAATCCTGGTTAATTTCACTCACAATGGTGTGTGTAAACCAATTGATGCCTTTTCCATCTTTATTTGCATGCCAGGCTATTTTGCAAGTGCCGTTATTTGACATCGCCTGCACAATGTCCATATCTCCGTCCTTATCCCAGTCGGTAACGAATACTCTGGATGAATTGGCAAATTTTCCCAGGCTTTCCACATAGCTGATGGTCCTGTGAACACTCCATTTACTGCCATCGCCGTTCAGATTGTCATACCAAACGTTGGATCTTACAATATCGTTATCGCCATCGTTGTCAATATCCCCAATACCATAAGGCGCTATTCCACCGGGTACACCATCTCCCACTTCAACTTTTTTCCATTTTTTCTTAGGTGAAGATGAAAAATTATACCAGTACACCCCTTCCTGCTCGCTTAATGCCACAATATCCTGTTTTCCATCCCCGTTAATATCACCTGCAATAAGATCATAGGCAAAAATTACTCCGTTTTCATATCTCTCGAAAGGTTTTTTCGGATCCCCTGTATTTCTGTACCAGGTACCTCCTGAAACCTGATCAAGCCATCCATCTCTATCCACATCAATGGTGACGCCTCCTTTATCTGTAAGAGAATTCTCCCCGATTTTATGTCTTATCCATTTGTCAGCGCTCTGATATTCAAACCACCATACTCCATCGCCGCTGGAACCCACAACAAAATCGAGGTCCCCGTCATTGTCCATATCTGCCAGCGAAGATTGACCCAGAAGTTCTTCTCCGGTTTCGCCAATCTTATAAAATTTGAATTCCGGAAATTGTGCATTTGTGAAGGTTCCAAACACTGCCAACACGATGAAGAGTACAAATGATTTGAATTTCATAATATTTTTTTTGGTTAGAAATTATTCGTTTTACGGTTTAATTTTAATAAAAGATACAAAAAATTTCTTTTGTCCGGAAGATATATTAGATTGTTTTGAATTAACCTTATTCTATTGCCCCAAAAAAACAGTTTTAACTATTAAAAATTTTTACTTTTGCTCCTACAGAGCTGAATTCGGTACTATTAATGTTTTCTACCATACTTTCACTCCTATGGAGCTGGATTGAATTCTGTTATTGTTTTCTACGAAACTATCGCCCCCATGGAGCTGGATAGAAATGATATTCTTTTTAAGCACCAGAGGTGCGACAGTATGGTAGTCTTATATGCCACGAATTCTAAGCTCCGCAGGAGCGACAGATTCTATCTGCCTGATTTATTTAAGCAACCAGATATGAAAAAGATAATTTTTAATAATTTCAATTTATTACCTACTTTCCTGTAAAATCAAAATAACAGGTTAGCTCTTTTGGCATTTTATGGCCATAATCATAATACATATTCTTTTTACCCATGGGTCCCATATTTTCTGCCTTCTGAGATTTTGTGCCGATAGGAGGTATCCCGTGCATCAGAGAAATATCGCCTGATGGAAAGGGTGGGGCAGTGTTATATGGATCCTTTGGTGATTCAGGAGTGAACAACCTTAAGAAAACATCTTCACTGGCGCAGACAATGGTAAAAGGCTGT
The DNA here is from genome assembly GCA_963781805.1 of uncultured Bacteroidales bacterium. Taxonomy (GTDB): domain Bacteria; phylum Bacteroidota; class Bacteroidia; order Bacteroidales; family UBA10428; genus JAFGPL01. Next base: position 285,990 of record CAWAHF010000004.1, read on the forward strand.
TCAGTAGTCATAATTTGTGCACAATAAAAATTTGAATAGTATCCCTTGAATTCAGGGTAAATGAAATCTTTTTCACCTGTAACAGTATTGTTATAATTTTTATCCCAGATATTCAGGGTGGTTCCTTTCATCCGGTCCTTCCAAACCCGATAAGGCCCGTCTCCCATCCAACGTATGGCTTTCACCATTTTTTCCGGGTAGGAAAAGCTGATACCCAAAAATGTTGACTCGTACCGGACAGGACAATATTTTACATCAAGCTTTAACCAGCCCGAAGGATAAACGGTCCAGATAAGTGAATTGTAATTACTATTTTCACCAAAGGCATATTCAATAATTACACTATCACCGGAAACATGATAATTCATCGATTTGAAATCGGACACTCCTTCACAGAGCACTGGGCCGTTATTAAAAGGAATATCTCCTTTTTCATTCCGGACATGTTGCAGAAGTCCTGTTAACATACTGAAGGAAATCTCAGTCCCGTTTGCCGAAGCAGTTAACAATGAATCTTTTTCCGTGATGGAAACGTTTGGTGAAAATCCCCCGGTTACTACAGTCTTTTGGGCGACTTGTTGCGGTGAATGAATGGGCCAGCTCCAGGCATAGATTTCCTTTGCATGAGGATCAATTGCCGTAATATAAAGTATATCAAAAAAATTCCAGTTTACCGGGAGGTTCAATGCCAACGTACCTTTCTCGCCTGGCTTTAAATCAGGTGAAACAATTAACTGAGGTTTACCAATAGATTTTTCACCCTGAACGGGATTTTCAATATGCGACAATTGGTAAGTGAATTTGCAAAGCCTGGTATTTGTGAAAAAGTATTGATTTTCAATGGTGAATTTCCCATCAAATGCATCAGCAATTTCCTTTGGTTCAAAATGGATAGGCGACCATACTTCTTTGGCTGTAAAATAACTGCCTTCTTTTTCCCGGTATGGCCCGAGAATTCCGTCGGCGCCATGATTGCCGTCTGTGTCTATCTGCCCGTCGCGATCGGTTCTTACAACTCCCTCATCAGAAAAATCCCATAAAAATCCTCCTGCCGACAAGGGTAAATTCCACATCAGTTCCCAATAATCTTCAAGTCCTGCACCATGTCCGCCATCATATAGTCCATGCAGAAATTCTGTCGGGTAAAAAACATCATGCCCATGAAAAGCAGTCCCGTTGCCATAATCATAATTAATATAATGTTGTGTATCCATGCCGTTAAATATTTCCCAGGCTTGAGCGACAGGACGTTTTTGAATATCCAGTTGTTTAAAAACAGGTACCAATTCGGGATTGTGCCCGCCTTCATTTCCGTTTATCCAAAGAATTACCGAAGGATGATTCATGTTGCTATACAGCATCTCTTTCACCAGTTTTGTTCCAACTTCAGTATCGTAGGCGTCGTGCCATCCGGCAAGCTCATCAAGCACAAGCAATCCCAGTGAATCGCATACGTCATAAAAATGCTCATCTGCAGGATAATGAGAATTACGCACTGCGTTCATATTCATATCCTTCATCAGGTTTACATCGTTAATGCTAATATTTTTATTTAATGTACGTCCCGTAGAGGGCCAGAACGAATGTCTGCATATTCCTTTGAATTTTATTTTGGTACCGTTCAGGTAAATGCCATCCCGTTCGCGAAGTTCAATGGTTCTGAATCCAAATCTTTTAGTGATAAAATGTACAACTTTGTCATTTTCATAAAGTGTAAACTTTACATAATACAGATTTGGAAATTCAGGGTTCCAGAGTAGCGGATTTTGAAGTAAGGAATGCAGATGTATAACCGAATCCGCCCCAGAAATATTTGTATGGAAGGCTTGTCCGAATTCTTTTCCGTCCAGTGTAAAAATCTGTGCTGAAACTACATTGGCTGAATTTACATTTTGCACAAAAAGATCTGCATCAAAATTGCCATCAGCTTTTGCATTGATTGCGGCACGCCTGATAAACTGCTTCGGAAATGCTTCAAGATACACCGGTCTGAATATTCCTCCAAAAATCCAATAATCTGCAAATCGTTCGGCCCGGTTAACAAAGTTATCCGAAGAACTTTTATCCACCTTGACTTCAAGTAAATTGGATTTACCGTATTTTAAAAGGTCGTTTATATTGTATCTAAACCTGTAAAATGCTCCCTGATGAATGGGGCCGGCAATTTTATCATTTATTTTTACCTCTGTGTCAGTCATTGATCCATCAAATACAATTTCAATTATATGATTATTCCAGTCTGCAGGAACTTTAAAATGATACCTGTACAATCCGCTCTCCTTGCCCCGTGCTGTGTCTTTGTCCAATCCATAATTGTATTTTCCGAATCCCTGTGTCTCCCAGTTAGAAGGCACAGGAATGGTAATCCAGACTCCGGAATTCATTCCGGCAGTGCAGAAAAATTCCCAATTCTTTGTATTATCGCTTCCGGTGCCGGATAAATAAATTCGCTGGGTTTCCTGCGCATACGAAATTAAACCTAAGAATAGAAATAGGATTGGTGCATACAACTTGGCAAGGATTGGTTTTATGGGCATGATGATTTGAAATTGGTTTTAATCATGGAAATTTAAGATAGAATCAGTTTAAATAAAAATTTAATTCAAGAATTATTTGCAAATCTATGTGAAGAAAATTAATATTGCAATAAAAACGTTTACAATGGTTCAACCTTAAACTACCTCTTAATAACCTAAAATTTAACCATATGGCCTATGTAAACGATTACAAAGTAGTCAATCTGAATGAGGTAGCTAAAAAAGCTGGTGTGTCAAGTGCGACTGTTTCAAGGGTAATTAACAACAACCCGAATGTAAGTCCTGAAACACGTATCAAAGTTCAACAGGTCATCAAAGAGCTTAAATTCAGTCCAAACAGGGTGGCCAAGCGCCTCCGCAACCGAAATGCTTCAAGTAATTTACTGGGAGTACTTATTCCGGATATTCAGAATCCGTTTTATGTTGAAGTCTTGCGAGGCATAGAAGATGTTGCTTATGACAGTCAATACGCGCTTATTGTTTGCAATTTTTCTCAGGATGAAAAAAAGGAACAACTGTACCTGGATATACTGCAATCTGAATCTGTTGACGGAATAATTGCAGCGCCAACTCATGAACATGATCAGAAAGTTATTAGTTTGGTAAAGAGCGGCTTGCCCATAGTTTGTGTGGATCGTGGGTTGTCTGATGTAGATGTGGATGTTGTACTTGTAGAAAATCGCAAAGGAGCATTTTCTGCTGTTGATTATCTGGCAAAGGCCGGCTATAAGCGAATTGCTTATATTTCGGGATTGCCGCAATTGCCTTCGAGCCGGCAGAGAGAACTTGGGTATACTGATGCGTTGGAAGCAAACGGATTGTCGTTTGACAAAGAACTTATCCGGTACGGAGATTCCCGACATGAAAGCGGAGTTCAGTTATGCGAAGAATTGCTAGATCTTTGTTCTCCGGCTGACGCCATTTTTACAGGAAACAATCTGATTACACTCGGCGCCCTTGAGACCATACATAAAAGAGGATTGAAAATACCGCAACAGGTTGCCATTATTGGATTTGACGATATGTACTGGTCTATTTCACTCAATCCTCCCCTCACTGCGGTTAAACAACCTGCATATGAGATAGGGAAGAGGGCGGCTGAAATATTGATTCAGCGCATAAATGATCCCACAAGACCAACGGTGAGCATGATATTAAAAACCGAGTTGATGATTCGAAACTCATGCTAAAGAACAAATAATCAAATCTACTATTGAACAGAATTGAGATATATTATCCCCGTCATCTGGTTTTTGGATTGAAAAGTCTGGAGCAGTTTGCCTCAGATGTTCAATCCTCAGAGCATTCCCGGTTGTTCATTATAACTGTTCCTCCTGTTAAAGGTCAAATTTTTTCTCTGCTAAGTTCAATGGAGAGTAAAGGAATAACTATTAAATTACATACCTATACCAGGGAAGAGCCTACTTATAATGACTTTACTGAAATATTGACAGAAGCCAGAGTATTTAATGCTGATGCCATTGTGGGAATTGGTGGGGGCAGTGTTTTAGACATTGCAAAACTGGTTGCTGCATTGCTTAAGTCTAATCAGCATCTGGAATCAGTGGTAGGTATCGGATTAATATCTGAAAGAAAGATATTCCTGATTTGCATTCCAACCACATCGGGTACTGGAAGTGAAGTTTCACCTAATGCCATCTTGCTGGATGAAAAGGAACATTTGAAGAAAGGTATCATTAGTCCGTTACTTGTGCCCGACAGTGTTTATGTCGACCCCGAACTTATGGTGAGCATGCCTCCGGATGTTACAGCCTATACAGGTATGGATGCACTGACACATTGTATCGAAGCATATGCAAACCGCTTTGCACATCCGGTTATAAATACTCTGGCGCTTGAAGGAATAAGGCTAATTACCTCAAATTTGAAAAAAGCCTTTACAAATGGGAATGATTTGGATGCGCGTTCCAATCTTGCCCTGGGCAGTTTATATGGCGGTATGTGTCTCGGACCCGTGAATACAGCTGCAGTGCATGCATTGGCATATCCGCTGGGTAGTTATTACAAAATTGCGCATGGTATTTCAAATGCCATTATGTTACCCTATGTCATGGAATACAATCTACAGGCTGCGGCTCAAACTTATGCAGATATTGCAATGGCAATTGGTGCTGAAAAAGTGAGTAACATAGAGGATAATGCTAGTAAGGGTGTAAAGGCTGTTCAACAATTAATCAGGGATTGCGGGTTACCCGAAAGACTTTCGGATGTCGGGATAAAAGAGGAATCTATTGAAATGATGACTGAATCTGCAATAAAAGTTCAGCGACTCTTAAAAAATAATGTACCGGAACTGGCTAAAGATGATATCCAGAAAATTTACAAAAACGCATTATAATCTGTCAATGCAACAAGCTGAAAAAAAATATAAAGGTGTTATTGTACCAATGGTCAGTCCGTTCAATCAGGATTTGGAGATAGATTATGTGGCGGTAACCAACATCCTGAACAAATTTGATCAGGAACATGTTAGTCCGTTTATTTTGGGAACAACCGGCGAATCTGTTTCAATTTCAACGGCCAATAAATTAAACCTTGTAAAGGCGGTATTGGACAATAAAGGAAGTAGTATGACAGTTTTTGCGGGAATATCATCCAATTGTTTGCAGGAATCTGTTGAGGAGGCAGAAAAATATGCTGTTTTAGGCATTGACGCGGTGGTTGCGCACTTGCCATTTTATTATCCTCTTTCGGACGATCAGATCTTGAAATATTACAATCAACTTGCCGATTCAATACCTTGTCCTTTAATATTATACAATAATCCGATTACAGTAAAACATTCCATACCCCTGGAAGTAATTGAACAATTAAGTCATCATCCTAATATTGCAGGTATTAAAGATTCTGAGCGGGGAAAGGAACGACTTGACAAATCATTAGAGCTTTGGAAAAATAGAACTGATTTTGTATATCTTGTCGGCTGGAGCGCCCAATCGGCTTATTCTTTGCTAAATGGAGCCGACGGAATTGTACCCTCTACCGGAAATATTGTTCCAGGATTATATCGGGATTTATATGAATATGCTGTTGCAGGCAACAATATTAAAGCGTTTGATTTACAGGAAAAGACGGATAATATCACAGAAATCTATACGAAAGATAAGAACTTGAGTCAGTCAATTCCATCCTTAAAATATCTGATGTCGCTTTATGGCTTATGTAAGCCCTTTGTATTGCCTCCACTTTACGAATGCAGCGGTGAAGAAAAAACCAGGCTTCAGCAATTAGCTGCTGCTGAATCAGAAGAATTATCCGGAATCGAATCAAAATGAAAAACAACATATCACATATTCCAATATTGGCAGTAACCATGGGCGATCCTGCCGGCATTGGTCCGGAAATAGCAGCAAAGACATTTGCAGTAAAGAAAATGTTGGATATATGTCAACCTGTTCTTATCGGAAATGTTGATATTATGGAAAGAGCTTTTCAACTAACCGGTACTAAGCTCAAAATCCATTTAATTTCTGAAATAGAACAAGCCAGATTTGAACCGGGATGGATGAATATTATCAATATAGATTGTGCAGATTTTCAGACAATTCAATATGGCAAGATATCTGCCCAGGCAGGTGATATGGCTTTTAAGGCAGTAAAAAAAGCAATTGATCTTGCCCTAGCAGGAAAGGTTCAGGGAACTGTTACCGGACCCATAAATAAGGAAGCTCTGAATAAAGCAGGGTATCACTTTTCAGGCCATACCGAAATTTATGCACATTTTACAAAAAGCGAAAATTCCGCCATGCTGCTGGTTGATGAAAACATCAGGGTGATACATGTTACAACCCATGTATCATTAAGACAGGCGTGTGATCTGGTAAAAAAAGAGAGAGTACTCAATGTTATCAGACTGGTTGACACAGAGCTTAAAAAAATCGGTTTAACTTCTCCCCGAATAGGTGTGGCCGGGTTAAATCCACATTCCGGAGATGGTGGCCTGTTTGGCGACGAGGAAATCAAAGAAATTATTCCGGCTATTGAAGCAGCCAGAAAATCAGGTATTAATGCCGAGGGACCTGTGCCTCCTGATACTTTATTTGCATTGGCAAGGGGTGGTAAATATGATGTGTGTGTAGCTATGTATCACGATCAGGGACATATACCTTTTAAACTGATTGGATTTTTATGGGATGAGAAATCGCATAAAATGAAAAGTGTACAAGGTGTCAATGTGACTCTGGGTTTGCCGATTATAAGAACTTCAGTAGATCATGGAACCGCCTTTGAAATTGCAGGCAAAGGAATTGCAAGTCCGGATGCCCTAATAAATGCGATTGAATATGCTGTAAAACTATCCAAAAGTAAATAGGATGATAATACATTTTCAACAAAGAAAAATAATTTATTTTAAACCATGGACTAATAACCATGGACCAATAACCATGGACTAATAACCATGGACTAATAACCATGGACTAATAACCATGGACTAATAACCATGGACTAATAACCATGGACTAATAACCATGGACTAATAACCATGGACTAATAACCATGGACTAATAACCATGGACTAATAACCATGGACTAATAACCATGGACTAATAACCATGGACTAATAACTTTATATTAAAGATGATAGCTGTTATTGCGGATGATTTTACAGGTGCAGCCGAAATTGGGGGCATAGGACTGCGGCACGGTCTTGATGTTGTAATTGAGACCGAAACCATTCAGCAGTGCGACGCTGATTTGCTGATAATTGCTTCAGATACGCGATCACTTCCCGCAAAGGAAGCAGCTGAGCTATTGTGGGATATTACAAAAAAATTACTCAAATTGAATCCTGATTTAATATATAAAAAGGTTGATTCGGTGCTAAGAGGAAATATATCTAAAGAATTATTTGCACAGATGAATGCATCAGGAAAAATGAGGTCTGTGATAATTGCTGCCAATCCGGCACTTAAAAGATTTATTACTAAGGGTATATATTATATTGACGGAGTTCCGCTTGAAGAAACAAATTTTTCAAAAGATCCTGAATACCATGTATTTTCCTCATCTGTAAGTGAAATTGTTGGTGGTACGGATGTTTATTCTTGTCTGAATCCTGACAGTATTTTGCCAAAAAATGGGTTAATTATTGGAGATGTTACAAATCAAAGCGATCTGAAAAGGTGGACGGATAAAATTGATGAATCAACGCTACCTGCCGGTGCATCAGGATTTTTCGATGCTTTGCTTGTGAACAGACAAATTCGGGGCACAACCGATTATTCTAATCCGGAAGAATTTGGGGAGAAAATTCTGTACGTGCTGGGAAGTACTTTTCAAAAGGAGAAAAAACAGCTGGCTGTAATCAAATCAAGTGGATATCTGCTTTCCAATATGCCCGAAGAAATTTATTTTAATAAGAATTTCAATCCGAAGATGATTGAAACCTGGGCCGGTGAAATTATTGCCGGATTAAATGACAAAAGGAAAGTTGTGACTTTGGTAACACATTTGTCACATGCAGAACCTCAGCTTTCACTGAGAATAATGAAACATTTGGGTGAACTTATTAAAAATGTGGTGGAAAAAACAGAACTTGATGAATTGATCATTGAGGGCGGAAGCACTACCTCAGTAGTATTAAAATATTTGAATATTAACAAATTGTATCCTGTTCAGGAGCTTGATACCGGGGTTATCCGAATGAAACCCGAAGGAGATAGGAATCTGTTTATAACTACCAAACCTGGGAGTTATACCTGGCCGGATATTTTATGGTCAAATAAGAAGATTATGGATCAAAATAAAGTGCAGACTTTGAAATGATTCTGATATGAAGGGTACTCATTTACATATAATAGATTATATTATTATCGCAGGATCCCTAGTTGTTCCTTTTATAATTAGTCTTAGATTTTCGAAAAAGCAGAATAATCTTAAAAAGTATTTTACCGCAAATGGTTCCCTGCCATCCTGGGCTATAGGCATTTCAATATTAGCTACCCTGATAAGCAGCATTACATTTCTGGCATATCCTGGTGAGGGATTTTCCTCCAACTGGATTCTTCTGGTTCAGGGACTGATGGTACCTGTTACGCTAGTTTTGATCATTGGATTTGTGGTTCCGCTGTACCGGAAGGTCATCAGGATTAGTGCATATGAATATTTTGAACAACGTTTTGGATTTTTTGCACGGATATACAGTTCATTAGGTTTTTTCCTGGCTCATTTTTCAAAAATGGGAACCGTTTTTTTCCTCATAGCCCTGGCTTTTGCAAAAATGACGGGTTTTAATACCTCTGAAATGATATGGATGATCGGACTGGTGGTAATATTTGTCACCCTGCTTGGAGGAATTGAGGCTGTAGTCTGGCTTGATGTCTTTCAGGGATTTCTGCTAATTGGTGGAGGAATTATCACCTTATTTCTGATTATTCACTTAACAGATGGTGGAATTTCGAGAATCTGGAAAGTTGCATCTGCAAATGGTAGAACCGGATTTGGACCTTACGATATTAGTTTTACAAAACTTACCTTTATAGTAATGGCTCTAAACGGAATTTTTTATGCTATTCAGAAGTATGGTACCGATCAGACTATTGTCCAGCGTTATTTGACTGCCAAATCAGATAAAGATGCCGTGAAGGCTTCACTTATGGGTGTGCTGCTGAGTGTTCCGGTATGGGCTTTGTTTATGTTTATCGGAACTGCCCTGTTTGCCTATTATCAGATTAATTCGGGAGAATTACCTACAGGAATCAGACCGGATGCGGTTTTCCCTTTTTTCATCATGACCAGATTACCAGTTGGAATTGTCGGTCTTTTACTGGCTGCGTTACTTGCAGCTGCAATTTCCAGTCTCGACTCAGATTTAAATTGTTTGTCTGCCATATGTATTGAAGACTATTATATCAGATTCATGCCGCAGAGCACAGAAAAGCAACGTATGATAGCCAGCAGGATTGTGGTTGTTGTGGCAGGAATGGCCTCAATTTTAATTGCGCTCTATTATACAAAATTAGGTGGTGAAGGAGTACTTGGTATCATATTCTTGTTATATTCAATTTTCTCAGGAGGCATTGCCGGAATGTTCCTGTTGGGAATATTTACAAAAAGAGCAAATAAACAGGGATTGCTGATTGGAATTATTGCAAGTGTTCTATTCACTGCTTATGCGGTTCTTACTTCCACAAAATTTGAATTTGGAGGAAACAAGGGACTTCTCCTTGATTTCGGCAGGTTTAACTTTTCACATAATAAAATGATGCTGGGTGTTTACAGCCATATAATTTTATTTATAACAGGTTATGCTGGCAGCTTTCTATTCAGCAATACAAAAAATATTGAACCGTTAACCTATTCGGGATGGAAAAAAAGGAATAATGAATTAATTTTAAAATAATAAAAACGCTCATAACTGACAGCCTAGAAATACTAACTGCTTAAGCCATGAAAAAAACTATTCTGATAATTGCCCTCATTTTGATTGTAGCAGGGCAAATTTTAGCCCAGATTAGAGTCTCAGGGGTAATAAGAAACGATGCCGGAGAAACACTGCCCGGAGTAAATGTAGTAATTAAAGGTACCACAGAGGGCACCATCAGTGATATGGATGGAAAATATATCATTGAGAATGTACCTGCTGATGGTTTTCTTCAGTTTTCGATGGTAGGAATGCTTGAACAGGAAGTTAAAGTGAACGGCCGTTCGGTAATAGATATTACATTGGCCGAGGATGTACAAAGCCTTGATGAAGTTGTCGTCGTTGGGTATGGAAGTGTAAAAAGGGCGAATCTGGCCGGTTCTGTTACAGATATCAATGCGGATGAACTAAAAGATATACCTGTATCCAATTTATCAGCAGCCCTAGAAGGCAAATTGTCGGGAGTTCGTGTTTCCATACCAAGTGGCAATCCTCTGTCAAATACAACTATACAGATTAGAGGGAATACAACCTATAGTGATATTGGAGAAGATCCATTGTATGTTATTGATGGTATTGTTCGGGATAAAGAGGCCTTTGATATTTTGGATCCAAGTGAAGTAGCAAGTATATCGGTATTGAAGGATGCTTCTGCGGCAGTTTATGGGGCAACTTCTGCCGGAGGTGTAATACTGATATCTACTAAAAAAGGTTCAGAAGGAAAGATAAAAGTAAATTATAGTGGTAGCTACGGTGTTTCCCAGGTAATCAATACTACCGAAATGTTATCTGCCTATGATCATGCCAAGATGTTAAATGACGGTTACAGAATACAAAATTTAAAAAAGAGTGATCCGAGATGGTTTACTGAAAATGAATTGAATTATTTTAAAGATTCGCTTCCCAATGGTGGATATAATTGGCTGGACGGAGCTTGGAAAGATGCAACAGTAAGTAAGCATAACCTTAGCTTTAGTGGAGGGACAGAAAGGGTGACATATTACTTTGGAGGGAATTATTTAAGCGAAATGGGAAGTATTGAAAATCTTTACGCTAAAAAATATACAATACGTAGTAGCATTGAAGTGGAGGTAGTTAAAGGCTTAACGGCTTCTTTTGAGACCAGTATTGGACAAAAGGAAACCAATACCCCGTTAAGCCCTTTTGATGTGCAGTCTGATTTGTTGAATGAAACATTTAAAGCATTATTAACTAATCCCAAATGGATTCCTCCTATGGTGGACGGGAAACTGTTTTATCAGGACGGGGTTATAAACAACAACCCTTATGTATTATGGGAAAATAATAACTACAAAAATAATGTTTCAAATTCCATTAGCTACATTGCCGCATTAAATTATAAATTACCTATTAAAGGTTTGAGTATAGGATTTCAGTTAAGTCAATCCAAAGACAATAGTATAGGTAAGCAGTATAATGGTATTGCTTATGGGTATAATTTTGCACAAACAAGCGGTTTTCATATTTTTGATTTAAATGCTCCATTGGATTCTGTTAAGCCTCGCACTGCTTTACAAGGACAAGAATATCTAGAGGAAAATACTACCAATAGTAAATCCTACCAGGGGAATGCCAAAATTTCTTATAACAGGCAATTTGGCTTGCATAATGTAAGCGCCATGGCTGTTTGTGAATTTGGAGAGGGATATGGAAGTAAAGTTGGATGGAAGAAAGCTACAGACCAAATTGTTGAAGGCTATGATTTGGAATGGGCTTTTGCGCGTGATAATGCAGGATATAGTATTGCACTTCCATCCTATACACAAAGTGCGAGTTTAAGTTATATTGGGCGTTTAAACTATGTGTATGCCGATCGCTATATTTCAGAATTTGCCTTCCGCTACGAATCAAATTTAGCCTTCCCTTCAAGTCATCGTTGGGGCTTATTTCCTTCGGTACTGATGGGTTGGGTTATTTCTGAAGAACCTTTTTTTAAAAGAGCTAAAGGTGTTGTTAATTTTTTAAAATTAAGAGCTTCTGCAGGGAGATTGGGCAATGTTACACCCCAACCTTTTTTGTATCTAAGGACCTATGAACCCACAAACAACAATTTTTTATTTGGAGATCAACCTGCTTTTATGGTAGAAGCCAAAAACGATGGATTTGTTAATCAGGATATTGAATGGCAGAAAACTAATAAATATGATATTGGCTTAAATTTGCGTCTTTGGGATAGTAAAATTAATTTAACAGTGGATGGATTCTATGACTATACTTACGATATTTTAGCGCCCATATCAAGCCGAGCACCCACTACACTTGGAATAAAATCGAATAATAAAGTTAAATTCAACTATGGAGAAATGGATTCGTATGGTTACGAGCTGGAATTGGGATACAGGAATGCAATAGGTACTAATTTTAAATACGATGTTCGTTTCATTTTTTCATGGTCCAATGATAGGATACTAAAAATTGCCCAGGCTGAAACTGCAGTGGGAACCTGGCGTGATGAAACAAAGAATCATCCGGACAATCAACCTGGAGCTATTAGCTCCGGAATGATTAGAACTCAGGAGGAACTGGATGATATTTTGATGGATAATCCAAATTATTCTACAGGTGGGACTCCACTCGATCTAGGAATGTTAAACTACCTGGATATAAGAGGAACCGATGGATCTGAAGGACCTAATGGGAGGTTCAGTTTTGATCTTACTGAAGATAGGACGATTATTTCCAAACGGACATCTCCGCCCTATATATACGGTACAACTTTAGGGGCAGAATGGAAAGGTATACGGATTAATGCCACATTAAGTGGAGAGTTTGGCAACCTGGTTTTTTATGATAAAAATGCCATGGATAATCCAACAGCGCAGGCTAATGTACCTGCCTTTTGGGCCGATCATTGGACACCTGAAAATCCGGATGCAGCTTATCCCAGGGCCTATGACTATGGGCTTGAAGGAAATTATTCTACCTACTTTAGACGGAATGGGCATACCTTAAGGGTTTCAGACCTTAATGTTTCTTACTCATTACCAGGTAAATGGGTTAATAAACTGGGTTTAAATAGTTTCAGGATATATATGAATTCGAAATATTTATGGACTATCATTAATCCTTTCGACTATAAAGACGCCTATTTAGCAGATTATAGCGGTTACCCCATGACAAGGAACTTTGTTTTTGGTCTAAATGTAAGTTATTAAAAAATAGAAATCATGTTTAAAAATAGGACTATCAGAAGAATTAAAAGAGTTATTTGTGGTCTTAGCTGTGGGATCCTTTTTATCTTAATTATTAATTCATGTGAAATTCTAGATAAAGAACCATTGACTGCTGTTCCAGAGGAAGATATGTGGAATAACGAAGTATTAACTACTGCATTTTTAAATGACATATATTATTACGTAATGCCAAGATTCTCGGCAACAGCAACCTCATCTTATTGTGATGAAACAATAGGGGCTTTTGTTTCAAAGACAAATAAATTTAGAGGGGCTAATGATTTTATGTATGGTCGTTTAGAAGTATCGCAAGAAATAGAGGCTGATTTATACCGCGATATTAATAGTCAGGTACTTAGCACTAAGGAGAAAAGTTTGGGGATTCCTCTATTTAACCGGGATACTTATGGTTACATCCGAAAGATTAATATGTTTCTAAGTTATATAGATGAAGGAACCCTTAATTATGCTACCAAGCAAAAACTTAAAGGTCAGGCCTATTTTCTACGCGCCTGGATTTATAATAAGCTAGTGATTCTTTATGGTGGAGTGCCAATGGTTTTAGATATACAAACTGCATTTTCAGCTGGTAATATTGATGAAGAATTGTTTGTGACAAGGAATTCTACCAGAGAATGTATCGAGTTAATAGCTACAGATCTCGATTCAGCATTTGCTAATTTACCCGCAACATGGGATGATAGGGATGATTATGGTCGCATAACCCGGGGTGCTGCTATTTCTTTAAAAGGGAGGTTGTTGCTATATTGGGCGAGTCCACAGTTTAACCCGGATAATAAAATAGAAAGATGGCAATGGGCCTACGATGTAAATAAAAAAGCTCTTGAAGTATTGGATGAGGATGGGTATGGATTGGATCCAAGTTTTGAAAACCTTCTGGATAATTGTGTTGAAAATTCAAAAGAAGCCATAATGGTTACGGTATATAGTGAATCATTATCAGGATTCAGTCATTCCTATGATAACAATGTTAGGCCGGCGCCACAAACAAAATCTGGGAAAAATCCGGATAATTGTCCATCATGGAATTTAGTGCTTGCTTTTCCTATGAGTGATGGCTACCCAATATATGCCAGTGGTGGTTCTGTACCCTTTGATACCATAATGTATTGGCAAAACAGAGACCCGCGTTTCAAATATACAGTGGCATATAATAGTGAAAATTACCCGCTTTCAGGACAAACTGACTATAAATTATGGACATACTTTTATTTAGACGAAAATAATAACTGGCTTAACGCACTCGAAAACAAAGCAAGTAATGTATCGCCTACCGGTTTCTACTGCAAAAAATTTATAAATCCAAAAATAGCAAAAGATAATACCGACCAAATTGGGACCGACTGGATTGAAATTCGTTACGCAGAAGTCTTGTTAAATTTTGCCGAATGTGCCAATGAGTTGGATGGTAAACAGGATGAGGTCTTTTCTGCCCTTGATGAGATAAGAAACGGCAGAGACGACGTTAAGGCGGGAATGGGATACATTAATGATAATAAAAACGACCGTGTAATAATGCGTGAAATAATTATGACTGAACGCCAGGTTGAACTGGCATTTGAAAATAAAAGACATTGGGACCTCCGTCGCAGAAATATGTTTGTTGAAGATTTGGGGCCAAACATAAAAAAACTCAATGGAACATACCGTTTAGGGTGGCGGATTGAGTTGAATCAGGATAGATTTACAGCTGAATATGCAGAACTAGCTCGAGCAGACAATACAATATGGGATTTAAGTAAACCCAATGTGTACAAAGTGGTTTTTAGTGAGAACTATGCCGATATCTTGGATACCGAGTCTCCTATCAAATTTTTGCAGCCACAGTACAACTTTTATCCTATACCTTCTGAAAACACTGAAAAAAATCCAAATCTGGAACAAACGATTTACTGGGGAGGTAGCTACGATCCATTTAATGAATAAAAAATAAAAAATGATTAAACATTTAGAATACTTAATCAGTGCAAAAATGAGCAGGTATATGCTATTTCTAGCAATTATATCTCTCTATGCATGTAGCAAAGAAAATGAGAAAGAGGGTGTTACAGATCACCCAGAATTAATAGGCACCACAGTAGTAGTTCCGGAAGGTTCTTTTATCAGGGGAAGTGAGGCCGGATTAAGCATTGAAAATCCGGTTGATACTATTACCATAGATCATGCCTTTTTAATGGGTGCAACTGAAGTAACCAACCTGGAATATTGTGAATTTTTAAATGCAAATAATGTATCTGCCACTGGCCTTATGGGAACAGCAGATTTTGGAGAAAGACAACTATTAAGCGCCAGTGATACTATACGTGATGGGCGTTTTAACCAGGGTGTGATTCATAATGGCACCTCTTGGCAGCCTGTGGAAGGTTTTGAATATTACCCGGCTATTTATATTAACTGGTATGGCGCATATGAATTTTGTAAATGGAAAGGAGGCCGATTGCCTACCGAAGCCGAATGGGAATATGCTGCAGGTGGAGCTGTTCTTAATCCACTTCGGTACACGCTCTCAGATGATTTTAAAGATTTGAATAAATATGCCTGGAATAATGAAAACAGTGGTGGGCAGTCAAAACCAGTTGGTAATAAGATTCCAAATACTTTGGGATTATATGATATGTTAGGTAACGTAAATGAGTGGTGTAACGATTGGTTTGGTAAAAATTATTATCAAACTTGCAGAGATTCAGGCTGGTTTGTTAACCCAGTTGGACCGGATTCTGCTTCTGTAGTATATAATAAAAACAAACAATCGCCTGATTATTACCCATATATTAAAGGGGCAAGAAAAGTATTTAGGGGAGGCTCCTATGTGGAGCCCCAAACCTCAGGGACAGGAGGTACTCATCGTATATCATACCGAGGTCATATGTTGCCGGATATCGTCTGGAATTCATATGGATTTCGTTTGGCTAGGGATGTAAAACAATAAAATATTTTAACTGACATAAAAACAAATATCATGAAAGCAAACTTGACAAAGAAAATTGGAGCAACATTTATTGGAATGCTCTTGATCTTTAGTTTCAGCTTATTTTGTGAAGCACAAAATACTGAAAAACTCATTATATATGAGAACTTTGGTGGGGCTGATGCCGGCACTTCTGAACTTGGCATTCAACCTGTCAAGTGGCCAGCAGTGCATTCTGATTCCGGAGAATATGCAGGATGGAATACGACCTTACAAAAACTGGATGGTAAAAATGAAACAGTACCAGTTCCTCAATTCTATGCTAATAAAACTTTTCATATAGACAGTGTTTCGAAATACAGAGATGGTGGATTACCAGGTGGAATTACAGTTGACTTTGCTAAGAGATGGACCAAAACCACTCCCTTTCTTAACGGTTATGTAACACCTGGTGAAAGTGCAACTAGTTTAGGATTTAAATTTTGGGGAGCTACGGTAATGCCCGAGTTATTGTCTTGGATCTCCTATGCACCATATACCCCTGATTATTTAAAAAATCAGACAGATGAACAGGGGTATATCTATTTTGGTAAAGACATTCCAGATGCCGATCGTCCAGTATTAACTTTACCTAGCTCAGACTTTGATTATTTGAAAGATATTTCTAAGCTGGAAATTTTGTTTTCTGGTTCGCGTTTAGGGAAAAATAATACAATTTCTATTCGAATAGAGGAAGTAAATGCTTCGGGTATTACAATAGGTTCCTCCACACAAACCTATTCAGCAACAATTTCTCCACGATTTATCACAGTTCCTGTCAATAAAGACTACTGTAGAATATATATCCAAGGCTGGGGAGATGCAAACAATTCCAGTGCTTGCGATTATGCTTTAAACAGTACCAATAGTGAGGCGGATCTCTCTTATTCTTATAACTACAATGCTATTGCAGGTACAAAACCAGATCTAACTACAACAAATGGATTAACAGGAAATCCAGGTATTTTAATACATATGATAAAAATGTACGCCATGATGAGTGGTTCAGGTTATACCATTACAACAGCAAATGTTACAGGTAATACCACTAATATTGCATACGGAACAAGCGTTTCGTTAACTGCAGATGCAACCAAAGACGGCAAGAAGTTTATGGGTTGGAATATAGAAGGAAAGGAAGATTTGTCTGAGGTAGTAAATCCACTAAATATAAAAATTACAAAGGATATTACCATTATGCCTGTTTATGCAGGTGATGTTGTTGAGCTTCCGGTAGTAAACGAGAATTTTACAGACTGGACACAAAGAGGAGTTACACTTCCAAATAGCAACAATATATTAGATTATAGTCAGGGATCTCCTTTGGGAACCGTATGGACTGGTACTGTAAAAGTTCCATTTAGATACGGTTTTACCTCAAGAGGAAAAGATTCTGTTGAAATAGCATTAAAGGCATGCAATGTAATTCCACAATTTGGACCACGGGTTTATAATTTGCCCGGAGCAGAAGATAAAGCAGGATATGTTGCGTTTATGGGGCCAAACACCGATAAAGGTTATGTTACCGTTGAGGCAATAGATAGTGTAACAAAAGCAGTAATTTCTGTTTCATCTTATGACCTGCCTAATCCTGATAGAGCATGTGCATTTGAAGTAAACGATTCTCTTCAGCGCAATAAGATGTTACAAACTTTATACGCCGAGGATGTAACGCTTACAAATAATCCGGTTGATTCGTTTCAATTGCAAATAGGACCAGGCAATCAGGCAAGAATCGAATATCTCACTCCTGAAGCTCCAAATGCAGATATATATACAGGTATGTCAGCTGCAGCCGTTGCCATGCATAATCTGCAAATATACGCTAAGGTTACGGTACCTGATTTAAATTATTATAAATTAACTCTCTTTGCTGGTGACAATGGTGAAATAGTAGGAACCACTCCATTAGCTGGAAACTCAAGCAATCATTATCTTGCAGGTACGAAAGTTAATATTTCTGCTTTACCTGATATAGGTTATGGCTTCAAGGGTTGGTTTGATATCACTAATAATTTGCTTAGTAAGGAAATCCCTTACCAGATTACAATGGATGCAGCAAAAACAATAATTGCTAAATTCGAGCAAACGCCCTCTTATATTAATTTTATTCCTAACAATAAAGGTACAGTAACAACAGACATAGAACCTGTAGCTGTTGTCGGAAATGTAAAAGAATTTGTGGCGGGTGTTCCCCTTACTATAACTGCTGACCCTGTGTTTGGTTTTGAGTTTGCAAAATTTATTGTTGATGGAAGCAATGTAACCGATAATCCTTTAACAATATCAAATATTGAAATGGTAAGTATGGATACTATCGATTTGGAAGTAGTCTACGATTCAATAATAGCAAAAACAAAAGTAGGAGTTTTAATAGACACCAGCTATGGTTCCCTAACTTTTGATCCGGAACCTTATGAAGCAACAACTATAGTAGGTGATACACTATTTGCTGAATATCCGCAAGGAAGTACTATTACGGTTAAAGCTTCACCAAAGTACAGTTATAGTTTTTCAGCTTGGCAGGCAGGATTAGATGTTGCCACAGAGAATTTAAGTGACAATCCGATAAGTGTTACACTTGATGTTGACAGAGTTATTGCTCCTGTATGGGGTGATCTTCCAAGGTACTTATTAATAGTAAATCAGGGAGCACATGGTACCATTACTATAACTGATGAACATAAGGACGGTGAACAAGAACTACTGGGTTTATGGCCAAAAGACTATTCAGTGAAAATTACGGCACAAGGAGAATTAAGCTATTATTTAACCACAATAGGCCCAGGTGTTAATGCTAATTTCATTACCGATACTGAGGTAGAGGTAAAAATGACAACTGATACGGTAACCCTACTGCCAGAATTTGCTGAAAGAGCCCCGGGAGTTATCCTTGCTGTGAAAGAGAACTTTCAGGATCCCGCAAAGTGGCCCGAAAATGAAGGTACTGTAAGTAATGTTCCTGGTGCTATTGAATTTCTGGAATTGCCAGCCAACTGGGATCCTACCACTTATAACAACGACCTCGAAGGATTATTAGAGATTTTGACAGAATACAGAGTTTGGGGATCTGCCTCAAATGATAACAGCGATGGACCAAACGGTACAAAAAATCCTTATACAACACTTAATTTGGTATATCAGACAAAACCATATTCTACTAAACTACAGATAGGTACCACTAACGATTCTGTTGAGGTAACCCTTTCAAACTTTGCCCCATGTAACAATTGTTTAATTGGTAAAGCGGTTAAAGTTGGTTGGACCGACAATAGATATCTTGGACATGTAACGCCTGGAATGATTGCACTTAGAACTCCTGCTGTTGAAGATAGAAACAGTGCAGAATTACCGGCATTTGTTGAGGGTGATTCTGTGGGTACAATGGTAATAAGCGGATTGGTATATGTTGAAAAAGTTGAAGTAGGTTTTGTGACTGCATCGTCTCAGTTTTGTCCCGGTGTTTTTTATACCATCGAAGATGGCTTAGAAATAGTTAATGAAGACGGATATTTCCAGGATGTTTATGGTGACTTATGGTCTATAGGCCAGGTTGAACGTCCTGATTACCGACCCTATGATAATAAGTATGGATGGGGTTCTGCACAGGAAGGAATGATTATGGATAAAAACATGTATATAGCAGAAGAAGGTGTGCCTGAAACAAAGGTTATATTAACCGCAGGTTATAGAGAGGGTGCTGGAACATATACTTATAGCAATATCTATATTCATGACTTAAAAATTTGGGGATCAGCCTCTCCATCAACAGGTATGAGAGACTTAATTGCTAAAAGAAATTTAGATCAAAGTAAATTTTATATGTTGGGTAGTACAAATTACCTGAAAATAGATATTAACGAGCCAATTAAAGCGCTAGTAATTTACGATATGAGAGGTGTGGCAATTAAAGTAATCAGAGATTTGAATACCAATATTATTGATATCGGTGAATTGAACTACGGTATATACGGCGCTCAAGCGTATGGAAGAAGCGGAGAAATGTACCAAGGTATCTTTGGTAAAGTAAGTTATTAATAATTAGATGAATACCGGCAGGTCTTGCCTGCCGGTATATTTGTAAATGTTTATTATGAAATATTTTCCTTTTTTAGTTGGAGTTTTTTTTACCAGTTCATCAATTGGTCAGACTAAAGTATTTGATGTAATAGTAGCAAATGATGGAAGTGGAAATTATACCTACTTGTCGTCTGCCATTGAACGACTAGGTGTTAGAAAAAGGACTATTTTTATTAAGAACGGGATTTATAATGAAAAGATAGCTATTGATGCAACTAAAACTAATGTTAGATTAATCGGCGAAAGTATGGATGGCGTAATTTTCACTTATAATGATTATGCAGGAAAGTCTACTTCATCAAGTACTACCGCTGATTCCTACACCTTTAAAATCGAAGCAGATGGTTTTTATGCAGAGAACATTACATTCCAAAACACAGCAACACAGGCTCAGGCAGTTGCTGTATATTCAAAGGCCGATTCAGTGACTTTCAAAAATTGTAAATTTCTTGGATATCAGGATACCCATTTTGCAGATAATGGACGCCAGTTATTCTTGAATTGTGAAATAAAGGGAGATGTGGATTTCATATTTGGTAGTGCTGCGGCTGTTTTTGAAAATTGTATCATTGTATCAACCAATAGAAAAGGAGGTTATGTCACTGCTCCTTCAGAAGCAGTAATTACAAGCGCAAAACCTGGTGGAGGTAGTTTAAAGCATGGATTTTTATTTAGAAATTGTGAACTTAAAGCTGAAGAAGGTCTTGCTGATAATTCAGTATTTCTTGGCAGACCTTGGGGAGATAATTCTTCTAGTGTATTTCTAAACTGTGAAATGGATAGTCATATAAAACCATCTGGTTGGTCGGTATGGACCACTGATCCGCTAAGTGATGACTTTAATAATCATGAATCATCATTTTTTGCAGAGTACAACAGTAAAAGCCTGAATGGGAATGCCCTTGATATTTCCCAAAGGGTTAGTTGGAGTCATCAATTAGAATCTTCGGATACTACGTATTACGCTTTAGGGTACTATTTTAAAGGATGGAATCCGCTTGTTAAAACAAATACATTGCCAGCTCCGGAAAATGTTAGAATAATATCTGATTCATTAAAATGGGATTCAGTAAATCAGGCATTGGGATATGCAGTCTTTTGCAATGACAGCATTCTTGGTTTTACATTCCAAACCAGTTACTCATTAGAGAATTCATTTAATGGAGCTTATAAGGTTAAAACAATAAATCCTTATGGTGCAATAGGGGAAGAGTCCAGTTTGGCAACTTTAATTCATAAGAGTCATTCAAAATTGTTTGAGAATAGTATCTTTTTAACTAAGATGGAACTGGTAGTTCCACAGAATGATAAAGTTTTTTTGTATGATATTTCTGGCAAAATTGTATTAACTTCAATAAAGAAGAATGAAATTGATATTAGTGGTTTAAACACGGGTATATATATTGTTAAAGTACAAAATGGGCAAAATGAAATTTTAACAAAAAAGATATTGATTCAATAGGAATGCTTTATGGAATATTGCACAAGGATATTAGATTTTGATAAATCAATTGGTAATGAATAAAAAATATATTTTAACTTTTGTAATACTGCTGGGAGTTTTTGTAGTAAAATCACAGGATACCATACCAGCTTTCCCTGGTGCAGAAGGATTTGGGAAATATGTTTCGGGGGGGCGCGGTGGACGAGTCGTTTTTGTTACACATTTAAAAGATAATCAGGATAAATTTGGGGCCGGTTATATAGGATCTTTAAGAGCTGCACTGGAAACTTCCGGGTCTGATCCTATTACCATCGTTTTTCAATGTGGGGGAGTTATTAGTCCACAAGGTGCCATAAACTGTAGCAGAAGTAATATTACTATTGCAGGACAAACAGCCTTAGGTGATGGAATCTGCGTTAAAGGTTACGGGGTATATTTCAGTGGCAACAATATTATAGTTCGTCATATGCGATTTAGAGTTGGGGATGAGATATTGCAAAATGATCCGGCTTTGTCTTTTAGCAATGGTAAAAATGCAATCTTTGATCATTGTTCTTTTAGCTGGTCTACTGAGGAAAATGTGAATATTACCGATGTAGACAATGTGTCTTTTCAGTGGTGCATAAATAGTGAATCTCTGTATAATTCAACGCACGAAAAAGGTGCAAGAGGATATGCTGCACAATGGGGAGGTGAACATGCTTCTTATCATCATAATTTATTAGCCCACCATATGAGCCGTATGCCACGACAAAATGGAAATACTTCCAACGATTACCAATTGACCTGGGATTATAGAAACAATGTGCATTACAATTGGGGAAATATTAATGCTTTTTATGGTGGAGGTATAGAACAATCTGGTGGATTTTGCCATTCCAACCTTATTAACAACTATTACAAACCAGGGCCGGCTACCACAACATCTAAAAGTTTGCAATACTTTTGTTCCCCTTCAGGGGGAAGACCAGCTGTAACAGGTGAGGGCCATGAATATGATTTTGGTTATGGCTTATGGTATCTTGAAGGTAATGTGATGTATGAAAATGATGATAAAACCAATAACAACTGGTCAGGACTAAATGGCAGTACTTCACATTATGCAAGTGGTGAATTTGAAGTTGATTCAGTAACTACATCATCTGCTATAGATGCATATAATGAAGTACTAAAATACGCAGGTGCAACAAAACCCAATAGAGATGCAATTGATACAAGAATTATAAATGAAGTAAAAAGTGGTACAGCTACCTATGGTGGATCATTTGGGTTAACTAGTGGGATCATTGATAGTCAGACCAATTTAAAACCTGAAGGAGCAGATGGGAATTGGGATATTTGGGATACGTACACCCAAGTATTGAATACTGAAGCACCATTAGATACTGATGAAGACGGTATACCTGATGATTGGGAAGATGCCAATGATTTAGATAAAACTAATAATGATGATGGGAAGATAATTACAGAAAGTGGTTTTTCGAATCTTGAAATTTATCTAAATGAGCTAGCTGAAAATACTGCCATTACTTATGTTGATTCAAAGAGAATTATTCCAAAAATATTTGTATACCCAAATCCTGTGCAGGAATCTTTTATTATAGATTCTGAAATTCAATTCTCACAAGTTGAGATATATGATATTCTTGGGCAAAAAGTTACTTCCTACAAGGGTGATGGTCAAAATATGTATAATAGCTCGATACTGTCAAACGGCATTTATTTCTTAAAGGTGTATTTTCAAAACGGTAGTTGTAAAACATTAAAAATAAGTAAATAATAGAGCTATGAGAAGTATTTTAAGTATATTCTTAATACTATCTATTGGCTTATTATCTGGAGCCCAATCTAATAAAACGCCTGCTTTCCCCGGTGCTGAAGGGTATGGGAAATATGTTACTGGTGGTCGTGGCGGTCGTGTTGTTTTTGTCACACATTTAAAAGACAATCATGATAAATTCGGGGCTGGTTATAAAGGCTCTTTAAGAGCAGCACTGGAAACTGCGGGATCAGATCCTATTACAATTGTATTTCAATGTGGTGGGGTAATTAGTCCAATGGGAGCTTATAACTGTAGTAGAAGCAATATTACAATAGCAGGACAAACCGCTTTGGGAGATGGAATCTGCATTAAAGGGTATGGAATATATTTTAGTGGCAATAACATTATAGTTCGGTATATGCGCTTTAGAGTTGGCGATGCGATACTGCAAAATGATCCTGCCCTATCTTTTAGCAATGGTAAAAATGCCATTTTTGATCATTGCTCCTTTAGCTGGTCAACTGAAGAAAATGTAAATATAACAGATGTTGATAGTGTTACTCTTCAATGGTGTATAAATAGTGAATCTTTATACCAATCTTCTCATCCTAAGGGAGAACGCGGTTATGCAGCACAATGGGGTGGTATGCACTCTTCCTATCATCATAATCTTTTGGCTCACCACAACAGCCGAATGCCCAGGCAGAATGGATGTAAAAATGAGGACAGACAAGTTACCTGGGATTACCGAAATAATGTACATTACAACTGGGGAAAAACAAGCGCTTTTTATGGAGGTGACATTCACCTTACAACTGGTTTTTGTCATTCAAATCTTATCAATAACTATTATAAACCTGGTCCGGCAACAACTACTTCACTGAGCAGTCAGTATTTTTGCGCTCCAAGTGGGAGTATAGATACGATAAATTACGAATGGGGCTTATGGTACCTTGAAGGCAATGTAATGTATAATAATCCTCAAAAAACAAACGATAATTTTTCAGGCTTATCAGGTCCAGAAGAACACAAAGCCCCATCTATTTTTGAGGTGGCTCCGGTAAATACCACAACAGCTGAACAAGCTTATATTGATGTTTTGGCAAATGCAGGAGCTACATTACCTAGACGAGATTCCATTGATCTTAGAATTATTAACGAGGTGGAAACCCAAACTGCCACTTTTGGTGGAGCCTATGGTATAGCAAAAGGAATTATTGACAGTCATACAAGTACAAAACCTATTGGAGCTTCGCCAGATTGGGACGCTTGGGGAATTTATTCCACTGTAAGTAAATCTTATGCACCAATAGATAGCGATGAAGACGGGATACCTGATGCATGGGAAGATGCCAATGATTTAGATAAAACTAATATTGATGATGGGAAGATGATAACCGAAACAGGTTATAGTAATTTAGAAATCTATTTGAATGATCTGACGAAAAAAACCATCGTGAGTTCTTTTAATGTAAAGAAATATAAAGCGGATCAGGTTATTTTATACCCAAATCCGTCAAAAGAACATTTGCATATTTCTTCACCAGAAAAAATAGAGCAAATCACTATTTATAATATTTTAGGACAAAAAGAATTAGAAAAGTCAAATATTAATACTAATTCTCAGCTTAATATTAGTCAGTTAGCTAATGGAATTCATTTTGTTAATCTTAAACTGCAAAACCAAACCATTGCTGTTTATAAAATTATTAAAGAATAAATTATGAAGAAAATGAGAAGAATATATATTGTAGCATTTTTATTATGTTTTGCCTTTGCGGCCAAAGTAAGTTCTCAATACCCTAAATTAACAGAGGAGGAAAAGAAAGCATCAGAAGCTTATCATATTATGTTTATGGCACATTCTGATAGTGCCTGGGCCATTGCCGAACCCATTGTTTTAGAGGAAGCTAAACATGGTAGGCCATATATACCCTGGGCAGGCCGACCAACAGATCTTCCACAGGCTGATATTCCTTCATTTCCCGGAGCAGAAGGAGGAGGTATGTATTCTTTTGGAGGTCGAGGAGGTGTAGTTATTGTGGTTTCCAGTCTTGATGATCAGGGATCTGGTACTTTGCGTGAGGCTTGTGAGAGAGGTGGTGCAAGGATTGTAGTTTTTAATGTGGCTGGAATTATTAAACTGAAAACGCCATTAATAATTAGAGCTCCATATATCACTATTGCAGGACAAACAGCTCCGGGAGATGGAATATGTGTAGCTGGCGAATCGGTTTGGATTAATACACATGATGTAGTAATCCGTCATATGCGATTTCGTAGAGGAGAGACATGGGTTGGTAGAAGGGATGATGCTTTAGGTGGTAATCCGGTGGGCAATATTATGATTGATCATGTTTCTGCATCATGGGGTCTGGATGAAAATATGTCGATTTATCGTCATATGTGGGATGATGGGACTGGTAAAAAGCCATTAAAGTTGCCAACCGTAAATATTACTATTCAAAACAGTATTTTTTCCGAAGCACTTGATACCTACAATCATTCTTTCGGAAGCACTTTGGGTGGAGAAAATTGCATGTTTGCACGTAACCTGTGGGCAAATAATGCCGGACGTAATCCTTCCATTGGATGGAACGGAGTTTTTAATTTCACCAATAATGTAGTGTATAACTGGAAGCATCGCTCAGTCGATGGAGGTGATTACACGGCATTGTATAATATTATAAATAATTACTATAAGCCTGGGCCTGTAACACCCACGGATCAACCAGTTGGTCATCGGATTTTAAAACCAGAAACAGGAAGAAGCAATCTTGGGCGACTTGTCTTTGGTCGTGCTTATGTAAATGGAAATGTAGTTGAAGGATTTCCTGAAATCACCAAAAATAACTGGAATGGAGGAGTACAGATTGAAGATGAAAAAGATGCCGGCATATATACTGATAACCTGAAATGGAACAAGCCGTTTCCTATGGCTCCTGTATCTATTATGTCAGCAGAAGTTGCTTATAGTTATGTTCTCAACAATGCCGGAGCTACTTTACCCAAGCGAGACGCTGTTGACATGCGGATTATTAAACAAGTAAAAGAAAATAGGGTGGACCTGGCAAATTATACGATAATTGATACCTTATATCAGTTTGAATACCGCAGACTGGGGAAAGATTCTTACAAATATGGCATTATTACAGATATAGCTCAGGTAGGTGGATACCCTGCATATAAAGGAGAACCCAGAAAAGATACTGATTTGGATGGTATGCCTGATGTATGGGAGAAAAAATATGGATTAGATCCCAAAGACCCTAGTGATGCAAATGGTGATATAAGTGATGATGGATATACCAATATAGAAAAATACATTAATGGAATTGATCCGACCAAAAAGGTGGACTGGATAAATTTAAGGAACAATAAAGATGTTTTAAAAGAAAATGGGATAGGACTGTAAAAAAATGGATTATCAAATTAAAAGAAAGTTGTTCAAACTTATTAATAAATGTAAATACCCGTTCGGGAATTAAATTTAAGATCAAATAAATAAATTGTTTAACTAAAATTTAAATGTATGAGAAATTTAATCATGATGAAAAAAATGTGGGTCTCGCTACTCACTTTTACTCTCATTGGCCTAGATGCCAATGCAACTCAATTTCCTATCCCGATGGCGGCGGATAGTCTTGAGCATTTCATAGAAGGAGGCCTGGGTGCTAATTATGCAAATGGAGATACCATTGTCTTAACAGATCCCATCTATGTGGTAAATGGAACAGTGGATTTATATCAGGGAGTTGTCATTATCGGAGATCCGGGATTAGGTCAGCGTCCTGAGCTACAGCTTAAAGATAATGGTTTTAGATTTAAGCAGGATTCAATTGGCATTGTAATTAAAGGAATAAACTTCAATGGCGCTACAAGGGATGATGGAAAGATTACTGCATATCTAGTGCGAAGTGACAATTTATCTGTCCATGATTCAATTTTTACAAGTATTATTATTGAAGACTGCGATGCTTGGAGTATAAAAGGTGGAGTACAACTACAAAAGGCCAAATGGGCTGTATATGACTCTGTAATAATAAACAATTGTGTTTGGGGGAACATTATCGGAGATTGGGCTATAGATCCAAGAACTTGTTTTGCCAAAAAAATGGTTATAACAAATTCTACATTTTATAACCTGAGTGTAGGATTCCTAAAGAATCCGGGATTTGCTGATGAAGATAATAATTTCGCAAAAGTACCTAAGGAGATAATTATCGATCACAATACATTTTACAATATTGGAGGGGGTAACAATGCCTTAATTCAAATCAATGATCCAAAGGATTCTACAGTTACTCTATCTTTTACCAATAATATTGTAGAGAAACTTTACGATCCTACCAATGTTAGACCATTTAGATTAGATCCTTCTGCTGGTACTTTCGATTTTAACACCAATGTTTTCTTTGACTTTATGCCAACAGAGGAAAGTAGAATGCAATATAGCCTTGATTCAACAGTGGCAAATCAAACCAATGTCACTGCTACAGGTACTATTACAAGCGATCCACAATTATTGGATGGACTAAAAGGTGATTTCAGATTTCCTATAAATTCAAGTTTGACTACTGCTGATATGGATGGTGGTCAAATTGGTGATCCAAGATGGACTGAATTTGAAGGTGTATATCTATACGAACCAGAAGATATAGTTTTCACTTATACTCCTACTCAGTTGAAAGCTGCTATTATTCTTGCTAGTGGAGATACAGCGCTAAATTGGACTGTGGAGAATGGCTATGATGGAACAAGTGGCGCTGCTCTTATTAATGATACTACTGGATTACTAAGTCCTGTATTAAGTGGAAAAGTTAAAGTTACAGCAACTTCCGAAGAGAATGGAGCATATTTTGATGAATTGATCGTATCCATTCAGGATTCAATACATATAGATAGTGTTGTATTAGGTGTTGACGGTGGTGGATTACCGGTAATTAATACCAAAGAAGGTGGCTTAGATTTAATCGCTACTCTGTATCCTAGCGACCCAACAAACCCCAATATTGAATTTAGTGTAAGCGATGAATCACTAGCTGGATATTGGCCACGTTCTGGCGGAAAGTTAGAATTGGAAGCGATAGAAAATGGTGTTCTTTGGGTGACTGTTACCACTGAAGACGGAGGGCTACAGGATTCACTTGCAATTACAATAACAAACCAAATATCAGTAGATTCTGTGGAAGTAGAAATTGATGGTGGTGCAGCTGATACTATTTCTAGCATTGGGGGAACACTACAACTAAATGCAATTATTTATCCTGCCAATGCTGACAATCAGGATGTAGTATGGTCTGCAAATCCAGAATCTGTAGCAATAGTAGTAGACGGTCTGGTTACTTCAGTAGCTGAAGGAACAGTTACTATTACAGTAACTACAGACGATGGCAGTTATCAGGATTCAATTGATGTTCATGTAGTATTACCAGGTGCAATTGCTGTTGAGTCTGTAGAAATTTCTATCGATGGAGGTGCATCAGATACTATTACTACCATAGGAGGAACTGTTCAATTAATTGCAACTATTACCCCAGACAATGCTACCGATCAAGGAGTACAATGGTTTGTTGATCCTGCTGGTGTAGTAACAGTAGTAGATGGTCTCGTAACTTCTGTGGCTAATGGTGCAGCTACGGTAACAGTAACAACAGACGATGGTGGTAAAACTGATGCTATTGATATAATTGTTGATGTGCCAACTGGAATCGAAGAAAACCTAATGAATCAACTTAGAGTTTTACCGAACCCTGCAAATGATTTCATTTCATTAAATGTTTCACAACAATCTATGGTTACTATATATAATGTTGTTGGAAATATTGTAAAGAATCAAATTTTAGAAGTTGGTGGTTCTATCGATATTAGCGGGTTGGCTGATGGAGTATATATCGTAAATGCTGTTATCGGAGACAAGGTATTTACATTACGTTTTGTAAAAGAATAGTTTTTAATGTAGATAATATTTATTGCCGCCTGGCAAATCTTTTATAGCTAATGCCAGGCGGCTTTTTTATCATTACAAATATCAATTTGAACAAATAAGAGGAAAGATACAGATATCGCGGGTATGTCAGATAAGTACTGAAAGATAGGAGTCTTATACCCAAAACATTCATCATATGTAATATTAACAATAAGATGAGATGGATACCTATATTGAGAAGCATGTAGATGACAATACTCAAAAAATGCTGATAAGAAGAACCTAAAGAATAAAATATACATCTTGCTCAAACTTAGAAGGATTGAACAATAGCATCTTGTAATTGCCTGCTTTTTGTATTCTGAACGAAGTAAAGAATTTTATGGAATTGATTTTTTTCTTTAGTAAATTGTTTTCTTTTTAAAAAGCTTAATTAGCATATAGAATGGAGAAGAATCTAAGAATAATATTTTCAATATATGTAATTATTCTCTTTAATGGATATTTTATTCTCTCTGCCCAACAAGTATCTGCTCCAATATTTTCAGGCGATGATGGAAAACTTCATTATGCAATAGACAAACACGGAAATCAAATTCCTGATTTTTCCTTTTGTGGATATATGGGAGGAAATCGAAATATCCCCGATATTCCTGTCCGAATACGGGTTCCTGTTGTTCAGGGAGATGCCACAAATCTTATTCAATCAGCAATTGATTATGTTGCTTCATTACCGGCAGATAAATATGGAATCAGGGGGGCCGTTCTTCTGGATAAAGGTACTTATGGGATTTCTGGTAACCTTGTAATTAAAGCTTCCGGAGTGATTCTGAGAGGTAGCGGAATGGATGATGGCGGAACGATTTTACTCGCTGGAGGGACAGATCGAAGGACACTCATCACTATAACAGGCAAAAATGACCAAAGGATTATCTTCTCATTGAAAATAACTGATCGTTATGTTCCGGTGAATAGCTTTGAGTTACGTGTAAATGATTCACATTCATTAAAAACAGGTGATAGAATTTTTGTTCATCGTCCATCGACAGCTGAGTGGATCGATTTTCTTGGAATGAAAGAGTTTGGCGGAGAAACAGCATGGATTGGATGGAAACCCGGAACCCGTGATTTGTTATGGGACAGAATCATTGTTTCCATAGATAAAGATTTAATTAAATTGAATGCCCCGATTACAACTTCCCTGGATCAAAAATACGGAGGTGGAACAATCGAAAGGTATGATTGGAATGGCAGGATTTCTCAGACAGGCGTGGAAAATCTTTGCTGTGTTTCAGAATATGATACCAGTAATCAGAAAGATGAGTATCACAGCTGGATGGCTATAACTATGGAAAATGTTGAAAATTCATGGGTTCGACAGGTGACTTTTAAACATTTTGCGGGTTCTGCTGTGGCAGTCTATGAAACGGCAAGCCGAATAACGGTTGAAGATTGCAAATCTCTTTCGCCTGTTTCTGAAATAGGAGGTTTTCGAAGAAACACATTTTTTACCTCGGGTCAGCAGGTTCTCTTTCAGCGTTGCTATGCCGAATATGGAGATCATGATTTTTCAACAGGATTTTGTGCTGCCGGGCCAAACGCTTTTGTGCAATGCCAATCGCATCGACCTTACAGTTATAGTGGGTCAATTGACAGCTGGTCCTCGGGAACACTTTTTGATATTGTAAATATTGACGGACAGGCACTCAGCTTCAGAAATCTTGGACAGGATGAACAGGGCGCAGGCTGGAATACTGCTAACAGCGTATTTTGGCAATGCACAGCGGCAAGAATAGATTGTTTCAATCCTCCTTCAGCTTGTAATTGGGCTTGTGGAACCTGGGCTCAGTTTTCGGGTAATGGCATTTGGTATGAACCAAATAGTCATATCAATCCGCGTAGTATATACTATGCACAACTTGCCAACCGGTTGGGTGATAGTATGCTGGAAAAGGCATATCTGCTCCCGGTTTCAACCGAAGCGTCAACCAGTCCCACCATCGAACAGGCTGCTGAATTTATTGTAAACTCCGTAAAGCCGCCTCTTTTGCTGACAGATTGGATTGATCAATCTTCAGAAAGAAATCCAATACCAATTAATACTGAAGGTATTAAGACTATATATGAAGTATTGTCAAAAAAACCTGAAACACCTAAAAAGCAATTACATGTTGCAGTTCAAAACGGATTGCTGGTTTGCGACGGATCGATGTTGACGGGTAGTCGTCACAATGTATCCTGGTGGCGGGGAAACATACGTCCCTATGCACTGAAAAATGCAACTCCGCATATCACACGATTTGTTCCCGGAAGAACAGGTACCGGTCTGACGGATGATTTGAATCAGGTTGTGGATTGGATGACAGGTAATCATATGGTTGCATTGGAACATAATTATGGTTTATGGTATGATCGCCGGCGTGATGATCATGAGCGTATCCGCCGTCTTGATGGTGACGTCTGGCCTCCGTTTTATGAATTGCCATTTGCACGCAGTGGTTTAGGAACAGCCTGGGACGGACTGAGTAAATATGATTTGACAAAGTACAATACATGGTACTGGAACCGTTTGAAACAGTTTGCAGAATTGGCAGATCAAAACGGAGTACTTTTAATCCATCAAAACTATTTTCAACATAATATTCTGGAAGCCGGAGCGCACTGGGCCGATTTTCCCTGGCGTTCAGCCAACAATATAAATCATACAGGATTTCCGGAACCTCCGCCATATGCAGGAGATAAGCGTATTTTTATGGCAGAGCAGTTTTATGATGTCACCAATCCGGTTCGTCGTGAAATTCATAAGGCATATATACGAAAATGCCTGGATAATTTTAAAGATGAAACCAATGTTATTCAACTAACCAGTGCCGAATATACGGGCCCGTTGCATTTTGTGCAGTTCTGGATCGACGTGATTACAGAATGGGAAAAGGAAACAGGCAAAAATGTACTTATCGGTCTGAGCGCCACAAAAGATGTTCAGGATTCAATTTTAGCAGATCCCGTAAGGTCAAAAACTATTGATGTGATTGACATACGATACTGGCATTATCGGAAGGATGGATCAGCCTATGCACCCGAAGGCGGAAAAAATCTGGCGCCACGCCAGCATGCAAGGTTGGTCAAACCGGGTGAATCCTCATTTGATCAGGTTTATCGTGCGGTTTCCGAATATCGAATGAATAATCCGGAGAAAGCTGTTATTTATTCTGCAACAGGAAGAGATAAGTTTGCATGGGCTGTATTTATGGCCGGAGGTTCAATACCGGAACTGCCGGAAATTTCAGATACGGTGTTCCTTAAAGATGCTGCAATTATGAAACCGGTCAATTTTTTTAATGCTCCAAAAGAAAGTTATGCCATTGGGAAAGAGAATCTTGGTATAATTATTTATTGCGAAACAGGTAATTCAATAGAGATTGATCTTACTTCCTTTAAGGGGGCCTATATTATAATGAAGATCGATTCGAAGACGGGTAAAGTCACAGATTCTCATAAACGAATTAAAGGAGGAAAAATCGAAAAAATTGAAAGCTTTGATAACCAACATCCCATAATATGGCTTAAAAAGGTTTCTGAATATTAATCTGTTAAATTAGGAATTATGCTGAATAAATGTTTGATCCTGCTTATCGTTTTGATTCCCTGTGGATGCAATACCAGCCGGAATTCAGCTCTAAACGGTTTGAAGATTTCGGATAACCACAGGTTTTTTATGGATGAGAATGGAAAACCTTTTTTCTGGCTTGGGGATACAGGTTGGTTACTTTTTACAAAACTCGACAGGGAAAACGGAGAGAAATATCTGGAAAACAGGAGGGAAAAAGGATTTGATGTAATCCAGGCAATGTTAATCCATGATCAGAAACATGCGGTAAATGTGTATGGAGACTCCGCGCTAATCAACAAAAATGTTGCAACTCCATGCACTACTATTGGAAACTCCTTTGATGACCCTAAGCAATACGATTATTGGGATCATGTGGATTACCTGATTGACCTGGCCGCATCCAAAGGAATATATATGGCATTGGTTCCGGTTTGGGGATCGAATGTGAAAAATGGAATGGTTTCGATTAAACAGGCAAGAGCTTACGCAGCGTGGCTTGCCGAAAGATACAAAAGCAAACCCAATATTATCTGGATAAATGGCGGCGATATCTCCGGAAGTGATACCATTGATGTGTGGAATGCGATCGGATACACATTTTGGGAAAAGGATCCCAAACATCTTGTTACCTATCATCCTCGTGGAAGAAGTTGTTCTTCCAAATGGTATCATACCGAACTCTGGCTTGACTTCAATATGTGTCAGTCAGGTCACAGGCGATACGATCAGGATGATTCCGAACTGCATTATGGTGAGGACAACTGGCGGTATATCAAATCTGCATACGGACTGATACCAGCAAAACCCGTGCTGGATGGTGAACCATCCTACGAAGATATACCTCAGGGATTGCATGATACCCTGCAACCTTGCTGGAAAGATAAAGATGTAAGACGATATGCATACTGGTCGGTTTTTGCCGGAGCCTGCGGTTTTACCTATGGGAATAATGCCATCATGCAGTTTTACCGGCCCGGAGATACGATTAAGTCGTATGGTGTAAAGAAATTCTGGTTCGACGCATTAAATGCACCGGGTGCCTGCCAGATGATTCATTTGAAGCAACTCATGTTGTCTTTTCCTTATTTTGAAAGAATACCCGATCAGTCTCTGGTGGCTGATCAGGGTGAAAGGTATGATTATCAGGCAGCCACACGTGGAAATGATTACACCTTGATTTACACATATTATGGCAGAAATATTAATGTGGTCATGGGGAAAATTTCAGGAGAAAAAGTCCGGGCCAGCTGGTTCAATCCCAGGGATGGCGCTAAAACCAACATAGGAATATTCCCAAATGAGGGAAATACAGTATTCGATCCTCCGGGAGTACCAGCCGATGGCAACGACTGGGTATTGATCCTGGAAAAAGTGTAAATGGTGCTTTAAGAAAACTGTGATATGCATGATAATATACATAATTTTGAAATACCAGGATACCATAAAGAGGTTGTTCAAAAAGTCTTAAATTTAAGATAATGCCACAAAGACTAAGAGACTCAAAGTTATTCAAATATTTTAATATCAGTATATTAAGACTTGGTGATTCTTGGTGGT
Organism: uncultured Bacteroidales bacterium; assembly: GCA_963781805.1. Lineage (GTDB taxonomy): Bacteria > Bacteroidota > Bacteroidia > Bacteroidales > UBA10428 > JAFGPL01. The sequence goes on from CAWAHF010000004.1 coordinate 320,458, forward strand.
TTTGTGCCTTGGTGGCAAGAAATAGACTTTTTAGACGGCCTTGTAGGGGTGTGAAGTTTGAAAACACATTCTGATTTTTCAAGATTATTTCTTTATCTAAGAACTACTAAGAAACAAATTGAATATATCGTATGAATAAGATACTTAAATACTTGATCCTGATCGTATTTATTGCAGTTTCATGCAATCGGGATAAGAATGTTTTTATTTTCACTTCATTTCGTGAACCGGCCAATGAAGGGTTACGGTTTTTATACAGTTATGATGGCTACAACTGGCAACGAATAGATACTGTATTTTTAAAACCAAAGGTCGGAACCCAGAAAGTTATGAGGGATCCTTCTATTGTTCAGGGACCAGACGGTACTTTTCACCTGGTATGGACATCTTCATGGAAGGGGGATTTGGGTTTTGGATACGCAGATTCAAAAGATTTAATACATTGGTCTGAACAACAATTTATTCCTGTGATGGAATTCGATACTTCCACCGTAAATGTCTGGGCGCCGGAATTGTTTTATGATGATGAAAATCAGTATTTTATTATTGTTTGGGCCTCTACGGTTCCTTTCAAATTCGACAGAGGAATTGAAGACGAATATAACAATCACAGGTTATATTATACTACAACCAAAGATTTTATATCTTTTACAGATACAAAGTTGTTTTTCGATCCGGGATACAGTGTGATTGATGCCATGATTGTAAAAAAAGAGAAAGATGATTATGTTCTGGTCTTTAAAGACAACACCCGCCCAAACAGAAATCTGAAAGTGGCTTTCGGTAATACACCTCTGGGACCTTATACAAATATTTCCGAGGCTTTTACAGATACATTTACTGAGGGACCTGCAGTTGTTAAAATACAGGGATCCTGGTTAATTTATTATGATGCCTACCGTGCTAAGAAATATGGAGCTGTGAAGACGAATGATTTTAAAAATTTTACAGATATTTCGGATGAAATTCACGTCCCGGAAGGGCATAAGCATGGAACAATATTTAAGGTGAAGGAACGAATTTTGAAAAACTTGATAGCTGATTCTCAAAGTGAAAACCAATTTTAAAATATAGTTAAAAAAGAATTTCTTAACATTGCGAAACTCGGCGATATCTATGCGCAGCTTTGCGTTACAGCTTAATTAAATTATTACCCAAAGAACCGCAAGGTAAATGCAAAGTTTCGCAGAGAGAATGTTGAATAATGCGAAAGATAAAAATGAAACTATTAAAAATACTTATTGGTGTATTAGCTTTTTTATTTAGCCATGTCATTAATATTAAAGCTTCTGATACGATTCGTCTTAGTACCAATACACTTTCAAACCCTGACTACCACAACGGCCAGCTAAGTCCTGCGATAGGTGTTCACAATATTCAGGTGATGCGGGCAAACCGCGAACACCCTGAAACTGCCGATGGTTTTGGCTGGACATACAATCATGCTCCTATGCTGGCTTACTGGAATAACACATTTTACCTGGAATACCTGAGCGATTCGGTTAGTGAGCATGTCCCACCCGGACATACATTGCTTGTTACTTCTAAGGACGGATATCATTGGGCGAAACCCGTAGTGGTCTTTCCTAGATATAAAATTCCTGATGGAACTACCAAACCTGGAATTGATAAGCTATCCTCAAACCTTTATGCTGTAATGCATCAGCGAATGGGATTTTATGTGTCAAAAGAAAACCGTTTGCTTGTTCTGGCTTTTTATGGTTTTTGCCTTGGGGACGGCGATTCTCCGAATGATGGCTACGGAGTAGGTCGTGTAATTCGCGAAGTATATGCAGATGGTACTTTTGGTCCAATTTATTTCATCAGATACAATCCTGCATGGAACGAGAAAAACACTTCTTTCCCGTTTTATACTTCAAGCAAAGACAAGGGATTTAAAGAGGCGTGCAACGAAATTATTTCAAATCCGCTTATCCTCATGCAATGGGTGGAAGAATCTGACAGAAATGATCCGCTTATCCCACTCAAAAAACAATATAAGGCATTTTGTTATTATCATTTACCAGACGGAAGAGTCGTTGGGCTCTGGAAGCATGCACTAACATCAATTAGCGATGATGGAGGCAAAACATGGGAATATACCCCGGTCAGGGCGCCGGGATTTGTAAATGCGAATGCCAAAATATGGGGGCAACGCACATCTGATGGCCTTTATGCTACCGTTTATAATCCTTCCATGTTTCGTTGGCCTTTGGGAATATCGGTCAGCAAGAATGGTTTGGATTACGCCAACCTGCTTTTGGTGCAGGGAGAAATTTCTCATACGCGCTATGGAGGTCATTATAAACAATACGGACCACAATATGTCAGGGGAATTCTGGAAGGAAACGGCACCCCTCCCGACAGTAATCTTTGGGTTACCTATAGTATGAATAAGGAGGATATTTGGGTGGCAATGATTCCGGTTCCTGTGAAAGATAAAGTGATTGATAAGGTAAATGATGTATTTGACCAAATGCCTGAAGGTCATGAACTTGATGAATGGAATATGAATTCTCCTCTTTGGGCGCCTGTGAAAATTGGGAAAACTGAAGATGGAAAGAAATGCCTTCAATTATCTGATTGGGACAGGTATGATTTCGCCAGGGCAGAAAGAATTTTCCCGGCGTCCCATAAGCTTGCGGTCGAATTTTCAGTGATACCTGCTCAAAACGATCATGGAATACTGCATATTGAACTGCAGGATGCCAAAGGTTCCGGCGCCGTCCGGATTGTATTTGATTCCCTGGGAATATGCAAGGTGAAGGATGGATACAGGTATTCCCGGATAATGAATTACAATCCGTCAGAACTTTATCATTTCAACGTTTCCTTCGATACAAAAACCCGGTTTTATACGGTAAACATCAATGGGAAAGATGTTAAAACGGCGATGTTCTTTGCTCCGGTTGAATCGATTGAACGCATTGTTTTCAGAACCGGAGAAATCCGCAGATTCCCCGATGCTGATTCTCCCCCGGAACAATCGTATGATTTACCGAATGCCGGCGAACCGGTACAACCAGCTATTTTTAATATTACCTATGTAAAGACTACGAATGTAACTGAATAAATAAGTTTAATGCTACTGTTATCTAAAATATTATATAGTAAAACACCTCATACATTCCTGCGAAAGCCCGCCTGGATGAACCAATCACACTTCGACTACGCTCAGTGTGACAAACGTCTGACAATCAGATGTCAGGCTGAGCGGAGTCGGAGCCTTTATATGGTAAGAAAATTCTTTTTAGACAGCCTTGTTAATAGATATATTATGAGATATTTTTATATAGGATTCTCATTAATTGTTTTATTATTCGTTAGCTGTTCAGCACAAAAAATATCAGTGAATAAAGATAAGGGAATCCTGAATCCTGATGACTTTAAACACTATGTGGATTATTTCAACCGGATGGAGGATGAAAATATTGTGCAGGCAATTCCTAATGACAGTGCCTGGAGCTGGATGAAGAAAAACATTCCCTTATTTGAATGCCCCCAGGATAATTTTGAAGAAATCTATTATTTCAGATGGTGGTCATTCAGGAAACACATAGAAGAAACTCCCCAGGGACCGACCATTACCGAATTTCTGGTGCAGCGCTCTTATGCTGATAAATACAATATGATAGCCTGTGCCATGGGGCATCATATTTATGAGGCCAGATGGTTGCATGACAAAAATCTTCTGGATAATTATATTCATCTGTGGTACAGAGGCAACGAAGGAAAGCCGATGAAAAAGCTTTATAAATTCAGTAGCTGGACTGCCGATGCAATATATAACCGGTATCTGGTAAATAGGGACAGCTCCTTTTTGCTGGACATGCTTCCCGATATGGAGAAAGATTATCACGTGTGGGAAAAGGATCGTCGCCATTCCAACGGACTATTTTGGCAATATGATGTGAGAGACGGTATGGAAGAGTCGATAAGCGGGGGAAGAAAAGTTGAAAATCATCGTCCTAGCATTAACAGTTATATGTATGGGAATGCCATGGCTATTTCCAATATGGCTTCTATCGGTAAAAACAAAAAGTTATCGATGTTATACAAAGAAAAGGCTGATACTATTAAGCATTTGGCGGAAAATAAATTATGGAACCCAAATCAACAGTTTTTTGAGACGCTGATGTTCAACGATACACTTGCAAATGTACGGGAAGAGATAGGATATATTCCCTGGTACTTTAATCTGCCAGATAGCGGGTATGAAGCAGCCTGGAAGGAAGTTTGTGATCCCAAAGGTTTTCTGTCGCCTTTTGGTCTGACTACAGCAGAGCAGCGCAGTCCCGAATTTCGTACCCATGGGTGTTGTAACTGTGAATGGGATGGAGCAGTCTGGCCCTTTGCAACCTCCCAAACATTGACCGCTATGGCAAACCTGTTAAACAATTACCATCAGTCCTATGTAAACGATTCGGTTTATTTCAGGTTGCTTGAATTATATGTGGAATCACAATATTACAGGGGACGTCCATATATCGGGGAATACCTTGACGGGCAAACAGGCTACTGGCTGAAGGGCGATCAGGAGAGGAGCAGGTATTACAATCATTCCACTTTTTGCGATCTTATTATTTCAGGGCTCGTAGGGCTGCGGCCAAGGGCTGATAATATCATCGAAGTAAATCCGCTTGTGCCTGAAAATAAGTGGGATTGGTTTTGCCTGGATAATATTCTTTATCATGGGAAAATACTGACCATATTTTGGGACAGGTTTGGAACAAAATACAATCGCGGCAAAGGATTTCATTTGCTTATCAACGGCGAAGAAACAGCATCTTCTAATCGTTTGGAAAAAATTGAATAAAAACCCTAATGCATTGATTTAATGAATTATCAGAACATACAGATTATTGTGGTTCGCTTCGTGGTTTTACTCAGCCTGCTTACTTTTTCCTGTCAAAAGCCGGCAAAGGAGAATATTCACGTGAATAATCTTCGGTGCGAACTATTGGTCAATCCATTGGGGATTGATGTTATTAATCCGCATTTAAGCTGGGAAATTTCCAGCGAACAGAGAAATATTATTCAAAAAGCTTATCAAATTTTAGTTGCCTCATCTTTGGATAAACTCAATGCAAACGATGGTGATTTATGGAACTCAGGAAGAATTGAATCAGATCAATCAATTCATGTTAAATATGAAGGAAAGGAGCTAAAAAGCTTTACGAGTTGTTTTTGGAAAGTTAAAATATGGTCGGCAAACGGTGAAAGCGATTGGAGCACTTCAGCATCATGGAGTATGGGAATGCTACATTTTAAAGACTGGAAAGGTCGCTGGATAGGGCTTGATCGTTCCTTTCCATGGGATAGTGAGACAAAGTTTTCTCGATTATCTGCAAGATATTTCAGAAAGGAGTTTAAAACTTCCGGAAAACAAATTCAACGGGCCAGCATCTATATTATCGGATTGGGTCAATACAAATTATATTTGAATGGACAACAGGTAGGTGATCAGGTTTTGTCTCCTTCTCCTACAGATTACACAAAGAATGTTAAATACAATTCGTTTGATGTAACTAATAGTATTCACTCCGGAGCCAATGCTATAGGCGTTATTCTGGGGAATGGTTATTTTTATACCATGCGTCAGAAATACAAACCTTATAAAATAAAAACTTTCGGATATCCTAAACTATTGCTCAACCTGTTCATTGAATATACCGATGGAACAAGGCAGGTTCTTATTACTGACAATTCATGGAAAGTCACGGCTGACGGCCCGATTCGCTCCAATAATTTGTATGATGGTGAAGAATACAATGCTACAAAGGAAATGCCCGGATGGAGCAGTATAAATTTTAATGACAGCAACTGGTTGCAGGCAGAATTCGTACAGCCTCCGGGCGGTGAATATCATGCCCAGATGAACGAAAATATGAAAGTAATGGATACCATCCAACCTGTCTCAATAACAAAATTAAAAGGTGACAGGTATATTCTCGATTTGGGTCAGAATATGGCAGGATGGTTGCGAATGAAAGTCCGGGGAAAGAGTGGGGATAAAATCACACTTAAATTTGCAGAATCTTTGCAGGAAAACGGGGAATTGTTCCGTGCCAACCTGAGGGACGCCAAAGCGACCGATGTTTATGCCCTGAACGGACAAGGAGAGGAAACCTGGGAACCCTCCTTTATTTATCATGGTTTCAGGTATATTGAAATTTCCGGTTATCCGGGTACTCCCAAAATAAAAGACTTTGAAGGGTGTGTGGTTTATGATAATATTCAAACCACCGGTATGTTTGAAACATCAGATTCGTTGATCAATCAGATATACAAAAATGCTTTCTGGTCAATGAATTCCACCTATAAAGGTATGCCCATTGATTGTCCGCAGCGAAATGAACGCATGCCCTGGCTTGGTGACCGTGCTGTCGGATGTTACAACGAGAGTTATGTCATGGATAACAGTCGCTTATATACAAAGTGGCTCGATGATATTATGTTTTCGCAAAAAGCAGACGGATGTATTCCGGATGTGGCCCCTCCTTTTTTCAGATATTACAGTGATAATATGACCTGGCCGGGTACTTATATTCTGGTGGCAGAAATGTTGTATCATCAGTATGGATTGACAGATCCGATAAGAAAACACTATCCTTATATGAATAAGTGGTTGCTGTACATGAAGGATCAATATCTGAAAAACTTCATTCTCATAAAGGACAGCTATGGTGACTGGTGCCCTCCGCCTAAAACCATTGAAGAAGGAAGAGGTAAAAGTGCGGATGTGAAGCGACCGAGCCAGTTAATATCAACGGCATATTTTTATCATTATTTACATGTAATGAGAGATTTTGCATTATTAACCGGCAACCGGGATGATATCGGCTATTATTCAACGCTGGCAGATAGTGTAAAAGTTGCTTTTAATCGCTCATTTTTTAATAAGGAAAATAGTTCCTATGGAAATAATACATTGACTGACAATATACTTCCACTTTATTTTGGTTTGGTGCCCGTACAAAATAAAAAAGAGCTGAATCATCGTATACGCGACATTATTTTGGTTGAAAACAACGGACACCTGTCATCAGGATTGATTGGAATGCAATGGTTGATGAGAAGTCTGGGAGATAACGGACTGCAAGATGTTGCTTTTAAAATTGCCACCAGCAAAACCTATCCCGGTTGGGGATATATGATTGAAAACGGAGCAACAACTATCTGGGAATTATGGAATGCCAATACGGCTGCTCCCAACATGAATTCGCAAAATCATGTGATGCTGCTAGGTGATTTGATTATTTGGTTTTATGAAAATCTTGCAGGAATTAAATCGAGCAAAGAATACCCGGGATTTAAGCAAATTATCATGAAACCGGAATTTGATGTTGACCTGGACTCAGTGAATGCTTCGTACCATTCTGTTTACGGATTAATCAGAAGTCACTGGAAAAAAGAAAACAACAAAATATACTGGAATGTGGAGATACCGGCGAATACTTCGGCTATCATCCACTTTCCGACAAATAAGAAAAAAAACATTACAGAAAAAGGTGAAAATATTTCATCAATAACTGGTGTAAGATATTTAGGCTTGGAAGAGGATAAAATAATATTCATAATTGGATCAGGTAATTATTATTTTGAAATTAACAGATAAACTTCGTAATTATATAAATTATCGAATTTCTAAAAACAAGATTATGTGAAAAACATCAATAAAAAATACTAAACAAAATTTTAATAGAGGCTGTCTTAAAACTCTGTGTTTCTCTGTTTTCTACCTCTGTGTGACTCTGTGTTAAAACATTTAATATTCAACCACAGAGGGTCACAGAGAAGCTTTACAGAGGCACACTGAGAAAAAATTCATGATGATTATCTTTTGAGAAAGGCTTGAAAGTATGGTAGAATTATTTTAAAACAATCTTTAGAGTTCCATAGGGAAAAAAGAAATATGAAAAAATGAAAAATTTAACAGTTATTTTCTTAATAATTATAAGCTTGATTAGTTGTAACCGGCAAATATCCTTCAAGGACGGTATTATTCTTGAAGAATTTATTTTCGATACGGCCTCTTTTCCCTCATGTCATGCTGCAACCATTGCCGAAACGCCTGAAGGACTTGTAGCTGCATGGTTTGGAGGCACTCGTGAACGAGATCCGGATGTTTGCATTTACGTAAGCCGGAAGGTGAATGATAAATGGACAGCTCCTGTGGAAGTAGCAAACGGAATCATCAACGATACATTACGATATCCAACATGGAATCCGGTTCTTTTCCAGGTTCCAAACGGAGAGCTCATGCTTTTTTACAAAGCAGGTTCCAGTCCTTCCACCTGGTGGGGCATGCTTACTAAATCAGCAGATAACGGAAAAACCTGGGGTGTTGCGGAAAAGCTGCCTGAAGGATTCCTTGGCCCTGTTAAAAATAAACCCGTTCTGTTGGAGAATAACCGGTTGCTTTGCCCCTCTAGTACCGAAGGCAATGGCTGGAAAGTACATTTTGAAGTAACAACCGACGTTGGAAAGACATGGGAGATGATTGGCCCAATTAACGATGGAAAGATATACAATATCATACAGCCGTCAATTCTCCGGTATAAAAATGGAGATCTTCAAATACTTTGCCGTAGTAAAAATGCGGTAGTTGCAACTTCCTGGTCGCATGACAATGGAAATACCTGGTCGCTGGTTCAGGAATCGGGGCTGCCCAATAACAATTCAGGAATCGATGCAGTTACCCTGGCAGATGGAAGACAACTTGTTGTATATAATCATGTTAAAACACCAATAAATGCTCCAAAAGGTTACCGGACTCCTCTAAATGTAGCACTATCTAAAGACGGCAAAAAGTGGTTTGCCTCACTGATACTGGAAGATTCTGAAATAAGTCAATACTCGTATCCGTCGGTCATTCAATCAAAAGACGGGATGGTGCATATTGTCTATACCTGGCGAAGGGAGAAGATAAAATACGTGAAAATAGATCCGCGCAAATTAAAAATGAAAGAAATTATCGATGAAAAATGGCCTAACTAGGCCACCAAAACACAAAATCACCAAAAAACACCAAAATGATCAAAAAGAATTTTGCACCAATACCGGACGAATTAGATAAAGTAGGGAGGTATATTGTGGATGCAGCATATACAATTCTTAAAAATCTTGGTCCTGGTCTTTTAGAAAAAGTTTATGAGCTATGTTTCTGTCACAAATTAAGTAAACGAGGGCTTACATATCAAAGACAAAAAGACATTCCAATTGTCTATGACGGACTTCAGTTTGATGAAGGATTGAGGCTGGATGTTTTAGTAGAAGAGCAAGTTATTTGCGAATTAAAAGCTCTTGATAATGTAAATCCGGTTTGGGAGGCTCAAATTTTAAGTCATTTAAAATTGACAAATATGAGATTATGTTATTTAATAAATTTTAATGTAGTAAATATTGGTCAAGGTATTAAAAGATTTGTGCTTTAATATTAGTGTATTTTATTGGTGATTTGGAGCTTTGGTGGCAAAAAAAATTAAGCAAAGATGAAAAGATTGACAATTATTTTAAGCATTTTTATCGGATTCAATTCTATTTATAGTCAAACTTCTGACGATCAATATAAAAAACCATTGAAACAGGTACTGGATGAAGTTCAGAATCGATATGGTATACAGATCAGGTATCCTGAAGAACTTGTGAATGATAAATGGGTTACCTATGCTGACTGGCGCTATAGGCCTGACCTTGAAAAAACACTTACCAATATTCTGTCATCTCAGGACATTACCTATGTCAAAGAAGGATATAAAAAGTATAAATTAAAAAGTTACGAATATTATCGCTGGACACTCGAAGACGGCAAGGAGCAGGCTGAATATCTGGCATCGAAGTACAACGATACCATTTCCTGGGAAAAACGAAAGAATGAATTGAAGCCCTGTATCTGGTCGGCGTTAAAATTAACTCATCTTCCAACATGGACTGATTCAAAACCAATCATTTCAAATGTCAGGAAAATGAATGGATATATTATCGAAAACTTTGCCCTGGAGACGTTACCGGGTGTTTATGTTTGTGGTTCGTTATACAGGCCTACAAAAATAAAAGGTAAAATCCCCGTAATGCTTTGTCCAAACGGTCACTGGCAGGACGGGCGTTATCGACCTGACCAACAATACCAGTGTGCCATGCTTGCGCGATTAGGTGCAGTAGCAGTCAGTTACGATCTGTTTGCCTGGGGTGAATCGCAGTTGCAGTTTAAAGAGGAATACCACCAAAAAAGTCTGGCCATGAGTATGCAGGTGTTAAATTCACTACGAATTATGGATTATCTTTTATCGCTGAAATATGCTGATGCAAACAGGGTTGGCATGTCAGGCGGTAGTGGTGCTGGGAGTCATACGATGCTGATTACTGCACTTGATGATCGTATCAAGATAAGCGTCCCGGCAGTAATGCTCTCTTGTTATATGTACGGAGGTTGTCCTTGCGAAAGCGGAATGCCGGTTCATCTGTGTGGAGGAGGTACCAACAATATTGAACTGGCCTCAATGGCAGCTCCGCGTCCCCAACTCATTATTTCCGACGGTAAAGACTGGACGGCAAATGTTCCTGAAATTGAATATCCCCTGGTTAAACGAGTGTACGAATTCTATGGAAAAGCTGACCTGGTAAAAAACGCTCATTTTTCGAATGAGGGTCATGATTACGGATATTCGAAACGGGTTGCTTTGTATGAATTCATTGCTCCGTATCTGGGATTGGATATTAAAACCATCAAAGATAAAAACGGGAATATCGACGAATCAAAGGTCACTATTGAAAAAGAACAGGCTATGTATGTATTTGGACCTAAGGGTGAAAACCTCCCGGCAAACGCCATCAAGTGCTTTGAAGTGTTGGAAAAAGAATTTGAAGAGGAAATAAAATAATATGTATGAAAACTCAGTGTGTCTCTGTGAATACTCTGTGTCCCTCTGTGGTTAATGATTTTATTATTTATTGATTAAAAATTTAAGTTAGTTTTATTCAGCGGTTTAAAGAATTAATAATAAATGAATTCAAGAAGAAGATTTATAAATAAAACAATAGCTGCAGCTGCAACTAGCCTTATTTTGCCTAAGTCTTTAATAACTTCTTACAATTTAAAAGAAAATATACAACCAAAAAGGAATCAAAAGAACCAATGTTACAAAATTGCCGTTTGCGACTGGATGATATTGAAAAGACAGAAACCCGGGGCATTCAAACGAACCAGTGAGATAGGCGCAGATGGTGTGGAAGTGGATATGGGCGGTTTGGGAGATCGGGTAACTTTCGATAATCAACTACTTGATCCAGTTATAAGAAAGCAGTTTCTTGACGAAGCTAAAAAGTATCATTTAGAAATATGTTCAATTGCTATGTCGGGATTTTATGCCCAGTCGTTTGCAGAACGCGAAACCGTTCCCGTCATGATTCGCGATTGTATTAATACCATGCAACTGATGCATGTGAAGATAGCTTTCCTTCCCTTGGGGGTGAAGGGCGATTTGGTGAGATATCCGGAGCTTCGTCCTGTGATTATCGAACGCTTTAAATCAATAGCTCCAATGGCAGAAGCCTCTGAAGTTGTAATAGGAATAGAAACAGCGTTGGATGCTGCTGAAGAAGCAAAGCTGCTGGATGAAATCGCATCATCTTCAATCAGAAGTTATTTCAATTTTGCCAATGCACTTCAGAATGGAAGAGATGTTTGCTCTGAATTAAAAATTCTTGGTAAGGACAGAATTTGCCAGATTCACTGTACCGATCAGGATGGGGTTTTGCTCCAAAACAATACCCGTTTGGATATGCCGAAAGTCAAACAGACATTGGATGATATGGGATGGAGCGGCTGGCTTGTCATTGAGCGATCGCGTGACGCAAAAAATCCAGGCGATGTCGTAGGTAACTTTGGCGCTAATACAAGATATTTAAAATCAATCTTTCAAGATAATAACTAATTAAATCATGGATAAAAAAATAAGCATAAAAAAGTGTATAAATGTAATTGTTTTCTGGTCAGCCTTTTACCTTTTATCAGGAGCGCAAACAGCAAAAATCTGGGTTAGTCCAAATGGGTCTGACCGAGCTAAAGGAACCCTGGAACAACCTATGGCAACCTTAAATATGTCGTTAAGAAAAGCCCGCGAGATGAGAAGATTGAATGATCCGTCTATTAAAAATGGGATAGAAGTAATTCTCAAAGAGGGAGTATATAATCTTTACGAACCTGTTTATATAAGATCGGAAGATTCAGGGAGTGAGACTTCTCCAACCATCATTCGTTCAGCAGATGGCGAAAAAGCAGTTATAAGTGGTGGAAAAAAAGTTGAAAACTGGAAAAAAATTTCAGAAAAAATTGATCGTCTACCATCAGAAGCACAGGGAAAGGTATGGGCTGTAGATATACCATCTGTTTGGGATCAATCGCTAAATTTTCGGGAATTATGGGTCAACGGGAAAAAAGCCAACAGAGCCAGTTCATTTAATGATGGAGAATTAGATCGAATCATAAAAAGTGATAGTCTTAAAGAAGAAATGTGGATTCCTGTTCCGAAGATAGCGCTTCAACATGCTGCTCAACTGGAGTTTGTGATTATCCAATGGTGGACCGTTGCCAATCTTAGGGTAAAATCATATAAGGTTATTGATAATAAGGTGAAGTTAACTTTTTACCAGCCTGAAAGCAGGGTTGAATTTGAACATCCCTGGCCAATACCGATTGATGATTCGTCTGATATTTATAAGGTCGATACAAAATATCCGTTCTGTGGAAATTCACCATTTTACTTTGCAAATTCACTCGAATTGTTGAATCAACCGGGGGAATGGTGTCGGGATGTTGTTTCCGGAAAAATTTATTACTGGCCAAAAGAAAATGAAGATATGACTAAAGCGGAAGTAATCATTCCTGTTTTGGAAACAGTAGTTCATGTGGAGGGTTCTCTCGACAATCCTGTAAAGAACATCATATTTAAAAATTTATCTTTTGAATATACAAAATGGAATCGACCTTCTGAATGTGGCCATATACCCGTTCAGGATGGGATGTATATGATTGATGCATATAAATTGAGACCTTCTGGTACACCCGGAAACAAATCGCTTGAGAATCAGGGTTGGCTTGGTAGACAACCAGCTGGCGTATCTTTGAAGGGGGCATGCAATATAACTTTTAAAAAATGCAAATTTACACATATGGCAGCGACAGGTCTGGATTTTATTAAGGGTACCAATAAATGCAACGTTGAAGGATGTATTTTAAGTGATATTGGTGGTAGCGGTATAAGAATTGGTTTTTATGGAGATTTAAGTATAGAAGATCATATCCCTTATGATCCAACAGATGAAAGAGAAGTATGTCAAAATATCCGAATTGACAACAATCTTGTTACCAATTGCTCAAATGAATACTGGGGGTGTGATGGCATTAATGTGGCATTTGCGCATGATATCAATATCGAGCATAACGAAGTAAGCTATTTGAATAATTCGGGTATTTCTGTGGGTTGGGGTTGGACTGCTGTGGTTAACTGCATGAAAAACAACAGAATTCATGCAAATAATATTCATCATTTTGCAAGACAGTTGTATGATGTTGCTGGTATTTATGTGCTTTCTGCACAGCCAAATACCGAAATAAGTGATAATTATATCCATGACCTGGAATATGCTCCCTATGCGCATCTGAAAGAACACTATCAATATATTTATCTGGATCAAAATTCTTCCTACATAAGAGTTTTGAATAACTGGACTGATAAGGCAAAATTCAATGCAAATGCAAATGGATACGGAAACGATTGGAAAAACAACGGCCCCCAGGTCGATCCAAATATAAAAGAAAAAGCAGGATTGGAGGATGGATATAAAGATCTATTGAATCAATAGGTTTCCCGCAGATTACGCAGATTGACGCAGAGGAAAGTATAAGAATAATCGGATAATTTACATATAAAAACTAAATGAAAGAAAACGAGATATCCTTTTTAATAAGAGGTGCAATATTTAAAGTTTATAATTCGCTTGGTCCGGGATTATTAGAATCTGTGTATGTTGCAGCTTTGGTTCATGAATTGAAAAAGGAAAATCCGGATGTGAAAACCGAAGTTCCTGTATCAGTAATCTATGATATGCAAAAAATGGATTTAGGTTTTAGATTAGATATTTTAGTTAATGATTTGGTAATTATTGAAGTAAAATCGATAGAGCAACTAGCTGAAGTTCATCATAAAATTGTATTGACCTATCTGAAAATTGCAGACAAAAGACTTGCAATTTTAGTAAATTTCAATACTGATAACATTGAAAAAAGCATCTTTAGAAAAGTAAATAAGTTGTAATTATTTCATATTCTCAAAAAATAAATATGATAACAAAATCTGCGAAAATCCGCGAAATCTGCGGGAAACATCTTATGCTGCAATCGATAAAAATTTATCTAATGTTATTATTTCCATGTATTGGAAGTCTAAACACTTTTTCACAATCCAAAAATCCCTACCTCAACTTTAACAAGGATTATACATATGTGATTACTGCAAGGTCTTCTAAAATTGTGAATACGCTCCATATTTCGGATTCATTAATATTTCAGAGAGTTCAGTCTATTATTGCAGAACAATACAGGAACCTCAGCGCCACCCACGATTTCAAAGATACTCTTATCAAACAACAGAAAGAACAAAATTATCCGGATAAAGAAGCAAGAATTAAAGCAATCAAAGATTCTGCCTATGCGGCGCTATATATTTTGCATGCTCATTTTCTTGCATCCCTGGCATCAGAACTAAGTTCAGATCAAATTGAGAAGGTAAAAGATGGTATGACATACGGTGTTTTGCATAACACCTATAACGGTTACCTGGATATGCTTCCGGAACTGACCGATGATCAGAAAAGATTTATTTATGCCGCCCTTTACGAAGCCCGTGAACTCGCGATGGACGAAGGCTCCTCAAAAGCTAAGCATGCCATGTTTGGTAAATACAAAGGCAGAATCAACAACTACCTGAGCGCCGAAGGATATGACCTTTCCAAACGAAGCAAAGAATGGGAAGAAAGATTGAAAAAAGAAAATCAAACAAAAGGATAATTAAAAATAGTCCTGTAAGGACGACAGTATATATATTAATGATCCAACAAATACACTAATTACAAGTCCCATAGGGACGACAGATTGGTAGAAAAACAATTAGAATATCAACCAGCCCCGTCGGGGCGAAAGAAACATGAAAATAAATAAAAACAATTTTACAGGCATATTGATTTTAACGACCCTTTTATTTTTCGGATGTTTTCAAAAACCTGAAATTTTGCCTGACAAGGTCATGCAAAAAATCTATGAGGACGTTAAAACTCCGTTTAAATACGGCCTTATTCTTGTCCCTGACAGCAACAAATACAAAATGGATTGTCCTACCATTTTCAAAAAAAACAATACCTGGTGGATGACTTATATTGTCTTTGATGGCCGTGGTTACGAAACCTGGCTGGCAGAAAGCAAAAACCTGCTTGACTGGCAAATCAAAGGAAAGATATTACAATTCAGCGACTCTGCCGACTGGGACATGAACCAGAAGGCCGGTTATCCCTCATTAATAAACTTCGATTGGGGAGGAAATTATAACATAAATTCGTACAATGGCAACTACTGGATGAGCTATTTTGGCGGAAATACTTCAGGATATGAGAAAGGATTACTATCTATTGGCATAGCCTACACCAATGAAGATCCGACAACTGTTCATAACTGGCAAAGACTGGATAAACCGGTGTTGTCCACTGTTGATTCGGATGTTCGCTGGTACGACAATAGCACCATGTATAAAAGCTTTGTCATTGAGGATAAAGAAAAACATACAGGACATCCATTTGTAATGTTTTACAATGCACGTGGTGATAGCATCAATCCAAAACGGGGTGCGGAACGCATCAGTATGGCGGTATCTGATGATATGATGCACTGGCAACGATTTGGAGACCAGCCCCGCATTAACCACCATAAAGGAATATCAGGAGATGCGGTAATTCAAAAAATAGGTGATGTTTATGTGATGTTTTATTTTGGAGCCTTCTGGCCAGATCAGGATGCCACTGCCTTCAACCGTTTTGCCTGCTCATACGATCTGATTCACTGGACAGACTGGACAGGTCCTAACCTGATAGAACCTTCGGAAAAATACGATAGCTTATTTGCGCATAAATCCTATGTAATTAAATATGATGGAATTGTCTATCATTTCTATAATGCGGTAGACAAGCTGGGAAACAGGGGAATTGCTTTGGCAACTTCCAAAGACATTGGAAAGAGTAACATCAGTTTTAAATCAGATAAAGAATCTGAAATCAAATAAAAACTAATAATATGATAAGAGTTTTTGCCGTACATACAGCCCTGGCAATGGTTGAACCAATAACTGTTCTTTTTAAGGAGCATCTGCCGGATGTTAAGTTGAACCATATTGTTGATGATAGTCTGATTCAGGAAGTTATTGCTAACAATGCGGTTACACCGGCTGTTGCAAAACGATTGGTCAGTTGTTTTCACATGGCTGTAGATGGCGGAGCCGATATTATTTTTAATACCTGCTCTTCGATTGGTGAAATTGCCCAACTAGCCAGAAAAATGCTTCCGGTTCCATTAATTAAGATTGACGATGCAATGGCAATAAAAGCCGTAGAAAGTGCAAACAAGATTGGCGTGCTGGCAACATTGCAAACAACATTAACTCCTACAGCCAATTTACTTAAAAAAATGGCCTTTGAACTCAATAAGAAAATTGAAATTGTGGAAGGATTGGCAGAAGGTGCATTTCAGGCTGTTATCTCAGGAGATCGTGAAGCACATGATAAACTTATTCTTAAAGCATCTGAAGCTGTTGCTGATAAAGTGGAACTGATTGTGCTGGCTCAGGGTTCTATGGCCAGAATGGAAACAAAACTGGCTGAAGTAACCGGAAAGACTGTTCTGTCAAGTCCTCTATCAGGAGTTTTGGCTGTGAAGGATTATATCAAAAAGAATCTTATTAAATAATTTATTCTGACCCCTTTCATGAAGAAAAGAAATATCGTACTTACCCTCCTTGTCTTTATTGGCATTATTACATTCCTCGACCGGATAAATATCAGTGTTGCCAGTACAGCCATAATGAAAGATCTGAATATTCCGGAAAAAAAATGGGGGTTAATTCTTGGTGCATTTATCCTTACCTACGGACTTTTACAAATGCCTTTGGGACTGTGGGGAGATATAAAAGGTCAGCGTAAAGTCTTAAGCATTATCGTTATCTGGTGGTCTCTATTTACCATGTTGACAGGATTTGCCAACGGATTCATTTCATTGATCGTTATCAGACTTATGTTTGGTATAGGGGAAGCTGGAGCTTACCCCTGCATGACCGGAAGCATATCACGATGGTTTCCTAAAACGGAATCTGGTAAGGCACAAGGCTACATTTGGGCTGCCAGCAGAGTTGGTGGGGCTCTAACGCCATTTGTTGTCTATCCGGTAATTCATGCTTATGGCTGGCGAATCGCTTTTTACCTTTTAGGTAGTTTGGGTTTTCTTTGGGTGATTGCCTGGTATTTTATATACAGGGACAAACCAAAAGAAACAAAAGGCATTACTTCCGAGGAATTAAAGCTTATAGAATCTGAGAAACAGAAAATAAAAAAGGTAAAAGTACCCTGGGACAATATTTTTCAAAGCAGGCAATTCTGGCTTTTGCTTTCAATGTATTTCTTCTATGCATGGGGCAGCTGGTTCTTTTTCTCCTGGTTCCCCATTTTTATGGAAAAGGGCAGGGGATTTGTTAAAACCGAACTGATGTATGCCATTGCAATTCCTTTTGTAATGAGTATGATTGGCAATATTGCCGGAGGATATTTTAGTGATGGTTTTGCCAAAAAATATGGATTAAAGAAAGGACAGAGATTACTTGGAGTATCAGGTCTGGCGGTTTCTGCTCTGTTTATGTTCCTTGCAGGTTTTATACCGGGAAAAATTCAGGTGTTTGTCTTTTTATCGTTATGCTTTGGAATAATTGATTTGATGCTACCAAGCGCCTGGGCAATATGTCTTGATCTTGGTAAAAATTTTGGCGGGGCGATTTCCGGAGCCATGAATACTGCAGGAAACATTGGAGGATTCATCTGTGCGAGTTTGTTCGGTTACCTGGTTAAAGTTTCCGGAAATTATAATTTTCCTTTATATGTAATAGCCGGCATGCTGGTTATCAGTGCTCTGTTATTTTCGTGCATTGATGCTTCAAAACCGTTGGTCGCAGCGAATGAAAGCTTCCAGCGCAACCAATAACTGTGAATTATTATTGTTTACTTTTTAAATATCTCAAAATAAACCATAGTATACATTCCTTCGAAAGAAGGAATCTCATATAAAGAACCTAACTTTTCTTTACGGGGGATCCCTGATCGGAGTCAGGGAAGTTAGGTGGTTTATTTTGAGATATTTTTATGACCCCACGTTATTTTATTAGTACCTCCGGATTAACAATATAAGGTACCTTCTTATTTTTATAGTACTCAATTATATTTTCCGCAGCCAATCTGGACATTGCATTTCTGGCTTCCTCTGTAGCGGAACCAATGTGAGGCAGAACACATACATTTTCCATTTGTAATAACGGATTATCCCAATGCATAGGTTCGGGATTAGTTACATCAAGACCTGCTCCCCATATTTCACCGTTTTCCAGCGCTTCAATTAAGTCTTCCTCAGTATGTACCTGTCCTCTCGAAGTATTAATAAAGATAGATGTTGGTTTCATTATTTTAAAGGCTTTTTTATTAAAAATGCCTTTTGTTCTATCACTTAACTGGCAATGCACTGAAATTACATCGCTTTGCGCCAAAAGCATATCAAGGCTCACATATTCGGCATTTAATCCATTTTCAGCTATTGTATTCCTGACCAGATCATGGTAGATGATCTTCATATGGTATGCACCCTGACAGCGTCTGGCCATTTCCATGCCAATCCGGCCCAGTCCAAATATTCCCAGTGTTTTATTTTTCAACTCAACTCCAAGATCTCCCATTGGTTTAAAATATTCCCATTCACCATGGATAATTTTTTTATGCAAATAAAACATCTTTCTTGCTGTGGCAATCATTAAGCCAAAAGCAGTATCGGCAGTTGCGTCAGTCATGGCTCCCGGAGTATAACCCACTGGTATTCCGAGCCTGGTTGCTTCTTCAATAACAATATTATCATATCCAACAGCAAATTGACTAATAATATCCAGATGAGAGCACTCATTTAGAAATCGCTTATCAATTTTATCAGTTACCGTACAAAATAATGCATGGTGTTTTTTTGCTTCATTGATTAACTCATCCTGGGTCATGGGCCTTTCTTCTTTCCATTCGGTCACATGGAAACCCTCATCTTTCAGCAGTTTTACTCCGATTTCAGGAAATATTCTGGTTACAAATACTTTTTTATCAGTCATGTTATTACTTTGATTTTTTACGTGCAAGGGTAGCTTCAGCAGACTGCACAATATCGCTAACACTCATTCCATAATAATCCAGCAGTTCATCTGGTTTGCCCGAACCCGGGAACCTGTCGTGCAGCCCGATTCGTGAAATGGGAACTGGTATGTTTTCTGCAGCTGTTTCCATAACTGCACTGCCTAAACCTCCTATTATATTATGATCTTCAGCAGTTACTGCTGCTCCACACTCTTTTAATACCTTCGTAACACCTTCCACATCAATAGGTTTTACCGTATGCACTTCAACCAATGTAACACCAATTCCTTTCTCGGATAATATATTACTAGCTTCCATCAATCGGGGCAGCAATACTCCGTTTCCAAATAAGGCGATATCGCTTCCTTTCTTCTGAAGAATATTAATTTTTCCGGGAATAAAAGGGGTATCCTTTTCAAAAATTACAGGATCACGTCCGCTGCCTAACCTTATATAGACCGGACCCGGAATCGATGCGGCTGCAATAGCTGCCTGTCTTGCCTGGTCGGCATCTGCAGGTACTAAAATGGTCATATTGGCGATGGTACGCAAAATGCCAATGTCTTCAAAAAACTGATGTGTGACACCTTCACGCTCGCCACCCGCAATTCCTCCGTTCACCCCGGCCAGTTTTACATTCAGATTTGGATAGGCAATAAAGGTCCGGATTTGTTCACAGGCACGCATCGTAATAAAACCGGCATAGGTAGCAAAAAAAGGAATCAATCCTTCGATGGCTAATCCGGCGCTTGTTGCAGCAGCATTTTGTTCTGCAATACCCACTTCAACATAACGATCCGGAAATTTTTCAACAAAACCGGTGGCACGCATAGCCAATAGGCTGTCGGCACAAACCAGCATAATCCTGTCATCTTTTTCAGCAAGGGCTTCTAATCCTTGCATAAATCCAATACGGGTGCTCTCTGTTTTATTCAAGATCAAGTCCTCCTAAAATTGACATGGCTATTTGCTGTTCTTCATCGGTTGGAACTTTTTTATGCCAGGCATTGTTCCCCTCCATATATGGAACGCCTTTCCCTTTGATTGTATGGGCAATAATAACAACCGGCTGGTCAGGATGCGGTGGTGGTAAATTTGGTATAATGGCCATCCCTACTCTTTTATTTATTGTTGAGCGTCCACGGATAGCTGCATTCTCCAGGGCTATGGTTAGCTTTTCGATATTATGGCCATCCAGGTCGACAACATACCATCCAAAGGCTCTCCACTTTTCAGGCAGGTTAACCAAACCGCTGACTTTATCAATTTTTCCGCCACTTTGAATGCCATTATTGTCAACTATTGCAATCAGGTTATGAAGTTTATATTTAGCAATGGTCATGGCTGCTTCCCAGACAATGCCTTCATTTAATTCACCATCTCCGGTTAAAACAAAAGTAAGTGTGTCGTCACCGCGACGACGTGCAGCTAAAGCCATTCCACATCCCTGGGGCAATCCATGTCCGAGCGATCCGGCAGTAGCATCCACCCCTGGTGTGTATTTCTGAACCGGATGACCTTGCAGGCGTGAATTCAGCGACCGTAATGTTTTAAGTTCTAAGGGTTTAAAATAACCGCGTCTGGCCAGGGCCGCATAAAGAACAGGACAGGCATGACCTTTGGATAAAATGAAACGATCCCGTTTTTTCCATTCCGGATTCTTAGGATCAATTCTTAGAATATCAAAGTAAAGTACGGCTATAATGTCGGCAATTGACATGCAAGGCCCGGGGTGTCCATCTCCTGCGTAATAAATTGTATTTACAACATCCCGGCGCAATTGTGTTGCCATGGCTGTCAGACGATTGATACGTTCTGTCATTGTTGGCTGTATTTAGGATTTTCCTTTTATAAAAAATATTGACAGGTTACAAATGTAATGAATCTAACCTGCCCAATTTATTAATTTCCAGTTTAATTTGTGCAATAGCAGGTTAGCCCGATTTAGTTACACTTGATTTTCGAAGAAAAGTTAGTGTAACTTAATCGAATAATATTCTATATAAAATACTCAGCAATTAAAATTGGCTTAAATGATGATACTATTTTAAAAACGGCATTATTTTAATGAAAATTTGGCTTAATAGACAAAATTAATGCTCATATGCATAATAAAGCCAATAACAATATAGTTTTGGTGGATTTGAAAGCGATGAATAAAAAATTTGCATTTACTGTGGTTCAAAAAGGACGAAGAAAAATGGCTCAAATCGTGGCATTCAAAACTACAAGTGTTATGACTGCAACCGCCAGTTTTTAGGTGGAAATCGAATCAATAATCAAGTTCTCTGGCAAGAATATACTGAAGGGAAACAAACTTATCTTCAGCTGTCAGAGCGATATGGTGTCTCTATTCGGACAATCCAACGAAGACTTGATAAAGTTGAAGTAAAACAAACTTTCCATAAAGCAAAAGATAGTATTATCATGATGGATACCACCTATTTTGGAAGAGACTTTGGAGTAATGGTATTTAAAAGCACCGAAGGTCAACATTTGTATTGGAAGTTTGTAAAATATGAGACCATAAAAGAGTACGTCACAGGTATTGATTATCTCAAATCACAAGGAATAAATATCAAAGGGATTGTGTGTGATGGAAGAAAAGGACTTTTTCATGCGTTGCAAGATTACCCTATACAAATGTGCCAATTTCATCAAGTGGCAATTATTACCAGGTACATAACCAGGAAACCGAAGGTTCAGGCTTCGATTGAATTGAAAGAACTTATTTATTTGTTGACACAAACTGATAAAGAAAGTTTTTTCGGTGCACTTGATCAATGGTATGCCAAGTGGGAAGGATATGTAAACGAAAGGGCTACTAATCCTGAAACTGGAAAAAGCAGATATGTTCATAAAAGACTACGAAGTGCATATAGAAGTTTGGAAAGAAATAAAGCATATTTATTTACTTGGTATGACAACATGGAACTGGGTTTACCTAATACAAACAATCAACTTGAAGGGACATTTACCGACTTAAAAAACAAATTGCGTAATCATAACGGACTAAGTCGCAAACGAAAAGAAAAGTTTATAAATGGGTTTTTCAAGGCATCTGCTCTCAAAGTATCATAATAAAAGAAAGCTGACATTGGCCAGCCTTCTGATACTTCGATCGATCAAGATATTCCTGACAGGTTGCTCCCCAGCAGAGCCTGTTTCCGCTTACCTGATGTGCAATTATATTAAAATAAACTTTGGATTTAAAAAAAAGTAATAAATAAAAAGCATTAAAAATGTCCATTACTCAATAATCAATAAAAAAAAGCATTAGAAATGTCTATTACGCCGAAAATTTATTTTTTATGAAAAGGTTTACATTTTAAGATTTGTTTTGAAACACTTGTAGAATATTATATATTAGCAGTTTTAATTTATAATAATAACCTCTGTAATTTATAAAATTGAAAACGATTACATGAGGTCTTTGATGCTTCTGTTGGAGCAAATCCATAGTTAAGATGAAGATAAATGGTTTCTTTTTAATCATTCTTCTTTTCTCTTGCTTTACATCCTGTAAACAAGAACCTTCCATGATTAGGAAGGATTTTGATCTGGGCTGGAAATTTCATTTGGGAAATGATTCATTGGCCTGCAAGGTTGCTTATGATGATTCCAACTGGCGGATGTTAAACCTCCCGCATGACTGGAGCATTGAAGGAAAATTCAGTGAGGATAATGCTTCCGGACAGGGAGAGGGAGGACTGCCAACATGCATTGGTTGGTACAGAAAATCATTTTTTCTACCCTCGACTTCCCATAATAAAAGAATATTCATTGATTTTGACGGTGTTTATCGAAATGCGGAAGTCTGGATAAACGGCCATTATCTGGGGAAACGTCCAAACGGGTATATTTCTTTTCGTTATGAACTTACTCTTTATTTGAAATACGGCGCAGAAAAAAACCTAATTGCAGTACGTGTAGATAACTCCTATCAACCCAATTCCCGCTGGTATACAGGTTCCGGCATATATCGTAATGTGTGGCTTGTCACTACCGGACAACTAACTATTGATCATTGGGGAACTTACATAACCACTCCTGAAATTGATATGTATCATGCAATTGTTCGGGTGGAAGTGAAACTGAATGAATACGACACGAATTCCCCATCAACAACGGTTATTTCTACAATCTTTGATAGAACAGGGAAAAAAATTCTTGATAAACTTCAAACCAATATCACCAAAGAAAATTTTGCTACAAAAATTAACCTGGAACATGAAATAAAGAAACCGGTTCTTTGGTCAATTGAAAATCCATATGTATACATTGCCAAAACAGAAGTACTAGTGAACAGGAAAAAAACTGATGAGAATATCACCCGGTTTGGGATTCGTAGTTTTCATTTTGATCCTGAGTCGGGATTTTCTTTAAACGGCAGGCCTTTGACAATTCATGGAGTCTGCCTTCATCACGACCTGGGATGTCTTGGGGCAGCGGTTAACACACGAGCCATTGAACGGCAACTTGAGCTATTGAAAAAGATGGGATGCAATGCCATTCGTACAGCACATAATCCACCTGCACCGGAACTGCTTAATCTTTGTGATCAAATGGGATTCTTAGTTATAGATGAAGCATTTGATGTCTGGAAGAAAAAAAAGGTCAAATACGATTATCACCTTGATTGGGATGATTGGCATAAAAAGGATTTGGAAGATTTTATCCGGCGGGACAGAAACCATCCCTCTGTTATCCTTTGGAGTATCGGAAACGAAATTCCCGAGCAATTTGACAGTAGTGGAACTGCCATTACTAAAGAATTGGTAGATATTGTGAAAACATTGGATACTACCCGCCCGGTGACCTGTGCCTTAACTGAAACCGATCCAACCAAAAACTTTATTTATCAATCGGGTGCGCTGGATATATTGGGTTTTAATTATAAACATGCCGATTGGAAGAAATTCAGGAATAATTATCCCGGTGAGGTTATGCTGCCCATGGAAAATATGTCTGCGCTTGCTACCAGGGGACATTATGATATGCCCTCCGACAGTATCCGTCGCTGGCCCGAAGCTTATGGGAAACCATTGGTAGGAGCAAATCCTGACTATACGGTTTCGTCTTACGATAATGTATCTGCCTATTGGGGTTCTACACATGAGGAAACATTGAAAACGATGGATAGTCTTGGGTTTCTGCCTGGCATTTTTGTGTGGTCAGGTTTTGACTACCTGGGCGAACCGGTTCCTTATCCCTGGCCGGCACGAAGTTCTTATTTCGGAATCATTGATCTGGCGGGATTTCCAAAAGACTCCTATTATCTTTATCAAAGTATTTGGACTGAAAAGCCCGCTCTACACTTATTTCCGCATTGGAACTGGAATGAGGGTCATACCATTGATGTATGTGCATATTACAGTCAAGCGGATGAAGTGGAACTGTTTCTGAATGAGGTATCTTTAGGGGTGCGAAAAAAGGGAAAGAACGAGTATCATGTGATGTGGCGGATTCCTTATCAAGCGGGGGTTCTTAAAGCTATATCGATGAAGAATGGGTTTCCAGTTCTGGAAGTAACTATCAGAACTGCTGAAAAACCTTACAAACTTGAGTTAATTCCGGATAGAGACGTAATTAACGCTGACGGAAAAGATTTATCATTTGTAACCGTTTTGATAACAGATAAAAACGGTACCCTGGTTCCATCTGCTGATAATTTGATTACATTTGATATTAGCGGTGCGGGATTCATTGCCGCTATGGATAATGGTTACCAGGCCAGCCTGGAATCTTTTAAAAGTAGCAGTCGCAAAGCATTCAATGGCAAATGCCTGGTAGTGATCAAATCGGCGGTAAGTACCGGAAAAATTACGCTTATTGCTTCCTCTCAAAATCTGATTTCAAATACGTTAATTTTAAAAGCCAGATGAAAGCCATAACAGAAATATATTGCGTCAAATGGTTAACCATTTGTATTTCCTTATATGCCTCTACATTTCATTTAAAATCTCAAACAATTACGGGAGAGCCTGCCGATATTCCTGAACCTCCCCATATTTATCAGTCTGATCCCCTTGAAGATCCTTTGATTTGCGGGATAAACCGGGAACCATCACATGCAACGGCATATTCCTATCAGACGATTGAAGAGGCGCTTCAGTGTGATCGGGAGAAATCAGGCAGGGTTATGATGTTAAATGGAATCTGGGATTTTAAGTTTGTATTTAAACCTGCTGATGCTCCAACGAATTTCTATAATAGCCGGGTGAAAGGATGGGATAAAATTGAAGTTCCCTCAAACTGGGAGCTCAAAGGGTACGATATTCCTATTTATAAAAGTTCCGTTTATCCGTTTCGTCCGGTAAATCCTCCCTATATTCCCAAGGATTACAATGGAGTTGGTTCGTACCAGAGAACTTTTGTCATTCCTGAATCATGGAAAGATATGAATATTACACTTCATTTTGGAGCTGTGAAATCTGCGTTCTTTGTCTGGTTAAATGGAAAATTTCTGGGTTACGGTGAAGATAGTTTTCTGCCTTCAGAATTTAATATCACACCTTATCTCACAGAAGGAGAGAACATTCTTTCGGTGCAGGTTACACGTTGGAGCGATGGTTCATATCTAGAAGATCAGGACCATTGGCGTTTGAGCGGAATTCAGAGAGAAGTCATGTTGTTGGCGGAACCGAGAATACATATTGCAGATTTTTTTTGGCAGGCTAAACTGGATGAAAATTACAGAGATGCTGTTTTTAGCGTTCGTCCACGCATAGAAAATCTGACCGGTCATGAAATAAAGGGGTATAATGTAAACGTACAGTTATATGATAAAAACAATCGACCGGTTTTTCAAAATCCATTGGAGAGAAGCGCTGAATCCATAATCAATGAAATTTATCCCAGACTCGATAATGTGAAATTCGGTTTGTTTGAAGCCCAGATAAAATATCCTGATAAGTGGAGCGATGAAGTGCCCGATCTGTATACACTGATAATTTCACTTGAAGACAGCACGGGAAATTTGCTCGAAGCCAAAAGCTGCAAAGTGGGCTTTCGTTCCATTGAATTCTCAAAAGATAACAGCAAATTACTTATCAACGGGAAGTTAACATATCTTTATGGGATAAACCGGCACGATCACGACCCTATAAAAGGAAAAGCTTTATCACGGGAAGATATCCTGAGAGATATCCGCACGATTAAGCAGTTCAATTTTAACTGCATACGCACCAGTCATTACCCGAACGATCCTTATTTATATGATTTATGCGATGAGTACGGAATCCTGGTTATTGATGAAGCAAATCTTGAGTCCCATGGTTTGGGAGGCAAATTAAGTAATGACCCATCATGGACACATGCATTTATGGAACGAAGCGCCCGTATGGTCATGCGCGATAAGAATCATCCGTGTATTATCTTCTGGAGCCTGGGTAATGAGGCGGGAAGCGGTCCAAATCACGCTGCCATGGCCGGCTGGATTCATGATTTTGACATTACCCGTTTTGTTCATTACGAGCCTGCTCAGGGCAGTCCTAGAATTAAGGGTTATATTCCTCCCGGAAGTGAAGGTTATCCAAAAGACCATTCACATCGTATTCAGAATCCTGTGGATCAGTATTATGTGGATATGGTTAGCCGCATGTATCCTGGTATTTATACACCAAAATTGTTGGCGGACCAACCCGGAGACGACCGTCCGATCTTCTTTTGCGAATATGCCCATTCCATGGGAAACTCAACGGGAAACCTGAAAGATTTCTGGGATATATTTCGGACCACACCAAGAATTATTGGCGGTTGTATTTGGGATTTTAAAGATCAGGGACTTCTTAAAATCGATTCACTGGGAAATCAATTCTATGCCTATGGAGGCGATTTTGGTGGAAGGTTTAACGACGGCGATTTTTGTATCAATGGGATTGTTGCGCCGGATGGCCGTCCAAAACCGGAGATATATGAATGCAAACGTGTTTTTCAGCCGGTGGAATGTGAATTGGTTGATGCCGGAAAAGGATTGATTCGGGTCATTAACCGACATGCTGTCAAATCACTGGTTGATTATCAGGTATCTTTAAGTGTGTTGGAAGATGGAATAACAGCGGCAAACATTCAGTTACCTCCAATAGATATTAAAGCAGGAAAGGATTCTGTTATAAATATTTCTTCCTATCTGCCAACTATGAAATCTGGATGCGAATATCTGGGAACTCTACACTTTTTGTTATCCAAAGATGAGCTATGGGCTAAGAAGGGATTTGAAATTGCGTCAAATCAATTTAAATTGACAGGTTTACCGATGGCCGTAAATAACAAGCCTATATCTTCAAAGATTTCATTTTCTGAAATTGAAGAAAGTTATACAATTGCCGGAGAAAAATTTGAAATGAAATTCAGTAAAAGCAACGGCGCATTGGTTTCTTATCAATCTAATGGTGTGGAACAGATTTTCCAACCCTTGTTACCGCATTTTACAAGGCCTCTGACAGATAATGACGAAAGAGGCTGGAAAGCGGATAAGAAGCTGAAGGTTTGGTATACCACGAAGCCAGAATTAACGAAAATTACAGCAGAAAAAACGAACCAGGGAGAAGTAATTATTTCCAGCAGTTATTCAATTGCAGACAGTAAAGCTTCTGTTCATGTTAATTATACTATAAATGGAGAAGGGGTGATAAAAGTGAATTACGCATTCAATGGCTCTCCTGATTTGCCCAATCTACCCAAAATTGGAATACAGTGCGGTATCCTGAATAAAGATAATCAAGTCACATGGTATGGAAGGGGACCTCAGGAGAACTATATTGACAGGTGTTACGGCGCTGATGTCGGTATATATTCACTATCGCTTGATAAATTTATGGAACCTTATGTCATGCCGCAGGAAAACGGAAACCGGTGCGATGTCCGGTGGATGTTCTTATCTGACCAGAAAAATAATGGTTTGTTGATCGTTGCTGATAGCCTGTTGAGCATGAGCGCCTGGCCTTATACCGAAGAAAATATCAATCAGGCAAAACATACGAATGAGTTAAAAGATGCAGGATATATTACCTTAAATATAGATTTGAAACAGATGGGAGTAGGGGGGAATGACAGCTGGAGTAATGTGGCAGCGCCCTTGGAAAAATACCAGATAAGGCCTGCCGATTATAAGTACAGCTTTTATCTGGTACCCTGTATCTTAAAACCGGAAACCATTAATAAATATGCTAAAGAAATAAAGTTTTGATTTATAAATAACATAAGTTTGAAATATATATTGTTTATAATTAAATAGTTATAAGGATATCTTTGTGAAAACTTAGTGTTTTGGTGTCTTAGTGGCAAATTTTAAATTTTATAGCCACAAAGTCTCAAAATCACTAAGAACACACTAAGGAAGATAAAAGAAACAATTCAAATGAGTTCCAGAGGAGTAGATAAAAAAACAATTCTGATGAGCTCCAGCGGAGCGACAGTATGGTAGAATAAAAGATAAAATTCAATTCAGCTCTGTAGGAGCGAAAGAACAAAATTAAAAAATGACAAAAACCAACAACAAATCCAATAAATTCTATTTTAATCTTTTTTCCCTGATTTTATTTTTTTTGTGTTTATGGATTCCTAACCTTTTTTCTCAGACAACTCCTCTCGATTCCATTTTCAAAAATCCTCCTGAATCGGCCAAACCTTGGGTATACTGGTACTGGATGAATGCCGCCGTCTCACGTGAAGGAATCACAGCGGATCTTGAAGCTATGAAGGAAGCCGGAATTGCGGGAGCTTATATTTTTACCATAAAAGGTGTCACCGATCCTCCCTTATTTGAACCTCCTGCAGAACAACTAACCACGGAATGGTGGGACATGCTCTCCTTCGCATTTAACGAAGCAAATCGGCTGGGACTTAAACTTGGATTTCATTTTTGTGACGGCTTTACTACTGGCGGCGGACCGTGGATTACGCCCGAAATGTCGATGAAGAAAGTAGTCTGGAGCGATACCATCATTCAGGGAAGCCAGTTATTTGATGATATGTTGTCACAACCTCCGAAACTTTATGATTACTACTCAGAAATAGCTGTCTTTGCACTTCCTATTCAGTCAGATTATCTCTTTACAACAACTAATATTCAACCAAAAATAACCACAAGCATACCAGGAATTGAAGCCCAATTTCTGGCACAACCAACCAGTAATGAAGTGTTTCGTAGCGAAAATCCCTGCTGGATACAATATGCATTTGAAAAACCTTTTACTTGTCGATCTATCAAAATAAAGGCTCATGGAAACAATCTTCAATCTCTCAGGCTTAAAATGGAAACCAGTGATGATGGAATTCATTTCGGTCATTCTTATCAGATGGAACCTCCACGGCATGGTTGGCAGGATTCAGAGTTCAATCATACCTATGCTATACCTCCGGTCACTGCAAAATATTATCGTTTCAGCTATGACAAAGAAGGAACTGAACCAGGATCTGAGGATTTTGACGCCGCAAAATGGAAACAATCCCTCAAAATAGAAGAAATAGAACTTTCAGGTATGCCCCGAATTGATCAGTTTGAAGGGAAGTCAGGAGCAATCTGGCGGGTGAGTCCCCGGACAACCTCAGGACAATTACCTGATTCCCTTTGCATTCCTTTAAATAATGTCATAAATATTTCAGATAAAATTGATAAAAATGGTCATCTTTCCTGGGTTGCTCCCGCCGGCACATGGATGATTTTGCGCATGGGTTGTACCACTACAGGTCATACAAATTATATTGGCGATGGTGCAGTCGGACTTGAATGTGATAAATTAAATCCTGATGCTGTACGAATACAGTTTGATCATTGGTTTGGCAAGTTGCTTCGTAAATTGGATACAGCATCTAAAAATAATGTATTGAAGATGTTACATGTTGATAGCTGGGAATGTGGCAGTCAAAACTGGTCTCCTGTTTTCAGAAATGAATTTTTAAAACGCTGTGGATACGATGTATTGCCTTATTTACCGGTGTTTGCTGGTATTCCCCTGGAAAATACTGAGAAATCCGAGAACGTCCTTTATGATGTAAGGAAAACCATTAATGAGCTTGTGAACGAAAACTTTTTTGGCACATTGTCAACAATCGCTAAAGACAATGATCTTGATTTTTCTGCTGAAAATCCTTCTCCGGTCATGATTTGCGATGGGATGCAACCCTTTGAATATGTGGATATACCTATGGGCGAGTTTTGGCTGAACAGCCCTACGCATGATAAACCAACCGATATTCTGGATGCTGTTTCAGCTGCCCACATTTATGGAAAAAACATAGTTCAGGCAGAAGGTTTTACTACACTCAGAATGACTTGGAATGAATATCCCGGAATGATGAAAACACTGCAGGACAGGAATTATGCGTTAGGTATCAACCGATTGGTCTACCATGTTTTTACACAGAACCCGTGGATGGATAGAAAACCAGGCATGACGCTCAATGGGGTGGGATTATATTTTCAACGGGACCAGACATGGTGGAAATCGGGTAAAGCTTGGATTGAATATGCAACGCGTTGCCAGAGTATTTTACATCAAGGGATACCGGTAGAGGACATTGCCGTTTTCACTGGAGAAGAAATTCCGCGTAGAGCATTGACACCTGACAGACTGGTAAACATTATGCCGGGACTTTTTGGTAAGGAAAAAATTGAACAGGAAAAGATACGACTGAAAAATAAAGACATTCCATTGCATGATGAACCGGTGGGAGTTACAAACACAGTGAATACATTTCGTCCAGAAGAATGGACAGATCCGCTGCACGGTTATCATTATGACTCTTTTAATAAAGATGCTCTGCTCAGATTGGCAAAGGTCAGCAACGGAAAAATTGAAATGCCAGGAGGCATGAGCTATAACATTCTGGTGATTCCCGGCAAAAGGAAAATGTCGCCGGATGGAAACCGCATGTCACCTGAAGTAGCTGATAAGTTATTGCAATTGGTTGAAGAGGGAGCGACCATCATGTTAGAGGATCTACCTGAAAAATTAATTGATCGGCCGGATTCGGGTCAATATAAACTTAGTCAACTTATACAAGTTTCTATTCCCATCTCTGAAATTGAAGCGCATCATGCAGACCACAAGGAATTACTCCAGATGAAATTGGGCAAGGGCAAAATCATTATCGCTCCTTATTATGATGAATCGCTGGAAAATGTCGGAATTACCCGTGATTTTGAAGCTAAGGATGCAAATGGCAATTCTGCAAAAGAGATAGAATGGACGCATCGAAAATCAGATGATTTTGAATTTTATTTTATCTCAAATCAGACAGATAGTGCAAGGATTATAAATTTTTCCCTACGGGTTTCGGGTTATCTCCCCGAATTATTTGATCCTGTTACTGGAGAAATCTCCTGGTTACATAACTGGAAAATTAAAAATGGCCGGACTGAGCTTCCTCTCAGATTAGAGCCGAATGGGTCTGCCTTTCTTATATTCAGCAAACCTACTCAACAGGTGGGTGATATATCAGGAATCAACTGGAGTAATTTTAGAATTAGCCAATTCCTTTCTGGCAACTACAGGGTCACTTTCAGTCCTGAATTCGGAGGACCAAAGGAACCGATTGAATTTAAAAAACTTTTCGACTGGAGCACAGATACGGTTTTTGGTTTAAAATATTATTCCGGTACAGCAAGGTATGTCAGGACTTTTGAATGGACAGGCAAGATAGAAAAGAATCAAAGTATCTGGCTTGATTTGGGTCGGGTTTCAAATTTAGCAGATATCAAAATCAATAACATTCCATGTGGAATAGTATGGACATCACCCTATAGGGTGGAAATTTCAGATGCTCTTAGAAAAGGTACCAATCAACTTAAAATTGAAGTCACAACTACCTGGCATAATCGCCTGATTGGGGATCATAATCTTCCGGAGGAAGAAAGAATCACTTGGACCACAGCTCCCTACCGTCTTGATAAATCACCATTAACGGAATCAGGTTTGCTTGGACCGGTTACAATTTTAACTCTATCAGATGAATAAATGTTTAAATCTTTCAAATTAAATTATTGCTATAATGAGCCGTAAACCGTTAAAAGGCATTGTTCCACCCATGATCACACCGTTGAATGATATCGATACCCTCGATGTGGATGGCCTCGAACGATTGATTGAACATATACTTTCAGGAGGAGTCTCTGGTATTTTTATACTGGGCACCACTGGCGAATTTTCCAGTTTGAGTTATCGTTTACGTTACGAACTGATTGAAAGAGTCTGCAAACAGGTTGCCGGCAGGGTGCAGGTATTGGTTGGAATCACAGATACTTCTATGGTGGAGAGTTTGAATATAGCCAATAAAGCTGCCGGTTCAGGAGCCGATGCTGTGGTATCTGCCCCTCCGTACTATTTTGCAGCCGGTCAACCGGAACTCATCGAATATTATGAGAAACTGCTTAAACGCTTACCATTACCGCTATATCTTTACAATATGCCAACTCACACAAAAATTGTTCTGGAACCATTAACTGTAAAAAAGATTGCTGAAAACAAGAATGTGCTGGGTTTGAAAGACAGCTCAGGCAATGCGGTTTACTTCCGTTTGTTGCAATACGCTTTAAAAGAGAATAATGACTTTTCACTGTTTGTGGGTCCCGAAGAACTTACAGCTGAATTAGTATTGATGGGCGCCGATGGCGGAGTTAATGGCGGAGCCAATATGTTTCCTTCCTTGTATATAGAATTATACCATGCCGCAGTCAACCGTGATTTTGAAAAAATTTCCATTTTGCAGGATAAAGTCCTTCAAATCAGTTCGGGGATTTATACTGTGGGTCGTCATGGTTCCAGTTATATGAAGGGTCTGAAATGTGCTTTGTCTGTCATGGGAATCTGTAACGATTTCATGGCAGAGCCCTTTCATCGTTTTCGCCAGGAAGAACGGGAAAAAATTACCCAACAGCTTGAATTGCTGAACCTGCCAATGCCTAAATTCTAACTTATATTCACTTTTTTAACTTTATCAATTATGAATATAATTATCCCGACTTTCAATCTCAGCCTCAACCTTAGCCTATTTGCAACCTAAATCCTCTTACATGAAACTACCCGTCATAGATCTATTTGTATTTCTCATTTACATGTTAGGAATTGTAATTTTTGGCGCCAGCTTTTTTTCCAAGAACCGTAATTCCGAACAATTTACTTCGGGCGGGGGAAAGATACCTGCCTGGGTCGTCGGAATGTCGATTTTTGCCACCTTCGTTAGCAGCATCAGTTTTCTTGCATTACCCGGAAAAGCTTATCAATCCGATTGGAATGCATTGGTATTTAGTTTTTCCATACCCATTGCAGCAATTCTGGCTGTAAAGTTTTTTGTACCTCTCTATCGCAGCATAAATAGTATTTCGGCCTACACCTATCTCGAAATCAGGTTTGGCGCCTGGGCAAGAATCTATGCATCCGTATGTTATATTCTTACACAGTTGATGAGAGCCGGTTCAATTCTTTATCTCCTGGCGCTTCCTTTACATGCCTTATTTGGTTGGAATATTCAATTCATCATTGTCATAACAGGGATTTCTATCATCATCTATAGCATGCTGGGAGGAATAAAGGCTGTCGTTTGGACCGATGCAATTCAGGGAATTATACTAATTGGCGGAGCCTTAACCTGTGCACTGGTATTGATGTTTTCGATGCCTGAAGGACCGGGCCAGCTATTCAAAATTGCCGCAGAACATCATAAATTCAGTCTGGGTAGTTTTGGAACCAGTTTGTCCCAATCAACCTTTTGGGTAGTATTGGTCTATGGATTATTTATCAACCTTCAGAACTATGGAATAGATCAAAATTATGTCCAACGCTACATGATCACAAAAAGTGAAAAGGAAGCAAAATCTTCTGCACTTTTTGGTTCATTACTTTACGTTCCGGTATCCTTGATTTTCTTCTTCATTGGTACAGCGCTCTTTTCTTATTACAAGGCGCAACCGGGGCTCTTACCTGTAGAACTGACTGGTTTTACTTCGGCAGATAAAGTATTTCCATATTTCATTGTTAACGGCCTCCCGGCGGGGTTGACCGGTTTACTGATTGCCTCGGTTTTCGCAGCCGGTATGAGTACAGTTTCAACAAGCATAAACAGCACTGCTACCATCGTTTTATCTGACTACTTTAAAAAATTTAAAGGGAAAGATTTGTCAGAAAAATCATCCATGAAAGTTCTATATAGTTCATCAGGAATATTTGGTCTGGCAGGGATTGGAATAGCTGTAGCCCTGATTAGCGTTCAAAGTGCATTAGATGCTTGGTGGAGACTTGCTTCTATTTTTAGCGGAGGAATGCTTGGTCTGTTTTTATTGGGATTTTTTGCCAGAAACGTTCGCAGAATAAATGCAATTATTGGTGTAACTGTCGGTGTCTTAGTGATATTCTGGTTGAGTCTGTCACCTGTTTATTTTAATCATGGAAAATGGATATCTTTCAGAAGTCCATTTCATGCAAATCTTACGATTGTTATTGGAACGTTGGTGATTTTTCTTGTTGGATTTGTTCTTTCGGGAATGAATAAAACAAAGCATGTATAGGTCAAAATTTATTAAAACAAAATGTTAAATTTTAAGCTAAAGGATAACTTTAAAATATAAAAATTTCAGTGCCAATTATTCCAAATATTATAACAAATATTACAGGATTATTAATCAGGTATCAATATTTTTACGATTAAGAATAAATATGCTTAATTTTAATTTTACCTTAACCTTAACCATAAACTTAACCTAAAAATGAGATGACTATGCAAAACTATCAAAACTGGAAAATTAAAATACCCTTGAGTGGAAGGTTGTTCTCAAGAACACTTATGCTCATGATGGTATTGGCAGGATCCCTGTCACTCTATGCACAGACATTAACCGTGAAAGGTACGGTGACAGATGCAAACACTGGCGAAGCTTTACCTGGCGTAAACATCATTATTCAGGGTACACAAACTGGTGTTGTTACGAATATTGATGGTAAATATGAGATTAATGTGAACTCTCCTAAAGATGTATTGACGTTTACTTCGGTAGGATATATTGCAGAGACAGCCGAGGTTAATGGAAGGACAGTGATCGATATGGAGCTGGTTCCGGACATCACGAAAATCGATGAGATTGTGGTAATCGGATATGGAACAGCTAAAAGATCTGATTTAACAGGTTCCATTGCCACCATGTCTGGAGAAGAAATGAAACAAATTCCCACTGCCAATATCGCTGAAGCATTAAAAGGCAGGTTGCCCGGTGTTAATGTTTTAACGACAGACGGTTCACCTGATGCCGACCTGGTGATTCGGGTAAGAGGTGGAAATTCAGTTACTCAGGATAATTCGCCATTACTTGTGGTCGATGGCTTTATCGTAAGCAGTATCCGTGATATACCACCAACCGATATTCAGAGTATTTCTGTACTTAAAGATGCTGCTGCTACAGCTATATATGGTGCACAAGGAGCAAATGGGGTGATTCTGGTTACAACAATTAAACCGGTAGCCGGAAAAACAACCGTTTCTTATAACGGATTTGTTCAGTTTAAACGATTGCCGGCAGAAAGAAAACTTGAAGTACTCTCTCCGTATGAATTTGTAATGGCTCAATACGAATATGCAAAATTAAGATCCTTTTCATCTACCACAGACATCGACAATTTTACCAGATATTTTGGAAATTATCAGGATCTGGAACTTTATAAGGATAAAAAACCTAATGACTGGCAGGATCAGGTTTTTGGCAATACTAAGCTATCCCAGATGCATAATCTAGGTATCAGAGGGGGGACTGAAAAAACCAAATTAAGTTTAAGTTTCACCAATAATACGGATCAGGGATTAATGGTAGGTTCGGATTATACCCGTAATGTCATTGATTTTAAATTGGATCATGATCTTGCCAAATCGCTCAAATTTGAGGCTTCTGCAAGAATTACCAATACAGTTGTAAATGGGGCAGGCACATCCGGAAGCGCGCAGTTACGCGTAAGGGATTTGATAACAACCAGGCCTGTAAACGGTGTTGCAGATGATCTGATTATAGATTTAAATAGTATTACCAACGAAGATGATTTTCAGTCCTTCTTGCTGGGATTTACAAATCCGTTAGATTTGGCTGCAGATGACTGGAGAAGAAGGACCACAAGAACATATGTGTTGAATACAGGTTTGGAGTGGGCAATATTAGAAAATTTAAGGGCAAAGAGTGTGTTTTATACTTCAACCAGTTATGACGAAAGATTGAGATATTATGGTCCGTTAACAAGCAGGTCCAGACAGGAAGGAAGTAATTTACCGCTGGGTACCATTAATAATTCATTAGACTATTCTTACAGATGGGTAAATACTGTTAATTATACCGTGAAAAACCTCGGAAAAAACCAACTTGACTTTCTGCTTGGGCAGGAATTATCTTCAATTTCAGGCAAATCAAGTGCAACGCGTTCTGATTTATTCAGAGAATCAATAACTCCGGAAGAGATGTTCGCAAATATGCAATTGGGTACGCCCAATGGACAATCAACGCATGATGATACTCCGGTTAATGCAAATTCATTTTTTGGGCGTGTTAATTACCAGTATAACAATAAATATCTGGCAAATGCTACCCTAAGAACAGATGCATCAAGCAAATTTTCAAAGGCTAACAGATTGGGAATATTTCCTGCATTGGCCTTGGGTTGGAAATTGTCTGAAGAAAATTTCCTTAAAAGCGTCAGGGCAATCAACGAACTTAAATTAAGGTTAAGCTTTGGCGAAACTGGAAACAATAGAATAGATGCTGATGCTTTCAGATTTCTTTTTGGTCCTTCAACCAGTAATGGTCCTGGTATGGGTACAAATGCATATAACACCTATTATACTCCATCTGCATCAACCTTGTACAATCCTGATCTGGTTTGGGAAACGACCATTAACCGGAATGCGGGACTCGATTTTTTAATGTTTAATACACGTATCAGTGGAAGTATTGATCTTTATTATAATACAACAAAAGACTTATTAATAAGGAATCCGATTCCTCCTAATTCTGGTTTTCCTGATCAATGGCAGAATATAGGTAGCACTTCCAACAGGGGAGCTGAATTAAATCTGGATGCTACGATTATTCATAAGAATGATTTTCAGGTTATGGCAAATATTAATTTTGGAATTAACAAATCCAGAATTGAAGATTTAGGAACAGTTACAGAAGCATTTTATCAGTCTAATTGGGCAAGTACCGATCTTAAAGACCGGGATGATTATTATCTGAAAGTAGGCAGAACCATTGGTTTGATTTATGGATATGTAACCGACGGTTATTATTCAGAAGATGATTTTTCAGATTACAATGACCTAACCGGAGTATATAATTTGAAAACACCTGAAGATGGAGTTTATGACGACAGACAAACCCTGGGAGTTACCAATTTAAGACCAGGTTTTCTGAAATTAAAAGATTTGAATGGGGACAGCTTGATTAACAGTCTTGACAGACAGGTGATAGGCAGTGTGCTTCCCAAAGCCATCGGAGGATTTGGTTTGAATATGTATTATAAAAACTTTGATGCATCTATCTTTTTTAATTTTTCACTCGGCAATGATGTTTATAATTCCGGTAAAATTGAGTACAATCAATATTACCGTACCACATACGGCAATATGTTAAGCAGTATGAGCATGGATAAAAGATACACTTATATTGATGTGGACGGTTCCTATACCGGAACACCCGGCGAAGTGGTTACCGATCTAGATCAATTACGTGAAATGAACAGAGGAAAAGAAATATGGAGTGGGAGTAATTCATTTGGACAGGCTACTGCTGTAATTCATTCCTGGGCAGTGGAAGACGGTTCATTCCTCCGGCTGAATCAATTGACAGTTGGTTATTCTTTACCAAAGAAAATCATTTCTAAAATCAAGATGTCTAATTGCAGGATATATGCAACCGGCTATAATCTTTGGCTGTGGACCAAATATTCCGGATATGATCCTGATGTGAATACTACCAGAAGTGACGGGTATGCAATCTTAACTCCCGGACTTGATTATTCATCTTATCCTAAGAGCCGTTCGGTTTCTTTTGGTGTAAACGTATCATTTTAACAAATTTAAACTGAACCGAAATGAAAATAAAAAATATATTACTGATTCTGGCCATGATTATAATGGCTGCCTGCGAGGATTTTATGAATCCTGATTCGCTTTCAACATTCGATCAAAAATACATTTTCTCTAATATCGAAGATGCAAGAAAAACCGTAAACAGCATTTATGTTCCTTTTAGTCATGATGGCTTTCGTTCCCGTCTTTCGAATAACATGACCGGCTGCACCGATATTGAACATAATGGTGGTTCCAGCGATGGCGCCCGGTATCAGATTTGGCGTTTGGATGCCCGCGAGAACAATGGAGATTTAGAATATGTATGGACCATTGCATACCAGGCTATACGAGATGCCAATATATGCATTGAAGGTTTACAAAACAGCGATGTCTTTAATTCAAGCGATGAGACAGTTTCCAGTGAAATGCACCATCTATTGGGCGCTGCGTATACGTTACGCGCATACTGGTACAGCATGCTTGTATTCTATTTTGGAGATGTGCCTTTTATTACCTTGGCTCCCAAAGCCGGAGTAGAATTTAATCTTCCCAAATATGATCGTAATCAGATTCTGTCTTCTGTAATTCAGGATTTAATAAATGTGGAAGGCGACATGAAATGGGCTGATGAAGCAAAGTATGGTATCGAAGAGGTAAACCGTGAATATACCATTGGTATGATTGCCAGATTAGCGTTGCAACGCGGCGGTTGGTATCTGAAACCCGATATGACCATGACGCGTGAATCTGATTACCTGGATTACTATCAGCTTGCAAAAGACTATTGTGAAAAGCTTATCTCCTTAAAGGATCGTGAATTACCAACAGATTTCAGGCAAATTTTTCTGAATGAATGTAAATACCTTACTCCAGTGAATGATGAAATATTGTTTGAAGTGCCTTTTGCAATCGGGGAAGGTGATGTTGGCTGGAATATAGGTATCCGTGTGGATGGTGGAGCCACGGCCAGTCATGACTATGGTTCAGGAAGCAATTATATGGCGATGCCGCCTACCTATCTTTATTCCTTTGATCCTACTGACATAAGGTTACCTGTAACTTGCGGGCTATATACAATTACAGTTGACAATGAGAAAGTACTGGTATCCACCGGAAATATGAATATCTCACAGGGCAAGTGGAGTCGCGAACTTACCCCGACTCCCTTAGGTAAAACGACTGACAAGGGGACAGGTATAAATTGGCCGATGATGCGGTATGCCGATGTGATTTTAATGCTGGCCGAGAGCGAAAATGAATTGAACGGACCTACACAGTTAGCTAAGGATGCGTTAAAAAGAGTTCGCCATCGGGCATTCGTAGAAGCGGACTGGCCGCAAAAGGTTGATCACTATGTGGATTCTGTATCGTTGACCAAAGAAGATTTCTTTAAAGCCATTGTTAACGAACGTGCATGGGAATTTGGCGGTGAAATGATTCGTAAGTATGAGCTGATTCGCTGGAATTTGTATTCTGAAACAATCTCCAAAATGCTTGCAGATATCAAAACGATGGCGGATGAAGCATACGATGGTACCGGTACGTTGCCAGATTATCTGTATGTGAAAAATGATGAAGGCGGTAATCTGGTTATTTATAATTTATTCAACAAAGTGCTTGCAGCTCCGGATGATACCTGGGAAAAGAAATCCTGGCTAGTAAATATGAAGAGCGCTACTACGGGTCTTTACCAGGAATGGATTACCCGGGATTATGCCAACTACAATGATCCTGTCAGGTATATTTTCCCGATACCGTCTTCGGGTATTGATAATAGCAATGGAGTTCTTAAGAACGATGGCTATGGATTTAACAATTAATAGCAATGATTAAAAATGCAAACAATGAAAACTAATAAAATAAACATACATCTGATTTTAATGGCATTGGTCATGGGTTTCCTGATCATATTTGCCTGTAAAAAAGAAGAAGATTATCCCAGAACCCGTTTATTCAGTCCGGTTCTGAATCAAAGCCTTGAAGCAGTTGATAATACGATTCTTGTTCATATGGGCAATATGAAAGAAGCAGTTTCTTATACTCTGGAGATAAGCAGGGATACGTTTAAAACAATCGATTATACTGTAGATGTGGATACCAATTTTGTAATCATTGACAGCAGTTTGGTCGGAGAGCAACTTTTTTGGTATACGCTTTATCAAATCAGAGGTACCGCGCATGCTAACGACCCTCAGTACGACAGCAAAACAGCTGAATTAGGTATCATAAGAACAGAAAAGTTTCCCTCAAATATGATAACACCAACTTCTTTTGATATCCTTGATTCAAAAGTTAAAGTTCGATGGACTCCGGCAGGAGATTCTATTACCGGTATAAAAGTGTTTGATATATCCGACCTTCGATTAGAGAATCCACTTCTTGAATTCCATGTTGATCAGGCAGCAAGAGATTCTTCCTTTATTATAATTGGCGGTTTGACACCTGAAACACAATATCAGATAGCGATTTATAGTGGTGCCAAGCTTAGGGGATGGGAAAATTTTACTACCATAGAAGCTTTTATTTCGGGAGATAATGTGATAGACTTAACCGGTTCCACTAGCTCAACAGTTCTTGCAGATACACTTCCTAATGTACCCGGAGGTAGCATTGTTTTACTTGCCGGGGGGATGAAATACAGTACCGGTGGGTATAGTTTTGATAAATCTGTTACGATTACGAAAGGGTACAGTTTTGCACCTGCTTTACCCCTTATCGATTGTAGTTCGAATTTCAATATTGCTGCAGCTAGTACGGTAGATTCAATCATTTTCAATAATGTGGCTTTATCCGGTGCTTTTGATGGTAATTATGTGTTTAATATCGATCAGAGTGCAACAATCGGGGAAATCAGGTTTGAATCTTGTACAATCCATTCGCTTAGAGGTGTAACCAGGTTAAAAGCAGGTGAAGGAACCTTGGGTAAATTCTCAATTACCGATTGTGTTGTGGACAGTATAAGGGATTATGGTATACTTACTGTCGACATTGAAACATATTCGGCCGGAGACATAATATTTAAAAATACCACTTTCGCAAAATGCCGGGCATTTCTAATAAGCAGGTCTGATGCAAATACCATTGATATTGAAGATTGTACTGTAAGTGAGGCACCTTCTACTGGTGGATTCTATATTTTCAGATGGAGGACTGCAGGATCTGACAATGTAACAAACGGTGTTAAAATATATAATACTATCTGGGGACACGGATGGGATGAAGGGGCAACCGGAACAACCAGTATTGTAGGATTGGTAGGTATGGGATCAACCGTCATTGATATTATAAATACCTGGGCAACCAGTGATTTTTCATTTGCATCTGGTGATATTCCTGGATTTCCTTCCAATTCATATAGCGGGACGGCTGTAGATCTTTGGAATGATCCTTATGATGGATTGGATTTTAGCTTTAAAGACTATGGATTTTCCGGTAAAAGCAATTCCGGAGATCCTCGTTGGAGACCTTATTAATTAGGTAAAATAATAATGCGGGTAAAGTTTAATCTTTGCCCGCTTTTTATTTTTAAATTCGATGCTAATTTAGAATAACCTAAAAACAGTTGAATACGTATAAGGATTTGATTCTTTAACAAATAATAGACAACATCGAATAATCTAGCTTCACCATTCTGTTTTTTGAAGAAATACAAGCGAACTTACCTAGCCTCTTAACCAACTGGAATAATTGAATATAAACTAAATTTTTACAACATGAATCACAAATATTTTTTCAGTTTTATTTCTGTTTTATTACTACTGCTTCAATTGAACATTGAAAAAAGCAACGCCCAACAATTAGCATTTCCAGGCGCTGAAGGATTTGGCAGGTATACTACCGGAGGAAGAGGAGGTACAGTGTATGAAGTTATCAATCTTTCTGATGCAGGGGTAGGAAGTTTAAGATATGGGATAGAATCGCTCTCTGGTCCCCGTACCATCGTCTTTAATGTTTCAGGGACTATTGAACTCACAAAAAGTCTGAACATTAAAAACGGTGATTTGACCATTGCCGGTCAAACTGCACCGGGAGACGGGATTTGTATTAAAAACGCAAAACTAGTTGTTCCTTCCAGTGCATTAACAACTGTAACCTCTTTAGCAAATAACACTGTTGAAATTAGTACCGACAATGTTATTATCAGGTATATGAGATTCCGACCGGGAGACGAAATTGATAATTCTGTCGGTGCTCCCTTGAGTAATCTTCAATTTGAAAATGACGGATTATGGGGACGTAATCATAAAAATATTATGATTGATCACTGCTCTATGTCCTGGGCTATTGATGAAGTCGCCAGTTTTTACGACAATGAAAACTTTACGATGCAATGGTGTATTGTAGGTGAAAGTTTGTATTCTTCGTTTCACTCCAAAGGTAATCATGGTTATGGGGGTATTTGGGGTGGCTGGGGTGCGACCTTTCATCACAATCTTTTGGCTGATCACACAAGCAGGAATCCGCGTTTTTGCGGTGCAAGGTATCATGTATCCACTGCGTCAAAGGAAGTTGTTGACTACAGAAACAATGTGATTTTCAATTGGGCTGGTAATAGCGCATATGGTGGTGAAGGAGGTCAACAAAATATGGTAAACAATTATTACAGACCGGGACCGGGTACTGTCAAAAAAGGAGGTTCTGCTTTTTTCCGGATAGTCAATCCATCTGTTTCTACCAGTCCTAGGGTAGATTCAATAAGTAAATGGTACATCGCGGGAAATGTTATGGAGGGAACATCATCAGTTACTTTGAACAATACCCTCCTTGGGGGAGGATTTCAACCGCAATACTCTGATTCGGTTCAGGGATTGTGGGCCCGGGTGGCATTTCCGTTTAATTATGCTCCTGTTGTAACACAATCAGCTGAAAAGGCGTTGGAATCTATTATTGAACATTGCGGTGCTTCACTTTCTCGTGATTCGGT
Source organism: uncultured Bacteroidales bacterium (assembly GCA_963781805.1). Taxonomy (GTDB): domain Bacteria; phylum Bacteroidota; class Bacteroidia; order Bacteroidales; family UBA10428; genus JAFGPL01. The sequence continues at coordinate 363,896 of CAWAHF010000004.1, forward strand.
AGATAAAAGAATAATGAATCAGTTAGTTACTGCCTCAGCAACCACCGGGGGTACCTATGGAGCTAATACCGGGATTATTGATAGTCCCTCAGAGGTAGGAGGCTGGCCGGTATTAAACTCCACTGCAGCACCGGTTGATACAGATCATGATGGCATGCCAGATGATTGGGAAACTTCACACGGTTTGAGTATCAGTGATCCAAGTGACAGAAATACGGTTGATACGGATGGATATACCATGCTTGAAAAATATCTGAATAGCCTGGTGAATTTTACGCCAATTGTTCCTGTTGAGCTATCAACAAATATAGATGGTAATGGAAAGATAACACCTGCCTCGGGCGAATACGAACCGGGTACAGAACTAAAATTGACAGCCGTTGCAGATTCAGGTTGGTCATTCAGTGCGTGGAGCGGAGATACTGCAAGTGAGAATGCAAGTATAACCTTAATGATGAATAGCAACAAAAATTTAACGGCAACATTTGTGAAGAATCCTTCCGCTATAACGGAGGAGTTTAGTGAAAACATTAGCACTTATTGTTATCCAAATCCGGTCAAGAATAATGCAATTATAGTATTCAGCCTTTCCACATCCGAAGAAATTCAAATTTCTCTATTTAACATGTATGGAAAATTTGTGAAAGAAATTTCAAAGGGTTTTTATAATCAGGGGATAAATAAAGTTGACTTTGGAACTTCAGAATTAGGTTCTGGTGTTTATTTCTATTCTGTAACAAATGGGTCTGAAACAGTAATTAACAGGCTTGTGCTTATCAAATAATATGTTTATCTCATATACGTTGAGAATCCTTATTATATAATCCAAACAACCCCAACTACTATGAAAATTGCAATTTTATTTTCATACATAATTTGCATTTTATTATCTATCAGTTTTGCATACTCTCAACCAATTGCTTTCCCCGGTGCAGAGGGTTTTGGCCGCTTTACATCGGGAGGAAGAGGCGGTAAAGTTATTATCGTAAATAACCTTTCCGATAATCTGTCCAATCCGGTTGAAGGTTCAGTAAGATGGGCAATAGATCAGAAGGGAACGAGAACCGTCGTATTTGCAGTTTCAGGAACTATTCCACTTGAGGGTCCATTGGAAATAATAAACAACGATATTACTATTGCAGGTCAGACGGCTCCTGGTGATGGAATCTGTCTGAAAAATTATCCTCTTTCTGTGAGAGCCGATAATGTGATCATCCGGTTTATGAGATTTCGATGCGGCAATGATAAACTTGAAAGCGACGCACAAGATGCTTTGAATGGCAAAGGTTATAAAAATATCATCATTGATCATTGTTCTGCAAGCTGGTCGATCGATGAGACCGCTACTTTTTATGATAATGCTTATTTTACCATGCAGTGGTGTATCATTAGCGAAAGTCTTTACAATTCAGGACATCCGAAAGGTGATCATGGATATGGAGGAATATGGGGAGGACAAGGTGCATCTTTTCATCACAATTTGCTGGCAGATCATACCAGTCGTAATCCTCGCTTTTGTGGACCAAGATATTCCGGAAGACCGGATTTGGAACTTGTCGATTACAGAAACAATGTAATTTTCAACTGGGGTTTTCAGAGCGCATATGGCGGTGAAGAAGGCAGTCAGAATATGGTTAATAATTACTACAAAGTCGGACCCGCTACTGGTAAAGGAGAAAAAAAATACAGGATTCTTGATTTAACACAATTCTTTTTTAATACCCGAATGCAACCGGATACTTTATGGGCTGGTAAGTTTTATATAGCCGGAAATGTCGTCGAAGGTTTCCCGGATGCTACATCCGATAATTGGAAATATGGCGTACAGGGGGCTACCTGGGAGGAAAAACTAAAGTCCAGGATGGATACTCCCTTCCATTTTGCTACTGTTACAACTCAATCTGCAGAGGAGGCTTATCAACTTGTATTGAAAAGTGCAGGAGCCATATTACCCAAAAGAGATCCTGTTGACCAACGGATTATTTCGGAAGTGCAAAGTGGCAAATGTATGTATGGGGATTCATGGGGTAAAAACACCGGTATTATTGACAGCCAGAATTCAGTTGGAGGTTGGCCGGAACTTAAATCACTTCCTGCACCAAAGGATACCGATAAAGACGGTATGCCGGACGTTTGGGAAAAGGCAAACAGGTTGGATCCAAGGAATCATGATGATAGAAATGGCTATTCTCTTAATTCTCTCTATACCAACCTGGAAGTATATCTAAACAGCTTAGTTAATTAATCACTAACTAAATTCCTCCCCTTTTTTAAGGGGAGGTGCCCGCAGGGCGGAGGGGTATCCCCTTTTTTAAGGGGAGGTGCCCGCAGGGCGGAGGGGTATCCCCTTTTTTAAGGGGAGGTGCCCGCAGGGCGGAGGGGTATCCCCTTTTTTAAGGGGAGGTGCCCGCAAAGCGGAGGGGTATCCCCTTTTTTTAAGGGGAGGTGCCCGCAGGGCGGAGGGATCTACCATTTTTTATAAGAATTGCCCATTGGTAAAAGGGATCAATTTTTTTATTAAAGATAATCGAAGCGTAAGTATGTAATTATCTACCTCTGGCCATACGAACAGCTTTTTCCCATCCTTTATATAGAATATCCTTTTTTTCTTTTTCCATGGACGGAAAGATTTCTTTATTTCCGTTATAGAGACCTTCCAGCTGTTCAAGACTTTGCCACATACCGGTTCCCAATCCACCTGCGAGTGCTGCTCCAAGCGCCGAAGCTTCTTCAATATTACTTATGGTGATAGCTGTATTTAACATGTCCGATTGAAACTGCATCAGGAATTTATTTTTGGTGGGCCCACCATCCACTCTGATTCCGGTTAATGCAATACCTGATTTTTCAGTCATTAAATCAAGCAAATCCTTAACCTGGTAGGCAATCGATTCCAAACCTGCTCTTACAATATGCGCTTTGCGTGTACCACTATGCATTCCTGAAATGGTTGCCCTCACCTGATTATCCCAATATGGAGCGCCCAACCCTGCAAATGCCGGTACAAAATAGACTCCTTCCGTGGAAGGAACTGATAACGCAAGTTCTTCCGATTCTGAGGAGCTGTTAATTATTTCAAGCGTATCCACCATCCATTTAATCGTAGCGCCGGTACTGTGTATGTTTCCTTCAAATACGTAATTGATCTTTCCTTTAATGCCATAACCTATCGAAGTAACTAGTCCTTCAGGCGGTTCGGCAGGCTCTGATCCAATATTCATCATAACAGATGAGCCGGTACCATAAGTAACTTTGGATAATCCCTGGTGATAACAACGTTGTCCGAATAAGGCTGCATGCGAATCACCCAGAATTCCTGATATTGGAATTTTGTTTTCGAAAAAACCTTCAATATTTGAATCACCATAAACTGAGTCTGCATATTTTAGTTCAGGTAACATATTTATGGGTACATCAAAAAGTGCACAAATTTCTTCATCCCATGCAAGGGTGTGAATATTCATTAACATGGTACGGCAGGCATTTGAATAATCGGTTGCATGCACTTTTCCTCCGGTTAGTTTCCATATTAACCAGGAATCCATAGTACCGGCAATAAGGATTCCATCCTTTGCTTTCTGCATAATTTCAGGGTTGTTGTTCAGGATCCAATGCAGTCCGCTTGCTGAAAAATAAGGATCAATGATGAGACCTGTTTTTTGCCGGATAATATCTTCAAATCCGTTAGATTTTAATTCATTGCACTTCTCTTCACCTCTCAGGCATTGCCATACAACGGCGTTGCAAACCGGTTTGCCGGTATTTATATCCCAAACAAGAATAGTCTCTCTCTGGTTAGTTATTGAAAGACATTGTATAGAATTTTTATCAATTCCGGACTCATTTATCACATCTTTTATGACTTTTAGTACATTTCTATAAATTTCTTCCGGATCATGTTCCACCCAACCAGGCTTAGGATAGATTTGCCTGTGCGAAACATTGGCTCTTGCTACAAATCGGGCATCCTGATCAAACAGAACAGCTTTTGTTCCCGATGTGCTTTGATCGATGGAGAGGATGTAATTCATAAGATGATATTCATATTTGAAAATTCGAAGTTTTAAAAACACTATTAAAACTTTTCTTTGCGTCTTTGCGTGAAACTCCTGAGCTCAAAGGATTCTAATTTTTTACTAATAAATGTTTAAAATAATTAATTTTTCCATTTTTTAGTGTCCTTACGCCTTAGCGGTTAGAAATTCTTTAGCTGTTTTGACAATTCCCTCTGCATTAATCCCATAGTATTCAAAAAGTTCACTCGAGCTTCCATGCATGGCATTTTCATCCGGGAATCCGATAATTTTTAATGGAACAGGACAATTTTGAGCGATATATTCTGAAACAGCAGAACCAAGTCCGCCAAATATATGGTGTTCTTCAACGGTTATGATTTTACCTGTCTCTTTAGCTGCCTTGGCAATTGTATCCATATCCAGGGGTTTGATGGTATGCATATCGATTACCCTTGCTTTAATTCCCTTTTTAACAAGAGCCTTACCTGCCTCAAGACAATGAAATACGGTTTCGCCTGTACCAATAATAGTAAGATCGTTACCATCTAATAGAATATTTGCTTTCCCTATCTCAAAGCGAGTCTTTTCATCAGAATAAACATCAGGTACTGCACCTCTTCCCATTCTCACAAATACAGGACCTACGTGATGCACCAGCTGTTCGGTTAATATAACCGTCTGATACTTATCACATGGTAAAATTACAGTCATATCAGGCAAAACCCGCATAACGGCAATATCATTCAGACTATGATGGGTCGAACCAAGTGCTCCATAACTCACTCCTCCACTTACCCCAATAATTTTAACGTTGGTTTTGGAATAGGCAACATCTACCTTCACCTGTTCATAACTTCTTGAACTGTAAAAACATGCAGGTCCGCAAACAAAAGGTTTTTTTCCGCTTAGTGCAAGACCTGCCGATACTCCAATAGCATTTTGCTCGGCTATTCCAACTTCAACAAACTGTTGTGGCAAAACTTCAGCAAATTTATTAAGTGTGACTGATCCTCTTGCATCCGAAGTGACAGCTATTATGTTTGAATCCTGTTGGGCCAGTTCGATCAATTTGTTTGTAAATGCCTGCCTGCAAGGAATATTATTTGTTTTCATGGATTAAACATGCATTAATTTATCCAATTCTTCCAACGCCTGTTTCAATTGTTCTACGGTTGGTACTTTGTGATGCCATTCCGGTTTGTTTTCAATAAATGAGACGCCTTTCCCTTTAACGGTGTGTGCAATCACCAGGTGTGGTTTGCTGGCTTCAACAGGCAACACATCAAACAACTTCATTATACTGCCAATATCGTTCCCGTCAGTTTCTTCAACATGCCAGTTATATGCTTCCCATCGTTTTCTAAGATTTTCAAGAGACATTACCTCTTCCGTAGGCCCGCTAATCTGTAAAAAATTTCTGTCGATAATAGCAACAAGGTTGTCAAGCTTATAATGTCCGGCGCAATTCGCTGCTTCCATGATTGAACCTTCTCCCTGTTCACCATCGCCCATTAAAACAAATATCCTTGACTTACGCTTATCCATTTTCCCCGCAAGCGCCATACCTGTAGCAACTGACAATCCATGTCCCAGCGATCCTGAATTAATTTCAACTCCCGGCACTTTTCTGGTCGGATGACCAGCCAGGAGTGATTGAAATTTTCCATAGGTATCCAGAATATCTTTTGAGAAATAGCCGGCTTCCGCCAACACACAATAAAAACCTTCCACACTATGACCTTTACTGAGAATAAACCGGTCACGTTCGGTCCAGGCAGGGTCTTCAGGTTTGTATTTCATAATATGAAAGTACAACGTGACCAGAATATCAACTGATGAAAGAGCTCCGCCTGTATGACCTCCGCCTGCATAATGAATTATTTGGAGAAGTCTTCTGCGGATTTCAGTTGCCGTATTTTCAAGTTCTGTTTTTGTTTTCATTTAATATCATTCAAATCAATGATATATCCGTTAGTAAAACCTAAATAGCAATATTTATCGGGTATTTTTTAGATATCAATACAAAAGTAAAAAACTAAAGCCAATAAGCAAGATAGAAAAGTAAGCGCTATTTTTTGGAAGATAGCCTATTCAAAAGAAAAAAAATAAAAAAAGGAGTTGCCGGTAAGACAACTCCCAAACAATTAATCAGATTTAACCAAAATTTCTGATGAAATTTAGTAGACTATGAATTTGTATAATTGTTCTTGAATTTTTACAAAATATACACCTTTTGTAAGTGAAGAGATATCAATAGATGCATTGTCTTTGTTTACCTGTTTTTCCAAGACAATTTGACCTTGATTGTTGAAAATTATAATATTTTCAGTAGAATTCTTCAATCCCTTAATAATTAAATTACTGCTGGCAGGATTTGGGTACAACTGAATTTCCGCATCTGAGGGAGAAATAACAGCACTGGGTTCACCTACATTTAGTGTCTGTACTATATCATTTGGGGCAGCATAATAAAGAAAGTTACCAGGCTGCGAAGCAGTTATGTCAGTGGTTCCTGAAGCAGCCAAAGTCACCTGGTTTCCATTGATGGTAGCAACCGATGTATTGGAGCTTGTATATGTTAAAGGTAAATTTGAAGTTGAAGTACCTGTAAGTTCAAATGGAGCATCTCCCATTCTCTTATCCGGTAAGGCATCAAACTGAATCGTCTGCGCTAATTTTTCACAAATGGTTGTATCGGGCATCCAGTCAATACCAAATGACGGGTTTGTTGTTTTGGCAAAAATATTCTCAATGGTATATGATGACGCTTCTTCATCGGTTAATTGTATACCCGGATAATTAATGTTTGTTGATCTTTGAGCCGGATTATAACCCGGGCCAAAACAATTATACTCTGCGAACAACGGATTAAGGCTCGATGTCATATTAGTCCAGCCTGCAGGGGCAACTGTTGAAGGTTCTTCACAATACATATATACAACCTTCGGATTACCCTGCCAGGGTCTTCCAAGATAAATGGATGAGATTGTCCCTCCATCATAACCAATCTTATCCGTCATGATTTTGCAATTTCTGAACACATATCCGAACCTGGAATTTACATTAGTGCTGGCAGCTGTTAACGGTCCTCCGTTTCTGAGTTCTTTGAGTTCACAACTGTCAAACACAACGGTTGCCTGTCCGAAGATATAGTCCACTGCGCCTTCGATGTAGCAGTCTTTCATATATATTCTGCCCAGTCCATATGTGTAATAGGTATCCTGATAACCTTTCAACACACAATGGTAGTAGCTTTGTCGGTCGCCATTGGTACGCAATGCAACTGCCTGGGCAGTCTGATTTGTGTTCTGGAAGGTAATTTTATAAGCCTGGAAGTCATTAGCTTCAATCGAGACACTGTATGATCCTGATGTTCCAACTGTACCACCGGAACCATTTGGAGTGTTTGCATTATCATCGTAAACCAGAATAGTACTATCCGGATGATCTCCTCTTAAGACCACATTCACTTTGTTTTTGGCAAGCATCAGTTTTTCCTGGTATACGCCCGGCTTAATATAAATGGTCCATGTACCGGTATATAAGTCAGGCACAGCATCAAAGGCAGCCTGAACCGTGGTATAATCTCCACTGCCGTCTTTTGCCACTACTTTCATTACATCTGGAGAAGCAGTTTGTGTGGTAAATACAATTTCATCGCCATATCCTGTACCGGCAGAATTGGTTGCATAGGCTCTTAAATGGTATTCTAAGGCTTCATTCAGTGGATATGCCGTAGCATTGAATGAACCAAGTCCTTCTCCGTTTTCTGTAAAACTATCTGATGTTGTGGGACTACCTGTTGTATTCCAGCATATTCCTCTCCCTGTCACGGTATCACCGCCCCAATCGGTAACATTTCCACCGCTTTCGACAGTTTTAACGAGGATCGCTGAAGCAGCTGTTGTGGTTACAGTTGGTACAACAATGGTTGCAAGGGTTGTGAATATCCGTTCTTCTCCATAATTTGTACCTGCTTTATTGGTAGCATAAGCTCTAAGATAATAATCTGTTCCTGGAGTCAAACCTGAAACATAGCTTACAAACGTTCCTGAGCCGGTTCCGTCCGATGTTTTATCATCATCAATAGTTGCAGAACCTGTTGTATTCCAAACCACGCCACGTTCGGTTACCGGGGCTCCACCGTCTGATGGAATTGTACCACCGCAAGTAACAAAGGTTGTTGACAGATACGAAAGATTAGCTGATGTAACCATAGGTGGATCTGCAGTGACTCCTGTAGTGGTTCCGGTAATCTTGATGTCATTTACAGCAATTAATTTAGCCCAGCCAGCTGCTGCTGTATTGTGAGGGTAAACCCGTAAATAAAAAGTTACCCCTGAAATTATATTTGTATCCAACGGTACAGTCCAGTGATCCAGTGCATTTCCCGGGAGCTGGGAATCCGGAATTAACAAGGTAGCATCTGAAAAGTCAGCATTAACAGAAAAATAGACTGCTGCCTTGAAATTGGATTCAAACCATCCTCCAAGATTCATGCTTACGGAATCTATATGAAATGTTCCTCCGGTTTTTGGAGATACCGAAAATCCAAAATATAAATAAGAAACTGTATCGGGTTCGGCATTCCAGATTTTTGAAATAGTATGTATAGCGCCTGCAGTGACTGTATTCCCAGTTCCGTTTAAAGGTAAATCGGTGGTAGTATTGTACAACGTTAACGAATCGCTGTAAGTTGGTTCTCCCGCGAGAATATTTCCAGAGGTAACAGGTTCAGCCACTCCGTTATCAAACCATTTTACTTCAGATGGGGTGGCAAGACTTTCTCCATATCCTGAAATATTAACATTTCTTAAACAGATATATTTACCTGTTCTTACAGTAGGATCTTCAACCCAGAAATAAACCCTGAGGTACAAAGTCTCTCCATCGTTAACGGTAAGATCCGCTGCCGATTTAATTTTCAAATAAGTATCTCTTGGCAGATAGTTACCTGCAATACCCGTGTTAAATTCTATGGGTGTTTTAGTATTAAAAGTTGAATCGGTAGAATAATATAACTCAGCCTTTAGGGTATTAATAGAAATGGAAGTGATCTCCAGCATTACGGAATCAAGATAGAAATTCGTATAAGGCAAAGGAGAAACCTCAAACTGGATATAAACCGAATCAATTAAAGAACCCTGATTTGCAGGCCATGCTCCACCCGTAATCTGGGATCGTTGGCCATTTTCTGTCCCTGAGTAATCTTTTATCTGTGTGTAACTGCCGGCAGATTCATCTTTCGCTGTAACACTTCCTGATGTGGACGGAGCCCTGTCGGTACCTCCTGCTCCCGGATCAGAAAGTTCCCATAACACAGAGGCAGGAATAGAGTCTGAACCCTGGCCATTAGCTAAATTCAGATAAACAAATGATGCAAATACGCTTATTAATACAAGTGCTGATTTTTTCATCTTAGCCTATTTTTTTAGTTTATGTTGATATCATAAAGCAGGTTCAGGATTTTCCTTTGAACACTGAATAATGAATAAAATTAGACCAATTTGCTTTGTTCGGATTGGAATATTTGTTTCAAAAATGGTAATAATTGGTGGTACCGGTTTACTAATTTTGCCGGATATAACTTGATGGAGCCTTTTTAAACCTTTCTTTAAAACGTTTACTAAAATAGCCCGGATCATTAAACCCTGTCATATAGGATACTTCCGAAATATTATATTTACCTGATTCCAGTAATTTCAATGCCTTTCTAAGCCTGAATTCACTTACAAAATCAATCGGAGACATACCTGTTAATCCTTTAAGCTTCTTGAAAAAGCTAGTCCTTCCAAGTCCAACAGATTTGGCTATATTTTCAATCTTAAATTCAGAATTGCTGATATTATTTTCAACAATCTGAACAATAGTTTCGAGAAAATCTGAGTCTCTGTCAGTAATGACTGCTCCTTTTTCTTCTTGTATATCAAGCAATTTCAATCTGTTGATGAATTTTTCGATCAATAATATGCGTTGATCCAGCAAATTTTGTATCTGTGCCTTTAGAAGCAGGCTGTTGAATGGCTTGGTAATATAAGCGTCGGCGCCATATTTAAGACCTTCTACTTTGCTTTCTACGGATGATTTTGCAGTTAATAATATTACCGGAATGTGACTGGTGGCAAAATCATTTTTAAGTTTGCTGATGAGTTCTATCCCGTCCATCCTGGGCATCATTACATCCGAAATAATAATATCAGGTGTAAGTTGAATAGCTTTTTCAAATCCTTCAACTCCATCAGTTGCTTCCTCAGTAATATATAAATCCGATATCAGACCGGAGATAAATTTCCTTACATCAGCATTGTCCTCAACGATCAATACTACTGGTTTCTCATGTTCAGAAGAACTTCCATTTATTGAAATGTGATTTTCATAGGAGAAATCAAGTTTTTCAGGCTCTTCTATTTTTTTTCTGCAGGGCTGTGCATCTTCAATAAATTCAACCCATTCTTCGTTAAAATGATCTTTTCCAAGCTTCAGTTCAATTCTAAAAGTTGTTCCAACTCCTTCAGTGCTCTCGAATCCAATGGTTCCGTTATGAAGTTCGATAAGTTCTTTGGATAAAGACAATCCGATTCCGGTGCCAACATCTCTATAATGCGTTGAATCATGAATGTCGGCAAACCTGTTGAAAACCATTGAGGCTTTTTCTTTGGGAATGCCAATTCCCTGATCTTTCACCTCGATGACAACAAAATTCTGATGTTTCTGATATATGATATTTAACTCGATTTGCCGGGATGAGGGGGTAAATTTGAAAGCATTCGAAAGTAAATTAAAGATTACAATATCCATTTTTTCTTCATCAATCCAGACAGACAAACTCTCTATATTGCTGTTTACAATGAATTCAATCTGCTTTTCCTCTGCAATATCCTTGAAGTTGGCACAAATTTCTTTTATTAAAATCACAATATCCACATGCGTTAGCTTAAGCACCATTTTTTTGTTTTGGATCTTTCGAAAATCAAGCAATTGGTTTATTAGTTTTAACATTCTTTTGGCATTGTGCTCTATCAGTTGAATATGCTCCTTACCTCTTTCCGTAAGTTTTTCGGTATGGGTTAACTCATCCACGGGACCTAAGATTAAAGTTAACGGAGTGCGAAGTTCATGCGAGATGTTTGTAAAAAAACGAAGCTTTAAATCAGTCATCTCTTTTTCAATAACCACTTTATTACGTAACCGAATCATTGTAAAAATGATTCTTCTTGTGATTTCAAGGATAATCAGTAACAAAAGAATGTACCCTGCATAAGCCCATCCGGTTTTCCATGGTGGCGGTAAAATGGTGATTTTAAGACTTGCATCTGTTTCGTTGAATTCCGAATCATGGTTGACATATTTGACCTTGAACGTGTATTTTCCGGGAGGTATATTGGTGTAAGTGGCTATTCGTTGATTTTTGACAAAATGCCATCCTGATTCTTCCGGATCAAAACCTTCAAGTTCAAAGGCATATTCGATTTTATCCTGTGCTTCATAATCCAGGGCGACATATTCAATGCTAAACATATTCTGGTTATATTTCAGATGAATGGAGCTTGTTTCGGAAATAGCCTCTTTCAAAGGGGAATTTTTACCACCGGGATATACATCCTGATTAAATAGCCTCAGGTTTGTTAAAACCATATTCCCCTGGATGGTTCTTTCCCCAACCCGATTTGGATCAAAATAATAAACTCCATCCAGTGAGCCGAAATAGATTTCTCCGGAAGTTCTTTGACAGGATGTAGCTTCGGAAAAAGTAGATTTTTCAATCCCATTATATTCATCATAATGTCTGAAAACCTGCCTCTGTATATTGAAGCCTGAAATACCGTTTTCGGTGGCAAGCCAAAGGTTATGCTGGTTGTCTTCCTCAATGCTAAGGATTACATCACTAGGAAGTCCGTCAGTCTTTGTATAAATCTTAAATTTAGGAGGGAGATCCTCCTCGGGGTAGGATATCATTTTATGCAATCCTCCTCCAAGGGTACCTAACCAAAGCGTATCTACAGCATCTTTGAAAATATATAAAATGTCATTATTCCCCAGACTGGATGGATCACCCGGAATTTTACTGTAATGATGAAATGTAAGATTATCAGGAGTGTTTTCATCGGGGTTAAACAAAATCAGGCCTTCGGTGGATGCAATCCAGATGTTCCCCCGCGAATCCTGTTGGAGATATCTAATTCTTGAACCAATATTTTCCGGATAATTTTTAAAGGAGTTTTGTGAATTTTTAAAATAGGTGTGTCCATTTTCGCTGACCAGTAAATTGAGTCCTTCCCCAAATGTTCCTACCCAAATTCGTTCGTTGGAATCTTCCAGAACAGAATAAATCATATCACTGCTTAAACTTCGTGAATCGTTCGGATGATGTCTGTACTGAGTAAATGTATAATCAGTTAATGATTTGCTGGTCCGTTGTGCTTTAAACAGCCCGTTACCTTTGGTTCCCAGCCAGATATTACCGGTATGATCCTCACAGATGGAATAGACCATTCCATGGTCAATTTCATCAGCATATTCCTTTAAAATATGATTATTTTTATCCAGCAGATGAACCTGACCATCTTTCGTACCGATCCAGAGAATACCCCTGCTGTCTTCAAATACTGATCTAACCTCGTTTGAAATACGATTGGAAGATGAAGGATTTAATTTCATAAACTGGAATCCTCCCTGCAGAATGGTTATTTTTTCCAGGCCTCTGAAATAGGTGCATAGCCAAATTACATTGGTCGAGTCCATATAAAAACTATTTACATAATTTGACATTTTGGAATCCGGATTTCCCGGTTCATTGTAGAAATAATCGAAATTATCTGTTGCCCGGTTATAATAACCAAAACCTCCTTCTTTAAGCGCAATCCATAAAACATGATTTTTGTCTTCAAAAAAAGAAGAAGTAGTCCGTACCTGTAAGGAAGGATCTGCATCTGTTTTCTGACTAAAATGTCTGAGATTACCAAATACAGAATTGGTTTTAATGATACCCTCCTTATCTGTTTCAATCCATAGCAGATGATGTGAATCAATAAAAATGTACTGGATATTTTGAAGCAATGGATTGGTAATATGTCCTTCAATAGCATGTTGTTCAGTGTTATAAAGAAATATTCCGTTTCCGTTGGTTCCGATATACAGGTTTGGTTCAAACCTGCTTTTTAATATGTTAATGGCTGAAGAATTCTTAAATACAATAGAGTCGGATTTTAGTGTATTCAGATCAATACTCAATAAAACCCCCTCAACTGTGCCAATCCACATTTTATTTGATTGTTCTGCAATGCTTGAAAGATGATATCTTTTGGTTAATGAAATTGCTTCACTTGCGTTGTTGTTAATCTGATACTGATTATCAGCCTTGTTGAGTTTCAAACAAACAAGATCTTTTTCAGAACCGAACCATATCTGGTGTTGCGCGTCTTCATTAATAAAAACAAGCTTTATGTCCCTGTTTTCGTTAGGATTGTTTTTAAAAACATTGTATTTTATAATCTTTAAATGAAAATCATTGGGATCGGTTATCAATCTGAACAGGCCGTGAATACCTGAATACAGCCAAAAATCTCCAATGGATGATTTAAAAATCCGATCCACTTTAATCTCGTTACAGGAAGAATCAAGAAGCACACTTTCAAAGGTTTCAGAACGCTTGTCGAACCTGTATACTTTGGAATCATAGGTCTGAATCCATAGAAATCCCCATTTGTCCTCCATCAGTCGGTCAATTCGGTTGGAGGATAAACTTGCATTATCACCTGGTCTGGTTTTATAGGTTGTAAATCTGAAGCCGTCAAATTTGTCAATACCATCAAATGTTCCAAACCACATAAAGCCTTTGCTATCCTTAAGCATGGTTCTTACCTGGCCATGAGACAAGCCGTCTCGGGTAGAATAATGCTGGAAAATACAATTATATTGCCCGTGCAGATTATAGGTAGAGATAATGAAAACAAGTATAAGAAAAAGACCGCGCATAACCTTGATATGAAGCTAATAATAATCTTATGCAAATATACAACGCATTTTTTTCATTCATATTAGTTATGATAACGATTTCACAGGTCTGGTATTGCTTGCACAAGTAGTTCCTTTTAGTATATTTGTTTTTCTTTTATATTTCTTCAAAATAACCTATAACCAACTATTGATGAATACCGAAATTACCGCCAGGGCTAAACTAAAATTAATTGACAGGCTGGATGCACTTTATGAATTTGACCGGGAACCGGTTTCAGAAAACAAATTGCACGGATGGAAAACGTTTATTGCCATGTTCTCCGGTGAGCATATTGCAGGTACAGAATTCGTTTTAGGACCTCTGATGGTAATGCATGGTGTGTCTGCATTTGATTTTTTTGTAGGATTACTTTTTGGAAATTTATTGGCGGTACTCAGTTGGGCCTTTTTTTGTGCTCCGGTGGGTGTGAAAACCCGGTTGACAATATACTGGCAACTGCGAAAAATGTGCGGTCCTTATCTTACTGTTGCCTATAGTGCTTTTTATGCCTTTATACTTTGCCTGTTGGCAGGAGCTATGATAAATGTAGCGACCACAGCAGTATCCATTCCTTTCCATATTCCCAATCCTGATTATATTGCAGGAGATCTTTTTCCTTCACTTTCGTGGGTAGCACTCGCAGTTTTTGTCGGTATTGTTGTTACACTTCTGGCTATATTAGGTTTTGAAAAGATTGCTTTTTTCTCAAAAGTTTGTGCTCCATGGATGGTATTTGTATTTTTTGCTGCGGCCATAGCTGTTTTACCGGACCTGGGACTATCCAAAATGAGTAATTTCTGGCATGTGTTTAACACCAAAATATTTACCGGGGTACCCATTGGTGCAAACTCCAAATATACCTTTTGGCACGTGATTGGATTTGCCTGGCTTTGCAATGCAACGCAGCATATCGGAATGGCTGATATCACCGTATTTCGGTATGCAAAAAAATGGACACAGGGATTTGCCTCAGCCTTTGGAATGTACCTTGGGCATTATGGAGCGTGGATTTCTTCGGGAATTCTGTGTGCAGCATATTTGGCAGCAGGACATACCAATCCTCAGCCCGGAACAATTGCTTTATTTGGAGCAGGAGTGGCAGGGGCTATTTGTGTGGTAATTGCCGGTTGGACTACAGCCAATCCTACTATGTATCGTGCCGGATTAGCGATTCAGGTGGCAACTCCCAACTGGAAACGATGGAAGGTAACATTCGCTGCCGGATTATTTATGATTATTGCTGCCTGCATTCCGGCAGTAAATGCAAATTTGGATAGAATAATTGGATACTACGGACTGTTTTTTATGCCTTTGGGCGCCTGCATCTTTATCGATATCTGGGTATTTCCGAAACTGGGACTTCTTACCGATTATGCAGATAAAAGAAAATTACTTATTAGTTGGCCTGCAGCGTTAACGTGGATTCTGTCTTTCTCCTTTTCGGTTTTTCTCTACGGAAAGGATCATTATGTCTGGCTTTCTAACTTGCTCGAAGGCAAACAACCTTCATGGCTGGCTGGCATCAAAGCCGACCTGTTGTTTCTTGTGGCTCCCGAATGGATTGTTGCCGTATTATTATATCTGGTATTTAGTTATATTCAGCAAAAGGGTGTTAAAAACAGGATTTTAAATACTTAAATATATTGAAAATGAAAACAATACTTAAGATATTTTCCGGTCTGGGATTAGCCTTAACCTTCATTCCTTCGTTACTGGTTTTCAACGGGATAATTCCAATGAAAACAGATTTTATATGTATGATCATAGGCATCCTGTTCTGGTTTGGGAGCGCCCCTTTCTGGATGGAAAGTAAATCATTGGAAGAAAAAGAGTAGGATTTTGAAAATAGTCAATTTAAAAACGGATTATAGAACCAATCCCTTGGGTATTGGTACTTCTAAACCCAGATTTTGCTGGGAGATGATTTCCGAAAAAAGAAATACATTGCAAATTGCATATCGTATAGTATGCGCGTTAAGCCAGGAAGACTTGGTAAATAAACTTAATCTTCACTGGGATACGGGTAAAATTGAATCGGATAAATCTATCCAAATTGAATACGATGGCCCTGTTTTGCAGTCATCACAACGGATATACTGGCAGGTAAAAATATGGGATAATCACAACAGGGAATATGAATGGAGCGAGGTCGCTTTTTGGGAAATGGGATTGCTTAATCCATCTGACTGGAAAGCCTCATGGATTGAACCGGATATAGAAGAAGATACCTCTGAGTCAAATCCATGTCCGTTTCTTCGTAAAGAATTTTCTGTAAATGGTAAAGTTCACCGTGCTGTGGTTTCTATATCGGGTCGGGGTTTATATCAGTTTTTCCTCAATGGGGAAAAAGTATCAGATGACCTTTTTACACCCGGATGGACCAGCTACCATCACCGGATTCAATACCAGGCATATGATATTACAGATATGCTGAAAAATGGTAATAATGCCTTTGGTGCAATTCTGGGCGACGGATGGTACAGGGGATTTTTTGGCTGGCAGGGCAAAAGGAATTTATATGGGGACAAACTTTCATTCATTGCACAAATACTGATTAACTATAGTGATGGAACACAGGATACTATCGGTTCGGATGATACCTGGAAATCAGCAACAGGGCCAATTTTGAAATCTGATCTATACAACGGTGAAATATATGATGCCCGGCTTGAAATGGAGAGCTGGAATCATTCTGAATTTAATGATAAAGATTGGAGAGGTGTAAAGGTAGCAGATCAATCTAAGGAGATTTTGGTTTCTTCTGAAAGTAATCCTGTTCGTATAACTGAAGAAATAAAACCTGTCAAAAAGTTAATTACACCAAAGGGAGAATTAGTCTTTGATCTGGGACAGAATATTGTGGGTTGGATTCAGTTCAGCTTAAAAGGAAGGAAAGGATTGATGATTACTTTGAGATATGCTGAAGTTCTTGACAAAGAAGGAAATTTCTATATTGACAATTTAAGAGCTGCCAAAGCTGAAGATCAGTACATTTTTAAAAGTGATGAAATAGAAACATTTGAACCACACTTTACTTTCCACGGTTTCAGGTATTTAAAAGTAGATGGTTACGAGGATGAAATTGAACCTCAGAATATTACCGGTAAAATCATTCATACAGACATGCGATCAACCGGCAATTTTGAATGTTCTGATCCGCTGGTTAATCAATTGCAAAAGAATATTCAATGGGGTCTGCGTGGTAATTTTTTGGATGTTCCAACTGATTGTCCCCAGCGGGATGAGCGTATGGGGTGGACCGGAGATGCCCAGGTATTTGCCCCGACTGCATGCTTCAATATGGATACAGCTGCTTTTTTTACCAAATGGATGAATGATTTTAGTGTTGATCAGAAAAAGGATGGCAGTGTTCCATGGGTGGTTCCCATGGTTGTTGAGGGAGGAGGGGGCACCGGATGGTCAGATGGTTACGGAGCTACCGGATGGGCAGACGCAGCAATTATTATTCCGTGGACAATTTATCAGATTTATGGGGATACAGGAATTCTTGAAAAACAATACAACTCCATGAAGGCTTGGGTAGAATATATGCGGAGGGAATCAGGCAACGATCATCTTTTTAACACAGGTTTTCATTTTGGCGATTGGCTTGCATACGCTACAACTAAATGCGATTATCCCGGTGCAACAACCGATAAGGATTTGATAGCTACTGCTTATTTTTATTATTCAACCTTATTGCTACAAAAAATTGCTGCCATTTTGGGTAAAATGGATGATGCAGATAACTTTGAAAAACTCCGATCTGAAATTAAAAAAGCATTTCAGAAGGAATTTTTAAGCCAAACCGGTAGATTGAGTTCTAATACTCAGACAGCTTATGTACTTGCCCTGGCATTTAATCTTATTCCGGATGTATTGAAAACCATTGCTGCCAAAAGACTTGCAGATGATGTGATAAAATTCGGTCATATAACCACAGGATTTCTAGGAACGCCTCTGATTTGTGATGTGTTGGCTGAAAACGGATATCCTGATCTTGCATATATGTTGTTGTTCAGGAAAGAGTATCCATCCTGGCTTTATCCTGTTTCAATAGGTGCAACCACTATCTGGGAAAGATGGGATGGTATCAGACCCGACGGATCATTTCAGGATCCCGGAATGAATTCGTTTAATCATTATGCCTATGGAGCAGTTGGAAACTTTCTTTACACCAAGGTTGCGGGTATTTCGGTAGATCCTGTATCTCCCGGATATAAGAAATTCAGGATTAATCCTTTAATTTCGGATAAGTTGACATTTGCAAAAGCAGAATATCATTCTATACATGGAGATATCAAATCATACTGGCAAATAAATGATAATAAACTTTTACTGGATGTCACTATTCCCTCAAATACAACTGCAACCATTGAATTTCGTGCAAATGATTTAGAATCAGTTTTTGAGGGTGATAAACCGGTATCTGATGTTCATGATATAAAAATTTTGGGATGCAGTAATAAAAAGATCGTTCTTGAAGCCGGTTCAGGAACCTACTATTTTAAATCAATTATCCGGTAAGCAACCTTCCTGTACAAGCTTCTTATATTCCTGCAAAAGCAGGAATCTTAAGTTTGACTAATTTCATGTATAATAAAAGAGGCAAATCAATGGGGAAAAACGCAGGCAGGAATCTATCTTTGTAAGAAATGTTCTTTATAGCAAAAAAATGAAAAAAATTCTTCTTCTCATAGCAATAATTTTAATTGCATCTGGAATCCATGCCCAGGAAAATTCCCTCATAAATACCTTTAAAAGTCCTTATGCTAAATTATACTGTCTTAATATTAATGATGTAAAATTAACCAGTGGTTTTTGGGCAGAACGGCTCGCTATTGAAAGAGACTCGATGGTAACAAATATGTTGCGGATATATATGGATCCCGAAATAAGCCATGCGTTCCGGAATTTTGAAATTGCTGCCGGATTGAAAAAGGGTGAGCATAAAGGGCCTCCCTTTCATGATGGTGACTTCTATAAACTTTTTGAAGGTTTGGTGATGACCTATGCTGCCGATCGGGATCCTAAAACTGACCGGATGATGGATGATATCATTGATGTTATTGCCAAATCTCAGCGTTCAGACGGGTATATTCATACACCTGTGGTGATTGAAGAACGAAAAACCGGTAAAAAAACAGAATTTGCAGATCGCCTGAATTTTGAGACGTATAACATGGGGCATCTGATGACAGCCGCATGTTTGCACTATCGTGTAACCGGCAAAACTTCATTGCTCAATGTTGCGATTAAAGCTGCCGATTATCTGTACAACTTTTATAAACAATCATCCCCCAAACTTGCACAAAGCGCCATTTGTCCTTCACATTATATGGGAGTAGTGGAGATGTATCGTACTACCGGAAATCCCAAATACCTTGAATTGGCTGAAAAACTCATCGATATTCGCAGTCTGGTGCAAAACGGAACCGATCAGAATCAGGACAGAATTCCATTCAGAAAACAAACCCAGGCGGTTGGCCATGCTGTAAGGGCAAATTATCTGTATGCCGGTGTGGCAGACCTGTATGCAGAAACCGGTGAAGACTCTCTTTATAGGGCGCTTGATTTAATCTGGCACGATGTTGTGGAAAGAAAACTCTATATCACAGGTGGATGTGGCGCTTTGTATGATGGAGTCTCACCTGATGGAACATCCTACAATCCATCTGAAATACAACAGGTGCATCAGGCCTATGGCCGCGATTACCAGTTACCAAATATTACCGCACATAATGAATCCTGTGCCAGCATTGGAAACATTCTCTGGAACTGGCGTATGTTTCTGATCACAGGAGAAGCCCGGTTTATGGATATTATAGAGCAAACCATATACAATAACCTTCTGGCAGGAGTGAGTCTGAATGGTAAAAAATATTTTTATACCAATCCGCTTCGCGTAAGTGATGATCTGCCATACAAGCTCAGGTGGGCAAAGGAACGGGAAGAGTATATAAGTTATTGTAATTGTTGTCCGCCAAATACCATCCGCACCCTTGCAGAAATACCCGATTATTTTTACTCATTATCCGAAAAGGGATTATGGTTTAACCTTTACGGAAGCAACGAACTTTCAGCTAATTTAAAGGATGGTTCGCCTATCAGACTTAATCAGGAAACCAATTATCCCTGGGATGGGGATATCTGGATAACCCTTCAGCAAACGTCAGGAAAAGAATTTTCAATTTTTCTGCGAATTCCCGGCTGGTGTACAAAGGCTGATGTGCTTATTAATAACCAACCGTTAACTAATAAGGTTATTTCGGGTGAATATATGGAATTAAAAAGAGTTTGGCATAAAGGAGATAAAATTGAAATTTTACTGCCTATGTCACCTAAACTTATCGAAGCTAATCCCCTGGTTGAAGAAACCCGCAATCAGGTGGTTGTGCAGCGCGGTCCGGTAGTCTATTGCCTGGAATCTGTGGATTTACCTATCGGCTCAAGTTTATCTGATATCACAATTCCCTCAGAAATTCAATTGGAACCCGTTACTGTAGATATCGCGAATTCAAAGATATTGGCTTTGGAAGGCGAAGCAAAAATAAACCGTGGTCCATCATGGAAAAACAACCTTTATAGAAGTATAGATGAATCACAAACACAACTTGCTAATATCCGGTTTATTCCCTATTATGCTTGGGATAACCGTGGTCATAGCGAAATGACGGTGTGGATTCCTGTGAGCAGGTGAAAAGGCATGGTTTCGGTACATTAAACTTTAGTATTGGTAGGTTGTTGATTATCTATAAACAATTAAATCAATTAAAATGAATAAGTTATTAAGAACCGTTAGTGTGCTGGTTGTTCTTACCAGAATAGCTGTTCTATCTGTGACAGGCCAGGAAACTCCAAGCTCTGATGTTGAAAAGAAATACACCATCGACAATTGTGTCACTGAATTTTCTATGGACAGTATTCAAAAAACCTCTGTGGGTTATCAGTTCTGGTTTGCCGACAAGGATTTTATCGATGGCAGAACGCTTAAAATGAGCGTGGTTAAACCACATGCTGCCACACATCCTCCGCACAAACATGCCGAAGATGAATTCTTTTTTATACTGGAAGGTACAGCCGAATTTTATCTCGACGGTAAAACCAGGACTGCCAGTGCTTATACCAGTTTTTACTGTCCCCCGAATGTGGTACATGGCATCCGCAATGTTGGGGATACCGAGCTAAAATATCTTGTTATTAAAAAATACATAAATAAATAGATTTCTTGGTTCAAAAACTAATAGAGACAATCAGTTAAATATAATTCCTTATGTCAGTAGAATCCAATTTTCCCCACCTTCCAGGAGGGGTAAGACCTGCCATCCAGAGTTTAGCGTAGGTTAGGAAGATGATTTCCCCTCCTCACAGGAGGCGTTAGGGGAGGTCAATCTTCCCTTCCAAAATGAAAAAGTAAGGGAAAGGTTTATTTCCCAATAATTTCTATTTTTACTCTTCATAATTTCAAACCAAAAAAAACCACAAAAATGGCATACAAACAAAAATTAACATTCGGTGTAATCGTGGGTACACGGAATATTTTCAACTTCAAACTGGCCCAGGAAGGCAGAAAACAAATTCTTGAGAAACTTGAAAAGCTCGGATTTGAAACGATCATTCTTGCGTCAGAAGCAACACCAACCGGTGCCGTTGAAACCATTCAGGATGCAAGAAAATGTGCTGAATTATTCAGTAACAACAGGAATAGTATTGATGGGATAATTATCACCCTTCCAAATTTTGGAGATGAATTAGGCATTATCAATACGTTGAAATATGCTGAACTAAATGTACCTGTTCTTGTCCAGGCTGTAGATGATGAAAATGATAAAGTAGATGTAAAAAGCCGTCGTGATGCTTTTTGTGGTAAGCTCTCCGTTTGTAACAACCTGTACCAATATGGAATGCAATTTACAGATACGACCTTTCATACCTGTAAGATCGAAAGCAAAGAATTTACGCAGGATTTGAACCGATTTGCAGCAATCTGCCGTGTAGTAAACGGATTGAAACACGCTCGCATCGGTGCTATTGGCGCTCGTCCTGGAGCATTTCAAACCATGCGGGCCAGTGAGAAGTTGTTACAGGCTTCCGGTATTACGGTGGTACCTGTAGATCTTTCTGAAATAATTGGCGAAGCTGAAAAAATTGATAGTCAGGCTGCTTCATTAAAGAATAAAATGGTTGAAATTAAAGAATACGGAAAAATCCCAAATTATATTAATGAAGTAAAAATATCCACCCAGGCAAAGTTTGGTCTTGCCATTGAAAAATGGATTACTGAAAATGAAATTGATGCTGCAGCGTTACAGTGTTGGGAGTCTGTGCAAAAAAATTACGGCTGTGCCACCTGTCTATCCATGAGTATGCTGGGCGAAAAGATGATTCCCTGTGCCTGTGAAGTCGATATTGCCGGTGTAATTTCCATGTATATGCTGGCGCTTGCTGCAGGAAAGCCTCCTGCGTTGCTCGACTGGAACAATAACTTTGGTGAAGATCGAAATATGTGCGTATGTACACATTGTTCCAACTACCCGAAGAGCTTTTTCGAAAACCAGATTGAGATTTCAAACCTGGACGTGCTTGGAACTGTTCTTGGACAGGAAAATTGTTTCGGAGCCGTGAAAGGTAAAGTAAAAGCTGGACAGGTAACTTATTTCAGGATTTCAACCGATGATACGTTTGGATTGATTAAATCTTACCTGGGAGAAGCCGAAATTACCGATGATCCTTATGCCATGGATGGGGGTATTGCTGTGACCCGGGTACCAAATCTTCAAAATCTGTTGAAATTCATGTGTAAAAATGGTTTTGAACACCATGTTGCGATGGTTCGGGGAAATGTGTCTGACGTACTTGAGGAAGCTGTCGGTAATTACCTCGGCTGGGAAATGTATTTACATGAATAGCAAATGAATAACATTCTATATTGCATTCGATTCTTTTGAATGACACTTACAAAAGTTATAGAAATCAGGCTCAGAAGTAGTTCGTATTCCCCCTTTAATAAAGGGGGTGGGGAGTTGTACTCTGTGCTTCTATGAAAGCATAATTTTTTTTTGAATTTCGAGCATCAATTAGCAATTGATGATTTGAATCAGTTGAATTTCAATATTACCTTCGGTGAGAATTCACTTCGCTAAGTTATAAAATCGATGTTCCTTGTTCGAAATTTAATTGATAGTGATGGGTACATTTGGCGCAGGATAAAATATGCTGAGTTGGAATGAACAATCCTCAAAGAAAGATAAATTACCTTCCGGAATATATTAGTTCCTCATCAAGGGAGAAAATTTTTAACATGTTAAAAAAGGTAGTTATGCTTAAGAATTTATTTTTCTCATGTCAGTCTGAGCGTAGTCGAAGACTGATTTAATATTAAAACATAGACTTAGTTAATTTACAAGGTTTTTTTCATTGAACTTTCAAATTATCTTTATCCCATACTAACTAATTAAAATACAGCGATTTAATTAAAGTATTCTTGAGTGTGGAATACACAATAATTGCAGGCAATTTGAAATATGTAATTTAAATTAGAACGGAGGATGAACGGTATATAAACGAATAAATATAAAATATTTTTATAGTAACTTCTCCGAAACGACTCTCTCTTGCCCCCTTTCTGGCTTAAGTCACAGACTTAAGCCTCCTCATAATAAGAAGTTTTCAACTTCGAATTATACCTACAAAGTCAAAGACTTGAAATTATTAAATGGTTTAAGTTGCAAACTAAAACCCGTATAAGCTATTCATCCCTAGCCTTATTAAATCCCATTTCTTTTAACCATGCCTCACATAAAGCAATCCACAATTGCGTGGAACCCGGATTTCGTGTCAAAGCTATCGAATGTCCCCCATAAGGAAATACGTGAAGGCTTGAAGGGACATAGTTTTTAAGTAATGCTTCGAAGTATAACAGGCTGTTCTCCGGATTCACAGTCTTGTCATTTTCAGCATCTGCAATAAAACAGGGTGGAGTAGATGATGAAACGTTTAGCTCATTGGAATACTTTCTTATTAGTTCTTCTGAAGGATTATCTCCTAACAGATTATTGACACTTCCTTTATGTGCATATGTGCCCATCGTAATAACAGGAGAAATAAGTAGTTGGAAATCAGGCAGAAATGCGTTAGTGTCAAGTGAATCCCCTATTACAGAGTAATCTTCATGAAATGTCGAAAGAGTGGATGCAAGATGACCCCCTGAAGAAGCGCCCAAACATCCCACATTGTTTTTATCAATATGCCATCGTTCAGCATTCGCCCGTATAATTTTCATGGCACGTTGTGCATCCTGCAAAGGACCTGTCTGCCTTACCTGCAAATCGGGAGAAGTGGGTAATCTGTATATCAGGACAAATGCATTCATGCCAATGGTATTGAACCATTTTGCCAGTTGAAATCCACCCAGATCATAGGTCAGATGATGATATCCCCCCGATGGAAATATTAAGACAGCTCCACCGTTATTTTCTTCCTTAGAAGTGAAAAATGCATAAATTCCAGGCGTTTCAACTTGTATTATTCTGTTATTTATAATTTCTTCTTTGACTTCAATACCCTTTGAATTGGGCATTTTCCCTTTCGGCCAGATAGGAATAAATTCCTGGGTTTCTGCGACTAAATAATTGCCGAACAAAATTGTAAGAAAAAGTATAATTCGATTCATTTGTTAAACTATATTTGTTATGGTTGGTTAACCTTCGTATATTTTTGATAAATACTTTTCAATTCCTTAATATCTATATCCTTCCCTATGACAATCAATTCCGTATTGATGTCAACAGTCAGTATTTCCTTATAATGAACATCCTGAAACACTGCCTGAACTGAAAAACATTTGTTATTGCTTACATTTACAAATCCTTTAATCCGATAGGATATTGAAGCTAGCTCATGAATAAATCCTGTAAAATTATCACTCAGAATTGGTTTAACCGTCCGATATACAGACGAATGGACATTTGGTCTTTCATTGTTTTCATCATATAGCATAAATTTGGGCAATTTTTGCCATGAAGGGTGGGAAGCAGACTGGAAAATATCTTTAAAATCTGTATTACAGTATGTTGTGAAATATTTCTTAGCAAATGGATTGATTTCATCCATCAGTTTATTTATCTCGTCGGAATGTTGGCTAATATCAGTTTTATTGATTAAAAGGTGATCTGCAATCATTAGTTGATGCTTTATCCTGGGCATAAGGTCTTTGATTTTTAAGTAGTGACAGGCATCAACAATACCAATTGTCCCAGCCAGGTAAACAATTTCCTGAAGTTCGGGAGAATTAAAGATCTGTCCGACTGAGATAATATCTGATAATCCACTGGCTTCAATGAGGAGTATATCTGGGTTGTATTTTAATACAAATTTTTTCAGGGATGTGACAAATCCCGAAAGCAGACAAACACAGAATACCGAACCATTATTGATTTCAAGAAGATCAAAATCGTTGTTCGTCTCTCGCTTCAATTCTTTCCCGTCAAAATTTGCGGGGGCAAATTCATTCTGTATAACACCTATCTTTACTTTTCCTGAAAAGTATTCTATTGCTTTTTGAATAAACGTAGTCTTTCCACTTCCCAGAAATCCTGTAATCAAATATACCGGAATTTTTTGCATAAATGTTTTAACTAGTCTGAATTATGGATTTAAAATCATAGAAAGATTCAAATTTTAGTCTATTTCTGCTACTGCCTTTTGTCCATCGAAGGCTCAGCGCAGGTGGAACTGCTACCATCACCAATTCCCTCTTTTCCAAATTCTTCCTACCTTCCACTCTTCCAATATTCCTTCTCTCCCCATTTTCCCTTATTACCCTATACCTTTAGCTCTCATCACACCTCTTTCAACCATTCCCTGATAATCTCAACACTTGGCGCTTCTCCCTGTGCCTTTATTTTATGTTCTGTAAGAACAATAGCTGGTGTATTAATAACGCCATAAGACAACCTGATATTTTCATCCGTAGTCACATTGATTTTAATGTTCTTTCCCGTTTCTTTGATTGCCTGAACAATGTTTTCCCTAACCTCCCTACATTCGTCTTCGTTCTTGCAGATAATCAATACTTCTGCATTACGCGATGTTATGATTAGCTTTAATTTTTCGTTGATTCTTCGCTGAATTGCCGCTATAAGTTCATGTTTTGGCGGAATCTTGGAAACGAATGCAATCTTTCCATCGATACAAATGGTAGGGATATTCTTAACCATTAATGAATTCATGAAGGTCACCGATTCCATTTTTTTGATCGCATGTTCTCTCCATTCCACAATACCTTCAAAATGAGGGGCAATGTTCTTCACAGCCTCCACCATATATTGGCAAGGTGCACATGATTCGGAATCAAGAGTAATGATGTCCACAATGACTTTGTTGGCATTGCCGTAATCTTTCATATTTAACAGGGCAATATCCGATTCACTTTTTTCTTTTGCCCTTGCAACTTCCTGCAAATAATTATCTCCAACCAGACTTGTAATGGCCTGAATGTTTTCTATGGGTGTATCCATGGGCAAGTCACATCCCGGTGCGAGCACAAATCCTGTAGTACCCCCCAAATCCATACACTCCAATGCCTCCTGTTGTGCATCATCTGGAGTACCCATAAGCAAAACGACAGTTAGTTTAATATTACCACCAAAACTGATTTTGTGGTCGAGGGCTATTTTCCGGACAAAATCCAGTGGAATATTTTCATCGATTGAGATATTATCGGGTTTGCAGGCGCACATAGCCTCAATATTTTGCTGTGCATGGCCGCATACAAAAAACGATCCCCTGGCTTTTTTGGATCTTATATGCTCAAAAACTTCAGTAGCAGGAGGTGTTACAAAAAGTTCAAAAGAACCGGGATCAATCTGTGATGTCATCGGATCAACCACGGCAATTATATCGCAACCAGCATTAATATAATAACCGGCCATGGTTTTGTTAACTTCTTTGGTAAAATTGAGAAGATTCGTTATTTCTTCCGGATACTCCATCATTTTTGTAAAAATCTCGGTACCTAACAAATGTAATGCAAGGGTAAATGGCCCGGTGATTAGTCCATAAAGGGCGATATCAGGATATTTATTTCGAAGCTGATTCGTAGCTTCAATCAATACAGGAATTCGTCCGTCTTGAATAGTTGGAATTTTAAGATTATCCAGTGTTTTACCTTCTGTTAAAATATGCGAAATTACTGCCGGAGGATTATTATCTGACCAGGCAAGTTTACAACCCAACGCTTCTGCTTCAATCTGTAAATCAAACATTACCGGCATGCCATCAGGCTGATATAACTCAATTGCTTTGCTAATACCATCAACTATTCGGACGGGAGATTTAAGGTATTCACGAGCCGATATACCAAGCAATTTAGCCCCATGACATCCAACAAATGGCACCCATGGAATGCGATCAGTGTCTTCAAGTTTGAAAGTCTTTAATATTCGCTCTTTACCTGTCATTGATCTGATTTTTAATCAAGTAATAATTTGTTGTTTATATAATATTATTTATCCTATCACCTTAAGTGCAATTATTCCTTCAAAAGATTTGCAATATCTTTGGTTCGTGCTTCAGGTGTAACTTTTAATGACTCAAGTTTGCCATTTTTTAAATTACCTTCTACCACAGTATTATAGGGTGCATGCAGTTTGAATTCAACATCCCATTCCTTTGGCCATGCAGGAAACAAATATATTTTATCACCATTCACCTGCATCAGCATTTCCTGTAGTCCAATCATTCCGGAACCACCCCAGTTATGGTCAGGAACCCAGTCGAATCCGGGTCCCCAAAATGCCGGAAACCTGCGACCTGAATCTTTTAGTTTCTGGGTGGTCAAATTGGCTGCTTCCTCTGTAAGTCCAAGTCGAGCAGCAAAAATATTATCCTGTTTCCATCCCACATAGCTCCTGAATTTGATAGCATCGGGATCGTATTTCCATGTATTTAAAGCTGTTTCAATGTCAGGTTTCCCTATTCCGTATATTCCCCAGGGAAAGACGGGATAAAGCTGCGTTGTTTCAGTATTGTTGACACGTTCCCAGGTCATTGCCGGTGATATGGTCTTATGACCCTGAAATTCCCTGAAACTTATAGATGGAATACTTTCCAGCATTTTCTTCCAGTTTTCTCTCGTTGAAGTGTCAAGATACTGTTCAGGAAGTTCTATTAATCCGGAAAGAATCGTCTGAAGCGCGGCAATGGTAGAAGTTGAATTGTACGCCATTTTGTATGTCTCACATCCGCTTCCGGGATATAAGATTAGTTTACCGTCACTCCGGGTGGGTTTGACTCCCCTTCTCAGTGCCAGGTATCGATAATGCTCATCGAAGAATGTCAGACAGCTTTCGATCATAGGTAAATATTCCGATATGTCTTCATTTGCATATTTTTGGGTTTCGAGGATCATCAGGCAAAACTCCAGCGCGGTGTCCCACTGATATTCCAGCCAGGCATTGTACTGCATCCCTTTGTCATACCATTCAGGCCGGTTCCAGCCATATTCACTGCAATTTGGAAGTCCGAAGTTCTCCAGTTGTTCTGTAAAACTAGCGCCTTCGTGATTCCAGTAAACCTTGCTGCGAAATTCAGCATTGTGCAGAATCCGAAGGTAAAAATCGAATTGTGATTTCATCATATCAAAATCACCGCTCTTCAACATAGGAAAATAGACAAGTCGCTGGTTCTGGGCTGTAAATGTACCCCCTCCCCAATTGCGGTAGTCGGGGGTGAAGCATCGTGTGGAATCTGTAAATCTCGGATCATAGGTAAAAAGTCCTCCGTTGAATTTGGTAGGATAACTACCATACGCATTACACCCCAGCATATATCGAAAAAGCTGGTAATTTCTTCCGGTCTGCCATGCAATTGATGTGCTGTCTTTTTGCGAAGGATTTATTATGATATAACTTCTGTCCCAGAAACGGTGCCACCATTCCACTGTATTTGCAAATGCGGTTGGTTCAGTTGGCTGATATTCTTTACTACATTTTGTCAGATCGGTTTGCCATTCCTTCAGGTTTTCGGTCTGAAAAGTATTTAAAAATATACTTATCTGTTGTAATAACGCAGGAGATTTGCTTTTTAAGTTCCAACCTTTGTATTCGGTATCGAGATATTTTCCTTCGGAGGTTCCGTCGGGCTTCATGTTATCTCCTGACATCAGTCCGCCAAAAATCAGATTTTTCAGCGGATTAAACATTTGTAGTTTAACCGAATCCATAAACTGCTGATGAACAGTAACATCAAATACCGTAGTTGACTTATTCCGGTGGTAAAACTGAATATTATTTCCATGAAAATCAATGTAATCTTTGAAAGTTTTCAGACTATCAAGAGGAGCCCATTTGAATGAATTGGCAAAGCTTTCAGTAGGTTTTAGCAAACGATCTTTATATCTCCAGCTTTCATAGCTTGCCTTTACTGTAATGGGTTTATTGCATTCAATGCTGAGGTTGATTACCGGTTTGAAGACATCCACCCAAAGAAGAATGTTTCCTGTCAGATTCCCATTAGAACCCGATATTTTGATATTACCATCTTTTAAAACCAACTCCTGTTTAAAAATCACTCCCTTAAAAGGATTTGGCTCCAATTTAATCCGCACTCTTCCAAGCTTCAGATAGCCATTGTTTTCGTCAAATGTGCCGCTACGGGAAATATAGATGAGAATATCTCCATTTTCAACCCAAACATTTAATCCGATATCCCCCCCGCCACAAGGCATGGATTCGGACGAATTATTACTTTGCGTTTTCCAGACAATATTGTATGGATCGAGGTTAACCTTCTGACTTTCTACTAAAAGGGAATTAAATAAACAACAACTAAGAATTGCCAAAAATGTTTTTATCTTCATACCAATGACTCGATTTGTATTCTTTCTACCAGTTGTCTGATCGAAATGAGCTCACCGGAAGCCCGTCGGTGCTGAATAGATCACCTATGACGAAATCTTTGAATGCATACCGTATTGCTACCGGATGTTCTACTTCAGTTGCAGACAGGGTGACCGTGGTTCTTCCTGCTTTCGCATTTGCCGGATAAAAGATTTTATCGGCTCCCGCTAGTTCAAATTGGGTGAGTTCTTTTCCAAAGGAAGTCAACCCGTTGGGTATATTATTAAATGAAACCACGATTGCTGTATCTTTAATCTCAATGCTTTTATATGCAGGACTCAAATATCCTATACCTTCAGTACCATAAGTTTCGGCAAGTGCCAGATAAGCAAGGCGTTTTCCTGTAATTTCTTTATGGGAAGGATGAATACAGGATTTTTCCCCGATATCCATAATAACAGCCATACCGCTGTTTGGAATCATGCTCAATGCTTCCTGCTGAGCTTCGCGAAGATATGCGGAATTAAGTTTTTCATCGGTTTCTCCCGGGGTAAATTGTGCGTAATTAAACGGGGCAATCTGCACATAATAAAAGGGAAAGTTACCGATGCCCCACAGCGTCCTCCATTCATCCACCATCTTATTGAAAAGCTCTGCATATTGATCCGGATTTTTATAATTTGATTCGCCCTGGTACCAGATACATCCTTTTATTGTGTAACCTATTACCGGTGAAAGCATTCCGTTGAACAATACGGTAGGTGTGCGATTAGGTACTTTTATCGAATCACCTGGTTGGGGTATTTCGGTTCCTTCGTATGCCTGTGACTTATCTTTGCCCATCCATGCTTCCACGCAAGATCCTCCGTAGCTAACATGAACCAATCCGATGGGCACTTTGAGAATTTCATTCAGAAGTCTGGCAAAATAATAAGCAGTTGCACTAAATTCCGCGACTGTTTTGGGTTCTGCTACCTGCCAGTCGGCACTAAAATTGTCTTTGGGTTCGGTTGCAGCACATCTGGGAACAGTGATAAACCGGATATTGTTATTTTTTGATTTTAAAATTGCATCGTTGGAACCAAGTACAGGCTGCCCCCTATAACCTTTCATGGGCATTTCCATATTTGATTGGCCGGAACATAGCCACACTTCACCAATCAAAATATTTTTAAGAATCAGGGATGAACCATCGCTAATTTCCAGCTTGTATGGCCCTCCGGCTTGTGGTGTTTGAATTTTCGTTTTCCATTTTCCGTTTTCATCGCTTTTAACACTGTATTTCTTACTATCCCATGAGGGAATCAATACAACCGTGGTATTTGCTTTGGCATTACCCCAAACAGAAACCTGAGATTGTTGCTGCAATACCATGTTATCACCAAATACAGAAGGAAGGGTGATTTCTGCTTTCAGACCAAAGGTGAGCGTGGTTAAAAAGATAGCCACGACAAATGATTTAAGGTATAGATTGCTTTTCATGGTGTTAATTAGTTTTAATCAGACAAAATAATACGCAAAATACTTAAGCGGATTTAAAGTTAATTCATTTTGCTGAGTAATGGTGCACCAATCATAATTGGATGAACAATGAATACTATTTTTTGTCGAAATTTGGTATATTTATAGGTCCTCTAAATAAAACTCATAATATACTGATTAAAGATATGTTTAGTGTTATTCATAAAAAATTAATAAGGTCATTTTTTTATCTGTTAATCCTTTTCTCGCTTGCATCCTGTCAAAAGAGGTCTGTTACAATTGTAATGTCCGAATCAACAAATCCGAGAGTTCAATTCGGTATTGAAAAACTAGTTGATGTGCTGAAAGAAAATGGATACAGTCTGGTTAAGACAGATTTTCAAACTTCGGGCTTGCATGGAACCCGGGTATTTATAGGAGAGATTGATGATACTGATTTTCTGAAATTAATTCATAAGATCCCTGACAGTATAGAAGCCAATCACCATAGAGAAGGATTTTCCATAAAGGCAGAGAAGAAAACCATTATAATTGCCGGGGCTGATGCAACCGGTGTGCTCTATGGATGCCAGGAACTTGCAAATCGCATAAATAATTTAGGAAAAATACCTACTCATTTTGAATTTGTTGATCAGCCCGAAATGGTATTGCGCGGTGCCTGCATTGGACTTCAGAAAACTACGTACCTTCCCGGCAGAGGGGTTTATGAATATCCATATACACCGGAAAATTTTCCATGGTTTTATGATAAGCAATTGTGGATCAAATACCTGGATATGCTTGAAGCAGACAGGATGAATGCACTTTACCTGTGGAACGGACATCCCTTTGCGTCTCTGGTCAGGTTAAAGGATTATCCGTTTGCGATAGAAGTGGATGATTCAACTTTTGCCAAAAATGAAGAAATATTTGAATTTCTTACAAAAGAAGCAGACAAAAGAGGAATTTGTGTTATTCAGATGTTTTACAATATCATTGTCTCGAAACCTTTTGCTGAACATTATGGTTTGAAAACACAGGACAGGAAGCGGCCTATAATCCCATTGATAGAAGATTACACCCGAAAATCAATAGCCGCGTTTATTGAAAAATATCCAAATGTTGGATTGATGGTCTGTCTGGGAGAAGCTATGAATACCATTGAGGAAGATATCGAATGGTTTACCGGAACCATAATTCCCGGAGTCAAAGATGCATTGAAGAGCCTGGGCAGAACAGATGAACCTCCATTGATCCTTAGAGCCCATGATACCGATGCTAAAAGAGTAATGGAGGCAGCCCTTCCGTTATATAAAAACCTTTACACCATGTTCAAATACAACGGCGAATCACTTACAACCTATGAGCCGCGTGGATCTTGGGCTAGGATTCCACAGGATCTGAGTAAACTTGGTTCAGTAAATATCGCCAACGTTCATATCCTTGCCAACCTGGAACCTTTTCGGTATGGTTCCCCCGATTTTATTCAAAAATCAGTACTGGCTATGCACTCCATTCAGGGAGCAAACGGACTTCATTTATATCCCCAGGCTTCTTATTGGGATTGGCCTTACTCAGCTGATAAAACTTCTCCCAGGTTGCTTGAAATGGACAGAGATTGGATATGGTATAAGGCATGGGGAAGATATGCCTGGAATTGTCATCGGGACAGTGTAAGCGAAGTTGACTATTGGAGCAGAGAGTTATGTGATTATTATGATTGCGGAAAATATGGAAAGGACATATTGATAGCTTATGAACAGACAGGCGAAATAGCGCCGAAATTGCTCAGAAGGTTTGGGATATCCGATGGAAACAGACAGACACTTCTTCTGGGGATGTTTATGAGTCAATTGGTAAATCCTTATAAATGGCAGGTTTATAGCAATTTCTATTCTTCGAACGGTCCCAAGGGAGAAATACTTTTGGAATATGCTGAAAAGGAATGGAAACATGAGGCTCATCAGGGTGAAACTCCTCCACAGATTATTAGGGAAGTACTGCAACATGGAAAGTTGGCTGTAGAGGCTATAGATAAAGCTTCCGGCCATATAAAAAAGAACAGGGATGAATTTAAAAGACTCCAAAATGATGTTTTTTGCTATAACACCATTGCCAATTTCTTTGCCGAAAAGGTTCATGCTGCCTTGCTTGTGCTGAGATATAAGTATTCTGATGATATCACTGATTTGGAACAGGCAATACCTTATCTCGAAAAGAGTCTGGAATATTATAAACAACTTGTTCAATTAACAAAATATAATTATCTGTATGCCAATAGTATGCAAACAAAACAAAGAAGAATTCCAATTTCGGGTGCCGATGGTAAGAATAAAACATGGGCAGAATTGTTACCACATTACCAGGAAGAATTTGAAAACTTTAAGCGGAATGTCTTAACCCTTAAATCATTAAACTGGAAAAAAATTGAAAAGCAAAGAGCTGAATTACAACCCGCAGAAGCAAAACTTTCAGACAAAAGCATTCAGAATTTTAAGTTTGCTAAAAATCAGAAAATATATTCGGATAAGGACTATGCCATTGATACTTTTGCACAGGAGCTGAAAAACCTTACCGGGCTTAAATTATCTTTCGATAGGCAGATTGAAGAGGGCACCAGGCTCGAATTTACCTGTTCTCAGCCAGTTAAAGTATTAGTGGGTTTCTTCAACGGAAACAGTTATAAGATACTTTCGCCTCCTACACTTGAGACAGACGCCAATGCAAATGACCGGGGACAGGCTGATATCAGAATAGCCAATGCCATCGATATACCTGGATTATACCCTGTAAATATTTACACGTATGCATTCGAGTCAGGCAAAAATGTACTTCAACTTGGTAAGGGAATTGTTTTAATCATTGGTTTTATAGATGGACATCAGGAAATAACAACCTTTGATGCCTGTTTGGGAACCCATAATAACACCCAGGGGATTGACTGGTTATTTTATTAACCCACTTACCTGTTATCATAATCCCTTCTGAATCAGAAATAAATTTCTGATTTATTGAAACTGGCAATCAAAATTAATTAGGACATATCAATCGTATTGGCAAATAGAGCCGAAATTTATTAGATTTGTATTAAACTTGTAAATACTTCCAAATAGAAAAAAATCAATTTGAAGAAAGGAACATATGATGAAAAAATTTACAATTCTATCAGTTAGTCTATTCATTCTTTTATGGATAGTTTCTTTTAGTTTGAAAGCCCAATCGATTTATGATCAACTTGCAGGTAAAATTTATGCTGTTGTTGACACAGGTGGAAACGGGGATTATAAAACCGTCGCTGAAGCAATAAGTTCGATTCCGGACAACAATGATACATGGAAAGTAATATTTGTAAGAAAAGGTACATATTATGAAAAAATCGTACTGGGATACAAAAAGACTCATGTGATATTAGTTGGCGAAGATGTTGACAGTACAAAAATAACCTATAGTGATTATGCGAGTTTATATGATAATGCTATTCAGCATGGACATACATTCAGTACCTATACATTCAGAGCTGATGCAAACGATTTTCAGGCTTACAATATTACATTTGAATGTACTGCAGGCACCAAAGGACAGGGTGTAGCATTTCATTCCAATGGGGATCATCAGATACTATATCATTGCCGTTTGCTTGGTTATCAGGATACCTATTTTGATAATTTCCGTACCCGGCGATATATAAAAGATTGTTTTATTGAAGGCGCTGTGGATTATATATTTGGTTGGGGTGTAACGCTTTTCGATAGTTGCCAGATTCATACCAGCGCTGCCGGATATATTTCAGCAGCAGCAACTCCTCAATATTATGAATTTGGCTATGTTTTTAAAGATTGCAGGCTAACTACAGGACTTGGAATTAGTAGCGTATCATTGGGAAGACCGTGGTTTGACTGGTCAAACATTTGTTACTTCCAATGTTGGGAGCCTCAGGGAATAATCCCTGGGGGATGGACAACCTGGTCAGAAAGAGAAAAAACTTGTATATACAGAGAATTTGATTGTTTTGGACCAGGTTCTGATACAACCAACAGGGTTTATTTCGGTAAACAATTGGATCCTGCCAAAGCACCCAGATATAATATAGATACAATATTTGCAGCCAGCAATTTTCCAACCTACCTCGGATATGACGGAGATACTGCGGAACTTATGTTTTTGTTTCGCCGGTTTCAAAATTCCGGATATCCTGAACGTGCCGATACAATACTTTATGCCGGTAGGGACCATTATCCGACTTATCCTACCGATAACTGGTCTCCTGTTTTTTATGACACTGTTTACCAGGTCATTAAAAACAGTACATACCGCATGATGGATTCAATCAATGGAAAAATAACTATTGATAAACTCTTGATTGACGGAGAGGAATTACCCGGATTTGATCCTGGAGTGTTAAATTATGGTGTTGAACTGAATGAAAGCGATACGGTTAGCCCGGATATTGCAATAGTCGGTGAGGGTGTATCAGCAAGTGTGACTTATCCGACTAGTTTGCCTGGTTTTGCCAAAATCACTGCGCTTTCAAGGGACAAGGTAAACGGAAATATCTATTCGATTTATCTTTCAAAAGATTCTTCCTATTGGGATACACGACCAAAATTTATTGTGATAAACAGGAAAGATTCAATTATTCCGGAAAAAGGCAAGTATTCATATAACCTTAGACTGCAACCCGGAGATACAATTATTAAATATTCTTTTGTTTATCTCAAGTATAACGGGCAATCTTATGAAAAAATATTACCCCCTTCGGTCCCGGGAGTGATCAAAATTGCGATGACTGCAATCAATGAGTCATTAACTGATACTTTTTTCATACATGTTGATTTACCCTCGGAAGTCAGTGATCTACCTGTTTTAAATTCGCAATCTCTTTCGCTAATAAGTCCGGTATATGATAAATTATTAATCGAGAATAAGCAAAATATTTCCATGAGTCCGGAGATTAAAATTTTTGATCTGCAGGGCAAACTGATTTATTCCGGCATAATTCATAACCTTCCTAATGGCATATCTGAGGTCGCAATTGATTTAAATCGTATAAAATCAGGGATTTATTTCTATAATATCAAGTACATGGATAAGGTTCTGAACGGAAAACTAATTAGTTTACATCCTTAGATTAAGGATATTACATTATGTTAATTTGATTTTTACTACAATTTAATTTATTTAATTGTTTGTAATAAAATATCTTATAATCTTTCATTAAGATTTAGCATGAAGAATAAATTAAATAAAGTTATATTCACTGTTGTATGTTCATTTTTAATTGTATCAGCCGGACGTGCGATTGAAATTTATAATATTGTTGTAGCATCTGATGGAAGCGGAGATTACGTTACTATCCAGGAAGCAGTCAATGCAACCCGTGATTTCAAAGATCAACGTACCATCATATTTATCAAAAACGGTATCTACAGGGAAAAACTTGTTATCCCCTCGTGGAAAACCAAAATCAGTTTCATTGGGGAAAGTGTGGAGAATACAATCATCGATTATGATGATTATTCCGGTAAAGATGGACTAAGAACGTTTACCTCATATACAGTTAAAGTGTTGGGCAATGACTTCTATGCCGAAAATATTACGTTTCAGAATTCAGCGGGACCTGTAGGTCAGGCAGTTGCTCTGCATATTGAAGCCGACAGATGTGTTTTCAGAAATTGCAGGTTTCTGGGCAATCAGGATACCATGTATGCAGCAGGGGAAGGCTCAAGGCAATTATACTCCAATTGCTATATTGAAGGAACTACCGATTTTATTTTTGGCGCTGCGACCGCAGTATTTGAAAACTGTCATATTCATAGCAAAAAGAATTCATATGTCACTGCTGCTTCAACACCCGAAGGTGCAGCCTACGGATATGTATTTCTGAATTGTAAACTCACTGCCGACTCTTCACTCAACAAAGTATATCTTGGCCGTCCATGGAGAGCGTATGCCAGAGTAGTCTATATCAAATGTGCATTGGGAGCACATATTGTTCCTGAAGGTTGGAATAATTGGAGCAAACCTGAGCGTGAATCTACTGCTTATTACGCTGAATATCAAAATACGGGACCAGGTTCTGATACCACCTCAAGAGTTAGTTGGTCTAAGCAACTCACAGATAAGGAAGCGGAAGCTTACACGCTGGATAATATCTTATCACTGAAAAATATTGATGATACTCCGTATAAAAAATGGTATAATTTTAAAATTCAATAAATCTTTTATTTAAATTATATTAATTATATTAAAAGTTTATACTTCAAATAAAAATATCTTTCCTGTTAAATTTTATAGATGCAATGATTTATGATTTATCCCGGGAAATACATTCTGACACTAATTCTGATAGTTTCTTCACAACTTGCATTTAGCCAGAAAAAAATTCGTCAGGATATACCACTGGATTTAAACTGGGAGACAATTGCCAATGATTCTGACAGTTCAGCGTACCGGGGATTTGAATCGCCCGGTTATGTGACAACAGGATGGGAATCCGTTGACATTCCTCATAACTGGGACAAATACGAAGGGTATCGCCGTTTGGTACATGGCAATCGTCATGGTTATGCCTGGTACCGAAAGAAATTTTCGCTCCCTGCCGACGACCATGAGAAGAAATATTTCTTATGGTTTGAAGGTGTTGGATCTTATGCCACGGTTTATTTAAACGGAACATATGTTGGATATCATGCGGGTGGAAGAACTTCATTTATGTTAGATATTACCCCGTATATACAATCCGGAAAGCATGAAAATATCCTGGCTGTTCGTGCAGATCATCCTGTATATATCAGGGATTTACCCTGGGTTTGCGGAGGTTGTTCACCGGAATGGGGCTTTTCTGAAGGATCACAACCCATGGGGATATTCCGTTCGGTACATTTGATAATAACGGGAAAAATATTGATTGAACCCTTTGGAGTGCATATCTGGAATGATACTACCATCTCGGATAAATCGGCTGAATTATATGTTGAAACTGAAGTCAAAAACTACGATTCCAAACCGCAGAAAATAAGTTTAATCAGCAGGTTAAAAGATAAGAATGGAATAATTATAGCTGAATCGGAAACGACGGATAAGCTTCCGGAAGGTGAAATCCGGATTCTGAAAAATCCCTCTTTAAAAGTAAATCATCCGCTATTATGGTCATTGGATAATCCTTATCTGTATACACTTGAATCAGAACTTAGAATTCAGGGAAAAACTGTTGATGCAACTACCATAAAATATGGTATTCGATGGATAAGCTGGCCCATAGGTCAGGAAAATTCCACCGGTCAATTCCTGTTAAATGGTAAACCTGTTTTTATCAACGGTACTGCCGAATATGAACACATGATGGGCAAGAGCCATGCTTTTAGCAAAGATCAAATAAAAGCAAGAGTGGAACAAATCAGGGCTGCTGGTTTTAATGCGTTCAGAGATGCTCATCAGCCACATAATTTATATTATCAGGAATTCTGGGATAGTCTGGGCATGCTTTTCTGGCCGCAATTTGCTGCACATATATGGTTTGATACTCCGGGTTTCAAATCCAACTTCAAACAATTGCTTACCGATTGGGTAAAAGAGAGACGCAATTGTCCTTCGGTGATTTTGTGGGGATTGGAAAATGAAAGTTCCTTACCTGAACCGTTTGCCAGGGAGTGTGCTGATATCATTCGCAGACTGGATCCCACTGCTTCAATACAGCGAAAGATAACAACATGCAATGGTGGAACAGGTACCGATTGGAATGTTATTCAAAACTGGTCAGGCACCTATGCGGGAGATCTCTTTAAATATGATGAGGACCAGAAGAATGAACTGCTGAATGGCGAGTATGGCGCCTGGCGGAGCATTGATCTCCATTCCGAAGGGGAGTTTGCAGAAGGTGGAATTAATAGCGAAAATCGGATGTGTCAGGTGTTGGAAACCAAAATCAGACTGGCTGAACAGGCAAAGGACTCAAGTTGTGGTCAGTTTCAATGGATATTCAATTCGCACGAAAATCCTGGCAGAACGCAGAATGGTGAAGGATATCGTGAAATGGACAGGATTGGTCCTGTGAATTACAAAGGACTGTTTACCGCTTGGGGTGAGCCGTTGGATGCCTATTATCTGTTTCGTTCCAATTATGCCCCGAAAGAAACAGAACCGATGGTATATATTGTTTCACATTCATGGCCTGA
Organism: uncultured Bacteroidales bacterium; assembly: GCA_963781805.1. GTDB lineage: Bacteria > Bacteroidota > Bacteroidia > Bacteroidales > UBA10428 > JAFGPL01. Next base: position 403,383 of record CAWAHF010000004.1, read on the forward strand.
CCGGTGGACTCAACCCGGGATAAAGGACAATATCATTGCTTATTCAAATTGTGATGAAGTGGAATTGTTTAATGATGTTAATTCTGTCTCCCTGGGAAAAAGAAGTTATAACGGTATTGGAAATCACTTTAGATGGGATAGTGTAAATTTAAGATATAATGTTATTTATGCAATTGGATATGTTCAAAAGAAAGCTGTTGCCAGCGATGTGATCGTATTGCATCATCTTCCGGAAGCGCCTCATTTGAAAGATTTATATCCATCGGATGACCATGTATTATTGCCGGATTCTGACTATACTTATCTATACAGGATAAATTGCGGGGGACCTGAATATACTGACCGTTTCGGAAATATTTGGCTGGCCGACAGACATAAGACGGATAGTTTATCCTGGGGAAGTCTATCCTGGACAGATGAATTTTCCGGATTGCCACCTTACTATGCCAGTCAGAGACGTACCTTTGATCCTATCGGAGGTACTCAGGACTGGAAACTTTTCCAAACCTTTCGGTATGGAAGGGATAAACTGAATTATGAATTTCCGGTTGAAAAAGGAGAGTACCTGGTGGTACTTTATTTTATTGAACCCTGGTATGGTGCAGGTGGTGGTTTGGACTGTACCGGATGGAGGAAATTTGATGTAGCTGTAAATGGAAATACTTTAATTAAAGATTTAGATATATGGAAGGAATATGGTCATGACCAGTTAATTAAAAAAAACATTTATACTTCGATAGGGGAGGGAAAACTGGTAATTTCATTTCCAAAAGTAAGTTCAGATCAGGCAGTGATTTCTGCAATAGCTATCGCGGCCAAAGGAAAAGGATTACCAAAAAAAATGCCACAGAATTCATTTATCCGTGACTTTAACATGGATACTATCCCGGATATTAAAAAATGGAGCATCCGCGCATGGCTTGATACAGGCGAAAAACAGTATTCAGATGATGACGTGACATTCACATCCCTGCCTCCAAATCTTTATGGAGCCGAATGGATTTGTACTCCGAAATTTTTTACTGGAAAGTACTCTACGGCATTTGCTTCCTTTTCATTAAGAATCGAAGCCGATGTATTTATTGCATTAAATATCAAGATTGATTCAGTTCCGGTCTGGATGAAAGATTATACCCCCACCAAAACATTTATTGAGAATGATGATTCATCAGATAACAAATTCCTGCTTTATTGCAAACGATATGCTGCCGATTCGTTAGTCAGGCTGGGAATCAATGGAAAATCTTCAGGAGCTGTTCCTAAAATGTATACAACTTTTATTGTGCCGGTTTCATCCCTGGGACAGGCGGTTGATCAAAGACCCCAAATTAAGTATCCGGCTGTTCTTGCAAAGCGGATAGGTGATGGATTAATTCTAAAAGAAGATAAAGGGGTTGAGTATGTCAGTTTCTCAAAGAATACGGCTGATTCGCTCGAATGGGAAATTCAAGTTGGTATTGGCGATTCATATACCTTACAATTCAGGTATTTGAATAATTCAGATGACGCTATTCCAATGTCCCTCACAATTCAGGATATGAATAACCATCTCATACACTCCAAAACGCTTGAATTTCCAGTCGAAAATTTGCATTGGAAAACACTAAAAACCTTTACGGGCAGCATTAATGCAGGAACTTATACTATTAAGCTAACTCCTGCCGGAAGTAAAGGTCTGAGAATTGAAATGCTTACGGTTCAATGATTTGAGGAATTTATCTGATTTAAAATTATTAAACATCCAGTTTAGTTGATATGATATATTTATTTAAAAATCAACTTGATGATAATTCTTTAGTTATTTGCCAATCCAACAGGTTTTCAAACCGGAACCTGTTCCATATGGCTACAAACTTATTGACAATTATAGGGTGAAGATTAGAAAAAAGCGAACCTGAATTTTTAGTCTCCCTTTCTTTATTGGCAATCTTTTTTTCAGGAATTTCAAACAACCAGTTTGCAAATTTTTCCAGATTAACAATAATAGATCTATATCGATATTCAATTTCATTTGAATCCGCAGGCGGAAAAAATTCTATGATTTCTTTTTCTCTGTTCATTTTGTCATAGAACATTAATAGGGTTTTTACAGTCCAATTAAAAGCTTTTTGAATCAGTTCTGAACTGTAATCATAAAAAACGGGCAGCCACTTTTCTGATACTCTCCGGGCTGCCAGATAAACTATCCCTGTATTGGTGATAATAAATTTAACGGAGGGATTATCCATTAAATCTTTTTTATCCCTGGTATCATCAAAAAAATTATCAGCGAAACGATATAGCAGATTGACGGTGGAATTTTCTGTCCGGGTAAGAATATTTTCAAATGCTTTATGCATGGCGATTAGGTTAAAATTATATTTTTAAGTTTACTTAATTATTTATTACATATAATAAATATAATATATGTCTATATCAGTATTCGGAACATATTTCAAAATTAAAAATAATTATATAAAACATTATATTATAACATTTTAAGTTATTTTTTCACACTTAATTTTTAAATTAAGTCAAACGAATTAAATATTTCAAAATACTTAATATATTTTTAAGTTTAACTTAATTATTATATATTTGTGACTTAATTGTTGTGTATGATACAGCAATTTTCTTTCAAAAAACATCCTATACTGGATGTCCTGGAAAGAATTGATATACTCTTTCCAGGCATTCGGAAAGCTATTGCCATTTTTTTTGATCCGGATGAAAACAGGATAGTTTCGTTTGAAAAAAGAAAGGACAATGACCAGCTCTCTTTTATTGAGCCTGATAGTCTGCTTACGGATATTTCCAAAGAGAGAACTCGGAACATACCCTATAGCTGGGTGGATGATATAGAAGATCAGGAGACAGGTAGTTCAAAACCCTTTCAGATGGAACTTGAGGATGAGTATCAAAAAAATGTTCTTTTGATTAGGCTTACGGGTAATCACGACAACGGGAAAGATTTAATTTACTTTTATCTGGATGAAGGAATCAGTATTTTTCAATTCAGCGTGGACAAAACACCTCTGTCTACCCGTGAAAAAAATCTGACAGGACAGCTGGTTTATAATTCACTGCAATTAATTTTATCTCAACATAGGCAGAATTCATCACTATTTCATCTGTTTAATGCATCCTTTCAAAATACAATCGAAAATTTGAAAAGTAATGAATCAGAATTGAAATCGACCAGGCAAAATTATATGCAAAGCATTATTTCGTTTTGCAACTATCATTTGCAACGTATTTCCGATGCCTCTGCATTTACCTTTCAGCTTTCAGAAAAAGCAATCGAAAAAATTGGTACGTACAAAGACAAATTTGAGCTGCTCGAGAACATCATTACCAATGCAGCCTCCGTTGCTGTTAACCGGAGTTTTGACAAAGAGGGAAGCATTGTGGTAATTGACAGCAGTGACATTATTTTTTATTCCTACGAACCTGAAAAGACTGAATTACATATCGCAGAAACCGATCGCTATTCGAAAACTCGCGATATACTTGATCGGTATGAATTTGCAGCAGAAAAAGTATTGGAAAACAATCTTCCTTTAAACGGCAAAAACGTGGGCAACTATTGCTCCAATGGTATATCTCCCAGTGCCATTACAGATTCAATTAATAAACACAAACAAAAAATGCTTACGTTATTTGAAATGAATCCGACGAAATGGCCTATCATTCGGAACAGATTCAGGCCTGTTGCAAAACTTTTATCGGAACATAAAGGAAACCGGATGAAAATCGCCAATTAAGGCAAAACTTTGCACCACTTTGCTACGTATAAACAATAAAATTTATAATTTTAAGTTAAACAGTTAAAAATCCAACTTATGCGTACAATATTTTCATTTTGTCTACTGTTTATGGTCTCCTCCCTGATTTATGCCCAGGAAAAAGCAGGGTGTGTCTCTGGTAATTGTGAAAACGGAAGCGGAACGTATGTATATTCCAACGGATATCATTTTAAAGGTGATTTTCTAAATGGAAAGAGAGAAGGCAGGGGACTGCTAACTTGTCCCGATGGAGCTAGTTATGAAGGTATGTGGGCTAACGATGAATTTAACGGACAGGGGACCTATAAATGGCCCGATGGTGCAAAATACACAGGTGAGTGGAAAGACGGCATCCAGGATGGTTATGGCATTTATTTCTATGCCAATGGAGATAAGTATACCGGTTATTTCAAGAACAATAAATTTCAAGGCAAAGGTGCCTATACCTGGGCAAACGGACAGAGTGTATCAGGCACATATGAAAACGGAGAGTTAGTTAGTTCTGACAGCAAATAAATTAGATACTTCCACAAAGTATAATTTTCAATGTTAATTAAAATCCTTTCTTTGGAATTTATTTTCGCACATACTAATAAATCAATTTTAATTGACTTTATGAGTTGCGCTAAAAATTAAAAACCACATCGGGCACATCAGAATACTCATAGTGGATTAACCGCAGAGACAGACAAAGAAGGTGCAATGGACGCAAAGAAAAAGTTGTTATAAAACTTCACAAAGTTTACGCAATAAGAGTCGCGTTTACGATTCTTCCCAAATTAGTCAAATGGCTTATAATATTAAGACTAACAACACGCTTCAGTGTAGTGTTAAATGCTAATCATCTATGGAGGGAGCAGACTTCAGACTGCTTTTTCCAAAATTTAATCGTAGGCTAAAAATGTCAGGTAAATAAATGGCTAACTGGCAATGAATGAAGGAGCGCCAGAGATCTTATGAACCACTGTTGGCATTGAATAACCAGTATCCCGTCGAATAAGGAACATGCTCTTATTCTCTCGCGGATTTGTATTCATCAATATAACCAAAGGTGTCATTTAAAAATTGTTTATCCTCCTTGAGAAATAAAGATTGCTTTTTGAGTTTTCTCGTTACAATACCTTATCAGCAACACTGAATTTCTACTTAGGAGAATACGTATTGTATAAAATCAGAATAACCCTAACAGATTACCTTGTAGAAGTTATACAATGCATACTAGTGTCATGTATAGTATTAAAAGGTGGTCAAGTCATTCCGAACTTGATTCGGAACCCTGAAAGGCTCAGCTCAGCTAATCTCTTTAATCTTCCTGAGACCCTGAATCAAGTTCAGGGTGACTATATGACATAATATAATTGACATGACATTAGCCTAGAAACTACTTAATTTAGGATTTAATTCAGATCTAAGGATACATCCTGACCATTTGATCCTATATACATCCCAGTCGCCAGGGTAACTTCGGCCGTACCGTCACAGGTAGGATTAAACTTTAAAATCGCGGTTCCCAATTCCGGAAACTTTTCATCTTTTATATTGATTTTCCGTATCAATCCATAGCCATTTACGGGATTTTCTCTGCAGGAATGATTCAATCTAACAGCAACCATTGCTTGCTGAATAACCTCTGTTGCATTACCATCAATTTTTGCCAGTTGTCCGCCTCCTGTAACAGAATAGGAATCATCATACAGATTATCCAGGGTATTGTTCTGGTCAATTTCAATAACATAGGCATCCTCTCCAACTGCCACATACAAATCATCGGTCACATTTGCGGGGATTCGCGCATATTCCGAGTTAATTTCACCGGTCTGAAGGTTAAATTCCAGAAGATTGTTTGTTTCGGGATTAAAATTAATATCCATTGATGCAAATACAGCCATCAGCTTTCCGTCAAATGTGCGGATGACAGGAATTGTATAAATATTCTTCAATTTAAAGGTCTTGGTATGTACTTCAAAATCAGTCATCAGCATGGTTAAAATGGCTGTATTGTTATCAGCCCATAAGCCTGCAACAACAATCTCGCCTGTCTTGTCCGACCAGAAGGGAAACGGTGAATTGTTACCAATTTTAATAACCATAATTGAAACACAGGGAAAATTGGAACACCTGGTTTTTAACCGCACATAGGGCAAATCATATCCTTCCATCACCGACATGGCTGCCGATGCTGAAAAGCCAATCACCGCAGATGTTTTAATCACATCGGTAAGCGATTCCGTTTCGGGATCTTTAAAATATTCCTTTATTTTTTCACACGAAACCAAAAGACTTGTAATTAAAGAAACACTTAAGATTAATGATATAAATGATTTTTTCACAATAAGTTAATTTTAAAATCATAAATTGAAAAAATAGAAAAATGTTTTATCGAAATATAATATGTTATGCAATTTAAACAAAGGATTTTAAATATTTTACCTGTCTTGATGTTTTTGGGATATTCATGTATACGTGATACTTTCTCAATGGTTATCCATTAGCTGTGCAGCATGTTAAATAAAACAGATTCGTACGTAATTTAAATATTTGTATCTATGGAATTATAATTACCAAGAACGACATTTTGAAAAAGTTGAGTGACTTATAGCCAATTTTGCACAGAGATTTCTCAGAGATATACCTTGAGAATATTTTCGTATGCAAGATTGATTTGGTAAGTGAAACTGCATGAAAGGAACAAATATGGAATAGGATTTTAAATCAAATTAAGTACCTCTCATGTGAGAAAAAAAACTTGGCTACAAATGTTCATTAATTCACCAAAAAGAACACATCAAATCAAAATATTGTAATAACAATTAATCTGGTTATCATACACTTAAGGAAATATTACAAATGTTTCAAAATTTCACTTATCGGTGCACGATGTCTGAAATCGATATTGAAATGGGTGTAAATTATTTTTCGGTTTGTATCAATGACATAGGTTGCAGGGACTGGTAATCGTGCTTTGTCCTGATCATTAAATTCAGCAATACTTATTAATTTTCCTACTTTGAGTTTAGTTTGATACATTCCGGTAACATCAAAAAGAACTTTATAGTTTTCCATAATTTTATTTTCCGGATCATGGATGATTTGAAAAGCAATCTTATCTTTTGTAATAGTCTTATCGATATTTTCTGAATTTTCAGGGCTTACAGCAATAACAACTGCATCTTTATCTAATATATATTTTAACGAATCCTGCATATTTTGGAGATAGGTATTGCAAAACGGGCACCAGTTTCCCCTGTAGAAGAACAAAACCACCTTTTGTTTCTTCAATAAATCATACAAATGAACCTGTTTATCGTTCTGATTATCAGCAGTAAAATCTGGAGCTATATCATTAACGGATAATCCTGTGGGAATGACTCCGCCCGAAGTATCCACTCCAAACCTGCTATATGACTGATTATGAGCTTCCTTAAAAATGCCAATTAAGAGTATAACTATTAAAATTGCTTTTTTGCTTTTCATTCGTTTAAGTTTTTTTTTATTATCGCTAATGTTTGTACCTCTAATCTTCTTATATGGGAGAACATCCCTGCGAAAGCCCGTCTGACTGACATCAGTCGGGCAGGCAGGAATCCAATTCTTATAACATATTATATTACGGTTGGTTTATTAAAAAACTCTGAAAGACAGTATTTAACAAATATTTAACCTTTAGGAAGAGCTGAAGATACGCAAGAACTATTTTGGCAAAGCGCTCTCGATGATTGTCCTAACCTTTTGCATCAGATCGGGCATGTTGCTTTCGTTATACCCTTCAAGGCTTATAGGAGGATGGATGATCAATTTTACCTTACCCGGCATCAGGTTTACTGAATTGGTTGGAAGAATTTTACGGGTATTCACCACCGTAACGGGAAGTATCGGAAGATTAAAGTCCAGGGCAAGCTTAAAAGCGCCCCGTTTAAAGGAAAGCATCTGGTCTGTTCGGCTTCGGGTTCCTTCTGGAAAGATAACTACCGACGTACCGTTAACGAGTTTTTTCCTGGCTTCGATCATGCTTTCTAAAGCAGCCCTGGAATTGGATCGATCAATAAAAATATGTCCCACTTTTTTGCTGCCAAAACCTATTCCCGGGATTTTCTCCAGTTCTTTCTTCATCACCCATTTGATATCCAGTCCGAGCCAGCCATAAATGAGGAAAATATCAAAATAACTCTGATGATTGGGAATTACAACATAAGAAGTATCCGGAAAAATATTTTCTTTTCCCGAAACCCTGACAAACATAGGTGTGAAGAATGCATTCAACCGTGACCATATTACTCCGCCAAAATAGCTGCCAATCCGCTGATTTATCAGACTGGAAACAATCACGGCAACAACTCCAAAAACCAGGGTATTGATAATTAGAAACGGTACAAAGATTAACCATTTGTAAGGTTGATATACAATGAAAAGCATTTTTCGTCCCATAAAAACTTATGTTTACTCCTGAATCGGCTTCAAATATAAAACAATTGTTCAAAATAACACAGGGATGTGAAAAACCATATTATAATTCCTAAAACAATTGTATCTTTGCCGATTCAAAATCTCATTGGAGTTAATAAAATGCAGTCAATCAGAAATATAGCAATAATTGCCCATGTTGACCATGGTAAGACTACCCTCGTCGACAGAATTATACAGGAATGTAAAACGCTTGATTCCAGAAAGGAAACCGGTAATCTTATATTGGACAGCAACGATTTGGAGCGGGAAAGGGGAATTACTATCCTTTCAAAAAATGTATCTGTTAAATATAAGGATGTCAAGATAAATATCATCGATACGCCCGGACATGCCGATTTTGGAGGTGAAGTGGAACGGGTTTTACGAATGGCCGATGGAGTACTTTTGCTTGTGGATGCATTTGAAGGACCTATGCCCCAAACAAGGTTTGTGCTTGGCAAGGCAATAAACCTTGGATTGAAACCAATTGTGGTTATTAATAAAATCGATAAAGAAAATTGCAAACCCGATATTGTGCACGAGGAGGTTTTCGAATTAATGTACAATCTGAATGCAACTGAAGATCAATTAAATTTCGAGACGCTTTTTGGTTCTTCAAAACTGGGTTGGATGAGCAACGACTGGAAAAAACCAACGAACAATATTCAACCTTTGCTTGATATTATATTGAAATCGATACCGGAAGCTCCATACATGCATGGATCTGTTCAGATGCAGATTGCTTCGCTTGATTATTCAAGTTTTGTGGGAAGGATTGCCATTGGAAGAGTTTACCGGGGAGATCTTGACGCCGGTAAGGATTACATGTTATGCAAAAAAAATGGTCAGAATAAGATTGTCAGAATCCGTGAATTGCATTTGTTTGACGGGTTGGGTAAACAGAAAGTGACCACCGTTAGAAGTGGTGATCTTTGTGCGGTAAATGGCATTGAAGACTTCGAAATAGGCGATACTATTGCCGATTTGAATTATCCTGAAGCTTTAACACGCATTGAAGTGGATGAGCCTACCATGAGCATGCTGTTTACGATAAACAATTCACCTTTTTATGGATTGGACGGTAAATTTGTAACCTCAAGACATCTGCGGGAAAGACTTTTTAAGGAAACAGAAAAGAATCTGGCATTGCGTGTTGAGGAAGCCGGATCGGAGGACAGATTCACTGTTTTCGGAAGGGGAGTTTTGCACTTGTCGATTCTTATTGAAACCATGAGGCGTGAAGGATATGAACTACAGGTGGGAAAACCGAATGTAATTTATAAGAGTATAGATGGGGTAAAACGTGAACCCGTTGAAATATTGGTTATAGATGTTCCTGATATATATTCAGGCAAAGTGATTGAGCAGGTAAGCAGTCGCAGAGGCGAACTGAAAGTAATGGAACCGAAGGGGGATTTACTGCACCTGGAATTTGAAATTCCCTCACGTGGACTTATCGGGCTCCGTAATAATATTCTTACATCCACATCGGGCAAGGCCACAATGAATCACAGGTTTAAATCGTATGAACCCTATAAAGGCGATATTGCCACCAGATTAAAAGGTTCGTTGGTATCCCTTGAAACGGGTATAGCTTCCGCTTATGCTATAGATAAATTGCAGGACCGGGGAAGATTTTTTATCAATCCGGGAGAAAATGTATATAAAGGTCAGGTGATTGGTGAATATACCCGGGAAAGCGACCTGAGCGTAAATGTGACCAAAAACAAGAAACTCACCAATATGCGGGCTTCCGGCTCGGATGAAAGCATAAAAATTGCTCCCAAGCTGGAATTCTCACTCGAAGAAGCCATGGAATATATCAAGGAAGATGAATATCTTGAAGTTACTCCAAAGCATATCAGGATGCGGAAGATTCAGTATAGCTAAGATGTAACTACCAGAGTAAGCCTGAGCAGAATCCAATAGTTAAATTTTATAACATTAAAAGTTGTTGTGGTTCCTTGTCTTTCACAACGGTTAATCTCTTAAACACCTTATGGATGCACCATATGCCGTATTTATACCGGTTATGGTTACAAAATCGAAAACGCTTGAAGTATATGATAAACAAATATAATAGCCTGAAGAATTCGCAAAACTGGCGCTCTCATTTATATAGGCAAATGCCCCGTTACTATACAATCGTAATCCTGCAGGCATGGCATTAAAACCTGATGCATTGTTTTACTTCCGGGATTATTGCCCGGTGAACCGGCTACGCCTGAATTTTACCAACCTGTTTTACTGGCAACAGCATATTAATTTCTTATTGTTAATTATTTAATTACAAGTTTTTCACTTTTATTTATACCGTCTATAGTGGTATAGTCAAGGATATACATTCCTTTAGGTAGTCCTGACAGGTCAATTTGGTGTTGTCCAGCGGAATTTATTCTTATCACCTTTTCACCTATCAGATTGTAAACATCAATATTTGAGATGCTTTCACTAAAGTAGATGATACCGCTTGTCGGGTTTGGATAATAATCCGGCGAAATCTTGTAGGTATGTATATTTGTCACTCCCGTTAGAAAATGCCAGAAATCGCTGAAAATATCTTTACCTTGGCCCCCAACGGTCCTTACTCTCCAGAAGTAATCCACTGCCGGTTTTACTTTAAGGGTGGTATCCGATTTATAAACTTTGTACCTGGTTACACTATTAAGGAACATACTGTCGGTACTTATTTCAAGCTCAAAACAGGTTCTTCCGGATACGTCTTCCCAATCAAAAGAAACAAGTTCAGCATTCAAGGAAATTTCATCCAGAGGTTCCAGAAGATTTGGTATGGATCCGCAACCGTTATTTATATGAAAGAAATCAATGGTATTATCGTTTTGGTTCGGAACAGCCAACAGATTATCCTGGCTTAAATTAATTTGTGCAGGTCCCGGTAGCGTTTGAAATAATCTTGTGGGCGGCTGGCTGAAATTTTCATCAAAAATATATATTGAGTTCGTGTACCACGATGAAATAACAATATTCCCACAGTTATCAGATGCGAACCCATGCGGTTGAATTAATGTTGTGTTCGGATAAGAAACAAGTTCGGAATTTTCAATGAAGTATTCCTGTATTAAGGCATCCTCCCCTGAATTTCCGATAATAATGCTATGGTGGTTTTTATTATAGAAAAGGACTCCCGGAGTAATTCCATCACTTAAAAATTCTGTAACCTCCTTACTCGTCAGGTTTAATTTAAATAGTATATTCTTTTCCGTATCGCTAATGTAAAGGTTGTCTTTACCGTCCGTAATAATACTTTCTAATTTAGATGAGGTTGGGATTGTGATTTCAGACAATATTTTGTTTTCGATAATTGAAATGATGGATACGTAATTTTTATTGACGGCAAACAGGGTATCCCCGATTTTCAGCAATCCTGTCGGTTCAATTAACCCGCTGTCGATGAAAGAGTGTAATATTCCAATAGAATCTAATTTTAAAATCTGATGGTTCCCATAATTGCAAACAAAATATTGGTTATGTATTTCATCAAATACCAGGCTTTTAGGTTGGTCTAAAAGTACCTCATATTTCGATATATCCAGTACACCGATATCTGTAAGCCAGTTTGTAAATAACGATATCCATTGCGATACGGGCCCTGTCATGGAATAATAGTAACCAAATCCATGTCCCGCATTGAAAGTTATTAATTTACTTTTATTCTGAAAGGGTTGCAAAGCATCCAAATATCCAGTGCTATTCGACATGGGGGCTGACTGGTCATTCGTCCCGTGAATAAAAAGGGCTGGAGGGGTAGCGGAATTAATCGATGAAAAAATAGAGGTAATTAATATCGGATACAGGTTACAGGTAAAATTTGGACGACAACTAAAGTTGTCGATTGGGTCATTTTTTAATTTTGGTAAATTATCCCCGTGAATTGCCAGGTTTGATATGATAACCCCTCCTGCAGAACAACCCAAAACCCCTATTTTATCAGGATCAATATTCAGTTCACCGGCTTTACTTCGAATAACAGATACCGCCCTGCGTCCGTCTGATAGGATTGCTTCTATTTCATCGTAGTTTTGCAAATCAATACCCGTCCTGTATTTTACATAAATGGCAGTAATGCCTTTTTCGATCAGTTTTCTAGCAATGTTTATTCCCTCCCGATCAACTCCGACCTGTACCAAACGGCCACCCGGAAATATGAGGACTGCAGGGTTGGGATTTGAACTTTTTGCAGCAGGGAAAATAATCATACCCGGTTTGCTTACATTGGTCACAGTCCTGTTTTGATTATATTCATTCACATTACTCAATGTATTATTTATCGTTTCCTTATCCGGATGTTTTAAAATATCATTGGGTATTCCATCCGTCCAGATGGGCATGATAATCATGTTCGAATCAATGTACAAGGTCGTATCGGAACACAGATGAATTAATGAATCCGGGACATTAAAATTGCTATTCTTACCGGATAACGATAAAATACTGATTTTGAATAATAAAATACAGGTGAAAATTTTAATCAGGATAATTTTTTGCATGTTATTTTATTTTAAGAATTTATAAAGTTTGTTTGCCGGCAAAAATACCTTCCGTATTTCATTAAAAAGTTCAGAAACGTGTTTCAGGATTAATTTTTTTGAGAAAAATTCTTTATGAATTGGGTTGGGCGCTGCCCTGTAAACTTTTCAACCAGACGATGGAAACCTTATTTTGAACCAAATCCCGAATTCCAACGTATATCGGGGATTGTTGTAAATGCAGGATTTTCTTCTTCTAATAGATGAATACTTTCCGTTAACCTATCTAAATTAAAATATCTATTTTAACCAATCCAATATATTCCATTCTTCGATCTCATGTAAACTGAAAAAGATCGGCAAAGCCCATATTATATTAATTGAATTCATTTATCTTAATTTATCATTGCATCATCGCAATCTCCCAAAATTGCCGGCAGAACCCAATAAACACAATTGTCGTTTTGATCTCGGAACAGGACAAAAACGAAAATTGCGTTTATATCTGATATAGTGTTATATAAATTCACTTGTATTTTAATTCATGCCCGGTTGTTTCATCTCCACTCAAACATTGTGTTGTTCTTAAATTACCGGCAAATTACAAAATATTTTCTACCCGGCGATCGATTTAAATAGATTATTTTCAACGTGTTGTGAACAATGACAGCTCAAATTCTGAATATCTAACCTCCAATAGCGAAAGCTGAACTTAATTCTATTCATGCAAAGGCGCAAAATGAGAATTTTTGTCTTATAAAATCGAGTCAAGACACACGTTACCGTATCGCTCAAAATTGCGGAAAGAGAGGGGGAAATTCTTAATTAACCACTTAGAACACCTGGAATGCACAGAGACACCGAGTTATTTCATTATTCAGGACAGATATTTCGATTCTTCCGCGGTTGTCAAGGTCATTTGCCAAAAGCAGACAGGTCTGCTGGAAACCAGCATTCATCTCAAATCCGGACTCCCATCTCACCTTAACAATTTATTTTTCCTCACGGTATTTATGCATGAACACTTCCGGAGGCAAGCTAATCCTGTCGCGTTCTTTTTGCAGGTAATATTTATGCACCGGATTATTCGGATCATTTTCATAATCCTGATATGCATTGATATATGCAGGATGATTACGATATTGAATTTTTACCATTGCAAGATCAGATACAAAAAGCATGAGAAGTCCAAATCCTCCGATTAGTAATGCTCTCCTGATAATTCCATTAAAAAAGAATCCTTTAATCTTACTTATTCTCAATATAGCCACGACTGTTATCATCAAAATAATAAAGGCTCCTGTTTGAAGATAAAGTTTTGAACTGAACCAATGTTGAAATTTAAACAGGATACCAATGCAGGACATGGATAAGCCAAAACCCAAACCCATTGCCGGAAAAATCTTTAATCCGGGAATGTCTTTGTATGAATTCTTTTTAAATATGCCCTTTACCGGGATTTAATTAAATAAACAAACTCCCAAATAGAAATAAATAAAAGATAGGATCAGAATTGGAAAAACCACAAGCAGTGAAGCTCCGGGAACTAATAATAATTTTAAAATTATTCCGATGATGAAAATGATCCAGATGATTTTTTCAAGTTTTTTCATGGTAAACAGTTTTGTTATATCAATCAACCATTAATTATGTATATAAAGTTGAAATTTAACATAGTACAGTTTTTCAGGTTAACCGTCATTTTATTCATACAATGTTATTTGAAACTGATCATAATCTTGAAATGCATGAATCTGTTACAGGTATGTCTTGTTATAACTATCAATTCAAATAACTTATTTGTCCAGCAAAAAAAATCTTTTTAAGATGGAGAGTAATTATTTGTCCTCAATCAACTGCGAATTAAATCCTCTATCTCATCAGCAATAATATTTGCACCTAATGAGTTCATGTGTATTCCGTCAGTAAGTAAGAAAAATCCGTTTTTTCGGGAAATAGCATCTAAACTTTTGAACATCAAATAGTGCAGGAACAGTGTTTTAAAGGCCAGATTTGTGCTATGGGTACAATCTTTCCCTTTTCCTTCAGTTTTATTTATCAGAAAATTTTTTTGCTTTTCATGCACAGGAAGGTAACCCACATTTTCATTTTCAGCAATTTGCTTTAATGCATTATTATATTCTGTGATGGTCTTATTCTCAACCGAATCCAGATTTTCACCCAGAACCGGTAAAGATGCAATTGCAATTCTTGCATGCGTTTCCTGCTTCAATGACTTTATAATTGAGATCATGTTATCGCTGTAATTATCCAGCCTGGGCTCGTGGGGAATATGTTTCAATTTTCTGGAAAGCTTTGCCAGTTTTGGATCCAGAGAGGATAAAACATCATTCGTTCCTACGAGCAGAATTACATAATCGGGCATGGTCTTAATCGTTTTCGGTAATTTCTTCAGTACGTTGAATGATTCGTACCCGGCCATACCCTGATTAATGAATTTGTAACGTTCTGTACCAAGCCTGGTTTTTAACATGTTGACATAACTGACACTTATCCTGCCCTGGGTAATACTGGCTCCAAGGAATACTATCTTTTTTCGGTTTATCACTTTAAATCACTTGTTTAAAAAACACATGTCTTATAATAATTCCTTATTTTGTAAGAAAAATACAAAATATTTTTCAGGTAGAAATTGAATCCGGAGAATTATTTTCAACAGGTCTGCGGGAATCAAAAAAACAGTTCATAACCTATCTTCCGGAATAAATACAAACAAAAAGCGAGTCAGGAATTATTCCTAACCCCTCTCCTTAAGCTGTATGCCCCTAATTAGCAACCATACCATAAGTACCACCTCACCGATAAATGTATACATGCTAATCGTTAAATGATAATTTGCTGATATCAGTTTACCTAAACCATCAACGATATATCCCAGGGATGCAATTATTACCAGAATTCCCAGAATTTTACGCATGTATCCGGCCTTAGATAATAAATATCCGAGCAATAACAGATGAAATCCAAAGATTATCAACCCGAATTCCCAACCCCGGTTGAAAAAAGCGAGGGATAACATTACCTGGCCGTTTAGCTGTTCTGATGAGAAAATATTCAGATATTCGTGTCCTCCCAAAAAGATCAATACATGAATTAAGTTCGTGAGCACAACTAATAAGACGGTCGCATATATGATTCTTAACCAGGCTGTAAGCAAGGAAAGTTGTTTGTTTATCGGAATAAGGAAAATATACAGGGCCCATGCTACGATTATGTCAAGCAATGCGACAATCAAAAACAAAACTATTCCAAGACGGAACAGTCCCTCAGATGCAACAATATTACTGACTGTCTTTACCACATCGCCAGGGTCTATAAGTCCCTGAATAATTTTAAAATTTGCAACGGGTCCAAGTACCGCCATTAATAATAATCCAACTCCGGCAATCACTGCTGATTGTTTCAGAGAAATCTTTCCATTTTGATTTTCAGTATTTTCCATTATAAATTATTTTGTGGTTTTTATTGCTTATATTTCTGAATGTGCTGTAGATAAAACAGTTAAAAAGATTTTTAATGCTTTAAAGTTCGTTACTTCGACATTCATTAACTGGAAAATCGTTGAAGCTCCAATTTTTATAATTTCAATATAAACTATAGTACAGATAGTTAATGTTTTATTCGAGCTGAGTTTTAGTCTTAAGTTTTTGTTTGTAAGGAAACTTCTTTTCAAATTCAATTAATTCTTCCTGATTTGTAATAAATGCATTGTCTTCAAAATATCTGCCATTTACTTTATTCAAGCCATTTACTAGAAGTTCCAACACCATAAATGGTTCAAAGTTCTGGAGATCCTTTGTGGTTATTTTATATTCTTTTGCATTTCTAAATCCAAACCGATGATAATAATCAGGATTTCCAAAAAGAATCATTGCTACATATCCTAAGTTTCGAGCCTCTGATATTGAATAATTGATTAGTTTGGTTCCCACTCCTTTATTCTGTAATGCAGGCAACACAGAAATTGGCCCTACACATAATACTTCATGTTCAATATTCATGGAATCGATAACCCTGGCTTTTGTCGATATAACATGCCCTATGATTTGATGTTCATAAACAGCAACGAGATCAAGTTCTGGAATATAACTTTTACTTTTTCTGATTTTGTTTAGTACAAGATGCTCATCGCATCCGGGTTTATAAACATTCCAAAGAGCTTCTCTTGTCAGGTACTCGGTTTCGAAAAAATCCTTTTCATCTGTCTTTTTTATATTAACTTCCATATTTATTTCAAAATAATCACTTTATCTGTCCATGAGAGTTTCCCGTCTGAAAGTAATTTACATAAGTAAACACCGTTTTCCAGGTCTGTGCAATTAATTTGCATATTATTTTCTCCGGTATTTAATTCCTTAATGATAAGTCTTCGGCCTGTATTATCATATAGTTCAAGTTGTATCTTATGATTTTGTGGTACATTAAACTGAACCTTAAAATGACCGTCAGTTGGATTGGGATATATTTTTACATAATCAGCCTGCTCTGTTTCCTTTATGGCGGCTCCACCTGCACCTACACATTCGTTAGATGCAATAAGTTGAATTGAATCTACATTTAATTGGATTCGTTCTTCTTCTGCTCCAGACCTGGGAACAAATATTTCCGTGGAGCTGAATATTGTAGCACTCCTTGAAGAATCGTAATCCTTATAAGCACATGATTCTGTGTTACCAAGGGAATCCATTTTATATATACCAATATGCGGGGAACCTATGCCAACCTGGGTTGATTTAGGTAGTTGAATCGGGCCATTGCCTGTTGCCAGAAAACCTTTGTCAGATGATACAGCTACATCAATGCCAATCAAACCTAAATTGTTTATCCATTTGATATTCCCCAATGAATCTATTTTAGTCATCGTACTTTCCATGCTATAAAACTCATCAGAATTAGAAATGAATATAAAATCTCCGTCAGAAGTATAATGAAGTTTTGGAACAGGATTGTATTTATCGTAATATACACCCCTTAAATAAAATTGCTTACTCCACAGAATATTGCCCGAAAAGTCAGTTTTCATAATTGATCTGTACATGTAATATATAATACCGCTTTTTGTTATAATAACATCATTACCTCCTCCGGAAGGATCAAAAACAAGATCGTACTTTTTTGACCAGGATATTGTTCCATCCGGTAATAATTTAATAAGGAATGCATACGAATAATATGGTGGATAATCTGCCATATAGCCACCGACCAAATATCCACTGTCAGGAGTTTGTTTCACAGTTTTACAATAATTATCATAATCGTCTCCTGAAAATTGATTTGCCCACTGAAGGTTGCCAGCCTGATCAAGTTTTGCTACAAAAATCCGGTTAGTGGGTTTTTCCTGAAGAGATACATATCCGGATAGGACATATCCGGAATCTATTGTTTGTTGAACTGAAAGTGCATAGGTATTATTTACCCCGGTTGCCATGATTTTTTTTATCCATAGGGTATCACCGTTAGAACTTATTTTTGCACACAGTGCATCAAACCCTCCTGCATATTGATTTGCTAATGATCCTACAAATACAAAACCGGAATCGTTACATTCTGTTATGTCATTAATTATTAAATCCTTAAGAGTATTTGGTTCATTCAGAGAAAATGTCCGGTTCCATTTTATATTCCCGGATTTATCTATTTTAATAACAAGTCCTTTCTTAAATGCCAAATTCAAGGCAGTTCCAACAATAACATAACCGCTGTCATTAGTGGATTTAATGGCTTTTGCCTGGATTCCCGATTTTGCTTCATCGTAAATTACTTTGGAATAGATGTTTTGTTGTGCGTTAATACAAAAAGGTAAGGTTACTATGAACCAACCAGAAAATATAATTATGATCTTTTTCATTTTGTTAAATTTAAATAGAGCTAGGTTTACCTTCAAAGGATAATAGTGCTGTGACTAAAAATATAAAGCAAATTACAAAATATTTTTTACCCGGAGTTCGGTTCAATGGGATTATTTTCAACTTATTGTGAACAGGACGAATTGAATATCGAATATCCAACCGAATATCCAACCGAATATTCAGTGGTGAAGGGAAGAGAGTCTTGAAGTGCTTTTCTCTCAGCGGTTCACCGTGACTTCTTTGCGAGACACTCTGGCATAGTTATTTAAGATTATAACATGAGTGCTGCAGTAAATATAACTTCAGAAGGCGGTGCAAAAACCTCAAACATTTTCTGGCAGGTAGCCGGTGAAGTAATCTTTGGAACTACTTCACATTTCAAATCTACCACTTTCTGCAGCTTATCACTAGTGTCATGTCAAGTATTAAAAACGGTTAAGTCATTCCGAACTCCCGCCTCCCAAAGCTATATGCGGCGGGCAGGTGATTCGGAACCCTGAAAGGCTCAGCTCAGCTAATCTCTTTAATCTTCCAAAGACCCTGAATCACCTGTCCGCCGAGGCCAGCCAGGCGGGAGTTCAGGGTGACTATATGACATAATACGATTGACATGACACTAGTTGCTGGTAAGCTTAGTACGTTTACCCATCATTTTATCAAATTCTGTTCTAAAATCCAGTCTTATTTTTCATTTTCATGAGCTAAAAAATAGAAAATAAAGAATCTAAATACCTTATTTCTGTTTTATAAACTTTGTCTGATAATGGTTATCTTTTGAATTGATTTTCAGAATATAAATTCCGCTCTTCACGGTACCGAGATCAAGATTAAAATGATCTTGCGCCGCAAATCTTCCATGGTATACGGTTTTTCCTTCCAGAGAAATAATTAAAATATCGGCATCATCAATCACCTTATTTAAGCTTATGTTTAATTCATTACATACCGGGTTGGGTGAGATTTCAATACCTGAATTAGTAAGGCCAATATCCGAATTATCAGTTGTACAGGATTGTAGAAGGAGATAGGTTGAATCAATTTTCGACAAACATTGGTCCGATACCAGAACACTGTACCATCCCTCATCAGAAACTTCAATGCTTTGCTCCATACTGTCGTTCGACCAGTCGTAAGCGCCATAGTAAACAATTCCGGCATCAATTGTGAGAGTTTCACCCTGACAAATCGTCGCAGTATCTTTTTCCAGTTGCCAGCCTGATAAATTTCTTTCAACAACGCCAATATCAGGCGTTAAAATATCTCTGGGATAACCCTCCAGATCGTTTTCAATAAAGACCGGAGCACCGGCGCCATCTAGCTCAGGTGCACAATTCATTGTGTAAGAGGTATCAGAAAACACTAGATCAACGCTAATGGAATTAACCCCAAAATTTGTTCCTGATTTCCAGTCAATTAAATTTGCCAGATTTGATCCGTGATAATTTGCTAAGGGTGTACCTGAACTATAAAGATTATTGTTGTTGCAAACAGAAATTAATGCGGGGTCGGCATCAAGTACTGATATTCCATATCCCCCCGAAAAATTAACCAGGTTATTGTTTTGAATAAAATTTGAAGAACCAAAACCGCCTGCATCCGGAAAAGTTAATGCAGTGGAAGCCGTTGAAGACTGTGAGCCGATAACAACATTATTGTAATAAAAGTATTGAAGATTTCCATTTGAAATTGAAATTCCTTTATCGTTAGTTGCATTGTTGTAACCGGATATATGTATAATATTATTACTAATTACAGAGGTATCCGATCCGGAATAATTTAATTCCATTCCTGTTCCGCTTGACAGATATAAAAAGTTATTTGAAATTTGGTAGCTTATAACATTATTAAATTTTATTCCTGTATAACCTGCATCAGTTACAGGAGAGTTAAATGAATTTCCTGATACTGAAAAAAACTTGGACTGACCTGTTTCTATTCCGTAAGATTTATTATTTATAAATTCATTGTTGTTCAGATAGGTATGATTAATATGGTATCCTCCTCCTCCTATAAAGGTTATACCGGTATTACCATTAACGATTTTTGAATCTGAAATGATCAGGCTATCTGAATAGGTATCATTAATTACACTTGTATAGCCAAGGCTATCAGAAATTAGTTTGGACGAACGAATGTGTATATTCTTTGATCCATTGCTAATGGACAGACATGTAGAAAAATCGAGATTGATTGCTTCGATAATAATTTGATCAATGATAATATTTTGTGTACTATCAAAAGATAATACAAAATTATCATTAAATGAGGAAGCATTATATCTGATATGAGCCATGCCGTCTCCCGGTAGCGTGTTTCCGGACTTAATAGTTAACGTATTTATTTCATTCGATCCTTCAATGAAAGGAATGATCACCTGTTCGTTATAAGAAGTATCATTAAGAAGCAGTGTTACAGGACCGTTTATGGTATTAAAGGTTAATGTATCGATTGCTCCTGTAATTGTTTTAAAATCGCAGGAAACATCATTACAAACGGTATAGGTTCCATTCATTTGTGCCAAAACAGAAAAATTAGTTATTAAAATCAAAAAAACAGGAAGAGAAAATTTTTTCATAATGGTAAATATTAGTTTATTAAATCAATTACATATTCAATTTAGCAAAAAATCAGGTTATTAAACAAATCCCGAATTAGGTATAATACAATTAGAAACAGTAATAGTTGCAAAAAGTTAACCAGTGAATTTTTTTGTCTTCGTCAGGTTTAATATCACTACAACTAATGAGCAGAAATTACAAAATATTTTAACCCGGAGTTCGGTTCAATGGGATTATTTTCAACTTGTTGTGAACAAGAAGAATATCGAACATCGATCAACGAATTAAGATTTGGGAAGTGATTGTTGTGATGATTTTCTCTGTGATTCTCCCTGCCTTCTCTGTGAGACTCTGTGGTATTGTTCTTTAAGATCAAAACCTTGTCACGCAAAGCCGTAATGACGCTAAGAATTAAACTCTGAATTCCAATATCTGCGAAATCTGCGGGATACCAATAGGAATCAAAATCTATTGGAAAATAAATGGATTATAATTAATTCCCCTGTCGTAATGATCCTCATGTTCTTTTCTTTTCAGAAATCCAACGATAATGTATGTTAAAGGCGTGCATACGATTTCTACACCACATTTGAAAATATAGTTGGATATTACTACCGCCCACAGCAATTTCATCGGTAACACATCATAAAAAGCAACAAAGCAGAAAATCATGGTATCCAGTCCTTCTCCTACCAGCGTGGAGCCAATAGTGCGCATCCATAAAAATTTACCTTTGGTAACAATTTTCATCCTCGATAAGATAAATGAGTTGGAAAACTCTCCGGCAAAATAAGCTGTTAAGCTTGCCAGTACAATGCGGGGAACAAATCCAAGCAGTTCCTCAAAAGCCTTTTGATATTGCCAGTCAGCGGCAGGAGGCAATTTCTGAACGATATAAAATACCACAGACATCAAAAAAGCGCTGAAAAATCCCGTCCAGATAACTCTTCTGGATTTCTGATATCCGTATACCTCTGTCAGGATATCTCCAAAAATATAACTAACAGGAAACAGGATGGTTCCTCCATCAAAAGTAAATTTCCAAAGAATAAGTATTTTGGTGGATGCAATGTTTGAAATTAACAGCACTGCAACAAATAAGCCGGTAAGTATATCAAGATATCGAAAGCCTCGTTGGTTGATATTCATAGTTTATGTAATTTTATTCCATCGTAATTCGGGTCAAATATACATTTTATGAAGAAAAAAACAGCCATTATCACCGGCGGTGCTCAGAAAATTGGTAAAATTTTGTCACTCAACTTTATAAAAGCCGATCATCTTCAACATACTGCAGGCAGATTGGGAAAGGCTGAAGACAATGCAAGTATGACGCTTTTTCCGGCATATCCTGAAAACGGATTTTTTACCGGTCAGAATTTTATTGCAGTTAGCTGGATGACCCGGAAAATGATTTATGTTTAGTTCGTTACATATGATAAAATATCAATAAAAACCGAAACCAATGAAAATATTATTTATCGGAGGAACAGGCAATATAAGCGCTTCTGTCAGCCGACTGGCTGTTGAAAATGGAATGGAGCTGTATCTTCTCAACCGGGGCAATAACAAATCCATTAACGGTACAGAATCAATTCATGGAGATATCAATTCGATAATGACCACGCAGCAGTTGGCAAAGGAAACCTGGGATGTTGTGGTAAATTGGATAGCCTTTGAAATAGAAGACATCCTAAGGGATATTGAATTGTTCTCGGGTAAAACTAAGCAGTACATATTTATTAGTTCGGCCTCAGCATATCAGAAACCTTTAACCCACCCAATAATCACAGAATCAACTCCCTTGGCAAATCCCTTCTGGGAGTATTCCCGTAAAAAAATTGCCTGTGAAGAAATATTGATGAAAGCATACCGTGAGACGAGTTTTCCGGTAACCATAGTAAGACCATCACATACCTATGATACCATGATACCTTCGGCTTTGAATGCAGGAAATGAATATAATCTGGCAGATCGGTTGAAAAAGGGCAAAAAGGTAATTGTGCACGGAGATGGCACATCTATTTGGGTATTAACACATGCAGAAGATTTTGCGAAAGCATTTGTCGGTTTGTTGGGCCATCAGCAGGCCATTGCGCATGCTTTTCACATTACCTCGGATGAATTGCTGAACTGGAACCAGATACATGAAGCAATTGCAGAGACTTTGGGTGTAAAACCAAATATCATTCATATCCCTTCGGATTTTATTTGTAAGATAGCTAATTCACATACTGGTGATCTGCTTGGGGATAAAACCTATAGCGTTATTTTTGACAACAGCAAGATAAAAACCTTTGTACCCGGCTATCAGGCAACCATTCCGTTTAAACAAGGTATCAAAAGAACATTGCAGTGGTTTGATGAACATCCCGAAAAAAAATATATCAATTCGGAAGCGGAAAAGATGACGGATAAGATCATTGCTGCATATAAAAGTCTGAAGTAGCAGATTATTCCTTTTTATTTCTTTTAATGCTCTAACGAATTTAACATTTCTTCAAGAGAAGTACATTACATTCCTGCGAAGGCAGGAATCTTTTTTTAACAGAGATTCTGTGTCAGGCACGGAATGTTATAGAAAACCTTCTTATGAATATTTTGACTCCCATCTTATAACATTTCTTCGAAAGAGAGAATCCGCTCATAGCTTTATCAAGGTAATTGATAATATTGAACAGAGATTCCTGCCTTCGCAGGAATGTCACGGTGGGCTTTCGCAGGAATGTCAGCTTCTTTTGAGAAGCTCAAGGTGTTAAATTGGATAAACCACTTAATTTGGAAGCGAATCGCCTAGATTCTGTGCAGTGCGTTATAGTCATTCACCAGTGTCTCAAGAAAAATACCGGGAACCAAATCCGATTTTATCATCAGTTTTTTCTCGAACGATGATTTGGCTGCAAATGCCATTTCTGCAGCTCTGCCAATAAAATAATATTTTTTGCAATAATCCAGCACTTCCTTTATGGTATAAATATCGGACGAGCTCAAGTTGGATGCCTCAGGAAATTTAACCTCATAATTACCGGGAAGTTCCGTAAGCAAGGTATCTTTTAAGTTATTTTTTTTGAGCCTGATAACCATTGTATTAGCAGCCATGTCACCCAGGCGTTGTCCTTTTCCGTTAATAATGATAACCAGGGTGGCAATTCCTCCAAAAAGAATAAGAATATCTACTAACCGGAAAATCCATCTCAATAAACATGATATAAAGGTAAGTTGTGTTCCGTCTCTTTTTACCACTTTAATCCCCGTTATTTTTTTACCCCAGCTTTGTCCTTCCATGGTCCATTCGCAAATCAGATGGTAAAACAGAACCGGAAGTACAAAAAGTACATAAATTCCGGTTGGCCTGCCAATAATGGATGTGATAAACATTACAATGATCGCATAGCCAAAATAAAAAATAAAATCCAGCAGTTGGGCAACAATCCTTTCTCCAATGCTGGCTACAGATTGCTCGATGATAACATGTTGAGAAGTTTGTATCCCTATTTTTTCCATTTTATATATTCTGGTGCGTTAAGATAAAAAAATCTTTTATATCTTACGGCATCTTTATTAAATGGTTGTATTCATCCGATGAAGGAAATTTCTTTTTTGCAGAAAAACGGAGAAAAATGGAAAAAATTTGAGCTAATGCTCGCAGAGGGTTATGCTACAAATCCCAATGAGATATCTGATCTTTTTATTGAAATTACCGACGATCTTTCCTATTCGCAGACCTATTTTCCTAATTCAAAAACGACGGCTTATCTGAATACCCTGGCTCAAAAAACCTACCAGATCATCTACCGAAACAAACAGGTACAGCGAAACAGAATTATTTCCTTCTGGGTAAAGGAGTACCCTTCACTGATTTATAGTGTCAGAAAAGAAATTTTGTATGCACTGCTAATTTTCATTATATCGACATTGATTGGTGTTATCTCGACCATGTATGATTCAGGTTTTGAACGTATTATCATGGGCGATGACTATATAAATCAAACCCTGGAAAATATGAGCAAAGGCGATCCGCTGGCAATTTACAAGAGCATGAATCAAACGGATATGTTTCTGGGTATCAGTATGAATAATATTTATGTTGCATTCGTAACCTTTGTTCTCGGGGTTTTCAGCTCAATAGGCTCGGGATTAATGCTGGTAAGAAATGGGATTATGTTAGGTACCTTTCAGACCTTTATTGCACAAAAAGGATATTTGCTTGATTCAGTTGCCACTATATGGATACACGGAACCCTTGAGATTTTTTCGATAATTGTTGCCGGAGCTGCCGGAATGGTCATGGGCAACAGCATTATTTTTCCGGGTACATATACCCGCCTGGAATCTTTCAGAAGAGGTGCCACAAAAGGAGTTAAAATAGTCCTCGGACTGGTTCCTATATTTATTGTTGCTGCATTTCTCGAGGGATTTGTTACCCGATACACACATGCGCCTTATGTCATAAGGTTTTCTATTATTCTGCTATCTGTTTTGTTCATTTTATTATATTTCTTTGTCTATCCGCGAAAACTTAACTTAAAACTTAAATAACAATGGAAAATAATTCGATTGATTTCAGAAAAGAGCGCGACTTTGGTGAAATATTCAGCGCCACCTTTGATTTTATCAAACAGGAATACAAAAGATTCGGGTATGTGATAATATTGTATGTACTACCATTTCTTGTACTTTCTGCATTGTTGATGATTCTTGTTCAATCAAACTACATCAGCAATATTAAAAATCTCATGGAATCGGCTCCATATGGCAATTTTAGTTCGTTGGGCACAATGATGCTTTTTTACCTGTTGATAATGTTATGTTATCTGATTGCACAAACCATGCTTGTGACAGCAACTTACAGTTATATTGCACTATATGTAAAAAAAGGGAAGGATGAATTTGTGGTTGCAGATGTATGGGACAAAATGAAGAGCTACTTTTTTCCGGTGTTGGGAGCCAATATTGTGATCGGTTTTATTATCGGTATTGGATTTGTGTTTTGTATTCTGCCTGGCATTTACCTTGGGATTTCCTTAAGTGTTATTCTGGTAGCCTTGATTTTTGAAGGGAAAGGATTCTCAGATGCATTTTCAAGAAGTTTTGAACTCACAAAACAGGACTGGTGGATGACATTTCTAATTGTGATTATTGCAGGACTTCTGGTTTATGTATTGGCCCTGGTTATTCAGATACCAGCCATGATTATTGGAATCGGTTCATTCTGGACCAATATCAGGGAAAGTATATCAGATCCGGAAAAAGCAATAAATTCTATGGATATTTTTAACTCCGGGTATATTGTAGTCACATCTATTTCTAGTGTTCTGACATATGTATTGTATATCATTCCCAAATTAATTTTATCCTTCTGGTATTTCAGTCTTGTAGAAAAAAAGGAGAAACCATCGCTCATGGAAAAAATTGAGCAAATTGGTGGGAATGAATAAATTGCTAAAGAACATATTAATTTGTTTTTTATTGATTTGCAGCTTTTCGGGGATATTTGCATCAGCGAAGACGATACCGAAGCAACATATGTTATATGATTCGGTAAAAATTGAAATACGGTTGCCATCCAAAGAGATATTTAATGAATACTATGCTGACCGGAATTTCAACTATGGGGAAGATACGAATATCGGCCAGGAGTTGGGCTTCTGGCTTAAGCTTTGGCTGCGTATAGGGAAGATGTTACAAAAAGTCACCTTCCTGTTCAAGGCGATTCCACTTCTGTTTAAAATTTTATTCTTCGCACTGGCTATTCTGTTTCTGTATATTCTGATTACAAAAACTAAACTTTACAGGATATTTTATTCAAACGAAAATCTTGAACAAATTCCATATACCGAAGTGGATATGATGGAACCGGTGATCGATATAGATGGTCAGATTGAATTGGAGATACGAAATCAAAACTTCAGAATAGCTACCCGCCTTATGTTTATAAAACTATTGCATCTGTTGGATAAAAAGCAGTTTATTGTTATGGCAAAAGGGAAAACCAATCACGACTATAAAACCGAGCTTTTCGGTACAAATCTGGTGGAGGATTTCGGCAAGTCGGTGTCAACATACGAATATGTATGGTATGGCAATTTTCAACCTGACAGGGGTAAGTTTGAATCACTGGCAGTTTGTTTTACTAATCTTTTTGGGCAATTAAGTGACTAAGAAAACAAGAATAAATATTATCCTTTTAATTGGTTTGTTTGTGCTATTGGTAATGGCACAACACTATACTCCGGTGCCTGTTAAGTGGAATTATACGTTTGGCAAATCATATAAAATGCCTTACGGATGCATGGTGTTACGTAAGAGTTTATTGCCTGCCCTTTTCGGAGAGGATTTTGTACTGGATAACGATCGGACTTTTTACGAAGACCTGGATAATTTTCCGGAAGGTAAAAAGAATTTAATTTGTATCACTTCCTCATTAAATCCGGGTAAACTTGATTTAGACAAATTGTTCGAATTTGTCAGTAATGGCAATAATGCCTTGATTGCTGCATTTCAATTTCCTCAAAAACTGCTTGATACGTTGAATACAAACATAGAATTTGATCTGCCGGATTCCGGTTTATTGAGTGAGCACGCGTTGGTATTGAATTTTGTAAATCCCGGATTAAGAAGGAAGGAGGGCTATGAATTTAAGAGGAGTTTCCCGGAACTTTACTTTTCGGGATTTGATACTATCCATACCCTGATCCTGGGACAGGATGATGCAAAAAACATCAATTTTATCAGGGTTGATTTTGGTCAGGGAGCATTTTATCTTCACAGTCTGCCACCGGTTTTTACAAATTACCATCTGCTTTACAGCAATTATCAGTATGCTTCCGCAGCGTTGTCGTACTTGCCAAAAACATATACCATCTGGGACGAATACTATAAACCTGTTAAGAATATAATAAAAACTCCGGTAAGGTTTATTCTTAGCCAGAAATCGTTAAAGGCTGCCTATTTTTTGCTTTTATTTGGAATTTTTCTTTACATGCTTTTTGAAGGAAAACGGGTACAGCGCGCAATTCCGGTAATAAAACCTCCCAGAAATATGGCGCTTGATTTTATTGATACCATCGGCAGACTTTACCTGAGAAGTAATGATCACAGAGATTTGGCGATGAAGAAGATAATCTATTTCAATGAATCGGTTTTATCCAGATTCGCTATGAATATGAATGAAACCAGTGAAGAAAAATTGGAAAAACTTTCGCGAAAATCAGGTGTGGATTTGGCGTTGATTGAAAAAATATACCGAAACCAGGAATATATTTTTCAGCAGCAGAAAATTTCTGCCGGCAAACTGTTTGAATTTCATCAAATGATTCAGGAATTTAATAATACATGTTACTAAAATAGGATATCCATGGAAAATAATGAACTTTTTAAAAGCAGAATTGACCTGCTTCCGTTGCAAAATAATGTTAGCCTGTTGAAACAGGAAATCAAAAAAGTAATTGTAGGACAGGACAAAATGATAGAGCTTTTCATGATTGCAATTCTTTCTGACGGTCATGTGCTGATAGAAGGGGTGCCGGGAATTGCCAAAACCCTGACGGCAAAACTTGTGGCGAAATCTATATCGGCCGGATTTTCAAGAATACAGTTTACGCCTGACTTAATGCCTTCGGATGTTTTGGGAACTACCATTTTTAATAATCAGAAAGCTGAATTCGAATTTAACAGGGGACCTCTCTTTTCGAATATAATTCTTATCGATGAAATAAACAGGGCGCCGGCAAAAACACAATCTGCCCTGTTTGAAGTAATGGAAGAACGGCAGATTACTGTGGATGGAACCACGTATCCAATGCAGGAACCGTTCCTGGTTTTTGCTACCCAAAATCCCATCGAGCATGAAGGTACCTACCGGTTACCGGAGGCACAACTGGACAGGTTTTTGTTTAAGATAAAAATTACATATCCGACCCCGGAAGAGGAAAATCAGATTTTGCTCAATGCGAATCATCGGGTAACCAAAGATGAGACATCACTTGTAAGCCCTGTAATTAGTACGGAAGAAATTAAAAAATACCAGGAACAAATTCTTGAAATTCATATTGATGAAAACCTGGTAAAATATATTGCCGAGATCGTTTACCGTACCCGGAATCATCCCTCGCTTTACCTGGGGGCATCTCCGAGGGCTTCGCTGAATGTGCTTAAAACCTCCAAAGCCAATGCAGCCATCAATGGCAGGGACTTTGTGATTCCTGAAGATATACAGTTCGTGCTGTATCCGGTTCTGAACCACCGGATTTATCTTACGCCTGAAAAAGAACTGGAAGGAGGAACGACAGATCAGATAATCACCGATATTATAAAAACCGTTGAAATTCCAAAATAAACCATTGTGCTTAAAGGATTAAAAGCATTATATATTTCTTCCCGGTTATACCTGATTATCGCCGTTATTGTCCTGGTATTTGTTACCGGCTTTTACGCTGATATACTTTTTTTAGCAGGTAAACTTCTTTTAGGATTCGCAGGACTATTGGTAATGATGGATATCTATCTTCTCTATTTTACCAACGGCAGAATATTAATCGTAAGAGAATTGCCTGAAAGATTATCGAACGGAGATGAGAATGATATTTATATCTATCTGAAAAACAATTATCATTTCAACTCAAAAATTATAATCATTGATGAAATTCCTTTCCGGTTTCAAATCAGGGATTTTGAAATTAAAATTGAATTGAAAGCAACCGGTGAGAAAAAAATTAAATATAGCTTGCGTCCCGTTGAAAGAGGAGTATACGAATTCGGAAAAGTAAATGCATTTGCTTCATCACCTATTGGATTATTTTACAGAAGATTTATCGGTAATTTATCATCTTCCGCTGTCAAAGTTTATCCTTCATTTTTAAAAATGCGCCAGTATCAATTGATTGCAATATCCGATCGACTGAATGAGATTGGAATAACCCG
This sequence comes from uncultured Bacteroidales bacterium, assembly GCA_963781805.1. Classification (GTDB taxonomy): domain Bacteria; phylum Bacteroidota; class Bacteroidia; order Bacteroidales; family UBA10428; genus JAFGPL01. Next base: position 433,427 of record CAWAHF010000004.1, read on the forward strand.
GATACGAAGAATAGGACAACATTCGGAATTCGACCAGATTCGCGAGTATGTATATGGAGATGATTACCGAACCATTAACTGGAAAGCCACCGCCCGAAAGAACAAATTCATGGTAAACCAGTACCAGGATGAACGTTCCCAGCAAATATACAGTATTATAGATATGGGGCGGAACATGCAATCCTCCTTCGAAGGAATGACGCTACTGGATTATGCAATTAATTCTTCTCTCATCATCTCAAATACAGTTATCGATAAATATGACAAAGCCGGCCTTTTATGCTTCAATACCTCCATAAATCTTTTCCTTCCTGCCGAACGTAAGAATAATACGATGCACCGAATCCTTGAATTGCTATATGATCAGAAAACCGTTTTTGCAGAATCAAATTTTGAATTGTTGTATGCAACAATCAAAAGAAGAATAACCCATAGAAGTCTGTTGATATTGTTTTCAAATTTTGAATCACTTTCTTCGCTCGAAAGGCAGATGAGTTTTCTGAAAAAAATTGCAGGTTTTCATATGGTTTTGCTGGTGATATTTGAAAATACCGAAATTAGTCATGTGGTTTCCAGGGAAGTTGAAAATCTTGAAGATATATATGTCAGCACCATTGCAGAAAAATTCGTACACGAGAAAAAGGTCATGGCAAAAGAACTGATCAGGTATGGGATTCAGACGATTATATCCAAACCGCAGCATCTTACAGTGAACCTTATAAACAAATACCTTGAACTAAAGGGGAGGGGATTGATTTAGAATCAACAGAGGCAGCTTCGCGTAATCATAGTATAAGATTTAGTGGTGCTGGTGGAATCTCATCCAATATATCTGCTGAATCTTACCAGATAAAGAATAAGCAAGGAAGCAAAGAACCCAATCAAAATAATTCTTTTAGCCCTTTGTATAGATACATTTCCGGAATACACTCCAATGAAATCGGCGATTGCATATATCGGAAGGAAAATCACAGCAATGTTGAATTTCAGTGATTCGGAGATATGGAAATGAAGCAGCTCATAAACGGCTCTGGTCATTCCACAAAGCGGGCATTGAAATCCAAAGATTTTTTTATGAATACAAAGGGAATGATTCGGATCAAATATAACAGACGATGGTAGAAAAAAAAGAATGACAATCAGAAGTATAACGATTGAATATTTAATAATAAATTTCCCGGGTATGTTTTTGATACTTATCATTGACCTGTAAATTTCATCCCCCTGCTTTTTTCACCTTGTATCCCATTTCAACCAAAAGGTTTAGAATACGATCCCTGAAATCGCCCTGGATAAGAATTTCTCCGTCCTTAACAGTTCCGCCTACACCACATTTTGTTTTCAGCAAATTACCCAAACTTTTTATATCTTCATTCTTACCAATAAATCCGGTTATCAGGGTAACCTTTTTACCAGCCCGTGATTTTTTATCAAGCATTATCCTTAAATCCTGTTGGTTTGGAACCGGAGTAGTTAGTTCTTCCTCATTGCCTGTATCAAACGTAAAATCAGGATTGGTCGAGTACACAATTCCTCCTTTGGTATTTTTGTTTTTCACACGTTTTAATTTTTTTGATATCTGCAAAAATAATATTTATTTCCTCCGGGATATAGAAATCTGGTTGTTCTTGCTTCAACATTAAAGGGCCATTAGACTTCAATTTTTTTATTCACATTATTATTCAGATATTTATCTCTGATATTTACTAATTGACTTCCGATGAATCATCTGAAAAAAAACCTTAAATGGCTCGCCATCGTAAATCCAAATGCCGGACAAGGAAAAGGGAATAAAGACTGGAATAAAATTTCACAACTTCTGTCAATGTATCAGATTGATTTCGAAACCAGGTTTACGCAATACAAAAAACATGCTATTGATATTGCCAAAGAAGGCATTATAGCAGGCTACCAAAGAATTATTGCGGTAGGTGGGGATGGTACCATGAATGAAGTCATAAACGGCTGCTTTCTGCAGGAATCTTGTCCGACCGCTGAAATCACCGTTGGAATGATAACTGTGGGAACAGGGAACGACTGGGGCAAAATGTTTGGCATTCCTACTGATTATGAGGGTGCAATAAAACTGATAAGTAAAAATAATTCAAAATTGCAGGATACTGGCATAGTTTATTACTATCACGGAAACAACAGGGAATACAGATATTTTATTAACATTGCCGGCCTTGGATTTGATGCTGTGGTGGTGCGTCGCACTAACAGGCAGAAGGAAAAAGGACGAAAAGGTAAAATGCTGTATTTCTGGAATTTGTTAACTACGCTTATTTCATACAAGCATACCAATACAGAGGTAGTTATTGATGGAAAAAAGATTTCGGAGAAGATATTTACAATTAGTCTGGGAATAGGAAAATATTCCGGAGGTGGAATGATGCAGACCCCAAATGCATTGTCAGATGATGGATTGTTTGATGTAACCATCATAAAAAAAATAAGAAGGAGCAATGTCATCCTCAGTCTGAAAATGCTTTATAACGGAACGATTCTTGAACATCCGCTGATTGAAGGTTATACAGGAAAAGACATACTTATCGATTCAGATCCCCTGATTCATGTGGAAGCTGACGGGGAAACGCTGGGACATTCTCCAATAGAATTTAAATTGATTCCGCGAAGTATCAATGTCGTTTATAGAAAGACTTAGAACATAGGAAAATAGACCTTTTATGAAAACTTTCCAAAAGTTCTGAACGTTAAGAAGGTTTAATGGTAGTTTATTTAACATATTCAAAAGTATCAAAGATGTCCAGGGGAGAAACATCGAAATATTTTAAATGAAAGTCCCTTAGTTAACAATCACCTTTTTACAACTATTGCCATAATTACTTTCAACCAATATCAAATAGATGCCGGGCTTAATATTTTCAAAAGAGAGAGGTATAGATTGTGTTCCAGCGAAAGGATTATTCACAGAATGATCTCTGATTTCTCTTCCGGTAAAATCCAGTAGTTTTATTTGAAGCGGTGATTTTTCCGGTAAGTTCACCATTAACTCCGCATGGTTAGTTACAGGGTTTGGTATTATTGCAAAGTCGAAATTCGAGTTCAGCACCGTTGATGATATCTTTGTAACAAATGGATTAGAGTTCCCATCAGGATTCCAGATTTTATGATATTCAGAACCGTCCACTACGACACTATCCAGACAAAAGTTTTTATAATAATTCAAATCAAATGTATGGTTTACATTACCAAATGTACAATGAATCAACCTGAAATTTTGAACGGGGGAACGATCGTAGGCTAAAAATTGTACAGCATAATTTGCCTGGTTACAGGTTAAATTTCTTACTTCAACATCGCGTACAATGGGAACATAGGTAGAAATATCGCCTTCTCCATACGTAAAATTAACCCGAATAGCTTCATTCGAAACCTGGCCAACGGTTATGTTTCGCAAATATATTTTTTCAATCAATCCCCCTCGAATGGAGTTGGTTTTTATGCGTAAGGCACGTTGCAGGTTAGGGCTGTCCATAAGACAGTTTTCAGCAAAAATGTGGTTTGCACCACCGGTAATTTCACTGCCAATAACTACTCCACCATGACCGTCTTTCATTTTGCAGTTCTGGATTATAACGTTGGAGGTAGCTTTATTAACCCTTCTGCCATCTGCGTTACGGCCTGATTTAATAGCAATACAATCGTCTCCGGTATTAAAGTAGCAGTTATTAATCCATACATTGGTGCAAGATTCTGGATCGCAACCGTCGTTATTTGGGCCCAGTCCATTAACTGTTACATTACTCACCGTAACATTGGTGCATAATACCGGATGAATATGCCACATGGGGCTGTTAAAGATGGTTATACTATCAATTAATACATTTGTACACCGATATGGCTGAATCATGTTTGGCCGAAGATAATGGCCGCTACCAAATACCCTCTCATTAACAGGAACATTGTTTTCTGCCATATTTAGAAGGGAATTAATATCCGATGTAGCTAAGTTTTTCCAGATCCACCAGTTATCATTAGATCCCTGTGCATCAATAATACCTTTACCTGTAATGGCAATATTTTCTTGTTCGAATGCATATATGCAAGGTGAGTAATTGTAACATTCAGTACCTTCGAACCGGGTATAAACCACAGGGAGAAAGTCCGCAGGATTGGTGCTGAAATTTATAATGGCAGAATCGGTAAGGTGCAGGTTTACATTACTTAAAAGATGAATAGGACCCGTAAGGAATTTTCCATTTGGAACAATTACCCTGCCTCCGCCGGAATCGTTGCAAGCTTTTATTGCAGCAGAAAATGCTGCAGTACAATCAGTATTCCCATCGCCAATCGCACCAAAATTTAGAATACTAAAATCTCTGTCTGGAAAAACAGGTTGGGTTATAGATGCCAGGATTATTGGCAGATTTGCCCAACCGGAATCAGGATCTTCTAATGTACGCACATTAAAGTCGAATTGTTTATTGCCCACCTGCAATAGGGTTGAATTTACCGAACCATATTCCGATGAAGAATTTACCCTCACCCTGATTTCATCATTATTATGGAGACTACCTGATTGATCTGTAAATGTACCTCCGTTAATAGAATATTCTCCGGAAAATATTTGTACATCAACAGAACTACTTAGTCCGGTAATGGATGCAGGATCCGAAGTAATCATGGAATTTAAAGGCACATCAAATTTATCTTTAAAAGAGAAAGAGTCCAGACTGTAAGTTATAAGATTAGCACGGGCATTGGCATAAACCACACTTAATAGGATACTTAAAGCAAAAAATACGCTTGTTATTTTTATCCTGGCTATTGATTTTTCCATACGATGAAGTTACTCAAAAATAGAAATTTGAATGCATACGGATAGATATAATTAACTTATTTAATAAAGATTTTCATCCAATGATTCATTTGGAAACCTAAGGCAAAACGCCGGGATATTTGCCGATAGAACTTAAATTGATTCCGCGATGTATCAATGTCGTTTATAGCAAGATTCAGAAGATGGAAAAATAGGCCTATTATGATAACTTTCCAAACGTTTTTAACTTTTAGAAAGCGTTAAGGAATCTATTCAAAATATTCAAAAGCATCAATGATATCCAGGTAAGCGCCATCAAAACCTTTGGCAATGATCTTATCCAGGTAGGCGTTTGAATTTCCATATATAATATTTTGCCAGCCTGCATCCCAGTATTCAACTTTGTAGTTTCCCTCCCAATCGGGATTTTCACCCCTCAGCCATGAAGGGGGATTCGAATACCAGTCCTCATTCCAGTAATACCTGTAGTCTTCTGCTTCGCCAATACTAAGATATGCAATGACAAGCCGGGTACCTCCGTTTTTTTTGTGTTTCAAAGTTGTGATTTCCTGGTTTGTAAATTCCTCCTCATCAAAAAAATAATCAATGATGAGTACATCGTAATTTGTTTCTGCCAGTGCATTCAAAAAATCCTGTTTATATAAAAATTCTTCCGGATTTAACAGATAGAGAAAGTTTTTAGCATTCGATAAACTTGTTATATTATCCAAATTCATATGATTGGGTAGGGAAGGGTAGTCCGGTATCTTTCTAAGCTCACGGTCGGGCGCAGCAAATGAAATAAATTCATGGTTTTCGTTTTGCAGATATGAATCATCCATTTTGGAGTGCGTCCAGCAGTAATCAGTGACCAAAACCTTAACATTATTGTTCCTGCAAATAGTTAAATAAGAAATCATATAATCTCGTTCATCTGTTGGTGTCGACTTATCATCATCATCATAACCATAAAAAAGATCTTCCCTCCCCGCACCATCAATGGCCTGCAAATAGGAAAGATCAGGAGACCCGTCTTCCTCTCCGTTTTCGGAAACCAATTCCTGACCGTTTTGCGGTATGATAATAAAGTTATTTTTTTTCGATTTTGCATAGGTACTAAGTCCTTCAACAAAATCTCTCATATACTGTCTGTATATGGGATCAATATCTTCATCATCGCCTCCGCAGTTAAAAAGTAATAAAATAGCTGTTGCTAAAACGAAATAAAAGTTTTTTTTCATGGTTAGTCGCTTTGTGGGTTAGAATAACATATTCATTTTATATGAAATACAAGATCGGTAAAAAAACTTAAAAAAACCGACACAAAAGAAAAATTATTAACCTCCAAATACTTTTCTTAAAATTTCGCTGGTCCGGGCAACGGGATCTTTGCGGATTCTTAACTCTTCTTTGGCAATCATTACAAAAAGACCTTCAATGGCTTTTTCAGTAACATAAGCAGCCAAATCCGGGTTCATTTTCGTTACAAAAGGTATTTTATTATATGATGTTATTACATCACTCCAATATTTTGTTGCATCAACCTTTTCCAGGCTGTTTTCGATAATGGGCTTGAATTTAATCGTAAGTTGTTCCGTGGTAGTCCTTTTGAGATATTGTGTAGCAGCATCCTGTTCACCTCTGACAATATTGATTGCATCTCGTATGGTCATTCCCTTAATGGCTGCAATAAATATAGGTTTCGCTTCTGTCGCAGCATCTTCCGCTGCCCTGTTTACAGACAATACAACATCATCGCATTTTTTACCTAATCCTATGGAACGAAGTTTCGATTCTATTTCTTTAGCTTCAGGGGGGAACGGTATTTTTATTTCAGGATTTTTAAAGTATCCGTCTAATTTTGAAACCGTTTCTACACCAGTACTCGTGCCTTTAATCAAAGCTTCTCTGATGCCCTGTGCTGCATCTGCTTCAGTCAGGCCTTTAGAGGAAGGGGATTGTACCTTTTTCTTCAAGTCTTTAAGAAACTGCGCTTCACTACTTATTGAAATGGTCAAAAGAATTGTCAGAATGAGAATACTTCTATTTTTCATAATTTTAATTTTAGAGGTTGTCAATTCAAAAATCCTGCCAGATTTAAGAAACATGTATAAAATTATTCACTATATTTTTGAAATCAACATCATTCGGGAATTTTTTTCAAACTATTGGTATACAAGTTCAATTTATAATTTTAAATTCTATTGGAAGTTTAATGTGTGGATCTTTTAAAACGTATCCAGTCCATAACAAATATCTTCATTCAGTTGCATAATCGACTTTTCTGAATAATTTTGCCAAGCACATGTCATGTAAAGCTACTAAATCCTATGAGTTTGCATCTGACAGATTATTGGGAAAATATTAGGAAAGGTGATATAAAATCCTTTGAGCGACTCTACAAAGAATTGTATCCGGGACTATACCGTTTTGCACACAAAATCACATGCGATCATTTCAGATCGGAAGAGCTGGTGCAGGATTTATTTTTGAAAATCTGGAACGACAGGAAAAAACTGGTGATTAAAGGGTCTGTAAAAAAATATTTCTTTTCCGCCATTCATCATAGTTCTGTTAATGCTGTTATTGAAAAAAGTGCATTAAAAAATAATGTAAACCAATCAAGCTCCGAATCGGTTTGGACAAAAATTCAAAATACACTCCCGATTGATGATTCCCTTATTCAAGCCCTAGAGGCAAAAGAAATTGAAGAAAAAATAGTTAAATTAATTGATTTGCTGCCACATCAGTGTAAAACAATTTTTCGGTTAAGCCGGGAAGAAAATAAATCGAATAAGGAAATAGCCGAAATACTCAATATTTCCGAAAACACTGTAAGAACCCAACTCTACAGGGCTCTTGAAAAATTATTGAACGGAATTTAAAAAAAAAATGATTTCCGTGTCATCATTTCGAATAAAAATCTTGTCTATTATATCAGAAGTTGTTTATTTATGAAGGAAAATAAAACTATTTCAGTTGAATTAAAAAACCTGATTGTTAAGTATTTAACAAATGAAATTCAGGAAGAAGAATTATCTGTTTTATACGACTGGTTGAATGAAAACGATAACCATCGGGAAATATTTAATAAAATAAGAACGGTTTGGCTTACTTCAGGTAAAAAAACCTTACAGGAAAATACCGATAGATATAAAGCATGGGATAGGTTCTGGAATAAACATAGTAATAGATTGAAGTCTGGCATTTTCTTCTTTAAATATAGAAAACATATTGCCATTGCCGCTTCGTGGTTGATTTTTATGTTTGTTGGTTCTATGGTACCTCTGGATAACTGGTTTGTTTCCCGAAACCCTACGTTGTCTAATATCTCACTGACAGAAATTGTGGCTCCTTTAGGCGCCAAATGTAAAGTCACACTTCCTGATAAAACGATTGTTTGGCTTAATGCAGGAAGTAAAATTAGTTACGATAAATCTTTTAATCTCAAAGAACGTCTGGTTCAGCTGGAAGGAGAAGCCTATTTTTCGGTTGCCGAAAACAAAACCTGCCCATTTGAAGTCAAAACCAGCGATATTTTGATAACTGCGTTGGGAACTAAATTTAATGTGAAAGCTTATCCCGAAGAAGAAACTATTACCGCAACTCTGGAAGAGGGGAAAATAAATGTAGTTCCTATCCATGCAAAGAAAAGTACTGAACCGATTATTTTAAAACCAAATGAAAATATTGTCTATTATAAACACGACAACAGTTTGAAGCTTGACAATGCTGATGGTCAATACCCGAAGGGGGATAAAAATGTTAAAAATATAGCTGTTCCGTCCAAAATAAAAATTGCATCAGATGTTAATACGGAATTATATACATCATGGAAAGAGGAGAGATGGATTTTTCTTGGAGAACCATTACCTTCTCTGGCATCCAAGCTTGAAAGAAGATTTAATATGCATATCGTATTTGCAGATGACCAGTTAAAAGACTATAAATTCAGCGGTTCCATTGAAAATGAAACGGTTGAACAGATACTTCAGGCATTAAGATTAACAGCGCCACTTAAATTCAAGATAGTAAAAAACACAATTATTCTTTCTGTTGATCATCAATTGCTTATTAAGTATGACAAAATAATAAAACCTAAAGAATAAATCGAAAAATTAAATTATCTAAACCTAAAACCATAATGCCTATGCACAGATAATACCTGATTAAAAAAGGGAACGGCTGGCACCGTCCCCTCAAATTAAATTTTTGAATTAAACCTTAGTCCAAAAACTTAACATTACAAATGTATGAAAAAACTACAATTATTTGAAAGGTTAAAGGCCTTTCTAACCCTAAACCACAAACTATTACTATTTATGAAACTAACTGTAATATTAAGCTTCTTCCTTGTAATAAGTGTGAGTGCGTCAACATACTCGCAAAATACCAGGATGAGCATTGATGTAAAGAACCAACCCATCAGGGAGGTGCTTAAATCTATTGAAAACCAGAGTAAATTCAGGTTTTTCTATAATGATGAGTTCAGTGACCTTAGCAAACCAATTACGTTGTCACTTAATGATAAAACGATTGATGAAATACTTTCAGTAGTATTTGACAAATCCGATGTATCATATAAAGTCTTGGAAACTAACTTTATTGTCATTACACCGTCAACTTTTTATCAGGAGATAAAAGTAACGGGTAAAATAACGGATGCTAACAGTGAACCCCTGCCGGGAGTAAATATCATTGAAAAAGGGACTACCAACGGAACAGTTACTGATTTAAATGGCGGGTATACCATTAATGTTTCCGGACCAGATGCAATTCTGGCAATTTCATTCGTCGGATATCTGTCGAAAGAAATGCCCGTCGGTAACAATTCAGTTATAAATGTGGTTCTCGAAGAAGATATTCTCAGGTTGGATGAAGTAATTGTTGTTGGTTATGGAACTCAGCGAAGGGCTGATGTTACAGGATCTGTAACTTCCGTACCAAAAGAACGTCTTTCAGAAATTCCGGTAACCAATGTCATGCATGCACTGGAAGGTTCAACTGCAGGTTTAAACGTTACCCAGACATCTTCGGTTCCAGGCAGTTCGGCAAATATGCAAATAAGGGGTGTCAATTCAATTAATGCAAACACAAGCCCGTTTATTGTACTTGATGGTATTCCGTTCTTTGGTTTGACCAATGACATCAATCCCAATGATATTGAATCCATTGAAATACTGAAGGATGCTTCTGCAGTTGCTATTTATGGAACCCGAGGCGCTAACGGAGTAATTTTAATTACTACCAAAAGAGGTTCAAAAGCACAGGGAAAGCCCAAAATCAATTACACTGGTTACGGTGGGGTTGAAAGTATGGCACATGTGCTTAAACCCATGGATCCGGCTACGTATGTACAAAAATACGCAGACTTCAATAAGCAGAATAACCTTACCCAAACGGGGGTGCTTCCGAATATATCTGAAATAGATAATTATAATAATGGAATTACAACCGACTGGTTAGATGAATCTACACAACCCGGTCGTATCCAGGAACATAACATTAGCATTACAGGCGGCACAGATAATGTTCAGTATTTTTTATCAGGAAGCCATTTGGACCAGCAGGGTGTGGTTAAAGGATATCAATATAAAAGAACTTCTTTGCGCTTTAATCTCGATACCAAAATAACGGATTATTTAAAGGTTGGTTCGTCTGCTTTTGTTACCAATAACAATTATGATGATGGAAGAGTTAACTTCTTGGAAGCAAATGCTATGAGTCCTTATTCGGTACCTTACGATGCAAATGGAGATTATATTATCTATCCTATGGCTCCGGAACAATTATTCCTGAATCCTCTACTTGGATTATCTGTAAACAGACTTGACAGAGGATTAAACCTGACAGGTAACGGATATGCTGAACTTACACCAGGTTTTCTAAAAGGACTAAAGTACCGTTTTAACGGCTCCTATATTTACAATATTGCCAGAACTGCTCAATATACAGGACGGCAGTATAATGATCAAAGTGGTACGGCAGAAGTAACCAATTCCCAAACTACTAATTGGGTTGTAGAAAATATTCTTTCTTATAATATTGATTTTGGAAAAAATCATATTGATGTAACGGCTTTATATAGTGCACAAAAGCAAGATTATTTCAGATCAGAGGCACTGGCAAGAAAATTTACAAATGATGCGCTATCCTATTATAACCAGGCTTCAGGCGCCTCTCAATCGGACAGTACCAAAGGGAATGGCTATACCCTGGTTTCTCAGATGGCAAGAGTAAACTATTCTTATGAAAGTAAATATTTATTAACTCTTACAGCCCGAAGAGATGGCTATTCTGCATTTGGTGCCAATACCGATAAATATGGATTGTTTCCATCTCTGGCATTGGGATGGAATATTGCTAGTGAGGATTTTATGAAGAACATAGACATTATTGACCAGTTAAAATTACGTTTTTCATATGGTCAAACGGGTAATATGGCTATTGGTGTCAATCAGACAGCTTCCACTGCCAACACAGTGCAGTATCCATTCGGCGGAACAGCTTTAACGGGTGTTTTATATGATAATTTAGGAAATGCTGACCTCCATTGGGAATCAACCACTGGTACCAATGTTGGGTTGGATTACGCAATACTGAAAAACAGGATTATCGGTACTATTGAAGTGTATAAAACGAAAACAAAGGATATTTTGCTAAAGCGCAATCTCCCAAATATTACGGGTTATCAAAATGTATGGACAAATCTTGGAAAAATGCAAAACGTCGGGATAGATTTCACCATTAAAACGATAAATGTTAAAACCAATAGTTTTGAATGGCAAACAAATCTTAACTTCTCGACTTACAAGAATAAGATTCTGGAATTATATGGAGACGGAAAAGATGATATTGGGAATACCTGGTTTATTGGTGAACCGCTTCACGTAATTTATGATTATGAAAAAATTGGAATCTGGCAGGAAGGAGAAGATGCTTCCACTTCGGATCCAGTCGCAATACCTGGTGATCTAAAATTTAAAGATCAGAATGGTGACGGGCAAATTACAGCAGATGACAAAGTTATTATCGGACAAAAAGATTCGAAATGGATTGGAGGAATGACAAACACATTCAGTTACAAAAATTTCACACTGAATATTTTCCTGCAAACTTCCCATGGAGGTCTCAGATCCAACAAGGATCTTAGTTATGCAGATGAAGCCTGGAGAAGGAATTTACCGGCTGATTTCAAATACTGGACATCAGAAAACAAAGATAACTACTGGCCTTCTCTTGCAGCCTACAAAAATTATAGAGGATTTCAGTTTGCTGAAGATTACAGCTATGTCCGTATCAAAGACGTAACCTTAGGTTATGCTGTACCAAAATCATTTCTGAACAAATATGGTATAGAAGGTCTTACAGTTTATATGTCTGGCAGAAATCTGTATACATTCACCAAATGGTTCGGTTGGGACCCGGAAATGAGCTATGATCCGAGAGGATCAGGAAACTGGAGGAATAATTATCCTGTCGTCAGAACAATTTCTCTGGGTATTAATCTGTCACTCTAATTGTTCACCTTAAATTGATCAACATGAAAAAATATATGAAACTAATTGTTAGTCTAAGTTTTATGCTAACATTAATAACAGCATGTTCAAAATCTTTTTTGGACGAAGAAGTTCTTGATGCGTATGCTCCGACAACCCTGAACGACAAGCTTGGTTTTGAAGCAGCTGCTATAGGCCTTTATAATCATTTCAGTACATGGTTGACTACCACAGATGATCAGACTATTCTTGGCATGTTTCAGTTGGGCACAGATATCATGTGGGCACCCGCAGGAAGATCCAATGGAAATGCCCGGCCATATTTTGATTACGCTACTTTGACATCCACCGATAATGCATCAGGTAAATTGTGGCGATATCTTTATAAGCTGATCAACAATGCCAACATTTTGATCCAAAATGCAGAAAAAGGTATTCCATCTGGCATGTCTCAAAATGAAATTGATCCCTATAATGGCGAAGCCAAATTTTTTAGGGCGTATGCCTATAATATGTTGGCTACCCTTTATGGAGGAGTTCCTTTAATTACAGAACCGTTGAGTCAGCCAAAAACCGATTTTATAAGAGCATCTGTAAGTGAAGTGGATAATATAATTATAAGTGATTTATTATTTTCTATTGCTAAACTTCCTGAAATAGATCAAGCCAAAGAAGCACGGGCAAATAAATCTATGGCTCGCCAGCTATTGGCCGAGGTCTATTTGAGAACGAATCAGCCTGCATTGGCTGAAAAGCAGTGCGATTCAATTATTACCAGCGGTAAATTCAGTTTGATTATGACAAGGTATGGAAATACCAGTTTTTCGGGTGATGCATTTTCTGATATGTTTCGTGTTGGAAAACAACGAAGAAGCCAGGGAAACACCGAAGCGATCTGGATTCTCGAACAGGAAAATCCTACAGATGTCCCTGGTGGAAGCACTGGATATCCTCAGCAACGCAGAATTTGGGGAGCAGATTATCATGATCTTCCCGGTATGCAACCATGTGATTCATTGGGTGGAAGAGGGCTTAGCCGAATGCGCTTAGACAGTTGGGTGCTGTATGGTTTATATGGCCCTGACGACATGCGCAATTCAAGGTTTAGCATACATCGTCAGCATTATTTCAACGATCCTGATTCAAAATATAGTCCTATCTATGGATTGCCAATACCTTATGGGGTAGATGCCAATTTTCCGCTTAATAATGCTACCAATGACACAGTGAAAATTTTTGCTGCTGATACAAACTACAAATATGCTCCATATACGTTGAAATGGGGTCAGTTTGATCCGCGCGATGTTTTCGGATATGGCATGTGGAAAGATTTTGTTCTGATGCGTCTTGGTGAAACTTACCTGTTAAGAGCTGAAGCCAGATTTAAACAGAGCAACCCTGGTGGTGCCGCAGATGATATCAATGTGCTTAGAACACGTGCCCATGCATCACAGGTTTCTTCCAGTGATATTTCGCTTGATTTTATTCTGGATGAAAGAGTTAGAGAGTTAATAGGAGAAGAAAATCGTAGAATGACTCTCGTTCGTACAGGTACTTTGGTAGAAAGAGCAAAAAGGCTTTGTGGTACTGTAACTCTTGCCGATGGTAATATAGAGACAACTTTAGGTATACAGGATTACAATGTGTTGTTGCCTATACCACAGACTGAAATTGATCTGAACAAGGATGCTGTTCTTGAACAGAATACTGGTTATGAACCATAATGGGTGATTATTAAATCTAACTAAATTTCAATTGATTGGGTTAATAAAGGTATCATTTCAAGACTGATTTTCAATTAAAAGAGCGCTTTTCTCAAAGCGCTCTTTTCATTTGTCACTATAGAAATTTTTTAAGCTTTAAATCAGTAGAAAATAAGCGGAGTAGGGAAAATATCTTACTTTCCCCCGCTTCCGACAAAATAATCATCTTTTTCTTTGAACAGAATATTAAAGGTTGTCAAGCTCCCATAAATACGGGTGATATATTGTTGTAAATCAACTTTTTCTTCATCGCTAAGTTTCGGATGACTATTAATATTCTGTTCCAGAACACGCAACCTGTCCCGTAACATTACAATTTTATGGAAAAATGCTTCAATTGGAATTTCTTTGCATTGAAGGTTTGCATTTGCGGGTTGCATAATTAGCTTTCCATCGATCCATCTGTCCCCAAGTTCAACTACCTCTTGCAACATACCGTATTTATCAAGCGTATGGACGATGAGTTTTTCAATCGCATCTATATCAATCCCCGTTTGTGACGAATTGTTTTCAACCTGAGGTTTGTCAATCACCCTGATGTCTTTGTTCGATTTTAGAATTTCTACCTTACCTCCACGGGCGAAATAAACATCATAACTTACCGGATTTATTTTCCCAATAATCCCTTCACCATAACGATCATGGTCAATTCTGGTTCCTATTGCATATTCGTTGGTCATAGAAAGTAATTTAAAAGTTAGGCTCTAAAGATATGAAAAGAAATGTAATGCATTAAAATTAGATAAAAGGATTCTATGACAAAAATCATTTCGATCCTAAACCAGTTCATAATATGGTTATTGTCTGACAAAAAAGGAACCTGAGAAGCCGGAACAAATAACATCACCTAAATTTTTAAAAACTTTTTGATATATTTAACCATTACCAAAATAAATGAACGAAAAAGATAATTTTTTATATCAGCAGCGTGAATATAACTCCATTGAACTTTGGAAGCATGTTTCAAGGGACCAATGGAATGATCCTGCCTGGCAAAAAAGGAATGTTGTACGCTCGGTTGAGCAGTTAAAAAGAATAATCAGGCTAAATGCTTATCAGGAAAAAGAAATTGAAAGAACGGTTAAGATCCAGAGAAGTCAGGGTAAGGAGCCGTTACGAATTAGTCCTTACTATGCTTCTTTAATGCAGGAAAATCCATTTCACCCTTTTGTCTTACATAAAGAATCGAAAAAGCTTCTTGATCCGATTTTCTGGCAAAGCGTACCGACACCTGCAAATTTATTGTTTCCGAATGCAGGATTAGAAGGGGCAATGAACGAAAGCCAGCGAAGTTACGGAGCGGCCTACCAACGTTATCCCAACCGGGTAGCGCTTTTTGTTGCAGAAAATACAAGTTGTGCGTCTTATTGCATTCATTGTCAGCGATCTAAATCACTCGATAGCACGGTTGATGTGGATAAAGCAAAAATTGATAAAGGATTGTTTTATATCGGTTACAATAAGAATATCGATGAAGTGCTGGTGACCGGAGGTGATGCATTGATGATTACAGAAAAACGATTGCGATATATTCTGGAGGAACTAAGTAAGATACCTCATTTACGTACAATCAGAATCGCCACAAGGGTACCTGTTGTCATGCCTATGGGAATAACCAACGAGCTACTGGCAATGATTAGAGATTCAGCAAACAAATACCGCGACGGTGTAGAGAAGTATGTGTATTTCATGACGCAAATCAATCATTTTCATGAAATAACCCCAGACTTGTTTCAGGCGGTCAAACGAATCAGAGAATATGGTTTCACAATTCGCAATCAGACCGTATTGTTAAATCATGTGAACGATAATTACAAAACGCTTGCAGAAACATTCAGAAGGATGTTCTGGATTGGGATACACCCGTATTATCTGTTGCAGTGCCATAAAGAGAAAGGGATTGCCCATTTTATTAAACCCATTCAGGTGGGAAAAATCTACATGAAACATTTGCAGGGCTGGATATCCGGGGTAGCGGTTCCGCGTTATGCCGCAAATATTGAAGGGGGTGGGGGAAAAGTGCTGTTGATGCCATCGGGACACGATACCCTGAATGCACAGAAAAGCATAGAAGATAAAATTTCGGAAAGTTCGGCTACAATTTCCACATGGGATAATAAGAAAATTTTTAAGTACGAAGCTCTGGGGAGGGCAACGCGAGATGAGTACAATAAAGCTGTGGACATTATGGATGCCTTTATAGGAAGACAGGGAGTTTTTCTTCCCAAAATAATTATTGTCGATGAGAAAGGAAATTATATCGAAACGACAAACCGTACGAGCCTGCCTTATTTTGAACGTAGTAAAAAAACAAAGATTCTGGGGTATGATCATTTTGATCAGGAATTACCTCTGACAAATCCCTTGGATATTGAAACCGAACTTGATCAGGAATTCAAAAAATCAAGATTCAATAACCAGAAATAAGCAAAGCATTCAAAGGAAATATTATCTTTACATCATTAAAATTGAATCTGTATTTACTCAAATTATTTCAGATATCCACCAATAGAATATGCAAGAAATTAAGATGTACCCGGTTGGAATCGTTAGGAACAACCGTCCCACACCCGTTGATGATAATTGGTCATCGACTGAATCAACGATTGAGCTCTTTGAAGATTATCCCGAAGCCTGCCTTCATGGCATTGAACATTTTTCCCATCTTGAGATTGTTTTTTACTTTCACTTATCGACTTCGGTAATATTAGGGAGTGAGCATCCCAGGGAAAACCGGACCTACCCGAAAATGGGTATTTTTGCCCAGCGCAAAAAAGACCGGCCAAATCATATCGGAACCACAATGGTTCAGTTGATCAGAAAGGAAGGACGGCACCTTCTGGTAAAAAATCTTGATGCGATAAACGGTACACCGGTTCTGGATATTAAACCTGTATTCACTGAATTTCTTCCATCAGGAAAAATTGTTCAACCTGAATGGACAAAATTAATCATGAAAAATTACTGGTAAATTTGTAAAATCTATGAAAAAAATTTTCTATCCGTTGAAATTAAGAGATTACCTGACCTTACTGGGTTTGATTATCCTCGGATATGGCTGGTTGTTAATTGATCAGTTCTTCTTTCCACAAACATACCAAAGAGTGATTGCATTAGTAGTGATTTTGTTTGGATTATATTTTCTCCAATTTTTAATTAATAAACCCGTCAATTTAATTCAGTATGCAAATTCCATTGCGGCAATCACACTCCCTTTTGTAATTTGTATGAGTCTAATTATTCATGTGGTTATAAATCACAATTTCACTTATAAATCACCTCTTATCTGGATTATTTCAGGAATATTACCATACCTCGCCAGACTTGTTTATTTTAAAACAAAAAAAGAACACGACACGGCTTAAAGAAAGCTCAGATTAGGACAATTTCATATGATTAGAATAATCAGGACGGATAGTGAAAATACTGACTTTAGATTACTGGTTGTATTGCTGGATGCGGAATTAAGAGAAACGTACGGTGATATGCAAAATACCTATGATAATTATAATAAAATAGAACAGAACAAAAATGTAATTGTAGCTTTCGAAAACGAAACTCCTGTTGGATGCGGTTGCTTTAAATCCTATGATACTGAAACCGTAGAAGTAAAGCGAATGTTCGTTCATAAAAACTTCAGGGGAAAAGGAATTTCAAAGGTAATATTGCAGGAGCTTGAAAAATGGATGATTGAAAAGAATATTTATAAATCTGTTTTAGAGACGGGGGTAAAACAAAATGAAGCCATTCATCTGTGCTTAACGTACGGTTATCATAAAATAGACAAGTACGGGCCCTACATCGGTATTGAATCAAGTGTTTGCATGTCAAAAGAGCTGTAACACAAGGAATTCCAACTATTATTTTTTCTAACACAGAATCGCCTGGAAAACTGTAATATTGCTTTTTATCCTTTTGTTTTTTTCGATTCATCGGAAGAAAATATAATTGCAAAACCCTTCTTTTGTAGAACCCATGGATTGAAATTATTTAAAAACAACTTGCCTTGAATGAGATAATATTGTACTTTTAGGCATTAAACCAAAAATCGACAAACTATGAAACATTTTTACATTTATCAAAAATTATCACTAATCATCCTTGCCATAGTTCTTTCTACTTATTTCTCTATAGCACAGGATTATGATTTTGTATCAACAGATGAATTAGGCTATCCTATGGTTGTTATGGAAGCTGAACACTATTCGGAATTAGTCTCTGTTGGGGATATCACAGAAACAACTGGATCTACCTGGGTTGATACATCAACTACACCTGAAGGATATTCGGGCGATGGCTTTATGAAAGCTTATAATCCTGGAAGTGCACCGGCACGTTTTAATGATGCTTATAAAAATGCCGGATATTTAAGATACAACATCAATTTTACAGCAGGGGGCACCTATTATATCTGGGCTCGTGCAAGCCGGACAGGAGGCAGTGATGATTCCTTTCATGCTGCCCTGGCAGATGATGTCGTCATTATAGACAGCGTTGATATGATTGCTTTTGAAGGTGACAATTTGCCAAAGGTAAATACAAATAATTGGGTGTGGGTTTATTACAGTCATCAATATGACGAGCCGGCACAAGTTACTGTTCCCATACCAGGTGTATTCAATTTCAGGGTATACATCAGGGAAAGAGGTTTTAAAATCGATAAAATTATCCTGACAGAAGATATGTTCTATATACCCGATAGCACAAACACGGGTCCGGATGAAACACTTAAACCTACGGGTGTTGAATCGATTGATGCCGGGAATCCAAATTTGTTCAAGGTCTATCCAAATCCTTTCAGCTCTGGTTCGGTAATTTCTTATCAGTTGGATAATCCTCAGCATGTCAGCATAAAGCTTTATAATGAAGTGGGACAGGAATTGAGGATACTTGTTAATGAAATGCAACAACCGGGAAAACATGAATTTAAATGGAATTTAACTGCATCGGATGTCAATGATTTAAAGGAAGGAATTTATTTTGTCCGCTTTAATTCAGGAAACTCTGTGAAAACTGTAAAAACAATTATCACAAGATAATTTTTAAAAATTATTTTTTTTTGAAACAGGCCATTATCGTAATATCTGCGATGGTGGCCTGTTTTGTTTGACCTTGTTCTTCACATGTTGAAAAAATTATCCTTTATGTGTAGCATTTATTTTTAACTTAATCCGGTTATTGTTTGTTACTAATTTTATTAGCTTTCAACTATTCAACATACGGATTCTTTGAAAGCACATACGGATTTGAAGTCGTAAAAACCTGAAAATTCCAAAGCAATATTTAAATAGACAAAACGTTTCATTTTATTATTACGTATGAGATTTTAAACCCATTATTAACACCAGATATGAATATGAAATATATACTGTTCGTTTTAACTTTATTCATCTATGCCGGTTCTAATACCAGTATTTTTTCACAAGAGACACAAAAACCTTCTCTGGATAAAAGCGATGTAGAAAATCAATTCAATTATGTTTTGCGCAATGCAAGTGATTACGAAGATTCCAAGGTGGTTAAATCGTGGTGGCTATGGAGGTTAAAATCGCATGTGCTTGACTCGCTGAGTTCGCTCAAAGACAGTATAAATGATGCCTTTGTTATAATCGATACTAAAAACAACACAATTGATTCTCTAAAAGCAGGGTTGCTTGCGGTGAATCAGAAACTCACAGCAGCCATAAAAGAAAAAAACAGTTTGAAATTTTTAGGTTTAAGCTTATCTAAGGGAGTTTATAATATAATACTGTGGACAATTATTGCAATTTTGGTTCTCGCCTTGCTAATTTTCATGATTTTGTATAAAAGGAGTAATTCCCTGACTTCAATGACAAAATCAAATCTGGAAGAGGTAAAGGATGAATTTGAGACGTTTAGAAAGCGTGCCCTGGAAAGAGAACAACAAATTGCCCGTGAACTCTATGATGAGATAATAAAATACAAAAAAAAGCTAGGAGAACTTTAAAGCTATTAAGTAATCATTTTGATTTTATTTTTTCTCAATTCACAGGTCAGCGTCTCCTGTGGTTTTAAAAACCTGAAATGGCACAATTGCAGCCTTTTTAATTAATAATGCGATTTAAGGGTTAAAACTTAGTAGCATATATAATTAGGAATCTGTATTTTGCAAACTTACCTTAGTGATACTTAGTGAATTTGTGCCCCCGCCTGCTAAAGCAATGCGGCGGGCATGTTTGTGGCTATCTTCCCTTTGCCACTATGTTGCTAAGACACAAAGATTCACAAAGATAAAGTCCATATATTTGATTTCGACCCTTAATTCGCATTAATAATTACCTTATATGTTTTAAGGATCAATCGGTCTGTGAAAATTCTAACGATATATAATCCGTTATTCAGGTTTTCAAGATTTAATGATTGTACGTTGCTTTTTATCATCACCCTGGGGTGCACAATCTTACCGCTTAAATCGACCACATCTACTGAGAGAGAATATAAATATTTATCAAAATCAGTAACAGAGATGTTTATTTGACCGTTCGATGGATTCGGATAAATTATAAGATTATCTGTTAATATTTCATATTCCTGTTGGCCCACAATGACTTCAGGATCATTTGCTAAACCTGGGGTTAGATTTACCATATATTGCCATTTACCAGTACCATCCGGATATCGACCATAGGAGCGATCTTCAACAAGAAATGAAAAATTGACAGAATCCATAGTAATTAAAGTATTTCCGATTTTTTGCGACAGATATAAAGATTCACCATCGGAGTTGGCTTTGAACGGTGCATGCATTTTTCCCTGTCTTGCTTCTGCATCGAGATAAAAAGTAATGAATCCACCGGCAGGTATTACAGAAGAATCGGGTATGGCATATCGCATCAAATTGTCCGGCTTATCCGAAACGAAAAAGCTGTATAAAACCTGATCTTCCCCCGTACTGTTATGTATCTCAACAAACCCCGATTTTTCATTATATTCATCCCTGAAAAGAGATGTTGTTGATGCAATTTCATTTAAATAAATTCCATTCGTCTCATCAATGGGCTGAAATTCCGGTTCTACAGAAAGATTATAACTAGTATCGCTGATTATATAAGGATTATAGCTGAAAACTCCTGCTTCGCTATACTTCTTATAGTTATAACTGACAGAAAGATCAAAACTTATGTCACTGCTTGTTCTGTTGGCCTGATGAACTTCACAAGCTATGATGTTATCACCGGGATTGAATAATGACTTAGCTATATCAAAATAGACAAATGTGTTCTCATTTGCAATTGCATTTGAGGTATACATATTGAAAGATGGTGTTCCATCGGGCATATTATTTCTGCATATCTCCTGACCATTCAGATATACGACTGCACCATCATCGGCATTTAATCCGAGCTGTACATTTGTTATTCCGGCAGTATCTTCAATAGTAAATTTTTTCCTGAACAGGGCGGTTGGTATTTTGTTATTGGGATCACTACCATAAGATATAACCGTATTTTCATCGCCATCACCATATCCCAATTGTGCAAAACCATTTTTCCATGCAGAGTCATCAAAACCAATATTTTTCCAGTCAACAGGGTAATCGGTGGCCTCGTCAAGATAATTCCAGTCACTTCCCTGGTTTATCAAATTATAACTCAATGTTTGCTCGGAATAATTCCATTGTTTAAATGAATACCCTTTGGCAGGAATAGCTTTGATTGACAGGTCAATATCTTGATAAGTATTCATGTTAAAAGGATAATATTTAATAACCGATTGATTGATTGCCACATCTCCTTTTGATCTGTCCGGATTATCAACCGCAATGATTACTTGTTCTTCTGTTATACCAAAATAGGAAGCGATATAATCAGGGATAAAATTATACCTTGCCTGCGCAAACTGTTTGAGGTCATTAACAGAGCTGTTCCATCCACTCATATCGCCTCCGAACCTGGCTTTATGATAGGGCATTTCATACTCGATTCGGGATGAAAGGCTATCCATGACATAATTGCACCATTCCGGTTGAAAAATAGTATTTCTCAAGGTCAGAATGGTTCGGATAAAATCGTTTTTGAAACTTTCATTTTCAAGTAATTTTCGAAAAAGCAAGGTTGCCCAGGGTGGATTCGGCCAGCTAGGTCCGTTGATTTCTGTTGCAAAATCCATTGTCTTATGATCGTAAGAGGTGGCTCCAAACCCAAAATCGGTATCGTATACCAGCCAGCGCCATTTGCCGTTAGTCTTTCGTTTCCAGAATTTCAAATTGTTTCCCGGCCAGTCAGTATTTGCAATATAAATCTCATAAGCCATATAATTTAAGTATTCCTGAAGATCCATCTGAGAAATTACATAATAATAATTTTCCTCATCAGCAAGGCTGTTCGAAGACACAAAAGAAATCAAATCTGAAAAATCATCTGTTGTACCACATATGGCCCCATAATTATTTGAATTTCCGCTATTTACCGCTCCTTCTAGAAAGTCAGTGCTATCAACCGGTAATGCATAATTACTTTTAAGATATTCTTCATTGGTCTTCTCACGTATATTCATAATTCCGAAATACGAGCCATTATAATAAATTATCGCAGGTTGGTAGGCTTGACAGTCCAGATCAAGAGATTCATTAGCCAAGGCCTGCAGGAATGCATCCCTGAGCTCCGTGATGTTTACATCGTTACCTGAGTTTCTCAGCAGAATGGAATTGAAGCTAACCATATCGGGTTTCTGTTTGAAGAAAGAATAATTAAATTTGGTATTGCCATATTTATTGCGGGCATATAAAGAGATTGACTTTTGTTCGGCAAAAGATCTACTGCAGCCCCCAGATACTTTAACACCAACCGTTTGAGAGATTTGTTTTATTCCATTTTCATCAAAAAACTCGAAATAAGCTGTACGTTCCCAATCACGGTTCCAGTTAGCTGCATCTGTACAGTTTCCGGCAATTCCATTTGTTCCTCTCACATAAATCCCTATCGTGTTATCGGTAAAATATTCGGAATTGTACGAAAGTGATATTACCGGAAGGGTAAAATCATGCTCACTATAAAAATAGGTGTTGGCATATATGGCACTTGGAATATAATAATCCTGGAAGACTTTTGTTTTTACGATGATTGTTCTGTTAAAGATTATTGGCGAAGTATATAAAAGTGAGTTTGTATTGGGTTCTTTTCCGTCTAACGTATATCTTATTCCATCACCCGAAAGATCAAGATTGGTAGAGGAACTAACTCTGCTGGCAGGAATACTGTATTCTGCTTTATGAGATCTGTTGTCAGATAAAAGGGTGCTATTTATTGCACCTGGAGTTGGTGTGGTACAATAGCCCCAAGTATATATTTTTGAAGGATCTCTACCGTAAGAAACATCCATATATTGTTGTCCGTAATCGATCTCATCAATGATATTACCAGTATTGTCAGAAAGATAAATTGTTTCTCCGTCTGCGTCAAGTCCAAAATTTGAATGCCAGACACTTGCCTCTTTGTCACAATAGATAACATTGTATTGACCGGCATTTATATATACAAATGGCAATTTCCATTTCAACAGATTATTTTTATCATCAGATAAATAGTATTCTGAAAGAACCAGATTATGTGTACCGGTATTATAAATTTCAACCCAGTCAGGAAAATTATAATAGTCCTCATCCATCAATGTTGTGGCATTGGTAGCCATTAATTCGTTGATAATCAATTGCGATTTGGATGCAGGCATCCATAAAAATAGAAGCATTACTAAATAAAAAATCCTAATTCGTAGCATGTCTGCAATATAAATCAATTTATACCCCAAAAGATCATAATCAATCACTTCAGTTTTGACAAGGGCTATCCTGTTAAGTTTTGAGGTTGGACTTGAGGATTGCCGTATCTGGTTGCCGGTAAATTTATTCACTTATCTCATACGAAAAAAATCTCCTTTGATTTACATTCAACAACAGCTGTTTATTTTATAATAATCAATCTGTCTGTATCGACAACCTTTGTTCCTTTGAATAATTTTATCAGATAATATCCATTTTTCAGGTTTGACAAATCAATCGTGGATATTCCTATATTTATGGTACTTACCTGGAAAGTAAGCTTACCACTTAGATCAAATATAAGAATTGAAAAATTAATAGACCCGGTATTTTCTCCGTCCAAATGAACCGTTACGCTTCCATCCGATGGATTGGGATAAATCTTCATTTCAACAGTATAGTCAAGATTATCTTTCAGGTTTACAAATATTTCCGGATTATTGGGCTCTCCCGGGGTTATGTCAGCCATATATTGCCAGTCACCTGTTCCGTCTGCATATTTCCCGAAGGAATGGTTCGTATACAATCGGGTAAATGAAACAGAATCGATGATATTCACCGTTTCACCCGTTTTTTGAGAAAGGTAAAAAGATTCCCCATCATTATCGGCTTTAAAGGATGCATGCAGAATTCCCTGTTTTGCTTCACCATCGAGATAAAATGTTATAAAACCATCAGCTGGTATTACTGTTGAATCAGGGATAGCATATCGCATCAGATGGTCATATTTATCGGATATGAAAAAGCTATATAGCACTTTATCTTCACCGGTATTATTGCACAATTCAACAAAACCCGATTTTTCATTGTATTCGTCTCTGAACAGGGATGTGGTCGATGCTATTTCATTCAGGTAGATTCCATCTGTTGCATCAACAGGTTCAAATACAGGTTCTGCAGTTACAGTAAAACTTGTATCACTCCTGAATTCTATCTTGTTGGGATCTATAGAGGATTGACCGGAAATATTCCATTTCACAAATTTATATCCTTTGCCGGGAACAGCTTTTACATAAAGAGGTATCTCTTTGCAGGTCTTCATGTTAAAAGGATACATCTGTATAAGCGCTTCATTTACTATTACTTTACCTTTTGAAACTGATGGATTCGTAATTGTAACAGTTGTATTATTGTCGGAAAGATTAAAATATTGTTTTACATAAGAAGACATAAACAGGCTTCTGTTCAGTGCATATGTTTTAAATGTATTCAGATACTGCAACCATTGATCTTTGGTACGTCCGTATTTTAGCTGATTGTATGTAATTTCAAAGTCAATTCTGGATGAAAGACTGTCGAGCACATAATTGCACCATTCAGGGGTAAAAGAAGAATACATATGAGCAATGTATGTGCTGAGAAACTGTTTTTTAAAACCATTGTTTTCCAGTAACTTCCTAAACAATATTGTTGACCAGGGCGGATTCGGATGATCCGATCCGTCGGGTTCAGTAACATATTCAAAGGTCTGATGCGTATATCCGTTTTCATCCAGTCTAAAGCCAAAGCCATAATCCAAATCAAATACCATCCATCTCCATTTCCCGTTTATGCTTTTTTTCCAAAATTTTAGATTATTACCGGGCCAGTCTCTGTTAGCAACATATATTTCAAGGGTCATGTAATTGATATATTCCTGCAAATCGAGTCTGGAAGCTACCAGGTTATAGTTTGCATCATCTGCAAGGGAGTTGGAGGAAATATATGAAATAATGCTTTTATATTCGTCAAGCGAACCCCGGATGGCATTATAACTATGGTCAAAATCGCTTCGGAGGACTCCTTCTAAAAAATCAACTTCATTACTGGAAATTGCATAATTAGACAAAAAGTAATCTTCATCAAACTTTTCTCTCAGATTCATGAGCCCTCTGTATTCGTCATTAAAATATACAATTACCGGCTGATATGATTGAAAATCAATATCCATTGATTGATTTACCAGCGATTGAAGAAAGGCATCCCTGAGAAGAGTCTGATCCTGATCGTTTCCTGAACTTCTCAGTAACAGAGATTTGTAACTGTTGATGTCTGGTTTTTGCTTAAAGAACGGGTAATCTAAATCGTTATTTCCATATTTACTTCGGGCATATAAAGACATCGATTTTTGATCTCTGCCGCGGGTACATCCGCCTGCTAACTTAACACCTATGGGTTGTGAAATTTGTTTTACGCCATTCTCATCAAAGTATTCAAGATAGGCAGCCCGTTCCCAGTTCTGGTTCCAGTTTGCAACACTTCCGCATAAACCTGCTGTTCCGTTAGTGCCGCGAACATGAATACCTATCGTATTATCATAAAAATATTCTGGATTAAAAGAGATAACAACCACCGGCAATGTAAATGTATGTTCATTCAGGAAATAGGTATTGGCATACACTTCGCCTGGTAAATAATTATTCTTATAGTTTTTGGTTTTCACATTCATTGTTTTGTTAATGGTCAAAGGCTGTGAATAGTTGGAGGAATTGGTGTTCGGAGCTGCTCCGTTGGTGGAATATTTAATCGTATTTCCGGTAAGACTCAAAGTTGCAGTAGAATTTAGTCTCCCGGCAGGCATAGAATATTCTGTTTTGGGAGTCCTTTCGATGGCTGTAGAAATGCTATTTAAAGACCCGGGTGAGGGGATAGGACAATAATACCATTTTATCAGATTAGATGGATCTCTTCCATAGGAAATATCAGGATACTGTTGTCCATAGGATAGGTGATCAATTAACGTTCCATTCTTATCCGTCAAAAATACATTTTCTCCATCGGCGCTTAGCCCAAAATTTGTATGCCTTCCTGTATTTTCTTTATCACAATAAACAAGATAATACTGTTTGGAATGAAGTGTAGCAGCAGGAAATTTCCATTTAAACAATGAGTCCTGATCGTCTGATAAATAATAGTCTGAGAGGTTAATATCAGCATCCCCCAAATTATATATTTCAATAAAATCAGGAAAATTATAAAAATCCGTTTCAATCAGGGAGGTGGCATTGGTAGCCAGAATTTCGTTCAGATATAATTGGGCATGAGTGATAACAGAAAAGAAAAGAAATGCTAAAATTGAAAATATTTTAAATCTCATGTTCAATTATTAAAGATTAAAAAATATTAAATTTTATTGGCTCACAATCGTGAATCTTCCATTGTAAGCTTCTTTGGTACCCGCAATTATTTTATAAAGATAAATACCCGGAATTAGTTCATTAAGATTTATCAGTAATTTATTCTCACCTTCGTTGATATTAACAGAAGGATTGTTTTGAACTAATACTCCAAGACAATCATATATTTCAATTCTGGCATCAAGTTGATTTTCAGAGGATAAATTAAAAATCAAATAATCGGTTGCAGGATTTGGATATACCAGTATATTCGTAAGTAAATGATAATTATTTTCAAATATCGTGGTAGGATTGTCGATCCTGGCTAATTCTGTATCCATCCAACTCCATCGCTGCATCAGAAAACTTTTCAGATAATCAACTTCATCCTGATAAGTGGTTCTGAATTCGTAACCTGAGGTTTCCCTCCATATAAACTGACCAAGTACCGGCCATTTTTCGAATTCTCTTGATTGTGCCTCTGATAAGAGATTGGCAATTGAATCGATGTAACTAAGTAAATTTGTAGTTTTAAATTCATTCATTCTGAGTTCTTCCCATCTTTTTCTGACCTGATAACTGAAAACCGGATCATTGAATAGAAGAGGCCAGAAAAAAGGTGTATTGGTTGTTCCCGGATGTGAAAACATCCAACCTGTTACAACGCCATCATCAGGGTAGGAAGAATTTCCGGCAGATTGATCAAAATCCCAGACAGGTCCCGCACATATTTTAGCCTCTCTGTCTTTATGAAAATAACCGCTCCATCCATAAGCATCACTGTTTCTTATGCCTTCCTGAACGAGTAATTCATCAACAAAAGACGCTACATCTATCCATGCATAGTAACCATTCGTTTTATCAGAAAAGTAGCTTGAATTCATTACATTTCTGAATACATTATCATATTGTTTAATATATGCAATTTGCTGAGGAGCGGCTTCATCGTAATCGGGATATTTCAAATTTCGAGATTGACCCAGGTTACTTTCAAAACCGGTGATTTCGTATATGTAGCCTCCGGAGATTTCTGGCTGGGTAATCTGATCAGGTAAAAGCTTTGCAATATCCAATCTCCCTATGTCAGGTTTTATTTTTTCCATCAATATATAGATTCCCTGATATTCGCCATTAAGCACAAGCTCAACCATTTGACAATGACTGGCCCATCTTCCCATTAGTCTGGACATGTGACATGCCAATGGGTTTCTGATAAAAGTATGATCAAAATAACTTGCCCTGAGAATCCAGTCATTCTCTTTCGGTAATCCAAATAGCGACACATTGTAATTTTCTCCCAAGCTATCCCGTGTTTCAAAAGCATAGGGTTTCTTTGGATAATGTTGCGTTGAATTTCCCCTGAGTTCAATTCCTATAAGTCCATTATAGTGATTGGGGGTTAGAAATACGCTATTACGTGTTCCCTCACCATTATAAATAATGCCAAGACTGGCGGAAATTTTAGGTTCATCAGGTATTTCCTGATAGTTTGTATTGATTAAAAATATGGGCAGGTTGGAGGAAGTAAAATTAAGAGAGGTACTATTTTCTGGCCGGATATCGGGTGAAGTTATTTCATTCTGACTATGGATAATCAGACTACAAAAAATCAGAAATAAAAATGACATGAAAAATTTCATCACTTGTCTTTTGAGAAGCATCCTTTCATACCGCAATTTTTCTACTTTGCAGATCATGCGCTGCAATATAAGCATATATTTTCAAATACGAAATCCGGCTTGCAAAGTTTACGCTCATTAAACTGAATTTTTGAATTAATCCTGATTATTCTGTAACTGCTGACTTATTTTTGACATTGAAATGATGGCAAGCCAAATGACAATGAGCAGGATATATATTTTTTGAAACAAACCGTAAAAATTTTGTTCGGTGGGTTCTAATGTTAGCAGTATTCTTAAAATATTCATTAAAATAAGGGAAGAAGCAATACCATAAAAAATATGGAAATAGTTAAAATTGCTTCTTCCTTTAAGAAATCCATAACCGATGGTGGATATGGGAAAAAGAAAAAACTGAAAAGCTGCGGCAACCATGTGAATAAAGCCATGAAGTGATTTTTCTGGAAACAAATTCATTGGAAATACCGCAATTAAAAAAGCACTTATTCCCATAAATAAGACAATAATTGCAAGCCACCTGTTTTTACTGGTATTTTCTGAATATATCAAACCTGCTGTAAGAATTTCACAAATCCCGATAAGGAATAATCCGGTAACCAAAATATAACCGTCAGGTTCATAATAGTATCTGCTTAGCGGATACCGCATCCAGTTCAATTCAGGATTTGTCACTTGTATTAGAATGAATGTGATGATAAATCCCAGATTCATCAGCAGCGCCAATGCTGCAATAATCCTGATATTTTTATTGATGAAATTCAATCTAAGATTTTTGTAATGTTAATGTATTAAAATTTGAATCCAAATGTCGCGTTTATCACAGGAGCGATTCCTGTATAGCCCGGGCTCAGATAGTCAGAATCGTATATATTACTATATCTTTTTGTATCAATATTTGAAAATTTCAGGTCGCCTCCAAAATACAAATCTATTGTAAATCTTGGCATAACCCAAAATTTTAACCCGGCACAAAGTTGTGCACCATAGGTCAAAATCTGATCTTTGTAATTCGACTCATCAATTTCTTTGATTCTGAATTTAATTCCGGGCGAGAGGTAGACATTCGTGAACCTTGTTTCTGACTGGTATAAATAAATCCGTTGTTCCAGTTGTGCAAAATAACCTTTGATCATTTTATTGTTCGAGTCAAAATAGGTTACCTCCTGCGAAATAACTGTGCTGGTAGTTTTGAAAGAATGTTCATAACTCACATAAAAAGCCTGACTAAATAATTGGATTGCCCCAAAACGCACTTCGTTTTTGTATTCCGGATTTTCATCCCCGTTATCTGCATATAACTGAAAAGCCATGGCAGATAAAATTAGGGATACTGTAAACCATTTAAGTATTTTCATAAGTGTAGTGTTTTGATGTTAATAAATTTAAATTTGATGATTAAAAATATATTTGAAGAACTTAACATCAAAATTACCAATACATTACAAATCAAACGTCCCTATTTATAAAGTGAGATGAAATTTTTTTCAGGGAATTTTCCCACTTTATAAAGTGGGAATTAGAGTGGTTTGATCTATCAGAAAATTTGCGCTAATGGGAGTCTGTTGGGATATCTTTAAATTAAAGTCTATTTATATATTCCGAAGGTGACATTTGCACATACTTACTAAAAGCCCTGTAGAATGCCGATTTGCTGTTGAAGCCAGATTCATAGCCGATGACCTCTATTTCTGAATCTTTGCCACGTGTTTTCATTTTTTCCTTGGCCAGTTCAATTCGTCTGGAGTTAATGAGGTTGTAAAAATTTGTATTCAGGTATTGATTAATGAAAAAAGAAGTCTGATGTAAGGTGAGCCCAAGAGCTTCAGCAAATTTTACAATAGTTATTTCAGGATCTGTAAATATTTTATCCTGATATAACAGATGATCCAAACGCGAATGTATTCGTTCCTCTTCCTCTTTTTCAAATTCTTTGCTAGCAGTTTTTGAAATATCAATATTTCCAACAATTTCCAGCTGTTTTTCAAAAGAATGGAATTCATTTATTGTGAAAATAGCGGCATAATTAAAACCGGTCATCAGCAGGAAAATATAAAAGATATTTGTAATGATTGGCACTGCAATAAAATCGACGTAAAAATTGGGCCAGATGACATACGAAACCAGGATTCCGATATTTAAAGACCAGATAAGTATTACAAATCGTTGAAGATATCTAAGTTTGAGTTGTTCCAGATCTGATTTAATATTTAATATTCTCGTGGAATACTTCCATGTTTGAAAAGCGATTACCAGAAAGTAGGCATTCAACAACCAAAAGAATGCACCTCTGCAATAGGTCAGAAACGAGGGATATTTTTCATTTAGGATGTCTTCGACAAACCTGTCCTTTCCTCCTGCATCAAACATCAGATACCTGAAATAATGAAAAAGACAAAATAAAACAGCAACAGATGTCAGGATGTTTAAGACATTGAAAGGATTGAATTTTCTGCCCATAAATATTTGGGTGTATTGAAATATCAATACCGTACACACCAGGGCGCCCGCCTGGCTCAAAAATACAATCGAAGGAAATCCGGACAGATGATTTGAAAGAATCAGGTAGTTATTGATATAATTTAAGGCTGGAAGAAGCAAAATAAAGGCAAGAATCTTATTCGGAATGGTATTCTGTTTTCTGAAAAAAAGAATACAAAACATGATAACCAGGTTAACCGTGGTAACAATGTTTATAAGCTCGGGTATTGTCAGTACTATGGAGGTATTCTGGTTATTCATTAGAAGTGATGAATAAAAAGTAAAGAATCACTGCTAATATAAAAATTTTATTCCTTTCAAAGAGGTGTATCAGAAAGGAAAAGGGAAATTTACGTGAAACATCTTCCTAAATAATTCATTTTTTAACGTTTTGTTAACAATTCCTGTCCAATTGTCATGCTATTATGTTATGGTATGGTTATTGAATTTTAACAGGTAAATATAAAAATCATGGATATAATTTCCAAAACCATAGTTAATGCCGTAGATAAAGTGAAAAATTCTGTGGTTAGAATCATCAGATATAATAAATATAATAAACCTGAAGGTGCTGCGTCGGGATTTGTCTTTTCAAGTGACGGCTATATTTTTACGAATCATCATGTTATAGCAAATTCATCAAAAATTGTTATAACCATGTTGAACGGAGAGGAATTTGAAGCCAGCTATATTGGGAGTGACGCAGATACGGATGTCGGTATCCTCAAATCGTATGATTCAGGTTTTACTGTGGCAA
Source organism: uncultured Bacteroidales bacterium (assembly GCA_963781805.1). Lineage (GTDB taxonomy): Bacteria > Bacteroidota > Bacteroidia > Bacteroidales > UBA10428 > JAFGPL01. The sequence goes on from CAWAHF010000004.1 coordinate 465,220, forward strand.
AACTCGGCAACAGCAACGAGTTGGAAATTGGCCAGCTATTAATAGCCATAGGTAATCCGTTAGGGTTTCAACACTCTGTGTCGGTGGGTGTTTTAAGTGGTAAGGGACGAACAATGAGAGCTCCTTCCGGAAGAACCATAGAAAATGTATTGCAGACAGATGTTGCGTTGAATCCCGGAAACAGTGGTGGTCCATTGATTAATACCGAAGGTGAGGTAATTGGAATTAATACGGCCATCATACCTTATGCCCAGGGAATAAGCTTTTCAATCGATTTGGAGACAGCCAAAGAAATTGCAAGGTATCTGATAAAAGATGGTAAAATTACAAAAGCTTACTTGGGAGTGATGTTGCAGGATGCAATTATAAATCCCCGAATCAGAAATTTTTACCATTTGAACACTACACAGGGAGCCATGATCATCGGACTCGAATCGCCATCACCGGCCAAAAGAGCTGAACTTAGAGAAGGGGACATCATTATAGGATTTGATAAGGAACCAATTTCAAATTCCAACCAGATATTTAAATTGCTCACTCCTGAAAAAATATTTCAACCGGTAAAACTTAAAATATTACGACAAACAAAACTAGTTGATATTGACATATTTCCGGTGGAAAGACCTGCCGCCTGAGAATCGGCTGTAAAGTAAAGTACTACATTTAAAAATCATTATCGATAAAAGACTTTTTCAGCAAAAGCATTTTGGATTAGCAATCGAAAATTATAAACTGTAGCGGGTAAATCGAATAAAATTTTTATGATCCACCCAATTATATCAAATGTCCAAATACTTTTTTGGCCCGTTCTTTACCGGGATAGATAATCGTTCCATTTTTACCCTTAACAATTTCAACCACATCCCTGAAATGACCAATAGCAGACTTTTTTCCGGTTTTTTCTGCAAACCAGCAGGCTGATATTACTTTTGGCCCAATGGATCCTTCTGAAAATTTTTCATTTTTAATCTCTTCATACGTTACATTTTTGAGAGCTTTGGCCTCTGCTGTTCCCCAATTCCTATAGACAGCATCCGTATCAGTAGCCATTATAAACATGTCGGCATTGAGCTCCTTAGCTAACAGGGCGCTGGCATAATCTTTATCTATTACAACCTCGGCGCCAACTAATTTCCGGTTTTCACCATAAACTGTTGGTATTCCTCCTCCACCGGTACATATAACAATTGTTCCTTTTTCAAGTAGCCATTTTATTGGACGAAGCTGGAAAATACGCTGAGGAATGGGAGAGGGGACAATCCGTCTCCATTTTTCTCCCTCCTGCTTCATCATCCATTTCTTTTCCATCATCATCCTAACAGCGCTTTCTTCATCAAATTCTGGTCCAATGGGCTTTGTAGGATGCTTAAAAGCCGGATCATTCTTATCTACCTCTACCATTGTAAGGATACTAGCAAAAGGCTGTTCAAAAGGAAGAATATTACCTAATTCCTGTTCTATCATATAACCAATCATACCCTCGGTTTGTGCCCCAAGTATATCAAGCGGATAGACTTCTTCTGCATTATAACTTGATGCTTGCAGAGCCAATAGACCAACCTGGGGACCATTTCCATGTGAAATAATCAGTTCATTGTCTTTAGCTAAGGGAGCAATGGCTTCAGCAGCTATTTTCACATTCAGGCGTTGGTTTTCTGTCGTCATCGCCTGGCCTTTTTGCAATAAAGCATTTCCTCCCAGGGCTATTACTATTCTCATTAACTTCTGTTTAAATACCGAAAATAATTTTAAATTGAAAAATATGAATTTAAGAAAATTGGTTAAGATCAAACATGATTTTTACAGGGTTTGTTGAATGTTGTTTCGTTCAAGGATAGGTTAATTGTGAAATGAAAACAGAAGAATTAAATTAATAAATTAAACACGTGAAAAAGTATTATTGAAAGACATACTTTATTGCAATACAATCTAACGTAAAATAAAAACAGTTTTTCCCGTGTTAAAACAATATAAGATTATTTAAGCATTTGAAGATTTGGTGAATGACCAAGACATTTTTAATAGTAGGTCAAATATCTTCATATTATTGCCCGTCGCAATTTAATAATTGTAAATTTGTCATAAACCTAAAATATTTTAGCAAATGGCAAAAAATAAAAATCAAGTAAATGTTGAACCTCCAATCGTTCAGAAACTACTTAAGAATGCCAATCTAATGGCAATCATTTTGATTATCATAATCATATTGTTTAGTTCTTTGTTTCAAATCAGACCTGAAGAAGTAGGTGTAATTACTCGTTTTGGCAAGTACATACGAACCGTTGAATCGGGACTGAATATAAAAATACCATTCTTAGAAAGGGTTTATAAAGTGCCCGTAGAAAGGCAGCAAAAGCTTGAATTTGGTTTTCGTACCGTAAAAGCCGGAATTCAAAGCGAATTTGTGAAATCAGGTTATACGGATGAGTCATTTATGTTAACCGGAGATCTGAATCTTGCTGATGTTGAATGGGTCGTTCAGTACCGCATTGATGATCCTTACCTGTATCTTTTTAAAGTCAGGTCGCCACAGACCACCCTGCGGGATATTTCAGAATCAGCAGTCAGACAAATCGTAGGTGACAGGACTGTAGATGAAGTGATTACGGTTGGAAGAACCGAAATTGCAACAAAAGTTGAAGAATTAATACAACAAATTTGTATTGAATACACCATTGGAATTAAAATAGATCAGGTTGTGTTGCAGGATGTTAATCCTCCTGATCCGGTAAAGGCTTCATTTAATGCTGTAAATGAGGCAGAACAGGAAAAAGAAACATTAATCAACCAGGCGAAATCAGAATACAATAAGGTTATTCCCAAAGCAAGCGGACAGGCAGAGGAAACGATTCAAAAAGCAGAAGGCTATGCGACCGAAAGGGTAAATAATGCACTGGGCGAAAGTAACAGGTTTAATGCACTTTACCGGGAATATATCAAAGCGCCAGAGGTAACCAAACGAAGAATTTATCTCGAAACAATGGAATCAGTATTACCAAAACTGGGAAATAAAATCATTACAGACGAAAAAGGGAATAACGTTTTACCATTATTGCAGATGCAGTTAAATAAATAAATTATTGAAATCATGAATCAAAAGAAAACCATAATAACCATTGTATCCATTGTAATATTTCTGATACTTATATTTCAATGTACTTTTATTGTAAAGGAAACAGAACAGGTGATCATTACACAATTCGGAAAACCTGTTCGGAAAGCTATTTTAAAACCCGGACTTAAGTTTAAGATTCCATTTATTCAAAAAGCAAATTATTTTGAAAAAAGATTTATGGAGTGGGACGGTGATCCCAACCAGGTTGCTACAAAAGATAAAATGTTCATCTTTGTGGATACTTATGCCCGCTGGCAAATTACCGATCCACTGCAGTTTTTTAAACGACTCACAAATGAGAGAGGCGCTCAATCAAGACTCGATGATATTATCGATGGTGAAACAAGAGATCATATTGCAGCTCAATACCTTGTTGAGACCGTTCGAAGCAGCAACAGAAAACCGATTTCTTCGGGAACAATCAGCGAAGAAATCGGGGATTCACTGGCTGAAATAACTGTAGGCAGGGAAAAAATTCAGCAAATGATTCTTGAATCAGCCAATGAAAAAGCGAAAGATCTTGGCATTGAAATTCTGGATGTTCGTTTTAAACGAATAAATTACGAAGCAGAGGTACGTGAACAGGTCTATAATCGTATGAAAAGTGAAAGATTCCGTATAGCCGATAAATCGCGTTCGGAGGGACAGGGAGAAGCCTCAAGGATTAATGGAGAAAAGGAACGTGAGCTGAAAACAATACAATCAGAAGCATTTAAAAAAGCCGAAGAAATAAAAGGGAAGGCCGATGCAAAGGCTGCATCCATTTATGCCGGTGCTTACGATCAGACATCAGCATCGAGAGAACTGTATGGTTTTCTTAAATCCATGGAAACCTTTGAACAAACATTTGATTCAGCTACTTCAGTCATATTATCTACTGATGGTGAACTATTTAAATACCTGAAAAACATGAAATAAATAGTTTTGTTTGACATTATTATTCAATTATAAATCCTGAAAAACCCGGTATAAATAACAAATAGCTGTTTCTAAATCAGGTGGTGCCGGATAGTTTGCCTAATAAAGATTTAATCATTCTTTTTTGCATAGGTTATTCGCATAATTATTATTTTTGATAAAATAATCATCAAAATTTAATGCCATGAATAAGTTTTTTGCCTTTTGTATGTTACTCTTGCTGCCAGTTCTGGTTTATGGTCAAAACAAAACAGATATCAGTCTGAAATGGAAAAATTCCGACAAACAGGAATCCAGTATTTCATCCAAAACCGGTAATTTATATGACAAATTAAGCCATCACGGACCAGCTATTGAAAACGAGTGGATTGGTTTTAGATTATATTTTGATAAAAAATGCGCGATAGATGTGTATAACAAACAACAAGCCAGACTTGAGCTTGCTGGGGCAGAATGGTATCCTACACCCGAACAGCAAAAAGAAGGCTGGGGGGCAGATCAATACAAAGTTGGCAACACGATGGGTTTAGGCGGAGTCCGTCTATGGGATGGAGAAAAAGAAGTATTGCTTGATCCGGTAAGAATGAGAACTGCCAGGGTGGCTAAACAGGCCAATATATCCTATATGGAAATGCTTTCGGAAGGAGTACCTTATAAAGGCGACAGCATTGATATACTGGTACGTGTAACAGTATTCTCAGGATTCCGGGCTGCAAAAGTTGAAGCTTTTGCATTATGTGATAAACCTGTACAATTTTTAACCGGAATTAATTATCATCCGTTAACACAAACAAAAGAAGGTAAAAATTATATCTGCACCTGGGGAATTCATCCTGAGGATGTTGCTGCATTTCAGGTTGCAATCGGTGCAGGAATCGTCTATAACCCCAATGACTTTGAATCTGTTAAAAAGGTAGAGGCAGACTACCAGTTGATTTCAAAACCAACCAAATACGTATCAACATGGATTAGCTCTGCAAGCGAAAAAGAACCAGAATTGAATTCTATGGATAAATTTGTTGAATACCTGGAGAATTTTAAGGAATAGCAAGATTCATTACATTTTTTTTCTTAAACTGTAGATTTACATCTAAATACAAGAATTTAATTAATTTAACCGTATTAGGTAGTCATTTAAAGCAATGAGTTGAATGTAATTTTATATATCTTTGCATCTACATATATAGATATTTATTATGGAATTTAAAAAACTGGAATTTGAACCTGAATCGGGAAAGATTAAACGAATTATTCAATCTGCACATTTTAAAAAATCTCTTATTTTTATTGTTATTGGAGCATTAGCTGGTTTTCTGTACTTTTATTTAACAGAGGGCAGGCAAATGAATGTTATTGCTTCCGGTGATATCATTAAGAGCTTACTTATCGGTGGATTCCTGGGATATTTTATTACAAATAGTCCGTGTACCAGGGGCAAATGTTAATCTTTTCTTAGATTAAGACTACTGCTTGGAATTCTTTATTTCTGGGAGTAAACTCATTTATTTCACTTTTCATTATACTTTGCAAAGTGTATTTTCCTGATCTTAATCTGTATTATAACCATAGGATTCATCTTTTTAATCCAACCATTTTCTGAAAATCTTTATTCCATAAAAGTATTAATTAAAAGAGTAGGGATCACTCTCAAGTCCTGAAATAACCTGCTTTTTATACACTTCAAATCTGATATTTTCATATCTTTATATGTATAAAACAAGATTTGAAATACCTCTGTAGAAAACCTAAGATATAATAAATGAAGTACGATGCGCAATTCGTTTATCCCAAAGAATATAAAATGATTCTACGCGATTCGTTTAAGGAAAACGTTTATTACGGACTTGATGACTTCGACTGCAGATACCTGAAAATTATCCAGTCAAAATTTGGATGCCTCAATAGTTTTCACACCATTCCGGATAGGGTGAAAATGGAAATGGTACCCTTTGAATGGAGTAAAAAGAAGCAGAAGTTTATATTGATGGATAACAACCGTGTTCCTGTGCAGTTAAATCAGCTGGAAATAGCTGTTATAAGTTACTCAGTTGAATATTGATCAAAAGTCATGGATTAATGTAAGAATGATTATTATTCAGTTTTTCAAATAGAATATTCTTCATTTTCCTGATCTGATTAAACAAATTGACCCTCTCCGAAAATTCCTGGCACCAGGTTATTAATTTAATCACACTGGTTTCTTGACTGTATTGTTAATCGGGTAGGGATCAAGAATTGCTGACCCTATCCCGATAAGTGTTTTTTTAAATTCCCATAATTATTAACTTTATGAACTGAACTTTAGTAAACTTTTAAGAATTAATTAATTTTTACTGAGTTAGATACTTTTTATAAATCATGAAAAAAATATTTAAGATATTCGGTATAATCCTGCTTGTGTTCATCGCAGTAATTATATTACTCACTGTTATTGCTAAGATTAAAGAAAAAGAGATTGCCGATATTGTTCTTAAAAAGATAAGTAAATCTATCAAAGCTCCCATAACCATTGATGATATCTCACTGAATCTCATCCGGAGATTTCCGTTGGCAACAGTTGAACTTAAAGGAGTTTGGCTTGGATCTGCCGATGCATTTAATGTGTCTGATTCGCTTATTACAGAAGAAGAAACCCTGGCATCCATTCAAAAATTCTTTATTTCTGTAAAAACAAAACCGCTTTTTAAAGGAGATATTGAGATAATGAGGGTGGACATCAGGGGCGTCGATCTTAACTACCTTGTGGATAGAAATGGCGTGAGCAATATCGATTTTTTAATGGATACCACCCAAAGCAGCTCTACGGATACCACTTCTATCAATTTGAAAGTTTTACTTAAAGAACTGACATTAAGAGACATCCATTGCAATTACTATGATACACTAAACCGTATGGGAGCTCAGCTGGATTTTCCAAGGGCAAAGATTACCGGAGAAATTGACAGCGCTTTTTTAGTTGGCTCGGTAAAGGGAACATTAAAATTAACAAACTGCATTTATGATTCGACAAATTTGTATCTGATGCAGGAAACAAAGATGGATTTTGATCTTTCGTATACCGGAGATACCATAGATGTAAAAAAATTGCAGGTAAAAACCGATGGTGCAGATCTGTTCATTTCCGGCAGATCAGTGATTAGAGACACATTGAAAACAGATTTTCAGATACAGGGTAATCATATCGATATCGGAGAGCTCATAAAATATGCCCCTGAAAATATGCTGGCAGAATATGGCATACAAAAAATTTCCGGTTTGTCAGATATCAATGCTTCCATTAAAGGTTTTGTTGCAGACTCATTAATGCCCCGAATAAAGATGAATTTTGCATTGAAAAAAGGATATGTTCAGGTTGCAGGTTATCCTTCAGTTAAAAACATCTCTGTGACCGGAGATTTCACGAATGGGGAGAAAAAAAGCAACAAGACAACAGCTATTAATATCAGGAAATTTCATGCCGAAACCAATCATAGCAGCCTGGATATTTCAGGTATCCTGAATAATCTGGATCGTATACATTATCAAATAAATTCAGGTTTGTTGATCGATCTGGCTGAATTTAAAAAATTCATTCCGGATTCCCTGATGCAGGATGTAAGGGGGATAATATTTGCTAAAGTCATAACCAAAGGTGTAGTGCCGGATTCTATCGGGGATGATTTTATAGATTATGTGCTTAACAGAACCCAGGCAGATATGACGTTAAATAATCTTTATCTAAAACTCGACTCTGCTTTATCAATAAACTCATTATCAGGTCGTTTAGGCTACGATCTGAATCATATTACGATTCGTAATTTAAAAATGAATGTTCCGCTTTACAAGGTAAACATCACCAACGTCTCCCTGGATGCACAATTTTCAGGAAAGCTCAGCGACCCGTTAAAGATGGGAATCGATTTGAAATCCTTTCAGCTTAAAACCGACAGTTGTATGCTTTATTGTTCTGCTAAAATTCAGAATTTTGAAGCTCCGGAATTCGATTTTAAAGGTAATATCCGGCTTAATCTGAACGAAATTAAGAATATGCTTCCGGATTCACTGGCCAACAACTTATCGGGCGAAATTACGGCTCAAATTGTATCCAGCGGTCGTTTGAATCCCGATTCCATAACAGATCAGATAAATGACCTGGTATTTAATAAGAGTGAGTTTCAAATTGATTTTGATAAGGTTTCCCTGGATATGCCCGATACCCTGATGAATGTGAGCCAGTTATCCGGAAGACTTTCGATGAAACCTGACACCATTAAAATTGAACATACCCGTGGGGTATATTATGGCATTGATTTTGGCATCGATTCAACCTCTATCACAAACCTCTATAATTCAGTTATCTTAAACCAGCCATCAAAAATTCGGGTCGATACCAGATTGTACCTGGGCGATCTCGATTATACCACATTTGCTCCGTATATTGCTCCATATTTGGATACTACTGCGACTGCTGCAGTTAGCGATACTTCAACGGCAGAGAATACTGATTCCATTCCAACCAACTATACCTATAACATTAAAGGAAAAATATTTGCAAAAAGCGTGACGTATAAAAAAGCCAGGATAGAAAATATTTCTGCACTATATAATCTCTCAGACAGTCTTTACATTGTTGATCAATTCAAATTTGACGGTTTTGGGGGAAAACATAATACTTCAATGATTTATAGAAGTAATCCGGGAAATGTACAAAAACTCTCTGTTAAAAATAGTATCACGAATATGAATGTTGTCTCTCTTCTTAAAGACTTTGATAATTTCCAAGAATTTTACACTCCGGAGCTGACATATAATAATATTTCAGGGGTACTTTCTTCAAATCTTGATTTCCAGATATTGTTCAAAGATGATTCAATGATTTGGGATAAAACGTTTGTTCTTGGATCATTTAAACTCGAAAAAGGAGGAATATATAATTATAAACCCGTGATGGAGATGGAACCTTATCTTCCAAAAGCAATTAGTGATTTGAAAGTATTGGAATTTAAAACAATTAACACTAATCTGTTCGTTATTAAGGATACAATTTATGTTCCTAGTACATTAATAGTAAGCAACAAATTAGATGCAACAGCTTTAGGATGGCAAAATTTTAAAGGAGATTATTCTTATCATCTGATTGTATTCTTGAGCGAAATAATAACCGGGAAATCAAACAGAATCAATAAAAAACAGGATAGAATGGGAGAGGATGTATCGGATACTGGTCATAAAAAAAATGGTACATTGGTTAAATCAGAATATCTTAAAGGAGAAAGTAAGAGCGGGCTTGATAATCCAAAAGAACAGCAGAGAATAGCTAATAAAATTAAAAGTGCTGAGTTTTGGTTAAAACTTTATTTTTATCCGAAATTAGCAAATTATAGCACAGATGTTAACTGATATCATAAAAAAAAATGTATTTTATTATGTTTCGAATTGTGATATAAAAGTAACTTTGTACTTAAACAGCAACTAATAATTTTGAACGTATAAAAAAAACAATAGCTCATGAAAAAGACAATTTTATTTTTAGGTATTATTCTGATTGGAATTGTAGTAGCTGTATGGAATGCTTGTCAAACCGATTCTCAGGAAAGCTGTACACAGGCTGAAATCTGTACGGACAAGCTTGTAACTTCATGTTGCACAGACAATGATTGTGTATACAAGTATAATGGTAAAGAATATACAGAAGATGAGAGAGAACAGTTAGCTGAGGATTTAGGCTGCATTACTGCTGTAAGCGGTTTGAAATCAACAGATCAGGATAATGATTTATCCGGAGTAATCGAAAGACTTAAAGCATTAATGGAAGAAGCTCATAAGTTGGCAAATACCAAAAAGTAAATCAGACATCAGAACAAATCAATTAGTCTGTCTGCTTTTCAAAAGTACCAGAATATCTTTTTTTTTTCAGTTTTTTAAGCGCACTATCCAGTTTTTCGCCGCGAGGATTTATGGCAACCACAATGCCATCTCCGTCAATCAGATAGCAAAAGGGTATGGCGGTGATATGATATAGCTGGGCCGCTTCACTTTTCCATCCTTTCAAATCGCTGACATGGTTGGGCCAGTCAAGGCTATCTTTTCGTATAGCGATTTTCCATGCCTTTGGGTTCATATCCATCGATACGCTAAACACGGTAAATCCATCGCCATTTTTAAAGTGTGCATCCATGTAATTGTGATAAGTACTTACTAATATCGGATTTTCTTTACGGCAGGGGAAGCACCATGATGCCCAGAAATCGATCAGTACCATCTGGCCTCTTAACGAGGACAAACGGAGTTCATTTCCTTCGGGAGATTTCAGTACAATATCGGGAGCTTCCTGTCCGATTTCCAGCGATTGTCCAAATAGAGTTACTGCTGAAATTATTAGTAATGATAATATGGTTACAGTTGATTTCATTTTTAATCGTATAAAGTTTTCAGAGATTCCTGTCATTTTTAACGTAAGTTAACCATAAATGTTCTATTTGTAAAACACCTGCATATATTATACCAAAAATTATAAAAAATAATCCTGAACGAAGCAACCTTTTTAGTGTTTACATCATCTCTATTGCTAAATAACTAAACCTTAGCCGTATGAAAAGATTGATTCTATTCACCTCAGTATTTATTTTAATCCTTAATTCATGTGAGAAAGAACAGGGATTTGAAGATTTTCAAAGCAGTACACTCATCCGACAGGTCAGCGGGACTGAAGATCAAATGCAGATTCTGACCTATTATACTACCCGAAATATTTTTGAAGAAGTTACACGATTTTCGTATCGTAAGTTTCTGTATAACAATAAAAACCAATTAATAAAAATTGATAAGGCATTCACTTTCAATCCGCTGAGTTGTGCTATTATACCGGGTACCTCCTTTGAAGATGGTGACGATCCCAGAAATGCTAAAATCACCCAATTTGATGCATTTGAATATTCAGACAATGGGAATCTGAAAACTAAAAAATCTTATTACATGAATGATGATAATGAACTGTTAATGAATTATTCCACGTATGAATATGAAAACGGGAAAGTGACTAAAATCAACCTGTACAATCCGCAGGACCAGTTAACTCATTATTATACTTATCAATACGACGACTCAGGAAATGTCACTACAGAGGAATATTATTATATGCAGGACTTTACGGACGCTCAGCTGCAAACCAGGATAGTATACGAATATGATACTAAAAATAATCCGTTCCGGGTGTTCGCTGTAGAAGGAACTCCCGGCAGAAATAACAGCAAAAACAACATTACCAGGCAAACCACAATAAATTATTATGGAGGCGACGAACAATCCTATATCGTTGAATATGTCTATGAATATAATGCATTGGGATATCCCGTCAAAGCAAATAACCTGGATTATATTTACGGGGAAGACAATTAAAAGGATTAGCCATGAAGCTTAAGCTTGTTATTTTTATTTTTTTATCCGCATTGATTATCGCATGTGAGAAAGAAAAAGACGAAGAAAGCTGGATACCGGATAATTATCAGGGATCTTACAAAAATATTGACTATAGCGAAACACTGATTCAAAATTTTTCACCGGGCATTTACACAGAAAATGAAATACCTGCCGACCTGAAGCAATTGACATACGGAAGAATTGAAATCGATTTTACTTACAATGGGGGAGCCTTAACCTCATTTATGCCTATTTTATATTATGGTTCAATAAACAAAAACAGTTCGGATAATGCGGTGGAAGAGACTCAATTTCATCTGGTTGTTGAAATCGGACACTACAATGTTATACCCTTTCCAGTGGAAAATTTATTCTATACCATCTGCTACCACCGCTATCCATTATATTGCAGAGATACGTTTATACCTATGATATCCGGAGAAAATTATACATTTATTCTGGATAAGAGACCCGAAGGAATTATTCTTCAGCTCAAAGAGGGAGAGGATATTATCAATACATTTCCAAGCGCCTTTTTTCCAGATTCCTCTCAACTGTTCTTTAGAGATGTAACTCGTCAGATTGAACTAAACCGGGGGGACTCGCTTAATTCTATTTTAATGATAGGAAAGGGATTTGTTGGCTTCGAAAAGGGATTACACGAATTTAACGGACAGGTATCGGGAGTTAAAATTTATAAATATACCCTTTCCGAATCATTGAGCGGATTTGAAATGATGCATATCAGAGATCAGCATGTTGAAAGGCAGCAGCTTAATTATTCGGTGAAAGACAATCTATATGGCGAAGGTAATTCTATCCGTATGAAATATGATTTCCGGCCTTATGTGTACACAAACGGAGTATTAACGCCAAGTGGTGAAATAGAAACTTCCGAACCGAAAATATTAATAAATAATCACTCTTTAACATACCAGGTGACTTCACAAAATATCGGGTTGTACAAGGTGTACCTTGAAACTGTAAACCAGCAAAATCAACTGCTTAATTCAACAGTAAAACCATTTGAGATTTGGGTCTATCCCGATGAATGGGCGTTTGATTATTGAAATAGTTTGTTTCCTGCACTTTTTAGGTTGAATCAGAATTGGGATTTTCAACTATCCATTCCTGCATTTATTACCCTGGATTACATAGGTTTACACGTAACGAACGAACAATCAATATCTTAAATTGTTAATTTACTTAATGGTTATACATTAAATTATTTCGTTACACTAGAAAAATATCTAAATATAAACAATGAAACTGTTAAGCATAACATTGGTATTTCTATGTATAGCTTTTGGTCTGAAGGCTCAGGAAATATATAATTTCAGCCTGGACAATACGGATAATCAATCCATAAATTACAATGATTTGAAAGGACAAAAACTTACAGTTATCGATTTCTGGGCTACCTGGTGCAAACCCTGTCTGAATGCCCTGCCGAAACTGGCTATGCTGTCTGATTCTTTTAAAACTAAAGGAGTACAGTTTATAGGTATTAGTGTCGATGGCCCTCGGAACTGGTCAAAAATTAAGCCCTTCGTCCAGTCTATGGGGATAACCTATCCCATTTTAATTGATAAGGATGGGGAAGTAATGCGTGATTTAAATGTTAACGCAGTACCTACGCTTCTAATCGCAAATGAAAAGAATGAAATTGTGTTTTCACATGAGGGATTTAGTCTCGGCGATGAAAAAATCATCTCCGACGAACTGGACAGACTTATGCAAACCGGTAAGCAGTGAGAAAATTTGTCTTTTTAATACTAATCATAACCTGGAGTAGTATGACAGCATTTACACAACTCAGCGGTTATAACCTGATGGAATATCAGTTCGGGAATATTCCCGAAGTGAAACCCTCGAATCTCAGCACACTCTATGAGCAGTTAAACCTGAAGTACCGGTACAAAGATATTAACATAATGCTTCGCTCAGAGCAGTTTTTCAGTACCGATAGCGTAAAGCGCGATTACCAGACACTTTCTCAGTACCAGGTACGGTATTCGAAGGATAAATTTGAATTCAAAGCGGGTAATTTTTTTGAAACGTTGGGTAGGGGATTGCTGTTGCGATCATACGAAATACCGGGTTCTGTGATTGAAGATCGCGTTTTCAGAAGACGTCAGGCATTTTACAGGGACATCCTGGGATTTATGGGCAAATATTCATCCGGAAATTTTATGATTAAGTTCTTACGCGGAAAAACACTGAATAATTCCGTACCTCCCGGTATTGATCACCGCAGGGAAGATTTGGTAGAAGCGGCCGAGAGTCATTACACACATTTTGGCCAGACCCTGGGAGCTATGATTATGAGGTACACCAATATTAACAGTCAAAAGGTATATGGCGGCGGGTATCTGGAAGGAAATCTCCCCATGAATGTTTCCTACTACGGAGAATACGTGCAGGCTGCCGGGTCAGACAATCCGTTTTTAAAATTAGCTTCCTCTTCAAGTTACGGCGCCTACCTAAGTTTAAATCATGCCATGAATAATTACGGGATTAGCGTTGAATTAAAGGATTATCACAATTTATTTTTAGGCTATGGTTTTTCCGATCCTCCGTTGCTGGTCAAAGAGCAATCGTATCATTTGCTGAACAGAAGCACTCATGTTTCCAATCTGCTTGATGAAAAAGGGTATCAGGTGGAATTCTATTACCATTTTCCAAAAGAAAGCATGATTACCCTGAATACATCCAAATCGGTTAATAACCTGTTCCGTAAATATATTTTTGAAGAATACTTTGCAGAATATTACCGGCCTTTTAAAAATGGCAATACACTCAAATTGTTTGGAGATTATTCAAAAGACAACTTGCTCCTGAATGAAAAAAGGTTGGCCGGAGGATTAAACACCTCAATTGCATTATCCGGTTACTGGACCATCCATATTGAACAGGAAGTCCAATATATTAACCGTACGGACAGTGCACAAAAGAATCCTGTAAACCTGTATAGTAGCGTAAATGTATCTAAATCGACCCGTTTCTCGGTGGGTCTTATGTTTGAATATACTACCGATCCGCTGGTTGCCGACAAATTCGATACAAAAGTCATTGAACAATCCAGAACTTATTTGGGAGGAAACATAAGCTATCGTCCCAATTACAGCAATACACTAAGTGTTTTTATTGGTCAGCGGAGAGGAGGCCCTGCATGTTCTTCCGGGATATGTTATGAGGTGTTGGATTTTTCGGGTGTGGAATTGCGCTGGAACTGTAAATTTTAAAACTAAAATAATAAAAGTCATGATTTGCAAAAAAATACTTATCGGATTATTAGCAGTTGTACAATCTGTTTACCTGATGGCCGGGGTAGGGGACTCCGCAAAAGATTTTACGGTTACAACCCTTTCAGGTGGAAGTTATACGCTTTCGGCTGACTACGGAAAAGTAATTTTAGTCTTTTTCTTTGGATATAACTGTCCGTTTTGTGTTACACACGGACCTGATATTCAAAAAAACATCATTGATGTTTTTTCATCCAACCCTAATTTTGCTGCTGTGGGTGTTGATGTATGGAACGGATCAAATGCAGCAGTAGAAGCATTTAAAACATCTACCGGACTTACAATACCTCTGGGGGTGCAGGCAGGCGCTGTGGGTACCTTGTATGGTGTAGGACAGGATGTGTTAGCAGTGATTGATTCCCGGCAAACAATTGTTTTTCAGAGCCAAACATATTCTGAAGCTTCTTTGGCAGCAAAGGCGAAGGTAGTTGAGGCATTAAATGCCCTGTCAAATCCCACTTCAATCGTTGCTCCTGAAAAACAGACGATTAAATTGGATCAGAATTATCCCAATCCTTTTACATCAGTCACCACAATCCCTTATACCGTCGAAATACCTTCGATGGTAAAACTTTCGGTTGTGGATATTACGGGAAAAACTGTGATGATGTTGGTAAATGAATTCCAGCCTGCCGGCAATTATGAATTTTCATTTGACGGTAATCCATTGGAGAAGGGAATCTATTTTTACAAATTAGAAACTGAGAAAGGAACCATCTACCGAAGAATGGTTAAAGAGTAGGGGTAATCTTGATAATAGTCTTAACAAATCCTGATAACAAAGCGTTTCAGAATGAATTGGATGTTACTTTTTCGGTTAGCTAACTCCTGAATAACTAGTGTCATGTCAATCTTATTTTGTCATATAGTCACTCTGAACTCCTGCCTGGCTGGCCTCGGCAGATAAGTGATTCAGGGTCTCTGGAAGATTAAAGAGATTAGCTTCCGCGGAACCTTTCAGGGTTCCGAATCACCTGCCCGCCGTTTAAGCTCTGTCAGGCGGGAGTTCGGAATGACTAGACCACTTTTTAATACTTGACATGACACTAGCTTCACTGCAACTATTTCTGCGTTTTCAACTCACCAAAAATCTTAATCAATATATTTTAATTTTAAGAAGCGTTAGAAAATTCTTGTTTGCAACGGGTAGGGGAATCACCTTAACCAAAGTTTCGGTGATTGAAAACGAAACACTTACCTGTTGGTAAACAGGCTATTTTTACAAATTATTATGGTTAAGTGGAGAAGTGAAATGCATTTGGCTATTTAGCTATATATCCATGATTTCGGTAAATTAATCTTTAATATTTTGTATATTAGTTTTATAAATATTTAAAAAATTTTAAGCTTATGAAAATACAAAAAACACTCATAGCACTAAGTCTGATCTTATTTACAACTAAGCTCTTCGGCCAATATTTGCCCGATTCCTACCAATCTATGTTCAATGAAATAGTTACCCATTTTGAGACAATTCGTGGCTCAAATTCAATAACACAAGGCAATAATACCTTAAGTATTGTTGATAAGAATAAAATAGCACTTCACATAAAGCATAAAAAAATGGTGAAGAATCTTACTTTTATAACGGAACCTGACGAGGAAGGTCATCAAATTTGGATAGCTGCAAACGAACTTACGATAGACATGGTAAATAAGTATGAAGATGATCTTACAAAAATTTTGAAGTCCATGTATGAATTATCAGAAAAGAAATCGAAAGAATAATTAGGTACACAGGGATGTTACCTCAAATTCCCTTAAAAATTACATTGTAAAGCGCGAGGGGAAATGTTTTTAGTTTTGTAAGGGCAGGGGAATCACCTTTACTAAAGTTTGGGTAATTGAACATGAAACATCTGACTGCTGAGGCCAGCCAGGCGGGAGTTCGGAATGACTGGACCACTTTTTAATACTTGACATGATACTAGGTTGTCTTTCTCTCCTTTACCTGATAGATACCAGTGCTTTTTCTTTTCCCTTTCAATTTAATTCTTCCTATTTCTTTAAAGAGGTAAGCCTCTTTGTTTTCTGTTCTTTCATAGAGATCTTCAGAAATCAATAAATCCTGATGGTATTCGTTGCACATGCTTTCAATACGTGATGCAGTGTTCAGGGTATCGCCGTTGAAAGAAATATCTCTTCGGCTTTGTCCAACCAGCAGCACCATTACATGCCCCACATGTACTCCGGCTTTAAATTCGGGTACCAACTTATATTTCCGGTTAAAGTACCTTTCTTTTCCCGAAATTTTCTTTCGGAATGCAAAGTAGGCTTTCAGGTAATTGCAATTCAAAATTCCGCTTTTTACCTGCCAGGAGATTATGGCGCCATCGCCTAAATACTGATATATTTCGCCATGAAATGAACCAAATACTGTCATGTCATTAAAAATATCCTGCACCAGGTAGCTGAATTTCTTATGAAACAGTTTTTCGGCAATGGTAGTAGATGACTTCATATCCAAAAACATAAATATTCGTTCTTCTTCTCTTGGTTTACTAAGGATTCCAAAGAACCAGCGGACGAAATTCATTCTCCCCATCCTCATCCGCATACCTTTAAAAAAGTTGAAAATAACACCGCTTAAATAGAAATAAGCCAGAAAGCGGAAAAAATGAAGATTTAACTTTGGAATTTGCTGAAAAATCTCAGTATAGTTACCTCTCCGAATTTGATTGATTGAAAAACGAGCTGCAATCAACATTAATACAAAGGCGGAACCGAAATATACCAGCCATTTGAAGAATACGATCATTTGTGCAGGCAGGAAACGGGATATACGGTCGGTAATAAACAGATTCAGCAGAAAGAAAAGAAAAGAAATGGCAGATCCGAACACCAAAAGAACCAGGTATAAATTATCTAATTGAAGTAAATTAAAATAGGTTGTAAAGACCGTATCATTACCTGTAATGAAAATATAAAACAGAAAGATACCATACCAGTAAATAATTTGGTACAAAAGATATTTGAGGTGTTCCAGGAATCTGTTTGACATCATATAACTGGTTTAAAAAGGCAATGAGAGGTTGTTCACCAGGATTATAAGTTAACTAAAATTAAATTTAAGTAAAATATGAGAGGTAAAAAAATATTAGATCGATTCAGGAATTGAAAATTTACCTGTCTGTCTTTTCAGTGCCAGCAGGCTTTTGTCTTGCGTAAATTGAAACGTTCGCTAAGCTTCACAGGATAAATCCCTTTAAGGCTAAATTTTAAAGGATGTTGGCTAAAAGTTTTTGTTTCTGGTGTTCCTTTACGAAACATTTATTCGCTGGTGCTCATAAGCTCACATGAAATGCTGGTTCGTTTCAAGCATTAGCGTCGGACGTGAGGCTATTTAATATATTGACGAATTTATTGGATAATTCCAGAATCTTACGAACCATGACTGGAACGAACTAATATGGCTAACATGGGAAAAATGATGCCGATGGCAATTTTCTAATTGTCTCCAGGAGAAATAATACCTGAAGTGTTATTTTTTAATTGCTTTTTGCTGTATTGCATTATTACCTTGCATTAGGCTGCATATATAGAAACCTGTTGGAATATAAGTTGTTGGAATACTAATTAATTCCTTTGCGAGGGTATTTTCCAGCTTCTTAAACAGAACCCTTTGCCCCGCTAAATTATATAATGCTATTTCCAGGGATTCTGAAGGAATGAGATTTATCGTTTTGATATGTAATTCTTCATCAAATGGATTGTTTAAAATATTAAAGTCAAAAGCTGGCAACGTTTTT
Source organism: uncultured Bacteroidales bacterium (assembly GCA_963781805.1). Taxonomy (GTDB): domain Bacteria; phylum Bacteroidota; class Bacteroidia; order Bacteroidales; family UBA10428; genus JAFGPL01. The sequence continues at coordinate 483,705 of CAWAHF010000004.1, forward strand.
TCATGTATGCCGGTTACTAAGCTAAATTTTAAGGTGTATTTTACAGTAAAACCGTTAATTGCTGTAACGGTAAGGGTAGCATTTCCGGGTACCTGGTTCGGTAGTTCAATACTTACCACTGCCTTATCTGATAATGGTTCTGTGGTAATTGTGGGGAAAGGTGTCAACGTATCTTTCAATTCAATGGTATATATTTTTATATTCGATTGAAATCCTTCCAAATCAGTATCATTCAGCTTAATATACTTTAATTCGGCATTATTCTGTAAACTGTCCAGATACAACAAGGTGGTATTGGCCTCTAAAATCTTGTATACTTCATCACTATGAATGCCGGGCATCCAGTTGCTACTAAAATTATCTGGATTTACATCTTTGGCAAACATGTTGGTTAAGGTATAATTTTGCGCTTCTGTCCCACTTAATTGATGCGACCAGGTAACTCTTGTCCCTGTTGCACCTGGCCCGAAATTATTATATTCGGCGTAATAACAAGTGGCTGATCTTCCATCCCAATCTGTCCAACCTGCTGAGGAGATTTGACTTCCCAGATTACAGTACATAAATACGGTTTGTGCATAATCTTTCCATGGTCTGCCAAGTGTTACACCACCTACACCTGAATTGGCGGTAATCTTACAGTTTTGAAAAACATAACCGTATTTCCAGTTGACATCTGTTGAAGCAGCAGTAATCTGACATGAACTTCGATTGGTGTTAATGATGCAACTGTCAAAGAGTGCCACCCCCCGGCCGAATATAAAGTCCACATCTCCTTCAATAAAGCAGTCTTTCATGAAAAACCGGCCATACCCCCAGGTATAAAACGTATCCTGGTTTCCAAGAATACGACAATGTACCAGAATCGTCCTGTCACCTCCCAGATTTATAGCTACTGCTTGTCCAACATCGCCTGCATTGTTAACAATGGTGAGATTCATTAATATAAACTCATCCGAATCGATATACAGGGTATGAGATGTGGAAGTACCGATGGGATTCCCATTCCCACCGGATACAATGCCGTTATAAATTATACCACTGCCTGAATAATCATTATATACAATAACGGTACTGTCAATATCTTCTCCTATGAGTGTGACTTTGTTAATACCGTTTTCAACTTCAATTTTCTCATGATAGGTTCCTTTTTTTACCAGAATTACGGTGCGCGTTGCTTTATTTTTGGCAACCGAATTTATAGCAGCTGCAATGGTTGTATAATTACCGCTTCCATCCTGAGCTACTACAATATCTATTTGACCGTTTAGCGCCTGAAGTAAATCCTGCCCTTTTATACCGGATAAAGTCAATAGAGAAAAGATGAATAAAATAGTACTTAGTTTTTTCATTATGTTAAGGATTTTAGAACAACAAATAATTCATAAAAAAACAGAATTTATTTATTACTGACTGGTAAAATTTAATCATATTCTGGTAATTTTTGTTCATGTTTCAAGCACCTATTTAACCATTCACCTGAAGGAGAGCCCGCATTAAATTTTCTGTGTGAAGGATTAAAGCTGTTTTATGAGCATGTTGTTCCTTACATGCAATTCATGTCCAACAAACTGAAAAACAACCGGGCCCCCGACAAACATTATGGAATGGCTTAGGGTATGTCTTGATAACTAAAATTATCCTAAATTATTTGTATTATATAATTGTAGAAGCAAATCATATAGGGAACTTTGAAAGTACCTATGTTGGATATTTTCTTCATTTCATATCGATGACCAAAGAAAACTTTGATGGTTAAAAGGACGAAATAGTCCAGGAATATTAATAGTCCCAATACAGAAGTTTAAAAAAGGTGTCCCGATTAGTAAGACACCTTATTGTTTTTTCAGTTAATATGAATCAGTTTGTTAATTTTTGCTTATTTTCCCTGTCAGAACATTGTTTCCGGTAATGATTTGAATAATATATTGCGCATCGGTTTTATCCGTGAAATCAAGCTTAATGGTATTAGAACCGGCATTTAAATTTCCAGATGCTTTACTCTCGATGACTTTACCTGTAATATCATAAATATTTATTCTTACCTTTTCAGGAGCATCCAATGTAAAAGATACATTAACAATTCCTTTTGTCGGATTAGGCATCAGACTTAGACCATTTTGCGCTTTATCATTGAATTCATCTAATGCATTAAGATTTCCGGCCGCCCACTCCAAAGACTTTCTGATTATATTATTAAAATCGTCGGTAGCTCCGTCTCCCATTCCGGGAGATATGGCACCAAAAACAACTATATTAACAGGAATCGTTGTACTACTGCTGGTTATTATTGAACCGGAAGGTATGGCCCATAGTGTAGGGAATTCAGACATAACCGGATCGTTATATGTTGCTAATTTTATTGCACCTTGTATTGTTTGATCGAGCTTAAATCCGGTTACACCTAAATTAGCTACATCCGCAGTCGTCCAAGCCACTTCCTCATTTATATCATAAGCTGAGGTAATATAATGTTCAAAATTATTGATAATTAAAGTCTTTACACCATCAGTTCTCTCTCCACTTCCTGATTGATGAAACTCAGTATCATCATTTGTTATAAATGCCCATCGATTTGTTCTGACCGCATATCCTTCAGTTGTTAAGCACGGTATAGGAAATCCTGCAGTAGCAAAGGCAACGACATCTCCTGAACCAAGGGTTTCTGAAATATACAGAACATCATAATTACTATATGCAACTGCGGTTGTATAATTACTCTTGAACGTAGTAGCATCAATATTTGTTACCAGCCAGCCATTATTGCTCAGGTATGTTGACAATGCCAAATCTGCATTTGCTGTGACATCGCCAACAAACAATAATCTGTCTTGACTAAAAGAGATATAACTTATAATTAATAGCGTTAAAGATAGGAGAATTGTTTTCATAATTTTAAAGTTTAGTTGTTCGAAAGGTTAAATATATAAAATAATAATGTTTTTTTTAATTATTCAGTCTATTATTTCCACCTATGAGTACACCTGAAGATATCCGTAATTTCTCATACATTATTTATTAAGTGTTGAACGTGATAGAGTTTCTTAGCCCCCTGAGTCTGATCATCTCTGCATTCATAAAACAACTGGGAATATTAGCGCATATTGCAACAATTTACTTAGTCGCAGCAATGCTGCTTTATTGCGGGGTGCAAATTTTTACAAGTGACATAATATATAGCCGAATAATGTATTGGCTTGTTGTAGCTTTATTATGCGCGTTCATTGCGCTACAGCCTTCGTAAACATCTTTTAAATATGAAAAAGTCATTGAATTGGAAAATTCATATTTGTTAAATAAATCAGTAGTGTCCGACTAAATTATTTGTTTATCCACTACGTGGAATAGGATCTTTACTTTATTGCTTTATTACAACACTTTATTTTCCCGCTTTATAGCGGGAAAGGCTCTACGGAGAATTTCCGCGTAGCGGATTAGGAATTGTAGAAAAAAATAACCCCAAAGGCGGTGATACCTCGTAGAGGTTCTACAAAATAAAATGTATAAAGATTATAAAAGCATTTAGTCGGTCAGTAGTGTAAATAAATATAAACAAACCAAGACCCAATAACGTTGATACCTATATATTTGAAATAACAATTGAAGCGTATCAGATCCTCAACGAAATCCGGATGATAATAAAATAGACCATCCCATCTGTAGAAGAAAGAATACGTTGGGACGTACCATTAAACATTATAAGGCGTTAGGTGGATATGCTCAATAACTATTACGTTAGCTTTAGCTTGTTGGTCGCGCCTCAAAAATGAAGACTGCAAAAAGCTTGAAGAAAAAGGTTAAAAAAGGGCAAAAAACTATACAAATCAGGTACGAGCCTAAAGGCGGCCGAAGAAATAAAATAAATAAAAAGGAGGAGTAAAAATGTCATATATTGTTGATTATAAAAACGTGTCTGCAATTGGTTTAGAGTCATCACCTGTGGCAGAAGCGCTTGCCGGTTTACGTGCCAATGAAGCCCGGTACTTTATGAATAAATACAAACATGAATTTACAGTTTTACCGGCAAGCGAAAGCCAGGAAACCGTAGATTATGTGAACCGGATTTTAAAGGAAGAACATAATATTGTATTTGCAGCCAAACCTTTGGAAACGTCGCGTTTTCAAGTGGAAAATATCAAATGGACCTATGTCTTTTATGAGGACGGACTTGGGGTCAACGTCCTGTATACTGTTGATAATCCCAAGAAACGGGCCGTTGGTTTTAAGCTTTCTGAGGAGATGAAGGTACCAACGGAATTAGAAGGGAAGTTTAAGTTTGCTAAGCAGAAGTCTAAACTTGCCGGAACAATCCGGGGCTCGTTTTTTGTAATTAAAGGAGAATATTAAAATGAAGCAGAAGTTGTCACAAGAACAAGGTGAAGAACTGCTCAAATCATTGAAAACCCGTTTTGAGAAAAACAAAGACCGTCATATAGGTTTGGAATGGGCTGAAATACAAGTAAAGCTGAATTCGCAAGCTGACGGGGAAAAACTATGGTCACTCAGTGAAATGGAAAGAACAGGCGGTGAACCGGATGTTGTTGGTTATGATGACAAGACAGGAGAGTACATTTTTTTTGATTGTTCCGCAGAAAGTCCCAAAGACCGCAGGAATGTTTGTTATGACCGTGAAGCGTTGGAATCAAGGAAACAATACAAACCTGAACATAGCGCTGTGGATATGGCAGTGGCCATGGGAATTGAACTATTAACGGAAGAACAATATCGCAAGCTGCAAAATCTGGGAACCTTTGATTTAAAGACATCAAGCTGGATTAAAACTCCGGCAGATATCAGAAAACTAGGGGGCGCACTTTTTTGTGATCGTCGTTACCACACAGTCTTTGTATATCACAACGGAGCAGAATCCTATTATACTGCCAGAGGTTTCCGGGGCTCATTAAAGGTTTGATTTTTTCACATAGAATATAGCGGAATATTTATTCTTGTTATTAATTGAATATCTGTATATTACGAATTAAAAGGGTAGGGGATCAACGGCAATTTTGTTATACCGCGACAACCTGTATAACAACATTCGAGATGCGGTAATTTATGATTTAAACTTTGAATATTAACCAAGGCATCTATATTTTAAAATAAGGATAGTCAGTACCTAAAAGAAACCTCATGAGTTTAATATATTTTTCAACAAGACTCGTAATTAGAAAGTTTTCCCTTACATGTTCAATAGCCTGCAAACCAAGTTTTGTCCTTTCTCCTTCGTTTAATAGTAGATGTTTTGTAAACCCTACGATGCGTTCAATATCAAAAGGTTCAACTAAATAACCTGTTTTTGCCGGAATAACCTGCAATACGATGCCGCCCACATTGCTTCCAATTACCGGCGTACCTTGCCAGAGTGCTTCTGTGACCACTAAACCGAAACCTTCTTTTGTCGAGATATGGATAAACACTTTTGCTAATTTCATTAAAGCTCCGATATTTTCGTCATTATCAGGTATGTTTAGCAGAGGGTATATATCTTTATCTCCGTCAATTACATTTAAAATCTCATTATACATTGCAATACCTTCCGGGTCATCACTGGCCGAATTACCTATTATAATAAGTTGAGGATTTAATTTCTTTACAGCTTTGTCTTTTTTTAATTTTTTAAAAGATTTTATTATTGTCTTTTGGTTTTTATGGATATCATACCTGGATACTGCTAAAACAATAGGTCGTTCAGGATCGATATTATGTTCTTTAAACAAGCTGCTGAGGCTATCCAATGCAACAACTCGCTTCCTTTGTCTGTTTTTTCTTGTCAGAGGGTCAATAGATGGTACAATCTGGTAAACAGGTTTTTTTATTCCTTCTTTCACAAACTCTTTCATAGAAAAAACAACACTGTCATAATTGTTGATATAGGGGAGGAGAAAATTCCATATCATTTCATTTGCTTCAGAAGTATCAATATGGCAGCGCCATACCATTTTACTATCGTAGTTACCGTGAACGATAGATGCACAAGGTTGGGGATCATGCACGACAGTAAAATCAGCTTTAATTGTTTTGTTTTCAAAGTTTGCTTTGTTTGTTCTTATGTAGGTTTCAAATAAATCTTCAAGGGTAAACTTTTGGTCAACTCCCTGGATGATATTATGGAATCGTTTGGTAATCGAATAAAAATCATTTTCACCTTCAATGCAATACCATTTGGTATCAATACCTAGCCCTTTTGCTATTGGTACGACACTTCTAAGCATTTCTGCAACACCACCTCCATGAAAAGTAGAGTTAACATGTGCCCATACTCTTCCATTCAGCAATGATGCCATATTAATTAGATTTTCAACTTTTTTTTTACCTATAATTTCAGTATAAACGATTGGTTCAATCTCGCCAAGAGCTTCGTTTTTTTCAAGAAACCGGGTACTTTCGCTACTAAACATAACATTATTTTTTCTCCAATGTATGAAAAAAAATGTTTAAATCATAGAAAGTTTATTTATAAGGTACGTATATGAACCCGAGAATTTGTCTATATGACTTGCATCAGCACAGTCAGGCTTTAACATAACATCGTTGATATGTTGAAACTAAAGTCGCATAGTTTTGAGAGGGTAGGGAACGGAACACTTTTTTGCAGAATTTATGGAGCAAAATTTGTGTGATGAGCTTGAAATTGAGAGATTATAGTTACTTCGTATGCATTTCGTACCAAAAAAGATATGAAACCACAATTTTTGGAATTCTCACAAATATACCTGTAAGGTCGTATATTTTAAATAGAAGCATCATTTCCCTGATATTATATTAATAATGATTGGCTTATATCTTGATTTTGAGTATAAAAATCATTAAATTTAGAATAAGAATGGGATATGTGAGTTTCAACAAGTATAAATAGTAGAAATGGTAATTTCTTATAGGTGGTTAGTCAGAGTTGCAACATTCATACTTTTACTTTTTTCGTTATATTGTAATGGAAATCAACAAGATTACGTATTCAACCAGATTTTTACTGAACAGGGACTTCCGGGAGCATATGTTCGTTGTGTTTTTCAGGATAGTAAAGGATTAATGTGGTTTGGTATTGGTTCGGTGGGTTTATGCAAATACGATGGTGAGAATTTTACAATTTATGATAGATCGGAAACAGACTCAAATACCATCTCTAATAATTCTCCGGTATGTATTGTTGAAGATAAAACAGGTAATTTATGGATTGGCACCACAGAAGGATTGAATAAATTTGATCGTGAAAAAGGTGTGTTTACAAGATATTTTCATACTCCATCTTCAAATAATTGCCTTCCAAACAATAACATAATGGATTTGCATGTTGACAGTTATAATAATATTTGGATTGCAACTAAAAAAGGTATCAGTAAATATGACAGTAAACGTAATATATTTTACAATCTATTAACAGGTGAAGCGGGAAATGATGATTTTAGTAAAGCTACTATAATTTCATCTTTTTATGAAGATGAAAAAGGAAACATATGGGTTTGTACTTATTCAAATGGATTGTTTTTAATTGACCAGGAAACAAATCTCAATAACACCAATAACAGTAAAAATAAACTAACAATTAGTAAGCATTGGTTGCCTGTTGATAAAAATGATACTGGTTTGCCCAATTATGCTGTTCAACAAATCTGTATGTTTAATGAACATACTTTACTTTTGGGTAAAGTAGATGGCTTATATCTTTTTGATATGAAAACCGGGGAATTTACATCGTATGCTGTTCCTATTAACCCATTAATAAATTATGGCAACGTAAGTACCTTATGTCGGGATAACCGGGGCATAATTTGGGTAGGATATGCTACAGAAGGTATAGTTCAAATTAATCCGGCCACAAATAAGCAAATCTATTTTGATGCTAAATTGAATTTACCTAAAGGCATACAAAGCAATACCATCAGGGATATTTATGAAGATAAATCAGGATTAATATGGATTGGAACGAAATTTCAGGGATTGCATACATATGATAGTAGACAGGAAATGTTTAAGAATCATAAATACAATGCTATTCTGAATAAAGAGTTAAAAAATAGCTTCATTTTAAGTATACTGGAAGACTCTAAAAATAATATCTGGATTGGAACAAAAAGCGAAGGTATATTTCAATTCAATCCCCGAAGTGAAAAAATTAACAATTATACATATTTAAGTTCCTCACCAAGCAGGAATGTTATTGGTAATAACCGGATTGAATGTATTTTAGAAGATGTTTTTGGTAACATTTATATTGGAACAGAGGATGGGATTAAAAAGTTTGATGCCAATGGTTCCGGATTTGTGTCTTTTGCACTTGGTAAATATCTTGTAAAGTGCATGGCAAGCGACAACTATGGGAATTTGTGGATTGGGACCAATACTTCATGTATATTATATTATGAGGCGAAGAGTGGTTATGCTGGCCGTTATAAATCAACCAAAGAACAAGCGTTTTTTAAAAATAATGAAATTGGAATAATAGCAACAACCATCACATATGATTCATTGCTCTGGATTTCAACTTTACAAAATGGATTGTACAAATACAATATACAGAAGGATATATTATCTCATTATATGAATGATCCAAATGATTCTACTAGCATCAGTGGCAATATGATTAGAGATGTTTTTATGGATAAATCCGGCAAAATATGGATTGGAACAGAATCAAACGGATTAAATGTATACAATAGCAAATCAGATAATTTTATTCATATAGAAAAAACAAACGATCTACCTCCCAATACCATTTATAGCATATTGCAGGATAAAAATAACAATATGTGGATGGGCAGCCATGAAGGATTGTTTACTATCAATAATAAAACCGGATTATTTACCTTATATAATGACATTTATGGATTAAAAAGCAATGCATTTGAAGTAAATGCCAAATGTATTACCAGGGATGGCTTACTCATTTTTGGAGGTAGTGAAGGTTTGAATGTATTTAATCCTGAGGAAGTTTATAAACCGGAAAATGATGCTCCTCTCATTATTTCGTCTGTTAAGGTATATGATAAAGTAATTGCAGAAGATATTAGCAGCTATTCTGAACTTTCAATAAGCTATAATGAGAAATATATTTCAATAGGATTTGCTCTTACTGAATATTCTGCTCCTATAAAGCTCAAATACAAATATATACTGGAAAAATTTGATAAAGATTGGATCGAATGTGGTAATAGAAACTTCGCTACTTACACAGCTTTACCTCCCGGAAAATATAACTTTAAAGTAATGGCTGCTAATTCAGATAATGTTTGGATAGACAAACCGTTAACCATAAAATTAACCATTACAAGTCCGTTATGGCGAAAGCCATTTTTTATTGCAGGATGCGTTATTTTTTTAATTGTTTTAGCAATCATCATTTATATTGCCAGACTTCGTTTTATCAGAAAAAATGAGATAAAGTTGAAAGGGTTAGTAGATATTAAAACCCGTAGCTTAATGGATTTAAATGCGGAATTGGAAGAAGCCAAAGAAAAAGCCGAAGAAAGTGACAGGCTTAAATCGGCATTTCTTGCCAATATCAGTCACGAAATACGCACACCCATGAACGGCATCATGGGATTTTCCGAGCTTCTTCAAAAACCAGAATTGACTGGGAAAAAACAAGAATTATATATTGAAGTGATCCGAAAAAGTAGTGAACGGATGTTGAGAATCATTAACGATATTATTGATATCTCTATAATAGAAGCCGGGGAGATAAAAATACAAAAGGAACAAACCAGTGTGAATACTATAATGAATGATCTTTTTGATTTTTATAAACCGTATGCAGATATAAAAGGTGTTAAGCTTATACATAAAAATGAATTAACACTTAAGGATAGTATTATAGAGGCAGATAGAGGAAGAGTGATCCAAATTTTAAGCAATTTAATAGATAATGCAATAAAAAACACAAGTTCAGGTCAAATTACATTTGGTTATACAAAAAAGCCAACTGCCTTTGAGTTTTATGTTCAGGATACGGGTATTGGCATTCCTTCTGAATTAATAAAAATTATTTTTGAACGATTTGGGCAAATTGAAAATACGGATAACAAATTATTCCATGAAGGTTCAGGCTTAGGTTTATCAATTTCAAAAGCCCTGGTTGAATCACATGGAGGAAAAATCTGGGTTGATTCAAAATCAGGAAAAGGTTCAATATTTTATTTTACTATACCATATAAAAATATTTCAGATTTAAAAACCAAATCAAAAAACAAAAGTCATATTGGAGCGTTCTCCAATGTGAATGGAAAAAAAGTGTTAATTGCTGAAGATGATGAAATCAACTTTTTATTTATACAAGAGATATTGGAAAATAATGGAATGGTAGTATTTCATGCTGTAGATGGAACCGAAGCAGTTGATTTAGTTAACAGGAATACCGATATTGACATCATATTGATGGATATGAAAATGCCAATAATGAATGGATTAGAAGCTGCAAAGCGAATTAAAGAAAAACATAGTCACATACCTATAATAATGCAAACCGCTTTTGCTCAGACCGATGATAGACAAAAGGCCCTTCAGAGTGGTTGTGATGATTATATTTCGAAACCATTTGAAATAGAACAATTAATGGAGTTAATTAACAAATATATAGACCCGGACTCCTGGCTATATGACAGATAATTATTAATCTACTGTGATAAATGAATAATAGAAATATGACAGTCAGTCTAAAACCATATTTTATTTTAGTAATTCTGGTTGCATTAACAATTTCCTGTACGGGCAGGAATAATCAAACTGTTGAGAATTCCAAACCACGTATAATTGTGACTTCGGATGGAGAAATAGATGATGAATGTTCTATGGTAAGGTTTCTCCTATATGCCAACGAATGGGATATTGAGGGAATAGTTACATCAAGTTCACAGTATCATTGGCATGGACATAAATGGGCTGGAGATGACTGGATAAATCCCTATCTGGATGCCTATGCAAAAGTCTACCCGAACCTGATCAAACATAGCAAGGATTATCCCACACCAGAATATCTGAAATCAATTACTTTTCTTGGCAATGTAGCAGCCGAAGGAGAAATGGATTCCATCACACCGGGATCGCAACATATTGTTAAAGTCCTTGTGGATGAATCAGACAACCATCCAATCTGGATTCAAGCCTGGGGCGGTACGAATACAATTGCACGCGCGTTAAAAACCATTGAAGAAGAATATCCTGAAAAAATGGAAAATGTGGCGAGTAAATTGCGCTTTTTCTTCATCTGGGAGCAAGATTCTACCTATCAGTCATATATTCGTCCTCATTGGGGTAAATATAATATTCTAACCATTATCTCTGACCAATTTGAGGCAATTGCCTATCGATGGAAAACGATTCAGCCTGAAGAAATGCAACAATATTTTACGGGAGCATGGATGAAGGAAAATATCCTGTCTAAGCATGGGGCTTTATGCTCGCTCTATAAATCCCATAAAGATGGAGATAAGGGATTCGATGAAGGGGATTTCCGGTCGGAGGGAGATTCACCGGCATTTATATATACCATCATGACAGGTTTGCGAAGTATGCAGTCGCCTGACTGGGGTGGCTGGGGAGGTCGATATGTTTGGGTTCGTGAAAACACCTGGCTGGATCCCGTTCCTGTGAAAGGATATAAATATCCCGAAGGGCGGTGGTATACAAGTTCAGCCTGGGGACGAAATAGTACAAGAGAAGGAGCAACATCATCTAATAGCGAACCGTACAGAGAATATTTTAAACCTATATGGAGATGGTCGGATGCTTTGCAGAATGATTTTGCTTCCCGTGCCGACTGGTGTGTAAAATCTTATAAAGAAGCTAACCATCCTCCTGTTGTTGAGTTGAATCATTCAATGAATTTGAATTCAAAACCCGGATCCATTGTTCAATTGAGTGCTATTGGTACGTTCGATCCGGATGGTGATAAAATTACCTGCAACTGGTGGAGGTATAATGAGGCAGATAACTTTAATGGAAAAATTGTAATAAAAAATGCTGATTCCCTTAATGCTTCATTCATTGTGCCTGTAGAAATTAAAGAAGAAGCAACAATTCATATTGTTTGCGAAGTAAAAGATAACGGTTCACCACAATTAACCAGATACCAACGTGTTGTTATAAAAGTAAAGCTTTGAAAAAACCATAAGACGGTAATTCGGGGCGAGTTTTCATAACGACATAGTCTATAAGTATCGGAGAAATTTGCTTTAACATAAAATCTGACGTTATCGGGCTGCGCCGCGATAACTGATTTTATATTAAATATGTCTTGCAGGCCTATACGTAAATTTTCTGCAATTGTCCTATAATTAATATTATGTTAAATAGAATAGTTAAAAATAAAGGAGAAGCCAATAAACCTCTCCTCTTTTATATTTTACGGACAACCATTCATAGTCATTTCATCTATGCAAGCTTGCATTTTTTCGTTCTCTTTTATTCTGTAATAAAGTGTCTTTAAGGTGCTCAAGGCATCACATTTTCCTGTGTCATCTAGAGCATTTTCTTTTGCAGACTCCATATATGGTATAGCATTTTTAAAATCCTGCTCTGCTTTTTTAAGACTATCATTATAAATCTTATTATCCTCTATCGTCTGAGCATCAGAAATAATTTTAACTGCTTTGTTATAATAAACAACAGCCAGATTAAAAAGTGCATTATAATAGTTGGGATTAACTTCAAGACAAGATTTGTAAGCAGCTATGGCATCATCGGGTCTTCCAAGTTTATCGTAAATAGTGCCTTCAGCAAACATAAATGAAATATTTGTTGGATCCTCCTGTTTGGCAAGCGCCAGGTAATCCAGTGCTGCCTTGCTTTCTCCTCTCATAAGGTAAAAATTGATTAATGCTATCAATATAGGTTGATTATCAGGATGTTTTTTAAATCCCTTTTGCAATGTTTCGAGTGCTTTGGCTGAATCCCCCAGTTCGTTATAACATTCGTTCTGAAAAATATAAATGTATGGATCTTCATAGCTGAATTCAAGCGTTTTATCAAACATTTTTACAGCGGTTTTACAATCCCCGTTATCTTTGGCTGCACGACCTGCACTATAATAAACCATCGTATCCACAGCTCCTTCCATAACAGGTAAATCATTTATCTTCAAAACATTATCAAAATAATTATAAGATTTTTTATAATCCTTGGCATTGAATGCAATAATACCTTCGCTTTCATAAAATTGTTTCAATTTGACCAAACCTTCTTTTATTTTGTCAGACAACTTCTTATCAGCATCAAGTTCCAGGGCTTTTCTAAAAGCTTTATCAGCTTCAGGTAGCGGGTTATCGTATATTTTATTGGTTTCCACCCACGAATCCACTGCATCTCCATCTAATGTAATGGTCACCCTGTCGTATACATATTCTTCAAAAGTTTTCTGTCCTTCGGTACGCGTCTGAACCTGGTTCGGTTGCCCGAACATAATCTTAACTTCGTTAGAACTCATACCTTTACGCAAATATTGGAGATTGATGTTATAGATTTCAAGAAATAACTCACCTCTGGAAAACCATGTTTTCGCATCTGAATTTTTCTTTGGGTTCTCAATCGCCTCATTGCTTTTCTTTAACTTATTCTCCAACGCTTTATAGTTAATTAAGCTAGCCGGAGCTACAGTTTGTGCATTTGTATATATGACACATGCTGCTAAAATTATAAACAAACTTAGTCGCTTCATAAATATTTAATTTTAAAATAAAAACAAATATAATTTTTAATTAATTACTGTTCAAAAACTTTGCCAGAAATTGTATGTTAAAGTATCCCAAAATGACAAGAATTGAAAAATAATCTATTCCGGAGTTTCATCAATATTAACTGCTATTTCTTCTTCAACATGAGATACTACACGAGTTACACTGGCAATGGAATCTTCGTTTCTAAGATTAATCAAACGAACCCCCTGCGTAGCACGACCCATAATTCTGAGTTTAGAAACCGGCAAACGTATAGTAATCCCGGATTTATTGATTATCATCAGGTCATCTTTATCTGTAACGTCTTCAATCGCAATTAATTTACCTGTTTTTTCGGTAATATTAATGGTTTTTACGCCTTTTCCTCCCCTGTTGGTTATTCTATAATCATCCACTTCGGTGCGCTTCCCGTAACCATTCTCTGAAACTACAAGAACTGAGGTTTCCTGCAGGTTTTTTATAGAAATCATACCAATTACAATATCTGATGAAGAACTAAGAGTGATGGCTTTTACTCCACTCGCATTTCTGCCCATTGGTCTTACCTTGTTTTCAGGAAAACGAATGGCTTTGCCCGAACGTATGCCGATAAGTATTTCATGACTACCGTCTGTCAGTTTTGCCTGAAGCAATGCATCCTCCTCACGGACATGTATGGCATTAATACCATTCTGACGTGGCCGTGAATAGGCTTCCAATGAAGTTTTTTTGATAATTCCCTTACTGGTGCAAAGTACGATAAAATTTGATTTCAGATAATCCGGATCATCCAGCGTTAAAACATTAATATATGCTTTTACTTTATCGCCAGGCTCAATATGAATAAGGTTCTGAATGGCTCTTCCTTTTGAAGTTTTAGTTCCTTCAGGTATATCATACACTTTAAGCCAGAAACACTTACCTTTTTCAGTAAAAAATAAGAGAGTATTGTGCATTGTGGCATGAAACATATGTTCAAGAAAATCCTCATCGCGTGTTTCACTACCTTTAGACCCCACTCCACCTCTGGATTGAGTGCGGAATTCAGTTAACGGAGTGCGTTTGATATATCCCAGATGAGAAATGGTTATGATCATACCTTCGTCTGCATAAAAATCTTCAGGATTAAATTCTTCTGCATTGGGTACAATTTCAGTTCTTCTTGCATCTCCATATTTTTCTTTAATTTCCAGAAGTTCTTCCTTAATAATATCCATTCGCATGGATTCATTTTCAAGAACCTGTTTCAGATAAGTTATTAATTTTTGAAGTTCGTCATATTCTTGTCTTATTTTATCTCTCTCTAAACCAGTAAGTCTTTGCAGCCTCATTTCAAGTATTGCTTTAGCCTGAACTTCGCTCAGGTTAAAATTGGTCATCAATCCGTCTTTGGCAACCTCAGGATTTTCGGAGGCACGAATCAGCTTGATGACTTCATCGAGATGATCGAGCGCAATCAGCAGGCCTTCAAGAATATGAGCCTTTTTCTCCGATTGTTCGAGGTCATACCGTGTCCTTCTGATAACTACCTCATGACGATGTTCGACAAAATACTTAATGGTCTGGTATAAAGTAAGCATTCTAGGCCTGCCTTTAACCAATGTAATGCAATTAACATTAAAGCTTGTCTGTAACTGAGTGTATTTGAATAACTTGTTTAATACAACACTAGCTTGTGCATCTTTTTTAAGGATGATTACAATGCGCATCCCATTACGATCGGATTCGTCATTGATATAGGATATTCCTTCTATTTTCTTTTCATTAATCAACTCTGCAGTTTTACGAATCATTTCTGCCTTGTTGACCATGTATGGAATCTCAGTAACGACAATCCGTTCTCTTCCACTGGATGTAATCTCTATTTCAGTCTTTGCCCTGACAACTATTCTTCCCCTACCCGTTTCATACGCTTCTTTAACACCTTGATAACCATAAATAATACCGCCTGTAGGAAAATCGGGAGCCTTAATGTGCAGCATCAGCTCTTCGATGCTTATTTCATTATTGTTAATATAAGCAACAATAGCATCACATACTTCATTCAGATTGTGTGGCGGAATGTTGGTTGCCATACCTACTGCTATTCCAGAAGCGCCGTTCAGCAAAAGATTTGGAATCCGGGTTGGAAGAACAGTTGGTTCCTCTAGTGTATCGTCAAAATTCAATTGAAAGTCAACTGTATTTTTTTCAATATCTGCTAACGTTTCTTCTGCTATATTCATCAATCGTGCTTCAGTATATCTCATCGCTGCAGGACTATCCCCGTCAACAGAACCGAAATTTCCTTGTCCGTCGACTAAAGGATACCTAAGCGACCAGTTTTGCGCCATTCTGACCATGGCATCGTAAACAGATGTATCTCCGTGAGGATGATATTTACCTAATACTTCTCCAACGATCCTGGCTGACTTTTTAAAAGGCCGGTTTGAGTAGACTCCCAACTCAGACATACCGAATAATACTCTTCTATGAACCGGTTTCAGCCCGTCGCGTACATCTGGCAGAGCTCTTGAGACAATTACCGACATAGAATAATCTATGTAGGCTGATTTCATTTCCTCCTCAATGTTTATTTTAATTATTCGTTCGCCTTCTGCCATATTGCTTTCAGATAAATTTTAGGTTCTTAAAAAAAAATCGTAAATTTAAAATAAAATAAACCACTAAGGTAATTATTTGTTATAATTAATGCATTGTTGAAGTTGTTAAATTATTAACAAATACTGTTCAAAAAAGGTTGGTATTTTATGCTTATATTTGCATTGAAAAGTGGTTAATTTAAAAGATATTTAAAACTAATTTGAATTTATGGATTCAAAGTTTTCACAACGGATAAAAGATGTGCTCTCATATAGTAAAGAAGAAGCCATAAGGCTTGGTAATATTGAGATTGCTCCTGAGCATATTTTTTTGGGGATACTGCGCGAAGGAGAAGGCATTGCCATTGATGTACTGATTTCTTTGGGTGCAAATTTATATGATCTCAGAAAAGATGTCGAAGCTGAAATAAATCCATCCGGACCCATCAAAATTACTTCTACCGAGAATATACCATTATTGAAATCTTCGGAACGGATTTTAAAACTCGTGTATCTCGAAGCTAAATCGCTGAAAAAGACTACTATTGATACAGGCCATCTGCTTCTTGCTATTCTTAAGGATGAAACAAGTAAAGTATCTCAGGTGCTGTTTGATTACAGCATTGATTACGATAAGGTTAAGCTACAGCTTTTAAAGGAAAAAGAGGAAGGTGATGATCTTCCTGAACCCCGGGGCGAATTTCCACAGGACGAAGATGAAACCGGATCCACATTTGGACATGGAAAAGGTAGTGGTTCCGAGCAAGGTTCAAAATCTTCATCCGATACTCCTGTGCTCGATAATTTTGGAGTAGATCTCACAAAAGCTGCAGAAGAAAACAGGCTTGATCCAATAGTTGGCAGGGAAAAAGAGATTGAAAGACTTGCACAAATACTTAGCCGAAGAAAGAAAAACAATCCGATCCTTATCGGTGAACCGGGTGTTGGAAAATCAGCAATTGTTGAAGGGTTGGCGTTGCGAATTGTAAACAGAAAAGTATCGAGGGTTCTTTTCGGTAAACGTGTTGTTACGCTCGATCTGGCATCTATAGTGGCTGGAACAAAATATCGGGGTCAATTCGAAGAAAGAATGAAAGCTATACTGAATGAGCTTTCCAAGACTTCAAATATTATACTTTTTATTGATGAAATTCACACCATTGTTGGTGCAGGTGGAGCAACCGGTTCGCTGGATGCGGCAAATATGCTGAAACCAGCCCTGGCAAGAGGAGAAATTCAGTGTGTAGGAGCAACTACCCTGGATGAATACAGACAACATATCGAAAAGGATGGCGCACTGGAGAGAAGATTCCAAAAAGTCATGGTGGAACCTACTTCGATGGAAGAAACCATTGAAATTTTAAATAATATTAAATCCAGATACGAAGACCATCACAATGTACTATATACACCCGAGGCTATTGATGCCTGTGTTAAGCTGACCAACAGGTATATATCTGACAGACATTTGCCCGACAAGGCGATTGATGCACTTGATGAATCTGGCTCAAGAGTTCATATTACGAATATTGTTGTACCTGAAAAAATTCTTGAGCTTGAAAAGAAAGTGGAAGAAACCAAACTTGAAAAAATTAAGGCAGTTAAAAACCAAAATTTTGAAAAAGCTGCCAGTTTCAGGGATAAGGAAAAGGAATACCTTGAACAGCTTGAAGAAGAAAAACAAAAGTGGGAAAAAGATCTGGCCCGTAACAGAGAAATAGTAGATGAACACAAGGTAGCTGAAGTAGTTGCAATGATGACAGGAGTACCTGTTCAGAGAATTGCCCAGGAAGAAGGGATAAGATTACTTAAAATGCACGGTGTACTTTCCGGAAAAGTCATCGGTCAGGAAGAAGCAATTCAAAAGGTAGTCAAGTCAATTCAACGTAACCGTGCAGGACTAAAAGATCCTAACAAACCTATAGGAACATTCATATTTCTTGGGCCTACTGGTGTTGGAAAAACACAACTGGCCAAGGTATTAGCCAGATATTTGTTTGATTCAGCCGATAATCTCATTCGCATTGACATGAGCGAATATATGGAGAAATTTTCTGTATCAAGGCTCGTGGGTGCACCTCCCGGATACATTGGATATGAAGAAGGTGGTCAGTTAACAGAAAAGGTAAGACGCAGACCTTATTCGGTAGTTCTGTTGGATGAAATTGAGAAAGCTCACCCTGATGTTTACCATATTCTATTACAGGTACTTGATGAAGGCCAGCTGACCGATAGTCTGGGAAGAAGGGTTGATTTCAGAAATACCATCGTGATAATGACTTCAAACATTGGAACCAGGCAGATTAAGGATTTTGGACAAGGTGTTGGTTTTTCAACGTCTACCAAACAGGCTACTTCAAACGAATATACTAAAAGTGTTATACAGAACGCATTGCGCAAAGCATTTGCTCCGGAATTTCTCAATAGAATTGATGATGTGGTGCTGTTTAATGCGCTTACCAGAGAAGATATCTTCAAAATAATTGATCTTGAACTTGCCGGACTTTATGAGCGTATCAATGCTCTGGGTTACCAAATTAAGCTTACCACAGCTGCGAAAGAATTTATTGCCGAGAAAGGATACGATGTACAATTTGGGGCCAGACCACTGAAACGGGCAATCCAAAAATATCTTGAAGATCCTATGGCTGAAGTAATTATCAAAGCTGATATTAAAGCGGGTGATGTAATTTCTGTTGGTTTTAGTAAGAAGAAAGAAGAAATTACCATTCGGGTCGCTCACCATGAAGTTCAGTCACAGATCGCAAAATTGAATTAAAAAAGAACAAAGTTTTTAACCGGGATTAACCTCTCCAAAAAGATCATATTCATTAGATGAGGATATTTTAATTTGATAAAATTTTCCGGGTATCAGTTTTTTTACAGATTTTTTAATCAAAACTTCATTATCAACTTCGGGTGAATCAGCCTCGGTTCGCCCAATATAAAAATCCCCTTCTATCCGGTCTATTATCACTTTGCATATCACACCTTCTTTATGATGGTTATATTCAGCGGAAATCTTTTGCTGTATTTCCATTATCCTTTCTAAACGGTTTTGTTTGATTCTTTCAGGGATAGTATCTTTATATCTCAAAGCTGCGTATGTTCTCTCCTCTTCGGAATATGTAAATACTCCCAGCCTGCTAAACTTCACCTGCTCAACAAATTCAGCAAGTTCAAGAAACTCCTTCTCACCTTCTCCCGGATGACCGACAAGCAGAGTTGTACGTAAAGAAATGTCCGGAATTTCATTTCGAAAATAGTCTACCAGTTCTATAGCTTGAGTTTTATCGTGATTTCTTCGCATTTTCTTTAAAACCGGGTTGCTGATATGTTGAAAGGGAATATCAAGGTATTTACAGATGTTCTCTCTGTTTTTTATTACCTGAATAATTTCTTTTGGAAATCCGGCAGGATAGGCATAATGAAGTCTAATCCACTCAAAATAAGGAAGATCAGCTAATCTGTTTAGCAGGTCAGATAAAGATTGCTTTTTGTAAATATCAACCCCGTAATAGGTTAAGTCCTGCGCTATGAGTATTAACTCCTTCACCCCCTGCCTTCCTAAAAATTGAGACTCTCCGATTAACTCTTCCATCGACCGGGATTTGTGCTTGCCACGAATTAACGGAATAGCGCAGAATGCACAGCTTCTGTCGCAGCCTTCTGATATTTTGAGATAAGCATAATGACCGGGGGTTGTAAGCATTCTTTCACCCGTAAGTTCTTTCCTGTACTTTGTACCAACAATTTCAATGATTTGCTTTAAATCATTGACCCCGAAATATTTATTAACTTCAGGTATTTCGATTTCCAGGTCTTTACGATATCTTTCCGAGAGACACCCCATTACAAAGAGATTCTCAATACTACCCTCTTCTTTTGCCTTTACGAATTGCAGGATTGTATCAATAGATTCCTGTTTTGCATCTTTAATAAACCCACAGGTGTTTATAATTACTGTTTTTGCATCGTAGATTCCTGCATTATGAAGAACGTTTATCGAACCGGCATGTAACTGTCGCATAAGGACTTCTGAATCCACAATATTTTTGGAGCAACCCAACGTAACTATATTAATTGTATTGATTCCCCGGGTTTTCATCTCATGAATATAATGCACTTATGGTCCGGCTGGTAAAATAAAAGACTGATATAATAATCAGGATAACAGGTATAATCAACCTGTAAAGAGCGATTCAACAAATTCGTATTTATTAAAAAGCAGAAGGTCGCTGAGTTTTTCACCGATTCCGATATATTTCACCGGGATTTTAAACTGATCTGAAATACCAATAACTACCCCACCCTTGGCTGTACCATCTAACTTAGTAATAGCTAATGCATTAACTTGTGTTGCAAGGGTAAATTGTTTAGCTTGCTCGAATGCATTCTGACCTGTTGAGCCATCCAAAATCAGCAATACTTCATGCGGAGCTTCCGGAACAACCTTTTGCATCACTTTCTTTATTTTAGAGAGCTCATTCATCAGGTTTAGTTTGTTATGCAACCTGCCCGCTGTATCAATAATAACTACATCAGCCTGGCTTGCCACCGCTGAATTCAACGTGTCGTATGCCACAGAAGCAGGATCAGAGCCCATTTTTTGTTTAACAATCGGCACATCTACCCTTTCTGCCCATATTGTAAGCTGATCAACAGCAGCAGCCCTGAAGGTGTCCGCAGCTCCAAGAATAACATTCTTTCCGGCTTTCTTATAGTGATAGGCAAGTTTACCAATAGTAGTTGTTTTGCCTACTCCATTTACACCAACCACCATAATTACAAAGGGTTTGTAAGTCAATGGAGCACCAAAATCATTTACGGTACCTGAATTATTTTCTTCCAGCAATAAAGCAATTTCTTCTTTTAAAATACTGTTTAATTCAGAAACACCAAGGTATTTGTCGCGTGAAACTCTTTCCTCGATCCTTTCAATAATCCGGATGGTGGTATCTACTCCGACATCTGATGATACCAATACTTCCTCAAGATTATCAAGTACTTCGTCATCAACCGATGATTTACCCACAACAGCCCTTGATAGCTTTCTAAAAACACTCTCTTTAGTTTTTTCAAGTCCTTTGTCAAGCTCTGTCTTTGACGATTTTGAGAAAAATCCAAATTTTACCATTTCAGAATTTTTTCCAGCCGGATGAAAAACAAAAAGCCTTCTTATATACAAAGAAAGCTTTTTCAATACTTTTTGACCCTATGGTTATACTTATTTTTGTCCGAAAAAATCTTTTATATGATCATTATGAACAATTTCTTCTTTGAACAAATACGCACCTGTCTTTTCAGATTTCACCATCTTAATACATTTGGTAAAATTTCTTCCGACCCCGGTTTGTAATGTAGCAACAACTTTCTTTGCCATGACTTATGATTTATTTTATTTCGCGATGTACAGTTACTTTTTTCAGTACAGGATTGTATTTTTTTAATTCAAGCCTGTCCGGTGTATTTTTCCGGTTTTTAGTTGTAATATACCTTGATGTACCAGGCATTCCGCTATCCTTGTGCTCGGTGCACTCTAAAATTACCTGTACTCTGTTTCCTTTCTTTGCCATTTCCTGTAAATCTTAGATTATAATATACTGTTTATGAATCCTTTTTCCTTTGCTTTTCCGAGAGCTTTTTCAAGTCCTATTTTATTAATAACACGGATTCCTTTAGCTGAAACTTTAAGTGTTATCCAGCGATCTTCTTTGAGCAAATAGAACTTTTTAGTAAACAGATTTGGCTTAAAAGTTCTTTTGGTCCTTCTTTTTGAGTGTGAAACATTATTTCCTACAATCGCTTTTTTCCCTGTAATTTGGCAAACTCTAGACATTTCTCAACGCTTTATAATACGATTTTTTAAACAGAACGCAAAGAACGTTAAATTTATTCAATTAATCAAATATAATCTGAAAATTTTTGTAAAATAAGTTCCCTGATGAATTTTCAAGAGCATAATTATATATAACTTTGATTACCAGTAAGATATAATCTTAGCATATTTAATGCAGCAATAGAAGCTCTTTGAATATTTCTTTCGCGAATATCACCAAAATGAAATTCTTTGGCGATTGATTGATTTTTAGATGCCACAGCTATCCAAACAGTACCGACAGGTTTATCAGGTGTTCCTCCATCAGGACCTGCAATTCCTGAAACAGCCAGCGAATAATCGGAATTCAGAAGTATACGCACCTTTTCAACCATTTGCAATACCACCTGTTTACTGACTGCACCAAATTTATTTAAAACTTGCTTATCTACCTGAAGGATATCTGTTTTAACAGAATTGGAATAAGATGTGATCTCACCTGAAAAATAATTTGAAGCACCGGGGACAGATGTTATTAAATGGGAAATGTACCCGCCTGTACAGCTTTCAGCAATGGATAAGGTTGATTTGCCGTTCGTAAGTAATTTACCAGCTACTCCTTCCAGGGTATCTTGATCGTACCCAAATATAACAGGTCCCAATAGCTTCTTTAATTTTACAATTTCTTTATCGATAATCTGTTCAGACAGAATATCGGCTGATTGATAGGCACTTAACCTCAATCGTAGAATTCCCGGAGACGGCAAATAGGCAAGCTTAATATTTTCAGGTAAACCCTGTTCCCAGTCAGAAATTCTGTCAGCCATTACCGACTCAGCAATCCCGGTGGTAAGAATGGTTTTGTGGATGATAGGAAAAAGAGAATAGATCTTTCTCAATCTTGGAATGATGGAATTTTTCATCATCTCTTTCATTTCAAAAGGGACTCCTGGCATGGAGATGATAATTCTCCCATCCTTTTCAAACCACATACCAAATGCTGTACCCGATTGGTTAGGAACAGGTATACAATTCTCCGGTAATAGCGCCTGGTCTCTGTTTCGATCACTCAGCAAAACATTTCGACGCGCTAAGAAATTGTTAATGTTCTCCAGTGCCTGATCATTGAGCGCCAGTCTGGTATTAAAGAATTCTGCAAGAGCAGGTTTCGTAATATCATCACTCGTTGGTCCCAATCCTCCGGTAATCAGCAGAAGATCAATCTCGGGAATTAATTCATGTAATACATTAAATATTTCATCCTTACTATCAGATATAGAGATAATTCGGTATACAGATATTCCAATCTGGTTCAACTCATTGGCGATATAGGCAGAATTAGTATCTACTACTTGTCCTATCAGTATCTCATCACCCACCGTAACTATTGCAGCTCTCATTAAAAATTAAAATTCAATTTTCTTCAGCACTTTTTGCTTTCTCAGGTAATTCCTCAAAATTGACTGTATGTCACGTGTATCAGAGTATTTAACAATATAATCATCGACTTGTTCCGGAGTACTAATCGATTCTGAAGATTCAAAATATCCAAATCCAACATATTTACCATTTTCAATTTTCACAACAGAATATTCGTCAGAGTTACGTCCGGTATCAATTAAAATGATATTCCTGTGCTCAAACGTCAGCATTTTCAGAAGTTTTACCGCTCTTAAGTTATAGGTCTCTGGTGATTCCAGACCGATGCATGCACCCTTACATTCCATAAGTTCATAATGAAAACATGCTCCTCTTCCTTTATGAATTCCGCAATATTTCTGACAAAGTTTAAATTGGTCTAAATATTCATTCACGTATTTCAAAGCTTCCTTTTTTGAACTGAATGTATATAAAGGAATATTCTCATCTTCTAAATTTTTTCTGATTTCAAAATTCAGATAGCCAATATCGTCTGTAAAATAATAAAGACCATACTGAAACAGAGTTCTTCGCTGTGCCCGGTTATAGTAGGGTTTAAATTTCTTAATTTCCGATGATTCTTTTAACAGGGCAATTAATTCGCTGCCTGTCAATACATAATTAATTGATATCGTACTCTGTACCAGCTCAATAGCTCTTCTTGTTGCAGTATTGTTCAGATGTGACAAAATCCGCGATTTAATATTCTTGCTTTTCCCGATGTATAATATATCTCCTTTCACTCCAATAAAATAATAAACTCCTGTTTCCTCCGGCAGATTCTTTATCTGCACAATATCCAATGCAGGATTTAAATTTTTCATTCTAGCTTCTATTCCCTCGAATAGTGCCAGTCCGGATGCCGAATTAATATCCATCAGCATCTCAAAAAGCTTTATCGTTGCCAGGGCGTCACCTGCGGCCCTGTGCCGGTCAGAATTCTCAATTCCAAACTCAGCGCATAAATTTCCAAGACTATACGATCTCAAACCGGGAATCAGTTTTCTGCTTAACCGCACCGTACATAACTGTTCTCTTTGATAATGGTAACCGAGACTTTTAAATTCTTGTTTAATGAAATTGTAATCAAAACTGACATTGTGAGCTACAAAAACCCTGTTTTCGGTCAATTTTATGACTTTCTCAGCTATTTCATAAAACTTTGGGGCATCGGTTACCATCTCATTAGAAATGCCCGTAAGAGCAGTTATATGAGCTGGAATAAATTTTTCAGGATTAACCAGCGAAACAAATTCGTCAATTATTTTATTACCATCGTAGATATATATTGCTATTTCAGTAATTTTTTCAAATTTCGGACTGCCACCGGTTGTTTCTATATCAATAATTGCATACACAAAGTAAAATTAATTGTTTTAAGGTAAATTTTTATAGTACCAGAGAGTCTGTTTTGAACAGTTTTATTAACAAAATCTCATTCTGCTTGTTATATAATTCAGAGTAAATACACGTTGATTTTAATGAAATTGACGTTATTAAAGCTTTAATGTTGGAATCAAATCAGGATGTTAAACGATGAATTATTAATGAACTGTCAATCAATATGTATTGAAATAGTATTAACTTAAGAAAAAATATTCGGGTTGAAAGTTATATTATGTTGATTTCTGGTTGTTGAATTTTATGATACCTTGGAAAGCTTAAATTCCAAGTTTTTTTAGGATGTTTTCATTTTTTATTTATATTTGTGGCAGGAATAGGTTTTAGAGTTTATAAGCGAGTTTTATTAATTAAATCAAATTGTTAGGAGTTTAGAGATGACGCCAGAAATGAGGAAGAACGAGACTCTTGAAGAGATGGTTACTCGTCGAAATAAAAGGTTAAAGAGTCTTTTTCAAAAGTGTGGGATAAATGTTAGACTTGTTGGTGATGAAAATAAACCAGCAGTAATTCAGGATGAATCCATTGTATTATCATGCTATGTGAAAAATTTCAATCTTCATTTCACTAAAGAACCATTTAGTGATGAGATTGTAAAAACAGTGAAATTAAAACAAGAACCTGAAATAACCCGTTATGAGCTATTAGAAGTACTTGAGATTTGTAAACACAGACCGGTATTTAAGTTGAAATTAACCAATTCGGAGTTGTTTCTGGTAGGTTACAATTATTTGAATTCGGAAGATGCAGTTGGTAGATATCCTGTATTTGCAAAGCATAAACCAAAGGTATATTTTGACTTTGAATATGCCCAAAGCGTTGCGGATAATTTAAGAACTGATGGTTATCAAATCATCATTGAATAAATTCACTTTGCAGTCTTTCTCAAAATGTATTTATTTAGGAAGCAACGAGTGTAATTATATTGCTCAGGTTATAAGTTATTATGTAATTGGTTGAAAAGAAAGTGTAAAAACAGCTTGTAATTTGTCCTTATATCCCTTTCATTTTATTAACTTTATACATATTGATTGATTCAATATAACTTGGTTTTATAGAGATGGGTGGGATGAGGATACTGATTGTTGGCAGTAAAACAGGTAAAAGCAGCGTTTCTAATTATTTTGAATCACTTTCCGGTGATTATTCCATTCGTACGCTTAAAGAATTCAATTTACCGGAAATCAACCTTGATTTACCCGATGTGCTTGTTATAGCATCTCTGATTACTACACTACAAAATAAAAATAATCTTAATACCCTAAAACAGGATAATCCGCAACTTATCATAATTTTATACTCAGAATTCGAACTTTCGAGTAATAAAATAGCATCATTATCAGATACTCCAATAGATGAAATAATCTTCTCAACAGATAGTCCTTTGATCACCATCCGCAGAATAAACATCTTAAGCAGATTAAATACGCAGTTAAAGGAAAGTCTTGAGTTTTCTCAGAATATTGCCGATATCACGTATGAAGGCATAATCGTCTTACGTGAAGATCTCATTGAGAATGTCAATGAATCTTTTCTATCCATGACGGGCTACAAAACGAAAGAACTTGTGGGCTTAAGTTTTATGCAGAACCTGGTACAAGAGAAATATGTTAAGAAATATTCAGATTTCATTCATGATGAATCCCAATCCGCACTCGAAATTGAACTGATACACAAAGAAGGTCAAAAAATTCCGGTAGAAATTGAAACATGCAGTATTGAATCGAGCAAAGGAAATCTTATTGTTTTGGCGATAAGAGATACTACTTTGAAAAATGATACCGAACTGGAAATAAGAAAACTTTCCATTGCAGTGGAACAAAGTGCAAATACCATTTTAATTACAGATGTTAATGGCACGATTGAATATGTTAATAAAGCATTTACCAAAATAACCGGTTATAGTTTTGAAGAAGCTATAAATCAAAATCCCAGAATACTAAAATCCGGCAAAATGGACAATACGTTCTATAAAGAGCTTTGGCTTACTATTTCCTCCGGAAATCAATGGGAAGGGGAATTTTTAAACAGGAAAAAGAATGGAGAACTGTATTGGGAAAATTCAACCATTACCCCTGTTAAAAGTAAAGAGGGTGAAATTGTTAGGTATATTGCTATTAAAGAAGATATTACCTCAAGAAAACTGGCCGAACAAGCATTAAAGAAGAGCGAAGAACAATACCGAACACTCGTAACCAACGTACCGGGGACAATTTATCGCTGTGCTTTTAATAAAGCAAGAACGATTTTTTATATAAGCAATTCGGTTTTTGCTCTTACAGGTTATTTTGCAGATGAGCTTAACAGGTATGCGAACAGAAAATTCATTAAAATAATTCATCCTGATGATGTGAAGCGGGTTCAGGATACGATAAATATGGGGATTAATAACTTTAAGCAGTACACTATTGAATACAGAATTATTACAAAGGAAAAAAAAATACGATGGGTAACTGACAGAGGTATGGCGGTGTTTGATGAAAATCAAAATATCCTTTGGCTCGATGGTTTTGTATTTGATATTTCAGATAGAATTGATGTACTTGAAGAGTTGAAGAAAGCTAAAAACCAGGCTGAAATGGCTAATAAGTCAAAAAGTGAATTCCTGGCTAATATGAGTCATGAAATACGAACTCCTCTGAATTCAATTTTAGGATTTACCGAACTGCTGGAAGACAAGATATTTGAGGAAACTCAAAAAAAGCATTTGGAATCCATTAAATTAAGTGGGAAAAATCTGCTTACATTATTAAATGATATTCTGGATTTGTCAAAGGTTGAAGCCGGAAAGCTGGATATAACATATGATTATTTTGATGTCAGAAATATCATCAGAGAACTTGAACAAATCTTTTCCTTGCGAATACAAAATAAAGGATTGGATTTTAAAACATTAATCTCAGATGATTTCCCACAATTCATATTTCTGGACGAGATTAGACTCAGGCAGATATTGTTAAATCTGATAGGCAATGCACTAAAGTTTACTGAAAAAGGATTTGTTAAAATTATACTTCAATCAGAAGTTCCTGCGAATGAAAATGCAAACCAAAGAGATATCATTATAAAGGTTGAGGATTCAGGAATAGGTATTAGTAAGACTGCGCTTAAGCACATTTTTGAGTCATTCCGGCAGGAATCTCATCAGGAGAACAGAAAACAAGAAGGTACAGGACTTGGATTATCTATTTCGAAAAGACTGGTTGAAATCATGGATGGCCTGATATATACAAAAAGTGAACCAGGGATTGGAAGTGTTTTTACAATTAAATTCGTAAATGTCAGATTTAAAAATAAATATGCTCATTCAACCCATACAGTTTTCGACCATCGCAATGTGGATTTTAATAATATAACCGTTCTGCTGGCTGATGATAATGATACAAATCGTGATTATATCAGACATATTTTCTCGCAATCAAAAATACGACTTATAGAAGCTGTAAACGGTCTGGAAGCAATTGAACTGGCCAAATCTGCCAAACCGGATCTAATTCTCATGGACATCAGAATGCCGCAGGCTAATGGTTTCCAAGCTTCCAAAAAAATAAAAGGTATACCTGAATTGAAAAACATTCCAATTATTGCAGTTACCGCCTATCCCATTAGCCATAATGAGAATGGGGCTTTACAAATGTCAGGAATTGATTCTTTCCTGTTAAAACCGTTAAAAATCAATCAATTGTATAAAGAAATTATGAGATTTGTTCCTTATGAAATCCTTGAGAGAGCTATTTCAAAAGAAAACGGTTCGATGTCGGAACAAAAACCTGATGCGAAAAAAGTATATTCAGAAGATACAATGCGCAAAATTAATGGATATTTTATGGATTTCTGGAATCAGTTTGCTCATAAACAACCGATTAGAGATGTCACAAAATTTGCCATAGAATTAACCGATTTTGGCAGAACACACGACGTGGGCCCGCTTACTGAATACGGAATTGCATTGCTTAATAGTATTAAACAGTTTGATGTCGAAAAAATGAGGGAATTACTAATTGGATTTGATAAAACTGTTGAATCCTTAAGAAAATGAGAAAAACATGAATAATGAAAAACCAACCATTTTAATCGTAGATGATATTCCCGGTAATATTCAGATAATAGGGAACATCTTAAGTGAATGCGACTATGAAATTGAATTTGCAACAAATGGGAGTGAGGCCCTTGACTGGATGAAAACAAAGGAATTTGATCTTGTATTGCTGGATATTATGATGCCTGGAATGGATGGTTTTGAGGTAATTAGGAAGATTAAAGATAGTAAGGAGATAAAGGATACGAATGTTATTTTTATTACCGCCAAATCTGATACTGACAGTATTATTAAGGGATTGGAATTGGGAGCAGTAGACTATATTGTCAAACCTTTTCATAAGAAAGAGTTGCTGGCAAGGATTCGTACACACATAACCATTATACAGCAAAGGTATGAACTTGAAAAAGCGAATGCTTTCAAGTCAAAAATTTTATCAGTTATCGGGCATGATTTAAGAGACCCGATTGGCTCACTAAAAAGTTATGTGGATGCTTACCTGGAATTCCACCAGGAAGTGGATGATTCAGTTAAAACCTTTATGCATGAGGTTTCAGCCATTTCTGAGAATGCATTTAGCCTGCTGGAAAATCTCTTATCGTGGGCAAAAAGCCAGACCAGGGGAATGGTGTTTTCTCCGCAGCAAAATAATGTTCGCACAGTTGTTGAGGAGGCAATAAATTTGTTATCGAATATTGCATTTAATAAAAAGATTTCTTTTATCAATGAAATAGATGCAAACAGAGTCGCCTATTTTGATTATGAGCATATTTCTATTGTTATAAGAAATCTTGCTGCTAATGCTGTTAAATTCTCATTCCCTGGAGGAAAAATCAGAATACAGGCTAGCGAAACGGTAAGCAATGGTGAAAAAATGCTGTTAGTTTCTGTTATTGACAATGGATTGGGCCTTAACGAAGTGAATATAAAAAATCTGTTTAAGAAAGATTTTCATTACAGTACCTATGGAACAAACAATGAAAAAGGTTCCGGATTGGGTCTTAAAATTTGTCAGGAATTCGTTGAATTAAATGGGGGAAGTATTTATGTTGAAAGCCAGGAAAATGTAGAGACGAAATTCAGTTTTACCATTCCTCTTCTACCAAAAAATCAGATCATTTAGAATATTTATTTGAACCTGTTTCAAACTTTCTTGTTTATCAAATAAAAATTAAGTGACAAGATGAGTTTGATTCTTTTTATTTTAATGGTATTATCAGGTATTACAAACACAACTGAAACTACTTCCGGAATTCCTGTTTTGGATTTTAATAAATTAGAACCCCGGTTGCATAAAACGAACGATACCACGTATATTGTAAATTTTTGGGCTACATGGTGTATACCCTGCAGAAGGGAATTACCGGATTTTGAAAAAATTAATGAAGCATACCGGAACAAAAAAATTAAACTTTTACTGGTAAGCCTCGATCTTCCCGATAACCTCGAAAATAGTCTGATACCCTTTATCCAAAAAAATAATATAAAGGCTGAAGTAGTTCTGCTGGATGATCCAAACAGCAATTACTGGATTAATAAAGTAGATTCGGATTGGGAAGGAAATATTCCTGCTACACTGATTTACAACAAAAACTACCGTGAATTTTTCGCTCAATCCCTGTCATATAATAAGATAGAC
Source organism: uncultured Bacteroidales bacterium (assembly GCA_963781805.1). Lineage (GTDB taxonomy): Bacteria > Bacteroidota > Bacteroidia > Bacteroidales > UBA10428 > JAFGPL01. Next base: position 514,249 of record CAWAHF010000004.1, read on the forward strand.
TCTATTCTAAATTCAAAAATTATAATGCCATGAAAAAACAAGTTTTTATATTTCTTTTTGCCATTGTCTCTCCGTTATTATTTGCCGGAGGGATCAATGTGGGTGATAAAGCAAAAGATTTCCATCTGAAAAATGTGGATGGAAAAACTGTAAGCCTTTCGGATTATAAGGATGCCAAGGGATTTGTTGTAGTATTTACCTGCAATCATTGTCCCTTTGCCAAAGCATACCAGGACCGAATTATTGCAATTGATAAAAAATACAAGTCGCTTGGGTATCCTGTAATTGCTATTAACTCAAATGACGACAAAATGGAACCTCAAGATTCTTATGCAGAAATGGTTACACGAGCTAAAGAAAAAAATTTTACATTCCCATATCTTCGCGATGCAGATCAGGAAGTTGTGAAATTTTACGGTGCCGAAAGAACACCTCAGGTTTATCTGTTGCAGAAAAAAGGTTCTGATTTGATCGTAAAATACATAGGAGCAATTGACGATAACTACAAGGACGCTTCGATGGTAAAGGAAAAATATCTGGAAAATGCATTAAATGCTTTGTTAAACAACAAAAATCCAGAACCATCCTATACCAAAGCAATTGGCTGCACTATTAAAATGGAACAACAATAAACAGGTTTGAATCTGATCATACGTTTTATTTTAAAAATGAATGGACAGTGAATGCCGATCATGTTTAAAGAATTGAACATAATACCCGTTATTTAAATATTGTCGGGAATTTTATTTATTGTACTAATTATATTCGGAAATGCGGCAGAACAAACTACGTTTTTTAAATAGCATTTTCGATTGGATAAAAGCATTCGTGGTAACTAGATCAAAGATTCTAAGTCATAAAAATAGATCCTGACTTTTTCAGGTATTCTAAACTTGTTCATTTGACTAAAAAGTTTTCAACAAAATTGAAGTGTAATAATTTACAACAGTTAAATTTTGATTAATATCATGAATCAAATTGCAAAACCGATAAGGGGGTTGATAAATACCAATTTTTCCTTGATAGGTGAAATCATGTAAGGATAAACGATATTCACATAAAATCAAAGACTTATTAACAGAATGGGCTATAGACTAAAGTATTAGAAATTGTTTTTGTCAGAGGATCTTTTTATATTTCGATTCGAAAGCCAAGGAATAGGAAATTTATTTATTGAAAAATTAAGCTATTTTTGCGGGCTTTAAACAAAAATATATCTGAAGTGTTATTGAAAATAATACCTAAAACTATGTCTCTTAAGGCGTTTATAGGAATAGTATTTTTCTTTTTCTTATTCTTTGGAGAAATTGCAATGACCTTTTCATTTAAACAGGGAAGTAACCGCAATCTACCTTCTTTTGAATTCACTCCTCTGTCATATAAACTCACAAATAAACTTTCTGATAACGAAAATACAGAGGCAATTGATACCATTGTTTCTGATTTTCTTAGTAATAAGCAAATAAAGGGAGCTTCGGTTGCTATTTCGAAAGATGGCAAACTTATTTATGCCAAAGGATTCGGGTTTGCCGATGAAGAAGAAAACATTAATACAGAACCTAAAAGCCTGTTCCGGATTGCCAGCGTGTCAAAGCTCATTACAGCAGTTACTATTATGAAATTGTATGAGGAAGGAAGATTAAACCTGGAAGATAAGGTTTTTGGAGAAAAGGGAATTTTAAATGATTCCATATTTCTGAATTACAAAGACAAACGCATTGAAAATATAACCATTAGGAATTTATTGGCACATAAAGGCGGATGGAATGGAAAGAAATCAGATCCGATTTTTAATTCCCTGTACATCGCCCATAAAATGGGTATTGACCCACCGGCAACACTCGACAATATTATTAACTATCAGTTAAGAGAAAAACTTTCATTTACTCCCGGAACTACTTATAGCTATTCTAATTTTGGGTATGCTGTTCTCGGTAAAATTATTGAAAAAATTACCGGAATGACTTATGAGGATTATGTTCAATTCGCAATCCTTCATCCACTCGGTATTTATGATATGCACATTGGAAGTAGTTTTTATGATGATAAACTTCCGAATGAAGTAAGATACTATGAATTGGGCAAGTCCAATGATTGTTATGCGTACGATGGTTCAGGTGAATTGGTGCCTGTTCCCTATGGAGGCAATAATATTGAATTACTTGGTGCTGCAGGTGGTTGGGTAGCATCAGCGCCCGAACTGCTTAAGCTGGTCATCTCAATTGATGGTTTTGAAAGCAAAGCCGACATTCTTTCAGAGAGTACAATTGATATGATGACTCACACCGATAAAAAAGGAGGCATTACTTTAGGATGGAGAGGCACCGATGGTTATGGTACCTGGTGGAGAACAGGAACCCTTGCCGGAACTGCAGCTCTGGTGATGAGACTTAAAAACGGGATTACCTGGGTGGTATTATTGAACACGACCACCGATAATAAGTCACATATTCACAACGAGATTTCCCGCACGATGTTTAAAGCATTGCGTACAGTAAACGACTGGCCCGATTTTGATCTGTTTGCATACAATAATACCTTTAACAACGCCAATAACCTATCTTTGAAATAAGTCATTTCATGCCTTGAAATTTAGTTGGCATAAGTTAACTTGTACTCAATATTCTATCATAGAATCTTGTCTTGCCAAGCTTATTCCCCATTAAATGAGTAAAATGTTGTATTTTTATATTCGTAAATCTGATATATATTCTGAAAATATATTTCGTTACAGGCACTCTTTGACATGCTAACTTTGTATCATGAATAATTCTGATAACCTGATTAATGTCCAAATAGCTGATAACCTGAAAATAGCAGAAGATTGTTTTATCTTGTCATTTGAAAAAAAATTTGAATTCCTTCCCGGGCAGGTTATTTATGTAGGAAATGAAAAATCTAATGTATTAAGAATTTATAGCATTTCCAGTGGTATCAATGAAGAAGTTATCAAAGTGCTTTATAATGTGAATCCTGAAGGACGGTTAACTCCTTCGATGTCTAAGCTTTTGCCAGGTGATACCATTAAAGTATCCAAACCCTTTGGAAAATTTATTATTCCATCGGGACCCGCAATATGCATTGTTAATGGAACCGGAATAGCGCCTTTCGCCTCACTGTTTTTCTCGGGTTTATACCATGAAAAAATCTTTGTTCATGGGAGCCGGAATTTTATCGGATTCTATTTTCAAAACCAGCTTCTTCAAATGAATGAACATTATATCAGATGTTGCTCAGGTGAATGGCATTCGGGATGTTTTTATGGCAGAGTAACCGATTATCTGTTGACCCAAAGAATATTTCATAAAAATATTAAGTACTATCTTTGTGGGAGTGCCGAAATGGTTGTTGAAGTCAGAGATATTTTGATTAAAAATGAAGTGCCTTTCGGCAATATTCTTACAGAAATTTATTTCTAAGTCAGGAAAAAATGAAAGAAAATCTTTTTGGAAAAACAATCACGGAACTTAAGGTGATTACCGATAATCTTTCACTACCAGCATTTACAGCTCAACAGCTAACCGATTGGCTTTATAAAAAGAATTCCCAATCCATTGATGAAATGACAAATCTTTCAAAAGCTGCAAGAGAAAAGTTGGCAGATAATTATGTCATCTGTCACAATTCACCACAGAATGTGCAGGAATCAAAAGATGGTACTAAAAAATATTTGTTTGGCACAGAAAATGGAAAATTTATTGAAGCTGCTTATATCCCTGAAAAAGAACGATATACTTTGTGTGTTTCTTCGCAGATCGGGTGCAAAATGGGATGTCTGTTCTGCATGACTGGAAAACAGGGATATCAGGGGAATCTATCAGTTGAAGAAATCCTGAATCAAATTGTCAGCATTCCCGAAAAGGAAAAGATTACAAATATTGTTTATATGGGGATGGGCGAACCACTTGATAATCTGGAACAGGTAATGAAAAGTCTGGAGATTTTAACTGCATCGTATGGATTTGGAATGAGTCCGTCCAGAATAACTGTATCGAGCATTGGTCTGATACCAACGTTGAGAACTTTCATCGAAAACAGTAAATGTCATCTGGCCATAAGCCTGCACACGCCTTTCTCCGAAGAGCGAAAGAGACTGATGCCGATTGAATCTGTATACCCTATTCGTGAAATTATTGAAACACTGAAAGCGGCTAATTTTGGGAAACAACGAAGAATTTCTTTTGAATACATAATGTTTAAGGATTTAAACGACACTCCCCGCCATGTAAAAGAATTAGCAAGACTTTTGGATGGACTGAGATGCAGAATAAATCTTATCCGCTTTCATCCGATTCCGGATACTCCTCTTCAATCTTCGGATGAAGATACTATTCGTAAGTTTAGCCAGGAATTGAATAAAAAGGGAATACTCACCACTGTCAGGGCTTCAAGAGGATTAGATATACTTGCAGCTTGTGGGTTGTTATCAACAAAACAACTTATAAAAACATCCAATAAAGATTATGAAATGATATGAAGGCATTTTACACTTTAATTATTTTGTTTTTTATCATTTTCCCGGCAAAAGGTCAATATAAATATGGAAGCAGCTTACCAGACAGTGTTTTAAAGATTGTAAGCTCCAGAAGCAGGTTGCTCTATGTAGGCATCGATAATTATATTGACCTGAATCTGGCCGCCAATGAAGATTTTAATGATTATTTTTTGTACACAAACAACGGAATAGCGCTGACCGACAGCCTGCAATTTGATGTAATTCCGAACAGGAGCGGATTATCCAGATTGGTATTGATGAAAATTGAAGGTAAAGATACAACTATTGTCGGACAAAGGTTTTACCATACCAAGACTATCCCCGACCCAAAACTTCAGATTGATACTGCTAAATATGATGAGGATTCAAAAATTTGGAAAGATCAATTACTCTCAGCAGACAGCCTATCGATATTTATTAGTTCAGACATTTTAGGTTCGGAAAACTGGTTTAAAATAGACAGATTTACAATTGGTTTTATTTATGGCGGATTATATAAATCTATTAACAATGAAGGGAACAAACTTGCCTATAATACCAAATTGGTTATTAATAGTCTTGGACCAGGCAAAGAAGTTATTTTTGAAATTTTTGCAGAGGGTGAAGGCAGGTTAATTGTAGAATTGCCGGTTTATCGCCTGGAGCTGTATTGATTTATTTGTCAAGTAAATCAACAGCTTCCTGAATGGTGAGCTTTTTACCTCCCTGATACGCAACAATAAATGCTTTTCTTACATTACAATCCTGCAAGGTTTTGTCAGCCTCATCGAATGTCTTATATCTGCCTATGGAATACTTATACCAACTATCTTCAAAGATCATATCGATAGGCATGGCACCTTTATATATCGATCTTAGGTATTCTTCGGTTATAGGAACTGTGTGGGCAGCAATTTGCACTTTAAAAATAATATCCTTTTTAAGTTCGGGATCAACTTTTGCTGTGGTATCAATGGTGGCATAAATGTCCTGAGGGGGTTCATTTACGGCCGGATTTTTATATATTTCGTTTATTTGTTCAAGCGTTACGTCATCTTCCCAACCATAATTGTATTCAACCGGATAGTCGGAATATACCTGGAGTGCCCTGCCCTCATCCCTGATGATCAATTGGTCCAGTTCATTTGCCTCTTTTAGCTTGGTAAGTGCATACGCATATTTGTCTGTCCAGAGAACCTGTTCTCTTCGTTGCTGCGACATCGCCAATTGTTTATTGGCTTGCCTTTCATAATATCTGCCCTTTTCAACACCGGCAGCAAAATGCTGCACTTTTTTCATTTTTGTCCAGAATTCATCACATTTATCCTTGAATTCCTGGTAAATACCATTATATCCTTCTTTATAGGTCTCTGATGCATCCTGAATCATTTTTAACGATTTAGTATAATTGTCCGAAACTTTTTCTTTTTTCTCAAGTTCAGAAAGATTCGAAAATAAAGATTCTGCATCAGCAAGCATTAGATCTCCTTCATTCAGGATTTTTATGCTTTTCTCTATCTTTTTTTCATCAGAATCTGAGATCTTTACATTTAACTCTTTTATATAATCCGATATCTGCCTGTTCTGGGCTACCAAAAAATTGCCATATCCCAGGATTACTGCTAATAACACACCTTTAAACTTAATACATCTAAGCATATTCTCGTAAGTTTGATTAACAATCATACCCTCCAAAAATAACAAATGAGGAGGAAGATAAAAAATTTTAGAAATTAAATCCTTGAGGAGTATACAACAAAAAAGAAGCCAAATTTTAAAACTCAGCTTCTAATATTTTAGTTGTTTACTAAATTCTATTAACGAATTTCCTTGAATTCGGGAGCAGTAAATACAAAATAACCGATCACAGCAAGTGAAAGAAGTGGGATTAGTAATAATAGTGAAACAGCCATTTTAAGTAGTTTTTGTGAATAATTATGCATTTTATGAGAACAAATATAATCATTTAGTCAAATAAATATACACGTTCGTCAAAAAAAAATGCACTTTCGTCAATAAAATTTTTAGTAAAAATTGCAAATCCACAATTATGTATCAGATATCCAATTATATAATAACAAAAATTATTTCTGATATATATTCAAAAATAGCTTCAAAAAAAATATTTTTTATTTGGTTGAGTTAAGTGACAAGAATTCAAATGATTTCAGGATAGCATTGTTTGAATGATATCAAATAATTTTTTAAAATTTGTCTGACTATCATCATCAAACTCATTTAATTGAATTTTGTTTTCCTGAAGATATGTCAGGAAACCTGAGGCAAGAAGTGTTCGCGATAGTTCGTTGGTTCTAATATAGTCTGAATTTGATTCTGTTATTCCTCCCCTTTTTTGCAGAATAAATCTCTTAAAATCGATGGTAGAAAAAACATCTTCAATAAATACATAGTAATCCAACACCTGAATTTTTTTTGTACCCTTGATTTCATCCCCAAGAAACAATGTTTTTCTAAGGTCTTCAACAATTTTCTTATACTCGCCGTTGCCGATGATCAATAAAGAGAAATCAAGCTTCCAGCCAATAAGAATATTAGATAATGTTTGTATACCATTTACTCCCGATGCAGGAATAAAATGAACATCATCATTGAAATTCAGCAATCTGGCTATTGCATTAAGATAATAGTAAGTAACTGTATCCTGAACAATTACATTATTTTTTTGCCTGATAAATTGTTGTTCATTTAATTTTGCCCCCATCAGTGAATATATCGGAGAAAGGGTATCCGAAGATGCTTTAGGTAAAGAGTTAGAGTCAAGAATAACTGATTCACTGTTTTCATCATTTTCATCAGCCCGCTGGACTGCCAGAATTCTATAAAGCTTAGTTACATCGACCAGATGGGGAGAATGTGTGCAGTATACAATCTGCATATTATCCTTCAAATCTTCAAACACTTTTAATACATCTTCCTGTGCTCTTGCATGTAAACTAAGCCCGGGTTCGTCTATTAACAAAACTCTTTTTACCGAATTCTGAATAGCAGTTGCCTTTAATTCCAGGTAGAAAGAAAGAAACCATCTTACCCCCCTACTCCTCTGTTTTGGATATAAACGTTCTTGTTTATCCTTTATCCAAAACTCAAGATAGGGTTTACCACTTTTCTCTGGTAACGTATAATCGTAATGTTCAAGTTCAAAATTCAACCTGATTTTATTGTTTTTTCCTACATTCTGTCTCCAGTAATCCTGAAAATCAATGGTAATTTCTCCATTGAGGTTTTCAATTTTTTGTTTTAATATCCTGTGATTTTTTTCCCTGAAAAAGTCCGAAGTAAGTCCTGCTACTTTCAGAAAGTTTTTCGCTGCCTTATAACCTTCAACCTGATTATTTTCAATTAAGATATCTTCCAAATCAATTTTATTGGGGAGGAGACTGCTAAAATCTTCAAAGAAATCAAAGGTTGGAATGAATTTAAGAAGATCGGCACCTATTTCCTGAGCCGTAAAATATCTCTTTTCGTTTTGCAGTTTATTCAATGCTTCAGATTCAGCAATCCTGTATTTCTGACCCTGAAATACCATTGCTGCCGTTTCTTTTTGTATTCTTTCCTTTTCAAGGCATTCTTTATATATCTTTAAAATGCGGTTATATTCCGCTTTTATTTTATCACGTTTTATAAGAGCATTTTTTTTCTCTTTTTCGTTGGTAAAAATTTCAAATAAATGCTCTGCCTCTTTTAGCTGTATTTCAAGTTGTTCTAAGTCTTTTGAGGCAATTTGTATATTTTCCTGGGCTTCATTGCATCTCTTTGAGGCTGTTACTTTATCAGACATCTCCTGCATAGCCAGTTTCTTGTCTTCAAAAAGCTTAATCCTGGAATTAAAATCTCTTTCTTTCTGGGAATATATTTTTTGTACAGATTCCAGTTCCTGCTGTGCAATTAATTTATCATCCGGTTTACGGGCTTTTTTTTGTATTTTAATTGCCTCTTCGAGCTTCAGATGCCAATGATTAAGTTCGTTTTTTGCCTCCAATTTTTCTCGCTCGGCAAGTTCCATTTCTCCGACAATCTTATCAGCTATCTCTAAAAGCTCTTTAATTTCTGTCTGAATACGATTCTCAAATTCCTGTTTTTCTAATTTTTCTTTCTGATAATAATCCAAAATATCATCGTCACCAATACGGATAATACTTGAACGATCTTCCTTCCATTCCCGAATTAGAATGAATTCAGCCTTATTTTGAAAAACCTCTCTAAGTGGTTCGGGGATATTTGAAATATTGATTAATTCCGTTAATTTCTTTTCTTTCAGTTCAAATTGACAAAATACGATCGGAAAAGTCATATCGCTACGCAAAATATCATCACTGATTCTTCCATCATAAAAACTGAATAAAGCTTCAAGCACAGATGTCTTACCTGATTCATTCTGGCCTATAAGCGCTGTAATATTATCATAGGCAAGATTATTCCAGCCAGAATCGATAATGGATCTGTAATTCTTGATTTTAAATGCTTTTAGCTTCATGCGACAAAAATAAATCTATGAAATATAAGTAAAAATAATTTTCTATCCTTTAAATTAATTAAGAGTTTTCAACATGATATCTAAAACCGACTACAAGCAAGTCATCTAGTTGAGGATAATTTCCCCGCCAGCTTTCGAATGCATAAAAAAGTTCTTCTTTTTGCCTGTGCATGGGTAAATCGTGAATTTTTAAAAGAAGATTACGAAATGGTTGATATTTAAACTTCTTTCCATTTGGTCCTCCAAACTGATCGACAAATCCATCTGAAAAAAGGTACACAATACTTCCCGGTTCAAGTGAAATTCTTTGCGTATTGAAAGATCTTTCTTCTTCTGCTGCAACTCCTATTGGCATTTTATCGCCATCAATTTCAATGAGCTTATTATTTTGAATAATGTATAATGGATTAAAAGCTCCGGAATATTGAATATTATTGCTTTTGGTGTCTAAAATACAAAGCGCCATATCAATACCATCTTTTTGTTCATAATCCTCGCCGGTTTGGCTTAGGGCTTTCATAATTCCTTCCCGTAATTGATTCAGAATAGAACCTGCACTTGTATAGTTCCCCCGTCCAACAACTTCGTTCAATGTGGTAATTCCAAGAATACTCATAAAGGCACCTGGAACACCATGTCCTGTGCAATCGGCAACAGCAATAATTATTTCAGACTTTTTTTTAGCTATCCAGTAAAAGTCCCCACTTACAATATCTCGGGGTTGAAATAGAATAAAATGATCTGGTAACAGCTTCTTAAAAGAGACTTGAGTAGGTAATAAAGCTTTTTGAATATAACTAGCATATCTGATGCTTTCGGTCATCTCTTTACGTTGCCTGTGTATTTCATATTTTAAACTATTTATAGTAGATTGCAGCTCTTTTTCAGGTGACATTTTGCAGGGTCTTTAAAAAATATTGCCTAAAATCAAATCTTTTACGAAAAATTTACGTAAAAGTAATTACTTTGTTTGACGAACGCACTAAAAACGTGGATTAAATATATGTTATTGTTGACTAACATACAATTTATAGTGTTAACCAAAATATTTCTTTTTGGAATGTTTTACTTCTTTATTCTTTGCTTTGTACTCCTACTGATCCTTGTTGTAAAAGCGCCCACTTATGTCGAAAAAGAAGACGGAACCTTGTTTCCATTGGTTCGGAAAGGTACTCTGAGACGATTATAACCCAGCTCCTGAATTTTTTATCAAAGCTATATTATTCATTTCGGTTAGTTCTATGACCAGATTTCCTCCAGAATCCAGGATAATGGAATGCAAATTGATTTCCATCGGAAGAGGATTTCTGATCAACTCATTTCCGTCATTGTTAAAGTGTAGAATCTCCTGTGCTTCAGGTGAACTAGCAACAGCAATAAAATTAGTTGCATTTATAACCAAAAAGGACTCAATCTTTGTATATCCTGGATTTTCATAATCCTTTTCCCATAGCTTTTTTCCGATATTATCCAGTTTTATCAGAGTTATATAGGAGGAATCTCTCAATCCACCTAAAAGCAGATTTCCGTCAGGCAAAGATTGTACGGTTTTAATATCTCCATAGGTTCCAACGGGTGATTCCCAGATAATATACCCCTTTGGATTCATTTTAAAGCACCATGATGTACCACCAACAACAATATTTCCATCCATACCTGAATACAAACTATTAACTTCTCCGAGTGAAGTATAAGTTCTTTCCCATAACTTTATTCCTAAATCATTAATCACCATGATATTATACTTATGTTCAAGGGAATCATCTAATTTGTATCCTCCCAAAAAAATCTCGTTCGTTGGTCCGATAGTTGCCGAAGAAATATCCCATTTGCCAAGGCTTCTGTTCCATATTTTTTTACCATCTGAATTAAGCTTGAATATCCACGCCTCTTTTGAGGCAGAATCAGGAGTTAACCAGGTATAACCAAGTACAAGAATATCCTGATTGTTGTTAAGTAATACAGAATAAATGCTGTCATTGAAACGACCGCCGAGAATTTTATTCCATATCATTTTACCATTTGTATCAAGCATTAAAATCCATGCGTCACGGTAAATAGAATCGGCTTGTGTTGTATTTCCTCCGATGACATAATTTCCTGAAGCTGTTTGAACCAAACCCGCTGCAAAATCTGTGAACTTGTTATTGTCAAAACTACGTGTCCATAAGGCATTATTCCATTTCAATCCCGAAGAATTGAAAAATTTCATGCCAAGATCCAGAGACTTCAGATTGAATATATCTATATAATGACCTCCTTCAGGATATTTAGCAATAAATGCATCGTAGGCTTCAAGAGTTTGAATTCTTCGGGCATAATCATACAACAATTGTTGCTGAATTTTTTTTGCATCAGCTATCTCCAAGGCATCAGGATATTTGGTAATGAAATATTCAAGCGATTCAATGGTATTTTTTTGTTTTGCAAACCGATATGCAGCTGCATTCCTAAGTTTAATGACATCCCCGTAATTATTGGAACCAGGGTATTTTTTCATGTAGTCTTCATAAGCTTCTACCGTATTGATTCTTTTTGCATTTTCATAAGCCAGCACATTTCTGTATTTTTTTGCTTTTGTGATTTGTGCGGCATCCGGATATTTTTGCATGAATTCAAGGTATCCGTCCAGTGTATTCTGCTTTTCATATTTCCTGAATACGAGCTGGTTTCTTATGTGAATTACATTTGTATGATACCTGAAATCAGGGAACCTTTCAATCACTTCGTTAGTCAACTCCAGATTATTCTCCTCTCGAATGTATTTAATTAGTTTAGCCTCCACGGCACCGACCGCCTGCATCATTTTTTTGTTTACAGGCCAGTTGCTTCGTCTTACTTCAGTATTTGCGAAATATTCCGCAACAATTGTTTTATCATCTTCAGTAAGTTTATTCATGTTTTTTTCAATCTCCCTGCAATGGGACCAAGCTTCCACCAGGTTGTAATAAGGAGATTTGTCATCGGCATAAATGACAGATAATCCAAAATTAGCAGCAGGACTGGCATTGTTGGTGTTATATTCATTTTCAAAAAACTCTTTTGCCTTTGCATAATCCGATTTCTCCAATTGCTTGTATCCCTTCTTAATATTTTGTGAATAAATGAATAGCGAAATGAATACAAAAGCTATAAGGATAGTTATTTTTTTCATTTTGAAGTATTAATTGATTTTGTAATTTGCTTATCTTTTAATCAGAGTAAATTCTACTCTTCTGTTTTGTGCCTTACCTTCTTCTGTAAAGTTTGTATCAATCGGCCGGGATTCGCCATATCCAACGGCTGTCATTCTTGAGGGATCTACTCCCTGGCTGACCAGATAAGCTATTACCGCATTTGCCCTGCCTTCAGATAGCTTTTGGTTGTATGCATCAGATCCCTCGCTGTCGGTATGTCCTGAAATTTCTATTTTTTGAATATTATTTTCCAGCATAAACGAAACCACTTTGTTCAGTTCTGCAAAAGATTGTGGTAATAAGGTGGTTTTATTAAATTCAAAAAATATATTTTCAAGAACTATAGAAGAACCTTCCTGTATATTTTTAAGTCCATCTGCGAATTTATCCGGGATAATTTCGGTTTGAATAAAATTTACAGTGCCTTTTGCAAGGCAATTATAATAATCTGAAGCAGTATAGTTATAATTTCCTCCGGGCAGATTTTTAAGCTCGTTTCCCGTCATTTTGTTACTCCATACAACTTTATAAGGGGGTGTTCCTCCTAACATAGCAACTCTGATATGACCATCATTGATAATATTTTTAACCTCACCCGTGATTGGATCTCTTCCGCCGGAATATGTAGAATCGATTACTCTGGCCTCAAAATTATGTAAAACACAAGGGCAAATATTGCAATCTTCAATGGATCTGATAGCAACATTATCAAAATAATAATAAGCATAAGCCTTGTTTCTCAGATTAACAATATTTTTATCGGTAACCACATAATTAGTGTTTTCATAATTCTTGAAATTCCCGATAATAAAGAACTTCTCGCCACCTTTAGCCTCATAAACATTACAAATCTGTTCCCATCCATCCACATCGTCCAGAAATAATCCTTCAGCTGTCATTAACTGAGGCTTAACAGACATGGCATCGACTCCACCGGTTACAATTTTTGCATTGGTAAAATAAACACTAAGCTGATCCACTGCAAGCCTTGAACCTGAAGCAAGCCGGTAATAATAGGTGACGCAATATTTCTGGCCAGCAATCATTGGAGTTGTCAATTCCCCCTGAAGGTATTCCCTGCGGTTTTCTTCCGTACCTGTAAGAATGGCGCCTGCATAACCATTTCCTGAAGCGGGCTCACTATTTCCGGCAAAATTCTGAGGTACACCTCCGTCATTCGAACCGCATTTATTGAAATAATCGGGTGCAGCAAAGGTGGGATATGTCCATCCAGGAACAATTTTATGCGATTGATTTTCAGGATTATGAGAAGTCGGACAATCATAGTATTCTTCAAAATCCGGATTTATCACAAGGTTTTTCGACTGAGAAAAAATCATTGTTGCAGGCCATTGCAGGATTACAGCAATTAATAAGCTGGGTCTGATTTTCATAAAAAATCCCATGGTTTTTAGGTTAAAGTTTTAAATCTGTATAGTATGAATTTACATAAAATTAGGAAATTTCATTAAATTATGACAGGATTAATTGAGATCAGATATAAAAAAATTCTGTCAGCTAATGATATTAATCTATACAGAAGATTATCCTGAAGGCTCTGGAATCAGAATTGGTCCGGAATTATATGCACAATTTTTCAATTACTTAAAATTGGTAGAATTTTTTTGACTTTTTAGAACTCTATAACAAGCTTATTTATATTTTAGTTTGCTTATTTTGTAGGACAAAAACAAGTAATGAAAATCCTTCTCATAAATCCAAATCGGTATAAGTATCCACCCGTTATACCTGTTGGTCTGGAATATCTTGCCGGAGCATTAAACGAAACCCATCACAGCTTTGAGATACTTGATTTGTGTTTTTCGGAAGATCCTGAAAAAGACCTGAAGTATGCTATCAGGGCCATTCAACCTGATATTGCCGGTTTATCTGTCAGACAGGTTGACAGTGTTTTATATCACAACAATGAATTTTTTCTTCCCCGGATTAAAAATTATCACTAGTGACCGATTAAAATATTAATAAAAAGAGGGCTACTCCCAAAAACGGTTTCGCCCAATGTCGTATGTTTGTTTTACCACAAAAAAACAACGACATGAGCAAAGATAAAGAGATTCGTTTTGTCGGACAGCCGATCTTGAAACAAATATTGAAATTGACTGAAGCAGTAAACATACAAAGCTTAATAAACAAGCACCAGAGCGACCACTATTACAAGGCCTTTAAGACCAGGACACACCTTGTCACCATGCTCTTTGGTATCTTTAGCCGCTGTGATTCCATGACAGAGATATGCGAAGGCCTTAGGGCTTTAGGAGGTAAGTTAAATCACTTAGGTCTGTCCAAAGCTCCAGCCAAAAGTACGGCAAGCGATGGTTTGCGTAACCGGGATCATGGTTTTTTCGAGGATTTGTACTTTGCTTTGGTGAAAAAGTATCAATCTTTTTTATCGGACAGCCGAACTTACGGGTTAACCTTTAAAGAAGTATTGCTCATCGATTCTACCACAATCCGGTTATTCAGCGATATACTCAAAGGCGTAGGTCGTAATCCCAAAGGCGATGGCAAGAAAAAAGGAGGCTTAAAAGTACACATGTTAATCGATGCGGTTCAATCTGTGGGTCGTTTCGTAAAAATAACTGCAGCAAAGGTTCACGACAAGAACTTTTTAAAAAGTCTGGAATTAATATCGCACAGCATGATTGTTTTCGACAGGGCTTACAATTATTACCATCAGTTTGCTTTATGGACCAAGCAACAGGTTTATTTTGTCACACGTCTAAAAAAGAATGCCGTTTATACGGTTGTCGAGGAACTTCGTAAGCATTATCGAAAAAGAGGACAAGCTAAGGTGCTTAGTGATGAAATTATTGAACTCGAATACAATCCGGAAGACGAAAATGGCAAAAAGCAAACAAAGGTTACCCGAAAGATACGGTTGAGGAAGGTTTGTTACCAAGACGAAAAGAACCGGTATTACGAGTTTCTGACTAATAATTTCGACATTACAGCGGAAGAAGTGGCTTTCCTGTATAAAAAACGCTGGGGCATCGAACTACTGTTCAAGAAAATGAAACAGAACTTTCAGCTTCATTATTTCTATGGAGAAAATGTGAATGCCATTTACACTCAGGTTTGGTGTACACTGATAGCCCAATTGCTGCTCACTGTTATTCAGAAAATAGCCGACGTAAAGAAGGCATTCTCTGTAGTGGCGTCTTTGGTTAGAATTCACCTAATAAGTATGCTTGATTTAAATCAACTGTTGCGTGGTAAAAACCGCATGTTCAGCAAGCAAAACTACAGTCCACCGGGTCAATTATCAATAAATTGGGGTGGGGTCTGATTTAACTTTAAAGATAAAATGTACTATTTACGGGGCTTGTGAAACAAAAATATTAAAATACCGAGTTTAGTCGGTTAATAGTGAAAAATTATACAGACATATGCAGGTCGTTAAGTTGTAAAACGGTTCTAGGCGGCTCAGGTTTTTCCATCATGCCGGTTAAGATTTTAAATTATTTAGGCGCTGATTATGGCATCTCTGGCGCAGGAGAATCTTCCATCATTAAATTACTGGACAATTTACAGGCAGGAAAACCTGTTCCAAAAATTATTAACGGATACACGGATTTGAAATCTAACTATTTCGATTTGAAAAGGATGAAACTCATTGATTATACATCTTATTTGAAGAATGGTGGTATTGTAGGTTTCAGGACTCAAATTGGCTGTATGGGAGACTGCATGTTTTGTACCGAAGCAAAGAAAAGGGTCATTTATCACACACCTGAAGTTGTCGGAAATGAACTCTCTATGCTGAAACTTAAAGGATGCACTGATTTTCACCTTTGCGACAGTGAGTTTAATCAGAACCTTGAACATTGCCTCGAAGTCTGCAAAGCAATTGAAAAATCAACAGGAGGAATCAACTGGTCGTTATATATGAAACCGGAACCATTCTCTGAGGATTTGTTTTTTTGGTTAGTGAAATCAGGTGCACGTATGCTGACGCTAAGTCTTAATACGCAACATACGAGCAATCATTCGTTGAAAACAATTTCAGATTTTCTTAGTCTTGCCTTCAGGTTTAACATAAAAATAGCAATCGATTTATCTACAGGATTTCCTTTTGAGGAGATTAGTGATGCATATAAAATGATTGATTTTCTTGAAAAACAGCCGGTTGAAACTGTTGGAATAAATTCTTACTACAGAGTTTATCCGGGAACATCCCTCCATCATGAAATTCAAGAAAATGAAAATCTGAATAAATACCTGATAAAACCTTACGCAGATGAAACATTTGTCCGACCTGTTTTTTTCAATTGGTTTGATCTTTCAACATTAAAGCAGCTAACCAAGAGTAGAAAAAAGTTCAGAATTGAAGGATTTGATCAAGCCACTAATTATCAAAGAATAAGTAATACATGAAATTAAAAATTTAAAATTTCGTCTTAAACTTTTACCACATTGTTTGAATGATAAACAAATACTTATTTTTGCATTAATACACTAAAACCACTCCTATGAAACGAACAATGATGATCATCCTGTCACTATGCATGTTGATATGGATATCTTGTAAGGAACCAAAAAAGATACAGGATAAGTCACAGATAATCGAACATAAGATTGATTCACTTCTGATTGCAATGACCCTTGAAGAAAAAATTGGACAGATGCAGCAATTGTCCATTTCCAGGAATTTTAACGATTCGATTTATGATTTGGTAAGACAGGGAAAGATTGGCTCGTTTTTAAATGCCAGAACTGTTGAAATGAGAAATAAACTGCAAAAAACAGCAGTTGAGGAGTCGAGGCTTGGAATTCCGCTTATTTTTGGCAGAGATGTCGTTCACGGATATAAGACAATTTTTCCGATTCCCCTGGGTCAGGCTGCAAGTTGGAACCCGGAACTTATCGAAGAGGCTGCCAGAGTTGCAGCAGTCGAAGCATCCTCTGTAGGAATCGACTGGACCTTTGCACCTATGATTGATATTGCCCGGGATCCCCGTTGGGGAAGAATTGCCGAGAGTCCGGGTGAAGACCCCTATGTTGCCTCAGCATTTGCGCGAGCAATGGTAAAAGGATTTCAGGGGACTGATTTGTTCAGTCCATCAACTATTGCCGCATGCGGAAAACATTATGTGGGTTATGGTGCTTCCGAAGGTGGCAGGGATTATAATACAACACTCATTCCCGAAGCAGAACTCAGAAATATTTATCTTCCGTCCTTTAAAACATTTGTCGATGAAAGCGGCCAGACTATTATGAGTGCGTTTAACGATCTAAACGGAGTGCCGGCATCAGGAAATAAGCATACACTTAGAGATATTTTACGGAATGAATGGGGTTTCAGGGGATTTGTTGTAAGCGACTGGGAATCTGTGAGCGAGATGATTAATCATGGTTTTTGCAAAGACAGTGCCGAAGCTGCCTATAAAGCTATAGTGGCAGGAGTTGATATGGAAATGGTAAGTACTACATTTGCCGACTATTTACCAAAACTAATCAGGGAAGGCATGCTAAATGTGAGTTTTGTTGATCAAGCCGTAAGAAATATATTACGTATTAAATTTAGGTTGGGATTGTTTGAACACCCATTCACAGCAATTCCCAATGAAAATGTTATACTTACCAAAGAACATTTAGAAGTAGCAAAAAAACTGGCAACAGAAAGTTGTGTTCTTCTCAAAAATAAGGGGAATGTTTTACCTGTTAAACAACACATACGGCGCATAGCTGTCATAGGTCCACTTGCAGATGCCCCACTCGACCAACTGGGAACTTGGGCTTATGACGGACGTGCAGCAAATTCAGTTTCACCATTGCATGCCCTAAAGGCATTGAACAATAAGCGAATACTTTATCAACCGGGATTAAGAACCAGCAGGGATAAAAGTCTGGAAGGTTTTGCCTCTGCGATTTCAGCTGCAAAAAGTTCACAGGTTATTTTTTTATTTCTTGGGGAAGAGGCCATACTTTCAGGTGAAAGTCATTCCCGTGCATTTTTGCACCTTCCGGGTGCACAGGAACAGCTGATAGATTCGCTGTCAAAAACCGGAAAACCGATTGTTGGGATTATTCTTGCAGGCAGACCATTGATTTTATCCAATGTTGAAGATAAACTGGATGCAATACTCTATGCCTGGCATCCCGGTACCATGGCAGGACCTGCAATCTCAGATCTTTTGCTGGGTAAAAAGGTTCCGTCAGGAAAACTTACGGTTTCATTTCCAAGAGCTGAAGGACAGATACCAATCTATTACAATCATAAGAATACCGGAAGACCTCCAGGAGAAAACCAACGAAACATTTCCCCGGGTGACCCGATGAATCCGGTTGGCTTTGCTGCCTATTACCTTGATCTGGATTACTTGCCCCGATATCCGTTTGGATACGGATTATCCTACACATCCTTTAAATATGATAATTTTAAATTATCTGCAGATACCATACAAATAAAAGATACCCTAATGATTGATGTATCCATAACGAACACTGGTATGTATGCTGGACAGGAAATTGCCCAACTTTATATCAGGGATAGGTATGCCAGCAACACCAGACCTGTTAAGGAGCTAAAAGGATTTAAGAAAATAAAATTAAATCCCGGTGAAGCAGTTACTGTTAGATTCAGGCTAACATCCGCCGATTTATCCTTTTATGATAATTCCGGCAAGCAACTGATTGAGCCCGGTGACTTTGATGTCTTTGTCGGCGCTAATTCCGAGGAAGTACTTACTTCAAAATTTTATCTCAATTAATAAGTCAACAGTTTATGCTTTCACAGAAAACATGAATCAGGAAAACAACTTACTCTGGCGGAAAAATATGATGCTGGCAAAAAATAAATGTCCCAAATAAATGAAACTAGAAACCAAAAAATATCTGGGTAAAACTGGTTTGCAGGTACCTCCTATTATATTCGGAACCAGTGCATTGGGTAATCTGTATACTGAACTCAGCAAGGAAGTTAAGCTCGAAATAGTAAGCGAATGTATACATAATGTTGAACAACCGGTTGTATTTGATTCCGCAGGTAAATATGGAGCTGGGCTGGCCCTGGAAACGCTTGCCGATTGCCTGAATAAATTGAATATTCCGCAATCAAATATTATTATCAGCAATAAACTGGGTTGGCAACGGATTCCATTAACTTCTGAAGAACCCACTTTTGAGACAGGTGTTTGGAAAAACATCCCTAATGATGCAATTCAAACCATTAGTTACGATGGAATAATGAAGTGCTGGGAACAGGGAAATGAATTATTGGATAGCAAGTATATACCACAACTTGTATCTGTCCACGACCCTGATGAATATGTAGTTCAAAGTAAAAATAGCCAGGAACAAAAAAAATTGTATCAGGATATTATCGGGGCTTATAAAGCTCTTGCTGACCTTAAAGCTGATGGTCGGGTGAAAGCAGTGGGAGTTGGAGCAAAAGACTGGCACATTATAGAAAAAATATCAAATGATGTTGACCTGGATTGGGTAATGTTTGCCAACAGCATGACCATATTCAGACATCCACCCGAATTACTTTCTTTTTTGGATAGACTTCATAAAAAAGGTATTGGAATTATAAATTCCGCCGTATTCAATGCAGGTTTCTTAATTGGAGGGCAGTTTTTTGACTATAAAAAAATTCAACCCGATACTACTGAAAATAAGAAAATTTTCAAATGGCGCGAAGATTTCTTTGAAGTCTGCAGAAAATTTTCGGTTGAGCCATATAAGGCCTGTGTTCATTTTGCTATGACTCCTCCGGGTGTTGTATCAATCTCGCTCAATACTTCAAATCCCAAAAGAGTAAGAAGCAATGTGGAATCCGTTTCTGCAACTGTGCCGAACGAATTTTATAAAGAAATGAAGGAAAAAGGACTGATTAGCAAAGAGTATCCTTATGTTGGATTTTAACCCAATCAGAATTTCAACAAAATTTTCAAATGATTTTCGGGTTCATCTTCAAGCATTTCAAATGCATGTTGAGCTTCACTGCCAGAAATAATATCTGAAATCAGCGCATCTGGTTTCAAAGTACCCTTATTCAAATTTTCTATAGTTTCGGCAAATTCACCATGCGATACTCTGGAAGCTATAATTTTTGCTTCCTTCCAGATAAGTTCCTTAAATAATATCGGGGTCACTTCATCACTCAATCCCAGAACACACACAGTTCCTGCGCCTCTTATACTTTGAATGCATCCCCGAATAGGATTCACCTTGCCTTTTATATCTTTGAAATGTCCTACAGCCTCAATGGCAATGTCCACTCCTGCCCCACCTGTCAGTTCCTTAATTTTTTGAACCGGATCTTCTTTTAACAGATTAATTGTATGAATTTCAGGATATGCATTTTTCGCAATATTCAGGCGTTTGTCCAGAATATCTACCAGAATAATTGTGTTGGAAGTTTTGGTACGCGCGGCTTGCAAAATACATTGTCCGACTTTTCCTGCCCCCCAGATTACAACTGTATCATCCGGTTTTACCCCGGCTCTCTTGCAGGCATGAAATCCTATGGATAAAACCTCAATAAGTGCAGCATGTTCGTCTGATATATCAGAAGATATCCTGTAAAGCATATTTTCCGGGACATTCATATATTCGGCAAATCCCCCGTTTAAATCAACTCCAACCAACTTTAAAGAGGTGCAGGCCGGATAATGCTGACGCTGGCAAGCCGGGCATTTCCCGCACCAAATTATTGGATCTACAGCTACTCTGTCACCAGGTTTATATTGTTTAACCTTATGGCCAATCTCTATAATTTCTCCGGCAAATTCATGCCCCGGTATCATAGGAATTTTAGTGCGTGGATGAAATTCACCCAGAAAAATATGCTGATCACTTCCGCAAATACCTGCATATTTCACCCGTATTAACACATCGTTGGCTGAAATAACAGGCTTTTCAACATCCAACCACTTAAATTTTTTATATTGTTCTAAAACTGCTGCTTTCATTTGCAATTAAATTTAAGCACAAAGATACTGTTTAATGCTAAAAATCTATTTTTGTAATATAAATTCTTTAAGTATGAAAATAGACTCACATCATCATTTCTGGAAGTATGACGAAAAAGAGTACTCCTGGATTGATGGCAGGATGGATATCCTTAAAACAGACTACCTGCCTCAAAATTTAAGTCCGCTGATTAAAGATGCTGGTTTTGAAGGAACAATTGCCATCCAGGCCCGACAATCACTTGAGGAAACCGAATGGCTATTAAATCTTTCCGAAGAAAACAGTTTTATTAAAGGTATTGTGGGCTGGGTAGATTTATGTTCTGACAAATTAGAGGAACAACTGGAGAAGTATAGTTCGCATAAAAAATTTATAGGTGTCCGTCATGTGATTCAAGATGAAGAAGATGATAATTTTATGTTAAGAAATGATTTTATAAGAGGAATAGGTCTGCTGAAGAAATATAATCTAACCTATGATATACTTATATTTGCCCGTCATTTACCACAAACCATCGAATTTGTCAGACAATTTCCAGATCAGACTTTTATCCTTGATCATATCGCCAAGCCTGAGATTAAAGCCAAAAAAATTTCACCCTGGAAAGAAAACATGCAGCAACTAGCCAGCATGCAAAATGTTTACTGCAAGCTATCGGGGATGGTAACAGAAACTGACTGGTATGCATGGACACCTGATGATATTAAACCGTATCTTGATGAAGTGGTGGATGCATTTGGAAGCGGCAGGCTGATGATTGGATCGGATTGGCCCGTCTGCCTGCTGGCAGGAGAGTATCAAAAGGTAATCCAACTGGTGGAAAATTACTTTTCAGATTATTCTGAGAATGAAAAAGCAGATATTTTCGGAAATACAGCCACCAGGGTGTATCATCTTTAGCATTAATCTATGATTACTTTCGTAAATGAAATGAATTTATAAACTTCAGATTATTAAGAGGTTTAAGTAAATTAAAATCGGAAAAGACAATATGCAACAATGCTAATTTTTCCTATTCCAAAGGAAGAAACCAGTTATCTTTATTGAGCAGCTTTGTCCTTACAGTAGCCGCAGTACCCATATCACCTTTGGCCTCGAATTTCCTGGCAACGGCATCGCCAAGGAACTTAGCACCTGTGCCTGCAGCTTCCTTCTCCCTTCGATAGGCTATACGCAACAGGTTCATCCAGCGGTCGCCTTCGAAGGCTAATTCAAGCGCATATTCCTGAGAAATCAGATTTTCAATGTAAAGTATGGAATCCTGCAGGGATGCCTGTGGAGGAACTATATCAGGTGCTACAGAGACCCTTCCCCTGACTCCTTTTGACAGGGCAAATAATTTCTTCTTATCTTTGTCCTGGATGGCGAAGAAATCAAAAGTCGCATTACTACTGTCAATAACTGCTGGGTCCAGAGCAAGGCTATTTCCGTTGGGATTTAACATAGCAAGCGCCAGTTTGCATTTCCCCAACCTGTTTACTGCCTCTGCATACCTTAGAAATATAGTACCTGTACGACAAAGAAATAAATCTGCATCATTCTGATAAGGGCTGTTTATTTCCATTAAATATTTATAAACCACCGGATTGCCATTTTCATATTTCCACGAAGCGCCCTCTCCTCTCAAGTCCCCCTTTACACCATTAATGAGATATTGCGAATTCCAATTATTAATGGCTTGCTGAGAGGGTTTTACAAGATAATCACCATAATAACTTGATGTATATCTTACAATTGAATTGGTCTGTTCAAAACGATTGTCTATAATAGCATGCCAGAACCATTCATTATAAAGTGTACCGGATGAAGTTCCCAGATAGGATGTCATAAACATTTCATTCCACTCGAAATTGGAGGCTGCATCTAAAACATTATATCCAAACGGAGAAAAGGTGCATTTGAATTTATTTTGTACGTTCCTGTTCAGCAATGAATTCCACCGATACATTTGGGCAGCCATCTCATAGTTACCTCTCCACATATACAAATCACCTAACAAAGACCGTTTTTCAACAAAGGACCTGTTTAAACTATAACCATCTATTTTGGATGAACTTCCCAGATATATCGCATCATAGTCCTGTAAATCCAAGATAGGAAGTGCTTCCAGTACGTTTATAAGTGAATCAACCAACTGGTCTATCCCTAACCTGGGATATTTTTCATTTAAAACCATATCCATGTTATCCAGTGGTTCGGTAACGTATATCACAGGACTAAAATGCTGCATCATCTGGTAATAAATAAAACAACGAAAAGCAGCAATTTCTGAATAATCAACATCATAGTTGTCATATGTAGATAATGAATCACTGTGCATTTTATTAATCCTCTTCATAGCTTCATTGCATGCCAGGATAACCGCATAATAATCATTAGGTCTGATATAAGGATTTCCTGGCTCTACCTGGTGGGTGGATAGTTGAATTAAATATTCGTCAGCATTGCTTGTTACATCAAGTAAATCAGCCCGTAGTTCATTCATGAGAAAATAATTATCAGCCATTTTTTGCTGGAATAAACCATTAATTCCTAAAGCAGCTGAACGGGCATCGAACGTATTTTTATATCCATCCTCTGCCTCAAGTACATCTTTAAATTTAACATCCAGCATTTTTTCACAACTCATGGTCATTATTGAAAAAACAATAACGGTAAGAGTTGTTGCCAGGTAGTAACGACGTTTCATGCTTATATAGTTTAATTTTTTATACATCATTTTTTTATAAACCTACACGTATACCCCCATAAACCGATTTGTAAACCGGGGTAAGACCTGTGTCAATTCCCTGATAAACACCATAAATGCCATTGCTGAATTCGGGGTCATACCCCAGATATCTGGTGAAAGTGATTAGATTGTTGGCAGACAGGAAAACCATTGCATTTTTGATGAAACCTTGTTTCAACGGCAGGTCATAAGATAACGTGACTGTTTTTAGCCTTAGATAAGAGCCATCCTCAATCCATCTGTCAGAGAAACGGGAATTTTGCATTGGGTCGCCAAATTCGGCACGGGGCATATCAGTTACCTGTCCATCATACCGCCAGCGATTATTTACTGTTGTGAGTTGGTTATTCAGACTATTCATAGATTCAAACTGCGCCCTGACACCATTATATACATCATTACCATAACTGAACGAAAATAATATATCGAGGGTAATCCCTTTCCAGGAAACAGAACTATTCAAATAACCTGTTAGATCAGGGGTGGCATTACCAATTATTTGTCTGTCATTGTTATTTATGATATTATCGCTGGCATCGAAATTCACAAATTTTACATCGCCTCCTCTGAAATTGACCAGTTCACCGGAAGGCAATTTGTTTTTCAGACCCGATTCCAGTGCTTCCTGATCGCTGGCATAAATACCATTTGTTTTGAAACCATAAAAAGAGCCCATTGAAGAACCTTTCCTGGCAACAATGACGGCATTGCCAAGATTAATGTACTCATTTACAGGAATAGATGTGAATTCATCTTTGAAATGAGCTAATCCCAGTCCGGCATTCCACTTTAATTCTCGGTTAATAATCCTAGAATTTATTCCAAGCTCAAAACCATTGGATTCCATAGCGCCGTCGTTGGTAAGAAAATAGTCGGTGCCCGATAATATGCTGGCTGGTGAATAAACAAGCATATTTTCTGTTTTATGTTTAAAAATATCACCATGTAAAGCCAATCTTTCATTAAACATAGCAATATCGATACCAATATTTGCTTTTTTCACGGTCTCCCACTGAATATGTTGATTGGGAATATCACTGTAAACTATTCCAACAACGCCTATGTAGCGTTGAGTACTATAATATTTAATATCCGACCTGTTGCTTAAATCATCATTCCCTGTGATACCATAACTTGCCCTGATTTTTAATATATCGATCATATCCAGGTTACTCATAAAATCTTCGGAAGAAATGAGCCAGCCGGCATTCACTGAAGGGAACAATCCGAATTTATGCGAAAACAAGCTGATACCGTTAGCCTCTGAACCAAATCTCGAAGAACCATCCAGGGATAATCCTGCAGAAAGAAAATATTTTTGCAGCATATTATAATCTCCGGCCAGGTAATAGCTAAGTTCTTTCCACGCACCCAGGTCTCCGCCTGTTCTTCTTAAACTTTCACTTCCCGATGACAGTGTCATGACCTCGTCACTGGGTGTATTGTAGGCATTGGCCCAGTCAGTTTCAATATTTACGGTATTGTATCGCATTCCGGCAATCACAGTAAAATTATGAAGCGGATTGCTTTTATTTTTATAGGTTAACCGGGTGTCATTATACAAACCGGTATAGCGGTCAACGAGTGCGGAAGCTCTGTTTTCAGCAACACCATTTGGTAACAATGTTGGTACAATACCAATATCAGGCATAAAAAACGTTTCTCTTTTTTCATCAAAATTTAAATTAAACGTACTTCTAAAAGACAGACCCGGGACAATACTATACTTGAAACCAAAAGTTCCAAAAAACCTTTTATCCTGCACTTCTCCAACCATATTATTCAGAATAGCAACAGGATTGCTTATTGCCAAAGGATCATAATCCTCAAGGTTTGGTGTTGTTCCCCTTTCATTATTTATATACGGAGCAAATATTGGTCCTTTGGCAAGTGCAAGATAAATTGGTGAGAGCTGATTATAAACCCCTGAACCTTTCAGGTTTTTGTCATTATAGGTAAAGGCCAGTCCCACATTTATCTCAAGATTTTGGGTGGCATTAATATCACCGTTGATCCTCATACTATACCTGGATAAATCAGTATTTTTGATGATTCCATTTTTATTCAGATAACCTACAGATGCTGCCATCTTCATATTTTCATCTCCCCCGGTTACCCTTACATAGTAATTTTGTTCTGTGCTGTTAGCGAATATCTCGTTTTGCCAGTTTGTATTGTTATGATACCGGTAATAATCCTGTGAACTGATATCGTCTGACATAAAATTCAGATGAGAGACAAAGTCGCCGGAATATCCGGCAGAAATGATCTGATCCGTCAAATAGACTTTAAAATCAGCAGCTTCCAAAACAGGTAAATTAACAGGTTTAAAATTGACTCCCTGATGCGTATAAAAATCAATTTGGGTGGCTAACTGTTTTGCCCTGATGGTATTTATCAAAATAACTCCATTGGCGGCTTTACCTCCGTAAACAGGAGTAGCGTCTTTAATAACCGAAATGCTTTCAATATCCTTCGGATCGATGAGCAGCAATGGATTGTTCTCCGGATTTCCGGTAATATTGGATCCGGCATAATCCCTGTTATCAAAAATAACCCCGTCTACTATGATCAATGGCTGACTGCTGGTATTTAACGAAGTATATCCCCGGATAAAAATATTAGCTCCGGCACCTGGATCGCCCGACCGTGAAATGATATTCACCCCCGCCATTTTTCCCTGCATGATCCCATCTGCCGAGCTGGCTGTTTCTTTATAGGATCCTTCCATGGAATTTATAGAATTGTTTACTGATATCAGTTTTTTTTCTCCGACCGGGGTTACTACGGTATTATAAAACGAATTAAAGCCTTCTTCATTCAACCGGACATGAATGTAAGAGCGACCTTTCAAAGCTACCTGTTCCGATTGATAGCCTATTCCTACCAACATCAAAGTAATATTATCATCGGGTACCGATATCTCAAATTTACCGCTGTCAGCCGTAATGGTTGAGCTGAGACCCGGCACTGTAACTTTTATACCATCTAATGCCTGCCCCGTGACCGCGTCAACAACGATGCCTTTAATGCTCTTATTTTCGGTTTGTGAATAAGTTATCTTGAATAAGAAGGTTAAAATCAGCAATATTGAATAAAATTTATTTCCCTGTAGAGACATAT
This sequence comes from uncultured Bacteroidales bacterium, assembly GCA_963781805.1. Taxonomy (GTDB): domain Bacteria; phylum Bacteroidota; class Bacteroidia; order Bacteroidales; family UBA10428; genus JAFGPL01. The sequence continues at coordinate 541,185 of CAWAHF010000004.1, forward strand.
TAATCTGTTTTATATTATTGATTTGTTGGTGTTATAATGATTCTGTCAAGTGATATCGGAGGTACCGGGGTAACATCTCCATCACTGTATATCCTTATGGAAATTGTTTGTTTTTCGTTGAAAGTATATTCACCCATTGGTATTTGCTCGCTATAAGAAGTTGCTGTCAAAGCTTTATTAAACGTGGCAAAGGGCAATGATTTTTCATCCGATCCCTGCTCATACAATTCAATATATTGGTTATAAGGCGAAAGAGTATCCGGTGCTACAGCAGATATACTGAAAATAAATTTTGCCGGATAAGGTATATCAACCTGATATTGCGCCCAGCCTCCTTTTTCAACAACATAGTAGAGCTCAAATCCTCCGGATGCACCTTCAACCGGCACAATGGTCCAAGTCAGCGTTTTGGCTGTTTCAATATCTTCTCCTTCAACAATCATTTCCTTAAATTTGGAGTCAATAGCAATGGGATTGATATTTACATAATAGATGATTCCGTTACTTGCTTTTTCAGAATTTACAATATATTCCGGACGAAGTGTTAATTCAACTCCGGTTTCTGATAAGATTGTTAGCGGCAAATCCTCTGGCTCAATAGTACCGGATATTACAAGATCGATACACGTATTGTAGGCTGCCATGTAATCAATAGAAGTAGAATCAAGTGGTTTATAATAAGTCTTGTAAGTGGCAACCGTACTGTCATAAGCATCATCGCTCAAAACAATAAAAGTATACATTTTTTCTTCTGCCTCAAGATCTGCAACATCTATAAGTATTTTATTGGTATAGATCTTAACCGAATCGTAAATTGCAAGACCTGTTTCCTGATCCACCCCTATCATCTTGCTGTTTGCCTGATCAAAAATATAATCATAGAGCGTTTCAATAAATTGTTTTTGCCTGGAAGACGGAGCATCTTGTGTAAATAATTCCCAGATATTTTTTTTCGGACTGAATTTTTCAGTGGCAATATACAATAAGCCATTTTTATAAACTTGTGGGGTATTCGAAAAAGAGGCATCTTCGATGGTATTCGCAGTATTATCAAGAAGTGCATATTTACCATTTAACATTTTAATGCGAGCCTGATCTGTAGCATAATAATTACCCACTGAAATACAGTACCCGACATAATTGCTTATCGATGCGGTATCACTAAGATCTATGTTTGAAATAATGTCATTTGTTTGTGCCCATACACTGAAACTAAGTGAAGAAGAAAGCTGTTTATCATATCCGCTTATTTTCAGGTATTCATTAAATTTTGATAAAGTGGCGTCATTCTCAATACCCTGCAATATCGTTTTATCAGAATTTTCATTAGTAATTTTATAATAACTGTCCCAGTTATCGTGACAGCTTAACAATAGCAGGGTAAAAACAAGTATGCTTATAGCAATAAAAGTATTTGGCAACTTCATAGTTATATTTTTTTTCATCTGCCTAAAAATTTCTTAAATATCTGTTTTGCAATTTTTTTCAAATTTATCTAGTGATTTTGTTTCATGTTAGCAGAAAGTTCATAGTTTCATTTCAGATCATCCGCCAACAAATTTCACATCGTTTTGTACCTTATCAACCGGGATAAAATGGATCATGTCAAGGGTCATTACCCATCTTTGCCTGTCCGGATTGCCCGGATCCCATTTCACAAACTTTACCCTGTGTTTTCCTTTCGTGGCGATGTTAACCTTACCTATCAAAAATCCCACATATTGCGGGCTGTTAGAAGTTGTATAATATTTCATATTTTGTGCCAACAGTTCCTCATCAGTTCCTGTGGCCTGAACACCCAGGTCAACGGTGCCAATCAACTCATCATCAAAATATACTTCAGCAGCGCCACGATCGTTTGTAACACATTTGCCACATACCCATATATTGTATTCAGCATCTGTAACCAGTTCAGGGGTTTCAAACTCAAACCACAGGTAACCTGTTGCATCGTCGAACCAATACTGGAAATAATCCCTGTTATAGTAACCTTTTGCGGTTCTGTACTCCCAACCTGTACCGTCTGCAATAGTAATCCCGTCAACACCATCCGGAAGCCCTGAAGGAATATCAATTCTAGTCAGGCGAAAGACATCGGTAAGCGCCCACAAATCAGGGTAGTCGGTAACCTCAAAGTAAACTGCCACAGGAATAGGAATAAATCCCAACATATTATTCAAGGCATGGTAGTTGCCATTTTTAGCTGAGTTATTACTTAAACTAACATTAACGGTTGTTTTGTTCATCAGAATTTCGATACCCTTATCAATGGAAAAGATAATGGAACGGGTAAAATTGGTATAAGTCCTGTTCTGTAGGTCTGACAAAAACATAACAGAATTAACGCAATGGTATGCTACCCATAAATAGAGGGAATCTTCCGGATTAAGGTAAGGGACTCCTGTCTGGGAAAGTTTCACTAATAATTCATCATAAGAATCAATGTTATCTGCAGCAAACGCCGAATCGGTCTCTGCAAATAAGGTGACTTTTACTGATTTCATGTTGAGCGAATCATACAGACCAGTTTCTTTCAGCGCCTTACTGAAAATGGTAAACCGCGGATCCTGACCAATCATTTCTGCAACTGTTAATACCACTGGTTCAAGCACCTCGTCAATAATATGGATGATCCCGTTTTCACAGACTATGTCACGTTTTATAATCCTTGCTTTATCGTTTACGACGATGTTACTGAGTCCTCCCTCTCCAAAAGAGGTAGTGAGGTAATCCCCACTCATAGTTGTGTCTGGAAGCCCTCCTTCATTGAAATTACTGGTACCCATGGAATCGGGACAAATATGATAAGCAACCACCTGTTTTAAGAATTTTATATCATCTTCGGTAGTAAAATCATCGATGGATAATTTTCCTTTGGTTGCATAAAATTTTTGAAATGCTTCATTGCTGGGAATAAAGCAGGTATACTGACCATACGCTTTCAGAAATGATACACTCTGCACTTTGGATAGCACTTTGTTAAATTCACTTAAAGTGTCAGGGTGTTCATCAATATATTCGCCTATTGTAATCCCTTCTGCAGTTTTATAAAGTTTATCTTTATCAGGATCTTCACAACTGTTCATTAAGGAAACGATAATCAATGCAAACAGGGTTAACAGTAACGAAGCAATTTTCATAGTTAATATATACTTTTTCATAGCTTACCTTTTTCACCTTAAATAGTATTCATTTTGTTCAAGTTCATAGTTAACCTCCAACTCCCCATAATAGATTGGAAAGTAATGACTCAGGGGATCACTGTATTTACTTTTTACCAAGTCCACCAAATCGGCAGGGGCATATGATTCGATCATATCAATCAGGATTGATTTATAGGCATAGTTATCTCTTTTGGCATTTCTTAAAACATCGAACCACCTTTTGCCTTCAAAAGCCAGTTCTTTTCTTCTTTCCAGTAAGATCATTTCCCTTATAGCATAATCATCGGTAACATCTGCTGAAGTTAAAAATGCCCCGGCTCTTGCCTGTATCTTGTTTACCAGGGCAATGGCTTCAGCTCCCCTACCCAATTCATTGAGTGCTTCAGCCTTCATAAGCAGAACATCTGCATACCTGTAAAAAATCCAGTTGGCCTCATAATTTGATTCTGACCTGCGTAAATCTTCTTCAGCAGACAATGCCATATATTTGTAAATTACCCCTGCATTACCATAAAAGGTAGCACTGTCTCCTCTGACATCTGCACCCGAATAGATTTCCATAATATAAGGAGAAGACAGAAAGTAACCGGGTGATTCATTAAAAAACTTGTAGAAGGGATTGGGCTTATTCACAGTAAATTGTAATTCAAAAATACTTTCATTTGAATTTCCATTGATAAATATCTCCTGCAACCAGTTTTTTCCAGCAACCAGTCCAAATCTGTTTGAGTTAATGATTTCATTGCAAACCTCAAGGCATTTTTCATATTGATCTGTCCATAAATAGTAATCTGCATAAATGGCATCAACGCCATACTTTGTGAGGCGTGCTTTGTTATATAAATCATTGTTATAATCTGTCACAGCGTATTTTCTGGCTGTGTCAAGATCGTTGTTAATCTGCGCCAGTATCTCTGCCTGGGAACTTTTTGGGATAAAAAGGTCAACTTGATCGTCAACCACAGCATCAAGCATCAGTGGCACCTCTCCAAATGACCTGACCAGGTAAAAGTATAACAGCGCTCTTAATCCGTAGGCTTCAGCTTCATACTTTTTTAACTCGTCTTCTGTGAAAGTAACATCTTTATCAGCAGCCTCTTTGGCATATGTGATTAAGATATTGCACTGGTTGATGGAACTGTAAAAAGCACCCCATTTAATATCGGTATTATCCGCGGTTATATCACTGTTTAATATCCTGTAGTTATTTGTCGTAATACCATCGTTTGGCGTTAAATCATCTCCCCTTAACTCACCCCAATAAAAAAGGCGTTCCGTAAGACTTTCATCCAGCAATTTTCCATAAAGGCCCATGGTGAAGGAATGAACCTGTTGCTCTGAATTCCAGAATTCCTGCTTAATTACATTGTCCTCAGGTTCCAGATTGAGCCAGTCATTACACGATATAAAAAAAATAACAGAAATGGCAACCAACAGTATTATATTTATTCTTATGTACCTGTTCATACGCTAAATATTTTTCGAACTATGTTTTAAAATGAAAGACTTATATTGATCTGAAATTCTTTTGCCCTTGGCGTACGGGAGTTATCAAATCCTACATAAAAAAAGTCTGAATTTTTAAGAGAAATTTCTGGATCCTGCCCGGTATAATATGTCCATGTATATAAATTTTTCAAGGTTACTCCAATCCTGGCGTCAGCAAATTTAATTCTGTTAACCAGTTTTTTCGGAATATCGAAATTCAGGCTGATATATTTAAGACGGATAAAAGAACCGTCTTCAACAAAACGGCTTGATCCAAGGTAATTATAACCTCCGTTCAACAAGGCCCTGGGCATATCGGTCTCATCACCGGGATTTCTCCACCTGCGCAATACTGCTGTACTCTGGTTATCATAATTATACATTTTTTCCGTATCCATCCTTACCTGGTTAATGATATCATTTCCATACCTGAAGTGGAAAAAAGAGTTTAATGAAAAGCCCCTGAATTTTATAATCGGTCCAAAACCACCGGTCAGCAAAGGATTGGCATTACCGAGGTAAACGACATCCAGTTCATTTATATTACCGTCATGGTTGATATCTTCATACATGGCATCCCCAGCCTGAAAAGTATAATTACTTACAGGATAGTTGAAAGTCATATATACCGGATTACCATTAATATCCTTTATCTGGTTTCCATCTTTATCAAGTGCAATGGTTGATTCTTCATCTTTATACACTCCCTTATAGATGTAACCATAAAATGAGCCTACGGGATTATCAATCTGTATCCTTCTCAGATATTCTCCATTATTTGTAGCCAGACCTTTTTCCTGTGGGTATAGGTCTGAAATATCACGGATAATATTTTGGTTACGGGCAATATTAAAATTAAAATCCACTCTAAGATTTGATTCCTCAATATTCAATACACGGGATATCACGTTTATTTCCCAACCATTGTTGTCCAGAATACCCGCATTCATCTCTATTTTATTGAAACCAGAACTGCTGGGGATGGTCAGATCATCAAAATAAAGGTCCAGGGTTCGCTTTCTATAGAAATCAACATCAATGTTAATTCTTTCCTTAAACATTATTAACTCGAATCCAATGTTTTTCTGTATAGCAGTTTCCCATTTTTTATTGGCCAGTTCCATGGATTTTGAATATATGGCAGCCTCTCCAATATAATTCCAGGATAAAGTACTGTAGGTGTTATACTGTGTATAGCTTTTCCCGGGGGCATTACCATTTTCACCGTAGCTTGCCCTGATACTTAAATCATCCAGGAATGTAAGCGACTTCATAAATGGTTCTCCTGAGATCCTCCATCGTGCTGAGATAGCCGGGAAAGTTCCCCAGCGGTGTTCGGCTCCAAACTTAGAACTGCCGTCGCGACGCAATGAACCGGATACAATATAACGATCTAACAGGCTGTAACTGAATGTTAACAAACCCGCCATGTCCCGACTCCTGCTTTTTCCGGAACTAACCGATAGCCCTGATCCGTTAATAATTCTTGATTCAATGGAAGGATCCTGCAAATAAACAGAAGCAGAATTAGCGGTATATACCGCATAACCATAATTTGTTTTATCGTTGGTAATAAAAGCTGCCAGCAACATAAGATCATGTTTATCACCTAACCTGGGATGATAATATAATTTATTAAATGTCTGCACTGAGAAGACATCATTATCAACATCCCCTGACCTGTTAACGTTGGGGTCAGTCCAGTTTTTACCGGTAGCATCCTGAGGCAGGAATGATCTTCTTTTTTCATTGTTTATATCAAAAGCCACATCAAAGGTGTATTGCAAACTTGGAAGGATACTATAACGAAGCGAAAACTTCGGAATGATCCTGTTATTTAGAATATTATACATTCCTTTGTCTGCCATCGCCACAGGATTATATGTACTATACCATCCTCCCTGTGAGTTTTCTTCGGGTGAAAAGTAAACATCCGACAGGTTTCCTGCCTCATCCATATCATAAATGCTCATATTAGGCATCTTATTATAAGCTATTTCACGGATACCTGCATTTTTATATTTCTTGGAATCTATATCCGGATAATTCTTGTTGTTATCTCCGCGATTATAGGAAATATCAGTAGTGAAAGATATTTTATCAGAAACATAATAATCAAGGTTTAACCTGCCTGATAACTCTTTCAGGTCAGTACCCAGAGTAGTACCAATCTGGTCAAGATATCCTACAGAAAAACGATATCTTGCTTTTTCCCCACCTCCGGTCAGAGAGATATTATGATCGTGGGTGTAACCTGTACGGGTAACAGCAGCTATCCAGTCAGTGTTCTGGCTGTAATTATAGTAGTCTTCCCATTCAGGATCGTAACGAAATTCTTTGTTACTGGCAGAAATGGGCACTCCTTTCAGGTTCATAAAACCTTCAAGGATCAACATGGAATATTGGTCGCCATTCAGCATGGGTATTGGATCCGGTTGCTCGGCCAATGAGAATTTATAGGAATATCTTACAAGAGGTTTTCCAATGGTACCTCTTTTGGTTTTGATCATTAAAACTCCATTTGCTGCTTTTGATCCCCATTGTGCAGTTGAAGCTGCATCTTTCAAAACAGTAATTTCCTGAATGTCTTCAGGGGAAATGTTAAGCATGGCAGCATAACCATCCTCATCGGCAGTGGCAAAGTCAAAGTCAGAACTTATTTCTGTGTCGTAGGGAATATTATCAACCACAATTAAGGGTTCTGAAGATGAATTTATAGATGAAGTACCCCTAATCCTGATCGACATCCCGGCGCCAGGGTCGCCTGAACTGGCAACTATGTCAACACCTGCCAGACGTCCTTGAAGTGCTTCATCAATGGAGTTTGCCTGGATATTTTCAAGTTCTTTGGCATCCAGGCGCTGAACTGAAGTGGTTAGGTTTCTTTCACTAATACTCATAAATCCATCGTTTATTTTTCTTTCTCCAACCACCTCAATTTGTTCAATTTTCTGACTTTCCGGATCAAGAATTACATCTATTGTTCGACGACCTTCAAGCTGTGTTTCAATGCTTTTATAGCCAATGAAAGAAAAAACAATTTTATTCTCAGGGTTCGAAATCTTAATCATGTAATTTCCGAAAGCATCGGTTATTGCACCGGTAATGATACGGCCTGTCTTGTCCATTTCGACGATTGACGCTCCTGGCAGTGTCGAATTATCATCCGACGACTTTACTTTTCCCTTTAGCAGAATTCCTTGTGCAAAAATGTTGTCGCCAGCCAAAAATAATATGGCAATCAGAAGAAGTTTTAGTAGTAGTTTATATTGTCTCATGCGAGTATAATTTTAAATCAGTATGATTGATAGCATCCTTCCACAAATGGATATCACAAAAGCTTTTGGTTCAAACTTTTTAATCTTTGATGCATGTAATTTATTCGTAATTCAATACGTTGTCAATCTGGTAAATACAAGCTCCTTCGAGAGCAAAATTGCAGCTTCCGGCGGTATTTATCACAACCGCTTTGTTTCCTGTGCCATCTGTAATTTCAAAACCGTCGGCTGTGGCGGTTGTGGTAATCTCCCTGTACACATTAAATCTTCCCATTATGTCGGAAACATTGTAGGTTTTGTAGGTTCCTGCCTCGGGAAATTTAACATCCTGGAATATATGATATAAAAGGAAGTTCTTTATTTTTGCCTTACTTGCAGAATCAGTAGCCGTGTAGACAGGCAAACCGGCAGCACTAATAGCATCATCAGTAGGAACTACAATGGTAAGACCTTTTCTGGTCTGGACACCTGTAATGGCATTATTGCTTATCAACCCGGAATTCGTGAGGTACAAATTGAATTGCGAATAACTTGCACCAGCTGGAGGTGTTGCTAAAACCTGAAGATAAGTCTTTATCGGAGGAATAAGATTTTTACTTACCTCGTAAACGGTTCCATTAATTGGTTCTGTTTTAATCTCAAGTATGTTGCTTGGAGTATTGTTTTCCATATTTCCTCCTGCCCATAAAACATTGTTGTCATACCTGATAATATCGCCACCCAGGGTTTTCAAGAAACCTTTTCCTGAAAGATCGTTATAATCACCCCTTACGATCATCAAATTAATTGTTTCAGCAACTTTTTCCTCTCCTGTTGTGGCAGGAAAAAATCTAGATTCAATATCGTTATAGTAGTAACCTCCTGCAGCAAAAACCGAATCATCGGTGAGAAACAAAGTATAATCGATTTCCTGACTCCTTAAAAGGGTTTCAATACTATTTATCTCTTTTATCAATTTTAAGCCCAGATAAAAATTCATATGTTTCGGATTCAGACATATCTCACCATAAACCGAATTGAAATAGTTGCCGGTTTGCAGAACTTCGCTGATTCCATAAAAAATGCCATTACTTGCCATCTTGCTTGAAATGATATTATTGTCTCCCAACAATACACCATAAGATGATTTATGTGAAGGAAGATCAGTATACCAAATATCATCTGAAACTAGATGAGAATTCACGAAATCGATGATGACATCTAACCTGTCATTGGCCAGCTGATCCAGGGTTGAATAATATTTCAGGAATTTAGTTGAGTAAAATTCCTGTAAGCTGTTATTGTCAGGAGCAAACATAGTAAAACACCTGGTCTGATATATATTGGATGATGTTGAGTACTCCTCGATATTTGGATCCGGAAATATTCCATCTTCAAAAACTTTATAAAATACCGGCAGGTCTTTTGAATTATCGAGGATATCTTTTTGACATGTATCCGTTGCCATTAGTAGAATCTTCCTGAATTCACTGAATTTGTCTTTTTCCGGATGTTCAATAAGATATTCATCAAGGTTGGGCAATGGAAGTATTACCTTATCCAGTTCATAAATATATCCGTTTTCAGCAACGATGTAATTACCCAAAACTCTGGCATCCAAAACATTAAAACCGGTATACTCTACATCAGGAAAATATTTGTTGTAATTTGCAGAAGAAATACCGGTAGTAGTAAAAAATTCATCTAAAAAATAAGGTATGTATTTTACTCCTTCATTTTTTAAATAACCTTCAAAAGAATTTGTTCCAGAGGAACTATAAAGCCTGACACCATTGTCATTATAAAAAGTTGTTTTATAGTATTTTCCCGATGAACGTGTCAATCTTCTGAATGACAGTCCATTTACCCAACCATTTGAAGACTGGTATGCAGCCAGGGTGTGAGGTGTATACCCGTTTTCCACCAGGGAGTATTGTACGATATCTCTGATAAGTGCGGTATCAAGTTCTTCGACAGTACTGATATTTCTTGATTTAAAAAATACGTCAAATGCCGAATCGTTCGGGGCAAAAAGCGTAAAATAACCTGTTTTTCCAAGTATTTCATCATAGCCCATGTATTTCAGAAGACTTATAAAGGTGGTAAACCTGCCTTCTTTTTCTAATTGCTGATAAATTGGTCCTTCCAGCCAGTCTGGCCGTGCATAATAATCATCCCGGTTATCATTGCACCCTGGTAAAACATATAATATTAAAAGACAGATAAGTAGGTTTTTAAGAGGTTTCATAAAATAGCAGGTTTAATGGTGCAATTTAGAAAAAAAGTCTCAAAAAGATACTAATATAATTCTGATGTCTTCAAAAAACGTATTATTTTCTCAAACCCTTAATTTTAGAAATATACTTAAAAAAGCAATTCTAAGTTAACTAATAACCTCTTTTTTAAGCAATTCTATTGAAAGCCTTTAACCTCAATGAAACATCCTTAGAAAATTTTTTATTATCATAATTTAGATTCAATATAAAATGACGTTTTATATTGTACAACATATATTAATGTTATTGAAATAACAATATAATTTTTACTTTTACGGCCCTTAAATGGGGTTATTTTGAAAAAAATATAACAATTTATTAAAAATCAAGGAGATGAGTAAAGAAAATCCGATAAATGAAAAGGCTTGTAGTTGCCATGATTCAATAAGTGAAGAGCAATATTATGAGCAACTTGATGATATCATTGATCAACATATTGAAAAAGAAGGTGCATTAATTCCAATTTTACAATCAGTACAAAATCTTTTTGGTTACCTGCCTGAAGCAGCTTTAAGAAAAATAAGCAGACGTCTTAATAAACCTTACAGCGAGGTGGCTGGTGTTGTAGGATTCTACTCTTACTTCTCAACAACTCCCAAAGGTGAATATACAATTCGGGTGTGCCTTGGAACAGCTTGTTATGTGAGAGGTGGAAAAGAAGTACTAAAAGCGTTTGTTGAGGAGTTGGAAATTGGAGTTGGTGAGACAACCGGAGACAGAAAATTTTCATTGGAAGTTGGCAGGTGTTTTGGAGCTTGCGGACTAGCCCCGGTAATCATGATAAATGATGAGGTCTTTCAGAAGGTTAAACCTTCAAAAGTTAACGAAATTTTAAAAAGTTATACATAAGATTTTAAAAGATAGTAGATAAATAGATACACTCTGAATATGCAAAAATTAGCAGAAGCAAAGGATTTGAAAGTTTTTCGAAATAAAATCCTGAAAGAAAAGGACAAAGAAGAGATTCGTGAAAAGATTCTCGTTTGTACGGGAGGAGGTTGTATTGCCTCGGGTTCACTTAAAATCAGAGATGAATTCATTAAAAAACTCAAAGAAAAAAACCTGGATAAAAGTGTTAAAGTCGTCGGTACCGGATGTCTTGGCCCATGTTCCAAAGGTCCGGTAATTATTATAGCCAGTAATCGTACATATTATCAGGAATTATCTGTTGACGATGTGGATGAAATCATTGAAAGTCATATTATTAAAGGTGAAATTCTTTACAGGCTTGCCTTTAAGGAAGAATCAGATAGTAAACCAATACCTCTCGAAAAAGATATTAAATTTTTCCAAAAACAAACCAAAATAGTCCTTCGAAACTGTGGATCTATTGATCCAACCAGTATTGAAGATTACATTAGTGCCGGAGGGTACGATGCCCTGACAAAAGCCCTTTCGGTATTTAAACCGGAAGATGTAGTAAATGAGGTACAAAAATCAGGACTGCGAGGGCGCGGTGGTGCAGGATTTCCAACTTATCTCAAATGGAAACTTGCTGCGAAGAATGAAGCGGATCAGAAATATATACTCTGTAATGCTGATGAGGGTGATCCTGGCGCTTATATGGACAGAAGTATTCTGGAGGGTGATCCCCATACTATTATTGAAGGGATGACTATAGGAGCATTTGCTATCGGTGCCTCAATGGGGTTTATTTATGTGCGTGCAGAATACCCGCTTGCTTTGGAAAGATTGAACATTGCAATCAAACAGGCCAAACAGCTGGGACTTCTTGGAGAAAACATCCTCGGTACCGGGTTCAATTTCGAACTGGATATACGTATGGGTTCTGGCGCTTTTGTGTGCGGAGAGGAGACTGCTCTTATTGCTTCCATTGAGGGAAAACGGGGAGAACCAAGACCCAGACCACCATTTCCGGTACAATCGGGACTTTGGGGCAAACCCACCGTACTGAATAATGTTGAAACATTTGCAAATATCTCGGCAATTATTGCAAATGGCGGTGATTGGTTTGCAACTTATGGTACTGAAAAAAGTAAAGGAACAAAAATATTTGCACTTGCCGGAGCTATTGCAAATTCCGGCCTTTTTGAAGTTCCGATTGGCACTACTCTAGGAGATTTACTCTATGATATTGGAGGTGGTACAAGTAGTGGTAAGCCATTTAAAGCGGCTCAGATTGGGGGTCCTTCCGGTGGTTGTATCCCAAAACAACACCTGAATGTTCCGCTTGATTATGAATCTCTTAATGAGTTGGGTGCTATCATGGGTTCAGGTGGACTTATAGTCATGGATGAAGACTCATGTATGGTTGATGTTGCAAGATTCTTTCTTGAATTTGTTCAGGAAGAATCATGTGGAAAATGTACTCCATGCAGGGTTGGCACCAAGAGAATGCTCGAAATTGTCGAAAATATTTGTTCTGGTAATGGTAAAATGGAAGATATCGACAAGTTAATAGAACTTGGTGAAAAAATAAAGAAAACTGCATTGTGCGGACTTGGACAATCTGCTCCTAATCCGGTATTATCTACATTAAGATACTTCAGACATGAATACGAAGCTCATATCAAACAGAAAAGTTGCCCGGCCGGCGTATGTACTGATCTTGTAAGGGCTCCCTGCCAAAGTGCATGCCCTGCACATGTGGATGTACCCGGATTTATCTCACTTATTGGCGAGAAGCGATATGCCGAAGCGCTTCAGCTTCACCGGGAAAGAAATCCCTTCGCTGCTATTTGCGCCAGGGTTTGTTTTCATACGTGTGAAGATAAATGCAGAAGAACCACTATAGATGAACCAGTAGCAATTCGTGGTACAAAGCGCTTTATGGTTGACCAGGAAATAACTGTACAGGTTCCTGAAATTAGAGAAAATTCACACAATAGCGAAAGAAAAATAGCTATTATAGGAGCCGGCCCTGCCGGATTATCCTGTGCCTATTTTCTTGCAAGGCTTGGATATAAACCAAAAGTTTTTGAATCTGAACAAAGACCGGGAGGGATGTTGGTTCAAACCATTCCAGCCTACAGGTTGCCGAGAGAAATCATCGCCCGTGAGATTAGGATGATAGAAAATATGGGTGTAGATATTGAAACCGGAAAAAAACTGGGAGTGGATTTTAATCTCTCTGATCTCAAGGAAATGGGTTATGAAGCTGTATTTCTTGGGGTAGGTACCCCTAGCGGTATGATCCCAAATATTCCCGGAATTGACGCAGATGGAATCGTTGATGCCCTGAAATTCCTTCAGACTTATAATTTGAGAGGATCGGTACCTGTTGGTAAAAAAATAATTATTGTTGGAGGGGGAAATGCTGCAATAGATGCAGCCAGAACAGCTCTCAGGCTTGAAGCAGAAGATGTTCATATTGTCTATCGAAGAACGCAGGAAGAAATGCCTGCATGGGCAGAAGAAATTGAAGCTGCTATTGAAGAAGGTATCTCCTTGCATACACTCACAAATCCGATAGAAATAATTCAGAATAATGGCAAAGTTTCCGGGGTAAAATGTACAATTATGAAACTTGGTGAATTCGATATAAGCGGAAGAAGGAAACCCGAATCAAGTGATGAAACATTTATTCTTGAAGCCGATCAGATCATACTTGCAACTGGTCAGACGCTGGATTGCTCTACCCTGTTTAATGGCATAAAACTGGAAACAATTGATAATTCACGTCTAAAATCAGATCCTGTCACAGGGCAAACTTCTGTTTCATGGATTTTCACAGGAGGTGATGCTGCCACAGGGCCATCCTCTGTCATAGAAGCAGTAGCAGGAGGGGAAAAAGCTGCTGTAGGTATTGATATGTTTCTTACCGGTGAAGATCATGCGTTCTGGAGAAAGGAAAAAATGGTTGATACTTTTTTTGACCCAGAAGAAGAACCAGCTCCCTTTCCTCGTAAAAATATGACCATGCTTTCAGCTGAACGCCGCAGGTTCAACTTCGATGAAGTAGAACAGGTCTGGGTAGAAGGTGAGGCAATCAGACAATCCAAAAGATGTCTGCGGTGTGATTATGGTAAATGTTAAAATCTTCAAAAGAAAAATATTATGGTTTCATTGCATATAAATAATTTCAAAGTTGAGGTACCTGAAGGTACCACTATCCTAAATGCAGCTTTAAGAGCAGGCTTCAACATACCAACATTGTGCCATCTCGAAACTCAAATACCAAAAGGAGCCTGCAGAGTTTGTGTTGTTGAAGTGGAGAATGCAAAATCATTGGTCGCTTCTTGTGCAGCCCCTGTTGCTGAAGGAATGAAGGTTATTACAAATAGCAAAAATGTTAGGGACGCCAGAAAATTTGTTGTTGAATTACTTCTTTCAGAACATTGCGGAGATTGCAAAATATGCGACAGAAATAATGACTGTGAACTTCAGACTATGGCATACAGTATGGGTATAAAAGATACCAGGTTTGCGGGAGACTGTCTTGAAAGTATCATTGATGATTCAACACCTGCACTGGTAAGAGATAGCGGAAAATGTATCAAGTGTCGCAGATGTGTAACCGTTTGCAATGATATTCAGGGCGTAGGTTCGTTGTTTGCTCAGGGCAGAGGTTTTGAATCAACCATTGGCCCTGCTTTTGAACAGGATCTTGCAGATGTTGCATGTGTTCAGTGTGGACAATGTTCAGCTGTTTGTCCGGTGGGAGCAATAACTGAAAAAGATCATATTGCTGGTGTATGGGAAGCTCTGGATAATCCCGATAAATTTGTTGTTGTGCAGACCGCGCCTGCCATACGCGCTGCATTGGGTGAATGTTTCGGTTATGAACCAGGTACACTTGTCACAGGAAAGATGGTTACTGCTTTACGACAGTTGGGATTTCACAGGGTTTTTGACACAAATTTCACAGCCGACTTAACCATCATTGAGGAAGGTACTGAGTTGCTGATGAGACTAAAAAAAGCTCTTGTAAATAAGGAAAAAGTTGCTTTACCACAATTTACCAGTTGCTCCCCTGGCTGGATAAAATATGCCGAATATTTCTATCCCGAATATTTGGATAATATATCAACCTGCAAATCGCCGCAACAAATGTTCGGCTCAATAGCAAAAACTTACTATGCTGAAAAGATTGGTAAGAAAGCTGAAGACATTGTAGTGGTTTCAATTATGCCTTGTACTGCAAAAAAATTTGAAGCTCAACGACCGGAAATGTCAGATAGCGGAGTTCAGGATGTGGATTATGTTTTAACGACAAGGGAGCTTGGGCGCATGATAAAACAGGCAGGAATTGACTTTACAGAACTTGCAGATGATACCATGGATTCACCTATGGGGGTATCTTCCGGAGCAGCAGATATTTTTGCAAATACCGGTGGGGTTATGGAAGCTGCCATAAGAACAGTTTATGAAATTGTTACAGGTAAAGAACTTCCTCTTGAAAA
Source organism: uncultured Bacteroidales bacterium (assembly GCA_963781805.1). Classification (GTDB taxonomy): domain Bacteria; phylum Bacteroidota; class Bacteroidia; order Bacteroidales; family UBA10428; genus JAFGPL01. Next base: position 556,733 of record CAWAHF010000004.1, read on the forward strand.
ACTGCATATAGAGCCAATTATGGGTCTTGAAGGTGTTAAGAAAGCCTCATTAAAAATTACAGGAACAAAACCCGAATGGAATTTTCTTGAAGGTGTTGAACTAAAAGTTGGAGTTGCCCATGGACTTGGAAATGCAAAAAAAATTGTGGAAGCAATGCGTGCCGGAGAAGAGTTTCACTTTATTGAAGTAATGACTTGTCCGGGAGGATGTATAGGTGGTGGTGGTCAACCCAGATTTACTACTGACGAAGTCAGAAAAAAACGAATTGCAGCAATTTATGCCGAAGATGAAGGAAAAATACTTCGTAAATCGCATGATAATCCTGAAATCAAGCAAATATATGAAGAATTTCTCGGTGAACCACTTGGTCACAAATCTCATAAATTGCTTCATACGCATTACGAATCCAGGATGAACTGATTAAAATCTCCTGCTCTCCTAAAAAGCGGGACTTTATTTTCATGTTGGAATTTTGCCTGCAGATACACAGAAGTTATCATTAGAATTCCATAAATTCGAAGGTTAAAAACTTGCTATGAAAATAAAAGAGTTCTTACCTGATATTAAATATAGTGATTCCGGAAATTTTTTGCTTATTGCCGGTCCCTGTGTGGTGGAAAACGAAGAAATATGTGAAACCATAGCCAGCCATATTACCGGGTTAGCTGATACATATTCCATCCCATTTGTTTTTAAGGCATCTTATAAGAAGGCAAACCGCTCCAGAATTGACTCGTTTACCGGTATTGGTGATAAGGAAGCTCTTGATATACTTAAGAAAATTAAGAATAAGTACAAAATACCTGTCCTTACCGACATTCATACTGCGGAAGAGGCATATTTTGCAGCAGGATATGCAGATATACTCCAGATTCCTGCTTTTCTAAGTCGTCAGACCGATTTGTTAATAGCCGCTGCAAAAACAGGAAGAGTTATCAATATTAAGAAAGGGCAGTTTCTTTCACCCGGTTCAATGAAATACGCGTTGGAAAAGGTTATTCAGTCAGGAAATAACAAAGTGATGATTACCGAGCGCGGAACTATGTTCGGCTATCAGGATTTAATTGTAGATTTTCGCGGCATTATTGAAATGAAAGAATATGGATACCCGGTAATTCTGGATATTACGCACTCCTTACAACAGCCAAATCAATATACGGGTGTCTCAGGTGGAAAACCTGAAATGATCGAAACTATTGCCCGTGCAGGCATAGCTGTAGGCGCTGACGGTATATTTGTCGAAACACATCCAACCCCTGAAGAAGCATTATCTGATGGAGCAAATATGCTAAAAATGGAATATCTGGAAAAACTATTAATTAGGCTGCTGAAACTAAGAAGAACTGTAAGTGAATTTTAATTATACAGGTTTCGATTCTTACTTATCGTTAATTATATAGTTGAATTTAACTCTCGACAGGGTTTCTGCCAGAATCTGGCCAGATTCAAGACTATCCAAATCTTCTTTATCATAATACCAATTTACCTTAACATACTTAATTTTGGTATTTGAGTCAAGTTTGCGCAACAATTCGAGTAATTTTTTAGCTGCAGCAGTATTAAAATAATCCATGACCAAATCAAAATCAACTTCATTAATATTTACCTCAGCTATCCAATCAATTATTGGGTCGAAGAATTCCTTGGCGTTTTCCGGAAAAGCACTACCGGCCATTACAAGTTTACCGGTTTGTGCGAAATCAATCAAAGGTGTCTTATTTGTTGGTTCAATTAAGAGATCTTCCATGATGTCAAATGATCAATCAGTTATTTAATTATCAGAAATAATATTTAACAAATATCACTTTAAAGATATACTAATGTCTGCTAATTTCAACCTTAAAGATAAATAATTATTAACAAGAATAAACAGTTCGGTTAATTTAATCACACAATAACTATTATAAATTTTGTTTTTAACCATTTTAAATTGCAAAACCAGTTGAAGATTTTGATCCTGTTTTGAGCTTATTTGCATAACTTTGAAATAGCTGTAGATGTCCATAAATCGGAACCAATACTTGTCTTGAAAAGACAGAATTTAATCCTGGAACACCCAGGCATAAAATCCACCTGACCTAAACCAGAAATTGATATCGAATTTTTGCAGAACAAAATTTCAATGTGATGAAAACCAACTATTTTAGTCATTCTAAAAGAGAATTTGTAAAGAAAGGCTTAATTGGAACTACGGGCATTCTATGTGGTTTAAATAATCATTTTTTTCAGGGTAATGTCAATAAACAAGCCAACTCAGATGACTTATGGAAATGGAGTAAAGAAGGAATGTTTTATGAAAAAACCCCTAGAGGTGTCACGTGTCTTATTTGTCCAAATGCCTGCACAATTAAGGAAGGAGAATTTGGTGATTGCAGAAATCGAACCAATCGCAATGGAAGTCTCTATTCCATTGCATATGGCAATCCTTGCGCGGTTCATATAGATCCGGTTGAAAAAAAGCCTTTGTTTCATTTCCTTCCAGGAAGTAAATCTTATTCAATAGCCACCGCCGGGTGCAATCTGGCATGTCTGAATTGTCAAAACTGGTCTATCTCACAAACATCACCAAGGGAAACCAGAAATTATGACCTGATGCCCGAAAAACTGATAGAAGAAACGATTACAAGCAATTGTAAATCTATTGCCTACACCTATTCAGAACCGATAACATTTTATGAGTACACCTATGATTCCTCAAAACTAGCACGAACAAAAGGCATCCGGAATATTCTGGTTTCTGCAGGATATATCAATGAAAAACCTTTGCGCGAATTGGCAAAATATATTGATGCCGCAAATATAGATTTAAAGTCTTTCAAAGATGAACTTTATCTTAAGTTGAACGGTGGAAGACTTAAACCTGTCCTCGATACACTTAAGATTTTAAAAGAAGAGAATGTTTGGCTGGAGATTACCAATCTGGTAGTGCCGAGTTGGACTGATAACTTGGACATGATAACAGAAATGTGTAAATGGCTGAAAGATAATGGATTTGAAGATCGTCCTCTGCACTTTAGCAGATTTTTTCCTCAGTATAAATTAACCCAATTACCTTCCACTCCCGTTAGTATACTTCTAAAAGCCAGAGAAATTGCACTTCATTCAGGATTGAACTTTGTATATATTGGAAATGTTCCAGGTTCAGAGGCTGATACTACTATATGTCCTTCATGTAAAAAAGCCGTTGTAGAGCGAAAAGGATTTTCAATACTTGCTTTCAATATTGAAAATGGGAAATGTAAATTTTGCAAAACAAAAATACCTGGTGTATGGAATTAATCAAAACTCGGGTAATTTCATCAGGAATCTTAATAAATAAATTCCATCAAAAATCTTACAAAAAATTTAAACTGCCTCTTTCAGGATTGCGAAATTATTATATTTTTGAATCCATTTAATTTCCTGCATGTCAAAATTACTTAGCAAAATAAAGGAGTTACCCATTTTGGGTATTTTAAGAGGCATTAGCGAGGAACATCTGGAACCACTCACCGAGGCTATTATTTCATCCGGTCTCAAATCGGTTGAAATAACCATGAATACTCCAAATGCTACAGCTCTGCTAAAAAAAATAATTGCGTTATCTTCCGGTAGGTTGATAATCGGAGCCGGCACAGTATTGAACAGCCAGGAGTTATCAGATGCTCTTGAAGCCGGAGCCCGGTTTATTGTGACTCCTTCAACTGTAATGGAAGTGGTTGAATATTGTTCTGCCAACTCTATTCCGGTTTTCCCGGGAGCCCTTACACCTACAGAAATTCATAAGGCATGGCAATTGGGCGCTTCTATGATAAAAATATTCCCTGCCTCTCTGGTCGGACCTGCCTATTTTAGAGAAATTAAGGCTCCCTTTAATAATATTGAATTAATGGCGGTTGGAGGTGTATCAGAAAAAAATATTTCCGAGTTTTTCAGAATGGGAGCATCGGCAGTTGCATTCGGAGCAAGTATTTTTAAAAATGAACTCATTGATAATAAGCGATATGGTGATATAACTATTGAAATTAAAAAGCTAATTCAAGCATATCAAGGATCGATTGAATAAACATCTTAAATCTATTTTTATTATGAGTATTTTTTCACAGGATGACCAGAACATAAAAAAAAGTTATTTACTGATGCTGATAAAGCTTAGCAATGCAAATCATAAAATTGATGTTAACGAAGCGAGATTTATCAGTGATGTTGCAAAAAAACTCGGTTTATCTGATAACGATGTGATAAATATTGACAAACATCCGGAAGAATTTCATTTCACTCTTCCTGATAATTTGATGGAACGAATGCAGCAATTCTATCATTTATTATTTCTTATGGGTATTGATGGAGAAATTACTCATGATGAAAGAGAGATGTGCAGAGAACTTGGATTCAGACTTTGCCTGAATCCACTACTGATGGATGATCTTATTAATCTGATGATTGATAACCTTTCTAAAAGAATACCCGAAGGGGAGATGCTAAATGCTGTAAAGAAATATCTGAATTAGCCGGCTATTTTTAATTTTTCCTTGTTCCTTTTCTGTTGAATTTTTTTATTCAATTCCCTTGTTCTTTCTACTTCCTGTTGCATTTTCTGTCGCAGATTGTTTTGTTTTTTGAGAATCAGATTATTAAATCGTTCAATCTTTTTAGAATGTTTCACCTTTTCTTTTTCAATTTTTTTCCGTTGTATTTCCTGATCTTCAAGAGTTTTCTGGTTAAAAGACAATACTTTTTTACTATAAGATTCATTTTCACTTAATAATTTATGACGATCAGATTCAATGTCATTCATTATCTTTTTATTACGTTGTGAAATCTTCTGACTCTCCTTCTCTATGCCGTTTCTAAGATCTTCAATTTCTTTTTCTCTCTGAATTGCAAGCTTCCGGTTAGATTCAGATATTTCCTCGCTCTGTCTGTAATTATCATTATTTCCATTATTTTGCCATTTATCAAGCTCCGTGAGGATTTTGTCATTCTCTTCCAAAATTTGCCTGCTTAAATCTTCCTGATCTTCCTTATATCTTTCTTCTTCCATGATCCTGACTTCAGAAAGTTTTTCGTTGTATCTTTTGATCTCATCACTTATTCTTGAATATTTATCAGCCAGTTCCTTATTTTGTTTCTCCTGTTCTTTCCTAACCTGCTCGTTGTACCTATCGGTTTCTGCCTGGCTTTTTTGGGTGACCTTGTCCGTTCCCTGCCGCTGTAGTTCCTTTTCGGCCAGTACTTTTTGGTTGTATTCAGTTATCTGTTCGCTCTCCTTTTCACCTTCTCTTGCTTTCTTTTCAGCCTCTTCCTGCTTCTCCTGTATGGTCTTTTCGTTGTACCTGGCAATGGCTTCGCTTAAAGCCTGGTTTTGTTTCATTACCTCTGCCAATGCCTTTTCCTGCTCTTTCCTAACCTGCTCGTTGTACCTATCGGTTTCTGCCTGGCTTTTTTGGGTGACCTTGTCCGTTCCCTGCCGCTGTAGTTCCTTTTCGGCCAGTACTTTTTGGTTGTATTCAGTTATCTGTTCGCTCTCCTTTTCACCTTCTCTTGCTTTCTTTTCAGCCTCTTCCTGCTTCTCCTGTATGGTCTTTTCGTTGTACCTGGCAATGGCTTCGCTTAAAACCTGGTTTTGTTTCATCACTTCTGTAAATGCTTTCTCCTGCTCTTTCCTAACCTGCTCGTTGTACCTATCGGTTTCTGCCTGGCTTTTTTGGGTGACCTTGTCCGTTCCCTGCCGCTGTAGTTCCTTTTCGGCCAGTACTTTTTGGTTGTATTCAGTTATCTGTTCGCTCTCCTTTTCACCTTCTCTTGCTTTCTTTTCAGCCTCTTCCTGCTTCTCCTGTATGGTCTTTTCGTTGTACCTGGCAATGGCTTCGCTTAAAACCTGGTTTTGTTTCATCACTTCTGTAAATGCTTTCTCCTGCTCTTTCCTAACCTGCTCGTTGTACCTATCGGTTTCTGCCTGGCTTTTTTGGGTGACCTTGTCCGTTCCCTGCCGCTGTAGTTCTTTTTCAGCCAGAACTTTTTGGTTGTATTCAGTTATCTGTTCGCTCTCCTTTTCACCTTCTCTTGCTTTCTTTTCAGCCTCTTCCTGCTTCTCCTGTATGGTCTTTTCGTTGTACCTGGCAATGGCTTCGCTTAAAACCTGGTTTTGTTTCATCACTTCTGTAAATGCTTTCTCCTGCTCTTTCCTAACCTGCTCGTTGTACCTATCGGTTTCTGCCTGGCTTTTTTGGGTGACCTTGTCCGTTCCCTGCCGCTGTAGTTCTTTTTCAGCCAGAACTTTTTGGTTGTATTCTAATATCTCCTGACTTTCCTTATTTGCTTCTTTTGCATTTTTATCTACCTGTTTCTGCTTCTCCTGCATGGCCTTTTCATTGTACCTGGCAATGGCTTCGCTTAAAGCCTTGTTCTGTTTCATTACCTCTGCCAATGCCTTTTCCTGCTCTTTTCTGACCTGTTCGTTATATCTATCAGTCTCTGCCTGGCTTTTTTGGGTGACCTTGTCCGTTCCCTGCCGCTGTAGTTCCTTTTCGGCCAGTACTTTTTGGTTGTATTCAGTTATCTGTTCGCTCTCCTTTTCACCTTCTCTTGCTTTCTTTTCAGCCTCTTCCTGCTTCTCCTGCATGGCCTTTTCATTGTACCTGGCAATGGCTTCGCTTAAAGCCTTGTTCTGTTTCATTACCTCTGCCAATGCCTTTTCCTGCTCTTTTCTGACCTGTTCGTTATATCTATCAGTCTCTGCCTGGCTTTTTTGGGTGACCTTGTCCGTTCCCTGCCGCTGTAGTTCCTTTTCGGCCAGTACTTTTTGGTTGTATTCAGTTATCTGTTCGCTCTCCTTTTCACCTTCTCTTGCTTTCTTTTCAGCCTCTTCCTGCTTCTCCTGCATGGCCTTTTCATTGTACCTGGCAATGGCTTCGCTTAAAACCTGGTTTTGTTTCATTACCTCTGCCAATGCATTTTCCTGCTCTTTCCTAACCTGCTCGTTGTACTTATCGGTTTCTGCCTGGCTTTTTTGGGTGACCTTGTCCGTTCCCTGCCGCTGTAGTTCCTTTTCGGCCAGTACTTTTTGGTTGTATTCAGTTATCTGTTCGCTCTCCTTTTCACCTTCTCTTGCTTTCTTTTCAGCCTCTTCCTGCTTCTCCTGCATGGCCTTTTCATTGTATCTGGCAATGGCTTCGCTTAAAACCTGGTTTTGTTTCATTACCTCTGCCAATGCATTTTCCTGCTCTTTCCTAACCTGCTCGTTGTACCTATCGGTTTCTGCCTGGCTTTTTTGGGTGACCTTGTCCGTTCCCTGCCGCTGTAGTTCCTTTTCGGCCAGTACTTTTTGGTTGTATTCTACTATCTCCTGACTTTTTTTATCTGCTTCCTTTGCATTTTTATCAACCAGGTCCTGTTTTTCCTGCAGAGTCTTTTTGTTGTACCTGGCAATAGCTTCGCTTAAAGCCTGGTTCTGTTTCATTACCTCTGCCAATACCTTTTCTTGCTCTTTCCTGACCTTTTCGTTGTAATGATCAAATTCTTTGCGGGACATAACAGATTGATGATCTGCACCTAACCGGGTTTGTTCAAGTCTTTCAATAACTGATTTGTTAAATTCTTCGATTTCTTTACTGCTTTTTTCTACCTCCTTAGCCAGTATTTCCTGCACCTTTTTCTTTTTTAATTCCTGCTTAAGATTTGCTTTTCTATTTTTTTCATTAATTCGTTGAATTTCTTTTACCTGTTCTTCAATATTCCGGGTTTCAATTTTTTCCTGATGATTGTTTTCACGGGCAATTTTTTTACTGTCTTTTCTGCCCATGACTTCCATTTGCTCTTTGAGTCTTATATTTCTTTTAATTTCTTTTCTCTCTTTTCTACGGTTTTTAGCGTTATTGAATTTTTGCCTTATTTTAATCCTCAATGGTATTTTGGGTTTGTCTATACTATAATCAGTTGAATGTAGCGTCTTTTTATTATCAGGTATAAGCATGTTGTTTGCAGGTTCTTTCTGCGCAAACAGATTTATGCAATTACAGAAACAGAATAAAAATAATACCAGAAGAATTCTCTTCATTGCTGATTATTTAAAAGATTACTAGGTATTACGACAAAAAATTATTTTTGTTTATGTATGTGTTTTTCGATCATTCTATGCTTAAATATAATAAAATATTACAAACTGACATTTTATATAATTATTTACTTCAGATAATATATACTATAATATTGTATATTAAAAATATATAATAATCAAATTAGACAGAATTCATCAAACTTCAGGCTGAAATTTTCTTATCCTTATCGTTTGGATTAATTTGATTTTGCTTACTGTCATTATGTGTAGAAATAAAATCAAAATATTCTGCATACGAAATATTAAACATTCTGATAATATAATAGCGGGATTCCATGAATCCTTTTACATAAGGTTCACCTTGTTCAAAAGGGTATTTATTAAAAAAATCAATCTCACATTTGTTAATGTAAAATACATAAATTTCTTCATTGATTTGTTGTTTCAAATAGTTGAATAAATCGCGGGCTCCGTTGGTTGCTTCATTCTGAAAATCAGTTATGATCTGAGGAAAATCCGCAATAATTTGCAGTACCCTGTCTTTTAATTTTAAATGTGAAACCTTCATGTAAATGATTATTTAACAATCAAAATAAATGACTAAAATTTAGTCATAATATTTTACTTTTTAAAATATTTTACACATTTTATTAAAGAATTCCAATTAAAATTTTCCGGATTTATACGACCAAAATAATCACGGCTCTGGAAGGTCCATAATTTAAGACCTCTCCTCTATATCCTGGGATATACTTAAAGATATACAAAACTATGGAAAGGAAAAGACGGCAGTATATTAAATCTACTTATCTCATTATGAAGACTTCACTACCGGCAAGCAAAAAGCAGCCAAGACCAAAATCTTCAAAATCAGGTATTTTATCATATGTCACTGGCTGACCAGCATCAGGTTCTTTTCCCGTGCTTTGAACAAAACCTAACATTCCATCCGGATGTAAAGCAGACGTCACCATTGCATTCCATGCCTTAACTACAATAGGTTTATATTTTTCTTCACTAATTACCCCATTATTAATTCCCCAGGCGATTCCATAGGTGAATAATGCTGTACCGGATGTTTCTTTTCCGCCAAAATGAGTTGAATCATGCAGACTAACATTCCAAAAACCATCATTGCGTTGTAAAGGCACAATAGCATTGACCATTTGTCTGTATGTCTTAATATATTCTTTGCGATGAGGAGCATTCGCAGGCATAATTTCAAGGATTCTGACCAAAGCGGCCATTACCCATCCATTTCCTCTGGACCAGAAACAATTTTCTCCGTTTGGTTCTTTATAGGGAGGATGGAAATCTTTATCCCGCCACCAGAGTCCCTCTTTTGGATTATATAAACCGATGGTACCTTCTTTTTCTTTTGTATAGGTATACATGTCATACATTCTTTCAAAATATGCGTTATCCTTGTAAACTACTCCCAGTTGGGCAAAAACCGGCATGGCCATTTGCAGGGCATCAATCCAGCTCCAATCGTCAATTTTGGAAGTTTTCAGCATACTATCCACAGATGCTTTGATATTCTCGATTCGTTCGGGTTGGGGATCAATCAGATACAAATCAATATACGTCTGACCAGCACATTGATTATCGGCATTTCTGGTATAAGTGATTCCATCTCTTAAATTCCAGTTGTGAAATTCGCCCCACTTTACTGCATAATCATAATACTCTGTCCTGGGATCAATTTTATTAAGTGCCATTAAACCCTCATAATAAACACCTCTGGTCCATATATTGCTCGCACGTGATCTGTCCGTAACAATTCTCTGCCCTACATCAGGCCATTTATCCATAAAATATTTGTTTGCACGTGTCATTTTTTCCAATATCTCATCTTTTCCTGGTAAATCTTGTGCCTTAAGCGTAATTCCTACCAGCACAAAAATTTGACAAAGTAAAATTACTTTGTACCATAATTGAATTTTTCTTTTGTTAATTAGCATGAGCTTTCCCTGTTAAGTTAGAAATTGTTTCCTTGCAATTATCTAAATATTCTGTTAATTCTTTGTGTATTTCCTCAAAAATTCTGTTGTTAATAAACCAATGCGTTCCTATACCAACAGCAGTGGCTCCGGCTAAAATATATTCCATTGTATCGTTAAAGTTCGAAATACCACCGATTCCTATTATTGGAATCTCTTTTCGTCTGCATTCCGGTATGCTTCTGAAACATTCATAAACCATATAAACTCCAACTGGTTTTATACAAGGTCCGGACAATCCTCCGGTTTGATTTCCTAACATGGGTTTCATGTTATTTATATCAATTGCCATTCCTTTCAATGTATTGATCATCGATAATGCATCTGTACCACCATTTATAGCTGCCTGTGCAATTTGTACAATATCTGTCACATTTGGACTAAGTTTGGTTATGATACATAAAGAATCCTGAACTTTGTACTTGATTTCTTTAACAACCTGCTCAACCAAGAATGGATCTGTTCCAAAAGCTGAACCGCCCTTTTTTATATTCGGACATGATACATTTATTTCCAAACCACTTATTGCATTATGCTTATCCCTGATTTTAATCATCTCGGCTAATTCGCCAAACTCACTAACCGAAGCAGCTGATATATTAACAATAACAGGTATTTTATATTTTTGTAGTTCCGGGACATCTTCTTCAAAAAACTTGGTAACGCCTTTGTTCTGCAACCCAATTGAATTTAATAATCCTGACCTGACTTCAACAATTCTAGGATCCGGATTCCCCAAACTCTTATTTACAGATACACCTTTTGTTACAAAGGCCCCCAATGATTCTAACACATTATACCTGTTTTGTAAAAGGTTAATCTCATCCTTGGTTCCTGATGTACCAGAGGAAGTAAGAAGAGGTGACTTCAATACTAAATTTTTTATTTTTACAGAAAGGCTATTATTCATTCCAGTTTATTAGTTTTGATTCAATAATAGGACCATCAATGCATACACGGGAATTATGATTTTCACCATTTATTATTGTTTTACATACACAGGAGAAACATACCCCTATTCCACAACCCATTCGTTTTTCCATCAGTACAAACGATTTTGAATTATATTGTGCAGTAATATCATGTACCTTGCGCATCATTGGCAAAGGCCCGCATGTAAAAGTAAGTATTTTCAACTTATTATGATTCTTTACATATTCCGCGTATGGCTCAGTAATTAAACTTCCAATAAACACATTTTTAATATCAATATTCTGTTTTTCTTCAGTTTTACTCTGAATGGATACATATATATCTGAATTTTCAGTTAAGCCCAGTAATTTCAAATCATCCACATATATTTTGGCATTTTTGCCGCTACTGGTAAAACTTTTTATATTTATATCGTTGTATTTCAGAGAACTGTATTTCTCCACTCCAATAAACGCTTTAACGTTTAAATTGAAATATCTCAATACCTGAACTAAGTACACAAGCGGTGCAATTCCCACACCTCCCCCTATGATATGAATTTCATCAAAGTCCTCAATTAATATTTCTCTCAAATCAAATATCTTTCCCAGGGGAGCTAAAATTTCAATTTTGTCATTTTTTACAATTTTAGTTAATTCCCTGGTACCCACTCCGCCTTCTAATACTTTGTATAAGATTTCAAACTTATTAGGTTTTACAGTATATAAAATAGTAGCCAAATCCTTTTCCAAATTCAGTTTTGATAAATAATCATCACTAAAATTTTCATAGTACGTTTTGTAAATCCCAAATGGTCGTTTCAAATATGATATTTTTTTTGATCCTAAATCATTATGAATAGTTGGAGTAACATTTGAAATGGAATCAACAACATGAGGATGATAGGATTTTGATAATTCCGATTGCCGTTCTCTTAACGTATCAATCATGATAAACTGTCCGGGTAAAATATCAATAGTATCCTCGGTAATAAATGTCAATTTGTATAAGTTAGGGGTTTCTTGCCCTACAGGGATATTATCTACAATTACAGAATTGAATAATTTTGCTTTATATTGAATATACTCCGGATTGTTAAACTTATTTAAACTTTTACCGAAATCCCAATCAATGGAAAAGGTTTCTTCGTAAGCGGTTTTGTTAAGTTCAAAAACTTTCGAACAAATTTTATCAAATGATGTAAAAAAGCTTCTTTTATAGACATTTGCATTATTTACATTCCTTGCCTCGTTTAATTCCCAGGCATTTTTAAAAATTATTATATGAAGATTTTTATAGGTATTATTATCTATTTCAAAAATATAATTCGATAGCTTTTGTAATGCTGTTATGTCCTGATGGCCGAAATTAAAAATCAAATTTGTGCCTTGATATAGAAGAATAAAAGTGCAATTATCTGTAATTTCTTTGTCATTATTCAAATTCGAATGTCCGTTTACCGGAGTGGATAGAAATGTTTTATCAAAATATTTTTCATTTATAAAAGCAATTTTTATTCCAAGCTTTAAATTAAGTTTATTTAATAGATTAAAGCAAAATGTATTATATGATTTAGTGTCTGATTTTTCATTGACTGTAGCTAAAAATTTTTTATTATTAGTTTGATTAACAAATGATTTAAGGTTATTTGGCAACATTAGAAATGTTTCATTTAACAAGTTGTCAAAACTAATGGATTCCTTTTTATTTGTGAATAACAAGTATTGAATCAGGTTTATATACCTGTCAACACTTTTTTCAATAAATTTTAGATCTGGTTCTTTGTTTTTAGAATCTATTTCATTAAAATCCATCAAAAATTATATTTATTATTCTCAATATTTCTGAATGTAAAATTAATTTTTATTGATCAATAATACATATAAATTTTTATTCAGAGGATAAACTCTCTTGCCAATTTTAAAAAACTATTAACTAAGTTTTAAAGCTATTTTACAGCTCTATATGTTGAAATTTGTATCAATATAAAAAAGAATTTTATTTTAATGAAGTCTAATCGTTTGATAATATAATTTCAGTGTATTAGATTGTGATAATTTTATGAATTGGATATGGAAGGAAATAGAATAATTAATTCAATCTAATGGATTATATTCTTTGAAAGTGCCGTTTTTAAAAAAATAAACAATTTTTTCCACATTGTTTACATTTGTAAACTCTTTATCTGTTAGTTGATTTGATTTTTTAGTTACAGAATTTGATAGCGGAGGACCTTTAAAAAGAGTTCCTTCATCCTTATATGAAGGATTATTTACAGTCAATTCCTCCTTATACATATCACCCTTTCCGGTTAATAGCCATTCTGCATTCAAATAACTGTATTTTTCCAATATTTTAATGATGAAATCATAGCTGGGATTGTTCCTTCCACTAATAATATGAGAAATACTAGAACGCTGTACACCTATTTCATCTGCAAATACTGTTGCCGAAAGGCCTTCTTTATTCAGAAATAATAATAATCTGTCCTTCATTCTCTAAATTTCTTTTTACAAATGTAATTATTATTTTTAATAGTTGGCAGAATTATTGATTTACATATGTAAACTTTTTATAATTGCAAGAATTTTTAGTGTCTTTTTGGTACTATTCAGAGTAATTTGAATTGATAATCAATTAAATACTGATATTTTCCATTGTATTATATCTGGAATTCATTTAAAATAGAGATAAATGGTGAAATCTAAATCGGTTATTAATACTATCATTAGCTTTGAAATTGGGATTGTGGAGATTCTAACTGATATTCTTAATAAAGTGAATTTAATTGATTGATTTATCCTCCCATTTAGTATATTTTTAAAACTTAGAATAATTTACTTGAATTTGTTTAATAAATTAAATATCAGATATTTATCGATTTAGTTTAGGTTTAACTTAAAACTTAATATAAACCATATATATGATTGATTTACAAATTTATATATTAAAATATTAGCTGAAATGAGATATTTTTTTAACTATTTATATTATTTAGTTAAAGTAATATTTGATATAATGTGTGTAAATTATTGATTATTCGATATATAATAATAATTATATTTATTATAAAAATTATTTTCATAAATATACAATTTAATCTATTCACATATGTAAACACAGTATCTGGTATTAGTTTATTATGTTTACATTTGTTATTTATAGCTTATTTTTATTATATTTTTGTTCAAACCAGGCATTGTCCTGTCTTATATTAATATTTTAATCAATTTCACGTTAGGTATTATTTAATGGCTTTAGAATTTAATATTTAGATTCAAACTTATACATAACATCAATTTTCAATTCTAACTATAATACTTTTACACAATATCATTAAGGTAGTTAAAGCAGTGATTATCCCCTAACCCTTTTATGATTCATTCTGGTTTTCCTATCTTTGAAAAACAATAAGTGAATGATGAAGCATAAAATACCCTTACACTGGCAAATATTTGGAGCTTTGATAGCCGCTATTATTTTTGGCATTCTGTTTCCAACAAATTATATAGTCACACATAAATCGCTCAAGGAAATATCAACTGAAATAAATCAGAAACAGACGTTGGATATATTGACCGGGATTGGGGGACAGGTTTTTAAAACTGAAAAAGCCTTTGAAAACAAGCTAAAATCGGTCCTTGCAGAGAAAGAATTTACTACTGATAAGAAAAGAATAATCCAAAGCGCATATCATAATCCGGCATTACGTTGGGTTGAATGGATGGGAATCGTATTTTTAAGAGCTTTAAAGATGATTGTTATTCCATTAATATTCTTATCGATAATATCTGGCATTTTAAGTATTGGTTCAGGAAAAAACCTGGGAAGATTGGGACTTAAGACCATACTATATTACATTTCAACAAGTGTATTGGCTTTAATAGCCGGATTGACATTTACAGATATCATACAACCCGGCAAAGGTATTGATATTTCAGGAATTGATAAAATGGCGGGGGTCTCTCTTCAACATAAGAGTCTGAAGAATGTTTTCATTGAAATTATACCGGATAATATTTTTAAATCTCTTGTCAATAACGACTTATTGTCTGTAATTTTTATTTCAATCCTGACGGGCATAATTATCTACCAATTGGAAGACCAGCATAAGAACTTCCTATCAAAACTTTTTAATAGTTTTTTCGAATTATCTATTAAAATAACGATGTTTATTATCAAGCTTGCACCGCTGGGAGTATTTGGGCTTGTTGCCAAAGTTATTGCAGATCAGGATAGTTTGAGCAACTTGTTTACCAGTCTTGGTTCTTTTATGCTTTGTGTAATGGCTGCGCTTTTCATTCATGCACTGGTAGTACTGCCTTCTCTTATGTATTTATTTGGAAAAAATAATCCCTGGAAACATTTAAATAATATGATTCCAGCGATTCTCACCGCTTTTTCCACTGCCTCCTCCGCCGCTACACTCCCTTTAACAATGAGTAATGTTAAAGATAAATCCGGCGTATCTGAAAAGATTGCAAATTTTACCCTTCCTATTGGAACTACAGTAAATATGGACGGTACGGCAATTTATATTGCTGCCGTCGTACTGTTTATAGCACAGGCAATGGGATTGCATATGGGATTTAAGGATCAATTCATTGTTCTGGTTGCTGCACTATTGGCTTCCATTGGAACGGCCGCCATACCCATGGGAAGTCTGGTAATTATCACCATCATTCTTGATATTTTTGGTCTTCCATATGGCATGATTGCATTAATACTGCCAGTAGATCGAATTCTGGATATGTTCAGAACATCTGTAAATATATGGAGTGACAGTTGTGGTTCTGTAATTGTTGCCAAATCGGAAGGAGAACAATTGAACGTGTAATTGGTAATTAATTCATGACGCTTTAGAATCTCACTATTTTTTGATCAATAAAGAATGAATGCTCACTAGTTGTACACATGGGAGTTAGTCGGAACCAGTTGATTTTCTTCCTGTTTGAATATTAAAGGGGGCATATATTTCCGTACCTCTGAAGTAAAATAGCTGTTTTCAATGACTTCGTAACAAACCATATACTGCCATAAACTTGTTTCATGGTTATATACGAATTCCTGCAACTTTCCTTCAGTTTTGAAAGGAAGAAATTTAGTACCCTTTATTTTGTAAGAGTCTTTTACTTTCGCAATTTCCTGCTTTTTGATATATGTGAATAATTTTTTATCAGATTCCATAATTGCCTCTCCCTTTTTCAAACTAGGAGCAGAATATTTTGGAACAAATTCATTAATTACAACAATATAATCATGCCATTTATACACTCCTCGGGGGTTAAGTGAATCTAAGCTTGCAACCACCAATTGATCAGAACTGGTGGTTGTTGAATGATTTCCACTCCGGTCATTATAGTCTGATAGAGCAGAAGCAATCAATAGCCTTTTTTTCTGATAAGACAGGGTGTCAATCTCACTATTTGATCCTAATGCATATGAGTAACAACTTTTTACAAGTGTTTCTGCTTCATGTATCTGCCTCAGACTGTCAGAAGAAACCAATGATAGAAATTCTTTGTCGAAAGCAGCAGGATTACCGGTAAGTTTATCAAGATCCCAGGGTGAATGATAGTCAAAAATAAGTGCTTCAACATATAAATTGTACTTTTGCAGATATTTTTCTGCACTAACAAGTTGATTTTCTTTAGCATATTTTATTGAAAGTTCTATGATTCGTTTTGCATGTTCCAACGATTCTATGGTACCTTCTTTTATATACAAATCTAAATTTTTATGAAAAGACTTCTCCTTCTCAAACAATTGCTGATAATGCAATTTTTGGTATTTAATCTGATTATAAATATCTTTTTTATATGTATTATAGAATTCAATGGTTAAACCATCATTCCGATATTCAGCTCTTTCAAGTTTATGCTCTACGAGTACTTTTGCCTTGTCAAGATCTTCGTCATTAAGATATTCGTAATAAGCTTTTAAGAATATGGTTTCATCAAGCTCACGTTTTGTATTATGATATGCAAGATTTCTGCTTTCCTGCAACTTTGGTATCATTGATTGTAATTCGTCTGTACGATGGTTTAAGCTATCTATCTTCAATAGATAATTATCTTTGCTTCCTTTATATTGGGAAAATGTTGGCAAAGAAATTCCTACTGCAACATTTACATAAATTATATAGAATTTTATTTTCCTCCACATAGCGATTCAATTGTTCTAATAACAAGTAAAATCGATTAGATTTAATCGGTTACAAAAGGTAGATTAATTCGTTCGTTATCTTACGAAGAGGAATTGAAATTGTTGAGAAAGATCAATCATTTTTTCCTTGTACAGCAAATATTTTTATGCTGAACAAATGCCGGCAAATAAGAATAATATGATGTTTCAATTATGCGCTGGCAATCAATTGACGCTGGATATAAATACGTTCAATTTTTTGCCTTGCTCTCTGTAACCTCATTTTAACTGCACTTGCAGATAAATTGTATGAATCCTGGATATCTTTAATTGAGTAATTATGTGAGTATTTCAGCTCAAGTAAAATCCTGTCTGATTCAGATATCTCAGAAAGCGCGAACTGGACCTCCTCTTCAATAATCTGATGTTGATCCATAAAACCAAATTCAATACTTTCGTTTACCGTATTTATTTCATTTAAAGGCTCAAATACAATGTTATTCTTCTTCCGGTAATTCTCTATACAGTAATTATGGGCAATAGCATAGATCCATGTAGAAAATTTGGAATTTCCTTTGAATGTTTTCAATTTGTCAAAGGCTTTCATCAATATATCCTGTGTATAATCAAATGCATCATTAAAATCCTTTGTAAAAGTGAAGCATTTATTGAAAATCCTGACATAAAACCTTTCGTATAATACAGAAAAGCATGAGTTATCTCCCATCAGATGCAGCTTTACAAGCTCCTCATCAGAAAGTGAATTCATTAGCTGTTTCATTGTGATTTTGAATTTATCAAGACAAAGGTAACAGCCTTTGAAGCCCTTTTTAGTGTAGAAATTCGTATTTTTTTCTTCCGGAAAGAGGGTGATTTACACATATAAATCTACGAGAATTACGTAGTACTTTATTTCTATTACTATGAATATCAAGTGAGTCTTATTCCACCAATCCTTTTTTAATAGCGTAACGAACCAATCCTGCCGTATTTTTAACTCTCAGTTTTTCAATCAGGTTTCGCCTGTGAGTATCAACTGTACGAACACTAATAAACAGTTTATCGGCAATTTCGGAATTGGAAAATTCCTGGGTAATCATTTTCAAAACTTCGATTTCCCGGTTCGTCAGAGGAATATTTTCTTCTTTAGACGAAATATTATTTTTAATATTTAAATGTTCAAGCAGTTGTTCAGAAACTTCTTTGCTGAAATAGCTATCACCCATTGCTACACTTTTAATGGCATTTAACATTTCGTCTTTTCCGGCATTTTTAAGAATATATCCGACAGCACCTGCTTCAAGCATTTTAATTACATAATTATGTTCACCATGCATTGATAATGCCAAAATATTAACTTTAGGATATTTCGTTTTTACGCGAATCGTAGCATCGATGCCATTGCTTTTCCCCATATCTATATCCATAAGAATAACATCTGCTCCAACGTCCTCCAGCGCATCCATAATATCATCCAATCCACTAACATCAGCAACTACCTGGAAGTTCTTTTCTTTAACAAGAATTGCCTTGATCCCATCCCTAAACATTTTATGATCATCGGCTATTATAATTTTAACAGGTTCATCCATAGTTTTAATCAACGATTAAACGGTATTTCGACAGTAGCTGTAACTCCCCTGCCCTCAACCGAATCGAAAAAAAACTCACCGCCAAGCGCTTTGGCGCGAGATTCAACATTTATCAAACCTATGCCCTGGTTATTATGGTTTATAGCTATTTCGTCAAATCCCCGGCCATTATCTTCAACCATTAAAACAATGCTATCAGTATGCTCAATTAACTGAACATTTATCATTTCTGCACCTGAATGCTTAATGGCATTATTAATTAGTTCCTGCCCAATTCTGAACAGGCTTAATTCAAGTGCATTATCGTATCGCTTTTCTCTAATCGAAGTGTAGTAGCCGACTTTCAGTTTGAGTGATTCATTTACACTCCTACAAAGATTCTCGAGTGCTGCTGCCAGTCCAAAATCAGATAATACCTTAGGCATTAAATCACGTGATATGTTCCTGATATCTGTGGTTAGAGAATCGATTAACCCGATAGAATCTGCCAATCGATGTAAAAGGTCATCGGGAACTTTAGTATACAGCTCAGAATACAACGCATCGAGATTCAGCTTAACTGTTGATAATATGGGTCCCAAGCCATCGTGAATTTCTTTGGCAAGCCTCATTCTTTCCTGTTCCTGTCCAACAAATGTTGAATTCAGAGCAATAGCTTCCATTTCTTTAAATCGTGTAATATTTTCTATGGTAATAATATATCCATTATGAATTAACCTTCCTCTGAAAGTAAGATGTTTGGAACCAAATGGAACAGATTCGAGGTTGAAAGGTTTTCTGTTGTTTCTTAAACATCTGTTTATGGCAGAT
Organism: uncultured Bacteroidales bacterium; assembly: GCA_963781805.1. Taxonomy (GTDB): domain Bacteria; phylum Bacteroidota; class Bacteroidia; order Bacteroidales; family UBA10428; genus JAFGPL01. The sequence goes on from CAWAHF010000004.1 coordinate 576,233, forward strand.
TTGAGTTTTGGAATCTGTATTACACAATCTGAAATATGCCTGTTGGTTAATTCTTTAACACTATAAGATAAATCAAGAAAATCTCTGGCCTGGATGTTTGCCAGTGTAATAAATCCCTCCATATTTATAGCTAAAATTCCATATGGAGCACTACTGATAACTGAAACCAGGAAATCATCTGAAACGTTCGGTTGTAGGTTTCTGGTTTTCATTGGTATTTAAAACATCATTCATGAGAAGCAAAAATACCAATTTCCATCATATATTGAGTCGATTAGATCCAATTATAAAAGTTTAAGGTGTATCAAGGAAGAGCAAAATGAAAATACTACCCAGAACATTAACTGAAAAAAATAATTTTCAGGCTTAATAGAATAAATAGAATACCCGTAACGACTGAGATAATTTTAAGAATACGAAGAGTAATAAATTTCTTAAGTTTAGATGCAAAATATATCTTGGTCAGATCAAGAGAGATAACAACACACATACAGCTCAAATAGAATACAAATGCCTGATGACCGCTGAAATTGTTATAAGAAACAATAAGTACTATAGATCCCAACCAAAATGCAATCACTGATGGATTAAGTGTATTTATAAGCATTCCATTGAAAAATAGCCGGGTATAGTTTAGACTGGATGTATCCATTAAAATATTTTTTGTATTGTGCTTCTTAAGAATATAATATCCCCCAAATCCAAAAAAAGCAATCCCACCAGCCAATTTAAACAAATGATTGTTAACCAGATTATTTAAAAAATCTGAGGTACTGAAATATGCAATCAGAATGATTGAAATATCGCTTGTGAAGACTCCAAGATTCATAGCCAATGCTGGTTTGAATCCCCTGTTTATACCGGTTTCAATTAAAACAAAAAAAGTAGCTCCGACAAAAACACTCAGAAAAAGTCCCAATAGTAATCCATCATATACTGCAGCCATTGAATATGAAATTGATTAAAGATGAAAAAACTACTATCCATACAACATGTTATTGAGATGGATAAAATCTATCCATTCCGGTTCTTAAAATCCAGAATATACAAAAAAACTAAATTTTCCTTAAGAGAAGGTAATCTGTTAATGGTTTTTTTCAACAAAATCTTTCCAATCATTGAATAAGCCATTGAGTACTCGTGGAAATTTGTGTTGTCCACCCTCTTTGCCTTTTGCCCTTAGAAAGTCATAGAAGATATTTTCAGGAAGTATTTCAACAATTACTTCTTTTAATGCGGCTCTTCTTTCGGTAGCATAATCATCGTTCAATATCTTCAGTGCTTCATCAAGCTTTTTCGCTACAAGTTTTGGATCAATTCCGGTAGAATTTGTACCAATATACCATTTGTGGGCAAAAAGATTTTGATAGGGTATTCCCACAACCGTAAATTCTTTAATATCAATATTCAATTCTTCCGATATCGTATTTACAGCTCTGGTCATATTATCTACAGAAAGATGCTCACCACAAAGGCTCAAAAAATGTTTGGTTCTGCCCGTTATTATTATCTCATAGTCTTTAACTGATGAAAAACGAATTGTATCCCCGATAAGATAACGCCAGGCTCCGGCCACTGTGCTTAGAATAACCGCATATTCCTTACACTCTTCAACTTCGTTTAAAAGTAAGGTTTGTGGATTTTCAACCAGATGACCATCGGATGTGAAATTGTTTGAATCGAAAGGAATAAATTCAAAGAAAATACCGTTATCAATTACCAGTTGCATTTCCCAGTCTTGCTTCTTCTGATAAGCCAGGAATCCTTCCGAGGCAAGATACGTTTCAAGAAAATATACAGGTTCTCCAAGTAGTTTTTGAAAACTTTTTTTATAGGGAGCAAAATTTACACCCCCATGTGTGTATACCTTAAAATTGGGCCAAACCTGGTGAATATTTTCAACTTTATAATAAGCAATGATTTTTTCAAGGAGAATCTGAACCCATGCAGGTACACCTGTAATTCCACCAATATCCCATTTTGCTGCCTCCTTCACCATTTTTTCAATCTTGATATTCCAGTCTCTTTCCTTTGATAATTTTCCGGGCTTGTAGAATTTATTGAACCAGAAAGGCAATTTACTGGCCAAAATACCACTTAAATCTCCTTCGAAATAATCTGCAATTTTAACGAGAGTTGTTGAACCGCCTACCATAAGAATGCTCTTCTGGAAAAAATTGACAGGGAGCTCAAAATCAACAAGCGCAAGTAATTGTCGAATACCAACCTTTCGAATAGCTTTGATCATATCGTTTGTTACAGGTACTCTTTTGCTTGCATCGTTGGAAGTGCCGGATGTTAAACCGAAATATTTTACTTTACCGGGCCAGGTAACATTTGCTTCACCTTCAAGCAATCTGTACCACCATTCCTGGTATATTTTTTCATAATCATAAATTGGAACATTTTGCTGAAATGCCTTAACAATATTTTGAGATAAAAGCACCTTATTCAGCTCGTACTTTTTGCCAAATGCTGTGTTTTTGGCTTTTTCCAACATTTTTAGAAGTGTTTTCTCCTGAAGATTAAAATTCAATTTCTTTTTATCTTCAGAACTTTTTTTAATCTTAACAACTTCCTTGAGAATTGAACTAATTACTGCCATTTGGTACAGATTTTCAAATTAATCTAAAATAACTATTTTATTTGATTGTGTTTAATGGAAGATTTATTTTCATAAGTTGAAAGTAATCCTTTTTTTATTGCAAACAATAATTGTTCTTTTAACAATTGACCATGTTCATCAAATTGAAGTAAGTATCTGGATTTGTCACTACTGTCAAAAATTATTTCAAAAATTTCTTTTAGTTGCTTTTTAATTATTGTTGCACTAACAAGCAGATTCATTTGGTATTTATCATACAACGTATGTTTGATTTTATCCGGAAGTTGCAGTTCAGACTGCGCAATCTTCTCTTCTTTAACTTCTCCGGTATCGTCGAAACAGGCCACTTTATATACACCTTCCTGAACAAATGTAGCCTCATAAAAATTGTTTTTAAATGCCCACTCTATATCCATTGCATCCGGATATATTGAAGACAAAGCAAGCTTTATCTTTCTATCAGGCAATATTTTTTCGTGTATATAAGATTTTAAATTAATGATGTTAGAAATTTTGGTTTTTACCATAAAATGGTCAAATCATTTTTTGTTTTTTAGACGTGCTACAAGATAATTGGTCACATTACATCAACGAATTATATCTGTAAGAATATAGAATTTAATCATTTGTGGATAGCAGGTTTTTCAACACGATGATTATCAAACTCAAAGCTTAGTTGCATAAAAAAACCGGTAGAATGAAAGTTCAATCTACCGGATTAAAATATTTATAAATTATTGAAAATCAGGCCTGTCCAAGAATCGGAATCAGATAATTGGTAAAACATAAGGCTACAAGAGCCGTACCATATTCTTTTCGGGCAATAAAATTCTGTGTAATAAGCTCAGTCTGACCTATAGAATATTCTTCTTCAAATCCGTTGTAATAAAGTTCATTCAGACTAGCTTCCAATTTATTTTCAAGATCCTGAAGCGAATAATTTCCATTATGTTCACATACCAACCCACCATAACGCTTACCTGTATCGCGATTTGTAAGCCACCCATAAATTATTCCGGCACTAATTTGCTCTCCTTTCTGACCATTTGCCACTGCCATAATCGTTTCCATCACAGAACCGTGCTCAATATGGTCTGGTCTGTTAATCTTTGTTGCAATACCAGGCAATATTGATGAATATGTCATGATATTTGCCATCTCGATACCGGCAGCTTTAAGTGCTAGATGATAAGAACCCGCATGAATAGCTATATCGCTTTCACCGGTCCCTTTAGTAATAAAGTAATCTTTAGGGATTCGATTACCAACAACCACACCAACCATATGGTTATTTACTTCTACAATTGATGAACTGTGAAGCAAATTACTAAGAATCGGTTTTTTCATTTCTTCTAATATGTTTCAATAGTTAGACCATAAGTTTAAAAAATTTAATTGTTTGACAATCTTACTATATATTTTTAAAAGATTGTTCTGTTTAGACGAAAAAAAAAATAATGGTCACCCAAATTAAAAGTACACTTATTAACATGTTACTTAATCAATAATAATGTACTTTGCAAACAAAAAAAATTTTCGTCTTTTTCGGTGACCAATTTTCAAAAACGCGTCAAAATTGGGTAAAATAAATATAAAATGAAAGTAAATATTCATCAATATTTAACAGACTAGTAAAAAAAAGAAAACAGGGTGTAAAAATCATTCATTAAATAATTGTTTTTCAACAAATTATTCAAATATTATCAAAAATATCACTCATGACAAAATGCAAGTGTACCAGAGATTTTAATTTCGAAGAAGATTTAAAATTTGATAGTAACAAATTTTACGATTATGAATTCGTTCCATCCATGGGGAACAGAGGAGCAATTTATAGAGTTTACCAGGAAAACGGAAAATTTCACAATTTTTCTTTTTCAGAGTTTCGGGATTTCTTTAAAAATTTTCAACTTTAAAATTAAAAAGGTAATTTCCAATATTTCAACTCATCATAATCTATCAGAACTTTCCTGGTTGAATGATTATTTTGTTTAAATACTTAACCCGGAAAGCACCGTGAAATAAATTTTCTAGTTAAGAAACTTTGCGAACAGGACAAAAATTCTTTAATCACCGAAATATTTTTATTCATCAAAGCTCTTCTTTTGTCTGTAAAAATCATAAAGTAGAATATATTTTTTAACGTATAAGAAATATATAATAATTATGAATTTATGATAAAGTTCGTAAAAATAGATTCTATTGCAATCATAAGATTCTCAGACCAAATCAAGATAAATCATTCCAATGCAGGAATTCTTGAAAAAAAGATAAATAAACTAGTAAGTCAGAAACTACCTTGTATTATAATTGACCTTGAATATATAAAATTCATTGATTCAGCAGGATTTAGGATTCTAATGCGTTTGAATGAAAACTCCAGATTCGAAGGCGTTGAAATAATTCTCACAAATATATGTCCAGAACTGATGGATATATTCCTCCTGCTAAAGCTCGATAACAGATTTAAGATTAGCAGAATTATCAATCCGGATAATAACCAGGCAGCTTAGGGTAACTTTTTTATTCCCGGAAAGGATTAACTGTTAATAAAATCAATTCTTTCAATTACAAATTAATCGACGAATTTAGTGCAACGGTATTTTTAGCTTTCAAAAATACATTCACAATATAAGCTCAATCAGTGTTTTTAAGGGTGAATTATCTGAGTTTCTCATTAAAAAAAAAGTCCTGTGATATTGAAAACACAGGACTTTAAATTACAGTTTAAGATTTGACTCAGAAACCCAAGCCTACCTTATACCTTACACTTCCAATAATTACCATGGGACTGTTCAAATCTTCCTCAAGAACACCTCTGATTTTCAACTCGTAATTCACTCCGTGCATATATTGAAGCAAATCAATATCAATAATATTTAGGTTTATTTTCGTTACACCATCAGGTACTTCTGCGAGTTCAGCTATGGTTACTTCAGGCAAATCATTGCCTGACACTACTACCTGGAAAGACTTAAATGCATTAAAATTCTGATTTTCCAAAGAATCAGTAATTTCCAGATTTGCTTCGTAAAGACTGACCTTATTAATATTCTGGTATCCAGAAACCGACATCATACTGTCGAGATTAATGGGTTCCATAAAATTCAGAAATTCATATTCACCGGCAGGTAATTGATCGACAGGCACATCTATCTTTTGATAGTTGGAAAATACCGAAATTCCAGCCTGGTTAAGCAATTCTTCACAACTGGTAAAAAAGGCAAGAATACAGAGAGCCAAAAAGGTTCCCAAAATTGACTTAGAAGTTTTCATAACACTTTTTTTTTAATTATACATTTATCTAAATTTATGTTTCATCTGCTTACAATAGGCATAATCAGCTGTTGAAATGCCTCAGGTGAATTGTTTGATAATGTTTACGATTTAGGAAAAAGGTAAGTTGAAATGTTTATCAAATCCTGCTACCTATTCATCAAGATTTTAGAGCGATTTATCCAAAAGGTGACGGGGATCACCGCAGAATAGAGAAACAAAAAAAACCTGTCGGATATTTTCTATACCCGTCAGGTTTACAGAAACAATTATATTACTTCTTGTTTAAAATGCAGTGTTTTTAAAATTTCATTTCCAATCCGAGCAGGTACATACCCCCAATATTGTCTACAAATGCGAACTCTTTGGTTTTATTGTTCAGCAGGTTTCTGGCGTTGATGTAAACGCTGTTTTCTTTCCAGAATTTATAGGATAGTTTTGTATTAATGATAACCTTTGCATCAATATTTTTCGATTCAAATGAATGAACCAAAATCTGATTTGTGTAAAAATAAATATTGGTATTGAAATTGATCTTAGGGACTGGAGTATAATTTAACTTTATACCTCCATAAAAAGTCGGTGTAGATTTATGATCCACTTTAATGGAACTATCAGGTTGATAACTGCCTCCAAACCGATATCCATAAGTTTTTAAACCTGCCATCGGAAAGTTAATCATTGAATCGGGCAGTGCAATAAACCTGAAATTTCCCGCAGCTTCACCAGCCATTGCCTGAATACTTTCAGTAACATTCAGAGGATTATAATTTTCTAGTTTGGTGGATTGTAACGTTCCGAATAATGAAAAATATAATTTCTCATTTATAACAGTGTTGATATCAAATGATATTCCGACCTGTTTTGAAACTATATCCAGATTTGAATAAGAAAAAACAGCATTATATGGAACTTGATTTTGTGAGACAAGAGAGCTATTAACTATCATATATGTATTCAATATCAGGAGATTAATGGTATCCAGCTGAAACCAATCGAAATTTGTGGTTCTGTTATAGAATGCCTCTAGATCAATCTGTACCATTTTCACAGGCTTTACACGATACCCTAATTCAAACATATCCATTGTTGCCAGCTTTAGATTTTTGTTCCCCTCAAAGTAAAAATGTCCTCCATCAGGAAGAAAGTAAGGAATTGGATCAACACGTTGCCAGTCAAAATTAGCATATACATCCACCATAAACGGACTACGATTTGCCCTTGAATAGACAGCTCTGACCAAATGCTTGTTGTTAATATTATAAGAAGCTATGGCCTGATATGTAAAATAAGTTTTATCAGGATAGTTGTATTTATCGGCACGAAGAGCCCCAATTAACCTTAATTTATCAAAGGCCAGATAGTCAGCCCTGATACCATATGAAAAAGTACTGAGCTTCCGATCCCCATTTAGAAATCCTTCCTTTAATGTAATGTCGACATAGTCTCCATCATCATAATTTGCCTGACGGTAGCTAATTCCCGGTCGTATATCCAGATTCTTAAATTTGTATTCGTATTCAAAAACTGCATCCAGGGTTCTGAAATCGTATTGCATCCCCTGAACATCAACACCAACATTCTGTGGTCCATATAAGTAACTTAACTGGAAATTAAAACCATAGGCAAATGATTTAAAATCAACATATTTACTTTCAGAAGTCCTTCTTGTTAATGAATAATATGGATTATCCAAAGGAGTAGTAATCGAATTTGAATTCTGGTAGCCCGCAGAGAGGTTTAATTTAAGATCTTCATTAAAATTGTAATAAAGACTACTAGTTAATCCATAATTTTCCCTTCCTAAATTGGGATTTGGAAATCTTTCTTCTAACGATCTTGTTTCATATGGTTTTGGAGGAACTGATGATGGTATTATAATCGTAGAAAGCGAATCTCTGGGGACATAAATATCTCTTTCCCACAAATAGAATTCTTCCTGAAATCTATCACGATACTGATAATTTCCAGATACATTAATTCCAAACTTATCTCCTATTTTGGCGCCTGTATTCAGGCTTACTATTTTTGAATTCCGGGTTCCAACCTGTGCATCGAAATTCAGGTGTTTCTTTTCATTTTCAAACTTTTTGGTAATGATATGAATAACACCTGTCACGGCATTCGGGCCATACAATGCACTGGCAGGTCCTCTTATGACTTCAATTCGGTCGATATCTTCCAGTCCCACCGGTAATGTTTCCCAGAAAGCGCCTCCGTGGGCATAATTATATACCACCCGGTTATCAATCATTACGAGCGTCATTGAATTTTCGGAATATAATAACATATTACCGGGAGGAACATTGTCGTTCCCGCGAATATGCACATCGTAGTTTCCATTTGTTTTTTCACGTACAATCAAGCCAGGAATCAGACGCAAAGCTTCCTCGATGCATGTAGCGCCCGATTTTTTAATATCATCATACGATAATACCGAGGTAGAAAGGGGTGAATCAAAGCTGCTCTCTTCTTTCTTCGAGGCAGAAGTAACATCTTTGTTCAAGATCATTTCATACAATTCATCCAAAGAAACACCTACAATTTCAGCCAGTTTCAATAAATCTTCAAAGGGCATTTCAAGTAACTCATCGTAAGTTAGTCCCAGGACGTCTTCCCTTGTCATTTCAGTGATATTTTTCTTTACTTCCTGTGAATAGATATTAGCTAATGCAGAAGTAGTTAAAAACAGTATAATTAATATATATTTTATTGATTTCATGTTCAATGTATATTAGTTAATTGTATTTCAATTTATTTTATTTCAATTCCCAGGGTAAGCAGTGTGGAATTGACCTTAATTCCTTTACCCTCAATGTTTTTTTTATTAATTTCAAAATTTTGTTTGCCGTCTACCTTTACATAGTTTATACCGGCAAAAGACTTGCCTAATCCTTCTTTATCGGTTATTATCAACGTTCCGTTAGAAACACATTTCTGAAATATCTCCTCGATATGGGTCGATTTATTTTCGGGAACATAAACAATATTGCATTTTGTAACATCGTCAATATCAATCAACTTTCTTACAACAATCGGATGATTTGCCACCGTCTTTTTTTCAGCAATAATGGTCAGTTCCTGAATGATAGGAGAAGATCCAAAAACACCAATAACAAATTCATTTTTAATATCATCTGCAGGCCATTCAAGATACTTCGTAAAATTGTACATAAAAAGTGCCTTGAATTTTTCGTCTTGTGCTTTTGCCAGACCACCAACAATGCACAACATAATTGCAAGTAAGGTTAGTTTTCTCATAAATACTTCATTTAAATATTAGTAGTTTTTTAAGTTCAAAAATCAAACAAGTTTTATTCAACCCTTCCACTACAATCGGAAAGGCTAATCTCTTCTCAGCTTCCACAGTTCAATATTGACAGGTTTTAACGAATTTGTATTTACTTTAATGTTTCAATAAAAGGATTTATATTATTCACTCTATTCGTTTCAAAAAATAAAACTACCCAGGTTGAATTCAAAAGAAAAAATCATTTATTAACAATCAAATTTCATAGTTGAATTACCGAGTAATAAGTTAATAATTATTCACCAATTTTTTCGTGAAATCAATAGTTTTTATTGAACAATAATAACGCGTGCAATAAGAAGATTTTTACCGACAGATAGTTAGGCCTGGAAAAATAGTATCTTTCATATTTCGGTGCTGATAGTAAAAAATCCAACTATGAAGAGTAAAAATAAATATTTAGATATGGTTTTGAAATTACTGATGCTGAGGCCTGTAGAGATCATTCACTGTTTTTACAGGGTTAAAGGTTATGGCAGGAACTTCAATGAAGACGGTATTCCAGTCAGACATCGTACCATTCCATAATCCCGGCAATTCCAATGCTTTTAATGATATCCCATCTTTTGATTTTTTTGAAATAAAGCCGGTAGATGGGTCCACTAATTTATGCAGATCAAACTTATTGCCCTTATAGTCTTTAATTGTGCAAACGATATCAACCGGATTGAAATGAGTTGAACTTTCGAGAGTGGTTCTTTGAAACATATTTTTCATATCAATTTGTGAAGTTTCTACTATCTGCAAAGAAACTGTACCATCAGGGTTTTCAGCCCAAAATGGTCCCCCACCCGGTTCACCCGTATTTTTAACCATTCCACATATCCTTATGGGTCTGTTAAGCTTTTTCCTGTATAATTCCATCAGTTCATTATCTTCCATTTTCTTTTGAGGAAAATGTATGCACAATTCATTCTCCAGAAAATCACCCATATCCTTAAATGTATCTTTTGTTACTGAATTTTTTTCAAAGCTTTGTAAATAACCTGTTATTTTTTCATAATAATATAACAGAATACCAGCTAACGCCTTTTTATAGAGAATAGTTTCTTCACGCAATCTGTCAGGCACAACATTATCTATATTTTTGATAAAAATGATGTCTTCATCCAGATCGTAAAGATTTTCCAGCAACGCCCCATGTCCGGCCGGCCTGAATACCAGGTTGTCGTTGGCGTCTCTGAACAGTTTATTTTCCTTGTCTACAGCAATGGTGTCGGTATAAGATTTCTGGACAGAAAATGTAATTTCAAATGTGACTCTATATTTCTTTTCTAAGTTTTTCTTTTTCAGTTCAACGGTACTCTGAAAGGCCTGCATATGTTCGGGAGAAACCGTAAGATGAATCTTAACAACATTATTTTTATCCTTTGCATAGGCTATACCTTCTGCAAGATGTTCTTCAACTGCAGTCCTGTTGCCATCCGTGTAAGAATGAAATGAAATTAATCCCTTGGGCAGATTTCTGTAATTCATCCCCTTCTCACCAAGCAATGCCTCCAGGATTTCATTGTAATGGTGGCTATTTAATAAATCATTGATGTCTTTGCCCTGTTTTTTTAATTGTTCGGTAAGCAATGGATAAAATGCAAATTTGGTAAGATTATCAAAAAACTCTTTTACATGCCGGTATGCTTCATTCGACAAGATAGAAGGATCAAGCCCTGACATGCTGAAAGCAGATTCAAACTCAAACAGCGCTTTAAACATACGCGTAGCAGCTCCCGAAGCCGGTACAAATTTAATTCTCGAGAGAGAAGTCTCCTGTTCATATTTTTTGATAAAATCTTGAATTTCAACTGAATTTACCGATTTGATTCCATTATCTGGGGTTGCTGCCCTAACAAGTTTTATATATGGGAATCCCTTCTCAAAATCAGTCAGTTGTTTTTCAACCTGTTCTACTGAAATGCCTTTCTCCTTGAATTGCTGGAGATCTTTTTCCGTAAATTTCATATCATTCTGAATTTTATCTCAAGTTACAAAATTTTAAGAAAAAATTGTTAAAACCAGGCTACGTGCCCCTCCATGATTTCTGAATTCACAAAAATATATTCCCTGCCATGTACCCAGATTTAATCTGTGATTTGTGATAGGAATTGTGAGCGACTGACCAAACAGCGCTGATTTGAGATGAGCCGGCATATCGTCACTTCCCTCCAAGGTATGGGTATATAGGGGATCGTTTTCAGGCACCAGCTTATCGGTAAATCTTTTAAAATCGACACGCACCGATGGATCGGCATTTTCATTCAAAGCTAAAGCAGCGGAAGTATGTTTAATCAGAAGGTTTAGAAGACCTTTTTCAGGCAAATTTTCAAGATTATCAAGAATTTTATTTGTAATCAGGTGAAATCCTCTGGAATAGCCATTTAAAACGATTTCTTTTTGAACAATCATATTTTGTCGCGTGTTTGAATATACCTAAAAAGGCATTTCAGTTATTTTTACAATATTATTTTACAAATTTACATGAATTTGATTTTTAAACCCAATCAGGATAATTCAATATTTTCACTATTTTTGATGCATAACAGTTTTTAAAAATGTTCAGACCAATTTTGCTAAAATATGCCGGTATCCTGTCGTTTGTTTTCCTGGTGATAACGAATCATGTTTTCGGCCAGAATGAAAAACTGGTTCAACTAACAGGTAGAATCCGCGATGAGTTACTTCAACCTCTCCCCTTTTCACACATTTTAATTATGAATAACATGCGGGGAACCATTACAGATCAACAGGGAAAATTTTCAATCGTCACAACTGTTGGAGACACGGTGTTATTTTCGAGCCTGGGTTTTAAGAAAAAAACCATTGTAATTCCTGATAATCTTCCCGATCCATTTTTAACCCTGGATATCATTCTTCCTGAAGATACCTTTATGATTAATGAGGTAGTTATTTACCCGTGGAGAAATTATGAGGAATTTAAACAAGCTTTTCTGAATCTTAAACTTCCTGAAGATGATATGGATAGAGCCAGGAAAAATATTGCACTCCTGAAAACCCAGATAATTCTCGAAAACAGTCCCAATGCCCGTCAGAATTTTCAATATATAATGGACCGACAATATCAGGAAACATTTAATCAGGGAACCGTACCTTCCTATCAAATCTTCAATCCGCTTGCCTGGGTTAAATTTTTTGAAGCGATCAAAAGAGGGGATTTCAAAAACAAAAAATAATACTTCCACAATTTATGTCGGTTCCTAGCAGTTATTTATATTTTAAGAAACCTTACCGTTAATGAAGTTGTCCAGATTTTTAATCATACTAATTTGTTGTTTTTTGTTTTTCAAATTATCTGCACAGGATACAGGCAAGGTTAAAGGTAAAATAACCGATGAGACTGAAAAGCCGGTCCTTGGAGCAACCATAGGCATAAAAGAAACTTTTAATGGTGCGATTACAGACGAAAACGGCTATTTCGAAATAGATGTACCGGCAAACCAAACAATTACTGTTGAAATATCTTACCTGGGTTATCAGAAAGTGACCATCCCCGTAAAGGTAGCCTCAGGAAAGGAGTATTATTTCGAGCGTCAACTGGAACCCTCACTCGAGAAAATTGATGAAGTTCTGATTGAACGAAAATATGAAAAAGCCGGTACCCTTGATCGGATGAACATTAAATCGATTGATCTTTTACCATCTGCCAGCGGAGGAGTTGAATCCCTATTAAGTAGTTATGGAGCCAGCATTAGAAGTGAATTTAGCTCTCAGTATTCTGTGCGGGGTGGTAATTTTGATGAAAATCTTGTTTACATAAATGATATTGAAATATACAGACCTTTACTGGTAAGAGCAGGCCAACAGGAAGGCCTGAGCATTATTAATTCAAGTCTGGTCTCTTCCATTCAATTTTCAGCCGGAGGATTCGATGCCCAATACGGAGACAAGATGTCGTCGGTACTCGATATTAAGTACAAGAGACCTACCAGTTTTGGGGGCAGTTTCACCGGAAGTTTGCTCGGAGCTACAGCAGATATTGAAGGTGCATCTAAAAATAAAAAATTTACGGCCATTGGTGGCGTCAGATATAAATCGAATCAATACATGCTTAAGAGTCTTCAAACCAAGGGAGATTATAAACCATCTTTCTTTGATTTTCAAACCTTTTTAACCTACGATGTAAGTAAATGGTTTGAAATCTCAGTACTTGGGAATATTTCACAAGACAGTTATAAAGTAATTCCGCAAACCCGAAATACTGAATTCGGAACGTATCAGCAGACATTAAGCTTCCAGGTATTTTATGACGGACAGGAACTTGATAAATTTAATACTTATCTTGGTGCATTGACGTTTGATTTTCATCCTAAAGAAAAAACCTCACTAAAGCTAATTGCAACCACATTTAATACCCTTGAACATGTTACCTACGACATACAGGGTCAATACCTTATTAATCTGCTGGATAATACTGTTGGATCAGAAACGTATGGCGATAGTTTGTTAAATATTGGTGTTGGAACCTATTTACAGCATGCCAGAGATTATTTATATACTAAAGTATATTCCATTGAACATAAGGGAAGCTATTATTCAAATAGAAACAATATCAGATGGGGTTTAAAATATCAGATTGAGGATATTGATGATCGAATCAGGGAATGGGAAATGATTGATTCGGCAGGTTATTCTGTTCCTTATTCTAATCAGAATGTAAATTTATATCAAACGACTGTTTCAAAAAATCATTTGTTAAACCATCGGGTTACCGGCTTTGTACAAAATACTTTTACTTTCAGCGGCAAATCAGCAGATTATTATCTTACTGCCGGAATCCGATTTCATTACTGGTCATTTGGAAACCAGGCGGTGGTGAGTCCCCGTATGGTTTTAACCATAGTTCCCTATTGGTTAAAAAAGGTTACTTTTCACGCTGCCTGGGGATATTATTACCAACCTCCGTTTTACAAGGAACTACGCGACCCTGAAGGAAATCTGCATAAGGATATTAAAGCTCAAAAGTCAATTCATTACCTTCTAGGTGGACAATATAATTTTAATCTGTGGGAGAGACCCTTTTTATTCTCTACTGAACTCTTTTATAAACATCTTTGGAATCTTATTCCATATAAAGTAGATGATGTTGATATTCAATACCTTCCACAGTATATCGCCAGAGGGTATGCCGCAGGTATTGAATTCAAGATAAATGGGGAATTTGTGAAAGATGCAGAATCGTGGGCTTCCTTATCTATTATGAAAACGATGGAGGATATTTATAAAGATTATTACCTGTTGCCAGACAAGACGGTTGTGTGGCCCGGATATTACAGAAGGCCTACTGATCAGGTAATTAATTTCGGTCTGTTCTTCCAGGACTATTTTCCGAATAACCCTGATTACAAGGTTCATGTAAATCTCTCTTATGCAAGCAGAATTCCTTATGGTACTCCCAATTATTCGCGTCCGGATCAGAATATAACAATGAAACCATACAGACGCGTGGATATCGGAATATCAAAATCGCTTAAAAACATGAAACTATTCAACCAGTATGCAAATGTATGGTTGAGTTTTGAAATTTTTAATTTACTTGGCCTTCAGAATCAGGCTTCCTATCAATGGGTCAAGACGGTTAAAAGCGATCAGGATATTCCCAGTAGTTTTGCGGTACCTAATTATTTGACAGGCAGAATTTTTAATGTAAAAATCGTTGGTAAATTTTAATCTGCAGACCAATACTGTAAAGTATTTGAAATGAATTTATTACATCCGTTTAACGTATACTGCTCAATCAAATTTTCTACCCCACATTCCAACATAAAGTATATCTGATATTTCTTTCCGTGTCCTCGTTTTATTTTCTTTGGCAATAAGTTCTTGTGGAAATCCTGTTATCGATTCAGCCGGATATCCTAAAGCGAACATAGCTACCGGTTTAAATCTATCTGGAATTTGTAATGTTTCAACAGCCATTTCGGCATTAAAACCGCCCATAACATGAGCATAAATCCCAAGCGACATGGATTGAAATATGATGCAAGCAGTAGAAAGGCCTACATCATGCCAGGCATACCTGTTTTCTTTGAAATTATAGTCGGAAACTACTTCGGCAACGCTGAGACAAAGAAACGGAACATTTTTAACCCATAGTTTATTTCCTTCGGTCAGACAATTAAAAAGTCGCTGAAAATCATCAGAATTTTCTTTGAGCGCAGCTATGTATCTCCAGGGTTGTTGATTACTGGAAGACGGAGACCATCGTGCCGCTTCAAATATACTTTGAATATCATTCCGGTTTAATTTCTTCTCCGAAAACAAGACCGGGCTTCTTCTTTTCTGCAAAATTGGATGTATCATTTATTCTGGTTTATTTTAATTTTAAATCTCTTATTCGGTAATCAAACAATATTAAAAAATTGAAATCCGTATTTCGATGCCGTTTCGTCAGGAATGTTTTAGTTACCTCTCTCCTGCCTGCAGGCAGGATGCACCCTAACCTAATGAGATTGATATGGCCTTAACTAAATGACCTTGATTAATTTTTTTACAAATTCAATATATATATATGCCTAATGCGAATTAAGGATTAAAACTTATTAAAATATATAATTAATAATCAGTATTTTGCAAACTTACCTTAGTGGTACTTAGTGACTTTGTGGCTATCTTCCATTTGCCACAACAGCAATAAAACACAAAGATTCACAAAGATAAAGTCAATAATATTTGATTTCGACCTTTAATTCGTATACCTAATTAATAAACAATCGGACAAGAAAACTTTCTGTAATTTTTTTTGTAAAGTTACAAAGAGAATTTAAAACCTGCGATTTATCATATTTATTTTGTATAACAATTCAATAAATTTGTAAAAAAATTCAGAATTAATTTTAAACATTTAAAGATATGGCAAAACTTACAAGTCATGATTACATGCAAAAAGAAGAGCAATACGGAGCACATAACTATCATCCGCTTCCTGTTGTATTAGAAAAAGGAGAAGGTATATTTATGTGGGATGTTGAGGGTAAAAAGTACTTTGATTTTCTTTCTGCTTATTCAGCAGTAAACCAGGGACATTGTCATCCAAGGATTGTATCGGCGATGATTGAACAATCTAAGAAGCTTACCCTTACTTCAAGGGCGTTCTTTAACAATTGTCTTGGTGAATACGAAGAATATGTGACAACATATTTTGGTTATGACAAAGTTTTGCCAATGAATTCAGGGGCAGAAGGAGATGAAACTGCCTTAAAACTTTGCAGAAAATGGGCTTACAAGAAAAAGGGTATTCCCGAAAACCAGGCTAAAATAATTGTCTGCGAAGGTAATTTTCACGGAAGAACTATAACTGTAATTTCCATGTCTTCCGACCCTGATTCATACGGAGATTTTGGACCTTTTACACCGGGATTTATTAAAATTCCATACAATGATATCGAAGCACTGAAAAATGAAATTTCAGATCCGAATGTCGCCGGATTTCTGGTCGAGCCCATTCAGGGTGAAGCAGGTGTATACGTTCCGGATGAGGGTTATCTTAAAGCTGCATACGACTTATGTAAAGAGAATAATGTACTATTTATTGCAGATGAAGTTCAGACAGGCCTGGCAAGAACCGGTCGTCTGCTCGCATGCGAACATGAAAAAGTACGTCCTGATATCCTAATTCTTGGTAAAGCATTATCCGGTGGAGTTTATCCAATTTCTGCAGTGCTTGCCGATGATGAAATTATGCTTTGCATTAAACCTGGCGAACATGGCTCGACATTTGGAGGGAATCCGATTGCTGCTAAAGTTGGAATCGCTGCCCTTGAAGTAATCAAAGATGAAAAACTTGCCGAAAATGCTGAAAAAATGGGGATTCTTTTCCGGGAAGAGATGAGTAAATTACAAAATACATTTGAAATGGTTAAACTTGTACGCGGAAAGGGTTTGCTAAATGCCGTTGTGATTAAACCAACCAAAGGAAAAACCGCCTGGGATGTTTGTGTTGCCATGAAAGAAAACGGATTACTTGCCAAACCTACGCATGAGCATATCATTCGTTTTGCACCACCCCTGGTTATAAATAAAACCCAACTACAGGAATCGATTGAAATTATTAAAAAGACCATCGGACAGATGAGTTAATTATAAAAGGCTGCTTTGATTAAAAGCAGCCTTTTTAAATGATATTTGACCGATTTGTAACTTTAACTATTTATTGAGCAACCGATCTATTTTAAAGAATAAATCTGATATTTCCAGGGGCTTGGAAATATAATCATCACACCCTGCTTTCAGACACTTGCTTTCATCGCCATGCATAGCATAGGCAGTTTGGGCTATTACCGGTATATTCCTGTTTATGCTTTTAATCATTTTGGTTACCTCTAATCCATTGATATCAGGTAATTGTATGTCCATTAAAATCAAATCAAAAGCCCTGTCGTTCATAAACATATCAATGGCTTCCTGACCTTTTGAAGCAAATACCAGCCGGGCGTTTGTAAGCTTGAATAATACCTTCATAAATGCCAGACTCGACTTGTCATCTTCAACAATAAGTATTCTCTTGTCATTCCATTTGTAATTGATAATTTTTGATTCTGGTATTGCAAACTCCTTTTTCTGTGAAGGGATCTTTTTGGGCACTCTGAAATAAAAGGTAGTTCCTTTTCCGGGTTCAGATTTCAGCCATATCTCACCTTTCATCAATTCAACAAACGCTTTACAGATTGCCAGTCCAAGACCATTTCCACCATATTCCCTGTCTAATGATTCATCAATTTGTCTGAATCTCTCAAAAATTAATTCATGTTTTTCAGGATTAATACCAATTCCTGTATCCTTCACATAAAATTCAAGCGAAGTTTCACTATACTGTAGATATCCAAATTCAATTTCGCCAAATTTTGTAAACTTAACCGCATTGTCCAGCAGGTTACTTAAAATTTGCTTGAGTCTGATCTCGTCAGCTAAGAGCATGCATTCCTCATCGTTATTTCCTTTGGAGAGGTTAAGTACTACCTGCAATTTATTTTCATTGATTAATCTCTGAGCATAAACAATATAAAGTTCATCAAGCAAAGTATTAACAGATAAGCTGTTTTCTTTCAGTTCGATCTCATTTGCCTCAATCCTTGATATATCAAGGATATCATTTACTATCTGCAACAGATTGTTACATCTCTCTTTAATTATTCCTGTATATGTTGATATTTCTTCATTTTCCAATGAAGGATCGGCAAGCAGATCGCTAAAACCGATGATAGCATTCATAGGAGTTCGAATTTCATGACTCATATTTGCCAGAAAAGCAGACTTAAGTTTATCAGATTCTTCAGCTTTTTCCTTTGCCTGCAATAGCTCTGCCTCTACCTTCTTAAAATGTGATATATCCTGGATTACGAAAATATAATTTCTCGGATTGCCAGACTCATCTTCGATTACGCTTGAAGATATTAAGCCATTGAAATTATCTCCGTTATTTTTTACAAAAAGAATTTCATGATTTTTAATAAAACCTTTTATTCTTAACTTATCCAAAAATGCAGATAAATTCTCTTGATTCCGCGTATCCGCCAGTTTTAACGGATCAATTCCAAGAAAATTCTTTTTATCATATCCAAAAAGTTTAAATGCCTCGTTATTGCAATCGGTAATCTTCAAATCGATCGTAGAAACAATAATAGCTTCCGGCAATGATTTGAAAATATTTCTAAGTTTTTCTTCGCTTTCTTTAATTTTCGAATTTGCTTCTTTGTAATCCGTTATATCTATAACAAGACCAAACATCTTAATCGGATGCTTCTGGTCATCCTCCTGAACAATTGACCCTTTATTGTTTAACCATCTCCAACTCCCCTCCTTGGTTCTTACACGGAATTCCGATTCGAAAAAAGGATTTTTTCCTGATATATAATCATCAAGTTGTCTGATGCAATTTTCTAAATCATCAGGATGCACAAGTTTGTTTAATTCATTCAGACTGTTTTTGGGAGATGTGAAGTCGGGGTTAATCTTTTTTAACTGATCAAGATCAACAGAGAGCGTATTATCCCGAAAGTCCCATTCCCACCATGTGAGATTTCCTATTTGAAAAGCAAGATTTACTTTATCGCCTACCATATCGGCTGATTTTTTCCAATATTGATGTGAGAACCGAATTTAGGGTTACCAACCTTTTTCTTCATTTTAGAAGAATTGATTATGTAATATTAGCATTTTTTTTCAATGAAATTATAACGATTATTTAAAACCCATTATATTCATTTCCTCTGAATAATTCAGGAAGTCAAGTTATTAAATTGACCTGGAATTGTATTCTGTATTTGAAAATATAAATTAACAAAAAAACAATAGATTGTTAATAAGAAAAATTTCAGCTTTGAATTGTATAAAATCCATCCTTTTTGGACTTATATAATTTTTGACCCTGCTGAATCGTTAGTATAGTTTTCAAATGGTAGAGCCTGGATGGAAGAAAAAATTCAAAAAAACATTTTTCAAAATCATAACACTTCATCTCTTTGTATTCATTAAAAATCGTATGAAAATGAATCAAAAAATTTCTCAATGAGAATGATAAAAATAGGCTAATTTTACTATGTTTTTAAAAGTAATTTCCAAACTTAAATTTTTTTTAATAATGGAATATAATTCTGAAAAAAGAAAAACGAAATCAATGTATAAAGGCTTAGTAACTATGACCTTTTGCATCTTCTTTTTAGCTATGATTTCATCCAATGCAAGTTCTGCCGACTTTTCCGGCACCTGGAAATTCAATGAATCAAAAAGTGAATTGGGGGAAGGACGGTTCAGAGGCGCTGCGAATCAGCTTATTGTTACTCAATCAGGAAACGATTTGTCCATCGAGCGGGTTTCTGTAAGATCATCCGGAGAAGAAATGAGATCAACAGAAAAAATAACGCTGGATGGCAAAGAGTGCACAAATACAGTTTTCGGCGACAGAGAAAGAAAATCGACTGCAACCTGGTCAGACGATATGAAAACATTAACTATTACTTCCGAAATGGTGTTTGAGCGGGAAGGGCAACAGATAACTGTAAATACTACTGAAAACTGGACTCTTTCTGAAGATGGTAAAACTCTTACTATAGATTATACATCTACATCTCCACGAGGTGAAAGGAAAAATAAATTTGTCTATGATAAAGAATAGCAACAGAAGTTAGACCTATAATATAGAAATTGTAAAAAATCATTAAAGCAATACAAATTAGCTATTTTTATTGCCAGATGGTTATTCAATAAAACAAATCGATGGCATTTAGCAAAAAAAAACTAATCAGAAATACTACAACGATATTTTTGATTCTTATTTTACTTGGCATTATATTTTATCCAAAAATTAAATCCGGATTCAAATCGGACATAGATACATCCAAAAAAAATAAGGGAATGCATGGAGGTGGACAACCCTTATTTGCCAGTGGATATATTATTGTACCAACCCAGTTGAATGAGCTTATATACACCACAGGTTCATTGATCCCTGATGAGGAGGTAGAACTATCTTTCGAAGCTTCGGGTAAGGTTGTGGGTATCTTTTTTAAGGAAGGTACAAGAATTAAAAAGGGAGAATTACTTGCCAAGATCAACGATAAACCTTTGCAGGCGCAATTATTAAAACTTTTGGCTCAAAAGAAACTGTCAGAAGAACAAGAATTTCGTCAGCGACAGTTGCTTGACCGTGATGCCATCAGTCGTGAAAGTTACGATCAGGTCGCTACCGATCTTCAATCGCTTGAAGCGGATATTTTGCTAATTAAAGCTCGTATTTCAGAAACTGAACTCCGTGCACCTTTTGATGGTATTGTCGGTTTGCGTATGATAAGTGAAGGTGCATTTGCGACCACTCAAACCAAAATAGTCCGTCTTGTAAAAATTACACCTTTAAAAATTGAGTTTTCCATTCCTGAACGTTATGCCGGTGAAATTACCCCAGGCTTCCCTATTTCATTTAAGGTAGATGGAATCGACAAGTCTTTTTCAGCAAATGTTTATGCGGTAGATCCTCAGATTGATATAGATACCCGCACCATCGTTGTAAGGGCTCTTTATCCTAACAGTAAGGAGGAATTAAAACCAGGTCGTTTTGTAAGTGTCAAAGCTCAGTTATCTCAAATTGAAAATGCGATCTCAATTCCCACAGAAGCCGTAATTCCTGAAATGGAGGGTGAAAAAGTTTTTGTATTTAGAAAGGGATTAGCTGAAGAAATCCGCATTACTTTAGGACTCCGGACAGAATCTCACGTTCAGGTGCAAAGCGGACTTCATTTTGGCGATACAGTACTTACAACAGCAATCTTGCAATTACGTAGTCAAATCCCGGTTCAGCTAGATACATTGATTACCAATCAACCTGAAGTAAATTCCTTGCCATGAGTCTCGCGTCAACCAGTATAAGAAGGCCTGTTCTGGCAACAGTATTCTCGCTTGTCATACTTTTATTTGGTACTATTGGAATGACATATCTTGGTGTCAGGGAATTTCCAAGTGTTGATCCTCCTATTATATCAGTTCGTACTACATATCCCGGAGCTAACTCCGATGTTATCGAAACTCAAATAACCGAACCCCTTGAACAATCAATCAATGGTATTCAGGGTATCCGTACCTTAACAAGTAACAGCAGGCAAGGCCGAAGTGACATAACTGTTGAGTTTGAACTGACTGTTGACATGGAATCGGCAGCAAACGATGTGCGCGACAAAGTTTCGCAGGCACAACGATTTTTACCGCATGATTGTGATCCGCCTATTGTATCAAAAGCTGATGCAGACGCAAGTCCCATTCTGATGGTTGCAGTAAAAAGCTCACAAAGATCTCTCCTCGAACTTTCAGAAATTGCAGATCTAACATTCAAAGAACAACTTCAAACTGTATCGGGGGTAAGCGCTGTAATGATCTGGGGTGAAAAACGATATGCTATGCGAATCTGGCTCGATCCGGCAAAACTAGCAGGCTACCAAATGACTCCTCTTGATGTCAGAAATGCTATCCTTCGCGAAAATGTGGAACTTCCGGCAGGAAGTATTGAAGGTACCAACACCGAACTTACCATCAGAACGTTGGGATTGATGACTACACCCCAGGAGTTTAACAACCTCATTTTACGTCAGACCGGTAACCAGATTATCCGGGTAAGTGATATTGGCCGCGCCGAACTTGGTCCGGAAGATTTACGAGGTATTTTGAAAATGAATGGTGTGCCTATGGTAGCTACGGTAATAATACCTCAACCGGGCGCTAACCATATCGAGATTGTTGATGAAATCTATAAGCGACTTGAATTCATTAAAAAAAATCTTCCCCATGATGTTGATTATGAAATAGGCTTTGACAACACAAAATATATTCGTTCTTCTATTAAAGAAGTTAAATCTACCATTTATCTGGCCTTTTTTCTGGTGGTAGTTATTATATTTACTTTCCTTCGCGACTGGCGTACAACCATAATACCCATTTTGGTAATACCGGTATCTCTGGTTGGCTCATTTTTTATTATGTATATAGCCGGCTTTACCATTAATGTGTTAACACTATTGGCCATTGTTCTTTCCATTGGGCTGGTGGTGGACGATGCCATTGTTATGATGGAAAATATATACGTAAAGATTGAACAGGGAATGACTCCGCTTGAAGCGGGATTTAAAGGATCAAATGAAATATTTTTCGCGATTATTTCAACCACCATTACACTTGTTGCTGTTTTTATTCCCATCGTATTTCTCGAAGGAATGACTGGAAGGTTATTCAGGGAATTCAGTATTGTAATTGCCGGTGCTGTTACAATATCTTCATTTGTTGCTCTCACACTTACCCCGATGCTTTCAACCAAGCTCCTCAAAACCAGGCATAAACGAAGCAATTTATATAACTATACTGAAAAATTTTTCATTGCACTTAACAAAATCTATCAAAATTCACTTAATGCATTCCTTAGAAGAAAATATATTTCATTGGTTATTTTAGCAGCTACGCTGGTGCTGATTTTTATTTTATGGAAAAGTATTCCGGCCGAGATGGCTCCGCTTGAAGACAGATCTCAATTGGTATTAAGGGTGAATTCACAGGAAGGTTCCACCTATGAATTTAATCTCAGCTATATCGAAGACATTTTTGATATGATAAAAGAAAAAGTACCTGAATATGATGAAATAATCAGCAGGGCATGGCCTGGGGGTGGTTTTACCCGTATTTCGCTTATTGACCCAAAAGAAAGGAACAGAACACAGCAGGAAATTGCCAGCCAGGTTACAGGTGAGTTACGAAAAATGACCCGTTCCCGGACAAGTGTTATTCAACAGTCGACTTTTGGTGGCAGACGTGCCGGATTGCCTATTCAGTATGTTCTTCAGGCTCCAACTATTGAAAAATTGAGGGAAATTCTTCCTGAGTTTATGACAGAAGTGAATAGTGATCCCACCTTTGAAATGGCCGATGTCGACCTGAAATTTACCAAACCCGAACTGCAGATTGTGATTAACAGGGATAAGGCCAACCTTTTAGGAGTCTCAACCCAAAATATAGGACAAACATTACAACTAGCGCTAAGCGGTCAACGGTTCGGTTATTTTATAATGAATGGAAAGCAGTATCAGATATTGGGTGAATTGGCCAGGGAAGATCGAAATAAACCTTTGGATCTTAAATCGTTATATGTGCGTAATAATAAAGGTCAAATGGTACAACTTGATAATTTTGTTCAATTACAGGAATCAACTGCACCACCCCAACTTTTCCGTTATAACCGTTTTGTAGCAGCCACTATTTCTTCCGGACTGGCAGAAGGAAAAACCATCAGTCAGGGCATAGCGGAGATGGATAAAATTTCAGCCAGAGTACTTGATGATTCATTCAGAACAGCCCTTTCGGGTGATTCTAAAGATTTTATGGAAAGCTCCTCCAGCCTGATGTTTGCATTTCTTCTGGCTATAGTACTGATTTTTCTGGTTCTTTCGGCTCAGTTTGAGAGTTTTAAAGATCCCTTAATTGTGATGATGACAGTACCCCTGGCCCTTACCGGAGCGCTCCTGTTCATGTGGTATTTCAATGTTACCATGAATATCTTCAGCCAGATTGGTATTATCATGTTGATAGGTCTGGTCTCCAAAAATGGAATCCTGATTGTTGAATTTGCCAATCAGCGAAAAGAAGCCGGACTGAGTAAACCTGATGCCATCCGATACGCAGCAGCAGCAAGATTCAGACCTATCTTAATGACCAGCCTTTCAACTATACTTGGTGTTTTGCCTCTTGCATTAGGATGGGGAGAAGGCGCTCAAAGCCGCGTGGCAATGGGGGTTGCTGTAGTCGGTGGACTGTTGTTGTCTACACTTCTAACGTTGTATGTTGTACCAGCTATTTATCTTTTAATTTCCAGTGAGTCAAAGCATATTATTAATGAATCAGATATTCCACATAAAGATGAAACTACAGGGAAAATTTAATTTTATCGTATTTCTGATTTTTTTTATTTTTTTTCTGAAGGATGCAACTTGCCAGGAAGTGTATGATCTTAGTCGCTGTGTTAAGCTCGGGCTTGAACGAAATTTTTCTTTACAGGTGGAGCGAAATCAGGAAAAAATTGCAACTAACAATTTTACACCCGGGAATGCGGGTATGTTGCCGACGGTTGCTGCAACAAATCAATTTAGTGGCAACTTAAATACAACCCGTCAGAATTTATCTAATGGAGATGAAATAACCTCGAATGGGATCAATAATTATCTTGGATCAACAGAAATTGATTTGAATATCAACCTTTTTAATGGATTCAAGGTAAAAAACACCTATCAGAAGCTGGGTAAACAGAGTGAATTGGGTGGATTGAATTCCCAAATGGCCATTGAAAACCTGGTTGCTAAAATTGTTTCGGAATATAATTTTTATATCCAGCAACTTATTCTTTATGATAACCTGGCTTACGCTGTTTCATTGTCACGCGAACGTGTTCGCATTGACGAACAGCGTTATTTGCTGGGAGGCGCTTCAAAGCTTGAATTATTGCAATCACTGGTTTACCTTAATGCCGACAGTTCAAGATTAGCGCGTCAAAATGAAGTGCTTCGAAGCTCTCAAATCAGGTTGAATCAATTAATGTCCTCTGATGATCCGGGTGACAATATTATTTTAAAAGATACCCTAATTCATATTGAAGAAAATCTACAATACGATGAACTTTTGGGTTTAACGCTAAGTAAAAATACATCAATTCAAATTGCATCAAAAAATCAGGTTATTTCTGAATTGGATTACAAAATTATCAGATCGCGCGCCTACCCATATCTTACCTTTTCGTCCGGTTATGGATATACTTACAATAAGTGGGAAACCGGTGACATTAGCAATCAGCATTCGTATGCCCTGAACTATGGGCTAACACTTGGATTTAATATTTTCGATGGTCTTAACAGAAACAGGGAAATGAAAAACGCACGTATCGAAACCGAGAATAAAAATATTCAATACAAAGAAGTGGAACAGGAAGTTAAGGCCGATTTGTTGACCATTTATTACGCCTACCAGAATAATCTGCACCTGCTCAGGCTTGAAGAGCAAAATCTAGAAGTAGCACGTGAAAATCTGGAAATTGCCCTCGAACGATATAAGCTGGGAAGTTTGGCAGGGCTTGAGCTAAGAGAGGTTCAAAAAAGTCTGCTTGATGCCGAAGAGAGACTTATTTCTGTCAAATATCAGACAAAACTTGCCGAAGTTTCACTGAAACAAATAAGTGGAAAAATTTTGGATTACCTATAAAGATTAATTTGATACTTTTTTATCAATATCTCTCTCAATAATTTTATTAATTTTATTTCCTGATTATACCATTTCATGGTACCTGAAAGAATATTCAACTATTTGATAATTTATAAATAAACCTGTTCAAAATGAAAATTAAACACTGTTTATCATTTTTGTTAATTACTTCAACATGTATTCTGGTCAGTGCAAACATCACATTACCCAAGGTTTTTTCAAATAACATGGTTATTCAGCGTAATCTTGAAATTCCTGTTTGGGGATGGGGCGATGCGGGTGAGAAAATATCCATAACGTTTAAAAACCAAAAAGCAAATACATCGGTTGCAAAAAATGGCGAATGGATGATCAATCTTAAACCTGAGCCGTCAGGCGGTCCGTTTACGCTAACCATTAAGGGAAAAAATGAATTAGTGCTGAGCAATGTACTTATCGGAGATGTATGGATTTGTTCCGGTCAGTCAAATATGGAATGGCCACTTTGGAATACCATTCATGGTGCAAATGAAGTTAAAAAAGCCGCTAATAAAAATATCAGATTAATTACAGTTCCCAAAGTGGTATCGCTTAGTCCGTTAAAAGATTTTGGAGGAGACGGATGGGTAGAATGTAATCCGGAAAATGTACATGATTTTTCAGCTGTGGGTTACTACGTTGGCAAATTCCTACAGGAAGATTTGGACGTGCCCATCGGCCTCATCAATACAAATTGGGGAGGAACACGAGTAGAACCCTGGACTAGCGCTGCGGCTTGCAAAACCAACGACTATCTGAGAGACTGGTATGCCAAAATAAAAAATGTTGATATTGAAGAGTTGAAAAAACAGGAGCAGGCTAAGGCTGTTAAATATGATGAGGCAATCGCTATGGCGTTGGGTAAAAACGGAGTCCCCCACCCCTATACCAACCCAGATTTTAAGGATACAAACTGGAAAGAAATTACCCTTCCGGGATTATGGGAGGATGCCGGCATTGGTGTATTTGACGGAATTGTCTGGTTTCGAAAAAGTTTCATCATTCCTGAAAATTTTGATTTAAAAAATGCCACCCTGCTGATTGGCAAAATAGATGATTCTGATATTTCCTGGATTAATGAAACAATTGTGGGTCAGACATATATGCAATATACTAAGCTTCGTGAATATAAAATTCCTGAAAACCTATTGCATACGGGAAAGAACTCTATCGTGGTCAGAGTAGAAGATTATGTCGGAGCCGGAGGGATTTACGGAAAGGAATCAGAAATGAAAATTACAGATGGTAAATCTGAAATTTCGCTGGCAGGTACCTGGAAATATATGAAAGAAGATTTGGAATTACCGCGCAATCCACAGGATCCGACTTCAAATCTAATTGGTCCTAATGATTATCCAACATTGTTATTTAATGCCATGATAAATCCGCTTATTCCTTATGGAATTAAAGGAGCTATATGGTACCAGGGAGAAGCAAATGCGGATAACAAAACAGATGCTGTCCGGTATCGTGAACTTTTTCCGATCATGATAAATGACTGGCGAAAAAACTGGAGCGAAGGTGATTTTCCATTTATTTTTGTTCAATTAGCAAATTATATGGAACCTGCCGAAAAACCAAAGGATGAACCCTGGGCGTATCTCAGAGAATCCCAAACAGCAGCTACCACTTCACTACCTAATGTTGGAATGGCTTGTATCATTGATATTGGTGACGGCAAAGATATTCATCCGAGAAACAAGTTCGATGTAGGAAAAAGACTTGAGCTGAACGCCTTGAAAATAGCTTATGGCAAGGATGTAGTATATTCAGGACCAGTTTTTAAGTCGGTGGTATATTTTAAAAACAAAGCCATTATAACTTTTGATAATATTGGTTCAGGTCTGATTGTCCGGAACAAATACGGTTATATAAATGCTTTTGCAGTTGCAGGTGAAAACAAAACGTTTCAATATGCCAGGGCTGAAATAACCAGTAACAATACAATTACAGTTTATTCTCCGGATGGCAAAGATATTGTTGCCATACGTTATGCCTGGGCAAACAATCCTGATGATGTTGATTTATATAACCAGGAAGGGTTACCGGCAGTTCCATTCAGGACTGATACCTGGTAGATTTCAATCAACATAATCCAAAAAGAACAAAAAACATCCTGTTGGCAAATGCTAACAGGATGTTTTTATTAAATTTATTCTTTTGATACGATGATATTAATACCTGCATCTTTTAATCCCTGGGAGGCTGCTTTTAAACTAATGTCACCAACTTTCCCCGACGATTGTATAACAACAAGGCACAATCCGTGGTAAGCTTTCCTGTAATTTGCTTTAAAGGGTTCATGACTAATTTCACTCCCGTTATCCACTCCTGCAATAAATCCCTCTCCGGAAATTGAAAAATTTACCAAATTTTCTGCTCCGGGAACAAGAGTACCCTTCTCATCAACAATCTTCACAGTTACAAATGATAAATCTTTGCCGTCTGCCCTGATGATATCCCGATCAGGTTCCAGAACTAAAGCATAAGGTGCGCCTGCAGTTTTAACAATGGCTTCTTCCTCTCCAAAAACCGAATCATGCGCGACGGCCTTGAGCGTCCCGGGTGTATAAGCTACTCTCCACCTCAGATGCAAATCTTCACTTGATTTAGTCTTTTTACCGAGTGACAGATCGTTAAGAAATAATTCAACTTCAGAGAAATTTGTATATGCCCACACATCAATGCTATCACCCATATTCTGCCCTGTATGAAGCTCAGATAAGTCCCAATGGGGAAAAATATGTAATACTGGTTTATTTGTCCATTCGCTTTGATAGAAATAGTAAATGTCTTTGGGAAAACCCGCAAGATCGATAATTCCAAAATAAGAACTACGGGCAGGCCATGAATATGGAGTTGGTTCTCCCAGGTAATCCCATCCGGTCCAGATATACATTCCTGACAGAAAATCGTATTTTCTCATTACCTGCCAAGTTTCTTCGTGTGTTGAACCCCATGGTGCACAGCAATTGTCATATGAAGAACAGGTAAAGTCCGAATTACCGGTTGTCAATGGAATATCCCATCTGGCAGGCCACCTCCTGATTGAATCGGAGGGCA
Source organism: uncultured Bacteroidales bacterium (assembly GCA_963781805.1). Taxonomy (GTDB): domain Bacteria; phylum Bacteroidota; class Bacteroidia; order Bacteroidales; family UBA10428; genus JAFGPL01. The sequence goes on from CAWAHF010000004.1 coordinate 605,230, forward strand.
TATCGTAAGAACCTCTGGTTGCCAAACCGGATACAGTTTCTGTACCGATAAATTTCTCCCCTGGATATGTTGCAGGAAAATCTTTATACATTTCGTGATGATAATTGTAACCAATTAAATCCAGGGCTCCGGATTTGATGATATTGTTCCAAGGGTTGGGGTCGTTACATGCAGATGTTATCGGACGTGTGGTATCAATATCTCTTACCAAAGAAGCCAGTTCAATGGCCATTTGGGTGCCACTTGTATCCCATTGCTCAATGATTTCATTTCCAATACTCCAGATAAATACGGATGGATGATTCCTGTCTCTGCGAATCATATCCTGCAAATCCTGTTTGTGCCATTTATCATAATAGAGATGATAATCATATTCTGTCTTTTTAATTTTCCACATATCAAAGGCTTCATCCATTACAATAAATCCCATCTTGTCGCATAAATCGAGTAATTCGGGAGCCGGAGGATTATGTGAAGTACGAATGCCATTGCATCCCATTTCTTTTAACATTTCAAGTTGTCGTTCTATTGCACGGTAGTTAATAGCAGCGCCCAGGCATCCTAAATCGTGATGGTTGCATACACCATTAATTTTTAAATGTTTTCCATTAAGAAAAAAGCCCTTTGCTGTATCGAACGTGAAATATCTTACTCCAAAACCAGTAGTATATTTATCTTTAGTTTTTCCATCATATTTAATTTCAGTAACTGCCTGGTAAAGATATGGATCGTCAATTGACCACAAATGAGGATGAACTATTTTCAGTTCCTGTATTATTTTTGTGTTCTTGTTGTTTTCAAAAGTTTCTTTTGAACTTATCCTCGCAACTATCCTGCCTTCTTTATTTAGTATCTGAGTTTTCAACAGCACGGATTTATCCGTTGATGTATTATTATTGAATGTTAACTCCAATTTAACCCCGGCTTCCTGCTCTGAAATTTCCGGTGTTGTTATATAGGTTCCCCAATGATCTATATGAATCTTATTTGTAATTACGAGCCAGACATTCCGATAAATACCTGAACCAGAGTACCAACGTGAATTTGGTTGGAGGGAATTATCCACTTTCACCGCCAGTATATTTTTTTCGTTGTTAAATTTTAAATACCTGGTAAGATCATATCTGAAAGAACTATACCCATAAGGTCGTTTGCCCAGGTATTGACCATTTATCCAGACTTCACTGTTACAATACACTCCGTCAAAATCGATAAAAAATACCTTGCCGGAATCCACATCACTCACATAAAAAGTTTTACGATACCAGCCTTTTCCTCCCGGAAGCGCTCCTCCACCGGGAGTTGCAGGATTATCAACGCTAAATTCGCCTTCAATACTCCAATCGTGAGGCACACTGAGATTTCGCCAGGAAGAATCTTCAAATTGCGGAGACATGGCATTTTCAATATCTCCAAGATGAAATTTCCAGTTCTCATTAAAACTAAGAATTTGTCTTGGTTCTTTGGGATTGCATGCTCCCATTATTAATGCTATCAGAATAACCAACTGTTGAGTATTTTTATTCCATTTCATAGTATAGGATTTTAGGTTTTTAGTAGTTGAGAATTGTTTTCTTAGTGACCAATTATTTACTTGTTAATATTTTCCTGAATATTGAGTTTTGCGGAGCAGTAGACATAAGATCATGTTCAATTTTCAGATGATTGTTTCAGAAATAATACAAACCCACCTGACGGATTCATATTGATTTTTAATTTCCCATCGATCAATTCAATCTCTTTGTTACTGAAACTCCGGTTATTCTCGCCATCTGTTATAAGCAAACCCTTATTTATAGTTTTTAGTGAAGACAAATCGAGTTCAAATGTCTTAATTATCTTCTCACTATTAATCCCGGCAACAAACCATCCATCGACAGATTTTCTTGCAAGTACCACATATTTTGCAGGATATCCGTCAATTAATTTAATATCATCCCAGCTGTCAGGAATGCTTTTGAGAAAGTCAATGACATAGTCGGGTTGTAAATGAATTCCTTCGGGAATTGCCGCATAGTGTTGAATACCTGATTGAAACAATACCGATAGTGCCAGTTCAAATGCATTGCTGGTTTTTCTGTGAATACCGGGAATTTCGGAAAAACACATTGGTGTAAAATCCATTGAACCCACTACATTACGGGTAAAAGGCAACATCGCACAGTGAGTTGCTGCGCTATCAGCATTTCTTTGTTCAAATGTAATGTATTCAAATCCTTTCACTGCTTCCATGGAGACCAGGTTTGGATAGGTCCTGTCCCATCCTCTAGGTACCGTTGCCCCATGACAATTAACCAGAAGTTTATAATCGGCAGCATCCTTCAATAAATCATAATAATACTTAATCATTGACTGTCCATCACCTCCCCAAAAATCAACCTTAACGCCTTTAACTCCCATTTTACTAATCCTATCAAATTCTTTACGCCGAATCTCAGGATCAAACATCATGTTTTTAGGAGAATAGGTGGTGGTATTCCAGGAACCAGATGAATTGTACCACAGAATGATACCTACTTTTTTTGTAGCGGCATAATTTATCAAATCCTGAATCTTTTCGTACCCGATTTTTTTATCCCATTCCACATCAATCAGGCAATACTCCCATCCCATTTCTGAAGCCAAATCAATAAATTTTTTCTGAACATCATATACCACTGAGGCATCTTTAAGCAATGCCCAACTCCATGAAGCTTTGCCCGGTTTGATGAACTCAGTATCTTTAATAGCACAGGGTTGTGCCAGGTCTGTTACAAGTGTGGTTTCCACAATCTGATTCAGATTACCCAATACAATCACCCTCCAGGGAGTTTGCCAGGGAAGCGTTGATTGTGGTTTAAGTGCAGCAGATGGAGATGTGCGTTCAGGTTCCTGGGGAAAGGTAATAAAATATTCCCCATCAGGTGATTGAGAACTAAGTCTTGAACCACAGTAATTTGGTTCCAGACCCGATTCTGTGATTAATACCCACACTCCATTTGATTGAAACAATGAAGGAAACGACCAACCGGCAACAAAAGGGGCAGGAGTTCCAACATTAATTCCCTGATGATAGTGCATTTCATAACAAGGTTCAACATTGCACCACCCCGTCCGGGCATTAGCCTGGGGATGAAGCCATGCTTTGGCATCCTCCGGAAAATTGAATGAGGTTTTTTCTTCGGTGATATGTTTAATGTCATCTGATTTTTCGTTGAACCGATAGCAGAAGGCGACGCCATCATTCGAAACCTGGAAAATTATTTCGATTTGCTGATTTTTATTATTTTCGAGAAAAATTGAACGTCTGTTCGCAACATAATTATCTTGTTTTCTTTTTGAAGTAAGCAGTATATAACTATCAGAAACCTTCAGAACATTACTTTCTTTTATGATTTTCAAATTCTTTGAGAAGTCACCATCTTCCCTTATTATACCCAAAGAAGAGGGCTCAAGAATAATTTTATTGTTTTTAGATACAGTATAGACTGGAGTTTTTGTGCTGTTGAGCTCAAATGTGACTGATATGCTTTTATCCGGACTTTGTATTATTGTGCTGTTCTTACATGATGTAAAAACAACAATTAAAATTAAATAATGATAGTATTTCATAAGCTATTTAATTAATAATATTCACGACAAGGTAGCATTAAGAACTTGAACCGACAATTTGAAAATGCAATTAAAAAAAATATCTTAATAAATTTTAATTGTATAGTCGTTTATACTTTATTACTGTTGAGATAGATTGATCAATTTGTACAGAAGAATTTATTTCATTATTAAATGGAAAATTTATTCAATTTTTTGATTTTGATAAAAAATAGATATCTCAAAAGGGCAGCCTTTTTTTATGGTTATAATTTGTTAATTAATACAAAATATAATGATTATTTATTGATTTTTTCCATTTTTTGTCAGCTAGTTGTTTTTCATAGGCTTCAATTAATGTTTTTAGGTTTAACAATTGTATTATATATAGAAACCCTATTTGCAAATATTTTTATATAAAGTTCTACAAACCAGTAGGATAATTAATATAAATATATGAAGGTATGCTGAAATACATTACCAGTCATCCTGTCCGATGGCATTCAGGTACATTCGCTTTACTTATAATATTTGCTGCATATGCTATAAAAAGATATAAAGTGTTGTGAATACTACGTTGTAAAGAGGTTAAATTGTATTTTGGTATTAATCTAACTAACTAATTAACAAACAAAATTTTACGACTTATTATTATATTTTGTCACAACTACAAAAATATTTATTGACTCCCTTCAATTAAGGCATTTAATGCCTGCTGGTCATAAACCGTATTATTAAGTCTGTTGAAAAGCGCAGAAGCATTTTCCCCCATATTACCAGCATCCCAATAGAAAGGAAGTAGTCCATTGGATTTTGCCTGTTTGGTCAAATATTTCAGATAGTAAGCTCTGGATGCCAAATGCAAATCAAGGTTCTCTCCGGTAAGAGATGAACGTCGAACGACCGCAAACTCTCCCAGGATAACCGGTATTCCATTGTCTACAAATTGAGATTTCATAAGCCCCATAAATTCAATCAGTGTTGATTCTTCACCCCAGTTTGCATTACGTTCTAAATCAGTTGTTGAGTGATAACCTTCTCCCCAGTAATAAAACATTTTTCCCCAGTTTGCATCCTGAGTCATCAAACAGAATTGGTAAGGTGTATAGTAATGAATTTCGGCCATCAGACGATTTGCTATATAATCAGTAGGCATCTGTTTCATAAATTTATTTGTTGTTTCAATATCGGTAGTCGGTCCCTGAACTATCAAAACCCTGTATGTGTTTTTCCCTCCGGTTGATCGAACTGCATTAACAAAGGTTTGATGGTACGACATCAACACTCCCATTTGAGTATCATCTTTCACATTTGGTTCGTTTGCACTTGCAAACATAAGATGCTCATCGAAATCTCTAAGTTTCGTGGCAATTTGTTCCCAAAAGGCTCTTTGTTTTGCATTAACTCCATCCTTTGCAGAAGGTACACAATTTTGTTCAAGCCAACCCCCATCCCAATGAATATTAAGTATAACATACATGTCGTTATTATCGCAGTATTGTACTACTTCTTTCACCCTGTTTAGCCATTCATCTTTTATTTTAGCCGTATTTTGGTCAGCGTATTGATTCCATGAACATGGCAGACGTATAGCATTAAAACCGGATTGTTTCACTAACTGAATAAACGACTCGGTAATTTTAGGATTTCCCCAACTGGTTTCACTCCCCATTGCTTCAAGTGTATTTCCGATATTATAGCCTAATTTAATATTAGCAGCTATTTCAACAGCAGTGCTATTCATACCTGTCATATCAGGATCAATTGGATCAGTATTATAGCTTGGATAAGTGCCTTTTTGTTTAACAGGAATTTCATATGCTGGTGTACCATTGCCACTTAATACAATAGTTGTTGAACGTTCTGTTGTTTCATGATTAAAGGAAACACTAATGCTAACAGTAAATGCCCCCTCAGCACCGCTGGATTGACTTAGCTGTACCCAATCCGCATCACATATTAGTGTCCATTCAGGTGCACCGGAAGTAATATTCATTGTTACAGAGCCGGAAACGAATGCAAATTCGGCATAACTTCGGTTTGTGCTTAAATCATATAAATATTCCGATGAAACTTGTGATACAATGACATAAAATGGTTTTGCATTGCCAGCTGTAACTATGAGCGTATCGGTACGTGGAGTAAGTGTTCTTGAATCAACGCTTACAGAAATCAATGCTTGATCATTAGTCCCTGAAGTTATTGGTATTTTTATCCAATCCGAAGCCGGGTTTTCAATACTCCATAATCCAGCGTCTGTTTCAATGGTAAAAGTTGTATTACCTCCTTCAGCAGGAATTTCAATTTTTTCCTTCGATACTAGCAGTGTATTTACTTCATCTTTTTTACAGCTAAAAATCAAAAGGGAAAGAAATATATATAATATTTTAACTGACATTTTCATAATTTTAGTTCTATGTGATTCTTCAATCTGATATTTTTGCGCTTACAATAGAAATATTCATATACAATTCCAAATGCAAAAATCGTAATTTTTTTTGCAAAACCGGCATATAATCCTGGTGGGATATGATAAAAAGTTAGTGCTTTTTTGTTAATAAAATTATAAATTTGTTATTATCTCTATACTTATAATTGTTTATATGTAATACATTTTTAAATATTTACGTTGTTTTGAAATTAATTTCTACTTCAATTGAATTAAATGTTTGTTTCGCTTATTACATATGATTACTATAATTAACAAAAGCCTTACTCATTTATCCAAATATTTTCTCAAATGAAAATTAGAAAACATTATTAATTAATTCTACTTTGACAGATTGGTTAAAAAGTATGATTTTTCTGCATTTTTTACCCCTGACCCTGAAGGGAGAATACAGAAAAATCAACCTGTTCCCTTCAGGGATTAAGGGTAAAAACAGGTTGATTTTTTTAATGTGTCAAAGTAGAATTAATCTACCATTTCTTTTCAATCAAAATTTACATTAATTATTGTATCAGTATTTTTGTAACACTATTTAGTTGGAATATTTGACAATTAAGGTTTTTATTCTGGGCTGAAACTATAACTATACTCAGTAAACACTATATTAAAAATACAGCGTAGTTAAACCAAGCTGAGGAGAATGTATTTTGAAATATTCCTGGAATATGTCGCTAATTCATAAAAAAAGGCTGTCCTGAATAGACAGCCTTTTTAATAAACTATAATTATTCTTTATGGTTTTTTGATCAAATGAACTGACATTGACTCATTCTTGTCTCCATTTTTCTGACCAATCCAGATACCATCATAGGTATATGCAGCACCACTATTATCAAGTTTCACATCAAGAACTTTGACATCTGTTCCCGTAAGTGCAAAGAATACAACGTTTATTTCATCAGTAAGAGCTGTACCAAATGTAATTACTCCGTTGGCTACTGTGTATGTATTAGCAACACCTGCCAAAGTACAAGTACCATCATTATTGAATACGTATTCTTTGGGATCGTTTGCAGTGAATATTGAATCTGCCTTTCCACCCCAACTAGTTAAGGTTGTTATCATTTCAGATCTTGTTGACCATGAGTTAAGTCTTATAGATTCAGATGAGGTTCCCTGATCTCCAACTTTAGTCCATCCAATCCAATCCTGTGCAACTGAATCATATACCCATGTTCCAACCAAATCAGCCGCTGCAAAAGATGTTTTAACAGGTTCCGTATAAGTAAATTCTTCCGGTACTGCATAAGTATAGTCCGCACAAACAAAGTTATAAACATTTACCCATTGAGATGCAGCTCCAGCTTCGGTAGAACGTTTAATTCCAATTTGCATTGCTGAATCAGAAAGTGAAAAAATTCTTACGTTATGAAGATCATTCTCTGCATACTGTCCGCCATGGTCATTCAACCGAGAAGAATCAATGGGAAGAATAACTCCATTTACGGTCAATTTAAAGGTCTCCGGATTGAGATTAAAGGTACCATTTTTAGTCTCTCCAAATATATTGGTGGTAACAGTTTTATTAACGCCATCAAATGTAATTGTCCCATAATCTCCGGGGGCCATGATCCATGTATTGCCCGGGTAGTCAGGTTCCCAGTTGAAGAAGGAAGTCATTTCTACTCCATTTAAAGTATAGGGGAGTTGTGACGGTAATACATCCCATGCCCAGTAAGCCCACTCTTCTGATCTGTTATCACCATCAGAATAGCCGCTATAGTATAACGGACCAGCAAAATAAACACATTTTCCATCAGCGTTCATATCCATCCTCCATGTTTTAGGATTGGCAGCCTGACCGGTATGTCCACCAGTTAAATACAACCATGGACCACTATCTAAATACGTCAGGTCACTTACTAAAATAGAAACATTAAATGTGTCTGATACATAGTTTATGCCTTCAATAACGTGAGTGCAAATAAACGGATAGGTACCAGCAATCGGAAGATTTACTGTTACCGCTCCGTCAACAGCAGTATACTCAGTTGCTGAAGTAAGATCAGTAAAGAAAACCGTTCCGATGAGGGAAGTAGAAAATGCAACATCATTATCAGTAACTAAATAAGAGAAATCCTTATCCAGCATAGGAATTTTGGAAACTTCCCCTCCGTTGTCGTCTTTCTTACACGAAGAGAAAGCAATAAGTACTGCGCTAAAAATAGCAAGTAATAGTCTCAATTTCATTTTTTTCATAGTATAAAGAATTAAAGGTTAATAAAAAAAATTTAATCATGTATGATTTTAAGTTATAAATTTATCTAATCCCATCCGGCATTTTGAACCAAAACGCCGTTTGAAAGAGTAATTTGATTATATGGAATTTGAAATAAGCCTTTTGTAAGTTTTAGTTTATTGCCATCTATAGTTTTCACAAATTCAACATTGCCAGTGGTGAGGGTTCCTGTATAAGTTACTGCATTGGCGGCATAATCCAGCGTATGATCATAGCGAAGAAGGTCCCAATAGCGAATGCCTTCAAATGCAAATTCATATTTACGCTCGTTGAAGATTATATCCCTATCCACCGAAGTTAATGAATCCAATCCAGCACGGGTATGCACCTGATTGACATAATCCAAAGCATTTGGGCTTCCCAATTCAGCTGCCATAAGTAATACATCTGCATATCGAATACTAAAATAATCCTGGAATTGTCCGATCATGAAATCACCGGCTCCATATTTTTCAACGGCAATACTTTGTCCGTTTTCATCACAGGTTGGCGTATACTTTTTGGTAAAATAACCGGAATATTCTTTTACATCCTTGGTTTTTGCTGCCGGATAATCAACATTTTCTTCTACAATGCCCATAATTGAGGCATCACGGCGCTGATCATTTGGATCCCAGTTGGCATAAAATTCAGGAACAACCGTACAAGCGCCCCAGCCACTGCCATACCCGTATTTTGGTTCACTTTGTTTTCGTAACCCGTTCATAACTATCCAGTGAGCTCCGTCTACATTCATAGGTTCGCCAGGTCCGGTAGGATAGGCGCTTGTGTAAGTGTATTTTATGGAAAATACAACTTCACTATTTGTTTCCCCTACATAGCGGTTATCACTAATAGGTCTGCCATCAATTGCTGCTTTGTATGTGGAAGCTGCCGGCCATAAGTAATAAAAGGTGTCAACCAGAGCATGTCCGCTGTTTGATATTATATCCTCAAGATTAGCCAATGCATCAGCTTGTGTTACTTCATTTACAAGGTTGCTCTGACCATAATAACCGGTATAGTACAAATAAACACGGGCTAAAAGAGCCTCGGCAGCCCATTTTGTGGCATGTCCGAATTCCGATTTTGGCATACTGGCATATTTTACCGCCTTGCAATTTTCGATGGCGAATAAAAGGTCCTGTGTAATAAGTTTGTAAGTATCATCAGGATCCGCCTGAGGAATATTATCTGAAGTTGGTTTCGTGAGTAATGGAACACGTTCAAACATACGAACCAAATCGAAATAGAAAAAAGCACGTAAAAACCGGGTTTCGCCTTCTATTATTTTCTTTTGATCTTCATTACCTGTCCAATCAATCTGGTCCATCTTCATTATTAAGGTATTACATCGATTAATACCTTTATAATAATTTTCCCAGTTTTTTTCAAACATATTCATGTCACCAGGCGATACTGTTTTATCATATTCATCCATCATGGGCCAGCCCTCACCATCATTTGTGCCTGTTCCTCCAAAGCAAAAGTCTGACATCACATCTGCAGCCAATGTCATTGCTGTACCATCTGACATTATTAATTGCAATCCATCGTAGCAACCAACCAAAGCCACTTCCGCTTCATCTGGTGTAGTATAATAATTGATATCAGTAATAAGAGTTATAGGTTCTGCATCCAGGAAATCTTTGCTGCATGAATTTGATAGCACAGTTAATATTCCCAGTCCTATATAAATAAATATATTTTTCATTTTCATTTTGGTTAAGTTTTAGAATTTAACGTTAATACCAAACAATACAATTCGAGGACTTGGATAATAACCTAAATCAATACCTTTTGAGAATTTATCCATGTCCCCATTGTCAAGACCAAATCCAACCTCCGGATCCATCCCATCGTATTTAGTAAATGTATAAAGATTTTGCACAGACGCATATATCCTGAATTGACCAACAGGGCCTAATTTTAGAACCCTGGTAATGTCATATCCTAGTGTAACATTAGCAATACGAAGGTAATCGCCATTTTGTATAAATACTTTGGAGAAGTACTTATAATTAATATTTGCATTTGTAACCCTGGGAATTTCGTTAGAAGTACCACGCCCATTCCAACGGTCAAGAATGGCTGTGGTATAATTGTTGTATTTGTCCTGATTGCGATAGGATTGAACAATCTGGTTTCCAGCTACTCCGGAGGCAATTAAAGAGAAATCAAATCCTTTATATTCGAAAGATGCAGATAAACCAAACAGGAAGTCCGGATTAGGATCTCCTAATTCTATTTTGTCATCATCATTTAGTCTTCCATCACCATTCTGGTCAACATATCTTATATCACCAGGTACCGCATTAGGTTGGATTATAACAGGAGTTCCGTCAACAACGCTGGTATGATTAGTTACATCAGAGGTAGTCTGAAACAATCCATCCATTTCATAACCCCAGAAATACCCGATCGGATGACCAGTTTCTGCACGGTAAAATTCACCGGAATTTGCGAATAAAGAATTAGTAGCTCCATGAATGATTCCATCTTCATTAGGAATATCCAGGACTACATTTTTGTTATAGGAACCATTTATACCTATTGAATATTTAAATTCGCCGCTATATTTGTAATAATTTAATGCCAATTCCATACCTGTATTTTTCACATCACCTCCATTTACGAAGGGAGCTTCTGCGCCCGCGGTGGACAATACCGGGGCTTGAATCAGCCAATCCTTTGTAATTTTCTTGTACCAGTCAAATGTTACAGAAAGATTGTTGTTAAGCAGGTAGGCATCAAAACCCAAATCAGTTTGTTCTGATGTTTCCCATTTTAATTTTTCATTTCCCAATCTTCTGGGATAAGCACCTGGTGTGTTTGCACCTTCCACATCACCAAAGTTATAAGTTGCATAATTAAAAGATATAGGAGCCAGGTATCGAAATGCAGGGATCTTATCATTCCCGTTCTGTCCCCAACTGGCTCTTAGTTTCAGAAAATTAATAATTGAACCGGTGGTTTGCATAAATGATTCCTTTGAGATTACCCACCCTGCTGATATCGAGGGGAAATAACCCCAGCGATTGGATGGAGCAAATCTAGAAGAGCCATCAGCACGCAATGTCATATTTAAAAGATATGTTTCATTATAGTTATATTGCACACGCCCAAAATATGAAAGCAGCTTTATTTCATCATAAGGCGATCCTTGATTATTTAAGTTGGGATATGTCTGATTCGTTGCATTATCAAGGTATGCATGTTTAAGATCATTAAATACCGCATCGCTATTATCTCCTTGTATTCTGGTTCCGGTTGATGATTCGGCCGATTGACCAAGCATTGCATTTATTGTGTGTTGACCAATGAATAAATCATATGTTAATATATTATTGGTAACCAACTTAAAGCCCTGTTCCATGGATTGTCTGATTTTAGAAGCAGGAGACAGGTCGTATATTGACAATTCATATATTGGCTTATAGGAGTGATACTGTTTATTTAAATTATCAATACCAAATGAAGTACGAAATCTGAAAGTTTTAAAGAATTTAATTTCGGCATAAACATCTCCTACGATTTTTCGTTCGATGGTAAGATTCTGGTTATTGATTTTCATACTTGCATAGGGATTTGCCTCGGCGTCATACCAATAAGTTTCTCCAAACTGATCCAAAATAGTATTATTTGCAGTGTTAAAAAAGTTGCCATAATTATCATACATAGGTAAAAGAGGACTCGCATTAAACGCACTTCTTAAAGAATTACTATATTGATTGCCCACCTGAATCCCATTTTTTTGAACATAAGAATATATTAAGTGCTGACCGACCTTTAAATTTCCTTTATACAGGTTTTTTTCCGAATTGAATCTTCCATTATAACGATCATAATTAGAGAGGGAAGGACCTCCAACAATCCCTTCCTGTCCTGTATAAGAAAGGGAAAATGAATATATACCCTGATCATTGCCACCAGTGGCCCCAATATCATAATTTTGGGTCACGGCATTCTTGACAAACATTTCGTCCATCCAATTAGTGTTTGCCACACCACTGCTTGTATAAGCAGGCAGGTTGTTTAGATCAAAAGGGAGTGAATTGGTACTTCCCCCTGAATTCAATTCCTGCTCATTCATAATTACAGCATACTGTTTGGTATTGAGCATCTCAGCTTTTTTGGCAACATTTTGTATACCATAATATGCATCAAAGCTTATTTCTGTTTTTCCTGCTTTACCTTGTTTGGTTGTGATCAGAACCACTCCGTTAGCAGCACGTGAACCATAAATAGCAGCCGATGCAGCATCTTTCAACACATCGATAGATTCAATATCTGAATTATTCAAATATTTAATATCACCTGTGACAACACCATCAACTACATATAAAGGTTCAGCATCTCCTATTGTTCCAGCGCCTCTTATGGTAACTCTTAAATCCTCACCCGGCTGCCCTGATTTGGATGTGATATTTATGCCCGAAGCCAATCCCTGCAATGCCTGTAAGGCATTTGTTGAATTTCGTTTTTCAAGTTCACCCCCCTTAACTTGTGTGGTAGCTCCTGTAACTAATTTCTTTTGCTGTACACCATAACCAATTACAACTACTTCATCAAGTTTGGCAATATCTGGAGTCAAACTTACATTTATGTTGTTGGAAGTCCCTACTTGCACTTCCTCTTTAAGATATCCTACAAAGGATATCTGCAAAACATCTTCGGGAGATGCCTGAATCTCAAATTTACCATCAGCATTAGTTATCGTACCAATCTGAGTCCCCTTTATAATTACATTTGCACCGGGAATGGGTTGATTATCTTCCGCCGATATAACTAATCCTGTAATTGTTCCGGCCGGTTGTTTTTCCTGGGCATTTATGATGTTAAAACCGACAAAAAATACAAATACCAAAATGAAAGTCAGCAATTTAAAAATATTGTTTGTTGACTTATCACTTAAAGTATCAAGCCCTTTTAATTTATTTTTCATAGCATTTAAATTGTTATTGTAGTATAAGGTTAAAAGTATTTTTCAATAGTTAAATAAAATTAGACATTTAATTTAGTTTTTTAATCTCAGTTCAACAATATCGATATTTTGGTTCCATCATAATTTAGTGTATTTTTTTCAGAATATTTCTGATCTATCCCAACGGGATTGTTTTCGTCAATATAAATTACTACGAATACCCTTTTTTTCAACATTCCCGGATAGTCTCCTTCCCTGGTTTGAATGGTAAAATTTTTAGTTTGATCCAGATAGTTGACATTTATATTTGAAAAAGATCCTTTTTCATAGTTGTAATTTATGCCTTCATCTTCATATAGACAGAAATCCGCATCTCTGCCGGCATATAAATAGAGTTTAAGGGTGTCATACGATTTTTCTCCGATATATTGAATTTCAGGACCAATAGGAAGTATAGACCCTTCTTTAATAAACAATGGAATCTTTTCCAGCGGGGCTTCCACAGCAAGTTTCTGTCCACCTTTAAAATATGCACCGGTATAAAAATCGTACCAACCACAACCTGAAGGCAAATATACTTCCCGGCTTCTTGCTTTATAGTCATGAACAGGACAAACCAGAATCGAAGGTCCGAACATATATTGATCGTTGATGTTACGTACCAATTTATCCTCAGGAAAATCCATTATCAACGGTCTCATAATGGTATAATCGTTATGATACGTTAAACCAGCCAATGTATATATATATGGTATCAACCGATGTCTTAATTTATCGTAGTACAACATGGATTTAAAGGCCGGATGATTTTCAGGGGCAATATTGAACATTTCACGATAGGGATATTGCCCATGTACCCTGAAAATCGGACAGAAGGAACCAAACTGGAACCATCGGGTATTCAATTCTCTCCATTCATCCAAATCCTGACCTTTTGGATTTTCATATCTTTTTTCAAGTGAAAAACCGCCAATATCATGTGTCCAGTATGGAATACCTGATATGCTAAAATTAAGACCTGCTGAAATTTGATCGCCAAGGTCACTCCAACGACAAGCCACATCACCACTCCAGGTAGCAGCTGCATATCTTTGCTGACCAGCAAACGCGGAACGAGTGAGAATAAATACCCTTTTGTCGGGATTTACATTTCTGGAACCTTCATAAACTGCTTTTGAATTTAATAAAGAAAAAGCATTGAAATATTGTGCTCCTGATCCAGAATAAGCCGGATTCATCATAGTCTTTCTTTCGGTAATGGTATGATTTGATTGCATATCGGGTTCTGTGGCATCCAGCCACCAACCATCAATACCTTTACTGTTAAGCCGAGAATTAATTTGATTCCAGAAAAGCTTACCCGCTTCAGGAATAAAAGGATTGTAAAAAGTAGATACATATCCTACCCAATCCTTCCGGTTAAGCTCAAGATTTCGTTGAAATAAGAAACCTCTTTTCTGCATTTCATCGAAATTATCTGTACCCCGGTAAAATTTCGGCCAGACTGAAATCATTATTTGTGTATGAAGCTTTTTGTGCAATTCATCTATCATACCATCAGGATCAGGAAATCTTTTTGGATCAAATTCGTGTGAACCCCATTGATCTTCTTTCCAGTAGAACCAGTCTAATATAATATTGTCTAATGGAATATTACGTTTCCGAAATTCTTTGACTACACCTATCAATTCATCCTGTGTTTTATACCGCTCTCTGCTCTGCCAAAATCCAAGCGCCCATTCCGGCATTATCGGCGCCTTTCCTGTAAGCTTCCTGTAACCGCTGATTACATCATCAGCATTATCGCCATATATAAAATAGTAATTAATTGAATTAGCAACTTCAGAAAACAGAGACAAATTATTTTGTTCCTCCTGTTTTAAAGGGTCGAGATGCAATAGTGCCAGGTACCCTTCGTTTGGAATCCATTCTAAACGAATGCTATGTTTCTCTCCCTTGTTCATATCCACTGTGAATTTGTTGTACCAGGGATTCCAGTTTTGCCTCCACTTATCGAAGATTAGCTTGCCATCAATCCACAGTTTAAAATATTCAGATGCATAAAGCGCAAATTTGTGTGTTCCAGGCAGATCTGAACTGAATGAACCTTCCCAGATAACTTTGGCATCAAGCATAGGAAGGGCGTCTGGCCAGCGATGCATCGACTCCAGGTATTGGAAATCAATGGTATCTTCTGTTCTGCTTAGAACGAGTTTATCTTTATAATAGTATTCTGCTGTTAATCCTCCGGGTTGACCGTCTTTTCTATACAAATTTAAACCCGAAATTGGCTGCAATTCTCTTGGATCTCCAAAACGGCTAATAGAATAATTATCCCATAAAATACCGTAATTTTTGCTTGAATATAAAAAAGGTACAACAGCCACCAGATTATGTTGTGCAAGTTCAACATCCTCTCCTTTATAATTCATTTGCCTGTTCTGATGTTGTCCAAGACCATAAAACGCTTCATCATCAGGAGAGTCAAATACCTGCTTAATTGAATATGACACTTTGTTATCTATGGTTTCCGGAACATATGATTTTCCACCTTCTTTTTTTTCTTTTAGAATTACCATTCCCAAAGAATCTTTAAAAACAATTGCCCCTGTTTTCAGTGTAATTTCTGCCGTCAATTTTTTAGTTGAGATAGTAATTATATTATCAGTCTCGGAGTAGGTCCAATCCTGAAAAGACTCACTATTATGCTCAACGATCAGACTTGACTGCTCCGTTGCACTATCATTCGGAAAGGCTGTAACATGTATTATATCAGCACTAATTACCTGAATTTTCAAGAACCTGGTCTCATTACTATGTAAATGAATTAGAAGGCCGTCCTTGAGTTTTTCAATATCATCTTCAACCTGAAAAGCAAATAATAAAGGTAATATGAGAGATAAGAGATACTTCATAGGTTTAGTCCAATGCTGAAATAATGAATTTCTTTTAGGGTTATGGGTCAAAATTATATAAGTTACTATTTTAAATGAGATTCAAATGTTAATAAGAACTATTTGATTTGTTAACTCAATTCTGGATTTATTCTGCTTATTTTTCTTGTTCATGCAATATTGTCACTACATTATTTTGCATTTCTTTGTGACTAAAGAGTAACTATTAAAACTACCGCCACCGCAATTATGATAAATAAAACAAGTTCAAGCGCCAATATAGTGTTGTAATGTCTCCTTGAATTTCTATTGCTTAGTTCCACTATCAGAATTTTTATACGCCTGGTTGGCGGTTAAACATCTTTGTTCAATAATTAAAATGCAAGGTTTCAAATCTACAATAATACTTTTCGTTATAGGGATGAAAATCTTTCATTTTAGTGATTCAAATGTTAACAGATTCTTCAAATGAAAATGTTTCATGAAAAATTCATTCAATAAATGCCGCAAATGAGTGAGATGGAAAATTAAATGGTTTTGGTGATGATTTATTAAAGGGTTAAAAAACAGAATGAATGCAAATTTTAAATCAAATTTTACACTTCCTTAGTTATCAAAAACCAATACCTTAAAAAGGTCTTGGACCCTCGGTCTTTTTTTGATGCTTTGCAGCATACTCCGATGGCAACACTTTATATTCCGATTTGAAATACTTGGTAAAATATTTCGGATTATTAAACCCTACCTGGTATGCAATTTCGGATACAGACATCTGGCTTTTCTCGAGTAGCTGTACAGCTCTTCTTAACCGTATGATCCGAATAAATTCAATGGGGGATTTTCCGGTGAGTGAAATTAGTTTTTTATATAAATGAACCCTGCTCATCCCTATCTCCCTGCTAAGTTTATCGACTGAAAAATCGGCATCGGAGATATTGTTTTCAACCAGAAGCAAAGCCTTTTTTATCAGCTTTTCATCCAGCGAGGTTATTTGTATTTCAGAAGGTGTTAGCTCAAACTTCTTTTGGAAGGATTTTCTGATTAATTCCCTCTGCATAATGAGATTCTTGATACGCGATTCAAGAATTTCAAAGCTAAATGGTTTTGTGATATAATCATCGGCGCCCAGCTCAAAACTTTCAACCCGCTTTTTATTGGATGTGCGGCCTGTTAACAGAATTACCGGAATATGTGAAGTGTTTTTATCTGATTTTATCCTCTTGCAAAGTTCAATACCATCCATTTCGGGCATCATAATATCTGTTACAATCAAATCCGGAATTTTTCGCTGGGCAAGATTCCATCCTTCCAGTCCGTTTAACGCCTCAATAATTGAATAATTAATTTTAAGGTTGTCTTTCAGGTAAAACAGGAAGTCTTCATTATCTTCCACTAGTAAAATCAGTGGTTTTTTTATATCGGTTTTTTCAAGCACACCTTCCTGCAACTCACCGGTTTCTTCAGAAATCGTATTCGACGCTTCCTGCTCTTTCTCAGCAGTCTGCAATTCAAGAACTAAGGGCAAATATACCGAGAAAGCACTGCCTTTCCCTGGTTCACTTTTTAATTCAATTCTGCCTTTATGCGATTTCACAAATTCATTTACCAGGGAAAGACCGATGCCGGTACCTTTATTCATGAGTGTTTTGTTGCCATCTTCACTAAAAAACCGTTCGAAAATTTTATCCTGCTTTTCATAGGGGATTCCGATTCCTGTATCTTTTACTGTGATAACAATGTACGATTCCGCATTTAAATCATTAAGAGGAATTTCGGTATCAGCCGACATTAATACTTCAATAAATACATCAATACCGCCTTTCTCTGGTGTGAACTTAAAAGCGTTGGATAGAAGATTAAAAACTATTTTTTCCACCTTGTCCTGATCGAAAAAGGAGTTCAATTCCTGAACTGAAGAATGAAATTTATATTCAATTTCTTTTTTCTCAGCAAGATCCGAGAAAGAATCGGAAATATCCCTGGTAAAGGAAACAATATCACCTAAGGACAAATTAAGCTTTATTTCCTGAAATTCAAGACGTCTGAAATCCAGGAGCTGGTTTACCAGGTTTAATAATCTTCGTGCATTGCGATAAATGAGTGTATATTGTTTATTTTGTTCAGGATTTGCTGAATTCTTCAACAATTTTTCAAGTGGCGACATGATTAATGAAAGAGGTGTTTTAAACTCATGACTGATGTTTGTGATAAACTTGATTTTCAACAAATCAATCTCGTGCCGACGGTGTGCATCGATTCGTTCCTGCTGGGTCCGGTGTTTAATCCTTTCTCGTTCCAAAATAATGTACCTTAATAAGAGCAGTAAGCCTAAGATGGAAAAGAAGTATATTACCATTGCGGTTTTGGTTTTCCAGAAAGGTGATAATACTGTGATTTTCAAACTAACACCTTTATTATTCCATACACCATCATTGTTTGATGCCTTAACCCGAAATACATAATCGCCTGGATTAAGATTTGTATAAATCGCCTTTCTTAAATTTGCGTCTATCGACGTCCAGTTGCTATTAAACCCTTCAAGCATGTAACTATACTGATTCTTTTCAGGCTGAAAATAGTCCAAAGCGGCAAATTCAATACTGAAAACATTTTCGTGGTATTTTAATACAATGGCATTGGTCTCAATAATCGATTTGGAGAGAATAATTCTCCCGTTAATTTTTTCACCCACTTTAATCGATTTGTTAAATATTTGCAGGTCAGTAAAGACAATCTTAGGCTGACTTTGATTTGTTTTAATTTCAGAAGGAAAGAACAAATTAAATCCATTCGCGCCCCCAAATACCAGCTCCCCTTTTTTTGTTCTGAAAGCGGCGCCCTTGTTGAACTCTTTTCCCTGTAACCCGTCAGATTCATCGTAATTCTTAAATGTAAAAGACAGGCTGTCATTAGCTTTTCGATTAATTATCAAATTCGAAAGGCCATTGGTAGTCCCCAACCATAGGTTATGATTTAAATCTTCGACAATAGAGAATATGCTGTTATCCGGTAATCCGTTTTCCTGTTTAAACACTCTGAATTTTTCAGTTTTAGGATCAAACATATTTAATCCTTCCCTGGTACCTACCCAAATATACTTATGGCTATCAACCATAACACAATTGATATTATTATTGCTCAGACTTGACGGATCACCATCAAACGAAGTATAATATCTGAATGTTTTGGTTTTTTCATTGTAAACATCTAATCCTACAGCAGTTCCAATCCAAATATTCTTGTTCTCATCCTCGGTAATTGAGGAAATATAGTCGGATGTAATCGAATTTGTATCTCCAAACCTGAAATGATTAAATATCCCTTTCTCCCTGTCATATACATCCAGACCTCCTCCAAGGGTCCCAATCCAGAGTTTGCCATTGGTATCTTCGAAAATATCCCAAACACGGTCGTCGGCAATACTGTTAGAAATATTAGGATCGTGTCTGAAATGGGTAAACTTTTTTCCGTCAAAATAATCCAATCCTCCAAAATAGGTTCCAATCCAAAGTTTCTGATCCTTATCCATATACATACAAACAATCACATCGTTGCTAAGACTGTTCGGATTGGAATTTTCGTGTTTGAAATAGTTGAACTCTTTTATTTTGCGATCATAATACAGTAAACCTCCTCCATTTGTACCAATCCATAAATTTCCCCTCTCATCTTCACTAAAACAATTCACATCATCGTAATTGATATTGTTCGGATCCGACGTCTTATGATTGACCAGTCTGAATTTTATAACATCCTCATGGTAATAACAAACTCCCTTTTTAAATGTACCGGCCCAGATTATTTCATCATTATCTTTATATAGTGTAGTTATGGTATTCTGACTTAAACTTCTCTCATCATAAGGATTTGATAAAAGATATTGTACATTGAATCCTTTTTTATTCATTAAATTTATTCCCCCGTGGTCCGTGCCAATCCAGATAATACCATTGTCATCCTGCTCAAGTCCTCTGATTATATTACTGCTTAACTTACCTTCCGTTGAACCCGTCATGAAGTGAAGGAATTTCCTGGTTCTTGTATTAAAGAAGTATAATCCCTGAGAAGAATTTGTGGCATATATCCATAAATCGTTATCCTTATCAACAAATAACCTGAAATCTAAATCCTCTTTAGGAAAATGGTTATAGATGGTAAGGTCTCTGTACAATACGCTAAAGCTTTTTCCATCCAGTAATTCAAGAATTCCCGTTCTGCTTATTACCCAAATATTTCCAAAATTATCTTTAACGGCTCCAAAAATGCTTGGATTTGCACTATACAACGAATCTTCTTTGCCTGAATTCAACCATATGGTAACCTTCGTGAGGTTATCATAATGGAATAATTTGTAATCGGCAGTAATTATCAACTCGCTACCATCTCCATCCCTAATAATATTTAAGATTGAAGCGGAAGGGATACCAAAAGTTTTGAGGTAACCTGATATATTTCTATCAAAACTCTCTTTTTCAGGATTGTAAATAACAAAACCTTCACGGGTTCCTACCCATAATTTCCCGTTATGATCTTCAAACAAATTAGTTATATAGTTATCATTTAGAGAGGTGGTATCTTTCGAGTCATTTCTGAAAACTTTAAAATTGTATCCGTCATACCGGCTCAACCCGGATAATGTGCCAAACCACATAAATCCCCTGCTATCTTTCAAAATACAGTTAACCTGGTTATGCGAAAGACCATTATTTATATCGATACGTGTAAATTTATAATTGTCCGATTGTGAAAAACAATCAGCAGCAAATAACCAGGAAGATATTACCCATAATATACATATCCCGATATGTTTAGTATTCTTGGAGAATTGTGAATCTAAAGTCACATGTTGTACCCGGTAAAAGGTTGTTTTGTTAACCTGCAAATATAGAAAAAATAATGATGCCTTTGGTGTTTTCAACACCTCATGCGTGAGAAATATATTCTATGGATTCATTTGATGAAATAAGCGGATCGATTTAACATTTTCAATATACTATTTGTTTTAAATCCCGTTACATATTATTAATTTTAAGCAACCAACGTAAAAAAAACTACAATGAAAAAATTTTTGAAAATCCTTTTAATTATTATCCTGACATTATTGGTAATATTAGTTGTAACACCAATATTCTTTAAGGGTAAGATAATGAAGATAGCCAAAGAGCAAATAAATAATAATTTAAATGCGAGGGTTGAATTTTCGGATCTTAAACTTTCGTTTATCCGAAATTTTCCAAATGCAAGTATTATTTTAAAGGATCTTAGCATTAGCGGTACCGGAGCATTTGAATCTGATACCTTGTTGAAATTAAAAACGTTTGCGATACGTGTTGATGTTGTCAGTGCTATAAAAATGGAAAATATTAACATTAAAGGGATACTCATTGACCGCCCTGCCGTGTTTGCAAAAGTGCTTAAAGATGATAAGGCAAACTGGAATATCATGAAGGAAACCGAAGAAACCGGGGAGGAAATTGATACGACAGAAACGGAATTTTCTACCAAAATATCACTTAAAAAATTTGAAATCAGAAGTGGTTCTATAAAATATATCGACGAGAGTTCCAATATGGCAGCCTTCCTGGATAATTTTAATTTTATCCTGAAAGGAAATCTCGCACAGGATTTTACGACACTTTCGATAAACTCCAATGCCGAAGCCCTAAGTTTTATTATGGATGGTATTAAATATATTAATAAAGCTTCTCTCGTGATAACGACCAATCTCGATGCAGATTTGAAGAACTCAATTTATGTCTTAAAAGAGAACGATTTATCGCTAAATGATCTTTCGTTGGGATTTGAAGGAAGCGTTGAGTTGCCAAATGATTCAGATATCAAAACAGACATCAGGTTTTCTACAAAAAAGGCAGATTTCAAATCGCTCTTGTCAATGGTTCCCGCAATTTATATGCAGGATTATCAGGATGTTAAGACAACAGGAAATTTGATTCTAAAAGGCGAGGTTAAAGGTATCTATAACAGTGAAAAAAATATTATGCCGAATGCATCTCTTAATCTGAAGGTGGAAAATGCCATGTTTAAATATCCCGATCTTCCAAAATCGGCAGATAATATTCAAATTGATATCAATTTATTTTATGACGGAGTGGTTACAAATAATTCCACCATTGACATAAACAGATTCCATGTCGATTTGGGTGGAAATCCGTTAGACCTGACGATGAACATAAAAACTCCTGAAACAGATATGAATATTAATGGTATTTTTAAGGCGAATCTCGACCTGGCAACCATTGCTGATGTAGTTCCTGTTGAAAATATGACCTTGCAGGGAAAGATAAATTCGGATATCGACTTTATGGGGTATATGTCTTATATTGAGAAAGAAGAATATGAAAAATTTAAAGCTGACGGTATTTTGCAAATCAAAGATTTCGTATTCAATAGTCCTGAAATGCCGAAAGCATTTAAAATTAACGAATCATACATTTTATTTTCTCCCCGATATGTTCAGGTTAAGAGTTTCGATGCAGAAATTGGAAACAGCGATATGGTTTTTACAGGAAGGCTTGAAAATTTCATTCCATACGTTTTTAAGGATGAAACAATTAAAGGTGATTTTCTATTTACATCGAATGTAATTGATTTAAATGAATTTATGTCTGATACCTCTGCTATTGAGACAACAGAAGAAGATACCGTTCCTCTTAACGTGGTGGAGATACCAAAAAATATAGATTTCAGATTGAATTCTAGCATCGAAAAAATTTATTATGATAAATTGGAAATCGGTAAGGCAAATGGAATTATCATTATAAAAGACGGAAAATTACAGCTGAAAGATTTGGTTATGAATATGCTGGAAGGCTCTGTAAAACTTAACGGAGATTACAATACCCAGGATATTAAATCGCCTTTGGTAGATTTTAATATTCAGGCTACCGATATTGATATTCCTTCTGCGTTCAAAGCCTTCAGTGTCCTTGAAAAACTTGCTCCAATTGCAAAAACAGCCACTGGTAAAGTATCGCTGGGAATGAATTATACCAGCTTTCTTGACGAACACATGGAACCTATCTTAAAATCCATCGTTGGCAAAGGAACCTTTTCATCCAATAATATTGGCTTAATCAAATCGGGTACATTTACAAAAATAGGAGATGCACTTAAAACAAAAGCATTTGATAACATGACTCTTACCAATGTTAACATAAGCTTTGAAATTCAAAATGGCAGAATATTTCTTGATCCTTTTGAGACCAAAATGGGTTCAACTGATTTCATAATTGCAGGGGACCAGGGTATTGACGAGACGATGAACTATAAAATGAATATTAGTATGCCCAGAAGTATACTTGGTTCCGGAGCAAATGATGCCCTGAATAGTCTATATGCGAATGCTGCTTCGAAAGGATTAAATATATCCCCTTCGGAGAATGTTAACATGAATGTTGCAGTTGGAGGTACTTTTACTTCTCCCAAGGTTTCAATTGATCTCAAAGACAATGTAAAACAAAGTGCACAGGCCATAAAAGAAGAGGTTAAGGAAAAAGCCCTTGAAGAATTGGATAAAAAGAAAGAAGAAGCCAAAGCTGTTGTAAATGAGCAGGCTCAAAAAATAATTGCCGATGCCGAAGCCGAAGCTGCAAAAGTGAGAGAAGAAGCCGCAAAACTGGCTGATGCAACAAGAAAAGAATCAGCAGCCAATGCCGATAAACTGGTTGCTGATGCTAAAAATCCGATAGCAAAAAAAGCTGCAGAAATTTCAGCAAAAAAGATAAAACAGGAAGGAGAAGACAAAGCTAAGAAGATAGAGAAAGAAGCTGATGATAAGGCAAATAAAATTATAAGCGAAGCTAAAGATAGGGCTGATAAATTGACCCAATAGAATAAACTGAACTTAAAATATAAGAGGAGATCGAATAAAATCGATCTCCTCTTTTTTGTAAAATATGAAATATTTTACGCCTCAGCGCCGGTACTTTTATCACGCAACGACATAATATCTCTGTCAAAAAGATAGATATTTGATTCACCCAACATGGCCAATTTGTCAAGAATTTTCTGTGCATTGGCTTCTTCTTCAATCTGCTCGTTCACAAACCACTGAACCCAATTGTGTGTGGTAAAATCTTTTTCTTCGATACACAGGGCAACAATATCATTTATCGATTGACTGATAAACTGTTCGTGTCTGAGAACCTCCTCAAACATACCTGATACGGATTTTTGAATTTCGGGTGGTTCTTTAAAAGCAGGAATAACTGCATGTCCGCCTCTCTCGTTCACATATGCGATTATTTTAAGCATATGAATGCGTTCTTCATCGGATTGCACATACAACCATTCGGCAATACCGGCAAATCCGCTAACTTCGGCCCAGGATGCCATGGCAAGGTACAGATTGGATGAATATCCTTCCTTTTCAATCTGTACATTCAAAATGTTTTCAATTTTTTTATTTAACATGGTAAATTGTTATTTATTAATTAACAAAAATAAACCGAAAGAGTTTTAAAAGAATCACAAACAACCGGCTAGTCCATCTGACGGATAATTTCATCACCAAACTCTGAACATTTTAATATGGTAGCGCCTGTCATCTGGCGTTCAAAATCATAGGTAACCCTTTTTGCTTTAATTGCCTTAGATAATCCTTGAATAATTAAAGACCCAGCCTCGTTCCACCCTAAATATTCCAGCATCATAACTCCTGAAAGGATTACCGAACCCGGATTAACCATATCTTTTCCGGCATATTTTGGAGCTGTTCCGTGTGTGGCTTCAAAAACAGCGTGGCCTGTTTCGTAATTGATATTGGCTCCCGGGGCAATACCTATCCCCCCCACAATAGCTGCCAGGGCATCTGAAATATAGTCACCATTCAGATTCAAGGTAGCGATTACAGAGTATTCAGCGGGTCGGGTGAGTATTTGTTGCAAAAAGGCATCGGCTATTACATCCTTCACAATTATTTCTTTACCGGTGTGAGGATTTTTAAATGTACACCACGGACCACCGTCGAGTTCTTTAGCCCCGAATTCACTTATAGCAAGCTGATATCCCCAATCTCGGAAGGCGCCTTCGGTAAATTTCATTATATTGCCCTTATGAACAAGCGTAAGAGATGGCATATCGTGTTTAATGACATAAGATAAAGCAGCCCTGATAAGCCTGTCAGTTCCATCTTTCGAAACCGGTTTGATACCAATGGATGAAGTTTCAGGAAATCTTATCTTGGTTACCTTCATTTCATTCATAAGAAAATCCTTAAGTTTATCTGCTTCAGGTGTGCCCGTCATCCATTCGATTCCTGCATATATATCTTCAGAATTTTCGCGAAATATTACCATATCTGTTTTTGATGGATCCTTTACAGGAGAAGGAACTCCCTGATAATACTTAACGGGTCTGAGACAGACATATAAATCGAGTATCTGACGAAGCGCTACATTCAGCGATCTTATGCCACCGCCAACGGGTGTAGTCAGAGGACCTTTAATAGCTACCAGATATTCTTTGATTACATTTAGGGTTTCTTCAGGTAACCATTCTCCTGATTTATTGAAAGATTTTTCACCCGCCAGAACTTCCTTCCAGATAATCTCTCTTTTTCCGTTGTATGCTCTTTTAACTGCTGCATCAAAAACTTTAACTGAAGCTGCCCAGATGTCCGGTCCTGTGCCGTCTCCTTCAATAAAAGGGATGACAGGATTATCTGGCACATTCAGGATACCATCAGCAATCGTAATTTTTTTTCCTTCCATAAATATTATTTATTTATTAAAATTCAGGCTGCAAAAATAACCAAATTAGTTATTCAATTCCAACACCCATGTTTCGGTTTTTATTCAAAGTCAAGGTTAAAATCCTGTTTCAATTTATTAAGAAGCGGATTTTTTTCTGCCATATATTTGAACTTTTCCTCATCTGTATAGGGTCTTTTTCCATTTTCCGCAGAATCTTCGGGTATAACTATATCGAAAGTTATCAGGTTATTTTTGAGGTTATCTCTTAAATAGACAAGTAGGTCGGCTTTAATCCTCTGATTAAAATCCTCTGCCTGTGCTTTGCTAATCAGGGTTAATTCAATGATATTCTGATCCTTCAAAACAGGTAGTTGTGTCTTCATGGTACTATACGACCGTGGCATTTCGACACGAATTTTTTCGGTATAGAATGACCATAATTGCATTATATCTTCCAGTGTAAATTGATTTTCTAATGGAGGATTGGTTTCATCCTCAGTACCCAAACCATTTACTTCACCTGCATTTTCCGTTTCAGAACTGCTTTTATCAATTTTTTTTAGTGCATCTTTTATTGAAACAGATGATTGCGATTTATAAGCAGAGATATTATCTTTCTTATATTCAACAGTTTCCTGATTTTTTTGAGGAGTAATCGTCGGTTTTTCCTTTATCAAATCCGGTTCTTCTTCATGAACTGTTTGCAGGGGGGCACTTTTTTCAGTTATATCTTTTTTTTTTTCATCAACAATACTGCATAATTTTAGAAGTGCAAGTTCAACATGCAGACGTTGATTTTTACTTGATTTGTAATACAAATCGCATTCATTTGTAATTTCCAGTGCCTTGAACAGAAAATCAGCCGGTACCTTCAATGCCTGTTCTTTATATTGTTGCTTAATTGAATCGCCGACCTCAAGCAGAACAAGGGTTTGTTCGTCCTTACATACCAAAATATCCCTGAAATGACTGGATAATCCGTTAATAAAATTATGCGCATCAAAACCTTCTTTAAGTATCTGATCAAATGTAAGCAGCGAGTTGACAATATTTCCCTGAAGAAAAGCATTTGTAAGATTAATAAAGTAATTGTAATCAAGCACATTGAGGTTTTCTATAACCTTCTTATAGGTGATGTTATTATCGGTAAAACTTGCCAGCATATCGAATATGGATAACGCATCACGCAAACCGCCTTCTGATTTTTGTGCAATGATGTTTAACGCATCAGATTCATAACTAACATTTTCTTTAACTGCAATTTTTTCAAGGTGATTCACCGTGTCGTCCACTTTAATCCGGTTAAAATCGAAAATCTGACAACGTGAAAGAATGGTTGGGATAATTTTATGCTTTTCGGTGGTTGCCAGAATAAATATGGCATGAGCAGGTGGTTCTTCAAGTGTTTTAAGAAATGCATTGAAAGCTTGTTGCGACAACATATGCACTTCATCAATGATATAAATGCTGTATTTTCCTACCTGGGGAGGTATCCTGGTCTGATCGATCAGATTTCTTATATCATCTACCGAATTGTTGGATGCAGCATCGAGTTCGTGAATATTAAATGCTCTCGATTCGGAAAACGATTTGCAGGAGACACATTCATTACACGCCTCCAGATTGTCCCGAAGGTTTAAACAATTTATGGTTTTGGCAAAAATTCTGGCACAGGTGGTTTTCCCAACTCCCCGGGGTCCGCAAAACAGATAGGCATGAGCTAAATGATTTGTCCGAATGGCATTTTTTAGTGTAGTCGTAATTGAATCCTGACCAACAACCATCTCAAATGTTTCGGGCCTGTACTTTCTTGCTGATACAACAAACTTATCCATTCTGGGGTTTTAAGACCGACAAATATACTTAAATATATTTCCAACTACAATTGAATATCTGATCGGATTAAATACAACATCAGGGTACAAAATCACGTAATTTATTCTATTTTTGTCGGAAATAATCCAAATTAACTTTTGGTATGAAAAGGCTTGGAGAGAGAATAAAGAAAAGGAGAGAGTACCTGAAAATGCAACTAAATGATCTTGCTAAAAAGGTGGGAATTAGTCCGAGTGCTCTATCACAAATAGAAAAAGCAAAAGCTTTTCCTTCATTAACTACCTTGAAAAACATTTCTGAAAACCTGATCACAACTGTTGGAGAATTAATTGGTGAAAATGAAACACTTAACAAGAATCCTCTGCTGGAAAGTTCTGAAAAGAAATTTGTTCAGAAAAATGAATCCGGAGCTTCGTTGTACTTGTTGTCTCACCATGATCCGGGTAAGCAGATGGAAACCTATTATGTAGAACTTAAATCGGGCGCCAGGGCAGATGATTTCATGAAGACTCATCCCGGACAGGAGTTTATTTATGTTATTTCCGGGAAATTAAAAATTTTGCTGGATGAAGTTGAGTATACCCTTCAAAAAGGGGACAGCTTTTATTTTAATTCAAATATCTCGCATTCAGTAAGTAACAAACAGGTAAAACGAGCTGAATTGATATGGATTGTAACACCTCCAAACATTTAATTCTGTTTAATGAAACCGTATAAGTATTTTACAAACAAATTAAGTACTGCTTAAATTATTAAAAAACGTTTAATTACATTTGCAGAAAAACAAAATCTATGAACCCACAAGCCGAAGAACTAAACAGTGTTATAAAAGAGAAAAATCCGGTTATATACGATATGCTGTCTGACAGAGGTAAGAATATTTTCTTTCCAAGAAAAGGTATTCTTGGACAAACAGCAGATGCAAAGGGAAAGAAAATTAATGCAACCATCGGTGCAGCCATCGAAGATGATGGTTCACCCATGAGATTACCCTCCATTGAAAAGCAATTGAATGTGGAACCTTCCTTAGCATTTCCTTATGCTCCAAGTTTTGGCAGACCAGATATCAGGAAGAAATGGAGAGAAATGATTTATGAAAAAAATCCTTCGTTGGGTAAACAGGAAATCAGTCTGCCGGTTGTAACTAATGCCCTGACACATGCATTAAGTATTGTGGGTTATATGTTTCTTGATGCCGGAGATTCACTCCTGGTTTCCGACCTGTTCTGGGGAAATTACAACCTTATTTTCTCCAATGCCTACAACACTAAAATTGAAAAATTTAATCTATTTAGGGAGAAGAAATTTGACCTGGATTCCTTTGAAAAATCTCTTGCCGAATTAAAACCCGGTAAAAAAGTTGTCTTACTGAATTTCCCGAACAATCCTACCGGATATACCCCAACAGTGGAAGAGGTGAAAGGGATTGTTGCTTCCATTCAAAAGGAAGCCGACAAAGGAAATAATATAGTTATCATTTTGGATGATGCCTATTTCGGACTGGTTTATGAAGATGGCATTGAAAAAGAATCGGTGTTCTCCTACCTGGTAAATCTGCATAAAAATATACTTGCCATCAAAGTCGATGGTCCAACTAAAGAAGATTATGTTTGGGGATTCAGAGTAGGATTTATTTCATATGGCATAAAAGACTGTTCAAAAGAGCTGTATGATGCACTTGAGGCAAAAACAGCAGGAGCCGTTAGAGGGAATATTTCTAATGCCTGTAATCTTTCCCAGTCTTTGCTTATGGCAGCCTTTAGTTCATCCGGTTACAAGACCGAAAAATCTGAAAAATACAAGATTTTAAATACCAGGTTTCAAAAAGTGAAACAAACACTGAATAATCTGAAATACAGAGAGATGTTTCAGGCATTACCTTTTAATTCGGGTTATTTTATGTGTTTAAAGCTCAATCCAGGTATAGATGGTGAAAAACTAAGGCAACTATTGCTCAATAAATATGATACCGGGATTATTAATATGAACAATGTTATACGGATCGCTTTTTCATCCGTAGCTGAAAAAGATATACCTGCATTGTTTGATAATATTTATGAAGCATGCAAAGAACTTTCATCCTAATAAGTTATAACTCAACTAAAGTATCTAATTATGAATTTAAGCGAACTAGCTCAGAACATTAAGACCAGTTATCAGATTGACCAGCAACTATATACCGATTTTAATGTCAAACGCGGATTACGTAATAAAGACGGTAGCGGCGTATTGGTGGGTCTTACCAGGATTGGAGGTGTTACCGGCTATGTAAAGGAAGAGGAAGAAATAATTCCTGTTGAGGGCAAACTTCGTTACAGAGGGATTGAAATAAGTGATATTGTAAGCACAATTTCAAAAGAAAAAAGGAACGGTTTTGAAGAGATTGCTTTTCTGCTCTTGTTTGGAAAATTACCTAACCAGACAGAGCTTGATTCATTTAAAGAAATAATTGATAACAGCCTGGATCTTCCGGCAGGTTTTAAAGAAAACATGATATTGAAAGCGCCCAGCAATGATATCATGAATAAACTGGCAAGAAGTGTTCTGGCGTTATATTCATATGACGACAATCCTGACAGTATTGATCTTTTAAATGTTCTTCGTCAATCGATTGAATTAATTGCAAGATTTCCGGCAATGATTGCTTATGGTTTCCAGGCAAAGTCACACTATTATGATAATAAGAGTTTATATCTGCACAATCCTGAAAAAGGTATAGGTCTTGCAGAAAACTTTCTGCGAATGATAAGGCCAAATAAAAAATACACTGAACTCGAAGCCCGTACTCTCGATATTTCACTTATTTTACATGCGGAACATGGCGGCGGTAACAATTCTGCCTTTACCACACATGTTGTAACCTCTTCTGATACGGATACCTATTCTGCAATTTCGGCGGCTATAGGTTCTTTAAAAGGACCAAAGCACGGAGGAGCTAATAATAAGGTGATGGGTATGATGGAAAACATAAAACAACATGTTAAAAACTGGGAAGATGTTAATGAAGTGAGTAATTATATAGTCAAAATACTAAGAAAACAGGTATACGATAAAAAGGGATTGGTATATGGTATTGGACATGCAGTTTATACCCTGTCGGATCCTCGTGCAATCATCCTTAAAAAATATGCTTACGAACTGGCCAAATCCACTGGTAACGAAAAAGAATTTGTGCTGTATGATTTGGTAGAAAAGGTTGCCCCTAAACTTTTTAACGAAATAAAAGATAATTCGAAGGTTGTATCAGTCAATGTCGATTTTTATTCCGGTTTTGTTTACGGCATGTTGTGCATTCCACCCGAGTTATATACCCCTATTTTTGCAATGGCCAGAATTACAGGCTGGTGTGCTCACCGTATTGAGGAAATTATTGCTGGTGGCAGAATTATCAGACCAGCTTATAAAAATCTTGGAAACAAAGCGGAATATATTCCTATGAAGGATAGAAAATAAATTATTCCAATTGATCAGTTCATAAGTTAACTTAGCTCTCAACTAGTTGAAACCAGTAATTTTTACTGGTTTTTTATTGATTAGAATTATTAATATTTTAAACTATTCGATTTCAGATAGATAATACCGGTTGTTAAGACAGATAAAATACTTATTATGCCTATTGCACCAAAGATTCCTAAAAGTGGAATCAGTAATGTCGCGGTTATCATAGCTCCCGCAGAAGAACCAATCAAATCAACAGAATAAACTTCGGCCGCTACGAATCGGATTGATTTCTTATGCATTACCGTTGCTACCGAAAAGTATATTCCTACTAAAGAAGCAATTATAAATATTTGTCCAAAACAAATAATATAAACCCATGTTTTATAAGCAATTAATCCTTTGAGAATTGTAATTATGGGCATGGATACCAAAAAGACAACGATCATCAGAATTTGAAGCAGATACAACGTTCTGATTGAAGGTTGTGAAATTATCTTATCTCTTGTCCAGGTTCCAATTGCCAGACCTGCCATAAATACAGCAAAGAAAGTCCCCATCACTACATAAATATATCCGTAGATAACCTGGAATACCAAAATGAATAAAATTTCCATGGATGAAGCCGTAAATCCTGCTGTGAACATTCCCAGATTTGCAGGATGAGATTTATATATAAAAAGGATTAGCAGCATCAACAATAGCATGAAAACTATCGTTAATAAAGTCTTATTTTCTTTGAAATGACTGAGCCACAAACCAATCTGATTAAAATAGGATACCGGGTAAAAATCACGGTTCATTTTCACTTTTGATTTTAATGATGACAAAAAATAATTTGATCGTTGTGTAATCAGATCATCGTCCATATAATATTTATTTACATAACTATTTTCAATCCCTTTTTTTTCAAACAGATCGGTAATATTATATTGCAAAGGTTTATCTGAGAGAACGAAATAGTTTTTCTCACCACAAAATACCAACACATGGCCAAAAACATTTTTTACTGTTTTATAGATGGTTGAATTAAGTTCTACTGCCTTATCACTCATATAGTTTGCTGTAGCAGGTAAACTAAATGAAACAATACCATCAGGATTTAAAATTTTCTTTATATCCTTGTAAAATTCCTGGGTATAATACCGGTTTATCTGGGCAGTCACCGGTTCAGGAAGATTTATGATAATAACATCGTATCTGTTGGTTGTTTTTTTAACATATAATCTTGCATCGTCAACAATAATATTGATTTTAGGGCTGTTTAATGATGAGGTATAATCTAAACCCAGCTTAAAAATCCAGGGATTGAGTTCAACGTAATCCAGTTTTTTGATATTGTATTTCAGGATTTCATTGGTTATTCCCGAAATACCGCCGGAGATTAACAATACATTTTTGGGATTCGGATGCTGAATCATTGCATAATGGACAGCTTCTTCATTTGCAATTGTATTTTCTGTTGTAAAGAGCAAAACATTATTCTCATAAAAGTTTTGCTGTGTACCATAATCGGTTACAGCAAGATTGCCGAAGGGTGTGTCTTTTAAATAGGTAAGATCCTGGTTTACAAAAAGATATTGCCTGATGATTTTATCTGCATTAAAAAGAAAGGGAGTAATTGAAACCATCAGAGCAGCCATGACGAGGATCACCCGCAGAGGTATCTTTTTTTGTATCATGAATGCGGATACAATCACATTGATAAACAGGATTATGCCAAGCACCTGAAATGTAGTTAAGGTTCCGGCAAGAAAATAACTGAAAATCAGTCCGGCGAGAATACTCCCCACGGATTCTAACGCATAGATTTTATCAATATTCTTTCTGCCACTCGCAGCCGAATAAAGTACTGCAATAGATGTAAAGAGAAATCCCGAAAGTAAACAGAACGGAATCAGGACTATTGCTGCTGAATATACAATTTTAATTGCGCTAAATTCCACTCCCGGCTGAAAAACAATATTCTTTAAATAGTCCATCAGAAAAACCGTAAGTGCAGGCAAACTTCCCAGAAATATGAATGCGCCGGGCAGGGACAAAGCAGATAGTTTATCAATCCTCACCAGCTTTCCAAGATATGCACCTGTAGCCGTAATTATCATCCAATTTGCCAGAATTATGCCTACAATAAGTTCGTTACCTCCGAATACCATCATAAATTCTCTAAGAAGCACCAGTTGGGTTATGATGGTTGTAAAGCCTAAAAGTATTGCAGTGAAGCGATAAGGTAAAATCCTGATATTTTCCGGAATTACATTATTTTCTGAATCTGCTATATCACCCTTCTTTCTTTGTATTTCAGAATGTTTGCCTGATTTGAATAGTCCGGTATAATAACTCCAGTGCCAGATAAAATGAAAAACAGCGACAAATGTCATTCCAATGCCAAAATCAACATGCCATTTGAGGATTTGCTTCAGATAAGGGATTTTTAATTTTAAATTCACCTGGACCGCGAGAATCAATCCCAGCAATGCCGTAACCAGAAAAGTAATCAGCAATATAACATTCCATATTTTACGATGGCTGCTTCGTTGAATGACAGACAACTTGCTTAACAAAAGTGTAATCAGATAGAAGAAAACCGATAAGAAAGCTATAGGCAGCAGCAAATAAGGAGAACTCATATCACCAGCTAATTAAATTACACATATGCAATTCATTAAAGTTAAAAAATTGGCTTTTGCATTTATAAAATTACAGAACAATCCTTAGAAATGGATGTTTTTTAGTAGGAATCATATCTATTTATGCGCAGATTCATACTATACATTTTATGGTTCTGTCCTTTAGTTGGTTTTTCTCAAATCAGCGGGATAGTATTTGATAAAGAAACAGAAGTACCCCTTAGTGCAGTGACCATCATAAGCAATAAGGGAGAAAAAACCATTTCAGATTCGCTTGGAATGTTTTCTTTGCACACAGATAGTTTCCCACTCACAATTTATTTCTCATTTCTGGGATATAAACCCTTTTCTTACAAAGTAACCCGTATGGATAATTTTATACATACCGGACTTGAAGGTTCCAGTGTGAATATTCAGGAAATTGTTATTTCTTCAACTGGTATAGTACAAAAACTTAACTCAGTTGCCGGAAATATATCTGTTGTTACAAATGAAGATATTTCACTTTCTGATAATACCAGATTGCAAAGTTCTCTGAACAAATTGCCTGGAGTTTTTATGCATAGTGGGACGTTAAACACCAAACGGATAATTATCCGGGGCATTGGTTCCAGATCCCCCTACTCCACGAATCGAGTTAAAGCCTATTTTGAAAACATACCTCTAACAACCGGTGAAGGTGTTACTACCATTGAAGATTTGGATCCTGAATCCATTGGAAGGATTGAGGTAATAAAGGGACCGGCATCGGGGATTTATGGAGCCGGATTAGGAGGTGCAATCAGTCTATATACCAAAAAACCCTTGATCAACAAATATTCTGCCAACTTATCAGGTTCGGTTGGTTCTTTTGGGTTAATGAAAACATCGCTATTCATGGGATTAAATCATGGCAATAGTTCAGTATATGCCGGAGCAAACATTTTAAGAAGTCAGGGCTATAGAGAAAATAATGCACTTCGGAGAAATTCTTTTCATTTTTACGGTAATCACGATTTTCACAAAAGCAGTCTTAAATTTTTTATTTATACCATAAATCTTCATGCTTTTATACCAAGTTCACTTGACAAAGCAACCTTTGAAACCAATCCGCGAAGAGCTGCACAGAACTGGTTAAATATTAAGGGTTATGAAGATTATTCAAAAGTATTCACAGGATTGACAGTTACCGCCCGGATAAAGCGACATATATACAACAGTAATACATTGTTTGGTTCTTATTACAATGAATACGAATCCAGACCTTTTAATATACTTCAGGACAGGTCATCTACTGCAGGATTAAGATCCAAACTTACGTTTTATACAACATATGGCACCGTTGTGGCCGGAACGGAACTTTTTAATGAGCTTTATTCCTGGAAATTATCTGAAACACACAATGGAGTTAAAGGCCCGCAAATATCGGATAATAGTGAAACCCGATTTTACTACAATCTTTTTGCACACATAAAAAAAGAGTTATCGAATAGGCTGATATTGACGGCAAGTTTAAATTATTCCACAATCGAATATATAACACATATTTTCGCGACAGCTGATTCTACTGAAACCTCTGCAAAACATAGTTTTGATCCTATTCTATCCCCAAGGATTGGACTTACCTTCAAACCTTCAGGATTATTTTCGGTTTATTTGCTTGCGAGTCATGGTTTTTCTTCTCCTTCGCTTGAAGAAACGCTAAATCCGGAAGGTATGGTCAATCCCCACATAAAACCTGAAACCGGTTGGAATTTTGAAACAGGTATCAGAAGTTCAATGGTGCAGGACAGGTTGACGGGTGAATTGACATTTTATTCAATGCATATCAAAAATCTGCTCGTAACCAAACGTTTGAGCGAAGATATTT
The DNA here is from genome assembly GCA_963781805.1 of uncultured Bacteroidales bacterium. Taxonomy (GTDB): domain Bacteria; phylum Bacteroidota; class Bacteroidia; order Bacteroidales; family UBA10428; genus JAFGPL01. The sequence goes on from CAWAHF010000004.1 coordinate 640,751, forward strand.
TTACAGGAATTAATGCAGGTAAAACAGCGCATTATGGAATCGAATTCTCGGCAAATTATCTTCTCAGCAACAATTCATCAACAGCTAATGGAATTTATGTGGTTTCATGTTCATCCACTGTTTCTAAAAACCTCTTTGTCTCATTTGTTGACGACAATATAGATTATTCCGGAAAAGTATTGCCCGGAATTCCCGGATATCTTGTAAATGTGGATATAAAACGAGAGAAGAAAACAGGTCTGAGCTTTTTACTAAATTTTCAACAAACGGGACCGATGTATCTGAATGATACTAATTCAGATAATGTAAGAAGTTATAGCTTATTGAATTCAAAGTTTATCTTCACATTCGCACATACTAAAAATTACAGATTGGATATTTATATAGAATTCAACAATATACTGAATACCCGATACGCTTCAATGATTTTGGTCAATGCACTTAATTCAGGAAATTCCGGACCCAGATACTATTATCCCGGTCTTCCATTTAACCTGAATGGAGGGATCAAAATAAAATTTGATAATTGAATTCCAACCCTAAGATTGGAAAACATAAATCCTATCTGAATAATTCCTCATCTCTAATCAGCATCAATATTGCATTATGAGGAATGATTACATATTTTTCATCATTAAACTCAATTTCGAAACTGCTGTTTTGCAGATAAACAGCAACATCGCCTACTTTGGGTTGCAGGGGTACATATTTTACTTCATCGCTTTTATCTTTCCAGGGTTCGTCCGAATCATTTATTGCCGGTATTGGATATCCAGGTCCGACTTTTAAAACATAACCGGTCTGAATTTTTTCTTTTTCCTGAACTCCCGGTGGAAGATACAATCCCGTTTTGGTGCGGTCATGCAGCGATTTGGGTTTGATTAAAACCCTGTCACCTACCATAATTAGTTTCTCCAGATTCTGTTTTCCGATTTCGAGCGCCATATTTACAATTTGAACTTTATATAAAAATTGAAAGAAGTAAATTTTATTTCTTAAACCAATAGAGTAAAATGCCATATCCCACACCTGCAGGATCAGTAGTTTTTGCAGCTTGAAAAGCCATGAAACGTCCATCTGTTGAAATCACAGGATTTGATGCTTTTCCACCTTCGTAATCGTTGAAGTGTGTTAACCTGACAAAATCCTTTCCCGTACCATCAAGCTTTAATTTCCAGATATCGATATTTCCGCTTCCGGCATCTCCCCCAAGCCATTCGCATTGACGATCCGCCTCCACACAGGTATATAATCCATCAGAAAAAATTCCTTCAGGTTCGTTGTACGTTCCAGGAGCCTTTGAAAAATTGGACGCCTGCCCGGTTTTCAAATCCAATCCCATTACCGAAGCTTGTCCATCAGGCTGGTAACAGGTAAAAATCAGTTTGGAATCTTTTTCATAAAAGTCTTGTGCTTCAAGGTTGCAGCTTTCATCAGGACTTTCATAAATTACTTTTTTGTTTATCAATGCAGGTTTATCACCGGAAAGGTCAATCTCTGCCATGATCAGACGTGAGGCTCCTTTAGGTATATTGGGATCCTGTGCGTGTAATTGTGAAAAGGCAATTTTCATGCTGTATTTTGATATCGCCGCTCCCTCACTCATTTTCTGTCCAAGTTTAACCGGTTTCGAACCTCTTTTCTTGCTTAAAAACCAGAGTTCATTGTCCCGTGAACGGCTGGTATGAATATCTTCATAATGATCAGGACCAATAAGAATATAGTCGCCCGTAATTAGATGCATCACGCGCAGGAAAGCAGCTCCCGGATAATTACAGGTCAGACATGTGATGGTTCGGGTATCAAGATCAATAGCCATAGCATCCCCAAAACTTTTTGCCATAAATGCAATGGACCGGTTATCTGGGGAGATATCAGCCCGTTCACCGAAATGTGTTAGTATCTCAATATTTGCCGGAAGGCTATCCAACGGATTGCCCTGTTTTCGCTGAGCAAAAACAGGTACTGTAATTATCAGCAACATGACGGTAAGTCTCATTGGTATCAATTTAAATTGGTTATTGTTATTTTTCTGCAGAAGCAAAAATAGTATAATTTGGAAGGCTTATCAATTAATTGTACGCTTCATCATATTCCTTGAATACATATTAATATGGGAAACCTGTTTTATGATCGAACACCGAACTTCTACTCCCTGCCTGGTGTGAGATAATTCAAACAAACGATCAGACGGGTACTCAATCTGATAACTGCAAAGAATTTCATGGGTTATGAACATTTGTTAATAACTGCTGTGAAAATCGGGTTAATATATAAAGGTCTAAAAACTGGCATTCAGCTATTTTTGATTGTATATTTGGTCTATCAGGTGAGCGATAAAAGGTTGCTCTTGAGACATGGGAAAGATGATGGTCGCTTAATTGTCGATCGGAATTAATTCAACGGATCTTCGGATCCCTTATCAAAAAGAGCCGAAGCCCGGAAAATGAGGAAACTTGATTTTGCGGTAAGTCAACGAAAGCCGCCAGTCGTTCTTTCAGAGATTGAGTCCAAGGAAAGAATATCCGGAAAAGATTTCGGTCTTAGAAGGTACTTCTGTTAACAAAACTGCTTTACTGCAGGATTGTTCGCCGTCAGATACATGTGGTTCTTCGGAATTGCAACTATCTGAAGTTCCAAAGACGCTTCGTCCGTTAAGATTTTCCTTCGGGAAAATCGAAAAGACGGCCGGAAGATTTGCCCTTCGGGGTTAGATCCGAAAGCCTGGGGTTGTACCGAAAGACTTAAGGTGGATAAGTACAACCAACCAGAATAACAGTAGCCTGACACGATAGTAAGCTACGGCAAACTAAAGTGAAATGGGAACTCATTGTAACAAATGGTTCCCATTTTTGTTTTTATATTTCCTCTGATTTATTGAAAATTCTCATTCTTATTCATTGCATATTATTCAATTCTTTTGGGATAATATTGATTCCAACCCTATAAATTACTTTCACTTTGAAATGATCTGTTAATAATTCGTAATCAGTGCTAAAAAAATTATTTGTAATTTGGAACAATTAATCACTATAATGCGTCTAAACAAATATTAATAACTTCATCAAAACATAATTAATTCGACCATGACAAAGAAATTTATCAAAGGGGTCATCACCTTGGTATCTTTTTATATAATTCTGTTTCAAATTAGTTGTAAGAAACAGGAATCTGAAGTTCCCACCGTTTCAACGGATTCTATATCGGCTATTACTGGTAACTCTGCAGTATGCGGTGGAACGATAATTTCAGATGGGGGAGGTATTATCAGAGCCCGTGGTGTATGCTGGAGTCAAAATAATATGCCAACCTTAGAAGATAATACGAACGATGAAGGTGCCGGAACTGCTAATTTTATTAGTAAAATGACTAATCTGGAACCTTCAACCATTTATTATGTTCGTGCTTATGCAACAAATATATCAGGTACAGCCTATGGAGAAGTTCTATCATTTACAACACGAGAGAAAACATCTGGAGTTACTGATATTGATGGTCATTTTTACAAATCCGTAGTAATTGGTACTCAGGTATGGATTACAGAAAATCTTAAAACTACACATTATACCGACGGAACAGAAATACCTTTCATTACAGATAATAATGAATGGGGCAACCTTGCTGATAATGATACTGACAGGGCTTATTGCTATTACAATAACAATGCCAATGGAGAGGCTGAGACTTATGGGGTCTTATATACATGGGCGGCAGCCACTAATGGATTAGGTAGTGACAGTATTAATCAAAACATTGTACAAGGGGTTTGCCCGGATGGTTGGCATATTCCAAGTGATGCTGAATGGCGGCAGTTAGTTGATTATATTTCAGCCGATGGCTATGCGGATAATGTTGGAACAGCACTCAAAGCGACCAGCGGATGGATTGAGGATGGCAATGGAATTGATGCTTACGGATTTAATGCCCTTCCGGCAGGAAGTAGATCTTCCGAAGATGGTATCTTTAGTAATCCGGGGTTTTGCTCCTGGTGGAGCAGTACCGATAACAATCTGGTATATGCCTACCGAAAACGTTTAAATTATTTTTACACCTATATTGAAAACATGAATTCAGCCAAGTCAAGCGGCTACTCAGTTCGTTGTATCAAAGATGAATAATTATTATCTTTTTATCTGACTTATCATTCTACTAATTACTTTCATCTTTTAGAATTTCTTTAATATGGAAAAATTACATCCTTAAATAAAACTATTAAAAAAATTATCTCTTCATTTTCATTTTTAGGATATAACGATTTTACAACTTCATTTTAATATTAAAATTATCCATTAGAAAAGAATTATCTTTGCGGCAAATTGAGTTTTCATGGATATCATCACCTTGCACAAAGAATTATTAGAAGCCTATTCTTATAAAAATCTTAACTGCATATCGCTTACGTTAATTAATCTGTATAAAAATCAGCAGTATGGTATTCTTCAGAAAATTGCTGATATTATTGAGGATTTTATATCCATTGAAATAGGCGAAGACGGAAAGGGATTTTCAAAACTGATGATGCTTTATCACCCTGACCGGTTGGATTTTCATGTGAATGAAATTAACAGACTGGTACAGGAGAACAATTTTGATAAACTGCTGGACTATTCCCATATTTTGAAACTTGAACGTATTGATGAAATCGCCACATCCCTGGATAGTTATGAAGATATTGATTACTCTCCGGTTTATGAATGGGACATAGAAATGGAAGGTTTTCATATAGAATATGACAGAGGAAAAACAGACGATCTATTAACCTCAAAACGCAGAAGACGGAAAGAACTGAATTTTTATGATGCAATTAAGGTAAGGATTTATGGGGATACCCGAATCGAATATCCCTCGTATTATCTGGAGGATATGGAAGAATTTGAGCTGGCTGCTTCTGAAATAACTGATCTGGATGGTATTCAATTCTGTATTCATACCAAAATTTTCGATCTCTCTGAAAACAATATTTCTGATCTGACACCTCTCGAGGGATTAATAAATATCGAAGAGCTTAACCTTGCCGATAACAGGATTAGCTTTATCGATTCGTTGGGTTTTCTTAAAAATCTGCGAACGATTATCCTGAATAATAATCAAATCGACGATATCTCTCCTCTTTATCTGCTGAATAATCTGGAATATGTTGAGTTATCAGGAAATACCATTGATCCATTACAAATCGAAAAATTACGAACTGGCGGTGTTCAGGTAATTGTATGAAATCCAAGTTAATGATTATTTGAGGATATCTGTGCCTGGTGTACAAATTGAACCATATCTAAAAATCATTGCAAATACTTTTCAATCAATTCAATTAATAGTTTTGGATGAATTGGCTTTGCAACATAATCATCAAAACCTGATTTTCTTATATTTATTTCATCTTCAGGCCGTGCATAAGCAGTCTGAGCTATTACCGGCAGATTGCAACCATTGTTCCGTAATTCTTTCAATGTCTCATAACCGTCCATACCGGGCATTTTAATATCCAATAATATCAAATCAATATGTTTTCCAGAGGCAAATTTTTGTATTGCTTCCTCACCATTTGAGGCCCAAACAACAGTTGCATTCGTTTTTTCCAAAACTTTCTCAAGAAAAATATAATTCGCTTCTTCATCTTCCACCACCAGAAAACATTTGTTACTCCAATCTCTGATATCATTTTCAACAAACGATGATTTCTTAATTTGATCTTCGGTAATGATATTTTCCACGGGAATATTAAAAGTAAAAACAGAACCATTATTTTTTTCAGAAATTACATCCAATTTTCCTCCCAGCAATTCTGTAAGACTTTTAGAAATTGCTAGTCCCAAACCAATCCCCCCTTTGATTTTCGTTTTGTCTTCTCCAAGTTTTCTGAATCTTTCAAACAAAAACCTGATTTCCTGGGCAGATATACCTATCCCTGTATCTTTTACATAGAGATTAAGAAAACCATCATTAATACCGGCCCCTAATTCCACATCTCCCATTTCGGTAAATTTGCAGGCATTATTCATAAAATTAGATAGCACCTGATTTAATCTGTATTTATCGGAGACCAGTTTCAGGTTCATATTTTCAAGGGTATTATTTAAAAAAATCCGGAGATTCTGGTTTTTATTGGCGTGTTTATATATAGTATATAATTGTTCAAGGAATTTATTCAGGTAAAAAGGTTCCTTGTGGATCGTCATCTGGTTGGCCTCAATCATGCTCAAATCAAGAATATCATTAATGAGCAAGAGTAATGAGTCCGAATTATTTTGAATTAATTTAATATAGTCATTTCTTTCTTCTTCTGTTAATGTAGGATCATTCAGCAAACCCGAAAATCCGACGATAGCATTCATGGGAGTTCTTATTTCATGTGACATATTTGCCAGGAAGGCTGACTTCAGCCGGTCGGATTCGCGTGCCTGATTCATTGCATCCTCAAGTCTTTCGGTTCGTTCCTGAACCAATTGTTCCAGCTGGTTTTGATGGTTTTCAAGTTCCCTGTTTTTAACCAGTATCTCGTTCTGCCGTTCCTGTAATTGAATATTTGCCGCAGAAAGCTCGTTGGTACGTTCTTTAACTTTCATTTCAAGCCGTCTTTTCTGCCGTCCTAATTGAAACAGCCGGAAATAATAAAATCCGGCTAATACACTGGCAAGAAAAAGAATACAAGCAATTTTAAAGATTAGTGTGCCCCACCATGGAGGTGTAATTATGATTTTCAATTGAGCTTCATTGTTGGTATATGAACCGTCATTGTTGGTAGCTTTAACTCTGAACAAATATTTACCAGGATCAAGGTTGGTATATGAAATTTTTCGATCATAACTATCCGTTGAAAACCATTCATCATTAAAATTATCAAGTTTGTACAAATATTGAATGCGTTCAGGATGCATAAAATTCATACTTGAAAATTCAAGTGTAAATACATCTTCATTGTATTTCAAACGAATACTTTTCATATAACTAATGCTTTTATCAAGCACGATTCGATGATTGAATTGCTTGTTAATACTGATACTTTTATTAAATATTTGAAAATCGGTAAATACAACAGTCGCATTTAAATTTTGTGTTTTGAGATTTTCAGGATTAATGATATTGAACCCGTTAGGTCCTCCAAATACCATTTCTCCTTTACTGGTTTTTAAAATGGCTTTCTCATTAAACTCGTTACTTTGCAGCCCGTCCTGAACAAAAAAGTTGACAAATTTAAAACTGAATGTATCCGATATATTATCCTTATTTACCATTAATTTGGAAATTCCATTCGAAGTAGTCATCCAGAGATTATGATGCTGATCCTCTAAGATTGCCAGTATAAAATTACTTGCTAATCCGTCTTCCTGTTTGAAAGTCCTGAAATTTCCCGTAGATTGGTTAAAAAGGTTCAATCCATCAGAGGTGGTTATCCACATGAAACCTCTTGAATCTTCAAACACATCATATACAACATTATTGCTTATACTTGAAGGATCATTCTGACGGTGAATATAATAAGTAAATTTGCGTGTATTTATATCATAAGAACGCAAACCATTTGCTGTTGTTAACCACATCAAATGATTACTACCCTGTTTTACAGTGAAAACAGCCTCGGGACGAGCAACTGTGTCATTTGAAACTCTTAAATGTTCAATAACTTTATTCTTTTCCGGATCAAATATATTTACTCCTCCCATCAGTGTCCCGATCCAGAGCATTCCACGGGAATCCTCACAAATATCCCAGATACGATCATCTGACAAAGAGCTGGAATCGGAAGGAATATTTTTAAATCGCTGAAATTTTCTGCCATCAAACCGGTTTAGTCCTCCAAAATATGTACCCACCCAAAGTCTGTCTTTGCTATCCAGGAATAAACCGATTACTACATTTGAACTCAAACTTTCCGGGTCATTCGTGTTATTTATATATTGTTTAAACGTATTATTATCCCGATCATAATAAATCAAACCTCCGCCATTACTCCCTATCCAGATGTTGCCCTTTTTATCCTCCACCATATTATTAATGTCATTATAACCTGAGATGTTTTTATATTGTGGAAGCACTTTGTGTAATTCGAAAATATACTGATTCTTGTGATAGTAGCTAATTCCCCTCTTATAGGTTCCAACCCAGATAAATCCCTGGTAGTCTTTATATAATTTGGTAATACTGTTATCGCATAAACTGCGCTTGACGGAAGGATCATTTTTAATAAACCGCACACTAAAATCTTTTTTATCCACGATGCTAATTCCTCCATGATCCGTTCCCAGCCATATCATCCCATCATCATCCTCAACCAGGGTTCTTAAATCATCACTGCTTAGTTTTCCTTTTGCAGACTGAGTTGTAAAATATCTGTACTCCCTTGTTTTAGGATTACAATATATTGCGCCTGAAGCATTATTATTATCGTAAATCCATAAATCATCGTCGCGGTCGACCATAAACCGGTAATAATTATTCTGTCTGACAGGGAGTTCTAAACTGTCAACCAATGCAAATGAATTACAGCTGAACTTATACATATAAGAATTTGTACAAGCAACCCATAGGTTATCAAATCTGTCCACATCAACACCTGTGATAGTTCTATTGGGTTCCGAATATGGAAAAGATATTTTTGCTACAGAGTCTTTTGCAATAATATATTTATAGAGCCCTGTATGATCATCAGCATAGATTATATTTTTATGATGATCCTTCAGGAAATACCATCTGCCACCAAATGGAACCGGTATGCGGTTGTTAAAAAGTGATTGACAGTGTGTAAATTTTTCGGTTTCAGGATCAAATATATAAAGCAAATTACCAGCTCTAAGCCAGATATTACCTACATGATCTTCAAACAGTCTGATGACAATGTTATCCTGTATAGAAGAAGAATCGGCAGGATCATTTTTAAAAATTTTAAATGAATACCCATCATAACGACAGAGTCCTTCAATGGTTCCAATCCACAGAAAACCCTTGCTGTCCCTCAGAAAACAAATAACATGATTGTGGGATAAACCGATCGATTTATCTATGTTTTTAAACAGATATTGTTTCTCCTGGGCTTTTGCAAATGTACCAATCCAAATAAGGAGAAACCATAAAGCCCCCGTTTTAATCCAACTCATTTCTGTTATTACTAACTTTTTTTTAGTGAAAAGCTTCCAAAAACAATACTTTAGTCGAAAATGAGAAAGGGAAAATCAGTTCAGGCGATTTCAAATATAACAAATAAAAATCTAATTATTCAAGTTAGGGATATGATCTTGAATTTTTCAAAATAGAACAACTAACTCAGGGATAATTTAACCGAAAGACTTATTAGCAAATATTTTAATTCCCACTTGATAGTGTAGATTGATTTGGTTGAATAAATACATTTTTTTAGATTTGTAATTAAAAATCCGATAATGATTTGCCAAGTCGAATCAAAAGAGATAGAAGAAATTAATTCCACCAATATACTGCCACAAACCTCTTTCTGGGCGCAAGTCAAGCATCAGCAGGGATTTATACCTTACGCATTCAGGTTAGTTGCCACCAAAGATTTAATTTATCCGCAAAGACAATTTAATAAAAAAATCAGCGACGATCTGTTGATACTTATTAAATATATCAATGCAAATTATTGTTTTGCCTATATCCCATATGGACCGAAAATTCAACCTCACGATGAAAACTACGGGGTATTTCTTGAAGAGCTATCGGAAGTACTAAAGTCTTATTTGCCGCGCAACTGCATCCTGATTAGATACGATTTACCCTGGAAAAATCAATGGGCAAAAGAGGATGATTTTTATGATGCTAATAATTACTGGCTAGGTCCTCCATCATTAAACGCCCAGGAATTCAGGTTAAATTTTAATACGAATAACTGGAACCTGTTAAAAAGCCCAAGTGATATTTTACCCACAAATACATTCTTTCTTGACCTAAATCAGAAAGAAGACCAACTATTGCAGCGGATGAAACCCAAAACCAGGTATAATATCAGACTCTCATTCAGAAAAGGAGTCAGGGTAAGAAAATACGGAATGGGTAAACTGGACGAATGGTATAGGTTATACAAAGAAACCGCCGAAAGAAATAACCTGACATTACACGATGAAGATTATTTTAAGTCTATTCTTGCCCTGCAATCAAGCATTCCGACAGATATTAAAATCCATCTCCTGATGGCTGACTATGAAGGGGAATATCTTGCTGCAATGTTCCTGATTCAATCAAACGAACGAGGTACCTACCTTTACGGGGCATCTTCATCCGACAACCGACAACTTATGGCGACCTATGCGATTCAGTGGGAAGCCATCAGACTTGCTAAGAAATCGGGCTGTAAGGAATATGACATGTTTGGTGTGGCTCCAAATGCTTGCAAATCTCACCCATTGCACGGCCTTTATCGGTTTAAAAGCGGTTTTGGAGGATATTTGTACCACCGGATGGGATGTTGGGATTATCCGCTAATAAAAGAAGAATATACACTTTTTAAAGCTCAGGAAGTGAATAATCAGAAGTACCACACATCCTAGGGTAAAGACTGTTATAGAGTTTTAGGTGTATCGTGAATCGAAAGTTATATGACAAAATAACAAGTTGCACTTTAATATGTTTCATTGTTTTATCGATAGTAATTATAAATTGAAAACAATCATTTAAACTGCTTACAAACAAATATTTAATTCATAAATTGAAATGTTTTTCATCAAACAGGCCATTGATTGAATACATATCATTCTTTAAGGGAGTTAATTACACTTTTCGGATGAAGTCAGGATACAAAGAATTGATAGATATCTAAATATATTGGTTAACAGTGAAATAAAAACATGAATGGATTCGTTTATGGATTACTAACCATAGAAACAGAACCATATGAAACCAAAGGCAATGATTGTGATTTTAAGTTCCATCGCCGGACTAGTATTAATCTTTGGATTCAGCAGAAACAGGGATAAGGAAAAAACCGGTGGATATGTTTTCATTCCGCAAGGCTCAACCGAAATTAATGGTGAAATTTATTCATTGGATGCTTATTGGATTTCTGACCATGAAATATCCAACAAGGAATACAATACGTTTCTTGCCGATTTGTCATCAGAAGGAAAAGTTAAAGAATATGAACTTGCAAAAATTAATACCCAAAACTGGATTACTAAATCAGAAAAGAACTTTGCACCCTATGCTGAATATTATGCCGCACACGAAGCGTACTCAAAGTATCCGGTGGTAAATATTTCTTATGCGGCGGCTAAATTATATTGTGAATGGCTGACAGAAAAATCAGGAGACAAAAGCCAACTATACAGATTGCCAACTAAAATTGAATGGATCTATGCTGCAAAAGGAGGATTGGACCCTGCAATCTATGCTTGGGGTGGAAATTCTTTAAAAAACAACAAAGGTGAATCTATGTGTAATTACAGGAAAATAGGAGACGAATTTATCCATACAGATTCAGATAATAACTATTCAATAATTAACGATTATAAAAAGAAGAAAAATTCATCATCTGCACCATCGCCGGTGGATTCTTATGATGCGAATGAATATGGATTGTATAATGTCTGCGGGAATGCTGCCGAGATGATTGATGAAAAAGGAGTTGCATTAGGTGGAAGTTGGAACAATACCGGATATGATGTTCGGGTAACAAGTGAGCAAACGTATGAAGGATCGAATCCATTTGTGGGTTTCAGACCGGTGAGAGTAAAGAAAATGTAACATTTGCCTGCAACTAGACAATTAAATTGTTTTAGGTATACCCCTTGCATAAACTTTGGATAGAAATATAATTAATCTTTAAGGTGCTTCCCTTTTACCAAAATTTATTTGCAAAGCTATTCCTTTACCTTCAACCATTCAACCCAAACAGGTATAAAAAAAAGCAGACGTCCGGAGAGGACGCCTGCCTAACAACACAATTAATCCGCACTAATCAAAGTACTCGCAAATATAAAAAAATATGTAAAGAGAAAAACTGATTTTTGTTATGTTATTCTTTTTTGTTGGCTTCGTAAATATTAACTTTCACTCTTGGAAGGATAGGACCAAAAAAAAGTCAAAAACGGCAAATAAATGAGGTATTTTTTGAATTATAAGGCAGTATAACATCATGAAGAAAACATATTCTTTCGAAAAGTCGTTCGGTCCGGCAGGTTCATTTTCAGGAATAGTGATATTTATTTTCGGACTTATAGCCACTTATTATGCTATCACCGGATTGTTCCTGGTGTTGCTAGGAGCATTTACCGGTTTTACCAAATCTGCCACAACGATCGATAGGGGTTTGAAACAGGTAAGATTTACAAATAACCTGTTTGGCTTTATTAAAGTCGGTAAATGGATTGAGTTAAATGAAACCATGAAACTAGGAGCAAAGAAGTCAACTAAAGTATACCGTACGCATAGTCTAAGCGACAGAACCCTGGATGTTAAAACCAGAGGTGACAAAATATTTTTATATGATTTGCATGGTAAACCAATTATGCCTTTGAAAAATATTGTCAAGGGACAGGATACCCAATCTCAACTGGAAGAAATGAGTAAAGAACTGGGATTGAATATTATAAAAGTATAACTGCGTAAAATTTATTTTTAAAGTCATCTTCAAATACTGAATTTAAGAATATATACAAAATTTTGGTTGTAAATTTTATTGAAATGATATAATCCTATTCTCAGCCTGTCATTTAACATAGGTAATCAAGCGCTTGTTTCAATACTAATTTCAAACAAATTTCCGGTCTTATTGTTAATTTATAATCAGCTCAAAAAAAACCATATGGCAAGAGTAAGCACCTATCTTAATTTTCCACGGAATACCGAGGAAGTTTTTAATTTTTACAAATCTGTTTTTGGAGGAGAGTTCGGTGGAGAAGGTATTGCCCGTTTGGGTGACATTCCACCCTCGGATGATATGCCCCCGATTGCAGATGCAGATAAAAACCTTGTAATGCATGTGGAATTAACCCTGCCGGGAGGACACCTGTTGATGGGAACAGATGCACCGGAATCCATGGGATTTAATTTGAATTTCGGTAACAATGTCTATATTAATCTGGAACCTGATACAAAAGTTGAAACCAAAAAGCTTTTTGATAAATTATCTTCCGGTGGTAAAGTTACCATGGAACTTCAGGATATGTTCTGGGGAGGATATTATGGGAGTTGTACAGATAAATATGGCGTACAGTGGATGTTTAATTGCACAGAAAAATGAATGTTATTAACCTAAAATGCAACATATGGAATCAATTGAAAAGACAGTTATTTCGGTACAGACAAAAATTGATGCACCCATAGATATCGTATGGAAATGCTGGACATCTCCCGAAGATATCGTGAAATGGAATAATGCCTCTGAAGATTGGCATACACCAAAAGCAGAAAATGATCTGCGGGTAGGAGGAAATTTTACCTTCAGAATGGAAGCTAAGGACGGAAGTTCAGGTTTTGATTTTGGAGGTATATACAATGAAGTTGAAAAAAACAAACTTATCGAATATACCATCGGTGATGGAAGAAAAGTTGAAATCGCATTCAATAGGACAAACAATAAAACCGAAGTGGTAGAAACATTCGAAGCCGAAAATGTTAATCCGGTAGATATGCAACGTAATGGCTGGCAGTCTATCCTGGATAATTTTAAAAAATATACCGAATCTAATTATTACCAATAATCTTAAACTAATGACAGGGCAGATTACTCCATGTCTTTGGTTCGATAATCAGGCCGAAGAAGCTGCAAGATTTTATACAGCTGTATTTAAGAATTCGGCAATTGACCGGATTACCTATTATGGAAAAGAGGGAAAGGAATTTCATGGGCAGGAAGAAGGTACAGTTCTGACGGTTGCATTTCAAATCAACGGACAACCTTTTACTGCCTTGAATGGTAAGCCCGTGTTCAAATTTAACGAGTCTGTTTCATTCCAGGTACTCTGCAATACCCAGGAGGAAATTGACTATTACTGGAACAAACTTACCGAAGACGGTGAAGAAGGACAATGCGGATGGCTTAAAGATAAATTTGGTGTTTCCTGGCAGATTGTTCCAGCCGTTCTGTCCAAACTCTTAAGTGATCCAACCAGGGCAGGAAGAGTTACAAATGCATTCCTTCAGATGAGAAAATTTGAAATTGATACGATTCTGCAGGCATAGGACATCAGAAACTACACTTTAAAAATACTAATTAAATATATTTTCATAGTGTCATATCAAGCCTAATATATCATTTAGTCAAGCTGTCGCGATGTTCGGGATCAGCATCTCAAGAGATTCCGAAACACCTGCCAGCTGCATAAAGCCTTGGACGGCGGGAGACAGGAACGCCTTTGCTGCCTTTTATCATTTGATATGACATTAATTTATTTAAGTCCAGTGAGTGTTTCGCTAATTCTCCAGAGCTCATTTCCTAAAGCCGGATTGAATTTAATATTTACAGGTTTATTTTTTTTGAAAATTTTTCCGGTAACATTTTCCACTTCTTCTGAGGATGCCAGATATACAGAGGTTTTACACTCTTCTTTCAGAAAGGGCATGATGAGGTTTGCCATAAATCTTAATACCGCTGGCTGGTTGTTGACCATTCCAGTTTTTATAAGACCCGGGTGAAATGAATTACTGGTAATCCCTGTTCCTTCAAGGCGCTTTGCAAGCTCTATTGAAAATATCACCCTTGCCAGAGCAGCCTGCAATGCTGCTTTTATTCCGTTATACCTTTTCTTAAGCTGAATATCATCAAAATATATTCTTGAATTTTGAATGACTCTTTTACCCCCGGCAACTGTTATTATCCTGGACGGAGCTCCTTTTTTTAAATGATCTGTCAATAGGTTTGAGATCAAAAAATGACTAAGGAAATCAACTGCCAGTGTCATTTCTATTCCATCAACTGTTTCTTTTCTCCCCAGCTGAATAAGGCCTGCATTATTTGAAAGTACATTTAGCCGATCATAATTCCTGGTAAATGTTGCAACAAAATTCCGGATAGAAACCTGACTGGCCAAATCGACATACATCCAATGGATGTTTTTATTTTCGGTTGTTGTATTAATTTCCCGTATAACAGCATTTGCTTTGTCTTCATTTCTGCTTGCAATGATTACAGTTGCTCCCAGCCTGGCTAAACCTGCGGCAGTGGCTTTTCCAACTCCGGAAGATCCACCTGTAACCAGACATATCTTATCTTTCATAGATAAATTCATTCAAACAATGAATAGATTGTAGATGTTCTTTTGTGAAAAATTGAAAATAATCGAATAGGAATCCATTTTCGTATTAATTGAGTAAATTTAACAAAAAAATAGGAGATAATAGTTATGACTACCGCATTGGTATTATTAAATGTAGAACGGGATAAAATTAATCAAACAGGTGAAAAGCTGGCAGGTCTTGATGGAATTACTGAAGTTTTTTCGGTTAGCGGACAATTTGATCTTGTTGCCCTGGTGAGGGTATCTACAAATGAAAAGCTTGCAGATCTGATAACCGGGCAGCTTATGAAAATTCCCGGGATCACAAAAACCGAAACGATGATTGCGTTCAGAACACTTTCCAGGTATGATATTGCAAATATGTTTGATTTAGGCAGCTAGTTTTAGCCTATTTGTTTGAAAAATATTAATTCAATTCATCCACTCATTTCCGGTATTAAATATCATTTAAGATTTTGTGTATTCTGTAATTATGTGCAAAAATTATCAGTAATATTGAGGAGTAACTAACTCAAATGGAAATCTGAGGATTGAATCTAAAAAACCCTTACCGGGACAAAATTTATATAAAACTTTATTAGTTTTGTTGTTTTTGAAAACGAATACCATATTATAAAGCAATTACAATGCACAAATTCACGTATTTCACTTTATTTTCAGTATTATTAATAGTATCGGTTAAAAGTCCTTGTCAGGATATTTTTTTAGATAATCTTGATAAGGAATTAAAAGATCTTACCAAAACATTCAAAACGCAGGAAAAACCGCCCTACTTTATCGATTTCAGGATCAACGATAATAATTTGCAATATATTCAATATTCTTCGGGTAACCTGGTAAAGGATAATTCGGTGCATAAGCGGATAATGACCATCAGCACACGTGTGGGAAACTATAACGAAGACAATACAACCGTATCAAATTCCGAAGGATTTGGTAATTACGGAGACAACTCAACCAGTTTTCTGTTGCCCATAGAAGACGATTCCATGGCCATTAACCAGGTTATCAGACAGGAAATTGATCGCAATTACAAGCGAGTATTACAGGAGTACAAATCGAATATCAACAGTAAAAAAGAAAAAAAGGATGAAAAAGACAGTATTCCTGCCTTTACCAATGAGACTCCCTCAGTTTATTCAGAGCCCCGAATAGATAATATTGTAAATGAATCGTTTCATTCGGGATGGAAAAACATCCTGCAGGAAGTAAATACCTTGTTCGAAAAAGATACGAATATTATAATGAACGAAGTATTGCTAACGGTATCGAACGAACGAATATATTATCTCAATAGCGAAGGAACCAGAGTGGTTCAAAACCGACCGCAATTTATGCTATACATCTTTTCGGCAATATGCACCGAAGATCGAAACGTAGCGCCATTGTTTAAATCCTATGTCACAAAAAGCGCCGGTACGCTACCGTCAAGAGATCAACTAATTACAGATTGTAAAACAATGATCTCTACCTTAAATCAGCTGCGAAATGCACCTTTGGTGTCTCCTTATGCCGGACCTTCCATTTTTTCAAGCGAGGCAGCTGGTGTAATCTTTCATGAAATATTTGGACATCGAATTGAAGGACAGCGGTTAAAAAATCAATATGACGGACAGACATTTTTAGATAAAATCGGGAAAAAAGTACTGCTGGATGACCTCACCATAGAATTTGATCCTACCATTAACGAATATAAGGGATTACCTCTCTTTGGAAATTATAAGTACGATGATGAAGGTGTAAAATCCCAACCTGTTACCGTTGTGGAAAAAGGGATTCTGAAAGATTTTCTGATGTCGCGTACACCCATTAAAGATCATTATAAATCCAATGGGCACGGAAGAGCACAAGCTGGTATGGCTCCCTTCAGCAGGCAATCGAACCTGATTGTTAAGTTTGATCAGGGCGAATCGGATGCATCCCTGCGCAAAATGCTAATTAAGGAATGCAAAAAGCAAAAGAAACCTTTTGGTTATCTGATCAAAGAAGTGTTTGGCGGTTATACCAATACCATGGTATTTTCACCCCAGATGTTTAACATCCTTCCTACATTGGTTTACAGGATTTATGTTGACGGAAGACCTGACGAACTTGTTCGCGGAGTGACATTTATAGGAACACCGCTTGCGGTATTCTCTGAAATTATAGCCAACGGTAATAACTATGAAGTTTTCAATGGATTTTGCGGAGCAGAATCAGGTTCTATACCGGTTTCCACTGTCAGTCCTTCGCTTTTGATTAAAAAAATTGAAACCCAGAAAATACCGGACAGTAAGGTTGAATTGCCCGTAATTAAAAGACCAGAATTCTAAAAGATGATTGCTGGCAGATATCACTTAATTTGAAATAAAAGAATTATGCTTAAAAAAATATTTTCAATTGCGTATCTAATTATTCTTTATAGCTTCCTTTTTCGTGCTGCAGGACAGGAAATGAAACAGGACCGGGTGGACAGCATTATACTAAAAGCGCTGAATGATGAAATGTACCGGAATTTAAATGAATTATCGGATAAAGAAGCAGGCAAACCCTTTTTTATCAGTTATATTTATCTCGATGGAGAAGTTACCGAAACATCGGCAATACTTGGCGCTCTAAAATATTCAAACCAGTACAAAACCAGTAGCTGGTCCCTGAGGCTTCTGATGGGAAATTATAATATTAACGATGAAAACTTTCAGGATAATTATAGCAGCGAACAAGATGAAAATGTACCCATAACAAGGCAGCCACCTATCGAACCAGATTATGCAGCCATACGAAATACATTTTGGTGGAATACAAGCAGTGTATTCCTGTCTGCCGTAAGAAATTATAAGAGTAAACTGGCAGCCCTGAAAGATAAACCCATTGCTGAAAGCGAAGAGTTATTACCCGATTATACTCAGGCCGAACCTGTATATATCCATAAGACTGGTTCCATAATACCTGTTTCAAAGATGGAAATGGAACAAATAGTCAGAGAGGTATCCGACGTTTTCAGAGATTATAAGGAAGTTTACATTTCGAATGCTTCCGCATATCATTTTAGTTCTACTGTTTATATTGTTAACACCGAAGGTTCGGAAATAAGAATACCGTTAAACATTATGGTGGTGGATGTCTCTGCAGGTGTATATTCAGCAAAAGGCGAAATTTTCAGAAACAATTTATCATTTGTATCGCCTTCATTCAATGAGTTGTCACCGTTAGATACTATAAAAAATGCTGCGAAAACCCTTGCGGATTATCTTATACATCTAAAAAAAGCAGAAATACTAAGTGAAACCTATACCGGCCCTGTGTTATTTGAAGGTAATGAGGTGGCTAATATTTTCGCAGGATGTCTGTTTGGACATGCGAAACCGCTGATTGCAGACCGTGATCCCCTGGTAAATTCACTTTCGAAAAGTATGCTTCCGAAAAACAATTATTCCAGAGAATCTAAACTCGATAAACGAATTATTTCAAAAGAATTGACTGTAAAATCGATGCCACATCTGAAAGTTTACAACGGCATTCCGCTACTTGGTTCCTATACGGTGGATGCGGAATGTATAGTTCCGCCCGATGAGATTACTCTTATCGATAAAGGGGTATTAAAAAATATGCTGTGTGACAGAATTCCCACCAAAAATATCAAACAGTCGAATGGTCATAATCGTATCGGACTTAGCTATGGTGGCTTTGTCACGGGTATGGCACCCGGTGTTATTTTGGTTGAATCGGAAACTAAATCCAATATTCCTGATTTAAAGCAACAGATGATTGATATTGCCCGGGACAAAGGACTGGATTATGTGATTGTTGTAAAACCTTTGATAAACGGTGATTGTATTAGTCCGTTATGTTATTATAAACTCAATGCAAACACCCAGAAAGAAGAATTAATTTATGACATGTCACTTCCAAAATTAGAACTTAAAAATCTGAATGATATTCTTGGAACAGGTGACAGTCTGGTAGTAAGTAATAAAATATTCAATGGAATGAATTTGGGTAATGCGACTCTTAAAAGCGGATTTCCTACATCGTTTATTGTACCGAACGCCTTGTTAATACGCGAACTAGAACTGACCCCCGAATTTCCATATGCGGATTTGGATTTACCGTTTTACGATAATCCGGAAGAATCGGATGATTAATAAAACATAACAAGTTTAGGGATAGGATTAATTCGAATTTTGCAAACCCAATTACTTACCCCATTTTTTAAACCATTCGGGATATTTATCCAATACCTCCTGTGGTATATAAGTGTACCAGCCATACCCTACCCTTCGTTCCCGTTCAATTTCTGAGAATGAATAGAGCAGGTGGCTTTCTCTGTCGCTGAACAATGGCTTTTTTGTTCCCAGTTCTACATACCGGGGCCAGATGGGAGCAGCAGTCGAATCTTTTACTACAATTCTGTCGGTAGTTAAAACCCCCGTTGAGTATTCCTTAACAGGGGCTTTGATTACCCTCAGCTTAATTCCAAATATTCTTGATTTACTAAACCATTTTACAGCATGTTGAATTGCATTTTTGAGAGTTTCAGATGGATTTTCAATATCCATGAGAAACAGAACCAATACGGCGCTTTCTCTGGAACTTAGTGCGATGGGCTCAAATGCTCTGGCCCATTCAGGCGTCAGTTTATTTTCATCGTATTGTTGCGCCCAAATGGTCAACTCGTCATTATCAATAATCTGGCATTTTAAAATGCAGTCCAGTCCTTTGTTAAATGCAACCTGAACCTTCTTTCGGTACGAAGAATCTATAAAATCGTAACAGGGATCATGATCCAGAATATCTTTAAGCATTTTCATAATTCCAACATACACATCGTCGTTAAAGGTAATATAGCGGCTGTAATTATTTTCCAATGGAAAACATTGCGGCCAACCACCGTTTGGATATTGGGCTTCCAGCGTAAAATCAAGGCCTTTAAGGCAGGCAGCTCTATATTTCTCGTCAGCTGTTGACCGGTAAATTCTTGCAAGACATTCTATCTGAGAATAGGTGGTTGTATTATCGAATGTTGTACGTAAAGTTCCCTTCGCTTCTCTAAGGCTATCTTTCTGGTTTTCTGTAAGAATTGCCTGCATATCATAATTTTTAGGCCAGCCGCCATTGGTTTGCTGATAGAGTAAAATATTATCACCAATTTTTATAAGTTCATTCCCCCTATACCTTGGATGTCCGGTTCTTGCATTTACTACGTTACGGTTTTCACGAATATAGTACCAGTGCATAGCACTACTAGTAAAGAGCGTGGTGTCTATTTTAGTGCATTTGTCTTCTTTAGGTTGGGTTTGTGCAGACAATTGTTTCGATACAATAAAAAAGGAAAACAAACATATATATTGCAAAATTGCTCTCGATTTTGGAATTTTCCTTAGCATAATAGGTATAATATTCAATTCAATATTAGAAATGTCACCATATAATTTGCGCCAGCAAATATGGGTTTGAATTTCGACAAGATTTTTGGCATTACCTAATCTTTTCTTCAGGAGTTTTTTGAGCTACTGAAATTTAACCAAGCCGATCATCAAATGAAATGTTTCTGCTAACAAATTTATAATAATAACCTCAATTTTTTAGACATAATTAAGCTCTTATCGCAGCTTTCTTCTTCCTGTATTTAAGATAAGGGATGATGTCTTCATTTTTTATACCAGTCGTTCCGTCGTATTCAATAGTGACAACAGGTACCCCGGTAATTTCTTCGATTTTAGATGTCATGGCTTCTGTTACAAGAGACGGACAACAATAGGAAGGATTTGTTTGAATAAACAGGTCCAGATCAGGGTAGTGTTTAATCAGGTTATGAATCTTAAGAATATTCTCAAGCGATTCTCCTCTTTGAAGTATATTCAATCCAAACAAATTAAGCCATTCATCTGTCTCGGTTGAGGAGATGACATTTGACTTTCCATTAAAACTGAAAAAATATTTTTTATATTTTTCTTCAACCAAAGGAATAAGTGATTTCAAAAATTTGATTTTGACAAAATCCCAATATCGTCCCTCTTTCATAAATCTTTCCGTATAAGGATCCGCAATTATTTTAATGTACTCGCTATAAGGAGTTGTGATTACCTCTCCCCCGTTTTCTTCCACAGTCCTTATTAATTCATGATTCATAAGGTCATTGTCGCGAACATACAGATCACCGAATATTGCCACTTTAGGCCGTTCTTTTCTTTCTATCTCAATTGAATTAAAATCCTTGATTATTTTTTCAAGAATTTGTTCTTTCGCTTTACCGAAAAGGAATGCATCATGTAAAATTTTCAATGCTTCCTGAATCTTATTGTCAGTACTTCCCCTGAACTTTTCATAAGGGCGGATGCTGCAACCGATTTTACGAATATACCCTCCAAACATGTATGCCAGATAAGCATTAATTGCTGTAGGCAGTGAAAAATCATAAAAAATTACATCACCAATATATACCGATGCCCGGCTCATTTCATCACCATAATTACTCAATAATTTCTTCATAAAATACGGGAACATACTAAGATTACATGAAAGATCGGATTTAATCATCCAAAGCGCTGTATCGGCAGGTTTCAAATGATTTGCTTCGATGTAATCAACCGCATTCTGAACAATAATATTCAATGGCAGACACTGGCCTGTATTATAACTCAGACTTCGTTGTATGGATTCATTGGTGCCATCAACCAGACGGGTATTAATACCACTGTTTTGAAGTACTGCCTCTAAAAGAGGGCCAACATACGGATCCCAGGAAGGTAACAATAAGGTCTTGTTTTTCAGATGTTTTGCACCTTTAAATATGGAATGGGACAAGTTGTTTTCATCCATATCAATCTGTTGGACCAGGTGACTGAATAGTTTAAAGTCGATACCGTGAGTCTTAAGTATAAGAGAAGCATCATGTACCAGGGATTTAACATGATTTTGCCATCCACTATTCACCTGAACGTCAACTTTTGAAGGTGTGACATTCATTTTTTCCCCGCTTTCGGGCGATCTGTTCATATCAGCTGATTTTACCCTTTCGCAATGATTTCTGAATGCCCTGATACCTGCTTCCACTCGTGTTTCATATCCAACTGAGGAGTCATGTTCGTCGAGCTGTAGAATCAGGTATGGTTTCTTATATGCATCAAGAATTTCTTTAAAGTACTCGATTACAAAAGAATCGGGTGTACATTTAAAAGACGTAATAAGGACAGGGTAACAATTTTCGGTTCTGGCCACAAATTCAGCTGCATAAAGAATTTTTGAAGCAAACTTCCACCTGATGGTTTTTACAAGTTCATCGGCTTTGGAGATTTCAGATTGTTTATCAGGCAGCATATCCATAAAAAATGTTTTTATTCCTTTTTTTTCAATTATTTCGGGAATGTGATTGTTCATAGACTGAGATAAAACAGTGTATGGACGACCTAAAAACATAATATGAATATCATCAACATCTTTGATTTCCTGCTGATAAATCGCCTTCCATTCTTCTGAAACCGAATGAACATATTTTTTTGCCTTTTCATAGGCCAGTGTAACATGCAAAAAACCAATGTCGGTTAATCCAATCGATTTTAGCATCCTGTATATTTCAAGCCTGACAAATAGTTCGCCCTGAGAATATTTTAACAAAGGTTTCAGCAGTCTTTCATGGTGTTCAACGTTTTTTTGTACTGATATAACCGATGAAACAAACTGTGTGTAATAACAATATTGCTTGTTTGTTTTTTCGTTAACTGGTTCTTCAAGATAAACAGGAAGAAAAACATAATCAGCTTTTTTCCTGAGATAATCAACATGACCATGCATTGCAGCAATTGGCGCACAAAATTCTGCACCACAGAAATTTTTCCCATCTTTAACTGCATTATGATAATCTTCACTTGTGATGGTTTTTATTGAAAGAAAATCGAAAAATTTCCTCCAGAACAGCATCTCTTCAAAAAGATGCAAACCGGCAGGTATTCCAATAGTTATATTATATTTGCCAGGTGTAGCTTTGAATTTGAATAATTCATTCCTTTTTTTTATCAATTGAAAATCCAGAGATTTGTTCTTTACATATTTTTTTACTTCATAATCCCGGCCACATAAAAAACCATAGGCTTCCAACTGGTTATCAATCTCGGCAATTTTAAGTTTACAATGATTTGTGCACAATTCACAAACCTCTGACCTGACAGGTATGGATAATTTATACAAATCCAATCCTCTGAATTTTGTATGGCTAATATGCTGGTCGGTAAGCTCAAGCGCTACCCCCAGTGCACCGGTAAGGTGACAATATTTTGAAACCATGATGGGTTTCTTTAATTTCTGCTCAAATGCAGCCACAAGCGCTTTGTTTTTGGCGGTAGCGCCCTGGAAAAATATTTTCTTTCCGATATAGCCTTTAATCGCCACTTTGGATAAGTAATTTTCCCGGGTAGAGTGTAAAACAGCAGCCAGTATTTCATCTGTCGAATACCCTGCCATCAGATAGTGATTAAGGTCGCGTTCCATAAATACAGTGCAACGATCACTTACCATTGGTGACTTTACTTTTTCAACCCGTTCCGAATAATCACTTAATAAACACCCCAGTCTTTTCGCCTGCTCTTCAATATAACTACCTGTTCCGGCTGCACAGACATTATTCATAACAGAAAAAGTAACCATCCCATTTCGCATTAAAGTGAATTTGGAATCCTGTCCTCCAATTTCAATGATGGTATCTGTTTCCGGGTCTAACTCAAAGGCTGCCCTGGCATGAGCCGTTATTTCATCCAGAATGATATCTGCTCCAATAATCTTTCCGGCAAAATTCCTTCCAGATCCTGTTGTTCCCACTCCTGACATAATAATGTGGTATTTCCGCCTGATTGTAAAATCAGTTATTGCTTCAAAAATAATCTGGACTGCCTGCAAAGGTTGACCTGAGGTTCGTGTGTAAAATCCTGCCAATACCTTTTTGTTTATATCGATTAAAACCGCTTTGGTGCTGGTTGAACCGATATCAATGCCCAGAAATACCTGAACCGGCATATGGTCATTAATGGTAGAATAAACATCTACTTCAACGGTTTTCATCGAAGGAAAAAAGAGGGAACGAAACTCATATTTTTCATGGGATTCAAAATCAGGATAATCAGACAGTTTCAATTGCAAGGGAGGATAATAATATTTTTTATTTTTCTTTTCAGATATAACCAAATCATCAGGGCTGTTCAATTGAATTTCCTCTAAATTAAAATCTTCCTTTGAATTTATTGCAGCTCCGATGGCACCATACACATGAGCACATTTATCAACGGAAATTTCAAGGTTTATCAGTTTCTCAATATGTCTGATGACTGCTTTATTTAATGCCACTCCGCCCGAGGCGACAACATTTGAAAATGTATGGTTATGAAAAACCGTATCGACAATATTTTTTGCCAGGCCATATGTTAGTCCGTTACAGATTTCTCCCAATGAATATCCTTCCTGCTGGGCATGGATAAGGTCGGTTTTTGCGAAAACTGCACATCGGGATGCGATTTTCGGAAAATCACCTTTATTTTCCCATGCTATTTTACTGAATTCCACTATATCAGCCAGATTCAACCGTTCGGCCTGTTGATCAAGAAAATTCCCGGTTCCTGCGGCACATGAAGTATTTGATTTAAAATTTTGGTATTCCCCATTCTTATTAAAAGTAACTAGTCCGAATTTCTCAGCGCCAATGATTAATAAGGATTGTACCTCAGGATGGAAAAATTTAGCTGCTGTAATAAAGGAAATTCTTGAGTCAACAGGTTTTCCATACCTGAATATGGAAGGTGAGGAGGAGGTAAATCCAATGGATTTAAGATTATCTACATTGATTTCTGAAAGAAGCTGTAATAAATTTTCAGTTATCCGGCCTTTATGAAAAGTATAAGAGCTATGGATAATCCGGTTGTGGTCATCAACCAAAGCTATTCCAATTGCAACTGAACCAATATCAATACCCAGATAGTTTTCTTTCATAACCATTTATACCTCCTTTAAATAACAGATAAAATGATAAAATGGCAATGAATCTATTTTGTTGACATCAGGAATTAGCCAAATTCCAACCAAATATAGGTGCTAAATTGGGATTAACAGTGATAATAGCTATATATTTTATTCTTTTTCTAAAGAACTTTTAAGGGCAATAAAAACAGATACCTGAATTTACTTTTCAAATTATTTTTTGATTGAGAAAATATCCTGTGCTTTTTTAATGGTGGCAGTAGGACCAACAAATATGACATGATCATTTGCTTCTATTTTAGTATCTCCACGGGGAACAACGAAAACATTTTCTCTGATAATGGCAGCAACAACACATTCTTTTGGTATGTTGATTTCGCGAATTAATTTCCCAACAACAACAGCTTTTTCTTCCACATTGACTCCCAGCAGACTGGCAACTCCGCTACCAATCTCAAATAATTGAGCCACTCCCGGTCTGTCTAAATAATTTTCAACCATTGTTGCGGTTGACCAGGGTACGCTGATTGTAACTATACCCTTCTCTTCAAGAAGAGGCATATAATCGGGGTCCTGCACAATAGCAATAACCTTGGGTATTCCAATCCGTTTTGCCTGCAAGGCCACAATAACATTTCGCCCATCATCATTTGAAGCTGCTATAGCTACATCAATGTTTTTAACGCCTGCCTGTTCAATAATTTCTGCTTTGCTTCCATCTCCCTGGATAATAGGCATATGGTATCTTGCTTCAATCTCTTTACAACGTGATTCATCCTCCTCAATAAAAGTTATCTGATGTTCTACTGATCTGAACATAAGACGAAGTTCATCTTTGGCTAAGAGGCGATCGGCTATATTTTTACCCAATCTTCCTCCATCAATAATTAGTACTTTCATACGTTTTTTATTTAATAATTGAAACCATACAAACAGTTTTGAAAAAGTTTTACCAATATTATTAAGTTCAGCACGATTTACAGGTCTGAAAAAGTAAATTGCACTGCCAATAACAGTTAATAATCCTCCAAGAAGAAAACTTCTTGTCTCCAACGCAGGAACAAATAACCAGCAGGAGAGAATACCCAGAATAGGAATATAAGGAAACAAAATTACTTTAAACGGGCGTCTCAGGTTGGGCATTTTTTTGTGAAGAGCAATAACTGCATAATTAACAATTCCTAACCCCATTAAATAGCCAAAATCACTCATCGAAGCTGCAAATTTTACAATACCGGTTGAACCGAAAATAACTACTATTGCAGCGCATGTAAAAAGAGCTATGTAAGGAGTACGAAACCTGGAATGCAATTTGGCAAAAGCCCAGGGAAAATGTCCATCTCTTGCCAATGCAAATAAGACTCTTGCACTTGCACCTAACGTTACACTGAAAGCTGAAAGACTAGCCATCACGGTAGCTAGTACAGCCACCCATCGCCCCCATTTACCCAGAATTCTTTCTGCTGTGAAGATGAATGGAACGTCATTATTAGCAAGTTCTTTATAATTAATTGAGCCCATCATGACAAAAACCACAAATACATATATTACAATACTAACACCCAATGTAATTAATATTGCCCTTGGTATGGTTTTTCCCGGATTTATAATTTCTTCGGATGCCACCGTAATTAGTTCGAAGCCAACATACGATATATAAATAAGCGCCATTGATGGAAAAAAAGGAGCCAGACCCATTGGAGCCAAGGGCTCAAGGTTTGGAGCTTTGACCGAAGAAAGTCCCAATACTGCAACTCCCACCAAAATTGCAAGTTCAATCAGATTCATAACAGTGATTAATCTCAGAGCTTCTGACATTCCTCTAAAATTAATCAGTGTGAAAACCAACGTAGTTATAATAATTATTGCCGGCATATTAGCTTCAGGCCAAAAGTAACCACGAACTGTTAAAGCAAAAATTATTAAATACAGAGCACTTCCAATTGTATTTCCAATCCAGAAAAACCACCCGGTGAAAAATGAAACAGATCTGCTTAATGTTAGACTTGTAAATGAATATCCTCCACCAGCAATCGGAAGAGCAGCGCCTAATTCACTGTAATTAAGCGCTGTAAATAAAGTAACTATCCCCATTACTAAGTAGACAAGAATTCCCAATGGACCAACCATTTTTGCAAGTTCACCGGGCAACGCGAAGATTCCCGGCCCCATCATTGCACCAATGCCTATCATCGATGCCATAAACAAGCCTATATTGCGTTTAAAGGTCAAACGGTCATTCATATAGATTCGCCGGATTAAATTTAAAAGATGTTTACATTTTTTTTGAGATTCTAAAATAATTGCGTCATATACCAAACTTACTGATTATTTCAATTCGTGTACTTAAATACCAACGGTTTTTCTCTGTTCATGAGGAATTTGGATATTTTAAAAAAGCTGATATAAATTTGCTGGCTTACGTGAATTCGGAGGGACTTACCGACTGAGATTTTGTAATTCGTTCCTCATAACAAAATCTTGGCCGGCATAAACTTCTCGTCCCTCCTTATCCAAATCATTTAAGGAATTTATTTCTATAAAAAAGCCGGTACTTAAATACCAGCTTATTGCGAACCCGGAGGGACTTACCGACTGAGATTTTGTAATTCGTTCCTCATAACAAAATCTTGGTCGGCATAAACTTCTCGTCCCTCCTTATCCAAATCATTTAAGGAATTTATTTCTATAAAAAAGCCGGTACTTAAATACCGGCTTATTGCGAACCCGGAGGGACTTACCGACTGAGATTTTGTAATTCGTTCCTCATAACAAAATCTTGGTCGGCATAAACTTCTCGTCCCTCCTTATCCAAATCATTTAAGGAATTTATTTCTATAAAAAAGCCGGTACTTAAATACCGGCTTATTGCGAACCCGGAGGGACTTACCGACTGAGATTTTGTAATTCGTTCCTCATAACAAAATCTTGGTCGGCATAAACTTCTCGTCCCTCCTTATCCAAATCATTTATGGAATTTATTTCTATAAAAAAGCCGGTACTTAAATACCAGCTTATTGCGAACCCGGAGGGACTTACCGACTGAGATTTTGTAATTCGTTCCTCATAACAAAATCTTGGTCGGCATAAACTTCTCGTCCCTCCTTATCCAAATCATTTATGGAATTTATTTCTATAAAAAAGCCGGTACTTAAATACCAGCTTATTGCGAACCCGGAGGGACTTACCGACTGAGATTTTGTAATTCGTTCCTCATAACAAAATCTTGGTCGGCATAAACTTCTCGTCCCTCCTTATCCAAATCATTTATGGAATTTATTTCTATAAAAAAGCCGGTACTTAAATACCGGCTTATTGCGAACCCGGAGGGACTTACCGACTGAGATTTTGTAATTCGTTCCTCATAACAAAATCTTGGTCGGCATAAACTTCTCGTCCCTCCTTATCCAAATCATTTATGGAATTTATTTCTATAAAAAAGCCGGTACTTAAATACCAGCTTATTGCGAACCCGGAGGGACTCGAACCCCCAACCTTCTGGTCCGTAGCCAGATGCTCTATCCATTAAGCTACGGGTCCTTTTTCGGCTGCAAATATAGAAAAATTATGCCAATTGCAAGAATTTGCAATTGCATTTTAATGGTGTATTTAATTGATTTTCTTAATGGAAATTACCAAAGAATTACTGGGGAATTGTGAATATAACTTTGGTGCCGGAACCCAGTTTACTTTCTATCATTAATTTTCCTTTATGCCATCTTATGAAATCTTTGCATATGGAAAATCCGATCCCGGAGCCCTTTTCATTGTCGGTGCCCATTGCGGATGAACTTTCATCCTTCTCCAGTTTATTCCTGATATCTGTTTCAGACATTCCTGTTCCAAAATCGGTTATGCTAATCTTGTATTCATCATTTATTTTTTCAGCCTCAATAATAATCTCTGAATTTTTATTTGAAAATTTAATGGCATTGGAAACCAGATTTCGGAATATGGTGCGAAGCATATTCAGATCGGCAAATATAAATGTATCCTCTTTTATTTTGTTATTCAACCTGATGCCTTTTCTTTCTGCCGCAAAATAGTAAAGTTCGTTTGCATCAAGTATGGCAGTATATAGATCAAATTTCTCCGGTGCGAAATGACTAACACCTCGTTGCATTTTTGACCATTCGGTCAGGTTTTCGAGCAAGGCATAATTTGATCTTACAGAATGATCAATAATATCAACTATTTCACTGATTTTGGCCTTATCGTACCTTTTTATCTTTTTTCTAAGTAATTCGGAATATCCAAGAATTGTATGCACCGGATTCTTGAGATCATGAGCAATTACCTGTAGAAACTTATCTTTAGTAACATTGACTTTTGCCAGTTCTTCAGCCTGTTTCCGTAAATTTTCTTCTGCAATTACCCTTTCCATTTCAGCCCCGGTTCTTGCCGCCAGAATAGTCATAATGTCACGGGAATTTGGGATTTCATTCATCGGTTTATCATCCATAATTACAAGCATCCCGTTTACATTTCCTTCATCGTTGTAGACAGGAGTTCCAAGGAAACTCTCAATCTCCATTTCTTTTATCAGGTTATAATCCGGAAACAGCTCCTTCAGATTTTTGGGATAATATGTGGTATAACCACTCATTACATTACTAAACGGACCTTTGTCCAGCTCAAAACTAAAATTTTCAGATGGTAATCCACCCAAACAAAATTCAAATGTTTGAGCACAATTATCTGATTCTTCGGTTAAATGAGCAATCATTACATATTTAACTTCAAAAGCCGATGCAAGTATTTTGGTAAGTGCCTTAAAAAATGCTTTTCCGGTTACTTTTGAAGTGTGTTTGATAATTGTTGCCAGAAGCTCTGAGGTTTTATTATAGTCGATCAGTTTATTAATCCGAAGCAAAACCAGCCTATTGCCTTCAAAATGTATGAGTTTTTGTGAAAGTTTTCCCCAAAAGGTATTATTACTGAACGTTTTAAAATTCAGTTCCTGTACATACTCTTTGCCCTTCAATGTTTCTTCAATAAAATTCTTTTTACTGAATTCAACCGGTTCGCTTCTGTATAAACCGAATGATTGCAGCTCCAGAAATTCAAGTTTATTACCTGCCTGAAATAATTCTACGGCCTTTTGGTTGCAATCAAGTATCTGAAAATTAAATGGATTTAAAATAAAAACCGCATCCGGTGAGTCATCAAAAATAGCCTTGAAAAGGGAGTTTGTTTCCAGTACATCCCTGTTGTATGGCTGATGTTCTATAATTTTAAATTTCCTCATGGTTTTGCTGGACAGTTGGTTATTTTAATATTGTGCTTTGTTAAAGATTACGTATTAGAGCTTAATTAAAGTTCATTTATTTGACAAATGGCTAAGATTGTTACACGAACTAAGAAAATCCATAAATTTTTGTTCCAACGTACTGTTTAATTTGGGCAATACAATATTTGAACAGATCATTAACGCGCTGATAGAAATTAAAAAGGCAAAACATTTGTTTGTTATGGATTGTTATTATTGAAATCAAATTCGTAACATCATGAAAAATAGGATAGTTGGTTTAGGATTGGTGGCTTTGTTCATTTGTTTTACTACCTATGCCCAGGATTTTGCCATAAAACAGCTCGAAAATTCTCCAAGACATCAGGAGTGGGTAAATGTTAAATCAGGCGATCGCAAGATACATTGCTTTATAGCCTATCCTGAAAAATCGGATAAAGTACCGGTGATATTGGTTATTCACGAAAACCGGGGTTTGACAGACTGGGTAAGAAGCTTTGCAGACCAACTTGCAGCAGCAGGATACATTGCAGTTGCACCGGATCTTCTTTCAGGTTTTTCTTCTGACAAAGACAGAACCAGTGATTTTGCAAATTCGGATGAAGCCAGAAATGCAATTTATCAGTTGAATCCGGATCAGGTAACAAAAGATTTGAAGGAGGTTCAGGAGTATGTGCAACAAATCGAGGCATCCAACGGTAAACTTGCAGTGGTTGGTTTTTGCTGGGGAGGCACACAATGTTTCAGATATGCCACAAACAGTCCTGAGCTTGATGCAGCTCTGGTATTTTATGGCTCATCGCCAAAAGAAATTAACGAGATCAGGAAAATAAGCGCCCCAGTCTATGGATTCTATGGTGGCAACGATGAAAGAATAGATGCTGGTATTCCCGAAACAGAGCAACTTATGAAAGAAGCCGGCAAAAAATACGAATCTGTAATTTATCCCGGCGCTGGTCATGCATACATGCGTATGGGCGATGATCCGAATGGATTAAAAGAAAACATAGAAGCCAGAAACAAATCATGGGAAAGGATGAAAAAGATTTTGGCTAATCTTTAAGCTTCTTCACTTTCATTAAAAAATTGCTCAAATTTTTGCAAAAAAGTTTCAGGCGCCCTGATAGCTTTTCGTGTTTGGGCATTAATAAACACGTTAATCGAAGTTGCTGTGCAGATAGTCTTATGATTGACGTCTGAAATATTGTAATCGATAATTAACTTTACTACAGGAAGCATAGTCAAGCTGGATGTAATGTTCAGTTCATCATCATAAAATGCAGGTGATTTGTAATTGAGGGATAGCGAATAAACCGGCAACAGGATGCCGTTATCTTCAAGTTCCTTATACGAAGTCCCCAGATTTCTCAGCATTTCGGTACGCGCAATTTCCAGGTAAACAGGGTACACCCCATGATGGAGATATCCCATCCGATCCGTTTCATTATATCTCACTCTTATCCTGCTTTCAGAAATCAGCATAAATTTATTATTAAGGTAACCTGTGGTTTAAAATGTTTTATTATTTAAAGGGAGAATCAGGTTCTTTTGCCAACCTGTTAAAGGCAACACTATCCACCACTCGGGGAATGATGCGTTGTAACAACGCAATTAACTGACCCTCCACCGTAAGTATTTTAATTCTTTTCTTCTTTTTAATAGCTCCTATCAGTGATTTTGCCACCTGTTCAGGCATCATCATCTTATCTTCAACCCGCGGGGTAAAACCCTGTGGTGAACCATCAGCTGTAAGTGCATGCTTTCTTATCTCAGATTTGGTAAAACCGGCACAAAGAATCATGACGTGTAATCCATTCTTAAGATTTTCAATACGTAATGTTTCCATAAATCCATGCAATGCAAATTTGGAGGCAGAATAACCCGATCTTCCGGGTAATCCCTGAAATCCTGCTATAGAAGAAATAGCAATTATTGATCCTTTTGATTTTATCAGATGTGGCAAAGCATATCTGGTACAGTAAACCGTACCCCAAAAATTTACGTCCATCAGTCTTTTAAGCACTTCGAAATCTGTTTTAACAAAAAGTGCTCGCATAGATATACCTGCGTTATTTATTAGGATATCCAACCGACCGTATTTTTCAATCGTTTTATCAATGAGTGCTTTACAATCATCCAAACAAGCGACATCGGTTTTTACAGCATAAGTTTCATATCCATTATTATTCAGATCGTTAACAATTTGCATCAAAACTTCCTCTCTTCGCGCTGCCAGAACAACTTTGGAACCCCTAAATGCAAACTCTTTTGTTATAGCCAGACCTATTCCCGAGGTGGCTCCTGTTACAATAACTACCTTGTCTTTCATAAGGTTTGAATGTTAGCTTTGGTTAAAGAATTTCGCAGATTATTTCCTTTGAATTTCAAATTCAATAATTTTCAAAATAACCTTAATTGTCATTATTATGCAAATGTTATTTGATATTAATTTTTTATCAAATCTTTTGATCAGATATGTTTTATTTTTACACAAAGTTGGAAATTATTCACATTAAGTGTTATATATATCCTAAAGGATGCAATATTGCTTTCAGATATGCTTTAACTTTAAGTAATATTACAGAAATTTTTGAATGACAAATTATGCTGACCTATAGAAAATATTGAAAAAATATGGCACAAAATCAGCCTTTGGCAGATAGGATGAGACCTAAAGATCTGGATGGATATGTCGGACAGGAACACCTTGTCGGAAAGAATTCAATCCTGAGAATGAGCATTGAATCAGGCAATTTACCGTCATTTATTTTGTGGGGACCACCGGGTGTGGGAAAAACCACACTTGCCAGGATAATTGCCAATCGGCTTAACCGTCCGTTTTACAGTTTAAGCGCTGTCAATTCGGGTGTGAAAGATGTTCGTGAAACTATTGACAAGGCAAAGAACCAGCAGTTTTTCAATCAGCCAAATCCTATATTATTTATTGATGAAATTCATCGTTTTAGCAAATCACAGCAGGATTCGCTATTGGGAAGTGTAGAACAGGGTATTGTAACCCTGATTGGCGCCACTACCGAAAATCCGTCCTTTGAGGTAATTTCACCCTTGCTTTCCCGTTGCCAGGTTTATGTATTAAAGTCCCTTGAAAAAGATGATTTGATCAAAATACTAACCAATGCATTAACCTCCGATACCGAATTAAAAAAGTTTGATATTGAAATTAAGGAATATGAAGCAATTTTGAGATATTCGGGTGGAGATGCCCGAAAACTCTTAAATATTCTTGAACTGGTGGTTTTTTCATCAATTGAGAAGAAAGAAAAAATTATCATTGATAATGATCTGGTAATTGCAAAGGTCCAGGAGAATATAGCTCTTTACGATAAAAACGGAGAACAACATTACGATATCATTTCGGCATTTATCAAGTCCATCAGGGGGAGTGATCCGAATGCGGCAGTTTATTGGCTTGCCCGAATGGTTGAAGGAGGCGAGGATCCCAAATTTATCGCGCGTCGCTTGGTTATTCTTGCTTCAGAAGATATCGGCCTGGCAAATCCAAATGCATTGCTTCTGGCTACCAGTTGTTTTGAAGCTATAAATCTTATCGGTTGGCCGGAATCAAGGATTATTCTTTCAGAAGCAGCAATATACCTGGCTACATCACCTAAAAGTAACTCCGCTTACAGGGCTATTAGTGATGCGCAGGAACTCGTTAAAAATACGGGAGATCTGCCTGTCCCTCTAAATATTAGAAATGCTCCCACCAAACTGATGAAAGATTTGGGATATGGAGACAAATACAAATATGCTCACAACTACAAAGATAATTTTGTAATTGAAGATTTCCTTCCTGAAAAAATAAAAAATTCTGTACTATATAATCCACAGGATAACATGAGAGAAAAAGATATACGTGAAAAATTATCAAAAATGTGGAAAGATAAATATACCTATTAAGTGTTGGAACATTATAAAAAATAAGGTAAACGTAAAATTTACGTTTAGTTTGAAAATAGCTAATAATTTCATATTTTTGAAAAACCAATCAATTCATCAATAGTACCTAATCAGTAAATCGGTAAATCGGTAAATCAATAAATCAACATATACATAATGTACATATTAGGATTCGATATTGGGAGCTCTTCTGTTAAAGTAAGTCTGATCGAAGCATCATCAGGTAAATGCATTGGTTCGTCCTTTCAACCGAAACAGGAAATGGAAATAAAAGCTAGTCAGCAGGGCTGGGCAGAACAGGAACCTGAAATGTGGTGGAAGTATTTAAAACTTGCATTGGCAGATACGTTGCAACAAACAGGGATTGAAAAAAACTCTGTTAAATCAATTGGCATTTCATACCAGATGCACGGACTGGTAATGGTAGATAAGCAATTCAATGTTCTCAGACCTTCCATTATATGGTGCGATAGCAGAGCCGTTGAAATTGGGAACCATGCTTTTGAACATATTGGTCCGATCCGCTGCCTTGAAAACATGTTGAATTCACCTGGTAATTTCACGGCCTCAAAACTTAAGTGGGTTAAGGAACATGAACCTGAGATATATAAAAAAATCTACAAAATAATGCTTCCCGGAGATTATATTGCTATGATGCTTACCGGCGAAATAAAAACTACGTTATCAGGTTTGTCCGAAGGAATTTTTTGGGATTTTAAGAACGGAAAATTGTCCGATGTTATTTTGGAAGAATACGGTATTGACCCGAATTTGATCCCTGAAATAGTTCCAACCTTTTCAATACAGGGAATCCTGACCCATGAAGTTGCAGATGAATTGGGATTGGCAGCAGGCACACCGGTATCTTACCGGGCAGGAGATCAACCCAACAATGCGTTATCACTCAACGTTCTAAATCCAGGAGAAATAGCTGCTACAGCAGGCACATCAGGGGTGGTTTATGGCGTAAGCGATGTTGTTAAATATGACCCTCATTCCAGGGTTAACACCTTCGCTCATGTAAATCATACCAAACAAAATAACCGGTTGGGAGTCTTATTATGTGTAAATGGTACCGGTATACTAAATTCGTGGCTAAAGAGAAATACAGCAGGTGATTTAATGTATAACGAAATGAATAACCTGGCTGCGACCGTTGATATCGGCTCTGACGGACTTATAGTTTTGCCTTTCGGAAACGGGGCAGAACGTATGCTTGGTAATAAAGACATTGGTAGTTGTTTTTCAAATCTAAATTTCAATATTCATTCAAAGGCACACTTGTTTCGTGCAGCCCAGGAAGGTATCGTTTTCTCATTTAAATACGGCATAGATATTATGGAAAGTATCGGGATTAATCCGGCAGTAATACGTGCCGGGAATGCCAACATGTTTCTTAGCCCCGTATTTCGGGACACTTTGGCGGGTGTTACCGGTTCGGTAATTGAGTTATACAATACGGATGGTGCCCAGGGAGCCGCTATTGGAGGAGGAGTTGGAGCCGGTATATATAAATCGTTGGATGAGGGATTTGAAAATCTTAAAAAATTACTGGTAATTGAACCCGATGCTTCAAAAAATGAAAGTTATCTTGAGGCATTTAGCAACTGGAAGCAGCATCTTGAATTAATTCTAAAACTACATTAATATGAAGAACATATCTGCCTTTGTAGTTCTTGTCATATTTATTATTTCCTGCAGATCAAACTTAAAAAATTCCACAAAGCCCGATTATTCAACCTTAGATGCATGGCAAAACCCGGAGCTACCATTAGAGGAAAGGATTAATGACTTATTGTCGCGAATGACGCCTGAGGAAAAGATCTCTCAGATGATAAATTCCAGCGCTGCTATTCCTCGTCTGGGAATCCCCGAATATGATTGGTGGAATGAGTGTCTGCATGGCATCGCCAGAGCCGGAAAAGCAACTGTATTTCCTCAGGCAATTGGTTTGGCAGCAACGTTTGATGAAGATTTGATTTATCAGGTAGCTTCTGTCATATCAGACGAAGGAAGGGCAAAATACAATGCTGCACAGAAAATGGATAATACAAAAAGATATATGGGACTCACATTCTGGGCTCCCAACATCAATATTTTCAGGGATCCTCGCTGGGGAAGAGGACAGGAAACTTACGGCGAAGACCCTTATCTTACAAGCAGAATTGGTGTTGCATTTGTAAAAGGATTGCAAGGCAATAATCCAAAATATCTGAAAGCTGCAGCCTGTGCAAAACATTATGTAGTTCACTCAGGACCGGAAGGACTGAGACATGAATTTAATGCAGAACCGACTGTAAAAGATTTTTATGAGACCTATCTTCCTGCTTTCAAAGCACTGGTGACAGAAGCCAAAGTGGAAGCGGTAATGTGCGCTTATAACCGCACATACAATTTACCTTGTTGCGGCAGCGGTTATTTATTGCAGGATATTTTAAGAAAAGACTGGGGATTCCAGGGACATATCGTTTCTGACTGCGGGGCAATATATGATTTTTACCAGGGACATAATATGGTACCCAATCTTACCGAAGCAGCTGCAATGGCATTGAAAGCAGGTGTGGATGTCAATTGCGGGGATGTTTATTCCCATCTTAAGGAAGCCCTGGACCAAAAACTGATTACCGGGGAGGAGATAAATAAACAGCTGGCTTACCTGTTGAGAACCAGATTCAGACTTGGATTATTCGATCCGCCCGAAATTGTACCTTTCAATTCTATTCCGGAAAAGGTTGTTCATAGCGATGAACATGTTCAGCTTGCCAGAGAAGCTGCAACTAAATCAATTGTATTGTTGAAAAACAATAACTTGTTGCCTTTAAAGAAAAATCTGAAAGATATTCAAATTGTCGGTGTGCATGGAAACGATGCACAGGTATTATATGGAAACTATTATGGACTGTCACCTGACGCTGTAACAGTTGTTGAAGGAATTATTTCGAAAATAGGCCCGGGAACCAGGGTGGGTTTCAATCAGGGAACATTGCTTTCACGTTCAAATGACAATCCTATTGACTGGACAACAAATGCAGCTGCTACTGCCGATGTGGTAATTGCAGTTATGGGTATTTCAAACCTGCTTGAAGGGGAAGAAGGGGCCTCTATTGCATCTCCCAATAAAGGGGATCGTACAGCTATCAGACTGCCCCAAAATCAAATTGATTACCTGAAAAAACTCAGATCCAAAGGTAATGCTCCGATTGTTTTAATTGTTACTGGGGGAAGCCCAGTTTCATTAATAGATGTGGAAAATTTGGCCGATGCAATCCTCTTTGTCTGGTATCCGGGTGAACAGGGTGGTAATGCAATTGCTGACATTCTCTTTGGAGATGCGATACCTTCCGGCCGCTTGCCTGTTACATTTCCGAAATCGGTTGATCAATTGCCCGATTTCAAAGATTATTCCATGAAAGGAAGAACCTACAGATATATGGAAAAAGAACCCGAATATACGTTTGGTTTCGGACTGAGTTATACAACATTTGAATATAGTAATCTCCACCTGAGTAATACCAAAATAAAAACGGATGGTTCTCTGAATGCTGAATTTGGAGTAAAAAATACCGGGAGTAAAAAAGGTGAAGAAATTGTTCAGCTTTATATATCAGATTTGAAAGCATCGGAAGCAACACCACTTTATGCATTAAAAGGGATTAAACAAGTATTGCTGGATACCGGTGAAACCAGGAAACTAAAATTTGTCATCACTCCGGATATGCTGGTACTTGTAACCGCAAAAGGTGAAACAGTTGTGGAACCGGGGATGTTCAGGATTACCATAGGCGGGGCATGTCCGTCACCTGTAAGTGTGGCAAAGGGTTCACCCAAACCGGTTTCGGCAACATTCCAGGTAGAATAAATGTAGAATTATAAATATTAACCAATAAAACAAAGTATATGGAATATGTATTAGGAACTAAAGAATATTTTCCTGGGATAGGAAAAATAAAGTTTGAGGGAAAGGAATCAAAAAACCCGCTGGCTTTTAAATACTATGACGAAAAGAAAATGGTATCCGGCAAATCAATGAAAGATCATTTCAGGTTTGCCATGGCTTACTGGCATACATTGTGCGGAACCGGTGGCGATCCTTTTGGACCTGGGACTAAAACGTTTCCCTGGGCAGAAGGAAATGAACCCCTTGCAGTTGCTAAGGCTAAAATGGATGCTGCATTTGAATTTATGACCAAAATTGGTATGCCATTTTATTGCTTTCATGATTTTGATTTGGTTGAAGAAGGAGATTCCATTACGGAATCGGAAAAACGACTTCATACCATGATAGATTATGCAAAAGAAAAACAGAAGGTATCCGGTGTTAAACTTCTTTGGGGAACAGCCAATTTGTTTTCGCATAAAAGATATATGAATGGAGCATCTACCAATCCTGATTTTCACGTTTTAACGTATGCAGGAACACAGGTTAAAAATGCGCTGGATGCCACCATAGCTTTAGGCGGTGAAAACTATGTTTTCTGGGGAGGCCGTGAAGGTTATAACTCCCTGCTGAATACCAACATAAAACGTGAATTGGAACATATGGGCCGATTTTTAACCCTGGCACGTGATTATGCACGCAAACAAGGATGGAAAGGGACATTTCTTGTTGAACCAAAACCTATGGAACCGAGTAAACATCAGTATGATTTTGATGCAGCAACCGTGATCGGATTCCTGAAAGAATATGGATTGGATAAAGATTTTAAGCTTAACATTGAGGTTAATCATGCCACCCTTGCTCAGCATACCTTCCAGCATGATCTTCAGATTTCTGCCGATGCAGGTATGCTTGGCAGTATTGATGCGAATCGAGGTGATTACCAGAACGGATGGGATACAGATCAGTTTCCTGTGAACCTGTATGAGTTGACAGAAGCCATGCTTGTAATCATTGAAACTGGTGGATTTACGAAAGGTGGGATAAATTTTGATGCAAAAACCCGA
The DNA here is from genome assembly GCA_963781805.1 of uncultured Bacteroidales bacterium. Classification (GTDB taxonomy): domain Bacteria; phylum Bacteroidota; class Bacteroidia; order Bacteroidales; family UBA10428; genus JAFGPL01. The sequence continues at coordinate 679,988 of CAWAHF010000004.1, forward strand.
AGAAATTCAACCGATCTCGAAGATATTTTTATCGCTCATATCACCGGGATGGATGCTTTTGCACGTGCATTACTCATTGCTACAGATGTTCTGGAAAAAACTCCGTATAAAAAGATGCGTTCCGAACGTTATGCTTCTTTCGATACTAACGATGGCGCTGCATATGAAAAAGGCAAGCTTACCCTGGAAGACTTGCGAAACCTGGCATTAAAACTGGGTGAACCTAAACAAATAAGCGGAAAACAGGAACTCTATGAGGCTATATTAAATCAAATGATTTAATCATAGCACGTTTATTCATATAGTGACAAAAAGAAATTTTGGAGTAACAATTCTTTTTGTCACTCATTTTTTTCATATTCCTGGTCTGTGATAATTATTATGATTGGATTACATTATTTTAATATTACTTAAGATAAGGGATTTTATCTGAGGTAACTTGTCTGTTCTTCCCTTTTTTTTCTTACTCATCAATCAGTCTATTGTATGCTTAATATCAAACGTTTAATTTTAGTTCTTTAATATTTTTTCATCACACCAAACCCAGAATAGTTGATAATTGTAATTTAATATTTAGAATATTTGTATTAATTTAATGCAAAATATTATTCAGGCAAATGACAAAATCTCTACCCCGGATTTTACTTATTTATCTTTTGTTTGGCATACTATTATTTATATTAATTGATAGTTCTCTATTACCCCTAATTGATTTTAAGAGCGTTACTGCTCAAAATATATTCAGATATTCAGTCTTTTTATTAATCTCTATTACACTTCTTTATCTGCTATTAAAGAATAATGCGGTATATGCAGGTATTCGAAAAAGAAAATCCTTAACTCAGAAAAAAATCGACGAACAAAGATTGAGGCTCTTCTTTGATTATATCAACGATGCTGCATATGTATATGAATTGGGACCCAATGATGATCCAGGACATTTTATAGAAGTCAATCAAAAAATGGTTGAACAACTGGGATATTCCATGGAGGAACTCTTGAATATGCATCCTTACGATATTTTGGCTCCGGGAACCAAAGATATCATGAAAAAAACCGAAAGCCAACTCATCAAAAATAAACATCATTACCTGGAAATCGATTATAAAAACAACATCGGTAAAAAATTTCCTGTGGAAGTAAGTTTACATTTATTCGAAACTGATGGAATAAGATTGGTATTCGGAACGGTAAAAGATATCAGGGAACAGAAAAAATACATTCGTAAGTTACGGAAAGCCAAAGAGAAAGCCGAAGAAAGCGACCGATTGAAAAGTGCATTCTTAGCAAACCTGAGCCATGAAATAAGAACTCCCATGAATGGGATTATCGGATTCTCGGATCTTTTCCTTCAGGAAGATTTGGATTATGAGCAAAAGGTCAATTATTCTAAGCTGATAAAAAAAAGCACCGGCCAATTACTTTCTATCGTGAATGATATTCTTGACATTTCAAGAATTGAAACGGAACAGCTGACCCTTATCGAAACAGATTGTTCGCTGAATACAATAATGGATGATGTTTATACCATGTTAAAAAACGATATATCCAAAAGAACCAATAAATTAGAAATTAACTATTCCAAATACTTTTCTGATGCAGAGGATACGATTATTGCTGATCAGTTTAGATTAAAGCAGGTATTATCGAATCTGCTAAATAATGCTGCAAAATTTACATTTAAGGGAACCATTGAGTTTGGTTATACATTAAATAATAAATCAACACTTGATTTCTTTGTAAAAGACACAGGGATTGGTATTCCGGAAGATAAACTTTCACTGGTCTTTGAGAGGTTCAGACAAGCCGATGACTCAAATACAAGAGAGTTTGGAGGTACCGGACTTGGACTCCCAATTGCAAGGGGAATTATTGAACAAATGAAGGGAGTTATACATATGGATTCCGTTATGGGAAGTGGGACAAATGTATATTTCAGTATACCCTATTTTAAATCGGAAAGTGGTGTTGTCAAGGAAGAAAATCAGGTTCCTGTTGAATCAAAAGATTTCAGCAATAAAACAATATTAATTGTTGAAGATAATCTTGAAAACTCTCTACTTCTTGAGGAGATATCCAAGCCCTTTAAAATTAACATAGTTAAAGCATTTAGCGGCAGCGAGGCTATTAGTTATATTTATCAAAATAACAATATTCATTTAATTTTCATGGATATACGGCTACCAGACATGAGCGGACTTGATGTTGTTACAACCATTAAAGAATTAACTTCGCTGCCCGTTGTAGCTCAGACTGCCTATGCTTCAGCCGAAGATAAAATTAAATGTATGGTGGCAGGTTGTAGCGATTATATCTCAAAACCTTTAAACAGAGAAGAGGTTGAAAGAATACTGATAAAATATCTTTCATGAGTTGACAAACTCATAAATCTTTTGAGAATCTAATCTGTCTTATTTTGTTCGCTCCACTAAGCGTATATGCTGAAAGAAATATTCCGTTTGTTTTATAATTTCAAGTTAAGCCAAATTTTTTGTAGTAAAACTAAAATATATTTTGTATATTCATCTTCGCATTTCTACTGATTCTTTCTCTGTTTCCATTTGACCTTAAATCAAAATCTTAGGCTTAATTAAGTTTGCTTTTTAATTCTAACTTAAAAATGAATTGTGCAAACTATTTTAGTATACCCAGACTCTAACAATTCCAACGTGGAATTTAATGGCCTAAAATGTTTAAAGAATATTTTTCTGATTGAATTATTTACTAAAATTAAAATTGTTCTTCTTGCCGTAAATGTCTTTATTAATATAACATCAAAACTTGATCCTTTTATACCTCCCTAATGAATTTGATGCTGCCATTAATTTACACTAAATTATTTATTATAACACTTTTAATAAATCACTACCTCTAATTTATTATACCTATGAAAAATTATTCACAAAAACTCTTTTTGATTCTCATTTCTGTTCTGATTTTAAGTATCCAACTATCAGTAGCACAACGCCAAATGGAAAATCTGAATCGTCATGTGGTTGCTGTTCGTACGAGTAGCAGTCAGGTTTTTATCAGCTGGAGCATGCTTGGAACAGAATATACCAGTGGTGCCACTTTTAATTTGTATAGTGGTTCATCACTTATCGCTTCTAATCTAAGTACAACTAATTATGTTCACAACACTTCTTCAAACGGCTCTTATACTGTAAGAGCAGTAATCAACGGTTCTGAACAGTCTGTATCCCCATCTGCAAGTGTAATGACATCCAACTACATGCAGGTTGCATTGCAAATACCTTCTGGAGGGACTACTCCAAGTGGAGAGTCCTATACCTACAGCGCAAACGATTGCAGTGTTGGTGATCTGGATGGTGATGGCGATTACGAAATTGTACTCAAATGGGATCCGTCAAATTCAAAGGATAATTCGCAAAGCGGCTATACGGGAAATGTTTATCTCGATGCTTATGAGCTGAATGGTACCCGTTTGTGGAGAATCAATCTTGGAATTAATATTCGTGCTGGCGCTCATTATACCCAGTTTATGGTATATGACCTGGACGGAGACGGAAAAGCAGAAGTAGCTTGTAAAACCGCTCCCGGCACACGATCAGGAACCGGAAGTTATCTGAGCAGGGGGCCAGCTGCAAGTGATAACGATGCTTCCGATTATCGTAATTCAAGTGGTTATATTCTCTCAGGTCCTGAGTATCTGACTATATTTAACGGACAAACCGGAGCTGAGCTCACCACAGTAAATTATGTTCCTGCTCGCGGTAATGTTGGCGACTGGGGTGATACCTATGGTAATCGTGTAGATCGTTTCCTGGCTTGCATCGCATACCTTGATGGAACCAGACCCAGTCTTGTGATGTGCCGTGGATACTATACAAGAACAGTGCTTGCCGCATGGGACTGGAGAAATGGTAATTTGACGCAGCGCTGGGTATTCGATTCAAACAACAGCGGGTATTCATCTTATGCAGGACAGGGAAATCATAACCTAAGTGTGGCTGATGTTGACAATGATGGACGAGATGAAATAGTGTATGGTTCTATGTGTGTAAATGATAATGGGGCCGGGCTATGGAACAGCGGATTAGGTCATGGCGATGCGATGCACGTTTCTGACATTAACACCTCAAGATCCGGATTGGAAGTATGGGGAATACATGAAGGAACCACCACTCCCGGATCAGCTTTACTGGATGCGAGAACAGGCCAGGTATTATGGCAATCTGCCAATGCTGATGTGGGACGAGGTGTTGCAGCAGACCTGACCAGTTCCGCCGGAATGGAATGCTGGGGAGGAACAAGCGGTCTGCGAACCAGTACCAACGGCAGTGCAGGAAGTGCCCCGGCATCTTCAAATCATTTAATCTGGTGGGATGGTGATGAATATCGTGAACTTCTGGATGGAACATCCATTACAAAATATGGTGGAGGAACCTTATTATCGGCAAGCGGATGTTCTTCTAATAATTCAACAAAATCCAATCCATGTCTGACGGCTGATATTTTTGGCGACTGGAGAGAAGAAGCTATATGGAGAACTTCTGACAGTCATTACCTGAGAATTTATACGACCACAAATACAACTAACCGGAGAATGTATACGCTCATGCATGATCCGCAATACAGGCTGAGTATTGCCTGGCAAAATGTAGCGTATAATCAACCTCCGCATACAGGATTCTTCTTTGGAAACGGAATGTCAAATCCTCCGAATCCAAACATTACATTGATTGGAGGAACCACACCAAATAATCCGCCAAGTGTTTCCATCACTTCACCCTCAAATGGTACAACTTACACTGCCGGAGCAAATATTACGATAAATGCTAATGCTTCAGACAATGATGGCAGCATTTCACTGGTTGAATTCTATCAGGGATCAACAAAACTGGGTGAAGATGCCAGTTCGCCCTATTCATATACATGGAACAATGTATCTGCAGGTAATTACTCACTTACAGCAAGAGCCACAGATAATCAGGGTGCAACAACTACCTCTTCTGCAGTTAGTATCACAGTCAACTCAAGTGGAGGTGGTACTACAATAACTATCCAGGAAAACCAGACAGGTTTCTGCGGTGTGGACGGATCTGTGGATAATAATAATGCAGGCTTTACCGGAGATGGTTTTGCCAATACCGATAACGCAACTGGCAATGGGGTAGACTGGAAAGTTAATTTTTCTGCCAGCGGATCTTATACATTCACATTCAGGTATGCAAGTACCAGTGACAGACCAGGAAGATTAATTATTAATGGTTCGACAGCCATTTCTTCAATTAGTTTTCCATCTACCGGAAGCTGGACAACCTGGACCACTGTTACAGCCACTACAAATGTCAGCGCCGGTACATTTGATGTTAGACTCGAAGCAACTGGTAGCAGCGGGCTGGGCAATATCGATTATATACAGGTAACAGGTACAACTCCTTCAGCAGCAAGCTGTAGTGGTACCCCAACCAATAATCCTCCATCCGTCTCAATTACATCCCCTTCAAATGGTGCATCGTTCACTACCGGTGATAACATCACCATCAATGCAAATGCGTCTGATAATGACGGCAGTGTGACGTTGGTTGAATTCTATCAGGGATCGACAAAACTGGGACAAGATGCAAGCTCACCATATTCTTACACCTGGAGCAATGTACCTCAGGGTAATTATTCACTCACTGCCCGTGCTACAGATAATGGTGGCGCAACAACCACTTCTTCTGCGATCAATATCTCAGTGAATACATCTACTTGTAACCCAACATCCATTACTCCATATCTCCAGATAAACGGAGGCAGCTGGCAACAGGCCTCCAGCGCAACACTTAATGTTGGAGATGAAATAATGTTTGGACCTCAGCCCACAAGCGGCGGTTCCTGGAGCTGGAGCGGTCCGAATGGCTTTAGTGCTTCTACACGCGAGGTTACGATCAGTAATATTCAGTCGAACCAGGCCGGAACATACGTTGCGACCTATACAAACGATTGTGGAGCACAATCCAACCAAAACTTCAGTGTCACCGTGAGCGGTGGTGGAAGCCCGGTAACATTGACCATACAGGAAAATACAACCGGATTCTGCAGCGTGGACGGAACAGTGGATAACAACAACTCAGGATTTACCGGATCGGGCTTTGCCAATACAACAAATGCCTCCGGTATGGGCATCACATGGTCGGTAGCCGTTCCTTCAACCGGCACGTATAGTTTGGTTTGGAGACATGCTAATGGTACAACGACTGACAGACCGGGAAGGTTGATGGTTGACGGATCAACGGTCGTTTCGAGTGTAAGCCTTGCCGGAACAGGATCGTGGACAACCTGGACTGAAACATCAGGGACCAATGTAACACTTTCTGCCGGTACCAGACTAATCAGACTTGAAGCCACCACTTCAAATGGCCTTTCAAATATCGATTATATCAGCATAACGGGAATTAATCCTCAACCTGTAAATTGTACAGGTTTGAAATCCACCAACGGTACTTCAATTTCCCAGTCCGATGGTAAAATCGAATTATATCCTAATCCTCTTACCGGAGATCAGCTTGAAATATCTCTGACACTTCAAAAATCTTCAGGAGTGAAGGCATATGTCTATAATTCACTTGGAGATTTTGTACAGTTTGAAGATTTTGGATATTTCGAAGCCGGAAAATTAATTCGTTCGATTCATACCAGTGAACTGAAAAATGGTATGTATGTTATATTGCTTCAATTTGAAGATGGCTATAAAACAGCCTCATTTGTAAAACAATAATCCAGGTAATTCAGTTTTCTTGCTTTAATAATTACAATAAACTGAATTTCACGCTTAGATCTAAAACCCGGAAAATATTTTTCCGGGTTTTTTAATTCTTCTAACATTTTAAAAATTTAGTGTCTTTAAGGAATTTTCCTATAATAAGCAACTATTGCAAACGCTCGTTGTCTTTAATACAAAGAGATATTAGTATTGCCTGGAATGCAAATGTCAATAACTTTTTGAGCTTCTGTCATTAAATAAAGCTGGATAGAGTAGAACGCCTAATTCAGCTCATTGAATATATTCCGTGATAGATTATTTAAAACACCTAAAATTAATTAAGAAATGAATTCGCTGGCTATCACACTAAAACAAGCTATTTTTTCAATGTTGAAACAACTGAATTTCAACTATGGCGATGAGGTAATCTGTGTAAATAAAGAATTTCCTGATATTATTACCAGGAATTTAATAAAACCTACCAATCAGGATATTTCTGACAATCAATTTGAACACAACATTCATCAGAACAATGAGTGTTCCTGTACTATGAATAATATAGCAAAAAGATATGCTGTGATTACCGGGGCTACCAGTGGCATTGGAAAAGAGTTCGCATTTCAATTTGCCCGTATGGGATATCATCTGATATTAACGGGAAGACAAAGGAATGTGATTACCAATGTAGCCTTTGAAATAAGAAAATCTTATCAGATTGAGGTCAACATCCTTATTGTTGATTTATCCTTTAAGAAAGATCTTCAAAAATTATTAAAAATTCTTGAAAGAAAAAATAATATTGAAGTGCTGGTAAATAATGCCGGATTTGGTTTTACCGAAAAATTTAATGAGGATGATGTGAAGCATCAGCTCAACATGCTGAATGTACACGTAATTGCCCCGTTACAACTTATACATAAGGTATTGCCACAGATGATCCAACTTAAAAAGGGAACGATTATTAATGTTACTTCGTTGGCAGCATTCACTCCCACATCTGACAATGCCATGTATACCAGCACAAAATCTTTTCTGACTAATTTTACCGAATCACTTTATTTGCAACTAAGTAACGCTGGTATTCGTGTGCAGTGTTTATGTCCGGGGTACACGCATACAAATTTTCACAATAAACAGGGGCTATCAGGCGAATTTATAAGCAAAAGAATCAATAACTGGATGGAACCGGCTGAAGTGGTCAATTATTCGCTTTATTGTTTGGAAAAAGGAAAAATAATTTGTGTTCCGGGAGTAACCAATAGATTACTGGTTTCATTAATATCTGTGTTACCCCGCAAAATATATTACATATTTACAGCTTATATAGTGAATAAAGTCTACGAAAATGAAAAGAAGAATCAGTATGCATAAATGTATTTTTTTAGTATTAACTTCACATAAAGGTTTAATTAATGATTCAATTTCTTAAAACCTGCCTTCTGATATTTATTCCAATGATAAATATGGCTGACATTTCATTATCAGGAGATGTCAATCCTCCAGGAGAATGGAAATCCCTTAAAAGTTCGGATGGAGTTATTACATATGAAAGGTGGATTGAAACTGACAAAAATAACAAAACCCGTGAGCGTAAAGGGGAAATGACCGTAGAATGTACCATGGAAGAAATAATAGGTATCCTCACTGATACAAAATGTTCAGCTAAATGGATGAAGAATATTTTGGAAATATATGATTTAAAAAAGGTGAATACCAATGAATGGTTTACATATACCCTGTTCGACATTCCATGGCCGTTTAATAACAGGGATTTGGTTTCTAATGTCAAATTAAAATCAGTTTTTGAAAAGGGTGTTTCATCCATCAGTATAGAAAGCAGGGAAAATTACATTCCTTCTAAACCTAAAACCATTCGACTCACAAATTATACTGCAAACTGGTATATAAAATATCTGGACAAAAAAAAGACAAAAATAATTTTTACTGCCATAACCGATGAGCCCCCTATGTTTCCAAGATGGATTCAGGATCCCATCGTAGAAAATATGTTTCATAACAACCTCGTGAATTTAAAAGCATACATAAGCTCCCGCAGGAAGGTTAATTGATTACCCTAACACCAAAAAAAACCTCTGACGGTTGAGGTTTGCAACTCATACTTAGTTTATTTATTCTTACCGGTTATTTATATTGTAATCTAAATAAACCACTCAAGTTTAAAAAGAGAAGGTTTTTTACTTTACTTTACTTTACTTCACCACTGCGAATTTTGTCCCAGATATTCATTTAAACTGCTAATCAATGCATTGACATTACTATCCAATTCCTTAAGGAAATAGGTATATGCCTTTCTTTCGGTTTGATTGATCTTTTCAACCGGAAAATAATTCTCTGCATCAGATACTTCAATTTCTCCTTCATCCTCCTTAATTAAATAAGTACCATAATTACTCTGAATAGAATACGTGAGGGGATCTTTAAACTTCAGGATTTTAAAATTGGTAAAGGTATATCTCACTTTGTAATCCTTAAATTCCAATATCAGATTATATCTGATTCCCCTCTCTCTTGACATTTCCAGGGAAAAAAAACCGTTTTCTCCAGGATAATGGGATTTGAACATTTTCTCGGCCAAAATCCTGGTAGAAGTGCTGTCTTCCATGAGTACAATGAAATCGTTAATCAACAGCCACTCTTTCGCCAGGTAGTACAGTTCGCTTTTCGGAAAATTACTATACTCCCGAATATCCTGGTATTCGATCTTATGTGAAAAATTGTTTACTGGGAAATCTTGTCCTTTAATATTTTGCAGGCACAAACCGGCCAATATCAGGCTCATTAGGAATATTTGTGTTTTCATATTGCGGAGAATAAAGGGGTTATTACAAATAAAAATCAGATAGTTATTTCCTAAATTGAGAACGAAATTAACTACCTGATTTCTCCGCAATATCTGTGCCAGATCGCTATGTATTACATTTCTCCCCGATGCTTGCCAAGCGTTGCCAGCATACCACCGTCAACATATAATATATGGCCATTAACAAAATCGGAAGCTTCAGAAGAGAGGAAGATGGCTGCACCCTGCAGTTCATCAGGTTCACCCCAGCGTTTTGCTGGTGTTCTGCTCATAATTAATTCGTTAAAAGGATGTCCATCCACACGAATTGGTGCAGTTTGTGATGTAGCAAAGTAACCGGGACCGATACCATTTACCTGGATATCAAACTCAGCCCATTCAGCTGCCATATTTTTTGTAAGCATTTTTAAACCACCTTTGGCAGCAGCGTAAGCAGAAACAGTTGGCCTGGCAAGCTCGCTCATCATAGAACACATATTAATTATCTTACCACCCGATTTGCGTGCGATCATAGTTTTTGCGACGCGTTTCGACATGATAAACGGACCCACCAGGTCGATGCTGATGACCTGTTCAAAATCTTTGGCGCTCATTTCCACAATGGGAATACGTTTGATGATTCCTGCATTATTTACCAGGATATCTATCGGAGCTATTTCTTTTTCAATTCTGGAAATAAAATCATCTACAGCCTTTTCATCTGTGACATCAAAAAGGTAGGTACTTACGTCAATGCCATTTTCTTTGTACTCTTTTTTGGCATTGTCAAGTTTTTCCTGTGAAACATCATTGATAACAATTCTTGCGCCTGCGTTTGCAAGCCCGGTAGCAATAGCCATTCCAAGACCATGCGTTCCACCGGTTACCAGTGCTGTTTTTCCTGTTAAGTCAAATAATTTTAGGCTCATATTTTTAAGATTTGGTTTGTTGTTTGGGGTTCTGGGTTCCAGATTAGTTGAAAGTTTCTAGTTTCAAGTTTCTGGAGGGATTCATCTAAAACTCTTCTCCTGAAACCTGCAACCTGAAACTATTTTCACCTTAGCTGATTGGGTTGTATCCCGTCCATATCGTTATAATCGAGATTTTCACCTGCCATACCCCAAATGAAATTATAATTGGAAGTTCCGGCAGCGGCATGAAGTGACCATGATGGTGAGAGAACAGCCTGCTCATTATGCATCCAAATATGACGGGTTTCCTGTGGTTGTCCCATATAATGGCATACAGCCTGGTTTTCAGGAACCTGAAAATAGAAATATGCTTCCATTCTTCTGGAATGGGTGTGGGCCGGCATGGTATTCCAGACACTTCCTGGTTTTAATTCGGTCAGACCCATTTGTAACTGACAGGTATCAATAACCGTATTTATAAGCAATTTATTTATTTTTCTCGCATTTGAAGTTTCAAGCGCACCAAGTTCTGCCACCTCAGCTTTATCCAGAGTTACATGTTTACAAGGATATTCTTTATGTGCCGGTGCGGAGTTTATATAATAATGTGCAGGCTTTGATGCATCATCGCTGCCAAACTGAACATCTTTGGTTCCTCTTCCCAGGTAGATGGCTTCTTTATATTTCATAGGATACTTTGTACCGTCAGCAAGAATGTATCCATCTCCACCAACATTAATTACTCCCATCTCTCTTCTTTCAAGGAAATAAGACGATTTCAAAGGTTCAATAGGTACCAGTTTAATCGGTTCTGCCAATGGTACAGCGCCACCGACTATATAACGGTCGTAATGGGAATAGGTAAGATTCAGATTACCGGGCTCCATAATGTTTTGAATCAAAAAATGAGCCCTTATTTTTTCAGTATCGTATTTCTTAAAATCTTCGTGGTGAACAGCAAAACGTTCGTCGAAATTTACAGCCATAATGATTGAGTATTAGAGTTAACAAATAAATTATTTTCCAGGTTGATTTGAACACAAATGATAAAGATGAATTACTCAAATTTTTCAATTGTGCAATCGATTGTACAAAGGTAAAAAACAAAATAGAAATTATTTCTATTTAGTGATATTTTTTCAAAGACGATTGACGTACAATCAGTTCCGGTTCAATGATCAAGCTTTTATACTCTTTTTTGTCAGCCTTCTGATTAATTTCTTCCAGAAAAAGTTTCGCTACTTCAATTCCTATTTTAGTACTGTTTTGATCAACAGAGGTAAGTCCCGGTTCCATGATGCTTGTGAAGGGCTCATTTGCAAATCCAACCACTGCGCAATCATTGGAAATTTTAAATCCATTAGCCTTTAGATATTTTATAGCGCCAAGAGCCGAAATATCACTTGACGAAAAAAGTGCATTCGGCTTTACCCCCCGACTCATCATTTTTTTACAGGCTTCCCAGCCCTTTTCTTCGGTAAGGGTATCCTGAAAAATATTTTCTTCCTTAAAATCCAGCTTATTGTCCTTTAAAGCTTTGATGTACCCCAGCATCCTGTTTATATATACATTGATATGTGTCGGTCCTGCAAAGTGTACAATTTTTGTAAAGCCCTCTGAAATCAGATGGGATACTGCTCTGTAGGCTCCCTCAAAATCATCAATAACCACTTTATTTGCTTCAATTTCATCCGTGACCCTGTCGAAAAACAATAATGGTATATTGCTGTTTTTTACCAGTTTCAGATGATCAAGATTATGGGTTCCACCCGATATAGAAATAAGGATGCCTTCCACCCGTGCATTAATCAATGCCCGAATGCTTTCTACCTCTTTTTCATACTGTTCATTTGTTTGTGTAATAATAACATGATAGCCTGCGTTACTGGCCGTTTGTTCAATACCTCCAATCACGTTTGAGAAAAAATTCCGGTTGAGATGAGGGACAACCACACCAATTGTTTTACTTTTTCCTGTTCTAAGATTTGAGGCAACAACATTGGGCTGATAATTAAGTTTCAACGCGAGCTCTTTAACTTTCTTCCTGGTTTTTTTGCTTATCCTGGGATTATCGTTCAATGCCCTTGAAACTGTAGAGGCTGAAATTTTCAGTATTCGGGCGATATCGTGAATGGTAACCTGTGTCGATTTCATTTTATTATGAAAAGTGTTCAAATTTAAGCATTCATGAAGAAATTCGGATAAAATAAAAATGTGAATTGGAATTGTGCGAGGATAATGATACTTTTTAATCCTATTAAAGTAAAAATAAATATTTTATAATCTTACCACCCAAACCTTCGTAAGAGCTGCGTTTTACTAGCCTACCCCTCCTCCCAGGAGTTGCAGGGGGTGGTCTTTGAGGTAATAAAACAATTTAATATACTCCCCTCATTCATTCAGGTTGTTAAAAAATATGGGATGAAATGTTTTAAACATCTGACGAATATTGAAAATTCTAAATGAAATTTATAGCTTAGACCTCTTAAATTAATGACCATATCTAAAAATTACTAAAGCACAATCCTATGAAATTCGGCTATTTTGATGACCAGAAAAGAGAATATGTTATAACTAATCCTGCAACCCCCTACCCCTGGATAAATTATCTTGGCAACAAGGATTTCTTTACCATAATTTCAAATACCGCCGGTGGTTACAGCTTTTACCGCGATGCCCGGCTTCGTCGTATCACTCGGTACAGGTATAACAATGTCCCCATTGATGACGGAGGAAAATATTTTTATATCAACGACAATGGCGTTATCTGGAATCCGGGCTGGAAACCCGTTAAACAAAAGCTTGACAAGTATGAATGCAGGCACGGACTTGGCTATACTTCCATTCAGTCTGAAAAAAACAACCTGCTTGCAGAATTAACTTTTTTTGTCCCTCTTGAACATACCTGTGAAGTTCAGCGGCTTAAACTTCAAAATAACGCAAAATCAAAAAAACAATTCAGAGTTTACTCGTTTGTTGAATGGTGCCTCTGGAATGCAAACGATGATATGACCAATTTTCAGCGCAATTTTTCAACAGGTGAAGTGGAAATTGAAGGTTCAGTACTTTTTCACAAAACAGAATACAGGGAACGAAGAGATCATTATGCTTTTTATTCGGTCAACTCCCAAATTACAGGATTTGATACGGACCGGGACACTTTTATAGGTTTATACAATGGTTTTGATTCTCCCCAGGTTGTCGTTGAAAATAAACCGGCCAATTCCCTGGCGCACGGATGGTCGCCCATTGCTTCCCATTGTCTGGATATAGAGTTAAATCCCGGTGAATCAAAAGAATATATTTTTGTTTTAGGCTATATTGAAAATCCGGATGATAAAAAATTTGATTCAAAAGCAGTAATAAACAAGGCAAAAGCTAATCAGATGATTGGCAGATTCGACTCAGCTCAGAAAGTTGATGAAGCACTGTCACAATTGAAACGATATTGGGACGAGTTATTGTCTGTTTATCACATAAAACATCCCGATAAAAATCTCAACCGAATGGTTAATATTTGGAACCAGTATCAATGCATGGTTACGTTTAACATGTCCAGAAGCGCTTCTTATTTTGAATCGGGAATAGGAAGAGGAATGGGATTCAGAGATTCAAACCAGGATTTGATCGGATTTGTTCACCTTATCCCAGAGGCAGCCAAGGAACGAATTCTGGATATAGCTGCCACCCAGTTTGAGGACGGAGGCGCCTATCATCAGTATCAACCCCTGACCAAACGCGGTAATGCAGATATCGGAGGCAACTTTAATGATGATCCATTGTGGCTTATTCTGGCAGTTACAGCATACATCAAAGAAACCGGTGATTTCTCCATTCTCGATGAAATGGTTCCTTTTGACAATGATACCTCGAAAGCAAAAAGTCTGTTTGAACATCTGAAAGTCTCTTTTTATCATGTCGTCTATAATCTCGGCCCTCACGGATTACCCTTAATTGGCAGGGCTGACTGGAATGACTGTCTGAACCTGAATTGCTTTTCTACCAATCCGGATGAGTCTTTTCAAACAACCGAAAATAAAACCGGAGGAAAAGCCGAATCCATTTTCATTGCCGGTATGTTTGTACTCTATGGAAATGAATTTATTCGGTTGTGTAGACGTATAAAAAAAGATAACGAAGCTACCAGCGCTGAACCACACGTTATAAATATGGTAAAGGCTGTGAACAATTATGGATGGGACGGTGAATGGTTTCTTCGGGCATACGATTATTTTGGTAAAAAAATAGGCAGTAAAGAGAATGATGAAGGACAGATATTCATCGAACCACAAGGATTTTGTATTATGGCCGGATTAGGATTAGAAGACGGGAAAGCAATTAAAACCCTGGATTCTGTTAAAGAGAGATTAGACTGCAAATACGGAATTGTCCTGAATAATCCTGCCTTTACAGAGTACAAAATCAATATGGGGGAAATATCCACCTATCCTCAGGGGTATAAAGAAAATGCCGGTATTTTCTGCCACAACAATCCTTGGATCATGATCGCTGAAACAATGGTAGGAAACGGTGATCGGGCATTTGAATATTACAGTAAGATAGGTCCTTCGTACCTTGAAGAAATAAGCGATCTGCATAAAACCGAGCCTTATGTCTATTCGCAAATGATTGCCGGGAAAGATGCATTTAAACCCGGAGAAGCCAAAAATTCATGGCTTACCGGGACTGCTGCATGGAATTTTTATGCCATTTCACAATATATTCTGGGCATACAACCTGATTATGACGGATTAAAAATTGATCCGTGCATTCCTGCTTTATGGGAAACATTCGAAATTATAAGAAATTTCCGGGGCTCTGTTTTGCATATTACGTTTAAAAATCCGCAACATGTATCTAAAGGAATACAAAAATTAATTGTTGACGGGAATGAAATAACTGGCAATACGATTCCAATATTTCCAGACAAAAAACAGCATGATGTGGAAGTTATTTTAGGATAAATAGTATTTCTTTTCTATTTTTAACCCTTCTACATTGCAAATAATTTTTATATTTGCCTTGTACAATCGATTGCACAGAAACAGTATATGGCCAGATTCAGCAGAATACAAGTAGCTCAGAAAATGAAGGAAACCGGTATGGTACCGGTTTTTTACCATCCTGACCTTGAGACATGTAAAAAGGTAGTTAAAGCATGTTATGATGGAGGAGTAAGGGTTTTTGAATTTACCAACCGGGGGGATTTTGCTCACGAAATATTCTCTGAACTTAATAAATATGCTATAAAAGAATTACCTGATATGATAATGGGAGTCGGCTCGGTGATAGATCCCGGAACGACTTCACTATATATCCAGCTTGGAGCCAACTTCATCGTTTCACCACTGATAAACGAAGAGATGGCCAGGATATGTAACCGGAGAAAAATCTCCTGGTCTCCCGGGTGTGGATCGGTTTCTGAGATTTCTAAAGCAGAAGAATTGGGAGCAGAAGTGGTTAAAATATTCCCCGGTTCACAGGTTGGCGGACCTAAATTTGTCTCGTCAGTGCTCGGACCCATGCCCTGGACCAGTATCATGCCAACAGGGGGCGTTGAACCTTCAGAGGAAAATCTTAGTGCATGGTTTAAGGCCGGAGTACTATGTGTGGGTATGGGATCGCAGTTGATAACTAAAGAGATTACTAAAAATGCGGATTATAATCTTCTAACTTCAAAAGTTAAGGACGCAATAAAAATAATTAATTCACTGAAAGTCAAAAATTAAACTCAATTTAATATATTAAACCTCTGAGCTATGAATCAAATTAACAAGACAATTGGTAAATACAGATGGACAATTTGTTCTCTTATCTTTTTTGCCACAACAATCAATTATCTTGATCGTCAAGTTATTGGAATTCTTAAAGGTGAGCTGGAAGCAAAATTAGGAATAGGTGAAGTTGCTTATGGATATATCATTACAGCTTTTACTGCTGCCTATGCAATTGGTATGTTAATTGCTGGAAGATTAATTGACTGGTTGGGAACAAAAATTGGTTATGCTTTATATTTATTAGCATGGAGTTTATCAGCCATTGCGCATGCATTAGCAAAAGCTCCATTTGGTTTTGGTATTGCCCGAGGATTCCTAGGTATTAGTGAAGCTGGTAATTTTCCTGCTGCTATAAAAACAACAGCAGAATGGTTTCCGAAAAAAGAAAGGGCACTTGCGACAGGTATATTTAATTCAGGAGCAAATGTGGGTGCTGTTCTGGCCCCGTTGGTTGTTCCATTTATAGCTTTAAAATGGGGATGGCAATGGGCATTTATTTTAACGGGAACTATTGGATTAATTTGGCTGATTTTTTGGTTTATTATATATGAAATACCGGAAAACCATAAAAAATTATCTAAAGAAGAACATGATTATATTCTAAGTGATAACGAACCCGAAAATAAAACTAAGATATCATGGTTTAAACTATTAAAATATAGACAAACCTGGGCATTTTTTGTTGGTAAATTTTTAACCGATCCTATTTGGTGGTTTTATTTATATTGGATTCCAGGTTGGCTTGAAAAAGTGCAGGGAGTTCAAATTGGCAGTTTCGGCAAATTTGGTTTGCCATTGGCTGTTATATATACCTCAACAACAATTGGCAGTATATTTGGAGGTTGGTTATCTTCCAATTTTATTAAAAGAGGATGGAAGGTTAATAAAGCTCGTTCAACAGCAATGCTTCTATTTGCGATTCTGGTCGTTCCTATAGTATTTGTTCAATTTGAAGGAATAAGTTTCTGGGGAGCTATCGCATTAATTAGCTTGGCTGCTTCATCGCATCAGGCTTGGTCAGCAAATATCTTTACAACGGTTTCCGATATGTTTCCGAAAAAAGCTGTTGGTTCTGTAACAGGTATTGGCGGTATGGCAGGAGCAGTGGGAGGAGCATTAATTGCCTCATTTGCCGGTAATATCTTAGGATTTTGGGAAAAGCAAGGCCATATTCAGACCGGTTATCTGATACTTTTTATTATTAGTGGTTCAGCTTACCTGCTGGCATGGATACTCATGCGTGTTATCGCTCCAGGAATGAAGAGAGTGACTGATTTATAATTTACACAGATATTAAACTGAAAGCTGTCCAGACGGACAGCTTTTTTTATTTGCAGTTAGGGATTTCATCTTTTTAAAAGATGGAATCCCTTTTTTAAAAATCCCTTGGGGGAGTAAATTTTGGATACTGTCTTATGGTAAACCAGAGCGCAACAGTACATTAAAAAACCATAACCCTTGACCTGAAAGCCGATATACCTGGGACTTACCAGGCACCCGCAAGTAAAGCTTACCTATACTATACCAATGAATTTAAAAATTGGGAGGCTGGCGAACGGGGTATTATCAGCAAAGAGTGAGTGTTTTGTGAATAGTTACGGATTAGTTGGCTTCCGGATGCGTAAGTATTCGGAAGCCGTTTTATTGTGAGATATTGTCTGTGAAATCGCTACCCATTTTTCAGTACAATACCATATTTAATAAATATCTTATAAAATACAGAAAAGATTATATGACCAACAACTATTCTAATTTGAATAGTATTTAAAATTAAATAGAAAAACCGGATATTGAACAAATATCCGGTTTCATATGATAAATAACCTATCATTTCGTTATAATTTTCTAAACACTAAATGTCCTGTGAAAAAACTGTAGCGACCTGAGGTAGCACCATAAACTTGATAAGCAGTATCAGTAAGTGTATCAATAGTTAAACCTACCGTATCGCCCGCATCCAACGAGATTGAGACAGAACCATTCAAAGTTTGATTGTCGGGATCAACCGTCTGATTAAATACAAGGGTTACATAATCTGAGCCATTTACTTGCAGAGATACAGTTACCCTATCACCGGCTGTTATGCTGTTGGCCATAACCCCGGCATTAAACTGGTAAATTCCTTTATAAGGTGCAGTAAACAAATCGGTGGTTGTATTGAAATCGTTACCGATATCAAATCTTTCACTGTTGAATTCAAGTTTTGTTGGAGATGAAGTATTAATTGCATCGCTTACTGAATTGTATGCATAAAATGCAACTTGTGCGTTATAGTTGGTATCAGCCTGTACACGAAGCAAAATATCAGTACCATTCATATTATCCAAGTGGTTAGCATTTGCTAATTCACCATAAGAATCGTACCGGGAATTATCAAGTGTTCCGGAATTTATATTTGTAGCATTTCTGTAATAAGTGAAGTTGTGTCCATTTAACATATCTGCATTTTTTGAAAATAAAGCATAAGGTACTGAAAGGAGTTGTGATGTAGAAAAATGTGAATAAGCTGTTCCACCTGCAGGGTCCATTTCAACTTTCAGAAAATAAGCATTGGCTGACCAGGTGATATCGGCAAAATTGTCTAAACTGGTTCCATTGCCAATCTTAAGATTTACCAATCCCTGAGAATTGGTAGTGGCATTGTGTGTTTCAGTATAAACTGCTGTGCCGGTTTCTGTTCCCTGTAGAATGCTTATTCTGAAACTTACCGAGGTGCTTTTAATAAGATCTCCACTGGTATTTCTTACAACTGCCTGATAGTTTAACATCTCAGGTGCCTGAGCAAATGTAATTAACGTGAGAAATACAATAACTGATACTAATAATATTCTTTTCATGGTTTTAGGTTTTACTGTTTAACGATTTTAAATGATTTTAAGATTTTACCTGTATTGTCTGTTATATTCAAAATATAAGATGCAGCCTGGATTGATTGCATGTCAATCTGATTTTCATCAACATTCAGGTTCTGCTCAAGGATAATTTTGCCGTTCATATCATGAAGAACAGCTTTTAACTCAGACATTCCTTCGGCTCCTACTTTAATGGTAAGAAAGTCCGAGGCAGGGAGAGGATACACATCAAGTGTAAATGAAAGACGGGGGTCTTCAATCAGGGTTTGAATCTCGTAGGATGGTTGCTGAAACCCTTGTGATAGCTGCGCCCCGGCAACTACTCCGGATGACTGGATGACACATTCACCAAGTGTCCACTGCAGGTTGGTACCTGCAGCCGTCCCATCACCTCCGGAGCTGGCAACAACTTGTTGTTGCGTAGCCTGAGAGAATGCAATTCCACATGCAAACAAGCATGATAGAATTAATGGTAATTTTTTTGACATAAGCGTAATTTTAGTTTGGTTTGAAATATGGTTTGTATAACAAAAAATAAAAATTTAAATTATTATCCCTTATATGAAACAACCAGTAACAAAATAAAATTAAGGTATATAATCAAAAGAAAAAAAACTATGTGGCGGATGGCTAAAAATTCGTGATAAACAGCAGGATTATTTATGTGAAAGAATTTAATTGCTGCAGTTGATTGATATTTGTCAATTCAACTTTTTTCTATGGTTCTCTGTTTATTTAAAACTCAATGGCTTATTATGGTGTCAGCAAAAACAATAAATTCAGGATATGCTATTCATGCCCAATTAAATCCCGAATCTGTTGAATTATCTTGTCATTGTGAACAGCAAATATTTCATTTTCAACAGTAGGAAAATCAATCTTCGCTTTTGTGAACTGGATCGATCCATTATTTAAATAACTGATATAATGACAAATACCTGTTAACGATTCAAGGATATGGGATGTAATCAAAATTGTTCTTTTTGATCTTAATCCTGTTAACAGCATTTTGGCTTTTTGTACAGTTTCCATGTCTAAACCGTTGAAAGGTTCGTCAAGAATCAGAATTTCCCGGTTTAATGAAATAATACCTAAAAGTGCCAGTTTTTTCTTCATCCCGGTAGAATAATCATCTATCAGTTTATTGAGTGGCAATTCAAAAAGTTCATTCCATTTATCAATATCAAATTCAAGGTTTTTGCTTTTAAAAATACCAAGATACTCCCCACCCGTAATCCTGGGATAGAAATAATTAACTGTCTCAAGGTATGCGATGTTTTTACGTTCAATGGGTTTTCCATTCCATTGAATGGATCCCATATTTTTACTTTTTAAACCATATATGGTATTTAAAAGAGTGGTTTTGCCAGAGCCGTTTAATCCAACCAGGCCATGAATGCTGTTTGCATGAATATCCAGACTTAGGTTATTCAACACATTTAGTTTTCCGTAATCAACTTTTAACTGGCTAATTGATATCATGAAAATAGGATTTTAGTCTGTTTTGTGCTTTATAATAATATCTCAACCCCATTATAATTGGTACAGGCCAGAACAGGGGTATGATGATAAAAATGATATTAATGATTAAAATAATGTTGTTGCGGCTTAAATCCGTATGTTCTTCAAACAAACCATATTTAAAAATAATTGACAGAATCTGGATAAAACAGGAAATTAGTAATGCTCCAAGCGTAAAATACCAGATAACCGGTTGACTCATGAATGAAATGAATACAATTGGTGCCGACAAAATGGAAATATATTTCAGATTGGAAACTATTTTTTGCATTAGGAATTTCTGAGGTGATGTTTCATATACTTCGATCATTACCCTGGATTCTCCATAGGAATAAAATCCTGATATCAGGGCTGAAATTACAATTAATCCCACAGGTGCAACATAAGGTTTAAATGAAAATACTGCAAATACAAGATAGATGGGTAGCAATACCACAAAACTCCTTCTGATTCCACTTATCCACTCAAAGTCTGATGGTTTAATAAAGGGAATTTTTACGTGCAATGTAAAACCAGCTCTTAAACTTACAGGATTTAACAATCCTTTAATCCAAACAGATAGAAATTGAAATTGTAATTGAAGTGAAATAAATGGAATGATCAGACAGATTACAACGAGAATTCCAAGACTAAGCCACTGATTTAGAATAGTACAAAGAATAGCGATCGGTAGAGTCAAGGTTAGATATTCACTCACATAGATTGGGTAGATGTTTTTAAAAGCAATAACCAAAAAACGTTTATCTTTTCTGGCAAGATGAATTGTTACTAAAAGTAATCCGAAAATAAAAGGTATCAGAAAAGCATTTTGTGTTTGCCTCACAGCAGTATAAAGTAACATTACGAAATATCCAATGATAGAAAACAGGACAATTAATCTTATGATCCCTATTTCATACAGAAATCTCAGGAACTGCAAAAATCTAATTTTCAACATGAATTTAATCATTCAACACAATTTTCACTAAAAATATCCGGTAACATAAAACAGTAATTTATTCATGTATATTTTATATACGTTGAATCAAAGCGAGATTAAATCATCAATAGTAAGCAATAATAAAATTTATTCCGGAGGCACCTGTCGATTAATTTCAGCTTCTTCTCTAATTCTGTATACCAGTTCATTGAAATAATCATTCCCTCTCTTTTCTCCATATTCGGTATAAGAATTTGCGGCCCATTCTTTTGCTTTTTCAAGATCACCAAGTACTTCATAACCAACAGCGATATTAAAAGCTGCACGGCGGGCAACTCTCCTTTTGCTGTCAAGGGCTTTTGTCCATGAGTCAATGGCGCCATTCCAGTCGGCAACTTCCGATTTTCTTACCCCTGCCCTAAGATTATGATCTCTTCTGGGTTTATCATAAAAGTAGCGGGTTACTCTATAATAGCTAGGAGAAATTCGTTCACCATAGATCCTTCCGGCAGCATAGCTAGTTTGATTTATTGCTTCCATTTTATTGAGCAAATGATTAAAGGCATCCTGTGTTGTTGAACCGGTGGCATCAAAATTAATCCTGTGCGCCACCTGGTATTCATCTAAAATCTTTTGGGTAGCGGGATCATACAACCTGATACCATAATTTATCACGGCTACAGCTGTAACACGAAAACCACCTCCTGCCAGGGCATTTCCTTCGAGTATTTGTCTTGCAATACTAATCGGATTGGCAATTATAAAATCTGAATCAAAAATTTCAATTGACAGCAAAGCATCCGCCTGATGTTTCTCACATAACTCCTTTACCTGCTTCCACTCCATTGGAGCCGGAAATGAGTTTTTTGTTCCTCCGCCTTTAATCCTTTCAGCAGTTCTTACAATATTGTAAAGATTAAATTCTGCACAGGCATCAATCGTTCCGTCAATTGCTTTTAATACTGCCTGTTCGTCCTGTTTAAAAAGCTCACCAGTTAAAATTTGTTCTGTTTTGGTATTTTTTGTTTCTTCCTGAAGTGTTCGATCGATAATTGCAATATTTCTGATATGATTTGGGAGTACCACCAGTGCCGGTTTTAACACATTAATTCTTACCCAGGCCATACTACATAAGAGTATAAATACAGCAATAGCTAAAATTGTCAGACTAATTTTTTTCATCGTAAAAAATTTATCGTTTAGATCAAATTTATAAAACAACATTGACAAAATAGAGAATAGCCTGTTTTTTTTCATATGGAGGCATATTATTTTTTATAATAAAATCAGTAGTTGAATCTTAAAAATATTCCAACAGACATTCTATGAGAATATTAACCATTTTCCTAAAACCGGTTTTGTAATAATGAAAAAGCGGGTTTTATAATTGAACCATTCATCTTAATTTTAATGCATGAAATTTATCCTTGTATTATTGGTATCCTTCTTTAACATCCTGCAAAATGATTATCGAACTGTATTTACATTTGATTATGACTGGGCTGTAAAATTTATTTCAGATAACAAAGAAACGTTCCTTGAAAAATCTCAAAAATATGGTTCTGATACGGCAATAATAACATCGGTGGTATTTCCTGAAATCATTCGGTTCTCTGTTTTTCGAAATTATTTCGAAACTAAAAGCCTGGAATTAATTTATGTGAAACATGGAAAAGAAAATGCAGACTTTTCGATCGGTTATTTTCAAATGAAACCTTCGTTTGTCGAAAAACTTGAATTATATGTTCAATTAAATGATTCACTCAGAAATAAATATGGCCATATTATTCAATTTAAAAACGAAAACCCTGAAAAAATTCGGTTTGAGAGACTTGAACGAATTAAATCACTCGATTGGCAAATTGAATATTTAAATTGTTTTTACAGTATTGTTAATCAACACTTTTCAGAGATTAAATTCAAAAGCATTGAGGAAAAAATAAGGTTCTTTGCTTCTGCTTATAATCATGGCTTTGATAAACCCGCAGAGGAAATTTACAAATGGATGAATGTTGCTATCTTTCCATATGGTATCAAATCTAAAGCAAAACAATATATATACAGCGATATTTCAGTCCGGTTTTATCTAGATGAATATGCAGAAATTTTCCACTAATCATATGGGTCAAAAATCTCTGCAAGTTGATTTTTGAGAATAAATTATCAATCAGACATTTCTGTTATAAAACACCTAACATCAAATAAAACAATGTGTTAATTTATGTTAAACCTTAGAAATCAACTAAAATTTAGGTTAACTTAGCCTTAAATTTGAAATTTAATCCATCCATTATGTCGGTCAGGAATAAACAAATTTTAACTATCTTTTTATTCTTCACAGGCATTCTAACTTTTGAGTGCTATTCGATAGTACATCGCATTCAATCAAGTCAACATCCTGCACAATTAAAACTTCAGTACACCCGTAATCGAAATGAAGATATAAATTCTTATAATACATTTGCAGATTTTCCGGATAATGAATTTTCATTTGATATTAATTCCAGGGTTAGCCCGGATGAAGGTGATATTCCGGATAACCTCTGTCCGAATCAGGATTATTTTTCTACCCAAATTCAGACATTTGGTTTCTCAAACAAAATATTTCTGAGTCATTTAATCTTTTCAATAATTGATTTACCACCTCCAGTTTAACGTATTCAAGTCATTATGACTTATCTATCGGAAGAAGGTTCAATTTATCAGTGAGATAATTCCTATGGTACCTGAATTAAAGCATGAAATTTCGAAATGTAAGTGTTGTTGACTGATAAATTGAATCTTAATTAAAATACGTTAATTAAAACTTAAATTTAAAATTATGAAAAAGATATTATTGGTGGCATCTTCAATGCTATTATTTGTATATCCTGTTTTTTCACAGATGGATGATGTTTCGGAAGAAGTTCCGGAAGGAAGCATGATACTAAAAAGTGATCAGATTCCATCTTCGTTGAAGCAGGCAGTCGAAAAAAGCTATTCGAACGAATCAACCTTTGAATGGCATAAGTTTCCATACCTGTTGAAAAAGTATGGTTGGACTTTTGACAATAATAATATGAATGATATGGCTCAAAATTCAATGCCTGATTTATATGAAGTCAAGATAATATTAAGTAATGGGAGTAACATTGATGCAGTTTATGATAAAAACGGAAAAATGTTAAGATCAAAAGAATTGCTTAAAAGCATGGAACTTCCTGAACCTGTAGCTAAAGCAATCGAAACTGGCAAATACAAAGATTGCAGGATTGTGGGCGACAGGCTGAAAATTACCGATGCCCAGAATGCAAATCCACATACTTACTTTAGTGTAGTTGTGGAAAAAAACAACAAAAAACACAATTTATATTATGATAAGAATGGCAATCAATTGAAAAATCCATCTTAAAATATAAATGAATGATTTTGTTGGATAAATTAACTAAATAGGATGCATGTAAAATTTTTCAAATTTCAGTTTATTCGATTGATAAGGTGAATGAAATGATCATTCACCTTTTTTATTTAATTGTTTGAAAATCAATTAAAAATATCAGGATTAATTTCCGGTTAAAGCACTCAAGAACAAATCATTCATTATATTGTTTATTAATTAATGCGAATTAAGGATCGAAATCAAATATTATGGACTTTATCTTTGTGAATCTTTGTGTTTTAGTGTCTTGGTGGCAAAAGGAAGATAGCCACAAATTCACAAAGTCACTAAATATCACTAAGGCAGGTTTGCAAAATACTGATTACTAATTATATATTTTAATAAGTTTTAAACATTAATTCGCATAACTAATTCATATTAAATCGAAAATTTAGAAAATTTAAACTCAAACGAATAATTCATTATATTTGATAAACTTAATCTCACCAACTCTCAGGCAAATGAAAAAGTGTTGTACCCTCACTATTTCAGTTTTTTTTCTTTTTATAATCAACAACAAATCATTTACACAAGATCTTTCCAACATTGCAAAACAGAAACCATTTGTTATAAATGGTTCGATTAACGCCAAACTGCAATTTTACGATACTGACAAGCCCAATCCCAGCAGGAGCCCTTTTGTATGGTATCTTCAGGGAAGTCCGGTTGTAAACATATATGGGATTGTTTTGCCTTTCTCCTTTAGATTGAGCGAACAGCAGCGTGATTTTCGCCAACCATTTAATCAGTTTGGCGTCAGTCCGTATTACAAATGGGTGAAATTGCATTTGGGTTATCGCTCATTAAACTGGTCCACTTATGCATTGGCAGGACATTCAATTTCGGGAGCAGGTATCGAATTAACGCCTGGAAAATTTCATGTCGGTCTTATATCCGGTCGATTGCTCAAACCGATTAAATATATTGATAATCCTGAAGTTACAAGTACTCAGACACCTGCCTATAAACGCAACGGGACAGCCTTTACGTTAGGATATGGCGATGAAAAAAATAATGTCAGCCTGGTAATTCTCAAAGCCAGGGATGATTCTACATCTTCAGGTGAAATACCGGCTCAATACCAGGTCACACCGGATGAAAATTTAGTTGTTTCATTGAGTAGCAAACAGGTCATAGCTAAAAAATTTCTTTTTGAGTTCGAGGTTGCCCAAAGCCTTTATACGAAAGATACACGAACAGCCATATCTGATTCCTCGAAAGATGTGATGGCAAAGATTTTTTCCTCTTTTATGGATAATCATGTTTCAACATCCTCAAATAATGCCTTTCAAACTTCAATTGGTTATCAAACGGATATTTTTAGCCTGATTATGAAATATCAACGGGTTGAGCCTGACTTTAAATCCATGGGAGCCTACTACTTTCTTACCGATGTGAGAAATATTACCATTGAGCCTACTTTTAAAATAATGAAGAAAAAGCTGACTCTTGGCGGTAGTTTTGGCAGTCAGGTGGATAACCTTAAGAATGATAAAAACCTGCGTACCCGGCGTTCGATATCATCTGTACGGATGAATTTTGTGCCGGTTCCACAATACAATCTGGGTATTACGTATTCCAATTACGGACTGGCACAGGAATCTGGCTTACTGTCTATAGATACTCTTCGCAGCAGCGAGGTTGCCCAGGCCACCAGTCAATTTGGATTGGTTCAATCCATAAACCTGGCAGGTGAAAAACTGGCGCACAACCTGATGATTAACTATAATTATCAAAAACTTAATGACAAAAACCAAAACACAGCCCAATTCAGTGAATTTTCGACCAATATATTTTCAGCAGGTTATTATCTGAATATTTTACCGATAAGCCTGAATGTGTCAGTTTCATTATTATCTACAAAGTTCATTCAGGATACGTTGAAAACCATTGTAACCGGACCTTCGTTGAGTATCGGAAAGTCTTTTTTAAAAAATAAGCTGAATGCCGCCATATCTTATTCATCCATGAAGAATAAAGTCCAGAATGAAAATACGGGCAACATTAAAACATTCATGTTCCAGGTAGGTTATAAGCCGACTAAGAAACAACGATTTGCCCTTAAATTCTACAGTCATAACAATAATGGTCAAACTTCCATATACCCAACTTATTATGAAAACAAGCTCGATTTGGATTACATTTTAACTTTCTGATATGAGAACACTATTCAACCCTTCAGGATATTTGAGAAATATCTGGAAATTCACCCTGCTGTTTTCCATTTTATTAACTTTTCTGCAGGTATCTGGACAACAAAATATGACTATTTCAACTATGGTCAGGCCTAAATATGGCACAGATCTGTATAATTACAGCAATTTAACACAGGTTGTCATTCATTCTACCTTCTCTACAAGAATTACGTTATATCTTCATATCAAAGGGGATAACGGGGTTGATCTTCATACTTCGACTGATTTTGGCGCCTCTCCTATCTCTGTATCCGCCAATGAAATGAATCAGTTAACGGGGATAGACTTATCAGAATATTTTGACTACTCAAATCTTGTTAGCTCTGGCATTCCCATACAACAACTAATTGATAATGGCCTGCCCGAGGGAAGTTATCAGATTTGCTTCAGAGCACGAGATTTTGATGGTAATTTTATTTCACCGGATGATCCTGGCGGTTGCAGCAATTATTTTAACATTCGCTACAGCGATCCTCCTGTGCCAATTAATCCTCAATGCGGTTCAACACTTAATCCACCAGGTATTCAGAATATAGTTTTTAGCTGGACACCGGCCACAAGCGCTCCATCCTGGACGGAGTATACGTTAAGAATTGTTGAATTACTGGATTCAACTCAAAATCCTGATGAGGCAATGCTTTCGGCCACCGAACCTCCATTTTTTGAAACCTCATTGCAGGGCGCTTTTTCATTTTTTTATGGTCCATCTCAACCTATCCTGGAAAAAGGCCGGATTTATGCCTGGCAGGTAATTGCCGAAGAGAGAGAGACAGAAACCAAATTTGCAAATGACGGGAAAAGTCCGGTATGCTGGTTTAAATGGAATCCGGTTCAATTTCCTTTGTTTTCAAACCAGCAGCAAACCGAATTTAAAGAATCGAATGAACCAAAGATTACCACCATCAAAAATGTGGATCCTGTGCCCATTTCATCCGTTAGCGGTAAATTAAATTATAAATTCAAAAACTCAGGACAAAATACCAATATAACCCAGGCATCTGGTACGAATAATATACAGCCAGTAGTAACCCAAATGGGTGATGGCCTTACTTATAATCATGATAATATCAGCACTGCCAATTCTTCACCCCTTGCAAATGTCAAGGTAAGTCTCGTGATGACTTATGTGCTTAAGGGTAAGGTAAACAACAAAGATTATAATGGCCAGGCAATCAATATGAATGATATGCACGATGATAATTATTTCTATGACAAATACCCGGATCATGAGAAGGTTTTAGCAACGACCACTACCGGTTCAGATGGTAGTTTTTCGTTTACCTTTATGGATACAGAACAAAAACTTGGACTGGAGGATGCTAATTTAAATTGGACATCACAAGGAGGAGAATTCTATGATCATATTACAGGAAAAGTATACAAAGTATTTCGTCTGCGTGTTGAAAACAAATATTACTGCAGCCCCGATATCAATATCAAGCTTGATCCCTGGCAATCGCTTGACCTGGGAACGATAGTATCTTATGTGAAAAGCTATAATCTTAAAGTTCACACCCAATGGACAAATTCAACATTCTATGACGTGAAAGGTGGACATGCCAAAGATCTGGATAATGTTAAAACAATTTTAAAACGAAAATATTTTGTTGGACATGTTCCCTCAAATGAAGGAGGTTATTCATCAGGAAACCGATTTGGAGTAACTCTTCTGCCTAAAGATCTTAGTACGGAATATACTCACGGTGATGGTATAGCTACATTTACAAATCTGGTGCAACACGATCCCGATAATACGCAAGACAGATACTATGTGCAATGCGTACCCGATAAGAAAAATGGTTTATATATATTTAAAGAGAAAGAAAAGCCTTATTATCCAATCTATTTGAAAGACAAAAAGAATTTTCCGTTCAATAGTCTGAGATACGACAATCCCAATCCAAATTTGCCAAATACCCTTTACGATGCATATGGTGAAGATATTACCTGGAACAGCGAACTAAAAATAAAAACTTACGAGCTGAATATGGAGTTGTATCCTGATAAGCCCAGAATAGCCGGAAAAGTGGAAGCTGTTGAAGTGAATGCCAAGCCTATGAGCAATATTACGCTTATGTTGCTCAGTAATTACGTACACTCTTCAAACTATAACGTGTTGGTAAGGACTGCAAAAACTGATGCCAAAGGATACTATGAATTCGACAACCTTGATCTGGAACTCGACTCGTTCCATGTAGGGGAAATTTCATCAGTACTCGGGCCTAACCGGACGTTATTCTGCACTCCATCCGGGTTTAAAGGTGAGGCACGCAGTCTTGGAAAACTGGTATGGGGACAACAGGAAATACAGAATTTTCAACTGGAACCTGATGGATTGTTAACAGGCTATGTTGTGGATGACAATGGTAAACCGGTCGCCGCCGATATTCAGGTGGATGATCTTGCATTTGCGTCTACCACCATGCAGTTTGAATACAATAATCAGGCATCATCGGGTGGTGGAACTCAACGAATGAACATATCCCAATCAGGTGGTGGTAATATGAGTGTCAATAATGCAAACGCAGTTCAGGTTCAACTGCCATCCAATGTCAAACAATATTTTTCGATCAAGGCGCCCTCAGGAAAGGATCGTAAATTGAAAATAATACCCAAAGATCCCGGTTATTCTTCAGAAACCTATACAATAGATGTTCCGAAAGCAACTAGTTCCGGAAATAACCAAACTGCAAAAGATTATGTGGTATTCCGGTTGAAAAAGAGGGTTCGCTTTCTCGTGGCTGAAAAACCAGCCGGGCAATTATATCTCATAAGTAATTTAAAACCTGTTCCCAATGCTGAAGTTACGCTGAAAATTCCGGGGGCAGATATTACCAAAACTACAGATCCACGCGGCAATGTTATATTTGAATTCGAAAATAACGGCAGCTCATTTAGTTTCGATATTGTGCCTCCCGATAATGCAAATCTTGAGGACGCTACATACACAATTAATAATGTTAAAGACAGTAAAATGACGGTAGTTTATCCTGCTGCACTTCTTAAAAAAGCTACAAAGATAACAGGTAAAGTTACCCTGGGGAATGATCAGGTTTCCCTGGAAGGCGCTACTGTATATATTGAACAAGGAAATGGAGAACGAATCGAAACAAAAACCGGTCAGGATGGTACATATACATTAAACAAAGTCCCAAAAGAACCGGCAAATATTACGGTGTGGGCTTCCAAGCCAAATGTTGTACCGAATATTCTCAGCCAGTCGAAACAAATTGTGCTGAAGGATAATAATCAGCTTAATTTTACACTTCAGACGGACAATGAGATTGCCATTGAGAATATCTTTGGTTTTCAGGCAGATATTAAATCCAGAGAAAAACAAAGCGATGGCTCTTATCTGGTTTCCGGATCACTTATTTCCCTGCCCTCTAATCCGAATTTTAAAACTGCCGAAGATAATGTGACCCTACCCTTCTCAAACCTTAAAATTAAAAAAAGCGGTAAATTTACTTCTTCAGGTATACCCATTGGTACACCAAACGGATCAGAATTTGAAACAGATATTAAAGATTTGTCTCTGCTTCTTAATAATGTTTTTGGTGTGATTCAGACCCCCTCTTCCGGCTCTTTATTAAAGATTAGTTCGGAAAACGGCAAAGGGCAAATAAAAGGCAAAGCTGGCATTTTAAAAACCTCATTTCAGTACTCTGATAGTTATATAACTTTTCAGGATGCTGTTCCTTTATATTTAACTGAACAACCCGGAAGCTCTCAATCTGCCATAATTACGCTTACTGTAAGTGATGTTCCGGCTAAAAAATGGGGGATCAGCGGAACTGGCGGAACAGATGCACAATTTAAATTTCTTGATTTCAATGCTAAAGCAAGTAAATCGACTTCGTTTGTTGAAAATGACAAGATAAGTCTTTCCACGGTAATTACTACTAATGAGATACCGGGAATGAATCCTTCGAAATTAAGTATTACGATCGGTGATTTGACATTGAGACCAACCAAGATAGATCCAATCACCGGTACAAAACCGTTAGCTTTTAAACTCGAAAAATGGGATTTCCAGAGCTCCGGGTGGTCCATCGAGCAAACTAAAAAGGGAGTATACATCCCTCAGGGAACCATAAAAACAGGTCTGATTGATGTTCCAGCCAAAAAGATTTTAATTACTCCGGATAATTTTGAAGCAGGAGAATTTGAAGTGCAAAATCTGACATTTTCGGGTGTTACCCCGCTTAATATTCTTACCCAGAATAACTCCTTCGGATATAATACCAGTACCGGTTCAGATATGAAAGGTCATTGGGAGCTAAGAATTATTGGAACCCAGGGAGCTCCGGGTGTATCGATTTCCGGACTACCGGGCATGGAAGCCGGAGTTGATTTGAAATTTCAATCTTTCTCATTATTAAGTAATGGAGAACAGCAAATTAACATGGGTAATCAGCAACAGGAACTCGTATTTTATAAAATCCTGAAGGTAAAACCGCTTTCATTTTCTGGCGGAGACAAATATTTCGAAATGTCCTGTAATATCGATTTGAGTATTCCCAGGATTGAACCAGGAAGCGGTGTTATCAGGTTTTCAAAACCTGCAAACCAGGTACTGTTTACTTTGTATCCATTTAATGTCAGCTTTGATGGACCAGGGAATGTTAAATTTGTTTCCGGACTTAACCAGGGAGATCAGAAACTTGAAAGTTCTGGCTTCACAGCAGTTGGTTCCATAAGGGATTCTGAAGGAATCAATTTAAAAGGAAAACTCCACAAGACCATTAATTCTGCCTGGCTTGAGGTTGATCCGAAAGGACAAAAAATGCCGTTGGGAAGCGGACAAACATCATTGGCCAATATTGAAGGCAAAATGGAAGTTCTTCCCAATATCAACGACTGGTCTAATTTCACTTTTAGCGGAGATATGACCGGTTTCAAAGGAATGCAATCAAATATCAGAAAAACATTTATCGTACACGGTAGTATTACTGCTGATAATGAAAGTCTCGGAGTAACAAATATTCCCACACCATTTGGTGCAATGGCGCTTACATACGACATCCAACATGCTCGTCTTACCGGTTCTATTGACATTGATAAACAGGTTGGAGCCATACATATGAAAGGCGCTGCCAATATTCTTGTAGATGCCGCCGGATGGTATTTTCTGATGGGAGGTCAGCTTACTACACCAGGATTAGGAAATATGGCAGCAGGTATGCTCCTTGGCGATTATCATCAAATGGCTCCGGAGGTGGTTCAAACCTTAATGCAATTTGCATATGACAAAACTGTTCCATCTTCATTTACATCGGGAATTTCAGGATTTTTCTTTACAGGTCAGAAGGATGTTCCTGTAATAAATATCCCGGATTTCAATATCGATTTGGGTATTTTAAGCGCCAGCCTTGGCTTATCTGCCGGACTGGATGGCCGATTATGGATGGGCTTTGACGGTAGCGGGACTGAAATTGGAATCGGGGCAATGGCATTTGCCCATGCCTGGTTTAGTGCTTCATCCATTACCTGTACAAAACTAAGTGCAGAAGCTAGAGCAGAACTGGGAGCCAAAGGAATTTATCAGACCAATACAGGTGTATTTACAGTAAAAGGTTGTGGAAGCTTTACCATAAGTGGATCAGCACAACAATGCTTCCCCACACCCTGCTGGGATGGCATCTGCTGTACCGGATGTATTGGTGGTGGAATAAGCAAAGGTATCAAGGTCGATTTGCTTTTTGATTCCAGCGGAAATACAAGCCTCGATTTTGGTTTTGGTAATTGCAGCGGACAGTCAACGATGAACAGCAACTGGTAATTTTTTAACGGTTAAATTTAACACTATGCGAAAGATACTATCTGTCAATTTTTTCATTTTAAGTTTGTTCCTTTTTGCTATTAACCTGCGTACTTCGGGTCAGGAAATAAAACCCACCGCCATAAGTACGCCAAAAGGAGTATTAATTTTTTTGGGAAATGAAATACCCAAAGAATTTCATTATGAAGTGTATAAGAAATTAACCGACGGAAATTTTACGCTCATTGGTTCAACAACCTATCCTGTGGATGAAAAAGCCATGAAATCCAGGATTGATGAATATTCTCCGCTTTTTACCAATCTTGACCCGTTGAATGCAAAGGATATACAACATATCAGGAAATATGTATCCCATAATAAAACCACCGATAGCCTTTTCACGTTGAACATTCCCGTAATGCACCTTTCCATCGGAACGGCCATTTTCGATCCGGATGTAAAAGCTGGAAACTCTTATCAGTACAACGTACGGAAAATGAAAGATAATAGTACGCAGGTTTGGGAAAAAGCAAGCAACGTATTAAAATACCCGGCAAAAATTAATATTTCAAAACCCACTTTTAAAGACAAACAGGAGTTTCGTTCACAGGTGATAATGCGCTGGTATGTTCAGGAACAGAATCAACTGAATTCGTTCACTATGTACAGAAGAGTTTTTGGAAATGGTGATTTTAAGAAAATCGGTGTGATAAAAGGATACAATACTTCACAAGATACTGTTTATCTCATTGCGATTGATACAACGGTACAGAATCCTGCGTGGTATGAGTATTATATCGAACCATATGATATTTATGGTAATGCTGGTCCGGCATCGGATGCAATTGGTGCAGGAACGATCGGTAGCAGCTACAATCCTGTTCCTGATTATTTTAAAGCAAGAAGCCTGGATCAAGACCATAAAGTAAAACTCTCATGGAACTTTAAGGATAAAAGATACCTGAGAGGCATTGATATTTATCGTAGTAATTCATTTGACAACGGATTTACCCGTGTTGCTTCACTTCCTGCCAGCGATACTTCATTTACAGATGTGGTACCTGTTGCAAATCAAAATTACTGGTACTATTTGCAGATTGACGGACCAATGAATCAAAGCCTTCCTTCTGCCAAAATTGCTGCCATGTTCACACAAAAGGGTGAGAAGCCGTCGCCGCCGGCTGAAGTAGGCGCTGAAAGCATCAAAGGCGGGGTTAAAATCTTCTGGAACTATAACGAGCCGTACGCAAAGGGTTTTTATGTATTTCGTTACAAATACGAGAATGCGGAGTATATGCAGATTTCCGGTTTGATTCCGGCAGGGAAAGAAATATACAGTTTTATTGATTCTTCCGGTTATTTGCAGGGAAATGATATTTACAGATATGCAGTCAAGGCTGTAAATGATGTTGATCAGCTAAGTGATTTTTCCGAATCAGCCAGTGCCAGCCCGGGTATCAAGGCAGCTATGCAAAGCCCGATGAATATCAGGATCAATCTTGTAAATAACGGAGTTTATATTGTTTGGGATGATTTGCAGGAGGTAGAACCTGCCTTACTTGGCTACAAAGTATACAGAAAACTTTCAACCGAAAAGAAATACACTTTATTACCAAATGACACCCTGCAACGTACTAAAAATTATTATAACGACACATCACTCTTACCAGGAAAATCATATTCGTATGCCGTTGCAGCATTAGATCTTTATGGCAATGAAAGTGTTAAAAGCACACCTGTTTCATATTCACAGCCAGAGGAAAATATTGTTCCTCCGGTTATTGAAAAAGTAGTTAATACTATTGGCGGTATCATGGTAAGCTGGGGACAGGTAAACACGGAAAACATTGTTTCGATTAAAATTTACAGGACACAACCCGGAAAACCTTCACAGGTAATTGCTAACGTGCAGAAAGGTGAAGAAGAATTCCTTGATAAGACCGCTGCCAAAGGCCAGTTGTATATTTATGAAATTTCTCTTGTTACTTCCGATAACCAGGAAAGTACTAAAAGCAGAGGAGTGAGTGTACGAAGAGATTAATAATCGCTCATTTAGTTCATACGATTTTGTAGGTAACTAGTCTTGCTCACCTGTTTTTTAGGGCTTTTGAATCACTGTAAACAGCATGCGCCGTCATTGTCTGACCCCTCTGTGTCTCCCCTAAGAGGGGAGATAAGAGCTTTCTGCTCCACTGATCATTGGAGATTGCGGGTTATTTGTTACTTTTCAGAATAATGTTCACTTGAAACCCTGTCCACAGCATTCGCCGTCATTGCCTGACTTCTCTGCGTTCCTTTGCGTAAAACCTCTGCGTACTTTGTTGTAAAAAACCTTTAACCGCAGAGTTCGCAAAGAAGGCGCAATGTGCGCAAAGTAAAAACCGATCATAGAAACCTTTGTCTGGCGCAAGCGTCCGCTTGTGCCTTTTATTCATCAGCTATTGAATTAAAATAATATCCAGCAATCCTTTTTCACCACAATAATCCCTTGCACTGCTATATACATAATCTTCCGGTCTAAATACAATACCTTCTTTTATCGGATTGTCATGAATATAGTCTAACTTCTGTTGTAACATTTCATTATTTAAAAGCTCTATTGGTTTATTGTGCTGTTGCCAAAATTGAAAGTTATCGTTATTACTATTCTTTTTTCCTGAACGCTCCATCATCCATATTATCCATTCACGCCTGCTTTCCTGTGGATTCTGTTTTATGGCTTTTTTAAGCTCACTTGATGTAAAGCTTTTCATATCTCTTACTATATTTTCCAACTTATTATTCCGACTGCTAATTATCATATGAACATGACTTGTCATTATTATCCAGGCATGTAGATTCAATCCTTTATTTTTTTGACAATATTTCCAACTGTCTATTAAGATTTTTTTATATTCATTTCTAATAAAAACATCTATCCAATAGACTGTAGCAAAGCTAATAAAGTACAATCCTTCTGGATTATGGAATTTATATTTTCGGCTCATAATTGCAAGATAAAAAAATTATATTTATTGACAATACCTTAATAAATAAAGAGGCACAAGCGGACGCTTGCGCCAGAATAAGGGGAGAAAAGAGCATTCTGCTCCACTAATCATATAAGATAGCAGGTTATTTATTACTTGTCAGAATTATGTTCACTTGAAATCTTGCCAACAGCACCGGCCGTCATTGCCTGACTTCTCTGCGTTCCTTTGCGTAAAACCTCTGCGTACTTTCCGCGAGCGCTAAAGCTACTCAGCGGAGGCGCTGCGGTAAAAAACCTTTAACCGCAGAGTTCGCAAAGAAGGCGCAATGTACGCAAAGAAAAAACCCCTTTTAAAATACTTTCCTCAGCACATACCGTCATCGCGAGGAACGAAGCCTGTCTGCCGAGCCAGGCAGGCAATCCCACTATTGAAACGCGAACATAAATATTATAATGGGCTGGCGGTGCAGGGAGATTGCTTCAGTTGTACCTCCTTCGTAATGACGTACTTTGTTTGTTATTGGGTGGAATACTTAGAATCCTGATATTTTAATTTGAAATACCGGCTTCAATATCTAACGTCTTCGCGTTCCTTTGCAGTTAAATGTTTTTACCGCAGCGCCTCCGCTGAGTAGCTTCAGCGCTCGCGGAAAGCACGCGAAGCAGGCGCAATGTATGCAACGTAAAACTTAAAAAAACTTTTGCGTTTTTTGCAAATGAGATCATTAATTTTTGCAAAAAGTGCAACTAATGGCGTGACCATTATTGAAAAGCGCAAATTTTTTCGTCTAAACCGGAAAAAAGACCCTCATTTTTGCATTTTTTGCAAATTTTCAAAAACCGGTTGCAAAAATCAATAATCCGGTTTCGAATCTATTGGGTTATCTTGAGCCCGTTAATGAAGTATTTATATAACCCGACTAAAAATTCAGTGTCAGTTTTCAAAAATCCAAAGTTAAGGTCAAAAAATCCATTGTCAGTGCTCGAAAATCCAGTGTCAGTGTTCAAAAATCCATTGTCACTATTCGAAAATCCAATGTCAGTGTCAAAAAATTCATTGTCAGTATTCGAAAATTCATTGTCAGTGTCAAAAAATTCATTGTCACTATTCGAAAATCCATTGTCAGTATTCGAAAATCCAGTGTCAATGTTAAAAAATCAAGTGTCAGTGTTAAAAAATCCAATGTCATTATTCAAAAAGCGAATGTCAGCATTCAAAAATCCGATGTCAGGGTCAGAAAACCGGGAGTTGATTTTAATAAATGCATTGTGGGTATTCTATCAAGCCACACTGTATTTGTATCAGGGGCTGTCCATTAAATTGAATTCAAAGCGGCCTTTATATTAATTAACTATATGTTTCATCTTAAAATTTTAACAAAATGCAAAAACGTAACGAAAACAAATTCCGTATGTTTAATGCGGTACTGGAAATCCTTAACGGTAACAAAACTATCTGGCAGGCAGCAGCGCTGTTTGTCCAGATTGTAAACAAATTCACAGCCAGCCTGACAGCTATTGGCGAAACACGAAAAGTCACCGAGAGCGATTCGAAGGGGCATACGCTTGAAAAAAGCAGCCTGGAAGAAACACTGATTAACAGCATCGGGGCGCTGACTTCTTCGCTTTACCTGCTGGCCAAAAACAGCGGCAATAAGGTACTGATGGAAAAAGTGAATTACAATGAATCGGAGCTTGCAAATGCCCGTGAAGGCGAGCTGGTTTCGATAGCCGAAACCGTGGCAGCGCTTGGCCGTGAAAACCTGGCCCAGGCGGCAGACTACGATTTTGACGAAGCCGAGGTAAAAGCGCTGGAAGATCTCGCTGCCAGATTCAAGGCAGTGATGCCGGCGCCGCGTGCCACCATTGCAGA
Organism: uncultured Bacteroidales bacterium; assembly: GCA_963781805.1. Taxonomy (GTDB): domain Bacteria; phylum Bacteroidota; class Bacteroidia; order Bacteroidales; family UBA10428; genus JAFGPL01. The sequence continues at coordinate 717,698 of CAWAHF010000004.1, forward strand.
ACGCAAGGCAGCCAACGAAAAACTGAACAGGCTGATTGCAGAAACCACAGAATTGCTGGATGACGAACTCGACCGCATGATGCTGAAATACAAAAACAGCCACCCCGATTTCTACAACACCTATTTCAATGCCCGAATGATTATGGACTATGGAATACGGCACAAGCCGGAAGCTGAAGAAGTTGCAAACGCATCGGCAAATTCTGAAAAGTAACCAGAATACCATTGTGTAAAGGCCAAAAAGGCTGCTTTCGGAAGAGAGCAGCCTTTATTGTTTTTAACCGGAAACGGTTGATAGAAGTTCACTATTCATACCGTGCACAACCCGTTGAAAATAATCTCTTTAATTTGATTCTTAGGTTTAAATTATTTTGTAAATTGTGGGGCATTTCCTGTGCGACAAAATTTTCAACGAATTTTGAATTAAGAATTAAAAATGAAACTAATCAATGACTATCAAAAAAAACAGCTAAGAGGAAAAATACCTTGTAAAAATAAAGAACTTAAAAACAGAATTGACGTCAACTGCACATACAAGGGATTGTGATATGCAATTTCCGAAAAGCTCAATTCTGTTTTATACAGTAAAGGACAATTATTTTGAAAAAGGAAAGACAAAATAATTTAAGGAGCGGGCTACTAAACTGGGACTTTTTAGTTATTTTGGAAATAAAAAAATAAATGCAATAAAAATAACTAAAAAGCGCACAACATGCGATAAAGTGAATTGCTCCGCTGTCGCTACGCAACTACACCTTATCGCTGTACGTTGTGTGGCATTTATTACAATTCGATAACATAATAAATTCTGCTAAAAAAATTATTTGAAAAAATTAAAAGACAAATTTATAATTTAAGTAAAAAAATAAGATACCGATAATTTTGATTTTATTCACAATAAAACAAAAAATGATGAACAAATTTTACTTAATACTATTAAGTTTAATTATACTTATATTGGTTAATTGTAATAAAGCTGATGAACCTAATCCAACAGTAGAGAAAGATTATAGGTCGGATTTTGCGGGAGACTTTAAATTTACTATTCGTGTAACCTTTTGGTGGTTAGATCTAAGTATGGGTCACACAGTTGAAAGTACATCCACAAAATATACAAATGGTATTATTAATTTATTTCAAAATGACAAATTAATAATTAAATATGATACTGGTAGGATAACCGGAATATATAGACGTGATACAATTGGTTGTGATCTTAAAATGACCTATATTAAAGATACGTTGTGTAATGAACCTGTAATAAATTTTGAAGGTTATGTTTTTTGGGGATATTATAAAACTTGGGTATCTCCTATTTTTAATAATGATTCAACATTGGAAATTCAATGTATACCTTCTTATGAATTTGGAGGCTATTATATTAATTGTGATTCCTTATATTTTCATTATAGTAGCGGTGGTCAAGGTGCTGGTTCTTATACAGACATATATGGGATTAGATATTAGATATTACATTGAGAGGTTTATTATTTGATAAATTTTAATGTCAAAATCTTTAAACTGAAATATGGTCTAATTTATTATTCATCCCAATGAAAATTCAGTATATAATTAAAAAATTGTTAAATTAAGAAATAATAAACGCCACACAACAATAAATATAAGGCATAGGGTGGATTTTATGATATTTGAGAGTATTAAAATATAATAAAACATATCGCTGCAAAGCAAATTGGTACTTTAAAACGCCCTACGCCTCATATTATGAACGTTGTAGTGCATTTTGGCTACCCGATAAAATAGATACTCAATGGATTGATAAGTGTATAAGATATGGTGAAATTCAATATTATTAAGTGGAATACTTATATACCTCAATTTAGTTGGATAGTTCTAGTAGAATGAAATTCAAAATACATACTATGGTAAAATTGCAATGGATTTTTTCTTTAACATTCTTGACGACATTTAATTTATTATTCTGCCAAGATGGATCAAAGTACAATTTAGAAGATCTTCCGTGTTTCGCTTCTGTGATGAAGATTGGAGCAAAAGCAGGCTATTGGGATACATCCCTTATCAAACCTGATACGGCTTCCTGTTTTGAATATTTTAATCAAAGAATCTTTAATGTAGTTAATGATACATTGACAATTGTTAAGGTTGAGGATACCTTGAGAGTAGATACTAATTTTTTTGGTTTAAAGGCAGTAATTGTATCGGATACATTAATAATAGCAACATTCTATTTTGGTAATACTACGATAAGCGCGACTTCTAGGCGTTTAAAGAAAAAGGGTGGCAAATCCGAAAAATTATTACCATTTCAATTTAAAGTTGTGATACATGGAGATAAATGTAAATTCAGTTTATAAGGTTAATTCATATAGACTAAAACGCACTACAACACTCTTCTAAACCAAAAGCAAATTTTCAGGAAAAAATTTAAGCTGCAAAAGTAGTTAAACCGACATAAGGAGTTTGCCGTTTCACTCCCTCTTTACTAATGAATGGATTATTGAAGTTTTCAACTCCAACTATAATTGAATAAAGGTTATCCCCCCCAATGGCCGTTTACTTATGAGTTAACAGCATTCTAAAAGATGAATTTTATCTTTACCAATGCTTCTTTAGTTTAAAGCATGCCGTTAGAGCACAAAAAATGCCATTGAAGTTTATAATTCTAAAAAAAAATCATTTATCTTTATAGTACAGAACACCAAATATGGTCTTTAATAATGCAGCATAAATTATAATTTAACCTGTAGCCGTATTTTAGGACTTGACATTACCAACTACCTATCTTTGGAACATTGTTTGTATTAAATAAGCAAAACCAATTTTAATAAAAACCGAATTTATGAAAACAGTAAAAATTTACTCAACTATTACATTAATGCTAATAGTACTTTTAAGTTTGACATCTAACAATGCTAAAGCTCAATTAAAAACCCCTAGTTCGGTGGGAAAATATGAAAAAGGTACAATAACTCTTGAAAATGGGGAAGGAATTGAAGGTTACATATTTATTGATATGATGAATCCTCAAGAATTTCAAAAAAGGGTTAACCTAATTGATGAGAAAACCTATGCGGCTTTCACAGCAGGGGAGGATGTAGATAAAGCTGTTGTGGTTTATGATGCCAACGACTTGCAAAGTTTTACACTTGAAAATGGTAAGAAATTCAAAAAGGCAAAATATGTCAATCTATTTGCTAAAAGAAAACAAGACATGATTCCTAAAAATCTTATGTTAGAAGTTGTTACTGAAGGAAAGGTTACCGTGTATAAAAAGTATCACCATACCCAGGGTATAGTTTCTCCCTACTTACCTGACCGTACGAAGGTTAATGATGCTGATTATGTCAAATGGCAGGAAAACAACTTTGAGATTCTTTACCAGAAAGAAGGCGAGGAGCCGAAAAATATGTCTGTAATCAATATAAAGTCTCTTGTAGGTGATAATAAAACCGTATTAACTAATTATACTAAAGATTATTATGGTTTTAGAACCCTTTTTACTAAAGGACCCGTCTTTGAATCCAGCTTTCAACTGGATGCTTTAGAAGCTTTCACTAAATTAGTAGAAGATTATAATAAATAACAATAGTTAGAATTTATTCCCCCTTGCTGGTCGGAGTTTATTCACTACGCTTTCCGATGAATCGGAACAGGCAATGAAATCGCTTCGCTAAGTTGCAACTCCGATCTCTTTACTAATGAATGGATTATTGGAGTTTTCAACTCCGGCTATAATTGAACTCCTAACTTACTTCAGCGCCTCTTGCCAATTCGATAGCCCACAGGCATTGTAACCTGTACTTGCCATTTCGGAAAATTTTGTAAATTGCTTACTGTTTGGAATAACGAGATGAACACAATAACCTGCCTAAAATCGGCGATGCAGGCAGATAGATACACAGGAGAAATTATGGTACAAGACGAAAAATAGGAACGGAATGGAGGTCGTAAAAATCCATGACCCTTTACAACAAAACAATAACTAAAGTTATATGCTAAATAAAGGTACTTTTAGAGAAAAAGGTAAGTATATTTGGATGTTAGCAATAATGCAAAATAACCCATCTCGATATGAAAATTTTAAAATGGTATAAATTAATAACACTTATTTTTTATACTCCCATTTTGACTATTTTGTTGATTGAGTTGATTTTTTGGGGATTGATTAAGCAAGATACTATATTGCTCTTTTGGGAAGATTGGGTAATAGTTTTTGTGATGTTGTACATTTCAGTTACATCAATTCTCTTTTCGATAAATTGGAAAGCATTTCGTTTGAATAGAAGAAAACTTGCACAAATCCTAGATATAAGCATCCATCATGATAGACAAAAAGAAAAAAAATTACGTAGATTTCTTCTTTTAAACACCTTGATTTGTGGCCTAGCAATAATCATCTATAACATTTTAAATTTAATTCAGGTTCCAATTTATAGTTTCACTTTTTATGAAGCCAGGTATTTTATTAATCCGTTCTTGATAATATTTGGTTTTACGCAGATTCATTATGCTGTCGTTGTAAATAGAAAATATGAGTATTATATATAATATGCACTATTGCTAACAATATGATAATGATATAGCATAAGACATATAAACTGATTTAGAAAGGAGACCATGGTTCAAGGATAAACTTAACTTTTGATCCGAAATTTTAACCAACTTAATTGTAATTAATATGACACCTATCCATCGAATTATTACACATGTTTTGTTCCTTGTTGCACTATGCTCAAGCTTGGTTGTTAGTGCACAGGAAGAGGCTGTTTCATCCGAACAGCCTGAGCAGGGGCAAATTCCCCCACATCCTCCAAGATTGCCTGAAGGCGTCATCCCGGCATTCCCAGGTGCCTGGGGTGGTGGTATGTTTACTCAAGGTGGGCGCGGAGGAAAAGTGATCGCTGTCACCAATTTAAACGATAGCGGCGAAGGCAGCCTTCGTGCTGCCCTTGAAGCTGAAGGACCACGCATTGTGGTATTCCGTGTAGCAGGAAACATCAAAATCCATGACGACATCAATATCAATTTTCCCTACATCACTATTGCCGGTCAATCTGCACCGGGTGATGGTGTTTGCATCATGGGAACAGTCAATATCAATACACACAATGTCGTTATGCGGCATATTCGTGTACGTCGGGGTATTCCCCAGGGCGGACAAGGCGATGACAACATTGGCGGCGGAAGTCCGGATCATCATATCATCATTGACCATTGTTCGACTAGCTGGGGAATGGACGAAAACATTTCACTTTACCGGCGTATGAGACCTTCGTTGGATGGAACCACGCAAATCAAAGATCCTACCAGAAATATTACCATCCAATGGACTATTTCCAGCGAAGCACTCGATGCTCATAATCATGCATTTGGTGGCACCTGGGGCGGAAACCCTTCTACCTTCCACCACAACCTCTTTGCCTGCAATACTTCCCGCAATCCATCCATTGGTATGTCTGGTCCTTTTGACTTTCGAAACAATGTTATTTACAACTGGCGACTCAGGACCATGGATGGCGGCGATGAAACATCCCTGATTAACGTCATCAACAATTATTACAAACCGGGTCCGGCTACCAACGATAATATGCGTGCTGTTTTTGCACGTATCGAGCAACGTTCCATGTATTCACCAGGCAGTGCCTGGGCTGAAGGAGGCTGGTACCCCAAAGCTCAAAATCGTCCCGGCAAATGGTATGTCGCAGGCAACATCATGGAGGACAATGAAGAATTGAACAACAACAATTGGGCTGGCATGCGGGGATCAGAGCGTCTTGCCCGGGTAAACACTCCTTTCGAGGGCTGGCCTGTAGCACCACACGAAACGGCCGAAGCTGCCTATCAATCGGTACTGAAACACGTGGGTGCCACCCTGCCCAAACGCGACGCGGTGGATAAGCGTGTGACCGAAATGGTTTTTAGCGGCAAGCCCATGACCGAGACTGGTATCATTAAGGACATTTCAGAAGTTGGCGGTTATCCGGAGTTGACTTACGATCCCGAAAAAGTTCCTGTTGATACTGACGGAGACGGCATGCCCGATGACTGGGAGCGCCAATACAAGCTGGATCCTGAGAATCCGGCTGACGGTGCCATGGATACCGATGGTGATATTTATACCAATGTGGAAGAATACCTCAACGGCACCAACCCACAGGAAAAAATCAATTACCGCAACCTCGGCAACAATGTCGACTTAATCAGTTTTTAAAAAATGCACCCTAACAGCGGGATACGAAGATGTTTATCCAATAACTGCATTTGGAAAATTTGTAAGCGGATTGATTGCAGTTTTAGGAATCGGATTAGTTGCTTTACCGACTGGACTCGTTAGTGTTAAATTTATGGAAAAGATTGGTAAATCTGACAAAGAATCTAAAAAATGTCCTCATTGCGGAAAGGAGATTGATTAATAAACCGCCAGCTGCCAACAATATAGGATTTAAGGCACAGTTGAGCCAAAAAAAGAGGCAGTAAGTTATAGTACCTACTACCTGTTTAAGACACTTGTCGGTTTGAAAACTCACGCTCAATTGTGTTTTAGATCTTGTTGTGTTAACCCCCAATGGAGCGCGTTTACTTAACGTGTGGCATATATCCTGTCTTCATTCAGCACCACTTACCAATGAAATCTCCACACCTATACAACAAAAGTTATAAGCCTTATAATCTGTCATTGCCAATTCGAAAATTTTTGTAAATTGCTTACTGGTTGGAATAACCAGATAAACACAATAACCTGCCTAAAATCGGCGATGCAGGCAGATAAAAACACAGGAGTATTTGTGGTACAAGATGAAAAATAGAAACGGAATGGAGGTCGTAAAAATCCATGACCGTTTACAACAAAACAATAACTAAAGCTATATGCGATATATAGTTACTTTTAGAGAAAAAGGTGGGTATATTTGGATGTTGGGCGCAAAGCTAGTAGCCAAAAAATCTTCATCTGACTGTGACAATTCCTAAAATTTTGCTACTAATACAATAAAACAATAGCTTGAAGTGGAATTAAAAAAGCAAAACTTCATTCAAATAATAAATGAAAATAGAGGAACTATCAGAAGCCTCTGTAAAATATATTATGGAAGTAATGAGGACCAAAAAGATGCTTTTCAAGATATCATTCTTCAACTTTGGAAATCATTCGATACATTTCATGGAGAATCTGAAATCAGTACCTGGATTTATCGGGTAAGTCTTAATACAATTCTCACTAAAATCAAAAAAGAGAAGAAATCAGTAACTGTCGAACCAATTGACGTACATCACCTATATATTTCCAATGCAAAAGCTGATGATAATGTAGAGTTGCTTTTTATTATCATTCGATCATTAAAGGATATTGACAAAGCAATTGTAGTACTGCATCTGGAAGGCTACCAGAACAAAGAAATTGCTGAAATTTTAAACATGTCTCCAACTAACGTTGGCACTCGTTTCAATCGAGTAAAGTCTCAATTAAAAATGAAATTTAACAACGAGTATCATGCATCTAAACAATCTTAAACTAGCTTGGAAGCAACTGAAGATTATGAATGCTTTACAGCTAATTGAATCAAATGAAATTCTTTCAATTATTGAGAAACCAGAAAACATGAATAATATCAAATTACAAAGGTTTCTCTTTGGCCTGATCATGCTCATTTTTATAACATTTTTTTGTCAAGGCGGATGATTTTAAACTATATTCACTGGAACCCTGACCCTGAGATAATAAACATTTTCGGATTCTCACTTAGGTATTATAGTATCCTCTTTGCAGGTGGATTGATTTTTTGCATCTATATTTTAGCCTGGATTTATAAAAGAGAATACATTCCATCTGAAAATCTTGAGAAATTAACGATTTATGGTATGATTGGAATAATAGCAGGGGCACGATTAGGACACTGTTTATTTTATGAGCCATCTTATTATTTATCACATCCTTTAGAGATGATTCTTCCAATTACTTTTCCTCCTGATGGTGGGATAAAGTTTACTGGATATCAAGGATTGGCAAGCCATGGAGGTGTAATTGGAGTTCTTATTGCATTATATTTCTATTCTCGAAAGACTAAACACTCAATGATTGATACCTTGGATTTGATTGCGATTGTTGCAGGCTTGCTGTTCGCATTTATCAGACTAGGCAACTTTATGAATTCTGAAATAATTGGCATGCCAACAACAAAACCTTGGGGTGTGATTTTTGAGAGAGTAGATAACCTACCAAGACACCCAGCTCAATTATATGAAGCGGTTTCCTATTTTATCATTTTTGCGTTTATGATGATTCTTTACATAAAAAGGAGAGATAGGCTTAAATACGGATTCTTTTTTGGGCTTGGTTCTGTTTTATTCTTTACCGCCAGATTTGTAATTGAATTTGTTAAGAAAGACCAAGTCGGATTTGAAAAAGGAATGACTTTTAATATGGGACAACTTTTAAGCATACCCTTTATTTTAGTAGGGATTGGATTTATGATATATGGTCTTAGGAGGACAAAAAGTCGAGTAGGTAAAGGGGAATCTCACCCCTAAACCTCTCTCACCTGTGTGCTGAAGCACTCCGGTGCGCAGGCACAGAAAACGTGCGTGAAAGGCTCCCTTCACACAGCTCCTCGCAGTCTTGAAACCAGTTAAGGTTTCGGCAGGAAAATTAATTCATCCCTTGAATTTCAAGGTTGGCAAATATGGCTGACTAAAAGTAAGGCGTGTTGTCTATTGGTCAGAAGACCGTCAAAGACTGTTGATATTCATTTCCAATAATTTCGAATTATCCGCTGATTTAATTGCTTTGATTTATAAAAAGCGCTGGCCAATAGAAACATTGTTTAAACAGCTTAAGCAAAATTTCCAATTAAGATATTTTGTAGGAGATAATGTCAATGCAATAGAAATCCGAATATGGGTCAGCCTAATTGCAAATTTACTTATAAGCCTAATAAAGTCCAGGTTAAAAAAAGTTGGTCGTTCTCTAACATGACATCAATAATAAGGCGATATTTGATGAATTACATCAACATATACAAGTTCTTGAACGACCCTGAAAAAGCATGGCTCAAGATTATAAAAGAAAAATAACGGGAATATGAAAACACATTATTTCCTGAATTATAGGGGGCTTACTTTTAATAAGCAAAAAACAGATATTGAATACCAATTGATTAATGATTAAAGAAAAAATTTAGTATTTTAACCGGACATCAATAATTAATTATTTTTTTTGTAAATTGCATAATCATAATTAACTACATTATTAATCATATTTAAACCTTACCTATGAAAAAATTTTACATGTATGCTAGCTTTCTTTTCTTAGTGCTTAATATCAAGGCACAAGACAGAGTTAACGTTTTGATCCCGTTTACTGTAACTGCACCTACGTTAGATGGTGTTGTAGATGCTCTGTGGGACATGGTACCCGCAGAGACTATTGAAAAAGCTTTCCGGTTAGAACAACCTACTGTTTCAGCGTATTGGAAAGCACTTTGGGATAACGATGCATTGTATGTGTTGGTGGCCGTGGAAGATGATGACCATTGGCCTTCATGGGTTTCAGGAGGCAATTGGTATGAATATGACCAACCTGAAGTATATCTGGATATTAACGAGGTTTTAAAAGATGGTGCAGGTCCAGGCGGAAAAGGCAACGGCCACTACCAGACGTTATCGAGTTTTTCAAGCGGCGGAGCAGGGATTCCAACCGTTCTTACTGCATCCAATTACAGACCAGGAGGAACTTTCTGCTATGCACTCACAGGTGAGAATTATATTATAGAATATGCTTTGGACTATACCAGTTTTGTTAATAAAGATGGGGTTACCATGTCATCAGCAGCTTTCCAGGCATTGGATTCCATTGGTTTTGATGTTACTATTATTGACCAGGATGAAGGAATAACCACCGAACGTCAGAGAGCAGTCTGGCAAAATGTGGGTGACATAGATGAAAGTTATGTGAACATGGATGATGCCGGAACCATAACACTGGTTAATTCCTTACCCTCGAAAGTTAATACACAAAAAATGGCTTCTTTGTCTGTTTATCCAAATCCTGTAACTGATGTTATGGTTATTAATGCCAAATTTGACCAACTAATTGTTACCGATATCCTTGGCAGTGAAGTAAGTAGCATGGAAACTTCAGAGAAAAATATTAATATGGAATGGCTACCATCAGGCATTTATATAATTCAAGTATTCAATGGGGAAAATCTTGTAGGAATAGCGAAATTTCTCAAGAATTAAACTTGTTCATTCGTAAAGAATAAAGGCTGTCTAAATTGACCGCCTTTTATGATCGAAATATTTATATTACATTATCTACAATTATTGTTTTATAATTGTTTGTTTACTAATTCCCATATCTGTAATAACAATTACCTGATAAATTCCCTGATTCAGATTATGCAAGTCAATTGCTTTGAAATTGGTTTGAATACTTTTCGCCAATATGCCGGTTATATTATATAGATCAACCCCTCGCTGGTCGGAGTTTACTTACTGCGTGCGTGAAATCGCTGCACTAAGTTATTCACTTCGTTTTCCAATGAATCGGAACAGGCTATGAGATCATCCCGAAATTTTCGGGACTTAGTTGCAACTCCGACCTCTTTACTTTGCTAATGAATGGATTTTTGGAGTTTTCAACTCCGGCTATAATTGAATAAAGATTATACCCCCAATGGTCGTTTAATTTACGCGTGATATAAAACCTGCCTTCATTCAGCGCCTCTTGCCAATGAAATCTCTACACCTATACAACAAAAGTTATAAGCCATATAACCTGTTATTGTCATTTCGGAAATTTTTGTAAATTGCTTACTGGTAGGAATAACCGAATGAACATAATATACTGCCTAAAATCGGCGATGCAGGCAGATAGATACAGAGGAGTATTTGTGGTACAAAATGAAAAAAAACACGGAATGGAGTTCGTAAAAATCCATGACCGTTTATAACAAATCAATAACTAAAGCTATATGAGAAATATATGTATTTTTAGAAAAAAAGGTAAGTATATTTGGATGTTTGTGGGCAAGCGGTTGATTGAAAAACAGGAGCTTACCAATACTTTTTGTATCTTTGAAAATATTATAATTGAAAAATGGAACATAGAGTTTACATAGATACATTAGTAATTGGAGGATGTTTTGACGAGGAATTTAACGAATGGTCAAATAAGCTATTTGATGACTTTAAATCATTAAAAAGAATCGCTGTAATTCTGACATTACTATTGATGAGTTATCAGATGCGCCTAAAAATGTTCAAGATAATTTTAAACTGATACCAGAGGAATCCTTGGAAATTATTACTTCAGATGATGAATCCAGAAAATTAGCAGAATTATATATGCAGGAAAAAGCAGTTTCAAGAAAATTTTATGAAGATGCTTTACATATTGCAATTTCTACAATAAATCAAGTAAATGTTTTAACAAGTTGGAATTTTAAACATATTGTAAATCTGGATAGAATAAGACAATATAATGCTGTAAATCTAAAAAATGGTTATTCCTTATTAGAGATAAGAACTCCTCGTGAAATATTAAAATTTGAAGAAGATGAAAGATAAAAAGAGTTTTGATGCAGTAAAAATGATGAGAGATATTAGGGAAAAACATCATAATGAATATGAATTAAATCCTGAATTAAGAGAGCAGCGCTTACAAGAAATAAGAAAAAAATATGCTGCAAAAATAAAGAATAAACAAAGCGCCAGCCACTAACTCGGCATATAGTTCATTGCCTTTCCTTGGTATGCAAGGGTTTGAGCGCTCATGAACCGCAATTCGCAGCTCACATGAAAGAAAATTACCGGCTAAAAAGATGGTCGAAACTTTTTCCTTCCAGGGATATATCCCTGAAAGGAAAAAACAATATCTTTAAACAAGAATTATTAACCTAAAAAGTGTCAACAGAAATCAGGACGATACAAACGCTACTGCTAATGAGAAATATCTTATTTACAGTTGTGACTTTGACTTGCAATAGATAAAAAATAAAAGTGGAGACCAGAGTCCACAAAAAAACGGGGCGGAACTGAAAAGCCTTATGAGTAAGACTAAATAAAAAATGATTATGAAAAAAACAGCGATTATTTTCTTGTTATGCATACTTGCAGGACAATTTGTTTTCTCACAGACTACTTATTTTGGTAAACTCAATTTAAACCAAAAAGACAAGAAGTTTTCTTTGATTTCTGCTAACGATTCTCTATCAGTTTCAATTGATAAGAAGGATATTGACTTTAATGCAAGTAATGATTTTCAATTGATTAAAATTAAGAACAAAGAATACAATCTTGTCGTAAAAGCTGACACAATAAAATTGACAGAATCTAAATCAAAGATTGAATATTCGAATGGATTAAAATTTAATATTTCTACTAAGAAAGCTCATCAAATTATATTGACAGATGAAAAAGGGAACATTGTTCTTGATGCAATATATAAATTGAAAGGAAATACCGCAGATTTTGAAATGAAAATTTCTGACATGAAATTTAAGACTGAATTATTGGCTTATGCAACTAAATATTTGTACGAGTTGAGCTTTAATGAAGTGAATACTGTACCATACTATTTCTTTATGTATTGATATAAAACCAGCCCATAACACTCTTCTAAGCCAACAGTAAATTTTTAAGAAAAAAATAAACTGTAAAAGGAATTTGCTTTCGATACAGTGGTTAAGTTTGTGACTTACCTAACGTTTAGTCTGTCATTTTTCTTCTTACCTGTTATTCATTTTATCTTCCATCAGATAAATGCAATTATATATGTATCTGTTGATTGGTGCATCCTTCCCATGCTTCTCAGCCAGCTTTACCACCGTCCCGTTTTGATATTCAATCTCAGAAGGTTTCCCTTCCATCACATCTCTGGATAAAGAAGAAGTTGAGTCGAAAGGAAACGTATCAATAAATTGCATCATTTTATCAGTAATTCCGTTTTCGAGGTTAATTCCCTCCAGCAAGGCTATCTGATAGATCTCATCCAATAATTCATGCATCATTTTTCGGGTACCCGGATATGATCTGACTTCCCCATAGGACGATCTGCAAACAGCCAGCAAACCACTGGTACATATTGCAATAAATTTCTTCCACAATTCAGTATAAATATCATCTGCCAGATGTGATTTAATTTCAGCTTTCTCAAATGTATCCTTTAGAAGTAGAACTCTGTCCGAATGGTGATTATCCAATTCACCAAAAATAATTACAGGTTCCACCCCCATATGATGAATAACTCCCGGAGACTCTATTTTGCTAATTATCCGGCACAATCCTCCCAGAACCTTTTCCCTTCCTCCAATGGTTGCGGCTTCTTCACTGGCCAGTATTCCGTTTTGTAATGGCAATATTGTTGTATCCGGTTTTAGGGAAACTTTAATCTTATTCATCACTTCTTTAACCTGCCAGGCTTTAACGCAAAGTATTATAAGATCGCAGTTTTTCACCTGACGTAAATCATCCGAAGCATTTACAGGATGAACCAAAAAATCGCCTTGGATGCTTTTTACTTTTAATCCATTGGTTTGCATTGCCTTCAGATGTTCGCCCCGTGAAATAAATGTCACGTTGTTACCTGATGTTGCCAGCTTCCCTCCGAAATATCCTCCAACTCCGCCTGTCCCAATAATTGCAATTTTCATATGATTTTCCGGTTTGATGTTAAAATATTTTTTACTTCATTAAATTTTGTTCTGAATGATAAAGTTACTTCATTCAAAATAAATATGACTTAATGAAATTTTTTCTATAATGCGAATTAAGGGTTAAAACTTATTAAAATATATAATTAGTAATCTGTATTTTGCAAGCTTACCTTAGTGGTACTTAGTGACTTTGTGGCTATCTTCCTTTTGCCACTAAAACACAAAGATTCACAAAGATAAAGTCCATACTATTTGATTTCGACCCTTAATTCGCATCTGTAACAAAAAAATCCGGCGTAATAGACATTTCTAATGCTTTTTTTTATTGATTATTGAGTAATGGACATTTTTAATGCTTTTTATTTATTACTTTTTTTTAAATCCAAAGTTTATTTTAATATAATTGCACATCAGGTAAGCGGAAACAGGCTCTGCTGGGGAGCAACCTGTCAGGAATATCTTGATCGATCGAAGTATCAGAAGGCTGGCCAATGTCAGCTTTCTTTTATTATGATACTTTGAGAGCAGATGCCTTGAAAAACCCATTTATAAACTTTTCTTTTCGTTTGCGACTTAGTCCGTTATGATTACGCAATTTGTTTTTTAAGTCGGTAAATGTCCCTTCAAGTTGATTGTTTGTATTAGGTAAACCCAGTTCCATGTTGTCATACCAAGTAAATAAATATGCTTTATTTCTTTCCAAACTTCTATATGCACTTCGTAGTCTTTTATGAACATATCTGCTTTTTCCAGTTTCAGGATTAGTAGCCCTTTCGTTTACATATCCTTCCCACTTGGCATACCATTGATCAAGTGCACCGAAAAAACTTTCTTTATCAGTTTGTGTCAACAAATAAATAAGTTCTTTCAATTCAATCGAAGCCTGAACCTTCGGTTTCCTGGTTATGTACCTGGTAATAATTGCCACTTGATGAAATTGGCACATTTGTATAGGGTAATCTTGCAACGCATGAAAAAGTCCTTTTCTTCCATCACACACAATCCCTTTGATATTTATTCCTTGTGATTTGAGATAATCAATACCTGTGACGTACTCTTTTATGGTCTCATATTTTACAAACTTCCAATACAAATGTTGACCTTCGGTGCTTTTAAATACCATTACTCCAAAGTCTCTTCCAAAATAGGTGGTATCCATCATGATAATACTATCTTTTGCTTTATGGAAAGTTTGTTTTACTTCAACTTTATCAAGTCTTCGTTGGATTGTCCGAATAGAGACACCATATCGCTCTGACAGCTGAAGATAAGTTTGTTTCCCTTCAGTATATTCTTGCCAGAGAACTTGATTATTGATTCGATTTCCACCTAAAAACTGGCGGTTGCAGTCATAACACTTGTAGTTTTGAATGCCACGATTTGAGCCATTTTTCTTCGTCCTTTTTGAACCACAGTAAATGCAAATTTTTTATTCATCGCTTTCAAATCCACCAAAACTATATTGTTATTGGCTTTATTATGCATATGAGCATTAATTTTGTCTATTAAGCCAAAAATCCCTTTCCTGAAAAGAAAAGGGATTTATAGCATATGTTTGATAAGAATCCTACTCCGGTCTGATGATAAATGAAAATGAATAAGGCTCTTTGATGGACGTACCATAGATGTCTTTAGCCTGTGTATTTACAACCACCGTATATTTAGTATTATACAGAAAACCTGAGGAGGGTGTAAATTTCAGTGCGGTTTTTGAATTATAGTTCCAGTCTAGTGTTCCTGAAATGGCAGGCGTAATATTCAATGCACTTTGTACAGTTGATTTTTGCATATAGGTATTGAAATAGAGATAAATTACATCCGTGGGTGACACAAATAGTTCACCATTTCGGGGCGAAGTGGAAGTGATGCTCACCGGTGCAGTATTGAATGAAAACGAAAACTGATTTCCCAGCCTGATACCATCCAGATCTTCTGCAGTTGAATCGATTGTGATGGAATATTCCGTCTCTGCACGAAATATACCCCCTGTGTAAATGGTAAGCTGATTCTTCTGAGGCCAGATAAAAATTTTATCAGACGTCGGTGAAACTGAAATAGCATTTTCTGTGGTACTCTGATCCATATTGCGTGGGAATGTTATCTGAATACCGTTACTGGCAATCAAGTCCACATTTATATCCCCATGACTCGGATAGGTTAAAATTGCATTTTGAGTACTTTCAGATTGTATAGTACTAAAACTGAATTCGAGTGGAAATCTGAGATGATTGCCTGCGGTATCCCTGGCTTCGGTTGATAATTTTACATGATAGGTAGTATCTACAAAACCATCTTTCTGTGCAATCTGATAACTGAAGGCAGTGATTTTACTGTATGTTGTAATGGTAGCGCCGACATTATATCCCCAGTTTTCTGCTTTGTCGGTATAATAAGTTCGTGATGGCGCTTCGGAGTATTGACCCCAGTGAAATATCCCTTCTGTGGGAGGATTGGTTGAAAATGCTTTTTCCACACTGGCTCTATCCATGGGTTGAGTAAAAATTACCGAGATGGTCAACCGGGAATATTGATTATTGTATACAATTTCGGCCAAATCTTCAGGATAATGGGATGATACCAGATCGGGAACAGTTGACAAATCTATCTCACCGATATAGGTATTTCCGGCTCCCTGAACCATGACATTGCATACTTTATATATCCTAAAGTTATCGGCGATTACAGATACATCATAATTACCGATGGGTAAATTGTTGACGGCAAATGATCCATCATTACTGCTTATCACCGTTGAATCAACAGGATTTACCTGGTTTACAACAACCTTAGCGCCGCTGGTATTTTGAATTACCTTACCGACCACGTTACCATGCATTGCATCGTTAAAAAGACGAGGATCAGCAGCATAATAATTATTTTCTTCACATGTTAAAAGTGTCATGGCAAACATTACAAGAATGAATATTTTTTTCATTTGACTTTTTTTAAGTTATAGACAAAGTATTAATCCGTATCAAAACCTAAAATACTTTTTAGATATAAAGATTTTGTAATTGAATCTGCCCATTATTAATTGTGCCAACTATCTGATGTATATTGGAAATAAAAGGTTGCGTTGCTTCTTAAAATAAGGAATTAATATATCAGGAAATTAAAGATTGCGTGAGAGTTGAAGTACCCATATAATTAAGGAGACCTTTATCCCAGTAAAATAAACGTTAGCCTTTAGCAGGAAGTGTAAAATAAAACGTACTGCCTTTCCCCGATTCACTTTCGACCCAGATATTCCCGCCATTCTTAATAACAAATTCATGGCAAAGAATTAATCCAAGACCTGTACCTATTTCACCTGATGTACCTGGTTTTGAATTTGATTTATCAATCTGGAAAAGATTATTTTGTTCTTCTTTAGTCATTCCGGTACCCATATCTTTTACAGAAAATTGTTTCTCGCTGGCATTTCCTGAAATACGAATATAAATTGTTCCTCCTTCGTGTGAAAATTTTATTGCATTCGAGATCAAATTCCTTACAACTGTATCTATCATGTTAATATCCGCATATATCCAGGCATCAGACTGATATTCATCAAGGATATTTATATTTTTTTTCAGATAATTTTCTTCCAGAAGCTTTTTGTTCTTCTCAATTATTTCAACCAGGTTAAATTCAGACGGGTCAATGGTAACATGGTCAAGCTGTGTTCTTGCCCAGTAAAGCAAATTCTCAAGTAAGTTATAGAAGTTTTTCGATGAGTTGTGAATGGCAGTAATGTAGTTCTTTTTTTCTTCGTAGCTGCAATCATCGTAATTTTTAATAAGTATATCTGTTAAACCGATAATGCCCTGAAATGGTCCTTTAAGATCATGTGCGATTATCGAGAAAAATCTATCTTTCATCGAATTAAGATCCTGCAGCATTTCTTTCTGAATAAGAAGTTCTTCTTTCTGCGCTTCCAGCTCATCAGCCTGCTCGGTAATCTGGTCTTTCTGTTTCGCTAAAAGATGATTTGTTTTCCTTAATTCTTTGGTTTGATTTTTAAGCAAATCGTTCATCTCCGTGATGGTTTTGGTTCTGTCATTTACCATCATTTCGAGTTTGTCCTTTTGTTTCTGAATGGTATCTACCCTTCTTCTGTAGATTAAGAAGAATGAAGCAATTACAATAATGATAACGATACCTATAAACCATGCTGTTTTCCAGAATGGGGATAACATTACAATGGTCAACTCATGTGGTTCTTCGTTCCATAATCCATCACTGTTAGCTGCAGTTACTCTGAAGGTATAGGTTCCTCCGGGTAGGTTCGTGTATGTAACAAAGGGTCTTGAAGCGTCTGAATAATTCCAGTTTTTCTCAAATGGATAAATCATATATTTGTACCGGACATATTCGGCATTAACATAGTGTAAAGCAGTAAAATCGATGGTAATGATCCTGTGGCGGTAAGAAAGTGTAATTTTCTTACTCTGGTTCAATGTTTTTTTCAATAGCACCCTACCCTTTATTTTCTGTCCCGGTTTCACACTTTTATTAAAAATTTTCAAATCGGTAAGCGCAATTTGTGGGGGATACGGATTGTCCTTGATTGAATCAGGCTGAAACATACTGAATCCCTTGATACCGCCAAAATACAATTCACCTGTACTGCTCTTGTAATAGGAGTAATTAAGAAAATGTTTATTCTGTAAACCATCCTGTACCGTATAAATTCTTTTATTGAAGGTTTCAGGGTGATTCACCATATCGATACATTTTACAAGACCCGCAGAAGTGCTCACCCACAGGTTTTTATGGTTATCTTCGAGTATACCCATTATCAGATTGGTTGGCATTCCATCTGCCTGATAATAAGCAATATAAGTTCTGTCTTTGGTATTGATATATGAGAGACCTGTATTTCCTCCCAACCATAAATTACCATTACTGTCGAGAAGTATAGTCCTGACACTTGACTTTATCAGATCGCTGAAAACAGGTTTAAAAGTCTTTTTTACACTATCATAGAGAAATATCCCCACATCCTCAACTCCTGCCCATATTCTGTCAAGATGATCTTTGTACAAACACATCACCTGATCAATTTTCAATACCGACTTAATAGTCTTTTCTTTGATATTCAGAACATCTATTCCGGCATCTGATGCAATCCATAGGTTTTCTTTTTCGTCCAATACCAGAGAATATACATTCGTACTTATCAATGAGTTGCCAGGTTTTACCAATTGCGGGAGTTTTTTAAAACAATTGGATTTGATATCGAAATAATTGACTCCATCTTTGTACAATCCTACCCATAAATTACCTGATTTATCCCTGACGATTGATTTTACATTATTGGAACCTATGGAACAGGGATTTTTAGAGTCGGTCATAAAATGCGAAAAAATACCCTTTTCCTTATCAAAATAGTTTAATCCTCCATCATTGGTTCCGATATAAATATTCCCTTTCCCATCTTCACAAAATCCATATAAAAGATTATCGCTCAAAGTTTCCGGGAGACTCTCGTTTTTTGAAAAATTGTAGATAGGTTTACCAATCAGGTTAGTGTAATTAACTCCCCCGGCAAATGTACCCATCCACATAATCTTATAATTGTCAATGTAGATATCAAAAATCGAATTATCGGTTATTCTGGATGTACTATGGTTTGAGTGGGCATAATGATACAACGAGTCAGTGCCGGGATAATTTACATACAAGCCGTTTCTTGAACCAACCCATATGTTTCCCTTATCATCCTTGATTAATGATCTCACTCTGTAACTAATTTCATTATTCAAATCAGGAAGAATTTTCGAAACAGTAGAGTCATGTAAATTAATTTGCAATATTCCGTTGTTATAGGTACCTGCCCAGATTATATCTTTGTTGTATTTTAGAAAACATTGAACGGCATATTGCTGTGTTGTATATTCTCTGGTTAAATAGAAAGGTTTAACAATCCCGGTTTTTCTGTTCAACACCTTTAATCCCTCCTTTTCGGTACCAATCCAAACGATGTCTTCCTCCGGGAAAATGGAAACAATCTTACTGCTTACCTTGTATTTGTATGGATAATTTACCAGACTATCTTTTTCGGGATAATATGCGAACAATCCAAGTATAGACCCAATCCACAATATCCCTTTATCATCATTGGATAAATATCGCACTCTTCCTATTATCAGCGTAGAATCTTTTGATGAATAGTGTACTATTGTATCAAGTTCATAATCATATTTGAAAAGAGAAAAAGCTCCAATCCATAAAGTTCCTTCTCTATCCGTATAAACCCTGTTAATATGATTTGTATTGATATTTTCTGTTTTTAACGGATCAAGATAGTATGTCTTTACTTTAATTCCATCGTACCTGCATACTCCATCATTGGTGGCAAACCAGATAAAACCATACTTATCCTTGGTAATACTGTTTACTTTATTATTGGATAATCCGTTTTCAATGGTTATCGAATTAAATTGAAGCTGATACCTATTGTATTGGGCAAA
Organism: uncultured Bacteroidales bacterium; assembly: GCA_963781805.1. Classification (GTDB taxonomy): domain Bacteria; phylum Bacteroidota; class Bacteroidia; order Bacteroidales; family UBA10428; genus JAFGPL01. The sequence goes on from CAWAHF010000004.1 coordinate 737,787, forward strand.
AGCATGATGCGAAGAGGATAATAATACAGCTAAATAAAGGGCTGCCGAAGGAATCAGGTGTCCATCTCTTAATTTTCTAAACACTCGTCTCACAATAATAACAACTATAATAATTAGTCTGACGATCCAGAATGTATTAGGGCAACCCAGGAGCGTTTAGTAAATATATTGTTTTCAAAGATAATCTGCAACTTACTATACGTATTTTTGGCTTCAAAGTTTGTACTGATGCAGACTTTATTATTTACTATCATATTTTTGTCGGGTGAGACTGGTAATCCAGCCAACTATGTGGAAACGATAATGTGAGCTTTTCCTTTGAAACCAAAGAAATGCCTGTGAAATACCCTCCGCCACCCGAACCACAAAGCTTAAGATAATATTCTCCGGTCTCAATGCCTTTTAACCATGTTAACTGAACATCCTTTGGAATCATCTCATTAAAATAGTTGTATTCAATCATAGATATCCTTTTAAAATTGGTAGCGAGTTTGCTGAAGTCGTTATGAATATATGCATCTACCGAAGACAGATTTGCCTGATTCAGTTCACTATCTATAACATCAGCGAATTCTTTATCTGAACATTTGTCATTGAACAGTGGCACGAAATGGTTTGTTGAGCCTTTTTTTCCAGTATCCAACAAAAACAAATTATGTATCTGCAACTTGTCAGAATCAATGATTTTAATTTCATTGCTCTGTAACAGCAATGGTTTCTGTAAATAACAACTTAATGGATCAATCCCGGAACTTTTGCCGTGAAAATATGTTTCCATTTTTCCAAGATCTTTTTTTAGTTTAGATAAGTCATTGTTATTTCTGTGGATTGAATTACCATAGTGCTCATAAACAGATGCCACCAATGCACCGGAACTCCCTAAGCCATATCCGGTGGGTATTGTGGAACTAAAAAACAATCCTCTTTCAATATCTTTTGCAAACCGTGATATATCAATAACTTCTTCTTCCTGTATATAGTGACTGAATTTTTTAAGTTCTGTATTTGATTTATGTTGTTCGTAAGTGGGCGTCAATTTTAAAAAATCCAAATAACCAGAAACTTTATAATAAGGAATCGTAAGTGCCGATCCACCTCTAAGAACAGTATATTCTCCAAATAACAGAATTTTACCAAAATATTTTTTAGCCGGTTTCATGCAGTAATATTATCTTATTTTTACCGGACCTTTACCAACAAAATCATTAATTACCTGCTTGTCTTTACAAAAAATCAGTAATTCTTCTTCTATAAATTGATGAATTCTTTTTTCTATGCCGGATGGAAAAAGTAAATGCACATTGGCGCCCGCATCCAATGTGAAACAAACAGGTAGTCTTGTTTCTATGCGATAATTTCTGATTTTTTCAATAATGGCTACCGTTTGTGGTTTCAGTAACAAATAAGCAGGTGAACTTGTCATCATCATGGCATGCAAAGTCAAGGCTTCCTGCTCAACCAACATGACAAAATCCTCCAATTCACCTTTTTTAAGGATTTCGAGCAAATGACCGGTATTCTGCTGAGCTTCCCGAAAACGTATTGTTGAATAAGGATTTGTGTGCATCAGGTTATGTCCCATGCTGCTGGAAACAGGTTTTTGTTCATCATCTACCACCAGGATGGAATCCCGAAAGGTTAAAAAATCAGGATGTACATTTTCGGTAATCGAAATCGAATAATAATCGGAAGATTCTGATAAATAGTTATTGGCTCCCCATAATGCAAAACCTCCATAAACAGATCTACATGCGCTTCCTGAACCTATCCTGGCAAGGTAAGAGGCTTTTTTATAAAACTGTTCATCCATTGATCTTTCATGAAACAGGTAATCCAGATTTGTTAATCCCAGGGCTAAAGAGCCAAATGCAGATGCTGAAGAAGCAATTCCTGCAGAATGTGGAAAGGTATTAAAGGAGTGTATTTTAAGATTTAGTTTGTCCAGAAACGGCAATAAAGGTACTATGTTATCAAGATAACTATTAATCTTCTCCTGAAAAACAGGATTTTTTCTATCGTTAAAATAAAATTCAACTCCGTTTGATCCTATATTCCGAGTACTTGAATATTCAAGGATTACACGCGTAAATGATTCGTGCAACACAAAACTAACGGATGGATTCTGTGGCATCTGATCAGATTTTTTTCCCCAGTATTTCACAAGCGCTATATTTGATGGACAATGCCATTCCAATACGCCCTGAGATGGAATTGATACAACAGGAACATTTTGTGCTTCATTCAGATATGTTTGCATTGGATCTGAATTACTCATAGAATCATTTCATTAAAAGGTATTATCGTATGCAATCCCTTCGCATAAAAGTAATTCATAAGTTCGGCATAGCTTTCTCTCCAGGTAGCCATAATGAAGTCGCCGCCCCAGGCCCCGATAGATTTTATTTCACCATCGAAATCAGGAAATAATTCCTGTTTTACCGGTGGAATACTTAATAAATCAGAAACCAGAATCTCATGTTCACGCATAGCAGCTTCAAAACCGTTTAAATCGGCTGCATTAATGATTTTGTCTGTAATTGCATCAATTCTTGCTGTTATTTTTTTATCGGGATGATGTTTGGACAAAAATTCTTCTGAAGCCGAAGTTGTATCTTGTTTCTTTCCGGAATAAATAAAATAGAGGTTGTTATGAAACTGCGGAAAAAATTCTATCCGTTGAATAAAAGGTTTAGGGATGTTAAATCTGTACAAAATTGGAGTATCGGATATTGCACAAGCAACATCATAACCCGATCCTTTAGAGACAGAAAAAAAAAGATCAAATAAATTTACCCCAGCCCAGCTGGCAATATTTGCAATAAGCGTAGAGCTGGTACCTAAGCCCCATTCCACCGGAAAATCGGTATCTGTAACCACCTGATAGGAATGACAGGCTCCAAGAAATTCGGGATTAAGATTTTTTGCAGCCAACAGTATAATTTGCAGTTTTGCTGCTTTCTCTGAATCATTGGTTTCGATAACCTTCATCGAATATTTATCGAAAATTGCTTCAAACCAATCCTGGCCTGAGTTACTTGCTTTCCATTTAATTACGGGCAATATCTCTCCGGTAAGTTTCGAAACATCAGTCCACTGAGAGAATCGTACCGGCATTGCCAGGGCCTTCGCACCATGCAAAACCAAGTACTCCCCTGTCAATAGCAATTTCCCATGTGATCTGTAGCGGGTTACCATTGTTTTCTAATCGCTTTTCCGCAGTTGATTTAAAAAATCTTCCACCAAATTATACGACACCTGTTTATCCCGGAAATATTTTAGAGACGCATTAATTTCTTTAGGGGTTGCCTTCAGACTCTTTAAGATATTTGAAAGATGCAACCGCATATGTCCACTTTGAATTCCGGTAGTTATCAAAGATTTAACCGCACTGAAATTATTTGCAAGACCTGTCGCCGAAATAATCTGCATGAGTTCATTGGCCCCGGGATTGCCCAGGATTTCGAGAGATGTTTTGGCCATTGGATGCAGTTTTGTAAGACCTCCCACAGTTCCCACCGACAATGGAATTTTGAGCATCATACGGAAGCATCCATCCTGTATATGTACCTCTGTTAATCCACGATACCGGCCGTCACGAGATGCCCAGGCGTGTCCCTGCGCTTCCATGGCCCTGAAATCATTACCAGTAGCAATAGCCACAGCATCCATTCCATTGAATATCCCTTTGTTGTTTGTTACAGCCCTGTGTACATCAATGTTTGCTATATCAACAGCTAATTTGAATTTTTGGGCGAATTGTCCGGCCGTCAGACTTTTCATTCCACTACTCAAATTTTCCACCAGACATTCAACCGAAGTTTCTACTATACACTCGGGTGAATAATTTGATAATACGGCCATAACAATGTTGGCCTGACATTCTTCTGCGGTAAAACCTTCAGCCTTTGAAAGTTTTTCCTTAAAAGTATCTGCAATTACTTCGAGAACAGAATTAATAAAATTAGCCCCCATTGATTCGCGGGTATCGAATTTTATCCGGATTTGATAATAATCGGGAATATCTTCTGATTTATCTGTCAGTTCCATTCCGACAATCCCTCCGCCTCGTTTCTGCATCTTTCTGGTGATAGGCTCCACAGATGCTATAAGTTCTTCTTTTATGCTGCGAAAAAACAACTGTAATTTTTCAAAATTGCCTCTCCAGGTAAAATGTATTTGTCCGGTTTTAATGGTAGACAGTACTTTCGACCTGAATCCTCCCCGTTTAGCCCAGTATTTGGCTCCAGCCGAAGCTGCAGCGACTACTGAACTTTCATCGGTAACCATCGGAACAAAAAAATATTTATGGTTGATAATAAAATTTGGAGCAATGCTGTAGGGAAGGAAATAGTTTGATAGTGAGTTTTCCGATAGTCCGTTATAAAGTTTCTGATAATCTGAATCGGGATGCAGATGAGAGTTTAAATCTTCCTTAAATCTCTGCTTTTCTTTTGTCAACTCAGACAAAAGCTTAATCTTTTCTTTCCGGGTGAGACCGGAAAATCCTTCGATAAGACTCCCTTTTTTCATTATTCTCTGATGTTCAAAAAAGCATAGGCAAATTGCAGTCCTTTAATCTGCAGATGAATATATTTTTTCAATTCGTCATAACTCGTATTGGCGTATCTCAGAAAAGCTGAAGCCTGACCATAAATTGCAGGAAGCTTCGATTTTCTGATCAAATAGTATCCATCGAGAAAATGCCTTATACCTCCTGAAATAATAATTTCTTTACATAATATGCTGTCTCCTTCTTCTTCGACTATTTGATTCACATAATCTGTCATACGATACGCATCCTCTCCGATTGCCGCAAATGGTTCGAATAACTGCTTTGAGACGGGATCGCTTCGCATCAGTTCCATTTTGGCAAAATTTGTTCCTCCATATGCAGCAAATTCAACAGCTGCAAGAGGTAATTTTAATAACAATCTTAAACTGGCAGGTCCCATACCCTGACCAACTTCTTTGACAACCACCTTAAAGTCAACCTTTTCAAGAAACTTTTTGATGGTATCAATCGGAGCGTTATCAAGCTTGTCACCTTCTGGCTGAAACCATTCCTGTATGGGATTTACATGAATGATCAATCCGTCTGCGCGTAATCGTTTTACCAATTCTTTTATGGGTTCAACCTGGTTGTTTTCGATTGCTTCCTCAATCTGGCTGATTCCCAGATTTGCATATAGAGGAAGTGAATCACCCATGATATCCCTTACATCAAAATCTTTAAAATAGTTGTTTGGCTTCAAAATAATTCTGCAGGAACCTAAACCCATCCCCATGCCAAATTCCTTGCAGGCACGGGCGAGATTGGCATTTATCGACCTGGAAGTTTGAGCACCCCCGGTCATACTTGAAATCCAGATAGGTACTTTATATTCTTTGCCCAAAAATGTAAAAGGTTTGAATTCGGCGGGAGGATGCGGATTAAGCAAGGGCTCATAATAAAACCTGGGATCTTTGTCCTTTAACTCCATTTGCGATTGAAACGCCAACAGAATATGATCATTTTTTTTTTCTTCCATAATCGATTCGTTATCTTATTCCAAGATGTCTTGAAATCACAATGCGTAAAATTTCTGAAGTCCCTTCGCCTATCTGTAAAATGCGCTGATCTCTGTAAAAACGTTCAATATCTAAATCTTTGAAGAGTCCATAAGCGCCATGAATCTGAACCGCTTCATCGGCAATTTCCTTAGCGATTTCGGAACAGTATAGTTTGGCCATTGCAGCTTCTTTACCAAAGGGTTGATGGTGATCTTTTTGCCAGCATGCTTTGTATAACAAATTTCTGGCAAGCTCAATCTTAAGATCCATATCGGCCAGTTTAAAAGAAATGGCTTGAAACTTATTGATGTGTCTGCCAAACTGTTGTCGTTTTGCCGCATACTGCATGGCCAGTTCAAAGGCTCCCCGGGCCAGTCCCAATCCCATGGCGGCAATGGACAACCTGCCACTATCAAGGGTTTCAAGCATGATCCTTGAACCCTGTCCCTGATCACCCAACAGATTTTCTTTGGGCACCGCGCAGTTGGTGAATAAGAGTTTACCTGTGTCAGCAGCTCTCCACATCATTTTATTGCTGATTTTTTCGGTTATGTAACCTTTGGTGTTACGTTCCACCAAAATAACCGACAGTTCTTTTTGCCCGTTTTCTTCACCGGTTACCACCTGAAGGGTAGCGCCTGCCGACAGTTCAGAAGCAGAATTTGTAATAAATATCTTAGATCCATTTATTACCCAGGAATTATTTACCAACCTGGCTTCAGTCTCTGTTCCTCTTGAATCTGAACCGGCATTCTCTTCGGTGAGACCAAAAGCCCATAGTTTTTCCCCGGTCATTAATCCCGGTAAAAATTTTGTCTTTTGTTCTTCTGTTCCAAACGTATAAATCGGATGAATTCCCAATGAATTATGCGATGCAACAGTTGCTGCCTGTGAGCTATCAATCCTGGCAAGCTCTTCAACGGCAAGAATATAGGTCAGGGTATCAAGATTCTTTCCTCCGTATTGTTCCGGAATTGTAATGCCAAATAAACCTAGTTCACCCATTTTTTTTGTAATCTCGGGCGAGAATTTTCCTTTTTCATCTAACTCGCGGGCTATCGGCTTAATCTCTTTCTCTGCAAACTCTCGTACCTTAATTCTGAATTTCTCGTGTTTATCCTGTAATAGTGGGTGCATATTTATTTTTATTTACCATTTTAAGAAAACAGTAGGATTAGATTTTTGTTTTATAGTATGCGATAAAAGTAATAATCAGAGATTCAATTATCACTCAATTTCAGCCAGCAGCATATCCGTTTCCACCTGATCGCCTTCACTAACATGAAGCCTTTTAATTTTACCCGAACATGGCGCCAATATTCTGTTTTCCGTCTTCATGGAATCAATGATCAAAACTAAATCATTTTTGTTTATTTCAGAATTTTCATTGACATTAATTTGCAAAATCTTACCATAAAGGGGTGAAATTACGAATTTCTCAGTTTCACTGTCGTTTTCCTTCAAAAGATGGTTTTTATGGTTGCTCAACAAATCATTCCTTTCAATTACCACCGTAATATTTTTGCATGTAATCCAGATTTTTCCTTTCGAATCGGTTGAATAAATTGTTTCGTGATGAATTCCATTGAGAATGAATTGCAAACTATGCTCTTTTAGTTCAATATTATTCACAAGATATTCTTCATTTTCAATGATTAAAGTTATCATATTAAGCTCTTTCCGGGTTATCTCAACTTCCTTTTTTATTTCATCTGCCTCAAGTGGTAAAATCAATAAATGGCGCCACAAACCAATGTTTAACCAGATTGAATTGTTTTCCGGTTTTGAAGGTTTATTATTGCGAAGCACTATGATTAAGGCTGCTGCAACAAAGAAAATATTATCATGCTCATTTTGTCCATGATAGGATTGCAGTAAATTATTAAGATTTTTATCAATATAAGTGGTGGATATCCGGTTCGATATATAATTTCTGTCTTCAAGTACACGTTGAAGGAATAAGATATTCGTTGTGATACCATGGATAGTCACTTCGGAAAGATTCTTTTGTAACAAGGAAACAGCTTCGTTCCTGGTTTTACCATAAACGATAAGTTTGGCAAGCAATGGATCATATCTGAATTTAACTTCATATCCTGATTTAACACCTGAGTCCAGCAGCAGATTAACGGATGTTGGTGTGAGAAAACAGGTTATTGTCCCTGCAGAAGGAAGAAAATTTTTTAAGGGATCTTCAGCATAAATCCTTGCTTCAATAGCATGACCTGACATGTTAATATCAGCCTGCGAAAAGTTCAAACTGTTTCCCATAGCGACTGAGATTTGCTCCCGAACGATATCAATTCCCGTAATCATTTCTGTAACCCTGTGTTCGACCTGAATCCGGGTATTCATTTCTAAAAAGTAAAAATCCCCATCTTTATCCAACAGAAACTCAATGGTACCAGCGCCCAAATAACCAACAGATTTTGCTATGTGCAATGCAGCTTGTGTGATTTTTTCCCGTAAGTTGTCATCCACCGAGACAGAGGGCGATTCCTCAATTACTTTCTGAAACCGGCGTTGCAGCGAACATTCTCTTTCGAATAAATGAACCACATTTCCAAAGGAGTCTCCAATTATCTGCACTTCGATATGTCTGGGTTCTTTGAGCAACTTTTCAATGTACACGGTACCCTCACCGAAATAATTAAGCGCTTCTGACGAAGATGCGAGAATTGCATCGCTCAGTTCCGATGTTGAATGAACAATTCTCATCCCTTTGCCCCCACCCCCGGATGCGGCTTTTATGAGCAATGGAAAATTCAATTTTAAATAATCAAAATTTATATTATGATTTGACACAGGAATTGCATCAAGGACGGGAATACCGATAGATTTTACAAATTTATTTGCTTCCTGTTTGTTCCCCATCAACCGGATGACTTCGGGTGAGGGACCAATAAAAATCAGATTATTCAATTTGCATAACGAGGCAAAATCAGGATTTTCTGACAAAAACCCATACCCCGGATGAATTGCATCACATCCTGACGATTCGGCAATTTTAATGATCTCAGGACCATTCAGATAGGTGTCTTTTAAGTCACCGATGCCAAGACAAAAGGCTTCTCTTACGCTGGCAATATGCAGTGAATCCGAATCATCACCAGCATAAATACCAACCGTGGAAATTCCCATTTTTTCCGCCGTTTTCGCAATTCTAACGGCAATTTCCCCCCTGTTGGCAATAAGCAGTTTTTGCAAGTGTTGCATGAAAATAGAATTATTCTGACCATCGTGGAGTTCGCTTTTGCAAAAAGGCGCTGACACCTTCTTTGGCTTCCCCGGTTAACCTTGCGTTGGCGATAATTTCAGCCGTATGATTGATAGTAGTATCGTTAATCTCAGAAAATAACAGGTTATTTAACAGTGATTTTAGCTGTTGCTGTGCCTTTGGAGCAGTGTGCCTTAATTCAGCAATAAGATTGTGGATATGAACCGAAAGTTCTTCTTCATTTTTAAGACATTTGTTAACCAGTCCATATTTTTCAGCATCTGTCCCATTGAACTTTCTGGCTGTCAGCATTAATTCCTTTGCATTCGAAATACCAACACGCCTTAAAACATAAGGAGCTATAACAGCCGGAATCAATCCCAGTTTAACCTCACTTAAGGCAAACGAAGTATTTGCAGTGCAACAAGCAAAATCGCAAGCAGCCATCATGCCTATAGCTCCTCCATAGGCGCCGCCATGAACTTTGGCTATGGTTATTTTTTCAGTCTTGTAAATATGATGAATGCATTTGGCCAACAAAAGACTCTCATCAAAATTATCTTCCAAAGACATCCCGGCAGCTTGTTGCATCCATTTTAAATCGGCTCCTGAGCAAAAAATATTACCTCTTCCTTCAAGAATAACAAACCGAATTTCTTGCTGTTTCCGCAAATAAACCAGTATTTCGATCAACTGGCTCATCATTTCCTTGTTTAAGGCATTGCGAACCTTTGGTCGGTTGAGCAAAACAGAAGCTGTTTCTTTTTTAACAATTAGTTCAATATTCATTTACATCACATTCATTTACATACGGTAAATGCCCGATTCAGGCTTACTAAATTTTCTGTTCAGGCTCATACTTATTCCCATGGCTATTATTTTCCGTGTATCTATTGGATCAATAATACCATCATCCCACAACCGCGAAGTACTGTAATAAGCTGAGCCCTCCGATGCATATTTCTTCAATATCTCATTTTTCATTTGCTGTTCGTCCTCAGTATTGTTTTTCCCGGAGGCTATATTTAACTTTTCTTTTTTCACCGAAAGTAAAACGTTTGCTGCCTGCTCACCTCCCATGACCGAAATAGTAGAAGCGGGATACATAAATAGTAATCGGGGATTAAAAGCCCTGCCCGACATAGCATAATTTCCGGCTCCATACGAACCGCCAACTATGATGGTAAATTTCGGAACATTGGAATTGGAAACAGCTTGAACCATTTTAGCCCCATCTTTAGCTATTCCGCTATGCTCAACCTGTTTCCCAACCATAAATCCGGTAATATTTTGCAGAAAAAGAAGCGGTATATTCCTGTGATTGCATAGTTCAATAAAATGAGTCCCCTTAAGGGCAGATTCTGCAAAAAGCACTCCGTAATTGGCCAGAATTCCAACAGGAAATCCCATAATTCTTGCAAATCCTGTGACAAGGGTAGTTGCGTAACCCGCCTTAAACTCACTGAATTCACTTCCATCTGCAATACGCATGATCAGTTCGCGGGGATTGACCGTTTTTCTGGAATTCAGAGGCAAGATACCGTAGATTTCATTGGGATCGTATGCGGGTTCGACCGAAGGAATAATATCCATGATTTGTCTGGCAGAACGGGGTAAGGTCTCAAAAATATCCCTGCAAATCCGCAGAGCATGAGCATCGTTCATGGCAAGGTAATCGGCTACACCTGATTTTGTGGTATGAACCATTGCTCCCCCGAGTTCTTCTGCAGTTACTTCTTCTCCTGTAGCAGCCTTTACAAGCGGTGGGCCTCCCAGAAATATGGTACCCTGATTTTTAACCATAATTGTTTGATCGCTCATTGCAGGAATATAGGCTCCTCCGGCAGTACACGAACCCATTACGATGGAAATCTGAGGGACTCCCATGGCAGATAACCTGGCCTGATTATAGAAAATCCGGCCAAAATCATTCTTATCAGGAAAAACCCTGGCCTGTTCAGGCAGATAAATCCCCCCGGAATCAACCAGGTAGACCACAGGCAAATTATTTTCCATAGCAACTTCCTGAGCTCTCAGATGTTTTTTTATCGTTTCGGTGATATAGGTTCCCCCTTTTACTGTTGCATCATTCCCAATTACGATGGTTTCCTTTCCGTGTATATTCCCAATTCCGGTAATTAAACCGGCAGCAGCAAAAACATCGTTATATTGCCCGTAAGCGGCCAGAGGAGAAAGTTCCAGAAACGGAGTATCAGCATCCAGCAATAAGTTTATCCTGTCGCGTACTTGTAATTTGTTTCGTGCCTGATGTTTTTTCAATGCCTCTTTCTGCCCGCCTTTAAGTACACTTCGCAATATTTGCTTATAATCATTTAACAACCGGAGGTAATTTTCCGTATCGCTTTTAAAATCTTCCGATTTGGTATTTATTTCTGATTTAAGACTTTCCAATCAAACACAAAATTTAGATTAACTGAATTTATTAACAGCTGGAAATTCAAATTGTTTTGAGTATATATGCCATTTTGGGCGATTAAACAACTTGCAATGGTAAAATATTTTGTTTAAGAATTTAATTATTTATAAATTTATGTTTGCTAAGGTTTGAAACAATTAAAACGATTCTGTCGTTTCATTAACTAAACATTCAGGCTATGAACCATAGAACCTATAATAAACGAATGCAAAAGAAATATAATCTCCCGGTTATCGGGCATTTTGCAGATAAAAGCATTAGGTTTAATTCAATTATTGAGGCTGAAAGATATACGGGTATCAATTATTGCCTGATATTTGAAGCATGTATTGGTAAAATTTACAAAGCGAGAAATGTGTATTGGGAATTTGAAAAAGGTACCCACTATATTAAATATAAATCATATTATATGCGTGCGATGGAAAAAGCGCTGGAAGAGCGCACTAAACATCACTAAATCGCTCGCATAACATTAATTTTTAAAGAAAAAAAAGGGTATTGTTTAGATACCCTTTTTTTTATTTCCTAGTTATATTACTCCTGGTACTTAATCAGTTCAGGTTCTCCAAATCCAAGTTTATTAAGCGATTCAAGCTGTGTTTGTGCGTCACCCACTACCAGATAAATCATTTTGTCGGGTACAATGTATTTCTGAGCATATTTTTTATGTTCATCCAACGTCATATTCCGAACCACAGATTCTTCGTTTTTGATATAATCAAATGGCAGATTGTATTTACTTATGGTTCTGAGCATTCCTGTCAGAGAGCCAAGTGTTTCAAATCTTCGGGCATTCGATTTAATCAATGCATTTCTGGTAAAATCCAAATCTTCCTGAGAAATCCCCTGACGATATTTTTCCATCTCCGTTTTAAATATTTCAACTGATTCAAGTGTAGTGTTTGATCGAACACTTGAGGAAGCCAGGAAAGGGGCGATTTCCCGTTGTTCGGAAAACCATGATCTTGCACCATAGGTATATCCTTTATCCTCGCGCAAAATCATATTCAATACTCCCGAAAAAGATCCCCCAAGCTTATAATTCACAACCGTAGCAGGATAATAATCAGGATTCAGTCTGGAGAGCGCCAGGTATCCGATATTGATCACCGATTGTTTTGAACCGGGAATATCAACAAAGTAAATTTTTGATTTCTTAATGGGAGCAGGTAATTTATATGCAGGCATTTCTACCTCTTTTTGTTGCCACTTTTCTTGCAGCGAAGACAATGATTTAAGAGTCTGAGCTTCGGTTACATTCCCTGCCACATGAAAGGTGGTTAGCGTGGGAGAAAAATTCTTGTCATAGAAATTTTTTAAATCGTCAATGGTAATACTATCGATGTCGTTTCTCGTCCCACGGGAATCATACGCAAATATATGATTATCGCCATACAGCAACTTCTTCATAACCACATTCGCAATATACGTAGGATTTGCCTCGCTTTGTACCAGTTGATTTATGGTTTTTATTTTAGCCAGTTTAAATTCCTCCTGATCCCATCTTGGCTCCAGCAGCATTTCTTTGACCAAATCCATGGTTTTGTCAAAATTCCTGGATAACGTGTTGGCGCCAATAATGATTTCTTCGTTTGTAGTATACATCCAGATATCTGCGCCCAACAATTTAATCTCTTCTTCCAGCTGCTCGGGCGTTTTGTTTTTGGTACCTTCCATCATAAGGTCGGTAACAAGATTCGCAACGCCAAGTTTGGAAGCATCATCAAGGTAAAATCCCCCTTTTATTGATATTTCCACGGCTACCAGGGGTAATTCATTCTGTTCTATGCCATAAACTTCAATCCCATTATTTAATTCTGATTTCCAGATTTGAGGAATGTTTACCGCCGGATCTGTTTTTAGGGCTGGTTCAACCGACCGGTCGAAAGAAGAAGGCGTTTTGGCTATCTCTTTATTTGCTTCCTCACGGGGTAGAGATACTTCTGATGCAGATTCAATATTTTCTTCTTTAATATTGGCGCTTATGCTGCTATCGGCAACCATATCCAACCTTCCTTTCGGAACAAAACTGGTCATTACATAAGGTTTATCCTTAATATACTTGTTGTAAACGCGCAACACATCATCCATGGTAACTGCTTTGATGTTTTCAATATCGGTTTCGATAAAACCCGGATTATTGGTAAATGTATTGTAGTAAGCCAGTTGTAAGGACTGATAAAAAACACTGTTGATGGAATTGTAAAATTGCCGTTCCAGGCTTGCCTTTACTTTATCAATATCCTTTTGGGTGATGCCTTCCTTTTCAAATAATTTAAATGCTGTAAAGATTCCGTTTTCAACTTCCTTTAACGTATGACCTTCGTTTGCCCGAATAGATATTGTAAAGGAACCTGCCAGTTCACGGGAGTCGGTATACGCATTCGTGCGGGATGTTATCTGTTTGTCCTTCACCAACACTTTATAAAGCGGTGCCTTCTTACCATCTGCAAGTATCTCAGCGAGATAATTTAATGCATAAGCGTCTTTACTGAATTCTTCTGATGTAGGCCAGACCATATTTAGCTCGGGAACGGTAGCAAAATTGTCCTCATGATAGAGCCTCTTGGTTTCATATATCGATACGGGCATCGCTTCTCTCTCTTCTACCCGACCGTGCTTTGTAATTTCAGCAAAATATTTGTTTACCAGAGGTTTTACAGAATCGGGATCAAAATCGCCTGCTATAACCAATGTTGCATTGTTCGGCCCGTAAAACTCGTTGTAGAATTTTTTTACGTCATCCACGGTAGCATGCTGCACATCTTCCATCTCGCCTATTACCTGCCAGCTGTATGGGTGACCTTCCGGGTACAGATTTTTATCTATAACATATTCCGTATGTCCATAGGGTCTGTTGTCCACGCCTTGTCGCTTTTCATTCTGAACAACATTCTGCTGGATGGCAAAAGAACTGGGGGTTACGGTATTGATAAAATAGCCCATACGGTCTGATTCCATCCATAGAACCATTTCAAGGGCATTTTTTGGTACAATCTCAAAATAGGTGGTAATGTCATTGTTTGTAAAACCATTCAGCGTACCACCGACATTTTGAATTTTTTTGAAATACTGGTCTTCGGGTACATTTTCCGATTCCTGGAACAACATATGTTCGAACAGATGGGCAAATCCTGTTTTGCCTGGCACTTCACGGCTTGATCCTACATGGTACATAATGGCAGTAGAAACAATCGGATCTGATTTGTCGACATGCAGAACAACTTCAAGGCCATTATCCAGTTTGTACTTTTCATAGGCAATGGTCAGTTTGTTCTGATTGCTGTTTCTGGAACATGAATTAAACAATGATACAATAAGTAACATTGTTATCAGGTTAAAAATGTTTCCGGCTTTTTTCATAGTGGTTTTGTTTGATTGATAAATGAATATATTATTTTTGAACTTATTAATTAAACTGGTTTTGATGAAGAATATTTTCCCTAAACATAGTTATTTGTTATACTCCTGTTTGATTACCGGTGGAATCATTTCGTCCGGTAATCATTCTGCAAGCTAATAAAATTAAGGTTTTTGAATGAATTATCCAATTCAATCAGGATATTCTTTCCCGTTTGCATTTAGTGTACCGGTTAATTTTTTGGATGAAGTTCGAAAATATGACCATTACAAGGATTGCACAGCGAAACCTGTAATTTAACAAAAAGCATCTATCTGGTAACTCACGAAGGCAAGAATAGTCCATACAAATTTTTCAAAGGGTAATATTTAATATTCATGTCCCATTATCCAGTTTTCAACCATTTGATTACTGAAAAGTTTACCAATAACCCTATAAGATGAATTGGTTAACGGACTAAGTGAAAACAAATCCTGAGACATAACTCCGACGGAAGGATTATAGTAATTGGAATGAGTAAAATTAATTTGATTGTTGCTATAAATAATGAATCCAACATGATTATCGAGCCCAATAAGGTAAATACCTTCGCCTAGTAATACAATATATTTTTTTAATTCTTCCAGTGATTTCTTTCTAAATCTTTTTACATTATATTCCGATAATATATTAATAAAAGTCTCTGATGCCGATTGTGCCCATTTAATTCTTGGAATTTTATATCCGATATCGCATAAAACGTTGGTAATAAAATAACCGCAGGCTATCGATCCTTTTCCGGGTAACTTTGTCATTCCTCCATAACTCCATGGAGTACCATACCATGCCGGAAGGATTTCATTTTTCAATGTAATAATTAAATATTTCCTTGATTCTGATATAATGGAGTCTTTAGTAATCGAATCTGCCGAAAGATACAACTTCTGTACCCTGATTCTTTCTTCTTCAATTTCTTTTATTTTTTCCGGGTATGTTACTGCATTTGATTGTGAAAAAGCATTAAAACTTAAAATAATAAATCCAAGAAGCATAAGATTTTTCATATCTCTTTTCGAACAATTATTTGGTAAAAGATCTAAATTCTAAAAATAATAACTCTTATCCATAATTTCAATGGACAAACCTGAAACCCGAAACCAACCTTCATTTAAATTCCGGTTGGCAAGCCCGGAACTCCAAACTCCCCGTCTAATCCGATTCTGTAATCACAAAATCCATTACTCTAATCCAATGATTATTTTTCCGTTCAATTAACAGTTGCTCATTTCTTACAATTTATAATGGTTACCAACATTTCTGATTTTTCAGTCAGGCATTAATCCATTTTTTATTAATCCCAAAGAATCAAATGCTTTTAGGAATAGTCAGTTTTATTCTCATCTTTTCATCCTACAAGTAAATCTTAATTCTTCATTATCATTATTGGTTAGCAATTTACAAAAATTTCCAAACCACTAATCATTGGTTCTTCGGCTTTCGATTATAACTATAAAGAAAGCTTTTCTGAAGGGTAATTTCATAGCTTAAATTAACATATAGTTATGAATTTGTCTCCATGTCTAATTGGAAAAACTTTAACCGGATATGTTAAAACATGCTTCCAATTTGTGGAATGACACGCGTTATGCCTCTCTATACGCGCACCAATCTGGGTGTCAAAATCTTATCTAAAAAACAAAAAAGTCTAAGTAGGACACCTAAACCAGTTTTTGTTTTTTATATGTATGGTCTAAGGTGAGGTGTTGGCGAAGGTATTTTGATACCAACAATTATATGCTTTACAAGCTTTTAGTAAATCCTGAAATTTCAATGTTTTATATTGAATTATTAATATTAAAGATTGACAATCACCAAAACAATCATTTAACCATGATTTTTTGCCAACATTATCAGTCCAATCTAAATTAAATGGTCCGTAAACCTTTTTTCCTTTTTCGATATAAAAACTAATAAAAACATCATTTACTGTAAATCCAGGGTAAGCAACATATTGCTCAAAAGCATATAAACATAATTTTCCTTTTTCTATAAGTTCTAAATTTGCAGGATAACCGGTAAAATTCTTTGAAACAAAAAACCGATCGCCATATTTAAAACTAATATATTTATCTGCACGAATTTTTTTATCTATAGATTGGTTTCTAAAACCAATATGAATGCCTCGTTTATACAACCTCACTTCTCCAATTAAAGTATCTCCTGAATCCATTATAACAAATCCATTCTTCCACTGTGTATTCTTAATTAAAAATTTACCCGAATATAAATCCTGGTAAGATTCATCACTTTTTGAATTTCTATAAATACTATCTATACAATCAGATTCTTGAGAATAGGAATAATTGTAAAAATTAACTAGGATGAGAATTCCATTTATAAAAGTCATTATCCATCTTAAATTCATCCTTTTCATAGCTTCGATTCGTTTCATTCTTAATTTCTACATGAGGCACAAGCGAATGTTCAGTTAGGAGCTTACACCTGAATGTGGACTTTATTTATTATAATTTTATTCCGAATCCAATCAGTAAATTGTAGTTTTTCCATTTGTCTGCGCTGCTATAATTTGCCAGATCATTTGTTAGTACATTCATAAAACCGTAATTAAAACGTGTCATTATAACTCCGGCCAGTTTTGAACTAAGTTTTATCTCATAATTAAGCTCAACTCCAATTCCAAGGTCAATTTTCGTATAGTCTTTTTTAATATCATTCTCATATTTTTGATCTGATACATAGTATATTAACGGGTCAGATTCATAATATAAAAGATTCGATATGTCCACAGATGTAGTTCCTTTTTCTTTGACGTTCATTAAAATACCCAGATATGGACCGGCAGCAACTGATAAAGGAAATGAATTAAATAACTGATATTTAAGCAATAAAGGTATGTTTAAATAGGTAGTTGAAATATTACCCTTATTTTCAATTAATCCTGTTTTATCATCTGTTTTGATCGAACTGTGATTATAGTTGAGACCTGATATAATGGCATAATTAGTATTGATATTGTATTGAATCTTTAAATCAAGAAAATATCCAATATCTGAACTATAGTCAGTTTGAGGATGATTTTCTATATCGGGCCAAATCTCAATCGTTTTTTTATATGGAATTGACAAGGTAGTTCCAACATCAATTAGATAATTCATTTTTTTGAAATCCTGTCCGAAGATTTCTAATGTGCTAAAAAGCCCTAAAATCAATAAAATTTGTTTCATTTTTCATCCTTATTTTATAATTCTGAATTCCAAACTCTGAACCAACCTTCTATGCCAGTTGGCGAATTTGGTCGGCAGACCCAATACTCCGAAGCCGGAACTTCTACCTCACCAATTTACGAAAATCTCAGAAACAGGCAAAATTTACTTTTAATTTGGAAAAGTCTCCACTTAACCATTTTATTTTATTGTCAATCCGATTAATGAAAAATCCCGGATCAATGGTGAATATTCCGGTTGAGGGATTAGGAAAAATTTTAACGCCGGATTCAAAACTGTGTTCAACGATATCCGATACTGGCTGGCTCATTTTCAGGACAAAAACATCCTATGAACCTTCAGAATCCAACTTGTATGTTGAAACCCCGGAATTAATACTCAATTGAAGCTGGAAATTACCAAAAATAAATACATTACCTTTAGCATCCGTTCATATGTTTTGGCCGAATTTATATCCGTCTGAACCAAGCTTTGCGGTAGAAATATTTAACCGCAAAGATTTGCAACGAATTTTTCGCAAAGGAACGCAAAGGGAGGAAATCCCCCTGGCCTCCTTTAGGAAAGGAGGAATGAATAATCATAAATGGCCGGCAAGCTTACAACTCCCTGCCGGCCATTCGTATACCTAATCCTTAATGCATTTTAGTCATCAAGATTCTTTTCCACAACCATTATCGGATAAATCTCCCGGATATTGTTTTGCAGGGTCGATCCCAAATCATCAAAGGAAATCTGGTATTTTTCGAGCGACATTTTATTTCTGAGTTCCGCATAAACCCTGAAAATAATATCCTTTGTCTCCAGATACTCCTGGTAAGGCGTACTGTTCCGGTACTGAACCACTACTATCTCTTTATCGCTTCCCGTGACGAATTTCTCAACCCGGTCATGAATCATGGATGGACTCAAATTTTTTTCGTCCAGATTCACAAGCAACACAGGTATGTTTTGCTTTTTAAGTGATTCTTCACTGAGCGCTTCCGCATTCATGGGCGGCAATTTGAAAAACAATCCCTGTGCATGAAATAACAGCGGACTGATCTCTTTTGAGGCAGGTAGCGCTGCAAAAATAATTTTCAGGGCGTTGTTTTTTCTCAGCACATTCTTAACCTTATCCACCTCGCTCATGGGTACGTTTTTATCCACAAACAATTCGCAGGCTAAGGAAGGAACATCTATGCTTATTCTTGAATTACACTCCCGGTCAATTATTCCGCCGATTTCAGAAACTTCTGTCTGTTTTTCCTTGTAAAAGATACGATAGGAGTCTCCGCTTTTTTGGGTTTTACTGATAAAAAAACTGTAAACAAGATCGGGATTATCGATGGTCCTGCTTTGCGTTATTGAAGGCAGTTCCATCTCAATACCCTGCTTTGCAAGAAAACATTCCATGGAATTTATACAGGATGTTTTCCGGTACGTACCCGCATTCTGGTTATTCCACCAAATGGTTAATGCATGATTATCCAGCCGGTAATTTAAGCTCAAGCCGTTTGCAAGCAGCAGCTGTTTTCCCGTCACCTGCAGAGGATAAGTTTTTACCCCGGAATAACCCTCTAACACAGAAAAACGGTCAGGCTCGAACAATACCATTTTTCCAAATGCATTGGCATTGGTATTTTCCCAGATTCCTGAAAGTTCAGGTAAATTCAGAGCTCCTTCAACCACCTCCTTCAGCCGGACATCATTTCTTCCTGGCACACTGATGGTAAGGTCAGAGAAGAGCATAATAAGCATAAGCGCAATGGGCGAAACGAGCAAGGCTTTCAGACTTGCAAGCTTCTTTGTTTTTGATTTTGTTAACATGGCAATTCTTTTTTTTATGGGTTTCAAATTAAAATTATTTGCCGGTTCAAACGTCCGGCTGCTGATAAGTTGTTTAAGAAGTAAAGACTGATAGTCAAACAATTCAAAACCCTCATCAATTACCGCCCTGTCAGCAATGTATTCATGTGTCACGGTCAGGGCATTTTTAGCGAGCCATGCAAATGGATTAAACCACTGTAATATACAGGCCAAATGGGCCAGGAGCAGATCTGCTGTATGATGTTGTCTGATATGAACCTGCTCATGTGCCAGCACATTTGCATTTTCATTTTCAGGCAGTGCGCGCAAATTAATAAAAACAAATCCCAGGAAAGAAAAGGGTGATATATCTTCCTCAACAGGTATAACCTTTATGTTGTCCTGTTTTATCATACCATATTTTATTCTGAAACGGGCCATATATCTGAATAGAAATAAAAACCTCAGTACAAAGAAAATTACACCCGAAAAATAGATGAGAATAATAAAACCCGACAGAAAAGCAAATGATAAAAATCGGTTGCCTGTATGGTTAACCCCGGCCTTGTTCATTTGCCCTTCCGGTATACCACCTCTTGCCTGATCAACCCTATCTCCTTTGGCTCCGGCGCTTGTAAAAGCCTCGTCGTCCCAGTTATTTTTCACCTGTTGTTGTTCCCGGAACTCCGGATCAAGCATGGCAATTAACTTTGTATAATAACTCTTAACTCCGAGTAACCGGTGATACGCATTTTCATTTATTGTATTATCATGCATCCGGATGGTAAACCGGGCAAAAGGAATGGTCAGGGATAACAAGAAGGTTGCCAGTAAAAAAAACCTGTTTACATTGAAATTTGTATCCTTCCGAAGAAACAGCCAATAGATTCCATACAACGAGACAAGACAAATCCCTGATTCAAACAGATAGACCGGAAATCCAATCATTTCTTCTTTGTTTTCTGGTTTTTAATCTCTTCCAGCATGTGCAATACTTCATCAACATCTTTCATGTCAAGGTTCTTTTGTTGTGAAAAATAACTTACCACTTCCTTCAGAGAATTTCCGAAATAATCATCCATTAGCTTTCCAAGTTGAGATTTGCTGTATTTCTCCTTTGAAATAAGTGGATAATACTGATAGGCGCCCCCATAAGTCTTGAACGACACGATCTCCTTCTTCACCAGCACCCTGACGATAGTTGATATGGTGTTATAAGGTGGTTTGGGATCGGGGAAATGATCCTGGATATCCTTGATAAAGGCCTTTCCCAGATCCCAGAGTATTTGCATAATTCTTTCTTCAGCTTTTGTAAGAGTTATCATTTGACTATGTTTTTATTCTTAAACAGGACAAATATATTATTTAATATTTAGTTATGCAAACTTATTATTAAATAATAATAACTTATTTATAAATAATTTTACATTTAACTTATATTCAATGTATTGATAAATATAAAAATGCAATTACAATGAGTTCGATATAAAAATATCACAACATAAGCATGGATGCTTGGATTATTTTCAACAAACCAGGTTGTTGTAAAGAAGGGACGAACAAGATTTGTTTGTAGAACCTGCGAGGAGGGAAGAAATCCCCCTGGTCCACTTTAGAAAAGGGGGAATATGTAAATCCGCGACATAAGAATTTATGGTAGTGTTATGTCACTAGAAAGTACAAATAATTAATTAACTTCTTGAATGTATTTTAATAGCAGAATGCACATTTCACTGGCGAAACCGTCTGTTTGTGCCTTTTAATAATCAGCTATTGAATTCAAACAATATCCTATAATCCTTTCTGTCCACAATACCCCCCGGCACTGCTATATACATAATCTTCAGGTTTAAATACTATCCTTTCTTCCCAATCATCAGAAACAATGGATATTTCTTGATATTGCTGTTATCGGTCTTGATGATTTCGTGACAGATGGTATAATGCTTTACTTCAAAACCGTTATAGGTTAAAAGGGCGCTAAGCTCTTTCCTGTCAAAGCCTTTGTGACCATCAAAGTGGGGATCATTGGAATGAAATGTGCCATCTTCTTTATCCAGATCGCCAATGCATACGTAGCCTCCCGGTTTCAGCATCCGGTGAAAAATTCGAAGAATCTTTCCGATATCTTTCACATGATGCAGCGTCATCAGGGTATACACCACATCGTATGCATTCTTTTTATAATCTTCATGGAATACATCTATCAGCAAAGGAGTAAAATTAGGAATCCCTTCTTTCCTGATTTTTTCCTCCAACACTTCAATCATACCCATGGAATTATCAGCCAGGGTAATCTTCCCGAAGACATCTTTCAGCGAAAAGCTAAGTAATCCGGTGCCGCAGCCGAATTCAAATGCTTCCATTTCCTTATCCGGGTGTAAAAATGCCTCAATCTCCCTTGCAAACACTTCTGCACGTTCTATCTTTCCGGGATCGCTGTCCCACCCTTTCGCCCGTTCATTAAAATATTCTTTCGACATAATTCGTCATTAAATAATAAATGAAATTATATTTATCGTATCCCATGGAAACACCATGAAACATTTATTCTTTTCCTTGGAAACAATTAAGAGTTATTGCACAGAGTTATACAGGGAAGTGCCAGAGAAACAAAGAGATAAAATTTTAACTTCCTGCATTGCTTTTATTATTCATTCAGTCAACATTCAACAAATCTATCATGGAATAACACGTGAACCTTACAACCGAAGGAAATAATCACTTAATGTTCGTATTTTTTTCTTCTTTTGCGCATTCCCTTGCCTCCAAGAATCCCCCAACCGCCGCTGCCTAGAATAAATCCGAAAGCATACCATGCGCCATTGTTGTTCTGGGCATAAACCGTTACATCGTGACGAAACAGGGATACCACCAGGTCAATCGGGGCAATGATACCATGCCATAATCCTCCCAGGAACCGGTACTTATAGCCTTCCACACATGCATCCACGGGTTCATTGTTTGCACAACCCGAGACAACTAACAGGACTATGGCAATCAGCAGAACCAAAAAAAGGGCGTTTGATTTAAAAATTGTCTTCATATGTTTTTGTTTGATAGGTTTTGCAGGCTAATTTACAACAAATTGTATTATAAGCCGTGTTCAGACAGGTATCTTTCCGCATCGATCGCAGCCATACAGCCGGTACCTGCTGCTGTAACCGCTTGCCGGTAAACGGAATCCTGCACATCGCCGCAGGCAAATACGCCAGCCACATTGGTTTTGGATGTCCCGGGAATGGTTTTGATATAACCGACTTCATTGGTGTCGACAAAGTTCTTAAAAATTTCCGAATTGGGTGTATGCCCTATCGCCAGGAAGAAACCGTCTACCTTTATTACTTCTTCCGATTCATCGGGCTGACCTTTTTTTTTGATCAGAACAAGTTCCTGCACCACCTTCTCACCCCTTAATTCTTTTGCATCCCGCTCAAATAATACTTCAATTTTTGGATGATTAAACGTTCTCTCCTGCATAATTTTCGAGGCGCGTAAAAAGTTCTTTCTTACAATCAAATATACCTTTTTACACAGTCCTGCAAGGTAAAGCGCTTCTTCGCAAGCTGAATCTCCGCCACCAACCACTGCCACGTCTTTGCCTTTATAGAAAAAGCCATCGCAGGTAGCACAGGCCGAAACGCCCGAGCCCATATACTTTTGTTCAGATTCAAGACCCAGGTATTTGGCTGTTGCTCCCGTTGCAATAATAACTGCGTCAGCCTCGATTACTTTATTATCATCGAGGATTACTTTATGCGGTTGCTTTGAAAAATCAACATCGGTGGCTATGCCCCAGCGAACATCGGTTCCAAAACGTATCGCCTGTTTCTTTAACTCATCCATCATTTCGGGCCCTGTAATTCCTTCGGGATATCCGGGAAAATTTTCAACCTCTGTTGTAGTGGTCAGCTGACCGCCGGGTTGAAGCCCTTCGTACAATACCGGGTTAAGATTTGCCCGCGCAGCATAAATGGCAGCTGTATATCCTCCGGGTCCCGAACCAATCACCAGACATTTTACCTTTTCTGTTTCCATTGGTTTCTCTGCATTATTGCTCTTATCTTCATTCGTATCAAGAGATTTAAAAAGACTCATATATGTTGTTTTAATTATTAAATATTCCGTTACTGCTCAAGTGTATCTTAAAATTAACGATAGAAAAAATTATTCCTCAATGATTATGCCGAACAATAAAATAGTGTCGTTTCTTTGATCTTTTTTGGTGTAATTTGGTATTTAAGTGATTTTGTGGCATTTTGTCCTGACAACATAGCATGAAAATAAGATTTTATCATACAATAATAAAACGCTTTTCCATTCCTAACCTGACAATAGGAATACATAAATTTAGGACCGGCGAATCAAACGACTTAAATATATCGGCAAACCAGTTTTTTACGTGAAGTTAACAGCAGAAAGAAAAAATAGTTTTATAAATTTGAAAAACCTCAAACCGTTCGATTATGAATTTTGAAGACCTTATTATCAGAAACCGCAGTTACAGGCGATTTGATGAAGAAACCATTATTTCGATGGATGATCTCAGAAAGCTTACAGGCTATGCCCGGTTATCCGCATCAAGCGGTAATGTGCAGGGATTAAAGTTTTATCTTTCGGCAGACAAAATAAAAAATGACAAGATTTTCAGGCAACTGCAATGGGCCTTTTATTTAAAAGATTGGAACGGACCGGAAAAAGGGGAACGGCCATCGGCCTATATCATTATTCTTGGAGATACTGAAATTCACCCGACCATAGATATTGATGTGGGCATTGCTGCACAAAGTATATTATTGGGAGCAACCGCAATGGGTTACGGTGGTTGTATGTTCGGATCCATTAACCGTGTTGACCTGCGGAAAGAACTTCTCATTCCCAAGAGATACCAGATACCGGTGATTATTGCACTCGGAAAACCGGTTGAAAAAGTTGTTATCGATGAAGTTGGTGCTTCCGACATCATTGTATACTGGAGAGATGAAAACAATGTGCATCATGTACCCAAAAGATCGCTTGATGATTTAATTATTGAATTTGAATAAACCCCCTTAAACCTAAAACTATGATAAGAATTGTTGCCCTATTTACTTTCCTTGCAATCGGATTGCCGGCAATTTCGCAGGAAAAACAGATACTTACCGATGAAGATCTCCTGAAACTATACGAGGGACTGAGAGTGGCCGATGTATGCGATGGAATGGATATTGCAGGACTTCGGGATGTGGGTATCCTCGACCAGAAAATTGAAGCGTTGTGGAAAGATATCAATAATTTCGATCACTGGATTTGCGGTATTGCGGTTACTGCAAGGTATGTACCGACTAACAAAGTGGTAAATAATCCAATGACATCTGAGGAATTCAAAAAATGGGAAAGTGATTGGTACACCAACTTTTCTGCCGAACCCTGGATTGAATTGATCAAGCCTGGAACGGTTATTGTACTTGACGTGCAAGGAGATGGAGACACAGGTTCTGTAGGATCAGCCAACAGTCTGGAATATGTGAAAAGAGGCGCCAGGGGAATTGTTTCCAATGGCGGTGTGCGTGATACCGATGAAATTATTAAAGAGCGTATTCCGGTGTACTTTGATTTGCTAAACCGGGGAAGAGGAATAAGGCCGGGACGAAACGAACTGGAATCATTTAATAAACCTGTGACCGTGGGTGGTGTACTAATCCGACCGGGAGACGTGATTGTGGCCGATGGTGACGGTGTAGTGTGTGTTCCAAGGGAATATGCCAAAATTGTAGCTGATGAAGCACATCGAATTCTCACCGCCGATAAAGCAGCCAGAAGGCAGATGTATAAAGAGCTGGGCAGAGAATTGGATAAAACGGTTCTACCCTGATTTTCATTCCATAACCCAAACCAAACCGCATGAATATACTCGTTACCGGAACCTATGATGTCGGATACAACCGGACTATGTTGTTACTGAAGGGATTAAGGCAGCAAAAAGATGTTATTGTAACGGAATATCCGTTGAAATCACTGAGAAATCTGTCCAAAAATGACTTTAAGGAAATTGCATCAGGAATAGATTATATCTATTTCCCTCCGTTTACCCATCAGAGTGTTAAAAAGATTAAAAAATTCCTTCCGGATAAGCCTGTAATTTTTGATCCCCTAATCTCAAAATACCTGACAAAAATTACCGATTACCAACAGGTATCGAAATATTCCCCCCGTGCGCTGAAAAACTATCTGAAGGACAAAATTCCGCTGCGCGTAAGCGATATTGTTATTGCAGATACCGAAGAGAATAAAAAATATTTTGCCTCAAAGTTTCATATTGATCCTCAAAAAATCTTTGTATTACCCATAGGAGTTGATACATCCATATTCTTCCCTGAACAGGTAAAGGAAAAATCTGCTTATTTCAGGGTAGGATTTTACGGTGGTTTTATTCCCTTACAGGGAGTCAGAAAAATCGTGGATACTGCATACGTATTGAGAAATCAGGAAGATATAAAGTTCCACCTGGCCGGCAGCGGTTTCGAATCGGGAATGATTGGTGAATACGTAAAAGAGTTGAAACTTAACAACATCGAATTTACCGGCTGGATGGATTATCAGAAACTGCCTGCTCTGATAAATTCGTATGATATTTGTCTGGGAATATTTGGCGATACTCCCAAAACCAACATGGTCATCCCCAATAAGATTTTTCACTATGCAGCTATAAAAAAATGCATCATTACAAAAGACACACCTGCGATTCATGAAATATTTGAAGACCGGAAGAATATTATGCTTACATCCAATCATCCGGAGGAGATTGCAGATACTATTCTGGAAGTGAAAAAAAATCAGGAGTTAAGGAATAATATTGCTAATAATGCCTTTCAACTGATTACCGGAAAATTCAGTCATATACACATCGCCGAAAAATTAACCGATTATCTTTCAGAGTGTTTGGTGAAAAAGTAAACTAATGTAAGTTCAACCTAAAATGTAAAGGTGGAATTTTAGTTTGACATGTATAATTTTGTGAAATTTAGCTTTTATATATATCCCTGATAACCGTTTACTTTAGCACCCTTCTGATAGATTTCAAATGATGGGTATAAGAATTGGTTTCTGTACTGAGAATTCCGTTTTCATTAAAATAATCGATACGAACCCTGCCTGAGGCATGGATTATTTTATTTTCATGCAACAAAATTCCGGTATGAATGGTTTTTCTGTCATTATCCTGAAAAAAGGCCAGGTCTCCGTCCATGATATCTTTTATGTTACTGACAGCTTCTCCGATACTATCCTGCTGGCTGGCATCACGGGGAATAAACAGATGATTCATCTTGTAAACTATCTGGGTAAATCCTGAACAGTCAATACCAAAAAGTGATCTTCCTCCCCACAGGTAAGGTGTATTTATAAAACTCAGGGCTGTTTTCACAATCGATTCGGAGGTAGCCTGCTTCCCGGTTTCCGGTTTCTCATTAATGATAAATACCTTTTCCTCCACATTGAAAATTCTCTTTGAAGGATTAAAAAATGGAAGCGTACTACCCGGTAAAATAAACATATCTGTACCATTCTCAAGGGTAATGCTTATAATCTTATTGGTCAGAACCCAAAAAGGAGGTTTGCTTAATTTCTCGTAGGTATGCTCTGATATTTTAAACGTCAGGTTTTTCTCAATCCAGCCCACATAATTATCCAGACTGCAACGTATTTGAATCCATTCTTTTTGGTCTTCAATTACAGCAAATGATTCGCCAAACAAAAGCTGGCTTACCATCTCCGACTTGTGAGACCCGGTATTTCTTAAAGACAGGGAGGTTAATAAACAGATGCCATATTTCATGTTCCTAACCCTTAAAATTTGAACCAACCGAATGGTTTATTGTTGGTTGAATATAGTTTTGCTGCTAAATCAAATAATCAAAAGTAATTAACTGAGATTTTAATTTTAATGATTTAGTGTTACATTTGAGTATAAAATTAAGAATTTATCTGTTTAAAAGTTATGCTTACACTTTTAAAGTTTATCAGAACGCATCTTAACCTGATATCTGTTGTTTTATATTTTGTATTTGCTTCATTACTTATTGTCTACCTTTTTCCAAAGGTTGGCAAATTCAGATATGAATTTCAGAAGGGTCGTCCATGGATGCATGAAGATCTTCAGGCTCCCTTCGATTTTCCGATCAACAAATCATCACAGGAACTTTCGCGAGAAAGAGATTCTGTATTGAAAGATTTTAAGCCTTATTTTAATTTTGATAACAGCATTCATCCCGAAGAGATTGAACAATTCAGGGAATCTTTTGAAATTAAATGGAAAGATTATTCCCTGGAGGAATTTAAAATACCGAATGACAAAGCATACTACAATTATGGCAGGTATGTACTCTACCGAAACATGGAATCAAAATACGAGGATTTCATAGCCGCTCTGCTCGAACAAATTTATCAGAGAGGGATCATTAATCTGAATTCGAGTGGTGAATTATCTTCAAACAATATACGTTCGGTTATGCTTGTCAGGGCCAATATTGCGGAACAAACCGCAATTGATGCAGTATTCACACAGAAAACAGCATATGAATATATCAAAAAAAGGATTAATGAAGAATTACTTTTTAACCAGTCCCCAGTTATCAAAAGATACCGGCCATTCTTTGAGTCTTTTGAAATCAATAATTTTATAAAGGACAATGTTTTTTACGATGCAGACAAATCAAATACAGTAAGGCAAAGCCTGCTGAGCGGTATTTCGCTTTACAGGGATAAGATTCAAAAAGGGCAACGAATTATTTCACGTGGCGATTTGGTTACACCAGAAAAATATCAAATACTGGAATCGCTGAAACAAGAGTACGAGAGTCAGCTGGGTTCTATTTCTTCGCAACTGGTGAAAGCGGGAAAATTTATACTAGTCTTTGCAGCCATGTTTGTTATTTTTCTGTTCCTCTATAACCTGAGGATAGAAATTTTGAAACACGGGCTGAAAACTGCTTTCATTCTGATGCTGGTTATTCTTGTTGTATTTATGGCAAGCACCATTGTGAAATCTAACATGATCAGCTATTACATAATTCCTTTTACCATACTGCCCATAATTCTAAGAACCTTTTACGATGAGCGTCTCGCATTGTTTATCCATTTTATGACCACCCTGCTGGTTGGATTTTTCGCTCCCAACAGTTTCGAATTTGTGTTTCTTACATTTATAGCAGGGATCATTGCGGTATTCACGCTAACCAACTTCAACCGGCGATCACGGATTGTTTACTCAGCCTTTTTGGTTTTTCTGAGCTATTCTTTTGTATATTTCGGCATTTCCATCGTGCAGGAAGGAAATGTCAGGGATATCGACTACTATAATTTTGCATGGTTTGGAATAAACAGTTTGCTTATCCTGTTAAGTTTTCCATTGATTTTCGTATTTGAAAAGCTTTTTGGATTTCTCTCCGATGCAACCCTGATGGAACTTGCAGATACAAATCAACCCTTACTACGGGAACTGGCAGAAAAAGCGCCAGGTACATTTCAACATTCGCTTCAGGTTGCCAATCTGGCAGAAGATGCCATCTTCCATATCGGGGGAAATGCATTACTTATCAGGACTGGAGCGCTTTACCACGATATTGGTAAACTCGTAAATCCCATTTATTTCATCGAAAACCAGACAACCGGCATTAATCCTCACGAAAAGCTTTCGTTCGAGGAGAGTGCCAGGATTATTATAAGTCATGTGGAAAAAGGAGTGGAAATTGCCAGGAAACATAACCTTCCCGAACCCTTAATTGATTTCATCAGAACACATCACGGAACCTCAACGGTTCATTACTTTTACCGTTCTTATATTAAAAAATATCCCGAAGAAGAGATTGATGTTAAAAAGTTCTCTTACCAGGGACCAAAACCCTTCTCGAGAGAGACAGCTGTAATGATGATGGCCGATTCGGTAGAAGCTGCCTCTCGGAGTCTTAGCAATATGAATGATGTTGCTTTGGATAAACTGGTGGATGAAATTATAGATTCTCAGTTGAATGATGAGCAGTTTAATAATGCGGATATTACCTTCAAAGACATCACTACCATAAAAGAGGTATTCAAAAAAAGATTAAAAAATATTTATCATATACGTATCTCTTACCCTACAAAGTAGACTAAACTTATACTGAAATATCTGTATAATAAGCAATAACATCCCTGATCCGATCAGGGATCTCCAGTAATTTTAATCTAAGATTCCAGCCAGTCTGATGGATTCATCCGGGCTGGCAGTTCCAGGAATATAGATTCGCAAGCCTATTAAAAGTTGTATTACAGTCAACAGAGGAAATTCTGCTCTTTTACAAATCATCACAACAGCTAAAGCCTCATATCAACGATCTCGAATTTTTTATATTTGGAAGGATCAAATGTAAAAATAGAATCATCAAACTCCTTATTGGTAATATAATCCGAAAGCTTAACGGAATAGTCTATTCCATCTTTCCCAACCGATTTCAAAGATTGCAGCAACAAGTCTTTAACAGAAATAAATACTTTGATCCTGCTGTAGGGTTGTTCGAGATTTTTTGGAAAAAGATCGATTTCATAAACATCTATTCCGTTCAGTGTGGTTTGTTTATCATACCGGAACTTGAAATCACGGTCATACCATGTAAAAATTTTTGCAGGATTGCTCAGAAAATCACTATCCTCCATATTGGGTTCGGTGATGGTAACCTCCTTGATATCAAGTCCGACAGTCCACATTGTTTTTCCGTTGAAATATACGATATCATCCGATGATTGCAGCCAGTATTTATCCCCCTTTATTTTAATGACTCCTTCGCTGGATGAGCTGGTTTTCTCCTTTCGGTCCTCCACCGTTAATTTAAAACTCACCTGGATGGATTTGAAAGATTTTATTTTTTGGGATGACTGATCCAAAATTTTTTTCGCTTCCGGATCCTGCTGCAAAAAAGCCTTTAAAAAGACAAAGCAGAACAGTATAATCAAATATATTTTTTTCATCATCGAAGAACTTTAACTGTTAAGTGATAACAAATAATGTTCCAAAGATACGATATCCGGATATAATACCTGTCTGGGCTTACTGCTATCCGGCGGTCCAACAATACCGGCAGCTTCAAGGTGATCCATAATTTTACCAGCACGGTTATAACCAATCGAAAATTTTCGCTGAAGCAAAGAGGTGGAACCGCTTTGATGTGTGACCACCAGTCTGGCAGCATCATCAAATAACGGATCCCGTTTGGAGAGATCAACTTCAAGCACATCGGCTTCGTTTTCTCCGACATATTCCGGTAGATAGAAAGGAGTAAGAAATCCCTTCTGAATATTAATATATTCAGTAATTTTTTCAATTTCGGGAATATCGATAAATGCGCACTGAATCCTTATCATATCGCTGCCAGGCGCCAGTAACATATCCCCTCTTCCCACCAACTGATTTGCTCCGGGACTATCGAGAATGGTTCTTGAATCAATCATCGATGTCACCCGAAAGGCAATACGTGCCGGAAAATTTGCTTTGATGGAACCGGTGATAATGTTAGTGGTGGGCCGCTGGGTGGCAATAACCAGATGAATTCCTATGGCACGCGCAACCTGGGCCAATCTGGCAAGAGGAGCTTCCACCTCGCGTCCGGCAGTCATGATTAAATCGGCAAACTCATCGATTATCACAACAATGTATGGCAGGTATCTGTGACCTTTTTCAGGATTTAACCTCCTTTTAATAAACTTATGATTGTATTCCTTAATATTTCTTACCTGCGCCGATTTTAACAGAAGATATCGCTGATCCATCTCTATGGTTAGTGAATTCAGCGTATAAATTACTTTCTGCGTGTCGGTGATAATAGGTTCTTCGGCATCCGGGATCTTTGCCAGAAAATGTTTTTCAAGTTTTGTATAAAGTGTCAATTCTACTTTTTTGGGATCAACCAACACAAACTTTAGTTGTGAAGGATGTTTCTTATATAATAAGGATGCAATAATTGCATTTAATCCAACAGATTTTCCTTGTCCCGTTGCACCGGCTATCAACAAGTGAGGCATTTTAGCCAGGTCGAATACATAGGTTTCATTCGAAATTGTTTTTCCAATGGCAATAGCCAATTCAAAGTCGGACTCCTGAAATTTTCGGGAACTTAAAATGGAACGCATTGATACGATTTCCGGTTTTTGGTTGGGGACTTCGATCCCAATAGTTCCCTTTCCGGGAATCGGGGCTATAATCCGGATACCCAATGCAGCAAGGCTCAACGCAATATCGTCTTCCAGGTTTTTAATCCGTGCAATACGCACACCCGGAGCAGGAACAATTTCGTATAGCGTAACTGTCGGACCAATAGTAGCTTTAATTTTATCTATCTGAATTTTATAATGCGCTAGCGTTTCAACAATTTTATTTTTATTGCTGATCAGCTCCTCATTAGAAACAGAGGAATTGCCTTCATCATGTTTTTCGAGCAAATCAAGGGTTGGTAATTTATACCCGGACAAATCCAGAGTGGGATCGTAATCCTCAAGCTCAAGATTAAGCATGTCATCTTCCGAATCGTTTTCAGCTCTTTTTTCCACCTCCAGTTCCAAATCATCTTCATCGTTAGTTTCGGGTATCGGTTCTGATTCAGGTTCTTTCCGATCTGATTCAGGTTGCGGAAACTCAGTTTCAAAAACAAGATCGTCATCCGCTTCACTTGTTTCCATTTCTACATTATCAGAAGACAGTTCATCCTGTTCGTTCTGAAATAACTCAATTGATTTTTCTTTTCCTACATATCCGGCCAGGTTGTTTAATATCTTTTTAAACCAGTCGAGTGAATTATGATTGGTAAAAATGATTAATCCAAACAGGAAAATAGCAAGGAAGAAACCCGTGCCCACCATTCCCATCAATGCATTAAGCCATCGGCTAACATATAATCCATGTACACCGCCGGGTCCGCTGCCAAGTAATCCATGAAACTCACCAAAAATATATCCCAACAGAACAGAGGTATAAATTGAAAAAATAAGGGTAGTTACTGTTTTCCTGAAGAGTTCGGTTAGTTTAATATTTAATAATCTTAATCCAAATATTACCAGTAAGATGGGAATACTGAATGAAGCAAGACCAAATCCTCTGTTCATCAGGAGATCTGCCAGATATGCCCCAGCTTTTCCTGACCAGTTATCTACTTTTATTTCGGGTGATGAAAATACATGTTCGTGAAGAAAACTCTGATCGCTTTTCCAGGTGAACAGATAGGATACCATAGCTATCAGGAGGTATAATGCGAATACCGAGATGATAATTCCAACTAGAATCTTAAATCTTTTATCTTTAAAAAAAGATTTGCCTTTGGTTTTAGAATTTCCTGTTTTTTTTTTGGTGTTAACGTTTTTTGCCATCCAATTTCAGTATTTGCCCAAAATTAAATAAGAGTTTTAGTTTAAACTGAAAAAAACTGAAATTATTATGAACAGGAAGTTTCTGAAGTTAATGGAAGCTATTGAAAATAAGCTTATTGTTTGTAAAACAGGAATTAAATGAATGGTCAAACGAATCAATCAACCGAACCTGACATACAAGAAACTGTTTACACTCAGAGCAATAGGATTTATGAGAAGTTAACCTTTAATATAGCCATAGGGTTCTATTCCATCAATTTATTGATAATTTGAGTCATCTGATCCCGGTCAACTTCATGACTATTTTTGGGGAATGTTAGTTGTTTCAATGGATTCCTCAGGGAATTTTCGAAGTTTTCAGCAGTGAATTTCATTTTCAGTCCGGAGAGCGATAGTTGAAACTCCACCAGCACACCGTTTATTTTTTTGTATGGATTGGTTACATTCGGATCATCCAGACGAATATCGTTGGTATAATACACCTCAAAGGACTCATTGGTTGGATTAATAGTAACGAGTGCTTTATGGCAATTCAAACCGGCGATAACTTTCGTATCATCAGTCAACTTAACCGACATATCCTCCATGCTTTCAAAACAACACATTTCGTCACCGCGTTTCCCATAGTAGATATAGTTTTTATTTAACACTTCCAACAGTGTTGAACAACGTTTACGTTTAAAATAGGTAAAGTTGTTTAACCTGAAAACACCCATGAATCCTTCAATCACATTGGTTGAATATTCCTGGTTGAATTCCAGTTTCATGTGTTTTGGAAGCAGGTTCGGAGATATAGAAGTAAGATTATTTTCAAGATAAGTTATCTTATAATCAATCCTGCCGCTTTCAAAAATTCCTTCCTGTTTATGCTTTTTACAACTTATAGTTAATACAATCAACGCAATAGCTATTCCTGCAAGTCTCATTCAAGTTTATTTCAAAATTTGTCGCAAGATAAATCTAAATTCATAAACCGCTACATTATTACTTCCCATTTTGACCAATCATCCATTAGGACAATTTAATACATTTTTTCCTTACATCAATGAAAATAATCGTGATTTATCCACACAAAGAAGATTTTATATTTATACAATGCAAGGATGATAAAAATCATTGAAAAAATCCTGAATATATCTCTATATTTGGTCAATAAATTATTGGAGGTTTAGTTCTATTGTGATAAATATAAAAATTGCTTAAATATATATGCAAATGAGTTCTCAACTTAAAAACAGACATTTTTTAAAATTACTTGATTTCACCCCTGAAGAAATCAACTATCTGCTCGAATTATCATTCGAATTAAAGAAAACCAGGAATGCAGGTAGCGAAAAGCAATATCTTATGGGTAAAAATATAGCGCTTATCTTTGAGAAATCCTCTACCCGTACCAGATGTTCCTTCGAAGTCGCTGCATTTGATCAGGGTGCCAGGGTAACCTACCTTGGTCCGTCGGGTTCTCAGATAGGAAGCAAAGAATCAATGAAAGATACGGCAAGGGTTCTTGGAAGAATGTATGATGGAATAGAATACCGGGGATACGGACAACATATTATAGATGATCTGGCTAAATATTCGGGCGTTCCTGTTTGGAACGGCCTTACGAATGAATTTCATCCTACACAGGTGCTTGCCGATTTGATGACTATGATGGAACATTCGAAAAAGCCCCTCCATGAGATAAAATTCTGTTACCTGGGAGATGCCCGAAATAATATGGGGAATTCATTGATGGTGGGTTCGGCAAAGATGGGTATTGACTTCAGGGCTGCAGCTCCAAAACAATGCCAGCCAAAAGATGAGTTGGTGAATGTATGCAAAAATATTGCCAGCGAGACCGGTGCGAAAATAACCCTTTCAGAAGATATATACAAAGCAGTAGAAAATGTTGATTTTCTTTACACCGATGTCTGGGTATCTATGGGTGAGCCGGATTCTGTCTGGGAAGAGAGAATAAAACTATTAAAACCCTACCAGATAAATAAAAAGGTACTGGAAATTACCGGTAATCCAAATGTGAAATTTCTGCACTGTCTTCCGGCGTTTCATAACAGGGAAACAAAAGTCGGAGAAGAAATCTATAAGAAGTTTGGCCTCGAAGCTATGGAAGTAACGGATGAAGTATTTGAATCGGAAGCATCAATCGTATTTGACGAGGCGGAAAACAGGGTGCATACCATCAAAGCTGTTATGGTTGCTACGTTAGGAGAAGATTAGAACTGAGCATCCATGTTTGAGATTGTAAACAACTGTAGATATGCATGGTGAGAATTCTATTTCATCATGTTAAAAAAAGCTTTGCAAAAGCCTGCCAACTATAATATCGGCGATTTTTTAATTGTAAATCGTTATAGACTAAATAATTTCTTATCCAAAAAATTGTTTTTTCAGAATAATTTATTAACTTGTATCAGTGTTTATGTTTCAAAATTTCATAACATGACAATTTATATTGGAAATATCAATTATTCTTTAGTCGAAGCTGATATTCAAAGGATTTTTGAAGTGATGGGAACAGTGGAAGCAGTAAAACTTGTCAGGGACAAAAAAACCGGGAAATCCAAAGGGTATTGTTTTATTGAAATGCCAGACAAGAAAGAAGCCATGGAAGCTATCAAGACACTGGACGGGAAAGAGGTTGGAGGAAGGAACATGAGGGTGATGAAGGCTCATTCCACTAAAAAAGTTACAGAAGAGGTCAGTTAATCCTTACTACAATTTTTCGAAGCTATGTAAATTACCTTCTGCCCTGATTTACATAGGTGATAAATCTTTGTATTATCTCGAAGTTTCAATTTTTTCATATTCCTGAAAATTTTGAGTGGCCATAAATGTTGGCATCTGATTGAATTTTTTATCCAAAAAAAGATATGTTCCGCAACCAAGCTGTAATGCATTGGCAGAAAGAATATTTTTTCGGTGGCCTTCCGAATGCATCCATGAGTTAATAAGTACATCGGCTACCTGGAGATAGGTATTCGGAAGGATTAGATCCTGTTTCCCCGGATAGCTGAACTTGCCCGGTCCCTTAACAATCACATCCCTACCCTGATCATATTGGAGTCCAAATGCTGTAGCCAAATTCTCCGCAATATATGGATTGTCAATACCATGCAGCCTGGCTCTGTCATTCGGGGTTCTCTTTTTTTTATCGGTTGGATTTACATGATTGAAAAAGTTCTTATCACACATATCCTTCGAATGCATAGAGGCAACTTCTTCCAGTCGGGAGGCATAAGATACCAGTGGTAACTTTTTTTTCAAACGTTGTTCGTTCGTTGCAAAAAATATAGCAGCATTTAGCCGGCGATAATCCGGATTGCTAAAATCAACCGGCTGGTTAAAGAAACTGTCTTTTCTGAAATTCTTAACAGTTAACCTGGTGTAATAATCTTCCTGACCCTGATGCTGGGCATTAAGTAAGGGAAAAAAAGACAGGAGACAGATTTGGGCAAAAAAAGTTTTCATATATAAACAACAATTTTTTAGTCAAATTGTCAAAAATTATTTGTGTAAAGATTCTTAGAAAACATTGCTCCAGACTTCTTTTACAAAATAAATGGTGATAATGGTTGAAGCAACTATCTTCATAAATGTGCCTGTAAGAAATCCGATAAACGAACCAAATGCGGCCCTCACAGCCTTATCAGACTTTTGACCAGCAAGTTTTTCTCCGATATACGCACCTAAAAAAGGACCACCCAAAATGGTAAACAAACCGAAAGGTCCCAACGCAGGAAGAAAAAACAATCCCGCAATCAATCCGACAATGCTGCCACGCATGCCTGCACTGGTTCCTCCAAACTTCTTAGTTCCCCAGACCGGAACAATAAAGTCAAATATCTGAACGATTATTGCCAGGGCGCCCAGAAAAATAAATTCTCTTAAAGTGAAAGAAGCAAATTTTGTAAACTGAATTAAAATAATTGCAACAAAACTTAATGGGGGGCCGGGTAAAGCAGGTATGATACAACCCAAAAAACCTGTCAACAGAATTATAATCGATAAAAAAAGCAACAGATAATCAAGCATATATTAGTTTTTAGACTAAAATACGGAAAAAGTGGAAAGATTTAAAAAAAGAAATGAAAACGCGAAATACAAATGCATGAATGAATACAGAATTCCATTCATGCATTTGATGGATAGATGCTGACTTTTTCTAAGCCTTATAATGTACCGGAAATAATGAATGTTGCTGCAAATGAAACGATGGCATATAATTCAGGAAATACTGCCAGGACCATAGTTTTCCCAAAAACGTCATTGCCAGAACCAATACTTGCAATACCATTTGCACATACTTTGCCCTGGGTCATTGCTGAGATTAAACAGACTGCGCCTTGTGCAAGACCTGCTCCAAATATCGCAGCACCCTGAGCAATCGTAAGTCCTGAGGTTATTAATTCCGGTAGTTTGCTATTAATAATAAAAAATCCTGCAAATCCATATAAACCCTGTGTTCCAGGTAAGGCACTTAAAAGCATAAAACTACCAAATGCCTCATCATTTTTTTTCAGAGCTCCAACGGTTGCATTACCTCCAATTACTACTCCGATAGCACTTCCAATTCCCGATAGACCTACCATTAGTGCCAGTCCAAGATAGGTTAAAATCATTGCTGTTGTCATACTGCTTAATTTTTAAATATTATTATTTATTTGTTTCTAATTTAAATGGATTATAAGCTTTACCTCCTCCTGCAAAACCTGCATTCTTATAAAACTCAACAAAAGTAAGACGCATTGGATGCACAAACGCACCAAGAACACAAAGCGATATGGTTAATCCATGTCCAAGAAGCAAGAAAATTATAAAAAGAACAGGTCCGATATAATGAATGCCTAACATTTGCATGCCAATGGTATTCACAACAAAACCTAATATTGCTCCTGAAGTTCCGAGTGCAAACAATCGAATATAGGAAAGTGTATCTCCAAAAACACCGGATATCATGCCATAAGCATCCCAAATTCCCTTGAGGGAACTAATCAGAGGATTAGAATCCGGATCGTTAAATATAAATATCAGGAATCCTGAGACACCCAGAACAGAATATAATAAAATTGGTTTTAATGAAGAAGGCATTCTGTCTAATTTATCCAGTCCAAAAATTATGATCATTGAAATGATTAAGAGAATCCATCCTAATGTGGAAAGCGCGTATTTAATTCCTTTTCTGGTAATTAGACCATAGGCCTTAATACATAAACCAAATATAATCTGTACAAGTCCGATAGCCATCGACAAATAGAATAACTTGTCGCTATTCAGCATAAATTTTCTTAAAGAAAATCCTTCAACTTTAAGAAGATTGATACCAAAAAAAGTACCCGAAATAAATCCCATAATAATGGTTGAAATTCCTAAATATTGGGCTAACGTGAGTATTGCCCTTAATTTAACATCCTTTATTTTTAATTTGAGCAAGCTAACTAAAATCAATATAAACAATCCATATCCGGCATCGCCAAGGCAGAAACCAAAAAACAACATGAAAAATGGTGCAAACAAGGGTGTCAGATCTGATTCGTTATAGTTAGGTAAGGAATATAATTCACCAATGGGTTCAAATAATTTGGCAAACCAGTTATTCCTTAGCTTGACAGGTACATTATCCTTTGGAGAAGGTTCATCTTTTAAATAGTAGATACCCTTAGATTCAAGATATTCTGATAATTTTTTTTCATTATCCACAGGAATCCATCCTTCCAGTAACATGAGCTTTTCTTCGGCTTCTTTGGTGGTATTTAATATAACCTTATTAAAATTAAACTCAGATAATACTTTTTGACGTAAAGAATTTAGGGTAGAAAAATAATCTGATGCAATCTCTATAAAACTCTCATTTATCTTATCATTCAATTTTTCAATTTCTGCTTTTTCTTCAAGAAGTGAACTCAACGATTTCTTAGGAAGTCTGATCTCATCGGCATCAATATCAATATTCTCACCTGGTTTTGATACAATTACAAAATATTTATTATTTCCGATTTCACTAACTTTTGAAACGGTATATAGATCTTCCCATTCAGATTTATATTTAGACAAAATGCTGCTAAAAAAAGATATTTTATATCCGGCATCTTCAATTAAAAAAACTTTATTCCAGTCAAAATCTCCCCAGGGTTCCAATTGTGAAATTTCCTTCCCTATTTGTGAAAGTTTTAATTCATTGGCATTCTGATCTGTCCATAAGTTTTTAAGCAAAGCCAGAGAAGCCATTCCATCATTCTTAACACTTTGCTCATTCTTTGCTTCCGGGAATTTTTGCAGAAATTTGATTGCATTATTAAGTTCGTTAAGTCTTTGCTGATATTCAGCCAATTCTTCATTAGCCAGTACCCCGGTCTGCTTTTCGATTACATGTAATACGCCAAGTTGTTGAATCCCTTTTAGGAAATCTATATATTCCTTATGATAAATCAGGAACGAATATTTTTTCATTGGCACTATCATGATGCTGCCTCCATTTGTTGTTGACGGTTCTTCACAATCTTCTGTGCGGATTTTGAAAGATTGTCTTCATCTTCCATAAATCTTTTAATTTTCCTGATAGCATCCTCATAACCCGGTATCTGCACTTTTTCAAACAGATTTACTTTCTGAGTGGTTTTTTTCCTTGCCCTGTCAAGAAGTTCCATTTTACGAACAAAAACCTGTCTTTCAATACCAATGGACACTATTTTCTTAACCAGATCAATTCCATCCAGAAACCATTTTGGTTTATTAAAAATGCTAAACTTTTCTGAATAAAAATCAATTCCTTCCAGTACCGGAGTTTTAACCCCCGCAATTTTTTTAACACTTAAATGCACATCATCAATTCCAATAAGCGTATTATCAAATTCTCCCCAAAGCGCCACCATATGATCGTATTGTTCAATCATCTGCTTATACTCGGTATCAAGCCTCGCAACCACATCTTTCGCTTTCTTCACCTCCACTCTCAGGGCCGATTCTTTGTTTTTAATGGTTGGCAACGCACGAACCCTCACCTTAAGTTGTTTCTCAAGCTGTTGCAGTGAAGTTTTGTTATATTGAAATTTAAGGGACATTTTTTAGTTTCTAGTTTCTAGTTGCAAGTTTTGGGTTTTAAGTTTCAAGTTTCAAGTTGCAAGTTATAAGTTTTAGATCTATACTAATTTGATAATTTATTTTTAAATGAGTACATCATTTTCTGTTCTTCGGATATTTTATTAAGCAGAATTTCAAAATTATAATTCCTTATTAAATTATTTTCTTTAACAATAAGTATTTGTGTTTCAAGCTCAAAACTGGAACCCGGAGCAATCTCAATATACCTTTTAAATTCCTTTTGACTTCTTCTGCTTGTACCTTCAGCAATATTGGATGGAATCGAAATACTGGATCTTATGACTTGAGAGCGTAAAGTATAGATATCCTCCGAGGGTATATTTTTAACCAAATCAAATATTAGCTTTACGATTTCCATACCATTTTGCCATATTTTTAGTTCCTTATAATTATTCATGGTCATTATTTAAGTCTTTTCAACTAAAAACTTGAAACTTTAAACTTTAGATTAATCTTTCGGCCAATATTTATCTACCAATTCTTTCTTTATCCCAACCTCTTCCGGTTTAAAATGTTGGTTAAACAAGTTCCAGCCTGTATCTAACATTTCATTAATATCAATATTCACATCAATAGCCAGCAGTTTGTTTGAATAATCCTTCGCAAAATTCAGACTTCGTTCGTCATAATCCGTCAGGTCAAAACCATTTTCCATTTTGGTTTTAGCATTGGCGGCATCGGCATATAATCTCACTGCCGCATTCATCACCTGTGGATGATCCTCGCGTGTTTTCTTTCCAATCACCAATTGTTTCAGACGCGATAAGCTTCTGAACGGATCAACAATAACTTTTCCGATATCGGAATCTCTTCTGAGAAATAACTGTCCCTCAGTGATGTATCCCGTATTATCTGGAATAGCGTGAGTAATATCTCCGCCTGATAAAGTTGTAACTGCAATAATGGTGATAGAACCTCCTTCGGGAAATTGAACAGCCTTTTCATAAATCTTTGCCAGATCGCTGTACAGTGAACCAGGCATACTGTCTTTTGAAGGAATCTGGTCCATACGGTTTGATACGATACTCAATGCATCTGCAAAAAGTGTCATGTCAGTCAGCAGTACAAGCACACTCTGATTTTTGTCTACTGCAAAATACTCTGCAGCTGTCAATGCCATATCGGGTACCAGTAATCTCTCAACCGGTGGATTTTCGGTGGTATTTACAAAACTAACAATACGATCAAGCGCCCCTGCATTATCAAAAACATTTTTAAAAAAAAGATAATCATCGTTGGTTAATCCCATACCGCCAAGAATAATCTTATCAGCTTTGGCACGAAGAGCAACCATTGCCATTACCTGGTTATAAGGCTGATCAGGGTCGGCAAAGAAAGGAATTTTCTGACCCGATACAAGCGTATTGTTGAGATCAATACCGGCAATACCTGTGGCTATGAGTTCAGAGGGTTGTTTTCTGCGGACAGGATTTACCGATGGTCCGCCGATCTCCCTTTCTTCCCCTTCAATTGCAGGGCCGCCATCAATAGGTTCACCAAAAGCATTGAAAAATCTCCCTGCCAGGTCATCACTCACTTTAAGTGTTGGAGCCTTTCCAAGAAAAGTTACTTCGGCATCGGTTGGTATGCCTTCTGTTCCACTAAATACCTGAAGCGTTACAGTGTTTCCCAGAATTTTAACTACCTGTGCCAACCTTCCATTTACAATGGCAAGCTCGTCATAACCTATATCTGTTGCTTTAAGTGAGCAGGTTGCTTTGGTAATCTGGGTTATTTTAGTGTATATTTTTTGAAATGCCCTTGTTTCCATTATGCTACGATTCTTTCTTCAATTATTTTTTTTAATTCTTTTTCAAAATTATTGAACTTTTCAGATTTAAATTCTGAATAGTTCATCTGCTTATATTGATTGATTATTCGCTTAAAATAATTATCTACCTCGGTAAAGGATTCAAATTTAAAATCAGTTTCACAAAGATTAAGGACGCTCTCAAGCATATATTCCTGTCGTTCAACAGGAGTAGATTGATCGATTTGATCGAAAGCATCCTGCTGAAGAATAAT
Organism: uncultured Bacteroidales bacterium; assembly: GCA_963781805.1. Classification (GTDB taxonomy): domain Bacteria; phylum Bacteroidota; class Bacteroidia; order Bacteroidales; family UBA10428; genus JAFGPL01. The sequence goes on from CAWAHF010000004.1 coordinate 779,858, forward strand.
AAAATCAATTACTTCAGACTTCCAAAAAGTAAGATGATATTCAACCGGGACACCGTCATCTCCAAGTATGTTTATTTGTTCGTATGTTTCTTTACCTCTTAATAAAATTGTTTTAGCAATATTTACCTTATCAATCCAGTTCTCTGAAATATTTTTTTCTATATATTCAACAAACTCAGGATATTCAAGGTATTTGGAATAACTATCAATGGGATCAACAGCAGGATAGCGTTTGCTGTCTGCCCTGGGTTGAGAAAGCGCATAAAAACATCTGGCAGCTTTCTTGGTAGATTCAGTCACCGGTTCCTTAAGATTACCACCGGCAGGAGAAACTGTTCCAATAAAAGTGATTGAACCTGTTTCATTATTATTCAGGATAACATACCCTGCACGTGAATAAAAATTGGATATGATGGCCGGAAGGTCCATAGGGAATGCATCAGGACCAGGTAGTTCTTCAAGTCTGTTCGACATTTCTCTTAGAGCCTGAGCCCAGCGGGATGTTGAATCGGCAAGCATTAAAACTTTAAGTCCCATGCACCGGTAATATTCTCCCAGAGTCATTGCTGTATATACTGAAGCTTCACGTGCAGCTACCGGCATGTTTGAAGTGTTTGCAATAATGGTGGTTCTTTCCATTAATTTCTTTCCGGTGCGAATATCTTCAAGTTCGGGAAATTCGGTAAATAGTTCCACGACTTCGTTGGCACGTTCACCACAGGCTGCCACAATCACAATGTCGGCTTCTGCCTGTTTTGAAATGGCATGCTGTAACACTGTTTTACCACAACCAAATGGTCCTGGTATAAATCCGGTTCCACCTTCAACAATGGGATTGAGCGTATCAATTGTTCTGACTCCGGTTTCAAGAAGCTTGAATGGCCTTGGTTTTTCTTTAAACGCCTTGATGGGAATCTTTACGGGCCATTTTTGCATCATGGTCACTTTTACATCTTTGCTCTCATGGTCCACCAACACGGCAATTGTATCAATAATCTTATATTTACCTTCAGCCACCACACTTTTAACTTTATAATTACCTTTAAAACTGAATGGTACCATAATTTTGTGCGGCATTCCATTTTCTTCCACTTCACCAAGCCAGTCGCCTGCTATAACAGTATCGCCTGGTTTTGCGAGGGGTTTAAAATCCCAAATTTTATCATCATCCAATGCACTTGTGTATTCACCACGTTTAAGAAATACTCCGTGCATTTTATCCAAATCGTTTTGTAAACCGTCATAATTTTTCGACAAAATTCCCGGTCCAAGTGTGACTTCAAGCATGTGTCCGCTAAATTTCGCATCATCACCAATTTTAAGGTTTCTGGTGCTTTCAAATACCTGTACATAGGCATCATCACCAATAACCTTGATTACCTCTGCCATAAGATCAGTACCACCAAGATTGATATAACAAATCTCGTTTTGTGATACAGGTCCGTCTGCCCCGACAATTACAAGGTTTGCAATAATCCCTTTAACTTTCCCTTTTGTAGACATATTTTCAGCAATTATTTTTGACTAAATTCTTCAGAAAAATTCTGACCTGATTCCAGATCGGTTAATAATTTATTAAATAATTCTTCTCCGGTTTTTTTATCCAGATGAATCCACCTTTCAATTATATCCAATTTCAACGTGTATGCAAATATTTTTTCGATAGTGAAATAGTGAAAAAAAGTTCTTTCATCAAGCAGATCCCATTTTATGAGATCAATTTTTTTCTCACGCTCCAGCATATTTGATTCTTCAATGGCACGTAAAATCGATTCAATTTTAGGAAACTCATTACCGATTCCAAAATCACGCGCATTGCTTTTTATTAATTTTTCATTGATTTCGCTGTTGCCAATAAGTTCAGGTTCCACCGGTATTTGAAATTTTTTGCAGTAAGAAGCAGTGAGCATATTGTTTAAATCAAGTTCAAATTGATACCAATCTTTAATAAATTGGTTTTCAATTTGGAACAGATATTCATAATAAAGTTTAGTCAGATGATTCTCCCAACTTTTACCGGATTGGTCGGCAGATTCATCTGTGAATTGTTGAATAAAATTCCCAATATATTGAGGAATAAATCTTTCAAAGGTTTTAAGTGAATCATCTTTCACCAGCGAAAAAATGGTTTCGAAATCATCCTTACCCAGATTACCGGTTTTAAAAATCTCTTTCCCGCTCTTGTTTAATAAAGATATCAGATTGATATTATCATATCGCCAAAAATAAGATTCGATAAGTTCAAAATCAGTTTCTGATAAATCACGGCGCAATTCCAACTTAAATTCCTGTAAAGAGGAATTTAGTTTTGATGCATCAAAAAGAAGATCAGGCAGTCCGGCAATCAGGCAGTGGTATTCTTTCCTCATTTGGATATTAATCTTCAAATAACAATTCTGTTAACTTTGGCCTGAGATATTGTTTGAAGAAATTATTGAAATCACTTTCTGTAAAACTTATCTTGTAACCTCCGTTTTTCGGGCTAACCTGAAATCCTGATTTCACAGAACCTTCAGCTTTTACTTCCAATCCCTTGTTAAGTATTTCTTTTGCTGATTTTGCAAAATACTCCTTAAGCATTTTTTCCTCCTTTTCCGGAACCAATAATACTATTCCCGGATTTCCGGATGAATCGCCATTCCAATTGTTAACTGCCAGTTCAATAATTTTCCTGATAAAGGTTTTATCATTGAAAGCTTCAGAAATTACGGGATTTACAATAGAACCATTTATCAGATCAGTTAATTGCTGTTTAACAGCATTAAGCGCTTGTTTTGAACTCAATGTAAGTTCAGATTCACCATTTGATATTATTTCTTCTGATTTCTTTTTAGCAGCTTTTATTATATCATCCGCTTCCTTTTTGGCCTCAGAAATAATAGTTTCAGCATCTTTTTTCGCACCGGATATAATGATTTCTGCTTCAGCATTTCCTTTGGATATACCTTCCTGGTATATCTTTTCAGTTAGCTCCTGTATTTTATTTTGCATACTCAATAGATTATTCTTAATTTTTTTTACAAATAAATACCTTGATTACATATGTAACCGATTGTTTTTTAAATACTTGTGAAGGTCAGTTTTAGTTTGGCAGTCCAAAGATAATTAAAAGTTTGTTTCTTCAAAATGGCGTACAATTAAATTCTTCTTATTTAAAACAAATAAAAATAGATCGTGAACTATTAATCTGTACTTAATATTTTGACTATTAATTTATTGAATTGAAATAGAATGATTAAAGAAAAAAATAGTACGAAGCCTTAGTACAAAGTCAGCCTTAATTATTTTCTTCTCTTGCCATTGAATCCGTATTCAGGTAATTAATTCCAATAACATGATACCCTGTATTTTCAATGGCCTGGGTAATTAGTTCAGGAGTTGCAATACTCGTATCACATTCAATATCAGCAGTTCCACTTACATACGAAGCAACAACCGAATGTATTCCATTCATGGATTTTACACTGCCCGCAACAGTATTTTCACATCCGGTACAGCTCATGCCTGATATTCCTACCTGCATGTTTACAAGCCTCGACATATTTACTTCATTCGGCTGGGTTGCTATATCACTCTTAACTTTTGAATGACCACAACTCATTAATATTCCAACCAGTAAGAATAAACATAGGTTTTTTTTCATTTTGCCACATATTTAGAATTTAACTTTAAAAACACCAACATCTTTAATAATGTTCACTATCAGGTGACTATATTATACCTCAGTTTTGGAAAAATCCTATATTTTTAAAAAGTTAAAGAGAACCTAAAGTAAATTCTCTTTTAAGTAAAAGTATCTATAATCGTTCACAAAGAGCATTCTATGATGTACTTTAAAAAGTTTAAAAAAAACTATAAAAAATACAAGCCTGCTAATACAAAAAAATTATTTAGATTTAGGGTCTAAAATTATGAAATTATTTTATTGAAATGCATTACAATTTATTCGATGTTCTTAAATTGCTCGGAGCACTAGGTTTTTTTCTTTACGGAATGAAACTAATGAGTGAATCGCTTCAAAAAGTGGCTGGTGAAAAAATGCGAAGTATTTTATCTGCTATGACCTCCAATAAATTTATGGGAATTTTAACCGGAATACTGGTAACCTCAGTCATACAATCTTCATCCGCAACAACTGTAATGCTTGTGAGCTTTGTGAATGCAGGATTACTTTCACTCACAGAATCGATAGGTGTAATAATGGGTGCAAATATCGGCACTACAGTCACCGCTTGGATAGTGTTGATTTTCGGATTTAAGGTTAACACAAGTCTTTTTACATTGCCAATAATCGCAGTGGTTCTTCCTCTACTGTTTTCAAAAGTTAAAAAAAGAAGTTCAATTGGCGAGTTGATCATTGGATTTGCCATCATTTTTATGGGTATCGATTTTCTGAAAGATGCAGCGCCAAATATTAATAATAGTCCCGACTTTGCACAATTCATTGCCGGATTTTCGGATTTAGGATATTGGTCCATTTTAATTTATCTGGCCATTGGGATGTTTCTTACCATGATCGTTCAATCATCCAGCGCCGTTATGGCTCTTACGCTTGTAATGTGTAATAATGGATGGTTAACTTTCGAAATGTCAGCCGCTATGATTCTCGGTCAAAACATCGGAACCACAATTACGGCCAATCTTGCCGCCCTGGTAGCGAATATCTCTGCTAAACGTGCAGCGGTTTCTCATTCCATTTTTAATGTGACTGGTGTACTTATTGTACTTATTTTATATAATCCGTTCCTGAATTTTATTGCAGGGATTACGGAATTGTTTGGATACAAGTCTCCAATCACTTCAGATACACTAGGTGCTGTAACTTCAATTGCTTCAGTTTTAGTAGCGCTATCAATATATCACACAGTATTTAATATCTTAAATACACTACTCTTAATTTGGTTTATACCTCAAATTGAAAAAATTGTGAAATATATTATTCCTTTTAAAGAAGATGATGAGGAATTTGGACTGAAATATATTAATACCGGCTTGATGTCAACCGGAGAAATTGCACTGGTACAAGCCCGAAAAGAGATTGTGGTATTTATCGAAAAAGTTATTAAAATGTTTAAATATGCGAAAGAACTTTACGATACAAAATCTGCCAACAAATTCAGTAAGCTTTTCAGTAAAGTCCAAAAATACGAAGATATCTCTGACAGAATGGAAATTGAGATCGCATCGTATCTGACAAAAATATCCGAAGAAAGTGTAAGTAAAGGAGGATCCGAAACTATTGCGTCGATGTTGAGCCTGGTAAGCAATATTGAAAGCATGGCTGATGCGATCAATGTTTTTTCCAATACGACTCAGCGGAAATCAGACACGAATTCACCGTTTACCAAAGAGATGGAAAAGAATATAGCTAGACTCATAGCCATTATCGACACATTATATCAGGAATTACAGAACAATATCAATAAAAAAGAAAACGAACCGTTATCTTTCGATTTTAAAAAAGCCGAGATACAATTATGCAACCTGGAAAAAAGTTTGAAACAGGACCACTTTAAAAACCTGCATAAAGGAAAGTATAAGGCCTCTACAGGTGTAATATATTCTGATATTTATACCGACATCATTAATATCGGAAAACATTCCTTTAATGTGATCGAACTTTTTTTCTCCGATGGAAATACCATATGATCGATTTGTGATCGTTTGGTCGATCTCGTATTAGAATAGTATAATCCATGCGAAACCAGGAACAGAAATACCTTGAGAATATTCGAAAACGGGTTGGCAGAACACTATACAAATATAAACTTCTGCAACCTGACGATAGGATTTTGATAGGATTATCAGGCGGTAAAGATTCCCTGGTGCTGATAGAGGTTCTTGCCGGACAGCTGAAACATTTACCATTCAAATGTGAATTGATAGCAGTTCATATTCAAACCAAAGATGTGGGATATGGAATAGATACTGATTATCTGAAAAAAAAATGTGAAGAACTTGATGTACTACTTATAGTCAGAGAGATAGAAGTTGATCTTACCATGGACCAAAAAAAATCTCCCTGTTTTGTATGCTCCTGGTTGCGGCGTAAGGAACTCTTTAAAATTTCAAACGAACTTAATTGCACTAAAATAGCTCTTGGACATCATCTGGATGACGCTGTGGAAACTCTGATGCTTAATATGATATATCATGCATCCATTAGCTCGCTGCCTGAAAAATTATCGATGTTAAAAGGTAAAATTGAACTTATAAGGCCATTGTTGCATCTGACTAATGAGGAGTTGAAAAAATATGCGTTGCTAAGAGGTTTTAAACCGGAGAATAAATTATGTAAATATAGTGACAGCACAAAACGAAATGATGTTAAAAAAATTCTGAACGACATAAACCGATTACATCGAAAAGCAAAAATCAATATGTTTCAATCGATGTTAAAAACTTTTCCTGAATATCTTCCACAGATTCCGGAAGCAGCATCGAAAAATCACCAGATTTATGATTAATCCGTTATATTCCAATAGTTTCTGAACAAACCGATCTGCATTTTGAAAAAGTGGTTGCTATCTTTCTTTGGTTCAAATTATGTGTTTAAAAACTTTTGGTATGCAATTTGCAGATTCAGAGAATAATTTATTATCTTTATATAACAATACTGTATCTTATTATTAATGAATATTTTACAAACATGAAAAGAATAACAATTATCACCTTCTGCTCCGCTGTGCTTATAAATGTTGGTATTTCCCAGGATAAGGAGATTGACAAGTTACTTAAGGATTTTCAAGCTACAGATTGGGGTATTGTTTTACAGGCCAAAGAAAAACTGGAAAACTCAGAAGCAAAAAGTATTCCCGGCCTGATTGATATGCTTAAAGACAATACGGTTAAAAAATTGACAAATACCGGAGACCTTATTTATCCCGGGGCTGACAAGTTTTTCGGGCATGGACAAATAATAGATTACGATATTGATAAAATTGATATAAGAGCCGGCTGGTTGCTGGAAGATCTTTCATTTCAGAATTTTGGATTTAGTGGCATCCATATTGAATCAAAAAATCTGTCAGATTATATAAAGTTCAATTATCCAAAATATTATAACAATTCAAAGAACAGACAATTGGTTGATAAGGCAACGGATAAGGAAAAAAGAGACATCATTAAAAAATTGAGTATTGCGGCCGCTCAACGATGGTGGGCGGATGAAGGCGGTGACTGGAACAGGCTGAATGCCCTGATGAGTGCACTTGGCAGTGAAGATGAAAAGCGGCAGGCCAAAGCTTTGGCTTATTTACGAAATGGAAAATCAAGATGCTCAGACTTAACCGTTGAGGCATATAAATCAAAGATTGAACCGCTGATAAATGAACTTTCAAAATCACCTTTAAAACGTATTTCGGAACAGGCAAAGCTGATAATGCTGGATTCAGACTTTGAGTGGTTAAAAATAAAACCGGTAGCTATGTGATTTATTTTATTTTTGAAAAATGAAGCTTAATTTTGCTTAGCCATCAAAAACATCATATTATGCATTCACTAATTAAAAAATTAGTTTTAACTGCACTTTTATTTGGTAATCTTATCTTTACATATGCTCAAAAAGAAATTTTCCTGAGGCAGATTGATTTTAAACTAGAACGGGTAAGCGATATTGAATACGAAAATGAATATTTCATGACAATGAAATTCAATAGAGGTGATTCGTATCTGTTTAAGATTACCAACCATTTGGACAATTATGCTGGTAAGGCAGTAATGGAAATACTTGAAGCAGATAAACTTATGATTACCAATAGCATCAACGAAAAGTATTATGATAACTTAACCTTTGTATGCAACAAAACCGGATTTTATGACATCCTTATTAAATTTATGGACAATAAGGTTGGCAACTCTGTAATAGATATTAAATTACTTCAATGATATTAAGCTTTCCAAACGTTTCAGACGTTTGGAAAGCTTATTTATATTTCAACCTGCCATCTATATTATCGTTGACAATAACCCAGCACTCATTATCACAGGCATCGGAGACTCTTTTCATTTTCACAGTTGTACCGTCAACAACATAAGTGGTATCTGAATTATAGGTATATTCTAAACGGACAGAGTATTTTTGATCAACTGCCACACGAACATAGTATTTGTCTGCATATGCAGTGTCGACCCAATCCACCTGGTTCTCTTCCACATTTTCTCTAAACAGCACAATAGGAACCCGCGGATATTTATCATTAATGGTTACATCCACATTTAAATCAACTGAGTCATACTCTGTATCATAACATTTATCACAGTCAACATTCCCGGTAAATATTTTTTCTTTGCATGAGCATAGAGATATGGATACACTTAAAAATAAAATTATCCGATTTGCGATTAGAAATTTCATAACCAGTATATATACTTAGGATTATAGCTATTTTTTTTACGATCGATATTAAAATAAAAAGCAAAATTCCATCTTCCATTTGAAATTTCCGGAAGATCAAGATTAAGAAATTCATAATAGAATTTTGAATTAATGAAGAAGTAATTCAAATACACCCCCACCCTGGGTACCGTCAGCAACCTGGTATCCGGCTTATTTGAAGAACCCCGGTAACTTCCAAAAGTAAGTGTTTCTTTTATACCGGTGAATAATCCATAATTCGTAAATGCCGGTTTCCGATTGAACTGAAACTTTTTGTCCAATCCGATGGAATATGATCCTCTTCGCTCTCTGTATTGATAGGATACGTGCTCACTTTCTTTTTGAAGAACAGCGATGGCCGAAGGCCGAAATCGGTAATCGGCAAAAATTTCAAGATTGTATTTCTTATCTGAAATACCCACATTGAATCCCCATAAAAAATCTTTAGAATTCCAGTTTAATTCGGTTCCTATAAAATATTTGTTGAAACTTGGCCATATAATCCGGGAGGATTTATGTTCCAATAAAAAATGAATTATAGAATCATTCTTATGATCCAGAGCGATGGTTAGCGCATTCTGTGAGTTCGATATTTTAGTATTCACCTTTGCACCTTTATCAACCAAAAAACGCACCATATTAAGATCATTGTTTTCGACAGCTATGCCCAAAGGGGTATAACCAGATACGTCGGACATGTTGATATCTGCTCCCTTTTCTATTAACAACCCTGCAATCTCAATATACCCGTTTTGCACAGCCATATGCAGCGGAGTAAGCAGTTTGTTATCAGTCGAATTTACATTTGCCCCGTGTTCGATAAGCAGGCTGTCGATCTCATACAATCCCAGGAGAGATGACAGCATTAAAGCATCTGTTCCGTGAATATCTTTTTTCAATACATCGGCTCCATAATACAAGAGCATATCTGTCATGTAATAGCTGCCATTAGCAACAGACTGCATCAAAGGAGTAACCTTGTTGTAATCAGCCTGATCTATATCGGCGCCATGTCTGATCAGATATTCGGCTATATCCAGGCTATCAGCCAAAACAGCAGCAATCAGCGCAGAATTTCCATTATCAGGAACTTTGTTAACATCTGCCCCGTTTAAAACCAGGATCTTTACCACATCAAAATGCCCCTCTTGCACAGCATACATCAGTGGAGTAACACCATTGCCAAGATCAGCATTTACATTTGCTCCTTCATTTAAAAGTCTCAATACTTCAAGAGAATAACCTTTCTCAGAAGCAAGTATCAGGTTATAATCCAAATCTCCTGAAATATAGTTGGATGTATCAATCTTAGTCTCCTGACCATATGATACCAGGATAAAAGAGCATAAAATTATAATTACAATGGTTTTTTTCTGCATCTGTCTTTTGCTATTCGGATTCAAATATAAACAAATTCTGATTTTTTGTTCAATGCATTTTTTGGATGAAATTTAAACTTTTAGGGAAACCAAACAAAATGATTATTTTTGTTAAAACAGGTTTTGAAGTATTGAGTTCAACTTTAATTATTTCAACTTAGCTGGAATGGATAATATTCAGCAAAAAGTCAAATCGTTTGGTACTGCGCCGGTATATTTTACTGCCATTTCAACCATTTTAGGTGCAATTTTATTTTTAAGATTTGGATTTGCAGTGGGAGCCTTAGAGTTTGGCGGTGTTCTTGCACTGATTATCCTCGGCCACCTGGTTACCATTCCTACTTCACTGGCGCTTTCAGAAATTGCAACAAACCAAAGAGTAGAAGGTGGAGGAGAATATTTTATTATTTCCAGATCTTTCGGTTTAAATATCGGTGCAACCATTGGAATATCTTTATATTTTTCGCAGGCTATTAGCTTAGCGTTTTATATTATTGCCTTCACCGAAGCCTTTTCGCCTTTGTTTGATTTTGTTAAAGATAAGTTCCATATTGAATTATATCGCCAGATAATCAGTATTCCTGCAACTATTGGGCTGGCATATCTCATTTTAAAAAAAGGAGCAAGTCTGGGTGTTAAAACCCTATATATAATTATTTCCATTCTTTTTATTTCTTTATTTTTATTTTTTATTGGAAAGACAGATTATTCGCAAACCAATCAGACTGTTTCGTTAGCTGTAAAAGGGAATGAATTCAATGTACCTTTTTTTGTTGTTTTTGCCATTTGTTTTCCGGCCTTTACAGGAATGACTGCTGGCGTTGGTCTTTCGGGAGACTTGAAAAATCCGGGACGTTCCATACCCATAGGCACTGTAGCCGCTACCATTACGGGTATGATTGTTTATATTTTTATCTCCTATAAATTATCTATTTCTGCAAGTCCCGAAGATTTATTTAATAACCAGCTAATTATGAGTAAAATTGCGGTATTTGGACCTGTCATCATACCTCTGGGTCTGGCTGCATCAACACTCTCTTCCGCCATAGGTTCCATACTCGTTGCCCCTAGAACGCTGCAAGCGTTAGGAACCGATCAATCATTACCCTTAGGCAAATTAAATAAGTTTGTGGCGAGGGGAAGAGGAAAAACCTCCGAACCCTTTAATGCTACCCTATTCACCTCACTTATCGCCCTGATATTTGTATCATTGGGAAATGTAAATGAGGTAGCACAAATCATCTCTATGTTTTTTATGGTTACGTATGGCTCAATCTGTCTTATTTCGTTTCTCTATCATTTTGGAGCAGATCCTTCCTACAGGCCGGCGTTCAGATCGCGATGGTATATTTCGCTTATTGGGTTCCTGATGTGTATCTGGCTTATGTTTAAGATTAGCACCCCTTATGCCATTGCATCTATTTTGGTAATAATTGTTCTGTATTTAATTATTTCTTACACACACTCAGACAGAAGCGGAATGCAGGATATTTTCCAGGGGGCGATTTTTCAATTAAGCAGACAGCTTCAAATTTTTTTACAAAAATCGAAAAAATCAACCACGGAAAGCAAGTGGAGACCTTCGGCTGTATGCATTTCAGACTCAACCTTTGAACGGGGGAAAGCATTAAGGTTAATGGACTGGATTTCAAAAAAATATGGTTTTGGTACATATATTCATTTAATATTTGATTATTATTCAAAGTCATCCTACCTCAAATCCAAAGAGGTATTAAACAAACTTCTTGATCTTGCAGATGAAAAAAGCAAAGTTTATCTCGACACGCTGGTCTCGCCTTCATATACATCAGCTATTGCCCAGATTATTCAATTACCCAGTATTTCGGGAATGGAAAACAATTTAATGATGTTTGAATTCGATAAAGAAAACCCAACAAACCTCCACCAGATTACTGAAAATATTTCCCTGGTTAAAGCTGGAAAACTGGATATTTGTGTTTTTGGCACCAGCAGAAAACAGATTACTTTTAAGCATGGTATTCATGTGTGGATTAAAAGTCACGACTATGAGAACTCCAATCTCATGATTCTGCTTAGTTATATTATTCTTGGACATTCTGATTGGCGAAAAGGAAAAATCAAGATTTTTAATCTTTGTAAAGAAAATGATTTGGAAAATACAAGGAATCAACTTACAGCATTGATTGAAACCGGCCGCTTACCAATTTCACCGAAAAATATCGAGCTTATTAAAGAAGATGAAAATGTAAATGCGAAATCACTGATAAATTCTAAATCGGTAGATGCAGGCCTTACTGTTATTGGATTTGTTGAGGAACAGCTTAAACACAACCACGAAATATTCACTGGTTACGAGAACATTGGTGACGTACTATTTGTTAATGCAAGTGAACACAGGGAAATAAGGTAATTTATTATGATGATAAAAATTGATAATCAGATATTGGTATTATTTGGTGCATCGGGCGATTTAACGCGAAGAAAATTAATGCCGGCTTTATATAATTTATTCAGGGAAGGTTTTTTACCCGAGAAATATGCAGTTATTGGTATAGGAAGAACCCATATGAATGATGAAAGTTTCAGGCAAAGTATGGATGAGGCATTGAAAACATTTCAGTCAGAATTATATTCAGCTACAGATAATAATTTTATTTCCAAACTCTATTATACTTCGCTGAACACAGAAGATCCTTCAGATTATGGAAAACTAAAGGCGAAAATTCTGGAGGTGGAAAAGCAGTTAGCCATCGAATCGAATTATATCTTTTATCTTGCCACACCACCTTCGTTGTATGAGATCATTCCGAAAGCGCTCCATCAGCAGAAATTACACGAGGATAATAACGGATGGACACGTCTGGTCATTGAAAAGCCTTTTGGTGTCAACCTTGAATCTGCCCGAAAACTAAACAATCATCTTTTAAATTATTTTAAAGAGGATCAAATCTACCGGATCGATCACTATTTGGGTAAAGAATCGGTTCAGAATATTATGGTAACAAGGTTTTCGAATGGTTTTTTCGAACCTATGTGGAACCGCAATTATATCAATCATGTTGAGATTACTGCGGCTGAACAGATAGGAGTTGAGAATCGCGGAGGTTATTACGATAATGCTGGTGCATTGCGGGATATGGTTCAGAATCACCTCCTTCAATTGCTCACGCTTGTTGCAATGGAACCGCCTACCGTTATAAGTTCTTCAGCTATCCGAAACGAAACATTAAAAGTGCTTCAATCTATCCGTCCGATAGATGAGTCGGATGTACCAAACTCTATTATCAGGGGTCAGTATACGGAATCTACCGTGAGAGGAAAAAAAATTGCATCTTACCGCAATGAACCGGGTGTTGCTCTAAATTCACGCACTGAAACGTTTGTGGCATTAAAGCTGTTTGTCGATAACTGGAGATGGGGAGGGGTACCTTTCTATATCCGAACAGGAAAATGTTTACCCACGCGCGTTACAGAAATCGCAATTCACTTTAAGCCTACACCTCATAAATTGTTTTGTTTTGATGAAGGAAGATTTAATTCAGAAAATTACATGGTTTTGAGAATTCAGCCCGATGAAGGAATCTTGCTTAAATTTGGCATGAAAGTACCGGGAAGCGGTTTCAACGTGCAGGATGTAAATATGGATTTTCATTATTCAGATTTAGGAAGTCAGGAAATTCCGGAAGCATACCAGCGTTTGTTGCTTGACTGTATGCATGGCGATTCTACTCTTTATACCCGTGGCGATGCCGTAGAACGAGCCTGGAAGATAATAAATCCCATTTTAAATGCATGGGAAAAAAATTCTGAAATACAGGTATATGGTTATCCAGCGGGAACATGGGGTCCTAAGATTAGCGATTCGCTTATCGAAAATAAAACAATGACCTGGAGATATCCCTGTAAAAATCTCACGGATGACAGTTCATATTGTGAACTTTAGATTATGTGAATATGAAACCGCAAGTGCACATTTTTAGAGATGCAGGCGAAATGGCTACTCATCTGGCTGAGAAATTCATACAACATGTTGAAGTATTATCACGACAAAAAAAACAGATAAATATTGCACTATCGGGTGGAAAAACCCCTGAACTATTTTTCAGAAGATTATCGAGCCTGGCAGCAGTAAAATCCAACAAATTTAACTGGGGACCAGTACACTTTTATTGGGGCGATGAAAGATGCGTTCCCCCTACCAACCCTGAGAGTAACTTTGGACTCACCAACCGCACCTTTTTAAGAACCATCAATATCCCTTCTGAAAACATTCACAGAATCCACGGAGAGAATACACCTGTTGATGAAATCAAGAGGTATTCAGATGAAATCAGAGCGCATTTGCCATTGCGAAACGGCACTCCTATATTTGACTGGATTTTTTTAGGTCTGGGAGAAGACGGACACACAGCATCTATTTTTCCTGACCAGCTTAATCTTCTCTATTCTCCGAAAGACTGCGAGATTGCAAAACATCCGTCCACAGGACAAAACAGAATCACCCTTACCGGTAAGGTACTGATAAACGCTGATTTTATAAGTTTCCTTGTTACGGGAAGTAATAAAAAAGTGAAAGTGATGGAGATTTTAAAAGAGCATGATAATGCTAAAAAATACCCTGCATTTTTCATTAAACCTGTATCCGGAAAACTGGAATGGTTATTGGATAGTGCAGCTGCCGAACTGGTTAATAAATAACCCTGATGAACATCGTTCGGGAATTGTTAAATTCCAAAAGAGCCAGGTTACTAAAAAAGGGAATATCCGGTAACGGACCTGTTTTGTATTGGATGAGCAGAGATCAGAGAGTTCAGGATAACTGGGCATTGATTTTTGCTGATGCTTATGCAAAGTCAGTTAATAAACCCGTGATGGTTGTATTTACCCTCACCGATACATTTCTGAATGCTTCGTTACGACAGTATGATTTTCTGCTGAAAGGACTGGAAGAGGTTGAAAACGAACTACGAAAATTAAATATCGCATTGTATATTTTACATGGAGAACCTGATATCAACCTTGTAGAATTTGTATCCGTAACAAAACCTTCCGTACTAATTACTGATTTTGATCCTTTGAATATTAAAAAAGCATGGAAAAGTAAGTCATGTAAGAAAATAAATATTCCAGTATACGAAGTCGATGCCCATAATATAGTTCCCTGCTGGGTGGCTTCAGATAAGGAGGAATATAGTGCTGGCACTTTTAGACCCAAAATAACCAGGTATTTAAATGAGTACCTTTTTGATTTTCCTGAACTGGTTCCAATGTCCCAAATGTCAGATTATAAACAGATTGACTGGAAAAATATCCGTTCAGGGCTGAGGATCGATAAGAATATACAACCAATCCGTTGGATTACACCAGGTGAACATGCAGCTATAAAGGTAATGCATCATTTTATTGAAAATAAAATCTTTCATTATTCAAATGACAGAAATGATCCCAACAGGGATGTATCATCCAACTTATCTCCGTACATTCATTTTGGTCAGATTTCTGCACAACGGATTGCATTAGAAGTTCTTAAGGAAAATTATCCCAAAGAGATTGCAGGAGAATTCCTTGAACAACTTATCGTTCGACGTGAACTTGCCGATAATTTTTGTCATTATAATCCAGCTTATGATTCTTTTAAAGGATTTAAACCGTGGGCGACTATGACATTAAATAATCACCGAACCGATCAACGAAGTTATATTTATAAACTCATCGAATTCGATAAGGCAAAAACGCATGATGAATTATGGAATGCTGCTCAGTTGGAATTGATGATCAAGGGAAAGATGCACGGTTATATGCGCATGTATTGGGCAAAAAAAATACTTGAATGGACAACCTCTCCGGAAGAGGCTTTTAAAATTTCAATTTATTTGAATGACAAATACAGTATAGATGGAAGAGATCCCAACGGTTATACCGGGTGCGCCTGGTCAGTGGGAGGTATTCATGATAGGGCATGGGGCGAAAGACCTGTTTTTGGAAAATTGCGTTACATGAATTTAAATGGTTGTAGAAGAAAATTTGACGTTGATAAATATATTTCAACAGTTTGTCAAATAGCCAATAACTGAGTGTTCTGCTGAGGGTTATTATTATTATATTTGAGATGAAAAACCTTATCATAGAACCGTGAAAAATCCTTCCGTACCGATCATTTTTATTATTGACGAGAATAAGGTATATGCCGAATTGATCCGACAATATCTTGACCTTGTAAATTGTAACGAAATCCTTCAATTTACCTGCCTTGAGGAATGTTATGAATTTCTCGACATGCAACCAGATATTATAATTGCCGAGTACCAATATTCCACCGGCAACAACCAGGGATTAAGATTTCTGAAAATTATAAAATCAAAATCTCCCGAAACCAGGTTAATATTTTTAACTGCCAACAGCGATGTGGAAACTGCCATAAAAGCAATACATGCGGGTGCAACTGATTATATTATTAAAAGCAAGTATGCTCCCGATAAATTATTACATAAGGTAATTGCCATCGTCGGGCATAAAAAAGAGATGTTAAGAAATTCTGCAATTCGTAAAAAACTTATGGCATCTGTAGGTTTTCTGCTAATATTGACCGGTTGTTTGATCTTTTTCTATACGCATTAACAGGAAAGATACTTTTACTTAATTTACTCCAGGAACAGATATGTTTAGAGGAGTTGGGTAAAATCTGCTGACGGTAAAATCTTTATTATACTTGAGGAAAATCATGTTGGTATTCTCAAAACCGTAAAAAGGATTTTGTTGTACAAAGCTATACCTGTTTAGCAACGTGTTGAAATCCATGCAACACATACAATGGTTAAAATCATTTCGGTATGCTGCATAAGCACTTATAAAATAAAAAGCAATATCATATCCCAAAAATGCTAGATTATAACCTTTTGATTTCAATTCAACGGGTTCATAACCAAATATATCAATTGCCTTTTTCAAAAATTGTTTGGTGTTAGAATTGTAATAATCAATGTGGAAGGGAGTGAAAATATTTACCTCCAGGTGATGAAAATAATCCAAATCAATATTATTGAAAGTCACCCATGAAGGTTGTCCAATAACCGAAATATTATAGTTTTTTGAATTCTGGTCAAGATGAGACAACAACTCACTTACAAATGCCTCATTATTTGAAGTGATGATAACCAGATTCTTTATTTCAGGATGTAATGCATGTTTTACATTATTGTACAGCGTATCACTGAACCAGATTTCATTTAAGCCATAGTACACAGAATCAGTAGTATCACAATTCGTCTTGCTTAACATTTTCTTTAATTGAAGAAAGTCTTCACTGCCTGTGGTGTCCGAATCATGTATTAATATCTTATTAATCAACGGATAAGCAGATGCCAGTTGGGCGATTGCTTTGAATTCAGACTCCCTGGATGGAATAAATTGATAAGCATTTGGAAAATCTTTTAACTGACTAGTTTTGGAATACAATGGCGATATAATCGGGATGTTAGTTTCCTTAGCATATTTTGCCGCAGTTTTGAATGTTTCCGGAAATACAGGTCCGATTATTAAATCAGGCTTTTTAATTTCAAATTCTTTCAGAAATTTTTTAACTCTTAGGGTGTCTTTTTCTGTATCAAAAACTGTCATATTAACAGTCAATCCTTGCGCTCGTAAGGTATCAAGCGCCAGCAAAACACCTTCGTAAAAGTCAAAATAATAATCGCCTTTAATGAAGGAACTTTTTGCCGTAGAGGAAGAAACATTTGGATCATCGGAAATATAAGTGGAATCCTCCATGGCTTTTTTCAGTTCAAGTGTAAAATCGGCAAAAAATGGCAACATCAATGCCACATTAACTGTCCTGATTGAGATAGAATTCCTGATTGAATCACATTGTTCCTTACTTAACTGAATAGTTGCCAATTCTTCAGCAAGAGTATCTTGTTTGGCCAGAGTTGTGTCCTGCAGATATTGAGACACTTTAGGTATTTTAAGAACCATACCTGATTTCAATCCCCAACGCAATTCCGGATTATTATCCATGATATCGGCAACTGTAACACCGTAATCTCTTGAAAGTGAATAAAGCGTATCTTTCCTTTTTACCTCGTAATAGTAATAATTATCATAATCCCTAACATTTTCTATCACATCTTTTAAGACTTTCCTTTTCGGAATTTTAATTACCTGCCCAACTTTCAAACCTGTTTCAGTACCCGGATTTAAACTATAAATTACTTCCAAAGGAACATTGAACTTCTTTGAAAGAAAATAGGTATTTTCTCCCTGTTTCACCTCGTGTAAAATGATATCGTTTCCTTCCAGTCCGAGTTTAGTAATAATATTGGTACTGGCAGCTTCAATAACCGGAATTTTAATAATTTGCCCGGCGCGTAACTGTTCTATGATTAATCCCGGATTAACATCTGCAATATCTTTTACGGTTACTCCATACGCCTTACTTATGGAATATGCAGTTTGTCCCTGTTGCACCTGATGCAGATAAAATAATTTACCAGCTATGCTTACCTTTTCCGTTGATTTTTTTACCTCAACCGGTTGTTGCTGTGAGAAGGTATTCGTAAATAAAACAAATACAACTAGTAATGTGAATGGTATCCTCAATGTAATAAGTTGTGTTTCAGTAAACAAACAAAAATATGATTGCGGTGTAAAAGTAAGAAAGTAAACTTGAAATTCAAAATAGTTAACTGGTTCCGGTAAAAATTAATCACAGAAAAATTTTAAGCGACGTCATCCTTAAATAACAAACGAAAATTGGAGAGACTAACCATTACCCATTAAATTCTTTTCGTTTTAAATACAACATGAAAACGTTAAGCATATTATATTTATTAACTATTTTATTGAAACTTTACCACTCTGCAACCTGCCTCATTGACAACCCAGCCATAAAACAGGATATTTTTGAAGTTTTTGGCATATTTTCTAAAAGCTTCATGTTGTTCCAAATCATCAGATTTACTGGTTTCTATTTCAAGAATATAGGTATTCTCTTCTTTAATGGCATAAATATCGGGGGTAAATCCTTCGATTTCCGGAGGACAATCAAAACCAGGAATGTGATCTGCCATTACATGCCAACCATTGGATATAAGGCTAAATGCCTCGCGATAAATACCTTTACTGTGGGCATTCTGCCCTTCAAGACTACGGTTTGCCATTGGTTCATCTCCTATCCTTTAAAACGTTAGTGCGCAGTTTTTATACGAAATTCAGACCGTAGAGGTTTGCAAAAATCAAGGAGATTTAAAAAAAAATGCCTGAAAAATTCAGGTAAAAAAATTTTCAGGCTCTGCAGTTTTTTCAGTAAATAGTTGAATTAATCCGAAGCCAGAAATTTTTTGATATTTTGTTCAATTCTGTTAAGGATATTTGAGGTATCTTCTTTTCTAAACTTATCTCCGGTAATGTTTTCATATAATTCAATATATCTGTCGGTTACAAGATTAACGAATTCATCGGGCATTTCTGGCATCACCTGTCCGGCTTTTCCCTGAAAGTTTCTTTCAATCAACCATTGACGGACAAATTCTTTTGAAAGTTGCTTCTGAGCTTCGCCTTTCGCCAACCTTTCTTTGTATCCATCTGCATAAAAATAGCGGGATGAATCCGGGGTGTGAATCTCATCTATCAGATAAATTTTTCCATCCTTTTTACCAAATTCATATTTGGTATCGACCAGAATGAGACCTTTCTCGGCTGCCATTTTTGTTCCCCGATCAAATACTTTATATGTATATTCTTCAAGCTGCAAATAATCTGCTTCCGACACAAGACCAATCTTTAAAATTTCTTCCTTTGAAATATCTTCATCATGACCTTCTGATGCTTTAGTGGTAGGAGTGATAATAGGTTTCGGAAATTTTTGGTTCTCTTTCATTCCTTCAGGCAATGGTACACCCGATAACTTTCGTTTTCCGGATTTATATTCCCGCCATGCATGACCGGTAAGATATCCACGGATTACCATTTCAACTTTAAACGGTTCGGCTTTGTGTCCAATGGTCACCATCGGATCGGGAGATGAAATTTTCCAGTTGGGAACAATATCTGCTGTTGCATCCAAAAATTTGGAGGCTATCTGATTCAATACCTGTCCCTTGTATGGAATCCCTTTGGGTAGTACCACATCAAAAGCTGATATTCGATCTGTCACCACCATAACCAAATATTTATCATCAATCGTATAAACATCGCGTACCTTCCCAACATACAAGCTTTTCTGACCGGGAAAACTAAATTTAGTTTTTGTTATTGCCTGATTCATAATTATTTGTTAATTTAATTTCTTTTTAATTTAAGTTTATTTTTTTCAATATTTTATTTACCGAAATATATTTATTCCTGATTCTTTTCATATGCATCGACAATGTATTTTACCAACCGGTGCCTTATAATATCTCTGGCATCAAATTCAATTACAGTGATACCGCTGATATCTTTCAAAATTCCCAATGCCTTTATCAGCCCGCTGTTACTCTTTTTTGGGAGATCAATCTGTGTTATATCGCCTGTGACTATAAACTTGGAATTTTTCCCCATCCGTGTAAGAAACATTTTTAATTGGTTAATTGTTGTATTCTGACCTTCATCAAGAATAACCACTGCATTTCCTAACGTTCTTCCACGCATAAAGGCAAGAGGTGCAATTTCAATGATTCCTTCTGCCAGATAACCTTCAAGTTTTTTCGGGGGAATCATGTCTTCCAGCGCATCATATAACGGTTGGAGGTAGGGATCAAGTTTTTCTTTTAAATCACCAGGTAAAAACCCCAGATTTTCACCTGCCTCCACTGCAGGCCTGGTTAAAATAATGCGTCGTACTTCTTTATTACGAAGGGATCTAACTGCAAGAGCTATTGCAGTATAGGTTTTTCCGGTTCCGGCAGGCCCGATGGCAAAAAGCAAATCATTTTCTAAAAATTCTTCAACAAGTCTGCGCTGATTTACAGTCTTTGCTTTTATTGCTTTTCCATGATTTCCAAAGAGCAATGTATCATCTTCGATATTCTTTCTATTATCAGTGGATATAGAATCAGATAAAACAATTTGTTCAATCTCCTCGATATTCAATGAATTTTTTTGTTGTACATACTCAATAATCGATTCAATTTTTTCTTCGAATAGCTTTATTTCAGTCGATTCGCCAATTACCTTAATTTCGTTTCCTCTGGCTATAATCTTGATTTTTGGAAACAACGATACGATTTTTTGGAAGAAGATGTTATTAATGCCATAAACCGAAACAGGATCAACCCCTTCCAAATATATTGTTTTTTCAATCATTAGAATTTGGGGAATATTGCTTACATTTGACAACTACAAAATAAGCTTATTTTTTTTATTAATCCATATCAATTGGGAAATTACAAAAGCGTTTCGTTAAATGCCAATTATAACTTTGACAAGCGACTGGAACAACAATGATTATTATGTTGCAGCATTAAAAGGACGAATTTTAAGTTGTTGTCCTGAGGCAATTATTGTAGATATTACGCATAAAATTCAGACATTTAGTATTGCACAGGCAGCTTTTGTAATTAAACATAGTTACAAAAATTTTCCCGATGAAACCATTCATATTCTGGCCGTCAACTCAGAAGCGGCTATTGATAAGCCTCATATTGCGCTAAAATCAATGAATCAATACTTTATAGGATGTGATAATGGAATTTTTATGTTATTTCTGGAAGAAAATCCTTTCGAAGCTGTGGTGATTCAATCGAAAGAAAAAAATGTATTAAGCGAACATTCCTTTGATGTATTTGCACATACTGCTGCTGAAATTACCAAAGGAAAACCATTGAATCAATTGGGAACTGCGCATAAAAATCTCACCAAACAGGTAGTCATGCTTCCAACAATCGATGAATCTACAATTAATGGAAGTATTGCTTACATCGACTCTTATAAAAATGCCATTTCAAATATAACCGAAGAATTATTCGATAAGATTGGAAAGAAAAGAAGGTTTGAGATATTTGTGCAAAGTAACCATTACAAAATAACCCGAATTAATACCTATTATTCAGAAACTTCGGTTGGTGAATTGCTCGCCCTATTTAACTCTGCAGGTTGTCTTGAAATAGCTATCAACAATGGCAATGCCGCTGACTTACTGAATTTATCTGTTGGATCCGCAATAAGAATAAAGTTTTATAGTTGATGAGGGTATTAATATAGGCTAAGGCTAAGGCTAAGGCTGAGGCTAAGGTTGAAGAAAAAAGAAAAAAAGAAAAAAAGAGAGATGAAGAGTGCTGAAAATAACAAATAATGCGAATTAAGGGTTAAAACTTATTAAAATATATAATTAGTAATCAGTATTTTGTAAACCTGCCTTAGTGATACTTAGTGACTTTGTGAAATTGTGGCTATCTTCCTTTTGCCACCAAGACACTAAAACACAAAGATTCACAAAGATAAAGTGCATAATATTTGATTTCAATCTTTAATTCGCATAAATAAGTGTCATGTATGATTAGCTTAGGCGTTACTTTTGAGATTATGCCTGCAACAATCGTCTTTTGATAAACTGCTGCGGAGTTCGCGCTTACCACGATAAAATATAAAGAATTTGCAAATGAATAATTCAACTAAGAAAGAAAAACTTGAGGCATTTGAAAGACTATTAAAGATAATGGATGAGCTGCGAGAAAAATGCCCGTGGGATAAACAACAAACATTCGAATCATTACGAAACCTCACTATTGAAGAAACATACGAACTGGCGGATGCCATTCTTGAGAAAAACTCAGAAGATATAAAAAAGGAACTCGGCGATTTGATGTTGCATATTGTATTTTATGCCAAAATTGGCTCTGAAACAAACGATTTTGATATCAAATCGGTACTGGATAGTATTTCGGAAAAGTTAATTTTCCGGCATCCTCATGTTTTCGGAGATACGGATGTCAAGAATAATCCTGAAATTGTTAAGAAAAACTGGGAAGAACTAAAAATCAAAGAGGGAAATGACTCTGTTTTGGGAGGAGTTCCCAATTCATTATCAGCCATGATAAAAGCAAACCGCATACAGGAAAAAGTCAGGGCAGTAGGATTTGACTGGGAAGAACCAAACCAGATATGGGATAAAGTTGAGGAAGAGCTGAATGAATTTAAAGAGGAAATTGACGGGATGGATAAAAACAAGATGGAATCTGAGTTTGGTGATTTACTGTTTTCAATTATTAATGCTGCCAGGTTGTACGACATAGATCCGGAAACAGCTCTTGAGAAGACGAACAAAAAATTCATCAAAAGATTTAACTATCTTGAAAACAGGACTCTAAAAAAGGGAAGGAAACTAAGAGATATGTCCCTGGATGAAATGAATGTTATCTGGGAGGAGGCAAAAAAGGAAGATTGAAAATCTACTTCTTTGCTAAAATGACTACCTCATGGGTTTTAAAACCGTTGATATTATTCGCTTCTTCGTTAAATTCCAGCATACGGACATGAAATCCGACCGATTGAAGTCGATCTTTCAAACCTTCTGCTGAATAAATTCTTACATGATCTTCTTGTCCGAAATGAGCCAGTCGTTCCTCATCTGTTGTTATAGATTGATTTTCATATATCGGACCCTCTTTGTAAGGTGTCTGAATAATTGCGATTCCATCTTTTTTCAGCGCCCTGTGTAATTCCCGCATAGCCTTTAGGTCATCTTCAATGTGTTCCAGTATATGATAACAGATAATCCAGTGAAAGGTGTCTTCCGGTTCATCAATTGCAATGATATTATATCGTCTGTCAACAAATTTGTTTTCTGCAAAATCTGATGTAAGATAATTAGGATATTTTTTCTTAAGCAGTCTCATAATTATTCTGGAGGGTGAAAAATCCAACACATTATCCTGCGCTTGAATTGTTAATTCATGCCTAAGGATGTGCCAAAGCCTTCGGTGTCTGGAAAGACTTCCGCATCGCGGACATATTTTATCTCCGGAATTGTTCGATATAAACCTTGAAAAATGTTTCTCACATAGATTGCAGAAAACAGAATTACCGATAAAAAGAATGGAATAAATTCTTCGAAAATAAAACTCATACGTAAGGAGCATGTCATATGAAAATATAGAAAACAGAATTTTTTTTATCCGGGAATACATTAGGGTTTTAGCTCAAAGATAATGATAAAACAAGTCCCGGGTAAAAAAAGAATTAAATGAAAATGGTAAGAATAGAATTAATATTACCTATAAAAACCAAATTGGTAACTACTTACAAATATAACATTTTAGAAAGTTTGGACTTTCCCTTGATTTTTTCTGTGATTTTAATCGCCGGCTTTTCCAATGGAAGTGTAAATTTAAACGTTGCTCCGCCAAAGTTATTATTATTTTCAACCCAGATTGTTCCCCCCATAATTTTAATCAGTCCCTTTGAAATCGAGAGTCCGAGGCCGAGACCTCGATTTTCATACCCGTAGCAATAATCAGATTTATTAAAATTTTCGAATAAGTCAACCTTTTGTGCATAATTGATTCCAATACCTGAATCCTTCACAAAGAACATGATCTGAGATGTGTTCAGTACCTTATATCCAAATTCGATAACCCCTTTACTTGTGAATTTAACAGCATTACCAATCAGATTTGAGAACACCTGAAATAATCTTTTTCTGTCTGAAATCATAAAAAGGTTTGGATAATACTTATCCGGATTTTTAAGTAACGCGATATTTCCTTTATCCATGATATGTTTCTGAATATTAAAATAGGCATGTAGTTCGTTTATAATCTGCGTTATATCACATTCGGATTTATTTAATATAATATTTCCTGACTCTATAACAGACGCTTCGAGTAAGTGATCCATCAAACCCAGAAATTCATCGCTGCTCTGTCTTATTTTGCTTAAATACAAATTCTTTTTATCATCATTCAAATCATTTTGTTTTAGCAGTTCGGCAAACCCAACAATAGAGTTCATAGGGGTCCTTATTTCATGGTAAATATTATTTAAGAAGCAAGTCTTCAAGCGTTCATTCTTTTTGCTTTCTTCCAGCATCAGATTTTCGAGTTGCTGCACTTTTTCCAGGAGATCCTGATAGGTTTTATCTTCAAAAATCAGCTTCCCACTCACCCGAGTTTCTTTCCTGATGGATGAAAAGAAACCCGACAACCACCTAAAGAATTTTGAAATATGCATTCTATTTTATTTTATAAACCATTATAAGTCAAAAGATTTACAGCAAGTATTTGATATCCGGATAATCTTTCCCCACTGAATGAATTAACTTTGTGATATTACCAATAGCCAGATAATCCTGGCCCTGCCCGTTTATTCTTCATGTGATAATTAATTGATTAAGATTCAAAAATTTGATGAATAAAGTGGTTAGTTAAGCTTTCTAAGAATTTTCCTGGCATCTTTATAATTAAAGCTCTTGTTGTTGACTATTTTATTTAGCAACTGTACAGCTTTATCATCCTGCTCAGTAACAATGTAGCAAAGACTAAGATACCATTCAGCCTGTTCAATATACAGGTTAAACTTATCATTGATAACCTTGTTAAAAGACGTTCCTGCATTTTCGTATTCGTGAATTTCCATCTTTGAAATGCCTGAATACAGGTTAAGCCCTATTCTGCTGGGATCTGACCGGAGAATATCCTCAAAAAGTATGGATGCTTCGGCATAATCTTTATTTTCATAAAGTTGCATGGCTTTTTTAAGCGAGGTATTTAGTTCCGTATTAGCAGACCTAAAGGTCATATTGGCTTCGAATGGCTTGTAATACGTACTAAAAATCCGCTCATTACTGACATTCCTCATCGATACATGGAAGATCAAAAATGCACCGATCAATAATGTCACAATCAGGGAACTACTAAGAATAATCTTCTTCGATTTGCCGGTTAATCGCTTTTCTTGATCCTGCGCAGAAGAATAGACTTCTTCAAGCTCATCCCGATAGCGTATGAACTTGTCTTCAAGTATGGCTTTGTTTACCTTCTTTCTAAGATTCAGTTCGGTTTGAAGCCAGGAATTTGAATCAAGTTCTTTTTCAAACCAGATGAGCTCATGTCCGCTCATTCCGCCATCGAGGTAACGCTCGATAAATTCCGAATAATCCAGTTGATTTTTCATAACTATTTTAAAATTGATTTAAATAATAAATAAAGAAGAATTAATTGTGTTGTGAAACATATATAGAGTTTGTGTTGTTGCATTATTGTCACTATTTTACTCACAGAAATTTTTGTTAAATACCTATTCCATGATGATAAACCGTTTATACCTATTTTTATATATTATCTTCTTGCTCAAATTAATCTTCTTTCTGTTTTCCAGGTCAAGAAGAATAATATATTTTAAATATATCTAACTCAATTATGTCTACAATGCTGTTTTAATTTTATAATATATTCATTTATATAGCAATGTCTTTTTTGATTTTGATTATTCCGGAACTATAACTGGAGGATTATCACCACCTCCTCTGATTCCCAGCAATTCATCTTTTTTCAGTATTGATTCCGATAAATTCTTTTCAATTCTCCTTAGCGATTTCAAATTTGTTTTCATAATTTTTCTTTTTAGTTTATTAGTTTAAAGTTTCAGGTGTTTTTTTAAATTTCAATCCCTTGTATTAGTATATTGTCAAAAGGGGCAAAAACCTTACCCTCATTTTTCATTTTTTTGATGAAAATTTTGAAATTAATTTTTATTGTCCTGAAAATAAGGCATATAAAAATGTGAGAAATTTACCTGATTTCGATTATCAAATCATAAAATTGGAGAATGGCAGGAATTGTTATAATTTGGACTTTTAAATTTACAGGAAAATGAATTCTTTGGATTCATATAACATAAGGAAAGTTTCAAGATTCCGTAGTTTAGTTTTGTTGATTATACTAATTTTTCAGTCGTTCAGCATATTAAGCAACAATACCGCTGATTCTATTACCCTTAAATTATATGAAGATTCATCGAAATATTATAATAATTTAGGGAGAGAGTACTCGTTTAATGGGAATTATGATTCTGCTGAGTATTATTTAAAAAAATCCCTGAATATCAAACAAAAGTATTTCCCTCACGAATTAAAAAAAGTTGCAAGGGCCTTCAATAATCTTGGCGCAATCTATTATAGACTCTGGAAATATGAAAACGCACTTGAAATTTATAATAAAGCTGAAGATTTATTTATCAAGGATGCAGCAAAATTTGAAACAGAGATAGGAATTTTAGAAATCAATAAAGGTTTAATTTCTTTAAATATTGGTGATTATCAAAAGGCAAAATTTCATTTTGAAATGGCATTAAAATACCTCGACAAGACGAATGATACAATTGCTGATTATTCTAAAACATACCTGTTAAATGGTTTCGGAACATTATATCTAAGACTTAAAGACTATAATAATGCTGCAGATTATTACCGTGAATGTATTACATTATCAGAAAAAATTAATCCTGAGATTCTTCCTGTTGCATATGAAAACCTGGCACTTGTTTACAAAGAAATTCCTGGATATGTTGATAAATCCTATTTCTATTACAAACTGGTAATAAATTACTATAAAAAAAATAAATCACCAACCTTTTTCCAATTGGCTATTGTATACAATGATTATGCTGCATTATTAACCTCCTTTGGATTGTACAAGGATGCTCTTAAATATTCATATGAATCAATAAAAATTTATGAAAAAAACTACGGACATTTACACTCTGAGGCTTCAGATGCATATTTAACATTAGGTAATATTTATCTTAAGGTAGAGAATTTTGATAGTACATTCTTTTATTATCAGAAATCCATTGCGTCACTGGTTAAAGGGTATAAAGTCTCTGACATTTATTCAAATCCGGACGTCAGCAAAAGTATTTCTAAAATATATCTGTTGAAAGTTTTAAAACAGCGTGCTTCTGCCTTTCAGCTGTTTTATTCCAAAACAAAAAATAACAAAGATTTGGATGCTGCCCTAAACAATTACAATTTAGCCGTTAAACTAATTGAGCAGCTGAGGCTGGAATATCAGGATCAAAACAGTAAACTCTATCTGTCTGAAATCGAAAATATTACATATGACGATGCCGAGCATTTAGCTATTAAACTTTGGGACATCACCAAAGAAAGTAAATACAAAGAAAAAGCATTCGAAATTGCAGAAAGAAGCAAAAGCGCTCTTTTACTTTCTGCCATTCGCGATGCCGGAGCAAAAGGATTCGGCGGAATTCCTCCGGAACTCTTAAAAAAAGAAAATGAGTTAACCAGGGACATTGCATTTTATAGAGAGCAGATTTATGAGGAGTCCCGCAAGGAATCACCGGATTCTGCAAAGCTTGACATGTGGGAAAAATTAATTTTTAATCTTACGAATCAGAACGAGAAGCTGACAGGAACGTTTGAAAAGGAATATCCAAAATATTTTGCCCTTAAGTATAATACAAGTGTTACAAATATTAAAGAGATTAACGCTAAGCTGCCAAAAGATTGTTCACTGATCGAATACATGGTATCGGATAGTTTCCTGTATATTTTTTTAATTCAACATAATGAGAGTAAAATTTTTATTAAAAAAACAGATTCAACTTTTTTTCATTCCCTGACGATGCTTTTGAAAAAAATAACAAAAGTTGATCCTACAAATCATAATTTCAGGGATTATATGGATTATTATTCCTCTGCCACTATCCTTTATGACTATTTGATTGCTCCGATTAAACCCCGGATTAATAGTAATCACCTGATTATTATCCCGGATGATATCCTTTCGTTTGTCCCGTTTGAAATTTTAATACCCCCCGGCGATTCCGGCGAAATCCAGGAGCCCGATTACAGAAACCTGGATTATCTTATAAAAGATTATGCAATTTCATATGCATATTCCTCAACCATGTTGTTTGAAAATCAATGGAAGATTAAAAAATCTGCTGTCAATAGCCTGCTCGCTTTTGCTCCGGTTTATCATGGTTCCGACAGATTATCCATGAGGGGAAATCCAAGAAGCAGTTACAGAAAAGATTTGGCGCCCATTCCCGGTGCTACCGAAGAAGTTAATCAGATCATCAGGCTTATTCATGGCAAAGCATTTATCAATGAAAGTGCTACTGAAAAAAATTTCAAACAGAATGCACCTGACTATGATATCCTGCATCTTGCCATGCATACGGTTATAGACAACCAAAATCCCATGTTTTCGAAACTGGTTTTTGCATTAAGTAATGATTCAACCGAAGATGGATTGTTAAATACGTATGAAATATTTAACATGAGTCTGCATGCTCGTATGGCCGTTTTGAGTTCATGCGGCAGCGGCGAGGGAATACTCATGAAGGGGGAAGGTGTGGTTAGTCTGGCAAGGGGATTTGCGTATGCAGGTTGTCCCTCGCTGCTTATGACTCTATGGGAAGTTGAAGACAGAGCCGGGACCGACTTAATGGTTGATTTTTACAAAAAACTAAGAAAAGGATATTCAAAAGATGTTGCATTGCAAAAAGCAAAACTTGATTTTCTTACGAAAAGTGATCAATTACAGGCACATCCCTTTTACTGGTCATCGTATATATGCATCGGAGACCAATCGGCAATTTTTTCACCGACTAAGAAATATTTCATTGTTGCAGGATCAATATTGTTTCTGTCAATGATTGGTTTATTTATATTCAGATATAAAAAAAGGTATTCTGATTAACCCCTTATACTGGCTCAACGCGCGCAAAGTAAAAACCGATCATTGAAACCCTGCCTACATCACCCGCCGTCATACGAGTGTTGCGAAGCCTCTCCGACAAATGCATCTATGACCCGTCTTTGTCTTCACAAGATGTTGCGCTGTATAATTCTGTTAAATGAATTGATTTTAACAGAATTAGATGTTTATATAATAGAGCATTATGACCTCTCCCTAAATCCCTCTCCTGCAAGGAGAGGGACTTAAGCCCTCCTCACAGGAGGGTTTGGGAGGTCACAAAATTTTAGAACCTAACGGAAACACACCTGAGCGAGAAGATAAGAGCATTCTGCTCCACTGATCATTGGAGATTGCGGGTTATTGGTTACTTTTCAGAATAATGTTCACTTGAAACCCTGTCCACAGCATTCGCCGTCATTGCCTGACTTCTCTGCGTTCCTTTGCGTAAAACCTCTGCGTACTTTCCGCGAGCGCTAAAGCTACTCAGCGGAGGCGCTGCGGTAAAAAACCTTTAACCGCAGAGTTCGCAAAGAAGGCGCAATGTGCGCAAAGAAAAAACCTCTTTTAAAATACTTTCCTCCTTTGTCTGGCGCAAGCGTCCGCTTGTGCCTTTTATTCATCAGCTATTGAATTAAAATAATATCCAGCAATCCTTTTTCACCACAATAATCCCTTGCACTGCTATATACATAATCTTCCGGTCTAAATACAATACCTTCTTTTATCGGATTGTCATGAATATAGTCTAACTTCTGTTGTAACATTTCATTATTTAAAAGCTCTATTGGTTTATTGTGCTGTTGCCAAAATTGAAAGTTATCGTTATTACTATTCTTTTTTCCTGAACGCTCCATCATCCATATTATCCATTCACGCCTGCTTTCCTGTGGATTCTGTTTTATGGCTTTTTTAAGCTCACTTGATGTAAAGCTTTTCATATCTCTTACTATATTTTCCAACTTATTATTCCGACTGCTAATTATCATATGAACATGACTTGTCATTATTATCCAGGCATGTAGATTCAATCCTTTATTTTTTTGACAATATTTCCAACTGTCTATTAAGATTTTTTTATATTCATTTCTAATAAAAACATCTATCCAATAGACTGTAGCAAAGCTAATAAAGTACAATCCTTCTGGATTATGGAATTTATATTTTCGGCTCATAATTGCAAGATAAAAAAATTATATTTATTGACAATACCTTAATAAATAAAGAGGCACAAGCGGACGCTTGCGCCAGAATAAGGGGAGGAACGAAGCCTGTCTGCCGAGCCAGGCAGGCGATCCCACTATTGAAACGCGAACATAAATATTATAATGGGCTGGCGGTGCAGGGAGATTGCTTCAGTTGTACCTCCTTCGTAATGACGTACTTTGTTTGTTATTGGGTGGAATACTTAGAATCCTGATATTTTAATTTGAAATACCGGCTTCAATATCTAACGTCTTCGCGTTCCTTTCCGAAAAAACGTTGCGTTCCTTTGCGGTTAAATGTTTTTACCGCAGCGCCTCCGCTGAGTAGCTTCAGCGCTCGCGGAAAGCACGCGAAGCAGGCGCAATGTACGCAACGTAAAACTTAAAAAAAACTTTTGCATTTTTTGCAAATGGTACCCCATAATTTTTGCAATAATTGCAAATCCGAAGGATCCCATTATTGATTTCTGCAAATTTTTCGGGAAAAATGGAAAATCGCCCCTCATTTTTGCATTTTTCGCAAATTTTCAAAAATCAGTTGCGGAAATCAATAATCCGGTTTCGATCTATTGGGCTATCTTGAGCCCGTTAATGAAGTATTTATATAACCCAACTAAAAATTCAGTGTCAGTTTTCAAAAATCCATTGTCAATGTTAGAAAATCCATTGTCAGTATTCGAAAATTCAGTGTCAGTACTCGAAAATCCAGTGTCAGTGTTCGAAAATTCAGTGTCAGTGTTCAAAAATCCATTGTCACTATTCGAAAATTCAGTGTCAGTGTTCGAAAATCCAGTGTCAGTGTTCGAAAATCCAGTGTCAGTGTTAAAAAATCCATTGTCAGTGTTCGAAAATCCAGTGTCAGTGTTAAAAAATCCATTGTCACTATTCGAAAATCCATTATCAGTATTCAAAAATTCAATGTCAGGGTCAGAAAACCGGGAGTTGATTTTAATAAATGCATTGGGGGTATTCTATCAAGCCACACTGTATTTGTTTCAGGGACTGTCCATTAAATTGAATTCAAAGCGGCCTTTATATTCATTAACTATATGTTTAATCTTAAAAATTCAAACAATGCAAAAACGTAATGAGAACAAATTCCGTATGTTTAATGCGGTACTGGAAATCCTTAATGGTAACAAAACTATCTGGCAGGCAGCAGCGCTGTTTGTCCAGATTGTAAACAAATTCACAGCCAGCCTGACTTCCATTAGCGAAACACGAAAAGTCACCGAGAGCGATTCGAAGGGGCATACGCTTGAAAAAAGCAGCCTGGAAGAAACGCTGATTGACAGCATCGGGGCGCTGACTTCTTCGCTTTACCTGCTGGCCAAAAACAGCGGCAACAAGGTGCTGATGGAAAAAGTGAATTATAACGAATCGGAGCTTGCAAATGCCCGCGAGGGCGAGCTGGTTTCGATAGCCGAAACCGTGGCGGCGCTTGGCCGTGAAAACCTGGCACAGGCGGCAGACTACGATTTTGACGAAGCCGAGGTAAAAGCGCTGGAAGATCTCGCAGCCAGATTCAAAGCAGTGATGCCGGCGCCGCGTGCCACTATTTCAGAACGCAAGGCAGCCAACGACAAACTGAACAGGCTGATTGCAGAAACCACAGAATTGCTGGATGACGAGCTCGACCGCATGATGCTGAAATACAAAAACAGCAACGTCGATTTCTACAACGCCTATTTCAATGCCCGCATGATTATGGACTATGGAATACGGCACAAGCCCGAAGCTGAAGAAGTTGCAAACGCATCGGCAAATTCTGAAAAGTAACCAGAATACCATTGTGTAAAGGCCAAAAAGGCTGCTTTCGGAAGAGAGCAGCCTTTGTTGTTTTAACCGGAAAGGTTGATAGAAGTATTATTTTTAAACTGTTCACAACCCGTTGAAAATAATTTCTTTATTCCGATTGCTACCTGAATAATATTTTGTAATTTGTGGTTCATTTCCTGTGCGACACAATTTTCTACCAAAGAAATGAAGAAATTAATTCTTTTTACCTTTATTATAATAAACCTATCTGGTTATTCACAGTATAGAAAATTAGGAATAACAGGTGGTTATGATGATACTAAGTTAAATGAAAATACTTTTAATGTATCATTTCAAGGTAATGGATTTACAACACAAAATAAATGTATTGAATTTACTTTATTGAGATGTGCTGAAGTCACATTGGAAAATGATTATGCTTTTTTTATCGTAATTGACAATAACGATTATATCAAATATTCAACCTATACAACTCCACAACATACAACTAC
Organism: uncultured Bacteroidales bacterium; assembly: GCA_963781805.1. Lineage (GTDB taxonomy): Bacteria > Bacteroidota > Bacteroidia > Bacteroidales > UBA10428 > JAFGPL01. The sequence goes on from CAWAHF010000004.1 coordinate 812,708, forward strand.
TAGTTTTAATGCTAATGTCTTCAACTATAATTTCTCAAATAAATTAGGAACTTCAAATATTAATGGTAACATAAACTCCTATACTTATGGAGGAAATACATATGCAATAAGCAAACCGAGCTGTAATAATACAATTATGTGTTTTACTGATAAACCTAATTACAATACCCTAATTTATGATGCCAGTGAAATTTACGTTTCACTTTCTAAAAAATATAATGTTAAGGAACGTGAAGAATTAATAAATAAGATAATAAGCATCAAAAATAGTAATTCATTAAAAATTGAATCAATAATAGAATCAAAAGAAGACAGTATTGAATATGCCAATATCTACTATAGAAAAGGCGTTCAAAAGATTAATCTTGGAGATTTCATAGGTAGCATTGATGATTTTAATATTTCATTAAGTTTATATCCACAGATTAAAAATATTCATTTCGATCTAGGTTTTTCATATTTTAATCTAGCAAGATATAAAGATGCAATTGACAATTTTAATATTTGTATTACAGATAATCCAAAAGATACATTGTCATATATTTTTAAATATAGATCACTATTAAATGAAAATTTAATTGACGAAGCATATTTGATTATTAATGAAATAATTAAAAATTTTTCGGGATATCCTTATGGATATTTTCAAAGAGGATACATAAAATTTGCCAGATTGCAATATGATGATGCAATTAATGATTTTAATGAATCATTAAAACTTTTACCAAGAGATCAGACTGCTTATATTTTTCTTGCTTTATGTTATGAAGGGAAAAAGGATTATGAAAATGCATTTTCTCATTATGCTATGAGTTTAAATATCAATCCTGAAAATGCATTTGCATATTTTTATAAAGGTAAACTTTTTGGAACACTGGAAAAATACCAAGAGGCAATTGAAAATTATAGTCAAGCAATAAATATAAATCCTGAATATTCTGAAGCATATTACTTTAGAGGATTAACTAAATTAATAGATAATAATCTGAATGGTTGTGCGGATTTAAGAGTAGCATTTAAATTAGGCTATAAAGATGCATATAAGCTTATTTTGGAATATTGCGAAAAATGAAATATTTTGATCATTAATATATAGATAATTATGAAAAAAGAAGAAATCATTAATTTATAAAGAATTAAGAATGATTATTAATGAAGTAAACTATTCAAAGGCAATAGAAAAAATACTGCTAACCGGATTTATAATTTTTTTTCATTTTGTAGTTGCAACAGGGATTATGGGGTGAAAAAGATATATGCTATAACAGATATAAAAACAACCGACCAAAGGGAGCTCAGCGAAGCTAATTTGCTTTATGGATTTGTTTATCGCTAATTCAATAGCAACACATAATGTATAGAGTCTATCTTGATTGGAATATTATTTCTGCGCTTAAGAAGGTAAATAAAGCGAAAACCATTGAGGAACTTAATATCCTTCTAGATAGTAATCCCCAAAATATTCTGACACCTTATTCACCAGCTCATATACAAGATTTGCTTAAAGGATCAGATAAGCAAGAAAACATTGAACTCATAAGAAAAGATTTAGACTTTCTTGATAAAATATCAAAACAAAATTGCATACAATTTGACTTCAAAAAGAAATATGCGCATCCAACTATTGGGAGTGCCCATTTACTATTTGATAGCTACTTTGAGACGAATAAAGAATCTTTTTTCCATCCAAGTTATTTGGAGAATTTGTTTAACGATACACCTTTTCCTTCGCTTGGAAAACTTATGACTTCAGCTTGGAAATTGACTCCTGTCGATATCGATTTTAATAAGTTTGAGGAAAATCCCGAATCAAAAGTATTTTATGATAAATATTTCAAGAAGACGAAAGAATCAAACAATATGTATAATCTCATGTTGGATTTTTCTGAGTTTTATTCTGATTTGAATCAAAATCCGGAAATATATAAAAAGCTTATTCAGATATTTCGTGACCAGGCAGGTATTGACCCGAAATGGATTTCAAACTTAAATGAGCCACTTGCACAACTTGATGAAATATTACTTAAATCTAAATTGGGATTTGGATTTGAAAAACTAATTACTATCGAACCAGATGAAAAGACTGAAATATTAAACAATTATTTCATGAAATTCTCAATGGAATATGCTGGCCTTGATATGAGTGGTTATCATCCAGATTCATTCACTAAAAAGAATTTATTCAGCAATTTCACTAATGATTCGCATCATGCCTTTTATGCGGCACATTGCGATTATTTCGTTTCCTATGAAAAAAAGTTACTAAAGAAAGCAAAAGCAATTTATGATAAGTACAAAGTTGAAACAAAGACATTACTTCCAACCGATTTCGTTGATGAAATATCCTATAATCTCAAGGAACCTTTTAATGCTCAATACTTATTTAATGCTATAAATAAAACTCTTGAACAAGGATTTATTGATGAACTTAAAGAACATGATTATAAAGATTCTGTATTACTGTTATTTCGCCCTGAATTACCTATTTTGGCCTACTTCAATTTTCTATACTTAAAACAAGATAAAAACAATAGATCAACTGTATTTCTTCGTCATATCTATAAAAACTTTTCTGGGTTTACATTTTATTCAGAGATTGAATCTATTGTAAATAAGTGTTATGCAATATTTGGATCAGATGTGAGCAAAAGAGAAGCTTACAATATAGATGACCGAAAAAATATATCCGAAAATAATTGGGGAGGGAGAATCTGGCTTACAGATAATTATTTAATCGAGTTGACGTATGATGAATTATCAACAGGAGTTCAATTGTTTTTTGAACAGATAACAGATGAATACTTAAATGAATTGAAACAAATGCACTAGCGCTAAGCCTGTCATAAATAATTTGGCGAGTAATTGATTTGCATAGGTTATTACTTTTGCACATGTTTGCTATAAATGGACAACTTAACGCTTTGACCGCCAAACTATTCATACAGGCGAGACGCAAGACAAGGCTGAATCAAAATGAAACCTTAAATTTAAAAAGAAAAAAATGCAAATACTCTATATTCTTGGAAATGGATTTGACTTAAACTTAGGATTAAAAACAAGCTATAATAATTTTTATCAATATTATAAGACTGTAGAATCGGATAATATAAATGTTCAAAACTTAAAAAAGAATATTTCTAAAACTTACGAAAGCTGGGCAGATTTAGAATTACCCCCGCTAATTCGGATTTGCAATCCGAATTATTAATACTGTTAAGCAGATTGCAACAGCGGCCGTTGTGTAAGCAAAATAATCCCCCAATGGCGCGCGTTTACTTAATGCGTGACATACGCCATTTGCCAATTCGAAACCCCACAGGCATTGTAACCTGTCATTGTCATTTCGAAAATTTTTGTAAATTGCTTCCTGTTTGGAATAACCAGATGAACACAATAACAGGAGAATTTGAGGTACAAGACGAAAAATAATAATGGTATTGAGGTCGTAGAATTACATAAACAGTTTACAACAAATCAATAACTAAAGCTATATTTAGATGTTGTGCACAATTTTGGTTTTACTGTAAATTGATGCTTATTAGCGAACTTTAAATGAAAACAGAATTTCAAATAGTAGTCGATACACAGAGTGGCCTTTGCGAGTCAGTCAATGGTTTTAAGAATTTATTAAGTATAAATTCAAAAATTTCAGTAGATGAAAAGACCATTTTGTTTTCTCAAAAAAAATTCAATTACAAATTGAGCTTGAATAAGATAGTAGAGCAGAATCAAAATATCTTTAATCTAACCATTTTCATTGATAATGATATTAATATTCAAGTTTATGAGAAACTATTGCGATTAGTAAGGGAAATACTTTATAAGGTTAGCCTTTCAATTAATACCCTATGGGATGACTTATCAATAAAATATGCAACAGAGGCATATCCTATTATAAACTGGACTGAGAACTTACTTAGAAAGTTGATAACAAAATTTATGGTAACTAATGTAGGTTTAAGTTGGAGTAATGAAAATCTACCAAAAGATATTAAACAAATTATCAGCGATAGGAAAAAGGAAAAAACTTCATATGCCAATATACTGCATAATACAGACTTTATAGATTTGTCCGATTTTCTTTTTAAAGCATATTCAAATAAATCTATTGATGAGTTATTCGATAAGATAAAGAATAAATCTTTTGAAGTTAAATCACATTCAGATATTCATGATTATGTTCCAAAATCTAATTGGGAACGTTATTTTTCTTTTATTGTTGATTGTGAGGATAAATTCTTTATAAAGCGCTGGAATAGACTATATGAATTAAGATGTTTGATTGCACACAATAATATTTTTACTCAAAGCGATTTAAATGAATTAGTAGAGTTGACTCAAGTAATTAATAAAATTTTGGATGAGGCTCTGAATAAGATAGATAAAGTAGTTGTTCCCAAAGAAAATAAAAATGATTTACTTGAGAATACTGTTATTAATACAAATGAAACCAGTGCTATTTTTATATCTAAATGGAAAGAGATAGAGAAAGAAGTTTTAAGATATATTTCAAAACATAAAAGTAAATATTCAGCTGAAAAACGAATGGAGATAAGAACTTGTATAATTGAGCGCAATAGTATTAAAATTAAGCTTCCATATAAGAATAAAATAAATGAACTAATGAATATTCGGAATAAAATTGTTCATCAAGGAAACCCTATTATTGATGAAAGATTATTAAGTAAATATCTTAAAGAGATGGATGAAGTATTACGAGGTCTATAAAAACTGTGAACAATAAATAAGGCTTCGTGTGGTCGAGGAACGAGACCCCCCCCCAATAGCTCGTGTTTAACGCAGTGTAACCCCCAATAGCGCGCGTTTAACGCAGTGTAACCCCCAATAGCGCGCGTTTAACGCAGTGTAACGAGTGCTCATTTTATTTATCTGCATTTTTCCTCCTTCCCGATCGCTGGCTGAGAAATATTTTGTAATTTGCAGTCTGCTTTTAAAGCAACACAATTGTTGCACAAAAAAGATGAAGAACCACCTTATCATATAAAGAAAATTCAGGTTCTGTTGTAAAATATCACCAAAAACAATCGAAAATATGACACAATACAATACACTAACCTTCTGTGAAAAAAATCATGATGTAACCGGCTTGTCCGCCCTAGTTTTACAAAGGTGGATACATCAGATAGTTCTAACGACAAATTGATTATGCTGTAACAATGATAAGCACAACGATGCTTATGGAGATGTTTAGCGGCAAGCTAAAAAAATGCTCCGGTGATAGTTTACAACATGATTGAAAAGAAAAAAACAAATACCCAACCGCACAAAGCAAAAGTTTGGCAGCCCTTCCCTGCAAGCCTCGCTTCGCTGCCAAACACTTGCTTTCTTGCCACCGCACCTGCTTCGTTGATAAGCTACTGCAAATTTGACAAATAAAATTATATTTGCTAAAGGCATCTTTGATATACTAAAGTATGGATTTTATTAAAAAGATAAACACTATCGTAAAAGTTTGCGGAATAATATGTTCTTCGATACTAATTTTTTATTTGACTTACTCAAGAATAAAATTCAACTTAGTTCACCTATACTATTTTTTTACACTCTTTGTCCAAGTGTCTGTAACGTGGGAGATTTTTTTGCTTTATATAAAATTACTTAATAAAAAAATCACTTGGGCCAAATCATTAAAAAAGCGCCTATTGATTCAGTTATTCGGTGGAACATTTGTTGTCCTTCTGGTTTTTACAGTAATTCAATTTTTGATTTATCCGTTAGATATGGCCATTATCAAAGACCATAGATTATATGGCTATTTTGATTACGATTTGATTATTTGTTTTTTATTGGCCATAATAATCCAGCTTACTTATTTATTACTTTTTTTTATCTATGAAAACCGACACGTAATTAGTATTAATGATAAGTTAACAAATCAAACCTTTATCGCACGGTTAGGAACTCGCAAAGTCATAATAAATGAGAATGAAGTTTTATGTTTTTTTTCAGAGAGCAAACTTGTCTATGCAATTACTGATAAAATGAACAGCTATATTTTAGATTTGTCTTTAGAAAAGATATTTAAGTTGTTAAACGGAAGAGAGTTTTTTAAAGCAAATAGACAGATTATATTGAGGAAATCGAGTGTTAAAGAAATAGTAAGCTTACCCAACAATCGATTAAAAGTTGTAACTACTGAACTTCCTGAAATTTCATTTCCAATTATAATAAGCAGAAGAAACACTCCTTCGTTCAGAAAATGGTTTAATTCTTAAAATAGCATACATTTCATCCATAGTTTTAGTACACACCAGTAAAATTCTGATGAATTTCAGGAATGCATTTGTATTTTGTTGTTTAATTTGCTAAAAAAGGGAAACATTAAATGCTCTTTAGTTTAAACAATACGGAATACCAAAATGAATAGAAAACTTTCAATTATTAGCGCATTGATTCTTACAACGGCAATATCCTTTGGTCAGAAACAGGGCGAAACTATTATTTCGGGACAGCTTCCTGATTTCAATTCAAAAAAAATCACATTAGTCATAGATGGAAAGAAACAAATAACTACGGCTGATTCTAAAGGATATTTCAGGTATGTCGTACAATGCACAACACCTAGATTTGGTTACTTAACTGAGCCTAATCAAAAAATATTCTTATTGCCAAACGATAGCCTCTTTATAATTGGTAGCGATAAACTGGTCTATAAAGGAGGTCAAAGTGCCATAATCAATAACTATTATTTAGATTGGAATAAATATCAAAATACTGTTTCAGATACAGTAGATGAAAAAGCTTATTACAGCCAAGAGCCAAACAGATATTTAACATCCGTTAATAATTGGATTGAGATATGGGAACAACCATTATATAAACTTCAAAAAACACACCCGGATTTAAACAAAGATTTCATTAGCCTCGAGAAATCAAGAATAAAATACTTAATGTATGGCGATTTGAACGATTATGCGAAGAACCACAAGGTACATACAGGCAAACTGCCTGACATGCCGAATACTTTTTACGATTATTTAAATACGATAAACTTAAACGACACTACCCTCTTTCAATTTGATGAATATAAATATTTTCTAACATCTTATATTTATATGCAATCGGCCAAAAAAAGTAATGCTGCGGACGAACTGTTCGAAACAACTTTAATACTTGATTTAATAGATAATTCTTTTGTAAATCATAAAATTAAAGATGAAGTTTTAAAAGAAATAATGCGTGTACAAACCAGTAGTTTAAAGGTTAACGATTCAATATTTATAAGATTTGAGAATAGTTGCACAAATAAGGATTATGTATCTGCAATTAAAGAAAATTATAACAACCTTAAACCTTTGTTAAAAGGGAACAAAGCTCCCGACTTTGAACTACTCGGCTTAAATGGCGAAAAGAAATCCTTGAAAGATTTTGTCGGAAAATATTTATTAATTGATGTTTGGTCAACAACGTGCGCCCCTTGTTTGAGGGAAGCGCCTATTTTGGAAAAAATAAAACTCGAATTGCAAGGCAAAAATATCGAAATTGTTGCAGCCTGTCTTTCCGATGAACCAGCATGGAAGGCGAGGCTATCAAAACAAGGGTTAAAAGATGGACAATACCGTATTGAAAAAGGATGGAAGTCACAATTCAGAACCGACTACTTGAAAGATTCTGGTGTGCCCATTTATATATTAATCGACCCCAATGGTATTATAGTCAATGCAAGGGCTTCATTGCCTTCTGAGAATTTACGAAAAACTATCAGCAAACTAAATATTTAATATGAGGCTAATTTGTTTTCTTCTGCCGTTTTTTATTGCAATAAACTCTTTCTCACAAGAATATGAGTTTACAATTATTATCAAAAATCCCGCTACATCGGTAAAAGACCAAGAAGAAACTGGCTCATGCTGGAGTTACGCAACATGTTCATTTTTTGAATCGGAATTACTTCGGTTAAATAAAGGTGAATATAATTTATCCGAGGCGTTTTTGGTATATTACGCTTATATAGACAAGGCTCAGAATTATTTTTTGCGCCAGGGAAAAACGAGTTTTACCACAGGAGGTTTGGCGCATGATGCCCTGCGAATTATTAAAGACAAAGGCATTGTTCCCAACGAAAACTATAAAGGTGTTTATCTTAAAGATTCGGTCAATGATTATTTCGAAATGCAAGATATTTTAGAAGGATTTCTTAATACGTTAATGAAAAACAAAAATCCCAGTGAAGATTGGCAGAAACATTATCGGGCTTTACTCGAAAGCTATTTAGGGAATATACCGAACCAATTTGAAATTAAAGGTAAAACACATTCCCCATTGTCATTTTCTAAATCGCTTGGCATAAACACCGCTGATTATGTTTCAATGACATCATTTACCCATCATCCTTTTAATACCAAGTTTGTGCTTGAAGTACCCGACAATTATTCAAATGGTTCATTCTATAATATTCCAATCAACGAGTTAGTTCAAATAATTGACACAGCCTTATTAAAAGGCTTCACTATTGTTTGGGACGGCGATGTATCGGAACCAACATTTTCAACAAAGAAAAAGGGTCTTGCAATGTTGCCTCAAAAAGACAAAGATGGAAAAACAACATTTGAGATTGATGCATCTGAGATTGATATTGACCAGCAAACAAGACAAATCGCATTCGAACGGCTAAAAACTACAGACGACCATTTAATGCACATAATTGGATTGGCAAAAAACAAAGAAGGAAAGAAGTTTTATATTATTAAAAACTCTTGGGGTAAAGTTGGGCCATACAACGGATATACTTATATGAGTGAAGCCTATTTAAGAATGAAAACCGTCTCAATAACGTTAAACAAAAACGGATTATTGAAAGAAATAAGAAACAGGATTGAATAAAAATTTCTATATAGATAATTCGCTAAACCTTGACAAGTAGGTCAAAATACAAAGAGTGACCGTCCAAACCACCGCTCCCATCCCTTCGCCGTCAGGCACATTTGCAGCCCCCACCAGCCAACGCTTGAAAACCAAAGGCTGCAAAAGAGCCTGCCAGCCCATCCCACCCAACCGCACCATGATAGGGCAGCACTTCGATTGAAAAGATTGATTATATTTGACGATAGAAACTCAAAAATAAAAAAAGTCGAGTAGGTAAAGGGGAGTTGCACCCCTAAACCCCCAATAGCGCGCGTTTAACGCAGTGTAACGCGTGCGTATTTTATTCACCTGCATTTTTCCCCCTTCCTGATCTGTGGCTGGAAAATATTTTGTAATTTGCAGTCTGCTTTTAAAGCAACACAATGGTTGAACAAAAAAGATGAAGAACCGCATAATTATATGAAGAAAATTCAGGTTTTGTTACAACATATCGCCAAAAACAATCGAAAATATGACACAATACAATACACTAACCTTTGGTGAAAAAAATCATGATGTAACCGGCTTGTCCGCCGTAGTTTTACAAAGGTGGATACATCAGATAGTTATAACCACAAATTGATTATGCTATAACAATGATAAGCACAACTATGCTTATGGAGATGTTGGCGTGCATTTTAACCCGTCCAAGATATTTAATATGAAGAAATTAATTTACATATTGACAATTCTCCTTATTGGTTGTAAAAACGGAAGAGTTAAAAACAATGATATTAATTCAATGCCGACTCGTGTTCAGGATTCAAGTATCCAAAAAGCTTCCTCTGTAAGTGAAAAAAATATTATTGCTGCAAAAAAATTTAAGTTTAAGGACCCAGAGAGGCCAACAGAAGACACTCTCGTCTTAAGAACAGACAATAAATATTTTCTAATTACCCCTTTTGGACTTTTTAAAACAACCAACAACGACACAATTCACTTAAAGACAGATTTGACTGTTGTTAGAGCGTATTTGTACGAAGATGATAAATATTATTTCTTATTCTTTACTGATACCGACCAAGAAGGAGCAACAAGTTGGATTCAAAAAATTTCCAAAAACCCCTGGAAATCTGAGTATATAGAGCAAATTCAGGGTTTCAATTTAGGACAACCAGTTATTAACGGTCAATTTGCATATGTCACTGCCATTGGATTCGTTGGGAAAATTGATTTGAGAACAGGTAATTACGTTTGGAGACATTTTAATTTGTATGATAATGAGAAGTATTCATTTAACAGCTTTGATACTATTCTTGTGAATCAAAAGCAGATAGAATTCATATCTAAGAATTACAAAAGTAAAAAAGTTGAAAAGGTGATAGTTGACAACCAAACTGGAGAAATAAAAGAACTAATTAAATAAAAAACGACACGCCAATCGAGGTACTGTCTTAAAATCCAATTTTTTTTAAATAAATATTTAATAATTTTATACCAGCGAAAAGAGGACTTCAGGCGATTCGTTGCACGGAAGTTCATCTTGTGTAGTCCTGGAACATTGTTCTGGGACTATCTTTTGTGCGGCTTTTTCAAAGCCGAGCGAAAAGAGGAGCTTAGGTTCATCATTCCCGGAAGATTTATTACAATTTGGATTATATTCCGAATCATTTCTCCAAAGAGTGAATATTAATATCAATATTTTCCTTTGCACAGCTACATATCCCTTCATTTTAATTTTTGTCTTATCAAAAACTCTTTCATATAGTCCTTTATAATGCTGCTCATATTTAACAACGCTAAATGCTGGCATATGAAGAATTCTTCGAATATGACTATTACCCTTTTTAGATATTTTGGTTTTACCAATATGATTTCCTGATGCATTTTCAATAACATCATAACCTGCATAACTAACTAATTGCCTTTGATTTTTAAATAAAACAAAACCATTTGTTTCTGCTATAACAGTTGCTACTGTCAACACACCAAGTCCCTTTACCTTGCAGATTTTTTTGACTTTATCCCTTATTTCAATATCTTGGTTTATCGTTTTTTCTATTTCCTGGGAAACTTCTGCTAATTGTTTATCTATTAAATTAACAAATTGTTTAATTTGCTTTACAACGGTTTTATTCACATAACCACTATGTTCAATTGAATGCAATTGATTGGCATATATGGTTTTTTGTTTGTTAAGATTTTCATTCTGTCTTGTTAATGAACGAAGTCTGTAGATTGATTTTGAATAGGGTCTCCATTGTTCTAATCTCTGCTCTGCGCCCATGCGGGATAATCCTTTTGCATCTATTTTATCATTCTTCGTTTTCAATCCAATGCTTTTTAAATAGTGTTTGGATTTGCCGGGCAACACAATACTTACATAGCATTTGTTATTGAACAAGTAATTAGCTAATTTCTCATAATATACCCCAGTAGCTTCCATAATATAAGAAATCGGCAAACCTTGTTTGTAATGTCGTTTTACCCATGTATGAAAATCTTCAAATCCTTCCGGATTGTTTTTAAAGGCTCTTGAAGCCTTAATAGTTACCTGTTGTAAATCATCTATTACTGATATACAGACATCAAATTTGTCTTTTGAAACATCAGTCCCAACCGAATACTTAAGTAATCTATTCATAATTTTTTTTATTAGTAATTCTTCTTCCGTCTTTACTCATGTATTATTCAAGATTATATCAACTATGATATATCTTTAAGTACTGTTCAAACTCAGGAAGAAAACTAAAGGAGAAATTTTCTCGATTACAACCTCGCATTAAACGGGTTTAGTAGACAGGATTTTAAATCTCCTTTAGTATAAATTATTATTTAAGGTTAAAACTAATAAATTAATATTTTTCAAAGATATGAGTAGGCAGCCGATAGGCAAAAGCCTATCGGAGAACCTCTCACACCACCGTACCCTTCCTTCGTCAGGGTAAACTCCCGGGTCTTCCCGAGAGAATACCCGGGACAGGCTGTATACGGCGGTTCATCAAACAATGGAAAATAACATAGGGTCATGATACAGTGGGGATACTTTGATGTACCAAGAGACCAATGATTCGTAATTACGCTTCATCAGACGGTTAATGGTGATCGTAGTCCCCAGAATAGGGCTTTGGGCGACAGCCCATCCCCCCATTCTAATTCTGCTCCAAGCATAAGCTTTATCAGGATTTACACCAAGTCTTATAAGGTTCTTCCGTTTACGCTCGGGGTTCTTCCATTGGTGCCAGATACAGTGACGGAGTCGGTTGCGAAGCCAGCCATCCAGTTCGTTGAGCTTATTATACATGCTAGCTAACCGGAAATTGTTAATCCACCCCAATAGCGCGCGTTTAACGCAGTGTAACGCGTGCGTATTTTATTCATCTGCATTTTTCCTCCTTCCCGCTCACTGGCTGAGAAATATTTTGTAATTTGCAGTCTGCTTTTAAAGCAACACAATGGTTGAAAAAAAATGATGAAGAACCGCATAATTATATGAAGAAAATTCAAGTTTTGTTATAACATACCACCAAAAACAATCGAAAATATGACACAATACAATACACTAACCTTTTGTGAAAAAAATCATGATGTAACCGGCTTGTATGCCGTAGTTTTACAAAGGTGGATACATCAGATAGTTATAACCACAAATTGATTATGTTATAACAATGATAAGCACAACGATGCTTATGGAGATGTTTATCGGTCACCCTATAACGACACTGCAAGACAAGAACAAATGACATTGAACAGACAAAATTTAGTTTACAAAGACTATGATTTTAAAAATGCAATAAACTGAAATTGACCAAAATGTGTATTATGAAATTCCTAAATATTTTTATTTTGAAATAGTTTTAGGAATTTACGTATCTTTAAGTTATGAAAATAATAGAACGTAAACGATACTTAGATACACTTAGTGTTCTTAAAGATAAGAATTTAATTAAGGTTGCCACAGGTGTTAGGCGTTGTGGAAAATCAACTTTAATGACACAATTTCAAGACTTATTGCGTAAAGAAAACCGCAAAGTTTCCATTTTAGCTATCAATATGGATATGCCCGAATTTCGATTTTTAGCAGAAAAAAATTGGAAAGAGATTTATGATTACATCATTAAGCATCTCAAAAAGAACGTAACCAATTATGTTTTTATAGACGAAGTGCAAAACGTTCCCGAATTTGAAAAACTGTTGGAAGGCTTGTACGTTCATCCAAACATAGATTTGTACGTTACAGGTTCAAACGCATTTTTATTATCAAGTGAATTGGCAACATTGCTCACAGGCAGAGCTTATGAAATAAATGTATTGCCTTTTTCATTTGCTGAATATATAGAGTTCACAGACAAAACTACAAACCCTGACCGCGCTTTTGCTGAATTTGTGCGTACAGGTGGTTTTCCTGAAGCTGTACGACTTTCAGTGGACGGAAATCATTTTGCAAATGAATATTTGCAAACGGTTTTCAAAAACATTTACGACAACGATATTTCTAAACGCTATACTATTTATGCCGAAGAATCATATCAGGAAGTTGTAAGCTTCTTAATAGATTCTGTTGGTTCAAGAGTTTCAGCAGGAAACATTGCCAAAGTTTTAACGACAAAAAAAAAGAAAATTGACAATAAAACGGTGTCAAAGTACATTGACACTTTGGTTGAAGCCTATTTATTTTACAAAGTAAACCGTTATGACATCAAAGGCAAACAACATTTGGCAACGCAAGAAAAATACTATTTGGTGGATTTGGGTTTTCGCAACGCATTACTTGGAAAAGAATTGGCAAGCGATGCAGGACATTTACTTGAAAATATAATTTATCTTGAGCTAAAACGCAGAAACAACCAAGTATGGATAGGAAAAACTAACAATTTAGAAGTTGATTTTGTTGTTCGCAACAACGAAGGTTTTACACAATACATACAAGTTTCGCAAACAGTAGAAACAGCAACAACTTTAGAACGTGAGTTAGCGCCATTTGACAGTATTGCAGACCATCACGAAAAACTTTTAATCACAATGGACTACGACATAGGTACATATAACGGAATAAAAAAATTAAATGCAATAGATTGGCTAACAAAGACCGAAAAATAAGGGCGAACCGCTAATCGAGGCAGCCGATAGGCTGATAGCCTATCGGAGAACCTCTCACACCACCGTACCCTTCCTCCGTCAGGGTAAACTCCCGGGTCTTCCCGAGAGAATACCCGGGACAGGCTGTAAACGGCGGTTCATCGCATATCAGCATAACCGCTCTTTTCACCGGTTATACCTTTGTTCCCTTTACAAGAGGCTAGTAAACTCAAACATATAGACCTCCAGTATGTATTGGAACGATGCAACCCCGACCAAATGTTACGGGGCAGGTTGTTCAGCCCTTCACTGGCTCTGTGAGACCTCCGTCTCTCTATGACGGCTCGTTTACTCCCTGCGGTTGTGAGATCGCTGGAGCTAAGTTCCGCCAGCTACTATGGCTTCTGCTGACTTCTTGGTTTATAGAAATACCGAATCTAATCCAAGACCTCCCCCGGCCTTGCTCCGCCGAAGCGGCTACGCGAAGGCGCAGTAAGAGCATTTTATTCACAATAAAATTAATTTTAATGGTGTTCATGAACTCACTGCGTTCGGTTCCTTCCTCCAATTCCTTCAGTCCCGATATTGAGTTTGTAAAATTTTGCAAGTCAAAATTAACAAAACTCATCATCGGGATGCTTGCTTATCCCCATCTCCCAGCCTCATATGCCGTTCCTGCTTGGTTTATACTGAGCTTGTCGAAGTATCAGTACCGGATTTTGTAGTCCCGCTTCCTTCAGTGCATGCCTCGCGACAAACCACCCCCGACCTTCGGTACGGGACAGGCTTTGCGGCTTACTAACACTTCCGGGCGTTACCCCAGTGTGTAAGAGCCTGTCCCGAACTTGATCCGGGAGACTTTCACCCTCTGGAACTTAGCGAAAGCGTTCTCACGACCAAAGGGAGTAAAAATACACACTTGTTGTTTTGCTTCTTTAAAAGTTTATTTGTATTTTTTGACTTTTTCAAGAGCTTACAACAACCGTTGGCGGACATTATGAAGTCCGCATGATTATTACAATATATTAAAATGGAAGCTAATAGGATTTGATATATTTGTAATTTAAAATGACAATTCCCATATTGTAATATTTTGATTAGTTGGGATGATATGTTTTAGTGATTTAAATTTGAGTAAAATGATTTAATTAACATACGAATACAAAGGATATGAAAAAAAGCAAATTTATATTAGCAATTATTTTATTTGTTTCTTTTTATAGCTGCAAAAAGGAAGAGTCGAATACAAATGTTCAATTACTAAAATCTGGTACAACAAGTCATTTAAATTCTATATATTTTACTAATAATAAGGTTGGTTATGCAGTTGGAATAAAAGCAAATGCTGATAACAAAGGGATTATTTTAAAAACCAGCGATGGAGGTAGCACATGGATTGAAATACCATTTAGTGTAAATGATCAGTTTACTACTGTTTTAACTTCTATTTACTTTGTAAATTCAAATATTGGATATGCAGTAGGATGGGCAGGAACAATAATAAAAACCATTGATGCTGGTGCTACCTGGAATGCCTTACAAAGTGGCACGATCTATGATTTACACTCGATTAGTTTTATCAGTGCTGATACAGGTTATGCAGTTGGAAATGCAGGAACTTTAATTGAAACAACTGATGCAGGTGACTCTTGGACAAAAATACCAATTGGAGCAAACAATATATATACTACACTAAATTCAGTTTGCCTATTCAATTCCAATATTGGTATTTCTGTTGGAAACAATGGACTGATTTTAAGAAAAGTAATTCCAGGCATTAATAATGGAGGTCAATCTTGGATACAAGATTCTTATTTAAATACAACTTTCACATCTCAATTAAATTCTGTTTATTTTGTTAATGATAGTATTGGTTATGCTGCAGGTGGTTCTGGGGATATAGGAACAATTTTAAAAACTTCAGATAGTGGTAAAACCTGGACAATTGTTTTAAACGGGAATTATAACATGTTGACTTCTGTATATTTCATAAATTCAAGTATTGGTTTTGCAGTTGGTATAGGAGGAATAATTTTAAAAACGCTAAATGGAGGGGTTAATTGGTCTCAAATACCAAGTGGAACGGATAAGTCATTAAATTCTATTTTTAATCTTAATACTAATACAAGCTATATTGTAGGTGATTTTGGTATTATTATTAAATTGGATGATTAGTGTTGATGCTGAATAATAATAAATTATGACAGAAAAAATAACGTCCGCTAATTGAGTAACCAGCCGCCAGACTTTTAGTCTAGCGGAAAAGCTCTCACACCACCCAGCGTCCGGTCTCGTACTGGGCGGTTCCCCTACCCCTTCCGCAAGTTTGTAACTTGAGGCTTTATTATCTCCTGCCTTCATTCAGCCCCTCTTACCAATGAAAATTCCACACCTATACAACAAAAGTTATAAGCCTTATAACCTGTCATTGTCCTTTCGAAAATTTTTGTAAATTGCTTACTGGTTGGAATAACCGGATGAACACAATAACCTGCCTAAAACCGGCGATGCAGGCAGATAAAAACACAGGAATATTTGTAGTACAAGATGAAAAATACAAACGGAATGGAGGTCGTAAAATTCTATGACCCTATACAATAAATCAATAGCTAAAGCTATATGTGAAATATAGGGACTTTAAGAGAAAAAGGTAAGTATATTTGGATGTTAGCAGCAATTTAACAAAACACTAAACATACAATGAACAGACTTGACAGACTAACAAGCATACTCATACAACTTCAATCTAAACGACTGACTACTGCTCGTGAAATAGCTAAACGATTTGAAGTTACAAACAGGACCATTTACAGAGACATTCAGTATCCGTTCTGGGAAGTACATGTTTGATACTTCAAAAATAATCTTATAAGATGGATTTATTTCCCAGCCATATGTTAGGGAGCAATTCTTCCAGACGATTGGCTTTATGATCTGGAATACGGGTAAGAACATCGGTGAGCCAGGTTAAAGGATTAACACCATTCTTTTTACATGTGCCTAAAAAGGAATACATTATGGCTGCTCTTTTAGCCCCTTCGTGTGACCCGGCAAAAAGATAATTTTTTCGTCCCAGCGCTACCGGTCTGATGCTGTTTTCTACCAGGTTATTATCAATTTCATACCTGCCGTCATCAAGATACCTGATCAACCGGTTCCACAATCCTAATGTATAAGATAGGGCTTCACCCATTGAACTCTTAGGCAACACTTCAATGCTTCTTTTTTTCATCCAGGCTTCCAACTCGTTTAACACTGCCAATGATTTTTCAATGCGTAAGGACTCTCGCTTATCAAAGTTAAATTTCAGTTCCCTGGCCTGGCGCTCCACATCATATAACTTCTGCATCTGTGAGAGAACATAATCGGCCCCTTCCGGATCATTTTTAAGCGCCTCGTCAAACTTTCTTCGTGCATGGGCCATACAGGCAAGCAATACTATATCTTTTTGCTTATCAAAAACATCATATGCTGAATAACCATCACTTTGTATTGCCCCTTTATAATCTTTAAGAAATGCCATTGGGCCATCTCTGCCCCGGCCTTTCTGATAGTCAAAAAATACCAGCTTGTCAAGCGGTGAGTAATAAACCCAATGATAACCTTTATGTGTAGAACCCGGTTTATCTTTGGTAAGTACTTTTATTGGCGTTTCATCTACCATCAGGTAGTCTGCACTGGTTATTTTCTCCCTGAGTTTGTCATAAAGCGGTTCGATAAGGTCACAAGTTGCAGTGAACCATCCATTGATGGTTGATTCTGCTATTTCTATACCTTCACGCTTTAACATTTGTGCCTGGCGATAAAATGGAAGATGATCAACAAACTTATTTATGGTAAGATGTGCTAACAGACCGGGACCTGCATTGCCTTTAGGTATAGGCAGCGAAGGAAGTTCTCCGATTACAATTCCCCCATCTGCCGGTAATACATATTTATAACGGATATATTTTTTTACATAAAGTTTACCAGGTCTGTATTCCAATATTTCAGTACTCTCTTCCCCGATCTTTTTTGCCTCACTCAAGTCGCCTTCAGGCATAATAACGTGTTCCTCCCGGGGCAGATGAGCTGGAATGGGAGCCCTGAAATGATTGATTTTTGATTCTTTCTGTGGCTTCTGACGGGTATAAGTAACTTGTTCTGTCTCAATTTGTTTCTGCTCAACAGTTTCGCTTTCTAAGCCAAGGGCTAACTGGCCATCATTAACAGGTATGTACCGCTCGCTCTTGCTGCCGAATATCATTCGTTTAAGCTTGTCCAGTTCCTGCTTGTAATACAGAAGTTCTGACTGAAGAATGGTGATTTTCCCAGAAAGATTTTTATTTTCTTCTACCAATATTTCAAAGTCTTTTTCCTGGTATTTGGACTGCCCGTTTTGCATGTCACAAAGATGTCAAAATATTGCCTGTAACCCTAATATTTTCAATGGTTTTTATCAAGATTATTTTCACTGATTGTTGATAAAAAACCGCTTGCGCATAGTAACTTTTTCAATGGAAATACCTTCTATCATCATAACCAATGTCGGCCAGCTTAACTGGCAGGAATTTGTTTTTCCGTCCATCAGGGGCAGTTCAAGTGTGCCGGATTCCAGACGCTTATAATACAAAACAAAACCACCATGTTCCCAGTGTAACAGTTTTATCTTGTTGCGCCGCCGGTTAATAAAAATAAACACTTCTCCGGAAGTAGGGTTATATCCCATGTATATTTGTATCAGTCCGCATAAACTGTCAAAGCTTTTGCGCATGTCGGTAACGCCGGAATATAGATAATACCTTAATGAAGAGGTTAATGAAAACATACCATCAAACCAGGTTAACCAGCATCCGGAGCATTTGTCCGCTTGCAGAGCCGGTCAGTCTTAAACATACCCCGTTGGGATATTGCACCTCGATGGCAGGGTCAGTAAATTTTATCTGTCCCCTGACTTTTATCGGGACAAATCCTGATATATCTTCCTTATTTTCTCTGTATTTTTTTAACCAATAATAGAAAAGCGATGGAGCAATTCCATTTTGCTGACAAAACATCTTTTTATTTAAACCACTTTGATGGCATTGTTCGATTTTTGAAAACATCTCTTCCTTTCTTGCTTGTCTTTCAACCTGTGTCATAATTTTGTGTTTGTCGCAAAGCTAATTCACTGAGCTGTATCATGCAAGATGTACTTTACAGAAGGCTTACGACATTCAAACATTAAGACTTGCAGGTGTTCCAATTGGCGAAGAAGAAGGAAAGGGTTATTTTTTAGTTGAAGGTTATCGGTTGCCACCTGTAATGTTCACAATGGAAGAAGCAAGAGCTTTGGTAACAACCAGTAAAATTTTAAACTATCATACCGAAGATTCTCTTAAACAAAATTACGAATCTGCACTTTTAAAAATAAAAGCAGTTTTATCACTCAATGATAAAGACAAATTGGAATTTTTAAATTCAAGAATCGGATTTCAAAAACCTTGGGCCCCGACAAGTTTGTATTTAGACACAATCCAGCATTCAATCACAGAAAACGAAAAACTGAAAATAAAATATCAGTCAAGAGGAGAAGAGCAACTAACAGAACGAACAATCCAACCTTATGCAGTTTATTTTAGTGGCGCTGTTTGGACAACTATTGCCTTTTGTGAGTTACGACAAGAAATAAGAGAGTTTCGCCTTGACAGAATAAAAGAACTTAAATTAGAGCAAACTCATTTCAAACCCGACACTTCTTTCAGTATTGAAAACTATATAGAAGAACGTTCTAAAAGATTATTTGAACCCCTGACATAGGGCTGTCCTATGTGCCTTTTATCTTTGCTTTAAATTCAAACAAAAATGAAACAAGTCCCGAAACATCGGGACGGTTCCATCTGACCATTGAAAAATAAAAATTAATCAGATGAATAAAAAAGCAATTTTATTAATCGTCATAGCTTCACTCTTATCGAATGCAAGCAAGGCACAAACACCAAAAAGTATGACAGCTAAACAAATCACAATCAGAGAAAAAAAAGTTGAAATCAATTATTTTCAACAAGGACAAGGCGACACAACACTTCTCTTTTTACATGGATGGTGCATTGACGGAATGTATTGGAAGAATCAAGTTGATTATTTTTCTAAAACTTACAATGTTTTCGCAATTGACCTGCCGGGCTTTGGCAAATCCAAGGCCGAAAGAACCAACTGGACAATTGAAGAATATGCCAATGATGTAACAGCATTTATTGATACGATGAACCTTAAAAATGTTGTAATCATTGGACATTCTATGGCAGGCGAAATTATGTTACAAACAGCATTAACCAACAATCCAAAAATAGTAGGCGTTGTAGGTGTTGACAATTTCAAAATCATTGACGTTGCATTTACACCAGAACAAATGAAACAAATGACCGACTTTTTTTTAATGCTTGAAAAGGATTTTAAAAATTCAGCGCCTGTGTATGCAGATAGGATGCTTTTTCACCCAACAACTTCAAAGGACGTGAAAGACAGAGTAAAAACTGATTTTGCAAATAGCGATTCCGTTATTGGCTATGGGACATGTATGAACCAAATGCAATACGCATCTACCGATGCACAAAGATTAGAACAGCTTAATTACAAGTTGTATTTAATAAATAATGACGGTTTTCCAACAAACGAATCCGGACTGAAAAACCATTGTAAAAATAGTTTTCAAGTAGAGACTATCTCTGCAACCGGACATTATCCAATGATAGAAAAACCGACTGAATTTAATTTAATATTAGAAAAAGTGCTGACAGGAATGAAATAAACTGCTGCTAATAAATAAGGCTTTGTGTGGTCGAGAAACGAGACCCAATCCCGCAATTGCGGGATTGCACAAAAGCCCGCCTGGTTGGGCAATTGAGACTTTCATACTAATATGGAAATACAATTTATTAAAGAAGGATTTTTGAGTAAAGGATGGATAATTTTTCCATTAACTCCCAATGGCGCATGTTTGCTAAACGCTTGACATACATCCCGCCTTCTTTCAACACTTCTTGCCAATTCAATACCCCAAAGGCATTATAACCTGTCATTGTCCTTTCGAAAATTTTTGTAAATTGCTGCCTGGTTGGAATTACCAGATGAACGCAATAACAGGAGTATTTGTGGTACAAGACGAATAAACACGGAATGGAGGTCGTAAAAATCTATGACCTTTTACAACAAATCAATAACTGATTTGTAGCCTCCTGTAGTTCATTTTTTCTTGTTGTTCATATAGCTTTGGTATTCCGGATCTTCTTTTATCAATCGCATGAGTTGCTCCTTGCATTGATGTTTTCTTTTAAATACAAAACCTTCGCTTTTAAATCCAAATTTTTTGGCAATTTCTTTTGCCGGTATCTTTTCGAGTGTAAGTTTTAACAAATCCTGGCATTTCTTACCCAGCTTGGTAAAGTTGTTTTGGTAAATCCCGGACTCAATACTTTCATCAGTGGAATTGATGTCCTCTTCATCAAGACTGTAACTCTCTGTGATATCTTCTTCATTTAGAATCATTGTATTTTTTGTCTGGAAATTCCGCATCCATATGTATCGGCAGATGGAGTACAAATAATTAATGAAAGGTAAATCAGGATCAGCTTTTTTATCTTCCACATTTTTAATAACAGCCATAACACCTTCCTGAAAAACATCCTTAGCATCCTGTTCATTGCCCTTATTTTTCAAAATAAATATCTTTACCGAAGGATAAAATGTCTTGTAAATGAATTCAAACAGCTTACGACTGTCTCTATTCAATTCTTTGACAAAATCTCCTATAGTAAATTTGTCCACCTGTTGGGATAATTCAGTTTTGGTATCTCAAATATATCGAAATTACAGTCATATACTTGATATTACCAGATTTTGTTGCATACAGGCGAAATAAGTTTATAGTTCGTAAGGTACTACTACTTTGAATTAAATTCTTTTTACTCAAGAGCTTGCTTTTATTTTCTATGGATTATTTTTCCAGAAAGATTCGACATTTTTTAGTAATTTGGCGGCTGTAGTATGGAATTAGATTTTTTACTGAAAATTTCGTCTGTTAAGCTATATTTTTGAAACATTTGAAATACACCCAACGAAAATTTAAGCAGAAATAATCCAACTATATGATATATTCGATTGTTTACATTAAAATTTAAAAAAGAAAACACCTATGAATGTTGCAATATTTGGCTGTGGAACCATTGGAGGCGGAGTTGCCAAAATAATTACAGAGATGAATCGTGAACTAAATGAACGGATTAACGGCGATATGCATCTTAAAAAAATTGTAGAACTAAATCCAAAAGCTGCATCTGAGAGATTCGGAATTCCTTTAAATCTTTTTGCAGGGAACGGGAAAGACCTTTCAGGTGAAGAAGCAGGTAAGTATATTCATGAAATAATTCATGACCCCGATATTGACCTGATTGTGGAAACCATTGGAGGAAGTAACGATTTTGTGTACGAAACGGCAATTAATATATGCAAAGCTGGTAAACACCTGGTAACAGCCAATAAAGCGTTGCTGGCACTCAGAGGAAAAAAAATATTTGAAGCAGCTAAAGAATCCAATACAAGTATAGGTTTTGAAGCGGCTGTATGCGGCGCTATACCAATCATTAAAAGTATCCGTGAAAGTTTTACAGGCGACAGCATCGAATCTGTTTCGGGAATAATGAATGGAACCAGTAATTACATTCTCACCATGATGCAGAATGAAAAAATGGATTTTAATGAAGCTCTGAAACTTGCCCAGGAAGGTGGATATGCAGAAGCTGATCCTACATTGGATATTAACGGATATGATGCATCTCACAAACTGATTATACTCATTAAGCTGGCTTTCGGGATTGATATTTCAATCGAACAAATTACTCCGGTGGGAGTCGCCAACATTGAAAAGGAAGATATCGATTTTGCAGAAGAAATAAACTGTAAAATTAAGCTGATTTGTTTTGGAAAGAAAATTGACAGCAAAATTTATGCAACTGTCCGGCCCATGATGGTGAAATACGATAATTTTCTTAGTAGTGTAAATGGCGCTACTAATGCCGTGCGACTTGAAAACAAATATTCAGGAAGACATATCCTGGTAGGCACCGGAGCGGGATCTCTTGAGACTGCCAGCTCAATTGTTGCTGATATTGTGTTTATTGCAAGATATAAAGACAGGATAAACAACCATATTCCGGAATCAAATTATAAATTTATGGATGCAGGACATTTTGTTTTTCCCTATCTTGTAGTTTTTAAAACGGTTGATATTCCAGGAATTACCGGACTCGTTACAACTTCTATCGGAAATCAACTGATCAATATTGATACGGTAAGCCATAACAGGCACACCAAAGAATATGCAATATTTTCAATAGCTACCACACCTTGTACCTTGAATCAGATTGAAAATGCAATCAAAGAAATACGGACAACAAAACCGGGTGTGCTTTTAGGGGATCCTAAAATCTTGCCAATACTTTATTAATCGCGGGAATATCCTTAAAAAAAAATTTAAGATAACAGAATATACCGGTTTATTTTTACAGCAATTAAATTTTTTTCAGTCCCGAAATATTTAACCTGTTCATGAATCTGAAAAATAAAAAAGCAATTCTTTGGGATAATGATGGCGTTTTGGTGGATACTGAAAAATATTTCTTCAAAGCTACTCAAGAAGTTCTTCAAAAATTTAGTATCGAATTCACAAAAGAGATGTTTATTGACCTTATGTTAATTCAGGCTGTAGGTCCATGGCATCTGCTTGAGAAAAAGGGTTATGATAAGCAAATAATCCAGGAACAAAGAGCCGAAAGAGACAGGCTTTACACATATTACCTTGAAACAAACGAATTATTAATAGATGGAATAGCAAATGTTTTAAATGAGCTTCATGGAAAATTTCTGATGGGGATAGTCACAAGCTCAAAACCTCACCACTTCAATTCCATTCATTCACACTCGGGAATTCTTCATAATTTTGATTTTGTTATAACTCCTGATTTCTATCAAAAGTACAAACCGGATCCTGAACCCTACCTGGTTGGTTGGAAAAAAACGAATTTCACCAAAGAGGAGTGTTTAGTTGTGGAAGATTCCCGACGGGGTCTGATTGCTGCAAAGGCAGCAGGTTTGGAATGCATTATTATCCCAAACGAGTTGACAAAATCTTCGGATTTTTCGGAAGCTGATTTGGTAATTGAAAATGTGGAAGAATTGAGGGAATGCATACTGACATCAAAGGTATAACTGCTATTTAGATTTCCTGAATTCAATCGTATACGTCAAATTAAAAACCCTGCTTATTAAAACTTAAAATCTTAATTTCCACCCTCCTGTTAAGTTGTCTCCCTTCATCTGTATCGTTTGTGGCTACAGGTTTTGATTCACCGAAAGATTGGATGTTGAGCCGATTTTTATCAATTCCCTGTGAAACCAGGAAATTTTTAACCGACATTGCTCTTTCTCTTGCTAAAACCAGGTTATTTTCCTCACTGCCAATATTATCGGTGTGACCATGAATTTCGATATTGATTTCCTTTTCGTTCCTGAGAAGGATCAAAATCCTGTTTAAATCTCCAAATGAGGTCTCAAGCAAGTCAGCTTTAGCAAATTCAAAAAAGATATTATTGAGCCTTACCATAGACTGGTCTGTAGTTTTTGCCAAAAAAATATTTCTATATATTGTATCTGCCAGAACTGTGTTGCTCAAATCTAAATTTTCGCTTGATGAAAAATATCCTTCCTTTTCCCCAATAATAGCATTTACCCTGTCCGGTCTGACATAAAATCCGAATTTTCCATCTTTCGCACTACTTGTATCCACTACTACCCTATTGGTTTCCAAATCAATACACTTAATATTCACCTCCAAAGGAAGGCTGTCTTTGCTGTCTAATGAAATCCCGAAAACAAAAATCTCTGAAGCTGATTTTCCTTCCCCATACAATCTGATATACGAATATTCATTGCTATTTTGAAGTATTAGTTTAAATTGACCGTTTGTTCGTCCTCTATACATTGGTGCGAACTTAATGGCCAGATTTAAATCCTTTTCAGGCGGAACCATAAGCTTTTCAGCATAAGTTAATAATTTGAATTGGTCAGTATCGGGACCTGAATTTTCTATGGCTTTGAAATAAATAGTATCCATTGTAAGATTTTTAAATATGGATACAAGGGTATCTTTTTCAGTAAATAATTTGATTGTTCCAAAATCAATCGTTTTTGAAGGAATTTCAAATTTTCGTTTTTTCCCATTGCCTATAAGTATTGTATTAAATGTATCCGTAGGAGCAGATACCTGCATGATTGCATATCTTACTCCTTCCTTTTTGGGAACAAACCTTAATTCAATATCTTTGGTAGAATGGGGATTAATTCTGTAGGGTGGTATTTCCGAAACAATTTCAAACTCGCTGCTGTCACGTTCTTTTATTTTGATATTCTCAATCTTAACCGGGAATTTGTAACTATTTTTAAGATAGTCTTCAATAATTTTTTCTTCAGGCTTATTCAGGAATTGTTCTCCGAAAAAAATGGTATCCTTCACCGATGGTTTGGGTGAAAGAATCATAAAATAACCGGATGAATCTTCTGCTGCTTTCAAAATGGGTTTCCATACCACAGCTTCATTGTCGCTGGTGATAGAAAGAATATTTTCATTTTGCGGACTAAATACAAATGAACGAAAATCATCTTCACCGAAGGTAGCCCGGAACACTATTTTATTGTCAGGCCAGTTTATGATTTCAATGGAATTGGAATTATAGATTAAAATCTTTTTTTCTGAACCATTCAAAATGACATTTTGAAGACTTGGAAAATACTTCCTGAAACATATGCTATCCTTTTTTAGATCATGAATAAAAACGGTATCACAACGGGCATACAACAGGTTATTTTCATTATCTGAGAATTTAAGGAATTTTGGTAAGGCAATAGAAATGAACAGATTCAAATTATTTAATCTTCTGAGATTATATATGCTATCTGTCCGACTGATAATATATTTACCCTTCGGACTGAATTGAACATATTCTTCTCCTGTAACTTTAAACAAATTTTTCTTTTTATCAATATCATAGAGTATTATCGAATTTCGGGTATTTAATGCAAGTATGTTTTTCCCGGGAGCAAACAGAGCAGAGGTAAAATTTGCCGGAAATTCAAATTTTTTGATTATTTTCTTTTGGGTAATATTCCAAAGACTAAGCTTATCTTTTTGCAGGGTAATCGCAAAGAGACGACTTGAACTAAATGCTGACTCTGTGTATACTTTATTTTCCGGCAAGTTTAAATATATCTTCTGAAATGGATCCCATATTCCGGAATTTTTACCGGTTTTCCACTCTACTGGGGTAACGGATTTAAAATCCTGACTGGCGGTAGAATAATATTCTGTCCCATCGTAGCATAATACAGGAGTATATAATCTTTTCCCGGGCGAACCTACATGACCGATATACATACCTGTTCTGTTTGTAAATAAGCTTATCCCTGATTCAGACAGGGAGATAAGCCGGTCAAATTGCGGACTGTATACAATGTAGCCACGACTTCGCTGATCAAGCTTTTTTAGAAGTTGTCCGTTGTTTTCATTCCAGATTTTTATGATTCCCGAGGAATCGCAGGTATATATTTCGCTTCCGTCGGGACTATAGTTTACAGAATAAAAAGGTGATTCATCACCGTTAATTCTGGTTCGTATTAATAAATTACTTTTTTTATTGAGTTCTGTCAGTGTTGCTGCCTTGATTCTTACCCTGCTTCCTGTATCACCGGGTACATTCCAGCGGTAATTTAATCCCGTTCCGACAGTTATAGGAGTCCAGGCGCAATTTTTCGATTCATTCTTTACAGTCAATAATACATTGATGTCTTTTTCAACACCTTCCCAGCTGATCATCGTATCCATTCCCGGAACAAATATCTCATCTCCGGCCGGATAAAGGAGATTGATTTTATTTTCACTCCCTCCGTAGGCATTCAAACGCAAATCCCCACATTCTTTGGTACTAATAGTAAAAGTATTCGTCCTCATACCTGAGTCGACGGGTATATAGTAAAAGCGGAACTGAACCGATTGATTCTTTGGAATTACAAAAGGGAAGTCAGTTTTTTCGAAACCAAAATAATCCGGCTGATTATTCAACAACCCTGTGACTGTAATCGGAATATTCTTTGCAGAAAATTCCGTAGCCAGTTCATTACGGACACCCGGAATTATCTTTGAAAAATACAGTGCAGATGCACCAGTTTCAAGTCTTCCACGCTTATTCACAGGAATATCATAGGTCAGACTATTTGATATCCCTCTGAAAATCAGTTTCAGAGCGACAGATGGATTACACGTATAAGAAGATCTCCAGCGGATATATCCAAAGGTTGAAGACTGAGCGTGTTCGAATATTAAATCATATATTTCCCGTGACTTTTCATAGGTATTGACTTCCTCAAACCAGTCTCCACCAGTCTCTTCGGCAATTCTCTTCAATACAAAAGGCATTTTAAGCTGTACCGAAATGCAATAGACAGCAATATTTTCGCTCTGAGCCCTGCCCGCTATTTCAGCAACATTGGCGCCGGCAAGCCCATCTGTAAGAAAAATAACAATTTTCTTTTTATAAAAGCCATGACTGGCAATATTCATAGCGCCCGATTGAATATTCATAAATGCATTGTTATAATCTGTTTCTCCGTCAGCATTTATCAGCTGAATTGTCTTTCTCAACCTTTCTTTCTTCTGTGTGAAATCACAATTTAAATAAACCTCATTGTTAAAGGTACCAATCGCAACCTCAGTAATATCAAGTGGAAGTGTATCAACAAATGACACAGCGGCATCCTTAAGCATCTGTAATCGCTCACCCGTCATCGATTTTGAAATATCCAGCATTAAAACGATGGATGAATGCAACAACGATCGAGAGGGATTGTAAAACTCAATGATTTGTCTCTGCCTGGAGTTTTCGATCACCTGTACTTCTTCTTTAACAAGATCATAGATAAATTCACCATGAGCATCGTAGAGCGCAAAATTTGCTGTAATATCAGGAAATCTGGAAGTATTAATATTATAGATTTTCAGTTGCTGGGCATTCAGATTTAACAAAATGAACAAACCCGCAAGTGTTGTAAAAAAATTATTTCGTGTGATGAATGAAATTAATTTTATCGGACACATTGATCTTTTCGCAACTAATTGGATTTTATTGAATAAGGTAAATCTATAACTTCTTTTTTAATTCTTTATTGTAAAATGTGGCGTAATAGACATTTCTAATGCTTTTTTTTATTGATTATTGAGTAATGGACATTTTTAATGCTTTTTATTTATTACTTTTTTTTAAATCCAAAGTTTATTTTAATATAATTGCACATCAGGTAAGCGGAAACAGGCTCTGCTGGGGAGCAACCTGTCAGGAATATCTTGATCGATCGAAGTATCAGAAGGCTGGCCAATGTCAGCTTTCTTTTATTATGATACTTTGAGAGCAGATGCCTTGAAAAACCCATTTATAAACTTTTCTTTTCGTTTGCGACTTAGTCCGTTATGATTACGCAATTTGTTTTTTAAGTCGGTAAATGTCCCTTCAAGTTGATTGTTTGTATTAGGTAAACCCAGTTCCATGTTGTCATACCAAGTAAATAAATATGCTTTATTTCTTTCCAAACTTCTATATGCACTTCGTAGTCTTTTATGAACATATCTGCTTTTTCCAGTTTCAGGATTAGTAGCCCTTTCGTTTACATATCCTTCCCACTTGGCATACCATTGATCAAGTGCACCGAAAAAACTTTCTTTATCAGTTTGTGTCAACAAATAAATAAGTTCTTTCAATTCAATCGAAGCCTGAACCTTCGGTTTCCTGGTTATGTACCTGGTAATAATTGCCACTTGATGAAATTGGCACATTTGTATAGGGTAATCTTGCAACGCATGAAAAAGTCCTTTTCTTCCATCACACACAATCCCTTTGATATTTATTCCTTGTGATTTGAGATAATCAATACCTGTGACGTACTCTTTTATGGTCTCATATTTTACAAACTTCCAATACAAATGTTGACCTTCGGTGCTTTTAAATACCATTACTCCAAAGTCTCTTCCAAAATAGGTGGTATCCATCATGATAATACTATCTTTTGCTTTATGGAAAGTTTGTTTTACTTCAACTTTATCAAGTCTTCGTTGGATTGTCCGAATAGAGACACCATATCGCTCTGACAGCTGAAGATAAGTTTGTTTCCCTTCAGTATATTCTTGCCAGAGAACTTGATTATTGATTCGATTTCCACCTAAAAACTGGCGGTTGCAGTCATAACACTTGTAGTTTTGAATGCCACGATTTGAGCCATTTTTCTTCGTCCTTTTTGAACCACAGTAAATGCAAATTTTTTATTCATCGCTTTCAAATCCACCAAAACTATATTGTTATTGGCTTTATTATGCATATGAGCATTAATTTTGTCTATTAAGCCTAAAATGTCTGTTTCAACAATCCATTAATCTGCAGAATATAAATTGGATTTAGATAATGATATCCCGCAGAAATCAGTATCTGGTTTCAACACGGCAAAATATCTTTTGCTACAAACAAAACGTATTCTCAATGCAAAGAATAGCCTGCAACTCTTTTCGGAGTTAATTTGCTAAACCGGGACCATACCCTTTTTACATATCAAAGCAGATTCAGATACAAAAGATCAATAAATTATCTTAAAATTTAATAAACTTATACACCCATATTGTATTATCGTTGTGTATTATTTTAATCAGGTAAGATCTATCGGACAATCTGATTGATTTGCTAAATAAATACATATATATTTAGCCAACCTGTACGAATTAACGCAAAATTTAATTTTGATAAATTAAAATACTTTTACAGCTAATCTATATTGGTATATTGTAAAGAATTTTATAATTTCAAAAACTACAAATAATTAAAAAAATATTTTTAATTCTATTCTATGGAAGGTGATTTACAGAAGTACAAAGCTCTGTTTGATACCATGGAGTTAGGGGTAATTTTCATGGGTACCGATTTGAAGATTATTGATTTAAATCCGGCCGTTGAAAACATGTTAGGTTTTTCAAGGCATGAATTAATTGACAAAGATTCATGTTTGGATATGTGGAAAGCGATTAAGGAAGATGGTTCATCTTACAGGGAGGATGAATGCCCATCAAGAATTGCCATGAATACAGGGAAAAAAGTTAATAATGTTGTGATTGGAATCTATAATCCACGTTTAAAGGTATATAGATGGTTAAATGTTAATGCAATTCCGGAATTCAGAGAAGGAGAAAAAAAACCGTTCAGGGTTTATAGCACTTATTTTGATCTTACACAGCGAAAATTATTTGAAGAGAACCTTACGCTTTTTAAAAGTACCGTTGAATTCTCATCCAATGCCGTGAGAATTTTTAATCCTGACGGTAAGCCATACTATCAGAACAAATCGTTTAATACCTTATTCGGAGGACAGGACAATAAATCACCTGAAAGTCTTTTTATCGATAAAAAAATCGGAAGTCAGGTGTTAAAAGTGATTAAATCAGGAGGCGAATGGAACGGTGAAGTTGAGATGGTTGGAAAAGAGAAACATAAATTAATAATTCAGCTAAGGGTATATCCGATAAAAGACAGTCAAGGCAATGCATTAGGACTGGTCAGTGTACATAATGATATTACACAAAAAAAGGCTACAGAATTGGCCTTGCTTGAAAGCGAAGAAAAATACAAGCTGCTTTTTGAGAATACCGGTACTATTAATCTTTATTTTAATACAGAAGGTAAACTTGTTTTACAGAATGAAAACTTTAAAAAGTTTTTTGGTGATGATATTGAATTCTTAAAAACACATAAAGGTTTCCCGAGCAGCAATACCTACTTTAATTCATTAATGGAACGCGTGAATAATTGTCTGCAAACTAAGGTACAAGCAAGTTATTTAAGTCAATATGTATTGGCTAAAGAAGCGATCTGGCTCGAATCGAATTATATTCCGGTGAAAGATGCTGACAATAATATTATTGGCGTTCAGGTTATTGCAAAAGATATTACGAAACAAAAATTAACTGAAGACAACTTAAAGGAGAGTGAAGAAAAATTCAGAGACCTGGCTGAGCAGTCCCCCAATATGATATTTATAAATCAGAATGGTAAAATTATTTATGCTAATAAATCCTGTGAGAAATTAACAAAGTACAAAGTTGAAGAGTTTTTTGACGTGAATTTTAATTTTGTCTCTTTGATTGACGATGCGGACATTAAATATGTTCAGGAAAATTTCAAAAAACATGTTACAGGACAGGATGTTCCACCCTATGAGTATCGCCTCTTGTGCAAAGATGGCAGCAAGCTTGATGTTATTATTCATACAAAACTAATACGCATAGGTAAAGATTTCGCCATTCTTGGTATTGTCACTGATATTACCGAAAGAAAAAAAGCTGAAAAAGGATTGGAGGAAAGTGAAAAACGATTCAGATCGATGATTGAGCATAGCAGCGACGCTATTACCCTTATCAATGCTGAAGGTAACGTAATATATGAAAGTCCTTTAGTGCCTTTATTGACCGGTTATTCAATAGAAGAAAGATTAGGCAAAAACGGCTTTGAAACGGTTCATCCTGAGGATATTGAAAGAATGAAAAATATAGTTACAGACCTGCTGGATAAACCCGGAAGTACAAGCAATGCAGATTTTCGTGCAATCCGAAAAAATGGTTCTATATGGTGGGTTGAAGGTACAGCTACCAATCTGTTAAATGAACCAAGTATAAAGGGCATTGTAATCAATTACCGCGATATAACCGATCGGAAAAAGGCAGAAGAAGAATTCAGGTTAAGCGAAGAACGTTTTAGAAGAATTTATGAAGAAGGGCTTTTTGGTATTGTACTTGTCGGACCAGATTATAAATTTAAAAACGCTAATCCCGCATTTTGTGCTATGATAGGATACACCGATGATGAACTAAAATCCCTTACATTTCTTGATATCACGCATCCCGATTATAAAGATGCTGATATAGAAAATGTAAAAATCCTGGCAGATGGAAACATTAAACAATTCAAGTCAGAGAAACAATACGTCAGCAAAAATGGACAGTTTATCTGGGGAAGCCTGATTTCTACAACGATAAGAGATAAGGATGGTAAGTTATTGTATTTTATTACGATGGTTCAGGATATTACCGATCGGAAAAAATCTGAGGAAGCCCTGAAACGGCAGAACAAAGAATATCAGTCGCTTAATGAAGAATACCTCGTGCAAAATGAGGAGTTGATTGACAGCCTGGAACGGATTCAGAAAATTAATGAAGAACTTAAAATTGCCAAGGAGAAGGCAGAGGAGAGCGATCGTCTCAAAACCACTTTTCTTGCAAATATGAGTCACGAAATCAGAACCCCGATGAATGGTATCCTGGGTTTTGCTGAATTGCTCAAACAACCCGAAGTATCCGATGATCAACAAATAAAATATATTGATGTCATTCAACGCAGCGGCAACCGAATGTTAAACATTATCAATGATTTAATCGATATTTCAAAAATCGAAGCCGGTCAGATGGAGCTGCATTATGAAGAATCTGATATCAACAGGCTTCTTGATGAATTATTTGCTTTCTTTAAACCCGAAGCAGATGACAAAAATATCCTCCTGGAATATCATAAGAACTTAAAACATATCAATTGTATAGAAACGGATGTAACCAAGTTAAATCAGATTCTTTCAAATCTAATTAAGAATGCACTAAAATTTACTCAAAAAGGAAAAATTGAATTTGGGTATCAGGTAAAAGAAAATCAACTTGAGTTTTTTGTCAGAGATACAGGAATAGGCATAGATCCTGATATGCAACACAGGGTGTTTGACAGATTTATACAGGGAGATGTTTCAATGTCGAGAGAATATGACGGTGCAGGTCTCGGATTATCTATTTCAAAAGCATACGTGGAAATGCTTGGTGGTAATATTTGGCTTGAATCCGAACCTGATAAAGGGACGAATTTCTTTTTTACTTTGCCTTACCAGATTCCGTATGTCCCATCAAAAAATAAGGAAACAACATATTCTGACCTAACTAGTAAAATATTGAATACCACAATACTTGTTGTTGAGGATGATGAAGTAAGTTATATGTTAATTGACCAAATTTTATCCAAAGTTGGAGTGAAAATAATTCACGCAATTGACGGTAAGGTTGCTGTAAAAATCATTGAAACCAATCCCGAAGTGAAACTGGTACTGATGGATATTAAAATGCCTAATATGAACGGTATCGAAGCCACACAAAGAATTAAGAAAATCCGCCCGACTCTTCCGGTAATAGCCGAAACAGCTTTTGCATCGGAAGATGATAAAGTGAACTTTTTAAAAGCCGGATGCGATGATTTTATTTCCAAACCTATTGATAAAAAATTATTAATTGAAAAAATAAATAGTCTTTTATTAAATATTTCAGTAACCTGAAGTATTTGAATATTTTTCATCTGTAAAATACCAGATTTTTTCTGTTCATTAAATCATCTTTTTCATAATTCAGATTTATTTTTTTAACATTTTAGTCCGGTTCATCAGGTATAGCATAATATTTTATATCGCCTTAAAAAATGAATTTCTATATTCATCCATTCATCTCCATAACCAGTATTCTAAACCTCTTAATTTAATCTTTGATAAAAAACTACTATTAATACTGAGTCTTCAAGGCTGAATTTTCATTACAAATAGTACATTTGTGAGAATGAAAACTGTTCTACTCCTCATAAAATTGTCTCTGCTCGTTGTGGTAGCAGGCGCCCAGACCAGACCGGTAAATCATTGGGAAACAGTTGTATATGCCAATGATACTTGGAGGTATTTTCCTGGAAATTCTGATCCCGGATCATCTTGGAAAGATGTCAGTTTTAATGATCATTCGTGGCAACAGGGATCCGGAGGCATTGGTTTCGAAGATGGTGACGATAACACAGTAATTAGCTGGGCACCCTCCCTATTTATGAGAATAACGTTTCATGTGATTGATCTTGCAAAAATCAGTAGTGTGCTTTTCCATATTGATTACGATGACGGTTTTATAGCATACATTAATGGAACTGAAATTGCAAGGGCAGGCATTACAGGTAATCCTCCGGTATATAACGCTTATGCTTCCAACCATGAGGCAGAAGGCACTCCGACAGGATATGCAGTCGATAATTCAGTTCTTGTAAATGGTGAGAATATACTTGCCATAGAGGTTCATAATACAAGCGCCACTTCCAGTGATATGTCTTCCATTCCTTATCTTTCATTTGGTATCTCCGATACAACCCATTCTTACCGCGCAGTGCCTTCCTGGTTTCAGGAACCTTCCTCATTTACAGGGTCAAATCTGCCAATTTTTATCATCAAGACAGAAAACCAGGCTCCGATTGTGGATGAACCAAAAGTGAATGCACATTTAAAAATTGTGAATCATGAATCAGGTATGAATTATATATCCGATACTGCAACTGACTACGATGGAGTCATTGGAATTGAGTTGCGCGGAGCCTATTCACAAAGCTTGCCACAAAAACCCTATGGTTTCGAAACCCGGGATTTAGCAGGACAGAATAACAATGTTTCGCTACTGGGAATGCCAAAGGAAAACGACTGGATATTGCTTGCCAATTACAATGAAAAAACATTTGCACGTAATCCGCTTTCATTTTATCTGTTCAATAAAATGGGACATTATGCGCCTCGAAGCCGACTTTGTGAAGTAATGCTAAATGATAGCTATGATGGTATTTATCTTTTTACCGAAAAAATAAAACGGGATGATAACCGGGTTGACATCGCGAAACTGGATGCCGATGATAATGCAGGCGATAGTCTCACCGGAGGTTATATGTTTAAGATCGATTACTATTCCAACACCGATAGCTGGTTGGGAAGTTACTCTCCTGTTGATTATCAGGGTACTGAGGTACACTATGTATACTATGATCCAAACCCTGATGAATTGAGTTTACAACAAAAAAATTATATCAAAACTTATATAAATACATTTGAAACCGTTCTATATAGTAACATATTCAACGATTATAACAACGGTTACAGAAAATACCTGGATGTGCCTTCTTTTGTTGATTATTTTATTCTTGGTGAATTGTCACGTAATGTGGATGCTTACAAGAAAAGCAGATATTTTTATAAAGATAATATTAAGAAAGGAGGTATGATCCATTCAGGACCTGTTTGGGATTTTGACTGGGCCTGGCTTTATCTGATTGATGATTGTCCTCATTTTGACGCAACAGATGGTTCCGGCTGGGCATACCGGATTGATGAATGTGGACCTTGGCCTTCTCCTTCGGGATGGGAAGTTAGATTAATGCAGGATAACAGGTTTGTCAAACAAGTGTATGATCGTTATTTCGATCTCAGGAATTCTATCTTAAGTAATAATTTTATTCATACTTACATCGACTCTATTGCAGACCTGGTAAGCGAGGCACAGGTACGTCATTATCAACGCTGGGATATTCTCGGTATTGATGTTGGAGCGCCTGAACATCCTCCTATTCCTGCCACGTATACAGGGGAAGTTCAGAGATTAAAAGAATGGATTGACAAAAGACTTGCCTGGCTTGATGCCAATATGCCCGGAGGAAATATTATACTTCCTACGGAAGATTTGAGCCTCACCTATGAAAATGTAGTAAGAATCTTTCCCAATCCTGCTACAAACTTTTTCTACATCGAATCGGAATATTTAATTCAAACGGTTGAGATTTTTAACACCAGCGGTATATCCCAAAAGACAGTACATTTTAGTACGTGGACTCCCCATTATATGAATTCAAGTGACATTGGTACCGGATTATATTTTGTGAAAATTACATTCGAAGACGGTTCGATAAGCACTAAGAAACTTTTAATTCGTGAAAATTAAACACTGCTTGGAAGTTTTCTTTTTCAATAATTCGTATCTAAAAATATTTTCGTTACTTTGAAAACAGTGGTAAACGAAAAATGAAAATCGGGATTCGGACATTAATATTATTGATTATCTGCAATATTTCCCTTTCTTCACAAACGTTTGATTATTGCAGAGATGAATCGGCTAACTTAATTGCATTGTTGGAAAAATATCATGTGAATCCTCCTGATATTGATGACTCGTTTTCGCAACACGTTTTTGACAAATTTATTTTGCAACTCGATCCCAACAGAATTTACTTTACATCTGAAGATATTGCCGGACTATACACATTCAGGTTCAATATAGATAACGAATTGAAGGGTGAATCATGGAATTTCTTAAACGCGATTAAAAGAATTTTTGAAAATAATCTCTTCAAAGCTGATAGTCTTATCCATAAAGTACTTGAAAAGCCTTTTGACTTTTTAAAAGATGATTCGATTTCATTCCCCGACTCAGACTCCCTGGTATTCAAGCCAAAAGGATTATCGTATGAATCATGGGTAAGAAAATATCTTAAATATAAAGTACTTCGGCAATCAGTAATACCCATTTGGAATGAAGATTCCACCCGAAGTAATTTCAACATTAAGATGCTTCCGGAAAATGAGGCACGACAAA
Organism: uncultured Bacteroidales bacterium; assembly: GCA_963781805.1. GTDB lineage: Bacteria > Bacteroidota > Bacteroidia > Bacteroidales > UBA10428 > JAFGPL01. The sequence continues at coordinate 849,156 of CAWAHF010000004.1, forward strand.
AAATCTTGTTGAAAGAGACGCAAAAAATTAAAAAATACTTGAAAAATCCTTCTGAGCTCGAATCGCATCTGTCATCAATCTTCCTGAATTGCATTGCATCTTGTGCCGATCCGCATACAGAGTACATGTCATATGACGAAAAACAATACCTTGACAAAGCGCTCTCATCCGAGGGGATGTCTTTCGGATTTTCCCTGGATGAAAATGTGTCCGGAGAAATTGAAATCACCCGGATAGCACCTGGAAGCCCGGCATGGAAAACAAATTCATTAAACAAGGGTGATGTAATCATTCAGGCAGGATGGAAAGGAAAGGAGAAAATTGATTTTGCCAGGATGGATTTAGATGAGATCAACGATTTTTTTGTATCAACGGAAAAGACCCTGGAATTAACAGTTAGAAAGACAGATGGCAGTATAAAAACCCTCGAAATAACGAAAGAAAAAATTCAGCAGGATGACAATATTGTGAGAGGCTACCTGTTGAACGGAAATTTAAAGGCCGGTTATATCATGCTACCCGGATTCTACACCGATTTTGAAAATGAAAATGGTCTTGGTTGTGCCAATGATGTGGCAAAAGAAATCCTGAAATTGCAGAAAGACGGGATAAAAGGACTAATTCTGGATTTACGCTTTAATGGCGGAGGTTCTATCAGAGAAGCACAGGATCTGGCAGGAATATTTATTAATTACGGACCTGTCTGTATGCTTAAAGAGAAACCGGAAAATGTTTTGGTATTAAAAGATTTAAACAGGGGAACCATTTTTAATGGCCCTCTAATTCTTTTGGTAAATGGCCAAAGCGCTTCCGCATCTGAAATTGTGGCTGGTGCTTTGCAGGATTATCACAGGGCCGTTGTTGCCGGATCGGCTACTTATGGCAAAGCAACAGGGCAAATCATAATTCCGTGCGATTCAACCTTTGATATCGAAAATGGAACCAATCATCCAGCGAAGTCAAAGAGCGGTTACCTGAAAATTACAACCAGCCGGATTTACAGGATTACAGGTAACACCATTCAAAAGACAGGTGTTCAACCTGAAATATCCTTACCCGGTTCCTTTTCTGGTCAATTTATGTTTGAAAAAGATGAACCATTTGCACTTAACCCGGATACATTATCCAGAAGGACATACTATACTCCGCTATCCGAATTGCCAGTCGACCAGCTCAGGCAGATGAGTATGAACAGGATAAAAGAAAACATTGCATTTCAACAATTGAAAGTGCTACATGACAGTTTAACTACATTAGCTTCTCAAAGCATTATTATTCCACTTAATCAGGAAAAATATTTTGAATTGATGAAAAAATATTATGTATTATTGAAAAATATGAATACGGATGCAGATTCTGAAGATACAATATACTCAACATCTTTGCCTGCATTTGACAGGCAGCTACAGACCATTTATCCTGAAAACACGGAAATTTATCAATCTCAATTTAAACAAATAGATCGGGACGTATATATTCAGGAAGCCTATAACATTCTAACAGATTATCTTAACCTATTAAATATATCAAAATGAATTCGGCTAATATCAAATCAGTATTTTTATACATTATCATTTTTCTTTCGTCTGGAATAACAGGTTTTTCGCAAAAAAACTATACTGCGGAAACTTATATGATTACAATGAGCAATGAATACCGTCGTACCTCTGAAAGTTTCCTTAGTTATTCCAGCGCTGTGGCGCATAGCAATAGCGCCAGAAAAGTAGAAAAGAAACGTACGGATTTGATTGGCTCTGTTGCACAGGCTGAAATTAATATCTCACATATGCCCTGTTTTCAGGAAGATTGCAGTTTACGCGATTCGATGGTTTCCTTCCTGGGAATTGCATATTATGTTCTAACAGATGATTATTCAAAAATCCTGAACATGGAAGAAATTGCCGAACAATCGTATGATTTGATGGAAGCATATATGCTTGCAAGGGAAAAAGCAGATGAAAAAATGAATCAGGCGGGAATCAGTCTGGAAAATACACAAACAGAATTTGCTGCAAGGCATAATGTCAGGTTATCCGATGAAAAGGATAAGCTTTCTCTGAAAATTGAGCAGATTAATAAAGTTTCCGATCACTACACTGATGTGTACCTTGTCTTCTTTAAAAGTTATAAGCAGGAAATTTACCTGCTGGATGCATTGGAACGAAAAGATTTCAGCAGTGCGGAACAAAACAGAAATGCACTGATTCAGACGGTTGTAGAAGGTCAGGCAATATTGGACACATTAAAAGCATACAGAAACGACAAATCTCTGATTTATGCATGTAAACGAACACTCACATTTTATAACACAGAAGCCGCTGTGAAAATGCCAATAATCCTGGACTTTCTTATGAAAAATGAAAATTTTGAAAAAATCAAAAAAGCCTTTGATGAAAAATCAACCATGGAAAGAACATCCGAAGAAGTAGACAATTATAACAAAGCGGTCGCTGAGTTGAATAAATCAGCCAGAACTTTTGATACGAATCAACAATATATCAATCAGTACAGAAAGAGCAATATTGAAAATTGGAATACAATATCGCATAACTATCTGGAAAAATATATTCCAAAAAGTAATTAAGGATCATATTAAATTTTTTAGGGAATATAGTATAATTTTATAATTCTGGTTGGAAACCTGTCATTTTACTTAATATAACACTTATGGACTCAATTCAATCTTTTATCCAATTTTTACAATCGTGCATTACCCCGGTAGCATTGATTTCGGGAGTAGGCTTAATATTACTTTCACTTACCAACCGCCTTGGCAGAACGATAGACCGTTCCAGAATGTTGGTGAGCGAACTGGAAAAACCGGTGGTTACCCGAAAAGATGTAAAAATTACCGAATTGAAAATTCTCTATAAGCGAAGCAGGATACTGCGCTCTTCCATTGCTTCAATTTCCTTTAGCATATTTTCAAGTACCCTGATTATTCCGGTATTGTTTATTATGAGCATAAGTCAAATCAACCTGAAAGCGCTGGGAGTATTTTTATTTATTTTAAGTGTATTTGCCATTATTCTCTCCTCCATTCTACTGCTGGCTGATACCATTCTTACCTTAAATGCCCTTAAAAAGGAAGTTGAAGATTATATATACAAGTAAAAAACACCACAAAAAAACCAGGATAGTAAGAATAGGATATTCATCTTTTTCTTTAGCATCCTGGGTACTATGCAATGGAATATTATTTCTTACTAACGTAGTATATTATTTTAACTGAAATAATGAACCAATTTGCTCAGATTTATATTTACCTGATTCAATTTTTTGTTTTAATTCAGAAAAAGCATGAATGGTGTATTCAACATGTTCCAATGTATGCACAGCAGTAGGAATTATTCGGAGCATTACGACATCCTTGGGAACTACAGGATATATCACAATAGAACAGAATACCTGGTAATTTTCTCTTAGATCCATCACCAGATTTGATGTCTCCTGAAGTGTGACACCCGCTAAGAAAACCGGGGTAACAGGAGATTCTGTGTGTCCAAGATCAAAGCCTTTTTCTTTCAAACCTTTTTGCAATGCATGAACTACTTTCCAAAGATTTTCGCGTAATTCACTTTTGGTTTTTAAAAGTTCCAGTCGTTTAAGCGCTCCAATAACCATCGGCATCGGAAGTGATTTGGCGAAAGTTTGCGAACGCATATTGTACCTCAGGTAATTAATAACATCTTCTTTCCCAGCAATAAATGCACCTATTCCGGCCATGGCCTTTGCAAATGTGCTGAAATATAAATCAATTTCATCCTGTACTCCAAAGTGTTCGCCTGTACCATCTCCGGTGGGTCCCATGGTCCCAAAACCATGTGCATCATCCACCAAAAGACGAAAATTATATTTTTTCTTTAATGCCGCTATCTCTTTCACTTTGCCCAAATCACCCGCCATACCAAAAACTCCTTCGGTAATGACCAGGATACCGCCGCCGGACTCTTTAACAAGTCTTGTGGCACGTTCAAGCATCAGCTCACATTTCTTCATATCATTGTGTGAATACACAAAGGTTTTTCCTCCGGTAGCTTTATGCAGCCAGATACCATCCATAATGCATGCATGTGATTCAGAATCAAAAACAATAACATCATGACGATTGGTAAGCGACTGGATAATGGAAACCATTCCCTGATACCCGTAATTAAGTAAAAATGCATCTTCTTTTTTAACAAAATCTGCAAGCTGACCTTCAAGTTCCTCATGTTTGCTGGTTTGTCCCGACATCATTCTGGCGCCCATCGGATAGGCCAATCCCCAATCCTTTGCAGCTTCAGCATCCACCTTACGGACTTCAGGATGATTTGCCAATCCAAGATAATTGTTCAGACTCCATGTCAAAACCTCTTTTCCCCTGAACATCATTTTTGGATTTATCTCGCCTTCAAGTTTTGGAAACATAAAATAACCATGTGCCACCTTCATGTATTGTCCCAAAGGACCTTTGTTCTTATCAATCTTGTCAAAAATATCCACGACTTTATGAGTTTAGTTTGAGAAAAATTAAAGCACAAAAGTAGTTTTTTTTTAATAATGACAAAAACAGATAATTTTTATTGAAAAATCAAATAAGTCAAACTCTCTTTTAAAATAAAAACATGACTTATGTTAAAAAAAACAAACCTTTGTAAAAATGGTTTTGTTATAAATTAAAATGAAAATTCCAGTTGTGTAGATTCGTAAATTAAAATTCCTTTAAAGGAGACAGAAAACTTCCAACCACAAGATTTTTGACAGGTGTAACAGACCTAACTTCTAAGATATCTGTTTCGGATTCACAATAAAATAAGCCAATATTTAATCCTGTTTCAATAATTTTTTCATAAACCCAATCTTCCATATTTTTGAATAAGAAAAATTTTACCCTCTTTTTGTTTTCATCCATATCCCATATACCTATAATCTGTCCATTTAAAATAATTGTTGGAGCACTATTGCCAAACCGATCTATCACATAATCAATGTAGGATTTATCTATCAGCCGATCGCGGTTTTTATATCCCATAATGAATGGATCGAGAGCAGGAAGATAGTTTACAAAGATATCTTTACTAGGTATGAATCTCTTAAAAGCCTTATAATCTTCCTTTAGCATTAGACCGGTTCCGGGACCATCCAAAAAATTAATTTCCTGAATTTTCATTCCGTTTTTTTGAAAAATATCCTTAACAACGTTCCTGTTCAGTCCTGACCACCAGATAACATCTTCCAATGTTACCGGTCCATACGTTTTTATGTAGGACATTACCAGAGTTTCTACAGCCTCTTCGACAGGTAAATTTTCAATTTCAAGGTTTTCAAAAAAATCTTTAAAACGATAATACCTGTGCATATTGCTTTTCCATCCGCCACGAATGGCTCCTCTGACCATGGAGCCTTCATCACAAAGAATATTTAAAACATGACTTGCATTTTTAAAAATTGATGTTTCTTTTTTAATCTCATTGGCAGTCAACCCTTTTCCTGTCAATCCGATGATTATTTTTTCAGCAGATGAATTGAACTCATCCAACGTCATACCCAGATGTTGAAGATATTTCTCCGAACGCTTGTTTAACTGTGATTTTACAGCTGTGAATATCATCGAACATTTTGTAACCGGCAATATATGAATGGTACTTCGAATGCTCCTCGTTCGGATAAGCGATTTAACTGTTTCAATTTCCTGTTTGAGATCAGATTTTAAAAATCGATTCATTCGGGCAAACAAAGACAAATAAGGAGTTGTGGCACAGGTTGCATGCAGTCCGTTTAAATCATCCGCAACCCGAACAATGTCATCTGCTTTTGAACCGGGTAAAAGATGCTGCTTATGCAGCAGATAGAAATTAATTTTTGAATTGTCTGATTTTTCCATTCGATACAATCAATGATTAAAGATATTGAAAATCGTACAACTGGTAATATAAATCAATACTTTTAGGCGATCAAGCAATGGAATAGAATTTGATATGAAATCCCCTAAACCAAATTTAAAAGTATAACTTATGAAAAAACTGGTTGTGACATTTATTGTAATGTCAATTTATACTCTTTCATTATTTTCCCAACTCGAAAAAAATACACTTCTCCTTGGCGGGTATGCTAATTTCAGTTACAATAGTCCGGGAGGAACTTATCTTACTTTTAATCCTAATTCAGGTCTGTTTTTAACCAACAAATTTTGTCTGGGTATCTCTGTCCCAGATAAATAAGTCGACCCAACATACGGTTGCATAGTAACATAATGCAATGCATTCTGATCGCCTATCCGGTAGCTCATTGTAAAATTTGTGCCCATAAAACCAACATAATAATTTTTTTACTTTTGCAACAGTCGCAGTTGCAAACTGCTTATCGGCAATTAAAAATTCGGGTTACAAATCCGAATTAGCGCGACCAGCGGGGTTGGAATTATTAAAAATCATCCGGTAATTACTATAGTAAAGCATTAGATTGCAACATTCAATATAATTGTGCAAGTGTATGAATCAGTTTATCGCAGCCACCGTTTTTTATGAATTCCGTATGTTCTTCAATCGTCTTAAAACACTGTCCTGATATTCGATGACATAAAAATTCAGACCCGGTAACTTCACTGAATGCCTTTACTATCTTAGTTGTGTTTGGATACGAATAACCGGTTATTCCGGGATGCTTTCTACACCATTCGAGCGAATTCATCCATATCGCAGCTCCAAGTGCGCCGCAAGCATTACCAGTCAAACCCATACCTCCGGCAAATCCGGCAACCATAACCATTTCTTCATCACTTCCTGCCATTTTTTTTACCACTTCGGAAGCACAACTCAGAGGTTGCTCAGGTATGTTGGTTGGTTCGTACGATAATCCTTCCTTAGCTGATTGGATAGCCTCCGGCGCCCACTTTTCCGCAAGATTCATACAGACCATGTTTGTAAAGCCACTGGGAAGGCTTTTCAGCATGAATTTCGCCACGTTAAATTTGTTTGAAAAATCAAATCCAATGATATCCCGGCAATTGACGCTTTTTGCCCTTTTAGAAAATGATTTCATGATGTGTTGTGTTGCTGTTATGGCTTTTGCGGTGGCCAGTCCGTGGTCGCTATACCTGCGAAATGATTCTGCTCCTGTGGCCAAAGAAGAACCCCATAGCATTCCGCACTGATGTCCCAGCATTAGTCCGCCAGCCAATGGGTCCGAAGCAAGACCCTCAACCTCTTTTAAATAACCAAATTCGCGATTTAATATATACAAGAAAGTCTGTGAACAAGTCCCATATTTACAAAATATTTTTTTTGTATCGGGTGGAACCATTTTTAAGTTGCCTGCCAGGGAATGGGTCGTAGTAAAAAGTCTTCCTGAATTCATTATAATGGCTGCCGAACCTGCTACAGCGGCTCCTGCTGCCGACAACTTTAAGAATTTGCGCCTGTCCATTTTTCTTTTAGTCTTCATAAATTAACTTTTTTATACTTTATCAGATAGTATCACTTCACAGAAACTGGTATATTTATTTGTTGCTGATAATAATTATTTCTTGCCTGTACTTCATAAAAGTCCAGCACAAACTAATGACAAAAGGCAAAGTCATTATCAAAAGGAAAATAAAATCATTCCCAAATCCAAATGAAAATTTAATTCTGTTATTAATATCATGAATCAACACGATGGCAATATATCCAAGAGGCAAAAGAAACCAGGTCAACATATTCCAGATTAAATTTCGATGTAATTTTTTAAATTTATTAAGAAAAATTGACAGGGAAAGAACATTCAATAAGAGGGAAAAGAAAAATGAAGACGCAACAGTCATTATTATTATGGATTTGGTGGTCGGCCAATCACCTTTGTAATCAGAGTTGTTCAGAATCGAATAGATGACACAAAAGAACAGTATAAAAAGAGAAGGATAGATTACTGCTTTTTTATAGTAGTTGAATAACTTCATATTTTTATTAATTAGGTTTTGTGTAGGACGATTTTAGGATTAGTTTGTTACATTGAAGTTCTAAAAATTTCTTGTTAATGTAAATTAAGGGTCGAAATCAAATATTATGGACTTTATCTTTGTGAATCTTTGTGTTTTAGTGCCTCAGTGGCAAAAGGAAGAAAGCCACAAACCTGCCCGCCGCATTGCTTTGGCAGGCGGGAGCACAAAATCATTAAGTATCACTAAGGTAAGTTTACAAAAGACTGATTATTAATTATATATACTAATAAGCTTTAGTCCTTAATTCGCATTAATCCATTTTTTTCAGCATTATAGATTTTGAATTACTTGTTCTCCAGTCATTGGCAATTTTTCTTATTCAAAATTAAAATTACACCCTCATTTTTTGTGATTTTTTGTTGCAAATCTTTCACAAGAAATCTAATATTGTAAAAAAAAACGTTTTCAAAATTGTGGTAAGTAATCATATATTAAATCATTCAAAATATGATATATGAATAATGTAAACGATTACAATATGGATAACTTTCCAAAAATCAATCATATCTATCCGACTTGCCGTATTCTTCTATTGAAATTGATCATTTCACCCTGCAAAATTCCTGATAACGAAAACTATATCTAATTAACTAATAACTAAATGATATGAAAAAACTCTTTACGATTATTACCTTATTTCTTTTAACTGCAGCATCTCTGATGGCGCAGCTTAAAATTACAGGTAAGGTGACAACAGATTCGGGAGACCCTATTCCCGGTGTGAATATTATACTTAAGGGTACTGAGACAGGCACCATTACGGATGCCGACGGTAATTACGCTCTGGTTGATTTACCCGCTGATGCTGTTCTGGTTTTTTCATTTGTTGGGATGAAAACCCAGGAGATAAGTCTTAATGGGGAAACTACCATTAATGTTGTTATGGAAAGTGAGGCTATCGGACTTGACGAAGTGGTTGCCATTGGATACGGTACCGTAAAAAGACGTAATCTGACCGGAGCAGTTGCATCGGTAAAAAGTGAAGAAATTACGCTGGCGCCGGTTTCAAGCCCTGTGGAAGCAATTCAGGGTCGTGTGGCAGGACTGGATATTACCCGGAACGATGGCCGTGCTAACTCGGGAATGAGTATTTTGCTTCGCGGCAACCGGTCACTATTGGCCAGCAGCGAACCCATATACATTATAGATGGTATCCAGGGAAGCATCAACAACCTGAATCCAAGCGATATACAATCTATAGATATTCTGAAAGACGCTTCTTCAACAGCTATTTACGGTTCTGCCGGTGCGAATGGGGTTTTCATTATTACTACCAAAAAAGCAGAACAGGGGAAAATTCAGGTCGACTTCAATTCGTATGTCAGTATCAACAGCTGGCCGTCTTATCCAAGCGCTTTGCAGGGCGATGCATGGATCAAATATCTTGAAGAGGGTTATACTGCTACGAATGGACATGCACCGGCAGACCGGAATATTTTGCTTTCTGGCTGGGGATTAAATCCCGCAATTTTAAATCCATATATTGATAGCTCAAAATGGATAAACTGGGTTGATGAAACCCTGAAAACCGGAATTCAGTTCAATAATACGCTCTCCATACGCGGAGGCACTGAAAAAGTGCAATCCAGCTTCTCGATGGGATACAACAGAACGGAAGGTATTTATAAAGATGACTTTGTCGACATTTTTACCCTGCGTGAAAATCTGAATGTGCAGGCAGCCAAATGGGCAAAATTTGGAATCGTTACAGGTTTAATATTCAAAAATAACGAATCCCGTCCAAGCCGTATCAACAAAACATTTGGGACCATTCCGCTGGGAGATGTTTACGATGAGAAAGGAAATATTAATCCCTATCCTATCGAAGGAATGACAGACGTAATAAGCATTATAGCAGATGATATTCCCAATACGTATAAGAACAATAGTAAATCCATTCATATCACGGCAAATCCTTTTGCTGAATTTACACTAGCCAAAGGATTAACTTTCAGATCTATACTGGGGTCATCCTTATCAACAAACCGCCAGGGGATTTATAACAGCGATCATACGTATATGATGCTTGCCGGTTCTCAGACGGCCATCCGGAATGCAACCTATAACACAGCTCTGGGCTATAGCTACACCTGGGAAAATATCCTCAATTATCAGGTAAATATTGCCGGAATACATGATATAGATGCAACTTTGATTTCATCATACGGAAGCAGCCAGAACGAAACTTCAGGTGAATACAGTGAAGGATATCTGTATGATGATTTTCTGTTTTACAATATAGATGCCGGGGTCAATCCTACGGTTAACTCCTATTACTCTGAAAAAAAGCATATGTCTTATGCAGGCAGGTTAAACTACAATATCAAAGGTAAATATTTATTCCAGGGTTCTGTCAGGTACGACGGAGTTACGCAACTTGTTAAGAAATGGGACCTATTTCCGGCAGGAGCTGTAGCATGGAGAATTTCAGATGAAAATTTTATGAAGGGTACAAGCAACTGGTTATCTGGTCTGAAGTTACGTGTAGGTTATGGAGTATCGGGAAATCCTAACATTGATGCGTATAAAACAACCTCGGAAGTAACCAGCGGAACGGATTTAATAAATCTTGGCGGAGGCCAACTCATTACCAATATTCCAACACGAGCCATTGGGAATGTTGATTTAGGCTGGGAAAAATCATATAATTTTAATATCGGTTTGGATTACAGCCTGGTTCAAAACAGAATTGACGGTTCAATCAATTGGTACAACACAGATACAAGAGATGTGCTTTATGATCGTCCCCTTCCTTTTTCAGACGGCGGTTTTGGTCCTAAGCAAGCTTATATCATTACCAGTAATATTGCCAGGATGAAAAACAAAGGAATTGAAATAAAAGCAAGTTCCAGGAATATTCAGACAAACAGTTTTCAGTGGAATTCAACGCTGACATTTGCCAGAAACTGGGAACAGGTTGTTTCCATCGATTTGGGAAGCGGAACTACGGTTAATGACCTAATTACCCTGGGATTATTTTTGGGACAACCTTCAAAAGCTTTATACGATTATAAAAAAATCGGTATATGGCAACTGGGCGAAGAAGCCGATGCAGCAGTGTTCGGACTTGAACCGGGCGATGTAAAGGTTGAAACGAGCCTTACAAAACAATCGGACGGAGTGTGGGTTAAGACGATTAAAAATGCTGCTGGAAATGATTCAGTAGCCGAATACTCTGCAGCGAATCCTTATACGATTAATGCTACCGATGACCGGCAGGTTATCGGACACGAAAATCCAAACTGGACCGCTGGATTTCTGAACACTTTTGCTTACAAGGGTTTTGATTTAAGTATTTTCACAACTGCCCGGTGGGGACAGATGATTAATGGTCAGTTACTAGGGTATTTTACCTATGGGAGTATTGATATCCCCGACAATTATGATTACTGGACAGAGACAAATCCGACCAATGATTATCCAAGGCCTTATCAGAGAAGGACTACAACAAGTTCATCATCTCCGCTACTCGGACTAGCATATGTAGACGCCTCCTACATTAAGATTAAAAACATAACCCTGGGGTACACTCTCCCACAATCTTTGATAAGCAAAACAGGCTTATCAAAATTAAGGATTTACAGTACTGTTTACAATTCCTTAATTCTAACGAAAAGCCATTTACTGAAAGGTGTTGATCCTGAAACCGGGGCATCAGATTCATTCCCCCTGTATAAACAACTGGTATTTGGTATTAATGTATCATTTTAATAAAATCCCGGAAATGAAAAAGATAATAAACTATAAAACAGCAATATCAGCAGCATTCATGATGTTACTGATTTCATCCTGCTCACTGAACGAATTCAATCCATCCACTGTGGATCTTCAGGTGGCGTATACCACATCTGAGGGATTCGAAAGCCTCATTAACTATTGTTACGATGGCCTATACTACTTCTACGGAAAAATAGACGGGATAGGCGCCATGGAAATGGGGACAGATCTCTGGACTGCCGAATCAAAAGAAAAAGGCTTTACCTTATATGGGAGTGATATGAACACAGAACTTGGCACGTTGAAGGTTTTCTGGCAGGGATTTTATTCTACGATAAATTACTGCGATATGGCCATTTATTACAGTGATAAGGTCAAAGGGTATGCCAACGATGAAGAACGGGATGCAAAAGTGGCTGAAGCCTATTTTCTCAGGGGCTGGAGCAATCTTACCCTTGTTGAACAATTCGGAGGAGTGGTGCTTCGGACAGAACCAACAACTGTAACAGGACCGGACAATTTCCCGAAACGTAGTTCGGAAGCAGAATTTTATGATTTAATCATCAGCGATTTAAAATTTGCATGTGATCATCTTCCTACAAACCAGAGTGTTGAACGGGGACGGGTTACGAAAAAAGCTGCTTACGGAATGCTGGCCAAAGCATATCTTCAGAGAACCCGTTTGGGAGAAGCCAATGCATCCGAATATGCAAGACTGGCTCTGGAGGCTGCACAGGAAGTCATCAATAATCAGGCTGCTTATGACTGCGGACTTTATACAAGTGATGACAGTGAATCGGGTTATTCCAAATTATGGAACGGAGAAAACAATAAAACCAATAAGGAGTTTCTGTTCATAGAAGCAGTGGATGAGGTGAATTTTATAAATCCTGACGGGAATAATCGCGGACGCACTCGCCAGTACTATGAAATGGATTTAAAAACGGTCGGCGCCGAATGGGGTACCACGGAAAAAAACTGTGCCTGGTACGGACGGGCAAACGACAGGGGCTTTAAACCGACAAAATACTTGATGACCGGGATTTTCACACCTGAAAAAGATCCTGCTGACACCCGTTTTGATGAAACATTTTTTACTCAATATTTTAATTCTACATGGGACACCGTATTTATTAATGAAACTGTAGCAAATAAATATGGAAAAGATCCCTCAGTTATTGGAGATACAATTTTAAACACAGCAGGGACTTATAACACTACCGACACATATTATGGCGGAAAAAGTTATTACGGGATAAACGCTTCCGGTAATACCAACATGGTGGATAAGAATGGAGATGGATATCTTGACGGCCTTTCGGTATTTACTCCAAATTATACAATACCAGTTGACGTGAAAGCCAAATTGCCATTCCTGTGTGTTGATCCAACCGACATGTTTCAAGCCGATGGCAAATGGGTTACAGCGGCAAATTTGCCCTTAGGCAGTTCATATAAGGATTGTTACCCCTCCATGCGTAAATTTTCATCATTATTCTGGATTCAATCAAATCAACATTGGGAAGGTGATGTACCGATTCTCCGGCTGGGCGATGTATACCTGCTTGCTGCCGAAGCTGCACTTCGCTACAATAACGATCAGGCTACAGCAGCCGGATATGTTAACACCATCCGTCAGCGTGCGGCTGTAACGGGTCGTGCGGCTGAAATGACCGTTAATCAGGGGGATGTTACACTGGACTTTATTCTGGCAGAACGTGCGCGTGAGCTGGCCGGTGAACAAGTGCGTTGGACCGACCTGAAACGGTTTGGTAAACTTACCAGCGCATATCTTTCAGCCACCAATCCGGATATTATAAACTTTAATGAGACAAAAAATATCGTAAGGCCCATTCCGCAATCCTTTTTGGATGCGATTGCCAATCCTAAGGAGTTTGGTACAAATGGGTATTAAGTTTAAATGATAAAATAAATCATTTTGTACTAATATAAAAAGTTAACCCTGCCAATTGGCGCTGGCGGGGTTAATTTTTTCTAAGATCCTAACAACATTTGGCCTGAGAAAGTGTTTATCTTACAGATTTATATATGACTTGTAAGGGTGGTTAGTACGTATTATTGCTTTTATCTTTTTTATAATTTTTCATCATTTTTCCAAATGCTTTATCTTTTTTTCGTCTTTCAAACACAGATGATTCAAAATGTTCCTTTTCTCTCTGCATTTTCAGGTAATTTTCATAGGAATATCTGTTTATCTCTCCCTTCTCAACAGCTTCAATAACCATACATCCGGATTCCTTTGTATGACTGCAATCTTTGAATTTGCAATGTTGAGAAAGGCTAACAATTTTATCAAATGTAGTCTCCAAACCATCAGCGGTATCTGCGATTCCAACTTCTCTCATTCCGGGATTGTCAATGAGTATCCCGCCATTTTCCAGTATGACTAATTCCCTGTGGCTTGTAATGTGTCTGCCTTTGTTTGTAACCTTGCTTATTGCATCTGTTCTCATTATGGTTCTGCCGGAAAGATTGTTCAATAATGTAGATTTTCCAACTCCCGAAGAACCCAGCATACAATAAGTCTTGCCCTTTTCGATAATCATATTAAGCGCTTCATACCCATCCTGAGTTTCATTACTTATTGCAATAACCGGAATGTTTTTAATCCGTTGTTTTATACCCTCTGTTATTTCAGTAAGCTTCATTTCATCTATCAAATCGGTTTTTGTGAGTACAATTACCGGACTTATTTCAGATGAATAACAAATCGTCAGGTATCTTTCAAGTCTGTTGATATTAAAATCCCGGTCAGCAGCCTGAACCAAAAACGCATAATCAATATTTGCTGCAATAAGTTGTATCTCACCGAAAAGCCCGACAGCCTGTCTTGTGATAAGTGAGAATCTTGGCAGAATTTTATGAATGATGGAAAAATCATCATCATACGTAATCAATGCAACCCAATCGCCCACGGCGGGAAAATCCAGACGACTTTTTGCGGAAAATCGCAAATTCCCTGTTATGCCGGCCTCCGATTCTCCCTTTTCTGTCCTGACAATATATCTTTCTTTATGTTCCATTATAATCCTTCCTATCTCAACGTCAATCAGATTATTATCAATCCTTGATTTTTCCAGCTTATCATTATATCCAAAATCTTTCAATTTCATTTCAGTAACTTTTGAGGATGTGTCATATAGGTTTTATACACAACGGTTTGCCAATATGGGTAGGGGTGGTTTTCGGAGCTCGTTAGTATCCACCGAGAAAAACGCTGAAACGAAGACGTGATGCTGAATGCAACCACTATCCCCACGCTTACCTATATTGGCTGTTGTGTGCTGGCTATTTTTTCCAAATTATCGGAACATTGTAATTCTCAAATTGACTATCCTTAGTTATAATTGTCATTTTTTCAGTCAAAGATTGCGCAATGATAATTCTGTCAAATGGATCCTGATGATGGAACTCTAATTTGGCATTTCTCAATATTTGGTTTGTTGTTATAGGTAATGTTTCAAAACCGGTTTCCTCAATTATTTCGAAAATCGTTTCCAAATCAGATTTTAAATCAAGTCTACCTATTGAATTTTTTATGCCTATTTCCCAGTATGTGGCAATACTAACGTAACAATTATTTTCTTTGTTTTCAATTATCTGTTTAGTCTTAAAAGGTAATTTATCATTGTCGGTAATGAACCAAATCAATGCATGAGTATCAATTAATAAATTCATTTTAGATAATCATTAAATCCTTCAATTGGATCATCAAAGTTGTCTTTCATTTTTATTAGTCCTTTTGCCTTACCTGATAATCTTTTTGTATTTTTATTATCATTTTTTTTTGATTTGTATTTTAAAAAATCAATAAAATCGGCCACCTCAGATTTTAAATTTGAGGGTAATCCAGATAATTTGGTATATAATTGAACATCAGTCATAATTTTATTTTTTTAATTCTCAAATTTACTAAAATTTAACCAGATTTTATCTTAAAAATCGAATTAGTCTGTTCGAAGATGCATTTTTAGCTTGCACACAACATCCAAATATATTTACTTTTTTAAAAAAACGCTTCTATTGTGCAGAAAGAAATAACATTGAAAAATTACAGTGCGTTAAAAAACCATACGCAATGGACTTGCAATTGAGACGAGGGAGTTATTACGAGTATGTTAATACGTGATTTAATATATTGGAAAAATTCCCTCTATATTAAAATTACATTAATTAAAATTAGTGTGCAGTTTTGTAGTAAAAAATATACCAAATTTGTCGAAATTAACTTTTGAATTATAATAGATAATCAACATGATAAGAATAGACCAGGATAAATGTAATTTGTGTGGATTGTGTGTAAGGATTTGTCATGAATATTGCCTGCATATTGAAAATGAAATTCTGACACTGGATAAGCAATACTGCAGTACATGTACGCAATGCATCGCAGTATGCCCTCAGCAGGCAATTACCTGGAATAATCTTCAACCGGAAGCATTTGATAAGGCAATTTATCCAAATTCGCAGCAATTGGAGGAACTTTTAAAGGAAAGACGCACCATTCGCGAATATACACCTAAAAAGATTGACAAATCTTTACTGAAAGAAATTGCAGGATATGCTCTTTATGCCCCTACCCATGATTTTAATCTCAGGGTAATTATTATTGATGATGACGTTCTCCTTCAACAGATTGATTCAATGGTGTTAAAATTTTCAGCGAATTTATATAAATGGATTTACAGGTCCGGGATAGTTTA
Organism: uncultured Bacteroidales bacterium; assembly: GCA_963781805.1. Lineage (GTDB taxonomy): Bacteria > Bacteroidota > Bacteroidia > Bacteroidales > UBA10428 > JAFGPL01. The sequence goes on from CAWAHF010000004.1 coordinate 865,557, forward strand.
TTTCCTTCTGAAGGTATTTACACCCGATTTAAAATTTGAATTCCTTCGGGCCAGGCCGAAAATGGAAAATGCAATCAGGAGACATGCAGGATTTAAATCAAAACCTGCAGCAATACTCATGATCATCGGGAATAAAAGAATACCACTGTCACTGGAGAGCGCCCAGTATGCCTTGTATAATATAGATTTGTATGCACAAACCAAAGGTATTGCCTGCAGAAATCTTGTCGGTAATCAAATGATTCTGAACAGAAACAAAAAGTTCAGAAGGCTTATAGGTTTAAGTAAATATGAAAGGATATTTGGAACCATACTAATGGGTTATCCTGCAATTAAATTCAAAAACAAAGTAACAGGAAAACATATTAAGATTCAATGGAATACGGAAACTGTCAAAAATGAACCGGGAATGGAATTGTGATTTTAGGAAAATATACTAACAAAACTTGAATAATAGTATAATTCAGTAAACTCGAACACCATGAAGAATGCGAAAAAAATGAACAAGAGGAAAGTAATTCTTTCAACATTGTGGATATTTGCGACTGCAAATTATGTGTATTGCGATGTTTTTTCATTGATGTATCCCCAAACATTGAAGCAAATAATGTCGGGAACCTTGGGAACAATGAATATGACACAGGAATTTTTGCTTGGAGCTGCGTTCCTGATGGAAATTCCGATGCTATTGATAATCCTGTCGCGTGTGCTGAAATACAAAGCAAATCGTTATGCAAATATTATCGCGGGTACCATCATGACTGTGGTTCAGGGCATGTCATTAGTTGTAGGGGACGGGCCAACTTATTTTTATATATTTTTCAGTATTATTGAAATTTCCTGCACTACATTTATTACCTGGTATGCATGGACATGGCGGGCAAAATGAGCTATGACCCGCAGTTGGCAGCTGCGAAAATCTGCGTAATCTGCGGGAAACAATAATCAATTTCTACCTATTCCGGTTTTCCTCTGTGTCTCTCTGTGCCTTCTCCGTGGAACTCAGTGGTATAATCCTAATAACCACCAAGAATAAGGCGAAGGAGCTTTATTCAAACTTGCATCAGGATTGGGATTGAATTTAATTCTTCGTTGTTAGTACAATTTTTGTATTGCCTTTTACTTCAAAGAGCCATTTCTCAAAGGGTTCGGGACCAAATCTGCCGGAAGCATTGTTTGAAAATCCATAACCTTCCGTAGGTATTCCAAGCCAGTTCATATCCAACTTTCCATTTGAATTTTCATCCTGAAAATACCTGAGGGCATAGCTTCCCGAGTTCAGGCTGTCTATTACGATCGTACTTTTACCATATTGTATGGTCCCCATTTTTCGGGTGACTATTTCATGGTTTGCATTAAAAAACTCCAACATTACCTTTCCCTTATCGTTGAGCAAATTCACGATTTCAATTGTCAGTCTGTTTTGTGCTTTTGACGACATGGCAACTACAGTAAATGCAAGGATGATGAAGAATTTTACTGGTTTCATTTGTAGAATTAAAGATTATCCGGGAATTTCAATCATTTAGGTTGCCAAATTAATAAAATTTCACTTCAGGTTTAGGTGGGATTTAATTTTTGTTCCGGCTGAAGGATCACAAAATTTGAGTATAATTAGCCCCAGGTTCGGACTGGTATATGTCGACAACAAAACACTCGAACGTTGCATGAAAGATTCGTGATTATGGTTTAGGGAATTTTTAAAGTAAGAAAAAGTACATTTAAAAACATTCTTCATGGCTGTGTTAATTTAAGGGGGAATTTGAAAGGTGACAAGGCAAAGACTTGCGGCGATTTCGGAACACGTTACTATTATCCGTTTATAAAGTTTATCAAAAGAATCCAAGTCAAATCCTTGTATACTTTTTCTTAGTTTCTACTTATCAATTATTTTTTAAAATTGGGTGGGAACGGTTCGCAGCTATATTGTCGTAGGTGTTGCATCGCACTGTTTTTGCCAAGAAAGATAATTAATCGCGGCTTACGTTTCTATCTCACGTGGCACATCACAGTCTATGCGCTATAACGGCTGTAGCTAATAGTTGTTTATGTCCTTTTCATTTCTTAACTAAAAATGGCTCATTATACGACCTAAATATTAAAAAAAGTTGATTTTATTTGGTTTATATTATAAACATATTTATATTTGTAACATAATTAACATATAAACATAAAAATGAATTAAATTAAGAACAAATGGAAAAAACAAATTTTACACCGGAACAAAGTCTGTTGTTAATATCAAAAACAATAGAAGAGACCAAAGAACGATTCAAAGAAAACGGCCACATATTTATATTTTGGGGCAGTTTGACAGTGTTTGTATTTGCGAGTCAGCTTATTCTTTCACTAATGGAATTGTACAAATTTACCATGCTGCCAGTTTACCTTTTCCCTTTTGGAGGCGGGGGCTATATGCTCTACATTTGGATAAACGAACGAAAGAAAAACAAACCTAAAACTATTATTGGAAATATGTTAGGAAACCTGGGATGGGTATTTGGAATGAATCTTATGATAATGGGATTTTTATGTTGGGATAAACTTGGGGATGCCATGGCCCCGGTATTTATTATTTTTTTCGCTTTGTTTATTATTGTATGCGGATTGTCTATTAAATTTAAACCACTTATCATTGGAGGCTTATTAGTGAATTTAATAGGACTTGGTTCTTTTTTTATAGATAGGAATTATCATGGATTCAGCATTATGTTGATGGCTATAGTTGGATTAATAATTCCAGGGATATTACTTAATATTGCTAGAAGAAAAGATCATGTTTAAAGATTTAGATCCCATACTGCACTCGCAGCTGCGTTTATCCATTGTATCGATTTTAATGTCGGTAGAAGAAGCTAATTTTAACTTCATCAAAGATGAAACACAGGCTACATCGGGTAATTTAAGTATTCAAATTAAAAAACTACAGGATGCAGGGTACATCGAGGTGAAAAAAACCTTTAAGAACAACTATCCGAATACTTCTCTTTCCATTACCAAAAAAGGAATTGAAGCATTTGAGAACTATGTAAACAATCTGAAAAACTACATTAATCCCAAATAATTTTTTTTAGCCATTAGGTTTATATTATATAACTACTTTATATATTTATTATCATGAAAAATATTCTATTTATTTTATTAATTTCTGTATCAATGGATTTTGTCTGTGCACAAAACAACACGAATACGTCTGGTATTCAAATTCCGAACACAGTTGTAAAAGACGAAGCCGGACTATTAGACTTCTATCGTCAGTTTAGTCCATTTACCAATCCGGGAAAATATGCCTATTTGTACAAGAACCTTCCTGACTCCTTACCTGAACTTTGTAAATTAATACGTTCTCAATTTATTCATCCCTTTGCTGAGTTGCCGCAATACCGCGAGCAAATACCCAAAGAGAGATGGAATGAGATGATGGATTATCCAAGCGTGAAATCGATTTTGGAAGGTCTAACATCCTATAATTCGGCTGGTTTAGTATTTGGTCGGAAACCGAAAGACCGATTAGTATTGGGTTGCCAACAGAATGCAATTTTACTGGCATCTATATTAAAATATCGTGGAGTTCCGGCCAGGGTCCGTGCCGGACATGCTACCTATATAGCCCCTGGATTTCACATAAGCCATTCAATTTGTGAAGTATGGAATGAAAACGAAAATCGTTGGATGCTTGTGGACCCAAGTATGGATAAGATCGATTTCAGCAGGGATCAATTTGACATTAGTAACGATGCATGGTTACAAATGCAAAACGGGGAAATAGATCCTGATCTATATGGAATACCCCGCGTTTATACTGGCTTAGTTTCAATAGTTGCGAAGGTATGTACAGATTTGGCATCAATATTGGGGACCGAATATCCAATTAATCATTATGCACCCATATTGGATGATATCTTTCAAAATAATCAGCTTAGCTCAAAACAGATAGAAACACTAAACAAGATAAGTGAATTAATGAAATCAATTGATGCGGATAGCTTTTCTGAACTGCAAGAGATTTACCATAATACTCCTGAAATTCAAATCACAACGTCATTTCAAGCAGATTCAAAAAGTTCTGATAACAGCGGAGGGGCCAAAGACAATTAGCCACAGCGTTCTCGCCATAAAAATTGAACGGGAGTAGACCCAATAAAATTGTCAGTCTGCAGCCTGTTAATATTTTTTTGTTTGCCAATTACAAAATATTTTTCAACAGGGTCTGCTCACTTGGCACTTTATACCGCTTAAAGTCCTAAGTATTAGTGGCTGGCATTCAGTTTAACATTATAAGTTTTCAAAAAAAGAAACCCATCCCAATCTTGGCATTAAAACCCTTCTGAATAGGATAACCCAATAAAAAACCAATACCCTTATAACTTAATTGAGTCCATAAAGATAAGGTATTATTTAGCTGATAATGAGTTTTTAATAATACTTTCCCGGAAAATATGCCTTGTTGATATCTAATGTCATCTTTATTATAGTAAAGCAAATTAAAATTTTGCTTCCATAAATCAAATCCTGCATCAATCCTCAAATTTTTGTATTTTATGAAATTTGAAATAGTTAAACCAAAACCAAAACTTTTACCATCGATATTGCCATTACTCCAGCGATAATATGTTTCGTACAATGTCTTGTTATATTTAAAATAATTTCCAATGTAATATTCAAAACCATAGGGTGATAAATGAAAATCTGTAAAAGGCAGAAAACTAATGGCATTGATTTTAATCATGGGACTTTTTACTTGAGATTTACCTTGTATAATATAGTAATAAGTATAATTAAAAAGAGAGATGAGCAGACTTGGATCGGCAAGGCTCCAATATGCTCCCTTTTGTGCAGATTTATAAATTTCTTTTTCGCTTTCATTTGATTTTGCAGCAAATAATTTTATATAATCTCGTATATCCCACCCCCCTCCAGTATAAACATTCCATTCGTGTGAATCAACTTTCGGCGTTGCGATCAAAATATATAAAGGTTCATCAATTAACTTCATATTAAAGGAGAAATAATAATAATGATAGAAGTAGTCATTTAATAAACTTTGCCTAAAAGCTTCTCGGGCAAGCACAGTGCTGCTTTCACACCCCCCCATATGGGTTATAAGTTTTTCATAGTAAGTCATATCCTCATAATGTAAATCAACCCGGGATATCCCCAGAGTAAAAGATATTTTATAACCATCAATTCTTGCATCAAACTCTCTTCCTCTGTAGCCATGTCCCATACATTCATGTTGAATAGATGAACATAAATCCATAATCCATAGATGCATAAACCCGATAAATGCCCGACCAAAATAAGAATCTTTGTCCATACAAAAATTAAAACCTGTTTTAGGATCATGTTTACAAGTTATTTCATCTAGACCACGACCAAAAAGATGTGAGGCAGTTATTAGGTTTTGTGCAGAACCGGTCATATCGTACAAACCATCATAGACTAACAGGTAATTGTCTTTTGTTGGAATAACTGTTTGTTTTTGCTTATCCTTTTTGTCTAGGTTTAAAAGAGAATCTGGAGTCTGTCCTGATGTTGCCGCAAAAGAAAATAAATATATCAAAAATATGAGGTTACTTTTGACTGATTTCATGAGATTCTATATTAATTCTACTTTGACAGATTGGTTAAAAAGTATGATTTTTCTGCATTTTTTACCCCTGACCCTGAAGGGAGAATACAGAAAAATCAACCTGTTCCCTTCAGGGATTAAGGGTAAAAACAGGTTGATTTTTTTAATGTGTCAAAGTAGAATTAAATGTCATTGTCTTTTTTAGCTATCTCTTTTAAGACGTTTTAATATAGGTTTACCCTTATTGAAAGCAAAGGACTTTTTATGCTTGCCGCTAATAAATAAGGCTTCGTGTGGTCGAGGAACGAGACCCAACATGAAGCCTTATTTATAATATGCCGATTTTATTTTATCATCTTCACCGAAATCGGGATAGATCCCATATCTCGAACTCCAATAATACCGTAGACTGTTACACCTTTCTGAATATCTCTGCTCAAAATGTTATATTCATATAATTCCTTAAGCATATTTTTATTTGCTGATCCAGCTACGGCCATATTCCCAATTGTTATGGTTGGTCCGAGTACTAATCCAATCGGATAGGTTTCAGTGGTTACACTATAATAAGTACTTTTTGTGACATATAAATTCGTAAAAGTCAGTAAAAGATAAGGTAAATATCCCGGAACAATTTGTTTAATTGATTCTTTTATTGCCATAGGTTCCATTGGAAATATATGGTTTTGACCCGAATAAAAAGCTGCATCTTTACCAACATTAATAACCGTATCTGTATTGTTTGTAATTTTTACAGCAATCAGCTTAACTCCTTTTTTATCTTCTTTTTTTGCATATTTTCTATTCCCTTTTTCTCTAAGCACATCATATTTATACGATAGCCATATCCCATCTTGCAAATCATGCGAGTTGTAGTTTAAAGTTGGAGGATTAATTGGCATATACGTAGCCGCACATCCTGATAAAATTATCACAAAGGTGAATGTTACAATTTTTGAAATCGTTTTTTTCATTTGTAAATCATCGTATTTGTTAAACATATTTAATTTCAAATCAATTTTTCTAGCTAGATACTGTTTTAAATTGGTATACAACTACTTATAGCGACACCTTTTGTCCCTGTATATAACATATTTTGACTTTTACCGTGACATGTTGTACTATTTATATCTTCTATGAATACCATCATTATGCTGCTTTTTATAGTTCAGAATTGAACATCCGGATTCCTGATTTTTTTTGCATTTGTATGGGTTCATATACGGATGAAAGTATTTTTTAAACTTACATTCTGGCTACAATAGAATTTCGAACACCAGTTAATAGGTTTTTATTACATAAGGTAAGAAATCTGAAGAGTTATACATTCTTTCGAACGAGTCACTCATTCCACCAGGGAAGAAGAAAATACACGAAGACACCTGTTTACATTAATTACAAATTACCAAAAACAAAGCCATAAATGTATTAGTAAAGTGCGATATAACGGGTGGTGCGTGTAAGTATGAAGGGTTGGTTCGCTTATAATACTTCTAATTGGTAGAAACAAGTTATACCGGGTATTAAGAGCGTATTTAAAACTGCGCTCAAATAGGGAGCGCAAAATTTTGTGCACTTGTTTTGATTCCTAACCGGGCAACCATGCTCTCAACAGCCCAAGTAACAAGCGAATTTGCAATCTGTTAGATATTCTCACTGAATCACAAATTCAACTAATAATAGCAGTAAGAATCACTGTTCCAATTACCGATTCTGTTTCTTTTAAATATCTGCAATAACTTACTTCAATTTGATAATTCATTTTAATACACCACTCTCTCTTGTTGTAATAAACGAACGGAAGCGAGAGGGTTTCGAATTAAATATCTAAAAAATTGTAGGGGTGTTGTACCCACCCCTATAATAATCCTTAATTTCTATTTAATCATCTCTTTTTCACTTTCATTTAACCATATCTTTTTCACTCTTCGTTTGCCTGATTCATATGTTTCTTTAACAATATAGACGCCGACTTGTTCTGGTTTTTTCAATTGCATGCCTTGCAGATTATAATATTGCGTCGAAACAAGCAAATCGTCTGCCTCAATATTATTTATACCTGTCGATTCGTTAACAAATTCGGCAACTATTGTTACATCATAAGCGGGCATTGTGAAAGCACGGTTATTGTCGCTACCTGTCAGTTCAATCGTCGTCCCCTCATCTCCGGTCTTGTATGCCGAAATGTTATTCAGCAGATAACCGGTGGAGGGTTCGATGTTTAGTGTTACTGTTTCACCGACGGAAATTCTTTGTGCTTTATCCGCAAATACTCTACCGCCAGTAATTGAGTCGATAGTAACAGTGTATCCATTTGCCCAAACAACATCAAGACTGCGGAATAGGTGCCGGTTTTTGGCCGATTCAGACCCGATGTCAAATATACCGAAGCCTCCGTATGAGTTGGGAGCGATGTTTGCCTGCATATCAACAACTTCTTGGGAAGGGTGTTCTGCCCACTCCAAAATAGCAGCAGAAGACTGCGGGGTAGTTGATTCAACGTGCGCGATAAGTTTGCCGGTCGAATTATCTGCAGTGAGCGTAATAAGACAGTCACTAATCATGGCGGAAGACCACACGGGGTCGCACAGTGGCACAACTGTACCATCTTCTTTATATTCCACCAGATAGAACATAACGGATTTTCCACCTTGAGAAATACGCATCAAACGCAATGCATACCCCCTTTGCAGTTGCAAGTCAAATTTAATGAATATATCAAGGAACTGTCCGGCAGAACCAAAGCCCTGTCCTGCCATTTTTTCGGGGTTAAGGTTTATTTTAATCTGCATAGAATCAGACATTTTAGCAGGCGTATAAAACACCTGCGCACCTTTTTTAGTTAAATAAAGTCCGTATTTAAGCACTTCTTCGGTTGATGCTGCGCCGTCAAGCCCGGCGTCTGTAAAATCCCAGCCACTCACGGTTGTTGAGGTGGTAATTGGACTTAAGAGTGCTTCTGCACCTTCCTTATAGCCGCTCTTTCTCCAGTCGGTGAGCTGCGTGGTGGTTGGGCTTACATTTTGAACAGTCCAATATCCGGGTTTGATCGAAGTGGAATATTCTATAGGAAAATTAAGGAAATCGGTGTGAATTTCAAACGGTAGCACAATGTTGTCGCTTGTGATTTGCGTATTGTAGATAAGGCGCACAGGCTCACCGGCAGATGACACATCGTGTTTGGGCTTAATTTCAACGCCAATGTATTTGCCGATGTCGCCGGGTTCCAGTTTATAATATTGTTCAGGCACATTAAGGCGTGAAACGGAAACCGTTGTGGGGGTATCCCAGCTGTTGTTTTCCAATCTGTACCAGGTTATTAAAGATTGGTCGGTTAGCGCGGTATCGGGCAAGTTTAGCTTATAATTAATGCCAATTTTGCCATCAGCAGGAGGAATAATTGACGGTGAACCATCAAAATCGGGAGCACTCATCTGCGCCGGAGTTATAGTAATAAGCGAAGCACCCTGAAGTCCTATGGCGCTTGTGGCGGTAATCACAACACTAAATGGTGCGAATGTATTATTTGTACCTTTAACGGTACAAGTTTTGCTGTCGCCAGAAGGCGTGAGTGTTACATTGGGGGCGTAACTCGAATAATCAGGGGCAATAGTCCACACAACAACTCCGGCATTGTTCTGCGCATCGGTAGTTGAGCCTGCAACTGTATAGGAGAGCGAAACACTGTCTGTTTCCGTAACAACAGACCGAGTATTGGGACGTACTGTAAGTGCGGTTGGGATATTATCATCTCCGGCTACCTCTATAACTGTCTTTACGCCGAGCGGATCCCAATTATCATTTCCACGCAAAAGATTGTAGGTGTTGTAAACAGTATCTTCGCCGGTAATAATTTTATATGCTTTGAGGGCATCTTTATTCGTTATATCTATGGCAAGACCAGGCACATCGCCGCTCATATCAACAGGTGTACCATTGATCGTAATATTGGACTGATAGGCGCGCAGGTATTTTGGTGGCGTTTTCGTCCATTCAATTAGCTTATTAACAGGGTTTCCACTGTCGTTAACGCAAGTAAATGCGCCATCAATATTGACACCTGATGTTTGCATTTTAGTCATATACTGCACGCTTGCTTCGTTGGTGCTATGCGAGCGGAATACATTGTGGAGCAGCGCTGCACCGCCGATAGAGCCAAAAGGCATCGAACCGTAAAAATCAAAATTACAATTCAGGTAAACCCCCTTCATCAACGAGTCGTCTGTTGATTCAAAATGGCAATTAGTGTAAAGCGTGCGACTGCCGAAGGGCGGAGTAAGATTTAGGCGTGAAACAAATGCACAGCTATCTGCCCACACTTTACCGCTTATGGATGAAAAGCCGAACAATTGCGCCTGAACTCCGTTGTTTGTTCGCCGCAGACGGTTGAATTCGGGTTTAAGCGGGAAAACAAGGTCTACGGTGCAGTAATTACCGTACGTGATGTTTTTTGTAAAAAAATTGTTTGCTTTAAGGTTAAAAACATTCCAGTTGCCGTCCGAACCGTTAGACTGTCCGCGATTGCCACAGATAACCACATTGGCGTAATTTTTAGTAAGTCCGATAAACTCGATATACGTAACATCTAATTCCGCACCGTTAAGTCCGTGCCGATTTTTTTCACCGGAAGAGCTGGAAATGGTGGGGTCATCTGGGTCGTCTGTCCAATAAACCCATGGAGCGAAATAAACCTTGATGGGGTTAATCTCGGTGCCTGTCGCTTTGTTTGAGGCATCGTTTACGAAAGGTCGAAGTGCTTTCACATTCGCCTTGTCGTCGTCTACCTCATTAAATACATATGTATACATGTTTGCAGTATCTGTTGATAGGCTGCCATCAACATAAAGGGCATTGGGTCCGAGGTCAATTCTTTGTCCGTTGTAAACAATATAGTCGCCATAAAACTCTACCGGGTCGCTCGGGTCAAGCGGAACATTGATATAATCCGCTGCGCAGACCGAAGTTGCGGCAAAGGGCAACAGCGCAAGCAACAATATAATCAACGAGGCACGCAGACTACAAATGGAAGTAAAACTTGTCCATTTTTCAAAAAATGGATTACTTAGGGCAGTGTCCGGTTGTAATCGCCTAATGATTAGGGTATTGGTGTTTTTCATTTTTATACAGTTTAAATTTTATGCGCACAATGTTAACTTTCAAAAATAGTGTGAAAGAGAAAAACCACACAATTTAAAGATATACAAAAAATCAAATATAGAATGTATAGAAACACCTTTTATTCATTCACCTTACAAAATGCCCGACCACACCACACTGCGATTAAATTTACAAAAACTTTGGGCAGGAAAGAAAATATGCCCCCACCACATATATCTTACTATATTAGATTTTTATCGATAAAATTCGGGAGCAGATTTTAGAGTTGAGATGTTTTGGTGTCATCGTTGATTTGGATCACATAAGTTAGCCATTTCTGGGGATCGATGTTTTTTTTGTACGTGTTGCCAAAAAGCTTTAGAAGATGGCAATAACTTTGGTATAATCTAAAATTTATCAAAATAAAGTATCGCGATTTTGCTTATGACTAAAGTTTTCGTAAATGTTTATATTTAAGTCTATTACAAAATTCAATTTTCATTTGTTTATTCATTTTTCACCCAAGTCTCGTTAGCTGTGGAAATGAATCCTGTTTCCGGGATATTTTCTTAATGTTTGCTAAAACATCTAAATATGGCTGCTTTTTCTAGAAAGGTAACTATATTTCTCATATAGCTTTAGTTATTGATTTGTTGAAAACTGTTTCAGAATTTTCGAACTCCGTTTTGTGTTTATATCTGCTTGCATTTCCTTCGCGAAATTTCGGCGGAACAAGGCCTGCCGATTTTAGGCAGGTTATTGTATTCATCCGGTTATTCCAAACAGTAAGCAATTTACAAAAAATCCTGAAATGACAATCTCCAGTTAAGAGGATCTCATTCCCCGACCACACGAAGCCTTATTTATTGGCCCATGTTGTTTATTCCGTTTTCAACAACAGCATACAAATCAAAATGTTTCCATTTTAACATATCTTCTTTTCTATTGATTGGAGTAATCTCAGCATTTGAGATAAAGTCAGAAAAATAATAAAGAGAATATCCTTTTGACTTTAATAATTCAAATTGCTCAAATCTTTCCTCAGCATTATTTTTCCAAAAACACTCTGTTATTATAGTAGGTTTATATTTTACCAGCAGATTAGATATAGATTTTATGATTTCTTTGTCATAACCCTCAGTATCAATTTTAATTAATTTTAAATTATTTATTTTATCAGAATGCTGAATTTGTAAAAAATTTTCTAAGTTAACTCCTCTGATTTTTGTTTCCAGTGAAAATTTACCATGCAGATTATTTTTTTGTTTGGAAATCCCCCCATTATTAAATGACGCTTCTGATGAGTTATAATAAAATTCACCATCATTATCAGTAATAGCATAATTATACGTTACAATATTAGTTTTGTCAGGATTTAATTTTGCATTCTCAACTAAGATTTCAAATACGTATGAATTCGGATCAAAAGCCAGAGTCAACCCATCTTTACCTGTTACTAACGACATTGAAATAGCTGTTTGTCCTATATTGGCTCCTATATCAATAGCAAAATCTCCTTTTTTTAAAAATTTTTCAAAAAATTTCAGGTTGCTCAACGAAATTGTCTTGTTCTGAACAAGGGGATTTTCCCAATTTGCAAATCTAACATTTCCATAATTCTCAACAGAAAAAGAATCTATCCTGAAAGGATACTTTTTTGTAATACGTCTGGCAATTTTTCTTTTAAAAGATTTGATAAAGTAATTTAACATAATATAAAATTTAAATGATACACTCTTAATTTGTAATTGTTCAATGTGCGCTAACTCCTATATAACCGAATGTTTTGATCTTTAATTCATAGCTTTCATACTTGAAAAGCAATTAAATACAATAACAAATACTCCTCTATTTAAATCTATTATTTCACACTATTTATATGTCAGACACATTATTTCATTTCAGTCAGCAAATTACAAAATATTTTTCAGCCGAAGATCGGTGTAAAAGAAAAATACATATTATTCTCTTACATTTAAGACCGGAGTTGCAACTTAGCGATCTCATGGCCTGTTCCGATTTATCAGAAAACGAAGTGAATAACTTAGCACAGCGATCTCATAAACGAAGTGAATAACTTAGCGCAGCGAATTTCACGCACACAGTAAGTAAACTCTGACCAGCGGGATTACACTTCGTTAACCGCGCGTTATTTGGGACACTGTAAATAGCAAGGATGTTAGCAACCGGTCATTTTATTTTAGTTTTTCTAATATCTCTTCTTTCAAAGGAGACAAATGCTTTTTTATAATCGCCCATATTATTGAAGAATCAATCGCATCATAAGTATGAATTAATCGATTACGAAATCCAACTATTTTTCTTGCGCTCTCAAGTGTCAAATCAGGAAGTAACTTATCAAATTTATTTACTGCTTCTCCAATAATTCCAAGCTGACGTTCAACAGCACTTTGAGTTTTTAAATCGGCCTGGTAATCAGTATAATTATTTACCGAATTTGTAAATTGTTCTATTAGTTCAATCGCCCGTAAAATGTCAGATAAGTACTTTTTGGCTTGTTCCGTCATAAATTAATACTTTTGTAGAATCAATACTTTTCCGCAAATAAGGGTTATGAATTGAAGAATCAGTAAGTAAATCTACTTTCCTGTGAAAAAAGCTCTCAAAAGTATCCCATAAGGAAATCAATTTTTCACCTCTCTCAATAGGGTCGGCGTCATCAATTTCTACTAACAAATCAATATCACTTTTATCATAATCAAATCTATCTGTAACAGAGGATCCAAAAGCATATAGATACCTTACTTTATGCAATTGGCATAATGTATTAAAATCAGTTAACTTTTTTAATATTTCGTCTTTAACAATCATAAGCCAAAGATACTAATAAAAATGTTTCCGTTTAGAGAATGTCGCTAACCCTTGCAGCTAACGTTACATCTATGAAAAGCAGGCGGGTGCGGGCAATTCATTGTCAAGTTAAACAAAACCTGAAGCGCCTGCCTGCCAGAGGCACGAAGGCAGGGGCTTCAACCCTTTAATAACTTATGAATCCCCCAACTGATCAGCTGGGGGAAGGGACTAATATTGAACCAATTTTTACCGCAAGCCGGGACAAGTCGAACTGGTTCGGGCTGCAAGCCCGAACCAGCAAGGGGGGAATAAAATCAGAACATGCTTAATTCATAAAAATTTATCAATTTCTTAACATTGGTTTAATATTCAAGTGATATGCGGATTGTTACTTTACCTTAAAAATTGTATTTATGGGTAAACGTAATTTAGAAATTGTAGTTATTTCAGATGTACACCTCGGAACATACGGTTGTCATGCTGATGAACTTCTTACTTATTTAAAATCAGTTAAACCGAAAATCCTGATCCTCAACGGGGATATAATCGATATCTGGCAGTTTAGCAAAAGATACTGGCCAAAAACCCACATGAAAGTGATCAAACAGATTATCGGCATGGCTGCTAAGGGAGTAAAAACGTACTATATTACCGGGAACCATGATGAAATGCTCAGAAAATTTACCGGTTTGAAAATCGGTTCGCTCGAAATTGTAAACCAACTGGTGTTGGAATTGGATGGAAAAAAAGCATGGTTCTTTCACGGCGATGTGTTCGATGTTATCATGCAACATTCCAAATGGCTTGCAAGACTGGGCTCTATCGGATATGATGCACTAATCGTTTTGAATAACTTCATTAATTTCATCAACCGGGTGATAGGAAAAGGCAAAGTCTCCCTGTCGAAAAAAATTAAAGACAATGTTAAAACTGCCGTAAAATATATCAATAAGTTTGAAGAAACGGCCGCCCAACTGGCTGCAAAAAAAGATTACAGGTACATTGTATGCGGACATATTCATCATGCCGAGAAACGAAAAATTTATGTGGGTGATAAAAAAATAACTTATCTCAACTCGGGCGACTGGATTGAAAGCCTTACATCGCTCGAATTCAACAAAGGAAAGTGGAGCATTTTTAACTATCTAAAACATAATGTATCTAACCATCAAACTCAGGCATCAGAAAATGAGGACTATGATCTGATGCTTGCCGATTATAAGCCGAAACAACTCTTTAAAATCATGTTGAAAGACTTTCAAAAGGATGGTAAAAACTAATGTTAGTGGTTCTTTGAAAACTCAGGAATTTTGAAAACTCGGGATACCATTAATCCCCTCTATGAGAGAGGTGTAGGGGTGTGAAGTTTAAAACACATCCTGATTTATTAAAATTATAAAAAGTATCATTTATATTATGGTTTTATCAGAGACACCAATTAAATCAATACGTATAACTTAACTTTCCAAAAACATGAAAGTTTTATATGCATTACAGGGAACAGGTAACGGTCATCTGAGCCGGGCTACAGAGATCATACCTCTGCTCAGAAAGAAATGCGAAACGGATATTCTTGTCAGTGGTACCCAGGTTGATCTCCAATTGCCGTTTGATATCAAATACAGGCTGAAAGGACTGAGTTTTATTTTTGGCAAAAAGGGAGGTGTGGATATCTGGAACACCTATGTTGAAGCAAATGCAAAGTCAGTTCGAAAAGAGATAAAAGAACTACCGGTAGAAGAATATGACTTTGTCATTAACGATTTTGAACCAATTTCAGGTTGGTCATGCTATTCCAAAAAGGTACCCTGCATTGCATTGAGCCACCAATCGGCCATACTGGACAAAAATGCACCCAAACCAAAAAATGCCGATTTGTTTGGAAAATTTATCCTGAAAAATTATGCCCCCTACTCCACCCAAATCGGATTTCATTTTGCCAGGTATTCCAAAAACATTTACACCCCTGTTATCCGTAAAGAAATCAGGGAACTGAAACCGACCGACAAAGGTCATTATACGGTTTATCTTCCGGCATACGACGATAAACAGTTGATACCTCATTTGAAAAAATTTGAACATGTACGGTGGCAGGTTTTCTCAAAGCATAATTCTAAAGTAATTATTGACAAGGATATTGAAATCTATCCGATATCCAACGAAGGATTTATTGAAAGTATGGCAACCTCCTCGGGGATTTTATGCGGAGCTGGATTTGAAACACCTGCTGAAGCTATGTACCTGGGCAAAAAGCTCCTGGTCGTTCCCATGGAAAACCAGTATGAGCAGCAATGCAATGCTGTGGCATTGAAAGCCATGGGTATTCCTGTGGTAAAAAAATTAAAGGAAAAGAATTATGAAAAGATATACGACTGGCTCAATTCCGATTATAAGTTGGAAATTTCTTATCCCGATGTCACCGAACTGATCATTAACCGGATTTTTGAAATGCATGTACAGGATATTCTTAAGAAAAATCATTGGGAAAAGGGCTATAAACTGACTTTTGCAGCGAAAGAAAAGAGGAACGATAATTTTTCAAAAACACTGCTGAAACACTATCAATAAACGGTTGTGAGTTTATACAATAACATTGTTGATTTTTCTATTATCATGTTGAGCGTAGGTGTCATATTAAGAGTAGGTGTCATATTGAGACCTCGATAGTGATAAATCACTATTTATTAATACGTTGACACGATAGTCAGCCTGAGCGGAGTCGAAGGTTTGTATAGCGTGACATTAGCAGCGTAGTCGAAATATGATATAGAGTAAACTATCAGAAATTAATTTATTAGTCTTTCAAAATAAAATTACAAATCCATTTTTACAGATGAATGAACCGGAGAAATTTCATACGGGCTGCATCTTTCCTGGGAATAGGATACGGTTTGTTTTTAAATGAAATTGGTTACCTGATGAAATTTATAAAATCTACCCGAAAAAAATTAAACCCAAAAAGATTTGCATGGGGAGCGGCCACAGCCGCATATCAAACCGAAGGGGCGATAAACGAAGATGGCAAAAGTCCTTCCATCTGGGATGTTTTTACCCACAAAAAGAACAAGATAAAAAACAACGAAAACGGGGATGTGGCCACAGACTTCTATCATCGCTATGCCGAAGATATTAAACTGTTGGAAAAAATGAAGATGAATGCCTTCAGGTTTTCATTGTCATGGCCGCGGATTATGCCTGATGGAAAAGGAAAGATAAATCCGAAAGGAGTGGATTTTTATCAACGGGTAATAGAACAAAGTCTGAAAAGAGGTATCGAGCCCTGGGTTACGCTCTATCACTGGGATTTACCCCAGGTTCTGGAAGATAAAGGCGGATGGACAAACAGGGATATTGTGGGATGGTTTTCGGAATATACCAATAACTGTACACGAATATTCGGAAAACAGGTGAAAAACTGGATTGTACTGAATGAACCCATGACCTTTACCGGGCTCGGATATTTTACCGGGTATCACGCACCAGGGAAAAAAGGACTGGGTAATTTTTTACCTGCCGCCCATCATGCCGCGCTTTGCCAGGCCGAAGGCGGAAGAATCGTACGTGCCAATGTGAAAGATGCCGAAACAGGCTCTGCATTCTCCTTCTCTTATATAAAACCGGTGAAAAAATCGGAACTTCATATCAAAGCTGCAGAGCGGATTGATGCCATTGTAAACCGTTTCTTTATCGAGCCTGCCCTGGGACTGGGATACCCATACGATGCCATTCCCTCATTTCGACGCATCGAAAAATATTTTAAACCGGGTGATGAAGAAAAGATGAAATTTGATTTCGATTTTTACGGAGTACAATATTATTTCAGGCTGGTTTCCAAATTCAGTCTCATTCCCCCGCTCATTTTTGCCAAAGAAGTGCCCCCCGAAAAAAGAGACGCCATTGTAAACACCATGGGGTTTGAAGTTTTTCCGAAAGGTTTGTATAAGATTTTAAAAAAAGTGTGGCAATATGATGGCGTTAACAAAATCATCATCACCGAAAGCGGTGTATGTTTCGAGGATACGTTTGAAGATGGCAAAATTCATGATACGGAGAGGCTGGAATATCTGAAAGAAACCATAGCACATACTGCCAGGGCGATTGAAAGCGGGATAAATATCAAAGGATACTTTGTCTGGTCGCTGACCGACAATTTCGAATGGAGCGAAGGATATACCCCCCGGTTCGGACTGGTGTATATTGATTACCCTACTCTTGAACGTTATATGAAAGATTCGGGGTTGTGGTTTAAAAAATATATAAAGTAGAAAGTATACCAGGCAATTTTGAGGTAGTTATAGTGCGTTATAGTGCGTGCCTTTTCCAATTTTCGATTTTCAATCCCGGTATTCTATTAAAATGGTTATCATTATTTGTAACCAAAGTCATATTATTCTCAATGGCAATCCCGGCTATTAATAAATCAATATCATCTATTAGGTTTCCATTTTGCCTTAAGGATGAATATAATTCGGCGGAGATCTTTGCAGATTCTTCGGTCAAAGGTAATACCAGATTTTCTGTAACAAACCTTTCAAAGATAACCAATTGTTTAAGTGCATTTTTTGATAATAATCCACCTACAATTTCGTAATAGGTGATTAAGCTAATTTCAATCAAATCAAAATCTTCCAAATAGTTACGAAAATTTTCAATAACAACCTCATCTCCTTTAAAATAATAAGAGAGGATATCAGTATCAATCAACGCTCTGTTCATTATTTCTTCTTTTGTTGCGTTGTCGATTCCTGATCAAATCCACTGTGAGGTCATTAAAAGTGGAATTTTCAATGTCATTCCATGCGCCTGCAAAGAATAATGCGTTTGATTTATTATCAGATTGTCCCTCTAATTTTGAGATATAATCATTCAATTCCTTTAACTTGTCATTAGGAATTTTTTTAATTTTCCTTAAAAGTTGATTTCTTATTTGTGCATCTGTTATCATATTCTTTTTTTACAAATGTATTAAAAATCACTTAATTCTCTTAGTTCAGTCCTTAAGTTGTTATTTTCACCAGCATGTGCCATAAACTTTCACAACGCTGCGTTAAAAGCCTCAAACAGCACTTTGAGTTTTTAAATCGGCCAGGTAATCAGTATAATTATTTACCGAATTTGTAAATTGTTAGCAGCAGATTTTATTTAATCATTTCTAATCCAAAGTTGTTTGCTGTCAAATTAAATTGGTCAGCAGCCCAATGGAGTTTCTCCAAAGCGCTAGGCTTATTGGAAAGTTCAGGGTCATTAAGTCCATTCACAATAATATCTCTTAATTTTGAATAGTGCATTGAAGCTGTTCCTTCGCCCCCTCCAACTCGACTATCATAATCAGTAAAATAGTCAAGATAATACTCATCAGAATCAAGTTGCCTACAGTTTTGTTTTATGAAGTTTATCTCCCAATCCTCAAATCCCTTATTCGCTGGCCCTGGAAAATGTTTTACAATGTCAAAAAGGTCTTTATTAAATCTAATAATTGGTAATTTCTCACTTTCTTCGGCAAAATAAGCATCAAGATATGCCTGCCCAAAAATTGTTGTGTCCTTATGATGATTATTCTGGACAAAGTGTACAACTGTTCTGGAGTATATTGTACAACCAAAACATGATTGATTCGTGAGACTAATATACATTATTTTTTCTTTCTTAAAGATTCTCCTTTCAATTCAAAATGATGAGCATTTACTGACAATCTGTCCATAATTGCATCCGCAATAGTTGACTCACCAAAAAAATTATACCATGCATTCAACGGTAGTTGAGATGTAATGATTACGGATTTTTTACCATATCGGTCTTCAAGTATTTGTAATAATGACAAACGCGTAATATTATCAAGCGGATAAAGTCCAAAATCATCCAAAATAATCAAGTGAGTCTTTTCGATCTGGTTTAAGAGCTTTATATATGTACCATCTAGTTTTGACATAGATATCTTATCCAGGAAACGGTTCATTCCAAAATATAAAGTTCGATATCCAAAAGAACATGCCTGGCGGCCAATAGCACACGCCAGAAAGCTTTTTCCACAACCTGTTGCTCCAGTGATTAATATATTTTCAGCACGTTCTATAAAACCACAATCTGCAATTGATAATAGTTTTTCTTTATCAAGGTTTCGGTGAGTGCTGCAATGTATGTTTTCTATGACGGCATTATATCTTAGCCTGCTCAGTCGTAAATATAATTCTGTTCTTTTATCGGTTCGTTCCTGGATCTCAGATTCCACAAGACGCGCCATTAGTTGGTTAATGGTTGGCTGATCTTGTACAGGCATTGTTAAGACAGCCTGGTATGTCCTTGCCATACCATGTAGCTTTAATTTTGTTAAATGATCAATAGTAAGTTGTGTATTCATATTGTTTATATTTAAATGATTAATTAAAGTTATAAGATTGAGATCCCCTGATGTTTTCATGCACTGGTATTTCAAATATTTGTAGCTGTTGTGATTGTAATTTATCAAGGTTGTTCTTCAATATGTTTTTAATAATCCCATAGTTTACTCTGCTGCCGCATAAAGCTCTTTTGCAGGCTGCCTCAAAACGATCATTGCCATATATATCTGACAGTTTTTTTAAACCTATACAAGCTTTATATGATTGTTCAACAAATTCTTTGGAAGCGAGTATTTTCTTAAATACTTCCTCTGAGTTGAAGCCTATTTTTGAAGCTATCGATATAAAATATTCAGCATTCCATCCCTGCATTTCTTTATACTTTAAATGTTTTTCAGGCATGTGTTCTGCAAGAGTTGTATATCCTTGACTAAAACTGTGTTTATGAGTTGCTATGCGCTGGAATCCAATATAGATTTCAACGGTCTGTTCATCATATATAATTTTTGTTTTCTGACCGATATATTTATGAGGAACGCTATAGTAATGTTTATTTTCACCCAAAAGCACATGGTAGTTTTTCTGGACCTTACCATAAGTTATATGCTTTATGGTAAAAGGTTCTGCCGGAAGCGGTTTTAAAAGAGACTTTTCATCACTGATAAATCTTTCATAACGGCTAATTGGTATTCTTTGGAATGATTTGTTGTTTAGTTCTTCATTAAGCCGTCTGATACGTTTATTTAACTCATACAGGCTATGGAAGACTTCATTTCTTAAACGCGCATAAATCCTCAGGTAAGATATGTATACACTGTTTTCAACTGAAGGCTTGTCTTTTGGCTTACCGGGCCGTGTGGCTTCCAGATTTGTATCATAATGTACTGCCCATTGCATTGCCAGTTCCTGGAAGGTAAACTCATAACGCTCATTTTTTTGAATGAACTGTTTCATGTTATCGGAGAGCATATTGCGGGTTACACCCCCCAGGTATTCCAGGCATCTGCTCAATGCTGAAAACAAAAACTCTTTTTTGGCTGATTGTAATGCCTCGACATACATGTAGCCACTATATGGTAATACGCAGATTAAAACAGGACAAATGATAACTTCACCGGTTTCAATATCCACATAATGTAATGATTTACCGGCAAAATCAAATTGTAAATAATCTCCTGGAAAATGATCAAAATGCATGGTAGCCTTCTTTTGATCAAGATACCTGGATAAATGCAAACAGAATTGGGCATACCTGTACCCGTCAGGATATGCTTCCTGGTATTCTTCCCATAACAGTTGCCGTGTTACTCCGGGTCGATTTAGTTCTTTTTCAAAATATTCAAAATGATTTTCAAGTTCTCTTAAACGTTCATCCGGTTGATTTACATTATTTGGATTATAAGCAATAGCTGTTAATTCCTCATCGGTAAGCTTTAGCAACCGCTCATAGTTTTTTCCTGTACTCTTTAATTTTAATAAATAATTGTTCAGGGTTGTCCTGTGAATGTTGGTCATCCGGGCGATTCTATTCTTACTGATACCCTGTGACTTTAATTGAAGTATTCTTCTTATTACTACCATACTGATTAATTTGTTAGCCATTTACGATTCGTTTTTTAGGTGAACCGCAAAAGTCACAAATCAATCATGCTCTACATAAAAATCCGGATTTAAAAGTTGTACAATATATGCCAGAATGTCATCTCATGAAGCCGCTCCGCACCGCCATTTTTTTTATACTTTCTTCATTTTTATTGTACAATATACTCCAGAATGGGTTGTACACTATACCCCAGAATGAGTTGTACAATATACTCCAGAATATTCAGCCATTGTTGCAACTTATTAATTAAGAAATAATTATAAATAATATGAAGAACGATGTATGCAAGTTACAAAAGTAAGAATTGAAGCCGTATTTAAACAGAAATGCCGGGAATTCTTTATGAACACATTTCCTGAATAAGAATGGTCAATTAATAAAAACCGGTTAAAAGAATTTACAGAAGCCAAAAGCAACATGATTAATTTTGGAAAAGGAAGATAACCGAGGACGAAGGACGAGTTCAACGGAATTAAACCCTGCCTGCCGAAACGGCAGTAAAGGCAGGCTTCAAAAACCTCTGAACCGAGCGAAGGGAGCTGTGCCTCCGCTAAAGCTTAGGTGACACATGGTCTGCTAAGCAAAACCCGTTGCACTATACTATTTGTGCTTAGTTTTAAATATTAATTTAAATAAGGGCTCTTGCATTATGTGTTTTAAAAAGATTATCAAATAGCCGTATAAGGTAATCATACAATATCATATAAATAGTACTAAAGAAAAACAAAAGTCCAGATAACAGTACATATCCAATAAAGGTACCAATTGGTTGTTTTATAAAATCACCGGCGATTATAATAGAGAATATTATCAGAATTCCTGCACAACTAAAATAAACTATAGAGTAGGTTTTAAAAAAATCCTCATTATCCATTTTCTTACTGTGGTATAAAATAGTTAAAAGTAAAAGCAGAGAAATCTGGATAATAAAAATATTCCCAAATAAAAACCTATTATAAGACTCGCTTTCTGTTTTAATTCCTTTAATAGTACTTTCCTCTAAAATGATTGTTTCATAAGTTTTAAAATAACTACTAATATCATTCGTTGTATAATAGATTATTTCATCATTAGCTTTACCAAGAGATCCTTTCTCCTGCTCTAATATCATCCGCTCAACTTCTAAATTCAGTATAAACCTACGACCTAATAAAGATGTGTCGTCCGGAACTTTGAAGCTTATTCTATCTTCTGTAATCCAATCTTTAGTCTTGAGTTCATACTCATGATTGTAACTTTCAACAATTTCTGGAATATTTGATGTAAGATTATAGTTTAATAATGCAAATACTTTAATGCCATTACCAAAATTTATGGATACTTCAGAGCCAAGAGTTAATAAGTTATATTTCTCACCTGTATAGAATGCATCTTCTGTAAAAGTATTTTTAAAAGAAATCTTTTGTAATAATTCGTCAATGCTATTTTTTGATTTTTTAAACTCATTAATAGAAATATTGTTCCAATAAATCAATGTAATAATCATGGATATTGAGAGTAGAGTGATCAGTAACGAAAATATTAATTTATTTGGTCTCATTGTTTATATAATTTATGTTTACTCACACTTACCGCAAACGTTTTATGGTATGGTGTCGTGAAGCCTGTCTACTGCCAGGTAGAGAGTGCGAAGTAATTTCCTTTCATTTTACACCGACTTTCTTTACGAGCCACAAACGCTCACAAACCGCTGAACTTTTTCACGACCGAAGAGAGTAAACCCGAATGTACTATACCATTTTGGCGATAGTGTTTATTTTATTGTATTAAGTATTTCAATTGCAAATTTCTTTTTTATTTTATCAATGTTATCTTGTTTTACTAGATGTTCTAATGACTCGATTACTCTTTTATCATTATATCTGCATAATGCTTTAGATGCATTTGATAATAATTGGGAATTAGAAATATAATTTGCAGACATAAAAGCATTAAGTAGAGGTATAGTAGCTGTTGTATCAATAATTTCTGACAATAAATATGCAGCATCAGATTCATAAAGGTATATGCCTTTAAAATTTTCTTTGTTAGTTAGTATTGAAACTAAAGTTGAAGTCATATTGTATTTTTTATCAGCTATTACCTTTATACAATTTTCACGTATATTTGGATGCTCATTTGTTATTGTAAAATGAGCAATGCAATTGTAGCCAAAGGCATCACCTAATAATATACATAATGTATTAATATAATTTGATTCTTCAAACGCATAATAAAAAATTTCCGATTCAGGTGTTTCATACTTTCTCGTAATTTTATTTGAAGGATTATGAATACCTTTAAATGTGCCTTCAAATATTATTTCCTCAGTTTTAGTTTCGACTTTAATCGAACCATATATTTCCGCTCCGCTTAGATGATATTCAGTGCTATCTCGTTGGTAATTTGTATAATAATAAGCTCCAATTGGTTTACCTATAACATTAATAATTACTGAAATATCTGACTTACTAGAGGACATTGTATCTTTCGTTAAGCCTGCGTATTCTAAAATTTCTTCAGCAGGCTCGGTATAAAATGAACGATGGTTTATATCATTAGAATTCTCAAAATTTTGATATATTAATACCTTATATTTTTCTGCATTTTGAAAGTTAATATTTCTTTCTTTATAAATTTTATTTAGTTTATTTGATATGTTTGGACATAAATCAGAATTTGGATATTTTTTTAAGAAATCTAGATAATAAGGAATAGTGTTAATATTAATCGCTTGGTAATATCGTAATTGTTCAATTAATATTTTTGCAGAGTCAATATAATTGCTTCTAGGGTATTTTTTAATAAAATCTTCATATTGAAAAATTTTATTTACTTTTTTAGAGAAAATCCATTCTTCTTTTTTTTGCTTTGAAGAACAACTCAATGTTATGATTGAAGATAATAAAAGTAATATTATCAAGTCTATATTTTTTAAGTATTTCATATTTACAATTTTACAACCAACCTTTGACAATATAAAACCGGTTGGGTTTTCGGGCTGCGTCTGTATCCACCGAGGAAAAAGTTGATTTCAAAACCAAATTCCCGCAACCGATCCCGCAAATAGCGGGTGAGCTCATAAACCACCAGTTGGCGGTGAATAAACCACTGAACCCCAATTATTTTATATTGTGTGTAGCAAGTTTTTTATTTATAATATTTTTCTCGAAATGAATTCATTATCCAAATTCTCATTTTATTAGATAACTCTTCAATTATTACTTGTTCAGGATATTTACTACCAATCCAATCAGGTTTTGAATCAGGAATAATTGATAAAATATCACTTCGTATCACAGAATCAGTTCTATTAGGTTGAAATATTGAAAAAGAAATATTTTTAAAACTAACCGCATTAAATTCATATCCAGAATATTTTTCTATATAATTGGCATATAAGTTCACTGAAAATGCGAAAGATATAACTGTTTTATTGATATTGTTGATTTTATCTTGAGTTAAAATTTCAATATCATACGGACAATATAGTTTTTTTATCTCTTCTAATATGTCCTTTTTAAATTTAGTAATTCCTTTTTTATATATGGATGTATCTCCATTATATATATTTTTCAAATAATTTTCTTCTATTTGAAAATTAACATATAATGTATCAGGATAAATACTTTTTTGAATTAAAAATCGTACGATAAATTTCTGTATATTATTACCAAGTGTATCAATTAGTTGAAGTTGATATTTTCTTTTTTGTACTATATAATCATCACATAGAGTTTGAAAAACAACATGAGGAAATAAAGAATCATTATTAATCTTTAACAGAAACCTGAAATAATAACTTAAATCTTGTATATTCTTAGTACTAGATATTAGGCTATCAATAACTTGATTCTTTTTTATTAAAATTAGGATATTTTTTTAAAAAATTATAATAATACTCAAGTTTTGGTTTTCTATTTTTTCTAATACAAGCCTTATACATATTAGATTCAGAAAAAGAATAAATTGGCAAAGATATTCCTATAAATAACGATATTAAAATCAATGATATCAAGAAGATATTAATAGTTTTTTCCCTAATATACTGTTTTATAATTTTTAGAAAAACTACTAATGCAATTAATAATAACAATATTGATAATATTATTAGAATAAGGTGGTTATTAAACAAAACTGATATTTTAAGTAACATAATATGTTTTTTAAAATTTGTTGCAATAAATTGTATGAGTAGTGGCAGATTGCATGGCACTTTCCTGTCAAGTTACAAGAAAGTCGAAGCGCCTGCCTGCCAGAGGCACGAAGGCAGGGGCTACAACCCTTTAATTTACTACTAAACCGGCTATTATTTTTATACATTATTGAACTAAATCCCTACGGGATAGCTTTTTTCAAAAATAGTAATAATCCATTTATATATTAATGCTTATATCTGTAAATACAAACTTTTAAAAATTTACAGAAATGAGAAAAAAATCAGGATTAACGATTGTAGAACAGGCTATAGAGCTTGTTCCTGGATTTGCCAGCGTATTTAAGAAACTGGAACAACAGGTTACCCTGCGTGGACAAAGCAAGAGTACTTTGAATAATTATATTCGACGTATAGCCTTGTTTGTACTGCATTTTAAACAACTGCCTGAAAACATTTGCGAAGATGAGATTAACGAATACCTCGTAGCCCTGGCCCTTGACCCTAAATCTCCCTCGCGCAGTAGTTTTAAGCACATGGTGTATGGGCTCAGGTATTATTACCGCCTACTTGGGATGAATAAAAACGCCATTGCTTTACCTTCACTAAAGCAGGATACAAAGCTGCCTGTTATTCTTAACCGACAAGAATTGAAAGAGCTATTTTGTGCACCTGCATTACTCAAACAGCGCATTGTGCTTACGCTTATTTATTCCGCTGGATTGCGCGGACAAGAGGTGATCAATCTTAAACTATCCGATGTTGATTTTGAGCGGATGACCATCCACATTAGGCAGAGCAAGTACAAAAAAGATCGTATTGTTCCGCTTTCGAAAGCCATGGCTGTTGGCCTAAAAAAGTATCTTGCAGCTGAGAATCCATACCTATGGCTCTTTAACGGAAAAGAAGCCAGTGGAAAATACAGTGTCCGTGGCTTATCGTGGATCATGCGCGAAAACCTAAAGAAAACATCGATTACAAAAGAGGTAAATCTCCATTCGCTCAGGCATAGTTATGCCACACATCTGCTTGAAGAGGGTCTCAATATTGTTACGCTAAAAGAGCTTTTGGGGCATGCCCGGATCACCACAACAATGATCTATCTGCATAGCCTGCCCCGATAACGAAGTGTATCGGGGTTGCGCAGTGTAAACTCATCAAACCTCACAGTCCGTTAGATACACTATACAATCGTCGGTAACCATGCGTTCTGATTTAGAACTTGCCGATGTGGTCCGTCGTTTTGGGAAGCAGTATATCGAAAAGCGCCATCCTTCAGCTGAGAAAATGAAAGTGCTTTTTAATATAGTTCAATGTCGTACTTCGGCTCTTGGCGGGCACGAAGAGCACTGTGATTGCTGCCCCGAGGTGCGCTACAGTTATAATAGTTGCGGCAATCGCCACTGTCCTAAATGTCTGGCCGTAAAACAAGCTATATGGGTTGAAAAGTTAATAGAAGATACGCTTCCAATAAAGCACTATCACATTATTTTCACTGTTTCGCACGAGCTAAATGCAATCTGTTTGTTTGACAGAAAAATGTACTACAAATTACTGTTTTCAGCTGTTTGGCGGACGCTCCACAGTTTTGGATATACTCACTATGGTGTTGAAACAGGTGCGGTTTGTGTGCTCCATTCCTGGGGGCAAAATATCTGCCTGCACCCTCATATCCATTGCTTGGTCCCTGCTGCCGGATATAGCCTAAAAGGCAAATGGAAACACATTGGGAAACAGCAGAAATATCTCTATTCAATCTTTCAATTGAGCGATGCTTTTAAAGGTAAGTTTTTAGATAGTTTGGAGCGTGCTTTGCAAAAACGGGATATACTCTCCGAGTTCGATTCTTGTATTCAGGCGGCGTATAAAAAGCCATGGGTGGCGCATTGTGAACCTTCAATGGCTAAAGCTGAGCATGTGATCCAATATTTGGGGCAGTACACTCATCGCGTGGCCATAAGTAACGACCGCATTCTTGCAATGAGCGATACCCATGTAACCTTTATTGCCAAAGATTATAGGGACAAGGCCAAAAAAAAACCGGTGAGTTTGACCGGTGTCGAATTTTTACATCGGTTTTGCCTGCATATTTTACCCAATCGTTTTGTGAAGATCCGACGATTCGGTATTTACAACCACACCACAAAACGGAACATGGAGCTGCAATTTGTGCCCGAAGTGTCGAAAGTGGAAAAGAAATTATCGGATAATAAAGATGATGAAACAACCCTGGAGCGTATAAAACGGCTGACGGGTTTTGATATTGGAAAATGTCCAAAATGCAAGAACGGACGAATGCGCATCGTCAGGGAACTGCCCCGTATCCGCTCTCCTGGTCAACCTGTGCAACAGTTGCTCATTGCGTCTTTACAATAAACTGATTCTACTTCCTTTTATTCTTCATTTTTATGAGGGAAGACTTTGTATTGCCTAAACTTTGAAAATCTGTTAGTATTTAGGCTTTTACTTAACCCAAAATAAGGCAAATACAAAATAAAGACTCACAATCCAACTAAAGTTATCTCCCAATACTCCGTAAAAAACACATAAAACCGTCGATAAGTGCATAGAACCAAAGTTGTGCTTTATTGGCCAGGATGTAGTTCAACATGCACTCATCGCTGGGTCTTGCAGACCGCTCATAGTGCTACTTATTGGCAAACGTATTTTATGATACCCAGTCATGTAATACCTTTATAACAATCCATTTATTCTCTTTTTTCTCAATCAGCACAAAATATCCAGCGCCCTCAAGATAAAATGGATAAGTTTCTACTCTTAAAAGTCCATAATCTTCGTTTTTATCAAACAACACTTTTGATACAGCAACTATTCCTCCAAATCTACGGTCTCCAATGTACCAAAAGTCAGCGTATTTGTTTTTTAAGTCAGATAGTAATAATAATTCATAGTCAGTCGGAACACGAATCAATCCTATGTTTAGCTTATCGCCACTATAAATCGAATCCTTTTTATTATTATCCGCAATCTTTCTTATCAACGTGTCGTTGCTGTAAGTCCTGTTTTTTAAATCATTAAGGTCAAATATTAAACATGAGTCAACTAAACCAATCAATAGTCTTGAATCAAGTGAGTCAATCCATTTTAATTTTTGTTCATGCTCTTTAAGAATCATGTTCGCTGTAATAGTGTCAATTCCGATAAAATTAGAATCTTGGTCATAAAGCGGTGGAGGTGGTGGCGGAATCAAGTTAGTTCTATTTATCCTTAAACTATCAATCAGTTGCGGAAAAATATCACTGAAAACTTTCTCATTATCCGAATGACTATATTTACAACTCGACAACAAAAAAAGAATCGAAATCAGATATGTCATTTTACGTGCAGTCATTTTCTTAATATGTTTGCCAACGTTCAGTGTATGATTTCGTAAGGGATTGCGGGCTGCGTTCGTATCCACCGTTACCGGAAATTGAAGCGGGAGACCATGCTTCGCATACCACTGAAACCCTTATGAATTATACACATTGGCAGCTGGCTATTTAATATAAATCAAGATCAAAGTCACTAATTAGTCTATTCAATTCTTTTTTCGGTATAATAGTTTTGCTTTTATCCCATAGAATTTCGTCTTTGGATAAATCAAAATTATTACATTCTGAAGTACTATACATCATATAACCACTACCTCCTTGGGAAGTATCCATATCGACTACACTTTCATTTACTGAGGCTAATTTATATGTGGAATCAAAAGACTCTGGTTTAATTGCAAGGTTCTCAAAAGATAACTTATCTTGAACGCTTGGATAATAAATAGCATCGAATGTACCATTCTCTAAAACTCGAAATATTTTATCAGAAAAATAAGCGCTAAAAATATAATCTAGATGATTTCCCCTTTCTATTCGTTTAGTGAATGCATTAGTAACAAATTCTAAAAACATATCTGAATATTCTTTTACGTTGATCGGATAATCCCTAATTGATTCTTCATAGATTTTATTGATAGCATAAGTTCTAGGATTCTTTACATTCTCCTCATATGGCTGGTTCCTAAATATTGGGCAATATTTTATTGGTTTATTGTCTATTGCGGTCCATTTAGAAATCGTTATCAAGTCTCCCCTTTTTGGTTTTAGTTCATTCAGTGCTGTTAATTTACCAAAACAAGCATACAAGACGCTTTGGCCAGGTATATTGCATCTACCATACTTTGTTACCTTATTAGCTGGCGGATATTTTAAAAGTCCTATTTCATGTATTCTTTTATTACTGTGAAATATTGATTTGTTTATAGTTAATCTATAAATTGGGGAAAAACAGTCCTTTAAAGCTAAATATGAAAAAGAATAAAGAAATTGATCAAGTAGAGATATTACTCTTTTCTCAGATGATGAAGTTAGTCCATCTCTAGTTAGTTGAATTAAAAGCTTGAATAGTTCTTTCAAGATATTAACATCTATTTTCTCTATGTCATTCATTTTTAGCTTGCTGCCAACGGTTTGCGTGTAGCTTTCAGTTGCCGATTTAAAAGCACTCTCCTGTCAAGTCACACAAAAGTTAATTAAATGCAGAAACGCTGAAATCCACACTATCTCGGCAATTGAAGCTACACGCTGTTACCAATTGGGCGTTATTCTTTTATTATCTTTTTAAATTCAAAAGTTTTACCCTTTTCAAATTTAATTAGATAAAATCCAGGTGCAAAATTATTTGTCTGTATGGATGTTTTTTTAACTAAATATCCTTTAAAAACTACCTGTCCCATTGTATTTAAAATCTCAAAGTATTGTTTTTCATTATTTCCTTCCATTTCAATAATCAGTTCATTTGAAACGGGGTTTGGATAAATACTTATTGAACTATTATCTGAACTGGAAGGAGTTGTAATTCCAGATACATCGAAATAAATTACATTAGATGTATCCGATTGACAACCGTTACTATCAGTAACAATTACAAAATAAATTTCTGTGACCAATGGAATATACGTGCTATCAGAAGCGCCACTTATTGGGCCTGTTGAGTTATACCATTGATTACCACTTGCAGCAGTAGATATTAATGTGTCTCCATTCTGCGTTATTACTGGAGTTTGAGGTAAGGAATTCACAATTAAGTTGGTTTGAATGATACTATCGCAACCATGAATAGTTTGTAATGTGTCGTAATACGTTCCTGTTGTTGTCTGATATGCTCCACCTGCAAAATAACCCAGGCCTTCGCATATTGAATGGTTACTTATAATAATTGTTGATAAAATAATCTGATTCCTTATTACTGAAACCGTGGAGGAACCATAATTCGATACAGCAAGATCGGGTTTTCCGTCTCCATCCAAATCGTTTATAGAAGCGCCGTAAGGTTCTGCTCCTGTGGCATAGTCCACTTTAGGGGTAAAGGAAATCGTTCCACTTGTGCTCGTGTTTTTTAATAATGAAATCGTGTTGGAACTAACATTCGTTACGGCCAGATCAGGTTTGCCGTCTCCATCCAAATCGCCTAAGGAAACTTTACTAGGATTTGATCCTGTTGTATAATCTACTTTAGCAGAAAAAGAAATAGTCCCAATTGTACTTAAATTTTTGTATACTGAAACCGTGGAGGAATTATAATTCAATACAGCAAGATCGGGTTTTCCGTCTCCCTCCAAATCACCTATAGAAAGATTGCCAGGATTAGAGCCTGTTGCATAGTCCACTTTAGGAGCGAAGGATATGGTTCCTATAGTACTTGTGTTTTTGAATACCGAAACCGTGTTTGATGTATAATTCGTTATAACTACATCAGGTTTGCTATCCCCATCCAAATCACATACAGAAGAACCACCAGGATATAATCCCGTGGCATAATCCACTTTTGTGTCAAAGGAGATAATTTCGGAAGCAGTTGTGTTTTTAAACACAGAAAAGGTGTTAGATACATAATTCTCAACTGCAAGATCAGGCTTTCCATCCCCATCCAAATCACCAATTGAAACGCTTTCGGGTCCTGCTCCCGTTAATAATGTTGCAACAGCAAGGAAGGAAATGTTGCCACCCGTGCTCGTGTTTTTAAATATTGAAACCGTATTGGAACTAACATTCGCTACTGCCAGATCAGGTTTACCGTCTCCATCAATATCGCCTATAGTAGCAATACGAGGTCGAGATCCTGCTGGATAATCTACTTTTGGGTCAAAGGAAATTGCGGTGCCAGAAGTTGTGTTTTTAAATATTGAAATTGTTCCGGGAAACCAATTAGCTGTTGCAAGGTCCGGCAAACCGTCTGCATTCAAATCACCTACTGTAACATAAAAAGGACTTGTTGCTGCTGTAAAATTCACGCTATCCGCAAAGGAAACTGTATCAATATCGCCGCCACAGTAAAAAGTGGTGATAAATGGCTGTGTTGAATATGCGCTTAAACCAGTGCTAGTGTCTGTAATAGAAATAAATTGGTACGAGGCACCTGCTGGCACATTAACGGTGAGTTCCGTTGTGGTTGCATCAGATACTGTTGCTTGTGTGGCACCAAAAAACACAATGTTATCTGCCGGTATAGAATTGAAATTTGTCCCTGTAATAGTAACTATTGTTCCAATTGGTCCAGACGATGGCGAAAAGGTTGTAATCGTCGGTTGTGCTATTGTCAAATTGAATAATGCTAATATAGCATGCAAAATCAAAAATAAGGTTTTTTTCATAATTTTATTTTTTAAATTATTAAATGAAGATTGTCAGACAAAAGGCAAAATGCCAATATGTATGATGGCTTACCCTTTCTTTCTTTTGCGGGTCGGCAAAAAAAACTAAATTTTTTTTCTTTTGATTCTTTATTTTCATTTCTTATTCTCAGACTATTTTTATAGATATCTATTAATGTCGCTATCTCTGTCTTCGCCTTGTTGGTAACGTTTTGCCAATATGAGTAGGCTGGGATTTCCGAGCCACTTTCTTATCAGACCGTTACAATTTTTATTAAATGTACAAACTTTTCGCAATCCACTGACCCCCAGCTTACTTATATTGGCTGTTGAACTAAATCCCTACGGGATAGCTTTTTTCAAAAATAGTAATAATCCATTTATATATTAATGCTTATATCTGTAAATACAAACTTTTAAAAATTTACAGAAATGAGAAAAAAATCAGGATTAACGATTGTAGAACAGGCTATAGAGCTTGTTCCTGGATTTGCCAACGTATTTAAGAAACTGGAACAACAGGTTACCCTGCGTGGACAAAGCAAGAGTACTTTGAATAATTATATTCGACGTATAGCCTTGTTTGTACTGCATTTTAAACAACTGCCTGAAAACATTTGCGAAGATGAGATTAACGAATACCTCGTAGCCCTGGCCCTTGACCCTAAATCTCCCTCGCGCAGTAGTTTTAAGCACATGGTGTATGGGCTCAGGTATTATTACCGCCTACTTGGGATGAATAAAAACGCCATTGCTTTACCTTCACTAAAGCAGGATACAAAGCTGCCTGTTATTCTTAACCGACAAGAATTGAAAGAGCTATTTTGTGCACCTACATTACTCAAACAGCGCATTGTGCTTACGCTTATTTATTCCGCTGGATTGCGCGGACAAGAGGTGATCAATCTTAAACTATCCGATGTTGATTTTGAGCGGATGACCATCCACATTAGGCAGAGCAAGTACAAAAAAGATCGTATTGTTCCGCTTTCGAAAGCCATGGCTGTTGGCCTAAAAAAGTATCTTGCAGCTGAGAATCCATACCTATGGCTCTTTAACGGAAAAGAAGCCAGTGGAAAATATAGTGTCCGTGGCTTATCGTGGATCATGCGCGAAAACCTCAGGAAAACATCGATTACAAAAGAGGTAAATCTCCATTCGCTCAGGCACAGTTATGCCACACATCTGCTTGAAGAGGGTCTCAATATTGTTACGCTAAAAGAGCTTTTGGGGCATGCCCGGATCACCACAACAATGATCTATCTGCATAGCCTGCCCCGATAACGAAGTGTATCGGGGTTGCGCAGTGTAAACTCATCAAACCTCACAGTCCGTTAGATACACTATACAATCGTCGGTAACCATGCGTTCTGATTTAGAACTTGCCGATGTGGTCCGTCGTTTTGGGAAGCAGTATATCGAAAAGCGCCATCCTTCAGCTGAGAAAATGAAAGTGCTTTTTAATATCATGCAATGTCGTACTTCGGCTCTTGGCGGGCACGAAGAGCACTGTGATTGCTGCCCCGAGGTGCGCTACAGTTATAATAGTTGCGGCAATCGCCACTGTCCTAAATGTCTGGCCGTAAAACAAGCTATATGGGTTGAAAAGTTAATAGAAGATACGCTTCCAATAAAGCACTATCACATTATTTTCACTGTTTCGCACGAGCTAAATGCAATCTGTTTGTTTGACAGAAAAATGTACTACAAATTACTGTTTTCAGCTGTTTGGCGGACGCTCCACAGTTTTGGATATACTCACTATGGTGTTGAAACAGGTGCGGTTTGTGTGCTCCATTCCTGGGGGCAAAATATCTGCCTGCACCCTCATATCCATTGCCTGGTTCCTGCTGCCGGATATAGCCTAAAAGGCAAATGGAAACACATTGGGAAACAGCAGAAATATCTCTATTCAATCTTTCAATTGAGCGATGCTTTTAAAGGTAAGTTTTTAGATAGTTTGGAGCGTGCTTTGCAAAAACGGGATATACTCTCCGAGTTCGATTCTTGTATTCAGGCGGCGTATAAAAAGCCATGGGTGGCGCATTGTGAACCTTCAATGGCTAAAGCTGAGCATGTGATCCAATATTTGGGGCAGTACACTCATCGCGTGGCCATAAGTAACGACCGCATTCTTGCAATGAGCGATACCCATGTAACCTTTATTGCCAAAGATTATAGGGACAAGGCCAAAAAAAAACCGGTGAGTTTGACCGGTGTCGAATTTTTACATCGGTTTTGCCTGCATATTTTACCCAATCGTTTTGTGAAGATCCGACGATTCGGTATTTACAACCACACCACAAAACGGAACATGGAGCTGCAATTTGTGCCCGAAGTGTCGAAAGTGGAAAAGAAATTATCGGATAATAAAGATGATGAAACAACCCTGGAGCGTATAAAACGGCTGACGGGTTTTGATATTGGGAAATGTCCAAAATGCAAGAACGGACGAATGCGCATCGTCAGGGAACTGCCCCGTATCCGCTCTCCTGGTCAACCTGTGCAACAGTTGCTCCTTGCGTCTTTACAATAAACTGATTCTACTTCCTTTTATTCTTCATTTTTATGAGGGAAGACTTTGTATTGCCTAAACTTTGAAAATCTGTTAGTATTTAGGCTTTTACTTAACCCAAAATAAGGCAAATACAAAATAAAGACTCACAATCCAACTAAAGTTATCTCCCAATACTCCGTAAAAAACACATAAAACCGTCGATAAGTGCATAGAACCAAAGTTGTGCTTTATTGGCCAGGATGTAGTTCAACATGCACTCATCGCTGGGTCTTGCAGACCGCTCATAGTGCTACTTATTAGCGGTTGTTTTTTATTTTATTATCATTAATCTCAAATAATCTTAATTCTGTTGCAGTCAAAAATTCTGGATGTTTAATCTGATTTTTTAATTTATCAACCTTTAAAAAATTTCCATTTTTAAACTCAATCTTTATTTTCTCAATTAATCTTTGGTCACCAGAATACAGTTTTTTATCAGCATTATTTTTTAATAATTGAGTCTTTTCTAAATCTTTAATTTTATCAGGAGCTTTTTGTCTATAAATAAGAGCGTTGTTCTCAGTAAAGTCATTTAATAAATTCTTTAAATCAAATAAAAGACAATGAAAAGCATCTAAAGGATTGTCTGAAAAGTTTGGATATTTATTTTGTCCATGTTGACCAACTAAATCAATATAATCCTCATGTGATAAAATCAAGTTATTAATCTTATATGAAACAAGTCCCAATGACCAACGAAAATGAAGGTCAATCGTTTTATCTTCATTGATAAATTGTCCATGTGCAAAATGTCCACCTGAACCTTTTCCTGTCTCAATCAGATTGAAATTAAAATTTAATGAGCTTAGATAAGTCGAGAGAATCTCTGCTCCTTTTATCAATAATTGTTCTGGTTTCAAATTCATTTTTTTTCTATCAATTGTATGCAGTGTCTTTTAAAATAACCGCTAAACGTTTTGCCAATATGAGGAGGCTGGGATTTCCGTGCCATATACCTATCAGTCCGATACAATTTTGATTAAATGTACGAACTTTTCGTAAACAACTGACCCCCAGCTTACTTATATTGGCTGTTGTATGCTGGCCGTTATTTTGTCCTCCGTGCGATAGGGCAGGCATACTCATTGGCAAGTTTTGGATATCCTATGGAATTTGTGCGACTTGCCAATGTGTATGAATGCGAAGCGTTTGGTATACATGCAAGATGTAATTTAAAAAGAATCTAAAAATTCTTTAACATTAGGCCAAGTCCAAATTTTACACAAAATACCAATCATATTAGATGGTTTATCGTCATAACTTGCGCCATCAATAAAAATCCCTTTAATAGGTATATTTTCTTCTTTAGCGCAATCAATCTCCCACAATTCACCAGTTGCCTTTTTTGTATTCTTTGAGACTAGTGCGATTACTCCATCACAACCCTTAATTCTTGTTCTACAATTCGTTTTCCATTTTTCGTCCCATGGTTCTTTTACAGACATGTCAACGAAATCAAATGGAACATTTTCATTCTTTGCCTGACCAGTGAATAGGTTTTTTGTTTTTTCGTCTTCAATAGCGAAGGAGACAAATACTCTTTTGTTAGCCATAATTAATGAGGTTTTTAGTTTTGGAAATTGGATTTAAATGAATAATTTTTTTGTTTAAATCTTTCGCATAATTAAAAATATCAGCTGTCCCACCCAATCCTTTTGCGTCATCTCCGTTCCATACTGCAATAATAATTTCAGAATTGTCAACGACAGTAATTCCAGCTTCATTAAAAGCTTTTTCAGAGGGTTGAATATTTTTCAATTCAATCAGTTTGGAAGCTTTGCTTTTTGACAAAAGAAAATATTCCAAAGTTGTTTCGTCAAATGTTGATTCATAATTAACACAAGGAATAACAGCTGTATATTTTATATTATTATGTATCAATGACTCAGCAAATAACTGATCTGCACCGGCTGCCAAACAGGTATAGCCATAGGTA
Source organism: uncultured Bacteroidales bacterium (assembly GCA_963781805.1). Classification (GTDB taxonomy): domain Bacteria; phylum Bacteroidota; class Bacteroidia; order Bacteroidales; family UBA10428; genus JAFGPL01. The sequence continues at coordinate 902,258 of CAWAHF010000004.1, forward strand.
ATCTCCATATCGTAGATTAATTCCTGTATTTTCGTTTTAACCCAATCAGCGTTTTCAATTTTTCTGTGTCCAGTTATCCCAGCTATCATAAAATAGTCATTAGCAACAATTGCAATTAAAGAAATGATTGTATACTAAATAAAGAACATAAACTATTTCTCCAGTTAGCATGATGTATGTAAAATATTTGAAAAGTCGTATTACTTTTAATTCTGTTTCAGTATTAGGTTGATAGTTTATGTTGTCTTTATTTGTTAAAATTTCCCATTCTCTTTCGAATAAATTAGCTTTTAATTTCTGTTCCAATTCAAAAATCAGAACAAACTTACCCTTATTCAATTTGCGATAAGAATTAATCATTTTACCCCAAAAATCAATAATTATCAAATTAAGAATGGTGAGTGAAATGAAAAATATCATTGCAATAAAAGAAAATTCAAAAGCCTTACCAATTAATACAGAAATTGAAATAAGAGTAGTTACGATGGTAAGAAAAAAAGCATTTGCTTTTTGCCTTTGATTTGTAACTTTCTCAGTAGAACCAACCATTATTTTGTATTGCTCCATCAGAAGTTTGTAATATTCTTTCTCGTCCATCAGTTTATTTTGATTTGGTTTGCAATATCATGTATATCTTCTTCAATTACCATTATGTTATTTTCTGCAATGTAATTGGGTATCATGAATACCGTTGACTTTAGTTTTACTAAAAGAACTTTCTTGTTGTTATTAATTGCTGTTTCAACTTCCCATTTAACAGCTTCACTTTCCCATGTTGAAAACCCAAATAGACAAATAAAAACGTCTGAAAATTTAATTTTTTCAAGTACATTTTTTTTCCATTCTTCTTCTGTATTCTCGACTACAGCATGTTCAAGGAATTCAAAATCCTGTTCTTGTTTGCTCAGTTGTTCCTTAAAAGATTGTACAAATTCCTTATCTGATAATGAATAGCTTAAAAATATTTTCTTCTTCATTTTAAAATTTCTTAATTGTATTATCAAGGTTATCCCAAGACCAAGTTATTATTTTTTTTCCATTCAGTTCAGGTGGAATTGCACCTTTATCGTTTTTCTGAACATGCATTCCAATTACAGGTATTCTTTCTTCCCTTGCACATTTTATTTCCCATCGCGCGCCACTGGAATGCCATGTATTCTTGCTAAGTAAAACAATCATACCATCACATGATTTTATTTTAGATCGACATTTTCGTTTCCATTCCATTTTATCCCATGGCTGTTTAACAGACATATCAACAAATGCAAAGGGTGATTTTTCATTTTTTGCTTGAGAAACCAGGTAGTCACGATATTTGGAATCCTCAATTGCGAAACTGATGAAAATACGTTTTTTAAATTCTTTGTCGGTACCTAAAAATTCCTCAAATAAAGTTTTTAAAATAAATGCAATAGCCCCTATCCCTAGTGTTACTAACCAAAAATTAATTGTATTTTTCTTTTTTTCATTCATAAAATTCCATTTCTATCAATGAGCGATGGCAAAAAATTTGGCTCTTTTGCAAGCTGACGCATCTGCACGTGAGTTAGGGCTTGCAAATGTGCCAAATGTGCGTTGGCCTGTCGGCTTGCATACAACGTTTTACAATATGAAACGGTTGGGTTTTCGGAGTGCGTTCCTATCCACAGTTGGAAAAAGCTGGTGCGAGAACCAAACGCTCGCAAACCACTGAACCCCAACTGTTTTATATTGTGTGTTGTAAGCCGTTTATCTTTATTTTTTGTAATAATACCTAGTATAATTTTGGTTGTTTTTCCATGAAATTGTCAATTCATTTTCTGTGAGTTTGTTGATGTATCCTATATCAACTTTCTCTGTGTTATATTTAATTATCATGTTTTTCTCAATTTTAAAGTCATAAAATTCAGAATTTGTATTGCGTCTATAGGTTGAATCCTTGACCTCTACAATCATAGGTTTAGTTAAATCCATTCCATTTATTACATCGCCAAATTTGTATAATCCTTTATAGGCTTCCCAGTATCCTTGGAGAATACTAATGTTTATTGAATCTATTGAAAAAGTTGATAGAGTATCGTAAGCTTCCCACGCTATTTCAATTTTTTGATTTTTAGATTTTCTTTTCTTCTTCTCTGTTTGTGCATAAATATTTGGCGAGAGAAGCAGAATTGAGACAGAAATAATTATTGCACTTTTCAAATTCATAATATTATTTTTTATTCATTTTCAATCTGTTGTATCAATTTTATATTTATTTTTTCCAAATCAGTCAGAAAGTCATTTACATTATCATGTTGTCCAGAATACCAGTCTTGGCTTTTAAAATACTTTTCCATTTCTCCGCCAAATTGAAATCTGTATCCGTATCGGGCAAATATCTCATTGCGCATAATCTTTAAATCATATTTTTCCATTTTAATTAACTCGTCTTTACTTAACAGTCTTTTTGATGCTTGAGGATATTTACCATTATAGTAATCATCAATGGGATATGATTTTGTCCCAATTTCATATTCATCATTTTCAGTCAATCCGCTCCAAGTATTATAAATCTTTAATCCTTTTATTTTATCTTGTCCATTGTCATAAATTACAAATTCACCGTTAGTTTGGTCTGAATAGAATTTGTTTTTCTCAATCCTAATATTGGTCAAGTTTTTATAAGTCCAAATCCATGATTTTCCGTCCTCACCCCACGTACCTGACTTTATCTGTCCGTAGTAGTTTTCAAGTCCGAAAAGTAATATAAAATCCGATTCCATCTCCGAGTCCCCGAAATGGTAAACATATTGGTACTCAAAGGTCAATTTGGGATTCCAAGATGTTACTTTTTTATCGTCAATTTTCTCAAATCCAATAATTTGTCCAGTTACCAATCTTGATATTAGGATAAAAATCAGTCCGATTATTATTTGTTTAGTTTTCATGTTTGCAGGGTTTTCCCAAATGGCTTACAACGGTTTGCCAATATGAGGAGGCTGGGATTTCGAAGCACCCAACTTGTCAACCCGTTATAATTTTGATTAAATGTACTAACTTTTCGTAAACCACTATCACCCAGCTTACTTATATTGGCTGTTGTAAGCCGTTTATCATCAATTTTATATCTAAATATTGGGTGTCCTTGGCTGCATATTGAATCATGTAAAAGAACTTTTGGAATCCAACCCTTCTTGTATGTGGTGTCATTATAATGAATTTCGTCAACTATCTTTATTCTTGCCAATGTTGAATCCTTTAAATATCTAATGACATATATTTTCTCATCTGGTTCCAATTCTACCAATTTACTTGGATAATAGTTTATCCTGACAATCTGCTTTCTCTTATATTTACTAATATCACTAAGCGCCTTGTTTTTAGATTTATATAAAAAACCATTATAACAATTATTTTCGTCAATTTTCTGACAAGCATACTTAGTCTCAATTGGTTCAGGTTCTACAAATCTAAGATAAAACTGACCTCCAAGAAATATTAATAGTCCAAGTGGTGAACCTATTAACACAAACCAAAACGTAACATTCCAATACCATTTCCAATATTCTCGCCAAGTCATAACTTAAAATGAAATTATTTTTTCTCTATCAATTGAATTAACCTGATGTTTTCTTTCTCCAAGTCAGTCAGAAAACCGTTAACATTATCATGATGAGCCAAATACCAATCTTGGTTTTTAAAATATTTATCCATTTCTCCATCTGGCTTAAATTTGTATCCGTATCTAGCAAAAATCTCATTTCGCATAATTTTCAAATCCGATTTTGGCATTTTTATCAGTTCGCCTCTACTTAAAAATCTTTTCGATGCTTGCGTAAATTTGCCATTAAAATAATCATCTATCGGATATGATTTTGTCCCAATCTCATATTCATTATCAGTTAATTCGCTCCATGTGTTATAAATCTTTAGTCCTTTTATTTTCACCTCCCCATTGTCATAAATTACAAATTCTCCGTTCGTTTGGTCTGAATAGAATTTATTTCTCTCAATTCTGATATTGGTCAAGTTTTTGTAAGTCCAAATCCAAGATTTTCCGTCCTCGCTCCAAGTACCTGATTTTATCTGTCCGTAATAGTTGTCAAGTCCGAAAAGTAAAATGAAATCCGATTCCATCTCCGAATCTCCAAAATGATAAACATATTGATACTCAACTGTGAATTTGGGATTCCAAGGTGTTACTTTTTTATCATCAATTTTCTCAAACCCGATTATTTGTCCTGGTACCAATCTTGATATTAGGATAAAAGTCAGTCCGATTATTATTTGTTTAGTTTTCATGTTTGCAGTATCTCCAAATGGCTTAACCGGGTAGCTTACGCCCCCTAAGAACCGTACGTGCGACTTTCACCGCATACGGCTCAAGCACTTTTAAGGCCAACCTTGTTAGGGTAGACCCGGCTATTGTTTTTACCTCTACAAACAAAAGTAGTGATTTGTTTGCTATTCAAAGCTAAACGTTTCCTTAAGGATACCCTTTTCTCAAAATATGAATCAAATTCAGACAGGTAAGGATTGGCCTTCTGAGCGATTTTAACATGATATCGAATAGGTACCATACCGATTTTATATAAGCGGTAGGAATATATACCTTTATAAGATACACGTTTATCGGAAAAATGATTGCCCAAAAAGTACCTTTTGAACACCCACCTGTGGCCTTTGTCACCATGCTGGCGGGTAGCCCATTTCCAGATTTGTCCGAAGATGAATACCTCCAGTTTTCTGAAGGTATTCTTTGAGCAAATACCCTTGTGATAATTTGACCATCCCCGGATAACCGGGTTTAGTTTTCGTATAAGGGCATGAGCAGGCAGTCCATGGCTCTCGCGTATGATGAGTTTTATCTTATCTTTGAAAGCCTGTACAGATTTCCGTGATGGTTTTATCAGCAGTTTACCCTTGTACTTACGGATATGCTGTGATAAGAAGTCAAAACCCTGGTCAATATTGGTTATTTTGGATTTCTCATCAGAGAGCCTAAGCCCCCGTTCTTTGAGGAATTCCTTAACAAGTGGTATGATTTGATTAGTAATTACCTCTTTATCCTTAGCGGTAATAATAAAATCATCGGCATACCTTACAAAATTGACTTTCTGGTTTTTCCACCTTGGAAACTGTTTGTTTATGGTGGTTTCCAATCCGTCAAGCACCATATTCATGATGATTGGGGATATGATACCGCCTTGTGGAGTACCTTTAAGGGAGGGGAATAACCTTCCTTTCTGGATATATCCTGCTTTGAGCCATTTATCAAGAATGGATTTGTTGACCGGGATATGGTTTAATATCCACTGATGGTCAATTTCATCAAAGCAGGCCTTGATGTCGGCTTCATACACCCATTGTGCGCAATTTTTACGGCACAGGATAAGAAAGCATTGTGCAATGGCATCGGCACACGAACGTTTTTCCCTAAACCCATAAGAATTTAGGTCGGCCATTGTTTCGGCCAGAGGGACAAGAGAAATCATGTGCAGGGCTTGCATAGCCCTGTCATCCATGCACGGGATGCTTAAGGGGCGTTTTTTGCCATTCTTCTTAGGGATATATATCCTACGTAAAGGTTTTGGGGTGTATCCCCTGTTCTTAAGGTTTTCAGCTGCGACGAGTTTATCATACCCGTCTATCCAGATTTTATGGTCAACACCGGGGGTTTTGCCTCCCTTGTTGTTGGCCACCCGGAATACAGCCAATAGTTTAGCATAAAAGGATTTGGTAATGAGAAACATCAGGGCTTTAGCTTTGCCCCAGCGTTTCTCTTTAACAGCCTTGGCAATACGTCTTTGCAGCCTGTTCACCCGTTGAATAACCTTTCGCCATATAATGAGGTTCCAGTTATCGGTTTGGTGTGCCAGTGCACACGATGAATTTTCATTCTCGTTCATTTGCTTTCCAGCATTTACAGGTTCTAAAAAAGTATCATGCCATAAAGTACCAGACAGAGGTGGGCTGGTTTTCACCTGTGGCGATGTTGTGGCCACTATCCCTGACATTACATCAGGGCATTCGCTTTGTCTGTCCTCTCTGTACGGTGTTTCCCCATGCCTTGCGGTTAGGGTTTTTGATCCCGCTGTTACAGGAAAAGAGAGCACCGTGCTTCCATGTTCCATGTAAATAACAAAAGATACAGGTTTAGGCCTATCCTGTCCACCGGCTGGGCAACATCCCCGTAAACGCAACGTTGACCACGTTTAACCTGCCAGCTTACCATTTTGGTACAAGGCGTGTCATCCTCTTTTTCGCCCTTACGCCATCTCGATGGTTTCGGAATATTTACCTGAGTTGGCCATGCCTGCTCACCCCAGCCCTAAGTCGGTTTTTGAGGCCCCGAAGACTATCCACTTCACAGCTTATAGCCCCGCCATAGGGTATACAACCCGGCGTTTGGTACTCGTTTCCCGGAGCTTCAACCGGTAATAGCTGCACTATACACCAATTGTCCGGTAAGGGTACTGTTGAGGGAACAACAGGTTTTATCAAAGAACAATCCTTTGTAAAACAATTATTTACACGACTTCAAGTCGCAACAACGGTTGCGGCTAGGTTTTGTTGCCGGTATTCAAAGCGCGTCCCAGTCCAATACAACCAGGATTGATTAAATGCTCCAAGCTTTGCGAGGCACTATCCGGCAATAAAATTTAGCCGCTGTTATGCACTGCTGGTTATTCTAGCAGAATTTTCCTAATGTCAGCTATATGATTTAAATTATCAATTATTTGAATAAAATACAACCCTGTTTGTCCAAAGTCACTTACATTTATTTCAAAAAGTTGTTGAGTTAAATTAGATTCAAACAAAACAGAGCCTGTTGTGTTGATGATTTTTATTTTGTATTCTGTCATTTGTTCATAATTGACACCAGTATTAATAATAATTTCATCCTTTGCAGGGTTTGGATATATTTTAAGAGTATTTAAATTAATAGGTGGATTTAATCCGTTAATCGCGACATCAATAATCAATGTATCAGTTATCGCTATACTATCATAAACCGGAATGGTATCGTAAACTGTCACATGAATTGTATCATAGACTATTTCAAAACATTTTCCTTCATTAACCAATGCTGTTATTTCATTTATCTCTAATTTTCGATTATATACCCTCACATTATCAAGTATTCCATTATATGGATTTCTATTATTCTGAAAATTTCCTCCAAAAGTAGTCCCTAAAGTATTGTCATCATCAGCACCCATTGACTTGTTATGTCCCTCAACTCCAGTAAACCAATTTAATAACTGAGCATTTGGCGATAGTTTTACGCCATTTATATATGTATAAACATCATCTCCTGTGTAATTAACACTTACATGGTACCAAGTATCTTTTTTTAATGAACCCGCTATAAAGTTAACTCCTGCATCACCAACACCACCCATTGTATTATCATTATAACGTGAAAATAATATAAGTGAAGTACTATCAGTATCATCTTGAGATATCCCTACCCATACCCTTTTATAAGGAGAAACATTATTCCCATCGCAAGCAAACATTAACATATTTCCTGAAACGGAAGTATTAAACCAAAAATTTATCGAAAATGGATTTAGGTTATCAAAAACTCTTCTTAAACCAACATTCAAATTATTGATTTCAGAATTCCCATCAAAAATGTATGCTTTATTGGGTCTATCAAACCTATCATTTGTCAGAATAGCGCCATTTACTGTGCCATTATATGAATTACCACTTTCATCATTGGCATTACCATTAAATGCCCAGTAACCAACTAATCCTTCAGTTGGAATTTGTGCATTTATGTTTAGAACAAATCCAAACACTAAGAAGAAAAAGTAAATTTTTGTTTTCATAATTATTAGTTTTAATGAAAGGTTAGTCTTAACCAGTTGTGCATAACGTTTTATGGTATGGTGTCGTGCGGGATTACGAAGTGATTTCCTATCAGGTTACACCGACTTTTTTTACGAGCCACAAACCTTCGCAAACCTCTGAAACCCGCATGCACTATACCATGTGTTGTAGCCAGTGGTTATTTATCTACATTTTCAAATTCTATAAAATCTTTACTCACAGAATTCATAATTTTTATTGTTGAGTCAATAGATGAATTAATGTCTAAATCAAGCATTTTGTCAATCGTATCAAAATACATCTCAAAATCATCTTTTGCATTAGTTTTAAGGTGAATCAAGTCTTTTCTGTTACCATATAACCGCAAAATATCTGTTTTCTCTTTTTCCAAATCAATCCATGAAAAATCCAATTTAGAAACTAAAGGGAGTATCTCAATCAATTTTTCTCTAAACGATATTTTAGGGCTTTCAATCGCAATTTTATCAAACTCAACCTCATTGTTTTTTCTTGTCGTTTTATAAATGAAATCATTGGGGATAATATGATTAAGAAATGCTTCAACCGCCGAAATTAACATGACAATACTACTCACACGATATTTTATATATCTATTATAGCAGTCATGTGTTCCATTTTCTTCAATATCTAGTATATAAATGTCATCTCCATATTGTTTGCCACATTTTGGAAAATTATTTGCTTTTATCTGCTCGGAAAAATTGTAATGTTCAATCGCTAAACTTAAAAATAAATGAATTGGATTTGGAAATGCAGTAATATATAATTTCCCGTCATAACGAACTGGTCTGACTTTAATAACTCTTTTCTCTCCGGTCTTAAATCCAGTTACCATTACTAACTGATTTGATAATCCTGTCGAATCTTTCTTAGAAACAGAGGTAGAAACAACATCCTCGTTAAATGCTCTTTCAGTTATTTTATAATTTGGATATGGAGGAATCTTTATCTTCATTATTTAAAATTCATTTGTTATTTGCAGGGTTTTTCTTCCATTGGCTACAACGTTTTGCCAATATGGCATCGGCGGGGTTTTTGGAACGCGTTTTTATCCACCGATGAAAATGCTGAAACGGAGATGGAATAACGAATGAGAACGTATCGCCCCGCTGTGCTATATTGGCTGTTGTGCACTGGCTTTCTTTTGTTATATCTTCAATTATCTTTGTAGTCCTTAAAATAAGAGTCAATAATTTTAAAAGGCATCTCATTATCATTGTTATAAAACATTTGTTTAAAAATCCAATATTCATCAGCAATCAATGTGTCTAAATCATTAATAAACGAAATTTTATTAATTAAAAATATTGTGTCCTTTCTATATTTTATTGCAGGATTAATATAAAAAGTATCTGAAGGATATAAGAAATATTTAATTTTTAAATTATTTGAATCTATGATTAATCGGTCTTTTTTATTTTTCTCAATTGATTTATTTATCCATTTATAAAAACTATTTGGGTCTCCAGTGAAATCTGATAGTGCTTTTTCATATTGAACCTCAATATCAATTTTATTATTACAACCATTAATCAATTCTGATTCGAGAAGTTTACAGCTTGATAGCAATATTGTTATAAATACAATTTTGCCAAACCACTTAGTGAAATCTATAAATATCAATCGTGATAGTTTATCCATTGGTTTTTTTAATCATTCAGAGATTTTTGAATGTTATCTGGTTTTCCTCCAAGCTTGTGCACAACGGATGGCAATAAGAAACGTAGGGCGATTCAAAGCACTTACTTATCAAGTTACCAAGCCGTTTATTAAATGTTATATCGTTTAAAATTAGCACTTTCTGCCCTATGTTTTTTATTGCGTGTTGTACAGCGTTATTCTTTTATCTTTCTATTTTTCAAATATATAATCAATCCTAAAATTAATAATCCAGTCCACATGATTCCATTCGTAACTGCATTTTCCTTATACTTAAAAAAATCAGCAACCTGACTAATTGGGTCATCCATTCCGGGAAGTTTATCGTACTGTATCAATTCTCTAGCTAGCAATCCTACTGAAATGATAATTAATACCAGTCCAAATACTTTTAAATGTTTTCTTTCAATCTTCAATTTTCCAGTCTTTTTATGTTTTCTCGGTATTGCTTAATTAATCCACGTTGTTTCTTATCTAAAACATTACTGATTATCTCAAGTAATATGTCAGCTTGCTCTTTTTTATTTACTATCAAATATGTCTGAATTATCTCACTATCATATCCATGCAAGATTTCGATAACAATCAAAGGTTTATCAATTACGAAATAGTCATTTGGAGTATGAATATTAGTATAGACTGTGTCAGTCCTTAAATATAAAGTGTCCAAGAATCCATTTGAGTTTAAAGAATCAACAATCCGTTTTCTTAATTCTGAAGTCGTTACAATTTCAGCGGTCAATTGTTTTTTTGTCTCTGTGTCATATAATGGAGGCTCAGACAATATGCCGTCCTTAATCAAATCAATCAAGTATAATTCGGATTTTTGCTCCAAATGATTTGAATAAATCGAAATGATTTCAGGTTCAGAAGAATTTATCAATTCATCTCGGAGTTTTTCATAGGTAATCGTTTTCTGAGCATTCGTAGTCAAAAAAACTCCTAATAATATTATGGTTGTTATAATTCTCATGCTGCGGTCTGTCCTAATGCTGTACAACGGTTGGGTATATGAAACGTTTGGCATTTCAAAGCGATTCCCTATCAAACCGTTGCAAAGTTTATTAAATGTACTGCCCTTAAAATTAGCACTTTCCGCCAAATGTTTTATATACCGTGTTGTGTTTTCGTGCTTTATTCTCCGCTGTCTGTCCGTGCGATTGGGCAGCCATACTCTTTGACAAGTTTTGGTCTGTGCGTCGGCATTTTTGAGCGACTTGGCAATGTGTATGGATGCAAAGGGTTGGCTCATAGTTTTTTTACTTTTTCAATTATCTTTTTACCATTTTTCCCTTTTAATGCTTTAGTCAGTTCAGGTAGAACTCCTGTTTTAAAATCATCTCTATTACTTTCAATTCTGCATTTATCTTCAATTATATCTGAAATCTCTTGTACAAATAAATCAACTTCATTTGATATTATTGAAAGTTGCTCTAATCCATAACTAATTTGTCTGATATCAAGAATTTTAGTTGTTTGTTTTAATACAGGTCTAAAAGTCTCAAACAATTGCACGGCAATCGATAAATGAGCATCCCTATCTAAATCCACAAATCGCTTAATGCCCTGACCGAAAGTTGATAAATCTATGTTTTCATTTTCTAATTCCTTTGCTTCATCAATCAATATTGGTGTCAAATATTGCCTTGTTAGTTCTTCGCTAACAGTCCACATTTGTTGGAAACCGTTTAGAAATTTTTCAATTTCAGTTCGTTTAGCTTTATTCAAAAATTTGCTCGCTCTATTTGTACAAAGTGTTTTTAATATTGATTTTGTTTTTTCTGAATTAATTTGATACTTCTCAAAGTATTCTCTATCGATTTTTGCAAAATCATAAATTGCATGACATACACCATGAAAATATGTGCGATTTGATGGCTTAATGAAATATGTGTCAGATAAAGAAGTATAAACTTTATGACCTAATTCTAAATCAGAGTCAATAAGTTTTGGTAATATTTGTTGCAAATGGGATATTCTAAATTTCTCTTTATTAGCAAGACGTACAAAGTTTGAAACTGAAAATTGATTTGATGAAAACACTTTAATTATAATTTCTCTGTTATTCTTGAAACTTGGAAGAGCTTTCGCAACTTTTGTTAAATCGGGTTCATTTAACAAAGCATCAATAGTTGATTCTAAAACGGTTTCTGTTGATTCCTTCTTTAAGGATAAATTATAGCTTTTTAGGCATTGCTTAAATTCATGCAGACCATTTAAATCAGTTAGTTTCTCATTACTCAAAAATGATTTTGAATTAATGAGTTTTAACAATATGGTTTTAGATGCATCCGATGATACTTTGTTTATATTGTTAATGATTTGAGTTATAGAATATAAACCTTCCTTATTCTTTATTAACTGCTCAGCAATATCATTTGGAGTTCTACTTAAAAATATTCGTTGTGCGACTTCTTTGTTAATATCATAAATGTCACTTAAGAGACGGGCAAAATCAGTTTCAGATAATTGAGATACCTTCTCGTAGAAAGCTTTATTTTCAATTAGTTTATTTAAGAGTATATCTAATTTATGATTGTTATCAAAAGCTCTGAAATTTACTAATTCATTTAAGCTTTTAGAAATCTTAACTGGTTGGTTGATATCTTCTAGTGCAGAATTTAAAAGTAAGTCAACGCTCAGGTTTTTATAAATATCAAAAGCCAGTTGTCTTGCAATATCTGTCTTTTTGAGCTCTGACAAACAATTCCCCAGCAGGATAAAAGGTGCTGAATAAAACTTTTCCATCCAAAACGAAAAGTCTAGAACAAAAAGTCTTTGAATTGTTAACTTTTGATTGTTCCTATCTTGATAAATTCCTAAAGTTAATTCGTTTATAGGAGCCTCCTTTACAAATGAATTTATCTGAGCATTGTCAACTAATTGCCCAATAAGAGGTTCTTTTTTGCCAAGTAATTCTGTTAATGCGAGTATTTCATTTTTTAGATGATAACCACCTTCCTCAAATATTCTAACTTTATGAAAAGGTATTATCGATTCAAACTCTTCGAGAATTAGTTTTTTCAAAGAGAAATCAAACTGTTCATATTCACGAACCAATTTAATAAATTCAGCTTGAGACTTAAATGACTTTTTCGAATAATAGTTAATAATTCGTTTAGTAAATTCTATTTCGTTGAATAGGTCGCTTAATATTGAACTTTCTTCAAGTTTAATAAGAGTTTTCAAGGTTGATGAAAAATCAAATGGAAATAGTCTTAGTTCCAAATAGTACTCAATTGTTAAACTTTTAATATGGGAGTTGTTGAATATCTCGGTGGCTAATCTATTTTCGCCATTTTCAATTAGGTTTTTAACCAAAGTTCCGAAATTTTCAGGAAGAGAATCAGTATAAGATACGTACTTAATTATTTGGTCAGTTTTTACTCTTCGAATCCCTTTCTTTTTAAGGTCAGGAAATTGTAAAACTATTGATTGTACAATTAAGTCTGCAAATGAAGAATGGTGAAAAACAAAAAAAGAATCTTCTTCATAAAACAATCCTTTATCCTTTAATCGCTTAAAAACGGTTTGATTATTAACATCATTAAATGGCAATTGTGACTGAAATGGTATATTGAAACTATAAAGAGAAGCATACCTTAGTATCAATTCAATTTCATCCATGTTTTTAAAACCATAACTATCATAGAATTTTTTGTTCAGTATTTCGTTGTCAAAATCAGATAACAAACCTCCTTCTTTCCCCCAGAAATGAAGCAAAATTGAAAGTTTTAATAGATTGAAATTAATAAGTTCAAGAACAAAATTGAAATCACCAATTTCATATTCCGTTTCAGGAAACTTTTGTTTGTAAAAGTTTAGTCTGTTTTGAATTAGTTCTTTTATTCTATTCGCATCACAAAAAATCTCATTATTGTATCGCTTCTTCCAAATAAATTCCCGTTGATAAATTTGTCCATTTACTACATCATCAATAAGGCTAGTATTACGGCTTAGGAAAATAGATTGTATTTGATTATAATCCTTTAATTCGACAAATAGTTCATCACTGAAGTTGAGATTATTCTGTATGTCGTCTACTATTAAAAAACTAAATTGATTATTGAGAATACCAAGTTCCTTTTTAACATCAGATAATTTGATTTCTTCTGTAACTTTTATGTAGAAACTTTTAATTAAAGTCTGTTTTGCCAACTTACTTGCGACAAAATATGAAAAGGTTGTCTTTCCTGAACAGCTACTACCAACTAATAGATAGTTTTGCTCTCCCTTGTAAAGGTTAGACCTAGAATTCCTAAGGATATTTTTAAATAGCTGAAACTCTGGTTTTGATAGGACAATCCAATTGTTTTTTAAGAATTTCGAATTTGTATTAAACTCATCTTCTTTATCAAAAACTTTGTCGATTGGTCGAATATTTGAAATACTCTGAATACCTTCCTCCTGAGGAAAAAGTTCTTGTTTAAGGAAATTAAATATATCCTTTTGTTTTTGAGACGAAAGGTTTGCGATATATGCACATAGAATACTTGGTGTAATTATGTTATTATTTAAATCGAAACTAATCGATTTATCATTTAACATAGAATCTTTATCATTTTCAACTAAATCTTCAGAAAAAGCAATATACAAAATCTTATATCCGTCTCTTATTTTCTTTTCCTTGAAGCCTTTAATAGTATTCCTTATTTTACTTTTTTTATCCTTCTTTTGAAGAGTCACTTGAACACTGATAGTTTTATCCTTTGTTGATAAATCAATATAAGATTCATTTTTCCTATAGTAATTTCTATTGTATAGTTCCCAACCATAAACTCTATTTAATAGTCTAGAGTAGAAATTTTCAGCTTTCTTATAAGCATTTGTCCAACCACTATCGGCATCTTTCGTCAATTGAGAAAAATACGTATTAATTAATCTTTCTATTTCTTGCGAAATTTCTATCATATCTGCTCGTCGTGGGTTGGATAAAAAATAGCTCTTTTGCAAGCTGAAGCATCGGCTTGTGCGCTGGAGCTTGCGAATGTGCTATTTGTGGGTTGGCTTTTCATTTTATGTTATTACGATTCTCTGTCTTAGCATGAAACACAACGTTTACATGTATGAAACGTTGGGGATTGCGAGCTTCGTCACTGTCTGCCGACACAAATGTTGATGCGTGGCAGAATACTCCACATAACCATCTAACCCCCAATGTTTTATACATGATGTTAGGCAAAGTACTTATTTACTGAATCTTAATCCAACTGAAAAATCAATCCGATTTAAGCTTTCATATTCACCTTTTTCTAATTTAATTGTTTCTGTCTTTATTCCATCATTCCAGTCATATTCAAATAAAGTTCCTGTCAAATAGGAAATCTGAAATCCTAACGATAAATTTTCTGATAATCCAATATCGTATCCAATATCAAAGGATAATCCCATTGTACTACCAGTCATTTTATACTTATCAATTATAACTTTATCGTTGGAATAGCCCATATAACCTAATGACAAGTTCATGAGAAAAGCATTTTTTTTATCATGGCTCAAAAGTCTGGTCGAAAATGACGGACCTATGAATGAAATTGTCAAATCATCACTCATTTTACCATAGGTTCTATTACCATCGGTGTCTTCAAGATAAATATTATCTAAACTATTTGACGACTTGAATAGATAGTACTTTAACCCAAAACCTAATGGTTCAGTGAAATAATAAGTCAATTCTCCTCCAAAATGATATCCAGATTTTAATTCACTTATGTAATCTTTAAAATCACTTGGAACACTTTCAGCAACTTTTGCAGTTTGATAACTATATCCTCCATTTATTGCAATTCTAAAATGTTGATAGTTTTCATAACCTACAACTTTGTCTTTTGGTACTTCACTAGTTTGATAATAATCAAATTGATGTGTTTTGATATTTGACACAGAAAGTAAAGTGCTTCTAATCTCATCTTTGTGTTTAAAAGTGAAATAGATATTGTCTGTTTTTACTTTCGTTATTTTACAATTAATCGAATCTCCGTCGTTTGTTACAATTAAATCCTGAGAGAATATCGAGTTAGAAACAAATATTAGGACTGCTACAATTAGTAATTTTCTCATTTATTCTTTGCTTTAAAAGATTCAAATTCCGATTTTCCTGTTTTACTATCAATCAGTTCCAATTTTGGATGTCCAACAAAAGCTCCCATTGTAATTCCACAACGCAAATAATATGTTTTACCCATTTTAACATCAATTGGCACTTCTGATTTTGCTTCCGTTCTAGCCCATAGAGAATTCAGTCCATCCTTTTTAATTTGAATTGTTGTTTTAAAGTTATTCTTCACTCGACAAATTACAGAATCGCCAAGGTATAAATCATAGCTAACCAATGCACCTGCGCCACTGTATCTATAAACGTTTATTATAGCATAATCAACATCTAATAACACCTCTTCCTCAACTTTAGGTGTATAACTTTCAATATTTTCAACTTTTAATATTTTGGCAGTAATCCTGTGGCATGTACTTCCCATTGCAGATGGTGGTGTGTGCTCAATAATCTTAATTGCATTTCCACCTGCTTTTCTGGCTTCTAATTTTGCTTTATCAATTACGATGTCATAACTACATTTTGTACTAAATCCAGTATCACCAATTTTAACTTGTCCTAAAACCTCCGAATTATCAGGTTCAGATTGTTCTAATCCAATAACTACAATATCTTGTTTGTAATCTAGTGGTGGATAAGACCTACTTATACTTGTTGAAATTTTGGGATTGCATGAACTGAAAAGAATCAATGCAGAAATAATTAATAATCCATGTAATTTTTTCATTGTCTGTTAAATATTAATCTGTTTGTTATCTATAGTTTTAATTTTTGCAGTATGTTCTTTTAGTATTTTGCCTAACATCTAAATATACCTACCTTTTTTTCAAAAGGTAAGTATATTTCGCATATGTCGTTAACTGTTTGTTAAACTTAAAATATTGTTTATGAGTATTATAGTTATGTTTATTAATATTTTGTTTCATCAGCATGAAATATATTCATAATTTACTATATCACCAAATCATCAATCGAATTTAGTTCAGCCGGGACTTCACGTCTGGCGCTTCGTACCGCTTAAAGTCCTGTGTATTAGCGGTTCGTGCTTTATTTCATGATTTATTTTATTCAATTAATTTGGAGTAATATTTTGCAACAGTTCTGAATGATTCTTTTGGTTCCCATGTCATATCGGGATATGCATCACCATACCTATCAACATAGCTCTTAACCAAACTAAAACTTGCCATGTCAAGATCAAATGTTTTGTCTTCGTTAAAAGTCAAAGCAGGTGATATAAAGGTAAAAACAAACACACCATTTACTTTTGCTTCTTCAAGAATATAGAGTAAATCAGAGAGTTCTTGTGCCTGAATTTGCTCATCCCGAATATAATTGCCTTTAATTTGAAGAGGTGATTTTTTCTGATCCGTAATTGTCCATCCCCTGGCTCCTTTATCCTCAGCGCCTTTGTATGTGCAACACCCAAACTCTGTAATGATAACCGGCTTACCATAAGAAAAGTGTCGTTTAAGTCGTTCGGCATAAGAACTTCTATTGCGGACTTCTCTGTAATAGTCCAGGCACACAAAATCAAACAAACTCCAGTCAACTGCTTCAATCGGCGCTGACGAATAAGTAACCTGCCCCTGAAAAACCTGTCTTACTGCATTATTCACTTTTATCAAAAAAGCATTCAATGGTTTATTGTGTGAACCTAAAATTTTAAGTCGCCACAATAAAGATATTGAGTTACCAAGCCGTTCAAATACATTATTACCTTTCAAAATACCTTTCATGAAGAATGTCAGTTCGCAACCTATAATGAAAATAAGTTTTGAATATTGCTTCCTCAAATGTTCCGATGCAATTGCGCATTTTACAGTATAGTCAAGTGTCTGCTGTTCGTTTTTGTCATGCAGGTGTGGTGATAGCCAAACTTCATATCCAAGTTTCAAAGCTGCTTCGGCTGTTACCGTCAATCTTTCAATGTCTGTCCCTGAAATTCTGATAGCATTACAATGTAAGTCTGTCATGATAATTTCAAGTTCACGCTTTACAACTGCGATGTCAAATTTAGGTCTTGAATGATATTTTTCATTAAACTCAATGCCTATGTCGTAATTAATTCCTCGCTGTTTCATTTCGCTTTTTGTGAATTGGTCAAAAGTTTGGATGTTGCACTTAGTATGACCGTTAACTACTTATAACGACAGTTTTTGTCCCGGTAACCACCATATTTGATATTTACCGTGACATTGTGTACATTTTATATCTTCAATGAATACAATCATTATGCTACTTTTTATAGTTAAGAATTGAATATCCGAATTCCTGATTTTTTTTGCATTTGCATGGGTATATATATGGATGAAAGAATTTTTTAAACTTACATTCTCACATGCTAACGGTGAGAAACGTGTTGTGAATGAAAGTGCAGCACAATTTACAAATTATTTTTAATTTGCGGTTTAAATGAACAGGATAATTTTCAACCGGTTGTGAACAGGGAGAGGTTGAATAATGAACAGGGAACATCGATTTTTGAATTAAGAAGTGAAAAAAGGAAGAAAGACGGAATTAAATGTGGTTTGACCTTCCGCAACATGCAGGTGAGCAAATAAAATGCGGTTTGGTTGCCTGAAAACCTTCGGGAAACCTAATGAGATCTTGTCTGGTTGCCGGAAAATCTTCGGGAGACCAAATCAGAACATGTTTGTTTATTAGAAATCCTTCGGGAAGTCAAATCAAATCTTGTTTGGTTATCAGAATTCCTTCGTAAAGTCAAATCAGATCTTGTTTGGTTATCGAAAAACCTTCGGGAGACCAAATGAGATCTTGTTTGGTTATCAGAATTCCTTCGGGAAGCTAAATGAGATCTTGTTTGGTTACCGGAAATTCTTCGGGAAGTCAAATGAGATCTTGTTTGGTTACCGGAAATGAAATGATGTGCAAAATGGTTTCTGTCGATTCGTTTAAAAAAAATGCAGGCAACTGATTAACACGGAATTCATTTGTATGCTACAAAAGATTTAATCAAAAAAATAGGGATATTTATCCGGCGAGACGGGCAGTTTATCAAATATGAGGTCTCCGGGGTTTTTCATTTTAAATGATAATGCTTAAACTTGTTTAATTAAAATTATATTATGTTAAACTAAATTATTTGTATCATGAAGAATTTTCCCATCTCAATCACAGATTCAAACGAACTTTACGGATTTTCTACCCGAACCAGTACCGTACTGGATAACCGGCTTTCGGGAGATGCATTTGTTTCTTCTTACAACAAGTCACTGAAGGAAGCGAACAGCGAGCTGGCCTCAGCCCTGGGCAGGAACCTGGGAAGTGACTTCACCGGGTTGTTATTTACCGGAGATGTAAAAAGGGATGACGGATTTATTTCGCTGCGGGATTATACCAGGTCTGAATGCCACAGCGCCGATCCGGCACGGGTAGAAGCTGCTCTGAAGGTCTATGAGGCAGTAGTAAATGTTGGCACAACCATTTACAAGCTGGGCTATGTGGATGAAACGGCAAAGCTGGAAGCGCTTTTTTCAGAACTGGACAAGCCCGAAATGCAGGCTGCCCTGCAAGCCATCGAAGCTACCGGCAGGTATGAAACGCTGAAAGCTGCACAACTGGAATTCGAAGCTACCTATAAAGATAAGACGATTACAGAATCGGAAATTAATTACCCGCTGGTAAAAGATTCGAAAATAAAAATCGCCAAAGCGCTGAACTGGCTGTTGAGCTATGTGGAAGCAAATGCAGAATTGAATACCGATGGATTTGTCAAGGCCGAAAGTGAGATCGACGAAATAATTACCGATATTGTTACCATAGCCCGTGCCCGCAAAACGCGTGATAGCAACAGCAAGAAAAAAGAAGAAGAAATTAAAAAGGAGTAACCGGATTTACATTTTTTTTTTATAACTTGCCATCACTTTGATTAGTGCGGATTTAATTGTGTTGTGAAGCAGGCGCCCTCTCCGGGCGTCTGTTTTTTTTTTGGGTGTTTTAAGTGGAATAAGCAGGTGGTAAGGTTGGAGATTTAAACTGTTTTATACAGCGCAAGAACACACCTGTTTACCAGACTGGTTCTTACTCATAAGAATTGTTTTTCTTTGCGCACTTCGCGCCTTCTTTGCTTGCTCTGCGGTTAAATCCATTAAAAACTATATTACCACTGAGGGTTCCAGGTATTTATCTCAAAATAACCAAAGCAGGTTTTTCAAATTCCCAACAATCTGATTTGCTCAGGGTATTAAAAAAATGTGGGAAAAAC
The DNA here is from genome assembly GCA_963781805.1 of uncultured Bacteroidales bacterium. GTDB lineage: Bacteria > Bacteroidota > Bacteroidia > Bacteroidales > UBA10428 > JAFGPL01. The sequence goes on from CAWAHF010000004.1 coordinate 922,021, forward strand.
AAATGTGGATGCTGTCTGTTGAAGTGTTCGTATTATTCCTCGAACTTGTACCCTACCCCTTTGATGGTAACAATGCGATCGTCCCCAATCCTTTCCCGTAGCTTGCGAATGTATACATCAATGGTACGATCGCTCGTACTGGTATCCGAACCCCACAGATGGTCAAAGATTTCGGTTCGGGTAAAAACCCTCGAAGGCTTTGAAGTGAGCAACATCAGCAATCTGAACTCCTTGCGGGGTATGAGGTATTCCTGGTCCTCAATTACAATCAAATGTCTTTCAGGTACAATATCCAGTTTGTCAAACGTAATATGATTCGATTCAGAGGAAGTCACAGCAGGATCTTCATGTTCATACCTGCGTAAAAGGGCATGCAATCTTGAAATCAATACTTTTGGTTTGACAGGTTTTTGAATATAATCATCACCACCTGCTTCATACCCGGCTATCACCGAATAATCTTCACCGCGTGCCGAAAAGAAAAGAATAAGTGAATTTTTCATTCCCGGCATTTCCCTCATCCTGTGACAGGTTTCGATACCATCCATCTCAGGCATCATGATATCCAGGATAACTATTTGCGGATTGACTTTTGCAGCAACTTTTAAAGCCTCAACACCATTGTAAGCCTTATAAAGATTAAAGCCCTCGTTTTTAAGATTATAGCTTAAAAACTCTACAATATCAATATCGTCATCAACCAGCAGTAATTTTAAATCGCTCAATTTCATTATATTTTCGGGTGGTTTTGTATCCTGCTAAATTAACCATCACATCCCAAAAGCGTGTTAAATTAAAGTTATGATTGATACGGGTAAGTTTAATTATTTATTAACGGATTAAAGAAATGTTAACCGGGTGTGACCGCTGTACAGATATTTTACAGGAAAAAAATCAGAATCATTTTTTTATAGTAAAAGATATTTGATTTTCCGCTCTCTACCTCTAATGATAAACGGGACATGATATGGTGTTAACTATTCAACATGGTTAGGGAACGGCAAGTCTGATCTAATTAGTGTCTCTAAGATAACTATTAATATTTGAATTTCGAACTAGTCTGCCTGGGCTGTTGCTTCGATAGGGAACATCGATTTTAGAATACTGAAATTCAACTACTTCATAAATCATCAATCGTTAATCGATGTTCAATATTCAAAAAAAAATTATATTTTCTTAGAAGCACTAATTATTCAATAAATTTGTACCCAACTCCTTTTATGGTGACAATATGGTCATCCCCAATCTTTTCCCTTAATTTTCGGATGTGAACATCAATGGTCCTGTCACCTACAATGACATCGTCTCCCCATACCTGGCTGAAGATTTCATCCCGGTTGAATACTTTCCCCGGCTTTGAAGAAATAAAAAGCAGCAGTTTGAACTCTTTTTTAGGCATAATGGTTTCTTTGTCGTCAATAATTACAACATACCTGTCCCTGTCGATCACCAGGTTACCACGGGTTATTAGTCTGGCGTCCTCAGTTTTTTCAAATGAATGCATTGCTCTTCCATACCTTTTTAACAAGGCCTTTATCCGGCTCATAAGCACCTTTGGTTTTATCGGTTTAGCGATATAATCATCAGCTCCCGCCTCAAAACCGGCAACCTGCGAATAATCTTCACCGCGTGCCGTTAAAAATGCAATCACCGTTTGATCCAGACCGGGAGTGGAACGCAAAAGTTCGCACGTTTCTATCCCGTCCATTCCGGGCATCATAATATCCAATAAAATCAGGTGAGGCCTGTTCTTCTTCGCTACATCAATACCGTCAAAACCGCTCAGGGCAGAGTAAATCTCATAACCTTCCTTCTTAAGGTTATAGGATAAAAACTCAACAATGTCGGGCTCATCATCCACAATAAGAATTTTGTATACCGTACTGCTCATAACCATTTTATTAAAAACATTGGAAAATTACAAATAAAAAGTCGATTAAAACATTAACTGTTAACCACATGAACCCACTTGAAATGTATGTATAAAATTATCAAACAGTTATCTGGTGATTATTAACATAAACTTAACTTATTAATAATATTCTAATTACCTCCTCCGGATGAAATATATCTACTTTTCGCTCAATAAATCTTTGTTGAATAAAAACCTATAAAACACATAAAATCAGATGGTTTACTTTTTAAAATTTATGAATCGAATGAAAATCGGAATCCTTTTCCCGGCTTTTATATTTTTCCTAAATGTTAAGTCTTTTTCTCAGAACGGATCACTCGCCGGTAAAATTACGGATGCCGAAACAAAAGAAGAATTAATCGGAGCAACTGTGGTTATCCAGGGCACTACAAAAGGAGCCATAACAGATTTTGAAGGAAACTATATGCTTGAGAACATAAGTCCGGGAAAATACAATATCGTCATATCATATATTTCTTACAACCAGCAGATTTCACAGGTGGAAATTGTTGCAGGGCAGACTTATAAGCTTGATGTCATGTTAAAACCGGCCACCATCGGACTGGATGAGGTGGTGGTAAAAAAAATAAGAAGACGGGATACGGAAATTTCTTTGTTAAATACGATTAAAACCAGCAATGTGGTCTCAAACGGAATTTCCGCTCAGCAAATTTCTCATTCGCAGGACAAAGATGCATCGGAGGTATTGAAACGGGTTCCCGGGATCAGCATACGCGAGGGAAAATTTATAATCGTCCGGGGCCTGACAGAGAGATATAATACTGTATGGCTAAACAATACTTCTGCTCCAAGTTCAGAAGTTGACAAACGTGCTTTCTCGTTCGATATCATTCCAAGCGATATGATTGATAATATTCTGATATATAAAACTCCTGCCCCGGAATTACCCGCAAATTTTGCAGGAGCTGTAATTAATATCCAAACCAAAAACCTGGTGGATGAAGGAAAGATAACCTTCAGCTATACACCCGGATTTCAGCAGGGAACAACATTTCATGAATTTTATCAGTACCAGGGAAGCAACACAGATTGGTTAGGTTTCGATAACAATAAAAGAATGCTCCCGGCAGGTTTTCCATCCACAACCAAAGAATTCAGACAACTGGCTGCCAGCGATGATATTGCAGATAAACAGAAAATAATGGATCTTGGCAGGTCGTTTGAAAATATCTGGACACCCGATAAACGCACTGCCCGACCAGATGAAAGCTTTCTGATTAGTTCACAAAAACGTTTCACTTTGGGAAAAATTTCCATCGCAAATATTAATTCGTTGACCTATAGCAATACGTTAAATTACGACAGGATTTACAGGGCTGCATATAATCAGTTTTATGATTATGTTCATTTTAAACCCGCTTTCTCTTATGAATTTAATGATGACCGGTATGTGAATAATGTAAGGATCGGGGGGTTGTCAAACTGGATATTCATCTTTGGAAAAAATCAAAAAATTGAATTCCGAAATCTTCTGAATCAATTTGGCTCGACAAGAACTACTTTAAGAGATGGCACGAATTATTATGGCGATAACCTGGAAAGAGCTTATGAACTGGCTTATGAATCAAGAACAACTTACACAGGACAAATTGCCGGCGATCATAAATTTAACCACGATTTAACCCATATTAATTATACCATAGGATATGCATATGCCGATAAATTACAACCGGATACCCGAAGAATAAAAACTTCCAAAAATAATGATGCGGGTGAGTTGGCTCCTTATTCGATTGGAGTGACATTTAATGCAGACCCGACATTGTTGGGAAGGTTATTTCTTACCAATCACGAACATATTTATACTATTAATACCAATTTCACCCAGATAATTCCGATAGATAATTTTTTGCCTCAGCTAAATACAGGATTTTATTATGAATATAAAGCCCGGTCTTTTGTTGCCCGTGACATTGGTTACGTAATGGCAGGTCCTGCGTTTAATCTCTACACGCACCTGCCTGCCGATACCAATGAAATATTTTCACCCATAGTATTTAATGCGATTGATACTTTCTTCAAACCGCAAAACATTAATTCCACAAATGGGTTGAAAATTGATGAATCCACAAATCCTTCGGAAGTATATGATGCCAGCAATCGTTTAATTGCAGCTTATTTGGGAATCAAAATTCCAATCGGACAGATCGTAAATTTTTACCCGGGAGTGAGACTGGAAAAAAACCAGCAAATATTAAACGGATATAATGAAATTGGCGATACAGTACATATCGTTAATGATAAACTGGATGTTTTCCCTTCCGTCAATCTGTCTGTTAACATTACAAAAAAGTATGTTGTAAGAATGGCCTATGGGAAAACAATCAACAGACCTGAATTCAGGGAAATAGCTCCTTATTCTTACTACGATTTTGAAGAAAAAGCCACGATTTACGGAAATGAAACGTTGAAAAATGCCTATATTAAAAATTACGACCTCCGGTTGGAGTGGTATCCGAGTAGCGGGGAAATAATTTCATTCGGAGGATTTTACAAAGATTTTACAAATCCTATAGAAGCACACCTGAAAGATTTCGGAACCGGATACAATTTTAAATATTTTAATGCACTAAAAGCCAAAACCTATGGACTGGAACTGGATATCAGAAAACATTTTGCAGAGCTGGCTGAAATAAGCTATGTAACCAGATTTTTAAAAGATTTTACCATTGTTGCGAATGCTTCCATTATTAAAAGCTCCATTGAAAATAATGATCCAACGGAAAGAGATTCGGTAAGAAATCTTCAGGGGCAATCTCCCTATCTGATAAATTTTGGTTTGTTTTATCAAAATGATTCCATCGGTATTTCGGCAAGCTTAATGTATAACAGGATTGGTGAACGGATAGCCTTTGTGGGAGATAAAAACAATCCGCATATTTATGAAATGCCTTTCAATTCACTCGATCTGACTCTTGATTACAAAATCAGTAAAAAACTGACTTTCAAAGCCGGAATAAAGAACATTCTGAATGACGCAATTATATTCCAGCAACACGAAGATGTTATGAAAGATACAAACGGGGATAAAATCGGAGATCAACCCGTAAGAGTGGAAGAAATCAACAGAAAATATAAACCGGGCAGGTTATTTAAAGTAGGCTTCTCATTAAATTTCTAGAATTAAAATCTTAATTATTTAAGAATTACTTAAAGTAGTTAATACAGGAAATTATCGATTGGAAAGAGAAAATCAAAATGCCCCGGTAATTTTAAATCTGAAATGTAACATACCTCTTTAAATTTTAATCAATTACATTCCTTTAGTTGTAATTCAGTGTTAAAAGTACTTTTTGCTGATGGTTAAACAAGCTACTCTTTTTTAAGGTAAACTTTAAATTAACATAATCTTGTGTTAACGGGTTTAAAATGTTCCTGCCATAATTTTGACGGTATATAAATTAGCAAGTCTAACTTAAATTAATTAAAATGAAAAAATTATTACTCGCTTTTATTGCTGTTACAACCCTTTATGTTGTTGGTAAAGCACAAAACACAATTGATAATTCATTCTTTGAACAGGTGGATTACAGGGGTGCATTTGGTACTGAAGACTGGACGGGTACCTGGGCAAACTTTAACCCTCTGAATACCAGTTATCCTGAAGCCAATGTAGTCATTGAAGCCGGAGATATTACCGGAAACCAGACATGGGCAACTTCTCCTCTAGTAGGAAGAGCTTCTTTTGTGGATGCATCGTTAAATGATCCATTTATTGAAACAGTGAATTATATTGGAGCTTTTGGTACAGCGGACTGGACAGAAGGTTGGTCAAATTTTGACCCTCAAAATACGATTTATCCTGCAACTACAGTAACTGTTGATGCCGGTGAAATTACAACGAATACCACATGGACCAAAGCAAATGTATATTTATTAAACGGATGGGTTTATGTCACCAGTGGCGCAACTCTTACCATTGAAGCAGGTACTGTAATTCGTGGTGACAAAGCAAACAAGGGAGCGCTTATTATTGAACCGGGTGGCAAATTAATCGCACTTGGCACAGTAAATGAACCGATTATTTTTACATCCAACCAGGCACCAGGAAGTCGCAATTATGGAGACTGGGGGGGAGTTATTCTTTGTGGAAAAGCTTTGGTAAACAAAGTTAATCCCCAGATAGAAGGTGGTCCGCGTACGATTTATGGCGGTACGAATGATGCGGATACTTCAGGAACATTAAAATATGTCAGGATTGAATTTCCAGGTATCGCATTTCAGCCCGATAAAGAAATTAACGGTTTAACATTCGGTGGGGTTGGTAGCGGAACAACCATAGATTATATCCAGGTTTCATACAGTGGGGATGATTCTTATGAATGGTTCGGCGGAAAAGTAAATTGTAGACACCTTATAGCCTATCGCGGATGGGATGACGATTTTGATACCGATTATGGATTCAGAGGAATTGTACAATTTGGTGTGGCTTTACGGGATCCTGCTATTGCTGACCCGGGATCGGGATCAAATGGTTTTGAATCGGATAATGATGGCACGGGAAGTTCCGATACTCCCATTACAAATGCTGTATTTACGAATATTAGCATGTTTGGTCCAATGGTCACTCCCACAACTACTGTAAATGAAAATTTCAAACGTGGAATGCACCTGAGAAGAAATTCGAAACTGCAAATTTTTAATGCCGTATTTGCCGGTTATGTCACAGGTCTGTATATTGAAGGTCCCTCAATTACGAATGCACAGAATGGCGATCTAAAAATAAAAAATGTAATATTAGCAGGTTGTGCCAACGACTTTGGTGTGGCAAGTGCTGATCTTTGGTCTGCCGCCGATGAAGCAAATTGGTTTTTTACACCGGCATTCCACAACGATACGTTGGCAAGTAATTCAGATCTTAGCATTATCGATCCTTTCAATCTTGCATCAAAACCAAATTTCAGTCCTGTTTTTGCATACAAACTGAATGGTTGGGCTTATGTGGTTGACGGAGCAATGCTAACCATTAAACCCGGTACAATCATTCGCGGCGACAAAGCCAATAAGGGTGCTCTGATTGTTGAACCGGGCGGTAAACTATATGCTGAAGGTACTATTGACAAACCTATTATATTTACATCCAATCAGGATGCAGGAAGTCGTACCTACGGAGATTGGGGCGGAGTAATTCTTTGCGGAAAAGCAGTGGTGAATAAAGTCAGCCCTCAGATTGAAGGCGGTCCAAGAACCATTTATGGCGGAAATGATGATGCCGATAATTCAGGATCATTAAAATACGTAAGAATTGAGTTTCCGGGAATTGCTTTCCAGCCCGACAAAGAAATTAATGGATTGACCTTTGGCGGTGTAGGAAACGGAACATCCATAGATTATATACAGGTTTCATATAGTGGTGATGATTCCTATGAATGGTTCGGAGGTATGGTAAATTGTAAACATCTTATTGCATTCAGAGGCTGGGATGATGATTTTGATACCGATTATGGATTCCGTGGAATGGTACAATATGGAGTTGCATTGCGAGACCCGGCAATTGCCGACCCTGGTTCGGGATCAAACGGTTTTGAATCTGATAATGACGGTACAGGTAGTTCTGATACTCCTTATACCCAGGCAGTATTTAGTAACATAAGTATGTTTGGTCCGCTGGTAACCCCGACAACCACCATAAATGAAAACTTTAAGCGAGGACTTCATTTAAGGAGAAATACAAAACTGAATGTTTTTAATTCGATATTTGCAGGATATCTTACAGGACTTTATATCGAAGGTCCATCTATTACCAATGCACAGAATAACGATCTGAAATTCAGGTTTAACTTAATGGCCGGAACTGCCAGTGATTTTGGTGTAGCTTCGGGAGATTTATGGACTGCACCAGAAGAAGCTGCCTGGTTTTTTACCCCAGCCTTCCATAACGACACGCTGGCAAGCAATTCAGAATTAAATATTACGGATCCATTCAATTTAACCGCTCCTAATTTTCTCCCCATGCAAAGTTCAATGGTACTGGAAGGATCGTACTGGAACCTGAAAACGTCTGTAGAAAACCATTCGGTTAAGAATAAATTTGCCGAAGTATATCCAAACCCGGTTTCCGATCTGATGAATATTAAGAGCGATAATGAAATAACCGGTATTGAAATATTCAATGCTATTGGCCAGACAGTAATGATGATTACGGATATCAGAACTGAAAATGTGACTATGGATGTGTCAGGACTTAAAACCGGCCTGTATGTGATAAGAGTTTCATCGATAAAAGGAAACCAGGTATTGCAAATTTCAAAACAATAGATTGAAGTAATTTCTGAAAAGGTCTCTTCCGCTATTGTATCCATATGTGCTCCAAAAGCTGTCATCAAAAGGGTGACAGCTTTTTTTATGCAGTGATATTTTTTTGCCTACCAGAACATTCCTGCGAAAGCAGGAATCTCATATTGATACCTGTTTCAACAGTGATGTTAGCCCCCCTATCAGATGCTCTTAAGCATATCAATCATAAAAGATAACATTCATAGAAAAATATATTAAAAAGATTTTCAGGTTATTTTAATCTTAAGTAATTAATTAAGGAACTTAACATTGATTTAATAAACTTTAATTCTGAATGAATTAATTTCACGTTTAAAATATTTTTATTATGAAAATTGTACAACGCTTGTTAAGTCTGACGTGTTTTGTAATGCTACTTACAAATACTTCCAACATTTTTGCTCAATTATCTGTTGACGAAGACGGTATTTACTATGATAGTATTGGAAAACCTTATACGGGAGTGTATGTCGAGAAATATGATAACGGGGTTACTAAAAGCACGACTACTTTAATATCGGGTAGAAAGCATGGAATAGCAATCATCTATTTTCAAAATGGAAATATTAACGAATTCAGAATGTACCGCAATAACCAGATGCATGGTACCTGGATAACTTGGAATGATAAAGGAATTAAAACAGCAGAAGCCAATTATGCCGCTGACAAAAAGAATGGTAAATGGTACATCTGGGATGAAAATGGAGTTAAAAGGTATGAAATGACTTATTTTGACGGAGGGAAGATTGGCACCTGGTTAATGTGGAATGATAAAGGAGAATTGGAGGAGACAAAAGAATATTAAGTCAGAAATGTAGCAGTGATGTGATATTTTAGAAAGATCTATATTGTAATTTAATTTCCGAAATAAACTCAACGTTTCATACAAAGTTCACTTCATAATAATGCGAATTAAAGGTCGAAATCAAATAATATGGACTTTATCTTTGTGAATCTTTGTGTTTTAGAGACTTAGTGGCAAAAGGAAGATAGACACAAAGTCACCAAGTCCTAAGGTAGGTTTGCAAAATGCCGATTACAAATTAGATATGCTAATAAGTTTTTACCCTTAATTTGCATAAATAATAAATTCTGCTAATTTTATTCAGTTCAAAAAAATTCCTGAAGAATAGAGAGAATATCAGTGAAATGATCTTATTGTATTTACGTAAAAAAAAATTGAACAATTGCTTGTTCAATTTATTTTATAGGAAATGGGTGAAAAAAATTTAAAACTTATCTAACCAAATTGCATATGAGAAAACCTGTTTACAGATTTTCCAGTTCAACTTCTACTTTATTTTCCTTTTTTAGTTCTAATTTAACGACTTCGCTATTCTTTTTGTATGAAATCATATCCGATTCAATCTGGTATTTTCCCGGCTTAAGATTGTTTATTTGAAAATTACCGTCAAAATCTGAATAAACTACGATATCTGTGCCAACCAATTTAACTGCAACACCGGCTAAAACTTCGCCATTTGCTTTATCAATTATGGTTCCGTTAACCGATGTGGTCGTCATTTCGGCTGATGAGGGATTTTCTTTTTCCGTTGCATAGGTCACACCCATCAGGGCTAACCAAACTAAAACTGTTGCGAATGACTTTTTCATATTCATTTAATTAATTTACCTGTACAAAGGTAAGATCAGAATATTGAGGGTATATTAGATAGGTGTAATGTTTATGTTAAATTTTTCTTAAGAATCTTAGGAGAATGTTAAGAAATATATTTCACAACCACACTCAGAAAAGCTTAATCAGGAGCTCAACATAAAGCAGTCAATTTACAAATTCTTCAAAACATCGTATATTTGAAAATCCTAAACCCAACCCATGAACCGAATCGATCGGCTGTCGGCTATACTCATCATGTTGCAAACCAAAAGGGTGGTAAAAGCAGAAGAAATTGCCAACCGTTACGAAATAAGCAAAAGAACTGTATATCGCGACATCCGTGCACTCGAAGAAGCCGGGATTCCGATTGGAGCTGAAGCCGGTGTTGGTTACTTTCTAACCGAAGGATATCATCTTCCACCGGTCATGTTCACAAAGTCCGAAGCAAGCTCAATGTTGACGGCTGAAAAACTTGTGGAGAAATTTACAGACCAATCCATCGAAAAGAATTTTAAGTCGGCTCTGGATAAGATAAAATCGGTTTTACCGGTCAGCGAAAAAGACTTTTTAGAAATACTTACCCCTAATATCACAATTCTACAACAATTTAATACTTCAATCCACGATTTTCCCAACAATTTTTTGAGCGATATACAGAATGCACTTGCCACCAAAAGAGTTCTGCAACTGGACTATTATGCGCAATATTCCGATAAACTTACAACGGGCCGTTTGGTTGAACCCATTGGCCTATGCTATTATGGATTTGCATGGCATATGATTGGCTACTGCCGAATGCGCGATGATTACAGGGATTTCAGACTGGACAGAATAAAGAGTCTGATTATTTCTGATGAAATATTCATTCCAAAGAACAGAATGCCCATGCATGAATTCCTTAAAGGGCTTTATCAATCTAATAATCTTGAGCCTGTGGTCATAAGGTTTGATAAAAGCAGTCTGAGTTATGTGGATAAGCCAAAGTATTATTACGGATATGTAGATGAAAAAGAGACAGGGAATCAGGTGGAAATGTATTTTATGGTTGACTCTATGGATTATATTGCCCGGTGGATTATAACGCTTGGAAATAAAGCTGAGATTGTAAGTCCGCTAAAATTGAAAGATTTGATCGTAGATTTTGTCAATGAATTAAAAGGGCATTATTTGTGAAAAGTCAGACCTATAAAAATACTCATGGCAACAGGATATTGTCCATCTTATCTTTGATCAACTCATACCAATGAAAATGCATGTTTAAGAATACCAATAAATTAGAAAATCCATGTGCAATCACCAATGGCCACAGTTTTTTATACCTGTAATAATAATATCCGAATACCAAACTCATCGGAACAATCGAAAACAAGCTTATCCATCCCTGGTAGGTATGCAATAATTCCCGGATAACCATACTAAATCCGATAATAAATATCGAATGATATTTTTCAAGTCGCTTAAAAAGGTATCCTATCAATATAAACTCCTCAAAAAAAGAATTAATAAGCACAATTAAAATTATACTAATCCAGCCGGATTTATATCCAAATTGAACATGGTTTAACAACTTTTCATCAGCTACATTGAAAAGTTCCAATAGGCTAATACTGGCATTTCCAATAACATTTTTAGCAAATAGTAATAATATGCCTATCCAAATTAGCCGATAAGTAAAACGTAAATGAAAATCGTTCAGTGTCCAACCTCTGACTTTAAGAATATATGCAATTATTAAAAAAGCAATTATCTCGTATATAATCAATATATAATGCCGCCGGTCGGTATAATTGTAGTGCCATAAATGGTTATAGTCACTACTAATTAACAAAAAATGTTTTGTGGATGTAAATATAAAAAAACCTAATCCTAGGGTTAAAATAAGAACCAATTCTAATACCGGAGAGAAGTTTTTAATTATCTTATTCATTTATATTAACTAAACAACAATAGACTTCGGATTTCACAAACAATTAATACAGATGTTCTTAACAAGAAATTCCTGTTTTTATGCAGATATTTATTTGAATCGATTATGTAAAATCCTTTAAAATAATCTTAACCTATTTCTACGTTAACACATTAGCAAATCAACCAGATTTTTTCTTTTTGTGTACCCTGTAATTCTTATCTAATAATTAGTACAATACAACCAGCGTTGATTGTAATTCTGTACTTCGTCAATCAGCTTCAGAAATATCCAGCTCACACGCATAATTCTTCCAGCTTTTCCTGTCCATTAATTTAAGCTTTGAGAATTTTTCAAGGTTAAGTCTTCTGTTGATAGAGGTCTTGACCTTTTTTAGCGGATAAAGCTGAATGGCAATTCCTTTTAAATTTTTTTGATCTACAAACCATGATGTAGCAAAATAATAAAGATTTAGTTTCAGATACCCATAATAGGGATCAGATAAATTGAACAGGTTATTTTTAATTCCGTACAACACAGCCATATGATTGGGCATATACAATATCAAAGGCAAATCTAAATTCTTATATATTTCACCCAAATCAGCCTTTACCACTTTTATGTCAAATCCCAGGTTATCGGCGATAACAGCCAAATCTTCAATAGTCAGCTCATTTGGACTTTTCTCCAGAGGTGAATTTTTAATAATGCGGTTATAGGTAATCTTTTTCCTGTAATAATATTTGTACATCATTTGCAAACAGACAATGCCCGGTTGATAATTCTTTTTCTGCCTGAAATGTGGAAAGCTTTTATACAATGTTTTCCTGGATAGTATTAAAATTATTATCAGTACCAGGACCAATAATAGCGCTGTCAAAACAGCAATAGTTCTCCTGCTTTGAATCAAAGAACTTTCATATAATTCATTTTGAGACCTGAGGTGGAAAAGAATTATAGAATAATCCCTATTTAGTGAGTCAACCTGAATATCTGTTTTAAGAGAATCAGTTAAAGCTGCACTTGAAGCGGTGTCAGAATTATTCAGGTTATTAACCTCAATGGCATCTTTATTTTTATCATTTGTTGCAATTACTTCAACTGAAACGAAAATACTTACAAGAAAACACAGAATAACGGAATACTTCATCAGGGTATATTGGATTTTAGAATTCAAAGATAATCTTCTCTCATTAACTTTCAAATAATTAAACTATTCTGACCGTCGGATTAAGAATGATTAATTGATTAAATCATTTTTTACTCAGTAAATGAGGCTTTGAGAACTAGTGTCATATCAAACTTATTATGTCATATAGTCACCCTGAACTCCCGCCTGGCTGGCTTCGGCAGACAGGTGATCCAGGGTCTCTGGAAGATTAAAGAGATTAGCTTCCGCTGAGCCTTTCAGGGTTCCGAATCACCTGCCCGCCGCTTAAACTCTGTCAGGCGGGAGTTCGGAATGACTTTACCAATTTTTAATACTTGACATGACACTAGATCACTTTTACCATTGTTGAGATAATGTTTCTCAATAACATTATGCTTACTGGCTTTAAATTCAGTGATATTATTTAAAGCTGGATTTTAATTAATTATTTAAAATCCTGTTGACATATAGTTGTCACCGGCACCTGTTTTATTTACAACAACAAAATTGAAATTAAAACTTAAATCTATGAAAGATATTATTACTGATAAAACCCTGATTTCCAAATGCGGGTTGTATTGCGGTTCCTGTCCTAAGTATTTGAAAGATAAGTGCCCCGGTTGCGACGGATACGAAAATGCCACATGGTGCAAATTACGTAGTTGTTGTATCGAGCATGGCTATGGCAGCTGTGCCGATTGTAAAGAATTTGAAAATGTAATGGAATGTAAAAAGTACAATAACTTCATTTCTCGTGTCATTGGCTTCGTCCTTCGTTCCGACAGGGAAGCAGGAATTAAAATGATCAAAGAGAAGGGATATGAAGAATTTGCAACGTATATGGCAGAGAATAAGCTGATATCGATTCGGAAAAAGTAGGAAAGGTGTATTTAATATTCACTTCCAGATTAAACATCTCATCAACTACTCAATCCATACTATTACCAAATCCTTTTGCATAAATCCTTAAAATAATTGGTTCATAAATACATAAAGTTGAACCAAATATTTTCCTAATTGTTTACATATCAATTTACAAATAAAGAATTTTTAGCACTAATTTCATTGCCACCTGCATTTAGCTGTAATAATTTCAAATAAAGACAAACAATTACGTTGAATGTGTTCTCAGGCAAATTAAAATTCAACCAATTATTAACCTTAAAACTTAAAATTATGGTATGTAGAGAGGTCTCAACCTGGATCACAGAAAATATTCTGGTTCCGGTAGAAAAGTTCATTACAGAAGCCCGCGAAGTATGTGAAAATATTGGACAGTGGGTTGACGAACAAGTATGGCAACCTGTTGATGAATGGGTAAGCCACGAAGAGCAAAGATGTAGAGAACAAGACTGCAACTGGTGGTGCGCGTGTTGTAATAAGTGGTTTTGCTGGATTGTGACAGTTGTCGTTAAAGTTGTAACATGGGTATTGGTAACAGTGACAAAATGGGTTGTCACTCTTGTATGCCACATTGTAACCATTGTAGTCGGAATCGTAGTCGAGTTGGTTCTAAAAGTAATTCACAGGTTGGTTACATTTCTGGTCTGTTTATTTACAGATCCTTTACAGGCATTGAAAACTCTGTGGGATTTGTGGAACGATATTGTAGATACAATTGAAGACATTCTGGATTTTGTTGTTACCCTTCTTGACGACCTTAAAGGTATAATTCATGATATTGGGTCATTAATAGATTCACTCGGACGATCATTTTGCATTTTTGGTGATGCAGCCTGTGCGTTTTTTGGCGCCATTTTTGGATTTATTAAAGGAATAATCGATTGGATTGAAGATATTGTTGACTGGGTGCGAGACACCATTGATGGTTTGAAAGATTTAATCGCAGGACTACTTACGTTGAACTGGTGTCGTATTCAGGCTGGTTTAGGTATATTTAATGTTCTGAGAGTAATTACATCAATTACACGTATTCCGGCAGGATGGTTTTATACAGGACCAGCAAGTTTGATAGACGATGTAACACTTGAAAAGATTATTAACGATGCACTTGAAAGCGCCTTTGGAACTGATACTAATCGATTAGAGAGATCTAAAAAAAGAGCCCGTCTTGGTGGTTATCCGATTGGAGTTCCTATTACCATTGATGCCCGCAGAATTGCAATACGCAGCAATGATTTTTTGCGCAGACTTCATACCAGCGGAGTACTAAACCTGCATGCAATTGCTGGCAGAGTCTCAGATTGTAAAGGAGAATTTGTATCAAGTGCTTTTACAGGTGAGGTTGTATATACAGGTACTTCCACTGCAGTATCTCAAAGTGATCTGGATGATTTTATTAAGCTTGGTCCGGACTCAGTACCATCATTTACGGTTTATCCTATTAAGTTAGCAACCTTCAGAAGGTATTTGCAAATGGCTCATAAAAAAGGATTTCAGATTGGATTAAACTTTAGCTGGCATCCGATTAAAGAGATCGTAGTCGAAAGCACTCGGTTTGTACCCCTTCAAAGCGATGAATCAACAGATACGGCACAAAAAGAATTACTTACCCTGATGGGCAGGCCTAATACCGGAGAAGATATAAGTACTGTGCCAAGTATTGCAATTTTTGGATATATGGCATCCAGTCTTAATGGACTTACAGCTTGGTTCAGACCAGCCAGCAGGGATTTAAGTCCAACCGGAACTACATTCAGAACCCGTTTTCCCGAAGTTGGATTTCGATTTGTTCCTATTCATGAAATAGGCCATTATTATGGACTTAATCATGCAGGTCATGATAATCCTTCCATGATTATGTGGACTCCTAAATCAGCAGACAAGCATATTCCAGCTGCATTGCCTGAATTTTTATTTTTATCCGGAGAAGCAAATTTCACCGAAGATGATGCAAGAGAAGTCTGGAAATATATTACCACTACTGACCAGGCCAGAGATACAATCTTACCCTAATACACCAGACATATGAATTATTCAGTAAATAATATGGATTCTTTGGAAAAGCTAAGGAAAGATAAAAGTATTAAGCAAAGTATCCGCAAAGTAATGTTGGATATTCCTGACAAAAATCTGGTGCAGAGGTTAGAAAGAAAGCTTAATAAACATTATTTTGCCTGTGGGTGCCAGGAAGGGGCATTCAGTGTTTATCTTGCACTTTTTGGTGTAATTCTATCCTGTTGGTTATTGCATATCAACATTATTTCGAGTTGGTGGCGTATTCTAACGGTACTTGCTATTGCCGCCTTGTTTGGTAAGCTTTTTGGTCTGTTGTTAAGCAGTTTTAAATTAAAAAAAATATACCATAATCTTGAAAACTACTTTAACAATGAAATAGTGATTCAATAAATACTTTGAGCAAAAAAATTAAAGCAATATTAAAAGTGGCAGTTAGAATTTTCAATTATTCTGCCACTTTTTCCATTTCGATTTTCACTAACAAATCTACTATCAATAAAATTTTCATCTCATTTTGTAGTTGTTTACATTGACAAAATAGAGTATTCACATTCAAATTTTCTAATCGTAAATCTCCTGTATGCCTTTCTTACCACCATTTGTTTTTTCTTTATTTTAAATCATTAATCCACTCTTTTTATATTTTTGAAAAAAATCTTTTACATGCCAGGCAGCCTTTTTTTAATTGCCAGGGTTATTATTATCAGAAAGCAACCTATAGCCCATTGAACGACCTAAAACTCATAAAAAACTGTATCCGAAAAGATCCAACAGCACAAAAGAAGTTGTTTGAAAGCCATTACATGCAAATGTACAATCTGGTAATGCGTTTTCTGGCAAATCATCATGATTCTGAAGATGTACTAATCATCGCTTTTTCGAAAGTCTTTGATAACATTGAACATTTTGAATACCGTGGCGATAACAGTCTAAAAAAGTGGATAAAAACAATAGCCATCAATGAATCTATCCGTTTCCTGGAACACAAAAAGCCTCTGCATCTTTTAGATGATCCGGTAACCATGGAAAAAGAATTAACTGTTGATGAAGAAAATGCATCCCTGGACATTGAAGAAGCTTATGCTATTATTGAGCAGATGCCGGTAGGATACAGAACAGTATTTAACCTGTATGCAATAGAGGGTTTTTCTCATCAGGAAATTTCGGAGATGCTCAATATTGCTCATAGTACTTCGAAGTCACAACTATGCAAAGCGAGAAATTATATCATTGAAAAACTTAAAAAATTACCAACATATGGAACCCAACAAATTGGATAATTACTTCAAAAAAGTAATAGGAAACTCGGAAGACCATTATAGAGAATATTCCGATAAAGCCAAAAACTATATCTGGCGAAAAATTCAGGGTGCACATTTAAATGCAATGCCAATACGTTGGCAACGATTGGCGGTTGCTGCCTCAATACTTATTCTGTTTTCGCTATCAATCTATTTATACTTAAATGGTAAGTCTAAGGCGGTGGTTATTGAAAATTTATATTCCGCTGTTGACAGCCTGCAGCATCAATTGAAAAACCAAACTTCAGTTGCCTCGTTTGCTGGTAGTTCTGATGAACAGAAAATAAAAGAAGTTATTGTTAAGGTACCTGTTGCCAGCAAAGAAGTGGTAGAAAAAATAAAGTATATTAAAGATACGGTTTTTATAAAGCAAATTATTACTGAATATAAAAATCCCGCTAACGACTCAGTTCAGAATCAGAACACAAAACCTTTATTGACAAATAATGATACCTCTCCTGTCCTGCCGGAAAATAAATCCGCTGTCAGTCAGGCAGAATACATTTTCGCCAATGGAACTAAAACCAAAAAGAAAGTAAGAGAAAAACTTGTTAAAATCAGATATGGAAGCGGAAAATATTCCGATTCCCAAACAAATTCATTTAGCATAACTGCAGAACTATAAATACGCCGGCCGGCCAAATTTAATGTGAAGTTTAACTTAAAAACAAAAAACAAATGAAAACAAAATACACATTATTCTTTATCCTAATTTCCATCACATCGCTGGTTACGGCACAGGAAAAAAGATCCTATCTTGACACTTTGAAAATCACCATTGATAACAAATTGAATGTTGTAATTGCAATATACGATACAAAGGAATTGACGAAAACAAGTTCCATGTTTGATGATATTTCACTGTTTCAATCAAATCTTGCAAAAACCAAAGATGAAATTCCTGTCTACAAAAATTATCTAATTTGTTATATTTCAGGTGAGTCTCTGGTTATCAGGGAAGGTGAAAACAAGAAATCTTTCATTGTGAAGGAAAATTCTGTTGAACCGACAAATCTTAATAATGAATTGTTCATTCAGGGTGAAAATTATAAAATGTATATATTCTTTGGTGATATAGCCGATTTGATAGAATACGATCTGAAATCAAAAATTGAAATGGCTCTAAAGGAAATGCCAGACAAAGGAAGGTTTGCGGGGACCTTCAATTTTTCAGTAAAAGATACCGCCGTACAGCACCTAATGGAATTGGACAGAAAAAATGGCTCGTTAGATGTACTGGTTATAAAAATGGGTATTGGTGCCGGTATTATCAAAAATCAACCAATGAATGATTTTGCAGTTACCTGTGGAATAATGTTACCGAGGAATGGAATTTTAAAATATAACGGATATTTATCGGTGCGAGAATTTCTGATTTATGAAGGAACCAGAAATGTAGAAGATAATACTTTTCTAAATCTTGGATTCAGAGTAAATACTACTAAAAACATTGAGCATAATAATTGGATGGGAGTGGAATTAGGTTATAATCTTAAAAGAGAATCGGACTTTTTTGGCAAGAACACTTTTGTATTTGGTACAATAAAAGAATTTGGAAAATTCACTATATCGACGGAATTATATTTTTCCGATAATTTTAAAAACTATTATCCAGGTATAAGGGTTGAGTTCGATTTTTAAATACTTTTTAAATTTTAAATAATTCCCAAACTTGTTGGTGTTTTTCACTAACAAGTTTTTTTATGCCTCATCTTCCTCTTTTGTGCGATGCGACACCCAATCTTTTAAGTTGAGATAATTGCCACAAAGGCACCAAATCTCGAAGTACCACAAAGGCTTATTATTAAGGGAGACACATGACTTTACATAACAAAACGTTTTATTCCATCTTTAATTCTTACAACATTAAAATTTATCAGGTATCCAAGTCTTTTACCAGTTAACTTTAAATGACTTAATATTTGTGCTTCCCAAACCGGATTGACATTTTCAAGTGCTTTAAGTTCACAAATAATACAATCCTCAACAATAACATCAAGCCTCAATCCCTCATCGAATACAAGATTATCATATTCAATTGGAATATCTACCTGTCTTTTATAAGTTAATCCGCGTTTTGTAAGTTCGTGACAGAAACAAACCTCATAAACTTTTTCAAGTAAGCCAGGTCCTAAATTTATGTGAACTGTATAAGCCGCATCAACCACTAACTTACCAATCTTTTCAACAGATTCAGGAACCGGACTGAACATATCTTTGTGAACCTTAGAGTTTTTGAGACTTTGTGGCATAATTTTTTTTTAAATAAGGGTTAAGATAATATATTATTTTTCAATCAAAAATAGAGAAAAAGTCAACTCAGTTTTATCCTGCAGCACCCAAAATCGAATATTGTTAAACCCTTTGTTGTTGCTACCCTTTACATTAAATAAATAACGATCACATCGTGCACAAAACAGGGGATTAAGGGTTGAGTTCGATTTTTAAATACTTTTTAAATTTTAAATAATTCCCAAACTTGTTGGTGTTTTTCACTAACAAGTTTTTTTATACCTCATCTTGTTAGTGTTTTGCCAAAATTCCATTCCCCCGAAGTAGCCAAACTAATCAGGCCACACTGGATTATGTAAGTAATATTGATAGCAGCATTCCTGGTCTTGCATATTCCTGCATTTTCCAGCTACCGTATATTCTTTGAAAAAGTTCGAATTAAAATTATTTTTGAAACCTAAACTGAATACATCTGACGATTTTCTATATTAGCAAATTAATTGTCTGATTTGATTAACGAATTCAATATTATATGAAATCAAGGTTGTTTTTTTTATCACTAATTCTACTGTTGAATATGAACAGTTTTGCACAAAACGGGGAATGGGAAAATCCCGCTATAAATGCCATCAACAAAGAACCTGCCAGGTCAACATTTATGAGTTATCCATCGGAAAAGCCGGCCAGAGAGGACGATTATTCAAAATCATCCTGGTACTTATCTTTAAACGGCCTCTGGAAGTTCAACTGGGTAGATCAACCTGAAAAAAGACCAATCGATTTTTATAAAAATGATTTTGATGTGAGTCAATGGGCAGATATTCCTGTTCCGTCTGACTGGCAAATGCAGGGGTATGATTATCCTATTTATGTAAATATTGCTTATCCTTTTACCAAAAATCAACCTTACATTCCGCATAGTTATGATCCGGTGGGTTCGTACAAACGCAGTTTTACAGTTCCAAAAGACTGGAAAAACAGTGAGATTTTTATTCATTTCGGAGGTGTTAATTCAGCTATGTACCTATGGATCAATGGTCAATTCGTAGGATATAGCGAAGACAGTAAAACTCCGGCAGTTTTTAACATCACCAAATATCTGCAGAAAGGAACAAACAGTGCGGCAGTTGAAGTATACAGGTGGTGTGACGGCAGTTACCTGGAAGATCAGGATTTTTTCAGGTTAAGCGGAATTGAACGGGATGTGTATCTTTATGCAACCCCAAAGGTTTGCATTAGTGATTTTTTTGTCAAATCAGGTTTGGATGCAAATTATCTGAATGGCAATTTCAAACTCAATGTCCAGGTTAAAAATCAGACAAAAAAGAAAGTCGAAAATCAGAACCTGGTAATTAACCTCTATGATGATGCAACAAATCAGTTGGTTTATTCCGAAACTCAAAAAGTTACCATCGATCCCGGCCAGGAAACAGGTTTTGATTTTGATAATGAAATAGAAAATATAAAACAATGGTCAGCTGAATTTCCGAATTTATATACGCTTACCTTACAGCTTACTACACCTGGTGGTAAAATTCTTCAGGCAACCAGCTGTAAAACAGGATTCAGAACAGTGGAACTCAAAAACGGACAACTGTTGGTAAATGGGAAAGCCATTTTATTCAAAGGTGTGAATCGTCATGAGCATGATCCTGTAACTGGTCATGTTATTTCAGTTGCATCAATGAAAAAGGATATTCAATTGATGAAGCAATTCAATATTAATGCCGTGAGATCATGCCATTATCCCGATGATCCTATGTGGCTCAAGCTATGTGACAAGTATGGCATTTATCTTATTGATGAAGCAAACATCGAATCGCACGGTTATGGCTACAAACCGGATGAAACTCTTGGAAACAATCCCGATTACATGGATGCACATCTGTACAGGATGTCCAATATGGTGGAACGGGATAAAAATCATCCATCGGTAATTTTATGGTCTATGGGAAATGAGGCAGGTACAGGAATCAATTTTCTGGCTGGTTATAAGTGGATAAAGCAAAGAGATAATACGCGCCTGGTACATTATGAAAGAGCAGAAAAAGAAACGAATATTACTGAAAGGCATACCGATGTGATTTCTGATATGTATGCGTCCATTGACCATATCGACAGATATCTTTCAAAAAAACCAGACAGACCTTTTTTCTGGTGTGAGTATGCACACTCAATGGGTAACAGCACAGGTAATCTGCAGGATTTGTGGGATTATGTGGAATCTGAGCCGCAACACCAGGGGGGATTTATCTGGGACTGGGTTGACCAGGGTCTTCTGACAAAAAATGCTAAAGGCAGGGACATTTTCGGCTACGGCGGCGATTTTGAGCCGGCAGGCACCTATACCGACCAGAATTTTTGCTGCAACGGACTGGTTGGACCCGATCGCAGTCTTCATCCTGCCATTTGGGAAGTTAAAAAAGTCTATCAGTATATTAAGTTTCTTCCAGTGGACATTAGCTCATACCAGTTTGAAATTAAAAACATGTTTGATTTTACTTCTTTAAAGAATTACAAAATATACTGGAAATTGCAGTGTGACGGCAAAGATATTCAGGAAGGGGAATTGCCAATTTTGGATGTAGCGCCCGGAAAATCAGAGGTAGTCACCTTACAGGGAATTAACTTTGAACCAACATCAGGCTCCGAATATTTTATAAATTTCTATGCAAAATCCTTAATTCCCACAGAGCTGGTACCTCAAGGTCATATTGTGGCAACGGAGCAATTTGAATTACCATTTGTATTTCCGATACAGATGGCTGAGAAAACCCAATATCCTGCAATTAATGTATCAGCCTCAGAAAATGAATATGTACTGAACGGAAAAGACTTTAAAGCAGTATTCAACAGGAAAAAAGGATGCCTTTCGGGGTATGTTTTTAAGGGTGAAAATCTGTTGGCAGGAAACATGGATATTAATTTCTGGCGCGCCCCTACCGATAATGATTTCGGAAATGCAATGCAAATCCGTCTGGCTCCCTGGAAAAATGCGGGGAAAAATCGGGTGGTTTCCAAAGATTCAATGATTAAAATCAGCGATGAATCTTACAGGTTAATATTTGAATTCACATTGCCTGATGTTGAATCAGTCTGCAAATCAGAATACACCATTGAAGGCAATGGTAAAATTGATGTATTCAATTCTTTTATGCCCGGAGAAAAGGACTCGATTGAACTGCCCAGGTTTGGAATGAAGTTGGCTCTTAATCGAAGTTATGAAAATATAAAATGGTTTGGCAGAGGACCTTTTGAAAATTATTCCGACAGAAAAACTGCTGCCTTTGTGGGACTATATGAAATGAAAGTTGGTGATCAGCAAATTCCCTATTGCCGTCCACAGGAATTTGGATACAAAACAGATGTACGTTGGCTTTCATTAACCAATGCATCGGGAAAAGGTCTGAAATTTACAGGAATGCCCATGGTATGCTTTAGTGCTTTGCATTATGCCATTGAAGATTTAGATCCGGGAGAGAAAAAATTAAATATTCATCCACCAGATCTTGATCCCCGTCCGGAAATTTACCTGAACATCGACCTGGCACAAATGGGTGTAGGAGGTGATAATAGCTGGGGTGCACTGCCTCATGACAAATACAGACTGTTCCCAAAACCATATTCTTACAGTTTTTCAATCACTCCGGCTGATTAACAAAGGTTTGGTCAGGGATGCCTGTTAAAATTGTTAGAAGAAAGCATATCATTGAATTTGATACAGGCGCCTTTGACAATTGGTGTGTCTTTCTTACCCGGCCGGGACAACAAAGGTATGCTCCTAAGGATACAGAATATTTTACATTTCTAAAAGATTTATCAAATATTGTTTCATCGCAAAAAATTTATGATGATTTTGTGAGTATCTATGCAATTACAGGTAAAAAGATTGAGTCACGACCGCTCAAATTAATATCTCAAATATCTGTCGATTATAAAAATTATAGGGATGAGATAGATATCTGGTTTTGTGTTATCTATGCCGGAATGATTGCTGAAAATAATAAGGAAAATGCAATTCTGAAAAAGAGGATTAAAAGACTTGGAATGTACCAGTTACTAATTGAAAATCTCAGTCCGGAAGAAGCCGCAAACTTTTCAAAGGGAAAAAACTGGAAGGATTTGGATCTGCTGATGAAAGAGAGAGGATTTTAAAGAAGAAGTTAAAAGTAACAGTCTACAGTAAAAAGTATAAATGTAACTGCTCTCCATTCATCGATGTCTAAGGATTATTCCATTCCATCATTCCATTATTCCATTATTCCATTATTCTATTATTCCATCATTCCATTATTCCATCATTCCATCATTCCATCATTCCATCATTCCCTTATTCCCCTTATTTCCTTATTTCCTCTATTCCCCTATTCCCAGCACCCTAATCCCTATATCTTATTCCCCTATTCCTTCTCCATAATTCGTAATCAGCAGCTCAAATATTTCCCCTCTTTTGCTTGATACTGAGTTAATATATCTTCTGGCACGAACGCGCTGAATATTAAAATCTTTGTAAAGCTTATCAAAATACTCATTTTCGGTTTCGGTATTTTTTAAATCGGAATTGCTGAGAATCCATTGATAATTTCTTTCATGCAGCTTTATACAAAAGCGGGCAAGTCTTTCCTGATCCGAATCATCAAAACTGCCTGACGCATAAGATGTAAATGAAGAAGTTTTGCTGATAGGCTTATAAGGCGGGTCGAAATAAAAAAAAGCATCTTTTTCTGCATAATTTAATGTCTCTTCAAAATCAATATTTAAGATAGTAACTTTTTGAAGCAGGGCACTGTCTTTAAGAATGGTTTCCGAATCACAAATTCTGGGATTTTTATATCTGCCAAAAGGGACATTAAATTCGTTCTTGCTGTTGACCCTGTATAGTCCGTTGTAGCAGGTTTTATTCAAAAATATTAATAATCCAGTACCTGTCAGTTCATCATGCTTTCGGAGGTTGAATTTTTCGCGTATAGAAAGAAAAAACTGCTTATGATCTTCTTCATTAGTATAACTTAAAAATTCTTCCTGAAGTTCATTCAGGTAATTGATAAGAGGTTTTGGAGAATTCTTTATTACCTGGTAGGCTAATATAAGATCTTTATTTATATCATTGATCACTGCATGTTTGATATTCGGATAATTTTCGAGTAGCCAAAACAATACAGCACCGCTCCCAACAAACGGCTCGACATACGATAAATTTTTTCTTGTTCCTAAATCTTTCGGTAAGGCATTGCTAATTGAAGAAATTAGTTGTCCCTTTCCGCCTGCCCACTTTAAAAATGGTTTAGCCCCCATAATTTGAGTTCATGTAAATATACATTCTAAATGGTCAATTAAGATTTAATGGTTTCACGCAAAGCACGCTAAGCAAATCGCAAAGATCAATGCACTTTTATCTACATATTCAAATAATTTGGGGTCTATGTTTTTATGAAGTTAAATCGCAGCACCAATTATTTTGTAAGATATTTCATTTTCGTTCATTTAAATATTCTTTGCGACCTTTGCATGAATTATTTCTCAGCGCTCTTTGCGTGAACTTATTAAAATAATTACTTTTTAGTTTTATACAAATTATAATCAACTCACAAAACTAGCAAAAGTTAGGATTTACTCTTAATTTTGTTAGAAAAGAATAAGATATTTGTATCTGGTATAAATATTTCAATCATGAAAACGAATAAAATAACTTTATTGATCACAACTTTATTAAGTTTTACACTCAGTTTTTCAGGTACTTTTCCATTGTCCGGTCAAAAATTAGATGGTCAGAAACCGTGGACAATAGTTAGCTTCCCTGATTTTTTTAACTTCGATATCCCGGAACCCTGGCCTCAGTGGGATACAGCGGTCAACTGGTTTTTGGACCAGGTAAAAATCGAATCACCTGACTTCGTATTGGTGACAGGC
Source organism: uncultured Bacteroidales bacterium (assembly GCA_963781805.1). Taxonomy (GTDB): domain Bacteria; phylum Bacteroidota; class Bacteroidia; order Bacteroidales; family UBA10428; genus JAFGPL01. The sequence continues at coordinate 947,269 of CAWAHF010000004.1, forward strand.
GACCTGGTAAACGGACACTGGACCAACGGGCCGAAATGTATCGAACACATGGGAACGACTTACTTTAATAACTGGATTCGAAGATTAAAAAGTCATCAATTAAAATATTATGTTGCAGTGGGCGATCACGAACTTGGCGATGATCCCTGGCCTCCGGAAAAAGTGGAACTTGTACCTTATTTTGAAAGCGCATTTGCACAAAACATGAAAATGCCTCAAAACGGACCGGAAAACAAAAAAGGATTGGCCTACTGGGTACGGCATAAAAATGTATTACTCATAACCGTAGAAACATTTGAAAATATTGATGGAGAAATAAACGTAACAGTTGGTAAACAACAGTTGGAATGGATGAAACAAGTATTGGCCGCAAACAAAGATGCAGATTTTATTATTGTGCAAGGTCATGCTCCGGTTATTGGTCATCCTAACGCACGATCTTCGAGCTATCTGATGGTGGAGGACAGCACGGAAAGCGGTCTATGGCAGGTAATGAAGGAAAGCAACGTTGACCTTTACCTGTGCGGTGAATTTCATGCAGTTACTGTGGATGAAAAGGACAATATCTGGCAAATTGTCCATGGCTCATCCTGGGGACGAAAAATTGTGGATACAGAAGATTACCTGGTTATTGAAGTGAATGATAAAACATTAAATCTGAAAATGAAAAGTTTTCCGATGGAAGCCGGCGGAGATTATATGTGGAATCTGAATAAAGACCGGGGGCCCCGGGAAATAGTTAAAATTCCTGAGGAGGCAATAGAAAAAGGCCCGCAAATAACAGGGACGTTAACCATCAGCAAAAAAAACGGTGCCAAACAGTTTAGTAATATAACTGGTTGTTTTGATTTTAGAAGGTAAATTGATAATCCAATACCTTCTGAAGAACTATTATTATTTATAATCCTTCTGTTAATAAAATATGTAACGTATTACAGGAAATACTATTAGTTTTTCAATAAATCCCTGATTTCGGTTAACAATAGTTCTTCTTTAGAGGGTGCAGGTGGAGCTGCGGGTTTTGCTTCTTCTTTCTTTTTCAGTTTATTCATTATTTTAATCATCATAAATATTGCCAGTGCAATGATTAAAAAATCAATAATCACCTGGATAAAATTGCCATAATTAAGAGATACTGCAGCTATTGCCGGAATTGCGTTGCCAGCCGCATCCATTCCGGCAGGTACTGCATCCTTAATTACTATTTTTAAATCGGTAAAGTTAACACCCCCAAGTATAAAGCCGATTGGTGGCATGATAATATCATTCACAACCGAACCGACAATTTTACCAAATGCAGCTCCGATAATGATACCCACAGCCATGTCGATGACATTTCCCCGCATGGCGAATTGTTTGAATTCTTTAAAAAATCCCATTGAGTTTAATTTTTAGGTAAAATAATTTAATATGAAAATAATAAAAGCTAATAACCAAATTATTGATATTTTGTTTCTTGTTAAAATAAATTCAGGAATTTAATATTTTTGAGAAAGATTTTATAAAGATCTTCCAATTCAGAATTATATTTATGAACCTGATTATAATTTTTTCCTGAACAAAATAAGTTTCCGCATGTTTATTCATCTAAAACACTTAAACCTATGGATTTACAATCAGCATTCAACAACATTAACTGGCTTTCTGTTATCATGGCTTCTTTGGCAGCATTTGTAATAGGCGCCCTGTGGTATTCACCGATCCTGTTCGGCAAAGCCTGGCAAAAAGAGCTTAAGCTCAAGGATGAGGATATAAAAAATGCCAATATGCCATTAATTTTTGGTATGTCCTTTATTTTCATGTTCATTGCTGCCTTTGTGATGGATATGTTTATTGGTAAAGAGGCTACACTTGTTTCCGGAATTGCTGCCGGAACATTGGTAGGTGTTGCATGGATTGCCACCTCGATTGGGATTACGTACCTTTTTGCCCGAAAATCATTTCGCCTGATCTTTATTGATTCAGGTTACTTTGTGGTTTATTTTATTGTTATGGGAGCGATTCTTGGTGCATGGTAAAAAATTAGTTTTTTAACCACAGCCCGATAATATACAATTACCGGGCTTTTTTATTTCTATTCTCAATAGATATTTAACCATCCTTACGTAATATGCAAATTTTTGCAAAATCTGTTTAATGTCCTATCTTTAGACTTGTTATCTTATAACCCTTCACAATAAAAGAATTATGAAACCCTGTCTAACATTAATTTTTGTTTTCGCTAACCTGATTCTTGTACATACACAGCCGGTTATTCGTACAAATCTCATCGGGAATGATATGTTTCCAATTGTTTCCGGTAAAATCCATTCTGAAATTTATTACGATACCAGTGACTATGAAACTGTTATAATCACCGCTAAATTATTGGCAGAAGATATTGAAAGAGTATCGGGAAAATTGCCAAAAATAATTTCAGATAAAAACGAACTCTCAGAATATATAATCATTGTTGGTTCTGTTGAAAAAAATGTTTTAATTCATTCTTTATCGACAACAAATAAAATGGATATTGGAAAGATCAATGGCCATTGGGAACAATTTTATATGAAGACGTTAAATAATCCATTTCCCGGAGTTAAAAAAGCATTGGTAATTGCCGGAAGCGACCGGCGTGGAACAGCTTATGGTGTTTTCGAACTCTCCAAAGCTATGGGAGTTTCGCCATGGTACTGGTGGGCAGATGTCACTCCTGAAAGAAAAACAAGCCTGAATCTTGAACCGGTTGATTATATTTCCAACGTTCCTTCAGTAAAATACAGGGGAATTTTTCTGAATGACGAAGACTGGGGACTTCAGCCCTGGGCAGCTAAAACCTTTGAGCCTGAAACCGGCGATATCGGTCCGAAAACGTATGCAAAGATTTTTGAGTTGTTACTTCGTTTAAAAGCCAATCTTATCTGGCCCGCTATGCATTCATGCACAAAGGCCTTCTATTATTATCCCGGAAATAAATTGGTGGCCGATGCTTATGGTATTGTAGTAGGTAGTTCGCATGCTGAACCTATGTTGCGCGATAATGTCGATGAATGGATCGAATCTGCAAGGGGTGATTTTAATTATGTAACCAATAGCAAATCAGTTTACAACTACTGGGATGAACGAGCCCGCGAAAGCAAAAATTACGAGAACATTTATACAGTTGGAATGAGAGGAATCCATGATTCCGGCATGGAAGGGGTTACAAATATGAGTGAAAAAGTCGATCTACTGGAAAAGATTTTCTCGGATCAACGAGAAATCATCAAGAAGGAAATCGATTCAAATGTCGCAAAAGTTCCACAAGCCTTTATACCTTATAAGGAAGTGCTTGAAATATATGATAACGGACTAAAACTTCCTGATGATATAACTATTGTATGGCCGGATGATAATTATGGATATATCCGGCGACTGAATGATTCCGTTGAACAAAAAAGATCAGGAGGCAGCGGTGTATATTATCATTTATCGTATTGGGGCAGGCCACACGATTACCTTTGGTTAAGTACTACACATCCCATGTTGATTTGGGAAGAATTGCAGAAGGCCTATAAGACCGGTTGTGACAGAATCTGGGTCATGAATGTGGGGGATATTAAACCTGCAGAGTACAATATTCAGTTATCTCTTGATATGGCTTATGATATAAAGCCTTTTTCATCTTCACAATATGTAAAAAAACATCTTAACCAATGGATGGAGGTAAACTTTGGTGAAAAACCAGGAGACATAATTACTGATGCCTGCTGGGAATATTATAATCTTGCATTTGAAAGAAAACCTGAATTTATGGGATGGAACCAGACAGAGCCGACAAGAGTTATAAATCCTACCGAATACAATCATTTTAATTATGGCGATGAGGCACAACGAAGGCTGGACAGGTATTCCGCTATCTCAGACAGCATCAATCTAATTAAAGCCGAAATTCCTGCCGGGCGGAAAGATGCCTTTTATGAGCTGGTATACTATCCTGTGCGCTGCGCGGCGTTAATGAACAAGAAATTATTAGACTATGAAATGGCTAATTTGTATGCAAAACAAAATCGTTCAAGTGCAAATGATTTTGCAATTCTGGCGAAACAAGCCTATGACGGTATCGTGATTGAAACCAACTATTACAATGAAAACCTGGCAAATGGGAAGTGGAAATACATGATGTCAATGAATCCAAGAAATCTTCCGGTGTTTGACTGTCCGTTGATTCCTCAATGGGAAATACCTGATGTTACTGATATGGGAATCATGCTCGAAGGATTCATCGATGAACGTCCAAAGCAAAATATGTATGGTGGCAGGTTGCCTGATTTTTTTACACCGGGAGATACCCGATTTGTTGATTTGTTTAGTACCGGAACACAGAATGTTGATTGGACAGCAACTGTGTCCCAACCCTGGATTCTTTTAAACACAACATCCGGAACTCTTACAAATGAATTTCTAAAGAAAGAAAAGAGAATCCTGATTAGCATCAATTGGAGTAAAATTCAACCCGGGAACAGTAAGTCCGGTAACATTGTCATTAAGGGAGCATCAAGAGAATTTACAATACCAGTTAGCGTCAAGGTTCCTGTCTTTTCAAATTATAAGGGATCTATTGAAATGAACAGGTATATTTCAATCGATGCAGAAAATTACTCTCATATATATAATACGCCCGATGTTAACTGGAATATAATAGATGGATTAGGGTACTCTGGTAAAGCAATTATGCTGGCAAGTACAGACACTCTTCAAAAGTCAGGCACTAACACCGAAAATTTTAACGCATCTGTTGATTATGAATTTTATTCATTTTCAAAAGGATTGGCAATAATTAAAATCTATTGTTTGCCGTCTCATCCGTTAAATACCTTTCATGAAATGTGCATTTCAGTTAAGATAGATAATTTGAAAGCGAAACAATATAATTATCGTACCTATGATCGAAGTGAAATATGGAAAAAAAATGTCTTGAGCAATAATGCTGTGGTACAATCTGAATTTTCAATACCTGACCCCGGCAAACATTTGCTTAAAATCACCGCAATGGATCCGGGAATAATAATTGATCGAATCACGATTGATTTCGGAGGTTTACAACCAGGATATTCGGCAATTCCGGAAACCAAAATACCAGATCAAATTCTGAAATAAAATAGTATGCTCCTTTGAATTCCTAAACATATATTTTAGAGTTTTTTATTAAATTTATCACCTAAACTAAAATTAACTGATGATACAAACCCTAATCTTAATTTTCATTTATGTTCTTACTCCTGCATTTATTATTTATCTGACAGAAAAAAACAGTATTGCAAATCGAATCGGAACCATAATTCTTGCATACCTTGTAGGAATTGTCCTTGGACATTGTGGCTTGATTCCGTCTGCCAGCAGTTTTTTTCATGAACTGAATGCAGCGAATAAAAACCTTTCATTACAGCAGCTTCTGCATTTGCAACATCAGGGATTAATCAGTACGAATGATATACTATTCTTCAAAATCAGAAAGCTTCAGGATTTGTTTATGACCATAACTATTCCGCTTGCAATACCCCTTCTGCTATTTTCGTTGAATATTAAGGAGTGGTTTCGAATGGCAGGAAAAACTTTTTTGTCGCTGATCCTGGGTGTATTAGCTGTATTAATTGTAGTTGGAGGAGGGTATTTTGCATTCAGAAAATATGTCCCCGAGCTTTGGAAGGTATCCGGAATGCTTGTTGGTTTATATACCGGTGGCACACCAAACCTGGCTTCGCTTAAAATGATGCTTGACGTGAATCCCGAAACGTATATCCTTACGCATACATACGATACAGTAATAGGTATCGTGTATTTATTTTTCCTGATGTCCATCGGAAAGGAAATTTTCAGAAAATATCTGAATCCCTATCCCAGAAAAGACGGGTATTTTGAAAGTACCACATCAACCATAAACGGAGAATATCGGGGCATGTTGGCGAAAGAGAAGTTATTGCCATTGCTAAAAGCGTTAGGTATTACTATATTAATTTTCGTTGTCGCAGGCTTGTTAAGCCTCATTGTAAAGGAAAACCAGGTTATGGTAATAGTTATTCTTACCATAACTACCCTGGGTATTTTAGTTTCGCTCATACCACAAATAAATAAAATTGATAAAACCTTTGAGCTTGGGATGTATTTTATTTTGATATTTAGTATGGTTGTTGCATCCATGGCAAATGTTAAGCAATTGATGCATATTTCATCGTCACTGTTTTTTTATATCACATTATCTGTATTTGGTAGTTTATTCCTGCATGTGTTACTCTCAAAATTTTTTAAAATCGATGCGGATACCGTCATGGTTGCTTCAACTGCATTAATCTGTTCTCCTCCGTTTGTGCCTCTTGTTGCCGGTTCTCTTAAAAATAAAGAGGTTGTTGTTTCAGGTCTTACAGTGGGCATCATCGGCTATGCTGTTGGTAACTACCTGGGTGTAATTCTAGCCTATTTTTTGCAAGGAGTATAAATCGATTAATTGCTGTCAGGCGTTTTATCAATCCTGAAAATAATTTTATTACCGTTTTTACCAGGCTTTGTTATAAGTCGTATAATGAAATCAAAATGGAGGTAAAAAAACTTCCAATAAATATTTACGAACAGTTATGGTAATATGTAAATATTTCGATAAATCATCCTCAAAAATCTTTGTTTTAAACTAAATATTTATATATCATATATTTACAAAATTTATCTAATTTTTAACCTCCATATCTCATTAAATTATAATTACTTACAAAATAAAGTGAATTTTTATGTCATAATATATCATAAAAATACAATGTATATAATTAATATTTAATAGGTTAAAAATATTTCATTCACTTTTTGTTTTTAATAATTTTTATTAGATTTGACTCAGGGTATAACCGGAAAGGTTTGTCCTGTGTGTGTTTTTTTTATGAACCTATTATAAACCTTAAATTTTTATCTATGAAAAGAATTACAAGTTTACTTGTATGCCTGTTGCTATTTGGCTTTACATCCATCTATGCCCAGGACATACAAATTAAAGGAACGGTTACCGATGATAATGGTGATCCGCTTCCAGGTGTCTCTGTTGTAGTTAAAGGAACTAAAACAGGGATGGCTACGGATGTTAATGGAGAATATTCGTTAACAGTCCCTGCTAATGCAACATTAGTTTTTAGTGCCGTTGGAATGAAGGCCCAGGAAATTCAGGTTGCAGGACAATCAGTTATTAATATTCAGCTTGAATCGGAAGCCATTGGGTTGGATGAAGTTGTAGTTACAGCATTAGGTATCCCAAGAGAAAAGAAAGCTCTTGGATACTCTACCACAGTGGTTAGTTCTGAAGAAATTGCCGGATCAGGTGAGCATAATATAATTGAAGCTCTTGCTGCAAAGGGTTCCGGCGTGCAGGTTATTGGTTCTGGTGGAACACCAGGTTCTTCCAGTAAGGTTTTAATCCGTGGAAACTCCTCTTTTACAGGTAACAACCAGCCTCTTATAGTTGTGGATGGAATTCCAATCGATAATTCAACTGATCAGACAAGTGCTGGAGATAATCCTTACAATAAAAATCTTGAGGGAGTTAACAATGCTAACCGTGCATTAGATATAAATCCTGACGATATTGCGACTGCTACCATACTTAAAGGTCCTGCTGCAGCTGCATTGTATGGAGTTAGAGCTGCCAACGGAGCAATTTTATATACTACAAAGAAAGGATCCCAGGGACAAATAAGAGCTACCTATGAATATAAATTTGAACTGTCTCAAGTAAATAAATTACCTGAATGGCAGAATATTTATTCTCAGGGTGAAGGTGGAGCATTCTCTTCCAGTGGATACAGAAGTTGGGGTGCAAAAATGAGTGATTTAAATATTACCCCTGTGGATAATGTTAAAGAATTTTTTCAAAATAGTTATTCTCATACACATAACGTCTCTATTGCCGGAGGTAACGAAGTATCAAATTTTAGAGTTGCCTTTGGAAACCTCAATAATAATGGAATTATTCCCAATACTTATTTAGATCGAACCAATGTCAGATTAACCGGTGAAGCAAGTGTAGCAAAGAATTTGAAAATCGGAGGAACTGCAAACTATACTAAAACCAAGGGTAATTTTGCCCAAAATGGTAGTAACCTTGCAGGTTTAATGCTGGCACTATTTCGTGCTCCTGAAAATTACAATCTGAACGATCCGGCTGAAGGTGGTTATGAAACACCTGATGGTCAACAACGAACATATTTTTCAGCTTTTGACAACCCATACTGGTCAGCTTACAATAATACTTTTGTAAGTAATGTTGACAGAATTATGGGAAATTTTTATGGCAATTATACCCTTAATTGGCTAACCCTTGATTACAAACTTGGAACAGATTTTTACACAGATGCTCGTAAAGGCGTTATCGCGCTTAATTCAAATGGAGGCGATGCAGGTGACGGGCTTGGTGAAGTTACTGAGAATGTAGTAAGAAATCGAGAATTATATTCTATTTTCATGGCATCACTGCATCATCAAATTGGTGATTTTAAAGGTAATCTGAGTCTCGGTCACAACCTTAACGAACAATACTATCAGAGCCTTTTCAGCAGATCACGTATATTGTCTGCACCGGATTTTTATAATTTAAATAACGGTTCTGATTTATATACGGATGAAAACTCTTCAACTGTTAGAACTTCTGCACTCTTCTTTATAGCCGACCTTGATTGGAAGAGTACATTATTCTTAAACGCTACAGGAAGAAATGAATGGGCTTCAACATTAGGAAGCAGCAAAAACAATTTCTTTTATCCTTCAGTAAGTACATCATTCATATTTACTGAATTATTACCTGAAAATTCCGTTTTAACCTTTGGAAAACTCAGGCTTGGATGGGCTAAGGCAGGGAATAACCCCGGAGCATACGGATCTCTTACATATTATACACAACCACTTGTTGCTGCAGGTATGACAGGAGGTTTGGGATGGCCATATTTGGGTCAAAGTGGATTTAGTAGATCTACTGTTTTGGGTAACAGTGAGTTAAAACCCGAAATGACAACTGGTATTGAAGGTGGTTTTGATTTAAGATTCTTTAATGGTAGATTAAATCTTGATGCAACATACTATAACCAGAAAACTGTAGATATTCTGGTTCAAAGACCTATCGCACCATCTACTGGATATGCTGCAATATACGAAAACAGCGGCGAAATGGTTAATAAAGGAATCGAACTATCACTTTCAGGTTCACCAGTTAAAACAAGTAGTTTTTCGTGGGATATAATGGTTAACTTTACTAAAAACGAAAATGAAGTTTTAAAACTGGCTGAAGGAGTTGATGAAATAAGTATTGAAGCAGCTTTCTACTCAATGGGCTCATATGCTATTGTTGGTAAACCTTATGGTGCACTTTATTCAGATTTGTGGCTACGCGATGATAACGGTAAAATGGTTATTGATGTTGATGGTTATCCGATTATTGCAGATGAAAGAGGCAATGTTGGTAATCCTTTTCCTGATTGGTTATCCAATATCAGAAATACCATTACATATAAAGATATCAGCTTAAGCTTCTTAATAGATATCCGTAAAGGTGGAGATATTTGGAACGGAACAATTGCCAGGTTAAATCAAATTGGCCGGACAGATATTACGGCCAATCGTGAAGGTACAATTGTTGTTGATGGTGTAACTGAAAGCGGAGTACCAAATACTACTGCTATACCTCTTGAAGATTATTATACTTATGTTGTTGGAGACTGGGGACCAGGCGAAAATGCAAGGTATGATGGATCCTGGGTGCGTTTGAGAGATGTGTCTCTGCAATATAAATATAGAATCAAAAACGCTTCTAAAGTTGGCAAATATATAAAAGCCATCTCTTTTACAGCCAGCGGAAGAAATCTCTGGCTTTCTACTGATTATCCTGGTATTGATCCGGAAACAAGTCTTACAGGAGCCGGTTCAAACTTAACAGGCTTTGATTATTTCAATATGCCAGGAAGTAAATCATATATATTCAGTGTCAAAGTTGATTTTTAAAACTAATTACTATGAAAAGAAAAATAATTTTAATAATAGGAATATTTGGTGCATTTCTTCTGTTTAACAGATGCACTGAAAGCTACATAGAAGGATATGACATTTCTCCAAACAGTCCTGTAGAAGTACTGGAATCAAATTTACTATCAGCAGCTGAGGTAGCATTATTCGGAAATGTTACCGGTGAATTAGCCAGATTATCATCCATTTTTGTTCAAAGTCAGGCTGGTATATCCAATCAATCGCTTAATGAACAGGCAACATATCAGATTTTTGAAGGTGACAATGTTAATGATTGGGGTTCTATCTATGATGACTGGATGGAAACTTCCCAAAATCTAATTGATCAGGCCGGGGATGTAAATCCATATTACAAAGGTATGGGATTAATACTTAAGGCTTGGGCAGGGGCCTTTGCCTCTGATATATGGGGTGATGTTCCCTTTTCTGAAGCACTTAAGGGAATAGATAACCTGAATCCTGCATTTGATTCACAGCAGTCCATTTATGCTTCCGTTCAAACTATGTTAAGTGATGGTATTACAAGCCTTAGTGTTGCTGAAAGTGCAAATCAATCTCTTCCGGGATCAGATGATTATATTTTTGGTGGTGATGTTTCAAAATGGATTAAAATGGCATGGGTTCTGAAAGCGCGTTATGCAAATCGCATAAGTAAAAAATCTGCCTCAAGTGCTGATGATGTATTGACATATCTTACAAATGCTAATCTCACTGGTATCGAGGATAATGCTTATGCTCAATTCGGCGCAAATGCAAATAATGCAAATCAATGGTATGCATTTTACCAGACAAGAGCCGGTTATATGGGAATGGGTGAGTTTTTTATTAACATGCTTGTAGCAAATAATGACCCCAGATTACCTTATTATTCCTCCGATAAAGATGTTGATGGAACAACTGTTGGTTATGTTGGATCACCTGCAGATACAAGAAACTTTAATTTAAATGCAAGTGAAATCGGTCCGCTTTTTAACGCTTCTGCCCAACCGGTTCCGATGGTTACATATGAAGAAGCTAAATTTCTTGAAGCTGAAGCCCAGTTAAGAAAAAATCATCCAGACCTTGCTGCTATAGCATATAACGAAGGTGTTTTAGCATCTGTCCTTGCTGTTACCGGTGCTGATGCTCCTACAGCATTTGTTACAAGTCAGGCATCAAAAACCGATGCCGATATTAACCTTGAAACAATAATACTGGGTAAATATGATGCACTTTTTACCCAGGTAGAAGTATGGTCAGACTGGAGAAGAACAGGATTTCCTACTCTGGTTGCAAATCCTGATCCATTGGCAAATAACGGTGGAATACCTTATAGGTTGCCGACACCTCTTGACGAACGTACTGCAAACGCTAATTATCAGGGTGTACTAAATATGTATCAAAAACCTTACTTTGCTGAAGATTAAACAATAAATTTCATTAAATAATCTTTAAAAACCGTTCTGAAGAACAGAACGGTTTTTTTTTGGAAATAATAGCATTATTAGTACTAACCTTGTTTTTTGCTATATTATTTGACGGTCTTTAAAAACATTTAAACCTTTGAAATCATTGAAACTAACTTTAAATCTTTTTGTTTTTCAATCCTTTTTTAATATTCCTTTGCATTTAATACCCCAAAATTTGATAGTTTTGAAAAAACAATGTTATCCTTTTTACGTTTTAGGATAAAGCATGAAAAAACTGAAATTTTTATTTTTTTCATTCCTTCTATTAGCTCCTGTAATCATTAATGGTCAGGAGTTGCAAATTACAGGAAGAGTGATAAGCGCTGAAGATAGTCTTTCCCTTCCCGGGGTTGCCATATATGTAAAGGGTACCCAGAACGGAGTAATTACGGATATTGACGGAATATATAATATTACAGTTCCTTCCGATACAGGTACTCTTGTATTTAGTTTTGTCGGGATGCAAAGCAAAGAAATACAGGTAGCCGGCAGGAAAAAAATTGATGTCGCATTATCTCCTTCAACATTTCAACTCAATGAAATTGTGGTAACCGCACTGGGAATTAAGCGTGAAAGTAAGGCTCTTGGATATTCAGCGACAAGCGTCGGGAGCGACGAAATCACCGAAAGTCACGATCGAAGCATTCTGAATTCTTTACAGGGAAAAGTTGCAGGTGTTGATATCAGTACTTCATCCGGAGCTCCGGGTTCATCCACAAGAATTCTGTTCCGGGGCATATCTTCACTTAGCGGATCTAACCAACCTTTGTTTGTTGTAGACGGGGTGCCGTTAAACAATGGTTTTAGCGGCAGCACTTCTATTAATGGAGGCACCGATTTTGGCAATGGAGTAAATGATATAAATCCGGACGACATCGAATCCATCACATTTCTAAAAGGTTCTGGCGGAGCTGCCCTGTATGGTGCAAGGGCAACCAATGGAGTTGTAGTTATAACAACTAAAAGGGGAAAAGCTGGAGTAGGTGCAAAACCCAACATAGAAATTAACAGCTCGGTAATGTTCGAAGAACCCTTAAGACTTATCCAGTATCAGAACGAATTTGGACAGGGTATAAATGGAGATGCCGTGAGTTATGAGAATACTTCATGGGGTCCTAAATTTGATAACAAACTCAGGTATTGGGGAAACGAAGTGAATAACGCACTCAGAGTTAAAGCATATTCCGGTTTGCCAACCAATGTAAAAGAGTTTTTCGATACCGGTAAAAGCTTCAATAATTCCATTTCCATATCGAATGGCAATGAATTGGCAACCTATTATTTTTCGTATTCAAATATTACCAGCGATGGCATATTCCCGACCAATTCAGACAGTTATAACCGCAATACCATCTCTTTGCATGCTACAACCAATATTTCAGACAGGTTTACAGCTTCCTCTTCCATAAATTATGTAAAGAAAAATAACAAATCTGTTCCTTCCGGTCAGGGAAATCAATCGGTTTATAACCAGGTAATGCAGACTCCGAGAGATATTAGTCTTCTGGAACTTCAGGATATTAACAGCGAATGGAATAATATCGACAACTTTTATTCGCAATATACTGTCAATCCTTACTTTATTCTGAAAAAGAACGGCAATAACAACAATGAAGACAGGCTATACGGAAACCTCGAATTCAATTATAAATTTACCAGTTTCCTGACTGCCACTTACAGACTGGGAGGAGATGTTTCGAATGAACAGTTGAAGCAATGGCGGTCAATAATTGACCCTAAGGGAGCCAATGAATTCACTTCAATAAATGAGCCGGGACTTGATGGTGAATCTTCAAGTTATGTAATGCAACTCAACAGTGATTTCATTCTGAGTTTCAACAAAAAAATAAAAAACTTCGGAGTGAATGTCATCGTAGGTCAAAACATTAATCAACGAAGCTCAAAAAGCATCTTTGCTCAGGTAAATAACTTGACAATTGATGGTTTCTACCAGATTTCGAATACCTCCGAATCACCTTATGCAGGCGAGACCTTTGCCAGACGAAGACTAATGGGAGTTTACGGAAGCCTGGATCTTTCCTATAAAAGTGTGCTATTTGTTTCGGCAACTGCAAGAAACGACTGGAGCTCAACGTTGCCCCTAAGAAATAATTCCTTTTTCTATCCTTCAGTGAACTCTTCGTTTGTTTTTACTGAGTTGCTGCCACAGCTAAGCAAAGTAATCCCATTTGGTAAAATCAGAGTATCCTGGACCCAGGTAGGAAACGATGCCCCACCCTATTTGATTTATGATGTTTTTACATCAGCAGGTCATTCAGACGGATATGGTTTCTTAAGCTATCCACTCGCTGGAATAAATTCGTTCGAAGTCTCAAATCTGATTGGGAATGAAAATCTGAAACCTGAACTTACTACCGAAATGGAAATGGGTACGGACCTCCGCTTTTTTGATAACCGGATCGGAATTGATTTCTCTTACTATGACAAGACAACAACAGATCTTATCTGGCCCGCACCATTAGCTAATTCATCGGGTTATAGCTCAAAAACCATCAATCTGGGCAAGCTGACCAACAGAGGAGTTGAAATGTTATTAAATCTAACACCCGTTCGCACAAAAAATCTAACCTGGGATGTTTCATTTAATTTCTCAAAAAATAAAAATAAATTGGTTGAATTAACCGAAGGACTTGACAGAATCGTATTTAATGGCATTGCTGTGGATGGCGGAGAACAGATTTATTTTGTCGGAAAACCTGGACGTCCTGTGGGTATTTTCGAAGGACGAACCGTGATGCGCGACGATCAGGGAAGGATTGTTGTTGACAATACGGGTCTGCCAAAAGCTGCTGAAGACCTTGTGGAATATGGAGACAGGGAATACAACTATATCGGAGGTATTTTGAATCGTATTACGTTTAAGGGTTTATCTCTTTCAGCCAGCATGGATATTAAGCAGGGAGGTATTATGTATTCAAAAACCAAAGAAATATCTGTATGGGCAGGAACAGTGCCGATTACAGTCTATAACATGCGTGAGCCTTTCATTATCCCAAATTCGGTTTATGAAACAGGAAAAGATGCTCATGGTGAACCTATATATGAAACAAATACTATCCCGGTTGATGCTAATCATATTACTGACTATTGGGGTAATGGAGGAACACAACTTGATGGTATTTCATTTATTGATAAATCGTATGTGAAACTTAGAGAGGTAATCCTTTCTTACCATTTCCCGGTACGACTAATCAGTAAAATAAAATTACAGGGACTCGAACTAAGCGTCATTGGGAGAAATTTATTGTTATGGACCCCTAAGGACCAGACCTTTATTGATCCTGAACTAACTACATTTGGAACCGATCTAAATGGCGATTTTGGTGAATTTGGTGCAGAGCCCACTGTAAGAAGTGTTACGTTTAGTCTGAAGGTGGTGTTGTAAAAAGGAAGTATGAAAAAAGCAAATCAAAATATTTTTGGAGAGCTCTCCCCCTTAGAAAAGGGGGCCGGGGGGATTGACTCTTCCTCCCCCCTAGAAAAGGGGGCCGGGGGGATTGACTCTTCCTCCCCCTTAGAAAAGGGGGCCGGGGGGATTGACTCTTCCTCCCCCTTAGAAAAGGGGGCCGGGGGGATTGACTCTTCCTCCCCCTTAGAAAAGGGGGCCGGGGGGATTGACTCTTCCTCCCCCTTAGAAAAGGGGGCCGGGGGGATTGACTCTTCCTCCCCCTTAGAAAAGGGGGCCGGGGGGATTGACTCTTCTCCTAAATCCCACTATAACAAAAAGCTCAAATCATTTGCAAGAAAACTCAGAAATAATTCAACTCCGGGTGAAATAAAACTTTGGAAAGAAGCATTACGAAGCAAAAAAATGCTTGGATTTCAGTTCCTTAGACAGTTTCCGATTGATAATTATATTGCAGATTTTGCTTGCAGAAAACTAAAATTGATTATTGAAGTTGATGGGTATTCCCATAATTTCAAACATGATGAAGATAAAAAAAGAGACAAACGTCTTGGTATATTAGGTTATACGGTTCTTCGCTTTGAAGAGCGCGAGGTAATTAATGATTTTGATAATGTTATTAGGACTTTGGAAGGTATTATCGGGCAAATGAATTCAGGTCAATCCCCCCGGCCCTCTTTTCTAAGGGGGAGAAGCCCACAGAAAATTGCAAAGGTCTTAAAAATATTACTGTTTTTATTTGCATTATTTCTTTCTTCCTGCAGCGACTGGTTTGATATAAATAAAGATCCGAACAATCCTGACCAGGCGAATGAAAAGCTTACTATTTCTGCAGGAATTTCATCGGTGGCTTATGTCTACGGTGGAAAATACCAGGTGTTGGGAGCTTTGTGGTCTCAGCAATGGACCCAGTCTCCGGGCGCTTCTCAATATTCCGGTCTGGATTCGTATGATATCAACAGCAGTACATACGACAGCAGACAGTATGGCGAACTGTATTCGGGCGCGCTTAAAAATCTTGAATATGTTAAAAATCTGGCCCGTCAAAAAGAAAATTGGGGCTATTATCTGATTGCCTCCGTTATGCAGTGCTATACTTTTCAAATCCTTGCCGATCTATATGATGAAATCCCTTTTTCCCAGGCATTAAAAGGAGATGAGGGCATTACCAGTCCTGTGTATGAGAAAGGACAGGATATATACGACAGTCTGATTGTAAGGCTGGATGAAGCGCTATCTCATGATTTTGAAGCCGAAACAGTCGAAGAAGTTGGAGATGAAGATCTTCTTTTCCAGGGCAATATTGAACGTTGGAAACAGTTTGCCAATACCCTGAAACTGAAAATTTATCTCAGGGAAGTTTATAAAGATCCCTCTACTTGTGAAACGGGCATTAAAGCGTTATACAGCAATACGTCTTTAAAATTGCTGACAAATGACGCAGCAATGACTCAGTTTGTGAATGAGACAGGAAAGTCAAATCCATTGTATGAAACAGAGATCAGGTTTTTTAACAACCCAAACCTCATTCTGAGCAATACACTTTATAGTTTTCTTAGTGATAAAGGTGATTTGGACAGGCTTAATGCCATGTTCGATTATCCCGAAACCGGCGGTGGACATAAGGCTCTGGTCCAGGGAAATTATAATGATCCCGAGGAACCTACAGGTACAAACAGCACCAGTTTCTCAAAACCGGTAATTCTCCCTTCAACCCCGGTATATATAATGTCGGAAAGTGAGGCCTGTTTTCTTCAGGCAGAAGCCATCATCAGATATAATGTAAAGCCTTATTCTACAGCAAAAGATTTATACAACCAGGGAATAGAAGCTTCATTTATAAGATTGTTATACCCTTATGGCTACAGTTTTACTGAGATTACTACTCTTGCCGAACAATTTTATGGCCCGGGTCAGCCCTATGAATTTCCTGCTGAGGGTAGTCCTGTTGAAGATTTAGTAAAAGCAATTATTGTACAAAAATGGATAGCACTTGAAGGTATTCAAAGTCTCGAAACCTTTTTCGAACATAACAGAACTCATTATCCGAAGGAAAGTGCTGTGCCTGCCTCGGATGAAAGCAATTATGTTCCGGGCGAATTTACCGTCTCGGTAAACAATGTAACCAGTGGTAAATTTCCAAAGCGATTGATATTTCCAGAATCAGAATATTCATCAAACATTAACACTCCGGATAAGAAAGAAGTATTTGAAAAAGTCTGGTGGGATGTAAAGAGTGAATGATTCTGAGATTGGTTGATTTAGAGATTGAGAGATTGAAAGATTGAAAATATGGAAGAATGCAAGGTTGGATGGATGAATCTATGGTATGATGTTTAAGAAAATTAACATATTATCCCTAATAATTAGTATAGCTTTGATGATAAGCTGCGATAGATGGGACGATACAGCCGATGTTTCACATATCAGTTATTTACCTGTATTTGATATGTTTGGAGGTGAATTTATCTCCATTATTAAAGATTCGGCGAATTTTAAACTTCCTCCCATCCGGGCTACAGTTCAGGGAAAAGATGTCAGTTGGTATTATTTAAGTAATTATTATGATGTCAAAACACCGGGAGTTTATATAATTTCTTACTATGCCGAAAATTCTGAAGGCTTTTCTGCAACCGGTGACAGAATCCTGGCTGTTACATTTGAAAGTGTTGTAAATAATGATTTGTCAGGTACTTTTGAACGGAATGTATTTGGTCCGGCAGAGATGACCCTAACCAGGATTGATGCAAAAGGTCTTTATAAATGCAATGATGTACTAGGCTTCCCAGGATTTCCTATGCCTGGAAAGATTGCAGATCTTGGTAAAAACAGGCTTGCTTTGCTTCCAGGAGAAGGTTTCTTTGGCAAATATGATGTTTCGGACGGAAGTTATACAAAGAACTCTATTTCGTGGACAGTAAAACTTCTCGATCCACCAAACGAAGGAATTGAAGTACCTGTAACCTGGATTAGAACTGAATAATTGACTTTGAAGAAAGTAGTAGTATATATGAGAATTTTTATTAAAAAATTATTCCCGGCATTGATCATCATGATAATGTCAATAATAATTTCATGCCAGGATAACGGGTATGATATAGAATATCAGGATGGTTATCCAACTAAGCTTGCAGGTAACTGGATAGCTTATGATTATCAGCTGAATAAAAGCGATTATTTAGCCGCGCTTGATACCATAAATAAATTTGATCTTAGTTATCAATCTGAGTTTGACAATTTTCTTAATCTGATAGAATTGAATGCAAGATCAGACAAATATGATTTAGTTACTGCCCTCGATCCCGAAAACGACCATAATATTATTTTTAATAATATTTATAATTCCGGATATCGGACCAGAGTGGTGTATGATACGACCAAATTCAGCACCAAGCTGGGCGAACAACTCAATAAACTTACAACCGGGGGATTGAACGTAAACTACATCTCTCTTTCGGGGCAGCTTGTAGTAGATTCACAGGGCGATATTCTTTTCATTATCCTGGGCCTGTATGACAATGAAAGCGCGCTTATAGAATCATTATTTATAACCGCCTACCGCAAAACCGGATTTGAAGATACTGACTATCAAAGCCTGTTGGGCAAGTAAGTGAAATAAAATGTAAACTGCTAAGGATGAAAAAAAATATAAATCTAAAAACGTTTATCGCAAGCTTGTTTTTTATTGCTATTGTTGTATCCATCATTTTTATTTTCGAAAAAAAAGAATTCTATGAATCGGAAGCAGAAGAACATGAATTTGATCAGCCTGAGAAGTTTTCCGAATATTTCAAAAAAATCAGCACACCTTTCGGTAGTCAGTCCTCCGGGTACAAGATGAATTACAGATTGGAAGAACTGAAGAAAGCAAAGGACAGAAACCATTTGTTAAAAAGCACACAAGAGATATATCCATGGGTTCAGAGAGGCCCTGGCAATGTTGGGGGCAGAACCCGAAGCATTCTCATAGATCCTGATGATAATACACACAATACATGGCTTACCGGCTCTGTAAGCGGAGGAATCTGGAAAACAACCGATGGAGGAGGCACCTGGCATGATTTATCACCCGATTTTCCAAACCTGTCTACAGTATGCCTGGCAATGGCTGCATCTAATCATAATATTATCTATGCCGGTACAGGAGAAGGTTATGGCGGATATGGAATGGTTGCAGGAGATGGAATTTTTAAAACTTCCAACAGAGGTAATTCCTGGAGTCAGTTATCTTCTACAACCAATAACAAGGACTTTTTATATGTAAATGTTGTGATCGTTGATCCAACAGACGAAAATATTGTAATTGCAGGCACTAATACAGGAATTTTCAAAACAATTGATGGTGGAACTTCATGGAACAAAGTGTATGAAAAATCTTATGCTATCCAGGATTTAATTGCTGATCCAAGAGATTTCAATACCCTTTATGCTGCAGCCAACAGCATGGGAGTGCTAAAATCGACCAATGCGGGGGATGACTGGCTTTTATCCAGCAATGGTATCGGCGATGGTTACAGGTTCAACCTCACCATATCTCCTGTCAATCCCGACAAAATTTTTACAAGTGTTGAGGCAATTGTAAATGTTGCGGGTACTTTTACACGTCAGACACATGTATACGTTTCATCCAACAAGGGTGACACCTGGGCAAAATTTGTTTCTTCCCATAATTTTCTTGGTAACCAGGGATGGTTTGACAATATCATACGAGCTCATCCATTCGATGAAAATACAGTTTATATTGCTGGTGTTGATTTCGGAAGTATTGAATTTAAAAGCGGCACAAGTTCCAGCGATCCCCAGGTTATCAGGGTAGATACAGTCGGAACCGGGGGATTTATGAATTTTGTTAATTTCGGAGGCAGCTATTTAGGTGGAGGAATGTCAACCGGTGATGCAGAAGACGGAGTTGAATTGGTATCCAATGATTGGTCGTCGGTTGAAATACGGTTTGGTGAAGGAATCAAACAAAAAGCCCATCGGTTTACTGTGCCCGTTGGTGAAGGTTCGGGAGTGCCTCCTGAAGATTATACCTATATGGATTATGTTGATGTACCTTTTCAAGCCTGGGATACCGATAATAACAGACAGTTAATGATTTCATTCCGGGATCAGGAAAGAGATGGAAAATTTAACCTGATTCAAAGAGATCCGGAAGACGAAATCTCCGGCAGGGAATACTTTTTTATTCATGCAGTAACATATAATCCAACCACTCCATCGGATAAAATTGCAAAGACAGGAGGCTATACCTATAAACAACTATACTTTTTCTGGCCTACGCTTCCTGAAAAAAAAACATGGAATGCTGATTCCCTACCCAATTCTAAAATTGATATTCAATACGGCACCTTTACACTCATCAATGAACAAAGTATTGTCACAGTGCTTGCTGACTATCAGAAAAACAACAACCTGCATGTAGATCATCACGATATTGTACCTATAATTACCGATACACTGAATAAACAATTTACAATTCTTGAAGCAAATGACGGTGGACTTGGTATCTCATTAGATGAAGGAAAGACGTGGGAACAAATTAATAAAGGATACGTGACTACACAATTTTATGGGGTAGCCAAAAAACCCGGGGCTCAGGAGTATATCGGAGGAATGCAGGATAATGGTACCTGGCAATCACCTGTGAACGCTGTTGCTTCAAAATCATCTGATTATTCTGACCGGATTTCCGGAGACGGTTTTGAAGCCTTATGGCATCCCTTGTATCCTCATCGAATGTTGGGTTCCTCTTACAATAATTTATTTTATGTAAGCAATGATGGTGGTTTGACCTGGTCAAGAACCACGCAGGGCATTAATACCAATGACGGTCCTTTTATTTCCAGGTTATCGAATTCTCCCACAAATCCCGATCTTGTTTTTGGGGTAACTCTTAATGGAGTTCTGCGAAATAATAATTTTGGACTTGGCAAATTTCCCTGGGAAACCGTCCCGTTGGATACAGGCTGGACAAACAGCATTTATGATGTGGATGCACTAAATGTGAAAGTCTCACTTGCAAACGATTCAGTGATTTGGGCAGGCGGCGGAATGTACTCCAAACCTGATCTTCATATTTTTCTGTCAAAAAACAGAGGAAATAGTTTTGATACAGTTTCAAATTACACCGATGTAAAAATGGGCTATATCAGTGGAATGGCAACTCATCCATATGACCGGAAAACTGCCTATCTGTTATTTTCTTTTAAAGGTTTCCCGAAAATTTTACGAACAACCGATTATGGTAAAAGCTGGGAGGATATATCAGGTTTTGGTAAAAACAAAACAAGCAATAATGGTTTCCCTGATGTAATGGTCTATTCATTGCTCGTTATGCCTTACAATACGGATATTATCTGGGCAGGAACCGAAATTGGAATCTTTGAATCCACCGACAATGGTGCTACCTGGCATTATGCCGATAACGGGCTCCCCGCCGTTTCGGTTTGGCAAATGTTTATTCAGGATAATAATGTAGTGGTGGCGACTCACGGGCGAGGTATCTGGTCACTCGATTTAAATCTTGTCAATACACCGGAAAATCCTGTGAATTCAAAGGATATACTGAAGATTTATCCGAATCCGAATAAAGGCATGTTTTATCTCGAACTTAATAACAATTTTACAGGAAATATTTCTGTAAGGATATTCAATACCGATGGCAGGTTGATGCATTCGGTTCTTTATCAAAAAACCAATCCGATGTTGAAAAAGCAAATTTATGCCGAGAATCTTTTGCCCGGCAACTATATTATAAATATTGGCTACGGAGATAAATCTGCCTCGGAAAGATTTGTGGTTAATTAATCCTTTAAATCTACAAAAGCCCGAAAACCGGCATATCTAAAGCCGGTTTTTCTTTAATCCTACTTTTCCACATATTTGTTATATTTGCACCTTGTTAATTTTTCGATTTTCTATTGCATGCTACCAAACAAAACTGAGTATTTACCGGGCATTGACTGGTCTGAGTTAAGACAGAAGAAAGAAAAACTCCTTGAACAACATTCAAAGGTTGTCTGGATGTGCGGATTGTCGGGTGCCGGAAAAAGTACCATTGCAAATGAGCTCGAAAAACAGCTTTTCGATCGGGGTTACCTTGCCCAGATTCTTGATGGTGACATACTCAGATCAGGTTTAAACAAAGATTTGGGATATTCTGAAAATGACAGAAATGAAAACCTTCGCCGAATTGCTGAATTGTCGAAATTGCTTCTAACATGCGGAATAATTTCAATAAATGCTTTTATAAGTCCTACGGAAGAGTCCCGTTCATTGGCTCGTGAAATCATCGGAAAAAATGATTTTATTGAGGTGTTTATCAATGCCCCGATAGAAGTTTGCGAAATACGCGATACCAAAGGTTTGTATGTTAAAGCCAGAAAAGGACTTATCAAAGACTTTACCGGTATAGATGCTCCTTTCAATCTCCCGCTAAATCCTGATATTGAAATAAATACCGATAAGTTGACCATTGATGAAAGTGTCAGCAAATTATTAAACTTTTTATTATCTCGAATTGAGTATAAAAACTAAGACATGGAAAAATATAACATCAACCACCTGAGAGAACTTGAAGCCGAATCGATGTACGTGATTCGTGAAGTGGCTGCACAATTTGATCATCCCACACTCCTGTTTTCGGGTGGTAAGGATTCAATTGTCATGTATTACATAGCCCGAAAAGCATTCTGGCCGGCAAAAGTCCCTTTTCCTTTACTTCATATCGATACGGGTCATAACTTTCCTGAAACCCTTGAATTCCGGGACCGGTTGATGGAAAAAACAGGAGGTAAATGCATTGCACGGCTTGTACAGGATACAATTGATTGCGGTAAGGTTACCGAAGAAACCGGAATAAATGCAAGCCGCAATGTGTTACAGACTGTTACCTTGCTTGATGCTATAGATGAATTTAAATTCGATGCTGCTCTGGGTGGCGGTCGCAGAGATGAAGAAAAAGCAAGAGCCAAAGAACGTTTTTTCTCCCACAGGGACGAATTCGGTCAGTGGGACCCTAAAAACCAGCGTCCTGAGCTCTGGAACATATTCAATGGTAAAAAAAGAATGGGCGAACATTTCAGGGTATTTCCGCTAAGCAACTGGACTGAAATGGACGTATGGCAATATATTTATATGGAGGATGTTGAAATTCCCAATCTCTATTTCACTCATAAGCGGGAAGTTTTTCTCAGGGATGGTACCTGGTTGGCCACCGCACCGTTTTTGCCCATGAAAGAAACCGAGAAGCCTGAAGTGAAAGATGTAAGATGCCGTACCATTGGGGATATTACCTGTACAGGACTTACACTTTCGCGTGCCAATACTCTTGAAGATATTATAAAAGAGGTGGCTGTAACCCGAGTAACTGAAAGAGGTGGAAGGTATGATGATAAACGTTCCGACTCGGCTATGGAAGATAGAAAAAAAGAAGGATACTTTTAATTGGTCACTGGTTTCAAGTTTCAGGTTGTTAGTCTTGAAACTTGAAACTTGAAACTTGAAACTTGAAACTTGAAACTTTATACTATATACTTGAAACTATTTTAATATGCAGGATTATAAAGACATACAAGCCGGATATCTGAATATGGAGCTGATGCGGTTCACAACTGCCGGAAGCGTGGATGATGGTAAAAGCACACTTATTGGCAGGTTACTATACGACAGCAAGGCCATATTTGAAGATCAGCTTGAAGCAATTGAGAAGGCAAGTATGAACAGAGGTGAAGAACATATAAATCTTTCTCTTCTTACGGATGGTTTGCGTGCAGAGCGTGAGCAGGGAATTACCATCGATGTTGCTTACCGGTATTTTGCTACACCCAAAAGAAAATTTATTATTGCAGACACTCCCGGTCATGTGCAGTACACACGAAATATGGTTACCGGCGCTTCTACAGCCAATGCAGCAATTACACTTATTGACGCCCGAAACGGGGTGTTGGAGCAAACCATCAGGCACGCATATATTGCTTCACTTTTGCAGATTCCACATCTCATCATTTGTGTAAACAAAATGGATCTGGTCGATTTCAGTGAGGAGGTATTTGAAAGAATCAGGCAGGATTTTGAAAATATTTCGAGCAAGCTGGATATCAAGGACATTCGATTTGTTCCAATCAGTGCATTAAAAGGCGATAATGTAGTGGACAGATCGGAGAATATGGACTGGTACGAAGGTCCTACCCTAATGTATCTTCTTGAGAATATTCATATCAGCAGTGACAGGAATTTTACAGATCCCAGGTTTCCGGTGCAATATGTCATCCGTCCCCAATCTGATGAATTTCACGATTATCGTGGCTATGCCGGCAGGGTTTCCGGAGGTATCTTCAAACCGGGCGATAATGTGACCATAATCCCATCAGGCCTCAATTCTGTCATCAAATCCATCGATACCATGAAGGGTAGCCTTGAAATGGCTTTCCCTCCCCAATCTGTTACAATTACCCTTGAAGATGATATTGATATCAGCCGGGGAGATATGATTGTGAAAGAAAACAATCTGCCTCAGGTAAGCCAGGATATCACCCTGATGATATGTTGGCTGAATGAAAAGCCGATAAGAGTCGGAGGTAAATATAATCTGAAGCATACTTCAAAAGATGTGAAATGTATTATCAAAGAAATAAACTACAAGGTGAATATCAACAATCTTGAAAAAAATCACGAGGACAAAAACATCGGACTTAATGAGATTGCCCAGATTACGATTAGAACGACGCAACCTTTATGCTATGATTCGTATCGAAAAAATCGCACAACGGGCAGCTTGATATTGGTAGATGAAGGCACAAACGAAACCGTAGGTGCAGGAATGATCATTTAATTTAGTGTTGGAATTTGTCAGTCCCTTAAAAATGTATCCTGTACATGATATTTGGAATCATAAACAGCTGCTTATCATAATCTAAGTTGTCTGTGTATTTATTGTAATATTCCCAGGTTTTTCCCTGTGCACCTGTTACATTGCTAATATCCAGGATAAATTCATGCCCGGCTTTGGGTCTGTTTATGCGAAACATAACCGATAAATTCAACTGAAAAATATCATCCAGTCGGTTATCCCAGGCCCTGGAATAATCATATACGGTTTCACCCTCCTTTTTGGATTCTTCCAAATCGACAGGAATATATCGTCTGCCTCCGTTATAAAATACTTTTCCATTCAATCCCAATATTTTTTTGTTCTTACCATGACCTACATTAAATTCTTTTCCTGTAAGAAAATTAAAGGCAAAATTTCCGTTATACTTTGTATTATGCAAGATACCGTCCTCTGCTTTATATTTCGAATCATAAATAGAGGAGGTGAATAAGAAATAAAATTTATTGGCAAAGAACCTTTCGAGGGTAAGCTCTATGCCATAGTTATATCCTTTGCCTTTATTAATCAGCGCTTTATTTATATAGCCCTCATCACTGTTCAGGATGGTAAAGGAACTTGTATCATTATTTTCAACCGGAACATTAAATAAATCCTGGTAATACAATTCTATTTTTGAATTTAAATTTTTACTGAATCTGTATTCATATCCCAGAACATAGTGCTGCGCTTTTGATAATCCAAGATTTTTATTAGGTGTATAAGAATTGCCATCAGGATAATTTAAAATAGTATAATAGGTGACAATGCTTTCGGCCTGGCTATGCAAACCGTAACCAGCATGAACCGTTTGTTTGGGATCGATTTGCCAGGTCAGCCCTATCCTGGGTTCCAGACTGAACTCCCCATTCACTGAAAAATATATCCCATGAAATCCGCTTACCAGGGTTAATTGATCATTCATCCGATATTTCCAGCTTACATAACTTTGCAGGATATCAGCACTTTTGTTCATATTAATGCTGTATATCCAACGATTCAAATCTTCATCCAGATAATGCTCGTTGAGGTTATAAAAATGACGTGTAAATTTGACACCGGCTATTACCCTATGTCTTGAATTAAATTTCGTGCTGAACATGATAGCTGAACGCAGGCTCGATTTTTCCCAGTCGCCTTCTCCATTAAATTGCATTATATCCAGTGAATCTGGCTGATCATAACTGTAACTACTGCCATTGCCTGAAGCAGACAGAGTGATTTTCATAAAATTATTCTGATTAAATGCAAGGGTGTGATTCAATGCAATAACGCCCAGCTTTGCACCATAGTCTCCCTGTTCCACTAACTTGCCTTCATTGTCTTCCTCGCTGGTTAAAATATGACTGATGCCTCCCAAACCAAAAATTGAAAAAGTTCCGAATTTACCGGCGGGCAGCATGAATTTAAATGCAGCATCCTGATATTTTGGTACTCCGTCAAAATCGACGATTCCGGCATCATCGAGCATTGCCAGAGAGGAATACCTGTAGTTTACCAGGTATGAACCGCTGTATTTATGATTAAAAGGTCCTTCAAGGGTAATATCGGTTCCAAGAACTCCCACTCCTATCGAATATTCGCGTTTTTCATTATTGCCGGATCGCATATGAATATCAAATACGCCTGAAAGTACATCTCCGTATTCGGGGGCAAATGCGCCGGTATAAAAATCGGAATTCGAAAGCAATTCACTGTTCAATGCATTGATTGGGCCTCCGGTTGCGCCTTCATCGGCAAAATGGTTTGGATTAGGGATTTCAATGCCATCCATACGCCAGAGTATTCCTTTGGGCGAATTCCCCCGGACGATTATATCATTATTGCCGTTAGGATCGCTTGATACACCTGCATAGGCGGATACCATTCGCGAAGGATCCTGAAATGAGCCAGCATAACGGTTGGTTTCTTCCACCGAAAAGGATCTGGAACTTATCAAAGCCATTTCGTTCAGCACTTCCCCTTTATTTCGAGTGGCAGTCACAACCACCTCATCCATTTTCAACACCGATTCTCTCATTTCCAATTCCAACACCACCTCTTTACCAGAGTTCACTATGATATTAGGGATATATTTATCTTCATAGCCGATATATTTAATCACAAGGTCAATACGGCCAACCGGTATATTCTCCAGGCGAAAGTTTCCATCAGCATTAGATACAGTTCCTTTTACAGGATTTGTGCCAACAATAAGAACATTTGCCCCAATCAAAGGATATTTACCATCTTCATCTCTCAGGGTTCCTCTCACTGTCTGGGTGATTTCCTGGGCTTGCAGGTTAGTACTTATAAAAATGATTCCCGTAATTAAAGTTAAAATTTTCTGTTTCATATTACATATTCATTTTCAGGTGTAAGCAATATTTTTCCATCCGACTGAAATTAAAAATCTGTCGTTCTTAGTATCAATAACATTTTTATTGAGACTCTTTTCCGCTTGTGCTCAGGTCTTTAATTAAATTGCACCATAAATCGGACCTGCCAATTGATACATGCTTTGTATCAACCATTCAACAGTTAAAGAGGTGCAGGCTCTATTTCTCAGATCCAAAATTCACCAGGTTTTAATCCTGCATATTTCTGAAAAGAATGACAAAAGTATTTCAGGAAGGTTGCATGTGAAATTCGGAAATTGATGTAATTATCTTATATAAAATGCTTTAAATTAACAGAAACGGGATTAAAAAAAATATCTTTCAGATTATTTATAATAACATTAAGTATTTCAATTTGAAAAATAATACTGTTTTTATATTTCTTCTGGCAAGTGAGCTACCCCGCCACGAGTGGACTGGGTATCAAACAGGAATTTATACGATTTCGCTGCAAGCAGCGGAGAACCAAGTTTATGAGCTCAGCAAAGCTAATTTAACTCATTTATCCCGATACGCTCCCGACTTTCAGTGCGGGACAGGTTGCGTTATCGGGATTATTACTCGCCAAAGCTCATGAAATTGTTCCCTTCAGTCATGAGATAGTTCGTTCAACTTACAAATTTCACGAACAAAAAAAGACGACCTTAAAAATTAAGATCGTCCTTACCCCAACCTATGAACCCAAAATCCTATATCATATCTTAAGGACTATTCGATTCGTCCCGTAAATATATTCCATGCAATATAATCAACTACATTGGAAGCAAAATACATGCTTTGTAACGAACCAGACAAACTCTGCAACGTTTCGAGTGAGGGGCCTATCAACTCCGATAAAGTAGTAACCGTCCCATCATCAAAGGTAATCCGGATATCCCGGTTTCTCCGGCAAACAGCTCTTCCTTCTCCATTATCGGTGGATGTGTCGATAAAATCAACAGAAGCATTCTGCTGCAGTGTTCCGTTCATGTATACAGCTATACTGTCTGAACCAAAACTTCTGATAATTTCCACATTTCCAATGGTTAATTGATACGTGTTCATCCTGTGTCTTGAATCTAAAGATTTGGTTGAGTTCACTGTTTCATTTAGAAGTGTTTCTGAGCCCTGCATGAGGGTAAAGCTAAAAAAAGTAGTATCTCCCGATACCTGGCCCACCTGTATACTGTAATCGTTATTAAACGAATAGCTTGAATTATACATATAATCACTCCAGGAACTGCTTGCAGATTGAATATCAAGGCTCCCGATATCTTCACTTTCAAGCGTGAATCCGGCAGCAAGTTTATAATCAAAAAGCAGACCTTTCCCGTAATAATAGTGATAATCAGATGCAGTAATTGTAAAATTGTTTGTGAGCGAGGTATCATTCAGATTACGATGGTGCAAGCGATAAGGATGCAAAACAATATCTTCGGGTAAGCTTACGACCAGGTTATTGTTATCGCCTGTCCTTTTAAACAACTTGTAAAAACAATTATGACAATAAAAATTACTGTCTGACAGTTGAAAATTGTAATTACCGTTAATCTCACCCAACACAATACTGTCTAAATAGGCAACACTGTCTGCTATGGTAGATTTCATCGATCCTCCTGAACCCATACTAAAGATTTGATACCCAGGAGTCGCGACAATTTCACTCAGGGCATTATTCACGTTTGCTGAACTAATCTTTAGTGATTCTTTGAGAGTTTTGCCAGTTCCCGATTCTTGTTTATCTGTACAATTCCAAAGAATTAGAGATAAAGCCAGAATACTGCTTAAACTAATTACAATCCTTTTCATGAGATGTTGATTTTGACATTTTATAATAAATAAATTAGTGTTCGTTTGAGTTTAATACAAACGAAATAAATTAAAGACATATTACCCCGGAAATGTTAAAAAAAGATAAATGAATGAAATGTATCGATGAATATGCATGCCAAATGCAATAACTTTGAAAAATAACGATTAAAATTTAGAATGAAATGGCAACTGTTTTTCATAAATCAGAAATATCATTTGAATTGAGAAATTCACCTGTTCATGAATTCAGATGGTTTACCAGTCAGCGATTAGGCAAGATTGCAAATGCAAAACACCTGCAGTTTGATATCCGTTCGTTAGACCCGGGTAAATTTTCTTTCCCGTATCATTTTCATCGGGCCTCGGAAGAATTATTTATGATTATCTCGGGTGAAGCAACTTTACGTACACCTGATGGTTTTCAGACGTTAGGAGAAGGTGACCTGGTTTTCTTTGAAGAAGGTTCCACCAGTGCTCATCAGCTCTATAACCATGGGGAAATGCCTTGCGTATACCTGGATATCCGTTCCAGTTATGGAATAGATGTCACGGAATATCCCGATTCAGGAAAAATTAACATCCTGCCTAATATGGAAATCTATGAGGATTCCTCAAAAGTGGATTATTTCAAAGGAGAGGAACATGTGGCGGACAAATGGCCAATCGATATCATTAAGAAGTGAATATAGGGCAACTGCCGGTAAACGATTTATGTAAATACTATCCATAATTCAGTCCTGGAATCCCCTGTTATTGGATTTATTCCATTCTGAAATAGATTTAAAATATGGACAAAAGTGATTTTACTTAGGTTCAGAATCAACGATACTTTCCCGTAAATCATACAATTCCCAATGTTTTGATAATATTTCAGTACGCTCTTTTCTTAGCAGATTAATAAAATCCTGAACACCTATTGGTTCGTTGCCATTTGCATGAATAAGAACAATGCTTCCTGGAACCGGCCATTGTCCTTTAGCCAGCCATGCATCGCTTCCTATAGGGATAAGACCTAAATTCACTATTTTACTGTAAATTTGCTGGTCAGATACAAGACCTGGAA
The DNA here is from genome assembly GCA_963781805.1 of uncultured Bacteroidales bacterium. Lineage (GTDB taxonomy): Bacteria > Bacteroidota > Bacteroidia > Bacteroidales > UBA10428 > JAFGPL01. Next base: position 977,255 of record CAWAHF010000004.1, read on the forward strand.
ACCGGAAAAAAACAGATGGTGTAATGTTTCTCTCCAGCATAGCAATCTCGGTATTTAAAACCTCAGTGTTGATGTCGGTGCCAGGTGCCAACATGAAATTCATTTTCAGTGGAACACCCTTTTCGGTAAAATGGTTATAGGAGTGGTTGACCCAAACGATATTAAGTTCGTCGGATTTATCCATTTCTTTAAGCCAGTTTAAATCATCAGGATGCATATTCATCCATCTTCCGGTTATTGATATTGCAATGGGTACAGGCTTTTCTACCTGTCCGACTTCATGTATCAGATCTGTGAAAACAACACGATCTAAAGGACGTATTGAAGGGCAAAGGTCAATAGTAAGATCAATCCCTTTTTGGTTGGGCATAAATTGTCTGAAACCTGCATCCTGCAAAGTATTTCCGAATTACTCAACCTGTATAAGCGCTTCCACATAGGGTGTGGAAGAGAAACGATTGCGAATAAATTGCCATGATTCCGGATAAATTTTGATACTATCTGTGACCAGTATCATTGTTTCAAGTGATTCCGGTAATACTACAAAATAATAAGTTCTGTCATTCAGGCTATATTTCCTTAATACAATAACCTCTTTACCGCTTTTTTCAAACACCCCATAGCCCGAAAAAGTAACATATTTTTCGATGTTCTGACCATTGACTATAAAAAACATCAGCAAAAACAATAACAGGAGGCTTAATTTTCTCATCAAATAAAATTTAGAAATAATCTAAAATTAGCAAATCTTTCCAGATTTGTTTTATGAATTTTTATGACAAAATTGAAAAATCGGAAATCAATAATAATCAATGATACTCGCTGAAATAGTAATGAAAATTAAATGAATACGACAGTTGTCCATGAATATATTTTTTGGTTATTTTTACCTAAATTAAGGCAATGAAAAAATTTATCATTCCAGTTATAATCGTAATCTTATTGATTGTTTTCTTTGTTATTTCAGGCAATAAAGAAAACAATCCTCAGGAACCTGATTCTCCAAACCCCAGAAATGGAGTTGCCATTCTGATTACCGGTGCTGCTGCACGAATTCCTCAGGAAGCTGCACTACTGGAGGAACTCGATCGCAGGGGATATTTGAAAAACGTGGTGTTTATTTCGGGTGTAAGTTCTGGCGCGCTTAATTCTGTTGTATTAAATGGAATTTTAAGTGGAAAATTGACATGGGGAGATTATAAAAATATATTATTTAACCTTAAGGACAGCGATGTTTTTTTACAGGATGAAAAGAAAAAACTACCTCTCAATACAGCCCCTGCAAGAAAGCTATATAATAAAATAGCCGGAGAAAAATTGGGTTTTTTCAGGATTGGCGATCTTCCAATTACTACAAGCATTTCTATTACACATCTAAAGGATTTGGATATGAAGGAAACCATTTACAGAATGTGCAGCAAAAAGATAAATGAAGAATCTGATCCGGCTCTAAACCTTGTTGATATTATGATGGCATCATCTGCTTTTCCTGTAGTTTTTCCTCCGGTTCGTATAAAAGATGTAAAAACGATTGCTAATATTGAATTTGTGGACGGAGGTGTAGGTGAAGATCATGTTCCCTTTCGTGCTTTGCTCGAATTTGAAAAATTCAGGGGCAGAGGGGTAGAAAAAGTATATATCATAAGCCGGAAAAGTGATAGTATTCCGGAAATCAGTGAGGAGCTGAAAGGATTTGGCATAAACGACAGAGGATTGTTCGATAAACTGGGAATTTCATTTGATGCCATACTTAAGAAGGGAATTATTAAAGGATTGGAAGCATATGCTACTGAAGCACCTGAACTAGTATCCCATACCTATGTTTGGTTGCCTGAATTTAAAGCAGATTTTCAAATGTTTGATTTTAATAATTTGAAAGAACAATACCTATTGACATCTCAATGGGCAAAATCACATGAGCCGGTTCGTTTGGGTGATTTTTTGCTGCCCTATTTACTACATAACAAATAAAACACTTTAATCCGGGGATTGTAATACATCAAATACTCATTATGTTTAACATCTCATAACTGAGGATTTTATCATAGATTCAGTGATAACTGGTCTTTATTAACTTTCGGGTATAAATATTATTACGAACTGAATCTGAAATTTTAAGAATAAAAACTCCTTCCTTCAGATCAGTCAGAATCAATTTTGTGTTTTTGCTAACCGGCATTTTGCTTGCAACCATTTCTCCAACTAAATTATAAATGGCAATTTCTCCTCCCGCAACAAAATTATTCGCATACTCAACATTCAGGATATTTCCAGCCGGATTTGGATAAATTTTTATTTCCGGTGTTGTTTCATTTTGTTCATTTAATCCGGTAGGTTTCTCAACTGTTTTGAAGGATAAAATTTTGCCTGTTCTGGTATAATTTTCTCCAACCTCATCAATTCGCCAGTAATAAATAGTGCCGGGATTTAAATTTCCGGGGATATACCATGTATCGGTAGTGTTCTCTACATAGGGGGGAGGATTTGTTGTGCCAAAGTATACCCTGATTGATTTCACGATTATGCCCGGATTCCAGCTTAAATTCATAGTTGTATCTATTTCTTCGCTTCCGTCAGGTGGGAAAAATCCTGTTGCCTGTGTTGGGATGGAATTAATTGTTAAAACTGATGAATAGATGGTAGTATCTGCATCATTAAATGTTCTGATTCGGTATTCATAGGAAGATCCTTCTGTCAGAGCAGAGTCATTGTAATGTGTACTATTGCTGTCCAATTCAGCCAGGAAAGCAAATCCCTGTCCATCATTTCTTTCCAGGAGAAATCCTTTTTCATTTTGTGAGTTATCCTGCCAGCTTAAATAAGCAGCATTTTCATTTAGCGAATCCAATACAAGTTTATCGGGAGGGACAGGCAGCCCCGCTTTTTCCACTTCAACGCTTGCCATTATAAAGGGTCCCACTCCCTTGGGATCATTGATAATCTTCCCACGGGTGATATAAAAATTGTAATTCCCCCCCACCCCGGTACCTGCGCAGGTGTTAATTAGGTTCATGGTGCCATTGGAATTGTATGTAACAAACTCATTGATAATTCCTCCAAAACCGTCTTTTACAGTCTGCATGTAAGAAGAATCTATATAGTTCATCCGTATTCCCTTCGCCAGTGCATATACAAACATACATGAGCCGGATGCTTCTTTCCAGTTGCCATTCCCATTAATGCTATCTACTACCTGCCACCAGACATGACTGACAGGATCCTGGTAATCCTTAATGGCAACAGCCAGACGTTGAAAAATCATTAGTAACGAGTCTCTGTTTTCGCTCACCGGAAAACTATCCAGAACATCTACAAGCGCCATGGCATACCAGCCCACTGAACGACTCCATACAATGGGAGACTGACCGGTTACCGGATCAGCCCAATATTGCAATTTACTTTCATCCCATCCGTGGCGCAATAAACCTGTTTCAGGATCCCTGGCATGTTTTTCCATGAGTTTGAATTGTAGCGCCACATCATCAAAATCAGCCGGTTCATTCATCATTTTTGCATACTGGCAGTAAAACGGCTCAGCCATAAAAAGTCCGTCAAGCCACATTTGATTGGGATAAATCAGCTTATGGTAAAAGCCGCCTACAGAATTTCGGGGGTGAGTGGCCAACTGACTTCTCAGAGAATCGGCGGCAGTTTTGTATTTCGTTTCACCAGTCTGATCCAATAAAAATAAAACATCACATCCCTCCCTTATCTGGTCGAGGTTATATTCGTTCTTACTATATCCCGAAATAATGCCACTGCTGTTTACAACAAAATCAACCGTGGATTTGACATAATTATAATAGGTGTTATCACCGGTGTATCTCCAAAGATCTTCAAATCCCTTCAGAACAGTACTTGTTTCATAATTCCATGAACCATAATGATTTGGCCGGGATTGCATAATCGATGATGCCATTCTCTTTGAAAATGGTAAATCTGTTTGGCCCATGCCCGATAATTGTGTCGATCCTAAAATGATCAGACTCAGGAAAAAGTTTTTTACATTTGTTTTCATCTATGAATATAAATAGTTATTTCTTAAAATCAGAATTAAAATTCAGTGTAAAAGAATGTTCCGTGGATAACTGCAAGATGTGCGTCATCTGAAAGATTCATTGCATGCATAAAGATAAATAATTTCATCTTTAATAGTAACAATTAGAACTTAATCCGAAAAAAAATTTAATTAATTCTTCTTTAACACATTCGCAAATCAACCAGTTTATACCCTTCATCCCTAAAGGAATTATTCCAATTAATTTGTCAAATTAGAATTATCAGATTATTTCAGGTTTTTTCTTAATTCTACCAACTTGTCCACAATCAAAGGATCCGCAAGCGTTGTAATATCTCCCAGGTCATCTATATCGTTTGCTGCAATTTTTCGTAATAACCTTCGCATGATCTTACCCGATCTTGTTTTGGGCAAACCAGGGGCAATCAATATCTGATCGGGTGTAGCAATAGGTCCAATGTGGTGCCTTGCCTCATTCTTCAATTCTCCAACAAGTTCTCCATCGTCATGGTATCCGTCCTTTAAAATTACGAATGCAAATATCCCTTCTCCTTTTATGTCATGCGGAAAACTGACAACCGCTGCTTCAGAACAAAACGGATGAGAAACCAATGCACTCTCCACTTCGGCTGAACCGATACGATGCCCTGAAACATTCATGACATCATCAACCCTTCCGGTAATCCAGTAATAACCATCTATATCTCTTCGGGCCCCGTCGCCGGTTAGATAATAGCCTTTATACCGGGTGAGATAGGTAGTTAAAAACCGCTGATGATCACCCTGTATGGTTCGTGCCATACTCGGCCAGGGTTCTTTGATAGCCAGAAGTCCGGAAACATCATTTCCATTAACTTCTTTACCTTCTTCTGTAAGTAATACAGGTACAATTCCGAAAAAAGGAAGTGTGACAGAACCGGGCTTGGTAGGAGTAGCTCCCGGTAACGGTGTAATCATAATTCCTCCGGTTTCAGTCTGCCACCAGGTGTCTACGATGGAACATTTTTTCTCCCCAACTACTTCATAGTACCAGCGCCAGGTATCCGGATTAATGGGTTCACCCACCGTACCCAAAACTCTTAAACTCGACCGGTCATATTTTTTCACATATTGATCCCCTTCGCGTTGTATTGCCCGTAAAGCGGTCGGAGCCGTATAAAACTGGTTGATTTTAAGTCTTTCGACCATTTCCCAATATCGTCCGGGATCCGGATATAAGGGAATACTTTCAAATAAAACTGTTGTGGCTCCGTTCAATAAAGGTCCATATACCACATAGGAATGTCCGGTAATCCATCCAATATCGGCAACACAGGCATAAATTTCTCCCTCTTTATAATCGAACACATATTGATGGGTCAGAGCTGTGTATAAGAGGTATCCGGCGGTGGTATGGGCCACTCCTTTGGGTTTACCGGTACTTCCTGAGGTATAAAGCAGGAAAAGTGTATCTTCGGAATCCACATGTTCAATCGGACAATAGGGTCGTTCATTTTGCATAGCCTCATTAAGCATAACATCTCTCGGAGGGTAAAATGGAACTTTAGTTCCTGTTCGGGTAGCCACGAATACATGTTTTACGGAAGGACATGCCATTACCGCCTCATCAACAGTTCTTTTTAACGGAATAATTTTCTTTCCTCTTAATCCTTCATCTGCAGTGATAACCGCTACACAACCGGCGTCATTAATCCTGTCGCGCAAAGATTCTGCGCTAAAACCTGCAAAAACCACCGAATGAACAGCGCCAATACGGGCACATGCCAGCATGGCAAATACTGCTTCGGGAATCATTGGCATATAAATGGCTACCCTGTGGCCTTTCATTATTCCGTGGTGACGCAAAACGTTTGCAACACGCGAAACTTCACGTTGAAGTTCTCTGTAAGTAATCCGTCTCTCATTTCCGGGTTCATCCGGCTCCCAGATAATGGCAACTCTATCACCATGTTTTTGTACATGCCTGTCAACACAGTTTTCGCATGCATTGAGCTTACCCCCGAGAAACCATGAAACCATCCCTTCATCAAAATCACAATCATTCACCTGTTGAAAATCGTGTTGCCAACTAAGAATTTCCCTCGCCTTGCGTTCCCAAAAATCAGCATTATTGTTTACACTTTCTTCGTACTCTTTACGATAATTTTCAAGTGAGCTTACAAAAGCAGAGTCATACGTTTCCTGCTTTGGCTGATAAATTTCTGTTTCATTATTTGCCATAATGGTTGGATTTGTTAGTAATTTAGAGTTAATTCATTATTAACAATCCAAAAAGCAAAAAGTCAAATAAAATGTATTCAACACGTTGTATATTGCAGGATTATTTATCCTGATTGTTAGTTACAGGTACCTGAATGGTTAGAGTCTCAATATCAAAAGTGTTATTAGATAGCATTTTTAAAAACAAAAATTCTTTAATTTTGTAATAAAATGTATATTTGCCAACCTAATAATTGGGAGATTTAGTGATTGGGAGTATGAATACTGAATTATAAAATCAAACAATAAATAAATATCGGGGTGTGGCGCAGTTGGCTAGCGTACTTGCATGGGGTGCAAGTGGTCGGAAGTTCGAGTCTTCTCACCCCGACTTAACAAGACGAGTTGGTTTTTGGCCTCCTCGTCTTTTTCTTTTGTCCCCATACCAATCCCAACACCGTCTGCCCACAACTCCCATTCCTTGCGGTATTCGGACACCAAATCAAACGGCGGCACGACATCCATTAGGACTTTTTTATCCAACACCCTGCGGTTCGACCCAATTTTTTTTACAATTTGTTTTATTTCTAAAAAATCATTTGATAAAGCCAGCTTTCCTGCATGGCGAGCAACTTCCACCCACTCCCTTAAAAGTTCGACCCAGGCACCGCCCTTTTTGCCAAAATCTTTAAGATTCTCCTGTAACCCCACTTTGATTTTTAAAAGTTCATCCTTCTTTTTCAGGTACACGTTTTTTTCAATCAATCCGTCCAGGAAAGAATTTACCAACTTATCCAACTTTCCGTCCAGTTCCTTAATCTGGTTTTCAATATTTTGGCAAAAAAACCGCTGCTCACGCACTTCTTCCTTTTCGGCACGGTCAATTTCAGCCAATAAGATTACAGCCCAATATTCCGATATGGCCACTTTTTCCAATTTAGCTTTTAGCTGTTTTACCATATCTGTGCTGTTTACATAAGACTGGTTACATTTTCCGTGCTTCTTGGAACACCTGTAATAAATAAACTTTTTCTGCTTGGCATATTGGGCTGTAATCATGCAACCGCACTCCCCGCACATAAACAGTCCTGTAAAAGGGAAGTTATAGGTCTCCTTTCTGTTTCTCGGTCTTGAACGGCGTTTCAGTTCCTTTTGCACCCTGTCCCACAATTCCTTTCGCACGATTGGCTGAAATTTCCCTTCATGCAGTTCACCTTTATGCGGTATCAATCCGATATACACAGGACTTGTCAAAATCCCCTGCACTGCTCCCTTTGCTATCGGCTTGCCCACTTTGCTCGCCAGCCCCAAAAAATACAGGCGGTGGCGGAACGTCTCTAAAGAATGCTTCCCGTCAGCAAATTCTTCAAACCCTTTTTTAAGTATCCGGGCTTTAACAGGGTCAGGTTCTATATTGCGGGTTTTTGGATTGTTCACGTACCCGGTAGGGGCTAACGTTGCCCATTCCCCCCGCCTGATTTTTTGACGGATGCCCCGCTTCACGTTTTCAGAAAGGTTATCGCTGTAATATTTAGACTGCCCGAAAGCTACCTGCAACATAAATAAACCCTGTGGCGTTGGTTCAAACCAGAACGTCGGGAATTTTAATGATACTATCTTCTTTATATCAATCAAATAAATGATTTGCCCGCCGTCCACACTATTACGGGCTAACCGGTCGGGATGCCATGCCAGAATTCCGATAGGCTCTTTGCTTTCGTAAATCTTGCCCACCATTTCATTAAATATTGGCCGACCGGGCTTTTTAGCGCTTTTACTTTCAATAAAGGTTTGGGCTATCTTTACCCCCTCCCGTCGGGCAAATTCATTTATTTCTGCCAACTGCGCCTCAATGGACATTACCTGTCTTTCTTCATCTTCGGTTGACTTACGTGCATAAACATAATATTTCGTTTTCATAACCACAGGGTTTATTTATTTCGTATTAAAATGGGCATCCGTAAAGCTGGCTTTATCAAATGATTTTTTCCAGCCCAAAGCCAGCCCTCTTGTCGCACCTTTTTTATTTTTTGTCATGGTTTTTGAACCAACCCTTCATTTGCCCTTTACTATTTGCATGTATTTATTTATTGACTTATGGTATGCAAAAGCAAAGGTCAAATCCAACCGCACAGAATCAAAAACACACGCCAAAAAATAAAAGCCATCCCTTCTGTGTCCAAAAGCTAAAAAAATGCAGCCCCCTTATTTTGTCACATTTTTTGTCCAACCCTTCGGCCAGCCATTGCAAAAGCACGCACCCTACGGGATGCACTAACTTTTGCAAGGCTGTCCCCACCCCACAAAACAAAAAATCCGCCAAAAACGTGGTCTTGCATTTTTCCAGCCTTTGTCCACCCCATCCAAGCAAGAGTAAAGGCAAATTCACAATCTTGTTTATTTTTTTAATGGTGTTCAGTTTGCCTTTACACTTGCTTAAACCCACGCCCCCGACCCGGGAGGACAGCGGAGTAAAAAAAATTGACCCAAACCGCCCCACCCGCAAAAGTCCTAATGGATGTCGTGCCGCCGTTTGATTTGGTGTCCGAATACCGCAAGGAATGGGAGTTGTGGGCAGACGGTGTTGGGATTGGTATGGGGACAAAAGAAAAAGACGAGGAGGCCAAAAACCAACTCGTCTTGTTAAGTCGGCGCATCGTTTCCGATGGTCGGATTCGCCTGTTTCAGCAAAAAATGGATAATGGGAAAAAATAATTTCCCTGTCATCATCATTTTTATCAACAGGTTTTAAGCAAAAGAAATTTGTTATCAACAAATTGAAGTTTTTTATTGAAAAAACTTCAACGTCCACCAGGCGACCAAAGGTCGCCAACAGCCTGGCGGGAACCGCCAGCAACTGAACGTCAAAACAGGTCGTCCGAACGTCAGCGGTGGAGGGCGTTTTAACGCCATCGTCAGCCGTCAGGATGCGGGGAGCCGTCAAACCGATGGGTGATGTCGTCAGCTCGTTGAAAACGTCAGCATGTTGCAGCGTCAAAGGAGCAACGTCAGCGGAGGGAAAGGGATTTTCTTTCAGTCCTGCCTTGCCGTCAGGCAGGCTTTCAGGCTTGCCTTCCGAACAGGAAGGCTGATATTTCGGGCGAAACGAATTATTTTTCACATCATCAGGCTGCAAGCCTGATATATTCTTCCATCGGGGAAAGAAAACAGATAAAAAACCGGGTATTCCTTTCAGAATCAAATGAGGAAAAGACCTTTCGGCGGTATCCGCCGTGATAGTTGAGCCCCGTGCCGGGGCTTCTTTGGGGCGCTCTTTTGTTTTCGGATTTTTGAAGAAGAATCCAACCCGCATATTTTTTGTCACAGTTTTTGAGACCCCATCCCTTCTATGCACATTGCCGTCCTCGTTCCTGCGGGCGGCAAAGAGCATCCCAGCCCGCTTATCAAAAACTCCGCCAAAAAATATTTGCCAATGCTCATTAAATATCATCATCATAATATTATAGAAATTCTATAAATATTTTTTAATAATATATACAATAGTAAATATTATCTAATAAAATAACAATAGTGTTTATAGAAATTCAAAACAATTTTTAATTTTATCTGAATTTATTTTCAGAAAATCTTCAATAATGACTCGATTAGGAGAATATTTAACAAAGAAATCGGTAAACAAATCTGAAGTTTCACGTAGGACAGGAATAAGCAAAGCAAGATTGAGTGAATTGACTTTAAACGATACAACCAAGCTTAGGGCTGATGAACTTTATTTAATTGCTAAGGCAATAGACATAAATCCTCATGAATTATTGGATTATGTATGTGGAGATATGAAATTGAAAAAAGATTAATCTTAAAATTGCACTATAACTAGATAATAGAATTTTGAAAAAAATCTTAATCATAGATGACGAAGCAAAACTGAGAACCCTGCTGACAAAAATTATCAGTCTGGAAGGGTTTGATGTGTTACAGGCAGAAGATTGTAAAACAGCACTGAAAAGATTAGAACAAACCGATATTGATGTAGTGCTTTGCGATGTCAAACTTCCTGATGGCAACGGTGTTGAATTCTCTAAAAAAATCAAGGACAAATATCCATTATCTGAAATCATTCTACTGACTGCCTACGGAAATATCCCCGATGGCGTCCAGGCCATTAAGAACGGGGCTTTTGATTATATTACCAAAGGCGATGATAACAATAAAATTATACCCTTACTGTACCGGGCATTTGAAAAAGTTGAACTGGCAAAAAGGATACAGCATCTGGAAAAACAATTAGGGGAGAAACATTCTTTTGATAATATTATTGGAAAATCGAAAACCATTCAAGAAGCTATAGAACTGGCCAGGAAAGTAGCTGAGACGGACACCACGGTATTATTAACGGGTGAAACCGGAACGGGCAAAGAAGTGTTTGCCCAATCTATCCATCAGGCAAGTAACCGCAGAAATAAAAGCTTTGTTGCAATCAATTGCTCTGCATTCAGCCATGACCTTCTGGAAAGCGAAATATTTGGGCATAAGGCCGGGGCATTTACCGGGGCAGCAAAAGACCAGAAAGGACTTTTTGAAGAAGCCAATAACGGAACAATCTTTTTAGATGAGATAGGCGAAATGGTATTAGACTTGCAGGCCAAGCTTCTCAGGGTTATTGAAACGGGTGAGTTTCTGAAAGTGGGCGATACAAAACCAACTAAAGTAAAGGTTCGGATTATTGCTGCAACCAATCGTGATTTGCAAAAAGAGATTGAAGCAGGCCATTTCAGGGAAGATTTATTTTACCGTTTATCCGTATTTCAGATTAAAGTACCGGCACTAAGGGAAAGGATACCCGATATAGAATTACTGGCAGTACAATTTATGCAAGTATTTTCTGCTAAAGCCGGTAAAAAAATAAAATCCCTTTCACCTGAATTTTTACAAGCCCTTAAGCTGCATCAATGGCCGGGGAATACCCGTGAGTTGAAAAACGTAATTGAACGGAGCGTGATTTTATCAACATCCGATGAACTTAACATTGAGACATTACCCCAGGCACTAAGGGAAAATTTATCCCAATCTGCAAAAGGTGACAAACAATTTTCAGCTTTTGAACTTGCAAGCGCTGAAAAACTCCATATCCAAAAAGTGTTGAACTATACGAACGGAAACAAGACCGAAACCGCCCGTTTGCTCAATATAGCCCTAACCACGCTTTATAGGAAGATAGAAGAATATAATCTTTAATCCCCCTTTCAAAATGCTAAGCCCGACCCTTTCAAAACGATAGGGTTTATATTCCCGTAAATTCAAGTTTAGCTCAAATCATATTGATTTATAAGCAGATATAAAATTCCCCAATAAAATGGAACAGGAATTGGCATACCCGTATCAAATTTTAAAATGAAAGAATATGATAACGTTCATTCTCATTATAGCCGGAGTTTTGGTCTTCTGGTTATTATTTAAAGCAATTGATTTTTTTGAAAAAATATAAAAGTCATGGAAACAAGAATTCAAAAAACATTGAAACAGTGGTTTCCGAATGCATTTACTGATGATAATAAGACCGGTATCCTATCCGATTATGAAATCCTTCAGCAATTTGCGAGGTACACAATGTCGCTCCTTCAAAATAATAATGATGGAGAGAAAGAACCTTTTAAAATCGTGAACATGCTCTATCAGAATGGGAGCCTGCACGATAAAAATGCTATTGAAAACGAATTCTTTAGCGCTCTCATAAAAGCAGAAAGCCCTGGAACATTAAAATCGCACCTGGGACTTATGCCCGATAATCTTAAGCCCGTTTACTTAAAAACAATTTTAGAAAATTAAAGCTATGACAGTACTATTCATTCTCGCAATTGCAGTATTTGGCTATTTGACCTATGTACTACTTAAGCCGGAAAAAATCTAATTGGTATAAGTATGAAAAAGAAAAAATTAAGTTTTAAAGAATTGTTATTGCTTATATTTTTCTTTTCGTGGATATTATCCATGTTATACCTTCTTTTTTGGAAACTTAAAATATTATTTAAATAAACAAGAAAATGAATACAGAAATATTTGGAGTAATTTTTATGTATGCTCTGGTTGTAGCCCTGGCCATACCACTCGGACGATATATCGGCAAGGTTTTTACTTATCAAAGTACCTGGCCCGATAAAATTTTTAATCCGGTAGATAACCTGTTTTATAAACTTGGCGGGATTAATCCTCAAAAGGAAATGAACTGGAAACAGCATTTGATTGCATTGCTGACAATTAACCTTGTGTGGTTTCTGGTTTCCATGTTCACGTTAATGAACATGAGCTGGCTGCCGCTCAACCCAGACGGAAACCCGTCCATGAGCGCCGACCTTGCATTCAATACGTCGGTAAGTTTTGTTACCAATACCAACCTTCAGCATTATTCCGGCGAAACCAGCCTCTCGTACATGGGACAACTAATTCTGATGTTGTGGCAGTTTATAAGTGCAGGAACAGGTATTGCCATTTGTGCAGTGGTGTTTTTAGCCATAAAAGAAAGGACAACTGAAAAATTAGGCAATTTTTACAGTTTTTTTGTAAGAAGCAGCACACGGATACTCTTACCTCTTGCAATTATAGGGGGCACAATCCTGGTGTTTAATGGCTCTCCCATGACATTTGAGGGCAAGGATACCGTAACCACACTTGAGGGCGCTACACAGGAAATCAGCCGTGGCCCGGTAGCCGCATTTGTAATCATCAAACAATTGGGAACAAATGGAGGGGGATTTTATGGCCCGAATTCGACCAACCCGATGGAAAACCCCAATTACCTCACCAACATCGTTGAAACGGCGAGTATCTTTTTAATACCCATCGCCATGATTTTTGCATTCGGTTTTGTAATCCGCAGGAAAAAATTGGCATGGGTCATTTACGGGGTAATGACGGCTGGTTTCCTCATGCTGGTAATTCCTTCTATAGTCAGCGAAATGAAAGGGAACCCTGCCATTGCCCAAATGGGCATTCAGCAGAATATGGGCAGCATGGAAGGCAAAGAAGTGCGCTTTGGTCCGGCTGCATCGGCTTATTGGGCGGTAAATACTACAGTAACAAGCAATGGATCTGTAAATGCAATGCATGATAGTATGACCCCGCTGACCGGAATGGCATGCCTGCTCGGTATGATGGTGAATAGTTTCTACGGAGGGGTAGGCGTCGGCTTTTTAAATTTTTACATCTTTATTATTATTGCAGTATTCATATCCGGGCTTATGGTTGGCCGCACCCCCGAATTTCTGGGAAAGAAAATTGAGGCAAAAGAAGTGAAAATTGCCATGATTATAGCCCTGTTACATCCCTTGTTTATTCTTACCGGAACAGCTATTGCGAGTTATTTGTATGCACATAATCCTGCTGAATATGCAGGTTGGCTTAATAATCCCGGGTTTCACGGGTTTAGCGAAATGCTTTACGAATTCAGTTCGGCCTCGGCAAACAATGGCAGTGGCTTTGAAGGACTGGGTGACAATACCATGTTTTGGAATGTTTCCACCGGTCTGGTTATGTTACTTGCAAGGTATTTACCTATTATCGGCCCCGTAGCTATTGCAGGCATCCTTGCAGCTAAAAAATACATTCCCGAAAGTGCAGGAACATTAAAAACCGGCACAGTTACTTTTGGCCTGATGATATTTGCTGTCATATTTATTGTTGTTGCCCTTTCGTTTTTTCCGGCGCTTGCACTTGGCCAGTTTGCCGAATATTTCACATTGTATAAATAACTAAATAAGATTTGAAAATGAAATCACAAGATACATCCTTGTTTCAAAGGGAACTGGTTAAGGAAGCCTTCAGGGAATCCTTTGTAAAACTTGACCCAAGGAAAATGTTTCATAACCCTGTAATGTTTACCGTTGAGATAGGCACGCTTGTCATGCTGGTTGTAACCTTATTCACGCTTACTGGTGACAGTTCCCAGGGAAGCTTTGGCTACAACTTCACCATATTCCTTCTCCTGCTTATAACTTTACTCTTTGCCAATTTTGCCGAAGCAATAGCCGAAGCAAGGGGCAAAGCCCAGGCAAACAGCCTGCGTAAAACAAGGGAAGAAACACCTGCAAAGCTGGAAAACGGCAAAACAATTTCATCTTCCGAACTTAAGAAAGGTGATGTTTTTGTCTGCGAAGCGGGGGATATCATTCCAACCGACGGTGAAATAATCGAAGGATTGGCAACCATTGATGAAAGCGCTATTACCGGCGAAAGTGCACCCGTAATACGTGAAGCTGGTGGAGACAAAAGTTCGGTTACAGGTGGGACAAAAGTACTTTCAGATAGCATTAAAGTTGAAGTTACCGCGCAACCTGGCGAAAGCTTTTTGGATAAAATGATTGCCCTGGTTGAAGGGGCTTCCAGGCAAAAAACGCCCAATGAGATAGCTCTTACAATATTACTGGCAGGGTTTACGCTGGTTTTTATTATTGTGACGGTTACTTTAAAGCCCTTTGCCGACTATGCCAATACACCTATAACCATTTCAGCTTTCATCGCATTGTTTGTTTGCCTGATTCCGACAACCATTGGTGGTTTGCTTTCGGCAATCGGCATTGCAGGCATGGACAGGGCACTTCGTGCAAAAGTGATTACAAAATCAGGTAAGGCAGTCGAAACTGCCGGAGACATAGATGTGTTGCTGTTGGATAAAACCGGGACCATTACCATTGGTAACCGGAAAGCCACACAATTTCATACGGTAAATGGTACTGAAAAGCAACACTTGATTCAGCGGGCTGCTCTTAGTTCATTAGCAGACGAAACGCCCGAGGGTAAGTCGATTGTTGAATTGTCTGGAATTGATCCTAAAAGCATTGCGCCCGATAACCCCAGATTTATCCGGTTTACCGCACAAACACGTTGTTCAGGAGTTGAATTTGGCAACACCAGTATCAAAAAAGGCGCGTATGATGCCATTAAAAGCCTTGTGGAAAATGCTGGAAATAAATTACCTCGCGAACTTGATGAGATTGTAACAAAAATTTCTTCAGATGGAGGAACCCCACTCGTAGTAATAGAAAACAATAAAGTATTGGGGGTAATCGAGTTACAGGACATTATAAAAACCGGCATTAGCGAACGTTTCGAACGATTAAGGAAAATGGGTGTGAAAACGGTAATGGTAACCGGCGACAACCCGCTTACGGCAAAATATATCGCCGAAAAAGCGGGCGTGGATGACTTCATTGCCGAAGCTAAACCCGAAGATAAGATGGAATACATTAAAAAAGAGCAGGCCGAAGGACGGCTGGTTGCCATGATGGGCGATGGTACAAACGATGCTCCCGCCCTTGCTCAGGCAGATGTGGGTGTTGCTATGAACAGCGGTACGCAGGCAGCAAAGGAAGCCGGTAATATGGTTGACCTTGACAACGACCCCACCAAACTTATCGAGATTGTTGAAATCGGCAAGCAATTGCTGATGACCAGGGGAGCGTTGACCACTTTCAGTATTGCAAATGATGTGGCCAAATACTTTGCCATAATCCCCGCTTTGTTTATCGCTGCAATCCCGGCTTTACAAGGATTAAACATTATGCACCTGGGCAGTCCGGCAAGCGCCATTCTGTCGGCAGTCATCTTTAATGCCATTATCATTCCATTGCTCATTCCGCTCGCCCTGAAAGGGGTCGCATATAAACCTATCGGGGCAAGCGCATTGCTTCGCAGGAATTTATTTATTTATGGTCTGGGCGGAATTATTGTCCCCTTTATCGGGATTAAACTGATTGATATGTTTGTTTCAACATTACTTTAAAATTTAAGAAGATGAAAAAGAATATAATACCCGCAATAAGGCTTACCCTGGTAAGCATGGTTTTCTTCATGGGCATTTACACCCTGATTATGCTCGGAATTGCCCAACTGGCCCCTAACAAGGGAAAAGGACTGACAATCACACAGGATGATAAAACCTGGCATATAAATGTAGGACAGTCATTTACCCAGGATAAGTATTTCTGGTCAAGGCCATCCGCTGTTGATTACAATGCAGCGGGTTCAGGCGGCAGCAATAAAGGCCCGTCTAACCCTGAATACCTTTCCGAAGTACAGGTACGTATTGATACATTTCTGGTTCATAATCCGGGAATCAATAAAGCAGAAATCCCGGCTGACCTTGTAACCGCAAGCGGTAGCGGGTTAGACCCTCATATCTCGGTACAGGCCGCCAAAGTCCAGATAAAAAGGATTGCGAAAATCCGTATGCTTTCTGAGAATACTTTACTCCAACTTGTTCAAAAGAACACCGAAAAACCTTTGCTAGGTCTATTTGGGACAGAAAGAATTAATGTACTTAAATTAAATCTTGATTTAGACAACCTCTCAAATAATTAAGCGATGAAAAAAGCATATTATATACTGATAATAATCTCAGTGGTTTTCATGGTAACTCTTATCCCCTTTCAAGAATTAAGAGCTCAGGAAGAAGACAAGGATTCTTCGTTTAGTGTAGGGGCAGATTTTTACAGTAATTATATCTGGCGTGGAACAAAATTTGGCACGGGGCCTGCTTTCCAGCCATCCGTAAAATTCACTTCCGGAGGTCTGACACTGGGTTCATGGGGTTCATTTGATGCAAATGGATATACTGAAGCCGATATATATGCATCGTATGCATTTGATTTCGGCTTAAGCATTGGAATAACCGATTATTATTTTGGTGCTCCGTATTTCACGTTCGGCAGTGATTCATCGAGCCATGCGTTCGAGGCCAACCTGGGATTTGTCATTGGTGATTTAAGCTTAAGTGGCAATTATATCCTCAATAAATCCGATAAGATGGATACTGAGGGGAATATTATAGGGGCGGGTTCGGTTGGCGGTGATTTGTATTTTGAAGCCGGGTATACATTTACCGGTTTTAAAATTTTTGCCGGTGCCGGAAATGGTTGGCATACACTGGACTCAGATGAAGACGAATTTGGTATTTGCAATGTTGGTTTAAGTACATGGAAAGAAATTAAGATAACAGATAGTTTTTCAATTCCTGTTACTGGGTCGGTTATCTGGAATCCCCATGCTGAACAGTTCTTCATAGTTGCCGGATTTTCATTATAAAGAAACTTCAAAAATGCCACATAGCCAATTCTTTATCGGTTGTAATTATTTTAACTTTGCTTAATTTCTTCCTGCATGATAGAAAAAGAACACAATGTCCAGCGTTTCCTCGATTTGATTAAAAAATCAAGACGGGGTAAGTTTAAAATCTATATTGGCATGAGTGCCGGTATTGGCAAAACCTACCGTATGTTGCAGGAAGCACATATTTTACTTCGCAACGGCATTGATGTGAAATTGGGGTATATCGAAACCCACGGACGTGAAGATGTTGAAAAAAAACTTATCGGTTTGCCGGTAATCCCCCGCAGGAAGATTTTCTACAAAAGCAGGGAACTGGAAGAAATGGATTTACAGGCAATACTTAATTTAAGGCCTGAAGTGGTGATTATCGACGAACTGGCGCATACCAACATGCCCGGAAGTAAAAATGAAAAACGCTGGCAGGATGTCCTTGAAGTTATTTCCGCAGGTATTAATGTAATTAGCGCCATCAATATACAGCACATTGAAGGCTTGAATGAAGATGTAAAGAAAATAACCGGTATTGAAACAAAAGAACGCATTCCGGACATGGTGCTGAACGAGGCCGACGAAGTGGTGAATATTGATTTTCCGGCTGATGAACTTATTATCCGGCTCAAGGAAGGCAAAATTTACACCAAAGACAAGATAGAGACTGCCCTGGGACACTATTTTAAGTCAGAAAATCTATTACAGTTAAGACAACTTGCGCTTAAGGAAGTGGCCTCGCAGGTAGAACGTAAAGTGGAAAGGGAAGTTCCCAAAAGTATTCCACAATTCCATGCAAGGTTTCTGGGATGTATCAGTACAAATGAAAAAACCGCCAAAGTTGTTATTCGTAAAACAGCCCGTCTTGCTAATTTCTACAGTAGTAAATGGTATGTGCTGTATGTGCAAACACCCAAAGAAAGTCCTGACAAAATTGCCCTTGACAAGCAAAGGCACCTGATAAACAATTTTAAACTGGCCACCGAAATGGGCGCCGAAATAATCAAGGTAAATAGTAATAATGTAGCCAAAGCCATAATTGAGCAGGCTGTTGAGCGCGAAGTTACTACTGTCTGTATTGGCAGGCCGCACATTAACTTGTTGAAACTGATATTAGCAACGAATATTTTTAATGACTTGCTAAAAAAACTATCATCAAATAAAATTGACATTGCAATACTTTCATAGATGAAAATTAAAACGAAACTGATTTTAGGCCTCGGCTCGCTTTTCAGCCTGATAATCATCCTGAGCATACTGGGAATTTTAAAAATCAATTCCCTGGCTTCGGCTACTGAAAATATTTTGGTTGACAATTACAGAACGCTTGAATATGCAAGGAACATGTTAAAAGTGTTGGACGGGCTACCGGAAGACAAAAAATCAACCGGAATTTTTGAAGATTACCTGGTAAAGCAACAAAATAACATTACTGAAATTGGCGAAACTGAACTTACAGACAGCCTTGCAGCGCATTTCAGTAAATTAAAGGTAAATAGTTCTGATTCGCTTGCCCCCTTTGAAATAAGAAACGATTTAAACCGCATTATGCACCTGAATATGACAGCTATTCAGGAAAAAAGTACTTTAGCCAAAGAGAAGGCAAAAGATGCTATTTTTTGGATAGTATTTACTGGAATTCTATGTTTTGTTATTGCACTTGCACTGTTTCTTCGATTGCCCGGTAACATTGCCAATCCTATAAGCGAACTGACAGAAAGTATCCGGCAGATTGCGGCTAAAAATTACTCTCAACGGGTTCATTTTGAAAAACATTATGAATTTGGAGAATTGGCAGAATCATTTAATACAATGGCAGAAGAGCTGGAAGAATACAATAACAGCAATGTCGCCCGGTTAATGATGTCCATTAAAAGAATGGAAGCCTTGATAGAAAAAATGAATGAACCGGTAATTGGCATGGATGAGAGTAGGTTAATCATTTTTGCAAATGATGAAGCACGAAAAATAACAGGATTGGAGAAAGGGCAGCTTGTTGGCAAAAACGCTGAGGAACTTGCCATTACCAACGATTTGATACGTGAATTGTTGCAGGAACTTTTCGGGGCTAAACGAAAGAACAGGCAAGAACCCTTAAAAATATTTGCCGACGGGAAAGAAAGCTATTTTGAAAAAGAAATTTTAAATATAACGTTGGAACCCAAAGGTCCACAGGAAAAAAAGCTTATCAGCCATGTAATTCTGCTGCGAAATGTAACTTCATATAAAGAACTCGACTTTGCTAAAACCAATTTTATTGCTACAGTCTCTCACGAATTTAAAACTCCTATATCATCTATTAAAATGAGCCTGCAATTGTTGGAAAACGACAAAATAGGGCAGTTGAACGATGAACAAAAAAATTTGGTAAGCAGTATTAAAGATGATGCCGAACGGCTTTTAAATATTACAGGCGAATTACTGAATATGACCCAGGTGGAGAGCGGGAATATTCAATTGAATATCATGCCTGCCAATCCGAAGGATATTTTACAATATGCAATCAACGCCAATAAAGTGCAGGCCGAACAAAAAAAAGTATCTTTCGAAATAGACTGTTCTCCCGAAGTTCCTAAAGTTCTTGCCGATAGGGAAAAAACCGCATGGGTACTGACCAATCTCATTTCAAATGCTATTCGTTACTCGTACGAAAATTCCAAAATCTTTTTGACGGTAGAAAACATCGGCAAATTCATTAAATTTTCTGTGAAAGATACCGGTCAGGGTATTGCCCCCCAATATAAGGACAAGATATTCGACCGGTATTTCCGGGTTCCGGGAATGCACAAAGAAGGCACTGGTCTTGGTCTTGCCATAAGCAAAGAATTTATCGAGGCCCAGGGCGGACAAATAACCGTTGAGAGTGATTTCGGGGCAGGGAGCACATTTATGGTAACTTTAAATGGAGTATCATAAATTGAAATTCGATAGACCTTAAAAAAACCTTGAAGTAACATCTGGTTCTGAGTTACAAATACACCAAAACATAACACCAAAGTTACAGGCTGGTTCCAAAAGCTGACAAGGGTTCGCTACGCCAGCCTCAAAAAATCTCCACTTTCGTACCTCAAGTAGTATTTTTTAGTCTGCCCTTGCACCTTTTGCCCCCAACCTGTGTCCGCAAGGGCATTATGTTTTATTGTATTTTTCGTTGTAGGTTGGCTGGCTGGTGGCTGGTCTCCTACGCTTGCAGTAAGGCTCGTTTCCAGTTCTATATCGTTCGTGGTTCGGTGCCGTTGGTCTCCATTCAGCTCTTGTGGCTGTCGTTCTCAATTGGTAAGCTGCCCTTTTAGGGTGGTTTACTTTTTTTTGTGTATCCGTTAATATCTTTTTTATAACGATTATTAATAATTCTAAACTAATTCTAAATAATAATGGTCTGATTTTTGAGTTTACATAGGTGATAATCGTTATGTATTAATCAAAAATTATAAATTATGAGTAGTAATAGCGAAACCGGCCATGCAAAGAACGTGGCCAATTTTGGAAAATTAGTTTCCTTTTGCATCGGCTATGGTGCCGATTACAATCCCTCAAATTCTGGTATCATCATTGAAGCATTGACTACAATGCAAACCGATTCCCAGAATTCGATTAACTCGGTAAATGCAAGTTTACCTGCATACAACAATACAATTGCAGCACGTGAAGGGGCTTTTAAGCCACTTAGCAAGCTAATCACACGTGTTATGAACGCTCTCAAAGCAGCCAATCCAACCGCTGAAATTACAAATAAAGCAGTAACATTGGTTCGTAAATTACAAGGCCGCAGGGCATCCTCCAAACTTACAGAAGAAGAAAAACAGGAATTGATTGCGCAGGGTAAAGAAGTAAATGAAATATCTTCTTCACAGTTAAGCTTCGATAACCGTATAGACAACCTGGATAAATTAATTAACCTGCTTGGCTCTATACCGGAATACAACCCAAATGAAACAGAATTACAGGTAGCTTCATTAACCACTCTCTTAGGGGATTTAAGGACTAAGAATGATGCTGCAATTGCAGCCACAACCCCTTTAAGCAATGCCCGCATTGCTAGAAATAATATCCTCTATATCAATGGTGCAGGCCTCGTTGATAAAGCATTGAACGTGAAAGCTTATGTAAAGTCCCTCTTTGGTGCATCAAGCCCCCAATATCATCAGATTTCGGGCTTAGAGTTTAAAAGATACAAAATCTAAAAAAAAGGGCGCAAGCCCTTTTTTTTATTCCATCACTGCAAAATTAAAAGTTGTATCCTCATTTGTAAAACCCCCTAAGCAATTTATCAAATAAGCTTTGGCGACTTTAAAACTTCCAATAGCATTTATATAATTTACGATAGCATTTATAAATAATGCTTTGGATAGTATGGAACTTTCTTTGGCGTTTATATATTAAGCAATAGCGAGTTACAAACTTGCTTTGGCATTTATCGAATGAGCGTTGGAGAGTTTCAAACAAGCTTTGGCGGTCAAGTAAGTAAGAAAATAATACATAAAGGATTCCTATAAAATGTAGTATTCTTGGGCTTTCTCATTAAAAGTTATAGAATGATTGTTTGATTTAGTCTTTTCAGATTGCAAATATCAAAAATACATCCTATGTTTTGACAAAGCATTTTTGGAAGTTGGATGAGATTATATAAAACCCACCCCGCATAGTTTTTTTGTCATATTTTTTGTCCTGCCCTGGTTTTGCACATTTGCAAAAGCACGCACCCTTCGGGATGCACTAACTTTTGCAAAAGAGCAAAACGCCACCTCACAAAACAAAAAATCCGCCAAAAAACCTATTTCCCCATGGTAAAATCCGAAAACAAAAGAGCGCCCCAAAGAAGCCCCGGCACGGGGCTCAACTATCACGGCGGATACCGCCGAAAGGTCTTTTCCTCATTTGATTCTGAAAGGAATACCCGGTTTTTTATCTGTTTTCTTTCCCCGATGGAAGAATATATCAGGCTTGCAGCCTGATGATGTGAAAAATAATTCGTTTCGCCCGAAATATCAGCCTTCCTGTTCGGAAGGCAAGCCTGAAAGCCTGCCTGACGGCAAGGCAGGACTGAAAGAAAATCCCTTTCCCTCCGCTGACGTTGCTCCTTTGACGCTGCAACATGCTGACGTTTTCAACGAGCTGACGACATCACCCATCGGTTTGACGGCTCCCCGCATCCTGACGGCTGACGATGGCGTTAAAACGCCCTCCACCGCTGACGTTCGGACGACCTGTTTTGACGTTCAGTTGCTGGCGGTTCCCGCCAGGCTGTTGGCGACCTTTGGTCGCCTGGTGGACGTTGAAGTTTTTTCAATAAAAAACTTCAATTTGTTGATAACAAATTTCTTTTGCTTAAAACCTGTTGATAAAAATGATGATGACAGGGAAATTATTTTTTCCCATTATCCATTTTTTGCTGAAACAGGCGAATCCGACCATCGGAAACGATGCGCCGACTTTTTAATTTAATTTCAGGGGCAGAGAAATCTGTCCCTTTTTTATGGTAATATGTATTATTCCTGCATTTTATATAGTAAAATCCTAAATAAATATTATACTGGTCAAACCGACAACCTTGAACGTAGATTACAGGAACATAATAGAGGTAAGACACCATTTACGGCAGAAGGGCATCATCAGCGATGCGAAAGGGCATTTCAACATTCCTTGCCTTATTGTCAGGCTTTCAGGCTTTCCTTCCAAACAAGAAAGCTGATTTTCAGAGCGAAAAGAACGGTTTTACAAATCATCAGGCTGAACCGAACTCGCCTGAAACAGGCGAGAGAGCTCACCGAAGGTAAAGCCTGATTTTACCTTCATCTGGGAGGCTTGGAACGAAAATTTTATGATGCCGAAAATCTGCAAACAATTGTTTTCCTGACTAATAATTTTGAGGTTGATGCATTTACGATAGCAATGCTATACATAAGTCGGTGGCAGATTGAATTATTCTTCAAGTGGATTAAGCAACATCTGAGAGTAAAACCCTTCTGGGAGACTCCTTCAAATGCAGTTAAAACTCAAATTTGGATAGCTGTCTGCACTTACTTGCTGATTGCTTATGCAAAAAACAATTAAAAAGAGATCTTTCTTTATACGAAATCACACAAATTTTAAGTGTTTCTGTATTTGATAAAACGCCAATAAATGAGCTACTTACAAATTTTTCAAAGAACGATGAAATCAAAGATATCTATAATCAATTGAATTTGTTCGACTTATAACGCAATACTAATGTCTGAAGATAGAAAAAAGGTCGGATGTGTGTACGATGTGAATTGGAGAACCAGCGGATTCATCCGTTGTCAGGACAAACAGGTCAGTTGTGAGGCCGGGAACTGCCATCCATCCATTGGAAAATAGGGTTAGGGTGGTCGGCTTGTTTGGATTGACTAGGTCATCATTCGCCGAATCTACGTAAAAAGAATATTTCTTTATTAGGCTTTCAGCCTGAAATTGTCAGCATCATTGCGAAACGGAATGATTCTTTTTCCGTCAAGGGCAACCATTGGACGAACACCGTCATTTTTTGCCATAATTTACAGAATTTAGTTGGAAAATATTGTTCATTATTCACTCTCATATAGATTTCCATTAACAAAATCTAAAAATAAAGCTTCCCTGTTTTCAGGGAAGCTTCAACTCAAAAATATATAACTACTAACTATTTATTTTACTGAGGTTCTCCTGTAATTATACCTTGAACAACATCAATTGTTATCGTATAGGTTCCAGATACCTTATCTAAGAAATTTTTGTCTCCGCCATTAGGCCCACTCCAAAGATCTGTTGGAACATCTTTAAATGCAGTATAATCAACCGTATTTCCCCAGTTACCGGATTCCGGGAATAAACGCCATTCCGTATCTATAACAAGATCTGATGTTTCAGTAAATTTTTCTCCTCTTATCCATGTCATTGACTCACCAAAGGTCCAACTGTTAAATCCACCTACACGGTACATTGTAGGCATTTCTGCAGGTTCCAATTTAATGGTTTTATCAAGCATTGATACAGTTATTTTATAAATACCTGTTTCTCCGGTAAATTGGAAATTAGGATCACTTCCAGATTCATCCAAAATCAGCAGTTCATCAATAGAACCATCGCTAAAATAGTTGTAATCATATTGGTTTGCACCCCATGAAGCCGATTCAAATAATCTCCACTTATTATCCTTGGTCAATGTTTCAATGGCTTCAAATACACCTCCACCTTTATGTCTCATGGCCAAAGGATCGTCAAGGTTCCAACCCTGATCATCACCAATGACATACAAGGTAGAAGGATATAACTGCTTTTCAATGACTAAGGTTTTTGCATTCAAATCGACAGTAATTGCATATGTAGCTTTTGCTGTATCAACAAATTTAAAATTATCAGCTTCATCTCCACTAGCAATCAGTTCGCTCGGTACTCCTGTAAAGAATGAATATCCCCATTGCACATCACTTTCCATATCTTTTGTTTCAAAAAACCTAAATAATGAATCCGGTTCAAGTTCAGCAAATCCTGAATATACCAAGGGTGAAACACTTGCCAAAGCTATAGCATTGTCTACATTCCAATCCTGTGAGCCACCTATAAGATAAATTGGAGGAATATCAGGATTGTACGGGGTTAATTCAATTGTAATTGGTGCTGAATAAGCACTGTCAAGATCTACAGCTACTATCGTTGACACTACTCTGAACTGCACCGTGGCTGGTTCTTCAGGTGTTTGTGCAAAATTGTCTACCAATACATTGTTAAGCTTTTCTATGTTAATTTCCGCAAATAATTCTGTAGTAGTTGCCAATTCCACAGTGTTTTTAAAATTATCACCTTCAAGTGCTATCTCCAGGATGTATGTAATGGATGTCTTATATCCATAATCAGTAGAATCCCAGGAAATCTTCTCAAAATTGTTATTTGCTTCTGCATAAGTTAATTCATAAGAAGACTTTGATAGATTTGCAATCGTACCTCCGGTAACTTTAGATATGTCTAATGTCACTTTTTCTACAATATCTTTTTCACACGAAAATGTGAAGATTAACAGTAGAATTAATAAACTTGATTTTATTAAGTTTTTCATATTTTCGATTTTAATAACCTGCATTTTGAATAAGATTTGGGTTTGCATTTATTTGGGTAGCCGGAACGGGATATCTGTCCCGGAAAGACTCTGTTGGTTTTCCTTCTTTCACACCGCCTTTCCAAGGCCATACATAAGTGCCACTTGAAAATTTTCCGAACCTGATTAAATCAGTTCTTCTATGACCTTCCCAGAAAAGTTCGCGTGATCTTTCATCCATAAGGAAATCAAGGGTCAACCCACTTTGATTAATCGTACTAGCGTTGGCTCTTAAGCGTAAGTCATTAACATATTTCACAGCATTATCCATAGAACCTCCTCCGCCTCTCACAACGGCTTCTGCATAGAGTAAATATGCATCTGCCAATCGAAACATCGGAAAATCTGTGTCCGGATGAGTTCCCTGATCTGAGTCTGAAAAGCTGCCATCCAATTTTTTGTTAGAAAATTTGATTGCCATGTAACCATCTGTAAATATTGACGGGTCATTGATTTCCAGGCTTTGGCCGTCTGACCAGAAAAGTGCTCTTTTATCACCACTTTCAAAAAGGTTAACCAAGGTAGGCAGGCACCTGTTGATACCCCATTGAGCATTAAGCCCAACGGTGTCATGCGCCGGTATGGAACCACCGCCTAATGCGCCTGCAATTAAATAAGATGTCCCTCCCCACGACTGTGTATGGGCACCATCAAATATTAAAGGAAAAATTATTTCAGGACTTTTATTATTATCAGCAACAAAATTCTGACGTTGATCTACTGCCAATGTATAAGGCCCGGCAATTACTTTTTCAAGTGCAGCTAAAGCATCTGCATAATGATCTTGTTTGACATAAGCTTCGGCATTCATATATAATTTTGCCAAAAGCATGTAGGCTGTAACTTTATTTGCCCTTCCATAGATGAAAGGTGCATCCTGAAGCACTTCTGATTCCTGGCCTCCGGTAGTAATGTCAATCAATTCATTTTCAATGTATTCAAATAATTGTAAGCTATCTGCACGTTCCGGGAAAAAGGCACCGGGTAAATCATTTTCAGTTACAAAAGGCGCAGTCCCGAATAAATCCAGGGCATGCCAGTATGCCATAGCCCTAAGAAACCTTGCTTCCGGTATCATATTATCTACATCGGGAAAACCGCTGCCGTGTGCTAATCTAATAAATTCGTTACAGGTAACCGCAAAATATATAACCCTGGAATGAAGGATACTTAAATAAGAATTGGTAACACCCCAGGTATGAAAATTAAATTCGGGCAAACCGGCGGCAATATCCCCTCTGGATACAGTCTCATCAGATGATATTTGCTGCGCGTTCCACCAGGATCTCATATAGGTGGAAAAGCCTTCATCGAACCCCTGAAAATCAGCATCTCCGTTCGGCCCAATCCGTCCGCTCAACAACAAACTCGTATAGCATTTTGCCAAACCGCCCAAATAATCATCAGGGGTTTGATAAACATTTTCAGAACTTATTACATTTGGATTGATAGGAGCAACATCCAAATCTTTATAACATCCATTGAATAAAATTAAAATGAATGATATAGTCAATGATATTTTAAATATGTTATTTTTCATTTTCATGTTTCTTTTTGTTAGAAATTAAAATCAAGGCTTATCATGTATTTACGGGACCGGGGATACTGGTTGTTGTCAACCCCTCCCTGAACTTCAGGGTCCAGGCCTTCATAATTGGTTATTATAAAGGCATTTACCACGGTAAAAGCAATCCTTGGACTGATCTCTTTCACAACGTTTTTAAAAGTATATCCCACTGAAATGTTATCCATTTTGAAAAATGAACCATTTTGTACGTATATATCAGAATAAGGCTGAGCATTCTCAAATCCAATTTCCAAAGCTTGTTTAGGCACGTTAACAAAATAAGTACCATTGGCATACAATCCTTGAAGGGGAAAAGCCTGAAGGTTATTATAGTTATAGTTTCCAAGACTAATTCTTCCTGAGAAAGAAAAATCAAGATTTTTATAATTCATTCTTGAATATAAACCTATAAGATAAGCCGGATCTGGGCTGTGGTTATGATATCTGTTAAAGATATTGTTGGTTATGACTCCTCCTTCTCCCGTACGATCAACATAAACACCTTCTATTGGGGCTCCGTTTTCATCATATACTTGCTGGAATGTAAAAAATGCATTGGGTTCAAACCCAACAGAATGAATCTGTACAAAGGTGCCCAGCCCGCCAGTTGCAACCTGGTTTCCTGTTTCGACTCCAGCACTGGAAGTGTTTTCAGTTTGATAAAGTTTTGTGATTTCTCTTTCATTGTATGACAAATTTGCGCCAAAGCTCCAGTTAAAATTTTGTGTTGATACAGGTCTGTAGGTAAGTGATAATTCATATCCTTTTATTTTCATATCACCAACATTCGTAAGAATATAATTGCCAAAATTACTACCGTCTGCTACCGGAACAAGGTTCAGAAGATCTTTTGTTTCTCTCTTATATATATCGATAGTACCGGTAAGTTTATTATTCCAGAAACCAAAATCCAGTCCGATATTATATGTAGTCGTTTCTTCCCACTTTAAATTTGCATCATATGGTTCCGGGCGGCGGATCCTGACAAATGCGCCTCCCGGGCCAATCGGGTAATTTGAATATCCTTCGCCCAATCCATATTTGGCTAAAGCCGGATAATAGGCATCTGAAACATTTGGATTACTGGGATCCAGACCTTGCTGCCCGGTCACCCCGTATCCAAATCTTAATTTCATTTGTGATATGGCTCGGATGCCTGATAAAAATGATTCATCTTTAATTTTCCAGGCTAGTGCCATAGAAGGAAATAAACCAAATTTATTATCGCCCACGAACCGGGATGATCCATCTTGTCTTAAAGTGGCTGTTAATATATACCTGTCTTTTAGCGTATAAATTAAACGTCCATAGGTAGAAATTAAAAAATTTTCGTTTGGATTGTCAGTTTCAACTGAATCTGTAGCAGTAGGGCTTTCTTTATAGTACCTGGTATCCAGATTAACTACTGTTCCTGCAGTGTTTCTGTTAAAATCGGTTCTTCCGCGTCTCCAATGTTGATAAGAGTAACCAACAGTAACATTAAAATTACTTTCGCCTATCTCCTTGGTATAATTTAAATAGGCATCCAACAGCTCTGATGACCTATTAGCAGTATATTCATTTATACTTCCATTAGCGTCCCCAAAAGTCCTTATATTATATGTTTCTCCCGGAAGAGCATTATTATGCCCTTCAGATCCGCTCTTATCTATGCCTAAATTCACATTAGCTTTGAGATCAGGGAGAAAATGCAGCTTATATTCCAAATGAATATTTCCAATGAACCGGTTTACATCTCCTGCATTATCATTAAGTTTTAACTGGGCTAAAGGGTTTTCAATAAAAGTAGTAGCTGTGCCTTCCGGATCCATGGTGCCATTAGGTAGGTTTGACTCTGTCCACTGAAAGTAGCCCTTGTATATTGTGTTTCCATTATATACGGGCTGTGTAGGATCAAATTCCACGGCATGGGCAATAGCGCCCTGAACATGTGCGGCAATATTTTCAGCAGAGCCAAACACTGAATGTGCCTTTGTACCTATTGCATTCAAATCAATTTTTAAATGATCATCCAGAAAACTGGGGTTAAGATTGAGTGAAAGCGAATGTCTTGATGCTTTTGTAGTTTCTACTATTCCCTGCTCATTGTTATAACCATAGGAAGCCCGGAAAGGAATTTTTTTAATACTACCGGTAAGGGTTAAATTATCGTTCGTTTCAGTTCCGTTTCTGTAAATCAGGTCCTGCCAATCTGTATTCTCATTTCCCAATCTTGATGCTATTGTTGCATCCAAACCTGCTTTTCCGGCAGCAATCCGTTCGTTGATCAATGTCCGGTATTCATTTCCGTTCAAAACGTCTACAAACGCAATGGGAGTACTTAGGGTAAAATCAGTATTAAATCCAACCTTCAGCTTTCCTTTGGTTCCTTTTTTTGTAGTGATAATGATTACTCCATTAGATGCCCTTGATCCGTAAATAGCCGCTGCGGAAGCATCTTTAAGTACGGTAATTGATTCAATATCATTTGGATTCAATGTGTTCAGAGGATTGGAAATCCCGGCTATGCCTCCATCATCAACCGGAAAGCCGTCTATTACGATAAGCGGGTCGTTAGTCGCCCCTCCCAGCGATGATCCTCCCCTAATACGAATAGTACTTCCCGCACCTGGCCTGCCGTTATTGCTTGTAACAACAACTCCCGGAATCCGTCCCATCATCAATTCCTGTGGTGAATTCGTAACCCCCTGATTAAAATCCTTGTTCCCCAATACGGAAACTGAACCTGTAAGATCTTCTTTTTTGACCTGACCATAACCAATTACAACAACTTCTTCCAGACTCGCAATGTCCGGTGAAAGGGAAACATTAATCTCAGTTTGATTACCTAAGCTAATTTCCTTCGAAAGATAACCGACAAAAGAAATTATTAAGACATCTGATGTATCTGAGACCGATATCTCAAAATTACCATCAACATCTGTAACTGCTCCGGTTGTAGTACCTTTAATCAGGACAGTGGCTCCCGGTAATCCAACATTGTTTTCATCAACTACCTTACCTTTCACGGTAATTTGTTGTGAAAAAACACTGCATGTGAAAAACAGCATTAAAAATAACAGTAAATGATTTTTCATAATTTTAGTTTAAAATTGTTTGTAGTTTAATTCCTCCAAATCTAATACACGGACTCAATTGAGAAAAGTACATATTGGACAAAAAAGAAAATAAATTTACCAATATGCATGATATCCATTTTTTGTTGGTTTATTAGTTTTCAAAGCATTTCATGTTATCTAAAAATTACAGGAAAGCATTTCTTAATATATGTAATACGTGAGCTTAGCAATCCCTGGAAACGTCTAAACTTAACAGGGAAATTTTCCTAGTTTATTGGAAATATTGGTGTAATGGAATGCAGCTTTTCTGAAGCAGGTAATGAGGTTGAGAATTAATATTTCAGATAATTATTTTACAACAATCTAATTTCATGCTTTTAAAGACATGGAACCCTTCCCGTCAAGTCGGAACAGGCAATGGTTATATCCGTATCCTTGTTTGGACACCAGTGAATTGTCAGCCCCAACTTTTCGGTTAGGGTTAATTTATTAAAAAATATCCGTTACTTTAAAATATTAAATTTATTAACATAAGTTTCCTTCCCTACAGTTGTTTGGATTATATATAACCCGGAGGTTAGGTCGATGCAGGGAATTTCTACTTGGTAGCTATTGACATTGGTTATTGATTTCACCAATGTACCATCTATCCTATAAATTTGTATTTTCTCAAGTTTCACAGAGGATGTTATTACGAGATTATTGCGTACAGGCACCGGATACATTGTAAACCTGTTAAGTTTATCTTTGATAAGGATTGAAGTCGTACCTGGTTGTACAAGGCATTCAGTTGAAGCCACAGCTTTATTGGCACTTTCCAAAGTAGTAATACTTATGTAATCAATATTGGGTAAGCCTTCGGCATTAGTAGCAGACACAGATATCGGCACATCCCCTGTATCGGTAACTGTATAATTTAAGGAAGAAAAGTCCCATTCATCCCATGAACCGGTAGATGCAAAGGCAGCCGTACCAATCGTTTCTCCATTTATTTTTACTGTACCGGGCCGATTTGAAACAGATGCGTAACGAAATTGGATATTATATGTTCCTGTTACCTTAAAATTAACGGTCCAGTTTACTGTACTTCCTATTGCGTTGTCTGTGTTAATAAACCCATCACCAGTATAATTGATGTGGTCTGTATCAACAGAACCGGCATTATTAGTGATGCCACAGTAACCATCCGCATTTTCCTGAAAAATTGCGACAGAACCAACCTGGACGGTTATTGTTTCTGAAACAGCCTCAATATCATTACTATCTGTAGCCACCGCATATATACTATAAATTCCTGTTCCGGGATTGGGCATCTCATAAATGTATGGTTCGGTTGTAACTTCAGCAACCTGGTTTTCATTGACATAAAAAGCAACCTTGTCAATTTGCCCATTTAAATGACTGGCGCTGGCTGCCAAATTAATAGGTTGGTCAAGGTCATAAATTGCGTTATCGACAGGTTCGTCAATAGATACCTCAATAAATGTGGAAGGATCTGTATATTTAATACCCAGAAATGCATCCATAGCTATGGTAGGTTGCCTTGTTGCAGGATCCCAGGCTGTTAAATCATACCCAAACACAGATTGAGGTTCCCACCAGAAACAGCCTAATCCGCCAAATGTCATCATGGTATCCATTAATTCCACCATAAAATTATTCGAAATATAAGGCTCATACCAGTAATGTCCGGTTTCAACCACCATGACTTTTGTATCATACCTTTCAATCATATCTTTCATATTAGCTACCGACATATTAATTTCTGTTTCCCAATCTAAATGTGCCCACCGGGGATAGGCTGACATTCCGATGATATCCCATTTTACCCCACGGCTTTTTAGCGCATCAAACATGCTTCTGTATAAACTGTTCTCATCAGCATCGGGTAAATGGACTATTGCCTGAATATTTGTGTCAATATCCTTTATGGCTTTATAACCACTCTTGATCATTTCTGCAAAATTATCCATTCCGCCTGCAACATCCGTTTTACCATTAGGCCAAAGCATCCCCCTCTTTGTTTCATTACCAATTTGTACCCATGCCGGGGTAACACCAGCCTTTACCAATGTGTCTAAAACATCATATGTATGATCGTAAACATCCTGAATTAATTGTTCAGTAGAATGACCTGCCCATGCTGAAGGTATATTTTGGTTGCCAGGATCGGCCCATGTATCGCTGTAATGAAAATCTAACATTACCTTAAATCCCCTATCGTGAGCTTCTTTTGCTTCTCTGACCACCTGGTTTTTACCATTGGCGCCATCTGCCGGGTACCATACCCTGAACCGCACAGCATTCAACCCTTGTTCTTTTAAAATGGTCAATAAATCTTTCGGAACTCCATTTTTATCTTTTAAATTTGATCCACCCCAACTAATATCTGCACCAAATGCGAACGTAGTGTCTGCATACCTGTCAAAAATTGTGTCTGTTATGGTATATGCACCTCTTACATTCAGGTTAATTGCAATGAATATTCCTAATATACCCAATAATATCCTGCTTTTCATCTTCCCTTAAATTTTTTTAATTACAACTCATAGATTAAATCACATTAATACCTATATATTAAAATAATTTACTATTTGTAAACATACCATATCAGGTAATTTGAGAAAAGTACATATCGGACAAATATGAAAAGATTTTACTTCCCGGGTAAGGTTCGGCCGAATAAATATGTTATATGAAAAGACTATCTAATTTAATAGACAGCCCTTTAAAACCCTAAATTAAAATAAAAACAACACCACTGTAAACTGTTTGTCAATAATCTCCCTGTCAACAGCTCTACTTGATGAAATAGATACCTATTTTTATTGTATTTGTTGTGAATTACAATTATTCATAAGTTAACCTGTTTCATGTTATTCTTCAAACAATCATTCCACTTCGTTGGGGGTATTTGCCTATAACCAAAAATAAGCTTGAGTTATAAAGGCTTGCCCAAAAAGAGGTCGTAATATGGATGCTACAGGCAGTATAATCCCTTTTCTAAATAGCACTATTTAATAATTTGTTTGGTGAAATTTATATTTTGTCCGGTTATCCTGATAAGGTATAAACCATGAGGGAAACCTTTCATGTTTATGGTATGGTATTGCCCTTTGTTCAGGCTTTCGCAGTATTGCATTTCCCCAATGGTATTAAATAACATTACATTTACAGATTCTGTAAGGTCCTTGCTAAATATCAGGTTGAGCTCATCCTTTACAGGAACAGGATAACACGTAATGTTCAGGTCGGTTTCCCTTTTCGGGATCGAACTGATATTTATGGGAGTAGTTATGGCATTGCAGCTATCTCCTGCTAACGCAGTTCCCTCGATCTCCATGTAATCAATGTTTCCTAAACCATCATTGCCCGTGGCTTCGAGACGTATGTCATAGGTTCCGGCATTTACACTTATACTTGCCGATGCGGTTGCCCAGTTAGTCCAGGTTCCTGTCGCCGGAAAATTTATAGTTTGAATAGCGGTTAAACCGTTTATCAAAAGTTTTCCGGGCCTGTTACTGCCTCCTCCATTGGCATACCTGAAAATAATTGGGTATGTTCCGTCTTCAAAGAAACTAATTTTATAATTTACACCCGTGCCGGATTCATTTGGCGTATTGGCAAAACCATCCCCGGAATATCCCGGATTATTATTGTCAATTGTACCGTCTAAACCGCAGAAACCCAATTCATTTTCCTGGATTGTGAGTGATGTTGCACCCTGACTGGCCACTACAACATTAAATGTAGTGTAACTATTTGTTCCACAGTCATTTGCGTAAGCGACAACATAATCACCTCCCTGATAGTTTTGGATGTTGCTTATTGTAATTTCCCGAGTGTTTGCAGTGAAACCACTTGGGCCGTTCCATATCCATGAACTACCGGATGGAGCTTGGGGACTAATCGTAATAGTATCACCTACACTTACTTCGACGGTTGTGGTATCAATCCATTCCCCTCCGTTAATTTGAACATTTGGGTCAATCATTGTCGGTTCACAAAAAGGTTCGCTTGCCAACACCAGGTTGAAATCATCAACGTTTACCCAGTTTCCACCATTCGCATCCGAATATACCCCGACCTGTATTGACCCATTGGTTACAATGATATCAGGAATACTAATTAGCGTCCAATTGCCAATTGAACTGTTGATTGAATAATCCATTTCACTTCCGCCAAAGTTTTTGGCATAGATTATTGCGGTATTCTGTCCGCCGCTGCTCTTGACCCATGCTGTGAGCCTGAATGTGTCATTGGGCAGTGAAATGTTTTGATATACGGTATCTTTATAGGGTAAGGTATCTGATTGTGACAAAGCCCAACGTCCCGGCTCATGGCTGCCAATGGTATTGCCGGTTGCACTGCCGCTGTTGGTCCATCCTGTCAGATTGTTTTCTACGGAAACCCGGTCGGCCTCAATGTTTGGGTTCAATACATAATTGTTTCCGCTACCTACCGACCATGTTCCTTCAGCGGCGTTGATGTTCCATTGACTGAGTGAATGAAAGATTGGTTTATCCCCATCGAAGGTAATAGGGCACCATTGATTGTAACCAACGCCATTTCCTGCAAAGTCGGCCCATCGGTCACCGCCAAATATCACAAACGATCCGGATGTGCCATTCACCGTTACTGCCAGGCCGCTCTGTGTCACATGCGAGTAATCATCCTGTGTGCCTTCAATCACAAACTCATCCGAATAAGGTCCCATAATGTTTGTTGCCGTGACGCAATATGTTTGGGAGGTATTCCAGCCATGCAGGTCGGATGAAATGAAATAATAGGTGCTATCATGTTTAAACATGACGTTCCCTTCACGTCCGCTCCCGTTGTATATTTCCACGGCTGGTTCTACATAAAGATAATCAGAAGGACGTAACCGCGAAATATACTGGTGTGACCTTCCATCCACGTTGCAGTATGCCAGATAAGCCTGCCCGTCGTCATCCGTAAATACCGATTGGTCCCCGGTCATATTGTTAACCACGTTATCGATGGTCGACTGACTGGCTGCCACGGTGAACGGGCCTGTAGGCGTGTCGCTGGTGGCAAACATGAGGCCCGGGTAATTTTGGGCAATCAACACATATTTTCCTGTTGAGTCGTTATACGCGCAACCAGCACGGCCAACCCAACCGCCTAAACCGTCAGCGGTAGTCAACACGTCCCCTTCAAACTTCCAATTTGCAAGGTCGGTAGAAGAATAACAGGTCATCGTATTAAATTGGGAACCACTATTCTTTCCTGCGCCCGGGTTGTTGTAATAATCATCGGCACCACTATACCTTACACCGTACCAATAATAGGTACTGTCCACTTTCAGCACACCACCGCCCTGGGAATAGATTGGGTTGTCGTCCGTATCTTTCCAAAAGACATCGTTTTGTATTGTCTGGCCGGTCATGCTTATATTACATGCCACCATCAAAGCAGCAAGTAAATGCAAATTTTTTGTTATTTTTAAATGTTTCATAGTTAATCCTGATTTATGACAAAAATACTAATTTTTCGTTCATCATGTTATAGTGCAATTTTGCACCTAAGTGAGATTTATCAAGCTCTAAAACTTTGTTGAATGCTTTTTCGGCTTCGCTGAAATTCTTCAGGCCAAGATAACCCAGCCCTATTAAATACTGACAATGGATTTTGTTTCTGATGTCCAGATCTTCCTCCCAAATCATTAAATTAGGGAGGGATACGGCGAAATAGTCAATTTTAACCTTGTCATTGATATGTGTTTCACCATATTTTATCAGTTTCTCAAACTTGTTGACCGCTTTTTCCGCTTGTTCTAATTTTATCAAGGCCAGGCCCTGATAAAAAATTTTATCTGGCGGCTGATCGTTATAAAACAGGGCCGCCGAAGGCTCGTCTATGCCTTCTGATGCTTTTTGCCACATTGATTTAGCTTCTTTTAAATTGCCCATTTTCCCTAGGGAAATCCCCATCCAATAGTAAATATCGTTTTCACTGGCAAGGCAGAGTTTCCCCTCGCCCAGATTATAAGGGTAATCCATAGCTTGTCGTAAAAAGTCTAATGCAACATCGTATTCTTCATTCCTGATCGACTTTTTTGCCAGTTCAACCAGGCAAATTACATATTGGCCGGTAACTTTTCCTTCGCCCCCTTCCCAGGGATGAAACTTTCGTTGTTTTAATAATTCATAAGCTTTCCTGTATTCCCCAAGCGTATTGTACAAAGTAACCCGCTCTAAATATACATCGTCTCGTTGTTCAACAAGGTCAATGTTGTTTTCCATCATTTCCACCCGATATTGTATACTTTTATTCATGCGTTTATACAATTGATCCAATTCCATGAAGATTCTGGAATCTTTGGGGTTTAATGAGAAAGCTTTTTCCAGATTGTGCTGTGCTTTTTGCCCTTCTCCCATCTTATTAAAATAACCAAGCGCCAGGTTTCGGTAAACGGTTGGAAATGTATTGTCAAGTGTCACCGAATTTTCCCAGCAACTAAGCGCTTCCTGGTATTGTCTGGCATGGTACCAAAAGTTTCCTAAATAATAAAAGGCTTTCGCATCTGAACGATTTGCCTGTATGGCGCATTCTAATGCGATGACAGACTCAATTTGGTTTGGAAAGCAATAAGCAGGATTTGCCAATGCACCTTTGTTAAATTGTTCAAGCGCAGCTGCAGAATCCCCTGTGTTTGAGAAAAGCCAGCCTAAATAATAGAAGGTCAGGGGGTATTGAGATTCAGTAGCATCCAATCCGCACTGTAATAATCCTATCGCTTCTTCGTATAATCCGGCTGCGGCATAATCAAGACAATATTCTATATAGTTGTGTATGTTCTTTCGAAAGAGTATATCCAGGTGTTCTTTGGTTTCTTTTGAGTTACTGATAAGATATTTTTCATATAACGCCCCAAAATTAAACGCATCATTTTTTAAAACTTCATCTGTCATTTTGAATGCTTCTGATTCCCTCCCCAATTTTCTCAGAATGATTATTTTTAAATGAAGGGCTTTTTGGTCTCGTGTATTCCTGGACAGGGATTCGTCAATATGTTCAAAGGCTGCCTTCCAATTACCATTACCTGCGCTAATTTGTGCCAGATTAAAGTAAGCGGTATTTTGCAAGGATGCATTCCATGCGGCTTTATAAAATGCATCGAATGCTTCGTCCAATTTATCCTGATATTTCAAGCACAGCCCTAAGTTAAAGAAGGGTTCACCATCGTACGGGTTCGGGTTTTTCGCGGTTAACCTCCTGATCGCTTGTCGAAAGTGTTTTTCAGCATCTTTAAATTTTGCCCGTTTTAATAGCCATAGCCCCATAGCATTGTTGCTCTTCACGTCATCAGGATCGCGCTTTAGTGCTTCCAGATAATAATCTGTTGCGTTGTATGTGGCGTGTCGGTACTGTTCTATATGAAGCCCTGTCAGGTACAATTCCTCGTTAAAATCAATGTCTTCAGGTTCTTTAGCGGGCTTTGCCGGTTCTTGAATTTCCTTTTTGTGATCGTCTTCAAACTGCCATGAAACCAGTTCATTATTATGTTCATCCGAAATTATGACTTTAAGAGATGCAGGATTTATCCCATGCAATAAATCCAACACTTTATTATATGAATTATTTGGTGAAGCATCGTACGTATCTTTAAAAATAATCTTGCCGTCACTTACTAATTTAACCTGGCAATTGGGGTAAATACCCGTAGTATAAGATTTTACAATTACTTTTTTCTCAATAAAATCCAGGTAGACCATTGCATTTTTTGTAGCATTTTTTACTACTCCCAAATCGCGATAGGGCATAAAGTACTCGACGAACTCCCTCTGCTCGTGAGGCATAATCCAGGAAAAATCAGGTTGATTATCTGTATATACGCCGCACATTATTTCGATATACGGGCCGTCTTCATCTGTCAGATTCCTGTCCCACGCGTGCCCAAAATCCCCATTGCCCCATGTCCATTGTTTTTTGCCCGGAGATACATGGTGGTCTGCAACGTGAAGCATACCCCCCTTTGTATC
The DNA here is from genome assembly GCA_963781805.1 of uncultured Bacteroidales bacterium. Taxonomy (GTDB): domain Bacteria; phylum Bacteroidota; class Bacteroidia; order Bacteroidales; family UBA10428; genus JAFGPL01. Next base: position 1,015,245 of record CAWAHF010000004.1, read on the forward strand.
GTTTTCATAAGCCCCGACAAAATCATATTTAGAAGCTTCCGCCATATAGGATGTGGGCACCGGAATGTTTGTATATCGTGAAATATCGGTACCGGGCGAGTAGTCAACTTTATAATATTTGCCCTTTGCAATTGGAAACTCTGAGATGTCCCTTTTCCCATGATCATATACTGCATGTACATCGGGAGGAAAGACCGACTGATAGTGATCGTTTACTTTTACGGCAGGGTTAGCCCACCATAAAAATGTTTGGGGAAATGGCGTTCGGTTATACAGCTTTGCCTTGATTTCCAGGTATGACTTTTCAGGATACAGGGTAAAGCCTGCCATTCCTTTTGTACGAAACATCCTTTCCAGCTCGCTGCACCAAACGGTGGCGCTTCCATCTTCGTTTTCCTCTAAATGATAATCCACAGGGTCAAAAGTAGTGGGGCGATGGTGTTGTGGCCAGTTAAACTCAATCCCCCCGGAAATCCACGGGCCTGTTAGCCCCACAAGTGCCGGTTTTATCACCTGGTTATAATAAATAAAATGTCTTTGTTTAGTCTTATCATAAGCCATTTGTACCCTGCCTCCGAATTCCGGGAGGACCATGATTTTAACAAAATCATTTTCCAGGTAAACAGCGTTGTATTCCTTATTGACTTTTTCGTCGTTTATTTTCTCAATAACCGGGTAGGGATAAACAGAACCACTGCTTCCCTGGTAAACTCTTTTTTCAATGAAAACGGGGTTTTTTTCAGGTTCTCCTATGGTGTACGTTGGGATAATTACTTTCTCTTGCCAAATATGTACTCTATTCATTTTTAATTTCTTAGTAAAATTTCTTCAATCTCTTCCAGGGTTTTATTTTTTGTTTCAGGGAGTTTTCTAAAAATGAAAACAAATCCTGCCAGGCAAATCCCACCATAAACCCAAAAGGTGCCTGATGTATGAAGTATCTTATTAAGATATGGAAATGTTAATACCAGCAGCGATGATGATATCCACAGGGAAAGGGTTGAAATTGACATGGCCACCCCCCTTACCTTATTTGGGAATATTTCTGACAATACCACCCATGTTACCGGCGCCAGTGACATGGCATAAATGGCGATAGCCATAATAATAAGCAATAAGCTTGGCCAACCATTAAAGTTTATAAAATAAAATCCGCCCAATATGAGATAAGTAATGGCCAGGCCTCCTGAACCAATGAGCAATAATTTTTTTCTGCCCAACCTGTCAACAAACCGCATGGCAACGAAGGTGAAGATAAGATTTACACTTCCCGTTAACACAATATTAAAAAACATGTCGTTTATAGAGTATCCGGCAGATTGAAAAACTTCCTGGGCATAATTGAATATGACATTTATTCCACACCACTGTTGGAAAGAAGCAAGGACAATCCCAATGGTTAGGATGGACAAAAATCGTTTATTCATGAACTGTTCTTTTGAAAACCTTACGTTATCGGATAAAAGCGTTTTTTGTATACTGGCCAATGCATTCCCGGCGTAACTTTCGCCTCCTATCTTTTTTAAAATCTTTGTTCCCATCTCATCCTTACCCGCTTTAATCAAATACCTGGGGCTTTCGGGAACGAAAAACATACATATGAAAAACAGGAACGCAGGAACTAATTCTGCCCAGAACATCCATCTCCAACCATGCTGTCCGTTCCAGCTAAGCAATATTTCATTATTTGACGATAAATCGGGGATTTTTTCTGCGATTAACATGTTGGTGATTTGTGCAACCAAAATTCCAATGACTATCGTAAGTTGATTGATGGAAACAAACCTGCCTCTTATTTTGGCAGGGGTTACTTCTGCAATGTACATGGGTGATATTGTGGATGCTATCCCAATCCCAATACCTCCTATTATCCTGAAAAGGATAAAAAAGGAAAAGTTCATTGCAACACCGGTTCCATAGGCTGATATACTAAACAAAACGGATGCAGTTATTAACAATTTCTTTCTTCCGTATTTATCAGAAAAAGCGCCGGCAAAAACAGCGCCGGCTATGCATCCCACAAGCGCACTGCTCATTGCCCATCCCTGCATACCGGCTATTTTGGAAATCCCAAAAAACAATTCATAAAAGGGTTTTGCCCCTCCGATTACAACCCAATCATACCCGAAGAGAAATCCGCCCATAGCTGCCACCAGGCTTATTGATAGCAAAAAAGTATAGTTATATTTTTTCATGTCCTAAGTTATGAATGCAAAAATAGAGGTAATGATAATCTCAAAAAATGGATATTCTTTTTGTATAAATGGATTATAGTATGATTAATACTGCTTGATTAAATTTAAGAATAAAAAATGAAGTTGTTTTGTAAACAGCCTCTTTTTTTATCCCGCATAAGCCCAGACTTCAATTTTTAACACCGAAGCTAATCCCTAAAAAAAATAATTCTCAGTTTAATTAGAATTTCCTGCTCAATAATTATTCCTTTATTATTGACATAGTTTTTATACCTGAATCCATAATCAATTTCATGTAATACATTCCGGGCTCTAGCCTGTCAACTGTTATTATTTTTTCAAAAACGCCGCTTTCAATCATGCCCGGATCATGGAAAAACATCAATTGTCCTGTATTGTTATAAATATAAACTTTGATTTTGCTATCCATTTCTAAAACGCCTTTAATATAGAAATATTCATTATTTAAAGGATTAGGGTATGTCATTATTTCACTATTTTCATGAATTTTGACATTAATCCCAACGCTGCTTTCCTCTACAGAGACATTAAATGTCTGGGTGTTTTCAGCGCCGCAACTGTTAGTATAGGTTACCACATAGCTGCCAGCTTGGTTGGTTTGGATATTGCTGATGGTTACTTCCCTTGAAGATGCACTAAAGCTGTTCGGGCCACTCCAATTCCAGATGCTGTCCGATGCCGATTGGGGACCTATGATGAGGGTCTGACCAGCATTAATTGTAACAGTTGAGTCTTCTTTCCAGCTTCCACCATCTATTTTTACATATGGGACAATCCTGGTAGGAATACAGGGACCACCATTGTATTCGAAACAACCTAAATCCGGGCATGGACCCTTAAATGCTTTGCCAATGTCCTGGCCCTTGTCTATTAAATCGCTGCCTGAAACAAGTTTCATAAAATCATTATCGGGCAAACTACCGTCTGTTTGACGGGGAGCAGTTAAAAGACTTTGGTCAAGGCTTTCGAAATCGAAACTGGTTAAAGAAACGCCAAGTGTGAAATAATTGTATGAAACATCGCTCTCACTTTGGTTCAGGTTAGCAACTTCAGGGCCCCTGGCATCATAACCAAGGTTGTTTCGCATTTTATGGCCATAGCCGTCAATATCGGTCGCCGTATTTCTTGAACTGTTATAAACTGCGCAGAGCATATTGTAATTCGTGCCATTATAATAAGCAGAGTTGTTATACCAGTCATTTCCCCCTAAATGATGGTTCGCATAAAACCCATTGGCTTTGTTTCTTACAGCAAGACAAAACTGAACAAGGTGCCTTGGGATGATACTTGGGGGATCTACAGGATTGTTAATACCATAACCGCCGGCTTTAAAACCATTACCATTGGCCAGGCTTGAAAACGAAGTTGAATATCCATTATAAAAAGCCCAGCAGTGATCGATAATGACTTTTTCTTCTGCGCCAATACAATCATAACCGTCGTCACTGTTGAACCATGCCCTGCATCCCCTGAAAACATTTCCTGTTCCTCCTGTTTTTATATGGCAGCCAAACCCATCGGTGTTTTCCCCGCTTCCATTTTCAGAAACACTGTCCCAATTGTTATATGAATCGCAATTCAATATCAAATTGTTTTTTGAATTGCCCACAATGTATACCGCGGTAGCCATTCCATCGTGAACGTTTAAACGCTCAAAAGTATTATTGTCGGCATTATTGACCCTGAACACATAAGAAACGGTGTGACTGGTAATTGTGACCTGTGTCCCAACTATCTCGAGCCCCCTGAAATGGCAATTATCTGCTGTAACATAAAATGCAACTACCCTCAAACCCGATGGTTTTACATTGGACATATCAATAACAGGGGTTTCACCGGAATAGGCAAAATAACTTATACCGCTTTTATTAATGGTATGGACGTATGCGTAAGGGCTGGACGTTGATGCTATTTGAGCGTTGCTCATATGATAAGTCCCTCCGCGTAAATAAACCACATCACCAGATGATGCTGCTTGCTGGGCCCTCATAATCGTTGCAAACGGAGATGACTGGGTGCCTGAATTGTTATCGCTCCCACTGGGAGAAACATAATAATTTGTAGCAAAAATATGGCATACGCTCATTAAAAATATACCACTTGTAATGTGTAGTTTCATAAATAATAAAATTAGTTTCTTATTAATGAGGAACATTATAAAGCTGAGTTATGCATTTAACTGCTCGCAGGTTCATTAATTATAATATTTTAAAGGCTGTCTAATAAGAATAGATATTAGACAGCCTCAAATTTTTATTTAATGATGTGTTTGGTAATATTTATATTTTGCCCGGTTATCCTGATAAGATACAATCCATCAGGTAAACCTGCCGTGCTTACTGTATGGGCTGTCCCGCTGTTCAGGCTGCCGGAGTAAAGTGTTTCCCCGGCTGCATTAAGCAGCAATATATTTGCAGTTTCAGTAAGTTCCTTATTGAAAACAATGTTGAGCTGATCGTTCACCGGGACGGGATAACATGTAATATCCATGTCAGTCCCATTTTCTGTAATATTAGGTTTTGAAGTACTTTTTAAGCCTGTACAGCTAACCGCTGTCAAACCGGCCCCTGTGATTCTCATATAATCGATGTTAGACAATCCGGAAGAATTGGTTGCCTGCAGCCTAACCAGGCTAGTCCCTGCCGGCAGGCTGATGGACTGTTGGGAGGTCTCGTTCCAAGTGTCCCAACTCCCGGTAGAAGGCATGCTAAATGAAGAAACCGCCACGGAACCATTCACCATGATTTGGGCTGTCCGGTCTGTGGCACCACCATTGGAATATCCCCAAACCACCTGGCAATTCTGGGCAGAGGGCACATTTACCGACCAGGTAACCCCGTTTCCGGAGGCATTGTCGGTATTGGCAAAACCACTTCCTGTATAACCAGTGTGGTCGCTGTCAACAGTTCCATCCACACTGCAAAAGCCTGTTTCGTTTTCCTGTATGGTCAGGGTAACCGGGGTTGATGTCCCTTCAACGATGCTGAATTCAGTAAGGCTTGCCCATGAACCGGTATAGCCGGAAGCACCTGTTACAGTTATTCTTGCATAACGTGCGGTTTGCGCGGGGAAATTGTCGGCAATAGGTTGTGTGTTGTCCGTATTTGAACTCCTGTTGATGGTATATGGGCTGGAGAAATTGACATTGTCATCCAATTCTATGGTAAACTGGTATGCCCTGTCCTGGTATGTCCAAAGCCTGGTACCAATGATAGATTTGTTTGCACCATAATCAACAATGACCCATTGCGGGAAGGACTCGGCAGACCAGCGCGAATCATCGGCGTTGTTCCCGTCTAAAATATTGGAAGCCGGGTTGCCGCTTTGTTCTGAACTGAAACTATAGATAACAGGGTATGAAGTACTGCCACCTGAAACGGTGATACTGTAAGCCTGGCTGCTCTGGGCGCCGCAACTGTTTGTATAGATTGCAACATAGCTGCCGGCCTGGTTGGTTTGGATATTGCTAATGGTTACTTCCCTTGAGGATGAGCTAAAATTGTTCGGGCCGCTCCAGCTCCATGAACCGCCCGATGCTGGCTGTGGCCCAAACGTGATGTTCTGGCCGGGATCAAGCGTGGCCGATGAAGCCCCGCTCCAGCTCCCCCCGTCTATCTGTAAATAGGGGGTAATCGCCGTCGGGGTACAGCCGCCTCCGCCACCGGATTCGAAACAACCCAAATCCGGGCTGGATCCGTTATAAGGTTCACCAATATCTTGCCCTTTGTCTATTAAATCGCTGCCTGAAACTAGTTTCATAAAATCATTATCAGGTAAACTACCATCTGTTTGACGTGGAGCAGTTAAAAGACTTTGGGCAAGGCTTTCAAAATCGGAACTGGTTACTGAAACGCCAAGCGTGAAATAATTGTATGAAACATCGCTTGCACTTTGGTTCAGGTTCGCAACTTCTGTGCCCCTGGCATCATAACCAAGGTTGTTTCGCATTTTATGGTCATAACCGTCAATATCGGTCGCCGTATTGCTTGAACTGTTATAAACTGCGCAGAGCATATTGTAATTCGTGCCATTATAATAAGCAGAGTTGTTATACCAGTCATTTCCCCCTAAATGATGGTTCGCATAAAACCCATTGGCTTTGTTTCTTACAGCAAGACAAAACTGAACAAGGTGTCTTGGGATGATACTGGGAGGATTTACCGGATTGTTAATCCCATAACCGCCGGCTTTAAAACCATTACCATTGGCCAGGCTTGAAAACGAAGTTGAATATCCATTATAAAAAGCCCAGCAGTGATCGATAATGACTTTTTCTTCTGCGCCAATACAATCATAACCGTCGTCACTGTTGAACCATGCCCTGCATCCCCTGAAAACATTTCCTGTTCCTCCGGTGGTTATATGACATCCAAACCCATCCGTGTTTTCCCCGCTTCCATTTTCAGAAACACTGTCCCAATTGTTATATGAATCACAATTCAATATCAAATTGTTTTTTGAATTGCCCACAATATATACCGCGGTAGCCATTCCATCGTGAACGTTTAAACGCTCAAAAGTATTGTTGTCGGCATTATTGACCCTGAACACATACGAAACGGTGTGACTGGTAATTGTGACCTGTGTCCCAACTATCTCGATCCCCCTGAAATGGCAATTATCTGCTGTAACATAAAATGCAACTACCCTCAAACCCGATGGCTTTACATTGGACATATCAATAACAGGGGTTTCACCGGAATAGGCAAAATAACTTATACCGCTTTTATTAATGGTATGGACGTATGCGTAAGGGCTGGACGTTGATGCTATTTGAGCGTTGCTCATATGATAAGTCCCTCCGCGTAAATAAACCACATCACCAGATGATGCTGCTTGCTGGGCCCTCATAATCGTTGCAAACGGAGATGACTGGGTGCCTGAATTGTTATCGCTCCCACTGGGAGAAACATAATAATTTGTAGCAAAAATATGGCATACGCTTAAAAACATTATGCCAAATGCAATATGTAGTCTTTTCATAATTAAAAAATTTAGTTAGGAATTAATATTAAATTGAAGTTGAATACCATTTGTAGAAAATTCAACATTCTATTATTAACATGAATTAAGTAGAGCACTATATGGTTTAAAGAATCAAAACAGTTGCTCTTAAAAATTCATTATATTTTAGTGTCCAGGGTCCTGTCCCGGTAATTGCACTTAAAATATATTGGGGAATAGGCTGGAATTGGTTGAAGCCTCCATTGGTTTTAATAATACTCAAAATATAGGATAGTGCTTCAATTTAAACATTGAATAAAATAAATAATCAGTTTTATATTGGTATAAATATTGAAGTTGAAATATCCTTTTTTAGCTTCTTGCCAATTCACAATATTATTAAAAAATATGAGAGGTTTAAAAAACCTCTCATACTAAAATTACTATTTAATGATGTGTTTGGTAATATTTATATTTTGCCCGGTTATCCTGATAAGATACAATCCATTAGGAAAACCTGCCGTGCTCACTGTATAGGCTGTCCCGCTGTTCAGGCTGCCGGAGTAAAGTGTTTCCCCGGCTGCATTAAGCAGCAATATATTTGCAGTTTCAGTAAGTTCCTTATTGAAAACAATGTTGAGCTGATCGTTCACCGGGACAGGATAACATGTAATATCCATGTCAGTCCCATTTTCTGTAATATTAGGTTTTGAAGTACTTTTTAAGCCTGTACAGCTAACCGCTGTCAAACCGGCCCCTGTGATTCTCATATAATCGATGTTAGACAATCCGGAAGAATTGGTTGCCTGCAGCCTAACCAGGCTAGTCCCTGCCGGCAGGCTGATGGACTGTTGGGAGGTCTCGTTCCAAGTGTCCCAACTCCCGGTAGAAGGCATGCTAAATGAAGAAACCGCCACGGAACCATTCACCATGATTTGGGCTGTCCGGTCTGTGGCCCCACCATTGGAATATCCCCAAACCACCTGGCAATTCTGGGCAGAGGGCACATTTACCGACCAGGTAACCCCATTTCCGGAGGCGTTGTCGGTATTGGCAAAACCAGTTCCTGTATATCCTGAATGGTCACTGTCAACCGTTCCATCCACGCTGCAAAAGCCGTTTTCGTTTTCCTGGATGGTCAGGGTAACCGGGGTTGATGTCCCTTCAACGATGCTGAATTCAGTAAGGCTTACCCATGAACCGGTATAGCCGGAGGCACCTGTTACAGTTATCCTTGCATAACGGGCGGTTTGCGCGGGGAAATTGTCGGCAATAGGTTGTGTGTTGTCCGTATTTGAACTCCTGTTGATGGTATATGGGCTGGAGAAATTGACATTGTCATCCAATTCTATGGTAAACTGGTATGCCCTGTCCTGGTATGTCCAAAGCCTGGTACCAATGATAGATTTGTTTGCACCATAATCAACAATGACCCATTGCGGGAAGGACTCGGCAGACCAGCGCGAATCATCGGCGTTGTTCCCGTCTAAAATATTGGAAGCCGGGTTGCCGCTTTGTTCTGAACTGAAACTATAGATAACAGGGTATGAAGTACTGCCACCTGAAACGGTGATACTGTAAGCCTGGCTGCTCTGGGCGCCGCAACTGTTTGTATAGATTGCAACATAGCTGCCGGCCTGGTTGGTTTGGATATTGCTAATGGTTACTTCCCTTGAGGATGAGCTAAAATTGTTCGGGCCGCTCCAGCTCCATGAACCACCCGATACTGGCTGTGGCCCAAAGGTGATGTCCTGGCCGGGATCAAGCGTGGCCGATGAAGCCTCGCTCCAGCTCCCCCCGTCTATCTGTAAATAGGGGGTAATCGCCGTCGGGGTACAGGAAGAACCACCATCCGAAATAAGTGAGAAATCATCAACATTCACCCAGTTGCCTCCATTCGCGTTAGAGTAAACGCCTACTTCAATTGATCCATTGGTCACAATGATGTCACTGATGGTGACTTTCGTCCAACTGCCGATTGAGTTGTTTATCGAATAGTTCTTTTCGCTCCCGCCAAAGTTCTTGGCATATATCCTTGCCGTGTTCTGTCCGCCACTGCTCTTGACCCATGCAGTCAGGGTATATGTGCCATTGGGCAGTGAGATGTTTTGATACATGGTGGCCGTGTAAGAGGAGGAATTATACTGCGACATTGCCCAGCGTCCGGGATTATGGCTGCCGCTGGTATTGCTGTTCCCAGTGCCGCTGTTAGTCCAGCCGGCCAGGCTACTCTGGGAAACCCTGTCGGCCTCAAAGTTTGGATTCATGACGTAATTGTTACCGCTGCCAACGGACCATGTTCCTGCAGCGGCGTTGATATTCCATTGACTTAATGAATGAAAGACCGGTGTTGTCCCGTTGAAAGTGACCGGCATCCATTGATTATAACCAACCCCGTTCCCTGCGAAGTCGCACCAGCGGTCGCCCCCGAAAACAGCGAACGATCCCGATGTACCGCTTACATTAAATGACAGACCGGTCTGTGTCACATGCGAGAAGTCGGCATCTGTGCCTTGCATTACGAACTCTGAAGAATAAGGGCCGGTAATGTTTGTTGCTGTTATGCAATATGTATGTGATGCGTTCCAGCCGTGAAGATCGGAGGAAAGGAAGTAATAGACCCCGTTATGCTTGAACATGGTGTTCCCTTCACGTCCGCCCGATGAGCTATTATATACATTGGTGGCCGGTTCTACATAGAGGTAATCGGAAGAACGGAGCTTTGCCACATACAGGTGGGACCTGCCACTTACGTTGCTGAAAACCAAATAAGCAGTCCCATTGTCATCAACAAAAACCGATTGATCGCCAGACATTCCGTTAACTACGTTCTGGATGCTCGACTGAGTGCCTGCCAAGGTGAAATGGCCTGTCGGCGTGCTACTGGTGCCAAACATGAGTCCACTGCCATATTGGGCAACCAACACGTATTTACCGGTATTAGGGTTATGTGCGGCACCAACGCGACCGACCCAGCCGCCTATGCCGTCGGCGGTAGTCATCACATTCCCTTCAAACTTCCAATTTGCCAGGTCGGTAGAAGAATAACATGTCATCGTATTAAATTGGTAGCCACTGTTCTTGCCCGCGCTTGGGTTATTGTAATAATCATCGGCGCCCTCGTACCGTACACCGTACCAGTAATAGGTATTGCCAACTTTCAGCACGCCACCGCCCTGGGTATAAATCGGGTTCCCGCCCGTATCTTTCCAAAATACATCATTTTGTATTACCTGCCCGACAGCATCGACTTGAAATGCTGCATAGAAAGCAGCAAAAAGAAAGAGTGTAATGGTTGTTTTTAAATGTTTCATATTAATTAGTGTTAAGTTAAAAATATAATTTAAAACCAGTTACTTACAAAAGTAGTGCTTTATACAGCTTTGCAGTCCCTGATTTCCAATAATTCTAAATACATACCATAATAGGTTTTTCCCTCCAATTATAACCTACCTGTATTTATGTTGAAGGCATATTTATTAAAAAGACATTATGAAAAATGTATTCTAATATATTCATGTCCAACGTTTTTAATGTAAATTTAGAACAAATGATTTTCAAACAAATGGATATTCTTTTTGTATAAATGGATTATAGTATGATTCAAACTGCTTTATCAGAATTAAAGTAAAACATTTCCCAGCGGGCATATAGCTGTTGGCAAGTGTCAGGAATTGCTTCTCCTTACACATATTCAGGAATAATTGTGAAGTCGGAATGGTTGAAATATATTCAATTTAACTTCTTTACCAAAGTAACTTTATCCAAACTTAAACCGCTAACTGGTTATGCTTATATTCAGTACGGTAATGGAGTGGCGAAATGTTCATTGTTTTTTTAAATAACCGCGAAAAATACAATGGATCTTCATAACCCAATGAGAAGCTGATTTCCTTAACACTCATATCCGTAAAACTGAGATATTGGCAAGCCCGCTGTATTTTAAGATGATTGAAATACTGAATCGGAGAATAACCTGTTCTTTTTTTAAAAAGGGAGAAAAAGTGAGAACTGGAATAGTTTAAATGACTGGCAATTGCTTCCACTTTAAGGATGTTGTCCATATGTTCTTTCATATATTTAATGGAAGAGGTAATAATGTCCCCTTCAACTTTTTCTTTACCAATTTCTGTAAAGTAGTTACTGAAAATAAAAGACCCTAATAATTGCCAAAGTGATATGTTGACAAATTCTATATTTTTAGAACTATATCCATCTTCCAGTACCTCCATTAAATTCTCGAATAAATTAACGCGTCGTTCTTCAAATGATATAAATCTGGCAGCAGTCGTGCTGTTTTCATTGAATTTTGTGAATAAGTTTTCGGCCTGTGGACCTGTAAAGTGGACCCAGTAAATGCTCCAGGGATCATTTTGCACTGCATAATAATCGTGAATTACTTCGGGAGGGATAATATAGTATGAATTAGGTTTTAGTTCAATTCTGTTATCCATAATGTCAATAACGCCTTGTCCTTCGAGGCAATATATTAGTATGTATTGTTTACTGCCTTTTTTCCTCTCTGTAAAATGAAATTTAGCATGTGGAAAAAAACCAATATCTGTCGCGTATAGCTGACTGATCAGGCTATTTTTTTTGATGGAAGACAGAATTTTTTTCGGAAGAACAATCATCCTTTGACCAATAAATCCTGCTTTTACCCTGGTTTCAGTTCTGGTAGGATCATTCTGCACGACCAAGTTTTTTATGAGCATATTTCAGTATACAAAGTAAATCCCAAATAAAAAATAATTCAAGCAGATAAAGGACAAAATAGAAAACAAATCAGACCGGATTTGGCCTAATATTATAGATTAAAGAAATACATTATAAGAACTCAATCATACAATTGTCCATAAATTCAAAAATTATGTCCATTATACCAACTAATGCTATTTGTATTTTTGATTTGAGTTATTTTAAAAACTAAATCTGGAATTATTGGGAGGATGGGTGTACCTATTTTAAAAAATTTTAATATCTAATTCTCTATTAGCAATCAAAGTATTAAAATATAAATAACCATTGAATAAACCATATGAAGAATTTTATTAACCCTTTAAAAAATGAATATGTATGAAACATCTAATTAGGATTAAATTTTACCTAAGTATTGTGTTCTCCTTATCAATATTTAGTGTGAATTTTGCGCAAATAACAGTAACCGGTAAGATTACTTCGGCGGAGGATTCAGAACCTTTGCCAGGTGTCAATGTGGTGGTTAAAGGAACCACTTCAGGTACTGTATCGAATGCAGAAGGTAATTATAGTTTAAATGTGCCTTCTTCGGAATCTGTCTTAATGTTTAGTTCAGTTGGTTTTGTGTCGCAGGAAATTACAGTCGGAAACAAAAGTGTAATTGATATTTCTCTTGCACCCGAAGTGGCTTCGCTGGATGAGGTGGTGGTAATTGGTTACGGGACTACACTGAAGAAAAATGTAACCACTGCTATTGCCGATGTTAATCCGGAAGATGTACCAAAAGCTGCCAACAGCAATGTTAACGACCTGCTTTTCGGCCGTGCTGCCGGTGTGCAGGTGGTACAACGAAGTGCCCAGCCCGGGGGCGAAATAGACCTGAGGATTAGGGGGCGCGAGCAGAACCCGCTGATCGTCATAGATGGGGTGGTGATGCCGAAAACCGGCCTGGAGCCGGGGGTAAATTTTTCGGAAACAAACGGTGTACAACGTAGCAACCTGAGCGGTCTGAACCCGGACGATATTGAGTCGATCGAAGTGCTGAAAGATGCGAGTGCAGCAATATACGGCATTGGTGCTTCGGACGGTGTCGTGCTGATCACCACGAAAAAAGGAAGCGCCAAAAAAACACAGGTAAACTATAGCGGAAATATTTCCTATGTGCAAAATCTTCCTTACCTCAAACAACTTACAGCTGAGGAATACATGAAGTATTACAATCAGTTTGAAGGTGATCAATACAACGAAGAAAACGGAATAGTGCCTTTTGGTCCCACGCCTTCCGACTACACACCCGCGTTTAGCCAGGCACAGATCGATGCTGCCGGAACAGGTACCGACTGGGTGGATAAAGTGATGAAAAACGGAAAAATCATCAACCAGAATCTGAATTTTAGCGGTGGTTCAGAAAAGGTCACGTATTATTTTTCGGCCAATTATTTTGATCAGGATGGGACCGTGAAGAATTCAGGCCTAACCAAATACAACACACGCCTGAACATGACCTTCAACATGAACAGGTTCATCACCTTTGGTGCAAGTCTTAATGCCGGCAAGAACAATTATAAAAATAACGGAGACGCCTGGCAGACCGGGAACGCCGGTGCTAATGCCTTTAGGGCTTTGCAGGCAGCGTTTACCTATCCTGCCTATCTACCGGTAAAAGACAATAACGGTAATTATACTATCTGGCAGACCACGGGGAATCCGGTTTCTCTGTTGAACATTAGTGATCATACGGAATATAATTCCCTGCTCTCTGATTTTCACCTTGATATAAACATCCTCCCTAAGGTACTTAAGGCAACTGTTCGCTATGGTAATAATCTCGAACAGGCGAATCGTGAATTTTATATTCCATCAGACGTTTTCTGGTTTGACGAAAACAGGGCAAGGGCTTCCATCAACAATTCCAAAAGGCAATACCAGACCTTTGAAAGCCTGCTCACCTTTGATAAGAACATTAAAGTTCTTGATGTTAATGCTGTTGTCGGATATGGTGAATATATTGAAAAAACAAATACATCGGGAATACAGGCTCAGGATATGCTCGATGCCATTAATATCACCAATGTTGCTGCTGGAACAGCGGTACCTAAAGTGAGTTCAGGCCTGGTAAAAACCCACAAACGTTCCTATTTCGGACGGGCCAGCCTTAACCTTCTCGATCGGTATATAGTGACCGGAGCCTTACGTTATGACGGTTTCAGCTATTTTTTCCCCGATTCAAAATATGCTGCATTTCCATCTGTTTCATTGGGCTGGAAACTCAATAACGAATCATTCCTGAAAGGGGTGGAAGCAATAAGCCTATTGAAGTTTCGCGCCAGCTATGGTATTACAGGCCGGGCAAGTAACGGTTCCATAGCTTACGGTGGTTTTGTACCCGACGATGTCACCATACCCTTCGATGATGCCGGAACGCGATATTCTGCCTATTACGTGAACCGGTTCGACAATCCGGAACTTACCTGGGAAAAAACGGTCATGAAGAATATCGGGTTGGATATCGCACTTTTTAACAGCCGCTTGTCTGGTGCCTTCGATCTGTTTCGCGATGATATTACCAATTTGCTCAACGATAATGCCAGAACACCAACCTTATCTTTTCTTGTATCGGCTCCTCAGAATGGAGGCCATCAGATAAGATCGGGATGGGATCTTAACCTGACCTACGATGTACTGCGTACAAATAATTTCTTTTGGAGAACATTCGTCAACTTAACGCACTACAAATTTTACTGGGACGAACGTTTTAAGGACGATGTATTGAATCCTTACCAGAAAGTAACGGATCCGATCAATGCGATATACGCCTATGAAACGGACGGGATTCTGCAGATCAATGAAACTCCCCCGGCCTGGCAACCTGCCAACTCTCTAATGCCGGGTGCACCAATATTTGTGAATCAGAACAGCGATAATGTACTCGATTCGGCAGATGTTTTGTTGTACAGTCCGTATCCAAAGGTTTCATTCGGTTGGGGGAATACGGTAAAATATAAGAATTTCGATTTTACCTTCCTGATCTATGGACAGATTGGCGCTTACAGAAGGAATCCTACCCTTGCTTGGGGAGACCCGAATACCATGTTGGGGGGCGTAGCCGGTTCTGAAGAAATGCAGTATGCCTGGAGTACATCAAATACAGGAGGAACGTTTCCCGGATCACCATACAACGAAGCGTTGTTGGCCGAACTTGTTGGTTCTGATATTTATATACAGAAATCAGATTTTGTCCGTGCCAGGAATATCACACTGGGATATACATATAGCTTTAACAAGTACATCACTTCGGCCAGGCTTTATGTCGACGTTCAGAATGCCTTTGTGCTGACCAAATACAAAGGTGGCGACCCAGAGGTTGATGCCCGCAGCGTGAAAGGTGCCCCTGCTCCTTATCCCATGGCCCGTACCTACTCAGTTGGACTTAATGTAAACTTTTAATTAAATGAAAATGAAAAATATACTCTATATAACGCTGGCATCCCTAATCTTTTTCATGGGATGCGAAAAAAATCTTGATCCGGAGATCTACGGCAATATCAATACTTCCATTGATTTTCCGAAGACAGAGGATGATTATGTCCTCTATACCATGGAAGTGTACAAGACTTTCACTTCGAAATGGGAATATTTCCCAATAGAGAATGGTCCCAGTTACCACATGTGGTTTAGTGTAGAGCAAGGCTATTACCAACTGTTTGACTATGGTACCGATGAAATGAATGTTTTTACTGCCTGGGGTGCAGGTTTCCAAATTCCAAGCTCAGCCAATTACGAGCCTTATGTTAATCATCCCGAAAATGTGAGTCCGTTTAACAAAGTGAAGGAGGTTACCAGGTTCACCAAGATCATTGACGATCTGGAGAAGGCCGATATCAACACAGATACCAAGAATATGCTATTGGGCGAAGCCAAGGTAGCCCGGGCATGGACCATGTACCTGCTGATGCATCTGTTTGGTCCGGTTCCGGTTATCCTTGACCCAAGTCTGGTAAACGACTACAATGCTTTATCAGATATGACCCGGCCCGATCGTTCCGTTTTCGTAAATTCGATTGCTAACGATTTACGGTTTGCAGCAGATAACCTTCCTAAGGAAATGCCCGATTATGGTAGGTTTAATAAGGGATTGGCCCTGACACTGCTTATGCGGTTGTATATGAACGAAAAGGATTTTGTCAAAGCAGAACCTGTGGGCCGGGAAATCCAGGTTATGGGTTATACCCTGGTCGACGATTATGCCAGTCTTTTCAAGGAAGCAACCGAGCGCAATAATGAAACTATTTATGCAATCTCCTGCGACGGGTCGTCAGGGGGCAGGGTTGCCGATGCTAATTTTAATCCTTATTCGTTCTATTTCTATCCCAGCGATTATCCGGAAAGTCCGGGATGGGGCGGCAATGGTAACGCTCCATATACTGCCTCATGGAAATTTTATAATTCTTTTGCGGACAACGATGCACGAAAAGCCACGCTTGTCGCATCGTATGTGTCCACAGCAAATGGAACAGTATACGACAGCACCAACCTGCCGGGGGCTATCATCAATAAATACCCTAAAACCGGCACAACGACCTACGCCGGTAACGACCTGGTTATTGCCCGGTATGCAGATGTGATGTTAATGCTTGCCGAGGCAATTAATGAAAATAATAACGGGCCAACCCAGGAAGCAATTTCCTTGGTTGATAGCGTGCGTTCGCGCGCTGGTCTTGGCGATCTGCCGGATACCGTTATTGTTTCGAAACAGTACTTCAACGATGCTATTTTGCAGGAGAGAGGCTGGGAATTGTATTATGAAGGTGTACGTAAATTCGATCTCGAACGCCATGGTAAATGGCCTGATTTGGTCAATGAGGTTCCAGGCAAAGATGCCGGTCCCTACTTATTGCCTATTCCTCAGTACGCACTTTCAGCGAGCAATGGTAAACTAAAACAAAATGATGGATATTAGTTGAGGTATGAGGGAGTGTGCAAGTGCAGAAATTTGACCCTCAATCCTCTATATAGAATAAATTAATTGAGGGGCTGTTAGATTGCATGATTAACAGCTCCTCACTTTTAAAAAATGAAAAATTACCACCCGGTTAAAAAATTTTAAGGCTAAAACGATACTTAAAATGAGCCAATTTGAGAGCCGGAGATTGGGAACATTACTTCAGAAGGCTGAGGCTTCCTGATTTGTGCCGGCATGGAAAATGACTAACAGTTTTAGATGCTGCGGATAGTAAAGAATTAAGTCCAATATCCGTCTTTCCAATACCTCAATATGCTGTGTACGATGGTGTAGGACAAATAACAGAATATACAGGTTAGTAATACTTTTCATAAGAAGGTTAACATGAGTTAGCCAATAGTATAGTTTAGAGTAGTTTTAATTTTTTGCCTGAATTTTGCTTTACATGCAATAAAGCAATTTTTGGGCATTAAATTAATTTATGAGAAGGATGATGCTCACTTTTGCTATTTTTTTATGCATCTAACGTAAAATGCTTTTAATCATATTTATATTATGAAATACGTTATTGTTTGTTTTTGTTTTTTCTTTAATTTTGCAAATTATACACTTCAATGCCAACCAGGTCCAAACAAAATCCCGGACCATAGGCTCTGGCTGAGGCCTGAAATAATTCCCATACCAACCACAACAAGTAATGTTGAAGATCCGGTAATTTGGTTGAATGGAATATGGTTCATTAACACGAATCCTGCTACCGAATATTGGAATGGAAAAATTGACACAAACGATTGGAAAGAAATAATCGTACCCGCCTCAATCGAAAAGCAGGGAATAAATGTCAAAAGAGGTCAGGAATACGTTTACAAAAAAAATATTGCTATTCCACAAAACTTCAAAAACAAAAAGATCATTCTACGCTTCGAAGGAGTAACCGGTACGGCAAAAGTATGGATAAACGGAAAGTTTCTTAAAGAACATTATGGAGGGTTCAATGTCTGGACCTGTGATATCACTGATTTTGTTACTCCTGGAGAAAAGGCCTTGCTTACAGTGGGCATTGTTGATGAAAAAGAGGAACTTTCAACTTCCTCCTTCAACCATGGAGGGATTATCCGAAGTGTGAAAATGATGGCTGTCCCGCAAAATTATATTACACGTTTTACTATCGAAACCGATTTGGATGACCAGTACGAAAATGCTGTTATGAAGTTATGGGCCAGGGTTTCCTTTCATGATGGTGAGAAAACATCAGTAAAACCAACCCTTAAGGATCCATCAGGAAAGATTGTTGCCCTTCAGGATGATAAAATGAGCCTTACGAAAGAAAGACCTGAAAAAATACAATCATTTAAGATCAATAATCCTTTGAAATGGGACGCCGAACATCCTAATCTTTACACACTGACATTAGAACTTATCGAGAATGATAAGGTTGTTGAAGTTCTGACCAAAAAAATTGGCTTTAGTGAGGTTAATATTCAAGGCAAAAAAATGTTGGTAAACGGAAAAGAAGTAAAGCTCCGGGGGGCCGGAAGGTTCGATAGCGACCCTGAATACGGGAAATACCTTTCGGATGAAAAGGCCCGGGAGGAAGTAGAATTATTAAAAGACGCCAATCTAAATTTTGTACGCCCTTCGTGTTATCCGGCCACCGATGCTTATCTCGGTGCCTGCGACAGTCTGGGTTTGTATGTTCAAGTGGAAAATTCCGTAACATTTGTCCGCGGCACTCAGAAAGATACCGCCTATACAGCGCTATATATGAATCAAATGGCCGAAATGATTGAGGAAGTGCGGAGCCATCCCAGTGTCATCATTTATGAATTGGCGAATGAAACCTATTATGGTATAAACATTACCAAAACATATCAATATGCTAAAGCTGAAGACCCTGGCCGTCCGGTGATCTATAGCTGGTCTCAGAGTGTGCCTCCGGGAGTGGATTGGCCTTATGAAATTTTTAGTTATCATTATCCCGATTGGGACACAGATTTGGGTTCCCCCGGGGTTGCCGTTTTCAACAGTGACCCGGTTCGGCCCCTGCCGCATGGAATGCCGGTGCTACATGATGAATTTGCACACGGGTCTGCCTATTATCAAAAGTCCCTGGCCAGGGATCCGGGGATGCGGAATTTTTGGGGAGAAAGTATAAAAGTGTTCTGGGAAAGAATGTTTACAATGGATGGATGCCTGGGTGGCGCTATGTGGGCCATTATTGATGACAATGCTTTCGGGTCATGGGCATTTGAGTGGGGAGCGATTGACCTTTGGAGGCGGAAAAGACCGGAATATTGGCATATGAAGAAAGCATATTCACCCATCAGGGTTACTACAAAAGTGTACGAAAATCCGGGTGTTGGAAATCCGTTGATTATACCTGTAAAGAACTGGTATGACCATACCAACCTGAATGAATTAAAAATTGAGTGGCAGGTGAATGCCGATTCAGGAATGATTCAAGGTCCGGATATCAGCCCGCATGCCGAAGGATCCCTGGAAATACCCTACAGGAATTGGCATGAAAATGACCAACTGGAATTGAAATTCATCGATACATACAATCGATTGATTGATCACTACCTGCTAAAGATATCTCCGGATAAATTGTCATTTAAGGATCCCGTGGGCCCTGCCCCGAAAATCAAAGAAAGCAACCTTGATATCGCCATTATCGGAAAAGATTTTGAAATTGTATTTGACAAGAAGAGCGGATTGATCAAAAGTGGAATGTATAAAGGGAAACTACTTATCAGAGGAGGGCCGTACTTTCACCTGACAGGCGGCGAAAAAACAGGTGAGTGGGTTTTAAAAGATATCAAAGCTCAACAAGAAAGAGATGAGGCTGTGATAAGAATCTCTGGTTCTAATGAGCCTGTGCAAATAAATTTTGAAGTAAGGATCGATGGTACGGGTTTGATTACTACAAGCTACGAACTTCCCAGGTTTGGTGTTATAGCCCCCGGGCCTAGAAAGAAACCGTGGAACAACCAGGATGCCGGAGGATTTCAGGAAGTTGGGATTTCCTACTTATTGACAGAAGATATCGACCGGCTGGAATGGGACAGAAATGGCTTGTGGACTTATTATCCCGAAGGCCATATCGGTAGAAATGCCGGAACAGCAAAACGAACACTTGAGGGAAAAGAAAAGGTATTTGGTGAAAAACCGGAAAGGCCATGGTCCCTGGATGAGCTGGATTTCAGTGTGTTTGGTCAGTACGATATGGGCGGGAGAGGGACGAATGATTTCAGGAGCATGAAAGAATACATCAACTATGCTTCAGCTATTAATTCAAAAGAAAATTTGGGGTTAAGAGTTGAGTCAGTCGGAACAGAAGCTGTAAGGCTGGAAGTTCAGGAAAACAGAAAGAATATCATTACGACCGGAAGTGATTCATTAACATTTATAGGAAACTGGACAATTTCCCCGGATAGTATATCCTATTTTGGATCAGAAGAACTTATGAGTTCAAAGGAAGGTGATGAAGTTACCTTTTCATTCCGGGGGAACGGGTTTGCATGGATAGGAACAAACAACAGGGGATTGTCTGCTGCAAATATTTATATTGATGGTGAGCTGGTTGAGAAGAACTTAAATTTTTTCGGTAGAGGTAAGTCCCCTAATTCCATTTTATATAGTAAGGAAGGGCTTAACGATGGCTTGCATGCCGTAAGAATTGTTGCCCAAAAAAGACCTTACGGACAAACACAAGAAGATAAGGCAGTTATTCCGATAGGCGCTATTAAAGTTTTGAATGGCAAGCCAGGTGGAGAGATATTGTTGATCGTCAATAATCAGTGGAATTACACAAAAATGGGATTGGGAAATTATATGAAACCGCCGATATATATAAACCCCGGTTATAAAAATAAGGTATGTATGAGAATGACCAAATGAGTAATTAACGAAGATTTGACGATTTAAAAACAAGATAAGCAATGAACACCCTGAAATATATAATTTTCCTACTGGCTTCATTCGCCCTTAAATCCGGTTTTGCTTCAGATTACACTTACATTATAGATGCTGGTTCAGCCACAAAAAAAGTATCGGACACCAATTATGCGATGGGTACCCCAACCAATCCGGATGGAGTAGCTATTACATTGAACAATTATTACCTGATAAAAGGAGGCAAGCCCTGGCTGCCGGTAATGGGAGAAATGCATTATGCACGTTACCCCGAGGATTTATGGGAAGATGCAATTGAGAAAATGAAAGCAGGTGGTCTTGACATTATCGCGACCTATTGCTTCTGGATTCACCATGAGGAAATTGAAGGAAAATTTGACTTTACGGGGCGTAGGAATTTAAGACGCTTTGTCGAAATATGCAATGACCACCACATGAAGGTTTTAATGCGTATCGGACCTTTTTGTAACGGTGAAGTTCGCAATGGCGGTATTCCGGACTGGGTAAGGCAACAAGGAATTAAATCAAGAACAAATGACATTGAATATTTAAAGTTGGTGCGAACCCTGTACCAGCAATATTTCAACCAGGTTCAAGGTCTTTTATATAAAGACGGAGGCCCTATCATTGGCATCCAACTCGACAACGAACTAAATAACCCTGAACACATACTCGAATTAAAACGAATTGCCCGGGAAATTGGTTTCGATGTCCCAATTTACACGGTCACAGGCTGGAACAATGTAGTTATCCCGGAAAAAGAGGTTATTCCCGTTCAAGCCGGATATGCTGATGACTTTTGGTCTGGTGGTGTGGATAGAAATCCCCCGAATTCACAATTTCTTTTTATGGCAGGTATTCCAATCAACACCGATGTTGGCACTGATGTGCTTCCGGTACTTGAAATATACGGGAAACGAACCTATAACCCCTCGGATTATCCCTGGATGATGGCAGAACTTGGGCTCGGTATGCAGTGGACCCAGCGGCGACGTCCTGTAATTGATGATCGCGATGCAGGCGCCCTGATGCTGGTAAAACTTGCAGGTGGTGCAAATTGCATAGGCTATTATATGTATCATGGCGGCTCAAATCCCAAAGGAAAGCTGACCTCTCTTGGTGCAGGGAGAGGAATGCCGCAAGTTAGCTATGATTACCAGGGAGCAATCAGCGAATTCGGAGAGACGCCTCGGAAATACCATGTATTAAAACTGGCGCATTACTTTATTCAGGATTTTGGATCTGAACTTGCTCCTATGATACCTTCAATGCCTTCAAAACGCCCTTCAGGTGCTGAAGATGTTGACGCATTCCGCTGTATGGTAAGGGCCGATAAAAATTCAGGCTATCTTTTCTTCAATAATTATCAACGTTATGTTGAGAATAAAGATCTTGATAATATTCAGGTGCAGATTAAGTTTGAAGATTCTGAGGTAACCATACCTTCAAAACCCATTACCATTCCCAAAGATGCATTCGGTATTTGGCCGATTAATCTCAATATGAACGGTGCCCTGTTGGAATATGCCACTGCACAGGTTTTTGCTCATTTTTCAGATAATGATGCTGATACATACTTTTTCTTTGCACACGATGGAATTGCTCCGGAGTTTGTATTTAAAAGCAATACGATTTCAGGTATAGATGCGGGAGATAAAAACGATGTGGGCACTCATCCCCAGCAAACTTCAATTTTAGTTAAAAATCCTGGCTTGACAAGTACTATAGAGATAAAGTCAAAATCAGGAAAGAATATTAGAATTTGCATTTTATCACGTGAATTGGCGTTGCGGGCCACAAGACTTGAACTCTGGGGAAAATCTCGGTTGGTCGTTACAGATGGCGCCAATGTTACATCCAGTGCCGGAAATCTTGATGTCCTTAGTACCGGTGACAACAAAGGCATCCTTTGGATTTATCCATCACCTGAAACGGTCCGTATGGCAGGTACCATCCTTCAGGGCAGAAATGAGGGAATTTTCCATAAATATGAATGGTCTGTTAATAAAAAAAATATTTCTATTGAACTTAAGCAAGTTGCAATAGGAAGTAATCCGAAGTATGAGGTTTCGATTCCATCCGATGCTCTTGATGGTATATACGACATGCACCTTGATATAGACCATACATGCGATTACCTGACAGTTAAGTTTGATGACAAACTTATAGGAGATTGGTACTATATTGGAAAGCATTATCGTCCGAGCCTGCTTCATTGGGGAAAGCAGGTCCTTGGTAAAACAATTTCATTCGAGTTAACACCTCTTACCAATCAAACACAATGCTATATAGAAAAAGAATACCGTCCTGATTTTTCGGTAAAGCAGGCTTACGCGGAGATTAGCAGTATTAAAGCAATCCCGGTGTATCGAATTTCTTTTAATTAGAATTTTACTTAATGGTTTATCTAAAACACAGGAGCAGAACAATAATTATACATAATAATAAGCTATGGAAAAGAAAAAATACAGTTCAAAGCAATTGATTTTTAAATTAGTGGTTTTGCTGAGCTTATTCCCTGTTATATCATATGCAACTGATCCTCCGAAGATTCCCGACGGATGGTCGGAAGGCTTTGTGTACGCAAACGGAATTCGCATTCACTACTACCGTGCCGTCCCGGCTCCCGGGAAACCGGTTATCCTCGCTATTCATGGTGTCATGGATATCGGGCTTACCTGGGCCTCTGTTGCTAATAAGTTGCAGGACGACTACAATATATACATGCTCGATACCCGTGGTCATGGCCTTTCCGATCCGTTCACCGGATCCGAGGATAGCAACACCTTGCTCAAGGATGTAATAGGGGCTGCGGAAAAGTTGGGCCTGAAGAATCCCATTCTGATGGGGCATTCGATGGGCGGGGCAACGGCCATTCGATTAGGAGCTGAGAATCCGGATTTCGCCAGGGCCATTATTATAGTCGATGCCGGCATTGGCGGGCCCAGGCCTCAGCGCAACCAGGAGTCCAACACTCCGCCACCTCCGCCGCCACCTTCACCGGGCCCGCTGTCCATCACGATGCGTGGTACTCCCGAAACTTTGGTAGCACAGAACAATTACAATTTTGACGATTTGGTGGCAAAGGCCCACCGCGACAATCCCAGATGGAGTATGATGGATTGCCGGTATTGGGCAACTGCTATTAAGCGATATCATGGCCCATATTCCGAAGAAGCATGGCAGGCAATGTTTGGCACCATGAGAACTGAAAATGCGCTGGCAAAGATTCAGGTTCCCATGATCATCCTGAAAGCCGATGCACCCCCGGAAGTTAGAAAAATTCACCAGGAGCAAGCCAGTGTAATGCAACATGGGACACTTGCGCATATCGACAACTCGGCTCACAATGTGCAGCGCGACCAACCCGAACGGGCGGCGGAAGTCATAAGGGAATTCCTGTCAAAACTCAGCCCTGGTATCGGAACTATACAGCAACCGGTTCCGGTGAGGACAGAATATGGCCTCGTAAAGGGTGTGACCGAACCCGGGCTAACAATATATCGTGGCATTCCGTTTGCCGCACCCCCCATCGGCGATCTTCGCTGGCGGCCACCGCAACCGGCAAAGCCGTGGGACGGCGTGCGTGACGCGACGAAGTTCGGTCCCGATCCCTACCAGGGCAATGGCAAGGGTAACGTGAGCGAGGACTGTTTATACCTTAACGTTTGGACGCCTGCAAAATCCCCCGATGATAAGATACCGGTGCTGGTCTGGATCTATGGTGGCGGGTTTGCCGGTGGTCATACGTCCGGGCCAGGCGAGAACGGCGAATATCTAGCCCGCAAGGGAATCGTGCTGGTGAGCATCAACTATCGCGTCGGTCCGCTCGGGTTTTTGGCCCACCCGGAACTATCGGCGGAGTCGCCGAACCACGTTTCCGGCAATTACGGCCTGCTTGACCAGATCGCAGGTTTGAAATGGATACAGAAGAATATCGCAGCTTTCGGCGGTGACCCGAACCGGGTAACGATCTTCGGAGAATCGGCTGGTGGAATTTCGGTGAGTATGTTATGTGCAACACCATTGGCCAAAGGACTGATCCATGGCGCGATTTCCGAGAGTGGCGGCTCGTTCGGTCCACCCAGTGTCACAACATATCCCGGTGAAAACATGAGGCTGTTGGCCGATGCCGAGCGCAGTGGTGAAGCCTATATGAAGAAGCTTGCGGCATCGTCCATCGCCGGGCTTCGCAAGCTTGCGCCCGGCCAGCTTCCGGGCGGTTTCAATTCAGGTGTGGGCTGGCCCATTATTGATGGCTGGGTCATCCCAGACGACCAGTATAAATTGTATGAAAAGGGACAATACAACGATGTGCCGATCATTGTCGGCTACAACTCAGACGAGGGGCTTACCTTTACTTGGGATAGAACGCCTGAGGATTACATCATGAACGTGCACAAACGATTCGGTCCGTTCGCTGACAGGCTGCTTGCAGCTTATCCTCCGGGCGAAAATACCATACCCAGATCTGCACGCAACCTGATGCGCGATGTGGCATTCGGATGGCACACCTGGGCATGGGCGCGGTTACAGTCCCGCACAGGGAAGTCCAAGGTCTTTTACTACTACTTCGACCAGCACCCAAAGCGGGATCCCAACTCACCTGAAGCAGACTACGGTACGGCACACGGCCCTGAAGTAAGCTATGTATTCCAGGTACTGAAGGACCTTCACAAACCCGGAGACCCGGAACTCACCCCTGCTGATTTTGCCATTTCGGAAACAATCGCCACCTACTGGACCAACTTCGCGAAATACGGCGATCCCAATGGCCCCGGAGCGCCTGAGTGGCCCAGGTTCACAGAAAAGAACCGCGAGGTGATGTGCTTCAACGACAAGGCGTTTCCAATCCCGGTGCCTGACGAGGAAGGCCTGGAGGCGCTTGATGCCTATTTCACATGGAGGCGCACCCCTGAAGGTGAGACATGGGGAAAGTAAATGAAATTTTTGAAAGTTGAAAAAAGACGAGATAATAGAATTAAAATCAGGGATGTTTTATATAACTTACTTGGTTCAAAATGAAACTAATGAAAATGAAAAAACAAATTTTATCCTTACTTTTAGGATTTATAGGCTTTGCAGTATGTTTTAGCCAAAATAATTACACAATAAGTATCGATGTTCCTGAAAAGAAAATTATAAAGGGGCAATTGGATCTGGGCGGCACAAACCCTGATGGCGATTCGATAGCCGTAAACAATTATTATATCACCTGCAATGGCAAACCTTTCTTTCCAATTATCGGAGAATTTCATTTTTCAAGATATCCGTCTCATTATTGGGAAGAATCGATTAAAAAGATAAAAGCCGGCGGTATTAATGTAATTGCCACCTATGTGTTTTGGAACCTGCACGAACGGAAGGAAGGCGTCTTTGACTGGTCGGGAAATCTTAATCTTCGATACTTTGTTGAGTTATGTGAAAAAAATGATATGTACCTGATCGTTCGCATGGGGCCTTTTTGCCATGGGGAAATACGCAATGGAGGACTTCCTGATTGGTTATATGGCCGCACGTTTGAGGTGAGGTCAAACGACCGGGAATACTTAGCTTACGTTGACAGGCTATATGGTGAGATTGGCAGGCAATGTGAAGGGTTACTTTTTAAAGACGGCGGCCCCATAGTGGGCGTTCAGTTGGAAAATGAATTTCAGCATTCGGCAGCTCCCTGGGAAATTACCTATCCCGGTGCAAGAAAGGAATATACGGTAGCAAATATCAATGTCGGGGTAACACATGAACAAATTTCAGAAACCAATGGCAAGAATCCATATGCGGAACTGGGTAAAGCGCACATGGCCAAACTCAAGCAATTAGCGATCAAAAACGGTATGGATGTCCCTATTTATACAGCTACCGGATGGGGGAATGCTGCCATTGTTGAAAAAGGAAGTATCCCGGTCACAGCCGCCTATGCATATCCATTCTGGGAGGCTCCGGGCCCATCCCCCTTCTACCTGTTTAAAGATATTCATAAAGTTCCGGATTATAGTCCGGTAAGCTATGACCCCGAATTGTACCCATCCATCCCGGCAGAAATAGGCTCGGGGATTCAGGTAAAATACAGCCGCAGGCCCATCGTGTTACCTGAAAGTATACTTCCGCTCATGGTACGGGTTATCGGTAGCGGATCTAATGGCATAGGGTATTACATGTATCATGGCGGATCGACACCGGTTTTCGATGGAAAGTTTTATAATGAAGATGTGAACGGGTTGCCAAAGATCAATTATGGCTATCAGGCGCCTATAGGCCAGTATGGACAAATTCGTCCACACTATAAAAGTCTAAAAACACTTCATATGTTTTTGGACCAATATTCAGCTGAACTTGCGCCCATGCAAACCATACTGCCGGAAGGATATGGGAATATCACCCCTGAAAATACCACAACATTGCGCTATGCAGTCCGGGCAAAGGATGATAAAGGATTTCTTTTTATGATCAATTTTCAGGATGATGTTGAAATTGCCGATATCAATGATATAAGTGTAGCAGTGAAAACCGGCAGTGATGTCATTCGTTTTCCCTCCTCCGGAACTTTTAACCTGAAAAAATCCACATCGGCCATTCTTCCATTTAATTTGAAACTGGGCCAGACACTAATAAAATCGACAACTGTACAACCCCTTACCACTTTGCATACCAACCGGGGGGATTGTTTTGTGTTTTTCTCAATAGACGGGATGGCCCCGGAGATTGTGATTTCCGGTGAAACAGCCTTGACAGAAATTCAAAATGCCAGGAAAAGTCAAAAAAACAATTACACCCTTGTTCAGGGAAACACTGATGAAGTATTCTCCTTCGTAAACGGAAAGGACCAATTCCTCATTATTCCCCGTAAAATGGCATTGAATTCCAATAAGGTTGACAATCACCTTATCCTTTACGAAGGGGTAATTTTGAACAGCAAAAATCAAATAAGCCTGATTACACGATCCGTCAATTCAACTATTGATGTTTATCCTGCTATCGATAAGGATCCATACGTATCATTCGCATCGCTCACTAAAATAAAGCCTAGTTTTAATGGGGCCTCTTCCTATCAATTGAAATTTAAAGAAAAAGAGCCTCCTGTGACTGTTACTAAAGTGACAGATCGAAAATATACCATCGTAACCAAAGGGGGCCTTGATGGACTGAATGATGTATTTGTTGACATAGATTATGTGGGAGACAGAGGCATGGCTTTTATTGATGGCCTTCTGGTCACGGATCAATTTTATCATGAAAATAAATGGGAGATTGGTTTGAAAAGTTTTATTTCTGAAATGACAGGAAAAGAAATGGTGCTGATTTTTTATCCACTTTACAGCGATCAGGAAACACTTGTAGATTTCACCCACATACCCGTTTTTACGAATGGAAAATACCTGAATATTAAAGATATAAATATTAGTAACGAATATAAGGCCATTGTCTCCTTTTAAAATTTTAATATCTGATGTGCACTACAAAAACTATTGATCTTAGAAAGGAACATTTTGGTTCAATTAATGGCCAACCCATTTATTTGTACACGCTCAGGGGCGGTTTTATAACATTGCGGCTTATCAATTATGGTGCAACGATCACGGCTATTGAAATGCCGGACCAAAACATGCAAATACATAATATTGTCGCGGGCTTTTCCACGTTAGACGAATACATTAAACCGCATCCATACCTTGGGGCGGTAATTGGTCGTTTTGCAAATCGTATAGCGCGGGGTCAATTCAAGCTTGACGGAAATTATTATCAACTGTCCATCAATGACTCCCCGAATCATCTGCATGGTGGTGTAAACGGCTTTCATAGAAAAATATGGCAACCTGAGGCTCAAACAATAGGCAATGATCATTGCTCACTTTTATTATCCACTTTTTCAAATGACGGAGAGGAGGGCTATCCGGGCAACCTGATGGTAACTGTTGTGTTCACCGTAACTGAACGTAATGAAATTGAAATTTCTTACCATGCAAATACCGACAAAGCAACACCATTAAGCTTAACCAATCATTCGTATTTTAACCTTTCAGGCTTTCAGAAGCCTACTATTAAAGATCATGAACTGACGATCAATAGCTCTTTTTTTACTGAAAAAAATGAAAATAACACTTCTACAGGAAATCTTCTTAAGTGTGCTGAAACGCCACATGATTT
Organism: uncultured Bacteroidales bacterium; assembly: GCA_963781805.1. GTDB lineage: Bacteria > Bacteroidota > Bacteroidia > Bacteroidales > UBA10428 > JAFGPL01. Next base: position 1,044,126 of record CAWAHF010000004.1, read on the forward strand.
CAGACAAGCGAAAAAGATCGGCAGGGACATAAATCGACTTCAGCGGGATATGGGGTATGATCATAACCATGTAATTGATAATTTCGGACAAGGTGTGCGGCCAGTGGCAAAACTCATGGATGCATACTCAGGGCGTGTGTTAGAAGTACTTAGCGACATGCCAGGGGTACAGGTATATACAGCAAACTGTTGGGACGGGTCCTTAACCGGTTCGCAAGGCGTTCCCTATGGAAAACATGCTGCAATTGCTTTGGAAACACAGCGGTTTCCCGATTCGCCCAATCATCCCAACTTTCCCAATTCGATACTCATGCCCGGTGATAATTTTTCTTCGCGGACAATATATAAGTTTTCATTACTAAGTGATTTATAATTTACTTTTAAATTGTTTTGTTTAATAAAAATCCAGTTTAACAATGAAAATGATTAGTGGCAAATTTCGGATAATTAATAAAATATATAAACAGTTATTTCAAAAGTCAGTTCTCTGTTTGCTGGGGTGCATCATGATTGTCACCATCAATTCATGCTCTCAGAATGAAATTGATACTATGGACTTGAGTGGGAAATGGGCATTTAAAATGGATTCTCTGGACTATGGGATTGAGGGAAAATGGTTCAAAAATGAATTCAATGAATCTGTGAATTTACCCGGTTCGATGAATTCCAATGGGAAAGGCGATGAAATTTCCTTGCAAACCCATTGGACCGGGTCCATATTTGACTCTTCATTTTTCTTTCAACCGGAATATGCCAAATACCGGAAACCTGGAAATTTTAAAGTTCCATTTTGGCTCCAGCCTTTAAAGCATTATGTGGGTGCCGCCTGGTACAAGAAAGAAGTGGAAATCCCTGATGCCTGGAAGGGACAGCATATTGAGCTTTTCCTGGAAAGGTGCCATTGGGAAACCCAGATATGGGTAGATACTAAGAAAATCGGATCACAAAATTTATTGGGCTCGCCCCATATTTATGATCTTTCAACAGTAATGTCTCCCGGAAAGCATACGATTAACATTAGGGTTGATAACCGGATCCAAGATGTGAATGTGGGCATAAATTCCCATAGCATATCTGATCATACCCAAACAAACTGGAATGGAATCGTGGGCAAGATCGAGTTGCGAAAAAAGTCAGCGGTCTATTTGGATGATGTTCAGATTACTCCGGATATAGATAATAAGTCGGTTTCAGTAAAAATTACCGTCAATAATACCTCAGGAACAAACCTTAACGGACAGATTAAACTTTCTGCCGCAAGTTTTAATAGTGAATCCGAACAAAATATTGCCGGCCAGATGTCGGATGTTGCATTTTCTTCAGGTCGAACCACTTCAACCATTGTTTATCAAATGGGAAACGATCCGTTGCTTTGGGATGAATTCACCCCGAACCTTTATAAGCTAAATGTACAACTTGAATCTACAGAAGGAAAAAGCCTGGACAAACAGTCGTACACTTTTGGGATGAGAAAGATAGAAATAAAAGATAGAAAAATCATGGTAAACGGAAGACCGGTTTTTTTAAGGGGAACATTAGAATGTGCTATTTTTCCGAAAACAGGGTATCCGTCTATGGAGATGGAAACCTGGCAACACATTTTCAGGGTCATTCAATCCCATGGACTGAACCACATGAGGTTTCATTCCTGGTGTCCTCCTGAAGCAGCTTTTGAAGCTGCCGACAGGGCAGGGGTATATTTGCAGGTTGAAAACTCTTCCTGGGCAAACCAGGGAGCCACGGTAGGTGATTCCCTTCCCATTGACAAATTTTTATATAAAGAAACGGCGCACAATTTGAAAAATTATGGCAATCATCCATCGTTCTGCCTGATGGCGTATGGCAATGAACCTGGTGGAAAGAACCAGGTAACATACCTTAAAAACTACGTTGACCACTGGAAAGCCATGGATAGAAGAAGAATTTATACTTCAGGGGCAGGTTGGCCGGCTATTACTGAGAATGATTTTAATGTCACTTCAGAGCCAAGGATACAGCATTGGGGTGCCGGATTAAAAAGTATTATCAACAGTGAACCTCCCAATACCCTTTTTGACTTTGAGGATATTATCAATGATTATGATCAACCTGTAATATCCCATGAGATTGGTCAGTGGTGTGTATATCCTAATTTTAAAGAGATAGATAAATATGACGGGGTATTAAGGGCCAAAAATTTTGAAATCTTCAGGGAGACATTGAAAGATAATAATATGCTGCATTTGGCTGATAGTTTTCTGTTGGCTTCAGGTAAGCTTCAGACTATTTGCTATAAAGCAGACATAGAGGCAGCACTTCGTACGAAAGGACAAGCGGGTTTTCAATTGCTGGATCTCCATGATTTTCCGGGTCAGGGAACTGCCCTGGTTGGGGTACTGGATCCATTCTGGGATGAAAAAGGGTATATCACAGCAGAGGAATTTAGCAGGTTTTGCAATGAAACTGTTCCCCTTGTACGCCTTCCGAAACGGGTTTATGTTAATAACCAGATGTTGAAGGCTACAGTGGAAGTAGCCCATTTTGGCAAAGAAATGATGTTAAATCCCGAAATTAGCTGGAAATTATCTGACAATAAAGGAAATACGGTTAAACAAGGAAAATTCGATGTCGATGAAATCACTATTGGGAATAGAATAGAAGTAGGTTCGATTGAAGCCGGATTGAGTGAAATACGGGAACCACAAAAACTTGTACTTTCAGTAAAAATCGATCAGTTTGAAAACAGTTGGGATATATGGGTTTATCCATCATCGCAACAAAGAAAACCAGTAACTACTGAAGGTGTAAAAGTGGTGCAACAATTGGATCAAAAAACCGTTGGATTTCTCCAAAACGGAGGCAAAGTCTTACTTACTTTGAAAAAAGGTAGTGTTAAAGATGAAAAGGGAGGAAATATCGCTGTTGGGTTTTCAAGCATTTTCTGGAATACTGCCTGGACTAACGGGCAGGCACCGCATACTCTTGGGATTTTATGTAATCCTGGTCACCCGGCATTTAATTCATTTCCGACAGAATATCACAGCAACTGGCAGTGGTGGGACGCCATGTCCCATTCAAACGCTATTGTCCTTACTGATTTTGATAAAAACTTAAGACCAATTGTAAGGATAATAGACGATTGGGTAACGAACAGGCCATTGGGACTGATCTTTGAGGTGAAAGTTGGAAAAGGGAAATTACTGATTAGCGGGGTTGATCTTTTGTCGGATACAGATTCACGGCCTGAGGCCAGACAGCTCTTTTATAGTCTGATCAATTATATGAAAAGTGATCGTTTTAATCCGGAAATTTTGGTCCAAATTGAAACAATACAATCAATATTTTAACATTTTTTTAATATAAAAAATGTTTTTGTATTATGGGGAAGGGTTGGGGCAATCATATAAATATCTAATTTTCATGAATTATAAAACGGAAATATTTCATATTATCACAACATTTTATTTTGTTATGTTGCCCCTTCTGCCAGTTTGGGGATCGGTGACTTTGCCATCTTTGCTGTCAGACAATATGGTGTTACAGCAAGGTATGCCTGTTCACATCTGGGGAAAAGCAGATAGGGGAGAAAAGGTGGCTGTGCAAATTTTAGATCAACTTCAAAAAACAGTGGCAGATGAGATAGGAAACTGGCAGGTTTGGCTGCATCCGATGAAATCATCTGAGTCGGTTTCAATGACGGTATTCGGGACTAATACAATCATAGTAAAAAATATTCTTATCGGAGAAGTATGGTTTGCTGCCGGGCAATCAAATATGGAGTATTCCGTGAGAAAATCTGACAATTCGGAAGAGGAGATTGCAAGTGCTAATTATCCTGAGATAAGAATTTTTGATGCTAAAAGAAGCTTTTCTGATACATTACAAACTGATATAGCAGGAAGATGGGTGATATGTTCACCTGAAACTGTGACTGAAATAACAGCAACCGGGTATTTTTTCTCAAGAGGTATTCACCAGCATTTAAAGGTTCCTGTCGGATTGATAGATGCCTCATGGGGAGCAACCCGATGCGAGGCATGGACACCTGCAGAATGTTTTAAATCTGATCCAAGACTAAATTATTGGCCAAAGAAATGGGATAAATATCAGCAGGATCTTCCAATGCTAAAAGAGGAATATCTTGTGAATCATAAATCATGGGAAGCTGAGGCGGAAAAGGCAAAATCAGAGGGAAAAGAAATACCAAGAGAACCAAGGGAGCCCGAACGCAAGACAAAGTCCGAACCATCGGTTATTTATAAAGGTATTGTAGCACCTGTTAGTAACTATACAATTAGAGGTGTAATATGGTATCAGGGGGAGAATAATGCCTATGAAGAGGAAGCATATACATACAGGTACCTGTTCCCAATCATGATCAATGCCTGGAGGCGTGAATGGAAGCAAGGTGATTTCCCTTTTATTTTTGCACAACTGTCAACACTATACAAACATCCATATTGGCCTGTTTTAAGGGAGTCGCAAACCGAAGCATTAAAATTGAAAAATACCGCGATGGTTGTTACTTACGATATTGGTGATTCAACAGATGCCCATTTTAAGAATAAGCAAGCTGTAGGAAAACGATTTGAGTTAGCTGCCCGAAAATTAGTTTACGGAGAAAGTATAGAGGCCTCCGGCCCCATATTCCGGCAAATGACTATTGAAGGCGATTCATTACGTATATGGTTTGACCACGCTGAAGGGTTAAAATCATCAGACGGAGAAGAATTGGTTGGTTTTGAGATTGCCGGGGATAATGGAAAACGGTATCCAGCGAAAGCCACGGTAGATTGTGAGACTATTCTGCTTTATAATGAGAAAGTTACCAAGCCGTCTATGGCACGATATGCCTTTAAGGATGCAGTCATCGGCAATTTGATAAATGGTTACGGTTTACCTGCAGTCCCGTTTCGTACAGATGTAAAAGATTCTCTTTAATGAAGCGGTTTTTACAATATTATATACAAATCACAACTTCTCCACAACAGTAACTATATGTTGTGATATATGTATTTCACTGCAATTTTAAATAGCCCAATAGAACCATGAAGAAAATAGCATCAAAAAGAGGAGATATCGGCACATGTTATACATTTTGTTTACATCTTTCCCTTCAAAAAAATTCAATGCAGCCAGGCGTTAACAAGATATGATTTAAAGCACAGTTGAGATAAAAAAATAGGTAGTAAGCCAGAGATATTGCTTCCTAAAATCTGACTTGTTTAATTTGGGTACCTGCTCAATTGTGTTTTATCCCTACCTATTCAGGTTCTTATATTAAAAAACCCGTGTAAAAAATACACGGGTAATGATAGGTTTTCAGGCTATTTTGATAACCTTTAAAGAACAGTTAGTTTTTTAGACAAAGACCAGTCGTTGTTTTTGACCATTACCAGATAGATACCTTTATTAAGCGGAAAGTTCAAATCAATTTTATCCGTATCCTGATAAGTTTCTCCAAAAATTTTACTGCCATTGAAAGAATAGAACTCAACATGAACATTGCGTTCTATCTCCATACCGGACAGATCAATTGTAAATTCTCCCCCAACAGCCGGGTTTGGATAAATTTGTAAATCTTTGATGTCATCTGAGATACTTGCGCCGGTACTTCAAATACTTGGCAGTGACCATTGAGAGTTCACATGGGTTGTGTTTGCCCATTGACCAAAAGGGTCGCCATTACAGGTCCTGCCCATGCCGTCAAGGAATAATCTTTATTGTATTGGTAATTAGATTATTCCCTGTGGTCATGAAAAAGGTTCTTCACTCCGTTGAGAATGACAAGAAGGGATGAAACGCAGACTTTTTAGATAACCCAATTTACATTTCCTTTTTTTGTTCAATAAATTGACGTGGGGTTTTACCAAATGCAGCCTGAAAGCATTTTGCAAAATAGGAATGATTTGAGAACCCCACCAAATACATCACCTCTGCAATGGTAAAATTCTTATTGGAAAGGTACATAGCTGCTTTTTTCATCCTGATTGATTTAATATAATCTACAGCAGTCATTCCCGTAAGCTGCTTCACCTTCCGGTAAAGTTGTTTCGAGCTTATATCGGCCAATTCGCACAGCATATTTACATTTAGCCCGGGATCGGCTATTTTATCTTCAACAATTTTGGTAATTTGTGCCAGTAGTTGAGAATAAAACGCTTCTTGATCAGGTTACTTCAGAAACATTTACCCAAAAACTAATTGAACATATAATTAACGAAAACCATTCCATACCCCCATTTAACACTTTGGGCTTTGTCAAATCAGGTTGATATCCATCCTCTTCATATTTACGGTAACCTCAACGGGAACCATTGTTCCGTCTTTTCGCTTGTGCATGCCTTCGTCTGAATTATTATTCAAACAATTATTTTTTTCAGATACCTTACTTATGAATATATAGTATAATTGTTGAACAAGATTAAATAATTAGTTAACTTAACAATACAAAATATTAAATTTTAAAATGACAATTTGTACAAATAAAGAAAATGAGGAAAGTATACGTTGTCATAAAATACTGACAGTTATTGTTTTGTCGATTATCAGGTCACTTTTATTATTCTTACAAGATATGGGGAAAGTAAGGATTAAATTATTGATCCTACTATCCGGGCTGCTGTTAAACCCACTCTATGTTTTCACTCAATCAAAACCTATAACTTTTGAGTACCTGACAGTTGACGATGGCCTGTCAGATAATAGAATACAGTCAATATACAGGGACCACAAGGATTATTTATGGATTGGGACTTCACAGGGACTGAATAAGTTTGACGGGAGTAATATTACAATATTTGAACAGATGGATGATCAAACTGGGTCAATTAGTGATAATAATATACATTGTATTTATGAAGACGCCAGTAATAATTTATGGATTGGTACCACAAATGGCCTGAATTTATTTAACCCCCAATCCGGTACTTTTACTAAATTTTATATTGATTTGTCAGATTCAACACTCTACTTTACTAATAATATTACATGTATTCTTGAAGATCATACCGGCAACCTATGGGTTACTTATAACAACAGTGAGGTTGGATTGGTCAAATGGGATTATACTAAAAATAGCTACTCACGATATCATATCAAAGGTCAGGAAATTCGTTTAATGAGTATACAGGAAGATTCCAAGGGTCGGTTATGGATTGTTTCTAATGGATCGGGTGTTTATCATTTTGATCCAAATACTGAAAAATTCACATTTTACAACGATCCTGAGATAAATACAGGTAATAATACTCATAAAAAATTATTTATTGACAATAAAGATATATTATGGATTGGTACCGCCGGCAATGGCCTTTATACATTTGATCCCAAAACTTCTAAATTTAGGCATTTTGGTATAAATATTGGGAATAAAGGTGTTAACCACCATCAAGTTTATGATATTATTCAACCGGACAATGACTATTTGCTAATAGGCACTGATCAAGGTGGCATTAATAAATTTAACATAAAATCAGAAACATTTGAATATATTGAACAAAACAATAATATTAAAAGAGGCCTGAACACAAATGGTATTTTAAGCCTGTTTCAAGATAAGGAAGGGATATTATGGGTGGGTACATCAAGGGGTGGCGTTAATTACAGCAACCCCAAACAATTTAAATTTAAGTTGTTTGAACGCAATGATAAAAATCAAAATTCATTATCCTATAATATAATCGGTTGTTTTTATGAAGACGCGCAAGGTGTAATATGGATTGGTACAGATGGCGGTGGGCTTAATGCCTATGACCCGAAATCAGGAAATTTTAAAATATATAAACACGATCCGGCCAATCCGTATAGTATAAGTGGAAATGTTATACGTTGTATCGACGAAGACATTGATAATGATTTATGGATAGGGACATGGGATGCCGGTTTGAACCGATACGACAGAAGCACAGGTAATTTTTATCATTATTTTCCCGATAAAAATGATCCGTCAAGTATTTCCAGCAAAACATCATGGTATCTAAAAATCGACCATAACAACAGAATGTGGGTTGATGTTTTTGATAAAGGCCTGGAAATTTTTAGCAAACAAAATGGGGTTGTAAATCGGTTTTTTGAAGACCCGGAGAACCCAAGGTCATTAAGTAATAATTTTATATGGTTAATCTATGAGGATCGACAACACAATATTTGGATATGCAAACCTGATGGCATCAACCTATATGACAGTATATCGAATTCTTTTACCATTTACAACCATTTTCCTGACAATGATATCAGCGCATTTTGCAGGGACAGGGAAGGGAAATTATGGGCAGGAAGTGCAAATAAGGGCCTTTTTTTATTTGAAATGGATGGCACAGTTGTTAAAACCTATGATAAAAATAAAGGGTTGGCAAATAATACCATTCATGCCATAGTAGAAGACGATAATGGGAACTTGTGGATTTCAACCAATAATGGGATAAGCCATTTTAATCAGAAAACACAGAAATTCAGGAATTATAATAAAAGTGATGGTCTTCAGGGTAACGCATTTTTTCAACAGTCATTTCTGAAAACCAGAAACGGTGAAATATATTTTGGTGGATTTAACGGGTTTAATTCGTTTCATCCCGATAGTGTTAAAGACAATTATTTTGTGCCTAATGTATACATTACCGGATTTAAATTATTTAATAAACCTGTTCCAATAGGGACTAAAGGTTCGCCCTTGCAATACCATATAAACGAAACAAAACAAATAACATTAAACTGGCGGCAGTCAGTGTTTTCATTTGAATTTTGTGCTATAAATTATACCCATCCTGAGAAAAATGAATATGCTTACATGATGGAAGGATTTGAAAAAGAATGGAATTATGTTGGGAACAAGCGGGATGCAACTTATACAAACCTTGATGCCGGTGAATATGTTTTCAGGGTTAAAGCATCAAATAATGATGGCGTATGGAATGAAGAAGGTACATCAATAAAATTAATTGTTAATCCACCTTTTTGGAATACCTGGTGGTTCAAGCTAATAATTGGTTTACTTATCGCAATGGCAATATATGCTATTTATCGAATGCGTGTTTCTTCTTTAAAAAATCAGAAAAAGAAGTTGGAAGTACAAGTTACCAAAAGAACCCAGGAATTAAAAATCGCATATGGTAATATTAAGAATATCAGCGACTTTGGTCAGAAAATAACTTCTAATTTGGATTATAGCGCTATAAATAAAATGATTAATAATTATCTCAAAACCATTTTTGATGATTTTGATTTTGGAATTGGCATTTTTAATCCTGATAAAGAAGTAATTGAATACAGGATGTTTTTCAAAGACGGCAACCTGGTTTCCCCATATGAACGACCCTTATCCAATAAAAATAGTTTTTCGGTTTATTGCATTGAAAACCAGAAAATTGTATTTATCAATAATTTAGAAAAAGAATATAAAAAATATATCTCAGAATACCCGGATTTTTCGGCGTCGAGAATTCCAAATTCAATCATTAATATTCCACTTACCGTAAAAGGAAAGAAAATTGGCCTGCTGGCTATCAATAGTATGAAGAATGATGCATTTAGTGATCATGATCTGTTAAAATTACAAACACTGGCAGCTTATATTGCAATTGCACTTGATAACGCCGAGTCCCACGCCGCATTGCAAAATAATAACAAGCTATTATTAAAAAGACAGAAAAAAATAGAGGAACAAAGTGAATATATAAACGAAACCAATACTCTTTTAGAAGAGCGTCAGCAGCAAATTGAAGAGCAATCGGAAGAATTGAGGGCACAGACCGAAGAGTTGTTTGCTGCAAATGTGGATTTGAAAAACTCGAATGCTACCAAAGATAAGTTGTTTTCTATCATAGCACATGACCTTAAAAATCCTTTTAACGCGGTATTAGGTTTTTCAGAGCTTATTCTTAATAAATGGGATAAAATTGAAAATAGTAAAATGAAGCAAATGGTTGAAACAATATATTCATCGTCAAAAAACATTTTTAACTTGTTGGAAAACCTTTTACAATGGTCTACGTCTCAAATGGGTAACATTAGGTACAAACCTGAAAATATTTTATTGTATAACCTTGCAAAAGAAAATATAGATTTACTTTCAAATCTTATAACACAAAAAAATAATTCTGTTGAGTTAAATATTCCAAAAGATCTCTATTGCTTTGCAGATCAACAAATGATCAAAACAGTGATTAGAAATTTATTGACCAATGCCATAAAATATACTGAAAACGGAACCATTACATTAAGTTCAGAAATTCAAGAAGATAGAGTAATAATTTCTATTGAAGATACGGGAATTGGTATAGCAGAAGAAAAACTCGTCAACTTGTTCGAAGTTGAAAAATCAAAATCCACCCGAGGCACACAAGGTGAACAGGGAACAGGTTTGGGGTTAATATTATGCAAAGAATTAGTTGTCAATAATGGTGGTATGATAGTTGCCAAAAGTATTGTAAATAAGGGATCAACAGTTGTGTTCACATTACCAATGCATCCACCTGAAAATTAAATTTCTAATTGAATTAAATATTATCTTGAATCGGATTAACAAGGTTCACTTGATATTTATTCTGTAAAACATGTTTTACAGATAATCGACGATTGGGTGACGAACAGGCCACTGGGACTTATCTTTGAAGTGAAAGTTGGAAAATGAAAATTACTGATAAGCAGGGTAGGTATTTTGTAGGCTAACGATTTGCGCCCAGAGGCCCGGCAGCTTTTGTACAGTCTGATCAATTACAGGAAAAGTGATCGTTTTGATCCCAAAATTTCAGCCAGGATAGAGACAGTAAAATCACTGTTTTGAGTTTGAATGGAAAATTTGATTTTAGCCCTTATTAGATTTCTTTTTTTATTCGATAAACTGTCGAGGTGTTTTACCAAATTTGGCCAGAAAGCATTTTGCAAAATAGGAGTGATTTGAAAACCCGACCATATACATTACTTCGGCAATGGTAAAGTTTTTATTGGAAAGATACATTGCTGCCTTTTTCATCCTGATTGATTTAATATAATCTACAGCAGTAAGTCCGGTGAGTTGTTTTATCTTTCTGTATAGTTGCTTGGTGCTTGTATCCGCTAATTCGCATAGTATATTGACATTTAATTCGGGATCAGCAATTTTTTCCTCAATAATTCTGGTAATCTTTGCCAGGAATTTTTCATCCAAAGACTCGGCTTTCTCCATTTTAGGTGAAGCAAGCTGCTCAATCCGGGCTTTTTTCTCAAGTAACTTTCTGTTTTCCAGTATTTGTTTTACACGTGAATACAAAATAGTTGAATCAAATGGTTTGGCAATAAAAGCTTCAATGTTTAATTGAATACTTTTAAGTTCAGTATCCTTATCATCTTTGGCCGTTAAAAATACCAGGGGTATAGCAGAAGTTAACGGATTATCTTTTAAACGTTGCGCCATTTCAAGGCCATCCATTACCGGCATCATCACATCGGCAATAATGATGTCGGGTTTTAGTTCCATACAAGCTTTAAGCCCTGTTTTGCCATTGTGTGCAATAATGCATCTGTATTCGGCAATAAACGTATTGTAAATAAATTCGGCAATGGCCACATTGTCTTCAATTATGGCTATGAGTTGTTTGTCCTCATGGTCATTTAATGAATTTTTATAAAATTGTTTTGTTTCGACGTTGGACTCCACAACCGGTAACCATATAGTAAAAGTCGTGCCCTGGCCTGTTTCGGAAATTACGTTTACCTGGCCGCCATGCAATTCAATATAATTTTTTACCAGAAACAACCCAATCCCTGTTCCTTCATGTCCTTTAGAATTCTCAGGGGACTGGAAAAATCGCTGAAAAATGTATGGAAGGTCTTGCCTGGGAATCCCAATACCGGTGTCAGATAGCTTTATTTCAATGCTGCTATCCCGGGGATTGAAATTAAGGGACAATATGATGCTGTCACCTGAATGGGTGAATTTACAGGCATTTGAGAGCAGATTGTTAAAAACCGATTCGATTTTAACAATGTCCATATTGAGAAAAATCTGTTCCGCGTTTGTATTGAAAATGAATTCAATCTGCTTGTCTTTCATGCTTTCTTTATAGGTGAAAAATATACTCTGTGCAAATTCAACCAGTTCTACTTTTGAAAGAAGCAATCCAATATTCACTTTACTATCTTCACGGTAATAGTCAATAGCCTGATGGATAAGTGAATTCAACTTCATGGCATTTTGGTGGATCATTTCCAATGCATTTCTGTTTTCTTTATTTTTCGCACTTTGAATAATCCGGCCCAGAGGGGCAATGATCAAACTTAAAGGTGTTTTAAATTCATGCGCGACATCAGAAAAGAAGGCTATTTTGAGTTTGGATTGTTCCAGCGACCTTTCTTTTTCTAATCGTTCAAACTTCATTCGGTTTTTGGCTGTAATAAAGAAATAAACCCACCAAATGAATGAAATTAAAAGCAGGGTATAAATTATTTTGGCAAATACGGTCCCATACCAGGGAGGGGTAACAATAATCGAAAAATTTCTTAATGATCTGGCTGATCCGCCATCAATTGACATTTTGCCAATAGAGAGATTGCAGGTTCCCGGATTTAATTTATTGAGTTGTATGCTATTTTCACCGGATGCAAGTTGCGTCCATTTTTCATCTTCATTCAGTTTATAGATAAATGATCCCCTGTTTTCTTCAGAATAGGTTAAATCGGAAAATTCAATTCTGATGTTGTTCTGGTTATACGCAAGTTTAATCCCGTCAATGTAACGGACGTTAATGGTGTTATCTTTATTTCTATAGGGTTGGTTATTTACATATATGGCACTGATCATGATATTTTCAGGTTTTATATTCATCATTGCGTCCGGATTCAACAGGGCTATCCCATCGATACCGCCAAGTATTACCCTTCCCCTGGATTTATCATAGTACAAGCCGCTAAAGACCTGGTTGACCGGGTCCAAACGTTGTGTAGTGAAGTCGTTTTTATCAATTATCCAAATTCCTTCGGTGGTTGAGACCCATATTGAATTTTTCACCTGGGCCATGGCCAATACTTCTGCATTGTTGGTCCCTTTTAAGATTATGTTTTTAATATCCAGGTTTTCCGGATCGATCCGGATCGCGCCATTTCGGTATCCCGCCCAGACAATTCCTTGAGAATCGCCCATTAAATAACCTGGAACCATTCCGTCGGTATATTCTTCTATCGGAAAATTGGTTATCTCTCCGGAGGCGCTGTTTATAACATCAAGGGCCTTTTTGTATACCAAGGTCCATATGTTTCCCTTTTTATCCAAAACAATAAATTCGATATTATTTCCGGATAAACCTTCATTGACTGAAAAATGGATATCTGCTACCAGGTTGGTTTTGCCAGATAAAAGTTTTTTCTTGTCGATAACAAAAATACCGTCCTTAAAAGTAGCGATCCAGAGCCTGTGGTAACTATCTTCAAGCAAATCATAAGCCCAGTTAACATTTTGTGTGCCATTTGGGGCATATATTGAGTATTGGATGAATTGTTGCGATTGCCTATTGTATCTGTTTAAGCCGTAATCCGTTGCAACCCAAAGATTATTGTCCTTATCCTCGAAAATATTCCTGATATGGTTATGAGAAATATAATACCGGCTACCACCCATTTTATACCAGCGTGTTTCCGAATTTTTTTCAAGGCTGTTTTTGCTAAGTATCAACCCATTGGTCCCACCCAGCCAATAATTGTTAAATGTATCGCGAAAAATTGTGTAGAATTGATTGCCTTCACCTGTTCCGGTAATTTTAAAGATAGGGATGTGTTTAAAGCGGTGGTATTTCGGCAAAATCGAAATCCCATTATCTGTCCCTAACCAGATATTTTCAGATTTATCTTTGTAAACACACCACACCACGTTATTAGCCAATGATTTTGGTTCACGTGAATCGTGTACAATACATTTAGTTTCCATTTCATTGTATATGCAAAGGCCATTGTCGGTACCCATGATAACATTGTTTTCAGAATCAAGCGCCATTGATTTAACAACATAAAATTCACCCACATTCTTTAAACTTCCGGAGCCAGTGAGATATTTTAATAAACCAAACCCCCTGCCCACCCAAATACAATTGCGGGTATTGTCTTTTAATAATGAGTTCACGTAAAAAGTGCTGGAGTTGGCTGAGAAGCCTAATGCTTCATATTTTTTTGTTTTCAGGGAATATCGTCCAAAATTATTAAATGAACCTAAATACATGTATTCACCGTCTTCCAGCAAAGCGTAAATCATTTTATGCTTTGTTCCTTTTTGGCTGTCAATCAGCAATTCATTTATTTCCCCTGAGGTTAGGTTGTATATAAATAACCCATTGGCACAACCTATCCAGAGTTCGTTATCTGTTTTTGCAAATGCCCTTACATCATTTTTAAAATCAGGAATAAATGGTTCATATCTGTCATATTTAATATCATAAAGCATAGGACCTGTTTCAAAACCTAACAGTAAATAATTATCACTGTATTGCAGCCCGCAATTAATAGTGTTATTTGTAATGGTTCCCGGGGTATAATGTGGATAGGCTTTGTAACCATCAAAACTGTAAAGCCCTTTATTTGTCCCCATCCACATCAGGCTTTGTGAATCCTGAATGAAAAAACGGACAGAAATAGCCTCTGTACTCAGATGATAATTATCAAACATCTGATACTGGTTTGCCTGCCCATATATGCAAAATGGGAGTAATGACAGAATCAATCCAAAAAACCGCCTTTTCATGTTACAATCATTATGAACTTTTAAAATACTGGCATTTCATGCTAAAAAATTCAAATTTCAGGCTATGACAAATCTAGAATAAAATCATTTCATAACAAAACACATCCAATCCATAATTAGTGGTCACACGATACACAATAAATATGGATTTTCAAAGGTTGTTTATTAATCATTTGAACAATAATGTGTATCTATATAATCTCTTGCTTTTATAGGTTAGTTACAAGATATATTTATTCAATTATTTAAAAAAATAGTTAACTCATTCGTGTATGAAATGTTTCCCATTTTCCCCTGCTTGTTTTTATATATTTTACGCAAAGGTTTACTTTGGTACCTGGTTCCTCAGCTTATGTGCGCTTCCTTTTATTTGAAGCATTCAAATGTTCCTTCCAAAATTGTAATGATAACTCTTTCTCCATAAGGGATTAATCCCAGTTTCATAACCGGATCAATGGTTACTTTCAACTCATATGTAAATTCTGATTCAGGGGCTATATATTCCTGTGCTGATATAACAAGGTTAAAACCTATGGACAGAAAAAATATGAAAACATAACTTTTTATTTTCATCTCTTTTTCATTTTAAAACTTACGTCAAAATATTTTGGTAATTTACAATTCAATTATTGGTAAGGTAAGAACAGATTGATGCGAATTATTCCGGTAAATGGTCACCTCTGGTGCCGGTTCTAAATGTGGGGTACCACGACCGGCAAAGCTAACGGCCAATTGAATTTTATGGCCAACTTTAAAAATCATTGATATAGGCAAAATAGAAAACTCAAGTTCGGTTGGTTCGTCCGGAACAAGCGGCATAACATCGGCCTGGTTGCAACTGTGATAGGGCAAACCCAGTTTATAGTAAGGTGGTGTTGCCTGTTTTCGCATTGAAGCACGCAATTGTCCCTGAACATTGTACGACGAAAGTGTGCCATCAGGCGCCACATCCTGAATGGTTGCCACAAAATCGCCATCGGTCGCTGTGGACGATACCCAAAGCTTGATGGTAGGATGGCCGGTAACCTGAAAATCTTCGGTAAGTGTTTCAGTTTCGTAAATAAGCGCCCCTTTTGTTGTTGTATTGGGTTTGAAATCGTACGAAACAGTAGTTACATCTTTCCCCGGTTCTGCCGATCCTGTTTTGCTCAGTGTTCCTTCGCCAAGATAAAAATCTATTCTTTTTTCTCCAGGGAGCGGCCATGATGCCGCCGATTGCCATTCCTGGCCTTCAGGAGCATTATACGTAAAATAATAAACAGGATCTTCGTCCATAATACCGTTGTCAATCTCTTTCAGCCAAAAGTCGAAAAAGCGAAGTTCTTCAACAAGAATGTCAAATCCGGTCAACTTAAAAGAAGTAAACCAATCGCAGTGTTCACCGGGACCAATAATTAGTTTTCTTGGAAGTGTAAAGTTATTCATGGCAAAAAACGGACCGGGTTTTGTATTTCCTTCATCCCAGTTAACCGCCATATACATGGCTATGCCCGAAGTGTTAATCTGCTTTAAATAATTTGATGGGCTACTGTGCTTCCACCATTGTTTTGAATCTTCGTCGGTAAGTGTCGTGGAATAACCATCGCGAAAAGGGATGTAACCGGTGTTCTCGATATTTCCTTCGTGTTCGGCAATGGCTTGTTTTAAAAGTGTACTATCGGCATCACCATTAACCGGGGCCGCCATTAAATCCCTTCTTTGTTGAGGGGTAAGTCCGTCATCGGGCTGTTTCAAAGGCCTGTTTGAACCAGAAATTCCTCCGGTAACCCGAAAATCGTACACATCGAATTCAAAGCTCATGGGAAACATCGCTTTTAAGTGGGGTGGAGCAGTAGCGGCTGCCTGCATCTGGCTTCCGCCCGTGGCCGAGCATCCCCACATCCCTATATTGCCATTGCTCCAAGGTTGTACAGCCAGCCACTCGGTGATATCGTAAGCATCGGTACGTGCTGCACCAACCCATTCGCCACGGTTATAATTTTCATTATGCTCGAAAGATCCATACAACCCACGAAAATCAACGGTTGCTACCACATAACCATATTTAACCAGCTTTGCCGCCGTTCCGGCATAACATTCCACAGTCATATCTTCATAATTGCCATTGTACCTGCGGTTATAAGGCGTGTGCATCCACAAAACAGGAAGCGGCTCCTCAACCACTTTTCCTGTGACGGAATCAATGGGCCGGCAAATATCAATGGACAGTTTTACCCCATCTCTCATTTCCACATATTGGGAACTCACATCGTATTCATCGGCATAAATTATTTGGCTGTAACCTAAATATTCGCCCTGTTTGGAGATCTTGTCCTTCGTTGTACATGAAAAAGTAAATCCTGTTAGTATGATTGTCAATAAGATATATCGCTTCATATTTTTAATGTTTATAATTTTTTGGGCTCAAATAATCGGTTCAGTTTTTGATTTTTCCTGTTACGATTTCAGGTTCTACCGGAGGTCCAAACCGTCTTCCGCCACTTCCGGGATGTAACTTTACTTCAGTAGTGTTTCCTTTTTGCGTGAATTCAAACTCCCATGTTTCAGAACCAAGGCTTTCTTCTACAAAGCGGGCTGTAAGTACCATTGTGTTTTTATCTTTCATTCCAATGGCAGCAGCTAGTGTCTTCATGTTTCTGAAATCGCGGCCTATTTCGTTTGTTGATTTTCGATAATCGGAACCCGATGTTCCTAATGAAGATAAAGAAGCTCCCTTAACTGTGGTATATTCCCATTGGCCAATTCCGGCCATCAAATCAGCATTATTGTCTTCTTTTTTAATTGAAATTTTACATTGATTATCCATAAAAATAAATGATAACCCTTCCATACCCATTTGGTTTTTATTCATCGAAAATGTTTTTTCGGATATAGAAGAGATTAATTCAGAAGGTATTTCTGTTTCGATATCAGGCAACCAGGTTAAAGAAGCCAGTTTTTGGTTTAGCTCTTTTTCCAAGCCGGGATTTGCTTCCAGTGGCTCTTCTTTCATGGCAGGAACCAAGTGTTTCCATACCTGGTCCATTTCAATTTGTGCACCTGGTACATTGCTTGTAAAAACCACTACAGCATCGTAATCGGGCATTACAATAACCAACTGGCCGCCCAAACCATCCATACGGAATGAGTTGTAACTTCCCCTCCAGAACTGATAGCCATATCCTTTTTCACCATCGTTTAATTCGGCTTCGGGTTTTTTCTTATTGTTGGTTGTTATTTGCGACATTCCTGCTTGTTCAACATATTCTGCGGAAACGATTTGTTTGTTCCCCCATCGTCCTTTTTGAAGGAGCAGTTGACCAATTTTGGCCAAATCTTCGGTGTGCAACCGCAAACCAATCATACCCAAGTTGATTCCCATATAATTGTAGTCCCAATCGATATTTTTGATATCCAATGGTTCAAAAAGGCGTGGTTCGAGATAATTAAAAAGCATTTGTCCGCTAACTTTTTGAACGATTGCCGATAGCATAAATGTGGCAAAATTATTATACATCATCACCGTACCCGGCTTATATACAGGTGCTAAATGCAAAAATCCGTTAATCCAGTCTTGCTTTCCAAATTGAAACATAAATGCCGGGTCCTTATCTTGTCCAACCGACATGGTCAAGAGGTCCTTTACAGTTAACAGCTTCATGTTCTCACTTATGCTGTCGGTTATGTATTCAGGAAAAAATGAAACTACTTTATCCGTAACCTGGAGCCTTCCTTCGTCAATGGCCATTCCTACAGCCAGCGAAGTAATACTTTTACTGGCCGAAAACATGATGTGTTTATATTCCGGTCCGTATGGTTTCCACCAACCTTCGGCAATCACTTTCCCGTGTCTTAAAAACATGAAACTATGTGCTTCTGTTTTTTCAGCGTTCATTTCATCTAAGAAATCAATAATGCCTTGTGAGGATACACCTTCAGCCTCCGGTGCACTTCTCTCCAAAATTTGGGTTACTTCTTTGGTATGATTGTTACACCCGGTAAAAGCTAACAGACATAAAAAAACATAAATGTAATTTTTCATTGTGGAATATGTGTTTGTTCTGTTTCTATCTCCATCTTTCTGAAGGCAATGTTGAAACAAGGTCTGTTAACTCCTTGTCAAAATTGTGGCGGACCTTACATGCATTATCAAATATCATTGTAGTGCCCTGATCAGGATTGTAGGCTTCCCAATCGGGCAATTCCTTGCAATTGGGATCACCGGTTTTTACAAAGTTGATCCAAGCCGAACTGATTTTATCGGCCAGTGCATAAGCATCTTTCCCCCCGCCGGTTAGGGTGCGGGCCATAGCAATATTGTTAAACATAAAAGGAAGTTCCATACCATGGGCTGCGCCTAAACTTCCATCGTTTACAGGCGATTGCCATTCGAAAAGATATACATATACAGGAGCGCCACCCTGTGCTTTTTTTATGGCTGCCTGTTTAAGAGGGGTAGTGCGAACATAGGTGGTAAGTATATGCTGCGGCTGTTGGTCGTTTGGATAGGCTTTTTTGTATGCTTCAATATATTTATCAGCATTTTCAGCACCATAGCGTTCGGTAAGTGTTGACTTAACTTCCTCCATGGTTTTTGGAGTTATCAACTTGCGGTTCATATAACCAAATTCGTTGAGATTCGAACCTATAATCATTGGAACATCCTTGGAGAATGCAGCAGGTGTCGGGTCAAATGGGTGTTGTGTAATGTATTTTCCATCAACTACAGGACTTTGCCCCGGCCCCATCATGAAGGGAACTGAAGCTTTCATTTTTTGTGAAGCACGACGGCTGGCTTCAACCAATTCTTCGTATGAAAAATCGTTTAATTTATAAGCTTCATCCGGGGTAACTCCCAATTCTTTCAAAAATTCCAATCCGTGTTTTTTGCTTAATTCACTATCCCCAAGCTTAAGAATTGAACCACTTTGTATAATAGCCCTTTGAAACAATCCGGCAGCCGATGGCATGGCCATTAAAGCGGCTACTTTGGCCCCACCGCCCGATTGACCATCAATAGTTACTGTTTTCGGATCGCCTCCGAAATTCTCTATATTTTCATTCACCCATTGCAGTGCAGCAACCAGGTCTTGCATACCCAGGTTTACCGATTCTGCGTATTTTCCACCTAATCCTCTTAAGTCCATAAATCCAAGGGTATTCAGCCTATGGTTTACAGTAACAACAACTATGTCTCCTTTTGCAGCCAGTGCACGCCCATCAAAAAAAGGCAATTGGTTTGCTGATCCTGCAGAAAAACCGCCACCATGGATCCAAACCCATACCGGACGTTTCTTTCTATCGTTAATTCCCTTCGACCAAATGTTCAACACAAAGCATTCCTTTTCATCCATGGGTTCAACACAAAACTGGAATCCGAAGTTAGCATCGCTCTGTCCTCTCCAACTTTGTGCTTTTCCCTGCATAGCCTGTGGGCCAAAAATGGTAGTTTGTTTTACATCGTCCCATTTATCGGGAGCCTGGGGTGGCATAAACCTTTCAGCTTTAGCATAAGGTATTCCTTTAAAAGCGAATATTCCATCATCAATATATCCGCGAACCTTGCCATATTTTGTAGAAACTACAGCGATATTTTCACCGGCCTCAATGGGGCCAGGATTAATTATACCAGTCTCAACGCGACCGGGCTGACTATTGTTGCATGATACCATCACGATAATAGCCACTGTTGTGAGAAATACGAATAGTTTTTTCATTTTTTCAAGTTTTTGATAGTTGTTATGGAGACTATTTTTTTTAAGTAATTTTAAATATTTATTCATTGAATGTAATTTTTAATCACTATCAGGGTTTTGGCACCCCCAGGCTTTCCTGAAGTATCGTAACAAGATCTTTAGTATTGTAAGGTTCCGGAATTACCCAGGTACCATTATAAATCATTTTAGGGATGGCCCCTCTGTTATTCTGCAAGGTTTGTCCAAACTTACGAACCCCATTTTGTATGTATTGATAAATCCATGGATCGGCCATGGCCCTACTTAATTTTTCCTGACCAACCAACTCAATGGCTTTGGCTTTTGCTGCTTCAAAACTTCGGGGAAGCCAGCTATTGCCTGAGTCAAAAGTGAACATCCAGTTATCAAATTCAGGAAAAGTTTCTGGTGTTGCCCGCCAAACTGCCAACCCCATTTTTGCCAAATCACATGAACTACCACTTCCACAGCCGGGCATTGCTCCTCCTTTAAAATAATGCCAGCTTAAAATAATATTTATAACGATGGCAAGCGTGTTTAATATGGTTAATGTTAATCGCCATACCGGCCAGTTACCCGATTTTGGATCGATTTTATTTTTATTAACCATTAAATCCATTTTCCTTTAAAAAACTCTTTAGATAAAGCAAGCAATTGCTTTATCTAAAGAGTTTTCTGAAATATTAGTGATTTGGTTTCATTTCTAATTAAAATTGATTTGGAGCTCCGGGTGTTGGAACATTACTGGCAACCTGATCTCCACTTTTATGTGCCTTTGTTAAAGGTTTTGCAATAGTGATACCTGTACCTGAAACTTGTTCTCCAACTTTGTGTTGGTTCGCTATCGGATTGGTAACAGTTACAAAAATACTTGGTCCGTCGTTATTACTTGGGCGCCACCAGAATCTTCGATTGTTGGTAACAGATGCAATAACAACAGTCTCCTGATTTGTACCACTGCCAATTGTAATTTTTTGACCGGCACTAAACCCATCAATACTTTCCACCGGAATAACAATTTCTCCTGCTTTAACATCGGTACTTACTTTTGAACCTCCTGCTGTTCCAATAATGGTTATTATTGCTGTCTCTTGATTATCAATACCGACAACAATTTTTTGCCCGATCCTAAAATCAGCAACACTGTTTACTTTTATGTTATCAGAACCCGCTTCAGCAGACAATGCCAGTTTTACTGTTTTTTGCATTTTAAAATCTTCACAGTTACTATCATGATCAGTCCCATCGGGGTATCTTCCTGAACTTCTGTTTGGTAAGCTGGTTGGAGAGATATTCCATCGGCTTGTACCACCGTTCATGGCTGGTGATTCTGTAAAACAACCCAATTGACCGGCACCCGATACTGCATGGAAACCCTCGGAAGCCCAGGGGTCTACAATTTCACCATAATTTAGTCCGTCAACTACATTGTTATCCGCATCATATAAAACCATATTACCTGCAACAAATGAAAGTGCAGGGCCACCAAACCATTGATCGGGTAAAATTTTTCCCTGGTAACCGGCAGTGGTAACTTTTGCATCACTAACTACATCGTCAATCTCATGCGTTTCAGATAAAGGTTTATCAAGTGTTATCGCAAAGCAGAGTGGCAATACAGGCTCGTTGCTTGAATGTTCAAAGGCAGTAGCCGGCTCAAAGCTGATGCCTGTTCCCCATACACTGAAAGGCATGTTGTAGGAGTGGTTAAACTTCAATGGTTTTTCCAGTTCCAATCCGGTTCCAAGTTCTTCTTCATTTGTTATGGGTCCACCAAAAGTATTGCGAACAGAAGCTGTTCCAACTTTTTTAACGATAACCCACTCAATTCCATGCCCTTTGCTATCAATATCAAGCCTAATACTATCACCAACAGAGATGTCTTTCACAGAAGAAACCTTGATATTCGTGTCGCCAATTTTTGCATCCGCTGATAACCAGGCCTGGGTACCTCTTTTACCTACTTCTGTTACCGTAACCACCTCGTATTTTTCAATATCGCAGGCTACCGCAGGATAAGTGGAACCATAACCAATAGCCATTTTCTGACCCACTTCAAAGTTATCTATACTTTCTACAGGAATTCGGGTTGAACCCTTTGGAACAGTAATTACAGGCCCTTCTGGTAACGGTTGCCAAATTGTTGTAGCAGTTCCCGGGCTTAACATTCGACGGTAACCATAATTTGCCATCCAATTTCCTGGTGCTTCTTCAGTTTCTTTCTTTTTAGGGTTTGAAATGCTTTTTATTATTCTGGTTTCTTTATTTATACCTGTACCAATCACAATTTCATCGCCAACCGACATGCCGGTTGTACTTCTTACATAAATAACAGATTCACCTTTTGAGGCTGGTACAGCCAACCCTGAATTTGACAATCCTAACAGATAAAAATCATGAGCCGCAACTTTAGTTCCCTCAGGAACTTTAATGGATGAAAAGACAGGCAATTCAGCCTGGTGCTGGGTCAATGACCAGTTTGAGATATCTACTTCGTTTTCACCGGCATTGTATAATTCAATAAATGTATTACTTATATTTTCTCCGCCTCCAATAGCAAATTCATTGATTTTAACAGGATTTACATTTCTCACTTTTTCTATAGCCGTTTCAGTTTGAGATATACCATTTGAAGCGTTGGTCCATTTTGCAATTCCAATAATATCACCATTCAGGGTTTCAGAACCCGATTTTACATTAAAAATTACACTTACGTTTTCACCTGGTACAATTTGAACGGTGTATTTCTTTACGGTTTCATTTGTACCCAAAACAACAGTCTTCCATCCTTTAGGTGCTTCAATACTTAGTTGAAGATCAGTTATTGTAGTTTGTGTGGTATTTCTGAATGTAAGTGTTGTGTTATTAGTAGTATTCGGGGCAAAAGTTTGCAATCCCGGAGGAGTATTGGTTGCAGATGAAGGTGCAATACTTAACCGAGCAACAGCGTAACAGGCTTTTACAACATTTGCCTGGATCTTTTGATAGGTTTCTTCTGATGGATAGGTTCCGGGAACAGTCATTGCCGCTTCATAAAATGTTCCCTGGGAATAATTATTGTTATCACCGCCATTACCCAGAACAATAGCTCCCTGCTTACGCATTGGATCATAACTGCTTCTGTCGTTTATGATACGGGTTCCGTCAAACATTACTTGTAATTTACCTTCTTGTGCATTTCCTCCCATCGATCTCCAATGACCTGGTTTTCCATCAGCAGTAGCAGTAATAAACCGCCATGAAATGCTTGGAAGGTCAGCACAGTATTTGTCGTTAGGATCAGGATTGACACAACCTACAAGATTGTTTTCCTGGTCAGTCATGATCCATGGGCCTTCGCCACTTCCACGATACCAAAAACCGGCATTCCCATAATAGGTAGTTTCCATAGTACCATCACCATCATCACGACTATCTGTTTCAGCATTTCCGTAATCGAAGCAGCAACCATCGTTAAAATGATGACCGTTAATTACCCAGTATTGACCTTCGGCCTGATCGTCAACAGGAGTGCCCTTTGTATCATTCCGCCTGAACCCCATGTCAGGAGCAATAAAAACTCCGTACACTTTGTGTCCCATAAGCGTAACCGGAGCCATATCGGCCATTGGTACATTGTTGAAACCTCCCAGGGCAGGGCCAATAAATGCTCCTCGCGGTGCCTGCTTCAGATGGTTTCCATTACCCGACTGGTCGTAGATAGTTGTTATCCAGCAATAGGTATCCTTACAAAACTCATCCTGAGCTGCGGCATCGGCATATCCACCGGGATCGCCTGCACTAGGTTGTACAACCCCAATATCCAGGGTTTTGCCATCCGACTTACGCATTACCTGGTACAGTGGTCCGTTGTACGAAGCGTATAATGCACGTGTTGAACTGTGGGCTGCTACGCAGGGACAATCATCTGCCGCATAAATATCACATGGGCCCTCTGGTCTTTCCGGGATATCGTTACGCTCAATACCAGACATTGCCATAATTATCATGGCGGCAGCAGGTAGAAGTAATGCCAGACCAAGCATTACTACTAGTCGGTTTTTATTCCTCATAATTTTTCAGTTTAATGTAAATTAGTAGTTCAAATGTATTAATAGATAACTGAAGTTTCGCACTTGATATTAAAAAATTAAAAATAAAAGAGTTACAAATTTTATAAGATATTTATTTTACTAATAATGTGATTATTGATAATTCCATCTTTTTATATTTCTCTCTGTGTAACTCAGTTTTTCTCTGTGAATTCTCAGTGGTTCTATTTTTTTACCACAGAATTCACAGAGTTTTACACAGAGAAACACAGAGAAAATATTTTTAATTTACTTATTATCAGAAAAATATAAAGTTATATATCAAGTGCAAAACTTCAGTAAATTACACAAAAATAAAAAACAATAAGAAGCTTACATGATTCATAAATATTGAAAAAGTTAATATTTATGAATAATGCAGGTTAGAAAGAAATTCCGTAATTTCTTTAACTGTCCTTTCCAGCTCGTCGTGGTGCAAATTATGGGCAGCCCCGTCAACGTGAACAAGTTTTACTTTTTCTAAGCCTTCCACTGCTTTTTCATTGGCTTTACGGCTTTCAGGCGATGCATCGGCTTTAAGGACAAGCGAAGGCACGGTGATCTTCGACAAGGCATCTCCTGTTTGCATAGTGCCGCCCATTACCTGCCATGCTTCCTGAGTATAAGGGCCGTGGTACTGTTTTTTTGAGAGTGCCCAGTATTGACAATCGACCATGTCCCATTTGGGATTTTCACGGCGGGCCTTTGCCACCAAATCGTCAAAATTGTAATTGTTCTGGCCCACCAGTGTTTCGGGATCGCCGAACATTGTTACAGAAAGATCTTTCTGCGTTGCTTTTTCACTTTGGGCAATCTCTTTTGCTTTTTCTTTTGGGGCGCCTTGCGGAGTTTTGCGTTCCGTGCTGCTTCCATCCCTTTTAAAAGGCACCAGAAAAGGATCAAGCATAATAACAGCCCTTGCCAGATCGGGATACTCTGCGCCTACGCGCATTACCGTG
Source organism: uncultured Bacteroidales bacterium (assembly GCA_963781805.1). Classification (GTDB taxonomy): domain Bacteria; phylum Bacteroidota; class Bacteroidia; order Bacteroidales; family UBA10428; genus JAFGPL01. Next base: position 1,069,531 of record CAWAHF010000004.1, read on the forward strand.
GCGGCGCCCATGGAATGTCCCATAATTATAGGCTTATCGAAATTCATTGCTTTCACAAAACCTACTACATCTTTGACCAAGGTCTCCCCGTCATCGGAAGTGGTGAATGGATCAGATAAGCCGTGCCCACGGGCATCGAGCATATAAATATCATATTTATCCTGTAATTTCCATGTTAATGTGGTCCAGCAAAGACCAATGTCGGTTACACCGTGAACCATCACGATAACAGGCTTTCCGGGTGCAGGAACGGCATGATAATAGTGGATGCGAACCCCGTTATCATACACGAAGCCATCCGTCCAACCATCGGGTATTCCGGGAGGATCGGCTGCAAACGCGATGACCGGAAAAAAGGCCAGTAAAAGCAATGACCTTAAAAATTGAAAACCTAATTTGTTATTTTTCTTATTAAGTTCTTCTGTGTTTTTCATTTTAGTTGCTTTATTTTGATTTATGAATTTCATAACTTTTTTTAATTATTATTTGAAAATTTTCTGTGAGAAAGCACGTAAATCATGCCTCCAAACATACATGGTATGCCCACCTTCCATCTCGGAATAATCCGATTCAACACCATATTTGGTAAACAAGGCCCGTGTGGGAGGGGTATTGGTTGAGGCGCCATCGGTACTACCTCCGCAGGTGAAAATAAAATATTTCAATGTTGACTTCAATGTTGGAGCGGCTGTTTTAATCAGCGGATCGTATTTTTCATAATTTTCAGGCCGACTGGTCCACCACCCGGAGCTCATCACGTTTATATAACTGAATTTATCAGGGTAATAAATCATGGTTTCCAAAACCTCCAGGCCTCCCATTGACAGGCCTGCCAGCGCACGGTGGCCTGAATCGTCAAACACCCTGAAGTTTGATTCAATATATGGAACAATATTGTTTACCAGATCCTCTGCAAATGTATGGGTTGGTATACTACCGTCCGGCATAACAACCACCATTGGGACCATTTTTCCTTCGGCATAAAGGTTATCAAGAATCCAACCGGCTTTGCCCTGCCCCGGCCAATTGCTATCATTATCGCCACCTCCATGAAGGAGGTAAAAAGTTGGAAGTTTCTCTGTTCCGGTAAAATATCCCGGTGGTGTCCACACAAACATGCGACGTGTTGAATTGGTGGCATTTGATTCGTAATAAACTACCGACATGAAACCATGGGGGACATCCTTTTTTTGCCAGAAAAAGATATCGCCATGGGGAACAATTTCAACCATAGGGCGAAAATCCGCAACCATGGGGTTTTTAGGGTCGTTCACTTTCATGCCATCCACCCTGAAAAAGTACCGGTAAGCACTTGGATCAATATTAGGGGCAGTAGTCATGGTCCAAACGCCATTTTCATCTTTTTCAATCTTCTCGGCCCTTACATCACCGCCAAGCTCCACTTTTTTTGCATCAGGAGCATACAGGCGAAATGTTGCACTGCCTGCCTCATTTACCTGAAATGATACTAAGGTGTCATTCGGCATTTTTGGGCGATTGTTAAAATTTTGTGCGTTTACTGAAAAGACATAAAAAGAAAAAATAATCCCCGATAGTATGCTGCGAAACCTGCATGAATAGTTGTGATAATTACTGAAAATATGATGGTTAAGTTTCATATGAATGTAGTTAATCTCTAATCGGTCATGTGGAATATAAAATGTCGATTTCATCAGTAACTATATTGACCTTTCACCACTATCTTATCGCCCGAATCATCCACCTCGAATAAATGAGGGACCCTAACGATACGTCCTTCTATGATCTTGTGGATGTGAACAGACATAAGCAGTTTTCCCTCAAAGGTGTGGAACAACATGCCGTGCCCAAAATTAGGAGGTGTAACAGGGTCTTCTTCCTGTACCCATGGGCCATCCAATGTGCCACTTTCAGAGTAAGCTACCCCCTGGGTATAATCACTTAATACCCAGCTTGTCCATATCATGCCTAATTTTCCTGTTTGTGTTTTAAACAAATAAGGGCCATCGGTCACTTTGTTGGGTATAATGCGGCCACCTGGTTGCTTATCTTTACTCCAGGGTGAATCAAATGCAAAAAACATTATTTTTCTTTTCCCTACCGTACCACTTAAATCAGGTTTCAACTCAATTTTCTCCATAGTACCATTCCAGTTTATCAGCCATTCTTCACAGTAAATCATGTAAGGTTTACCATCGGTATCAACCCAAAAAGTACCATCGAGGGTAGGTATATCGGCAGGCAAATAAGTTTTATCTTTCATAGGAACATATGGGCCGTCAGGTTTGTCACTGACCAATACCTGACAAGCCCGCCTGTGAATCACATTGCCTTTTACGGTGTCGATCACGACATCCCTGTTGGTGAAAGTTGCAAAGTAGTAATACCTGCCTTTGTATTGATGTAATTCAGCCGCCCATATCATGGGATGCGGTCCCATCCATGATTCCGGATCAGTTTTGGCTACCACATAAGGCCCCGTCCATCTGGCCAGGTCTTTACTTTTCCAAAGCAATCCGCCTGTTCCCGTCATATAATAGGTAGATGTAGCTTTGTCGGCCAAAATAGCCGGGTCGCTCAACAGGATGGAATCCAACGGAATATTTTCTTTTAGCTCAGGTTTCCAGCCCTGTGCAAAAATTACAGTAAAACTACCTAACATTGTTAGTGTAATCAGGTATTTTTTCATAGCGTTCATAATTTTATTTTCATTTTAATTTTGTCTTATCCACACCTTTGGTGGTCATCAAAATTAACTGCTTTGACATTTTCAGGATTTCCTTTTGTGAATTTCCAGCCTTGGTTAAAACTTACCCAATCTCCTGAAAATACAGGGCTTAATTTAATGCATAACAAACAAAAAAGCAGCATTATTAATCTGTATGCCCTTTTCATCCTTATCCTTTATTTTTTATTCTAAATTTACAAACACACTTGTTTTCTTACCTATTCAGCCTTAATATTTACAGTTGCATCTTTTAAACCTTCAGAAATAGCCTTGACTGTAATTTTTCCGGGTTTTTCAGATTGTATGATAGCCAGGCACATTCCATTAAAAGCTTTTCTTTCTTTGGCCTTGGGAGATAATACATCCTGCATGTTGCCGCTTTCAACACCGATAATCTCAGCGCCTTCCACTTCAAACTTTACCAGGTTACCGGCAGTGGGAACAATATTGCCATCTTTGTCCATTATTTGAACTGTAACATGGGCCACATCGGAAGGATCGGCTTTAATTACACCGCGATCAACCGACAAACGTATTTGTGAAGGTTCACCGGCAGTAATGCGCTTACAGGTATATTCTTTCCCGTTTTTTTTCCCTTTGGCTACAAGTTCACCGGGTTGGTATGGCACATCCCATGTTAAATGCAGGTCGCCGGTAGAGGTATATACTTTTCCGTCTTCGGGTTTATTCCATCTTTCTGAGTTTCCTTTTCGGGGAAATTCCAGGTATTTTTCACCATAGGATTTTCCGTTTAAAAACAGTTCCACGGTATCACAATTGGTGTAACAAACTACCGGAATAACCTGACCTTCGCGACCCCCGAGATTCCAGTGTGGTAAAAGATATAACGTTGGTTCATCTGTCCATATACTTTTGAAGAAGTAGTAACCATCTTTGGGAAAACCACAATTATCAAGATAGCCTGAGGAAGCGCCGCGTGACGGCCATCTCCATGATTCGCCATAGTAGTCGATCCCGGTCCACATAAAATCACCGATCACATAATCATATAACAGGGTAAATTTCCAACGTTGCTCCACATCGATGAGCCGCCCGTGTGTATATCTTGCCCGCACCTTGTCAGGATTGTCCCCCAGATAATATGAACCACGGATACCGCCCATGCCGCCTGATTCGGTGGCTACCACCCTTCGGTTGGGATGTTTTTGCTTGTCAGGATAATAATACAACTCCCTGCGTTCATGCCAGCGGTCGGGATAATTGTAACCCACTATTTCGTTTTCGTATGCAGCAAGGTATGCCTCCGTTGCCGGGTGATCGTCGGCGGCAATGCGGTCGTTTCCCGCTGTAACTAATCGGGTTGGATCAGCTTCTTTACATATGTCAATCATTTTACGGGCAAGTTCAGGCCCTTCCTCAGTTGACTGGTCGGGAATCTCGTTGCCGATACTCCACATAACTACCGATGGGTGGTTTCTGTCGCGGTACAGCATGGCTTTTAAATCCTTCTCATACCATTCGTTGAAGTACAGGTGGTAGGTTTTGTCGCGTTTACCGTGCAACCATTCGTCAAAAGCTTCATCCATTACCAGGAAACCCAGTTTATCGCATAGGTCCAAAAATTCAGGCGCTGGAGGGTTGTGGGCCGTGCGTATGGCGTTGCATCCGCCTTCTTTCAATATCTCCAGACGGCGTTCCCAAACCCTTTCGGGAACAGCAGCGCCAACGGGTCCCCCATCATGATGAAGGTTCACTCCCTTCATTTTCACTTGTTCCCCATTCAGCAAAAATCCTTTATCGATATCATATTCAATGGTACGGATGCCCAGGTTGTTATAAACACAATCAGTTTCTTTGCCATTGACCAAAAGGGTTGATTTAAGGGTGTAAAGGTTCGGTGATTCCACCGACCACAACAGGGGTGATGTTACTTCCAATTCCTGTTCGGCTGTAGAGTTACTTTTTGCATTACTGGTAATTTGAGTTTCTGAAAAAGCCACCTCTTTTCCTTCACTGTCTAACAAAGTATTTCGGACTACCATATCCTGAACTGAATATGAATTGTCATTTATGGCTACAGCTTTAATATATAGTTTGGCACTTTCGTTATCAATGGATTTGGTGTAAAAGAACACACCCCATTTTTCAAAATGCAATTTATCGGTTTCCACCAAACGCACATGCCTGTATATCCCCGAACCGGTGTACCAACGTGAATTGGTTTGCTGTGAATTGTCCACCCGCACGGCAATAATGTTGCCTTTACTTTTTAACAAACCGGTCAGGTCATAAGAGAAACTGGCATAGCCATAAGGGCGTTTTCCCAGATACGTATCATTGACCCAAACCTCGCTATTCATGTAGATTCCATCAAAATCGACGGAATATTTCTTCTCCGGGTCAAATTCTGAGATATCGAATGTTTTGCGGTACCAGCCTATTCCGGTAGGAAAGAAGCCAATGCTTCCGCCACCGGGAGCGTCTTTGTCATTTTCCAGTTCAATGCTCCAGTCGTGCGGGACATCCAGTGTACGCCAGTTGGCATCATTAAATGCAGACTGTGAGGCTTTGGGGAAATCGCCCAGGGCAAATTTCCAGTCTTTATCAAAATTGGTAATAACGCGGCCCCTGTTTTGCCGGGCCAACAGCGACATGCTTAAGAATATAAAAACAATCGTCAGTAATTTTTTCATATGATTATTAATTATTTGTTGTAAAGGGGCATATAGCACAGCCCTGAAAATATTCAGGCCTTATTTCATGATCTATGGTGAATGGGTTGTATAATTCTCGTAAAGTTCAGGATAGATATCCATGTTTTCGTTGGCAGCCCCTTCCCGGTCGAACAAGCCACCCCAGTGTGAAGAAGTGGGTTCCCATATAAAAGTTCCCAGGCCCATCCCATTCGGGATATGGTGGACAAGGTCGTTGACTTCTTTTCTTTTTTCATGATATTCAACAACAAATATGGGTTTTTTGTACCGTTCAACAAGATCATTCAGGTTGGAATCGAGATCTTCAAGTGTGCCATGGTATTTTGGGTAGTATGACTGCCCAATTACGTCAAATTTTACATCACGGCTAATAATTTTGTCAAAGAAAGCAACTGACTCAGGGTTTTGACCACCGCAAGCAATATGCACCATGATGGTAATACTTGAATCAGCAGCTCTGACTGCCGCACTCGCGCAACGCAACAACACACAAAAACTTTCCATCTCCTCATTGGAATCAACTTTTTCTTTGCCCTCAGGAAGTTTCCCCTGGGGCCAAACCATTCCGTTGTTAATTTCGTTTCCTACCTGAACCATATCCGGTCGCACACCTTCGTCGATAAACCGCTTTATAGTTTTGTTTGTGTAGCTGTATATTTTACCTTCCAGGGCTGAGCCATGCAGATCTTTCCATGCTGCAGGCGTGAATTGTTTTCCCGGATCGGCCCATGTATCGCTATAGTGAAAATCCAACAGAAATTTCATGCCGGCAGCTTTTACGCGTTTGGCAATGGCCAGGGTATGTTCCAAACCGCAATACCCCTCTTTTGAATATCCGTTTTCGGCAGTGGGATCGACAAATAACCGAAGCCTGATCCAGTTAAATTTGTGATCTTTTAATATTGCCAGGACATCTTTTTCAACCCCGTGGTCTGTATATCTTCTTCCCCGCGCTTCTTCCTGCGGCACAAAGGAAATATCGGCTCCAATCACAGGTTTTTCAATATTTACGGTCCTTTCGAACGGCGGGTCAACTTCCGGCCAGGTTTTCCCGTTTGAATATTCCCTGTAAATTTCCCCATATATACCGAAAATATCTTCCGAAGGCATGCCGTCTTTGTTAAATAAAGTACGTGTGGGTTCCCAGGCCATGGTCCCATACCCCAAATTATTTGGAACAGAACGAACCAGGTCGTTAATGATCCGGATATTGTCTTTGTTGGCGCCGTATTCGCAAACGCAAACCGGTTTTTTGTACCGGGCCGTAAGATCGTATAAATTGGCTTTCAGGTCATTGTAGGTTTCGTGCCATTGCTCGTAATACGACAATCCGATAACATCGAACTCAGCGCCATAGGTATTCATCTTATCCAGAAATTCGCGGCATAATGTATTTTCTCCCCCCAGCGCCAGGTGGACCATTAATTTGGTATCAGGAAACACTTCGCGCACAGCTTTTTGCCCTGCTTTGTATAAACCCATTAAGGCTTTCCAGTTTTTATCGGTTGCATTATCCAATAATCTCCCATCGGGCCATACCATCCCATGGCTTATTTCATTTCCAATCTGTATCATATCGGGTGCAATACCTGAATCATTTAAGGTATTAAGCACTTCTTTTGTATAGGTATAAAGTTTGTTTTCAAGGTCTTCTCCGGTTAATCCTTCCCATGCAGATGGTTTAAATTGTTTGTCGGGATCTGCCCAGGTGTCGCTGTAATGAAAATCCAGGGTAAACTTCATGCCGGCAGTTTTGACGCGTTTGGCCATCGCCAACGTATTTTGAAGGCCGCAAAATCCCCCGGTTGAATAACCGTTTGGCGCTTCGGGATTCACGAAAATACGTAAACGGATATGGTCAAAATGATGATCTGCCATGATCTGACAGATGTCTTTTTCCTTGCCGTTTTCATCGTAAAAAACCTTTCCACTGGCCTCCATTTGTGGGACAAAGGAAATATCGGCACCCAGACTGTGGGGGACCGGGTTGTTACAACCGCAGGATGCCAAACACAGCACGGCGATACGTAACGTGTTTCGTATTTTATTTTTTGTACAGGTTTTTGAACTCATAGATGGTATGTTATTGCTTCGCAGCTAAAGTTACCACAGATAATATTTATAGAAAAGAAGAGATCAGACAAAAAGAACAATAAAATGCTCCTAAGTTACTTGTACAAAATTTGTAAATCTATAACCTACAGAGAGAAAAAGGAAGAATACGTCGGGGTAAATTCTTTTTTGCAAGCTTTTCTCCATTGGTTACAGGATCGGATGTTGTTCCGAAGCTTTCCAGCGAAAGTTACCAACGGGGGCGCAGCAAAGGGAATGCCTTTGAATATGAAAAATTTTCTCTATACTTTTTCATATTTAAGGCAACCAAAACATTTATTCCATATTGCATTAAATACATATGCCTTCACAGACCGGTTAATTTTTAATGATTTACGCTTTAACAAAATTGTGTAAAAAAGATTTTGAACGGTTTCTTCTTCTTTATAAATATATTTTAATGCAAAAAAATCACCAAATCGAAGGCCATATTATTTATCCTGATTTATTTAACAATAAATTTGGTATTTCCTATTTTGTCCCCCATCTTTAATTCAACAAAGTATAAACCTGCCGGGTAATTTGAAACATCAAGGGATAAGTAATTATTACCCTGCCTGGTTTCGTCGGATAAAACTGACAATTGTTTTCCTGTTATGTTTAAAATAGTTACGGTAGCATGGCAGTTATGATCCGCTACAAACCTAATGGTTAAGTTATCCGCAGCGGGGCTTGGAAACGTGGTCAATCCGAATGGATCTGTTGCCTTGTCTTTGATGCCGCTTGGCCCGCCTGGTATTACATCAAGCAAGAACTCACAACCCCGTTTTAAAACCTTAAATAAATCCGGTGTAGCAATCCCGGCAGCAGGGTAGTCTTTGGCCACAGACATAAATAAAATATCATAATCGTTGACTACTGCAATTGCAGCCACATCTGCATTATCCACCTGAGAATTTGGTTTTGCAAGCACATCCACATCTCCTTTAAATCCTGTAATATAGCCCATACCGCGATTGGGGGTACCCGTTGCATAGCTAACAACCTCATAGGAATTGTAAATTTCTGTTATGTAATGCGTGTTATCGACTATGATCCACTGTAAATCTTCAGCAACAGGAGAGCCGTGTGCTTCAAAGACAGCATCATCTTTAAGCAAACTCCACTTATCTGCTTCATTATCGAAAACCGACATCTCCATAACAATGGAAGGTACAGGGAAATTAAGGTCATTGCCAAAAGCCGGTACGTCTGTCGATAAAATTGTTTCGGAGAATAATACACAATCTATCGTGTCAAAAGCACTTTCCTCTAATCCATTAAAATCCGAGGCCAACATGTAATTTGCAGTCATCCATTCGCTTAAGCTATCCATTAGATTTTGGTCACCAGCTTCAGTCGTAGGGTTCCCAACCAAGACGATTCTCTTTTCTTTTAACGGATCATTTGCACTAACAATGCCAACTGATATACAAAGTATAAACAGGGTTATTGCTTTTAAGGGTAAATAATTTTTTTTCATAATTATTAGAATTTTAGTTAATAAAAGTTTCCATGCAGAATTACGTTTGCATTTCATTTTTTAGTAGTCCCAGTAAAAAACTTACCTGATACTAACGGAAATTAATTTGTGATAATCAGAGGATACTTTTATTATTAAATAATCTGAATATAAAGTAATATTTTCCAATTGTGGGTACATTTTTTTGAAAATGCGATGATATTCTCAAAACCGGAAAGGAAGAATGTTAAAATGTATAGTTATTTACCGGTTACAGTTATTGCAGCGGCAGCAATCCCGGTATCAAAACAGATCGTCCGGGTGTCATCGTCAGAGGATGTTTAAAAAGTCTGTTTGGTAATAAAGCAAAGGACGAATATCTTGAAGACATTGGTTCCCTTTGGTTATTACACTATAGTTTAATTTCACAGGGTAAAGCATCAATATATAAACTTGTTTTTAGTGATTTCATTAGGGAAAGGAATGAATTTACTAAAGAACAATTGCATAGTTATCTGAAAAGAAAGTGCTATGATGTTTCTAGTAATCTCTATAATGAAAGTACAATCACCAAAGACATCAATATTTTCATACGAAATTATGTTAAACCAAAAAAGAAATCGGGAAAAATTGAAATTGAAGAAGATTATTCAGCGCTATTGCTTGATTTAGAAATTATTTCTTCAAAAAAGTTAAAATCTTCAACCAACTCATATCAAAAACAGAAAATCCGAAAGCGTTTCAGGGCACGGGCAGGAATAGAACCAATCATAGGGCATGTTAAACACGACCACCGCATGGAGCGAAATTATCTCTCCGGGGTTATTGGTGACCAAATCAATACAATTTTAGCAGCAACAGGTTTCAATCTGATTAAAAAGCTCAGAAAAATAAAAGAAGAGCTTTTTGTTTTCATTTTAAAACTCATTCGAAGGACAGATAATCAAATCCAGATAATCATAAAATCCTATTCCTTCAGAAAATATGGGTTTTTCAGGATTGACTAAATATACCTTAGTCGAAAAAAAGCGTAAAAACCATTTTAACATGTCCTTCAAAAAAAATAAAATTATCGTGAATCTGGTTGCTAAGTATGTTATTATACAAAATTTAATTGTTTAATACTTCAAGGCTATAATTTCCCAAACCAACCTGATATATCAAATAATTGTCTTCCTTCAGCTTTTCATTCATCACTATTGGTAATTGGTCATCAACATTGACAGAAAAGCGCACCTGATATTCGGAACTGATTGGTTGGGTTGGAAGGCAGTAAAACAGGACATCGGCTTCTCCTTGTGATGTTGAACTAAATACGTATTCCAAAGTCAGCGTTTTTTTATCCGTTTCCGAAAATGGAAGAATGGTAATTGGATATGTTCCCATGGCATCTCCGTTTCGTCCCAAGCCAGCAATTCTCTGCCAATTTGCGGTTTTAGTATTGTCTATTCCGGAGAAATTCTCTGCCTCCATCACAATAACCGCCATTGTCTTCAGCAAATATTTTTTTCTCGGGTGAATTCAAAACCTGATTTAAAACTTTGACATCAACACGATATTTTTTATCGTCCAGATTGATATTTATTGCAGTCCGGACAGAATCTTTCGCTGGAAGCTGATCCCAATCAACAGAAACAAGCATGCGTATTTCGGTTTCAAGTAAACCTGAAGTCTGACTTATTTTCACTCAGGGCACGTCGATTTTTACATCCCATTTCAGAGCTTGTTTTCCGGAATTAAAAATATCGATAAAGTAGGATTTCCGGACTAATGAACTAAAAACTGGCAAAGAAGCAAACCCTGGTGCCTGCACAATCAGTAGTTAATATCGTTTTTCAGCAAACCCTATTTAACAGGATTATACAAAAAAATAACCGTATAAATTTTACGCTATTTATTTTTTTGATTTGAATTATACATAATTAGTTGATTTTAAGATAATTATTTTCTCATTGTGATATAAGTGCCTTACGAGTCTCTTTAAATTTCCAGCATGGACGAATGATAAAATTTATTTCGTTGCTTTTTAATTGAACTACATTATGGTCTATTCCTTTTGTGACTGACAAATAAACTCTTTGTGCGTTCCTTTCGGTACTTGAACCTAAAAACAAACTCATTTTCAATCCTAATTTGCATTTACAATCCAACTGTCAGCTTTTTGCCTTTATACTTTATTGTTTTATCAACGTTCAAACTTTCGTCAACACCGTCACCTTTACCTTCGCCTACCATGACCAAACGAAAATCGCGGTTAACAACCATGTGATCAAAGGATCCTTGGCGATCGCCAATCGTCAACATTTTATTTTTGTCATCCCATTGAAGAACAATGGTGGCAGATTTACCTTGCTCATAATTGTAATTATCACCTTCGTCTTCGTAAATAGTGAACGTACCATTGGCTCCCGGGTAAATTCGGATTTCGTATGAAACATCATGCTTTTCGGAAGAATATTGTTGTACCGGACTCATTGGTACAATAGCTCCGGAACATACAAAAACAGGAATATGATCCAGGGGTGCATCAGCTATGATTGTAGTTCCGCCTTGATATTGTTTCCCTGTCCAGAAATCAATCCAATTCGTATTCTTTGGTAAATAAACCGACCGAGTTTTATCTATACCTGTCAACTCTTTTGAATTTGGCTCGTAGTACATCGGGTTGGTAACCGGACAAGCCATAAATGATGGACCAAACATAAACTGGTCCTTTATATTATACACTTTGGAATCTTCTCTAAAATCAAAAGTCAGCATGCGGGTCATCGTATAGTCATCGTTTGCCACCATTGCCGCAACAGAATAAATGTAAGGCAACAAACGGTAGCGCAGATCGATTTGCTTGATGATACTTTCGTAGAACGGCTCGCCCTGTTTCCCAAATTGCCACGGCTCCCGGGGAAAATCGGTTCCATGACTACGAAACATAGGCAACCATCCGCAGAACTGGATGTTCCGCACATAAAATTCGCGATAGCCCAAATCTTCAGTGCCTTTATTGAAGGCTCCCTGCCAAAACCACTGGTCTTTGCTTTTAACAAAAAATGCTCCTGCATCAATCGTCCAATAAGGGCAACCGGTTGCCATGTAATTTAGCCCGGAAGGTATCCACTGCGCAAAATCCGCCCAGGTGGCCTTGGTATCACCGTTCCAAACAAAGGTTCCGTAGCGTTGTAGTCCGGCAAAACCCGAACGGGTCAGGTTCACAACCCGTTTTGCATTCGTCTCCAGACGTTGGTTTTCATAAATCCCCTCGGCATGGTGCAGCGAAAAGGTGTTGGCGCGAAGGGGACCCAGCAGGTCATTTAAAGCTTTGGAATTTATTTCGAAGCGGGCTTGCGGGTTATCTGCAATTGCGTTTGCTTTACCGCTCCAGTCATTATCAACGGGTTCAGAGGCGTCGCACCACCAGGCATCCACACCTTTGGAAAACAGGTTCTTGTTTACATATTCGTCCCAATACATTTTCCGTGCCCCCTGATTGAACGCATCGTAGATCCCACGTCCGAGAACATAGCCCTTCTCTCCCATTTCGGTGGCCTCGTTACCATGCACGGATGGCCAGATGGAGAGCATATAATGAGCATTTTTTTGATGAACATTACTTATCATAGCTTCCGGGTGCGGATAAACTTTTTCATCAAACTTTTTATGTCCCCACCATCTGGAATCCCAATAATTCCAATCCTGAACAATAACATCTAAGGGAATTTTTTCGGTACGGAAGCGGGTTAAAACACTGTCTATATCCTGAGGGTTTTTATACCTTTCCTTAGATTGGACATAACCGAATATATACTTTGGCATTATTTGTACTTTCCCTGTTAATGTTCGATAATGACTTACCACCTGGTCAAATTCAGGACCGTACATAAAATAATAATCAAGTTCGTTGACAGCATTCATTTGCATAAAACTGCCTAAGCTGTCATCATGGAAAATCATAGACGAACCTGCATCAAAAAGCAATCCGTAGCCTTTGGAAGACAGGAGCACCGGCACGCTTTTTTTAAGGTTGTGTTGATACAAGTATTGGATGGTACCGCGCAGGTTCATATGATCTTCCTGATGGGAGCCTAATCCAAACAAAGCTTCATCCTTTTGCCAAACAAACTGCTGTTTGACTTGCCACGCAGACCCAGTCACCTTTTGCGATGCTACTTCTGAAACAGCCAAACCGCCGTTGGCGGTTTTTTCCACTTTATTTTTTTGATCATCGAAAGCCACTTCCCGAATAGTCACCGGTTCGGTCAACCGGGGTTGCGACGCATTTTCCTCCAATAGGATTGTTCCGTTCGCCGTCCAATATTGTATGGCTCCGGTAACTTTATTGATCACCACTTTCAACTGCTCCGATTCAAGGGTAACAGCATTGTCTTTTTCTGAATACCGAAAGGGCGTATTGCTTGCCTTGCGGGCCACGCACATATCGGTTCCGTTGCTCTTTAGCTCTCCACCCGGCACATATTGCACCCGTACAACTTCAGGGCTAACAAACTGGATGTTCAACTTCTCCTTGTCACGTCTCAAGCTAACCCCGTTTTCTTCTTCTTGCGCCGTAAACAGGTTTTTCTGTTTGGCATCTTGTTTCGCACCTGCCTGAACGGAACTAAAAAATCCGAGCATCGCCATACAAGCGGTAGCCAATAGTAATCGTTTTTTCATTGTTTTTTTCTGAAATTAATATTCCGGTATGACGCTCTTATTCAGCTCAACAGCAAGAATGGTCACATCTTTGTCTGATTGTTCAACCTTTTTCAGCACCGTTTCACCGTCACTTTTTTGCTTAAAAGCGATGGCGTTTCCATCGGTGACTGAATAAGCACGCACCACCTTCTGGTCTTTGTTTACTGCCGGAAGGACGAAGTCTTTTCCGTTAAATCCGTTGAGCAGATAGATGTAAATAGTTTTGTTTTTATACGCAAATCCATATTCGCCGTCTTTCGGGTTCCAAGGGCCTCCGCGGGTGCCGTAAACAGCATCGCCCACCTGCCCGAGCCATTGCCCGGTTTGCCTTAAAACATCGGCTTCAACATCGGCTATTTTTCCATGCCGGTCGGGGCCAACATTCAAGAGCAAGACCATGTTGCGAACCACACAGTCGGCCAGCATGCGTTTGACGCCGCCACAACTAATGACTTTGGAGGCATCGTTGTGCCCCGGAGTGTAGCCCCATCCCGGTGCCATGCTCATGCACTTTTCCCAAACGTCCTCGCTCCGTATTGGGCCGGTAACAGGCTGGCCTCCTTCTTCCGATTTAATATCTCCATACCAGCCACTTCGCGCGTTCACAACAACATCGGGCTGATATTTACGAACCATTCCCATGATCCCCAATGGCTTGCCGGTAGCTTCATCATCAACCTGAAAATAAGGATTTACCGGCCATTCATTGTCTGGATCAAGGTATTTGCCCGACTCCCAAAAATAAGCGGCATCAGCGTCGGTCCTCTGTTGTCCGAGCCAACCGCCATCCCAAAAAAGCTGGTCGATTTTCCCATATTGGGTCATTAGCTGTTTTATATCACAATAGAGCTCTTCTTTCATTAGACGCGCATTCTCTTTGTGTGAGATATCGGTGGTATAGCCAAATTTATTGGGTTTACAATCAGTGCCCGTAACATCATAATATCCTGGATAGCGCCAATTTATCAAGGTTTTATACAGGCCTACCTTCAGCCCATGATTTCGGCAGGCAGCGACATATTCTTTTACAAAATCACGGTTAAGGGTCTGCTTCGAAGAAAAAGCATTCATATATTTGCTGTCAAACAAAGCGTATCCGTCATGATGCATGGTGGTTAAGCACATATACTTCATGCCGGCGTCCTTTGCCAGTTTTGCCCAAGCTCCGGCATCAAACTTGTCAGCTGCAAAATACTGGTCGCCACTTTCCGGATAAGCGAACTTTCTATATTCTTCAGGTCTCATACCGTGGTTATACATATACCATTCGCCTTGAGCAGGCCCGGCATAAATTCCCCAATGAATAAACATCCCGAATTTTGCATCCAAAAACCAGTTCATCTTTTCGTTGGGCTGTTGCCTGATTCCCTGATCCATTTTGGGGATGCGCTCAGGAAGTGACCTTATACCTGCTTCCTTTACCTCTTTATAATCCGAAACGCGAACCACGCCTATATCATCTGCCCACACACTATTTTTTACCGTATTGTCCGGGTTTACGATTTCAATAGCCCCCAGTGTCTGTCCTTCTCCAACATGGAATTCCTTTTTTAGCTGAACCCAATCAGTCCGCGCACTTGCCACGCTAATGTTATTTTCGCCTAATCCTAAAACATTTAATTGTACTAAATCAGATCCACTGGCTGTTTTCACCCAGGCTGTGATTCGATAGGTAGAGTTGGGAACTACTTTAAAATAACACTCTGCTGATGTAGCATTCTGAATTTCAAGCGACTGCTTTCCTGTGTGAGCATTTTCTTGACTAAATTCGATCCCATTCCCAACAGAGACCCACGGATTCAAGACAGTTCCTTCAAATTCAAATAAAAAGGGAGTAGGCGCCGGGTGTTTCTGCGCGACAGAAGCAATTGACAATAAGCACAGCGATATGACCAATACAGGTACGGTTGTGTTAAAGAAACGACTTCTCTTATTCATAATAGTTCATTTTATTAGGTTTATGTTGATTTGAAAAAATACAACAGCTTATCTTTTTATAAACTTCATTGATTGAATCATTTTTTGGGGGGTGATTGTTATGACATACATCCCCGGACGATAATTTCCGACTTCTAATTTAATGACACCTGCTTTCAGTTCTGCATTTAAAAATGTTTTATTCATTGCTGTTAAATGAACGTTGAAAAGCAGATGCCACCACTTGTTTTTTAAAATCTAACATGCTCATTTACTTTTATAATAATCCTGCATCACATACCAAGCCTTTTTCTTTTCGCCTTTTTCCGACAACAAGCCCTTTCTGTTGTAGCCTTTCTGATACACCTGGTTCATGCGACCTAACGATCTATAGTCGAACAGAATCCAGGGACATACGCCGCATAGGTTTGGTACCGTCTTGAACATCGTTGTTTGGTCGATGTAAATTTGCTTCTGATAGTCTTCGCTCCAACTGGCCGCTTCATCAGGCGGGTCATCACTTCCGTACAAAGCACCGCCCCCGAACTCGGAGATAAACACAGGCTTGTCGGGATAAACTGATTCCCATTTCACATCCGATGGTTGGCCCTGCCACGGCACATACCATCCCATGTATTCGTTGAGTGAAAGCAAGTCCGAATACTCGTAAAGCGGATCCCAAACCTTGAGTTGATTGTTTTTATAACTCTGCGTGTTCATGACATGGGTAATTAAACGCGTGGAGTCCAACGCCCGGCATTTTTGGGTCAGCTTAATAAGCGCATCAGTCCGGTTCGGCGTTCCAGGGCTAGTTTCGTTGGAGAGGCTCCAGATGACCACCCCGCAGCGGTTTTTGTCCCTGCGAACCATTTCTTTCATCATGGTTTCCATTTTTTGAGGAACCAGACTATCGGCAAATTCAATATGCTGATACACCGGGATTTCGTTCCACACCATGATGCCCATTTTTTCAGCTTCCCGCACCATGTTTTCAGCATGCGGGTAGTGGGCCAGCCGCACCAAGTTGCAGCCCAACTCTCTGGCTGCGCTGAGCAGTATTTTTGCATCGTCCACCGAATACGCCCTGGCTCCTTTGTATGGGTTTTCTTCGTGAATGTTTACCCCTTTCAGAAAAATGGGTTTCTTGTTCAGCAACAGCTTGTTCCCCTGAACTTCAATACTTCTGAAACCAATTTCATCGGCAACCGAATCGGTTTCACTTTCAATGATTACTTTGTAAAGCTTCGGATGCTCAGGCGACCATAGTTTGAAATTCGAAGAAAAATCAACTTTTGCCAGCCCGTTTTCATCTGACTTCGTTTTATAATCCACATTGAGTTCCGGTATTTTTACTTCAACCGCTTGCCCGGCTTGCATTCCATCCAGTTCAACCCAGCCCAGAACTTCACTGAGGCTGCCTTTTTTCAATTGAATAGAATAGTCATCGATGTAGGTGTTGTTGGTTTCAATCAACTCAACATCGCGGGTAATTCCGCCGTAGTTGAACCAGTCGTAGCCCAGCCCGGGCAGCCCATTTTGTACGCGGCGATTATCCACTTTGACAATCAGTGAATTGGCTCCGTCCCTGACTTTATTGGTAATTTCAAACTGAAAAGGGGTAAAACCGCCTTCATGACTGCCGATTTTTTCACCGTTCAAATAGACATCGGCTAAATAATTAACAGCCCCAAAATAAAGAAATAGCCTTTTCCCATCCTGTAATGTATAATCAAACTGCTTTTTATACCATATAGTTCCTTCAAAATAGGTTAGTTCACACATTTGAGAATTAAAATCTCCCGGCACCTTTAGTGTAGGCCCTCCCTCAAAAGAATACTCAAAAAAATCAGTCTTTTTTTCGGGTTTCTTTTCTAACCATACTTTTCTCCATTCTCCAATACCTGTGGGGTCAATTATAACATTCCAATTCCCATTCAAACTTATGAAGTTCCTTGAATGTGAATTATTCATTACGGTCTGTCCGCATAAATTATCAACTATAAAAGAAATTAACAGTAAACTTATCATCCATCTGTTAACTGCCATCTTAAAGTTTCTCTTCATATTTAATTGTATCGCAATGTTTGTACTGTGCCCGGTCAGCTTGAAACCCGACATAAAGATAAAACTTATTCTTTTCTATCATCACTATAGCCGATATTGACCTTTCACCACTATCTTATCGCCCGAATCATCCACCTCGAATAAATGAGGGACCCTAACGATACGTCCTTCTATGATCTTGTGGATGTGAACAGACATAAGCAGTTTTCCCTCAAAGGTGTGGAACAACATGCCGTGCCCAAAATTAGGAGGTGTAACAGGGTCTTCTTCCTGTACCCATGGGCCATCCAATGTGCCACTTTCAGAGTAAGCTACCCCCTGGGTATAATCACTTAATACCCAGCTTGTCCATATCATGCCTAATTTTCCTGTTTGTGTTTTAAACAAATAAGGGCCATCGGTCACTTTGTTGGGTATAATGCGGCCACCTGGTTGCTTATCTTTACTCCAGGGTGAATCAAATGCAAAAAACATTATTTTTCTTTTCCCTACCGTACCACTTAAATCAGGTTTCAACTCAATTTTCTCCATAGTACCATTCCAGTTTATCAGCCATTCTTCACAGTAAATCATGTAAGGTTTACCATCGGTATCAACCCAAAAAGTACCATCGAGGGTAGGTATATCGGCAGGCAAATAAGTTTTATCTTTCATAGGAACATATGGGCCGTCAGGTTTGTCACTGACCAATACCTGACAAGCCCGCCTGTGAATCACATTGCCTTTTACGGTGTCGATCACGACATCCCTGTTGGTGAAAGTTGCAAAGTAGTAATACCTGCCTTTGTATTGATGTAATTCAGCCGCCCATATCATGGGATGCGGTCCCATCCATGATTCCGGATCAGTTTTGGCTACCACATAAGGCCCCGTCCATCTGGCCAGGTCTTTACTTTTCCAAAGCAATCCGCCTGTTCCCGTCATATAATAGGTAGATGTAGCTTTGTCGGCCAAAATAGCCGGGTCGCTCAACAGGATGGAATCCAACGGAATATTTTCTTTTAGCTCAGGTTTCCAGCCCTGTGCAAAAATTACAGTAAAACTACCTAACATTGTTAGTGTAATCAGGTATTTTTTCATAGCGTTCATAATTTTATTTTCATTTTAATTTTGTCTTATCCACCCCCGCTGGTCGGAGTTTGCAACTCCGACCTCTTTAATTTATTAGTGAATGAATTGCAGAAGTTTATTCGCTTCGCTCATGAAATTCCCTAACTGCCAAAAGGCTCCTGTCTTGTACCTGTGTTAACCAACTCCCTTTTATCGTGTATTTAGTCTTTCCTCAATGAAAATTTTTGCCTTCAATGGTAACTCAACATGGCTATTTCAGAATTTTTTGTAATTTGCTTGCTGTAAGGAGATAAAGTTGAGCTTTTATTCGCTTATATAGTAGTTGTGTGTAATTTTGAATCGTCCTGAAAAATTATTGAATAAAATGATACAGGAAGATGATGGTTGCTTCGAATGCAGGTTTATCGTTTCCTTCAATTTCAAGCCTGGCTTTCATGTGTGCGCGGGTAATACCGCGAAGGTCTTTAATATCTTCCAGCCTGGTTCGTAATCTTATCCTGCTGTTCACCGTAACACTCTGATTGAATTTCAGGTTCTCAATCCCGTAATTTACCATTAGTTTCACATTACGCACATCTACAATCTGAAGCCACAGATAGGTGAGCATGGAAAGTGTAAGATACCCGTGTGCAATAGTAGATTTAAAAGGCGATTCTTTTGCCGCCCGCTCAGGATTCACATGTATCCATTGATAATCGAGTGTAGCATCGGCAAATTTATCGATCTGTTCCTGTGTAATGGTATGGTAATCGGAAACCCCTATTTCCTTCCCAAGATATGCGGCCAGATCCTGGTAATTATTGATAATCTTTTTGTCTGCCATTTGTCGGTATTTTTAACATTAACAATCCTTGCAAAAATAAAAATGTTTCCATCAATTATCAGCCTGAATAAAAATAAAATGGATTCATTCGTTTTATACGTTATGTGTATTTCAACCCTATTTTTTGAAGTTTATTGAAGTATAGTGAGATCAGCCACAAGTTACCGCTTCCCTCAAACTTGCGGGAAGGGATGGGCGAAATATAGTTACCTTTTTGGAAAAAGTAACTATATTTAGATGTTGTATGCAAGTGTTTTTGGAAATTGAGAACAAATTAAGTAAATGATTCGTTAATCCGATTTTGTAACTGAAAGTTATGCCGAACTAGTAATTAATACTAATTAAAATAAAACATATTAATTACCCGACAGGATGAAATTCGAAAACAAAAAAAATCAGGAGTGTCTGAAATCGCTAGATCCATTAAGGAATATTATATTGTACACGAATTTAATTTTTATTTAACCTCTAAAATTATAATTTATAATAATTTTAAATCATTAATTTATTGAATTGGTTTTAAGTTCAATTTACTTAATATCAAGCTCCCCCGTGTAGTTGTCAGAAGATGAATTAAATAAATACATAAGATGGCACAAAAACGATATAATTTAAAATGTTCTTCTTTTAAAATTTTTCTTCTTATTGCATTAATATTTTCCGGATTTACAATATTTGCTCAAAGCAACTGGCCAGCTGATATGCACGATCCTTCCCGTATAATTAAGGAAGGTGACACGTATTGGATATTTAGTACAGGAGATGGTATACATTGCAGGTACTCTAAAGATATGGTAACCTGGGCAGTGGGACCTAGTCCTTTTCCATATGGTGAATTCCCTGAATGGGTACTTGATTATGCTGTAACTGAAACTGATACTTTTGCAGGACTTTTTTGGGCACCCGATATTATTTATATGAACAATCAATATTACTTGTATTACACCTGCTCAATTTGGGCTACCATGAGCTCATGCATTGGAGTAGTAGTAAACAAAACACTCGATCCGGAAAATCCTGATTACGAATGGATCGACCAGGGAGATATTGGTATTTTTAGTCCTGATTTCTCAGCAGGAGGTATGGGATGGGATGTAAACGCACTTGACCCGGCTCCTATGCATGCCCCGGATGGAAAAGTATGGTTGGTGTATGGTTCGTTTAATAAAGGTGGTATTCTTGTTACCGAAGTTGATACCGTAACGGGAAAACCAATTGGTGATAGAATATCTATTGCCAATTCGTGGACAGGTACCTATTCTGGTTATTTCGAGGGTGAAGGCGGCTTTATGTTTTATCGCGATGGTTATTATTACCTGGTTTATAATAAAGGGAGTTGCTGTAATGGTATCGAAAGTTCTTATTATATGGTTATAGGGCGCTCCGAAAGTCCAACAGGGCCATTTGCTGACAAGGATGGTAATGCTATGAAGGTAATTGGGTCTGCAAGTGGGGGGACTATTTTATTCAAACATGATGATACCAGAGGCGAAGAAGATAGATACTTTGGTCCCGGACATTTTGGCCTTTATAGCGAAAATGGTATCGATTATGCTACTTTTCATTATTATAATCCAACGGGATATTGGTCGGAAGACCTAAAAGGCTGGGCTTCACTTGGCATGGCCATGTTAAAATGGGGTGAAGATGGCTGGCCTGAAATATCTTTCGATTTTATTGAAGATTGTGAATATTTTTTAATCAATGCCAATAGTAACAAAGCAATGGATTTACAGAATCATATTTCAGGCGAAGGGTCCATTCTTTGGCAATATAGTTATGATAAATCGCAAAATACACAGATATGGGCATTTAAATCACTGGGTACAGGGGAATATACAATCCAGAATTATGATGATTTAAATTATATTACTGCCTCAGATCAAGTGCTGACAGTAGAATCTACATCCGAGCCAACTATAAATCAAAAATATAGGGTAGTAAAAGGGACTGATAACAAAATTATTATATTTCCAACGACAAGGGATGAGCTTATTGAAATACCATATGCATATACATTTGATTGTCAAATTAAATTATGGTGGAATACAAATCATGCGTGTCAAAGATGGAACCTTATACCATTTAATGGCGAAGTTAATTTCTTATCAACCCGTGAAGATGAAGATCGTGTAAAACTTTATCCAAATCCGGCTAATGTTAAAGTCTATATTGAAGTAGTTAGGAATGCTACACTTGAAGTATATAGCAGTGCAGGTCAAAAAGTGCTAGCAGAAGAAATGATTGAGTCAGAAAATACTATTGATATTAGCCATTTAGAACCAGGCTTGTATATTTTCGAAGTACTTATTAACAATAGCATTGTACGACGATTGATTATAAAGAAATAAGCTATTCAACACGATGTATAGTAATGGGATACACTTTTAAATCGACAGTTTTTTTTGCCTAATAAATTATAAGATAGTATAAATAATTAACTTTACAAAAACTTGTAACAGATTGATTTTGAACACCCCCCCCAAACTGGCGCAAGGTTCCTGCCTTGTGCCTGTATTAAACAGCTTCCTTTTATTGCATATTAGTCTATAACTGTGACTCAACATGGCTATTTCAGAAAATTTTGTAACTTACTGGCTGTAAGGAAATTTAAAATAGAGAAAAGATTTATACGTATCGAATGCAGCAATTGAAGGATGGTGAGATCAGCCACAAGTTACCGCTTCCCTCAAACTTGCGGAAGGGATGGGAGAAATACAAATATGAGCCAAAAAACTAATAAACATAATAATGTAAGCTATAATTCCCATAAAATATTACGGTTAATAAACAACTAATGCTATATGAGGAATATAGTTACCTTTCCAAAAAAAGTAACTATATTTAGAAGTTGAGCACAAGCACTACTAGCCTTAAGTCTTTGTTCGAATATACTATTTTGATTTGTGAAACTTTTGTAATTTGTGAATGAAAAAACTGAAAAACCTCAAATTATGGATAAAAAAAAACTTGGCATTATTATTACCTGCATTTTTATTGGCTTTCCACTTGTCGTTCTTGTTTGGCGGTGGCTATATAATAAAGTATATATAACAGGAATTGCAAAAAATAAAAAAGACGATAATGGTAAAACTCTGTTAATAAAGGCCGTTGAAAATAACGACATTAATCAGACTATAAAATTAATTAAGAAAGGAGTTAACATTGATTTACCCGATAACTATGGGCGCACTGCGCTTATGTATTCATTTATAAAAGGAAATCAGAAGATTATTAATATGTTGCTGGCTCATGGAGCCAGTATTAATGCTACCGACAATAACAATGAGTCGGTTCTGATATGGTTTCTTGATTCGGGACAAAAAGAAATGGTTAAATTGCTGATTGATATGGGTGCGAATCCCAACATCGGCTGTAAAAAAGATAAAACTCCATTAATGCTGGCAGCCGAAAAAGGCTACGACGATATGATTCGTTTATTTCTTAAAAAAGAAATTAAACTAACCGAAACCGATAGTACCGGAAATACCTTTTTAAGTTATTATCAGGGTGACTTAAAAGAAATTATGAATTACAATATTCTGATAAAAATATATGCAACAAACTATTATCCGGGCAAAAACAAGGATTTAAACCAAATTTTGAGACATTTCGAAGAAAAAAAAGATTATTCAACGCTTAAAAAATTCTTTTTGCAGACCAAAAAACACGATAGTGATTTACGAAAGAAAATAGTTGGATTTCCTTATGATGCCAATGAATTAATTCATGACAGGGATATTATTGCAGTTTTGCAAAAAGACTATGTCGAATTCTATTCGTTAAGCGATAAAATTGAATTGCCAAATAGCTTTCCGGTTGTATTTAAAGATATTATTACAGCATCATTCATTGCAAGGTTATTGACAGATATTGAACAAGGGGATATGAGAAATACGTATCTAAATGATTTTACAAAAACGCTGAAAAAACTTGGGTACAAGATAGATAAAAATGAGATAATGTGCAGAGCATGCGATGGTAAGGGAGAACACAGCAATTACGAAAGCTGGAACGAAAACGATAATTACAGCTACCCGTGCTCGTGTTTCGATGGTAAACAGGTGAGCCTATCGGTTAAATCGGATGGAAAAGTAATAGTTAACTATAAAAGTTTGGATTACAACTGATACTAAATTGAACTTTATATTTAGTATGTATATTTCTGATTTGGCAGTATATTAACTAAAAAAAAATATGCAGGCTTATGGGACTGGATTATACATCGGGATGTGTGAACTTTCGCGATTTTGGCGGATATGTTAATTTAATTATAGGTAAAAATGTATTACCTGAAGGTAAGTTATTCCGGGGCGGTAGTATCGACTTTGTGTATAATCACTCCGAAATTGAATATGTACAATCGATCATCAACCTGCGAAGCGGACCCGATCCCAGGCGTTTTAACGCCGATTACTATCACTTTCCGGCATCGAACAAACTTGAAAAGTATGATACGGCCAATAAAGATGTGAAAAATTGGCTGAACCGTGCTATTCAGCTTTTTGAACAAGAAAACCTGAAATATCCGGTACTGATACATTGCTTATCAGGTAAAGACAGAACCGGAATAGTCGTTAGTGCCCTTTTACTGATACTGGGCATAAATATCACTACCATTTTACAGGAGTATTTATTAAGCGAAGGTGAGGCAGATGAAAAACTGATTCAAAAATCGATAGAAGGATTTATGGATTTAAATTCATATTTTACACATATTAACATAGATAAAGTTAGAAGACATATACTATAGGTATTATGAAAACACTAACAACCATTCTCATATGTTTAATATTATGTTTGAATAACAACGGTGAACTATTTGCTTAGAATTCACCAGGCAGTATACCCAATGTATTCATTATTAACAAATGTCGTCTTGCCGAATGCGATGTTTATTGGAATTCGAATTACATACATGCTTTAAAGAAAAGAACCTGTATCTCGTTTTATGACGATCCTGGCATACATACATTAAACAATAAAACCTATGATGGAAAAGAAAGTTTAACATTCGATACTTAAGCCGGTATTATGAATAATATTCAACTTAAAAGTGGGTTTGGCAGTAAGAGCTTATTCCACAATTAACCAATGCTGCAGAAGCCAAAAAAACAATGACTAAACTAAAATTGATACCGGTTAATCTCAATGAAGTCATAGAAAAAATGGCTGTTTAGAAAAGTAAAAGAACCTTTGGAAGAACACTACTTATTGTTGGTATACTTGTTGTATTGTACCTGGTACATTTCTACTCCAAAGGTTTGTACTATCAAAAAAATCCACAGGGTAACAATTTTACTTTTTACCTTTATTTTATGCTGGTTATAGCCGGTTTGGCAATTATTGGTTTTATACCGGCAGTTTATATAAAAAACTGGTTGCCTTCCGATTTAATCTTATTTCATATACTGGTTGTGACAAGTAACACACTGCTATATGCTATTCTTCTCAGAATTGGTAAAAATGAATCGTTTAAAGAATTTTTACCATCATTCGCTGTACTTTTTTTGATAATATTTTATGTGTCGTTTATTCTTATCAGGATTATAAATCGTTATCAACCGGAATGGATTATACATTTTATGCAATTTGGTTTTTGGAAACAATTGATTTTTTCATCAAGGATATTATTAACTATTGTTTTAAATGGCATTTTAATTAAAAAACTGGGCGCTTCGCGCGATTTATCAGGAGCGTACGAAAAAAGCGATAAAGCTTACTGGGCATCACAGGATGGTAAATATTACATGTCGGCCAATAAAATGCAAAGTGGCGAATACAGTAATTAAAATATGGTGAGATCAGCCACAAGTTACCGCCCCGAATGCTTTCGGGGCTCAAACTTGCGGAAGGGATGTGAGAAATACATATATGAACCAAAAAACTAATAAACATAATAATGTAAGCTATAATTCCCATAAAATATTACGGTTAATAAACAACTAATGCCATATGAGGAATATAAGTACTTTTAGAGAAAAAGGTGAGTATATTTGGATGTTAGGGCTAATTGGCATTCGTTCAATGATATATGCTTTATTAAATAAAATTGCTAAATTTGTATTATGTCAAGACAAGAAGTTCAAAATATAATACTCAATCTCTTAAAGGATTATAATCCAGAGTTTATTGGATTGTTTGGTTCTTATGCTCGCAAAGAACATAGTAAGAAAAGCGACATTGATATTCTTGTGCGTTTTCATGACAGCTATTCACTTCTTCAATTATTGCGTATTGAAAATGAACTTTCAGATAAGCTTGGAATTAAAGTAGATTTGGTCACCGAAGGTTCAATTAAAAATAACAGGATTAAAAATAATATCCAGCAGGATCTTCAAATCATTTACATGAGATGAGGGATGACTTTTCATATTTAGAGCATATTCTCTTATCAGTAACGAAGATCAAAGAATATACAAAAGACTTATCCAAAACAGATTTCGATTCCAATGAATTGGTGTAAGATGCTGTTATTAGAAATATTGAGATTATTGGCGAAGCAACAAAGAAAGTATCTGAAGAACTTAAGTCTAAAAACAAGGAGATACCTTGGAGAGAAATGTCAGGAATGAGGGATAAACTTATACACGATTATATGGGGATCGATGTTGATGTAGTTTGGAAAACCTTAACAGATGATATTCCGCTAATCGAGACCCTGATTAATAGAATCTACAAATAATTCAACTAGCGCTAATAAATAAGACTTCGTGTGGCCGGGGAACAAGACACCTAACCGGCGCAAGGTTCCTGCCTTGTACCTGTGTTAAACAGCTACCTATTATCGCATATTTAGTCTCTCCTCAATGAAAATTTTTGCCTTCAACTATAACTCAACATGGTTATTACAGAAATTTTTATAACTTACCGGCTTTAATAATACAAATGTATAAAACTGTACCTATACAACCAGATTGGCATGTTGGATGCAGTTTTATTGTAGCTATAAGTAAGTTGTGTGGCATTTTAAGAGAGACATCGGCATATGGACAAAAATTTTGAAAAACAAGAAAAACGTATAGAGTCTGTCTTCCCAAAAGATTTGGATGATATTTCAAAACGGACAGAAACAATTGAGATTTATAAAGCCTATTTGGAGAACAACTTAATTTTCCCAATAAAATTGACAGGCATTGAAGATTTTGACTGGGAAGAGTTCTATATATTTGGTCCGGGAGATGATAAGGAATATGAAGAATTGAAAAAGACAAGACCCTCGTATCAAGACACTTTCAACATGATTCGTGTTGATAATTATCATGATGATGATTATGGATTATTTGCAAAGGTGACAAGGGTTTCGGATAAAAAACGTTTTCAGATTCCGCTAGCTGACTTAAAAGTGATTGATAAGAAATCAAAAAATTATCAAATTCTGGACGATTACTCAGTTTGGTTTGTAAACTACTAGATATAAATGAAAGACTTACGACTTAAAATATTACTTATTCTAAGCTTGGTTTCTACAGGAATGATTGTTTATTCATGGATTCAGAACT
Source organism: uncultured Bacteroidales bacterium (assembly GCA_963781805.1). Lineage (GTDB taxonomy): Bacteria > Bacteroidota > Bacteroidia > Bacteroidales > UBA10428 > JAFGPL01. The sequence goes on from CAWAHF010000004.1 coordinate 1,096,532, forward strand.
CATATCAGATTGATTATTTTGCGACTAAAAATCGACATCTTAGAAATCAGATGATTCAGGAATTAAAAGCAACTAATGATATAGATTCTGTTAAAGTTAAGGCTATTCAGATTGTTGAGAATATTGGACAAAATGCAAATAAGGATAATAAAAGAGCAATAAAAGAATCAAAAATACAGATTGAAATAATTTGTTTACTTTTGATCATTAATGTATTGATTATTATAGAGATGAAAAGAAAAACGCCACACAATCGAGACTGCCCCACCAGTAAGCACTGATGGGGGGAGCCTCTCACACCACTGTACCCTTCCTTCGTCAGGGTAAACTCCCGGGTCTTCCCGAGAGAATACCCGGGACAGGCTGTATACGGCGGTTCATCACATATCAGCATAACCGCTCTTTTCACCGACAATGCCTTTGTCTTTATTTAAGATAAGGCTAGTAAACTCGAAGTTTTGACCTCCTTATCGAATTAGGGACAACCTAACGTTCAGCCCTTCACTGGCTCTGTGAGACCTCCGTCTCTCTATGACGGCTCGTTTACTCCCTGCGGTCGTGAGATCGCTGGAGCTAAGTTCCGCCAGCTACTATGGCCTCTGCTGACTTCTTGGTTTATAGAAATACCGAATCTAATCCAAGACCTCCCCCGGCCTTGCTCCGTCGAAGCGGCTACGCGAAGGCGCAGTAGGAGCATTTTATTTACAATAAAATTAATTTTTAATGGTGTTCATGAACTCACTGCGTTCGGTTCCTTCCTCCAATTCCTGTAGTCCCGATATTGAGTTTGTAAAATTTTGCAAGTCAAAATTAACAAAACTCATCATCGGGATGCTTGCTTATCCCCATCTCCCAGCCTCATATGCCGTTCCTGCTTGGTTTATACTGAGCTTGTCGAAGTATCAGTACCGGATTTTGTAGTCCCGCTTCCTTCAGTGCATGCCTCGCGACAAACCACCCCCGACCTTCGGTACGGGACAGGCTTTGCGGCTTACTAACACTTCCGGGCGTTACCCCAGTGTGTAAGAGCCTGTCCCGAACTTGATCCGGGAGACTTTCACCCTCAGGAACTTAGCGAAAGCGTTCTCACGACCAAAGGGAGTAAAAATACACACTTGTTGTTTTACTTCTTTAAAAGTTTATTTGTATTTTTTGACTTTTTCAAGAGCTTACAACAAGTGTTGTGGCGCATAATTTTTTAGGGAAGCAATAAGTAAACATTTAAAATAATTCAATTATTGTTTTGGAAATGTTATCATATAAGATAACTTTGTTGAATGGCGAGAGAAATAATTTTCCATGGGGATTATTTTCTGGACTTTTATAAGAATCTGGATATTAAGGTTAAACAAAAGATTCAATATGTTTTTGAGTTAATAAAACAGGTAAATATGATACCTGAAAGATTCTTAGCTCCGATGACTGGGTACGAAGGATTATTTGAGATAAGAATTGAGTATCAATCAAATATTTACAGAATATTTTGTTGTTTTGATGCTGAACAGTTGGTGGTATTATTTAATGGTTTCCAAAAGAAAACACAGAAAACACCTAAGCAGGAAATTGAGAAGGCAATGCGATTGAAAAAGGAATATTTTGAACTTAAAAACAGAAAGCAATGACAGATTACAAAAATATAAAGACATTTGACCAGCTTCTTGAAAAAGAATATGGCAAGATAGGTACTGAACAAAGGAATGAATTTGAAGAAAAGGCACAAATGTTCATTATCAGTGAAATGCTAAAAGAAGCGAGAAAAGAAGCCAAAATGACCCAAGAACAATTGGCAGAAAAATCTGGCACGAAAAAAAGTTACATTTCAAAGATTGAGAATGCTAAGGGAAATATTCAATTATCTACCTTGATAAGAATATTTGAAAAAGGATTAAACAGGAAGATTGGTCTAACATTTCTATAAAAAATAACGCACCACATGACAATATAGCAAATTGAGGTTGAATGGATTATGTCAACTTTTTATTCCCAAATGAGCTTTAATCTCAATGGACAATTTTGTGCTCTGAAAACCCCAACTTGCCATATTGCAAAACGTTGCGGGCAACCCTAAAAAACACACTACATACAATGAGAAACATAAAATTGATTTTATTGGGAATGATAATTACGATTAATTTATCAGCTCAGACATAGAGGAGAACAATAAAACTATCTGGTACCATTTCGGACAAATATCCGATTATGATGACCTTGACTTTCAATGGTGATAAAGTTCTTGGATTTTATTTCTATGAAAAATTTAAGACAAAGATTTTATTGGTAGGTCAAATTGAAAGAGACAAGATTACTTTAAATGAATCTCCAGATTACGAATCAGAATTCAAAATTGGATTTATTGGCGATTTAAAAAGTGATTCTTTTTCTGGTGTTTGGACTGATAAAGACAAAAACAAAACTTTGAATTTTAAAACAACTATTGATTCCCTCATCTGGCGCAAGGCTCCCGCCTTGTGCATATTTTAAAATGCTCCTCTTTATCACATATTAAGACTCTCCTCTATGAAATTTTTTGTCTTCAACTGTAACTCACAATGGCTATTTCAGAAAATTTTGTAATTTGCTTTCTGAAAGGAAATAAAGTTGAGCTTTTATTCGCTCATATAGTAGTTGTGTGTAATTTTAAATTGTCCTGAAAAATTACCTTGATATGAAAAGGATAAAAATTTTAACTGTTTTATTATTAATCTTTACCGTATTAAATTCCTTAGCTCAATCAAAATGGAGCATAGGTTTATGCAGTTATCCCAAAATAGATAACCGAATAATTTTGCCGGAAAAAAATTCTAAAGAATATGTAGATTATAGAAATGATAATGAAACATATAACTTGGGATTGGATTATGGCTTCGATATTCAATATATGATAGCTGATAATTGGGGAATTGGCAGTGGATTATTTTTTTCTTTTAAAAGTTATAAAACTGAGGAAGATAGACTCATTGACCCTTGCTTCTCTCCGATAACCTGTGGATACAATACCGAATTTTATACTTACAAATTTAAATATCTGCAGGTACCGATTCATGTGATATGGAATAAAAAGACTGATAAATTATTGTCTTTTCAATTTTCCGGTGGATTATCAATTAATTATAGATTAGAGAATAAGGTAATATATACTTTAAATGGGACGACCGAGGAAAATAATGAAAATGAAATCACCAGAGATTTTGACGGTAATATTAATTCATTTGATATCGCAGTAGATTTAGGATTAGGACTAACTATTGGATTAACCAAAAATATTGACCTTAGAATTATACCTTCTTTAAATTTTTCGGTGATACCTTATCAAAATGAAGATATTAAAAATCATTTATACAATATAAATTTGTTTAGAGATGTAAATAAGGATACTAAAGAATTAATGTATTCCATGGGTTTATCAGTTAGTTTGAGATATAATTTATTTAAAGAGAAGAATTGAAAAAAACTACCCCCTGCTGGTTGGAGTTTACCCACTGCGTGCATGAAATCGCTGCGCTAGGTTATTCGCTTTGCTTATGAAATCCTCTAACCGGCGCAAGGTTCCTGCCTTGTGCCTGTGTAAAACAGCTCCCTTTTATCGCATATTTAGTTTTACTTCAATGAAAATTGAGTTTACCTAATTATGTAATCAGTGGCAGCCTGCATTCATGGATAAACATTCCATATTTCTTACAAAAGTTTTTATATTTGCGGATATTAAGTAAAACAAATAAAAGTTTAATAAAATGCCTTATGCTGCTGATGAGTCCAATAAGAATATTTGAAGTTTCAATTGCATCAATAGGTATTGTAAATTGTTTTATTACAGCTGTTATTTTACTCTTTGCAAAAAGAGGAAACATACATGCAAACAGAATATTAACTATTCTTTTAATAGCAGTATGCCTAAAACTAAACTTTGCAATAATTACAAATTTCAAAGAGGATTTTGGGTTGACAGGTATAATATTTTATCTCCTAAGTAAAGCAGCTTATATTTCTTTTGGCCCCCTTCTTTTTATCTATTTTAGGACATTGTTAAAAAAAACAACCCGTGTTTTACTCATTATTGCAATGTTTGCCCCGGCGCTCTCACCATTTATGGGCTATTTATTCAAGTTTAAATTGCCTTTAATGGTTATGCAGGTATATTTTCTTACGTTCTTAATAATTATTTACATATTTCTCAGGAAAGCGTATTTTAATAATGAAAAGGTCAAATATCGTAAGTTAGAGGGATTCTATGTTAAAACGTTTTTTGGAGGATTTACTTTAATTTGGTTTACAGTGAATTTTTTGTTCTTTACTAAAAAGATGTATTTTCTTGAATTAGCATTAATATTTACAGTATCTTTTTATATTATCTTTTATCTGGCTGTAAAACATTTCTGGATGAATAAGGGTGATGATATGGAGTTCCCTAAATATAAAAATTCAAACCTTTCGGATCATGAAGGAAATGAAATACTGTTAATGCTTAATAAATTAATGGAAGATGAACATTTATATAAAGAATCTGAAATTACCCTCCCGAAAATAGCAGGAATATTAAAAATTAATACACATAAACTCTCTCAGGTTATTAATCAACGAATGAATATGACATTTAATCAATATATTAATTCATATAGAATAAATGCCATTAAGAAAAAATTAGTGTCGCCGGATTATAAGGATACAAAAATTATAAGTATTGCATTCGATTATGGTTTTAATTCTTTAACATCTTTTAATTCTACATTTAAGAAATTTACAAATTACACCCCTTCACAATTCAGGAATAATAATATTCTGAATTAGTTAATACAAAATAGCAATATATTTAAAATAGATGACATCGGCATTTATTTAAAAAAACAGTGGCATATTTATAAATATGTAAGTAGTTTTCAGTTTCCTTCCTCATTTTTACAATTAAAAATTATATTAAAACCTAAAAAATATAAAAAATGAGAACCCAAATTTCTAAACGTATGATTTTGGTAGCAATTTTAATTTCATTTTTTTTCGGAAATCTGAAATTGTCTGCATCTGATACAGTAAAAATATATTACAGACATCTTGTGTATAATCATGTTAGTCCTTATTTTGCTTATAAAGGCAGCTATCAGATTAATGAGGTACAAGCTGGTAAAATGCGCCATTATTGTTTTTGCTATTTGGATAATCGTTTGGTTAAAATTATTTCGAAAGGAAATGATTGGAAAATCCATGCACTTGCTTTTATTGGTGCACCGATAGCAAATATAAGCTATGAAACAGGTAAGGAAATATGGAAATTTTACAATGAAAAAGGAGCCCCGACAGTAAATTATAGAGGAGTATATGTTGAAGAATATGAACTCGCGAACAATGAAAGAAAATCCCTCAAATTTTATAACTCATCCGGCGAACCAATGCTAAGCAACTGGGGTATATGGGAATATACATGGAAAAAAAGAGATTCGTTGATTGTTGAAAGCAGGTTTAATAAAACGAACGATCTCATGTCATTATCAAGTTATTTCCCTTTCAGGATTACAGGATTTGCAATAGGTGAAAATGGATTTTCGAAAGTATGTTATAACCTGGGTGAAAATGGCTTTGCCATAACAAATAGCAGTGAGGGTATAGCTTGTTATCGCGATAATTATGATGATAATAATAATCATACAAAGTATACATATTATAATAAGGTTGGAATTAAAGTTAAAAATACCGGGGGCTATACTACATCTGTAAAAACTTATGATTCATTGGGATATATGATAAAAGAATTTTTTTTAGATAATACAACAATATTAAGCAGTAAAACATATAATTATAATTCGTTTGGAGATATTTATTATGACGGACACACAACAATTTCGCAAAATCAATACATTAATTTAAATATTGAAATATATCCCAATCCCTGTATCGATAAAATACTTGGTATTAATATTGCTGATCAATATTGCGGTGAAGTGGGTATAAATATTTATAGTATTGAAGGTAAAATAAAATCTTCTTATAAACTATTAAAGCAAGAATATCAGACTGACTTTACTATTCCGATAATTGATTTATCAACCGGAATATATTTTATAGAATTTCGATTAGATAGAAACATCAATTTTAAAAGGCTCGTTGTTTTGTAATAAGTTCATCGGAATTAAGAATTACCAATTATCAGGGTAATTTTCTTGATTTACTGCTGGTGTTTATCCTCCTAACTGGCGTAAGGTTCCTGTCTTGTCCTGTGTTAAACAGCTTCCTTTTTCGCATATTTAGCATATCCTCAATGATAATTTTTGCCTTCAATGGTGTCTCATAACGGCTATTTTAGAAATTAAGAAATTTACTTTTTTCAGCAGTAAGCGTATCCGTTAAAACGAAAATAATTCATTAAATTTGTGGTATTATTATTCATCTAACGAAAAATCTAAAATAATAGGACATGAAGTATTCGACGCTTTATATTTTTTTTGTTTCAATATGCATTTTATTAAGCTTAAATATTCAGGCAGGTACCGTGCTGGAATCAGATTGGAAGTATGTGGTTAGCGGTAGTTGTAGCGACCAAACCGTTGGCTGGTGGAGCTCTTCTGAAGCCATTCGTATTGCCGAAAATGTTCTCTTATATCAAAGAGATATTGGTGGATGGCCAAAAGATACCAAAATGCAATTGGTGTTAACGCAAGCACAAAAGGATGCCTTAATTGCAGCTAAACCCAGTAAAGCCGGGGGGTATTGTACGATTGATAATGGTGCCGTGTTGTATGAGCTAACTTACCTTTCAAAAGTGTATGCAGCAATTTCAGATGTAGCTTTCAAAGCAGAAATAAAAACAGGTTTTTTAAAGGGAATTCAATATTTATTGGATGCACAATACGATAATGGCGGCTGGCCTCAGTTTTATCCATTACGAAATGGTTATTGGGACCATATCACCTATAACGATAATGCCATGGTGCATGTAATGAATATCCTCAGGCATGTATACCAGAAAGATAGCGAGTATTCTATTATAGCTGCGGACAGTACCGTTGCAGATGCCAATGCTGCTTTCAATAAAGGTGTCGAGTGTATGCTAAATACCCAGTATTATCAGCAAGGCCTGCTAACATCATGGTGTGCTCAGCATGATGAAGTTACACTTGCACCTGTACTGGCAAGATCTTACGAATTGCCTTCTTTAAGTGGTGCAGAGGCAGGAGATCTGCTTATTTTTCTAATGACACTGGATAATCCTTCCTATCAACTTAGAAGGGCCATTTACTATGGTGTCAATTGGTTCGATGATGTGAGAATTGTAGGGTATAAGGTTGAAGGTTTTGTTAATACAGATGGTTTGAACGACCGGCGAGTGGTAGCTGATGTGAATGCACCAGACATGTGGGCAAGATTTTATACCTTAGAAGACAATACCCCGTTTTTCTGTGACAGAGACGGTATTAAAAAATACTCCCTGGCGGAAATTGGCTACGAAAGACGAAATGGCTATAGTTGGTATGGGAATAAAGGATTTGCTGTGTTTTCAGCATACAATACCTGGTATTCCAACTGGGGCTCGAATACCGAGCAGGAAACAATTATTACTTCGCCTGTTTCCGAGGCTATTCATTTAACTATCGATACAATTCCAGTGAAAGCCAATGCCAATGAATATGCTTTTGGCTGCATAAAAAAATTCGAGCTTTATATTGATGACATATATATTAGAGATTATGCTTCAGCTAAGATAGATACGCTTGTTGCCAACCTTGCTGTTGGCCCTCATTCAATTAGTGTAAAATCGACTGACGATAAGGGGTACATCACCGGCGACACCAGTATGTTTAGTGTGGTTACCGGTTATTCCTTAACGATTAATAGTGGTTCCGGCAATGGTTATTACGCTGAAGGCGCCGAAGTGAATATTAAGGCAGGTACTCCTCCAGACGGCAAAGAGTTTGAGAAATGGACAGGGGATACAATCTTTGTGACTGATGTAAATAATGCAAGCACAACGGTAACTATGCCGGCAAGCGATCTTTCATTAACAGCAGTGTATAAGGACAAAATATCCGGCATATTGGATAATATTGCAAAGGGGAAAGAGCTACGCTGCTATCCAAATCCGGTTAATTCAAGTTTTTCAATTGATTTAAGTTCCATCGGAAACTCAACTATTGAGATATATAATTTTGAAGGACAAATAGTTTATCAAACGAAAGTAAACAGAGGAATTCATAACCTTAATGATCATGGACTTACAACAGGAATTTATTTGGTAAAAGTAACTGATGAAAAAAATATCATTTATACTCAAAAAATAATAATAAAATAGAAATACGAATCATACACCCCATACCTGTGTCATGTCAAGAATTAAAAAGTGAGCTGGTCGTTCCGAACTCCCGTCTGGCTGGCCTCGGCGGGAGTTCAGGGTGACTAGATGACTTAATAATATTAACATTACACTAGTCCAAGCTTATTGGCAAAACCAAAAAATAGTTCAAGTGCCTATCGTTCGTTGAATAGACCCGGGAAAAAGGATCCTTGACACACTATGAATAGCCAATGATACTTTCAGATTAAAAATTACAGCATGATTATTTGATTTTAACCCTTCAATTATATTGATTCATCCTTACTCATTCATAAGTTACTCACCTGTTTTTTTCGTCCGATGCATTATTTATTTTTTGATATTTTTTTAAACCAGGGCATTTTTTTACTGCCAAATTCGCTGCTTAGCAATAAGCCGAAGGGTTTGAGCGAATCCACATTATCGAAAATAACCTTGAGAATCGCCATGCCGGGGATAAAGAGTATCATGCCGGGGATACCCCAAATCAAAGCCCCCGTAAAAATAGCAATCAGGGCAAACAACGGATTCAACCGTACATTCGAACCCACTATATTCGGCGTAATGATATTCCCTTCGAGCGCCTGAACAAACATGTACCAGAATAACACAAAAATTGCCGTCCACGGATGAGTGTGATTTAAAAGTGCATATAAAAAAGGAAGGAGTCCGCCGATAAAAGTCCCAATATAGGGGATAATTGCCAGAAAGGCAGCAAAATAACCAAATAAAAAAGCATAATCCAGACCAATTATCCAAAGTCCTATCCCATTGAGGGACCCGAGTATCAGAATCACTAAAAACAGTCCGAAAAAATATTTTTGTCCGACTTTCTGAATCGTCATGATGATCCGTGATGCATTTTCTTTTTCTTCAGCAGGAAAATAATAAAGAATCAGATTTTTAAATGAGCTACGGTATAAAAGAAATAAAAAGGTAAAGACCACAGTCATAATTATTGAAGCGATAATCCCTGTGGATGTACTAATCGTATTTTCAATTAACTTTCCCGAACCCAGTAAATTATATGAGTTACTTCTCACTATTTTTGCCAGGTCCAACCTTCCGTGTAAAATCGTATCATCAATTAGTTTAATAAACTTGTCAATGGATGTTTGAAGATGCTCACCGAAATTTTTAATATTGTTAATCAGGTGGTAAAACTGCGTTCCAAAGAAATATACTATACCCGTAATTATAATGATTACAACAAAATAGGTTAGTATAATAGATAAAATGCGGTTTAATTTATGCTCAAAAAACTTGCACAGCGGATAAAGTAAAAATGCAATGAACATTGAAAAAGCAAGTGGTATAAGAATGTTTCTTCCAAAATGCATTATGGCAAGAATAAACGACAGGATTACAACCAGTTTGGCAATCTTTGATAAATTTATTTTAATCTCATTCATTTTACTTTCACTAAACCATTAAACCAATACAAAAAACAATCCAGTTCAGGAAGTTATAAGAATTTAAGTGGTTGGTCCGGAAAATTGTGTAACAATGCCACGATTTATTGAAGATCTATGGAATAAATTCCACATGTTAAAGTCAATTCATGCCGCAATCCAGGAAAATAAAAGATTGGCAGGATTTTTTCAGTAGTCATTTTATATAAATAATCACTAAAAATTTATAGTCATGGGAAAATCAACATCAAATGCAGTTTTAGGATTTTTAGCTGGCGTTGCTGCCGGTGCAATTACCGGAATTCTGTTCGCTCCGGACAAAGGTTCAAAGACAAGAAAAAAAATTAAGAAAAGTGCTGAGAAAATTAGTTCTGATATGGTAGGGGGCATCAATGATAAAGTTGATGATTTAAAAGAATACATTTCAGACTTTATCAACGACGTAAAAGGCCGTTTCAGCAAACTTGAGTCAGAAGTGAAAGAAAAGGTTGAAAAGGTTGAAAAAGAGGCAGCCAAAACAGCGGAAAAGAAAGCGAAAGAAGCACAATAGTAAGATCGCGATATGAAAAATAAATCATTGGTTGAGAATTTTTCGGAACTCAGAGATTTAATGAAAAGCTACCTGGATGCCAGAATAAAGCTATGGAAGGTATTATTACTTGATAAACTTACAAAAGCAGGTACCTATTTCATTACACTTCTGACGTTTATCGTGGTTCTGGCTTGTTTACTTATGCTTCTCCTATTTGCTTTCAGTTTCTGGTATGGTACTGTCTATGGCAGTATTTATAAAGGATTTCTTATATCCGCAGCATTATACGCGTTCCTCGGAGTATTGTTGTTTCTATTCCGGAAACAACTCTTTTCAAATAATATCATTAAGAATCTGGGAAAAATACTGTTTAATAAGGATGAAGAAGATTAGTGTTGAATTTATAATGAATGGTTTGTGAAAAAAGAAATCAGACTAAAGAATATCAACGATTTAAGGATGACAAAGCAACAGCTGACGTATGATGTCAAACTTCAGGAAGAGGTGTTGGGATCAGCGCTGTTAAAGTTACGCACATCCTTTTCGGATTCTTTGAAAACTACTGCCCGCTTATATTCCCAAAAACTCATTATAGCAGTCTTACTGCATCTGCTTAAAAGAAAAAACGATACCCGTTAAAAGAATTATTCAATTGAAGATAAGTTCCAGGAAATTATTATACTACCGGAAATAATGGGTATTTTTATAGAATAAATTCCGGTAGGTGATGAGCATATGATGGCAAAATTAAAAGAGGGTCTAAGGAGGAAACAAGGCTCGTTATGGATCAAACTAACCAGCAAAATAACCTTGGGCCTGCTGGCTTTTTTGTTACTAATTTCTTTTCTTATAAACCTTCCTGTAGTTCAGACAATCCTGATACGTTTTGTTATTTCGGATATTGAGAAAAAGACCGGAACAACGCTTTCGATTGGAAGAATTGCGGTAATCCTGCCAAACAAAATAAATGTTAGCGAAATTTATGCCAGTGACAGCAGAGGAGATACTCTGTTAAATGCAAAAAAAATTAAAGTCAATATCAATATTTTTAAGTTACTCAGAAATAAAACGCAACTCAATAATTTAGTTATCAATGGAGCAACAGTCAATTTAAAAAGGTTTGCAACCGATAGTTCTTTTAATTTTCAACCATACATTAATGCTTTTTCTGTAAATGAAACCCATAAAAGTCAGACTAAAGAGGACACAGCCAACAATAATTATTCCTTAAGGATTAAAAAAATATATCTGGCTGATATAAAATTTGCTTTCTGCGATTCTGCCAACCACAATTATTTTCGGGCTATGCTGGGAAAGGCAAACATAATTGTAAGAGACTTAAATCTGAAAGACAACCGGATTGATTTATCAACTTTTGAATTAGCCAATGTAATGCTTTCAATCGTTATCAATTCAATGTCAGAGAAAAAAACCGAACCGGTTGATTTTGATATTGGCTTGCAACGAATCCTGAAGCTGGAAAATGTTAACCTGAAATATACCAATAATGTAACTCACCAATCCATAGATGCAACTAATATCAATCTGAAGCTTATTCCACAGGAAATTAACCTGCCGGATCACCGGATTTCAGTTGATAAATTCCAGCTGACAGGTGCAGGCTTAATAATTCATAAGGGGTTTGTACCTCTGTCAGATTCATCTAAGGTTAAAAAAAGCCCGGAGATTGATTTATTGAAATCTTTTCCATGGGATATTACTGTGAATAATCTGTACTTCAAAAACAATAGTTACAGTTATACAGATGATAATAAACTACTGCAACTTTCAGGGATCGATTATGATCATCTGCAATTAAAAAATATTAACGGCAACCTAAAAAACATACATCTGCTAAATAGCGGATTGAATGCAGATATTAATGAATTATCATTATCCGAAAAATCCGGTTTTATTCTTAACCGGTTTTCAACCTCTGTAAGGTATACCGGCACGCAGGCAGAAATCAAAAATCTTACCCTGCAAACTCCATTTTCTGTAATTCAAAACTTTTCGGTAATCGGTCACGCTGCAGCAGACCAGTTATTGAATCATCCGGGGGAGATCAAAATAAGTACGAAAATTACCAAATCAAAAATAGGACTTGAAGATTTGCTGATATTCTTTCCTCAACTTTCAAAAATGAATCGGTTATTTTCTAATCCTGAAAGATTTTTTTCCATTGATGGTTCGATTGAAGGCAAGATACATAAACTAACGATAGAACATTTGGTTGCAGGCTTTGACAGTACAATTATTCAGATCAGCGGAATAATTCAGGGATTGCCTGATATTTCATCCACATCATACGATATGATCATTGATACGTTAGGTACTACCCGGAATAATATGCTAACAATTCTGGGAGATTCTCTTATTCCGGGTTCGATAAACCTGCCTCAAAAGATAGATTTAACTGGCAGATTCAATCGTTCAGCCGGTAATCTAAAGGCTTTGGCAAAGGTGAAAACCACCTTTGGCGACATCATGCTGGAAGTTAGGATTAAGGATGATACGGTGCCTGATTTTAAGTACTATAGCGCTACGATGGATCTGAGGCATTTTGATGCAGGGAAAATGTTATCAGATACGATAATGGGCACGGTCACTCTTAAAGCACATACAGAAGGAAGCTATCCAACTGATTCGATTTTAAATGCAAATGTGCGTTTCGATGTCCGGGCCTCTGAAATCGCCTTTGCGCATTATAAATATACTAATGCTGATATACTGGGAAAATACAAAGATCATTTACTTACCGCTTCAATGAATTACTCAGATTCAAATCTTGTATTCAGGGTTGGCGGAACTGTAGATTTTTCAGATACGATACCCGCTTTTAAGATTAATCTTAACATTTCAGGAGCCGACCTTCAATCACTTAAATTAACCGGGAACAAAATAAGCCTGCTCGGCAAAGTCACGGCAGATTTTAAAGGAAAAAACCTAAATAGTATAAACGGCAAAATAGATTTATCGAACCTACTAATAGTTAAAAACGGAAATCAATATCATCTGGATTCAGCTACAGCCAATATCGAAAACAAACAAACATACACCAGCGTTTCGCTTATATCCCAATCTGTGAGGTTAAGTTATTACGGATCGGTTAAAATTAATGCACTGGAAGATGTCCTGAAAGAATATGTAAACCGGTATTTTTACGATAGAGCTAAAGAATTACCTGTTGCAGATAGTATAGATAATTTCAATATTAAACTTGAAATACTTAATTCAGAATTGCTAACCAATATTTTCTGGCCCGATCTTCATGATATTCAACCATCCTATGTGGAAGGCAGTTATTCGGCTGCTAACCATACGCTGGATCTCCATGCTGATTTTCCATCTATTGGGTACAAAAATCAGCAAATAGATTCACTAAAGATTAACCTTCATGCCGCTGATACAAATGCATTGAATTATTCTATCCGATTTCAGCGTTTCTCTGCCCCACCCTTTGCCATGGACAGAACAACAATGGATGGTTCGGTGACCAACAACATCCTCTCCTTTTCTGTTAAATCGGGCAGTACAGGTAATCAGGACAGGTTTGTGATCGCCGGAAACATATCGAAGTATAAAAATGAATATACGTTGCATATTGATCCGCACAATTTCATTATCAATTTTGCTGACTTTTCGCTACCGCTGGATAACGAATTCATCTTTGGAAAACAAAACATCCGGTTTGTAAATATAGATATGGCCTCGGACAACCAGAGGATCAGGATTTCTAATACAGGTGATTCCTTACAAACAAACGATTACATGGTTGATTTTTCTGAATTTGCTGTAAGTAATCTTACCGGTTTATTTGAAACCGGTAGAGATATCTTAACCGGAACCATAGATGGTAAATTATTACTCTCAAGGAAAACAAATGGCAGTACTATATATTCTGATCTCAGTTTAAATAATGTCATGCTATTTAACGATACAGTTTTCAACACCATAAAGCTGGAAGCAAGTACTACAAGAGAAGGTATGTTAATAATCGATTCAAAATTCGCTGGCAGAAAAAATAACCTGAGCATTTCAGGAGATATCGGCTTAAAAGACAAGTCAAATCCTCTTAATCTTAAAGCCGACATTCAGCAAATTGATTTAAAAATCATGGCTCCGTTTATCAGAAAACAATTTAGTGAATTTAATGGGGAAATGGGAGGTAACTTAAAAATAACAGGAAATATAGAAAATCCTAAAATAACCGGTGAGCTGAACTTTGAAAATACAACAGTTGTTCCCGCATTTTTGAACACACGAATCCATATCGCGGATGAAAAACTGAAACTAAAAAACAGGGATCTGATTTTTAACCATTTTACCATACAGGATGATTTGAAGAACAAAGCCGAACTGAATGGTAGAATGAACTTTGACAGTTTAACCGCTCCTGAATTCAACCTGAGGTTTAGTTCAAAAGGCTTCAGGTTTCTGAATTCAACATCAAACGAGAATACTCTGTATTACGGAAGAATGATTGCCAATGTGGACGCAACTATTACAGGCACATTAATGAAACCTGCAATCAATCTTGTTGCAAGCATACAGAAACCTTCAGTATTTCATTTGGTGGTTCCAACATTAAATGCACCAACCATCGAAAAAGAGGGAATTGTGAAATTTGTTGACAGAAACAAATCAACAGGGCAGCAAATCATGGAACGTAACCTTGAAAATAACAGTGCCTCTGTTACCAACTCGAATAATCCTTTACTCAACCTTACCGCATATGTTGAAATTGACGAGGGAACGAAGATTTACATATTGGTAGATCCTGCCTCGAATGAAGAACTTTATGTCAATGGCAAAGGAAACATGAGCCTTTCTATGAAAGGTAATAGTACACCAAATCTTACCGGACGGTACGAAATTGAAGAAGGAACCTATTCACTTACACTTTATGATGTTATCAGGCGAACTTTTACTATAAAATCAGGTAGTTACCTTCAATGGAATGGTAATATGATGAATCCGCAAACAGATATTACTACCATTTACCAGGTTAATACATCACCGTTTCCCCTTATCGCCGATGAAACTACCCTGTTGAATGCCAGTGATAACAGTCTCTATTCAGAAATCATACCTTTTAATGTGGAACTTCATCTGAGTGGCCATTTGTTGCAACCCGACCTGAAATTTAACCTGAATGTACCCCAGGGACATAGTAATGCTCTGGTAGATGCGAAATTGACAAGGTTAAACAATGATGAAACCGAATTGAATAAACAGGTTTTTTCGTTACTATTATTCAACAATTTTATGCAAGGTACCACCAGTGCCAACAAACCGGTTGCATACGAATTAAATTCCACAGCAAGGTCCAGTGTAAGCAGGATACTTACCCAACAACTAAACAGTTTTGCTGAAAGACATATTAAAGGTTTTAATGTTGATATTGCCGTAAACTCATATTATCAGTCAATGGGTAAACAATCGGCTGGAAAAACGAATGTGAAGTTGAATTTTTCCAAAGAACTTTTTGGAAAAAGGTTAAATGTACAGGTGGGAGGTGATATAAATGTGGAAGGAACTGAACAAAAAACTCCGTTTGATTTTAACAGTATAGCAGGCGATTTGGCCATAGAATATAAATTGGATGAAGCGGGAACTTTTAGACTTCGAGGTTTCAGCAAATCAGAATACGAGGATGTTATTGACGGGGAAGTTATTGCAACAGGAATTTCATTTATATTTAACAAGGATTTTTACAGGTTAAACGATTTACTGAAAAAAGATACCACCAACATAAAGCCATAAATTAATGCGATCTTTCAAATCCTTTCATAGTATTGACAGGAACAACATCGGTTCATCACCGGCATACATTCTGTTTATCAGATATTTTAAATTGCAATTGATTTGGCCAATCCTCATCATTTTTTTGCTAATAGCCGGTTGTTCAACTACGCGGACACTTGGAAAGAATGAACTGCTTTACAAAGGTTGTGAAGTTAAACTCAACAACAAAAAACTTTTCGAAAAATGGAGACTTAAAAATGAAATTGAAAGCAAGGTTCGGCCAATACCAAATCACAGATTTCTAGGACTGATAAAACTTAAACTTTGGATTTACAATATAGTTGGTGACAGTGTTCCTGAAAAAGGATTCAGACATTGGATTCGGACAAAGTTGGGTCAACCTCCTGTTATTTACGACCCTGTGTTCGTTGAACAATCTGAAAACTATATCAGAGATTACTTATACAATAAAGGATACTTTGATGCCACCATCAACAGTAAAACTGATATGACAGGAAAAAAAGCGGAAGTAACTTATTTTGTGAAAACCCGCAAACGTTATGTGCTCGATTCAATTGTTTTTCCTGAAATAACCGATACGTTGTCAAAATATATTCATCTTACCCAAACCGGCTCATTCCTCAAAAAAGGCAAACCATATAATCTGGACGTGCTTAAAGAAGAAAGGGAACGTATAAGTAAACAGCTGAAAAACGACGGTTTTTTCTATTTTATCCCTGATTATCTGATGTTTGAACTTGACAGTAACGAGATAAAAAAGAACGTAAATATATTTCTAAAAATAAAGACCAATAGTCCATTGAATGCGGGATTGAGATATCAAATTAACCATATCTACATACACAGCGATTATTCACTTGAAGAATCAAACATACCCAGAGATACAATAAAAACAGAGGGAATGTTTTTTATTTATAAAACACAACGTGTTAATCCTTCGTTAGTTGCACATTCTGTAATTTTCAGTAAAGGAGATTATTACAGCAATAATAGTTATGAGGCTACGTTAAATAAGCTCACCGGATTGGGAACATATAAATTTACCAATATTGATTTTAAACCGGAAGTTACAGATTCAAATCTACTTGATGCCAATATCCTGTTAACGCCATTTGTACCCAAATCGTTACGCGCAGAGATACAAACTGTTACAAAATCGAATGATTATGTAGGTCCCAATATCAATTTCAGCTATAACGACAGGAACTTTCTTGGTTCTGCAGAACACTTTACGATAAACTTAAAAACATCATTCGAAACTCAATATTCGGCCGGTAAGAATGGGGGAAATGCTTTCGAGATTGGAATTGACAGTAAACTATCAGTTCCCCGCTTCATTTTCCCATTTATTAACCTGAACAGATACCTGGCAAAAAGGTACACTCCCAGAACCACTATCAGCGCCGGATATGATTTGTATTACCGGACAAAATATTTCAGGCTGAATACATTTAACCTGCTGTATGGGTATGTGTGGCGCTCAACACCCACCAAAAGCCACGACTTTAAATTAATAAATATCAGGTATTCACGTCTAACCCATCAGTCCGAAGCTTTTCAAAACATTCTCGAAAATAATGATTTGGTTAAACAAAGTTTTAATGAAGAATTAATTTTTGGTTTAGATTATACATATACATATAATAACCAGTTATATAAGGATAAAATGATTAACACCTATTTCAGTTTCAATCCTGAACTGGCTGGAAACATACTAAGCTTAATAAATTTTTTCGGTGCCGGATCATTCCCATCACCCGGAAATTCCATGAAGCTATTTGGTTTAAAATATTCACAATATGCCAGGTTGAATACAGATTACCGATTGTACACAAATACCGGGATTCATAGCAAGCTAGTGGCTCGCTTTTCAACCGGATTAGGTAAAGCATATGGCAATTCAGAAATTCTACCCTACACCAGGCAATTTTTTGTTGGCGGTGCAAGCGATATAAGAGCATTCAGGCTGCACGGCGTTGGTCCGGGAAGTTATACTCCTCCTGATTCGAGTTTTAATGCATTCTTTGAACAGGTGGGTGATATTAAAATAGAAACAAACCTGGAGTTTCGATTTGATATTTATCGCATGCTGAAAGGTGCAGTTTTCGTTGATGCCGGTAATGTTTGGTTACTCACTAGCAGGGAAAATATTCCGGGAGGTTCCTTTATGTGGAACAAAGTGCTGAACGAAATAGCCGTAGGTACCGGATTCGGTTTACGATTCGATGCTTCTTTTTTTGTACTCAGATTTGATCTGGGATTCCCGCTCAGGAAGCCCTGGCTGCCAGAAGGCAACCGTTGGGTCTTCAAAAATATCAAACCATCTAATCCTCTCTGGCGAAGGGAGAATCTGGTATTAAACATTGCCATAGGATATCCGTTTTAGATAGCAAAATCTTACAATTATTTATCCTTGCTCCGATTATTTTGGTTTATGAATTCAATTCCTGCTATTTTATACATAATTCAAAAAATGTAGATTTTTTTCCCCACAGTATGATTCCTGTATTCTACAATACCAGCACTGATAATTTTTGTGTTATAATAAAATGGGATTATCCATATTCATAACACTCATTTAATCAACGTATTAAATCATTATTTCATTCGGATTAAATATCAGTCCCTGTTCGTAAGTTGATTTGATCATTATTTGCTTTATGTAAATATAAGATCATCTCTTAACGGGATATTTAATTTGATTGATGATTATGATGCCGATAAAATATCAATAAATCTTTCATTCTATTCGGGATATTCTGTCAGTGAAATTATAGATCGGTGAATTATAAAAGAGATTACAACATGTACATAATAATTGAAAAATGACCAATGGAATAACCGAAATAATGAGTTATATAAAAGATATTCTCTCAGAACTTGGAGAATTAGTGGTATTTACGGGGAAAATTTTCAAACAGTTTATGCGCAGGCCCCATGAATATAATGAAGTGTTTAAACAAGCCTATTTTGCAGGTAATAAAACACTTCCATTAATTATTGTTACTGGATTTATTATGGGATTGGTCCTTACGTTGCAATCCCGTCCTGTGCTTGTAGATTTCGGGGCAGTTTCGCTGTTGCCGGGAATGATTTCTATCTCCATCATACGTGAAATCGGTCCTGTAATCACTGCATTGCTTTGTGCAGGTAAAATTAGTTCCGGTTTCGGGGCTGAGATAGGTTCGATGCGGGTTACCGAACAGATTGATGCTATGGAAGTAGCGGGTACCAACCCTATGAACTATGTGGTAACCACAAGGGTGCTTGCTACAACCATTATGGTACCTATCCTGGTATTCATCGGCGACGCTATAGCATTATTCGGTTCCTATGTTGCAGCCAATATACACGGTAATATCAGCTTTCAGCTTTTCTTTTCAAAGGCATACAATGAGCTGGCGTTTGCCGATTTATTACCGGCAACGGTTAAATCAATAATTTTTGGCTTTTTTATCGGTCTGATTGGTTGTTTTAAAGGATATAATACAAGGTCCGGCACACAAGCTGTTGGCGCAGCGGCAAATTCAGCAGTTGTTGCCGCGTCCCTGGCTATCTTTCTCATCGATCTTATTGTTGTTCAGGTAACAGAACTTATTTATGGATGATAAACTATGGAAGAGACCATGATAAAAATAAGACACCTCTCAAAGTCATTTGGCACAAACCATGTGCTCAGAGACATTAATCTTACCCTTAAAAGAGGCGAGAATATTGTTATTCTCGGAAAATCAGGTATTGGCAAATCTGTACTTACCAAATGTATTGTGGGTTTAATTGAGCGTGACAAAGGTACTATCGAACTTTTTGAAAAAGATATCTCATCCCTGAATGATATTGAGTTTGACAACATACGAAAAAAGATAGGATACCTTTTCCAGGGTGGAGCGCTCTATGATTCCATGTCGGTAAAAGAAAATCTTGAATTTCCGTTAAGAAGGAGCCGGTTTGGCAAAGGAGATAATAAAGATATTGAACACAGAATTGAAGAAGTACTTACAAATGTTGGGTTACTCGATGCAATAGATAAACTGCCCTCTGAACTTTCAGGTGGAATGAAAAAACGCATAGGACTTGCACGCACGCTGGTACTTCTGCCTGAAATCATACTTTATGATGAACCTACTACGGGACTTGATCCTGTTACATCCCGTGAAATAAGTGAATTGATTATTGATATTCAACAGAAATATAAAACATCATCCATTATTATAACCCATGATATGAAATGTGCAAAACTAACGGCCAACGAAGTTAAGTTGTTAGAGAACGGTAATTTTTATGCCGAAGGAAGTTATGATGAGTTGAAAAACAGTAATGACAAATTGGTAAACGCATATTTTAAATAGAACCTATGAAGAAAAAAACAAATCATAATTTGAGACTTGGAATCCTTGTAATGGCAGGGCTGGTTTTTTTTATTGTTTCAATTTATTTGCTGGGCAAACAACAAAACCTGTTCGAATCAGTAATTAAAATCAGATCTGAATTTTCTGATGTTAAAGGACTAAAAATAGGAAACAACATACGTTTTTCCGGAATTAATATTGGTACTGTATCTGATATTAAAATAGTTAATGATTCTGTCGTACTGGTAGTAATGTCTATAAAAAAAGAAGTAAGACAATTTGTGCGAAAGGACTCCAAAGTGGAAATTGCAAATGAAGGACTTATGGGAAATAAAATATTAAATATTCTTCCCGGCTCCTACAATCAGGCTATTGTGAAAGAAAACGATATATTACACTCAAAAAAGACACTTACCACCGAGGATTTGATTACAGAAGCGAAACGTATAATGGTCAACGGCAATAAAGTAATTGATAACCTCGCTATGGTTTCCGAAAACCTTCTCCATGGAAACGGGGATATACCGGTACTCATAAAGGACAGTACCATCTCGAAAAATTTAAAATCGGCAAGTCTTAAACTAAAAGACGCTTCCAATCAACTGGAACAAATTACCGACAAATTAACCAACGGGAATGGAGATTTGGCTAATTTGATAAATAATCGAAAAATTACCACCCGGGCCACAGAAATAATGAATAAACTTGATAGTTCAGCGACAAATGTAAAGAGTGTTTCAGAAAATTTGCAAATAGCTGCTAAACAAATTAACGAGGGGAATAATTTGATAAATACGTTGCTTTATGATTCGGCAATGAACCAAAATCTAGGGACGACCATCAGCAAAGTCAATACAGGTCTGGATGAAGCTAAACAAGCCGCAGTAACCTTACAAAGAAGTTGGATCCTAAATCTATTCTCACATAAAAAGCGACGGTCAAAAAGAATGATGAATCCGGATACACGGAATGATTCCTTAAAACCTGTTGAAGTAAATAAAATAAATGATGATTTGTAAACAAAATTTAATGCAATGGAAAAAAGATTTGCCAACCCTTTAGAAATTAGAAAAGACATTACTCCTGAAGATTTCAGGAAGAATTACCTGCTAAGGGAAAAACCAGTGGTTTTAAGAGGATTGTGGGATAATTATCCTGCGCGTAGCAAATGGTCAGTGTCCTATTTTAAGGAAAAACTGGGAAATATCAACGTCGGGGTATTTGACGGTTTATTGCAGAAGGAGGATCGCTCGTTTAAGGTTCCGGATAAAGAGATGAAGTTTGCAGACTACCTGGATGCAATTACCTCGGATGAAACGACCGATCTGCGCTTATTCCTTTTCAATATATTCAAACACAAACCCGATTTGCGGAACGATTTTGATTATCCTCCCATAACAAACCGTTACCTCAAAAAGGTACCCTTTATGTTTTTCGGGGGGAAAAATTCCAAGGTCAGATTGCATGAGGATATGGACTGGTCAAATGTGTTTCTAACCCAGTTGCACGGCAGAAAAGAGGTCATTCTGTTTCATCCGAAATACTCCAGACTGCTGTATAAATATCCGTTTACGGTTCATAGTTCGGTTGATATTGAGAATCCTGATTTCGAAAAGTATCCGGGTCTGAAATATGTTGAAGGGATGCATTGTATTCTCGAACCTGGTGATACGTTGTTTATTCCCAGTGGTTACTGGCATTATATCAAATACCTTGAAGGCGGATTTGCCATCAGTCTGAGAGCATTAAGTCCCAAACCGTCCAGATGGCTGAACGGAATATGGCATGTAATAATTCTTACCAATATTGATGAAGTAATGCGTTGGACATTAAAAGACGCATGGTATAAAAGAAAAACAAAACGAAGCCGGGCACTTGCCAAAGATGCTGTAGTGGCTCTTATAAATACCTGAAAACCTTTTTTTAAATGCCTTCGGAATACTAAACTGAATAATGAAATAGTTCATGTCAGAAAACTTTTTTTAATCCTACTTTGTTAGTATGTATTCACATCTCATATACACAGTTTAATAGCAAATATTTAGATATTACCTAAATTGGATAAAAGCATTTATGGCGTTAGATAAACAAGGTCAAAACAGGCTCCAAAAAACCTCTGAGATTAGCGGGAATAAAACTGTTTCGCAATTTCAGACAATTTCATTGTTAAAACCTAAAATCATTGAAGGCGATTCATTACTTCAAGCATTTCAACTTAGAAAAACTGTTCGGGAAATAAGCGCTAAGAAATTGCCGTTGCAAGTACTTTCAAATCTACTCTGGGCGGCGTATGGAATAAATCGCAAAAGAGGTCCGTTTGGAATTGCAGGGAGAACAGCAGCCTCTGCAAGTAATTCACAGGAAATTGATATTTACGTTGCTTTGTATGAAGGAACTTACCGATTCGATTCGATTGAGTATAAATTAATTCCTGTTGTGAATGGAGATTTGCGTCCCATTGCAATTGGTTTAGGCCAGACAGGTGTTGGAGACAAAGCCCCGGTTCGTTTAATTTATGTTGCAGATATCGATAAGCTTATCCAGACAAAAGGTTATCAGGAACCTGGATTGCAGGATCCGGAAATTCAAAAATCGTATTATTATGTCGATACGGGTATGATTGCCGCAAATGTATATCTGTTTGCCTGTTCCCAGGGCCTGGCAGCATGGTTTCATAATTGTAACAAACCCTTGCTTACAACCAAATTAAAATTACACGCCAATCAACAGGTACTTTTCGCCCAGACTATCGGATATCCGATAATTTCATAATATTTCTCGTCCCTTCACAATTTCACCAAACAAAGACATTGCATTATTCTACTTTCTCAGCTAAAAAGTTTAGCAAAATTTTACTTTTCTGTTATCATTCTGTGATATCTATTGATTTGATTTACAAAAAAATTAATGAATAAACCTCCATGTTTAATCAGAACAGAATAAAAGCTGAATTTAGGGTTATGTTAATCCTTATTATATACCTTACTCACCCTGAACTCCTGCCTGGCTGGACTAGGCGGACAGGTGATTCAGGTATCAAAAAAAAGTGCATACGGAAACTTTTACTGTATGCACTTTTTTATTTCTTTTGGTCAGATACTTTAATCTTTCAGACAACGAACGGACATTCCGTTTTTCATATCTGTAGGAAATTTGTCTACAGAACCGCTGTCATAATTCATGTATCGCGGCCAGGCACTTGAACCAAGTGGTGAAGAACTCCACCAGTATCCCTGATAACCCATATAGTTGTAAGATCCAAGATTGTTGCGAATGCCTCCGGGCAATGCTGTAAAACCGGTTTCGTTTGTGGCCTTGGTATTTGGTTTGTTCCAGTGGATTGTTCCGGCTTCTTTCAGTTTCCCGCCGGAAACTTTTTCACCGCTTAAGTAAGTGGTCAATGTCATCCAATCCTTATCGCTGGGTACATGCCAGCCGACCGGACACACATTACCAGTTCCAATGGTATACCAGTTGTATAGTGCTCCGTATACGCTGCTGTATGTTGACTTATCATCTCTATACCAGCAATATCCGGGAGTTGTTAAACTGCTCCATTCAGCATTGTCAGTAACCAAAGGGATGACTTTTCCATCATCGTACCTTGTGGTTTTAAGATTTTCTGTCATCCAGACCTGGTCGTTTATGGTCACCGTACCATAAATATTCCCATCAATATCTTTAATTTTTACTCCGGTAACTAATTGCAGTTCCAGGATTTGTGCCACTAATGCGTCCACGTATGCTTTGGTAGCAGCATCCTGGGCATCGGTCGGATTTGTAACATTTTTCAGTTGTGCATTGGCCAGATTACCCATTTTCACTACATCCGAAAGGGTTTGTTTCTCAGTTGTCAGAAATCCGGTTACGTCGGGAATCTCTGAACGAACCTTAGCAATTGAATCATTCAATGCAGTTTTGACAGCCAATCCGCTTAAATCCTGATCGCCTGTATTTATGCCGGATAAATTATTGAGATTTGAGATATCATTCGCCGTTATATTCATTGCCTGGCTGGCTGAATATACAGGATCGGTTTCAATAATTCCATCGGTTAAGGCATCTGCGGTTTTAGCATGCAGTGCATAAGGAACACTCAATAACTGACTGTTGCCGGTAAGAGTATAGTTGGTTCCGCCTTCAGGGTCTGTCTCTGTTTTCAGGAAGTAGGGTCCATTCGCCCAATCAATGGATGAAAAATCACCATTAATGATTGTGCCGGTACCTATTTCAAGGCTTATCAATCCGTTCGCATTGGTGCGAGGTGTATGGGTTTCAATATAAACTGCGGTACCTGTTACAGTTCCCTGTAAAATACTGATTTGCATTCCTACTACCTGATTGGCGATTAATGCATTATCTGCACCTCTTACTACTGCCTGATAGCTTATCTCTTCAGGACTTTGTGCCAACATTGTTGCGGTTATTGCAACTATGGCTGAGAATGTGAATACTTTTCTCATGGTATTCCTTGTTTTGGTTTTTAATTTTTCATGTTATCCCACTGTTGCCCAGGAAGGTGACTAATCATGTAAATTCTGTACCATTGGTTTTAGTTTGCTAATATTTTGTTATTTTAAATGATTTCAGTATGCTATGGTTCTCGGTAACCTCAAGGTAATAGACCGAAGGTGCTAATTGGCTCATATCAATTGTTGTTTCTATCGAAGAAATTTCAATACGTTCCAGTAGATTTCCGTTTATATCATACAAGTTGCATATGAGTTCCGTAGTTTTTGTCGTTGGCAATCTTAATTTAAGAAGGTCGGTAACCGGGTTTGGATAAGACGTAACCTGCAAATCGATGTCATTCGCTTCATCAAAGCCGCTTATAACAGATATTTCATAAGGTTGCTGCACTCCCTGAGCTATTGAACCGGCCGCATCCGACACAATAGTAAATGCAACCTGGCCGATTGTATAGCATACAGAACCCTGGCCGGGCGAATCAGAATTGCCCCCTGCTGAAACAATGGCTGTCTGCGCGTGCAATCTGATAAGACCTGTAATAAAAAAAAGTATGGCACAAAGTATTAATCCTTTGTGTCTCAAAAGACTCCAACTCGCGGCTATATTTTTCATCAGGTTTTAAGTTTAAGTCCGATGGTTTTAGTCGGGAACCATTAAACAATCACTTTTGTTAACGAAACAAGTAGGTAAGAAGATTGAAAATTTTGACCAACAGGTGGTTTTGTAAGGACTAAAGAATAAAAAAACTTTATCTGAGTATAGCGGGAACTACTGTCAGGAATTTCATGAACCAATCTCCATCCATAACCAATTCACTTCCTTCCTAAAAACTACACATCCTGCTCCAGGTCATGTTTTAGAATATAATGCTCCCCTTGCTTCACAAACACATTAAAATAATCAGCATTCGGCATCCCTCCCCTATTTTCTGATTGGTACCAGCGATCAGAAATTTCCACTATTTCATAACGGGTATTATTCAGGTAAAAACATTTGGGATATTCATCTGGTTTATACCCGGCATGACACTTAATGGTAACCGGAATCCATTTCATTTTTATGTTTGATTAATATTTTCAATCAACCTTTCTGCATTCCTGACTGTAAATACATCTCCGTAATCCCAATCTTCCATTTTGTACCGAAACAGGATAATACACCTAAAAATAGGCAATAATCCCTTATAAATCAGTTATTGCAGGATATACTCCACCCAACAAAGATTTCTAACTTATTTACAAAAAATGCACTGAACTAATCAACCAACGCCTGGTAAACCAATGCCCTTAGTTTGGAGTGGTCATCAACTCCTATGGCAGGTATGAGTTGGGTAAAATATACTACCACAAGCTCTTCTTTTGGATCTACCCAGTAGGTAGAGTGATAAGCACCTCCCCAGCCGTATTCTCCTTCTGATCCCGGGGTGCCCCTTAATCCCAAATCTTCCAATATGGAAAAGCCCAGACCAAATCCGGTACCCTTTGTCCATGGAAACTGAACCTCACCCAGATGATTGACGGTCATAAGCTCAACAGTTTTACGCGAAATGATCCGTTTCCCGTTGAATTCACCCTTATTCAGCATCATCTGGAGGAATTTTGCATAATCCAGTGCGGTGCTCAGATAGCCCGCACCCCCTGAAAAACATTTGCGCGGCCCATCCACATAAGCGCCCTGTCCGACCATACCACCCGGGTCCGGGGCTCTTTTCAAACCTTCTCCAGAAGAAGAGTAAACCACAGTTAACCGCTCTTTTTCGTTTTTCGGCAAATAAAAGTGTGTATCATTCATACCCAATGGATCAAGTATGTTGTTTTTAAGAAAGGTGTTTAAGGATTCGCCAGATACTACTTCGATTAAAGCGCCAAGTATATCTGCGCTGTAACCATAAACAAATTTTTCTCCGGGTTGGGCATCAAAGGGTAAACCGGCCATTCTGGATACAACTGCCTGTATGGGTTCATCTCTGTCTGCAAAATACCAGCCCTGTATCTTTGCTTTTTCCCAAAGATCCTTTGCAATCCCGTCTCCATATCCAATTCCTGATGTGTGTGTGAGCAAATCATGAATGGTAATGGACCTGTCGGCTTTAACTATATCATATCCGCCATCATCCTTCGGCACGGCAACGGTGGTTTTATTAAATGCTGGGATGTATTTTCCCACCGGATCAGTAATTAATAATTTACCCTCCTCCTGGAGTATCATGATTCCAACACTTACAATTGCTTTTGTTTGTGAGGCAATGCGAAAAATGGAATTTTCTTCCATAAGGATATTGTTTTCCATATCACATTTTCCGAAAGATTTAAAATAAGCAATCTTACCTCGTCTTGCTACCAATGCTACTGCACCTGACAATTCTCCCTTGTCGATATATTCCTGAAAAGTAGTTGTTAAGCGTTCTAGCCTTTCAGAAGACATCCCGACTTTTTCTGGCTCAACTTTTTCAAATACCTGGGCAGAAAGGCTGGAATGCAGTATGAACGCTAAAAAAATTGGAATAAGTTTCATCGTATGTTCTGTTTTCATAGGTTAAAATTTAGTTTTCAGATAGCAATTTACAAAATTTCCCCGAACTACTTCCTCCATTTCAAAGAAAGCCTTCATAGAGGACTCTGATTCATCAAAAGGCGAAGCGAATAACTTAGCGTAGCGATTTCACGCACGCAGTAAGTAAACTCTGTTCAATATGCTCAGACACATTCAATGTTGATAAAAATTCTTTAAAAAGGAGATTTAAATCACCTTCCGATTTAACGCTTTAATGTTAAAGTTAATTACCTTAGACTAACGTTTTCTTTATTCTTTGTCACAAGTATAAATCTAATCTAATAGTATACACATATGAAAAAAAATGTATGTTCCTCGTTGGGGTTATTCCTGATCTTACTTGGAATTCCTGCTATTGCTTTTGCGCAAGTAGACAAAAAAGCTGCAGAACTTAAAAAGCTTGAGAATAATGTAATACTTGCAAAAATCAAATTTACCAAATACGAAAATATGCTTGTAACTGCCGATTCGCTTATAGAAGCGGGTACAAACATGACCAACGATTCGAAGATAGAAAAAAAAGCGATATCGGCAGAAGGTAAAAGACTTGATAAAGAGTACGCAACAAATAAAAAACCTCTGGCGAAATTAACGACTTCTAAAAATAAAGAAGAAGCTACAAAGGCCAAAGCCGAATTAAAAGCTCTGGATACAAAATACAAAACCGATTCGAAAGAGCTTGAAAACCGTTTGAAAGTGGCTACAAAAAATGAATCCACCGGGAATGCCGATTTAACCAAGGGTAAAAACAGCAAAAAGACGGCCCAGGAAGGTTTAAAAACAGCGCAGGCCGCCCTTGACGCAGCTGAAGCCAAATACGAAGCCGTTAAAAATCCTGTCGAAGAAGAAACTCCCTCTGAAAAAAAGAAAAAATAGAATCTGCAGGTATAGAATTGGGCATTTGGATTACATCAAAAGAATAGACATATTTCTTATCTGCCAAAATGAAGATCAGAATTTAGCCGGGATGGTGCAAACGATTTACAGATCTTAAAACACATTTGTTAACCATTTATAAACGTTAGTCCACCTTTTGGATATACATTCCTGGTAATTTTAAGCTAACTTTAAGATTAAATTTAATTATTAGCCAGGATGAAAAAATTTACTATATACAATCAGGTATTAATATCAACCTTGTTATTATTTTTATCGGCAAATATGGTTTTCAGCCAGCCTCCATCACATGATCCCTCTCATATGGTGAAAGATGGTGGCAGATATTGGATCTTTACTACCGGAAACGGCATCTGGAACATGTCATCGCCCGATAATACATTTAATTCCTGGAGGGCAGAGTCCTTGGTTCTGGAATATGCTGATAAACCAACATGGATACAAAGTTATGTACCGGGATTCTCCTGGAACTACTGGGCGCCTGATCTAATCTTCATGAATGGCAAATGGTATTTGTATTATTCATGTTCTACATTTGGATCACAGAATTCAGCCATCGGACTCGTAACCACCCCTTCAATTTCAGATTCAGCCTGGACAGATCAAGGCATGGTGGTATATTCTGATAATACCTGGAATGTAAATGCAATTGATCCTGCCCCGTTTAAAGATCAGGATGGTAAAGTATGGTTAATTTATGGATCGTTCTGGAACGGTATTGTTAGTACCGAGATCGATTCGATTACCGGAAAACCATTGGACCCTCATAACCTGCATTACCTTGCAAACAATCAGTGCGAAGCAGGAAACATGTTGTATCATGATGGTTTTTATTATCTCTTTTTTAATCGCGGAGCTTGCTGCAGGGGAATAAACAGCACCTATATGATGCTGATGGGACGATCCGAAAGCCCTATAGGTCCGTTTTACGATAAAAACAGTGTAAGTACCAATAGTAACGGAGGCTCGGTATTTATACACTCCGATGGAATGATTATTGGCCCGGGTCATTTTGGATACGGGGAAGATAAACTCACCTGCCATTATTATGATGGTGGATTCAACGGTGATCCAAAGTTAATGGTTGCTGAACTTACATGGAAAGACGGCTGGCCTGTTGCAGTATATAATCGCAAAGGGGCATTGCAGGACAGCATTTACGTGGTGACTAATTACAACAGTAAAAAAGTACTTGAAATTGCACATGGAGATACAATAAGCGGCACCAACATCATACAGAACACAGTTACCATGGATACGATTCAACATTGGGCTGTGCGATATGTAGGTGATGGTTATTACAAACTTAATCCGGTATTGGCGCCTTTCAAAGCCATGGAAGTGCAGGATTGCTCCACTACTGACGGTGCCAATGTACAAATAGGAACCTATGATTCGCTGGATTGTCAGCAATGGTACCTTGTGAACATGGGGAACAATATTTTCAGAATAATGTCACAAAAAAGCTACAGGGCACTAGAAGTAGCTGGTGCCAGCACCACTGACAGTGCAAATGTCCGGCAAAGATCTTTCAATCAGAATCAGACTGCCCAACGATGGACCTTTGG
This sequence comes from uncultured Bacteroidales bacterium, assembly GCA_963781805.1. Lineage (GTDB taxonomy): Bacteria > Bacteroidota > Bacteroidia > Bacteroidales > UBA10428 > JAFGPL01. Next base: position 1,126,378 of record CAWAHF010000004.1, read on the forward strand.
ATATCCGACAGAAAGAATAAGTGCAGTTCCATCGGAATATGCCAACTCAGAAATTAAAATCTTCCCGAATCCTGCCCATGGCAATTTCAGCATTGAATTAGGTAATAGCATGGACGATAAGATTGTAAGTGTTGAAATTTTCAGCGCCGATGGCAGACAGATATATCACAATCAGTTCCAAACAACCCATACTATAATTTTAACGGCTCCTTTGGGAAAGGGATTGTATCTGGTTAAAATCACAGCAGGAAAGAAGGTGATGAATCAGATGCTGTTAATAAACTGATTTCTATCCACTGCAACAAACTAATTGAGACTGTATTTTAAGTCCTGTATTGCAAAGAATATCATATTGAGCGGAGTCGAAGGCTCGTATAGAGTGTCATTAGCAGCGTAGTTAAAATAAATGTCACATTGAACAAAGTCGAAATGTCTTGAATGGAATTAAGATACATTTTTCGACTTCGCTCAAAATGACAAAAGGATTGACGTTTGATACAACCTCAGAAATTTATCTCAGGAGATTAACTTGTGAGTTCCTAATATCCTGAAAAAATTTTATCATTTTATAATTTCTTCTTCCATTAGCCGGATTTCATCCAACAAATTATCCAATCGGGTGTTAAATTCGGCAAACTCCTGTTCAACAATGCCGGCAGATCTCTTCTGGGCTTCATTTACACTTGCAGAGGACTGTCCGAATGACTCAACAATAAAAGACAACCTCTGTTCGATAGGTACATGTGTCGGGGGAATTTCCTCAGGACTGGCTTTGGGAGTATAACCGTTTAACATCCATATCAAATCGGCAGTTTTTTTCTCAGCTGCAACCAGTTTCATGTTCATTTCCGAATCGAAAGGAAAATATTTCAGATTTGCTTCCTTAAGTTGTTGAATCTTCTTTTGGGCTTCTTCCAATTTTTGTTCCGCCACTTTACTTTCACGGTAAAGATTTGCAATACTCTTCTGAAAATCGAGTGTTGGGTTTCGATCCCCCTTTGCAAAATCAGAAACCGGTAAGGCTTTAATTCTGAATGGAACTTTCTCAGTTAAACGCGTTAATTGTCCCTTATCACTGGAATAGAGTGTCACAAAATATTCACCCGGCAAGGCATAAATGCCTCCATCCTGTTTCTTTACCGGATCAAATTCAGTTACATCTTGTTTTACAGGCATAATATCGGGATATTTCAAATCCCAGTATGCACGATGAATACCTTTTTTGGCTTCGGCAGCAACTTTACGTATGGTGTGTCCGTCTTTATCTTCAACCACAAAAAGCAGGTACGGTTTTTCTTCAAGCTTTTCCTGGCGGTCATCCTCCCATGTATTCACTTTTATTTTGGCGCCTTCCTTAAACAGTTCTTCCTCTTTTTTTTGTCTTATTTCTTTGGTAGTCTGCAAGTCATTTTTTAAATAATAGGTGAATTGCGCTCCGAAAGGTACATTTTCGGTTATATAAAAATTATCTCCATAGGAATCTACCCTACGGTCGCGGGGAACATATAACTTTGCATCTTTAATACCGAAAATATGCGCCTGAGTTAGTGTATCTATATGCTCAATTTCCCGAAGATCACTGTAATCCCCCATAATATAGAATCCTCGTCCGAAGGTCGCAAGCACCAGGTCACATTCACGCTCCTGAATAACCATATCTCTGATTGCAATATCAGGCAAGCCGTTGGATATTTTCAACCAGTTTTTTCCACCGGTAAAGGTTATAAAAAGTCCGAATTCTGTTCCACAGAAAAGCATATCGGGATCTTTAAAATCCTGTGTCAGTGTGAAAACTGACCCTTCGGGCAGATTTGAAGATATCGAAGTCCACGATTTTCCCTTGTCTTTACTCATCAGGATATAGGGCTTAAAATCATTGCTCTTGGTATTGTTAAAGCTCGCATAAACGATATTTTCATCATACCGGGAGGGCATAATATCACTCACGTAGGTATATTGCGGGATACCGGGAAAACTGCTTATTTTTTTCCAGTTTTTCCCATTGTCTTCGGTTATCTGAATCACCCCATCGTCGGTACCTGTAAATAACATGCCCTCTTTCACAGGACTTTCAGCCAGCGAAACTATGGTACCATAGAGCGAGGTGGAAACATCCTTGGCAACCGCATCGGAGCTCCAGTATTTTCCCATTACCTTAAAGTCGTTGCGATCTTTTTGAGCTGTCAAATCATCGCTGATAACTGTCCATGAATTTCCCTGATCTTCGCTCAAAAAAACTTTATTTGCAGCCATATACAAACGTTTATTTGAAAAGTGGCTTAAAATGAGCGGAGTATCCCAGTTCCATTTATACGTCAGTTCATCCTTACGCTCCTGAGGTTTGATATATACAATTTCACCATTCAATCGATTGTAGCGATAGGCATTGCCATATTGATATTCAGAATATATGATGTTTGGATCATCCCGATCGATGGCTACCCAAAAACCATCTCCACCAATGGTTACAAACCATTCATCATTTGTAACACCCGAATTTGTTGTATTTTGTGACGGACCACCCAGGGTATTGTTATCCTGCGTACCACCATATACATAATAAAATGGTTCCGAATTATCCACATCTACGCGATAAAACTGGGTTACGGGAAGGTTACCTGTAAATTGCCAGGTTTCTCCATCATCAAATGATTCATATGCGCCACCATCTCCCCCAATTCTGACATGGTTGGTAGCTTTGGGATCGATCCAGAAAGCATGATCATCCACATGCCGGTTTTTGGTGGATAATTTTTTCCAGGTCTTTCCTCCATCCATAGATACACTGGAATAGGTATCCATCGAATAAATCTTATCAGGATCAACCGGATCACAATAGATTTCGGTATAGTACTGGCCCGATGAGGTGTAATCACTCATCTGCTCCCAGCTTTCTCCCTGATCCTGCGATCTGAAAAAGCCTCCTTTATCATCAGCTGCTTCCACAATTGCATACACCAGATCAGGATTTGAAGGAGTAACTGCAAGTCCAATTCTTCCTAATTGAACATCCGGCAAGCCTTTGGATATTTTTCGCCAGTCTTTGCCTGCATTAGTCGATTTATAAAATGCCGATTCCGGTCCTCCGTTTATCTTGGTAAAAGTCGTTCTTCGACGTTGATGTACAGTGGCATAAACAATATCCGGATTACATGGTTGAAACTCCAAATCGTATGCACCCGTATTTTCGCTTATTTCAAGAACTTTATTCCATGTTTTTCCTCCATCGGTAGTTTTGTAAATACCTCTGTCACCTCCGGCACCCCATACGGAGCCTTCTGCAGCAACATAAACCACATCGGTATTGCGGGGATCGATCAAAATTTTGCCAACCTGTCGCGAAGTTTTTAATCCCATATTTGTCCATGTAGTTCCCGCGTCAAGCGTTTTATATACACCATTTCCATAACCCAATGCCCGTTGACTGTTGTTTTCTCCTGTCCCTGCCCAGACAATATTCGGATTTTTTGGATCGATTGCCAGGCATCCTATGGCATATACTCCGTTATTATCAAAAACAGGTTTCCATGTGGTACCATTATTCGTAGTTTTCCAGATATGACCTGAAGCTACTGCAACATAATATTCAAAATTATTTGCCGGATTAACAGCAAAATCGGCAATACGGCCCGAAGCCATAGCCGGACCAATGCTTCTGAGTTTTAATCCGTTTACCAGCGCAGAATCGGGTTTCAAATAGGTTTGCCCGAAGCCTGGTAAAATAGTTAAAAACGCGAGTGCTCCAATGATGACAAAATTTTTTTTCATAATATACAGGTTTAATTTTCAACGGTTTAATTCATCAATTATTTGAGATGTTGAAAGATACAAAAAATCAACATCAAATAAAATGATGGAATATTCATTCATTCAATTCAATAGAATCTGGTTCAAAAAATATCTGACTTTACAATCTTGTGCAAAAAATTTATCTGTCTTTATTTTCATATATTTTACCGGTTTTTTAACACTTTTTGCAGGATTGTTGTTTATCTTTTAAAAATTTAGTTGTTTACTTTGAATCATATATTTTTGTATAGATTTCAAAAAAACAGATGCCGGGAAAAAATAAAAATTTTACGAAAGAAAAGCCTAATATCTTCAGTATTCTGAAACCATACAAGGGAATCATTACTATCCTTGTTTTATTAACCTTGATAAGCAACGGAGCAAATCTAATTATTCCCAAGATTATTTCACAAGGGATAGATTCCTTTAGGGCAGGCAACTTCATTCTGAAAGATATTGTCATAGAACTGATTATCGTAGCCTTGGTGATTTTTATTTTCTCCTATCTTCAAAGCATCGTGCAAACCTTTGCATCTGAAAGAGTGGCACGGGACATGCGGAAAAGGCTGTCGGAAAAGATTTCTAGGAAATCTTATGCTTATATTCAAAAGGCCAATCCGTCGAAATTACTTACCAATCTCACTTCAGACATGGATTCGGTAAAGATGTTCGTTGCGCAGGCAGTATCATCCATCGTTTCTTCTTTTATTATCATTATTGGAGCCAGCTATCTATTGCTCAAAATTAACTTTAAGCTGGGCTTAACAGTGATCGCAATGATCCCGGTTATCGCTACTACATTTTTTATCATTCTGAAGAAAGTGCGGGTTCTTTTTCTTAAAAGCAGGGAGGTTATCGATTGGTTGAACAAAGTTATAAATGAGAGCATTCTGGGTTCAGCAATCATCAGGGTGATTAATTCACAACAACAGGAATACAGAAAGTTTCTAACGGTAAATACGCAGGCGAGAGATCTTGGGATATCCATACTGACGCTGTTTGCAACGCTTATTCCAGTAATTATGTTTGTTGCCAATCTGGCTACATTGTCGGTACTAGCCCTCGGAGGACATTATGTTATAAAAGGATCTCTTTCTCTTGGAAATTTTGCTGCTTTCAACAGCTATGTTGCCTTACTGGTGTTTCCGATTATAATTATAGGTTTCATGAGCAATATTATTGCACAGGCTTCAGCATCGTATCAACGAATTGATTTGGTGCTAAAGTCACCGGAAACCGAAGAAAAAGGTATCATTGAAGCCATCCCTGCCGGGAACATTGAATTGAAAAATATTTATCTTTCGTATGATGAAAAACCGGTACTGAAAGATGTTTCCATTTCCATAACCGCTGGCTCGCAAACTGCTATCCTCGGTCCTACTGCGGCGGGAAAAAGTCAGTTGCTTTACCTGATGACGGGATTGATTAATCCGGATTCAGGTACCATTGAATATGACGGCAAAGATTTATATAGTTATAAAAAGGAATCCATCCACGGACAATTAGGTCTTGTATTTCAGGACAGTATTATTTTCAATATGAGTATCAGGGAAAATATTGCCTTTAGTGATACTGTCACAGATGAGTCACTTCAAAAAGCTGTTGAAACAGCTGAATTGTCCGAATTTATTGATTCGCTGCCTATGAAGTTAGATACCATCATATCTGAACGCGGTACCAGTTTGTCGGGCGGACAAAAACAGCGTATTATGCTGGCACGGGCTCTGGCCATAAATCCCAGAATATTGTTACTCGATGATTTCACCTCACGGGTGGACAAGCAGACAGAACGCAAAATACAATGCAATATTCTGAATAATTATCCCGATATAACGTTGATTTCAATTACTCAAAAAATATCAGCTGTTAAAAACTACGACCTGATTGTACTGCTTATGGAAGGTGAAGTAATTGCCCAGGGCAAACACAAAGACCTCCTGGCCATTTGTCCTGAATATGTACAGATTTATAATTCACAAAAAAGCACGAGTCACTATGAACTATAATCTGTATCAGATATCGGCAGGTGAAGGAAAGAAAAAGAAATCTGCTTTTTCCATACTGAAATCGCTCGTGGTATACATGGTTGATGAAAAAAGCCTTTTAATCAAGGCATTTATTGCCATGCTGATAGCTGCCGTACTTAACCTTGCAGGTCCAGTTCTTATCGGACACACCGTTGATAAATATATCGTAACCAAACAGTATCACGGAGTAGTGGTTTTTTCTACCATCCTGCTGGTAATGTATATTATTTCTTTAATAACGGGTTACGTTCAAACAAAATTAATGGGTACAGTGGGACAGCGAATGCTGTTCAATCTGCGTGGGTCATTATTTAATAAGCTGCAGGAGCTGCCGGTGGATTTTTTTAACCAGAACAAAGCCGGAGACCTTATTTCAAGACTGAATAATGATACAGATAAGATCAACCAGTTTTTTTCACAATCGCTCATGCAGTTCGTGCGTTTTATCCTCATCATGTTTGGCGCAGCCATTTTCCTCGTATCAATTAATTTCAGGCTTGGACTGGCAGCTCTTTCACCCGGAATCATTATCCTGATTTTTACACGTCTGATATCTCCCTGGGTGAAACGCAGAAATACCATTAATCTGAAAAGCGTCGGAGGTCTTAGTTCTGAGATTCAGGAAAGCCTGAATAATTTCAATGTAATTGTGGCATTTAACCGCCGGGATTATTTCAGAAACCGGTTTGATAAAGTTAACCGTGATAATTATCAGACTTCGGTTAAGGCTGGTGTGGCCAACAACCTGCCCATGCCTGTATATACCTTTTTTTCCAATATAGGTCAATTGATTGTACTTGTATATGGAATTTACCTCATTTCAGTACATATGTTCTCTATTGGTCTGTTGATTAGCTTTTTATCTTACATAAGCAGTTTTTACAATCCGTTAAGACAGCTAGCCTCGTTATGGTCGAATTTCCAGGTAGCGCTTGCAGGATGGGAGAGAATAAAGGTAATCCTAAACCTTGAAAACAATATTCAGGTAATTCAGGAGAAACAGGGGCTATCCATTCCACGGGAGAGTATTCTGATGTTTAAAAACGTTTCCTTCACTTACCCGAATGGAAAAGAGGTGCTTCGCAATATCAGCTTCAACCTGGAAAAAGGTAAAACCTATGCATTTGTCGGTCCCACCGGAGGCGGGAAAACCACAACCGCATCGCTTATTTCAAGGTTGTACGATCCGGTAAAAGGCACAATCTATCTGGATGGCAAGGATATTCGTTCTTATCCGATCAGTGAACGTACCCAAAAAATCGGGTTTATTTTGCAGGAGCCTTTTCTTTTCACAGGTACCGTAAGAGATAACATTTTATATGGTAACGAACTATATAATCATTACGACAACAGTAAATTATCAACCGAAATTAAAAAAGCAGGTCTTGAGAAACTGATCTTGCGGTTCAATGAAGGATTGGACACCACGGTGCAACTGAATGGTGATGGTATCAGCCTCGGACAAAAACAACTAATCGCCTTTATGCGCGCTGTTCTCAGAAATCCCGACCTTTTAATCCTTGATGAAGCAACAGCCAATATAGATACAATTACCGAACAACTTCTTGATGAGATACTGAAAAATCTTCCGGGTAAAACCACCAAAGTAATCATTGCACATCGTCTGAATACGATCGAACATGCCGATGAAATATACTTTGTTAATTCCAATAAAGTTATCCGTGCCGGTTCACTTGACGAGGCAGTAAATATGCTGCTGCATGGGAAAAGAGAAAGTTAAACCGGAATGATTCCTGATAGAGAATTCATTATCGTTTCATTCAGGCCACCTGCCTGTTAGCTGTCTTTCTACCATCCAGCCGGGATATTCGCGAGGCAGAGTACTTATGTCATCCAGTTCTTTCATCTCACTCTCTGAAAATTTTAGTTCGGTGGCAGCGATATTATCAAGTAATTGTTCCTGGCGTTTTGCCCCGATAATAATACTTGTTACTCCTGATTTCTGAAGCATCCAGGCCAGGGCAATTCTGGCAACGGAAGTTCCATGCGATTTCCCGATTTTTTCCATCACCTCAATAATATCAAATGCCTTATCTTTATTAATGGGAGGAAAATCGAACTCATCTCTGCGGCTGCCACCTGCTTTTAATTTGTCACGGGTATATTTTCCCGATAGGAATCCTCCTGCAAGCGGACTCCAGGGCATAAGTGAAATTCCTTCTGAAACCAGCATCGGAACGATTTCCCTTTCAATATCGCGGCTGGCGATGCTGTAATAGTTTTGAGAGGCTATGAATTTTGTTCCTCCTGCACGTTCTGCAATGGCATTTGCTTTTACCACCATCCATGCAGGATGATTGCTTACGCCAAGGTATCTTACCTTTCCTGCCCTTACCAAATCCTCAAGACCTCTCATGGTTTCTTCCAGCGGGGTTAACGGATCTACCCCGTGAATGTAAAGCAGATCAATATGATCGATATTCATTCGTCGAAGACTTTCTTCTACCGAATACATGATATGTAACCTGCTCAGACCAACCTGGTTGGCTCCGGGTCCCATTCTCAACCTCACTTTGGTGGCAATGACTACCTGTTGTCTGTTAATATTCAGGTCTTTTAATGCTTTGCCAAACAGCATTTCTGCAAGCCCTTCGGAATAAGCATTTGCGGTATCAAAAAAATTAATACCCTTATCGTAAGCAGTTTTAATCAGCTGGTTTACTTCGGGCTGACCAATATGTCCGATAGCCTCCCACATACCTTTTCCTCCAAAAGTCATGGTTCCCATACAAAGTTCCGAAACCAAAACACCTGTATTCCCTAAATTTTTATATTTCATTTTACATTCTTTTAATTTTCTAATTAAATTCAAATTACACACTAGTGTCATGTTAATCGTATTATGTCATATAGTCACCCTGAACTCCTGCCTGGCTGGCCTCGGCAGACAGGTGATTCAGGGTCTTTGGAAAATTAATGAGATTAGCTTCCGCTGAGCCTTTCAGGGTTCCGAATCACCTGCCCGCCGCTTAAGCTCTGTCAGGCGGGAGTTCGGAATGAATTAACCGTTTTTTAATACTTGACATGACACTAGATAAGTATAGCATTTCAACATTAATTAAACCAAAATAGAAAAAGTATTAATCCCATATTCAAGTAACGAATCCGCAAATTTTATGTTCAACAATCATACTTAGAATATTCCAGGAATTGTTCCGATCAGACTGAAATCAGTCAGAAATTAAATAAGGTTTAGCAATAATGCATTAGAAAATGACGTAACAAAAGTTATTGTAATGGTTAATTACGCTGTTATAATTGTTGTTAAATTTGAGCTTAGAGAATTCAATTACATGATGTACAGGAGAATAAAGAATAAACTTTCTCAAAAAAGTGTGGTCCTGATTGTAGTATAAAAAAATGTGTAAATAACCGACCATCCAACCTGGCCTGCAATCAGCCATAAAATATTTTTAAACCTTGCTCCATAATATTTAACAATGAGAAAGGAACCAACCGGAATTGAGAGTAATACCGGACTCAGAAGTATAATTCCGACAAAGCCAAATTTTGATTTTATTTTTATAATGCGTCTGTTTCTTTTCGTGAATATTTTTTTGTGCTTTTTACTTGATTTCATATGCTTTAGCCATAATTTCTTCCATAAATTAATGATATAATCAGAGAGATATGCAAAACCAAAAGAACCTATGATACCACCGATATTGATATAAATGATGGATTCAATCCAGGACATATTCATCGCATATATGGCCAACGGAAAAGTTGCAGCAAATTTCCACGATCCAAAAAATATAATGGTTAAAACTCTCATTGTTAAATTAATAACTCATTGTGAAGCGTTTTTAGTCCAACTACATCCATACCGATAAAAAGCTTTCTAATATTTTAATTGCAATATTTTATAACATTAAACTGCTACATAATCAGTGAATTCATCACTAACTTATGAAAGAATTCCAAATAATATGAATAAACAGACAAAAATTTTAATTCAACATTATTAATTTTGTATTTCATAGCTTCTAAAAAAATTTTACCTTTAAGATACCTGAAAATTTTACCACCCATATTTATAATAAAAAAAAATCGAATGAACAAGAATATTCCGTTGGATGAGTTGATAGAGAATTTAAAGTTAATTTTCGGAATTAGCATTGGAGTATTTCTTTTTATCCTGTTTTTTCAACCCTTTGGATTTATTGAGCAGGATGTAAATACAAGACTCTTATTCAATGCAGGACTTGCAGGTATTATTTTTGTTCTGATGTTAATTTTACGAATTTTGCTGCCAGGTTTTGTCCCAACTATATCGCAATTTGAAAAATGGAACTTTATATCGGAAATATTATATGCATCCATATGGATATTAATCTCCGTAGCATTTGTTTTTTATATCAGGTATGTCGGACATATCCGAATGACAATTTTCCTGGTGTTTAAAATATCCCTGGTATGTTTAGCCCCTTCTGTCATCCTCAGGGCAAACGATGAGCTTAACTCGCTTAAAAACATGCTTCATGCACTCCTCAAAAAGAATAAAGATCTTTCTATGCATATTTCAAATACAGATATTCTGGGAAATCCCTTTGAGATATTTACTTCTGAGAACAAATCTGAAATTGTTAAGTTGCAGGTTGATAACCTGATTATGATAAAATCTGCAGATAATTATGTTGAGATTTTTTATAAAGAAAATGAGAAAATTCAACAGAAATTGATACGAAATACACTTAAAAATATTGATAATCAGTTAAAAAAGTATTCAGAATTTATCCGATGTCACAGGTCATGTATCATCAATAAGAAATATGTACATGATTTCTCCCACAATTATACCGGTTACCGTCTGAAATTGTCTGGATATAACGAAGATGTCCCTGTTTCAAGACAATATCTCAACTCCGTTAAAGAGGCCATTACTACCAGTTAGGGGTGAATGTCATTTACCCCATTAAAAGGCATTCATCACAAAAAACACCAGTTTATCCCTTATATCGGTAACATATCCCTTTAATTTTTCAGTAAAATGATAGTGAAATAATTTTGCTATTGATAAAATTATATTTGAAAAAAAATGAAAATTTTATTTATACATCCCAAATATCCAAATACTTTCTGGAGTTATAAATATGCTTTGAAATTCATATCAAAAAAAGCAACCAATCCTCCGCTCGGTTTAATTACCGTAGCATCTCTCCTGCCCTCCCATTGGGAAAAAAGACTGACGGACTTGAATGTTTCGAAACTTTTAGATAGGGATATAAAATGGGCTGATTATGTCTTTATTAGCGCAATGTCAATTCAGCGCCAGTCAGTTAAGGATATTGTGAAAAAATGTAGTGGACTTAACACAAAAATAGTAGCCGGAGGTCCGTTATTTAGCGCTGAAACTAAAAGTTTTAAGGATATTGATCATCTCATTCTTAACGAGGCCGAGATTACATTGCCGCTATTTTTGAAAGATTTGGAGAATGGATGCCCGAAAAGAATATATCAGACAGAGGAATTTGCTAACCTGACTGAAACGCCTATTCCATCCTATTCACTGCTAAAAGTGAAAAAGTATGCAATGATGAGCCTGCAGTATTCACGGGGTTGTCCCTTCAATTGTGATTTTTGCGATATCACTGCGCTTCTGGGGCATAAAGTCCGTGTAAAAACTACCCAACAGATTTTGAATGAACTTGAAAACCTGCTTGAAATTGAATGGGAAGGACCTGTCTTTTTTGTTGATGACAACTTCATTGGCAATAAAGGAATTTTAAAAAAAGAACTTCTCCCGGCTATAATCCAATGGATGCAACGAAATAATCATCCATTTAATTTTACTACCGAAGCCTCTATCAATCTTGCAGACGATCCCGAGCTGATGCAGATGATGGTCAATGCCGGTTTTGTAAAAGTTTTTGTTGGTATTGAAACAACTGATGTTACCAGTCTCGCTGAATGCAATAAAATCCAAAACAATAACCGTGATCTGATTCAGTCTGTAAACATAATACAGGCAGCCGGATTGGAAGTTATGGCAGGTTTTATTGTAGGATTCGACAACGATACTCCCGGCATATTTCAAAGTCAGATTGATTTTATTCAAAAAAGCGGTATTGTTTCCGCTATGGTGGGATTATTAAATGCCCCCAGAAGGACATTGCTTTATAAAAGATTGAAGGAGGAAGGAAGAATTATCGAAGACTGGAGAGGTGATAATACCAACTATTCCCTCAACTTTATACCCAAAATGAATAAAGAAGATTTAATAAACGGTTATCAGAAAATCATCAAAGGAATATATTCGAGCAAAGCATATTATGATCGTGTAATTTCATTTTTAAAAAATTATAATCCACCTGTATTATCAAAGCGGAAAATTTCTTTTAAAGAATTAATAGCAATGATGAAATCAATGATTATTATTGGCCTTATAAATAAAAGCAGAAAATACTATTGGAAACTGCTTGCCTGGAGTATTTTCAGAAAACCGGAAACATTTTCAATGGCTGTGACCTACAGTATTTATGGATACCACTATAGGAAAGTGTTTAAGAATATTCATTAATTTAAATGCTCATTAAAAAATATAGAATTAAAATGCAAACAAATATTCGAGATATAAAATTTTCAAAAAATATGCAGCCAGCCTTTATCGAATTGCTTCGCGAAAGGGTTAATACCTATTTTAAAGAGAATCACATTTCAAAACAAGGCAACGGAAAAATGTTTCGGAAAACAATATTTATGTTTTCTTTATTTCTGATACCTTATTTATTGATGATTCTAAATGTTTTTTCAGGTGTGGTACCATTTTTTATTTTATGGGTACTCATAGGATTTGGTATGGCCGGAATAGGGTTGTCTGTGATGCATGACGCTAATCATGGTTCGTATTCAAAAAACAGAACAATCAATAAAATGTTAGGATATACCCTCAATTTGCTGGGGGGAAATTCTTTTTTATGGAAGATACAACATAATTATCTCCATCACGCTTTCACGAATATCGAACATGCGGATGATGATATAAATGTACCGTTGTTTTTGCGTTTTTCACCACATTCGGAAAAACACAGAATACAACATTTCCAACATATTTATGTGTGGTTCTTCTATGCTATATCAACACTATCGTGGGTTACAACAAAAAATTTCCTTCAATTTTTCAATTATAGAAAAAAAGGATTAATAAAGGATAAAAGGGAATTTAACAGAGAGATAACAAAAGAAATAATGTGGAAATTATCTTATTATTTCTTTCTGTTGGCTCTTCCAATAATGGTGCTGCCTATCTCTGTCTGGATGATAATTACTGCATTTATCGTAATGCATTGTGTCATCGGACTAACACTTAGTTCTATTTTTCAACCGGCACATGTAATGCCCACTTCCCAATATCCGTTACCTAACGATGACGGCAATATGGAAAATAGCTGGGCCATTCATCAGCTTTTGACTACATCAGATTTTGCACCAAATAGCAGGTTTCTCTCATGGTTTGTTGGGGGATTGAATTTTCAGAACGAACATCATTTGTTTCCAAATATCTGCCATATACATTATCGTTCGGTTTCCAAAATTGTTAAAAAAACAGCCCTGGAATTCAATATTCCTTATAACGTACAGCCAACTTTTTTTCAGGCAATCAGAAACCATGTGAAAATGCTAAAATTTCTTGGTACTTTTGACCAACTAAAGAAAAATGAAAAAATTGAATCGAATATCCCATCCATGTTAGGCTTTAGGTTGAATAAACAAACATAAACCCATAAAAAAATTTTAGACTATCTTTCAACGATAATAAAGAATAACCAACTTAATTATAAAAAAATGAAAATAATGTTGATCTCACCTGCTGTAAACGGCTCTAAAAGAACAAATAAAGGATTGCGGATGCCTCAGCTGGCATTGTACATACTTGAAGGATTAACTCCCTCTGAGCATGTAGTAAAGGTTATAGAAGAAGAAGCTGAAGAACTGAATATGGATGAGGATTGCGACCTTGTTGGTATAAGCTGTATGACAGCCAATGCACCGAGATCATATGAAATTGCTCAGGAATTCAGAAAAAGAGGAAAGACTGTTATTATGGGGGGCGTACACCCGACTATATTGCCCGAAGAAGCTTTGAAATATGCAGATTCTGTTGTTATTGGAGAGGCTGAGGGCGTGTGGGAAGAAGTGCTTCGGGATTTTCAGCTTGGATTGTTAAAAAGGGAATATCATAATCCCGAACCTGACCTCGGTAAATATGTACCCAAAAACTTCAACAGGCTGGTTCAAAAAAGGCTATTCAGTGTTATGCCCATAATGACCACCCGGGGATGTCCTTACAATTGCGACTTTTGCTGTGTTACTGATCTTTTCGGTAAAAAAATCCGTCATATCCCTATTGAGAATGTGGTACGCGACATTAAAGAATCAGGAGCAAAAAACTTTATGTTCCTTGACGATAACATTATAGGGCATCCGAGATATGCAAAAGAATTATTCAAAGCCATAATGCCGTTAAAAATCAAATGGGTAGGTCAGGCATCAATCTCATTCGTAAAAGACGAAGAACTAATGCAACTTGCATATGACAGTGGTTGCAGGGCTTTGTTTATAGGCCTGGAAAGCGTTTCGGTAGATCAGTTAAAAACAATGCATAAATCTATCAAAGAAATAAGTCACCTGGAAGATGCATTGAAAAAGATTAAGAAAATGGGTATTCTGATTCATGCTTCTATGATATTTGGGTTCGACAATGATACAGAAGAGACATTTAATGAAACATTGAAATTCCTGGTAAAGAATAAAATAGGAACTGTATCTTTCAATGTTTTAACGCCATATCCAGGTACCAGAACTTTTAAGAATCTAACAGATGAAGGAAGAATCCTGACTACAGACTGGCAGTTTTATGATCATAACACAGTTGTTTTCAAACCAAAGAAAATGTCGCCTATTGCATTGCAGGTTGGCAAAACGAGAACCCGTAGAAGATTTTACGCTGTCTCATGCATTTTAAAGAGGTTACCTGGAAATCTCGCTAATCCATTTTTATACCTGGCAATGAATTATGGACACATGAAGCAGGCAAGGGTTGAAGAGAAAAGAATTCCATTCTTAAAATCCAATCTTTTGAAGTTTGCCAAAAATACCCCTCATGTGCCTGTTCATGAATATGATGAAGTATTGTAACATATAGTAAATGAGTTCTTTCAAATTTGATTTGAAAGAACTCTTAATAGACAATCCCTTCAATTCCGATAATCGTTTCCCAATAACATTATATTAATTTTTAATACCCGGAATTACATGGATTCTTCTGCCAATTTCTTCAGGTTAGTACGGGCAAAAAATAACCTGCTTTTCACCGTACCTATGTTAAGCGTAAGCATATCGGCTATTTCCTTATATTTAAAACCTGAAAGATGCAGTTTTAAAGGATCTTTCAGGTGTGAATCCAGTTTTTCGATATTTTTATTCATTTCTTCAATTTGCAGCAGCTCTACAAAGTTATTGTCATAACGGTCCGCAAACAGGATAGAATTTTCTTCCGAAGCATTTTCCAGTTTATTTTTCTGACTTTTTTTTCTACGGTAATTATTGATGAAAATATTTTTCATGATTGTAAAAGTCCAGCTTTTAATATTATTTTCCTGATGTGATAAAAACTTATTCTTATTATTCAAAGCCCTAAGGTAAGTTTCCTGCACCAAATCATTTGCGTCTTCTTTATTTGAACTTAGCACTAAAGCATACCTATTCAAAGGATCATTAAGATTCAAAAGTTGAGTATTAAATTCCATTGTAGTCATAATCTTTTACATATTAAGGTTAATAAACATAATTCAACCTGTTAAAAGATTATGCCAAAGCTTAGCCTGATTTTGTTAAAATATATTAAAATACCATTTTATGCCTTATAGCAAGCCAAAAAATTACACAAAATATTTATAAGAAAAATTTGCCGTGTATAAATTCCACAGTATGAACCTGCCAATTACCAATAACTGCCGGCTAATCTCCGGCGCTTTTTATTTCGAGTTGTTTTATTTTATTGTACAAGGTTTTCCTGTCAATGTTTAACAATTTAGCAGCTTGAGTTTTATTATAGTTCGATTCAAGCAACGCGTTGGTAATAATTTCTTTTTCGGCTATTTCAGTAGCTTTTTTCAGTTCGAGCGACGATAGTGTACTTTCAGACGAAACCCTTACGCTTTCAGTTATCGTACCTTCAGCTGAATAACATCTTATCTCTTCGGGAAGTGATTCGGTATTTATAATGTCACTTTTGGTCAGTAATACACCACGTTTAATAACATTATCAAGCTCACGGATATTGCCATACCAGGGATAATTCAGTAAGATATTTTTAGCATTCTCCGAAATATCCTTTATACTCTTGCCAAACTCAACATTTGATTTTTCAATGAAGCGATATGCAAATAAAAGTATATCTTCCTTTCGTTCCCGCAACGGTGGCAAAATTATTTTTACAACATTTATCCGATGGTACAAATCTTCTCTGATTGTATTATTTTTTACTCCTTCCTTCAAATCTTCGTTGGTTGCAACGATTATCCGTACATCTACATCAATATTTTTTTCGTCGCCAATGCGGTTAACCACCTTTTCCTGCAAAATCCTCAATATCTTTATCTGGTTTTCCATGGATAAATTACCAATCTCATCCAGAAACAAGGTACCTCCGTGTGCTTGTTCAAAATAGCCCCGCTTATCCATAATTGCGCCGGTAAAGGCACCCTTAACATGACCAAAAAGTTCACTGTTTGCCAAATCACGGGGAAGTGCACCACAATCAACAGCAATAAAAGGTTTATTCTTACGCTTGCTTTTAAAATGAATGGCACGGGCAATATACTCCTTACCCGAACCTGTTTCCCCTTCTATGAGTACTGTTACATTGGTAGGAGCAATGGATTGAATTTCCTGCAGGATCATTTTCATCGACTCGTTCTCGCTGCTAATAAACTGCTTTTCGAAAGATTGTTCGTTTGTCTTAGATGATGGTCCTGACAGGCATCGTTTGATTAATTGCAATATTTCTTCGGGATATATTGGCTTAGTAACGTAATCGTAAGCACCTGACTTAATTAACTGAACCGCTATTCTGATATCAGAATAAGCAGTCATAATTATAAATGGGGTAAACAGGTTTTTCTTCTTCTTGGCCGATAAAATTTTAAGTCCGTCGGAATCGGGTAATCTGAAATCACAAAGAATTAAATCATATTCATTTTCATTTAACTTTTTCATTGCGCTTGAACCTGAAAAGACAGCTTCAGCAAAGAAATCGTTCGTTGTCAGGAAATTTTCCAGCAAATTGCATATATACGTGTCATCATCAACAATTAATATCTTTTTTTTCATATGGATCTAACTAATTGGTCATTCAACTGGTAAATAATTGTTTTAAACCTGATTACATCCAAAGTTAAAAATAATTTTACCACCACCCCGAATTTTAGTATTTATTAACAATTTCTGAATCTCCATGGTGGATTTATTCCAATGTTTTTAGTCACCAAGTTCATAAAAGCAACTATAGTACCTTCCGAAAATTTTATATTGGAATCAAAGGGTATGATATCGGTCAAGACAACCGGTATTATCAGATCTTGGGAGGATCACTTCTAAATTCTGAGAGAATTCAGCTGAATTTTATAATTAAGATCAGATATCCTTATATGCCTCATTCAACGTGTAATAAGGAGGTATTTTAGTCTTGGTTATGATCCCTTTATTTTTTAAATCAATAACATATTTCAATCCTTCCTGGTAGGATAATCCGATTTCACGAATAATATCTCCAAATGAATAATACTTATTTTTCTTAAGTAAATCCACAATTTTCCTGTTAACAGGTTGATTGATTATCTCTTTTATGGTCTTTACCTTATCCATGGCGTGAAATGTATATTCGCTCTATCTTATAAAATCACCTTCGATTAATTATCACATTTTCACTCGATTGGTATTTTAATTTTGCTGCAAAAAAAGTATCCTATTCGTAAATACAATCCAAATAATCATTTTGCAACGATGAAGTTCAATCTTTCCGGATACTATCCTGTAATTTTTAAAGCAGAAAAACATGTCATGCAAAAATTAAAACTTCTGACCAATGTTTCAGTGGCGTGATTCATCGAACATATAAAATTTTATCTTAAATTTTCATGCCAAAAATGTTGCTAATACCGAATATATGCACTGAAAGAATTGAAAATGTATTATTTGTAACCCCAACACAATTAGGAGTGTGAAATTTTTCCACACTAAAACTATCTTTTTTAAGAAATATTTCCTCAGATCTCAGGAAATGAATTGGACATTTCAAACCGGTTTCCCTAAAGCTTCAGATTTTTCGTGTCTGAGATTCATTGAATCAAACTTAATTATTGCATAAAACAGACATCTGTTTCAATTTCCTAAATCATTTCTTATTTTTCTTTAATTGAATAGATATCAAAATAAAAAATCGAAAATACATCTAAATCTTAATAAAAGTTAATTCACATAGGATTCGCAAATCCAACAATTCAGATTATTTGAATTCATTCCATATTATTGTATTTTTGAATGTCATACATAGTTTATATACTTTTTTCCAATGTATGTAATGGCTTATTATTTTTTAAAGATTGTTATTTAATTGTTTAAGTATAATAATTACCAAACGGTTATGCCAGAATTAAATAAATTGTTCCTGGAAAAAATTTTTGAACTAAACTTTGACGACACGTACGAAACTGAGGTAGCCAAAAAATGTTTCAATATTATAGGTGTTCTGGTTCTGGCAACTGATCCTGAAGGATATATTACATTCATTAACCAGAGGGGATGTGAAATACTTGAATATACCGAGGAAGAAATTATAGGTAAACATTGGATCAACTTCGTGGTTGCGGCAGAACACCGG
The DNA here is from genome assembly GCA_963781805.1 of uncultured Bacteroidales bacterium. Taxonomy (GTDB): domain Bacteria; phylum Bacteroidota; class Bacteroidia; order Bacteroidales; family UBA10428; genus JAFGPL01. The sequence goes on from CAWAHF010000004.1 coordinate 1,145,098, forward strand.
GATGAATCTGTTATACATTTCGAATCTTCCCTGCAAAATCCATCTGAAGCTTCTGCAATGTTTCCATATGTAATATTATCAAAATCGGGTAAAAAGAAAACCATCGAGACAAGAAGCGTACTTATAAAAAATAATACAGATAATATTACCGGATCGATTATTACCGGAGAAGAAGTCACTAATTTCCATATCGTTCAAAATGAATTAGAAAATTTGATTTATCAGTACCGTATCCTTGCAGGAAGTATACCTGATACAAACATGTACCTTTTCGACAAAAATCTCAGATTTATAATAGCTGAAGGTTCGGATATGAAAAAGTATAACCTTTCGAAGGTTGATTTTGAGGGAAAAACAATCTACGAGGTACTTGACAATGAAACCCGAAAAATACTAATACCTCTGTTTGAAGCTGTTATAGCAGGACTAGATATTTCGAAGGAATATCAATACAAGGGAAATGATTATATTATCTCGTTAATTCCTATGAAGGATAATGATGGCAATGTATACGGAGGCATGGCAATAACCCAGAATATTACCATAGAAAAAAGGGCTTCCCAAAGTCTGCAAAAAGCCAAAGAGCTGGCTGAAGAATCAAATAGATCAAAAAGCAACTTTCTTGCAAGTGTGAGTCATGAAATCAGAACACCATTAAATGCGATTATAGGCTTTACAGAACAACTTTCCAAAACCCGGCTTTCAAAGCAGCAGAATAATTATATTGAGATAATTAACAACTCATCAGAACATTTATTATCGCTTGTTAATGAAATCCTGGTATTATCGAAAATTGACGCCGGCGAAGTCTTTTTTAGTGAAAATCCGTTCAAACCTTCCAACGTGATTATTGATGTTTTTAATACATTGAAGATAAAGGCAAAAGAAAAATCGATAAATTTTAAATATACAATCAAAGGAAATGAAGAGTTAATACTGCTTGGGGATTCAATGAGACTCAAACAAATTTTAATGAACCTTGCTGGCAATTCAATTAAGTTTACCGATTCGGGATTTGTCGAATTAAAATACTATGTTGAGGAAAAATCCGATAGTGAGGTAATGCTTAAAGTTGATGTAATTGACACCGGAATCGGAATTCCCGAGGATAAACTCAGTGAAATTTTTGTTCAGTTTAAACAGGCCGACACAACCATAAACAAACGATATGGAGGTACCGGACTTGGTCTGACCATTTGCAAACATCTTGTTGAACTTCAGAATGGTACAATTACCGTGAAGAGTGAGGTAGGCGCCGGTTCGCAATTTAACATATCCATCCCCTATAAGAAATCTATGGATAAAAACCAGGAGTTTCTCGAAGAGGCAAAAATAGATTCCTCAATTCTTGAAAACCTAAGCATTTTATTGGTTGACGATGACAATATAAACCGGTTGCTGGGCAAAACCATCCTCGAAAATTTTAAATGCAAGGTAGACTTGGCGCAAAACGGAAAAGAAGCAATCGATAAAATTTCGGTACATACATATGATATATTATTGCTGGACATTCACATGCCGGACATTACAGGTTTGGAGGTAGCGTACTATATCCGGCAGGTGCAAAAAGATAACGATACCATTATTATTGCTGTTACAGCAGCCGTTATGAAAAATGATATCATAAGTTATTTTAATGCAGGTATAAATGATTATCTGGTGAAACCCTTCAGAGAATTAAATTTATTTAACAAAATTCACAAATCACTGGGTTCTGGTAATAGACTGATAGATTTTCATGAACAGGACGCAGCTGATCATCCGGCTGAAATGGAAAATTCTCTCTACAATTTAAGTGATCTGGAACATATTGCAAAATCCGACCCTGTATTTATGAAAAAAATGCTGAATATATTCATTCAGAATTCAAAGGAGGGATTAAAAGCTATGCGTATAAACCTGAAAAAGAAGAACTGGATTCAGATTGGAGAACATGCACACAGAATGCTACCCTCGTTTCGTCACCTGCATATAAATTCGGTGGTTTCGGATTTGGTAGAAATAAAGAATAAAACCATAATAAATCCTGATTATGAGGATGTACCCGACCTGGTTAAAAAAGTTACGTTGGAAATGCATGTTGTAAATTTTAAAATCCGAAAAGAAGTTCGTCTGCTAAAAGAAAAAATCGGGAAGGACGTCTAGCCTCTTCTATTCAACCAATTACATTCTGCAAATTCCTGACTGTTAAATTATTACTTTAAATTCTTTTCCCATTGAATGACATATTCGAACAAGGTAAGTCTGTACTTGCCAGCCCAGATATAGCTACCGATATATAGCCAATTATATTGCAACGAGGAAAATTCACACACTTAGGGGAGTAAGTTCTACAATTCTGAAAATCTGCTAATTGATTTAGGAAATTTAATATATAGAATTTCAATTGGTTATACTTTTTCGACTGAAATCTTTAATTCTGGTATATTATTTTAACAGTTGTCTCAAAAGGGTAAATTAATTTTTATGAAAAAGGTAATTATATATACTAATTTTGATAAGGAATCAGAACATGCCGTTAATTATGGTGTTGGCCTGGCTCTCAGGGAGAACTATGGTATTGATCTTTTACACGTAATCAATACTGCCCATTATGCGCCCGATTTTATGTCAACCGGTGATGAATTTACCGGAGGGGGTTATATCAGCACAGCTATAAAAGAAAATACGGTTATTTCTTCAGAAGAGCTACAAAAAATAAAAGCCGATTTAAAAAACAAGTATCCGCAACTATCTGAAATTCACTATTCATTAAAATCGGGAATCGACACCAAGGTGGTGATTCATGAAACTTCTCAGGAAGATGTTGCCATGTTAATATTCCCGGATTATAAAAGAGAAGGTTTCCTGGATTTTATTATTGATATCGGTCCTGAAATTATAGCACACGCCAGATGCCCGGTTCTGGTTGTCCCTGAAAAGACTACCTTCCAACCCATCAGAACCATCGTATTCGCAACCGATTATGAAGAAGAAGATATCGATGCCATTAAAAAACTGGTTGAAATTGCCAGACCTTTTAATTCTGAAATCAAGATTGTTCATTTAACAGATAATATCGATTTTGTTGAAAAAATTGAAAAAGAAGGCTTTACGGAACTCATAAAGGAAAATGTAAATTATAACAAGATAACACTTGTTTCGTTGGAAAATAAGGATATAGTACCGGCAATTATGAATTTTTCAGCGAATAACAAAGCGGATATCATTGCAATTTTAAAAGAAAACAAGAATTTTCTTGCCAGAATCTTTGAGAAAAGCATTTCAAAAAACATAGTAAAGAATTCGAATATACCTGTATTAATATTTCATAAACAATAAATTAAGGAGGCTAAATTATGAAGTCAAGAAACTATTATATTCCAGCGGGAATAATCACGTCTTTAGTTACTTTATTATTGGTTGGATGTAACGCACCTGCATCTAATAAGGTGCAAATGGAACCTGAAATAAATAAAGCAATTTGTGTTCTTACTCCCACAGAGGGTAATACGGTACACGGAATTGTAACTTTCAAAAAAACCAGCGATGGAATATTGGTAGTCGCTGATGTTAGCGGTTTAACCGTGGGAAAGCATGGATTTCATATTCATGAATATGGAGATATAAGTTCGAGTGACGGTACATCAACCGGTGGCCATTTTAATCCTGAAGATCAACCTCACGGAGGGCCTACCGACAAGGTAAGGCATGTTGGAGATCTTGGAAATATAACAGCAGACAGTCTTGGAAATGCTCATCTGGAATTGACAGACTCATTGCTCACATTTTCCGGCAAGCATTCTATTATTGGCAGAGCAATCATCGTTCACCAGGGAGAAGATGACTATGTTACACAACCAACGGGTAACGCCGGTGCAAGAGTGGCATACGGGGTGATAGGTATTGCAAAAGAATAAACTATTTTAATAAAACAAAAAAGTAATTTATCATGAAAACATTTAAAAATAAAGGTTCACTTTTTCGTACGACCTTTATACTATTTTTAATTCTTACACTGGGAAGTATAAGTGCAGGAGTCGGCAAAGACAATATTGATCTCACAAAAGATAATGAACTTCGGAATGAAGTCTTTCAACAGATTATTTCGAATAAAGATCTTCTATATAAATTCATGAATAGTATGATGAATAATCAGCAATCGATGTATTGGATGATGGAAAACGGAGGCATGATGCAACAAATGTTTAATCAAAATAATCTGCAATACATCATGAGTCATAATATGAATATGAGCAACTATATGTTTAATCATATGATGTTGGCAGCCCAGAATGATAGTACCATCCGAATGCAATGGAATAATATGATGAATGGTAATTACCGTAATGGCAATGGAAATATGGGAATGGGCAATATGATGTATAATCATTAAAATCGAAGAATATGATTTGTTACGGAATATATCACAGAATGGGAATGTACGGAGGCTGGAGCTGGCTTATAGGCTTAATTGTTATTCTGTTAGTTATCTGGGTAGTTATCAGAATGTCTAACCCCAATTATATTGGAAGATCGGCTAAAAATAATACTGCTTTGGATATTCTAAAGGAACGCTATGCCAAAGGTGAAATAAATAAGGAAGAGTTCGATACCAAAAAGAAGGATATTATGAACTAGCTTCATCATTTAAGCATTTTAATTAATATCCCAAAAACATGCCGAAAGGTACTGTTCATTGTATGACAGGCTTTTCGGCATTTTAGTTACGCGTATTTGATTGCATGCTAACCAAATATAACTTCAATTATACACGTCTGATGGTTCTGATATAACAACTCGGTTTAACCCACATTATTGGCTACGCCGAGATAAAGGTTCATTAGTTTGGTAAATTATATATTAAAATGTGGGGTAATTCCACCTTAGTTCAGCTTAATTTTGGATACCCAAAATTAAGCTGAACTAAGGCGCAGCTGATCTCACAACCTGTGCTGATTTATCAGAAACTGAATGGAGTAACTTAGACACTGTCGGAGAAGAGGAGTCAGAAGAACACTCTGTTCTTAAATTTATAATGTGATGTGCCTTTGGTTTGGAACCTGTATAAGTAAAATTATACAATCCCTTCCATAACTTAAATGGATAGTGACTTCTTGTAATTGTCAAATATTTCTTTTGCTCTCAGGGAAGCCATTCCTTTTACATACTTATTCTGTTTAAGCGCTCTTATTAAAGAATTGTATTTTCTTTTTTCGCTCTTTATCAGTAATTCCTGCAATACATGATGCGCTCCCTCATTTAAGTATATTGATTCATTGAAAATTAGTTCATGTAGTAACGGAATTATAGATTCCCGTCCGATATTTATCAATCCCTCGGCAGCAATCCATCGTATATCACTTTCTTCGTCTGCCAGCAACTTAAGCAGAATAGGAATTGAACCAATAGTCGAACCGCATTCCAACGATTTGGCAACCTCCCATCTTAATTGTTTATTGTTTGATTCCAGAAGTCTGGAGATTTGTTCCAGTACCATAGGTCCCATCTTTTCCAATTTTAACCTGGCTTCCATTCGTTTGTTCGTTGTAGTGCTTATCAGGTCAGGAATCAGGGAAGTAATTTCCTCAGAAATTTCGTCAAGGTCAATATCGATTTTCAAATTCTCTTTTTTCATATTGAAAAATATATTTCAGTTTAAATGTTAAAAGAATTTATTGAATCCTAATTTACGTTTTTAAATGGACAAAAGCTGACGTTTTTATTTCAATTTTATTTCAATTTTATTTCATTGCAATTAATCAATGAAGGATATGTTATCTAGTGCTTTTTTGGCCAATAGCTAACGATAATTTTATTATTAACGGTATATGCTCCTCCTTCAAAAGCGTTTTTTTCTGCTGCCGCTTTTTCTCTCCGGGTTTCAACCGTTCCGGTAAGTATAACATGTCCATCTTTTACGGCTACCTGCACTTCCTTTTCATTGACAAAAGGGGATCTCCATAATTCACGTTCAATATTTTGTTTAATCTTATCGTCCGGCAACAGGTTTGGTTCTTCAATTACAGGATAATCATTTTTATAATAATGATTGGAATATTTGTTATAATAGTGCAGAACCTTCAGATTGTTGCTTATATCGATAACTCCCGGAATTCGGCTGGCAACCATACCCGCCAGAACCTTATCATAAGGATTATCAATATTTCCGTCCATATAGAGTTTACCGTTTAGCACACTCATATTAATAGTGAATTTGCTTAAAATGGGATTTTTCTCAAACGCAATTTTTACCCTGCCAAGAGTATTATCATCAGAGTATAGGAGGTTGGTTCGTACCTTAATACGATTATTAACATCCCAAACTCCCACAATATCCCGGGCGTCTTCTTCGGCAGAGTTTTTTGACAGAAAGTTATTTACATTTCCCGAAAGGGTAACATAACCCTTATTGACCATTACTTTTAATACCGACCCATTTAGGCGGTAATCATACTTATATGCCGTTTCTATAGCCGTCGTGATCTCGCCATCTGATTTTTTAACATATTTATTAATTCTTAGACGGGGATCCCTGTCCCAATAATTAACCTCAAGATTTGAGGCATCCACCGATTTTACCCCGGTAACCCATGCATCTGTAACTGCTAACGATTTTTCCGCCAGACTCCCAATAATCCCTGTCAGGGTAACCACTCCCCCATCCACCTGAATATGTATATCTGAATGATCCAGACGAGCATCTGTAAGATAAATTTCTTTTATTTCATTGTAAATCTCCTCATCGGGTCTTAACGAATCATACCTGAATGTCATATTATTCGTAACGCTCTTCACACCTGTAATGGATTCGGCAACATCACCCGCAAATTTTATCTCCTGCCAGGAATCTACTACTCCGGATAAAGAAACATTTCCATTTTTTACATCAACTTTTATATCCCATGGATTTGTAACCTGATCATAATCCAATCCTCCCTTTACATCCTTTTTCAGGTCTTCATCAGGTACATTAACTGTCTGAACAACAATTTGATTTACTATTCCTTTTACACCTTTTACCCGCTCTGCTATCTCGGTTGCCAGCTTTTTTGCCAAAAGATTTTCTGTTGAACCGGTTAGAAACACGATTCCATCTTTCGTATCCACATCAATTCTATGGGAAGGAATTTCGGGATGATAACTTATTTCATCTTCCACAGCTTCGGTAATCAATGTATCCGTAATTTGCATATTGGCAAAGGCATCGAACTCTTTGAGTTCTTTGTTCTGATGGCAGGCCATAACAATAGAAATTGTGATAATACCTGCGGGAATTAAAGTTTTCAATGTTTTCATAGTCGATAAAATTATATATAGTTTAACTGTACACGATGAGTATAAAACTATGCCAAGACTTTTTTTAAAGTTTAAACTATATCTTAATTGTTGAAAAATATTCCTGCGATTCTTTGCACAGCAGCAAAAACCCTGATGTTTATTCCTGCATGATGTTTATTATGAAAAGATGGATATTGAAACAAAAAATTGGATTGTGGTAAAAATTTCACGGGTATGTGTATAATATTTCACAAATTAAGTCAAGATTTCAGTAGCTTTTTGAACCGATTCTAACACTTGAATTTGATAATAATTGTAAATGAAAAAAATGAACAAACATGACGTTTGCAGGTTAATTATTGTAATTTAAAAAGTATGAATTTAACCGCCGGAAATAATTTGCCGATAGCCTATTTAACTAGTGGTTCCGGTGACTTTTTTATTTCAAAATGAATGAATTCCAATATTTGATCAATTCGAGTGAAAAAACAGCGAAAATGCCTGTTTTGTTTCTGGGACATGGAAGCCCCATGAATGCTATTGAAGAAAATGAATTTGTAAGAGAATTTCGTGAACTGGGCAAAACATTACCCAAACCTAATGCTATTCTTTGTATTTCGGCACATTGGTATACACAGGGCGCCTTTATAACTGCAATGGAAAAACCCAGAACCATTCATGATTTTGGAGGATTTCCATCAGACTTATATAAAATTCAGTACCCGGCTAGCGGAGATCCAAAACTTGCGGATGAAACGAAAAAATTGTTGCCGGAACAATCCATAGGACTTGACCAATCGTGGGGACTGGATCATGGTGCCTGGAGCGTTATCAAACATTTGTATCCCCTTGCAGATGTACCTGTAGTCCAGCTTAGCATTGATTATACAAAGCCTGCATCGTGGCATTTTGGATTGGCGGGACAGCTTACTTCACTTCGGAATAAAGGGATATTGATTATCGGTAGTGGTAATATCATACATAATCTCAGATTGGTTGATTTTGAAAATTATTATAAGGACAATTATGGTTATGACTGGGCACAAGAAGCACGAGAAATTCTAAATCAGCTGATAATTCAGGGTGATTTTAAACCATTGCTCGATTATCCGAAGTTGGGAGAATCTGTAAGACTTTCTGTTCCAACGCCCGATCATTTTCTCCCCTTGTTATATGCCCTGGCTTTAAAAGAGAAAAAAGAAACAGTTCACCTTTTCAATGATAAACTCATGGCAGGATCGCTCAGTATGACATCGCTGGTAATTGCTTGAAAATTTTGCCGGATATAACTTCTTCAGCATATCGTTGAACACTCTCACTAATCGATTGAAATTATCAATTCAGACAACAATTATCAACTTATCGGTTTATAGTTATGAAAACCTGATGATCTCAACTGAAATCATTCGTATTTAATAACTTCTACAGGGCATGCCTCGGCGGCTTCCATAATTCTAAGTTCATATTGTGAAAAATCCACACCTATTTTCACATGAGCCTCTTCATCTACCTCAAACACTTCAGGACATATTGTCTCGCTTAATCTGCATGCGATGCACCCTTCTTCTATCCAGACCTTGGTAATTGCCATAATCAGCTTAAATGTGTTAACATAAATTGAACACCTATCGGTTTAAAACAAAATATTTTTAACCATGTTCATATATTGTTTCATATTTTCCTTCTGTGAACCAGGAGTGAATATCAAAATCAAAACAAATCTAAGAAACGTATGCATTGCAGGGGTCACCTGTTATTCTTACGGACTTCGGTTTTTTTATAAATATATTCCATCAGAAAACAGGCTGTTACGATTGAGATAGCTATTATTACTCCCAGCCTGTTTGAAGTATATTGTTGCACTAATAAAATAAGTAAAGCAACAATGCAAAGTAAAAATCCAATGAGTGGGATTATTTTGTTGCCATTTATTTGAATGGATAATTTAAAACCCGTAAAATTTACACATGCAAAAATTAATAGAAATCCCACACTTCCTGATGCCGAGATACTTTCCAGCTTCAAAGTATTGGTAATAATTAATGTTACAACGGCTGTAATCAATAAGCCTATCGGGTGATGCCATAATTTACCCGTCAGTTCATGAGGTAATTCATCATCTTCCGATATCTCATAACTTACACGACTGCCTCCGTAAAGAGAAGCATTAATCGCAGAAAATGTTGAAATCAAAGCGGCTATTGTAATTATGGTAAAGCCGGGGTTTCCCAACATAGGTTTTGCAGCTTCTGCCAGCACATAATCCTGTGCCCTGGCAATTTCTCTAAATGGCAGGGAGCCAATTGTTATAAATGCAATAATAATATAAAGAAGTATTACGAATATTACTGAATAATAAAAAGCTCTGGGAACATTCTCCTGAGGGTTACTAATATCAGGTACTGCATTTGCAATGAGTTCAAATCCTTCATAAGCTACGAATATAACCATGCCTCCGGTGATGAGGTGAATCGGGTTCTCCCAATTTTTAAATTTCAATTGGTTCAAATCCGGATTACCAAATAATCCTATTGCCCCAACGATAATAAACAGGAAAAGGATTGTAAGCTTTATAATAACCGAATAAGATTCAATTTTACCAACTACTCTTATACTATAATAGTTTATTAGGGTGGCCAGTATGATTATGAAACTGGAGAAAATGTGAAAATCTATTGATCTGTCGCTTGTGATGGCGATTAAATTTGGCGCATAGGAACCAAAAGCTGAGGAATAAAGCGCCAGCATAATAATATAACTTACCCATAGCAAATTATTGATTCCTCCGCTGAATATCGATTTTCCAAATCCCTGATTAATGAATTTTACTGTTCCTCCTCTGTCGGGGTAGATCAATGATAACTTTACATAACTGTAAGCTGTGACCAAAGCTATTATTCCGGCAATTAAAAATGCAAAAGGGGTTCCTCCTTTTGCGAACGAAACAGCCAAGCCAAGCACAGCAAAAATACCACCACCGACCATTCCACCAATTCCTATAGAAATTGCCTCTTTAATGCCTATTTTTTTGTTCATTACTAATCTGTTTTTAAAGCTAAATTCTAAAAGTATATACTTTTGGGTTTAAGTTGTTCCAAATTTTTAATACTATCATAAATAAACAATAAACGTACCATTTGTTCTTGTCAATAAAATACGTTTAACAAAACAATCCCCCAAGAAGGATTATCATTTGCTGTGCTCAAACATCCAACAAGTGCATATTTCCAACCAGGTGCCTTTCAATAAATTCCACGAAATTACCAACTAAAAAACAGTATAAATAGTATCTTCCATTACCTGATATAATTTAGAACGGACACAAAGCCACAACCCACCGGAAACGGAAAGATCAACTGGCCAACTATGGAGTAATCATACAAAACGAGAGGTACATAAAAAATGATAAAATTATAACTTCGGCACGTGTTTCTGCAGGTATAGCAATGTCGTTCTATCTTCTGAGTTTAATTGTAAATAAAGACTTTGCAAAAGCTGTACAACTTGGCATGTGATATGATCCCAAACCACCCTTTAATGCGGATTCTCCTAAGAAAGCCCCGAAAGAGATTATAGATCGGGTAAGAGAATCTGGTACAACGAAAAAATAAAAAACAACCTGCTACAAGTTTTGAATGTTATGGAAAGGTGCACAAGAACCACGCATGGTAATCGCTATAATTTTTATGTTTGATTATATAGACGTAGTTTCTTTCATCAATTTATAATCAGTTCTGGGAAATATTTACCTAAAATATATACTTATTCTCCCACTAACAATATTTTTCTACCTCAATTTGGGAATTCAGTAAGACAGCAAAAACTTAAAACAACCTACTTTAGTCTCATTATTAACCTAAAATTAAAATAATATGAGAAAATTTTACTTTTTAATATTTAGTGTCCTTTTTGTTAGTATAACACTTCATGCTGAAAACATTCTGGTGGTTGGGATTAATTCTGGCAATGCAAGCTATGACAGTTATATGGTTGAAATTCAAAAGATAGCAGATGCTATTTCCACTCTTGACGGTATGACTGCAGATATTCAGGATGCAGACGTTGTTACCTCGGGAACTTTTGATTTTTCAGGGTATGATGCCATCGTTATCACAGAGGCATCAGGATCCAGTACAATTGCAAAGATCGGTACCTATACCGATGCCGTAGTTAAAGCAATACCTGTTGTTAATATGAAAATGTATGCTATTCACGATGGAAAAGGCGGCTGGAACTGGTGTCCAAGCGCTGATTTTTTTGGCAGTACTGACGGATGGGACTCAACTAAAGTGGCTGAACAGGCAGTTATGAAAATTATCGCTGATCATGATATTTTTGGAGGCAGATACAATACTGACGATGAAGTGGTATTATTTGAAAATGAGTGGAAAGGAGGAGCACATTTCCAGGGGTGTACGTTTGAAAACAGCGCCGTTGCCGATATTAAAAGCAATTCAGAAGCATTGGGAACCAGTACTTTTATTGAAGATAATAGTCCGGATAAACCTGCATTCATGTTGTGGGCAATTGAAGAAAGTCCAACCTCTAAAAGAAATGTAATATGGGGCATACACAGTCAGTTTTCCGAAGGAACCGATGATTATTATTTTATATTAAAAAATTCGCTTTTGTGGGTTTTGAAAAAAGAAACTATTAAGTATACCGGGACTAATAAAATTCATTTCAATGCTTCTTTAAATGTTTATCCTAACCCTGCTATTGATTATGTAAATGTTAACTTTTATAACAATTCCAATGGATTGGTAAAAATATCATTATATGAAATAACAGGTAGAAAGGTAATGGAAACCTATAAAAATATGACTGCTGGTAATATCCATGAAATAATAAACCTCAAGGGGATAGAAAGTGGTATGTACATGATATATATACAAACTGAAAATGGAAATTATCCGGTTAAAATCAGTCTAAAATAATTTAGAGCATCAGATTTGGTAAGGGGTGCAGAAAATCTTGAATTTCTGTACCCTTTTTTTTTCAAAACAGTTCAAATCTATTAAAATTATTACCTTTATAATACCCTGTTCTTATATAGTTTTATAATCTAACTAATACTCTGATTTATATTTGAGCTTTCAGGATTTATGAAAACAGACAGACCATATTCTAAAATAATAACAGACATATTCCGGCAAATTCTGTGGTTGCTGATTTTATCAATTATGCAATTCAGTTTGTCTGCACAAAACAGCCAGATAAAATTTGATAATTATACCGTAGATAATGGCTTGTCTCATAATTACATTGATTGTATATATCAGGATAAATATGGTTGGATATGGCTGGGTACCGGTATGGGTATTGAACGATTTGACGGATATAAATTTAAAGAATACGGGATTTTTGAAAATGATTCTCTGCTCACAGGAGGTATGTTGATCCGGAGTTTTTTTGAAGATTCTGATAATACTTTATTTGTATGCATTGAAGAATATGGACTGGCTTTTTACAACAGGGAACAGGATAGCTTTGAAAGATTCACTCTGAATGATAAAATAATTCTGTCTGGTTTCTCTGTAAAATCGATTACACAAGATCGTAAGGAAAATTATTGGGCAGCCACCAAAAAGGGTGTGTTTAGTTTTAATGTTTCAAAAGGATTAATACATTCTTATCACAATGAAATTAATAATACAAACTCTATTTCATCGGATTATGTAAGAAAAGTATTAATTGGTTCCGATTCAAAGGTTTGGATAGCCACACAAAAGGGATTAAACATTCTTGATCCTTCAACAAATAAAATTTCCAGATTTGGTAATGATAATAAGTTCTTGCAGGATGATATTCTTGAAATTTATGAAGATAATCAACAGAGAATTTGGGCGGGTACAACAAGTCATGCTATTGTAATATTGGACAAAAATGGAAATGTCCTGAAAAATTTTATTCCAGAAGTTAACAATGAACGAAGTTATAAAATTTCTGTAATCATGCAGGATTCCGGAAATAAATTCTGGATAGGTACAAGGGGTGGTATTTTTAATTATGATGAAATTACCGGAAGAATTAATAAATATGAAAGCAATCTTTTAGAGGATAATTCATTAATTCATAATTCAATACTGGATATAAGAGAAGATCGAAAAGGCGATTTGTGGATAGGTACCAGGGGTGGTTTGAGTTATATGGTTCGTGAAAAACAGGCATTTGTTCATTATGGAGCAATACCTGATAACAATAAATATTTGAATAACAGCGAAATATATTGTTTCTGGATAGACGATAATAACAACATATGGATTGGAACGGAGGCAGGTGGAGTGAATATTTTAGACAGAAAATCAAACAAATTCAGGTATATCAGCGAAAATCAACATGGCGGTCTTAATTCTAACTGCATAAAAGCCATATCACCGGATGGTTTGGGAAATATTCTTATCGGAACATATCAGGGAGGTCTAAATGTATACAATATGTCCACAGGAATAATAAAGCATTTTTTGCCGGATCCTTCGAATAAGCATAGCATATCAGGAAATGATGTATGGAGTATCGAAAGAGATAAAAATGGCAAAATATGGATTAGCACTAATAAGGGACTTGATCAATATAATCCTGAAACATCATCTTTTCATCATCTTGATGTGTTCGACGATATGGAGGGAGTATCGTGGATTAAATGTGATTCGGAAAACGATCTATGGATCGGCTCCAGGTTTATCAGGGTTTACAGACCAACTAAAGGAATTATTAATATGTTCAATGTGAATGCCCGAAATTTTTATGAAGACAAAAAAGGAAGGTTCTGGATTGCATCAGAAGGAAAAGGATTGGTTAAAGTAGATAAATATGGCGGAATTGAAAAGATCTATAATGAAAAAGCAGGACTGGCAAATAATTTAACCTACTGCATCTTAGAAGACAACCACAATATGCTTTGGATAAGCACGGCTAATGGTTTATCATGTTTTAACCCGGAAACCGAAAGCTTTAGAAATTATGACAAACAGGATGGTTTGCAGGGAAACCAGTTTACATACGGCGCAGCCATTGAAACCAAAGCAGGTGAACTGGTATTTGGAGGAATCAATGGTTTTAATATCTTTAAGCCCGATGATATTAAAAGCAATCAATATGAGCCCCCGGTTTATCTGACCGATTTTAAAATATTCAATCAATCCATTGAAGGGAAAAAGAGTCAATATAAAATTCTAGAAAAATCCATTACTTCAACCGACTATATTAAGCTTCCATATAAATACAATGTAATAACATTTGAATTTACAGCACTTAATTACACAAATAGTCTAAAAAACAAATTCAGATATAAACTCGAAGGATTTGACAATGAATGGATAACAGCAACAAACAAACGAAGCGTAACATACACTAACCTGAATCCGGGGGAATATGTTTTTAAATTTTCCGGTTCAAACAATAACAATATATGGAATAAAGTCGGAAAGTCAGTTACACTGAATATACTTCCGCCAATTTATAAAACATTGTGGTTCAAGCTAGTATTTTTTGTAATAATTTTTGCTTTTGTAGTCTTTCTTTTTGTTTTTGTAGTGAAACGAAAAAACCTGAAAAACGCCCTGGTATTTGAAAAAGAAAAGGCCAAAAAGCTTCATGAACTCGATATTATTAAACTTCAGTTTTTTACAAATATTAGTCACGAAATAAAAACGCCATTAACACTTATAATGAGTCCACTTGAAAAAATGCTGAAGTTCAAACTCTCCGCTGAAGAAATGAAGAAAAATCTCCGGATTATGCACAGAAATGCAAATCAGCTTTTAAACCTGGTAACCCAATTACTGGATTACAGAAAACTCGAAGCAGGAAAACTAAAGCTTGAATTAAAAAAAGGAGATGTAGTACTTTTTTGCAGGGAAATTATATCATCTTTTCAAAACCTTATTGATGATAAAAATATAAATCTGATTTTTAAAAGTGTTCAAAATGAAATAAATACATTTTTCGATCCTGACAAACTTAAAAAGATTATTAACAACATTTTATCCAATGCCATAAAATTCAGCAACGAAGGAGGTAAAATATCGGTATTCCTTTCCATAGTATTTGATGACAAAGATGATTACGATGAAAAAAAGGTAGAACGGTATATTAAAATTGTAATTAAAGATAATGGCATTGGAATTCAGGAAAAAAATCCGAACACAATATTTAATCGTTTTTACAGATCATCTGTTCAAAGTGAAAATCCCGGTACCGGTATTGGGCTTGCATTTACAAAAGAACTTGTCGAATTGCATAACGGAAAAATCTATGCCGAAAACATACCGGACGAAGGAGCTACTTTTACTGTATTGCTTCCATATGTTGATATTATGCCGGATGCAGAAAAAACTCCGGAATCGGAACTCAAATTCACTGATTCTGTTGACGAAACTGAAACCGGAATCATAAATTCCGAAGTTGTTAGCAAAAAAATTCTTTTAATTGTGGAAGACAACAAAGATGTCAGGAGCTTTTTAACTTCCCATTTTGAAAAAGATTTCCAGATTGTGTTGGCTAAAAACGGAAAAGAGGGTATTGAGCTTGCCTTAAAAACCATCCCCGATGCCATTATTTCTGATATCATGATGCCTGTGATGAATGGAACCGATATGTGCGACAAACTGAAAAAAGACGAACGCACTTCTCATATTCCAATTGTATTGTTAACCGCACTTTCTTCAAAAGAAAATGTAATGGAAGGATTGGTGAAAGGCGCTGATGATTATATTACAAAACCATTTGATATTATACTACTACAAACAAAACTGGAAAACCTTCTAATCATGCGCAATTCACTCCGTGAAAAATATTCAAAAGAACTCATTTTAAAGCCATCGAATATATCTATTTCATCTCCCGATGAACGTTTTTTGCATAAGGCAATTAAACTGGTTGAAAAAAACATAGATGATTCCGATTTGGATATTGAAAAATTTGTAACCCAGATAGGAGTGAGCAGAATGCAGCTTTACCGTAAAATTGCTGCTTTAACCAATATGACAGTCAAAGAATTTATCAATGATATCCGTCTCAAAAGAGCCGCACAACTTATTCGTGAAAATAAATTAACTATTTCTGAAGTTTCGTATTCCGTTGGATTTAATGATATATCTTATTTTGGAAAATGTTTCCGCAAAAAATTCGGAATGAGCGCCACCGTTTATGCCGCTCAGGAATCCAAATTTACGGAATAGCATGTATGTACAAACGATAATAGCATTAACTACCTTTTGAATAAGGCTTTAAAAGTAGAAATATGATAATTCATCTGATACAATATTACCTTTATTTGATACAATATTACCATGACCTGTTTAATAGTTACACATTTTGATATAATTGTCAGGTTTACTTCTTTTGTGTTTAATTACATTCACACGTTTTGGATTTTTGAGAAAATCCAAAACGAAAACCTATAAAACCATAATATTCAATTAATTTCTATTTAGATGAAAAAACTCAATCTACTTTTTCAAAAAAAAACGTGTAAAAAAACAAGAAAAAACTTTTCCGGAAGTTACATAGCAATATTCCAAAAACTCAGGAATGGATTATTGTTATTATTTGCATGTTTGCTAAGTTTGGCCTTGCATGCACAAAAGGAAATAACCGGTAATGTAAAGGATGATAATACTGGCGAAGCTTTACCCGGTGTAAATGTTGTTTTAAAAGGAACCAATACAGGTACCATAACAGATGCAGATGGTCATTATACCCTAAGCATTTCAAATGATCAGGATGTTCTTGTATTTTCCTTTATTGGTTACCTGACAGAAAGTATTACAGTGGGTAATCAGTCGGTAATTAATATGAATCTTGTTCCTGATATTGTATCAATGCAGGAAGTGGTGGTTGTCGGTTATGGGACTATGAAAAAGAGTGATATTTCCGGATCCATAGTTTCTATTAAGGAAAAAGATTTGCAACAGGTTAAAACCACCAATGTCATTGAAAGTATAGAGGGTAAAGCTGCCGGGGTTGATATCACCAAATCAAGCGGGGAAGCCGGAGCAGGTTTTTCAATCCAGATTCGTGGTGCGCGATCACTCTCAGGGAGTAACAGTCCTCTCTACATTGTAGATGGGGTTGAATATGGCTCAGGGATTGATATCAACCCAAATGACATAGCATCTATGGAAATTTTAAAAGACATATCCTCTACGGCTATTTACGGAGCCAAAGGCGCCAATGGTGTTGTAATTATTACTACAAAAAAGGGTGTTGAGGGAAAGACTAACATTACCTACAGTGCTTATTACGGCGTAAACAAACCTCTCGGAGCACTGCCATATGGAGACAGGGACTACTATCTGCAGTACAAAAATGACCTAACTAATTTCAAACAGTATACAAGGTCTAATGTATGGCTGCCTGATTCAGAACTTAATGTTGTTTATCAGCCATTTGAGCTTGAAGGAATCGCAAAAGGAACCAACACCAACTGGTTTAACGAGTTATACAGTAATGGTTATTTGCAAAACCATTTTCTGAGTGTATCTGGTGGTAAACAAGGCATTACCTATAACCTTTCTGCAGATTATACCGATGAACAGGGTATGTTAAAGGGAGACAATTATAAAAGGTATGTTTTGAAAGCTAATATTGATATAAAGGTCAACAAAAGATTAACAGTTGGTACATCAACTGTACTTTCTTTCAAAGACAGGGATAGAATGGCTTTCCCTGCAAAGCAGGTGCTATTAATGAATCCTCTTGCCGAGCCCTATGATTCTTTAGGCAATCTCAACATTAACCCTATGCCTCTGAGCACCCAGCTAACTCCTTTGTGGAATTTCCAGGACAATAACTACATTCGAAATGAACTTACCTTAAGGACTTTTTCAAGTGTGTATGTAAATTTTAAGCTTTTTGAAAGCCTGAACCTGAGAACTAATTTTAACGCCGATTTCAATAACTTCAGAAGTGGTTATTATAATGCTACCTTGGTGGGCACAAATGCGGGAATGTCTATTACTCCAAGTAAAGACTTTACCTGGACCAACATCCTGACCTTCGAAAAGGATTTTAATCAACACCATATCCAGTTTACTGGTGTGCATGAAATGAAAGCGGGAAATACTGAAAGATATACGCTTGAAGGAGGGGACCCTGCAATCCTGAATTCCTTATGGTATGCCCTGCCTACCCTTACTACAAACGTCAATTACGATCCAGGTACTTTTTCCTATACTGAAGGAAGCTTGCTTTCTTTCCTGGGCAGGATCAATTATGCTTATGCAAGCAAATATATTTTTACTGCCAGTTTGCGTGCAGACGGAGCCTCGCAGCTAGCAAAGGTATGGGACTATTTTCCATCAGCTTCTGTAGCCTGGAATATAAGCGAAGAAAATTTCATGAAAAATATCAGCGCCATCTCTTCTTTAAAAATCAGGGGTGGATACGGAGTTTCAGGTAACTTTACTGTACCAACCTATGGTTCTGTCGACAGGGCGAACACCAGTCCCTTGTATTATGAATTCGGCGCTTCAGAGCTTCCGGCCTTTGGATACAGACCTGTTTATGTTGGAAACGTAGACCTTGGCTGGGAAAAAACTGCCTCCACCAATATTGGTGTTGACTTCGGTTTACTCAAAAACAGGATAAGCGGTAATTTTGATATTTACAAAGCAAAAACTTATGATCTTATTCAGCAAGTCTTCTTACCACTTCATAGTGCCATTGCTAGTATTTGGGCTAATGTTGGAAAAACAGAAACAAAGGGCATTGAGTTAATGCTGCATTCAGTGAATCTTGCCAGGCCTGGTGTTGGGGGTTTAAAATGGACAACTGACCTGACCTTTACAGCAAGCAGAGAAAAAATCACAGAACTCAGAAGAGGAGTTACCCAGGATATTGCCAATGGCTGGTTTGTCGGAAGCCCGATTGATGTTTATTATGATTATGAAAAGGCAGGTATATGGCAATTTACTGATTCTGCTGAAATGGCTTTATATAACAGCAGGGGAGGAGGATTTAAGTATGGCGATATTAAAATAGCTGATCAAAATAACGATACGGTAATCGATGATGAAGACCGTACTATCTTAGGTACACCAAGGCCTACATGGTATGGTAGCTTAAACAATACCTTTGAATATAAAGGATTCGATTTAAGTATTTTTATCGTGGCACGTTATGGACAGATGGTTCGTGACGGTGTAATGAATTCTTACCAAACACGTGATGATTATGCTGAAAATGGTTTCAAAGCTAATTATTGGACACCGATTAATCCAACCAATGAACAACCGCGTTTGTCTCCGGAATTCTCAGCAATAAGCCTGGCAAGATTTACCGGAACCTTACTTTACACTGATGGTTCATGGGTTAAAGTCAGAGATATTACGCTTGGTTATACCGTACCTTCTAAATATACCAGCAAAATTAAAGTTTCTTCTTTGAGATTATATGTTAGCCTTAAAAACTATTTTGTATTGTATAGTCCTTTATTCGCAAGAGGAAGGTATGATCCTGAAAAGGGTGGCGGAACTTCCTGGCCAACTCCTAAATCTATTATTGGTGGTTTAACAGTGGAATTTTAATCAAATAAATAAATAGAAATGAAAACAAAAATAATATTCATCATAACATTTTTAGCGCTGTTATTTACCTCCTGCGAAAAATTTCTGCAGGAAGATTTCTATAGTGGTTCAAGTATTGCTCTCCAGGTAAGTACCGAGGAAGGATATGAAACCCTTGTGAATGCATGTTATGTTACATCCAAGGTTTGGTATGGAAAAGAATACGGATGGGACTTAACAACAGTAGGCACTGACTGCTGGACCTATGCAGGTGATGCCGACGATATGAAAAACCTGGCCTTGTACAATACAACCTTTAACAATCAATGGCCGGGCCGTATCGCTGTAGTCTGGGCTGAACTCTATAAGGGATTGAACACCTGTAATACTGCTATCAAATATACTCCAGTGGCAAATATCTCGGATGAGAAGAAAGTTATCCGTGAAGCAGAAATCCGTTTTCTCAGGGCATTTTACCTCTGGCATATTGTTGAATCATGGGGTAATGTGGCTTTTTCCAATCAACCCATTGCCGAACCGGAGTATGAAATGCACCGTTCGGATGTAAATATTTTCTATACTCAGATTTTTGAAGATCTGGATTATGCTGTTGCTAACCTTCCTGAGACCTTACCCGATATAGAATTTGGACGCGTTTATAAATATGCAGCATTAGCATTCAGGGCAAGAGCACATCTTTACTGGGCGTCTGAGTACATGAGCGGGAACTGCTTTGATGGCAAGACCTATGATGCTATAAACAGCACCAACCATCTTCAACAAGCTATTGATGATGCCAATGAGGTAATAAGCAATACCGCCTTCAGCCTTTATGACAATTATGCTGATGTTTGGCTTATGGACAACAATGCAAGTGCCAATAAAAACAAAGAAAACATCTGGGCTATCAATTATTCAGCTACTCAATATGCTGCGATGAATGTTGAAGCTGATGAATACGATAATATGCTCAGCGGTACTGACCCGAAACCATTCAATGACCGTGAAGGAGGTAACCAGGGACACATGATGTTTGGTATGCGATGGTTTGCTATCGGTGGGGGAAATACTTTCCTGAAGGATGACCTCAGTGGTCTTACCGAGACCGAACCTACCCGTCCGTTTTGCAGATACATGCCTACTAAATTCCTGATTGACCTTTATAATAACGATGTTGACCAACGTTTCTATGGCAGTTTCAATACTGTTTTTTATGCCAACAATCCTGACACTACTAAATATTATAGATGGGATTCCACAGAAACACTGCTTAACGGTTCAGAATATATTGTACCTGAAAATCTTAAGTATAAAATGCTCTTTGGTTATAAGGATACTGCTTTCAGAATGTATCAAGAATTCAACATTCCTGCTGACCAAAGTATTGTCAGGGGTACCTCTGCTGTACCATGGTTCGTTGTTGCCGACAAAGGCTATTTTTATCTCGATCAAAGCTTAATGTACAATGAGGATGAATCCATCAACGATCTCAATACCAACCAGAGAAGAGCATACTTCGACTTATCCAAGTGGTATGATTATACACGCCCTCACAATGGTCAGGATCAATCCATTATTGGTTCACAAAGAGGTAAACGGGATTTTATTGTATTCAGATTACCGGAAATGTACTACATCGCTTCGGAAGCCAGTTTATTGGCTGGAAAAAGCGGAGATGCCTATAATTACCTGAAAACTCTTGCCGACAAACGCTCGATTAATGGCGATGGTTCTGCTTTGTTAGCTGCTTATGGAATTAATAGTGGAGGGGATCTTGATATCGACTTTATTCTTGATGACAGAGCACGTGAATTTACCGGAGAACAACAACGCTGGTTCGATCTGAAACGCACCGGAAAAACCCTTGAACGTATCAGGGCCCACAATCCCGATGCCAAAGACAACATACAGGCAAAGCATATTGTGCGTCCGATACCACAATACGAACTTGACGCAATTCAGAACAAAGAAGATTTTGAAAGTGGGCCAGGAATCTACTGGTAGAATTTATTATTATTAAATCGTAGAAGGAAACTAAAATAGTTTCCTTCTATTCGATTCTGTTATTTTAAATATTATATTATATTCAATATTTTCCCCTGCTTTTCGATTACTGAAATCCTCAAATTGAAATCACAGGAATGAATATATCTGATGAACCTATGCAAAGTAAAATTAATTTGATCCGGATGCAAAAGACAATATTGAACAAAAGTACCTGTAGGACCCATTCCTCAGATTGAACTGGATGCGGTTGAAAATAAGGATGACTTCATTGAGGGACCTGGTATATATTAAAATGTTCTGATTTTATTTTACTTAGTGCAATTGCTATCTATATTACAGAAAATATTTATCAGATAATTATGAAACGATCAGATTATTTAAAGTTTTTTATGGTGTTGATCCTGATTTCAACATTCATAAAGCTAAAGGCTGAAAAACCCATGAATGCAGATATAGTGGTTGCAGCCGACAGTTCGGGGGATTTTACCACCCTGCAGGCAGCTATAAATGCTGTTGAATCTAATAGTACCAGACGAACAATAATCTATATAAAGCGTGGTTTGTACGATACAGAGAAACTGTGGGTCCCTGCCGATAAGAAGAATATAAGTCTGATTGGTGAAAGCAGGGACGAAACCATCATAAGTTATCATATATATGACTGTACATCATCTGAGTCGGGCAATAAATGCCCGGCTGAAGATGCAGCCAAATGGACAGGGGAAAATATTGTCACATCTGCCACACTCACCATTTACGGGGATGGTTTCAGAGCCGAAAACCTGACGATTGAAAATACAGCCGGGCCGGTAGGACAGGCGTTGGCAATAGCAGTACAGTCTGATAAAACCATGTTTATAAATTGTAATATAACCGGATATCAGGATACCATATACCTTTGGGGAGCCGGCAAAAGAAGTTATTTTGAAAATTGCCTGGTGATTGGCCGCACTGATTATATTTACGGCGCCGGAATTGCATTTTTTCAGGAATGTGAGATTCGTAGCTGGGGTGGCGGCTGGATCACTGCACCTTCAACACCACAAATCCAGGAATATGGCTATGTATTTAATGAATGTCAGCTAACTTATGCAACAGGCAGTCCACGGGCAGGTGATGATGGGACGACTATTGCCCTTGGCCGCCCCTGGCATGATTATCCAAAAGTCACCTGGATGAATTCCTATTTTTGCGCTGAAATAAACCCGTTAGGCTGGCCTACTACGTGGAACATGGACTATGCCAGTACCAGTCCCGATCTTGAACTATACGAATATAATAATACCGGACCCGGAGCCGATATGAGCGGAAGGGCCAACTGGGTTGGTATCAGAGCGCTTGCAGATTCCGAAGTCGTAAACTATACCGTACAAAAAGTAATGGGAGGAACAGATGGATGGGCCCCTACTGCAGAAGCGCCTGTGGTAAAAACTTTTTACTGGACCGATAGCGCCGCCACAAGTGGCTGGCTTGAAAAAGAAAACTGGACGAATGATTCGCTTCCTTCAGCCGGCGAGATTGCTATCGTTGATTCAGGCTTTTCCATCGATGCCAACGGAGGAATTTTTACCGCTGATTTGAACATGAAACAAGGTTCAGAGATCAATGTTACGAATTCATCGATTGTATCATACCTGTCACTCTATTATGCAAAATTGTCATCTGATAGTATTGTAAGTCTTTCAGGTAAAATTGCAACGAAAGATTCAAATATTGTTGCTGTAAGCGGAATGTTGACTATTAATGCCATCATAACCGGAGTACATAATTTTATTTTTACTGATACAGGAAAAGTTATTTTAAATGCCAATAATGAATCGTTTGCAGGAGACTGGTTAGTCAGATCAGGTACACTTGAAGCGAATACAGCCGGATCATTAGGAACAGGAAGTGTTTATGTAAATTCGGGTGCAAACCTGATAATTTCTGATGATAATGCATTATATCCTACATCAAGAATTGAAGTGGTATCGGGTTCTAATCTAACATTAAACAGTAATATCAGTTTAAGCGAGTTTTTTATTGATGATGTGATGCAACCTCTGGGTGTTTATAATTCAACCACCAATCCTTTTTTAATAAGTGGTGGCGGTAGTATTACCGTTGGAAGACCCAGTGTGTTTTATTTTGTAGGTGGTACAAACGGGAACTGGGACACACCTTCAAATTTTGTTCCGCAACTTCTACCCGAAGCAGGAGAAAAAGTAATTTGTGACAGAGAAATGGAAACTACATCCACCGTATTTACAGCGGATATTGAATTAACCAGCACGGGAGGAATAAGATTGAGAGGAATCCATAAATGTACGGGAACCATAACCATGATGGGAGGTTCTAAATTATCTTATGCTACGAGTGGTACAGGTTTTACATTGGACGCCCCCATAATTGTCGCAGGTAATGTTATTTTTCAGATGAGCAGCGCCAATGTATCAGGCAGCGCCATGAGGCTTCCCGGAACTATTAGTGGAAGCAGTAAAATAACCGCTCAGAATAACCGGAATATTGAGTGCGTTGCTACGGTGGTATTATCGGGTGACAACTCCGGTTTTGACGGAATATGGGACTTAACTTCTCCAAATGTTGTAAGTACTTCCGTAACTGCATTTGAAGCTGCAGGTGAAAATTCTCTTGGCTTTGGTAAGGTTGTTATTTCCGAAGGCAATAAACTGGTATTAAATCATTCAAAATGTGCGGGAGATACTCTTTCAGTTGAATTTACGGGTATCGGTACCATTGAGCTAACTCAAAACGTTGCCGTGGAAAAATTTATACTTAACAATGCAATTCAGGATACCGGGATATATTCGACAGTAACCAATCCCGATATTTTTACTGGTATCGGTGAATTATATGTAGGTAAGGAAATTCCTGAGGATACTACCAGCACTTCATTATCTGAGTATGATGTAAATAAACTGATAACTATAACTGATAATAATGTGCAAATTAATGGTGACAATGTAGTTGTTCAGATTTATAACATGAATGGAATTTTGGTTGAAGGTCATAGAAATAAAAATATTATTTCCATAGATAACCTAAAGCACGGAATTTATATCATAAAATACAAAACAGATCAGGCTTCAGGAAATATGAAATTTGTTCATTAATTTTTTTATAGTCTACTTTAGTAAATTTTATTGTTGAACAGTGATTGATTTCTAATACGGATTTTAATCGCTGTTTTTTCCTATTGAAAAAAGATGAATTTACCCGGTTTTATTCAAAAAAATTTTAAATAGTATAGCCTGATAATGTTAAGCTTCAATAGTAAAAAAAGGAAATGACCGGCTATTATCAATTGATGGAATTTTTAGTTTAAATGATGATTTTTAGATAATATTTGTATATTTTAGAGTATGTAATAACCAATAACCATTAGATATGAAATTTAATAATATAATTCTTATAGCTGCTCTTTTAACAGCAGGTATAATACCCGGAATAACACAAGATTACGATGTGTTACCCATAACCGGAAGGAATGAACTCTTTCATGATTATTTACTGGAAAATTTGGATAGTGTTATTTCCAAGCGAAAATTGGCTGTTGAAAATGCACTTACCTCTAAAGAAAATGTAATAGCCAGACAACAGGAGTTAAGAAACAAGTATTTAAAACTTATCGGTGATTTGCCTGAAAAAACACCATTAAATGCGGTTGTAGTGGATACCATACAAACTACCTACGGATACCATATTGAAAAGCTGCATTACCAAAGTGTGCCCAATCATCATGTTACGGCTGACTTTTATATACCGGAAATTGGTTCAGCGCCTTATCCGGCAGTTTTAGTCCTATGTGGACATTATCCTGTTGCAAAAACCTATGTTGATTATCAAAACCTTTGTATCCTGTTTGCTAAAAACGGTATAGCTGCAATGATAATTGACCCTATATGTCAGGGAGAACGATACCAGATAACCAATGCCACCGGTGCCCTTTCCTTCCTTGGTCAAAGCGGTACGGCTGCCCATTCGCGACTTGATGTGGGAGCTGTTCTGGACGGAACCAGTGTGGTTGCCTATGAGTTATGGGACAGTCACCGTGCAGTGGATTACCTTTATTCACGTACCGATGTGGTGGATACCTCAAAGATTGGTTGTACAGGACATTCAGGTGGTGGCGCACAGGCTACTTTTCTGTTGGCATTTGACACACGGCTTAAAGTTGGTACAGTGGCCAACTATCTTTGTAACAAGGCCTACATGTTTAAAATAGAAGGACCACAAACTGCAAGTCAGAACCTTTCTTATGAAGGGGAAAATGGAATAGATGAACCCGATTATATTACTATGTTTGCCCCAAAACCATATATGCTGATAGGTACCCATGGGGATGTTCTTTTTAGTGTTGATTCAATGCGCAGTACAGTAAATGAACTTAAACCTTTGTATGATACACTAGATACCTCTGATAAAATTACATTATTCGAAACATCTGACGTACATGACTACACCAAAGTGAAACGTGAAGCTACTGTGCGCTGGTACAACCGATGGTTTTTTAATGATAATGACACCGTTATTGAGGCGGATCAGGCAACCCTGAACCTGGATACCCTGGTGGTTACGTCATCCGGACAGGTAATGACCAACTTTGAAAATGAGCTAAATATTACCGCATTGAATGTTGGTTTAGCCGACAGCCTTGCGGATGACAGGACTGCTTTCTGGAGCGATAATTCAAAAGAAACCTGTCTCGACAAAATAAAAGAGCTCATACGGTATAATGAACCGGTTGAAGCACCTGTGTATGAAGCTGCAGATAATATAACACGAACGAATTACCATATTGAAAAAGGTAAAATCACATACATGAATGATGTGCCTGTTACCTCGTTAACTTTTATTCCTGAAAACAATACATCAAAACTACCTGCAGTACTTTATGTCGATGGTCGTGGCAAAAAAACAGATGCTGGTGATAACGGGATCATCGAACAGGTTTATGTGGATTCGGGTTATGTTGTAATGGCAATAGATGTGCGTGGTTTTGGTGAAACAGCTGACAATCCTGCTAAAAATGAAAGCAAACATAATAACCTTGAACACCGCAACGGTGTTATCTCATTATATCTCGGTAAAACATTACCGGGTCAGCGGGTGGAAGATATCGAAAAAGCCATGTCAATATTATGTGCCAGAACAGATGTTGACACCTCTGACATTACTCTTGTTGGAATTGACAGGGCTTCTGTTGTAGTCTTGCACACGGCAGCTCTGGATAAAAGATTTAAAAAAGTGATTATCAGAAAATCTGAAGAAAATATCTGGTTAAATGCCATTGCAGATCCGACCATCCGGGATCAGATGACCCATGAAATACCCTCTGCCATGAAGTATTACGATATTGCCAATCTGATAGATAAAGGTATTGCCCCGCGCCAGGTGGTTTTTGCAGAAGAACCGGTATTAAGGCCTTCTGCGGTGAGTGATGTAAAACTTGATCAGGAGAAGTTTCAGAATTATCCCAATCCCTTTTCTGAAAGTTCGATGATCAATTATACCTTAACCGGTGTGAGCGATGTAACTTTTGAAATCATTACCAGCGAAGGGAAAAAAATTAAAACCATTAAAAATTCATCTCTTGCTCCTGGTAATTACCAGATTGTATTGCAAGCCAGAGATTTTAATCCGGGAATATATATTTATAAACTGAATATAGACAATACAACAATTGCTGTTCATAAAATGATCGTAACCAAATAATTGAATAACAATATTTGTTTATTTGAACTGTATTTGAGTGATAGTTCACTTTCAATTTCATTTTGTTAGTGATACTATCAACTAAATTTTAAAATCTTAGAGTTTGCCTGGAGCCTTTGAGACATAGTGGCTAATGTATTTTGCCACCAAAGCACCAACACATTAATATTTAACTAAGCTTGGCGTCATTTGATTTAGCGTGCGTTTCCCTGGAACGTGCCTGAATAACTAAGAGATTATAGTATTTTCTTCAAATTCGGTATACGTATCTCACTACTTCTTAATCATCCTCTTCACCACCCTCCCCGACGGGATTGATAATTTATAAAAATACAATCCTTTCCCAACCTCTGCATGGTTTGTATTTTGACCATCCCATGTCACTTCATGACTTCCGGATTCGAGCATTTGATCAACCAACGTTTTAACTTCACGGCCCGAAATATCCAATATTGTTATCCGCACATGTTCCGGTTTTTCAATCTCAAACCTAATGATAGTCGTTTTTGTGAATGGGTTTGGGGGAATTGCTGTACAGGTATAATTTGTCCGATAATGAAGATATGGAAAAAAACCTGTCTGCAGACATTATGAATAAATTTATTCAATGCCCGGGAATCGAAAGAAATTTTTAAGCTAGCAGTATTCCTTTTAAATATTCAGATAATTTTTCAGACACGAGAAAAACAGAAATATTCCGGATAACAGTGAAATAATGATTATTGCTTTGTAAAATAAGCGTGGAGATACCTTTCTACTTATGTATTTGCCAAGAAGTATACTTATGATGATTAAGGGAGCACCGGCAAGAAACAGTTTAAAGGTCTGCATATGTACCACCCCGATTTTAATATAATCGATCGTAGCTACAACGGCAGTAATTATGCTATACCAGGCAAAGGTAAACCTGAACCGTTGCGTTTCCATTTGTATTGAAGTAAGAAACAGCGCCAGCGGAGGACCGCTAACCGAGGTGCTTCCTCCCAGTATACCGCTTACAAAGCCAGCAATTGCATTTCCCCTGCGCAACTTTCGTATTTTAAACCGATATCCTATCAGAAATAGAATAGACAAGACAATTAATACAACCGAAGCCAATAACTTCAACCATTGGTCAGACAGGAACTTTAATAATAAACTTCCCAATACCACACCCAAAATTCCCATTACCGAAAGCATCACAACAGCCCGGTTAAGCTTATAACTGCGCAGCTGATACACAATTTGTATGGATGAAAACAAATTAAACAACGTAAGAAGCGGAATTAACAGTTTGATTGGAATAAAATGTGCCAGCAAAGGGAGTGAAAAAAGAGCGAAACCAAAACCGGTTGTACCTTTTACAATACCCGACAGAAAGATGATACTTAATACGATTACCCAGGTCTGAATGTCCATAATCTAAACAACATTATAAAAATAGAAAAGATTGAAATTACAATCAGATTTTTTTTTAAGCAAAATACTTTTATATGAATGTCTAATTTACAAATTGAATCTTTCCAAACCAAACCCGATTATCACCCTGAGACTTCGATAGCGATAAATCACTATTTATTAATACGTTGACACGATAGTCAGCCTGAGCGCTGCGCCGTTGGCAAGCCTTTGGCGGTCGATGGGAGTCGAAGTCTAGTATTGCGTGTCATTAGCAGTCCGGACGTGAAGGGAAAGGGTGATGTATCGTAAGTTAAAGTCAATAAGAGACACAAGGTTTCAAAATGCATGCTGCCCCTATTATGTTCTGACCTTTTGTAAATAATAAAACCAACATAAAATTACCATTTCAAAAATTTTTGTAAATTGCTGTCTTAAACCAATTAATAAAGATTTACTCTTCAAACCATACCCAATTATGTTAGAAATTCCCGAATCAAAAACAATCAGTTTACAGGTTGGCGAAACGCTGACAGGCAAAAGGATTACAGATGTTCTTCCTGCATCAAGTCCACATAAATTTGCATTTTTTAGCGGAGACCCTGCTGAGTATCCAAAACTTCTCACCGGAAAGCATATCCTCTCTGCACGGGGACATGGAATGTTTGTGGATATGCATTGTGAAGATAATATATGTATCACGTTAGGAGAAGGTATAAACATGAGATACTATCCCCCTCCTGAACCACGTCCCGAAAAACATCAGTTGCTGATGTTATTTGAGGATGGCAGCTGCGCCGCATTCACGGTGGCAATGTATGGCGGCATTTGGGCATACAAAGGTGTGTTTGATAATCCCTATTATCAGGGTAGCCTGAACAGTATTTCTCCTCTTGATGATACGTTTGACGAATCTTTTTTTGATAACCTCTTTAAGAACACTGTAAAAGATCTTTCTATGAAGGCTTTGCTTGCCACCGAACAACGCATTCCCGGACTTGGTAATGGGGTATTACAGGACATTTTGTTTAATGCCGGACTGCATCCCAAACGTAAAAAATCAACTATAACCGATTTTCAGAAAGGGGAACTGTTCCATAGTCTGAAAGTAACACTTGCCAGCATGACAGATAAAGGAGGAAGAGATACAGAAAAAGATTTGTTTGGAAACGCTGGCGGATACAAAACATTGCTCTCAAAAAATACCTTGAACAATCCCTGTCCGAATTGCGGCAATTCCATTAAAAAAGAAGCCTATCTGGGTGGTGCGGTATACTATTGTCCTACATGCCAGAAGATTTGAAAAGGCAATCAAAATTGTGCATTTAACTAAATAGAAAGTAAAAGAAAAGATAATTATGCCAGAATTAACAGGCGTTCCATGAAGTTAATTTAAGACCATATCATATCTCTCTCAATTGTAGTGTATGCAGGAAGAGGAAAAATAAATATCCTTAACTTAACGACATGGAACATGCGTTTCCCCAGTTCTCCAAAGTTTTAACGAAGGTAAATGGCTCATGTCACCCATACCGATTTTTAGTCCCCACTCGTCCTTTCATAAATTTTTGTAAATTGCAGGTCAAAACTATCTATATCGTTGACTTCTTCAGTTAACTCCACTAATAAGTCATCCTGAATTTATTTCAGGATCTACAAGTCTTTGGTTATGAGATGCTGAAATAAATTCAGCATGACTTCTTTAGATGGATTTGAGGAGTTTTCTTATATACGTTAACTAAACATATATCTATGAGAAACCTTTTACTACTGGCAGGAATAGTTTATACAACTTTTTGTTTTGCAGGTGCAGTTGATACCATACCTGCAACGGATACCCTGATTGAATACACAGGACGGATAGATTTTACAAATTCCGAAGCGCCGACATTTTCTTATTCCGGTGTGTCAATCAGAGCCTGCTTCACAGGTACGAGCATTGCCATAATCATGAATGACAATGTCGGGCAAAATTATTATAACCTTATCCTGGATGGTAAATTGCTGGATACAGTCAGAATCACAACTGGTAAAAAGACATACCAAATCGCTGACGGACTTCAGGATACAACCCATGAAATAGAACTATTTAAACGCACCGAGGAAATGTTCGGCAAAACTCAATTCTTCGGATTTGTGGCAGATCAAGGTTCATTGCTTACACCTATAATAACAGATAATCGGACCCGGCTGATGGAATATATCGGAAATTCAATTACCTGCGGATATGGCAACGAAGGTGTTTTAGGACAATCGTTCGGTCCCACGACTGAAAATCATTTTATGACCTATGCTGCCATTACATCAAGAAATTTTAGCGCCCGGCATCTGGCTGTTTGTAAATCAGGAATCGGGATATATCGGAACTACGATGGCCCTGCTGCCGGTAACACAGATTGCATGACCAATTACTATACCCGTATTTTTCTGTACGATGAAAACCCTAAATATTCATTTGCTGAAGAACCCGATCTCGTCTGCATTAACCTGGGAACAAACGACTTTAGCACTACCGGAGGCGATTCTGCCAAATATGTCAGCAATTATTTCCGGTTAATTGATACGATTCAAACCAAATACAGTATGCCCGATATTGTTTGTTTACTTGGACCTATGCTTTCGGGAAGCGCCCTGTCCAACGTAAGGAGATATCTTGAGTTTATTGCAGACTCAGCCAACCGCAAAGGAAAAGGAAATGTTTCCTTTTTCGAGATGTCGGCCGAAACGGGCGATTTGGGTATTGATTACCATCCGACCGTGGCACAGCATCAACGAAACGCTCAGGAACTTACATCGTATATCAAATCATTAAAAGGCTGGAAAATAACTCCACTGGTGATAAGTGCGCATATACTTAACACCACACATCTGGATCTGGTATTTAATACCCCTGTGCATGATTCACTCAATTCATTTTCGGGTTTAAGCCTAAGCAGCGATAACAGGCAATATGACCTCGACAATGTTTATCCCGATAGCGCTGATAAAAAGATCCTTCATATTCTGCTTCAGGAAAACCTATTGCCCGGAGAAAAAATTAATCTTAATTATGTTCCCGGATCGATTGAATCAGAAGATTCAGTTATGATGGGTAAAGTAAATTCGTTTGAAATAAAAAACACCTTAACAGAGACGAAAATTACCGAAGGCAGTACGAGCAACAATGGAACCAAAGTGATGCTGACCTTTAATAAATCTATAAAAAAAAACTCAACCATTGACGGATTAACTTTGACGAATAACCAGGGAGTTATGGCTATCGATTCCTTCAGCATTGCTTTAATACAACTCACCCTGTACCTCCATGAAAAAATAAGCAGAAATGATTCGGTTTTTGCATCTTATAACGGTGCAGGACTAGTGGGTGAGGATGAAATTTCGTTGAGCAGTTTCTTAAAACTG
Source organism: uncultured Bacteroidales bacterium (assembly GCA_963781805.1). GTDB lineage: Bacteria > Bacteroidota > Bacteroidia > Bacteroidales > UBA10428 > JAFGPL01. The sequence goes on from CAWAHF010000004.1 coordinate 1,177,368, forward strand.
GTTATAAAAAATAATTCCAGGATTACAGGTATTTTGGAAACCGCAACTAATTCCATAAACATTTTTCCAAATCCAAATCATACAGGTGTTTTCAATTATTATTTGAACAGTCCCGTAATTTCCGGTAAAGAAAGATTAGACGTTTTTAATGGCAATGGCATATTAGTATACAATCAGGTTTTATCCGAACCAGAGGGACAGATTGATTTTGGCAATCGTCTGGCAGTGGGCATCTATTTTTTCAGGCTAATTTTGGCTGATTCGGTATTTACAAAATCAATAGTAATTAAATAAAAATAACGTTACACAATAATTTCAAATTAACGGTAGGTGATAAGGTTAACCAATAAAATAACGAAACAGGTACTATGAGCAATGCCGATTTTAAACAATTTTTACAAGAAGTTCAGTATAAAGTCGGTATTACGCCAAAAAATGCAGTTGAACAGAGAAAACTTTCAAAAAATAAATACTCCTTTTCCGGGCAATCTTTATCAGAGCAATTGGTTATATGGGACTATATCTGGAATCATTCACCTGATATCTGGACCCGTATCCAGGCATATCTGTTTCTCGAATTGCATATGAAAAATAAAAATTTTCTTTCTGATTCATGGGAAACAATAAAGCACTGGCAACAAAAAGTAGCCGACTGGGGAAGTTGCGATGCATTATCTAAAATATATACAAAGATACTGGAAATAATTCCTGATAACGTACTGGTACAACTCAGACAATGGAACAAATCGGTAAACCCATGGGACAGAAGACAATCGGTTGTTAGCCTGTTGTACTACAGCAGAACGAAAAAGGTATTATTACCCTATGATACAATTATCCAGTTGATAGCCAATTTGCTTGAAGACGAAGAATACTATGTTCAAAAAGCAGTCGGATGGTCATTAAGAGAGTTATATCATGTTTATCCATTAGAAACATTGCACTATTTAAATGAAAATTTCCAAAAGGTATCGGCAACAGCTTTTGCTGCAGCAACGGAAAAATTGAAAAAAGAGGATAAAGAGAAATTAAAAATGAGAAGAAAGAACAGACGGTAAGTATCGTATCTGCCTGCCCATTATATTAATACCGGGAGCGCCTTTACAAAACACGTGCCTTCTGTAACGTGTTATAATCCATTGTAAATTAAAACTAACCTCTTATTACCTTTTCTTAAATTTTCGTAAATTGGTGACAAAAAAGAAAAAATATATTTGATAAAATGCTTCTGAATTTATAATTCAGCTGATTTGTAACAAAAGAATTAAACATTTGGATATAGAGTAGTTAGGATGCACTCTGAACCGATTAAGTCTTTAAATCTAAGAATAAAATTTAGAGGAGATTGAAATTTTTTAATTTTACATTTACTCAGGATTTAGACATCGACAAGAATATGTAAGAAAATAAATAAAAAATTATGAATGTGATTTTGAGTATTGGAATTTTAATATTCACCGGCTATATACTGGGAGAATTAGCCGAAAAAATAAAATTACCAAAAATATCAGGTTATATTTTGGCCGGCATTGTATTAAATCCTGACTTAGTAGGAATTATGTCAAATAAGTTTGTTGATCATACAGATCCATTGTTAGCTGTTTCATTATCTTTTATTACCTTTTCAATAGGAGGTTCATTATCGGCGGATAAAATAAGAGCTACAGGTAAAAAAGTTATAACACTAACCATTTTAGAATCTTTATTTGCCTTTATTTTTGTATTCCTGTTTCTGTTTTTAAGTCTCTATTATTTCATTCATATTTTCGATTCAGTATATGTAATAATAGCTGTTAGTCTTGTGCTTGGTTCGTTAGCTGCACCAACAGATCCATCTGCAACATTAGCAGTAATACATGAATACAAAGCCAGGGGTGAAGTAAGTTCAACCATTTTAGAAATAGCAGTATTTGATGATATTGTAGGTATAACTATTTACACGTTAGTTACTGCATTTGCAGCATTTATTTTAGGAAAGACAGATTTAAATTTTGGTAAAACACTGTTGGAATTAGGTCAAGGTATAGGCGGAGCTATTGTTGTAGGCGGAATTATGGGATTATTATTCAATTTCATAATAAAATTATTTAAAAAACAACGGGAAGGCTCATTAATTGTCTTAACCCTTGGCTTAATATTATTAAGCTATGGAATCTCAGAATATCTGGGGTTCGAACCACTACTTTCTGCAATAACATTAGGAGCTGTAGTTTCAAATTTTAATCCTATATCCGATAAAATATTTAAACTTATAGAACGCTATACGGATGAATTGATTTTTGTGATATTCTTTGCTTTATCCGGGTTACACCTACAGTTATCTTCTATAACTGGCAGTTATTTACTGATAATTATATATATTGTTGCAAGAATGATAGGTAAATTCTCGGGTATTTATGCAGGTTCAATGATGTACAATACAAATCCAAAAGTAAAGAAATATACTGCCGGAGGACTAATTCCTCAAGGAGGTATTGTGATAGGGTTGGCGCTTATACTTACAAAAGATCCTGTTTATAAAGAAACGGCTTCTATGATTATAGGTATCGTAATAGGCGCAGTTTTGATACATGAAATTATTGGACCAATATTTTCTAAATTATCTCTTAAAAAAGCAGGGGAATTATAGTTAATAAATTACTAATGCGAATTAAAGGTCGAAATCAAATATTATGGACTTTGTCTTTGTGAATCTTTGTGTTTTAGTGTCATAGTGGCAAAAGGAAGATAGCCACAAAAGCACTAAGTATCCCTAAGGCAGGTTTGCAAAATACTGATTACTAATTATATATTTTAATAAGTTTTAACCCTTAATTCGCATTACTTTACTAAAATTCAAATAAGTCCTAATGAAATGATTTTTACGACTAGTGTAAAACTTTAAATGACTCCTGTCCTTAATTATAATCCATTGTAAATTAAAACTTACCTGTAATTGCCCTTTTATTAATTTTTGTAAATTGCTGATTATTTGAATAACCAGATGAACACAAAAACCTGCCTAAAATCGGCAGGCCTTGCTCCGCCGAAGCTTCGCGAAGGCGATGCAGGCAGATATAAATACAAAAGTATTTGTCATACAAGACATAAAATAAACACTGAATGGAGTTCGAAAATTAAAAGACAGTTTTCAATAAATCAATAACTAAAACTATATGTGTAATGTATGTATTTTTAGAGAAAATGGTAAGTATATTTGGATGTTGGCGGTAATGCTAAGTGCACCATAGAAAGTTCGACTATAGAAATTATTATTTGACTTGTTCTTTTAATTTTATGGTTAATTTTTTTATGACAGCAGTTTTATTTTTCTGGATTTTTTGACCCAATTCTTTGCGTGGACAATTTACATTATACTTTGCTCCCCAATCCATAATTTCAATAACAATAGGTAGCAAATCAGCTCCTTTTTGAGTAAGACTATAAATAAATTTGGACTTGTTGACAGGTGACACATCTTTCCTCAAAATATTTTCAGCTTCCAGTATATTTAAACGATTAGCAAGAATATTCGTGGATATTTTTTCTTCAGATTCCAAAAACTCACTGTACGATACCTTACCTCTTAGCATCACATCTCTGATTATCAACAACGACCATTTGTCACCAAAAACATCTAGTGAACAGCTTATAGGGCAATCTGACCTTGATTTTTCCATAATATTTTTTTAAAAGTACTTGCATTTTGCAATATCATTATTATTTTTGTACTTGCAAAATGCAATAACAAAAATAACAAAAAGATGGAAAATTCAATACAAGAATTGCTTGAAACCTACTATAAGGGATTCGCAGAAAAAGCAAATTGGGAAAGTGTCATCGCTGACGATTTTTATTATATTGGCGGTGATATGACTAAAACTGAACCATTAATCGGAAAACAAGCCTACATCGAAGTTATCAAACGTTTTTCACAAGTCTTTACAGCAATGCGGATAAAGGAAATGATAATTCAGGGTGACAAGGCTTGTATTATAGGAAATTATGATTTAAGATTTCCGAACGGACACGAGCAGAATGGAAATGTAGCCGAACTTTGGATGGCCAAGAATGGTAAATTGCAATCATTGACAATTTATTTTGATACATTGACTTTTGCCAATAATACGAGAAGATAACTTGGATGGCTTACAATACAGAACTTGCCCATAGAATACGAGAATATTTAAGTTGTATTCCTTCGATTAAAGTTGAAGAAAAGAAAATGTTTGGCGGATTAGCATTTATGATTAATGGAAAAATGTGTGTCAATGTGAGTGGAGAAAATCTGATGTGCCGTTTTGACCCAGTACAGACAGAAGAACTTGAAGAAAGAAACGGTTTTTTGCCAATGATAATGAAAGGCAAAAAATATAAGGGCTATTGTTATGTTGAGCCTTTTGGTTTTACTGACAAGAAAGACTTTGAGTATTGGGTGAATTTGTGTTTAAACTATAATGATAAGGCAAAATATCATAGAAATAACTAAAAACAAAAGCACATACCGCCAACACATGGTATAGTGCATGCGGGTTTCAGAGGTTTTCGAAGGTTAGTAGCTCGTAAAAAAAGTCGGTGTAAACTGATAGAAAGTCGCTTCGTAATCCCGCACGACACCATACCATAAAACGTTAGATGTAATGTATAACAAAGAGCCATAACATTCTATGAAATACTATTTTGATATAATTAGATTTTTCGTTTTAATAATAATTGTACAGTTTGGATTTCAAAACCAAATTCAAGCTCAGAATATTTTAACCTATTTTCCTGACTCAACCTGGATAAAGTGTGATTCAATGGAATCTCTTGGGTATGATTCCAGGAAAATTGAAAAAGCAATACAGTTTGCTATTGATAGCACAAATACTACAGGACTTTTAGTAGCGGTTGATGGTAAAATCTTGTTTGATTATGGAGATATTGAAGAATTAAGCTATATCGCTTCGTGTCGGAAAAGTATTTTATCGATGATGTATGGTAAGTACGTAAAAAATGGAACAATTGAACTTGATAAAACGCTTAATGATTTGGGAGTTGATGATATTAATGGATTACTCCCTATTGAACGTCAGGCAACAATTAGAGATTTATTAACAGCAAGATCTGGGGTATATCATCCAAGATCTATTGATGGAGATGATATAGAATATGCTCCTAAAAGGGGTTCAGTTGAACCTGGAAGTTTTTTTTTATATAATAATTCACTATTAACCGACTAAACTCGGTATTTTAATATTTTTGTTTCACAAGCCCCGTAAATAGTACATTTTATCTTTAAAGTTAAATCAGACCCCACCCCAATTTATTGATAATTGACCCGGTGGACTGTAGTTTTGCTTGCTGAACATGCGGTTTTTACCACGCAACAGTTGATTTAAATCAAGCATACTTATTAGGTGAATTCTAACCAAAGACGCCACTACAGAGAATGCCTTCTTTACGTCGGCTATTTTCTGAATAACAGTGAGCAGCAATTGGGCTATCAGTGTACACCAAACCTGAGTGTAAATGGCATTCACATTTTCTCCATAGAAATAATGAAGCTGAAAGTTCTGTTTCATTTTCTTGAACAGTAGTTCGATGCCCCAGCGTTTTTTATACAGGAAAGCCACTTCTTCCGCTGTAATGTCGAAATTATTAGTCAGAAACTCGTAATACCGGTTCTTTTCGTCTTGGTAACAAACCTTCCTCAACCGTATCTTTCGGGTAACCTTTGTTTGCTTTTTGCCATTTTCGTCTTCCGGATTGTATTCGAGTTCAATAATTTCATCACTAAGCACCTTAGCTTGTCCTCTTTTTCGATAATGCTTACGAAGTTCCTCGACAACCGTATAAACGGCATTCTTTTTTAGACGTGTGACAAAATAAACCTGTTGCTTGGTCCATAAAGCAAACTGATGGTAATAATTGTAAGCCCTGTCGAAAACAATCATGCTGTGCGATATTAATTCCAGACTTTTTAAAAAGTTCTTGTCGTGAACCTTTGCTGCAGTTATTTTTACGAAACGACCCACAGATTGAACCGCATCGATTAACATGTGTACTTTTAAGCCTCCTTTTTTCTTGCCATCGCCTTTGGGATTACGACCTACGCCTTTGAGTATATCGCTGAATAACCGGATTGTGGTAGAATCGATGAGCAATACTTCTTTAAAGGTTAACCCGTAAGTTCGGCTGTCCGATAAAAAAGATTGATACTTTTTCACCAAAGCAAAGTACAAATCCTCGAAAAAACCATGATCCCGGTTACGCAAACCATCGCTTGCCGTACTTTTGGCTGGAGCTTTGGACAGACCTAAGTGATTTAACTTACCTCCTAAAGCCCTAAGGCCTTCGCATATCTCTGTCATGGAATCACAGCGGCTAAAGATACCAAAGAGCATGGTGACAAGGTGTGTCCTGGTCTTAAAGGCCTTGTAATAGTGGTCGCTCTGGTGCTTGTTTATTAAGCTTTGTATGTTTACTGCTTCAGTCAATTTCAATATTTGTTTCAAGATCGGCTGTCCGACAAAACGAATCTCTTTATCTTTGCTCATGTCGTTGTTTTTTTGTGGTAAAACAAACATACGACATTGGGCGAAACCGTTTTTGGGAGTAGCCCTCTTTTTATTAATATTTTAATCGGTCACTAGTGATAATAATTGGGATTTTAATGCAGCGGGGGGAATTTTTGAACAACTCACAAATAAAAACATATACGAAACTTTCGAGCAAGATATTGCTATTCCAATACAGATGCAGGATTTTAAACTCGAAAAACAACAAAAAAGTGGAGATTCAACAAAATCAAAATACCTGGCTTATCATTTCTGGTTATCAACAAGGGATATGGCTAGATTGGGCTTATTAATGATGAATAAAGGAAATTGGAATGGTCAACAGATTATTCCTGTAGATTGGGTTGAATTAACAACAAGTACTGTTACTTCTTCTTCAGAAATAAATCCTGCTTTTAAACGTGATTGGAACCTTGCTTATGGATATTTGTGGTGGATTTGGAAAGATAATAATGGGATTTTTAAAGGTGCTTATTATGCAAGTGGAGCTTATGGACAATATTTATTGATAATTCCTGAATTGAAGATGGTGATTTCACTTAAGACTAAATATGCTTACAGAAGGAAAACAAACTTTCCTATATTTAGAGAATTAGTATATAAGATTGTGGATTCAAAAAAATAAATGATAAAAAAGTTACATTGCCTAACCCAGGTTCAGAATATATTGATATAAGCAGTGATTTTGATATTGATATGATTCGAATTTTTGATATTACCGGCAGATTGGTTTATAAAAAAGAAAGTTTAACGCAAACGAAAATAAAAATTTCAACAGAGAATTTTCAACCAGGCATGTATTTGATTTATTTAACATCAGAAAACATAAATTCTGTTGTTAAGCTAACAAAGAAATAAAGTATCTGATTTATCAGATTATAAAAGTCATTTATGGTTGCCAGGCAATGCATAGCCAAAAAGGGGTTTTAGTGGTATACGAAGCGTAGTAGTCCACTTCAGTTTTTTTGTACCTTGATAGGAAATCGCCAGCAACCACCTACTTTTCATAATTGTCACGTAGGGTATAAAATAAAGCTCACTACAAAATTTAAATTACACATGTAAAATGGTAATTTTGTAAATATGAATCATGCTTATGATAAAGGATTTAAAAGTGAATAATTTATATTGATATGTTTTATAACAATTAAAAATCTAAAAAAATGGAACCAAAAAAAATGATTAACCCATGTCTGATGATTATCGTATTATTAGCAGTATTATCAAGCTGTGAGAAGGATGAAGTATATACTGGTAGTTTGAAAGTTACTTATGCTAATCATCCAGCGGATTTAATAGTACTTGTTTGTCCTTCAGATAATCCTGAAATAGCCATTACTGATTGGTTAACACCCTTAAACAATGGAACATATACACTTGAATTAAATATGGGAAATTATATTTTGATAAGTTCCAGTACTACTTTTTTCCCTAAAGTTGGATTTCAAATAAAAGCAGGAAAAACAACTGAAATCATTTTTGATGCTGGCAATACAGGGCATGTTCAATGATTTTGATATTTTTCTGACTCTTTGACCGGAAAAAATACAATTTCCTATATATAAAGCTTCGTGTGGTCGGGGAAAGAGACCCAACATGATGTCGTGTTGCACAGCCTGCCCGCCTAATCGGGGAAAGCCCGCCTGGTTGGGCAATCGGGACTGGGATACAATTATGGAAATTCAATTTATTAAAGAAGGATTTTTTAGCAAAGGATGGATAAATTTTTCATAAACTTAGAAGGAAAAATTAAAAAAATACCGGACCAGACAGCAACAGGAGATGTATTTGTCATAATTTACAGAGGTAAATACAATAGTCTCCCCTGTGTATAAAGAACGTTTTTATACATCAACATTTTCAAATTTAAAACCAACATTCAAAAGATATTCTAAAGGAGACACCCATCCTTCCGCTCTTCCTCTATTTCTCATATTCCCATATTCCCCGGCAGGTCGGAGTTTTCAACCTTGTCCTTTAGTTTAACCGCAATCCTTCAACATGATAATTGGTTTTAACTATTTCGTCCAACTCTTTAAATTTTAACCAGAAAGAGTATAAACCTGATATTTGGAAATTGTCATTTCATAAATTTTTGTAAATTGCCTTAAAATAAGTAATAGAAAACAGGCGCTACGAAAAGGATATAATTACCAAATGTTTGAACATATTAAAGTTGAGTGTAATGGCAATGTGACCATGAAACGCTTATAATCATGCAAATTTTTACTTTATGAATACAATAAACTTAATCTGGGCAATACCAGTCTTTTTTAGTATCCACGAATTGGAGGAATGGAACATTTTAAATTGGTATAAAAAGTATTACGTTAATTTACCGCCATCTACAAACTTCAGTATACATCTGCATATTTTTACTTTTTGTATTGTCGGATTTCTGCTTACATTCATTGCTTTAGTTTCTCAAACTTTTTTCCTTTTTAGTTTGATTATCTGTTTTTTATCCGGCTTTATTCTTTTAAATGTTTTTCAACACCTTGTCTGGACAATTCAACTCAAGGCATATTCTCCCGGATTAATATCCGGATTAATTCTGCTTTCTGTTACTGCTTTTGTGAATTCAAAATTAATTTCGAACAATCTTATTCAACAACCTTTTTATGCAATTATCCTCTTGACGATTATTCCGGCAATCAGGACATTTAAGACAAAAAACGAAATGACACCTGAAATCAGGCGGGTACACCATTTCTTTATTTCTGTTGAGAAACGATTAATGACCGGGAATAACAAATAAAACCTGCACTATATACAGCAAAACCACAAGTGCGCGTTTCCAAAACGATTGCTTTACCTAACCAGCCCTAACCAATTGCAAATTATTAAACCAACCTGCAATAGCTGTTTATAAATTTTTGTAAATTGCTGAATGAAAAAAGGAATAAAGTTGATTATGTATTCTTTATTTACTTTTTGAAGTCAATATAAAAGCAAATCAACATTAAATGGACGCTGAAAAAAAATTCAGAACAAAGACCGGATATTGTCATATTCTGGAAGATAAAGTTGTTTTAACGAGGGATGGAAATATAGGAAATATAGCAGAAGTAACAGTTGGCAAAACAATTTATCGAATATTAATACTTTATACCCTGATTACGATCGGATTAGCCTATGTTGCTGTTGGTAGTTTTAAAAACCGGGATTATTTTACTGCTGCTATTTTTATGATAATTGCCTGCTATTTATTGTATGGCATTTTAAGTAGTCTGAATAATTCAGCCACACCGGTAATAGAGAGACAATCCATAAAGAAAATCAAATTTATAAATGGAATCACTGGATTAACGCGTTCAAGGTTTGTAGTTAATTTTACCAATAAAAAAGGTAAGCTTAAAAAACGGTTGATCATGTTGCCGGGATCTTTAACCGGTGGACAGACAGAGACAGACATTGCTTATAAAATAATGTCGGATGAGAAATTGATTTAAAAATAAGCATGCCCCATAACTGGTGCGCGTTTTGTTAACATGCACCGCCTGTCCTAACCTGATGTAAATTAAAACCAACCTGTAATTTCTATTTCAAGATTTTTCGTAAATTGCCATTAAAACAAGTAATTGATAATAAGCACTAATGAATGCATATAATTAATAAAGATTAGTATATCAGCCTGAAATGGAAGGATAAACTAACTAAGAGTTTGCTTTTATATTAGTTTGACTTAATGTTTAAAGGCACTTGAATAAAATGACAATGCTCTCATTTACATTCAACCAAGGTTTTCCCGTTATTCTAAGTGATATTTTATTTACTAGCAATGATGGAGAAAAAGACTTTTTATTACCCACTCATCTTGATGGAGCAAAAAAACTTATAGATACTGGTTTTACGATTGGTAGTCCTATAGATTTAAGACAAAAGGTTTACATTATTAACGAAAGACTTTGTTTAGTTTTAGGTGGGAGACTTGACCAGATGTATAGTTTCCTAAATTATATGGAGACCTTTTTTGCAAATAAATTTCCAAGTTTTGAAGAATTATCAGAATATTTAAATGCTTATGATAAAGACAAAAGAGATCACTTGCTTTCTTTAGTCATTTTAGCAACTGTTAATGATAATACGGTTCAATTTGATATTAAAGCACTTGGTAAATGGCACCAAGAAAAGCATGATGTCTTCAGTTTTATTTATTCAGGGGGATCTCGGTTCAACCGATTTTCTTGCAACAGCTAGAAATTATACAGAAGGATTCGGATATACGAATGAATTTAATAAAGCTATTGCCCAAAATCTTGATTTATTAAGCAAATTTATGGAATTTGAAGTCACTTCGGCTGAATCAATTCTAAATCGATGGGGTGCTGGTTTCGAATTGACGTATTTTTACTTTACTAAATTTAAAAAATTAAAGGAATACACATATGTTTTATTCAGCGGCATTTATGATAATATAAATGGAATTTCATGTCGACCTTATGCAGTAATGAAATACAAATACATAAATGATATATTGATTATTCGTGCTGCAAATGATAAAAGAGAACAATTATTTCAGGTCAATCCTATAAATAAGGAGTATGAAAAGATAACTTTTGATGAGTCAAATATTCCTGACTTTCAATCTAAAGACTTAATTTTAGGTTATATAATCTTAATGCCAGATGGTCAAATATATTTACCTTCATTTGTAATACTTGTTGATAAAAAGGAACATGTGAAGTTAAAAGTAAATAATGGTCATTTAGAGATAATAACAAAAGAATCTTTGAAAAATCATATTGAAACCGAAATAAGGAAACTTCTTAGAATTAAATACTGAAATCAAATTTCTTTAAATCATTAATAAACCTGTAAGTAATTATAAGTCTGTATATTAATCCCCCTCGTTCGGCTGAGGTTCCACCTCAGTCGAATATATCCATATAGACTTTTGTCTGTATTTTATAACTACAAGGCGTTTTCAAAACGCTAGCCTTTATTAATTATTCCTGCTATCTGCAAACCGTCTGGTACGAGTTTTCAAAACACCTTCCTCCTATAGTAAATTATAATTTTTAGAAATTTCTTTAGTGTCAGGCAACCCTTTACCAACAAATTGCATCTTAATAAAAACCTGTAAAAAAGAAATATGAAAATCCTGAAATGTAAAAGTATTGCTGCACTGTTAATAACAATCGTTTTAATTGCCTGTGAAAAGGAGGATAATCTGGTGAAAAATCCTCCGAATTACCCGGATTCAAACAGAGGTTTATATGATTTATACATCTATAATATTAGTAGCAATACAAATACACGGATAACCAATACTCCCTTTAAATTAGAGTCTTCCTACTCATTTTCACCCGACAGCAAAAAAATCTTATTCAACACGGAAGGCGGAACATTTACAATGAATGTCGATGGGTTCAAAATAACTTCGTTAAATGCCGTACTGATGACTCCGGCATGGTCGCCCGATGGTAAAAAAATCGTATTTGTAGAATCGGGTAATCTGTTTCTGGTGAATTCCGATGGCGCCGGTAAACATCAGCTTACCCATAATGATTATAGCTTGTGGATGCCTGTATGGTCGAGTGACGGACAAAAAATTGCCTGCAGTTCGGACAACGGGTTATGCATCGTCACCTCAGACGGAACAACAGAATCCATAACAACCGAAAACAGCGCAACCTGGTATGATTGGTCTCCCGATTCTAAAAATTTGGTTTACAGCAAATATGTCTCAATTAATTCTGCTCAGATTTTTAAATATAATACTGAACAAAAACACGAAGACCAACTTACATATATCGATAAATATAACTACGATCCTTTTTGGAAACCAAAAGGAGATGAAATAATTTTCACTTCATCCCATGCCGACTATGGAAGTGATTTAATTTTAATGTCTTCGGATGGATCACAACAGCAAACGGTTGAACATAAAAATCGCATCAGTTTTCCATGCTGGTCGCCTGATGGAACTCAAATAGCATTTATTAATGAGGATTCAAATCTGGCCCTTATCGATATCGATGGAAACAACTACAAAATTATTAATGACATACCAGGCGCCTGCATGAACCCTGTCTGGTCGCCCGATGGTAAATATATACTGTATTACAGGGCCATTTTTTACAATTAGCTTCGGCAACAAAACTGGCGTGTTTTTTAAAAAGCCCGCCTCATTTCTAATACTTTCTATTAATCTGATAGTTGAGTCTATACGGATAATGATTTGCTTTTCCTTTCAAAATCCTGCTTTTAGTTTCCTTTTTTAATAATCATATTTCAGGACCATACAACCTTATTCACCCCGTCTTCCACTTTATTTTAAATTCTTCATTCCCAACCTCCAACCTGAACACTGCTACTGTCACAGCTACTGCAACTTTCCCTCTATCTCCCCTATACCCTCTTCCCCTATTTCCCCTATTTCCCTACTCCCCTATTTCCCTACTCCTCTATTCCCCATTTTTCCTTCCAAACTTCCATTATTCCATTTAACCTGTCCTGAAATTAGTTTTTTTTTTGGAAATTATATTAATTTATTTTTATTTAGTCTAAATAAGCACTAATTTTGCTAATCTAAGGCTAACTAAAATCCTTCCATCATGAAAACAAAACACCTCAATTATTTGTTAGTTGTGGGTGTAACGGCTTGTTGCATCGTACGTTTCAGAAATAAATCTACCATTCCCACCCTGGCAAATAATCTCCCAACGACAAAAAACAGTATTTCAACTGCCTCATTTTTCAATTCAAAGCACCTTACCAACCTGGAATTTACTGCCAATAATGGGCAATTCGATCCGAATATTTATTTCTATGCCCATTCGGCTGAACATGCCCTCTTGTTTAGGTCAGATGCAATAACTTTTAAAAAAGCGATTGAAAATCACACTAAAAAAGACAAGATTAGTTTAGCAGCATTTACACTTCATTTTGTGGGTAGCAGCAACAAAGTCCGCATTGAAGGAATGAATAAAACTTCCAGCCGAAATAATTATTACCTTGGCAATAATTCCAAAAAGTGGAAAAGCAATGTGAACAGTTATCGCTCTATCGAATATCAACATCTGTATGATGGAGTCGATCTCCGCTATGGTGGAAACAGAAACAAACTTAAAAGTACTTTTTATCTTAAAGCCGGAATATCTCCATCTGTAATTAAAATACAATACACCGGTACAAGTCCTTTGAAGGTTACCAAAGAGGGTTCCCTGGAGGTACAAACCCCATTGGGGAAAATTCTCGATTCTCCACCGGTAGTATATCAAACAGATGAACATAACCACCACCTATCCCGAAAAGCCAGATATAAACTTTTTAATAAGACAACCTACGGTTTTGAAATAGAGGACATCGACCCGGCACTGCCCCTGGTCATTGATCCGCAACTGGGTTACAGCGGAACATTCGGTGGCAGCAAAACCGATTATGTAAACGATATGGTGATGGATATAGACGGTAAGATCATTGCAGTAGGGACTACTTTTTCAGATGATTATCCAACAAAGAATGCGGCTTATCCCAATCAACCTACCGGACCATCATACTTGCCGGAAAATGCTTTTGTTACAAAATTTAATCCCGTAACGGGTCAAATATATTATTCGACTTATCTTGGGGGCAACGACAATTATGAATCAGGTACCGCTATTACGCTGGATGAATTTGGTAATGTGTATGTATTGGGGCTTACCACTTCCAATGATTTCCCCACGTTGAATGCCTATCAGGATTCCCTGAACGGTTACAGTAATGATTTTATCGTTAAACTGGACAGCAGCGGCCAGTTGGTTTCTTCTACCTATTTTGGCGGACCCTGGGATTTTGGAAGTGAGGACATCTGTCTTGATAAAGATAAAAATATCTGGTTGGTGGGTTCCACAACCGGTGCAGGTTTTCCCGTTATGGATCCACTGCAAAATTACGGAGGGGGAACAACAGACGGTTATATTGTCCAGTTCGACAACAACATCAGTTCTTTGCTTTTTGGAACCCCGTTCGGAGGAAGCGCTGCCGATTATTTTACATGTATTGCCCCTGACGACAGTGGTAATATGGCTATTGGAGGTTATACATACTCGCCGGATTTTCCCTTGCATAACGAAACCCAAAGCATGTTTGGTGGTAGTACTGATGCTACGGTTGTAAAACTGAAAGTGAGTGATAAAAGCCTGTTTTTCTCAAGTTTCTTCGGAGGTAGTGATTTTGAGACGGTTAAAGATATTGCCGTGGATAAAAAGGAGGACATATTTATTACGGGAAGTACAGCTTCAATGGATCTGCCTTTGCACAACGCAGTACAGGATTCCGCTGGAGGCGGTAACGATTTTTATATCAGCGCATGGTACTGGGACCCGGCTTCAGGAATGTATTCAAATAATTTCTCAACGTATTATGGAGGTTCAGGGGATGATAATCCCTCAAAGTTAGGAGTTTTGAATTTTGATAGTCCTGACAGCAGTTTGAGTATTGCAGTAGCCGGAGAGTCCGGTTCCTCGAATTTGCACAAAGCAGATACCCTTGATCAGGCATATTCACCACCATTTTACGGTTTTACAGGCTGTATAGCATTATATTCAAATCTCCGAAATCCGGATTTGGGTGTTAAATTAAGTTCTTCAACTATGTTATACCCGTTCCGGAGTGTAGACGCGTTAACTGTGCATGGAAATACCGTTACTTGTATGGGCGACAACAAGGATACCCTCAGCAGTCCTACATACGGTGTGTTGTCGTATATTTTTGCCAGATTGTCGATTAAAAAGGAAGCTGAGTTTGATACCGTGAATGTCGGGTCGGATATTGGATATCATATAACCGTTAAAAATATTTCTTCGGTAACGGTAAGAAATGTGCTCATTTCCGACTATTTCGATACAACCTGCTTCTATGTAGCTGATTATGACCCATTTTTAACGTACATTGACACTGTAGGTTCAAAAATCAGGATAGAGGATTTTGTGGGTGACTTAAAACCTGCGGAACAAGATTACAGTGATGTTGTATTAAGGACTAAAAAGAAAGGAATTTGTAAAAATACGGCTTTTGCATTCAGTGATAATGCACCGATATGTGCTGACAGCGCATCTGTGCTTGTTGGCAACCTGTCCGCATCTGTTACCAAAACCGCAGATAAAGATTCAGCATTTATCGGCAATACGGTGACCTATACTTTAACTATGACAAATACGGGAGAATTGCCAATATATGACCCGTACATTACGGATTCTTATATTGATGGTGAACTTAACTACATTAAATCTTCAGGGGCAATAAACGTTGATTTTCAACCTGGTGATTATGGTTCTCATGAAAGCTATGTAATTTGTGATATTTATGATTTGCTGCCCGGTGAAAGCAGTTCTGTTAAGATTACATTTCGTATTCTTAAATTTTTAGATTTTTTCGGGAAAAACTTACCAAACCTGGCGTGGGCACGTAATAATTCCGAGAATGTAAATGCTGGTCCCGCTACAAAAAATATTGTCGGGCTGGAAATGATGATGCCTGTTTCCAGGCTCCGGTTCACACACACAGGTTCGAACGGGAATAAATCAACGCAGGCAGGACAAGCCAAGCAAAGCCTGTCCCTCAATAATTTACACATTTACATTGACAGCCTTGATCTGGGCAAAATATCTGGAGTTGATTCCGGTATTGTTAATAATAATTTCGATCTCTGGTCTGTATCTCCCTATGTTCACCTTGCACCAGCCGGTGATACTGACATTCTGAATCCCATTTATGCCAAACAACTCGATTTTTATACCGGAAATTTGGCAGACTCGACCTTCCACCTGCCTTCAGCGTATCAGCTGCTGATACCGGATTATACGGATAGCGCCATGGTCATTCTAAAACGCGACTGGCGTAAAACGGCTGAGAACCAGAGCAAAGTCGATTTCTATATAGCCAATGCTGTGGATAATGGTGAAACCTATAATATCGACCTGGCAGACATGAATACTGACATAGCCAAAGGAATGCAATATGGCGATGTGTCAGAATATGCCAGTGTGTTACCGGGAACCTATGCCCTGGAACTCAGACATACTAACGGTGACCTGGCAGCATCATCAGACATCGATTTGAGCAATGATGCCGGAAAATCCCTAACGATGATCATTGTTCCAAACGTAACTAGCAATTCAAACGGAATAGCAGTTAAAATATTCGGTGCAAGCACAGTTGACAGTGTCTGGACGCTTGTTGCAGAAACTGCTATCACTGGTATCGATGAGCCTATAGCCGGTCAGAAGGTATATTTGTCGCATCGTTTTACCAATCCGGTTACGATCGATTTTACTATACCCGAAGCAGGCTATACCATGATAAAAGTATACGATCTGAGTGGGCGTGAGATAGAAACCCTGACGGACAGGTTTTACAGCGCCGGCAGTTATTCTGTCTCATTTAACACAAGCCATTTACCATCGGGGATTTATATCTATCGACTAGTAACCAATGGAATTGAAAAAAGTAATAAAATCATGGTCCAATCGTATAGCAGTGGTTTTTGAAATACGCACTCTGACTTATTGAAAAATCCAATTAGAGATTGCTACTATTCTGTTTATCTATAAATTAAAAGAAGTAGTTCGGATTCTGGTGAAATGTGATAGAATTAATATTGCGATGTATCGGTATTAATTCTGTATCTATATTCCCTACTCTTTTACAATCTTCCTTTTTTTCATACCACATTCCAATTCGAAACCCGGAACACAATAATTTGAATTTACCTTTCACTTTTTACTTTTCATTGCTTACTTCTTTAAACCATCCTTCTTTCACACTCCCAAACCTTCTTTGAAATTCTAAGCTTTCAACGAAGGATTTGGTGAAGGAGTGTATCCTTCCATCCTTCCATCCTTCCATCCTTACCCTATTCCCCCTATTTCCTCCATCCTTCCCCCTATTCCCCTCTCCCCCTCCTCCCTCATTTCCCTTCTCCATTTTTTGCCAATTTCAATAATAATAACTTTCTTTACGTTTGTTTAAGCGTAGACATGATGGACATATAAGAAAATATGAAGCCGGTATTATTTGGTGTTTCTTTATGTTTTGGTGCCTTCGTGGCAAAAAAAATGCAGGTAAAAACGGCTTCTGTAAGAGTAACCAAAAACTATTATCAAAACCATGAAAACAATACATAAAGTCCTGATTCTGTTTATCTTTCTTATAAATTTTTATCCGTGTATAGAAGCATTAAGTCCGCTAGATAATGCAATCATTATCAATAAAGAGGAAAAAATCCTTTCGGCTCCGCATACTGTCAGATACCAATGGTTTTTCAATCATAAAAAGCTGAATCTTGAAACCCCTGAAATTAGGTTTTTAGGTCCCGGAACCTATACCGTGGAGATGGAAGATAAAAACGGTCTTCATACTTCACAAAGTGTCACGCTTGCCCTGGATAGCAACGGTAAAATTTATAAGATATACACCATCGGTGATTCCACCGTACAGGATTATGCTGCCGGTTATTACCCGCGTAAAGGATGGGGACAGGTATTTCAGGCTTTTTTCGATTCTGCCGTGGTGGTCGCCAATAAAGGAGTTGGCGGAACAAGTGCAAAAAGTTTTTATAACAGTTTCTGGGCGCCCATTAAAAATGCACTTCAACCCGGAGACTATGTCTTTATTCAGTTTGGAATTAACGATGCCAACTCAGATACTGCCAGGCATACCGACCCGTTTACAACCTTTCAGGATTACCTGACCAAGTTTGTTAACGAAACCAAAGCGATGGGAGCAAACCCCATACTTGTCGCCACACTCAGAAGAAATGCCTGGAATGCAACCACTCCCCCTACCCTTTATGATGCCTATCACGACTATCCTGTAGCTACCAGGCAACTGGCCCAGACATTAAATGTTCCCCTGGTGGATTTGGATCAGTTGAGCAAACCTCTGATGGAATCGCTCGGGCCTG
This sequence comes from uncultured Bacteroidales bacterium, assembly GCA_963781805.1. Taxonomy (GTDB): domain Bacteria; phylum Bacteroidota; class Bacteroidia; order Bacteroidales; family UBA10428; genus JAFGPL01. Next base: position 1,195,800 of record CAWAHF010000004.1, read on the forward strand.
ATTATACCGGCGATTTTATGTACATGCACATCAAACCGGGTGAATATCCCAATTATCCTTTGGGCAATTCAGACGATGTTCATTTCCAGGAGATGGGGGCGATAGAAATGGCAAGACTTGTTGTGCAAAGTATTTCAGGGTTGTCGGCCGATACAAATATCAATAAGCTGATACCCCATATCAAACCTATGCGGGAAGTATCCACAACAACCAATTTCCCCGACGGAGCTATTGTGACAAGAAATGCCGCTTATCCAAAAGGTCTCACGGTTACTCTAAAAGCTAAGATGAATTCCGGTTATGGATTTATCGAATGGCAGGATAGCCTGGGGACACAGCTTACTACCAACGAAATCTATTCCTTTGTGATGGATACTACTCCCCTGGAATTTAAAGCCATCCTGGATGACGATCCGCAGAACCTTGATTGTACGGGAAAAAATAACGGAACAGCCTATATCGATGAATGTGGTGAATGTGTGGAAGGTACTTCCGGGAAATTCCCCTGCAACACTCAGTTGGTCGAAGAACAGGACACCTTTAAAATCAAGCCGGTGCATTCAAATTTATGTGTGCAGCAGACAGCTACAATCACCCAGGAAACATGTACCAGCGATAAATCGCAATCATGGGTTGTTATTAAAGAAGGAAATTTCTATAAAATCCGGAATGCAGCTTCGGGACTTTACCTGGGCGCTGACCAGCTTACATCCGGAACCTACCTGGCCGCTAAATCCGATCCTATCATCTGGAGATTTGAAACATTGGGTTCAAATACTTACTTTCTGATACCAGCTTCCAATACAACCATTGCAATAGATGTATACGGAGCTTCAACACTTGCCGGAAAACAATTGCTTCTTTACAACCGGAACTCCAACAATAACCAGAAATTCAAATTCATCCTCGATGCACCTCTGGATTGCAATGGAGAGCCCAGGGGAGCTGCCACAATAGACAGTTGCGGCATATGTTCGGGTGGATCCACGGGAATCACCCCCATAACTAATCCTGACGGGTGTCCCTCAGGGATAAAAGAGAATAAATCTATTGGAAAATTTACGCTGGCGCCAAATCCTTTCGCATCTGAAACATTACTTACATTGTACACTAATTACGATAAACCTTTTACACTCGTTATTTATAACATACAGGGTTCCACGGTAATGAAAATTAAGGATTACACCAACAAAGAACTGTTGTTTGGCGATAAACTACAAAGAGGATTATATACCTGTAAAATCATCCAGGAAAAAGAGGTCTCTACATTTAAAATTATTAAGAATTAACCTGTCTGTATTCTTGCTAATTAACATAACCTGTTAGCATAGGTATATTATATTAGTCTGATTAAAAGTTCGACCACGCTCACTGCGACTGTCAGGCTGAGAACTCGATAATGATTAATCACTTTTTATTAATAAGTTGACACGAAAATCAGCCTGAGCGCTGCGCCGTCGGCATGCCTTTGGCAGCCGATGGGATTCGAAGGCTATTATTGCGAGTCACTAGCAGCGTAGTCGAAGCCTCTTTAGTCAATAAGTTAGCGATTAACACCACCACCGGGTTATTCTAGATAATAAAAGGTCTGCAATCGTATTAAAGACAGTAATAAGATCCAGGCAGACAGATTTGTAAATTCTTAACTTCACTAATTGATTATTTCACTATTCATTTTTAACTTTTTATCCAATCTTATTTATTCTCAATCAAATACTGTTGATAATGTTTGTCTTATTATTGACATTGAACCACTTTTTAATTATATTTGAAATGTGTTATGTGAGTTTACAGAATAATCACATATTAAAACCACTAACGAACACTCATGTTACCTAAATTCCCCAATAGAATCCAGCTTATACTGATTTTTCTTTACGCATTGTTACGATCAGCTTTGATTTACGGACAGGATAATCCGTATTCGATTACAGATACACGCAATTCCAAAGAATATCCGGTAGTTAAAATTGGAAATCAATGGTGGATGGCGAAAAATCTGGATATCGGAGAAATGATTCCGGATTCCACAGATATGAGTTATAATGACAATATTGAAAAGTATTGTCTCTATAATAATCCTGCCTATTGTGATACGTTTGGCGGTCTCTACCAGTGGGATGAATTGATGCAATATACAATCACTGAATCTGCGCAGGGGATCTGTCCTGATGGTTGGCATATACCATCTGATATGGATTGGAAAATCCTTGAAGTCCAGTTAGGTATGTCTCATGCTGCAGCCGATTCAGTAGGTTATAGGGGAACCAACGAAGGTGGCAAACTGAAATTTACCGGATCTGATTTCTGGGCAGAACCAAACAATGGCGCCACCAATGAAGCAGGATTCAACCTCCTTGGTGCGGGCGCTAGAAGCCCTGATGGTACCACAGGATATAATGGTTTCATGACTGACTTCTGGACATCTTCTGCAATTAACGACTCAATGGCATGGTACAGGATGTTTGGAAATGAAGAAAGCAGAATCTTTCGTGCAGATGGTTATAAACCTTATGGAACATCAGCACGATGCGTAAAAAATACTTTTGATTTATTTGAAACAACCACCATAACAGATGCCAGAGACGGAAAGGTTTATAAGATAGTAAAGATAGGCGCCCAGTGGTGGATGGCCGAAAATCTGAACGTTGGCAATCAAATAAATTCCGGGACTCCCCAATCGGATAACCAGGTAACAGAGAAATATTGCTATAACAACGACGCAGAGAATTGCAATATGTTCGGAGGATTGTATCAATGGAATGAAGCCATGAACCACAATCCTGACAATCAACAGGGAATATGTCCTGCAAATTGGCATGTTCCCACCGATGCTGACTGGAAACTTTTAGAACACCGGTTAGGTATAGATGCGACAGATATTGAAAAAATCGGTTGGGACCGGGGCACCGACCAGGGCACTTTTCTGAAATCGGAAGGCGGTTCAGGTTTCGATGTTTATTTAGGAGGGGCAACAAATCCTTCAGGAGTTTCCGAAAATCAAACTGAGTTCGGGTATTTCTGGAATTCAACATCAGTCGATGATAACTTTGCATGGGCAAGAGTTTTCGGAAAAGACTCTGCCACGATCAACAGAAACAATTACTATTTTAAAGAAAATGGGTTTTCAATACGTTGTATTCAGGATACGTATACACCTATTACAGCCAAAATTATAGCGCCCGAAATAATCTGTTCAGGTGATAAATTCAGGATGCAGGCGGAAATTCAGGGAGGAAACGGGAACTATTCATTCGACTGGACATCTGCGGATGGGAGTCATTTATCATCAGCAGATACCCTTGTCACCACGCCCACAGTAGAATCAACGTACTACCTTATGGTCGAGGATGGTGAGAGTATGTCAATAGATTCCGTAACTGTAAAGATTAATTCGCTGCCCGTATCCAATATCAATGGCCATGAGCAGGTTTGTGCAAGCGAAAGTAATACAACATACACAACAGAAAGTAATCCTGAATATAATTACGAATGGTATACCGGTAATGGGATAATCACCTCGGTAATTAACAGCAACCAGGTGGAGGTAAACTGGGAAACCCTGGTGGGAATTAAATCCATAAATCTGCTGGTAATTAATAAAACTACCGGTTGTCAATTACAAAAGAGTTTAAATGTAGAGGTTTTGCCGGCGCCTCAGAAACCCATTCTGGTGCGAAAAGCCCAGACTTATATCTTTATCTGCACCGACTCAGGATTCGTTTACCAGTGGTATCGCAATGAAATTCCAATTACAGGTGAAACAAAACAATTTTATGATGCCCGTGAAAATACCAAAAAGATTGGAGAAATTTATGTTGAAGTCAGCCAGGAAAATGGATGTAAAAACAGGTCTGAATCTTATATTTTTCCTGCCAAATCATCGGCTTACAATGAGGATCAGGAACAATACAAAGTATTTATACATCCCAATCCAAATGATGGTATAATGACCATAGAAATATTTGACGATTTTACTGGCCTGGTTAATATTCAGTTAGTCAATTGTCTGGGGCAGTTTGTCCGACGAACTCAGATAGTAAAACCAGAAGAAATTTTTGAAAGTGATCTGGATTTAAGACAAATTGAAGCAGGTGTCTATTTCCTGATTATTGACGTTGGATTTAACAGGGAAATTCACAGAATCTTTATCAACAAAGCAAATTGATGTCGCGGAATACTATCATATTATTTATTATCATTTTAGTTTGCAGGTCATATTCATATGGACAGACTCAATTGTCCGTTCAGCAAAAGAGTGCTATTGAATCAAATGTAATCAGCCTGTTAAATTCATTAGAAAAATATTTAAATCTGGAACTCAAAACAGAAAATGAGATGAATAACCTCCGTGAACTGGAAAAGATGTTTGATAAAAATGCCGCTATCTGCAATTTTTTGGATCCTCTTGCATCCAGGTCTGACCATGTTTCTCCAAAGCATTTTGTTGAATACATTGATTCTAATTATACAGGCGGTTTATCAGCAAAGCTCACCTGGGATATTCAGAAGACAGTGTTTTCTGAATTTCAGGATTTTCCGGTTCAATCAGTTTATATTCCGGTTAAAATCATGGCGCTCGGTATTCACCGTTCTCAAAAAATTATCAATGTCCTGAATTATTACTTTTTCGTTTTTGAGTACAAAATATCAGATGATGAGATTTCGGATCTTAAAATCATTGCCATCCTGCATAAAAGACCGCTAAAAATAAGTAAAAGCCCCAACAACGTTGGTTTTTACATCAATCCTCTTAATTCATATATATACAGTAAGAATATATTTTCAAACAACGACTGGGATGCGACAGGTAGATTTGGTTATCAGTTGGGACTTCATTTTAACCATCAGCTAAACAATCATTTTAGCATTTTCACTGGCATCGGGTTCAGCAAATTTCAATCGGCATACGAATTGACTGTTTCTGATAATCGAGACATCATTTCTGTTAAAAGAGAGGACAAAGATGGTGATGAGTACTATGCTTTTTACTCCAAAACACTCATTGATGAATGGAGCAGTCTTTCTTATTTTGATGTTCCCATTGGCATGAATTACATAAGCAATGCTAAGGGATGGGGTTTTTTCATACAAGCCGGATTCAATCTTTCATTCATGATTTCCTCCTATTTTGATGCTGAAGGCAGTGCTACCATCGAAGGATATTATCCAAAATACAGTGTTGTTTTAAATGATCTCCCTGATTATGATTATACCACAAACACTGTTGATACAACCAATGACTGGAATCTTAATCAATTCAGTCTTTCTGGTTTTATTTCAATGGGAGTTCAGATTCCGGCCGGTGACAGATTTTTAATTCGTACAGGTCCATTCTTTACAACCGGACTTACTGATCTTGTATATGATAAAGTAAAACACCGTGATGACTACCTGAATATTTCTGGTGATCCCGGGAAACTAACAACCAGGGGATTCGGATTAAAGCTTGAATTAATTATGAAATTTTGAGGATTGAGCCATGAAAAATTACATGAATAAATATTATTTCATCAGTTTGCTTGGCATTGTATTGATAAACTTATCTGCTTATACGCAAATAACCGAACAGATTATTGCTTCCTCAGATGGCACCTATTGCAAGGTGCGGATATTAGGTTATCAGCAAAAGTCCGATACATTGATTGTTAGCCTTAATGCCAACTGGATAAATGATAAATTTCAACCTGTTATCGATAACCAGTCAGTTCTGGTGTTGAAGAAAAACAAATTGAATGCGACTCCTGGCGGTCTTCTGGAGTGCATCTCTTTTAACAACACAGATCTTGTTGCTTTCAATCATGCCTATCAGCTTAAGTTTATTATTACTAAAGATTCTAAAGCAACAGATTTCACTTTCCGGTTCGACTTTGAAACTGCAAAAAATATTGGTGAAGCAAGAAACCCAAAAAAACAAGAATTGCTTGTAATTAAAAGTCCAAAAGAAATAAACTATCATACGGTTATTAATCCTGAATTACTGGTGAGGGTTGAAAAAAAACCTCCTGCAATCAAAATTCTGGCGCCAAAACCTGATGCAGATAATAAGATTGTAATAAAAGAACCCGATGTTGATCTTGTTGGCATTGCAACCGACGAAAGCGGTATTAACCTGGTATTGGTCAATTCAAATGATGCAAAAATGCTTCCGGATGGAAAATTTATATCAAATGTAAAACTTGTACCTGGCGATAACATAATAAAAATCATGGCCATCGACAATGATGGAGTAATAACGGAAGATAAACTCGAGGTTGAATGTGTAAATTATTCATTGTCGAACAAACTGCTTGAATCAGGGAAATATTATGGTTTACTGATAGCCGTTCAGAGTTATGAGGATTCGAAAATTACCGATCTTACACATGCAGTTGAAGATGCAGCTTCATTATACGATGTACTTACCAAATATTATTCATTCAACAAGAATGATGTTAAACTTCTCACCAATCCGAGGTTTGAAGATATTGTTATTGAACTCGATAAGCTGACCAAAATTGTGACTCCTAAAGATAATTTGTTAATATTCTATGCAGGCCATGGCGTATGGTCGGAACAAACCAACATTGGTTTCTGGTTACCTTCGGACGCTAAAGAAAGTAACACCGCCAACTGGTTTAGAAACAGTACACTTAGAGACTATATTGGGAGCATTAATTCAAAGCATACACTGCTGATTGCCGATGCCTGTTTTAGTGGTTCTATTTTCAAATCCCGAAAGGCCTTCAATAATGCCCCGGTGGCTATAGAAAAAGTGTATGATCTCCCAAGCCGAAAAGCAATGACCAGCGGTTCTCTTTCTGAAGTCCCTGACAAAAGTATTTTTTTGGAATACCTCCTCAAGAGGCTCACCGAAAATACAAATCCATTCCTTACTTCCGAAGATCTTTTTTACAGCTTTAAAACAGCTGTTGTAAATAATAGCCCGAACATTCCACAGTTTGGAGAGATTTTAAATACTGGAGATGAAGGCGGTGATTTTATCTTTATCAGAAAAGATACTGATTAATCGTTCCAACATTTTAAAGGACATCTTGTAGGAGACTGTAACTTTAATTCACAAATCCACGTAACACCATTTGTTTCCTACTATTCCCCAGAATGGCGCAAGTTACTTATATGCTGTTTCCCTTAGATATGAAAGTAGACAGGTCCGAATTTTATAATTGATTGTTAATAAGTATATTTCTGATAAATATTATTAAATCCTATTTTTAAATTATAGATTATAACTAGTGTAAATTTTTATAAGCGGATGCCGAAAAGCTCAAAGAGTAAGCAAAAATTAAATTTAATATGAAATGAAAATCAAAAAAATCCTAACCGTAGTTTTAGTTTGTTTTATTGCATTAGCAGGCTGCAAAAAAGATGATAAATCTTCAAGTAAAAACTTTCTCAAATATAATGGGAAAGAATATTCTATTGATAAAGGGATGCTAGAAAGCTGGGGAAAGTGGTCGACAGATGGTGACAATAATATAGATTTGACTCTTCTTTCAGATAGTTTAACAATAGTTGAAGTTAATAATGTATATGATCATTTAACAGGCACAGGTCATGGAGTTCAATTCTGGATGTATTCAACTAGTACTACAGAACTTAACAGCACCACATACACTTATGATGTTGCTTCTACCGAAGCAGCAGGAACATTTGATTGGGGCAACCTTAAAATTAATTACAATTTTGATACTGAAACAGGAGATATTGACCAGTATATTGAAGGCGGTACGATTACAGTTTCTAAAGATGGATCTACCTATAAAATAACCATTAATTGTACTGATGAAGACAACAAGAGTTTTACTGGTTCTTATGAAGGACCACTTAATTTTTATAATTGGAGTATGAAAAAATCTACCAGAGAAGATAAAAGAAGATTTTAAATTTGTCTTATTTTGGAACAAATCGCATACATTGTTAACAATGACTAGTGTATGCGATTTTTTTAATTTATTTTCCTAATCATTTTTGCCAAATAAATTCAATTCATACCAATACAATTATTATAATCATATTGTGTTTCCGAAAAATTACCTTTCTAAGTGGCAATTTATTGGATGATACTTTAACATATAACCTAAAAACCTGATTTATTGCATGTTTTTAGTTGAAATAAGTCCAATAATTAATCCTACTTTTGCCGAATAATTTATAATACTTAGTAACAAACAACATTTTAATGACTTTATTTAATGAAACCGGGCTACGCAGGGAAATTTTAACTGCAGTGGAAGAGCTCGGATTTGAACATCTTACACCCATTCAGGAAAAAACAATTCCTTATTTATTAAACTCCCAAAACGATCTTATTGCATTTGCCCAGACCGGAACGGGTAAAACTGCTGCCTTTGGTCTTCCGATTATCCAGCAAATAAACACAGGTTCAAGAGAGACGCAGGCATTAATTTTGTGCCCGACACGTGAATTGTGCATGCAAATAACCAGTGATTTAAAAAGTTTTTCAAAGCATTTGGGACAGATCAATGTAATCCCTGTTTATGGAGGAACATCCATTGAAAAACAGATTAAGGATTTAAGAGACGGTGCACATATAGTAGTTGGCACCCCAGGCAGGGCATTGGATTTACTTAACCGAAAGAAACTAAAAATTTCAACCATTAAATGGCTCGTTCTTGATGAAGCTGATGAAATGCTCTCGATGGGATTCAAAGACGACCTGGAGGCAATTCTGGCAGGAACTCCCGTTCAAAAACAAACCATGTTGTTTTCTGCAACTATGCCGAATGAAATAGCTAAAATTTCAAGGAAATATATGAACAATGCGGAAGAAATCGGGATTGGCAAAAAAAATGTCGGCGCTGAGAATGTTCATCATACCTATTACCTGGTACATTCCAAAGACAGATACCAGGCGCTAAAACGTATTGCAGATATTTATCCGAATAGTTACTGTCTTGTATTTTGCCGGACCCGGAGTGAAACAAAAGAAGTGGCCGAAAAACTAATCAAAGACGGATACAATGCCGATGCCTTACATGGAGATTTATCACAGGCGCAACGGGACCAGGTGATGACCCGGTTTCGGATTAAAAATCTGCAGATGCTTGTTGCTACAGATGTAGCAGCACGTGGCCTGGATGTAAATGACCTGACGCATGTAATTAATTACAACCTGCCGGATGATCCCGAGATCTATATTCACAGGAGCGGCAGAACCGGGAGAGCAGGGAAAAATGGAATCTCTGTATCTCTCATTCATCTAAAAGAGAAAGGCAAACTGCAATCGATCGAAAAACTTACCGGTAAAAAATTTGAGCAAAAAATGGTTCCCTCAGGAAAGGAAATCTGCGAAAAACAGCTTTTTCACCTTATCGATAAAGTGGAGCATATTGAGTTGAATGATTCTCAGATTGAAGGATATCTTCCGGTAATCTATAAAAAACTTGCCTGGCTGAGTCGTGAAGATTTAATCAAACATTTCGTTTCTGTTGAATTTAACAGATTTATATCCTATTATGAAAATGCGCCTGATTTAAATGTTCCTGAAAAGTATGAAAAGGAACGAAGAGTTTCCAACAAAGATTACTCCCGTATTTTTATTAATCTCGGAAGCGAAAACGGAATCTCAAAGATAGATCTAATTGAACTGATTAATAAAAATCTTCCCGAACAACATGTCGATATTGGCAAAATAGAAATACTGAAAAAATTTTCCTTTTTTGAAATAGATCATCATTATGAAGATGCTGTTTTGAGGTCAATGAAAAAAATTAAGTATCGCGGATCAAAGATAAATGTCGATCGGGCCAAACCAAGACAGAATAATTACAGAAAAAAAGCTTATACAAAATAGTTTTTTATCATTCTTAATCTGTAACATATCTTTAACCTTTTCGTCTTAGGTATATCCAAACCTTAAATGGAATACCATGAAAAAATTATTGGTTCTCTCCACTTTATTAGTGATTTTTACATTAATCACTTTATTCGCTACCCGCAACAATCTGTTTGAGAATTCCTCACGGCACACAGAACCAAAATCAAAACAGATAAAAGAGGTAAAAACAGAGATCGGATTTCTGAGTGGCACACTAAATCTTGTAGCCCAGGATTTAAGTAAAGTTTATTCCGGTGAATATAAATATCCCAAAGAAGAATTTAAACCCGATATCTCTTACACAGAGGAAGATAAAACCGGATATTTAAAAATAATTGCAACCGATAATTCAGATGAGAAAAAATTTGATTCAAACGGAAAGAACAAATGGAACATCAAACTAAATAATAAGATCAAAAACAACCTGTATATTAAGATGGATGCAGGGGAAGGAAAGTTTAACCTGGCCAACAGCATGATAAACAGGTTCGATTTTCGGATGGCTGCAGGTGATATAGATATTGATTTGCGAAATACCCCCCTTCATGAACTAAATGTGAAAGCAATTGCGGGTAAGGTTAACATCAATTTAACAGGTAAATGGAACAATGATCTGCATGCATCTGTCACCGGCGGTGCGGGCGAACTTCTGTTAATAATTCCGGAAACTACAGGTACAGAGGTTGAAATTACCGGATTACTCGCTAACATTTATGCTCCTGAATTTCGCAAGGACGGGCACACCTATACGAATGCTTTATTCGGAAAAACCAACAATAACCTTCACATCGAGATTTTTGGAGGAATAGGTGATGTAGAACTAAGAATGGAATGATAAAATAATTGCCATGGAAATAACTTTAAGCCTGACAAACCACTATCATTGTCAGGTTTTTCATGTTGAAGTAATCAGTATCGAAAAATTCCTCCTATTTAAATTCCCATATCTACAGTTTAATCCAAAATCATTCTAAAACGGATAGGATTTTCATAAACGGATTCGTAAATTTGTAGAAACCAATTCCAATGAACAGCCAACTTCTGATTGACAACACTATTAATAAGTTAAAACAATTACCTGATGATAAAATCGTAATTAAAGGTATTCAAAAATTAGCTTCTGATTCAGAAGCCTTTGATTTTCTGAAAGATGAAGAAGATCTTTATATCGTCAATGATTTAAAAGTAAAGTATAAATGAAAAAAGGAGATATAGTTTTAATCCCATTTCCTTTTACAGATTTATCAGGTAACAAAAACAAGCCAGCATTACGATTGATCGAGTCGAAAGATGATGTAACAGTTTGTTTTATCACCACCCAATTAATTAGGCAATCAGATTATGATATTCTCTTAGATCCTGCGGAGTTAAATGGTCTCAAAAAACCTTTGCTTTTAAAGTTAGATAAGTTTGCTACTATTAATAAAGACCTGACAATTGGAAGACTTGGAAAATTGGACAATAAATATTTTACTTTATTGAATAATAATCTGATAGATGTATTAAATCTTTCCAATTCATGAAACAATTATAAGAACTATAAATTTATATCTTAAGTTGTAAAAGTGATAACTATTAATAACATAACTATACCGATTATGAAATATTTAACATTTACGATTAAAAGTGTAATAATTTTTGGATTATTGATTTCCTGTAACTCAGGTCAGAATTATCAGCAAAAATTAGTGCTTACAAATAATGCTGCTGTTGATTTGAAAGACAAAGCAGTCTCTATCGACAGAGATTCGTTGAAAGCTAAAACCGAAAATTTGTTATATCCTTTGTTGACCAGTGAGAATGGAGATACCGTAGCCTCTCAGCTGGACGACCTTAACAATGATGGCCAATGGGATCAACTGTTCTTTGTAGTTGACATTCCTGCACATGCAGCTAAAACCCTGACGTTAAAGTGGATTAAAACCAAACCACAATATACCATTCGCACCAGTGTAAGGTTTGGAAAGAGATCTTCGGAAAATACGCCTGTTGAACCAAAGACCAGCGACACACTTTTGGCGAACCAGGTTCATAAGGCGCTTGGATATCAGCCCTACCAGACTGACGGGCCCACCTGGGAAAATGACAAAGTTGGTTTTCGCCACTATTTTGACGGACGTAATGCAAATGATTTGTATGGAAAAAAAGCGCCGTTTATGTCACCGGAAAATGTTGGCATCAATGCCCAGGGAGCCGTAGAAGACAACTATCATGTCATGGCTGACTGGGGTAGAGATATTCTGTCTGTCGGAAATTCTGTCGGAATAGGAGGATTTGGATTGTTAATCGGCGACAGCCTTGTACGATTGGGAATTACCAATAATGATACACTGAACAATATTGAAGAAACAGTATTCACCATTGTTGCCGAAGGCCCGGTACACTCTGTTATGCATTTTGATTATAACGACTGGCACGTTGACAAAAGGTTGTACCATGTTGATGAAATAACGAGCATATGGCCCGGTATGTATGCTTATAAGAACAAAGTTAAGGTTTCAGGGTTGGAGGGAGATGAAAAATTATTCGTAGGATTAGTTAACAGCAATACAGATCATCCTTTAGGTGAAATGAATGTTGATGACAAATATGTTATACTATATACCCACGATAAGCAGACCTACGATAACGTCTGGTATCTTGGCCTGGCATTGATACTTCCAAAAGATGCATATTTAGGATATGGAGAAGCACCCAAAGAAGGTCAGGTGTTGGATACCTATTATGGAAAATTGCAACTGGAAGATAATATTCCTGTTGATTATTATGCTGTAGGTTGCTGGGAAATTGCTGATTCGGGGTTTACAGACTCAACTTATTTCAAAAATTATGTTGTGAATCTGGCAGAACAATTGGCAGCTGATGTTTCAGTAAAGTTTGAATAAAAAATAAAAGAAAAAGCCGGATGATATCCGGCTTTTTTTATTTATACCGTTGGGTATCTCTTAAAGATTTCTTCAGATTTAAGCAATAAATCAATATATTGTGCACGCTTGTATACAAACGGATCGTTGATATTTTTATTTGAAAGTTTGCCCCTGAAATCGTCAAGAGAATTGTAACCTTTATCATTCATCCATTTCTGAATATCTGCGATAATTGATTTGATAACATCAATCTTGTTCTTGTAAACTGTGCTTACCACCTGAACGCAATCAGCTCCGGCAAGAATCATTTTAATAACATCTTCACCGGAATAAATACCAGTATTACTGCAAATACTCGACTGAATATTTCCAAATAATAAACCTGCAAAGCGTAAAGCAAGCCTGTTATCCTCGGGTTGACTTAAACTGTAGGGAGCATAATGCTGTTCCTTTTCAATGTCGATATCTGGTTGAAATAATCTGTTAAACAAAACGAAACCATTTACTCCTGCTTTATCAAGTAAACCGATAATGTTCAAAGGATTGGCATAAAAGGGACTTAATTTCACACTTACAGGAAGTTTAACTTTTGCCTTCACTGCTTTAAGAACTTCTATTTGTGTTTCGTTAATTTTACTTCCATCCAAATCCATTTCTCTCGGAACAGCATAAAAATTTAGCTCAAGTGCATCAACACCTGTTTGTTCAATTAACCGGGCATATTCTACCCATGTTTCTTTGTATATGGCATTCAGACTGGCTATAAGCGGAACACTAATGCTTTCTTTAACCTTCCGAAGGTTCAACAGGTGTTCTTCTGGTCCGGCATGTTTCAGATTAGGAAACAAACTTATCATTTCAGCATTTCTTTCGTTGTATTCATCAAGTTCATCATCCAGTTGCGCAGATTCAAGCTGGATTTGTTCCTCAAACAACGATTTATAAACCACGGCGCCAATACCTGCTTCTTCAGCCTTTTTAATGTTATCGAGATGGGTAACAAGATTACTTGCACCTAAAATCACAGGGTTTTTCAATTCCAAACCCATGTATTTCGTCTTTAAATCAACCATTTTACTTATAATTATTTATGTTAAAATCTTATCGTATTGCAAGTTTAGTAATGAATCCCAAAGTTATCAATAAATCTTAAAAAAGATACGGTCAAATTCAATCTCCTTAAATTTTAGCATCTTTCTAAATAAGTCTAATTTTATTTAATTCATTCAGATAGTTTTACAGCTTTTTTTTATCTTTAAAATTCCGTATTTCTATTACAAAGAATTTAGTTTAAATGCAATTTTTCCAACAGTTACGACTTTATCCTTTCATCAGAATATTTATTCCGTTTGTACTCGGTATTGTAACCGGATTTAAGTTACATATTTCATCCGTTACACTCCTGTCAGTCATTGCTGTACTTTTAATTATTCTCCTGTTCATTCATCTCTTTTTAAAATCATTTAAAATCCGCTGGATATTCGGTTTAGGAACCAATCTCACTCTATTCCTTGCCGGTATCGTAATCCTGAATACCCACATACCTGATGCCACCAGATATAATTCCTTAATTAACCGCTATTCTGATTTCAAAGCCGAAGTATTAAAGGATCCTGCTGAAAAAGAGAATTCAATTCGTATTTTACTTCGAAGTATCAATTTCCACAGAAATTTTAAAGATAATCAACAGGTTAAAATTCTGGCATATTTCCAAAAAGACACCTTCGTTTCATCACTGAATGTTGGTGATATTCTTTTGGTTCATTCCAGGTTGAAAGAGATTGAGGGTCCGAAAAACCCTTATGAATTCAATTATAAAAAGCGAATGCAATTAAAGGGTGTTTATCTTACGACCTATGTTGACAGCGCCTCGTGGATTAGGATTGGGAAAAGAACATCTGTCATCTCTTTTGCCGCATCCATCCGAAAAAAGATTTTTGAAATTTATAAGGCATGTGGCATCGAAGGAGATGAATTTGCTGTGTTAACAGCGCTAACCCTGGGTTACAGAGATCAGATTTCAGATGAGTTGACCCAATATTATGCAGCATCGGGCGCAATTCATATCCTGGCGGTTTCGGGTTTACATGTGGGTATCATTTTTTTATTAATGAATCATCTTCTGTTTTTTATGAAACAGAAATGGCTTCTAAAGATTTTAAGAATGGTTATCATCATTCTTTCACTGTGGACTTTTGCCCTGATTGCCGGATTAAGTCCCTCTGTAACACGCGCTGCATTTATGTTTTCGGTTATTCAGGTTGGAAAAAGCATAAAACGATCTCCTGAAATTTATAATGTCCTGGCATTTTCTGCTTTTACCCTTCTGATGATAGATCCTTTTTTAATTGCAGATGTTGGCTTTCAGTTTTCGTACCTGGCAGTAGCAGGCATTATCTATTTTCAGCCAAGAATTTACAACCTTATTTTTACACAAAACAAGATGCTTGACAGAATCTGGCAACTTGTTTCTGTTTCACTTGCAGCCCAATTATCAACAGCTCCTCTGGCCATTTACTATTTTCATTACTTCCCTGCCTATTTCTGGATTACAAATACGCTGATAATCCCTATGGTTGGAATCATTATCTACATGGCATTTTTCCTGATTCTTGCATATGTATCTCACCTGCCCTATATATTTATCGGTCGGGTACTTTTTTATTTCCTGAAAATACAGAATTTTCTCATTTTTAACATTCAAAACCTTCCGCATGCAATGATTCAACATCTGGATATTTCTGTTATTCAGGTTGCTCTGTTCTATATCCTGTTAATCTGCGGAACAATATTTGCTATCAAACGGATACGATTTTACCTGTATACAAGCCTTTCAATCATTATTGCTCTTTTGGCAATACACACATTCAGTTTTGTCAGGCATGAAAAACAAAAAAAATTAATTGTTTTTGATATCAAAAATCAGCAGGCAGTATCACTGATTAATGGAAAAACAGCCTTTTTTATTACTGATTTCGACGATGCAGATATGATTCCGGGCATTTTTCAGATAGAGAATTATCTGATTAAAAACGACATCAGGCAAATCCTGAACACTAATCTGAACGATGCAGATACACTTTTTGAAAACTCGTTGGTTTTTTACAGAAAAACAGGGAATAATATCTTTTTTGGAACAGATGGATTCAGGGTCGCTATTATAGGAGAGCCGAATTTCATCCAAAATAATAGCAAGGGAAAAATAAAATTGGATTGCATCATATTAACCAATATCCGTAAAACAAATTTAACACAGCTGACTTCTGCCTTTCGTTTTAATTATCTTATCTTTTCAGACGCTAAAAAAATTAATAATCGCAATACATGGCTGAATGACGTAACAAATCCTGACTATAAAATCCATTCATTAATTGATAACCATGCCTTTGAACTGGATTTTGATTGAAAAACAATTACTTAAAAAAGTATCGAAAGTTTTAGATTATTCGTGAGATTATAGCTTATTTTGTCCTAATTTTTCAACCATTGGAGTAATATGCGGATTATTATAGCTGGAGCCGGAGAGGTAGGTTCACACCTTGCTAAAATGTTAAGTCAGGAGAATCATGACATAATTCTGATAGATCCCGACGAAGAAAAATTAAAACGCATAGCTTCCAATCTTGATGTACTTACGCGTGTAGGTTCATCAACATCAATTGGTTTATTGATTGATTGCGACATTCGCCGGGCAGATCTGCTCATAGCTGTCACTACCTCGGAGGACAGCAATATTACCACCTCGATACTCGGGAAAAAACTTGGGGCTAAAAGAACTATTGCCAGGATTGATAATCAGGAATATCTTTTCCCAAAATATATTGAATATTTTACCAGTTTAGGAGTTGATTACATGATTTACCCGGAAAAAATCGCATCACGCGAGTTGGTTGGTTTACTTGAACAAAGTGGAAGTACCGATTTGGTTGATTTTGGAGGAGGTAAATTAACCATGTTTGCTATAAAACTGAATGAGGATGCGCCAATTATTAATAAAACCCTTCTTGAGACTGCAAGAGAATTAAAAAATCAGGATTACCGGGCTGTTGCAATAACAAGAAATGGCAAGACTATCATTCCCAGAGGAAGTGATATTTTTCTTCCGGGTGATATGATTTATGTAATCAGCAATCAGGAGGGGGTGCCGGAACTTATGGAGTTTTCCGGTAAAGAAAAAATCGACATCAATAACATTATGATCCTTGGAGGTAGCCGGATTGGAATGCTCGCAGCCAAAGAACTTGGCAACCAGCACAATGTAAAATTGATTGAATTCGATCGCGAAAAAAGCTACAGACTTTCGAATGTATTAAACAATACCCTGGTGATTAACGGTGATGGAAGAGACTTAAATCTGCTCGAACAGGAAGGGTTGAAAAACATGGATGCCTTTATTGCCGTAACCGGAGATACCGAAACAAATATCCTCTCATGCGTTTTGGCCAGTAAACTTGGGGTTAAAAAAACAATCGCCGAAGTGGAAAATATCGATTACATAGCACTTGCTGAGAATATGGGTATCGACACAATTATTAATAAAAAAATAATTACAGCCAGCCGAATTTTTAGATTTACAACCAGCGAATCAGTTTCATCGGTAAAATGTCTTACAGGCACCGATGCCGAGGTAATGGAATTTATAGCTAAGGAAGATTCAAAAATTACAAAGAGTCCGTTAAACCAGATTGGATTTCCGAAAGATTCGCTTATCGGGGGGGTTATCAGAGAGAACAATAGTTTTATAGCCAACGGATATACTATTATAGAGCCAGGAGACCGGGTGGTTGTATTTACATTGCCTTCTGCCATTAATAAATTAGGAAAATACTTCAACTGATATTTATGATAAACTATAAGGTAGTAGGCTATATACTTGGAATACTATTGCTCATTGAAGGTTTTTTCATGCTTTTTGCAGTTCCTGTAGGACTAATCTATCGCGAAACAGATATATTGCCGATCCTCCTTGCATCAATTATAACACTGATTACCGGAGGTGTTTTCTTTTCACTATTTAGAAAATCATCTATGTCTATTGGAGCCCGCGAAGGTTATTTGGTTGTAACCTTTGGCTGGATAATATTTTCGGTATTTGGTGCTTTTCCATTCTTTTTTTCAAAAGCTATCCCATCTTATACAGATGCTTTTTTTGAAACCATATCCGGGTTTACTACAACGGGAGCATCGATACTTCCCGATGTTGAATCTCTTTCGCATAGTCTGCTCTTTTGGAGAAGCCTTACCCAATGGCTGGGCGGAATGGGTATCATTGTTCTATCACTCGTTATTTTACCCATCCTGGGAATTGGAGGAATGCAGCTTTTTGTATCTGAGGTTCCGGGAATTACGTATGATAAATTGCATCCAAGGATAAAGGAAACAGCAAAGAGATTATGGGCAATTTACCTCTTTTTTACTGTTGCCGAAATTATTTTGCTTACTGCCGGAAAAATGGAATTATTTGATTCCATCTGCCATTCTTTGACAACTATGGCAACCGGAGGTTTCTCAACAAAAAATGCCAGTATTGGCTTTTATAGCTCCTCTTATATTCAATATGTAATTATCTTTTTTATGTTTCTTGCCGGGGTTAATTTTGCTCTTTCGTATATGGTTTTAAAATTGAAATTCAGGCCATTGCTACGAGATGAAGAATTCAGGTATTACCTCTCTTTTATCCTGATTTTTGCCCTGATCATTACAATAATTCTTGGATTAACGATCAGGCAACCCTTGGAGAAATCTTTTCGTACTGCATTGTTTCAGGTTGTTTCTATAATTACAACCACAGGATATGTTACCACAGATTATCTTAAATGGGTTCCGATTGGTGCAGTAATTTTATTTTCATTAATGTTTCTCGGCGGTTCTGCAGGATCAACCGGCGGGGGCATGAAAATTGCTCGTATCGTAATCTTAATGAAAAACAGTGTTCTTGAGCTTAAACGGTTAATTCATCCCAACGCGGTAATACCTGTCAGACTAAATAACAAGGCTGTGTCTCCGCAAACGCTGACAAATGTACTGGCATTTGCATCTTTCTACATTCTGATTGTAATCATAAGTGTTATTATTGTCTCATTTATGGGGTATGATCTCGATACTTCCTTCGGAGCAGTTGCTACATCTATTGGTAATATCGGACCCGGGCTGGGTAAGGTTGGGCCGGCTACAAACTTTGCTCATTTCCCCGCTATCGGAAAATGGTTTTTGTCCTTCCTGATGTTAATTGGTCGATTGGAACTGTTTACGGTGTTGATCTTATTTAGCCGGCATTTCTGGAAAAACTGAATACAGATAAAAGAATTTCATTTTAATAAACCCAATCCCTGTCTGATAACAACCGGTTGGTATCCCGTACAGTCAATTACCGTGGAAGGGTGATTGCTGCCATACCCGCCATCTACAACACAATCAACCAGATTTTCATAATGTTCATGTATAAGTTCAGGATCGGTTGTATAATCCAGAATCTTATCCTCATCGTGTATAGAGGTGGTTAAAACCGGATTGCCAAGTTCTTTTACAATTTGCCTGATGATATTGTTTGCCGGTATTCTTATGCCAATCGTTTTCTTCTTGCTTCTGAAAATTTTTGGAATCCTGCTGTTTGATTCAAGAATAAATGTGTATGGCCCGGGAACATGCTGTTTAATCAGTTTGAAAACAGAATTGGTGAATGGTCTGGTGTAATCGGACAATTGACTCAAATCATTAAAAATAAAAGAAAAGTTGGCTTTTTCTACTTTTACTCCTTTGATTTGAGCAACCCTTTCAATCGCTTTTTGTTTGGTAATATCGCATCCCAGGCCATATACCGTATCAGTCGGAAAGATTAGTGTTCCACTATTCTTCAGTATCCCGACCACCTGAATGATTTGTCTTTCGAACGGAGTCTCCGGATGGATCTTAATTAACATGGATAATACCTTTTTTATACAAGAGGCCAAATGTAACAAATATTACCTGTATATATTTCAATATTATCTGCAAATATCCCAGAATTCCAATGAATACGAATGAACTTTTTTACGATGAAGAAAATAAGATTGCCAATGACTAAAACTTATTGAACAGATTTGTTCAATCCATTCTAAAAATAATTTCCAATGAATAAGGGCAAACAGTCTGTAAGCCAGATGTCTGAAATTACGAATTCGTACATTCCTTTCTATCCCAATAAATGTTAAATATAACTTACAATTCAGTCAATTTTTTGTATTTTCGCAACATTTAAACTGAAAAACACGGTTTGCCATGTCTTTTATAACGGACAGAATAATTTCGGAAGGTCTGACATTTGATGATGTTCTATTGGTTCCTTCCTACTCAGAAGTACTCCCTAAAAATGTTGATCTAACCACGCGGCTTTCAAGAAACATAACCCTGAATACGCCTATCGTATCTGCAGCTATGGATACTGTGACAGAAGCCACGCTTGCTATTGCAATTGCAAGAGAAGGAGGTATTGGGGTTATCCACAAAAATATGAGTATCGTAGACCAGGCAAAACAGGTGAAAATAGTTAAGCGTGCTGAAAATGGGATGATATTTGATCCCATTACCATTAAAAAAGACCTGACCGTAGGTGATGCGTTAGACCTGATGAAAGAATTTAAAATTGGCGGTATTCCTGTCGTCGATGACAAACACCACCTGATTGGTATAGTAACCAACAGGGACCTTCGTTTTGAGAAAAACTTTGACCGACCTATCAGCGAAGTTATGACTCATGAAAACCTGATTACCACCAATGTTGAAATAAATCTTGAAGAAGCCTCAAATATTTTACAAAATTACAAAATTGAGAAATTACCGGTTGTCGATGAAAATCAGCGCCTGATAGGACTTATAACATATAAAGATATTACGAAAGCAAAAGACCGGCCTTTTTCATGTAAAGATCCGATGGGTAGACTGAGAGTAGCGGCTGCGGTTGGTGTTACCAAAGATACAATTGAACGGGTGGATGCCCTTGTGAAAGCAGATGTAGATGCTATTATTATTGACACAGCCCATGGTCATACTTTTGATAATATTGAATTGCTTAAGAAAGTTAAGAAAGCTTATCCTAACATCGAAACGATTGTTGGAAATATAGCAACTGCCGAAGGAGCGCTTGACTTGTATAATGCTGGTGCCGATGCAGTTAAGGTCGGAATAGGGCCCGGTTCTATCTGCACCACCCGTGTAATAGCCGGAGTTGGAGTTCCGCAACTCTCTGCAATATTTGATGTGGCTCAAGCGTTAAAAGGAAAAAATGTACCCATTATAGCTGATGGCGGTATCAGATACTCGGGAGATATTGTTAAAGCACTGGCAGCGGGAGCAAATTCCATTATGGCAGGATCACTTTTTGCCGGTGTTGATGAATCACCGGGTGAGACCATCATTTATAACGGAAGAAAATACAAATCATACAGGGGGATGGGTTCTATAGAAGCCATGCAACAGGGATCTGGCGACAGATATTTCCAGGATCCTGAAGAAGATATTAAAAAGCTGGTACCGGAAGGTATTGTCGCAAGAGTGCCTTATAAGGGGCTTTTATCTGAAGTTATTTATCAGATGATTGGCGGTCTGAGAGCCGGAATGGGATATTGCGGTGCAAAGAATATTGAACAACTTTGGAAAGCCAGGTTTGTGCGAATAACAAATTCCGGACTGAATGAAAGTCATCCCCACGATGTTGCAATTACGCGTGAAGCACCAAATTATAGCAGATGAACTAATTAACTAAAATATTTTAATCATGAAGAGTTACTTTTTTTCACTTTTTGTTTTTATTTGTATATCTTTTTTTAATGCCGCAGGTCAGGAAGATGACATTCTGCTTACCATTGGAAATCAGAAAATTACGCGAGGCGAATTCGAACGGATTTATAAAAAGAATAATTCTTCCACATCTTACGATAATAAAAGCGTGGAAGATTATCTACAGTTATTTATAAATTTTAAACTTAAAGTAATAGAAGCCGAGAAACTCGGATACGACACAGCTAAATCTTTTATTACCGAACTTGCAGGTTACCGGGACCAACTGGCAAAACCATATTTCGATGACAAAGAAGGCGAGGATGAGATTCTGCAGCAAGCATATTACAGATCTGTAAACGAAATTGCAGCAAGCCATATTTTAATCAGGGTGAACTCTGATGCAACTCCGGCTGATACACTTGTAGCATATAATAAAATAATGAATATCCGAAACCGGATACTTAAAGGAGAATCATTCGCGACTGTAGCAAAGGAAGTATCGGAGGATCCTTCCGCTCAAAAAAACAATGGTTACCTGGGTTGGTTTTCAGCATTCCAAATGATTTTTCCATTCGAAAATGCAGCATATAACACCAAGGTTGGAGAAATATCTATGCCTGTGCGAACAAGTTTCGGATATCATTTGATAAAAGTTGAAAAAGCACGTCATTCACCAGGAAAAGTCTGGTTAGCTCATATACTTATTCTGGGTTCCGAGGCTGATTCTGCAGCTCGTAAAGATGGCCAGCAAAAAGTAAATGAATGTTATGCCAAATTATTGAAAGGTGAAGACTTTGGAAAATTAGCAGCCGAATATTCAGACGACAAAAATACGGCTAACAGAGGAGGTGATTTGGGTTGGATAAGATCTGGTGTTATTCCTGAAAATCTTGAAGACAAAATTTTTGCCCTTAAAGATAGTGGAGCTATTTCTGAACCCATGCCTACCGAGTATGGCTGGCATATTTTTAAATTGCTGGGGAAGGAACCTATGGAATCGTTTGAAGAAATGAAGCCTACTCTCGAAAAAAAGGTCAAAGCAGGCAACAGACATGATCAGGTTGAAAAAATGGTGATTGAACGTCTGAAAAAAGAAAACGGTTTTAAATTTTATGAGGAAAACTTACAGCCTATCGTAAATATACTAAACGATGCAGTGTATGACGGCACATGGGATCCATCGGTAGCCGATGAAATGACCGATCCGGTAATTTCCTTCAAAAACAAAGATTATACTCAAAAGGATTTTGCATACTATATTGCTATCGAAAAATCGTATAAAAAAGGTATGACATTTAACGATATAGTTAATGATCGCATCCAGCATTTCATCGACGATAAGACTATAGCATATGAAAAGAGTATGTTGGATGCAAAATATCCTGACTTCAAAAATCTGATGGAGGAGTATCATGATGGAATTTTACTTTTCAACCTTACAGACGATATGGTTTGGAGTAAAGCCATGAAAGATACCGCCGGTTTGAAACAGTTTTATGAAAAAAACAAAAATAATTATATGTGGCAGGAACGATTGAGCGTTTCCACCTATACTTATGAAGATTCATCACTAACATCTAAAGTTATTAAGGCTGCCAAAAAGCGTCTTAAAAGCGTCATACCAGCCTCTAAATTTCAAACTAGTGTATGTGGAAACGACAGCATAGTATGTGTTAAGGTAGAAGATAAAAAGTATGAGAAAGATGATCTTAAAAACGCAGGTAACATAAAATGGGAAAAAGGATTTATTCTGCAACAGAAGAATAATAATAAGTTCAAAATTATTGTTGTTAACGGTATTGTTCCACCAGAACCTAAAAAACTTGATGAAGCCAAGGGATTAATCACCGCAGATTATCAAACCTATCTGGAAGCTGAATGGATAAAATCTCTTCGGAATAAATATAACATTGAAGTAAATCAGGAGGTACTGAACAAGATTATTCAACAATAACCTATTACTTGCCAATAGCTTAATGTAGAGTAAAATACCGAACAGGATAATCATGATACAAAAACTATTTTTTATTTTTATGCTATCGCTGGTTCTGTCCAGTTGTAAAAATAAGGTTGAGACTTCTCAGGAAAAACCTGTCGTCAGAGTTTTTGATAAATATCTTTACGTAAGCAATCTGGCAGATGTTATTCCGTCGAATATATCAAAAAATGATAGTACAATCCTTGCCAACGATTATATTGATAAATGGATAAGAAAACAACTCCTTGTAAGAAAGGCTGAAATGAATCTTACTGAGGAGGAAAAAAATGTCGACGAGCAATTGGAGAATTACCGTACTTCATTGCTCATTTTTAAGTATGAACAAAGCCTTATTAAACTTAAGCTCGATACGGTGGTAAATATGGATGAGATCGAAAAGTATTATAACGACAATCCTGCCAATTTCATGCTTAGTGACAACATTGTAAAAGCAGTATTTTTGAAGGTTCCGAGAGATGTTCCGAAATATTATGAGCTGCGACGTTTATGCCGGTCAGATAGCGATGAGGATTTAAAAAAACTTGAAGAATACGCATTTAAGTATGCTGATATTTACAATTATTATAATGATGACTGGGTAAATTTTTCTGAAATTGAAAAGGAGTTACCTTATAAATTAAATAATGTACAAGGCATTCTGAAATACCGTAAAAATCTTGAATTAAAGGATACTACTTATTATTACCTTGTCAATCTGAAAGATTTTCGACTGGCTGGTACGGTTGCTCCGTTAAGTTACAGGATGCAGGATATACGTACCATTATTATGAATAAACGGAAAATTCAGTTGATCAACAGGCTTGAATCAAATATTTACAGCGATGCCCTTAACAAAGGTTATTTTACATTATATTAAATCTATTATGCAAAAACTTTCTCTTTTTACATTCATTTTTTTTGTTTTCCTTCAGTCGCATGCTCAACCAAAGATTATTGATGAAATTGTAGCTACCATCGGCGATAAAAAAATTCTTTATTCCGATATCGAAAGAGAGTATTACCAGATGTTATCTCAGGGCACTGAACCAAGTGAGGATCTCAGGTGCAGTATACTGGAAGGTCTGCTAACACAAAAATTAATGGTCAACCAGGCACAGATAGATAGTATTGAAGTTACCGACCTTCAGGTTGAACAATCATTAGATCAGAGAATGCAGTACTTTATTAATCAGATTGGATCTGAAGAGAAACTGGAACAATATTTCAATAAATCGATTATAGAAATCAAGGATGAGAACAGAGACGCTATCCGTGAGCAGCTTCTTACAGAAAGAATGAGAAGCGAAATTGTTAAAGATTTAAAAATTACGCCCTCCGAAATCAGGGCATATTACAAAAAACTGTCACCGGATAGTATTCCTTATATAAATGCACAGGTTGAAGTGGGTCAGATTGTTATGTATCCTGCCTCCAGCGAAAAAGCCATACTTGATGTCAGGGAAAAATTATTAAATCTCAGGCAACGAATTATTGATGGTGAAAGCTTTGCCACCCTTGCGGTATTGTATTCCGAAGATCAAACAACCGCAGCAAAGGGCGGTGATAAAGGGTATCTGTTTAAGAGTGATATGGACCCGGAATATGCCAAAGCCGCTGCTTCACTTAAAGTTGGACAAGTATCCCGAATTGTTGAATCAGATTTGGGTTTCCAAATTATTCAGCTTCTCGACAGACAGGGTGACAGGTTACATACCAGACAGATCCTTATGAAACCAAAAATATCCAACGAGGAAAAAACCAGAACGGAAGAGAGACTGGACAGCGTTTTAACCTTAATCAGAATTGATTCATTAAAATTCGGGCAGGCAGCAGGTTTTTTTTCGCAAGATAAAGATACACGACTGAATGAAGGAAATCTTGTGAATCCGAAGACAGGAGACGCAAAATTTGAACTGAACGAATTTGATACCAGAGACTATATCGTAATCAACAGGTTATCCGTTGGTGAAATTTCCGATCCCTACGAAACAGTTGATAAAAACGGAAGAGTGGTTTTCAAGATTGTTAAGCTTAAGTCGCGTTCAAACCCTCATGTGGCTAATCTTAAAGAAGATTACAATTTGTTCAAGCAAATGGCAATGGCTAATAAAGAGAATGAAATACTTATGAAATGGATAGGCGATAAAATAAAAACGACTTATATAAAAATAGAAGATAAATATAAAGATTGTGATTTTTCTTTTAAAGAGTGGATGAAATAACTCTTAATGACTGAACTATTGAATAATCCTTATGTTACATCTAAGTTTAAAATATATCTGTTTCTGACAATAATTTGTTTGTTTTATCCTCAGCATGGGAAGGCCCAGAATACCCGAAAAATTGAATATGATGCTGAAAATATGGAATATGACAAATTAATTGCCGATGGTGCATTCAGATTATGGGGTAATGTAATATTTACGCACGAAGGAGCTATAATGTATTGCGACAGCGCCTATTACTATCCCAATCTTAATTCTCTCGATGCATACAACCATATTAATATTAACCAGGGTGACACCCTTCACCTCTTCGGGGATTTTCTGCACTACGACGGAAATACCCGACTTTCCCAGGTGGAAGGTCATGTAAAATTAATCGACAAAGACAATGAACTTACCACCAGTCGGCTGGATTATGATATGAAGAATAATATCGGGTACTATACTCAGTGGGGTGATATTGTCAGGGGAGAAAATAATCTGAGAAGCCGACTCGGATATTACTACTCACGTGAACATATGTATTACTTCAAAGATAGTGTTGTAATTGTAAATCCTGATTATACCATTTATTCTGACACCCTAGAATATAATACCGAAAAAAATCTGGCATACATGCGTGGGCCCACCCGGATTATAGGTGACAGCAGCGACATTTATTGTGAAAATGGTTGGTACGACATGGATCGAAATATTTCCATGTTAAAGAAAAATGCAGTAATGCAAAACAAAAAACAGACGATAAAAGGCGATAGTTTGTATTATGAACGCGACAATGGAATTGGAAAAGCATACCATCGGGTTGAATTGTACGATAAAGAACAGAATATTTTATTGAAAGGGAATTTTGCCGATTATAATGAGATAACCGAAAATTCGTTACTTACCGATAGTGCGGTATTTATTCAAATTAATGATGAAGACTCCATCTATGTTCATGCCGATACGTTAAGGTCTGAACTGGACACTACCGGATATAAATTAATCAGGGCATATTACAGGGTAAAACTTTTTAAATCTGATATGCAGGGAAAGTGTGATTCAATGACCTACTCTTTCTCTGATTCGGTAATCAGACTGTATCATCAACCAGTATTATGGTCACAGGATAACCAACTTAGCGCCGATTATATTGAAATATTGACTAAAAACCAACGAATTGATAAGCTGATCATGGAGCAGATGGCCTTTATCATCAATACAACAGATACCATTATGTTCAACCAAATTAAAGGGCGAAAGATGATTTGTTATTTTAATGATAATGAATTATATAAGATCGATGTCATCGGAAACGGAGAGTCATTGTATTATATCAAAGATGAAGAAGATATCATCGGGGTAAATAAATCGATAAGTTCGAATTTTGAAATCTTTTGGCAAGACGGAGAGGTAACCACCATAAAGTCGTATCCAAAACCTGATGCAATCCTTTACCCGCCGGATCAGCTGCCAAATGATGAAAAAAAACTTAAAGACTTTCGTTGGCAGGAAGAGGATAGACCTAAAAATAAGAATGATATTTTTGTTTGGACTGAACAGGTTGAAAAAGGGACTAAGTAATCTTAATCCCTTTTTTAATATTCATCTTCGTTGAAGAAAAAATCGTCTTTACTAGGATAATCGGGCCAAATATCTTCAATGCTTTCGTATACTTCACCCTCATCTTCAATTTCCTGTAAATTTTCAATAACTTCCATTGGGGCACCTGAACGGATAGCAAAGTCAATAAGCTCATCTTTAGTGGCTGGCCATGGAGCATCTTCAAGCTTTGATGCGAGTTCTAGTGTCCAATACATAATTCTGTCATTTAAAAATGTGTTTCCTTAAAAATGTGCAAATATAAAAAAATTATTTTTTAATCAACTTTTGATATCCATTTAATTTCATCTATCTGAAAATCAGAAGATAAAAATCTTGCAAGCACGAAAAAATAGTCTGAAAGCCTGTTTACATACTTTATCAAAATGGCTTGCACGCTGTTTTCGGCATCCAGCTTAATGATACATCTTTCCGCCCTCCGGCATATCGTACGGGCAACATGACAGAGTGAAACAGATGGATGTCCTCCCGGAAGCACAAACGAGTTTAAGGGAGAAATGTTACGTTCCATCGCATCAATTTCCTTTTCCAGAAAAACGACATCATTTTCATGTAGTTCCGGAAGTTTCACATTGCAATCGTCACAATCTGCTGCAAGAATAGAAGCACAAACCATTAATCTATCCTGAATCCGGATAAGTTTATTGCGAATACTTTCATTAATATCCTGATCCCTCAGCAGACCCGTAAAGGCTATAAGTTCGTCAACAGTACCGTAAGCTTCTATTCGATTGTCAGATTTTAACACTCTCTTTCCACCTATCAGAGATGTTTTACCTGAATCACCTCCTTTTGTATAAATCTTCATCGCTAGGTAAAAACGGATTAACTCAATATTTCTGAAACTAAAATGTTATAAATGCAAACACAATTGTAAAAAACATCAAAAACAAAAAATTGTTTTACACAGGTTCAACAATTGGTTTTTTGTTTAACGTATCCGACTCTATCTGACCGTCAATCAGCCTTATAATTCGTTTTGCATGTTTGGCAATATCTTCTTCGTGTGTTACAAGTATTATGGTATTACCTTTCGAATGTATCTCCTGAAAAAGTCCCATGATATCGATAGATGTTTTCGAATCAAGGTTACCGGTCGGTTCATCAGCCAGAATGATTGACGGTTTATTGACCAGGGCACGCGCCACAGCAACACGTTGTCTCTGACCTCCGGATAATTCATTTGGTTTATGTAGTTTCCGGTCGGTCAACCCCACATTCTCAATTACCTCGTCAGCCCGTTCCATACGCTCGTGTTTCGACATTCCCGCATAAATGAGGGGCAACATAACATTTTCTAAGGCAGTATATCTAGGCAAGAGATTAAATGTCTGAAAAACAAATCCTATTTCTGAGTTCCTGATTTCGGCAAGCTGATTGTCTTCCATTTTGCTGACATCTTTCCCGTTTAATATATACTCCCCTGCTGTAGGTGTATCGAGACAACCTATAATATTCATCAATGTCGATTTACCCGAACCTGAAGGGCCCATGATGGCAACATATTCATTTTGCTTTATTTCGGTGGATAACGATCGTAAAGCCTTTACAATCTGGGTACCTACAACATAATTTTTAATGATACCCTCTAATTTGATAATTGTATCCATAAATCTGTTTCTGATGTTATGCGGCAAAAATAGTATTAATCACTCTCTTTTAAAATTTTATAACGAAATTTTGTTTGAGAAATTTTATGTTTAGCAATACAATTCCCATATAAAAGAGATCTATGGTTATCCTGGCTCCCGAATCTGAACAAATACGCTTCCATGCTCCATACATTCCGTTTGACCAGTTTATATCGTCAAACACAATAAGAAATTCTTTCCGGCTTTCAATACACCAGTGAAAATACCGAAGTATACTTTTCCGGTTATGATTCCCATCGATAAAAAGCATTATCTTTCCGTCAACTTTTTCCAGCAATTCAGGCAATGTATCGTCAAAAACATCAATTATCAGTTCGATGTTTTTAAAATTTAATTCCTGAAACGTTTCTCTGGCTACTTCAGCGATATTAACGTTTGCTTCAACGGTATACACTTTTGTCTCGTGGTTTGACGCTGCAAGGTACATCGTACTTATTCCTGCCGATGTACCCAGCTCAATGACAGCATCGGGTTGGTAATATTCAGCTAGCCTGTAAAGCATGCAGCCATATTTTCCTTTAATGGATGAAGTTTTGACGATTGACTTCAACGTTCTTACATTGTTTGTTGAAATCCTCGATCCTGCTCCAGGATCAACTATTTTTATGAACTTACCACTTCTCAGGTACGCTTTTCGTTTATTTTCGATAATATCAATTACCTGATTACTTTTTTTGTTAGCTAAGACATTTTTAATAAACCCGAATACAAACGGAGAATGAACACCATGACCCTTCTTATGCCTTGCAAATAGTTTGTAAGAAATATACCGAAATGCTATATTTACCCTTTCCATCAAAGATTGAAATGCTTTTCAATAAGTGGCAAATGTAAGAATTTTTGCATAACACATACCAATGAGTAATTTTCTGGAAGATGATATAAAATTTTTGAAAGGTGTTGGACCAAAAAGATCTGCATTATTGGGGAAAGAACTGGGCATTTTTACATTCAAAGATTTGCTTTATCATTTTCCTTATAAATATATAGATCGATCAAAGGTTTATAAGATAAGTGAAATAGATTCCACCCAGACTTTTATTCAGCTAAAAGGAAAAATCCTGACCTTTAAAACAGAGGGAAATCCAAGAAAAAAAAGACTGATCGCCGTATTCTCGGATGGTTCGGATACCATCCATCTTATTTGGTTTCAGGGCATAAACTGGGTATTAAAAAGTTTTGAGGTGGATAAGGAATACATTATATTCGGCAGACCGTCTTTATATAATGGATTTGTTTCTATTGCTCATCCGGAAATTGAACCTGTTGAAAAACTTCAGGACGATTTAAATTCGATGTTCTCTTCTCAATATAGCACCACCGAGAAACTAAAAAATGAATATATAAGTTCCAGGACATTGCAAAAACTAATTGCAGGATTATTATCTGCTTCATACAATAAAATTGAGGAAACGCTTCCTGATTATTTGCTAAACCAACACCATTTGCTTCCATTAAAAGATGCGCTTTGGAACATACACTTTCCGAAAAACGGAGCTTTACTGGAAAAAGCAATTTACCGCCTGAAATTTGAAGAGTTATTCCTGATTCAGTTAAATATTCTGAAACTGAAATATAACCGTCAACAGAAGTTTAAAGGATTGATATTCTCAAAAGTAGGTAATTATTTAAATGATTTTTATAATCGTAAGCTCACTTTTGAGCTCACTGAAGCCCAAAAAAGAGTTATCAGAGAGATACGAAAAGATATGGGGTCCGGAAAACAGATGAACAGGCTGCTTCAGGGCGATGTAGGTAGCGGTAAAACAATGGTAGCGTTAATGGCTATGCTGATTGCGCTTGATAATAACTACCAGGCATGTTTAATGGCTCCAACTGAGATTCTGGCAACACAGCATTATAACACACTCTGTAATTTTCTTGAAGGACTTGATATCCATATCAGATTGTTAACCGGTTCCACAAAAAAATCAGAACGCGAAATACTGCACCAAGAATTGGCTTCCGGCAAACTGCAAATACTTGTAGGAACGCATGCTCTTATCGAAGAGCCGGTAAAATTTGCCAATCTCGGATTTGTTGTTATTGATGAACAGCACCGTTTCGGGGTGGCGCAACGGGCTAAACTCTGGAAAAAAAATGAAATCAGTATGCCGCATGTCCTTGTGATGACTGCTACACCAATTCCACGTACCCTGGCAATGACGCTTTACGGCGATCTGGACGTATCGGTTATTGATGAGCTTCCTCCAGGGAGAAAACCTGTTAATACATACCATTACTATGATTCGAAACGGCTGCCTATGTTTGGTTTTTTGCGCAAACAAATCCGGATGGGCCGCCAGGTTTTTGTGGTTTATCCCCTGATAAAAGAATCTGAAAAGTTGGATTATAAATATCTCGAAGACGGATACGAAGCGTTTGTGAGGGCATTTCCCCCACCGGAATATGTTGTAACCTGTATTCATGGCCAGATGAAAACTGACGATAAAGATGCTGCAATGAAACTGTTTATTGAGGGGAAATCAAATATACTCATTGCCACAACAGTTATCGAAGTAGGTGTTGACATACCAAATGCCAATGTTATGGTTATTGAAAGTGCCGAAAGGTTTGGACTCTCACAATTGCACCAGTTACGCGGGCGAGTAGGCAGAGGTGCTGCACAAAGTTATTGTATATTGATGACATCATACAAGCTTACTGCCGAAGCAAAAAAACGCATACAAACCATGGTATCTACCAATGACGGATTTGAAATTGCAGAAGTTGATCTTAAAATCAGGGGACCGGGTGATGTAGAAGGAACCCAGCAAAGCGGGATACCATTTGATTTGAAAATATCCAATATAGCCAGAGATGGCCAAATGATTCAATATGTCAGAACCATTGCAGAGAAAATTCTGGATAACGATTCCGAATTGTCTGCACCGGAAAACGATCGATTGCTAACTCAGTTAAATGCCATGCGAAAGACTTCAGTAAATTGGAGCATAATTAGTTAAACGTTGCTGATGAAAATAAATATTTTACACCTGATAGAAGGAGCAAAGCAAGCCAGAGGGCTTACCGTAATCATAGATGTTTTCAGAGCTTTCTCATTGGCCTGCTATATTGCGGATCAGGGAGCAGAAAAAATAATTCCGGTGGGCGATATAGAAACAGCTTACAAACTCAAACAGGATAATCCGGATTATATTCTGGTGGGAGAAAGAAACAACAAGATGATGCCGGGATTTGATTTTGGTAATTCTCCCCATCAGGTAAGAAATTTTGACTTTAAGGGCAAAACAGTTGTGCATACAACCAGCGCAGGAACCCAGGGAATTGTAAATGCGTCAGACTCGGATGAAATTATTACCGGAAGCTTTGTGAATGCAGGCGCCATTATAGAATATATTGAGAAACAGAAACCAGATATTGTTTCCCTTGTATGTATGGGATATTCTACCAAATACCCTATTGAAGAAGATACCTATTGTGCTGAATATATTCAAAATTCGTTGGAAGGAAAACCTTCCGATTTTAATCTGATGGTTCAGCAGATCAGAAATACCAGTGGAAAAAGATTTTTTATTGATGATATGCAGAACCACTGTCCGTCAGAAGATTTTTACCTTTGTCTGGAGTTGAACCGTTTTGATTTTATTTTAAAAGCCAGCAAGAATGATGATGGATTAATATATTTAAACAGATATAACAACTTTTAAAAATATTACTCTTTTTCAGATCGATTGATCCATTTCATCCAAGCCATACAATTGTCTCTCCATGTACTTAAATGATCAAATCCAAATCCGAATGAATAACCATGCCCTCCTATCGGGTATAAATGCATCTCGCCCGATATCTTCTTTGCTTTTAATGCTTCGTAAAATCTAAGGCTGTTCTCTATAGGTACAGCTCCGTCATTCAGGCTGTGTACAATAAATGTCGGCGGAGTATCTTCCTTTACATGCAACTCATTTGAAAAAAGTTTAACCAGTTTTGGATCCGGTTTATTCCCCAACAATGCATGCATCGAACCTAAATGTGTAATTGTAGAATCCATTGAAATCACCGGGTATAAAAGGATCATAAAATCGGGCCTGCAACTCTGCCTTTCAATTGAATCTTCCGAACCGGGATTGCCCTTATCAAAATGTGTTCCCAGGGTAGATGCAAGGTGACCACCGGCCGAAAATCCCATAATTCCTATTTTGTATGTGTCGATATTCCATTCGGCAGCGTGAGAGCGAACTATCCTCATGGCTCTCTGTGCATCCATCAATGGGGATTTGTAGGGTACAATATTACTTTTCGAAACTGGCAGGCGGTATTTCAGAACAATTGCCGCCACTCCATTGGCATTTAACCATTTTGCAATATCTGTACCTTCCCAGTCGTACGACAAACTTACATACCCGCCTCCAGGACAAATGATTACCGCCTGTTGATTGGCATTTTTTTTCGAAGGCAAAAAAACGGCAATATCCGGATTCTGCACATAACTAATTCGGGTGATATCCGTCTTTTCAACTATCTCCTTCTCATTAGTTGGCTGATAGTTTGGGATATTCTTATTCCAAAGGGGTAATGTATAATCCTGTCCCAGTAAAACGTTCATACTTAATAAACCCAAAAGTGTTAATGTTAAGTTTTTCATTACAGGTTGATTTTTAATTTTTTAAGGTTCAATTATTTGTTTATAAAGATAAGAAATAAAATTTATTGTCTAAAGCTTCTTCCCTGCCTCACAATGTACGAATCCGAACACCAAATGTATTCTTTCGGTCACTTTGAAGAAATATATCTTCTTAAAAAATATTCATATATACCTTATTTTCAATTTTTTATAAACTTTGGCACAATTAATGTAAATTCATCTGCATATAATTAATCAACAAATAGAACAGGAGATAAATAAAATGAAAACACAAATCAACAACTGGCCAAAAAAAATCATAATCTCAGGAGGAATCATTTTCGCCCTTATGATTGGAACTTTCGCACAAAAATCAAATACGTTATTGTGTTGCGATAGCAACCTTCAAAAACTGAAAAATATAGTAGCTGATATGAAATACAGTGAAAAGATGATTGAAATAACCATCGCTTCGACTGAAAACACAAACAACAACAGCGTTTTAATTATCAGAATACCTGATAGAAATGATGTAGCAGAAGAAAGTTTAAAAGTTGAACCCTGGATGTTGAGCGAGTCTCATTTTCTGAAAAACAATGTTACTAATGAGACTCTTGAAACAGAAGAAGAGTCAATACCTGTGGAAGCATGGATGCTGGATGAATCTCATTTTTTACCCGATACGTTCACAAAGGATAACGATCAGGTTGATCCCGAAGAAGAACTCAAGGTAGAAGACTGGATGCTTGATGAATCTCACTTCACAACAATTGCATCAGACTCAAAATCAGGCGCTGGAGTAAATTAACTTCTCTTTTTATTTCCTCCTGTTTGCTTTCTATATATTATCATGCTGTGCGTTGCACAGCATTTTTTTTATTTATTAGTCTTAAACAATATTTTGATTCTGAAAATTGAAACGAGGATTAAGATTAATTCACAAGAGCTTGATGAGAGCAAATTCAAAAGGAATTACAGCCTTCTATTGAAATAATAACCAGTCTGCCTTATTTATTCAGACAGACTGGTAAGATTTTTTAAAATCGGATTTAATTAAGGCTTTCAGTTTTTATTTAACCAAAAACTTTTCAATGGTTGATGTTTGATATTTTTCACCCGGACGCAGAACGGTCGAGGGGAAATTTTCATGATTAGGAGAATCAGGATAATGCTGGGTTTCCATACAGATAGATTGTCTGTGTTGGTATGTTACTCCGTTTTTGCCTACTACTGTTCCATTAAGGAAATTTCCGCTATAAACCTGAATTCCCGGTTGGTCAGTATAAATTTCCATCACCCTGCCAGAAACGGGCTCCTCGATTCTGCATGCAAGAGATATTTCATCTCCCATTTTATTTAATACCCAGTTATGGTCATAACCCATACCGTAGTTGAGTTGAATATTATCTTCTCCTATTCTTGCACCAACGGGAGTAGGAGTTCTGAAATCAAATGGGGTGCCTGTTACATCAGCAATTTCGCCCGTAGGAATAAAGTTGCTGTCAACAGGAGTATATTTATCTGCATTAATCATCAGAATGTGTCCCAGAATATCTCCGTCATTGTAACCGGCAAGGTTATAAAATCCATGACTTGTCAGGTTAACAACTGTTGGAGCATCGGTTTCGGCCGAATAGTCAATTCGTAATTCATTGCTGTCGTTCAGCGAATAGATTACCTGTGCTTTCAGCGTTCCCGGAAATCCTTCCTCACCGGCAACACTTGTATAGGTAAGAACCAGAGAATCCTTGGTATTCTTAACTACATCCCATATTTTTTTATCAAAACCTCTTTTCCCTCCATGAAGGGTATTTGGCGCACTATTTATAGGAAGTGTGTATTCTACACCATCAAGTGCAAATTTACCGTTTGCTATGCGGTTGGCATACCTGCCTATTATCCCGTTAAAATAGTTTGTATCATTTAGAAATCCACTAATGGTATCATATCCGGTAAGTATATCGGCAAAGTTTCCGTTTCTGTCAGGAACCCATAAAGCAGCCATCCGACCTCCATAATTGGTTATCTGCACCATAAGTCCGTTTTTATTTTCAAGGTTAAAAAGTGAAATAGGCTTCCCGTCGACATTTGCAACAAATTTAGATGTGTCAAGCGGTGTAAAGTTTGCCTTTTTTTCTGTAGAACAGGATGCAGCAATCAACAGAAGTGATGCTGTAAAATAATACATGAGTACATTTAATCTGTTTTTCATAATTAATCTGAATTATTGGGTTTAAGATTTTGTTAAAATAATTATTTTTTGCTTTAGAAACTAATTCCAAATCACAATTTTTTATAAATTATGCCTTCGCAGAATAATGCAAACAAATTAATTGGGAACAGGAAGTGTAAAACTAAATGTACTGCCCATTCCCGGACTGCTTTCGACAGAAATTTTTCCATTATTTCTTTCAATAAACTCCCAACAAATAAGCAATCCAAGACCCGTTCCGTTTTCTCCATTTGTGCCTGGTTTTGAAACTTTGCTTTCTACTCTGAACAATTTTTCTATTTCCTCCTTAGTCATTCCTGTTCCGGTATCTTTGATTTGAATTTCGACTAGATTAGAATTTTTATTGCAAATAACATATATTTCACCTCCTATGTTGGAATATTTCAAGGCATTGGATAAAATATTTCTTATAACGGTATCAATCATATTAATGTCTGCAAATACATTATAGGACTGTATATTTTTATAGTGTATAGAGATTTTCTTTTTAGCTATATTCTCTTTTATCAGGTCAATATTTTTTTCAATAAGTGTTTTAATGTCAAATGTTACAGGGTCGCATGCGATTTTACCAGTTTGGGATCTTGCCCATTGTAAGAGGTTTTCAAGAAGTTCATATACCTTCATAACAGAATCGAATATTATCGCAATGAAATGTTTTCTTTTATCATCATTAATTAAATCATATTTACTTGATAATATTTCAGAAAATCCCATAATGGATGCAAACGGATTTTTGAGATCATGAGCAATGATAGAAAAAAATTTGTCTTTGGTTGAATTCAGTTCAGTCAGATTCTCATTGGCTTTTTCGAGTTCTTCTTTTTGAGCCATTAATTCCTCAGATTGTTCCTCAATTTGTTGCTGTCTTTCTTCTAATAGCTGGTTTGTTTCATTCACTTGTTCCGCCTTCTCAAGAAGCATTGTATTTTTTTCTTCAATTTCATGGGTTCTTTCTTTTACAAGCATTTCAAGTTGTCTTTTTTGATTTTCTAGAGCCCTCATACGATACAAAAAAAATCCTGTAACAACAGTGATGATTAGTAAAATAACAGCTATCCTGAAGAATAATGTCATCCACCAGGGTGGAAGAATAATAATTTTTATGCTGGTTTCATTTTCGTCCATACTGCCGTCATTCTTTGTGGATTGAACACGAAAAATATATTTTCCAGGATTAAGATTTGTATAGGTTATTTTTCTTAATGATGCGTCAGTTTTTAGCCAGTGGTTGTTAAAGCCTTCCAGTTTATAATTGTATTGAATTTTTTCAGGATGAAGATAATTTAACCTGGCAAATTCCAGGGTAAAAATATTTTCCTTGTATTTAAGAGTGATTTCATTTGTGTATGAGATAGATTTAGATAGCAAGACCCTGCCATTTATCTTTTGACCTATGTTCACAATTTTGTTGAAAAGCAGAAAATTCGTGAAAACAAGTTTTGCATCAATGTTTTCAGCTTCAAGATCTGATGGACGAAATAGATTAAATCCTCCACCTCCTCCAAAAAGAAGTTCTCCACGACTCGTCTTAAAAGCAGATTTCTCATTAAACTCTTTTCCCTGTAAACCATCAGTTTCATTATAATTTATAAAGTTATATACATACTCACTTTTTAAACTATCATATTTAATGATCAGGTTAGATAGGCCATTATTGGTGCTTACCCACAGGTTGTTCGAATTGTCCTCCAAAATTGTCAATACTGCGTTAGAAGGCAAACCGTCTTGTTCTTTAAAGGTTTTGAATGAATTTTTATCTGAAGATAACAAGTTCAACCCGTTGTTTGTGGCTGCCCAGATAAATCCGCGAGAATCCTGCAACACATCGAAAATCAGGTTACTGCTTATTGTTGACGGTTTATTTTCATCATGAGCAAAAGTTTTAAATTTTTCTTTTTTTCTGTCATAATAACTCAATCCTCCGGTAGTGGCAAACCACATGTTTTTATCAAAGTCTTCAGTAATGGAAAATATAGTATTTGATTTTAAATCATAATCACCAGTATCTTGTTTAAAATGCCTGATGACTTTTTTGCTAACCGGATCAAAAACATCAATTCCTCCCTGTAAGGTTCCGAGCCAGAGTTTTTTTTCAGAATCCTCAAATACTTCCCAGATCCTGTCGTCAGAAATACTTGTTTCATCATTCGGATTGTGTTTGTAATGATAAAAACGAATACCATCAAAATAATTTAATCCTCCGAAATATGTTCCGGTCCATAATCTGTTATCATGGTCCACACACATACCAATAATAATATTTGAGCTGAGGCTTTTTGGATCTTCAGGAATGTTTTTATAGTTGGTTAACGTGTTTTTTTGCCTGTTAAAGTAAATTATTCCGCCACCATCTGTCCCGATCCAGAGATTTCCATCCTTGTCTTCAGCAAAATTGTCTATATCGTTTAATTCCGGTCCGGATGAGTCTTCCAGGTTTAATTTATAAAGCTGGAATTTATATAAATATTTATGATAATAACTCACTCCTTTCTTAAAAGTTCCAATCCACATGAAACCATCCCTGTCTTTGTAAATGGTCAGAATACTGTTCTGGCAGAGGCTTAGGTTATTGAATGGATTGTTTAAAACATCACTGACGGAGAAGTCCTTTTTATTAAGAATATTGATGCCTCCATGATCTGTGCCAATCCATATCAATCCGTCATTGTCCTGGTTAATTCCTCCGATAATATTGCTATTCAACTGTGTTTTTTTTGAGCTTTTATTAAAATGCTCTATCTGTTTAGATTGCAGGTCATAGTATATAACTCCAGCGATGTTGGGTGCAAATATCCAGAAATCATCTTCAGCATCGATAAAAAAACTAAATAAGAAACTCGATCCGGTATTCAAATTTATTCTCTGTGTAACTTTATAGTTGTCCGAATTGATTTTTTCAAGTATTCCGCTTTCGTGAATTAACCAAAGATGACCACCTGAATCTTCAGAAAAATCAGTTATCCGGCTATTATTTATGGATAAGGTATCTTTTCCGTTAGATTTTATTTTAACCAGAGAATCTCTGCTGAAAATGTATTTATACAATCCAGAATCAGAATTTGCAAACCAGAAATTACCCATATGATCTTTATAATATAAATTGTTTGCCTCAGGGATTCCACCTTTTTGATTAAAAATTTTGTGATGGTGATTAAATATTTCCGAAACTGGATCGAATACATCAATCACGTAATTTGCTTTTACCCATATTTTGTTTGCATTATCTTCGATTAACCCGGTAATTGTATTCCCGCTAATAGAATTTGAATCTGAAGAATTATTTTTAAAAATCTTGAAAGAATAACCATCATAGCGACATAATCCCTGCATGGTACCAAACCACATAAAACCTCTGCTATCTTTAAGAATACAATGAACCCTGTTGTGAGAAAGTCCATTGGTATTGTCAAGATTGCTGAACAGAATCTGTTTTTCCTGGGCAATAAGTATGTTGCCAGGTAAATAATCAAGGGTAAAAATGAAAATAACCAGACAAAAGAAATGTTTCTTTAGACTCATTTCAAATATTCTGACAACATGAAATTAAGACACTTTATATCGCTTTCAACCTAAAGGTAATAAATAAAACGGTTTTATGAAAGATATAATTTTTAGAATTGGAAAATTACTTTTCCAAAATAATAAGTTCGGTTCGGCGATTTTGTGCCCTTCCCTCCTCGGTCTGATTTGGAGCAATAGGCTGTGAGAAACCCATCCCTTTATATTGAATCCTGTCCTTAGATATGGAAGAAGCAATCAGATAATCCGCTACAGATTTTGCACGTTGTGCAGATAGTGTTTTATTATATTCTGCTGTTCCTAAACTGTCGGTATGACCAACCACTTCAATCTTTATACCGGGGTATGTCTGCAGAAAACGCACCAGCTTATCGAGCTCAATGCGTGACTCGTCTTTCAACTTATAAGAATCAAACTCATAAAAGATATTCTTTAGGATTACTGATTTTCCAATACCTATGGATTGTAACGGGATATCTTTCAAAAAAGGCTGAGTGACTTCGAACACCGAGTCAAGTGGGAAATTGTCGGAATAAAACAGGTAACCGGATTTTGAAACATTCAGCAAATAATCATGATGCACAGGGATACATACCAGGAATTCACCAGTGATAGAATCGGACATGGAATTATTAATTACCTGATTCGTTTTCAAATCGATTAATTCAAATCTTGCACCAAGCAATTGTCTTGTTTCTGCATCGAATACTTTGCCTTTCATGTACGATACCCCATTAGGTCTTGCAGCTTTATACATATCGAACCGGAACAAATCCCGGCCATCTGCCGAGTCTCTGTCAGACGAATACAGAGCATACGTTCCACCTGCATTTAAGATCAAACCATATTCATCGTTATTCGTATTTATCGGATATCCCAGATTAACCGGTTCTGACCATTTGCCTGATGAGTCTTTTCTGCTCATATAAAGATCAAATCCGCCGAGACCAATGCGATCATTTGAAGCAAAATACAATGTCTGGTTATCCGGATGAATAAATGGCGCCCAGTCTCTGCCCGGCGTGTTTATCATCTCTCCAAGGTTAACCGGTGTGCTCCAGTTACCGGAATTATCCGATTCCGAACAATATATATCCAGGTCACCAAATCCTTCGGCTCTATCGGTTACAAAATAAAGTGTTTTTCCGTCGGCCGATAACGAAGGTTGTGTTTCATAAGATACTGTATTAACAGGCTCACCAATATTTTCGGGTACAGTCCAGTTATCTCCGATTTTTTTTGAAAAATACAAATCACATCTGCCCATACCATCTTTCCTGCCACAAGCCGTAAAAACCATGTATCTTCCATCGGCTGATATGGATTGTGCTCCCTCATTTCTTGGTGAATTTAGAGGAGGTCCTGCATTTTTGGCTAAACCCCAGTTGCCATTTTCTTTGGTACTTATAAAAAAATCTTCCTGGAAACCGAAATAATTCATACTATCCCTGATTAACCTGGTGAAAATAAGGGTGTTCTCATCTGCAGTCAGACACGGCCAGTATTCATCGTATTTCGTATTTATTTCTTTACCCAAATTTACAGGTTTAAACTCTACCGGATGATTCACGGCGTCGATTGAAAAATTGCATTGTTGAATTCCTCTTTTAGCGACATCTACATGTTTATTATTTTTACTTCCTGTCGCCAGAAATGCCTGATAGCTATGCAATGCATCCTGGTACTTACCAAGTTTATATTCCAGGTTACCCTGAATTATATAACTATAAGGGAAAAATTGCGGATTGATGGCAATTCCTGTCTTATAGATTTCAATAGCTTTTTCATATTCCTTGTTATCTTCGTAAGCCTGGGCAAGAATTAAGTAAGCTTCTATAAAATTTCTGTCAATGGAAATTGCCTTTTTAAACAATTCAATGGCTTTGTCATAATATTTTAGATTGAGTTTCTGAATTCCTTCAGTATAATCTTTTATAGCTGTCTTTTTTTTTGTTGTGTAATTTTCCTGGGTCAGCGCAGGTAACAAATTAATGACTACTAATACACTAAGTATGAATGTTCTCATTCAAAAGAATATTATGTCTGTTTTTTGAATAAAATTAATATATCTCTTATTAAAACCAGAAATGCTTTGTTCTATTGTATTAAATCTTTCTCAATATTATTACTTGTTCTAAAATTAATCCTTTCCTCATAGATAATATATATTCTAATAAATTAAGAAGTAAAAAAATGGATTGATTAAAACACATACCTGCTCAACAATCAGGTAAAGTAAATAATATTATACGAAGTTCATATAGTTTGCCTTCCATAAATTAGTATCATATACGATTTATTTTCAATTAATTATCCTTATGTTAATACATCAATTCTTTCATTCTTATGTCCGAAATTGTACTATAAATTAATTGAATTTCAATCTTTATATCAATTGTAATTTTTGTCACCAATCAGATTAAGTTCATCAATTATTTAGAACGATTATAAATAACAAACGTAATACATAGTATATATAACATAAATACAAAAATAAATTATAAAATAAAAGCTATGGAAAATTTAATTATAGAAAGAACAACGAATTCGCCAAAAGTAATTTTTAACAGAGATGGTAATTTTCTAATTGAAGGCAGGTCTATTCCTGATAATGCCATTAGGGCATTTGATCCTCTTTTCAGATGGATTGACTCCTTCAGCTCTGAAAAAGTTAAATTCTTTATAAACCTGGAATACCTGAATACAAGTTCTTCAATGCAATTATACAGTTTGCTGAAAATAATTGAAAGGAATTGTGATATCAAGCAAATTGAAGTGGTCTGGCTTTATGAATTAGATGACGAAGAACATCTTGAAACCGGAGAAATCTTTGCCGAACAGCTAAAACGCATTAGTTTCAACTTTCAGACAGAATTTGTAAATTAATCAGGATTTAAAACAATTTTATGTAGCGATTGAGGAATTGCGGATTTCTCATTCGTTATGTAAAAACTGTTGTTCCCTGAAAATGCAATACCCTCGACCTGCACCCCCGATAATTCATCCAGCTCTATTTTTTGTAACACCAACATACTTGTCTGATTGTCCAACAGGATAATAAACGGATAGAACAGGTTATAACCGCATAATACCAATGTGTTATTTTCGGGATTTAAATCTGCTCCGGTAACCAGTCCGTCAGAATTAAAATCTTTTAGATGTTTTGCCGAAAACCTGCCGGCTTTAGCAGGTAAGGTGTAAATGCTCGTTTTGAGGTTAAGCCAGTCTTTCGTAAAGAGATACAATGAATCCTCAGTGGCAATCAACGCTTCGCAATCAAATTGATTTGCAAAAAGT
Organism: uncultured Bacteroidales bacterium; assembly: GCA_963781805.1. Lineage (GTDB taxonomy): Bacteria > Bacteroidota > Bacteroidia > Bacteroidales > UBA10428 > JAFGPL01. The sequence continues at coordinate 1,238,359 of CAWAHF010000004.1, forward strand.
GCCGGTGTAAAATCCTCCTGATCCGGGTAACTGAATTCAATAATAACCGCCGTAACATGTTGTAATGTATCTGCCGAAATTTCACTTTTCGGAAGAATATAAATTTTCAGGTCTTTTCTGGAACCGTCATTGTTGCCAAAATCTCCGATAAATATACTGGTCTTATTTTGGGCAATATCTTCCCAGTCGTTGTTCTTTACATTCGAAATTTCAATTTTTATATCGATTTTGCAGGTATTCTGATTAAAACCATAAAGAACAGGTTTGCCTCCACTATCGTTAAAAGTCCACAGGAGACTATCATACAAAATAATCCCGGAAGTTTCGGACAATTCATCTGATACGTCACATATTTTCATCAGATTAGTAGTAAAACGAGTTGCTTCCTTATTCGAGGAAGTTGATTTATAGTTGACTGAAATGAAGAACACACCTAAGAGAATGTATAATAAATATCTGTACATGCTTACAAGTTTGAGAAGTGAAACAATTGCATCATTTTTTCGAAAACGGCCGTATTTTCATAAATGCCTGAGAATTTTTCCGAACCGGGACCAATGGCATAAACCGGGACAGGAATGGCAGTGTGCTCTCCAAGAGCAAAATTGATATCAACGATTCCTTTATCCATATTTCCACCGGTAATAGAGACTCCACCTGTTTCATGATCTGCAATAACAATTACCAGGGTATTTTTGTCCTTTAAAGCAAATTCGAGCGCTTTTCCAATGGCATTATTAAAGTCAAGCATTTCCAGCACAAGATCATTGGCGCTGGTATCATGACATGCCCAGTCTATCTGTGAACCTTCGATCATAATAAAGAAACCTTTCGGATTCTTTGAAAGATTTTTTAATGCAATTTCTGTTGAAAGTGGTAACATATTTCCCCTGCCCTCTGACATATAGGGTAAATGGAAATCTGCAAGCAAACCCGCAATTTTGCCATCGCCACAGGCTTTTAATTCATTTGTGTCATTTGCAATCCGGTACCCCTTGCTAACCAGGCTGTCAATCAGATTGAGACTGTCTTTCCTGTGATTAAAATTATCTCTTCCTCCACCGATAAAAACATCGATATCTGTTTTGAGAAAATCACTGGCAATCTCTTCGTACATTTCGCGATTTACCTCGTGTGCAATAAAACAGGCCGGAGTAGCATGGGTAATTGCACTTGTGGCAATCAATCCGGTGGATAATCCGTGTTCTTCTGCATATTCAAGAATCGTTTTTACGGGTAACGAATCCGGTCCCACTGCGATGGCATGATCATATGTTTTTTTACCTGCAGCCAATGCGGTTGCTCCTGCTCCTGAGTCGGTAATAAAATCACTTGCAGAATAGGTCTTTGACAATCCAATGATGGGAAACCTGTCGAGATACAAGTGACCATGATTTGCTGTCATTCCTGCATACATTTGGGCGAGACCCATTCCATCCCCTATCATCAGAATAATATTTTTGGGGGATTTTTCTGTTTCATTGTTATCCATTCGTTTGAAACCTAAGCCCAACAGTATCATTAATGCCAAAAACATACCGGAATATCTCATATTTTAGATATAAATTAGTAAAGTATTTTTCTAATTAACTTAAGGAACAAATATATTTAAACTATGTTTCCATATTGTATTTTAATAAAACTTTAATTTTTTTTCTGATTCTTTTTATGCATTTCATTCCTTTTTACTTCTATTAGATTATGAATATTTAAATTATACATGATGATACAACCATTTTCCAATCCGATAAAAACAGCCCTGACATCGTATGGAATGTCCGGCAGTATATTCCATGCTCCGCTGTTACGTTCCCATCCCGGATTTAACTTAAAGAGCATTTTGCAGCGAACCGGCAATACTGCCTTGCAAAAATATCCGGAGGTTGAAGTTGTCAAATCATTCGATGATATTCTTATGGATAATCAAACCGAACTGGTGATTGTAAACACACCGGATAATACACATTTTGATTTCGCATCGAGAGCTTTGAATGCCGGGAAACATGTAATTGTTGAAAAACCGTTTACTATAACGGTGGCTGAGGGTGAGAAACTCATTTCGCTTGCGCTTAATAAAAATAAACTGTTGAGTGTTTTCCAGAACCGGCGCTGGGATGGCGATTTCCTTACGCTTCGGGAGGTAATTCAAAAAAAACTATTGGGCAGGCTTGTTGAATTCGAAGCTCATTTTGACAGGTACAGAAATTACATTCCGGATTCATGGAAAGAAAATCCCGATTTTCATTCAGGTACACTTTACAATCTTGGCTCGCATCTGATTGACCAGGCGTTGGTGCTTTTTGGCATGCCTGAGGCTATATTTGCTGATGTGAGGGTAGTGCGCACCGGCGCCAGGGTAGACGATTCGTTCGATATCAAAATGTACTACCCTGATATAAAAGTCACCCTGAAGGCAGGATACCTGGTGCGGGAGGCAGGTCCACGATATATGCTTCATGGCACAGAAGGATCGTATATAAAGTATGGTCTCGATCCACAGGAAGATTTACTAAAAAACGGGAAAGTTCCGCAGGATAGTTCCTGGGGAGAAGAACCTGAATCTGATTGGGGGATATTGCACACAACCATGAAGGGAAAGGAGTTCAGGAAAAAATATAAATCTATTGCCGGAAATTACAGCGATTTTTATTCAAATATTTATGACGTGATTAGAAATGGTAACGAATTGATTGTAAAGCCCGAACAGGCGCTTGATGTGATCCGCATTATTGAGACAGCATATCTGAGCAGTAAGAAAAGAGAGGTGATAAAAATGAATATTCACCACAATATGCACAATTGAGCTCAATAGAAATTTTTAGTAAACAGCAATAATCAGTTTTTAAATTATATTGAATTTACTTAGTGTAAGCAAGAAAACTCCACTTTTAAGTCATCCTGAATTCCCGCCTCCCAGAGCTTTATGCGGCGGGCAGGTGTTTCAGGATCTATAAGCTTTTGGTTATGAGATGCTGAAATAAATTCAGCATGACTTCGGTTATTGGATTTAAGGAGTTTTCTTGTAAGTATTAATTACAGATAAGATGCACCTTTTATCCTTCAATCAATCGTTTCACTTCTTCCGCCGGTACATGTGTCTTTTCGGAAACCTGTTCCACAGAAAGACCTTGATTGTATATACGTGTGACAAACAATTTCATTGACTCGCCAACCTCAATCAAATGATTGTCAGGATCAAAAAACCTAATGGTCTGTTGCCCCCAGCTTTCTTCATGGATTTCATGTATGAATTGCACACCGTTTTTTTTCAAATCGGCATAAACTTCCTCCAAATGATCGGTTTCGAAATATAATTCAAACCTGTTACAAGAACCATCTGTAATCTTTTCTACTCCCAGGCTTGTTGAAATAATATGACTTTTATTAATCTCCCACAAAGTCAATCCGTTTTGCAGGATGATATTTTTACCAAAATCAAGTCTGACAGGCAATTGCAAAGTATTCGTATAGAAGATTTTTGAAATTTCAATATTCTTTACGAATAAGGCAGTAGAACAATTGTGAATATCCATGTTAGATTAATTGAAAAATTATTTTTGATTTTTTTAAAATTTAATTCCGAATATATTCAAAAATCAGGATTTTGATCGAAGTATCATCAAAGAGAATTTAATAAAGAACATATAAAGGTTGTGAATGATACTATAAACAACTTTAATAATGTTGTTAAAAAAATATCTTTTGAGAAATTAATAACTTGTTTGCCCTGCAGACCAGACTAACAATTTTGACAATAAATGTATTACAACCTGTAATTAATAAATTAAATTTGACTTCAAAAATATATTTCAACCGTTAAACTCCCATTCCAGTGTCAAAGGAAAAATATAAATATCAGTTTGACAGCTCACTAGGTATTATGTTTAAGTATTATTACGGCCCGATAACCATTGATGATATTATTTCCTCATGGCAATTTGCTATTAATAATCAGTTAATACCCAAAGAAACCAAAGGGTTTGTGCTGGATTACAGGGAAGCGAATTTTAGAATATCGATAGACGAGCATGAAATCATCGCCGATTTTTATAAAAATCATCCTGAGATATTTGGTAAATTAAAAACTGCAGTGATTACAGATGATCCACACGACATAATCATACCAATCCTGATTGAAACATTAAACGAAGGGTATTATTCCAGGCCTTTTACTACATTTGAGGCAGCCGTCGACTGGGTTTTGAGATAAATCGATTCTCTTTTTTTCAAACTATCGTAAAACAAAATTCTCTATCCTGCAAAAAAAAGAAACGTGTGAAATTTAATCTTAACCTATTTCATGTATTCCTATGCTTGCTTGCTTTATTGCATTTTGCGTGCAATAAGGATAAACCGGAGGAGGTTAATTTGGATCCGATAGCAGAAAAAATATAAGGACATCCTTATAATAGATATTCATAATCACGATGCCTCGGGATGAAAAAAAATCAGATATGGCTTTTAAAAAATAGTTACTATGATTAATTTTAAATTATCAACCGATCCTGAATTATTCAGGCCAGATTATGAACCCTAAATTAAACAATCATGCCTAAACCACATGAAATTCTGAACGGACTGCAAACCATTGTCAGTAACTTTTCCTGGTATGCCATTCTTTGGCATTTTGTTTTTTACCTTCTGGTAATTGCATTGATGGTAAAATGGACTCCTTCCAACAAGTTCATGGGAATATTTTTAAGCCTTCCCCTTCTTTCGGTGGCAATATTTGCATGGATAACAGGAAATCCATTCAACGGTATGCTCTTTACAATTGCATTTGCATCTATACTCATTCTGGGAATCAGATGTACCGGCACTCCGATTACCACTTCATCCTTCGTGTATTTAATTGCTGGTATCATTATGGTAATCTTCGGATTAGTTTACCCGCACTTTCTGGATACCGGCTCCATAGCAAAATATCTGTATGCCTCTCCGGCAGGACTAATCCCCTGCCCTACTTTGTCTGTTTTGATTGGACTATTGCTTATTTTTAACGGATTAGGATCAACCTACCTGACCCTCTCATTTATCGTACTTGGATTATTCTACGGACTTTTTGGCGTATTCCGTCTGGGTGTGCATCTCGACCTTTTTCTTCTGGGCGGGACGATTTCCCTCATAGTTAAGTACATTTCAATGCTGAAGTAACTAAATACCAACCTGAACGACCCATATCAGGTCAGATTATTTTCAGTTATCAAGAAAAACTCCCTTACCTGCCGGGATAAATATGAGGGGGGCACCATTGTGGTCAATTTACATTCTTCCTCAAAATTGATTTTCAAGAAAATAAGCTCATTTCTAAATCCGGATTTCATCTCAAAGGATGTATTTGATTAGTTTCAACAATATTTTTTTGAAATAACGTTTTCAATATTGTTTCTTTATGCTGTATAAATTGTTAACCCATTTTATATGATAATCCACAAAAACGAACTATTTATAAGTGAATTAGTCATTATTTTGTATTTTTCTCACGGTAAATAAGGGAAAGAATTAGCTTGAAAACCTAATAAAATTAATGTAATTTACGTGCTTGGTACAGAGTATAAAATAGTATTTTAATTATGCAGGTTGAGATAAATTTAGGAAAGAAGATTTTTATTATCTCTTTTAAGCAAATATGCATATTATCTGATAAAACTTTTAGAATTATATCGCCTGGTATTAATTTTAACTATTAAAACCAAATGATAATACTGAATTTAATCTCTTTAAAGATGAATAAATCTATAAAATATATAATTTTCAGCCTATTGGTTTTTAACTTATTCTGGTTGACTGGATGCGAAAAAGACAATCAAAATACATTGATAGTTACACCGGATAATATAGAATTTGAAACGGAAGGAGGCTATACAAGCATAACCATTCAAACAGATGCAGACTCATGGAACATTACCAATCCTGCCTCTGACTGGCTGATTTTGTCAAATACACAGGGAACTGAAAAATCGAACTTAGTAACATTGGGTGTGGTTACCAAAACTGTTGTGCCACGTTTGGACACACTCACCGTTACCGCAGGAAATGCCAATCCGGTAAAGCTTATCGTATCACAACCTTCATCCGATTATCTTTATTCAATTCTGGTCAATAACACTACATTGAGTTTTTTACGTGGAGGAAATACCTTAGCCATTAACATTACCACCGATGCGCCGGAATGGAACATAAACGCCGATGTGGATTGGCTGAAATTCACTCCGGATTCGGGTTCCAACGGAAATACCACGATAAGCATTACAGCACTGGAAAATACAGGAACTGATCCACGAACAGCAACAATTATCCTGGGTGGCGCTTATGCCGCTTCGGCTCAAATTTCGGTAGCTCAGAAAGGAGAATATTACCCAAGTTATAACACCTCACCCATAGCACCTGATGCAACAGGAATGACCAGCACCGCTGCTGAGATTGCGGCCAATATAAATCTGGGTACAAACATAGGCAATTCCCTCGAAGCCATTGGAGGGGAAACTTCATGGGGAAATCCGCTCATCTCAAAAGCCCTGGTTGATTTGATAAAACAAAATGGTTTCAATGCAATTCGATTGCCTTGTTCCTGGAACCAATACATGTCGAACAGTGCAACTGCACAATTAAGCAGCGACTGGCTCGAAAGGGTCAAGACAGTAATACAATACTGTATAGACGACGATATGTATGTGATACTTAACATTCATTGGGATGGAGGATGGCTCGAAAATAATTGCACCATAGCCAAACAGGAAGAAAACAATGCAAAACAGAAAGCTTTTTGGGAACAGATAGCCACTCACTTGCGCGATTTCGACGAACACCTGCTGTTTGCCAGCGCGAATGAACCAAATGTGGATAATGCTGCGCAAATGAGTGTATTGACTTCTTATCATCAGACCTTCATAAATGCGGTACGCTCTACCGGAGGAAAGAACAGCTACAGGGTACTGGTTGTCCAGGGTCCTTCCACCGATATTCAAAAAACTAACCAATTAATGTCTGTCCTTCCCATTGACGAAATTGCAAATCGTATGATGGTTGAGATACATTATTATACCCCCTGGAATTTCTGTGGATTGACGGAGGATGCTAGTTGGGGCAGCATGTTTTATTATTGGGGCAAGGATTATCATTCTACAACCGATCCAACCCGCAACTCAAACTGTTGCGAAGAATCAATGGTAGATTCCTACTTTAGCTCCATGAAAACCAAGTTTGCTGATAAAGGCATTCCTATTGTATTGGGTGAATATGGTGCAGTTCGTCGTTCTTCTTTAACAGGAGATGCATTAACCCTGCATCTTGCATCACGGGCGTATTATTTGAAATATGTAACTCAACAGGCAAAAGCTAACGGCATGTTGCCATTTTACTGGGACGCTGGTGGAACCGGCACCAATGGTTCTGCCCTTTTTAACCGGAGGACCAATACAGTATTCGACCAACAGGCGTTGGATGCAATTTTGCAGGGAGGAGCAAAGTGAGACTGCAGAATCTATAAATAATAATTAAAACAAGAAACATACCTTAATAATTTCCTTTTCCCGCTGAGAAGAATTTCCATATTCCCGATTACTTTAATCGTTTACTCCCTGGTTAAATTGCCAGGATCCATTGGCTTAAATTGCAGGTAATTATTCTTGTCTGACATCTAAACTAACATTTCCCGATAAACCTTTCCTGTGCAACCATTACATTCCTGCATACGAAGGAACTTAGCGTAGCGGTTTCATGAAATAATCTCCATTAAATGCCCACACTAATACATTCCTGCCTGTCGGATGAGACTGTGCAAACAGATCTTTTTACCAATAAAGCACACAAAGTTTAATTACGTAATATCAATACGTTGTGACATTTGTGGGTCTCATGGCGGACGTTGCGGTTAACTATTCAAGACTTTTCGTACAGACTCTAAAAACCGAAAACCCTCCTGAATCTCAACTCAAAGCAAACAGAAATTAACAGGTTCTTACATCCTCCATGTTCAAACATTGTTCATATAAAATCCTCATTTTTAAGGGATTTATAGGAGATATTTTATACTATTGTAATGCACTCTTTTTTGAATAAAGAAAACACAACATGCCGGCTAACCAGCTATCCGGATTTTTTTCATATTTTAGTTACGAAGGGGATTTTGAGGTGAAAGATATATATGCAATAATATATATAAAAGCAACTGACTTTATGGAATTGTTGTGCTTCATGCTTGGAAACCTCAGTGCCAAAAGGATTTGACAATTAAAATGAGTATATTTGTGTATTAATAATTGGATGAAATGAGACTAACTGAGAGAAGATATTTAGACACTTATATTCGGACAATTGGACATGAAATCCCAAGATTAATTCAGAATTATGATTTTTCTGAAAACAAAGGAGGATTTGACTATTTGACAAAATCATCTGCGGTTTATTCATCGAATATTGAAGGAAATAGTATCGATTTGAATTCTTATATGAACTATGAATTGAACAAAGATAAATTCAAGGTTGGAAAAGAGATACTGGAAATTGAGGATTTGATTGAGGCTTACGAGTTTGCACAGAATAATAACTTGAATGAGAAGAATCTATTGACTTGTCATAAAATATTCTCAGAGACTTTATTGATTAAGAGTAAAAGAGGACAATATAGAATTGAGCATGTTGGAGTCTTTGGTAAATCAGGATTAGCTTATATGGCAATTGAACCTGAATTTGTCAAGCACGAAATGAAAACATTTTTCCAGGATATTGAAGAATTAATTTCTTCAGGCCTAAACGAGAAAGAAGTCTTTTATTTTGCATCGTTGATTCATTTAAGATTTACACATATTCATCCATTTCGGGATGGAAACGGAAGAGCGGCACGATTACTTGAGAAGTGGTTTATAACAGAGAAATTGGGTCATGATTTCTGGAAAATATCATCAGAGGAATATTATAAAGTAAACCAAGCCAGATACTATGAGACAATAAATTTGGGGATGAATTTTTACGAATTGAATTATGACAAATGTTTAGGATTTTTAGAAATGCTTCCAAATTGTCTGAAATAAAGCACGAAAGCACAACACTCTTCTAAGGTAAAAGAAATTTTAAGGCATTTTCTAAGATATATTTTGTATTATTGAACTGCACTGGCTTTAAAAAACAAAACATGCCGGCTATCCAGCTATCCGAATTTTTTCCATATTTAAGTTACGAAGGGATTTGGGGCGAAAAATATATTCACTATATCTTGCCTGTAATCGGTTAGAAAAATAATTAATCTTATGGAACAGAAAAATATAATTTACCACATCCTCACACTTAAGGATCTGAAATCACAAACAGAGGGTGAATTTTACCAACCGGGCAATTTGGCACAAAATGGTTTTATTCATTGTACAGCTGAAAAAGCAACATCCTTGCTGGTATTAGAAGATTATTTTAAAGAAATTTCGAAAACTGATATGATCATAATCCTTGCCATCGAAACGGATAAATTAAAGTCAGAGGTTAAATTTGAACCTCCGGCACCCATTCAGGGAGCCGGAATTAGTCATATCAAAGAAGGATTATTATTTCCGCATATTTACGGAAGTTTAAATATAGAGGCAGTTATAGGAGTTGGGAAAGTGGAAAAAGCAGAAGGCAAATTTATTTGGCCATCAACTTTTGATGATTTAAAGAAGTACTTATAGAAACAGGCAAAGACTAGTACAAACAAACATTTTATAAGAACTAATCAGACCTGCCTCACTTTAAGGTGTTGAAACAAAATTCCTTCCTGAAATGTTAATTCAATTACAATAGAATTGGCTTCTTTTAAATCTGAAATGAACAAATATAAAATCACAAACCATGGATAAAAAAACAATTGTTATTACAGGAAGTACAAGAGGAATTGGAAACGGACTAGCCAGACAATTTCTGAAACGAAATCACCAGGTAATTATCAATGGCAGAAATAATGATGCCGTTAATGGAACAGTAAAAGAACTTAAGGAAAAAGGTTATGATGTTCAGGGAGTAGCAGGTGATGTCACCGATGAATCTACCTTTCAGGCAATCATTGATAAGGCTATATCAAATTATAAAAAAATTGATATCTGGATAAATAATGCGGGTATTCCTCAACCTCATCGAAATTTTATCGAATTGGATAAACAAGAAATAGCAGATTTGATTTCTGTAAATATTCTCGGATTGATGATGGGTACAAAAGCTGCAATAAATTTCTTTAAACAACAGGGGTTTGGCAAAGTCTACAATATGGAAGGTTTTGGGAGTAATGGCAGAATGAGGGAAAAATTAACCTTGTATGGTACAAGTAAAAGAGCTGTAAATTATTTTACCAAATCAGTTTCGAAAGAAATTAAAGACAGAAACATACAAGTGGGAATTTTGAGCCCCGGTATGGTCAGAACTGATTTTTTAACTACATCGATGTCTGCAGGAAGTCTTGAAGATCAAGCCAGATTCACGAAAATATTAGATATTATGGCAGAAGAAGTGGATGTGGTAACTGAATATCTGGTAAACAAAATACTTGAAAGCAACAAACACTACGACAGAATAGAATATTTAACCTTTGGCCGCTTGATGCCCAAATTAGTACGGTTGATGTTTGTAAAATAAATCGTCAGCCCTATTCACACATTCTACATCATCCAATACCAAAATAATTGTATTCTCTGATTTATTATAATAATTCCAACTTAACGCTCTTCTGAAAATTTTATAAATTTGGTTGGATAAAGAAAAATGAATAGAGTTACCAGCAAGCAAAATTCAACTATATTAAGTGGCTTAAAAAATACTTTTCGTTCACTTCGTTACAGGAATTTTCGCCTGTTCTTTTATGGTCAGAGTGTATCGCTGATTGGTACATGGATACAACGTATTACCACTCCCTGGCTGGTTTATCATATGACAGGTTCTGCATTTCTACTTGGTGTGGTCGGATTTGCAGGCCAGATACCCACATTTCTAATTGCTCCTTTTGCAGGAGTTTTAACGGACCGGTGGAACCGCTATCATCTTTTATTTATTACCCAGGTAGCTGCCATGTTTCAGGCCTTAGTTTTGGCGCTGCTCTATCTTACCGGAAACATTGAGGTGTGGAATATCATTTTGTTAAGCATTATCCTTGGATGTATCAACGCATTTGATATTCCCGTACGGCAGTCATTTGTTATTGAAATGGTAGATAAAAAAGAAGATCTTGGGAATGCCATCGCTTTAAATTCAACCATGGTAAATGGCGCCAGACTGATTGGTCCCTCAATTGCCGGTATCCTTATTGCCCTTGCCGGTGAAGGAATATGTTTTATGATAAACGCCCTGAGCTATCTTTTTGTTCTAACTTCCCTCTTTCTGATGAAAATCAAACCCAGAGTAATTGTAAACCAGAATGGCCATGTATTAAAGAAACTGAAGGAAGGATTTAACTACACATTTGGATTTGCACCCATCAAATCGATTATCCTTTTACTTGCATTAGTAAGTCTCACAGGCATGCAATACCGCGTGCTAATGCCTGTTTTTGCCAAAGAAGTTTTGCACGGCGATTCACATACCTTCGGATTTCTTATGGGGGCATCGGGGTTAGGCGCTTTAATTGGTGCGCTTTATCTGGCTTCACGAAAACAGGTACTAGCGTTGGGGAAAATCATTCCGATAGCAGCATTTATCTTCGGATTAGGACTGATTACATTTTCTTTGTCCCGGTATTTTATCCTTTCATTACTATTCATGGTTTTTATAGGTCTGGGCATGATGCTACAGATGGCCTCCAGCAACACCATCCTGCAAACCATTGTGGATGATGATAAACGAGGCCGCGTAATGAGCTTTTATACCATGGCGTTTATGGGTACTGCACCTTTTGGCAGCTTTCTGGCTGGAAGCCTTGCAAGTAGTCTTGGAGCTCCTGGTACGTTGCTGATAGGTGGTATATCATGTATTGCAGGTGCATACCTTTTTGCACGTGCACTTCCGAATTTAAAGCAGGCAGTTCGTCCAATTTATATTAAACTGGGAATTATAAAAGAAACTTCAATAGGAATTCAAGCCGCAACAGAATTAACCGCGCCTCCGGCATAATAGCATGGAAACTATTTTAAAGGGCAAATTTCAGAATTTTTTACTGATAGAATTGTCCTTTTGACTTACATGTCATCATATCGCCAATACCTTAGCTCCTTCAATCCTGCGTTGTTTGATATCCATAATTGCCTTGTTTGCATCTTTGAATGGATATATCTCAATTTCCGGTTTAAAGGGCATCTCTGCAGCCAGTTTTATAAACTCCTCTACATCTTTTCGGGTAACATTTGCCACACTTTTTATCTCCTTCTCCATCCACAGATGAGTTGCATAATCGAGGTTTCCGAAATAATCCACATCGACATTCTCTTTCCGGATAGCATTTATCACCATTCTTCCACCGGGTTTCAAATGTTTTAAACCTTCCACTACCGGCATCCAGACCGGAGTGGTATCGATGATTGAATCGAGTAAATGAGGAGGAGTTTCCGTTGTATCGCCGGCCCAGTCGCATCCAAGTCTTAAAGCAAACTTCTGTTCTTTTTGGCTGCGGGCAAAAACGAAAATCTTTGAATCAGGAAATTTATATTTTACCATCTTAACCACCAGATGGGCAGATGCCCCAAATCCGGTCAAGCCCAACGAACTGCCGTTTTTTATCTGTGTCAGAACAACCGACCTGTATCCGACGGCTCCGGCACATAATAGAGGTGCAGCTTCAGCCGGTGTAAAGATTTCCGGAATTTTATATGCAAAATTCTCAGGAACAGTCATGTATTCTGCATAGCCTCCATTTGCATCCCGGCCTGTGGCAACAAAATTTTTACACAGATTTTCCTGACCAGACAAACAATACTCGCATTCTCCACATGCACTATAAATCCAGGCTACTCCAACCATATCTCCTACCCTCAGAATTGTCCGACTGCCCATTGATTTCTCAATAACCCCAACAGCCTGATGTCCGGGAACTACCGGATATACATGCGGTGGTGTCCGGCCCTCAATTTCATCTATCTCGGTATGGCATACTCCGCATGTCTTCACCTTTATTAAAAGTTCACCCTGTGTAGGCTCAGGAACCGGAATATCTAACAGTTTTAATGGTTCCGATTCCTGATTAAGATCGCAGGTTTTATGTATTACCCATGCTTTCATAATGCAAAGGTAGGGAATTTTGAATTCTTATGGGTTACCTAAATCGGGCAAGGCCTAGAATAAGGATGAAGATTTGATGATTATTAAAAACCAAAATGCTGTAATAAATACTTTTTTAAATCTTCATAATCATGCATTACCGGAAATTGCGGATAATCGTCGATTACATTTTGAGGAGGTCTGAACAATATTGCTTCATCCGCCTGCCTGAGCATGGAAATATCATTATAAGAATCACCAAACGCTATAACTTTATAACTTAGACTCTGTAATGCTTGCACAACCTTCATTTTAGGGTCTTTCTGTCTGAGTTTATATCCGGTAATATTTCCTTCAGTATCCACCATCAGGGAATGACAAAAAAGTGTCGGCCATTCCAGCTGCTCCATCAACGGGGAGGCAAATTCAACAAAGGTATCGGAAACAACTATAAACCGGGATACCTGTTTCAGCCAGGTTACAATTTCCAACGCACCATCAAGCGGCTTAATGGTAGCTATCACATGCTGAATATCCTTTAGTTTAAGATTATGCTGTTTCAGGATTTTTAACCTGTGCTGCATCAGCTCATCATAATCTTTAATATCTCTGGTCGTAAACCTTAACTCCTCAATACCGGTTTTCTGAGATACATTAATCCAAACTTCGGGAACCCATACACCTTCCAAATCTGAACAAACAGCATGCATAAAAATTTCTTGTTTATTGGTAATTATCCTTCAGGTAATTTTTAAACGCAAGATAGTCATTTTTAATCATATCAAATTTTTCCTCTTTGCCATCCAACCCCTGTAAACTTTCCGGTAATTCGGGCTCAATGCCAAGAATAGCCCTTATCTCAGCGGGGAATTTTGCAGGATGCGCTGTTTCAAGACTTACACATAGCTGGCCGGCAGATGCATCCGAAGGATTTGTTCTCAAATTGTCCATCAGCCCGGCCCAGGAAACTGCTCCATGCGGTTCGAGTATCAGATTATGTTCCTCATAAGCCATTTTAAGTGTTTCTTTGGTTAGTTCATCGCTGACACTCACAGCATACATGTCATTCCTCATCAGTTGAATATCAGGTTCTCTTAAAATTGTTCCCTTTTCATTCATCACTCCTCCATAAAGCGATACAATTCTCGCCATATTGCTGGGATGGCCTACATTCATTGCACTCGAAATGCAATTTATGGAGGGGACAATGGTGTTATACATCCCAGTTCTCCAGTATATGGGAACTTCATCATTCTCATTGGTAGAAACTACAAATCTCTTTAGGGGTAATCCCGTTTTCATGGCGATCAGGCCTCCCATCAGGTTGCCAAAATTTCCTGATGGAACCGAGAAGATAATTTTATCGTCAGGATTTCCATTAGTTAGTTTTGAAAAGGCATAAATATAATAAACGGACTGAGGAATCAATCTGCCGATATTAATTGAATTTGCAGAAGAAAGCTTAAGATAATCAAGTTCAGGATCCGAAAATGCTTTCTTCACCAGCGCCTGGCAATCATCAAATTTACCATTGAGGGCTATAATCTGAATATTTTTATGAAGAGTAGTCATTTGCTTCCGCTGCCTGTCAGTGACCTCTTTTTCCGGGTATAGCACAACCACATTGATATTATCCAGTCCGTAAAAAGCATTTGCAATTGCACTTCCCGTGTCACCCGAAGTAGCAGTAAGAATGAGAAGTTCTCTATTTTCACGTTGCAGAAAATATTGCATCAGGCGTCCCATCATGCGTGCGGCAAAATCTTTGAATGAAGCTGTAGGCCCATGATCCAACCGCATAATATATTTTCTGTCATACACTTTTTCAAGCGGAACCTGAAAATCATAAGCCTCTTTAACAATATTCATCAGGTCAGCATCCGGAATTTCAGAATGCAGAAATTTTCGGGTAACCTCGTAGGCAATCTGATAATAATCAAGCGAAGAAAAAGATCTGAATTCTTCCCTGGCAATAACCGGAATCCTCTCCGGCATAAAGAGTCCTCCGTCAGGGGCAAGACCTTTTAACAAGGCATCTCTGAAAGAAACATTATCAGCTTTTAGATTGGTAGAATAATATGTAATCTGATCCGACATTTAATGGTTTATATTTCTATTCAATAATTCAAATTCGTGTAATCCAAAATCTTCCAGCGAACGAACCTTCATATCGGTAAAATCAAACCTGGTTTCAGTAAAATCAGTTTTACTGAGAACAGCCACAACTTTCATCCTGGCAGATTTAGCCGCCAATGCTCCAAAAAAAGAATCTTCGAAAGCCAGGCACTTTTCCGGTTCAATATTCAACAGTTTCGCAGCTGCCAGGTAAACAGCAGGATGCGGTTTGCCAAATTCTTCGTGTTCGCTTGAACAGACGGCTGCAAACTTATCCTTTAATTTTATTTTTTCCAATACCGTCTGAATAATTTTCATTTCTGAAGATGAAGCTACAGCCACGGGTATTTTTAAGTTGTTTAAGAAACTTATTATTTCATGAACACCTTCTTTTGCCTTTCCCTGATCCATGATCAATGCAAGGACTTCCCGGATAATTTCAGCTGCTACCTGTTTAAAAGTAATGTCATTCCAGGGCTTAATAGAATAAACATACCTTATTGTACTGAGACTATCCAGGCCGGTTGTTTGTCGGCATATTTCAGAAGTAAACTCAATTCCTATTGATTTAAAAACCTTTTTAGCAGCAATTTCCCAAAATGGCTCCGAATCAATGATAATGCCATCGAGGTCGAATATTACACCTTCAATCACCCTACCCTTTTTATACATTTGCCACCCTGATGATATCCGCAAATACCCCGGCGGCAGTGACTTCGGCGCCGGCACCATAACCCCTGATTACCATCGGCTGCTCACGGTATCTTTCAGTTTGAATAATGATGATATTATTGCTGTCTTCGAGGTGAAATGCGGGGTGATTCGAATCTATTTCCTGCAAACCAATAGTGGCTTTTCCTTCATTTAACGTTGCCACATATCTCATTTTTTTATCTTTGTCAGTTACCTGTTTCCTCTTTGATTCAAAGGTTGCATCATACTTTTTAATCTTCGACCAGAAATCATCGATAGATCCCTGAAGAATATCAGCCGGAAGAAAGGGATCAATCTTCACATCTTCTTTTTCAAGCGGATATCCGGCTTCGCGTGCCAGAATAATCAGTTTTCTAATCACATCGGTACCGCTCAGATCAATCCTCGGATCGGGTTCTGAATATCCCTTTTCCTGTGCCATCTTCACAGCCTGACTTAACTTAATTTCCTCGCTCAGAATGTTCAGAATAAAATTAAGCGTACCTGAAAGAACCGCTTCAAGCGAAATAATTTTGTCCCCGCTGCGTATCAGATCATTTAACGTACTGATAATGGGTAATCCGGCGCCTACATTGGTCTCGTACATAAACTTAACCTTCTTGTCCTGCGCAATGGTTTTAAGATCTTTATATAGTCTGTAAGATGAAGAACAGGAAATTTTATTCGCAGTAACCACAGATATAAAGGAATTGAGAATATTTACATAGGTAGAAGCAACTTTTTCATTTGCCGTACAATCGATAAACACACTATTTCTGTAATTCAGATAACGCATTTTCTGCAGGTATAAATCCATATCTGCTCTTTCTCCTTGTTTGTCAATCTGTTCAGCATAATTTTCCAAATCTATACCTTCCTGTACCATTAACATTTTCCTGGAATTGCTGATTCCGATCACATTTATGTTGAGTTTATTTTCTTTCAGAAGTTTTTGTTTCTGATTTTTAATCTGGTCAAGTAACTGGTTTCCCACCGTTCCGATTCCCATCAGGTAAAGATGTAACTCCTTAATATGTGAAAGGAAGAATCCTTCATGGATTACATTTAATGCTTTTTTCAGCGATTCTTTTTTAATGACCACAGAAATATTTAATTCGGAAGATCCCTGTGCGGTGGCAATTACACTTATACCATTTCTTCCGAGCGATGAAAAAAGATTTGCAGAGATACCCGGAGTATTTTTCATTTGCTCACCCACGATGGCAATTACAGATAATTCTTTTTCAACATGAATAATAAGTTCATTTCTCAATTTTATCTCTGCTTCAAATTCCTTCTCAAGCAATAGAAGAGCTTCTTCAATGTCGCGAGGACTAATCGCAAACGTTATAGAGTATTCAGAAGATGCCTGTGTTATCAGGATGATGTTGATATTATTATTTGTCAACACATTAAACAATCTTCCGGTAAGACCTGTCGGGCCAACCATTCCCGGACCCTGAAGGGTTACCAGAATAATATCATCGATGGATGAAATCCCTTTAATCAGCTTATCTGATTTCACTTTGTCATCCTGGGAAATGATGGTTCCTTTTGTTTTGGGATTCAGTGTATTTTTAATCAGGATTTCGATGTTTTTGAGATAAACAGGCTGGATGGTCGGAGTATAAATAACTTCGGCGCCAAAGTGGGATAATTCAATTGCTTCGGCATAGCTGAGAGATTCAATGGCGAAAGCTTTTCTGACTTTTTTCGGATCCGCTGTCATAAATCCATCCACATCGGTCCAGATTTCAAGACGGTTCGCATCAATGGCGGCGGCAAAAATAGCTGCCGTATAGTCGGTTCCGCCTTTGCCCAGCGTGGTTGCTTCGTTTCGTTCATTACTTGCAATAAATCCGGGAACAATAGCAATTTTGTCGAAATTCCTGAACCTGAATTTTAATTGCCGGTTGGTAACCGAGAAATTAACTTTTGCTGCACCAAAATCACTATTGGTCTTAATGAGGTTTCTTACATCCAGTAATTCTGAATTCTCAATTACTTCGCTGATTATCAGGGACGACATCAATTCACCGAAACTCAACACCTTATCCTGAATTTTTGCAGTAATATCTCCAAGCAGATAAATTCCGTTAACAATATTTGAGAGTTCTTTCAGATAGGCATTAATGCGGTTAAGAATATCATTCACTTTAGGACCCTCAAACAATGCACTGATAAAATCAAGGTGCAATCCTTCGATTTCGTTATACACCTTAAAAAAGTCCCTGTCCTTTGTAGCTGCCAGATGACAAAGATTCAACAGTTTTTCGGTTATACCTTTAAAAGCGGATACAACAACCACAATCTGTTCGTTCTGACTTTCAACAATCTTTTTAATTTCAATTATTCTTTCGGGACTTACGACAGAAGAGACTCCAAACTTTAATACTTTCATGTTTTCAAGGATTTACCATAAAATTAAAAAAATTTATCCTAACAGCCATAAAAGTTGGGAGATAGTATTGAAAAATAGTTAACTGAAATTTGGGAAAAGTAAACTGAGAATGAACTGAGGGGAAAAGGTGACAGGGGTATGGAGGGTATGGGGGTATAGGGGGTATAGGGGGAATTGTCAAGTCCTGAAATAAGTTTTCAAAAAAAGCAAACAAAAAACAGGTTTATGAAAAATCGAATTAGGAACCCATTGACGTTGAAGTCCGAACTCAGTATTCGAAACTTAAACCCAATCATTCCTTAATTAAATATATCAGTTGCTTTGGATTTCAAATAAAGTCGCAGCTGACACGCCTGAATCCGGAACTCAGAACTCAGAATCCGGAACTCCAAAACCAACCTTCATTTAAATTCCGGTTGACAAGCCCGGAACCCGGAACTCGGAACCCGGAACTTCTAACCCAATTGTGCGCTCAATGTTTCTATTTCCCTATCAACTTTCTTGATTAATCCCTGCAGAACTTTACCAGGCCCGACCTCTGTAAAAGATTTTGCACCCCCGGCGATCATATTTTTAACAGTCTGAGTCCATCTTACAGGAGCGGTGAGTTGTGCCTTCAGGTTTTTCTTAATTTCATCAGAATTTGTAACAGCCCGTGCAGTTACATTCTGATATACCGGACAGATTGGTTTTGCAAATCCGGCTTCCTCAATGGCTGCCTCAAGCTCAATTCTGGCCGGTTCCATAAGCGGTGAATGAAATGCGCCACCAACGGGCAATTTTAATGCTCTTTTTGCACCCAAAGCAGTAAATTTTTCAATCGCAGCGTCAATTCCCCTGTAGGAACCTGAAATAACCAACTGTCCCGGACAATTATAATTAGCAGGCACTACAATTTCAGAAATTTCAGAACAGGCTTTTTCCACAATTTCATCGTCCAGACCAACGATTGCAGCCATGGTTGAGGGCTCTTTTTCACATGCTTTCTGCATGGCCATGGCACGTTTTGAAACCAGCACCAGTCCATCTTCGAAAGTTAATGCCCCGGCAGCCACTAATGCTGAAAATTCTCCAAGCGAATGCCCGGCAACCATATCGGGTTTAAAATTAGCTCCGAGTACTTTTGCCAGTATAACCGAATGGAGAAAAATTGCCGGTTGGGTTACCTTTGTCTGTTTTAAATCCTCATCGGTACCGGCAAACATGATATCTGTAATCCGAAAACCTAAAATCTCATTTGCTTGTTCAAACATCGATTTTGCAATATCGGAATTATCGTATAAATCTTTACCCATGCCCACATACTGAGCGCCCTGTCCGGGAAATACATATGCTTTCATAAATAGTTATTTAGTTATGGCGCAAAAATATAAAAATTATTTTGATACCAGCTATCTGTACTTCAGGATCATGTTAAACCAACTGACTTAAGGTTCAATGAATCACCTACTCAGGATATAAATTGTGAAAACTTTTATCAAAACAATTTGTTAGTTAGGCAATAATAAGAAACTTAAACGTTATTTAGAATAAATAAAAATAACAAAACCTAACCTTATCTATAATTAATGTTTAAACTCAGCTTTATATTACTGACCATGGTTCTTTTTTCTTTAAGCGAATCAAGGGCATCCTTTCCATTGAATAAAAAATCAGAGGATCCTGTTTCCAGGTTTATTGTTGGATTTAAAGGAGGTGTAAACTTTTCAGCAGTCAGGCTTATCCATTCCTATTCTGTATTTGGTTCTTCAACAGCAGAAAAAGATTATGCAGGTCTTTTTAGAAATCCCGGATATCAATATGGTTTTATCGGAGAATACAATATTTCCGGCAGATTATCATTCAGTATTCAGCCAACTTTTTACACGTATAGTTACAACTATGAAAACCGGTTGGAATGGATTGATGCATCGAATAGCAGTAACAGGCTCGTGGCTGTTTATCTTCACCGGCAAAATTTAAAATATATTGGTATTCCGGTATATATTCATTATAAATACAGCATTGGAAGATTTTTTCAGTATGTTCAGGGAGGTTTGTTTTATGAGTTTTTAACCGGAGCCAGCCAGGAAATCGATATGCGCCAGACCTTATATACCCTTGATGATACAAAGCCTTTGAATTCTGACAACATTGCCGGAGATGCATCTTCTCTGTTTATCAGATCAAAAATCGGTGCGTTGGCCGGGATTGGCGCAGGATATAACTTTGGCATTCTCATCCTAACATTAGATGTAAATTACCATCGAAACTTCAATAATATGGTGGACGAAAAAAACAGGTATAATAACCAACAATTTTCAGGACATGCTTACGATATACCCGATGACTTCAGCCTGAATCATATTGTGGTAAATTTAAGTCTGAAATTCCCTTTGCTTCAGCCAAACTGGTCCAAATCATTAAAATGCAGAACCTGATGAACCGATATTTTGTAAAACTAATTTGTTTATTAATCTTGGCTTCCGGTTGCGATATCAAAAAAAGTGACGTGGCGCCCAATAATAATTTCATGCGCGTATATGATGATGGCGATTTTTCAGCTTCCTATTATCCGCTGGATATGGTGCAAACAGCCGATAATGGATTCCTGATTTTAGCCGGAATTAAACTCGATACTGCAGCGTCCTTATGGAAACAGTCACCTTATCTGATGAAAACCGATGACAACGGAATAAAAATCTGGGAAACCCGTCTCAATTTGCCTTATGTTTCTCCCATTCCCGGAATTCTAAAATCTAAAGACACGTATTATACAGTATGTATGGATAATCTTACATTGGAGACACAGGTACTTCAGATTGATTTGAACTCAGGAAACACTTCCCTTTATAAGACATTGCCTGTAAAATATCCGCTGTATGCATATATTACCAGCAATAATGATTTTATCATATTAAGCTTTGACGTTGTTACGCGCAAATCGAGTATTACAACGTATGATGCAAATTTTACCGAACAATGGCAATCAAATCTTGATATTGTTGAAGATGTAAGATACCAGATAATCGATCACTTAAATAAAACAGGACTTACCTTTCCGTTTTTTATCGGTGAATTAAAAGAAAATGAACTGGTTACAGGGTATTATGTTAATTGTTTTATCAATTATACCTTGTCACTGGTTTTTCTTGATGTTGCCAACGGAAGCACAAAAGGACTGTTAAATGGATTTCAGACAGATGGGGCAGTAAGTTCAGCAGTATTTCTTGATAATGACACCTTTGCTATATCGCGGTTTAGTTTCGGAGATAATTATATCCTTCCGAAGTTATATATTGATATCAACTCAATAACCTCCGTAAAGGATCTTGCAGGCAGCCTCATCCCTGAATTAAGTGACGATGCTAAATTTATTTCAGATAGATTTCGTCTTAGAAACAAGGATGTAATTGTTTATGTATCCGATACAAAAGATAGCCAGATAGCCCTTTATTTCTTTGAGTCGGGCACAACAAAACTGTTAAGTTCAAAATACTTCTCCGATTCTAATCCTATTGAGGTCTCCTCCTTTGTAAAAACCACAAAAGGCGGTTTAGCAGTGCTAACAAGGACTTTTGTGGTTGGCAGATTTCCACGAATAAGCCTTTTCAAAATTGCTCCAGAACAGCTGGGATTCTAATTTTTCAATTTATTACAATCTTTTCTGAAACAGTTTTTTCTTCAGTTTTCAGAAATAGTATATAATTCCCTTTTGGATAATCTTTTACTTCAAAGTTAAACCTGTTATAACCAAATGGCACCTGGTCGTTCATCAGGCTTTTTACCTGCCTGCCTCCTTCATCAATAATACTTAAGTTGATATGTTGAGGTTTATTCACAAAGAATTGAACGTTAACGCTGCTTGTGACCGGATTCGGATAAGAACTGAACCTGAGATTATCCGTCGAATTTTCTGAAAGTCCCGTAACACCAAATAAATCTACCTTTTTATCGAGCCAGCTGTCAAAACCTGTAGCCTGAATTGCTGCCGGAGAAGCTGCAAACCAATCTTCCACAATGGAAGAATAAACCTGTCGATAATCGATGGCAAACTTAATATTACCCCCATTCAGATTATTCAAATCCGGAGTTGAACCAATTACCCCACCCTTCAGACTGCTTCCGAATATAAATACCGGAGTTGCCATACCATGATCGGTACCCAGGCTTGCGTTTGCATAAACACGCCGTCCAAATTCCGTAAATGTCATACTTATTACCCGCTGTTCGATACCCTGTACTGCAAGATCATCGTGAAATGCCTTGATAGCCGATGAAAGGTGAAACAATAATGCAGCATGGGCTCCCAGAGATGAATTGTATTCTTCCACCTGTTGTCCATGGGTATCAAAGCCACCAATCCGGCACAGGAAAATACGTGTCTTGATTCCTCCACTTAATAATCGTGCTATCAATCGCAACTGGCCCGATAATGGATTATTTAAGTAACTGTCAGGTGCTACGCCAGGATAGGTTTCAGGATAAACCACACCGGGTGTATTTGATCCATTGTCATAAACAGTTTTTAACCGACCTGCATATCTGTTTGACATTTTTTCAAGTTCCATCAGGTACCGTAGCTCATCGCCGGCATGACTGTCGGGGAATAAAATCGGAGGATCAACTCCCACATTTGTAATTAACTGGTAAAATTCGTCCGGGTTACTTATGTTCAATCCAATCGGTATCCCATCCTCACGGTGAAAAGCCAGAGAAAGGGCGCCACCAAGCTCAATTCCTATAGGGTCAGGCATCGATTCGGTCGGATAAGCATCTGGATATCCCGGATATTCAACATTAAGCATCCGTCCCATCCAGCCCGAATTAAAATAATCATCAGATCCTCCCCCCATGAGCATGATATCACGTCCACGGAAATGCGAAAGGTTCATGTTTTCGTAACCTACATTTTGGACGATTGTGGCTTTACCTGCATCATAAAGTTCTTTGAATCCGGTCATGGCAGGGTGCAACCCTACCTGATCGGCAATGGGAAGGGTACTATCAACCATTATATATCCAGCCGGTCCACTTTCGTAAATGGCAATTTTAGGCCGATTGTTATAATAGATACTATATTGATTGACAGGAATTAAGGTATTCAATCCATCGTTACCGCCATGCAGTTGAACAAGAATTAGCACATTGTCGTTATTGCTTGATGCAGCAAGTGATTTTAACCGTTCATTTCCGGCCAATACTTTGAGGGGCATGCCACCCAGCATCATCGAGCCTGCTGTTGCAGCTGTCATATTTTTAATAAAACTTCTTCTTTTCATGTTTGATTGGATTAAAATAATTGAAATTCAGGAGTCTGCATGATCGCTTTTACGAGGTTTTCAAGATCATTCCGAACCTCGGTATCTGCACCACCTCCTTTATAGGCGTTCCATTTCGCTGTCCAATAGCTCGAACTTAACGTATCCAGAAATACCGTATTCAGAAAATAATTGTACCTGTCCTCACTAAGCTCTACTGAGATCATATAATTTGTAAACGCATCAAGAATTTGTGAGGCATCAGACGGATCATTAATATTGTCGCTATTATCCACCCAGGCCACAATATCGGCTTTGAAAGGAATATTTTCTCCCTCGATTTTGCCATCAATTAAATAGTTGGAAAAATAATAACGCATGGCGAGATTACGCGGGGTTATCCAGTACCTGTTAAAAGTTGGCAACTGGAAATAGGCGTCATAACCCGCCACATCGTATGGCTCATAAAAATCGAGCCCCTGGTTCGATAGCATATCCAATATGGTTTTTTGATAGGTGTCAACATAAAGTTCCTGTAATTGCGTCTGTATATCGGGCAGAGTGACATTGAAAAATCTAAGCGAACCCAGAATCTGCTCAATGGGGGATTTTATCAATGCCCCGATATTATTATCAGTGGTTTGTGAATTGTCCGAATCAAAGAAATGTTGGCTTTTAAGCAATTGTTTTAATACCGGCTGAAGCTCATAATTGTTGGCTGTGAATGTATTCGCTAAAGGAGTAATAATATCATTCTCCACTTCCTCCGAAATCTGATGATAGACGAAAAACCTGTAAAGTTTTCTGCACAGAAATTTAGCTGTTTCCTGTTCCCCAAAAATCATTTCAATCATGTCATCGAGCTCTTTAAGCGCTGCTTCTTTTGTGGCGTATCCTCCTACTTTTTCGAAAGGCTCAATCGTCTGATTCTGAAATGCAGAGGTGAAAACTATTTGGGTTGAATCATGAAGCGTAGCAACCTCTTTACCTCCATCGACTGATGTCTCCAATTTCCCAATAGGAATTCCCGTATCTGTATCAATATTGGTAAAAGTGTCGTCAAATTTCCAGCCTGTTAGAATTTTCATTGCTGCTTTAATATCACCTTCGGTATAATTGGTGTAATTTCCATCATCGATTTGGGGACCTTTGCCAATGGAATATAGTTCAAACATTTCGCGGGCAAAATTCTCATTAGGAATGCTTG
This sequence comes from uncultured Bacteroidales bacterium, assembly GCA_963781805.1. Lineage (GTDB taxonomy): Bacteria > Bacteroidota > Bacteroidia > Bacteroidales > UBA10428 > JAFGPL01. The sequence goes on from CAWAHF010000004.1 coordinate 1,263,158, forward strand.
ATTCATTCAGGGTGCCATCGATATAAACCAACATAGCATTGTCAATGCAGATTTTCTTAAAAAGGGTTTTGAAATTTCCAAATGCATAATATCTGAATAATTTGTTCTGGTAAAAAACCGCCTCACTACTTACTACCTTGGTTATATTTACCGGGAGATGTGTATGAAAAAAATATACTATCCGTTCTTTGATGTTGGTACCTGAATTTCGCATCTGTTCCAGGTGCCAGGCCATAAAATAATCGAGCAGGTCTTCTGTTTTGCTATTGCCTTCACCTGCCTTAGGATTAAGCCATGTTACAGTGGTAAGAGGATCTTTTGGGGGCAATGGTTCCGATACATCCTGAAAAAGGATATTTATTGACTCATCGGCAGTTTTTGAAGCAAAATCTTTGATGTTTTTAATTGTAGGGCCGAAAGTGGCTCTTCTCAGCAGATGAGCGGCATTTTTTTCACCAAGCGGGCCGGTTAAAGGGGATAAACTACTCATTGTTTTGATTGGATATTAGTTTCATTAAAAATGAAAGTTACTTCAAAACAACGAATCGATTATTAATAAATTGTTAATCTTATACTTAGAACAGTAAAATTTACTTCAATTCTAAATTTAACCAATTTGGATTCGTGTGAAAATCAAAGGATATACCATATTTAATTAAATTAAGAATAAATAAAAATAAAGTCATGAAAAATCATTTGTAACAATTTCCCTGGCAATGAATTTCAGTGGTTTTAAAAACAGAACGGTAAGATCCAGATATGATGATGCTTTGTTGTAACTTTAATAGAATACTGATGATACAGATATTACTCAGGATCACAGATTAGTGTATAGCTGTCTAATCAGCGTATTCTTTGTGCCATTATACAAGAAAAAAAAGGAATTCTTAATGAAGTTTTGTACCGATAAGATGAATAAATTCCTCACGTGTTCGGTGTTCCGTTAAAAAACAACCTGTAAATGCGGAGGTTGTGGTAACTGAGTTCTGTTTTTGTACGCCCCGCATAGCCATACAAAGATGCAGGGCTTCGATTACCACAGCCACTCCCACAGGTTTTAGTGTATCCTGAATGCAGTCCCTAATCTGTACCGTTAGTCTTTCCTGTACCTGTAACCTGCGTGCAAACGCATCGACCACACGGGCAATTTTGCTTAGTCCTGTAATATATCCGTTGGGAATATATGCAACATGCGCCTTACCTATGAATGGAATCATATGATGCTCACAAAGGGAATAAATTTCAATGTCTTTAACGAGAACCATTTGCTGATAATCTTCACGAAACATCGCAGAATTAAGGATTTTTGCAGGATCAATATGATACCCATGAGTAAGGAATTGAATAGATTTGGCAACTCGTTCGGGTGTTTCTATCAAACCTTCACGATCAGGGTCTTCGCCGATAAATTTTAAAATCTTGTGGTAATATTCTGCAAGCATTTTGGTTTTTTTCCCGTCGAATTTATCAATCCTTTCATAACCCTCCTCCGTAATTCCTTTTATAAATTCCTTACTATCAGACATCTTTTATATAATTTTAAGTTCTGTCAATTCTGAAATTGATTATTTTGTTATCAAACTATAAAAAAAACACTAATTTTAATAAAAAATAAAAGTTAAAGATAACACTATTTTTACGGTAAACTGGATCAATAAATTTTCAGGGATTGAGAATACTTGTTGTAGCAGCAACTAACCGGGAAGCAAAACAAATTAAGGATAAGCTTCATTTGGTACATCAACACAAGTCATACCTGTCAGGTCACAGGTATAGTAATTTGTTGATTGATGTACTTATAACCGGTGTCGGAGGGATATTCATGACTTACCAGTTAACAAAGATTCTTGGAACGATAAATTACGATCTCGCAATTAATGTAGGCATTGCCGGAAGCTTCGATTATTTTCTTGAACAAGGCTTTGTAGTAAACGTCGTTCAGGATCAGTTTGCTGATTTAGGATTTGAAGAAAAAGGGGAATTCTATACGCTTGGAGAAAAAGAGATGCTTGATGAAAACAGTTATCCCTTTACGGAAGAAATTTTAAGAAGTCTGGGTAATTTTGAAATTGAAGAAGTTGAAGGACTTATACCTGTGAAAGCTGTGACGTTGAATACACTTCATGGATCTGTTGAAAGTATCAAACGAATTAAAGAAAAATTCAATCCCGAAATTGAGACGATGGATGGCGCTGCCTTTTTTTATGTCTGCCTGAGCGAAAAAGTGCCGTTTCTTCAAATCAGGGCAATTTCTAATTTTGTTGAAATCAGGAGGATCGAAAGCTGGAATATTCCACTTGCCATTACCAATCTTACAGATACTGTAATTTCAATTTTCGATGAACTGAGAATAGATTAGCGGTAACATAATTTGAACTAATTGTTTCAAAACTTTTCTTTATTTTCCTTTTCTTTGTACCATAAATTTTAACAGTCAGTTTCATGATAATTGTTACAGGAGCCGCAGGATTTATTGGAAGCAACCTCGTTGGAAAGCTTAATAATGAAAACTATGAAGACATTATGGTTGTGGACGAATTCTCAAATCCTCATAAAAATCAGAATCTTGAAGGAAAAAAATTTATTGAAAAACTGCATCGTGATTTATTAGCCTCCTGGCTAAATAATGGTAATAAAAAAATCGATTTGATCTTTCATATTGGTGCAAGAACGGATACTGCCGAATTTGACAAATCAGTTTTCGATAAGCTAAATCTGGGTTATAGCAAGGAACTCTGGCAACTTTGTTCAAAATTTCAGATTCCTCTTATCTATGCATCCTCTGCAGCCACTTACGGGCTAGGTGAATTAGGTTATGAAGATTCACACGAAATAATTCAGCACCTGAAACCTTTAAATCCCTATGGTGAGTCAAAGAATGAATTTGATAAATGGGTATTGCATCAGGAGACAACACCTCCTTTCTGGTATGGTTTTAAATTTTTTAATGTTTATGGACCGAATGAATATCACAAGGGACGCATGGCTTCGGTGATTTTCCATACCTATAATCAGGTTCAGTCAACCGGTAAAATGAAACTTTTCAGATCCCACCGTCCCGATGTTAAAGATGGCGAACAAAAAAGAGATTTCATTTTCGTGAACGATGTAACTGATGTGCTGTTGTATTTCATGCAACTAAAGGCAGATTCTGGAATTTACAATTTGGGTACCGGCAGGGCGCGAACATTTCTCGACCTGGCAAAAGGCACCTTCAACGCTCTAAACATTCCTGTAAATATTGAGTTTATAGATACTCCCGCAGATATTCGGGATAAATACCAGTATTTTACAGAAGCAACACTGGGTAAATTGCGACGAGCCGGTTATTCAAAAAGTTTTACCGAGCTTGAAAATGGCATTGAAGATTATATTAAAAACTACCTCACATCGAAAAAGTATTTTTGAAAATAACTCTTTGATGAACCAGATGTTAAAATTTCATAAATATCGCTTGTGACTTTAAAAGCATCGACCATAAGAAATATTTTTTGCCTAAATTCGTTTTATAAAAAAGCAACGATTAAATTCCTTTTAATTGAATTAAAAATTGTACCTTTGCGCGATATTTTTTAAAATGAAATACGGTAAATTACTCCTGATACTTCTTGTGCCAATTTTATTTAGCTGTAACGGTTATGAAAAACTGTTAAAGAGCTCAGATTCTAACTTAAAATATAAAAAAGCTTTTGATTATTACAAAAAGGGCGATTTTACAAGGGCAGGTACTCTGTTTGAACAGATTGCCCCGTATTTCAAAGGTACTACGAAAGCAGATTCCGTATATTTTTACCAGGCAATGACTTATTTTAAGGAAAATGATTTTATACTTGCCGGACATTCTTTCAAGATGTTTTCGGAAACATATGGAAACAGTCCGTTTGCAGAAGATGCAACTTATTATGTTGCTTTTTGTTATTACCTGTTGTCACCAAGACCGGAATTGGATCAAACGGATACATACAATGCTATTCAGGCATTCAGATTGTTTATGATACGATATCCCAAAAGTCCAAAGAAAGCTGACTGCGAAAAATATATAGCCGAAATGCGTGATAAGCTGGTTGAAAAATCATTTATCAGCGCTAAACTTTATTTTGATCTTAAGGATTATAAAGCGTCTATTGTTGCTTTACGTAATAGTCTTTCTGATTATCCTGAAAGCAAGTACCGGGAAGATATCTTTTTTCTGATCCTAAGATCGAATTATTTGCTGGCTTACAACAGTATAGCCAGCAAACAAAAAGAAAGGTATCAGTCAACCCTTGATGAGTATTATTCATTCATCACTGAATTTCCTGATAGTAAATACAGGAAGGATGCAGATAGAATTTATGAGTCAACCTCTAAAATATTAAAACCAGACGCAACAACTTTAAACGATAATAATTTAAACTAAATGGTAGATTATAAAAAATCAAAAGCTCCGTCAACTACAACCACACGGAATTTGGAAATGCTGGAAGGTAAAACCGGTAATATTTACGAAGGAGTAATGATTTGTTCCAAAAGATCAAATCAGATTTCTGTTGAAATTAAAGAAGAACTAAACCGGAAGCTCGAGGAATTTGCTAATTATACAGATAATCTTGAAGAGATATTTGAAAACCGAGAACAAATAGAAATTTCTAAGTTTTACGAACGCATGCCAAAGCCTACTTTGATTGCTTTGGATGAATTTGAATGTGATCAGATATATTACAAGAAGTCACAGTAATCCTAAGAGTTAATGCTGAAGGGCAAGAACATAATTCTTTGTGTAACCGGTAGTATAGCAGCGTTTAAGGCTGCTATTCTTGTCAGGTTACTTGTGAAGGAGGAGGCACAGGTAAAAATTATCATGACCCGATATGCTGAAGAATTTATAACACCCCTCACCCTTGCAACCCTTTCGAATAATCCTGTATTGACAGAATTTTATAATCCCGAAAACGGAGACTGGAACAGTCATGTTGATTTGGGATTATGGGCGGATGCATTGCTCATTGCACCCGCCACAGCTAATACCATTGCAAAAATGGCAAACGGTATTGCAGATAACCTGTTACTTACCACTTATCTTTCAGCGCGATGTCCCGTATTTGTTGCCCCGGCGATGGATATGGATATGCTGACCCATAAAGCAACCCAGCTAAATATTGAAAAACTCAAAACGTTTGGAAATATTATTATAGAACCTGCTGTCGGTGAACTGGCGAGCGGTCTGCTGGGCAAAGGACGTATGGAAGAGCCTGAACTAATCATGAATGTTCTGCACACCTACTTTGATGAGTCAGGAGTAAAAAAAAAACAAATTCATAAAAAATTAGCCGGCAAGAAAATTCTCATTACTTCAGGGCCTACCTTCGAAGCTATTGATCCTGTGAGATATATAGGAAATCATTCATCGGGTAAAATGGGGTTTGCTCTGGCTGAAACACTTGCATCATATAACGCACAAATAACTTTAATCAGCGGACCAACATCACAGCATACAAAAAGCAATAATATCAAAATTATTCAGGTGACTTCTGCAGAAGAGATGTTCGAATCGTGTATTTCTTTTTTCCCGGAATCTGACGGTGCAATCCTTGCTGCCGCTGTTGCTGATTATAAGCCCGTAATAGCCGCCCCCCGGAAAATAAAAAGTTCGTCCGGGAATTTAACGCTCGAACTTGAACCAACAAAAGATATTGCCAATCATCTGGGAAAAATTAAAAAGGAAAATCAATTTCTTATCGGTTTTGCCCTTGAAACCGATAACGAGATTGAAAATGCAAGGAAAAAACTGATATCAAAAAATTTTGATTTTATTGTATTAAATTCTTTAAAGGACAAAGGTGCAGGTTTTCAAACCGACACGAACAAGATAACCATTCTCGACAAAAACAATAATTTGGTTAATTTTGAGTTAAAATCTAAAGTAAAAGTTGCAGAAGATATTATTGTTAAACTTACAGAAATTATTTGAGAAGATGCGTCGGTTATTTATCATCCTGTTCATCGGTCTGTCGGCACTAACTGCAAAAAGTCAGGAGCTAATCTGTAATGTTCAGGTAGTTACACAACAGATACAAGGCACCAATAAACAAGTATTCCAGACGTTGCAGTCTGCAATGAATGAATTTATAAATAACACCTCCTGGACAGGACAGAGTTTCGCAGTAAACGAGCGAATTGAGTGTACCATGTTATTTAATCTTAAAGAACAGGTGAGTGTGGATGAATATAAAGGTACATTGCAAATTCAGTCAAGACGTCCGGTTTTTAACTCTTCAATGAATTCGGTAATGCTTAATTATGTTGATAATGATCTTCAATTTAAATATGTTGAATTCCAGCCGCTTGAATTTAGCGAAACTTCCAATCTTTCAAATCTGACCTCACTGCTCGCATACTATGCATATATCATCATTGGCATGGATTACGATTCCTTCTCACTTGAAGGAGGAACACCATATTTTCAGAAGGCAGAAAAAATTGTGAATAATGCACAAAATGCCCAGGAAAAAGGATGGCGTGCCAGTGAAAGCACAGGTCGCAAAAATCGTTATTGGCTAATTAATAATATTTTAAATGAAGATTTTACCCCTGTTCGTGAATTCATCTATAAATACCACCGTTTAGGTCTGGACCGGATGTATGAAAAAACCAACGAAGCCAGAGCCGACATAGCAACAGATCTTCAACTGCTACAAAAAGTTTCACGCGAAAAACCTGATCCTTTTATGTATTATTTACACGTGGTGCTCGACGCTAAATCTGATGAGCTGGTAAATATTTTTAAAGAATCCTTCCAGGATGAAAAAACCAGGGTTTTTACATTGCTATCCGAATTAGATCCCTCGCATAGTACTAAATACGAACAAATAGTAAAGTAATTCTATCTTTCCCTAAGTGCCTCATTCGCATTATTCGTCTGCCGGAATATTAATTCTATATGCCTGCACCCGAATTGTTTAAAACCTTTTCATATTTAATGCCATGATTTTAAGCCTGATTTATTTCTTTTTAGTTAATTTTAGACGCAGGAAACCTATTTGTCTGTCAGATGCTAAAATCATTATATATAGATAATTATGCATTGATCGATAACCTAAAGATCGATTTTAACAAAGGTCTATCGATAATTACGGGAGAGACGGGTGCAGGAAAATCAATATTAATGGGAGCGCTTTCGCTGATATTGGGAAAGAGAGCAGATACAACCGTCTTGCAGGATAATTCAAAAAAATGCGTTGTAGAAGGGGTTTTTAATATTACCGATTACCATCTTGATCCCTTTTTTAAAGAAAATGATCTTGAATATGATAATCATACGATTATCCGGAGAGAAATTGGCGCAAATGGTAAATCGCGTGCTTTTATCAATGATACACCCGTTACTCTTGATATTCTCGGGAGCCTGACCATAAAGCTTATAGATATTCATTCCCAGCACGAAAATCTGGCGCTGAACGATAGCATTTTTCAACTAAAAGTGATTGATAATTATGGGAATCACCAGGTATTGCTGGAAGATTATAAAAATTCTTACCATCAATACAGGAAATTGCTGCAGGAATATAATGATATTATTTCGGATGCTGAAAAAAATAAAGCCGATTTTGACTACTTCCAGTTCCAGTATAACCAGCTGGCAGAAGCCAAACTGCAGGTAAATGAACAGGAACATCTTGAACTTGATCAGGAGCAGCTTACGCATGCGGTTGAAATTAAATCAAACCTGTTGGAATCTTCCGATTTAATTGGAGAAGATGAAAACGGTTTAATCTCCAGATTCAGAATGTTGCAATCGAATGTTACCCGCTTAATAAAGTTTTTACCCGAAACCGATATGGTTGCTCAACGAATTGATAGTATTTATATTGAACTAAAAGATATTTATACAGAATTAGAAAATCTGAATAACCGTATTACAGATGATCCTGATCGTTTGGAATATGTGAATAATCGATTGGATTTAATATACTCGCTGATGCAAAAACATCATGTGAATACGGTAAATGAATTGCTGGAATTAGAGAGCAATCTGAAAATGAAGCTCACTGATATCTCCAACATCGATTTCAGGTTAGAAGAATTGGCAAAAAAAGTTGCACAAGCGAAAGAGCAACTTGAAACCAAGGCAAAAAAAATCACCTCTGAACGAACCTTAAAATTTCCGGAAATCCAGAAAAAAGTAACAGGCATTTTGCAGGATCTTGGAATTCCGAACGCAACTTACATCCTTCAGCACAAAATTCTTGAAGATTTTACTCCTCATGGAAAGGATTTTATCCAGTTTCTTTTCAGCGCCAATAAAAATACGCAACCCCTGGAAATATCAAAAATCGCTTCAGGAGGGGAATTATCACGATTTATGCTGGCAATAAAATCTCTTATCTCAGATTCAATGGGTTTACCCACCATAATCTTCGATGAAATAGATACCGGAGTTTCCGGCGAAATTGCCGATAAGGTGGGAAACATAATTAAGAACATGTCCAGGGGAATGCAGGTTATAAACATCACCCACCTGCCCCAGGTTGCCAGTAAAGGAGATTATCATTACCTGGTATATAAAACCGAAGATGTTCAAAACACTCGGACTCTTATCAAACTTCTTACACCGGATGAAAGGCATCTGGAAATTGCTAAAATGTTAAGTGGAAAAGAGTTAACCGAAGCCGCAAAAGAGAACGCCAGAGAACTGCTGAAGAATTAAGATTTCCTGGAGTTTATGTTTACTTACGTTGAATAATATGTATTATTTCCCTGATATATGCCAAGGTTTTATTATTCCGTTTCCTCAAGCATCACATGATTTACTTTTACGTTTTTTATCGTAAAGTTATTGACCAGGTTTTTGTTAATATCGCCTTTCCTGGCCACGATGTTCAAATTCTCAAAAGTGAAATTACTTAACCTGTCGTATTTGCTAATTTCAACATCGAATAATATGCTGCATTTCAAATCAATATTTCTTAACACAATATTATCGGAATATGAGAGAGGTATATCTTTTCTGCCTTTTAAATCGAAAAACTGCCGCCAGGGTTTGATAAAAATAAGACTGTATGCTTCTCCTTTAATATTTTCAATCGTAATATATTCGTATTTCTGCGGAGTATCCGGTCTCATTTTTAACCATAATACCCGCATGGCATCTCTAATAATGCAATTTCGCATCAGAATATTTCTATCGTGAATAGACTCGCTGCCGCATGTCAGAGCCGAGTGACAAAAGCCAAATTCACAATCTTCTATAATAATATTCAAATTTTCACCATTAGCAGTGTCGGTATCTGCCCATGGACCCTTTCCGCCCTTTAGTGCAATAGCATCATCGTTTACCGACATATAACATCCTTTAATTAAAATATTTGTGCATGCATCGATATCTACAGCATCTGTACTTGGGGCTTTTACCGGGCTTGCGGGAGAAAAAATATTGAGATTTAACAGTTTTACATAATTACATTTGTAATAGTGGCTTGTCCAGAAACCTGCATTCTGAAGCTTAACATCTTGTATTTGAACATTATTGCAATTCCAAATAAAGATCAGTTTTGGTCTGGAAACTTCCAGATTGGTACAGTTTTTATTTGAATCTCTGCATGCCCAGAAAGCTTGCCAGAATTTAAGTCCGTTTCCATCAATGGTGCCCTTGCCCGAAATTGTGAAACCATTTACACCGTATGCATTTACCAGGGCAGGAAAATATTCAATGTTCTGACCTTCCATTCTTGAGGGCATCATGGGATAGTCAGCAATGTTGTCGGATCCTTTCAGAACCGCTCCTTCCGATAGATACAGGTGTGTCTTGGGTTTAAAAAATAATGCCCCACTTAAATAGATACCTTTCGGAATTATAACAACACCCCCACCCTGTTTATATGCATCGTTAATGGCATTTTGTATAGCACCGGTTTGCAAAATTAAACTATCGTCTACAGCCCCAAAATCTGTAATCACATAGGCTTTACCCAGTCCGGATAATTGAACTTTTGTTGTATCCGAAAACCAGTCAGGAATGATGGTTCCGTCAGGAAAGAAAGTATCCTTTTCAGTTTGTGCTGAACAACCTTGCAGGAATAAATAAAGTACTGCTGTCAGAGTAAAAAAATATTTCATCATTTAGGAATTAATCGTTAAAAAAAAATTAGTGGCTGTCAATTTTTTTATTTGTAACATAATGGCATTCAAATTTCTTTTGGAATAATAAGAATTGATCCGGCTGCAAAATCATGGATTGCACTCCTGTTAACATTAAATGTAATGGTAAGGAATCATAAGCAATAAATTTCATTATAGTTACATAAAAACCCAGGCATTGCAAGAATATCAGAATGCACAATTTGCATCACTTTATTGAACTAATCGTAAATATTTTTGTGTTAACTATTTCTTCCCCGATTCTTTATTCGGTTGGTTATCTTTTTTCTCTGTCTTTGTTTCAGCTTTTTCCAACTTGGTTTTATTGTCTTCCTTGTCTGAAGGATTTCCTTTCAAAAAATCTGGAAGTTCCATACCGGCCTGTTTAAATAAATCCTGTAGGGGCGGTAACGCACTCATCATACTTGAAAAGAAATTTGCAGTAGAAGAGCTTTTCCCGTCCTTACCTCCCGTATCCCAAACCGTTACCTTGTCAATTTTAAGGTTCTTAATTGCTTCAACCTGAATTTTAACCAGATCCGGCAATTTATCAACGATCATCATCATCACAGCCTTTTGAGGATCATTACTTGCTGCTTTAACAAGTTTCTCAAAACCATTAGCCTGCATACTCAGTATTTCATATAATCCTTTAGCCTGAGCTTCCATTTTCATATAGATGGCATCCGCATCTCCCTTTGCATGCCTCCTGGTTTGTTCAGCTATCGCTTCAGCAGCAATTTCAATTTTTTGTTTGTCAATTTGTGTAGGAATGATTATATCAGCTATCTGGGTGGCTTTTTCTTTTTCCGAACGACTCATCTCAGCTTCTTTTTCGGCAGCATATGCTTCTTCGAGTGCCTTTGCCTGGCTCACTTTTTCGGCAGCCACGGCTTTTCTTTCAGCCTCCGCTTCTCTTTCTCTTCTGGTGGCATTTGAATTGGCTATCTGAATTAATGCATCGTTTTCACCGGAAACGGCATTGGCATTGGCGGATGCTACCTGAATTCTCTGATCTTTCATGGCATTCGCTTCTCCAATGGAACCATCGCGATTTTTCTCTGCCACACTTTTTTTCGCGTCGTTAATAGCTTTGGCAGCAGCTTCTTTTCCTAAAGCTTCAATATAACCTGATTCATCGTTAATATCGGTAACATTAACATTTATCAATTTTAATCCGACTTTTTTTAATTCAGCCTCCACATTTCTGGAAACGGCATCTAAAAACAGATCCCTGTTACTATTAATTTCTTCGATATCCATTGTGGCGACCACTAAACGTAATTGGCCGAATATAATATCTTTTGCTAAATTACTGATTTCCTGTTGAGTCAATCCGAGCAGTCTTTCGGCTGCATTGGTCATTACACCGGGCTCAGTGGTAATACCTACGGTAAATATCGAAGGTACATCTACCCTGATATTTTGCTTGCTTAGCGCATTTTTCAGGTTTATTTCAATTGAAATGGGGGTTAAATCCAAAAAAACATAGTCTTGTATCACGGGCCATATAAAAGCTGCACCTCCATGAATGCACCTCGATGAAAGGGATTCAGCCTCCTTACTTTTACCTACTTTTCCATAAATTACCAGGATACGGTCAGAGGGACATCTTTTGTAGCGTCTAAGAAAAGTGACAATTAAAATAAATACAAACAATATGGCCAACGTGACCACCAAAACTAAATATTGTTCCATTTTTTGTAAGGTTTTATTGTTTTTTCACAAGTAATATTTCATTATTAATAACATTAATCACTTCAATAACCGCACCGGTTTTAATTTCTTCAATATCATCTGTAATTGCATCAAGCGTCTGAAATCCCTGAACATTCACCTGAACTTTACCCATGCCATTCCTCCTGGATGGAATGTGGAGATATACTGTGCCAATTTTTCCGATTGCATTCATTAAATTTAACGTAGTGTCTTCAGTAAGTTTCCCAAGATAATACATTAGAGAGGCCATAATAACCATCATTGTCAAACCTGCTATTACAGAAATTACAATAGTAATTCCGATATTTTTACCCCCATGAAGCAAGGCTATACCTGTCCATCCGAAAATAGCAAAAAAGCCAACCAGGTTTTTAATACTCAGGAATTGAAATCCAATACCTTGATCATGTTCAAACGATACATCATGGTCTGCTGCATCAGCAATGTGATCCACATCTCCGCCAAAAAAAGTTAGGATTAATTGTACAATAAATACCACCATAAAGGGAACAGCAACCAACCAATATAATTTTTCGGGGCTGCTCATTGCATGCCACCAGGTATCAAATGAGAATTCCATAGGTTCAGGTTTTTAGAATATAAATATATCTATTTTTTCCAGATTGTGAAAAAAAACTCCCTAAAAAGTAGATGAGTTTACCCTAAATTACTATCTCATAAATACGAAGAGCAAATTCGATAGTTAACTTTTTTATTTATGGCAAATGGATAAATATTATTTGTGTGTTTTCTGAGCAAAAAATTGTCTGCCCCGTATTACCGGTATTCATAATACTTTGATCCCGCAAATACTCTGAAAAATACAGCCATTATTATATTATCAATCAGTAATGTCCGACTAAATTATTTGTTTATCCACTACGTGGAATAGGATCTTTACTTTATTGCTTTATTACAACACTTTATTTTCCCGCTTTATAGCGGGACAGGCTCTACGGAGAATTTCCGCGTAGCGGATTAGGAATTGTAGAAAAAAATAACCCCAAAGGCAGTGATACCTCGTAGAGGTTCTACAAAATAAAATGTATAAAGATTATAAAAGCATTTAGTCGGTCAGTAGTGATTATCAATGATTATCTGATGCAATTTCCTCTAAAAAGCAGATCAGGTTAAGGTTTAAATTTCCTTTTGATAGGCTACTACATCCAACACCCTATTAAATTTCTCACCTACATTTTTAAAGTGTGCACATTTGGTATAGCCGGCTTTTTCAAACAGTACAATACTTGGGGTATTCTCCCCGGTAATAATTCCGATGAGGTTTTTTAGCCCTTCTTCTTTAGCTGTTTTTTCAAGGTGTTTCAGTGCTGTTTTTCCGATTCCTTTACCACAAAATTCAGGTTTAAGATAAACGGTAATTTCAGCGGTCCTATCATAGGCTTGTCGTTTCTTATAATTGGTAAGCAGGCAATACCCGGCAATTTCATCATTAGAGTATATTAGATAAGACTTATACAACGGGTGATCAATATACACAAAATCATTCAGATGATCTAAAGATATGGGGCCGGTATGAAAAGTAGCTGTAGAATTTTCGATATACCAGTCGTAAATTTTTTTCACCTCCGGTAAATCAGGTAGTTTTATTTCTACAAATATTATATCTGGGTTCACAGATTTCAATTCGCATAAAGTATTGATTTCAAAATTAAAAAAAGATTTTTGAACACTCAAATGAAAAAAAACTATCAGATTTTAGTTTTCGGAAATGAATACCGGAGGAATTATTTCAAATTTTCCACCCGGTTAACTGTCTCAACTCCTTTTATTTTGCTGAGATTCATGAGAAGATTGTTGAGGTCTTTGGTGTTGTGCACATATAAATCGATGGTACCATCCCATATTCCATCATGACCCGATATGCTTATATTACGCATATTAACACTCAGTTCCTTCGTAATGATCGTGGTTATATCGTTATAAATACCAAACCGGTCGGTTCCTGAAATAGCAATTTTAATCAGGAATGAAAGAACTTTGTGCGTGGTCCACTTAACCGGAACCAGCAATTCATTCTGACTGGAAGATATCTTAACAGCATTCGAACATTTGGTTTTATGTATGACAATAGTATCATTGTCAGGGTCGAAATATCCCAGCACATCATCCCCGGGAATTGGTTTACAACAAGAGGCAATGGTATATTCAGGCTGCGCTCTTTCGATGTTTTCTTTTAAAAGCAGTGGATTTTTGTAATCAAATTTGGGCATATTGGATCCTGCAATTACAGGTTTAGCATTTTTTTGTGCCGATCTTGAAAATTGAAGACTCCAGTAATTAATAAATTTCTTTTTGGTATTCTTTTTTAAAACCTTTGATAATTCATCCAGATGAATTATCCCGCTCCCTAATTTGCTGTATAATTCATCTTTAGAGGTTACTTCATATTCCGGAAGTAATTTCTTAAAAATTCTTGATGATGGCCGGAGTTTCATTTTTTTCAGTTCAAGCTCCAGTATCTGTTTTCCTTTTTCAATCCTGTTTTTAGTCTCCGATTTTATGGCTGATTTAATTGCTGCCTTGGCTTTTGCAGTTATTACCCTCGTAAGCCACTCTTTACGAGAATGATATTTATCAGATGTGATGACCTCTATCTGGTCGCCACTTTTTAGGATATAATTGAGAGGAACAAGTTTATGATTCACTTTCGCACCAATTGCCTTATGTCCAATCTCCGTATGAATTTCGTATGCAAAATCGAGCGCTGTGGAGCCAAGCGGCATTTTCTTGATATCCCCCTTGGGTGTGAATAAAAATATTTCGGTTGTAAACAGGTTCAGTTTAAAGTCATCAAGAAACTCAAGTGCATCAATCTGAGGTGAGTCAAGTAACTCACGAATCTGTTTGAGCCATTTGTCAAGCTCACTTTCCTGCGATTCTTCGCTTTTATATTTCCAGTGTGCAGCAAATCCCCGCTCGGCAATCTCATCCATCCTGCGCGATCTTATTTGCACTTCCACCCAGTTGCCGTTTGGTCCCATAACGGTGGCGTGTAAAGCTTCGTAGCCATTACCTTTGGGTGTACTTACCCAATCTCTGATACGCTCGGGTTTAGGCATGTAAATATCTGTAATGATGGAATATATATTCCAGCACTGGGTTTTTTCAGGAATATCTTCCGTTGGATCAAAAATAATTCTAATGGCCATCAAATCATAAATTTCCTCAAACGGTACATCTTTTGTTTGCATCTTGTGCCAGATGGAGTAAATGGATTTATGCCTGCCACTGATTTCAAAATAAATATTGTTCCTGGTAAGCTGTTCTTTTATAGGTTTTGAAAACTCTTCGATGAATGCAAGCCGGTCTTTTTCCTGGCTTTTGATCTTAAATTCAAGTTCCTCATAAATTTCCGGATACCTGTATTTCAGACTTAAATCCTCGAGTTCGGTTTTGATGGCATAAAAACCCATACGATGGGCGAGCGGAGCGAACAGATACAATGTTTCAGCCGAGATTTTCATTTGTTTCAAAGGGGCAAGAGAACTCAGCGTTCGCATATTGTGTAACCTGTCTGCCAGTTTAATCAAAATGACCCTGACATCATCTGACAGGGTGAGCAACATTTTTCTGAAGTTTTCGGCTTGAAAGGACGAATTGCTGTCGAATACGCCTTTAATTTTTGTCAATCCGTCAACGATAGAAGCAATTTTTGGATTAAACAGATTTTCAAGGTCCTCAATAGTATATTCAGAATCTTCAACCACATCGTGTAAAAGTGCACAACAGATAGAAGTGACACCAAGTCCCATTTCCTGGGTAACTATTTTTGCAACTGCAATAGGATGAAAAATATAAGGTTCACCAGATTTTCGTTTCATTCCCTTGTGAGCCTCTTCGGCAACCTTAAAGGCCTTCCTGATAAGAGTTTTGTCGCCTCTCTTATTACAACGGGTGCAATTCGCAAGCATGTCATTGAATTCCCGTTTTATTTCAATTTCTTCAACCGATGGAGTGCTGCTCATGAAACTTTTAAACTTACCTGTTACTTTTACAAAGTTAATGAATTATAGCCTCACTGCCTTCACTCATTTATGAAAATTAACGATATAAAATCGTAACGTAGCCTGTTTTGGTATATGTATTGTCAGGATAATGTACAGTTAGCTGGTAAGCATATACTCCTTCAGAAATCTGCTTATTATTTGAAGTACCGTTCCAGGGACCTCTACCCTGCCAAATTAAATTTCCCCATCTGTTGTAGATTATCAGATCGTAATATAAGGGTTCAAAAAGAAAAACGGGTCTTAACGCATCATTTTCGCCAGCTGGATTATTGGGAATGAAAACATTTGGCATCCTGATGTCAGGAGTTAAACGAATGCAGGCTTCATTTGAATAAGTAATGCTATTTTGCGTATACGGATTATTCTTTTCAATAGCCTTGATATGGTAACAGAACTCGCCGGATGAAACTGAACTTGTAGAGAAAAACGAAGACACATCGTCAGAATAAGTAAGATTTGTTCCCATTACGATAGAATCGATCTGGTCCGAATTTCCAACCTTCCGGTATAAAATGTACCTGTCTGTCTCACCGGGCCAGTCTTCCACAGGATTCCAGGAAAGCTGATTTTTCATCCCCTGATTTAAAACGTTAAGCCTGATATTATTTACTATATTCGATGTTTGGCTAACTTCTGAACATTTATTCAGGACAGAAAGTTTATAATAATAGACTACTGCATTATAATCGAAATGATCTTCTGCATTGATAAAAGAATCTGATGTGTTGATTTCAGACAATAACTCATATGTTCCATTCAGTTCTGATGATCGCCAAAGCTGATATTCAGTTAGTCTTGAAGAGGCATCTACCTGAAAACTAATTTGAACCGTATTATTCCCTTCGGGTTTTACTGAACTGGCAACAATATAATCCGGAATTTTCAACATTCCGGAATAAATGGTAGCCATGTTTGATCTCGAAGTACGTACACTGTCCGTATGAATTGTTTCGACAAAATAACCAATGTCTTCGTTTGCGTACTGACTTACATCCACTTTAAATGTTGTTATTGATTCAATCGCAATGATCCCCATCACCTGCGGTGCAGAACCACCTGCCACCTGGTATATCCTGTATGCTGCTATATTACCCTTCCATTTGTTGTAAGCATTCCAGCTTAACGTTACATTTGAAGAGCAGGAATCAAAAGATGCCGATAAGAATACGGTACTGTCAGGATAATCATAAAGGCTCTGCACCCTGGTGCTGTCACTTCTGATATGAACAGCCAGAACAGAATAACCTAATGAATGTACCCCGGATTCGGAATTTGTATTAACATAAAAATTTGTATCGGGGGAAATATACGCAATGGGATGGCTTAAAATGAAGGGGTAGGCCGGATTGGTAATAATAGAATAACAAACTGCATAATAATCTACAAGGGTATCATTTACAGGATACCAGATGATTGAGTCATTTCCGGTCTCCGGATCAACTGTTACTTTATAAATGACAGGCATACCAGGTTGATCAGAAACACCTTGTCCGGAACTAATCCCGTAGTAGTTGTTCAGAAATAAAAATATATATAGTATTTTCTTTATCAAGACAGAATAAATTAATTATGCATTTATAACGGATTTTCGCTCGATTTCATATTTGACTATCAATTTTATTTAAATGGCTCAATAGATAAATATTACGTTCATGTAAAATTAGTTACATCTGCTCAGAATGGGCATTAATTTTCTGGTTTTTATCAACCAGTGGAATATAATTCGACAGATATTTTTTTATTCCCTTCTCTTAATATTAACTTTGGAGCTTTAATTTAAAAAAATAAAATTTTAAGGAATTCTGCACGAGAGAAAGAAATGACTAATCTGAGCTTATTGTTAACCCGGTTTCTTGAATGGAGAGACAAGCATATCCCACACAAACAGTTTGTTTATATTCTAAGTTTTTTTATAGGAATAATCAGCAGTTTGGCAGCTGTAATCCTGAAAAATGCTGTTTATACTATTCATAAATTACTCACACATGAAGCGAGTATTGAAAATATCAATCCCTTATATCTTGCCTATCCGTTAATAGGTATTTCACTTACAGTACTGTTTGTACGATACTTTGTTAAGGACAATATCGGTCATGGGGTTACACGCATATTGTATGCAATTTCGAAGAAAAATGGCAAGATTAAAAGTCACAATAATTACACTTCTTTAATTGCAGGTACACTCACCGTTGGATTTGGCGGTTCAGTTGGTTTGGAAGCACCTATTGTGCTTACCGGCTCTTCTATTGGATCAAACCTCGGAAGAATCTTTAAATTGAATTACAAAACCATGACCATTCTTGTTGGATGTGGCGCAGCAGGAGCGCTTGCAGGAATATTCAAAGCTCCGATTGCCGCTGTTATCTTCGGATTGGAAGTTTTAATGCTTGATTTAACGATGTGGTCTCTCATTCCTTTGCTGATATCAGCTGTAACAGGGGCAACTGTATCTTACCTGTTCCTTGGCAAGGATGTAATTTTTACATTTGCTATGGATGATCCGTTTTTATTAAAAAATATTCCCTTTTATATCCTGCTGGGAATTTTTACAGGTTTGCTTTCTGTTTATTTCACACGAGGAACGATTAAAATTGAGGAATTTTTTCAACAAATAAAAAGTCCGGTAAATAAAATTGTAATCGGCGGATTAGCCCTTGGAATACTGATATTGATTTTACCTCCATTATATGGTGAAGGTTATAATTCATTAAATTCATTGCTAAACGGTAATACCAGTGAACTCACGAATCACAGTTTCTTTTATCGGTTTAGGGATAATTTCTGGCTTATCGCGCTGTTTCTGGCCCTCATTCTGTTTTTTAAGGTAGTTGCCACATCTGTCACAACCGGTAGTGGCGGAGTTGGAGGGATATTTGCTCCATCTTTGTTTTTAGGGGGTGTGGCAGGATTTTTTGTTTCGAGAATTCTTAATTTGTTCAATTTCATCCATGTATCAGAAAGAAACTTTGCACTTACAGGAATGGCCGGCGTGATGGCCGGGGTGATGCATGCACCCTTAACGGCTATCTTTCTGATTGCAGAGATAACCGGGGGGTATGCTTTGTTTATCCCGTTAATCATTACCTCAACAATATCTTACATTACCATTAAATATTTTGAACCTCATTCAATTTATGCCACCAGACTGGCAAAAAGGGGTGAATTGATAACACACCATAAGGACAAAGCTATACTTACGCTTTTGGAAATGAAAAAAGTAATCGAAACAGATTTTGTTTCGGTTACCCCGGATAACACTCTAACTGAGCTGACTAAAGTTATTGCCAAATCGAAACGAAACATGTTCCCGGTGATAAATAAGTCCGGGATGTTAGTTGGAATAGTAAATCTGGACAATATCAGACATATCATGTTTAATGTGGATATGTACGAAACCACTTATGTTCGTGATATTATGGTTTTGCCGCCCACATTTGTATCTCCCGATGAATCGATGGAAGAAGTCATGCAAAAATTCGAAGAGAATAATGCCTGGAATCTGCCGGTTATCAATAATGGAAAATATATTGGATTCCTATCGAAATCGAAAATTTTTTCAGTCTATCGCAAATGGTTAATTGATATTTCGGAGGAATAGGAATGCATCAGAATTAAAAAGGGAAAATGCTCTGATGCTTTATCTTTATTTTTAACAGGCATTATCTGCTGTCTTATAATTTTTTTAGTTTCAGGGGCAATCTTTGAAACTTTTATCATATTGTCGCATAGCTCTCTCGCTCATACCCATACTCGAGAATCCCCCATCGTGATATAGGTTTTGCATAGTTACCTTCTTCGTAAGATCGGAGAACAGGGTAATCACATAATTGGCACAATCATCGGCAGAAGCATTTCCCAAAGGTGACATTCTTTCTGTAAAATCAATCAGCGAATCAATCCCTTTCACTCCTGAACCTGCAGTTGTCATGGTAGGTGACTGACTTACCGTATTAATCCGGATCTTTTTATCTTTTCCGTAAATATATCCGAAACTTCTTGCGATGGATTCAAGCAGGGCTTTGGCATCACCCATATCATTGTACTTATCCAGGGTTCTTTGCGCTGCAACATAGGATAATGCAACGACAGAACCCCATTCCTTAATTGCATCAAGCTTACGGGCCAATAGTAATATTTTATGAAAGGAAAGAGCAGAAATATCCAGGGTTTTAAGAAAATAATCATAATTAAGGGCATCATAAGGTAAATCTTTTCGCACATTTGGCGACATACCAATGGAATGTAAAATAAAATCAATCTTCCCGCCAAAAATCTCCATGGATTTTTTTAATAAATTTTCAAGATCCTCTGTATTTGTTGCATCTGCCGGAATAACTTCTGCATTGCAAATTTCTCCGAGTTTGTGGGTTGTACCTAACCTCATAGCTACTGCCGTATTGGTAAGTACAAGTAGGGCGCCTTCCTCATGTGCTTTTAAGGCAATCTGCCATGCAATAGATTGCTCATTCAGGGCTCCAAAGATGATCCCTTTCTTTCCTTTTAAAAGATTATAAGCCATTTCTGTTTTTTTTAATTCAGGATGCAAAGATAAGGCATGATGATAAAAGAGAAAAATAATTTAGAATAAATATAAATAAAATGACAAGGACAGGGAGAAGAGGGAATAATGAAATAGGGGTATAGGAAAATTGGTAGAGACAGTGTCTGGTACTGAAGCAAGGTTACAAAAAAGTAAAAAAAAGCAGGATTATGTAAAGAAAAGTAATCCATTAACAGGACAAGCCAAACTATGTATTAAAAGAATAAATATCAGGCAATTAGGCATCAGATTCGTCAACAATAATATGTTTGTATTTATTATAAAGGAATGAAATGATTAACAGCAAGATGCCAAGGGATATGAAAATAATCGTTTTAAGCAATAAACTCATATGTGAAATATCATAAAAGAAAAGCTTTAACAGGGTAACACCAAATAAAATAATCGCCCCTACCCTGAGGTATTTTTTTCTTTTCCAGATACCCAGAGAAATCAGGCCCAATGAGTACAAGCCCCAAAGTATGCTTAACCCGAATTTATAACTTTGCCTGGAATGATATATGTCCATCCAGGTTATCACTTCGCTGCTTGCCACCCATATTATGAACAAATGAAACATCAGATCGAAAGCTATTTTATATTTCTTATCAATTACATCTTTTTTTACAAGCAACAGACTAATATATAATGTCAAACCAGAAAACACATAGGTTATGTATCGAATTAAAAGATGAATACTGCCCTTGGTTAATAATTCGGCCATTCTGTTGTCCAGATAACTTTCGCGAAGATCACTCAAAACATAGAGACCCTGCGTTAGAAAAACCAACAAAAGAAAACTATTAATTACAAGATTCACAACTAGTAAAGATTTGCTTTTTATTTTAAGGAGATTGATTACTGAAAGTGCAGATGCGAAAAATAAAGAATAGTTGAGCAACCAAATCGTCTTAAATTTCTTTAAATCGTGGCTCAGATAACCGTAATCATTCCCTGTTGGATTGTGAAGAATTTGGGAATGAAGTTGATTCAACTGTTGGGCAATTTCCAGCCTGATGGAATAATAAACAGAAATAATAAGAATGGCAGGAATAATTGTTTTAAAAATTTTCATTAATTCTGATTGACTTCCTGGTTCAGGATTATATCCCTTTGAGCTGTTTACATAGTTAATCAATGAAAATGCCCCGATGAAAATCAGTGAAAACAAAAAATTAATATTCAGAAAGGGAGTTAATCCGGAAACGGTTATTTCAGGATTGTAATTGATATAAGCCACCGACCAGTCCTGCAAAATACTGAAAAAGGCAAGAATCATTAACGGATAGGCCAGATATTCGTAAAAAGGAATTTTTCTCCCTCTTCCAACCCAAAAGAGCACAACCGCTTCTCCCGTCCACAGCAGAGTTACCCAATTACCGTTTAGTTGAATTGGAATAGCAATGGTGATAAATACCAGTACTAAACCTGCAACAAAGTAAAACAGATTTCTGTCAGCAAGTTTATTCCGGTAAATAATAACACTTACAATAAAATGAATTAATGCATTGATAACGGCAAAAAGCCCAAGGTAATTTTTTCCTATAGGATGCAAATCTAATATCCGGATTCCGATTCCAAAGTATATAGATGAGTTGGCCAAAAGAATCAATACATCGACAGCATCAAAATTTTCACTTTTAAAAAATTTATAGGCAAGAAAAATAAGGTAAAAAATGATATAATAGATGGAGAGAAATAAAAGTGAACTTCCAAAATTATCTGAAATATTAAAGTCGAACACAAACCAGAAATAATATATAAGCCAGGTAATAATGAATGCTGAAAAATAGAGCAGTTTCCAGTTCTTTTTTACCGCGATGACAAGAATTCCTGCATTTATAATGGTAATATAGCTAAACAGAAAGTTATGGTTATGATAACCAAACCCCAGCAAAAAAGGGATTGCATAAGAACCAACCAATCCGATTAAAGCGATTACCTGCTTGTTATAATGAAAGGATGCTATTACGGCAAAAACCGTAAAAAATAACATCAGAGCGTAAGTGAGAGATTGGGGTATAAGGACATAAAAATCATAGGCCGCATAGGTAATAAAATATACGATAGCCAAAGAACCGCTAAGTAACACTGAGCTGTAATTTTTATAACTTTCTTTAAATTTAATGGCAAACCCCAATAAAATAAAGCCTCCGAGATAACCAAGAATAATTCTTACCACGGGATTAATCAGCTGGTGATTGATGGCAAATTTAACTCCTATGGCTACTCCAATAACTGTTATTATAATTCCAATTTTATTGGCAAGATTCTCACCAATAAAATTTTCTATATCCGATTTGTTTTCATCGGGCTTATTCTTTGTTTCATCGGTATTAATATTCACATCTGATTCCTGATGATAACCTGTTGTATTGGAAATAAAATCAGTTGAATCTTTAGATATTTTTTCGTTTGAATGTTCCACCGGAGCACCGGCTTTATCAGGTTCTGGTTTTGAAGTGGATGTTAGCTTTCTGATCTCTTTTGCCAACGAGTCAATCTCTTGTTGGAATTCAGATTGTCTTTTCAACAACTCATCGAGTTTTTTCTGAAAGTGATTTAGTTGATCCTGATTGTCAGTCATGGCTTAGCGCGTTAAATGTTTTATAAAAAAAATCATAAACATCCGGTTGCATATAGGATAAAGATATGCAAAAGCCGTAAAAAAGTAAAATCCGAAATTAGTTGTCACCGGAATTACAGGTTCAGATATGATCTTATAAATACTCCAAAATTGCTCACATGTTCAGATAATGAATAAGAAAAGAATGCTCAATTGCACTTCAATTCTACAGGATTTTCAAGTTTAACAGGCGAAAGAGTATACCCTTTTTGTTTTAAGAGATTGATTAGTCCCTTTTCACCGGGAAGATGTCCTGCCCCTACTGCAATCATAAACGTGTTATCCGTTAGCAGGCTGTCAATTTTAGCTGCCATTCTTATATTTCTTTCATCCAGGAATTCATTTTTAAGACTAACCATTGTTTCATCTTCCTGCATCGATCGAAGCAATTCATTCAATTTTGATTTACGATAGTCGCAAACCATTGAATCCAAATCAGAGATCGTTTTCTCCGGATGTTTCAAAAAATCAACTAAACTCGCCAACGGTATAGATTCCAATAATTTAAATTGTTCGTCAAACGTTTCGAGTCCAACGACTTCTTTGTGCATCTCAGTACCCTTTTGGTAGATATATTCATCGAGAGTGACCTCCATATCGCCCGGAAGCATATTTTCCATAACCACAGACAGTAATGCCACAGGCTTAAATCTTTCAAAGAATACAAATTTCATCCCGGTAATTTTTTCTACTACTTTATCAATGGTGTCATAATCCTTAGTTGTGAATATATCTTTCAGGGTACTATCACCCGGTAGAAACAGCATATTGGAATACTGAAGCATATTCATTGGATTTAAATCAAGTTCCAATGCCAGCTTATCACAGGTTTTCAAACAACCCACTACCGTATCGGCATATGCAAATACACGTTTATCTTTCAGGTGAATGGTTCCGTATAAATATGAATTATTGTTTTTTATATCTGATATTCTCCATAACAATGAATTCTGAGAAAAAACACAAAAATCAGGTAATACTAAGATTAACAGTATAAATAACTTTAATTCAATAAATTTCTTTTTCATGGTTTCTCAATTTTCAATCAAAATACCCATTTGTTTCATTAAAAGGGATGCATTCATTTTTTGCGTCACCCCTTCATACAGCTTGTAATCGAAAAAAATCTCAGCGCCGTTTATTTCAATTTCAAAGCACTTGTTTTTTAAATGTTGAGGCAGTTCTTTTTCCATGGCTGCCAAATCAAGATCATGCGTGGCAATAAGTCCCGTACCGTTTAATTTAACTATTTGTCTGAGAATAGCCCGTGAACCTTTTTGTTTGTCGGTTGAATTTGTTCCTTTCAATATTTCATCAAGAACAACAAAGAGTGTTTCTCCTGCCCGTAACCTGTCAATAAGTTCCTTCAGTCGTTTAAGTTCAGCAAAGAAGTAGGATTCATTTTTTTGCAGAGAATCACTGGTTCGCATGCTACTGAAAATCTGAAGAGGCCTAAATCTGGCATGCTTTGCACAAATGGGAGCTCCAATCATAGAAAGTAACAGGTTGATAGCCACTGTTCGCAGAAAAGTACTTTTGCCCGCCATATTTGCCCCGGTGACAATGATAAATTCTCCCGTATTCGAGAGTATAATGTCGTTATTAACTCTCTCATCTCTATGAATTAAAGGATGGCCTGCTTCCTTAAAATCGATAATAATAGTTGCATCGGGTTCGGGAAAATCAAATCCCGGATTGTTATAACCATAGTTTGCAAGACTACACAGAACATCAAAATCACCAAGTGTTTCAATCCACTCCCGTACTTTGTTCCTGTTTTCTGATTTCCATTTTTCAAGTCTTATCATACATTGAATATCCCATAGTAAAAAACCATTGAGCAATACTCCGACAATTAGATTCAACCTGTTATCAAATGAAGCAATCAATTTCGCCAGTTTATTTATCCTGACTCTTGCAGAATCATTGCCAGACTTCAATGAATCTTTCATTTTAGTCAGCTGAACTGACGAAAAATCTTCTTCCTCAATATATCGTAAAAGCCTGTCGTATTTTCGAAATGTTTCAAGTCTTTTTCCAAGATCAAAATTGACTCTGTTATTGTATCTGAGATGCATTGATGTGACAAAGAGTTGTACAAGGAAAATCAATACAAGGTTCTGAATGAATGAATAATCTACAATGACTGCTGCAAACGCTCCAATTGAAATTATCGGAAACAAATAAATCAATATATGATAAACCTTTTTTCTATAATACCTGAATTCTTTCTGAAGCCAACTCTCAATATCAGAAAAATCACCGGCATTTTCCCCGTTAAGCATTCCCGTTGCCCGGAAATTCTGGCGCAAATCCAGTTTTGGCAAGAGATCTTTTATGGCTTCCTGATTGTTTTTAATAGACTGAGTCTCAGTAAAAGGATTAGCTAACAAATATGCCAACTTTTCTTTTCCCCTGTGCGTAGTTGTTCTGTTAAGATACTGAAAGAGCGAACCTTCGCCAAAAATGTCCAAATCGTGTGTGTAAGGATGTTCAGGATCAGAAAATTCGGCACCATTTGGAAATTGAGCATATTGATTCGCAAGTGTCTCAATTTCTTCCTGATTAATCTTTTTAAGATTTGAAATAATTGTTCTTTTTCGCTGTAAAAAGTTATATCTTTTTATCTGCATAAAAAACAAAAATGTAAATAAGAACGATGCTATAATTCCCAGTATAGTATTAATTCTAACGACATAAAAGAGTGAAAAAAAAATTAGTAGAAATGTTATTAACCGGAACAAAGATATCAGTGCCAGTTGCTTCCTGATTTGATTCAAATCATCAGAAAATTTTTGAACACGCAATGTATAGGTATCTTCTATAGAATTCATAAAATCTTAGATTTCAAGGGCAATAACATTAAACGTAGTCTTATAATTGTTATTATATGTTCCTGTTGTATCAAAAAGCCAGTTCCATTTGCAAACATTTTTACCGGAAGGCAATTTTGTATAAAGCAGTTTTTTTTTATTTACCCGGACATCATCCATTGTACTTATTAATTCTTCATAATCCGTTATCAGACAACTTTTGTTTGCCGGAAGTGAATCAATATGGCTCTTTTGAATTTTGGCTCTAAGGATATTCATTTCAGCATCCGGGTAAATATCTGTATTTTTTAAATAATCAACAATTAAAATATCAAGTTGATTCAGAATATTTAACGATATGTAGCCATCAGTTTCGGCAATAGGCGAAAATCCGGAAAATAAAAAATCCTCAATTTCGATTTTAACACCTGTTTTCCTGTAATCTTTTACAACACTATAAACCTGGGATATTATTCCACCGGTAATATCGTCGGCTACAAAATAAAAACTTCTGAAATTCTTTAACTTGTGCAATATTTGTGAAGGATGGAAAATATCATAAAAGTAAACCTTATCCAAATGAGTCTTAAAAAATTCGATTGGCAGATCTAATAACCAACCGCTTCCTAGCACAGAAAGAGTCCTGAATTTATTCCTGCGTATAAATTCGGTAATATACTTTTTAGTATTATGCAGGTGTTGTTCCCAGTTATCAGCCTCGTTGATATACCTTCTCAGGATACCTGACTGATCAGAAATAAAATTCATCCTCCGTAGAATCCGGCGGGACAAAAAAACTGTCATAAAACTTTTTAATACTAATTAATCGAAATAAACTTCAGCTAAGGATGAGCGTACGTTTCTGTAATAGAATAAATGTTACTTAGTGAATCTGCAAAATACATTCTTGTTTGGAGCTGAGATCCATCAAGCTTAAGAATTTCATATTCATTGACATAATCAATAATACCTTTATAAAGTTTGGTTTCACTATCGTTGAAAGACCAAACACCCATTTCCCAAACATCAGGATTATTAGGACTGTATTTGCTGGCGCCTTCCATATTTACATAGGTACCCGAAGAATAATAGTAAAACAGATCATCCCTGATATATGCCGGCATAACTGCATAATAATCTACTATTGTACCAATATTTGTCGGATAGGGAGGACTATATGTGCTTGTTGTCAATATCCACGGCCCTTTGGTGAGAAGATCGGTATTCGTCAGTGAATCATTTTTTCCACATGAAACTAAAAAAGCAACAATAAACAGGGAGGTAAATAAATACTTCTTCATGGTATTAGTATTAGATGCGTAAAGATATTAAATTTTTAGATTGCCAGAGGATTTAATAGATAAACACGTTTAAAACACAAAAATTTTGGTAATACCAATCAACGAATTTGTCATAAAATTTAAAGTGTTTGTGGAAAAAACAATAGAATTAACTTGTATCATAGCTCCGTTTCTTAACTTTAACCCAAAATTAAAAGTCTAATTATGAAAATTGGAAGATCATTCCTACTCCAACGCATTTTACCTGGCATAATAACAATTATTCTTCCACTTGGTATAAATGCTCAAACATCAATGCAATTAAAAGTAAAACAGCCTTTAGTTCTCACAGTTAATGCAGGATCTGATGTTACCATAAATGCGGGATTCAGCACAGTACTTGGTGGATCTCCAACTGCGACCGGCGGTACTGGCAGCTTAACCTATCAGTGGAGCTATCCGGAATACCTGAACAATGCCACAGTAATTAATCCCGTTGCAGAACCACCTGGAAATCTAAACTTTAAGGTAACGGTAACAGATGAAAATAAATGTACAGCTTCAGACGAAGTTTTTGTAACTGTTATTGGTGGGACATCCATAGATGAAAACGAAGCTGAGTCCAGCGTAAAAATATTTCCTAATCCTACCTCAGGTATATTTACTCTTAGCCTTGAAAATCTGAAGTCACCAGATATTCAGGTTACTATAGTTGATATATCTGGAAAAATAGTTTATAAGTCCGTAATTAAAAATTCCGAATTTTCAATTACTTCAGATATCGATATTTCTGACTTATCAAAGGGATACTATTTTCTTCATATAGATGGTAATCTTGAATCAATTTACAGACAAATCATCCTTAAATAACCTTATAGTTAATAATCATGGCAAAGCATACTATATCAATAAAAGTATATTTCATTCTAATATTTGTTCTTTTCTTATTTCATTCAAATTTTGATTTAAATGCTCAATATCTGATCAATGGAGCAAACAAAATTCACTACGAGAACGATTCTGTAATATTGCATGTTGACAATGTTAGAGGTTCAGTTCAGTGGCAGGTTTCAGGAGATAAACTACTTTGGCAGGATATAGCAGGCGAAACTGAAGTTTCTCTTACAATGCATATTGATAGTTCAGCATTTTACAGGGCAAAGATTACTGATGGGACGTGTAATCCAATATACTCAGATACTGTAATGGTAGCCCAGGTTTATGATAATAGAGATAACCAGGTATATAATGCCGTTAGAATTGGATATCAATGGTGGATGGCTGAAAATCTAAATTTTAGGATAACCGGAAATTCATGGTATTATAACAACGACAGTTCAATCTATGCAAATAAATATGGCAGACTGTATAATTGGACAGGAGCGAATGCAAGCTGTCCGTCAGACTGGCATCTTCCAAGTGATTTGGAATGGATAATACTGGAAATGAAACTTGGAATGAATAAGTTACAAGCTGATTCAATTCAATGGAGAGGTACGGATGAAGGAACTAAGTTAAAGCAACAGGGAACCTTTAATTTTAATGCTTCCTTGGGGGGATTCAGATTAGCGTACCAAACATTCGGATATATTGAATCCAGCGGTACGTTTTGGACGTCGACCGAATATGATGAAAATACTGCATGGTACAGAGGAATTGGTTCAGAACCAAAAGTTCATCGTTTGAATTATGGAAAAGATTTGGGTT
Source organism: uncultured Bacteroidales bacterium (assembly GCA_963781805.1). Lineage (GTDB taxonomy): Bacteria > Bacteroidota > Bacteroidia > Bacteroidales > UBA10428 > JAFGPL01. The sequence continues at coordinate 1,291,987 of CAWAHF010000004.1, forward strand.
TTTCGGTCAGATGTGTTAGAAATTCTCCGCCCATTGTATATTCCAACACTGTTACCAACCTAACAACCTATGCAGGAACAGCAAATGGTGAAATTATTGTTGATGGTGGTGCAATTGTTACTGCACGCGGATTCTGCTGGAGCACTTCTCCTTCGCCCGATGTGAATAATAGCCATGTATCGCTGAGCGGAAGTATCGGGACATTTGCATCGATGTTTTCCGGATTAAGTAAAAACACTACCTATTACTTAAGAGCATTTGCATCAAATAGTTTTGGAACATATTATGGAGACAATATTACTTTTAAAACTCCGCTTAACTCAGTGCCAACTGTATTCACGGATAAAGCCTCATCGATTACTATGAATTCTGCTCTTATAGGGGGTTCGGTGTTGGATGATGGTGGATCAGCCATAAAATCCAAGGGCCTCTGCTGGGATTCCTTACCTTCTCCTGATTTTTCATCTGTTGTAATTTCCAAAGGAACCGGTACAGCCGGATTTACATCAACCCTTTCAGGATTGAAAATCAATCATGAATATCATGTAAGAGCTTATGCCGTTAATAATGTTGACACAGCATATGGTGAGGAGGTTGTTTTTGAAACATTACCCATAAATCCCCTCGATACAATTATTGATAATCGAGATGGAAAATCTTATGAAATAGTTAAAATAGGTTATCAATGGTGGTTATCAGATAATCTGGATTACTTTACTCCTGGCGGTTCGTGGTATTATGATGGTGACAGTGCCTCAAATTCCTCAACATTCGGTAAATTATATAATTGGGAAACTGCACTGAACGCTTGTCCTTCGGGTTGGCATCTTCCATCGGATGATGAATGGAAAATTCTTGAATCGGAAGTGGGAATGAATTCTTCTGTCCTTGAGAATACAGATTGGCGAGGAACAAATCAGGGAGATCAACTTAAGAAAAACGGAACATCAGGCTTAGATATTTTATTGGGTGGATTTAAGGATACAAATGATCAATTTCTCTATCTTAATTCCAGTGGCACATACTGGACTTCTACATCCTATTCAACTGATAATGCATGGTATAGGGGATTTGGAACTGAACCAACTATTCACAGGTTTAATTTTGATAAGGATATGGCTTTTTCAGTGCGCTGTGTAAGGGATAATACACCAATTATTGAAGCACATATTCTTAAAGATTCAACCACCAGAAACTCTGCAGTAATTCAGTCAGAGATCATTTATGATGGTGGTGATGTCGTGTCTTCAAGTGGATTATGCTGGAGTATTATGCCAAATCCCGATTTATTAGCTAACCGGATTAACTCGGGAAGCGGTTTGGGAATTTTCAATACAAAAATTACAGGATTGGTTCCTAATAATACATATTATGTAAGGGCTTTTGCCATCAATAAATTTGATACAGCTTATAGTGATAATATATCTTTTATTTCAATTGGAAAACCGGTAATTTCAACCAGCCCGATAGTAAATATTACAACAACCTCGGCTGCAAGTGGTGGAAATATTACCGATGATGGCGGTGCAAGCATTTTATCTCGTGGAGTTTGCTGGAATATATTACCAAATCCTACGATAAAAAACAGCAAAACCAGCAATGGTGCAAGTATAGGAATTTATACAAGCTCCCTTAGCGGATTATCCCCTAATACGGAATATTATCTAAGAGCCTATGCAAGAACAGCATATGATACTGTTTACGGTATGGAAAGAAGTTTTATAACATCTCCAACCAGCCAGGAAGACAGTATCAAAGATACAAGAGACGGAAAAATGTATAATATTGTTAAAATAGGGGATCAATGGTGGTTTGCAGAAAACTTAAATTTCGCTAGTGCAAATTCATGGTGTTATGAAAATAACCCGGCCTATTGTGATACGTTCGGAAAACTATATACATGGAATGCTGCTCTGAACAGTTGCCCCTTTGGTTGGCATTTGCCAAGAGATAATGAATTCAAAACTCTTGAAAGGTATTTGGGAATGGATTCTATTGCGGCTGAACAAATTGAGTGGAGAGGTACAGATGAGGGAACACGCTTAAAAATAGGATCACCAATTGGATTTAATATTGAATTTGGAGGATTCAGACTTGAAAACAGTACCTTCAATTATGTAAATTCAAGTGCAACACTCTGGACATCGGACGAAACATCAGCTACTGAAGCCTGGTATAGAGGTTTCGGCACAACTGATCAAAAAATTCACCGATACTATTATGCTAAAGATATGGGATTTTCTGTAAGATGTATTAAAACGAATTCTCCTCAACTATTGATTGATTCAGTCTATAACATTACAAAGACCTCGTCAAAAATAGACGCAAAAGTTTTGTCGGATGGCGGCGTAAATGTAACTGAAAGAGGAATTTGTTATGGCTTAACACATAATCCCACCATACTTAGTGGTAAATTTATTTCAGGTAGTGGTGTCGGCTCATTTACTGTTTTGTTATCCGGATTAACAACAAATAGAACTTATTATGCAAGAGCTTATGCAATTAATAATTATGATACTGCATACAGTACTGAAATATCATTTATTTCCATAACAAAACCAATTGTAACGACATCAAGTGTTTCCTCCCTTGCCAAAACAACTGCATTTGTTGGTGGTAATGTGACGGATGATGGAGGATCCACTATCCTTGAACGAGGGGTCTGTTATGGAATTACACCTCATCCGGTTTCGACAGGAAGTCATCTTGCAATCGGAACTGGTACAGGATCTTTTTCTGCAACTTTGTCCGGACTAAATCCCAATAGAACCTATTACCTGAGAGCCTATGCAATGAATGTCAAAGGAGTCTCTTATGGTAGTGAATATACTTTTAAAACATTACCATTTTATCTGAAAGGTACTTTAACTGATTCCAGGGATAGCAAAATCTATTCAAAGATAAAAATTGGCGAGCAATGGTGGTTTGCCGAAAACTTAAATTTCGCAAGTGCAAATTCATGGTGCTTTGAAAACAACACATCAAATTGCGACACATTAGGAAGATTGTATCTTTATACTGCATCGATTAACGTCTGTCCGACACATTGGCACCTGCCTTCCGATAATGAATGGAAGACGATGGAAACCGAATTGGGAATCATTAATCCCGATAATACAGGCTGGAGAGGAATTGATCAGGGTACACAGCTAAAGGATGAAGGATCTTCCGGATTTGATGTTCTTATGGGTGGTTTTAGAAACACAAGTGGCGATTTCGTAGAATATGGTACCAGTGGTACCTTCTGGACATCAACTTCTGCATCAACTAATGATGCCTGGTACAGAGGTTTTGGACTACCTGATGTCGGAGTTCACAGAGATATATTTGACAAAGGTTATAGTTTTTCAGTAAGATGCCTGAAAGATACATTACCGGTTGTATCTACTTCTACTATTGGTGTTGTTACGGATAGTTCTGTCGTTTGCGGAGGTGAAATCACCTATGATGGAGGTAAAAATGTTATCGCTCGGGGTATTTGTATTGCTATAACAAGTAATCCTACAATAGCAAATGATACGACTAATAATGGAATAGGTATAGGTGCATTTGTAAGTTATAAAAAAGGTCTCCTTCCAGGAACACATTATAATGTCAGGGCATATGCAACTAATAGCGAAGGCACATCTTACGGTTTACAAACAAGTTTTACCACTGCAACAACCAAACCAAAAGTAATTACAACGGTTGCCAGCTCAATTACAGATAGCAGCGCTCATTCAGGTGGTAATGTGACATCGACTGGCGGAGCCTCTGTAAATGCCAGGGGAATATGCTGGAGCACCAGTCCAAATCCTTTGGTCGAAACGAGCGACACCACACAAACTGGAACAGGTCCCGGAGTTTATACAAGTACTTTGAAAAATTTAGCACCAAATACTAAATATTATTACAGGGCTTATGCCACTAATAGTGCTGGATTGACAGGATATGGATTAGAATATAATTTTACAACTCTAATTGGTTATCCTAAAGTAACCACAAGTATAATCACAACCATTACTGATTCTTCAGCTACCGGAGGTGGAAATGTTACGTCAACCGGAGGAGTCCCAGTCATGGCCAGAGGTATTTGCTGGGGCCTGGCGGCTAATCCGACAATTATAAATGATTCCACAAATAATGGTACAGGTCCGGGAATATTCACAAGTCTGATGAAGAACCTGCAACCCAATAAAACATACTTTGTCAGAGCCTATGCAATAAATAGTAAAGGTCCGGCTTATGGAAATCAGGTATCTTTTACTACTTCTGCTGCATTGCCGCAGGTTACAACTTCGGGCATAAGTGCTATCACATTTTCAACAGCTTCTGGTGGCGGAAATGTTTTATCTGACGGAGGAAGTGCCATTATGGCAAGAGGAGTATGTTGGTCGACCGGTATTACACCAACGATCTCGAATTCAAAAACAACAGATGGAGTAAGCACAGGAACTTTTGTCAGCTCAATTACCGGCCTTACAAGAAATACCAAATATTATGTTAGAGCCTACGCAACAAACAGCCTGAATACAGCCTATGGTGATACAATAAGTTTCCGGACAAAAGCAGAATTGCCTGAATTAACAACAACAGTCATTTCATCATTAACAGATAGCTCGGCTATTTCTGGCGGAACAATAACTGATAATGGAGGAGCCCCGATAGTATCTAAAGGTGTTTGTTGGAATACGACAGGAAATCCCACCATTACAAATGATACTACCCTGAATGGTTCGGGAAGCACAACATTTATCAGCAGCTTAAAAGGTTTAATCAGTTCAACTACCTATTACGTAAAAGCTTATGCACAAAACAGTGCAGGATATAATTACGGTAATGAAATCGTTTTCAAGACTCTTAATGAAACGGATACACTAAAGGATTTAAGAGACAATCAGAAATACCTGACCGTTAAAATTGGTACTAATTGGTGGATGGCACAGAATCTGAATTACAGGGATACAGGTACGGTTTATTATAACAACGACAGTATAAACAATGCAATGAAATATGGCAGGTTATATACCTGGAGTTCCATGATGAAAGGCTCAGCTTCAAACGATTTGGTTCCAGGTACTGTACAGGGAGTTTGCCCGACAGGTTGGCATATCCCCGGTAATACAGAATGGAATAATTTAATTACATCTCTGGGGGGATCAGCTACAGCAGGTTCTGTATTAAAAGAAACTGGAAATTCAAACTGGACTACTTTAAATACTGATGCCACAAATGAAACAGGTTTCACAGCCAGGCCAGGTGGTATAGTGAATGGAAGTCTTGTATCAGGTGAAATTGGTTCAAGCGCTTATTACTGGACTTCAACAGAATCGAATGCAATAAATTCGTTTAGCAAAAAATTAGTAAATACGAATGGAACAGTTACAGATACCTTATTACCTAAAAATAATCATGCCTCTGTCAGGTGTTTAAAGGACTAAAAAGGATTTCTGATACTAAATAATTACATGTATTTAAACAAAAAATGCCGCAAAAAGCGGCATTTTTTATATTTTCATTTATTACTAATCTACAATTTCAATCATTTTAAACGGTACCCTGATAATTGATTCATAATCTTCACCTGCTTCAAGCATATCTTCATCATCTTCTTCATAATACCAGTTAATTAAAACATCATGGTTTGATTTATGAATAGCCTCCAGCTTTTTAAAGACATCTAATATACACTTTGAAGAGCTGGTATTAAAATATTCCAATTGAACATTAACAAGGGTTTTTTGCATCGGGCTGTTGGAATAATCTTCCAACCAGTCAACGAGTGGCTTGTAGAATTCGATTGAATTTTCCGGGATTGACCGCCCTTTAATCTCAATCACTCCTTTCTCGGGATCATACTTCACTGACGGGGTTTTCGGTGTTCCTTCAATCAAAATTGGTTCCATACTTTCAATTTATTTTATTGATTGATTTTAAATTTTTATCTCAAGATTAAAAAAATAATAGTTATCGTTATAGTTGAAAAAAGAATAATTCAGTTTGCTTCCTGTTTTTCTGGCTATATCAACAAGACCGAGTCCTCCACCTCCTTTTGCAGAAAGTTTTTGATGATTGAGGATAAACTTATACATATCCTTTAACTCATCTTTATTGAGAGAATTAATCTTATCGATCTTCTCTTTAAGGTATTTAATTTTAGATGAATTAATAAAATTTCCAGTTGTAACACTATATTCACCTCCATTACGCGTAATGACCAACACACCAAATTTAGGATCGAGATCCTCTTCAATTCCTTCGTGTGTTTCTTCTATATGGTGATATAGATTCTGAAGGCTTTCCACAAGAACATTATAAATTTTCTTGCGTGTCTTTCCTTCTTCATTAACATCATCCAGTTTCTTTTCAACGGCATCGAGTACATCGTTAATTAAGTCGGATGTAATACTTCCTTTGTAGGCTATTACTACATCTCCTTTGCTTAGTTCATCAAAGTACTCTCGTATGTTAAAACTCATAAAGGGTTATATTAGCTTATCCAACAAATTAGTTTACATTTTTTTAACCCCAACAAATATATAAAAAATATTGTCTATAGAAAATTAACTAATAAAGTTAAAATGCTTTTTGTTTTAAAAGATTCATTTTCCTTTTTAAATATAGCTAAAAAATCAAAATAAATATATTTTTAGTCAGGATTAAATTTTTTTTCATCTACATAATCCTAATACGTATGATTCACATTAATTTCAAAAATTATTTGATGAATCATCAGATTGCTTTCTTGAACCTTTATAAATCTCATATTTATGATATTTACATTCCAGAGGTCCGTTGAATAATGTAAGTTTTTGTGATGTCCTCAAACCTATTTTTTTCATGGCTTCTTTATCACTTGAAATGATCCAAACATCGTATCCGTTAAAATTCTTTTTAAGCGCATCGCCTATGCGGTTATACAACGGGATTAATTCAGTTTGGTTCATTCGTTCACCATAGGGTGGATTAATAATTGCCAATCCGCCATTCTGCGGAGGAATATAATCGTCGATTGATTTACATGAAATTGTAATTTTTTTCCCAAGCATAGCATTTAAGATGTTTCTCCCGGCAGATTCCACCGATTTTTTTGATATATCGGCTCCGGTAACAGATATCTTATCGTTCCTTATTTCTTCATTTTCTTCAACCAACTGCTCAAAAAGATTTCCATCAAAATCCGGCCATTTTTCAAAACCAAACGACTTGCGAAAAATACCAGGTGGAATATTAAAAGCAATCATAGCTGCCTCGATAAGCAGTGTACCGGAACCGCACATGGGATCTACAAAATTTGTATTTCCGTTCCATCCCGATAATTTTATCATGCCCGCAGCCAATACTTCACTCAGGGGGGCTAATCCCTGAGATACCCTGTATCCCCTTTTATGCAGAGAATCTCCTGAACTATCAAGAGAGACAATCAAATCATCATTTGCAATGTGCACATTTATTTTTAACGTTGGATTTTCATTATTTACAGATGGACGTTTTCCGGTTTCATCCCTGAATTGATCCACAACAGCATCTTTAGCCTTTTGTGATACAAACATGGAATTATTAAAAAAAGTAGATGCAACCACACTTTCGACGGACAGTGTATGTTTATTTTCCATATAATCCTGCCATCGAATTGATCTGACGGCATTATACAATTGAACCTCGTTCCTGGCTTTGGTTTGAATTAAAGGTATAAGAATTCGCAAGGCAGTGCGTAAATAGTAATTTGCGCGATACATTAATTCGGTTGTACCCATAAATGAAACCGCCCTGTTCAATACAACAATGTTTTCTGCACCAATCTGCTCAAGTTCCTTTGCCAGAACTTTTTCCAACCCTCTAAAGGTTTTTGCTATCATTTCGAATTTTTTCATTCTCTATTTTTAGACTTTCTTCTGATTAATTCATTAATGATTTCTTTTGCAGATTCAAACCTTCGGGTTCCAACTATTATTTTGTATGCACATTGATACCTTTCCAATTGTTTCCGGTACTCTTCAAACAACCATTCTCTCATTTCTCCTCCATTTTCTCTTATTCCGTCAGGAATCCAGGGAATATCAGGAGCACAGAGAAGAAATAAATCAATGTTATTAGAAATTATCACATTTTCAATCCAGCCAGGACATTCTTTATATACTACCTCAAACCAGACTTTCGTAATTAGAAGATATGTATCGTAGAATAAAATCTCTTTTGAAGTATTTACATATTCTTTTTCAAGTTCCAGTTGTCTGTTGGCTATATGAATAACATCTTCATACGTATATTTTTTTTTCAAATTTTGTACATATTCCCTGGCATATTCAGGAATAAACATAACACCATAATGCTTTGCCAAACGCTCGCATAGAACTGTTTTCCCTGTAGATTCAGGGCCGGTAACAACAATTCTAATCAACTGTTTATCAACTGCTTTTCCCATTCTTTGTGCCATTCAATAAAACCTGTAACCGATAAAATAGTATACACCAGGAATAGTGTAATTGAAGGGTAGAGACCTTTGTATAGATATAATCCAACCGAAACACTATCAACGACAATCCACACTATCCAATGCTCCATATATTTCTGAGTTAACATCCATGTGGCAGTAATGCTAAGCGCCGTAGTAAATGAGTCCCAGTATGGAATAGTGCTAGGGGTGTAATTTTTCAGAATAAATAAAATTACGAGATAAAAAATCAGTGTAATAAGAAAAAGATACATTCCAAGTTTAAATCCTGTTTTTTTTATCGGAAGTTCTGATTTCCCGTTATTCCCGGATTTGCCATAATACCAGTGATACCATCCGTAAAAACCGATAACAACATAGTATACATAAAGACCCATATCGGCATAAATACCGGAGATATAAAAAACATATACAAATATTGCGGATGAAACAATTCCATATGGCCAAAGAAGAATGTTTCGATCGACAGTATATATAATATATAATAAACCTGTGATAGTAGCCAGAATTTCGGGCGAACGACTATAAATCCAAAGAAATGCCTCTGCAAGCATTTAGTTCGAATAAACTAATTTGAAAATCATTTACTTTTTTGTAGTACGGTTTGATACTTATCCCAATTCTCAAGCACATCAAGTGCCTTCAAAAATTTCGGATCAGTATTATTGACCACCTCATAAAATTCGTTTGTGCTCCATAAATCTCTTGCTATGTATGCCTTCATCAGATGCTTTATTTGAGCACCCGAAATTGAAAGATCTTTATCCAAAGGTTTAACACCCTCCTTTTTTGCATATTCTACAAAATTTTGAAGAAGTTTAGGTGAGATTGTATAGTTTGTTACATATTTTTCAATGGATGGATACTCATTCATAATTAGGTTTCTGTTTTCATCAACATAATTAAGGATATATTCATTCAAAATACCTTTTCTTAAAATATCACGATAAAAATCAGAATAATAGGTCGTATCAATTGGAATAAATATATCAGGCATAATTCCTCCGCCTCCATATACAACACGAGATCTAACAAGTGTATGATATTTCAAAGAATCGGGAAAATGAATACTGTCTTTGTTCATCAATTCCCCGCTATTATAACGGTTTATAATATCTCTGTCGTATTCATCTTTATCTATCTGGTTATACGGTTTCTGAATTAACCTCCCTGTAGGAGTGTAATAACGGGCGATTGTCAACCTTACCATAGATCCGTCAGACACCATAAGTGGTTTCTGAACCAACCCCTTTCCAAAAGATCTTCTCCCCACTATTATACCTCTGTCCCAATCCTGAATGGCACCTGTAACAATTTCGCTTGCAGATGCAGTGCCTTCATCAATCAATATTATGAGGTTGCCTTTTTCAAACATTCCTTTACCTGTTGCGTTATATTCCCGTTTAGGGCTGTGTAAACCTTCCGTATAGACTATAAGCCTGTTATTGTCTAAAAATTCATTGGCAAGTTCAAAAGCAACCTCCAGATACCCGCCTCCATTTCCTGTAAGATCAAGGATAAGATTATCAACACCTTCAGATTGAAGATTTAAAAGAGCTTCTTTAAACTCTTCCATAGTTGTCATTGAAAAACGGTTGAGTTTGATATACCCGATATTATCTCTAACTTTATAGGATGCATCCACACTGAATATCGGAATTTTATCCCGGGTGATATTAAAATCGAGCAATTCTTTTACGTTTCTTCTTTTAACCGAGACGATAACCTGAGTCCCTTTTTTACCACGGAGCAAAGCAAAAACATCGTTGTTGGTTATTCCAATTCCGGCAACATTTTTTCCATCAACTTTCACTATTCTGTCTCCCGCAAGCAATCCAACTTTTTCAGAAGGTCCCCCTGAAATTGGAGAGATTACAAAAATTGTATCATCAAGGATATTAAACGATATTCCGATGCCCTCAAAATTCCCCTGCAAAGGTTCATTCATTTCTTTAACCTCATCCTTTGACAAATAGGAAGAGTGTGGGTCGAGACTTCTTAACATATGAATAATCGCATTTTCTACAAGCTTTTCTTCATTTACCGAATCTACATAGTATGAATTCAACCATTCCAAAACCTGTCCGAATTTAAAAGCCTGCTCAAAATGCACTTGCGCATTTGTTGGCAACTGCAGTAATGCAATAAAAAGTAAAAATACATATGCAACTCTCTTCATAATAAATAAGAGATTAAATGATTAAAATAAATAGCGAGTCGATTTATTGCCTGATTTATAAGGTTATTTTGAGGATGAAGTTTTAAAACTATGACGAAATAAAATTAAATTTTATCCCAACAAGGTCAGCCAAATCCTGACCAGCCTCTTTTAGCAATTCATCGTCTTTTTCATAATGCCAGTCAATGATTGTCTGTACCCCTTTATTATTAATATTTGCGATTCTGGTAAAAATTTCGTGAATATATTTCATTGAACTGGAATTATAATAAGCAAATTTCATCGATACCTTAAAGGGTTTTGAAATCATATCTGCACCGGCTTCATAATCTTCCAGCCATTGAATGATTGGTTTATAAAATTCATGTACATTCTCAGGAAGAGAAGAACCAGATATACTAAATATGTTTTCATCCGGATCGAAAGTTACTTTTGGTGTCAATTTACCTGCTTTAATATCGATTCTTTTCATTAAGTCATTAAATTTTGAAGTACAAAGTTATAACACAATAAATTATTAACTAATCACAAATATAACTATTTTCAAAAAGTTAATATCATTTTAATCCTTCATTTAACCAAAGTTTATTATACCTGCCTGCAATACATACAATTAAAATCAGAGTTTATTGAAGGCACATTATATTTATTCCCATTCAATGGTTGCAGGTGGTTTCGAACTAATATCATACACCACCCTGTTAATTCCTTTAACATTATTAATTATTCGGTTAGATATCGTACCTAAAAATTCATAAGGAAGATGTGAAAAATCAGCCGTCATGCCATCGGTTGAAGTCACAGCTCTGAGGGCTACAACATTTTCGTAGGTACGTTCATCACCCATTACTCCCACCGACTGAACAGGAAGCAAGATGGCAGCAGCCTGCCAGACTTTATCATATAATTGAAATTCTTTTAATCCTTCAATAAAAATATCGTCCACCTCTTGCAAAATAGCTACTTTTTCAGGCGTTACATCACTAATAATTCGTATTGCAAGTCCCGGACCCGGAAATGGATGACGGTTCAGGATGATAGCATCAATCTTCAGCGCCCTTCCAACCCGTCTTACTTCATCTTTGAATAAAAGCTTCAGCGGTTCCACTACTTTGAGATTCATTTTTTCAGGCAAACCTCCGACATTATGATGTGATTTAATGGTTGCAGAAGGTCCGTTTACGGAAACCGATTCAATTACATCCGGATAAATGGTACCCTGTGCAAGCCACTTCACATCTTTAATTTTTCTTGCTTCCGCATCAAATGTTTCAATAAATATTCTACCGATTATTTTTCTCTTTTTCTCTGGTTCAACTACACCATTGAGTTCTCCAAGAAATCGATCCTTTGCATCAATACCAATAACATTTAGCCCCATATGTTGATAAGATGCAAGTACCTTTTCAAACTCATTTTTCCTTAAAACACCGTTATCAACGAAAATACAGGTGAGTTTTGAACCGATGGCTTTATTCAGCAAAACAGCTGCTACAGAAGAATCAACACCACCAGATAATCCCAAAACAACCTTGTCATTTCCAACACGCTGCTTGATTTCCATTACTGTAGCTTCTATAAATGATGCAGGGGTCCAATCTTGTTTACATCCACAAATATTTACTACAAAATTGTACAGAACTTTTGAACCTTCGGTTGTGTGATATACTTCAGGGTGAAACTGAATTCCATAAGTCTCTTCTTTATTTATCTTAAAAGCGCCGATTTTTACATCCCGGGTGCTGCCAATAATCGTATAATCATCTGGTAATCTGGCAATAGTATCACCATGCGACATCCATACCTGTGAGTTTTTTGAAAGGCTCTGCCAAAGCAATGAATCTTCGTTGTGATATTCCAGATTTGCTCTGCCATATTCTCTGTGTTTTGATGGAAGAACCTCTCCCCCGTAAAAATGAGCAAGTAACTGAGCTCCGTAGCAAATTCCAAGTAATGGTACCTTTCCTTTGATATTTGTCAGATCAGGCACCGGAGCATATTCATCTCTAACTGAAGACGGACTGCCTGATAGAATAACTCCCTTAATATCGGAATCAACCGATGGAATTTTATTAAACGGATGTATTTCACAATATACATTCAACTCTCGTATTCTCCTGGCAATTAACTGAGTATATTGTGAACCAAAATCTAAAATAAGAATTCTTGCCTGCACTTTATTTTTCCTTATTTAAAATGTCAAAGATAAATTATATATGAGAATTAATTCTGATCTAATTTATTCCCTTCTTTTCAATGGAACATTATATTCTTTTCCGTCTTCAGCTGCCTCGGTATTTTCAAATACCTTTTTTGCTTCGGAAACGAAGGCTTCTGTTTCTTCATATCTTGAAGAAAAATGACCAATTATCAACTTCTGTACTCCAGCCATCTTGGCAATGGTTGCCGCCTGCGATGCAGTGGAATGAAAGGTAAGCCCGGCAATATTTTTGTCTTTTTCCAAAAATGTGGCTTCATGATACAAAAGGTCTATTCCTTTAACTCTTTCTGAAAGACGTGTGTGGAAAAGAGTATCTGAACAATAGGCATATGAACGACTAATGAAGGGAGGTATGGTTAATTCACTGTTGGGAATAGGATCTCCTTTTCCTGTAACATAATCCCGGCCTTTTTTAATTTGTACTATGTCAGAGATTGAAATATTGTATTTTTCAATCAGCTCTTTACGAATATTCATTTCTCTTTCTTTTTCCCTGAATAAAAAACCAATGGTTGGAATTCGATGTTTTAACGGCAATGTTTCAATCGTAACATGTTTGTCTTCATAAAACACATATTGCTTTTTTGTTTTCAAAGGAATAAATTGAATATTATAGGACAGGTCTTTTCCAAAATGTGTTTTATAAAATTCAATCAGATATTTCAGGTCATTCTGTCCATAAACATATAAATCGGTTTTTCTGCCCAGCAGATTGAACGTTGAAAATAATCCGGGCAATCCATATACATGGTCACCATGCATATGACTAATAAGGATATGATTTATTCTGGAAATTTTAATTCTATATTTCCTTAACTGCATCTGTGTGCCCTCACCACAATCTATCAAAAAAAAATGCTCATGCACATTAAGTGCATGAGCACTGGGAAATCTTTTTGATGTAGGCAATGCTGAACTGCTACCTAGCACCGTCAACGAGAAAGACATCTCAATATATATCTATTTATCAACTTCGGCAATCAATTTAGCGCCTTCATCAATCGAACTTGTAATGTTTAATACAGTATCCAGCTGAGAAATTGTGATTAATCTTTCCACTGCATCATTAAGTCCGGTTAAGACAAAGGTGCCATTTGCATTTTTACATAGCCGGTTTGCGACCAAAATAGCACTCAGGCCAGAAGAATCGCAATAACGACATTTACTTAAATCAAGTACAATATTTTTTTCGCCGTTACCAGACACAAGTACTAACTCCGACTTTAATGTGGGAGCAATATGAGTGTCTAATTTTTCCTCCAACACTTGAATTAACGTATAATTGTTTCGCTTTTCAATTTTGAATTCCATATTGAGAAGTTTTAGATATATTTTTAATGACTAACTATCTTTTCCATCATCAGCTTTTTCTTTCTTCTCTTTCCTCTTTTGTTTCTCGTTTTTTTCCATTTCGTCTTTTAAAGCAGCAAGTTCTGTAATATCCCCAAGAGTTGTCTTTTCAATACTTGATTTTATCTTCTTAGTTGCCCTTTTTGTTGCAGCTGCAGTAGTTTTCTTTTCACTATCAGCTACTGATTTTCTGCTATCCTCATGTATTCTGCTATGTGAAAGTACAATTTTTTTCGCTGATTTTGAAAACTCAATAACTTTAAAATCGAGTTTCTCATCAAGTTTAGCAGGTGAACCATCTTCTTTTACAAGATGTTTAGGAGTAACAAAACCTTCAACACCATACTGCAAAGCAACTACAGCTCCTTTGTCAGATATTTCAATGATCGTTCCTTCATGAATGGAATCAACTTTAAATATGGTCTCAAATACATCCCAAGGATTTTCTTCAAGTTGTTTATGTCCAAGGCTCAATCTGCGGTTTTCCTTGTCTATTTCAAGTACAGCAACTTCAATATTATCGCCGATACTGGTAAATTCCGCCGGATGTTTAATTTTCCTAGTCCAGGAAAGATCTGAGATATGTATTAGCCCGTCAACTCCCTCCTCTATCTCAACAAAAACACCAAAGTTAGTAAAATTACGAACTTTCGCCGTATGTTTTGTTCCAACAGCATATTTTTCTTCAATATTTTCCCATGGATCCGTTTTCAACTGCTTAATTCCAAGCGACATTTTTCTTTCTTCACGGTCAAGTGTAAGTATTACGGCTTCCACTTCATCACCAACTTTCAGAAATTCCTGCGCACTTCTAAGATGCTGTGACCATGACATTTCAGAAACGTGAATCAATCCTTCTACACCAGGAGCAATTTCAACAAAGGCTCCATAATCAGCCATTACCACAACTTTGCCTTTCACTTTGTTACCTATATCCAAATTGGCATCAAGCGAATCCCATGGATGTGGTGAAAGTTGTTTCAATCCCAGGGCAATACGTTTCTTTTCATCGTCAAAATCGAGAATTACTACCTGAAGTTTCTGATCAAGTTGAACAATCTCTTCCGGATGATTAACTCTTCCCCAGGATAAATCTGTAATATGAATCAAACCGTCCACTCCGCCAAGATCAATGAAAACCCCATAAGAGGTAATGTTTTTAACCGTGCCTTCAAGTATCTGACCTTTTTCGAGTTTGGCAATAATTTCTTTTTTCTGTTGTTCAAGTTCTGCCTCAATAAGTGCTTTGTGGGAAACAACTACATTTTTGAATTCATGGTTTATTTTAACCACTTTGAATTCCATTGTCTTTCCAACATATACATCATAATCTCTGATAGGCTTGACATCGATTTGTGAACCCGGAAGGAATGCCTCAATACCAAATACATCTACGATCATACCACCTTTTGTCCGGCATTTGATATAACCGTTGATAATTTCATTTCCCTCAAGGGCTGCATTCACTCTGTCCCAAGATTTTAAAGCCCGGGCTTTTTTATGAGAAAGAACCAGCTGACCTTTTTTATCTTCCTGGTTTTCAACATAAACTTCTACCTTGTCTCCATTCTTAAGGTCGGGATTATACCTGAATTCATTTAATGAAACAACGCCTTCTGATTTGAAGCCGATATTAATTACTACTTCGCGTTTGTTCATTGAAATAACTGTACCTTCCACAACCTCATTTGCAGCGATTGTTGAAAGCGTATCGTCATACAGCTTTTCATAC
Organism: uncultured Bacteroidales bacterium; assembly: GCA_963781805.1. Classification (GTDB taxonomy): domain Bacteria; phylum Bacteroidota; class Bacteroidia; order Bacteroidales; family UBA10428; genus JAFGPL01. The sequence continues at coordinate 1,307,903 of CAWAHF010000004.1, forward strand.
TCTTTGCGCTGATCCTGATCGTATACATCCTGATTGTCACTATATGCATTCCAATCAAAATCTGTATCAGAACTTTCTTCACCAGCAGCAACTTTAGTTTTGCTTTTTGGAGTTTTACCAGTTGTTTTCTCCTTAGATTTTTTTGTTTCTTCTTCAGGTTCCTCAGTTTCAACCAGTGCAGGCGCCTCTTCCAGAACTTCCTCTTCGTTGGTTTTTTCCGGTTCCTCAATTTCAGTAGAATTTTCAGCTATTTCCTGGTCTTCTGTATTTTGAATTTCATCAACCTTTTCTTCTGATGATTCATCTTCAGCCCGATTTGCTTCCATATCAGATTGACCTTCAACTAATTCTTCCTGTTCTTTTACGTTTTCTTTACTTTTTTCTACCATTTAAATAATCTAATAATTAGTGTGTTAGACATTATATCGTTAAAATCGAGCTGCAAAGCTAAAATTTTCTCGTGTAAAAAACTAAATTTATGAAAAAAAATAAAATTCATTTAATAAAAACAGATTTTATTTAAACACTCATTATATAAATATCTTTTATTAACCTTACTAATCTATTGATACTATATAATTTCAAAATGATTAAACAACTGAATGAAAACAAGATATACTGAAAATACCAAATAAATATATCATTAAATCCCTATTTCTATGAACGTTACTATTGTTGGAACCGGATATGTTGGACTGGTGACCGGGACATGCTTTTCGGAGACCGGTATACATGTGAATTGTGTTGATATTGACAGCAGTAAAATCGAAAAATTTAAGCAGGGCATTATGCCAATTTAAGAATCAGTTGAAATGAAGGAAAATGGCTTTATTTATTATGCTGTTGGCAGAAAAGCAATTATTTCATACTAGTTTATTTCAACTGAATAGTATAAAAAACTTAATTCATAATTTTATAATCACTGATAAAGAATGAATTAATTTAAAATACCAAAATCAAAATGTTAAATTATCTATTTAAAAAAATTGATATTACCTTTGAGCTTTTTCAATATAGAACTAAATGTTCTTTAATCTGATATGAGAAAGATACTGATAACAGGTGGTGCGGGATTTATTGGATCACATTTATGCGAAAGATTATTAAACGATGGAAATGAAGTAGTCTGTCTTGATAATTATTTTACAGGTTCGAAAAAGAATATTATTCATTTAGTGAAAAATCCGTATTTTGAATTGGTTCGACACGATATTACTCATCCATTTTTTATTGAGGTTGACGAAATATATAACCTTGCATGTCCTGCCTCTCCTATACATTATCAGTATAATCCCATAAAGACCATTAAGACTTCGGTAATGGGGGCAATCAATATGCTCGGACTTGCCAAACGCATAAAAGCGAAAGTTTTACAAGCGTCAACAAGCGAAGTTTATGGGGATCCAAAGGAACATCCACAGACAGAAAGTTATTGGGGAAATGTAAATCCCATTGGAAGAAGATCATGTTATGACGAAGGCAAAAGATGTGCTGAAACACTTTTTATGGATTACTATTACCAGAATAATGTCAAAATAAAAATTGTCAGAATATTTAATACCTATGGCCCAAGAATGCATCCAAATGATGGAAGAGTTGTTTCAAATTTTATCGTTCAGGCATTGACCAATAAAGACATTACAATATACGGAAAGGGAACACAGACCAGAAGTTTTCAGTATATTGATGATTTGGTTGAAGGGCTTATCCGAATGATGAAAACAGGGGATGATATAATAGGTCCTGTAAACATAGGAAATCCTCAGGAATTTACCATGCTGGAATTAGCTGAAAAAATCGTACAACTCACCAATTCAAAAGCTAAAATTATACACAAACCGCTTCCTGAAGATGACCCGATTCAGAGAAAACCTGATACAGCACTTGCTCATAAAATTCTGGATGGGTGGGAAGCTAAAATACCATTGGATATCGGATTGGAAAAAACGGTTACTTATTTTAAGCAGGAATTAAACGTATAAAATAATAAATCAAAAAATAATTATGAAAGGAATTATATTGGCAGGAGGCTCCGGAACAAGATTATACCCAATTACTATGTCGGTCTCAAAGCAAATTCTCCCTGTATATGATAAACCAATGATTTATTATCCACTTAGCGTTTTAATGCTTGCTGGAATAAAAGAAATTCTTATCATTTCAACACCAACTGATATTCATCTTTACGAAAACCTTTTTGGTGATGGCAGTAATTTGGGACTTCACCTAACCTATGAAATTCAGCCTTCCCCTGATGGATTGGCTCAGGCATTTATTCTCGGTGAAAAATTTATTAAGAACGATAACGTTTGCCTTATCCTTGGAGATAATATTTTTTATGGCCATGGTTTTGGTGCTGAACTTTTAAAAACCTCGCAACTCTCTGACGGGGCGGTTGTTTTCGGCTATTTCGTTAACGATCCTGAAAGATATGGTGTTGCAGAGTTTGATAAGGAAGGAAATGTTCTAAGTTTGGAAGAAAAACCTAAGGTTCCCAAATCCAATTATGCAGTTACCGGGTTATATTTTTACAGCAACGATGTGGTAGAAAAAGCTAAATCTCTTAAACCGTCGGCAAGAGGTGAACTCGAAATAACAGATTTGAATCGTCTTTATCTTAACGAAAGCAGATTGAGAGTAAAAATAATGGGGAGAGGTATGGCATGGCTGGATACCGGAACACACGAGAGTTTATTGCAGGCTTCCAATTACATCCAAACCATTGAAATGAGACAAGGTTTAAAAATCTCCTGCGTTGAAGAAATAGCTTTTAAAAGAGGATTTATAACAAGAGATGAATTGATAAAAATTGCCACAAAGATGAAAAACAGTACTTATGGTCAGTATCTGTTGAGAATTGCAGATGAAAATATATATATGTTCGATAACTAGTCTTAAAACTTTCAATTTTTTTTCAAATGAATGTATCAAAAACTTTTATTGACGGATTGCTGATTGTGGAACCGAGAATATTTAAAGATGAGAGAGGTTACTTTTTCGAAAGTTATAATGAAAATAATTTTCACAATCAAAACATAAAGTACAAATTTGTTCAGGATAACCAGTCAAAATCTGCCTTTGGTGTATTACGTGGATTGCATTATCAGGTAGAACCCTATGCACAAACAAAACTTATAAGAGTCCTACAGGGAAAAATTTATGATGTTGCCGTTGATATCCGCCAGGGGTCACCAACATTCGGTAACTATTTCGGTATTGAATTATCAGATGAAAATTTTCTGCAATTACTTATTCCTGAAGGATTTGCCCACGGTTTTTCAGTTCTAAGCAGTACAGCAATAATCCTGTATAAATGTGATAATTTTTATAATCCTCAATCCGAAAGGGGCATTATATATAATGATAAAGAACTAAATATCGACTGGCAAATAAAGCCCGATAAGGTTATTGTTTCTGAAAAAGATAAAATATTACCTTCCCTAAGTGAAACAGATTTCAACTTTAAATATATTAAGGAATGAAGAAGATATTTGTGACCGGATCCAACGGTCAACTTGGCAGCGAGCTGAAGGTATTAAGTAAAAGTTATCCTGTTTTTGAATATCTTTTTCATGATATAGACACATTGGATTTAACCGATTACAAGGAAGTTGAAAATTTTTTTCAGCACCATAAACCGGAATATACAATTAATTGTGCGGCATACACAGCTGTTGATAAGGCTGAAGAAGATATTAAAACAGCAACCCTTATCAATGCAGAAGTTCCCGCAAAACTTGCCGAGCTCTCTGAACAATATAATGGTTGTTTTTTACATATTTCAACAGATTATGTTTTTGATGGCCGGAATTATAAACCCTATAAAGAGGAAGACTTACCTAATCCACAATCTGCATACGGAAAAAGTAAACTTGCCGGAGAACAGAAGGTAATGATCCATAATAATTCCGTCATTATTCGTACATCTTGGTTGTATTCACAGTTTGGACATAACTTCTTAAAAACCATTTTAAAATTGGGAAAAGAAAGAGATAATCTTACGATAATATACGACCAGATTGGCACACCCACAAACGCACGCGATTTGGCAATTGTTTTGCTTAAGCTTATTCAGTATTCTGAAGTCAATGTTTTTCCCAGGGGCATATACCATTTCTCTAACGAGGGGGTTTGTTCGTGGTATGATTTCGCCAAAGAAATTATTGAATATTCCAATCTTCATTGTAAACTTTCACCCATTTCCACCAATCAGTATCCCTTACCTGCTAAAAGACCTCATTACAGTGTGATGGACAAATCAAAAATTAAACGAACACTTGAAATTGAAATTCCATATTGGAAAGACAGTGTAAGAGATTGCTTAAAAAATTTGTTATAAAATCAGAAAGCAGATATCATTTTGATTTGTTCTCGTTTATTAAAAAATCAACATAAAAGACTAATTTTGCAAAAATTTTTATCGATCAATTAATTGTTTGATATGGAACAGGAAAATATTCTGGGTGTTGTTAAGAAAAAGGCTGAAGCCTGGTTAAAGGGAAAGATTGATGATTCCACAAAAAGTGAAATTGAACGATTAATTCGGCATGATGAGAAAGAACTGATAGAAGCATTTTATAAAGACCTTGAATTTGGAACCGGTGGACTAAGGGGAATTATGGGAGCCGGAACCAACCGGATGAATATTTATACTGTAGGGATGGCTACCCAGGGATTTAGCAACTATCTTAAAAAAGAGTTTAAAAATCTGAAAGAGATAAAAGTTGCCATTGCACACGACTGTAGAAATAACAGCAGAAAATTTACTGAAACTGCTGCAATGATATTCACCGCAAACGGATTTAAAGTATATGTGTTTGATGATCTTCGGCCTACACCCGAACTTTCATTCGCCATTCGTCATTTTGGATGTCAGGGAGGGGTTGTTATTACTGCTTCTCATAATCCAAAGGAGTATAATGGTTATAAGGCCTATTGGGAAGACGGAGGTCAGGTTATTAAACCTCATGATGTAAATATTGTTGCAGAAGTGAAAAAAATTAAATCGATTGATGAAGTTAAATTTAATGGTAAAAAGGAAAATATAATCATCATAGGAAAAGAGTTTGACGAAATTTATACCGACAATATAAAAACCTTGTCTCTTTCTCCTGAAATTATTGTCCGGAATAAGAACATGAAAATTGTATATACACCCATTCATGGAACGGGTGTCCATCTTGTGCCTATGGCTCTTCGAAAAATCGGCTTTGAACATATCATTCATGTTCCGGAACAGGATGTCGTTAGCGGTGATTTTCCAACGGTTAAATCTCCTAATCCTGAAGAAACCGCCGCACTCAAACTAGCTATTGAAAAAGCGCGGCAAACCGATGCAGACATTGTGATGGGAACCGATCCGGACGCCGACAGGGTCGGTGTTGTTGTTAAGAATCACCTGGGAGACTATGTCATATTGAACGGGAATCAAACCGCAGCCTTATTAATCAATTATTTGCTGACCAAGTGGTCTGAAAACAAAAAACTGCATGGAAAGGAATATGTTGTAAAAACAATTGTTACGACAGAATTGCTTGCTGAAATTGCAAAAAAATACCAGGTTGAACTATTTAATGTTCTAACTGGATTCAAATATATTGCAGATGTAATTAAACATTTTGAAGGGAAAAAAACCTTTATCGGAGGTGGAGAAGAAAGTTACGGGTATCTGGCCGGTGAATTTGTCAGAGATAAAGATGCTGTGATATCCTGTTGCCTAATTGCCGAAACTGCGGCATGGGCAAAAGACAGAGGTAAAACACTTTTCGAACTGCTGCTGGAAATTTACATTCAATATGGATTTTACAAAGAAAGGCTTATATCCATTGAAAGAAAAGGCAAAGAAGGCTCCGAAGAAATCCGGCAGATGATGGAAAATTTCAGAGATAATCCCCTTTCCGGCATTAATAACTCCGAGGTAATTGAGATAATCGATTATGATAAGCAAGATTCGCTGGAAAAAGTGAATAGCAGAAATGGTGGAATAAAAATACTATCCTCCGATGTTTTACAGTTATTTACCAGAGATGGATCTAAAATTTCTATACGGCCTTCAGGCACCGAACCAAAAATTAAATTTTATATTGGAGTTAAAGAAGAGCTGAAAAATGTGACCGACTTTGAAAGAGTGAATGGTTTGCTCGAAGAACGGATTGATCAGATAATAAAAGATCTTAATATAAACTAAACAGGAAATACGCGCATGAAGTTTTACAGGAAAGAGCTTTGGTTCAATACTTCAACCAGAAGAGAATTCATAAATATCACGCACCAGGTTGAAGAATGTCTTCGTGAAAGTGATGTGAAAGAAGGATTGGTCTTAGTGAATGCGATGCATATCAGTGCAAGTGTTTTTATTAACGATGACGAAAGCGGATTGCATCACGATTTTGAAGTCTGGCTCGAAAAACTTGCACCTGAAAAACCTTATTCACAATATCGTCACAACGGATTCGAAGATAATGCAGATGCACATTTGAAAAGAACCGTCATGGGCCGTGAAGTGGTTGTTGCGGTTACCAATGGTAAATTAGATTTTGGACCCTGGGAACAAATTTTTTACGGAGAATTTGATGGAAAAAGACGGAAACGTGTGCTTGTTAAAATTATTGGTGATTAATAAAATATTTACACTTGTATTACATTTTAATTAAAATTAATTTCTAACATGAGAAAGATTTTGGTTTATATAATTATTGGCTTATTGACTTCAATATCTAATTGTTTTTCATCACTTTATGTAAGTTCGCTGGATTCAATTGAATATTTCAACTGGTTTAACGAGGATATGCACAAGGACAGTGTCCCGGGAATAAGCACCGACCTGGCTTATGATATATTGCTCAAGGGAAGACAATCAAAAACAGTAGTAGTAGCAGTCATCGACGGCGGAGTAGATATCCGCCATGAAGATTTACAGGGAAAAATCTGGACAAACAAAAACGAAATACCCGATAATGGAATTGACGATGATCATAACGGATTTATAGATGATGTGAACGGATGGAATTTCATAGGCGGAGCCGGTGGTAAAAATATTGAGCACGAAGCATACGAAGTAACACGAATCTATCGCAAGTATAATTCAAAATTTTCAACCTCTGACACTTCCAATCTTAAGGGAGATGATTTAAGGTTGTTCAACATGTATAAAAAAGCCAGGACTATTTATTTTGAAAAGTTGAATAAAGCATTAAACGAGATGTCGTTTATTCAGAAATTTGAAGCCAATTACAACAAAGCTGACAGCATTATTAAATCTGAAATGAAAAAAGACAGCATCAGCATCGATGAGCTTCGGGCTTTTAAAGATACGGACAATAAAGAATTTTCCATGGCCAAAATGATGATAATCAATCTGACTGAAAATGGATTTAAACTCGAAAATCTTCAAAAATACAAAGAGTATGTTGAAACCAAGATAAATTACCATTTCAATCTGGCTTTTAATCCTCGTAGTATTGTCAATGATAATCCAGATGATCCCAACGATTCAATATATGGAAACAATGATGTGATTGGAAGCACCCCCGAACATGGTACTTTTGTTTCCGGAATTATCGCCGGCAACAGAGATAATCATATAGGAATGAAGGGAATCGCCGATAATGTGAAAATAATGGTTATCAGGGCCATTCCAGATGGAGATGAACGAGATAAGGATGTAGCCAACGCCATAAAGTATGCCGTAAATAATGGCGCACAGATAATAAATATGAGTTTCGGTAAAGATCTGTCTCTCCATAAAGAATTTGTGGATGCAGCAATCAGATACGCTGCGGCAAATAATGTATTACTGGTTCATGCTGCAGGAAACGAAAGTGAAAATACTGATACTGATCCCCGTTACCCGTCTGACTGGAATAGCGATGGTCAAAGAATAGTCATTCCCTGGATTAATGTAGGCGCTACCTCAAAACTCACCGGTTTGGAATTTGTTGGAAGTTTCTCAAATTATGGACGCAAAACAGTTGATTTGTTTGCCCCGGGTGTAGATATTTACTCCCTGCAACCTGGAAATAAATACGATGTTCTGGACGGAACAAGTTTTTCATCGCCCATGACTGCCGGAACAGCAGCTTTGCTAAAATCATATTTTCCTGAACTGTCAGCTATACAAATTAAGGATGTAATTCTGGCTTCGGCTGTAACTTACAAAAAACAAAAGGTACTTCTACCTGAAAGTGAAGAATATAAGAAACCTAAAAAATTAAGATTCGGAAAACTTTCTGTTACAGGAGGTTTGTTAAATGTATATCAAGCAGTTGAATTATGTGAAAAGCAAGAGAATCTCGCAGAGAAATGAACTACCCCGCCATAAGAGGACTAGGTTTCAAAAAGGAATTTTATATTATTTCGCTGATGCAGCGGAGAACCGAGTTTATGAGCTCGGAAGCTAATTAAACTTTTTTATACCAATATGCTGCGCTATCGGGATAATACCCTTCGGTCATGAGATGGTTCGTTCAATTTACAAATTTCAGTACACTCTGTTTTTGAAATTTGAGTTTCACGAATGAACTGTTAATGATCGGATAATCAGTGTTTAAGTTTATCAATAACTGTTCCTGACTCGTTATAAGTTATCCATTCACCGGTCTTCTTATTTTTAAGATAGTTACCCTGTTCTTTCAGATTACCTGAAGGATACCAGCTTTTAAATTCTCCATCAAGTGAATCATTTAAATAATCTACTTCGTAAACTTTTTCACCATTTTCATTCCAGAATTCCCATGTGCCCGATATAAATCCATCTTTGTAATTACCTCTCCACTTAAGCTTACCATTTTGATAATAATAGTATGCTTCACCATCTAACCTGCCCTTACTAAAATTCAGGATCTCTTTGGTAATTTCCGAATTAGTATATACAACTTTACATTTTCCGGAATAGGGTGAAATATCATTTTTTATATAAAGCAAATCATCCCCGATTTCCGATTCGGTAATTATGATTTCTTTAGAACAAGAGCAAAGTCCAAGCAATAATATTGATAGTATTAAAATAGAAGTTCTCATCTGTTTAATAATCTGTTCTTTTATGTCTACAATCCATTTAACGAACTTTATATTTCATTGTTGACAATAATTGACAAAAGCATACTTTATTCAATTAAACCTGAAATTCTTTTAGACAAACTCATATTTAACTACTGTCAGCTTTGAGCGTACACAGCACAAATCTATTTTAGATTGTGCAATCGGGAATCCATATAAAAAGCTGTTGCATTTCATTTACTGCAGATGCAACAGCTTTCTAATATCCATTATTCCAAAAAAGCCTGATTATCTAAGTTTTCGGAATCTCAATAAATTTTAAGAGACATCTTAGTCTCTAATCTTGTCTTCTTTCCGCCAGGTAGTTTCGCGACCAATGAACTTCATGCCGAGAACATATCCTTTTATCTGGAGTAATTGCGGGTCGTCTTCAAACCACATATAACAATCGTAGGTTTTACCGTTTTTCGGATCATATACGGTGCCCCCAACCCACTGTTTCTTTTCTTCGTTGTATGAGAAGCCCTTAAGGATGATAAGACCCAGTTCCGGTTTATCACGCAATGATTCATCGGGATTATTTATATCTTTTTTGTCTTTGTCTTCTTTCAACCATTCTATTTTCCCATAGTATTTTCCATTTGTGGCTTTAAATATCCTTACCTGTGATTTGTCTTCATCGGTTAACCAGATACCAACAATATCGTCACTTTGGGCATAAGAATAAATTTTTGCCATTAAAAGAAGGGAAAGAATCAGCATAATTTTTTTCATAGTTTTCAGATTAAATGATTATTATTTTTTCGAATGTAGGTTATATAGGAATATGAAAAGCCTAGATTTTCATCAATGGGTATATCTGTCTTTTCAACTTCTATCCAATTGCTAAAATCAATTTCAGGAAAAAATGTATCGGCATCAAATTTCTTATGCACCAGCGTAAGATAAAGTTTGCCGGCCAAAGGATAAAACTGATGATAAACCGAAGCGCCTCCAAAAACAAAATTTTCTTTTGAGTCACTCATTTTCTCAACAGCTTCTTTAAAAGAATATGCCATAACACATCCTTCAAATTTATCTTTCACATCATCGGAGATAACAAGGTTAGTCCTATCGGGTAATGGCCTTTTAGGCAAAGAGAAATAGGTATTTTTACCCATTATAATGTAATTGCCTGTGGTGAGCTTCTTAACCCTTTTCAAATCGTTGGGAATATGCCACAAAAGTTGATTATTCTTACCAATTGCAAAATTTTCAGCTATCGCGACGATGATGGAAATTTTCTTCATAATTAATGCATTTAAACAGAAATCGGCGCTTTAATATGTGGATGTGGATCATATCCTTCTAACGAAAAATCTTCGAATTTAAAATCAAAAATACTTTTAACCGAAGGATTTAATTTTATTTCAGGCAACGAACGTGGTTCCCTCGATAATTGCAGTTTCACCTGTTCCATATGATTTGAGTAAATATGTGCATCTCCAAGGGTGTGAATAAATTCATACGGAATAAGGTTTGTAACCTGGGCAACCATCATCAGTAACAATGAATAGGATGCAATATTAAAAGGAACTCCTAAAAAAATATCTGCGCTTCTCTGGTACAGCTGACACGATAACTTACCTTCTGCCACATAAAACTGGAATAATACATGACAGGGAGGCAAATTCATATTCCCGAGATCGGCAACATTCCATGCACTCACCAAATGTCTTCTGGAGTCAGGATTTTTTTTAATGGAATCAATGAGTTTTGAAATCTGGTCAATCGAATTACCCTTATATGAAGGCCAACTTCGCCATTGAAATCCATAAATATGACCCAGTTCACCATTGGCATCTGCCCATTCATCCCAGATGGAAATACCATGTTCTTTCAGATATCTTGTATTTGTTTCTCCCTTTAAAAACCAGAGCAATTCATAGACGATAGATTTTAAATGAAGCTTTTTTGTTGTTAATAAAGGGAACCCTTCTTCCAAATTAAACCGCGTCTGGTAACCGAATACACTTTTGGTTCCTGTACCGGTCCGGTCACTTTTTTCATGACCATTCTTCATTACAAAATCAAGCAAATCAAGGTATTGTCTCATTTGAAGATTTAGTTTATACGATACGAAACAGATGCGTAAAAATAGTAAAGTTCAATAGATATTAAAAAGAGTAATCTAAAGTTAAAGCATGTTAATTTCTTTTAAGTTTTAAACACACTATTGAACATATAAATTTATACTTTTATCGCAACATGTAATGTTAATGAATAAAACTGCCAGATATATATTTATTATACTGGGTGTTGCAGTACTATTTTATATTCTTTGGTATTTTAAGAGTATTGTTGCCTATTTATTGATTTCTCTGGTACTTTCGTTAATTGGCAAACCGATTGTGGATATGTTAATGAAAATGCGAATCAGAAAATTCAGGTTGCCGGTATGGTTTTGTGCACTAGTAACTTTGATTTTTCTTTGGGTGATTTTTTTTAGTTTCTTTCGGATTTTTATTCCTGTTGTTGCAAATGAAACAAATTACCTGTCAGGTGTAAAAATCGAAACTCTTGTGAACGCAATGCAAGCCCCGATTGATAAAATCCAACTAATGATAAGCAAATTTCAATTTGGCAGGGAAAACAATATTTCATTGGCTGAGACGCTTGCTGAGAAGCTTGAAAGTTTTTTTAGCGTTAATGCCATATCGAATGTTTTCAGTTCTATTGCCAATTTACTTGGAAATATATTTATAGCAATATTTTCAATATCATTCATCACATTTTTCTTTCTGAAAGATGAGAAAATGTTTACCAATGCCATTTTGCTTCTGGTTCCGGAAAAACATACAAAAGCATTTGAACATGCACTAAATTCTGTGAAATCTTTACTTATGAGATATTTTGTTGGAATCCTGGCGCAAATAACCGGTATTATAACGTTGGTAACCTTGGGGCTTACGATCGTTGGAGTAGGATTTCGACACAGCCTGGTAATAGGTTTATTGGCAGGATTTCTGAATGTTATTCCTTACCTTGGGCCGTTGTTCGGGGCAATTGTTGGTACATTATTGGGAATGATTACACACATAAATCTTGATTTTTACGAAAAGTTATTGCCCATGGCAGGTTATATGATATTGGTATTTATATCTGTGCAGGTAATTGATAATGTGATTTTTCAACCGCTAATTTTCTCAAAAAGTGTAAATGCACATCCAATGGAAATATTTCTGGTAATTATGATTGCCGGAAGCCTGGCAGGTATAGTAGGTATGATTCTGGCAATACCTGCCTATACAGTGATAAGGGTATTCGCCAGAGAGTTTTTTAATCAATTCAGAGTCGTAAAACAACTCACAAAAAGAATGGATACAAAAAGTTGAACTGATTGATGATTAAGAAAATCCTAAAATATATTCTGGTACTTTTGGTTACGTTGCCTATCGCAGTTAAAGCTCAGTATGATTTTTCGGCAGATGTTACTGAGGGATGCGATTCGTTGACGGTAAATTTTACATTTACTTCTACTGCTTCTGTAGATACTATTACCGATATTATCTGGGACTTATTCAAACCCGGTAGTTATGATACAACACATGCCGTTACAGATATCTTACAAGCAAAATATATTATCCCTTCAGATTATCCAGTTGCAGTATATATAAATAACGCAGATGATGCACCGGTTGCCGTAAAGAACAATTATATCAAATTACATCGAACAGTCACCGCAGATTTTACACGAAAAGATACAAATGAAATTGCCCCAAATTCCTATTTCTTTGAACATGTTGATCAGCCCTATGACATTTTCACAACTTATGCTTATAACTGGAATTTTGGCGATGGTACAAATGGTACAGGAGAGGATATTATACACACATTTACTACTCCTGGCAATTTCAATGTTTCACTTAACGTAACTGACGGGTATGGATGTACAGATACAAAATCCACAAGTCTAACAATCCTTGCACCTCCTCCTGTACCCGATATTGCTGCAAATGTTACAGAAGGGTGCGATTCGTTAAACGTATTATTCAGATTGATAAATGTTGACCCGGATACTATTTATACAGTGGTATGGGATTTCGGAAACGAATTGAGTGGTTCGGGTAAAAATCCGGATACAGTTTTATATCTTGCCGGGATTACTCCCACTGCAAGTTATAGCGTTCGGGCAATAATCAACGGCGATCCGGCAGACACCATTGTAAAAACTAACATTATAACCATTCACCGCTCTGTGCGAGCCGCATTTAATTGTGTCGATACCTTATCGAACAGTACCAGTATTATTAAAGTATGTTATAGTCTCGATCCTCTTTTTGATACTACAGCAACCTACCAGTATACCTGGAGTATGGAAGGATTCTCAGACAATAATGATATCAGACCATTGTATACATTTGCAAACGAGCCGGATACCGTAACGGGTTCCCTGACGATTGATGATTTGACAAACGGGTGCAGTAACATATCTGTCCAGACTGTAATACTTGCTCCTGAAATTGAAATTCAGAATGTCTTTACGCCGAATGATGACGGCTTTAATGACTTTTTTGTTGTGAATAGCAATGGGAGCGTACTTTTAAATTTAAAGATATACACCCGATCGGGTTTGCTGGTATTTGATGGTGATGGTACAGAAATTGTTTGGGATGGCAGAACGGAATCGGGAATCAAACTTGATACAGGAATATATTTTTATATTTTAACATCCTCCGAAAAAGATGATCCTTTAGGAAAATATAACAAAACAGGTTTTATTTATCTGTTCAGGTAATACTTATCAATTGCAACCTTTCCCTGTTATACAACAATTAAAAATCAAAAATAACTCAATGTATTATTTATTGTGTTGATATATAGTCATTTAATCTATGCTAGTATAAATAATGTATTTTTTTTTATTAATTTTATTCAGTCCATATTTTATTTCATAATTTTAAAAGTTCAATTCTAATGCAAAATAAATGCTGAAGAATCATGAACTGCTAAATGAAATAAACCCTAATAAAATAACATATGGTTAAACCCTACAAGACTATTTCCCACCTGATAATCCACAGGCTGTTAAAGGTTTATTTACTTTCTTTTTCATTTTTGATTATTATTTCATTTGTACTGAAAGCAGGAGAAAATTTTCCGGATAAAATTAACGTTACAGGAAAAGACACATCTTATGTACTGAATTCCAGTAATATTAAGAAAGGAGAGCGTATTTTTTATGGTTTGTTAGGTAATCACGAAAACACTCAAACCTGTGTCTCTTGTCATAATATAAAGATGTTAGACACACTTAACTGGAATCCTTCAGCGCTTGATATTGCAACTTCCTATTACCAAAAAACCACCGAGGATTTTAAAAATGTATTAATGAATCCCTCTGGTAAAAAAATGATTGAAGTCCATAAAAACTATGATTTTAGTGATGATGAAATCGTTATGCTGAAAGGATTCCTAAATGAGTATTATGAGATGGGCGGTATTAAGCCGAAACCTGTCATCAGCAAACTTCTTATTTTTATCGGTCTTTTAATCCTTCTGATTTTACCGATAGTTGATTTATTGTTTACCAAAATAATCAGGTTCCGGATAATTCATTTGGTTGTAATTCTGGGATCTCTGTTCTTTATTACCAAAACAATAGTAATTGATTCGATAGCATTAGGTAGACAAAAAAATTATATGCCGGTGCAACCCATTAAATTTTCTCACCATGTACACGCAGGTATAAACGGCACCGATTGTTTGTATTGTCATAACACTGCCGAATATGGCAAATCTGCAGGTATTCCATCACTGAATGTATGTTGGAATTGTCATACGATTGTAAGGGAAGGAACTAATTCGGGAAAATTTGAAATAAATAAAATTGTTGTTGCGCATGAACAAACCAGGCAACCTATTCGTTGGATAAGAATTCATAATTTACCGGATCATGTATTTTTTAGTCATGCACAACATGTGGGAGCAGGAAAGCTCGAATGCGAGGAATGTCATGGACCCGTAAAAGATATAGATGTAATGTACGAATATAATGATTTGTCTATGGGTTGGTGTCTGAACTGTCATCGTACCAAACGGGTACAGTTTACTGAAAATAAATATTACGGGATATTTAAAGAATATCATGAAAAAATTAAAAATGGGGTGATGGACTCTGTGACAGTGGAACAAATCGGTGGAACAAATTGCCAGAGGTGTCATTATTAAATTGATTTATTGCCGGATGGAAAAGAAATATTACAAAAGTCTCGATGAACTCAAAGGAAAGCCGATTGATATCAATGCCGGGAAGGTGAATGGCGGACTGGATGATTTATTTGATGACAATACTATAAAATTATCCTCTTCCAGAAGAGATTTTTTAAAAATTTTCGGATTCAGCCTTGCTTCAGCTGCCATTGCAGCAAGTTGTGAACAACCCGTCAGAAAAGCTATCCCCTATTTAATAAAACCTGAAACCGTCACCCCCGGAAATGCCAGCTATTATGCGTCCACATTTTATGACGGAAGTGATTATTGCAGCATACTGGTAAAAGTAAGAGACGGACGCCCCATTAAAATAGAAGGTAATAATCTGTCTTCGGTTACCAGGGGCGGCACCAATGCCCGTACACAAGCTTCTGTGCTGAGTCTGTACGATACTGCAAGATACCAGGAACCTGCAATAGATGGTAAAAAAACAACATGGGAAGAAATAGATGAGAATATTGTATCGAAACTTAATGAACTTTCAAAACAAAAAAAACAGATTGTACTCCTGACCTATTCTGTTATAAGTCCTTCAACCAGGGCTGTGATTAAAGAGTTTCTAACCAATTATCCTACCGCGAAGCATGTTCAGTACGACGCAATGTCTGCCTCTGGTATTCTCGAAGCCAATGAGCTTGTTTGGGGACAGCGAATAATTCCATCCTATCATTTTGAAAATGCAAAAGTAATTGTTGGTTTCGGTGCAGATTTCCTTGGATCATGGCTTTCTCCGGTGGAATTTACCAAACAGTATATCCAGGGAAGAAAGGTTTCCAGGGAACAAAAAACTATGTCCAGGCATATTCACTTTGAAGGCGTAATGTCTCTTACCGGTAGTAATGCAGACGAAAGAATTATTATTAAACCCTCACAGGAAAAAGCAATCCTGATACGTTTGTTTAAAAAACTTAATGGCGAAGAATTTAATTCATCAGACAATTTGCCCGATATTTCAGGAATTGCAGATGAATTACTTGCGAATAAAAGGAAATCGCTGGTTCTTTCAGGTTCAAACGATATTGAATGTCAGGTTTTGGTAAATGAAATAAATCAATTGCTGGAAAATTATGGTTCAACCATCGATCTAACTATCCCCTTGTACATTCGACAGGGTATCGACAGTGAACTATCTGAGTTGGTTGATTCGATGAACAAATCGGAAGTTGGCGGAATAATTGTGTATGGCGTCAATCCCGTATTTGATTATCCGGAATCTGATAAATTCCGGGAGGGATTAAAAAAATGTAAACTTTCGGTTTCTCTGGCAAATCTGAAAGATGAAACTGCCGAATCAGTTCAATATCTTTGTCCGGATAATTATTACCTGGAATCATGGAATGATGCGGAAATCAAAAAAGGATTTTTCAGTCTTGCCCAACCAGCAATCCGTCCTATATTCAATACCAGAACTGCACAGGACAGCCTGTTAAAATGGTCCGGCAACGAAACTACCTTCTACGAATATCTGAAAGACCACTGGAAAAAAGCCATATTCCCTTTGACAAAATCTTCCGGTACATTTTACCGGTTTTGGGTAAAAAGCTTACAGGACGGTGTTTTTGAAACTCCTGTAAAAAACTTATCCCTGGTTATTTATGACAATGCACCTCTGGAAAAGATATTGACGAACTATCAGGATCAGGAGGAAAATGTTTATGAACTGGTACTATACGAAAATATAAGCGTTGGCAGTGGAAAACAAGCCAATAATCCCTGGTTGCAGGAATTACCCGATCCTGTTTCAAAAGTTTGCTGGGATAATTATGCCGCCATCTCTCCCAGACTTGCCAATGAACTTTCACTGGAAAACGGAAATCTTATCGTCATTAATAATTCTTACACCCTGCCTGTTTTGGTGCAACCCGGACAGGAATATAAAACCATTGGTGTGGCCATGGGCTATGGAAGAACAAAAGCAGGTCAGGTGGCCGATGATGTTGGAGTCAATGTGTTCCCGTTGGTTCAATTTTCAGGTACAAGGCTTTATTCGGTGAAAAATATCCAGCTGGCTGTAAAACCGGGATCGTATATCCTTGCTATGACACAAACCCATCATTCCATGGAAGGAAGAGCGATAATCAGAGAAACCACGCTGGAAGAATACATTAAAAATCCTGGTTCAGGGAACGAAATGCACGAAGAAGCCGAAAAAAATAATTTCAGCCTGTACAAACAGCATAAATTCCCTGGACACCATTGGGGTATGGGAATTGATCTGAATTCCTGTATTGGCTGCAGCGCCTGTGTGATAGCCTGTTCGGCTGAAAATAATGTTCCGGTGGTTGGTAAAATCGAAGTTCACCGGGTACATGAAATGCATTGGATTCGGATTGACAGGTATTACAACGGTAATTCCGATAATCCCGAAGTGGTTCGCCAACCGGTGATGTGCCAGCATTGTGACAATGCCCCATGCGAAAATGTTTGTCCGGTAGCGGCTACCAATCACAGTGATGAAGGCCTTAATCAGATGGTTTATAACCGTTGCATTGGTACAAGATATTGTAATAACAATTGCCCGTACAAAGTGCGAAGATTTAACTTCTGGGATTATACAAAAGCAGATTCAATTCCTGACAATACCAAGGATATTGAAGGAATGACCCTTGATTTGAGACGTATGGTGTTAAATCCGGATGTTACGGTGAGAGCGAAAGGTGTAATCGAAAAATGCTCTATGTGTGTGCAACGAATACAGGAAAAGAAATTAAATGCCAAACTCGAAAACAGAAAACTGGAAGATGGCGAAATTATCACAGCCTGCGCACAGGCTTGCCCTGCAGATGCTATTGTTTTCGGTGATCTGAATGATCCGGAGAGCCGGATTTCCAACATGTTTAAGAATGAAAGAAACTATCACCTGCTTGAAGAAATACATACGTTGCCTTCTGTAGGTTATCTGACGAAAGTAAGAAACAGCAAACATAATGAACTAACTTAATTTGAATATAAATTAACCCACTGTAACAGACAATGTATAATTCTCCGTTAAGAGAACCTTTGATAAAAGGGACCAAAACCTACTCAAAAATAACCGAGGATATCAGCCGGCCTATGGCTGGAAAGCCTGGTAAATTCTGGTATATTGGCATTACCATTGCAGGTCTGGCTTCACTTTGTGGAGCTGTTGCTACATTCGTCACCATCTGGTGGGGTATCGGCACCTGGGGAGAAAACAGAACCGTAGGCTGGGCCTGGGATATTACGAACTTTGTCTGGTGGGTTGGTATCGGCCATGCCGGAACATTTATATCAGCCATTCTGTTGCTTTTCAGGCAAAAATGGAGGAATAGCATTAACCGTTCTGCCGAAGCAATGACTTTAATTGCTATTATGTGTGCCGGCTTTTTCCCGCTTATTCACATGGGTAGATTATTGTTGGGATTTTTTATTTTCCCTTATCCGAATACGCGTGGAATATGGGTAAATTTTAATTCTCCTTTATTATGGGATGTATTTGCCATTACTACTTATTTTCTGGTTTCTCTACTGTTTTGGTATGTGGGTTTAATTCCTGATTTGGGGACTATCAGAGACCGGGCAGTTAGCAAAATTAAAAAATTTATGTATGGTTTGCTAAGTTTCGGGTGGACGGGTTCCGCCAGACACTGGTCCAGACATGAATCTCTGAGTCTGATTCTTGCAGGGCTTGCAGCGCCATTGGTATTATCCGTACATTCCATTGTAAGTATGGATTTCGCCACCTCGATCGTTCCGGGATGGCATACTACAATTTTCCCGCCTTATTTTGTAGCCGGCGCTATTTTTTCAGGTTTTGCAATGGTTCTCACCTTGCTTATCGTCACCCGTAAAGCCTTAAACCTTGAAGATTATATTACGATCAGTCATATCGAGTCTATGAACAAGGTGATTATTGCCACAGGTTCAATTGTAGGTATCGCCTATCTAACCGAATTGTTCATGTCATGGTATTCAGGGGTTCCTTATGAAAGATATGCGTTCATGAACCGGGCGATGGGACCTTATGCCTGGGCTTACTGGATTATGATGACGTGCAATGTGATTAGCCCGCAGTTATTATGGATTAAAAAGCTCAGAAGAAACCTTGTGTTTACGTTTATTCTTTCCATATTTATTAACATCGGGATGTGGTTTGAACGATTTGTCATTATTGTTACCTCATTGCATCGTGATTATCTGCCTTCGAGCTGGACTATGTATTCGCCAACTATCGTGGAAATAGGTCTTTTTGTAGGTACGCTTGGAATATTCTTTTCATTATTTTTAATGTTTATCAGGGTCTTTCCGGTTATAGCCATTGCTGAAGTCAAATCTGTGTTAAAAAGTTCATCCGAAAAACCACCCCACGAATCATGAAAAAAGAGCCAAAATATATATCAGCTTATTATACTGATGAGAGTGACCTGTTAATGGGGATAAGGCAATTACAGGAACAGAAGGTAAAAATTCTGGATGTTTTAACGCCATTTCCAGTGCATGGCCTTGATAAATTACTGGCATACAGAAGATCATGGATTCCCAGGATAGGATTTATCGGGGGAGCAATTGGTGGTTTTTGTGGTTTTATTTTTCAAACCTGGGTTTTTACCAGTTCCTACCCGTTAAATATCGGTGGAAAACCCTATTTTGCAGTTCCGTCATTTATACCGGTAACGTTTGAATGCACGGTGCTGTTTGCTGCTTTTTCCATGGTTTTTGCATTCCTGTTCAAGTCAAAACTTGGGCTTGGAACAAAAAACAAAATATACGATCTTAAAATTACAGATGACAGATTTGTAATCGTAACAGATATTGACGAATTGGGTCAGGATGAGATAAATGATACAGCAAAAATGATTACCGAATCAGGTGCCGAAATTTTAGAAACCAGTTCATAAAACCGAAAATGAAAATTCAATGAAAGAAAAGTTTCTGTTTACATCCAAATTCAAGATCCCGTTAATTATTCTGATGGGTATCGGACTGATAACTCTTTTGGCAGGAATTTTCAACTATGGATTCAATACACGTTTTTGGGCAAATATATTATTGAATAACTATTATTTTATGGCCATTGCACTCGCTGCAGTGTTTTTTATAGCAGTTCATACGATTGGAGAATCCGGTTGGCAGACAAGCATACAGCGAATCCCCGAAGCAATGGGGACTTTCTTATCATTTTCGGTGGTATTATTCTTAATCATGTTTGTCTTTGGTAGCAATGAATTATATCATTGGACCCATAAAGCGGAATTGGATTCTGTTCTGAAGGGAAAAACTGCATACCTAAACCTGCCATTTTTTTATATCAGGTACCTGGTATACTTTACCGGTTGGATTTTGTTATCCACACTGATAAGAAAATATTCTGTCCGTTTGGATATGAAAAATGATTTAATGTACTTTAAAAAGGTAAGAACATTTTCAGCAATATTTGTAGTTTTCTATGCGCTAACAGTATCCACATCAAGCTGGGATTGGTTAATGTCGATTGATGCCCATTGGTTCAGTACCATGTTTGGCTGGTACATATTCTCGGGGATGCTGGTAAGCAGCGTGGCAATGATTATTATAATCCTGCTTATATTAAAAATCGCTGGATATATGAACCATGTAAATAAAGAACATTTGCATGATCTTGGTAAATATCTTTTTGCATTCAGTATCCTCTGGACCTATCTTTGGTTTTCTCAATATCTGCTTATCTGGTATGGTAACCTGCCTGAAGAAACAACTTATTTTGTGCAGCGTCTGCAGGAATATAAGGTATTGTTCTTTGTAAATCTAATCGTCAACTTTGGATTGCCATTTCTTGTTCTGATGACCAGAAATTCTAAACGGATACCATGGATACTTGGTTTGGCAGCCATTATTGTGCTCATCGGCCATTGGATTGATTATTTTCTGGTGATTATGCCGGGAACCACCGGCGGCATTATTGAAATTGGATTCTTTGAAGTAGGATTAACTTTGGGTTACCTCGGTTTTTTTCTGTATGTTGTATTTTATTCGCTTACAAAAGCAAATCTTATTCCGGTGAATCATCCCTTTTTTAAAGAAAGTCTCGAATATCATACCAATTATTAAAATTTGCATTATGAACCGCATGATTTCGGATAAAGCACTATTACTAACACTGGCCATCCTATTCTTAATTTCTGCATGTGATAAGAGTCGTCATGATCCGGGGTATGTGTACTTTCCGGATATGGCATATTCCAGAGCCTATGAAACATATACCGAAAATCCGGTTTTTGCAGATAATCAAACATTGAGAACACCTGTAGAAGGAACCATTCCCCGTGGTTATACCCCTTTCCCATATGAAAAAACCGATGAAGATATGATAAGGGCTGGAAAAGAACTTACCAATCCCATGGAATATACAGAAGCCAATCTCGCCCGGGGTAAAGTTATTTTTGAAAAATTTTGCATGCAATGTCATGGAGAGCTGGGTAATGGCAAAGGACATTTATATACCAGTGGCAGATACCCTTATCCTCCGGCCTCATTAATCAATGAGAAAATGCAAAAAAAACCGGATGGTGAAATTTATCATCAGTTTACACTTGGATGGGGCATCATGGGAGCTCAGGGTTTGTTGTTGCGCCCGGAAGACAGGTGGAAGGTTATTTTGTATATCCGAAAAGAGCTTCAGCATAAAAATATTTCCGTAAAACCTTGAAATTATTTTTCAGGATTTAATTTTCCAAATCACATTGATTAAAAAAATCCTATACCTGTATTCTTATATCAGATTGTTAAGTATCGATATTGTATTAGGAGTGTTTGCAGGCGGTATTTATGCATCCCGTTTATTTCAAACCCGTATGCCCCCTGTCTTCTGGATACTTCTTCTTACTTCCGTTTGGATCATATATATTACCGACCATCTGGTGGATGGATTTATAGCCGGTAAAAATTCGTCAGAAGTTAACTTTGATTATCATATCAGCTATAGGAAATTATTTATCGGTTTGGTGGTACTTATGATATTAATAAATGGGCTTTTATTTATTTTTTATCTTGAGAATCCATTAAAAATATTTGGGTTGATCGCTGCGATTCTTGTGATCATATACTTTTTGGCTCATTACCTGTTGAATAAATTCAGCATCTATTTAATGCAAAAAGAGGTGTTAATTGCCATTACCTATACGTATGGAGTATTTGGAGGTCCTATATGGCTTGCTTCCGGTATAAAGATTTATCAGTTGATTGTAGTAGCAGGGTATCTGAGCATAATTCTTGCCAATGTATTAATTTACTCTGTATATGATTTTAACCTTGACAAACAATTAAAAATTAGTTCATTAGCAACCGTAAAGGGAATTAAAATCACCAGACGGATTGCTTTTTATACTCTGATGATTAGCTTGCTACTGTCGGTGATTATGTCTCTTGTATTTCATCTTTATTTGTATGCCTTTCTGCACGTTGCTATTTCAACTATATTACTTATGATATTGTTGAATCCGGATAAATTCAGCCAAAACAATCTCTATGGAATTATTGCCGATGCTGCATTATTTTTACCTTTCCTGATTATTTTAAAACCTTAAATCTTTCAATATCCGGTTTTGGTATATACTTGCATAATACAAATTTTATTAATTTAACCCCGATATTTCCATCTGTTTTTGTCCAAAACAAGTCCGATATGATACCCTTGCGAGATACTATCCCATCAAAATCAGTTCCAATAGTAAATTATTTGCTGATAACAGTTAACCTGCTCGTTTTTTTGCACGAAAGCAGAATGTCTGAGACTCAGCTCGAAATATTTACTCTGCACTATGGCCTGGTTCCGGCAAATATACTACCGGCAATTTCGGGAAATTTTTCATTAACGGGATTAGGAATTTTAAAAACATTCATTACAAATACTTTCATCCATGGTAGCCTCTGGCATATTGTCGGAAACATGTGGTTTCTGTTCATCTTTGGAGATAATGTGGAGGATAAAATGGGAAAATTTGGTTACCTGATATTTTATTTATTGGTCGGAATATTGGCCAGCGCAACGCATTTTGTGCTTTATAGCCATTCAAACCTGCCTGTAATCGGTGCATCAGGGGCAATTTCTGGTGTAATGGCAGCTTATGTGTTCCTGTTCCCTAAAAGTAAGATCATTACATTAATCCCTATTTTTTTAATTTTACCCTTGTTTGTTTCAATCCCGGCCTATATTTTTATCGGAATCTGGTTTATCATTCAACTTATCAGTGGTACAGGAGGTCTCATTCATCATGGCGCTGCGACAGGTATTGCTTTTTGGGCACATATCGGAGGATTTGTTGCTGGCATGATTTTGTTCAGATTGTTTGTAAGAAGAAAATATTTAACATATTCATGATGAAGATCTTGAAATATCTACAAGTATATTGTTTTTTAATTAACTACTGAAATTTCAAACAATGAATCATAAAATTCAATTCATCATTCTCTTTTCCTATCTGTACGGATTTTTCGAAATTTTTATGGGCATAAGACAGAGGCTTAAGCGAAAACAACGTGTTGTAAAGTCAGGTGACCGCTTGAGCATATGGATTCTGTTCATTTCAATTTTTATTGGTTATTGGCTTTCAATTAGTGTATTGTTCACCAAATATGGGAGGTTGAATCACTCAAACACCTTTTTTATACTTGGTTTATTGCTAATTATAATAGGATTAATTATCAGGATATCATCCATATTAACCCTTAAACAGCAATTTACATATACAGTGAAAAAAATTGATAATCATAAACTTATTGAAAAAGGTTTGTATAAGAATATCAGGCACCCGGGTTATCTGGGTCAACTTTTCATCTTTTTAGGAGTATCAATCGCAATGTCAAACTGGTTTTCTGTTCTTTGCATGATTGTTCCGGTTTTCTTCGGATTTCTTTACAGGATTAAAGTCGAGGAAAAATTTTTAATCCGGCAAATGGGGCAAACATATTTTGATTATCAGGAAAGGACAAACAGATTGATTCCCAAGATATATTAGCCAATTAAATAATTCAGACTTTTAAATC
Source organism: uncultured Bacteroidales bacterium (assembly GCA_963781805.1). Taxonomy (GTDB): domain Bacteria; phylum Bacteroidota; class Bacteroidia; order Bacteroidales; family UBA10428; genus JAFGPL01. The sequence goes on from CAWAHF010000004.1 coordinate 1,332,134, forward strand.
ACTTCCAATAATGTTGAATCCTGTTGATTTTGATTTAGCATTTTAAAAAAAGAATGGATTTTTTAAATTCTTCCTGAGATGATAATATAATCCTACTGTTAATGGCCTCTGCTTAGATATTTGATTACCTGGCTTACCTGTGTTGATGTCAGATTAGTTCGTGGCGCCATTGTTGGAATAATGCTTTTCCAGTTTGCTGCAGAAAAATCGTCGGGTGAATAGAGATAATGACAACTGCCACAATGACTGATATACGATGAACGACCCTGTTGTAAATCATTAAGTGATGCGGTTGCAGTTGTATCCGCTTCGGTAGGTACATATAAATTACCATTGTCGTTTTGTTTTATACAAGCCCATATCGAAGCCAAAAAAAACAACATAACAAAACCTGTCTTCTTTTTCATATCCTTTTCTTTAATTTCAGAATGGAATGTAAACAGAATTGTCCCATTTTCTGTTTTCATTTTTTTGAAGATTTAAGCTTCTTTAACAGATTTTAAGAGGAAATATATCCTGTGCAAGAGCTTTAAATTTGGTGTGACATTTCAATTTAAATGATTCTCGGTAATGGATTTATCCGGTCCCGCAACCATTTAATTTCCAAAATGTTTATATTAAATGAAATACAAATTTAGTCTTGGAACTTTACGGACAGACAAGTAAAAGCATTCCACAATGCTTAATCCGCTGCATGGAAATTCTCCGTAGAGTGCATCCCACTAGAAAGTGGGAAAATTAAATAGTGTATAGATGCACTAAAGAAAAAACTCTATTCTAAGTTGTGGATAAATAAATAATATGGTCGGTCACTCCTGATTCCCTCCAAGCTGTCTTTTTCAATAATTGCTTAATTATCTCCTGAAGAAGTTCCGTTTTTGTTTTGCTCCCTTTGATCAATCACCTCCCGGTACCTGTTATAAAACTGTGTTTTTTTCCGGTCGGTTGAAACCATGTAGATGTATGACATCCCACCCCTGTTGCTTGTTTTTTCTTTTCTATCCTTCGGTTTAAGAGCTATAATTGGATCAATAAACTCTTGATTGGAGGAAAGTACCTGCATTACACCTCGTGTATACCCAAAATAATACCATTTGCGATCAATTTCGAGGTAGATATCACAAATGTCGCCACTTCTTTTTACCTGTATCTCAATAAAACCATCAACAAGCTTATTTATCTGGGTATTGTTGATACTCCCAATGCCAATCTTCCCAAGTGACATATATGATCTTGTATCAGTGTTCCATTCCAGTTTCAATTCATTAAAAACGATGGTATGTTTGAGTCCCTCCGGAATGTTTTTAACTGTTCCGAAAAGATTTAGTTCATCCTTAAATGCCTGGGCTTTTGCTTTTCCCGCAAGTTCGCCAATTGCTCTGTTGTATATAATACGATTCAGATCGGTTGCCGTAGCATTGGGTACGCTGTCCAAATCGTTTGCCATGATATTAATAATATTTTCATTAAAAAAGAAATCAAGACCCATAACTATATCGAGTTTGGTAGTATTATCGTTGATATTATGTCTGAAATTTCCGACTACTGTCGACTTCACCAATCCCAAATCAAAACCTAAATCGAGTTTTCCTTCACCGTATAGTTCGCATTCCTCCCTGTGAAGACTTAAATAATTTCCATTAGCTTCCCTGTCCTGTAATTTCCCCATAGATGAAATCTTGTACATCTGGGTGGGTTTATCATAGTAAAGAAAACCGCTTACAGGAAGTATATTTTTATCGCTGTAATTCTTTCTTGGAGTGAAGAATGCAGGATAAATATGTACCGAATCATAATACATAAAAAGACCAGCGTATATTTTTGATTTATTAATATCAAGCGGTTGTTCCGGTATTGGTATATAAATGCTTCTCGGATTGATTTCACACGTAAAATCCAACCATTTGGGTGCGATTTTATCGCAATTATGTTCAATTTTCACCCCTCCTTTGAAGGTCAGGTACATTTTATCTGCTTCGAGAAAAACCTTACCAATAAACGTATAATAAGGGCTGAGTTTAAAATTCTCCGGTTCAAATATTTCGCCGCTGGCAACCGTTTGCAAATTATCATCCACTCCGATATTATTGAAATGAATATTCTGAATTTCACCGTTTTCATCCTCATAATCATAGTTTGCCAGCCCGTCATAACTCTTTCGTCCGTATATATTTATATTAGCCGTATGAAATATGTGGAATTTTGTAGTCATATTGGCTTTTACCCTTGCGTTTTCCAACTGTTGCATTTTTGCATCCTGCTCCACAATAACATTTCCTTTATCAGGATAGATTCGGGCATCGGCAACATCAATGTATTTTACACCGGTAGCCTTCAACTGATTGTTCCTGTAATCGTAATATGCAAGAGGAGAAACAAAATTCAGAGAATCCTGTTTAGGATGCACAGAAATATAGGTTGGACCTATGGCTGGTGAATCTTCTGAAGTATCCTGCACAGCGCCCTGTGTTTGTTTCTTCGCTCCCATTTCCAGTTCTTTCCGTTTCATATCCCAGATAAAGTAATCCAAATAACTGATATACCTGTTTTCGGGAAAATTAACAAGGCTGTAATCCTCATTCGAATTGAAATATCCTTTCATCGTTCTGTAATCAATATGAGAATTTACATTATCAGTTAGCACTGTAAAACCTGAGGAATGCAGCGATTTTAAATGAAATTCAGAAGTATCTGCAAAAATCTCTTCAGCTTTGTATGTAAACAGTTTGGAAACAATATCTGAGTTTTTCAGATCCATCTTCCCCCACCCTGACAAGCCAGTTGGTTCAAGTTTTAGATTTCCGATGAGCCTGGTGGAATCGTTAAACATTTTGAAATCAACATCTTTTTTACTGGCAAAAAATTCATCGGCATAAGGCAGCCAGTGAATGAAATCGTTTTTGCCACTTACCTGGGGAAATTGTGTTTCCGAAGTTTTTTTGGCAATTGTATAATCCTGGGCTGTCGCATTGGTGGAATCAGGAAAGAAAATTATATCATCAGAATGCGTAATAGATGTAAGATATTCGATGGTACCTTTACCTCTTAAACCACTGTTGGTCATTTCAATTTCATTGGTATAATTGCCTTTACCCCCGTATAGCGGGAAACCTTCCGCTGGTGTCATGTGTTTAAAACCAAGGGACTTGTCTTTCTGCAACGAAAGCTCCTGAGGAATTGGTGGAAAAATACCTGCAGAAATAAATTCACCTTCATACTTCATGGAATTCTTGTTGAAGTTATCCAGGCTATCCATGGTATACGGATATATTTCAAAATAAAATTCATTCTGATCATACACCCCGCTCTGAATATCAGGACGATCATAAAACACATACGAACTTTCTTTGCTTTTGAAAACAGGGTATTCGGGATAGTTTTCACGGCCCGACTTATTATCGGGTCGGTCAACCAGCAATTCACCAGTTACGTGTTGGATAACATTATTTACATTACCTACTTCACCCTTGCCGTATAAGTCTACAGCACCTGTGAGATATTTAATTCGGAGTACATCCACATTCTGAAGATTGATTTTAAAAGAATCATAACTGAAAAAGAAGTTGCTGCCCTCAAAAGTAAAAAGACCTGCAATTACAGTACCGTCAAACTGAAAGTCCCTGTTTTTCTTCATCACGATTCGTTCTCTTTTTGGAATGATTACCACATTTTGTGAATCGCTGACAAAAATCTGAGGAATTCCATTGATAGTAAGATCATACGTTCTGAGATCGAAAGTTGCATTTTCCACAGGTGCATTGGTTCTGGACGGAAAACTAAGGACATCATAATCGATTTTAGCAACACTTGCGGCAATATAGGAATGCAATTTCGGCTTTATTGTAGTTATTCCTGTATTTGTATCATAAAAAACAAATCCTGCAACCGACATGCGCATAAGCATCTGCTTAACCATAGCCACAGGCATACTAAGGTAATCTGCAAAATCGTCAGCCAGAAACTTCTCTGATTTAATTTTCCTGGCATAGCTGCGGATAAGCACCAGAGGATGTACATCATCCATTCCCTGCATTTTAATATACCGATTGTAATTGAAAAAATTGGCCGATTCAAAATTTGCAATACCGGTTGCCGTTCCTATTGGCGCTTTAAAATGCATCAGAGGTTCGTCGGTTTTCCAGACCAACTGTTCAAAGCTCATATCAATATTATGATAGGAGTTGAAATACGGGCCTTGTGATGTAAATTTATCTGATCTCGATAATGTCAGCTCTCTGGTAGCTACAATATATCTGAAATCCAAACCGGGATGATATATAGAATCTTTATGAAGCGATATGGTTACGCTGGTATTAATTCCATTAATCCGATCTGATCTGAATGCAAAATAACCTGAGCTGGCAGTAAGCAGCAGAGTATCATCCCTGAAAATATAAATATGTGCATCCATCTCCTTGCTACCTGTACCTACTAACTTTGAACCCTGCATGGAAAGTCCACCTTCGTAATTGATATTGGAATACAAATTCTTCACAAAAAAATCTTTCTGGTATGAATTAAATTGCGGATAGGTAGGTTCACCGTTCGATTGAATGTACTTTACTTTATCTGTCAGCGTACCTGTGAGAGGTTTGTTAAAAAAATATTTATCCGTAAAAACAACATTTTCAGCAGTGTATTCCGATTTTGCCATATCAATGGTATAATCTGCCAGTTGGGCTGAGACCGAATCGCGGCTAAAACCGCTCCTCTCCCATGTCACCAATCCCGTTTCCCCTGACCATAAATTCTCCAATGGATCGTATGTGCCTTTTGTATTATATAATCTAATGCTGTCACGTTTTGAATAACAGGTTAGGTCGACGGGTCCGAATTCAACATAAAAATCCTTTTTATTGAATTTGAAACTGTAGTTAGATGCACTTGCCTTCCATATTGTTGTTGATGATTGAAATACGAAGTTCGAATCAAGTAAGGCAATTGGATATCTTATGACCCCATACACTTTGGATATAGAAACCTTTCTTTTGTCCAGCAGTTCATTTAATTCGTTTATCCATGGTTTAAAATTCTCAGATTTTACTTCAGATTTGTTAAATGATAAAATGGCAAGTATAAAGTTTTTGAAATGAGGATCCGATTTTAAGTTTGACTTAAGCATCAGGTTGGAGATATCAATAATATTTTTCTGCATTTCAGGAGAAAGATTGCTTACAGAATCAGTTCCCCAGAAATCAATAAATTTACCCAGGATTTCTTCAGTTTCGTCGGTAATATTAATTTTCATCATTTCCTCAAGTTGTTTAATATATTCCTGAGGAGCATCTGAAAATTTCTTTAATTCCTGGGCAAATACGTGGTGAAATAATATGATTGTTAAGAAGAAGAGCAAAAGCTTTTTCATGCCGGCAAATTTATTTCTGTTTATCTTGCATAAAAGTTTTACAACAGGTTAAAGGAAAATAATTTAGTCTTATGGTTATATAAGTTGCGATAAGTTTAAAGTTAGATCAATTCTTTAAAAATTTCACGGCTATCCGGTCTTTCTTTTGAAGATAACCTGCGAAATACATATTTTCATGTTCTGTTTTCCTGGTAATATTATCCATATCAGATATCAAAAATCCGTCTAAAATCTTAATTCCTCCGAAAATCAGTTTTCAGGAATAGTCGGGTATTTCAATCATCAGCACATTTTTGGTTATGTTTGCCAGAAGCAGATCAAATTTTTGTTTTTCAATCATATCTATTACTTCTTGAAACACCTTTAAATTGGCTATTCCATTCTTTGAAAGAATTTCCGATGGTTTCTCCGGCTGAAAATATACTGCTGTGTACTTCATTTACAATAACAATATCCGAAATAAATCAAAAGAAAAAACGACAATAAGACCTTTCTTATTGTCGTTTTCACCTAAAAATAGATGATATCAGAATGCGTTTACGATGCCTAAAAATTCGTCGGCTTTCAGCGAGGCTCCGCCAATTAGTCCGCCATCCACGTCAGGGTTGGCAAATAGCTCGGCAGCATTGGATGCCTTGCAGCTTCCGCCGTATAGAATTGTGGTATCTTGAGCAATTTCATTACCATATTTCAAAGCAATCTGGTCGCGTATAAATTTATGCATTTCCTGTGCCTGATCAGGTGTGGCTACTTTACCGGTTCCAATGGCCCAGATCGGCTCATAGGCGATTACAATCTTTTTGAACTGTTCCTGAGATAGAAAGAATAAGCCTTTTTGAAGTTGTTCTTTAATTACATCAAACAATACACCCGATTCTCTTTCATCTAAAACTTCGCCAATACAAAAAACAGGTATCAAGCCATTTTCAAGTGCAAGTTTAACTTTTTCAGCCAGGGTTTCATTAGTTTCGCCGTAATAGGCACGTCTTTCAGAATGTCCAAGTATTACATATTCTGCACCGGTTGATTTAATCATCGCGGCGGATACCTCTCCGGTATAAGCGCCACTTGCTTTATCAGCACAATTTTGTGCAGAGACTGCAACCTGAGAACCGGTTGTAACCTTTACAACTTCAGTAAGATGAATAAATGGGGTGCCTAAAACTACTTTAACATTGGTCGGAATATTAGAACTACAAACATCTTTTGCCAGTTGGATACCCTCCTGAAGTATATTATTCATTTTCCAGTTTCCGGCAACTATCTTCTTTCTCATAATTTTTTTGGTTTATTAATATTATTTAATCGGAACCCGCAAATATAAAAATTTTTGCCTTATTTCTGAGAGTTTGATTTTGTATACTCAAAATATTCGATACCGATAATCTAAAGAAGAATATAATTTCTTGTCCCCTGAAAATCCTTAACTTCTAATTACTCTTTTATGAAAAATATCTCATCCTAATTACGTCAATGATAAGCTTATTTGCTGACTTTTTGAAAGATATAAATTTATCACTTCTTTATTATTCTTTATTTAGAGCGTGATACAATAGTAATAGTAAAATAAATCCAAAACCCAGAAAACAGATAACTAACCTCGATTTTGCAATCCGCATCTGATTCAACGTAAAAGCCAGCAAATCGCCTTTCATCTTTCCCGGAATGTTTCGGTAATGCCATTTGCCGATTATGATACCTTTCTTTAATAATACAATTCCCGGATTAGAACGAATAATGGTTTTTAAGGTTATGTTATCGGCTGTACAAATCTGGTAAGCAGGCTTATTAGTGGTTAAAAAATTGTCAATCACCTCAAAGGTTGAAGATGTTACACAGATCACCCTGCATTTCATTTTATTCAAATCATTTGTCATTTCACTTAAGGCCAGGAGTGAAGTCTTATCTGCTTTCTTAAGATCGTATGCCACAACTAACATAACGTAATTAGTATCAGTAAGCACATCGTTTGTAATATCGGTACCTCCCAGCGTAGTGATGGAAAAATCGTGAATAGGCGGAACATATCCTTTCTGAAGAAGTTTTTGTTTTGTCTCAACCCATGTCCATGTTGAATCAGGAATATTTTCAATGATAAACTCCTTCTTTTTTCCGTTTTTTTCATAAATGAAACTAAACTTATATTCGTCTTTAGGACTTCCGTCGGGAATGGTCATTTCTGCCGGTATGTTCCCTCCTATCTTATAAGGCCTGAAATCAAGAATAGGTAGATTATTGTAGTTATACAATATGAAAGCCACAGAACTGCAAATTAAGATAAACACAAGAATCCATTCTTTAATCGGATTATAAAACGGACCAAATTTATCCCGTTGAAAAAATATAATTAGAGTTGGGACGAATAAAATAATATTTTTTATTAAGGTCTGCCAGTTAGTGAGTATTATTGCATCTCCAAAACAACCACAATCGGTAACAGGATTACTGATAACAAGCTTTAGCGAAATTAATGTAAAGCCGGACATTAAAATTAAAAGCGGCCAACTGGTTACTTTCATTCTTAAACCCAATAACAAATTAATGCCAACAATAAGTTCCAGGGTACAAAGAGTGATAGCCAGAACCAGCGACAATGAATCCAAAAACTGCAGGTGAAAAGCCTCGAAATAGTCGGAAAATTTGTACGCGGTGCCAAACGGGTCTACTGCCTTTACAAAGCCTGAAAACATAAATATAACACCAACAAAAAGTCTGCATAAAATTCTGATAATTTTCATGATGTAATCATTTTAAGAGCACGATAATCAATTTTTTTCTTGCCAATTTATAATTTTTTATTTTAATCATCCAAATTATTTTTAAAACCTTTTTTTGAATTCCTGCCCTTGCATTATTTCACCAAATTGTTATTTATTTGACAGATTTACTTTTTGCATTTTAAATCCCGTAGGAGATTTAATTGAATAGCTCTGCATGAAATACCGGTATTCCCAAAGCTTTCCTTTAATCTGTCAAAGAATTGTCAATCTCCAAAAAAATGTTTCTAACAAGAGAAGTATTCGATTCCCAGACAATTCTAATCATTCAGGAATTATAAAACTATCCAAAGTCCAATGCTTTTTTTATCCGGCTAAAAATTTCTTTTGGCGAATGCATTAAACCCTTACTGTCGCTGCAATTTATTAGCCGAAAGTTCTCCTCTTCCTTCACCTGCCACAAATAGACCTCTCTTACTTTTTGTTGAAAACTTAAATCATCCTCATGAATGTCTTTTGCTCCGGCAAGATAGTTCCTGTCATCACCTGCACGATTCTGGGAAAGCTTTTGGGTGGTAAACGCAAACGGTACATCCAGAAACAAACTTCGATCGGGTATTGGAATCTTAAAATACTTATATTCCAGCTGATTTATCCAATCCCTGAGCTTTTGTTTTTCATCGTTATCTTCAATTTTTGCACATTGAAAAGCAATGTTTGAGTGCACATATCTGTCAAGCATAACCATGTATCCTTCATCAAGCCATCCACGAATCTTTTCGGCGGCATCTTTTCTGTCGCCAGCATAAATCAGGGCAACAAGATAAGGATGCACTGAATTAATATCCCCTAATTCACCTCTTAAAAATCGGGCAATCAAATCACCAAAGACAGGTGAATCGGTTCTTGGAAAATGAAGATACTTAAATGCAATATTATGCTTATTGAAATAGTCTGTAAGCAGTTTAATCTGAGTTGATTTTCCTGAACCATCCAATCCTTCGATAACAAAAAAATTCATGGGCGAAATATTTCGTTTTTACTTTTTACTACTTTTATCTCAAATATACATTTTGGATGAAGGATAAAGATACTTTTTTTTCAAAAAAAAATACGATCAGATGCAAAGGTAAACTGATTGACCTGTCTGAACCAAAAATAATGGGCATACTAAATGTTACTCCCGATTCTTTTCTCGACGGAGGGAGATATGTTACGGAAGAAGCAATCGGTGAGCGAGCACTTAAACTTATTGAAGAAGGTGCAGATTTTATCGACATCGGAGCCTGTTCATCACGCCCTGGCGCAACCGATATTTCTGTAGATGAAGAGATTAAGCGGTTGGATTTGGCGCTTAAAACCGTTCGAAAGATATTACCGGAAGCCCTTATTTCAATTGATACGTATCGGCCTGAAGCGGCCTCGTTTTCAGTAAAGGAATATGGTGTAAATATGATCAATGATATTTTTGCAGGAACAGCTGATACTAAGATGTTTGAAACCATTTCTTCACTGGATGTTCCTTACATTATGATGCATATGCAAGGCAAGCCAATGAATATGCAACAAAATCCGGTCTACGAAAATGTGATTAAAGATATCCTCTTCTTTTTTTCTGACAGACTGAATAAAGCGAGACTTGCAGGAATTATTGACATTGTAATTGATCCCGGATTTGGTTTTGGAAAAACATTAGAGCATAATTATGCTATTTTGAATTATCTTGACGACTTTAAAATCTTTGGATTACCCATTATGGCAGGATTATCGCGCAAATCGATGATTAACAAATTATTGAAAATTTCCTCCAGGGAAGCCCTGAATGGCACGTCTGTACTTAATACGATAGCCCTGATGAAAGGGGCTAATATATTACGTGTTCATGATGTGAAGGAAGCTAAAGAGGTGATTACACTTGTACAAAAGACCAACGAACATGAAGATTGACAGACATTCAATAATTTTCATACTTTTGTATATAAACATGTTGTTATGCATATTGGCCCGGTACCTGTCAGATTTTTAGATATCATTGATATACTCCTGGTTGCTTTTCTCATGTACCAGGTTTACATCCTGATAAAGGGATCCATTGCCATCTATCTGTTTATAACTGTACTTATATTCTGGTTTATCTGGTGGCTGGTTAAAGACAACCTTATGTTATTAGGATCTATACTCGGACAGGTAATCAGTGTCGGCGCCATTGCATTAATTGTAGTTTTTCAGCCTGAACTGAGAAGATTCCTGGTTCTTTTCAGTACTCGATATCTGTCAAAAACCGGTATAACCCTGGATAATCTGTTTCCTGATTCATCTCATCTGAATAAGAATTTACCTATTAATTCAATTGTCAAGGCGTGTATCAATATGGCAAAAAACAGAACCGGTGCTTTGATTGTCCTGAAGAAAAAATCACTGTTGGATTCTTATGAAAATAGCGGTGATATTCTGGATGCTGTTATATCCAGCCGTCTGATTGAAAGTATATTCAACAAGTATAGTCCCTTGCACGACGGTGCACTTATTATTGTCGATAATAAAATCAGAGCTGCCAGGTGTATCCTGCCGGTATCTGATAATTTTGAACTCCCTGCCAACTACGGATTAAGACATCGTGCAGCCATTGGTCTTACCGAAGAAACGGATGCATTGGTTATCATCATTTCTGAAGAAACCGGAGAAATCTCACTTGCCGAAGCCGGAAGAATCAAACGCGTAGATACCAAGGTTCTGTTCCGGACACTCGAAAAAGAATTTGTATCCAGGAAAAATGCAGACTTACACAATCCGTTAAATAAACCATAATAATCCTCATTAATAGCACATTAGCCCTCAATTTAAATAAAAATATACTAAAAAGTGATCGAAATTATTCGGTACGAAAGTGAAATAGAAAAACAAGAAACTGTGGGGGAGGTTATCCGTAAACGTAATTCAGGATAAATAATTAATTATGTGTGCCCATGAACAAACATCGTTACTAACCGAACAAATATGTTTATTAACGTGTTTTTAAATTAAAGCAGGATGATGATGGTAAAATGTTTAATTCCGGTACAAAAAATTTGGACAAAACGAATTGCAATAGTTGATGATTGCAAATAAAATTTACTATACTTGTCATTGTTAGTGAATAATATAAATTTGAAAATTAGTTTTATATGAAAATTACCGTTGTAGGAGCCGGACATGTTGGGGCAACATGTGTTGATGTGCTTGCACATAAAGATGCCGCACATGAAATTGTATTACTTGATATTAAAGAAGGACTTGCTGAAGGCAAAGCGCTGGATATATGGCAGAGTGCACCTATTGACAGATTCAATACAAAAACCATCGGGGTGACCAATGATTATTCAAAAACTGCCGATTCGAATGTTGTAGTGATTACTTCCGGTTTACCACGAAAACCGGGTATGACCAGGGATGATCTGATTGAAACCAATGCCAGCATTGTAAAAAATGTTACTGAAAATATCGTTAATCATTCTCCGTGTACCATCATTATCGTAGTATCTAATCCGCTGGATGTGATGACCTATCAGGCATATCTTACCTCTCAATATCCTCGTACCCGGGTTATTGGAATGGCCGGTATTTTGGATGCAGGACGCTACCGTGCATTTATAGCCGATGAGCTCAATGTTTCACCTAAAGATGTACACGCACTATTGCTGGGCGGTCATGGGGATACGATGGTTCCCCTTCCCCGATACACGACTGTGAGCGGTATTCCTATTTCGGAACTTTTGCCCAAAGAAAAAATTGATGCCATCATCGAAAGAACCAGGTATGGTGGAGGTGAACTGGTAAAATTAATGGGAACATCTGCCTGGTATGCACCTGGTTCTGCTGCAGCCCGCATGGCAGAAGCCATTATCAGAAACCAGAAACGGGTATTATCCTGTTGTGTGAAACTTGAAGGAGAATATGGCCTGGATAATGTTTTTGTAGGTGTTCCGGTGGTTCTGGGTAAAAACGGTGTGGAAAAAATAATTGAGATTAAGCTTACCGACAGCGAGCATGAACAACTAAAGAAATCTGCAGTTGCCGTTAAGGAAATGATGGACGTGCTGGATACGATGCAAAACAAATAACTTTTCTTAATTTATTAGAACACAGATGACACAGATGCAACTGATGGTCACAGATCAGAGCAAATCTGTTTAATCAGTGTTATCTGTGTGCCAAATGAACAGCACACGGATGACACATGTGCAACTGATGGTCACAAATCAATTAATAACAGTTTAATAATTACTTTTAATATAATTTTCATTCGTGCATTCATGGCTGTTGTTATTTTATGTCGGTAAATACCCAATTACATATACGGGAAAACCGTTATAAAAAAGTGGATTTGTACTCAATCAGAAATGAGCAATTAATCCCTGCCAGATTCCAGTCCTAATCAGTACCTTTCGGACATTTTTAATATTACAAAACATTCTATGAGACAATCAATCTTTTATACCTAGTTCAAATGAAGAAAAATAAAATTTTTTGAGATTAAATTGATTTTAGACGGTAGATTTTCCAGTTTCGTCAAAACAACCCATACCACTAACTAAAATAACACTTTATAAATGAAACTAGTATTTAAATTCATCGTACAAAAAATTGCATCACAAATCCTATCGTTATCACAAAAATAATCACTAACTTAAGGTATTGAAATCAATTATGTTGAAAACTTTATTTGCATTAAATTATTATCAAAATTAATTTAACAATTTGAATAAAATATCTGATTTACACGCAGGTTTGATTACGAGACTATTTTATAGAAAAACTTTGAGAGGACTGAAATACTTACTGGTTTTATCAGCAGTTTTATTATTTTCTAGTATCAAAACACTTGCAGTTACCTGGTATACATTAGCTTCCGGGAACTGGGATAGTGCTGTCATTTGGACATTAGATCCTGCAGGAATGCTGGTCAATAATCCCGGTAATTATACACCAACTACTTCTCCTACCAGCTCATCAGATATGGTGGTTATCCTTTCCGGAAGATATGTGACTGTTTCAACAAACAATAAAACTGATAGTATTTTAACCGTATATGGATCCATAGATTTCACTACAACTTCAGGACATTCATTCGATTTTATCAGAGGAAGTGGGAAAATCTATCTTGCAGAAGATAATTTTCCATCAGGAAATGCAACACATTTTATTACCAAAAACCAGGGAGAAGGTACAGTTATTTATTACGGAGCTACTGATACATTGACTACCGCCCGAACCTTCTATAATATGGAGGTTAAAATGGATAATGCCACAGATATCCTTGTACTGAGAGCAGATTATTCGATAAATAACAATCTCACCTTAACTACAGGTATTTTTCAAATAAACGATGCATCGACCACAGCTTTAAATTTAACTGTTACAGGAACTACTCTTGTGAAATCGGGAACGAGCTTTACTGTTGGCAGTGGAAACACAGTTCATAGCGTTGAATTCAAGGGAAATGTGACCAATAATGGCACAATTGACTTTGCCAATGATGCACAATATAGCTGTGCTGCTTCGGGAGCAGTTAAGGTAATTTTTAGCGGAGCTTCAAACAATACCCTTACCTGCAACGGAACCACAGATTTTTACCGGCTATTTTTGGAAAAAGGGACCGATGAAACTTATATTTTATCCGTTATATCAACAAATACTGCCAATTTCAGATTATTCGGACCTATTGCAGGAGCCGGTTGCCTTGATGCGGGCGCTGCTGGATGGGAAAACCTGGCGTTGGTGCTACACAACGGAACCTTAAAATTAGGTTCAAACATTAATATACCCGCCCTGGGAAAAAACAGGTCAGGTACTGCTTCACCTTATGAATTTCATGTTCCATTTGGTGCCAGGCTCTGGATAAATGGCGCCGATGTTGCAACTAGTGATGACGGAGGAGGTTGGAGGGGATTTACACTTTTTGGAACTTTACAGATTTCTGCGGGTACATTCACTAACCCAGCCAATACTGGAGGCATAACCTATTTTAGTAATGCGGGCTCACCTGGCAGGTTAATCATCACCGGAGGTGAAATTTATACCACACAGCTAAAACAAGCCGATGCTTCAGGTATGTTTAGCTACATCCAATCCGGAGGAAGCTTATATATTAATTCTTTATCAGACAGCCGCGGATCTTCTGCTGTTTTTGCCCTCCCCAACGCCGATCATACGTTCGAGATGTCCGGAGGTTTGGTTCAAATTAATGCAGTCAATACAACCTCTGTTAATGGAATTCATATTTTATGCGACGAAGGCAATTACAATGTAACTGGCGGTACCTTTGAGATTTTACTTCCAACTTTGGATGCTGCAAATCAAAATTCATTCAATATTTATTCCACTGTTCCTTTATACAATCTTACACTTACAGAATCTGCCAATCCGAATTCACAAATTTTTATATTACAAAACGAACTCACTGTTTTAAATGATTTAACTATTGGCGCTAACACTGTTTTTGATGCTGATGGTTTTGACCTTTCTATTGGTGGCGATTTTATATTTGAAAATGGGGCTACTTATACACATGGAAACAATACCACAAAATTTATTGGAGCATCCAACTCCGAAATTCAGATAGAAAACACTGCATCCACAGCTCCACTGCAATTTTATAATCTGGAAATTGACAAATATCAATATAGTAATCCCACACAATTTTGGGATGTTGAACTGGTAAGCTCCGGCCGTACAGCAGGTACAGTACCGCTTCGTGTAACAAATACCATGTTACTTAACAGAGGGAGTTTTAATACAAGCACGTTCGATATGCAGATGTATGGAGACTCATTGGAAATTGTTGATGGTACTATAACTAATGGACCCAGCGGTAAAATTACCCTTACGGGAAGTTCTACCCAACATACCCTTAAAGGAGCTTATGCTGCAACCAATCAGAGTTTTGGAAATATTGATTTAAATAATACCAACGATATGAAACTTTTAAGTGATATCAAGGTTGGTAATTTCACATTTTCCGTTAATAATGGGATCTGTAATACAGATATTTACAACATAGAAATTACTGGAACTTTAAGTGGCTACAGTTCATCAAGGTACTTTCTCACAGCAGGTAATTCTTCAGATGGTGGATTGACACTTCATTTTACTATTAGTGGAACTTATGGAGCCAATTCATTGGTTCAGACTTTTCCTGTTGCGACATCAACAGGTTATACACCAGGCGGAATTTATATTGATGGGTATACTATTCCCGCACCACTTACAGGATGGATGAGGGTTACTCCTGTAAATTCATACCACCCTGCATCAACTTCCAATCCTGCAAGAGTTCTGAACTATTATTGGGTATCTGAACAATCTGGATTTGAGTCTATTCCCGCCGCTGAAGCATATTATCGTTTCATCTATGTTTCAAATGTTGCAAATAACCTTATTGAACATGCTCTTATAGATAATGAATGGATAGATGCCAGTTCTAATATTAATAATAGTCCCATACTGGAGTACAAAGAAAATACTTTTGGATTTGTTGATGGAGACTTTACTGCCGGGCAAAATGGTGAATTCAATAACCGTAGAATCTTATATAGTCGTCAATCTGGGGATTGGCATACAAAGGCGAACTGGTCTCTGGATCCGCATGGTGGCGCACAGAATCCATTGGGTGGTGGGGATAATTTACCACAAGCAACTGATATCTGTGTAATAGGTTTGGGACACAGAATGAATGCCACAACAGCAGGATTTACTATAGGAAGGCTTGAATTTAGTCATGATACCTCTGTAAACCATGGCTTTGAAGATATTCCGCGTGTACAAATTAATGGCAACTATACTTTTAATTTTGGAAAAGTGGTTGGTACCGGAATGTTTACCCAGTGGATAGGAACTACAAATAATCCGACAGTTACCGGTGATTTTGGAGACTTTGCAAACGAAAAGTACAGCTGGTATCTTTTTGTATCTGAAAATGATAATGTGACATTACCAACAACTCAATCTGTATTTCCTAATATTGCAATTGAAAATGGTGGGGGTGAACATTTAACTTTTACACAAGATATCCATATAAATTATAATTTAAATCCCAGAGGAACCTCTATTCTCTTATTAAATAGTGGCACAAATGGAGATATTTATGTCGGAGGCAACTGCTATATTGGAGACTGGGGTGATGCAAAAATACAGTTTCCCTCAACAGGTACAGAGAGAACATTAACCATAATGGGTGACCTGGATTTTACATCCGAGGCTGCCGGATTTACTGCTACAAATTACCGAGAAATTCAGGTATTAAATACAACACCTTCGAGTCTTGAACATAATCTTATTGTCGGTGGTGATATTATTCAGGGTGTAGGTATACTTGATTTGTATAATTCAGGTGCAACTGGTAACAATGTTGTACTTAGACTTATTGGAGACGATAACGGAATCTTTTCCCGTTCAGGTACAGAAAATACCCAATTATATCGGATTGAACTCAATAAAACAGTTGGCAAATCTTTTCTATTTGATGATGATTTTACATTGAACGGGCCTACAACCGGTTATCCCAAGGCGCTGGAACTTATTAACGGTGATTTACTGATTGACGATGGCGATGTTGACATAACACTTTCAAGCGGAGGCGCTGATTTCAGAATTCCTTCAACAACCAGTCTTTCCATTAAGGGTGAAACAGGTAATCCTGCTTATTTAAGAATTTCAGGCAGCAGTACAGGATTATATCTTGATGGTACATTGACGTTAGAGGATGATGGTTATGCATATTTCAACGGTGGCACAGATAATTATATTACTTACTCCTCATCAGGTAATGCTCAGATTGATATTTATAATAGCGAATTAAGAGTTGGTTCACAGATCAGAAGATCTCTTTATACTGAACAAGGTGTGTTAAAATTTCACCAGTTAGATGCCGGAAGTACTATTATGATTGGTACAACGGATGCTCCTGAAGGTTCCAGGGGTGTATTTGAAATTCTTAATTCCGGAAGTGAATTTACCCAGGTTGATAATGCCAATATAACCATTGCGCATCAACAAACAAACCCTTCAGTTGCATCGCTTTATCTTGATCCATCTACTGTTACTATTGGAACAGGAGCCGGTTTCACATTTGGTAACAGTTCTACCCTATCAAACCAGGTTATAGGCATTTATTCCATACCTGAATTGGAAAACATAACCGTTAATAATTCCGGAGGAGGTTTTACAACAACGCTTACTCAGTGGACTGTTCCACTTACAATCAATGAAAATCTTACGATTCAGTCAGGTGCGATATTTGATGCCAATGGCCTTGATTTAACAATCAACGGAGACTTCACTAATTCCGGAACATTTACTCCAAATTTGAATACCACATATTTCAGTGGTACATCAAACCAGACTATTACCGGAACAACCACATTTTATAATCTCACAAAAACTTCAGCCGTTGATTTACAGCTTGATGCCGGTACTACAGATATAACTATTACCAATGAATTTGATGTTCAGGATGGCACGCTTAGTGATAACTCAAATGAAATATATATACAGGGAAATTGCAATTTTGACGGGATACATCAATATGGTGGTTCAGGAGATGGATTAACATTTAATGGCAGCGCCGAACAGCAACTTACCGGAACAGGTACTTTTGGTAAAATTACAATCGATAATGCCAATGATGTCGTTGTACCATTAGGTTACAATTTAACCATTGACTCGGCACTTAACCTGCAGAATGGGGTATTTAATATTGGCAAAAATTTGCTTACACTTTCGTTGGGAGCAGATATTGAGGGCGCTCCTTTCTCTGCTTCAAATATGATCCAAACCAACATTTCCTTTACTGACTATGGTGTGAAGAAAATATTGCCGGCAGGAGCATCCACTTTTGTATTCCCTATCGGTTCAGAAGGAAAATATACACCAGTCACGTTGAACATAACCGCTAATGGGAACAGTTCCGGAAGTATTACTGTTAAAGCTGCAGACGAAATGCATCCGAGTATACAGGAAGATAGTGAATCCCCATTTCCTGAAATAGTCGATGCGGATAATGTTTTGCAGTATCACTGGGTAATGAGAGCCAATGGTATCTCGGGATTTTCTGCGACTGTTAATATGAAATATGATCCTGCTGATGTTAAAGTTACAGCTCCTTACGATGTATATGATTATATCACTGCCAGATTGCTGAATGATGGTTCAGGCAACTGGAATAAATATGATGATGTTGATAAATTCGATGAAACAAACCAAATTTTAATTTTTGATTTTGCCGGGGTTGATGCTGCAGGAATAAGTGGAGATTATACAGCAGGAGTTGATGGCAGTACATTTCTTGGTGCGATCCCTGATCAGGTTCCTACTTATCAGACGAATAATTCTGGTACATGGATTACAGGTACAATCTGGACCCCAAATGTTTCTGGTGGACCAAGGGGTGCAATTACAATAATTAATTCCGGACACACCGTTACATCTTCATCAAATGGAATTTCTGCATATACAACCGAGGTAAACGGAAATGTTTTGCTTAATAGTACATTTGCCCATCGATTCGGTGAGGTATCAGGCACAGGAAGAATATATACTGAACGGGAAGGAATTCCAGCCGGTTTTTATGATGACTTTTTTTCAGCAACAGGAGGAACCCTTGAATATGGTGGTACAACAAATTATGATATTCTTGGTGGAATTTCTACTGTAAATAATCTTATTCTCAGTGGAACCGGCGAAAGAAGGTTTCCTAACAGCAATATACAACTAAACGGAGATCTTGAAATTAATGGAGGAGGCACTTTGGATGTTATTTGTTATGAAGATGCACAGATCGAAATCAAGGGCGATCTAATCAGGACAAGCGGTAACTTTGATGCTGCTGTTGGTACAGGTGCATCAATCGTTTTTTCATCGAATGTTAACCAAACCATTAATGGTAATTTCACCGGATCAAATACCCTTAACAGTATAGAAATCGATAATGTTAACGGAGTTAACTTATCCGGAAATGTAGCCATTGATGACCAATTAAACCTAACTACAGGTGCTGTTACTACAGGATCAAATACTTTTACACTTGGTTTGTCAGCAACAATATCACCTGCCTCAGGAAGCACATCAAGCTATATAAATGGTGGGTTAACAAAAGTTCTGACAGGAAGCAGCGATTTTACATATCCTGTCGGCAAAAACGGACAGCTGGGTGTGGCTCAACTGATTGGTGTAACAGGATATTCAGGTGCAGGCAACTGGTCTGTGGAATATTTTGCAAGCTCACCATCCAGCTATAATAATTATACAAGTCCAATCAACTATGTAAGCCATGTTGAATACTGGTCTGTTCAGGGACCTGCAGGTGGTGATGCCACTATGAAAATTATTCTGGACGGATCGAGTGATGTCGCAAATGCAATTTCAAGCCTTGCAGATCTTCGCTTTGTTGGTTGGAATGGTTCAAATTGGGTACAGGTTGGAGGTACTCCAACCGTAACAGGTACAGCTACTTCCGGTACAATAACAACTGGATCATTAATCGATTTTGATACGTATCAATATATAACTCTTGGTTCAGTGCAGGCAATTACTCTTGGAACAGCTTCAATAATAAGTGGTAATGCAACCATTTGCAGTGGCTTTTCTACCCAGATTGTGGTGTCATTAACCGGAACACCAAACTGGAGTTATACTTATACAGACGGATCAACTCCTGTAAATAGAAATGGAATTACTACAACCTCTGATACTATAACCTTAAGTCCTTCTTCAACAACCACTTATTCTCTTACCGCTGTAAGTGATAATACCGGTCCAGGCATTTTGGTAGGTATTACAAGCGTTGTTATTACTGTCAATTCATCACCCATAGCAACTTTGACAAATAATTCTACCAATGATTCTACTTGTGATGGTACATCAGTTATATTCACTGCCGGTGGAGGTACCAATTATAAATTTCATTTAAACAGCAGTTCAGTTCAAAATGGGGCAACAACAACTTTTATTACAGCAACGCTGTCAGATCAGGATGAAGTATTTGTTGTAGTTACAGCAAGTAACGGATGCTGGGATACAAGCAGTACAACAACAATAACGGTACTCGATGCTCCGGCAGGAACCTTAACAAGCGACGATTTGGACAATACAGTCTGCTATGGTACTAATGTTACTTTTACAGCGACCGACGGAATAAATTATCGCTTTATGATTGACGGTCTTACTGTGCAAAACAGTTCTACTGCAACATATGCAAATGCTACACTTTCAGACGGTAATATAGTTACAGTTGAAGTTACCAATCTTGACGGTTGTTCTGTTACCTATGGCGGTATAACTATGGTTGTTCATTCATTGCCTTCTGTTGATCTCGGTTCTGACATAATTCTTTGTGTTGACTCATCAACTGTTCTGGATGCAGGTGTAGGAATGACAAACTATGCATGGAGTACTGCCGAAAGCACGCAGACAATTGCAGTCTCAGCAGTTGGAGAATACAGCGTGACTGTTGCAGATGTTAACAGTTGTGTTAACAGTGATACAATTCAGGTAGTTATTAATCCGATAAGTATATCCAGGATTATTACCAATGTTACCTGTAACGGAGATGGAGATGGAGCAATTGATATCACTGTAACTGGAGGAAACACTCCAATTGCAGGATATTTATGGAGCAACGGCTTTACAACAGAAGATATCAGCGGTTTATCGGGAGGCAGCTATACGGTGACTGTGACTGATGCACAGGGTTGTCCGCTGGACAGTACTTTTACCGTTACCGAACCGGCAGCTGTTGTCCCAACCATTACAGGCTCCGATACCATTTGCCAGGAATCTATTAGTGTATATACCACGGAAGGCAGTATGAGCAATTATACCTGGGTGATAACTGATGTAGATCCCACTGCCGCCCATACTATTACTGCCGGAGGAGGCACTTCAGATAATACAATAACAATTAGTTGGGATGGATATGAAGATCATATGATTAGTGTAAATTATATTGATGGCAATGGATGTATGGCAACTTCACCAACCGAATTACCTGTTTGGGTATTTAAGTTGCCTGAGCCCGGTCCTGCTTATCATATTCCAAACGAAAATAATCCATAAAGTACAGATACATTGATAAAAATCATAAACAACTTAATCAAAAAAATGAAACTTAATTCAAATAAATACGATAAAGAAGGAGGTAAAAGAAAGAATAGAGTGAAAAAAAAAAGCTAAGGCTAGGACTGAGAAAATATCAGTTGTAGAAGAGATAGCAGAAACAGAAAAGATTAAAAATAAAAATGTAATTATACAAATAAAATAACAAATTGAATTTCGATAAATTATTAACAAATAAAAAAATGAATTGCTATTGTTTAATTTTAAATTTAATGATTATGAAGAGAGGTAATTTACTTAGAATGATTACAAGCATTGCGATAGCTCTGTTTGTAGCGAATGGTCTTTTTGCACAAGTTGAGAATACTGGAGATTATGAAGCAATTACCGGTGCAGCTACCGAAATTGACTCTGTAACGGTTGGAACAACAACCGGATTGTATGTTAAACCCGACGCTTACTTTCATCCGGGTTATGTTGCTCCTAATTGGACATTGACTACTGGTTTCACATGGTCATGGAATGTTCCTGCCGGACTTGGTGCAATCACTTTTTCAGCTGTTGACACAAACTATGTTGAGATTCAATGGAATGCAGCTTCTGTTGCTTCAACAAGTATTGTTGTTACTGAAACTGCACCTGCTGGTTTCGGTGGATGTTCAGGTGATACCAATGTATATGTACAAGTAATTGACAGTCCTACTGCAACATTTACTGCAGATAATCCCGGTACGATTATTGGCGCCAACCTGACTGTTTGTGAAGGAGATGCAAGACTTGCTGACGTTGTGCAGGCAACAATGACCGGTATAACCAGTCTGCAGTTGGAATGGACTTTGGAAATTGCAACCCTTGATGCTACAGCTGTAAAAGATGAATACTTTAATCTGGCTAAAGCTTCCCTCGGAGCAGTTCAGGCTTTTGCAATCAACAGAGCAGGCACACTTGCCAATCCGCAGGAAACAGGTATAAATGCCCTGACTTTTAACTTTAACAAGCCAACTGATGGTACGTATACCGCTATTCAACCTGCTGCATTGAAGAAATCAACAGTATATACCTATGTAATTAATGGTATAAATGACAGGATTTCGAGAAAATCTGATTATTTAACCAATGCTGCTGGTGCAGCTAATTTGTGGACTTGGTATGATACAACAGCCGAAACAATTACTATCAGGGTTAACCCGGCGCCTGTTACAGGACCTATTTATCATATACCTAATGACTGGCAGCCATAATACTGATTTATTCTTAGATACTTTAACAGTATAAATAGACCATATAATTCCATTGGCTACAAAATTTAATATAATTACCCTTATTCTCATGGCACTCATCCCTGTTGCCTTGCACGGACAAACTTTACCGTATGCCTGTGCAGGCGGCAGGGAAGCCTATGGGGTAACCGGTTATGACAACTCCACATTTATCTGGACGATAGAGGGAGGTGACATTGTAGAAGATTACAATGACACAGTTGTGGTCGAATGGAATTGGAATGTAGGCACCCATCACCTCGAAGTAGTTGAGGTATCGGAATCAAATTGTATGGGAATTCCGGTGGATGCATCCTTAAGTGTGAATGCACCGGAAGTGGATATCGGAAACAGGCTTGAAGTTTGCGAGAATGATTACCTGACCATCGAACCGGAGTTTAGTTATATCAATCAGCTTTCATTTGACTGGTCCGATGGAAGCACCGGGAACAGTTTTGTTACCGACTCAGCCGGAATTGTATGGGTGAAAGCCACCGGAACAGACGGTTGTTATAATTACGACTCTGCCACGGTGTATATAAATCCGCTACCCTTGGTGGATATTGGTCCTGATACGGCACTATGCGGGACATCAACCATTGATTTGGATGCAGGATTTTTTGCCTTATACAACTGGTCGACAGGAGAAATTAATAATCCTGTAACCGTTGGAGCATCCAATACACTTGCTGATACAATATCTGTTATGGTAACAGACTTTAAGGGTTGCAGATCATCTGACACCCTTATTGTGTACCAGTGCGAGGTAAACAAATTCTTTGCAGACATGCCGAATACAATAATTGTCGGACATGGGAGTCCAAATGAAAAATGGATACTGGAGCATATCGATCTCTTTCCGGGAGCTGTTGTAGAAATATTTGACAGGTGGGGCAGATTGATTTATCATGTGGAGAATCCCGACCCGTTTGATGTTTGGGACGGTAGATCACAAGCCGGAAAGGAAATGCCAATGGATTCTTACTATTATGTAATTGATTTAAAATACAGGAATGCCAAACCACTTGTGGGGACAATAAATGTAATCAGATAATTTTGTAGTTTTGCCCTGCCGGTGGATTTAATAAATTTTGATTTGAATTTTATAATTAATAAAGAATTTTTGATAAAATTTACCCAACATATAAGGAATTTGGCTATGGGGCCTGTTTTCATGCTGTTAATTCTTTTTTTCTTTAAGGATATAAAAGCACAGCAGTTGCCTATTTATAGTCAGTATATGTTGAATGGATTCCTGCTGAATCCGGCCATTGCCGGGCACGAAGGGTATACTGGTATAAATCTTACCGGTCGTGAACAATGGTTAGGATTGAAAGATGCACCTGCTACCTATGCACTGAGCGCTCAAACCCGATTACTGAAAAACAGCTTTATCTCCAGAGGTGCGTCTATTAAGAGAAGGAGGAGGATTATGTCGCGAAGCGGTAAGGTTGGTATGGGAATATATGTATTCAGCGACTGGAACGGAGCGTTTAATCGCACGGGGGCACAATATACCTATAGTTACCATCTCACATTCAGAAAATCCCAGTTATCCTTAGGAGCATCCCTTACAATGTATCAGTTTCGGATTGATAATGAAAAAATAAAACTATATACCGATGATGTTTTTTATAGCCAAATAGATAAATCAGCCATGATTCCGGATGCCAATTTTGGTGTTTATTATTCCGATCGGGCATTATATGCAGGATTTTCTGCACTGCAGCTATTTCAAAATACATTCAAACTGACGGACAATGGTGGAGCAGATTTTAAAATGGTACGGCATTATTTTGCAATGGCAGGGTATCGTTTTATGTTATCGGATAATATTTATATTGAACCTTCCTTCCTTTTAAAAACTACCGAACAATTTGTCTCTCAGCTTGACATAAATGCCAAATTGTATGTTAAAGAAGATTATTGGGGTGGGTTATCCTACCGAACGGGGGGCAGTTACAGTTTGGTTGAGGAATCACTCAGAGGCGGTGGTTCATCCATTATTATTATGGGTGGCGCAAGGTTTGACAAATTCTATTTTGGATATGCTTTTGATTATACGTTAAGCGCCATCTCAAAGTATAGTATTGGTTCTCATGAACTTATGCTGGGAATGAAATTTGGAGATAACGCACGTAGATATCGCTGGTTGAACAGGTATTAATATTCCACAGAAATTTTTATTTCAATATGCTGGTATTTGATCCCAGATTAATCAGGAATGTCCGATAATCGAATCGATTGTATGACAATATGTTACCATCTTTATTTTTGATTTCGGTATCTAATGGATTGTTATTGGCATAATATTGATTATTTATCTCTTTCTCAAGTTGTCCTTCCTTATATTTTTTTTCTGAGGCTAGCTGGCCATTATCAGTATAAGTATAATCAGAACTCAGATTAACTAACTTTCCGTTTTTATATATAATTGTTTTATGCATTTTGGAAACTAATCCCCGATTATTGAGTACCAGTTTCTTAATTGATTTCTTAATTCCCTCAGGTGAAGATTTGTATTTCTTTTCAATGATATTTGTTTTGGTTATCGGATCATATTTGTAACTGACCGTATATATCTTTTTCTTAGCCAGGTTATAGGCACGAATTGACGCTAAGGCTGTATCATTCGAATAGGAGTATACTTCCCTGCTTTCGAGCAGAGGTTTTTTGGCTGATTCAGAGAGATAATATTTCATCTCTCCAATTCTTCCTTGAACATCATAAATATATTTTCTCCCATTCATAAAAGAGTCCTGAATACTAAACTCTTCCTGTGAAGACAATCTGTCTTTGTCATCATAAAAATACACAATATAGGCGTTTACCTCACCAGTTAGTGAATCAAGCTTTATTTCTCTTATTAGTTTATTGTTTTTCAAATATGTTTTTTGATCGATTATTACTCCCTGAGAAGTCTTTTGGCCATTTTCAATTTTAAATGCATAGGTAATCTTAACCCATACACTTTCTTTCTGTGAAAAGCCTGTCAGGCAAATGGAAAGGAATAACATACAGAATAACAATTGATGGTATTTGTATTTAGAATTCATTTTAAACATCATATTTATAAATATTAGCTATTTGCAATACGTTTTAGATAATTCAATTGCCGGTTTGTTCCCCAGTTCAATAGCCTTCTTCAGGTCGACACATGCATCTTCGTAATTATACAGATTGATTTTTGATAATCCACGGCTGTAATATGCATCGGCATAATTTTTCTTAAGCTCAATAACTTTATCATAATCCTTCACTGCCTGTTCGTGCATGTTCAGATTACCTTCCGATACGCCCCTGTTGAAATAAGCATCAGCAAAATCGGGTTTTAGTTTTATTGCTTTGCTATAATACTCAATGGAATTTTTAAAGTCTCCTCTCATAGAAGACGTAATACCCAACAGGAAGAATGCCTGCGGATCTGAAGGGTCGTTTTCAACAGATTTTTTCAAATCCTGCATTGCTTTATCCGGTTTTTGTCCATGCATATACGATAATGCCCTGTTTAAATAGCTTTTGCCCAGACGGTGATTCAGCACTATCGATTTGGAGAAATCTTGAATGGAATTATCGAGCAAATTCCGTTGTGCATAACTTACTCCCCTGTGGTAATATGCCTCGGCATAATCTGGTCTGAGTTTTATCGCCTTAGATAAATCCTGAATGGCCGATTCATAATTTCCAATGCTCATTTTAAAATAACCACGATTGTAATAAGCCTCCGGATTTAAACTATCCACTGCTATCAATTTGTCATAATCTTCAATGGCTCCCATATAATCATCCATTGCCGACTTTGCTTCAATGCTTTTCAGATAAGCTTCTATCATCTCATTGTCAATTTCCAGCGCTTTTTTATAATCGATTATAGAATTCTTCAACTCACCCATCGCCGCCTTTGCCAAGCCTCTCTGATAATATGCCAGAGCATAGAGTGTATCCAAATGAATAGCCTGCGATAAATTATCAATTGATTTGGGAATATCTTCCGTCTTCATGAATAATAATCCTTTAAAATAATACGTTTCGGCATTCAGACTATCCCTCCTCAGAGAAAAATCAAAATTTTCGAGAGCAGTTCTCAGATCCATTTTATAATACAAAGCTTTCCCCTTGTTTAAGTAGGCTTTGGCAGATTGACTGTTCCATGCAATAGCTTTGTTAAAATACTGAATAGCTTTATCGTACTGTTTTTCATCCAAAACAGTTATTCCTTTTTGCAGAAATTTTTCGCTGATTTGGTTTTTAAAAGAAAAATAGGCTACTACTAAAGCAACAATAGTTATTACAATAGCAATCAACAGTTTTTTGAAGTTCTTTTTGGTCATTTTTATACAATTAAATTTCTAATGCGAATTAGGGGTTAAAACTTATTAAAATATATAATTAGTAATCAGTATTTTCCAAATGTGCCTTAGTGGTACAGAGTGACTTTGTGCCCCCGCCTGCCAAAGCAATGCGTCGGGCAGGTTTGTGGCTATCTTCCTTTTGCCACTATGACACTCAAACACAAAGATTCACAAAGATAAAGTTCATAATATTTGATTTCGACCCTTAATTCGCATTTCTAAATTAATATTACAAAAAAAATCAATACCAGCAGGATTTTTGGTCGATTTTCTTTAAACAGTTTTCTTACGAATAAAAAAAGAATTATTGGTACAAAGCCGTTTTTTCGATAGATAAATTCAGAGATATTTTAAAAAGAAAAGAAATCTCACCGGGAGAAAAAAAATTTTGAAAATGGATTGTTCCTCTCTGTCATCCTAAGGATATGGAAAAAAATATCCTTCCTGTATGTACCCCTAATTCCCAAAATCGTTGGGTATATAATATACCGGACCGGGAGCCGGTCTGACAAACACATCAATTACAGCAGTATTACTTGTAGTGTCGCCACAGGAACTGGAAATAACACAGGTATAATCTCCGGAATCTGAATTAACAACATTTGTAATCGTCAAATGATCGGTATCAGCCCCGGAAATGGTTCCTCCGTTTGCCAGGGGATTTCCGTCTTTTTCCCATGAATAGGAATCAGGTGAAGGACCGGCAACTACAACGGTCAGGTTTAAGGTCTGACCTTCGCATAGGTTTTGGGATAATGGATGAGTAGTAAACGTCGGGGCGGCATTCACCGTAATGATAATGGTATCTCTGTCGATGCATCCGTTGCCGGAAGTAACCCTTACCCAATAACTACCTGTTGTTGAAACTTCAATGGTCTGGCTTACCGCGCCAGTTGACCAGAGATAGCTTGAACCGGGATTTTCGGCATCCAGTGTATCCAAACCACATACACTTCTATCCGGACCCAAATCTACGATAGGAGCGCTGTTTATTGTAACGGATAATGGATTGGAAACAGCTCCGAATCCACAGCTGTTATGGCCCTGAACCGTGATGGTGGCGGCGCCCGTAAAAGCGTCGTCCCAGTTGACTGAGGCTGAAGTTGTATTTCCTGTGATTGTTCCCGCTGCCGGAGGATTTAAAGTCCATAGATATTCGGTTGGAACAGCATCGGCTGCACCCGGAGTGGTATAAATTTCTATTCCGTTGTACTGGCATAACGTATTATCACCCGAAGGCTTCCCGGCCTTACCTGGCAATGGATTTACAACTACTTCAGTCGTATCCGACCATTCACTTAAACATCCCTTATCATTACGAATCTGAACTGCAAATTTTCCCGATTCAGTAATTATAATGTCTTGTGTTACTTCACCATCAGACCACAGATAAAACGTGGGACTGGCAGTGGATGATAACGTTACGCTGTTGCCTTCGCAAAATGTAGTGGCTCCGGATGGAGTTATTGTGGGCTTGCCAATCAGCGGATATTCAGCCACCGTGGCAGATAAACCGAAATCATTGGCAACACACCCGTTGGCATCCTGTAAATCGGTAACCGAATATATGCCGGTATTGGACGTTAAAAATTCATAGGGATTATCGGAGGTCGAACCTGAAAAGTCGTTCGTACCGTCGGTGTAAGTATAATCCCAGGGGGCAGTACCTGTAAATAAGATGGCCAATTCGGCGCTTCCGCCCGGGCAGATTGAATCTGATCCGAACATATTCGCAGTGGGACGAGGCAATACCGTTACACTTTGAGTTGATGAATTGGAGCATCCTGAAACAGAATTTGTATAGGTATACATGATGTTGTGTGTTCCTGCACCCGCTCCTGAGGGTGAGAAAGTGGCTGTGCCATCGCCGTTGTCGGTTATTCCCGGACCGGAAAATATTTGAACATCATCCTGTGGCGAACCTGTTAAAACAACATCGCCATCGTTTTCACAATATTGTGCAGCTAATCCGCTGAATGAAACTACCGGAAGTGAATTGGCAAAGGTGAGCACATTGGTATTGTCCGAAACCGTTGAAGCCGTTACTATACTTCCGGCAGCAGTAGTACCTGTTGTGCCTCCGTTCCCTTTATCGGTCCATTGACTGCCATCCCAGACAGCAACCTTCAAATTTGTAAGGTCTGAAATACAGCAGCTGTTGGCATCCCAATACAGGGTTGTATTTATATTAGAACTACCTGCAGTTCTGTTCAATGTCCAGTATTCACATGTATTGATATAGGTGATTCCCGGATCATGTAAAACAGTATCGTAAGTAGGATAGGGATTGGCATTAACATATCCGGCAACAAATTCATCCGTAGCATTTGCAGGCGCTGAAACAGATATGGGTTTAAAGAGATTGGCGCTTCCGATATCGAATGTAAAAGCCTGATTACCTGTCTTCTTAAGAGGCCCGTATATGTAACTTGCAGCGGAAGCTCCTGTGACCGTGGCATTATTTTCAATGGTGAGAAGATTGGATAAGGTTGTGTGTACACTACCCTGAATTAAGGTAAGTGTACCATAAATGCTCACATTTCCATCCAGAACGATTTGTGGGGAGGTGACTTTTGTATTATTGATGGTTATGTTCTGGTATGAGAAATTATCTGTTCCGCCACCCGCATTTTTTGGTAATGTCTGAATAAACGACTGACCGTTGAAATGCAAGGTAGAATTATCATTGCAATCCAATAAACCATAGGCTGAAGCACCCCTGTTAAAATTCCCGGCTATATATAATTCCACATTATTATTAAGTTCAATTTCTATCTGATCAGAGCCTGTGGCGTTAAACACAATATGCCTGTTAACATCGATAATTGCATTGTTATTTCCGGCAAAATATATTTTTGGTCCGCCGGAATTGGTAATATTCAAATCGTTATTCACATTTAACTGTGAAGTAGTATTCAAAATAATTTCAACATTGTTTGACGAGCCGGCAGAGGATGAAATATCAAGATCACTATTCAGGTTAATTTGAGAATCGTCATACAATTCAATTTTAAACTCGCTGTTTCCGCCTGACCTGTCAATGATAAGATTATTACTAATATTGATAATGCCGGAATTTTGCAAATCAACATTTCCGGTATAATTCGCACCTGAATTTGTAAACTCAAAATCTCCGTGAATTCCAAGAGTTCCTCCGTCAATTGTTAATCCTGTATTTGCATTTGCCACATCCACATACATATTTGCGCAGGCCTGTAAGTCACTTACAGTGATAGTATATCCTCTGATATGAACATTATTGGAAGCTGACGGAGGAACAGATGCCGGAGCGCCTCCTTCGGTATGAGACCAGTTGGAAGCTACATTCCAGTTACCATCAGCAATAGCCCAGTATTCTATATCACTGACATTATCTATGCACAAAGAAAAAGTTCCGGAAGTTCTTCGATCATCCACACTTATCCAGTATGTATGTCCCGGAGTCAGGGTATCTATCTGAAGGCTTAAAGTACCGGCAAAATAGTCGGCAGCATTTGCGCATCCCACTTCGACATTGGCTTCATTCCAAACCGCTATTTGCTGACCGCGCATGGTACCATAAGTACCTCCGGTCAACACATCCAAATGCAGTGTATCGAAGAGCGCATCGAAAGAAAACCAGACATTGGCAAGGCTTGTGCCCGACCAGCATGATCCTGAAGATCCTCCGGCTGTTGCGAAATGGTTTGTATATGCAGCATCTGCCGAACACCAGTTATCCAAATCGGTTAGTTGTTCGGCCCCCGTTTTGAAATCAAACCCCACTTTATTATTCACATACAATGTAAAAGTACCATGGGTTCTTCTGTCATCCACCGAGATATAATATGTTCTTCCGGCTGTTAAGGTGTCAATGGTGGTGGTTAGAGTCCCTGCATAATAATCATCTGCATTGGCACACTGCAATTCGATACCCTCTTCGTTCCAGATGGCTATTTGCTGACCCCGCATGGTTCCATCCGCACCTCCGGTAATCACTCGTGTTTCAATCTCACCCGAAATAGCAACAAATTTAAACCACACGTTATTACCAACACCCCCGGTCCAGCAGCTTCCTGCACTTTCGTCAGCTGTTGCATCCGTATTAGAGTATTCTGCCTGGATTGAAGTCCAGTTATCAAGGTCGGTAAGCAAAATTGCACCCTGCTTAAAATCGTAACTGGGCGTATCATCAATGTCAAGGGTGAATGTGCCATGCGTACGCCTGTCATCAACCGAAATATAATAGGTATGGCCAATGGTTAAGGTATCGGTGCTTAATGATAAAAGTCCGGCATAATAATCTGCGGCATTGGCACATTGAACCTCTGTTCCATCTTCGTTCCACAGGGCAACTTGTTGCCCCCGCATGGTTCCGTAAGCTCCACCAGTTGTAAGATCGATATTAATGGAATTGGTAGTAGCGACGAATTTAAACCACACATTGTTATCGACTCCTCCGGTCCAGCAACTGCCAGGGCTTTCATCAGCAGTTGCATAGGTATTGTCATAGGCAGCATTTGCCGAGGACCAGTTGCTGATATCAGTTAATTCAACAGCTCCAGCCTTGTAATCGTAATCGATCGTATTTGAAGCACATATCGAGAATGTTCCATGAGTCCGCCTGTCATCAACAGTCACATAATAGATATGGCCTGTGGTAAGGGTGTCGATACTCATCCTTAAGGTTCCTGCAAAATAATCAGCGCTGTTGGCGCATTTTACCAAATCACCCGCCTCATTCCATAAAGCAATCTGTTGTCCACGCATGGTGCCATAGCTGCCTCCTGTGGAAACATCAAAAGTCAGGTTGGAAGTGGTGGCTGTGAACTTAAACCACACATTATTCCCGACACCACCGGTCCAGCATCCGGGATCGTTGCCATCGGGTGTGGCATAGGTATTATCATAATTGGCTTGCGCTGAACACCATGATCCAATATGAGGAATTATCTTTGCACCTTCCTGATAGTCATATCCGGCTTTATTATTTAAACATAATGTAAATGTGCCGTGTGTTCTTCTGTCATCTACGGATATATAATACAAATTTCCGGGAGTTAATGAACCGGAGGTGAGTGTAAGCGTACCTGCAAAATAATCGGCCGAATTGGCACAATTTACTTCAACGCCGGCAGAAGTCCAAAGGGCAATTTGCTGGCCACGCATCGTACCGAATGAGCCACCGGTTTTTACGTCAATTTGTATTTCACCGGATATGGCAATAAATTTAAACCATACATTGTTGTCAACTCCGCCGGTCCAGCAGCTTCCTGCATTTTCATCTGCTGTGGCGTAAGTATTGTCATATACGGCATCGGAAGAACACCAATGGTTAAGATCGGTTAATAATATGGCGCCGCTTTTCAGATCGAAGGGAACCCTGTTATCTATTTCCAGGGTGAAGGATCCGTCTGTTCGTCTGTCATCCACCGAAATCCAGTAATAATTTCCAATCGTCAGGGTATCTGAACTCAACGTGAGGGTTCCTGCATAATAATCTGCTGCATTAACACAACCCACCTGATCGTTGTTTTCATTCCAGAGTGCAATTTGCTGACCACGCATGGTACCCTTGCTTCCTCCGGTAAGAACACTAATAGCTATGTTGGGCGTTCCTGCTTCAAATTTAAACCAAACATTGTTCCCAACTCCGCCGGTCCAGCAGCTTCCAGCGCTTTCATCGGCCGTGGCATAAACATTATCATATTCGGCATCGGCGGATGACCAGTCTTGCAGATCGACCAAATAAACAGCGCCAATTTTATAATCATACCCCACCTGGTTGTCAACAGCAAGGGTAAATGTTCCATCGGTTCTCCTGTCATCTACTGTAATCCAGTAGGTATTTCCTATGGTTAAGGTATCAATTTGAAGGGTGAGCGTTCCTGAGAAATAATCGGCTGCATTCGCGCATTTAACCAAATCGTCCGCCTGATTTATCAGCGCAATCTGTTGACCTCGCATGGTACCATAAGTACCTCCGGTTAAAACATCGATTTTAACAACTTCACTTTCTGCAACAAACTCAAACCATACGTTATTTCCAACACCTCCCGTCCAGCAGGAAGGTGTAATTCCATCAGCAGTCATATAAACGTTCGAATATTCAGCATCTGCTGATTGATAATCATTAATATCGTTAATGGCAACAGCCCCCGACTGGTAATCGTAGCTGACTGAGTCGTTTACGCAAAGTTTAAAGGTACCATGAGTTCTCCTGTCATCTACAGATATAAAATAGGTATGTCCAGCAGTCAACGTATCTGTGCTTAATACAAGTGACCCGGAGTAATAGTCCGCAGCATCGGCACAGCCAACCTGGGTACCGGCATCATTCCAGAGTGCAATTTGCTGACCCCGCATAGTACCGGAAGTACCACCGGTAACAACATCAATGAAAACGCCTTTTGACAATGCATCGAACTTAAACCATACATTATTTCCCACACCGCCGGTCCAGCAGGTTCCGGCACTTTCATCGGCGGTTGCATAAGTATTGTCAAAAGCCGCATCCGCCGAACAATAACTATCGATATCAGTTATTTCCACAGCTCCCGATTTATAATCAAAACTTGGGGAATCGTCAATACAAAGCGAAAATGTACCATGTGTTCTCCTGTCATCCACCGAAATCCAATACGAATTACCTGGTGTCAGCGTATCAATACTCAGGGGTAAGGTCCCGGCAAAATAATCAGCGGCTTCAATGCATTTCAACAGGGTATTATTGGCGTTCCAGAGGGCAATCTGTTGTCCGCGCATGCTCCCTATGACACCGCCTGTATTTACATCAATACTAATTGCATTTGTTGAAGCTACAAACTTAAACCATACATTATTTCCTGTACCTCCTGTCCAGCAAGCAGGAGAGGCACCGTCAGCAGTCGCCGTTGAATTTGTATACTGAGCATTAGCTGAACACCAGTTGTTTAAATCGCTTAACCAGATAGCGCCTGCTTGTTGATTGTAATCCCGGACATCCACATACTGGGTATCAGAATTTTCACATGCGTTTATATCAATATAGGAATAGACTATTTCGTGCAATCCCAGACCTGCATTTGCCGGATCAAATTGATCTGCAGATATGCCGTCCCCCGAAAAAGTCCCTCCTGTTGGATTCCCGACCAGGGTTACCGGTAGATCGGTGATTTGACAAACGGAATCGAGACCACTAAAACTAACCACGGGTAATGCATTCAGAGTTACACCCAAATTGACCGTGTCCCCTGTTCCACATACGTTAGATTCAACGACTTTTACACTGGCCAAACCTGATATGCTTCCCCAGTCAACAGTTATGCTGTTCGTATTTGTTCCACCAGCCTGGGTGCCTCCTGTAATTATCCAATCGTATGTTGACCCGGGGGTATTGATAACTGAATATGAAATTCCGGTAGTATTTACACATTCTTCAGTTGAACCAGTTACCGGAGAGGTAACCGGAATTGGACAGCAGCTTATAACTGCCTCCCAACCAGAATTTTCAAGACTGCCATCGGAAGTAAACTGAAATGTCAACGCAGAATCTGTAGATTCAACCAAAAAGGATAATCCTTCACCTGTATAAGCCCCAATTAATGTTGATAACGTGTCAGTTCCATCAAATATTTTTAATGTGTCACCTCCTTCATTTCTCAAACTGAAAGATGTAAAAATGAGAATTAATCGTTGGCCGGAAGGAGCTTGTATGGTTGTAGTATATTTTTCATTACTGCCATAATTTCCCACATCTGAACCGCTATCATAAAAGTTTCCACTACATGCCTGTATGGTATCGCCGTCAATGTCGCTAATTAAATAACTTTGAGCGTAGGATTGATAATATTGAGAAGAAAAAATCATCATCAAAACGAGAAGGGGAATTTGACTTTTCTTCTTTGGTAAAATTGATAGGATGTATTTTAAAATATCAAAAAGCAAAATTTATATTTTTGTATTAATTAAAGTTAACTGCAAATTAATCAATTCTACCAGTATTTATAAATTTATTTTATTAACAGTTATTTAAAGAAATAAAGGATACCAAACTAATCTGCCTCTTCTGGATCTTATTATTTTTATATAAATCCATTTACGGATATTTTTTCCAATGGTTATTATCTTTTGATTATACGTTGTTATACCTCCATCAATTTATTCTAAGCGGAAGGTATTATTGACAAAGTCTTATGAAAAAGGTAACTTTAAATTTTGAGAATTGATATTTAATTTTTAATCATACTAATGACATCACGCCTTATCCCTTTCTATACAAATATCGACAGGCAAATTGTAAAAGCAAAAGGCTGTTATCTCTACGATTCAGCAGGTAAAAAATATCTTGATTTTGAATCAGGCGACTGGGCGGCCAGCCTGGGGCATTCCCGGGAAGAGATCAATTTGATTATTAAAACTCAGGCTGAAAAACTGATACATGATGGCTTAAGGTTCCGGAACAAAGAATCGGAGGTTTTAGCTTTCAAACTTCTTGAGAAGCTCTCGCTAAATGATGGCAAGTGTGCGTTTTTAAATTCCGGATCCGAGGCAGTTAATCTTGGAATTACCCTTGCCAGAAATCTCACTGGAAGAAAAAAAATCCTGAAAATGGATTGTTCGTTTCTCTCTTCTTTAGGATATGGAAAAATATCATCCGAGAACACTGATCTGTTAAATATTCCAATAGATGATATTGATTCTATTTCAAAAACTAATTTTAGTGAAATTGCCGCATTTGTCTTTG
Source organism: uncultured Bacteroidales bacterium (assembly GCA_963781805.1). Taxonomy (GTDB): domain Bacteria; phylum Bacteroidota; class Bacteroidia; order Bacteroidales; family UBA10428; genus JAFGPL01. Next base: position 1,367,620 of record CAWAHF010000004.1, read on the forward strand.
AACCTGGCAATTCCGGCGGATTGATAAAATTTCCAACCAATGAATTTATTCAGTCGGTAGCTTCTGCAGTCAAGCAAAACGGAGGACTGCTCATGGCGAATGAAGTTACCACGGGGTATGGGCGTACTGGAAAATGGTTTGGTTTTCAACATTATGACTACAAACCGGATATCGTGTCCACCGGTAAAGCCATGGGAAACGGCTATCCCTTAAGTGGTATCTCAATATCAAAAGAAATTTCTGAATTATTTGATACTAATCCTTTCAGACACGCACAATCTCACCAGAACGATGCGTTAGGATGTGCTATCGGAATAGGTGTCATAAATCTTTTCGAAAAACTGGAATTGGTCGAACAATCTCAAGCAAAAGGGCAATACTTTTTGCGTCAATTAACTCAACTTCAGAAAAATTATCCTGGCATAATTAAGGAAATCAGAGGCCGGGGATTAATGCTAGCCATGGAGTTAAATCCGTCTATAAAAATGGAAGAATTCGACAACAAATTGCTTGTGGCAGGATTTGTAGCAGGTATTAAAAACCAGGTAATAAGATTCATGCCTCCTTTGGTAATCACAGAAAATGATATAGACAAGCTTGTTGATAGCCTTATCAATATTCTGAACAGACAATAGTTTTTTCTAAGTTCTTTTCCTTGAATTCCGCTTAATTTCGATAGGTAATCCTCAATGGATATTTCTAAATAATATTTTAGTTCTATTCAATTGAATGGTTGAAAATCAACTATATGGTGTGATAAACGTTAAACCATGTTTCTTATTAAAAGAAAAATTATAAGCGACCAATCCTTAATATTCACAAATAATTAATAAATTTCGAAGTTTTAAATCCTTTCAACAAATGGCTGTAACTCTAAAAGAAGTCACAACGAAACGTGAACTGCGAAAATTTATTTATCTTCCGGCAGAAGTACACAAAGATCATAAAAACTGGATTCCACCTTTATATATAGATGAATGGGATTTTTATAATCCTAAAAAAAACCATTCGTTCGAACATTGTGATTCCATCCTGGTTTTGGCATATAATAACAACAAGGTTGTCGGCAGGATTATGGGTATCATCAACCACAAATACAATCATCTTCAGAAAGAAAAAACAGGCCGGTTTTTTAACATGGATTGTTTTGATGATCCGGTAATTGCAACTACATTATTAAAATACATTGAGGATTGGGCGCTGAAAAAAGGAATGACCAAACTGGTTGGTCCGCTGGGATTTTCTGATAAAGATCCTCAAGGCTTATTGATAGAGGGATATCATGAACCAATAGTACTTGCGACGAACTGTAATTACGAATATCAGACAAGCCTGGTGGAGCAAAATGGTTATTCAAAAGAGGTGGATCTGGTGGTTTATAAAATGAAAATTCCGGAGAAAATCCCTGCATCATACGAAGAAATAAAAAGCAGATGTCTGAGCAGGAATAATATAAAGTTACTTGAATTCAAGTCAAAAAAAGAACTGCGTCCATACATTAAGCCCGTTTTCTATCTCATAAACGAAACCTATGCCAATATTTTTGCCTTCGCCGAAATTGAACCCGGGGAAATGGATTATATGGCAAATCGGTACATGCCGGTTATCAATCCAAAATATGTGAAACTGGTGCTTGATAATAATAACCAGCTTATCGCTTTTGTTATTGCCATACCTGATGTCGCTGAAGGTATCCGGCTTGCAAAAGGAAAATTATTTCCAACAGGATTACTAAAAATTATCCGATCGAGCAAACGCACAAAATTGCTGGTATTGTTTTTGGGAGCTGTAAAAGACGAATACCGTAATTCAGGGCTGGACGCACTCATGGCGGTGAGCATGCTGCAGGAAGCAAAGGCAGGGGGAATGGAAGTGATAGACAGTCATCTGGTACTGGAGAATAATGTGAAAATGCGTGCAGAATACGAAAGGATCGGAGGAGAAGTTTATAAAAGATACCGAATATTTCAAAAAGAAATTGCCTGAATGTTTTCTTTGTTTACACTTGAATGATAGTATATGTACCCCATAATGAGATTGATAAAAAGAAGTGGGATAAATGTATTGAAAAGTCGCAAAATGAATTTATCTATGCATATTCCTGGTATCTTGATATGGTCTCTCCCGGATGGGATGCCTTAATCTGCGATGATTACCAGGCATTGATGCCGCTTACCTGGTCTGAAAAATGGACAATCAAATATCTGTATCCTCCATTATTTACCCAACAACTTGGCATATTTAGCATCGAAGAGCTCACACCCGAACTGGTCGATGAGATGATCAGTGCAATTCCCCAACAGTTCAGATATCTTCATATTAAGTTGAATGGGAATAACCCGGTTCCTGATCATTCAAAATTTAATTTTCAATCGAATAACAATCACCAAATTGATCTATCTAAAAAATATGATTTGTTATATGACTCGTTCAACAGGAATTGCAGGAGAAATATCAATAAAGCGCTGGCTTGCGGTTTAAAGATAAGTTCGGATATTTCCGCAAAATCTTTTGCACAGTTTGTTAAAAGTAATTTGGAATACGAGCTTAAGATGATGCATAATAAAGATTTTGATTTGCTCGAAAATTTAATTCGGCAGTTGAAAAGCAAAAATGCATGTGAAATTTATGGAGCTTATGCAGAAGCTGATGAATTATGCGCTGTAGCCTTATTTCTTATCACCGGCAAAAGGTGCATATTTTCTGTTTGCGCATCATCCGAACCGGGAAAAAAATGCCAGGCAATGTATCTTCTGGTCAGCAGCCAGATCAAAAAGTACGCCGGCAGCGGTAAAATATTCGATTTTTCCGGTTCCAATATTCCCGGTATTGCCTATTTTAACAGTACCTTCGGTTCTGAGGTAATGACCTATCCTATAGTAACTTTAAACAGGTTACCCTGGGCATTGAAAATATTCAAAAAATAGCTATATATTTTTTATGTTGAAAAATATCCTGTACAGTAAATATAATTTTCTTGCCGACCTTATACCGGTTAAAAGTTATTCATTCATTACAGGTCGTAAGTTTCTACCGGTGTTTTACCATGCTGTGAGTGATACTCCCCTGCCCCACCTGGATTATTTATATAAGGTCAGAAGTACCCGTGAATTTGAAAAGGATCTTGATTTTCTGCTAAAATATTATCAGCCAATCGACCTCAAAACATTGACTTCCTCAATAAAAGAAAAAAAAACCTTCACTAAACCATCTTTCTTCCTTTCTATTGATGACGGATTACTTGAATTTCATGATATTGCTGCACCGGTTCTTTTAAAGAAAGGTATTCCGGCCACCTGTTTCCTGAACTCAGCTTTTATCGATAACAAAGAAATGTTCTACAGGTATAAAGTAAACCTGCTAATCCACAAATTAAAAAGCGCTAACAACGATAAATTGTATGAGGTCAATACATGGCTGAAAAGTCAGGATATACACCCATCCCAAGCCAATAATTTTCTTCTTGCACTAGATTATCAAAACAGATTCCTTATAGATGATCTTGCAAAATTACTTGATTATGACTTTGGGGAGTATTTAAGAACACAACAACCTTACCTCACCACTTCACAGATTGAATCGCTGATACAAAAGGGATTTACCTTTGGAGCACATAGCATCGATCATCCCAATTACAATACTCTCTCTTTTGAAGATCAAATAACACAAACGATTGAGAGCACAAAAATTATCACAGAAAAATTCAGGTTATCCTATAACGTTTTTTCTTTTCCTTTTACAGATTTCGGAATTAGTAAAACCTTTTTTGACAATATAAATAAGTCGCTTAAATTTGATGCTACATTCGGATGTGCCGGAATTAAAAAAGATATCCACGAAAATCACATCCAGCGGATTCCACTTGAGGAATACCCTATGGATGCCCGAAAAAGAATAAAGCGGGATTATTTTTACTATATTTTAAAGGTTGTGTTAAATTTAAACACTATCAAAAGAAACTAATGATCAGCATCAGAGATATAACTATTGAAGAACTTAAATCTTTTATCGATTCTGAGGAATTTAAAAAGATGGATGAGATACCCATCAGCAGGCACCGTGCGGTATCTCATTACAATAATCCTCTCGCAAGAGCCAGTGACAAGATACTGTTTCTGGCATATGAGGATACAAAATTTATCGGATATCTCGGAGCTATGCCCGATGAGCTGGTAGTTACGAACAAGACGATAAAAGTTGCATGGCTCAGCTGTATGTGGGTGGATTCATCTCAACGGGGAAAGGGAATAGCGCCGAAGCTCCTTACTCATGCGCATAAAAGTTGGGAAGGAAATCTGCTGATAACCAATTTCATTCCGTTGGCAAAAAGAGCCTATGATAAAACCGGTTTGTTTACCGAATATAAAAATCTTCAAGGAGTTAGAGGATATCTGCGATTTAATCTGGCGGATATACTTGCTGCCAAAAAACGGGTATTTCGTAAACTCAAATGGTTATTTAAAATAATTGATGCTGGTCTGAATCCGTTTAACGAAGTCAGACTGCTTTTTTGGAAATACAAAAATAGAGTTGATAATAGCAGGTTCGAATATGTCCATGATATGGATGATGAGATATTAGAATTACTTGAAAGACATAGCAAACATCATCTTACACCAAAAAACAAAGGTATGTTTCAATGGATTATGCACTATCCTTGGATATTGCAAACCCCATTCGGTGATATGACCAGTAACAAATATGCTTTTTCATCTGTCAGAAAAGATTTTAATCAGTATTATCTTAAAATTTTTGATGCCGATCATAAATTCATCGCATTTTTGGTGCTGACTACGAGGGATTCTCATTTAAAAACACCTTATATATATGTTGATGAAAAAGATATCCCGGATGTTGCTAAGGTCATTTTTGCACATGCGTTGAAACTTGGCATAAAAACAATTACCACATTTCATCCCTTGCTTTCAAAAAAGATATTATCCTCGCGGAATCCATTTATTCTGAGCAGAAAGATGATTTTCAGAATTTTAATCAGTAAGGTTCTGAAAGAAAAACTAGGTAATACAGAAGATTATTATTTTTCTGAGGGTGACGGAGACGCAACTTTTGTATAAAAAATTTGTCAATTAACTAATGCATATTTCTAATCTATATAAAGTACTATTTTTTTTGGCGGTTTTTCTGATAATCACCGAATGCACCCCCTATTATTATGCACCGAATATGCATAATGTACCTTTGTTCCAGGGAAAAAATGAATTCCGGCTTGATTTTTCGGGAAGTACCGGACAGGAATATAGTGGTTATGAAGTACAGACGGCCATTGCGCCAACAGATAATTTTGGTATAATGTTAAACGGATTTAAGGTTAAAAAGGAAGATAACTATGATAACCGATGGGGCAAAGGTTATTTGATTGAAGGTGCAATTGGTACTTTTTTACCGGTGGATAAACATTCGATTTTTGAATTTTATGGTGGTATGGGATATGGAAGCGTTGAAAATGGATATAATGATCAATCAAGTTCAATATTGAATTTTAACAGATTTTTCATTCAGCCATCTATCGGTTTTACCTCTAATTACTTCGATATGGCCATATCATCAAAACTCTGCGGATTAAAATATAATAACATCAAACTGCATGGAAACATTGAATCTGACGATCTTGAGAATATTACATATATAAACCAGCATCCCTTCTCAATATTGTTTGAACCGGCATTCACATTAAGATGCGGATGGAAATATCTGAAAATTCAATTTCAGATGGGATTTTCAAAAAATTTAAGTAATCCTGAATTAAAACAGGAAAAACTAAATATGAACCTTGGCCTGTATCTGAATTTTAAATCGGGAAAATAGCATCTAAACTCATATGTTAAGTTCTTCATTTTAAATAAATAATAATCTCGCGCCTCCATTAATTTGCTCATACTCCCTGATAAAAAGATACCCTACTCCGTATCAAATCCAAAATAAAAGTACTTTTACGCTTCAATATTATCCTGAAAAATTGAGATTGACTTTATTTTGAATTTTAAAGCTTAGATATAACGATGGATGAAAATAATAACAACAACAATTCTTTTTTGAAAAACATTACCGGTGACGAAATTAAAGAATTGCCCAGAGAATATTTTAAGGGCAGAATATATGTTATTGATAAAATTCATCAAATGGAATTTCTTGAAAAAAAACTTAAAAACGTCAAAACAATAGGTTTTGATACTGAAACCCGGCCATCGTTTAAAAAAGGTCAGACACATAAAGTTGCCCTGTTACAGCTATCAACAGCAGACGAAGCATATCTTATCAGACTTAACAAAATTGGCCTTTCAGATACCATTATACAAATTTTCGAGAATCAGGATATTGAAAAAGTCGGATTAGCCATCAGGGATGATCTCAAATCACTCAGGAAGCTTAAGAACTTTGAACCTGCTGGCTTCATCGATCTTCAGGATTTTGTGAAGAAATTTAAAATACTGGATAACGGTTTGAAAAAACTCGCCGCCAACATTCTGGGGTTCAGAATCTCGAAAAAGCAGCAAACTTCAAACTGGGAAAATGAAATCCTTGTTGAAGATCAGCTTATATACGCCGCCACAGATGCATGGGTTTGTCATCAAATCTATGAATCTCTAATAAACCATTCATCAGATGAGCAGTCTGATTAAGGTTATTTTGAATTCCGGCAAGGAAAAGTCTATCAGAAGGCTTCATCCATGGATCTTTTCAGGCGCTATTAAAAATATTATTGGCAACCCGAAAGAGGGAGATATCGTTGAAGTTTATTCAAATAAAGATGAGTTCCTGGCTCTGGGGCACTACCAGGTGGGTTCTATTGCAATAAGGATTTTCGCTTTCGAAAACATCAAACCCGATATTGATTTCTGGTATCAAAAAATTTATACAGCCTACCAGCTTAGAAGCTCACTTTACTTAACAAATAATTCTCACACAGATGTTTACAGACTGGTGAATGGAGAAGGTGACTTTTTACCTGGTTTAATCATTGACTTTTACAATGGGGTGGCAGTTATGCAGATTCATTCCATTGGAATGTATTATATCAGGGAGCTTATCACTGAAATACTTAAAAAAATTTATGGTCATCATCTATTGGCTGTTTATGATAAAAGCGAACAGACCATTCCGCACAAATCAAAAATTAATCCCAGAAACGAATATTTGTTTGGTTCGATCGGGAACCGAAAAGTAAAGGAAAACGATAATCTTTTTATGGTCGACTGGGAAGAAGGACAGAAAACAGGCTTCTTCATTGATCAGCGTGAAAACCGCGCATTATTAAAAACATATGCTGCAAATAAAAAAGTTCTGAATATGTTTTGCTATACAGGTGGATTCTCAGTATATGCCTTACAGGGTGGTGCAAGTATGGTTCATTCGGTGGATTCATCGGTAAAAGCCATTGAACTCACAGATTCAAATATAGCATTGAATTTCGCGGACGGTTCAAACCACAGTTCCTTCGTGGCAGATGCTTTGAAATTCCTGAATAATCCTGTCGAATCCTATGATTTAATAATCCTCGATCCCCCGGCTTTTGCAAAGCATCAAAACGTATTGGATAATGCCCTGCAAGGCTATAAAAGGTTAAACATGAAAGCTTTTGAACTTATTGCCAAAAATGGCATAGTGTTCACTTTTTCATGTTCACAGGCAGTATCAAAGGAAAATTTCAGAAAAGCTGTCTTTGCAGCTGCGGCTAATACCGGCAGAAAAATCAAAATTCTGCACCAGCTGTCGCAACCACCCGATCACCCGGTTAGTATCTATCATCCCGAAGGAGAATATCTCAAAGGTCTGGTACTGCATGTAGAGTAATTTCCGGAGAAAAATGTGTAAATTACTCGCGCATTTCTTATACTCCGATTCATGACACCTGAAGAAATTATTGCTGTCGCATTTGCACTGGGGCTTACAGCAGGCATATCGCCTGGTCCTTTATCATTTCTTACAGTTTCTGAAACGATTACGAAAGGGAAAAAAGCAGGTTTTCAGGTAGCATTGTCACCTCTGATTACAGATATTCCAATCATTTGCCTTTCATTCATCCTACTTTCCTACCTTCAGAATTTTCACAGGCTCATAGGAATTATTTCAATCACAGGGTCATTCTTTATATTGTACCTGGCGTATGATGCTGTTTTCACCAAGAAGGTAAAACCACCTGATTCTCTCGAAAAAGTAAGAAATATCCGATACAATTCACTGTTTAAAGGCATGACAGCCAATTTTTTAAATCCTCACCCCTATCTCTTCTGGCTTATGGTTGGAATTCCCTATTTAAGTAAAGCCAGAAATATCGGTGTTTGGGCAATGACTGTCTTTATCCTGATATTCTATTCCTGCCTGATTGGAGCAAAAATTTTCTTAGTTCTGATTGTGGAAAAAACAAGAAATTTCCTCGAAGGTAAGGCATACCGCATATTAATGATCGTGTTGGGTTTAATATTGGTGATTTTCGCGGCACTGTTACTGAAAGAAGGTATATCTCTGCTGTTCACCTCCTAATGAAACAGGTTTCACACTTGAAATGGATTGATTTTCAGTCATAAAATTTTATTCTTTTATAGAAATATTAAGTGGAATTCATTAAATCTAATAGGGTTATGATGTATAAAGTCTTTTTATTTCAATCCAACGACATCCTTTAAAAATCAAAATATAAGAGAGAAAAGCAAATTTGCACTAAGCTGCGATTATCAGTAACATCTGTGTCATCGCTGTCTGGCGACAGGCAGGGTTGTCCAATTTAGAACGGCACACTATTATCACTGATATTCATATATTTACACCGATCTGTGAATATCAGTTGCATCTGCGTCATTAGTGTTCCATTCTATTTATATGCCTGAATAACTTCATCCGGCGCCTGAACCAATTCTACAAGTACTCCTTCAGAACAAAGTGGAAATTCTTCATTTCCCTTAGGGTGAATAAAACATACATCATAGCCGCCTGCACCTTTGCGAATACCGCCGGGAGTGAACCGAACACCTTGTTTTGTCAGCCAGTCCACAGCCCCGTCCAAATTATCAATCCAAAGCCCTATATGATTCAGCTTTGGCTCATGCACTGCCGGTTTTTTAGTTATATCCATAGGTTGCATAATATCAACCTCAACAGCATGAGGCCCGGAACCTATTCTCAGAATATCTTCGTCAACATTTTCCCGTTCACTTACAAAATTTTCTGTTTTTGTTAATCCCATAAGTTCCACCCAGAACTTGCTGAGTCTTGACTTATCTTCATTACCTATGGCAATCTGTTGGATACCTAATACTTTAAAAGGACGCATAATTATTTATTGATTGTGAGATTAAATGATTTAGCGATTAAAAGAACTTTATACTAAGAATTTGTGAAAGTAGAAAAAAATAACTTCTAAGAAAATATTCATCCCAACATCAATCCTTATAGATTTAGATTTTCTTAAAAAAACTCTACTTTTGCTATTCCTTGAATAGAAAGAAAATGAAGAAAATAATACCGTTTCTGCTTGATCTCTTTCCCAGGCCGATTCTCATCAGGTTATCTTACATATTTAAATATTTCAGTACTTTATTTTATAAAGGAAATAATGTTGAATGTCCTGTTTGTGAAGGACATTTCAGAAAATTTATGCCTTATGGCTATGCTCATGTGCGTATGAATGCATTATGTCCAAAGTGTCTATCACTAGAACGCCACCGGCTGTTGTGGTTATATCTGAAAGAAAAAACCGGTTTCTTCTCTGACAACCTGAAAGTGTTGCATATTGCCCCGGAACAGTGTTTTTATAAGCGTTTTAAAAGGTTGGGGAATATTAGTTATACTACTGCAGATCTGGAATCCCCCCTGGCAGATATCAAGTTTGACATCCAGCAAATTCCCATGCCTGATAACGTCTATGATATAATAATATGCAACCATGTACTCGAACATGTGGAAAATGATCATAAAGCCCTGTCCGAATTATACAGAGTACTCAAACCGGGTGGATTAGCCATTTTGCAGGTACCTATGGTAATGGATAAAGAAAAAACATACGAAGATCCAACGATTACCGATCCCGAAGAGCGATTAAAGCATTTTCACCAGAAAGATCATTTCAGGATTTACGGAACCGACTTTCCCAAAAGAGTTCAGGCAACAGGCTTCACTATTTCCGAAACCAATTACCTTGATGAGATAGACCCTGAAATAAAAAAAAGGTATTGCCTGCCGGAAAAGGAATTTATGTTTGGATACAGGAAGTGAGAATTAGTAGAAGCAATGGCAGGGTCATTGGAAGAGGAAGAAGCAGAAATGCTTAAAAAATTTAATGGTTATAGTATAGTTTAACAAGTTTATTTTGTGGAATTTAGTGTTTTCGTGCTTTTGTGGCAAAAAAACAGTTGTTACCAAATCCATCGGAAGTCCTAGGCTTGCCGACGTTACGGCACTTATATGCACTAATCCCTAATCTGATGTAATTTTAATCTAAAGTCAACTTATTTCATAACAATTTGACAATCTATGCTTTAAAATATCATTTAAATATTTTTTAGTTTTTTTATTGATAATTAAAATAATTAATGCATATCTTTGTCATTCAATATTAGAAACATGAGAAATATCGTAGTTGTGCTCGTCGTTGTCGTTCTCGGATTTTCCGGGTGAGGATGGGTACACTTTGTTCAGAATATAGAGCCATTCTTACCAGACAGAATGGCTTTTTTAATTTAACAAAATGGAATAACCATACTAAAACTAATTACAAATGAAAATAAAACTTCGCAGCTCAGAAACAACTGAAGGTCGCAGAATGGCAGGAGCCAGAAGTCTCTGGAGGGCCACAGGAATGAGGGAAGATCAAATTGGCAAACCGATCATTGCCATTGTAAATTCTTTTACGCAATTTGTACCCGGGCATACACATTTGCATGATATCGGACAGGAAATCAAAGCAATTATTGAAAAAGAAGGATGTTATGCGGCAGAGTTCAATACTATTGCTATTGACGACGGCATTGCCATGGGACACGATGGAATGCTATATTCTTTACCCTCCCGTGATATCATAGCCGACAGTGTGGAATATATGTGTAATGCGCACAAAGTGGATGGCATGATATGCATCAGCAATTGTGATAAGATTACTCCCGGAATGCTGATGGCAGCAATGAGGCTCAATATTCCTGCAGTTTTTGTTTCTGGTGGACCCATGGAAGCCGGTAATGTAGGTTCAAAAAAATATGATCTGGTGGATGCCATGGTTATGGCAGCCGATGATGCCGTTTCTGACAGCGATATGGATGAAATTGAAAGGAATGCATGCCCAACCTGCGGCTCCTGTTCCGGAATGTTTACCGCAAATTCAATGAATTGTCTGAACGAAGCATTGGGTATGGCGCTTCCGGGAAACGGAACCATTGTGGCTACGCATAAGAATAGGAGAGCCTTATTTGAAAAGGCAGGCAGACAAATTGCAAAAATTACGAAAAAATATTATGAAGAAGGAGACACTTCGGTCCTACCCCGTTCAATTGCTACAAAATCCGCCTTTAATAATGCGATGGCCCTGGATATTGCAATGGGAGGATCAACAAATACTGTTCTTCATATTCTTGCAATCGCTTATGAAGCCGGAGTAGATTTTACAATGAAAGATATCGATACATTGTCAAGAAAAATACCTGTTTTGTGTAAAGTTGCTCCAAGTTCAGCTTATCATGTCGAGGATGTGAATCGCGCCGGCGGTATTCTGGGCATTATGGGTGAACTCGAAAGAATAGGACTAATAGATACTTCAGTGAAAAGAGTGGATATGCTTACCCTCGGTGAAGCAATCAACCAGTTTGATATCAGAAGAACTTCAGTAACCAATGAAGCAAAAGAGATTTACCTAAGTGCTCCGGCAGGTATTAAAAATCTTAAACTTGGAAGTCAGGGAGTAATGTTTAAGGAATTAGACCTTGACAGGGAAAAAGGGTGTATCCGCGATTACGAACATTGTTATTTCAAAGACGGTGGATTGGCTATATTATTTGGAAATATTGCATTGAACGGATGTGTTGTCAAGACAGCCGGTGTTGATCCTTCCATCTATAAATTCACAGGACCTGCTGTGGTTTTTGAATCCCAGGATGAGGCCTGTGATGGAATTCTGGAAGGAAAGGTAAAAAAAGGCGATGTTGTTGTAATTCGTTATGAAGGGCCCAAAGGAGGTCCCGGAATGCAGGAAATGCTTTATCCTACATCCTACATCAAATCAAAAGGGCTTGGGAAAGACTGTGCCTTAATTACAGACGGCCGTTTTTCAGGTGGAACTTCCGGTCTATCTATCGGACATATTTCTCCCGAGGCAGGCGCCGGCGGAGCCATTGCCCTGATTAAAGACAGTGATATGATTGAAATTGATATTCCTAACCGAAAGATAAATGTGCTCCTCACAGAGGAGCAATTAAATCAACGTCGCAGTGATGAGGAAAAACTGGGTAAAAACAGTTTTATTCCTACACAAAGAAACAGATTCGTATCAAATGCACTTAGAGCCTATGCAAAACTTGTAACATCGGCAGATACGGGTGCAATAAGAAAAATTGATTAAAAAATTACAATAAATTTTTGGCTTTATGAAAGAACAAACTGCAACATTGGAAATTCCGAAAAAGATTAAAGTATCTGGTTCGGATGCTGTTATGCTTTCGCTTATTGCAGAAGGAACAGAAACAATTTTTGGTTATCCGGGCGGAGCCATCATGCCTATTTATGATGCTTTAATGAACTATCCGGATAAAATAAAACATATTCTAACAAGACATGAACAGGGCGCTGTACATGCAGCACAAGGTTTTGCGAGGGTATCGGGCAAAGTGGGAGTTTGTATGGCTACATCGGGTCCGGGAGCAACAAATCTAATTACCGGTATTGCCGATGCATATATCGATTCAACGCCTCTTGTATGCATTACAGGACAGGTTGCAGCTCCATTGCTTGGTACCGATGCATTTCAGGAAACCGATGTAATTGGTATTTCGATGCCGGTGACAAAATGGAATTATTTGATAACCAAGGCAGAAGAGATACCTGATATTATTGCTCGTGCTTTTTACATTGCAAAAACAGGAAGACCAGGACCAGTATTGATTGATATTGCAAAAGATGCTCAGTTTGCGGAAATTGAATTCGAATATAAAAAATGTTTTCATATCCGTAGTTACGATCCTAAACCATCGATTGATATGTCTCAAATTGAAAATGCAGCCAAGGTGATCAACCAGGCCAGGAAACCTTATATTCTATTTGGACAGGGAGTTGTAATTGGTAATGCAGAACAGGAATTCAAAGAATTCCTTGATAAATCCGGTATACCTGCAGCATGGACGATATTAGGAGTTTCCGCATTGCCAACAGATCACCCTTTGAACATGGGTATGTTGGGAATGCACGGCAGATATGCCACAAATATTAAAACCAATGATTGCGATGTGCTGATTGCTGTGGGGATGAGATTCGATGACAGGGTAACCGGTGATCTTAAAAGATATGCCAAACAGGCAAAGATTGTTCACCTTGAAATTGATCCGGCAGAGATTGATAAAAATGTTACAACCAAAGTTGCAGTTTTAGGTGATTTGAAGGATACATTACCATTGCTTACCCAAAAAATTGAGAAAAAGACACATACCTCATGGATTCAGGAATTTAAGGAGCTCGATAAACTTGAAAACGACCAGGTAGTTAAGCGCGACTTTTATCCTGAAAAAGAAGGAATCACGATGGGGGAAGTTATCCGCAGATTAAATGAACAAACCGGTGGTGATGCCATTTGGGTTACAGACGTTGGACAACACCAGATGTTTGCATCCAGATACTGTAAAATTACGCAACCGCGCAGTTTCATTACATCCGGCGGACTTGGTACAATGGGATTTGGGCTACCTGCAGCTCATGGAGCAAAGATCGGCGCTCCTGAAAAGCAGGTCATCCTGTTTGTTGGCGATGGAGGGTTACAAATGACCATTCAGGAACTGGGCACCATAAACCAGACAGAAGCTGCTGTAAAAATTGTTTTGCTCAATAATAAGTACCTGGGTATGGTACGCCAGTGGCAGCAAATGTTTTTTGACAAAAGGTATTCCGAAACATATCTAAAAAATCCCGATTTTATAAAGGTTGCCGAAGGATTTGGCATCAAAGGGAAAAAGGTTTTGCATCGACCCCAGCTTGATGAAGCCATTAAAGAGATGCTTGAATTTGATGGGCCATATCTTCTGGAAGTTTCAATTGAAAAAGAAAATAACGTATTTCCAATGGTTCCCACAGGAGCTTCTGTTTCAGAAGTTATTTTGGGAGAGTGAGAAAATAAGTTACTTTTGCACGTTGAATTTAAAAATTTTATCATGAACGATAATCATAATAAACAAACATATACCATTTCGGCCTTTTCAGAAAATCATATTGGCCTGCTAAACCGGATTACAATTATATTTACACGCCGGCGGGTAAACATAGAGAGCCTGACTGTTTCGGCCTCTGCTCTGGAAGGAATTCACAAATTTACCATTGTGGTTTTTGAAACTGAAGAAAAGGTTAAAAAAGTGGTAGCACAGATTGAAAAAATGGTGGAAGTCCTAAAGTCATTCTACTATACGGATGAAGAAATAATTTATCAGGAAATCGCGCTTTATAAGGTTTCAACAGAAATACTTCTTGCAAGTAATACCATTGAACAAATTGTCCGAAAGCATAATGCCCGCATCCTGGAAGTGACTCATGAATTTGCTGTGATTGAGAAAACAGGACAAAAGGAGGAAACACAACAACTGTTTGATGAGTTAAAACCTTACGATGTTAAGCAATTTACCCGTTCAGGAAGAATTGCAATAACAAAACTCAATCAGGAACTACTTACAAAATTCCTGGCAGATATGGATAGAAGAGCAAAAGCAATAACCAATAATTAATATTTTAAACAATCTTTAACCATGGCAAAAATAAATTTTGGCGGAGTTACGGAAGATGTGGTTACCCGCGAAGAGTTTCCACTTTCCAAAGCTCAAAAAACTCTTGAAAATGAAGTAATAGCTGTTATCGGGTATGGTGTTCAGGGACCGGCACAGGCAATGAACATGCGTGATAACGGTATAAAAGTTATTATCGGACAGTCCCAGGACTTTAAAGCCGACTGGGACAGGGCTGTAAAAGACGGCTGGGTACCCGGTGAGACGCTTTTTTCGATTGAGGAAGCTGCAAAAAAAGCAACCATTATTCAGTACCTGGTTTCTGACGCTGCACAGCGCACTGTATGGCCCGTTTTGAAACCATGCCTGAAAGAAGGAGATGCACTTTATTTCTCACATGGCTTTTCAATAACTTACAAAGACCAAACAGGTGTTGTTCCTCCGGCAAATGTGGACGTGATTCTTGTGGCGCCCAAAGGTTCAGGTACAAGCGTAAGACGGAATTTCCTGGCCGGAGCTGGCATTAATTCAAGTTATGCTGTATTTCAGGATTTTACAGGTCGTGCAACAGAACGTACAATCGCGCTCGGAATAGCTATCGGTTCAGGATATTTGTTTCCAACTACCTTTTTGAATGAAGTTTACAGCGACCTGACAGGCGAACGTGGTGTGCTGATGGGAGCCCTTGCCGGCATCATGGATGCTCAGTACGAAGTGCTTCGTGCCAATGGACACAGTCCAAGTGAAGCCTTTAATGAAACTGTTGAAGAGCTTACACAAAGCCTCATCAGACTGGTAGATGAAAATGGTATGGACTGGATGTATGCTAATTGCAGCGCTACCGCTCAAAGAGGTGCACTTGATTGGAGACCAAAATTCAAGGCCGCTACCCTACCTGTATTTAAAGAACTTTATCAGAGGGTAAAAACAGGCGAAGAAACCAAACGAGTTCTTGAATCGACCGGTAAACCAAATTACAAAGAATTTCTCGATGCCGAACTTAAGGAAATGAGAGAATCTGAACTCTGGCAGGCAGGTCTGCAGGTAAGAAAATTAAGACCAATAAAGTAATTTTATCTTACAATAATTTATTAGCCATCTCAACTTTGAGGTGGCTTTTTTATTCATATCAAATCTTTTATAAATTTGTGATTATCATTAAAAATAAATCAACCAGGTGTTAAAGGATCTACCACTTGAAAAAAGGAGAGTATACCTTAGCCTCATTTTCCCGGCATTTTTCGTTATTTTGCTTTGGCTTATTAAAATTATTGAAATTGCTGATGATGTTGAATTGTGGTATTTTGGTATCTATCCAAGAACATTTAGAGGACTTCCGGGAATAATTTTGGCTCCTCTTATCCACGGTAATTTTAATCACTTAATCGACAATTCAATACCATTATTCTTTTTATCCTGGGCTTTGTTTTATTTTTATAATAAAGTATCCTACAGAGTCTTTTTTGCCACATACCTGTTCACCGGTATAGCCGTATGGATATTTGCCCGTCCTTCATATCACATTGGTGCCAGCGGACTGATTTACGGATTTGGCTCCTTTTTATTCTTTAGCGGAATAATCCGACAGAATATCAATTTACTTGCTATCTCTATGTTGGTGACCTTTCTATACGGAAGCATGGTATGGGGAGTATTGCCCAACGAACAGGGAATTTCCTGGGAATCTCACCTTTCAGGTGCATTGGCAGGATTTTTGTTATCCATACTCTACCGGAATATTGGTCCTCCACCCACCAGACATAAATGGGACAAGGAAGAGGAAGATGATGAGGAAGAGGAAGAAGAAAATTTCAATGCATATGATAATTCTGAATTTGATGACGTATCAAAAGATCTATAGACAGATTAAAAAAATACTGAAAATAAATTTCACCCACCTTACAGAGCGGTTATTGTCGAAATTATTAGTTAAATTTGATTAGGATTAATAATAAAAATGCTGAATGAAAAATGGATAGAAATACAAAAGGACTTAAGTTTTTGTCTGAAACGATAAATTTAAAATGCCTCATAGGTTTGCTTCTGATTATTTTTGCTTCTGCTAAGCTGGTGAATGCCCAATCTGTTTTTGAAGATAAACAGAAAGAAGCCATTGTAAAGAATAATATCACCTCTCAAACCACATGGGATTATAACTACATAAAGGACAAACCATCCAAATCTGGAGTTAAAACTTCATATATCAGGTATAATCAACTTGGAAATACAATAGAATCTATCACTTATAAAATGAAGGATACCCTGGCATATGAAATTTATAAATATAATACCGAGGGTAAACGAACCGATTATACCAAGAAAAGAGGAATAAAAATTGCATACCGAAAAACATCTGAATATGATGAAAATGGAAAACTTATTAAAGAAGAGGGTTTTGATGGTACCTTTAATTTTGAAAACAGGTATGAATATTTTTCGACTGGAAAACTGAAACAGATCTCTTACTATGTAAGTGATAAACTGACTGAACAACGGAATTTTGAACATACCGGAGACCTCACTATGATAACAGTTACAAATACCTCCGGAGGTGTGCAATCCTATATTTCATTAAAATATGATACGAACGGAAACGTAATTGAAGAAATTAATTATAATTCCAAAAAGAATCCACTTGAGAAGAAAATTCTAGTCTACAACAATGATAATCATGTGGTAAGTGAAGTTAAATACAGGGGAGATAATTTTTCTTATAAGCAGACATATCTTTATAATACAAAAGGTGATTTGGTTAATATTGATGAGGAAAATACCGAGGAAGGACGATTTTCAAAAAAACAATTTGGATATGATCAGAGCGGAAACCTGATTAGCATGAAATGGAGAAGAAATGAAAAGGAAGATTTCTCGGAAAGAAATTATCAGTACGATGACAGGAATCTATGCACTCAATATGACACGTATTATCCAAGCACAAAATTCCGTGTGTTGACAAAACTTACGTATGAAGATTAATCTATTTTGATGAACTTGCACTACTCATGGCAACCACATATTTCAGAATCGATTCCTGAGCACCGGCATCTAAAACATTCCCCTCTTTTTTATTCACTTTAGCGCACATTTGCGGCACTATTTTGTTCCATTCTGCTTCCGTATATGAGGTTGGATTTTTTAGTTTGTGACATAAGGCACAGTGTTGTTCGAAAAGTGATTTTCCCTGGTCTAATTCGTTTAAGGTATATTCCGGACTCTTAGATGCTATTTTGTCAGAATCAGTTTGTGAAGGGGTGATTCGTTTTGTTGAAGAACACCCTGCCAAAATTACTATTAGAGCAATGATGAAGGTTTTTTTCATTTAAATGAGTTATTAACTTATAAGCATACAAACCTGCGTACAAACCTGCGTACAAACCTGCGTACAAATCTTTGTTCAAAATTCTCAGTTTAACCAAACTCTGTCATTTTTATATTTTAGTCATTTCACTTTTAAGAAAAATACGTTGACAGGTTTTTTAACGCATTTACCATTCGAAATTAACTGAAAATAAGAATATATTTTTAAGTATTAAGGAATTATTTTTAGGATATAATCTATTATGAGATTTAACTCTGCAAATGGATTTCAATCCTTGAGGGATGGAATCCTCTCTATTCATACCTCAGCGCCTCCACCGGATTCCTGCTTGCCGCCCTCCAGCTTTGCCAGCTTACAGTCAATAAGCTGACTGCAAATGCTACTGCTCCTGAAGCAACAAAAACCCACCAGCTCAGATTTGTTCTGTAGGCAAAGTTCTGAAGCCATTTGTTCATGATAAAATACGCAATAGGGCAAGCAATTATAAAAGCAAGTAGTACCCATTTAGTAAAGTCTTTGGAGAGCATGAGTATGATCTGCCAGGTTTTAGCCCCATTTGTTTTGCGAATACCAATTTCTTTTGTCATGCTAATTGCAACCTGCTTCGAGAGTCCAAAAAGGCCAAAGCATAATATAAGTAATGTTATAATTGTAAAGTAATTAAACAACCGTAGCATATGCTGTTCGTCATTATACAAAGCATGAATTTCATCAGTTAGAAAATGGTACCCGAATGGAAAATCCGGATCGTGTTTTTGATATGTTTTATTCAAAAATTCAATTATATCATTCTTATTACCCGAATTAAATTCGATATATAGGTCGCCACTATTTTCGGTAAAGAAAATCAATAACGGCCTTATCTTGCTTGAAAAATGACAGCTGTAAAAATCTTTAACTACACCAATAATTGTATAATCCTTATTCCTGAAGTGCACTTGCTTATGGATGGGATCCTGCATCCCCATAACTTTAGCAGCTTCTTCATTTATTATTACACAGTCATTAGCATTTGTTTTTCCTTCAGAAAAATAGTTACCCTTGACAACTTTAATTTTAAAGGTTTTAATAAAATCGTAATCTGCATTAATAAAAGCGACTGACCGCTTCTTTTCATCATTGTTCCCTTCCCAATCCCAGCCTGGAACCTCAACCCCATCCTTCATTACCGGAGAATTATTGGTAATATTTATTATTCCCGGATTTTTTAAAATTTCATTTTTTAACAAACTGTATTTTTCATCCATATTACCTTTAAGCGGAATATGCAGAATATTTTCCTTTTGAAATCCTAAATCCTTTTTATAAATAAAATGTAGTTGCTTGTGAATTATTATAGTTGAGCATAACAGCATAATTGAAAGTGTAAACTGCAAAACCAAAAAATATTTTCTAAAATTTCTTTTATTGATTGCAGTTCTTCGATATATAGCATCTATTGCATTTATTGATGATATATATAATCCCGGAAAAACACCTGAAATGATTCCAAGTATTAAAATGATTAAAATGAGAATAATAAGAAGAGGCAAATTGTGATAGAGTGAAGGAATCTGTTTATTAAATATCTCTCCAAATATAGGTATTGCTGATTCAACTAAAATAAATGCTAGTAACAGGGAGGTAACAATTAAAAAAAGTGGTTCAAACAAGAATGAAACGATAAGACTTCTTATAGAGGCACCTGCCATCTTTTTAATTCCCGTCTCCTTAACACGATTGGATAAGAAGACTGCTATTAAACTTATGAAATTTACAAACGCAATAAAAAGAACAAAGACACCAGCAATAGAATAAATATATACATATTGTTTGTTTCCCGGATGATATATAAATAACTGAAAATCTGAATGGAAATGAAAATCTTTCAAAGGGTGTAAATACCATTGGATATCGAAGGTAATTTTTTGGTCAGCATAAAATTGTGATATCTTACTATTCAGTTCTTTTACATCTACCTTTTTCGACAATAAAAGAAAAGTAGAAGTACCAAAAATAAACCAATTATTATCATGTTCTAAATTTATTGGGATAAGAAAATCAAATTGAAGGGAAGAGTTTTCAGGTATGTTTTGATAGATTCCCTTAATTTGATAATCCACTTTATTTTCGGAATCCTGAAAAAGAGTAATGGTTTTACCAATCGGATTTTCTGCTTTAAAAAACTTATAAGCAAGCTTTTCCGAAATAAGTATAGAATTAGGGTCATTCAGACAGGTTTTTGCATCTCCTGCTATAAATGATACAGTAAAAACATTAAAAAACGAAGGCTCAATGGCTAATCCATTTTCAAGAAGTTTTTTATTGTTAAATTTCAGGAACCTTCCTCCAAATTGCTTCTCAAAACGGGTATAATGAATAATTTCAGGAAAATTTTCCTTTAAAAATGGCCCAAGAGGTGCAGGAGTTTCCATAATAAAATCCGATTTACCATCAGGATATTTCCACTCCGTAGCTACCATATATATATCCTTATAATTCTTATTGAACTTGTCAAAATTTATTTCTTCATAAATCCAGAGAAAAATGAGAATTGCCGTGGTCAGTCCTATAGCTAATCCTGCTACATTAATTATTGAAACATGTTTGTTATTCCAAAGATTTTTTAAGCTTATTTTGATTGATTTATATATCATAAGAGATATGTTTACAAAAATTGCTCAATGAAGTTATTTAATAAGGTACATTCCATTCATATTACTATTCATACCTCAGCGCCTCCACTGGATTCCTGCTCGCCGCTCTCCAGCTTTGCCAACCAACTGTAAACAATGCTACTATCATAGCAAAAGCTCCTGATATTATAAAAACCCACCAGCTTAAGCTGGTCCTGTATGCAAAATTTTGAAGCCACTTGTTAACAAAAATATAAGCTACAGGACAAGCCAATATAAATGAAAATACAACCCACTTTGTAAAGTCTTGTGATAACAGAAGCATGATTTGCCCGGTCCTTGCCCCATTTGTTTTGCGAATACCAATGCTTTTCGTCTTCTTTTCTGTTTCAATGGATGCCAATCCAAAAAGTCCTAAAAATGCAATGAAGATAGTCAGGAATGTAAACAAAAGGAATAGACTGGACAGATTCTGCTCATTGCTGTATACATTACGATATGCATCATCAAGATAAAAGAAATCAAATGGGATATCGGGAACCAGCAGTGCCCATTGTTTTTTAATTTTGTTTAAAACATCGCTTACTTCAGAAGGCTTACTTCTTATTAATAAATACTTATAATCTCCCCCCGGCCTGTTTGTTATTATTAAGGGAGTAATAGGTTCATGGAGAGAAGCAAAATTAAAATCACCCACCATCCCAATGACTTCATGCTGTCCGTTTCGTTCGATAAATTTTCCGATCGGATTATTCCAGCCTGCACCTTTTAAATAGCTTTCGTTTATTAAATAACCTGACTTATCTGTTGCAAATGATTTTGAGAAATCACGACCTTTCAGTACTCTTAATCCCAGTAATTTCACTAAATCTTCATCTCCGTCAAGAACATTGGTCAATACATATTCTGATTGGCCCTCGGCCTTATAGCCGTTTTTTGTTAGTCCCTTGCCGGGATAATCAGAGCAGGCAGATACATACTCCACACCAGGCATATTCAAGAAATCAGATTTTAAAATGTTGATTTTTTGACGAACATTAGGTGTGGTAAGTGGCAAAACCAGTGTTCCTTGGCGGTTGAATCCGGGTTCTTTATGTCTTATAAAATAAAGTTGTTTGAATAAAAATAAGGTACATATTATCATCGCTATTGAGATGGTATACTGTAACATAACTGTAACTATTCTGAGATTAATTTTAGATGACCTGACCGGGATTACATTTTTTATCGATTCGATTGCCTTTATCGATGAGAGGTACAGTACCGGATAATTGCCGGCAAGAATTCCCAGTATAATAATTATGGTAAGGATTCCCAGTGATAACTGCAGGGTAGCTGCATGATACAGGATTAAATGTAATCCTAAAAAATTATTCAAAAGCGGAATAAACGATTCAACAAGTATTAAAGCTAACAGCAATGCTAACAGGTTCATGAATACAGATTCAAAAGTGAATTGTAAAATGAGCCCTGCCCGGGATGCACCCAGGAATTTTCTTGTTCCTGTTTCTCTCAACCTTCCGGTTAATCGGGCAGTTGTCAGATTAATAAAATTTATGCAGGCAATAACAAATATCAATAATGCAATAAATCCAAATAAAAAAAGATACGTTATATCACCGGTAGGACCAATTTCACCGCTGAGTCCTGAGTGCAAATAAATCCGGTGTAAGGGTTGAAAGTATAAACTCGAATACCAGCTGGAACCTTCAAACATAACATTCAAATGCCTGTCCATAAAGTCAGTCATTTTTTTACCCAGACTTTGAATATCCGTATTTGGAGAAGCAAGAATATAGGTATAGTAAGCCCATCCTCCGTTCCATCCCAAAAAAATGTTTTTATCCTTATAAAGACTGACGAAGGATATAAAAGCATCATATTGAATATGGGAATTTACCGGAGCATCTTCAACAACTCCTGTTACTGTCAATAACTCCTTACTATTCAGGGATATCATTTTGCCTATTGGATTTTCATTTCCAAACATCTTTTCGGCAGTGCTGACTGATAATACTACTGAATAAGGTGATGCAAGGGCGGTCTTTGGATTTCCGCTCAATAACCTGAAAGAAAATACATCAAAAAGAGCAGAATCAGTATATAATACATTTTTTATAAAATATTCTGTATTATTCCAGCCAAAGTATTTATTTTCAGGGCTTCTGAATCTGACCACTTTATCTATTTCATGGAATTCCTCCGCCAAAGCGGGACCCACTGCTGCAATCATTTGCGGGCTTACTTCAATCCCGTTATCGGTTTTTGTTTTGATTACTCCCCGGTATATCCGATCTCCCTTTTTATGAAACCTGTCATAGCTCAGTTCATTATTAATATAACTAAGGATTAATATTACACTTGCCAGACCAATGGCCAACCCAATTAAATTAATAAGGGTAACCGTTTTGTTTTTAACTATATTTCGAAAGGCCGTTTTTAAATAATTTCTAATCATTTTTAAATTATTTTATTTAAGAGGCTGTGTAAAAAGACCTTTAGGTCTTAAATACACAGCCTCTTTATTCGTAACGTAGCGCCTCCACCGGATTCCTGCTTGCTGCCCGGTAGCTTTGCCAGCTGACAGTTAACAATGCTACTGTAAAGGCCAGCACACCGGCAGCAGCAAATATCCACCAGCTTAAATTTGTTCTGTATGCAAAGTTTTGTAGCCATTTGTTTAAAATATACCATGAAACTATACTGGAAATAATAAAAGCCAGTATTACAAGTTTTGAAAAATTACCTGATAGCATAAGAACTATTTCCAGAGTCTTAGCACCATTTGTTTTGCGGATGCCAATCTCTTTTGTCCTGCGATTAGCTGCAAATAGGGCCAAACCAAATAATCCAAGACACCCAATAATAACTGAAATAATTGATGTATAAATAATTATTTTTAAAAGCTTTTCTTCCCTGATATAGAATCCATTAATTCTTTCATTTAAAAAGTTAAATGTAAATGGTTTATCAGGAATAAAGGATTCCCAGATTTTCTTTATCTGTTTCAAAGTCTGCTTGATTTCTGAAGAATTTATATCAGAAATTCTGATGGTGGCATTCCCTGCATGTTTGGGATAGTACATGATAGCCACGGGTTGTATCCGATTATTTAACTTCTGAATATTAAAATCCTTTATTACTCCAATTACAGGATATCCACTTAATTTTGCCGATAATGGTCTTGTTAATCCAAATTCATTAACTGCGGTTTCATTTATAATCCATGAACCAATATCGGTAGGCATCTCTTTGTTAAAATTCCTGCCTTGCAGAATTTTAAATCCCATTGTTTTAATATAATTTTCATCTGCTTTTATTATCAGGTAGTTAATTTCTTTTGAAACTCCGTTTTCTTCTATTTCTCCTCCCCAGTTATTATTCGAACCGATTCCGGTTGTTGAAAGTCCAATATTAATAACTGAAGGAAGTTCTTTAATCTCATTAACAAAACTTTGTTTTTTTTCTTCAGAAAGATATAAAGGTAACTCTAGACAGTTATTTTTATCAAATCCAAGGTCTTTGTTATTAATAAATCTCAATTGCTTGTTAATCTGTAAAATACTAATTATCAATATAATTGATACAATAAACTGGAAAACTACAAATACTTTCTGAAGTGATATCCGTTCCCTGCCTTTTGAGATATCCCCTTTAAGTAAGTCAGCCGGCGATTGTTTCAAGATATAGAACACTGGAAACAAACATAATATAAAACTCACGACTGTAATAAAAATAACCAGAAATACAATTATAATTGGGGTATAAAGCGTTCCGGGATTTAATGAATATTCAATTAGATTGTTGAATTGCCCGAATAATAATTCTGCAAAAATATAAGCAAAGAATAAAGAGATAAAACAGAGAATAATAGTCTCCATAAAAAACTGACTGATTATATTTTTCTTCAGTGCACCATTAACCTTTTTAATCATTACGTAATGAATTCTTCCTACATTGTTAGCCTGGGTGAGGTTGATGAAATTGATGAATGCAACAATTAAGATTACAACACCAATAATCAGTATTAGAAATACAAATAATTTATTTCCATGTCGAATTGAACTCTCATCAAAAGAATTATTAAAATAAAACTTGTTCAAAGAAGTCAGATTCACGCTAAATTTATTCAACATTTCCAGATCATCCGGATTCATCTGAGGCTTCTCATAATCAATAATAAATTGTTTTATTTTGTTCCTTACCAGTTTTTCAGTATCAGAATTGCCATTTAATTCAATAAAAAGCAGATTACCATACTCATAGGGTGTTGCATTAATATCTCTGCCGGATATTTTCATGGATGCATTTACATTAAAAAAGCCGTTATATTGTATGGAAGAATTTTCAGGAGGATCTTCCAATACAGCCTTTACGAGAAAAAGATTTTTATGATTTACCTCAATAGCTTCGTTAATAATATTTATGGTGCCAAAAATTTTAAACGCCAGGCTTTCTGTGATGATGATTGAATTAGGATCCATAAGAGCATCATTAATATTGCCTTCAATAACTTTGAATGAAAAAATATCTGCAAAGTATTGATCGCAATAACCCATATTGCTGACTTTGAATTCTTCATTTTTATATTTAAGCATTACCAAATTGTCTTCATTCAGATAATTAAAATTCAATAGAGTTGTGATGCTGATTTCGGGTACCTGATCTCTTATTTTTTGAATAAAAGGAGCTGGAAAATGGTTTGCATTTATAAGTTCATCTCCTGCATAATATGAAGTAGTTACCAGGTACTTTGAACCGGAATTTTTATGAAATCTATCATAAGACAATTCTCTCCTCGTGAATAGAAATATTAAAAGAAATACAGCCAATGCAATAGATAATCCAACAATATTTAACAAAGAGTAGGAGTAATTTTTGAAAAGATATCTCCAGGCTGTTTTGAAATGTGTTCTGAACATTATTTTACAGTTTTTTACAATTAAATTCTGAAAGTTAAATTAAAGGATTCCATCCCTCGAAGGGATGGAATCCCTCTTTTTACTCGTACCTCAGCGCTTTCACTGGATTTTTACTTGCTGCCTGCCAGCTTTGCCAGCTGACAGTTAGCAGTGCCACTGATAGAGCCAACACACCTGCTGCTGCAAATACCCACCAGCTTAAACCAGTCCTAGCGGCAAAATTTTGCAGCCATCGGTGCATAAAATAATACGCTATGGGACAGGCAATAACAAAAGCAAGGAATACCCATTTGACAAAGTCTTTAAAAAGTAAAAGCATTATCTCAGTTGTATTGGAACCATTGACTTTGCGAATGCCGATTTCTTTGGTACGTTTGATAGTTTCATGGGACACATAGGAATAAAGTCCCAGGCATGAGAGTATTACAGCTATAAGACAGAAAACCAGGATAATTTTCGTTAAAATCGCATCATTCTTATAATGCTCAAGATATTTGTCTTCAACAGAAAAGTAATAGAAACTATATTCAGGGAACAGATTGTTCCATTTTTCATTTAAAAAACGAACTATCTCCTCCTTGTTTTTTTCATTAATCCTGAAAGTTATAAATCCCGGAAAATTATTATGCCGGCCAAACCTGTATAAAAGCGGCTCTTTTTCATTATGTAGTGAGCTGATAACTATATCCTTCATCACACCAACCACCGGATAAGCTTCTCCTTCATGACTAAGTCTTATATATTTCCCTGTTACGTCGTCCCATCCAAACTTTTTCATGGCTGCATTATTTATTATAAAAGCAACATTATCTGAAGGATATTCCCTGGAGAAAAACCGGCCTTGAATCATTTTGATACCATAAACTTTGAGAAAATTTTCATCCACAGCTGTAGAAATAATACGGATATCATCCTTGTCTGTGAAACCATCAGGTATAATCTTGAAGTAGTTCTGGAAATAGTAACCGGGTATATTTTCAGTTAAAGCTCCAATACTATATCCATACTGGTGAGAATATTTATTTACTTCATCTCTGAAAAGTAGGGCTTCTGAATATCTTGCAGAATAATTGTCTGAATTACCAACTGGAATTACCAGGAGATTTTTCCGGTTGAAACCAACATCATAGTTCTTCATGAAAACGGATTGCTTAATAATCTCCAGAACAGAAATGATAAGGATAATTGTTACTGTAAACTGTAATGCAATCGATCCCTTTTGCAATATAACTTTCTTGTCATGGCTTAGGAACTTGCCTGATGAAGCCTGGTAAGGTTTTACTGTTGCCAGCCTGTATGATGGATATAATCCGGAAAATGTACCTATAGTAATTCCAAATACAAACAAACCCAACAGCATAAAGATATTTCCATATTCAAAATGTAATTCAACTCCGGTAAGTTTGGTGAATAGTGGAAGTAGTTGTTCGGTTAATATTAGAGCAAAGCCCAATGAGACAAAAGCAACAATGATTGAATCTGTTAATTGCTGAAAAAACTGGGAAGAAGATTTGGCGCCATGAATTTTACTAATAGCTACACTTTTTTTTCTTGTTAAGGATTGAGCTTTTGCCAGATTTATATAATTTGTACAAGCTATTAATAAAATTGAAAAGGCAATGGCTAGCAAAGTATACAAATATGTAATTGAAACGGTTGGCTTCATATCATATGGAACCTCATTATATAAATGACTTCTTTTCATAGGTCTTGCGAAGTATTTAACATTTTTATCAAGCCAGGATGGATAGTATTTTTCAGGGATTTCAGAAAGTTTTTTCTGAATAACAGGTAGAAGTTCAGCACTTTTGGGAATGAAAAAGGTATAAACGGCACCATGCCACCATCGTTTTTCCCAATCCGGGAATACAATTGTTCTTAAGCGATCAGAGACGAGCATATCAAATTTAAAGAGAGAGTTATCCGGCTGTGTTTCAATTACCCCGCTAACAGTAAATATATGTTCATCTATATTAACGGTATTACCAATTGCCAGTGAATCTCCAAACAACTTCCGTGAAAAATCCTCAGTTATGACAACAGTGGAGGGATCTGATAGCGCAGTGGATGGTGAACCATACAAAAAATGAAAATCAAACATACTAAATACATCAGGCTCTACAGAATAACATAATGATGCAATTCTTGCGTTGTTTTTCAGTCTGACTTCAGTTTCAATACCCCAAAAACTTCCTACTTTATCGATTTCTTCGAAATCATCAGCCAGTATATTTGGAAGAGGCATTGCAAGACTGCTTGAAAGCTGATCTTCTCCTGAGTATTTTTCATAAACCCTGTAAATTTCATTTATTCTCTTATGGTGAATGTCATAATTATATTCATTCAGAAAATACAGCATTAAAATGATGAACAACGCCATACCTAATGACAAACCAAATACATTCAGAATGGTAGTCCTGAACTGGCGAATATGGTTCCTAAAAACAAGTTTTATATTTTGAACAAGCATGGTTTAATTATTATTATTCATACCTCAACGCCTCCACCGGATTCCTGCTTGCCGCCCTCCAGCTCTGCCAGCTTACGGTAATCAGGGTTACAGCTAAAGCAGCAATTCCTGCCATTATAAATATCCACCAGCTCAGATTTGTTCTGTATGCAAAATTCTGAAGCCATTTGTGCAAAGCATACCAGGCAATGGGACAGGCAAGAATCAAAGCAATACCAATCCATTTTATAAAATCTTTGGAAAGCAATAAAATTATTTCGCTGGTTTTAGCGCCATTTGTTTTGCGGATGCCTATTTCCTTTGTGCGTTGTTTACCCAAAAATATAGTCAAGGCGAATAATCCTAAACACGCAACCAAAATGGCTAGTATGGTAAAATAACTGACGACGGATGATATAATTTCATACTTTTTATAATCTTTATTTATTTCCTCATCAGCAAAAAAGTAATCTAATTCTTTGGAGGGTTCTGTAGAAATCCACTTCTTTTTCAGCATTTTTAAAACACTTTCCATTTCTCCGGGCTTAACCCTGATAGAAATATAATTAGCATATTTCACATCTCGTTCTTTTGATACATGATGTAATAGCGGTTGAATTTCTCTGTTTAATCCCATGTAATAGAAATCATCCACTACTCCTACTACCCTAAACGGAGTCCCCGTTTTTGAGCTCGAATGTAATATATCACCTAAAGCTGAATTTACTTCAAGTTTTTTTAAAGCTGCCTTATTAATTATTACAGCATTGCTATCCCAGACAAAATCCTTTTCATAGGGATTTCCTTCAATAAATTTAATTCCATATGTTTTAAAATAATCTTTACTTACATTGCCTTGTCTGAAGCTTACCCGTTCAATATCGGACCATTCTTCGGGATAGTAACTGTTGTAATTTTCCATGTACTCACCCGGAACAATTTGTGAAACTGCAGTACTCAAAATCCTGGTATCATTATCAAGTTCGTTTAATATCAATTCAATTTTGCTAAGACCAGCCTTGCTATCTTTATATTCCCATTGATGTGGTTTTATGACAATTACATTCTCGCTATCGAATTTTAACTCATGATGCTTCATAAAAAAGATCTGCTTCTTCATCAGTATGGTACCAATTATCAGCACAATAGAAATAACTAACTGGAAAACCACCATTGCACTTCTGAATCTCATCGATCCTTTGCCCGAAGTAATTTCTTTCCTTAGCGATGGAATGATCCCAAATCTTGCAAGAGTTAATGAAGGAATTATCCCCGATAACAGTCCTGTAACCAACCATAAACCTAACAAAACCGGGTAGGTTATAAATATATTTTTATACTCAAGATTCAATTGAGTCTCGAACATCCTGTTGAAAACTGGCAATAACACTTCGGTGACTACTATAGCAAGGAACAATGCCAAAAGACTGACGATTAATGATTCTCCGAGAAATTGCCGCAGCAAACGACCTTTTTTTGCTCCCATCACCTTTCTCAACCCTACTTCTGAAGATCGTTTGATAGAATTTGCAGTTGAAAGGTTGATGAAATTTATTGATGCGATGATCAAAACCCCAAAAGCAATACAGATTAAAATATATATAAAGGTTTTGTTGTCGCTGGTTTTATTATGCAATTCGGCCAAAG
Source organism: uncultured Bacteroidales bacterium (assembly GCA_963781805.1). GTDB lineage: Bacteria > Bacteroidota > Bacteroidia > Bacteroidales > UBA10428 > JAFGPL01. Next base: position 1,397,490 of record CAWAHF010000004.1, read on the forward strand.
GCAATAAAGTGAGCCTGGGTTTTTTGTCATTCCCGGTTAAAAAATGTTCCTGCACAACCTTCTGAATTTTGTCTTCCAAAAGTTTGGGATTAGTCTTTGAATCCAGTAAAATATAAGTTTGTGAAAAAGTATTGTACCAGTCATAAACCTGATTTAACCAGGTATCTAATTCAAATCCTGTTTCATGATTGGCTATCAAATCGAATTTGATAGATGAATTGTCGGGAAAATCATCCAAAACTCCGGTAATTACCAGATGTTGCTTTCCAAAATCGACATCAAGCGTTTTACCTACCGGGTTATCATTTCCAAAATATATACCTGCAAGCTTTTTCGATATCACTACGCTGTTCTTTTCTTTCAGACAATTCTCCGGGCTACCATAAATAAACGGGAATGTAAAAACATCGAAAAACCCTGTATCCGCATACCTGATATCCTGCATTAGATCTTTCTCATTGAAGGAAATTACATGTCCGGACCAATCCATATAACGTGTACCATTCATAATTTCCGGATAATCTTCCAGTAATTTTGGCAATACCAAGCCCTTTGTATATTCCATGTTATCTTCGCAAAGACGATAAATATTACTTTTGTTTTTATGAAAATCATCATAGGTAAGCTCATTATGCACATAAAGAAACAGAAGGATAAACGCAGAAATTCCTATACTTAATCCAAGGATATTAATGATGGAGGAGGTTCGATTTCTGACTAAGTAGCGAAAGGCTGTCTGAATGTAATTTTTAAACATACGAAAGTGGTTTAATCCGGAGGTAAATTGGTTGAATATTTCTGATATTTATTGTATAAAAAAGATCGTCTTGCTATATTTTTTTCCGGATATTTTCGGTTACAATGCTTCCATCGAAAAGATGTACGATACGATGTGCCCTTTCTGCATGCGAAGGCGAGTGGGTTACCATAACTATAGTTGTTCCGTCATTGTTAAGTTGTTCCAAAAGCTTCAATACCTCTTCACCATTGGCGGAATCAAGGTTTCCGGTGGGCTCATCTGCCAGGATAAGTTTTGGATTTGCAACTACTGCACGTGCCACTGCGACTCTTTGTTGCTGACCACCTGAAAGTTGCTGGGGAAAATGTTTTCTACGGTGAGATATCTGCATCCGTTCCAGCGCTTCATTCACCCTTTTCTTTCTTTCCAAGCTTTTGACTTTCAAATATAGTAAAGGTAACTCTACGTTTTCGTAAACGTTAAGCTCATCAATCAGGTTAAAACTTTGAAAAACAAAGCCAATATTCCCTTTACGAAGATTCGTACGCTGGTTTTCCCGAAACCTGGAAACTTCTGTACCGTCAAACCAGAGTTTTCCATCTGAAGGATTATCCAGCAATCCTACGATATTTAATAAGGTAGATTTCCCGCACCCGGACGGGCCCATAATAGCTAAAAATTCACCCTTATCTATTTGCAGATCTACACAATTCAGAGCTGTGGTTTCCACTTCGTCTGTCCGAAAGACTTTTACAAGTTGTTCTGTTTTAATCATAATTTTAATTTTTGAATGATTTATTTATCCAATAGCTATGCCATAAATTATAAGTCACAGATTTACAATATTATCTTAATGAATCAAAATAAATATCCGAATTAATTGTTCAGAAACTGAACAAACGGTGTTAAAAAATTGAACAGGTGAGGTATATTTGAGGAAGATTTCTCGCAGATGATCGCAGATGACCCGCAGAAGAACGCTGAAAAGACTTGTTTTAGCTGCAATAAACAGATAATTGAATCCATTCTGAAATTTTTACTTGCATATCGTAAATTAAACTTTATCCTAAATGAAAGAAAATGATATTTCTTATGACATCAGAGTGGCAGCTTTAAGAATTCATAAAGAATTAGGACCAGGTCTTCTTGAGTCTGTATATGAAAAGGCAATTGCTTTTGAGTTAAAGGAGATGGGACATAAAGTTGATTGCCAAGTTGGAATTCCTATGATATATAAACATATTGAATTTGAAGTTGGTTTTAGACTTGACGTACTTATGGATGATTTGGTAATAATTGAAATCAAATCTGTGGAATCTCTTTTAGATGTTCATCATAAGCAGTTATTAACCTATTTGAGATTGATGAATTTAAAGCTAGGTTTATTGATAAATTTTAATTCATCATTAATAAAAGACAACATTGTAAGAATTGTAAATAACTTATGATTAGGGATTGAATCATAGATACATCATGAAGATCAATATTAATTATTCTGCGTACATCTGCGAAAAGCCTCTACGATCATCAGCGAGAAAATACGTATCCTATGACTAAAAAAGGGAAAATATTAATTGCCGATGACAATGCACAGATTCTGGATTCACTAAAGCTATTGTTAAAAAATGAATTTGAGCTTATTGAGACCATTAAAAATCCGAATCTAATTCCTGAGAAGCTCAGATCAAATGAATTTGATATCATCCTGCTTGACATGAATTTTGCAGCCGGGAGAACAACCGGAAACGAAGGAATTTTCTGGCTGAATGAAGTTCTAAAAATTGATCCTATAGCTGTAGTTATTCTTATTACCGCATACGGAGACATTGAACTGGCAGTTAGAGGAATAAAAGAAGGAGCCACAGATTTTATCCAAAAACCCTGGGATACCGAAAAACTGTTGGCTACATTAAACAGCGCATTGCAGTTGCGAAAAACCAAAGTGGAACTGAATAATTTAAAATCCACCCAGAAACAACTTAATAAAGAGGCTGATAAAAATATCTTTACGGGCAATTCAAAGAGCATTCAACAGGTGATAAAAACAATTGATAAAATCGCCTGCACCGATGCAAATGTGCTTATCCTTGGCGAAAATGGCACAGGTAAAGAAATACTTGCCCGCGAGATTCACCTGAAATCTCCAAGATCAAATGAAATGTTCCTTGCAGTTGATTTAGGAGCCATTACCGAATCGTTATTTGAAAGTGAAATGTTTGGCCATCTGAAAGGATCATTTACAGATGCTAAAGAAGACAGAGTGGGTCGTTTTGAAGCAGCATCAGGTGGCACGCTTTTTTTGGATGAGATTGGAAATTTATCTTTGCCTTTGCAGTCCAAATTGCTATCGGTGCTTCAAACCAGGCAGATAACAAGGGTAGGATCAAATAAAACCATCGATATTGACATACGCCTGATTTGTGCTACAAATAAAAATCTGAATGAACAGGTAAAAAATGGTCTGTTCAGAGAAGATTTGTTCTATCGTATAAATACCATTCAGATTGAGCTACCTCCATTAAGACAAAGAACTGAGGATATTCCGGGATTTGCAGCTTATTTTCTAAAGGTATATGCTGCCAAATATGAAAAGTACAATCTTAAAATTTCTGATGAAGGATATAATGCCCTTATTGAATACCCCTGGCCCGGAAATATCAGGGAATTGAAGCACACCATTGAAAAGGCGGTGATATTGGCTGATTCGGAATCACTTGATTGCGAAGATTTTCATCTGTTTCACCATTCCAATCAGCAAAATATTGATAATTCGTCCCTGAAACTTGAAGATATAGAAGCGAGGGCTATTTTAGAAGTTTTAAGAAAATGTGGAGGAAATCTCACTAAAGCTTCACAAATGCTAGATATATCGAGAACAACACTTTATTCAAAAATAGAGAAATATAAACTCTAAACCTTTTCATCATGCAGAAAATAGTACTGATAACAGGCGCCACTTCAGGTATTGGATTGACAATGGCAAAGACCCTTTGCAATGCCGGATATCTTGTTTATGCAACCGGCAGAAACATACCTTCAAAATCAGATTTTCACAATTTACATTTCAAATACCTGGATGTTAAAAATAATGATTCCGTAATTGGTGCAGTAAAAGGTATTATGGAACAAAACAACCGGATTGATATTCTGATTAACTGCGCCGGATTAGGTCTTGCCGGTTCACTTGAAGAAACTCCTTTTGAAGAGATTTATAATTTGTATGAAACCAATTTTTTTGGCACGATCAGGGTAATAAAACATGTTATTCCTATCATGCGCCAGACAAGCGGGGGATTAATTGTAAATATAAGTTCGGTGGCTGGAAAAGTTGGTTTGCCTTTTCAGGGTATTTATTCTTCAAGCAAATTTGCAATAGAAAGCCTTACCGAATCTCTAAGCATTGAACTTAAACCTTTCGGAATTCATGTTTGCCTTATTGAGCCAGGTGATTATAATACCGATGCTAATAAAAACCGGATAACTGTAATACCTGCAAAGGAATCGCCTTATCATAACCGACTTAAAGGATTTTTTGAACTGCTTGAACGTAACATAAACAAAGGTAGTAAACCCGAAAAAATCAATAAGCTGATTCTTAACATTGTACAATCAGAATCACCTGCACTCCGATATAAATCCGGAAACTTTCTCGAAAAATTAACCCCTGTTGCAAAGAATTTTATCCCTGACAGAATATTTGAAAAAATACTCTGCCGGTTTTACAGAATATAGATCCATTAATTTTTATTATAAAATATAAAGCCATGTTTCCAAACCGTTTTGCCATAGTTTTATTCATCAGAGTTGTTCTTATATCGCTCGCCTGTCTGGCTTTCATAACATTATTGACACAAACCGAAAAACCCGCAACCACCTTGTTTTTATTCATCATTCTGGTTTACTTAACGGGAAGTCTGGTTACATATGTTAATCGGACAAACCGGGAACTGGCAAATTTTATCATTGGTATCAAGGAAAACGATACATCGGTTGCACTCAGCGAAGAAAAGCTGGAAAAAACATTTAAAGGATTATCAGATACATTCAAAGATGTTAAGGCACATTTTCATAAACAATACATTGAGAATCAGGAAAAACAACTTTTTTTCAAATCAATCGTTGACAATTCAGCCGTCGGACTCATTAGTTTTGATCCATCAGGGAAAATAGAAATTTGTAATTCAGCAGCCGAAGAATTACTTGATACTTCAGAACTAACAAACATTAAGAAATTAAACAGCATCTATCCTGCATTGGGTGATAACATGCTTAGAATGAAACCCGGAGAACAATCCCTGTTTAAATTACCTCAGAGAACAGGTGATCTTCATCTTTCGGTAAAAGCATCTCTAATCAGGTTGCGAATCAATTCCTATACAATCCTTTCGATTCAAAATATAAGAGAGGCGTTGGAAGATAAAGAAATAGAATCATGGAAAAAACTTATCAGGGTATTCACTCACGAAATAATGAATTCCATCACGCCTATCACAACGCTGACCACCACAATAAAAAGACGATTCCTTTTAGATGGTATAAGAAAATCTCCGACTGAACTTTCGGAATCTGATATTAATGATGTTTTTGAAAGTACCGATATTATTGAGGAAAGAAGCCACGGCCTTATCAGTTTTGTTGAAAGATACAGAAGTCTTACAAGATTGCCGGATGCAAAATTTACCTATTTCGAAGCAACTGAATTGTTGCAACAAATTGAAAGGTTGTACAGCGAACAATTCAAAATACATCACATTGATTTTAAATCTATTATCAATCCCGGAAATTTGAAATTATTTGCTGATCAAAAATTAATAGAACAGGTTTTAATAAATCTGCTTAAAAATTCTATGGATGCACTGAACGGAAATGAGTCCGGGAAAATTTCGCTCGAAGTCTGCCAGGAGAGGAACAAGTCGATCATTCAGGTAAAAGATGATGGATGCGGAATTCCGGATGATATCAGGGAAAATATTTTTATGCCATTTTTCTCGGGCAAAGAAGGAGGATCGGGTATTGGACTCAGTTTGTCAAAGCAGATAATAAGAATGCATAAAGGTACTATTATAGCATCATCAGGTCCTGAATGGAAAACTATTTTTACGATTGAACTACCGATGGGTTAATTTCGAGGCTCTTTCCAACTGAAGTTATAAAAAATTAACTTTTCTGTCGCTTAACATAATAGGCCACTTTCTCCATCGATGTAATCATATCATAATTCTCATGATGTACTCCCGGAGGAAGATTTAACGTAACGCTGGTAAAATTAAGTATTCCCTTTATTCCGCTCGAGATAAGTACTTTTGCAGTATCACTCGCAACACTTGGCGGTACTGTAAGTATAGCAATTGTAATGTTTTTTGCAATAACAATTTCGCGCAGCCTGTCCATTGAATAACATTGCACACCTACGCTTTCCTGTCCTATTTTCTTTGGGTCGATATCAAAAGCAGCAACCAGATTTAGTTTTGGTCTTTTACCTGCAAAATAGGCTGTAACAGCTTTGCCTAAATTACCCCACCCTACCACAGCAATATTGTAAGCATCCTTAGGATCAATAATTTTGCTGATGACTTTAATCAACTCTTTAATATCGTAGCCTTTTCGATGAGGACTTGTAAAAGCAATAAACATGATATCTCTGCGTACCTGAACTGCAGTAATATTATGCATCTCTGCCAACTCATGCGAATAAATATGATTTTTACCTTCATCCAGGCACCGGAGCAATGTACGGCGATATTCACTAAGCCGCTCGACTGTTTTTTCAGGCAGGATTCTGTGAGGCATATTTAGTTTACATTCATTTGGTCTAAAAATACAAAATTTTTAAGTACAGTAACTTAAAATATAAAAAAACCACCCACTATTTTTAATTTTATTCAAAACATGGCTGGTACTGATTTTTTGATTAAACATTAATTCATTTATAATGAATACGATATATGTAAAATTTCAGTGATACTATCCAACAAAAGAAATATTTTAGAAAAAATAATGTTTATTATCTTTACTACGGAAAATTCATCTTAGCGGTAGCTGGCGAATACAATGTACCCAAAAAAGAAAATAATAATCTGTCTCGGTAGTTCCTGTTTTGCAAGGGGCAATAAGGAGCTTCTCAGATTTATTGAAAAATACCTCAGACAGAAAAATTTAATGGATAAGGTTAGCTTTCAAGGAGTTCATTGCCTGGATAACTGCAGCGAAGGCCCTAATCTTATTGTGGATGGGAAAATGTATCACCGGGTAACTCAGGAAAATGTACTCGATTTTCTGATGGATGGATTGAAGGAACTTATAAATTAAATCTGAATACGTTGGAACCGCTGATAAAAATAGACGAACAAAAATGCACTACATGCTATACATGTTTGAGGGTTTGTCCTGTAAAGGCTATTAAAGTCAATGATGATACCAAATATCCTTTTGTTTATATGCAACGATGCATCGGATGCGGAGATTGCATCACATCCTGTTCGCCGGGAGCTGTAACCCACCGAAACGAGATTGAAGATGCGAAAATGCTTCTTCGTTCAGACAATGATACGGCAATTATATGTTCACCCAGTATTTCAGCTGAATTCAGTGATATTACCGATCATCGCAAATTTGTTTCAATGCTCCGGGGTCTTGGAGCTAAATATGTGAATGAAGTATCATTTGCTGTAGATTTGATTGCATACAAGTATATGCATCTGTTCAGTGATTTTAAGGGTAAATACTATATTATGTCATATGATCCTGTTGTGGTTTCATATATTGAGAAGTATCACCCTAATCTGATAAATAATCTTGCACCGCTGATTTCACCAATGATTGCCTGTGCAAAAGTCATTCATAAAATGTATGGCGATGAACTAAAAATAATCTATATAGGTCCTGAAATTGCCAGGAAAGATGAAGCATTAAGATTTAAGGGAGATGCTAAAATTGATGTTATTTTGACCTTTCTTGAATTAAGAAAGCTGTTTGCTGAATTTTCTTTGGATGAAAACACGGTGGAATATTCTGATTTTGATCCTCCCATCGGATATAAAGGTTCACTCTATCCGCTGTCAAATGGAATTATTCAGGCTGCAGATATGGACGAAAACAGACTTACTACAGATATCATCACTGTGGAAGGCAGAAAACCCATGCTGGAATCTATCCAGGAATTTGAAAACAATGTAAAAGAAATTCACAGGCACCTGAATGTAACATACGGGAATGCATTATACGGGCCTGGTCTTACGAGTCATGGAAATAAACTGCTGAAAGAACACCTCGTAATTAAATATGCCAACAAACGATTAAACAACTTCTTCCGGCATGAATGGTATAATAATCTGCAGTTATACCTCGACATGGATTTTACACGTGGGTACCAGAATGATGATCAACGATTGCCCGAGCCCGAACATGAAAAAGTGCTGGAAATGCTTGATTTAATTGGCCGGCACGAAGATGATGTTATTGGCTGCAATGAATGCGGATACAAATCATGTAAAGAATTTGCAGCTGATATAGCACGGGGATTGGCAACTCCTGAAATGTGTGCAACATACTCTTTAAGGAATTCCATGAATTTCGAAGAATCACTTAAACAGCTTAATGAGAAACTGGCCCAAACCAGAAAAGCGCTTAAGGAATCTGAAGAAAATGCTAAGAAAGAGCATACTGCAGTAAAACAGGCATCGGATTTTACAAACGCAATGCTCGAAAAACTGAGGGCAGGTGTTGTAATCGTCGATAATAAAATGAAGGTAATGCAATCAAATCCTGCTTTTGTCAGAATTCTTGGAGAAGATGCCAAAGAAATAGATGAGGTAATTCCCGGGCTGGTAGGAGCTGATCTTAAAAGGCTGTTAAGTCCTAATATTCTCAATCTGTTTACATATGTTCTTACCGAGGGAGAAAATATCGAAAGCCGTGATTTAAGACTTGGTGAAAGTGTATTAAATGTAACCATCTTTCCTATATTGAGAAATAAGGTAGTTGGCGGTATTATTCGTGATATGCAGGCTCCTGAGGTACAAAAAACTGAAGTCATAAACAGAATTACAGATGTAATTGACAAGAATCTGGAAATGGTTCAGAAAATTGGTTTCCTTATGGGCGAGGGTGCATCTGATATTGAAAAGATGTTAAATTCAATCATCGAATTTTACAATACCAATAAAGAATCAGGTTCATGACAGAAAAGTTTTTTGTAGAAGTCGATTGCCAGCAGAAAAATCACTTTAAAGAAAGAATTTGTGGTGATGTTTTTCTTTCACGCAAGATCAAGGAAGACAATCGTATCATCGTGGTTCTGTCGGATGGCATGGGGCATGGAGTGAAGGCCAGTGTGCTGGGAACGCTCACGGCAACCATGGCGTTGAATTTCACCAAAGAACATAAAGAACCCGAAAAAACTGCCGAAATTATTATGAAAACGCTGCCTGAATGCAGCGAACGAAAAATGAACTATTCCACCTTTACTATCATCGATATCGAGTTTGACGGTAAAACAACCATTTTGGAATACGACAATCCGGAATGTATCGTTATTCGTGACAAAAAGGTTCTTGAAACGGATGTGAAAAATATCAGCTTTAATTCTTCAAACAGCGGGAATAAGAACCTGCGTGTTGCTTCCTTTAAACCCAAAAAGGGCGACAGAATCATTTTCAGCAGCGATGGCATTCCTCAGTCGGGGCTTGGCACACCGCAGTTTCCTTTTGGATGGGGCAATGACAATGTTACACGGTTTTCAATTGACATTATCAAACAATTTCCGTTGGTTTCAGCCAGACAACTTTCAACCCGTATATTGAATATGGCATACCGTCATGATGGTTTCCAGTCAAAAGATGATGCCAGCAGTGGTGTTATTTATTATCGTGAACCACGTACGCTGCTTATTTGTACAGGTCCTCCTTTTGAATTTGAAGATGATCCGAAATTAGGAACAGCTGTTAGTGAATTCAAAGGCAAGAAAATAATCATGGGTGCAACCACTGGAGATATTGTGGCCCGTGAGCTCAACGTGAGTATCAAAGACGGTTTTAAATTCGATGATCCGGAACTCCCACCTATTTCACAGATTGAAGGTATCGATCTTTATACAGAGGGTATTCTTACGTTGAACAAGGTAGAAAAAATACTGAAAGCATTTACCAATAATTATTCTTTTGGCAAAGGTCCTGCCGATGAAGTAGTTAAACTTATTTTTGAAAGCGATGAAATTCAGATAATTATTGGCACACGGATAAATATTGCGCATCAGGATCCAAATTTACCGGTTGAACTTGAAATACGAAGAACTGTTGTTAATCGAATCGCCAATCTACTTGAAGAAAAGTTCCTGAAAAAGATAAAAGTCAGGTATATTTAATTTTGGTACTTATATTATAATTTTAATTTTGAATAAAGTCTTTTATGATAAAAAACAAAAAAGTATTGATAGCTCATGGCAGCGGAGGAAAGCTCTCCGGCGAGCTTGTCAAACGCTTTTTCATAGATACATACGGAAATCAGACCCTCAAAAAAATGACGGATTCTGCCATTCTGGATATAGGGAATTCCCTGATTGCATTTACAACCGATTCCTACGTGGTGGATCCCATTTTTTTCCCGGGGGGAGATATCGGAAAACTTGCAGTGTGCGGTACGGTTAACGATTTATCAGTTTCCGGAGCTAAACCTTTGTTTATCAGCGCCGCATATATAATCGAGGAAGGATTTCTACTGAATGATCTGGAAAAAATTTCAACGTCCATGGCAAGAGAAGCTACAAATGCCGGAGTTCAGATTGTTACCGGAGATACCAAAGTAGTAAACAAAGGCAAGTGTGATAAAATTTTTATCAATACTGCCGGCATCGGAATCATTAAAAAAGAACATGAACAAATTTCTTCGGGTTCCCAGATAAAACCCGAAGATATCTTGATTATAAACGGATATATCGGCGATCATGGCATTGCCGTTCTTGGCGCCAGGGAAAAAATTAATTTTGAAAATGAATTAGTATCAGATTGTGCATCGCTGAATCTGATGATAGAAGATTTGTTAAATGCCGGTATTCACCTTAAATTTATGAGGGATCTTACCCGGGGTGGTTTGGGTACCGTACTTGCAGAACTTACCGAAGATAAAACATTTGGAGTATTGATAGATGAACAGGTCATCCCGATACGGGAAACCGTGAAAGGAACCTGTGAGATATTCGGATTTGATCCGTTATATCTGGCGAACGAAGGAAAAGTGCTGATTGTTGTTGATAAGAACGATGCAGAATTGACCCTCAGAAAAATGCAAGGACATTCTGTTGGAAAGAAATCAGCAATTATAGGAAAGGTAACAACGGAACATAACGGTAAAGCCATCCTAAACTCTGTGGTTGGAGGCAAAAGAATAATTGACAAACTTACGGGTGAAATGCTGCCCCGAATATGCTGATCCAGGCTTAAACAAATACAAAACCATGCACGAATTTTCCATTGCATTAAATATTGTAGATATTGCGGTTGAAACTGCAAAGACAAATCATGCACACAAAATAAATGAAGTTGAGATTGAGATAGGAGATGTATCGGGCGTAGTTTACGAAGCGCTTGATTTGGCGCTTCAGTCAGCCGTTAAAGATACCATGCTTGAGAATTCGCTTATTCACCTGAAAAGAGTCGAAGCAGAGGCTTTGTGTGTGCAATGCGGCCATATTTATATACCAGACAATCTTGTCTCGGAATGTCCTAAGTGCGGCTCGGTGAATGCAAATGTTACCAAAGGAAAAGAAATGAAAGTAATATCCATAAACATTGACTAAAATGTTAGTTAACCCGTAAATTTTTATATCCTTTCTATTGGATTGCTAAACCGATTAGGAAATATTAAGACTTTATCCTTTCATGCTTGCAACTATTTCGCTAATTTTGTAATTAAAATTAAGTCATTATGTGTGATACTTGTGGATGCGGCGATAATAACGGATTTGTGCTTATCAAACCTTCTGAGAATGATTCTCAGATACACATACGTACCCATACGCATCCGGACCATACCCATCCTCATACGCACGATCATGATCATGAACACGATCATGAACACTCCCATGACACGTCTCAGCAAGGCAGGTTGATTAGCGTTGAAAAAGATGTTTTGCATACGAATAACCTATTGGCTGAGCGTAACAGGGGATTTTTCGAAGCAAAAAATATTCTTGCTGTCAATCTTGTGAGTTCGCCGGGCTCAGGAAAGACGATGTTGCTGGAAAAGACAATACAATCTGAAAGATTAATCGATAAAGTATTTGTTATTGAAGGTGATCAGCAGTCTACCCAGGATGCAGACAGAATTGATGCAACCGGCGTACCGGTTATTCAGGTCAATACGGGTAGCGGATGTCATCTTGATGCAGCAATGATAAATTCTGCTGTAAAAGAACTTCAGATTCATGACAATTCAGTCCTCATGATTGAAAATGTAGGTAACCTCGTTTGTCCTGCCATGTTTGATTTAGGTGAAAAATACAGGGTAGTTATCATAAGTGTTACCGAGGGAGAGGACAAACCCTTGAAATATCCTTATATGTTTCAAACTGCCGATATTTGTATCATCAATAAAACCGATCTGCTTCCCTACCTTGATTTTGATATTGAGAAACTTAAGGAATATGCTCTGAAAGTGAATCACCATCTTGAATTTATTCAATTGTCTGCAAAAACCGGAGAAGGTTTTGATACCTGGTTGAACTGGCTGGAACAAAAACTCACACCTGTTACCGCCTGATTTGTTTTAACTAATTAGATTTCTCCTCGATCTAATATCAGGTTCTCGTTGGTTCCTCTGCACAATCATTTAATTCCAAATCAAAATTATTGTATACACAATAAATCCAGCTTGTAGATTTTTTTATCTCAGGATAAGCTTAATTTTTTATTTAGAAACATTATATATTAACATGTTATTATTTATTTGTTATTATTATAACAAATTTTCTGTTATTTTTGTAACAGATATTATTAAATCTCGTACAACCTGAAATTATTAGTTTTAACCAGTTTTAACAATGAGCTAAATCATCTGCTAAACATACATTAATTAACTTAAAATGAGTAAATTTAATAAGTTGAATCATTCTTTTCATAATAAATAATTATAATGACAAAGCTTAAAAACGTAAAAGATTTACGAAAACTACATGAAAATTTAACATCAGCTTCCGTGCATAAGGATGAAGTTAAAAACGCTGAAGATATCGTAAAAGTAAAAGTTGCAATGGCAACCTGCAGCATAGCTTCCGGCTCAAAAGAGGTCCTAAATTTTATTATTGACGAGCTCGGTAAAAGAAACATCGATGCATTGGTTACTCAAACCGGATGCATGGGTTACTGTTATGCAGAACCAACCATCGAAATCACACTACCTGGAAGAAAGCCTATAGTTTTCGGTTATGTAAACATGAAAAAAGCGGATGAAATTATAGAAAGATATGTAAAAAACGGCGAACTGGTGGAAGGGATTATCCCCCTGAATTACGAATCCGTCAATTATTAATCAAACGAAAATACGGATATGTCAGAATTTAAGACACACATATTAGTTTGCAGTGGAACCAGCTGCAAAGCTTCCTCCAGCGAAATGGTTTATGAGAATTTTAAAAAAGAGCTGGTTAACCAGGGATTAAGTGAAATTGCCCAAGTGGTACGAACGGGTTGTTTTGGTTTGTGTGAAAAGGGACCGGTGGTAATGATACTGCCCGACGAAACCCACTATATTGAGGTTAAACCTGAAGATGTGAAAGAAATTGTTGAAGAGCATATTGTTGCAGGAAAGAAGGTTAACAGATTACTTATTCCTCACAAAACAGGACAAAAGATTTCCGGTTCGGGTAAAAATACCGGGGTTCAAAAAAAACAAATCCGGATTGCATTGCGAAACTGTGGTATTATTGATCCAGATAATATCGAAGAATACATAGCCCGCAAAGGATATGAAGCCATGGGGAAGGTTTTATCTGAAACAACTCCGGAGGAAACCATTAAAATAATTAAAGACAGCGGCCTTCGTGGCCGTGGGGGCGCCGGTTTTCCAACGGGATTGAAATGGGAATTTGCCAATAAGAGCAAGGGGGATGAAAAATATGTCGTATGCAACGCCGATGAAGGCGATCCGGGAGCTTTTATGGACAGATCCATCCTTGAAGGTGACCCCCACTCCTTAATTGAAGCAATGGCTATTTGTGGTTATTGCATCGGTTCCAGTAAGGGATTAGTCTACATCAGAGCTGAATACCCATTGGCTATTGAACGATTGAAAACAGCGATTAAACATGCACGTGAATACGGATTACTAGGTGATAATATTTTAGGAACTAAGTTTAGTTTTGATTTGGAGCTCAGATATGGCGCCGGAGCTTTTGTGTGTGGTGAAGAGACAGCGCTTATCCACTCTATGGAAGGAGGTCGGGGAGAACCTACACTTAAGCCCCCCTTCCCTGCCGAAGCAGGATACCTGGGCAAACCAACCAATGTAAATAATGTTGAAACGTATGCCAATATACCTGTAATCATTAACAATGGCCCGGAATGGTTCAGCAGTATCGGAACCGAAAAATCGAAAGGGACCAAAGTATTTGCGCTTGCAGGAAAAATAAACAATGTTGGCTTGATTGAGGTTCCCTTCGGAATTACCTTGCGTGAAGTAATTTTTGAAATTGGAGGAGGTATAAAGAATGGAAAGAAATTCAAAGCCATCCAGACCGGGGGTCCTTCGGGGGGGTGTCTTACCGAAAAACATCTCGATTTACCAATTGATTATGAAAATCTGGTAGCTGCAGGTTCTATGATGGGTTCGGGGGGAATGATTGTGATGGATGAAGATGATTGTATGGTTGATTTTGCCAAATTTTTCCTTGAATTTACCGTAGAGGAATCTTGTGGCAAATGTACTCCCTGCCGTATCGGGAATAAAAGACTACACGAACTGCTTGACAGGATTTGTAAAGGTAATGGTGCAATAGAAGATATTGACAGGCTTGTGAATCTGAGTGTTGTTATCAAAGATACATCATTATGCGGTCTCGGCCAATCATCTCCAAATCCTGTACTTGCAACACTTGAGCACTTCAGAAATGAATATGATGCTCATATTATAGATAAAAAATGCCCTTCAGGAGTCTGTAAGGCTTTGATGATTTACGAAATAGTCGATGAAAACTGTGTGGGTTGCACGGCTTGTGCCAGGGCATGTCCTGTGGGTGCAATTACCGGAGAACGTAAGGAAATTCATAAGATTGATCCTAAGTTATGTATCAAATGTGGTGCATGTCTTGAAAAATGTAAATTTAGTGCAGTCATAGTCAATTAATTCTGAAAAAAATGGAAATGGTAAAGCTTACAATAGATAATAAATTCATCGAAGTAGAAAAGGGAACAACAATTTACAAAGCTGCAAAAAAAGTTGGAATAGATATTCCAGTTCTTTGCTATATGGATTTACATGAACTAAACATTGAGCATAAACCGGGAGGTTGCAGGATTTGTGTGGTAGAAGTGGAAGGCAGAAAGAATCTGGCGCCATCCTGCTCCACAGAGGTAACCAACGGAATGGTTGTAAACACACATTCCATCAGGGTATTGAATGCCCGCAGGATTGTAATGGAACTTATTCTGTCGGATCATCCCAAGGAGTGCCTGATTTGTACAAAATCAGGTAACTGCGACCTGCAGAATATGGCCATTAAGCTTGGTATCCGGGAAATCCCTTACCAGGAGATTTCTGAAATGTCTACTTACCGGGTAGATTTTTCTCCATCTATCATTCGCAACATGGATAAATGCATTATGTGTCGCAGATGTGAAACCATGTGCAATGAATTCCAGACGGTAGGAGCTCTGTCAGCAGTTAACCGTGGATTTATGTCGGTTGTGGCCCCACCCTTCGAAATGGATCTCGAAGATTCCGTTTGTACCTATTGCGGACAATGTGTGGCTGTCTGCCCGACAGCTGCTTTAACAGAAGTGGATCATACCAATAAACTAATCCGTGATTTAGCCAACCCGTCAAAAACAGTGATAGTTCAGACGGCACCGGCTGTAAGAGCAGCGCTGGGTGAAGAGTTCGGTCTTGCTCCCGGTACACTGGTAACAGGAAAAATGGTTTCAGCGCTTCGTCAGCTTGGATTCAATTATGTTTTTGATACGGATTTTGCAGCCGACCTGACCATTATGGAAGAAGGAACTGAATTGCTTGACAGGATATCCAAACACCTTAAAGGGGATACAACGGTTAAATTACCTATGTTAACTTCCTGTTGTCCGGGTTGGGTAAACTTTTTCGAATCGCAGTTTACAGATATGCTGGATATTCCTTCTACGGCAAGATCACCGCAGCAGATGTTCGGCGCCATTGCCAAAACCTATTTTGCCCAGAAAATCAATGTAAAAAGGGAAGATTTGATTGTCGTATCCATCATGCCATGTCTTGCTAAAAAATATGAATGCCAGCGCGACGAATTCAAAGTAAATGGTAATCCCGATGTGGACTATTCCATTTCAACACGCGAACTGGCAGCATTGATAAAAAGGGCAAACATTTCTTTTAATTCATTACAGGATGACGAATTTGATGCCCCCTTGGGCGAGTCATCCGGAGCAGGTGTAATATTTGGCGCTACCGGTGGAGTAATTGAAGCTGCGGTTCGTACTGCCTATGAACTTTTTACAGGAAAAAGCCTCGAAAAACTGGATTTCAAAGAGCTTAGAGGAATGGAAGGAATCCGCCAGGCAACGATCGATTTCAATGGTACACCTATTAATATTGGTATAGCCCACGGACTTGGAAGGGCACGCGAACTGCTGGAAGGCATCAGGCGTGGAGAAAGCTGGTTCCATGCCATCGAAATCATGGCTTGTCCCGGTGGATGCATTGGCGGAGGCGGACAACCGTTGCATCATGGTAAAACCGAAATTCTTAAAAAGCGTATGGAAGCCATTTACCGGGAAGATACAAGCAAAACCATCCGGAAATCACATGAAAATCCATACATCATCAAACTTTATGATGAATTTCTGGGAAAGCCCATGAGCGATAAGGCGCATAAATTGCTTCATACCCACTATGTAGACAGGAAAAAAAGAATCATTTATATTTAAAATCAGAATCACAGAAAATTTTGAAATATGTCGAATATAAAGATAGAACTTAAAAAGAGCCAGGTTGAAACAATCAAGGAGATTTGCAAATCATTTAATAACAACCCGGGTGAACTGATAAATGCACTGCATAAAGTACAGTCTACGTTTGGGTATCTTCCGGCCGAGGTACAGGAGGTGGTTGCACAGGAGCTGAATGTTCCGCTGGCCAAAGTATATGGCGTGGTAACTTTCTACAGTTTCTTTACCATGATACCAAAAGGTAAATATCCGGTATCCGTTTGTACAGGAACAGCATGTTATGTAAGGGGTGCAGAGACTGTGCTTCAGGAATTTAAAAAAGTACTGAAAATTGAGGTCGGAGAAACTACTTCCGATGGCAGGTTTTCGCTTGGCTGCCTGCGTTGTGTAGGCGCATGCGGGCTGTCACCTGTGGTAATGGTTGGAGAAAAGACTTATGGCCGGGTTTCTCCCGATATGGTAAAAGATATTATAAAGGAATATAACGATTAGGTTAGTTTAGGGTTAGTGTTAAGGGACGTTCAATTGCTGAAGGTCCCTTTTTTATTTCAAATTAATCATAATTTCTATTCCAGACAATGTGATTATATTCTCATCCTTCTAATCAATCCCCTGTTTTAAAAACCGGCCATACAATACATCATCTCCAATTGAAATAGCATAAACGTACACCCCCGGATTGATTCCAGGAAGATTAAATTCAATGGTTGAGGATTTTTGATCTGTAATTGCATAGTTTTGTTCTAATAATTTATCACCTAACACATTATATATTCTGATTTGAACATCCTTGCTCATCGTATTCTCCAACTGAAAAAATAACCTGTCCTTTACCGGATTTGGATATACGTTAATTTCATTCGTTTTAATATTCAGTACTGAGGTAGGCAATTTATTAACATTTAAGGTTTTCTGTCCGGTTATTTCACCATCTTTGGCTTCAACAATTACAGAACCTACTGCCGTTGGAGTAAAAACAATTGAGGTATCCGTCTGGTCCCCTAACTGGCCTTCACCCTGAATAAAGGACCAGGTTATATTACTTGTATTTACATCCATCGCCTTATTATACTGATCAGTATAGTTCGAATATAAGGTCACGGGATTACCGTTACCATAATCATAAGATGAAACTGTAATGGTTATTGCATTTTTTTCCGGAACATATGCATTTAATTTCAGCGGAAAAACCGATGTATTCTTAGCCCCTTTTGCCGTGAGCGTATAAACCGTTTGCGTATCTGCAACAACTGTTTTACTTCCGGATACATCAACCTGCTCTCCGTTTAAAAATACTGAATCTGCAAATATCGTAGTCCACGATAATTCAACGTTTTTGCCGACAGCAATTGGTTTCACTGATTGTTTAAAATCCGATACATAGGCCAATCCAGGTTCCACCTGATGGATAAGATCCGAATCGTTTATCATTTCCATCAATATATCGGCCATTATCTTATGACCCTGTGCATTTGGGTGCAACTTGTCCGGAAAAAGCTGAATACTATCTACAAGCGGTGTATGGAAATCAACAATAATTGCTCCATTTGCCTTTCCTATTGAGTCTAAAATAGGTATCGTAAAATTTACAAGTATACTATCGTTGTGCGGGTCAGAAACCGAATAGGGATGTCCAGGAAATATGGGAGGGGGTAAACAAATAATGAATTTGGTATTGGGATTCCTATATCTGAACGTATCGATCATTGCCTGACAGTCAACAGGGAATTGATCACCTATAGAAGCCCAAAGTAATGGCTTTGAATCATTGGTACCTAAAAAAATTAAGCAGATATCCGGTACAAGCTTTATAGCACTTGCAAATACCGCTTCGTTCCATATAGGACTGGAAGCGTTCTTCATCATGGTACGACCCGAAACGCCGGCATTGAAGATAGTATTTGTATCACTATATGTTGTTGAAAGCATTTGGTCCAGTAATGCAGAATAACGTTCCGTAGCAGGATTTGTTAATCCAACACCCTGGGTTATACTGTTCCCAATCATTGCCCACCTTACCTGATATGCTTCTTGTGAGTTTGACGGAATGACCAACAGAATAAAAACTACAGCTAAAAGAAAAGATTTCATGTTAAACTTTTTAGGTAAATAAGATTTCATTTCAATTTAATTTTAAGATTTTACAACATGAAAGTTATAAAAATTTTGTAGAACTCAGTTTTAAATATTGGTAAAATTCATAGAATATTTGACATCAGGTGGATTAAAATTATACAAATTTGCCAGTGAAAAATCTCTCAGGTTCGATTTTGCAACGTGTGCAAATGCTTTTATTCTATTATAGTATAATCCAATAAATTAAAAGCATTGAAGAAAATTTCTTTAGACCCTATATGCTGAAGTTAGTAGTTTATCGGTCCTTTTGTATGATGCACAATCATCAGATAAGAGAACCAACACTTACCGCAAACAGTCGTGAAGAACTATTTAAGGAAGAGCTAATTGATTTACTTTCAGAACACGAAATAGAATTTGATGAAAAATATCTGCTTTAAGAATTCAACCACTTTGTGGTTGTGGACAGTTTCATGTTTTGTGCCCGCATTTCTTACGGGGCTATTCAACCTAAATCTCCTTCGGGATTTATAATGCAAAATGTAAATCTGTCAAAGAATTAATAAACGGCACTCTTTACAAAAATGTAAGTGAAACGAGCAAAATCAATCATGCCCACGTTTAAATCACAGCACATACATTTTTGTTACGGGTTACATATCCTCGCCTTCGGGATATTTCTTCACCCACTCCTGGTATTCAGCCGGAGTCATTTTGCTTAACTTGTTTGTAACAAAAGCTGTTATCGCCCAAATCTGGTCATCGGTATGAGTTGGTTTGAAAGCAGGCATGCTTGTCATCTTTATTCCATTCCCGATAATCCAGTAAAACTCCCTGGCATCATCTTCTCCGGCATATTTAAATAATTCGGGTGGCTTTGGATACAATCCTGCAGCCATTTCATCCGGTTGAATTCCGGGAGCGCTGTGGCACATGACACACATTTCGCTGTAATGTTTAAATCCCGTTATAAGCAGCGTCGAGTCTTTCAGGTTAGCAGGAACTTCAATTCCTTTCAATCTTTTATTAATTGACTGATGGGTTGTAATCCGGATAATCGAAAGGGTGAGTTTGTTGTGATGCGACAGCTGACTAATGTTGTAACCGCCTGAAAAAATATATAAATAAAATCCTGCAACTAAAACAACAAAAGTGATAACGATGGTTAACAAAATCTTTTTCATTGTAGTAATTTTTTATGTCGTACTTAAGCTATTTGTGCAATTATACTATTTCCCGACTCTCATCAGCTTCTGCACAGTGAATATTTTGGTGATATTTTGATCCGGTTTTATCATTTTCAATACATCTAACTCTCCTGAATAATTTATTGCTTTAATTTTTAAACAAATAACAAACAAAATTGATTAAAGGTAGAATAAAATCAACAATAGTTGGTGGAATTAATTATCAGCTCATAATACATCAGGGCTTCAATTACACTTTGCCTGATAGTCACAGTGAGACCTCAATGGTGAAGGCTGGTATTTTGTGTTCAATGTCGTTAAGTTAAGATTATTTATTTTTCCTCTCCCTGCACCCTCTCCAAAGAGGGACATGAATAGGTCTTAACTTAACGACATTGATTACATGCCATTTGCAGCGTAGTCGAACTGTGGGTCAAACTATTATTTAATAATTTCAATCAGCAATTTACAAAAATTTCTGAAATGACAATTGCAAATAAACCTTTCAGTAATAGAATCCTAAAAAAACTATTAATATTTGAATCTCGAACAAGGAACATCGATTTTAGAACAAAGCGAAGTGATCTCATCGAAGGTATTATTGAAGTTCAACTACTTCAAAAATCAATAATCGTTAATCAATATTCAAAAAATATCAACCTAGCTCCCATACCTGTAATATGCCTGGCAGGAGCCTTCGCTTGATACCATGCAGGCGCCGACAGGATTGGAGGGAGTGCATGCTTTTCCAAATAGGTTGCATTCAAGGGGTGTTTTGGTGCCTTTCAGCACTTCTCCGCAAATGCACCCTTTGGGTTCGATGGTGGGTTCAACGGCCGCTTCAATCTGCTTTTCAGCATCAAACTGCGCATAGGTTGGCCTCAGACCCAGGCCGCTGTCTTTGAGTATTCCAAGTCCGCGCCACCATTCGTCACGGGGTTTAAATACCTCGCCAATGAGTTGTTGTGCCATTTTGTTTCCGGATACTGTAGCCACTCTTCGGTATTGAATTTCTACCTTTCGCCGGTTCGATTCTATCTGGTGCACCAGCATGTATATTGATTGCATCAGATCCACCGGTTCAAAACCGGATATCACAATGGCAAGGTTATATTTGTCGGTAAGCGGCTTATACATATCGGTTCCGGTGACGACGGTAACATGTCCCGGTCCGATATATCCGTCAATTTTTACGCCCTCATCTATGAGTGCTGCCATGGCCGGAGGCATAAGCTTATGGGCGCTGAACAGGAAAAAATTATCCAGCCTAATCTTTTCCGCTTCCTTAATGGCAATGGCGCTTGATGGAGTAGTAGTTTCAAAACCGATGCCCAAAAAAATAATCTTTTTATCCGGATTTGACTTGGCAATTTCAATGGCTTCGAGGGTTGAATAGATGATCCTGATATCAGCTCCTGCTGCCTTTTCTTCGGCAAGCGTGGAGGTTGATCCGGGAACCCTGATCAAATCGCCATATGTGGTAATAATCACCTCTTTATTACGGGCATAGGCAACCGCCTGATCAATGTATTTTCGTGAAGTTACACAAACCGGACATCCCGGACCTGAAAGTAATTTTATGGTCGGAGGCAACAGTGAGGGTATTCCAAAACGCCTGATGGCCATGGTATGGCCTCCGCAGACTTCCATCAGTACAACTGGCTTTTTGGAGATGCTTTTTATCTTTTCGGAAAGTTCGAGCACCTGCGACTTATTCCTGAATTCATCTACAAATTTCATGTCAACCTCCCGGCGGTATCAGGTCATTCAGGCTTTCGAGTTCATCAATTAATTTGAGGGTTTCCAGAGCTTCTTTTTCACTGATTTTCTGTAAGGCAAAACCGGTATGTATCAGTATATAATCCCCCACCTTCACATCGCTGAGCATATGCAATCCGGCATTGACAATAGTCCCCCCCACGGAGGTTTTTGCCATATTTCCGTTAATCTCAAGTATTTTACCAGGTATTCCCAAACACATATTACCCTCTCTTTTTTGCTGCAATAATTAACTGACCGAGTGCAATTCCTCCATCGTTACAAGGAATCTTATGTTGCGAAAATACGTCAAAATTATTTTTTATCAACAAAGATTCAATCCTTTCTGAAATGTATTTGTTTTGAAATGTTCCACCTGAAAGCACCACCTTTTTCAGTCCGGTTTCGCGTCGAATTTTAAGCGCTGTTTTAAAAATGGAATAGATAATGGTATTGTGAAACTTTGTTGAGATAACATTTACAGGATTCTTATGATTGAGATCTTCCAAAATTTGCTGAAACATCTCTTTAAACGAAATGGTTTCCTGAACCGAAATCTCGTAGCGTGAATTCAGTGAAGGAATGGTCAATGCTTCCAACCTCATGGGTGCTTCGGCATGGAATTTTGAAATAGGGCAAACATTTATCAGCGCAGCTACCGCATCAAAAAGTCTTCCTGCACCTGATGAAAGCGGAGTATTGATTTTTTTATCGATGGCCTCGAGGATAAGACTAAGCTTAGGTTCTCCAACGCGGTTTAAGAAAGGGATATCTAGATAACTGATGTGCGTTCCAAACGTCAGGTAAAGATAGGATACGGCAATTCGCCAGGGTTCTTCCACCGCCTTATCACCCCCGGGTAAAGGGATATATTCGAAGTGGCTGTATCGTTCAAAACCTTCCAGATCAGCCAGCAGAAATTCACTTCCCCAGATATTCCCGTCCGCACCATATCCGGTACCATCAAAGCTTATTCCGATCACCTTTTCATTAAGTCCGTGTTCAGCCATACACGAAGCAATATGTGCATGATGGTGTTGTACCGGGATCCCTTTGATTTTCAATTTTGAAGCATAATTTGTCGAAAGGTAATCCGGATGCATATCGTATGCAATAAACGAAGGTTTAAACCGGAAAAGTCTTTTAAACTTTTCGATACTTTCGGTATAAAATTCGCTCGTTTCAACATTTTTCAAATCGCCGATATGTTGGCTCAGAATCGCCTGTTTACCTTTGCCGATGCAAAAACAATTTACCAACTCGGCTCCAGCTGCAAAAATTCCTTCAACGTTTAATGTTGTATTGACCGGAGAAGGCGCATATCCTCTCGAACGTCTGAAAACCCGTTCTTTATTTCCAATGATTTTAACTACCGAATCATCTGTTCGGTTCTGAATTTCACGATTATAATAAAGAATTGCATCTGCGGTATCTTTGAATACTTTTTCGGCTTTGGTCTCATTAATGATGATTGGTTCTTCAGCCAGGTTTCCGCTGGTAAGCACCAGAGCAGGCAGGTTTAATTTATCAAACAGTAAATAGTGAACAGGCATATAAGGCAAAAAAGCGCCAATTGTATTCAGTCCCAGCGTCACTGACGGAGCAAGCCCTTTTTTCGTTTGAAGCAATACAATGGGTCTTCGCCAGGAAGTTATCGATTTCTCCTCCAATGAATTCAATTCGGCATATTCCTTTACAGTTTCAATATCTTTGAACATTACTGCAAAAGGTTTTCCTTCCCTCATTTTAGAAGTTCTCAACCGGTTAACTGCTTTTTCATCGATAGCATTACACATCAGGTGAAAACCACCTGTACCTTTCACAGCAATAATTTTCCCTTCATTCAACAGGTTAGTTGCGGTAAGAATGATATCATTCAGGGCCTGAATAATCATATCCCCATATATCATTTCATACACAGGACCACAAATGTTGCAGGCAACGGGTTGGGCATGAAAACGACGGTCAAGAATATCATTATATTCGTTGCTGCAATCCTTACACATTCTGAATGGTTTCATGGTGGTATTCCTGCGGTCGTAAGGTAAATCGGTAATGATGGTGAACCGTGGACCACAATTGGTGCAATTGATCAACGGAAAGTTGATACGATGTGGTTGAGAACGCATATCCTCAAGACATTCAGGACAGACAGCAATATCGGGACTGATTTCGGTAATTGCATTGGTATTATCCATGCTTTCGGCAATGGAAAAATCAGTAATTAACTGAGGTTCAGTTTCCTTAGTAGAAATGTTGTGAATCTGGGCTGCCGGAGGAGTTTCGTTGTTAAGGCTTTCCAGGAAAAGAGAAACATTCTTTTGTTCTCCCTGTGCAAGGATTTTCACCCCGTCGGATAGATTCCTGACATTTCCGGAAAGATTAAATTTTCTGGCCATTCTGTATACAAAGGGACGGAATCCCACACCCTGCACCAAACCCACCACTTTTATTTCAAATGCAATCATATTCCTCTCAACCCCCTATTCGTAACATCTTCCCTTAAAAGATAAAAATACAATTTTTTTGTTGCAGGAAAGGGTTTTTGGGGATGAATCTTTGGAAGAAGATTATTTTGGTTTTAAACTTTCCAAAAGTTTGTAACTTTTGGAAAGTTGACGAAATGCTATAATAATTCATCTATCGAATGACAAGGCAAATTAAATGCCTCTGCAACTGCCGGATATACCAGCTTGCCTTTATAAAGATTCACTCCCAGTTTAATCTCATTGGAATTTTTGCAGGCTTCTTCCAGTCCCAATTCTGCTATCATCAGGCCGTATCGCAAAGTTGCACTTGTCAGTGCCTTGGTAGAACTCAGAGCTACCGCCCCGGGCATATTGGCAACACCATAATGTACAATACCTTCAATAACATATACCGGATCGTCGTGGGTGGTAGGGTGAATGGTTTCAACACAACCACCCTGGTCAACCGCAACATCCACAATCACCGAACCTTTTTTCATGAGTTTCAGATGTTCCTGTTTAACAAGGGTTGGAGCCTTGGCGCCCGCCAGTAAAACTGCACCTATTATTAAATCACTCTCTTTAAGTATCTTTTCAATATTCGCGTCAGTACTGTATAAAGTGGTAATTCGAGAACCGAAAATATCATCGAGGTAGGCAAGCCTGCGTGAGTTAACATCCAGAATGGTGACTTCAGCTCCCATACCGGTGGCAATTTTGCAGGCGTTTGTACCAACCACTCCGCCTCCTATAATGCCCACCTTACCACGCTCCACTCCGGGAACACCGCCCAGCAGAACACCGCGACCACCAAACGTTTTTTCGAGATATTTGGCACCTTCCTGTACAGCTAATCTACCCGCAATTTCACTCATAGGAGTCAGACAAGGTAACAGTCCATCTTCATTCTCTATAGTTTCATAAGCAACACCCCTGATTCCTTTTTTCATCAACGCTTCGGTAAGGGTTCTGTTGGCAGCCAGGTGCAGATAAGTATAAAGTATCTGATTTTCATGAAAGAGATCATATTCCTCAGGTAAGGGGTCTTTGACTTTGATAATCATCTCGGAGTTATTAAAAATCTGTTTTCGATCCGTAATAATCTTTGCCCCGGCTTTTACATACTCAACATCTTCAAAACCTGCAGCTACTCCTGCGTCTTTTTGAATTAATACCTGGTGTCCGCGCGACACATACGATTTCACATCCGAAGGAATTAATCCTACACGGTATTCATGGTGTTTTATTTCTTTTACACATCCTACTTTCATGACTTGTTTATTTAATCTTTATGTAAACTAAGCTAATTCTTTGATAATAAGTTATGATTTTGATCAGTATGATTATTTCAGAAAAAAGTGGTGAATGTTCTCTCCTTCCCCTAATTAACCAATAATTTCGTGATTTGCTGCTTTGAGTCACCTATAATTTTAACAAAGTAGAAACCTTTTGATAATGATGAAATATCAATCTTTGTTGTCAGAAAATTTAATCTATGTTCAACTATCTTCATTCCGCTCATATTCCATAATTCCAGAGTAATGTTCCTTTGAATTTCAGGAACCTGAACTGTTATATAGTCGTTGGCTGGGTTAGGGAAAATTGAAATAAGGGATATTTTTTTATTGAACTCATTAATTTCGGTAATTACAAGAGGTGTTCCCCATATTACATCTCCTTTTTTATAATATAAAAGTTTATGACTGTAATGTTCACAAAGAGAAAATGGACAATTCGAGGCATCATAATATGGTCCGCCCAATCCCTTATAATAATTATAAAGAAAATCGCAATCATTTACCATTAATAAATGTTTACAGCTATCTTGAAAATCGTAAATGATCCAGTTGAATGTATAAGGTTTTGATTTACTATTATTTAACATTGTGAATTCATTGTATTTGTAGTATTCATCTACTATTTCACCAGGTAAAAGATTAAATTCAGGATTATCTGAAATATAATAATTGATTGTATCAATGCTACTTATACCTAAATTTTCTTTTTTTAACCCGACCAGATAAATAATGGTATCATTTTTTTCCTGTCGTGACAAGACTTTAAAAATCTCTTTAGAATCTTCTCTAACAACACACTTATATGACTGATCCCCCCCCTTGATCATAGGTTGACGTATGTATTTCATCCCCTGGTTCATAATTATAAATCTCATCCCAGGTAAGGTTGGTTGTACCTGTTTCGGGATTGGTAAATCCTATCAGATTGAAAGGCCCTAAATCAGGATGATGTTTGTTGTAAACGCCATCACCAAAATCAGGAAATACCATAAAGGAAGGCATAGATATAAATCCGTAATTTTTACTTAGTTTCAGTTGCCAGCCATTTATATCATGCGATATCTGATAACCAAGTGAATCGACAGCCTGTAATTCAATAATTTTTATTGAATCTACAATACCTAGAATTGTATCCTTTTTAACAGAGGTAACTTTGGCAACAATCTTGCTTTTATCGAACCATTGATAGCATATCCAGCTTTCATTGACATCTGCCTGGGTCCTTATCAGAATGCTGTCGTTATAATAGTTAAAGAAATATATGTCCCTATTGTCCTTTATCAAAACCGGTCTTCCTATCCATGAGCCCAGGTCAGTTCTAAAGCAGTCATAATCAACAGCTATAATATTGTTAAAATTAAAAAGTATTGTATCCAAACCATCCACTTCCATTGAATCAATACGAATAGCCCTGATAAATCCATCCGGGTCTGCAAAATAGGTTTCAGAGTTGGTTTTTATACATCTGTAATTCTGAGAATAAGATGTAGAGAAAATAAAAAATAAAAGAATAGTAGGAGAGAATTTTTTCATAGTGCGTTTAAATTTTATAAGGATTCCATCCCTCAAAGGGATGGAATCCTTTATATATAAAAAAACAAGCTTTCCAGTTCACTGCGCAGGTTGACATAATTTACAATTACATCATCGGGGACCTGTAGAATTATAGGAGAAAAGTTCAGAATACCCTTGATTCCCAAATCAACCAAAATATCGCACACTGCTTGTCCTGCCATTTCAGGTACAGCTATAATGGCAGTTTTTATTTCATGATGTTTTACAATCTCATCCAATTTTTCCAGCGGATAAACCGGTATTGCATATTTTTTGGAAAGTTTAGAAGGATCAAGATCAAATCCTGCGACAATGTTGATACGGTTTTCCCGGAACCCCTGGTAATTTGATAATGCCCGACCTATATTTCCCATTCCGATTACAATTACCTTTCTCTCATCGCTGGTTTTAAATATTTCGTCGATTACCGACAGAAGGTATTTTATGTCGTAACCACCCCGTTTGCTACCCTTTATACCAAATACTGAAAAGTCTTTCCTGACCTGCTCTGCTGTAACGCCTGCCTCCTTGCCAAGATTGTATGAAAATACTTTTTCAAATCCCAGCTTTTGAAATTTCAATAAACAACTGCGGTATTGCAAAAATCTTTTTAAAACCCTATAGCTTGCCATTCCCTTTTATCCTTTGACCGTAAAACGATACAGACACTTTTTTTTTTAATAATGATTCAAAATTAACATCTATTCGTAAATTTTCATCAAAAAAATATTGGTAAAAATAATACTTTGTTTATATTTGACAATAATTATTGTGAATTTTGGAACATTAAAATGAACCCTTCATTCCAAATACACTCTCATGATTGGTATGCATTCCTGCATAAATCCACACCTGAATACAATGTGTATGTTCCCGTTAAATACAATAATAACTTAGAATATGAGATTCTGTCAGGTAATGAGGAAGATATTATTTTAAACCTGCCTAAACCGGTTACCCCTTTAAAAACCTTTTTCCTTCCTATCCGTGAAAATGTAGTTATTGATACTTCATTTCACAATAAAAATATTATCATTGGAATTCCCTCGTGTGATTTGCATGCATTGGATTTGCTCGATAAAATGTATCTCGATGAAAAATTTATTGATAAATATTATCAGTCAAACAGGGAAAATTCGATTCTGATAGGTACAGATTGTCTGGAAATTCAGGAAAATTGTCATTGTACAACATACGATATTCATCCTTATCCGGAAAAAAATCACGACATATCCATTGTCGCATTGAACGGGGACATTATTGGAAATGTGAATTCTGATAAGGGAGAAACCTTGCTTAATGATATCCAAAAGAACTTTCAGGTTAAAATAGCTGAAAAAAATAAAATTGATGAAATTGAGAGCAAACGAAAAGAAATAATAAACAGACTCAAAAAGAAAAATAACGCTTTACCGGATTACAAAAAGACAGCTGAACTAATTCAAAAATCGGGAAAAGAGCCCTGGGAAAAGCATTCTCAAACATGTGTATCCTGTGGGGCATGCACTACCATTTGTCCTACTTGCACTTGTTTTCTGCTAATTGATCGACCCGATTTTGAAAAAGTACGACAGGTTGATGCCTGTCAGTATCCAGGCTTCGAGCGAATTGCTGCCGGAGAAGACCCTCTGAAGAAGAGATCCCTGCGTTTTAGAAACAGGTATTTATGTAAGTATCTGTGGAAACCTGAGAGATTTGACTCTAAAGCCTGTACAGGTTGTGGCAGGTGCATTGATAGTTGTATTGGCAATATCAATAAAAACAAAATATTCATTGAGATGGTAGAAAATGGTTAAAGACCTGACTTAATACTTGAAACTTAAAACCTGAAACTTGAAACTTGAAACTTGAAACTTGAAACTTGAAACTTGAAACTTGAAACTAACTAAAGTGTCCAACACAAATCACAACATATACAAACCCATCAAAGCAAAAGTGGAACATGTCATTCATGAATCACCCATGATAAAATCTTTTGTATTGATTCCTGAACATGAATTTTCCTTTAAAACCGGCGAGTTTATTGAACTTACCCTGAACGGATATGGGGAAGCTCCATTTACTCCATCCTCTTCACCTCTTGAAAAGAAACAGCTTGAAGTCACTGTAATGAAGGCTGGTTATATCACCGAAAAAATTCATGCACTCAATCAGGGAGATGTCGTTGGTATCAGAGGACCCTTCGGTCGCGGATATCCTCTCGAAAAATTTTATGATAAAGAAATTATTATTCTGGGTGGCGGTTGTGGATTTGCTCCTATCCGATCCCTTCTCTATAACCTGATTGCCATAAAAGATAAATTCAAAAAAGTTACTCTCTGTTATGGCGCTAAAACACCCGAAGATTGTATTTACAAACCCTTTGTGGATGAACTGAGAAAAGTAGACAAATTCGAGGTGTTGCGCAGCGTCGATCATGCGGATGAAACCTGGGGAGAAAAAGAAGGTGTGGTAACAGTGCTTCTTGATGATATTAAAATCGATATACCAAATTCAGTTGCTGTGGTTTGTGGTCCGCCCATCATGATGAAATTCGGTACCTTCAAGCTTCTCGAATTGGGTTATCCTGATGAAGATATTTACCTATCGATGGAAAAAAATATGTCGTGCGGACTTGGCAAATGCGGTCATTGCATGATGGGAGAATATTTTGTTTGTAAAGACGGACCTGTTTTTACTTATGCAGAGATTAAAGATCAACCGGATATCTGGTTATAAAATAACTTAAAATGGGTAAAAAACTGCTCATCGATTTGCTAAAGCTTAGAAAACTGGAAGACATTAAAATTGATGGTGTCTTCAGAGCAGAAGAACCCTTGTCTGTTTTTAAAACCATCCGGGAACTGGCTACTTTTCAGTTTACATGCAGAAGGTGTGAAAATGCCCCCTGCATCAATGCCTGTCCGGCCGAAGCTCTTGAAAAGGATGAGAATGGAATTGTAACCAGGGCCGTAAACCTCTGTATCAGATGCAAATCCTGCATTGTTATCTGTCCGTTTGGCACCCTGATGGATGATTTGTTTGAGGTAAAAACTTCCGGTTACCGGTTTCTCAATCTGAATGATGAAAATGAAATGCTTGAATTCGCCAAAGCTTATCCTGATGATGTAGTATCCGTGGTTGATATGGAGGAGAAACCCGAAGAAAAAATATATAAACTCAATGAAAAAATCCTTGTAAAGGAAAATATTTGGTTATAAAATGGCTAAAGAACTTTTATATTATTTGGTGTATCCCGGTTTTTTATTTATAGCCGTTGCCGGAGCAATCCTATCATGGTACGACCGAAAGATTACTGCCTGGCTGCAATTCCGTAAGGGACCTCCTTTTTTGCAACCCTTTTATGATTTTCTGAAGTTGCTTCTCGTAAAAGAGACCATCCTTCCGGCCAAAGGGTCCAAGGTTACCTTCTTGATGGCTCCGGTTATGTCTCTCGCAGGGGCCATGCTTGCCGGGATTCTTATTATGCTTCCTGCCATTAGTCTCAAAACAGGTTTTTCCGGAGATATCATTGTTATATTTTATCTGTTAACCATTCCATCCTTAACCTATATTATCGGCGCCCTGGCCTCCGGTAATCCGCTGGCAGCTGTTGGAGCGTCACGGGAAATGAAACTGATTATCAGTTATGAACTTACATTTCTTCTAATCGTTGCAGGTGTGATTCTTAAAGCCGGATTGAATATCAGATTAGCTGATATAATTACCTTGCAGCAAAACGGAGCATTTATTGGCAGCATTTCGGGAGTTTTACTTTTTATTGCTGCCATTCTTACCCTACAGGCAAAACTCGGTCTGGTTCCATTTGATATGGCAGAAGCCGAAACTGAAATTACGCACGGTTCTTTTATCGAATATTCCGGTTCTGCTTATGCGCTTATAAAACTTACAAAATACATCATGCTTTTTATTCTGCCGGTATTTCTCTGTACAATTTTACTGGGAGGCTTCCGGTTGGATGGTATTCATATACTCTGGTCTGTTTTAAAAGTCCTTGGAATCGTATTACTGCTGACAATTATCAGGAATACAAATCCCAGGGTAAAAATCGATCAGGCGATGAGGTTTTTCTTTGTATGGATGAACCTCATTGTAATAATTGCTATCGTACTGATATTAATTGGATTATAAATTTTACAGCATTGGGTTTTAAAGAATTTTGTTTTAAAAAGTCTCTCTGGGTGTTCCATTTCGGCGGAGCTTCCTGCAATAATTGCGACATTGAGATACTTGATTGCCTGACACCAAGATACGATATTGAAAGGTTTGGTATGCTCCTGGTCGGCAGCATCAGACATGCAGATGTATTGCTGGTAAATGGTTCCATCAATAAAAAGGACAAACCCAGACTGGAAGAGATTTACAGACAGGCGCCAAAACCAATCCTGGTGGTGGCCATTGGAGCATGTGGATGTACGGGAGGTATATTTGCCGAAGGGAATACTTTTGCCGGTCCGGTGGATAAAATCATTCCGGTGGATGCATACATTCCGGGTTGTCCGCCTAAACCGGAAGCTATCCTTGCGGGAATAGTCAAGTTGTTGAATAAGAAACCGGAAAAAGAAAAAACAGCATAATACGAACCAATGACAGAACTTGCTGAAATAAAAGAATTGACAAAGAACTTCGAGAAGAGTATTATGAGTATTGAAGTTAAAACTCCTGTCAGGGGAACTGTAACGATAATACCGGACAAGTTGGTTAAAATTGCTGATTTTCTATATCGCCAACTGGAACTCAGATTTATCATTGCATCGGCCTTTGAAACTAAACAAGGAGTTGAAATACTTTATCATTTCAGTAACGATTCCAGCGGACTGGTCCTAAACCTTCATGTGATTTTGTCGAAGAAAAAACCTGAAATAGAATCACTCACAGGGATTTTTGAAGCATCAAACTGGATAGAAAGGGAAATGCATGAACTGTTTGGGATAAACTTTCTGAATCATCCGAATCTTGAAAAGCTGATTTCGGAAGGCAATTGGGCAGAGGGGGTGTATCCGTACAGGAAGGAGTAGGCAGTTGCAGTTGCAGTAGAAAAAATTGATGATTTGAGAATAAATACAAAAATATAACAAACAAAAAAAATCAAACTCAGAACTTAAACTAATGAGCAAAATAATTCCCATAGGACCTTATCACCCGCTTCAGGAGGAACCTGAACTCTTTAAGCTGTATTGCGAAGGAGAGATTGTGAAGGATGTAAAATGGGAAACAGGCTATAATCACCGGGGAATTGAAAAACTGAGCGAATCGAAAACTTTCGATCAGGTTTTCTTCCTGGTGGAAAGAATATGCGGGATATGCTCTACCTCCCACCCTTTTGCGTTTGCCAATTGTATGGAAGAAATCGGAAATATTGAAATACCTAATCGCGCCAAATACATCCGTTCTATTATCGGAGAACTCGAAAGACTTCACAGCCATTTGTTATGGGTAGGTCTTGCAGGTCATTTTCTGGGATACAATACCGTCTTTATGTGGGCATGGAAATACCGCGAACCAGTGCTGGATCTCTTTGAACTGATTACTGGAAACCGAAACAGCTACGCCATGTTTAAAATTGGCGGGGTAAGAAGAGATATTGAAAACAGCAAAATTGACAAAATAACTGAAATACTTGACCTGATTAAGAAAAAAACTGATATGCTGGTGGGCGCTGTTATGGACGATCCGGTGATTCATGCACGCACCAAAGGAGTGGGGATTCTAACAAAAGAAGATATTATTAACTATGGCGCCGTAGGCCCAACTGCAAGGGCATCTGGTGTTGATATTGATGTCAGACGGGATGATCCTTACGCAGCTTATCCATTGGTAAACTGGAAAGTAATTACTGCTACAGCAGGAGATGTATTTGCCAAAGTGCAGGTAAGACTGCTCGAGATGTATGAATCCATTTCGATCATCGAGCAGTGCCTTGAAGGATTGAAAAAGGAAAAGGAAGGCGAAACAGAAGTTAAGATAAAAGCCATTCCCGAAGGGATGGGTACAGGACATGCCGAGGCTCCCAGGGGTGAAGTTTTCCATTTTGTTAAAACCAATGGTTCCAACTACCCTGAAAGACACAAAATCAGGGCCCCCAGTTATGTAAATATTGCAACTTTTAAAAAATCGTGCATCGGGCAAACAATATCCGATGCAACCATCTCGCTGGCTGCCGTGGATCCATGTTATTGTTGCACCGAAAGGCTAGCTGCGGTTTATGACGGCCAAACAGGTAACAGACTTTTTGGAGGTGAAGAACTGGTAACTCATTCGCAAGAGAAAACAAATGAGATAAGAAAACACTATTGAAAATGACAGCAAATTTTTTAAATATTCAACTAAACTCACTGATTCTGATTGCAGGTGTTTTACCTCTTGCTGCCGGATTGCTGTTTCTTTTCATTCCCGATAAACTCAGGTTAGTTAAAGGATTATTGTCTCTTGTGATTGCTACGGTTGTCTTATATGCCTCATACGTTTTGTTTAAATTAATGACCCAGCCAACCCATTCAAATCTGTTGGAGTTAATGATACCTTGGTCAGTAGGATCAGGTGGATTCCTTGGTAACACTTTTTCGTATTTCTCATTATATTTAGATAGTCTCTCGGGTCTGGTGCTGTTATTCATTTCCATATTTTCCTTTCTGATATTGATTTATGCGCTGGCATATACCAAAAATTTCAGAAGACTTCCCCAGTTTTTCTCACTCATCCTGCTAACGCTTGGCGCTTCAGTAATGGCAGTATTGTCTGATAACATGATTCTTTTTATTGCCTTCTGGGGATTTCTTGGAATTACACTCTATAAACTCATTAGTCCTAATGATGAAGTTAGTTCTGCTGCAGCAAAGAAAACATTAATCCTTGTCGGAGCTTCGGATGGTTTAATGATTTTGGGAATGGCTATCATTTGGAAGATATCAGGTAAGCTCAATATGTCATTAATGGATATACCCACCGATAATCCACTCGCCATCACAGCTTTTATTTGTCTTGCAATAGGCGCTTTTACCAAAGCAGGGGCATTCCCGTTTCACACATGGATACCGGATTATACCGAATCGGCTCCAGCGCCTGCATCGGCATACCTCCCGGCATCGCTGGATAAACTCCTGGGTATCTATTTTCTCTCCAGATTATGTAATGAAATATTCCTGTTAAATGAATGGCTCAGGTTAATCATTCTTATTCTGGGAGTTACAACAATCATAATTGCCGTTATGATGGCATTGATACAGCACAATTACAAAAAGCTACTGGGATATCACGCTGTGTCTCAGGTTGGTTATATGGTAACTGGTATTGGTCTTGGATCGATACTTGGAATTGTCGGTGGATTATTTCATATGATTAACAATGCATTATACAAAAGCGGATTATTTCTCGTTGCCGGAAGCATTAAAAAACAAACCGGACACGATAATCTTGATAAGCTGGGCGGTTTGAGCAGTCAAATGCCCATTACGTTTTTTGCTGCCCTGATTTTTGCACTTTCAATTTCAGGAATACCCCCATTGAACGGATTTGCATCTAAATGGCTGATTTATCAGGGGATTATTGATTTTGGACATGGAGCTGAAATAGCAAACAAATTATGGATTGTCTGGCTGGCGCTGGCTGTAATAGGATCGGCGCTTACCCTGGCAAGTTTTATCAAATTCATTTCGGGTGTTTTTCTGGGAAGACAAAAGACGGAATTGAAAAAAGTAAGGGAGGTAAGCTGGCTGATGTGGTTGCCACAATTATTACTGGCTATTACCTGCATCGTATTTGGAGTATTCGCTTCCCGTTGGGTGATACCGGGATTATTCTCACCCATTGTTGGTGAAATAAAATTTACCGGAATATGGGATTCTTCTGCAATATCCTTGTTGATACTGATTTCAATCATTCTGGGACTTCTTGTATATTTAGTCTTTTCTGTTTCAAGATTTCGGACAGATGACAGCTTTTTAGGCGGAGAAACAAAAAGAGAAGAAGCAGGATTTCCATCCACAGAATTTTATGAAACAATCAAAAATTTCAAATTATTTAATCCCATCTATAAAGCTGCTGAAAAGAAATGGTTCGATATCTATGAAGTGTCAAAAAATATCGTACTGAAAATCAGTCATGTATTAAGCGCTGCTCATAATGGAATTTTATCAAACCTGGCATTCTGGGTTCTCGCAGGTCTGATTTTTATGTTTATTTTCTTATTGCTGTAATAACACGCTAAGCTATGGAACTGACCTTGTCAATATTGCTTATATTTATGATTATCGGAGCCGTTTATGCGCTCTTTGCCAAAGATCTTCTGTCGGCTTTAATTGCATGCGGTATTGTGGGATATGGCCTGGTAATATGTTTCTTGTTGCTGAAGGCCCCTGATCTGGCTATTGTTCAAATAGTCGTTGAATCCATAACCCTGATAATTATGGTTGCCATTATCCTTAACAGTACAAGAGAGGATTTAAAAGAAACCATCGTTATCAAAGAAAAAGGGATCTCATTTATCAATGCAAAATATGTATTTAATGTATTGACAGTTACTGTACTTACGTTGTTTTTTCTGTTCTTGTTCCATCAGGCTATCGATAAACTTGAACCGTTGGGTCAGCATGTCACCCGAATGGCTACCGGTTACATGGAAAATGCAGCAGAAAAAACCGGCAGCGCCAACCTAGTGACAGGAATTGTATTTGATTTCAGGGGATACGATACTCTTGGCGAAGCCACAATTCTTTTCACAGCAGTAATTGGCGTGCTGACAATCTTACGGATTAAAGGGAGAAAAGAAGCAAAAGAAAATTAAAGGCTTTGATCTAAAAAATAAAAATGAATTGATATTTAAATAGTTATAAATGTCGACAATAGTTAAAAAAGTAACGCAATTGATTTCGGGAATAATATTTCTCTTTGGAATTTATATAATTACACATGGACATCTCACTCCCGGAGGAGGATTTGCAGGTGGGGTAATATTAGCCGGCGCTTTTATTCTGATTGTCTTATCTTATGGCAACAATGTGCTTAAACTCAAAACAGAAGAAGAAGGTTCATCGCTTATTGAAAGCCTTGCCATACTTGCATTTATATTGATGGCCAGCATTGCCTTTTTTTTGGGAACGAAAGTATTTTTCAATAACTTTTTACCCAAAGGACATGTGGGAGAATTAATCAGTGCGGGTGTCATTCCTCTTTATAACATAGCTGTAGGGATTGAAGTTGCTGCTGCTTTGTTTACCATATTTCTGGCCCTTGTAATCTATAAAGAAGAAATAACAAAATGATAGTTTATATACTTTGTTTTATATTATTCCTGGTCGGCCTGTTTGGAATCCTGACAAGCCACAATATCATTAAGATTGTAATAGGACTTTCATTCATGGAGTTTAGCGTATACCTGTTCCTGGTATTAATAGGGTACATTAGTAATGGTGAAGCCCCGATTCTCATTAAAAACATGCCAACTGCAACAACTTTTGTAGATCCCCTGCCGCAAGCTATGGTGTTAACGGCAATTGTTATCGGTCTGGCTACCAATGCTATGCTCATGGCAATTGCAATTAGGATATACAAGAAATTCAACACGTTTGATATACGAAAAATAACAAGTTTAAAAGGATAAGTTATGGATAAATTAATCCCCATATTTGTGATTTTGCCTTTGGCTGCAGCTTTCCTGATTCCCATTTTCGGAAGGTTTATCAAAGGTTTTAGCAAAGTCATCACAATATTGGTTTTCCTCGCCCTTTTGATTCTGAGTTTATGCTATCTTTTTAACGGAAATCATACTTCATTTATTTATAAGATAGGAGGTTGGGAACCCATTAAAGGTATACCAATTGCCATTTATTTTGTCCTTGATCCCTTCAGTGGATTTATGCTCATCATTATCAATATGATGGCTTTTATCTCCACGCTATATTCGGTTTCTTATATTACCAAATTTACAGGCGAAAAATATTTTTATACGCTTTTAGCCCTAATGGTTGCCGGACTGAATGGCATCGTAATCACAGGAGATATTTTTAACTTATATGTTTTTCTTGAAATAACAGTTATTTCTTCCTATGCACTGGTTGCTTTCGGAACAGAGAAGGAAGAACTGGAGGCATCATTTAAATACCAGGTTTTGGGAGGAATTGCGACGGCCCTGATTCTGTTCAGCATTGGAATGATATACTGGTATACAAAAACCCTTAATATATTTGATATCTCTGCTATCCTGAAAAACAGTAGTGATCACAAACTTATTGAATTTACACAACTAATGCTGATTGCTGGTTTTGGACTAAAGGCAGCCATCATGCCTTTCCACGGATGGCTACCGGACGCCCATTCATCAGCACCTTCTCCCATATCAGCGATGTTATCTGGTGTGGTTATAAAAGCTGCAGGATTATATGTCATTTTCAGGTTGTTTTTCAATATGTTTGAATTATCCTATACGATTAGCATAATCATTACTGCTATTGGAACATTATCAATGGTTGTTGGGGTGTTTCTTGCCATCGGACAATGGGATCTTAAACGTTTATTGGCCTATCACAGTATCAGCCAGATGGGATATGTAATACTGGGTGTTGGCATGGGTATGCTCATTCTCTCAAGAGATGGAAATCAGACAATTGCTGCACTGGCAATTACCGGGGGACTTTTTCATATGATAAATCACGCTGTATTTAAGGGTTTACTCTTTCTTAATGCGGGCGCTATTGAGTACAAGCTTGGTACCCGCGATCTGAAAAAGATGGGAGGATTATCTTCAATCATGCCTTTTACTTCCACCACTTCATTAGGCGCTTCGATGGCAATTTCCGGTATTCCTCCGTTTAATGGCTTTTTCAGCAAACTTATCATCATTATTGCTGCAATCCAGGCCAAATATTACGTATTGGCTCTGCTGGCTGTGATAGTCAGTATAATTACCCTTGCATCCTTTATGAAGTTTCAGCGATATGCATTCTACAATACAAAAACGGAACATGATAAAGCAAAAATAAAGGATGTACCCTTTGTGATGGTACTATCGATGGTTATTCTGGCAATTCTTTGCCTGGGACTGAGCCTGCTGGTGATTCCCGGTATCAGGGAGAGTGTGCTTCAACCGGCTGTAGATATTTTAATGGGAAGAAATGATTACTTCATACATCTAATAAATATGTAAAATGAGACAACTGGTTTTGTTTATACTATGTATGATTACCTGGATTTTGCTCACATTTAGTCTGGAACTCTCAAATATTATCGTTGGAATAATTGTCTCATTGATCACAACTATATTGTTCAGCAGGTATTTTTTTAAAAATACGGTTAAGTTTTTTCAACCCCGCCGTTACTACTGGCTCATATTGTATCTCTTTGTATTTATTTGGGAATGTTTAAAAGCTAATTTTGATGTGGCTTACAGGGTGCTTCACCCAGCTATGCCAATCAAACCGGGAATAGTAAAAGTAAAACTCAACCTTCGTTCGGATACAGCCAAAATGATGCTTGCCAATTCCATCACAATGACTCCCGGCACATTGTCGGTTGATTTAAAGGGCGATATATTATATGTACACTGGATTTATGTAAGTAGCACTGACCCGGAAATATATAGTCAAAAAATTGCAGGTCGATTTGAAAAATTCATTAAAAGAATATTTGATTAACTACCCGATTATGGAACAGTTTCTTTACATCATGCTTTATATACAGATTGGACTTTGCTTTTTCTGTTTGTACAGAATAATTAAAGGTCCCACAATTCCTGACAGAATGGTTGGTATAGATATTTTTGGAATCCTTGTCGTAGGAATCTGTGTAATTATGGCTGTACTATCTAACCGCATGTTTATTGTTGACATCGGCATTGCATGGATTATATTAAGTTTTATTGGCACCTTAACACTTGCAAAATATTTGGGAGGGAAAAAGCTCAATGAATGATATAATTTTTAAGATATTGTTAATCATCGGAGTATTATTTAACCTTTTTGGTTGCATAGGGCTTATACGCTTACCCGATGTATACAACAGGCTACAATCTGCCACCAAGTGTGTTACACTGGGTACGTGTAGTATCTTACTGGCACTGTTGTTTCATTTCGGATTTTCAGAAGCCGGAGTGAAAGCTATTGTTGCTATCCCGTTATTATTTTTCACCTCAACAGTGGCGGCACATGCGCTGGTAAAGGGATCCTATTTGTTTGGAGTAAAACTCGGAGAGAAAAGTGTAATTGATGAATATAAAGATGAGGTAGAAAAGTCATCTGAGAAAAAGAAAAAGTGAAAAAAAATAATTAACAACTGATGAAATATCCCAAGGTAAGAGAAATAAAAGAAGCTTTGACTTCGCTGTTTACGCCGGCATATACTACAAAGTTTCCGGCTAAGCCTCATATACCTTTTGAAAATTTCAGAGGCAAACCGGAAGTAGATGATAGTAATTGTGTGGGTTGTGAAACCTGCGCCAATGTTTGTCCTCCTCGAGCCATCACTTTCTCGGATGATAAGAAAAATAAAAAGAGAACCATAATAAGAAATTACGGCTTATGCATTTTTTGTGGTCAGTGCCAAGAACATTGCATTACCGGGAAAGGGGTAAAATTAAGTGATAAAATATTTGACCTGGCTACCTTTGAAACAAGTATACTGATTGAGAAGCAGGAAAAAGAGCTACTTGTTTGTGAACATTGCGGTGCCATAATAACTACCAAAGAACACATGCAATTTATCCATAAAAAACTTGGCCCCATTGCCTATGCTTCCATACTTAATCTAAATTTGCTAAATGACAAGCTTCGACTTGCGGAGAGTAAGGACGTATCTGTCCCTGTTTATGATGATTTGAAACGTAAAGACATGTTCAACATAATTTGTCCAAATTGTCTGCGTCAGGTATTGGTAAAACTTCTCGATTAACTACCGGTGAATCTCAAAACATTTCTTGATAATAAAGATAATCTTATGTTGTTCGTCGGCATTGGCAATGTTCTGTTGACGGATGATGGCGCCGGAGTCTATATTTCGCAAAGAATTATGGAAAATAAGCATAGAAAAGCTCTAACCGTAGAAGTAAGTATCGAAAATTATCTTGGTAAAATTAATGGTTATCATGCGAATATAATTATTCTGATAGACAGTGTTAATTTCAACAGAGAACCTGGTTATTATGATTTGATTCCGGCAAATGAGCTTCTTGATTTCACAACCAATACTCATAATATATCGCTAAAGAATATTTCAAAACTATTTCAAAGCGAAGTTAAGATTTTGGGTCTTCAACCTGAAAGTGTAAAATTAGGAGAGAAACTAACAGAACAGGTACAACGTTCCGCAGATGAAATAATTAATCTGATTAACGCTTAGAATTATTAACCCAATCAACTTAAAAACTGCGACATTACCCGTATCAACTTATCTCTTACGATTGGTTTCGAAAGATAATCATCAAAACTTTCCTGCCTGATTAAATGTTCTTCCCGAGGTAATGCATAAGCAGTTTGTGCCACAATTGGAACAGTTTCATTTATTTTTCTTATTTCTTCAGCGGCTTCAAAACCATCCATTTTTGGCAGTTTGATATCCATAAGTATCATGTTGATTTTTTTCAGATTCTTTTTGTAGATTTCAATTGCTTCTTCGCCGTTCTTTGCCCAAAATATTTCGATATTTGTTTTTTTCAGCATCGAATCCAATACCAGAAAATTGGAGCTTTCATCCTCAACCACCAGTACTCCTTTTTTTGACCAGTTTGGAATCGGCAGCCCGGTCGAAGTTATCCTGGTTACTTTATGTGCCGGAATTTCCTC
The DNA here is from genome assembly GCA_963781805.1 of uncultured Bacteroidales bacterium. Lineage (GTDB taxonomy): Bacteria > Bacteroidota > Bacteroidia > Bacteroidales > UBA10428 > JAFGPL01. The sequence goes on from CAWAHF010000004.1 coordinate 1,438,481, forward strand.
AACCACGGTTAAAGGCAAAGAGAATACAAATACAGAACCTTTACCAACTTCCGAATCAAGCCAAATTTCGCCACCCAGACGTTCCACCAGATATTTTGTTATGGATAATCCAAGACCGGTACCTCTGTAAAGTGTCATTTTATCATCTTCTATCTTTCTGAACCGGTCAAAAATAATTTTAAAGTTCTTCTTTTCTATGCCTATTCCGGTATCTTTCACAAAAAAGGAAATTTTTCCTTTCTCCGATATTTCTTTAATGCCAAATTCGATAATGCCCTCGCGCGTAAATTTGATGGAATTATTTATCAGATTGCAGAATATCTGTTTCAAACGTACATAATCCGAAACCATTACAGGTAATTTTTCCATAAAATCAGAATTTAACATGATTTGAATATTATGCATCTGATTCAATCTGCGCACTTCCTCTGAATAAATATGATATATTTCGTTAAATAATTTATCCAGTCTTATTTCAGATAACGAGATATCCATTTGTCCGGCTTCAATTTTTGAAAAATCTATGATGTCATTAATCAGGTTTAATAAAGTAAAACCATTGCTTTGAATTATCTGGTAAAATTCTCTCTTTTCATCTTCCTGAATCTGATCTTCGTCAAGCAGATTTACAAAGCCAACAATAGCATTCAGGGGAGTTCTTATCTCATGTGACATATTTGCCAAAAAGGCAGATTTCAGCTTGTCACTCTCTTCGGCTTTTTCTTTGGCTTTTTCCAAATCTATTGTCCTCTCCTGAATAAGCAATTCAAGCTCATGTCTGTGTCGTTCAAGCTCACTAAATTGCGATTTAACGATATCATAAGCTGCAGCATTATCCAACGCAATTGCAACATACGTGGCAAGGGTTTGAAGGGTTGTGAGGTCTTTTTCGGTATAAGCATTAGGATGGTAACTCTGAACCGTCATAATTCCAATTTGTTTATCCATAACCGTGAGAGGAATATATATCAACGATTTTGGAACACTGGATGACCTAATCATTAATTCAGTAATAAAATTCATGTACTCATTTTCAAAATCATTGCTCATGAGAAGGCTTTGATTTTTAAAACACCAGGCGGCACAACTTGTTGAATCATCAAGAAAACTGGAGAATGCTGCTATGGGTTGATTTTTTTCAATCAACTTGGCAAATTTTATACTATTGCTTTCTTTCTCATAAATTCCTATCCCAAAAACCGATGTATCAATCAAAGAGCTTACATAATTGAAAATCATATCATTGATTGATTCAAGATTTAAGGTTGCGGTCAATTGTTTGCCGAAGTCGCTTAGAATCTTAATTTTTTCGTAAGATTGACTGAGTTCTTCATTTTTCATGTGTATTTCGTCTCGTTGTAAAATAATTTCCTCTTTTTGTGATTGAATTTCTTCATTTCGGGCAACAATTTGTTGTTGATGCTCATTCAATTCCCGATTAGATTTTTGAAGTTCCTCAGTTCTTTCTTCTACCGCTTTTTCCAATAATCCTTTTTGTTTTCTTAAGTTACGTGATCTTAGGTGTGTAAATAATAACGAGGCTGAAAGTAATACAGCCAGCAAAGTTAGTCTGAACCACCATGTCTGCCAGAATAATGGTTTTATGATTATTTTAAGCGTTGCCGGTATATCATTTTTAACTCCATCATAATTTGCGGCAAACACTTTAAAAGTATAATTGCCGGAAGGAAGATCCGTATACGTGACATAATTGTTGTAAGCATTGACAGAAGTATAATCTTCATCAAATCCAACCAACATATATTTATACGTGTTCCGCTCGGGATTTGAATAATGAAGAGCATCAAATTTTATGGTAAATAACTTGTCTCTTTTTTTTAGTACAATTCTTTTGGTTTTAGAAATTGGTTTGGTTAAAATAATCCGGCCATTGAACTGACTATCAACTTTCACACTGATATTATTAATTAATAAGTCAGAAATGACAATCTCTGGAGGATCTGTATTATCTTTTATTTTTTCAGGATAAAACGAATTGAATCCGTTTATTCCACCAAAATAGAATTGACCATCAGAAGATTCAAAGTACGCATTGTAATTAAATTCTTTACTCTGTATGCCATCCTTTGTTCCATATACTCTGGGTTTTATGGCATCGGTCAAAACCACCGCCTTAACCAGATTCATCAATCCTGCATTCGTGGAAATCCATATGTTCAGATAATCATCTTCCAAAATTCCATAAACCATGGTAAAGGGAAAACCATTCTCTGTTGAAAAATGATAAAATCTTTTATCCTTAACATCATATCTTACCAAACCCATTGTACTTCCGGCCCATACATTACCTTTAGAATCTTCGTAAACACAGTAAACCTTTCCAATTAGCAAATCGTTACCAATAAATGAAAATTCACCACTCAGATGATTATATAGCCAAAATCCACCCATTCCACCAATTCTTAAATCTCCAGCTGAGGTTTCAAATATCCCGTCGTAGAAATCCTGACTAAAATGTTTGAACTTGCTACTTCCGTTTTTAAGATAACTCAACCGGCTTGGTAATTCATCCCAATCTTTGCTCGAAATAACCCAGAGATCATTATTTCTATCAACATGTAAGTTATAAATTTTGTCAGATAGCAGACTTGTACTGTCATCTGCTCTGTGCTTGTAATGTTTGAATTTGCCTGTGTTGGGGTAAAAATAATCCAGTCCGCCAAGATTGGTCCCTATCCAGAGATTCCCTTGTTGATCAAATGCAAGAGATTTTATATCATTATAAGCGAGCGAATTGGGATTTTTTGGATCATGAACATAATATGTAAACGTATTATTTTTTTTATCAAATACATTTAATCCTTCTTCAGTACCTATGTATAATTTTCCCTTCAGGTCCCGGGCAAATGCAAATACGCTTTTGCTGTTCAGAAAATGGTGGTCATTTTCATCTGCCGTAAAATGCACAAAAGGTTTTCTATCCAGATCGGCAAAATTTACCCCGCCATAATATGTACCAAGCCAAAGTCCATTGTTTTTGTCTGTAAAACTGCATATTACAGAATTATTTGTTAGGGTCGAAAATTTGTGTTTGCTATCTGCATATAAATTAAAATGATTCGTTTCCGGATGATATAAATAAAGTCCTCCACGAGTACCAATATAAATATTATCTTCGTTATCTTGGACAATGGTGCGTACTCTGCTTGAATATGCATTATTCACATCAACTGTAAGGGTAGTAAAGGTTGAATCGCCGGAATTAAGATAGCATATACCCCCTGAGTAGGTTGAAAACCAAATTTTACCTGATTTATCCTGGAAAATATCTGTAATCCTGTTATCGGGAACACTTCCGGATTGATGGTCATTTTTCAGAAAACATTTCAGATACCCGGTAAACGGATTCAAAAAACATAATCCTTTATTATAGCATGAAAACCAAAGATTCTCGTTTTTGTCGACCATTAGACAATATACTGTGTCTGAAGGAAGGGATAAATTTTCGGTTTTTTTTGTGAATATTTTTGATACCTCTTTATTATCAAGTGAATAAACAATCAGACCACTGGAAGTCGCCAGCCATAAATTATGACGAAAATCTTCCTCCATGTCAAAAACATTTAGGCCTGCTTCATTTTTGACAACGAGTTCAATCTCTTCAAATCCATCTGCCGATTCGTCATAATAACAAATTCCGTTATTAGTTCCTGCCCACAATTTCCCATTAGAATCGCAATAAACATCAAATACATCATTAGATGGCAGAGAAAAAGGGTTATTCGAATTTGCATAGTAGTTTTTGAAGCTCATGCCATTATACCGGTTTAGTCCATTCAATGTAGCAATCCAAATATACCCGAGACTATCCTGACAGATAGAATTAACATGATTACTTGAAAGTCCATCATCAATGGTTATATGTCTGAATTTTAACTGTTTCTGGATTTCCACCTCATTTTGAGCAACAGAAAATCCTGAAATAAAAAGGAATAGTAATAGAATTGATACAAACTTAACTGAATTCACAATTACTCTGGAATGGAATTTCTTCAGATAAATTTTGCTGATTCTTAGATTAATGGCGGAAATAAAAACTATAATTTGAAACATTAAAAATAATTGAAAAAATAGTACTATAATTCGTTGACTGTGGATTATATTAAATAAATATACAAAAAAATTTTAAAACTTAAAATCCTGTTTAAAAGCTAATGTAACCATAGATTACGAAAATAGATAAAATAAGTTTGTGAATTTATTCACTCTATGTGGAAATTCATCAGCTATATGAAAAAAATCTAAATAAGGAGCTAATTGAATTTTACTTGCTCGTTTTATTGAATTTAGGATTCATTTTTTGTATATTACCATTATGTCTTTCGAAGATATTTACGAAACATTCATTAATTTTTACAGTGAATATTATTTTGGCGCCAGCGGGATTGATTTTTAGATATCAATGAAATTCTCATTAAATTATTATATTTTTGCATTTCCTTTCGACAGAAAAAACAAAAAGAATTCGTTTAAATCCAACCCTGAGATAATTTAATTTCCAAAAAGTTATAGGCTAATATGTCCATATTTCAACCTGAAAAAAACACCCGAATCTGTTTAACAGAAAAGTTATAATCATTCTAAATATGATTATGTACTTGTAAATAATTATTTAAAATCCTATCATTGTTGTGAAAAAATTAACAATAGTTAATCGAATATTATCGCATTATTCTTAAATATTAATAGTATGAAAACTGCTGTTGCTAAAATTATTGAAAAATATAAAAAGGATAAAACCAGGTTGATGGATATTCTTATTGATATCCAGGATGAAGTTGGTTTTATCCCGGCAAATGCAATTACTCTTATTGCCGACGAATTGCATATGAGTGAGGTTGATGTTGAACAAACAATATCTTTTTATCATTTCTTTTCACTTAAACCCACCGGAAAATATCAGATTTATCTGAATAATAGCGCCGTGGCAATAATGATGGGTAGAGCCGAGGTGGCAGCTACGTTTGAGGAAGAGTTGGGAATTAAATTTGGTCAGGTTACAGCAGATGGACTTGTCGGTCTTTCAGAGACATCATGCATTGGTATGAATGATCAGGAGCCGGCTGCCATCATTAATAATTTGATTTTTACCAAACTCACTCCTTTCCGGGTTAAAGAAATCATCAGGGATATCCGTGAAGGGAAAGATGTTATTGATATGTTTGCAGCAAATTATGGCGACGGAAAAAATGCATCTGATCTTATCAGAGCTGTCGTAAGCAACAATATACGAAGAATAGGACCAATACTTGAGCGAAACTCTAAACCAGGAGAAGCCATTAAAAAAATCATTGGAATGACACCTTCCGAAGTTATTGAAGAAGTAAAAAAATCAAGCATCAGAGGTCGGGGAGGTGCAGGATTTCCTACAGGCCTTAAATGGGAATTTTGCAGAATGGCACCCGGAGAACAAAAGTATATCTTTTGCAATGCCGACGAAGGAGAACCGGGTACATTTAAAGATCGTGTAATACTCACCGAATTACCAAGATTGCTTTTTGAGGGCATGGTGATTGCAGGTTATGCCGTTGGTGCCACTGAGGGAATTTTGTATATCAGGTATGAGTATAAATATCTGAGAGAATACCTGGAAGATATTCTTCAGAAAGCCAGAGAAAAAAATTTCCTGGGTAAAAATATCGGGGGTAAGAAAGGATTTGACTTTGATATTCGTATACAATATGGTGCAGGAGCTTATGTTTGCGGAGAAGAATCTGCACTTATAGAGTCTGCTGAAGGCAAAAGAGGTGAACCACGTGACAGACCGCCATTTCCGGTCGAAAAGGGTTATCTTGGCATGCCCACAGTTGTGAATAATGTAGAAACACTTTGTTCAGCTGTTAAAGTGATTCTCAATGGTGGCGAATGGTATAAATCATTCGGTACATCTGAATCCACAGGCACTAAACTTCTGAGCATATCGGGCGATTGCAGGTATCCAGGAGTTTATGAAGTAGAATGGGGATTCTCGGTGAAGGATATCATCGATATGGTTGGCGCTACCCTATCAGATGTTCAGGCTGTTCAGGTCGGAGGTCCCTCTGGCGCAATTATAGCATCAAACGAATTTAACAGAATACTGGGGTATGAAGATCTCGCCACGGGTGGTTCATTGATTATTTTTGGAAACCATAGAGATATCCTCTCTGACGTTGTTAGTAATTTCACAGAATTTTTTATTGAGGAATCCTGCGGTAGTTGTTCAACGTGTAGAATCGTTCCATCTATTCTGAAGAAAAAACTGGACAAAATATTAAATGCCAGAGGTGTGATGCAGGACATTGATGATATGGTGGAATGGGGTAAAATATTAAAAGCCAGTCGCTGTGGCTTAGGGCAAACAGCTGCCAATCCCGTTTTATCGAGCATCAAAAATTTCAGACATCTCTATGAAGAAAAAATTCAGAAAAATAAAGTTTTCGACAGTGGATTCGATTTAAGTGTCGCTGTAAAAGAATCATGTGAAGCAACTGGCCGAGTGCCTAATATTTAAAAGATAAGCATTATGAATAAAATTGTTAGAATTACCATTGATGGTATTGAATGCATGGCAAAACACGAACAATATGTTGTTGAAGCGGCCAGAGAAAACGGAATTTATATTCCTACCCTATGTAACTATACGGGTGTTAAACCCAAAGGAAGTTGCCGTATTTGTACCATAAAAATCAACGGTAAATTGATGACTGCATGTACTACGCCTGTTTCTCAGGGAATGCAGATTGAAAATGAAACCAAAGAAATAAATGAACTCAGAAAATCGATAATTGAATTATTATTTGTAGAAGGCAATCATTTTTGTCCATCGTGTGAAAAAAGCGGATTCTGCGAACTTCAGGCGCTGGCCTATCGTTTCAATGTGATGGTACCAAGATTCCCCTACTCTTTTCCGTTGCGTAAAGTGGATGCATCTCATCCCAAGATAATTAAAGATCAAAACAGATGCATTTTATGCAAACGCTGTATCAGGGCCGTGGTCGATGACAAAGGAAGGAGCATATTTGCCTACAGGCGCAGAAGTCAGCGTGTTGAGGTCGGAGTTGATGCAAAACTGGGAAAACAGTTAACAGATGAACTTGCACAAAAAGCAATGGATGTTTGCCCGGTAGGTTCAATTCTGGTAAAGGAAAAAGGATTTGCGGTACCTATCGGTGAAAGAAAATATGACCATCAACCGATCGGAAGTGACATTGAAAATATTTCTGTTTCAAAACATTAAACTGAATTTAAAATGAGTAAACCTATAGTAGCAACAACTTCACTGGCTGGATGTTTCGGATGTCACATGTCGATACTTGACATTGATGAAAGGATACTTGAACTGATTGAACTTGTTGAGTTTAATAAGTCTCCTATTGACGATATCAAGAAATTTACAAAAAAATGTGATATCGGATTGATAGAGGGCGGTTGTTGCAATAGTGAAAATGTACATGTGCTGAGAGATTTCAGGGAACACTGTAAAATTTTGATATCGGTAGGTGAGTGTGCTATAATGGGAGGACTTCCGGCTATGCGCAACGGTATACCCATAAAAGAATGTCTGGAAGAGGCATATCTGAATGGACCAACCGTGCTTGGGAATACAGGGAAAATTATTCCAAATGATCCTGAATTACCGATGTTGCTTGATAAAGTGTATCCGTGTCATGAGGTAGTAAAAATTGATTATCACCTTCCGGGATGTCCTCCCAGAGCAGATTTAATTTGGGATGCCCTGGTAGCATTGATTACGGGAGATGAAATGAAATTGCCTTATGAAGTAGTAAAATATGATTAAATTGTAAATGAAATGGGACAAAAGATAACAATAGAACCTGTAACCCGGGTGGAAGGTCATGGAAAAGTAACCATTCACCTTGATAATGAAGGAAATATCGAACAAACCAGATTGCATATTGTAGAATTCAGAGGTTTTGAAAGATTTGTCCAGGGCAGACCTTACTGGGAAGCACCTGTGTTGGTACAAAGGCTCTGTGGTATTTGCCCGGTGTCTCATCATCTGGCTGCAGCAAAAGCCCTTGATGTGATAGTTGGCGCTGGTACCGGTGATGGTCTTACTCCTACCGGAGAAAAAATGAGAAGACTTATGCATTATGGTCAGTTCTTTCAATCTCATACGTTGCATTTCTTTCATCTGGCTTCTCCCGATTTGTTATTTGGTATTGAATCGGATCCCCTGAAAAGAAACATTATCGGGATAGCCCTGGAATATAAAGATTTGGCTGTTCAGGGAGTGATGATGAGAAAATACGGACAGGAAGTAATTAAAGCCACAGCCGGTAAAAAAATTCATGGAACCGGCGCAATTCCAGGTGGAATAAATAAGCACCTGTCAGAACAGGATAAGGAATATTTACTGAATGGTGTTGATCCCATTAATATCCATAAAATGATAGAATGGTCGCAAGGCGCTTTGGCATTTTTCCATGACTATCATAAAGATCATAAAGATATTATCGACAATTTTGTGGAATTCCCTTCCAGCTATTTAAGTCTGGTGCGTAAAGACGGTGCTTTGGATATTTATCATGGTGTTCTTAGAGCTGTTGACAGCGAGGGCAATAAAATACTGCACGATGTAGATTACCAGGAATATAATAAATATATCGATGAAGAAGTAAGGAATTGGAGTTATATGAAATTCCCATATCTCAAAGAGCTTGGTATGAAAAAGGGCTGGTATAGCGTAGGGCCGCTTGCAAGGTTAAATACTATTGATTTTATCGACACCCCTCTTGCTCAAAAAGAATTTGAGAATTTTAAAGCATATAACAAAGGAAAACCAAGCAATAAACCGATGCATTCCCATTGGGCAAGGCTTATTGAAATTCTTCATGCGGCTGAAAAAATGAAAGAATTGTTAAATGATCCCGATTTAATGGAAGGCGAACTCGTAACCAAAGGAACCAAAAAATTTGAAGGGGTTGGAGTGATTGAAGCACCCAGAGGAACCCTGTTTCATCATTATAAAATAAATGATGAGGACCAGATTGAAATGGCTAATCTGATTGTTTCCACTACCAATAATAATCAGCCTATGAATGAGGCAGTAAACCAGGTAGCCATTAAAGTAATGCAGGGGAAACCAAAAATAACGGAAGGCATGATGAATTCGGTTGAGGTGGCTATAAGAGCTTATGATCCATGTCTTAGCTGTGCTACGCATGCACTCGGACAGATGCCTTTGGAAATTTCGATTTTAGATGCAAACAATCAGCTAATTGAGAGCAAAACAAGCGGCTAAGTGGCTGTAAAATTGAAAATACTTGTTTATGGTTATGGAAATCCGGGCCGGCAGGATGATGTTCTTGGTGTAAAGCTTACAGAAGAGGTAAAGATGTGGGCAGAGAAGTCAGGGTATGACATTATTCAAACCGATTCCAATTATCAGCTAAACATAGAAGATGCAGCAACGATCAGCGATAAAGATTTGGTAATTTTTGCAGATGCTTCCAAGGAGGAAATTGCAGATTTTGAATTTACACGATTAAATCCTGATTCCAAAGTTGATTTTAGCATGCATCATGTGTCTCCTGCATTTATTCTGCATTTATGTAATGAAATTTACGGCAGTATACCCGAAGCATACCTGTTACACATTAAAGGGTATCAATGGGATTTTATGGGCGAAATTACACCAGAAGCCGAATCAAATTTTAAAAAAGCTTTCGATTTCATTCAAAAGTATCTTTCTGATTTTACTTTAAGTTCAAGGCAATAAAAATGATCTGAAATTTTACCTTAATCCAGAATTAGTAAATTTTTATTTCATGATATTCTCATAATTTTCATTTTAATCAGTTAAGCTTCTTGTGGATTCTTTTTTGAGTTTCATAAAGCAGGTACTATACAATCCAAAAAATTTCCGTCAAAAGTATTGATATATAATGATATATTTTCTATTTTAACCTCTCTGAAAAGCTGAGTTCACTAAACAACAATTAAATCCGGCAGCATGGAAAATTCTCTTATTATTGACTTTCATTGTCATCCCTCACTCAAACCTTATGGCAAAAGTTTCGCAAAAAACCTGGTAAACAGTCCGAAAGCAAAAGATAAAAACAGTATCTATAATTATGATCCTCCTAGTCTGAGAGACAAAATTCTGAATATTTCCAGCACACTCTCTCCGTTTTCTCAGTCAGATTTTACTGCATTAAATAAGGCAAAGATCAAAGTTATTTGTGCCTCACTGTACCCTATAGAAAAAGGGTTTTTTACAAGCAAACTTGGTACCGGATTTTTTCCCGATGAAATATCCAATTTTATAACAGGTACAGGGCTAAACAGAATTGAGTTTGTCCAAACCAATAACAATTACTTTCTGGATCTTCAGAATGAGGAAAAATATTTCAGACAGTTGCATGGAACTCCTGTTAATATCGGGGATGGATCAGCACAATATTTTTTGGTTCAGAATATGGATCAGATAAAACAAAATTTACAATTGCAGGATTTAAATATAATTTCGGTAATACCAACAATCGAAGGTAGCCATGTTTTTAACAGCCATATAAATCAACGGGCAGAAGAGAAGGAAATCCATGCGAACATTGAAAAATTAAAGAAATGGGAATTTCCACCTTTTTATATCACATTGGCTCACCATTTCTATAATGAGATTTGCGGCCATGCACAAAGCCTTTCAGGATTGCTTAAAAAAGTTCTCGATCAAAACCATGGAATGAATTCCGGATTTACATCGCTTGGCTGGAAAGTTTTAGATATGTTGCTCGATAATTCAAATGGAAAGCGAATACTGATAGACATCAAGCACATGAGTGTGATATCCCGGATACAATATTACAAATACCTTGAAAAGAAACCCGATATACCTGTTATTGTGAGTCATGGGGCAGTTAATGGACTTGAGTCTATTTCAAATAAGCAGGTTTTAACAAATAATGATAACAATATTTTTAATTCCTCTGATATCAACATCTTTGATGATGAAATCCATAAAATCAGCGATTCAAATGGTCTTTTTTGTCTTCAGCTTGATGAAAGAATTATAGCAAACAAAGAAATTCTTAAAAAATCATTTCTGAATCTGAATAAGAAAAAAATGCTTCTGAAAAAAGCCGGATTAATATGGAGTCAGATCAGACATATTGCTGAAACGCTGGATAAAACGGGGAGAAATGCATGGAATATCACCGCCATAGGTTCCGATTTCGACGGTATTGTTGATCCATTAAACGGATACTGGACAAGCGAGAACCTGCCATCGTTATTCGAAAACTTGTTAATTCATGCAAAAAATTATATGGCAGGAGATGGCAAAAACCTGATAAATCTTTCAAACCGGCAAATTGAACCGGAAATAATTGTGAAGAATATAATGTCAGAAAACATAATACATTTTCTTGAGACTTATTATAAATAAAATTATCCGCATTTCAACGAACAACACTTCTATATCCAACGTTAGTATTTCAATCTTCTTAGGGAATATATCGAAAAAAAAGACTAAATTAGAGAGAGGATTCTAAAGGTCAAATCCTCGATTTTACAATGTTGCGGACAGGAAATACCATACTAATAAGAAGTGTTGTTTTACTCTATATTATCTCACATGAATTCTTTGCAGGACTATCTCAGAATTCTGAGAATATTAGATATACAACTATTTTACTGACACCACTAAGCGTTTCTTCAATTTTGTCTCAGCCTGGTATACCACTAGTTAGTAAAGATCATCCTGTTGTTGAGTATCAAGCTCAAAATAATTATGTAACGGAGATATCAAGAGTTGAATGGTCTCAAAAAGATAAAATAAATATTATTACATCAAATCATATTGATTCAATCGTAATGCCTCACAATTATTCATATCTTAAAATTGATTTTCCTGTACTTATTTATAATGATACACTTGTGAAAAAATACAAATACACCTTAGTTACAAATAAATCAGATACCAGCTGGATTAATTTGGGGAGTAATCATTATGTTATCTTTTCACACCTTAAACCCGGAAAACATACCATTCTGGTATCTGCCTATCTGCCTGAAAATAATATTGAATATAAACCCGGTAAAATTGTTGTTGTGGTAAATTCTCTTTTTTGGTTTAGCAAATATGCAATTGTACTTTATATCATTCTGGTGATAACATTGTTCTTTGCTTTTTTACGATTCCAGACAAGAGCTTTGAGGAGATTAACGCGACAATTCAGGGAACGGGAAAAAATTGCCCAGCAGATTTTAACACAGAAAGAAGAACTGGTTCTTAAAAATAAAAATATTACAGATAGCATCAACTATGCAAGGAGAATACAATCGGCGCTTATGCCTTCTGGCAAACTTTTCAAATCTATTTTCCCCGATTCCTTTATCCTTCATATTCCGAAAGATATTGTAAGTGGTGATTTTTATTGGATAAATGAAGTAAGAGATACCATATTTATAGCTGCAGTTGACTGCACCGGACATGGCGTACCAGGCGCTTTTATGTCAATTATTGGATTTGAACTCTTCCGTAAACTTACGAATGTGCAAGGAATTAAAAAGCCGTCTGAGATTTTAAACAGTCTCAATGATGATTTTCAGGATATTTTCAGGGATGCAGAAAATATTTCATTTAAAGACGGAATGGATGTTGCGTTTTGTTCAATAAATAAAAATACAAAAGTTTTGGAATTCGCAGGTGCGTTTAACCCGCTCTATATCATCCGGGAAAATTCAATAATTGAAATTAAAGGAGACAGAAATTCTGTGGGTCTGGATCTGCCCGAATTGGATAAAAGCAGGTTTGAAAATCATTCCATACAATTACAGACAGGCGATATATTCTATATCTTTTCCGACGGTTTTGCCGACCAGTTTGGAGGGCCAGAAGGTAAAAAGTACAAATACCGCCGTTTCAGACATCTGCTATTAGCTTTACATCAGCTTCCTACGATCAGGCAACAGGAGTATCTTTTTAAGAGTATTATGGAATGGAAAGGGGAACTTGACCAAGTGGATGATATCCTTGTAATTGGCGTTAAGGTGAACTTTTAAGGTTGCACCGGGGCAAAAAATGAACCAAAAAATTGTTGAAATAGATTTTCTGAATTTATATCACTGACTCAGAAGTATTTTCATCTTACTCAGAAGGATATCTACCTGAAAAGGTTTACTAATGTATTCATTCATACCGGCAGCCAGGCACGCTTCTTTATCCCCCGACAGGGCATTTGCAGTTATAGCTATTATCGGAATCTGTGTATTGGAACTAACTTCCAGTTCGCGTATTTTTTTTGTGGCAATAATTCCATTCATCACAGGCATCTGTATATCCATAAGAATTAAGTCATATTTAGATGAACCGAATTTATCCAGCGCCTCTTTTCCATTTATGGCCACATCAATATTCTTAACAAAGTTTTTAAGACTGAGGATTACAATCTTTTGATTGATTGCATTATCCTCTACAAGCAAAATGTTAGAATTTTTAAGATCAACTTTCTTTTTGGGTTGCATTATAAAATTGGCAACTCCTTCAACCTCCTGTTTGACAGGTTCGGTTGCTTTATTCAGGTCGACCAGTAGGTCCAGTGTAAAATTAAACTTAGTGATGGAGTCCACATTTTCTATTTCCAGGTTGCCATTATGAAACTCTATAATCTTTTTGGCTATTGCCAATTCCATATAATTTTCATCAATGCTGTTTACATCCTTTTTTACAGATTTTACAATATAATTTCCAAGATTGTCTTCCGTAAGATCTAATTTGGGACATGAAATTACAAAAGAGAGTTTAAGCAACTGATCCATCTGCTTATCCGGAGATATCACAATATCAATCTGGTTATTCTTGCCCTCCAGATGCTTTAGAATATTCTCAAGAAGGTTTAAAAATATCTGCTTTATGCGTATGGGATCTCCTATAAGATTACATTTTATTTTAGGTGAGATTACCAGATTAATTGTAAGGTTATCTTTAAATTGATCCCTGAAAAGTCTTAATGTATTATCGATGGTTGAGTATAAATCAAAGCTGGTTTTACTCAATATATCTTTATCTACTTCAATACTTGAAACCCTTACGATATTATCTACAACATTTATAAGATTATTGGTGGAAGCAATAATTGTATCAAACAGGTCCTGAAGTTCAGCATCGAGTTTATTCCGGTCAATCAGGTTCGAAACCATGGTAAGATTATTCAGGGGAGTTCTGATTTGATGTGATAATTTCGAGATGAAATCATCCTTTTTTCTGGTTTCTGATTTAGAATCCCTGATATTTTGCTCAAGTTTTTGATAATTATAGGACCTTTCAAATTCAAGCAGATAAGTCACCAAAAACAAAACCAGGTATACTCCCAGCAACAACACAGATAAATTAAAACTATATTGAATAGGCAGGTTGTATAACCTTTGAGTTAATAGAAAAAGTGCTAATGCTACAAAGAGTATAGCAGAAATTAATCTTCCTTTTTTATTTCCGAATAAAATAATAATTCCTGCCGGAAAGGCAAATAGCCACAGATATCCTATACCATCGTTCCCTCCGGACAGAAAATAATACACTAAAACTATCAGTGCGCTGATTAACAGAATGGTACGTGATGCTTTATAGTTTTTCCATAACCAATTAATAATAAAAGATATAACACCTCCCAACAAGGCAGTAGAAAAAATAAGAGTTTGAAAATAATCTAATCTGATAATTGATACCAGGCCCAGAGTTAAACAGCAAAGCGAAAACAGAGAGGATAGTAGAAATATTAAAAAAGGTTTATTGGAATCTTCAGATTTAAAAATTTCCGAGTCTTTTGTAAAATATTTATCAGATAGTCGCTCTAAAAATCTCATGACCTAATCAGTTTCAATTATAAAGATATATAAAATTTCACACAAAAATACATGCCCTTCTCAATTAATCCAGTATGCCTCATTGGGATTTAATAAATCATCAGATTATCATTTTTAACTTTTAGAAAATACTTTGAATTTTATAGCGTTATTTTTTCAGAGTTTCTGATTTAATAGATAAATTTGTTAGAAAGGGTGTAGGATACTGATATAATGATTAAACGTTTATTTATAATAATATTTCTGACTGCCGGAATAAATGTATATGCGCAATTAGATTCATCGCATTTAATTAAGTATACCCCCGAATTTAAATTCAAGGAGGGTATTTTTGTGAATTTTGAGCAGGTAAAAGCAAACAATCCAATTCCAAAATCAAGAATTCTGACAGATGTTGGATATGATGATCCCTATTTTTTCGACCGCATCACCGAAAATAAAAAATTGTACTATTACGATAATTATGGGGTGAAACAGGAAATGTTGGTTAGTAATATTTGGGGTTATTCCAGAAATGGAGTATTGTATATTGGAATAAACAATGGTTTTTACAGGATTACTATCGTGGGCAGCATATGTCATTTTGTTGCAAATCTTACTACCACCAATCCAAATTATTATTCTTATCCATATTATAATTATTACGATTATAATCCTTATGGCATGAGCCCTACTGCACGCAACACAACTGAAATGAGACAATACCTAATCGATTTCAGCACCGGCAGGGTAATGGAGTATGATATCTCAGCAGTGGAAGTATTGTTAATGAAAGATCCTGAACTGCATGATGAATTTATGGCTTTGAGAAATAAGAAGAAAAAACAACTTAAATTTCTATATATCAGGAAATTTAATGATAGAAATCCATTGTATTTTCCGAATAATTAAAAAAAAGTACCTATGAAAAGATTAGTATTTATGTTCCTGTGTTTTACAATGTTGAAGCCATGCTTTTCACAAAGCTATGTGCCATCACGTGAAGATATCAATACCTTTTTTACGACCAAAACGCTGGTTGTTTTGGAAGATAATCCACTGCTTGAATACAATATTAATATAAAAGATGTAATGAAACGGGAGTGGACCATCACTGAATATGATTTTATCAGTTCGAAGGAATTTGAAGAAATGCGTAAGGATGCGAAATATTCATTTCTGTTAATGACCCAGGTTAGTTTTGAAAATGATAAGACAGATGCTCAGTATCGATTTCTGAATCTTTCACTCGGAGGTGATTATTTCCGGTTGAACCAGATGCCCGATATTGCTTCTGTTCCTGTTGCCTATTTTAATGTTGAAGAAGATAATTATGCATATAAACTGGGAATACTTGTAAGATTTATTCAGAAACATGCCCTGTTGATTAGGGAACACCCGGAAATTTTGTCTGCAAATGTGCTTAAATATTATAATAAAAATATTAAAGAAATTAAAGATAAAACATTGTACCTGCTTGAAGATGAACTTGCAAAGGATGTCAATTCTGTTGCAAGAATTAAGAAGATATATCCGTATAAGTTCAAAATTGTAACTAAAGACGAGATAGAACAGGCTATCAAAGACAGACGAGATGAGATCGTCTTTTTGCATAAAGTAGGACCGGAAGGCACCAAGATGGATGCGCGTTGCTATAAGATAATTATAGGTGCAGGCGATGCCAATTTCTACTATTTCGATTATCATAAAATTAGTGATAAGAACCCGGACGGATTTCTTGCCAGCGATTTTAAGAAACTGGCGAAATAACCATGCACAAAAAAATTTTAACATCCGGTAATCTAATTCCAATGCCGGATTTTTTTTATTTCGCTTAAGAGACATTATAAAATAAAATAGAAATTGCTTTCAACTAACGAAATCAATTTTTTCCGGGGTGTGAATAACTTAAGAAATAGTTTTTTGTCTTTCACATCAATAATATTTATCTTAGATGGATTATAAATTTACCAGGTAAATGAGATATGTGTTAATCCTATCATTTTCAATTTTCGTTGCATATGGTTCTCATGCCCAGTCAAAGACCGAGATGTTTTTAACCGAAGCCGGAACGTATCTTAAAAATGCGCAATATGATGTAGCGCTCGGTAAAATTCAGGAGGTACTAAAACTTGAACCCGGGAATAAAGAAGCTTTGCAAATGCAGATTAATGTGTATTATTTGCAGGATGATTATAAAGAAGCGTATAGCCTTGTTGAAAAAGCACTGGACAAATACCCTGATGAAAGTGAATTTTACTATCAGCGCGGACTCATTTACATTGGGCGCCAAAAGTATGAGAAAGCTGTGGATGACTTTAATAAAGTAATTAGCATGAACGGGACAGACCTCTATAAAGTCTATCTGAACAGGGGCATCGCAAATATGAACATGATGGAATATGAACGTGCTACAGAAGACTTTTCGAAGTCAATTGATCTAAACGGAAATAATGCCAGCGCTTATCATACTCGCGGAATGTTAAATTATCAATTGAAAGATTATAATGCTTCTGTAAAAGATTTTAAGAAAGCCCTGGAAATAAATAGCGATAATCCGGAAACCAGCTTTAATTTGGGAATGTCTTATTTCAGGCTTGAAGACCTTGACAATGCATGCCCTTATTTTCAAAAAGCGTGTAAAGAAGGAAACGTTAATGCCTGCAAAATGGTACTCATGGAGTGTGCTAAAAATCTCCCGAAATAATCTCCCCCAAATATTCATCATTATTAGACTATTTTTATAATTCATTTATAATTCAGGGAGTTTTTATAATTTTGAAACCTTTTCTAATCCTAATGCATGGATCTTTCGGTAATCATAGTTAATTACAACGTTAAATTTTTTCTTGAACAGTGCCTGCATTCTGTTTTTAACTCTTTGAAAGGGCTTAAGGGCGAAGTTTTTGTAGTTGACAACAATTCGGTGGATGGTTCATGTCAGATGGTTCGTGAAAAATTTCCGCAGGTTGTTCTGATTGAAAACAAAGGAAATGTAGGTTTTGCCAGGGCAAATAATCAGGGCATCAATATAGCAAAAGGAAAATATGTTCTTATCCTAAATCCTGATACAGTGGTTGAGGAAGAGACATTTGAAAAATGTCTCCGCTTTATGGATGAGCATCCCGATGCAGGAAGCCTTGGTGTTAAAATGATAGATGGAAAAGGAAAATTTTTACCCGAATCAAAAAGATCTTTACCAACTCCGGTTGTTGCCTTTTATAAAGTTTTTGGTCTGGCTGCACTTTTCCCAAAATCGAAAATATTTGGCAAATACCACCTTGGCTATCTCGACAAAGAAAAGATAAACGAAGTGGAAGTACTGCCCGGGGCATTTATACTGGTTCGAAAAAAATTATTGGATCAAATCGGTGGACTGGACGAAGATTACTTTATGTACGGGGAGGATATTGATTTGTCTTACAGGATAATACTGGCAGGTTATAAAAATTATTATTTCCCCGAAACCACAATTATTCATTATAAAGGTGAAAGCACCAAGAAGAGCAGTATAAATTATGTCATGGTTTTTTACAGAGCTATGATAATCTTTGCCCGAAAACACTTTACAAAAAATAATGCCCGATATTTTAGTTTCCTCATTAATATTGCTATTTATCTGCGTGCTGCAATCTCCCTTCTAAGACGTTTTATTATCAATTCCATCAATCCGTTACTGAATATTATTTTTATATACCTGGGTTTCTATTTCTTTTTACCCTACTGGGAGAATTACATTTTCAACAGCAATGGTTCCTACCCTTTAGCATATCTTCATTTTGTTGTGCCATCCTATATTCTTATCTGGATTGTCTCGATATACTTAACCGGCGGATACGAAAAACATATCAAGACTGGAAATCTGGTAAGAGGAATATTAATTGGTTCACTATTAATCCTTGTAATTTATGCCTTGTTGCCTGAATACTTCAGGTTTTCAAGAGCTTTAATCGTTTTGGGAACAATTTGGGCTTTAATTTCAACAATTAGCATACGACTGTTGTTAAGTATTATCAACAAAGAAAACTTTAAAATTGAAATTTTTAAAGAAAGAAAACGGATAATCATTGTGGGAGATAAATCGGAAAGCAAAAGAGTATATTCAATCCTGGAACAGACGCATATTAAACCAGAACTTGTCGGAACGGTTTACCCCGATATCAGAAAGTCAAACGGGGGATTTATCGGCAACATTTCTCAGATAGAAGAAATCGTTTCCATTAATAAGGTCGATGAAATTATTTTTTGTTCGAAGAGTATGAGTTCACAGGATATTATCAATGCAATGTTGCATTTTACCAGCGCCGATGTGGATTTTAAAATTGCTGCACCTGAAAGCTTTTCGATAATAGGAAGCAATTCGATTAATACTGCAGGCGATTTATATGTATTGAACTTTAATGCTATTTCAAGGAGCATCAATCAGAGAAGAAAACGTTTTTTTGATCTTTCGGTCTCTGTTCTTTTTATAATAATAAGCCCGGTACTGGCATTAATGGTAAGACATCCTGTTGAAATGATAAAAAATTTATTCCGGGTAATTTTCAACAAATATTCTTTAATCGGGTATCATGAGGGATTTAAGAATGGTGCAGGTAAATTGCCCTTTCTGAAAAAAGGAATTCTTACCCCTGTGGATGCGATCGAACCCGAGATTGTGGATGAATCGGTAGTGGAAAAAATGAATATGCTCTATGCCAAAGATTATAAAATCAGAAATGATATTAACATTCTGTATAAGGGTATTCGAAAACTTGGACGAAAATTAGTCTGACAATTAATTGTTAAAATGGCCAGATTTGAGTTAAAACTTCCTGCTATGGGCGAGGGAATCATTGAGGCAACCATAACCAAATGGTTTGTCCGCGAAGGAGAAAAGTTAGATGAAGATTCTGCTCTCGTAGAAGTTGCAACCGATAAAGTTGATTCTGAAATACCTTCGCCGGTATCAGGAACGCTGCAAAAAATTGTGTACAAAGAGGGAGAAATTCCAAAGGTTGGTGAAGTAATAGCCATCATTTTAACAGCTAAAGAAAATACATCTTATGAACCTGAAGAATTAACAGAACTTTCTGATTCTGAATTTCCAGCTGAAACAAATTCAGAAATATCAGCAGAACCCTCTCCGGAAGAAACAGTTGTGTTGGAAGAAAACGATTCAGATCAGGTGCAACGTAAACAGGACAATCGCTATCTTTCTCCATTTATAAAAAATATGGCCGTACAACGGGGGATCTCCACGGATGAACTACTACTGATAAAGGGAACAGGAGAGGATGACCGTTTAACTAAAGACGACTTAAACAAATATATTCTTTCTGGAAGACTTTACCGACATGCTTCGAAAAAGGTGGCACAACAAAAAATCGCTGAATCATCATTTGTTCAACAGGAAGTATCAACGAGTGACATTGGAGAAGTAATTGAAATGGATCGTGTTCGAAAACTGATTGCTGACAACATGCTGAAATCTAAAAAAACTGCTCCGCACGTTACTTCCTTTATCGAAGCCGACGTAACAGAATTAGTGACCTGGAGAGAAAAAATCAAGAAACCGTTTATTGAGAAAGAAGGTGTGAATCTTACGTATACAGCTTTAATCACAAGCATTGTAGCCAAAGCCCTTAAAGATTTTCCGCGAATAAATTCATCGGTGGATGGGGATAAAATTCTTATAAAAAAAGAAATAAATATTGGTATAGCCACCGCACTTACAAATGGGAATCTGGTGGTCGCAGTAATTAAGCAGGCAGATAAGGAAAACTTAAGGGGACTTGCTCATAAAATCAGCGATTTAACACAACGGGCAAGAGAAAACAAACTTCAACCCACCGAAATAAAAGGAAGTACATTTACCATAACAAATATCGGCCAATATAACAGTCTCACCGGAACACCGATCATTAATCTTCCCGAAGTAGCAATCCTTGCAGTTGGAACCATCAAAAAGAAACCTGCAGTTGTAACTATACAAAACGGATTAGGTGTGGGTATCCGCGACATCGTTGTTTTATCCTTAACCTACGATCATCGCATTATTGATGGAGCTTTGGGCGGTAGTTTCCTGAACCAGGTAGCACAGAATCTCGAAAATTTTGAAACTTCGGGAGTTTTATAAAACAATCTTATATTGAATTAATTATAAATAGTTGTATTTCTGCAATTAACAAATTAAATCTTCCAGGATAAAATTATAATCCGCGGTTAGTTATTAACAAATATTTCTTATCTGTTTGCAATTGAACCCTTAGGTATTTATAATTTTTAGTTAACTTGCTATTGCATACAAGACTATAATTGGGGGAACTAATTCAGGCTTCGCCTGAAAATTTTTAGTGAATTATTTTATAATATATACATTCAGATATCATCGAATGTTATTACATAAGAGTCAGTTGATTATTTGAATAGTAGAATTATTCATTGCTATACAATATTTTTATTAAATTTGTTTAAATCAAATATCTGGTATATGAGAGGAGAAAGAGAATCAGGAAGATATATTTTTAGTATCATCCTAGCGCTTTTTTTTAGCAATTTGCTAATTGCACAACCACAAAGTGACTCTAAAGATATGTTTCTGGAAGCAGAATCTTATTTTCTCTTTGAAGAATATACAGATGCTCTTCCTCTTTATCAAAAAATTCTTCGTTTAGAACCAGATAATTACAATATCTGTTATAAAATTGGAATCTGTTATCTGAACGATCCGTATCAAAAACAAAAATCAATTCAATACCTCGAAAAAGCTATTCAGGGTATTAGTAAAAACTATAAAGAAAACTCATATAAAGAAAAACAGGCCCCACCCGATGCTTATTTTTACCTGGGTAATGCCTATAGGGTAAATAACAAGCTTAAGGATGCAATTAAAATTTATAAGCATTTTAAAGAAATTCTTGATCCTGTTGTATATGATGTTTCGATAGTTGACAAACAGATAAAAGCTTGCGAAATTGCAATTACGGTTGAGAAGAGACCCAATTATATCGTAAAACAAAATCTGGGAGATGATATTAATTCAAGATTTGCTGAGATAAATCCATTGGTCTCCGGCGATGAAAGTACACTCGTATTTACCAAAAAACTTCAATTCTACGATGCCGTCTTTTATTCAAAAAAAGAAAATGGAAAATGGGGCTATCCAATAAATCTGACCCCCTCATTTGAATTGGACGGCAATTCCTATTGTACAGGATTATCTTGGGATGGTTCGGAGTTATTTGTGTACAGAAGCGATGGTTTTGACGGGAATATTTATTATAGTTACAAAACAGCTGATAAATGGACAAAACTTGAAAAACTGAATGATAATATCAATACAAAATATTGGGAATCTCATGCTTCCCTTTCGCCCGATGGCAAAACGCTCTATTTTACCAGCAACAGAAAAGGAGGTTATGGAGGACTTGATATTTATACCTCAAAACGTTCAGGTAAAACAGATTGGGGAGTACCTGTCAACCTGGGACCTGTTATAAATTCTGAGTATAATGAAGATACACCGTTTCTGACCGGCGATGGAAAAACCATTTATTTTAGTTCACAAGGACATTACAACATGGGTGGATTTGATATATTCTATTCCACATTACTGGATAATGGCAACTGGGCAAAGCCTGTAAATGCCGGATATCCAATAAACACCACCAGTGATGATTTGTTCTTTGTCCCGGTAAAAATGGGTGAATATGCCTATTATTCTATGTTTGATCCTGATAATGGTTATGGGCTGGACGATATTTACAGATTAGAAATCTATTCGGATCTTCATCCCAGGAAATTTATTCTCAAGGGTCTTGCACTCAAAGATGATAAGATAAAGGGAAATTATAACGAGATGGCTGTTAAGCTAATCGACAAAAAAACAAATAAAGTCTTTAGCGAAACCGAAATAAATAACGACGGTACCTATAGCATGAATGCACAATCTGGCAGTTTTGATCTGGTTATTTCGGGTAAGGGAATAGATGAAAGTCGTGAAAATCTGACCATACCCGTGGCGCTCGATTCTGATATTTATACACATGAAACCAAATTAACAGCAATTACTGAGATTGCTCCTACTGAACCAGAAGTAAACATTCCGGAACAACAGTTGCCAAAACTCGAAATTGAAACCGAAAATTACTCGGTCACTTCTTCAGAACCAATAGCAATTAAGCTGAATGTTGATAAAAATTCTTCATTGGATTTGAGTATTTATTGCAATGATACAATTCTCAAAGAAGAACACTTCGACATGAACCGGAAAAGATTTGTATATTTTTATAAACCCAAACCGGGATCAAATCTTCTTGAATTCACCCTTTCAGACAAAGAAGGAGATTCAATAACCAAAAAAGTGGTTATTGAATATACTCCGGAAATTCAGGAGCCAGTGTCTGAAACTCCTTCCGAAATTTCTATGAAAACTTCAGAATCATACAAATACCTTTCTGAAATGAGTAGTGGAAACCTAAAGAAGTATCTTGAGAACCTGGATTTCGATAAAAATTATATTAATTCAACCTCAGCGCTTTATGAGCATTTAATAAAGGAAATGCCCGGAAATTCTTATACGCTGGCAGACATAGATAATCTCTTTATTAATTATCTGGCTCAAAAATCTCTTGAAAGTTTCGTAGGTGAATTAATATATCCTTCTCCGGATAAAATGAAAAACTATCTCACCAATCTTAACCTTGATTCTGCCGGAATTAATTTTCCTGAAAAACTGATAGATTACCTGTTTAATGAGTTGGGTAAAAAACCTTATACTCTTGATGAACTCAACTATTCCCTTACGTCAATAGGTGCAAAAAACACAGGAAATATCGAAGATTATCTGGATGTACTTAATGCCAATTCGGATGAAAATATGCGTTTTGTATTACGCAGGCTTAAATCTAACATTGAAAATTTCTCAGAGCCTTTTCAATTGACCAGATTTCTGTTTTCAAATATTGGTGAAGACCAATATTCGTTAGACGATGCACGGCAACTGATGAATGAATTATCTTCAAATTTTGATGTCAATTTCCTATATCAAAGCATGTTATTCGATGCCAAAGACTCACTTAGAAAAACTCTTTCAGAACTAAATCTTTATACCGAAAAGATTCAAAATTCAAAAGAGCTGTTACAATATCTTTGGGCAAATGCTGCCGAAAAGGGATATTCCGTTAAGGATATTATTGATCTCGTTGAATATATCAAAGCAAATTCTGACAAAAATCTGGAACTGTTCAGGCAACATCTTGCAAAATTTGCATCAGGAAATCTGAAAGCCGTTATTCAATCGCTTGACCTGAAGGAAAAGAATATCTCCACTTTCGCTGATCTGTTAAATTATCTCATTAATACGTCCAAATTTCATAATTATAACAGAGAAACAGTTTACAAATTGTTGCTGGATATAATCAATGCTGATAACCTGGGAGAATTTGTTCAAATGCTCAAGAAACATGCAGGACTTGAAATTACTCAGACGCTTGAAAGTCTTGATATGAGCCAGTTCTCTTCCCCGTATGAACTTATTCAGCACCTGATTGGATATACCGATAAATATAAATTTACCGAACAAGACATTCTTAACCTGTTACTTAAGCTGGTTTTAGATAAAGGATTTGGTTCGGAAAACCAGGAAGCCAATATTGCTACAGTTAAAAAGCCAAACCACATGCAATTTTGGACCACCCTGGTGCTGGTAAATGCATTGCTAATCCTTTTAATTATTATTTTAATTGTTAGAAGAAAGAAAAAGAAATCGTCAAAAACTTAAAACAGAAGTATGTATAAAACCCTGATTAAACCCAAAAAAGGCATCCTTCTAATAATTCTGAACTTTGTATTTACGCTGTCCTTTTCTCAGTTTTTCCTGAGCCCTGAAGAAATTTATAACGAAGGAGTTGAATTTATGTTATCTGAGGAATATGCTGAAGCACTGCCTGATTTCAAACATCTTCTGTCAAAGGGCTACACGTCTGCAACTATTTATTACAAAATGGGTATGTGTTATTTAAACATACCGGGACAGAAAGAAAATTCGATTGAATACCTTGAAAAAGCAGAAACCAAAGCAACTTCAAAATACCAGGGAAAACTGCCAGAGGAGGATGCAGCGCCGCTTGAGGTACTCTTTTATTTGGGGGAGGCTTACCGAATTAATAATCAGTTTGAAAAATGTCATGATATTCTCTTGGTTTTCAAAGATTCAGTGAATGATAATCCCGAATGTATTGCCAAGGCAAACTATGAACTGAAAACCTGTGAACATGCAAAGGAGCTCATTAAAGCTAAAATAGACCTTAAGGTGACAAAACCGGATGTAATTAATTCAGGTTTTTCAAATTATAATCCTTTGGTCAATAGCAGTGAGTCTTTAATTTATTATATGGAAGCATTGAAATTTTACGATGCCATCATGCAAGCTGTTGTTGTGGACGGAAACTGGTCACAACCAGAGAATCTGACTTCCAGTCTTAAATCAGATGGCGATTATGAAGTTGTTGACATGTCGGAGGATGGAAATACACTGCTTTTGTACCTTTATGACTCTTACACAAAGGGCGATATTTACACCTGTAAGAAACGTGATGGAAAATGGGACAAAATAATAAAGCTGAATGACAATATAAATACCCAATTTAACGAAACTCATGCAAGCTTTGCAAACCATGACAATACCCTGTATTTTACAAGTAACAGAAGAGGCGGATTCGGAGGGCTGGATATTTATAAATCGGAAAAAGATAAAGATGGAGATTGGGGACCTGCTGTTAATATTGGAAATGTTATAAACACGTTGCATAATGAAGAAACTCCGTTTATCTCCAAAGATGGTAAATCACTTTATTTTTGTTCTCAGGGACATTTTAATATGGGTGGATTTGATATTTTCGTATCTCAGTTAACCGGGGAGGGAACATGGTCCTATCCTTCAAATATCGGATACCCGTTAAATACCACCGACGATGACTTGTTTTATTATCCGTTGAATGATGGCTTAACAGGTTATCATGTGAAGTATTCCGATAATGTCTCAGGTACTATGGATATTTATCGTTATGAAATTCTTTCGCGTGCAAATCCTGCAAGATTCACGGTAAAAGGACACATCAGTTCGGTAAACGAAAATTCTGTTCCTTTCGAGAAAATCAAAATTGCACTAGTAGACAAAACAAAGAATGATACTCTTGATAAAAAACATGCTGATAAAGACGGTGGTTATATGTTTAAACTTCCTTCAGGGGAATTTGAGCTTAATTTTTATTCAGCCAAAAATTTATATCACGAAAAAAAAAGTATAAAACTACCTGATTATTTAACGGTAGATGAACTTGTTGTAAATACCAGTCTGGATACAGCGCTATTAGCAGAAATTGATACAACCCGGCAACAACAGTTGTTGGCTGAGGTAAACAAAAACATTTCTATATCAGATACTTTAATCATTCATTATATTCTTTTTGGTTTTGACCGGTATACGTTGAATAAAGCAAGCCTGAATTATTTGGCAGAACTAATGGATATGCTTAAAAAATATCCTGAAATTACCATCAGTCTGAATGGATATACCGATGCAATTGGAGCTGAATCATATAATAAAATACTCTCAGAGCAAAGGGCAAACCAGGTGAAAAAACTTATGCTTTCCGATAACATTCCCGCTACCAGGATAGATGTTAAAGGGCTGGGAGAAGAAAATCCTGTGGCATTAAATACAAATCCCGATGGATCAGATAATGCCGAAGGAAGAAAATATAATCGCCGTGTGGAAGTTCTTCTAACGAATGTGCCAGATAATCTGATGATAATTTTCCGCTCAGAAATACCGGAGGAACTTCGTATAAAGTAAATTATTGCACGTAGCTGTATAATATGTATTTTGAATTTACATCATTCATGTTATATAAATAGATCCGTTGTCGAGAGAATTAAAATTATTGATGAATTATACTGATTTTTCTGCCTATTTTACTAAATTTATATTCTTTTCATAATCTGTTAATAATTAAGATTCTAATTTTAATAGACTTTTTTCAATTATTGTATCTTTGCTTTAACATCAAAAAAAAACCTCATGAAACGAACTCTAATCCTGGTTTTTATTTTTCTTTTACCCTTGTACACCAGAGCACAGGTTACTGAAGATGTTATGAAAGAATATTTTCTTGATGCAGAGTTTTTTTTAGCACAGGAGGAATACATTGATGCATTATATGATTATACCGAATTATATAACAACGGTTTTAAGGAAAATGCCAATATTAATTACAGAATAGGAACATGTTATTTAAATATCCCGGGTCAAAAAGAAAAATCAATACCTTACTTTCTCGAAGCTGTAAAAAATACGAAAAATAATAACAGGGATAGTGAATTCAGGGAAGATAAGGCCCCCATGGACGCAACCCTTTACCTGGGAAATGCTTATAGGGTAAATAACATGCTTGACAAAGCCATTGAAACATATACAAAATATATAAATATATTACCTTCCTCTGATAAAGAAAATATAACCTTTGCAAATAATCAAATTGAGGCATGTAAATCTGCAAAAGTATTTATGGCGAAACCGGTGAATCTGGTTAAAACAAATCTGGGAGAACCCATAAATGGAAATTCATCTAACTTTAAAGCGGTAATTGCAGGGAATGGAAAAAGTATGCTCTATATGAATGAATTACCCTTTTATAATGCAGTTTATTATTCCTCATTTAAAAATGGAGTATGGACACCACCTGTTAACATTACACCTCAAATTCAGTCGGATGGCGATCAATACGTTTCCTGCGTTTCTTATGACGGAACTGTTCTTTATCTTACCAAAGAAGATAATTTTAACAGCGATATTTATGTAAGTAAATTGGCAGACAGTCTCTGGCAAAAATCCGAACCTTTGAATAAAAAAATCAATACCAAATACTGGGAATCACATGCCAGTATTTCGAAAGATGGAAAAACCCTCTACCTTAGCAGTAATCGTAAAGCAAGCCTTGGAGGTATGGATATTTTCAAATCGGTATTAGATGAAAATGGTGATTGGGATGAACCGGTGAATTTAGGACCAACTATAAATACTGCCTTAAACGAGGACTGTCCCTTTATCACTGAAGATGGTAAAACACTTTATTTTAGTTCTCAGGGACATATGGGTATGGGTGGATATGATATATATAAATCTGTTTTAAATGCTAACGGAAGTTGGAGTGAGCCTGTGAATCTTGGATATCCTTTGAATACAACTGATGACGATCTTTTCTATTATCCTTTTAAAAATGGCAGGTTTGGATATATGTCTCTGCTTGAACCGGAAGGATATGGAAAAGAAGATATCTATAAAGTACAGATTGTAACTCCGGGTATGGCAATAGAAGAAGAAGCTGAAGAGCTTACCCAGGAAGTGCCTGAAGAAAAGGTGGTTCAAAAACTTGAAACAGTTGAAACGCTCCCAAAAATATCTGAAACCACAAAAGACACAATTCTTGAACTCGAAAAGAAAGTGCCTGGTGAGGTTGAACAGGAAAAGGTAACTGAAACTGCAGCTAAAGAAGAAGTATTACTTACCCCGGCATATTTTGCATTCGACAGTTATACACTTACCCCGCAGGGAAAAGAAGAGCTGGATAAAATAGCGGTACTGTCGAAGAAATATTCTGGTTTAACATTCGAACTTATAGGTCTTACAGATGCTATCGGTTCAGCTGAGTATAACAAGATTTTATCTGTAAAACGTGCAAAAGCTGCTAAAGACTATGTATTATCTCTGGGTGTTGATCCCGGCAAACTGGTTGCCGTCGGATATGGTGAAACCCGGTTTGTTGCAATTAATAGTAATCCAGACGGTTCCGATAACCCTGAAGGCCGAAGATATAACCGAAGAGTAGAAGTTGTAATAAAAGGTTCTGACCTCGATAAATTAACTATTGAGCGTAAAGAAATTCCTGAGAATCTGAGGATAAAATAAAGAGAATGGATTATTATTTTAGAACCCGGATAGTGCAGTACCGGGTTTTATTCAAATTAGTTGTTTCATTTCTTTTTTTGAATAGAATTCCTAAATTTGAATGACTCAAACTTTTTCAACATGAAATATTTACACCTTCTTTTTATTTTTATTTTTCCTTTTGCAATGCATGCTTTTGCTCAGGAAAATGAAACTTCCAAATATAAAGAGTATTTTGATGAAGGTGAGTTTTTTTTCAACAGGGGCGATTACGAAGAGGCTGTTTATAATTTCTTAAAGCTACTTGATTATCAATCCGATAATGCCAATTTTAATTTTAAGATTGGAGAAAGCTATTTAAATATTCCCGGAAAAGAAACCAAGGCAATACCCTACTTTGAGAAAGCGATTAAAAGCACAGTTGAGAAAAACAAATATAAGAAGAGATCCTTCGAAGAAACAAATGCTCCTCTGCATGCCTATTTCTACCTGGGGAATGCTTATCGTATCAACAATCAACTCGACAAAGCCCTTGAGGCTTACAACACATTCTTATTGTCCCCTTTTTATGCTGGTAATTATAATGTTACAATTGTTGAAAATGAGATAAAATCATGCGAACGGGCAAAAATAATTGAAGATAATCCTGTGAAAGTTACACAGGTTCCTTTAAAGGAAAATATCAATACCACAGCATCTGAATTATATCCTGTGGTTTCCGGCAATGAAAATCGACTTGTTTTTATTCGCCGGCTCAAGTTTTATGATGCCCTTTATTTCAGTAAGATGGAAGGAGACAACTGGTCCGATCCTGTAAATATTACTCCGGATATAGGTTCGGATGGAGATTTCTACCCTACTTCACTTTCGGCAAATGGGGATGAACTTTACCTGGTGCGTCATACAGATCAGGGTTCCGACATCTACATCAGTCGTTTGGAAAATGACCAATGGACTAAAGCGCAAAAACTCGGGAAAACTATCAACTCGCTTTCAAATGAAACCAGCGCTTCTGTTTCCAATAACGGAGAGCTTTTGTTTGTTGCCAGTAATCGCAGAGGAGGAAGCGGAGGGTATGATATTTATGTGTCAAGAAAAAATAACAAGGGTGAATGGGGTAAACTTAAAAACCTGGGGAAAAACATAAATACCTCTTTTGATGAAGCTTCTCCGGTGAGCATTAAAAATGGTAAAATTTTATTCTTTAGCTCTCAGGGACACTTTAATATGGGTGGTTATGACATATTCTATTCAACACTTGAAAACAAAAAATGGAAAAACCCTGTAAATATTGGTTCACCCATTAATAATACCGGTGACAATACGTTCTATTATCCAATTGGCAATGGTAAAATAGCTTATGTTTCAAAATTTCCCGATGAAGGTGGAAATGAAGATATTTACAGGTTTGAGATCAGTTCAAATTTGCCTGAATTTAAATAGGAAATATTACCATTGTAATTATTTAAAAAGATATCCTGGGGATATATTAAAATGACAGATGTACAGAAAACCTGATACCAAAGGCACTCACATTTGGTTTATTTAATTCTGTAAACCTCCACATTGCATCTATTCTGAAAAGCCTGAAAATATTTTCAATACCAACCCCTGCTTCATAATAGGGTTGATTAAGCCCCGAGAGACCGGGAGGAAATTTCATCAGACTCTTATTTTTGTCTGAAAGATGTCCGAACAGTATATTAGCATTTGCTACTTCGCGCCAGTGAAGTTTGCGAAGCAGTGGAATACGGTTTAGGAAAAAGCCCTGAAAATGTTGTTCGGCAAATATTCTGAAATATTCATCGCTCACAAATTCGTAATAATTCATCATATTAAACGAAAGCGGATCGTAAGCATATGTTTCATTTCCTTCATGAAGTTTAAGCAAAGGATAAGGAAGAGTACCGTAGATTTTGCCGTATGTCAGAATATATTTAAAGTAACCCAACGGATTTGTTTCCACCCAGTCTGAGACTTTAAGGCTGATTTTAAAGTATTCATAATTATTGTCCCAGATGCCCTTAGGACCATAGGTTAAATTCAAATCAAACATCGGATAAGTCGATCCTAAACTTACCCGTTCAAATTTTCCCCAAAGGAACTTTTCGCGATAGGCAAAGTGAGTACTTAAGGTAATATCTGTAGATGTCACTGATGCCTTTGCAACCGTATCTCCTTCTGATGTATAATAATTAAATGGAACGTAACCTGTCCCATAGATTGTCTGATGGTTAAATTTCAGTGTATTCGAAAAACCCTGAACCCATTCATGTTCATAAAACGCATTATACTGATCAACCATTGTCAATTTATAATTGGGATTACGTCTTAGAATTGAAGTTAAATAATTATCATCCAGAAAAGCATTTTCACTTTTTCCCAGTTGCCTGATATCATGGTAATAAGCGACGGTTGCTGTTCGTCTTGGATTAACATTAAACATATACTGACAATATAATCCGTATTTAATCTGATTATCCCTGAATCCATAAGCTATATGGCCGCCCGGCATAATTTTGGTACTGAATTTGTTGCTGGTTCTCCCTCCCAACCTTAGCCTCAAACCTTCAATCGGATTATTGCTGATGGTGGTATAATACGGACCATATTCAAACAGTCCCGATACAATGTAATAGTTAGTAAGCATATTCACAAAACCATTCACCAACTTAAATTTTGGTACGCTTTTTACCGAATCGACCATCTGATAAGTTTTCTTATCATCATCGGTCAGTTCCGCTTTACGGTGCTTTACCCAATAGGCATTATCCCTGTCAATTTTGTTATCGAGCACATACGTATCTGTGGTCATTTTCTCTACCGTTTCCGGAACAGGACGATCAAGTACGATGCTATCGTAAACAGCAGTCTTACGACCAAAGAAACCATACACCTTTTCAAATACATTGAAATCTACAACCAAATCTTCATTTGTTAAAAACCAGGTAGTGTCGTTAACTTTATTGTATTCATAGGTTGCAATCATATCTTTCAGCAGGTTCAGGTTAACATCCGACGAAACCCTGAGCTGTATTTTCTTTATGGCAAATGAAGTATCAGCCACCCAGAAAAATCCATGAAATGTTCTTTCCTGCGTTCGTTTGGGTTTGAAAGATATTTTGTAACACCAGCTGTTATCGATGGTAGCGCTGTCATCGAGATGATATTTATAATACAGCCGTCCAAAATCGGCAATGGGACTGATGAATCCGGGATCAAAAAAAACAATAAAATTGTCATAGATATTCATTTGCTGATACATGCGCCCGGAAAATTGAGAAACCGTCTTGTTTTCGATCCCACTTACTTTAAATGCCTCAATAACCTCGCGATTAACGGGTGGATTCTTTGAATAATACATTTTTGAAACCGTTTCGGATATCAACAGGGGTAGGTAATTTTTGTTAAATACTTCAGAGGAATCCATGTAATCGAAAATAAAGTTGAAATCTTTTAAAAAACGCCTGTCTTTTAATTTCTCCCTGATATTGTTCATATCAAGTCTCAGTTTGGTGTATGCTCTATATTGATATGACTCCAGACGCGAAGGATTGTTCTGTTTTTTATGATTGTCGATTTCCCTCAATAACCGAAAAGCAGGATTCTCACCCGGACGTACCACAACTGCTTCAATATTTATGCTGGTAGGAACCAGTTTTACATTAAATGTCTGTTCTTTTCCTTTAACTATCGGTAGACGCTTAATCTCATAGCCAAGACTTGAAATAAAAAGGGTATCTGTAGCTTTGAGCGTGGATAAGAAAAATGAACCGTCCATTTCGCTGATAGTACCAACAGGACTGTGTTGAAAACCAATATTACAAAACGGGATTGGTTCCTTTGTTTCGCTGTCTATTACCTTACCCGATACAACGGTTTTCTGAGCATAAAGCACATAACCGGTAAATAAAATAAGTAATGAGAAAAATATCCGTTTTCTTAACATCCACACCCATTTTTAATAAAGACAAATAGCATCTGTTAAAGATGCTTTTTGCGATGCAAATATATAACAATGCCACCTAAGAGTAATCAATTGATGAGGATTATTTGAAAGGGATGGTGATGGAATTTTTGCACTGGTAATCACTTCTGCTTTGGATACCAACTTTAACCGTATTATTAGATAATAATGCGAATTAAGGGTCGAAATCAAATATATGGACTTTATCTTTGTGAATCTTTGTGTCTTAGCGACTTAGTGGCAATGGGAAGATAGCCACAAACCTGCCCGACGCATTGCTTTGGCAGGCGGGTGCACAAATTCACTAAGTATCATTAAGGTAAGTTTGCATAATACTGATTCCAAATTATATATGCTAATAAGTTTTAACCCTTAATTCGCATAATTAACCAATAAATATCAATTATTTATTTCAGGTTGAGATTATAAAATCCCTCTGACAATATTAAAAAGATTATTAATTAAGTCCACAAGGGACAAAATATTGGCAGCCAATCATCAGAAAACCCTAAAAAGTACCGACAGGTACGAAACAAATAATCTCAAAAGGATTATGCTATGTATAGAATTAAATATTCGTATTATCAACAATTATTTTTTTATAATAATTTGTCTATAGATGCCTTGTTCAGTAAATACCTTTACCAGGTAACTTCCTTGTTGCAGATTAATCATATCAATGGTTTTGATATTGGCTTCGACCGATTTCACCAATACACCTGTAAGACTATATATCTCCACCCTTCCTACTCTGGTATCGATAGAAATGGTTAAGTTATTTGTTACAGGATTTGGATACAGAATGAGTCCATTTGCAATAGTACTTTCTATACCGGTGGTGGTATAAACAATGCTCATATAGTAAAGGTTTGCGATATCCGCTTTGGTAATTTCGTATGAACCGGCATGGATTGACATCGTAAGTATTCCTGAAAATGCATTATAATTTGTTCCATTAATATTTATACTTCCCGAAAAATCAGCATTGAAAACAAGGGTTAACGTACCTTCCTGTGTGGCTGTATATGTGATGGATGTTGTTGATTCAATCTTCAAACACTGTGTTAATGTGAGTCCGTCATAGTTTACCGTTCCTTTCGAATCTGAAAGATTTCCTGAAATGTTATAGAATGAACTGGTTATGCCCGATAAGGTGAAGTTATGTATTAAATCTCCCGTTTTGGTTGTATCCGAACCACCTCCGTCGGCGGCGCTATCTCCCTGGATTGAAACCACACTGGTTTGATAAGCTTCAAGTGCAGCCTTTAGCGCTGTGTTTACATCATATAACGCATCATCTACCGGGTTGTTAAAAGTCCATTTAAAATCACCCCCATTGATACGACCTGCATACTTCACGACTTTTTCTTTTGCTGCTTCAGGACTATCCACCGTGTATAAATACATCAGGGATGGATTTGTATCGAAGTTGTTATAAATATTTCCGCCTTTATATGAAACCACAGCACTACTCACTGTGTCATCCCTGCTTTCCGCTACATAGGCATCAAAGTCAACGGTGGAATTAGGATAACCGGCAGAATCATAAGGCACAAAACGTTTTTGCCCGGTCATGAAATTATTAAATGCTTTAATGATTCCACCGTCTTCTTTCGAAAAGGTTGGCATATCAACATAATCGTTTGTCTGGGTATCTTCATCAAACACGTCCGAACCCTGCATGGAGATAAGCATGGGATACTTACAGTTGCGGAAATAATTGGCTTCTGCAAATATTGAAGAACCCATGGTTGATCCTATGCCATACTTTGAAATCCCGTCGTAATAGTTGTTATAAACATGCACGTTATGACATCTCACACGCGGATGACGGCTGTCGGAATGGTCGTACCAGTTGTGATCGTATGTTAGGTATTGTGGATCTTCCGTTCCGTTACCCAAAAGATTCGTTTTCCCTGTATCCCAGAAATGGTTGTATGAAAAGGTAACATATCCGGATGTTTTACAGTCGAGCGCACCATCACCTTTTGCCTGATCAGCATCACCCCCTGCCTCACCGTAAAAGAAATCGCAATGATGTACCCAAACGTAAAAATTATTCTGCTGTAGCCCGATATCATCCCCTTCGTCGCTATTGCAATTCATCAATCCGATATTACGGATTTCAATATTTGATGCATTTTTAACCCGGATACCCCAGCCATCGGCAACAGCATCATCGCCAACACCCTCCATAGTGATGTAACCCGATGCGTTGTTATCGTTTGCAATAACAATATCTCCACTGAGCATATACGTCAGATCGGTGATTTGTCCTACCATACGAATAATCAACGGACGTGTATCCTCTCCTTTTTTAAAACCATCCAAAATTGTTTGTAACCCAACACAAGGATTCTCGTTAGCGCCGGTCACTTCAAGCGAAATCTTATTTTTGGAATTTTCAGTAACATATAAAATCACCGCACCATCTTTTGGTGTTCCATCGGTTTTATATGCACCGGGAACCTGTCCGTTCCAAAAAGCAAAACCGTTGCGGTCATAGGCTTCCACGGTTAGCGTATCTGTTGCAATACCTTCATCTTCTTCCCCTGAGATCACAGACGCAACTCTGATAACATATTTTCCGGCTTTGAGACCTAATATATCAGCGCGATAATAAGTGCCATAGTTGCGGATAAGCTGGTCATCTAATTTTTGGTTGGTTATGCCCTCACCACTGTAATACACATTATAGCTTTCAGCGCTATCAACAGGATGCCATTTTACATAGGCAGACTCGATCCATCCGGCAGCCTCATCAATTGTCAATGACTGTGCACCTGTATGCCTCGAAAACAGCAGGATGATGATGAAAAATAGTAATCTTTTTATCATTCTGTTTGAGATTTATTTGAATATATTGATTGACTGAATTGCCCTGATTTCTTTGATACAAAATTAACATTTAGTTTCTACGGTGATGCATATTAATTGTTTTATCGGGTTGTATTTTGATGGATTTTACTTTATACTTTGCGGGATAGCATATTTTTCAGATAAATCTTCAGATTATCAACAACCTCCCATTTGTTCTTAAATAATATAGTTTAGCCAGTTAAAAGATTGTAAGTTTTTTATGAAAAATCAGATACTTACAACATGAATGCTTCAATATATCAATTTTTCTTATAATTTCGTCCTTGAATAATTGAATGACTATATCCTGAAGACATCATCCAAAAATAGAATAAGCCTTGCAGTTATATTGCTGTTCTCAACAGCTCTACTGGTTTTTGCTCAAAACAAAAAATTAAAAGAAAACGTTATTTATGGCGATTATTATTTTAATCAGCAAAAATACCGCGAAGCGCTCGATTTATATCTGATGGCATTTCAAGAAGACAGCTCAAATTTTTATCTCAACTACCAGATTGGAGTGTGCTACTGGAACATACCGGAACAATGGCAAAAATCACAGCCTTTCTTTCAGACTGCTTCAGAAAATATTTCCGGGAAACAATCTGATGTGTCCTATTCAAAAGGGCATGCCCCGCCAAATGCATTTTTCCTTCTTGGCGAAGTATACCAGCGAAGTAATTCGCTCGACAGCGCATTACAGGCTTTTCTCGATTATAAGGATTTGTTAAGCCCTTCGGATAAAACCGGGTATGAAAAGGTGAACTTTAAAATTCAGAGCATTGCCATTGCCAAAGGTCTTATTGCGGACCCATTACATGTAATCGAAACCAACCTGGGCCCAACAATCAACACCCGGTTTTCGGATTACAATCCGGTTGTTTCAGAAGATGAAAAAACGCTTATTTATACCTCATTCTGGGAATCGGCAGATCTTATATTCCTATCGCACAACCAAGATGGCGCATGGAGCAATCCTGTTGATATTACCCAACAGCTTGGTTCAGACGGTTCATTTTACACCAGCGCATTATCGCCGGATGGCAGGGATTTATACCTGATTGAAGAAGATGATTTCAATTCGGATATTTATGTAAGCCATCAGAACGACAGCGGCTTTACCCTGATGCAAAAACTGAATAACAAAATTAATTCTCTCTCACACGAAACCAGTGTATCTGTTTCGGCAGATGGTAATTTCCTATATTTCAGCAGCAACAGACCGGGTGGTTATGGCGGATTTGATATTTACCGTTCTCAGAAGAAAGACGGAGACTGGGATAAACCCGGTAATCTCGGTGATGTTATAAATACTCCCTTCAACGAAGAAGCGCCGGCAATTACGGCTGATGGGAAAAATCTGTTTTTCTGTTCCGAAGGACACAGAAATATGGGCGGAATGGATATTTTTTACAGCAGCAAGATGGATGATGAAACCTGGTCGAAACCACAAAATATTGGTTATCCGGTAAATACAACCGCAGACAATCTTTTTTATTTTCCGATCAAAAACGGAGAGGTAGCCTATTTGTCAAAAAACGATGCCGAGGGAGTTGGGAGAAATGATATTTACCGGGTGGAATTTCCAATAAATGAAATACTTCAACAGGCCATTAGTGAAGATAATGAAAGAGAAAAGGTCAATCAGGAGATTGTCAGGATAAAAGATCAGCCCCAGGATACAAACTATGCGTATGTTGTGCAGATAATGGCCTTGAGAAAAGAAATAGAAGCAAAATATTTTAAGGAATTCGATCGTGTGGATGTTTACAAAGGCAACGATAATCTCTACAGGTATATTATCGGTAAATTCAGAGAATTCAAAGATGCTGAGAACTTATTGGAAAAAGTTCATAATTTTGGGTATAAAGATGCATTTATAAGAACGCTAAGTTCAGTAACCGCCATTGAAAGCGAAAATTGAAAATCTCATGTCGATTAAATTAAGAGCACTGGAACCGGATGATATTGACCTGTTATACAAATGGGAAAATGATGAAACCATCTGGAAGGTGAGCAATACCCTGGCTCCTTTTTCAAAACATATTCTCAGAAAATATATTGAAAACGCACATCTGGATATATTTGAAGCGAAACAACTCAGATTAATGATTGATATGATTGATGAAAAGGGAAATTTAAATACCATTGGAGCCATTGATCTGTTTGAGTTTGATCCTTTAAATAACAGAGCCGGTATTGGCATATTAATCGGTGAAAAAAGCGAACGGAGAAAGGGCTACGCTTCCGAAGCCCTGGATAAATTGATTCAATATACATTTAATACACTTCATTTACACCAGCTTTTTTGTAATATTGGGGAAGAAAATACCGAAAGCCTGGAGCTCTTTAAGAAAAAAGGATTCAGGATAACCGGAACGAAAGCAGACTGGCTGAAATCAAAGGATGGCTACAGAAACGTTCACTTTTTACAAATAATTAATTCAGACTGAAAATTAATTCAAATATGACATGATTTTAAGTGTTTGAATTGTAATAATTTGTAAAAATATTTTAAATATTGTTAAGAAAAAGTTGAAAACTATATTTAAATAAGGTTTATATTTAGCTGATATATAATAACATATTTTATTAAAAAAGTTATATATTTATATATACTTTTTAAAAAGAAAAAAATAACCGGATTGATAGCTGCATGAACGGGAAGAGGGCTGTAAAAATAATTTCGATTTTATTTGGTTTGATATTGGTTGTATTTACGGGATCACCGATTTACGGACAAAACGATGACGCTGTTGCATCTTTGCTAAGTAGTTCCGATAAAAATAAAATTGATAAGGCAAATCAGTATAAAACTCAAGGTGATGCATTAATTGAAGAAGCCAATCAGCTTTACATGGAAACTTTTTCTGTTCAGGCGGATATAAACCTGGATGAAAAAGCCATTAAGAAAAAGGTGAATCAGTTGGAGACCAAGGCCCAGCAAAAACAGTTTGAAGCATTGGAACTGTATAAAAAGTGCGATGAAACAAAATATGCTATTTATAAAAAATACATCGAAAAATTCTGGTCAGATTTCAATGGGGATGAAAGTCAGTATGTTAACGCCAAACTTATCGAAGAACAATCAAATGACTATTTCTATCAGGCTACAACTACAAGAAATGATGCAGGAAAGCTTAAGGACAGAAAGGAAAAAATTCAAAAACTGAATGATGCGAACGATTTGGACATAAGAGCCATCGAAAAACAGGTCACTGCTCTGGGTATATATTATTCTCTTGAAACACCCACTGCCCAGGCCACAACACCCCAACCCCAAACCCCTGCATATAAACCTGCCCAGACTACTGAAACTCCGGCATATACCCAACCAGTGCAAACTCAGACTACTCCTGTTGAATCTCCTTCTTATACAACCTCTCCCAGTCAATCGGTTTCAGGCAATACACAGGTAAACCAGGAGATTTTGGATATGTACAAGAGATTTGTTTCCGATACTGTTAATACCGGTAAAATAGTACTTACACCTGAATTATTAAGTAATATTAGCTCATACAACGCTGATCAGATACTTAATTTGTGGTACAATTATGCATACGGGCAAGCTTATTCACCTGAATTTGCTCAGCAGTTGCAAGCTAAAAATGAAGTTGATACATCAGGTATAGCTGCAGAAGATCGTTCGGCAGAGCAATATCAGGAATACCAGGATAAAGATGTACAGGAAAAAGCATCTGAAGCACAACAGGCAGCTCAAACAGAACTAAAACTGGCAGAAATTCATGAAGGAGAAGAGGATAAACTGAATTTGATTCCTACCGATGAAAATGTAATTTACAGGGTACAATTAGCAGCCAATAAAGCTGAATTAACGCAAAGAGCGCTTCAGAAAATATATTATGGCAATAAGCAGGTAGAAATGATTATGGATGATGGTTGGTTTAAGTATTCTATTGGTGATTTTGATGATTATAAAAGCGCTGATAAGTTCAGAAGCCAGTGCGGAGTTAAGAATGCATTTATTGTTGCCTATCGTAAAGGTACCCATTTTATCTCACCGGAAGAACAGGAAATAGTTTCAAGTGTCCAGAAATCCGTGCAATATGCAGTTTCTCCGGAATCCGAAGGATTAACTTTCAGAGTTCAGATAGCAGCAAGTCATACCACGCTTAATAAAGAGCAAATTGCAAAAATATATGGAGGATCCTATCCTGTTGAACTGATAGAAGAAGACGGATGGTATAAGTATCAGATACCGGGAGTAAGATTGTTCTCGGATGCTATTAAGATTATAAGAGACACTAAGGTGAAAGGTTCATTTATAAATGCATACAATAACAACGATAAAATGAACCTGCTTGATGCAGTTAAAATGTCAAAAAAGATTGAAAAAGAGATTCAGACCTATGGCAGAAGGGGAAGAATTAAAGATGTTGAATTTTATGTTCAGGTAGCTGCATCTCAAATTCCATTGCGCGAAGATGAACTGGCAAAAATCTATAGCGGTTCTTATAAAACAACTTTAATGATAGAGGATGGATGGTATAAATACCGCATTAAAGCTGGTAACTCATACGAAGAAGCTGAAAATATAAAAACCAGTACAGGAGTCAGTAAGGCATTTATCGTGGCTTACGATCGTGCTGCCAAAATCTCATTGTACCAGGCTCGTGAAAAAGCAAAACAATATAACTAACAAAAATCGAATTGGCTATGAAATTGAAAATTAATTCTATCTTAAGATTAAGTTTTGCTGCAGCATTTGCTGTAAGCATACTTTTTTCATCCTGTATTTCCCAGAATAAGGTGAAATTAATACAGGATAAAGCTAAGGTTCCTACCGAACAGTTTGAAAATTCTAAAAATACTACGTACAGAATTCAGGTAGGAGATCAACTCTATGTTAAAATTTACAGTGTAGATCCAAAAACCAGTAAGTTTTTCCAGACAGATTTTCCAAACCTGATGAATCCAACGTATCTGTATTTAAATAGTTATACAGTAGACGAGTTTGGATTTATAAATTTTTCATTCGTTGATAAATTATACGTAAAGGGATTGACTGTTGCGGAAGTTAAAGACTTGATTCAGAAAACGCTGAACGAGTACTTTAAAGAAGCAACCGTTATGGTTAAATTGGTTAACTTTGAAGTAACCGTGCTTGGCGAGGTAAACAGCCCGGGAAGTTTTACCATTTACAAAGACCAGGTAAATTTATTCCAGGCGCTTGGATTAGCTGGTGGTATTAAAGATTTCGGGAATGTCAAGAAAGTTAGACTTGTGAGACAAACCCAAACCGGCTCCAATATTTATATGCTTGATCTTACTAACGATAAGGTACTGGAATCACCCTATTTTTATCTGATGCCAAACGATGTTGTGTATATTGAACCTTTGAACAGCAAATCAACAGCTTATACTACATTCCCTTACAATACGCTGTTTGTTGCATTGTCGACGTTGCTTTTGGGAGCAAATATATATTTCAATTATTTTTATTAATAATCAGATTTCATAATTTTCCAGCATCAGGTATATGATGGGAAAAGAACAAAAAAATAGAGTATGGAAGATAAGTATCCATATTTTGAAGAAGAGGAATCTATTGATATCAGGGGATTTATTATTAAAAATCTCAGATATTGGTACCTATATGTTCTTTTTCTAATCGTTTCATTTTTCATAGCCATTTTAGTTAATAAGTTCTCAACACCTGTATATAAGGTCACTACCTGGGTTCTGATAAGAGATGAGGAAAATCCACTGGATCCTCAACATTTTATCGGAGCTTCTTTGTATGGAAATCCATACAAGCTTCAAAACGAAATCGGCATACTTAAGTCAAAAGAACTTACACGCCGGGCGCTTCAAAAATTAAATTTTGAGGTTTCCTATTTCCGTGAAGAAAAATTTATCTCACAGGAGATTTATCAAAACACCCCATTTATTGTTGAATTTGATTCGCTCTTTAATCAACCCATTGGGATTAAATTTTCAGTTACCTTCCTTAACGATACCCTGTTAGCTATACATTCTGAGGCTGAAGAAGTTGTTTTGCATAATTTCAAGAGACAGGCCAATAACAGGGTGTTAAACTATTTTGAATTTTCAGACACTGTGAGCTATGGCGAGTTAACTGGAAATCAATATTGCAGATTCAGATTACTCCCGAATTTTGGTTTATTAAAAGAAGGGGTGAAGCATAAGAAATATGCATTTCAGTTTAATAGCCTTGCTCAACTAATTGGGACCTACCGCAATTTTGATATTGAATCTTCAAAAAATTCTTCAATACTGGTTCTCTCTTTCAAGTGTACAAATGTTGAAAAAGCAGCGGCTTTTCTGAATAACCTAACGAGCATTTATCTTCAAAAAGGCATTGAACGTGATAACAAGATTGCCGAAAATACCATAGAATTTATTGATAGTCAACTCAAAGATGTTTCAGACTCGCTGAGATTTTCGGAGGACAGATTACAAAATTTCAAAACCACCAATCAGCTAATGGACCTCAGTTACCAGGCACAACAAGTCTATGAAAAATATGAGGATCTGCAGTCAAATAAAGCTGAAATGATGGTAAAATTAAAATATTATGATTACCTGAAAGAATATCTTGAAAAAAATGAAGATGTAAATGACCTTATCGCGCCTTCTTCGATTGATATCAACGATCCTCTGTTGAATAAACTGCTAATGGAGCTGGCAAATGAGAATTCGGAACGTGCAGATTACGCTTTTAATTCAATTAAAGATAATCCTGCCATCAAAGCGCTCGAATCAAGGATAAAAGATACCAAGGTAAAACTGCTCGAAAATATTGGAAATATCATAAACGCTACCAACATTTCACTTTCAGAACTTGATACAAGAATTAATGAGTTTGAGGGCCGTTTAAATAAACTTCCTAAAACCCAACGGGAATTTTTGGGATATGAACGTAAATTTAATCTCAATGATGCATTGTATACATTTTTACTTACAAAAAGAAGCGAAACCCAGATTTCAAAGGCTTCAAACCTTCCTTCAAATGAAATACTGGATAAAGCTTCAGCAGAGGATAGTGTGCCCATTCAACCCAACAAAAAATTAAATTACATCATAGCCCTTCTGTTGGGTCTCTTTGTTCCTGCTGCGCTGCTCTATGTGAAAGATTTGTTTAGAGATAAAATTGTGGATAAGGGTGATATTGACCGAATTACCAAATTACCTGTAATTGGTCAGATAATCCATAATAAACACAGGGTCAATAATGTGGTTGAGGAATTTCCCAAATCACTTGTGGCAGAATCGTTCCGTTCTCTGAGAACTAATTTTCAGTTTGTTGGCAACAACCAGAAAAATGTTGTACTGGTTACTTCAATCGTAACAGGAGAAGGCAAAAGCTATGTGGCCATTAATTTGGCTGCTGTATTTTCGCAAAATCAGAAAAAAGTTATTCTACTGGATTTTGATCTCAGAAAATCAAAGTTAAGTCAGTATTTGCATGTACAATGTGAAGAAGGACTTAGCACATACATAAGTGGAAACTCGAAACTTGAAGATATTATTCTCCCCTCGGGCATCTTAAATCTGGATACAATTCTTGCAGGTCCGATCCCTCCGAATCCTACAGAGC
This sequence comes from uncultured Bacteroidales bacterium, assembly GCA_963781805.1. GTDB lineage: Bacteria > Bacteroidota > Bacteroidia > Bacteroidales > UBA10428 > JAFGPL01. The sequence continues at coordinate 1,481,627 of CAWAHF010000004.1, forward strand.
TGATAGCATCATCGAAAACAATAGAATTAATCGAAATTCTTAAAAAAAGATATGACTTTATTATTATTGATTCCCCTCCCGTGGGAATGGTTTCAGATGCATTATTGCTGGTTAAAAATACAGACGTCAACATATTTGTCATAAGACATGGCTTCACTCCAAAGTCGCTCTTTTCTTCTATTATTAGTGATATTGAGAAGCGAAATCTTACCAATCTAAACCTCGTAATAAATGATGTTAAAATTTCCAAAAATGGTTATGGGTATGGATATGGTTACGGGTATGGTTACGGATACGGATATGGTTACGGATATGGTCATTCTGATGAGAAAAAATCCCTGGGCAAACGGATTTCTGATATTTTTACAAAAAATTAGTCCGACTTTAAACTGAAAGTTCCTTATATTCAGGTATTCCCGTAAGAAATTCATAATTCCGGTTTTCAAAATCAAGTTTCATGCAATAGTGTTTCAATCCATTTGAAATTAAAAGAAATCGCACATTTAAAGTGATATTGTATCGAACGATCTGATCAAATACCTCTTGGCTAAGTTTGACTTCAGGAGCTTTAAATTCCAGTATCATCACAGGGTTGCCATGTCTGGAAAACACTACAGCATCACATCGTTTTGAAAGTTTGTTAACCTTAATTTCATATTCAATCCCAATAAGGGCTTGCGGATATTCCAGTTCCAGCGTCAAATATTTAATATAGTTTTGCCTGACCCACTCTTCAGGAGTTAGGGTAACATACTTTTTCCTTATTTCATCATAAATAAGTTGTTTTTTACCATCTTGCAGTAATTTAAACTGAAATTCAGGCAGATTGAGCTGTTGCATTGCTTTTTAGATGATTGCAAATATAGGATCCGGTTTTTACTAAAAATAATTTTTAGGGCAGAAATCGACTATTTTTGTTTTCTTTGTATACACAAGATTAATCAAATGACTTTTGAACAGTTATTGTCGGACTTACAGAATAAAAATTTCCATCACATATATCTTCTGATGGGTGATGAGCCATACTATATTGATAAAATCTCAGAATATATCGAAAAAAATGCGTTGGAAGAATCTGAAAAATCTTTCAACCAGGTGATACTTTATGGAAATGATATTGATGCAGCTGTGGTTATCAATACTTCCAAAAGATACCCGATGATGTCAAAATACCAGGTAGTAATTGTAAAGGAGGCACAGAATATTAAAAACTTTGATGATTTGATTTACTATGTGGAAAGTCCTCTGAAATCAACCATTCTTGTACTGAACTATAAATATAAGAAGCTTGATAAACGGAAGAAACTTTACACTTCCATCACAAAAAATGCTGTTGTTTTCGAATCGAACAAATTGTACGATAGTAAAATACCCGATTGGATATCAGGATACCTTTCAAAAAAAAAATTAAGTATTCAACCTGCTGCTGCAGTTTTACTGGGAGAGTTTCTCGGAAATGATTTAGGCAAAATAGTGAACGAACTTGAAAAGTTAATTCTCACGTTACCTCAAAATGAAAAAACCATAAACTCGTTACATATTGAGAAAAACATTGGGATAAGTAAGGATTATAATAATTTTGAACTTCAGAATGCTCTCGCAACTAAGGATGTACTTAAGGCAAACCGGATTATTAATTATTTTGATAAAAACCAGAAGAACAATCCTATAACACTGACTATTACTTCATTGTACTATTACTTCAGCAAAATTTTGCTATACCATAATTTATCAGATAAATCAAAAGGCAGTGTAGCTGCATCTCTGAAAATTAATCCTTATTTTGTTGGGGATTATCAAAAAGCAGCAAGGAGTTTTTCGTTAGGTAAAACCATACATATTATTTCTTTGTTACGTGAATATGATTTAAAATCGAAAGGAGCCGGCAACAATTCAGCATCACCGGGAGATTTACTTAAAGAATTAATTTACAAGATTTTACATTAATGTATCAATAAACACTATCTAATACTAAGAATAATGACTATAGCCATAATTATTGTAACCGCATTGGTATCCATCGCAGGTTTTCAAAATACCGGACTATTCTCAAAACTTCATTTCAATGCCTATCAGATATATTACCGAAAGGAGTGGTATCGCTTGCTTACGCATGGTTTTTTGCATGTAAACTATACTCACCTGATAGTTAATATGTTCGTACTGTTTATGTTTGGTACTTCAGCTGAAAGATGGATGAAGATTTTGGAAACAGACGGATTGATAAAATATCATAATGTCGTATATATCGGTTTTTATCTTGGAGCAATTGTTATTTCTTCATTGTTAAGCCTATTTAAGCACAAAGACAATGCCTGGTATAATTCGGTTGGCGCATCGGGCGCAGTGTCCGCAGTATTGTTTTTTAATATTTTTTTCAATCCATGGGAAAAACTCTATGTCTATGCCTTAATCCCTGTACCCGGTATTATTCTCGGGATATTATACCTGGTGTATTCGCAGTTTATGAGTAAAAAAGACAACGACAATATCAATCACGATGCCCATTTAATAGGCGCGGTGTTTGGTCTGATTTTTCCATTGTTGCTAAATGTCAGGCTAATCAATCATTTTATCTTTGAATTGCTTAGGAGGTAAGTTTTCTGATATGAAGATGGGAAAAGATGAATATATCTAATTTTGTATGTCTGAATGGCGCTTTCCTGAAAACAGATAAGCCATTACTGGATTCGAATAACAGAAGTTTTTTATATGGAGATGCACTGTTTGAAACAATTCATGCAAATGGTACCGAACCCCAGTTTTTTGAAAAACATCTTAGCAGACTCTTGCAGGGAATGAAAGTCGTGAAAATGGAAATTCCTGATTTCTTCGGAGCGGATTATTTCATCAGGCATATCAAAGGAGTCCTTACCCGAAATAAGCAATTTAAGGGAGCCAGAGTCAGGCTTACCGTTTTCAGAAATAGCGGGGGTCTATATTCTCCCAAATCCAATCAGGTATCTTTTCTGATTGAGAGTTCACTCCTTGAAAAAGATATTTATACTCTGAATTCCGCTGGATTAACCATTGACATTTTTTCAGAAATTCTTAAGCCTTTAAATGTTCTATCGAGGTTGAAATCAACAAGCTCATTGTTGTTTGTGCTTGCCGGAATTTATAAGAATGAACATAGCCTCGACGATTGCCTTTTGCTGAATGAAAAAGAGCGGATATGTGAATCTGTCAGTTCGAATCTTTTTCTACTGAAAGGGGACAAATTTTATACACCCTCGTTGAAGGAAGGATGTCTGCCTGGAATCATGCGGGAAGTAATTTCTGATATTATACGAAAAGGAGGTTATGTTCTTGATGATGATTGCGCTATCACTAGTTCAGATTTGGTTGCTGCTGATGAGGCATTTCTTACAAATGCCGTCAATGGTATAAGATGGATTTTAGCTTTCAGAAATAAAAGATATTATAATAAGGCATGTAAATCGTTGGTAAACAGCCTCAATGATGCTGTATTTGGGAATCAATTCATTTGAGGATTTTCCGGAAAATTTGACCACATTTCATATTTCTTCCCCATTCTTTTAAGTGCAGTCTTCCAGAAATGTTTATTCATTGGAGCCATTATTTCGAAAGGATCAATTTCGGCAACAACCCAGGCATTTTCAGAAAGCTCCTCTTCAAGTTGATTCTCATGCCAGCCCGAATATCCAAGAAAAAATCGTATATTTTCTTTATTGAGATTTTTTGATTCAATGAGTTTTTTTACAACATCAAAATCACCGCCCCAGTATATATTTTCCAATACCTTAACACTGTTGGGAATTATATCGCCAAGAGTATGAAGGTAATGAAGCGTATTTGTATTAACCGGTCCGCCCAACGATACCAAAGCATCCGTTTTGGGAAAATCATTTATCACTTCATCCACATGAAGATTGACTGGCTTATTTAACACAAATCCTACAGTTCCCTCTGCTGTATGTTCGGTAATAAACACAATGGATCGTTTAAAATAATTATCCTGAAGAAAAGGTTCAGATATTAAAATTTTACCCTTTGAAGGGGAAATTAAATTATCGGGATCAAAAAAATTATAATCCAGTTCCATTGATATATCTAATTGATATCAAATTTATACCAAATTCAATTAAATACAATTTTTGAAATGTTAAATATTGTTATTCAGAATGATTTTGATTAAAAATATGGTTTTGCCTGATATGATTGGCAATTTCATTCAAAGTTACTTCATCAAAATCAAACCGATAAAAAGTTTTAAAAAGTTCAACCTTTAGTTCAATCTCTGAAATATCAGGATTCCTTTCCTTTATACGGTTTTGGATTATTGTTCGCGACAAATCAGTCAATTCGAATAGACACTCAAACTTTTCTTTTAATGTTTTAGAATTCATTATTTCGAATTGCTTCAAAAGAATATTTCTGGGTGTGTCATTCATTTATCAGAAGATTATAGGTATTCAGATTAAGTTTTTCACACCAATTCTCTATATATTCCTTATCAATATTTGAAAGAAGCAATAAATTTTCAATATCTTTTGTTTGTTTTTCACTTTGATATTGTTGTATCCAGATAATTTTAGCCACTATTAAATCTTCCGGGCTTATTACCCAAATATCAATATTAAATTCACTGACTTTTCTCCTACGGTTGAATGCTATTGTGAAATACTCAGATTTTTTAAGAATAATAAAATCTATTTTAAAGCCTGTGGTGTTATCAATCAGATTGAACATTCCCTGATTTCTGATTTCATTTCTTATTGTATTCTTGTTGTAATAACAATTTGGAAATAATGATAAAAAAAAATCTACTTTATTTTCTTCGAGTTCAATCACAATATCAATATCCCTTGTCATTCGTGGTATAGTATAAATATTTAAGGCAATACTTCCCGAGATCATATATCGAATATTTGCCTCGTCAATTGATTTACAAATATGTTTAAGTAAATCTAAAATCATTTATACGAATTTGATTTGATATCCAGATTTCTCATGATATTCCATAATCAAATTTATTAAAACATTTCAACTATTTACAATTCGCATTCCGTTTCGTCTGTTCTTTTTCTTATAATAAAATAAATACTTGCAAAAAAGTTATTATTTTGCACTTGTAAGATATTCAATATGAAACCTAAACCACAGCCTTCTCTTTTCCACTCATTTATTCCTATCGTTTTTCTAATTATCTTTCTTTCTTTAAATGTAATAATCTTTAAAGATGATACCCTGGCAGGTTCCAATCAGATAATACTTATGCTTTCAGCCTGCGTTGCAGGAATTATTGCTTACCGGCTTAAAATTTCATGGGGCAAGATTCGTGATTCGATTATGAAAAGTATTGATACTGCCATGCCTTCAATTCTGATTTTATTAGTGATAGGGTCTCTAGCAGGTACATGGCTTATCAGTGGTATTGTTCCCTTAATGATTTATTATGGTTTGAAAATTATACATCCATCTGTATTTCTTTTTACAGCATTGATTGTTTGCTGTCTTGTAAGCCTGGTTACAGGAAGCTCCTGGTCTACTATTGCAACCATCGGGGTTGCACTATTAGGGATTGGCAAAACTTTAGGTATGCATGAAGGACTAGTGGCGGGAGCTATTATTTCAGGTTCTTATTTTGGAGATAAGATGTCTCCGCTATCTGACACAACCAACCTGGCTCCTGCGGTTGCGGGTACCGATCTGTTTACTCATATCAGATATATGGTGATTACCACCACACCTAGTATTATCATTACCATGATCATTTTCCTCATCATCGGATTAAATTCAAATTATGCACTCGCTGACAAAAATGTTGATATTGTGCTCGCATCTATTAAAAATAGCTTTAACCTGAATCCGTTGCTCATACTGGTACCTGTTATCTTAATTGTGATTATTGTCAAGAAAGTACCGGCGCTTCCTGCACTATTGGCAGGGACCCTTTTGGGAGCCGCTGCTGCTTTGATATTTCAACCTCAGGTGATAAATCAGCTTAACACAGAAGGATTGAACAAATTTGAGGCATCGTACAGCATCATTATGAAATCGATGTTCGGTGGAATTTCTATTAAAACAGACAATGCAACTCTAAATGAACTCTTCTCTACAAGCGGTATGGCAGGTATGTTAAATACTGTATGGCTCATCATTTCTGCAATGGTTTTTGGAGGATCTATGGAAGCTGCCGGCTTACTGACACGCATTTCAAAATCAGTTGTAAAGTTTGCCCATTCCACAGGTTCGCTAATTGCCTCAACTATAGCCACGTGTATATTTTTTAATCTTACTGCTTCCGATCAGTATATTTCCATAGTAGTTCCCGGCAGGATGTATGCTAAAACTTTCCGCGAACGAGGGTTGAAACCGGAAGTTCTGAGCCGTACGCTCGAAGATGCAGGCACCCTGACATCTGTTCTGGTACCATGGAATACTTGTGGAGCAACGCAGGCAAAGGTTTTGGGGGTGGCTACGCTTACCTATTTACCTTATTGCTTCTTTAATATTATAAATCCTATTGTATCGGTTACCATTGCATATCTTAATTATAAGATTAGAAGAATTGATGACGAGAAGTTGTAAGAGTTCCGGGTTGCGGGTTCCGGGTTCCAAGTTTCAGGCTTGCCCACCGAAACTTCAGTGAAGTTTGATTCCAAGTTTCGGGTTCAAAGTTCCGAATTCCGAGTTCCTAGTTCCAAGTTTCAAGTTCCGGGCTTGCCAACCGAAACTTCAGTGAAGGTTGGTTCAGAGTTGCGGGTGAAAACTTCTGCTTCCTCAACTGCCACTGCTTCTGCCACTGCTACTTCTCAATCAATCCCCTCATTCAGACACTTGGTTCCTGCTGGCTGAGACAATGAAAACTCCCAAATCCCCAGACAATATCAGTGGCGTCAATGCCAACTACCTTTCTGTCTTTAAATAATTGATTAAAAATATCAAGAGCAGTTTTATCGTTGTTGCACCGAAAAGTCGGGACAATTACTGCATGATTGCATATATAGAAATTGGCATAAGATGCAGGTAACCGATGTCCGGCATGATACACAGGATCAGGCATTGGCATTTCAATAATATTTAGTGATTTGTCATTCAACAGCTTGAATGTTTTAAGAAGATTCAGATTTTCAGCTAACGGAATGTGATTCATATCATTGACATCGGGCTCAATCATGGTGATTACTGTATCTTCATGGACAAAACGGGTTAAATCATCGATATGTCCATCCGTATCATCTCCGGCAATTCCTTCCGTCAGCCAAAGGATTTGTTCAACTCCATAATAATTCATTAAATATTGCTCTATCTGTAACCGATTCAGTTTGGGATTCCTGTTATTGTTAAGTAAACATGCCTCTGAAGTAATCAGGGTTCCTGCACCATTAACCTCTATACTTCCGCCCTCCATAATAATTCCTGGTCTGAAAGATCTTAAACCCAGCTTTTGTGCGATTAGTCCGGAAATTGCATTATCACTCTCATAGGGATACTTCCCACCCCAGGCATTGAATTCCCAGTCAACAATTACTTTTTTATCCTTTAGTGCAGCAGGATTGATAAGAAAAGCCGGGCCGTGATCCCTGCACCAAACATCATCGCTGGGATGAATAAACAGTTCGATAGTATTTTCATCAATATCGTTTTTCTCCAATAAATCAATAACTCTGCTCTTAACCTCTTCATTATGTACATTTATTCTGACTTTTTCACCCCGCGAGATGGTTTTAATAAAATTCATGTAAGGAGAAATTACATCATCCATCTTTCCGGGAAATGATTCTTCATGAGTCGGAAATGTAAGCCACGTGGCCTCATGCCGGCGCCACTCGGCAGGAAAATAATAACCTGACGATTTAAGATCATCCATTGGAATTAGTCATTAAAACGGTTAAGAATTGAACCGTAATTATCAATCCGCCGATCGCGTAAAAAAGGCCATGTGGTACGGTAATATTCGGTTTGACTGAGATCAATCTCGATTATCGGAGAATCCTCCTTATCGGCCGGAGATTCATAAATTAACGTGCCAAAGGGATTACAGACAAATGAGTTTCCCCAGAAATTGGTGCCGGATTCCACCCCTACCCTGTTCACAGCCACCACATGAATTCCGTTCGCAATAGCATGGGCCTGCTGAATGGTTTTCCAGGCTTGCAATTGTTCCAGATTAATTGCTTCGCTTTTTTCATTGATATCCCAACCAATAGCTGTCGGGTAAAAAATTATCTCTGCTCCCAACAGGCTGGTAATTCTGGCAGCTTCAGGAAACCATTGATCCCAGCAGATTAACACGCCGATGGTTGCATATTTTGTTTTGAAAACCTTGTAACCGGTATCGCCCGGAGTAAAATAAAATTTTTCATGAAATCCGGGATCATCCGGGATATGGCTTTTTCTGTAAATTCCAAGAAGAGTACCATCTGCATCAATTACGGCAGCCGTATTATGGTATAGGCCTTTGGTTCTTTTTTCAAACAAAGATAATATCAGAACTATATGATATTTTTTAGCCAGATCTGCAAAATGTTTTGTTGATTCTCCGGGGATTGATTCAGCTAGTGAGAAATTGGCATGATCTTCTGTATAGCAGAAATACAAAGTACTGAAAAGCTCCTGTAAGCAGATTATCTGTGCACCCTTTGATGCAAGGTTAGCAATCTGTTTAGAAACCTTCCGGATATTTTCGGCTTTATCTGAACTGCATACCATTTGAATATATCCTGTCTTAATTTTCCCGGGCATTGGACTGACAATTTGAAGGACAAATATAGGCAATATTTGGTTTAGATAAAGAACAAGCTGATCGCAGGAAAGTGAAAATTACATGATTAAAATTATTCCTTTATACGACCCGTTGTATTCTCTTTAATTGGAAGAGTAGTAAATTTATATATCAAAAGTTCATATACAATTTTAAACCAGATAATGATACACGGGACAGCTTTAAGAGCAAACTTTTTAATAAAATTAATTCTTATGTATTTGGGAAAGATATCAGTAGGAGATAATGTTGTAAAAATAATTGCAAGGATTAGTAAAACAAGATTTTCAGTTTTTCTTTCCTGGGAAAAATACCAGATAACCACTCCACTCATGGCGATAATAAACGTGGCTGACTCTGCCCTGTGATTAAAAATGATTATCCATATCAGAACCGAAGATAGAGTCAATAACCGGAAGGAATAATTGCGGTATTGATTAATTCTGAGCAAGGGTAAACAGAAGATTACAGCGCCTATTATCACAACCAGTCCTTTTGAAATATTTTAATTAAACCACGTCTTAAGCCATCCGATTACAGAAACTCCGTCAGATACGGAATGATCGTTGATAAGCAAGTTTAACCAGCTTGAATAGAGGAATTTAAGCTGAGCAAAATCTACCACCACAAGTGGAAGTAATATAAAAAATGCAGACCAGAATAAGGTATATAAAATAAGCTTTGTCTTTTTCGGATAGAAAATAAACAAAGCAATTGCCACAACACCGAAGACCTTAATGAATATTGTAGATACAATGCATAGGGTGGCCAGGAAATGTTTATCGCGTTCAAGCAACACGAATGTCATGATTATCAGGCCTGCAATCAGCGCATTACATTGTGTGTTCTGCATTGAAGTCATTAATTCGATAATAATAACCAGTAACATAGAGACTTTTGCTTTGGTGTTTATTTTGGGCAAAGAGAATATGGCGAAATACAGGAATAGCGCATTTATGAGGTTCCACATCAGAAGGCCAAGATAATCGGGTAAGGCTGCAAAAATGCCAAATGCCAGCGCAAATGAAGGGCTGTATTTAAAAAGGTCGTATTGATCTTCGGGATGCTGTATATAAAGATCTTTATCCTGTACCAGGTGGTGAAAAGAGTATTTAAAAATAACATAATTATTATAGTGGGTATATCCTCTGCCACCTTCCTGGAAAGTTTTGCCCCCGAGCAAAACCAGTTGTGTACTGGCCGCCACAGAAAAAACAATATAAAGTATTAAAACTGTCTTTGGGTTAAGCAGCAAATTCAGAGCTTTTGACTTGATACCCGGCATAAATAATGCTTCATAATTGACAGCTGAATGTAATCCTTTTTTTTTCCAACTGGTAGCCATTAGGATGCAAGGTATAAACCAGATTATCAGTGAATATGCCACTCTGCAACAGGTCTGTGTTTTTACCAACATCTGACTGCAAAAGCTCAAGGTTCATTAATATTACATTTTCTTAATAACTGTACAAATGAAATGAATAATAAATTGGATTATAGCAATATCCGATGCTTAAAGTTTTTTTGATATCTTTGATTTATGGAAAAACTCGATTTCTTAAATATAATTAAATCTGGTATTATCAGTAAAGATCCTAATGCAGAAATATATCTTTATGGATCCAGAGCCCGGGGTGATAATCGAAAAGACTCTGATTGGGATATTCTCGTTATTACACCGAAAGAGAAAATAACCTTTGATTATGAGAAAGAATTGCATGATCCTATATATGATATTGAATTAGCATCAGGGCAAGTGATCTCATTATTGATATATTCCAGGTCTGATTTTCAGCAAAAAAGATCGATTTCTCCATTGTTTATCAATGTAATAAGCGAAGGAATAAAGATTTAGAAAATTGAAAAAGGAGAATATAAAATATAGAATTAAAAGAGCAAGAGAAACATATCAGGATGCTATATACCTGTTGGAAAGAGGAAGCATAAACTCAAGTATAAACAGGTTGTATTATTCGGCTTTTTATGCAACTATTGCACTGCTGCTAAATGCGGGTATAGAGGTAAAATCACACAATGGGGTTAAACAAAAATTGGGAGAAGAATTTGTTCTTAATGGAATTATTTCAAAAGAACTGGCAAAAACATATAGTATGCTTGCAGATTACAGGCACAAAGGAGATTATGACGACTTGTTTGACTTTGAAGAAGAAGTAGTAAAACGGTTAATGGTTCCGGTAAAAGAGTTTATTGATAAAATTGAAGAAATTATTTACCATTAATTCATCAAAGCCTTAACATCCTGAAGACAATAAAAAAACATAAATAATTTTAATACCTGTTTGATATTCAATCAATATACCTCTTATCCAGCTTGAATAACTCTCCTGTAAAAAGCTCATAGGCGATAACACCATATTTGTGAGTATAATATACCTTCTTAACATCTCTGTCTTTTAGTATATCAGGTACTGGATATTCACACATAAAAACATATCTGATTGTTTTATTATCGATAGAGATATTGAATGAATTATTAGTTATTTCAAAATTCCCATCAATATCCCTGAAATAAAATCTTATATTTTCTCTGTCGGCATATCTGGTGAAGCTATAAGGACCACATTCAAATGTACCAGAGTCAGGACAATTATAAGTAATTTCATAACTCGTGAAATCATATTGCTGAATATATGTTCTATTATCCCATACTTTGAATGAAACCCTGGATTCAACAATAAGGAAAGTATCACTTTTTTGGTCGCTGTTATATATCAAAGTATCACCATATTTAAATATACTGGTATCCCCCTGAAGATAATAATATGATTGTTTTTCACAGGAAACTAATATAATCCCAGCTGTCAATAATAACAAGACTATTTTCATAACTTTGATATAATTAACAATGAACAAGTTATTTGAATCATAAAACATTAGTATTATTACTCTGTAAAATATCTTTCTTCTAATTCAAACAGCTCGCCTGTTAAAAGTTCATATGCGATTATTCCATATTTATAAGTATAATAAAAAGTCTTTATTTCCTTGTCATTCTCTTTACCCAGAGAAGAAAATTTGACTTCATATACTCCTTTAAGCGTTTTATTTCCAATATTATAATTTACAATGTCAAACGTATCCTTGTCCAAGTGAAAAGTCATATTCCGGAATGAAACAGAAACCGATTCTTCAACGTCATTGCGAATAATCATTACTGAACAATAATTTAAAGTACTATCCTTACAATCTCCGGTTAGTTCATGTATGTATACTATTTGTGTTTCATAATACAACTCATCAGATTCAAGTCTCATACCTCTATCATTCACAGCAACAATAAATGTATCAGACGAAATTCTACTTTTATAAATGAGGGTATCTCCCACTTGAAAAATATATAATTTATTCTTATCAAGGTGATATTTATAATTTTCACAAGAGCATAGAAATAAAATAAATGATATGGGTATAATAATCAGACTTTTCATTTTTATTTAATATTACAAAGTTTTTCTGATAATTAGAGTAAATGTTGCGTGATAAAATATAAATTGCGTTTCCATTAATTGTAAATGGACAAATTGAATTATATTAATACTTAAAAATAAAAATATTTTATTCTAATCGTTTATAATATCATTATTAAATATGAAGCTTCGCAGATTCAGAGGTAAGGCCAAAGGTATCTTTTTCAAGCTTAGAATTGATTGGTTAATCCCGTCATCACTTTTTATTTTTTTTGCACAAATGGCAAAACTTTCCAAATGGATTGTCAGACACAGAAAGATCAACTATTCAGACTTTTATACTGCAAAGTTTGATTATACTAAACGTTATGAATTATACGATTATGTAATTGAAAAAGAAAAGCTTGGATCGAATATTGATTATCTCGAATTTGGAGTATCTAAAGGTTTATCATTTAAGTGGTGGGTTAACAGGATTAATAATAAAGATGCAAGATTTTTTGGTTTTGACACATTTACGGGCTTGCCGGAAGACTGGGGCCCTTTTAAAAAAGGAGATATGGCAAACAATAATCATCCTCCTAAACTTAATGATTTGAGATGTAAATTTTATCAGGGCTTATTCCAACAAACAGTACCTGAGTTTCTTAAATCGTATTCTTCTGACAAAAGAAAAGTGATTCACATGGATGCTGATCTTTATTCATCCACATTGTTTGTTTTAACCACTCTTTCTCATGTAATTAAAAAAAATGATATTATTTTCTTCGATGAATTTAATGTTCCTTTACATGAATACAAAGCATTTATCGATTGGACATCATCATTTTATATAAATTATAAAGTTTTGGGAGGAGTGAACAATTATTACCAGGTGGCTATTAAAATATTATGAAATTTAATAACCAATGACAAAAAAATGAACTTTTAATGAGTTAACATTAAATCGTCTTAAAATGCGAATAATATTCGTAAAACTCATAGACTTTTAGAAGCTCGTCAATTCCTTCTTCAACAGATGTTTCAGGTTTGAAACCCAACTTTTTTATTTTGTCGAAGTTTACAATAAAATGCCTCAGGTCTTTATCCTGTACCTCTGAATCGATAATATTATAGTTTACTCTTTCTTTTATCATATTGGCTATCTCAAGTTTTGAATAGTTCAGATGATTTCCCCCGGCATTATAAATACTTCCTTTCATTTTGTCGTGATTATCCATGGCAAACATATAACACCTTGCTGCATCCCCAATATGCATAAAAGTTCTTTTAGCAAAACTATCAAATAGTACCAGAACACCTTCTTTAACAGCCTTATATGCAAAGTCGTTTACCATAAGATCGATTCTCATTTTAGGACTGAATCCAAAAATTGTGGCAAATCTTAATGCAACAGCGTTTTCTTTTTCCATGGTTATTTGTTCAGCCATGTATTTGGTATTGGCATAGACACTAAATGGAGTTATAGGTGTTTCCTCATTGCAAGGTTCTCCAGAACGGCCATAAAATGAGGTAGTTGAAGCATATATAATAAATTGGTTTTTGCCCAGATTTCTTAATATATTCCTGGTAGCCTGAACATTTATTAGATGTGCAGAATGTGGATTTGCAGCGCATGCCGGATAACCGCTGATTCCAGCAAGATGAAATATAATATCGTATTTATTCAGATTCTCAATTTTATTCCTAATATCAGCTTTAACAATGGTAAGATTTTTATTTTTAACGAGGTGTAAAACAGGTTCATATCCATACATAAAATTATCCAGGATGGTAACTTTGTATCCATTTTCTAGTAGTCTGGTAGTTAATATAATCCCTTTATAGCCTGCACCACCTGTAACAAGAATTTTCATTTCAAATTGAGATTATAATTATTAATAATAACTGATTAAATTTAAAGTCTATAAATAATTTGCAATATAATAATTACAGGTGGATTCTGATATTTTTTCATGAAAAAGAAATAAAAAATTGTTTTTTAGATTGAAAATATTTTTAAAATTGAGAAATTAGTGAATTATTAGAATAACAGATCAGGGAAAATATTATTATTAATTTCGTTTGTTATACAAAAATTATCAATTAAAACGTAGATGGGAAGTAAGATTATAAAAATTGAATATCACTTGCCAGAAAAGGTTGTTTCTAATAACCAGCTTGAGGAAGAATTTCACCGATGGGAATCGGCGAAGATTGAAAAGAAGCTTGGTATTGCGCAGCGCCATGTTGTATCTGAAGATGAAACAGCTATGGATTTGGCTTATAAAGCATCTAATATTCTTTTTAAAAACTATGATAAGGAAAAAGTAGATTTTTTAATTTTATGTACGCAAAGTCCGGATTATTTTTTACCTACATCAGCTTGTGTTTTGCAAAAAAAACTTGAATTGAAAAATTCCACAGGTGCCTTTGATTTTAATCTTGGATGTTCCGGATATATATATGGATTAGCGATTGCAAAAGGATTGATTAATTCAAATATTGCCAATAGTGTTCTCCTAATAACAAGTGAAACATATACAAAACATATCCATCCTAAAGATTTAGGTAATAGAACAATTTTTGGTGATGCCGCAGCTGTTACAATTATTGAAAAAAATGATAAGGAATTTATCCATGAATTTGAACTGGGAACTGATGGTGGCGGAATGAATAATCTTATTGTTCCAAATGGAGCTTTAAAAAATCCAAAACAAAAGGATATTGTTGATGTTAGCAATGAAAGTGGAGATATCTCAAATGCAAATTGTCTTTATATGAATGGTCCGGAAATCTTTAATTTTACTATTGAAGCAGTCCCAATTGCTTTTGAGAATGTTTTAAAAAAGAATAACTTAATTATGGATGAAATAGACTATGTAATATTCCATCAAGCTAATAAATACATGATTGATTTTTTAAGAAAGAAAATTAAAATCCCTGAAGAAAAATTCTTTTCAGATATGCTTGATACAGGTAATACTGTTTCTTCAACGATTCCAATTGGTTTGAAAAAAGCATTGAATGAACAGAAAATAAAAGAGGGTGATAAGGTACTATTATGTGGGTTTGGTGTCGGATATTCATGGGGAGCTACAATTATTGAAATTTAATAACATATTATATTTTAAAATGAAAAAAAAAGATTTTTATAACGAACTTGTTGATTATTTGGAACTGGAAGCAGATAATCTTAGTGAAAATACAAACCTTAAAACTATTGAGGGATATGATTCGATGGCAATTTTATCCGTAATTGCGTTTTGTGATGAAAAATTTGGAAAGAAGTTTACTGCTCAACAACTAAATACAATTGTAAGAGTAAAGGACTTAATGGAATTAGTCGGTTTAGAAAATTTTGAAGATTGAATACACTTGCAAAAAAGAATATTGTTATTACAGGAGCTTCTTCAGGAATAGGCCGACAGATAGCCATAGAGGCAAGCAAATACGATGCCAATATAATTTTAATTGCCCGGAATCAAGAAAGACTTCATGAGACGCTAACCAGGATGAATCAAGGCAATCATCTTGTTTTTTCTTTGGATATTACGAATTATTCTGAATTAGATGCGGTAATTAATCTTTCAGTTCAAAAACTTGGTAAGATCTCAGGATTTGTCCACTCAGCAGGAATTAAATTTATAATTCCTTTTAGAAATATGAAACCGGAATATTACCAGCAATTATTTAATATTAATGTAATATCTGGATTTGAGTTTGCAAGAATTATTTCAAAAAAGAACTACATTAGTGAATCTGGAGGAAGTTTTGTTTTTTTAAGTTCTGTAATGGGAAAGCTAGGTAAAGAAGGTATTGTTGGTTATTGTGCCAGTAAGGCAGCTTTAACAAGCAGCGTAAAAGCTATGGCTTTAGAACTGGCATCAAAGAAAGTGCGTTGTAATGTTGTGTTACCTGGTATTGTTAAAACAGAGATGCTTAAAGAAACCTTTGACTCAATTCCGGAAGATTCATACAATGAATTGATAAAAGATTATCCACTGGGATTCGGCGAACCAATTGATATAGATAATCTGGTTTTATTCCTGCTTTCAGATAATTCTAAATGGATTACAGGCACTGAGATTATTATAGACGGAGGTTATAGCGCCAAGTAGTTAACCATAATTTAAATCAATATTCAGGCTCGGAGAATTTTATTTTTTCTCTGTCCATGTATGTCTTTCTCACATCTAACAATCTGATTTTCCAATCTTTGGTGTTCTTGTTTATAACTGAACCTGGTGACACTATGCTGCCTTCTCCAATAACAGTATTAGGTAATATAACTACATTTGAAGTTACCCATGAATTCTTTTTTAGTAATATTTTCCCTTTTGTGACTTTTCTCTGAATGGTTGGAACCATTGGTCCAAATCGGTATCCATCTGAAGTACTATCAGATGATGCAACAAGGACACTACTATAACTTGTAGCTGAGAAATCTTCAAATATTACTTCACCACCTTTGGCTATTATGGTTCCCATACCAATATGTACTCCTTTTCCAATTTTAACTTTATCAGCACATATCATAACTTTTTTATCAATCATCACAAATTCATCAATTTCGTACTTTCCAATATTTTCTAAAACCACATCCTCATCTATTAGAATATTTCCTTTCCATTTTTTAGCTTTTGAACTGTAATAAATTGCCCTGATATAGTATCCGAAAAATCCATTGAAAGATTTAATAAACACATAAATAATACTTGAATAGATAGGAATTGGTAATATTAATATTAATGCTATCAACCGCTCAACCAATACTAATGGTAACTTGATAAGATAAAATTTAATAAAAATTGATATTAATTTGAACAGCCTTCTTTGAAACGCAGTTATACCATCAATTTGGGTTAAAAATGAGAAAAACCTATGATCATAAACTAACTTAAAATACATATAATTTAGCTTTTATAGAATTCAATAATTCTCTGACAAAGATACTTTATATCTTTCTCTTTCAATCCACAATGAATTGGCAAAGACATTCCTTTTGCATAAGCTTCATTTGCTCCCGGAAACTCCTTTTCTTCATATTTCAAATAGTTGAAGCATGGTTGCCGGTGAAGTGGGTAAAACATTCGTCGGGTCTGTATACCTTTGTTTTCGAGATAATTAATCAACTCTTCAAGATGAGGAACCTTGATATTAACTCTGAAAGGCACAAACGTGGAAAAATTATTAACCTTGACGTAATCAATCTCTTTTACAGGCTCCAGATACTCCTCATAAAGTTTATGATTTCTTTGTTTTATTTTCTCTATGATACTGAATTTTTTAATCTGGGCAACTCCCAGAGCACATTGAAGATCGGTCATGCGAAAATTCATACCCAATTCGGGATGAATAAAAGTACCACTATTAGGTCTTCCCTGATTCCTGAGCATTTTAAGTTTATTGAAAATTTCTTCATTATTTGTAAGAATAACAGCTCCCTCGCCTGTTGTAATAGTCTTGTCGGCAAAAAATGAAATCATCCCCAAATCGCCTATGGTTCCGGTATGCTTCCCTTTATAAAAAACCCCAAATCCCTGTGCCGCATCTTCCACCACTAACAGGTTATATTTTTTCGCTATTTCCAGAATCGGATCCATATCGCAGGCCTGTCCATAAATATGCACAGGCATAATAGCCCTGGTTTTCTTGCTAATTGCCTTTTCAATCTTTGTCACATCCATCTGTAAATCATCCGTATTAATATCTACAAAAACAGGTGTTGCACCGGTAAAAGTAATGGAGGAGGCAGAAGCATTAAAGGTAAAGTCGGGTACGATCACTTCGTCTCCTTCTTTAATACCAACTGAAAGTAAAGATAAAAAGAGCGCCAACGTACCATTATTGGCAAGCACTGCATATTTGGCACCTGTAAATTCTTTAATTAACGATAAAAACTCCTGCGAAAAAGGCCCTTCTGTCACCCATCCTGTCTTAATTGCTTTTTTCAGGTTCTTAATTTCGGCGTTATCAAAAAAGGGCTGAATCTGGAATATTTTATAAGCCATAGTTTGATTTTTTAATTAACTTAATTTCAACTCGTACATCTCAATTAAAAATTGAATAAATTTAATTCGGTTCTTACAAACCTCAAGCTCTCAGATTACAATCAGTACTTTTTTATAGAAAAGAGTATACATCATGAAATGATAAACTTTCTAAAAGCAATAAAACTCATGCGTAATAATAACCATGCATGTTTCATGAAACTGAAAAATGATTGTCCATAAGCTTTTGATTCACCATATTGTCTCGGGTGATAATGAACGGGAATCTCCGCAACTTTCAGATTGTTTTTTATAGCTCCGAAAATGAGTTCAAAATCACCAAAAGGATCAAAATCGCCAAAATAATCTATCTGTTCCCTGATTTTAATATAGTTTCTTTTGGATATGCCTTTGAATCCACAAAGTGTATCAGTAAATCTTTGTTTAAGCAATGTAGTAAATAGCACACCAAAAAAACGATTTCCCAGAAAGTTAAACAATGGCATTGCACTTTTTTTCATTTTATAAATAAACCGGCTTCCGTTCAAATATTCACCCGTGTTGTTAATATAGGCATCCCAAAAGTGGATTGCTTCCTCAGGGGGTGTGGTAAGATCAGCCTCAAGCCAGATAACAAAATCACCTTTAGCTTCATCATAACCGTATCTGAATGCATCACCCTGACCTATTCCTTTTTGTTTAAGCATTTTAATGTCTTTTTCAGGATATTTTTCAATCATCTCCTGAATCTTTGCAACCGTATTATCTTTGGAATGTCCTTCAACAAAAATTATTTCTGTGTTTTTACCCATTTTAGGTATTCTTGTCACAAGACCTTCAATATTTCCCTCTTCATCGCGACATGTAATAACAACAGAACATATTTTGTTCTGAGCATCTTCTTTTGGTCTCAAAGGTCTCGCAATCACCACGCTGTTAAGAGACAACCTTCTGATGATGGGAAGATTTCCTATGAATTTGTTTAGAATATAGGAAATAAGAGGAATATATTTAGGAAATAGCAATAGGAATTTTCTTTTAATAACCTGATATCCTGATACGTATAAAAAATTATCTATATCATCAACAGATAGCCAATTCTTAATTTTCTCCGGCATTTTTTGACCAATCTTTTCTCCAATCTTTATAAAGGGATACCACAAAGGATTGTAAAAATCAATAAAAATACGGGTATCAGTGGTGGTCCATTTGTTAACTTTTTCCAGCAGTATCTGAATGTTCTCTATTGTTTCAACAATCCCGGAAACAATGATATAATCAAACTTCTCCCCGGTAACAAATGTTTCAGCATCTTCACATATGAACTTAACAGAAGGATATTTTTCTTCAGCTACTTTTATCATTTCGCTACTGATATCAACACCTACGCCATACAATGTATCCAGTTTTCCGATTAGATCGCCTGTTCCACATCCAAGTTCCAATACGTTGGAATGTTTTGGAATAACCATTCTAAAAAATTTTAGAATAGATTTATGATAATACCTGTTGCGATTTAAATACCTATTTCTTTTATCGGCAAGATTGTCATAATGCTGCTTTAACTGATCAGTTGTTGAAAAGGGCATGTTTTAATAATTATTACTAAGTTTATTTGTTTGAAGGCCTCAAATTTAATAAAATAATTTAATCGGCCTTTACAGTTCGGGATCAATATAATGTAGAGTTAATCAAAATGATTATTTTAGCAGAAATTCTGCAAGATTATACCTAAACACCAGATATATGGCCCCGAAAAAACAAAACAAATTCAAAAAACCTCATTCTGTAAAAGCGGTTAATCAGGCTCAAAAATCAGGTAAAACCAAGCCGGAAGATATTCAACAAGAACAACCACAGGAAAAAGGTTTTCACATTTCTGTTGAAAGATATTTCAGTAAAAGAAAATCGCTCTTTTTTATTCTTTCATTAATATTGACTGTCGTTTTAGGGATTTACCTCTTTGATGTAAAAATAAATGAGGGAGGAGATGACTCCGGCTATATCGAGATGGCTTACAGATTTATGAAAGGAAAGGGCTTTCCGACATTTCACGGTGAGTTTTATTCCATATTGATGTCCTTACCAGTACTCATATTTGGAGTTAATATGGTAATTCTCAAAATATTCTCTTTTCTTTTCATTTTAGGTCATCTTATTTTTTTCTACCTGACTTTTAAAAACAGAATCAATTCCACTTTACTAGTTTTTACAATGCTGATTATATCCGTTAGCGCAAATATTCTTTTCTTCAGCAGTCAAACATATAGCGAAGCGCTATTCATGTTCCTTCAATCTCTCTCTTTCTTTATTATATTCAAACTCTTTGATTCCATCACAGAAAATAAATTAAACTACCTGGACAAATGGCCTTTGTGGATTTCAACCGGGTTTTTGATGTTTCTAATTGCAATTACAAGAAATATTGGACTAACATTCGTTTTATCGGTAATAATATATTTTATCTTAAATAAGAAGTTTTATGCTGTTATATACTCAGCATTGAGTTATTTGATATTTTCTTATGGTTTTGAACTTTATAAAAGGTTTCACTGGGGAATTGAAAAATCAGCTATTTCACAACAAAAGGAATTTATACTTCTGAAAGATCCCTATAACGCTGCAAAAGGAGTGGAGGACTTTTCAGGTATGGTAACCCGTTTCCTTGCCAATATTAAAATGTATTTTTCCCGTCATTTCTTTGCATCTATTGGGCTCCGTGATCCAAGTAAAGTTGAAACTTCCTACTTGCCGGCTATTATACTCATAATTATTTTTCTTATCGGACTCTATTTTGCATTCAGAAAGCACAAATGGATGTTATTTGTGGGTGTCTACCTTGGAATTTCGATATTCACAACTTTTATTACATTGAATCAATCATGGGGACAGCTTAGATTGATTGTGGTATTTATACCTCTTATTATTTTATTCCTTTCTTTCGGAATTGAAGAACTTTCCAAAATTAGAAAATTTAGGATTTTATATCCTCTACTACTATTTCTATTCGTATTAATTTTTTTTAAATGCCTGGGACAAAGCATAAAAAAAGCGTCCATAAATCAGAAAATACTTTCGAAAAATATCGAAGGCAATATGTACTACGGTTTCACTCCCGATTGGGTTAATTTTCTGAAAATGAGCGAATGGGTTGGGAAAAATCTTCCTAAAGATGCTGTTGTAGCCTCCAGAAAGCCTTCTATGTCATTTATTTATTCCAAAGGAAAAGAGTTTTACGGAATTTACCGTATTCCTACAGAAGATGGCGATTCTTTGATGAACCGTATTAAGCAGTCCGGAGAAACTATAAGTATCTATACAATGAATGATTTGAATGCAAAACAAATCCCTGCACAAGCGCAAATGCTATTGCGTCACTCAGTAGATGCACTTATTGGTCAGTCGAATAATTTGTATTGTATTTGCCAGACGAATAAGGAGGAAGCCACTGTTCTTGCAAGTATAATGAATAGTTATGGTATTACGCATTATCAGGCAGATACACTTTTAACTATTCTTCATAAGGAAAATCAACCTTATTATGGAGTGGTGCCTGATACCTTGTTGAATAAACTAAGACAAAATCATGTACAGTATGTCATTATGGCAAGTCTGAGAATCAATCCGAATTTTAAATCCGCTAACACTGTAAATACCGTTCAAAGATACCTGCTTTATATTGAAGTCAAATATTATGACCTGTTTAGCCTGGTAACTCAGATAGGCGGTAATGAAGATGAACCTGCAAAACTTATTAAATTAAACTATTAGTATAGTTCGATTTTAAGCAGAACTACCCTATTAATGTCTTATAAAATAAAAACAGCAGTTATAATCGGTTCAGGTAATGTTGCCTGGCATTTGGGAAAGGTATTGCTTAAGAATACTATTGAAATTTTACAAATAATCGGTAAATCAGTTAGATCAACTCAAAAACTTGCGAACGAATTGCGTACACCATTTACCATTGATCTGAATCAAATTCAAACCAATGCCGATATCTATATTATATCTGTATCTGATGATTCCATAGAAGATGTAATCAAAAAACTTAACTTAACAGATCAATTGATTGTTCATACATCAGGAACAACATCCATTTCGGTCTTTGAAAAATATTTTACAAATTATGGGGTACTTTATCCATTGCAGACTTTTTCCAAAAACAGGGAAATTGATTTTAATGAAATACCCATCTTTATCGAAGGAAATTCAGACACAAATCAAAAAAGAATTTCAAATCTGGCAGAATTAATCTCTCAGAAAGTTATTGCAGTAAATTCAGTAACAAGAGCAAAACTGCATCTTGCAGCTGTATTTGCATGTAATTTTACCAATCATATGTATGCTATTGCAGAACATTTAATGCAGTCTGAGAAACTTGATTTCTTGCTTTTACAGCCATTGATTATGGAAACTTCACAGAAAGCAATGGAAATGAAACCAAAAGAGGCTCAAACCGGTCCTGCTGTTCGTAAAGATTTTAAATTGATGGAAAAACATTTAAAAATTCTTGAAAAAGAACCACTTTTAAAAGAAATTTATACCCTTTTGTCTAGAAGTATTCAGAATTAATTCACATAGAATTCTAAATTTGCGAAATGTTATAATTTACTCATATGACCGAATTACGTAATTATAAGCAAGATCTGATGCATGTAAAAGCTTTTGCTTTTGATGTTGATGGCGTATTTACCGATGGTTCGGTTTATTTATATCCCGAAGGTGAATTTATCAGAAGCATGAATATTAAGGATGGCTATGCAGTTCAATATTGCGTCAAACAAGGGTATCCTGTAGCAGTGATCACCGGGGGTAATTCGGATGTTATCAGAAAACGATTTTTATATCTTGGTGTTACCGATATCTATCTAAAATCTACAGATAAATTACAGGACTATGAAGATTTCAGGTTTAAATATCAATTGAACCATGAGAATATACTTTATATGGGAGATGATCTGCCTGACTATGAGATCATGAAGAAAGTGGGGATACCGACATGTCCATCGGATGCAGTTGAAGAAATCAAACAAATCTCAAGCTATATTTCTGACAAAAACGGTGGTCATGGTTGTGTCAGAGATGTTATCGAACAGGTACTCCGGTTACATAATAAATGGATGATAGAGGGTGCAATACAATGGTAGTTTCTACAAATCATATTTGGTCTTTCTTTAAAATGATAAGGTTACCAAACCTGATTATGGTAGCTGCTACTCTATTTTTAATGCGGTATTGTATAATCGATCCAATGTTGAACATCAATGGATTTGAACTACAGCTAAGTAATCAGGGATTTTTTCTTCTTGTTCTTTCAATTGTATGTCTTACCGCCGGAGGTTATGTTATAAACGATTATTTTGACCAGAAAACCGACATGGTTAACCACCCCGAAACTGTAATTGTTGGCAGATTGATTAACAGACGCTGGGCGATGGTATTTCATATTATCTTTAGTGGAGTTGCCATATTGGCCGGATTATACCTCTCATTTATAATTCATGTTTTGTATCTGAGTTTATTGTTTATTGCTGGAAGCGGAATCCTTTGGTTCTATTCAACCACGTATAAAAGACAATTAATCATTGGAAATCTGGTGGTTTCTGTTGCAACAGCCATGGTGCCCATCATGGTTTTGTTATTTGAACTGCCTTTGCTAAGTAGTAATTTCGGTGGTATACTCGATGCCATGGGATTAAATGCAAATCACCTGGTGGGTTGGATTTTAGGATTTGCCATGTTTGCATTTATTATTTCACTTATCAGGGAGATTGTGAAAGATACCGAAGATTTTGAAGGGGATCAGGCGTATGGCATGCAAACCCTTCCGATTGTATTAGGTATCCGGTGGACAAAAATTATACTTTATGGTTTAATTGCCTTCTTTGCCTTTGGATTGTATTATATATATCATTTTCATTTGCCATACAAAATAGTATTGTTATATCTTATTCCTCTTCAACTCATTCCCTTGTTAATTGTTTTTTTTCTGTTATATAAAGCAAATTCTAAAACAGGATATCATCGAATTAGCATTATTTTAAAGTTTATGATGGCAAGCGGTATTTTATTCTCGTTTGTTTCCAGGTACTTAATTTTAAACAATTATCTGATTTATTAAGTGGAAGTCCTTGATAAAATTAATAGCCACCGGATAATTCTTGGTTCCAAATCGCCGAGAAGACACATGTTATTGAAAGGATTGGGTGTCAATTTTGAGATTATTGCGAACGACGACCAGGAAGAGAGCTATCCTCCGGAACTTGATAAAAAAGACATCCCGGTTTATTTGGCAAAGTATAAAAGCAGTCTTTATCAAAATTTTCTTCTGTCAAATACAATTCTTATTACTGCTGATACGATTGTATTGGTAAATAACGAAATACTGGGAAAACCAGTCAATGAAACAGATGCAGTCGAAATACTAAAGAAATTATCCGGAAAAAAGCATGAGGTTCTTACCGGGGTTTGTATAAAATCAGTCGAGAAAGAGGTTCTGTTTACAGCAATTTCGGAAGTTTATTTTCGTACGTTGACAATTGATGAAATTGAATTCTATGTTAAAAATTTCAAACCATATGATAAAGCAGGCGCTTATGGTGTACAGGAATGGATAGGATATGTTGGTATTGAAAGAATAATCGGATCTTACTACAATGTAATGGGATTGCCTACACAAAGATTATTCTTTGAATTGAAAGAATTTGTCAAATAACGGATCACCAGATATACCTCTGTTAACAATATTAAAATGAAAAAAAAGTTAGTCTTTCTTATCATCCTTTTCCTCGGGTTTTCGCAGATTTCTTATTCATACGAGGGAATGTGGATTCCTTTACTTATTGAAAAACTGAATATCAAAGACATGCAGGAGAGGGGATTCAAACTGACTGCAGAAGATATTTACAGCGTAAATCAGGCTTGCCTTACAAATGCAGTAGTTTTGTTTGGAAAAGGTTGTACGGGAGAAATTATATCTCCTGATGGTTTGTTATTAACCAATTACCATTGTGGATTTAGCCGTGTTCAATCGCATAGTACGCTGAAAAATGATTTTATTTCAGAAGGATTCTGGGCTTATTCAAAAGAAGAAGAATTGCCAAATCCGGGATTAACAGTTTCTTTCCTGGTGCGGATGGACGACGTTACTAATTCAGTTCTCAGCGAAGAAGACAGCAGTTTGACATATGATTTGAAGGAATTAAAAATTCATCAGCGAATTGTGAATCTTGTAGCCAAAACCATTGAGGGTACCGGGTATGAAGCTGAAATCAAACCGTTTTTCTTTGGCAAAGCTTACTACATGTTCGTATATCAGGTTTACCGAGATGTGAGATTGGTGGGCGCCCCACCCTCTTCGATAGGTAGATTTGGAGGAGATACCGACAATTGGGTATGGCCCAGGCACACTGGTGATTTTTCACTTTTCAGGGTTTATGCTGATTCGGCAAATAACCCGGCAGATTATTCCCCTACAAATATTCCGCATAAACCAAAAAAATATTTAAATCTGTCAACAAAAGAAATCAAGGAAGGTGATTTTACAATGGTACTCGGCTATCCTGCAAAGACGTATGAGTATTTGTCATCTAACGATGTAAAGATTCTTACCACACAAATACTTCCTAAAAAAATTGAGGTAAGGGAAGCCAGGATGGCATACATGAAGGCTGCGATGGACAAAAGTGCTGAAATAAATCTGATGTATGCAAATAAATATGCAGGGACAGCTAATGCCTGGAAAAAATGGATTGGAGTGGTTGAAGGAGCAAAAAAATTTAACACTGTTGCCAAGAAAGTTGCATTCGAGCAACAACTTACCCGGTGGTTTCAGGACAATCCAATCTATAATGCAAAATACGGGAATGTTTTACAGGATTTTACACGAATTTATACCAGGATCGAACCTTATAGTATTGCGGTTGATTTTGGCCAGGAGGCTATATTTGGTACAGAACTAATCGAATATATATCCGATTTCGTCAAACTGGTAAACCTTGGTCAGAATTCAGCGCTAACGGTATATAAGAAAACAATTTCGGATTTGATCAACAGTACAGATTATTTTTTCCATTATTACTATAAACCGATAGATGAACAGGTATTTGGGAAAATGCTTGAATTGTATTTCAAGAATGTTAACCCGGATTTTTATCCGGATTTTTATAAGACGATCCAAACCAAATATCATGGAAATTATACTGAATATGCCCACCAGATATTTAAAAAAACCATTTTTACAGATAAGACGAAGGTATTGTATTTGTTAAGTAGTTACAGCTATACCGATGTAAAGAAAATCATTTCTGATCCGATGTTTAAAATATATAACTCTTTCGGAAAGATATATTCAGCAAAAGTTTACCCTGTCTTTAATGAACTTGATGATTCACTGCAAATGCTTTATCCGGAATACCTTGAAGCGTTGATGCAAATGCAGCCTGAGAAACATTTTTATCCCGATGCAAATTTTACCATGCGCATGACCTACGGAAAGGTTGAAGGATATTCGCCTGCCGATGCAATAGATTACCGCTACCTTACTACATTAAAAGGTGTAATGGAGAAAGAAAATCCGAACGTATGGGATTACGAAGTTCCTCGCAGGCTTAAAGAACTCTACCTGCACAAAGACTTCGGCGATTATGTAATTGATGGCAATATTCCCGTATGTTTTACCGCTTCAAACCACACATCGGGCGGTAATTCAGGAAGTCCTGTATTCAATGCAAACGGAGAATTGATCGGACTTAATTTCGATCGTAATTGGGAAGGTACACTCAATGATTATATGTATGATCCAGCTATGTGCAGGAATATTTCGTTAGATGTGCGATATATATTGTTTATTATTGATAAATATGCCGGTGCACAGAATATTATTGATGAATTGACCATTGTTAACTAATGAACCAGAACATATGAAACATGTATATATACGACTGAACGGACGCGGTAATGCCTGGCCTGTATTTGTTGGGGGTAACCATCCATTTTATAATGCATCTGATCCTGATGATTTAGGCAATGTTTCCTATTCCATCATCGGTTCAGATACTAATGAGTTTACAAATGGAAAGATTGATTGGGAATTGCTTATCGATGCCGGCAACAATACGGTTCCGTATATTATCCGCAATGAAAACAGAATTCCGGAAGCAATGATTATTACTCATCCTCATTTGGACCATATTGTCGGAATAGACTGGATTGCACAGAGTTATGTTCATTTAAATGATTACCAAAAAAAGTATCCGTTATACACAACTCTACCATGCTGGGAAATTGTTAAAAATTCATTTCATCAACTTATAAATATTATTGACTTTCATGAACTTGAAACAGGTGTTCAAACCAGAATTGAAGAGGTACCTGAAATGTTCGTTACTGCTTATCCCGTATTTCATGGTGAGAGCGGATTTGGAGCTTCTCTTCTGCTTTTTGAACATCACAGCTCTGAACAAATCTTATCGAGAGCAGTAATTACAGGTGATATGCTTGTTCCGTTATTGAGAAATAAAGATTTTGAAGTAATATCCAGTGCGAAAGTTATGTATATTGACAGCAACAACAGATTTTCTTATCCTGTTTCAAGTCATGGAAGTTTTACATCATTAGATCCTCTGGGTGGAAAAAAAAGTGAATACCTTACAAAATGGCTGGAAAACCTGAACTTTTCCATGTTATTTGCTCCACATCTGCAACAACCTTATAATTCCAATATTCATGCGTATTTTGATGAATTTATCAGGGAAAACAAAGACCTGGATAAAATGGTTTTCTCTATAACCGATATGCTAAAAAGAACAAATATTAAAACGGTAAACCTGGTTCATTACAGTGGGAATGAGGACTTGAAAATGCACCATCAAAAAATCATGAACGATAAGGAGCTTGAAAAGTGGTCAAATGATGTCATGGTAAAAGAAAATATCCAAAGTAAAATTTTTGTACCAAAAACCGGCAGTATATTTCAGCTGGCCTGATTTTTTTGCGGTTTCATTCAACATTTAATTTAAAAGATTTCTGTCATATAATCTGGGTCTGAATTCGATTTTACCCATTTTAATCTTTCTTTTATTTTAGCCGGTGATAAATTATTGGATATTTTTTTATATTTGTGTTACTTTTTAAAAAATAATAACACTATGGCAGTTATCAGATTTGGAGTTTCATTGGAAAACAAGACGCTGGAAAAACTGGATGAATATATTAAGGACTATCAGCTTCCAAACAGATCCCAAGCTATCCGGCATTTAATTGAAAAAAACGAAGTGGAAAAAAAATGGAAATGTAATAACGAAGTTGCAGGAGCCATCGTAATAGTTTACAATCATCACAAATTTGATATAACCAACAAATCTAATGAGTTACAGCACGATTTTCATCATTGTATTTTATCTGCCCAGCATATTCATCTCAATCATGATTTTTGCCTTGAAACAATTGCTGTAAAAGGTAAAGCCCAGGAATTAACAGAGCTTGCCGATAAGATTATTGCACTCAAAGGAGTACAACACGGTAAACTTGTAATGAGCAAATCGGAATAATTTTTTTTAAAATTAAGTAACACCTCTTAGAAAACCATAACACCCTAAGATATAAACAAATGAAATTCAGCCATTTATTTTTATTCTCGATAACATATGTTTTTAATTTGAATATGTTGGCGCAACAAAGCCTATCAGACACAATTGAACTGGATGAAGTGGTTGTTACCGGCTCAAAGGTTGAAGTAGCCAGAAAAAATGTACCCCTTGCAGTTTCGGTGGTTACGCATGAAGAAATTGAACAGTCGGGCGAATCAGATATACTTCCAGTTATTAGTCAGCAGGTACCCGGTGTATTCGTTACCGAAAGGGGAATTACCGGTTTTGGGGTATCCAACGGTGCTGCAGGCCAGATCAATATCAGGGGTCTTGGAGGTAATCCAACCACCCAGGTGCTTATTCTGATTGACGGGCATCCGCAGTTTATGGGATTGATGGGACATCCGTTACCAGATGCTTATGTTTCTTCGGATGTGGAAAAAGTTGAAGTAATCCGTGGTCCGGCCTCTATTCTTTATGGCTCCAATGCTTTTGGAGGTGTAATAAATATTATTACCCGCAAACAGCATTCCGATGGCGCTACCCTGAATGCAAAAGCGCTTTATGGTTCTTTTAATACTCAAAAGTTATCATTAAATGGAGGGTTACGTAAAAACAGGTTCGATATTTTTGCATCCGTCAACCATGATCACACCGACGGCCACAGAGATACTTCTGATTTTTCCATAACAAATACATATGTTAAAACAGGTTATAAATTAACCAAAAATATTTATGCAGTAGCCGATTTAAGCCTTGCGCACTTCGAGGCAGCAGATCCTGGTCCTGGTACAGGTGTTGCTGGTGAACGCATTAACATACATCGTGGAAAAACTGCCTTATCTATTGAAAATAATTTTAAATCGATCGAGGGTGCATTTAAAATCTATTCCAATTTTGGTGAACACAATATTACCGATGGATGGCAATCCATTGATGAAATGAATGGGATTATGTTTTACCAGTCGTTAAAACTTATCCGGAATGTAACCCTTACTGCAGGGTATGACTATATGGATTACGGCGGAAAAGGAAGTCCGATAGTGTCTGTTCTAAGGGATGAAAACGGAAATATAATACCTGGTCCAAACGGTCCCCAGTTCGTACCATCGGAATTCAATAATAAATGGATAAGCATGCAGAATAGTGCCTTTTACATAAATTATCAGCAAAATATTCTTGGGAAAATTTTTGTGAATGGAGGTGTTCGCTACGAATCCAATAGTACGTATGGGAATGAATTAATACCCGAAGCCGGAGCAGCTTTAAATATTTCCAATAGAACTA
The DNA here is from genome assembly GCA_963781805.1 of uncultured Bacteroidales bacterium. Classification (GTDB taxonomy): domain Bacteria; phylum Bacteroidota; class Bacteroidia; order Bacteroidales; family UBA10428; genus JAFGPL01. Next base: position 1,511,637 of record CAWAHF010000004.1, read on the forward strand.
CACTAAAAGGTTCTATCTCAAAAGGATATCGCCCACCTTCCATACGGGAGCTCTACTTTTTCCCTCCTGCCAACAATAATCTGCAGCCTGAAAAGATGATGGATTATGAAATAAGCTGGATTCAGAAATGGCTAAACCATAAAATAAAAACTGAATTAACAACTTATCTTAACCAGGGAGACAATCTTATCATCATGGTTCCAAGCGTGGCACCACCTCCGCCAATATACCGTAATACAGGAAGCTTTAAAAATTTTGGAATCGAATTTTCAGGATCTGCCGTTATCACTAAAAATCTGAAATTGAATACGAACTATTCCTTTATTCATATGGATACTCCTCTGCCGGGAACTCCCGAACAGAACATGTTTGTTGCAGCAAACTATTCATTGAAGAAATTCGGGTTCACCCTGAGCATGCAAAACATTTCAAATCTGTATAATGATATCGGAAGTGAAACAAAAATTCTGGAAAAATATTATACAGTTCTGGGAGCACATCTCAGGTACCAACTGACAAAATATCTGAATTTCTTTGTTATCGGCAATAATTTATTAAATGAAAAGTACTCTATTATAAATGGCTATCTCATGCCGGGAATAAATTTTTTAGCCGGCATAAATCTTAACCTGAAGAAAGATTTTAAATCGATTGAATAAATTTCACAGATTGAAAAAATGATGAGAATAATTTCCAAAAGAAGAAAACTTATACGTAATATTAGATTACGAGTATTATATACGCTTTTTATTCTTTCTGCCAGTCCTCATTTCGGATTTGCAATCCCACCATCCCTAAACCAAAAATATATAATCGATACTGATTGTGCTACAGATGATTTTCGTGCGATAAATTTTTTATTATCCAGACCAGAAATAGAAATCTCTGCAATTGTTGTATCCGAAGGAAGTCTGGAACCACAGGATGGAATAAGAAAAATCAGATCGCTTTTAGATGACTGGGGCATACAATCCATTCCGGTCTTTTGCAACACGTCCCGTTTAAATATCCATCCTGCCTGGCGGGATTTATGTCTTAAAGCCCGATGGGGAAACAAAGAATTGAAATCTGATTGTGAGGATTTTGAATCTGGTTTAACATCAGTGCTAAAGGATGAATCACCAGAGAGTTATACACTGCTCTGTTTAGGTTCGCTTTCAACTGCTTCCAGGTTAGTGATGAACAAGCCTCAGCTTGTTTCCAAATTCAAAAGAATTGTATGGTATACCCAATCTTATCGTCCGTTACAGGGATTTAATTATGAATGTGATAAAACGGCTGCTGATATCATTTTAAAATCATCCCAAATCAGGGTAGATATTATTTCAAACCTGGGAATGAATAATTTGGTATTTAACCAGAATATGTTAGAGCTGGCCAAAAAATACAATAATCCACTCTCTCGGGAATTGATAAAATTTCATTCACAACCTGTAATTGAAACTTTACTGAAAGAGAATCACTTTATTCTTAAAGATGAGTTGACAGCATTCTATATTCTTAGACCTGAATTATTTGGTATAACTTTAAAACCACCGGATATCAGAATTAGATACAATATTTCCATTGATTCAACAGCAATAAAGGAATTAATGGAAGACCTTTTAAAAGAAGTTTATTCAGCTGAACGCAATATCGTATTCAGTTCTTTTCCTGCCCGGCATGAGCAGTTTAATTACGATGTGCGTCAAATGATGGATTCTGCCATTGCCTGGTATGGCAAGGAAGAATGGAAAGCTTGCGTAATGACAGATGAATTTCATGGCCACCTGGGCGTATTTTCAATTGTCGGAGCCAAAATGGGAATTAAGGCACGTGAATTATTCGAAGTTGGTCCTGATCAATTGCAGGTGGTTTCATTTGCAGGTACCAAACCTCCGTACAGTTGTCTGAACGATGGCATACAGGTTAGTACCGGCGCTACACTTGGGCAGGGTCTGATTTCAGTTTCATCAGACAGCATTACCCGCCCGGAAGCGATATTCACATACAATGGAAAAAGTTATAAAATAAGGCTGAAGGATGAATACCTGAAGATTGTGAATGATGATATCCAGGATGGCATTGTTAAGTTCGGTTTGCTTGATGACGGATACTGGAAACTTGTCAGGCAATCAGCACTCAGATATTGGCTTCAATGGGATCGAAATAAAATATTTGATATCAGTCCATTACAACTTTAATCAAATCAAAAAATATCATCTTTAAATTTTCACTTAATAACAGAAGGAAATTATGAATAATGAAATTTTAGTGCTTTCAGCATCGGCAGCAACCATCGCTTTTATCCACACAATCTTTGGTCCCGATCACTATGTGCCCTTTATAGTCATGTCGAAAGCCCGCAACTGGTCCATTATGAAAACAAGCATCCTTACTGTTGTTTGTGGCCTTGGACATGTCGGAAGTTCTATCATTCTTGGAATCATTGGGATTGCTTTGGGTATTGGCGTATCGAAACTCAAACATATTGAAGGCATTCGTGGAAATATAGCTGCCTGGGCATTTATTATTTTTGGTTTTGGATATCTGATTTGGGGACTATGGAAAGCTTATAAAAACAAACCTCATACACATCTTCATGTACATGGTGATGTTGTTCACGAGCATGTACATCCACATAAGGATCAAAAGCAACATGATATAACCCAACATAGCCATAATCACCAGGTGAAAAAACCAAACATTACTCCCTGGATTCTTTTTACCATATTTGTATTAGGCCCATGTGAACCTCTTATTCCATTATTTATTTATCCGGCAGCCCAACACAATACTAAAGGAGTTATATTTGTCTCGGTTATTTTTTCTGCAGTAACCATTGTAACCATGTTAATATTGGTTTTAATCCTCTCAACCGGTTTGAAAGTATTGCCCTTTGGTAAACTGGAAAGATATACGCACGCACTTGCCGGAGCAACCATATTTTTGAGTGGTTGTGCCATTGTGATCCTGGGGTTATGAAAATCGCGCAAAAAAAAATCCCGGTCGAAACCGGGATTAAACACCTAAAACTAATTAAACCCTATCAAACAAAGAACTTACACCTGTACTAATTAACCCTAATACTATTTTGAATTTTTTATTTTCTTCATATCAAAAGTACCAAATATATCTATCGCTTCAAGCAAAAACCCAATGATATTCGTTATCAGATGGTGGTGATTTTCATCACTTAAATCAGCTAAGAAAAAAACCATTTGTAACTCCAAAAAAAAATCCAGCCGAAGCTGGACCTTTTTAATTAACCCTAATAACTAAACCCAAAATATAAAACAATGAAAAACCTTTCTATTTTTAAATGTTTACGCTGAAGGAAAATTAATGTTTCATTCTTATAATAAAAAAATTATAAATATTAAAAAAACACTATTGAATGGTCTGTAAATTACAATTACCTTACCACTCAAGCTGAAAAATCTCAATTCGAAAATTAACAAGAGTCATAATATTTCATTCTTTGCCAACAATCAACTTTATCAAGTCGCGATACTTTTAAATACGTTTCAGAATAATTATTTTTACACAATTATGATCCATCATGAGAGAATCCTTTTTAATATTCTTAACTAAGTATTGTTCTCTTATCTCAGCGGTATATGATTATGAAGAGAAAATAGCATGTAATAAGTTTATCCGTTATCTTAATTCCCAGGTAGAACTTGAAGATATTTCAGCTGTAAAAAGACTATTCGTACAAACATTTAAAAATACTTCCGAAGAACATAGTCTTTTTAAGGAACCTGATTTATCTGTAAATTTTGCCTCACCTTTCCTTGACAACCTCACGTATGAAACCATTCAGACTCTCTCGCTTAAGGATAGAATTATACTGATTCTACTGGTAATGGATTTTTCAAATGCTGTTATTCCCAACTTTAGTGAAAATACAAAGTTTATAGAAGCCATTGGAATCCGCTTTGGATTATCGGTAAGTGAAATTGCGGACTTATGGCAACTGGCGGTAAATCCTGAATCATTAAACACGAATACAAACATTCTTCTCTGCAAACCTAAATCGGATGAAGAGATTGAAAAACTGGAAGGAAGCTGGATTGAAAGTAATTTGCCGGAAAATGTCAGGGTTTCGAATAAGATAGAAATAGAGGAACTGACAGAAACCATGACCATTCTGTTTCTCGAAAGAAATAAAATGTTTGTTATCAAGTGTCAGGGAAATCAGGGATTAATAATCCAGGGCGGATCTAATCCAGTCTGTAGATTTAAGATTCTGGAACCTGGTTCAGAAATAAAAGTTAACAATCAAAGTATTATCCATTATACTGCCATTAAACACAAATACCTGGAATATAAATCTTTAACAGGAATTAAATTATCGCTTGAGAAAATCTCTTACAGGCATCGGAAAAAAAAGAAAGGTATAAATGAACTTAGTATAACTGAAACTTCCGGCCAACTCATTGGAATACTAGGGAAAGAAGGTGTTGGAAAATCAACATTACTCGAATTACTTGCAGGAAGAATTTCTCCCGATACCGGTAATATTGTAATTAATGAGTATAATCTAAAAACGAATCGTTATTTGCTCAAAAGCATTATTGGTTATGTGCCTGAAGGTGACCTTCTGTTTGAAGAGCTGACTGTGTTTGATAATCTGCTATTGACCGCGAGATTATTTTTCAGCAAGCTCACTATGAAAGATTTGGTAAGAAAGGTAAACCAAATGCTTGAAAAACTCGATTTGATAGAAATTAAAAACACCATTGTTGGTTCAATTTCGGAAAAGAATATTCAACCCGGCCAACGGCGAATTCTCAATATTGCACTGGAACTTTTACGCGAACCTAAAATACTCCTGGTAGATACCCCTGAATATGGTCTGAATACAAACGAATCTTCCAAAATAATTGAAATATTGCATGAATATTCATTTGGAGGAAACCTGGTAATTGCTGCTATCAGGCAGACCAACCACTTTGCTTTCAATATGTTTGATAAGCTCTGGATTATTGATGAACCCGGCTATCTTATTTATAAGGATGCCTGTTACAAAGCATCAAAATATTTTATCAAATATCTCAATATTGCCGGACTTGAAGATATTTCCGAACTTAATACTGCTGAAAATATTCTTTACCTTATCAACCTGAGAATATCTGATGCTTCAGGAAAGTGGGGGCAACGAAAGATTAGTGCTGAAAAATGGCACACGTTATCCAAAGAAAATCAAAAGAGTAATTCAAAACCTGGAACCTCCACCAATACTCCCTTACCAACCGGATATATTAAGTTGCCAAATCTTGAGACCCAGTTCAGAATTTTTAGTATTCGAAATTTTAAGGTAAAATTTTCCAACTGGTGGAAAATTGCCTATACATTGTTTGCTGGTCCGCTTCTTGCGTTTTTACTGGCATTTATACTACGTGAAAAAACGAATAGTACCTACTCGTTTGAAAACAACCCTAACCTACCCTTTTATTATTATGCTGCTGCGTTAATAAGTCTTTTCCTGGGATTGGTCATCAGCGCAAACGAAATTATAAAAGAAAGAAATATTTTATCCAAAGAGGAGTACCTTGAATTTAGCAAATTCAGTTATCTGAACTCCAAAATTTTATACCTTTTCCTGATTTCAATCATCCAGACATTTCTGTTTGTGTTTACCGGAAATACAGTTCTTGGGATAAAAGGAATGCTTATTTCAGACTGGATTATATTATTCAGTATGAGTAGTTTCGGAGTAGTATTAGGGTTGATACTCTCTTCCTATATGAATAATCTGAAATCCATCTATGAAAAAGCTATCCCGGTAATAATCGGATTTCAGCTTCTTTTCGGTGCAGGCATAGTTCAATATAAAGATATGAACCTTAAAGAAGGTCCATTTGTGCCGGTTGCCGGCGAAATTATGGTAACCCGTTGGGCATACGAGGCATTGCTGGTAGAACAATTTAAAGAAAATGCGTACGAAAAACCAATTTACCCTTACGACAAAAATATCAGCACATACTCATACTATACATTTACATTACTACCTCTGTTGGAGAGTTACTATGTAAAGTGCACACTTCCAAATATTTCGAAGGATTCTGTTACTTATTACCTCGGAATGTTAAAAAACAGTTTGACGAAAGTGGCCACCGAACCTGGTATTTTTGAATTTGAATATCAGAATAAACTAACTGCAGATGAATTTGATTCAAAAATTGCATCAGAAACCAAGGATTACTTAACCTATCTGGAAATTAGTTTTTATGATTTTTACGAAAAAGCACAAAACAAAAAGACCAAATTTATAGCACATCTTCAGGATTCGATTGGTGTTAAAAAGCTGGATGCATTGAAAGACGACAATTTCAATGATGCTGTTGCCAAACTTGTACAGAATAATTCTGAAAATAAGTCCTATAAAATCTACAAGAATAAAATTTTTCAGGTAACAGACCCTATATTTCAGAAGCCATCCTCAGATTTCGGAAGAGCAATACTTTTTGTCCCCCAGAAGAAGTTCCGGGGTGAAATAATGGATACCATCTGGTTCAATATTACCTTTATTTGGCTTTTCACTTTTTTGCTCTACCTCATTTTACTTACCTATCAACCATCCCTTTTTAAATAAAGCTCTTATGGGTAACAGTATAATCTCTTTTACTTATCGTATTAAGTAATTATCGATAATTTGTTTATTTTTAAAGCCTGAATTTTATAACCTTTTAACATTATCCTATGAAACTCACCATTTATGATTTTCTCATTATCCTGCTATATATTGTATCTATTATAGTTATCGGGCTTGTTCTGAAAAAAAGGGCACAAAAAAACAAATCCTCCTATTTGTTGGGTGAAAACAAACTCCCCTGGTATCTTTTGGGCTTGTCAAACGCTTCAGGGATGTTTGACATATCCGGAACCATGTGGCTTGTAACCCTCACCTTTGTGTACGGATTAAAAAGTATATGGATTCCCTGGCTTTGGCCTGTATTTAATCAGATCTTCCTGATGGTATATTTATCGGCATGGCTTAGAAGATCGAACGTTACAACAGGCGCAGAATGGATTGCGACCCGTTTCGGAAAAGGCAGAGGCGCTACACTTTCTCACAATGTAATTGTTGCTTTCGCTTTAATAAGTTGCCTGGGATTTCTTGCTTACGGATTTATTGGTTTGGGAAAGTTCATTGAGCCGTTTATTCCCTGGGAAGTGGTGTCCAGATATGTTCCGTTTGAATTAAAACCGGAATATGTACCTCATTTTTATGGAATTGTTTTTACCACCTTTGCTGTTTTTTATGCCGTATTAGGAGGTATGGTCAGCATTGTATGGGCTGACTTGGTTCAATATATTATCATGACTATTTCTGCCCTTGTGATAGGGATTATTGCCATGAAAGCAGTTGCTGTTAACGGACTTGATGTACCTCACGGATGGTTGACACCTTTTTTTGGGAAAAATATTGGTATTAACTGGTCGGGCATTATCGATGAAGTCAATGTGAAAATTGCGGAAGATGGTTACTCACTTTTCTCACTCTTTTTCGGAATGGTTTTGTTTAAAGGAATTTTGCTCTCTATAGCAGGCCCAGCGCCCAATTACGACATGCAGAAAATTTTGGCCACTAAAAGCCCGAAAGAAGCTGCAAAAATGAGCGGTTTTGTATCCGTTGTTTTAAATCCGGTCAGGTATTTCATGATAACAGGATTTGCAGTACTTGCAGTAATTTTTTATCATAAACTAAACCTGCAGACAGGTGATAAGATTGATTTTGAAAAAATACTTCCTTCTGCCATCAATGAATTTGTCCCGGTGGGTATAATGGGACTTTTGCTGGCAGGTCTGCTTGCGGCATTTAATTCGACATTTGCCGGCACGCTTAATGCAGCACAGGCATATTTAATTAATGATGTTTATTTGAAATATATTAATCCGAAAGCATCGCAAAAACAGGTGAAATGGACCAATTATTCAAGTGGATTGATTATGGTAGCCATTAGCATTATTTTCGGATTGTTTGCCAAAAATGTAAATAGTGTGTTGCAATGGATTGTTTCCGGTTTATGGGGAGGCTACACTGCGGCAAATGTGTTAAAATGGTACTGGTGGAGATTTAATTCGTATGGTTATTTTCTGGGTATGCTGGTAGGTATTACTGCAGCGCTAATCTTCCCGTATATATTGCCTCCGCTCTTTCCGAATATCGCCAAAGATATTATCCTGCTTTATTTCTTTCCCTTATTCCTGGTGATTTCTCTGGCAGGCTGTATAGCCGGGACATACCTTGCACCGCCTACGGAAGAAAATGTACTTAAAAAGTTTTATTCAACAATTAAACCCTGGGGATTCTGGAAACCCATTCACGCTAAAGTTGTAGCTGAGAATCCTTCTTTTGCCGGAAATAAAAATTTCAAGAGAGATATGTTCAATGTCTTTATAGGGATAATCTGGCAAACTTCAATTGTAATATTGCCCATTTACGTTGTATTGCAAAAACATACCTATTGGCCTATAGCTTTGGTAATTATTATGATTTGCAGTTATATTCTGAAAAAAACATGGTGGGATAAGCTCACAGATTAAAATCTTGTTTGTATGAAATTCTCTGAAGTAACAACCGGACGCGTATTTGTTATCAGGCTTGAAGATGGCGAGATTATTCATGAAAAAGTCGAAGAGTTTGCCCGGAAAAAACACATTAAGTGCGCTTCGTTGAGCGCTTTGGGAGGGATTGACAAGGATAGTATTCTCATCACCGGTCCTGAACAAGGAAGAGCTGAAAAGATCATTCCTACCGAAACGATATTGGATGATGTATACGAGATAACCGGCACAGGAACTATCTTTCCTGATATAGATAATAATCCTGAACTGCACATGCATATCTCGTGTGGTAGAAAAGATAAAACCATTACCGGATGTATTCGTCGGGGAGTCAAAGTCTGGCACATACTTGAAATCATACTAACCGAAATAACCGATTGTAACTCGGTAAGATTAACTGATTTATCAACAGGTTTTGATCTGTTGAACCCTTAAAAGCAAAAAGCCCGTATCAAAATACGGGCCTTTTTGTTAATTAATCCCTAATCAATTTAGTAACCTACTACAAAATGCAAGAAAAACAAAAACTAATTATCTTATATACTAATTTTTAATCTGTTAAATCCACTTTCTGTTTTGATAGACTTCTGATCTGTTCTTGATCGCATATACTCCATCTTTAACCTGTTAAATTTCGTTGCTATTCTGCCAGGAACTTTAGCCGACCATTTTTTATTCATATCAAGCAAATTGAAATCGCTTACCGAACGAATAACGCTGTTGATAATTTTCCTTGTTTCCATCACCGCGAAGTTTGTCTAATTATACGTTGTTAATTTTCAAAAATTATGTAATAAATTAAAAAAACACTATAAAATTCCATCAAAGTGAACATTACGTTGACGACGGATGCAATTTAATTGATTTAGTTAATTTCATAATTGTTAATAACCTGTTAGTTATTAACAAAATTCAGGCCAATATATTATTTCAATAAAAATTTTTCTCAATTAAACTAGATTTGCATTTAAATAAATCGTAATTACCATAAAATGAACCTTGAAATATTGAAGGCGGATATCAATAAAAGTCTTAAAAACTTTCAGCAGAAAAATTTGATGTATGAAACTGTGTATGAAAATAAGGAGGTTTGTAAGGGGATCAATGAGTTTCTGTTTTTCATTAAACCTGAAATAACGTCTTTTGCTGAGATCGTTTCTCTAAATGAAATTCTAAACCTGATTTTCAGTAAAATAGACCTGTTTGGATTTAGCATTCAAAATATCAAAATTCTTTCTGCAAAATATCTTTCGGAGCATAACATAATTGCGCAACATTATGGTGTGATAAACAAACTGGCAACTGATCCTCTTTTATATTTATCGGAGGAAGCAAAAACTAAATTCTATAGCCTTTTCAATTTAAAAATTATAGAGGCTCATGTAATCGGGGGTATTGATTTCTTAAAAAAATATCCTGTTTTTAGTCCGGAAGCGCTTGACCATCTTTGCCAAAATACCAGGATCGAAAAACTGGCCGGCGGAACCTATGTTCACAAAATTAAAATTGACGGCAAGGAAATTTTCCTGATAAACGGCTTTCATCCGCGCCAGTTGGAGCATTTCACTGCTCCGGGAAGATCTATTGTTACATTTACACTTGTCAGTGACACTCCCTGGAAAGTTGCTAGAAACGATTTTATCGGTAAGACCAATCCTGCAGATGCAGCCAAAGGGAGTATCAGAAATGAATTATTAGTTAAGAAAGAAGAGTTCGGACTGAAAGCTGTCTCTTCCAGCTGGAACGGAGTTCATTTGTCAGCAGGTCCGGTGGAAGGATTGGTTGAACTGATAAGGTATAATTCCGATTTTAGCCGTAACATACTCAAAACAGTTAATGATTATAAATTCGGACAAAAACTTACTGAGAACTTTCCTGATAATATAATTGAAAAAATATTGTCAAATACAAATGTTTATACTGAACAACGCACTATTTCTGTTTTTGATTTAACAGAAGAATTCGACAGTACAGATGCTATTGAATCGCTTAAAAGGGTTGATTTCCGTTATTAGTATGGAACAAGCTCAAAAGGAATATCTACATATTCTTTGAACTCTTCTCCCAAATCCTGCATATCTTCGTCATCAAGCTCGAAATACCAGATAACATTTACATTGGTTCCGTTTTCAAAAATGTATTCCAACCGCATTAAAATATCCTGAACCAATTTTGAGGTAGCCGTATTGAAATAAATATATTTGAAGACAAATTCTGTCTTATCGTTGGGTAATAACTTATATTCATCGAGCCAGTCAATCACAGGTTGATAGAATGTAACAACATCCTCGGGAAGTGAACGGCCTGAAATTTCAAAGATATCATTATCAGGATCAAACAATACGCGCGGTGTATCATTGGTAGCTTTAATATCCAGAATATCCATGAATTATTGATTTGTTAAATAAAATTCAGCATTAAAATTACCAAAACATATCATTAATACAAAATTATTTATGAACTGATGTTGGAAGAAGGGGGAAAGGGGTAAAGGGAAATAGAGGTATAGGGGTATAGGGAAATAGGGAAATTGGGGTATAGGGAAATAAGTAATCAGTGAACGATGAACATTGAACGGTAGAAAGTAAAAAATAAAGAGATGTTTGGAATAAAATCAATTTATGACTTATGATCATTTCTTAATAAAAGATAATTATTATTTTTACCGGCTCAACAAAAAGGGATGACAGGTTTATCATCACAGGACAGGTATTCGAATATGATTTACAACTATTGCGGTAGAAGCGGTTTAAAATTACCTGCAATATCCCTGGGATTATGGCATAACTTCGGCAATGTTGATAATTTTGATTCCGCCAAATCTATTGTCAAAACAGCATTTGATGCCGGTATCACTCATTTTGATCTGGCAAACAATTACGGCCCTCCTGCCGGATCAGCCGAAGAAAATTTCGGCAAAATCCTTGCTAATGATTTGAGACATCACCGCGATGAGATAGTTATCTCCACCAAAGCAGGATACTATATGTGGGATGGGCCTTATGGCGACTGGGGTTCCAGAAAATATATGCTTGCAAGCCTTGATCAAAGCCTGAAAAGAATGCACCTTGATTATGTGGATATTTTTTATTCTCATCGTCCCGATCCCAATACACCTCTTGAAGAAACCCTGAGAGCCCTTGATTTTGCAGTTAAACAAGGCAAGGCGCTTTATGCTGGTATATCAAACTATCCGGCAGAACTAACCCTAAGGGCAAGCGAAATTCTGAGAAGCATGGGCACTCCCTGCCTGATTCATCAACCACGTTACTCGATGTTCGACCGCTGGGTGGAAAACGGACTGCTGGAAACCCTCGACCATGAAGGAATCGGTTGCATCGCGTTTTCTCCTCTCGCCCAGGGATTGCTGACAGACAGGTATTTGAAAGGAATACCTGACGGTTCAAGAGCATCCAAGCAGCATGGATTTTTGAAAAAAGAACAAATTACCCTTGAAATAGTTGATAAAATAGAGAAACTGAACAGCATTGCCAACGACAGAAGCCAATCGTTGGCCCAGATGGCCATTGCCTGGTTGCTTAAAGATAACAGGGTAACTTCGGTGCTGATAGGAGCAAGCTCTGTTCAACAACTTCAAAACAACCTGAGCACACTGGATAATCTTATTTTTGACGATAGTGAACTTCAGAAAATTGAGGATATCCTAACCGCATAAAACCAATGAAAACGTTTAACTGGGGAATCATAGGACTTGGAGGCATTGCCGAAAAATTTGCAGAAGGACTTTCATTTCTTCCAAACGCTAAATTGTTCGCCGTTGCCTCCCGTAGCAAGGAAAAAGCCAGCAAATTTGCTGCCAGATATCAGGTACCGCATGCATACGGAAGCTACGAAGAAATTGTTCAAAACAAAGATATCGATATTATATACATTGCCACACCTCATACCCTGCACTGCGAAAATACCTTGATGTGCCTCGACCATCACATCCCGGTACTTTGTGAAAAACCGTTTGCCATGAATACCGGGCAGGTAAAGCAAATGATTGACAAAGCACATAAAAATAAAGTATTACTGATGGAAGCCATGTGGACCGCTTATCTCCCATCAATCCGAAGAATAAAAGAAACTATAAAAACCGGAGTTATCGGGGAGGTTAAGCTTATCAGGGCAGATTTTGGCATCCTGGCTGATAAAAATCCTTCCGGAAGACTTTTTAATATGGAACTTGGCGGAGGGTCATTGCTTGACGTAGGAATCTATCCCACCTACCTTGCAATGGAATTTCTTGGGAAACCAAAATTTATGAAAGCAATCGCATCCAAAGGTATAACCGGAGTAGACGAAAGTTGTGCCTTTATTTTTCAATATCCCGGAGGACAACTGGCAAGCCTTTATTCATCCATTATTGCTAAAACGGGCATCGATGCGATGATTACCGGGACCAAAGGAAATATCTATATGCATGGCGATTTTTTTATGCCGGCAAGGATATCGCTGATTCAACAGGGTATAGAAACTGAACTTACTCCAAAATACACAGGCAACGGCTATAATTATGAAGCAGAAGAAGCGATGAATTGCCTGGAAACCGGCAGAAAAGAAAGTAAGTTAATGACCCACCACAAAAGTCTGCAATTAATGGAAATACTTGATGAAATTAGAAAAGAAAGTGGCATAAGATATCCCAAACATGATGATGAATAAGCAACGAATTTTAGCATTGATAGGTGGAATAGCAATTTCCTGTCTTTTTACATTAGCACAAAAATCAGAAAACAACCTGTGGACAAGCGGAGTAGTAAAACTGAAGGTAAATAAGCAACTCAGGTTTGATCTTGAAGAGCAGACCCGGTTCGATAAAGATATTACCAGGCTGCATGCGGTAATAACCGAGGGAGGGGCGCTATATGAACTTAACAAACATTTTAGTGTAAAGGCAAATTTCAGGTATATATATGATCAAAACGCACAAAACAGTTACCGGTATTCGGGTGATTTTGCATATGACTGGTCGAAAAAGAAATTTCCGTTAAATGTGAAATACAGACTGAGGTTTCAGCGTACCATCGAGGAGCATACACATGCTGCAGAAAGTTATTTCCGGAACAAGCTTACTGCCGGTTACAATCTTACCAAAATTGTGGACCCGTACATTGGATTTGAATCTTATTTCAAATTGAATTATATCAACAAATTTACCACTAACCGGTATATTGCAGGTCTTGAGTGGAAAATTACTAAAAAAATCGACCTTACCACCTATTTTATGCTTGAGGATGAGTTTGGCGAACGAAAACCCAAGATTCAGCGGATATTCGGTGTTGAGCTGGCGTATGGGTTTAAGTTGTAGTGTGGAGGTATAGGGGTAGAGGAAATAGGGGGAATAGGGAAATAAGGGGATAGGGGAAGAAGTGAAAAGTTAACAGTAAATAGTGAAAAGTGAAGAATCAGGGTAATTTTCATTTGAAACACCTTTAATAAAATTTAACGACATCACGATTTCTAATTTTTTGAAAATTATATTAGACAAATTCTTATATTTATAGCAAACAATTAATGTTTATTATACGTATACAACGACATGTTCACCTGATCATTAGAGAAACGCACTATACAAAAACCAAACCTGCTTAATATGACTAAAAGACTTTATTTTTTAATAATAGTTCTTACTATTGTCTTAAATTGCCATTCCCAGGTAACTCATGTAGAAACTTATTATAACAATCAAGGAGGTATTGAAGGATTGATAGAACCCAATAATATCGAGATTGATACATCAGGTAATATTTATTTCGTTGGTAATTCCACCTTGACGCATTTTATAACAGATAAATCGCTTAAAGCATTTAGCTATGTAGAAAGTTACAATTCTGCTATTTATCAGGGATTATGGAATGTGGATGAGATTCAATCTACCCTAAATAAAAAATTTTATTATTTAACAGGTGATAACGAATTATTTGTTTTCAATAAAATAGCAAATACCGGAAAATTAATTCTTGCACAAAGTATTAAAGACAGTGATACCCTTACGATTGGATATGGTGTTACAAACCATATAGCCATCTCCCCGGATTCAAAAAGTTTCTATTTATCCTCACAATATGCCTTTGATGATGCAATCATGATATTTACGATTGATTCAATTTCGGGTATATTGACGTATCAGAGTGAACTTACAAATATCAAGGCAATAAATAGTATTGTATGCAACAACTCTTATACATATACGGCATCCGCAGGGTCGAAAGAAACATCATTGAGTGTTCTGAAGCGATCTGAAGATCTAAAAGGTTTGGAATTAATTCAAAAGTTAACTACTTCAGATAGTATAATCAGCCCTTCGAGTCTTTTAATATCTAAGGATAACAGGTTTTTGTACGCATATGATGAAAAGACGATTGCCATCTTTAGTATTAATCAAACATCAGGCATGCTTACTTTTGTTGAAAGACTTAAGATAGATGATTGTTTTGAAGGTTTCTGGTTTGCCCGAAGCTTTATAATAAGTGAAGATAACCATCAACTATATTTAGGAGGAGAATATAGCTTATCTGTTTATTCAAGAGATACTTTGACAGGAAAATTATCATTTGTTCAAGTGATAATGGAGGGGGAAAACAATTTTGAAGGTTTTAATACGGTTTCATCCCTGGAATTCTTTAAAGGTGATACTATTTTGGCTGCCTTAAGTAAATATAATAATTCGATATTATTATTCAAACGAAACAAGGAAAATGGATTGTTATCGTATGAGAAAACTATATCAAATGGAGATGGGAAAATTAAAGGACTAATGTCAGTGACGGATGTTTTGGTTTCAAAAAACGACAAGCAATTGTATACATTGTCAGGTGGTTTAAATAGTATTGGAATTTTTAATAGACTAACTGATGGTCATTTAATTAATTCCGGAAATATTAATTGGAATGAATTAGGTCCCGCAATTGGAGACCCAATAAATTTTGAATCTAACCCTAATGATTCGTATATATATATTTCGTCTTCAACCATGTATGGGATAAGAGAAATGAAGAGAAATCCTGAAAAAGGTGATCTTCAATACTATAAATCTTATACAAATACCGGTTCTATTACTGATGAAGTTATTACAGATTTTGTTATAACTGATGACGCCAAAAATCTATACGCTGTTACCTCCTCTAACATCATTTTGTATCGGATAAATCCTGATAGTTCTGATTTAACATATTTGTCTAAAATAAACATTGATGATCAAGGTAATGGTGGTTTAATCGGAACAAAAAACATTGTTCTGAGTCATGATGGTAAAAATGTATATACTCATGCTCAATCCGCCTTTAATCCAAATGGTATTTCGTTATATACACGAAATGCCACAAATGGAAGTCTTACTTTTGTGGAAAATTATACTTCGGCGGATTATCCATTCTGGATAGAAAAGCCTTTCTCCCTGGCAATTAGTCCTGATGATTCCTTCTTATATGCTGCGGGTACTTCAATTCTCATTTTTAAAAGAGAGATCAATGGTAAACTTGATTTTATAAAAGAGATTAAATATACAGATATTGGATTGGATTTTGTTTATTCTTTGGATCAGATTTTAATCAGTGCTGATGGGAAATCATTGATTGGAATTACAAGGATGAGTAAATCACTCCTTTCCTTTTACAGATTTTTATCTGATGGTGATCTGACGCTAAAACAGGTTAACAGGTACAGTGATAACATGATTTATTCCGGAACTTTTCCCAAAGAAGTCATCTCAGTTGACACAAAAAATCTTTATATCATTTCGCAGGTTGATGGTAGCATAAGTGTTTTTAAAACTTGTGTCCCATTGGGTCTGAAAAAACATTATAATGGTTGCATGGGAGATACACTTAAAATTACGATAGACGATGGTCATCATTATGATTGGTCAACCGGTGATACAACCAATTCAATAAAATGTGCCCTGCCGGGTCAATATACCGTATATGTAAGGGATTCTATAGGACGGGAGGGATATGATACAACCAATATTGTTTTTCATCCTTTGCCCACTGTAATGTTAGCAATTGATACAACTCTTTCTACCTCTGATACCACATATATCAATACAAAAATTAACGGAGGATTATATCCTTATAGGTATTTTTGGAATGATAGCCTGTCCGCTCGGAACAGGATGATTGTTACTGCTGAAAAACCAACCGGTAACTATTTATTTTCTCTGACGGTAACGGATGATTATGGTTGTAAGGGTTCAGATAGTATTTTAATCTCAATTGATAACGATAGACCAGGTGTGATTGAAAATTCTAAATTAGGCAATATTTCGTTCTATCCCAGTCCGGTAAGTGATTTCTTAACTATTATTGGTGAGAATACGATAAATTTTATTGAGATAACCGATATTCAGGGAAATCTGATTAAAAAAATTAATGTGGATAATAACAGTGCAAAGATTAATCTTTCAAATTTATTCCCGGGTATATACATACTAAAAATATCAGGCTGTGATTATTATTTCAGTAAAATTATAGTTAAAAATAAGTGATATAAAAAATCAATTTACTATTTAAACTTGTGGATTATTAAATAATAAGGTTTTAATCAAATGATAAAAAAAATTCTATTAAGCGTGATTATTCTATCTGTACTACAAATAAATTATGCTCAAAAAACTATTAAATATGTATTGGTAAAGAATATCAATACGAAGGCATCTGGTTTGTATGATGAATCATCTTACCCAAGGAATTTTATAATTCTAAATGATAAGTTAATTTTTGTTGCTCAGAATGAATTCGTTGGAAATGAACTTTTTATAACTGATGGGACAAGCGAGGGCACAAATCTATTGAAAAATATTGATGCGTATCATCAGGATATGACTTCTACGAGTGATAATAGTTCACAACCATATGAATTAACTGTCTTCAGCAATAAGTTAATTTTTGGAGCAAATGATGATATTCATGGATACGAACCGTGGATAACTGATGGCACATCACAAGGTACAATTCTGCTTAAAGATATTTATCAAAACAGCTCCGGTTCAGATCCTAATTATTTTGTTGAATATAATGACAAAATATACTTTAATGCAAATGAAGGATGGGGAAATGAACTATATGTCTCTGATGGCAATGAACAAGGTACTTTTATGTTAAAAAATATTTCTACCAGTGGTTATGGTTCATCTGAACCTTCAAATTTTATTGTCTATAAGAACTTATTATTCTTCTCTGCAATTGACACAGCCGGAAATGAATTATGGCGAACAGATGGAACTGAGCCTGGTACTTGCATGTTTAAGGACTTGAGTAATGAAGCTGGAGGATCAAGCCCGACCAATTTTTTTGAATATCAAAATAAATTGTTTTTTTCAGCAATAGGTGATAGTACTGGGAGAGAACTTTGGATCACAGATGGCACCAAAGAGGGAACTTATTTATTTAAAGATATTAATTTGAATAAAAATGAAGGTTCATTTCCTCATGATTTTATTGTTTTTAATGATAACCTTTATTTTATAGCAGCTGATAGTGTTGATGATAATGAGTTATGGTGCACCAATGGTGATTCTGCCTATATGATTAAAGAAATAAGTCCACATACCGGAGCATTGTCATATTCAATACTTCATGAGTATAATGGCAGGTTATACTTTAATGCAAGAATGACGGAATTATCAGAATTTACATTATGGACTTCGGATGGAACAGAAGAAGGCACTTATGAATTTTTTTCAGTGGATACCACAACTAATGATACCACAAGTATTGAAGATCCCGAATATTTCATTAACTGGCAAGACAAATTAATCTTTAAGGCTCAGAAAGAACACACTGAAAACAATCAGTTGTGGATATCTGATGGCACAATGGAAAATACAAAACAATTATTCCCTGATTCAGTTGTTGGATGGAGTCCTATTAATGGTTCAGAATATGTTTTGTATAAAGACGAGATCTATTTTAGTGCCAGATTTATCGATTCAATTGGGGTTGAACTATACAAGTTAATAATCGATTCAGTTAATGTTTCTGGTTTAATTGATAGGCCTTCTTTTAAAGATAATTGTAAAGTATATCCAAATCCGGTTTCTAACACTTTGTACGTTGAACTGGATAGTGAGATCGGTCTGAAAATAGTTAGTATAACAGATATAAACGGTAGAACCATTTTGTCAAAGAAAACAAATAATGATAAGCTAGAATTGGATCTGTTTAGCTTGCAAAGTGGTTTCTACATATTGGACATTAAAACATCGGATAAAAATTATCTGAGAAAAATATTAAAGGAATAAAACTTCCGATTTAGCTTGCAGCTAATCCCTAAAGGAAAAACGAATCCTTCATTGAAATACGTATAATTCATCTTGATATTTGAATAACGTGATGACAGTGCGATGAGATTGCCAGTATGAATCGGCAGACAGGTTTTATTCATTAAGCATTCAATGACGTACTTTATTGAAGCAAGCACAGTCACGAACCTACACCCCAGCTGGTCCGGGTTTTCAACCCCCCTCTCTGAGCGTAGCATCTGCTACGCTATATTATTTTCATAACACCAAACTGGTCGGGGTTTTCAACCTCGACCTTAATTACCACAACTCCTTTTGCAGGATTATTGGTTGTGGTTATTCAGAGCTACCCTCTTCATATTAATTAATAACAGCATAAACCAGATAAGAGGAGATTGGTATTTCAGTATTTTTTGTAAATTGCTTACCGGTTGGAATAACCTGATGGACACTATAACCTGCATAAAATCGGCAGGCCTTGCTCCGCCAAAGCCCCGCCTGAACTGCCGAACGGCAGGTAGGGACGGGCAGCTTCGCGAAGGCGATGCAGGCAGTTATAAACACAAAATGGAGTTTGAATATTCTAAGACAGCTTTAAACAAATCGATAATTAAAGCTATATGAGAAATACATGTGATTTTAGGGAAAAAGGGAAGTATGTTTGGATGTTAGGTGCAAGGCTAAGAGAACGTTCCAATGAAAGAATCGATTATTTTTTTTGTAAATTTGATTTGTGAAACAGAGAATTTACATAGATACATCAGTTTTCGGCGGATACTATGATGATGAGTTTGCAGAGCCCACAAAACCGTTGTTCATTAGACTTAAAAATAATGAGTTAAATTATTATTCTCATCAGTGACTCAGGATGAAATAGATGGAGCACCCGAGAGAGTTAGAAACTTGGTAAAGGGATTAAAAACAGAATGGACTGAATTTCTTGATGTAACAGATGAAGTAACAGATGAAGTAACAGAGTTGGCGACTGAATATATAGCAGAAGGCGTTGTTGGACAGACAAGTTTTGCGGACTGTTTACATATAGCCCTGACAACAATAAATAGAGCTGATTTTTTAATAAGTTGGAACTTTAAACACATTTTGAATGTTGACAGAATTAGGGGTTATAACTCTATAAATATAAAAAAGGGTTACAAACAATTAGAAATACGTTCACCCAGAGAATTTGAAAAATATGAAAACGATAAATAAGACAATAGAGAAACAATTTGATGCTGTTAAATTTATGCGTGAGCAGCGTGACAGATTGATTGAAAAGTTGTCAAAGTATAATTAGCCCCAAAATTTAGACAACAAGTATCATTTGAAAAATTAATAAACTTGTTGTTATGAAAAAGAGAAAAAACTACACATCAGGATTTAAGACCAAAGTTGTTCTTGAGGCTCTTCAGGAGCGAGAAACTATTCAAGAGATTGGCAAGAAGTATGAAATACATCCAAACCAGATTTCAACCTGGAAGAGCCAATTTTTAAATAGTGCAAATAGCGTTTTTGAGAAAGGCACCAAAATCGACGATGGTGAAAAAGAGAAGACTGAACTTTTTAAAAAAGTAGGACAATTACAAATGCAGGTTGATTTCTTAAAAAAAGTATTGGGGAAATAGCCAAAGATGACAGGCATCTGAAAGTTGAAAGAAGTTGTCCTATAAGCATAAAGGGACAATGCGAACTTTTGGATATCTGTCGTAGTAGTTTCTACTATATTCCCCAGAATGACAGTTCTCAAAACCAGGAACTCATGAAACTAATTGATAAGCAATACATGGAGACACCCTTTTTTGGCGTACCCCGCATGGTACAATATTTACGTGAACTTGGTCATAAAGTAAATCCCAAGCGTATAAGGCGATTGTACAAATTGATGGATTTGCATGCAATTGGCCCCCGTCCAAACACCAGCAAGCCACATAAAGGTGAGGGACACACGATATATCCCTATTTGTTGCGACATCTAAAGGTAATTCGTCCAAATCAGGTTTGGGGTATGGATATTACTTATGTTCCCGTTGGCAATGGGTATATGTATTTAGTGGCCATAATAGACCTTTATAGTCGTTTTATTGTAGGTTGGTCACTTTCCAATACGATGACTTCACAATGGTGCAAAGAATGTCTGGAAGCAGCTATTCTACAGCATGGTAAACCAGAGATATTAAACACCGATCAGGGAAGCCAGTTTACAAGTCCTTTATTTATTGAATTTGTAACTACGGGTCAGGAAATCCAATTTAGTATGGATGGTAAAGGTCGTGCAATCGATAATATTTTTATTGAGCGGTTCTGGCGAAATATCAAATACGAGAAAATCTATATTGAGCCATCCGAGGATGGAATTGAATTATATGGAAAAATAAAGTGGTATATGGAGTTTTATAATAATCGAAGAGGACATCAAACATTAGATTATAAAAGGCCTGTAGAGATGTTCGCTAAAGCCGCTTAGATTTCCCTTCCCGCCCAATTGGGCGGGAAGGGAAATCTAACTTATCTTTGAAGAAAAGTTGTCTAAAGTAGGGGAGTATTTTAAAGATGACTAAAGAAGAAATTATAGAATACTTCAGAACAAGGAAAAAAGAGACGACAACTAAGCCCAGTGCATAACAATATAGGATTTAAGGCACAGTTGAGCCAAAAAAAGAGGCAGTATGTTAGAGTAGATACTACCTTCAATCAAAGGTTAAAAGTTGAAAACGCACGCTCAATTGTGTTTTAAACCCCAGCTGGTTGGGGTTTTCAGCCTCACCCTTTATTACTACCATTCTTTTTACATGATTATTAGTTGTGGTTATTCAGAGTTAACTTCTTCATATTAATTCAGTAGTGTCCGACTAAATTATTTGTTTATCCACTACGTGGAATAGGATCTTTACTTTATTGCTTTATTACAACACTTTATCTTCCCGCTTTATAGCGGGACAGGCTCTGCGGAGAATTTCCGCGTAGCGGATTAGGAATTGTAGAAAAAAATAACCCCAAAGGCAGTGATACCTCGTAGAGGTTCTACAAAATAAGATGTATAAAGATTATAAAAGCATTTAATCGGTCAGTAGTGATATTAATTATTAACAGCTTAAGCCAGATAACAGGATATTGTCGTTTCAGGATTTTTTGTAAATTGCTTACTGGTTGGAATAACCGGATGAATGCAATAACCTGCGTAAAATCGGCAGGCAGGCAGATATAAACATGGAATGGAGTACGAAAATTCTGAGACAGTATACAACAAATGAATAGCTATATGCGAACTATATGTACTTTTAGAGAAAAAGGCAGGGATAGTTGGGTGATATGTACAAGGCGCACAGTACGGTGTAAAGATTCTGTAAACGTTAATTTAAACTCAAAAAATTATCTCACTCAAATACCAAATCTAATTTCAATGGGTACTAATCAATAAACTGATTGGATATTTTATAAAAATTTGTATCGAACCTTATAACATTTAATTAAAGTAAGTGCAATTTGAATTAATTAATTTAGTTTTTCCTCTCCATATGTTGCCACTGTTGTGGCAATTAGGTTTAAAAGCATTAGTTTATTTGTTTTTTAGCTTTAGTAAACTTATTTTTATTTTAATACACTTAATTAAGTAACATTATTTATATAAGATGATGCTGAAAAAAATAAATCTGGATAATGGAAATAATATTTTTATTCGGGACTGTACAGGCTTTTTTCTTATCCTTATTAATATTAACTAAAAAGAAAAAATCAACAGGAGATTATGTGCTTGGTTGCTGGATGATTTTCATTGGGTTGCATTTGCTCGATTATTATTCTTTTTCAACCATGTTGTTTTTAAAATATCCGAAAATAGGTGGTATTGGCATGAATTTTCCATTATTACAAGGGCCATTTATGTTCGTTTATGTTCTTATCATGACAAATAAAACCGGTAGATTTAAAAAAATCTACCTGCTTAATGCACTTCCATTTGTTCTGGTCACTATTTATTTTTTGTTTAATTTCTATTTTCTAAATGCCACTGAAAAACTTTCATATTATCATATTAAAATAATCAATGTCAGCACTCCTTTTTTAAAAATAAACTGGATTCTAAATGTGTTTCTAGGCCCTGTATATGTTGTATTGTCTTTAATTAAACTAAGAAAACACTCTAAAACTATTAATAAAGAATTCTCTTATACGGAACACATTAATCTTAACTGGCTGAAGTATGTTATAGCCGGTTTAGGATTTGTCTGGATAATCGTTCTGTTAACTATGGTAGTAAGATTCTTTATTCCTTCATTATATATTGGCAAAACTGACAATTTTATTTATTTTTCAGTTACTGCTGCAGTTTTCTTTTTAGGATTTTTTGGTTTTAAACAACAAACTATCTATTCTGATGCTTCAGGTTTTATTAAAAAACAAAAAACCGTATCCGTAGAAGAGAAAACACAAAAAGAACGTTATCAGAAATCAGGATTGAATGAAAACAAAGCGAAAGAATATCTTGACCGGTTATTGCAATTCGTAGAAAAAGATAAACCTTATTTAGACAATAATTTAAATTTGAAAAATTTATCCGATCATCTTGGAATTTCTGCAAATCATCTGTCACAAGTAATAAATGAACAATTACATGTAAGTTTCTTCGATTTTATAAATAAGTATCGCGTAGAAGAATTTAAATCCAGGTTATCAAAACCGGATAGTAAACAATATACAATACTGGCTATTGCATATGATTGTGGATTTAATTCAAAATCGGGATTTAATATTATTTTCAAAAAAATGACAGGTTTAACTCCATCCCAGTTTATTAAAGAAAAAACAACATAATATATCCTTACTAAGAATTTTCAATAAAATATTTTGTTCACCCCTATAGGGAAAAGCGATCTGCTTTTTGTTTTTATTCATTTTTGCCGATGAATGTTTAATTAAGAAATAATAAAAATGAATAAATCTGTATTAGGGTTGATTTTCTTATCACTTAGTATTACTGCGCCTGTCTGTTCACAGAAATATCCCAAATTTGATAAAAACAGGAAATTGAATGATGGTGATATTGTTGTCAAACAAGGTATCTATGAAAATATTCATGATGAAAATTATCCTGAAAAAATAACAGCTGATTATTTCACTATGGCTGTACAAGTGAATCGTAATGATCAAAAAAGACGAATAATAACAATTCCGATATTGAGAATACACTCATTAAGCGATAACCCTAAAGAACCTGTGTTTTTATTAAATGGAGGTCCTGGAGGTACTAATTTCTGGAATTTTGCTGTGTGGTTAATTGATGAGCATGATATAGTTATTATTGGATATCGTGGCATGGATGGATCTGTTAAACTTGATTCCAAAGCGCTGGCAAAAGCAATGGTTACTGATTCCAATACATTTTCAGAGGAACATTTTAAAAAGATAGGTTCTGCATGGAACAAAGAGTTGAAACGTTACGAAAAAAAAGGGATTGACATTAACAATTATAATATTATTGAAGTTATCGATGATATGGAAAATGCAAGAATTAAACTTGGTTATAATAAGATTGATTTTTTTGGCTATAGTTATGGAACCCGGCTTGCATATTTATACGGATTGCGATACCCTAATAATGTTAATCGCTCTGTTTTAGCTCTTGTAAATCCACCCGGACATTTTTATCATGATCCTGCCGTAGAAGATAATATTGTAAAAAAGTATGAAGAAATATGGGAAAGTGATTCTTCAAATTTACAGCGATCAGATAATATAATAGAAACATTACAAAACGTATTCACAGAATTACCTGTTAAATGGAAAAAAATTTATATTGACCCTATGAAAGTACGTTTTATGATGTATAATTATTTGCAATCCACACATGGGACTGCTCAATTATTTGATGCCTTTATTTCGGCAGAGAATGGTGATTATAGCGGATTGGCATGTCTGGTAATGATGTATGACCTGATGCCAATAATGAGAAGCAAAGGTATGGGCGATCTGGTAGCTAAAGGTGGCACTGCCGACTATATAGAAGGGAAAAATTATTTAAGTTTAACTGATTCAAAAGAAAATTTAATAGGAGCACCGTTTTCTAAGATATTTGCAATTGTTAAGTACTCAGATTTCAATATTCGGTTGATCCCGGAAAAATATAGAAAGCTGGATACTTCCTATGTTAATACATTATTAATAAATGGGAATCTGGATATTGCCACACCACTATCAAATGCAAAGGAATTAATTAATTATTTACCATATGGAAAACTTGTAATATTGTCTGATTGTTCACATTTTGATCTTAGACTGAAACAACCGGAAGTTTACAGAAATATGATTAAAGAGTATTTGATATCGGGACAAGTACATGATGAGAATTTTAAACATATTCCTGCAAATCTGAGAAAACCTGAACAAAGTCTGCAAAAAATGGGTAAAAGTTTTTATACACTAAAAAGATTAGGATTACTTAAAATAGCTGCTAAAATTGTAAATTAAATTAATTTGCACATATAATCAAAGTAAATAGAGAGCAGATACGTTTTAAATGCACCCGGTACATAGCATACAATATAGCAAAAAGAGGTGAAGTGAAAAATTGAAGCAGGTTTAGCCAGTTTGGCTTCATCCGGTTTTGATAGTGAATCGCACGCAATCCGCTTCATGCTATATTGTCAACGTTATTACCCCCATTCTTTTTACAGGATTATTAGTTGGGGTTATTCAGAGATACTCTCATCATATTAATTATTAACTGCATAAACCAGATAAGAAGAGATTGTCATTTCAGGATTTTTTGTAAATTGCTTACTGGTTGGGATAACCAGATAAATACAATAACCTGCCTAAAATAGGCAGGTTGGCAGATATAAACACGGAATGGAGTACGAAAATTCTAAGACAGTTTACAGCAAGTCAATAGCTAAAGTTACATGCGAAATATTTGTACTTTTAGAGAAAAAGGCAGGTAGATTTGGATGTTAGCAACAATACAGGGAAAAGTTGTACGTGATTCATTTTTGGTGTATATTTACATCAAAAACAAAATTATGGCAAGACAAAGTATATCATTTACAAAACCAAATGATGAATGGTTAAGATTACAAGTGGACAACAAAGAATACTCTAGTAAAAGTGAAGTTGTCAATGATTTGATTAGACAGGCACGTAAACAACAAGTCCAAGTTGATTGGATTAGAGCAAAACTAAATAAATCTGAAGCTAGCGGATTTACTGATGAAACTAAAGAACAAATTTTAAAACAATCAAAGTCTTTGCTTAATGGCTAAATATAAATTAAGTAATGAAGCTAAGGAAGACTTGATACGAATTCATCATTACGGAATTAAAAAGTTTGGAATTGCTCAAGCTGTCAAATACTTTAATACGTTTTTTGATTATTTTGACATTATTGCTCAACGTCCATTTTCATTTGAATCTGTCGATTATATAAAAAAAGGATATAGACGATGTGTTTGTGGAGTTGACAGTATATATTACAGAATAGAGAATAGAACAGTCGAAATAATGGCAATTATTGGTAGACAAGATTTGAATAACCTATAGTTCTTTCAAAGAAAGTATAAATACAATGAGCGAGATGCGACACAGAAATAGAAAGAAATCAAAGAAAGTGAATGCTGACATGGATTCATTGATTGAGAGTGATGAGCATTTTGGATTTATTACTGGTTATTCATCAAACGGGGTACCTTATGGATTGACACATGAGGAATTGAATGAAATAAATTCAGAGATAAAAAAAGAAGGAACGGAAAACGATAATACAGATTTTCTTTTCTAATGGCTAAAAGGACTGTGAAAAACTAAAGGAGAAATATTCTCGATTACAACCTCGCATTAAACGGGTTTAATAGACTGGATTTTAAATCTCCTTTAGTATAAATTATTATTTAAGGTTAAAACTAATAAATTAATATTTTTCAAAGATATGAGTAGATAGCCGATAGCCAGATAGCTACCGGAGCGCCTCTTACACCACTCCATCAAAAAAATCCCGGTAGCTAAATTTTTTCATAAGTTGGATAGCAGATTGATAAATTGAGAATTAAGAATTGAAGAGGTGAGCGTTGAGAACTGAGAGATGAGAGCCCTCTTGCTGGCTGCAGACAGGATTACTTCGCTACAAATGATTCATTTGGGATTAAGTTCTGAACATAAAAAATCAAGGAACGCTTTTAATAAATATGTCCCGTTAAAGTAAAAGTAAATATATTTGGATCGTTGGAGTTCATTGATAGAAAAGTAGTCCGAAACCAATATTTGATAAATATTAAAATCAAGGAGGTAAAAAAGATGAAAACAATAAAAGTAATTTTATCAGCTCTGTGTTTTATATTCTTTTTCTCAGGTTGTGAAGAAAATAGCAATAATAAATTAATATCAGGTCCTGAGATTGAATGGATATCGGGAGGGACAACAACCACTTATACATATTCCGGGGGAGTAATTTCCGGCTACTATTTCCATAGAAGTTTTAATGTAACCAAGGAATCAGGTGAAGTAACCATAAACATACAAATTCTTAATAATGATAACACCAAGGTTTCAGGCACTTTTAATGTTGAGAATGGCAAACAATATTCATTAAAAGTTAAAGGGAGTAAAAGCGGAAGCCAGGTATCATCACCTGGTTCTAACTGTCTTTCTGTTGTATTTAGTTCACCAAATAGTCTCACAACTCAGGAGATTAAAGTTGGCAGTTATCTTGTATCAAGTGGAGGTTTAGACACCTATTATTGTCCAACATCTTTGATTTTTGGAGAAATTAGTCTTTTGGAATAGTTAAATTATTAAAATTTCACCAATCAGATAAAATTTTGAATCTATGCAAAAGTTTATTACCATCTCAATAATCTTGGCGCAAATTAATTAAAGCCATACCTTGATAAGGTTTCAGGCACATTACATTTGCCGGGCCCATGGATACAATAACAAAAAAATATAAAGCATAAAAGCATCTATCGGTTTATGCAGATAACAGACAAATATTTATTATCCCGGATTAAAAATAAACGTATTGAAGCTTATAAATACTTATTTGAGCTCTACTACAAAGAGCTGTATTTCTTTGCCCGAAAATTCCTTGAAAACCGGGAAGTTGCCGAAGAAATTGTACAGGATGTTTTTATCGCCTTATGGGAAAATAAAGATCTTCCGGATATTCATACATCTCTAAAATCGTATTTATACACATCCATTAAAAACCGATCCATAAACTACCTGAAAAGCAAGATCAACAACATAAAATTTGTATCTATCGAAAGTACATTAAGTGAAAATCACATTTTAGCTGACGATCAACCTCTTGAATTGGAAGAGCTTGATGAATTGATTCAAAAGGCAGTCTCATCGCTTCCTCCCAGGTGTAAAGAAATGTTCCATCTATCAAGAAATTCGAAAATGACTTACCAGGAAATTGCTGACGCTTTGAATGTATCAAAAGAAACCGTTAAATCGCAAATAAGTGATGCGATAAAAAAGATAAAGACCTACCTTAATAAGCATTGGGAACAGATACCATTGTAATTTATCCCACGTTTAAATAAAAAATTTATCCCGGTCATCCCCCCCTACAAGAATAAAATCTTGTCATATATAGTAAGGGTTAATTTATTCTGTAAAAACAATTAAAAATGGACAAAGACAAAATAATTGCCTACCTGAATAATGATGGCGAAGACTTTGATAAGGGCGAAGTAGAGCAATGGATCGAAAAAAACAGGAACGAATTTAACAGGATTAAATATGTTTGGGAAAAGGCAGGAGTTAATACTGAAGAAAATCCGAACATTGAAAAAGCCTGGATGCGGATAAATCCAAAAAACCGGAATAATGACGGAAATAAAAAGAAAAAGTTGAAGATCCTGGCAACTAGCTTTCAACGTATTGCTGCAGTGCTTGTTCTCGCTATTTCAATTGGTTTTGTGATTTACCACCAGTATGTTAAAACAACCGGGACAGAAACCATTTGGGTGGAAGTTAAAAACAATAGTGATCATATCAGGCAGGTGCAGTTGAATGATGGTTCAGAATTATGGCTGAATTTGGCTTCGAAAATACAATATCCGAAGGATTTTGCTACAAAGACCAGGAAAGTGCACATAGAGGGAGAGGTCTTTTTTGAAGTGAAACATAATAACAAAAGGCCCTTTATTGTCTATACAGAAAATTCAGTTACTACGGATTTGGGAACATCTTTTAATGTTAAGGCAGATGTGTCGGGAGATGTTCAGGTAACTGTCGTTTCAGGAAGTGTTGCTTTCTCAGGCATAGAAAACAAACATAATAAGGTAGTACTTAAAAAAGGAGAGATGGGTTTGTTTACGGCACGGAACCAGCGCATAGAGAAACAACAAAATGAAAATTTAAATTTCCTGGCATGGAAAACCGGAAAACTTACTTTCAGTAAAATACCTCTTGAAAAGGTTTGTGAAATCCTTTCCAACTACTATAAAACTAAGGTATATATAGGCAGCGACGCGTTAAGGCAAATAAATCTTACGGCCAATTATGACAATAAAAAGCTCGGGGAGGTTTTGGAAATCATGCGACTCACATTGAATATTCAATATCAATATAGAGATTCCTCAGTTGTTTTGTCATTTGCGAAGTGATTTGATATTAAGCAGTTTAAATATAAAGTCTAAAATAAGAAATTGTATATGAGTTTTGAAACAAAAGAACCCGTACCATGGAGGTTAACCGTTATACTTCTTTCCTTATCTGTTTTCATGCTTTTTACCAGCCCTGGTATAAAAGCTCAGAAAATTAATATTGATAAAAGAATACAAATTTCATCGAAGGTATTAACTGTCGATCAGTTATTGAATGAGTTACATACTAAGCACGCTTTAAATTTTTCGTACAACGATAAAAAATTACCCCTGGAGCAATCTGTGACTTTTAGCAACACAAACTTATCCTTACAGGAAATTCTAAAAAAGCTACAAGAGGATGCCCATATGGAATATACGATTTACAATGATTTAATAATCCTTACCCAAAAAAAATCAAAGACGTTATATACCATAAATGGATATATTGAGGATAGTTTAAGTGGTGAAAAATTAATTGGCGCAAGTGTTTACAATGCATCTGACTATATTGGCACAACATCAAATACCTATGGTTTTTACAGTATAACATTGGGCGAAGGAAGGGTTAAACTGGTGGTTTCGTATGTTGGTTATAAGCGGTACGAACAGGTAATTGATCTTATATCTGACACAACTTTACAGATTAGGCTCTCTCCCTATTTAGAAATAGAAGAAGTAAAAATTGAAGCCAGAAAAAGAGAATATACAACAAGATCGCAGTTGAGTTTAATAAAAGTCTCATCCCTGGAAGTTAACAAAATACCTGCGCTACTTGGTGAAGTCGACGTGCTTAAGTCGTTACAATTATTGCCTGGTGTGCAGTCGGGTTTCGAAGGTTCCAGTAGTTTAGTTGTCAGGGGCGGAGGCACAGATCAAAACCTGATTATTCTGGATGGTGCACCGGTATACAATGTTAACCACCTGTTAGGTTTCTTCTCGGTATTTAATGCTGATGCCATTAAAGATGTCAGTCTGTATAAAAGTGGATTCCCCGCCAGGTATGGAGGCAGGGCATCGTCTGTTATTGATATTAATATGAAAGAAGGGAACAATAAAGTATTTAAGGGGGAAGGATCCATTGGGCTGATTTCTTCTAAGTTAACATTGGAAGGTCCCATTAAAAACGAAAACACATCGTTTATTATCTCAGGAAGAAGAACATATCTTGATATACCGGCAAAACCATTCCTTAAGAAGTCCGAAGGAGGCCGTACAAGCGAATATGGTTATTACTTTTATGATTTGAACATGAAGATAAATCATCGTTTTTCTGACCGAAGCCGGCTTTTTCTAAGTTCTTATTTGGGAAATGATGTTTTTCATTATACCATGGAAATGAAAGAAGATGAGAATGAAGTTAAAATTTACGATGGGTTGAAATGGGGCAATATTACCACCAATTTGCGCTGGAATTATATGTTAACTAATAAACTGTTTACCAACACCACCCTATCCTATTCAAATTATCATTTCGCATTAACAGAAAAGAATAAAACAACAGAATATGTTGGAGATGATAAGAATATATCCAATAACTCATATGAATTTTTAAATGGTATCTATGACGTGAGCGCTAAAATTGACGTTGATTATTTTCCTAATCAAAATCATACTGTAAAATTTGGAACAGGTTATTGTAATCACATTTTTGTGCCTTCATCCTTCACACAAAATACAGATCCGGGCAGGGATACTTCAAACATAGTTCGTACCTATGGACGCGAAGCCTTTTTGTATCTTGAAGATGACATATCAATGGGTCAGAAAGCGAATGTTAATGTTGGGTTTCATTATTCATTTTTCCGAACTGAAACTAAAAATTATTTCCATTTGCAGCCCAGGATTTCTGCAAAATATTCATTGAGTTCAAACATTGCTGTCAAAGCTTCATATGCTAAAATGGTACAATACTTACAATCCAATTCCTATTCAACTATTTCTTTACCTATTGATTTATGGGTGCCTTCAACAGATTCGCTCCAACCTATTGAGTCCAATAATTATTCGTTAGGATTAGATTATCAGTATGCCAATAAATATGACATTGGAATTGAAGGTTTTTATAAAACCATGCAGCATGTAAAAGCATTTAAAGAAGGTTCAGCTCCAAGTCCGGATTTTTTGAATAATATAGTTCAAGGTAAAGGATGGGCCTATGGGATTGAGTTTATGATAAGGAAAAACGCAGGGAAAACAACCGGATGGTTGTCCTATACGTGGTCACACTCATGGCGTCAATTTAACGGGATTAGTTTTGACCAAAAGTTCCCTTATAAATACGATCGCAGACATAATGTCAACCTTGTGGCAATGCATAAATTTAATAACAGGGTTGATATTAGCGGTACCTGGGTTTTTAGTACAGGTAACGCAATGAGCCTGTCCACTGAAAAATACATCTCTAATTTTGCACTTGAAGCGAATAGCGAAAATGAGATTGTCAAATCCCATATACAGGAATATGAACAAAGAAATAATTACAGGATGCCCAATTATCATAGGTTGGATATTGGAATCAATTTTCATAAAGAGAAAAAACGGATTACCCGAACATGGAGTTTTGGCATATATAATGTATACAACAGGAAAAACCCACTTTGGATTTATTGGGACGATTCAGAGCGGTTTGCTAATAAAAAAGCCTTGTACCAAATAAGTCTTTACCAGATAATTCCCTATTTCTCTTACAGTTTTAAATTTTAGATATGAGAACTTTTCTGCTGTCAATTATTGGTTTGTTTATGTTTTATGCTTGTGAAAAAGAAATAGACATTCTTTTATCACCTAAAGAAAAGAAAATAGTAATTAATAGTTTTTTTAATGACAAAGAATTTATGCATGTAAATATTTCTTCAAATCAGCCGTCAACAGATGGTGATACAGTTCATTTTATAGATAACGCCTGTGTTTTGCTTTACAGTTATGATGTTTTTTTGGATACCTTATTGTTGAATACAGATGGTGATTATGTTTCTGATAAGGTAATTCCTGAAATTAACATACCTTATAAATTAAAAGTGGAAGTTCCGGGTTTAACAACTGCTACAACAGACTTTTCGCGAATACCTGTTGCAGTTAAGTATTTATCATTGGATACTTCTTCGTATGTGGATAATATTTCGGGAAGGGAATTCAGGCATGTAAAAATCAGATTTAAAGATATAGAAAACACCCCGAATTATTATTTGTTGTATATGATATGGGTGGGCACACGTTACGAATATGATGCGGATAGTACTATAACAGACTCATCAAAAACAAAGGCAGCCTATGGCTGGGGAGATGGAATTAATATACCGCGTTCGGGTAAATTATTATTTTCTGATGAATTAGTGGAAAATGATACCATTGAAAAAAATTTATATTTTAGAAAAGACATGTATGGCTCCGGATTAGGGGGATCTGATAATTTAAAGGCGTATTTTAAATTATGTACGGTTAGCGAAGAATATTACCTATATGGTAAGTCTTATGCCGAACAAAATTTTGGTATTGATTATTCTATGTTGGTTGAACCAGTTCCTGTGTACTCAAACGTTAATAATGGAGAGGGCATTTTTGCCGGATACGGGCAATGTATCGATTCTGTTTTTTATGAAAAGTGAAGATTTATTTTAATACTTACCCATTTAACCCGAATTACATTATATTTCAGACAAAAGGAGGAGTTTGAAATTTTAGTAAAGAAGTAATGCAAACATTACAAAGTTGAGAGTGAATTTCGGGTTGTAAATGAAGAATTGGAAATAATGAATTTTTATTGGGGAACAGTGATTTAGGGTAACGGGCTTGCCAACCGGAATTTAAATGAAGGTTGGTTCTGAGTTCCGGGTTCTGAGTTCCTCAACTTGTGAAAAAGGTAGCGGGGAAGTTATATGAAACATTTATGTACTTTTTAAGAAAAGTAGATATATCCGGATGTTGTATGCAACCCTCCCTATCCCGGAAACAGGATTCATTTCCACAGCTAACGAGAAAAGGATAAAAAATGAATAAACAGTTGAAAATTGAATTTTGTAATAGACTTAATTATAAACATTTACGAAAACGTTAGTCATACGTGCAAAGAGAAAGTTCATTGCAGATAGGATGGTACAAATTTGAGGGAACCGAGGACGAAGGGCGAGCTCGCTGAAAGCAATTTATTTTGTTTTTTTTCTCCCCCTCGTAAAGAAAGAGGAAACCCCAACGCACAGCACATTTGCAACCGACCAACGGGAGCTGAGCGAAACTAAACCGCTGCTAGCCCAACCACCAACCAAAGTTTGCAAAAGAGTTGTTTTTTTGCCTACTCTCTTACTAAACCTTAAAGCTATTGATTTTAAATTTGGTGCTGTCAGTCAAACAGCTTATGTTAATTTTACAATTAAATGTATTTGAAGTCATCACTCATCCCAATTCTATAATTATTCTGATTTCTGGAATTCAGGTAATAGTGTTGATTATTTTATCATTACAAAAACGACCAATAAGACAATCCAATATTTTTCTTTTACCAATAATTCTTTATTATTCCATTTTAACAACTCATCTGTAATATTCAACGATTCGTCGACTTTAATTACGATTCAGAATTGAAATATAGAATCTTTGTCAGGAAATAATAAATCTACAAACAATTAAAATCATGAAAACAATCGTCTTGACTTTTATGATTTCCATCCTGGCAATAACAGGGTGTGAATCTCAGCAAACATATAAATTTACGGATGATAAATCTGTTTTGGATTTCTACAAACAGTATAGTGAATTTACCGATCCGGTAGAATATGCCTATTTGTATAAAAATCTTCCCGATTCATTACCGGAGCTTTGCCGTTTAATAAAATCCCAGTTTATTCATCCCATTGCTGAATTACCGGAGTATCGTGACCAGATCCCTGAAGAGAGATGGAATGAGTCCGTAAAGTATACAACCGTTAAATCGATTTTGAAGGGGCTTCTATCCTATGACTCCCGTGGTTTAGCTAAAGACCGGAAACCTGAAGATCGATTAGTGCTACATTGCTGGCATTGTTCTATTTTACTGGCATCCATACTTAAATATCGTGGCATTCCTACAAGGGTCCGTTATGGACATGCTGCATATTTAGCACCCGGATTCTATGCAGGTCACGTAATCTGTGAAGTATGGAATAAAAAAGACAAGCGGTGGATGCTCGTTGATCCAAGTACAAATATGATTGATTTTAGCAGAAAAAAATTTGCCTTTGGTAACGATTCATGGTTAAAAATGCAAAAAAAAGAAATAGATCCTTACCTGTATGGGATGCCAGGTAACTATAGCAAATATAACGGACTGGTTTCGATAGTTTCGACAGTTTTTCTGGACTTGGCATCGGTATTGGGAAACGAATATACAATATATCAATATGCACCTATATTGGATTATACTTTTAAAAACAATAATCAATTACCAGCAGAACAAAAAGAACTGTTAAACAGGATCAGCGAATTAATGAAATCGCTCAATGCTGATAATCTTTCGGAACTACAGGAAATTTATAACAATACACCTCAAATTCAAATTACAAAGACACATATTTTCGATCTCTCTAAATTAGCTAATTCAATAAATAAACCAGATATTGAAAAGCCATCCTCACTAAATAAGCCGGATATTGAATTTGTCGATATTCCCGCAGGATCATTTATAATGGGAAGCCCTGTTACCGAGCAGGAAAGAAAAGAGGATGAAATTCAACACAAAGTTACCCTGAGCGCTTTTAAAATGAGTAAATATCCTGTAACTTTTGCACAATATGATATGTTTTGTGAAGCCACAGGCAGGAATAAGCCTTGGGATGGAAGGACAGGACGTGGGAAAATGCCGGTATCGCAAGTAAGTTGGTACGATGCCAACGCATTTGCCGAATGGATGGGATGCCGGCTGCCCACGGAAGCTGAATGGGAATTTGCAGCCCGTGCCAATACAACTACGCCTTTTTACACAGGTGATTGCCTAACTTCCGAACAAGCGAATTTTAATGGGCAAAAACCCTATACCAATTGCGATACAAGTAAAAACATTGGCAAACCATTGCCGGTTGGCAGTTTTCCCCCAAATGCATTTGGATTATACGATATGCATGGTAATATTTGGGAATGGACAAACGATTGGTATGGTGAGTACGATGTAAAAGAAAAAATTAATCCAAATGGTCCAGAAACCGGCACGAAAAAAGTTGATCGCGGTGGAGGATTCTATGATCCGGCCTGGAGATGCCGTTCAGCATACCGCGGAGGTGGTACTCCTCCGGGTAATAAAGGTACAGGCGATAGTTTCAGAATTGTAAAAGATAAATAATAAAAAAGAGATCACATGATTAATGTTTCAAACCTTAAAAAGTCATTCGATACCATTGATGCCCTGAAAGGTATCTCATTCAACATACCGCAAGGTGAGTGTTATGGACTGTTGGGGCCGAATGGCGCCGGTAAAACAACCACTATTTCCATCATGAGCACAATGATAAAGCCAAATGAAGGAGACATAAACATTGCCGGGTATGATCTTAAGAAAAATCCCTTGGAATGTAAAAAGAACATTGGTGTTGTTACACAGGAAATAGCGCTTTATAATGAGCTCTCGGCTTATGATAATTTATTATTTTGGGGAGGGATATATAAGGTTCCCAGACAGGAATTAACGGAACGTCTTGATGAAATTATAGACCTGCTTGGATTGACAGACCGGAAGAATGATAAAGTAAAAACCTATTCCGGCGGAATGAAACGCAGAATTAATATTGCTTCAGCCTTGCTACACAGACCTAAGGTACTGTTTATGGATGAACCCACTGTGGGTATTGATCCTCAGAGCCGGAATCTGATTTTTGAAGTAGTAGAAAAGCTGCATAAAGAAGGAATGACAATTATTTATACCACCCATTATATGGAAGAGGCTGAGCGTTTGTGCGATCGTATCGGAATTATTGACAATGGAGAAATAATTGCCCAAGGAACATTGAGTGAATTAAAGACTTCGGGATCGATGAAAGAATCCGTTGTGATCTCTTATATAAATCTTACAGATGAGCGTTACAATACAATAGAAAAAGAATGGAAAGATCTCCAGCGTTTTGACGATACGATCCATTTTTATTCCATGAATATTCAGGGTGATTTATCAAAAATAATAATCATGTGCAATCAGTTTGGTCTTGATATGCGGCATATTGATATCCAAAAGATTAACCTTGAAACCATTTTTTTAAGTCTAACCGGTAAAAAACTTAGGGACAAATGATACAATTGGTAAAGAAAGATCTGAAATTGTTCTTCGGAAACAGACAAGGCATGTTGTTAACCTTTGCATTGCCCATCATATTTATCACCCTGTTTGCTTCTATTTTCGGGAAAATGAACAATTCCGCAGAAGGTAATTTAGTGGGACTTGTTCAGTCGGTGGCAGGTACATCAGTAATGATGCTGTTATTTTCAGTTGCAGGAATAGGTGGAAGTCTGCTGGATGAAAAGCAGGAAGGTATATTAAAGAAGTTACTTTGCTCACCCATACCTCCTAATTATATCCTTTTTGGAAAATTGGTATTTGCGAATATCATTTCCATTATTCAGCTGATAATCATGTTTGTTTACGCATGGCTGGTTTTTGGTTTAGATATTATGCATCATCTCCCTTCCCTAATACTTATGATTTTTACAATAGCCTTTGCCTGTTCCGGTTTTGGTGTGGTTCTTGCCTCATTTGCCAAAACACGCCAGGAGGTGCAGGGATATTCAACCCTTGTTGTACTTGTTATGAGCGCTATCGGAGGTAGTATGGTCCCGGTATTTGTAATGCCGGAAATTATGCAAAAGATTGCTGTTGTCTCTGTTAATTATTGGGGAATACAGGGGATTTATGATATCTTCTGGAAGCTTGTTCCGATAACAGATATTACATTCTTATCAAGAGTATTTGTTTTACTGGGCATTGGAACATTTTTAAATTTTATGGCCCTTCTGATGTTCAAAAGAAATATTTTAAAGATTGCTTAGATGCTCAAAAAAGTGCTGAATATAGTAAATGTAATGATACACAAAGAAGCACGAAAGATTATGTAAATATTTCTTCCGGGCTTCAAATATTTGATTTAAATTGAGCACCATGAAATTCAAAAACAAGAAAAGGGCAAAATACTTCAGCATAATTAGTACAATTATTTTTATAATAGGATCATCTACGATTATAGGCATATTCATTCAGGGTTCCAGACTCTTTTCATCATTCCAACATTATTTTAACTATGCCTCATTTGGATGGGCCTTCGGGTTTGCATTCTGGTTGGGTCATCTAGCAATTGGCACCTATACCAAAAAAAAACTTGACTGGACGAAAAACCTAAAAAAGGCAAATGTAATTAGCTTGTTGATGTACATAATATATGGGGTAATAGTTTGTTCATCTATACCCTTTCTATTTGACCGTTTTGTGCTGGAAATGACTGGACAAGATCTTTTTATTAATGTATTGATAATGGCTTTAATGATATTTTCCCTTGACTTAATTGTTATTGCCATTTTTTATTCAACTTATCTTACTAAATACTGGAAAAAATCTATTGAAGCAAACGAAGAGTTGAAAAGGGAAAACCTGCTGGCTAAATATGAAGCCCTGAAAAACCAGGTAAATCCACATTTTCTTTTCAATAGTTTAAATACCCTTAGCGGAGTAGTTGAACAAAAACCTGAATTGGCCACGGATTTTATAAAGAAACTGTCAGATATTTACAGGTATGTATTGGAACAAAACGATAAAGAATTGGTTACAATAAATGATGAAATGAAATTTGTTGAGGATTATATTTTCCTTTCGAAAATGAGATTCGGAGAGGCACTTATATTCAATTACCTTTTACCTGACAAGAATACAATTCAAATAGTCCCTTTGGGTTTGCAAATGTTGGTCGAAAATGCAATCAAACACAATATAATTTCTGATAAAAAGCCATTGAAAATTGAAATGGAAATTGAACAGGGTTATGTAATCGTGAAAAATAACCTTCAAAAGAAAAAAACGATAAATTCGGGCAAAGAACCATTGGGACTGAAAAACCTTAAAAAAAGATATAAATATCTTACCGATGCATCAGTAGAAGTTATCGAATTGGATAGTGCTTTTATTGTTAAGTTGCCAATAATTGAACCTTAAATATGAATTGCCTTATTTTAGAAGATGAGAAAGTAGCCGCCGAAAAATTAGTCGGTCTAATTAAAAAATACGATCCATCAATTAATATTACAGAGATCATACAATCGGTTGAAGATGCCGTTCAATGGTTAAATACCCATCGGTCACCCGATTTAATTTTTATGGATATTCAACTGTCCGATGGTTTAAGTTTTGAAATATTTGAACAAACCGTTGTTAAAATACCTGTGATTTTCACCACAGCTTACGATGAATACACCCTTAAAGCATTCAAGGTAAACAGTATTGATTATTTATTAAAACCGATTAGTTTGGATGAATTGAAAAATGCGATTGATAAATATAAAGAAAACAACTTGCCTAAAGAGGTACCGGCGCAGGTATTTGAGAGCATAATGCAGTCACTTACAAAAAAATATAAGTGCAAATTTGTAATTAAAGTAGGTGAGCACATTAAAGTGTTTACTACTCAAGATATTCAATGTTTCTATAGCATGGAAAAATATAATTTTCTTCAAAATAATGCAGGCCGCGATTATGCAATCAACTATTCGCTTGATCAGTTGGAAGAATTATTAGATCCGAAAAGGTTTTTCAGAATCAACCGTAGTTTCATCGTTTCCTCTTCATCCATTTCAGATATTATCAGTTTTTCGAATAGTCGTTTAAAAGTGAAACTTCATTCAAACAAATCCGATGATTTAATAGTAAGTCGCGAAAAAGTGCAGGATTTTAAAAAATGGTTAGAGAGTTGATTTATATTGTCATATTCTCAATTATTGGCATCATTGATATATTGGTATGAAGCTAAGATTGCCAACCCTATTTGTAAGCACATTGGCAAGTCGCACAAGCCATGCTCCAACCAAAACTTGCAAACCGTGGCGATAGCCGAGCTCATGAACACTTATAAAAACTATCTGATTTGTGGCCAAAATCTCTCATAAGTCCCGGAAAGTTGTTCATGAATATGATTATATAAACTATCTTTAATACATTGTAAGTGATAATAAGGAAGTAGAACGTATTAATGAAATTACAAAATGGTAAAACCAAACTTTCCCATTCGGTATTTCCTGATGCCTGTTATATTAATCATATTCTTTTTTGCTTTCTATGTGATTTATATAGATATTAAAGACAGAACGATAAATGAATTCAATAATGAACAATTGATATTAGCCAGGACGGCATCTCAGGGGATTACTTCTTTCTTCAATGATTTTCAATCTAACCTTACCTTTTTATCACAGTTTAAGGGAATCATAGATTTTTCGGATGACAGCAAAGCATTAATGGAAAACTTCTATGAAAATAACAATAATATTATTTCAGCTATTAGCAGAGTTGATGCTCATGGAGTCATTTTATTTACGTATCCTAATAATCAATCGGTAATAGGAGACACTATTTCCAATCAGGAACATGTTCGTAAAGTCATTGCCACACATCAACCGGTTATTAGCGATGTATTTATGTCGGTGCAGGGATATCTGGCCATAGCTTTGCATGTTCCGGTATTCAGGGAAAATGAGTTTGAGGGCAGTCTTGGCATATTAATTCCGATTGATAAACTGGGGAAACTTTATCTTGGAAAAATAAGGATAAGAGGAACCGGTAATGTGTGGTTACTTAGTGAAAATGGTATTGAAATTTATTGCCCTGTTAGCGATCATACAGGAAAATCATTTCTTGAAATCACACATAATGATCCTTCAGCCATTCAATTGCTTCAAAAAATTAAAAAGGAAACAAGCGGAACAACAAAAAGTATTCATCAGGAGATAATCGTAAACGGAAAAACCATTGGTAATGAAAGGTATATCGTTTTTTATCGCACTCCGCTTGGGAATACCTATTGGACCATTCTTATTTCATATCAGGCAAAGGATATTTATAATTCACTTGCCCGGCTTCGTAATCGTTTAATCCTGGTTTTTTCATTATTGTTTATAACCATCTCATATTATTTTTATTCGTTTGCAAAAGTGAGAAACGTACTAAAAGCTGAGGCGAAAAGAAAAAAAGCTGAAAAGTCGCTGCAGGAGGGCGAAGAAAAGTTTCGTAAATTATTCGAAGCTCATACCGCCGTGCAATTACTCATCGATACTGACTCAGGTGCGATTATTGATGCCAATAAATCGGCTGCTGTTTACTATGGCTGGAGCCGTGAAGAATTGAAACGGATGAAAATCGATCAGATTAACACCCTTAATCCTAAAGCACTTAAAGAGGAAATACAGAACGTGATATCCGGAAAAGGAGTCCAATTCGAATTCAGACATAGGCTAAAGGATGGTTTGATTCGGGATGTCGAAGTATTCACCAGTAAAATTAAAATTGGAAACAAGGTTTTATTGCATTCAATTATCCATGACATTTCAGAGCGCAAACTGGTTGAGCAAGCGCTACGCGAGAGTGAAAGCCGCTTCCGAAAGGTTGTCGAACAAGCACCAATTGCGATGGCTATTGTCAGTATGGACGGCGTAATCGAGTTTATCAACAACAAAGTTGTCGAAGTATTTGGTTACCAGCCTGAGGACATTCCTACGATGAACAAATGGTGGATACAGGCATACCCTGATAAGGATTATCGAAAAAAGGTAATTGATGAATGGACAGGCCGTGTTCAAAAAGCAATAAAAGAGGAAACTGAGATTATTGGTAACGAATTTCTGGTGACATGCAAGGATGGCACGTTGAAGACGATTTTCATTTCAGGCGCTCTGGTTTCTAATAAAATATTTGTATTATTCGATGATATTACCGAACGTAAAAAGGTGGAAGAAGCGCTACAAGAAAGCGAAGAACGCTTCTCAAAAGCTTACAAAACTTCGCCCATTTCTTTTATGATCTCAGAAATGAAAGAGGGCAAAATTATTGAAGTCAACGATGCATTTACCGAAATTTCCGGATATACACGTGAAGAAGCACTTTCCGGATCATCACTCAAGTTAAACTTCTGGGTTCATGAAGAAGACAGGCTGCACATGATAAATACCCTTCGTAGCGGCAAGTCTGTGATTAGACAGGAAACATTGTTACGAGCCAAGAACGGGGATATCTATACAGTATTATTATCCGCACAACTCATTCAACTGGGTCATAAATATTGTATTATCTCAAGTATAGAAGATATCTCCGAACGCAAAAAGGCTGAAATTGAATTAATCAAAGCAAAAGAACATGCAGAAGAAAGTGACCGCCTCAAAACTGCTTTCCTGCAAAACATGA
Organism: uncultured Bacteroidales bacterium; assembly: GCA_963781805.1. GTDB lineage: Bacteria > Bacteroidota > Bacteroidia > Bacteroidales > UBA10428 > JAFGPL01. The sequence continues at coordinate 1,553,410 of CAWAHF010000004.1, forward strand.
GCCATGAAATCCGAACACCCATGAATGCTATTATGGGTTTCTCATCATTATTAGTCGAAAATTATAACAACAAATCAAAACTTGAACATTTCTCAGAAATTATAAACCAGCGTTGCACCGATCTTCTCAAAATTATCAATGATATTCTCGATATTTCTACCATTGAATCCGGTCAGTTACCTATTCATAAAGAAAACTGCGACCTGAATGAATTATTTACCGAATTAACTGTTTTTTTCAAAGAACATCAAAAACGAATTGGTAAGCAGCACATTCATTTTGAATTACATACGTTTTGCAATCCCGGTGAAAAAAATATTATTACAGATAAAGTTAAATTGCGGCAAATTTTTATCAATTTAATCGGCAATGCTTTTAAATTTACTACTAATGGTAAAATTGAAGGTGGCTGTAAGTATGATGCAAACCATCATCCTGTATTTTACGTATCCGACACAGGCATTGGCATACCTTCCGATAAACAGGACGTTATATTTCAGCGATTTTCTCAATTAAATAATTATAAAAACCCTTCTTCCGGGGGAACAGGTTTAGGATTGTCTATTGTAAAAGGGTTGATAAATCTCCTGGGTGGAAAAATCTGGCTTGAATCTGAACTTGAAAACCTTGATGCCGGAAAAGCAGGAGGAACTACATTCTACTTTTCATTCCCTATTCAAATAGCTCCAATTGCATACAAGGAAAAAGTCACCATGAGTGAAACCCGGAAATATCATTTTCAGGGTAAAACCATTCTTGTTGTAGAAGATGAACAGTTTAATGATGCATATATTAAAGAAGTACTTTCCAAAACCGAACTCAAAATTATATCTACCGAATATGGGAAAGAAGCGATTCGGATTGCAACTTCCCAATCGCCCGATATCGTATTAATGGATATTCGTCTTCCCGATATGAGCGGTTACGATGTTACGCGTGAGATAAAAAAACAAAAGCCCGATTTAAAAATTATTGCCCAAACAGCTTATGCCTCTCAGGAAGATAAACATAAAGCTATTGAAGCCGGTTGTATCGATTTTATTAGCAAACCTTTGAATCGTGAACTTTTGCTCGCAATGATAAATAAACATTTATCGAAAAAGTAATATGCTTAATTAAACATGTTACCTATTTTAGGTTTTGGATGCAGCGTAACTTTTGGCTAAATGTACCCCTATGCAGTAAAGTCTCTCTTTAAAATTTAAAAGTTCTTTTATAAATAGTTATGAATTAGATATCAGAAGTTAGATTTAAAGTGAATCATTGATGTACGCTATAAAATTAATAAAGCAGCCGTAAGGTGATGAGACAGGCAATATCACAATCGTTCATATTTTTTGTTATCTTGCAGAATCAATACAGAAAAATCATGGAACAATCTACCTTTAAAGTATATACTTACCGATGGATCATATTGGCGGTATTTATGTTCGTAGTTGCTGTAAACCAATTGATGTGGATTACCTTTGCCCCCATCACAAGCATAGCAGCAGGGTATTATAAAGTTTCCGACATCAGCATAGGTCTTCTGTCTATGATTTTTATGATTGTTTATGTCGCTATTTCCATTCCTGCTTCCTGGGTGATTGATACCTATGGGATTCGCACAGGAATTGGTATAGGTGTTGTACTTACAGGAGTATTTGGTATGCTGAGGGGACATTATGCCTCCGACTATAATATGGTCCTAATCTCACAAATCGGGATTGCTATCGGCCAACCGTTTATCCTGAATGCAATAACATCTCTCGCTGCCCGCTGGTTTCCGATGCATGAACGGGCCACAGCAACCGGCCTGGGTACACTTTCAATGTACCTGGGAATTATAGCCGGGATGATGTTAACGCCCTACCTCACCATCCAATCCGATATGGACGGAATGCTTTACAACTATGGAATTGTTTCATTGATTTCCGTCATATTCTTTTTTGCACTCATCAGAGAAAAGCCGCCCACAGCCCCATGCCAGCCTGACCAGGAAGAGCGTTCCCTGGTGTTGGAGGGACTGAAACAAACGTTGCATAAACGCAGTTTTCTTTGGCTTATGTTTATCTTTTTTATCGGGCTTGGAGTGTTTAACAGTGTCACCACATGGATTGAAGATATCCTCCGTCCAAGAGGTTTCTCTGTCACCCAGGCAGGGATTACGGGAGGAATTATGATTGCAGGAGGTATTTTAGGCGCCCTGATTTTACCTATATTATCCGACCGGCGCCGGCAAAGAGTTCCCTTTATTATTATAGCGCTTGCAGGAACAATACTGGGGCTTGCCGGCATCACCTTTGCCACAAACTTTGCACTTTTGATTGCCTCTGCTTTTTTCATGGGTTTCTTTCTGTTAAGCGCCGGACCGATTGGTTTTCAATATGGAGCCGAAATAGCTTATCCTGCATCGGAAGGCATGTCAAACGGACTCCTGCTAATGATGGGACAAATCTCAGGAATTGTTTTTATTATAGGTATGGATCTGATGAAGTCTCAAGTAAACGGATCAATGGTTAAGCCTCTTGTGGGTCTTCTGATCTTAATGGGAATCAGTCTTCTGATATCTGTCCGGTTGAAGGAATCAGACATGCTGACGGGACCTGAACAATCTTAAATTCAACTTTTAATTTGGATTTGATGAACGCATTTGGTCAGAACCTGAAAAAAAAGCCTAGAAGAAATTTAATTGGGATGATCCATCTCATATTACTCATAGGTATTCAGCTCCGATTTTCCAACGCACAGGATACATTACCCGATTCCCTTGTAAGGGAAAGAATTCAGGTAATACAGGAGATGTTAGATCAGGGAAAGAAAAATGCCAACCTTTGGTGGTATGGCTGGTTGGCTGGGTATAGTGCAGCAACCGTGGCACAGGGAGCTGTAGTTATCTCAAGCGATAAACTTGCAACCCGGCAGGACATGGCCCTTGGAGCAATTACAACGTTGCTGGGTGCAGCAGGACAGGTTATTGCACCTATGACTCCCGGTTACGCGCCTGACAGGCTTAAAGAGCTTCCCGAAGGTAGCCCTGAAGAGAACCGGAAGAAATTAACAGCTGCTGAAAAGCTATTGGAGGAAAGCGCACTGCGGGAGAAAGAAGGACGTTCCTGGAAAATACATGTCGTGGATGGAGCCGCGAACCTAAGCTGTGGATTTATCGTCTGGTTAGGATTTAAAAGAACCATTCCTGCCGGACTTGAAAATGTTGCCCTGAATACCGTTATTTGTGAAGCCCAGATATTTTCGCAACCAACTCGGGCTATCAAAGATTATGCTGCCTATTGCAAAAAATATAAACCTGGTCAGAACCTAACCGTGAATCCACCCCGGATAACCTGGTTTTTTACGATGGTACCCGGTGGAATCGGGGTAAAAATGGTATTCTAGATGAAAGAGGTGAACGGTACTGTGAAAAATGAACTGTTGACGAAACAATGGACTTAACAGAATGAGAAGGATAGCCACGAACCTGTCCTACCGCTGGTGGGTGCACGAATAGACTAATAATGAATTTGTGGCTGGAGAAATTCAGATTTAGCAGGCGATTATCCCTGCAAGAATTTTGGGGAATGTGGAATAGGAGAATAGAGCGGAAGTATACTTCGAACAGGTTGGTTTTTAATCTGCATCCTATTAAATACACATTACAAGCCAGCTCTTACCAGAATAGTATTTTCAAACCTACGCAAATATTTTTTTTTTCATGAATCATTTGTTAGATTTATCCCGCTTTAACTAAAGCTCACTTCATTGAGCCTAAAAAAACTTTTTATGATTTCTAATTTTACGAATTTATCTCTTATAGAAAATCGCACGTAAGATGAAGTTTTATATATCCGATTATATGCCGGATAATGACTATTTTTATCGCCATATTAAAACCTGGTAATTAACATTCCTACTTTAAAAGCCAATCCCATTAATGACAATCCTGTGCAGAAATAACCGAAGACATTTTAAAATGAGACGTAAGCTGGCTTTTATTTCGATGGCATTATTTATTTTTGAATTTACATGTCATACACAGTCTCCCGACTCGATATCTTCAAAAATCACCTATCGGTGTCAGAATAAAGATTTAACCGAAGCCTTAACCGAAATAGAAATAACAAATCCTGTTTCTTTCTTTTATGATGAATCGCTCTTTAAAAACGAAAAAATCAGCCTGAATTTAATCAATGAACCGCTGTATGTCTTTTTAAACAGGCTTACCAGGGGAAAATCTTATGTATATGAAATTATTCAGGATAATCTTGTGGTTTTTCTACCACGCGAAAAAGTCGCTTCTCTTACGGGACAAATGGTTGATCTAAGTAAGGAAAACAAAGATCTCACCGTGCATGTGATCGGTGATCCGGATAAGGCAGGTATGTACAATACTGTGACTATGAAGGGAATCGTACGTGACGGTAAAACAGGAAATTCCCTTATCGGTACCACCGTCAGGATTAGCCATAAAACCATCGGGGCTATTACAAATCTGGACGGTAAATATACCCTAACGCTCGCCCCGGGATTATATACCCTTGAAGTTTCCAATGTAGGATACGATCCCGTATCTTATAAAATTAAAGTGATTAGCCCTGGAAATTTCGATATCGACTTGTATGAAAATACCATTTTGATTGATGAAATATCTGTGTATGCCAGGAGTGCAGATAAAAACATCAAGGGGAACCTCATGGGTATTGTGGAACTTGATGCAAAGAGCATAAAAGAACTTCCTTCAATGAGTGGCGAAAAAGATATTATAAAAAGCCTTACCATGATGCCGGGAGTGAAATCAATCGGGGAATTCGGTGCAGGTATAAATGTAAGAGGCGGTGGTGAAGACCAGAATTTGTACCTGGTTGAGGGAGCGCCCATCTTTAACACCGCCCACGTATTTGGTTTGCTTTCAATTATTAATCCCGATGCTGTTAATTCTGTTACCCTTTACAAGGGACACATTCCGTCTAATTACGGAGAAAGGGTCTCGTCTGTAATGGATATTGGTCTTAAGGACCAAAACGGAAAAGAGTTTCAGGCCAAAGGGGGTATTGGTCTGTTTAATAGCCGTTTATTAGTAGATGTTCCGATCATTAAAGAAAAGTTAACAATTAAGATTGGGGGGCGGACCAGCTATTCCGACTGGCTCTTGCATCAGATACCTGATTACTATCTTCAAAACAGTTCTGCATCATTTTATGATCTGAATTCAATCATTAATCTCAACCTGAAAAAGGATCATATCACCCTATCAGGTTATTCCAGTTACGATAATTTTAAATATATTGATGAATTAGCTTATAAATATAAAAATCTGTTGGGATCCGCAAGTTGGGTTCACTTTTTTAATTCGAAATTCAGTTCTGAGCTTTTACTCGCCAAAAGCCGCTATGATTTAAATAAAGATCAGTATGACGATTTAGGGAAAAATTCGAATATAATCTCTGACATTGATTACTCCAGCGCCAAATTTGAAACAAAATACTTAGGTATTCAAAAACATTCATTTAATTTAGGGGCACAGGGAATTAAATACAATATTAATCCCGGCATTCAAAAACCCATCGGATTATCTGTTGTAAAAAACTTTACCGTACCCGAAGAAAATGCGTTCGAATATGGTTTTTTTGTAAATGATATCTATGATGTAACCAAAAATATCAGTTTAAATCTTGGCCTCAGATATTCACTTTATGTTTACAAAGGGCCTCGAACCATATCCACATATATGCCTGACCATCCGCTATCGGATATTTCCATAGCTGGTGAAAAAAGCTATACGAAAGGAGAAACCATTGTAAAATACGATGGTCTTGAGCCCCGGTTGTCTGCGAAATTTTTGTTAAGCAAAACGAGCAGCCTTAAGTTAAGTTACAATAAAAACCAACAGTACATTTCGTTGATATCTTACTCATCCATACCTACGCCAGACGATGTCTGGAAACTGGCTGATCCGTTTATTAAACCCATTACTGCCAATCAGGTGGCAATAGGCTATTATCGCAATTTTGCACAAAATATATTTGAAAGCTCTGTTGAAATTTATTATAAAAAGCTGGATAATATCCAGGAATATAAAAATGATGCACAAATTAATCTGAATCCAAACCTGGAACGTGAGTTGATAAATGCCAATGGTAAGAATTACGGAATTGAGTGCCTGATTAAAAAGAATACCGGAAAAATTGAAGGCTGGATAAGTTATACCTATTCCCGCTCCTTAAAAAAAACCAATGGCAGATTTGTTGAAGAACGTGTGAACCGGAACACAGAGTATCCTTCTATTTACGATAAGCCGCATGATTTAACCGTCGTAGTCACATACCATGTAAACAGAAGATTGCGGATTACCGGCAATTTTAACTTTATGTCGGGTCGGCCTGTAACACTTCCCGAATACATCTATCAAAGCGGTGATGAAAAAATCGTGTATTATTCCGACCGGAATAAGTACCGTCTTCCTCCTTACCACAGGTTTGATATATCCTTTAGTCTGGATGAAAACCTGAAAAGAAAAAAAATGTGGAAAGGGAGTTGGGAATTTTCTATCCTGAATGTATATGGCAGGAAAAATGCGTACTCGGTATTTTATAACAAAGAAGTTCCAAAACTATCGACCGGGTATAAGACCTATGTATTTAATAAATTATACATTATAGGAGTGCCCTTGCCGGTAATTACCTATAATTTTATCTTTTAGAATTAGTAAAATACAAATGTTAATAAAATACTTACATAGTAAAAGAAATAACCCGACAGCTGTACCTGTTATTCTAATCCTTTTTGCAGCTCCATACTGCCAAAAGGAATATAAGCTGAATGATCTTGACAATCATGAAAAAATCCCAGTTATTAATGGTACCCTTACGAACGGAAATGATACCTGCACTGTTTTGGTCAGCTGGGCAATCCCCTTTGACGAACCAGGTACGGAATATATCGCAAATGCGGTTGTGAGCCTGGAAGACATTCATGGAAACAGGGAATGCCTTACCTCAAAAGATTGGGGAAGATACTATACATCTTCCGATACAACCAAATTGGCGCTTGGATCTGTGGAATACTCGACGAGAACAGTAGATTACCACGGTATATACTGGGATGGATTAAACAGAGACTATAAGAATATTCGTCTGGCGAATTATCAAATACCTGATTCCAGTGGATTACAGAGCGGAATCATGCCGGATTTTTTTATTGATTTTAGACTCATACCCTGGTAAATGCTAAAAAGTAATCACCATGAGAAATAGTTATCTACATAAAATCAAAACATTCCTGACAAATATAACTGTTATTATAGTAATTTTTGTAGCGCTGTCTTGTCAAAAGGAATATGACCTTAATGATCTGGATAACAATGAAAAAATTCCTGTTATGAACGGCGCCATCACGAATGGTAATGAGATATGTTCAGTTCAGTTGAGTTGGGCTTCTCCCTTCGATAACCAGGGTACGGAATATATCTCAAATGCAGTGGTTATTCTCGAAGATACCCATGGGAACATGGAATATCTCACCTCAACCGACCTGGGAAAATATTCTACTTCCCCCGATGGCATTACACGGCAAATAGGTGAAAAATATAAAATACAGGTTCAACTGGAAGGAGAGACCTATGAAACACCCTTTGAATTAATCCCCGAACCAATTGACTATGATAGCTTATATCCCGAATATGAAAGAAAAAGGGAAGTGGATTACAATATTTATGGAAAGGTAATTACTAAATATATCAAAGGGATAAAAATTATGCACCAGATGGGGAAGAATATCCCTGAGACCAAATATTTTCGATTCAGATTTAGAGTTCTTGCTCAATATTTGTATACTAATATCACTTTGGATGTGTCCACCGCGGTTTATATATGGCAAATTTTTGCTTATACTAATAGCGCCACAAAATATGCTTCGGTAAGTCCGGATCAAATAGCATATAATCTAAACAAATACGAAAGCATTTTTCTTACCTATAATTTAACTGAGATAAATTGTCCTAAAATAGGGGAAGATCCTTTTTTGGCAAAACCCGATGGCTGGGTTATTGAAACTACCCTATATACATATAATTCCACCGCGTATGAATACTATGCAGCCATTGAATCCCAAATCAACGCCGGTAATAAAATATTTGATCCTATCCCCTCTCAGATACAGGGAAATCTAACCTGTGTCTCCGATTCAAGCAAACTGGTGTTTGGAATGATAGAATTCTCCACTAAAACTTTACAATACCAGGGTATCTACTGGGATGGGATAAGCCCTGAAATATTCGGTAACATCCGGTTGGATAATTATCAGATTCCTTATTTCAATGGATTACTGGAAAGAGTGATGCCTGATTTTTATATTAATTTTCATAATTAAGTCGTGATTAGAAAAATATCTTTTTTGTTCAGTCTTTGTTTTATCTCTGCAGGAGTTTACAGCCAGGATTTCACCCACGAAAACTGTTTCATGATAAATAATGAAAAAACATTTGTGCACCTGGAAAACAACATCTTTGTTGCGGGACAGTACATGCCTTACAAGGTGTACGTGGTTAATTCCTCTACCCTGAAACCTACTCTGAGAAGCAAAATTATCTATTTTGAAATTTTCGGTGCAGGCGGTAAAATAATGCACTGGCACCAGGAATTATTCAACGGTACATGCTCCGGCAGGATTGTCCTGCCCGACACATTAACCGGAGGAATTTATAGCCTCAAAGCCTATACCAACTGGATGCGCAATTTTTCATCCGATTTATTCTTTACTCAGTATATTTTCATAACCAGGCTTGGAAGCGATTTAAAAGAAATTATCACTGATCACTTACCATCCCCTGATTCCATCAATATAGTCCCGGTAAATGGGGGCATTGTTGCGGGAACCGAAAATATATTCAGTTATGATATCAATGAAAATATTCTGCTCTCCGACTCAGCTGTTGTTCAAGTAAAAGATACTTCGGGAGTTGTTATAAAGTCATTTCTGTTTATGAATCATTACCTGGGAGAATTCTCCTTTATACCGGATGCAGGTAATTCCTATTATTTAGAAATAATTGACAGAACAAAAAACCTTCAAACTAAAATCTGTGATACCGAAAGTCCGGGATTTTCCATTGCTATAGAAGAACGCAACGATTTAATTTCCTTTCAGCTATTGTCGGATTATGACGCAAAAGGATTAAAAATTCCGTTTGACCTCTCTGTTTATTGTGGGAGTAAACTGGTGAGTGAAGAATCGTTCCTTTTTGAAAAAGGGAAATATTCCCTGCAGATACTGAAGAATCGTTTCAGTAAACCGCTTATTGATGCTGTTCTCAAAAATTCTATGGGAGAAATTTTGTGTCGGCGCATATTCGCTCTTACCCCCAAAAAATCAGTTCAACCGGAAATTACAAGCATCAAAGAGGTATATGGTTGAAACAGGGATATTTCATTTCAGATAAAAAATGCAGCTAATGATACCGGTACGTTAAATGTATCCGTTCGTATCAGCGCCTCGAACCCACTTGAACATTTTACTGATAAAAATATTCAGGCAGCGCTCTGTTACGAATCGGAATTGGGATTAGAGCTCACAGAAGAACAGGCGGCCAATTTTAATTTATATATCCCGCATTTAATCCATACAAATACCTTTCTTCCGAAAGATTTACTTTCCGAAAAAGTTTGTTACTTTCCTGTGGAATCCCGGGGGTATGTGCTTTCGGGCAGTGTAAAAGATAAAAACTCACATAAACCACTGGTAAACCATGTGATCTATTTATCGGGCATTGATTCGGTTTCGACCCTTGATTATGCCATTACCAACGAAAACGGAAATTTTTATTTTCTGATTAAAGAAGAAAACCTGAAAAATAAAAATATCCTGCAACTGGCAGGGGATACTTCAATTCATAATACGGGAATTGACTGGGAAATTGATGACAAAAACTCTAATATACCGGAGGAGAAAAAACATGCTACCTATCGTTTAACTAAAAAGGAACTGGATTTTATTAACGAATTCAAAAAAATTAAACTGATTGACCTGGTATATCCGACATCATCGGCTGTTGATACTGAAATAGTTCAACAATACGGTCAGAAAAAGAGCTTCTATTTTGCTCCCGATTATATTATTTATCCAAAGGATTATTACGATCTAACGGACTTTACAGAGATTGCCAAAAATCTGTTGCCCACGGTGAACTTTAAGAAAAAGAAAGATACCTATTTTATTGAAATATACGACGACAATAATCATATCGTATTCTCCGATGGAGCATTGGTTTTGCTAAATGGCATCCCCTTCACCGATTTAAATTATATACAAACCCTTGGCTCAGATAAAATTGAACGCATAGAAGTGGTAAATTCCAGGATTTTATATGGCAGACTCAGTTTTAACGGCATTCTTTCCATATTTACCAAAGATCTTGAGATTCCGGGCAGTTACCTTGTCAGAAACAGTTACATGCTTGAGCTTGAAAACAAGACAGAAGCCGGCGCTACTTATTCTTATGATATCCGCCCAAAAGGGTCATCAAAAATACCGGATTTCAGGCAGGCGCTATACTGGAATCCGGATGTAGTGTTGCAGCCAGGCAAGGAAAAAGAAATACATTTCCGGACAAGCTATCTTACCGGGGAATATAACATAAATATTCAGGGAATTGGTTCCGATGGCAGCCTAATATTCCTGAATAAAACCATTACCGTAAAATAAGAGCTATGAACAAGATTCGAAATATTTTATGCTTATTTATTGTTTTCCTGACCGGAACTTCATTGCGGCTATACAGCCAGTTACCATGCAACAAAGGTGATAACTGTGGGGAAATTACATTTGAGAAAAAGCTGACAGGAAGGGCATATATCAATAAATATCCAGGCAACCAGATGCAATTTTCAGGCGATTGGCAAAACGGGGCGTTATATTTAACGAATGGTACGGTAATACAACATATAAACCTGCGTTATAACCGTTTTCTCGATGAAGTAATTTGGAGACGCATTCCCGGTCAGGAAACGGCGATATTAACAAAGGAACAAATAGATAAATTTATTTTGGAGGATGACTCTCACCATGAAACAGCCCGATTTGTGAAAACCAATCTTGCCCAATGGCAACCCAAAGGCAAGGAGGAAACATACCTCGAAGAGCTTGTTTCGGGGAAAGTAACGTTATATGTCTACCGGCGTCTTTTAATGCAAGGCAGGGATTACAGCATGTACCCGTCGTATATGTATTTTGTTAAGACAGATGGCCAGCTGTACCGGATTTACCTGAACCGAATAAGCATTAAAACACTTTTCAGGCAGGATAAGAGTACGATAAAAAAAGCCATTCGAAGTGCAATCTCACTCAGAATCAAGGAAAACGACCTGGTTAAAATAATTGGTAAATACAATGAGCTGCTTGCGGGGAAAGGTTCAGATGTATAGGGGTAGGCAATTTCAACTTTGTTAAATTCGGTGAACAAAGGCAGTGGAGGTGGCATTAATAGCTTCAGAATTTTGGTTTTTCCGGGTGATTATGTCTGTATACGTACCTTTGCATTTTACAAACTTTCCTTTCACCTAATCGCCCGGCTTTGCCAGGTAATGAATATTTTAATATTGTCGTAACCATTTACTTCAGAGAAGGATTAGATTATTGATAAGAATTAATAATTTAGTACGAGTTATTCCGGGGCATCGTTTTAAAATTAATTAGTTATGCACGCGTAATGTTATCACAATACACGAAATAATTGGGGCTATTTGGAGGTGAAATGGAAATAAAATACCAGATTTTTGAAAAAGACAATCTCTTAATTCAAAAATTCATTGGCGTTTTTCTGATTGAAAAGTATATGCAATATATAGGTTATCTGATGGGATTGCTTAAGGCTAATGTGATAAATTATGTTTTAATTGATTTCAGAGAAGTAAAATTTGACAACGCTCCTGAAGATTTTGAAACTGTGGTGGATAGAATTATGAGTCATAGAAAAAATCTTATTGAGAATATTATTAAAAGAGAAGATGTCACGGTAGTTTTTTGGGTCGCAAATCCTTTATCAACGGTAATAGCTCATTTGTTCAAGGAAAATTTTTCAACTATGAATTATCAGTATTGTTCGACACTAAAGAGTGTCAGGGACATTTTAAAACTAACGGAACACTATGAGGATTTGGATACTATAACCAATACTCTTGAAAATACCTTTTAACGATTTACTTTTCACTAAGCATAGCACCTGCTGCGCTTTTTTATTATTGCAGCATTTGCTGCTCTGACTGGCTGAGGCAGTTTAACCGGCAGGCAGCTACCACGCTGAGGTTATCGGGACAAATGAATGTTTCTTATCATTGAAACACGACCTACTGAAGTCCTTACAATCTGAATCATAAATTGGTAGTGAAAAGAAATTGCTTCTCCCGATAAATCGGATCGTATGACGTTGTTTGTTGAACAGACCTCCGATAGCCTTTGGGCGGTGGACGAGGCCATCCGACGACTATCCCTGTTCATTTGATCACTTTCACTTTCCATTCAGGAACTTTCAATGATTATTTGACGACCTTTTCTGCCCATCAGGGAACTTTCCGTGTCCATTTGGCGTCCATCACTTTTCATTTGATGACCTTCACCTGTCATTTGGGCAGCTTACGCGTTCATTTGACGACCTTCACATGTCATTTGGGCAGTTGACGCATCCATTTGACGACTGTCAGAATTCATTTGGAGACTTTGCGTATTCATTTGAAGACTCTCACTTTTCATTTGGAAGCCTATCATATTCATTTGACGGCTGACAGTTTTCATTTGAAGACTTACACGATTCATTTGACGGCTATCGGTTTGCATTTGGAGGCTGTACATTTGCCTTAGATCATTCGCAGCCTGCGTTTGACTAATGTATGCTTTCGTCCGGGAACATTGTGCCTGCTTCGGGCTGTTTGAAGAAATAGAACACTGATAACACAGATTGAACTGATTTTCATGGATTTTATCTTTGTCTGCCCACCTGTTTTCCTTTGCGTAACTTTTGCGCACTCTGCGGTTATTGTTTTTTACCGCAAAGCGCGCGAAGAAGGCGCAATGGGCGCAAAGAAAAATACTGCTATTGAAACCCTGCCTGCAACACCAGCCGTCATTGCGGCAGATAGCTTACTCCCCCTTAAAAAAGGCGGGGGTTGTTTATATTATCAAACCAACTCTTAAATACAACGAATAATTTTTGAATATTCATGTTTATTTAAGAGACAATAAATTATTTTGATTAAGAATATTTTTTAAGCACAACCCCCTATCCCTCCCGCTCTATAGCGGGACAGGCTATTTTTTAAGGGGGAATTGCCATCGTGTTAAAATTAACACGGGTAATATATTTAGCAGAATTTATTCAATCTTAACTTATACCTGAAGAAGCCTGTTGATGGTATCATATTATAGGAGTTTGTTCTCATTACTGAAAAACGGATAAAACAACATAGTATCTGAATAATATGCCGGGAGTACGGGGACTTACACGATTCATTTGACGGCTATCGGTTTGCATTTGGAGGCTGTACATTTGCCTTAGATCATTCGCAGCCTGCGTTTGACTAATGTATGCTTTCGTCCGGGAACATTGTGCCTGCTTCGGGCTGTTTGAAGAAATAGAACACTGATAACACAGATTGAACTGATTTTCATGGATTTTATCTTTGTCTGCCCACCTGTTTTCCTTTGCGTAACTTTTGCGCACTCTGCGGTTATTGTTTTTTACCGCAAAGCGCGCGAAGAAGGCGCAATGGGCGCAAAGAAAAATGCTGCTATTGAAACCCTGCCTGCAACACCAGCCGTCATTGCGGCAGATAGCTTACTCCCCCTTAAAAAAGGCGGGGGTTGTTTATATTATCAAACCAACTCTTAAATACAACGAATAATTTTTGAATATTCATGTTTATTTAAGAGACAATAAATTATTTTGATTAAGAATATTTTTTAAGCACAACCCCCTATCCCTCCCGCTCTATAGCGGGACAGGCTATTTTTTAAGGGGGAATTGCCATCGTGTTAAAATTAACACGGGTAATATATTTAGCAGAATTTATTCAATCTTAACTTATACCTGAAGAAGCCTGTTGATGGTATCATATTATAGGAGTTTGTTCTCATTACTGAAAAACGGATAAAACAACATAGTATCTGAATAATATGCCGGGAGTACGGGGACTTACACGATTCATTTGACGGCTATCGGTTTGCATTTGGAGGCTGTACATTTGTCTTAGACGATTCGCAGCCTGCGTTTGACTAATGTATGCTTTCGTCCGGGAACATTGTGCCTGCTTCGGGCTGTTTGAAGAAATAGAACACTGATAACACAGATTGAACTGATTTTCATGGATTTTATCTTTGTCTGCCCACCTGTTTTCCTTTGCGTAACTTTTGCGCACTCTGCGGTTATTGTTTTTTACCGCAAAGCGCGCGAAGAAGGCGCAATGGGCGCAAAGAAATCTAACTCTGAAACACGTCTCTTAAAACCTCACGTCATCGCGATCCTGATTTATCAGGAGAAGCGATTCCAAAATTGAAACTCAGATATAAAACAAGAGCCCGGAGTGCGGTGGGATTGCCACAGGAATAACGGCTACGCCGAAATTCCTTCGCAATGATGCGGGTTAAATTGAGATGCAAGACTCTGCTAATGCCACTCACTGCATTGCCACCAACCACTCGCTATGACCAACTTTACCGCCTCGGAATGCAAGCGATGCAAGGGGTACAAAATCCGTTCATTGATCGTTACGGGCAGTTTATCAAATTATACGGGCCGTTTACCAAAAACAATTATCAGACTGTCAATGTGTTGTAAATAAAATTTTTATTTTAGGGGCGTTAAATTATTTTTTTAAATCCGCCAAGCCCGGTATTGGCAATAAATTGTATCAAATGAAAAAAGTTTTTTTAAGTAAAATAAAAATGTTTCGCACAGTGCGAAGCGTTTGCAACATGTTTGCAGATAAGTGGAAGAATGTAAAAGCGTTTGCTACGGCATACGATGAATTTGGAAATTTACTTATCGGTATTGCCGACCTGCAGAAAGCTGCCGATAAAAAGACTTCGGGACTTACCGAAGACAAGGGCACGGCCCGTGTGCAGCTGGTTGAATATTTACTGAAGATTGCATCGGCTGTGTTCGAATATGCCGTTCGCAGCGGCAACGGTGAACTTAAAGCTGGTGTGGCATTTACGTACTCTGATCTGACCGGGGCCAAGGAAGCCAATTTGCTTACCATGGCCAAAAACACGTACGACATTGCCGTTGCGAACCTTGCGAATCTTGGCGACAGCAATATTACCCAGGACAATATCGATAAGCTGAAACAGCGTATCGACGATTACGAAGAGCTGGTAACCGCACCGCGTACCACGAAAGTAAGCACCAAGACTGCCAATGCGCAGATTGAGGAAGCTATGCAGAAGGGTACCGCACTACTGAAGGAAAGACTCGATAAGCTGGTGGTTACCCTGAAGGACGAAGCGCCCGAGTTCTACAAAGCCTATTTTAATGCCCGTATTATTGTAAACATGGGCGTAAGGCACGGGGACGCAGAGGAAGAACCGCTTCCCGACACCCAAACCGCAGCTTAACAAGTTCTTAAAAACCTTTCCGAAAACCGCTACCGGGAGCGGTTGGAGGTGGGGGAAGGTAAATTTGAATTTTGAACACCGAACAAGGAATGATGATTTTTGAAGTGAAGAAAAGTATAATGTAGTACAGAATGCTAAGATAATCCCCAAATCTTTAACAAACCACGTCATTGCCAGCGGAGCGCAGGCAATCTGTTCGAAAACCAACCGGTTATTTTAACAAAATATAAAGATTTCATTCTATTTAAAATTGCAGATTGACTTGCACTAACCTGATGTATAGCTGCACAAAAGGGCACAGATCGTACCATCCCCTCTTTTCAACTTTTTTTGTTGATAATTATGCCGCTGGTTTTGAGTATTTTGAATAAAATATTTTGTAAATTGGCGTGCAATTCCTTAACGACACAATTTTCGAAGATTTAAGAATGAAGCATATTTGTTTAACCAAACTAATCAATGACCCTATACAACAAATCAATAACCAAAGCTATATGCGAAATATAGTTACCTTTCTGGAAAAAGGTAAGTATATTTGGATGTTATGCCCAAGGGTAAAGACAAAATAACTGCAAGCAAAATGACAATTAAGACAATATTATTTTTCTTTATAACAATAATAACTCAGACTGTTTATTCACAAGGACTAATGAGTAAAGATGAAATTTATTCAAATTGGAATAAACACCATAAAGAGCGAGAAAACCCTGATAATTATAAAATTGGATTTGATTCTATTGTTTCTGCATTTATAGACACATTGAAATCTAACAATATAGACACTATTGGAGCGTATGAACAAGATTATGTTGGTGCATACGTGTTAGACTCTTGTATGTGTGGAATAATTCCTTGGGAAGCATATGTCCATTGGATTGATAATGGTGTGACATATCACAAAAAATTTACTGAATGTTGTCAGTATGAATCAATAAAAATAAAATATTCTGTGCTAATAAATTATTACACTTCGACTCAATCAAAAATTGACAATGAAAGAATAATGCCAGTAATAACAGGAACCTCAAAAGATAAAAATGGTAAGACTTTAATTGAATTTTCAATGGTTGACCATACAACATATTTCAATTTATTCTGCACCTTGAATGGACATTCTAGATTTACAAGATTTCAATATTATGACTTAGAAAATAAGGACGGAATTTTTCAAAAGGAAAATGAAAATTCGACAATAAACAGTTGGCGAAAAATGATTGATAACCAAATAGTAGAAATTGAAAATGAATAAACCCCAGGGCATAACATCGTATATAAAACATTTGGCAGTCAGCGGGTTATTGAGCGGTACAGCTCGTATCAAAAGTACTTGTAACTTGACAGGAAAGTGCTTCGAAATGCCAAACGTTTCATATACGTAACCGTTAGGCAAACATAAAAAAGACACGACATGAATACACAAGCAGAACCTGATTTTTGGAGTCAATTTATACCGACTGTTGCGAGTTTGATTGCAACGGGCTTGATTAGTGTAATTATTGGCGTTTATCTTGAGAAATTTAAGAATAGACTTAAAATCATCAAATATGAAATTTTAAATCAACCTATTGCCACATCCTCACAGAGCGATTACTGGGGAGATATAAAAGTATCACATAATGGCAGAGATATTAAACATCTAAGTGTTTTAACATTTCAAATACAGAATACCAGCAACCAAGATTTAGAAAATATCAATGCTGATTTGTCAGTTGATGCTAATAGTCAGATTTTAGGTCAAAGTGGATTTTATAATGGTTCAAATACAGCGATTTTAATTGAAAATGAACATTTTAATTATTTCAATAATGTATTACATAGGAATCAACAAGATTTACAAGAACAAGAGAGAAACCCTGAACATATTACACCACCTCAATTAAAGGCAGAAATAGACTGGGTTTTGAAAAACAAGAAATTTCACTTACCTGTCTTTAATAGAAAAAATGAGGCAACATTTAATTTGTTGGTAGAAAATTTTAACGGTCAGATTCCAATAGGCTATATAAATATTGTTCATAAATCAATCAGACTGGAAAGAAAGGAGGACTCTAATACTGAAACAGGAAAAACAATTGTATATATGTTGATTTTCGGAATTATAATATATGGGATTAGTTATTTTATTCTTTTTAGAGAGTTTACCGAAGCTAAAATCCCGTTGATTATTACTCTGATTTTAGGGTTGATTTATTCGGTTTTGGGATTAGGAGCATATAGATTTTTTCAGTTTATAAGACGACAAATTAAATAATTACGTTTGCCAACAATGTATAAAAAACATAAGTGGTTCAGTGGTTTACGAAGCTTTAGAGCATTTAATCAACTCCGCCAAATCTGCGATTTGACGATTTGTTTTGAAATGATAAATTTGTGTCCAATCGCAAATTTGGCTCAGTGCAATTTGACAGGTAAGAGCTTCGAAATCACTTACGTTTCTTATACTCAACGTTGTGCACAAGCGGAAATAAAGACAAAAGACATAACAAAATTGTAGATTTTATATTAAACCTAGAAATAATCTATATATAAATCAGAAAATGAATTTGACTTTGTAATACTTGACTTATATGGAAGATAAATACCCAAAATTAATTTCAAATCAACCTTGTAAAGTGGATCTTTTTGATGGGAAACCACAAGAGAAGGTAGCAAAAGCTATTGCAGAATTTATATTTGTATATGATAAACCCCACAAAACTAGTGATACCAACAAAAAAACGAAATGTCTAAACCCGATTTCGAGAATAATTGGATTAGAAGGAGGTTGGGGTTCTGGAAAATCAAATGTAATTGGTTTACTAGGTAAAGAATTACCGAACTATTATGTTTTTGAATACGATGCATGGGGGCATCAAGAGGATTTACAAAGAAGGTCCTTTTTAGAATCTTTGACAGCTAAATTATTAAAACCTAATGATGCTGAGGATGGCAAGCTATTGAGAGGAAAGGCAAGAATTAATGACAGCAAGGGTAATGAAAAAGAAATCGAATGGGCTAAAGCTCTTCAATTACTACTTGCAAGAAAGGTGGAAACCGAAAAAAGGAATTTCCCAAAAATGAGTGTTGCTGTAATAATTTCAATCTTTTTAATAACATTTACTCCAATTGCTTCTTCCGTCGCAGAATCACAAGAATTTACTAATTGGTGGTGTACTCTTTTTGTCTCATCCATACCGTTTTTGTTGGTAGTATCTATTTGGTTAATAGCTTGTATTATAAATTGGAAATTGTACTGGACGGAATTATTCAAATATTTTGATCAAGAAAATATTGATACAACTACTTATGAAACCATAAGTGAAACAGAACCATCTGTAAATGCATTTGTTAGTTGGATGAGGAATTTGGATACATCGTTAACGAAAAAACTAATAATAGTTTTTGATAACATGGATAGATTACCAAAGGAGAAAGTGAAACAGCTCTGGTCATCTATACACACTTTCTTTTCAGAAGGAGAATATGATAATATATGGGTATTAATTCCCTATGATAAGAATCATTTGATGAGTGCTTTTGATGAAAAAGAAGAAAATATGACGCACTTCATTAAAAAATCATTTCCAATAGTTTATAGAGTTGCTCCCCCAATTTTTACTGATTTAAAAAATGCAATTAGTCAATGGTTCGCAATGGCTTTTGGAAATAATTTAACACAAGAACAAGGAGAAGAACGAGACTTAATTAGCCGAATATTTAGATTAAAAAATCACAATCCAAGTGCGCGGGATATTATTTCGTTTATAAACGAAATGGTTGTTTTAAAACAAATGTGGAAAGACGTAATTCCTTTAAAGTATATTGCTCTTTTTGTTCTTTTAAAAGATGAGATATTTAATGAGAAGAGAATAAATGAAAATAATGAAAACATTGCTTTAAAAATTGTTGCTGATAATATTCTAGGCGGTAGTTATTTAATTAAGGATAAAATAGATATGTTGATGCCAAATACAGACGAGCAGCAACAATACATTTCATCGCTTGTTTATGAAATTGAGATTGAGAAAGCAAAAACACTACCAATGAGGCAATTTATTACTGCTTCATTAAGCAAAGATATTGGTCAATTTGATTTAATTACATATTCTTTACATAGGGACTTTATATCAGTTTTAGAAGAATGTATTCGAGAAATTGATCCAGTAAAATTAGATAATGTTGTAGCTACCATAGGTAATTATTGTGAGAGTCAAAAGGAAGATAATCCCACTATTCCGCATAGTATTTTCAAAGAGCTTTCAAAATTGAAAAAATCAGAAGTACTCAAAAATCAAGAATTTGACAATACATTAAAAGTGTTGTTATTGAATGCTAATGACTCAGAAAAAGAAGTATTAATCAAAGATTTATATAATAAATGTTTCCATTTCGAACAATTTAGTGGAGGAAATTACTACAGTACTTTAAAATCATTAGAAGACTTTCTAACATCAATTAATTCTGCGATAAATATTGATACAATTGTTAAAAGTAAGCAGGTTGAATCTAAAATCTTTATTGAGTATGTAATTGCCGCTGACAAGAATTATAAGAAGTACAAACTTCAAACAAACCCTGATGGTTTAGATAAATATTTCGCTAATTTACTTCCAGAAAAGTTAAAAGATGTCGTGGTAATATCAACTTTAGTAAATGATGAAAAAAATGAGATTTATAAATTCCCTATTTTACTAAAAGGAATTGAGGATGTAATCACAAAAGATCAAATTACAATTCAAAATTTTGAAGCCATTTATACTACATATAAGCTATTTAGTAAGGGAGATAAGCTGAATGCCCAATTAACAGTTAATCATGTAACCTCTTTGTTTGCTCAAGCTTCCGAACAACAAGATAGTGGAATATTTATCAGTCCATATTATGATTTGGCTGCAATGATGATAACTAACGGTAATAATGTAGGATTTGTAAATGATAACCAAGTCTCAAGTATTTCAAGCATTATTGAATACTATGCAAACTATGGAGATTTGCTTGTTAATTGTACTGTTTGGAATATTCCATTATTGAATAAGGTTTTATCTTATATGACTACCAATCAAAAAGGGACAATACTTGAAGTTGAAAAAATTCTTCCTCTATTTGAAACAGTTAAAGCAAATCTTGGAATAAATGAAGCTATATTATTTGAACAATTAAATAGATGGTGGCAAAATACAACCAGTTCAATCAATAAAGGTAATATTCAAACTTTTATGCCTCAACACATTATGTTTTCATATTCTATCGTTGCCAAAAATGATTTAACAGATTATATCAACAAAACAGCAGTTGAGGCTATTGCAGAAATTGAAGAAAATAAAATATACTCAAATGGTGTTCTTCAAAATAATTATTGGGTTTCTATTCTATCTCATTTAATTAATTCTTATTTTATTACTCCTTTACCAGCAAATTTAACAAGTATTGGCAAACAAATATATAAGGACATTGCTATGAATAGAATTCCAATTCCTATTTCACAGCCATTATTAGCAATGATTTTGGGAAAATTAGACAAAAGAAAAATAGGCACTACAATTATCGAAATTATTAATAGCTTTTGCAATGGAGAAACAGGCTACGAAATGACCTCTCAAAAATTTCTCTTTTTTGAAGAATTATTCAAAAAACAAAAGAATACATTACAAAGCAGAGCGGGCGTGGTAACATCGTTAATTATTAAACCAATTCTTCCGGATTCACAATGCCGAAATAAAATATTATCTGATAAGGATTTTTATGCCACAATCATTAATAGTGCTGGTGATAATGCTGAAGAATTAAGGGCAGATATTACCTCGATAATTGAGAGTAACAAAGATGACACAGAATTAAAAACTTTTGCTCAGTTAATTAGGAATAAAAGAATAAAATGAAGAAAATGAAGTGGCGTAACAATAAAACTAATATAGCTTATGAGTCTATCAGGGTGAAATTGACATAATTAAAAACCAACCAAATTTTATATGTTAATTTTTACCATATGATGTATAGTTGTAAACAAGAACCGCCAGTGCACAATAAGTAGCACTATGAGCGGTCTGCAAGACCCAGCGATGAGTGCATGTTGAACTACATCCCGGCCAATAAAGCACAACTTTGGTTCTATGCACTTATCGACGGTTTTATGTGTTTTTTACGGAGTATTGGGAGATAACTTTAGTTGGATTGTGAGTCTTTATTTTGTATTTGCCTTATTTTGGGTTAAGTAAAAGCCTAAATACTAACAGATTTTCAAAGTTTAGGCAATACAAAGTCTTCCCTCATAAAAATGAAGAATAAAAGGAAGTAGAATCAGTTTATTGTAAAGACGCAATGAGCAACTGTTGCACAGGTTGACCAGGAGAGCGGATACGGGGCAGTTCCCTGACGATGCGCATTCGTCCGTTCTTGCATTTTGGACATTTTCCAATATCAAAACCCACCGCTGGTCGGAGTTTGCAACTCCGGCCTCTTTACTTTTCTAATGAATGGAATGCATGAGTTTATAATTCTTATTGCTGGTTCGAGCTTGTATCCCCATCTCCCAGCCTCATATGCCGTTCCTGCTTGGTTTATACTGAGCTTGTCGAAGTATCAGTATCGGATTTTGTAGTCCCGCTTCCTTCAGTGCATGCCTCGCGACAAACCACCCCCGACCTTCGGTACGGGACAGGCTTTGCGGCTTACTAACACTTCCGGGCGTTACCCCAGTGTGTAAGAGCCTGTCCCGAACTTGATTCGGGAGACTTTCACCCTCTGGAACTTAGCGAAAGCGTTCTCACGACCAAAGGGAGTAAAAATACACACTTGTTGTTTTGCTTCTTTAAAAGTTTATTTGTATTTATTGACTTTTTCAAGAGCTTACAACAAGTGTGCGCTCATGCTCATGCAGGGCGCACACAAGGTATAAAAATAATAGCCGAGATAGTAGTAAATTCAAGGGT
This sequence comes from uncultured Bacteroidales bacterium, assembly GCA_963781805.1. GTDB lineage: Bacteria > Bacteroidota > Bacteroidia > Bacteroidales > UBA10428 > JAFGPL01. The sequence goes on from CAWAHF010000004.1 coordinate 1,575,894, forward strand.
TGTAGCCCGCTTCAACTTTTCTGTAACTTGATAAAAAAGTGCAACGCAGTCGGCTACTATTCTTATACCAAACGTTGTAGTGCATTTAAAACGACCACCTAGACATTTAATCTTTTAAAGCTTAAGGGAAGGGTTTTTACTTCTAAGGATTGTTAGTTATTTTTGAAGTAGTTTTAACAAAAAGTAAAGAAAATGAATATTAAAAAAAGATATCAGAAAGATTACATATTGCTTGGGGGATTAAGAAAGTTCGTTGAAGATGGAACTTTGTTGGCTTCACTAAATTTCTGGAGAGATAGTATTCAAAACTATAAGGAATTCGAAGCAATTGAAAATAGAGAAAACATAGTGAAAAGCAATCCAGATTTTCTAAACTCAGAATTTTTGGTAGCATTTGTCAAGGAAGATTTTCCTGAAATCGAGGATGAAATACCTGAAAATATTATTGGTATTGCAATGTCTATCATTAAGAAACAGGAAGGTAAAAAGACCGCCGAACTTACTAAAAAGTTTCTAATCGAATATGCAACATCTATTGCAAAAGCCTCCAAAGAAGATTGGTTAGCTTTTATTGGATTAGCAGATTCAATTAGTGATGAGGAAGAATTATTTATTGAAAAACTTGAATCACTTTTTGACTTGGCGAAATAATAATACAATCTACGATATTTTTTATACCTTATTTCAAACAATTGTTATTTAAGGAGCTGTTCAAAGTGTTTCACAAACAGAATAAAAACCATAAGATACATTAGCATGGTTACTTCAATAATATTAATAACCTTAGGATTTGCCTTTTTAATTTTTGGAGCAAATTGGCTAGTTGATGGAGCTTCTGCTTTAGCAAAAAAATACAAAGTATCAGATTTAGTGATTGGTTTGACTATTGTAGCATTTGGCACGTCAGCTCCTGAATTAGTTGTTAATAGTATTGCGTCAGTAAAGGGGTACTCTGACATAGTTCTTGGAAATATCGTGGGGAGTAACAATTTCAATTTATTTTTTATTCTTGGTTTATCTGGACTAATATTGCCGATAACAGTTCAAACATCGACAGCGTGGAAAGAAATACCGATTTCTCTTTTTGTTTCAGTTCTGCTGTTGCTTCTAATCAATGATTTTGTATTCACGGGAACCTCTTATTTGAGTCGTATAGATGGTTTGACTATGTTAGCATTGTTTTGTCTATTCTTGTATTATGTTTTCGTTCAAATAAAAAATGACCCTCAGACTGTTACATCTGAAAATCCAAAATCAGCCTTAAAAATATGGGGACTTATAATTGTAGGTTTAGGTTGTTTAATATTGGGAGGACAATTTGTTGTAGTGAATAGTGTTAAGGTTGCCAATTCATTGGGCATAAGTGAAAAAATAATAGGTTTAACAATTGTTGCTGCTGGGACTTCATTTCCCGAGTTGGTAACTTCAGTAGTTGCTGCAACAAAAAAGAATAGTGATATAGCAATTGGAAATGTTATTGGCTCAAATATTTTCAATATTATTTTCATTTTGTCCATAAGTAGTATAATACGCCCAGTTGAGTATAATCCTAAATTTAATCTTGACTTGCTGATTTTAATCGGAGGTACAGTTTTTTTATTTGCAGCAATGCTAACTGGACAACGGAAGAAGCTAGACAGATGGGAAGCTGGAATTTTATTCGGATTTTATGTCATTTATACAACTTATTTAGTAATGAAAGAAATATAAAAAACGCACCACAATCGAGGCAGCCGATAGGCAAAAGCCTATCCCCAATCATCATGAATATGGTGCTTGACGGATTGGAAACCACCATAAACAAACAGTTTCCAAGGTGGAAAAACCAGAAAGTCAATTTTGTAAGGTATGCCGATGATTTTATTATTACCGCTAAGGATAAAGAGGTAATTACTAATCAAATCATACCACTTGTTAAGGAATTCCTCAAAGAACGGGGGCTTAGGCTCTCTGATGAGAAATCCAAAATAACCAATATTGACCAGGGTTTTGACTTCTTATCACAGCATATCCGTAAGTACAAGGGTAAACTGCTGATAAAACCATCACGGAAATCTGTACAGGCTTTCAAAGATAAGATAAAACTCATCATACGCGAGAGCCATGGACTGCCTGCTCATGCCCTTATACGAAAACTAAACCCGGTTATCCGGGGATGGTCAAATTATCACAAGGGTATTTGCTCAAAGAATACCTTCAGAAAACTGGAGGTATTCATCTTCGGACAAATCTGGAAATGGGCTACCCGCCAGCATGGTGGCAAAGGCCACAGGTGGGTGTTCAAAAGGTACTTTTTGGGCAATCATTTTTCCGATAAACGTGTATCTTGTAAAGGTATATATTCCTACCGCTTATATAAAATCGGTAGGGTACCTATCCGATATCATGTTAAAATCGCTCAGAAGGCCAATCCTTACCTGTCTGAATTTGATTCATATTTTGAGAAAAGGGTATTCTTAAGGAAACGTTTAGCTTTGAATAGCAAACAAATCACTACTTTTGTTTGCAGAGGTAAAAACAATAGCCGGGTCTACCCTAACAAGGTTGGCCTTAAAAGTGCCTGAGCCGTATGCGGTGAAAGTCGCACGTACGGTTCTTAGGGGGCGTAAGCTACCCGGTGCTGCAAGTGTAACTGACGACCAAACATTGACATTTGACAATAAAATATTATTAAATAATCGGACTGAATTTGTTCGTAGCTCTTTGATAGTTCAGTGCTAATTTGGGGAATTTATTTTATTTTTTTCTCCCCCTCGCAAAAGAAAAAAACGAAACCCCACCACACAAAACAGCACATTTGCAAACCGCTGCAATCCAGCCCTGCAATCCAAAGTTTATAAAAGAGCTGTTTTTTACTAACGCACTGCCTGTTTAAACATCTTAACTATGATTGTAAAAAATTTAGATCTGGAAATTTTTATAGGATTTGCCAAAGCTACAATCCCTTATAATGATATCTTAAATATTATTAATGGAAAAAATTATAAAGTTAAATCAACAATTCATGAAACATTAGAAACTTTTTTAATTGGGCAAACCTTTTTCAATTTAAATTGTTTTATTACCATAATTATGTTATTGATTTTAAAATGAATATAATTAATGAATCTGTCGATTTATTGTACAGTGTATTTAATGAAGTATCATATGTAAGTAACAAAAAAAAGATTGAATCGATTACGAAAGATCTTTCAAATTGCATGGTTATGCCAAATCAAATGATTTATGCAATATGTTACAATCCTTTCCATATATTTTATAAAAGAAATATTGGTAGATTTTTGGGCTTGGATGAGGATTCAATGGATTCAATGGAATTAATTGAATGTATCCACCCTGAAGATATTTATTTTGTTACAAATGCCATAAAAGATGCTTTTGAATGGCTTCATAAGAACCCCGATATGGCAAAAAACATTCTGTTTTCCCTTGAATATAGGATGCGACATAACGAGGGGCATTTTTTAACTATTCAAAGAAATACGCGGATTCTTGATTTAGATAGTCAAAACAATGTAATTCTAACCTTAAGCATAGTAACCGATATCTCTCCTTTTCAAAAAAGTATATTTTACGCCAAAGCATGTATGCACGATATGAATAAAGTTGAAAATTATTATTCAAACATCAACAACAATATTTTGGAATTTAACATATCGAAACGTGAAAAAGATGTACTGAAACTTTTATGTCTTGGATTTTCCAGTAAAAAAATTGCAGAAAAACTTTTTATCAGTAAGCATACCGTAGATGAGCACAGAAGACACCTTCTGGGAAAAACAAAACTGACCAATACCACCGAACTAGTATATTTTGCCTTTCAAAAAGGAATTTTTGAAAATGATGATTAATTTTTATTTAAGTGATTTTAAATAATTTGATGTAATATTCAAAACATCTTCCTTACAATCAAGAAAACAACTATGACTACCGTCTTTTATTATTACTATCTTTTCGGTATGTAAATTGGTAATTGGCAGATTTATCAAATAAGATTTATTTTCAAGGGGACTTTCTTCACCTTGCAGAAGTAATATTTCGCCTTTAAAATTATTCATTATTTCAATTTCGTTTGGATAAAATTCACCGCTCAGTTCTGTACCTAATGAATCCCTGAATTTTGGATCCGATTGTTTGATCGCAGAAACAAATTCCTTACTGTTTTCTTCCTTTCCATATCCCGAAGCAAGAATATGCATTTCTTCATTGGTTAATTCTCCTGCAAACGCGTATTGCATGGAAGGATGTGCTCCAAATGCTGAGGGTATATCTTTTAAAGAAGAAAGTGGAGGAGAACATAATTTTATAACTCCCTTTACTTTTTCTTTTAATGCCGGCAAAAGCATAACAGCCAAATGTCCTCCCAAAGAATGTCCGAATAAAATAAGTTGTTCAAGCTTTAAGACATTTACAAGTTCAACCATGGTTGCACACAAGGAATGAAACGTGTAATCGGCTGTTGGATTTTTTGAGTGCTGGCTTTGGCCATTCCCCGGTAAATCCAGGGCTATCATTCTATAGTCTTTAAGGTGTTGGCTTAATAATAAATTTTCAAAAAGTGCAGCGTTTAAGGAATTACCGTGTATAAACAAGATACTTTCTTTTTGGTGACAATTTTCTTCCAAATAGGAAATATTCAGTCCATCGATTCGGATATTATTCCTTTTCATAATTTATTTTCATTGACACTCAAATATAAAGACAATATCTATTAATTTCTATTAAAAATACTCAATTGTGAGTATTGAGTTGAATATATAATTAATCTAGTTTTGAAAATTAGAAAACCAAATGTATAGGTAAATGAAAATTCACCGGATTAATGGACGTTCAAATCATTCAAAAATATAATCCTGCTTTCCGATGGATTGGTTGTGAAATGGGGGGCAGATTTACTATTTGGGATTATGCTTATAAAGAGGATAGCTATTAGGACAATAGAACATTGTTTAGGAGTTAGCAAATGTTTATATAGAAATGAAACAATAAAAATTATGAGAACAAGAAATTATTTATTTTTAACAGCTTTGATTATTATCAATGCTTGTAACGACGAAAACCCATCAACTCCCGATGCAAAAGCCTGTTTTAGCTATGCCCCTGATACCGAAATTAATATGGGCGACGAGGTAAGTTTCTCAAATTGCTCCGAAGATGCCAACACATACGCATGGGATTTTGGTGATGGGCATATATCAACTGATGAAATTCCAACTCATATTTATCAGTCTGGAGGAGAATACACGGTAAAGATGATTGCTGCCAATGAAACAAGTGTTGATACAGTTTCGAAAACAATTACTATTGCAAATGGTGGTGGTTACTTTTCTGTTAATGAAACTCAATACACTTTATCGAAAGGAGCACTGGTTTTTTTCAACTCAACTTCCAAATGGCACCAATTAATCTTATATCATTCTATGGTTTTTTCGATTAGTAATGAAAATTATGTCTCAGGCACTGGGAATTTAGTCTACTTAGATATACTGTCAGGTAAATCAAAATTTAACATTTCGGGTAGCTACACTAATAATACAGACCCCTTTGATGCTACAGATGAAGATAAAGCAGGTATGCAAAATCTTACAATTTATAATGGTTTTGCAGCATTAGCTTATAACTTTAATGGAGATACTTTTAAACCATCGGGCAATGATATAGGTGATTTATATGAAAACAGTGATTACAAAAATTGGTCTATGAAAATAAGTGAGACTTCATCAATATATACAATAGATATATCGTTTACTGTTGGAAGTAAATCAATAAAAATATTTTATCAGGGAGAACTTGAATTATTTGAGGAATAAGTATTTAATTAATATTCTATGCGCACAATTCTTAAACATCATTTTTGTATGTCATACCACTGCACTAGACTATATAAAAGAAGCTGCTGAGTACACAAAAGATAAAAATATATGAATACAAAGATCTGATGGGATGGACTGAGACACTTAGAAAGCAAGGTGCTAAATACTGCTTGGAGATACCGGAATGTCCACAAAACAACTAAGCTTGATTCTCCGCAGATTCTCCGATACGGGTGAGCAGAGCGAAGGCCTGGACTCTGGCGGTAAAAAAATTTGTGTATCACTTAATAAAAATATATAAACAAAATTCAAGAAGATGAAATTTTCAAAGTACAAAAAAGTTCTGTTTGTGTTATTACTAATTAATTGCACAGTAATGGTTTACTCATATGGACAAGGTGATCGTTCAGAAAGTATAAATTATACGGATAAAAACAATTCTTTTGACTTGATCCATTATAATACTGGCTGGATCTATGAAACCCACAATCCTGTATGCCCTGAGACGGTGCCAATATCAGGTTCATGTTATTATTATACACCTCCCAATTCTGAAGAAAAAGTTGTTATTTTTAGTTTTACATCAAAGCAGCAAAATACAGATGGATCACCTTTCTATTCTTTGGTGTCCTGGATACCAGCATCTCAATTACAAACTGGTGCTCACATAGAGTATAAGGATGTAATGGATGAATTAAATTCTGGCATTAATGCCCTTGAATTAAATGGAGGATGTGCTAAATTTCTGAGTTACCGTGATAAACAGTATGCGATTTCACTTTGGTCAAATTGGCATGATGGAGAAGGAGTAGCAGCAGGAGAAATATACATTCAAAGCATAAAAGATAATATTGTGTCTGGTACATTTAATGTAACTCTTTGGGCGGATGCATATAACTTTGACAAAACCAAATATGTAAAAATTGAAAAAGGTAAATTCAGTGTTCCATTGGTAGAAAAGTAAAAAACATTGCTATATCAGTTATTCCTAAACTCCTTGATTCTCCTATAAACGCAAGCCCTATCAATCCAGAAAAATACTCAATTGTGAGTATTGAGTTGAATAGGCTTATTCTCTAGTTTTGATGAATAAAAACAAAATGTATATGATTTATGAGATATTATCGGTTTAAGGAACAATAAATCAACAGAAAACAATCATTTGACTGTGAATCATTTACTTGCTTATCATGATAATACAACTGGCAATTTGTCGGCTAAAGAGTTCGGCGATACAACATGGGGGATGTCGAAAGTTCCGTAAATTCTTTTATTGGATGATGTTTGGAAATTGGAGTTTGGTCAGGTGATTGTTATTGATATCTAAAACATGTACGCAAAAAAGAAAATAAACTTAATAGCTATGAAAATAACAATAAGCATACTTCTAACCATCTTTTCCTTCAATCTGAGTGCTCAACAACCATTCATAGTAAGTTATAAACAGGCCAAAACATCGTTCTATGATGAATTTAAACCTTTGCTAAGTCTTGTTGAAGAATACGGTTCTTATTCTAAATATATTGAAAGAGAAGAATACCTTGATATCAACAAGATACAGGATGTAGAAAATGAAAATGATCTAAAAAACCTCTATTTACACCCCGGAATAAGTACCATACACAAAACGAGTTCACATGAATATTCAAACTTAACCAAGAATGTCGTAAAAGATATTATATCTATGGCCGAAAATGATTCCTACTCTGAAGCTGCTCTAATTACAAATCAAATTAAACAACTGGAAAACGAGAATAGCCAAATAAATGCACAATCTCAAGCGTTAAATGATAGACACGATAAACAATATGAAGCTGATGTAGCAGATATGGATTATGTGAGTGATGAAATTGAAAGGTTGCAATCAAATCTAAAAAATTTGGCTAAGAATATTCAAAATCAGGAAAAATCGGTGCAGTGGTCACAAAACAACTACAATACGTGCAGACAAACCAGCAATGACTGTACTTTACAGTATAACAATTTAGTAAGTTATCAAAATATGTATCAAACAATGATTACAAATTATAATGGAATTGTTGAGGAAGAAAGTGAAAAAAGAAATTGGTTAAATGGAAACGTAGAGAAGTTCAATAAGGCGAATGACCTATATATTAAAAAACTTAACGATATAATCGAGTTAAACAACGAAAAAATAAAGAAGAACAATAGCAGCATTGAAGAGCTTCTTAATAAGAAGTATTTGGCTTATTTAAAATATTATAATACTCAGAAACCTATTTACGTTAAGAAAAGAAATGAAGAATACGATATAGCCGTCAAAAAAATGAAGGAACTAGGGGGAGGGCCTGATGTTTTATACAAAATTAAGCAAATTAATAAATATGTAACTGACCTGTTTGAAAACCTTATGTATCAAAAATATTCTTCTATGGTGCAGATTTTGGATGAATTGGAGGAGTTAGGAAAAGCCAACCCCAATTCGCAGCTAGGGACCAGGATATTATCTATAAAAAAAATAAAGGCAATTCTTGATCAATTCATAACTGATTTTGACGAACAGGCGCCACCTTTTTTACTGATGCAAAACTTTTCACTTGGCATAGATGCACCTACAAATGAAGTGCTTATTGAGGACAGGAAATATTTAATTAGTAAATATATGTCGGATGGAGACAATATTGTTGATGTTTATGAAAGTATATATCGACAATCAAAAATTGAAATTTCGGGAAATGATAATATACATTTTATAATCTGGTTTGGGAATCTTCCGAATCTTACGTACTTAAGTTTGGAAAGTGAGATGTTGTATGATCCTGAAAACTTTAAGAGTCTGATAAATGTTAATACACTTAGAATTAAGGCTGGAAATTCTGCCAGGTTGGAAGCAATGAGTAAAATGCCAAAATTGAAAAAAGTAATAATAACAGCTAATAATGAAGTTAGTAAGAAAGAAATTAAAGAATTCTGCGAAAGTACCGGTTTAGCTTCTGAAGATTGTGTTATCGTTAATTAGAATCAAAATTCATAGTTTCATATATACTTTAATTAATCCTCATAATAAATTTAATTTTAGATGAAAAATGCTGCTCTTTTCTTGGCTTTGGTATCGATTCCGTTGTTAAACTTATCTGCTCAACATTATGATACGTTAAGGGTCAGTATTGCTCGCAACGCTCCAGGGGCATATAACACTTCAGTGAATCTATGTACTAATACTATTGTATTGAATAATGATTTCAAGTGGGATTTAAAAAGCTACAGCATAACTTTAAATAAACAACTAGAGGTGCAGACAGTTATCGAAGGCCCAGATAAATTGGAAGAAACAAGTAGGTTGACAGCTAGTGAAGAACAATTGGTGCAGCAAATAAAAAAACTTTGTTTTGAATTAAGACCAAATAAGTCGTTTGAGGGAAACGAACTTACTCTTCAGTTAAATCTAGAAAATATAAGAAACAAGGTTTGGACTATCACAGAGGAAATGCCTGAGTTCACTCACTCAGACTACTCTTCATTCCTCGACTACATCTCCAAAAATATTGATCGTGAAATAACCGATAGAGTTGGATTAGGAGGTACGGTGTATGTTGAGTTCCTCGTCACTTATGAAGGTAAAATTGATGATGTAAAAGTTACAAGAAGCCTGCATCCAAAATTAGACATGGAGGCTATTCGGGTGATTAAGAACTCTCCCTTATGGAAGTCTGGGAAACAGGGAGGGACATCAACTAATGTAAGGCTTATGTACCCTATACGTTTTAAATAACCCCGCTGGTCGGAGTTTGCAACTCCGACCTCTTTACTTTTCTAATGAATGGAATGCATGAGTTTATAACTCTTATTGCTGGTTCGAGCTTGTAACCCCATCTCCCAGCCTCATATGCCGTTCCTGCTTGGTTTATACTGAGCTTGTCGAAGTATCAGTATCGGATTTTGTAGTCCCGCTTCCTTCAGTGCATGCCTCGCGACAAACCACCCCCGACCTTCGGTACGGGACAAGCTTTGCGGCTTACTAACACTTCCGGGCGTTACCCCAGTGTGTAAGAGCCTGTCCCGAACTTGATTCGGGAGACTTTCACCCTCAGGAACTTAGCGAAAGCGTTCTCACGACCAAAGGGAGTAAAAATACACACTTGTTGTTTTGCTTCTTTAAAAGTTTATTTGTATTTTTCGACTTTTTCAAGAGCTTACAACAAGTGTGCGCTCATGCTCATGCAGGGCGCACACACATGGTATAGTGCATGCGGGTTTCAGAGGTTTTCGAGCATTTGTAGCTCGTAAAATAATTCGATGTAAACTGATAGGAAATTGCTTCGTAATCCCGCACGACACCATACCATAAACCGTTATGCCTCACCCTAAAAAAGACGTGCAAGCAATGAAATTATGTGGAGAAAATAACTGACTTGATAAATTGTGGAAAAGTTTTGTGGACAACAATTGTCCAATTAATAAAAATAGATTACTTTTGGACAAAATTCGTCCTGAATGGAGAACGTAAAGATTCATACAAATTTTGGAGAGCATCTCAGAACTTTGAGAGAAACTGCTGGATTGACTTTGAGAGAAGTTGCATCAACAATAAACGTTGACTCCTCGCTTCTTGCTAAGATTGAGCGTAATCAAAGACCTCCGACAAAACAGCTAATCAAAAATTTGGCTTCTTTTTTTCACACAAATGAGAGAGATTTGCTAATTGAGTTTTTGAGTGACCAGATTGCTTACAAAATTTTGGACGAAGAAGGCGACTTAAATATTTTAAAGGTCGCTGAAGAAAAAGTGTCTTACTTAAAAACTTTGCACAATGGGAATGACTATGACAAGAAATAAAGAGTTGCCAACGTTTTTTGGTGAAGTCTTACTAAAAGGAGAACGTATTGAAAGTAACTTTGAAAATAATATTTCTCCAAAAATATTTTATCACCATCCCAAAGGGCAACTTTGGCAAGGAGATAGCATTGAATGGTTAAAGACATTGCCAGATGAAAGCGTAGATATAGTTTTTGCAGACCCACCTTACAATATAAAGAAAGCTGATTGGGATACATTTGAAAGTCAGGAAGAATATATAAAATTTTCGATGAAATGGATTGAACAGGCTGCACGTGTTCTAAAACCAACAGGAACATTATTTATTTGCGGTTTTTCTGAAATACTTGCAGATTTAAAGCACCCAGCTTCTAAATTATTCAAGTCTTGTCGTTGGATAATTTGGAATTATAAAAATAAAGCAAATTTGGGGTCAGACTGGGGTAGAAGTCATGAAAGTATTTTGCATTTTAGAAAATCGAAGAATTTCACTTTTAATATAGATGCTATTAGAATTCCTTATGGCGAACATACTTTAAAATACCCAAGCCATCCACAAGCTGAAACGAGTCAATATGGTAATGGTAAAAATGGCAATAATATTTGGGAACCTAATCCTCTTGGAGCAAAACCCAAGGATGTGTTAGAAATACCTCAAGATATAATTGAAGTTCCTACTACTTGTAATGGGATGCATGAAAAGACACCTCACCCAACACAAAAACCCGAAGAATTATTGCGTAAACTTATATTAGCATCCTCAAATATAGGAGATACCATTATTGATCCATTCTGTGGTTCAGGCACAACACCTGTATGTGCGGAACAACTTAAACGTAAATGGATGGCATGTGATTTATCTCCCGAATATTTGGATTGGGCAGCTAATCGAATTGAACTTGTTGAAGAATGGAGCATTGAAAAGTGGATTAAATACGATTTTGAAAACCAAAAAAGAAGAAACTCAATACGATGAATTTAAAACAAATTGTGAATAAAGCGAAGGATAAAAGTAACTTCACCACCCTTAAAGCATACATCTCTTTTTGCGATGAGTATTTGAATTTCATCGCAGATAATTTACAAGCGATTATTGTATCACAAAACGAAAATCATTATCGGTTCTATCAATATAAAAAAGAAGGCAACTTCCAAATTACAAGACCGATAAATTCTAATCTGATGTACGATGCAAAAGACTTTACTAATTCATCCAAAGAGTTTTTGAGTATACTGAAAAACATCAAGACAGTTAACAAGAAAGATGAAGCTGTAAGAAATATTTTAAACAACGCAACTTACACTATTCAACAATCGGTTGGCTCTGCGTTAGACGGTTTACCTGCTGGTCAATCTAATACGGCACGAAAACTAAACGGTGATTTGTTTGAGCATTTTATCCGTTTAATCATTAGCAAAATAGGAATTGACTGCAAATCAGGAACAATTCAAGTCCCAGTCATTGTTGACGGAGAACCCACATTCAATATGAGCTACCAACACGACCTAATAATTGAGAAAGAAAGTGATATTAAGGTTATTGGCTCAATCAAAACATCAAGCAAAGACCGTATTGACAAGATATTTATTGATAAATTTCTATACAACAAGCTTACAGAGAAAGCGACACCGCATATTGCAATTTTCCTAAATGACGTTCAAAGAAAGAACACAAAAAAGGAAAGTGAATACGGCATTAATTCGACTTTTCTTCCCGGACATTTCAAAGGATATACGGTTAAGCTTAATCCTCTTGATGGAGTATATTACTGTGACATTAGACCGAATATGCAAACGGAACACATTTTAAAAGACCACATTAAGACTTTTGACAATTTATTGATTGAAGATATTTGGAAATTTTTATAAACGTAAAACAAAAAAGGCGAAGGCATAATCGAGGTACTGTCTTAAAATCCAATTTTTTTTAAATAAATATTTAATAATTTTATACCAGCGAAAAGAGGACTTCAGGCGATTCGTTGCACGGAAGTTCATCTTGTGTAGTCCTGGAACATTGTTCTGGGACTATCTTTTGTGCGGCTTTTTCAAAGCCGAGCGAAAAGAGGAGCTTAGGTTCATCATTCCCGGAAGATTTATTACAATTTGGATTATATTCCGAATCATTTCTCCAAAGAGTGAATATTAATATCAATATTTTCCTTTGCACAGCTACATATCCCTTCATTTTAATTTTTGTCTTATCAAAAACTCTTTCATATAGTCCTTTATAATGCTGCTCATATTTAACAACGCTAAATGCTGGCATATGAAGAATTCTTCGAATATGACTATTACCCCCGCTGGTCGGAGTTTGCAACTCCGACCTCTTTACTTTTCTAATGAATGGAATGCATGAGTTTATAATTCTTATTGCTGGTTCGAGCTTGTAACCCTGACCTCTCCGATAAGTCCGGTCATGAAGAAAAACAAAAACTGAATCAGGTACCTGGCCGGCAAATGCAAGACCACTTCGGGCATTTACTTCTTGATCCAAATTTTCATTTCGAATTTAAATTACTTAAATTTTACCTATCACTAGTACCCCTCTAAGCGTAGCAGATGTTACGCTATATTATTCTCATACCCCCTGGCTGGTTGTGGTTTTCAACCTCATCCAATAGTTGTGCTCCTCCTTTTGCAGGTTTATTAGTTGTTGCTATTTAGGCCTGCCTTCTTCATATCAAATTAAAAGTATAAACCATGTAGATGAGATTGCTATTGATAGATTTTTGTAAATTGCTTCCTGTTTGGAATAACCGGCCGAACACACTAGCAGAAATAAACACAGGAGTATTTGTGGTACAAGACGGAAAATAAACACGTAATGGAGTTTGAAAAATTCTATGACATTAATTTTTCTAATGACAATTCCGGGATAAATTATTTTCAATTAACACGTGTAATCAAATTATTTATTTTAATTTTAAAACCACACTTAACCTTAAATATCACTTTTATGATAAAAAGATTATTGAATCCAATTTGTACGTTATTTTTAATAACATTTTCATTAGGTATACAAGCACAATGGGATAATCCCTTAGTTTATTACTCGTTTAATGAAACCTCCGGTTCTCTGGTTGTTGATTCCAGCGGCAATCATTTTGATTGCTATGCCAATTGTGATAACTGCTGGGAAGCCGAAGGCAAATTTAATGGTGCATTTCATTTCCAGGGCGCGCAAAAAATGGATTTACCCGCTGAAGATATCGCATTGACGAATGAAAAAGGTACGGTAGCATTTTGGACGCTGTTACCCCAATCGAGCACAAGCAGTATTAACTGCTTTTGGTGGGCAGGTGAATATGGCGGAGGCGATACGTTCGGTCCTCAGGATGAAATGCATATTAATACAGAAGCAACTGAAACGAATGTTTGGGTAGGTGGCGAAATTGCGTTTTATATACAGGATAGCCTTGCTAATAACAAATATTTCATTTTTTCCGATACTTCTAAGGGTTTGAATCCTGCTAATCCCCCATCGGCAGATGCAATTACACTAACTGACGGTGTATGGCATCATATAGCTTGCACCTGGAAGTCAGGTGGTACAGTAGCACTGTATATAGATGGCCAGGCAATTTGGGACACCACCTCATACAATCCAAATTTGTGGAATTGTAATTTAATGACCATTGGTGCGGCGAATATGCGTACCAACCGTAGATTAAATGGTTACCTTGATGAATTCCGGATTTATGATGAAGCATTAGACGCAGCTGATATAGAGGAAATTTACAACTATATTCCGGAAGGTAATTTACAACAAAGCATTAAAAAAACAAGCATTACCCAGCTGAACTATTTTCCAAATCCAGCCAGTAAACATATTTCATTTTTTAATTCTTTAGGTATAGAAACCATTGAAATTTATAGCCTTACAGGAGAAAAACTAAGTGTACAACAGGTTTCCAATACAAATGAAATGGTTGATATAAATATTGATCAACTTTCATCAGGATTTTATCTCATCAGGGCCTATGACAATGACAAGCTTATCTCGGTGGGTAAGTTTTCTAAGAAATAATTTAATTCCAGCTTCGTCCTTAGAAATTAGTCTCTAATTAGCGTCAGCAGGAAAACTCCATTTTTAATTCAGCTCTAAAAAGAATGCCTGGGATCTAAATTTTCAAAAAAAATTTACCTTTCTGATGCGGATTCACGATGCTGTACGTTTAATCCCGTATAAGGTGTACGTTTAAATTTTAACAGCTCCTTAATATATCCTATCTTAGCAATCTAATAACCTTTGGTTTCAGAGAAGAACAAAATTCTTGAAGGCTGAATTGATTATGTTAGCATGCATTGTACAGTCTTATTGCGACCAAAGGCATGCTGGGTGGAGGTGACATGGAAATAAAGTATCAGATATTTGAAGATGATAACCTGTTAATTCAAAAATTTATTGGTGTATTTCTGATTGAAAGATATATGAAATACCTTGGTTACCTGATGAAAGCGCTCCATACCAATATGATAAACGAAGTACTGATTGACTTTCGGGATGTCACATTCGATGCTACACCTGAAGATTTTGAAGATACTGTGGACAAAATAATGCAGCATAGAAAATATCTTAACGAAAATATTATCAAAAGAGAGAATGTAACCATTATCTTTTGGGTCGATAATCCCTTATCCACAGCTATTGCCAACCTGTTTCAAAACAACTTTTCAACTATGGATTATCGGTATTGTTCAACGTTAGATAGTGTTAACAACATATTAAAGTTGCCAGAACATTTTAAAAATTTGGAGGACGTAATTAATACACTGGAAAATACTTTTTAGCTTACTGATTATTACGTTAACTAACACAAAAGAAGTGTCATTAAGTTTTGCTTAAGTTCATCTATCATCCTTAAAAAGAATACCCGCCATCTAATTTTTTTTAAAAAATTACCTTACATTCCAACTTTTTCAGTTTTTTTATATCTCTTTAAATAGTAACAAATCAAAAATCCTGAAGATTGAATTTTCGAAAATCAGATTCTGTTAACAGCTTATTTAAGTCTTACAGCCGGAGTATGTATAATATTTGCTTAAGAATGACAGGAAACAGACAAGATGCAGAGGATATTTTACAGGATGCCTTTTACCTGGCTTTTATCAATTTCCGCCAGCTTAAATCGCAGGACAGTTTTGGTGCCTGGCTGAAACGAATTACAGTCAACCAATGTATCAAGTTTCTTCAGTCGCGAATTCATTTTGCTGATTTGGATATTCCGAACCATGAACAACCGGCAGAAGACGATCACTGGATGAATGAATTATCGATGAATGAGGTAAATGATGAAATACGAAAGCTTCCGGACACGAGAAGTGATCTGTCTTGTTCGGCTGTTTCTTTTAATTCATTTTTTGAGTAACCGCTTGTTGAAAATTGTCAGATTGAAATAAAATATTTAGTAATTTAACCTCATACTTTGCCTAAGAGCGACAGAAATGCTGCATTAGAGAATGTGCCTCCGGGATAGTTACTGTAACCGTAACAGACTATTCAAATGTTCTTTTATTAACTAATAATTACATCCTATATGAAAAATCCATCCGGCTTCAGGAATTCAGAAAATGATATTAAAACATTCAGAAGAATACGCAAATCAATCGGGTATCTTGGAATCTCTCTTCCAATTGTGCTGGTATTTCTATCATTGATCCCATTTTTTAAAACCTCTGTCCAGGCTTCTATAAGTAATTATTATTATACCAATTTAAGGGAGATATTCACCGGAGTGCTCTGTGCTGTGGGTCTGTTTTTGATTAGGTATACCGGATTTAAAAGTTCTTCATTCTGGAAAAATGATAACCTATTAACCAATATTGCAGGCTATATGGCTTTTGGTGTAGCATTCTTTCCCACCAATCCGGACACCTGGGCTGAAAAAATATATACCCTGGTTCCTTTAAATCTTAACCTGTTGGGTTATATTCATTATGGTTTTGCAGCCATATTCTTTTTCATTTTAGCCATTATTTCGATAAATGTATTTACCATCGGGCAAAAAACAAATAACCAGATTCCGGTAAGTGTTTTCAATGAAAACTATATTTACAGAATCTGCGGATATCTAATCTTGTTTTTCATTCTCATGGTACCTGTTTTTTCCCTGTTAAATGTCTTTTCTTCATCAACCCTTCTCTTTGAAGCACTTGCCCTGTTCTCCTTTGGTACCTCGTGGCTGATTAAAGGCAGAGCGCTGGGTGACAGGGGTAAAATCGGGGAAAGAATATATAGGGAAGCGAATTAATCCAGGAATATAAATTATGAATTAAATTATATTCCTGAATTGTGTCGTTTTTGCAATATTGACCAGGAAAAGGTAGCCACGGGTATTCTGGTTCATCAATCCTTTCCGGATGAAAAGGTAAACGGGGTTGCTCTAACCAACAACAGATACAGAACCGGAAGCAACGGATTTCTGATAAATTGCCAGCCTGGAAATGAGAGCGTGGTCAAACCCAAACCAGGTTTGACATGCAATCAGATTATTTGTTTTCCTGAGAAATCAAATGCTATTTATAAAGATAAAATTGTAATAGATATGCGCACCTATTCCAGTCTTAACGAAAACAAACTGGTTATGTCCGAGACAGAGATACAGAATCTGGCCAATCAACTTAAAATAATAAAAAAAAATTGCAGGCAAAAATGCGGATAAACGATCCTATATAAATATGGGGTTTGATGTTAAATTTAAATTGGATGGTGAATCACGACAATTATATATAAAACAGGTTCGTCCTTACAACGATTGACAATTAATGGAATCACTTGTTTTCGATTAAACCGTAACCCGGTATGGAAATTACGTAATATGAACACCAAGCTTATCAATTAGGTTTTGTGTCTTGCTGGTAACTTCTGAGAGGCACCAGTTTTGATTGATTTTTATTTTTTTTATAGCGGCCAGGTTCAATAGTATATCCTTTGGTGAATATCTTTTGAGCAGTTTCTTTTGCAGTAGAATATTGTATAAGTAGTAATACCATTTCAAAGCCATAAAGGAGATGAACATCCAGCCTTGCAGAGCCATTTCATTTTGCATATAAGAGCTGTCAGCTTTTAAAATGTTCTTCATGGCATCAATCATTGTTTCGACCTCGCCTCTTGTCTTGTAAGTTTTATATATTTCTTCGGCAGATTTGTCTTTAAGGTTTGAGATGAAGGCCACGGTTCCGAAAGTTTTAAGCCTTAGCTTAAATTTTTCCAAACTATATTTTTCCGGGTGGGTTTGTATGCGTGTCAGGTAATCGTTTTCTTCTTTTGTCTTTAACGATGAATCATAGAACAGGTATAATTCCCGGCCTTCCAATTCAATTTTGTTGAACCAAATAAAACGCTTCATATATTCAAAATACCCATCAAACCCGCTATTATCATTAGGTTGGATTACATCGTAGTTTATTTGTGGGTTGCTCCGCCTTAAGGGGATAACGTAATCCAGACCTAAAGTATCAATTGTCTCCAGATTATCAGCTGAATAGAAACCTTTGTCAGCAATCACAACAGCATTGGCAATGCCTGCTTCCTGAACCGTTAGCTTAAATGCTTTGACATCTCTAATATTTCCGGGTAAAAGGCGATAAAATACCGGGGTTTTTAATGTGCTTGAGAACAAGAACAATACATTTAACTGTGGGTCGAAAACCTGCTTTGAGTTATAACCAATTTTTGCGCTTTCAATGTTTTTTGAATGGGAAACAAAATTGGTTCCATCAAAAAGAATATAATCGTCATTCCTGACAAAGGCTTTCATATACTCAACTACTGCCCCCCTGTCATTACCTATTTTCCTGTACAACGCCGAAACCCTTTTTTCGCCAAGGGTGACCGTGTTGAATAGTTCTGAAAGAAAGCTGTTCTCAAAATGGAAAGCCGTATTCTTAATAGGTGGATTAAACAATAAACGTATAAAGCCCAATGAGAAGATATCTTGCCAAATCTCAGGAAAAACCTGTTTCAAAAAAGTGATATCCTCTGAGAAGCTCTCCATGACAAAGGAGGAAGCCCCATATTCTTTCACTTGCAAGGGCTGGTCAAAAAAGGAAGTGAAATTTCTTTGGAGTTTATATTTGCTTGATTCCACGAATCCATTTTCTTTAGTAATCCTTCCCAGAAGCCTGCCTGTAATCTTTCTTGCTCTTTTCTTTTCGGGATCCCATTTACTGGAGACTTCATACAAATAGTACTTGTCTTTGATCCTTCGGAGTTCAGTCCCCGGTTTTTTGTGGGTTAAAGCCCACTCTGGGTGTGGTGAATTTTTCATAATATTACGTATATACGTAATAGCAAATATCCGAAAAAATACCTGAACCGCAAAACAATTCAGGCTTTTTTATTAACTATTACGTATTTTTATGCTGGGTTACAGATTAAATACTGAATCTTTTTTAACTATCTCGTGATTTTGGGTAAAGAAAATGAATGATCTCAAACTGAATATGGTTTAAAAAACAGCAAGGTGGATGAAAAAATAGTGTATAGAAAAGATTGCATCAGACTTATTTTAAAAACTCATTTGAAGATTTTGAATTGGCACGAATTATATTTAAACTTGGATTTAAAAGTCCATAGAATAAAATGAAGATATCTAAGATCTTAAGAAAAAAAGAAGTGAAGCTAATCTTGAATGCTATTCATGAGGCTGAGAATATGACCTCAGGAGAGATTAAAATTCACCTTGAGAATCATTGCAATGGAGACATATTCGAGAGAGCCAAAGAAGTTTTTAACATTCTTGAATTAACTAAAACGAAACTTAAAAATGCAGTTTTGATATATATTGCATTTATTGATAAAAAAGTTGCTATCCTTGGAGATGAGGGCATCAACAGGTTAGTTGAAAATGATTACTGGGATAATGAAATTCTTCAAATAACAAATTCTTTTAAACAACATAATTTTACATTCGGAATTATTGAAACTGTTAAAAGTGCAGGGCTAAAATTAAAGACCTTTTTTCCTCATCATGCTGATGATATAAATGAAATCTCTGATTCAATTTCATTTTATGATAACTAAGAAATTTTCATTGATAATCATAATTGCCAGCATGTGCATTTTTACAAATGCGCAGTCTGTATTTGATTTACCAACACCCAACAGGTATGTTAACGATTATGCAAATTTGTTAACAACAGATGAAGAAAATGCCCTGGAAGAAAAGATTAATGCTTTCGATCAGCTTACATCCAACCAGTTTGCTATAGTTACGGTAAAATCACTAGAAGGATTAGAATCTTCTGAGTTTGCTTTCAGACTTGCCAGGCAGTGGGGCATTGGAAGAAAAAATAAGAACAATGGGGTACTCATTCTAATAAAGCCAAAATATAAATATGAAAAAGGTCAGGTTTATATTGCTATCGGATATGGCCTTGAAGCATCAATTCCTGATGCTGCAGCAAAACGTATTGTAAATCGTACATTAATCCCCAATTTTAAGAAGTTTAAATATTATGAGGGAGTTAATTATGCTTTGTCTGAATTATTTGATTTATCTCAACATGAATACTCAAATACAAATGAATATAATAATTCAGCAGGTGCAGAACCAAAGGTTTTTGTGATATTTATAATTATTACTATTTTATTGCCATTCGGTTATATGGTATTTTTGAGAAACAGGAAGATACCTGAAAAATACGCACATTATTATAACAAGGGGGAGTACAATTCAAAGAATATAATTGAACAGATAGACCGGATTGAAAAAGTACAGCATTGCAGTTATCCAAATTTTAAATCTCAATTGCTTAAATATGAATATGTATCGCATAAGAACTTATTTAAATACGAAAACAGGATTGAAGATAAGTTATTTTGTATCCTTTTAAATGGAAGAAGTCGTTTTCAGGCATTTAAAGAGATGCTGGATCCTTTTCTAATCGTAATTGTCTTATACTTAATAATTTTAGGTTTTGTAGTTTCCAAGCATTATTTGGACTATTCCGGAGTTATTCCTTTTATTATTAGCATAATTGTCTCAATCATATCGATATACGCTCTGCTTAATTTATTAATTTCAGCGCTTCAGATTTATCAGTTTATACTCAGAAAAAAGGCAGCATACAGCGGGGGAGTCAGTGTTGCAATATTTACGTTAAATGCACTGTTTAAAAGAAATATCGAAAGAAAATACAATGCTACAACACATACGTATGGTTATTATCCGGTAGTTGTATTCTATTCAGATGGAGGAGGATATGGAGGTGGTGGTTTTGGAGGAGCAAGCTTTGGCGGTGGAGGGTTTGGAGGCGGAGGCGCCGGGGGCAGCTGGTAAAAAATTAATTACGAACAATCATAAGATGTCTATGAGGCATCAATGCAAATTTTGATACTATTTCTATCCAGCAGGCAAAAAACAGGTATGCTAACACTTTAAAAATTAAGAATGGAGAATTAAGAATGTGCGGAAAAGGAGTAAGATTTTAATGGAAGAATTTGAATCAAAATAGCTTCTTTTTGCAGCCTTCTAACAAAATTGGTTGATAACTGATCTATAGCCAGGCAGTCTCCCGATGTAATCGTACCAGGAATTTGGATATAGAATTTTTCTGATATCAACAAATAAAATATGATTATTTTAGACAATTAATATGGCACAGGACACTGAACATAAAATTACTCTGAAACTGGCACTGTTGTTTATCCCGGTTTCCTTTTTCTCCTATCTTTTTCATGAATTCGGACATTGGATTATTGGAGAGATGTTGGGAAATGATATGGCATACAGCCTGAATTATGTCTGGGCCAAAAACGGTTCCTATATTCATGCAAATGATGAACTGTACTCCAGTATCGGCGGACCTTTATTTACAATACTTCAGGCTTTGTTATTTCTTGTCGTAGTTGAGAAATTCAAAACCATTTATGCCTACCCGTTTGTGTTTTTTGCCATGTTTATGCGATTTTTTTCACTTGCATTTGGTGGTTTCGACAAACAGGATGAGGCAAGAATATCAGCTCTGCTTGATATTGGAAAATATACCATTGGCATAATTGTGGTTATTCTGCTACTGCTAATTGTCTGGAGAGCAAGCCATATTCTCAGGATTAACCTGAAGCAAAACGGTTATTTTTTCACAATTAGCACAGTTTGCATGTTATTGGTGATAGGAACATATAAATTCATTTCTTAATACATATAATCTCGCCAGGATAAATGATAAATGAAGCAAATTATTTATCTGTTTATATGCGGTAAAAGTGCAATACCCCACGAAAACATAAGCAGAAGGTTGTTATATGATAAATTTTTGTAAATTGGCTGTTGAAAGCAAATCAGAATTTTTCACTGATATAAAGTGCTGACTTTCTTTCATTTTCTCACGTAATTTGGGATATTCAGGATGAATACTTTGATAAATAACTTATACGTAGAGATTGAAAAGCAAGGCTGGAAGGGACAAATCATTCCTGCCGGCCACCTTGAAGATTTAAGGGAATCGATTCAAAGTCGATACAATAAGGGATTTATAGATGAAAAGCTCTACCAGGATCAGCTCAGTTTCTTTTCTTTCGATTTACCTGCTGATCTTCCCAATGCACAATCCATACTAATTATAGCAGTTCCGACCTCCCAGATGCGGATTTTTTTTCACTGGCAGGACAATCAGATTCCTGTGGTCATTCCTCCTACCTATGTAAGCTATTCACACAGAACCAGGCAGGTACAGAAATTTCTGGAACTTTGGTTATTGAAAAGTGGCTATCATATGTCGGGTACAAAATTACCTCTTAAAACTCTTGCTGTACAAAGCGGTTTGGCAACTTATGGACGCAATAATATTTGCTATGTGGACGGAATGGGTAGTTTTTTGCAGCTGGTGGGCGCTTTTACAGATCTGTCGTGTGGAAGTGATTCATGGCTACAGCCGAAAATGCTCGATCGGTGCGATAAATGCAACGCATGTCTGAGACATTGCCCTACAGGAGCAATTGTCAAAGATCGTTTCCTGCTCCATGCAGAGTTATGTCTTACTTACCATAATGAATCCACCAGGGATTTTGCAGACTGGATTGATCCCTCCTGGCACCATAGCCTGGTAGGCTGCATGCGATGCCAAAGGGTTTGTCCCGAAAACAGAAATGTGTTAAATTGGTACGAAGACAGGGTGGAATTCTCAGAAGAGGAGACACAATTATTTTTGCAGTGCAAACCTTTTGATCAACTTCCGGATGAAACTAGAGAAAAATATAATAGTCTGGAAATAAATGAGAATTTCAATTCAATATGCCGGAACTTATCCATGCTTATCCACAAAAAAACTGATACAAATTAAGATTATTAATTAAACCCATTAGCTTGTCTCCTTTCTAAAATTTCAGGAAGTCTAAAGAAAGTAGTAAGCCTTAATTTTTTAGAACGTGTTGATTAAAAAAAAATAAATTTTGAACTGTTTCACTATAAAATTGGTTTATTCTTAAAGTAATCATATGAATAATCCGTTTGCTTTCCTATTCATTTGTCTCCTGTTTATCTTTTCAGACCTACAAACTGTTATTGCTCAGAGTCCCAAACAAGAAATAAATTTTTCATTGCACAAATGTCTGCCCGGCTATGGATTTAAAAAGATGGGTAATACCGCTATTTTTCAAGGTAATAAAAAGAGAAAAAATTATTTTGAAGGATGGTATTTCAAAATGGTTTCTGCAAATGACTCTTCCATCCTAAGTGTTATTCCCGGTATATCTCTCCCAAACGACAAAAGCAAACAACACGCTTTCGTTCAGATTATCGATGGCAGAACTGCAAAAGCATACTATTATTCTTTTCCTATTGAGCAATTTTCATTTTCCCGCAAGGAGTTTGCAATAAAAATAGGCGAGAACTATTTCTCCAACAATCAGATTATCCTCAACATACAAAATGACAGTTCATCCGTTTCGGGGGTAGTAAACATGTCTAATCCGTATCCATTTTCCAGGAAAAAAATGATTGATCCGGGAATTATGGGATGGTACCGCTTTGTCCCGTTTATGCAATGTTATCATGGTGTGGTAAGTCTGACACATAAACTGAATGGCAATATTGACGTAAATGGCAAGGTCCTCAATTTTGACAAAGGGACAGGTTATATTGAAAAAGATTGGGGAAGTTCCATGCCACTGGCATGGATATGGATAGAATCAAATAATTTCAGTCATGAAAACAGCTCATTTATGCTTTCCGTAGCAAATATTCCCTGGCTTGGTAAATCATTTACAGGATTCCTGGGATTTTTCCTTCATGACAGCACACTATATAAATTTGCAACCTATACCCATGCCCGATTACAGTTGGAAAAACTGGTTCAGGACAGTGTATATATAACCATTAGCGATAAGCATTATAATTATTCCATCAAAGCATATAGAAATAATGCAGGCATGTTGAAAGCCCCCGTTAAGGGCTCAATGGACAGACGCATTCCTGAAAGTATTGATGCTATATTGCAACTAACAGTGATGGATCGTCAGAATAATATAGTTTTTCATGGCAGCACTTCTGTGACCGGTTTTGAGATGGTGGGAGATATGGATTTATTGAGAACATTGTTGAAGGTTAACAAGCAAATGAAGTAAATTTTATTTCTAAGTAATTTTAAGATCATAAAGGTTTAACATTTCAATTTAATATCGAAAATCTGTGAGAATTTTAATATTGCTACTTCTAATGGTTTCATGCACTTCACATGTTGAAGTATATGACGGTTTTGAAAACAATACAGTGAGTAATATCTGGAGGACAGATAAAATGGAAAAAGGTTCCCTGAAAATTCAGAGAGAGATTGTACGAAATGGACAAAGCGCCGCCATGATAACATTAAAGACAGGTGATAGGTTTGAGTCCGGGTTGTGTAAAAGCAAAGACAGCGAACGCGATGAACTTTGTGAAGCAAAAAACTTATTATCTGCCGAAGGAAATTTATATGAATATCGGTTTAGTCTATTCTTGCCTGATAGTTTTCCGATCGTTCCGGTAAGGTTGGTATTGGCTCAATGGAAACAATATTGCGATGATACCGAGCTCTGCTCAGATGACAGTCCTGTGCTTGCTATCCGCTATATTTCCGGACGGTTGTATATTACCCTGCAATCTGATAAAACATTAAAAATATTATTTGAAACCTATGATGAAATAAGAAACAGGTGGCTGGATTTTAAATTCAGGATTCGTTTTTCAAGAGAGAACGATGGAAAAATATATGCATGGTTAAACGAAAAACAAATAATACATTTTAATGGAATTACCTGTTACTCTTCAGCAAAGGGATATCCGGACAAAAGTTATTTCTATTTTAAAACCGGATTATACAGAGATACAATGTCCCAACCGATGACTATCTATATAGATGAGTATTCCAAGAAGGAGTTGCCGGAATAATGTGATATCAGGGGATATTAACTTGTAGTCTAAGGATGTGTCAACAGTGGCTATCCTATAATTTTATCGGCAAAAGGAATGAAATCCTATAAAACAGGACTTCAAAAACAAAAAAAATGTAACAAAAAATTGATGAAAATGAATACCAATACATTAGTTAAATGTCAATTTTTAGGTAAAGAATCCGTGTTTAAACAATTTTTCATTACAATTTGTTATATATCGATAATAAGAGGTTTTAATTATCCATGCTTTTAACATAATTCCTGCAATTGAAGAAAAAATTTACTTCGAAAATATTCAATACTTCCAATGATTACAGGACTCTGCTTGTCAGAATTATTGTCGGCTTAATATTCCTTTCAGAAGGAATTCAGAAATTTCTTTTCCCCGAATTAGACGGTACAGGTCGGTTTATAAAAATCGGATTTTCAAATCCTGCATTCTGGGCATATTTTACAGCAACCTTTGAAATAATTTGCGGATTGTTGGTTTTGGCAGGTTTTATTACAAGACTGGCTTCTATTCCCTTGCTTATTATCATGATTACAGCTTTTGTTACTACCAAATGGCCGATTCTTATCCATAAGGGATTCTGGCAAATGGCTCATGAATATCGTACCGATTTTGCCATGACTGTTTTAGTGATCTATCTTTTAATTTATGGAGCAGGTAATTTCTCAATCGATTCAAAAATTTACCGTCCATCTAAAACCTGAGTAATGCTGTATAAATACAGAAAATACACCATTTCCTTGTTCCTTTTGATTCTTTCTGTATCTCAATATTGTCTTGGCGGTCCGCCTTTTTTAACCGACGACCCAGTTCCGGTTCCCTTTAGACACTGGGAATATTACATTTCTTCTATAAACACCTTTCAACATGATGTCTGGTCGGGAACATCTCCACATTTTGAAGCAAACTACGGTCTTTTCAGAAACATGCAGGTTCATCTTCTGTTGCCGGTTAATTATCTGCATTTCAGGCATCAGACCACCAAATTCGGATATGCTGATACGGAGTTTGGAATAAAGTATTGTTTTTTGCAGGAAACAGATAACCATCCTCAAATTGGAACTTTTCCTATTATCGAAATTCCAACTGTCAGGAATGATGAGTTTAGTAATGGAAGAGTTAAAATATTTATCCCTGTCTGGATTCAGAAAACCTGGAACAGGTTTACCACCTATGGTGGTGCAGGATATTCCATAAACCCGGGACCAGAAAGTAAGAATGCCATTTTTACAGGGTGGGAAGCACAATATGACTTTTCAAAAGTAGTTTCACTTGGCGGGGAGATATATTTTCAGTCAGCCGATGAAGCCGGGAGCAAATCAGTTACTGCTTTCAATATCGGGGGGTATATAAACCTGAGTGAAGAAATGCATATTATTTTTTCGGCTGGGCATAGTTTGGTTAACGAAAATTTCACAAGTGCGTATTTAGGTTTGCTTTGGACGATTTGAAGATCCAATTATATCATGCAAGAAAACCCCGGTAATAAAATTAGTATACCATAATTTTTTTAAATTCAATCCATCGAACTTAAATTGATTCACTATAATTGCTTTTTTACCAATTAATTTAAATTTATGAAACCCATTTTATCTTTGCTAACAATTTTGTTCCTGGCAATTTCATGTCATCAGCCTGTTGAAAGAGATAATTTTAAACAAGAAATCTTAAATACCGAAAAAGCCTTTGAACAGATGACCCGTGATAAGGGCATTGCTGAAGCATTTTATTATTTCGCTGATGAGAGTGCGGTGATTAAAAGGGAAAACGACACCTTAATAAAAGGGAAGGAAAACATAAAAAACTATTACTCAAAAAAGGATCTGAGCAGAGCTACGGTGAACTGGATTCCCGATTTTGTTGATGTTTCTGAATGTGGCACGCTGGGATATACCTACGGAAATTATGTTTGGAAAATAGCAAACGACAAAGGTGATACAACTGAATACAGAGGAATTTTCCATACAGTCTGGAAAAAGCAAAAAGACACTACCTGGAAATACGTATGGGATTGATGTATAGAAGGAATTGAGAAGATTTCTTAAACGTTAGACTTCTTCAATTTCCTTTTTATACGAAAGATCCAATTTTTATTAAATCTCCATTTTGTGATTCCGGCGGGATTTCCCGATTTAGCTATTGTAACTCATTCATCGTAACAATATCTATAGATGAATGCAGGTTTATACAGCTCTAATTTTGGTGCACAGATAGATGAATCATTGTTATATAATGTTGTTCCGGAATCTCCAACAGATCCCGATACCAGGCAGATCAATACTTCTCTCCCTGTTGGAGCTACACTAAGTAATATTAATGTATCTCCCACAGGAGCTGCAACATGTCAAATACCTATTTTTACATCTCCCGGAACAGCAGGGGTACAACCAAATATTTCTTTGGGTTATAGCAGCCAGTCTGGCAACGGGATACTTGGTTATGGATGGAATATTGTTGGATTATCAGCTATTACAAGAAGTTCAAAAACCATATATAATGACGATGTAAAGGGTGGAGTTAATCTTGATGCCAACAACCGCTTCTCTCTTGATGGGAACAGGCTTATTTGTACAAGTGGAACTTATGGAACAGCCAGTTCTCAATACAGGACCGAAATCGAATCATTTGTCAGAGTGACAGCTTACGGAACTGCTGGCACAGGTCCATCATATTTTATAGTGGATACCAAAGATGGCGGTCAATTGGAATATGGCAATACTTCAGATTCAAAGGTGGAAGCTAATGGCAGTTCTACAGTTTTGATGTGGCGTTTAAATAAAGCAAAAGACTCAAATGGCAACTATATCGAATATTATTATGGTGAGAATAACGGAGAATCCTATATTACAAAAATAAAATATACCGGAAATAGTGCCGCCAGTATTACACCCTATAATGAGATAAATTTTTATTACGAAACTCGTACTGATAAAAGCAAAGGATATGTTGCCGGAACCCAGATTCAAAACACATTGTTATTAAGAAAAATACAGGTAAAAAGCGAAGAACAGATTGTAAGGGAATACCAATTCAGTTATTCCTATGATTTTTATACACATTTAAATGAAATAAAAGAATTTGGTAAAGAGGGCGACCAAATGAACTCAACAATTGTCACATATGGAACTTCTACTTCGCAGTGTACCTCAACTAATTCATTTGATAATGATGCAACGAATCGATTTTATTATGGCGATTTTAACGGAGATGGCAAAACAGATTTTGCACGCATGGAAGACAAAGAATCATATAACAATGGGGATAAAATTGAATTCTTTTTAAACCAGGATGGAACAAACTTTACAAAAATATACGAATTAGACATAACTCATTGTAGCAGTTGCCAGGTTGATCTTATTGAAAGATACCTGCAGCCATATTTTATTGACTTCAATGGTGATGGACTAGAGGATTTTCTTTTAGTTAAATACGAGTATCAATCAGGAGTATTATATAAAATGGATTATGATGTTTATGAATCCACAGGTAATAGTTTTATAAATGTAGAATATAATGATTACTATAATAACTATCCCAAACTGTTGGTTGGAGACTTTAACGGTGATGCGCGTACTGAAATTGTTCCTGTTTATTCAAACAAAGATATTTATAATTATTCCACCATACCGGTTGATTTTAATGGTGATGGGAAAATAGAATTGTTGGCATTAAACAGTACAGGGAGTAAAATCTATGATGTTGAACAGGACGAATTTATTTATTCATTCACAAGTATAAATAATGCTGTTAAAATTTTTCCCGGTGATTTCAATGGTGATGGAAAAACGGATCTGCTTGCATGGTGGGAATATGGTTTTGTATGGAAAGTGTTTTTGTCAACCGGGGTTAGTTATGTTGAAGCAGATTTCGATTTTGATCCATCATTTTGGGGTGGCCCAAACACAGAAGGCTTTTATTATTCTGTTGCTGATTTTAATGGAGATGGTAAATCAGATATTATAGGCATGGAGAACGTTAGTTCGACTTCCAGTCAGATTGAAATTCATTATTCGACAGGTACAGGTTTTATAGTTGAAAGTAATACAATAAATTATTCTGCATATAGCGGTAATGATGAGGAATATGGGATTGGTGATTTTGATGGCGATGGTAAACAAGAGTGTTTTTTTAAACGAAGTACTCTTGATCCTGCATTGATTATCAGGTTTCATCCTGACGAAAAGAAACATTTGGTGCACGCAGTTACCAACGGGTTCAACCAAAAAACTTCATTCACTTATTTACCATTAACAACTGGTTCATCTTTTTATACAGGCGGAAGTGTCTATAATGAATATATTGTAAGGGGTTTTAAAGGACCTATGTATTGTGTGAACTCTATGAATATACCTGATGGAATAGGTGGAATGTCAACAACAAATTATAAATATGAAAATGCGAAAATTCATTTATGGGGCAAGGGATTTCTTGGATTTTCGAAAATAACATCATCAAATAGTAGTACCAGTTTAAAGAGCATCAATAATTTTGGATATAATCCTTCTTATTTTAACAGTTATCTAACATCTTCGGAAAACCGTACAACAAGTGATGCCCTCATTTCAAAGATTACAAATACTAATGCGGTTAAAGTTTTGAGTGGAACTATTTTTCCTTATGTAAGCCAAACCGTATCACTGGATAATTTAACCAATACTACGATAACCTCTTCTAATACCTATGATAATGATGGAAACTTAACTGATAATACCACTACGCCAGGTAGTGATGTTACAACTGTAACAAATAATATTTATAATTTATATGGTGGCTGGGGACCCAAGAACAGAATTACACGGACAACAGTGACCAAGACTTATTCAGGTCAACCGGCTTATTCCCGAAGAACTGATTTTACATACGATACATATGGTAAGCTTGCTAGTACCATATCAGATCAGGATAAAACCAATACGGTGACTCAATCGTTTACCTACACTTCAGGTAGTTGCGGCAGGCCGGTTTCAAGCACAATAAGTGCAAGTGGCATTGCAAACCGAACCAGTACTATAACATACGATTCAAAATATCGTTCTCCCGAAATTAAAACAAATCCATTAAATCAAACAGTAAAATACAGTTATGACTATACATTGGGAGTAGTCGTGGATGAAACAGACGCAAACGGGAATATGACGTTTTATCAATATGACGAATTTGGCAGATTGAAAACTACCGTATTACCCACCGGTAAAGAAATTACCGCATCCTTATCCTGGGAAAGCGGGACTCCAACTAATGTCAGGTATTCTTCAACTACTTCAAGCACAGGTTCTCCTACTACTACCGTATACTATGATGCCCTTGGCCGTGAGCTGAGATCTGTTATTACGGGATTTAACGGAGAATTAATTTATACAGATAAAGAGTATTATCCTGATGGAAACCCGAAAAGAGTTTCATATCCTTATAAAACACCAGACCCAATATGGACAACCAATTTTTATGATACATATAAAAGAATTGACCTGGTCACCACGCCCACCTGTTCAATGGATTACAGCTATTCGGGAAAAACCGTAACCGTTACAGATTGCAATGGTCATTCTAGCACAAAGACAATTGATAATGCAGGTAACCTTGTAAGCGCGACAGATAACGGGGGAACCATTACGTATGCATACCATTCTTCGGGACAACCAAGAGCAGTCACAGCAGCAGATGTTCCTACCACTATGACTTATAATGAATATGGATTGCAAACCAGTCTTATTGAACCGAATGCCGGAACAACATCATATACGTATGATGCTTTAGGACAGTTGCATACACAAACCGATGCCAGAAGCAATCAAACCACTATAAATTACGATGTATTGGGACGGGTTTCCAGTAAAACTACCCCGGAAGGAACTATAACATATACTTATGACAATGCTACCAAAGGTATTGGCATGTTGTCATCCGTTTCCGGTTATAGCAATACGGTTACATACACTTACGACGACTTCTCAAGAGTTAGTACAGAGACCAATATCATTGACGGTAACAGTTATATAACATCGTACTTGTATGATAACCAGAAAAATAAAATTTCACAAATTACATACCCTTCGGGTTTTGCAGTAACCAATGAATACGATACTTATGGTTATCTTAAAAAAGTAAAACGAACTGATAATGGTACTAAAATATGGGAATGCACTGGGGTTAATCAATATGGAGAGGTTACTAATGCCTCCCTGGGCAATAACCTTGCAGTTACCCGTGGATATGATCAATACGGATTGCCGACAACTATCCAGACCGGGTCAGTGCAAGATATGGAATTTAGTTTTAATACAGCCACTGGAAATCTTAACTGGCGTAAGGATAATCTGTCAGGTAGAAGCTTTACCGAAACATTCACCTACGATAACCTCGACAGGTTAACTAATTGCCAGATTGGTTCAACTAATCATGGAGTAACTTACCTGGCAAATGGAAATATAGATACAAAAAACGATGCAGGTACATATCATTACGGAACAAAACCACATGCGGTGGAACGGTTGACAAATAGTCCAATCGTGCCGGATGACCAGGTTATTGATTATAACTCATTTAATAAAATAACCTCAATAAGAGATGGAGATAAAGATTTGTCCATCTGGTATGGCGTTAATAATGAACGTGTAAGATCATTCTATCAGGATTTTTATTGGGGAGATGAATGGGAAAGAATTTATGTCGGGAATTATGAAGAATATTCTATAACAGGCCAACCTATCAAGAAAATTCACTATATTTCAGGAGGTGATGGACTGGCTGCAGTTTATATTCTATCTAACGGTGTTGGCACAATGTATTATGTAAGCAAAGATTACCTGGGAAATATTATGCTGCTTACCAGGGATAATGGCACGGTAGCAGAAGAATACAGCTATGATGCCTGGGGTAGAAGGCGTAGCCCGACAGACTGGACGAATTATAATGTTTCCGCTCCGTCCATTCTGTACCGGGGTTATACCGGGCATGAACACCTGGATGAGTTTACTTTGATAAACATGAATGGCAGGGTGTATGACCCCTTAGTTGGAAGGTTTTTAAGCCCGGATAATTATGTGCAGGCTCCCGATTTTACTCAAAGTTATAACAGGTATGCATATTGTCTCAATAATCCGTTAAAATATTCTGATCCCAGCGGCGAAAAGTTTACATTCTGGCATTTTGTCGCCGGTTCCTTGTGTGGGGCTCTTTCATGGATGCCAATATTTAAACATGCAACTGGTCAAATAACCACCGGTCAGGCAATTGGGGAATACTTGGTTAATGTGGCTTCATTTCTTGCTGGTGCGGGGATATCGAATGTGCAAACTGCATTTAGTAATACTTTTGGTTTTATAGCGGGATCATCTATCCAATCATTTGGTAATGGTTTAATAGGTGAAGGTGAAAGTGATTTTGTTGTTTCTTTTGGATTTGGTTCTTATAATTTAACTAACAATGAATTAAATTATCTATTTGATGGAGATAATAAATGGTATGAAGATGTTGGTTATGCTTTCGGGGCATTAGGTAATTTACAGGATGTTGTTACTGCATTTTCGCCAGGAGATTATCAATATCAATATGAAATAAATAAAAGTCATGGTAAAGTGGGACATGGCAATGTTAGACAGGTAAATCCAGATGGGTCTACGGATGTGAAAATTTCTGTTGCAAACACAAATTCGATAAGAGTTAATCATGGTGGAATACGAGGAGCTATAGAATATGCATGGAAATCAAATTTTAAGAAATATTCTGGTGGCCCAGAATATTGGTTGGATGTTCCAGAAACAGGTTGGGATAGAATACCGCTAAGACTTAATTCTAATATAGTGGACTGGATGGCTAAAAATCTTGACAACAATATGGGTTTATGGGGTATAAGTAGGACAAGATTTGGATTGAATTTCGGATGTGTTTCTTATTCCGCAAGAGCATTGTGGACTGCAGGTGTTCCAACTATTCCAATTATTAATTATTTCGGCCCTAAAATTTTATGGTTCCAACTTGAAATTAGACAAGCTGGCATTTATGCGTCTCCATATTTATATAATGGTTTATAAATTTTAATAATAATAGACATGATAATCTTACAAATATTCATAATAAATCTATTGGGCTTTCAATATATTACACAAGATAGAACAATTGAAAAAATACCAGAAGGATATTATTATGGAAGTGATAAATTATTCACTAATGTTTTTGTTAAAATAGTGAATGATACCGCAATTATTGATTTTATTTTAATTCAAAAATACCCAAGAGAATTATTAAATGATACCTTATTATATAATTCTGATAATCAAATTTTTCTGGGGAGAATCTCTAATCTAAGGATTAATAATGATATTAAATATGTTTGTAACAATGAAATGTCTTTAATTTTTGGCAAGAATATAAAAATTAGAATTAAACAAAATAAAGCATTTTATGAAAAACATATTGATGAATATAAAAATTATGCAGTTTGGTATGAATTTTATAAAAAATATATAGATAATTATGATAACAAAGAAGATGCAAGAAGGTATTTTCAAGATCAGGAAAAAAAATATAAAATTAAATTAATGTTAGACACATTAAAACATAAGGATTTCGTTGAAGAATTGGAGAAATTCAAAAATGAATTAAAATCTCCTTAACTAGTGTAATAATTACTTAAAAAGTATACTATATTTTCAATGGATTACCTGTGTACGTCCATTCAAATGGTTTAGCCCTTGTTTTATTATAAGTATTTACATATTACATCAGTTGATCTGCAAGTTGCTTGGATGATTGCCATACTCCACCTTTTACAACATCTTTAGTTAAAATATTAAACCAAATTTCAACCTGATTTAACTCCGCTGTTTGGAGTCTTCCATATGAAGACTTCAAACAAACAATGGAATGCAGGGTCTCTGACCCGGGATAGTATGGGTAATTTCTATTATTATAAAGATTTAAAACAAATAGAACTAACAATTCAAAAATATTTCGAAGTCGATGACTTCTTATTTCAAAAAAGATTTGAAGTGTCCTGCGGAACACTTCAAACAGCTTTGGGGTAATCATTTATGACGGCGATAAAGAATTATCCATCTGGTATGGCGTGAATAATGAACGCGTAAGATCATTCTATCAGGATTTTTATTGGGGAGATGAATGGGAAAGAATTTATGTCGGGAATTATGAAGAATATTCTATAACAGGCCAACCTATCAAGAAAATTCACTATATTTCAGGAGGTGATGGACTGTCTGCAGTTTATATTCTATCTAACGGTGTTGGTACAATGTATTATGTAAGCAATGATTATCAGGGAAATATTATGTTACTGACCAATGAAAATGGTTCGAAGGCCGAAGAATACAGCTACGATGCCTGGGGCAGACGTCGCAGCCCGACAAACTGGAATAATTATAGTGTTTCGGCTCCCTCTATTCTATATCGGGGATATACCGGTCATGAACACCTGGATGAATTTGCACTTATTAATATGAATGGCAGGGTATACGATCCTGTATTGGGAAGATTTTTAAGCCCTGATAATTATGTGCAGGCACCTGATTTTACACAGAGTTTTAATAGATATTCCTATTGTTGGAATAATCCTCTTAAATTTGTCGACCCTTCCGGTGAAAAACTAAATTTTTTTCAGGGATTATTTTTTATGTTTAGTGGCATAATTGGTGTGAAAAATTTGATTATGGCTCAGGAAAATGATTGGAATTTTAGTCAGACTTTAGGACACTATGCAGTTGATGCTGCAGCATTTGCTGTTGGAGGGGCTACATTTAACGGAATCGGTAGTGGTAATATGATTAGTGCTTTATGGACATCTGGATTTACTGCGGGATTTATATCGGGAGGTGGACATACTTGGATGAATGGCGGAAGTGCCGAAGACGTTATAATGAATGCTGTATCCGGAGGTTTTGCTGGCGGTTGGTCAGGTCTTGGTTTTGCAGGTTTGGGAGAAGGGTTGAAAGCAATAGGTGACATAAATTGGATCCCATCCTTTGGCAATATTAATGGACCAGTTTCCCATAAATCGTTAAATGATTTAATTCTTGGGATTGATTTGCCTAGTATCGAGTTATGTAATTTTACATTTCAGTCTTTTACCAGTAACCCAGTTACAATAGTAAATAAAAGTGATAAAAATGTAATGTACCTTTCCGAAGATGGTTCAACAGTCGGAATGGTAGCTCCGAACAGTGAGCATAGAGGTTATATAGATGCAGTTTCAACAAAAAAATATAATGATCAAATTTTTAAAGTTCCAGGACATCCAGATGATAACCCTCCAAGCTATTCGACAGTTGTCGTGAAAAGAGATGGGAGTATTAAACTCAGAGTATATTACAATAACCAAAATACTTATTTCCCAGGAGCATGGGTGGCAAGATCTGCTGAAAAGTATGGATGGTTAACTAAAGATAAGATGATCGAATTGAAAATTTGGGATTATTTTAGTTACTTTTATAATGAAACTTACAAATATTTTACTAAACCTTAACTTGATTAAAATGAAGTTTACAAATAAAATATTAAAATGGTTATCTTTTTATAATTTGATATGGTTGATTTTATTTTTTATACCATTGATACCCTCTTTTATTAAAAGTGAAGAATTCACTCTAATGCATAAGCCACATTATATAATGAGTATTTGGGGTTACTATTATATATTATACTTATTATTAGGACTCTCCATATTTGTTAATACTATTTATATTTTATTTATCATATACTCTTTATTTTTCAGTAGATATCGATTTAAAATCAAATATTATATTATATTTTTCTGTTCCTTAATAGTACTAATTTTTTTAGTACGAACGAGAAATGAAAATATTAATATTTTAAGTTTTTATTTCTAATCTCCTGGTTAATAAAAGCTTATAGAAAAACAAAAATTGGTTCAAGATTAATGGAGTGTAACTTGGACCTTTTTGTTTTTGGGAATTTGACCTTACCCTTTCTGTTTACTGTAATTCGTATGTTCATATACCATCACTATAGGGATGGGAAGAGGAATATTTGCTTTCTGTCTAAAAAATGTATCCATCCTGCCAAGTAGGTATTGATTCCGGATTGTAAAAAGATTTATTTTGAAGTATACTGGTATACTATACCTTGAAATTTTGTGGCAATAGTTCATGTAGTTTACTTACCTTGTATATGGGGATTATTTCAAGTACTTTTTTTAACCAGTCAAAAGGATTTACATCGTTCTTCTTGCAAGTTCCGAAAAATGAGTAGAACATAGCAGCCCTTTCAGCTCCTCTTGCAGATCCGGCAAACAGGTAATTTTTCCTGCCCAGGGCTATCGGACGGATTGCATTTTCAGCAAGGTTATTGTCTATTTCCAATGAACCATCATGTAGGTAAGCTATAAGGTTATCCCATCTTGGTATACAATATGCTGTTGCTTTACCCATTGGGGATTTAGGTAATACCTCTTTGTATGTCTGTACAATCCATTTCCCCAATTCGTTTAATACAGGTAATGACTTGTCAAGCCTAAGCTCATGCCTTTGTTGCGGATTAAGGTTTTCATCCCGTGCTTTTTGTTCTATGGCATAAAGTTTTTGAAACATGCCCATTGCATATTCTGCACGGGGTTTATCATAACCCAAAGCTTTCTCAAACCCTCTTCGTACATGTGCTATGCAGTTGAGCTGTATTATATTTTTTTTGTCATTAAAAAAGTCGTATACTACATATCCATCGGTTTGCAGGTAACCCTTAAAGTCTTTCAGGAGCCTTTTCGGCCCCTCCCTCGACCGGCCATCATTATAATCAAAAAATACTGTTTTTTCCAAAGGGCTGTAATAAACCCAATAATACCCCCGGTGTGTTTTACCTTTAGTGTTTTCATCGAGTACCGGAATGGGGGTTTCATCAACCTGTAAATATCCTTGCGATAATACCCTGTGTTTCAATGTATCATAAAGTGGCTCGAGCAGATTGCAAACAGACTCCTGCCAGCCATTTATGGTAGATGAAGATATTTTTACGCCTTCACGTTTAAACCTCTCTATCTGTCGATATATAGGCAGGTGGTCAACAAATTTGTCTATCATTATCTGCGCCAGCAACCCTGGCCCTGCAATGCCCTTTTCAATAGGAAAAACAGGAAGGCCTGCAATTACCCCTGTATGATTTAACTGTTCATCATCTGCAGGTTTAATATATTTAGGACGGATAAACCTTTTGATGTAAAGTTTGGCCGGGACAAGTTCCAATTGGTCGGTTACTTCTTTACCGATACATTTTAACCCGGTTGTATCTTCATCCGGTTCAATGATTATTTCTTCTACAGGCAGGTGTGATGGAAAGGATAACCTGCCCGGGTGGTTCTCCCGTTTGGTTTTGTTTCTTACAAAGGTGATTACTTCCTGCTGTTTTTCAGGTGTTTCATCTTCTTTTACTTCGAATGGCAATGAAAGTTGATTCTCATCTGCTTCTTTTACAAACCTTTCCCTCCTGGCTCCAAAGAGCAGACGTTTCATCTGGTCAATCTGGAACTGCATTTCATTGATATGTGCCTCTTGCTCATTGATAATCGCTTCCTGATTTCTGGTCACTTCAAGGAGCTCTTCAAAAGTCATATTTTCATAGGCAAATGACATGCGTCAAAAATATCGAAAAACCTTTGTTTATCAATACTTTTACGTCTTTACTTATCCACAAAATTATTTGGTTTTCTTGATAAAAAATTGCCCTAATACTTGTTTGCTATTCTTCACTGACAACCTGGGTATCCGGAATGTAACATTTTCTCTTTTGGATGTTTTTTATGGAAAGGCCATCTACGATCATTACTAGCTGTGTATAGTTTATCGTTATACTTCCTATGCTGCTGTCATAAGCCGGCAGTTCGAATGTGCCTTTTTCTAATCTCTTGTAGTAAAGTGTAAAGCTAATCCCTTGCCAGTGTAATATTTTATTTTATCACGACGCCTGTTTATAAAAATAAACACATCTCCATTACACGGATTGCTCTCAAGGTGATTTTGTACAACACCGGACAGACCGTCAAAACTCTTGCGCATGTCGGTGGGCTGGCTGTATAGGTGGAGCCTGTTATTTGAAGATAGTGTGAACATGTTTTACAATTTAATCAGGTTCCTTATCTGATCTATCCCTAAATGAAATGGATAATGTACCTGAACACCATTTGGGTAATCTATGGTGATTATGTCAGACATACCCTGAATGCTATCATTGTTTTGGGCTACTTTTACTGGTATAAATGATTGTGGTAGGGAAAGTCTTTCCTGCTTACGAAATTTCTTTAACCAATAAAGAAAAATATGATAGGGTAAACCTTCCCGTCTACAAAACTCAGGTTGACTTAAGTTACCTGCCATAGCTCTATGGCTATATACATCTCCTCCTGGGTATACTTCTGATTTGTTTTCATAAACCAAAGGTAGACACTGGTAACTTATTATTGAATACGTGGTTGGTAGGACGGATACGATCAAAATGAGGTTAACCTTAATTTAACCTAATAGTTGTGATTCCGGCGGGATTCGAACCCACGACCCACGGCTTAGAAGGCCGTTGCTCTGTCCAACTGAGCTACGGAACCAATATGTTATCAACTCTGTTTTGAAAGACCGCGCAAAAATAAGAAAAAATGCAACAGATAAAAACGAATCCTAAAGAAATACAGTAGTAAGTTCTTAAAACGACGTATCTGCATCAGCCTGTTTATATATCCGAAACGTTTACATCGAAGGCTACGCCACTAAATCCGCCATTTGTAGTTTTGTTGGCATAAATAATATGCCTGAATTCATGATTGCCCACATGCTGAACAAATGTATATCCATCATCCCCCAATTCAAATTCAAGAATAGGTTTCAATTCGGGATACATAGAATAAAAATCTTTTCCATTCATCTCTTCTTCTTTCATCTTGAGAAAATTTAATGCTTTGCCCTTAAAGAAAATTATATTCCCTTTTTGATCAATACTGTAGTGTAATACGGGCATATTTGATGCCAGGTTGTGAACGATTTTATTATTAATCTCAAGACGGAATTGTGCGTTTTTCATTTCGGTGATATCCCAGGTAATCACCAGGGCGCCTTTTATCACATCGTCTTCATCCCTTAACGGTATTCTACTGGTTGAACCCCATGTAACCCGCCCATCCTTAAACTTAATTAGCTCTTCTTTGTTCTCCATCGAAACACCCGAACGTATCATCTGTTTTTCCTCGTTCAGTGCTTTTTGACCATGGGCGCCACCAAAGATGTCCAGGTCGGTTTTTCCCATCACCTCTTCCTGATCATTAATCCCCAATGCCTTTACCTTAGCCCTGTTTATCCTGATGTAACGGCTCTCTGTATCTTTGAAAGTCACTCTTGCCGGTATGTTATCCATGAGTTTTGTGAACATAAGTTTTTCCCATTCAAGCAATGTTGCTTTTTCCTGAAGCTCTTCATTGTTTATCTTCATCTGGTCGAGCAAAAGTTTTTGTTGTTCCATACGCTGGGCATCTTTTCTGGCGCTTTCTTCTTTTACTCGTGTCATTTCTTCCTGGGTAGCTTTCAACTCTTCAAGGTTTTGTCTCATCTCCTCTTCCTGAGCTGCAAGTTCCTCTGCTCTTTCGTTCGATTCTTCCAAAAGTAATTTGGTTCTAACATTCAACCTGACGGAGTTAAGTGTTATTGAAGTACTTTCTGCTATTTTTTCAACGAATTCTATTTCAAAGGATTTAAATTCATTAAATGAAGCAATTTCAATCACACCTGTTACAACATCGTTGTAAAGCATAGGAACAATTATGAGGCTTCTCGGATTGGCATCCCCCAAACCGCTGGTTATTGTAAAATAATCTTCAGGAATATCCTTTAAAAATATAGTTTGTTTTTCCAATACAACCTGGCCGACAAGCCCTTCTCCAATGGAAATCTGCTTTTTGGTAAATTTCTGTTTGTCCCATGCAACCGACGCAACCAGATTTAATAACTTTTCCTCACCTTCTTCACCTTCCATAAGGAAAATACTGCCTTGATTTGCATGCAG
Organism: uncultured Bacteroidales bacterium; assembly: GCA_963781805.1. Lineage (GTDB taxonomy): Bacteria > Bacteroidota > Bacteroidia > Bacteroidales > UBA10428 > JAFGPL01. Next base: position 1,615,876 of record CAWAHF010000004.1, read on the forward strand.
ATATTCAACCAGACTTTTAATGATTAAGTATGCAAATCTCTCAATGTTGTCATTTTCATGCCGTAACAAATCATTAAACTTTGCTATACCCTGGGTAGTCCAATTACGCATCTCATCCTCTACCTTTCTTTTTTCTTCTTCGTTGCGTGCATGAACCAAACTCTCCTTTAATTTAATCAAAGCGCTGGCAAACATGTCGTTTTCACCAACTGATTGAAAATCTGCTTCCATATTACCGGCTGATAATTCGAGTGCAAAATCTGAAGCATTACTGATTCTTGACGAAAGATCATCTACCAATTGGGCGGTTTCTCCCAGTTCGTCAGCCGATTTAACATTAGTAGCATCCATTCGGTGGCCAAGCATGGTTTCATGCAAATTGAATTTTATCTTTTTAAGTCGTGATGAGATAACATTACTAAACCTTGATGCAAGAAATAAAATCATTAATGTTAAAATAAACAATACAAGCAGTCCCCACAACATCAACTTATTAACTGTATTATAAACAGATTTTCTGTCTTTCTGCACCACCAGGAACCAATTACCAGCTTTTGTATTAACCGGTGCAATATCGGCATATACCCTGGTATTCGAAACATCTCTGAATTTGATTACTCCATCGTATCCAAGCAAGGCTTTTTCAAAAATACCATGTTTCAAAGCGAGAAGTTTTATTGTTGTCCCAAGACTATCAATCCGTGAGACAATATTTTTTCGAATACCGGCATCTTCAAGTTTTTTAATGAATTTTCCGTTTAACGTATTAAGCCTTAAATCATCCGATCTGTATTCAAAGTCCTCGCCTACCAGGTATAGGTCGCCCCCGGCTTTTATAAAATGGTCGACCTTTTCGGTTGTTGTTCCGGATAAAATATTATCTATTGCATTAGCACTCAGTTGAAAAACCAGTAACCCTTTATCTCCTGAATTTCCGGCAATTGTTTTTGCTATAAATGAAACGGGCCTGTACATTTCCGGAAGATAGAGTTCAAAATCAGAAAACGCAGGATTATCTGAATTTGAAGATGCCAGCGCCTTTTGACATGCAAGAGCAAGATTCGTGTTCTTAAATCGTCCGTCAAATATATTTGTAGCAAAATCAATATTCTTTTGAAATGAATAGACAATGTCGCCGTTGCTCCCGTTCACCAGCAAAATATCTGAAATATTTACCTGTGAAAGTAACTCCCTGAAATAATTTTGATATCTCTGATGTGCATTTGAATAGGCGCTTGCATCTCCGGCTTTTAACATTTTATACTTAAACCCCTGAGGAAGACTATTATTTGCTATGTATAAAAATTGTAAGATTCTGGTTTTATCCCCTTCAGGAAACAGACCTACGGGAGTATTATTTCGATCGCTTTTTGAAAGGAGGGCAGGTAAAACTTCTGACTTGTAATAATTTTCGAGCGCATCTGACATAGATGATAGCTCCTTATAATCGGGCAGTTCGTAGGAATCCGATTCAATTGAAGCAAATCCATCGGCCAATTCGCCAAATGCTTCTGTTAATCTTTCATCTCTTGTTGCCAATACAATCTGGCTTTCAATCTGCCGGTAATATTGTTCAATCTGATCACGTTTGAATTGGCTGATTACCTTCAGGTTTTCATATGTTTCTTTCTTTTGATAAGCCGCAAGGATGAAAAACGATATTATCAGCAACAAAAGTGACAATAAAACAGCAGTACCCAGAATTGCTAATCTGAGCCTGTTTTTTAAGCTATAAAAATAAGATGTGGTTTTGCCTCCAACGCGTTTAAAAAATGAAGCCGACTCGTTTTTTGCATCCCCATCCCCAATAATTAGTTCATTGTTATCCATATATTGATTGCTTTGAGCCAAATTTTATTTCATTACTCTTAAAAATGAAAGCAGTATGATAAAAATAACAAAAATCAAATCAATTCTTTTATTTTGATACAATTTAACAAAAAAAAATGAATTAAAAGCAAGCAAGTAGCAAATGGTTATTCACAACAACCTGAGTTCAGGGATTCCAGGTGCTCCCAAAAAAGAGTTTATTGTTTCAATTGATGATTGCTTTGTAATTTAAAATTTGGAGATGCAATTTTTGGAACTTCAAATACGCTCAAACGTCGAATTTTGCACCCAGCCTTTATTCCCGTTACTTATTTTTATTTCATTCCAAACACCCACACTATCAACTGTTTCTACTTTTGTACCTTCGTGTAATATAAAAAGGTTTGTACCATATTCGTTTGGTGAGCTTTTCACAGTAACAGAGGGGGCCATTATAATCGCACTATTTCTTTCAACAATCATCTTTTTGCGTTGTGATGAAAAGATGAAGGCTGAAGCGGAAATAATTAAAGATATAATGAAGAGGTAAAATGAAAATTGCTTAATCCATAATTTCGCAGAGAACAGATAAATGATAAATAAGACAAGAAACAGAATAAAAGTTGTAATACTTATCGTTGCCCAGTTATTTGATGTAAAGATTTTTATTAAAGAGCGAATCCAGCGTTTAAGAATGAAATCTGGGATAATATCGATTTTATCCACCACATGAGCATTTGCCAGATCAAGATTGAATTTAATGTCCTTATTATTAGGCGCCAGCAACAAAGCCCTTTCGTAATTAAGAATTGCCCTGGCATAATTATTCATTTTGTAATAAGAATTCCCAAGATTAAAATAGAGTTCAGATGCCACGAACCCCGAATCAATCACGGCTTGCCAGTTTTCAGCAGCCTTCAGGTAGTCATTACTGACATAATGCTTATTCCCGGCCTGCACCAATGAATCGGGATTGAAAGCAAACACAGAACCAAAAGACCAAGCTGCAAGCAATATGAATAAAATTCTTTTAACCATAATCTTGTGTGTTTACTTATTTTAACTTTTGTTCCAGCTTACTGATAAGCATAACTGCATCTTTGTATAATTTTTGCATATCGGACGATTCCCGTTCAGGAGCGAACCTTGCATACTCGCAATTATCAAGCAGATTATAAAAAGCTTCAATCAGTTCATCTGTAACCTGCTTTTCCTTCAGGACTATACGGGATCTGTCACGAGACAACTCCGCAACCGGTATACTAAGCTTATCACCAAGATATCCCCAAAGCGCTTTCATTACTTCCTCATAAAAATCGTCCTGATGGTTCTGTTTCAGATATTCTTTTGCTTTTTTTAGTCTCTTACCAGCCATTCTATTGGCTTTACGGTTTTTCACCAAAACAAGGTTAGCATTTCTTTTAATTGTCTCTTTTCTGAAAATTATGATAAGGATAAATAGTACAAGGGCAATAATATAAAATCCAAAGAAATAGGGTTGTCCAAAAATAATTTTACCTTGCCGATACAGTTTGAAAGGTTTATTTTTAATAAAAAGAATATCGGTTCCAAGCAGCCTGAAATCTTCTTTCGATAAGCCTGAGACAACAACCGCAGTAGTATCTTCTTCTCCCTTTTCAACATTAATGGTATATTCATCAGAATTGAGGGTTGTAAATGCCCCTTTAGCCGGATCGAAATATGTAAAATCAAAGGATGGCAAATCGTAATGACCTGCATATCTTGGAATAAGTACATATTCAAAGGATTTACTGCCAGAGAGTTCGTTGGTTAGGTTTACAACAGTTTTTGGTTCAAATTGCTCAATATTTGGCGGAAAAGTTATCTTTGGTTCATCAATTAACTTGATATTGCCTTTGCCTGAAATAGTAATCTTATAGGTCAGCGCTTCATTGGTTTTCAATGATTTCTTATCCACCGAAGTTTTAAGTGTAAAATTACCAACTGCCCCGGTGAAAGCCTGTGGTTTGCCAGGTAACGGATTCACTTTAATTTTAACCGGTGCACTTCTCAGGGTGCGGGGAACATCCTGAACGGTTGTACCGAAAAAGTCATCTAAGAAACTCCTGGATCTGCTCTTTACCTGTTGGCGGGTGGTTACCACCAAATCGAAAGGATCGATGGTAATTTCACCTGTTTTCTGAGGATATAGCACAACTTTTTGAATAACGCCGGTATAATAAATATCACCACCTACATTTTCGGCTTCAAGTTTGGTGAGCTGGGGAATATCGACAGGTTGCTTGTAAAAACCGTTAAATTCCGGTCCTTTGTAACCTTGTCCAAGGCCACTTAATTGTAGCTTGGTATAAACCTTTACCCAGGCTACAATTTGTTCACCTACATAGGCGGTGTGTTTATCTACCAGCAATCGCACAAAAATATCATCTCCCGATTTTGTAGTCTGACTTCCTGCCGGGGGTTGTGCTTGTCCCTGTTGTTTTGAAGATGGCTGTTGCGACGAATTATTAGCCAGAACTTCAATCGAAAGACTATTCGACTCATAGGTCTTCCCCTTATATTTAGCTTTTGCTGGCGGAATTACAAATTTTCCTGCTTTGTCGGCCCGTACATAATAGGTATAGGTATATTGGGACGAACGGGTAGTTTTTCCATTGATTATCTGAATGCTTGTGCTTGAACTGGTCATGGGGCCGCCAAGAAGTTGGAATCCGGTAAGATCGGGAACTTCCAAATCAGACAGATCTTTACTGGCAACATATTCCAGGGTGAACTGTTCCCCTACCCTGAGAACTTTTGGATTTAAAGTGGCAGTAAATTCTAATCCCTGGCCAAATGCAAAGACAGAATAAAAAACAGTATAAATAAGTACGCTAATATTTCTCTTCAACATATTGATTTAAAAATTGTATTACCAGTTTTTATCCACAGGAACCTTGCGGGCCTGTGCCTTTTGTTCTTCTACTTTTTTCAACACATCCTTTTCTTCCCGTTCTATTTCATCCAGTACCCGTTCAGCATCAGCTCTTGAAATTTGTTGTTGCTGTTGTGGATTTTGTTGTTGCTGTTGTTGATCTTGCTTCTGTTGATTTTGTTGTTGCTGTTTTTGCTGTTGTTGATCTTTATTTTGATCCTGATTCTGATTTTGTTTTTTTTGCTGATTTTGTTGGTTTTGCTGAGCCTTCAGATTTTCCACATATTGCAGATTATGCTTGGCATCTGCATCGTGCGGGTTATTTCTTAAAGATTTTTTATATGCGTCAATTGCCTTATCAAGTTTTTTTTCCTGAAAAAAGGTGTTCCCAAGATTGTAATAATATTTAGAAAGTGCAAGTTTATCCCCACTTTTTTGATCCGCCAGATTTTCATACCTGGTAGCAGCTGCTTCGTATTTATCCTGTTTATAAAGCGCATTGCCAAGATTGTAATTGGCTTTCTCAGACGCAGGTTGTTTTTCGGCTGCTTTTCTATAGAGCACTTCGGCATCTTCGTATTTATCCGCAAGATAGTCTTTATTGCCTTTACGAATTAACTTTTTTTCTGCCTGAGAAAAAACCGGAGACCCAAGTAAAAATGCAACCGAAAATATGATAAGTTTTTTCATAACTTCACTTTAAATGGATTGAAATTTCTAAATAGTTTACTCTTTTTTTCGATTATGAAGAAATCGATTGTCAATAATCCCAGTGCAATCCAGACCAGATAAGGGAACTGTTCTTCATACTCAGAGTATACCTTGGTATCAATTTCTTCTTTATCAAGCTTACCGAGTTTATCAAACAGATCGTTCAGTCCTACCCTACTGCTGGTTGCACCATAATAACTACCCCCTCCAATCTGTGCAATTTCACTTAACATCTGAACATTCAGTTTTGTCATTATTATATTGCCTTGTCTGTCTCTTCTGAAATCTTTGTTGAGCGAACTGGTACTTTCAGGAATTGGAGCTCCCTTTGTCGATCCCATTCCAATGGTAAATATTTTAATACCTTTCTCAGCTGCTGCTTTGGCTGCATCAAGGGCGTCTCCCTCATGGTTTTCGCCATCTGAAATAATTACGATTACTTTGCTTGCTTCTGTTGACGGGCTAAATGACTTGGCAGCCAGATTTATAGCTTCACCTATGGCAGTACCCTGACGCGAAACAATATTGGTGGTTATATTTGAGAGAAACATTCGGGCAGCAGAGTAATCTGTGGTAATGGGAATCTGTGTGTATGCATCGCCTGCGAATACAATCAGACCTAATTTATCGTTATCTAATCGGTCAATCAGGTTAAGAATTGCCTGCTTGGCCCTTTCAAGCCGACTGGGCTGAATATCTTCAGCATTCATACTGTTGGATACATCCAACGCCAGAATTATTTCGATTCCCTTACGTTTTACTTCCTTTAGTTTTGAACCGAATTGGGGTCCTGCAATGGTAAATATTATTAAACACAGCGCCAGCATAACAATGAAAAATTTTAAATGAGGTTTGGAACCTGAAACATCCGGCATAAGCTGGGATATAACCGAAAGATTTCCAAATTTATTCAAGGATCTTTTTCTCAGACGTACCGTGATGATATATATTAAGATCAACACCGGTATGGCTAATAGTGCAAAAAGAAATTCAATATGTGCAAACCTGAAATACATTTTCTTTTTCTTAAGGAATTATGGTATCTTTCTTAAAATTGTGTATCGTAACAATAATTCAACTAATAAAATTAAGCCAGCGGCTACCGCAAACCAAAAGTATTCTTCCTGTTTCCTGCTAAATTCTTTTACATCAATTTTTGACTTTTCCAGTTTATCAATTTCAGCATATATTTCCCGCAACTTTTGATTGTTGGTGGCCCTGAAATACTTGCCGTTTGTCATATCAGCAATCTCCTGCAATGTTTTCTCATCAATTTCCACAGGTACATCCTGCAGGTATGTTCTGCCAAATACATCCTGAACAGGATAAGGGGCAGTTCCCATGCTTCCCATGCCAATGGTATATACCCGGATCCCAAAACTCTTGGCCAGTTCGGCAGCTGTCAGCGGATCGATAGATCCCTGGTTATTTACCCCATCGGTTAGTAAAATAATTACTTTGCTGGCTGCATCGCTGTTTTTAAGACGTGAAATTGCATTTGCCAGTCCAACACCTATTGCAGTTCCATCTTCAATCATTCCACTTTTAATATCTTTAAAAAGGTTGATTAATACAGCTCTGTCAGTTGTCAGGGGACATTGTGTAAAACTTTCCGCACTAAAAACAACCAGACCTATTCGATCGTTTGGTCTGCCCGAGATGAATTCAATAGCCACATCTTTTGCTGCTTCAAGCCGATCTGGCTTAAAATCTCTTGCCAGCATGCTTCCCGAAATATCGAGCGCAATAACAATATCTATTCCTTCTGTGGTTACATTCTCCCATTTATTTGTTGATTGTGGTCTGGCAAGTATAATAACGAGCAAGGCAAAGACAATCGAACGTAAAATAACGGGTAAATGTCTGAGGTAATTCCGGATGGTTTTCGGTGCATTCAGAAGGGGTTCCAAAGAAGATATCTGAATGGTGGCTTGCATGGTTTTTTGTCTGTATACATACCATCCAATCAAAGGCAGGAGTAACAGCAATAAATAAAAATATCCCGGATGTGCAAATTCTATATGTCTCATTTCCTAAGCTGTTATTTCATTATTTGCAGGCTCAACCTCCTGCGTAACAGGGATTACCTGTTCCTGGTACTTTGTATTGTTAACGAATTTGTATGCATTTTCAAAATGGGATTCATTTTCATCGGGTTCCGGCGCTGCTTTGGCAAATTTCACAAAGTCAGCCAGCACTAACATTTCCCTGAGTAATTTAAAATCTTCCAGTGAAAGCACTTCCTGGCCTTCAAACTCTATCAGAATTTCATCGGAGGTTTGTTCCATGGCCATAATCTTAAACCGCTTTTCGATGTATTTTCTGATGATTTCTGTCAGCCGTGAATAGTATAATTTCACTTCTTTTCGCTGCCATAGCTTTTCAGACTTTAACGTATCAAGTTCACGAAGTGCAACCAAATGGGCGGGTTCTTCAATTTTAGGCTTCCCGATAATCGGTTCGTGTTTCTTTTTCTTTTTTACATAATAAATCAAAAACCATATAAGAAATCCGGTAAATATAACCCCGAGTATATACGGATACAATTCGCTAAAACTAACCGGTGCTTTTTCCACAGCTTTTATATCCCGGATGGTTTTTGTAGTATCCAACGGAAAGGGATGTACGACAAGGTAATTCGACCTGCTGTTAATGGTATCCACAGCATGTTGGGTCACCAGCAAAAATTCCAGCGGAGGTATGTAATAAAGTCCGCTGTCAAATGCGGTTACAACCAGTTTTTGCCGAAGTAACACTTTTTTCTCATCCTTTAACCACACCGAATCGATAGGTGATTTGCTGATGATTTCAATATCGTGCGTAAGGCTGTCGGAAAAAACCGGAAATTTTACAATATCATTTTTATTTTTCTTAACCTCAATATTCAATCCAACCTGATCTCCTATAACGATTTCATTTGAGTCGAGCCTGGCATCAACCGATACGATCTGAGCCATTCCTTCTGGTAGAGAACAGAAAACATAACCTAAAGAAATTAATAAAAATCTGTATATCCGTAAATTTCTCATACGATTGTTCTGAATTAAAACACAAGATATCATACTGCAGATGATCTTTTTTTGAACAGGTTAACCAATGGTTTTACATAGTCCTCTTCAGTTGATATTGATACAGCATCTACGCCCAGCCTCACAAACACTTCGGTTAAATCGTCAGTTCTTTTTTTCCATGCATTTCTATATGAATTCCTGATAAAGCTCGATGAGGTATCCACCAGCATATCCTGTCCTGTTTCTGCATCCCTGATATTAATTAATCCGACTTTCGGAAGTTTCGTTTCACGAATATCATAAATTCTCAATCCTACCAAATCATGTTTTTTAGCAGCAATTCTTAACGCATCCTCAAAATTTGTATCCATAAAATCTGATATCAGGAATACGATGCTTTTTTTCTTAATCGCATTCGTAAGGAATCTAAGCGCTTCCGTTATAGATGTTTTTCGATTTTCCGGCGTAAAATCGATCAGCTCACGAATAATTCTCAAAATATGCTGTTTTCCTTTTTTAGGAGGAATAAACTTTTCGATTTTATCACTGAAAAGGATTACCCCAACCTTGTCATTATTCTGAATTGCTGAGAAAGACAGCACAGCAGATATTTCGGTAATCACACTCATTTTTAATTGTGATTGTGTACCAAAAAACCTTGAACCGCTGACATCCACAAGCAAGACAACTGTTAATTCACGCTCTTCTTCAAAAATTTTAATATAGGGATGATTGAATCGCGCGGTTACATTCCAGTCAACGCTCCGAATATCATCGCCATATTGGTATTCACGTACTTCGCTAAAAGCCATGCCTTTGCCCTTAAAAGCGCTGTGATATTCCCCGGCAAATATATGTTGTGATAATCCCCGGGTTTTTATTTCTATCTTTCGTACACGTTTAATTAAATCCGTAGCTTCCACAACTGCCAACTTTTTAATAACTCAGGTTAAAATTTTAAAGCTAACTGTAAAGAACCATTCACCCTCCTCGAGTTTGATAATATATTTATTACCATTTTCCGAATAAGTCCAGGTGTTCTTTCCTGATTTGGTATATTTACTGTCTAACATCGAAATGATATCGTTAATATTCGAATAATCACTTATCCAACGAACCAGCGTGCAATAATTATCTTCCGACAAAAAGAAAAGCAATGTTTGTTCCGCAATGTCGTCCTCATATTTCAGATATTTATATGTATGGTTTATTGCATCTTTATTAAGCTTAAAATTCTTGTAATGGTTTTTCATCAAAACGATGATCTCATCTTTGTGTTTACCAATATAATTCTGGGAGTTGGTTTCAAACGAAACGGAAACTACAAAAAATATCAGTGTACACAAAGTCTTCATCACAATTATAAACCTGTTTTAGGGTACCTCAACATTATTGAGAATATCTGTAATAATATCCTCGGATGTAATGTTTTCTGCTTCAGCTTCATATGTTAAGCCGATTCTGTGTCGTAATACATCATGACAAACGGCTCTTACGTCCTCGGGTATCACATATCCGCGTCTTTTTATGAAAGCATAAGCCTTAGCCGCTGAGGCAAGATAAATACTTGCTCTGGGGGATCCGCCATACCTGATCATATTATCGTACTGAGAAAGTTTATATTCCACCGGATACCTGGTAGCAAAAACAATGTCAAGGATATACTGTTCGATTTTCTCATCCATATAAACCTCTTTAACCACTTGGCGTGCCCGCAAAATATCATCATTTTTCAAAATGGTTTCAGAGGTTGGAAACTTCTTTACAAGATTTTCTCTGATGATAAGCCTCTCTTCCTCTTTATTGGGATAATGGATAACCACTTTCAGCATAAACCTGTCAATCTGTGCCTCGGGAAGTGGATAAGTACCTTCCTGTTCAATTGGATTTTGTGTGGCAAGCACAAGAAACGGCTTGGGTAGAATGAAAGATTCACTTCCAATGGTAACCTGTTTTTCCTGCATAGCTTCAAGCAGTGCGCTTTGAACTTTCGCGGGTGAACGGTTTACTTCATCAGCAAGGACAAAATTTGCAAAAACAGGACCTTTCTTAACCAAAAATTCCTCATTTTTTTGGGAGTAAATCATGGTACCTATTAAATCGGCAGGCAACAGGTCGGGAGTAAACTGAATCCGGCTGAATTTTGCATCAATGGTGTTCGCCAGCGTTTTGATGGCAAGTGTTTTTGCCAAGCCTGGCACACCTTCCAGCAGAATATGTCCATCTGAAAGTAGTCCAATCAATAAACTATCAATCAAGTGTTTCTGACCCACAATAACTTTTTTCATTTCAAGGGTAACCAGGTCAACAAATGAACTCTCTTTCTGAATTTTTTCGTTGAGTTCCTTGATATTCACTGCAATTTCACTCATATAGCAATTTTTTTAGTCAACTATTTTCAGGCCCGAAGGTAACAATTTTTATCTCAATTACTACTTTCGAAAAAAAATCGTATCCATATATCATTGAATTATAACTATTTATGGTCTGTTAAAAAATGTTAAACTTCACTTAAACAATAAAAGCAGGCAGCTTGATAAAGAATTGATTATATTAGTCCCTGTTTCGCTAACCTGTATTGATTGTGGGGAATGATTCTTTTTCAAAATGAACCGAAGATTTTTCATCCAACTCAGTTTTAAGGGAACCCGTTATCACGGATGGCAAATTCAACCGAATGCCTTGTCTATTCAGGAGATTGTGAATCATGCTCTCTCTACCCTGCTAAAAAAAGAAATAAAAACCATAGGCGCCGGAAGAACCGATACGGGTGTACATGCCCGCTTTTTTATTGCACATTTCGATATGGAAGATTCAATCATCATAAAGAAGGAAACGATAATTCAAAGCCTTAACTCAATCATTCCACCTGATGTTGCGGTTGAAGATTTATATGAAGTTGTTCCCAAAGCACATGCACGGTTCAGTGCAATGGAAAGAACTTACGAATACACCATTTTAAGACATAAGAATCCCTTTCTGTTTGAACTGGGCTGGAATTATCAACAAAAACTTGATATTGAACTCATGAACCTGGTCGGTGAACTATTACTAAATTATTCAGATTTTGCGTGTTTTAGTAAATTACATTCGAATACAAAAACAAATTTGTGCAAACTAACCAATGCCCGATGGACAAGTCAACCGGGAAAATTGATCTTCAGCATTACCGCTGACAGATTTCTTCGGAATATGGTAAGAGCAATAGTTGGCACGATGATTGATGTGGGTAGAGGTAGAACAAATCTTGAAGATATAAAAATGATTATTGATAGTAAAAACAGAAGTAAAGCCGGTGCATCTGTACCTGCCTGTGGATTGGTTTTAACAAATATTAGTTACCCTGTTGATATTAAGTTAACCTAAAGATTTGAAGATAAAATGATTTTTAGTAAACTTACAGCCAATATGCTTTTTTTAGTATAACATTTAGAATATTTTACCGTACAAACGAAAAAATGAATGAAGATGAAAAAGTTTATTTTGGTGTTGTTGATTGGAGGATTTGTGATTCATGATTCGATTGCTCAAACTGGTATTCCGAAAGCACAGGCAATGTTTGTGTATAATTTTTCAAGACTGATTGAATGGCCTGCAACCTATAAAACAGGCCCATTTGTTATTGGAGTGCTTGGAAACGGTGAAATTTCGAGCGAATTGAACACTTATACCACCGGTAAAAAAGTGGGGACACAGAATATCGTAGTAAAACAATACAAAGAACCTGCTGAAATAGATAAATGTCATATCCTTTTTGTAACATTTGGAAAGACAAAGGGGCTTCAGGAATTAATTAATGCGCTGGGCAATAAAAGTACTTTGATTATAACAGAAAAGAACGGTACGATTGAAGAGGGCGCAGCAATAAACTTTCTGGTGGTAGGCGACAAGTTAAAATTTGAAATAAGTCAGAAAAATGCCGAAAAAAACGGCATAAAATATAGCGCTAAACTTATTGAAATGGCGTTTAAATCTTATTAATCTGTGCTATTCCATATTTCCCAGGACTTTTCTGCCTGAAGGTACAACATGGATAATCCATTGAGCGTTTGAGCACCTTTTTTCCGGCCTTTTTTCAGAAATAGCGTCTCTTCGGGATTGTAGATTAAATCATATAATAGATGATTTTCTGACAGATATTCATACGGAATATCCGGGCAACTATGAATATTGGGATACATACCCACAGGACTGGTATTAACAATTAGTTGGGTTTTTCCAATAATTTCTTTGCTGAGTTGCTTATAATTTAATTGTCCCTGATCCGTTGGATTTCTTGATACAAAGGTAAATGGAATTTCAAGACGGTTAAACACGTAAGCAACTGATTTCGAAGAACCACCCGTTCCAAGGATCAATGCCTGCCTGTGTTTTTCATTCAAAAAAGGCTTTAACGAATGATAAAAACCATGTGCATCGGTGTTAAATCCTTTTAGTTTTAATTCTTCTCCATTTCGGTAAATTTTAATGGTATTAACTGCACCTATCGATTGAGCCACTTCATCAAGTTCATCTAAATAAATTTTAACACCTTCTTTGTGAGGAATGGTAACATTCAGTCCATAAAGATCTTTATGTTGCTCGATTATTTCTATTAAACCTTCCACATGCTCGATTGGGAAATTAAGATACCTGGTGTGTAAATTATTTTCTTTTTTGAATTTTTCGCTAAAAAATTTTTGCGAAAATGAATGTGTCAGGGGATATCCTATAAGTCCGAATGTTTTCATATATACTTAAGGATGGATATTAATACCCTAAAAATTAGTTTTCTGCCTGGGCATATTTTTCAAGCAGCCAGATAGTCACGATTCCCAGAATCACAAATATTATTGCAAGCAGGACCTCAGTGTTGAACGATTCAGGAATAAACCTGTGATACCCCTGGATAATTTGTTCTCCATTCGTCTTGGTGATGATATTTCCCAGGCCGTCTGTCTTGAATATCGGCGATTTCCATGGCCACAATATCGCAACCGATCCTAGAATAAATCCTGTTAAAATGGAAATGGTTTCATCATGAAATTTTTTAAATACCCAGGATAAAAAATGAGAAAAAGCAATTAATCCAACAGCGGCTCCAGCTGCAACAGGCAAAAGAATTCCAATTCTCAGTCCGGTAACCGCTTTAATCATCACAAGCTCATAATTCCCGAGAAGAATAAGTATAAATGAACCTGATAAACCAGGGAGTATCATGCTACAGACAGCAATTATGCCACAGATAAAAAGATATAACTTACCCTCGTTTTCTGCAGCGGGATTAAGAACAGTAATAAATATAGCAAATGCAGTTCCTACAATAAAAGTAATAATTACACTCAGATTCCACTTCTTAACGGTTTTGCCTACAAAATATACGGATGCTAGAATCAATCCAAAGAAAAAAGACCAGATGTATATCGGATAATTCGCAAACAGATATTCAAAAAGCTTCGCAATAGAAAGAATACTAATACCTATGCCCAAAAATACTGCAATAAGAAAGTTCAGATTTATATGTTCTGCAAATTGTTTGAACTTACCTGTAAAAAAAAGCTTAAATGCTTTCAAATCAAAGGATTTTATAGAATCGATGAGCTCTTCGAAAATTCCGGTTATCAATGCGATAGTTCCACCAGAAACACCGGGAATTACATTTGCTGCACCCATTCCCATGCCTTTAAAAAAGAGACCGACATAATTGCTGAATTTTCTCATATAGAATACTTTTACTAAAATTCCGCCAAATATATGATTATTTTTTTAACCGTCTCAGGCAAGCTGTTAATGCTTTGATAAGTCAACCCAAATTGATGACCAAAAGATGAAATTTAATTCGAATGAATATGCTTAGTTATTGACAGGATGTAGGCTTAAACTTTTTTAATTCATCGGGAAGAAAATTAAAAAAAGTATCTCCCCGAAGTCCCAGTCGCAAACATTCAAGTGGAATCACATCATGCGTGGCGATATTTCCCAGATTTACATCGGGACCGTAATGATTGATAAAGTAAACCTGCTGTTTTCCGGTAGGAGCTTCCCATAAAATTTTCTCCGATGGAACGTGTGCTGCGATATCCATAATTAGCTCTTCGTTTGCGCTGCCATTGCTATGGAAAATGCCCACTGTGCCGCTTTCACGGGCTTCTGCAATCACTTTCCACGAACCTGCTTCAAGTTCAGTCTTCATACTTGCTATCCACTTATCGGGAGGAATGACAACACCTTTTTGTTTGGAACCCACTTCAGATAATACAGTAAAATTCTTTGAAAGTTTTGTGATAAATTCGAGTTTTTGTTCATGATCGATTACAATGGAGCCATCAGAAACTTCAACTGTTTCCAACTTGTATTTTTCGATGAATCGTAAATAATCATCAAACTTATCTCTAATCAAAAATGCTTCGAATAAGGTACCTCCAAAATAGGGTTTAATATTTGCCTGACGATAGAGCTTAACCTTTTCGGCTAATTTAGAAGAGATTACAGAAGTACCAAATCCAAATTTCACGAGATCTGTAAATTCTGTACTACTTTCAATAAAATCTTCAGTTTCCCTGATGCTTAATCCTTTGTCCATCATCATGGTAATACCATTTTGACGGGGCTTGGCAGTCCGCTCAGGAATAAAAGAAAGGGCTATGTTCATAGTATTTTACTTTAGTTTCTGGTATTTAGAAAGGATATCCTGAATTTTATCTGTGTTGAAATAATCTTTTATCTGACACAAATAATCCTGATGTTCCGGAAAATTCAGAGACAGACCCTTTTCAAAATATTTTGCTGCAACAGAATATTCATGCAATGTGGTATGATAAGCAGCAAGTTGATAGTTTAAAGTGGAATTATCATAGTTATATTGATATGCCTTGTTTAATATCTCAATTGCATCGGTAACTTTATTATCTTCATAATACAATTTTGCATACGCAAGCCATGCTTCATAATCCGAAGGATCAATTTCGATTGCCCTGGTATAGGCTTTCATAGAATTCCCGGTATGCTGCATCTGTGCATATAATTCACCCAGGAAAAACCAGTATTCGGCATTCTTTCCGTCCAGTTTTATCGCTTTTCTGATATTTAAAAGGCTGTGATTTAACTTTCCAATATTTTTATAAACGATAGCCATACCAAACCAGGGTTCGGGATTTGAATTATCAAGACTTTTTGCCATCTTAAAATAATCGATAGCGCGATCTGCCTGATTTAGTTTTTCATAACATTCGCCTATATAGCAAAGAGACCTTAAATTGTTATTATCCAGTTCAAGAAGTTCATTATAAACAGCTATTGCTTCGGAATAACATTCCAGATCAAAATACAGTTCGGCTTTGACAAAATATGCTGAAAAATATCCGGGATTTATTGCCAGCGAATAATCTATTGCATCAATGGCATCGGTGTATTTTTCCAGATGAGAAAAAGCCACACCCAGATTAAACCATACGTTTTCTGCAAAAGGATCGAGTTCAAGAAATTTTTGCAGGTATTCAATACATTTGTCATAGTACTCCAAACGATCAAAACAGGAGGCTAACTCATAAAGAACAAGCAGATTTCTTTCGTTTACTTCATGGGCAAGTAATAAATATTTAATGGCAACACTTTCTTTTCCGGAAGCAAGGAACGATTGGGCAATCGTGTAAATTACTTCATCGCGGTTCTCTCTAGCATAGCGAATGGCCATATCATATTCCCGAATGGCATCATCGTGTTTGCATGATCGTGAAAATACCTTTCCTTTTAATAAATGCAATTCATAATTATACAATTCTACCGATTCAATCTCGTTTATAATTTGTAATGCCTGATTTGAATTCCCTTTTTCAATCAAAACCTTGGCATTTCTAAGCTTAATCGAAGTTGCAAACGGATAGCTTTTCAAAGCCATATGAATGGCTCTAAAAGCTCCATCAAGGTTTTCATCTTCAATAAGATAGTCGATAATGTCTTCAAATTCAAACAGGTCAAAAAAAACTGACTTGTTATTCTGCAACAAATCCTGAAACCTTTTTATGACTTCCGAAATATCCGGCTCCTCAAAATAACTATCAAAATCTTCATTCATATTTATGAAAGTTCATATAATAAAGGTATAAAAAATAATTTTCTATCCAACACCATTATGTTAACAGAAAAGAGCATGCTATACAAAAATAATTATATAATAATATGTTAACCGGTTAATAAATTGTTGTAACTGCATTTGAATAAAATTATTGCTTAATTTACTGATTTACTTAACTTTAAAATCTAAGGCAATAAGCCATCGATTTGATTTTTAAGTGAATCGCTTTTTTCCCGCAACTCATAAACCAGTCTATTATCCTTTCCCAGTATTTCTGTGATATTGTTCATATGTTCTTCCAGCGACATCTGTAAAGATTCGGTATTGCGTACCAAACGTTGATAATGCATTGGATTTTTCAACTCAACAGCATATCGAAGCAGACTGGCATATGTATCTGCAAATAATACGAGTTCCTTCGCTGATGCAATGCCGTATCGGGATTGCAAAATTTTCCACAGAGAAAGATCTGCATCATAATTATTCATATTCCATGCAAAATCTGCAATTGTGAGTGTTTTTATAATCCCCAGTTCACTCTGCGGTGAACTATTGAAAAAGACTTCCGACTTATCTAAATTTTCATACAGATATTTTACCTCATTATTTTCAAATGGTTCAAATACATTATATAAGCTAATTTTTCCGGCATAATATTCCATTACCGGCGAAGTATCTGAGAAAGTCATTGAATTATCCCATAAACAAGGTTTGGTATCCAATATATTGCTGATTCTCATTATATCAGCATCATCGGTACCCATGCTGTTCACGGAACTGCCACTCCAAAAGTAATGAAACCCACCGGTAACTAAAGATTTAAGCTCACCCAGGTAGAGTTCGGCTCTTCCTTCACTCCCATCCATATCCTTATTATTAAACCAATAAGGAATAATTTTCAAATCGGATAACGGAGCAGATTGATTTTTATTGTTCGCAACAGTCACATAATCCATCATCACAGAGCGGCTGACGTTGTTGTCAGGTTCACTGTTACTAAGCATATAGTTTGGTAAAAGTACCAATTTTTGAATTTTATTATTCTTCATCAGGTTTTCACATGAAATTATGTCACCTGATAGTCCAGGATTAAAAACGTCCCTGGAAAACAGCCTGTTTTCTATTCTTGCAGCAAAGTTGTTCAGGGAACCATTTTTTGCCTTGAGGCTGAACAGGTAACATCCATTAATTTTATATTGAATTATCTGATCAATAACATCATTCAGAATGCTTTCCGAACCAGCATCATAATCAATTCTAATATTCCTGCAACAGAAATCGGGATAGTCTATGATATTGGCATTGTGAAAAATTAATTTTTTACTGTCAAATAACTGAATAACAGTTGTTGCACCATAAAAATCACTGACAGTGTTTTTCCCGAAAATAAAGATGACATTATTTAAATCGGTTGCAGTAAAGATGTAGTATCCCTGATCTGAGCCTAATAATTCAACATCAGGCAAAATATCATGAAACCTGTTATATAAATCTGTTTTGCCAATACTGAAAATAAGTTTTGAGTTGTTAAGCTCATTTGTAGTTAGTTCGGTTTTAATATAAATTTTTGGATATTCGGTTTTATCCGAATAGGACTTTTCAATCAGAAGTTTGATCTTTGAATGGATTAACCCGGCAGCCATACGTGTAACATCAGGTGCATTTTTAGGTACCAGAATAACAGGTCTGGATGAAACTTCAAAAGCAGTATCAAGATAAAGAATTGAAGCAAGCTTTTTTACGCTCTTTGGAGTTGGTATGATAATCTCCTGTTTGAATAATGTGGTATCCATCAATTTTTCCATTCTTTCGATGAATGAAAAATTCTGCCTGGTGTACCTGAAATCTATCTGATCAACCCACATGGTACCGGTGCCTTTCAGTCCCAGGTATATCTTGGCATACCTTGCATCACCAGGAACATCTCCATCTATAAGATATGCATCTGAAGATTTACCGATAATTCTTGACCAGGGCATTTTGTCGATTTTCCAGAAATTGGAAAAAGAATAACCTTTGAATGAATTATCATAAAATACTTTTCGATTGGGATCGAATTTTTTCGAATCGATTTCAATTTTATTTTTATCAAAAAATATCAATCTTATATTAACGGCATCATATATCCGTGTCCCAAGTCTTGCTTTATTTGCCCTGATGTTCTCAAGCCGCAAATAATAGGTGAGTTCATAATTCCCTGGAATTATCTTAATAAAGTCGCTCATTATGCCTTCACCCAGATCGTCGGTTTCATCTGCGCGAATCCGATGAATCTTTACAGCCCTGATGCTGTCATATGCCTCATCTTTTGAATAAATGCTATCTGCTTCAATATTTACCCATTCCACATTATCGCCGGTTTTGTACCATCCATCTATCCTGTAGGTTACACCTGTGCTGTCAATAATCAGGTTTTTCCCGGCTTCGAATGATCCGTTCCAAACCAGATTCCCTTTTTCGAATTTTTGTTCTCTTATTCTGTAGGGAATTGTTAATGGATCTTCGCTAATCCAGTTTATCGGAGCCGGGACAGGTTTTGGCCGCTTATAACAGGATTGCAGGCTTAAAACCAAAAAAATGATTGTGATAAGATTTAAGTACTTGGTGTTTTTCATATGTATAATCATATGATTAAGATAATCTGAAAATAAAAATTTTTTTCTTTGTTAAAAAAACATGCGCCCGAAATCTGCTGTAATAGTGTAAATATAGAAAATTCTAACTGTTACATAAATAAGTCTACACAATTTTATTGAAAGATTTGAAAAGACAATAGAAATAGTATAAGTTATCTGCCTGGGTTCAGGATATCACTCAAAACCCTATTGAACCCTTACTTCCGATAAATAATTTGAACATAATCTAGATTGGATTTTGAACTTATCCAAATCTCATTTTTGCTTATTTTATTAATAAAGGCAGTATCTGGCTTATTACTATTTTTGAAAACATTCATATTTTTATTTAGCTTAAACGGGTAAAATTTCCCTGAAAGGGAATTTCTGAATTTATCATCCTTTATATTCAATATTTTTTGATTTGTATCCTTTGTGCTTTTCGATCCTATTTCATAATCACCATAAAAATTTTCTTCTGTTGAAATCCAATTCCCCTGAAGAATATTAATATTTATAGAATCGATGCTAATGTCAGAGTTGACATCGTAAGTTTTCCAATCAAAATTGTTCCTGGCTTTAATCTGCTCCTGGGCATTTATCATAAAAAAAGTATTCATACTAACATACAAGAAAAAGAGATAATTTATTGTTTTCATGCTTAGCGGCTTTACCTAATTATTTGTACAAAAACCTCTTAATACTTCTCTTCGGTGTTTTAATAAACTCTTCCGGATGAATCTCAAATTTTGAAATGCTCATGTACCTCGGAATTTGCGTGTTAATTTCTTTTCGATGATTTTCAAGAATTTTAATAAGATCTTCTTCGGAAATATTATAAGCTGCTATGGTTTCCTGATCCGGATATATCAGCGCAACCAGCTTTTCATCCCGCTGAACAATTACTGATTCAGCAACACAATATTTATTATTGATGGTGGCCTCAATTTCTTCGGGATAAATGTTTTTCCCATTGGCTCCCAATAAAAGACTTTTGCATCGTCCCTTTATAAAAATAAATCCGTCTTTGTCAATCAAACCCAAATCACCTGTATGCAACCACCCATCGTCATCGATCATTTCTTTGGTAGCCTTTTGGTTTTTGTAATAACCCAACATCACATTTTCACCTTTCAGAATAATTTCACCTACGATCTTTTGTGGATCCGGAGAATCGACTTTTACATCCAACGTATCAACAGATTTTCCAGCCGAGCCCAGTTTATTGATGTGACAGGATGCATAGCTGATAAGCGGACCACACTCAGTCATTCCATATCCAATCGTATAGCGGAATTTTATTTTTCTGAAGAATGTCTCGGCTTCAAGGTTCAGGGCAGCTCCTCCAATGACAACTTCACTGAATTTGCCCCCGAAAACTCCCGTAAGCTTCTTATTGATTTTTCTACAAATAAGTTTATTTATTCCCGGGATATTTAATAGAATCTTCATGCTGGTTTTGCTGATTACCGGGATAAGCTGTTTTTTGTATATTTTTTCAATCACCAGTGGCACCGACAAAATAAGAGCAGGTTTTATCTCCTGAAAAGCCTGCATAATTATCTGTGGAGAGGGCGTTTTGGTAAGTATCGTAATATGGCATCCAATAGAGAAGGGAAATAAAAATTCAAAAGCAGCGCCAAACGTATGCGCCAGCGGAAGAAATGAAACAATGGGATCGCCTGCCTTCAACGGCATATTGTTTTGTGCAAACCTGATATTGGCGGACAGGCTGTTGTGCTGAAGCATCACTCCTTTTGAAAATCCGGTTGTACCTGAGGTATAACTGATTACTGCAAGTTCAGAATTAGGTATTTCAGGAACATTAAATTGTTCCGGTGTTAGGTTGTCCTTATATTTTCCTTCAAATTCTTTATCTACATCCCTAACAATTTGCTCAAGTTTCGAAGTCCCTGCCTGAATTAGCTTATAGCTATTCAGTGATATCATTTCCCTGATATTTTCCATTTTCGAAACATCCAGCTCCTCGAAAATACTTTCGGTACAAAACAGAAAAACCGAATCGGAATGATTTACAATATTATGGATATCATCGGGTTTGAAATCCGGAAGAATTGGAACAATTACTGCACCGTAAGTTATTACAGAAAGATAACTGATTGTCCAGCGTGCTGAATTTTTTCCAAGCAAGGCAATTTTATCACCTTTTTTAATCCCTGCTTTTTCAAATAATAAATGAAATTTCAATATATGTTTTGCAGTTTCGGCATAGGTGAATCCTTCTCCTTTGTAGTCAGAAAGTGCATCTAATTTCCAGTTTTTCCTGATACTGTCGCAAAGATATCTGGTAAAATTCTCGGAAAGCATAGGTTGAGTTTTTCTGTTTGGCTCATCAAATATATGAATTTCACAAATATGAGATGATCTCTTAGCTTAAATCTTTTTAGCCCGTCAACCTAAATAAAACAATTCAAAAAATTGAAAATCAAGAAAAAATTACTTTCTTTGTGAAATAAATCTAATGAAAAAACAACTGATCCATATTATTTCAGTCATTGCAGCAGCGATGGATTGCTCTGGCGGGAAGAGTATGGATTGACCTGAAATATAAAACAATGTTTGCAGCCATTCTCTTCCGGGGGAATGGCTTTTTTTATTTAATCTTTTGAGTATGTATAAAATGATGATTATAGCAGCAGCGATTCTTTATGTGGTTTTTATCACATAGGGTTGTGTTATCGTTGATGCTTGCGAGCCCCGCCCTGTGTGAAAGCAGTCCGGGGCTTTTTTAGTTGCATTTTTAATGTTTAACCAAATAAATTTTAAATCAGATGAGATCACAACCATTCCTTGTTGAACACCTGCTTTCAGAAAATTGCAAAGCAATCCGAAGTTCGTTTTTACGTGAAATTCTCGACACCGCAGGCATGCCAGACATTATATCCTTTGCCGGCGGACTGCCAAATCCAGATTTATTTCCGGTTGCGAAAATCAAATCAGCTTTAGATAAGGTAATGTCGACAAAAGCAAAAAGCACGTTACAATATGCAGGCAGTCAGGGTTATCTTCCCCTGCGCGAATGGATTGCCGGACGATACTATCAAAGGTTCGGAATAGATGTAAATCCTGAAAATATTTTAATTACTAATGGATCACAGCAGGCACTCGACCTTTCCGGAAAATTATTTCTGAATGCAAACGATTACATTCTTCTTGAAAAACCATCCTATATCGGGGCTATCCAGGCATTCTCCGCATACAATGTAAATATGGTACAGGTCACCCTGAAAGAAGATGGTATTTGTTTGGATGAACTTACCGAAAAAATTAAGCAGTTCCATCCAAAGTTTTTCTATGGAATTCCAAATTTTCAGAACCCAAGTGGAATAAGTTACTCGTATGCAAAGAGACTGGAGCTTGCAGAAGTCTTAAATCGACAGAAACTTGTCTTGATTGAAGATGATCCCTACAGCGAAATATATTTTAGCAAAACCAATACCTTACCGGTTTCGTTCATGGTGCCCGAACAATGCATTCTCACCGGTTCGTTCTCCAAAATGATTTCTCCGGGTATAAGGGCAGGCTGGATGGTGGTTAGCGATACATTAAAACCTTACCTGATGAAGGCTAAACAGGCCGCTGATTTGCATACTAACAATGTGGTACAGCAATTGATTTATACGTTTCTTTCGGATAACAACATCGATGATCACCTGGAAACTATTAGAAATCATTACAGTATACAGAAAGATTGCATGCTTCAATCGGCCCGTCATAATATGCCGGTTGGAACGACGTTTACCAATCCCAACGGTGGGATGTTTTTATGGGCGACATTGCCTGAAGAATACAACACCACCGAGCTGGTAGATTTTGCCATGCAGGAAAAGGTGATTTTTGTACCGGGAAAAACATTTTTTGTTAACGGGGAAGGCGCTACCTGCATGCGGCTGAATTTTACCAATTCTTCTCAGGAAAATACGGAAAAGGGTATGAAGAGGTTAAGGATGGCTTTGTGTAACTATAAAGAACGCGTAAGGTTGGCGGTTTAGGGAAGATGGGGAAAGGGGGTTGGAGTTCCGAGTTCGGAGTTCGGAGTTTGGAGTTCAGAGTTCGGAGTTCAGAGTTCCGGGTTCGGAGTTCGGAGTTCAGAGTTCCGGGTTCGGAGTTTGGGGTTCGGAGTTTGGGGTTTCGGGTGTGGAATGAAAAGTAGTTTTTAATTAAAAGATTTGCAAACAGCTGGCTTACTTATTGGGATGTAAAGACCTATTTCCTTATTAAACTCTGGAAAAAATCTTAAATCGCCCCAGTTTCATCTTTTGAAAACGGTATGCAAGCGAGACGCCTAGAACGCCAAGTCCGTATTTGATGCTACGTCTGAGGTTAATTGATGATGCTTCAGGAAAATACTTGGTAGGACAGGTAACCTCTGCAATTTCGAATCCAGCCATAAAAATCTGGGCGATCATCTGGTTGTCAAATACAAAATCATCCGAATTGAGATTGTAGTTGATAGATTTTAGTACTTTTTGCGAAAATGCACGATACCCGGTATGGTATTCGGAGAGTTTTTGGTTCATTAGCAAGTTCTGCGAAAGGGTAAGAAACCGGTTGGAGATATATTTATACAAAGGCATTCCTCCTTGTAGCGCCCCTTTTCCAAGAATCCTGGAGCCAAGTACTACCTCATACAATCCGTTGGCAATCATATAGCACATGGAATGGATGAGTTTGGGTGTATACTGGTAATCGGGATGCAGCATTACAACAATATCGGAATTCAGCTCAAGCGCCTTGTTGTAACATGATTTCTGATTACCACCATACCCTTTGTTGACTGAATGTTCAATGATGTGTTTGATTCCAATTTCTTTGGCTTTCTGAATGGTATTGTCCCTGCTTCTGTCATCCACCAGGATAACCTCATCCACAATATCCATAGGAATTTCATTGTAAGTTTTTTCCAGGGTTTCTTCTGCATTGTAGGCAGGCAGTACAACTGTTATTTTTTGGTTGTTTATCATGGCAGGGTTAAATTAGTTAGGGTTGGAGGGGATTAGAGGGATAGAGGGAAATAAGGGAATAAGGGGAATAGGAGTATAGAGGTAGAGGGATATAGGGGTATAGGGGGAGTGGAAGGGGATTTTAGATAGAATTACGATTTTGGGTATTATTTGAATTATATTCCTCTTTATCCATCTTATTATTAATTTCAGAACAAAGTTGTTTATTAATATGTTTCTCATGCATTCTATTTTATCTTTTACACCTCAAATATAATTTGATTTTTATAATTTATTTCCTGTTACCTCTATTCCTTTTCG
This sequence comes from uncultured Bacteroidales bacterium, assembly GCA_963781805.1. Taxonomy (GTDB): domain Bacteria; phylum Bacteroidota; class Bacteroidia; order Bacteroidales; family UBA10428; genus JAFGPL01. The sequence goes on from CAWAHF010000004.1 coordinate 1,640,256, forward strand.
AGTTTATTTCGCCATATTATCCTGATCCCAATCTTCCAGTTCATTTTTCCCATAATCTTCTGCATCTTCCTGCAATATTCCTCTATCTTTTATAATTCCTTTTTCTTTTTGATCTCTAATGTATTTGATATATCCGTTCAAAGTGATTTTGGCATCTTCAATAAAAATAATTCCTTCTTCAAAAATTTCTTCATTTATATCTTCAAAATCAACACACGAAATTAGATGATCTTTTAATTCATATATTGAACCTCTGGAAATTCTATAAAATTGAATGGCTTCCTGGTGATAAAATCGACCATACCCTTCGGAAATATTCGCAGTTCCGCTAACACTTGCTTTTCTAATCTGAACATTCAAATTGAATTTTTCTTCTTCAGGTAGAAAAGGAATTACTTTTTTATAAAAAAATAACTTTAATGCTCTAACCTTTTTCCAGGCTTCCAGTGTAGTAAAATCCTTTCCTGCTTTATATTTTTCAAATATATCATTCATTAGGTTATTTCTTAAAAACAGAAGCTTTTTTAAATTCTAATCATAAACATTTTTTTTTCCATCCAATCATCATTCTTCCATCTTAACCTCTCTGCCTCCCCCCCTAATCCCCTATTTCCATATTTCCATATTTCCCTTATTCCCTTATTTCCCTTATTTCCCTATTGTCCTATTTCCCATGTTTCCCTATTCCCCCATTTCCCTATTCCCCAACTCCTCTCTCAACCTTTCTTCTGACCAGAAAAACAAACCCATTCTTTTCTCCCAGTTCCTTCAGTTCAGGGTATTCTTTTAAAATGTCATCCCTGCGGGATATTTTGCATAAAAAGTAAGCATCTTTATCGATATCTCCGGTGAGCAACCACTCTTGGTTGTATGATTCAGGATTGACTGGCGGCATTTTATCCGCATAGAAAAGATGTGCATAACTTTTATACCCAAGCGTGACAACATAAACATCCTCATTTTTTACACGTTGCAGATATTCAATGGCAGCGCCCTGCGAGTATTGTTCAATTTTTGTAATATCAGTTATCAACGTGAGATAGGTTGTTGCAGCTGTTGCCAGAAATAAAACGGTAATTCCCGGAAGGATTTTTCGCTTCCTTATCAAGATGAGAAAGGCAAACATACCTGCGACAAGAATCAAAAGAACTGCCGCTTCAAAACCTGACCAATGCACATCTGCCAGGAGCATGGTTTTAGTATAGCCATCCAGCTTCGGCAGTAGTGCAACAAATTGTTCACTATATTTACCTACAAAAGGCAATGAAGCTGTAATGAGTGTTATAAGAAATCCGATGAAAAAAATTCCCGAGATAACCCATGACGATATCATCAGCTTATTCTCCAGATATCTGTAAATCGCCAAAGCGGCCATAAAAGTCAGCGGGAAATAACAAAGAGAGGAATAATGCACAATTTTGGTTTTTACAATTGTAAATAAAATCAGCACCACCCAGAATAATATGGTCATCCAGAATTTATAGTCCCTTTGTATGGGATCGTCGCCCCGCGAAGAGCCAAATCCCTGCAACGCAAACAGCGATGCCGGAAAAACACCAATCAGCAACACAATAAAATGATAGAAGAAAAATCCACCATGTCCGGCATCTTTTGTCTGAAAAAGCCTGATTTGGTAAGCAATAAAATCTTTAATGATGGTATAATTACCGTGGAACAGTTGCAGGATAAACCAGAATCCCCCGACTAAAACCAATGTTACGATGAATATTCCTGCATGCCCCCAGGTAATAATTTTCTTAAAGCGACGGATAAGCCAAAATATTCCGGCAGTTAGTATAAAAACAAGAAGTGCAACGGGGCCTTTTGTCAAAATGCCTAACCCGATAAATGCGGCTGACAGGATAACATGAATGATTCTTTTCTTTCGGTTATACATAATGAACTGGTGGATTCCGAGAAAGATAAACAGGTTGAACCAGGGATCGATAATACCTGATTTAAAATACACAAATGGTAAAATACTGCATCCGAAAGCCATGGCCCAAATGATTCCGAATTTCCTGTTATACAGTCTGCTGCCAATATTGAACAGCACCAGCAGGGTAGCAACTCCACAAACTGCATCCGGGAACCGTGCAGCAAACTCATTGATGCCGAATATTTTCATCGAAAGCGCCTGCATCCAAATGAACAGGGGTGGTTTTTCCCAAAAGGGAAGGAAATTTATCCTAACGTTCAGGTAATCGCCGGTAAGAATCATTTCGCGCGCCGATTCTGCAAAGTTTATCTCGTCCCAGTCGAACAGGTGAACTCCGCCAATAAAAGATACATAAAACAACAGCGAGATAACGGCAATTAAAAAATATAACAGGATGTTTTTATTTCCCTTCATTTTTTTCAAAAATAAAATACCTTGTGACTTTTTGATTTAACCGCAGAGGACTATGAACCGCAAAGGTCGCTGAGGTGTATCGCAAAGTGCGCAAAGTTTTTTTGTTAGATTTTAAAAAGTTTGTTCACAATAATATTAGCAGTTTTTTTATAATTTATTTGCAATTCTTTTAATACCCTGCTTTAATAATGCGACATTAAAATTAATTAATAGTCCGAGCTTATAGTTTCCAAGTTTCATATAAGTCAGAGTTTGCGCCAAATGAACTTCATTTACAGCTTCAACACTCTTGATTTCAATAACTACTTTGTTTTCGACCAATAGATCGATTCTATAGCCACATTCCAGCTTTACTTCTTCAAAGATTAACGGCATGGGCTTTTCTTTTTCAACTACCAAACCTGCTTTATGCAATTTATAATACAACCATTCCTTGTATGCACTTTCAAGCAAACCAGGTCCCAATGATTGATGAACTTCGATGGCTAATCCTATTACTTTATTTGATATTTCATTTTCAGTCATTTGCTAATATTGATATCACTTTGTAATACTATTGCTAATCTTTGTGTCCTTTGCGTTTCTTCTCTTTATACTTTGTGAACTTTGCGGTTAATGCATTTGTTTCGTCCTGCTATGTTCACAAGATTTTTGTCAACCCATCCTGCGGGTAATAAAAATACAAACCTATACATTATCAGAACAAAGATTACGCCTATTATTGAACCAGCATAGGCATCAATTAAAAAATGCTGTGACAGGTAAACTCTTGAAAATGCTACCAGGGTTGCCAACACCAGACAACAGAATTTAACGGTTTTATTTCCTGATATCATTGCCAGGCACAGGAATAAACCGAATGACGAAGCTGAATGTCCCGAAGGAAAACTAAAATAATACCGCATCTTCACTCCTTCCACGAGATGAAGTTGGGATATTCCTTCAAAAAACTTTACTGGCCTGTAAACTCCTGAAAAAATCACCCTTTTCAACAACTGTACAAATATGCCGCTGCCTGCGTAGGTGGCGAGAATAAAAAATGATTTCCGGAAGGAAATAAGCAAAAACAGGACTCCCACCGTAACGCCAAAAAATCCGTCTCCAAAATTGGTAATGTATTTGAAAAATATATCCCAGAAAGAGGAGTGACAGCTGTTGATGAACAAATGCAATGATGCTTTTGGATATACTACCAAAGGAATAGTTACCAGCAGCAGTATTACCAGATAAGGAATAAAAAACCAGGTGTTTTTACGAATGATTTCTTTCAACCACATCAAGAAAACTTTTTTCAAAGAAAAGAAATTTTGATGATTTGATTTCTATTCCCCGATAAAAAGTTCTTTTTCAACAAAACGCAACCTGTTTTTTATTATCGATACTTTGTCAACAAGAACCTGAACATTGTCAACTGCTATTCACGCATGGTCAGCCGGAACCTGAGTATTGTCAACTGCCATTCGTCCATCATCAACCCGAACCTGCGCATTGTCAACCCTAACCCGAACATTGTCAACCGTTACCTTTACATCATCAACCGGAGCTTACGCATTGTCAACATGAACCTGTACATTATCAACTGCAATTCGTACATTATCAACCAGAGCGTGCGCATTGTCAACCCGAACCTGCGCATTGTCAACCGAAATTGCTACACCGTGAGTAATTGCAGATAAGAGCCACTCTTCCTTACGAATTGTCACCCTGAGCGTAGTCGAAGGGTGTTATGGGCAACAAAAGTGCCGCTCCTATGGAGCTGAAAAATGTTTTCAATTTTTGGCTACCATACTTTCGCTCCTGACGGAGCTTTTTATGAAGGCAATAAAAAAAGAGTTTTTGAATCGATAGATTGGTCGTATAATAGTAGGGGGTTGGGGCTTTAAGAGTATCCTTTTTTTGCCACCAACCTGTCTGCTAAAAAGCAGTCCAGGCGGGGTCTCCAAAACACCTAAATGCACAAAAAATATTGTGGTCTGGATGCTTTCGTTCCTGCCGGAATTTAGTATTTAGGAAATGAAAAAAAGAGTTTTAGACTCGATCGTATGGTAGCCTAATCATGATACACCTTATTGAAGCGCTGTAGGTGCGACACCTTTTAGATTTCCTGCGCTACATTGGAAAAAAATTCATCAAAATTTCGCTGGATTGATATTTTTTTATAATTTGCTAAAGCATAATGATAAACCGGTAACCATGATGATTTTGGAATAGCAAGGAGAATAACAGGATTACTAAATTTTGAAAATTTCATTTTAATCCGGTGAAATAATTATAATATAGAATTTAGTAACAGCACATTTACAATAACACTATGAAAAAAATTCTAATTCTTTTGCTCTTAATCCCAGAAATAATTAGCTATTCACAAGAATTACTAGTTATGGGTTATCCATCCTCAAGTATAAATTTTGAGGATACAAGTGAGTATAAATATGTTTTTACGGATACAAATAATATTTGGCAAATTGTGGAACCAAAAAAACAAATACTATGTTATACCTTCAACTGATCCTTATTTGGGCAAAAAGGCAATTATAAGTGATACAAATATATATTATAGAAATAATATTCAGTCATCTTTTCAATTCAGACTTTTATTAGGAGAAGGTGATTCATATGAGATTTCATTTTCTCAGAAATTTGATTTTGAAATTAATAAAGATGGTGGTATTATTGAAACTTCATATAATAATGGGGTTACCTGGCAGAATATATTATTTGATACATTAATTCAAAATAACTTAGAAGTATTATATAATTTTTATAACTCTGAAGATTTGATCAGTTCTTTTCAAAACCAACCAGGTTTTACAGGACTTCAATCAGATTTAAAAAGAGTAATGATTACTTTTAAAGCAAATAAAAGTATTCATGGCACAACCATGCTTTTAAAATTTTCAATAGCTACTGATTCAAATGATAACCATCATGAAGGTTGGATGTTAGATGATTTTCGATTTGGAGGAATTATAAACGATAATATTGAAACTTATGATTTTGATGAAGGAATTCAAATTTATCCAAATCCGGTAAAAAATGTTCTTGCAGTTAAATCAACTATAGAAGATGTTATCAGAATCAGAATTGTTTCATTATTAGGCATAACAATATTGGAAGAGAAAGGTATTCATTTGAATTTATTAGATTTATCAGGCCTAAATCCTGGCATTTACCTGCTTATCTGTGATGGAGTAAAAGAAAACAGATGGATTTATAAAATTCAAAAAATATGAAAAAGTTATTTTTATTAGCAGTATCATTATTTTCGATGACTGCGTATTCTCAAAATCCAATCTACTTATCTTATGGACATGTTGAGATTGACTTTGAAGACACAAGTCAATATAAATATATCCTAATGGATACAACCGTTTGGGATAGTAAGATACCCGAAAAAAACAAATTAACGAACAATTCCAATGCGATTGTGACAGGTAAGAGCTTTTATTATGAAAATAATCTAAAGGCGTCATTTCAATTTAAAATTATTTTTAAAGAAGCAGATTCCTATGAATTAAGATTCCATCATAAATACGATTTTGAAAAAAATAAAGATGGAGGTATTATTGAAACTTCCTACGACAACGGTATTGCCTGGCAAAATATTTTATTTGACACTTTACTTCATCCGTTTGTTCTCGATGGATTTAACAATTTTTACAATGAATCTGATACACTAGCATCGTATGATCAACAACCCGGATATACAGGGTTACAGTCTGAAGAAATTATTTCGAGTTATCATTTTAAAATCGATGATCAACTCAAGGATCAAACTATGTTATTACGTTTTACGATCTCTTCAGACGATAATAACTCATCAAATGAAGGCTGGATGATAGATAATTTCTTATTAATTGGCTATATGTCAGATTATGTGGAAACTCAGGAAGAATTTTTACCTTTAAAAATATTCCCAAATCCTTCAACCAAAACAATTACAGTTGAACTTGGTGAAACCGAATCTAAAAATTTAACCTATAAGATATATGATGCCACAGGCCGGTTAATTTTGAATGGAGCCATTAAGACTAAATCCTTCAATATTGAATTGGAAACCGAGGGTATTTATTATCTGGTGATTACAGATGGAATTAATTCTTTTTCTGATAAACTTGTTTATCTGAAATAAGAACCGAAAGCAAGCAAAAGATTGAAGTAAATATTATTTAGCCCCTAATACACGAATCCGGAAAAAGTATTTAAAGTGTTTTGAATGTGTATATTCCTTACGAATTGTCACCCTGAGCGTAGTCGAAGGGTGTTATGGGCAACAAAAGTGCCGCTCCTATGGAGCTGATTAATGGTTTTTAACAATTTTTCTACCATACTTTCGCTCCTGACGGAGCTTAATAATCGGGAAACAAAAAAGAATCGTAGACTCGATAGTATGGTAGCCTAATCATGATACAACTTATTGAAGCGCCGTAGGTGCGACACTTTTCAGATTTCCTGCGTTCCAATAAAAAAACTTACCAAAATTTTGCCGGGTTAAATTTTATTTTTAAATTGCCTTTCGAAAATAATTCAGACCGGTAATCGCGAGAGGAAAGATATTGCACTAAGAAGTTGGATACCGGTAAGTTCTTAAAGATTTCATTTTAATCCGGTGAAATATTTTATTTGAACTAAATAGTATTAATAACAACACACTAATTCATTACCCTATGAAAAGGCTGCAGTTTATTCGCATTATCGGTTACTGGTAAGATATCAGGCATATAACCACTCAATTTCAAGGTTTTAAAAGAGCTTTGATACAACCGGCTCATTATAACAGATTGCCGGCGATGTCCTCTCATCTCTTTTCCTGAGGCTTATAGCTCCTTAGGTGATATGCTGAATTTCAATATCAGAATGAATTCATTTTAAAAACGCACATGTCCCATACATTTATATTTCGTCCCATCCGGGACTTTGGGGTGTTTTTTATACAACTTTCTCTGTATTACAGATTTGAGCCGTTATTTATGCTTTTGAGGTTATTTAAGCTCCAAAAATTTTAAATGAAGCGAAAAACAAAAGAATGATTCAATCAAAATATAGCTTAAAAGATATTAAAGGTTATAAAATATATAGATTGAAAATAAATAAGCTAAAATATACTAAAACAAAACTAAATAATATCACAACCAATTTTAATATTAATAAAAAATTATAAAAATGAAAGCAAAATCCCACATTATTTTTAAGACTCCTTGTACATTAAGAAGGGAAAGTGTACATGATATAATGTACATTCAAATTACAAATAGCTTAACTGAGGTAATTATGTACCAAAAAAAACCTTTCATCGTAGATCAAACACTAGTGTATTTAGAGGAATTATTACCAATAAGTTTTTTTCAAAGAGTAAACAGACAAATGATTGTAAATGTAAGATATATTAAACGAATGAGTTTGAATCATGTAAATATAGCATCGATGAATAACGGGAAAGAATTTAAAATTGCAAGAAGAAGGAAAAAGCTTCTTATTGATAAAATACTGAAATGCAAATAAATATAAGTTTGTTGGCTAGCCATTCACCTTATTAAATGAACCGTTTAATAAAAAATAATTTACATTTTTTGCTATTAATTCTTTTTTACAACAATTTTATTCCGACATAATTTATTAATAAACCGTTAAAATTTTATTTATTATGGAAACAAAGAAATTAAGTTTTGAACAAATGGTTGATATTGAAGGCGGTTCTTTGAGTAAAAGATTAAGATGTGGTATTATGACAGCCGCCTACATTGCAGCAATAGGAGGAGGAATTGCAACGGTTGTTGCAACCGGTGGAGCCGCAGCTCCTGCAATTGCAGCCTTATTGACAACTACCAGTACTGGGTTAAGTTGGGGAGCCACTTGCTTCGAAGCAGAACAGTATACTCCAAATAGTTTACCTGAAAGGTACAACAATTATTTAACCTATTAGATTAATAGAGAAGATACTCACAATTAATTAATTATTAGTTATGGGGATCTTCATTTTTTTCATTATTTTTTTACCTAAGTATATGAGGTCAACTGTTTTTCTGGAAAAAGCTAAAAACAAATTTGAGAATGAAAAGATTTATTTCTCAAAGAGTTTTTTGAATAATATTGAAAGTGAAATAGCTTATTTAAAGAAATTTCGACTAAAATGGTTTGCTACTCAATTAAAAATATTTATTAGTATCGGAGTTTTTGAAAATGGAATTGTTACTAAAGAAGTAATAAGAAAATATTCTGATGATTTAATTAATTTTGCCAAAAATAAAAACACGGGAATACCCAGAGGACTGCAATCAGGTATAGCCTCAATTGCTATTTTAGCTGTAATGGATGTAGATAGTTCAGCTAAAGAATTTTGCACAGCATATTCAAAAATAAGATGGTCAGCGTTTGAAATACCTGTTATAATTGATTTAAGGACTAAGGAAGCTTTTTATTTTAAGAAAAAACCATTATGGGGCTTTATATATTATTCGTTTCTAAGAGAATTAATTGAGTCTAATTATAGTTTTATTGTTGAAACTTTTAAATGATGCTTTATTTAAGCTCTACTATTCAAAATATTATACAATATTTACGAAAAATTAATGGATGTTATTGATAAAAGATTGATATTCGTATTTTATGTATTAATATCTTATCTAGTCTTTTACATTATCAACAACTTTATAATTACAGAACAATACTACTATAATTTTCTAGGGCAACAACTTACAATAGAACGTATTAAACAATTTTTATCATTTCGTGATAAATGGCAGTGGGTAGGTTATCTTTTTATACCTTTGATGCTTTTGTTAAAAGTTTGTTTCGTTTCTTTTGCCATTTATCTGGGTACTTTTTTTACTGAAAATAATGTTAGTTTTAAAAGACTCTTTGGTATTGTATTACTTGCGGAAGGTGTATTTATTTTTGCTGGAATTGTTAAAATGTTTATTTTGTTGGTTTCAAATTTTAATACATTTGAAAAAATCCAGACATATTATCCTTTATCATTTTTGAACCATTTTGATACTGAAAAGCTTAAGCCTTGGGAAATTTATATTTACAATCAATTCAATTTTTTTCATGCCATTTATATTATATTCCTTTCATACTGTTATAGTAGACTAGTGCATATAAAATTTTTTAACTCAATTCTTTTTATTCTCAATACATACGGACTCGCAATTGTTCTATGGATCACTTTGGTGATATATTTTGGAGTTATAATGTAATTTTTAATATATGAAAAATTATAAAATAGTAGGCTCTATCCTTTTGTTATTTATATCAGGAATAATTGTTCTTTTAATTTCGAAAACAAAAATCCGAATACAACAACAAAAAAGTTATGAGCATAATATTCAAAATCTTCCATCTTTTAAATTTACCATGTTAAATGGCACAATATTTACCTCCAAAAATCTAATACCTAACAAACCTGTAATTGTTGTATGGTTCAACCCTGCATGTGAACATTGTAAGTATGAATTAGAGGATATAGTTAAAAATATTAATTCTTTCAAAGATATTACTCTGTTATTTGTATCGGAGGAAGGTTTAAGATTATTGAATGAATTTTCCTGTGGACACAGTCTTGATACCATTTTACATATAAAAGTATTACATTCAGGATATGGTTACTTTATATCAAAGTTCAATAAACCTGCAGTTCCTACAACTTACATTTATAGCCAGTCACACCAACTGATAAGAGTTTTTAAGGGAGAAACCAGTGCAGAGGCTATAATTCGTGTTATATATAAAAATAAAACCTTTAAGAGTGAAACTAGGAAAAATAAAAAAAACACTTACAAATCAGAAAGACCAATCAGATTGTGGGGTAGCATGTCTACAAAGCATAATCAGATATTATAACGGATATACAAGCCTTGAGTATTTAAGGGAACTGAGCGGAACTTCAAAACTTGGCACAACAATGCTTGGGCTTTATCAGGCTGCGTTATGTTTAGGTTTTGATGCCGAAGGTCTTGAAACTGATATTGAATTTTTAAAAAAACAAACTTTCCCTGTTATTCTGCATGTAACAACTGAAAACCACACATTACATTATATAATTTGCTATGGGTATATCCAAGATAAAGGATTTTTTGTCGGCAATCCTTCATATGGATGTTCATTCATATCAGAAGATGAATTGAACAGAATATGGCAAACTCGAACTCTGCTTTCTTTAAGTCCAAACGATGATTTTCAAAATAGGAAGAACATTTTACCCCAAAAAACAGACTGGTTTAAGGAACTTATTAGGGACGATGTCAAAATTCTCACATCTTCTCTGGTTTTAGGATTAATCATTGCTTTTCTAGGGCTTACACTGGCCGTATTTTCCCAGAAACTGCTCGATGATATTTTGCCTGCTAACAATAAAGAAAAGCTTTTTGCTGGTATATTACTGGTATCTGTATTATTATTATTTAAAAGTGGTTTGTCATATGTGCATGGAATTCTTATGATCCGGCAGAGTAAAGACTTTAACAGCAGGTTAATAGATAAATTCTATTACAGTTTACTCAGACTACCAATTTCGTTTTTTGATACACGTAAAACCGGTGATATGATTGCCCGAATGAATGATACAGCCTCAATTCAACAAACAATTGCATATATAGTCAATACCATTGTCTTAAGTTTACTTAGCCTGATCGTTTCATCAGCTTTTATTTTCTTGTATTCTAGAATTGCTGGATTCATTGTTATTTCTGCCCTTCCGACTTTTTTTATTATTGCCTTAGCTTTTCATAAACGCATTGTAGTGAATCAACGTGTTGCATTGGAGACGCATGCCAAGGTTGAAAGCAATTATATTCAGACCTTACAGGGTATTGAAATAATTAAGAGTAACAATAAAGAAAAGGTATTTTCAGAGATAAATAGAGCAATATTCGGTCATTATCAGGCAATTCTGTTTTCATTAGGTAAAATCAATATAAACCTAGGCATGGTAATCGATCTTGTTTCTATTATTTATTCTGCTGGATTATTACTTATTAATTCGTTACTGGTAATTAACGGACAACTTACTTTAGGCAGGTTGACTGCTGTTCTGAGTATATCTGCAGGAATGTTTCCTGCTATTACTACACTTGCATTTGCTAATTTACAGTTACAGGGGGCAAGAATTGCATTTGATCGTATGTTTGAGTTTACTGGTGTTAAAAAAGAAAATGAAAGTCAACAAGAAAACTATGATATTAACCTAGGGAAAACACTTAAAGTTAGCAATGTATCTTTTCGTTTTCCAGGTAGAAAACTACTGCTTAAACAAATAAATCTGGAAGCAAAAAAAGGAGAAATTATCACCATTTTTGGTGAAAACGGTACAGGAAAAAGTACTATCCTAAAACTTATTCAAAATTATTACACTTGCGAAAAAGGTACAATTTTGGTGAATCACCATAATGTAAATGAGATTGCTTTAAAATCACTAAGAGAACAGATATCTATTGTCCCGCAAAAATCAGGTTTTTTTAGCGGTACACTAATAGAAAATATATGTCTTTCATCAGATGAATACTTAATTCAAAAAGCTATTGAATTTTGTAAGTTTTACAATTTTGATCAATATTTTGAAAAATATCCTAATGGATATCTTACAAGTTTGGGCGAGGACGGGATTAACCTTTCAGGTGGAGAATTGCAACTCATTTCGGTGGCAAGGGGTATATACAGAAATTGTGGAATTTTACTACTTGATGAACCAACTTCATCAATGGATAGGCAAACTGAGAATTTTGTACTCGATAAATTAACACAAATACGCTCAGATCGTATAATAATAGTGGTTACACATAAAATACTCCCAGCCAAAATATCAGACCGTATTTACATTTTAAACAAAGGAACCATACCATGTTTTGGGTCACATGAGCAACTATTGTTATCAGATAATTTGTATTCAAAATCGTATTTTGAATTGGTAGCTTGAAAAGGTACCTTAAATTATATGTGGGTTTTGGAGTGAAGTCTAATACACAATATAAAGCACAAATTGCTAGGCATTATTGAAAGTTTCTGTGTAGTATTAGGTACCAGTTGATGAATTAATGATTTACGAAAGTAAACTCCTGTCAATTAATAGTTTTTCTAATGATTTTGACTTATCATTTATTAAGAGAACAATTGTGTTAGAATTATTTAAGCTAATTACTCAGATAAGAGAGAAAGCAAAAGAATACATGCTTGATAAATTAAGTAATTTAGAATACTTGATTTCACTATTTATTATTAATTTTCGACAAATCCAATATTCAGACCTTAATCAAAGATATGCTATGTATTCAGCAGAAATTTTGAGTAAAGAAATTATTAAACTAATCGCATAATGAATGATATGAGCCAGCATGATTGCACGCACATTGCCAAAGTCCCTCCGCAGGCTGGTAAAAGTTTGCAACACTAACCTGTAACCCGTAACGTATTCCTGTCTGATTTTGCGACCCGCAGTTTAAAATTCGTTCTCTGCTATTTGAACTATCATTTTGCAGGTCTATTCTTATTTTATGCGATTTCAGAAATTTTTGTAAATTGCTTACTTATATAAAAAAGAACTTCACGATACGATTGATTTAATTTCTTGAAAGCAAACCGGATTTTTATTTGCTTAACGGGCTAAAAACAGCAACTAAATGAACAATTAGTTTGCTTATATGTCAGATTGTGTGTTATACTTACATTGACAAATTCTGAATTTTAAACTTCATATAACTAACAACGAATGAAAAAGTATTCTAAATTATTTTTAAGTATCCTAATTACGATTGCGTTTTTATTCCTGAGGCCCGTATTAGATCTGTTTAGTTATGGACCGAAGAGTATACTTTCATTATTATATAATCAAAATCATATTTTGATAACAATTAGTATTTCATGGGGTCTGATAGAATTAATACGAGTATTAAAAAGATTTGTTTTAAGCAAATTTGATATTACAAAAAAAGACAATCTTCAATCCCGGAAAGTATATACGCAGATTGATATTCTTGAGAAAATCATCATATTTATCATTATCCTGTTTGCAACAGGAATTGTCCTGTTATCCTTTGACAGTATCAGAAAAATCGGAATCGGACTTTTTGCTTCTGCGGGACTGGCAGGTATAATTATCGGATTATCCGCGCAGAAAGTAGTTGGTGCCTTATTGGCGGGAATTCAAATAGCGATTACCCAGCCCTTTAGAATTGATGATGCTGTATTGGTTGAAAATGAATGGGGCTGGATAGAGGAAATAAACCTGACGTATGTGGTTGTGCGTATTTGGGATAAACGACGATTGGTATTGCCCTCCACTTATTTTTTGGAAAAACCATTTCAAAACTGGACACGAACCTCAGCAGAGATTATCGGTTCCGTTTTTATTTACACCGACTATACCATTTCATTCCAGGCACTACGTGATGAGCTTTCAAGATTATTAAATGAAAGTGAATTATGGGACAAAGATGTGAATGTACTTCAGGTAACAGATTCCACAGAATCTACTGTTGAAATAAGGATACTTGTGAGCGCCAAAAATTCACCTGCGGCATGGGACCTGAGAGTCTATATAAGAGAAAAAATGATTGAATTTATTCAAAAGAATTACCCGGATAGTTTACCCAAAACAAGAATCACACTTAAAAAATAGATGCCTGCTCACAGAAAAGTCATCCTGTACATTGCCACCAGTCTGGACGGATATATTGCCGGTCCAAACGACGACTTAAGTTTTCTTAAGCTGGTACAAACAGAAGGAGAAGATTATGGTTATTCGGAGTTCTATAAAACGGTGGATACGGTAATCATGGGCAGAAAGACATTTGACTGGGTTACCAAAGAAATTTCAGGACTGCCCCACCCCAATAAGAAGACGTATATAATTACCAGGACAAAAAGACAAGACATCGGAAATACAAAATTCTATACCGGAAATTTAAAATATTTGGTTTTGAAATTAAAAAATAAAAAAGGTAAAAACATTTTTTGTGACGGTGGAGCGGAGATAATCCATGAACTTTTACAAGATAAACTGGTGGATGAATTGATAATATCTATAGTTCCGTTGCTTCTCGGAAAAGGAACACGGCTCTTCAAAGACGGCAGGTCATTGCAAAAATTATCCCATATAAGCACTAAATCATTTCCTAAGGGTCTGATACAGATTCATTATTCAATTTTGGATCGTAAAGCTTAATCAGACACGATATAATTCATTTGCAAAAAGTTAAATATTATTAAAATCCCGGTTGAGACCTAACATTGAATCATACAGATTGTTTTATATACAATCAATTAATTCAACTTATATGAAAAAAGGTTATACTAAACTTACGATAAGTCTTGGTTTTTTCTTGATATTTGCTGATATTTCAGCCCAGGATACGCTCAAAGTCTCCTTTACAGGGATGACTCCTCATCTGAATCAAAATTTGTATTTTAGGGTTATTGATGTAACAGATAATTCGGAATTATCGAGGACAATACATAAAATCACTTCTCCTGATTTTGCACTGACAACTGTGGGAATTATTCCGGGCAACAGTTATCAGCTTGATTTCTTTGCCGATCTTAACCAAAACGGAAAGTATGATCCTCCACCTATCGATCATGCATGGAGAATTCCCCTGTATAATGTACAGGGTGACACTACGATTCAATTTACACATAATACTAACTTTACGGATATTATGTGGAAATACAAACTTACGGTCAATTTTTCGGGTATGTATCCTCATATTGGACAACCATTTTACTTATATGTAAGGAATCCGGTTACACATGAATCTTATGACAGTGCCAGTCTAAGTTCCATTCCGGAAGCCAATTTCACATTGACTTCCTATGCCATCACTCCCGGGAATGACTACGATCTTGATTTTTATGCCGATTTAAATACCAATAATCGTTACGATTCTCCCCCCCTTGATCATGCTTACAGGATAAACCTCTCAAACGTGCAGGGGGATACCGTTGTAAATTTTGAACATAACGGTAATTTCACGGATATTGGTCTCAATATTACAGAATTAAATGAGAATACAGCCAGCCATACTATAGAGGCATTTCCAAATCCGGTGCAGAATACATTGCATCTCAATTTTGATCTATTGATAGATAATGTCAGAATCAGAATCTATGACCTGACAGGCGTATTGTTATCGGACAAGATATATTACGCGTCGGGAAATACCATGGATATTGACATGAGCCAATATAAGCGTGGTATATACCTATTGCGCTCTACATTGGGATCAACGAATGATTATGTGAAAATTACCAAAGAATGATGTTAGAAAATTAGTACTTTACCAACAAAAAGAGTATCAATCCTGATAAAATAAATGCCTTTTTCAGAAATATTGACAGTAATATTTCCATCCTGTGTGGATTGAATGATTCTTTCCATAACTACACTTCCTGTTACATTGCAAATTCTCAACTTAAAGGTTTTATTTGCAGATAATCCACTTATATGAATTTTACCATCGGATGGATTTGGAAATATCGCTAACTTATTCAACTGAAAATTTTCATGTGTTGATGTAACTGAAACCTTTAAAATCAGTTGCGGAGGAAAATCGGGGTTTTCCCTTGAATTAATTCGTTTGGCCGATGTATCGCCTTCGATGATCACTATCCATCCATAATTAGCTTCAGGATTGGCCATCCATTCCCTAACATCTGCCAATACTCCTGAACCTGTCCATGAATAGTAAGATTCCGCTTGATTAACTAAAGTGGTTGCGCTTGGAACATTCAGGTAATCTCCACCGGATGTTAACCACGGAACAGTATCATAAAAAGCATCTTTCCATGTTGCATCACCATCGGAAGGAGTTGCTCCCATGCCCTCTTCCCCAAGGGCATCAGATGTACCTTCACCCCAGTTACCGGTCAGGCGGTAAAGACTAACCGATTTTTCATCGTGGATAGTTTTGGAAACATAAAGTTGCAATTCTGCCGAGGTGATAAGATTATAAGACTGTAAGGTTGTAAGATCAAATTTCAGCAGGGCCCGTCGCTCGCCTCCCTGGTTGGTTGTACCTGTAAAAAGATAAATACCGCTGCCATTGCTGGAATCTGACTCGGAGAAAATGGTGTTATCCATTGAAGGTACCAATGTAAAATTTTGAGCTGTAATGAGAAATCCATTTATTATACTGACAGCTAGTAAAAATAAAAAGGCAACTATCTGTTTCATATTTTTTGTTGTTGAAACAATGAATTTGAAAGATTTGTTCAGCATCAACCAAAATGCACGATAATCTTTTAACAAGACAAATTGTTGATCCATATAATTCATTTTTTGTATTTTTATCTCTCTGAACCTATATTATTTAAAAAAATGAAAACAATGAAACTCTGTCTCGCTTTTGTAATTATGATTGTGAGTGGGACATATGCATCCGGTTTTCCAATGTCGCAAAACGAAAAATCAAAACCGACTTCGGATACACTCTCAACCTTTCCCAGGAAAGATCGACCTGTTGGAATTGTTGCTTCCGCATTCGGACCTGGTTTTGCAGGTATTTCCCTCGAACTTTTTCTTTGTCCGGCGCTGGAAAGTAATATCACTGTAGGTTACGGAATATCCGGGGGTGTGAATTATCATCCGTTTCCAGGATTAAGAAAGACTAAATTTTCTCCATATATCGGAATTCATGCTACAACCTTTAAATCTTTTGAAACAGGTATTTTTGGTGAAAAAGAAGCTCCAACCAGAATATATGGTTTGTACAATCCGATAGGCATTCAATATTTTGGTATGAAAGGCTTAACCATTGGATTGGAAGGGGCCTTGTATACAACCTTTTGGAAAGATGGAGGGACAGGTCCCTGGTTAGGCCTGAATATCGGATATCGGTTTAAATTTAAAAAATAAGTATCCCAAAAAAACTAACACTTGCTACTTAATCCTTGATAAATTCGGTATTCGCCACTATCTGTACTTCATCTTCAACAACTGCAACAGGCAAATTCATTCCAATTTTAAAATCAGATCTTTTTAAATTGCCGGTTACCTTGAATCCGGCAATTGTTTTTTTTGTCATCGGATGCTGAATGGTTCCGTTAAATCTCACATTAAGTTCAACTGGCTTTGTGACCCCATGCATGGTTAAATTACCTTCAAGCTTGTACTGTTTATCACTAATCTTTTTAAATGATGTGCTTTTAAATTCAAGTGTTGGATATTTTGCAGCATCAAAAAAATGATCGCTTTTCAAATCATTATCCCGATTCTCATTATTGGTGGAAATGCTATTGGTATTAGCAGTTAACTGTACATTAGCTCCCGAAAAATCGTTGCCGGAAGATTCCAACGTGATATCAAACGTTTTAAAATACCCTTCTACCTCCGATACCATCAAATGAGTTACAACAAATCCTAAACTGGAATTACTTTTATCCAGCGTCCATGTTTGTTTTTGAGCATAAAGCGGAAAGGTGGCTATTAAAATAGTTAATATAAATATTGATTTTTTCATTGTTTGTAATGTTTTAATTTTAAATGCGTTTTATTTCTGATTTACTCTGAAAGTTCATATTATTTCATATAATGTCCCTTCAGGAAATCTTTCATGTGTAAAGGTTTTCTTTCGAGTAAAATTTCCAGAGCTTTATCCGGGTGATCAAATTCTCCATGTTTGATAGCGGAAGCAAATAAAGTTGAAAAATTAATTGAATCCTCAGATACACCAGCTTTGGTAAGAATCTTCTTATAATCTTCAGGATCTGTATCTGAATAGGTTATTTTCTTTCCGCTAAGTTCGCTCAGATAATCAGCCACCATATAAAAGGAATAAGAAATTGGGGATGAAAATTCATAGATTTTATTTTCATGTCCTTTGCCTGCAAGTATATTTGCAGAGGCTTCAGCCATTTCTTTTCTTAATACGCAGGATATCTTACCGTCTCCGGCGGGAAATATGATATTTCCGGTTTCCAGTACCCTGTTACCGATAAATGCCGGCATCCCGTCCATATAAAGTGAATTACGAAGAATCGTGTAAGGTATACCTGATGAAATTAAGTTTTTTTCTGTTTCAATATGCACTTTAGCAATTAGGGCAATCGGAGACGACAAATCCTCGGTCTTCCGCTGAAAACTGGTATAAAAGATATGCTTTATACCTGTTTCTTTTGCAGCTTTAATGATGTTTTCATGCTGTTTACCTCTTTTGGCTACATCGCTACCCGAAATAAAAAACAATTTATCAATACCTGCAAATGCCTTAACCAAAGAGGGATAATCATCATAGTCTCCTGTTCTTACCTGTACATTCTTTGATCTAAGCTGCACAGCTTTAGAGCTGGTTCTAACTAAAGCGGAAATGTCATTAGGAGTCATTCTTTCGAGCAGAAATTGAATGACTGCATTGCCAAGGTGTCCGGTTGCACCGGTAATAAAAATCATGTTTCTAATAAATTAGTATTCGTTATCATCAACTAAATTCAACTTATTTTACCCCTATAAAAGGATACTTATAATTTGATAGTAGAACAAAATTTACCCCAAAAATGTTTAAATCACCCTCCTTCAAAAGGGTAGCATTATGAATAATGATTTGTTATGATTAAAAATGAGATACCAAATCATTTAGAATGATTTTGAATTACAAAAAAAACATGTAAATATTCGATTATACTCCCTTGTATGACACGGGGTTAAAATAATATTGTATGATGATTTTTTCATGGAACCTGTTTCAAATGAGGGTAAATCCAATATTTTATTACTTTTATGTCGAATTTTAAATTCAATTATTAACCCTAAAATTTAAAAACGTGTTAGATACAGGATTAACAGCATTTATGATTTTGGCCACAAGCCTTGTGATGTTAATGACACCAGGGCTTGCTTTTTTTTACGGAGGTTTGGCATGTAAAAAGAATGTCCTCAATGTAATGATTCAGAGTTTTGTATCCATGGGGATTACAACCGTGCTTTGGTTTGTTTTTGGCTATTCTTTGTGCTTTAGTGGTGGAGAAGGCGCCATTCTGGGTAATTTCGACAAGGTATTTTTGAATGGCGTTTCACCTGACTCTATTTATTCGGCGGATAAAAGGTTTCCCGAAATTGTGTTTATTGCATACCAGATGATGTTCGCCATAATTACCCCTGCACTTATTACAGGCGCTTTTGCCAACAGGGTTACATTCAAAGCATATCTTATTTTTCTTGTAATCTGGCAGGTATTTGTATATTATCCTTTTGTACATATGATTTGGGGCGGTGGTCTGCTGGCAACATGGGGAGTACTCGATTTTGCAGGTGGGGTTGTAGTTCATGCCACTGCCGGATTTGCAGCGCTTGCCTCCGTATTCTTTGTAGGAAAACGACATATCAAACATACCAAGCCAAATAGTATTCCGCTTATGGCAGTGGGTACCGCTCTGTTGTGGTTTGGTTGGTATGGCTTTAATGCAGGAAGTGAATTGCAAATGAACGGCATTACTGCTATGGCTTTTCTTAACACCGATATTGCAGCTTCGGTTGCAGCAGTTACATGGCTCGTCCTTGACTGGACCATAAGCAAAGCGAAAAGGCCCACTTTTGTAGGATTGCTAACCGGTTCAGTTGCCGGTCTGGCAACCATTACCCCGGCTGCCGGGTATGTTGATATGCACGTTGCCTTTATTATCGGGATGGTAGCATCGGTTGCCTGCTTTTTTGCTATTAAACTAAAGGATAAAATGCAATGGGACGATGCATTAGATGTATGGGGTGTTCATGGTGTAGGAGGTGTAGTGGGTACCATCCTGCTTGGTATTTTTGCCGTAAAGAGCATCAATCCTGCCGGAGCCGACGGACTGCTCCACGGGGGTTATTCTTTCTTTTTCAAAGAAGTAGTTACCATCCTCATTGCTATTACGTATGCATTTCTGTTTACGTATCTTTCGCTCATGGCAATTCGAATGATAACGCGGGTTCGGGTATCGCCTGAGGAAGAAGAGATGGGACTTGATGCAGTTTTCCATGGAGAACAGGCCAGAGATTGAAATATTAAAAATTACTTTTATCTCATTACCGGCAATTTAAGATTTAAACTTTTTAGTTCGTGTCTAAGGAAATCTGTCAATCGTAACTTACCTGATTGGCAGATTTTTTTATAGGGTAAATAGTTGAAAATTATCCATCCAAAAATATTGATCATATGAAAAGAGAAGAGTTATAAAATTCCTGCAGCTCCAATGACGCATTGGCGTTTTTGGGATTATTCGGGGTAAATAATGCAAATGGTAAAGAAAATAATCTGAAAACAGACGAGACCGACGGCGAACCAATGAATTAAACCCAGATAAGACAATTAGTGAAGTTTATTGATTTGTTCATAAATGAGAAGGAAAAAGAAAAATCAATAATAACGCAGGTTGGGAAAAAATTCGAAACATGCGTATGTGATAATGGAGCGGGTAAGGAACCGCCAATATCGCTATGCAACTATTAGTGTAAAAGATTCCAGGAGGAATTATTCGGTTTGCTCCCGGGAAAGAAAATCGAAGTAAGAATTGATGAATCCATCATTCTGGGAGGAGAATGATGCAGTTCATCGATGTTAGTTAGTTGACAGATTTTATTATCTGACCATTAATATTTTTCGTTTTAAATGCTATACAGTATAACTTAATCATCACCATCATCGCTATTATCTACAAAGTCTTCATCGAATCCGGATGGAAGGTTTTCGAATTCAAAATAGTAAATTCTTAACCTGGCTGTATCACGAAGAAAATCCACTCTGCCAATCTCAACCCTGTTGATATTGATGCCTGTTCTTTCCTGCAAATCCTTCATAAGCTCAGCCCGTTTTTCAGGTTTTATGAGATCAATTTTTTCATAAATAATCGTTTTTCTCGATTCATGCTTTAAAAGAAAAACTCTCTCCAGCAAAAATGTAATCAATACAACACCAAAGTTGGCAAAAAACAGTTCTGCATAACTAATTTTTTTGTTTGCCAGTGCATTGGTAACTGAGATGCCTATAATTAAAAACAGGTACGTCATTTCTTTGATCGGCATCTGGGCCGTTCGGTACCTTATAATACCAAATATTGCAAACAGTCCCAACGCAAAGCCTATTTCAAGTTTTACATTTTCGAGAAGAAAACATAACGAAAAAATGGCCATAGAAATAAGCACATAGGTAAAAAGATAATCCTTTCGTTTTGCGATAGGATAATAAATGTATCTTACAAGCACAGTTATTACAAGAAGGTTGAACCCAAATCTCACCATCAATTCGTAGAAATCTTTTACATTGATTAGTTTAATACCAAAAATTTCAGGAATAACAGTATTAGCTAGAATGGTCATTATTACTAATTTTATTAAATATTAATAAACTCTCTTTAAAGCGGTTGTATTTAACCAAATCATCGGTAAGCACTCTGCCAATGCAATATTTGCTTAAACCGCGGGGGGGGATACCCATTTCTGCAACTATCTGTATAAAACGGGAGATATGGCCATTGACATTACTTCTCTTTAATTCAGCAATTGAAAGTTTTGGCAACTCCTTACGTATTTTCCCGTTAACAAATTCTAAACTGTAATCTATTGTCAGTCTTTCGGTAAGGCTTTTATCAACAAGTGTAATTCTTGAGAAATTTGTGTACATTTTAGGTTCCAATTCATCAGACCCCAAAGAAGTATTTTCAGCTATAAAGTTAAGAGATTCCTGTGTAAGTTCAGTTTCCAGCTTCGGTGTTCTAATACGTTTTTTAATTGTTCTCCCGTTTTTTGTCTTATACTTTATTTCAAGAAAAAAAATGTTGGTTTCCTGATAGGCTCTGAATCTTACCTTATATCTGTTTAATTTACCATTATGGTGATCAAGATAAAGCTGATTGCCAGGAGTATCGTAATATAAGGAACTGTAAGTAAATACCCTATCCCTACCAATAGTAAGTATCCTGTAATACGGTAAGACACTCTCAAGAATCTCAGGAAGCAGTAAATTCGAAAATACATATTTCGAATCTATCCTGTTCAAAAGACTGACAGAGTCCATCTCCTGAAGAGTGATTCCTTCAAATTCACCGATTATTTTTTGAATCTCTTTCACTAATTTTATTGTTATTCCGAAGTTACATATTTATAGGTTTTCCAGGATATCAACTTACCTTTCTCATTATATTCCTTGCGTGAAACTCTTAATTTTCCATCGTAAGTATACTCAATCTTTGAAATCACCTTATTTGAGGAATCATACTCAATTTCGGTAAGTTTATCATTATTTTCATTGTAAGTCCATTTAGTATGTTTTTTTATGCTTTTATCCGTATTATATTTAATCTCTTCAACCAGATTCCCTTCTGAATCAAATTTTTCCAACAGCTCAAGATATTTATTTTTGGTATCAATATTCACCCAGGTTTCTTTAGCTGTAATACCCATTGATTTGATCGTTTTCTCCGATTGAGAAAACAATGGTATAACCAAAGGTAAAAACAAACACATAAAAATAATTTTCTTCATAGTTTCTTTTATCGTACAACGTTAATATCTCCAATATCCTGTTTCTGATAATCTGTATCAATAGTTACGGTTTTTGAAACAGGTACAAGTTGTCTGCTTGCCTTATTTATCATATCATTAGACAATGCATAAATTGTATAAGTTCCTTTTACAAGTTTTTCAAATCTGAAGGTTCCGTCATAATAGGTTTTCACATGATCGAAATAGAACGGATCGTCAGCGTAAACAATATAAACATCTTCATCCGGTCCGTAATATTCCTGAAGCAGTGTTAATCTTTCCGCATTGAAATCATACACATATATTTTGCCGGTAATAGTAGCATATCCGTCGTCATAATCGCATTTGTCAACCACGACAAGATCATCCAACGTCACCGTCTTATTATTTCCCGATACATGTACATCTATGCTCACCGGAGTTATGCCGGAGGCGGTTGTGCCCAGTGTATCTAACGAGTATGCAAAAATTTTATAATCTCCTTTACTAAGATATTCAAACCTGTAGCTTCCATCCCAGTTGGTTTGAAAATGATCATTGTATACTTTGCTATCTCCATAAACAATATAAACATCCACTTCTGATTTGTAATACCCCTGAAGAATATGAGTAAATGAATTGTTATATACTTCGGTATAAACCTTACCGGTTATCACTGAATTACCAGTTTCGCCTTCTTCTTTGCTACATGAAAATAACAAAACACAAAACATGATAATAGGCAATAAATTCTTCATATTAATTCTCCTGTTTTTATTAAAATCCTGCAAATATAAATTCAATATTGAATATAAATTATAAAAAGTAAATCTTTTTAATGATACAGAACACCCTTCGATGATAGTTTAACTCAAACCTGACTTTTAGCTTGGGAATATGATTTATTTAAATTATACTTACAAGCAGGAAATTAGTTACATATTTGGAATAAATAAATGAAAAAATATAAATGCATGGTTTGCGGATATATTTACAATCCTGAAGAAGGTGATCCGGATGGGGGAATACCTCCCGGAACTGCCTTTGAAGACATTCCTGATGACTGGATATGTCCGGTTTGCGGTGTTTCGAAAGAAGACTTTGAAGAAACAGATTAAATCCCTTACCATGACAAAGTATGCATTTATCTTTACCTTGTTTTTATTATCTATAAAATCATTTTCTCAATTATCTGTTCCGGAGGACAGTATCAGGAGCTTATTTGCAGAAGAACATTATGATGAATTGAAAAATTATACAAATGAATTGATTCATAATCATTTAGAATCGAGGACCATATGGTATTATCTTGGAAAAGTGCATGAGGCCCGGTGCAATTATGACAGTGCATCTGTTTGCTATACACATGCTCTAAGTTATGATACCCTGGATTTTAAAACGTTAAATGCATTGGCATTCTCCTATTTAAAAGGACAGAGACTAACTAAGGCTAAAATTGTGTTTTACCGGTTACTGGCAATATATCCTGAATCAATAGAAGCTGAAATAAATCTGGCAATTATCTTATCCAGGCTGGGATACGATAAAATGGCAAAAGAATTTTACGTGCAGCTTGTTGCATCCGACAGCACAAATCCTTATTTTTTGAGTCAATTAGCCGGTAATTATCTGGCGCTTGGTATCACCGACAGTGCCAAATATTTTTTTGAAAAATCGCTTCGATTGAATCCGGAAGATTTTTCTTCGTTGATAAGACTTTGGAATTTGTATGTAAAAGAGGGCTCATTTCAAAAAGGATTATGTTTTACCAGGAATTACCTCGAATGTGATTCTTCAAATATTATGGTGTTAAAACTAAATGCATATTTTTATTTTTTATTAAATCAATATGATTTATCTGTTCAACAGTTTAATAAATGTGCCAAACTTGGCGACAGTTCTTTTATGACTATGAAGTATCTGGGTTTGTCATATTATCAGAAGCAGGATATGTATGGCTCCATTCCCTATCTTAACAAAGCTTTTCTTCAGGATACATCTGATATAGAGACCTGTATGTATTTAGGTATATCTATAGGATGGACCATCGACAAAGAAAAAGGAATTGAATACTTAAAGAAAGTATTCCAGCTTATGTTTCCTGATGATGAGTCGGTTGTTAAAATCTACCGACAGATTGCCGATTTATATGTAGCCTGGAGCAAACCTGAAATTGCTGTAGACTATTATATGAAAATTTTGGATTATAGTACGGATAACCGGATAATACTGTTTAAGCTCGGAAACTGCTTTGAATACATTGACAAGCAGAAAGCGTTATCCTATTATAAAGAATTTATGAAAACAAAAAATCCCAAGGCAGCTCCGGTTACCACAAACGTTGAGGGTTTATATGTTGTTTCGTATTACGATATTGCAGCAAGAAAAATTCAGGAATTAACGGAAGAACTATTTTTTAAGGGTGAACTCGATATGAACAAATAATATAATGTATTTATAAAATCCTTGTAACTGAAACAAACATGATTCTTGCTATATTAGGACATTTAGAGGTATTAGATATTGCTGTAATATTAGTATTTCTTTTATTCAGCCTTGGTATTTCTGCCTATTATACTCGTAATGCAGGCAAGGACATAAGACAATTCTTTTTATCTGGCAGAAACCTGCCCTGGTATCTGGCCGGAACGGCAATGGTAGCAACCACCTTCGCCGCAGATACCCCCCTTGCTATTACCGAACTTATTGCAAAAAACGGAATAGCAGGAAACTGGCTTTGGTGGAACATGGCCTTCGGCGGATTACTAACCGTTTTTTTCTTTTCAAGGTTGTGGAGACGTTCGGGAATTATTACCGATTTGGAATTTGTAGAATTCAGATATTCAGGTTTTGAAGCGTCTTTTCTCAGAGGATTCAGGGCAATCTACCTCGGATTATTTATGAATGCCATTGTACTTGGCTGGGTACATAAAGCCATGGAAAAAATTTTTCAGGTTACATTGCCTGGGTTTAATCCGTTTCTGCTTGTGGTAATTCTTGCCATTCTGATTTCATTGTATGCTTCAGCTTCGGGATTATTGGGTACTTCGAGAACAGACAGCTTTCAGTTTGTATTCGCCCTAACAGGTTGTATCATACTTGCTGTAATTATTGTGCGGCTACCCGAAGTGGGCGGAATTGTTGCCCTGAAATCAAAATTACAACCAGAGATTCTTAATTTTTTTCCCAAGATTGGAAATACACCCGGTTTGCATTTAACCGGAGGGGTATTGGCGCTAACGGCTGGCGCATTTGCTGCCTATGTTGGTGTTCAATGGTGGTCATCGTGGTATCCGGGAGCAGATCCGGGAGGAGGAGGATATATTGCACAGCGTATTATGGCAGCAAAAGATGAAAAACACGGTCTGCTTGCAACCCTTTGGTTTAATATTGCTCATTATACCATTCGTCCCTGGCCATGGATTTTAGTTGCTTTGTCTGCCCTGGTTCTGTTACCAAGAAAATCTGATCCCGATCTGATAAAAAAACAAAATCCTATGCTGTATGAAAAAGTAGTTCAGGCATATAAATCAAAAGAGTTGGTAAATTCAAAAGATCATACCCTATACTCGCCCGAATTTCTGGAAATGTACGAAACTTATGAAAATACGGTTGATCCCGGAATAATGTATCCTAAGCTTATGGTTAGATACCTCCCCTCCGGTTTGTTGGGATTATTACTGGCAGTTTTTATGGCCGCTTATATGTCAACAATCGCATCGCAACTGAATTGGGGAACCTCTTACATCATTAACGATTTCTATAAGCGGTTTATCAGGACAAATGCCACAGAAAAACATTATGTACTCATAGCCAGAATTGGAATTGTATTGATGGTTGCATTTTCGTTGTTAATTTCCAGCATTTTTCTTACAACTATCAAAGGAGCCTGGGAATTTATTATCAATGCCAGTGCAGGTATGGGAGCGGTGTTAATCCTTAGATGGTTCTGGTGGCGAATCAATGCCTGGTCTGAAATCTCAGCCATGCTTGCCCCATTGATTATCTATCCTCTTTCCGTTAAATTTCTCCATCTGGAATCCCCGCTCACACTCTATCCAACGGTAATCGGCACGACCATTATCTGGCTGATTGTAACATTTCTTACCAAACCCGTAAAACATGGTAAGCTTGTTGAATTTTATAAAGTTATTCATCCGGGTGGTCCCGGATGGAGAAAATTCAGGGTTGAATTTCCCGAAATCAAACCTGATGGGGGTTATTTAAAACAGTTTGTCAATTGGTTTTGTGGTATACTGGCAATTTACCTGGTTATGTATGGTACCGGGAGCATTATTTTTCATGAATATTTTAAAGGCCTTATTTCGCTCTCAATTGCTTTTGTTACCGGGTATATTATTTTTCTGAACCTTAGAAATTTAAAATAGTAAAATTTTATCTTCGAATTTCCATATAAAAAAAGGGGCGCAGAGCCCCTTTTCAATGTCCTTAAATGTATCTTATATATTATAATGCGTTTGCTTCAGCACGTTTTTTACTGTCTTCTGCTATATTCTTAACTTCAGCCACGCCACCACCCATTTTCTTAATCTCACGGCACTTGTCCATGGATGTCAGACAGTCATCAAATTTTTTCATAAGTAACTGGCACATGCCGATATTATAAGTTGCAGCAAATGCAACATCCTTGTCTACCCTAACCTTTTTAGCTTCAGGATCAAATTCTGCAAGCGCTTTGTCCCAGATACCTATAGCTTGTTCAAATTTTTCACGGGCAGCTTCAACGGCATTTTCATCCTGCATTATAATCTGACAAGCTTCATTGGCAACTGTAAATGCCTGATCAAAATCTGAATAATCAAATTTCTTTGGTTTAATGGTATATATATCAGGAGTAAACCAGCTTGGGTAATACCCAAAAAGACTGTTTAAATCGCTCTCAAGATTATCAATACCATTTTTCATAGCACTCTGCTTAATAGTACCTACCATATTTGAAAATTCTTTATAGGCATCAGATGAATTACTTTTTTCTCCTGTAGCATGTTTACCTCCAAGGTCAAATTCTTTTGTATAGACAGGTTCATTCATATGGTTATAAACGATTGATTTAATTTTATATGAAGAACTCCATGTATAATAATAATAGGTTTCTTTTTTTTCAACTCCATCTTTTTTATATGTTCTCACTGTAGTCTGAAGTTCGGGCCTGGTATATTCATATGGGTATTCATCAACGAATACTCTGAAATCTGATGATCCATCGATTGATTTTTGAAATCCTGCAACATTTATACCACCCATGATGATATCTCGAATGTATTTATCACCTGAGGCAGTGTTAACTTCAATAACGTATGCTTTGTAATCTTTTGGCAAGGGTTTTAACGGTAATCTGATATAATTGTACCTGCCAATATTGTTTTTATCAGGCTTTTGAGAAAATCCGGCTATCAAACACAAAACGGATAAAATAACTGTTCCAACAATTTTTTTCATAGTGTAATAATTTTTATAATGTTAATGATTGAATAGGTTTATTTCTTCATGTCTGAATAATTTACACTCCCATCGTGAAGAATATCCTTAAACTCTCCGGTAACAGTGTAAGTATTGTTATTTTTAATAAAGACAATATTAAAATCAAATTTGTATGTATCACCCTCTTTGGTTATAACCATGCTGCCTTCTTCTACCTGAGAATCCAAAAGAATGGTACCTGCTATCTGTTCTCCGGCATCATCATATTGGATATTATAGCCTGTTTTTACCCATGAGAATTCACCTGCCTGACTGGGAAAATATTCATATGTATAAGTGCCTTCTCCTATTTTTGTTGTGCTTGTGGAGTACAATTTGAATGTAAAGAAATGGGAAGGTTCATCACCTTCGGAAGATTGAAATCTAATCCAATAGTTTCTATAGGAAATATCAGAATTTGTACCATAATCATCTGCTATTCCATAAGTAAGCAGATAACTGGTTCCGTTAATTTTAATATAACCTGCATCTTCTTTTGTATCTGAAGAACAAGATGCAACTAATAATACTGCTCCAAACAGAATGGGAATAAATTTTATAACTTTTTTCATATTCTAAATTATTTATAATTAATTTTTTAATTTTTAATCACTTTACGTCCCAATTATAAAAAGGTTCTAATTAGTTTTTAAAATTTTGAATCTAAATGTAAAAAAAGTTTAAATCCATAAATGGCTAGTCTATTTAAAGTTATTAACAAGGGATTGAAAAATTTTCTAAAGAAGATGACTAAATAACTTAATTTCAAAGCATTAACCTAACTGGTAAACTAAAAATTATTTACATGCAATAGGAAGTGATACAATTACTTTTTTTATGATAATGAATTACGCCTGTATTCTTTTGGTGAGATCCCAAATAATTCCCTGAAACATTTGCTGAAATATTTCACATCGTTAAAACCGGTAAGATACGCTGTTTCCGAAACATTTCGGTCAGATTCCTTCAATATACCTGCAGCATATTTCAATCGCATTTGCCTTATAAAATCAACCGGAGTGAGTCCTGTCAATCCTTTCACTTTATTGTACATTACAGTTCGGCTAAAAGTGGAAAGTTCAACAAGTCTTTCAACATTAAATTCTGGATTTGGATAATTTGTCTCAATGATGCTCACAATATTTTTCATGAATTCATCATCCTTGGGAGTTATTTTTATTTCATCCGGTTCAACATATTTCTTTTCGCTATATCTGCGAATGACAAATTCACGCTGTTTGAGAATATTTTTTAGAACTGCCATCAGGTAACCTGCATTAAAAGGTTTTAAAATATAAGCTTCAGCACCCGAGTCTACACCGAGTATCTGATCTTCGATGGCAGATTTTGCAGTCAACATAACAATAGGAATGTGAGATGTTTCGATATGGCTTTTAACCAGCTTTGTCATTTCAATACCATCCATCACAGGCATCATAACATCTGTGATTATTATTTCTGGATGAAAACGATCAAGAATTTCCAAACCTTCCCTGCCGTTTGCAACAGATTTTAGTTCGAAAAAACCGGAGAGTATTTTGTGTAAATAAAGAATAATTTCGGTATTATCTTCAACAATCAGTATTTTTGGAACAGTATTAATTGCATTATATATCGGCTTTAAAATCCCATTGTCGGTATTTTCCAGGGATATTTCAGTAGTATGTTTCATTTGTTCTGCTTCTGCATGTGGGTTTATTTCCATGTCTTTAAAATGATCTTTTCCCAAGACTACCCGAATCCTGAAACATGACCCCTTTCCTGCTTCGCTTTCCACTAAGATTTCTCCTTTATGAAGTTTCATAATCTCATAGGATAAATTAAGTCCAATTCCGGTTCCCTCCAGAGATGAATTTGAATCGGAAAGCGGTGTAAACCGTTGAAAAAGGACATTAAGTTTTTCGGGAGGTATACCAGGCCCCTCATCCGAAACAACCACTTCAGCATATTCAGAGTCTATCCTGGAAACTTCGATGGTTACTGATTTATTCTCCCGGGTATATTTAAATGCATTCGAAAGTATATTGAAAACTACAGAATCAAATTTATTCGGATCCACAAAAACAAGGATCGATTCTTCCACTGACCGAAAATCGAATGCAATATTTTTATGTTTTGCAATTGGAGTAAAATGTATAAAAATTTCTCTAACAAAGGAAACGAGATTAACTTCCTGGATTTTGAGGTTCATTTTACCTTTCTGAATTTTTCTAAAATCCAATAACTGATTTATAAGTCTTAACATTCGTTTGCTGTTCCTTTCCATTATTTCAATTCTTT
The DNA here is from genome assembly GCA_963781805.1 of uncultured Bacteroidales bacterium. Lineage (GTDB taxonomy): Bacteria > Bacteroidota > Bacteroidia > Bacteroidales > UBA10428 > JAFGPL01. The sequence continues at coordinate 1,670,792 of CAWAHF010000004.1, forward strand.
CAGCCAACATTACAGGAAGATTTTTAATGGATTTAATATCTTCAATAGGTCCAAGAATAAGTGTCAATGGAGTTCTGATTTCGTGAGAGATATTGGTAAAAAACTGTAATTTAATATCGTTGACCCGTCGTTCTACTTTCAAATCGTTCTGAAGCCTGTAATAATTCAGAAATACACGCCATGAAATGTAGATTATAAGTGAAATCAATACAAAGTATATAATGATAGCCCACCTGCTTTTATACCAGGGAGGAAGTATTTTAATAAAAATTGATGTTGGATGTTGATTCATCATGCCGTCCCAACCGGCTGCCCTAATCCTGAAAATATATTGTCCGGGCAATAAATTCGTATACGTAGCCTTTCGCTGATTTCCCACAATATTCCAGTCTTTATCAAAATTTTCCAATATAAATTCATATTTATTCTGGTCGGGAGCAAAATAACTTAACGCTGCATATTCGAAACTGAAACTGTTTTGATAATATTTTAAAACAATTGAATCTAATGATTCAACCGATTGTTTTATGGGCGCCTCAGGATCGCGAAAATCAACGGTGCGGTTAAACAGCTGAAAATTGGTAATTACAACGGGGGCAATGTATTTCGATTTATTAATCTGTTCAGGATCAATTACCAATATGCCATTTATGCTGCCAAAGATTAATTTACCTGTTGCCGTTTTACAGCAGGTATTTTCTGAAAAATTTTCCGAAAAAAGCCCGCTATTGCTGTCATAATTTTCGAATGTGCCCTTTTTTTTGTCAAGGTTTGAGATGCCTTTTTCTGTACTAAACCATATTCCCTTATCCTGATCTTCAAGAATTGCAAAAACGGCATCATTTAACAGTCCGTCGCTTTTCCTGTAATGTTTAAATGTAGCTTTCTGATTAGTTAAACCTGTTAAAAAATTAACTCCGCCTCCAAAGGTTGCAAACCAAAGATTGTGTTCAGAGTCCTCGAAAATATGTACAATATCATTATAACTGATCGTATTGATATCCTGGGGATCATATAAAAAGGTTCTGAATTTCAGGGTGTCATCTTTTGCCGATAAGTTTTCCAACAGATTTAGCCCGAATGTTGTGGCCACCCATAGTCTTTCTTTTGAATCTTCATATATATATCTGATATCGTTACTTGACAACGTACTGTTTCCGGTGTTTACTTTTCTGCAATAAATTCTGTCTCTGGTGCGGGAACGTATCAGACTCAATCCGCCGCCATAGGTGCCAATCCAAATCTTACTTTCTGAATCCTGAAAAATTGAATATACAAAGTTATGACACAGCGATGTGCTGTCACCGGGGATATTTTTATAAGAATAAAACCTGATTTTACGATAAAAATCAGGGTTATCAGACAAGGGGACTGAACTTACCACAATACCACCTCCTTTGGAGCCCATCCAGATATAGCCTATGTTATCCTCCATAATCGTGTAAACATTGTAACCTGGCAATTTGGAATTTAACAAAGGCAGGTATTCCAGTGTGTTATATAATTTGAAATCCGGAGTATAAATGTACACAATGCCCGATTTTGTGGCAATCCAGAAATATCCATTACTATCCTGATAAACACACCTAACCACATTGTCTGCAAGATTATTCAGTTTCTGCTTTGGCAGTATTTGCCTGAAGGAAGGATTTGATATGACGACCTTGTTTATCCCCCCGTTAAACTGACCTGTTCCCACCCATAAAAGACCCGATTTATCTTCGGAAATACAATGCACAAAATCTGAACTGATGGTATAAGGTGAATTCGGAATATTTCTGTAAAAAACAAAAGAATCATTTTGCCGGTCAAACAAAGCTAGTCCTCCTCCATGTATCCCTATCCAGAGATTTTTTTCATGGTCCTCATAAAAATAGGGTCGTTCATCGTCTATTACCGGTTCGATTTCTTTCGGAGTCATAACAAAATGCCTGCTTATCCCATTAAACGGATTGATTTTAACTACTCCGAATTTTTCTGTTTTCATCCAGATGATACCATATGAATCTTCAAAAACTGTGATTACGTTATGACCATAGGTATTAAAAGATTTTAGACTATTATCTGCAGGATTAAATAAAAATAGTCCATTTTCTTTTGTACTGATAATTAATTGTCCCGACTTTTTGGTTTTTATAAGTGTTTTAATCTCAATTCCGTTTAAATGTTTTAATACATTCTGTGGTTTTTCAAATTTCAGTGTAGTTAGATTGTATAATAAAATACCACCTTTTTTTGTACCAAAATAAAGATACCCATCAAAGAGTTCGGCGCTTGTAAATTGAAAATTAGCATAAAGATGATTGAAATAAGGGGATTCCTTTTTGAGCTCGGATTTTTTAAGAAGATTTAATCCTCTGTTCGTACCAATAAATAGGTTATTCTTATTATCTCCAATAATAAAATTTACTGTATTGTTAGTTATACTGCTTAATCCTCTGCTTAAAAACTGGGAAGTTTTGTATCTCTTATCTTTTGGATCGTATAGTAAATAATATGCGCCTGAGTTACTGGAACCTAACCAAATCTCATCTTTTGAAGGCTGATAACTACAGTTTATGATACTGTTTTTTTCTTCCAGAGATTTATTATAAAACGGAAAAGTTATGAATTCTTCGCTTTCAGGAATATAATAGTGGTAATATCCCTCATAGGTTTTCACCCACAATATTTCAAGCGAATCTTCCCATATACCAGATATCCTGTTATGTGTGAGTGCATTCTTTTCCCCTTCTTCCGATTTGAATATTTTAAAATTAATTCCGTCAAAACGGTTCAGACCATCCATGGTACCGAACCACATAAAACCCTGATGATCACAGAACATACTTAACACATTATTCTGAGAAAGGCCCGATCGGGTATCCAGATGTTCAAATCTTTCTATTTCCAGACTCTTAGCAAACTGAGCGCAACAAATAAATAATCCGATGAAAAAAAATAATTTCAATTGGGGTTTTAAAAACTGAAATATATCAAACTTCATAGTAATCATAGGGTGATATCAGCCATCAAAGGTATAAAAAATGTGGTAAAAAAATTCCGATACAGATAATTCTGAATAACTATTTACCTACCATAATCCGATAATTTGTCTACCTATTTTAAAATAAGACTGCTCTAAATTTGCTAACCTTAACATTAACACCCTTTGCTTAATGAAATATATAATTTATTCTATACTACTTATTTTTTTGGTCTGTTGTCATTCACAAAAACATGGAAGTACCGGAAATTCAGGCAATTGGTCCATCCGGATGGCAGATGCTGCTATGCAAAGGTTCGATAGTCTCTGCAATTATAATCATCCAGATTCCATCAGATGGCAATATGACATTGCCATGCTTGGTCAAGCCATAGATAAGCTTGGATATCTTGATGAAAAATATTCTAAATACCATGAAGATTTTATCGATTATTTTGTGCAGGATGATGGAATTATAAGCACTTACACCCTTGAAGATTATAATCTTGATAATGTAAATCCTGCAAAAGGATTAATAACCGTTTACAAGCGAAAAGGTGACGAAAAATACCTTATAGCTATCAATACGATTATAAAACAATTGAAACATCAGCCCGAAACCCATACCGGTGGGTACTGGCACAAGAAAAAGTATCCCTGGCAGATGTGGCTGGATGGAATATATATGGCATCACCCTTTCTGGCACAATATGCAAGGGAATTAAATCAACCGGAATGGTTTGATACCCTTTCTCATCAAATGATACTTATATATTATAAGACGTTAAATCCCAAGACCGGTTTATTGTATCATGCCTGGGATGAATCCAGGTCGCAGCGGTGGTGTAATCCCGAAACAGGGCAGTCGCGGGAATTCTGGGGAAGGGCCATGGGATGGTATATGATGTCACTTGTAGATGTGCTTGAATATTTACCCCAAGACTATAAAACAAGAGATACCTTAATACAAATTTTAAATAATACATCAGAAGCATTGTTAACCTATCGGGACAAAGAGACCGGACTATGGTATCAAATCATTGATAAACAAGGTGTTGAAGGAAATTATTTAGAGGCTTCCTGCTCAGCTATGTTCACTTATGCATTTGCAAAAGGTGCGAAAAAAGGCTATCTTCCTGAAAAATTTTTAGATTTTTCTGAAGAATGTTTCGATTCTATGATAAAAAATTTTATATTTACAGGCGAAAATGGTTTACCGGTTATGACAAACATTTGCGGTTCGGCTGGTTTGGGAGGTGAACCTTATCGTGACGGAAGCTATGAGTATTATATACACGAAAAAAGAGTCGATAATGACGCCAAAGGCGTTGCCCCATTTATTCTTGCAGCTATTGTTCTCGAAAAATAAATATTAAACGAAAAATTTTTATTATTAACCAAATTCAACAAACTATGAAAAAAAGCTTACTACTTATTTTACTAGCATTAGGCATGACTGCGTTTGTTCATGCCCAGCAATGGGTTGTCTATGACGGCAGTGTGTCACCTGATTCCGTATTCAATGTAAACGGTGCAGGAGCATTGATTGACACCATTGTTAATGACCCTGTAATTGCAGGAAATAAACTTTACAAGTATCTCGTTGGTAATTCAGAAATCTTCAACTGGAGGGCTAGTTTAAATACCAATTTAAAAGGTATCACTGTTGTTACCAGGGTAAGAGCTGATATGAGCGATACAACGTATACTTTAAACTTCACATTACGAAATGGGGAAGTTAGAGCGGATATCCGGCTTGAAGATAATAGAATTAATCCGGATAAAACAGTTAATAATCTCAATTATGATCTTGATATGACGAAATGGCATATTGTCAGGGTAACACTTGCCAATGATTCGGCAGTTAAGGTATATGTTGACGAAGATGTAACCCCTGTTATGATTGATACTGGAAATGCCACAGTTGCAGACTTATACCTCCAGTGGGGAGATGGAAGTTCTTCAAGCAGTTATGGCGGTATGGTTGACTGGATGATATTTGATACTACAGGAGTATATGCTCCCGGTGAAGGTGATGCTATACCTGACAGTCTTTTTGCCGGCGAAGCACCTTCTATCATTTTCCTGTCTGATGATAACAATGACAGTATACAAATTGCATGGTTGAAAGGAATGGGATATAACGTAACTCAATACTATCCGGTTGGAGGCCTTGCAGCACAATCACAATCAACCATTGACTGGCTGAACAGTGCCGACCTTCTTATAGTTGGCCGTAGCCCCAACAGCGGCGATTTTGATCCACCTGATAAAACAGTTTGGAACGGTCTGACCGCGCCTTTGATACTCAACACACAATGGGCTTCAAGAAACAGCAGATTGAACTGGTTTAACAGCGGAAGTTGTGTTCAGATAAATTCACCGCTGGATTCAACCATCTATGCTCATTCCACAATGACAGGTGATCCTGCATTTGCCGGAGTTACATTTGACGGAGACTCAATTCCATGGTCGATAACAGCGGATGATTACCTCGCACTTAATGATACCATTGAAACAAATGCTACAATTCTTGCTAAGGACGTCAATAAGGTATACTTTGCAAGGTTTGATCCTTATGTAGAGTTTTATCCCGGTTCATTTGACAGACCATACGGTTACAGAACCTATTTTGGTATGGGAAATGACGCTGCAGGTCCGATACACTACTTCCCGCTAACTGATGAGGGAATGAAAGTTTACGCAGCTGAAATTCAAAGGTTGATTGCATTACCAGCAGCACCAGCCAATAATATCGTATTCCTTTCTCCGGATGATCGTGACGTAGCGCAGATTCAGTGGCTGAAAGACGAAGGCTTTATGGTGACGAAATACTATCCTACAGGTGGTATTGCAGCAGAGACTCCAGATGTGATTAATATGTTAAACAGGGCAAATCTGATTATTATCGGACGTAGTCCTGGTAGTGGTGATTTTGATGCTCCTGATAAGGCTGTATGGAATGCAATTAAGGCTCCAATGATTCTTAATGGACAGTATGATGCCAGAAGCAGCAGGATAAACTGGTTTAACAGTGGAACAGCTGATCATGTAGATACACCTGCGGATTCAACCATTTATGCACATTCAACAATGACAACCGATCCTGTCTTTGCAGATGTTACTTTTGACGGAGATTCAATACCCTGGTCTTTAACGCCTAATGATTACCTCGCATTGAATGATACCATTCAGACAAATGCTACAATTCTTGCCGGGGATGTAAATAAGGTATACTATGCAAGGTTTGATCCTTACGTAGAGTTTTATACCGGATCACTCGACAGGCCAAGCGGATACAGAACATACTTTGGTTTTGGTAATGATCATACCGATACTGCTAATTTCTTCCCTCTGACGGATGAAGGAAAAGCAGTTTATCTGGCTGAAATAGACAGAATGCTGGAACTTCCGAAAGCACCTAATAATTATATTATCTTCATAACTCCGGACGGTCGTGACAGCACTCAGATCGACACATTAAACAAGTTGGGTTATAAGGTTGATGTGTTCAATCCTGCAGCTTCAGGTGGTTTGGCAGCTCAAACAGCAGCTACCAGAACATGGCTGAATACCGCAAGTTTGATAATCATTGGCCGCAGTCCTAACAGTGGAGATTTTGACGCTCCAGACAAGGCATACTGGAATGCAATTAAGGCTCCTTTGATTCTTAATACTCAGTGGGCATCAAGAAACAACAGGATGAATTGGTTTAACAGTGGTTCAGTTATGCAGATAAATTCACCACTTGATTCAATTATCTATGCTCATTCCACAATGACCAGCGATCCGGTATTTGCCGATGTAACCTTCAGTGGAGATTCAATACCATGGTCTATTACGGGTGATGACTACCTTGCACTTAATGACACTATTCTTACCAATGCTACAGTACTGGCGAAGGATGTCAACAAAGTTTACTTTGCTAGGTTTACACCGCTTAGTGAATTCTATCCTGGTGCTAAAGATTATCCATCAGGTCAGAGAACATATTTCGGTATGGGTAACGATGCTGCAGGTCCGGCTCATTTCTTCCCGTTGACTGACGAAGGTAAGAAAGTGTACTTTGCCGAGATAGCACATATAATTGGTCTGCCGGCACCAGCTGTATCGAATGATGCAAACCTGGTAAGCCTGACTGCTGCTTTCGGTACATTGACACCGGCATTTGCTCCTTCAACAGCCAGTTATACACTGGAAATACCAATGGATTCAGCCTCTGTAATGATTACAGCTATGGCAAATCCAAATGCTACCGTCACCGGTGCAGGAGCCAAGTCTATTGGTGATACTGCTACAATCGTGGTTACTGCAGACAACAAAACAACTACCAAGACATATACTGTTGCAGTAACGGGTCATGTAGTATCAGTTGAAGAAAATTTGACTAATACAAATACTCTTAATTTGTACCCGAATCCGGCAATTGACTTTGTAACTGTTACGGGATTGAAACCTAATGCCCCCGTAAAAGTAATGAATGTTGTTGGACAGGTAGTTTACCAGACCATTGCAAAAACTGAAAGATTAGATATTGATCTGACAGGATTTAAAGATGGTATTTACATAATTACCACCCAAATTGACGGAGTATTATTTATTAATAAGTTTATTAAAAAATAATTATCGCCTTTAAAAAAAACCCCGCTTTAACAGCGGGGTTTTTTTATTTATATCACAGAGTATCGCAATCCAGTCAAACGACGAAAATATAATATATTTATTCTCCGCCATGCAGAATAAAAGTATTAATGAATACGCTTCCCTGATTAATGATAATCTATCAACCCTAATTTGATGATTTGTCTACCCATCAATTTACATTTCAGTCTTAATTTTATCCTTCATAAATTTCTACACATTATTGAATTATTACACTACTTATGAAATAGCTATTTAAGTTGATAATTGAGAACTCTGAATATCCAAATGATAATAACCGCAGATACTATTTATGAAGAGACCTACTTTAATAATTTTAATCACAATTGTTGGCTTGTTCTTTATCTGTTGTTTCAATCCAAATAAAAACCCGGTACTAATTGATGCCTGGAACAGAACAGATAGTATCCTTTTACAGATAAAGGAGCCCACATTTCCTGATAAAATATTTAATATTTTGGATTTCGGTGCAATTCCTGATAATAAAACACTGAATACCATTGCAATTGCTAATGCTATTAATCGTGCAAGTATTAAAGGTGGAGGTACAGTATTGATTCCCGAAGGTACTTTTTTAACGGGGGCAATTCATTTGAAAAATAATATCAGACTTCATTTGGAAGATAAAGCCATATTAAATTTTTCTACCAATCCGTCTGACTATTTGCCAGTGGTGTTGACCAGATGGGAGGGAATAGATTGTTATAATTATTCTCCATTAATTTATGGAAAAGACCTTGAAAATATAGCTATAACTGGCAACGGAAAACTAAACGGTCAGGCAGATACCAACCACTGGTGGCCATGGAAAGGTATAACTTTTTATGGATGGGAATCCGGTGAACCCAGTCAGCTTTTGCCAGAAGGCAGACCTCTTCTGACAAAGTTTAATGCCGATCAAACCCCTGTTGAAAACAGACAAATGGGTGAAGGTCATTATCTCAGACCGCCATTTATCCAGTTGTACAATTGTAAAAATATTCTGATACAAGACGTTACTATTGAGAATTCTCCTTTTTGGGTATTGCATCCTCTTCTGTCTGAAAATATTACCATAAGAGGTGTTAAGGTAAATAGTAACGGAACCAATAATGATGGATGTGATCCGGAATCATGCCGGAATATCCTGATAGAGGATTGCTATTTTAACACCGGCGACGATTGCATTGCGCTTAAATCGGGAAGAAATGCAGATGGCCGGAGATGGAATAAACCAACAGAAAATGTTATTATTCGAAATTGCAAGATGCAAAACGGTCACGGAGGTATTGTTATTGGAAGTGAAATATCCGGAGGATGCAGGAATATTTTTGCAGAAAATTGTGAAATGAGCAGTCCACAACTCGAAAGGGCAATTCGTGTAAAAACGAATAGTCAGAGAGGGGGAATCATAGAAGATATTTTTATAAGAAATATTACCATCGGTCAGGTTGGAGAGGCCGTAATTAAAATTGACTGTTTGTATGAACCCGAAGAAGGTCAGGGAAGTTTCCCGCCTTTGGTAAAAAATATATATATTTCAAATGTAATATCAAAGCAGGCTCAATACGCAATCTATTTGCGAGGGATTCAGGGGTTAACCTGCATTGATGATATAGAAATATCCGAATGTAATTTCTCAGGTGTCAAGAAGAATTGTGTTTTAAAAGATATAGGGGAAATTGAATTGAAAAATGTCATACGCAATGGAGAGCTGATAACCCTGAATAAATTACATTAACATCTAAAATGTTAAATTCTATGGTTCTTATGATTAATTTCACTAAATTCATCGGCTTTATGATAATCTATCACCCTTTTTTAGATAATTTAGATACCTTATTTTTAAAGAGGAAGAACTAATATTGTATCCCATGAAGTATCCTCTGATATCAAAATGCTTTTCCAATCTGCTGCAAAAATATTTAAAACCTTAATTATAACTAAACAACAATAAAATCAGTAAATTAAAAACTATGAAAAAACTATTATTAATTCCATTATTTGTTTTCTGTGCCATACAGTTGTATGCGCAGGAGAGAACAGTGACTGGTAAGGTAACTGATGGTGATACCGGGGAACCATTGCCAGGCGTAAATGTTATCATCGATGGAACTCAAACAGGTACAATAACTGACATTGATGGCAACTATTCAATCCAGGTACCTTCTGATCAGGCAACCCTGGCGTTCTCTTATGTCGGTTATCTTTCTGAGAAATCTGTTGTAGCGGGCAAAACTGTAATTGACATAGCACTCGTTCCCGAATTAAATAAACTTGATGAAGTAGTAGTGGTAGGGTATGGAACTATGAAAAGAAGCGACCTGACGGGCGCTGTAACTTCTGTCAGCCAGGATGAGATTGCTGCAACCAAATCCTCTAATTTAATACAGGCAATGCAGGGAAAAGTAGCCGGACTAGACTTGTATCAAAACTCTGGTGAATCCGGTGCAAGCTTTAGTGTTACCTTAAGAGGTGATCGTTCTATTAATGCCAGTAATTCCCCGCTGATTCTCGTAGATGGAATTGCGTACGGCTCTACGATTGATCTTAATCCTTCGGATATTGAATCTATGGAAATACTAAAAGATGCCTCCTCTACTGCTATTTATGGAACGCGTGGAGCAAATGGAGTAATTCTCATTACCACCAAAAAAGGTAAGGATGGAGTATCTAAAGTTACTTTCAATTCTTATATGTCGTATAACGTACCCACATTCATTCCCCATATTCAAAATGCTGATGAATTTGTTCAAAAAAGAGTGGAAAAACTTGCTGCCGACGCAGAATATGGTGCTTATAGATTTAGAAATATTTACAATGCGAATACCGGAGCAGTAAATTGGGATCCGTCAGCAAATCCTGACCCCTGGTCAGTTTTTGGCACTGTTACTGTTGATCAATTAATGGCAGATGCAGGAGTGGATAACCCAGCTTACCTTGTTTCCACAGATCCTACATTTCGTCAGTTAATAGATGAAGGTGTCAGTTTGAATTATCTGGACATGATTTTTAATAACAGCGTTACAGATAATTATGAACTGGGGATGACCTCAGGTAAGGACAAAACCAGTATGAATTTTTCATTAGGTTTGATGAATGACCGGGGTCTTCTTGAGAATGATAAATTAAAACGTTATAATGTTAAATTAGGTATTGATCATTCGATCTTTAAAAATGTTAAGGTTGGAGCAGATGTATTGTTTACAAGAAAAGACCATTTCAGAAGAAATTCAGGCATATTTAATCAGGCTCTTAAAACAGGTCCAATTGGAATTCTATATAATGACGATGGTACGTATCGTGAATTTCCTGATTTAATATTTACTTATGCTCAACCAAATCCTATGCTTGACGAAGTTCCTGGGGCATACATTAATGAGATTGTTTCAAATCGTTTATTCGGTACCACGTATGTCAGCTGGCAGATTTTAAACGGACTTACGTTAAAAACTAATTTGGGTATTGACGTTTCTAACACTAAAACGGGATTATATGAAGGGCCAAATAGTTTGAGAAGAGTTGCAGTTCACGAAGCATTAACGCAGATTGAACATCAGTACAAATGGGCATATACCTGGGAAAATACCCTGAATTATACAAAGCAATTTGGCAGGCATGAGATACAGGGATTATTGGGAAATTCTGTTCTTGCAGATGCCACTGAGTATTATTCATTATTAGGCACCGGACAAACAGTGGCCACTACAGAATTTTATGATTGGGCAGGAATTGATCCTGCAGCTTTAAAGCCCGGCAGTACATATGCTCAAAAACAATTGTTATCCTATTTTGGACGTGTCAATTATAAATTTGCTGAAAAATATTTACTTCAGGCAACTATGCGCGCCGATGGATCTTCGGTTTTAGCTAAAGGAAATAAATGGGGATACTTTCCATCAGCATCAATAGGATGGCGAATTAACCAGGAAGAATTTCTTAAAAATATTGAAGTTATCTCAAATCTTAAATTAAGATTGAGCTGGGGAATTTCTGGCAATGCTGCCGTTATTCCATATCAAACAATTACAGCAGTTGGCAATGACTTAATTTATTATTCTTTTGATGATGGAAGCACATATTCCTCATATTTCCCATTTACACTAGGTAATGAAAATTTAAGATGGGAAACAACTAAAACATCGGATATCGGACTGGATTTTGGATTTTTTGATAACCGGATTAATGGATCAATTGATTATTATGCCGCCAAAACCACTGATTTATTATTTAAGACTCCTTTGCCACTTACTTCTGTCTATCCGCAGGTATTGGCCAATATTGCCAGCACACAGAATAACGGTATTGAAGTGTATATCAATACAAGAAATGTTTCCACTAAAAACTTCCAATGGTCAACCGATTGGAACTTTAGTATGAACAAAAACAAGATTACTTCATTGAACAGGGATACGAAAGAAGAAATCTATAATACAAACCAGATTCACAGAGTTGGAGAACCTGTTAGTGCATTCTATGATTATAAGTATGAGGGTATCTATCAGATATCTGATTTGCAGGCAGAATATGCATATGTAGCGCAACAACAGACCGCCGGTGATTCTATCGAACGAAGTAAAATACCAATGATAGCCAATAAGTTTCTACCCGGTGATATCAAATTGAAAGATGTAAATAATGATGGAGTTTTTGATGATGAAGACAGGGTAGTATACAGCAGGGTGCCAAAATTTACTTTCGGTATCAATAATACTATCAATTTCCGAAACTGGAAGTTATCGTTTCTGATTTATGGTCGTATAGGTCAGTATTTACAATATAATTTCTATAGATCTTATAAGCCTGCTAATCTGGATGTTGAAAATGGTCCATACGTAGACGCATGGACTCCGACGAATACTTCCGGAGTTTTTCCCCGGTATTATTCAACTGGAACAGGTAATTCAAACTATAATACGGCACTTTCGTACCTTGATGGTTCCTATGTTAAAATAAGAGAAATAACGCTTGGATATACATTACCTAAAAAAATATCAAGCAAGATATTCATGTCTAATTTAACTATTTATGCAACAGGTAAAAATCTGTTTACTTTCTCTGGAATTGAAAACTATGATCCTGAAGTTGGAGGAGGTTTGAATTTCCCATTAGCAAAACAATTTATTGTTGGCTTAAATGTTGAATTTTAATCATAACTAAATTAATAATGACATTCAAATGAAATCAAAAATATTTTTATCTATATTGTTCGCAGTTGCCTTAATATTAGGCTCTTGTGAAGATTTCCTCGATGAAACCAATAAAACAGGAAAAACCGAGGATATTGTTTACTCCACTGAAGAATCTCTGGATGGACTTGTTGCGGTATGTTACTCTTATGGTCGCTTATGGTATGGCAGAGAAGGTGGTATTGGTCTAGCCGAAGCTGGTAGCGATTTATGGTATTCTGCTGCCGACTGTAAAATGGAAGCCATGAATGATTATTCTAATCTGACCGCTGATCCGGGTTCAGATTATACCGATAACAATCCATGTCTAGATGAATACTGGGAATTACTGTACGCTGCAATTAACCTGTGTAACACGGCTGAGAAATATGTTAATCTTTCTGATCTTGTTGAAGCAAAGAAAACGAGATTAATAGCTGAAGTCAGATTTTTAAGAGCATTTTATTACTGGCACATGGTAGAAACATGGGGGGCTGTTCAACTCAATGTTGAACCTGTTGCAACTCCTTCTACCACTCCCACGAGAAATACGGTAGATGAAATCTATACCCAGATGTTTAAAGATGTTGATTTTGCGATTGAAAATCTTGATCCCACAGTTGAACCCAGTTCACGTGTAACCTATTGGGCTGCAAGAGCATTTAAGGCAAGATTGGCTTTGTATTATGCAAGTCCTTATTACGGCCACACTGAATATTATGCTACTGCTGCTACAGAAGCACAGGCAGTAATAGCTAATTCAGGTAAATCATTATATGCTAATTATGATGATGTATGGGATATGGCTAAAAGTTCCACATCGACCAATAATGAATTTATCTGGGCAATTGACTATTATCAGGATTATGGAACTGCACAATCATATAACTTTTTACCATTACGCTTAAAAACCGACGCAAATGGTGATCCTGTGAACTGGGCTCCACAAATTCAACGTCAACCAAGATCCGCTGCTCTGGGTTCAGGAAATGCAATGCACCTGTATTATACTCCAAATTGGAATAATTTGACCGATGATGTTGGCGGACCATCCCTTGCAGATGTCTTGAAGCGTGTTGCAGGCGAACCAGACGTAAATAACTGGTATACTACAGAAAGTGATTCTATATTAGTCCATAATGATGTCGGTCAATTTTATGTTAGATACGGAATGGGATACAGAAGATATGGTCCAACTCCTTATCTGCTCAGACTTTATGATGAATCAATGGATCAACGTTACAGTGGAACTTTCAGGACTGCCTGGTTAAAATATCCGAATGTGGTACCAAAGTATAGATTTAGCGCCCCTGAAAAATGTGCGTATCCGGATATGGCAGATACTGCAGTTTATATATCTAAAGAAGATCTTACTCCGGAAAAAAGAACCTGGGCAAGCACCAGGTATAAAGCAGTTGATTTAAATGATCTCTTCTTCGCAGATCCTGAAATGATATATGGTCTGGGAAGGCCAGGACCTGCTGCACAATCAGGTTCAAGTATTAACGGTGAAGCATTCTATCCCATGTTGCGGAAATTTGAAGATACCGATGGGCAAGCTGCAGCTAATACAAATTTTCAGGATTACTGGACATACAGGGATTTCCCAATTTTCAGAATCTCAGAAATGTATCTAATTGCAGCTGAAGCCCTTATGAATAGCAGTCAGTCAGAAGCTATAAGTATGATAAATACGTTGAGAGAAAAACGGGCATTCCCTGGCAAAGAAGCATCTATGGATGTCAGTTCGGTTGATCTCAACCTGATACTTGAAGAAAGGGCAAGAGAACTTGCAGGAGAAAACCAAAGATGGTTTGATCTGAGACGTACAAAGACTCTTGAAACACAAATAGTTTATAATGCTAAATCAAAGGATGATTTTGATCCGACCAAGCATTATTTAAGACCAATTCCTTCTTCTCAAATGAATGCTATTACAAATGAAACTGATGGACCCGCTGAAGGCGGATTCTGGCAAAATCCGGGATATTAGTTCATAAGTTATTTATATATTTAGAAACCTGGCGGATAAATATCCGTCAGGTTTTTTTTTGAGCAAAGTATTTGCAAAATAAATAGATAATAAAAGCTCCATTAAATTATGGATTGAATTAATGAGAACATTATCCATTCCAGACTCCTATACTATAGAATTTTTTTAAGCATTTAATAACAGGTGACAGAATAAGATGGTATCTGAAATCATTCCATTACAGAAATTAGTGCTATATTATGTCATAAAGTCATTCCGAACTCACGCCTGGCAAGTTTCGAAGAGAAGGTGATTTGAGGTTTCCAGAAGATGAATTGATTTCGAATCAAGTTTCTATTGACATCACATTTCTATTCAATTATTCCGAACTCCCGCTGCAAAAAGCAGGTAAAGTTTCTAATGACCTACTTAGTAGCGATGTCATTAAATTACGAATTTGTGATAACCGTTCTATGTTTGGAAATGACTCTACTACTTTAAAATATTCGATATAACACCAAAGTATAAGTTCTTATTTTATCGATTAGCGACTAAATCGCACATTCTAATCAATCATTAAAATGTGAAGCATATTCCTCTGTTTTAATAATCTTGTTTACTTCTTTATTGGCAGTTCATAAAGCCCATTATAAGAAATTAATTCACACCCATAACCTCCTTAAAAAAACTGTTAACCTATAAGTTATAAATAAAAAAGGCAATGAGTGCTACTCATTGCCTTTTTTAAAGTGTTTGAATTCCTTCTACTTGTTTACATAAACTTTAGCTACTCCGGCATTTGCTACATTCACAAGATATAATCCGCTTTCACAGGGAATATTAGAAGTGCTGTTAATCAAAACCTGTTTTACTAATCTTCCGTCAATTGAATAAATAGAAACATCAACAGGTTTGTCAGTGATAATTCTAATATTTCCGGTTATACCGTATGCATTGAGTTTGTGACTGAATTTGTTTTCCACGCTTGAAGGTAAAAGATCACTTACAAGCCAGTGAATTGCATTTGTAATTATCAAAGTACCATCATCGGTAAGGTTGGTAGCACCATCGGCAACCATAGCACCATAATTGAAACCAAGCAAAACATATTTTTTTGGAATAGCAGTTCCACCGAATGTTGCTGCCGGATCGTCACAAGCCTGAATGTTTACTGCATCTGCTTCTAAAGCTCCATCAGGATAAGCAAGTCTTTGAATATCACCAGTTATTGCAGCAAGACCAGAAGCATAGTTTGTAGCTTTAGAACCGGTTGCACCATTATCATCTGTGGTACGTTTGAATAAGGTAACCTTACTATCGGTTATCGTCACATCTTTAAAAATCGGATGTGCTTCAGCTCCTGAGACAACCTGAATATCTGCGCCTGGACCGTCAGAGGGAGAACCCCAATCCCAAACTCCAGTCTTATAGGCGTAGACTTTCATATTCAGCATACGGATATCTAATCCCTTGGCACTGACAACAACAGCGTCACCAGAACCTAAAGCTTCACATAAAACAAGTAAATCATATGAACTAACATCGCCTAAAGCTGTACTTGCATCTTGATTTACAGTCACCGCAAAATTATCATCAGCCTGAAGCATTGCCAGCACAGGATCGGCCCCTGCAGCGGGATCCAATGAAGCAGACTTATCCTTAGTAACATAAAGGACATTAATTTGTGCATTTAGGGACACATAAACTGTCAATAAAGCAAGAATAGTAAATAATTTTTTCATAGTCTATAAATTTAGTTAGTTAATTAATTAATTCTGTTAGCGAAGTTAATAAATTAAAGTGCAAATATTGGTGTTTAAATCGTCAGAATTAGGGGGACAAATTATCATTCTTGTATAAAGATGACTTGTTTTAACAAACTGTATTTATATTTGTTATATGAAATATCATTTACTCCAATTTTTAAACTAATTTTTACTATCAATGAATAAATCTGTGAATTCCCAAATATTAAAATATATCCATCCTTCCTAACAAATTAAGAGATATGATTAGAATAATTTCCCATAATTTATAAATCTAAAATTAATTAATTATGAAAAAATTGTACACTAAGTTATTCTTTTTGTTAATGATGCTGATGATTACATCTGCATATGTGTCTGCCCAAAAAACATTGCTCTACATTGGTCGTGAAGACCCACCTGATGGTTTTCAGATGGATCGTGATCTGATTGACAGCCTCACGAGTTGGGGTTATACAATTAATTATATTACAAGTCCCAATTATGCTACTTCTAACGCAGATATTTATACCGGAAATGACGGAGTGTTTATCAGTGAAACAGTTAATTCATCGGATATGACTAATTTCGGTGCCAGAGATAACTATCCTTTGCCATGTGTTAATACTGAAGGATTCACTCCGCGTTCTGACAGATGGGCATGGATTACTGATAATGCAACAGAATTTTATCAGGCTGCAACCGATGCAGGTACTGAAGATGAGAAAGTGATTGTTATCAAAGACAATACTCACTACATTACCAAAATATACGATGCTGAACAAGAAGTAACCTGGTCAAATGCAAGCGGGACTGATATAGCCGCTACCAGGGCAGTGAGCATTAAAGAAGTAAACGTACCTTACTCAGCCAAACTGGCAAAAACCAAAGCATACGCCTCTGAAGATGATTTCTGGACAATGGTTACCATTGACTCTTCGGCAACTTTTCCAAATAATATGTTTTTCTGGGGAATGGTTGGTCCGGGAATAAATGGAGTAGATCAATTACAACATCTTGGTACCCAGGCATTCTTTACTATTATTAAAAGAGCTTGTGAATGGACTTATAATCTTATCCCCCATATTACCAATGTTGAACTTAATACATTGGACAATACCAACCTGGTAGCATTTCCAAATCCGGCTACTGTCAGGGCCACAATCAGATTTAATGCTTCTGAAACACAAAGGGCTATTGTTACCTTAAATGATATAACAGGGAAAGAATTGGAAGTGCTTATGGATAAAAAAGTACAACCTGGAAATAATTTTGTTTTCCCTGAAGTTTCAAAATATTCTGCAGGTGTATACCTCATTAAACTTAGTATTGGCGATAAGACCCAATTTACTAAACTGATAGTCAAATAAAATTTGGAACAAATTATAATATTAGGGGCTGATGTTTGTACATCAGCCCTTTATATTTTTAAAATTTTGGCCAACATATATCTGATATTTTCTTCATAGGATTAGTTCTGTCCACGATTCGTCTATTAGGAATAAACTACAACGGATTATTTTAAGAGATAACCCAATCATCGCCAAATCATTCCAGTTCATCAATTGTAAGTATGCTTATACCGATTGTACTTTTAAATCCCTGCTTTTTGCTCTATGTTTACGAATGAATTTTCGATGCATATGAAAAACTCTGTCATTGCGTTTTTAATAATTATTTTGGTATCAATTGTTAAGATTAACGGACAGACCATTACAATAAAAGGCTCTGTAGCTGACAGTATTAATCATACCCCCCTGATTGGAGCCACAGTGCAACTAAATGTGGTTAATGGTCAGGGAATTTATGGCGCTGTAACTGACACTGAAGGATCTTTTAATATTAAAGGAATCAGATCAAGTAAAGATTACAGCTTAATTGTCAGCTATATAGGATATAATTCCTATAAAAAGACTATAAAAGCAGAGAACCAGAATCTCGATCTGCATGAAATCACTTTATCCGAATCGGTAAATAAAATTGGCGAGGTGAAGGTGGTAGGTGAAGCTCCAAGGGCTACTCAAATTCAGGATACACTTCAGTTAAATGCAGATGCCTACAAGGTAAATCCTGATGCCAATGCCGAGGATTTGGTTAAAAAAATGCCCGGAATAACAGTTGAAAACGGACAGGTTCAGGCACAGGGAGAGAATGTTCAGAAGGTTTATGTTGACGGCAAACCCTTTTTTGATCAGGATCCGACACTTACGCTTCGAAACCTGCCAGCAGAAATAGTGGATAAAATTCAGATTTTCGACGAACAAAGCGATCAGTCGAAATTTACCGGATTTAATGATGGTCAAACCTCTAAAACCATTAATGTTATAACCAGAAGCAATATGCGAAACGGGCAATTTGGCAAAGTATATGCCGGATATGGAAACGATAATAAATATTATGCCGGCGGAAATATCAACATCTTTAAAGGGAACAGCCGCCTTTCAATCATCGGACTCTCAAACAATATAAATCAGCAGAATTTTTCAAGCCAGGATCTGCTCGGAGTCGTTGGCGGTAATCAACGCAGAGGAGGTGGAGGCTTCAGGGGTGGGCCTTCGGGAGGTGGAAGAAATTTCAGGCCAGGCGGAGGCGTATCCGGCGGCAATACATCCTTCAGAGGCGGTGGTGAAATAGGAAATTTCCTTATCGGACAGCAACCCGGTATAGCCACAACGCAGGCTCTTGGGTTGAATTATTCAGACAAATGGGGAAAGAAAATCAATATTACCGGTAGTTATTTTGTAAACTATACCAAAAATGAAACCGAGCAAACAAGTAATCAGAATTATTTTTCAACGGCAGAAAACTATAATGAAACGGATAATTCGATAATTAAAAATCTGAATCACAGAATTAATTTCAGGTTTGATTATGCCATCGATTCCTTGAATAGTCTGATGATTCGTCCAAGTATAAGCATTCAGCAAAATAATTCTAATTCCTTTACTTTAGGTCAAAGCTTTGAAAATGACACCCTTATAACACAAAGTCAAAATAAAAATAGTAGTGACTTAACCGCATTGAATTTTTCAAATGATCTGTTGTTCATGCACAGATTTATGAAACCTGGCAGAACCATCTCAATTGATATTTCAACAGGAATAAATACACGTGATGGTATTTCTGATAAATATGCTGAAAATGGCTATAACTTAACCAGCATTCCGCATTACGATTCACTTGATCAGCAGACTGAACTGCCAACTGAGGGATATTCAGTTTCTTCCAGAATTGCTTACACCGAACCGATTGGAAAGTACAGTCAGCTGGAAATTAACTACAGAACTTCAATGTCATGGAATAATTCGGATCATGAAACATTTGATTTCAACAGTAACGAAAATCAATACAGTAGTTTAGATACCTTATTATCAAATACATTTAAAAGTTTTTATATCGCACATCAGATAGGACCCGGATACAGATACCGAAAGAATAATTTATTGTTCGTAGTTGGTGTAAATTATGAATATGCAACCTTAACCAATAATCAGAAATTTCCAATACAAACTGAACTGCATCATTATTTCAACAGCATTCAGCCGAATGCAATGCTAAGGTTTAATATTTCACAAAACAAGAATCTCAGACTTTTTTATCGTACCAGTACCAATGCTCCAACCATTGACCAGCTTCAAAATGTGCTCGATAATTCAAATTCATTGCAGTTAAGCAGCGGAAATCCTGATTTAAAACAAGCTTATCAGCAGAATCTTTTTCTGCGATACTCTTCTACCAACGCGTCCAAAACCTCGGTATTTTTTTCTATGATAGGGTTTTCAACAGTGAGCAATTATATAGCAAACAGTAACTTTCTAGCCAATTCAGATACCATCTTAAACGGAGATATTAGTTTAAATAAAGGTGTACAATACAGCAGTCCCGTAAACATGAACGGTTATTGGAATTTCAGGTTTTTTACGACGTTTGGTTTTCCCTTCAAACCTCTGAAAAGTAACCTGAACTTTAATACCTCATATCTATTTACAAAAACTCCCGGATTGGTAAATGGTGATAACAGTATTTCAAATAATAATGCCTTTGGTCTGGGTATCGTTTTAAGCAGCAATATCAGTTCTTTAGTAGATTTTAATCTTTCCTCTAACAGCAATTATAATATAGCTCAAAACTCCCTGCAGAATGATCAAAACAATAATTATTTTAGCCAGTATACCAACTTTACATTAAACCTGATTTTCCTTAAAAGTCTAACATTCCAGTCAAATATCGGACAACAGTTTTATCATGGTTTATCGCAGAATTATAATGCCAACTATGTTTTATGGAATTTGAGCATTGGTAAAAAAATGTTTAAAAACAAAAGAGGTGAACTCAAATTAAGCGTTTTTGATGTCTTAAATCAGAATAGCAATGTGAGCAGAAATGTTACGGAATTTTATATAGAAGATATCAAATCAAATGTTTTACAACGTTATGCAATCCTTACGTTTACATACAATCTAAGGAATTTCAGAATGAATGCAGGAGAGGAGCCAACGGAAGAAAGAAGACCGCCGCCTTCCGGGGAACCCTTATTCAGACACTTTTAAACACAATACAAAATCAATGTTATTATTGGTTTAGGTTAACGGGAAGCTTTACAATAAATTTGGTTCCTTTGTTTTCTTTGCTTTTCAGGGTAATTTTACCTTTATGATTTTCAACAATCTGCTTAACAATAGCGAGACCTAAGCCATCCCCCTCGCTATTAAGTTTAACCGCATTTCTGGCTCTGAAAAACTCTATAAAAATATTTCCCTTGTCCTCTTCCGGAATTCCGATTCCATGGTCTTCGATCTCAAAAATAAAATGATCCTTTTCAAATCTAAGACTTATCAACACTTCACCCCCTCTATTCGAATATTTAATAGCATTAACAACCAGGTTTGTTATGGCTTCTGTAATGGAAAATCTGTTTCCTGTGTATAAATTTTCATTGTCATCAATTTCCAAATGAAATGAAATCTCCTTACTTAATGCATAATCCCTGTTTAAACCAATTACTTCTTCGATTACATTTTTCAATGAAAAATTTGTTAATTCGCTTTCCTTATTTAATCGCAACCTGGTAATTCTAAGCAGGTTTTTGAGAAATTCAGTAAGCAATTCCGTTCGATTGAGGGCTTTTGTATCAAACTCTTTTATTTTAACAGGATCCATCAGGATGGAAGATGCATCCAGACAACCTTTTATTGCAGCAATGTGTCCTTTAATATCATGAGATAATCTGTATACGTATTCATCTTTAACCTTATCTTTTTCTTCTAACTGGATATTTGCCAATCGGTATGAATTTTCGGTATCCCTCAACTGAGCAGATATGGTACTTGTCAGGTAAACGACAAAATAAGAAGTTGTAACAAACACAAAACCAGTGCCAACCAGATAACTCAGATGATTGTAAAACCCATACTTCAGAAATCCGTCCAGGGTATAATGGGGAATTATCGAGAAATATTCCAGAAATGCCAGAAGTGCCACCAAAAACAACGAATAAGTGGCAATCAGATACGCAGTCTTTTTTGGCAGGAGAATACTTGCTATCATTTGATGAAAAATATAATAAATGATAAATGGATTCTCAACACCACCGGAAAAATGAAGCAGACAGGTTAATAGGGCCAAATCTGTAATTATTTGAAAGACTAAAATCTTTCGTTCGGTAAGATGTTCATATTTTTTCTTCCTGATCTTGTTTACCAGAATTTTATAAATAATATTCAGAATAAGTAAGACAATGGCCAGAAAATACAACTCAGTAGAACGGATGGAAAAATGGAAAAATTCCGATGAAATAAATGTTGCAATAATCACACACGCGCATGCTATCCATCTTAGGTTAACAAGCCAGTCTGCTCTTTTACCTGCAATTCTTCTTATTATTCGTGGCACTTTTTAAAGATTTATGCTAGTCTCCCAAAACAGCATTGATCTCCTGAATAAGCTTATTGGGTTGTACAGGTTTGCTGTGGAATCCTGATACCTGTATACAAACAGATACATCACTTTTATCTGATTTAAAATCGATTACCACTTCGCCAGTTACCGCTCTTAGTACAAGCACATTAAGGTTACTATATCCGTATTTTTCTCTCATCTCCCTGGCAATTTCAGCGGCAGCATACGAACATGATAGCGTTTCGATACTTGAAACTATGATGATTGGAATTTTTTTCAATTCGGGATCCTTATCAATCTCAGCTGCAAACTCAAATCCTTCCTGTTCGCTTTGCATTTTAACATCCAATAACATAATATCGGGCCGGTTTTTCCCTCTTAATTCGGTTAAGGCTTCATCTTTACCTGCTGCGGAAGACACTAAAAATTCTGTGGCAAGTATTGCCTCCATGGAAGCCCTGAGGTCCTTATCATCGTCAACTATCAAAACTCGTTTCATATAATTACATGATTTAAAATTATATTGTAAATATGTCTCATTTGAAAATATAATGCAATAGAAAATGCTTAAAATTTGACATAAGACCTACACCATGCAATAATGAATCTATAGAATTTATAAAATTGCACAATGCAACCTAAAGCATTATCTTCGCGGCTTCAATTCTTATAATTTGGTATGTGGATTGTTTTTGCACTCGTTTCAGCTATATTTCTGGGTGGTTATGATATTTTGCGAAAACTCTCCCTGAAAAATAATCCAGTAATTCCTATTCTTTATATTGCAAGCGCTACAGGAGCGTTTTTATTTTCTATCCCTTTACTGTTGTCGTTAGCTAATATATTGCCTGACAAAAGTCTTTTCTATGTGCCGCATATTACCCTGGAAATGCATGGGATGTTCTTTCTAAAGTCAGTGTTGGTAGGTTCTTCCTGGTTTTTTGCCTATCATGCCATAAGTATGTTGCCTCTTACCGTTGTGATTCCCATCAGATCAACAGGTCCGGTTTGGACCCTCATTGGCGCACTTGTTCTTTTCTCTGAAAAATTTACTTTTTTTCAATGGATAGGGATTCTCACGGTTTTATTCTTTTTCTATATGTTTTCGCTGGCAGGTAAAAAGGAAGGAATAGATTTTTCAAAAAACAAATGGATCTTGTTTATCATCATTGCCACAATGCTCGGTTCTGCCAGTAGTCTTTACGACAAATACCTTTTGGGTAACTACAACCGTATGGCAGTGCAAACCTGGTTTTCAATTTATATGTTGGTAGTATTACTGCCCTTTTTAGGGTTTGTATGGTATCCGAAAAGAAAACAAAACAAACCCTTCAGATGGAGTCCATTTATCTTTTTAATTGGTGTATTTCTTTCTGTTTCTGATTTTCTTTATTTCTACAGCCTTTCCGATCCTCATTCATTAATCGCTATAGTTGCTGTGATGCGAAGAAGCAGTGTGATAATTTCATTTGTTTCGGGAGCGATATTTTTTAATGAAGGGAATATCCGGAAGAAATCGCTTGCATTGGCTGGTATACTCGCAGGTGTGATACTGATTGTATTAGGCTCTCTTTGTTGCCGGTAAACTCCTCAAAAAGAACTATCTGTTCACAAATCTATTTTCAGCATATTGTATTTATTTATCGGAAATTTCTTTGGTATATTCTGACGGAAATTCTTTTCTGATTAATTCCAAATCCTCAAATCCATTCTTAACTGCAAGTTGTAAATAATTTCTGATTACCTTCTTATTGCCGCATTTTAATGCGTATAATGAAGAAAAATAATACATATCCGGGTTATTGGGCTCGACTAGTTTGTATATTTCGAGTGTTTTTGCCACAGTTACCAGATTATCTGTTCTTAATGCATTGTTTGTTACTGAATAACAAACGATACCAAGAAATGCTTTAATTCTTCGGTAGGCATATTTCATATAAACATCATCTGCATTAGATATTTTGTAATTAAGCGCCTCAATCTCGTTTTTCCACCAAGTGCTATCTTGTGAATTAAATGCACTATAATATGCCTCCCTCACCTTATATTCGAATTCAAGACTCTTCCTTAGCCGGATTAATTCCGATTGCAGTTTTGTGTCCTTATTTACGGATTCCAGCATTTCTTCGAAAAACTTTTTTTCCGGAAGATTCGGAATTACAAGTAAATTTTCACACACAAGACGCGTATTGATGAGCAAATTGCTCTTATAAAGTGAATCGACAAGTGCTTTGTTGCTTGCTGCGAATGTTTTTATCGCAATCTTTTTTTGAAAACAATTATTTTCCATCCGATTGTCCGAAAAAATAACCGAACCCATAGCCCTGTAAATATTCATAGAATCAGGCCATTCATGTATGTCACCCACTATTTCCAGCCTCAGATTGGAAGGTTTATGGGTCTCATCAAAAATATATGTGGCAACTTCGGGGAAATTGAAATCTGCCAGCCCTGCAGATGCAAATATTGTTGCATGAATGGATGCAATCTGTTCGGGAGTGGATAATGCTCCGGATGCCATAACTCCATCAACCTTATGATTTTGTGCATATGTCAGAGCCATACGTGCTCCACCAGAAAATCCTGCTATAAATACTTCCGGTCCGACCGGATATTTTTTTCTAACATCTGCAATAAGCGACTCAATTGCGGGCATAAAACCTTCGAAATTATTTTTAACCAGATTGGAAGCCGCAAGCATACATTGATAATTCTCGGATGTATATAAAAAATGTTTGATGGCAAAACTCCCTGCCCCATGTGGATCAAGGATGATAATCAGGGGCATCGCTTTACATTCTTCAGAATGTGAGGGGATATATGTTACATATTTATTGGAAGGGTCGTTCAAACAACTTTGCACCTCAAGCAAAGCCCCTGTTTTGTTTAAAGACGAGGAATTACAGGTAATAAGAATTCCCGGCAACAGGAAGTAAATTATCAACATAAATACTATCTTAGCCAATTTCATATTGTTTCAATCTTTTAGGTTAGAAGCAGAGAATTAAAGGTAAAAAGAACACGACATACAATCCTAATGAAATAACATTTTTTTTATAAATATCATGAATGATATTCTGCTTTCAAAAATTCAATCTGTTCATATTGCTTCTGCAATAAATATTCTGAAACGAAACAACCTTTCCTATTCTGACCTCATGGATAGTAAGATTTATATGTTGGGAGCTTTTAAAGGTAATGAGCTTATTGGCATATGCGGATTAGAAATATACGGTAATACCGGGCTGTTCCGTTCACTTGTCGTAGCTGAAAATTACCGAACCACTGGGATAGGAAAAAGACTGCATCAGTCAATTCTAGCCCAATCATTGGTTCATGGCCTGAATCAACTTTATCTGTTGACAACCTCTGCCGAAACATATTTTGAAAAGCTGGGCTGGGAAAAGGTAAAAAGAGATGAAGTTCAGGAAGATGTGAAAAAATCAGCTGAATTTTCTGAATTATGTCCAGACACCGCAATCTGTATGATGTTTAGATTACCTCAATCAAAATCTGAACAGGCGGTACAGATTTTCAGAACGGGTTTTAATTGTGCGCAATCCACATTTCTTCCTTTTACAAGAGATTATAATATTGATGAAAACCATGCATTAAAGCTGGCAACCGGTTTTGGTGCTGGGATGGTATATCGGGGCGAAACCTGTGGCGCTGTTACCGGAGCAATGATGGCCATTGGCCTGAAATACGGCCGGAGTATTGCTTCAGATGAACAATCAAGAGAAAAGACTTATCAGTTAATTAATGCATTTTATGATGAATTCAAAAAACAGAATGGTTCAATTATTTGTAAAGAGTTGCTGGGTATAGATATCAGTACCCAGGAAGGAAAAATGAAAGCCGGAAAAGAAGGATTATTTCAGAATTTATGTCCCATGCTGGTAAAAAGTGCAGTTGAAATTACAGAAAACCTTTTAAAATAAAAACATATGAATACCGATGAAAATTTATATGGAGAAGAAATCGAAATTTTCTAAAAGAAAAAATCGGGAATATTCAGTATTACCATTTCGGGCTACAAAATCCAAAACGGATTATCCGAATGAGTATAAAAAATGAGTTAAACAGGTTAAGTCTTTTTGCCCGATTTATGATACATGAGGTTCACCTTTTCCATTGTTACAAGGCACCCTTTGGACATTTTATCCAACATTGGTTTGATAATTTCAAAAAAGGAAATGATTTTATCGGTTTCGTCGACAATCTCAACAATAACAGGAAGTTTCTCAGTGAGTTCCCAAAGTTTTGAAGAATGGATAATGCTGGTGACGCCATATCCCATTACACCCCTAAATACAGTTGCACCAGCCAAATGCCGTTCCTTTGCTTTAAAAACTATAGTTTCATAAATAGGCTTATTCTCCACTTTATCGGTAGTACTTGCATAGATGCGCAACATTGATATATCTTTGCTCTCAAACATAATCAGAATAATTTAGAAGTCATATAACCTGTAAAAACTGCCGTAAAACCAATAAGAACGCTTATTGTAGTATAAATCAGCACATAGTAGACTTGTCCATCACGCATCATATTCAGGTTTTCTGATGCAAATGTAGAGAAGGTTGTAAAACCGCCGCATAAACCCACACTCAGAAATAATCTCCATTCGGGAGTCATCCATGTACCCTTTTCCGCTATACCGAGGATAATGCCAATCAGTAAACAACCAATAATATTAACAATAAAAGTTCCGTAAGGAAAAGAAGAAAGCGATGCTTCCTGTACAAATTTGGATACAAGATACCTGGCAACACTTCCTACAAATCCACCGGTGCCAATTATCAATGCATATTTAATCATTTTAAATCATGGAATTTATCCCACCCCTGTATATTTACCCAAAGGTTGGAAACTTATAAATAACTGAATTTATATTCATACCAGCTCCAACAGAGACAAATACAGCAATGTTTCCGGGTTGCAGCATATGGCCTTCAAGCTTTCCTTTCAAAATAAGATTAAGCAAGGTAGGAACAGTTGCCACTGAAGAATTGCCAAGCTGAGAAATCGTCATTGGCATAATTAATTTAGGGACTTTAATCTCTTTATAAAGTCTGAATAATCTGCTTACGATGGCATCATCCATTTTAGCATTCGCCTGATGGATTAAAATCTTTTTCACATTATTGAGCATGATGCCGGCTTTGTCCAGACTTTCCTTTACCACTTGCGGTACAGTTTTCAGGGCATACTCGTATAATTTTCGTCCGTTCATTTTAATAAACAATTCGTTGTTGTCTACAGCCGGATTATTTGATTTGCCCATCCAGAGATTATATGTCTGTCCATCGGCATCACTGCGAATGGAGTGTGAAAGAATACCTACAGGTTCATCACTCTCAACTGCTTCTAAAATGGTTGCCCCTGCACCATCTGCATAAATCATACTATCGCGATCATAAGGATCTGATAATCTCGATAGAGTGTCGGTTCCAATTACCAAAGCTCTTTTTGCATCACCTGATTTTAAAAAATAATCGGCTTGAATCACTCCCTGAAGCCAGCCCGGACATCCAAAAGTGGCATCATACGATATGGTTCGGGAATTTTTAATGCCTAATTTTTCTTTTACCCTGGAAGCAAGACTCGGTAATATATCCGTCTGTCTGCTACCATATCTCACATCTCCAAAATTGTGGGCAACAATAATATAATCGAGGGTCTCCCTGTCTATTCCTGATGTCTCAAGTGCCTCAACAGCCGCAAAGTATGCAATGTCAGAAGCAACCTGATCTTCATTTACATATCTTCTTTCTTTTATCTCGGTAATCTCTTCGAATTTCTGTATAATCTGCTGGTTTGGTAAATTAATCCTGTTTCCCAGGGCATCGTAAAATTCATTGTTTAAAAAATCAGCATTCCTGACAATTTTAGGGGGAAGATAACTGCCTGTTCCTGCAATTACAGAATAAATTTTTTTAATCATAATCTAAAAACAACTTTAAATACTTAAAACATTCATAAACATTGGTTCATCAACTTCTTGATAAAATGATTGCGAATTTAATAGTAATTTATCCTATCAACAAGTTGTAATCTGTTTTTTTGATAACAACGGTCTATATAAATTTTTTTAAACCTATGATTGTAAAAAGTTGGAATTATTGATATAAGAAGGAATCAACTGATAAATTTACTGATGGTACCAAACAATGCATTAATATTCAAAGGCTTGGACAAGTAATCATCACATCCTGCCATAATACACTTTTCTTTTTCGCCTTCCATAGCAAAGGAAGTCTGGGCAATTACCGGAATTTTATTATTAATTTTTTTAATTTCTTTGGTAGCTTTATAACCATCCATTCTGGGCATTTGAATATCCATGAGTACCAAATCAATATGGTTTCCCAATATCTGTTCAATAGCTTCCAACCCATTGTTGGCTCTCACTACTTTGGCATTGGTCCTGCAAAGAGCCGATTCAAGCACTTTGTAATTAAGCTCTTCGTCTTCGGCAACCAGTATGGTTTTACCATTCCAGTCGTAATC
This sequence comes from uncultured Bacteroidales bacterium, assembly GCA_963781805.1. Taxonomy (GTDB): domain Bacteria; phylum Bacteroidota; class Bacteroidia; order Bacteroidales; family UBA10428; genus JAFGPL01. The sequence goes on from CAWAHF010000004.1 coordinate 1,699,694, forward strand.
GTAGAATGGCGTAATACTGCCTTTCTTAAGGGTGTCTTCTGCAATAAAAGGTTCAACATTTGCCTGTTCACCGGGAATGGTAAAAAAGAATGTTGTCCCAAAGTTTACTTTTGATTCCAGCCAGATTTGTCCTCCCAGTAATTCCACAAGATTTTTAGTAATGGCAAGTCCAAGTCCGGTTCCTCCGAATTGTCGGTCGATAGCGTGATCAATCTGAGAAAAACGTTCAAAAATATATTGAAATTTTGCTCTGGGAATTCCCAGTCCTGTATCTTTAACATAAAAAAGAATATCTTTCTCTGAAATCTCAAATCCAAACTCTACATATCCCTGATTGGTATATTTTAATGCATTTTCCAGCAGGTTGCTCAAAATCTGTTTTAACCTGTAGGGATCGGTTTTTATAATTACATTATTTTTTATGCATACCGGATTCAGTATTAAATCAATTTCGTCTTTGTTTTTCCTGTTTTTTAGTTCTTTGTTTATGTTGAGTAGTTCGATACATAATAAGGTGACGTTACAGGATGCCTTATTAATGTTAAGTTCTTTTGAATCAATTTTAGCAATGTCAATAATATCATCTATTAAGTGAAGAAGACTCTCACCGGCAGTGGTAATATAAGTTATATATTCGTCTCTCTTTTCTCTTGAAAGTTCCTGATCTTTGATAAAATTCGTGAATGCAATAATTGCATTCATAGGCGTTCGAAGTTCATGCGACATATTTGCAATAAACGCAGACTTCAGTTTGTCTGATTCTTCCGCAATCTTTCGTTCGTTAATTTCAATATTTAATTCATCTGTTCTTTGCTTAACCAGTTCTTCCAGGTTTAATTTATGTTCATTGAGTTTTCTCTCTGCAATATTTTTTTGATTATAGGCTAACACTCCAAAAAAGAGGATTATCAACAAAATGACCGAACCTGCAATAAAAATCTGTTTTTGTTTTCGCTGCTGAGTCAATTCCACACTTTTTCTCGACAACTCATTATCCATCAATCCGAGTTTATATAAGGCTTCCATTTCGGCAATTTTATTTTTTGCCTCAACCGAATTAATAGAATCTTTCAAATCATCATAAAGGATATAAAATTGCAGCGAATTTTTGTAATCCCCTAAATCTTTGTAGAGATTAGAAATAGCATTGTAATTTGCCATCATTCCCTGGACATGGCCTTTTTTAGAAGCTAAATCAAGACTTTTCCGGTAATAGTTTAGTGCATTGGAATAATCCTCCAGATCGGAATAAGAGGTACCTACATTGTGCAACGCGTATATTTTTCCAATCAGAAAATTAATACTGTCAAAAACCTGCAGTGACCTTTGATAATTTTTCAAAGCTAGTTTATATTTTTCCTGCTTCTGATAGATTAGTCCTACATTGCTGAGAGATATTCCAATCCCCTCCATTTCGTTTAATTCCTGGTATATTTTCAACGATTTCAGAATATAATTCATGGCAAGATCCAGGTTTTGATTGCTCATATAAATCAAACCAATATTTTGCGTAAGACCTGCAATATTGTCTTTTATATTCAGGGTTTCATCAATCTTTAGCGCCTTCTGATAATATTCCAGCGCCTCAGTATCATTCTCAAGATCATGATGTACCAGACCAATATTTTGATACGTATTAGCCTCCAACTGAAGGTTGTCATTTGCGATGAAAATTTTAAGGGCTTTCTGATATTTTTTGATTGATTGCTCATAATTGCCCAGATAATAATCCGCAAGACCAAGATAATAGTCGAGATTGGCGATTTTCTCCTTCAATTCATAGCGTTGATAAATTTCGCTCGCTGTTAAGAAATAATTTTTTGACTCAACATAATCATTCGTCTGAAGTTTGCTCAAACCCATGTTACTATATGACAAAGCCTCCAGCGTATCCTGTTGCAGATTTTGGGCAATATTCAAAGCTTCGAGGTAGTAATTGTAAGAAACAGCAGGAGAATCTGTCAACAGATGATCTCCCAGTTGTATGCGCAATCTGAATTGAGGCGTGTTGATTTCATCTCTCAACAAATATTTCAAGCTGTCGACATAGGAGCCGTTATCAGCATAAATTACAGATAAATAACCTGATATGATAAAAATAGTTATTGAAAAAATTCTCTTCATAATGAGCCCGAAAAGTAATAAATAATTCATTAGATAAGTAAGTCTGAGCCCTTCATTTATCAACACTTTTTGTTCCTTCATAAAAAAAGCGCCTGAAAATCAGGCGCTCAGAAACATTACAAAATTAAACACAAAAACTATTTAAGTACTACAGGAACAATCATTTTAACTTTTACCGCTGTACCTCCTTGCTTACCGGCAGTCCATTTTTTGCAGAGTTTAATCACCCGGATTAATTCATCTTCAATTTTCCGATCTATTGAAGTAATTACCCTGATATCACCAACCGAGCCATCGGTATTTACTACAAATTCAACAAGAATCTTCTGGTTTGGAGTACTCACTCCTGCAGGAATTACAAATGCATTGGAAATGTATTTGGAAAATTCCTGTATTCCACCGGGATAAGTCGGCATTTGTTCTACATTCAGAAAGGCTTCATCTTTTTCTTTGTCTTCTGATTCTATATTAAGTTCATCATTTGCCTCGAATAATAACGGTGCGGCAGCGAATTTGGAATTCCTGCTAGATCTGGCAGTCTTGGCCATTCCCTGTGCTGATCCGACTGCGTGATTACTGACTCCTTCGGGCAAAGGCAGAGGTTGTTTTACCGTGGTGATATTTTTACCATTATTCCTTATTTCGGAATCAATAGCAATAAATGATGTATAATTTGTAAGCAGATTATATTTCAAACCAAGGGCTGTAATCTCTTTTGTCAATTCCTGGTTTTCACCCAGTTTGGTATAATCATCAAGTAACCTGATCTTTTCGCGCGCCCATAAATATTTCAGCGCTGCATTGTTTTTTACAGCCTTGTAATTGTTCAGATTAAATGATTCAGAGAATTCTTTACCCGCTGCCGAACCCGTGACTTTTATGGTTCCAGTTGCTGCACCTTTATATTTACCAACAACAATCAGTGGTTTTTCAGCAAACACATCAGGATAAGATGAAGGCTGCATATCGTATACTTCAAAACCCGGATACGCGAATTTTATGTTGGTAAGCACCGGTGAACTGATGTAGTTTCGGAATTTCTCCGAAATTTTACCTGCTTCTTTGGGTTCCAGCACAATAAATGATTCTCCGTTTCCGACATGTGCCATACCTTCCATCAAATATCGGTTTACAGAAGACCCGATTCCAAAGGCAAAGAAATTTGCCCTGCCAAGATTTTTGGATATAAAATCGAATGCTTCCTTTTCAACCGTGACATAACCATCGGTAATAATTACAAATGAACGCGATGTTTCTTCATCACTTTTCATGGCCAATGCTTTCTGAAGTGCAGGTAAAAGCTCTGTAGCTCCCCCACCCTGCTGTTTATCAATCAAATCAACAGCTTTCCTGATATTTTCGGGAGTTGCTGGAATCGAACTCGTAAACAGTGACTGGGAAGAGCCGGCAAACAACAACACATTAAATTTATCCATACTTCTTAGGTTTTGTAGCAGGTTCTTCATAAGCGCCTTGGAAATATCCAGCGGAAATCCATACATAGATCCGGAAACATCAACAATAAAAATATATTCTCTTGGAGGTATCATATCAGTGGTTACTTTCTGGGGAGGTTGAACCATTGCCAGAAAATAATTTTCATCCCTGTCTTCAAATAGCAATACACCCGATTGAATCTGGTTTCCGGAGAGCTTGTACTGAAGGACAAAATCTTTATTCCCTTGAAAAACTTCGGGATTTTTCAATGCTATTTCAGCTTGAGACTTACCAATATAATTCACTGAAATATCGTGTGTGCTTGATTTTATACCAGATAGGGGCATTCCGGCATTCAGGTTTACCTTTAAATCAAACGTATAATCGGGTGATTTTCCCTCTTCGAGATAAGGATTGGAAACCCAGGAATCTTCAGGCTTTTCATCTGTGGTGGTATTGTTATATCTCGGACCTACAACCGTAGGAAATACAAACTTGTATACAGCGCTTTCGGGAATAATCAGTTCGGTATATTTTAATTCCACACTAATATTATCCCCGGGAAGGATATTTGCCACCTGCATCTGGAATACATTCGGACGCTTCTGTTCAAGGAGCGAAGCTGTTTTTCCCTGGTTTTTGGCTTCCTCATATAATTGCCTTGCCTGGTTTTTCTCCTGGATGATGGCGTTAATTTCTCTTTCGCCAATCTTCATTTTCATGGCATATACAGCCGCTCGTGTCGAAGCCGGAAAGATGTAAATGGCTTCGAGTACGTTCTTCCCCTCATTTTTATATACCTGTTTAATGGTTACATCGGCAATTACTCCTGCGATACTAACATTTGCCTGGGTTGATTTCAAAGGCATCTGGTCGGTTTCCGTATTATCGCTCCGTACAAAAAAGTACGGAGACATTGTTTCATCTTTATCGTTCTTTTCCTGGCCAATAGTGCAACCGCCTGCGAATAAAAGAAATACGTTCATTGCAATGGCTACTCCCGCATTCCTTGACATTGATTTTAATTTAAAATTTTGCATGATTTCAGATTTTATGGATGAACAACTTAATTGATTTTAAAAGTGATGGGTATGGTATAAGCCACCTTGACAGGGATATCCCTTTGTCTGCCGGGCTTCCATCGGGGTGAGGCTTTTAACGCCCTTACTACTTCATTATCGAGCAAAGGATCAACACCTCTGATTATTTTTACATTTTCAATGTAGCCTTCCTTGTTTACTACAAAATCAGCATAAACTTTACCCTGAATATCCATATTGAGGGCAGCTTCAGGGTAAATTACAATTGATTGAATATACTTTACAAATTCGCTTATGTCCCCGTTTTTAAAAGACGGCATATCTTCACAAATTCGAAAAGGTATGTCATCAACGGGGGTTTCAGTAGCAACGGGGAAATCTTTAAAATCCACAGCATCCCATGGATCAATCTCTGTAGATGCAAACATTTTACCTAAAACATCATCGCTGTTATCTTTGATAACCAGCTTAAATAGTTCACTTGGTTTTACTTCAGGAGGTAGATCAACTTTTGTATACGTATTTATTATATCAACTTCATACTTTTCCTTTTCTCCCTGATTAATCGAGCGATCCCTGCGGTTCACTCCTGAGCTCCACTCAAAGGCCAACAGTGCGGTGGCCAATGAGACGATTAGACCTACCTGGAAAAAAATCACTTTATTGTTTTCCAGATTTGCTTTTTTCGACTTTTTTGGTTTCATGGCTAATGGTATTAATTTTTGAAACTTTAATAATAAGATGCAGGCATCTTTTAAATTCCATAAAATCTGAAATCATTTTTTTATTTTATCGTTCATTAAATTGTTCCAAGTATTTAAAACAAGGTCTGTGCCAATAACTTAAATTCTGAAATGTTTTTAAACATATCTTTCAATGCAATAATTTGAGATTTAAGTAGTTTATTATAATTTTACCCGCTGTCCTAATTATGAATCAATCCATTGTTTATTAAATTTAATCCATCGGGCAAACTGCATACCCGGCTTACTGATGAAGAGCTGGTGAAAAGGATTGTGAGACAGGACGACCAAAAAGCCATCGAAGAAATATTTAACAGATACACCCACCTGTTGTATGGTGTTTGCCTTAAATATCTGAAAGATACTGAGCAATCAAAAGATGCAGTGATGGAAGTATTCGAGCATGCGATGGAAAAAATTCACGGAACAGAAATAAAAAGTTTTAAAGCCTGGATTTACACAGTTACTAAAAACCATTGCCTGATGCATTTGCGTAAAACAAGTGCACTGAATAAATTAACAAATGGAATGGTTGAAAATTTTTTAGCTGAAATTATGGAATCCGGCACGGAAATGAATCTTCTTAATGAAGCATCAGAAATTAACCAGGAGGAAAATTTGAAGATTGCTCTGACAAAGCTGAAGAAAGAACAGGAGATTTGTATCAGGATGATGTACCTCGAAAACAAATCTTATAAGGAAATAGCCGGGATTACCGGATTTACGCTGAATGAAGTGAAAAGTTTTATTCAGAATGGGAAGAGGAACCTGAAAATCCTTATTTTAGACAACAATGGCAAAAAAAATTAACATATCCAATCTGTTTAACATCAATGGATGCCTGAATGAGAATGCAATCGCTGCATATCTTGCAGGAAAGCTTGAAGGTAAGGATTTAAAACAGGTAACCGAACATCTCGATAGCTGCCCTCTGTGCAGCGATGCAGTGGAAGGGGCGTCGCTGGCCGGACCAGTAAAATACATGGATGATGTGAATCAACTCAGAACTAAAATCAATTTGCAATTCAAAGGTAAAGATAAAATACACAGGTTAAGGAATATATCATTTGTTGCAGTCGCAGCATCTATACTGATCATTGCAGGAGTATTCTTCCTGTTCAATAAATTGCAATATTCACAAAAAGAGAATATTGCAGTGACCAGTCCTTCAGAAGAGGAGGTGCTTGAAAAGGCAAGAGCTTTAGATGAATTTGAACCTAAGAATGAGGCTCCTAAACCCATCGCATCAAAGAAGAAAGAAAATGTTATATCTTCCCTGCCTCCTGTAAAAGTAGAAACAGACCAACCGAAGGAATATAATGAAGCTGTTCCGGAAGTACCCCAAATTTTCATTCCGCAACAATATGAAGAATTAGAGGAAGAAAAAACTGCGATTCCCGCTACCTCCGGGATGTCCTCTGCTCAGGTGGCGGAACCACTTCCCGAGGGAAAAATTATGTCTGAAAGTACACCAAAGAAAAGCAGTAACCGACGTTCTATTCTGAATGAAACTTATGCTGATAAAGAGGAATTATCCAAACAGGATAAAATGCCGAAGGCAGAAACTCTGGATAAGTTTAAAAGTGAAATACCAACATTTGAAGGTGGAGGTTCAGAGAAATTTATAAAATTTATTCAGGATAGTTTAAAAAATAATATGACCTTTCAACAATCGGGTTACACGGGTGATATTATTGCAAGTTTTGTTGTTGATACCAGTGGAAGAATTGAAAACATTAACATCCTGAATATTGCTGACAATAAATTACATCAGGAGTTAGTACGAATCTTTAAAAATTCCCCGAAGTGGATACCTGGTATGGAAAAAGGGATAAAAGTTAAAACAACCTATACCGTATCAATTAAAACGAATCCTTAACTTAAGCTTCATCACATCGTGAAAGCAGCTTTATCACAAAATTATCTACTTTTTTCGGTTATGCTTTTTGTTGACTTTATAAGTCTTTTTCTTTTCTGCCATGGTATACTTTTTATTCCGGGGTAATTCGTCTTTTCTCGGAATCATCAGGTTTCTTCTTTGCTGTGCGTCTTTTGGCCCCCCACATCCTGTAACAAAAACCATTGAAATCATCAACAAAAGTATGTAGATACATTGTTTTGAAATACCGGTTTTCATGATTAAATAAGTTTAGTAAGTATTTGTCTCAATTCAAATTTACTCTTTATACGTCATTTTTTCAAATGAGGTTTTATAACCCATTAAAAGAATTGAAATTATCGGGTTAAACATATTAATGCCAGACATAAAAGGTTTCCATTATTTTTTCCACTGTCTCTATTTTGAGTTTGGATAACTAAATAAACCAATCAATTTTAAAACATCTCTAAATAAGCCTGCAACGTAAACATTCCTGCAACAGCAGGAATCTTATAATAGAGCGCAAATGGCCTTTTACAGGAGATCCATGATCAAGTCAGGGATGTTAATGGTGCTTAATAAAAAATGTTTTAAAAGCTAATCCCAGAAAATCTGCTTTTTTATAAATTATAACATTCGCATATTTGAGATTCTAATCCAATCGAAAATAAAATATATCCCCATTTTTTATCAGGGTAAACAAATCCACGCTGTCCTTTCTCCACGGTTCCCTCATTTTAGTTCGGTATGTTTTGCATCAATTAAAAATCAATATCCAAAATCAGCCGAATTTAGTGTGGTTGTTGATATATTTTTCAATTTATTAATTGAAATTGATCTTAATTTCTTTAATTTAAGCCTTTGAATATCAATTTCATTCTTTCAATGGCAAAATTTCCATTCTATAAGCAATATGATGCAATGGACTGCGGTCCCAGTTGCCTGAGAATGATAGCGAAACATTATGGTAAAAACTATTCGCTTGACTACCTGAGAGAACGAAGTTATATTACCCGCGAAGGAGTTTCTATGCTGGGAATAAGCGAGGCAGCTGAAGCAATCGGCATGCATACCATTGGAGCCCGGATTACCTTTGAACAGTTAAAAGAAGATATTCCCCTGCCTTGCATTGTACACTGGCAGCAAAATCACTTTATGGTGGTTTATAAAATTAAAAATAATACTGTTTTTATTGCTGATCCGGCTTTTGGACTGAGTCAGCTCACCAGGGAAGAATTTAACAAGGGTTGGTTGAGCACGATACAAGATGATGAAGAGAAAGGACTTTGCCTGTTACTTGAACCAACGCCTGATTTTTATAAACAAAAGGATGAATCGATAAACAAAGCCGGATTTGGTTTTCTGTTTTCCTATCTCAGACCTTACCGAAATCTGATTGTTCAACTGGGGCTTGGAATCATTCTGAGCAGTGTGCTTCAGATATTATTTCCATTTTTCTTCCAGGCTTTGGTGGATAAGGGAATCATTCTTCGCGACGTGGCCTTCATAAACCTGGTGCTTGTTGCCTGGTTTGTTATTATTGGCAGCCGGATGGCTGTTGATTTTATCCGGAACTGGATATTGCTGCATCTGGGTACCCGAATCAACATTTTCCTGATTTCCGATTTTTTAATCAAACTGATGAGGCTCCCGGTGAAATTTTTCGATACCAAACTCATCGGCGATTTGATACAACGTATATTTGACCATAAACGAATTGAAACATTTCTTACCGGAACGCTGCTAAACCTGTTATTTTCCATCATTAGCCTGTTTGTACTCAGTATAGTACTTATCATATTCAGTCCCCGGATATTCCTGTTGTTTATTATTGGCAGCGCACTTTATTTCATCTGGGTATCCTTGTTTATGAAAAAACGCCGGAACCTTGACAATAAGAGGTTCACACAGCTTTCATCCAATCAAAGCAATATCATACAGCTGATTACCGGCATGCAAGAGATAAAGCTGAACAATTGTGAAAAACAAAAGCGCTGGGAATGGGAAAGCATTCAGGCAGCACTCTTCAGAATTAATATCAAAGGACTTGCGCTCAACCAATACCAACAGATGGGAGCCCTGTTCTTCAATGAATCTAAGAATATCATTATACTTTTTATTGCTGCTCACCTGGTGTTGAGCGGGAACCTGACCATAGGTGCTATGATGGCTGTCTCTTTTATTTTAGGGCAGTTGAATGCCCCGATTGACCAGATAATTCAGTTCTTCCATACCACTCAGGATGCCAAAATCAGCCTGGAGCGTCTCGCAGAGATTCACAAAAAGCCGGATGAAGAACCCATAGACGTCTCCCTGCTTTCGGAATTACCAGAAAATCATGAGATTACAGTTAATGAACTCGATTTTCAATACGAAGGGCCCAATTCTCCTTTCGTGCTAAAAGGCATTAATCTTAAGATTGAACAAAACAAAGTTACTGCGATTGTTGGGACCAGTGGCAGCGGAAAGACAACGCTGGTGAAACTTTTACTGGGTTTTTATGAACCCATACGGGGAAATATAAAGATAGGCAACACAAACCTTAAAAATTTAAGTCACAGGATGTGGCGGCAAAAAAGCGGTGTGGTGATGCAGGACGGATTTATTTTTTCAGATACCATAGCCAAAAATATTGCGATTTCCGATGAAAAAGTCGATAAACAAAAACTGTTGCATGCAGTAAAAATGTCGAATGTCCAGGAATTTATCGAATCATTACCCCTGGGATATAACACTAAAATCGGACAGGAAGGAACCCAGTTGAGCCAGGGACAAAGACAGCGTATTTTAATCGCGCGTGCCATCTACAAAGAACCGGAATACATTTTTCTGGATGAAGCCACCAATGCCCTAGATGCCAATAACGAGCGCATCATCATGGAAAATATGGATGAATTTTTCAAAGGTAAAACTGTTGTGGTGGTGGCTCACCGGTTGAGCACAGTTAAAAATGCCGACCATATAGTTGTTCTTGAAGATGGAAAAATCATTGAAGAAGGGAATCATAAAAAATTAATAGCCCGGAAAGGAGCTTATTTTAACCTGGTAAAAAACCAACTGGAACTTGGAATGTAGCATAAATTTGGTAAGATGGCGCAAAACGACATAAAAAATAATTCTGAAAAAATTGAACTCCGCAGCGAGGAAGTTCAGGAATTATTAGGTCAGGTTCCCAGATGGATCCTGAGATGGGGCATTACCATTATCATGCTTACGGTTGCTATTCTAATCATTGGAAGCACCTTGTTCAAATATCCAGACATTCAATATTCGGATATTATTCTTACTACTGAAAATCCCCCGGCTAACCTGGTGGCAAAAATAACCGGGAAAATTCAGAAATTTTTTGTTAAAGATAATCAGATCGTGAAAAAAGGAGAAATTGTAGCGCTTCTCGAAACAGCCGCCAATTATAAGGATGTATTTGAAGTGGAGAAAATACTTAATGCACAAAAAGAAAATACGAATATTGCTGTTTTAAGTACCCTTGATAAAAAATATGAACTGGGAGAACTGCAATCTATTTTTTCGGCATACCTTAAAAATGCACAGGATTATCAGAATTTCATTCATCTGAATTATCATCAGAAAAAAATAGCAGCGGTACAACAAGAGCTCAAAAAGCACGATGATTTTTACAAACGGCTCGAAGAACAATCTGCTGTTCAAAACAGGGAATTCGAACTAGCCAAAAGACAGTTCAGCAGAGATTCCATACTTTTTAAACAGGGTGTTATTGCCAGTTCAGACTTCGAAAAATCGGAAAGCAGCCTGTTGAAGACCGAATATTCGCTTAAAGAAACCGAGACCAATTTGGCAGATGCAAGAATTCAGGTATCAAAACTTAACCAACAGATTCTTGACCTGGAACTGGAAAATAACAAAGAGCTGAAGCAGAAAGAAATGCAGCTGACAGAATCGTATGATAAACTGATGGCAGAAATAGAAATCTGGAAACAGAAATACCTGTTGATTTCGCCAGTAGATGGCAAGGTAAGTTTCACAAAATTCTGGAGCGAAAATCAGCAGGTTACCGAAAATGAAGTGGTAATGACCATCATCCCTGAGAATCCGGGAAAAATTATCGGTAAGACCAATCTTTCGGTCGAGGGAGCCGGTAAAGTAAAAACAGGTCAGAAAGTGAATATTAAATTTGCCAATTATCCCTTTATGGAATTTGGTATGGTTCGCGGCATAGTTACCTCCATTTCTCAGGTTCCGAATAAAAATAATTACACTGTTGAAGTGAAACTTACAAACGGAATGGTAACCAATTATGGCAAAACCATTGAATTCAGGCAGGAGATGCCAGGCATGGCTGAAATTATCACCGATAACCTGAGCCTGTTCAAACGTATCATTAATCCTGTAAAATCGGTGATAAAGCGGCAACGGATGAATTCGGAGTGATACGCCCGGAATATCCTTATACGAATAGGATTTGCCAAAGAAAATCAATAATTTTAGTGAACGATTAATAATTCTCAATTCAACAGGTTGAAGATGAAAAAATTTCTAATTATACTTCTAAGCGCCTTATCTTTTGGTTGTTTTTCACAGAAAAACAAAGAGATTCATATGTTCTCGTTTTTCAAAGGTAATGGAACAGATGGTTTGCATCTTGCTTATAGCCAGGATGGTTATAACTGGACAGCATTAAGAAATGACAGTTCGTTCCTTAAACCCTCTGCAGGAAAAGACAAACTGATGCGGGATCCATGCATCATTATCGGTCCGGATAAGCAATTTCATATGGTATGGACGGTAAGCTGGTTTGAAAAGGGGATAGGTTATGCCAGCTCACCCGATTTGATAAACTGGTCCGAACAGCAATACATCCCTGTTATGGAACACGAAAAAGATGCAAAGAACTGCTGGGCTCCTGAATTGTTTTATGATGAAGTAAATGGTGATTACATGATTTACTGGGCCACCACTATACCCGGAAGATTCCCTGCCACAGATTCACTCGGAGATAAAGGATTGAACCATAGAATTTATTATGTAACCACCAAGAACTTTAAAAATTTTAGTAAAACAAAACTTCTTTTCGATCCCGGATTTAATTCTATTGATGCAACCATAAAAAAAGTTGACGAGACTTACATCATGTTTGTTAAAAATGAAACACTCAAATCCATACCGGAAAAAAATATCCGGATTGTAAGAAGCAAGTATCTTACTCACGGCTGGGGAACAGCAAGCGACCCCATCACCCCTTCGTGGACTGAAGGTCCAACCGCGTTTCAACTTAATGGCAAGTGGATTGTCTATTTTGATTTATACAGAAATCACAGAATGGGCGCTGTTATATCTGACAACCTGGAACACTGGACGAACATTACCGATAGTATCCATTTCCCTGAAGGTACCAGACATGGAACAGTTTTTAAAACATCATCAGATATACTGGAAAAACTTTTAAAGTAACACCCTGCAGTAAATGAACAAACCGATTGAAACCGGCGGTACCTATTATTTCAGCGATACATCCTTCAATCTTCTGATGCAAAAACGTATCAGAAGAGTTATGGTAATTTGCAGCAGTTACGATTTTTTTATGATTGAAGAAGATGGCCGGATTGACGAACAGATTTTTAACGAATATGTTTCGTTGAGTTTAAGATATCCTCCTGTTTTTGTTCATGCCGATTCGGCAAAAAAAGCTTTCAGTATCCTTGAAAAAGATTCCATAGACCTTATCATCGAAATGCTGAGCATCGGTGATGTGAATACTTTTGAGCTGGCAAAACAAATCAAGGCTAAATACAGCCATATTCCCATTGTGGTACTAACGCATTTTTCAAGAGAAGTTTCCCTGAAGCTTGAAAATGAAGACACAAGTGCCATTGATTATGTTTTTAGCTGGTTGGGAAATGCAGATTTGCTGCTTGCCATCATTAAACTGATTGAAGATAAGATGAATGCTGTATTTGATATCGGTGAGGTAGGAGTTCAATGCATACTTCTTGTCGAAGATTCGGTTAGATTTATTTCTTCCTATCTTCCAAATTTGTATAAAATAATCTTATACCAGTCGTCTGAAATAATGAAGGAGGCCCTGAATGAACACCAGAAAATGCTTCGCCGCAGGGGCCGCCCAAAAATACTTTTAGCCAAAAACTACAATGAGGCGATAGAACTTTTTCAAAAATATAAAAGCAATATTCTTGGTATTATTTCAGATGCAAGTTACAAAATCACTCCCAATAAAAAAGAAGTTAAAACAAAGGCAGGCCTGGAGTTGTGCCGGATTGTCAAGTTGGAAGATCCCAATATTCCATTCCTGCTTCAATCGTCGGATATTTCAAACAAAGAGGCAGCCAACGAGATGGGAGCTGGTTTTTTGCACAAATATTCCAAAAATCTTTCGAATGAATTGCGGGATTACGTAATCACCAATTTTGGTTTTGGAGATTTTATTTTCCGTGATCCAAAAACGCTTGAAAAAAAATATGTTGCAACCGATTTAAAAACGCTTCATCAACTAATTCTGGAGATTCCAGATGATATATTCATTTTTCATACCTCCAAAGACGATCTCTCCAAATGGCTTAATGCAAGAGCTCTGTTTCCGATTGCCCAGATTTTCAAGCCAACCAAACTGGATGATTTTAAAAACACTGATGAAGCCCGTAAATACATTTACAGGGCCATTTCGAATTACCGTTCGAGCAAGTCACAAGCCGTGATTGCTGAGTTTAACCAAAAAATATTTGATGAATACCTCGGCTTTTCAAGAATTGGAGAAGGTTCTATTGGCGGTAAAGCCAGGGGACTTGCTTTTATTAATTCCATCATCATTAAACAGGATTTTCAGAATGAATTTAAGGATACTATTATAACCGTACCAAGAACAGTGGTTCTGAGTACCGAAGTTTTTGATGATTTTATGGAGATAAATAAACTCTATAAAATCGGGTTTTCAAACCAGAGTGATGAGGAAATCCTGCGACAATTTGTTGCCGCTAAATTACCCGAACATGTACGTCAGGATTTGTCAGCAATTATCAATATTGCAAAAAATCCAATTGCCATACGTTCATCAAGCAAACTTGAAGATTCATTTTTTCAACCCTTTGCAGGAATTTATAACACCTATATGGTTCCGATGCCCGAGAATAAAATTCTGGCCTTTAAACTGCTCGAAGATGCCATTAAATGTGTGTATGCATCGGTTTATTTCAATACAAGCAAATCTTACATGCTGGCTACCACCAACTCGCTTGATGAGGAAAAAATGGGTATCATCATTCAGGAAGTTTGCGGTAGTCGCTACGGTAACAGATTCTACCCGGTTATTTCCGGAGTTGCCAGATCGGTAAATTATTATCCAGTCTTTCCTGAAAAATCGGAAGAAGGGATTGCAACCATAGCCTTCGGATTGGGAAAACTGATTGCAGAAGGCGGCATGGCGTTGAGATTTTCTCCTAAATATCCCAAAAAGCTTATGCAGCTGTCATCGGCAGATAATGCAATCAGAAACACGCAACACCATTTTTATGCAGTGGATTTAAATCCCGGAACATTTATTCCTTCGGTCGACGATAAAGTTAACCTGCTTAAATTAAAAATATCCGAAGCCGAAAACGACAATGCACTAAAATATGCAGCCTCGGTTTATGATATGGAAAACAATATCATCCGGGATGGAATTAACTCTCCGGGTAAAAAAATAATTACCTTTTCAAATATCTTGTTACACAATGTCTTTCCTCTTGCCGAAATTATTGATATGCTTCTGCAACGTGGACAAAAGGAACTGAATAATCCTGTAGAAATTGAATTTGCCGTCAACCTCGACAGGCCCGACGGACAGCCAAAAATATTTAATTTTCTGCAAATCAGGCCTATTGTAGCTCATTTTCATGAGATCAATTTTAAAATTCAGGATGTCGATCCTGAAAGCACTATCATTTATTCTGAAAAGGCCATGGGTAACGGAAGGTTCGAAAATATCTCGCATATTCTGTATGTAAAACCTGAAAAATTCAATCCTGCCAAAAGTACGCAGATGGCAAAGGAAATTGAAGAATTAAACTCGAGACTACAACACCAAAAAGAGAACTATGTATTGATTGGACCCGGAAGATGGGGGTCAAGCGATTCATGGTTGGGGATACCCATAAAATGGGCACAGATTTCAGGAGCAAGAATAATTATTGAATCGGGACTTGAAGCATATCAGATTGATCCTAGCCAGGGCACACATTTCTTTCATAATCTGACTACATTCGGAGTTGGATATTTTACCGTATCCCCACACTTAAAGGATGGATTTTACGACATAGATTTTCTAAACAATCAGCCAACAATTGTTGAAACCAATTACCTTAGGCTTGTGAAATTCGTTAATCCTTTAAGAATTGAAGTCGACGGAAGAAACAATAAAGGTGTTGTATATAAACCTGTTCCTTAGCAACTATCGGTTTTACAAGATAGAGATATTAAACCGGAAAATGATTCCGCGATTCTCTAAAAATATTTTCTGCGAGATCCATTAAGACGGAAACCGGAAATCATCTTCAAAATATGAATAATTCTAAAGCTTTATATCTTTAGATAAATGGACTAAAACTGTTCATAACTCATCTAACAAATCAGTTAACTTTTAATTAAGTTTGTTTACGAGATGATAGAAAACACATCTCCAAATGTCAGGTGCAGATGATTAGATGTAGCTTTATTTTATTATTGTTAATTGCAGTTTGGAATACGCAGGCACAGGATTGGGCCCGGATTAATGAACTTACCTATGATGCCGAATATTATTTTATGACAAAACAATATGATAAAGCAATTAAATCATATTCGGATATTTTAAAACAAATTCCCGACAACGCAAATATCAAGTATAAGCTCGGTGTATGTTATCTCAATACCGATAATGAAAAGGATAAAGCCATTCAATATTTTAATGAGGCAAGCTCAAATATTTCTCCGGATTACAATCCAAATTCCGATAAAGAAGAGGGAGCGCCGCTTGAAACATACTTCCTGCTGGGAAGCGCCTACAGGGTGACTAATCAGCTGGATAAAGCAGTCAATGCATACAGGGATTATATGGTGAACCTAAATCCCAAAGAGACAAAGCAACGGCAGATTGCAGAGCATTACCTGGAAGCATGTCAGACTGCAAAAGAGATGATGGCAAATCCCAGATCAGTAACAATTACCAATCTGGGAAATCTAATCAATGATGAATCTTCTAATTTCAATGCGGTAATTTCGGGCGATGGCAATACCCTTGTTTATACCACAAGTAAAAAGTATATTTACAATATCATGATGTCTGCCAAAGCAAATGGCACATGGACCAAACCAAAAGCAATCACCCGGCAAATTACTTCAAAAAATAATTTTAAAACTTCAGCAATATCTGCAGATGGAACCACCCTTTACCTCGTGGAAGAAGATCCATTCAATTCGGAAATTTACACCAGCACCCTGACAAAGGGCAGATGGTCAAGTGCGCAAAAGCTGAAGAAACCCATTAACAGCAAGATGAACGAGACCCATGCCAGTCCTTCCCCTGATGGTAAAACCCTTTATTTCACCAGCAACCGAACCGGAGGCGAAGGTGACCTGGATATTTATTATTGCACTCAGGATGAAAAAGGGAAATGGGGCAAGCCTGTAAATATGGGGCCTAAAATCAATACGCTGTATAACGAAGAGACGCCATTCATTTCTCCTGATGGTAATAGGTTATACTTTAGTTCGGAGGGACACACAGGGATGGGAGGTTATGATATATTTTACATTAATCTTCATGAGGTTGGTTCGGAACCTGTTAACCTGGGATATCCAATCAATACCACAGATAATGATTTGTTTTTCGTTCCAGGCAGTAACAAATATGAGGGATATTATGCACGTATGGATCCTTCCGGTTATGGGAGCAAAGACATTGATTTTATAGAAATTCATCCTGCCGTTGAACTTACCGGAACCATACTCCCGGACAATAATCCTTTGAGTATAGACACCAACCTTTTTATGGTTTCTTTGATTGATTTAAGCAATTATTCTACCTTATCTCCAACAAAACCCAGAACTGAACAGGGAGGTTTCTCATATAAAATTATCCCGGGAAAATATTTGCTTTCTGTGAATGCTCCTGATTATAAGTCATTCAGTAAAGAAATTGAGATCGATCAGGACCCGCAGGAGCTTAAAATGACAGTAAATGCTCCCCTTACTTATGAACCTCCGGTAGTTGCCGAAACCGAAATGCCGGAAAATCAGGCGGAAGAGGTACCACCCACTACAGAAAATGTTCCTGAAATAAAAGAGGAGCCTGTACAACCCGAAATAACCGAACCTCCTGCAAAAACAGAAGAACCCATAATTACTGAACAACCTGTAACAGAAATGGTAACCACTCCGCAAATTGTTGAAAAACCTGTTGCAATTGAAACTGAATTGAAACCAATATCAAAACCTGTAACAGTTTCTCCATCCAGGCCCGCTATCACTTATACAGGTCAGTCTTTTATCGATGAAGTGGTAAATGAATTGAACGATGTTTCAGCAATACCTTCCGGCACACCTGTGACATACACTGTTCAACTGTTTGCGCTCAGTAAACCGGTAGACCTGAGTTATTTCAGAAATCTTGAAGGTATTTCGGTGCACCTGGATGCCGATAATTTATATAAATATACCTGGGGCATTGTAAACACGTTGGATGAAGCAGAAAATTTGAAGAATCAGGCAAAAGCCATTGGATACCGGGATGTAATTATCCGCCGCAGGGCCATTATTCCGGAATATACTATCCAGGTAATGGCAGGTAAAGCTCCGGTTGATTTCGGTTATTTCAGAAAGTTCGACAGACTAAAAGTAACACTAGGCAGGGATGGATATAATCGTTACTTTATCGGGGAATATGCTGATTTGAATGAAGCCCGGGATGAACTAAACAGGTTAAAAGAAATGGGATATCCTAAGGCATTCATTAAAAAACTTTAAAAAATTTTAGCCTTAACACGCTGGTCATTTTATTTTTTTTTATTGAGTTTACTATTTTGATTGAATTACTTTTCATATTAGGTTTCTCGCTGCATAATATCGAGGAAGTCCTATGGTTGCCACAATGGTCAAAGCATGCAAAAAAATTCCATCGGGAGGTAACCAATAATGAATTTCGTTTTGCTGTAATTCTGGTTACCGCCATAGGTTATCTGATAACTTTTCAATATCTAGTATTTGGTTCTGAGTCAATAGTCTCAAGATATATTTTCCTGGGATTTGTTATGATGATGGTGCTGAATGCCATCTTTCCACATCTGGCTGCTACAATATTTCTGAAGAAATATGCACCTGGAACCATTACGGCTCTTGTTCTCAATGTACCTATCGGTTTGTATCTTCTTTTTACAAAAATTATTAGTAGTCGCGAACTGCTTATTGTAATTATTTCTGCCATAGCGTTATCCGCTATTATACTTCCTTTACTTAATTTGTTTTTTAAGGCGGGGAAGAAGCTATTTGGGTGAAATATAAAATGTATTTTAATTCAACTATTTATCATACTAAGAATCTAATCCTGAAAGTTACTTCATCCCAATCCCCTTAAAAAAAGTATAGCAAAAAACGCCATCGGGCTCAGCTGTGCGGTATAAATCCTGTATCCCGTGAACGAAATTCTCCTTACAAATAATTCCTTTTTTAACTGCAGTATCCCCCACCCCTTCAATCATAGCCGTAAAGGTATTTTTGATAAATCCTTCGACCAATCCCGGTTTGCCTGCGTCAACATAAACCATTCTCGGTGAAACATTAACCTCAGTAAATCCGGCTGAAGACAACAAAGGATATAACTCCCTTCCGATGTTAGAATTTCCTCCGTTTTGTTTCTGAAGCTGTATCTGACAATTGATTGCTGCATGTGCATATGTACTGTCAGGATAAAAGAACGTGGAACCGTGATCGCCTTCAATAGCCATTAATTTACCTCCCGGCTTCAATACTCTTTTTAATTCATTTAGAGCTAGCTTCGGATTGCTGAGGTGTTCCAGTACGAAACAAACAATTATACTATCAAAGGTCTCATCCCCGAAAGGTAATTGATAAATATCTGCCTGCAAGAATTCGACATTGCCGATGCCTGACTTTTTGACCATATGCTGTGCCTGTTTAAGTGATTCTTCCGAGATATCGATCGATAGAAATTTAACACCGGGATTTTTTAGCGCAATAATTCTGGTTTGTGCACCCACACCGCAACCTGCCTCAAGCACATAACTCCCGTTGGGAAATAAGGTGTCATGGTGAATCAGTTCTTCAAGGGTACCCGCCTGATCGTTTAACCTCTCTGTTTCCCTGTCTGAATAACCATGCACATATGGGTTGTTTTCCATATTTTTTTTGCTCAAAAATAGCAATATACCACAAGTTGCATAGCAATTTAACAATGATTAACTATTTAACGGAAACCAAAAAGAATTTTATTTGTCCGGATTCTTAATATGAACATCCCGCTGTGGAAAGGGTATCTGGATGCAATTTTCTTTAAAGGCATCAAAAATTTTCACTCTCATTTCACTTTTAATGTTTTCAATTCTGAATACCTCTTCGGCCCAGAAATATAGCGTAAAAGCAAGGGAGGAATCTCCGTAATCATTAAACCTGACAAAAGGAGAAGGTTTTTTAAGAATTCCTGACTGTTCCACCGCTACCTTCTCCAGTACTTTCATAACCAGATGTACATCGGAAGAATAAGATACACCCACCGCTATTTCAAATCTTGAGGCAATTTCACTATGCGTCCAGTTGATGATGTTGTTTCGGGTAAACTCCGAATTCGGAACGATAATGTACTTATCGTCGCGGGTTAATACAGTGGTTGTACGTATATTAATATCCTGGACCTTACAAACAATTCCACTAACATCAATGATATCGTTCACTTTCACGGTTCCATCGATAAGTATGACAATTCCTGAAACAAAATCGCTAAAGAGGTTCTGTATCCCCAAGCCTAACCCAACAAGCAATGCTGCAGAGCCTGCCAGAATCAGCGAAATATTAACCCCAAAAATCTGAAATCCAATAATGATTGAAAAAACAACAAGAACATATTTTGACAGCTGATAAAGTGCATATTTTTTCGAAATATCGAATCTGGTAGATCTATAAATCAATTTCTTTATAAAAAACAGAACAAATATAAGAGCGAAAACTAAAACCAACAGACCCAGCAGGTTTGAAACCCGAATGGCGTGTTTATCGGCTTCGACGAGTGTATAGTTTAAAAAATCTCTCATTATCAGTTATAATATTACGAGGATGTAAGGTACTTAATATTCATAAGTCTTACAACTTATCCTTTTCTATCTGATACATTGAGAATCTTTTAAATATTGCCAATATTGGAGTTCAGTCTCTCAATCCCACTCCCAATACACTATTGGTTTCCGGATTGATGTAAATGGTTATGGGTCCCAGCAAAGCATCATTACTGGTTTTAAAAATCACTGCAAAGGCAGGAACAGGGTACAATTCTTCACCTTTAGCTTGGGGCCATCCTGCATAGACTGTTTCAATAACTTCTGCATTTTCCCAGTCAATACTAACCGTTGCTTTGTCTTGCTCACTAAGATAATTCCAGACAATTTCCCTGTAAATCATATATTTATCTGTTTCATTATCTTTTTTGCAGCATTGCAACATAGGTAAACATAATACCAATAACATAAATTATCTTTTCATATCTGATAAAATTTAAATTCATCATAATTGATATTTTAAACATTGAAAGGTTGCGTGGGTTAGAATAAATATCAATTTATTTTAGGGATGGCAAACTAAAGGATGAATAGGTCTTTGACTTTAGTCAACCTAATGTCATGTCAATCTTATTATGACATATAGTCACCCTGAACTCCTGCCTGGCTGGCCTCGGCAGACAGGTGATTCAGGGTCTATGGAAGATTAAAGAGATTAGCTTCTGCTGAGCCTTTCAGGGTTCCGAATCAAGTTCGGAATGACTTAACCGTTTTTTAATACTTGACATGACACTACTACTATATTAATTAGTTGTTTTATTCCCTGAGAAATAATCACCTATAATAATTTCCCGGTTTGTGATCTTCGTTTTTCCTTCTTCATCAAACCTTATTTCGAAATACATTTCAAAATATTTCACACGATCAATGTAGATTGCATAATAACTGTTGAACTTATCGATCATTTCGTAAGGTTCATCTTCCTGCTCTTTAAATTTTTGACAAAACTGCAAATATTTTATTCTGTCCCCGACTGCTTTATCTTCTCTCCCTTTTTTGTTTATAGCTTTTAAGTAAAAATTTGGAGGTGCAGGAGGCGGATCTCCGATTATATTCCACGATATTCCGGATTTCAAGGTAATACTCACACTGTCTTCGATTACAACATTATCAATATTCTGAATGGTATCCACCAATCTTGAATAATATGCAAACTGATCATTGATTAAGTTCATAAGAGGATGAGTTCTAAGTCTGATTAATGCTTCCCGGGCTCTTAGCGAGGCATTTATGCGCGAATATAAATCCTGGGATGGAAGAAAAATATAATTGAAATCTGTAGTGTCGATAGGATCTGTTTTATTTTCCTGGGAGAAACCAGATATATTGCTGGTGAAAAATAAAATAGTAATTAAAAAAGATTTAATCATATAAAATCTATTTGAACTATCCATTGGAATATTGGTAATGAATTATTATATAATTATTTATGGGCAGATACAAATGCTGGCTTTCTTTATATTCTATTATTCTTGCGAATTAAGGGTTAAAACTTATTATAATATATAATTAGTAATCAGTATTTTGCAAACCTGCCTTAGTGATACTTAGTGACTTTGTGTCCCCGCCTGCCATAGCAATGTGGCGGGCAGGTTTGTGGCTATCTTCCTTTTGCCACTAGTAGACACTAAAACACAAAGATTCACAAAGATAAAGTCCATAATATTTGATTTCGACCCTTAATTCGCATTATTCATAAACGTTAAAAAAGTAATGTTGTGATATCACGCTTTTATTGCTTAGCCAAAGCTACTATTTACTCCCGTAAAATTCAATAGTGTGGTAGAATTAAATAACTTTTATAAAATAACTATTCTATCGTTAAACAATAGTTCCAGTATTCTCCCAGACATAGATTCCTGCCTGCCCGACTGATGTCAGTCAGGCGAGCTTTCGCAGGATTGTTTTCCATTTGCTTCTTTTTTTGCTAACGCATAATTATTGATTAAAAGGAGTCAAATTTGCAAATCCTGATTGGTGAAGGTATTTGATTATAATAAGGATGATACGTACCCGGAAATTATTGAATAAAAACAGGCAATTTGCATCTTTTTACAATACAATTAATTTCTTCCTAAATTTGTCCCTTTTAATCTCTTTACCTATTTAAGGTTACCATAAATTACTAAAGGTTATTAACTTGTAAATTAATTCATTCAGTATGTTTTAAAAATTAAATTATATCGTTCTTCAGATATCATAAGCTATTATTACCTGGAATGATTAGAATACTAATCTTCATATTATATTCAATATCTGTCAGCTCATATTTAGGTGCACAGGTAAATACAACAATTCCCGTTGGAGTTGTTACAGACTCTATTAAATGTGCTTCAAATACACGGTTTAGTTATGCGCTGTACTTACCACATGCCTATAGCAAGGATATTCAATGGCCGGTGATCTTTATTTTTGATCCCGCAGGTAGAGGAGTAGTTGGATTGAAGAATTTTGTTCAGGCTGCTGAAAAGTACAAATACATACTGGCTTGTTCAAATGATTCACGCAATAATATTTCGTGGAATGAAGTTCTTTCTGCCTCGGTTACAATGATTGATGACGTTAAAAAAAATCTCTCTATTGATAAGAACAGAATTTATACTTCCGGATTTTCAGGAGGTTCACGTGTTGCATCTTATACCGCGCTCAATATTGCCGGCATTAGCGGGGTTATCGGATGTGGCGCCGGATTTCCGGCTGATGCAGAAATAACCAAATCCCCATCTTTTGACTATTACGGTATTGTGGGCTATCGTGACTTTAATTATTATGAAATGTCCGACCTTGAAAGAAAGCTATTAGCATATGCGATGGTTGTAAAATTTCAAACCATTGATACAGGTCATGTCCGGCCTTCAGTAACTGAAATTTTAAAAGCTGTAGAATGGATTGAACTGCAGGCCATGAAGAAGGGATATATACCAGAAGATACTGTATTTATAAAAAATCAATTTAACAGACAATTCATTTATGCAGAACAATTCAGGAGAAATGGTGAGTTACTTGAAGCAGTCAGAAACTACAAATATATTGTTTGTGATTTTAAAGATGAAGAAGATATTCAAAAAGTATATAGCCTGATTGATAGCCTTGAAAACCTTAAAGATTTCAGAAAGGATTCTCTGGAATGGCTAAAGCTAAAATCAGATGAGATGAAGATACAAGGTAATTTTATAAACTCATTGCAAAGTTTGAATTACAGGGTATCCATACCTGACTCAGTAAAGAATTGGTGGAGAAACGAAGTCAGAGTGTTATATAATTCAGAAAAATCATCAAACAAACATAAACAATATATGGCTTCGAGAATTCTGGCCTATTTAAGTCTTTTATGTTATGATAAAGGTAATAATTATATGAATCTCAAACAGTATCAATATGCATGTGTGATTTACCAGTTATTGACTTATATACGGCCTGAAAGCCAATGGACATATTTTTATTTTGCTAAAGCTCTTTCATTTAATAATAAGACCTCTGAATCTTTGAATGCACTTGAAAAAGCTGTTAAATATGGTCTTAACGATTCAGAATTAATAAATGATGAACCTGCTTTTGTAAACTTGAAAGATAAAAAGCGGTTCAGGTCAATTATGGCTAAAATGAATGATTCGAAATCCGATATTGGCCAGGAAGAGAATTAGGCAAAAGTATATTTATCATGTCAGATATTTTTGCTTACAAAGTGTTACAAATGGAAAATGAATCTTACTGGAATAAATATGACAATCCAATAGTACCTTACCAAGGTCATTAAAAGTGTCAGGTAATGTGCAATAAGGCCGGGATTACTAATCCCGGCCAGCGGTTTGATACCGTTTAATTATTGCTTTATTACCCTAATGAATTGAACTGTTTTATTATTCATAATCCTTAACAAGTAATATCCATTAATAATATCAGACATATCTATTTCATACTTTCCACCAATTATATTTATTTGTTGATTTAGAATTATTTGACCAGAGATATTAATAAGATCAACAGTATATGATTCTTCCTCAAAAGAATTAGATTTAATAGTAAGGAATCCAGTTGTTGGAATTGGATTAGCTTGTAGAACAATTTCAGGAAGTGTTTCCTGCCTGGAAATCTGTTCGGTTCCCTTAACTAATTCATTCAGTTGGGTGGTATATGTTGCACTCCATCCGGCAGCCACATCTCCCCAATCTGATGTAAACCTGATAAGCATACTCCCTGCACTGGATATTAAAGTGTGAGGCAGAGAATTACCACTAAATGAACCCAACAGAGGAGAAGATGTTGTCGATCCGTCATACACCCTGACTACATCATAAGCAACTTCTGTATGGAATTCTGTGAATCTAAGGGTAATAGTTCCACCATCTAACGGTTGTATAAGCTTGTCACACGACATGTTATTCAGATAGTCCGATGTCCCGCTATTGTCTGTTACAGTCCCTGAAGAAGCAGTAAATGTTTCATTGATACAACCCACACTCGTTCCCGAACTGATTGTAAATACTGAATTACTTATATCTGTCGGACTTCCATCCGAATCACTCACGCGAACTATACAGTTTGTGGAAGGTGCATTCGGAATTGTCCATGACTGCGAACCATCATCTGGCGTACTTGCTATAACATTAGTCCAACTGGAACCATTGTTCGTGGAATATTCAATGCGAACTGTTCCACTGGTCCCTGAGGCTGTCCAGGTGATATTATGTATGGAACCAACCTGCCAGTTTTCACCACCGTTTGGCGATGTTATTGTGATAGAGGTTGGTGGCACAAGTGTGGTATACGTTGCGCTCCATCCGGCTGCCACATCTCCCCAATCTGATGTAAACCTGATAAGCATACTCCCTGCACTGGATATTAAAGTGGGAGGCAGAGAATTACCACTGAATGAACCCAACAGAGGAGAAGATGTTGTCGATCCGTCATACACCCTGACTACATCATACGTAACTTCTGTATGGAATTCGGTGAATCTAAGGGTAATGGGTCCCCCATCTAACGGTTGTATAAGCTTATCACACGACATGTTGTTGAGATAGTCCGATGACCCGCTATTGTCTGTTACAGTCCCTGATGAAGCAGTAAATGTTTCATTGATACAACCCACACTTGTTACGGAACTGATTGTAAATACAGAATTACTTATATCTGTCGGACTTCCATCCGAATCACTCACGCGAACTATACAGTTTGTGGAAGGTGCATTCGGAATTGTCCATGACTGCGAACCATCATCTGGCGTACTTGCTATAACATTAGTCCAACTGGAACCATTGTTCGTGGAATATTCAATACGAACTGTTCCACTGGTCCCTGAAGCTGTCCAGGTGATAGTATGTATGGAACCAACCTGCCAGTTTTCACCACCGTTTGGCGATGTTATTGTGATAGAGGTTGGTGGCACAAGTGTGGTATACGTTGCGCTCCATCCGGCTGCCACATCTCCCCAATCTGATGTAAACCTGATAAGCATACTCCCTGCACTGGATATTAAAGTGGGAGGCAGAGAATTACCACTGAATGAACCCAACAGAGGAGAAGATGTTGTCGATCCGTCATACACCCTGACTACATCATACGTAACTTCTGTATGGAATTCGGTGAATCTAAGGGTAATGGGTCCCCCATCTAACGGTTGTATAAGCTTATCACACGACATGTTGTTCAGATAGTCCGATGCCCCGCTATTGTCAGTTATAGTCCCTGATGAAGCAGTAAATGTTTCATTGATACAACCCACACTTGTTACGGAACTGATTGTAAATACAGAATTACTTATATCAATTGGACTTCCATCCGAATCACTCACACGAACTATACAGTTTGTGGAAGGTGCATTCGGAATTGTCCATGACTGCGAACCATCATCTGGCGTACTTGCTATAACATTAGTCCAACTGGAACCATTGTTCGTGGAATATTCAATGCGAACTGTTCCACTGGTCCCTGAGGCTGTCCAGGTGATATTATGTATGGAACCAACCTGCCAGTTTTCACCACCGTTTGGCGATGTTATTGTGATAGAGGTTGGTGGCACAAGTGTGGTATACGTTGCGCTCCATCCGGCTGCCACATCTCCCCAATCTGATGTAAACCTGATAAGCATACTCCCTGCACTGGATATTAAAGTGGGAGGCAGAGAATTACCACTGAATGAACCCAACAGAGGAGAAGATGTTGTCGATCCGTCATACACCCTGACTACATCATACGTAACTTCTGTATGGAATTCGGTGAATCTAAGGGTAATGGGTCCCCCATCTAACGGTTGTATAAGCTTATCACACGACATGTTGTTGAGATAGTCCGATGACCCGCTATTGTCTGTTACAGTCCCTGATGAAGCAGTAAATGTTTCATTGATACAACCCACACTTGTTACGGAACTGATTGTAAATACAGAATTACTTATATCTGTCGGACTTCCATCCGAATCACTCACGCGAACTATACAGTTTGTGGAAGGTGCATTCGGAATTGTCCATGACTGCGAACCATCATCTGGCGTACTTGCTATAACATTAGTCCAACTGGAACCATTGTTCGTGGAATATTCAATACGAACTGTTCCACTGGTCCCTGAAGCTGTCCAGGTGATAGTATGTATGGAACCAACCTGCCAGTTTTCACCACCGTTTGGCGATGTTATTGTGATAGAGGCTATAGGAATAACCTGATTGGAAATAGTAATCGTTAATGTACCGTAAACTCCTGAACCATCATTTGCTGTCGCTCTTGCTGTTACAGTTCCATTCGAAATCGCTGTAATTAGTCCTGTGCTGTTGATAGAAGCCTGGCCTGTCCCATTTTGTATTGACCATGTCACCGTTTTATTTGTAGCATTAGACGGAGTTATGGTTGCACTCAACTGCAAGGTCCCTTTATCAGTTGATATGGTAGTTGCTCCACTGACCACAATCCCTGCTACCGGAACAGTTGGAACCGTTCCTCCATCCCATCCTGCAATCCTTGCCAGCATCCACCATGTTGCTTTGGCTAATCTCAGAGCTCCAACCGTTCCTATATGACCACCCGTATAATCACCTTCCAGATTGTCGGGATGTATTACCGGATATGTATGTCCGTCCCATGATGCTGTTTCTTGTTGTCCGTCATCATTATAAGAAAGTATGTCTGCATAATCAAAAAATATACTCGAAGGATGAGCGCCTATATAGTCCCGGATATGTTCCCATTTTAAATATTGTTCATATCCTGCTGCTCCTGATGACATATAATCATCAATGGGGCCTGTGGTAAAAAATACCTTTGTTGAATATCCATTGGTACTGCAATAATCAACATATTCCTGAGTGGCTCTTAAATAGCTCTGATACAAATTCTCCCCATCATCATAACAATGACCAAATCCTATTGCACTTATGTTCAGACTATGTGTATTGCTATACGTAATACCTGCTTTCGTTCTTGCTACAGCCGCCGGATTGTATGTATACGTCGGATAGTCGTAGAAACAGCACCAATCTTCTTCGCCATAACTATAGATCCAACCCGATGAATGATCTATATCTCCCCATGTTGCCCGGCTTGCCCTGAGATGTGATGTCGTATATGCCTCAGGCGTACCTGATTCCTTTACACTTACTGCATACGCAGGGTATAATGTTTCTAATACTTCCAGACCAGCTCTATATCCGGCACTATGGGATTCCCCTGCTACTACAAGCCACATCTTTTTCACTTCATCAATATACTGTTGGGGAATATCCTGAAATTTATCAACCTTCGTATGATCAGCAATAACCTGACCATATTGAACTAAAGAAAAAAGAACCGATATCAAAAGAATAATTATTTTTTTCATAAGTTTTATTTAAAGTGTTATTTTTTCACTAATCATTCATAAGCAACCATCGCAATCCATTTTAATGAGATTGATTATCAGGAAGTAAAATGGAGATTATTTCAAATTCCTTCCTAATGTTTAAACCAAATCTTAATTGGTTATGCTGGAAATTTTCTTGATAGGATTATTCCTTTACTTTATCCAAATATCCAATTTTTATATATTTCAATTTGGATAAACTCATATGAAAATAAATGATTACGAAATTACCTTATACACCATATTAACTTTTTACATAATTCCATGTATATATTACATAATTCACACATTTATTCAGATAAAGACATTCTGATTACTTCTTTCACAGTATGCATTGTACTTAAGGGCATTACCTTATGAACTAAAATAGGAGGAATAATAACCTGGATTATGAGATATATTTATTCATCAGTAATTCACATTTTTATAATACTACCCAGCTTTAATATAATTTGTAAAGATTAAAATTTGGTGGGAGGCTGGAACCATTCGTCAGAGAGGGATGGAAGAAAAATATAATTGAAATCTATTGTGTCAATCTGATCTGCTTCATTTTCCTGGGAGAAACCAGATATATTTCAGCATAGTAGGATGATAAGGATTATAATTGATTTAGACATAAGATATTTTTGTATAGTTGACGAAATGTTTTTTGCAGCCACCCTCCCAGATTTCCTTGTTTTATCTGTGGTGTTAATTTTTAAAATTGAGCTTTTTCTTAATCCCGATACAGAAGTAGTGCCTTATTGATTGTGTGTAGGAGGAAACTCTTTGAAATGAGCTTTATAAAAAAATCAAGTAATTTGAGTATATTTACAAATAAATTAAAATTATGAAGGATTATAAACAGATTATTACAATAGAACCGGGAAAGAGAGGCGGAAAACCTTGTATTCGGGGTATGAGAATAACTGTTAATGATATACTTGGATGGTTAGCTTCCGGTATGACAATACCAGAAATAATAAATGATTTTAATGAATTGACAGAAGAAGATATTTATGCAGCCTTAAGTTATGCAGCTGACAGAGAAAATAAGATTTACCAGGTAGCTGTATGAAGTTATTATTCGATCAAAATATCTCACATAGAATACTTCAATATTTACCCGACAATTTTTCCGGATCAACATCAGTTAAAGAAGAAGGACTTATAAACTCTCCGGATAAACAAGTTTGGGAGTTTGCCAAAGAACATGATTTAATAATTGTCACACAGGATTCTGATTTTAATGATTTAAACTCACTTTATGGATTTCCACCTAAAGTTATCTGGATAAGAACAGGAAATTTAAAAACCAGGGAGATTATAGATATATTATTAGAATACACTCCGGATATTGAAAAATTTTTAGCTGACAATAATTACGGATGTTTGGAAATAGTCAGATTTAAAAATTAACCACTTATTCACAACCAGGGAATAAATGAAAGGATATCTCACTCCGAAAGAAATTCTTCGAAAATTACTAATGAAATCCCGTTTCATAATCTTTCGGAAAAATAAGATGGGCTTTGATTACTGCGTTTTGGTTGTCTTATGGTGATAACTTCTAAAACATAAGGTTGGAAGTCTTGTGTCGGTTAAAAGGGTAATTAATTCCCTCCAGTGAAAACTATTATTACTAATCAATTATTCATCTATTAAATATAAAAAATCATATTGGTTATATAGTTCTAATTCTATCGAGAAGAATATAAGTTTTACTAATATTCTATAATACATATTTTTATATCTTTTAAATTTTATTATCCTTTCAGATCTTGTTTTTTTAATTATTATAAAACTATTGAAATCAAAATCATATATGTCGTAATTTAATTTATGAGCGAATTTATTTCGCAAATTATTGAAAAGTAAAATATCATCAGCAATTTCATTAATTAAACCCTGAGTTTTAAGAAAAAGTATCTTTTTATAAAAAGTATTAAAGAATCCATTTTGATGCAACAATGTAAAGTCTATTAACTTCTTATCAAGAATTTCATTAAGCAACCGTTCAATAAATAAATGTGCGACTAGTACAATATTCATTGAGTCATAACTACTAAATATTTTTTTCTCAATAATTCTGCTTAATATTTTTGATTTTTTCGGCAGCAAAACTTCAAATAACTTTTCTAAAGATGTCTCAGTTTTATGTAGTTCCTTCAATTTTAGCTTTTTAAGCGATTCAAAAACAGGTGTAATGTGTTTTTCCATTTTATTTTGATAAATAAGCTATGCTAAAACAAGAGTTTTTATTTTGCTTTTAACTTCTTTTTCATCTAATACTCAAATCTACCAATAATTATAATTAGCCCCAAAATTTAGACAACAAGTATCATTTGAAAAATTAATAAACTTGTTGTTATGAAAAAGAGAAAAAACTACACATCAGGATTTAAGACCAAAGTTGTTCTTGAGGCTCTTCAGGAGCGAGAAACTATTCAAGAGATTGGCAAGAAGTATGAAATACATCCAAACCAGATTTCAACCTGGAAGAGCCAATTTTTAAATAGTGCAAATAGCGTTTTTGAGAAAGGCACCAAAATCGACGATGGTGAAAAAGAGAAGACTGAACTTTTTAAAAAAGTAGGACAATTACAAATGCAGGTTGATTTCTTAAAAAAAGTATTGGGGAAATAGCCAAAGATGACAGGCATCTGAAAGTTGAAAGAAGTTGTCCTATAAGCATAAAGGGACAATGCGAACTTTTGGATATCTGTCGTAGTAGTTTCTACTATATTCCCCAGAATGACAGTTCTCAAAACCAGGAACTCATGAAACTAATTGATAAGCAATACATGGAGACACCCTTTTTTGGCGTACCCCGCATGGTACAATATTTACGTGAACTTGGTCATAAAGTAAATCCCAAGCGTATAAGGCGATTGTACAAATTGATGGATTTGCATGCAATTGGCCCCCGTCCAAACACCAGCAAGCCACATAAAGGTGAGGGACACACGATATATCCCTATTTGTTGCGACATCTAAAGGTAATTCGTCCAAATCAGGTTTGGGGTATGGATATTACTTATGTTCCCGTTGGCAATGGGTATATGTATTTAGTGGCCATAATAGACCTTTATAGTCGTTTTATTGTAGGTTGGTCACTTTCCAATACGATGACTTCACAATGGTGCAAAGAATGTCTGGAAGCAGCTATTCTACAGCATGGTAAACCAGAGATATTAAACACCGATCAGGGAAGCCAGTTTACAAGTCCTTTATTTATTGAATTTGTAACTACGGGTCAGGAAATCCAATTTAGTATGGATGGTAAAGGTCGTGCAATCGATAATATTTTTATTGAGCGGTTCTGGCGAAATATCAAATACGAGAAAATCTATATTGAGCCATCCGAGGATGGAATTGAATTATATGGAAAAATAAAGTGGTATATGGAGTTTTATAATAATCGAAGAGGACATCAAACATTAGATTATAAAAGGCCTGTAGAGATGTTCGCTAAAGCCGCTTAGATTTCCCTTCCCGCCCAATTGGGCGGGAAGGGAAATCTAACTTATCTTTGAAGAAAAGTTGTCTAAAGTAGGGGAGTATTTTAAATCTTCCTAAAAGTCAATAAACTAGCCGATTAAAATAATTTTATGGAATTTTAGATAAATAAAGGATTCCAGGTTTTCATTAAGTCAGCTTCTTTGGGAAGTTGTCTCAGAAGCCTCCGAAATGAATCGGGATGTTATTAAAAATCAACAGCGGCAGCGCCGCGCAATCGATGTATCAAATTATCCAACAGATATTCAAGGTGCAGTGTATCGTGATATTATTAATTTAACGTGAATCGTTAAGAAAATATTTCAAAATGAGCCTACTAACGCTGCTGTCTCAAATGCCTGCCACGTTTCATTCCGAACTCCCGCCTGACAGAGCTTCAGCGGCGGGCAGGTGATTCGGAATCAAAATCAATATAATATACAACAAGTTGAGATCCTGGAATAAATTCAGGATGACATTACAAAAGGCTTTTGAGACTGCCTCTTGGCAGGAATGTTATCCAGCTAGTGTCTGTTGCAGCCTGAAGGTTATAAACCGTTTGTAAATTAAATCCAATAGAGGGTGACATTTTTGATATTTTATCGTCTTAAGCAAAGTTAAATAAAATATGAAAATAGAGATACAGGCTCAACCCGACGATAGTTCCTGCGGGCCTACCAGCCTTCAGGCTGTTTATGCTTACCTGGGATTAAATATTCCGCTCGAATCGTTACTGGCAGAAGTCAAATCACTTTCATACGGCGGTACGCTTGCTGTTCTTTTAGGGCTGGATGCTTTGAAAAGAGGTTTTCAGGCCAACGTATATTCATATAATCTGAAAATATTCGATCCTACATGGAGTCGCCTGGGATGTAAAAAATTGATAGAAAAACTTCAGCTTCAGCTAACGTATAAAACCGGTAAAAAATTTACCGAGGCCACCCATGCCTATATCAACTTTCTGCAGGCAGGAGGTACGCTCTCTTTTGAAGATTTATCGCTGAGCCTGATAAAAAAGTATTTTAGAAAAAAGCTTCCGGTACTGGCTGGTTTAAACTCAAATTACCTATACGGCAGTCCCCGCGAATATGCTACTTCGCACAACAAAACAATATTTGACGATTTACGAGGCGAACCTCAGGGACATTTTGTTGTTTTAAAAGGAGTCACAAAAAAAGATAAGATTATGGTTGCCGATCCCTATATCAAAAATCCTATTTCGAAATCGCATTATTACAAAGTCGACGCCAACCGTCTAATCAACGCCATCCACTTGGGAATTGTGACTTACGATGCCAATCTATTAATCATTTCAAAACGCAACTAACGTCATGCAAAAAATAATTGTCCTTAACTCCCCTCAATCCTGGAAATTCGACATAGACGGGGTGGAGGTAATTTCTACCCGGGAGTATTTATCCAATCCTCGTTTTGCTTCCATGAAAAATGTTAGGGTTTTTAATCTGAGCCAGGATTACAGTTATCAGTCGAAAGGTTACTATGTATCTTTGCTTGCAGAAGCCCGGGGTCATAAACCTCTTCCCGATGTAAAGACATTGCTCGATATCAAGGCGCCGGCGCTGGTGAAAATTGTTTCCGAAAGTCTTGAAGATACCATCCAACGAAGCCTTAAAGGCATAAAGTCGAAAGAAGTTGTGCTAAATATTTATTTCGGGCAATATATTGCCAAACAATATGCAGCGCTGACGGCCGAGCTACACCGGTTGTTTCAGTCTCCTTTTATGCAGGCAAAATTCAGCTTTAATAAAAAATGGATTCTTCAGAACATCAGATCCATCTCAATGAAGGAGATCCCCGAAGAACACATGGAGTATATTCGACAATTTGCCATCGATTATTTCAGTAAAAAAAGATACGACAGTCCGCGGCCTGATAAATCGTTGTATGATTTGGCCATTTTGTATACACCTGATACCGAAGCTCCACCATCCAATAAGCAGGCTATACATAAATTTATTGAAACTGCCGAGAAAAACGGATTTTATGTGGAGGTTATCACCCAGAACGACTTTAGCCGACTGCCTGCCTTTGATGCCCTGTTTATAAGGGATAATACATCTGTAAACAACCATACATACAAGTTTGCACGCCGGGCAGAATCCGACGGAGTTGCCATTGTTGATTACCCGGATACTATTCTCAAATGCAACAATAAGGTGTATATAGCCGAATTACTGCAGCTTGCAAATATTCCCACACCTAAAACAATGATCGTTCACCAGGAGAATAAAAATGAGGTGGTAGAAATGCTTGGTTTGCCTTGTGTGCTTAAACTGCCCGATTCAACTTTCTCATTCGGAGTGAAAAAAGTAGAGACACTTGAAGAGCTAAACAATGAAATAAAACGACTACTGGATCAATCGGATATGATCCTGGCACAGCAATATATGTACACCGATTTTGACTGGCGTATTGGAATACTTGACGGTAAGGCTATATTTGCCTGCAAATATTTTATGGCCAAAGATCATTGGCAGATTTATAACTGGAAAGCAAGGCTGAAAAAAGAACAATCGGGCGATTTTGCCTGTGTATCGGTAGAAACAGTTCCCGAAAGCGTAATAAAAACGGCGCTAAAATCTGTCTCGCTGGTTTATAATAAAGGGTTGTTTGGCGTGGATATTAAAGAGGTCGAAGGTAAACCTTATGTGATCGAAATCAATGATAATCCCAATGTTGATTTCGGTATTGAGGATCTTATGCTGAAAGATGAATTGTACCTGGCTATCATCCGGGCATTGAAAAACAGAATTGAAGAAAAAACGGGTATATTGAATGGACACAAAGCCGAAATACAAGCTGTTTGAAGTTACCGGCATTGAGCTGGAATACATGATTGTGGACCGCGATTCGCTCAAGATTAAGCCCATAACAGATTTATTAATGTATGATAAATCGGGAAAGTATGCGGCAGATATCGAAAACGGAGAAATAGAATGGTCGAACGAACTGGTCAATCATTTGATTGAATTGAAAACCCACCAGCCTGTGACCCGGTTGGACCATACAGCAGAACATTTTCATAAAAATATTACAGAGATAAATAAACTGCTTGAAAGACATAATGCCATGCTGAT
This sequence comes from uncultured Bacteroidales bacterium, assembly GCA_963781805.1. Classification (GTDB taxonomy): domain Bacteria; phylum Bacteroidota; class Bacteroidia; order Bacteroidales; family UBA10428; genus JAFGPL01. The sequence continues at coordinate 1,734,618 of CAWAHF010000004.1, forward strand.
GCCCACTGCTGCGCATCCGTTTATGGATCCTTATACCGAAACCGTTTTGTGGAAACATGATTTTAGCGAAATATATACACTCTACAACAAAATATTCGATTGCCGTGGACATGGCTGGTCAAACCTGCAAAGCATGCATCTGAATCTTCCTTTCAGTGATGACGAAGAATTTGCCCGATTGCATGCAGCCATACGACTGGTTCTTCCTATAATTCCGGCGCTTGCCGCCAGCTCTCCCCTGCTCGACGGAGAACTTACCGGCTGGGCAGATTCCCGAATGGAAGCATACCTGCATCACCAGGAAATTATGCCCTCATTTATGGGTTCACTCATACCCGAAGCAGTTTATTCGGAAGATGATTATAACCTTAGAATCTTTACCCCCATCAAACAGGATATTGCCCCGTTTGATTTGGAACATATTATGGAACACCATTTTTTGAATTCAAGGGGTGCGATTGCACGTTTCGACCGGGGAGCCATTGAAATCAGGGTAATTGACACACAGGAATGTCCTGCGGCTGATATTGCAGTTGCAGCTATTGTTACTGAAGTGATTAAATCATTGGTGAAAGAGCGTTGGGCAAAATTCAACTATCAATCTATCTGGCATGAGAAAGAGTTATACACAATATTTAAGGATGTGATAAAAGCTGGTGAAAGGGCTGTTATCACCCATGGTTCTTACCTTAGAATGTTTGGCATCAGGGAAAATGAACTATCTGCACAGGATTTATGGAAACATTTGCTAAACAACATCGAAAACAGTCTTGACAAACAACATCAAAACACGCTTAATTTTATTCTTGAGAACGGTACCCTTTCCTCAAGGATTATGAAAAAGTTGAACCGGAAAGTCAGCCTTTCGACAATAAAAGAAATCTACAGTGAGTTATCAAAATGTTTACAGGAAAACAAACTTTTTACGGCATGAAGGTGATTATTACATGTGAACATGGAGGCAATCAGATTCCCGAGGAATTCAGGGAATATTTTACCGAGGCTGACGAAGATTTAAATTCGCACCGGGGGATAGACTACGGCGCGATTGATTTGTTTAAAAGCCTTGCAGATAAGTATGCCGATTTCTCGATGTCATCACAAGTGACCAGGCTGCTTGTGGAATTGAACCGCTCCATTCTTCACGAAAATCTGTTCTCGGTTTATTCGCAATGCCTGCCAGATAACCTTAAAGAAAAAATTCTGGAGACCTATTATCACCCTTACAGAAACACAGTATCCCGAAAGGTGTTGGAATATACCGATCAGGGAGAAACAGTACTCCATCTCTCAATTCACACCTTTACCCCTGTATTTAATGGCGAGATACGAAAGAATGATATCGGATTATTATTTGATCCAAACAGGGAGAAGGAAGCTACCTTCTGCACTCAATGGAAAGACACAATTGATGCCATCAGACCGGAACTGGTTGTGAAATTTAATTATCCATACACCGGTACCACCGATGGTCTGACCAAAACGTTAAGAGAAGTATTCGGAGACAGTTACCTTGGTATAGAGCTTGAAGTAAATCAAAAACATTATAATAGGTTAGGTTTAAATAAGGAAATCATTAAAGTCCTGGAAAAGTCGATTGAGACTACTCTGGATAAATTATATGTGTAATAATTGATCAGAGAGAATGAGAATGAATAAAAACAATAATTAAGATTAGTTATGAACAGGTTTAATCGTCAAAAAACCTTGAAAACCAAATGTTTCATGGAGAATACAAAATAATTTAAATTTGTTAATTATTTTTCTTATTAAATGAACAAATTGTATATTTAAACGTATTAATATTGTCTTAACCAAAAAAAAGAATAAATTAACAAGGTAATAAATTGAAAATCTATATTTTATAACCAAACTTTGATGAAAATACTCGAAAAAAATCATGAACGGTAGCCCAAATCAGGAGTTTTCCTCTGCAGATGCAGAGGTTCCACTAGTGTCGGCGGAATCAAAATTTGATTCTGCTCTTGTAAAGGTTTATCAGAAACCCAAAAGTCAACGCTCAGATTTCTCTGTCGTTAACCCCGCTTCCCTGGATTTTATCTTCCGAAATTTTCCTGACATTACTCTGGACCAATGGAGTAACTGGAAATGGCAAATTCAAAACAGCTACACTTCTTTCAGCAAACTATCGCAGGTAATCGATTTTACCGGTGTTGAAGACATTGAATGGTTGAAAAATACCGAACGGTTACCCCTGAGAATTACACCGTATTATGCCAGTCTGATTGCCAAAGGCGGAATCAATAATCCGATACGTAAGGCTGTGGTGCCCACCATCAACGAACTAATTACTACTCCGGGAGAGTCGTCTGACCCTCTTCATGAAGAGAGCTGTTCTCCGGCTCCAAACCTTGTACACCGTTACCCGGACAGGGTTTTGTTACTCGCAACCGGCTTTTGTGCCACCTATTGCAGGTATTGCACCCGTTCGCACATGGTTGCAAAAGAAAAAATGCATTATGGTATTTCTGCATGGCAGCAGGCATTAGAATATATACGCACTAACAAACAAATAAGGGATGTAATTATCTCCGGCGGTGATCCGCTTACCATTCCCGAATCGCACCTGGAATACCTGCTTTCGTCATTACGAAATATTAGTCATATTGAGATTATCCGCATCGGAACTAAAGTTCCTGTGGTGCTGCCTCAACGAATTACAACCGGCCTGATCAAAATGCTTAAGAAATATCACCCGCTTTACATGAGCATCCATTTTATGCATCCTGATGAACTCACACCTGAAGTTCATGAAGCGTGCGTAAGGTTGGCCGAAGCTGGTATTCCTTTGGGTAGTCAGACCGTACTGTTAAAAGGCATCAACGATAATGTGAAAACAATGACCAAATTAATGCATGGTTTATTGGTAAACCGTGTGAGGCCATATTATATTTATCAGTGTGATCCCATACCCGGCTCTTCGCATTTTAGAACATCGGTAAAAAAAGGATTGGATATTATAAAAGGAATGCGCGGATACACCAGTGGTTATGCTATTCCACATTATGTAATAGATGCACCCGGAGGTGGGGGAAAAATTCCGTTGCTTCCGGAGTATTATATGGGTCGCGAAGGTTCAAATATTATCCTTCAGAATTATGAAGGAAAACAATTCGTTTATCCGGATGAAATAGGATAACTATGTTCAGAATCCGTAAGATTTCTGATGCACTCATACATGCCAATCAGAATGCATTAAACCAGGTTTTTGATATCATCAGAAGTCATTTTGCTGAGGTAAAAGAAGAAAAAATACTTGAAATTGCGGGTCTGCTGATTGATCCCTACAAGTATAAATATTCAAGTATACTGATAGTTGCAGAAGACGGGCGTCTAAATGTTCGTGGATTTGCTCTTTTATTATACCTGCCAGATAAGAAATTTTGTTTCCTTGATTACATTGCTGTCAAATCCGGAAAAACTTCATCGGGTGTGGGAGGTGTTTTATATGAGCGTGTAAGGGAAGAAGCCCGGCTCCTGCAAACCACCGGAATATTCATGGAATGTTTGCCAGATGATCCCAATCTTTGCAAAAATCAGCAATATATCGAACAAAACAAATCGCGACTTGCATTCTATGAACGATACGGTGCACGTCCCATCGTCGGAACAGCTTATGAAACCCCTGTAAATGCTGATGATAATTGCCCTCCATACCTGGTATTCGATGACCTGGATAAAGACCTGAAATTATCTGCCAAAGAATTAAAGTCTGTAATAAGGGTTATTCTGGAACGAAAATATGGCGATTATTGCCCCGAATCATATGTTGACATGGTGGTGAAATCCATTAGGGAAGACCCTGTTAAGCTGAGAGAATTCAGGTACAGGAAGAAACAGCTGCCTCCTGAAAAAAGAAGCAGTAAGATAAAAGATAAAATTGCACTAATTGTTAACGACAGGCATAACATTCATCATGTGCGTGAAGTCGGTTACCTTGAAGCGCCTGTAAGAATTCAAAGCATTCTGAAAGAAATAGATAAAACAGATTTATTTATTCCAGTCCACGTAAGAAACTACTCAGAATCATACATTACTGCCATTCATAGCAAAAAATATGTGGATTATTTTAAGAAAATTTGTGACAAACTCCCTGAGGGAAAATCGATTTATCCTTATGTATTTCCATTAAGAAATGCTTACCGTCCGCCTACGGATCTTTCCGTTCTCGCAGGTTATTACTGCATGGATACATTTACCCCGCTAAATAAAAACGCATTTCTGGCTGCCAGACGTGCAGTAAATTGCGCTCTGACAGGAGCAGATTTATTGCTTGAAGGTCAAAAGGCTGTTTATGCATTGGTGCGTCCTCCTGGTCATCATGCTGAGACCAATGTATTTGGCGGATTCTGTTATTTTAACAGTGCCGCCATCGCAGCTAATTACCTGAGCAGATTCGGAAAAATTGCCATACTGGATATTGATTATCATCACGGGAATGGCCAGCAGCAAATATTTTATCATCGTAAGGATGTATTCACAATTTCGATTCATGGCCACCCGTCCTTTGCATATCCCTATTTTTCAGGTTTTGCTGATGAAAAAGGAGAAGGCTACGGGCTTCAGTTCAATGTGAATTATTCGCTTAAAGAAAACCTGGCTGAGAACGAATATTCAAATGTTTTAACCACTGCACTTAGAGCCATTAAGAAATATAATCCGTTGTACCTGATTGTTTGCCTTGGATTGGATACCGCCAAAGGAGATCCGACAGGTACCTGGAAATTGTCAGCTAATGATTTCAGAAAAAACGGTGAAATCATCGGTCAATTAGCCTACCAGATATTGTTTGTACAAGAGGGAGGATACAGAAACCGTTCACTCGGCATTAATGCAAGAAATTTTTTTGAAGGTTTTTGGAAATCAAAATTTAACCATAATTAATGAAAGTAGGATTGACATATGATCTGCGGTCAGATTATCTGAAAGAAGGGTATACACTTGAAGAAACAGCAGAATTTGATAAAGAGGATACTATCGACGGCATTGAAAATGCATTGATTGAAAACGGATATAAAACACATCGTATAGGGAATGCCCGTCATTTGATTAAAGCGCTTATGACAGGAGAAAAGTGGGATATTGTTCTAAACATTTGTGAAGGAATGTACGGAGATTCCCGCGAATCACTGGTTCCTGCCCTGCTTGATGCATATAAAATTCCATTTGTTTTTTCGGGAGCAGTAACCCTGGGAATATCTTTAAATAAAGCGTTTGCAAAAAGAATTATCAGAGATGCAGGAATACTCACCCCCGATTTTTGCGTGGTAGCAGTTATAGATGATATTGAAAACTGTCATCTGCCCTACCCCCTTTTTGCAAAACCTGTTGCTGAAGGGACAGGCAAAGGAATTGAAGGAAAATCAATTATCAAAAATAAGAAAGAATTAACAGAGACCTGTAAAGAACTGCTGAGTAAATATAAACAACCGGCAATTGTGGAAGAGTTTCTTCCCGGTAGAGAATTCACCATTGGAGTGGTGGGAAATGGATCCTCTGCAAGGGTTGTTGGCGGAATGGAGATAATCTACACCCAACAGGCAGGGAATATATACTCCTATTTCAATAAAGAAAATTACAAGGATCTTATCAGCTATGTAGCGGTTGAAGGTAACCTGCTTGAAGAATGTGCCGATGTGACGCTGAAAGTATGGAAAGCGCTTGAAGCATGTGACGGGGGAAGGGTCGACCTAAGGATGGATAAAGCAGGAAGGATAAATTTTCTGGAAATTAATCCGTTGGCCGGATTAAACCCAATACATTCGGATCTTCCTATCCTTGCCCGTTTTAACGGGATATCCTACACAGAGTTGATGGGTGAGATAATGAAAGCAGCTATTACGAGAATATTCGGGAAAAAATGAGCAAAAAGGTAGTCATCCTGCATAATAAAATATTCGATCACAGCAATCCTGATGAAGTTGATGTGCTTCATCAGGTGCAACTTGTAACTGAAGCCTACCGAGAACTGGGATATAAAGCCATTCCAATGGAGCTTGGATTCAATATATACGAGGATTTATTGAAAGTTAAGGAATTCAATCCTCTCTTTGTATTCAATCTTATTGAATCGGTCTTTGACAAGGGTGAGCTTTTATATATGGGTCCGGCAATTCTGAATGCCCTGCAAATTCCCTATACAGGCAACCCACTGGATGCACTGTTTGTGACAACGAATAAAGTATTGGCTAAAAAAACCATGGGGCATTTTCAAATACCCACTCCGGAATTTTTAGAAGTATATGAAACAGATAAACTTGTACAGCATAAAAAATATATCGTAAAACCCATATGGGAAGATGGTTCGGTGGGTCTGGATGAAGATTCGGTTTTTACGACATCGGATAAACAAAAAATTGAAAAAATCAAAAATCTGTCGTCTTCTCATTATTTTATCGAAGAATTTGTGGAAGGCCGTGAATTCAACCTAAGTATTCTCGGAGGCAAAGGTAAAACAGATGTACTGCAACCGGCGGAGATGATCTTTAAGAATTTTCCCGAGGGTAAGCCCAAGATGCTGGGATACAAAGCAAAATGGGATGAATCATCGGTAGAATATAAAAACACTGTACGAAGTTTCGAAACACTCAATAAATCTTCCCGGCTTTATAATTCATTAAAAGAAATTTGTTTAAGTTGTTGGATGTCGTTTCATCTGAAAGGGTATGCAAGGGTCGATTTCAGAGTTGATAAAAATGAAAATCCCTATGTGATTGAGATTAACGGAAATCCGTGTATTTCGCCGGACAGCGGATTTATTGCCGCAGCTCACCATGCAGGATATGATAGTAAAGCGATAATTCAACGAATTTCTGAAGAATTAAATTAGCCCGAAAATATATGCAGTATAGAACCAAATTAAAAGATTCGGATAAATCAGAGATTAAGCTGTTGTTGATTTCCACAGGCTTTTTTCACGATTATGAAATTGATGTTGCAATCGAACTTGTGGAAATCACCCTGGAAAAAGGCGAGGAAGCGACCGGCTATTATTTTATAATAGCTGAGGAAGAAGGAAAAATACTTGGTTATGTTTGTTTTGGTTCTACACCATGTACAGAAGCAAGCTGGGACCTATACTGGATAGCGGTTCATAAATCTCAAATGAACAAAGGTATTGGTGGTCTGCTGGTGCAACGATGTGAAGAATCAGTCAAGGCAATGAAAGGCAAAAATATCTGGATTGAAACTTCCTCACGAGATATATACAAACCGACCCGGAAATTCTATGAAAAGAAAGGGTATTCTATTGAGACTGAACTAACAGATTTCTATGCTCCCGGTGATAATAAAGTGATATTCAGGAAAGTATTATAGGGAATAGAACCTGTTAAGGGTATATCGTTTTCATTTAACTTTTTGTTGTTCACTGTCCACTTTTCTACTCTAATATTAAACTTCTCTCCTCCCGCTTTAACTTTGAAATAAATACTATTAACTTTGAAAATTTAAATCTGATTTCCCATAAATGGCCAGAAGATTTGTCATTGGAGATATCCATGGGGCTAACAAAGCGCTTTTTCAATGCCTTAACAGAGCTCAATTTGATTATGCTACAGACACCTTGATCTGTCTGGGTGATGTAGCCGACGGATGGCCGGGAGTCTGTCATTCTTTTTCCGAACTGCTGAAAATAAAAAATCTGGTTTATATTCTGGGAAATCATGATGCATGGGCGCTGGATTGGTTTTTAACAGGTGATTCTCCTGACATCTGGCTTTCACAGGGGGGAAAAGCTACCATACATAGTTACCGGTGTAAGATACCCGGAAGACACATCAGACTTTTACAAACCGCCAAACTCTATTATGAATTGGATAACAAGTTGTTTGTCCATGGTGGATTTGATCCGAAAATTGATATACGTAAGCAAACACAGGAAACATTGATATGGGATCGAAGTTTGCTTGAGAATGCTTTTGCATTGCAGGAAGAAGGTGATGAAAAAATTTCAACTTATGATGAAATCTATGTGGGCCATACCCCTACTGTTAATTTTGGCAAAATGGAACCTATAAAGATTTGTGAAATCTACCTGATGGACACCGGAGCCGGCTGGCGGGGTGGTGTTTTAACCATGATGGATATTGATACAAAAGAAACATTTGTAAGTGATCAGGTCGATTTGTTGTATCCGGGTTATTTTGGGAGAGGCTAATTCTACTTTGACAGATTGGTTAAAAAGTATGATTTTTCTGCATTTTTTACCCCTGACCCTGAAGGGAGAATACAGAAAAATCAACCTGTTCCCTTCAGGGATTAAGGGTAAAAACAGGTTGATTTTTTTAATGTGTCAAAGTAGAATTAAATACGAATAAATTTGTATTTTAGAATTTCAGAATATTCTTGAACCTATGCGACAGTTGAACCATAAAGACAGATTTCTTGCCACCATTCATCATCAACCCGTTGACAGACCGGCATCGTGGCTGGGATTACCTGTTCCGGCAGCTGAACCAGAATTGAACAAACATTTTGGTGTGAACAGTGTCGATGCCTTGAAGAAAATTATCGATGATGACATTTTCCCTATTGAGGTCCCATATAATTACCCTCCGTCCAATCATATAGCCTGTGCTTTCGATTTTGCCAAGAAAAAACATGACGACTCCCCTGATGACAGGACCTTGACGGCTCCGGGGTTCTTTGAAGACTATGATGATCCTAAAGATGTAGATAAATTTAACTGGCCCGATCCGGCAAAATATCTCGATCGTGAAGAATCCCGCAGACGTACCAAAGCCATCGACGACAAATATGTTCGAATGGGGATTTTGTGGAGCGCGCATTTTCAGGATGCCTGTTCTGCCTTCGGCATGGAGCATGCACTGATGGTGATGCTGACAAGTCCTGAAATGTTTAAAGCTGTTATTGACAGGATAACAGCATTTTACCTGAAAGCCAATGAAATCTTTTACGAAGCTACCAAAGGATATCTCGATGCTGTTCTAATAGGCAATGATTTTGGCAGCCAAACCGGTTTGATGTTACAACCAGAAACCATCCGGGAACTTGTCTGGCCGGGGACAAAGCAATTGATTGATCAGGCAAAAAGCTATGGATTGACTGTGATGCACCATTCCTGTGGATCGGTATTTCCGTTAATCAGCGACCTGATTGAGCTTGGCGCCGATATTATTCACCCTATCCAGGCACTGGCCAAAGATATGGATGCATCTAATCTTCATAAAAACTTTGATGGAAAAGTTGCCTTCTGCGGTGGAGTCGACGCACAGTATTTATTGGTGAACGGAAATCCTATGGAGGTATATAAAAAAGTGCAGGAATTAAAAACGCTGTTTCCGACCGGACTTATTATCTCTCCAAGTCATGAGGCAATTTTGCCAGATATATCCCCTGCAAATATTGAAGCATTATTTAAAGCAGTAAAGTAATGATTGAAGAGAATTCTAATATATCAAATCCATAAAAATGAAACGATTTGGCCAGGTAATTCTTCTGAAACCAGGTAAAGCACAGGAATACATCAAACAACATGCTGCCGTTTGGCCGCCTGTGTTAAAGATGATAAAGGAATGTAATCTGTCTAACTATTCCATCTTTGTTAAAGACAATATTCTTTTTGCTTATTTTGAATACACCGGTGATGATTTCGAAAAAGATATGGCAAAAATGGCTCAGGACAAGGTTACCCAGGAATGGTGGGATGTTGTTAAACCGTTGATGGAACCGATTGAATCAAGAGGTTCCGGAGAGTTCTGGGCAGATATGGAGGAAATCTTTCATCTTGACTAAATTTAGTTTATTAAAATTTTAATTTTGAGCAAAGGGCTAAAGCCCTGCCTTTATATTTCATTTTATCTCTCCACGCCCTCAAGGACATGGCAATTGATAAGAAATATCTGCCTAACAGTATTATGATTTAATAAAATATAATAAAAACGTATACCCTTAAATTCCTCGCAAATGACTTCATCTAACCCAATCCTCGGTATCGGACTGCACGCCATCGGCGGAATTTCAGCTTCTACCTGTTACACACCTGCTCAAAAATTGCGCAAATGGTCGTGGGGAACTTTCTGGCTGGTGCAGGCAACCTTTGCATGGATCATAATGCCCATTGTAATTGGATGGCTGACGGTACCCGATTTTTTTGAAATTCTGGCCAACGCTCCACATCGTGCTTTGTGGGGCGCTTTTATTCTTGGGGCGGTGTACGGATTTGGCGGGATGTCTTTCGGACTTGCTATCAAACATATCGGTTACTCTCTTACCTATACCATTGCTATTGGAATTTCTGCTGTACTCGGAACCATTATTCCTCTTTTATATTTTGGCGGTTTGGTTGAACATTTTACCAAACCCGGGGGCACTATTGTATTTGCGGGTATGATTATTTCGATTCTTGGAGTAGGATTGTGCGGATGGGCCGGATTCAAAAAAGAAAAAGATATTTCTTCACTAAGTGATAATCACACTGAATTTAAGATGATGACCGGACTTATTCTGGCAATCATTGCAGGAGTCCTTTCAGGTGTTTTCAATGTATCGCTGGAATTTGGAAAACCAATTGCAGACATGGCTGCGCAACATGGGGCAGGTAATTTTGAAGGAAACGCCAAAATGATCGTTTCCACCTCCGGTTGCTACCTGGTAAACCTCATCTGGTTTCTGGTTGCCGGTATCAGGGAAAAAACATTGAAAGAATTTACACGAAAATCAGGAATTTCAGGGACTGTTCGATTAAAAAACAGCTTGTGGTCAGCTTTGGCAGGCACGCTTTGGTTTATGCAGTTTTTCTTTTACGGGATGGGGCATGTTCAGATGGGAAATTTCCAGTATGCCAGCTGGGTACTTCATATGTCCATGCTGATATTTTTCAGCTATATTGTGGGAGTAGTAATGAAAGAGTGGAAAAATGTGAAAAGAGGAACTTATATTATACTCATTGTAGCTTTGCTTACCCTTATTATTTCGTTCTTTATCACTGCCTATGGAAGTGTAAATGGAGAGGGGATTATAAAATCGTTTTTAGCGATAATAAAGGTTATTTTACTTTTATTGTTTGTCAGAATTTGAATAGAACACTGATGACACAGATGTTATTGATGACCACAGATCAGTGCAAATTTGTTTAATTTGTGTTGTCTGTATACCATTTGGAATCGATAAACAAAACTTATCACCTGTTAACAATTAAGTGTAAAAGTATCCTGTCCTTCTATTAAGTTTGTAATTTGGTATCCTTTTCAATATTTCATGAAATAAAATATGAGCAAGATAAAAGTCGCCATAATATTCGGAGGAAGATCTGCAGAACATGAGGTCTCGTTACAGTCGGCAAAGAATGTGATTGAATCGCTGAATAAAGACAAATACGAACCTGTCCTGATTGGGATAGATAAAGAAGGACGCTGGTTTCTGAACGAACATTCCATGAAGGTGTTAAATTCAGATAATCCCAAAATGATTCAGCTCGCCGGAAGTGAAAATGAAGTTGCCCTGACTCCAACCGGTAAAAGCAGTCAATTGCTCAACCTGAAAAAAAATACACCTGTTTCCGGAATAGATGTGATTTTTCCGGTGTTGCACGGACCATATGGCGAGGATGGAACCATTCAGGGACTTGCAAAACTGGCCAACATTCCCTGTGTTGGACCCGGAATTCTGGGATCAGCAGTGGGAATGGACAAAGATGTAATGAAGCGCCTGTTGCGCGATGCAGACATTCCCAATGCCCGTTTTGTAACGCTGACTCATCAAAATAAGAGTGAATATCCCTATCAGAAAATTAAATCGTTACTTGGTCCGGTTCTTTTTGTCAAGCCTGCAAATCTTGGCTCATCTGTCGGAATATCGAAAGCAAAAGATGAACCATCTTACAATCATGCCATTGAGGAAGCTTTTAAATTTGATTTGAAAGTAGTAATTGAAGAAGAAATTAAAGGAAGAGAAATTGAGTGTGCCATACTCGGAAATGAAGATCCGCAAGCTTCTTCTCTTGGAGAAATCATTCCGCTGGAGGAATTTTACAGTTATTCGGCTAAATACCTGAATGAAAAAGGAGCGTTGCTTGAAATCCCGGCAAAGGTGTCTAAAGAAACTGAAAAAAAGATGAAAGATGTTGCCGTGCAATCCTTTAAGCTGTTGGAGTGCGTTGGTATGTCAAGGGTTGATTTGTTTCTCACGGCTGATGAAAAAATCTATGTGAATGAGATCAATACCATTCCCGGGTTTACAAAAATAAGTATGTATCCTAAATTATGGGAACACAGTGGTCTATCTTATTGTGAATTGATTGACAAACTAATTACGTTTGCCATTGAAGATTTTGAAAAGAGAAATAACCTGAGGACTTCGATGGATTTTTAATAACTATGTGTTTCAATTCCTAAAAATTCTTCAAGCATTAATAGCTCTAATCTTTCTTCGTGTATAGCAATAAAAGTTTCCTTTTCCCCAAACCAATTTAAAACCACATTACGCCTAATTTTTGTGGATTTTTCAGAAATACAGGTGTTGTATGAACTCCAGCCATATTCTGAAGGATGACTGCAAAATCCATGGTGCACAGGATTATTATGAATATAAACCACTACCTTTCTGAAATAATTTTCATTTTCAATTAATTTTCGTTTAAAAGGCCTTTCAAACAGACTGCCATGACGCGAATACATTTTGTTAAATGCCTGGGAGTATGCATTAAAAAGGTTTGAAAAGTATTGATGGGGAGGTTTTGTTTGTTTGTCATTAACCCTGAAAGGGGTTGGAACCCTGTCAGGGTTATTAGATAGTATTTCATCCATTCCCTTTATCCTCACCAACAAATGAAAATGATTACCCATCAGGCACCAGGCAAATGTGTCAGCAACCGGTGTTACATGTTTTTCATACAACCAGAGGAAATATTCATAATTGGTATTTTCACGAAATAACGCTTCACCATTAATGCCACAATTATAAATATGATAATACTTACCCTTATGAGGAATTCGTTTTTTTGCATATTATCGTTTTATATAACTCTGCCAGGGTTTTTGAACCCTGTCAAGGTTCACAGAATTAACTTTCCTGTCAACCTTTCAATTTTTACTCCTCCATTAAATCATTTCTTCAACCCTGATTAACAGGTAAATACATTTAACAGGCAAATTACAAAAAGGAAAGGTGAAAAAAAAAGAATACTCTAATTTTTCATATTTAAATAACTTATTTTTAACCACACCAGGGGTTAGACAAACCTCTTCTTCGATTTCGCCGAAACGGTTCGAAGTAACCCTCACCTGTTTTAAGTCTGTGATTTTAACCTATAAATAAACCAAAGTCTTTGACTTCATTAAAGCTTTATTTACTCATTCCACATACTCCGGTTTATGCTTATGTATGGTAACAACCTTTTTATTCTCCGGCACTACCACAGATGCAGCCACAAGCTCCGCAATGTCTTCAACCTGTATTTTGGTTCCTTTCCAAGGTACAAAAACACTAAGAATCACCAGTTCATAAAATATTGATATCTAAATATTTGTGAGCTTTTAAATCTTGGATTCTTGTGGCGTTATCTTAAATTGGAAACTTTTTGGGCAGCCTTCTTAATAAACTTAAACCTGTTGCTTAATAATTACCAGATCAAAGAGCTTAATCTATAGAAGAGGCTTAGGTTAAAAACTTTATTCAAAGAGGGAAGATAACCCCCTGCCCCCTTTGAAAAGGGGGAATATATACTAATTAATATTATACAATATCGTACTATTTAAGCATAATTTTATTGAAGCATTTTTCCCATGAAGCGAATACTCCCCCTTAATAAAGGGGGCTGGGGGGTTGTTAAATTACATTTTCTTCTAAAAACTTTTATATTAATACTGCCAGCTTATACCATTTTACATTTAAATCTTATATATTCAATGGCTCAGAAAAAGTTGCATATTTAATCATTCCACAAGCACGGATTCATGTTTATGTTCTGTCAGAAGTTTTTTACTTTCAGGGACAACCATAGATGCAGCCACGATTTCTGCAATGTCTTCAACTTGTATTTTGGTCCCTTTCGAAAAGGTCTTTTTGCATAACGGACATGCAGTAATTAATTTATCAGGATTGGGAGCCATCAGCTTTGCAAGGGCATCATCCCTGAGAATATTTTTCTGTGCAATGCTGAGATTAAAACTGGCCAGACTTCCCCCGCAACAAAGTGCATTTTCTTTTTCACTGGATGGATGCAATAACCTGCCTACTTTATTCAGTAAGATTCTCGGCTCTTCATATATTCCCAATCCTCTTCCTAGTTCACACGGATCATGATATACCACCTTTATATCGCTTTTATTCAACAATAAAATTCCCACTTCAACCAGTTTCAGAATGTACTCGGTGTGATGCATTACATGAATATCAAGCTTATAATCTTCTCTGAACGTTTTATAACAGATAGGACAGGAAGTCACCAGCACCTTTGCCTTTGATTGTTTGATAAGCTTTTTATTATATTCCATCAGTTTTGCCGCATTTTCATAATGCCCCGATTGAATAAGCGGGCGACCGCAGCATGCCTCCTTATCCGAATCCATAAAATAGTAATTGACTCCTGCTATATCAAATATCTTTAGCATCGATTTTTTAATAGATGGTGTAAGGTGGGTCATGCATCCGGCAAAATAAACCACATCGGCAATTTTATAATTTGGAGGTTTTAAGAATTCGTAAGTAGATGTATTCACTACACCGTTTTTATTGCGTTGTGTAACCCGTAAGTCTGATAACTTAATGCCGACGGGACATACATTCTCGCATCGCCCACAGAGCATGCATGTAAAAAGTTTCTCGTCGTCCACATTTCCTTCTCTGATGGAACGAAGAAAATATACCGATTGTATTTTGTTAATTCCCAGCGCATGATTTATCTGGCATGCATCAATGCAAATGCCGCAGCGCGAGCAGGAACGAACTTCTATATCAGAATATGAATTGAATTCACGTTCAGTTTTAATCCCATATTTTCTTAGAAAAATAAGCAGAACTTCTGCCGGAATATGCATGTATCTTGAATAAGGCAATGCCACAAAAAAAGCGCCCAGTGCAATGGAATATCCCCACCACGCAGGCAAAGCAAGTTTGTCTACAGGCAGAAACTTTGCAAATGCATGACCAAGTGTACCTGTTAAAAAATTTCCATTATGATAAACACCCGAAGTAAAGCTTTCGGCAAGAAGACGTAATGGAAAGATAAACCATAATGAACTAAGAGCCAGTTTATCAAAAAATTTCAGTTTTGTGGTTTTTTTCAATCCCACAATCCTTGAATAAAAACGTTTGGTAATTGCAATGGAGAGACCAGTTAAGATAATGAGCAACAGTAAATCCATTATAAATTCAAAGGTGGATTTTAGAAGGTAATCACCGGGAGAGGTAACAAAAAAATTGAAAAATATGGGATAATAGGGTGGATGAACCAATATCTTACTATAAAACTGGGCCTGAAAATTACCCAACACAATGAGTAAAAACCAGCCAAACGCAAGGCTCATGTGCATGTATCCAAGCAAAGGATTAGTTTTATAAATTTTTCGGTGTAAAAGACTTTCCATAAAAGTCTCTCCTATGGCTTCGATTGTTTTTACACTGAAGATGTTTGTTCTGAGCTTATGTTTATCTTCCCCTTCAAGCCTAACTATCCAGATTAAAAATTTCGCCACAATGATGACGAATAAGGCCGTAAGACCAAGACTGAATGGGATAACAAATGGATCGTAAGTCATACTAACTGAATTTTTGAATCGCTTCTTTAATTTTTAGAATTACATTCCGGGTATTAATTCCTCTGGGACATACTAAAATGCACTTTCCGCATAGCATGCATTTATTTATTTCACGTTCAAGATCTTCGGTTTCACCGCGACGCAATAACATATTAAGTTTCCTGATATTGAAATCTATCAGGTTACCGGCACTGCATGTAGCTGTGCATCCTCCACATGAAATACATACCATGAACGAAGGCTCATTCTCAAGTACAAAATTCAGCAATCGATGATCATTCTGATCATAGTCTATTTGCCTGTCCTTTGTTATGGTAAATCCGAAGTCTTTCATAATATCAACTGATATATTCAGCAATTTTCAGCGCTGCCGAACGTGCATCGGCAATGGTATCTGAAATTGCCATGGGAGCTGTGACAGTTCCGGCTGTATAAATCCCGGCCATATTGGTAATATTATTTTCCAACTGGACATCATCATGAGCTATAAATCCATCTTTGCTCAAATGGATACCGAGCATTTTACTCATAAGTGTGGTACTTTCTGAAGGAACCATCCCAATCATCAGAATCATCAGGTCAACATTCATTTTTAATGGTCTTCCGGACAGGGTGTCTTCTGATTTTATCTGAAGACTTCCATCGATATTTTCAGCAGCTTCAGAAAGCCTTCCTCTAATAAACTGAATTCCCCAAATTTCCTGGGCTTCACGATAGATTTCTTCGAATCCTTTTCCATACATTCTTAAATCCATGTAAAAGCAAAAGATTTCAGCATTGGGAAGTTTCTGTCTGATTTCAATTGCCTGCTTAACTGCCGTTATACAGCAAACTCTCGAACAATGGAAGAAACCTGATTTCTCATCGCGTGAACCCACACAATGGATTATGGCAATTCTTTTAGGTACTCTGCCTGAAGCCACTGTGAGTACATTATTCTCTTTCAGTTTTTTTTCCAAATCTACAGATGTAATCACATTCTCATAAATTCCATATCCGTATTCTTCTTTTCTTCGCGCATCAAAAAGATCAAAACCTGTAGCTAAAAGAATACTATCTACTTTAAAATTCTGATGTTGAGAGGTTTTTACTTCAAATTTTCCGGCTTTTTTGCTTATCCCTTCCACATCAGTATTGGTACAAATCTTAATATTTTTATTCTGAAGATCGTTGATTAAAGACCGGGTAATTTCTGAAGCCTGCCTGAAATTCGGAAACAGATGATCCCACTGGCTGACATGACCGCCCAATTGTTGTTTCTTTTCGATCAGCAGCACTTCAATATCCATTCTGCTGAGAACAGAGGCTGCCTCCATTCCTGCAATGCCGCCGCCTATGATGACTACCTTTTTTGTCATACACAAACTTTTAGATTTGTTGGAATTAAAGGTTCACCGAGGAAATTGCCCTCGGCATCCTTATATTTATCATCAGGACTATAGGCTACACCCATTTTATCGAGCAGAGGTTCTGATTGCACCTGGTGCATTTGCAATCCAAGTTCCCACGGATCATACCCCAATACAAGTCCTGCCATTTCTTCGTATGTAAGAACCGGAATACCATTTCCATTTTCATCGTAGGTTTTGCCTTCCATTTCGCTGATAGTGTACTGCCATTTATCCAGAAACATGGTACATCCTGGACAATTACAGACAATCATGTCAGGTTTATAGGGTTTCATCGACTCGAATTTCTTTTTGGAATTTGAAACTGAGTATCCGCGATTAGCCTTAACCAGGTACTGTCTGAACCCAAATCCGCAGCAATGTCTTCTTTCGGGATAGTCAACAATCTGTCCACCCCAGGATTCAACCATTCCCTGCAGAACATAAGGAAATTCAGCGCCACCAACTCCATGAACAGGAAACATTTTTGAATAATGACAACCAATATGTTCTACCACTCTTAAAGGTTCACCGGTATTACGATTGATAAGTCTGTATTTTGCTCTTGCCTCAATCTCATTCCTGAATTTAAAAATAATATCGCTCGCGTGAGCTATATTCTTAGGAATCTCAAATTCTCTGCCAGTTGCATTTTTGAGATGTTGTCTTACCTTTTTCAAAACCTCAGGGAAATGTTTCCACGTCTCAAGAATTTCAGTATAAATTCCAAATGAAGTGACACATGAAATGATCATATTTTCATAACCCTTTTCAGTCATCAGTGCAAAATGACGGGCCACCACAGTCATTATTGTCTCAAAAGGGACAACATCCGAATGGTATCCGATACCTGTACAAGTAGTATGATTTGCATCGTCACAAATATCTTTTCCCAGTTCATCTTTAAGAATCCGCAAAAAAGCAGTCTCAGAACCCGGAAAAAAGTTTTGCCTGATACAGCTACGCTGAAAATAATATTTGTCATCAGCAATATCTTTCTGATAATCATTCCATATCCTTTTTTTTCCTTCCAGTTTCATACCTTAAATTATTCTTTTGAGTGATTGTTGCTGTTATAATTTGAAATATGGTTCATATATTCATTTTCATCTGTATCATCAAAAACCAGATTCATCTCTATAGCTTTTTTATTAGAAAATTCCTCAATTGCATTAAATAAATCTGAACCCCCGGTTACATCAAATATCTGCTTTAATTCATCTAAATCTTTATCATCAATTTTCCGTAAAGCACCAGGACCCAAACCTTTATAGTTAGCGCCAAATTTTGACATGATTTTATCCCTGTGTTTATAAACCCATTCCCAAACAGGGCCTTGTTCAGGATGTTTTTCAGGTATCACAGTATCGGGATATACACAATATCCAATCCTAAGAATGTTTTCTCCGACAATTCGTTTAATCGCCAATTGCTGCCTTCCCTTTTCAGATTCAGTAAAAAACCCTTCCTGTTGAGATAATTGTCGAAGTGCCATTATGATTAATCCCGGAGTATTGCCACGCGGACAACGGGTTTTGCATGACATACACTGGCCGCAATACCAAATGGTTTCATCCTTTAAAAGTTCTTCAATTTTTTCATCTTCACGTGTTTGAACAGTGTTTACAATCATGCGTGGATCATAATTGTAGAAAGATGCTGCCGGACATATGGCAGTGCATACACCACAGTTCATGCATGACTTAAGACCTTCGATAAATCTTATATCTTTGCTGAGTGCATCGAAATATTTGCCCATCGAATCCTGAGGTTTTGATTAGGTTATTTTTTATATTTTAAAATTGAAATAAATTTAGAAAAATGATTAGCATCGCAACCAGTCTGCAAATACTGTTTTAATTGTGTAAATTGCGGGACTATATTGAGAAAATTTCAGTATAATTTGACTATGGAAACCAGTAATTTTTTACCGGTTTTTAACCTGAGTGATTAAACCATGTCGAGCAACATTAGCAAACCAATCATAAACAGACCTTTTGAAAAGGAATATAATATTCACACATCTCGCAGCAGTGGTCCGGGAGGTCAGCATGTGAACAAAACCGAAACAAAGGTGGAATTAAGATTTCATATTGAAAACTCTGCACTGCTAACTGATGAAGAAAAAAAAATCCTGACGGAGAAGCTTAAAAGACGCATGAATGCGGACGGATATCTTCTTGTTTATGCACAGGAGCGCCGAAGCCAGTTGATGAACAAACGACTGGCAGAGAAAAGATTTTACCAGTATCTTGTGCAAGCTTTAAAACCCAGAAAAAAACGCGTACCTACCAAACCATCCAAACAGGCGATTGAAAAACGAATTACTTCTAAAAAAATTAAAGCTGATAAAAAAATTCAGAGAGCGAAGATTGAAGTGCAGAAGGAAGAATGAGCCCGCTCCCTAAATCCCCCAAGGGGGACTTTCTATGCGTTTATTGATAACTTCCGATATCTTATTCAGCACCAATTCCAAATTTTCATATATTTCTTCATTCTTAAATCGTAAAATCTCCAATCCAAATTCTCTCAATTCTGCTTCACGGGCGTAATCATATATTTTGTTTTCAGGAATTTCGTGAATTTTTCCGTCAAGTTCAATTACAATTCTGGCGACATGACAATAGAAATCTGCAATAAAAATATTAATTGGATGTTGCCTCCTAAACCTTAATCCAAGAATTTGTTTTTTATTCAGTCTTTTCCAAAGAAGCTCTTCAGCTTTGGTCATATTTTTTCTAAGAGCTTTAGCTTTTCCAATTGTTTCAGAGGTTGCTCCATAATACATTTCCTTATCTAGTTCTTTCATGCTGTTTCTATTCTATAGTCCAATATCAATTAAAAAGATGACTCAGTAAACATTTTCTAAATTTATTGTCTCTGTCACTAACGTGGTTAACTCCCGCCCCCCCTCCGACTCCAGGTTCTCCCCCTTGGGGGAGTTCAAGGGGGAAATTCTACTCATACCTCAAACTCTCCACCGGGTTTCTGCCTGCGGCGCTTAAAGTTTGCCAACTCACAGTAAGTATTAACAATAACAGGGCTACACCTCCGCCAGATAAGAAAAATAATATTCCCGGTTCAATTCGGTATGGAAAAACAGAAAGATAACCTTTAGTCGCGATAAACACAATTGGCGTAGCAATGCATATTGAAACGGCAACCTGAATAATAAGGCTCTTTAATAATTTTACTGTAACTGTCAATACTGTTGCACCGCATACTTTTCTGACGCCGATTTCTTTGCGATGTCGCTGAGCAATAAATAAGGATAGTCCAAAAAGCCCAATCAGGGAAGCAACAATGGTTAATATAAAAAACACATTCATTAATCTGTTTGCAGTTATATAAGATTTTGCTTCTTTCGTCCCATACATAATTTCCGGATGATATTTTAATTCAATCGGATAATCGGAATTGAATTTCTTCAACGTACTGGTAATATATTCACTACCTACCTTCCGGTTTATAGGATTTAATCTAATCACAAGGTAATCATTCTTGTTACGGCTATATCTTATTAATATCGGTATCTGATCAAATATGGGTGGAAGTGCCATATATCTGCCGACAACTCCAACGATGGTATATTGTTTCCCATAAAGTTTCACACTCTTATTCAAGGGTTCGTCGTACCCCAGTTCATCTGCTGCCTCTTTATTAATGACTATGTTATTATCTTCTTTATCAGAAATGAATTGGTCTGAAAAGAACCTGCCCTCAAGCATTTTAATTCTGAAAACATCCAGATAGTCAGGTTCAAGATAATATACAGCGGCCATTGTTTTATTATTCTCTTCTTTCCAGTTATTGGTAACACTATAACCCAATGCGGGTATTACCGAACCCCAGGATACTTTTTCGATCGACGGATTTTTCAGTAATTCATCTTTCACTTTGTTAAGATCCCCCCATGGATAGCCTGAAATGCAAATTACATCATCACTATCATATCCCTTTGTATTAATATCATTTAAGTGTCTGTTTTGTTTACCCATAACCATCATAAACTGAATAAAGATAATAGCAAGAATAAATTGAAAAGAAGTTAAGAAATATCTTGAAAAACTCTTTCCCTTAAGTTGATTTCCGAGAGGTTTCATCAGATCAACCGGTTTTAACGCTGAATATCTGATAGCCGGATATAAACCCGATAGTATTATGGTGGAAACAAACAAGATAATTGCAATCATGATGAAATCCGGATTGGGTTTAATATTTATATCCGTATCCATCAACACATTAAATTTTGGAAGAACTACTTTAATTATAATAATGGCCAGATTAAAACTAATAAGTGTTGATAAGGTGGTATCGGCTAAAAACTGCATAAAAATATTTCCTCTTTTTCCTCCGTTTACCTTTCTAATGCCGGTTTCACGAGATCGGGTCGAGAACAAAATATTTGTCAGATTAATGTAATTGAAACATGAAGTGATAAGTACAAAAAGTCCGCCAATCAGAAATCCTACAAGCTTTCCTTTATTGTTTTCCCAGGTACCGCGCAGATGGATTTCTTTAATCGGCATTAAAAATATCGAAATATCCTCCATATCCATTGGCATTTTGTACTTAGAAAGGATTTTGGTATTTATTTCCTTATAATTTGCATTGGACCTGGTTAAGACATAGACATTATAATTTGTCCCATCGTACTTTTTATAATCCCATTTAGGTACCTTATCAGCAAATGAGAAAGGAATGATAAATTCAGCGTGTGTATGTGTATTTGATGGAAAATCTCTGAAAACGCCGGTTACAAGAAAATTCAGTTTTTCTCCATAGGTGTTCATCATGATAAATTTTCCGACAGGATTTTCTTTACCAAAATATCGTTGAGCGGCTTTTTCAGAAAGTGTAACTGTTAACTGATCATTTGATGGTCCACCTGATACAAACGGAATGGTAAATATGTTAAACAGTGATGAATCTGCAACCAAAATATCATCCTCATTAAAAATATTTTCCCCTACCCTCACCGTTGCGCCTATTCCACGCGATATTGAATATGTTTCAATCTCAGGAAATATATTTTCCAAATCCCGCCCGACAGGTCCAAAGGTAGTAGGAATCTGTTGAATAGCACCAAAATTACCGGTTGTATATATTCTATATATCCTATCTGCCTTTATATGGCAATCTTCATAAGTAAGTTCATGTCGTGCATAAAGTATTGCTAAAACCGCAGAAGAAAGACCAAGGGTCAGACCCAAAATATTTATCAATGAAACCATTCTGTGTTTCAGGAGGTTTCTCCAGGCTGTGAGAATATAATTTGTTATCATAAAATTTAGATTGATGTCGTTTTTATTTAAAACAATATTTAATTGATCCGGATTTTATCTATCTTATTAGTTATGTTAATTTTATGACTGATTCAATTTTCCTTGATTTTTCAGCTTCTTTACCCCAACCCTAAAGGGTGTGCGCTGAAAAATCAACCAGTTCCCTTTAGGGATTAAGGGTAAAAACTGGTTGATTTTTCAATTGTCTACAGAGTAACTATATGAATTTCATTTCTTTCTATTTATACTACCACAATTCCAGTATCCCTATATCTCTAAATTTGGAGTATGGCTTTCCAACTCGTTTTTTCTTTCAACACAAATTCTGACAATTTCTTCGACCACACTATTTAAATTTCTAATTATCTGTTTATTTGTATACCGAATGACTTTTATTCCATACTGATTCATCTCATCGCTTCTTAAAATATCATATTCTCTTTGATCTTCATCATTATGGATCTCCCCATCAATTTCAATTACCAGCTTAAGTTTATGACAATAGAAATCTGCAATAAAAATATCAATAGGATGTTGTGGTTTGAAACGAAATCCTTGTACCCTATTCTTCTGAATACTTTGCCAAAGCATTTTCTCAGGTTCTGTCATATTTTCTCTCATGCGTTTGGCTTTTTCAAACAAATGTGCTTTGGCTCCATAAAACATTGATTTTTCTGTCATATTTCAATATTAATCGTTTTCAAAACTCCTTGGGCGGTTTGGAATTTTTTTATTCATACTTCAGCGATTTTACCGGATTACTAAATGCCACATAGAATGCCTGAAAACTTATGGTAATGAAGGCAATACCGATGGTTATGAGCCATGCATACATAAATTCCATTACTTGTAACTTGTATTTGTACGCTCCTGGTAAATAACGATATAATATCACCGCAGCAACAGAACCAAGAACAATGGATATCAGGATTAACGGAACGTACTCCCGTGCAAACAACATGTATATCTGCAATGGTTTTGAACCAAAAACTTTTCGGATTCCCATTTCCTTTGATCTTCTTTTTGCAGTGAATGAGATTAGACCGAATAATCCGATTATCGAAATGATAATGGCGAGTGCACTGAAAAATTGAAAGGTCTTATTCACACCATCCCATATCTTGTAGGCATTACCTTTATAAAGCCTGTCCTCCAGGAACCAGAATTCAAATGCATCGTTTGGAAAATATGCTTCAAACACATCAGTTATTTTTCTTCTGATTTGCTGCAGGTCGCCGGATTTGACCCGAATACTGTAAATATTTTCATCGTAGACTTTTCCGGAGTGCAAAACAAAAACATAAGGTTCTATTTTATCGTGCATATTATTATAATTGAAGTCTTTAACTACTCCAACTACCTGGTAACGGTTATCATACAATTTTTTACCAATGGGATCTTTCCAACCAAAAACTTTCAAGGCAGTTTCATTGATGATACATTCATTAATCTGACTACCTGTATCAGCTATAAAATTTCTTCCCTGAATCAGCTTTATCTGAAACGTATTTAAAAAGTGATCATCTACCCGGTTATACCTTGCATTTATCTGCTCTTCCCCCGAACCTTCCCAATTTATGCTTCTTCCTTCACTTCCCCGAGATGGAACTGTTAGGGAAATGGTAACGTCTTCAATTTCAGGATATCGGAGCAACCGGTTTCGTAAATCTTTGATATTCCCGTTTTCATTTTCTGACTTAAACTGGGCATAGACAATATTGTGAATATTAAATCCTCTGTCCCGGGTCATCATATAATTGATTTGATTTAAAATGATCAGTGTGTCAATGATCAGGTAAACGGAGATAAATAACTGAAAAGAAACGAGGATTTTTTTAAGTCCTACTTTTCCTTTTTGATTTTTGAACATATCTGCTTTAAGCACATTTATTGTCTTAAAAGAAGAAAGAAAAAGTGCAGGGTATATACCGGAAAGCAATCCAACAATAACTGCAATACCTATTAGCATCAGTATAAATCCGGAATGTTCATGATAAGTGAATTGCAGTTCGCGGTTAATAATTTTACTAAATTCAGGAAGAAATAATTTGGCTACTATAAAAGCCACATTTATGGCCAATAAAACGATAATTACCGATTCACCAAGAAACTGCCATACCAGAGCCTGCTTGTTACTTCCATTTACTTTTTTAACACCAATTTCTTTGGCGCGGGTGGAAGAATTTGCTGTGGTAATGTTGACAAAGTTTACAGATGCCAGAATCAGGATGAATACAGCAATAAGGCCATATAAAAAGATAGCCACCATATAATCATTCTGATCACCGGGACGCAGGAAAACATCTTTAAGCGGCAACAGATATAAAGTGTGTTGCTTTTTAAGAACTTCGTAAGAATCCAGCAATCTGGCAATTTTATTATCAAGTGTTTTTTTATCTGCTCCTTTTTTCATCAGAACATAATTCCTGAATGAAGTCCCTGTCCAGTTATTCAGTGCATTTTCCCACTTGTTGGTTTTTTCAAAGAGTTGAATGGGAATGATATAAGAAGGTCTTACCGATGTATTATAGGGAAGTTCTTTAAAAATCCCGGTAACTTTCAGGTTATATTTTTTGTCCAGCGAAACATTTTTACCCATAGGATCTTCATTCGGGAAAAGTTTGCCTGCAAATTTATCTGATAATACAATTGAGTATGGGTCGAGCAATGAGGTTGATTTATTTCCTTCTGTAAAATCATAGGTGAACACGTCAAAAATTGATTGTTCAGCGTAATAACCGTCGCTTTCGAAGAAGGTTTGCACAAACGAAGAGGATAAAAATTCTCCCCAGGCTTCCCTTAATAAAACCGTATTCTCCACTTCAGGATAATTTTCCCTGATGTATTTTGCCAGGGCAGCCTGCGATTGTGTCCAGAATTCTGTACCGGTAGACAGGTCGACTTTTTGCTGTACCCGATAAATGCGATCGTAATTTGTATTGATCTTATCCCAGGAGTACTCATATTTAAGATATAAACCAATCAGGATGAATACGGTAAATCCAATCGCCAACCCGATAATACTTATAAGCGATTGAACCTTATTCTTCAAAAGATTTCGAATTGCAATAAGAAAAAAGTTTTTTAGCATTTATATTATTTTTTTATTAAGGATTCCATCCCTTTGAAGGGATGTAACCCTTTTATTCATATCTTAAAGCTTCTACAGGGTTTCTGTTGGCGGCTCTCCAGCTTTGTCCGAATATGGTGAAAAACACCAGAATGAATGTAATTATTACAGCCGAAGCAAAAATCCACCAGGTAAGATTTATCCTGTACACAAAGTTTTTCAGCCATATATTCATTATGTAATAGGCAGCAGGAAATGCAATCAGCATTGCTATTATTAAGAATTTTATATTCTCTTTTGTTATCAATGTCATAATTTCAAAAGATTTTGCCCCGTTTACCTTTCTTATACCAATCTCTTTAGTTCTTATTCTTGTTGAATATACAGTAAGAGCCAGTAATCCAACCATGGTAATAATCAGACTGATTACAGTAAATGTTATA
Source organism: uncultured Bacteroidales bacterium (assembly GCA_963781805.1). Taxonomy (GTDB): domain Bacteria; phylum Bacteroidota; class Bacteroidia; order Bacteroidales; family UBA10428; genus JAFGPL01. The sequence continues at coordinate 1,760,544 of CAWAHF010000004.1, forward strand.
ATAAATCTGAAAAACTTTCCTGATTCTGCATGCATTTGATCAAACTGATCTCCCATGCTACTGTACTCAAAAGGATAATCGGGTATGTAATTATTCCATACTTTCTTTACATAGCTTAATCCATCCTTATACCTATCAGGATTAATTTTCAGAATTATATTTTTATTGTTCTTATTGGTACTAAAAGCGATATAACCTGGAGCCACAGATTCTTCAAGTGATTGAAAATTAAAATCTTCAACAAGACCAATTATCTCATCTTCAGCACCCGGAAGTTTTTGTCCGATGGGATCATCCATCTGAAACATAGTTGCCAGAGACTTATTAATAATGCATTTGGGCCTGTCACCGTCGGTTGCGGCAGAAAATTCTCTTCCGGCAAGCAATTTTATGTTTAAGGTTTTCATAAAATCTTCATCTCCAAAAAATACACAAGGTGAATATGTCTTCTCATTATCGTTCTTATCATAATGTAACAATATCATAGCATGTTCCAACAATGGTGATGCTGCGCAAACAGAAGTCGATTCAATAAGAGGATTCTGAAGTAATTGGTTTTTAATTGCAGCTGTTTGATCTTTGTGTGCGTATGGCACCCGTAATTCAATCACTTCGCGATCAATCCCAATGTCACGATGATAAATAAAACTAAGTTGACGAGCAATTGCAATTCCACTGATTATTAAAATTATAGAAATGACGAATTGAAAAATAACCAGGAACGGAACATTTCTTTTCTTTACCAAAGGATTATTGGAAACAGACAGCCATTCATTTAGTCTTTGTTTTTTAATTGACAAAGAAATAGATATGAGTGTAATACCGAAAATCAGAATTAATATTCCAAGGTCACATAATAATACTTTAAAATTAACCAGTACTGATGCATTGAAGGAAGAATTTGTAAGTTTATTAAAATAGGGTAAGAAAAATTTGGTCGCGATGATGCTTAAATCAAAAGCGATGAATATTAAAATACCAAATTCGACCAGAAAATAACCAAGAAGAGAATTAAAATTACTACCAAGAATCTTGTTTATTCCAAATTCTCTTTTTTTATCATTTAGTCTTGTTGCCAGTAAATTTAAATAATTCAGAATAGAAATAATCACGATAAGGATACCGATAGTTCCGGCAATGAAGATATAATTCATACTTCTGGATTTTGTTATTGAGGAACGAATATTCCTGTCAAAATAAATATCCATAAGATTTTGCAAAGAATATGTTTCCGGATTTCCAGCATTTAGAATCGGAATTTTATTCCTGTCATCTGAAAATTTCTTTTCAAGGTTTTTAACATCGGCTTTTGGTTTAAGCAACAGATATACCCTGCTCCCATCAAATTTGAAATTTTCAATGGGTACTATCATATCAAAATTCAGATGCGATTTATATGATACATCCTCAATAACACCCGAAACTTTGAAAGTAATAGTGTCTTTATTGAAAAACAGGATTAAATTTTTATCGATGGCTGATTTATTTCCAAAGTACTTAAGGGCAAGTTTTCGGGTGATCACTATCTTATCTTTCGAATCCAGAGCATATGCAGGATTTCCTTCCAGGAAAGGATAAGAAAAGATATTCAGAAATGATTTATCGGCAATCAGCACATTTATCTGTTGCCAATATGTATTCTCTCCAACTACAATTTTATTTACATGTTGAGAATAATTCTGGCAATATTCATCAACCTCAGGATAATTATTTTTTATTATTTGCGGCGCATCTTTTAAAACATACTCCATTTTTTTACCGGGGATAAAAGGATCATCAGCCAGCAATCTGTATATCCTGTTTTTATTATTATGAAATGCGTCTACTGACAGTTCATTGGCTAAAAAGGCTGTAATATAATTAGAACACGTCAATCCAATTGCAAGACTGAATATGATAACTATTGAATAAAATCCGTTTTTTGTAATATCTCTGAAAGCCAGTCTGAAATGATGTTTGTACATGATAATGGTAAATCTTAATTTTTCAATTAGTTAAAATTCTTCAACACTTACGGAATAATATCATAGTAAGTACTTTATTCATACCTCAGTGCCTCCACCGGATTTGTAATAGCAACACGTAAAGTTTGAAAACTTACCGTCAGCAAGGCAATAGAATAGGTCAACAAACCCGCCAACACAAATATCCACCAGGAAAGGTTGGTGTGATAAGCAAAGTTTTGCAACCATTTATTCATTGCATACCAGGCAACCGGGCAAGCTATAATTATTGAGATAGTCAGCCAATTTAAAAAGCTTGAACCGAGTAATACCATAATTGAAGATGTATCAGCTCCGTTTGATTTTCTTATACCTATTTCTTTAGTCCGTTGCTTTGCCAGCATAGAACTCAACCCGAAAATTCCCAAACAGGAGATGAAAATAGCTAGTAAAGAAAAAAAGGTTATAACCTTACTGTTTCGCTGATATTTTTTATACAGGTTGTCATATTCCTGATCAAGAAATCCATACTCAAAGGGTGTTATGGAATTTACAGAGTACCATACCTTTTTAATATGGTTAATTACTTTGGAATTATTTTTCCCTCTGGTTTTTATCAATACAGAACCCAGATAACCTTCCCTGCCCATATTAGAAAAAAGATGGAATAACTGGGGTTGAATATTATTGTCAAGCGACTTGAAATAGGTGTTTTTTATCACTCCGACAATAGTTCCCCATTCACCATAAAGCGCAAATTCTGTACCGACAGGATTTTGAAGGCCCATTTCCTTTGCGGCTTCTTCGTTTATAATATACACTTTCTTTGTACTATCACCTTCTTCATATGAAAAATCCCTTCCCTCAGTAAATTCAGCTCCTATTAATCCAAAATACTTGTCATCAACGCGCGTTGTCTCCATACCAAATGCACAATCGGTATTTTTAATCTCATTATCCTGTTTCCAGATTACACCACACGTACCATTTCTTTGAGTAAAAGGTAAACAGTCTTTTGCACTCACAGCAATGATATCAGGAGATTTTAACAACTCATTCCTGACGATATTAAATTTTTTTCCTATATTTTCCCGGATTGGTATGAAAATTACATTTTCCCTGTCAAATCCCAAAGGTTTGTTCTTTATGTAGCTCATTTGTTTACTGATAGTAATGGTACAAATTACAAGAACGATTGAGATAGCAAACTGCAACATTACCAGATATTTACCTGTTCTCGATTTTCCTGCGATTATCATTCTGCCAGAAAATACGGCATTTGGTTTGTGTCTCGAAATAACAAGAGCAGGATACAGACCAGCCACTACTGTAGTAAGAATAACAACTACTGAAATAATTGCAGAAATCTGAAAATTAAAATGTTTAAATAAAGATCCGGAGACATTTGTAAATGAACTGATTGAAGGAGATATAACTTTTATAAGTACAATGGCTATGTTAAGAGATATCAAAATTATAATAAACGATTCCCCCAGAAATTGATATATCAGTTTCATTCTCGAGGCGCCTGTGACTTTTTTTACCGCAATTTCTTTTATACGATTTCTGAAACCTGTCAATGACAAATTCATGAAATTTATGCAGGCAATAATTAAAATAAACAAACCCACGGCTCCGTATATCTTAACCAATCTTATATCTCCCTGTGGACCAAGTCTGTTATTTATTTCATAATTCAGATATATATCTTTTAATGCTTCAATATGCAGATCGTATTTTTTGTCGACTACCTGGGGAAAGTTGTTTTTAATGGCAGTTTGATTAATAGTTGCTTCTGCTTTTTGCTGATCAGGTTTATTTTTATAGAGCAAATATGTCCTGAAATTGGGATCTCCCCAGTATAATCCACATAAAGGGACGATTTCCAAAAACTTATGAGGTATTAAATAATCTAGTTTTAAATGCGAATTCGGTGGAAAATCATACATCACACCCGTTACTGTCATAAATCCTTGTCCTTCAATCTCGAGTTGTTTCCCCATAGGATCTTCCTTGCCAAAATAACGATCAGCCAACTTTTCTGATAATATAATGTTGAAAGGATCAGAAAGAGCAGTTGTTGGATTGCCCTTTTTAAGAGGGAAATTAAATACTTTGAAAAACTCAGGATCAGTTGTTGCCCCATTTTCAGCAAAAAAAGAATTTTGCCCGTAACGAAATAAAAAAGAAGGTGTGTTTCTTATTCTTACTGCCGCTTCAAGTTCAGGTATCTCTTGAAGCATAGCAGGACCTAAGGGCGAAGGGGTTCCATCACTCAGATATCCATCAGGAGTTTTTGAATAAATACGGTATATATTTGTTTTTTTTTCGTGAAAACTGTCATAACTCAACTCATTTTTCACCCATAGTAGAATGGTTAATGAACAAGCTAATGCGATTGATAAACCAAATATATTAATTAATGTATTTACCTTGTTTTTAATCAGATTCCTGATGGTTATTATGAAAAAATTTCTTAGCATCTTTTTATTATCTTATTTATAAGTTTATTCATACCTCAGCGCCTCCACCGGATTGCCTATGGATCAGGTATTATTTACAACTGTTGCCTTATATTCTCAGTGACAATGCTTCCATCAAACAAATGCACTACACGTTGCGCTCTTTCGGCATGAGTAGGTGAGTGAGTTACCATAATGATGGTAGTACCCTCGGTGTTGAGTTCCTCCAGAAGTCTCATTACTTCTTCTCCGTTTTTGGAATCAAGGTTTCCAGTGGGTTCGTCGGCAAGGATAAGCTTAGGACCTGCCACAACTGCACGGGCCACTGCAACTCGTTGCTGCTGTCCGCCTGATAATTGCTGGGGAAAATGTTTTCTTCGATGCGAAATTTGCATACGATCCAGAATGGCATTTACTTTTTTTCGACGTTCGGAACCGGGCATTTTGAGATAAAGTAATGGCAATTCAACATTTTCGTATACATTCAATTCATCAATCAGGTTGAAACTCTGAAAAACAAAACCTATATTTCCTTTTCTCATGTTCGTGCGTTGTCTTTCTTTAAATTTTGAGACATCCGTTCCATCAAAATAATATCTCCCTCCGCTGGGATTATCAAGCAAACCTACTATATTCAGCAAGGTTGATTTTCCGCAGCCCGACGGTCCCATAATGGCAAGAAATTCACCCGATTTCACTTCCAGGTCGACATTGTTCAGAGCCGTTGTTTCGACTTCATCTGTTCTAAAGATTTTTTTGAGTTGTTCTGTTTGTATCATTATTATTTGGTATTAAATGTAATTTTTGCTGCTTTAAACTTTATGCATGAATTATGCCATTGAATATATTCTATTGAAATTCAGATTTTTAAGAATGCCAGATTGATAATTGTTTAAAAAATATGTCCCATTTTCATACACGGCGTGTGTTATTTTGAGACAAGGTGGTATATTTGGGGGAAAGTCCACGGTTAGGTAGTTATTAGTCCACGGTTGGGTGGTTATTAGTCCACGGTTAGGTGGTTATTAGTCCACGGTTAGGTAGTTATTAGTCCACGGTTAGGTAGTTATTAGTCCACGGTTAGGTAGTTATTAGTCCACGGTTGGGTGGTTATTAGTCCACGGTTGGGTGGTTATTAGTCCACGGTTAGGTAGTTATTAGTCCACGGTTAGGTGGTTATTAGTCCACGGTTAGGTGGTTATTAGTCCACGGTTAGGTGGTTATTAGTCCACGGTTAGGTGGTTATTAGTCCACGGTTAGGTAGTTATTAGTCCACGGTTGGGTGGTTATTAGTCCACGGTTAGGTAGTTATTAGTCCACGGTTAGGTGGTTATTAGTCCACGGTTAGGTGGTTATTAGTCCACGGTTAGGTAGTTATTAGTCCACGGTTGGGTGGTTATTAGTCCACGGTTGGAAGCTGAAGTAAATATAATTTTATAGCGTTGATTATGTTTGTAATGATCGACTGATAAGCTTTCAAGTTAAAAATTATTTATCATCGACTCTGAACTAATTAACTGTCGACCATTGACTAATAAACCGTTGACCATTAGCAAACAAACTGTCGACTATGAGCCATTAAACTGTCGACTCTGGACTAATAAACCAAGTATAATCAAAGAACAAACAGTCACCAATGGACTAATGAATTTTTGATACTTTTAACTTTTTCTAAATACAGACAATTTAATTATTAATCCAAACCAAAACCTATGGCATTTAAATTTGAAGATCTGAAAGTATGGCAGAATTCGCTTGATCTGTCAGAATCAATTGATAAACTGGTAAGGACTTTTCCAAAAGTCGAAATATATGTCCTTGCACAGCAAATTAAACGTGCATCAGATTCGATATGTCTAAATATTGCAGAAGGCTCTACAGGACAAACCAACAAAGAATTTAAAAGATTCCTCGGTTATTCCATTCGTTCTGCTGTGGAAGTTGTAGCTTGTTTACATATCGGAAAAAGAAGAAAAATAATAATTGAAGAAGATTTTCAGACAATTTATTCTCAAACCGAGGTATTGGTCAAGATGCTTCAATCCTTAAGAAAATCGATTGATTCCTGACAATAATTAAAAATCATTTATAAAAAATTGAAATAAAACGAGACGAAATGAATTTTGGAATTAATCATCTTGATTTAATAAACCTTAAACTACTATACTGTGGGCTAACAAACTTTAGACCAATAAACCGTGGACTATTGAACCGTGGACTAATAACCTCTTCTCTATGAAAACAGGCAACCTCCTCATTGTTGATGATAACCAGAGCGTACTCAATTCGCTTGAACTTTTTCTGAAACACCATTGCAATAAGGTGATGACATTGAAATCACCCAATCAGATTGCTTTTACATTAACAACCGAAGATATTGATGTGGTGCTGCTGGATATGAATTTTACAGCCGGAATAAATACAGGGAATGAAGGAATATACTGGCTCAGGAAAATTCTAAAACAGGATCCTGCAATGGTGGTTGTAATGATAACTGCTTATGGTGATATAGAACTTGCAGTAACCGCAATCAAAGAAGGAGCAACCGACTTTGTTCTAAAACCATGGGATAACCAAAAGCTGCTTGCGACTCTCCAGGCTGCGCTGGAATTAAGAAAATCGAGAAAAGAAGTTAAAAAACTCAAACTCAAACACAAACAGCTGAACGATGATTTGGACAGGAATTACACAAAAATAATCGGTAATTCACCTGCTGTTGTGAACCTGATGAAAACTATCAGTAAAGTGGCTGCTACCGATGCCAATATATTGATTATGGGGGAGAATGGCACAGGCAAAGAGCTTATTGCAAGAGAAATACATAAGCTGTCGAAGCGGAATATGAACGATTTTGTTAGTGTGGATTTAGGGGCACTTACTGTAACATTATTTGAAAGTGAGATGTTTGGACATGTGAAAGGTGCATTTACCGATGCCAAAGACGACCGAATCGGAAGATTTGAACTGGCTTCCGGAGGGACATTATTTTTGGATGAAATCGGCAACCTGAATTTCTCGCTTCAATCTAAACTTCTCACAGCAATCGAACAAAGAAAAATTGTCCCTATCGGAGCCAATAAGGATATATCCGTTGATATCAGATTGATTACTGCCACAAATAAAGACATGGGGGAAATGGTTAAAGAACATCTTTTTCGTGAAGACTTATACTACAGGTTGAATACCGTGCAGATTACAGCTCCGCCCTTACGTGAAAGGGGTGATGATATTCAGTTGCTTGCAGAACATTACCTGAAATTATATGCAGCAAAATATGACAAACAACGACTTCGTTTTAAATCGGATGCACTCGATAAACTTAAAAATTATAGCTGGCCCGGAAATATAAGGGAGTTGAACCATACGATAGAAAAAGTTGTAATCCTCTGTGATTCTGACAACATCGGAGCTTCTGACCTGAATTTTTCTGCTGGCAGCCATGCAGATGAAAATCTTAAAAAAGGATTGAGTCTGGAAGAAGGAGAAAAGATTATTATCATCAACGCATTGAATAATAATGCATGGAACATAAGTGAAGCAGCTAAGGAACTTCAAATCGGAAGACAAACACTTTACCGGAAGATTGAAAAATATGGGATATAGGGGGAAAGGAAGGCTAAGGCTGAGGCTAAGAACAAAACGCTGTCAACAGTAAATTAAAATCAGAAAATAACTTCATAATAAGCTTGAATACAATTAAATATTCTTAATACTGCGAAAATCATGATATACAGAAATCTTTACATAAATCTGATTGTCAGGATCATAATTATGACACTTACCTGTTTTGTTTTTGCAATGACCTATTTTGCCTTAAGGGATTGGATTATACTGGCTAATCTAATTGTTTTACTTGTTTTGCAGGTGTATCTGCTCATTCGTTATATGAACAGGTTAAATCAGGATCTTTACAATTTTTTCGCTGCCGTTAGAAATGACGACTCTTCAATTTTATATGAACGCATGGCTCCATCAAAATCATTCATTTCGCTTTACAAATGTTTTGATGAGGTAAATAACAAAATCCGTCAGTTGAAAATTGAAACCGTAAATAAAAATCTGTATTTGCAAAACCTGATAGAACATGTCGGCATTGGCCTGATTTCATTTGACAACAAGGGAAAGGTAGAAATTATTAATACAGCTGCCCGTAAAATATTCAAAATTCCATCTATAAGAAATATTAACCGTCTCGCCCGTGTAGATGAATCTTTACCTGATAAACTCAGAACGATTTCACCCAACTCTCAGCTGTTATTGAATTTCAGAGTAGATAGCGAGTTGCTGAAAATTGCAGTCAAGGCTTCGCTATTCAGAATAGAACAAAAAGAAATCAAGCTGTTATCTTTTCAGAATATTAAAACCGAACTCGAAGAGAATGAACTGGATTCTTATCAGAAGCTTATCAGGATTCTTACGCATGAAATTATGAATTCCACTGGTCCAATACTTTCTTCCATCAGCACTATCAAAGATTTTCTCACAGAAAAAAAATCCGGTAAAACAAAAAAAATAAATGCGATAGACCAGGAATTGCTCGATGATTCGGTGAAAGGACTGAATATTATTGAAGAACGAAGCGGCGGACTTTCCGATTTCGTTGAAAAATTCAGAAGTCTTACTTTGTTACCTAAACCTGTTTTTACCGCCCTAACAGTTTCTGAATTACTGAAGGACATTGAAATACTAATGAAAGCAGATCTTAGAAGTCAAAAAATCAATTTATCAATTGAAGTTCATCCTGCGGGACTGTCATTAAATGCAGACAAAAAGCTGGTAGAACAGATCATAATTAACCTGATAACAAACTCTATACAAGCGCTTGAAAAACAAAAGGAAAAAACCATCTTATTAAAAGCATTTCGCAATGAGGACGATAAAACTGTGATTCAGGTGATTGATAATGGAAGGGGCATACCTGGGGAAGAAATTGAGAATATTTTTATTCCGTTTTATACCACAAAAGAAAGAGGTTCCGGAATCGGATTAAGTTTATCAAGACAAATTATGAGACTTCATAATGGGAAGATTGATGCTAAATCTTTACAGGGTGTTGAAACAATTATTACCTTAGAGTTTTGAGTTGTTTATATTTTGCTGCAAGATTTGTATCTTTGATAATACAAATATTCAGGTTATTACATAAGGAATGATATTAAAATCATCAGATAAAATACTTAGTTTAAGAGATTCATTACTTTGGGATATAAAAAATCCAAATCTTTTAAAATCAAGCAAAAAAATTATTGAGCGTGTTGTAACCAGAGGTAATAAGAATGAGTTTCAGCAATTGTTATCCGTCTATTCAAAGGATACAATTCAGGAAGCCATTCTGATATCAGGAGGACTTGATAGGAAAACGCTAAATTTTCTCTCACTATTTTATAATATTCCAAAAAACAGATTTCTATGCTACAAAAAAATGCAGTCGAAAAAAGCACACTGGAACTACTAAATAGACTGCAAGCAGATAAATTATTTGATAATTTTATACTTGCCGGAGGAACCGGACTTGCATTGCATTTAGGACACAGGAAGTCTGAAGATATTGATTTATTTACAATAGATCCTTTCAACGAAGAATATTTTCTTTCTGAACTCGAAAGACGGTATGGGTTTATTCTGGATTTAAGAGATAAAAACACGCTTAAAGGAGCAATTGATAACGTAAAAGTAGATTTTATTACCCATCATTATAAGCAAATCAGACACATCCAGTCTGAATATGGATTAAGGATTTTTTCCATGGAAGATATTGCCGCCATGAAAGTGAATGCAATTGCCGGGGATGGTACAAGAGTCAAGGATTTTATTGATTTATATTTCTTGCTTAAAGAATTTTCGTTCAAGAGTATTGTTTCATTTTTTGAGGAAAAATATAATCAAAGAAATGTTATGCACGCAATTAAAAGCGTTGTATTTTTTGATGATGTTATCCTTGCTGACTGGCCAATCCTTATCAAAGAAGACTCCCTGACCTGGGATAAAATAAAATCCGTAATAGAAAAACATTGTACGGACTATCTGCAAGATTTGAATAACAATAATGAGAATGAATTTCTATAACAAATATTATCTGATTTCCTTAATTTTAACATATTCATTAAGTTCGTATGCCATGAATTTTGATAATCCGGTTATTTGTAGACTTCTTCCTGATTCTCTTAATGATTGGATAATTTCAAATCAATCAGATATTAAAAGTCACGAAGCACTGTATGACTATATTGATGGTGGCGCCGAACAATTTATTTCCTATGGATTCAGTAACGCCATTTCTAAAACCTATACAAAGACTGGTGAACCGGAAGTCCGAGTGGAAGTTTTTGATATGGGAAATTCAAAAGATGCTTATGGAATTTTTTCAAACATCAGGTATGACGAAACGAATGAATTCGGACAGGGTTCACAATATGTTTCGGGCGCTCTGTTTTTCTGGAAAAATAAGTATTATGTAAGCATCAGCACCATCGAAGAAACTTCTGAGTCGGTGAAATTCATTAAAGAGATGGCAGCTTATATATGCAATCAAATTCCAACGAACGGTGATAAACCTCAAATTCTTCATTTTTTACCTCAAAAAAGCCTTGATCAGAATGGAATTCTTTACTTTCATCATTACATCTGGTTAAATGCCTTTTTGTTTATATCCAACGATAACATTTTAAATATCAATGACTCCACTGATGCAGTTTTTGCAAAATATGGTAAAAATGATAATCGTAGCTTTTTGCTGATCGTTCACTATATGGATATTGCTCAACTTACCAGTGCTTATACGAATTTCGTTCAACATTACTTTTCTGAACCTGTTACAAATGAGGTCTTTCCGGTGGAAGACAACAAATGGATGGGACTAAGAAAAGAAAATTGTGATTTGATAATTCTTTTTAATGGTGAAAATGAACAACAGGTAAAAGATCTAATCCGTCAAACCGTTGAAAACATTCATAAATATCCGATATCCGATGAAAATTCCACCAACTAGTGATAACCTAAATATCCGAATATGACACATAAAATTATTACGCGAAGGCAACTTTTCAAAGATACAGCAAAAGCTGCTGTCGGAGGTGCATTACTCTTAAATTCACCACTGAATTTATGGGGCGCTTCTTCTGAGAGAAAAAGTAAAGTAATTCTGATTCGGGATGAAAGAATTCCTGATTATGGTGCAGATCCTGATCAGAATGTGGTTCAGGAAATGTTGGATAAAGCAGTCATAGAATTAACCGGAAATTCAGATGCAACCAACGCATGGAAAAAAATCATTAAATCAAATGACATTGTTGGCATCAAAACAAATGCTTGGAAGTATCTGGGCACACCTGCTGCGGTTGAAAATTCCATACGGATAAGAGTACTGGACTGTGGCGTAGCTGAAGAAAATACCAGCATAAATGACAGGGGAGTAAAAAATGATCCGATATTCCAGAAAGCCACTACCTTAATCAATACCCGTCCGATGAGAACACATGCATGGGCAGGTGTAGGGACGCTACTTAAAAATATGATCATGTTTGCCGAAAAACCATCTGCCTATCATGATGACTCTTGTGCAGATTTGGCTACGCTTTGGGAATTACCGCAAATAAAAGATAAAGTCCGGCTGAATGTTCTGGTTATGTTTACTCCTTTGTTCCATGGTGTTGGACCTAATCACTTCAATAAAGAATTTGTATGGACGTATGGAGGGCTTATAGTTAGCATGGATCCTGTGGCTGCAGACTCTGTTGGGTTGAGAATAATTACAGCAAAACGAAAAGAATTTTTTGGAGAAGAAAAACCGCTAAGCCCGCATGCAAAACATATCGAATATGCCGAAACAAGACATCATTTGGGAGTAGCGGACCCGGCAAAAATTGACCTGATTAAACTAGGCTATACAGAAAATTCATTAATATAAAATCTACAATTATGATAAAAAATATTTTTCTCATACTGACTTTTTTTTCACTCCTGTTAATGCAAGGTTGTATAATCAATATGGGTGAGAGTGTTACCGGAAACGGAGATGTAACTGAAGAAACCAGGAATATCAGCAACTTTAGCTCTTTAAGAGTATCCAATGGATTTGATGTGTTTATTACCGAGGGAGATGAAATATATCTCAGAGTGGAAGCCGATGAAAACCTGATGGAATATATTAAAACTGAAGTGACAGGGGATGAATTGAAAATATATTCTGATGTGAATATTCATATGGCAAAATCCAAAAAAATCTATGTCGGATACAAAAAGCTTAAAGATATTCACATTTCAAGCGCCGGGGATGTTAAAGGAGAGAATACCCTCCATACAGATAATCTTAAAATCAGACTGAGTAGTGCAGGTGATTTAAAAATTACAACAATTACCGATGAAATTGATATTGATATCAGTAGTTCAGGTAACGCTACCCTTTCGGGACAAACCGGATACCTGCATGCAGGTTTGAGCAGCGCAGGAGATTTGAATGCTTTTGACCTTGAAGCTGAAAAAGCACATGTGTCCGTTTCGAGTGCAGGAGATGCCAGGGTTTATGTAACCCGGGAAGCGCATTTCAATTGCAGTAGTGCCGGGGATATTGTTTATAGAGGAAACCCTGAGGTGATTGATTCTCATACTTCAAGCGCAGGAAGTATTAAACGAAGAAACTAGATTATCCGGAAGATGCAGCTGGATTATTATGCAGATGAATTTACGAAAGACTTTTTTCAGCAGTATAGCTAAAAGATTTCTTAATTTTCTCAAATCCGGTTTTATTCTTTTCTGATTCATCAACTGTTTCCTGAAATACCAACATGAATGTTTTATCGACAATTTCAAACGAGTAAATCTCACCTCGGGTTGCCACACCCATGATATCTGAGGTATAAGTGATTTTTACGCAAGGATTCGACTTGAAAAAAGTGTCTGCAGGATTACTGAATTGAACTTTTGTTGCACGCATCAGTAAATTTTTTTCAAATTCATTCCGGTAACTTTCAATATATACCGAAGGATCAATTTTACCATTTACCCACGTCAGAATAAAAATACCACTTGAGCTATATCCTTTTCGCTGGGTGGAAACATAATAACCTGACTTATCCAATATTCTTTCACCGGAAACCTTCCATCCGGCAGGAGAAATAAAGGATACTCCGTCTTTTTCAAACAAAGTTTCCGGTATATTATGGGTACATCCACCGAACAAAGTAAAAACGAGAACTGTAAGGACAATATTTTTTATACGATAATTCATTATTTTTTAAATCATCTCAAATAGTAAGGACTTTAAATGAATTAAACAGAAGTAAAATTTACTATGGTTTCCAGTACCCGGTCTTTTATCTCATTCGCTGTGGGATTTAGTTCTTTCGTGGTAAATTGACCATGTCTTAAATCAATCCTTTCAAAGACCATCAAATAGAGATTGAATATTATTTCCAGGCTTAATTGATATCTTTTTGAAAGATTGGGTTCTACTTTTTTAATGATATCAAAGGTTTCCTGTTTGAATTTTTCAGCAAGATGATAATATTCGGACACAAGATTCCGGAATCTTTCATCAACGGTACCGCTCCTCGCAAACTGGCTAAGCAATTCACGTGACAGACCATGTTTAACAATAAGTTCATCAGCAAAATAATTCAAATTATTATTTTGATCTTTCTGAAAATCCCGGATAATATGAACCAGGTAACTGAAAACAGCACAAGGTCTGGCGACTTTGGCCACATCAAAAGCTGGAGGATTATATTTTCCATTTTCCCGATTTATGCCACATAGATGAACAAAAATTGCAGCGGGTGCGACTGAAGCACCCTCGGCATAATTAAGAAATTCATCCATAGATGAAAATCCATTATTATGGATATCAAAAACCATAGCTTTGGCAAAGTTTTGCAGAGGCCACAACGGAATACTATACTCAGTTAATGTCTCTGTTAATTCTTCCTGCAGCGGATTACACGGATTCATGTTTTTAATAACACTTATCCAATGTTCAACATCACTGAGAAACTTCTCTTTTTCACTCTCATGAATAGCTTTGTTAGATGCTTTATGATTGTCAATAAGATCATCAATGGCACGCATGAATTTGTAACATGTTTTAGCCGCGCAATACCTGTCATAGTCCCAAAAACGAGCTGCAATAAGTATATTCGGGTGATCCTTTATCTTTTCAAAATCAATATCATTGAATATATCGAGAAAACTTTGTTGGGTAAGTATCATATTTAATTTGTAATTTTTAGTTGAAAAAACACTTCAAAAATCAGACCGAAATTAGCCACAATTATATCAATTCCTTTAAGTGAATATTAGTTTTCCTTGAAATCTGAATAACTGCTTAATATCCGCTCAGATGTTAACTTTGCAGAAAGCAGTACCAATGGAATTCCATTTCCCGGATGTGTACTTCCTCCGACAAAGAACAGGTTTTTGTATTTTTTATGCCTGTTTTTTGGACGAAAATAGCCCATCTGCATAATATTATGATTCAGACTTCCAAAGGTAGCTCCCCTGGAAAGGTTAAATGCATTCTGCCAGGTTGCAGGAAGATAGCAAATTTCAAACTTGATATTTTCTTCCAGATCTTTCATTCCAAGTTTGTGTAAACGGGCAATAACGCTGGCTCTGGCATCACTTCGCATCTTGTTCCAATCCTGCTGATATTTTCCATCCAGATGGCTTACCGGAACAATAATTGATAGTGTGTCTTCTCCATCAGGTGCCGCAGAAGGATCTGACCTTACCGGAGCATGAACATAAAAACTTGGTTCGGTTGAGAGCGATTTCTTATCAAATACCAGTTTCAGATTTTCATGATACCTGTCCGAAAGAAAAACACTGTGATGACCCAACTGAGGATATACCTTTTTAACACCCCAGTGAAAAACAATGGCCGAACAGGTGTACTTTTTCTTATCAATTTTTGCTGATAAGGACTTATCCGGTAAAAGCTCCCGATAAACATAAGGCAGATCGGCGTTTGCAACAATCACATCGGCTTTTACCAGGGTGCCATCTTTCAATAATACACCTGTTGCTTTTTGTGAATCTGTTTCTATTTTTTCTACCGGAGTTCCTAAAACAAATTTTACTCCCAATCCTTCCGCAACAGAAATAAGTTTATCAACTACGCTCGACATACCCCCTTTGGCAAAGAATGAACCTTCTATCAACTCGGCGGCCGGTATCATTGAAAAAAGTGCCGGTGCCTTCTCCGGATTCTGACCTACATAAATATTCTGGAAGGTGAAGGCTTTTTTCAGAAAGGAATTTTTAAAGAACTTCTTAATATAGATTACATGCCGGATATAGGTTTTAAGTTTAATCAACAGAAGGACATTTTTTAAATTAGCAAATTGAAAAAGATTCTCAAAATTACGTCCGATTAACTCATTGATCGCCAGCAAGTATTTTTTATATCCTTGTGCCAAATACAACAGGAATTTTTGAAAGCTTCCGGGTTCAATCAATTCAAGCTGATCCTGCATTTTATTTAGATTGGAGGAAAATGCAAGTTTGTTGCCATCACCAACATAAAGTGTATAAAGCGTTTCCAGGGGAATCGTATCAAAGCTGTCCTCTAATGTTATACCAAGTGATTTAAAAACATCTCTGTAAATATTTGGCATTAAAAAAATAGTAGCGCCAATATCGAACCTGTGCCCGTCACGAACAACTCTGCCACATCTCCCTCCAGGGCTTACATTTTTTTCAAAAATAGTAACATCAAAACCATTCTTTGCAAGAAATATTGCAGTTGTTATACCCCCCACGCCGGCACCGATTATTACAGCAGATCTGTTTTTCTTCATTATAGTCTCCTACATTTTTCAACATGTCAAAATAACGAATAATTCAAAATGGAAGCAATGAAGAAAACAAAATAATCTTATAATTTTTTTCCGATTTACCAGATATTTCAATGCCTTGAACCAATTTATCTTGAACCATATAAAAATCAATTTGTTAGTATAAAGACAATAACTATTGTTTCAGGTTGCATTTAAATTCCTGAAATTTCAAGAATTAGATACAGGTTGTCATACGGAGTATGAAGTTTTTATTCGTAATGCTTGAAAGAAGCAATATATTTGCAAAAAATAATACAAAAAACAAAAGAAAATGATTTTTGACCTTGAGATGATTAAAGATGTCTATACTGATTTTAAAAATCGCGTGGACGTTGCAGCCAGGCTGACTGGCAGGCCATTGACACTATCAGAAAAAATATTGTATACACATCTGTACGGGGGAATGGCAACCCAACAGTTTGTGCGAGGAAAAGATTATGTTAATTTCACACCCGACCGGGTTGCTATGCAGGATGCGACAGCCCAGATGGCATTGTTGCAGTTCATGATGGCTGGAAAGAATAGGGTAGCCGTTCCGTCAACTGTTCATTGCGATCATCTGATCCTTGCTAAAGAAGGAGCTTTAAAAGATCTCGAGACATCTAAAATAACAAACAGGGAAGTTTTTGATTTTTTGTCATCCGTATCCAGCAAATATGGTATTGGATTCTGGAAACCGGGAGCCGGTATAATTCACCAGGTGATACTTGAAAATTATGCCTTCCCCGGAGGAATGATGATAGGAACAGACTCTCACAGCGTAAATGCAGGTGGACTCGGGATGATTGCTATTGGAGTTGGAGGTGCTGATGCCGTAGACGTAATGGCCGGAATGCCCTGGGAATTAAAATTTCCAAAACTTATTGGTGTAAAGTTAATCGGAAGATTAAACGGATGGGCATCTGCAAAGGACGTTATCCTGAAAGTTGCAGGTATTTTGACGGTGAAAGGCGGTACCGGAGCAATTCTCGAATATTTTGGCGAAGGAGCAAAAAGTATTTCGTGCACAGGAAAAGGGACTATCTGCAATATGGGTGCTGAAATAGGTGCAACCACATCGGTATTTGGTTACGACACTAAAATGGCTGAGTATCTCAGAGGGACCGGCAGAAGCGAGATTGCTGATTTGGCAGATAACCTGAGCAATTATCTTACAGGAGACCGTTCAGTCTATGAAAATCCAGAAAAATATTTTGATCAGGTGATTGAAATTAACCTGTCGGATTTGGAACCACATATAAATGGACCTTTTACACCAGATTTGGCAACACCACTTTCACAATTTGCCAAAGCTGTAAAAGAAAACGGATGGCCCGAAAAACTTGACGTCGGACTTATCGGTTCATGTACAAATTCATCCTACGAAGATCTTACCCGGGCTGCTTCACTGGCCCAGCAGGCTAATGTTAAAAAACTAAAAGCAAAATCAGAATTCACTGTTACCCCGGGTTCAGAACAGGTAAGATTTACAGCCGAAAGAGACGGACTATTGGATAAATTTGAAAAAATGGGCGGAGTGGTCCTTGCCAATGCCTGTGGCCCCTGTATCGGACAATGGGCAAGATACGGCGCTGAAAAACAGGAAAAGAACTCCATCATGACTTCTTTCAACAGAAACTTTGCAAAGCGGAACGATGGAAATCCCAATACACACGGATTTGTTGCATCACCGGAATTAACCACTGCATTCGCCATTGCAGGAACACTCTCATTCAATCCAATGACAGATTATCTTGTAAACATTGATGGTGAAAAGGTAAAGCTGGATGAACCCAAAGGATTCGAAATGCCTTTGAATGGATTTGATGTAAAAGACAGAGGATACCAGGCTCCTGCAAAAGAGGGCAGCCAGATTAACATAGAAGTGAAATCCGATTCCAACCGGTTGCAATTACTCACTCCTTTTCAATCCTGGAATGGGAAAGATATTACGGATCTTAAGGTACTTATTAAGGCCAAAGGTAAATGTACCACTGATCATATTTCCATGGCTGGCCCCTGGCTGAGATTCAGGGGACACCTCGATAACATATCTGACAATATGCTAATAGGTGCTGTGAATTATTTCAATAATAAAACCAACTCGGTAAAAAACCTGATGACCGGACAGTACGATGAAGTTCCAAAAACACAGAGGGCATATAAGCAGAAAGGCATAGGAACTATCATTATTGGTGATGAAAATTACGGTGAAGGTTCATCGCGAGAGCATGCAGCCATGGAACCCAGGCATATGGGAATAAAAGCAGTACTGGTTCGTTCGTTTGCGCGAATACATGAGACTAATCTTAAAAAGCAGGGTATGCTTGCTCTGACTTTTGCTAATAAAGAAGATTATGATAAAATTAGAGAAGATGATACAATAGATATTACAGGTCTTGCACATTTTGCACCAAACAAGTCACTCAAACTTATTTTACATCATACCGACGGATCGGTTGAGGAATTAACGGTGAACCATTCCTACAATGAAAACCAGATAGAATGGTTTAAAGCAGGATCAGCATTGAATCTGATAAGAAAGCAACAATAATAATCTTTGAGAACTCTCCAAAAGATTGGAACTTTTGGAGAATTGAATTTAACATGCCCGACAAAACACTAATAGTAATTGCAGGTCCCACCGCTGTAGGTAAAACTTATGTTGGAATTGAGTTGGCAAAACAATTTAACACAGAGATAATCTCATGCGATTCACGACAAATTTATAAGGAGCTGAATATAGGAACAGCGATTCCGTCAGAGGAATTACTGAAAGAAGTTAAGCATCATTTTATTCAAAGCAAATCCATTCATGCATATTACAACGCAAGTATGTATGAATCTGAAACAATGGAATTGCTTGATATCCTTTTTAAAAATCATACTATTGTGCTAATGGTGGGCGGTTCGGGATTATATATCGATGCAGTGTGCAAGGGCATTGATGATTTACCGGATATTGACAAAGAAATCAGACAACAGTTAGCTGATCGTATGGAAAAGGAGGGAATTGAAAGTCTGCGCCTTGAATTAAAAAGACTAGATCCTGAATACTATCAGCAGGTTGATTTGAGGAATTATAAAAGAATTCTTAAAGCTCTTGAGATAACTTTAATGACGGGTAAGCCTTACTCTGCCTTTCTCACGAACACACACAAAAAAAGGCCTTTTCATACGATTAAAATCGGGTTGAATATGAAACGTGAAGAACTTTACCAGAGAATAAATCATCGCGTTGATGTCATGATTGAATCCGGTTTGGTTGATGAAGCCAGAGCGCTCAGGGCATACAGTCATCTTAACGCTTTAAATACGGTAGGTTATAAAGAAATATTCCGGTATTTCAACAAGGACATTTCCCTGGAAGAAGCAATTGACCTGATCAAACGAGATACCCGGAAATATGCCAGACGCCAGCTTACCTGGTTTAGAAAATATAAGGATATAGAATGGTTTGATCCGAAGGATATTGAAGAGATTTTCGCCTTTGTAAATGCAAATGTTTCAAATGCATAATGGCTATATTTTCAGACTACGTATTAATTCAGGAACGATTTAAATTTATGCAGACGCTGTTAATCCATTTTTTTATTTCACAGAAATTTTCACCTATTTATTTTCCCAATCCACTTTAGGATAAAGCTATATACTACTGTAACTTATTTTATTCAAATTAATTTCTTAATCAGGCCGAATTTTGAAATGATATTTTTACATTTGCAGCGCAAAATTTTCATAACCATAAAATAAAAACCACTTCAAATGAAAATTAAGGCCCCGATTAAGTTTTTTTCCGGTAGGGCAAGTACCGATCTTGCCCAAAAAATAGTAAAAAGTTTTGGTACCGAATTGGGCAGAACATCTGTTCTTGAGTTTAGCGACGGAGAATTTCAGCCATACTATGAAGAATCGGTAAGAGGATGTATCGTATTTATTGTACAGTCCACTTTTCCGCCTTCCGACAACCTGATGGAACTATTACTCATGGTTGATGCAGCCAAACGGGCATCTGCCTATAAGGTAGTGGCTGTTATGCCGTACATGGGGCTTGCACGTCAGGATAGAAAAGATAAACCCAGATGTGCAATTGGAGCAAAACTGGTAGCCGATCTGTTAACTACTGCTGGTGTCGACAGGGTGATGACTATGGATTTACATGCAGATCAGATTCAGGGTTTTTATAATGTACCGGTGGATCATCTCTACGCATCTACCTTGTTTGTTCCGTATATCAAAAGTCTGGGACTTGAAAATATGGTTATTGCGGCTCCTGATATGGGAGGAACCAAAAGGGCAAATGCCTATTCAAGATTTCTGCAAACCGAAATGGTAATTTGTTACAAACTGAGGAAAAAAGCGAATGTGGTTGAAGAAATAAGAGTTATTGGAGATGTGAAAGGTAAAAATGTAATCATTGTTGATGATATGATTGATACGGCAGGGACCATTTGTCTGGCAGCCAACCTGATGAAAACTCAGGGTGCAAAAAGCATCCGGGTCGTTGTTACCCATCCTGTTTTTTCAGGTCCTGCTTACGATCGTATTGATTCCTCAGCCATAACCGAAGTTGCTGTTACTGATTCCATCCCCCTGAAAAATCATATTGATAAGATAAAAGTTCTCTCAGTTGCAGACTTGTTTGCCGATGTTATACATAAAGTATATAAATATAGATCAATAAGTTCGAATTTTGTTGTTTAATTACTATATTTGCACGCTTTTTAAACAATGAGTGTGATGGGGAATAATAACCTCTCTGCATTGATGATTCCAGGTAGCACGTGAAATTAATTGTTTAAATAAATATATATGAAAACTTTCGATATTAGTGTTAAAAAAAGAAGTGAATTAGGAAAAAAGGTTACCAAAAAGCTTAGAGCTGAAGGAAACGTACCCTGTGTTATGTATGGTGGAGGAGAAACCCTTCATTTTTATGCTCACGAAAACAGTTTCAGAAACCTTATCTATACACACCATGTTCATATGATAAATTTCGATATTGAAGGCAAGCTGCATAAAGCAATATTGAAGGAAATTCAGTTTCATCCGGTGTCCGATAAAATTCTTCACATCGATTTTATAGAGATATCTGATACCAAACCGGCAGTTGTTGATATACCTGTCGAACTGATTGGAAATTCTATTGGGATTAGAAACGGTGGTAAGCTGCGCCAGCGGAGAAGACTGATTAAGGTAAAGGGACTGGTATCGAAGATGCCCGATGTACTGGAAATAGACATTAGCGATCTGGACATAGGTGAGTCTTTAAAAGTAAGGGATTTGAAATACGACGATCTTGAATTGCTTGATCCGCCTCAGTCGATGGTTGTTGGTGTGATATCATCTCGTATTGCAGCTAAGGGTATGGCACCTGCTGCTGTTGAAACACCCGAAGTTGAAAAACCTGAGGAAGAAGAAGCTAAAGACGAAGCTGAATCATAATTTTAAAATTTAAATATCAGCCTTGAAGTATCTTATTGCAGGTCTTGGAAATATTGGTACTGAATATCAAAATACAAGGCATAATATAGGATTCAGAATATTGGATGCCCTGACTTCGGCATCCAATATTAGTTTTAGCACCATGCGATATGGTGCTTTATCCGAATACAAGTATAAAGGCAGAATTTTAATCCTTCTTAAACCTTCCACATACATGAACCTTAGTGGAAAAGCAGTAAATTACTGGCTACAGAAAGAAAAAATTCCGGTTGAAAATCTATTAGTGCTGGTAGATGATGTTGCCCTTCCTATCGGAAAACTCAGGTTGAAGCCACACGGCAGCGATGGCGGTCACAATGGCTTATTAAACATAAACCAGACACTTGGCCACCAAAATTATGCCAGACTTAGATTCGGTATTGGCAGCGATTTTGATTTTGGTACCCAAATAGATTATGTACTGGGCAATTGGACTCCGGAACAGGAGAAAATACTTCCTGAAAAAATTAAAACTTCCATTGACATTATTCATAGCTTCACTAAGATTGGTTGTGAAAAGACCATGAATATTTTCAATCACAACTAATATTTTCTATGTTTACATGAAGGTTTGACCGGATTAATGAATCCTACTAAGGAATTAACAAGTTAAAGTTTTGTTAATTTTATATCACTCACCTAATTTTATCTTAATTTCACCATGTGAACAACGGAATGAATAAACATACCCTTCAGATCATTGTTTTTCTTACTGCGATTTCTGTAATTGGTATTATTGTAACGCAAACGTTCTGGATAAGAAAATCAATTATAATAGCACAAAAGCAATTTGATCACAGAGCCGATAAAGCCCTTGGCGATATAGTTGATGAGCTGAAAAATTATACCGACACCAGTTTTAGAATTTCACACAATTTACCGCTACATAAAGCAAGTGAAAAATCAAGTACAATCTTTGATGTAATTGATACATCAGTGCTTAAATCCATTATGACCAAATATATCAATTATCATATGTTAGGCAGCGATTATCAGTATGCCATTGTGAGAACTGCTGATGATTCCATAATATTTTCAACACCCGATTATAAAAAAATAAGAAGTAAGAGCGAACCATATAAAGCATGTCTTTCGTGCATTTGGAAAGAAGAATATTTTCATCTTTCACTTTGCTTTAATAACCGGAATAAGGCAATTTTACTTGGACTCTCAAGCTGGTTGTTTTTATCTTCCCTGTTCATTTTAATTATTATCTTCAGCTTTTCATTTATCATATACACTATACTCCGGCAAAAGAAACTGTCTGAGCTCAAAAACGACTTTATAAACAATATGACCCATGAGTTCAAAACACCTATCTCAACAATTTCGCTGGCTTCGGAAGTCCTGGTAAACTACGAGCCTGAAATGCCGGTTGAACGGGTAAAAAAATATTCTCAAATAATTTTCGACGAGAATCAGCGTATGAGAGACCAGGTGGAACGGGTGCTCAACATGGCCCAACATGAAAAAGGCGAATTGAAACTCACCAAAACACAGGTGGATTTACATGAGCTGATTCTGAATACCTCAACTATCGATTTCTTTGAAAGCAGCGATAAAAAGCTGAAAATAGAATTTGCATTTAAAGCCAAAAAACACACGTTGTATGCAGACGAACTTCATCTGGTCAATGTGATAAAAAACATTATAGAGAATGCCTATAAATATTCGGGTGATCATCCCAAACTCGAAATTTCAACTTCCGATTTTCAAAATGGTATTTTAATTTCCTTTAAAGACAACGGAATAGGAATGAGCAACGAAACGCAAAAGCACATTTTTGAAAAGTTCTATCGCATACCAACAGGAAATGTTCATAATGTAAAAGGGTTTGGACTGGGACTTTATTATGTTAAAACTATGGTAGAGGCTCACGGAGGATATATCAGAGTATCGGGTGAATTGAACAAGGGTAGCCGGTTTGATGTTTATTTACCTGAAAATTCAAGATAAAACCCTGTTTGGATATGGCAAAATCGAACGGCAAAATACTATTGGTGGAGGATGATAAAAATCTTGGATTTATTATTAAGGACTTCTTAGAGATGTCCAACTACCATGTAATTTTGCGTGATAACGGACAGAACGGACTAAATGAATATTTAAAAAACAGCTTTGATCTGGTGCTGATTGATATTATGCTTCCCAATGTAGATGGTTTTACCGTTGTGGAAGAAATCCGGAAAAAGGATTTTCATACTCCGGTTATTTTTATTACTGCAAAATCAATGAGCGAAGATAAAATCAAAGGATTTAAAATCGGAGCCGATGATTATATTACAAAGCCTTTCAGTACCGAGGAATTATTGCTCAGAGTGAATGCTGTATTAAGGAGAACCCGTTTGCAACTGCCCGGAATTAATGAAGATTTAAAATATAAAATCGGACATTATCTTTTTGATTATAAAAATCTTTTGCTTTCATCACCAGTTTCGGAACAACGACTTACAAGACGCGAATCGGATGTTTTAAACCTGTTGTGTATTCACGTAAATAACATAGTGCGCAGAGATGTAATGCTAAAAACTGTCTGGGGTGAAGATGATTATTTTATGGGTAGGAGTATGGATGTCTATATTACCAAACTGCGTAAATTATTAAAGGAAGATTCTTCGGTTTCTATCATCAATATACATAACACCGGATTTATGCTCGAGGTGAAAAATTAAAGAAGAATCTCAGTTGATAATTATCTTTCCTGTAAAAAGAAAGCTAAAATCAGTATTAAATACTTTGTAAAAATAGCTCCCTTTTTTAAGCTGCCCGCTGCCAAGGATAAATTTATTGGAAATGATATTTGAATAGCTGTAGACTTTGGTGCCGTTTAGGTCGAATAATTCCAGCGAACATGGTTTCCCGAGGTTTTCAGGAATGGTAATAATCGTATAAGCTGAAAACGGATTTGGGTGTACTTCCACGGCTTTATAGCCTATATTAATTGATTCCATGACTTTTCATTTTAATTTCAATAAATCATCTGCAAAGCGTGTGCCAATTTTTTTTGTTAACATTCATTATCTTGTTTCAAAATTAAATGGTATTAAGTTATTGATGATTAAAACAAAGTTAAGGTTGCGTTAAATTAATCCGTAACCCGGTATGGAAATTACGTAATATGAACACCAAGCTTATCAATTAGGTTTTGTGTCTTGCTGGTAACTTCTGAGAGGCACCAGTTTTGATTGATTTTTATTTTTTTTATAGCGGCCAGGTTCAATAGTATATCCTTTGGTGAATATCTTTTGAGCAGTTTCTTTTGCAGTAGAATATTGTATAAGTAGTAATACCATTTCAAAGCCATAAAGGAGATGAACATCCAGCCTTGCAGAGCCATTTCATTTTGCATATAAGAGCTGTCAGCTTTTAAAATGTTCTTCATGGCATCAATCATTGTTTCGACCTCGCCTCTTGTCTTGTAAGTTTTATATATTTCTTCGGCAGATTTGTCTTTAAGGTTTGAGATGAAGGCCACGGTTCCGAAAGTTTTAAGCCTTAGCTTAAATTTTTCCAAACTATATTTTTCCGGGTGGGTTTGTATGCGTGTCAGGTAATCGTTTTCTTCTTTTGTCTTTAACGATGAATCATAGAACAGGTATAATTCCCGGCCTTCCAATTCAATTTTGTTGAACCAAATAAAACGCTTCATATATTCAAAATACCCATCAAACCCGCTATTATCATTAGGTTGGATTACATCGTAGTTTATTTGTGGGTTGCTCCGCCTTAAGGGGATAACGTAATCCAGACCTAAAGTATCCATTGTCTCCAGATTATCAGCTGAATAGAAACCTTTGTCAGCAATCACAACAGCATTGGCAATGCCTGCTTCCTGAACCGTTAGCTTAAATGCTTTGACATCTCTAATATTTCCGGGTAAAAGGCGATAAAATACCGGGGTTTTTAATGTGCTTGAGAACAAGAACAATACATTTAACTGTGGGTCGAAAACCTGCTTTGAGTTATAACCAATTTTTGCGCTTTCAATGTTTTTTGAATGGGAAACAAAATTGGTTCCATCAAAAAGAATATAATCGTCATTCCTGACAAAGGCTTTCATATACTCAACTACTGCCCCCCTGTCATTACCTATTTTCCTGTACAACGCCGAAACCCTTTTTTCGCCAAGGGTGACCGTGTTGAATAGTTCTGAAAGAAAGCTGTTCTCAAAATGGAAAGCCGTATTCTTAATAGGTGGATTAAACAATAAACGTATAAAGCCCAATGAGAAGATATCTTGCCAAATCTCAGGAAAAACCTGTTTCAAAAAAGTGATATCCTCCGAGAAACTCTCCATTACAAAGGAGGAAGCCCCATATTCTTTCACTTGCAAGGGCTGGTCAAAAAAGGAAGTGAAATTTCTTTGGAGTTTATATTTGCTTGATTCCACGAATCCATTTTCTTTAGTAATCCTTCCCAGAAGCCTGCCTGTAATCTTTCTTGCTCTTTTCTTTTCGGGATCCCATTTACTGGAGACTTCATACAAATAGTACTTGTCTTTGATCCTTCGGAGTTCAGTCCCCGGTTTTTTGTGGGTTAAAGCCCACTCTGGGTGTGGTGAATTTTTCATAATATTACGTATATACGTAATAGCAAATATCCGAAAAAATACCTGAACCGCAAAACAATTCAGGCTTTTTTATTAACTATTACGTATTTTTATGCTGGGTTACAGATTAATTTTTAAACCCGGGTAACTAATGATTATATTAAAAAATCTGCATTGGTTCAACCCAATACAGATTCAAATAATTAATTTCAAATTAAGTTTATATCTTATATCTGAAGGTGATTCTGGCTACAATATCTGCTTTTCTGTCAGGAACTGAACCTTCGGGACTGTATCCATTAATCCAGATATTTGGAATAATGTTGATATTTTTTACCGGTGTATAATCTATCCCGAAAACCATAAATGTTTCGAGATAACCAACATCTGTTTTTGTATCCTCATTATAAAAATCTATTCTGTAAAAGCCATTCAGTTTTTCTTTAATCAAACCTCCCCGTGCGAATAATGACAAGCCAAACACAGATTTTTTGGTACCGGAAGTATCGCTGGCAGAAATAACAGTATAAGGTTCAGCACCTACAACAAATTTTTCATGTTGATACCCCAGAAATCCTTTTAAAATATAATTATATGTTTTATCAGATTGTCTTTCATAATCGCCATAAGCCTGAAACATAAGCTTTTTGTCCCATAAGGTCCCATACACGGTTCCATAAATTCTTTTGTAGTTATTATTCTCAATAGAGGTGGATTTACCGTTTCCAACCATCAGATAGTAATTGATATCATGCGTAATTTTTCCCGTTAATGCAATTCCCACATCGTTAGAGCTTGCCTGTTTATGAAAATCAAGAATGGTTTTTTCCACACTTCGATAAGACCAAACCTTTTCTGAAAAGGTTGCAAAAGTGGGAGTAGTTTGTGCTCCGAAAATCAGGCTTGACCCTTTAAAAACATCATTCCATTGCAACAATGCATATTTAATGTAAACGCCCCGGGTATCTTTTGATGGAATGGTAAAACCGTCATTGCCTTCAAGCATTAATTTGGCATAAAATTTACTATTGAACGAGTATTCATAACCCAGATTGAATCTTCTGATTTCAATCGCGGTACCTTTCTTTTCTGTTTGCTGATATTGTCCGGAACCTTTGAGTAGTGAACCTGTATCGCCCCCGAGTTTATAATAGTAATCGCCAAAAAACTCTCCGATAACTTTACCTTTCGGTTCATCTTTAACTTCCTGAGCATAAAACTGTGGATTCAATAATAAAATCAATCCGAGAATAATTAGATTTCGTTTCATAGTTATTTTTTTAATGTTTAAATATTGTCTTCAATGATTATTTATTTCTTTTGAAATTCGACACTAAAATAAGGAATAGACTTTTCCCAACTACACCCTAAAGTGAATTATAAAGTTTTATTAATATTCAGTTAACATTGCCTTAACAATAATTTCAGAAATAGTTATTCAATTTTCCTTTGTAAATGACTGAATTTATAGCCCTTATAAAATTACATTTAAATCTGTTCTGATTTCTTCCATCCATTTTTTCAGCTTTTTCAGTTAATATCAACTTAACATAAGCTTAATTTTCTGATAACCTGTTTCATAATTGATAGGTGTAATTTTGAACTGAAAACCAAAATTCAATATCATGAAGAAAATAAAAGTTATTCAGATTTTTTTTGCAATAGTATTATTAGCAGCTTGTGGAGGAAATAAATCAGCGAAAAAGGAATCGATGAAAGGAACTATCAATATTGATGGTTCAAGCACAGTATATCCTTTATCTGAAGCTGTGGCTGAGGAATTTCGTACATCGTATCCAGACGTTAATGTAGCTATCGGTTCATCCGGAACCGGTGCAGGTTTTAAAAAGTTTGCCCGCGGTGAAACCGATATCTCAGATGCCTCCCGCCCGATTAAGGAAAGCGAAGTGCAGGCATGTAAAGAAAACAATATAAGCTATAAGGAATTAACTGTAGCGCTCGACGGAATATCCATCATGGTAAATCCTGAAAATACATGGATTGAGAATATTACAACCCAGGAATTAAAAAAGATTTGGGAACCTAACAGCACGGTTAAAAAGTGGAGCGATATTCGTCCCGATTGGCCCGCCGAAGATATTCACCTGTATGGTCCAAATACAGCACATGGCACCTACGATTTCTTTACGGAAGTCATACTTGGTGAATCAGGAGCAAGCCGTTCCGATTACAATGCTGTGGCCGATTACAATGTAGGTATTCAGGGAATAAGCACGGATAAATATGCGCTTGGATATTTCGGTCTGGCGTATTACGAAGAAAACAAAGACAAATTAAAACTGGTGGGTGTGGATAATGGAAACGGACCTGTAAAACCGTCGCTTGAAACCGTAAAGGACGGAACCTATGCACCATTGTCCAGACCGCTGTTTATTTATATTAACAGTGCATCAGTACCCAAGAAAGAATTGGTCGAATTTGTAAATTATTACATTAAAAATTCAGGACAGCTTGCCAAAGAAGTTGGTTATATTCCGCTCCCTCAAAGTGAATACGATGATCAATTAGCCAGCTTTAGCCAGTTTACTGCCATGACCAAATAGTCAGTATTGCATGGATGCCATTTTCAGAATGAGAAAATTAAAAGAGATAATAATAGAAAAGGCACTGTTATTCAGTGCCTTAATTACTATTTTTACCACCCTTGGAATTATCTGGGTTCTCTTTGCTGAATCTTTCTCTTTTTTCAGAGAAGTTTCAATAATAGATTTTCTCACCGATACCAAATGGACCCCTTTATATGCCGAAAAACATTTTGGCATTCTTCCCCTGATTACAGGGACCCTTCTTACGACTTTTATCGCTGTTGCCGTCGCACTGCCCACCGGATTGACCATTGCAGTTTACCTGAATGAATATGCGCCGGCAAGATTCGGCAAATCAATCAAGCCCATGCTAGAGATTCTGGCGTCGGTTCCAACCGTAGTCTATGGCTATTTTGCGCTGATTGTGGTTACGCCGTTTCTTCAAAAAATTTTCCCGATGATGTCGGGTTTTAATGCGCTCTCACCCGGAATTGTTATGGGGATTATGATCATCCCTTTTATCTCATCCTTAAGCGAGGATGCATTGCGGGCAGTGCCGAATTCATTGAGGGAAGCAGCTTATGGTATGGGGTCAAGCCGCTTTCAGACTTCATTCAAAGTGTTGGTTCCAGCTGCTTCATCGGGAATTATTTCTTCGGTGATTCTGGCATTATCAAGGGCCATAGGTGAAACGATGATTGTAGCCATTGCTGCCGGACAACAACCCCGTTTAACGTTGAATCCGCTGGTACCAATTGAAACCATTACTACCTATATTGTTCAGGTTAGTTCGGGCGATGTTCCCAATAATTCCCTGGAATTTAAAACAATTTTTGCAGCCGGTTTTTCCTTGTTCATTCTCACCTTCATTTTGAATAATATCAGTTTCTGGATTAACAAAAAATTCCGCCAGCAATATGAATAACAGCGCTAAAAACCGTTTAAAGGATAAGATTTTCGGGTATCTTGGTATAGGCGCCACCTTGTTTGGCGTAATTGTTCTGGCTGTTTTCCTGATAAATATCCTGGTAGACGGAGTTCAACGATTAAATCTGTCATTTCTTTCAAACCTTCCATCACGGTTTCCTGAAAAATCGGGTATTTTAACAGCCTGGACCGGTACCTTATGGATTTTGGTTCTGACCGCGTTTTTTGCTATCCCGATAGGTATGGCAGCAGGAATATATCTTGAGGAATATGGTCAGAAATCACGGTTATTTAACTTCCTCGAAATTAACATTGCCAATCTTGCCGGTGTTCCATCCATCATTTATGGAATACTTGCACTTGAAATATTTGTCAGGATGTTAAAACTGGGTGGTAGTTTGTTAACCGGAAGTTTTACACTGGCGTTATTGATCCTGCCGATTATCATTGTGGTAACACGCGAGGCCATTAGATCTGTACCCCAATCATTGCGTGATGCTTCTTATGCTTTGGGCGCTACAAAATGGCAAACGATACAGCGGCAGGTATTACCGGCATGCAAGAGCAACATTGTAACGGGTGTAATTCTGGCAATGGCAAGGGCGATTGGTGAAACTGCACCCTTAATAGTGATCGGAGCGCTGGCATATGTGCCCTTTATCGCCAAATCACCCATGG
Source organism: uncultured Bacteroidales bacterium (assembly GCA_963781805.1). GTDB lineage: Bacteria > Bacteroidota > Bacteroidia > Bacteroidales > UBA10428 > JAFGPL01. The sequence continues at coordinate 1,790,943 of CAWAHF010000004.1, forward strand.
ACGAATTTACCGTTTTGCCCATTCAGATTTTCAACTGGATTTCAAGACCTCAGCACGGATTTGTCATCAATGCTGCAGCGGCAATTATTATCCTGCTTTTAATTACTTTTTTAATGAATGGAATCGCCATTTATCTCAGAAACAGATGGCAAAAGAAAATGAAGTGGTAACAAACATGAAAATATTAAAAAAATGAATTTTACATCGGAAGTTATGGCTTTTCAAAAAGAAACAGATAAGGAACCTACAGGTTTTTCAATTGCAGAAGCTAAGGAAACAATCCCTACATCAAAGCTGGAAGCAAAAAATATAAAAGTTTTTTATAACGAACTTCAGGCGTTGAAAGATATCAACATGAGCTTTCCTGAAAATACGGTAACTGCATTTATTGGCCCTTCCGGATGCGGAAAATCTACCTTCCTGCGATTGTTTAACCGGATGAATGATTATATCAACGGATTCAGAATGGAAGGTGAGATTCTGATGGACCATATAGATATTTACAAGGAGAAAATCAGTATTGAACAGTTGCGTAAAGATGTTGGCATGGTGTTTCAGAAACCCAATCCATTTCCAAAATCAATCTTTGAAAATGTTGCTTACGGACTGCGAATAAAGGGAGAAAAAAATAAATCGTTTTTGCAGGAACGTGTCGAAATGGCATTGAAACAGGTGGCGCTTTGGGATGAAGTAAAAGATGATCTTAAAAAGAATGCACTGGCATTAAGCGGCGGACAACAACAGCGCGTTTGTATTGCAAGGACACTTGCCGTGGAACCAAAAGTGATTCTGATGGATGAACCTACCTCAGCTTTGGATCCCATCTCTACCTCAAAGATCGAGAATCTGATTTTTGAATTACGCGAAGACTATACCATAATTATTGTGACCCATAATCTTCAACAAGCTGGAAGAATCAGTGATTATACCGCTTTTTTTTACCTGGGAGAGCTGACTGAAATGGGAAGAACCGGTGATATATTTACCAATCCGAAAAACAAACGTACCGAAAATTATATCACCGGCAGGTTTGGTTGATCGTATAATGATAATTAAAAATAAATACCTACAATAAAATGGCAATGATTCCAATTGAATATGAATTAGATCGGTTAAAAGAAATTATTTTCGAAATGTTCGATCTGGTGAAAACTCAAATCACCGAAGCAAAAAGCTCACTGAGCGAGATAGATAACGATCTTGCCGAATCAATTATCAGGCGGGAACTGCGTGTAAATGCCCTTGAAATAACAATTGACAGGGAATGCGAAAATTTGCTTGCCTGTTACAATCCGGTTGCAGCCGACCTCAGATTCGTAATGTCTGTGCTAAAGATCAGTGAAAGCCTGGAACGTATCAGCGACCATGCCTATAGAATTGCAATGTATGTACTTGGAGGAGATGTAAAAAAAGATGTTCACCTGTTTAAAAATCTATCTATGGGTGAATTATTCGATACCGTAGACACAATGATCGACCACGTAATTGAAGCTCTGGAAAAGCAGGATACTTCCATTGCAAAAAAAACATTCAAGCTGGATAAAATCATCGACAAAGCGAAAAAGGATGCCCCGGATATAATTAAAAAATCGGTAAAAGCAGATTTCAATAATCTGAAAAATGCATTACACCTGTTTAGTATTATCGGTAAACTTGAACGGTGTGGCGATTTACTTAAAAATATTTCGGAGGAGATTGTTTTTTATATTGAGGCGGAAATCCTTAAGCATCAAAAAAGAAATAAAAAAATCAGAAAACGAATTGAAAAGACTGACAAACCTGAGGAAACACAGGAATCTTAGATGATTATATCAATAAAAAGGTATTTACAGATTTAGTTTAAAAATCATTTTTGCAATTTCGATTATTTAGTTAACAATACTTTACTTTTAAGTTTATTTCGCAAATCCATTAATTCTTTTCCAATTCCGACTTTATAAATATGCGGATTTTCAAAACGTTTTATCTCATCCGGGAAAAGTCCTAATCTGGTGCGGACATATGAGGCAATTTCACCTGCCGTTTTTCGTGGATCAATTATTTTCCCTTTTTCCACAACTTTATTAATAATTGATTCCGGGTTTAGCTGACTTACCTTCGAGTTCATTTCCTGATGCAACGGATGATAGATAACATCCGGAACCTTGATATTCATCAGTTCGATACCATCAGCCTGAAACAATCCATTTTCAGGATTTTTGTATCTGATCAGATTTTTTATTCCGGGCAAGGTCATTTTTGAGATATTATCCGATAGCTTCATGGTAGGATTCCCCGCTATCTGCGACAATTTATACACTCCATCCAGCGAACCGTCACCCTTACCCGTAACGAGGGCTGTTCCCACACCAAATCCATCCACCGGTGCATGCTGTTCCTGCAAACTTCTTATAACATATTCATCCAGCTGATTTGAAACCATAATTTTCACATAATTCAGACCAGCCTCATCAAGCTTTCTTCGTGCCATCCTGCTCAGATAGGCTAAATCGCCGCTATCTAACCGGATTCCAACCAGTTTCCCGCCTTTGGCCTCCAGTTCTTTGGCAACTTTTATAGCATTTGGAATACCTGTATTCATTGTGTCATAGGTATCCACCAAAAGAACTGCATTTTCAGGATATTGTGTAGTAAACGACCGAAATGCTTCAAGTTCGCTCTCAAAGGTTTGTACCCACGAATGTGCCATGGTACCAGTGGAGTGAATTCCTAACTGCTTCGCGCTGTATACATTCGATGTACCGTCGAAACCTCCGATTATAGCGGCTCTGCTTGCATGAATGGCTCCCAGTCCCTGCGCACGACGCATTCCAAAATCCAGCAATAGCTTTTCACCTGCCACCAGACGCATTCTTGCTGCTTTGGTTGCTATTAGTGATTGAAAATTCAACATATTTAAGGTGATAGTTTCCAGAATCTGGGTTTCAATAATATCTCCCTCAACTCTGAGCACAGGTTCTTCAGGAAATATGATCTCACCCTCATTAACCGAATAAATATCCCCATTAAATTTGAAACTCTTTAGAAAATTTACGAACCTTTTATCAAAACCAATGGATTCCAGATATCCCCAATCTTCCTTTTCAAAACGAAAGTTCAGGATGATTTCCAACAAATTGTCCAGGCCTGCAAATACTACAAAACCTCCATTATACGGATTCTTTCGAAAGAAATAATCAAAACCCGCTCTTACAGGCTGCTTTTGCGAAAGAAAATACCCCTGTGCCATGGTGAGCTCGTAATGGTCGGTAAAGAGTCCGTTGTATTTCAGAGTTGTTGACATGTATATTTAAAATTTATGACGATGTTTAGCTATCACCCTATAAAACATATCTCTTATGGGTTCCGGTATCAGAATTAAACAATAAAGAATTGGCATTAAGCCATTAAGTTTTCTGGTAATTCTTAACAAAGCATGCGTTTTGATATAGAATTTACCATCCTCTACCAAAACAACCGATTCATCATAATTTTCAGGCAATCCGTACTTCTTAAGTAAGTTACCCCCCTCTGGAGAATATATAGATAAAAACCGGTATTGGTCCTGTTTTACATGTTTCAGAATAAATTTCATGCTTTTAGTGCATAATCTGCAGGTATCATCCATAAGAATAACTGATTCACTCATCTTTCGTTTCGAACTCCATCAAGCCTTTAAATTATTCTAGTCTTAAAAATTGGTATTTAGGATTGATTCCCAACACTAATCACAACATTCTTATTTTTCTCCGGTTTTCTGTCATGAAATTTATCCACATAAACAGTTCTGACATTCACAAATTCCCGGATACCGTTAACCGAAAGTTCCCTTCCATATCCTGAGTGTTTGGTGCCTCCAAAGGGTAGCCTTGGATCCGATTTTACCAGGGCATTGATAAACACAGAGCCATCATCAAATTCGGGCACCAGTTTTTCCGCTTTGTCCAAATCATCGGTAAACAATGAAACACCTAATCCGAATCTGGATTGATTGGAAAGCCTGACAGCTTCGTCAACATCGTTGCAAACAATAACCGATGCAACAGGTCCGAATACTTCTTCATCGAATGCTGGCATACCAGGTTTTACATTTAACAGTAATGTTGGAGGATAGACTGCTTTATCCGGAAAACCTCCTGTAATTATTTTTGCACCGCTTTTTATGGATTGCTGCACCTGGTTTTTAACGATATCAGCCTGCTGAATGCTTGATAATGGCCCCATATCAACAGATACATCCAGTGGATTACCCAGATTCAATGCGTTTATTTTCTGGTTAAAAAGATAAATGAATTGATCGCTTATTTTTTTATGCAGGATAAAACGCTTTGCCGCAATACAGCTCTGACCAGCATTTTGCATTCGTGCCGTCACACCAATTGTGGCGGCTTTTTCCACATCGGCATCGTCCAGCACAATAAACGCATTGCTGCCTCCCAGTTCAAGAACCGATTTTTTAATTAGACTACCTGCCAGACCGGCAACTTTGCTCCCTGCCATTTCGCTTCCCGTAAGTGTTACAGCTTTAATAATATCGTTTTCGATGACTTTTTTTACCCTGCCTGAATCAATCACGAGGTTCTGAAATACGCCTACGGGAAATCCCGCTTTTTCAAAAAGATTTAAAATGGCCCTGGCACACATTTGAACATTAGATGCATGTTTCAGAAGCGCTACATTGCCGGCCATCAGCGTTGGAGTAACAAACCTGAAAACCTGCCAGAAAGGATAGTTCCAGGGCATGATGCCCAGAACCGTTCCAATCGGATCATATCTTACATAAGCCATATATGCACCGGTGGCAACAGCTTCTTCATGCAGTAATATGGGAGTATCATTGGCATAATATCTGCAAACCCATGCACATTTTTCAACTTCAGCCTGAGCCTCAAGAATGGTTTTCCCCATCTCTTTGGTAATGGTGCGTGACAGCGACTCAACATTTTCAGTTAACTGCTGCGCCACATTCAGCATAAGATCCTTCCTGTACTTAAAGGAAGTCTTCCTCCAACTTTCAAAGGCTTTCTCTGAATGAAGTATACAACTATTTACTTCTTCATCAGAAAATACATTGAACTCTTCAATTAATTGATTATCGTAAGGATTTATGCTTTTCAGTATCATGACTCAGGAATTTTAATTGTTCTTATAAATTTTGCTAATTCTAATTTCGTACCAACAACTATTCTACCTATGAAGACTGCTCAATAATGTAGATAAATTTCGGGTTGTAAAATTATTAAAGTTAATCTATCATTGGGTTCCTAAACACTACAGAATGAGAAACATATATAATCCGCTATATGAAAATCTTCTATTCTAACTAACAGCTGTCCATTGAAAATGTTATAAAAATTAACCCATATAGTGAAATCATTTTTGAACAATGAGCCAGGATTATTCCCCATTAAAACAGTATCCTGTTGATTTCTTTCACAACCTTGAGAAAGGTAATCCACAAAAAAAGAAAGGCAAAAGCTTTTTCATACAAAATGTTCACTAAATAAAAACTAACCTTATGCTTAATTGTTTTTTAAGAAGTAAATGAAAATAATCAATCTAATAGAAAAAAATGCAGGCGGATACAAAGATTAATGGAATTATGCCGGTTCTGGGATTCGGAACATGGAATATATCCGGGAACAAATATATTGAGAGTGTTTGTGATGCATTAAATATGGGTTACAGACATATTGATACGGCACAAATGTAAAATGAAGAATATGTCGGGATAGGCATTGCCATGACAGATATTGACAGATAGCTTACCGAATCGATTTTCAGGCGGGAGTTCCGTGTGAATGCCCTCGAAATTACGATTGACTGGGAATGCGAAAATCTATTTTCCTGTTACAGTCCCGTTGCAGCCGATTTGAGATTTGTTATGTCTGTGTTATAAACAGTGAAATCCTGGAACGAATTAGTGACCATACTTACAGAATTGCCATGTATATTCAGGATGGAGAAGTAAAAAAAAGATCCTCAGTTGATTAAAAATCTGAAAATAGAAGAATTGATTAATACCGTTGACTCAATGATAACTCATGTGGTTGAAGCGTTTGATAAGCTGGATACCACGATTGCAAAAAAAACTTTCAAACTGAATAAGATCATTGACTAAGCAAAAAAAGATGCTCATGATATTATCAATATATCGGTAAAGGAAGAATTCAATAATTTGAAAAATGCATTACACCTGTTTAGTATCATAGGGAAACTTGAACGATGCTGTGATTTATTTAAAAATATTTCAGAAGAAATTGTTTTTTATATTGATGCGGAAATTCTTAAACATCAGAAACGAAATAAGAAAATCAGAAGACGGATGGAAAAGACCAACAAAATGCAGGATACTCAAGAATCATAAATGGTTGTCTTCATATGCCATTAACCTTATTGATTGATGAAAAAACCATTCATTCGACAGGAAATCTTCCGGATTAAAATGAATTTCAGCAACTAACACGCATTTAACACAGTGTAACGCATGCCAGCTAATTGTTCTGATACAATATACTATTGTTTAATTGCCACTAACACCGCTTGTTAGTTACTTTATCAAAACATAAAGGGAATGACTATATCATCATTCCCTTTATTAAAACCAATGAACTAACTTATGTTATTCCTTAACGAACCTTAATATATAATTATCTGTTTCATTAATTAACTGTATTATATACAATCCTTTAACAAGCTCATTTGTGTTTACCTGAAAAGCATTTGTACTATTCACGGTTTGTTTTGAAATGACAACTCCAAACTCACTAATTATTTTTAAAACGCCGGTAAATTGTTTATTAAATTCAATGTTCAAATTATTGGTTACCGGATTAGGATAATATTTAATTGATGAATTATCGGTTATGCCAGATACACTGGTTAGGATAGTTAAGTTGATTGTAATAATGCTATCGCAACCTGCGGCATTGGCTATGGTATCGGTATATGTACCGGAAACCGTCCAAACCTTACCGCCAGGAGAAGTGTAACTACTGTTAACCGATTCGGTAATGCTGCCGGTAGTGCTTTCCAATATGGTCAGATCAATAGTAATAATACTATCGCATCCTGCTGCATTGGCTATGGTATCGGTATATGAACCGGTAACCGCCCAAACCTTGCCGCCTGGTGAAGTGTAACTTTCACATGCCGATTCGGTAATGCTGCCGGCAGTGCTTTCCAATATGGTTAGGTCAACGGTAATAATGCTATCGCACCCTGCTGCATTAGGTATGGTATCGGTATAGTTGCCGGATGTTGTCCATAGTTTACCACTGGGCGAAGTATAGCTATAGCAATTCGAAGCGTTAATACTGTTTGCACTTGACAAAATGGTTAGATTTACCGTTAATATACTATCACAACCGATAGCATTAGGTATGGTATCAGTATAGATACCGGTTGCAGTCCAAACCTTACCGCTGGGCGAAGTATAGCTATTGCAATCCGAAGCGTTAAAACTGTTTTTACTTGACAGAATGGTTAGATCTACCGTTATTATACTATCACAACCGATAGCATTAGGTATGGTATCAGTATAGATGCCAGATGCTGTCCAAACCTTACCGCCTGGTGAGGTGTAGCTATAGCAATCCGAAGTAGTAATGCTGTTTGTTGTGCTTTCCAATATAGTCAAATCAATCGCTATTATACTATCGCACCCAATTGTATTGGGTATGGTGTCGGAATAGGTATCGGTTGTAGTCCAAACCTTACCACTGGGCGAAGTATAGCTGTCACATGAAGATGTTGTAATGGAAGATGCTGTACTTTCCAGGATCGTTAAATTTAAAGTAATTATACTATCGGTACCGGCAGAATTAGGAATAGTATCAATATACTCTCCTGATAAGGACAATACATCGCCATTAAAATTGTACTCATAACAAGCAGCAATAGTAACAGTACCTGTATTATTTACATGAAGAGCCTGTTCAACATCCATAGCCGCATTCACAGTATCATTACCTGCCTGGGAAGCTGTAATTGTTGTTATTCCTATCCCTGCAATCGTTATTGTATTTCCTGAAATAACAGCAACATTTTCATCGGAACTTGAGTATGCTATCTCCAATTCAAGATCGGAAACTGCTGTCAGGTCAAAATCCGCATCACCAAACAATACATCCGATAAAGAGTTGAAAGTAATAGCTTGATCAAGTTTCAAGGTTGTCGCGGAGATTGGATTATTTGTTGACGGACTTACATTATACAATTCCGAACCAGCGCCGCCAGAATATTCACATACATGCACCTGGTAATCTGTTACTGCTGACAACCCGGTCACGCTTACATTGGTTCCTGTTCCGTTGTAGACACAATACCAGCCCGAAGAGCCAATTTGTGTGCCATTTTCAAAAACAGTATTGGCTGTATATGTAGTCCCATTTTCAGGTGCAGCATCGCCTGAATTACCTTCCTTTATAAACACGGCACACTTTGTTCCGTTTCCTCTTGTCCAGCCTAAGTCCATCGTATTTTTAGTAATATTGCCTGCACCAGTTTCGCTTGCCTGGGCAGAGGGTACACTTAAAATATAGAGATAGGAACTTTTTACCGGATTTCCGGTCAACGCACCGGTAGTTGCCACCGGAGTGACTTCAAATGCAATATATTTATCATTATCTACGGATGTGGTAATGTATTCTGTTGCAGTAGCGCCACTAATTGATGCTGTATTGGTCCCGGATACATCATCTGCCCGGTACCATTTAAATGTGGATGTCCCTTCCGTATCGACCTCATCATCGGAATATGAATAGGAGCCGGTTAAAGTACTTCCAACGCCGGCAATACCGCTAATTGAAACATCCGAAGCAACCGGGGAATTATTGGGATTATATGCTTTATATCCGGCATAAACCGTGGTATTGGTTTTTGCATTTCCAATAGGATATTCCCCATAATATTGAGAAGAATTATTATGAACACCGTTAAATATAGGGCTTGAAGGTATCGTAACATCAAGCGTATATGTTGATCTAAAACTATAGCTTGCATCAGTTTCAACCGGCATAAGATCAACATACCCTTGATAATTTGCATTTGTACTGTATGTATAAACGCACCAGCCCAAAAACAAGACACTTCCGCCATAAGTTTCAACATATGATTTTACTGTTAAGTCCACATCACCATAATGTGCATTATACTCCTGAGTAGAATTTCCACTTCCTGATAGTAATAGAACATCATAGTATTGAATTTCTACATCTGAATCAATGTCAGTTGATATTACCAATGATGCGTTATACCCTCTTCCAACCAATGTATCCCTTAATATCGTACACCTGCTCAAGTTATCAGAAGTATTAAAAATACCTATCGTAGCATTTGGGGTAGAAGATAAAAAATTTACCATATTGTCCAATAATTGAACATTGTCAGGTGAATTTATTAAATCAGTACCATAATTTACTTCAACACTACCCATATAAGGCATACCACAGTATAGAACTTTTCCATTACCATAGTCCCAGCCTACTATGGCATGTTGCGGCCCGGCAATCATTTCCGGCATAAAAGAAAAGATACTTAAAAACACCAGAAGAATTTTAGTAAAGATTTTTTTCATAATATAAAGATTTTAGTTATTACTTTAATTTCGCTTAATTGACTTTATTCTTATTCATTAAATGAGAGAGGGATTCTAAAAAAATGAGAGGTATTAAAAAAGAAACTGCTGACCAGATTTACTTGAGAATAACGAACATTTTAAAATTTCAGTCTGAAATATAACTAATACTCACATAAAGTTAAGGAATGAAAAGTGCAAAAAATCATTTAAACAGATGATTGTTGTCACCAACAAATAATGATTTATACTATCCTTTCAACGGGAATTATTAAACAGTTAAAAAGCCGAATAATATAAGCTAAAATACTTATAAATAATATTTTATAACTTTCGTGCAATTATCCATATTTGCGAAATATATGTGCCTTTAGAGAAATAAGTAAGTATGTTTGGATGTTCAGTGGTCATTAGCGTGGCGAATTGAGACAATTAATTACAATGAAATTTTTAATATACATATTATGTACATATATTTGTACAAATAAAAAAAAGGTTAATTATGCTAACGACTACAATTTCAGATTTTAGAAAAGACATTAAAAGCTATTTAGATAGGGTTACTCAAAACTTTGAAACACTTATTATAAATAGAGGCAAGGATAATGGAGTTGTTGTAATTTCATTATCTGAATATAATTCTTTATGCGCAACGCAACATGAGTTATCTTCAAAGGCTAATGAGAAACGGTTAGATTCTGCAATTGAAAAATTAAAAAATGGTTCATCTTTTTCAAAAGAATTAATTGAAGAATGAAATATACATTTGTAGATGAATCTTGGGACGACTATTTGTATTGGCAGAAAACCGATAGACAAATGGTTAAAAGAATAAATGAACTACTTAAAGATATTTCCCGTAATCCATTTTCCGGAATTGGAAAACCTGAACCTTTAAAATATAAATACAAAGGTTTTTGGTCAAGGCGAATAAATGAAGAACACAGGTTAATTTATCAATATAGAGAAGGTGAAATTCTAATAGCAAAATGTAGATTTCATTATGATTAAATTTAAGGATAACCAAGTGTTAACAAATGGTGACATGCATGTGGATTTCTAAAGGATTTTATTCTTTTGTGGCACGTAAAAATAACTTAGCTGTAAACTGATAAGTTATCCACCCATACTCCACGCACGACACGTTACCACCAAATGTTAGAAACAAGCAGCAAAAACCACGGACTTTAAAGATATATATAAGAGAAAGCAAAATAAAGAAGCCCTTTTTGAAACAATCAAAAAAGTAAGAGAGAAAAAACCAGGCAGAGATAATTAATACTTTGGAAAAAATATTTAAGACAGAAAAATATAGCGGTTTGTCCGAAGAGCAAGTCAAACAGAAGCTTGAAAAAGAAGGCTTTAACGAACTTCGTTCTTCGAAGCCAAAAGGCATATGGCACATCATATTTGGCGTAGCAAAAGAACCGATGTTCCTGTTATTGGTTGCGTGTGGCACACTATATCTTTTGCTTGGAAATGTTCAGGAGGGTTTAATGCTTTTGGGGTTTGTTTTTGTAATTATGGGGATAGAATTTTACCAGGAGAAAAAAACAGAAAAAGCCCTGGACGCATTGAAAGACCTTGCCAGCCCAAGAGCATTAGTTATCAGAAATGGAATTGAAAAAAGGATACCCGGCAAAGAAGTAGTAACAGATGATATTGTAGTGTTGCAAGAGGGCGACAGAGTTCCGGCCGATGCACTCGTTTTGTCGTGCATTAACCTTATGGCTGATGAGTCACTGCTCACCGGAGAATCCGTTCCTGTCATGAAAAGGGAAGGAAAGGAAGGTGATTCGGATTTTAGCCCTGGTGGCGATGATATTCCTTATGTTTTTTCAGGTTCAATGATTGTTCAGGGAAATGGCGTAGTGAAAATTGTGGCAACGGGACTGAACACCGAAATTGGAAAGATTGGAAAAGCATTGGAATCGGTAAAAGAAGAGCCTACAAAGTTAAAAAAAGAGATGGGCATTCTGGTAAAGCGTTTGACAATTATTGGAATTGCGCTTTGTGTATTGGTTGTTGTTGTTTATACGTTAACCAGAGGTGATTTGCTAAACGGATTTTTGGCAGGCATTACATTAGCAATGGCAATGCTTCCGGAGGAATTTCCTGTAGTGCTTACTGTATTTCTTGCACTAGGCGCATGGCGTATGTCAAAAAATAAAGTATTGACCCGAAAGCCGGCTGCCATTGAAACACTTGGATCGGCAACTGTATTGTGTACGGATAAAACAGGAACTCTGACACAAAATAAAATGACTGTTACCCGATTGTACAATGGGAGTGATTTTTATACCGTTTCTGCTAATTCAGAATTTCCGGAACCATTTCATGAGATAATAGAGTACGGAATTTTATCGAGTCAGGTTAATCCTTTCGATCCGATGGAGAAAGCCATTGTCAGCGTGGGTGAAAAGTTCCTTCAAAATTCAGAGCATATTCACACAGATTGGTTAATGGAAAAGGAATACCCTTTGACAAGGGAAATGTTGGCTATGTCGAGAGTATATAATAGTACCGGAACAAAAGGCAAAATAATTGCAGCCAAAGGGGCGCCTGAAACCATATTTGACCTTTGCCATCTTGATATTAACATGAAAGGCAACTATGAAAAGGCTGTTACTGAAATGGCTTCAGCCGGATTAAGGGTGCTGGGTGTTACGAAAGCAACAATAGAGCCCGGGAGTCTTCCAAAAAAACAGCACGATTTCAATTTTGAGTTTATAGGATTAATTGGGCTGTCAGACCCTATCAGGGAAAACATACCCGGTGCAGTTGCCGAATGCTACAAAGCCGGTATCAGGGTAATAATGATTACAGGAGATTATTCGCTGACAGCCATGAGCATTGCAAAAGAGATAGGGTTGAAAAATCCCGAATTATGTATTGAAGGTGATGAGTTGAAGGAAATGACGGAAGAGGAACTTAGCAAGAGGATAAAAAATGTGAATGTCTTTGCCAGGGTTATTCCGGAACAAAAACTAAAAATTGTCAATGCATTAAAGAAAAACAATGAAATAGTGGCTATGACAGGCGATGGAGTAAATGATGCTCCGGCACTGAAAACGGGAAACATCGGAATCGCTATGGGAGAAAAAGGAACTGATGTGGCAAGGGAAGCCTCCTCGCTGGTATTGATGGATGATAATTTTTCCTCTATTGTAGGAGCCGTAAGGATGGGCCGTAAAATTTTTGATAATCTGCAGAAAGCTTTGGGATATATCTTTGCCATTCATGTCCCGATTGCAGGATTATCTTTAATTCCAGTTTTATTTGCCGATATGCCGTTAATTCTGTGGCCTGTGCATATAGTATTTCTTGAACTGATAATCGACCCGGCTTGTTCAGTCATTTTTGAAGCCGAAAAAGAAGAAATGAATGTCATGTCGCGACCGCCAAAAAATATTGACGAACCCTTTTTTGGTGCAAAAAAAATAGTATTAAGTTGCGTACAAGGTGTGGGAATCTTAATTATTTGTCTTCTCGTTTATTTTATTGGTCATAAAATGGGACACACCGAAAAAGCTGTCAGGACATTTACCTTTATTACCTTGATAGTCTCAAACATCGCTGTCATTTTTTCAAATCGTTCCTGGACCTCTAATATCTTCAAAATTCTCGTTACTCCTAATAAAGCTGCTATATGGATTGTTGGCGGAGCCGTTCTGTTTCTGATTCTCATCCTCAATATTCCTTTCCTACGGGACCTGTTCCAATTTGAAAAAATAAGTATCATAGAAATAATAATTTGTTCCTTAGCAGGTCTTTTTAGTGTTACCTGGTTTGAATTATATAAACATTTTAAACTGGTTAAAAACCCACTTCGATAAATTCACTGTTTTAAAATTTGACTAAAACAAATGATGATGGACAATACCGTCAGTTTCAACATCGTTATCGGTAATTGAATCACACCCCTTTTCAGTCACTTTTCGGCGATTTACAAAAATCAATTCTATAAAATAAGATAAGATATATCTACCGGAACAGGTGATTCATCTCATCCTTAATAAACCTATATTATTGTTTTTACTTCGTAGACTCATGTTTAATTGATTTAAATAAAAATAAATACATCTATGAAATACAAACGATTAAAAATGTGTGTGTTTTTACTGTCAGGTTTAAGCCTTGCAGTATTGCAGGCACAAGAAGCTATCCCCGCTTCAGGTGGAGACGCTGCCGGTAACGGAGGCTCAGTGAGTTATTCCGTCGGACAGATGGTATATACTACCCACTCAGGAACAACAGGAACATTAGCCCAGGGGGTGCAACAGGGCTATGAAATTACGGTTGAAACAGGTATTGAAAAAGCTGAAGGAATTAGCCTTACTGTTTCGGTGTATCCTAATCCAACGGCCGATTATCTTACGTTGAAAGTAAGGAATTATACGAATGAAGAGCTGATTTATCAGCTTTACGACATAAACGGAAAGCTTCTGGAAAGTAAAAAACTTACTGAAAAAGAAACAAGCATTTCGATGGGTAATCTTTTGCCCGCATCCTATTTTCTGAAAGTTGTACAGCTGAAGCATGCTTCGTCTCAACAAGAAATAAAGACATTTAAAATCATTAAAAATTAATGAGACAGTATTTTTGAAAAAAATACGTAGTCGAATTAATCCCGATAGCGCAACTTGTCCCGCACTGAAAGTCGGGAGCGTATCGGAAACAAAAAGTATTAATAATCAATAAAATATAATATGAAAAAATTATTTACAATTTTAGCTGCAGTATTGTTAACCGCAGCAGGATGGGCCCAAAGCCCGGGGAAAATGAGTTATCAGGCAGTAGTAAGAGATGCAAGTGATAATCTGATACCAAGTACAACAGTGGGAATGCAAATTAGCATACTGCAAGGCTCAGCAAGTGGAACAGCAGTTTATATCGAAACACAAACTCCAACCACCAATGCCAATGGTTTACTGAGTTTAGAAATAGGAACAGGAACTACCAGTGATGATTTTAGTAGTATCGATTGGTCGGTAGGTCCCTATTTCATTAAAACCGAAATGGACCCAACAGGCGGAACAAATTACAATATTACAGGTACAAGTCAATTATTAAGTGTGCCTTATGCCTTGCACGCCAAAACAGCAGAAATAGTTACAGGTACAATTACCGAAACTGACCCAACTTACACTGCAAGTGAAGCAGCCAATATCACAATCTATGATATTACTAATTTGGGTAACTTGTCCGGCGCCAACACCGGCGACCAGGATTTAAGTTCTTTTGCAGTACAAACTGCATTAGAAGATACCGCGTCAGCTATCAGATCAGCTCTATCCAATGTCAGCGGGTCTATTAGTATTGAAACAGATCCTGCTTTTGGAGCAAGCGACGCAGCCAGTATTACTGCAGGGGATATTACAAAATTAGGTAACCTATCGGGCTTGAACACCGGCGATCAAGATATTTCAGGAATTGCCACCAACGCAAATGCTATTTCTACCATTCAAGGGGAAAAGACAAATCAAGATGCAGCTATTGCAGCTAATACAGCAAAAACAGGATATACCGAAGCCCTGGTATCGGCAAATACTGCCGTGGCATCCAACACAGCAAAAACAGGAATATCTGCACAACAAGCAGGTGATATCACTGCAAATAATGCTAAAACTGGTTATACAGAAGCTTTGGTATCAGCAAATGCAGATGTTGTTGCAAATACAGCAAAAACAGGAATTACAACTGGACAGGCAAATGAAATTACAGCCAATACTGCGAAGGTTAGCTACCCTGCTGCTGATGCAACAAAACTTGCAGCAATTACAGGCGCCAATACAGGCGATCAGGATATTTCCGGCATAGCAACCAATGGTTCATCAATTACAACTCTTCAAACAGAGCAAACCACGCAGAATACTGCTATTGCGTTGAATACAGCAAAAACAGGAATATCTGCACAACAAGCAGGTGATATCACTGCAAATAATGCTAAAACTGGTTATACAGAAGCTTTAGTGTCAGCAAATGCGGATGTTGTTGCAAATACAGCAAAAACAGGAATTACAACTACACAGGCAAGTGCTATTATAAGCAATACAGACGACATTGAAACCAATGCTTTTGCAATTTTAGATGAAGTTGCCCGCGCCACAGCAACCGAAGGAATAACTGTAGATGATATAGCAATACTCGAAGTGGGACAAGTTTCACAGGATCAAGCTATTGCTTTAAACTCTATAAAAACAGATATTAATTCAGACGGCATTACAGTCAATACTGTCACAATTTTAAATGAAGTTGCCCGCGCCACAGCAGCCGAAGGAGTGACTGCAGATGATATAGCAATACTCGAAGCAGGCCAAGTCTCACAGGATCAAGCTATTGGTTTAAACTCTGTAAAAACAGATATTAATTCAGCCGGCATTGAAACCAATGCTGTCACAATTTTAAATGAAGTTGCCCGCGCCACAGCAGCCGAAGGAGTAATTGCAGATGATATACTTATACTCAGAGATGTGCATATCACTCAAGAAACAGCTATTGCATTAAATACTGCAAAAACAGGCATTACAACCGCACAAGCAAATGAAATTACTGCCAGTACTGGCAAAGACACCACAGGCATTTACCATGCTAATAGAGTAGCACTTGATTTGGTTTCAGGCACAAACACCGGCGACCAGGATTTAAGTTCTTTTGCAGTACAAACTGCATTAGAAGATACCGCGTCAGCCATCAGATCAGCGATTCCCGATGTCAGCGGGTTTTTAACTTCTGAAACCGACCCTGTGTATGGTTTATCGATAGCTGCAGGCATAACAGGAGCCGATACAACCAACTGGAACAATGATTTGGTAGATGATGCTGATGCTGATACCACAAATGAAATACAAAATATCAATCAGGTTTTGATAAAAGGAAATGATGCAAATGGTAACAACCTTGTTAATACGGGGAAAATAGGTGTGGGAACGGCTTCACCTAATGCAGAATCATCCATGGAAATAGCAACTGCCCTTCCGGTTATTTTTCCTTCAATGACACAGTCAGAAGTTAACGCAATTGCTACTCCTGTAGAGGGCATGGTTCAGTTTAATGCAGACGCTCATAAGTTGCAGGTGTATGCTATGCTCACCGACAATGCATCTGTTTTAAATGAGATATTCCTGAACAATAGTTCAGGTCCTTATAATTTTATACTGGATCAATCGATTACTTCTCCCATTGATGGACAAGTGGTTGCGATTGAAATAATGTATAAGGATGTTGATGGAGGGGAACCTTTCGTTGATTTTTTTGTAAATGGTGAATACCAAGGTATGCAGTTAATGCCTAGTTATACACAATTTACCTGGCATACATTTACAATGTCAACGCCGGTTCAGGTAACTGCGGGTATGCCGTTTTATATTGAATTCTTCGGACCTGGAGTTGATTTTCATGAATTTGCGACGAATAGTAATTATCCCGGTGGGTCAGGATGTTGTTTTGCTTCTGGCGACGATGATTTATTGTTCAGGGTTCATATTCAGCCTAACGCTGGTTCTTATGGATGGCAGAGTATGCATTAGTAACACGAATTATTTACGAGTTAAGAAAATTTACTTTTATAAGGGCCCTTCAGGAATGAAGGGCTCTTTTATATTTATAACAGCAAATCTCCCGGCTAAGCGAGGTCTGCAACTTCTATTCACCCAATCTGGTCCAAGATTATGAAAAACAAAAAACTGGTTCAGGCTTAACGAAGTGTAGCTTGGACCTTTTTTGTTTTTGTGCTTACAGTCACCTGCCTTGTCAAAATTTGTAACTGCAACGCATTAAAGAGTTAAAAACCTTCTGCCCCCTCACATGGCGAGTCTGTGAGTTGTTCCTTTTCTGACGCTGGCATTTTGTCCGTGTCCTACCCTGCACATGTAAAGATTTATAACTTATGCAGACATCAATTCCAACCTTTATGATAGATGAAGCAAAGGTTTTCCCGAAGGAGGTAAAAAGCATTTAAGTGGTGACCCACAACGAGAGGCCGCTAAAGATGAGGTAAAATTGCTTCGTCGGGAGAATGATGATTTTACAAAAGCATGCTTTTATTCAGCTTCCGGAATTAATATTAATTGACACTCAAATCAACAATTTCTGCCTTGGGTGCATTTTTTCTTACGGAAGCAATTCCATTATCCCGCCCCTGCGTTGAAGTGTACATTTGACTTGTGCCAATAATTTGAGTATTAGCAGCAGTCAGATTAAAATAATAACTTCCGTCTTTAGCTACTTCTGAAATGAACATTTTCTTTTTAGAGCAATTGGCCTTAACTGACACTATTCCGTTTTGGCAAGCCGATTTTGATGTATAGCCCTGGCTCGTCATTATGATCTCTCCGTTTGGAGCTTTTAGATTAAACATGAAGTTTTCGTCTACTCTTTTAGAAATTTCAAATTTTACCATGATTGTTGAATTTTAATGTTTTCTGACTATGTAATAAAGGTGAGCATTTCTATAAGGAATAGTATTACATAATATTGAAAATATGTTATATGATTCACACATTTGAAAAGAGTTACCATGTAAATAAATTTTAGCCAATTTAGTTCGCAATTCCCCCGCTGGCGCTCTCCCGGCATATTCTGTCGGGATATTTAGCGTGTCTTTAATTTTCCCTGTTAAATATCATACCAATTCATGATATGTGTCATCCTAAATAAAGTTTTGTTCGAGAATAATAAGCTAACTTTAATACTTAACAGATAATTCTAAACAAAATGAAGGAAGGAAGTTGAGAAACCAATGTAATTAAACAAGTGCCTTGCTTTTGTTAGTAATCGTATCTTCAATACTACAGACACAAAAACAATTACCACCTTAGGAAGAAAAATTTTGGGAAGCTTTTGCTCTGTAACTTATTACTTTGGATAGATGGTTTATAAAACTAATACCGGAGCAATAGTTTCGATAAACAAATTAATTAAATAAATTAATGAGATAAAAATGAAAATTTTAAGTTTCATAAGTATGGTGATATTTATGAGTTTTTTTTTTCTGCTTAACAATAGTTGCCGGAAGGACATCTGCGATAATACTATAAGTAAAAGTGTTTACACAATCGCAGTACTTTCCGACATTCACTACATGGATCCCTCATTGCTGCCGGACACTGGCAGTTCAGCATTTAAGGAGTACCTGAAAACCGATGGAAAACTCCTTGCCGAAAGTGATGCGATCATGAAAGAGGTTATTTGGGAATTGCTCAATGCAAAACAAAAACCCGACCTTGTACTTATTCCGGGCGATTTGACAAAAGACGGTGAATTGGTCAGCCACCAGTCGGTTTCCAAATACCTTTCCGAGTTAATAAACGCAGGCATCAAAGTGAGGGTAATTGATGGTAATCACGATATAAATAACCAGCACCCTTATATGTACATCGGCTCCACTACCCAAAAAGTGGCAAATATTGATGCAGACGGATTTAAAACTATTTATGAAAACTGTGGCTACAGCGATGCGCTTTATACAGACCCCAGCTCGCTCAGCTATGTATCTGAACCTCTGCCTGGTCTGTGGCTTATTGCGATCGATGCCTGCAACTATTGGGATGGCATTCCTTATAATTTAATGACAGGCGGGAGTATAAAGCAGGAAACAATGACCTGGATATTGCCACGCTTAGCCGAAGCAGAGGCTAAAGGGAAAACTGTATTCGGAATGATGCATCACGGGATACTTAATCATTTTACAGATGAGGATAGCCTGTTTAAAGGATTTGTAGTGGATCGATCGTCAACGGTATCCGACTCGCTCATGACCGCAGGATTAAGGATCATGTTCACCGGACATTTTCATGCCAACGACATTGTAAAAAAGACATCTGGCAATACATTTTTATTCGACATTGAGACAGGTTCTACCGTTTGTTATCCTTGTCCGTACAGGATGATAACCTATTTAAAGGATTCGGCCCTGATCATTTCAACTAATATCATTACACAAAATGATTACCCGTTACCCGGAGGACAAACATTTTCGGATTATATTACGCAAAAGGCCTATGTTAACCTGGATAGCCTGTTAACCAGGGCTTTTACCAGTTCTAATTGTACCTACGAAACGGCCAGGATATTTGCTCCCCGTATCAGGAATGCAATGATGGCTCATTTTGCAGGCGACGAAAGACTCTTTTCGACCCACGAGATGGACTCGATCGATCTAACAATTACCCGGTTAGGGTCAAACTTTTCATGGCTCCGCACATATTGTATCAGCCTATGGAACGATTTGCCTCCCACTGACAATTCGTTGATGATTTACCTGAAATCGGGTGCTTCGTATTAATTAGTGCTTGCCCGAAAAGTCCAGTGTCGGTTAAGAAAATGGAGTTTTCTTGCCGACACCAGGTAAGTATAATTGGATGTTATGTGACATTAAAAATAAATGATTCATATAATTCGAAGAATATTACCAGAATATTACCCATGGATCATTGTGTAATCAAGCAGAATGCTGCCGTTTGAAAATATTTAAACTATAAAAATAAGGGAAGAAATAACCTTTAATAAAAATTATTTATCATGAAAATAAAAAGAAATCTATTCCTGTTTTTTTTATTTGCAATTGCAAGCCTTATTGTAATCCCTTATGGATGCAAGAAAAATGATGACACGCAGGGGCCAACGCCTGTTAAAAAAAAGTATGTCTGGGTTGTAGGAGCTGTTGACAGCACATCTTACGGAAAGATTTTGTTTTCATCGGATGGAGGTGATACATGGTTAAGACAGGGTGAAGGATCGGCTGCTTTACAGGGAACTCTTTTATTTGATGTGTGGGCTGTCGATACAAATGATGTGTGGGCTGTCGGTATTAATAGCAGCATCATAAAAACCAATGATGGTGGCAATAGATGGGTTCGCATTACAAGTCCAGAAATCCCGCCGGCTATAGTTTTTCAATCCATTTCCATGGTTGGAAACAATGATATCTGGATATGCGGTGAGAGCGGAACTGTAATTAATTCAAGTAATGGGGGAAATACCTGGACCATTTTTGACCCTAATTTCTTTCACAATGGATTGATGCAGGGTATTTATGCCATAGATGCACAAACAGTCTATGTAGTTGGAGGTTATCGTATAAGTAACGGGGCCAAGGGTTTTATAGCCCATACGGCAGATGGAGGTCAAACATGGGATTCTATCATCCCTGAAAATAATTATAATCGGAATGAATGGCTTGGGGTAAAAGCGACCGATAAGAACCATATTGTTGTTTATGGAAAGAGTGCACATTATGTATTTAGTAATGATGCCGGAGCAACGTGGAAAAATGATTCGGTACCTGACACCGGTGGCGGTGGTATAGGAGGAGCCGACATGAATTGTCTCGCTATGATAGATGCACAAACCTGGTGGGGAGCATTTGACTATGATGTCATTTTTATCACTACTGATGGCGGTACATGGACAAAACAAACTTCAGCGGGACCAGGCGCTATGTGGCTTTATGGAATTGATTATTATGACAGGAATTTGGCTGTTATCGTTGCTTTAAGTAGCGTGTTACCGACTGGCAAGATCATAAAAACCTCCAATGGAGGTGATGTTTGGGAATTAAAATATAATTCCAGGTCAGCGTTATTCAAAATATCCTTTATTAAAAATTGATTTCGGCTATTACTTTGATAATGAACCCGAATTGAAATTGCTTCTAGACAATCGAAAACAATAGTTAGAAAATAGAAATTAAACGCCTGGCTGGCGCGGGCCCAAAAAACTGGTTCAAGCTTAACGAAGTGTAGCTTGGACCTTTTTTGTTTTTGTGCTTATAGTCACCTGCCTTGTCAAAATATGTAATTGCAACGCATTAATGGGTTAAAAAACGTCCACCCCCTCACATGGCGAGTCTGCGACTTGTTCCCTGACTGGTGCGGATATTTTGCCTGCACAGGCACAGATTTATGACTCCTTTCCCTACTGCCCTGCCCCTGCAATTTTAGAAAAGTTACCAATATTTGGTATATCTGAGAAAAATATGAAGACATGAACAAGAATACGTCAATATCACTTGGAGATTATTTCGAAACTTTTGTTCGAAGGAGTATTTCAATAGGTAGATTTAAAAATGCGAGTGAAGTGATACGAGCGGGTTTGAGATTATTGGAAGAAGAAGAATCTAAAGTTTTGGCATTAAAAACTGCTATTCAGGAGGGTATTGACAGTGGGATTGCCTACGACTTTGATTCACAAAAGCATCTTGATTCTGTAAAAGTAAAAAAGAGATTGAATGGCTAAATACTTCCTGACCAACAATGCCGTTGACGATTTGACTGAAATATGGAATTATACTTTTGATGAATGGTCGGAGCAACAAGCTGATAAATATTACTACCTGTTAATTGATAACTGTAAGGATATTGCTCAAAATCCAAAACTTGGGAAAAACTATGCTGGGATTATGACAATTTTGTTTGGATTAAAAGTAACAAGATATATTATTTTCTGCAGGAAATTAAGTGCGAACGAAATTGAAATTACAAGGATTCTACATGAAAGAATGGATTTAAAAAGTAGAATCAAAGAATAAAAAACTACACTCAATCTAATAGAATGCTCCGTCGGATAACCTGACGGAGTGCGCCTTTCACCTGTCTGTCTGCCTACCGGCAAAGGCAGGTATGCAGCTGTTCATTAGGATTTGGGACAACACCCTGCAGAGGCAAAGATTTATAACTCCTTTCCCTCCTGTCCTGCTCCTGCAATGTACTAAACTTTGTTACCTCCCGAAAATTTGTTTTTTACCGAATTATCATTTGCTTTTATTTCCCGTACAGAAAGTTGGAAATTGAAGAAAGTAAGGATCGGGCACGAAAATATAACAACCGCCGTAATATACATGCATATTTCAAACCATGAATTAAAAAAGTTATATGAAAATTAAACGCAATTTGCTGTATACCTATAGAACAATACCATGATTGGTTAGAGATGGAGCCGCTCCTGCCTCTTGGCAGCCAGGTATTACACTGATTGAACAGATTTGTACTGATCTGTGATCATCTGTGATATCAGCGTTCCAATAACGAATTATTCCTTCGTTCCCAAAATTCTTATCATCTCATCCGAAGTAACAATTTTTGCTCCCTTCGTTTCGAGTTCCAGCAATGTGCTGTTGAATTTGTCCTCGCCTCCTACGGCTTTGGTGGCATCTTTTACTAGATAGGTGTTGTATCCCAGTTCCAGTGCATCAAGCGTGGAATATCTTACACAAATATCTGCTGCCAGTCCGGTAATGGTAAGCGTATCTGCTTTTTTCCAGGTAAGATACGCATGTAAACCTGTGGCTTTTTTGTGCAGGTTATCATAAAACCCGCTATAGCTGTCAATCCGGGCATCCGTTCCTTTCTTAATAATCGATGCTAACTTTTCCACATGAAGTTCATCGGCAAAGTTGGCGCCTGTGGTATGCTGCACGCAATGATCCGGCCACAACACCTGTTCTGCCCCGTCAAGATCAACGATATCGCCCGGTTTTTTATTCGGATGATTTGAGGCAAAACTGCCATGATTTGCAGGATGCCAGTCCTGCGTAGCAATTACCAGTTCGAAATATGGCTGCAACTTATTTACCACCGGAACAATGATATCGCCTTCAGCCACGGGTAACGAACCTCCCGGCAGAAAGTCGTTTTGGATATCAACCATCAAGAGTGCATTCATAATTTCCTTAGTTATAGATTACCCTGATTTCTGTCTTTTAATAAATAACAATTGTGCCGGTTGAAAGGTTGTGATATTTCCTTGCCGTTTCATCCTTTTGGAATCTTATCTCCGGCATTTCAATAGATATCATGGGCTACGAGGTGTCGCCAGTAGGATTGGGAGATTGGAGGTTCTTTCCGCCACCAAGGCGCTTATGCCCGAAGTTTGTACCCGGAATTAGCTTAACTATTAGGCTGATTATATTAATTTTGTAATTATCTGTATTATAATAGTGTTATGTCAATATTATCTTGTCATATAGTCACCCTGAACTCCTGCCTGGCTGGCCTCGGCAGACAGGTGATTCAGGGTCTTTGGAAAATTAAGGAGATTAGCTTCGCGCTGAGCCTTTCAGGGTTCCGAATTACCTACCCGCCGCTTAAGCTTTGTCAGGCGGGAGTCCGGAATGAATTAACCGTTTTTTAATACATGCCATAACACTAGTTCATTTTGATTTCAACATCAGTAAAAAATTTAAAAAATGGCTAAAATAAGCGCTGGTATATTGGTCTACCGAAAAAAAGATAAAGAGTACGAAGTCCTGCTGGTTCATCCGGGGGGACCCTTTTGGGCAAAAAAAGAATTAAATGCCTGGTCGGTTCCAAAAGGTGAAGTGGAAGAACAGGAAGAAATCTTTAAGGCTGCATTACGCGAGTTTAAAGAAGAGACCGGATTCGAAGCTGTAGGTGAGTTTATAGCACTCACTCCGGTAAAACAACCCAGCGGGAAGATGATTTATGCCTGGGCGGTGGAATCTGATTTTGAAGCAGAGAAAATCGTCAGCAATGAGTTTGAAATGGAATGGCCTCCAACATCGGGAAAATACAAAAGATTTCCGGAAATTGACCGTGCGGGATGGTTCACATTTGCCGTTGCACGTAATAAAATTGTGAAAGGCCAGATACCTATCCTTGAAGAGCTGGCAGAAAAACTTTGTAAAAGAATGTAATGCTTTGAATGATATTTAACCGTCGTAACTTATAAAAAGGTACATGAATACTGTCGTCAAAAGTCAAAAACCATCAGGCCGGTGATTCTATATTTTTCAATAAGACCAGTGACCGGGGCTCCATTTTATAAGCATCCCTGATCTTTCTTCCGCTCCCGGTAACTTCATTCGTAAAGGTATCTATCAGCAGGCTCCACTCATTGTTTAAATCTTCATTAGGCAGTGCAAATGAAATAGGTTCCCAGTAGCTGTTAACTATTATGAGTAAGGTATCATGTTTTATCAGCTCACCATATTTATTTACTTCCGAAATCAGGGTCCCGTTCAGCAACATTCCCATGCATCTTATAAAGCTGGTATCCCACTCTTCTTCTGTCATATCTGTACCATCTGTATTCAGCCACCGGATATCCCGTATTTCTTTTCCATAAATTTTACGGCCTTTGAAATAACGTCGTCGATGCATCACCGGTTGAATTTTACGAATATTAATTATCTTACATGTAAATTCGAATAGTTCTTTCTGCTTTTCATCCCAGTCCCAATTCATCCAGGTAAGTGGATTATCCTGACAATATGCATTGTTATTCCCCAACTGGGTACGGCCATATTCATCTCCATGACTGATCATGGGCACACCCTGGCTTACCATGAGGGTTGCCAGAAAATTCCGTTTACGCCGTTCACGAATTGCAATGATCTTTTCATCTGCCGTTGGCCCTTCAACTCCTGTATTCCAACTTAGATTGTGGTCTTCTCCATCGTTGTTTTCCTCTACATTGGCTTCATTATGCTTTTTATTATAGCTTACCAAATCATGAAGAGTAAATCCATCATGACAAGTGCAAAAGTTAATACTGGCCGAAGGCAGTTTCCCATTATCCTCATATAAATCGCTGCTTCCGCTCAACCTGTAGGCAAGTTCTTTTACCTGACTTTCATCGCCGCGCCAGAATTTCCTTACCGAATCACGGTATTTGCCATTCCATTCTGCCCATAATACCGGGAAACCTCCCACCTGGTATCCTCCTTCTCCCAAATCCCAGGGTTCGGCAATTAGTTTGCATTGGGAAATAACCGGATCCTGGTGAATAGTATCGAGAAAAGTTGATAACATGCCCACCTCATATAAACCACGGGCCAGCGCTGACGCCAGATCAAAGCGAAATCCATCCACATGCATATCGTTCGCCCAGTATCTCAGGCTGTCCATAACCAGTTGCAAGGTACGTGAACTAAGCATGTTCATGGTATTGCCCGTTCCGGTGTAATCGGTATATAACCGTTTATCTTCTTTATTAAGACGGTAATAATTAAAATTATCAATTCCTCTGAAGCTTAAGGTAGGACCAAGATGATCGCCTTCGCAGGTGTGATTGTAAACCACATCCAGGATAACCTCAATTCCTGCCTTATGAAAAGCCTTCACCATTTCTTTAAATTCTCCAACCTGTTCTCCATGGGTTCCCGAAGCGCTGTATTCGGCATGAGGCGCAAAAAATCCAACGGAATTATATCCCCAGTAATTAGTTAGTCCTTTATCGAGTAAGAATTTGTCGTGCACAAAATGATGTACCGGCATGAGTTCCACTGCCGTTATGCCAAGTTGTTTGAAATAATCGATAATTACAGGAGAGGACAGTGCCTTAAAGGTTCCTCTTTCATTCTCAGGAGTTTGTGGATGTTGTGCCGTAAAACCTTTCACATGCAACTCATAGATTATGGTATTGTGCATGTCGGTATTTGGCTTCTTATCATCCTCCCAGTCAAAATGTGTATCAATAACCACACATTTCTTCACCACATCTGCGCTGTTTCGTATATCCTTTTTTAAATCGAAATTTTTCATAATCGATTCTATCGGGTATCCGAACATTTTTTTTGATATTTCCATCCGTCCTGCGATGGCTTTGGCATAGGGATCTATCAATAATTTATGCGGATTGAAACGGTATCCTTTTCCGGGCATATACCGGCCATAGACACGATAACCGTATAACTGACCGGGTTTAATATCGGGCAGGTATATGTGCCAGATATGATCCGTCACTTCGGTCAGATTAATTTGTGTATATTCTTCAGTCTCGTCTGGTGAATGAAATAAACATAACTTGACCGCAGTGGCATATTCACTGAACAGGGTAAAATTTACTCCCTGCCCGTCGTAATTAGCTCCCAGTGGATAAGGTACTCCCGGCCAAATCCGTCCTTTGTAATTTTCCATAATCTTTTTTCCACGTTATTAAGTTGCCGATTGAAATTGCAATCATAAACACTCTGTATTAAAAATCCTGCTAATAATAACTTCGCTTTTATTCTATTTAAATGTTTAAATACGATCAGATCATTACCCAACAACTAAAATTATTTTTTTTATTACTTATGGTTATCATCTGTTGTGCCAATAATATCACCTCTCTTTGGTTATAAACAAAAATAAGATAACTAAATAAAAGAGTTGTGATCTTTTTAACAGAATATAATAAATAACCCTTTACACTAAGGATATGTTCCCGTATTGTGAGATGTTTTTTTTATGAAAAAGCTGAAAAAGCAATGATATAAGATTGTAAATTGCTGATACTTAAAATATTTTTTGAAGATGGTTCAACCTAATTATGCTATATTCTTGTTGTAATACATGATACCGAACAATAATAAAAAGAAAATCTATTTTCATTCGGAACATTGAACGTTTATAGAAATAATTCATTATTGTTAATTTTGAAAGTTTATTAGCATTAGGAAAATCAACTAAATGAACCATCATATAGTGACTAACCAAATCACACATGATAAATTCTGATTTTTTAAGAAATTTAGGAGCCTCGGTAAACAAGGACAGGACTTGTGATTTTAGCTTATGGGCACCCTTTGCAAAACAGATTTGGCTTTGCCTCTTGCATCCGCATCAGAAAAAAATTGAAATGCATCAAGACATAAAGGGATACTGGCACTTAAAACTGGAAAATTGTATCGCCGGAACACATTATTTATATCAATTGGATGATAAGTTTCCCCTGCCCGATCCAGCATCACTATGTCAACCACTTGGTGTTCATGGACCCTCTGAAGTTATCGACCTTGAAAAATTTAAGTGGACCGATGGTGATTGGCAAAATATTCCGCTCGAACAAATGATATTTTATGAACTTCATACAGGGACATTTACCGAAGAAGGAAATTTCGATGGAATAATTCGTAAGCTTGATTATTTGCTTGATCTGGGAATAAATACCATTCAGTTAATGCCGGCTGGCCAGTTTCCGGGTGCAAGAAACTGGGGATATGACGGTGTTTATCCCTATGCCGTTCAGCAATCTTATGGCGGTCATGAAAGCCTGATGAATCTGGTGAATACATGTCATCAAAAAGGCATAGCAGTATTTCTGGATGTGATATATAATCACCTAGGTCCGGAAGGAAATTACCTCCATGAATATGGGCCATACTTCACAGAACGATATAAAACCCCCTGGGGAAAAGCAATTAACTATGACGACAAATATTGCAATGGTGTACGAAATTATGTTATTCAAAATGCGCTCATGTGGCTTAGGACTTTTCACTTAGACGGATTGCGTCTGGATGCAGTGCATGCGATTTATGATTTTGGCGCCAAACATATCATGCAGGAACTGGCTGATCAGGTAAGCCTGCTAAACCATCAAACCGGGAAAAAGCATTACCTCATTGCCGAATCGGCGCTGAATGACAGCAGGTATATAAATCCGCCTGAAATAGGAGGTTACGGGCTTGACGCCCAATGGAACGATGATTTTCATCATAGCATGCATGCGCTGGTAACCGGAGAGCAAAATGGATACTATATCGATTATTCGAATCCCTTCATGCTGTTAAAAGCTTTTACTAACGGTTATGCGTATGAAGGTGAGTATTCTGAATTCAGAAAACGAAATTTTGGGAACAGCAGTCAACCAAATGAGGGAAATCAGTTTATAGTATTCTCTCAAAACCACGATATGGTGGGAAACAGAAAATTTGGTGAACGGTTTAGTGCTCTGGTGAGCTTCGAAATGCTGAAAGTAATAGCAGGAGCAGTTTTTGTCAGCCCGTTCCTTCCCATGCTGTTTATGGGGGAGGAGTATGGTGAAAAAAATCCGTTTCTTTATTTTGTTAACCATAGTAATGAAGTGCTGAATAAACTTGTGCGTCGCGGAAGACTAAATGACTTTAAATCATTTTACCCGGGAGATAATAAGCCTGCACCCGATCCGGCAGATGTGAATACGTTCACCCGAAGCAAACTCTCCTCAAATCCTTTAACCAACAAAGAGTCCAAAGCGCTATTTAATTATTACAAAACACTTATCCACTTGAAAAAGACACATCCGGTGTTACGTCGGGCCGATAAAAAACAGATTAAGGTTACTCTGGAAAACAAGATTTTTACCATCGAACGCTGGAACGCAGAATCACAAATTATTTGTTGGCTGAACTTTAGCAATAAGTCTGTTAAAATGAGCCTGCCTGAAACTATTGACGGAAAAACTGCAAAATTAATCCTTTGCTCCTCCGATAAAAGTTGGAATGGTGTGGGACAAGAGGTCCCAATGAACATAACCGGCAGGGAAAACGTTAACCTAATGAAGGAATCGATGCTCCTTTATTCAATTTAAAATCAATATTTTTATGGATGGAAGAAAACGTGTGATCATCGAAAATGTAAAGCCTCAGATTAATCATGGGCTATATCCCTTAAAACGGATTGTAAAAGACAAAGTAAATGTTAGTGCAGATATTTTCTGCGACGGGCATGATTCCATCCGGGCCGAACTGCTTTACAGGCATGCTAAGGAAAAAAACTGGCATATTAATGAACTAACACAAAAGCCAAACGATTCCTGGTCAGGATATTTTTTAACCGATAATCCCGGAGAATATATTTACACTTTACAGGGTTGGGTTGACAGAGCCAGTACATGGTTTTATGATATCATGAAAAAAATTCAGGTAGAAGTAGAAATCAAAAGCGATATTGAGGAAGGCATCGATATCATACAATCCATCTTTACAACCTATAAATCGTTGGAACAACGCGATACAACCTATTTAAAACAAGTATCTGAATTGTTTTCTTCAAATCAAAGTCTTGAAGAAAAAACAGAACCAATTATAAATAATAAATTATTTGGTGTTTTGTTAAGATATCCACTCAGAAATTATATTACCACTTTTGAACCTGAACTAAAGGTAATTGCAGAACGCCCAAAGGCCAGATTCAGTACCTGGTATGAATTTTTTCCACGGTCGCTTATTGGTGAGGTTAAAAATCACGGTACGTTCAAAGACTGTATCAGTCGCCTGGAATATATTGCAGATATGGGATTTGATATTGTTTACCTGCCCCCAATACATCCAATCGGAGAAACCAAGAAAAAAGGCAAGAATAACACTCCGGAAGCCATGACTGGAGATCCCGGTTCACCCTGGGCAATTGGCTCTAAAGACGGCGGACATAAAGCTGTTCATAAAAAACTGGGGACACTCGATGATTTCAAGGAGTTGGTGTTGAAGGCTAAAGAATATAATATAGAAATTGCACTGGATATTGCTCTGCAATGTTCACCCGACCATCCTTACCTGAAAGAGCATCCGAAATGGTTCAGGCACAGATCCGACGGAACCATACAATATGCCGAAAATCCCCCAAAGAAATATGAGGATATATACCCGTTTGATTTTGAGAGCGATGACTGGGAAGCTCTCTGGAATGAACTGAAAAGTATTTTTACTTTCTGGATAGAACAGGGAGTAAAAATATTCCGGGTAGATAATCCGCATACAAAGTCCATAAGATTTTGGGGCTGGCTCATCACAGAAGTTCAAAAGGAACATCCTGATGTGATTTTTCTGGCTGAAGCCTTTACCAGGCCAAAAGTAATGTATCAGCTTGCGAAACAGGGTTTCACACAATCATATACCTATTTCACCTGGCGCAATACAAAACGTGAACTGATTACCTATTTTGAAGAACTCACCCATTCCGATATAATTGAGTACTTTCGACCGAATCTTTGGCCAAATACACCGGACATACTTCCGGAGTTCCTTCAGGTATCCGGCAAACCGGGATTTATTATCCGCAGCATATTGGCAGCTACATTAAGCGCATCTTACGGAATATACGGCCCGGCTTTCGAATTAATGGAAAATATACCCAATAATTATGGGAGTGAAGAATATCTGAATTCTGAAAAATATGAAATTAAAGACTGGGATATTCATGCAAAAAACAGTCTCAAACCCTTGTTAAAAAGAGTGAACAGAATCAGGCATGATAATCCCGCCCTTCACAACAACCGATCGCTTCGCTTTTACGAAACAGAAAATGAAAACCTGTTGGCTTATAGTAAATCTACTGAAGACTTTTCAAATATCATACTCGTGGTAGTGAATCTGGATCCCTACCACACACATTCAGGATGGATACATTTTCCCGTGGCTGATTTTGATGTGCAAGAACATGAATCCTACCAGGCACATGATCTGTTGGGGGGATCATTTTATTTGTGGAACGGAATTGTAAATTTTGTAGAATTAAATCCCGGAGTTTCACCTGCGCATATTTTCAGTATACGCCGTAAAGTGCGAACTGAGCGTGATTTTGACTATTTCTTGTAATACCTCCTGTTATGAAAACGAAGAGAAAACAAAATACATGGTATAAGGATGCCATCATTTATCAGCTTCATGTTCAGTCGTTTTTCGATAGTAATAACGATGGTACCGGGGATTTTCCCGGCCTGATACAAAAGCTGGATTATCTTGGTTCGCTTGGAATTAATACGTTGTGGCTCCTACCATTTTATCCTTCGCCGCTTAAAGACGGAGGTTATGATATCTCGGATTTTGCTTCCATTCATCCCGCTTATGGCAAGCTCAGCGAATTCAAAAAGTTTATTCGTGAAGCGCATAAAAGAGATATTCGTATCATCACGGAACTGGTTCTGAATCACACTTCTTCGCAGCACAGCTGGTTTCAGAGAGCGAGAAAATCAAAACCGGGAAGCAATTACAGGAATTATTATGTTTGGAATGACTCACCTGACAGGTATCCTGACGCAAGGATTATTTTTCAGGATTTTGAGATTTCAAACTGGTCATGGGATACTGAAGCCAAGGCTTATTACTGGCACAGGTTTTATTCACATCAACCCGATTTGAATTTCGACAATCCTGCCGTAACAAAAGAAGTTTTCAAACTGATTGATTTTTGGTTTAATATCGGTGTTGACGGATTACGCCTGGATGCTGTTCCATACCTATTTGAACGGGATGGGACAAATTGTGAAAACCTGCCAGAAACACATACGTTTCTAAAAAAACTCAGAGCTTATATTGATGAAAATTTCGATGATAAAATGTTACTGGCAGAAGCCAATCAGTGGCCTGAAGATGCCAGACAGTATTTTGGCAACGGAGACGAATGTCAGATGGCGTTTCATTTTCCACTGATGCCCAGGTTATATATGGCCATGAAGATGGAAGATCGTTTCCCGGTAGTAGATATTCTCGAACAAACCCCGGAAATACCTGAAAACTGTCAGTGGGCCATTTTTCTTCGAAACCACGACGAACTCACCCTCGAAATGGTATCGGATGAGGAGCGTGATTATATGTACAAGAGTTTTACCAAAGAACCTAAGCAAAGAATAAACCTGGGTATCAGACGACGTCTGGCCCCTCTGATGGATAATGACAGACGGCGGATTGAAATGATGAATATTCTGTTATTTTCGTTGCCGGGAACCCCTATCATTTATTATGGCGACGAGATTGGCATGGGCGATAATTATTATCTGGGCGACAGGTATGGTGTAAGGACTCCTATGCAATGGACCTCCGACAAAAATGCAGGATTTTCACATTGTAATCCTCAGCAACTGTTTTTACCCGTTATTCTTGACTATGAATATAATTATGAAGCAATAAATGTTGAAAGTCAGGAACGCAATTATGCTTCCCTGCTTTGGTGGATGAGACGAGTCATTGCTACCAGGAAAAATCACAAAGCTTTTAGCCGGGGAACTATTCGATTTATAAATTCCAACAATCCGAAAATTCTTTCGTTCATCCGCGAATACGAAGATGAAGCCATCCTTGTCATCATCAATTTGTCACGATATTCTCAGGCCGTTGAACTTGAACTGGAGGAATATGCAGGATATACACCCATTGAGGTTTTCAGCCAGAATCATTTTCCGATAATAGGTAAAAATCCTACAACATTTACATTGCAATACCGGGATCATTTCTGGCTTGAACTTACAAAGGTGGAACAAGCCGAATACTTTCAGGGGAACAAATCCCAATATATGAAATTTTCCAGAAAAGAATGGAATTCGCTGGGTACAGAGTTAACCGTAAAAATAAGGAAGTATTTCATCGAATACATGTTGCATAGCCGATGGTTCAGAGGTAAAGCCAGAAAGATTAAAGGCTTAACCCTGCTTGATGTATTTATTCTAACTAAGGAAAACTTTAATACATATTTGTTCTTTGCACAGATGGACTATGTTGACAGTCAGTCAGAAAATTATGTGCTTGCTGGTAAACTGGCTTTCAATAAAGAGGCTCACGACATTCAGAAATCATATCCGCAGGCTGTGATTGCAATGGTTGAAGCAGAGGATCGGAAAGGTATTTTCTATGATGCAGCATTTAGTGAATCGTTTCAGCAATTGGCACTGCAGTTAATCTTTGCCCGCGGTAAAATAAAGGGTCAACATGGAGAATTAACTGGCTCTCCGGGAAAATATCTGCGTAAAAATCTCCAAAAAACAGAAATGCCATTAACTTCAAACCTTCTGGGAGTTGAACAATCAAATTCCTCCATCCTCTATAACCAGCGTTTCTTTCTTAAATTTTACCGCAGTCCCGATGAAGGTAGTAATCCGGAACTGGAGATTATTCAAAACCTTACCGAGAAAACATCCTTCGAAAACCTGCCACCTTATGCAGGTACGTTGATATATAATCGCAATCCGTCCGAAAGTTATTCCCTGGGTATTCTTACCGGATTTATTCCCAATGAAGGCAATGCATGGGAGCTTACCGAAAGATTTAACGAACAATATTTTGAGAACATACTTATCCACAGACAGCAATTCAGCGAACCGCCGGGTTATATTCCCGGAATGATGGAGGATTATGAGCCCGATGACTCAAAATTGTTAAAAGACCTCGCCGGCTATTTCTTTGTGGAAATGATAGAAAAGCTTGGACAAAGAACTGCGCAAATGCATAAGGGACTTGCTTCAATAACAAGTGACGATTTATTCAAACCAGAGAACTTTTCATTATTGTATCAAAAGTCAATTAACCAGAGTTTCAGAACCCTGATTAAGAAGACGAATGCGGAATTTCGAATAAACTTTAAGCAACTTAAGGGGCAGACAAAAGAATTGTGTACTAAGGTATTAAGTAACGAAGATATGTTGCTCGCAGTAATTAAAAATCTTCTCGAGTCAGAAAAAATAAGATCACAGAAGATACGGGTTCATGGCGATTATCATTTGGGACAGGTATTATTTACCGGTAAAGATTTTATTATTATTGACTTTGAAGGAGAACCCGCGCGTTCCCTGAGTGCACGTAAACTTAAATATTGTCCGTTTAAAGATGTGGCGGGAATGTTACGATCATTTCATTATGCCATCTATATGGCCTATTTCAAGATGAAAACCAGGGAATCGGAAATCACCTCTATTCTCGAACCATGGATTGAGCATTGGTATCATTTAACATGTTATCATTTTCTTAAGTCCTATCTGGAAGAAGCAGGAAATGCGCCTTTTATTCCTGAAAAAGAATCACAAATTGAAAGTTTACTAAATCTGTTTCTGATTGAAAAATCAATTTATGAAACAAGCTACGAAATAAACAACCGGCCTGACTGGTTGATTGTGCCTCTCAACGGACTTGATAAAATAATTGATAACCTGGCCGCCACTGCAAAAATAGTTGAGGAATAAAATTAAGGAAAAGGGAATATTATGACAGAAAAAATTAAATCCAAAAAAAAGATTGACATCAGGAAAAAAAAGACTCCGGCACCAAAAGTAAATCAAAAAGATGAAAAGATTATCCTGAAAGGAAGAGAAAAGCCAGGTTCTCAAAAAATATTATATGATACTGATTTTATTTCTGATTATGATATTCATCTGTTCAGGGAAGGAAAACATTTCTCACTTTATGAGAAACTGGGTTCACATACCTACCTGCATAAAGGTACGGAGGGAACATTTTTTGCTGTCTGGGCGCCCAATGCAAAATCCGTATCATTAATCGGCGATTTGAATGACTGGACCCCGGGAGTTCATCCGCTTCAACCTAGAAGTGATGAGTCAGGCATATGGTGCGGATTTGTTCCGGGAATCACACAGGGAGAATTATATAAATATCATATTGTATCAGCTAACAATAATTACACGGTTGATAAAACCGATCCTTTTGCAAATTATTTCGAGAAACCGCCAAAAACATCATCCATTGTCTGGGATCTGGATTATCAATGGAACGATCAGAAATGGATGAAATCACGCAAAAGCAATAATTCCCTCAAAGGACCCATATCGGTTTATGAAATTCATCTTGAATCGTGGAAACGGGTGCCTGAAGATATGAACCGTTACCTCTCCTACGTAGAAATGGCAGAGCAACTGGCTGAATATATCTCGTATATGGGATATACCCATGTTGAGCTGCTGCCAGTGATGGAATATCCGTTTTCTGGTTCATGGGGTTACCAGGTTCTAGGATTATTCGCACCAACCAGTCGTTTTGGCTCACCTGAAGACTTTATGCATTTTGTAGATATCCTTCACCAACATAACATCGGAGTGATTGCAGATTGGGTCCCTTCTCATTTTCCGGGAGATTTACACGGAATCCATTATTTTGACGGAACCTTTCTGTTTGAGCATGAAGATCCCCGTCAGGGATTTCATCCCGACTGGAGCAGTTACATCTTTAATTACAGTAGAAATGAAGTCAGAGAATTCCTGATTAGCAGCGCCCATTTCTGGTTGGATAAATATCATATTGACGGTTTGCGGGTGGATGCGGTTGCGTCGATGTTATACCTTGATTATTCACGCAAAGAAGGTGAATGGATACCTAATGAATATGGTGGCAGGGAAAATCTGGCAGCTATTACTTTCATACGCGAACTGAATGAATCCATCTATACGCGTTTTCCCGATGTGCAAACCATAGCTGAGGAATCAACTGCCTGGCCTATGGTAACACGTCCGGTTTATACAGGAGGTCTGGGTTTCGGAATGAAGTGGAATATGGGATGGATGCACGATACCCTTGACTATTTTTCTACTGAACCTATCTATCGAAGCTATCATCACAACAAACTAACATTCAGTATCTGGTATGCTTTTAATGAAAATTTCATGTTGTCGTTGTCACATGATGAGATGGTGCATGGAAAAGGATCGCTGATGGACAGAATGCCGGGAGATATCTGGCAGAAGTTTGCCAATATGCGGTTGTTATTCGGGTATATGTTCGCCCATCCGGGAAAGAAAACACTTTTTATGGGAATGGATATCGGACAATGGAATGAATGGAACTATGAATCGAGTCTGGATTGGAACTTGCTTGAATATGATACACATAACGGAATTAAAATGTGGGTAAAAGAGCTGAATGAAACCTACAGGAAGTACCCTGCCCTGTTTGAAGTTGATTTTAATCCTGAAGGATTCAAATGGATTGATGCAAATGATGCGCAAAATTCCATTATTAGTTTCATTCGTTACAGCAAGGATAAAAAAAATACGGTAATTGCGGTTTGCAATATGACTCCCGTTCCCCGGTATAATTACAGGATTGGAGTGCCGCAGGAAGGATACTGGAAAGAAATCCTGAACAGTGATGCCAAAAATTATGGGGGTAGCGGACAAGGAAACTTCGGCGGGATGGACGCAGTTCCCGTATCGTACCATAATGAAGATTTTTCGATCAGCATTACCCTGCCGCCACTGGGTATTGTTTTATTCACAAATGATTAGCAGTTGACAGATTGGTTAGAAAATTACAAGAATTGCATAAAATCCGGTTATGGCTTATGCTCATGAATAATCTTATACCTTTATAATCGCTACCTTCAATTCCTGTAAACACTTTTTAAAATGACAACAAATCTGATCTAAGAGCAATTCCCCGGAGGGATACCTATGTCTATATTCCTGACCTTAGAAAATCAATTCTTACAAATTAATTAAATTACAAAATATTAAAAATAGAAAAAAGCCTTTATCTTCGGAATTATTTGCACATGCACCTTAGAAACTCATGAAAGTAAGGAAAGATATGTCAGAACGAAGTGCAGGTATACTGATGCACATTACTTCGCTTCCCGGAAAATTCGAAATAGGAGATTTTGGCCCCGAAGCATATCGATTTGCAGATTTTCTTAAAAATCATGATCAAAAATACTGGCAAATGTTGCCGCTAAACCAGGTTTACAGGGATGGCGGCTATTCCCCATACAGTTCGCTGTCTGCATTCGCAGGAAACATCTACCTCATCAGTCCTGAATTGCTGCTGGAACAGAATCTGATAACTGAATTACCTGTTGGTAACAAGCTCCATACCTCCGACAAAGTGCATTATGAACGAATAGTGCAAATAAAAGAGACCGTCATTGATGAAGTATATAAAAATTTCAAAACAAGGCCGTTCAATACCCTAGCCAGAAATTTCGAAGAATTTTGCGAAAAAGAGGCTTTTTGGCTAAATGATTATGCGCTATTCGTATATCTGAAGAAAACACAGGGTATGATTCCCTGGAATGACTGGCCGGCCGAATTCCGCGACCGGGACGAAAGGGTTATGAAAATGGTGGTTAAGGAAAATGCCGATAAAATTGAACGTGAAAAATTTGCCCAGTTTTTGTTTTTATACCAATGGAAAGAGCTAAAATCATACTGCAATTCCAGGGAAATAAAAATTTTCGGCGATATTCCTATTTATGTCAATTACGACAGTGCGGATGTATGGTCGCACCCTGAATTATTTAAGCTCGATAAAAACAGGATGAAGTTGGCAGTCTCAGGTGTTCCGCCCGATTATTTCAGCAAAGAGGGTCAGCTTTGGGGAATGCCAGTGTTCAATTGGGCCGTGATGAAGAAGGATGGCTATTCCTGGTGGATCGACCGTATCAAAAAAAACCTGGAACTGTTTGACCTGCTGCGGCTCGATCATTTCAGGGGATTTTCAACTTTCTGGGAAGTCCCGGTAAGTGAAAAAACTGCGGTAAACGGAACATGGATAAAGGGTCCGGGCGCCGAC
The DNA here is from genome assembly GCA_963781805.1 of uncultured Bacteroidales bacterium. Classification (GTDB taxonomy): domain Bacteria; phylum Bacteroidota; class Bacteroidia; order Bacteroidales; family UBA10428; genus JAFGPL01. The sequence continues at coordinate 1,828,484 of CAWAHF010000004.1, forward strand.
TTTTTCAATGCACTTAAAAAAGTATTTCCTGAAATGCCGTTTGTGGCTGAGGACCTGGGGGATGTAGATCAACCTGTTTATGATCTTCGCGATAAATTCAAATTACCTGGAATGAGGGTACTTCAGTTTGCTTTTGGAAAAAACTTTGAAAAATCACATCATATTCCACACAATCATACTTACAACAGTGTAGTTTATACCGGCACACACGACAATAACACCACCAGGGGATGGTTTATGAACGAAACAGGTAAAATGCAACGTAAACACCTGAAAAGTTATATTGGTAAAAAGATACATAAAAGAAACTGTCATTGGCAGCTCATCCGAATGACATACGCTTCAGTAGCAAAACTGGCAATAATCCCAATTCAGGATTTCATGGGCATGGGGGCAGAAGCACGAATGAATATCCCTTCTACAGAAAATCACAATTGGTTGTGGCGTTTATCTGAAAAATATCTGACGCCAGGCATCAAACGAAAAATTAAAAAACTTGTGAAGACATATGGGAGAGGGTAAAGTTCTGTCTGTCTGTTTTTTCAAAACAAAAAAGTTGGCATGGATATACGTTTTTTAAACCAAATGTTTATTTCGAAAAGCGATACCAGATCCTGATTTGAGGTATTTTTCAAATTCAAATGCTCTATACTTATCTGAGAACGTGATAAAAGTTATTAATTCAACTGGGAGTTTATCCTTGGTATAATGAACCTGACCATTTTTGTGTCTGATTATTCTATCGTCTAGGTTGTTGGTGCAACCTGTGTAATATGTCTCGTCTTTGCATCTTAAAATATAAACATACCACATAATTATGTACTGAGTAATAGGTGGACTGTGTCCACACGCTGTTGCTGAAGCTCACCTCCGCATAAAGCTTCGGTGAATAGTGGACTGCGTCCACCGTAGCTCACCGAAGATTTAAGATAAATACTAAAATTATATTTATAGCTCATTAATATAGACGAAGCTCACCTCCGCATAAAGCTTCGGTGAGCGAAGGTGGAGCTGCCGGGAGTCGAACCCGGGTCCAAACAGGAAACCCATAAGATTTCTACATGCTTAGTTTATTATTGATTTTCGTGAACAGGCCGGGAACAAACACCCAATCTGAACCTTATCCCCTGTTGTTTCGCCTGGTTATCGGGGTATTTACCAAGACTATCCCTGTTTTCGTGTGCCTCTTAATCCTGTCCCTCAAGGAGTAGGTACCGGAGAAGCAGCCTGTTCCGATCACCTTGAACCGGAATTACGCCATAATCTACTGTTATTCGATTAGGCAGCAAGCGCGTAATTTGTTTCGCCACTTAATGTTTTGCACCGCAGTTTAACGGGTTACTGTGCGTTGCCCGGCATGCTTGCTTACCTGTTTATCCTGCTGTCAAATCCATTTCAACCCCATAAGCAATGTGCAAAATTACTAAAATCAAACCATATCCGGGCGTATTCATCGATAAATCTTGTTATATAGAAATAAGAATTACTTATGTTTGGCGGATTCAATGAAATGCTGAAAAGTATTTATTTAACATGTTTTTAAGAAATTAATTGAACTTTTTTCCTATAAAAGACGTTACCTTTACTCTGACAGAAAAATTATTCAGTTTGATTAGAAAAATAAGTCATATTATTGTTTCAATATTCCTGTTTTTTGCTTTTGCAGGTGTTACCGTAAATAAACATTATTGTGACGGTCATATATATTCGTTGAAAATCAATCATCAATCCAAAAAGTGTTGTGATAATAATAATTGCGGACATTGCAAAGATGAAACCATTGTAATAAAAGTTCATAATAATTTTTTACCCGAATTCCAGTTACGTCTTAATTCTGATCAGTTTCCAATTAACCTGTTTTGGACAAAGAAAGCCGAATTTGCAGAATCATTAGTAAGCGTAAACTCTGCAAATTTGTCCTCTTATAATGATATTTCTCCTCCCACAACCTCAGTAAACATCTCTTTGCTACAAAACTTTCTCTTATAAGATTTTTTCGTTACGTAATACCAACTTGTTTCGGTTAACTGACTAATTTTTTGGAGTGTATTTCCAATAATTTCTGTAATTCCAATCAATTTACTTTTTCATTGATTCATTCGTCCGGAAATTATTCATCTAAAAGTCTTTTAACCGGTGTGTATTTAAGTTGGTATTATGCCAATCATTCTATTCATCTAAACTTAGTTGTTACTTAATTATAAATCTTGTAAGCATGCTAAATAAAATAATCCGGTTCTTTCTGGAAAATAAGCTGGTGACTTTTATGTTGCTGATAACATTAATTGTATGGGGTATTATTTCAGCTCCATTCAACTGGAAGATCGGCTTTCTTCCCCGTGACCCGGTGCCGGTGGATGCAATCCCGGATATTGGAGAAAACCAGCAGATTGTCTATACTGAGTGGCAGGGACGCTCCCCCCAGGATATTGAAGATCAGATCTCATATCCGCTTACTACAGCGCTTTTAGGTATTCCCGGGGTAAAAACCATCCGAAGTAATTCTATTTTTGGTTTGTCAAGCATTTATATCATTTTCGATGATGATATTGAATTTTACTGGAGCCGGACACGAATTCTGGAAAAGTTGAACTCCTTACCGTCAGGTATTTTGCCCGATGGAGTCACACCCACACTCGGCCCTGATGCGACAGCGCTTGGGCAGATTTACTGGTATACACTGGAAGGCAGGGATAAGAACGGAAATCCTTCAGGAGGTTGGGATCCTCAGGAATTAAGAACAATTCAGGATTTTTATGTAAAATATTCTCTTACCTCTGCCAAAGGGGTTTCGGAGGTTGCATCTATCGGCGGTTTTGTAAAGGAATACCAGGTAGATATCGATCCGAATGCCATGAAAGCTTATGGGGTAACTGTTGCCCAGATAATGCAGGCTGTCAGGAAAAGTAACCTGGATCTCGGTGCAAGAACGATTGAATTTAACAGGGCAGAATACCTGGTCAGGGCGCTGGGCTACATCAAAAGTCTGAGTGATTTGGAGGAAAGCGTGGTCACAGTGCATGATAATGTTCCTGTGCGAATTAAGGATGTAGCCAAGGTGAATTTTGGACCGGCAACCCGCCGGGGCGGTTTGGACAAAGGCGGAGCCGAAGCAGTGGGAGGAGTTGTGGTAGCCCGATATGGATCCAATCCAATGGAAGTAATTACTAATGTAAAGGAAAAAATTGCAGCTATCTCGCCTGGTTTACCAGTTAAAAAACTGGCAGATGGAACCATTTCCAAAGTCACCATTGTTCCTTTCTATGATCGTACCGGATTAATCAAAGAAACACTTGGCACGCTTAACTCGGCGCTCACCGGTGAAATCCTTATAAGTATTATTGTGGTCATCATCCTTATGATGAATTTACGAGCGTCTGTGCTTATATCCAGCCTTTTACCTATTGGAGTGCTAATCACATTTATTGTTATGCGCAGGTTCCATGTTGATGCCAATATAGTGGCATTGTCCGGTATAGCCATTGCTATTGGGGTAATGGTTGATGTTGGGATCGTCTTTACAGAGAATATCGTACGACACCTTGATATGCCTGAGAACCTGGGGGCGAGGGGAAAAAACCTTCTCAACGTGATATACAGTGCGACAGTTGAAGTGGCATCGGCCATTATGACAGCCCTGGCTACAACTATCGTGAGTTTTCTTCCCGTTTTTGCCATGCAGGCCGCTGAAGGAAAGCTGTTTAGACCATTGGCATTTACCAAGACATTTGCCATACTGGCATCGCTGGTTATCGGTATTATCATCATTCCCGCTATGGCTCATATTATATTTTCTATCCGTTTTGATAAAAAGAGGATATCACGGATATGGAATTATTCTCTCATTGCCGCCGGGGTTAGTTTTATCATTGTATTCCATGTATGGATCTCCCTGGCCCTGGTGGCTTTTGGTGTAAATAACCTTATGGAATACAGGTGGCCTGAAACCAATAGAAAATTTGTAAACTATATAAACATAGGTATTGCACTTAGCATAGTGGTATATTTTCTTACTTCAGAATGGATGCCACTTGGAGCTCAGAACAGCACATTTATCAACTTCGTGTTTGTGCTGGCTATCCTGGCTGTTGTTCTTGGCATTTTAATGACCGTCGTTCATTTTTATCCTGCAATTCTGGCATGGTGCCTTGATAATAAATGGAAATTTCTGTCTATACCCATTGTGTTGGTTACATTTGGGATACTTGTGTGGCAGGGGGCCGATAATATATTTGGGTTTTTACCTCTAAAATTGAAAGAAACAAGTGGCTGGCAGGCAATTTCACGAACATTTCCGGGCGTGGGAAAAGAGTTTATGCCATCGCTGGATGAAGGGTCTTTCCTACTCATGCCCACTACCATGCCACATTCGGGCATAGAAGAAAATATTGAAGATATACGTTTACTGGATATAAAGGTGAATTCAATCCCCGAGGTGCAATCCATTGTCGGCAAATGGGGACGTGTAAGTTCCGCGCTCGATCCGGCGCCGATTTCCATGTATGAAAACCTGGTCAATTACAAACCTGAATATATCCTTGATGAAGATGGCCACAGGATAAGGTTCAGGGTTGATAAAGATGGTTTTTTTAGTTTGAACGATACGCTTAAAAAGGTTTATTTAATAAGTAATATCGATCATAATAAAGTTGATTTAAGTAAGGGTTTGAAATATGACAACCATAAAAAATTGGTAATGATTTTTATGGACAGGAAATGGCAGGATGCAACCCCTGTTATGAAAAATATTATGTTACAGCAATTAACCACAAATATAGATGATTATTTAGTCAAGGATAAAAAAGGTGAATATTTTCGTAACTGGCGGGACCATATTCATTCACCTGACGATATATGGCAAGAAATCGTGAAGCAGTCAAACCTGCCCGGTTTAACTTCAGCGCCCAAACTTCAACCTATTCAAACAAGGCTGATCATGTTACAGACTGGGATGCGTGCACCCATGGGTGTGAAAGTATACGGCCCTGATTTGCAATCCATCGAGAAAACAGGATACGAAATTGAAAACTTGTTGAAAAATGTCCCGGGTGTTGAACCTACATCGGTTTTTGCCGACAGGGTGGTTGGCAAGCCATATCTTGAAATAAGAATTGACCGCAAGGCTATTTCCAGGTACGGTCTTACGATTGAAGACATGCAGATGTACATCAGCAGCGCCATCGGTGGGATGAAGCTTACCACTACTGTTGAAGGCAGAGAGAGGTTTCCTGTCCGGGTGAGGTATGCGCGTGAATTAAGGGATAACCCGGAAGAATTGAAAAGTGTTTTAATACCCACTCCTTCTGGGGTACAGGTACCTTTGGGTGAACTGGCCGAAATAACATATACCCGTGGCCCGCAAATGATTAAAAGTGAGGATACTTTCCTGGTTGGATATGTAATATTTGATAAAAAACCCCAATATGCCGAAGGGGATGTAGTTGACAATGCCCAGGCTTATTTAAACGAAAAATTAAAAGAAGGAGAATTGATGCTGCCTGCCGGTGTAAATTATAAATTTACAGGAAATTACGAGAACCAGATAAGAGCCACAAAAAGGCTAATGATCGTCGTTCCTGTTTCTTTAATTTTAATATTTCTTATCCTTTATTTTCAGTTTAAATCTGTTACAACCTCCGGAATGGTATTTTCCGGAATATTTGTAGCATTTTCAGGTGGGTTCCTGATGTTGTGGCTTTACAGTCAGGGATGGTTTCTGAATTTTTCTGTTGCAGGGATGAACATGCGAAACTTGTTTCAATTGCACACCATTAACCTGAGTGTGGCTGTCTGGGTAGGCTTTGTTGCCCTGTTCGGCATTGCTACCGATGATGGAGTAATTATGGGAACCTACCTGATGCAGGTATTCGAAAAAGAAAAACCCTCAACTCTCGCTGCGGTAAGGGAATCAGTGTTGCATGCCGGCATAAAAAGAGTACGGCCCGCAATGATGACAGCCTCCTGTGCAATTATTGCATTGATACCGGTGCTTACTTCAACCGGAAAAGGGGCTGATATTATGGTTCCTATGGCTATACCCTCTTTCGGTGGTATGATCCTCCAGGTAATGACCATGTTTGTAGTACCGGTGCTTTACAGTATGTGGCAGGAGAAGAAAATTAAGAAATACAATAGACATATAAAGAATTAACAAGAAATACTTAATATGTTGTAAGTCAATTAATTTATGTTTGTTTTTAATGAATTTCAAAGACTAAAATATGGATAAAAAGGAATATATCGAAGCAAAAGAGTTGAACGTTTACAAATTAGCACGTCAATTATCCACTTTGGCATGGAAAATATATGAAACATTAGACTGGCAGGATAAAAAAAACATGGGGGATCAATTTATTTCAGCTATTGATTCTATTGGGGCTAATATTATTGAAGGTTATGGGAGATACCACTTTCTTGATAAAATAAGATTTTATTATATCTCAAGAGCATCACAAAATGAAGCTATATTTCACTGGCTTGAACTTCTTCTGGAAAGAAATAAAATCCAACAAGGACCCTTCGAGGAGATGGTAATAATAGCAAAAGAGCTTCAAATCAAGCTAAATAATTTTATCTCTTCAACATATAATCAATACAAAAAATCAAAAGATGAAAAAAAATAGTTCTTTCTATTTCTATTTATTTCTATTCATTTCTTTATCAATAAATGGAATAAGCCAGGAAATATTAGATAGTTACTTATTTGAAGCCGCCAATAACAACCCCGGTTTAAAGGCTAAATTCAGTGCATATATGGCGGCGCTTGAGAAAATACCGCAGGTTGGCGCTCTGCCCGACCCTCAGATTACATTCGGGTATTTCATACAACCGGTTGAAACCAGGATTGGGCCGCAAAAAGCACGTATTTCTGCTTCGCAAATGTTTCCATGGTTTGGGACACTTGGAGCCAGGAAAGATGTTGCCACTGAAATGGCAAAATCGAAATACGAACAATTCCAGGAGGCCAAATCAAGATTATTTTACGATGTAAAATCAACCTGGTATAACCTGTATTTTACACAAAAGGCTATGGATATTACCAAAGAGAACATCGATATCCTGACTACATTTCGTAAACTGGCTTTAATTAAGGTAGAATCAGGATTAGCCTCATCTGTGGATGTGCTAAGGGTAGAGATGGAGAAAGCAGATTTGGAAAACCAGCTTGCATTATTAAAGGATAATTATTTCGCAATGCAAACCGGATTCAACAATCTGTTGAATATACATGAACAAAGACCGGTGAGTCTTCCCGACTCTCTCGTCAATACCAGCATAGATTTAACACAGGAAGCTATCCGGGACAGTATCCGGAACGGAAACCATCAAATACTACAGACGGAATTTATGCAGGCTTCTTACGAAAAGCAGGAACTTTTGGCAAAAAAAACAGGAAAACCAAATCTGATGCTGGGATTCGATTATGTGATTGTAGGGAAAAGTTCGAATCCTATGGCAGACCCTTCAGAGTCCGGGAAAAATGCATTTGTATTTCCGATGGTAGGCATCTCTGTACCCTTGTACCGTCAGAAATACACGTCTATGGTCAAAGAAGCTACGTTGATGCAGGAATCGACAGAAAATGAAAAACTGGATAAGACGAACGTTCTGGAAACCACCTATGAAAAGGCCAATAAAGACTATATGGATGCAGACAGACGTATCCCACTGTTTCTTGGACAGTCAGGCAAAGCCGTTACAGCTATGAACATCCTGCAAACTGCCTATGAAACCGATGGAAAAAATTTTGAAGAAGTACTGCGAATGGAACGTCAACTCTTAAAATATAAACTTGAACTTGAAAAAGCACGTGCAGATAAAGACGCAGCCATTGCCTTTATTTATTACTTAATGGGAAAATAAAATTTAAAACGATTAGAAATGAAAACGAAAATAAATTTTAATAAGCGCGATTATAAAATTATTGGAATTACCTTAATTGCAGGTCTTTTTTTGGGTTGGTTGATATTTCATGGTTCAAAAAATGAAGCTGTGGCTGAGCAGACATCCCGGGAACTCACCAATGAAAATAAAATGATCTGGACATGTTCGATGCATCCACAGATACGAATGGACCATCCCGGTAAATGTCCGATATGCGGCATGGATTTAATTCCACTTCAGCAATACAAGAGTGACGAATCCGAAATTTCACCTGATGAAATAGAGATGACGAATGCTGCAATGAAAATTGCAGATATACAAACCATAATTGTTAAACGGGCATATCCCGACAAAGAAGTCTACCTGCTGGGCAAAATCAAGCCGGATGAACGGAATATAGCCGAGTTGACTGCGCGGTTCGGAGGACGTATTGAAAAACTATTTGTGAATTTTACCGGACAGCATGTGGCAAAGGGTGAGAAACTTGCAGTGATTTATTCTCCTGCACTTATCACAGCGCAAAAAGAATTGCTCGAAGCGGAGGAATACAAATTAAGCAATCCGGACTTGTATAAAGCTGCACGGGGCAAATTGAAGCTTTGGAATCTGTCGGATGATCAGATTGATAACATTGAAACGAAAGGGGAAGTACAAAATAATTTTGACGTACTTTCTCCTATCAGGGGAACTGTAACCCGCCGCAATGTGGCAATTGGAGATTACATAAAAGAAGGCACTTCTTTATTCCAGGTGATAGATCTGAAAAAAGTCTGGGTGATGTTTGAAGCTTATGAAAGCGATCTTCCCTGGATTGGATTAGGAGACAAAGTTGATTTTTCGGTTCAATCGCTGCCCGGTAAAGCCTTCAGCGGACATGTAAGTTTCATAGATCCGGTTATTGATCCTAAAACCAGGATCGCACAGGTGAGGGTTGAAGTTCAGAATCCCGGTCTTAGCCTGAAACCTGAAATGTTTGCCAATGGTACCGTAATATCCACAATTGCAGGAAACAAAAAAGACCTTATGATACCAAAGACAGCTGTACTTTGGACAGGAAAACGTGCAGTGGTTTATGTAAAAGTTCCCGGAAAGGTACAACCGACCTTTAAATACAGGGAAATTATTCTGGGCCCTTTAGCAGGTGAATTTTATGTGGTAAATAAAGGCTTGCAGGAAGGGGAAGAAATAGCAGTTAACGGCGTATTTAAGATTGATGCTGCTTCCCAACTGGCAGGAAAACCAAGTATGATGAATCCATCCTACGCCAATGCTTCGGATGGCAAGATTGAAGGCGGTGCCGGATCTGCGGGAAGTATGCCCGGAATGGATTTGGGCAGTACGTCCGCTAAGGAAAATCCTGTTACCTCTGAAACCAAACAGGTTACCGATATTAAAAAAAATGACAGGGTCTATATAAAGAGTAAAAAGAATGAAATAGATCCTCAGTTCAAACAACAACTTACTGAAGTATATAAAACTTATCTACCCATGAAAAATGCGTTTATTAAATCTGATCCGAAGGAAGTAACTGAAATAGCCTTAAAAATTGTTAAAACGCTGAACAAAGTGAACATGGAACTGTTAGAAGGTGAGACACATATGGTTTGGATGAATCAGCTGAAAGAACTGGATAAAAGTCTGAAAAAGATGTCGCAAAGCGCTGATATCGCCGAACAACGTGAAGCATTTGCTGCATTTAACCTCACTTTTTATCAATCGGTAAAAGACTTTGGACTGGAAGGTGTGACCACCTATTACCAATACTGTCCGATGGCTGTAGAACAAAAAGGAGCATACTGGTTCAGTGAAAACAAGGAAATAAAAAATCCCTATTTCGGAGATGCAATGCTGAAATGTGGAGAAACCAGCGAAACATTGAAATATTAAAATATGAATGGAACTTAATAAACGTAACTAAAATGAATTGATATTAAAATTTAAGATTATGGATGATTTTAACAAATCGGTTATGTATAAATTCAGCAAGTCATTAAAGATGTATGATATAACCTATCTAAGGTCCAGACTTGGAACCGTTGATGGAATTACATCTCTTGATATCGATGCAGATACGGTTCATCTCGAATTTGATACATTAAAATTGTCTCAGGGGTACATTCAGATGATCATCATGAATCTTGGATATCCGGTGAAATTCCATGAGGGAACACATCCGGGAATATTCAAACGGTTTATTCAGCATCTGGCAAAAAGCAACCAGGAATCTTTTGGAGATAAAAAACCGGATTGCTGTGAGATGAAAGATCAGACTTTGCAAAAAGCTGAATTCATAAAGTGATGTAAAGAATAAATTTCAGAATATCATTGAGCGTGATATTTTATGAATTGAATTAAGAAAAAAATTAAGTCATGTTAATAAAAGTAATAATAGTTTCAATCGTTTTGGTTGCCCTTATTCTGATATCGCTGGGAATTAAATTGCTGGCTGATCCAAATGCAGAGTTTACCATGCATTCCTGTGCGCTCGAAGATGGCAGCCTGGATAAGGATGGCGCTTGTTCCAAATGCCTGATAAAAGATCTGGAATATTGTCCTGAGAATAAGAGTTAGTAAAAGAAGTAAGAATACATCTGGATTTTAGTAAAATAATTTATTACTATATAAAATTTGAAATCATGAAATCAGAAAGTTTTGTTTTAGAGATCAATAATCTTCCGGAAAAGATTAAATTGGAGTCTTACCATGCCGGAGGACAAGGTCAACATGGTCACAGACATGGACATAAGCAACATGGCGGGCAGCATTGGCAAAGTAATAGTGGCAATACCCATGATGAAGAAGGCAATGATTCCGGAGGTAAATACCTATGCCCAATGAAATGTGAGGGAGATAAAGTATATGATAAACCCGGAAATTGTCCGGTATGCAATATGAAATTGACTCCTGTGGAAGAAGGTCATCATCATTGATCTATATGATTGAATTACCTTCCATAAAATTGTTTCTTGAAAGTACTTTATATCTCCATAATCCGGTTAAATAGTGTTAAATATTTCAACCCTTTCTCATTTAGAATGTTGATTTGTAAATCTAACCTCAAGTAAAGCTAGCTCTGAAAAAATAAGTATAGAACTACACTGAAGAAATATTCATTTTTTAGGCCGTATATTAAAGGAGGTGGTGAGATATGATGAACAGATTTGGAGGACACGGATGGGGAATGGGATTGGCATGGTTAGCCGGACTCATTCTGATTGTATTGATCGTCTGGCTGATTAATACAATTATCAATCGAAATAAAAATCATTTTGAAAATATTGGCACTTCTGCAATTGAGATTCTGAAGGAAAGATATGCCAAAGGCGAAATCAGCAAGGAGGAATTCGAAGAAAAAAAACGGGAAATTTCCTGATACATTGATTAAGGATCAGAAATATTCCTTCAAACCATTAGACTTATGAACAAAGTTTTAATCCAAAGTTACTTTTGTCCCATGAAATGTGAGGGTGAAAAGGTTTATGACCAACCTGGAGACTGCCCTGTATGTAATATGCACCTGGTTCCTGTGGATGGGAATAACAAACATGGTGAGCATCATCACCTGGAACATCCTTATAATGATAGTCATGAGCCTCACACAGAGGGAAAAGGAAAATACTATTGCCCAATGCGCTGTGAGGGAGACAAGACATATGAGCAACCTGGTGATTGTCCTGTTTGTGGGATGCATTTGAATAAATTGGAAACAACCAAAAAATCAAATATAGTTTATACATGTCCGATGCATCCTGAGATTAAACAGGAAAAGCCCGGTACCTGTCCAAAATGCGGTATGAGCCTGGTTCCGGAGAAGGGAATGGAAACCAATGAAGAAGAACCAGCCTATAAACGGATGCTTAAAAAATTCCTGATTGCTTTGATATTCACGGTTCCTGTATTTTTCATCGCAATGGCAGGTATGATTCCTGGTATCAGATTAAATTCAATAATGCCTGAAAAAGCATGGCAATGGATTGAGCTGGTTCTTTCATTACCCGTCGTATTTTATGCCGGATGGCAATTTTTTAAACGCGGATACAGTTCTGTCGTGCGTCGGTCACCTAATATGTGGACACTCATCTCGCTTGGAACGGGAGCTGCATTTATATTCAGTTTAATGGCAATGCTTATCCCGGGAATATTTCCTGCACAGTTTCTTGATGAATATGGCAATGTACACGTTTACTTTGAAGCCGCCACTGTTATCCTTACCCTGGTGCTCCTCGGTCAGGTTCTTGAGTTGCGTGCTCACAGCAAAACCAGTTCAGCTATCAAAGCCTTGTTGGGATTGGTTCCTCCTGTAGCCAGGATAATACATGACGGAATCGAAGAAGAAATACCATTGGAAGAAGTTAAAGTTGAAGCTATATTAAAGGTAAAACCCGGAGAAAAAATTCCGGTTGATGGTGCAATAACACAGGGACATGCAGTAATTGATGAAAGTATGATAACCGGGGAACCTATTCCGGTCGAAAAATCTGTTGGCGACAATATAACCGGTGGTACCATTAACGGAAAAACCGTATTCGAGATGAAGGCTCTGAAGGTAGGCAGCGATACATTATTAGCTCAGATTATTGAGATGGTTAATCAGGCAAGTCGTTCACGGGCACCTATTCAAAAATTGGCAGATACGGCTGCCAAATACTTTGTCCAGATTGTTGTTGGTGTAGCCTTGTTAACATTTGCAATATGGGTGATATGGGGGCCCGAACCTGCTTATGTATATGCATTTGTCAATGCAGTTGCTGTGCTGGTTATAGCCTGTCCCTGTGCCCTGGGCTTAGCTACTCCCATGTCGATAATGGTAGGTACCGGGCGGGGTGCACAGTCGGGCGTACTTGTCAAAGATGCACGTGCTATTGAAGAAATGAACAAAGTTGATGTACTCATTATTGATAAAACAGGTACCATTACAGAAGGGAAGCCCAGTCTTAGAAATTATAAGACTTTTGGAAATTTGCCTGATAATGAAATTTTAAAGCTTGCGGCATCCATCGATGCTGACAGCGGACATCCTCTGGCTGAAGCCATTGTGAAAGGAGCTAAAGAAAAAAACATCGAATTAATCAAAATGAATCATTTTGAATCGGTTACAGGTAAAGGAGTTAAGGCTGAATATCAGGAGAAAAAAATAGGACTGGGAAATCATCGCCTGACTGAAGATTTTAAAGCTACCCTTAACGAAGAAAATAAAAAAATGGTTAAACAATGGCAGATTGAGGGCCAGACAGTGATGTATGTTATAGTTGAAGATAAAATTGAAGGCATTGTAAGTGTAGCAGATAAAATTAAAGAAACTTCGGCTGATGCAATTAAAGCGCTTCAGAAAATGGGAGTAAAAGTACACATGTTTACCGGCGACAATCAATTTACTGCCAAAGCAGTGGCCGATGAACTTGGTTTGGATGGTTTTCAACCGGAATGTTTACCTGAGGATAAATACAATAAGATCAAAGAACTCCAAAACCAGGGACATATAGTAGCTATGGCCGGAGACGGTATTAATGATGCCCCGGCGCTCGAACAGGCCAATGTGGGAATAGCTATGGGTACGGGAACAGATATCGCCATGCAAAGCGCTGAAATAACACTGGTAAAAGGTGATTTAAACGGAATTGTTCGTGCCCGTGATTTAAGTTTTAAAGTAATGCGAAACATCAAACAAAACCTGTTTTTTGCTTTTATATATAACTCCATAGGAGTTCCTGTTGCTGCAGGCATATTGTTCCCTTTCTTTGGTATTTTACTCAGTCCGATGATAGCTGCAGCTGCCATGAGCTTCAGTTCGGTATCTGTCATTTCCAATGCATTACGGTTAAGAAATAAATAACATTATCCGGAATATTTCCGGAATAAATAGATTCAATAAACTTTAAAAAAATGAAAAAAAATCTGATTTACACAGTTTTACTTGTTGGAGGATTAGTCATCACTGCACTTTCAGTTTCAGCACAAAATACGAAACCGGGTAATCAAAAAACTACACAACAAAAAGTTCAATACACCTGTCCGATGCATAAACAGGTGATATCTGATAAACCGGGCAAATGTCCTATTTGCGGAATGGATCTGGTTGTACTTAAAACTACTCAACCTGGAAATATGATGTATAATACAGGTGATTCAACTCAAATGCAGCACCACCATATGATGAGTGATTCAACAAATTATATGTATCACCAAAGGATGAATGATTCTACCGGCATGAAACATGAACATCATCAGATGTAAGTCCCTCACGATTTAAGTAATAAAACTTTCTAAGTAAGAATGAACAGGATGAGTTCAGCTTCATCCTGTTTTTTTTAGACAATACTTTTGAATAAGAAAATATGAAACCATATAACCTGTAAAATATCAGGTTTTGTACTATCTGTTATTCATTATTGAATTTGATTTACAGTATATTAACTAATATATACGAAATTCCCTTTAATAGAGGATCCTCTATTCCAACCTGAGGTTACAATTTTTTCATTAAAAGCCTGAAACCAAACCGGTTTTAGTTTTTAAGATATTTTTAACATTTAAACCAAAACATAGCCTGATAAAAATTTGTTTTCCTGTTAAACGATAATATTCATTCAAAAAAAGCTTAATGAAGCTATTTCTAACAGTTGCGGTTCTACTTTTTTTCGTTACAGGAGTGTCCAAAACACAATCATTATCAGCAACACATACAATAACACTCAGCGGTACCATCGTTGACGGATCGAATAACGGGAAGCCTCTTGAATACGCTACCATTGCCATTTATAAAGATTCAACACTGGTTTCAGGTTCCATTACTGATAAAAACGGAAACTTTACATGTGATCTAAAACCTGGAAAATATAATGCTGTTGTTCAGTTTGTTTCTTTTAAAACAAGGCATATCCAAAACATATCCGTCACACCAGGCAGTAAAAGTGTTACTATTGGTAAAATTACCCTTCAGCCAGCATCTACTTCACTAAATGAAGCTACTATTGTGGGTGAAAAAAGCCAGATGGTTATTGGTCTTGACAGGAAAATATTTAATGTAGGAAAAGACTTAAGCAATTCCGGGAAATCGGCCTCTGACATTCTTGATAATATACCTTCGGTAACCGTTGATGTAGATGGAAATGTGAGTTTGCGCGGCAGTCAGAATCTGCAAATATTGATTGATGGAAAACCATCGGGACTGGTTAGCGCCGGTAATACTGACGCACTGCGCAATCTTCAGGGCAGCCTGATAGATAAAGTGGAAATTATAACCAATCCAAGTTCAAAATACCAGGCTGAGGGTATGGCAGGTATTATAAATATAGTACTTAAAAAAAATGAGACGAAAGGGATCAACGGATCTTTTGAGTTTTCGGCAGGAAACCCTCAACGATATACGGCCGGCGCCAACGTTAATTTCAGGAGAGAAAAATTAAATTATTTCCTGAATTACGGTGCTAATTACAGGGAACGTCCGGGTTCGGGAAGCGCCTATCAGCTTTTTACCCTGGCTGACACTTCATATATAACAAGAATAAACAGAGACAGGCTCAGAACAGGCTGGTCGCAAAATATTCGTGCAGGAGCGGATTATTATTTAAATGCGAAAAATACATTTACAACTTCGCTATTATTAAGTTTTGATAATGATCTAAATACAACCAATATCTTCTATAATGATTTTGCAATCAACGGAAATCAGTTATCAGAAAGTTTCAGGCAGGACAAAGAAAAAGAAAATGAGCACAATGTTGAATTTTCGCTGAATTACACCAAATCATTCAGTCAGGCAGACAGAAAACTTACCGCATTTTTTCAATTTACAGATAACCTTGACGTCGAGAAATCGAATATCAGTGAAAATATTACGAATTTGTCGGAACAAGTGGACAATGAGGAATCCATTCTGCAATGGATCTGTAAATTCGGAAGGCCGGAGAACAGTATTGTTACAGGCTGATTATGAACAACCTTTTACCAATAATGGTAAATTTGAAACCGGTTTACGGAGTGAATTTCGTACCATAACCAATCCGTACACTGTGAATGAAAAAGATTCATTGGGGAACTGGTATAGCCTGCCTGTCTTTACCAACGACATTACCTATACCGAAAATGTACATGCAGCATATCTTCAGGCCGGGAAAACATTTAACGATTTTTCGCTGCAACTTGGAATACGAACGGAATTATCCGATGTCAGAACATTCCAAAAAGTGAATGACGTAAATACTAACCGACTCTATACCGACTTTTTTCCATCCATTCACAGTACATATAAATTTAATGAAGCCAGTTCGTTTCAATTGAGTTATTCCAGAAGGATTAATCGTCCCCGGTTTTGGTTGCTCAATCCATTTTACTCCTTCAGTGATGCAAGAAATATCAGAACCGGGAATCCAAACCTGAATCCTGAATATACCAATGCCATTGAAGGGGGATACCTTTACAAAAATGATTTTTTTTCACTCTATTCCGGAATCTATGTTCATAATACGAACGGTGTAATAGAACGTGTAAACCGTGTAGATAGCAGTGGGATTACATTTGTGATACCTTACAATCTTTCAAAACGAAATTCATTTGGCTTTGAAGCCAATTTCAGTCTTGTTCCTTATGAATGGTGGAAATTAGATGGTGATTTTAATTTCTTCAGGGCTATTACAGATGGTAACTATGACAACAAAAATTTGCACAGCGATACCTATTCGTGGAATTCAAGGATTAATTCAAAAATAACATTCCTGAAAAACATCGATTTTCAGACCATATTTTTCTACCGTGCACCTCACGAAACAACACAGGGCACACGAAAAGCATTCTATATGTTGAATATGGGATTAAGCAAAGATATTTTTAAAGGCGATGGAACGCTCACCCTGAATGTCAGAGATTTGTTGAACAGTAGAAAATTCAGATTTGTACTCGATCAACCCGATTTATATTCTGAAATCAATTTCCAGTGGTCGGCCAGAAGTGTTGCTCTTACCTTGAATTACAGGTTGAACCAGAAAAAGAAAATTGCAGAGAGTCAGGATGAAAACAATGGCAATTTTAACGATAATGGAATGGGGTTTTAGCATACAATCTGTTAACGATTGATAACCAAAAAAAACAGCATCCCGAATCAGGATGCTGTCAAAAACCTATCTTAACCTAACCCATTATTTCCACAGGTCGCTTTGAACCATATTTTTGTTCAGGTCGAGTTCTTTTTGCGGAATCGGATAAAGCGCATGTTTGGCTAGATAGCCTTTACTTCCGAGAACCGCAGCAGCATCCCCCCAACGAATAAGGTCAGCAAAATGATGTCCTTCAAACGCAAGTTCCACCATTCGCTGATGTTTTATATCAGCAAGTAATTGTGCGCCCGAAGTGGTTATGGGAGCAATTTTAGCTCGTGTAGTAATACTGTCCAATGCAGCATGAGCAGCTGTCTCGTTGCCATCACTCATATAATTTGCCTCTGCTGCCATCAGATAAACATCGGCCATGCGGATAAGCCGTATGTTTGTACCATAGTTTACCTCAGGCTGGGCTTTCAAATCGGTTTCGCTGGCCCATGTCCCATATTTCAATCTTACAAATCCATCGCAATCATAAGGCAATTCACCATCGAGTCTGTAATCTCCTCCCTTTGCCTGAAGTTCAGTTTCCGACATAATGGAGGCTCTTCTTCTGATGGTATCGTCTGCGGTGAAAGCATCATATATAGCCTGTGTAGGATAAGCAAATCCCCATCCATTGATTAAACCAGTATTACCGGGTTCAAAATAGCCGTCACCTCTGGGTCCGCAAAGTTGCCAGTGAATATTGTTTTCCTGACGTCTGCCATTTCCCCAAACAAAGTTGCTCCATTGATTTCCCTGATCGGTAGCATAACTGATTTCAAACAATGATTCGCTTCCAAATTCGGTCTCTTTTTTAAGAATTTGTGAAAAATCTTTCACCAGCGTATATTCATGCGATTGAATAACAGCATTGAATTGCGTAACTGCATCAGCATATTTTTGTTGATATAAATATGCTTTCCCCAACAATGCCTGTGCAGTTCCTTTTGTAACTCTGAAAGCATGTTCTTCACCATATTTGTCAATCAAGGCACTTTTTACCAGAAGATCAGGTATTGCTTCTTTCAGGTCGGTTTCAATTTGTGTCCAGATTGCGCTTATTTCGGCGGGTGGTTGCGCGTATTCGGAAGCCTTTAATTCGGTTGTTACCAACGGAACTTTTCCAAACATGGTAACCAGTTCAAAATAGTAGTAAGCTCTGAGTACTTTGGCTTCGGCAATTACTATTTTTTTCCCATCGGTATCTCCTGTAACTTTTTCAATTACTTTGTTGGCCCTGTAGATACCAAAATAGCTGGTTTCGTAAACTGCAGATATTGGTTCATTACTGGGGCCATAAAGGAATTTGGCTAATTGCTGATAAGGAGGCTGGTCAGATGAATTACTTCCCCCACAATTGATTTCACCACTGGGCAATTCTTTTACCATCCACATACATTTCCAGTCCTGTGCCCAGAGCGCCTGCAACATATCATAGGCTGAAATCACGGCAGCAAATGCTTGATCATCTGTTTGATAATATTCATCCTGCGGAATTCCACCTGTTTTATCAATGGTAAGGAAATCTTCACTGCATGAAGAAATGATAACAAATGCAGTGAAAACGATTAGAATTTTAGATAATATTTTTGTTTTCATATTTCAAATTTTGAATTCATTAAAACGATACTGAAAATCCGAATAATACTTTACGGGGTATAGGATAAACTCCCCTGTCAATACCTAAGCTGGAATCTTCATTGCTACCTGCTTCAGGATCCATTCCCTTGTATTTGGTGAATGTAAAATAATCCTCAAGTGAAACATAAACTCTTACATTGTCAAGTTTAATCTTATTCACAATTGCAGGAGATAAGGTATATCCAACCTGTATTTGTTTAATCCGGGTATAGGCTCCGTTAAATACAAATATATCGCTTCGGTACGCCTGTTCAACGACATCTTTCTTACGCAATGCGGGATTATCGAAAAATATGGTGGGTTTGTTGCAGGTAGCACGATCGCCTCTTACAAAACCCATAAGAATTTTGTTCCCTGAAACACCCTGTGCAAAAACATTTAAATCAAAACCCCTGTATTCAAGGTTTATTCCACCTCCATAAATCAATTTTGGATGAGGACTGCCAATATTGGTAAGATCATCTTCGGTTATCACACCATCCGGAACCCCGTTAGGTCCCGAAATATCAACAAAATTAGGATTTCCATCGGCCGCATAGCCTGCAGTTTTGAATCCACGGAAATACCAGACAGGTTGACCTACCTCAAAAGCAGTTGCCCCCATCCAACTCGGGCCAACCCGCATTCCAGGTATTCTTGCTGCATCGGAATTAAGCTTGGTAACTTCATTTTTCAGGGTGCTTAAATTCAGATCGATTCCATAATGAATCTGACCGCTATAATCTTTATATCCAAGGTCGAATTCAAAACCGGAATTTTTTACATCCCCGACATTACTGAAAGAAGGATCATTCCCTGCTGGTGCAGGAGCAGGTATTAACGCCAGTAAATCTTTGGTTTCCTTGATATAGTAATCGGCGGTAAAAGATAATCGACCACCTAAAAGACGCAAATCCATACCAACATCTGTCTGCTGACTGGTTTCCCAGGTTAGGTCAGGATTTGGCAAATAATCAGGTTCGGAACCGGTAAATCCATTATAAAGTATGTATTCATTCACAACAGCATCCAGGTATGCAAACTGAGAGATTTTCTGAAATGGGCTGAATTGCGGATATACTTTCCAGGCACTTCTCAAATTGGCCAAACTCCCATTTTGTCCCCAACTTGCACGGATTTTTAGAAAATCAATAAAGTCTGGCATCATTGATTCTTCACTCAATATCCATCCTGCAGAAAATGAGGGGAATAAACCCCAGTTACTACCCGGTGGCAATAACGAGGTTGATGCTCCGTCGCGTCTTAAGGAAGCCTGAACCATATATTTTTCCATCACATTAAGTGAAACCCTGCCAAAATAAGACACCAGCCTTTCTTTATAAAGATTTCCATTTATGGTTCCCTTTTGTTCGGCAGTATAATTCAACTCAGAGTATAATTCATCTTCAATGAACATTCTCTCTTTGGATGCTCTAAGAATCTTATGATCTACAGCTTCTGCTGACATCCCTCCTACAACATTGATTTTGGCTTTTCCAAAATCCTTCATATAGGTAAAGAAATTTTCCCATTGCCATTTATTTTCTGTATAGGTATCATCTGTTACACTTGTAGTGCTGTTGCTCCGATCGCTCGAATAATAATAAATTGGGTTCCAGAAATGATAATCCTGGTGAGAATAGTCTATTCCCACACGGGATGTCAGAGTTAAGCCCTTAAAGGGAGAAACATCAACATAAAAATTTCCAAGCATGTTATCGGTGATTGTATTTCCTCTGGCTATATCCAATCTAAGCAAAGGATTAACTACCTCTCCCTGAACATATTGTGAAATACCATAATATCTGCCATCGGCTGTTTTATTGAATGCAGTCCCGGCTCTATACAATCCCCTGACGCTTGATGGCATTTGGGTTGTATCGTTATAATATGGCGGGGTTAGCGGATCAATTCCCAATGCGCCGGCCAGAATTCCATCGAATTCGCTATCTTCAGGTATTGCTGCCCTTTTGGAATTGGTATAGGAAACTTTTGATCCTACTTTCAACCAGCTATTCACCTTATGATCGACATTCAGTCTACCGGAAATTCTCTTGAAATTGGCTTTATCACCCCCCAGAATCCCATCCTGGCTATAATAAGATAAGGATGAAACAAAAGTTGTCATTTCATTACCACCCGAAAATGATAGATGATGTTTTTGCATGGGAGCATCTTCAAATATGAGGCTAAGCCAATCGGTAGCATAGCCCGATGCTGATACTGTGGGAATAATGCTTTGACTCATAAAATCGATGTATTGATCTGCATTCATTAGTTCAGGTAATTTGCCGGGACTTTGAATACCATATTGAAAGCTGTATTCGACCTTGCTTTTGCCGGGAACACCAGACTTGGTAGAAATAATCACTACTCCGTTTGCCCCCTCAGCTCCGTATATTGCAGAGGATGCAGCATCTTTCAATACCTCCATTCTTTCAATATCGTTGGGATCCAGGTAATTAATATTGGTGGTTTTAACACCATCTACAATATACAAAGGATCTGAATTGCCATTCGAACCGGCTCCGCGAATTCTAACCTTAATGTCAGCACCGGGTGAGCCTGAAGCAGGTAATACATATACTCCTGCTGTTCTTCCCTGAAGCGCCTGTTCTGCTCTTGAAATGGAAGAATTTGCAATATCCTCAGATTTAACAGTGGATATAGATCCGGTTACAAGACTTTTTTTCTCAACACCATAACCGATTACCACAACTTCATCCAGTCCCATTACATCGGGAGCCAAGCGTATTTCAATGTTTTGAGAGGAATTTACTGTCATGTCTTTTGAAATATAACCTACAAAGGACACCTGTAAAACAACCTCCTCCTTATCAGATTCAAGCGTAAAGTTACCGGTAGCATCTGTAACCGTACCTGATGTAGTGCCCTTTATCACGATATTTACACCGGGTAAGGGTTCTCCGGTAGCATCATCCATAACTTTGCCCGAAATGGTAATACCTTTTTTAGGATCATTCAGACTTCTTATGACAATGATTTTATCAAGCACAGTATACGTAGCCTCAGCTTTTGGCAACACCTTATCGAGAATTTCACTGATCAGTAAATTAGATGCATTCAGAGAAACTTTCTTGTTGACATCAATCTGATCTACTTTGTAGAAAATATTAAAATCACTTTGAGATTCAATAGCCTTAAAAACATCTTCCAACGTTCCGTTTTTAATATTTAGCGAAAGCTTGGCATTCTGGGGATAAATTGCTGCTGATGCACACAGCACCGTTACAACCATGAACAGGAATATAAATTTCATAGTCAGGATAGTTTTAGTTAGGAAAATTTTTGATAAAAAAATTCCAATTGAGTCATTTTTACTCATATATTTGTATTGTTAAAAGGTTATTAAATGGCTAATGTATGCTGGCCAAAGCGCATTAGCCGATAATTAATTGCATTTAAACAGGGAGCGCCCTTGGCGTTCTCTGTTTTTTTTATTTGGGGGTGGAGTTGTTATGGGTCTTTCATTGCATTAGGGTTTAGGTTAATAATTGATCATTTGAGTCGATGGGGTTACATCAAATCTATTTTAAATTAATGTTGTCATTTTTTACTCAGGGCAATGGTGATGGTCTTATTGTTAACAGAATAATTAATGGGTGTGGTAAGTTTTATGGCATCCAGAACCTGGTATATGGTTTCATAGTTCTCAAATCTTCCTTTGTAACACTGAGATAATAATTCCGGATCTTTTACAATAATGGTATACCCATACCATCTTTCAAGTTTCACAACAATATCTGCAAGCGACTCATTATCAAAAACAAGCACCTGATCTTTCCATGAGATTGCCGATTCAATATTCCTTGGGAATTTCTGTTTCTGGTTATCTGCCTTAGTTGGTAGTTCCGATGGAACCTTCAGATCAGAAATAATGATCTTATTATCCGATTTATTTAAAACTGCTTTTTGATTAGGTTTTAAAACTACTTCGTGGTCTGTGTCACCGATTTTTCCTGTTTTCAGCAAACGCACACTGCCTTCGATCAGAGTAGTCTCGATGGTTTTATCTTTTGGATAGCACTTTACATTGAACGAAGTTCCAAGCACAGTTATATTAAGATTCCTGGTTTTTACATTGAAGATTTGGTGATTCACTTTTGCCACTTCAAAATATGCTTCACCTTCCAGGTACACATCCCGGCTTCCGTCTGAATTGAATTTTGAAGGATATCTCAAAACTGTTTCTGAGTTAAGCCAGATTTTGGTACCGTCTGATAATATTACCTTTGATTTTTGTCCTTTATCAACGATGATTTCATTTTCTGTAAGAGAATTTGTCCCGGAAGAACGTCCTGTAAAATAGAATGCTGCATAAGTTAATCCGATACCTGCAATGAAGATGGCAGCATATTTCAATAAAACTTTAAAGGGTCTAATTCGTTCCAGTTTTTGTTTATGTTCTATTTCAGAGGAAATTTGACCGGCAACTTTTTGCCATTCTTTTTCAGTATCCGCAATAGCTGCATTCTGATTAATTCCGGAATTATCCCATATTAATTTTAATTCGTAAAACTGTTTCCGTAGCGATTTATCTTCTTTAATTGCCTTTAACAGTTTCGCCTTGTCTTTATCAACCAGCCTACCCTCAAAATAATCCAGTAAAATCTTCTCAAAATCCATTTTTTGCAATTTATATCTGTTCTTTCTATAATAATGACGTAAAAAATTTGAATGACTACGTAATGAAATCATGCAAATTTTTCAATTTTATGTTTCTAATAAATGGGGATTAAAGTATAAATAACTAAAAATATGAAAGTTATTATTTAATAATATCTTTCAATTTTTCTTTAATAAATTTCAACGCCAGGTAAATATGTGTTTCAACAGTTCTGAGAGTCAGGTTCAATTCTTTTGAAATTTCTTTAGAAGACAACCCTTCAATCCGGCTTAATTTAAAAACTTTTTGCTGTTGTACAGGCAGTTGTTCAATGGCAGTGTTTATAATACGTTCAAGTTCTTCAGATATCAATGTGTCCAGAATACCTTCATGTTGATAATAATCCAATTCATCCTCAATAAACAAAAATTCGGTTTCTGATACCGTTTTAAGTTCATTTTTCTTTGTCCTAAGATAGTTTATACATTGATTTTTTGTACTGATGGTAAGATACGATTCCAATGACCTTGTAATTGCTAATTTATCCTTCCTGTCCCACAGCCTCATCAAAACATCGTGTACCGTTTCCAGGGCAAGAGCGTCATCTTTGAGTATCTTTTTTGCAAACGAAAAAAGTTTAAGGTGATATTTCTTAAAAAGATGCTCGAATGCAAAGTAATCTCCTTCTTTCAGCTTTTGCAGAAGTATAATATCTTCAATTTGCATAAGGAGTTAGGGTTGTGACAGATACAGCAATTCATCTCAAATGTAAGGATTTTAATATTTTTCTACAAATATTAACTCCAAATGTACCCAAATAGTTAACAATTGATTACCCGACAGGAAAATTTTCTGTTTAGGAATATGGAAAGTATTCCAATATAGCTGATATATTACCAATTATACATTTAACTTCAAAAAAATAATTTAAGTTACCCAAATTACGCATTATATAATGAATAATCGATAAAGTGCTTCTAATCAATCCCGATGATCGATATTGAAACAATCACTAAATCGGGAATAAATCCAACTAAAACAAGTAGTTCGCTCATTTCATTCACTCCCGTTGAGTGGGTTCTATATAAATCAACATGAACGTTTTATTTTATACTGCAGCAATGTGGAATACACTTTTCATATAGGTAAAGTGTTCATTGCAAAAAAAACGGGAATTTTACTAAGTGTATTTCTAATTAGCATAATAACCGTCGACGCCCGGATTAACTATTTATTCTATATTTCAAATATTTGACTTTATAAATAATATTCACTTATTTTAATACCTGATTCAAATTATCAATAAGTACATGTGTTATGAGTGAACGTAAAGATTTTTAATGATTAGAAAATTAATTTAACCATTGTATCAATGAAAACAGAAAATCAATTGTTTAGGGTAATATTTTTCGCCAGTCTAATTTTTACAATGCTTTCATGCGCGGAAAAGAAAGAAAATAATTCCAGAATTACATATGATCTTTCAGGAAGATGGCAGTATAGGGCAGATTCATTAAGAACAGGAATTCAAGACAGATGGTTTTATGAGTGTTTTCTGGATTCTGCTATTCTACCGGGAACTCTTGATGAAAACAAGAAAGGATTGTTAAACCATGACACAACCGATCAGCGTCTGAACCGGGAGTATAAATATTATGGCGCCGCATGGTTTAAAAAGGAAATTAATATTCCTGCTTCATGGATTGGAAAACATATTGAGTTCATTATGGAACGTACCAAAGTAACCCAGGTATGGCTGGATACATTTTACATGGGAAGCAATAATAACATATTGTCACCTCAGGTTTATGACCTGACCGATATTCTAACACCCGGATTACATATGCTGAACGTAATGGTGGATAATGATATTAAGCTGGTACCTGTTGAAGGTTCTCATGCCTACGAAGAAAATACCCAGACGAACTGGAATGGCATCTTAGGAAAACTATGCCTGCAAATTACCAATGATATCCGAATTAATTCTGTAAAGACCATTCCGGATATTCAAAACAACACTGTAAAAGTACGGCTCAAAACTGTGCGCGCCGGAAAAACTCCCATAAATGGATCCATAGAACTACAGGCAGAATTATGGAACAGCAGTAAAAAACAAAACCTAAAAGTCAAATCCTTCCCCGTTGTGCTCAATACCTCCGAAAATGATTTTGAACTTAATTATGAACTTGGTAAAAATGCACAACAATGGAGTGAATTCAATCCGAATTTGTACAGGCTTCACATTACACTTTATGCGGATGGTAAGGTGCTCGACAATTTATATGTCGATTTTGGATTAAGGGAATTCAATACCATTGGCACTCATTTTGGCATAAACGGACTGAAAACATTTTTAAGAGGAAAACAGGACGGTTGTGTTTTTCCGCTTACCGGACATCCGCCGATGGATACTTCCGGCTGGTTGAGAGTTTTCAGAATTGCCAAATCTTATGGCATCAATCATTACAGGTTTCATAGCTGGTGCCCTCCGGAGGCAGCTTTTAAGGCAGCCGATATCTGTGGTATATACCTTCAGCCCGAGTTACCCATTTGGTATGCCTTCAATGCTCATGATTCAAGCCAGCTTGCCTTTATGATGAAGGAAGGATACAACATGCTAAATAATTATGGGAATCATGCCTCTTTTGTTATGATGGCGCTGGGAAATGAAATTCACCAGGACAGGCAGGTGTTGAAACAGATGGTCAGCGATTTCAGAAAATATGACAACAGACCTTTGTATGCCCAGGGATCGAACAATTTTTTAGGAAATCCAAGCCTTGCCGAAGGCGATGATTACTGGACCACTTTTCGTACAGGCAGGGAAAAGCCCGATTGCAGCACCGATGTGCGCGCTTCCGCTTCATTTCTCGATTCCAGGGAAGGTGGAATTCTGAATACCTTTTACCCTTCAACCGACCGAACTTACTCAAAAGCCATTGATAGTGTGCCAGTACCTGTTATCGGACATGAAATAGGTCAGTACCAGGTATATCCCGATTATAATGAAATTCCTAAATATACTGGTATTCTGAAACCCTGGAACATTGAAATTTTCAGGAAACGCCTCGCTGAGAAGGGAATGTTGGATCAGGCGGATGACTTTTTTCATGCCAGTGGTAAGCTTTCTGCCATTTGTTATCGCGATGAAATTGAGTTGGCAATGAGAACTCCGGGCTTTGGAGGATTTCAGTTACTGGACCTGCAGGATTACCCGGGCCAGGGAACTGCATTGGTCGGGATGCTCGACGCTTTTATGGACAGCAAAGGATTAATTACCCCTGAAGAATTCAGACAGTTTTGTAACGGCGTTGTGATATTGGTAAAAATGGAAAAATATTGCTGGACAAATAATGAATCATTTTCAGCTGAAATCTGTATTGCAAATTTTGGTCCCACATCTCTCGATAATAAGAAGGTTAACTGGAAACTGACAAATCAAAACAATGATGTTTATTATACAGGTAGCATTATTGCAAATGACATCCCACAGGGAGAAATAACTACGATAGAAAAAATAGACCTGAATCTGAATAAGATTGATCATGCCTTAAAAACAATTTTTGATGTACACATCGAAGGAACTGATTATGCGACACGCTACCCTGTCTGGATTTATCCCTCAGGTATGTCAGTGAATATTCCTGAAGGAATTGTTGTAAGCCATTTATTATCAAAAGACATCTTAGAAAAATTGCAGGAGGGAGCCAACGTTTTATTGTTTCCCGATTTTAAAGCAAATGAAATGAATTCGATTGAAGGAATGTATATTACTGAGTTCTGGAACTGGGAAATGTTTAAAAAGTTTTCTGATGCAAGAAATAAGAAACCCTCCCCGGGCACACTGGGTATACTGACCAATCCTGATCATGTTTTATTTAATGAATTTCCTACCGAGTTTCATTCTAACCGCCAGTGGTGGGCCATTGTAAAAAACAGCCGCCCCATCATTCTGGATGATGCTCCCAAAGGATATAAGCCAATCGTTCAGGTAATAGACAACATCAGTCGTAACCATAAGCTGGGATTGATTTTTGAATTTAAAGTCGGAAAAGGTAACTTACTGGTATGTGCTTCAAATCTTCAGGCAATTACAGATAAAGCAGAAGCAAATCAGCTGTATGCGAGCATACTGAATTATATGAACAGTAACGATTTTAATCCACAAACAGAAATTTCAGCAGCGTTGCTGAAAAAAATGGTGAAATAAGATTTAGAGGAGATCTTTTAGTAGATAATGTTAACATATCAGTAATTGCAGGAAAACTCTGAATCAAATCAACGAACTCATACTGAATTTATTTCCGATCTTATAACCAGAAACTTATGGATCCTGAATCACCTGTCTGCCGAGGCCAGCCAGGCAGGAGTTCTGGATGACTTAAATGTGGAGTTTTCACGCAGATTCTAATAAAAAGTAACTTCTTTAAATTAAAATCTAAAGTTTTTGAATTACCTGCGTTTGATAATCATTGCCATCCTGCACCGACAGCAAGTAGATTCCTCTTTCCAGGGTAGTTCCAATGCTACAATCTTTTGTACAGATGCCTTCATCCACCAGCAACCCTAACACATTAAAGATCGCATATCTGGAATGTTCTATGCCATGTATCTTTGCACTTTCAACAAACGGATTTGGAAATACAATTAAATCAGATGAAGAAACCTGCTTTACTCCTGAAACATGGCATTGTCCTTTGCTCAGATTATCTGAATAATATGTAAGTTGGTCAAATTTAATTCCTCCCATTTCAGAATTAGTAACCACCTTAATTTCGTTGGTTCCCTGCGCCAGATCCAGATCTAACAGCTTTAACTGCCAGTCCGGTAATTTCTCTATTTCCAAATCTTCAAATGCCAATACGTCATTAACATAAATACTAAGATGATAACTGGTGTCACTTGCCTGACAAACCAAACCGATCTGATATTCTTCTGTTATATCAGTACTGACCGCATAGACAAATTCAGCCTGACTGGTACCTGCGGTATTCACAAAATATTTGGTCATACCATTTACCACCTGGTTTTCAATGGTACCATCGTAATTACAGGCAGATTCACTTTGTGAGGTACCCGAACATACGGGTTTGTTGGTATTTCCGCCTGAACATATTGCACAGGCATCGTATCTGGCAGTACCACCTATCGAATCATTGCAGTCTTTTAAAGAAGCAATGAAATTGTAATCTTTTGCCTGCATCGTAAACATGTATAAATTATCTGTGGATACCACATGCGACGAATCATCTTCCCACCGGTAAAACGCATATCCGTTATTAAGCCGGGTTTTTATGGTTACATTAGCTCCGGCTGGATAATCATCGGAATGTGTATACAACCCCGCATCAGGAATATTTGCATCCACCTCAACATGATATAGCGGCGTCATTGCAGCAATGAGCTTTGCAATATTTGTATCTGCATTAAGCTCCTGTAACCCCTCCATAATAAGCTTACTCATTTCCAATGCTCCCATTTCCTGGAAATGAGTCCAGTCGTTACTAAAACCGTTAGGATAATTTGGGTATTCGCCCGGCTCAAAAAATTTATACCAGAAATATTTTATATATTCTAACCCGGCTGCCTTATTATTGGCAAATGAAAGCATATCAAGATCAACAAAAGCCACATTCAATTCTTGTGAAACATTGTAAACTGCTCCGCGGTAATTACTTCCTGGTTCCGTATAAACATTTCTATCAACAGAACACATCACCATAGGGCTGATTAGTACCGGAATTGCTCCTTTTTCTCTGGTATCGTTCACATAAATACGTAAAAACATTGAAAATGAATCAATGGGTGAAAGTGGAGTATAACGTGCGGAGTGAGTCCAGTCACGGTCGTTAATGCCCCACTGTATGAATACATAATCACCTGAATCAAGTAAATTTTTAACTGTTTCCCAACGTCCTTCTACGAAGAAGCTTTTTGAACTACGTCCTCCTATGGAGTAATTATCTACCTCAAATTTTGTAACATCAAAAAAGTTATGTAGTACAGCCCCCCATCCCTGTTGAGGATAATAGCTGCTGTTATAGGTTTGTACAGTTGAGTCTCCAATTACATATATTTTGTGAATTGTACCCGCTGTAACTGCAACCTGTATGATTTCGGTTTTTTGTTCACCATTTTCATCCTTCATCTCGACAAGGTACCTCCCGGAATTATGTACTTCAAGATATCGCTGATTCTGATCAGCCAGAAGTTTTCCGTTTTGGTACCATTGATATTTCTCTCCTTTCGGGGCAACCAGCATCTTTTTATTATTATCAATCTTTATTCCATTAGAATCAGTTGCAATTGCCTGAGAAATCAGAAAAAAACCTGAAATTATAACAAGCGTTATTACTCTTATTGATTTGTTTAATTTATTCATTGTTATATTTTTATAAGTTCAATTTTAAATTTAACAGACGATTTAAAATAACAATTACCAAACAATCGTAAAACTAACAAAAAAAACTAATTTTCACGAACTGAAACATGCTGCAAAACCTGACTAAAATCATAGCTTAAGATTCATGAAAAATAAATATCTTGCAATTCAATAATTATATCTTTGATGCACAGAATAAGAATGATAATACCCTTTTAATTTTCCGTAACAAAAAAATGATGACGATGGATGATGATTGGGCCATAAAATCAATAATATTCTGGAAAATATACAAACCAAATAATTAAAAACTTGTTATAAGAATAAAGTCAGGAAATAATGAAAATATATTTTTTAACCATATTGATGACTATTGCAGTAATGATGTCGTGTAAGACTTCTTTGAAAAACCAAATGACAGAAAATAATTTAATTCCTTTCGACAGTTTACTTTCCAATTATTACCAGGATTACATTCAAAAATTTCCATTAACAGCTACGGCTTTGGGAGATTACCGATATAACGATTTATTGCCCAATACCCTTACCCATGCTTACAAAGAAGATATGAAGAATTTCTATACAAAATATCTTAACCTGCTTGATAAATATGATTATGATGCATTAAGCAAAAATAATCAGGAGAATTACGATATTTTGAAGTATGACTGCAGTATGGCTTTAGAGGGCTTACAGTTTCACGATGAACTCATGCCAATCAACCAGATGTGGACCCTGGATCTTTACATTGCCCAGCTTGCCGGCGCAAAAAGTATACAACCCTTCCGAAATACACTTGATTATGAAAACTGGCTGAAGCGTCTGGATGCTTTTGCCGATTGGTGTGATACTGCCATTGTCAATATGAAGGAAGGAATTGCCACCGGGTATGTTTTGCCCAAATCACTCATTGTAAAGGTAATTCCCCAGTTGGCGAGTTTTACCAAGGGACCTGCCGAACAGCATCTTTTTTACCAACCCGTGAAATCTTTCCCTGACAGCTTGTCACCGGAAGATAAAACCAGGTTAAAAAAGGAATATGTCGATATGATAAACAGGAGAATCATTCCCACTTTTGATAGTTTATATTATTTCTTTACAAATGTTTATTTACCCGCAGGAAGAGAAACATCCGGGATTGGTGCCTTACCGGATGGTGAGAAGTACTATGCCTATTTGGTAAAATATTTTACAACCACCAATCTTTCAGCTAATGAAATATACAATATAGGTACGGATGAAGTAACCAGGATTACGGGTGAAATGGAGGCGGTAAAAAAACAGGTAGGATTCAAAGGAGATTTGAAATCATTTTTCAATTTTATCAGAAAAGACAAGGAACTGATGCCCTATACGAAACCGGAACAAATTCTTGAACACTTCTCAAGGATTTACCAGACAATTAAACCAAACCTGCCAAAACTTTTTGATATTATACCCAAGACCCCTTTTGAGATAAAAAGGACTGAAAAATTCAGGGAAAATTCGGCCAGCGCCGAGTATAACCAGGGAACGTTAGACGGTTCACGACCGGGAGTATTTTATGTACCCATTCCTGATGCCAGCAAATACAATATATTTGCCGACGAGGATCTTTTCCTGCATGAAGTAATTCCCGGCCATCACTTTCAGATATCTCTTCAACAGGAAAACAAAGAACTGCCCGATTTCAGGAAAGCTCTCTGGTATAGCGCCTACGGCGAAGGATGGGCATTTTATTCCGAATCTTTAGGTAAAGATCTGGGATTGTTTACGAATCCTTATCAATACTTTGGAATGTTAAGTTACGAAATGCACCGTGCCATCCGGCTGGTAGTAGATGTAGGTATACATGTAAAAGGCTGGAGCAGGGAACAGGCTATTCAGTATTCATTAGAACATGAGGCTTCGCCCGAAAGCGAGATTATTGCTGAGGTGGAGCGATATATGGCAGGTCCGGGACAGGCATTGTCCTATAAAATAGGTGAAC
Organism: uncultured Bacteroidales bacterium; assembly: GCA_963781805.1. GTDB lineage: Bacteria > Bacteroidota > Bacteroidia > Bacteroidales > UBA10428 > JAFGPL01. The sequence goes on from CAWAHF010000004.1 coordinate 1,860,046, forward strand.
TGAAGATTGAAGAGCTGCGAGCCAGAGCTGAAACCACACTCGGGGATAAATTTGATATCAGAAAGTTTCATGATACTATACTGGAAACAGGCTGTATTCCTTTAAATATTTTGGAAAAAAAGGTTGACACATGGATAAAGGAGTCTCAACAGGAACATTGAAGATTTTAGAATAAGTTAATCTTCAATAATTTTAAAATCCTTCTCAAGCTTTAATAAGTCAATGATCTCCTTAAATTCAGGAGTAACATTTTTAAGCAGAAACTTTTTTTTCTTTTTCCAGGCAAATTTACGAAGTGTTACCAAAACCTGGGCTGCATAGGTGTCCATAAACTCCAGTCCTTTTAGATCAACAATTATCGATGTTATCTTTGGACTTATAATTGCCCGCAAAACTTTTATTTTAAACCTATTGGCATTTTTAAGATTTATCCGATCAGTTTTTTCAAACGAAAAAATTGCATAGGATTTGTCCTCTCTTCTAATCATAAATCAATGAATAACTTGCTTCCAACTATAGAATATATTGTAAAAATACAATTTTTATTCTTTTTAGAAAGCGCTGATTCTTTTTCTCAATAATATATTTAGGTCTAAATCCGGATTTTGACCTAAAAGCGGGTATATTTTACTTAAATGTTAATAAATGAAAGAAATTGTGATTAAAAAAAGTCTGCTATGCATTTACCAAATCGATAGTAGGTTTATTATCTCATTCTAAACAGAATAACCACAGATGCCTGGTTATATAAAGTTAAGGGGTTCGAGTTTTAAGTACCCAAGCCCCTCACTCTATGCTGAAATAATCTATTGATTAATTACCTTTCTGACTACTCCAAAAACCGGTTAAAATTCCAGCTTTACAATCAGATATTTATTGGTCATAGTGTTATACGCATTTGACCAAAAATTAGTCCCGTCATACGTAATCCCATATAGGTAATAGTCTTTAAGTGTATAGGTTTCTATAACTTTAAAAGGAGTCAATGAACATTTGGCAAGATCACCATCAAAGGTAACGTAAAGATAACCATTGTTATAGGTAAGTCCGTATATTTCATGATTATTGTTGAACGTAATTTTCGAAATAATGTCATCACCAACCGGATCGTATTTATATAAAGTGTTTTCACTATTGCTGTAACACCATAAATACTGTCCGTCCCATGCAATGGCATAAATCCAGGAGCCAAGACTTATACTCGTAAAAATGGTAGAACCTGTAGTCTTACTAATTTTGGTAACTTTATCATATCCATCATTTGAAACCCAGAGACCCGTATTATCTCTTTCAACAGCCCAGGCAGATTGGGTAGTCGGTATACTGTCAAGAGATCCGTTCAAAAGACTTATTTTATATAAGTAATCGCTATCATAACCATTTCCGAACCAGATAATTCCCCCATCGTATGCAATATCAGATCTTAATTGTAACGGGGCATTAAAAGCACCGGAAACATTTAATTCGGTTACCCAATCACTGACTACTGGTGCAGATGTAGTTCTGGATGCAATAATCGTATTATCAGGACGGGTGAGATAGAGGGTATCATGAGAAATCTTAAAATTATAAAGACTGGAAGCAAATTGACCTCCGTCAAAAAACACCTGTCCATTACTTGCCTGAACTAATGCCGTTTCAACAGTCTTAAAATTATACTCCTGCATAAAAAGTTCATAACAATATTTATCCTGATTGAATATTATATATTGTCCATCGGTAAGACCCTGTTCCACTTTCCAACTGCCAATTAATGGCTGGTAATAATCAGGAATGCTGGAATTATCCTTTTGACATGAGTTAAGTATTAGTACTAAAAATATTCCTGTAACAATTGTAAGCTTTAAATTTTTCATCTTAGTAAGTTTTAGAAATTAATATTTACTTAAACATCTGGAATTCAAGGAAAACATAAAATAATCCCTGAAAAAATAAAATATACAAATTATACAGCCTCCGCTTGAACCACATTTTCAACAGGTTTTTGTGAAGTTCTGGATAGAAGTTTCGAAATATAATATGCATCCCTACCAGTACCTCCAATGAGACCCGAAGTCAATCCGAACTGAAATGGCAACCCAACAAAAAATAATTTGTCATTATCTATCGAAACACCTCTGTTTGTCAAAGGCCATCTATCTTCCAGGGTTAGATTCATTTTAATCCAGGAAAAATCAGGTTTATATCCGGTCGACCAGATAATTGTCGTTACCTGAAGTGTTCTACCGTCTTCCAGCTCGGGTAATCCATTATGAACACCTTTTACTCTGGGAACAAGCTCAACTCCCGCGACATGCAAATCCTTAACTGAAACCCTGATAAGCGGACCGCCACTGTGCAGAATTTTTTGCCTGGCTTTTCTGCCAACAGGCGTTTTTATGGTTAGCAGGTTATTAATTAACCACCAATAAAGCTCTCCCCCGTATTTTAAAAGTCTGTCAGGAATGTGAAAAGTGGGATTCCCCGAGATATTAGTTTTATGTGTTTTTGCTACTTCAATCGCTATCTCAAGACCTGAAGTTCCTGCTCCAACAACCAGCACATCTCCGTCCGGAAGTGATTCCGGATTCTTATAATTTGCAGAATGCAACTGGTGAATTTTCATTGATAAACCCCTGGCAAAGGCAGGTATATAAGGATAAGGATGAGTACCCGTGGCTACAACAATTTTTTCTGCTTCAATTTCTCCTGCAGTAGTCTGAAGTTGAAATACTTCGTTAACAAAATTAAGTTGATTAACCTTAACGCCAGACTTAACAGGCAAAGAAAATGTTTGAATATACTTTTCAAAATAATCAGCAACTTCTTCTTTTGTTGGAAAACTTCCTCTCTTAGCAGGGAAAAGCATTCCCGGAAGCCCGTCGTGCTGGGCAGGAGTGAATAGTGCAAGACTGTCCCACCGTTTTCTCCATGAATCCCCTGCATGTTCGTTTTCATCAAGAATAATAAAATCTACCCCTGCTTTTTTCAGATAATAACCCGTAGACAAACCAGCCTGGCCGGCTCCGATAACAGCAACCTGCCAGTACTTTTTTTCAATATGAGATGTATGCATGATTTTTAGATTTGATTGTTGACTAATTGAGGATAAACAATTTATATGGTAAAAAGTTGCGTGTGATAATTTAATTTTCTGCTTTGAATTTTAGATTAAATTAAATGTGAGCCGCAATAGAATAGCTCTTCATTTTTTCTTATTTGTCAACTTAATTTATACTTTTAGGTCATAATATATTTTATAAATGAGAAAAGAACTTATACTAGGAGCGTTATTGATTTTTCATCTGACTGAAATCAATAGTTTTTCACAGGTTAGGGATTACTGGCCAACATCTGACTGGCAAACAAAAACACCGGAAGAAAGCGGAATGAATACGGATTGGCTGGGTAATATGCAACAGACGATTGAATCATCTATGCCTTATGTTGATGCTTTCCTGATCGTTAAGAACGGCTTCCTGGTATTTGAAAAATATTACAACACTTATAATAAAGACAAATATCATATACTTTGCTCATCCACCAAAAGCATCACCAGCATATTGATCGGAATGCTGCTTAAGCAGCATATGATTGATAGTCCCGGTGAAAAAATTATGAATTTTTTCCCGGAGTATGCCGAATCAAACGATGATCCCCGTCTAAATCAGCTGACAATTGAACATATGCTGACATTTACCGCCGGAATTACCAACAATGACGACGTTTCCATGTATCAATCGGATATCATACGATTCTATCTTAGCCAACCATTTTTTGCCGATCCGGGTGAACAGTTCAAGTATGCAACCCCGGCATCGCACATGTTATCGGCATTCATTAGTAAAAAGACCGGAAAAAATGCCAGGGAGTTTGCCAATGAAGAGCTTTTTCCAAAACTTGGAATTTCGAACTTTTACTGGCCGTCTGATGGATTAGGCTACAGTTATGGCGGCCACAATTCGTGGTTTTGTCCGCGAGATATGTTAAAATTCGGCTTTTTGTATCTGAATCATGGGATATGGGATGGTGATACACTTGTCGATCCCGAGTTTGTTTCCACCTCCACAATTGCTCACTCAGAGGGAGGAAGTCCGCATCATGAAAAATACGGCTATAACTGGTGGATTACCGAAAACAATGGATACCATGTCTTTTTTGCCGGTGGATACGGAGGACAATTTATTTATGTTGTTCCCGATTTGGATCTTGTTGTTGCTATAACCTGTAGAACGGATAAACACAGGGAAGATGCGAGATTTCTGATTAACGATTATGTGGTACCATCCATCCTGGGTTTGACATCTTATAATGAAAATAAGTACAACGAGGAGCCCGAAATAAAAATCTATCCTAATCCTGCAACCGGAGAAGTAAGTATTGAATTCTATTTAAAAGAACAAGGCAATGTTACGCTTGAAATTACCAATATGACAGGTCAAATTGTTACCAAAATTTTCGAAAATAAGAATTTTCTTCCCGGACAACATATTATCGCATACCTGCCGGATATTCCGGCGGGATGTTATCTGCTAAATGGCAATTTCTGTTCAAAAAAAGTAATATCCCATCTGTACATTGTAAAATAGTACTGCTAGATTTAGGGGTGATTTTTTCAGGAAATGTCTTACTGAAAAAGTAACTATTTACAAACACAAATTTCAATCGTATGAAAAAGTCAGTCATTATAACCGGTTTTCTCCTGGGCTCATCTATGCTGAGCTTTGCAGGAGATGTTGAACAATCTGTAAGTTCAAAAATTAAAGAAGTAAAAGTATTCGTTCAGGGAGCACAGGTAGTGCGTGAAGCATCTTTCAATGTGGTTCCCGGCCGATCGGTTATTACTCTGAAAGACCTCCCATGGAGCATCGACACCAAAACCATCCGGATTAAATCGAAAGGTGATTTTTACATATTGTCGGTTATGCACCGGAGAAATTACCTGAAAGGCCCTGATAATTCGGGAGAAATCAACAGGCTTCAGACAGAAAAAAGCAACGTAAGCACTATGCTCGAATCGGAAGAACGACACCTTGCTGTTCTCAAAAAACAGGAAGCCCTGATTCAGGGAAATACACCCAAAGCCGAAAGCAAAGAGAACTACTGGACACTGGACGAATTGAAAAATCTGGTAAACTATTTTGGAGAACAGTTTGATAAAATCAGCGGGGCCATACTAATATCAGAACGAAAAATTAATGATTACAAAACCAATTTGACGACCCTGACTAATCAGATCTCTTCTATCGGTTCACCGCAGGACAAATGGATTTCGGAGGTTGTGGTACAAGTGTTTGCTGACAAACCCGGCAGAGGAAACCTCGAATTACAGTACATCACCCAGAATGCCGGTTGGAAACCATCGTACGACTTACGGGTAAACAATCTGAAGAATCCTGTCACCCTCTCATACAAAGCCGAGATTAATCAGAATACCGGTGAGGACTGGGACAATGTAAAACTGGTGTTGTCCACTAAAAATCCATATCTTACCGACAGGTTGCAGGTACTACAACCCTGGTACATCGAGCCAATGAAAAAGATGAACAATCAATCGAGGGGCGGAGCCGGCAACTCCCAGGCAATAAAGCCCAATGGTGTCACTTCGGACTTTCAAAAAGGAGAAATTACAGGCAAAATTACCGATGTAAACGGCTATCCTTTACCGGGAGTAACTCTAGTAATTAAAGGCACTACCATCGGTACAATTACAGATTTAGATGGCAGGTATTCCCTCCGAATTGACCAGCCCAATTCTACATTGGTTTGTAACTATATAGGATATAAGGGTATAGAAACCGAAGCCAACAGCCCGCTGATAAATTTTGTTCTGGGAGAGGATATAGTAGAATTGGAAGAAATAGTTGTAATCGGATATGGAACCAGTCGTAGCGATGATTATTCAGCTTCCCCCGTAAAACAGGATTTGGAACCTGAAGATTTTGTTATCAAAGATCAGGAAGATATGGATGAAAATTATGAAGAGATGGAGGTGAAGATACCATACAGCATTCCGTCAGATGGAAAGGATTATACCGCTGTGGTTGATGATTTGAAACTGGCATCGGATTATGTATACAAATGTGTGCCCAAACTCAGCCGCGAGGTTTACCTGCAGGCAGGAATCAGCGGCTATGGCAAATATATGCTTAAACCGGGAAATGCCGGATTGTTCTACCAGGGAACCTACCTGGGCAACATGGATATGAAATTCGGTAATTATAGCGATACGCTTGATGTTTCTTTTGGTAACGATGAAAAGATTGTGGTAAAACGCGAAAAAGTCTCAGACAAAGAACAGGCTAAAGCCATAAGCGCCAATAAGACCATTGAGAAGAATTTTAAAATAACCGTAAAGAATACTAAAAACGAACCTGTAAAACTGCAGTTGCAGGACCAGTATCCTATTGCTGCCAAAGATTATATTCAGTCGGAACCTATTGTTGGCAATGAAGCAAGCTATGACAACAAAACAGGTATCATTACCTGGAATCTCGAACTAAAACCTAACGAAGAAAAAGAGATTCTCTTCGGTTACCGTATCAAATTCCCAAAAAGTAAGAAAGTGATTCAGGAGTGATAATAAGTTTTTTAAATTGTTAAGGCTGGAGTTTATAACTCCGGCTTTTTTTAATCCTTCATGAAGAAGCCTGAGTTATAAACTCCGACCAGGGAGGGCGTATGAAGGGGCGTTGATTTTTATAAATCCCGGTTTAGCTTTTTTGGAAGGAAGGAGCACAATTCTTATTAGATTACATTTTACCCTTCCAAAAAAACTAAACCGGGATTTTTGATTAGAAAAATTACAACGAACCAATTCCACTATGGTGCGATTAAAAGGATTGTCTTATTATTATTCTTCTTTCACCATAACATTATTTCAATTCCACTATGGTGCGATTAAAAGAAATAGAAGAGATTGAATCGGTTACGGTTGAAACAGATTTCAATTCCACTATGGTGCGATTAAAAGCTATCTCAATAACTATTTCGCTGCCAAAATCAAACTTATTTCAATTCCACTATGGTGCGATTAAAAGGTCACTCCTCGTTCGGTATGTTCAAGAGTGATATCCATTTCAATTCCACTATGGTGCGATTAAAAGGTTTTTGTAAAACTCTTGTTTAATTGTTTTAATACATTTCAATTCCACTATGGTGCGATTAAAAGTCTTTGAAGCTGGGCAGGTATTCTGAATAAGTAATATTTCAATTCCACTATGGTGCGATTAAAAGCAGTCGTTTATTTTTTTCAATCATTGTAATGTAAGCTATTTCAATTCCACTATGGTGCGATTAAAAGTCTTAAATTGCGAATAAAAAAATCAACAGTTGTTTCATTTCAATTCCACTATGGTGCGATTAAAAGTCTTAAATTGCGAATAAAAAAATCAACAGTTGTTTCATTTCAATTCCACTATGGTGCGATTAAAAGTGCTTTTCGTTGCGCCACGAATTGCATTTCAAATAATTTCAATTCCACTATGGTGCGATTAAAAGACAAAGTTGATAGTATCAAAATCACCAATATTAATATTTCAATTCCACTATGGTGCGATTAAAAGTCTTTCAAATATTCATCACGTTGTTCTATCCCTCGTATTTCAATTCCACTATGGTGCGATTAAAAGTCTTAATTGCCTGCTGCTGGCTGTATGATATTAGATATTTCAATTCCACTATGGTGCGATTAAAAGCTGTATTATGCTTTGATGCTATATTATATCCTGTAAAATTTCAATTCCACTATGGTGCGATTAAAAGCATAAAGAGTTCTGAATACTGTATCCGTTCCAAGATTTCAATTCCACTATGGTGCGATTAAAAGCCGTTACTGAGTTGTTTATAATACGCTCAATGATTTGATTTCAATTCCACTATGGTGCGATTAAAAGGTTTTATTTATCCGAAAATATGATATGAAAAAATTCATTTCAATTCCACTATGGTGCGATTAAAAGTCGCAATCCATATAAACCGGATCAAAAGGACTAAGATTTCAATTCCACTATGGTGCGATTAAAAGTATTGTTTTGGGATTTTCAGCTACTCCCATTCGCTTATTTCAATTCCACTATGGTGCGATTAAAAGTATGATCATCCTCAGGCACAAAGGGGAGTTATTTACATTTCAATTCCACTATGGTGCGATTAAAAGCATTACCTCATTGAAGATGAAATTGAAGATAAACTTATTTCAATTCCACTATGGTGCGATTAAAAGTCAACAGAATTCATGGCGTGCAGACAGGCATATACAATTTCAATTCCACTATGGTGCGATTAAAAGCCGTTTGAAAAATCAATGAAAAAAATTGTTTATCAACAATTTAAGAACTTATATTATCCAACAAAACAATGTATAAAGTCGTCGAATGGTAAATATATAAAAATTGCCGGGTTTCGACAACATTTGTAAATGTCTTTAAAACCAACATGTCAAAGAACAAATTTTAAAATGTTGCCGGACTTGCTGCAACAAAACCAGCAGTCCGAAGTTATGTTCGACAACCTTTTACAGAATCTGATTAAGCGGATTGCGCTCATGTCCCACAATTTCTTTTTCAAGCCACTTTTCGTTGCGGCTTTTAAAAATAATCAGGCTGTCCTCATCTTTCTCCATTAATTGCCCTGCCTTGTATTTTAACTCCAGGAGCTTGGCATCTGTAATTTCTCCTTCAAATACCGAGTTCTGTATCCAGTTCAGGTATTTGCGGCAAAGCTTGAGCATCTTGCCCACACGCTTTTTGTTGATATCGTAAACTAATATAACATACATGATTTTTTATTTAAAACCTTGCAGGTTTTGGAAACCTGCAAGGTTTTGTTATGGCTTACCACCACATTTTAAACGGTTTATATTCTTCCATTCCCAGCAGGTGTTTCGATAGCTTGTAACATTCAAGCTTTACAAGGTGTTTGTAACTTACGCTGCGCTTCAACGTGCGATGCTGAATGGTTTCATTCATCCTTTCTTCGAATGCCTGAACATATATTTTTTTCCCGTTATCATTGAGCAGACATTTATTTAATTGCTTATCAAAATGCCTTGCCTGAATTTCTTTCTTGTTTAATATTTTAAATATCACCCTGTCAACCAGCAGGGGCTTAAAAATTTCTGCAATATCCAATGCAAGAGAATATCTTCTTTCGCCCGGTGTATGCAGATAACTTATTGTAGGATTTAACTGCGTCTGGTGTATCGCCCTTAAACACTGGCTGTAACACATCATATTGCCAAAAGAAATTAGGGCATTCACTTCGTTTTGCGGCGGTTGCTTGGTGCGGTTGCCCATTTTAAAATCGTTAATAATTAAACTAAAAGCTTCGTAATACTGCTGGCGGATATTTCCTTCCAAACCCATTAACTCTTCGGTATTATGCATTTCTTCAATTCTTGACCTATACCCTTCAATAATTTCTATCAATGGTTCCATATCCTTACCCCTGTTGTTATAATACTTCAGGTTTTTAACCATGTTAAAAGATGCCCCTTCGATAAATTTCGCGGCAATAACCAGCCTTTTCTTTTTATCGGTATAATAGCTGGTTTGGGTAAGCAGCATTCTGCCCGATAACAGGTAATCTTTTGGCATAAAAGAGCCGGTGTAGTTTTCGTAATAATCGAAAAAGTGTACAGGGATATCGCTTTTACCAAGAAAATTATAAATGGCGCTGTTTGTATCCAAAGCCCCGAATATATAAAGATCTTCAACTCCTTCAACCGGAAGATACTTAGGTTGTTGTTCATTGCCATGCTCATCAACCGGAGTGAACTTCAGGGTGTTGTCCTTCCGCGAGAGGCGGCCGGGATTAAAAAGGTAGTAGGTTTTTTTCATTTTTTGTTTTTTAAACCTGTCAGGTTTCGAAAACCTGACAGGTTTTGCTTTAAAATAAGCTATCAGGCAGCACAAAATCAAAATTCCCCTTACCTACGCTTTTTTCAAGAATCCCGATAATACTTTTGGTATCATCATAAGGGCCTGCAAAATAAACTGGCTTTCCATCTTTGCCGAATTCTATTTCATTAATACCATCGGTAATTAAATCGCTATTAAGGAGAAATTCGGTAATTTTAAAATCTTTATTTGGTTTAAAGCCTAATTCCTCTGCAAAATCTATTGCCCCGTAAATGATATTATGGGCTTCTGTAAGATCGCATTTTATTAATGAGTAACGTTGATTTATTTCATTTATAAAATCGGTGTATCCATTGTTATCCAATGCAAATTTAAAGAGTGTGTTTTTTAAACCCAGACAAAAGACATCAACCATATACATACCAATAATAAGTTTGCCTGATGGCATTTTTTTACTAATTGCAATTGATGCCATCCCGCTTTCTTTCCAATCATTATTGATAAAACACTCATTAAAAGGCAAATCGTTACCTTTTGTAATAATGTACTTCTCAGGTGAAAGATTTTGTTGTTTGTTCATTGTATTAAAAATTATCATTATTTTTCGTAAGTTCATCTTTCATTGCGGGACGTTTGTTGTATTTTTCAATCAGCCTGGTTGTTAGTAGTTTTGCAGTACTATTACCGCCGGGAATTTTTGCCATTTTTAAAATGTATGTTGCTATCTCGTGGTAACCCCTTCTGTCCGATGCTCTTTCTGCTGCCTTCTCAATAGCTTCATTATACAATTGTACAAGCCCGGGCGCATAGTCATTTACAACGTAATGGCCGTATTGCAGCAGGGAGTTTATATTTATATTATTTTGCAGTAATCCGTACAGTTCTCCCCACATTTTTTCTTCAATATAAACGTTGGCAAGGTTGGAAGGTAAGTAGTAAGACGGATAACCGCTACTTTTTTCTTTTTTATGCAAGCTGATAATTTTATCTGATTCGGCGTCCCATTCTTCCTTCCCAAAGGTGGTTTTGTATTCACGATAATATTTCATTTCATAACGACCGGAATAATAGAGTTCTTTGGCTATTGCTCTTAATTCTTTTGTGTTGTTTTGTTTTTTGTAAATACCCATCAGCATTTCTTTCACAAATTTTTTGAGCTTATCTTCGGGGACAACAGAGATAATATTCTTCCATGTACTTTGTCCGCTGGCTTTTTCCGGTGGCTGGCCTACCAGGACTTCTTCCCTTATCCGGTAAAGAACTGCAATTACATGTTTGCATATTCCGCCATCATAAGGGCAGTTGCAGGAATAATCGAGCGCTTCGCCATCATCGCTAAGCCTCAGGTCAACTTCGTAATCGTCGTTTCCTTCCACGATAGCAAAATATTGACCATTTTCCATATCCTGGAGGTCGGTAACCGCGCCATCTTCATAATAGCTTTTACCGCGCTGCAGGATAATACCAGGTATCTCGTTTTCGAAAGTTGTAAGGTGCATGAGGTTTATATTAGAATTATATAATTGTGCAAAATTAGTACACAGCTATGAAATGGACAGTATGAAATATTTTGTATATCGTATACATCATTATTTCTTTTTGATGCGTAACAATTCAAAATGGTAATTCATCATCATCCAAATTATCGTTAACATGGTTCTCTTTCTTATTATCGAATTCCATTTGCAGCGCTATCTCCTTACATGTATTACAATATCCGGAAAAAGGACAATGTTCCTCTTCGTAGCTGCAAAATTCAATATGGTTTTCGCCAAAGGATAAGGCTACCTCCTCTTGTTCCCAAAAGCTTCGGATAAATGGATAACGCATATTTGATGGGTAGTTTACGGGGAAATCGAGATAGAAATTAAAGTGTTGTAATAATTTTTCCAATTCCACAGCCAGGAGCGCTTGTTGTTCTTGTGTTAATTTATCAGGAACCGGAAGCAATTCGGTACGTATCCCTGTGATTGACGAAATTGGTTCCTTATCGCCATACATATATTTTTCGACATATTCCATATCTTCGATCTCCAATTCGGAGTTAGTATCGGCATGATCCCATATTTCCCGGGGTGGACGAATTTGCCAGGTTGCCTGATGAATATCAACGATTAGTTGTTCGATGTATCGCTGCATAGTTAGTGGATTTAGCGTTTTCTATTTTTTTTAATACTGTCAGGTCAAAGTTATATTTTTATTGATAAATATTTATTCGAAGTGTAAACCTTGCAGGTTTTGGAAACCTGCAAGGTTTAAAATAAAATTATTCCTCCCCGCTCCAGCAAAAATCAAAGTAACTGCAATGTTTGCACATTTTCTGTTCCAGCTTTTCGGGGCTTATTTCTGAACATATAATGTTTTCAATATCTTTTTCAAATTCCCTGATCTCAGCCCTGTCCCTGTCGCTTAAAACAACTTCGCGTGTTTCGCGCAGTTTGGGGTATTCGAGTATACCGGTTACGCCTTCCATACCATTGCGTTCCAGCACGTATATGTAATACTTTACCTGCCACTCGTGGGCTTCCTCGTGGCTGTCGCTTTTCTTTACTTCGTGCACCACTTTGTTTCTGGCATCGTAGTAGTCTATTTTCACACCGTCGAGCTGTATTTCGCTGTAGCGTTCGGAGCGCTGGGGATAGGTGGTTTCATGGACAAGCTTCCCCTCATACACCAGGTCGCTGGTATGCTCCATATTGATGCCGTTGGCAAAAAGCCAGAGTTTGCGGTGGCATATCATGTAGTAGTTGAAGTGGGTTCCGGTGGGCATAATGATATTTTTTTACTAAAACCTTGCAGGTTTTGGTAACCTGCAAGGTTTGAACTATAAAATATTAATTTCTTTTGGAATCATATCTTCATCCAGGTTAAGTTGCAGGCCGAGTTCGGAATCGTATTTGCGGGAGATAATGAAAATGCCATGCACTATGAATAGTAATAATTGTCTAGTATTTTAATATTATTATAAATCAAAAAAAAATTTATATAAATTGTTCATTGCCAGTTATGTCAATTATGTTTAATCTTTTTCTATTAAATGTTTTACCTAATAATTTTATTTTTTCCAATAATTCGAGTTGCATTTGATTTATTGTTTCCACTCCTTTCTTGTTTTTCTCTTTAATTGAATTGATTCGTTTTTCAAATACGTTTGATAAATCATATATCTCTTTGGCAGTTAAAAATTCATTCTCTTTTGCACCAATACTTGGAATAGTATTGACTTGGTATTGGATATCCTTATCTCTTTCTTTTAAATTTCCAACCGTGTATTTTCTTGTGATATATTTCTCGTGTTTTATGTACTCGATGTCAAGTATTTCTTTGTATTGCAATATCCATTCAAGAGAATAAGATAATTCAATGTTCAATGACCAATCTATAATCTGAACAACAATTGAATTGTCTCTAAAACTAAGAAATGTATTCAGATAGTTTTCCCACCAATCACACCAAGCTATAGACGTAATACCATTAGGAAACATTTTCTTTAAAGAATAAATATATTTATCAATCTCAGAGAATAGTTTATATCTGCTAAATGATTCTTGATTCTTGAAAAAATTCGTCTCAATTAATCTTCCCTTTAGATACTTTAATGAATTATATGCCCCCTTTTGCTGTCTTAAATTTCTTTCAATACACCAAACATATTCACCTTGATAATATGGAACTCTTTCTGAATAAAACTTTTTTGACTGAATTACTGATTGAATTTTATCAAGAAACTCATAATATGTAACTTCATTAATTCCTTTAAAAGCTCTTTTCGAAGAGTTATATTTCACATTATCAAAGCAGATTACTACTTTCCCATTTAAGTTACCTCTTGATATTCTACCAAATCTCTGTATTAGATTTTGGTAATATTTACCTGGTTGCATTATGCAATACTCAACATTGTAATTTACGCCAACTTCTGCTTTATTTGTGGCAATTATTATACTGGCTTTGTCTATCAGTTCTTGTTGTGATTCTTCTTTAGTTACATATCCTGTACTTTGATATATATTTTGATATGGGAAATGTGATTTTAATTTCACTGCTAGAAGTTGAACTTCGTTAAGCTTATCCAAAACAATCAAAATTTTCTTTCCTAATTTTAACACTTCAGTTATTTCAGATATATATTCAAAGACAAGTGAACTTATATTTGTTGCAGAGCAAAAATCAACTTCAATAGTTCCATGAATTGCTCTGGAATTATGAGAATCATCAACAATTTCTTCAATAATTTCCTCTACCGCGTAATCCTTATTAATAAGTATCTCTTTCAATGCTTTCTCAGGAGTGGCAGAAACAAAAAAGAATTTTATTCGATTATTCTCGTTCAAAAAGACATCTCTTAAATAGACTAATGTTAACAGGTTGGCAATCTGACTTTCATCATATAAATGATACTCATCAAAAACTATATATCCAAAGCATTCAAGGAAATTATGAAACTCTTTTCGTCCCGTATTCTGCCAGGTATTTTGATGATATCCTCCATGCATGGCGTAGTTGATTATATCAGGATTTGTGATAACTAAATCTGTATCGCCTTTACATAATTCTATTACTTTTAGCCATCTATCAAAACCCTTGACAGCAAATTCATCTAATGTCTTTCCTGTTATTTTTTTGATATTTAAAAATGGATATGTTTTTGAAAAATTTTCAGTTAGCTCCTCAATTAAAGTATTTGTTGGCAATACAATAAGTCCTCTTATCTTTCCTTCATCAAAAGGTTTTTGATTCTTTTTCGAATTAATTACAGGAAAAGGAAAGGCATAGCTCTTTCCCGTTCCTGTTGGTGCAGTGATGATGATAAATTCTGGAAACGTAGCATAATTCAACTTCATTCGTTTCTGAACTTTATGTAAAAAACATTCCATTCCGTTTGGAAAGGTTTCTTTCTCATCAGTCAGCTTTATAAATTGTGGTTTTATTTTTATAGTGAATTTATCCATCAGTCTAAAAGAATGGATTAAAGATTTCTATGATGTTGCCCACTGAAAATCGTTTTACTAAATTATAGTTTTCAAGCACATAAGTAAAGTTTGGCTTCTTTTCGTCCATCATAATTTTTATCGCAGAGTCAAGATTATTGAATACAATCTTTAAGGTATAAGCATTTAACCAGAAATCATTAGCCGCGACAATTGGATCTATTTCCTCTACTTTGACTAATGTCTCTTTTCCCGTACCTATTCTTAACGTCACAGGTATTTCTGTTTGCTCTTTTGATAAAAACAAGGCAATAAATTCAGTTCCCAATCTTATACCCTGTACCTGTCTGAAATTCTTAAAAGGTGATTTTCCTGATTTATTTATCCGGTCGACATCTATAAATCCATCCACATTAAACAAAGTATTACGGATATAATTTTCCGTCTTACCTACATTCATTTTTATCGGTTTCGCAACTGTACAATAAAATCCAAAGTCCTTAATCTCTGAATACTCGGGTTTGCTCCGAAAATCATAAGCGTTTTGGCTTTTATTTAGACATCTATTGAAAGCATAAGTTAATGCTAAATCGCCAATAAACGAACCTGTCACCGAAGCAGAAGTTGAGCCCCCTGAAACTTCGGTATAATAAAACAAATGATTCAACAGGGTCAATTTTATTGCTTTTACTTGCATACCTTTATATCTTTCAGAAATTGAATACAGTCACTTTTTGCTTTTTTGTAATACCCATCAAGAATCACTTTATCATCATCATTCCATAATTTATTGATTAATGTGATAACTTCATCCGATTTTTTATAGTTATCGTTTCCGTAGGTAGCTTCCATTGTCGAGTTAATAGATGTTTGTACATTCTCTACTGTTACTTCTTTACTTGCATCCCAATGTATTGAGATGCTGTAACTATTAACCGGTTGTTCAAACTTAGACAATCCAAAGCCAAGAATATGGTTCTTAATATTGGAACTCAAAGTTGTACTTTGTGCACCGTAACGATTTTCAAAAAGAATGCAAGTCAATAAATGAATGAATAATTCGGGAGTAACATTTTCCACAGTAATAAAATGAGGGAAAAATGTACCGGGTTTAATGTATTGAACTTGAAATAAGGATTGTCTTAACTTTCCCTCTTCTTCATTCCACATCGTACCACCTTCGCTTAGCGCGTTGTGTTGCAATGTTCCTGTTATTTCACCTACATCTCTTAAAGAGTAAGCCCAGTCATAAATAGCTCTGCTTGTAATTCCGACGGCATCATTACTTTCAGTAACACTATCGCCAAAAAGGATAGAGTTCGGATTCCCCAATTGCGCGCTTTTCTTTATTACATTGTATCGGAAGTCATTGTCAATGACAACAAACTCACGGCAAATTTTTAATCCTAATAGTTTTTCTTTACTCTTCAATTTACGAGCAGGAATTTCAACTATATCTTTAGTGTCAGAAGCTTTAAAAGTAATTGTCTCATCAGGATAGTTACTTCTGATGATTAGATTTCCAGTTACTTCTCTAAGGATTGCAATTTTAATAGTTCCTAATGTATTATCTTTCAGATTTTCTACAAAATAGGCCTTTGGGATAATTCTGAATAACTCTTCCATGGTTATTGATTGTTTAAAATTTGATTAATGTATTTGTCTGCATATTTATCCTTCTTTTCTTTTTTCAAGTAAATAAGAATATTTTCTTTTGTGAGAGGAATATTGCTTTTTGTAAGCTCATCCTTTATTTTATTTGCTGTTATGTTATCAATCTTTTCGAGAGACTTCTCTCGATATAGAAATGCAAACTGATATATCCAATCCTTTTCTCGGTTTAAGTTTGGTAACCTACCTTTCCACTCTTTCTCAAAGAGTTCATCATATACGGCTGTTGCAAATTCCTTAATTGCATCAGTGTTCACATAGTCTAATCTCATGGTCTTGTAAATACTTCCACAAGTTTTTTGGATTACATCTTCTCTGCCAAAGCCTTGTTTTATTTCTTTACGAACATATTCCAAGGCTTTTCGAATAAGCCATGTCTCTTCGGAACCACTACTACTGTAACCAATCAATGTGATTTTGATCGCCAGTTCGGCTAATTTTTCTGTTACTGTCATACTGGTAAATAATTTAGGATTGTTATTAATGAATTTTCTTAGTTTGTCGTACACTTTCTTTTTGTCATCTTCTTTTAGTAAATAATATAAAGAGAAATAAGCGTTTCTATTCTCTGATATTTTCAATAAGTTGCCGTCTAATCTACTTGAGCCAAGAGTAAGGACAAGACTTATTTCTTCTAAAACATTGTTTACTTCAATCAAACGAACTTTATTCCAACCCAATAATTGTAAAAACCTTGGTGCATTCTCATATCGGAATGCTTCTTTGTGTGGAAGATAAGGAGACATGACACCTGTGATATATGAGCGAACGCCTAATTCTTTTACCATCAACAGATTTTTTCTAATAAAATAGAAATTGCTTTCAATATTCGGTGCTATTTTGTCAAAGTTCAAATTATATAGATTGTACAAAAATTTGGCATTCTTATCAAATTGAATAGATGTATCTTCAAGCACCTTTATATTTTTGGCTTTCACACAAGCAGCTAAAATATCTCTATCAATTTCTAATGTGGTTTCAAAGAAATCATTATAAATTACGATATTGGCATCTATATTAGAAAAGTTTGATTTGCGTAATTTGTTTTCTTCAGAATATAAGTCAGAGATATGACTTGCATTATTATTTAATGAAGTAATAGTCCTATTGCTAAACCCTCTTGCTTTCATTGAAAACGCTACATCTTCTTTGTATTCTTTAAGTCCTATTCCACCAGTAAATGCACACATTTCCCCTTTTTCAGGAATCACAGGATTATAGTCATCAAAGGCATCTATTGAGTTATTTCCTTTGAAATTAAAGTACCTTGCAAAAAAACCTTTCACAAGATTATTTTCTTTCAGTTCTCCTGTAAATGAAGAGATTATTTCATTTTCAAGTTCTTGTATATAATCTTCTATTTCGTCATCATCTTTTTCGATTATCAATGAATAGGTTTTGATAATATTCAGATAAGTTTTCAGTAAGGAACTTGAAGAATTTGTATTCGCTTCTATATATCCTTTCAATGTCAAAGTATCAGCAATAGTAACTTCATTCTCTTCATTATCAGAATTAAGTATGATTTCAGAAATCAATTCCACATTTTTCTTTTGCCACTCTTCAAAATTATCTTTCCACTTTGAATTCTGTTTTGCATTTAGCCATTGAATTTTATTTAAGCAATACAATTTAAAAAAGTTAAAATGCCAATCTTCATAACTCTCATTATCAATATTCAAGTATAATTTGTCGTTTTGAATGCTTACTTTTATTGGCAAATTATAAGCTTCTATCAGCTTAGTGTTCAAGTTTACAAATTCCGCAAAACTTTTTATTTTATCCTTACCATTGGGCGACAATGCAAAAAACTTATCGCCATACTCATAACTTATCTTTTCTAAAACTTCTTTCGTAAAGTCCACAGAACCAATAAATCCGAAACTGCATTTTTGAGCATCAATTTTTGTCAAACCGATAGGGTCAATATCACTACTAACTTGCGTAGATTTTAACTGTATCTGACGAACTTCCTTTTCATTTATGTCTTCGCCAAAATATACGAAGCCATTTCGTAGAGCCTGAAATACTTTTTTACCTGACAAAGCTAGCACTTGTCTTGCTGATTGTAGTATATTTTGACTAAGTAATGTGTATGGATTAGGATTAATTTCCACATATGAAATTGGCAATGTATTTATACCTGAAATAATTGAAAGCGATTTTGATATGGATTTATAGAAGGCCTCAATGGAATCAAAGTTTTGATTAGAAGCAATACTATCAGCACATTTACATAGCAAAGCCAATACCTCTTTTATATGTGTTTCGCTAAGAGTTATTTTATATTGATTTGCTAAAACACTGGTTCTATCCTCATCCGATAAACACAAGAAATAGACATCGTATTTGTGTTTATCAAAATCAGGAAAAAATATTTTTATAGAAGAGTATTTGTCAATACTATTATCCAATTCCTTGATTGCAATCTGTAAGCTGTTGATGTTTAATAATTTGTTTGCATCATGAAAAGTATATCCAAGAATAAAGATTTTAATGTACAATTCCGCATCTTTTGTATTTATCCAATCTTTTTCATTCAGATATTTCTCATATACAAGCAAACTTGGAATTAAGCCATTCAATATATGAATATGATAAGGCATGTCAAAATCATCTTTAATAACCTTATTATTCTTCACAAACATACCTTTTGCCTCAACGATAGAATGCTTTTGTAGTAATTCTCCTAAAACTGTGTCAAAGTAGGTTTGCACTATCTCTTGAAAAAGAGATGTTGTGAAATAGTTTTCTATAAGCTTATATTCCATATTAATATCAATCTATTTTACATCCTCTTTCAAAGCATATACTTTTATTTCGTATCGGAAATCTGGCATATTCCAGAGATCTATAATACGTGAACCCTAATAATACTTCCCTCCAGCATTTCTTCTCTTTCAGGTTAAAATCCTAATAGCCATAAATTCCCTTTAAAATCCCATCCCCGCAAGTTTCATATTTCTGCCGTAGCCGGTTAAGGTTAAGAAGTTTAACTTGCAGAACAAATTACGAAAAAAAAATGAAACGGGCATTACATATCCTTAAAAACCTTTCAGGTTTTCAAAAACCTGAAAGGTTTATTCGTTTAAGCCGTTTAACTTTATACAAACGGTGAGGCTTTTGAGGCATGTATATGTTTACCGGGTTTATTTCTCCTTTAAGTTTTGCTTCCTTCTTTGCCTGCTTCTTTATTTTTGCCACTTTTGTATTGCACCAGCTCTGCATTTTTCATTTCATTTTTTATCCCTACTGATACACGAAAATTTATACGGGGCTCTATAGCCTTATCATATTTGGTTTTTTCCGGTAAGGCCTTTATTTGTTTTAAGGATAAAGAAAAAGTACCGATAAAAGTGGTATGTATTATATTGTCATTCTTAAACTGCTCAATAAGCAATTCTTCCATAGCCTTTAAGAAATAAACCACATCTGCCCCTGAAAATCTTGTTTTATTAGTCATCATTTCTTCAAATTCCGATGCAGATATGATTCTGTTATTTACAATTGCCGGAGAATAAAATGATTTACCACCACCTGGTTTACCAGGCTCTGAACGTTTTACTGTTTTATATGAAATAGCCATATTGTTGTATTTAATTGGTTGTAGAATTTTTTAACTTTTCTTTTATGAAATTTTTAACTGCCATACTTCAAGTGTGCCATATAAAATCCCTAACATGAAAAAAAAATTCCCTGCCGTGGAATTGGGTAACTTCTAACGTGGAAAAAAAATTTCCACGTTAGAAAAACCGGCAAATTATACTTTCTGGTATTTTGCCGATGCTAACATGGTTTTTAGCCTCGTACCGGGAGTGAAAATAACAGAGGCGTTCTTAATGCACCCGCTATTAACCTCTTCTTCCGTAGCCTTACCTTCGCTGCTTATACTTATGCGAAGGCTGCCCAGATCGCCTAACCTGACAATCCTGCTATCACCAAGCACATCGCTGCTGACATCAACCAGGGCATATAAAACTGCCCTGATATCAGCCCCGCTTACAGTGCTGATCTTTTCTATCATTTTAGTAACTCCGTCAATAGTCACTTCACCTTCATTAACGGTTGATGCGTTGAACTTTTTTTCACCGTCGCCTGCTACGCCCGGCTGGCCTTTCTGTATTGTTTTAAATTTAATTGCCATAATTTAAAGAATTTAATATTAACACTTTATTAATTATAATTGAATCTACAGCAGGGATATTTTAATTTAATTATCTTATCATCATTAACTTTTAGTGCGCCCTAAGCGGGTTGGTATTCCATAACACTTGCAGGTTATTGATAACCCTATATTTTTCTTTTCAAACCTTGCAGGTTTTTGGTAACCTTAAATTCTTCTTTTCAAACCTTGCAGGTTTTGGAAACCCTATATTCTTCTTTTCAAACCTTGCAGGTTTTGAAAACCTGCAAGGTTTTTTAGTACCCGCTGGTTTTTTACAAAGTACTAAAACTCTAACTCATCCAATAATCTCAATTCCACCTTATGCTTATGGTATTCAATGAATCCTGATTCACCGCTGAACATACTTATTACATCATTCCGTTCGAGCATTGTATTTTTGCCGGAAGTGAATGCATGAAATGATGAATATTTCCATTCTTCAGGTTTTTCAACAAAACCATGAATTACAGGGTTTAAATGTATGTAATGAATAAGTTTTTTAAGATAACCTTCATTGTCTACCTCCTTTAATTTCATACTGTTTCGGAATAATTTACCTTTTCGGTCAAATACTTTATTGTAGGCTTTTGCATATGAGTTAAAAAAATTGCTGAATTGTTTGTTTATCTTTGCTTGCAACAAACCTTGCAGGTTTTCAAAACCTGCAAGGTTTTTGTCCTGATTAAAAAAATCAATGATCTCCTTTTCATCCCTGATCTGAATCATAAAATGAAAATGATTGGGCATAAGGCAATAGGCATAAGTTCTGACCATTGGTTGTACATATTGCAGGTATTTATCAAAAAAGAAGCAGAAATTGTCATCTGTTCGAAACAGGCTTTCATTGCTTATTGCATGATTATAAAAGTGATAAAAAGCATGGTATTTTATGGGCATAGTTTTATAATTTAAATAATCATATTCTTTAAACCTGTCAGGTTTTGGAAACCTGACAGGTTTTTAAAGAGGCATTTTTTTATATTTTGTTCATATTTAGTTTCTTAAAGCTTGCAGGTTTTTGAAACCCTATATTTTTCTTTTCAAACCTTGCAGGTTTTGGAAACCTTATATTCCCTTTTTCAAACCTTGCAGGTTTTGGAAACCTTATATTCCTTTTTTCAAACCTTGCAGGTTTTGGAAACCTGCAAGGTTTTTAGTGTCCCGCAAGGTTTTTAAAGTCCAAAAACTTCCACACACCCGAATCCCATACTGTTTTTCTCTCCAAAACCAGCGTAATAACCAATCTGCATCAATGGTTCGGGCAGGTTTAAGTCAAATTGATACTCATAACCAATTATTTTGCTTTCATCTGGTTTCCCATGTTTTATGGTAACTCCTTTTTTTCTGTAATCTCCGGTAATTTTAAACATATAGTTTTCCATCAGCTCATCAGTTATAGCGATTTTGGTTTTCCCTGAAAAAGCATTGTGTTTCTGTACAAGGTTTTTTATAATCAGCTCTCTGTATTGCTCCGAGTCAGGCTTCAGATATTCAGGGTATTTTCTTCCTTCAGGCCTGAAACTGATAACAACAGGTGACAAACAACGAAAACTTTTTTTCCCTCCAAAAGCAATATCTGGCAGCTTCTCAATTCTTATTACATTGAATTTTACACGACTTACATTGTCGCCAAGTTCAAAACAGGCGCCTGTAAAGAGCCCTTTGATAAATGGTTCTGCATAACCATCAATGCAAAATGAGATAATAAATTCAGCCAAAGAAGACTGCAATATTAATCGGTCATTTTCTATTCTGTATTTGTGAGGTTTAAGTCGGGAAAATGTAAATAACTTGAATTTCTTATTGCCATCTTCAATGCCTGTTTCGTGCAGCCATTCACTGAAAGTGCTGTCGCCTTTCTCAATTATTTTATAAATTACCGATGCCAGCGGGTACTGATAATCAATAGGTATTATATTCAATCCTGAAGATTCCCCGGTTTCAATCGTTATTTTAAACCTCATCATATCTTTTTCATTAAATATTCAATATACCTTTTTTATTGTTTTTATCCGGATTGAATCCACAAATTCTACACTGCATAGATTCAATAGCAACTTCATAACTACTATAATTCTTGTGTCCTAATTCAAAATCGATTTCTTTAATAAATCTGGGTGAACCGCATCGACTATATTTGAATCCTGATTCGATCTAATTTGAAATCTCTTTTTCGAAAAGAACCTCTAAATCTTTATAATTATCCGCGTCCTTTTACTTCTTCAATGATCTTTTTTCTTGAGGCTTCCAGAAAATCATTAATTCTATAACCCACAAATTTTGCCTGTTCAATATCGTCCAGCTCTTTTAAAAATCTATCCAGATCAGACATCATTACTTTTTAACTTTTATTTTTGTGCTTTTTATAAAGGTCTTTAAACACTGCTGTTTGAATTGTTTCTAAGGACAGTTTAAATTATTAATTAATAGTGAAATTTCCAACTTCGACTTGATATATATATAATACAATTTCTTTACATTTAAATAAATGTATATCAATCAGATAACATATTTGTTCGATCTATGATTAAAATGTTGCCAGATAATTTTGAATAATTATTATTTAAGTAGATTTACAAATCTTTGTCTAAACCTCTAATTCTGATATGAGTAAACAATTAAGCGAAATGACAGATAAGGAATTGGGACAGCTTTTTCCAATTCAGATTTCAGAACCCAATCCTGAGTGGAGAAGGATGTATCAGGCAGAAAAAATTGCAATTGTAAATGCGCTGGGAGAAGAAAATATTCTTCGGATTGAACATATAGGAAGTACAGCTATTCCAAATTTGAAAGCCAAGCCAACTATCGATATGCTCCTTGAAATTCCTGAATCAACACACAACAATTTAATTAAGGAGAAATTAACTATGTTGAATTATCATTTTATTCCCCAGCCGGAAAATCCCCCACCCCATATGATGTTTGCCAAAGGATATACCCTGGAGGGTTTCAAAGGACAGGCATACCATATTCATGTGCGATATAAAGGGGACTGGGATGAACTGTATTTCAGGGATTATCTGATTGCACATCCTGAGATTGCATGTCACTACAGCGATTTAAAGTCTCAGCTGGTAGAAAAATACAAATACGACAGGGAAGAGTATACAGATAAAAAAACTGAATTTATAAAACGAATTACTCAGTTAGCGAGGGAAGAATGAAAAAAGTATTCTTTATTACTGCAACTTCTTTTTTGTCATCGCCAATGCCCTTTCTGCAAATAAGCCGGTTACATCTGTCAGCATTCGTTGGGCAGTCTTCGGATTTGTTTGATACGTATGAAGGATTTCCTGCTCCTTTTGTGAAACGGTTTTAAATTCTTTGGATTGGAACTTCTGCTTACTTTTTTTCAGGGAACCAATTTTCTTGCCATAGTTTTCCAACGTTTGATTAGCAACATCCAGGAAAACCCAGTAAGCTGCGTTAGGAAAAAGCTCCCGAAGATTCCGGTCTTTTACCAGGTAATTTTCAAGTGCAACCTCGTAACTTTCATTTTCATATCCAGTCGGTATTTTTGTTATCCCATAATACCAGGGCACATAAGGTTGTATACATGGGAACCTCGGAGCAATCCACATCACGCAACCTAAATCTACCGGCATCCAGCTGCGCAACTGAACCACCGTACTGAATGTATTGTATTTACTGCAAATACGCATGGTAGTAGTGTTATTATGTGGGTCGCCATGATTGTATGCAGGATTCATTTCAAACTCGGTTCCTTCATAATGATTTTGCAATACAAGCATCAACTCCTGAATATCTAACTTTTGCTTTGGTTTAAACGAAAACGGAAAATTATCATAAATCTCATATTGTTTGTCTGATAACAGATTGATTGCCATCCATTTTCGGGCAATGTTGGTCATGGAATTCAGCCTGTCGGGCCGGCAATAAGCCTGTCTGAAATTAAAGGATCCGCCGGATTCAGGATTATACCAGCCTTGCTGAACCGCATAATCTATAATATCGGGCGATGCAAGAAAATTCAGGGTGTCGGTTAAATCAACATTTTGAATGACATAATAATTAGGAACCAGCGCCACCTCATCGTCCGGAACTCTTTCGGCAATCCAGTGTTTTCCGTTTACGACCTCAAGTACCCAGGCCTCAATGGGATCGGCCACAGAATATATTCTTCCCGACATGCTGTAACCATAACTTTCGATTAATGTACCGGCTATTTGAACCGCTTCTCTTGCTGAATGAGACCGTTCCGCCATCACTCTTCTAAGGCATTGTCCGATTCTTCCCTGCCCGTCTTTAACATTAGATCTGCTGGCATCCGTGGTGATTGTTACACCCCATTCATTCAGGTATTGTTCCGCATTGTATTTTGAAACAGAAAGCCAGAGATAAGCATTGGTTTCAGCAACTTCCGCAATGCTGTCGCCACTCAGTAACTTTTGAAATGTTCCCGGATTATGTCTGATTCGCGGAACTTTATGCCAGTCGGCAAAGGTTTCCCCGGAATTATCTTCGTTGTGGGCAATAAATACGGAACCATCAGTTGAAGCATCCTTTCCTGCAAGTATAGTGAAGCAATTGAAGTTATCTTCCTGCTGGGACGCGACAGGTGACAGATTCAATATAAAAAAGAAAAATATAAGAAAGACATATTTATTCATTGTTTAAAAATATGATATTAACAAATAATTCAGTTGATGAAACTCTCCAACAGATTCAAATTTAAGCTTTCCAGGGTAAAATTTTAATAATATGGTAAGGAAATGTTAATTATTGGTTATGTAAATTATTTACATGAGCTGTGGAATATGTTATATTTATTTTTAGTTAAAGACTAATTCATCAAAAATCTCATACTGAGAAGAGTTGCTAATAAAGCATTGGTATTTGTTTGTTTTTCTTGGTAGTTAAGATGTGCATTTTATATTTTTATATATCAGGAGTTTCCCGAAAATCCTTAACAGAGTAAGGAGTGTATGCCGAAAAACTTAAGAGTAGGCAAACCTAAAACCTATTTAAATGAAAAGAATAATTATCTCTCTTATGATTCTTTCCCTTTTCAGTTCAGTGCTTCTAAAAGCCCAAATAAGCCAGGGGAAAATACTTGTTGGAGTTTCTTCCATGGTACCTCTGTTGAGTACCGGTAACAACTTTTTAAGCATAGGATATTCTACCATTAAACAAAAAAGTAATGCCGCGGGATTTACAGAACCAGATCCATCAAAATATCTAAATCTTTATTTGAATCCAAAAGTTGGTTACTTTATAACGAATAATATTGCTTTGGGTTTAGACATTTTTACAATGTATACAAACTCCAAAGATGGAGACTATTCATATAATAATTTACTATTATCTGGTGGTCCCTTTGTTAGATATTATGTTTCTTCAGGCACTATATTACCTTTTTTGGAAGCCGGAGGAACGATAGGTACAGTGAAATCAAAATCGGACTTTGGCGCTTATTTTGGTGAGTCTAAGTCAACAACTAACATATTTTCTTTTGGTGGAGGAGTTGGTATAGCTGTTCCCTTGGGCAATAGAGTAACTTTTGATTTTTTATTAGGTTATAATTCACTAACAATTAAAGAAAAGGATGATAATCCCGATAATGAAAGGGATATTTACGGTACTTTTGGATTCAATTTTGGCTTTGTTATCATGCTTGGAAGTGATGAATAAAAATAATAGCTGGTCTGCTGGTATAATTCACAGACCAGCTATTCATGGATGAACCGATTTTATTGCCAGTTAAACTTCTTTTATCAGAATCTCTTGGTATAAACATGACAATAAGGTGTATGCCCGTTATTCTTATAATAATCCTGGTGGTAGTTTTCTGCCGGCCAGAATTTAGTGGCCGGGATTACCTTGGTAACCACCTTGTATCCTTTGTCCTTCAATAATCCGATTAATTTCTGGGCTGTAAGCATTTGACTGATATTCAGATAAAATATCTCAGATCGGTACTGATCACCAATATCCGGTCCCTGCCTGTTTAATTCGGTAGGATCATGAATTTCAAAAAACATGCGAGCAAGTTTCTCGTAGGTTGTCTTTGAAGGATCAAAGATAATTCTTACAGCTTCGGCATACCCTGTGGTATGACTACAAACCTCCTCATAGGTAGGATTATCTCCTTTCCCGCCAATATAGCCCACATCGGTTGATATCACTCCCGGTTCCTGCTGCATATAGTATTCCACCCCCCAGAAACAGCCCCCGGCAAAAATGGCAGTATCGGAAGATTTTTGGCTCTCATTCAGGGCAGCAGGTATAAAATCGAGCGAAACCGAATTTACACAATACCTTGTATTCTTAGGAGTGAAACCTTCACCCACAAATACATGGCCAAGATGTGCCCCGCAATTGGCACATACAATTTCAGTACGCATGCCGTCAGGATCAGGGATACGTTTTACAGCCCCTGGTATTTCATCGTCAAAACTCGGCCATCCGCATTCCGATTTAAATTTATCCGACGACCTGTACAAGGGTGCACCACAACGTTTAC
This sequence comes from uncultured Bacteroidales bacterium, assembly GCA_963781805.1. GTDB lineage: Bacteria > Bacteroidota > Bacteroidia > Bacteroidales > UBA10428 > JAFGPL01. The sequence goes on from CAWAHF010000004.1 coordinate 1,887,139, forward strand.
ACTCATATACTCCATTTTCAAAAAAATTGTCGTATTTGCCAGTAAATGGGCGTTCTGTTCCTTTGTAAACAATCACCCGTTCTTCTTCCGGTGTTAATTTGCGAAATTTCATAGTTGTTTGTTGTTCGTTTGGCATTTGCTGGCTGCAACCATAAGCAAATTCAAATATCAATATAAATATAAAAGCAGCGTTTTTCATTATAATTTTATTTAAAAAATTTGAAAGAAAAAATCCTTTCCGAATAAATTACCATATGGAGGAAAAGACGCCAGGTTAATTCAATTCCGGGCGTCTTATCATCCTTGTCTAAATTAGAACCTGATAGATTAGTATTTGGCATTTACCAATTTTATTAACAATCGAGTCATTTTATTGTTGAACCGAAACAATGGGACAATTTACAATAGCAGCATCTACAGCCATAATTGTTGCCATTTGAGCTGTATTCAAATCGCTCACCATATCAAATTCCGTATTATCATATATCTGTACATCCCATAAGGGTGAATAAGCAGCGTCGGTCGGAACGGTTTCAGGTACATTGTGTGTCTGGCCTGTTGGCATTCCATCATCGGTTTTAAATCCGGAAGCAGGACCACCACCCGACTGATCAGGATTGATATTAAAACTGACATAAATATCAGATGTTGGAACTTTTCCATTGTCGGCAGTCAGCATTTTTTCAAAAAAGTTGAAATAATACACTACCTTATTCCTGTACCATCCACGGGTGAGTTCGGAACTTTCGCTGGGCAAAAATCGCGTTCTGGCCATAGATCCTTTAGGTACAATCGGGCAATTAACAATCATATCGGTAGGTGTTATGGTATACCCCTTCTGCAGGATTTCACTGAGACTTGTAACCGTATTGGCTACATAATCTGATGGAACAGTTACTTTGTAAACCAACCAGAAATCATTGTAGGTGGCATCACCGGGTATCACATCCACAATATTCAATTGACCATCGACCGGCATACTTGCACCATCTTTGAACAGGGCATAAATTGGAGCAGGTGTTGTGCTCATTACGTCAAAGTTATAGTACTGTGTATTTTCGCCGTTGGGCCCCAGACCTTTGGTTTTAAAAGCGGGAATTGCATCAAAATCAACCGCTTCATTTGCCCCGGGAAAACCATTTTCTGCAGTGCGTACAAACAAATGTGCAGCATCTGTGCTGAACCTGTCCACAGATACATCACCGGCAGTATCAGGATCAAGAGGAGTTGGCATGCTATCTTTATCTTTTTCACATGCAACAAATAATGCAACAAGTACAAGTGGTATTAAAAATCTTTTTTTCATGGCAATATAATTTAAAGTTTATACTGCCAAAGTTCCCCTTAAAGAATCACAGGGGCATCACATAAAAATCAATTTTTTGTAAAATTTTTTAAGCTACCTGCGCCACCGGTAGGTTAAATTCAAAGGAAGTTCCTTTCCCGGAAATACTACTCACATTTATTTCGGAATGATGAAGATCGATGATTTTTTTCACGATGGCAAGTCCGAGACCTGTACTTTCGTTATATACCTTTCCTTTATAATATCTTTCAAAAATATAAGGCAATTCCTCACTGCTAATTCCTTCGCCCGAGTCGGCAATGGTAATATTTACCTTGCCCGGTGATGCCAGTTGAATTTCAATGTTAATAAAATCCCCCTCTCTGCAGAATTTAATGGCGTTGTCAATCAGATTTTGGAGCACCCGGTCGATAAGCGAAACATCTGCCTCAACAGCAGGAATATCTTTCGAAATGAATGTATTGATACTGATTCCCTTTTTCTGGGAAATTATCCTGTATTTGTTGGCAACATCTGACACAAGCTCGGTAATAGAGAAAGGTTCTTTATTCAGCTTTACCTGGTTGGTTTGCAGTTTTGAAAGTTCGAACAGTTCGGCTACCAGATTTTTCAACCGTTCACAGCTATTGTATATTATCTCAATGTATTTTATCTGTTCATCTTTGTCAATTTTATCAGCCTTAAGAAGCAGGGTTTCCGCATATCCCTGGATAGAGGCCACAGGAGTTCGCAGATCATGAGAAACATTGCTGATAAGTTCTTTTCGAAGTTCATCTATTCCTTTCAGTTCTTCAATGTTTTTTTCAATGGTTCCTGCCATCTCGTTAAATACCAGTCCTATTTTATCAAGTTCATCACTGCTTTTTACCGGAATCCTGGCGCTCAGATTGCCAGATTTAAATTGTTGAATACCCCGGATGATAACACTCAGTTTGCTGGTGATGTACCAGATGGCGATCATTCCAACCAATGCAGTTACAATAAATATGACAATAATAGAACGAATCGATATTCCGAGAATATAACTCCCCAAAACCATCTGAGAGACTGATTCATATTCCTGGCTGGCCAGAACAATATATACATAACCTGTTAAATTCCCATTCTCCAAAACTCTTGCCGCTGAAAATATTTTCTTATCCCCGGGATTACGCGGATCATCTCCGTAAATAATTTTGTGTTTCGAATCATTCAGAAAACGTTCAATAGGTTTAAGAGAAACCTTTTCAAGTTTAACTACTTTTTCAGGAGCTACATAACTCAGAATTTTGCCATTTGGATCAAGCAAATAGACCTCAACACTTGGATTGATCACCATCATTGAATGCATGATATCAGCAAGCGCATCCTTGTTTACTGATCCATTCTTAAACTGAGGTTTGATCACCTCCACATTGTTTTTAGCCAGTTCATAGTTGAGTTTCTGATTTACCTCGGTGGCATAATTCCTCGCTGACCTGACTGCAATGAAAAGAGTAATTGCAGCAAATATCACCAGTACCATTAAAAAAATGGCCGATACCTGCCAATACAAACTGTTGAAAATTCTGTTTTTTTTGTTCATCGTCTTTGTGTCAAATATTTTTAAACTTATAACCTACACCCCAGGTAGTAAGAATAAATTCAGGTTCATTCATATTCATCTCGATTTTCGATCTTAACCTGTTAATATGTGAATTTACAGTATGTTCAAATCCTTCAAATTCATATCCCCAAACCTTATTGAGGAGTTGCATGCGTGTATAGGTCTTACCTGGATTGGAAGCCAGCAAAACAAGCAGGTCAAATTCTTTCGGGGATAACTCATAGGTTTTACCGTAAACCTCAACTATTCTCTTTCCTATATTGATATAAAAGTTATCATAGCTGATTTCAAGATTTTGACCATCGTTATCTTGTTTTGGAATTCTGTCAGTGCGTCTTAAAATGGCCTTTACCCTTGCAATTAATTCCCTGATACTAAATGGCTTGGTTATATAATCATCTGCGCCAATTTCCAGTCCTAAAATCTTGTCAATTTCTTCCGATTTGGAAGTAACCATTAAGATGGGTGTTTCGATCTTTTCCATCCTGATTTTTTTACATACTTCAAATCCGTCAAGACCTGGCAGCCTGATATCTAAAATGATAAACCGGTATGTATTGTTGAGCGCTTTAAGAAGACCGTCTTTTCCATCAGAGGATTTATCGGTTTCCAAATCAAGATCTGCAAGATGAATGGATATAAGATCGGCAATGTCTTTATCGTCCTCTACTATCAGAACTTTATCCATAATAATTTTAATTTATAGTATTCGAAGTTAGATTTAAAAAATAACAGAAATATCACAAAAAGGTATACTTTTTATCAAAATAGGTTAATCCTCTTGAAATTAAACAATTGAAATTCTGGAAATGTTCCCGGCTTCGAAAATTCAACGGTGATAAATGCCGAAGTATCGACTATCCCTTTAGGATGAAAATTTCAGTGTAAATCGGGTATCTCCCGGCTTGGAAGTAATCCGGATGGTTCCGTTATGTAATCTCATAATCTGTCTTGCCAGACTTAATCCAATGCCCGATCCGTTTTCTTTGGTTGAGAAAAAAGGTATAAAAACTTCATCGATGATTTCTGAAGGAATACCCGGACCATTATCAGTTACTTCAATGATTTTGCCGCCGTCAATATCTTCCTCTCCTTTTATATTTATTGTACCATCTTTTGTATTCTTTAATGCCTCAATTGAATTGAAGAAAAGATTAATGATAACCTGCGAAATCTGGTTTATATCTGCAACGATTTGCATACCGGCAGGATAGATTTCAGTGGTAACATTTATTTTTTCAAGGCTTAATTGTTCTCCGAGCAAGATTAATATATTGCGGAACAACTCATTTACTCCGATTTTTTTGAGGTTTGGACCCGGAATGGAAGTAATTGACCTGTAATTGTTGATGAATTCAATCAAGCCTTCGCCAGTCTCCTCAATGGTTGAAAGTCCGTCGACTGTTTTCTGTATCATCGGGTAATTAATTTCCTGAATCGATTTTACCGAATTGTCTGAATTCTTAAAATAGTTATTCAATGTCTTTGTAAGTGAAATTATCGGGCTCAACGAATTCATTATTTCATGGTTAAGCACTCGAATCAGTTTTTGCCATGATTCCAATTCCTGTCTCTCAAGTTCGTTTTTGATATTTTGAAGTGAAACGAGCTTGACTTCCTGACCTTCAATCTTATATAGATTTGCCTTTACCGATAAATCATAATGACTATTTTGAATAAATATTTTAATAACTCTTGTTTCACCCGGATTTATATGTTGAATTATATTTAAAAGTTCCTTATTTATTTTTCCGATTTCAGCTATATTCTTCATTCTGTGAATATGTAAAAGAATGGTTGAAGCTTCATTAAAAAATTCAATGTTGCCATCCTGTGCAAAAGCCAGTAAACCCACATCTACATGATTGATTACATTTTTCAGATAAAGACTCTTTTTTTCATTGTCGGTCTTAATTTCTGCAATCGTCTTTGTAATCATATTCAGACTGTTTTGCAGTTCACTATATGATTTATTTGATGTGACAGCAGGAAACAAAAGCGTTGAATCTTCATTTTGTACTGCATTGAAAAAGAGGGCAAGGTCACGATTGATTTTATTCATATAAACTACCAACAGGTAACCCTGAAATACAATGAGCAATCCAAGTCCTGTTGCTGTATAGTAATATTCATTATTTACTCTTTGAATAATAAAAGTAAAAAGGTAGGATGTAATAATAATCAATACTATCCTTAACGTTATGATTACAAAATACTTTTTGAGTATCATTGGTGTTTTAAGATTATTGGTTTTAAAAGGTCGATTTGAACTGATTAAAGTCTGTATTTCATCATTTTATTATACAAGGTCTGCCTGGCTAATCCTAATTCTTTGGCAGCTTTCAATACATTTCCCCGGTTATTGTCCAATGCATTGATAATGGCTTGTTTTTCAAGTTCGGCTAATGTCATCGATTTTGTCAAAACAAAATTTTGTTTTCCGGAAGATGTTAATACAAAATCTTCCGGTTTAATAATATCGGTATCTGTAAGGATAACCGCTTTCTCAACAGTGTGCCGCAATTCCCTGATATTTCCCGGCCAGTAATAGTTCGCCAATTTATCAATGGCTTTTGAACTGAATTTCAGTAAAGGTTTTTGATATTTCGCTGCAAATTCCTGAAGAAAATTTCCGGCCAGCAATGCGATATCTCCACTTCTGTCTCTTAAAGGTGGTAATGTAATTTCGATGGTATTAATCCGGTAATACAAATCTTCCCTGAACAGGTCGTTGGCAACCACATCTTTAAGATTACGGTTGGTGGCACAGATTAACCTGATATCAATCTGAACCGGACGGGACGAACCAACACGGAATACCTCCCTGTTGTTTATAGCAGTGAGCAATTTAGCCTGCATGGAAAGAGAGAGATTTCCAATCTCATCGAGAAAAAGCGAACCGCCCGAAGCTACTTCAAACCGGCCTGCCCTGTCGGTTTTAGCATCGGTAAACGATCCCTTAACATGCCCAAACATTTCGCTTTCGAACAACGATTCGGTGAGAGAACCCATATCCACATTAATCAAAAGCTGTGCCGACCTTTTCGACTGCCGATGGATTTCCCGTGCAATTAGTTCCTTTCCGGTTCCATTCTCCCCAAGTATCAAAACGTTTGCGTCGGTTCTGGCAACCTTTTTCACTTCATTCAACACTTTTATAAATTCAGGGGAATTTCCTATCAGCCGGCTGTAAGGTTTATCAATTTCTTCAACAAGATGCGATTGTTTTTCCTGATAATTTTTAATCTCGATTTTTGATCTTCTCAACTTCAGGGCGGACTGAAGGGTTGCTATAAGTTTTTCATTATCCCAGGGTTTCAGGACAAAGTCGGCGGCTCCTTCTTTAATCGCTTTTACAGCTATATCCACATCGCCATAAGCTGTGATCATCACAACCACAGTTGAAGGATCTGTTTTGAGAATTCTGTTCAACCAATAGATTCCTTCATTTCCCGTATTGATCCCTGCAGAAAAATTCATATCAAGTAAAATAACATCATAACTTCCTTCTTTAATGAGACTCGGCAATTGGTTCGGATTTGAAATAGCCGTGACCTCATCAAACTCCTGCTCAAGCAATTGGGTAAGCGCCTTTAAAACCGGCTTGTGATCATCAACAATTAATAACCTGGAATTCATCAGTTAATTATTTTCATATTAGTTTCATGCAGTAAATTTGCAAATAAATGTACAATTATTAGAAACCTAATGTCTAATTTTTGGACATAATATTGATTTTTTCATACTTTCAAAAGCATAACTACTTAATTTTGTGTAATTAATAATTTAAGGCACAACAATTGTATATTCAGAAAGTCAGTTTATGTTTAGATTATGTAGCCAAATGCAGAGATATACAAAACCGTAAAACAAACCACTTTTTATGAGCACAATGAGAATCAAAAAACGACTAATTCTTACAATTCTATCTGTTATCATTTTAGCATTCAATATAGAAGCACAGAAAAACGAAGCGAATTTGTCAGATTGCCAAAATGAAATTACTGGCTGGTTAAAAGAATATCATGTACCGGCTTTAGGCATTGGAATTATCAAGGACGGTAAATTAGAAGATTACGGTGTATTTGGAGAGCAACGCAAAGGGATTACCACTAATGATAGTACTATTTTTACCATTGCTTCTATAACAAAGACCATTACCACAATGGTTACCTTAAAATTGATTGATTCCGGACAACTGGATTTGGATGAACCGCTATATAAATATTGGATTGACCCGGACTTAGCAGATGATATCAGGTATAAAAAGATATCACCAAGGCTTGTATTAAGCCATCGAACCGGACTGCCTAACTGGCGTAATGATCTTGAGTCAAAAAGACTTAAATTTCTATTTGACCCGGGCGAAAAATATTTTTATTCAGGAGAAGGATTTGAATATTTAAAAAAAGCGTTAGAAAGAAAGTTACAAAAGTCGTTGGAACAACTAGCTGACTCTATATTGTTCAAACCGCTGGGAATGAGAGATACAAAATTTCGATGGGATAATGAATCAGAAAAATCCAGATTTGCCTATAGACATGATGCTGAAGGTAAAGAATACGAATATCAGGGATGTACGAAAACCTCTGCAGCAAGCGGATTACTGACGACCATTGAAGACTTTTCAACGTTTGGAATATATGTTATGAATAAGGGGGGACTATCAGACAGTTTGTATAATGAAATGATTACTACACAGGTGAATATTAAGAAAAACTTTGATCAGGGGCTTGGATGGCAAATCGTAAGAAACTTACCAAACGATGAATATGCGTTGTTTCATGAAGGAGGAGAATGGGGTGTGGTTACTTTGGTAGTTTTATTACCTGAATCAAAGCAAGGCATCATACTATTTACAAATGGAGATAATGGAGATGCGATTATAGAGAAGATAATGGGAGAATTTCTTGAAGCAGGAGATACCGTTATGGGAACTTTTAAAAGTAGAACGTTTGATCCTGATAAAATTAAAACAGTAAATATATCTGATGATGTTTTATCTGCCTACACAGGTACCTATTTTATTAAATCGTTTCAAATGTATGTACAACTTATTATTGAAGACAGACAATTAAAATTAGTTTCACCGTATTCTACCATGACACTGTATGCTGAATCTGAAAAGAAGTTTTTTTTGAAAGATGATGATTTAAAAATAGAATTCGTAACGGATGAAAACAAAGATATTTCAGGAATGATGGTTATCTACAAAGGCGGTGAACCGGAATTTGCAAAAAAAATAAAATAAAGTGTTAAGAGCATCGATTTATATACAGAATAAAATTCATTTCAGATGATAAAAAACTACCTTAAAATAATATTCCGTAACATCAGAAGATTTCCGGCTTATTCATTTCTGAACATAACAGGTCTGGCTATTGGTATGACCTGTACCTTTTTGATACTATTATGGGTTAAAGATGAAATAAGCTATGACAGGTTTTTTAAAAATGCCGATGATTTATATCGAGTACTTGAAAACCAGTACTATTCCGGAGGCGAAATTTTTCCGGTTGCTGTAACCCCCAGTGGATTGGCTCCTGCCCTGAAGGAAGAGTATCCCGAAATTATCAGATCGTCAAGGTACCAGGTAAATTACTGGTTGGTAAAAAAAGGAGACGAAAATATTGTTGAACGAATTAATAATGTAGATCAGGACTTTCTGAAAATGTTCAGCATTAAATTCATAAAGGGAGATATAAATACTGCATTGGTTGAACCTCATTCGATTGTCCTGACAAAAGAACTGGCTGAAAAATATTTTGGTGATGAAGATCCTATGGGCAAAACGCTTACACTAAATAAAGATGTACTATTCACTGTTACAGGAATTGTTGAAAAATTACCTCACAATAGTCATATAGATTTTGTGATATTAACGCCCTTTAACTATTTGAAAGAAACAGGAGTAGATTTAAACAACTGGGGAAACAATTCCTATTATACCTATATTCAACTGCAAAAAGGCACTGATTATAAAACGATTGACGCAAAGATAAAAGACTTCATTAAAAAATATAATGAAGGTTCGACAACTGAAATTTTTCTTCAAAATGTAAAAGATATTCATCTTCATTCTTCAGGAAAATTTGCCGCTGATTTGGGAGGTCATGGAGATATATCTTATGTCAGGATTTTTGGCATTGTTGCTTTATTAATTCTAATCATAGCATGTATCAATTTTATGAACCTGTCCACCGCTCAATCTGCCAGAAGAGCCAAAGAGATTGGTATTCGGAAGGTAGCCGGAGCTGGTAAAAGAAAACTCATCCTTCAGTTTTTTGGTGAGACTATTTTTATTGCATTCGTAGCTCACATTATTGCAATGATTCTTGTGGAGCTACTTTTGCCCACCTTTAATCATCTTTCGGGAAAACAGCTTGATATTGATTATGCGAATATTCGATTATACATCTGGCTGATAACATTAATCCTTTTTACAGGTTTGTTAGCCGGCAGTTATCCTGCCATTTTCCTGTCATCGTTCAAACCAATCAACGTGCTTAAAGGAGTAATTAACAAGAATCCGGGACATAGCGGATTGCGGCGGGTTTTGGTCATTCTTCAGTTCTCCCTTTCAGTATTCCTGATTATTAGCACCATGATTATTGGGAGTCAGTTGCACTACATCCAGAACATGAAACTTGGTCTGAATAAAGATAACATAGGATATTTCTATTTCGGACAAAATATCAAACAAAAGCGGCTCACACTGAAAAATGAGTTGATAAAGACTCCAGGTATCGTAAGCGTTTCCATATCCAATCAACTTCCGACATACATTGTCAATTCCAGCGATGGCTGGAGCTGGGAAGGTAAAAATCCCGATGATGACATTTTATTTCATATGGTAAGTGTAGATGAAGATTATGCAAAAACATTTAAACTTGAGATGAAGGAGGGTCGTTTTTTTTCTTCTGAGTATTCTGCTGACTCCATAGCCACTGTTATAAATGAAAAAGCAGCAGAAATTATGGGTTTTAAGGAACCTGTCGGTAAAGTACTTACCATATGGCAATATAAATTAAAGATAATCGGTGTAGTAAAGAACTTTCATTTCAAATCGGCACATAACAAAATTGAGCCATTGGTCATGTTTATGAATCCGGATAATTATAATGTTTGTTTTGTCCGTCTGAATCCTGATAATGTAACAAAAACAGTTGATTATATTAAAAAAACAGTTAAAATGTTGGATCAGGATTCGCCAGTATATTTTAATTTCCTTGAAAAGGATTATGATAACCTTTATCGGGCTGAAAGACGGATGGATAAAATATTCAGTTATTTTTCGTTGCTAGCCATTATTATTTCCTGTCTGGGTCTCATCGGACTATCTTCCTTTATCATCGAACGACGCACAAAGGAGGTGGGAGTGAGAAAGACAAACGGGGCTAAATCGGTTGAAATTTTTGCTTTACTATCCAGGGAATTTATATTTTGGGTGATATTGTCCATTTTAATCGCCAGTCCTGTTGCATGGTACGCCATGAACAGATGGCTGCAAAACTATGCCTATCATACACAAATCAGCTGGTGGATATTTTGCATAGCTGGAGCGGCGGCTTTGATCATAGCACTTCTTACTGTGGGCTGGCAAAGCTTCAGGTCAGCAAACAAAAATCCGATTGAAGCTCTCCGGTATGAATAATATGAGCTTAGAAAATTAGTGTGTTTTTGTAAGTTTTATAACATTCAAAACTGAGTTGTTCAATGCAATATTCACGAAATAAATGCCTCTTTGGACATCTGACAGATCAATACTGATTTTTTGCATACCGGGCTGAAGATTTTGATCTGACAAAAGTTTAATAAACCTGCCTGAGATATCATACAAGCCGACTTTGCAATCTCCGCCTGCAGCAAGTGTAAATTCCAGATATCCCTTATCACCTATCGGGTTGGGATAGCAACGAATGTTTTCACTAAGCGGATTTTGAATTACTCCAGTATATGATGATTCAAAACAACCCAAATCAGGAGCAGTTCCGTTGTACGGCAATCCTACATCAACACCGGCATCAATCAAATCGCTTCCTGCAGCAAGATGCATGTAAGTAATTACAGGCAAGCTTCCATCGGCATTTCTGGGTCCATAAGCTGCATTGTCGTCAATACTTACAAAATCCTCTGTAGTTACTTCAAACGGACTTAACCAGCTGTTTGTTTCCTGCTCGGCAAATGCTCCAATCTCTGCAGTCTTTCCTAAATCGACACAATTTTTTACGATAAGAACCTTGCCGGCTGCCAGCGCTTGCGTAATTCTGAAATCAGCAACAAGATTATTATGACCCGTACAATTGTACAAAATCATCGATCCCATATTGTTGTTCTGATCGAATCCCTTCACCTTATTTTTAAAGGAAAGACAATTTTTCAGGGTATAATTGTGTTTCAGGGTTTTGTCATCGCTGCCACCCATTTTAAAACCATTCCCGTTGGCTTGTGCACCCGGGTCTGTTCCGTCTTCAAGATACCCGTTCTCAAAAGCCCAGCAGTTTTCTGCCATTGTATTCACATCATCAGTTCCTCTTAGGTATCCATCCCACCCGTCATCACAGTTCTTCCAGGCTCTGCAGCCATAAAAATAGTTACCGCTTCCTACATCCATCTTAGCCGCAAAACCATCTGCATCTCCATAATCAGGTGGATCGGCGTTGAAATAGGAATCACAGTTTAAAATAGAATTGTTGGACGCTCCTTTATCAATCTGCACACCTGAATCCCTGTTCCGGTAAAAAGCACAGTTTTCAATAACATTGTTACTGCCGCCTTCTATCTTCAATCCGTTGTCGCCAGCACCTGTTATATCAAATCCTTTAATATGCCAATAGTTTCCGGTCAATTTTATTCCCCGGTTGCTTCCACCTAAAGCTTCTCCCGAAAAATCAAGAATGGCTCTTTCTCCCGGATAGGCTAAAAGAGATATCATTGCATCACTTGTTCCACTTTTAGAAATAGTTATTGTCGTAGTCAAATGATAGGTGCCTCCCCGAACATAAATGGTTTCACCCTCCTGAACCAGGCTTATTGCCTTCTCAATTGTACCAAATGGTTTGGCTTCTGTCCCTGTATTGTCATCATTCCCATCTGCAGCCACATAGTATGGCTGACTGTATGAGTAAACCGAAATAGTTAACAAACCAATAATAATCCATATCGAAAGTGTGTAGAATTTTTTCATCATCAACTAATTTAATTGTTAATCCAACTATTCCATAAACTACAAATATACTTGTGAACCTTCATTATATAAACCCTAAATATCATGTTTGTTCAAATAAATCATATAATATGCTAGTGTCATGTCAATCGTATTATGTCATATAGTCACCCTGAACTCCCGCCTGGCTGGCCTCGACGGACAGGTGATTCAGGGTCTTTGGAAGATAAAAGAGATTCCGAATCAAGTTCGGAATGACTTAACCGTTTTTTAATACTTGACATGACACTAGTTTAGCCCATATACAAATGAGACTTTTCCTTTATATTTCCAATACCCAATTCCTGAATTCAGAACTAAAATCAATTTCCTATCTTTGCGCTCATAAAAAATCTGGATGAGCAGGAGAAAAAAATATCCGCGTATTGAAAAACTTGAAATAGTTGATGTCGCTGCCGAGGGTAAATCAATTGGTAAATATGAAGGGAAGATTGTGTTTGTACCTCAAGTTATTCCGGGGGATATTGTTGATGTTCAGGTAAAGCGCAAACGAAAAAACTTTATGGAAGGATTTGTGGTGAACTATCATAAATATTCCGATACCAGGATTGAACCTTTTTGCGAACATTTTGGTGTTTGTGGCGGATGTAAATGGCAGCATCTGCCCTACTCCGAACAACTCAAATACAAACAAAAGCAGGTTGTTGACAGCCTTGAACGTATTGGTAAAGTGGAGGTTCATCAAATTTTACCCATCATTCCGTCAGACAAACAGGTTTTTTACAGAAACAAACTTGAATATACCTTTTCAGAAAATCGATGGCTTACAGATGAAGAAGTAAAAAGCAATCAGGAAATAACGGAGAAAAAAGCATTGGGGTTTCATATTCCAGGCCGCTTCGATCGGGTACTGGACATCAAACATTGTTATCTTCAGGAGGAGCCATCCAATGCAATACGTTTAGCCATAAAGGATTTTGCCTTAAAAAATAATTTAAGGTTTTTTGATCATATAAAACAACAGGGATTCCTTCGTACCTTAATTATAAGAAATACAACCGGCGGTGAGTTGATGGTGATATTGTCATTTTTTGAAGACAGAACCGACGAGATTAATTCGTTGATGAGCTATGTTTCCAACGAATTTCCACAGATAACTTCGTTGATGTATGCGATCAATCCGAAAGGCAACGATACCTTAAATGACATTGACATAAACCTTTTTAGCGGAAGGGAATATATCCTTGAAAAATTCGAAAACCTTTCCTTTAAGATCGGGCCGAAATCATTTTTTCAAACCAATACATTACAGGCATTAAAATTGTACAACATTGCAAGAGATTTTGCCGGATTGACAGGTAATGAGACTGTGTATGATCTTTACACCGGAACGGGAACCATTGCCCTGTTTATTGCAGGTAATTGCAAAAAAGTAATCGGAATAGAAAATATACCTGAAGCAATTGAAGATGCGGCAAGTAATGCCAGAGATAATAATATAAATAATGTTTCCTTTTTTGCTGGTGACATAAAAGATGTTTTGAATTCCGGTTTTATCCTTGAGCATGGTAAACCGGATGTTATGATTATCGATCCCCCACGTGCAGGGATGCATCCTGAGGTAGTAGAAAAGATTTTAAAAATATTACCTGAAAGAATCGTATATGTCAGCTGCAATCCTGCTACCCAGGCGCGCGATATTCAACTTATGTCAGGTAACTATGAACTCAAAAAGACACAGCCGGTAGATATGTTTCCGCATACACATCATGTGGAAAATGTGGCGATAATAGTGAGAATGTAAAATATTAGCTTTTTTATTCTTTTAACTAACTCGTTTTGAAATCAATTATAAAAGACACGTCTACACCCCATCAGCATGTCAACGAGAAATTTTAAAAGTCTAAAAATCAATTTCAAATATGACTAATTTTATCTGCTATGGTTAATCAAGGGTATGAACTCCAGAGCAGCGTCTCCGCTGAAAGCCGTCGTCCAAAGCCTATGGCTTTGGACGAGTAGCTATAGCGCTCGCGGAAGCTCTGGACTCGAAGACGCAACAAACTGCGGGCAATAGAACCCAAAGATTCCGATTTGTAACGCTATCGGATTCCCCACCTGTCCGGTCAACAGGAATTCGACTCAATAATTTTTATTCGTTTTTAACTCTAAAAATTATAGTCTCACTTATTTAAGACATTAATATTTGAAATCAGGGGCTTTTTATCCGATTGAATATTATTAAACCCATTTTCTGATTTAATACTTTCTCCAACAAAAAAAGCTGGCCATTACATAATGGACAGCCTTATCAAACCAAATTCAAAAAAATATGCTATTTTTTAATTAATTTTCTCGTTGCTGAATATTCTCCAGCCTGGATTTTAATTAAATAAACACCATTGCTTAAGTTACTTGTATTGAATTGGAATGAATGAAAATCAATATTTAACTTGTCGTATGATATTTCATTCACCAGGCGTCCTGCAATATCCACCATTGATATTCTTACTGGTCCGGCAACAGGCATAGATAATGAGATTATTAAATTCTCATTAAATGGATTGGGAGCAATATTAACATCCAAGTTATAAGTTAGGGTTGATACCCCTGTTGGTACAAGCACAAAATTTACTAAATATATAATTTGAGTAACGCCATCCTCGGCAGTTACTGTTATAGTTGTTGTACCAGGTAAGGTATCAGTCTTAGCTATCTTAACCTTTGCATTTACATCACTGGCTGTTACTAAAACTTTTGGTACCTCAACGGTACCTTCCGCCAATGTATCGGAATATTCCAATATAACAGGATCGAAGGCGGATATAGCTACACTGTCAACTAAAATTTCACTTAAAGTAGCATCTGTTGACGGGAAATAAATCTGGTATATTTTTGGAGTACTTCCGACAACAGTAATGGTTGTCGTGCCAGGAACTTTTGAAGCCGGATAAATAACGACTACTGCATTGGCATCGGTGGCAGAAGCAGTAACTTCAGGTACTGTATCAGAGTTGAATGTGTACGATGTAAGCAGCTCGCTAAATCCATCAACCGATACACCATTGATCATTAAGTCACTAAGTGTATTTTCTGCATCTTGTTTGGTTGATTCCGACATCAATTTCTTCAATTCGTTGATGTATATTTTTTCACCATCAGCTGTCATTTGATGGTTGTCAAGGCCGGCATCATTTGCTTCACCTTTAGTCATCCATGTCCAATCACTGTTTGGTGTAAATCCGGATTCAGGATATGATTCTGTACCTTTTGCCAAACGAGCAATACCTACATAGCCTGGAGTTTTACCAACTGAATCGCAAGAAGCAACTAGTTTCCAACCTGTTGTAGTTTCTAAGCTGTCTGGTCCATAGTTCAAAACTGCTGTATTATCTATATAAAACAGTACAGTACTATCAGCTTCTAATGTTACGCCTTCTGTAATAGTATCTGTAGGATCAACAAATTTTAGTGCAACAAGTGTATCCAAAGAAGCTAATGAGGTAGTTGGAAAGAGAGCTAATCTGCTTGATCTCATAACATGTTTACTGTTGATCATTACTGGTGTAGGAACTGCTTCCCAATTTGCTTTTGAAGCGCCATCAAAGTTCCCTGAACTGGTTGCTCTACTTAAAATTACAAGTTCTGAAGAAACTATTTGTTTGTAAATAGCTGCTGTTGCAGGATCAGTAAGATTGTCAATATTAACGTCAGGAATAATTACAAGCTCTGTAGAATCGTTTTCAAAGTTCTCTTTTAAAACTTTAATTGTAACACTGTCATATGCAGCACCATCAGCAGCAATGCTGGCAGCATTTGTCATAAATGTAATGCTCTTCTTTTTACTGTTTGCAATCATTCTCTTTATTTCGTTCAAATAAATCTGTTTTCCTGCATCAGTCATTTCAAAGTTACTGAGTCCAGCGTCATTGGCTTCACCTTTGGTCATCCATGTCCAGTCACTACTTGGAGTAAAACCAGATTCAGGATAAGATTCCACGCCTTTTGGCAAACGAGCAATAGCAATGTAATTGGATGCTTTACCAATGGAGTCGCAGGTAGCTACAAGTTCCCAACCTGTTGTTGCTTCCAGACTATCTGCTCCATAATCCAATAGTGCAGTGGCATCAATATAATAAAGCACCGAACTGTCAGCTTCTAGTGTAACACCACTTAAAATGGAGTCTCCAGGATTAACAAATTTTGCTACTACATTTGTATCCAAAGTAACCATAGAGGTGGTTGGTAATAGAGCTAGCCTGCTAGATCGCATACTGTGCTTACTACTGATTAATACAGGGGTAGTTACTTCTGCCCAATTGAGTTTTGAATTACCATCGTAATTGCCCGAACTGGTTGCCCTGCTTTGAATAACCAAATCAGCATCCAATAGCCTTTTATAGTATGCAGCACTTGCAGAATCACTAAGATCATCAATATTCTGATCCGTTAGTGTATCTACTACATAACCTGCATCCCACAGAGCCTGAATGGTAGAACTGTCATAATCAGCTCCCATCGAAGCAACACTAGCTGCATTAGTTACAAAAGCAATTTTATTTTGCCCAAACACTTCATTCCCTGCAATTAGAATGAAAGAAAAAATAATTAAACATAATTTTAAAGTAGTCGTTTTTTTCATTTTGTTGTGATTAAGATTAAACAATGTGATTAAGATTAAAGAATTAAAAAATTCAATACTAATAGAGATGTTAAGCTTGTTTGATGTAACTTGTTCTATTTATTATCATTCAAGTAATTGAGGGACAAGATATCAATGAATTGCATTGGAATAAAGTAGGTTCTTTTGAAAAATTGGTCACAAATAGTATCAAAATGCATTCTAAGGATGATAAGAGCATTATTTTCTGAATAATAAATTACAATGCATTTATTAACTCTTATATACACAGAGTTATATTAATTCTTTTCCTACACAAGTCTCCCTTATATCCTCCCTTTGCCATTAGTCGCCAAATGTCATTAAGTTACCCCATAAACAAACCACATCATTGCATCTCGTTCTGTGCGATGACGCAGGTGTGCTAAGGATACGATTTTTAAATGAAGGTTTTTTTGCGTGTATTGCCTATTTGTATGTGGTTAATGGGTTGTACATTTAGGTGTAATTGACCTCGACAATCTACGCTAAAGTATTTATTATTTTAGCTAATACATGTTTTACCCCAAAATGTCCTGCGTAACTATCCTATGGAAAAAATCCTGATAACTGTTTAGCCGCGATGTTGTGTGTTTTTAAACTGGTGCATGTCATTATAATAAAATATATCATTAGTCTGATCCGTCCCTGATTTATTCACACACTCCAAATTATGAGTACCTTGTATAGTACAATTCTACATTTTTCGGAAAATTTTTGAATTTCTGTAAAATACTAATTCAATATCAAAAAAATATACATTTCCCCCCTAACAGCATTTATTAGTTTTATATCTGAAACCATAAAAACGAAGATCATGAGAAAATTTTTATCTTTCATGGTAATCTCCTTTATTATCCTGAATATTTCAGCCCAACGAAAAATGGAAAATCTTGGAAGAGGACTTGTAGCTGTCAGAACAGACAAAGACCATGTTTTTTTAAGCTGGCGGATATTAGGAACTGAACCGGAAAATATTGCCTTCAACCTTTATCGTGATACTACCTTAGTGATATCGACTACTGCTACGAATTACATTGACACTACTCCATTGAACAGGAATTATTATATCCAACCTGTTATTGACGGAATTAAACAAGAGATATCCATGAACGTCGGGGTACAAACAAAAGCTTACCTAGGTATTCCTCTGCAACCCATTGGCGACTATTATGTCCATCTTGTTTGGGTTGGCGATTTGGATGGGGATGGGGAGTATGATTATGTGGTTGATCGTATCCCCAACACTAGTGGTATAAGTCCTAAACTGGAAGCCTATCGACGTGATGGCACATTTCTTTGGCGTGTCGATCTGGGTCCCAATGGAGTCAATATGGACGGAATTGCCCCCGGCTCTGCTGCCATCAGCAATGGCCACAACGATGGTGTAACCGTATATGATTTGGATTGTGACGGCCAGGCTGAAGTCATTCTGAAAACAGCAAATGGAGTGATTTTTGGTGATGGTTCAACCCTGGAGTACCCAAATGATACTGTACAGTTTATTTCAGTCCTTAATGGTATAACCGGAGCTGAAGAAGTACGTGCGCCGGTTCCGCAGGATTATATTTCAATAGGACCGGTTCAAAGCCATTTTGGCATCATGTACTGCGATGGCGTAAATCCCACATTTGTCTTTAAAGCCAAAAACAGGCGACCTGATGGCGGATTTAATTTAATGGTTGTCACTTACGATTATAAGGATGGTGCTTTAACCCAGCGGTGGAAATGGAATCGCGGCGGTACCAATGCACCTGATTTTCACCAGATTCGGATTGTGGATATTGACGGAGACGGCCGCGACGAACTGTGTGACGGCGGTTACGTCCTGGATGATGATGGTACCTTTTTGTACGCTATTCCTGGCGTGGGCCATGGCGACCGTTTTCATATTACGGATTTCGATCCTGACCGTCCCGGTCTTGAGGGCTATTGCATACAACAGGATAATCCAAGCGGTTTGGCCTGGGTTTATTATGATGCGAAAGATGGCAGTGTCATTCGTCAACAAGTATTGCCAGGTATTACGGACTATGCACGCGGTACTGCCGGTGATATCGATCCCCGGTACAAAGGTTTTGAGTTTTGGACTTTTACAGATGGAATGTACACAGCACAAAGTGATACTCCAATCTCATCCAATTTTCCCTGGCCCAATTTTAAGATATGGTGGGACGGAGATGTACTGGCTGAACTGCTCAATACTGAAAACATCAGTAAGTGGGATTATGCTAGTGGTTCCGAGAAGCGTTTGTTGACTGCCAGCAATTATGGTGCAGTGGATTCCTGGCGCGATGCCGCCCAGTTTAATGGCGATATAATCGGTGACTGGCGGGAAGAAGTCATTTTCGAAAATTCGGACCACTCTGAAATTATGATTTTTACTACCACATATCCCACAGATACCCGTCTATACACACTTCCCCATAATCCGGGTTACCGGGCCTGTATGACGGTAAAAGGATACATGCAATCGAATTTAGTCGATTATTATTTGGGTGACGGGATGAGCACTCCGCCGGCACCGAACATCAGCCTTGTGGTTGATACCACATCCGGTGATAATAATTTACTACCTTTCCGGCCTCAGTATCTAACCGCAATTGCAATCTATGACACCATCAAGCTGTCATGGAGCGCAAATACCGATTCGAGTATTGCAGGTTACAATGTTTACCGCTCCGAAGTATCAAACGATAATTACATTATGTTGAATGATACTTTGTTATCTGAAAACTTTTATAAGGATACTTCGGTTGTATTTGAAAACACTTACTATTATACGGTAACCGCAGTTGATATCGACACCGTTGAATCTTATCACTCGGATGAAGTCATAGTAACCCCGACGCAGTACCCGGATCCACCCTCCAGGCTGGATATTGTTGATTTAGAGGATAGCGTGAAATTATCATGGAGTAAGAATACAGAATTAAATGTAGTTGGGTACAATATTTTTCGTTCGGAAATTCATGGCCAATCCTATTTTAAAATAAACGCTGATTTGATTCAAGATTCAACTTACCTTGATTTGAATATTCAAAATGGATTGATCTATTATTATGTGATTACAAGTGTAAATGATATCCAACTGGAATCTTCGTATTCGCAGGAAGTATCAGCCATGCCAGGTATAAAGGATATATTCGAAGCTGAAGATGCTGTTTTTGGTGATGGAAGCTCGCATGATAGTAATCATGATGGGTTTTACGGCACAGGATTTATCAATTTTCCGTCAAGCGGGGGCTATGTGGAATTTACGAATGTTTCCGGCGGTGATAATGGAGGAGACTTTACGCTCAGGTTTCGATATGCCTTGGGCAATACCGATCGATCCGGTTTGTTAGAAATTAATAACACCCAAAAAAATGTCACGATGAAAGGAACCGGCGACTGGGCAAACTGGCTTATGACAGATGTTGCAATTACCCTGATGTCCGGGTCGGATAATGTGATTCGTTTTCAAAGCACAGGTCAGGATTTTGGAAATTTAGACCGGATTATACTATTACCCTATAAGACAGAAGAACCATCCTATGTACAATCTGTTAATGAACCAAAGGAATTTCTGTTCCAAAACTATCCGAATCCGTTTAATTCTAAAACAGTTATTCAGTATGAAGTATCACAATCGGGATTTGTTTCTTTACAGATCTTAGATA
The DNA here is from genome assembly GCA_963781805.1 of uncultured Bacteroidales bacterium. Taxonomy (GTDB): domain Bacteria; phylum Bacteroidota; class Bacteroidia; order Bacteroidales; family UBA10428; genus JAFGPL01. The sequence goes on from CAWAHF010000004.1 coordinate 1,907,518, forward strand.
TGATGGGACATACAGTTTCGAAACTCATTAACCAAAAGCAGCAGCCAGGACACTATCAGGCAGTCTGGAATGGAAAAGATGATACCGGTAAATCCGTTAATAGTGGAATTTATTTTTATGTAATGGAGACAGGGAATTACCGTAATATTAAGAAGATGATTTTGATACGATAGTTTTCGAACTATTTAATAATAACCGATTGGAAGGGCAGTTGCAATAAATAAAGCTGGTGCTATTATTTGAAATTATTTAATAAAAAATCTTTTTAATGATTAATTTTTCCTGGTTGTTGGTTCATCAGAATTGATAAAATAACCTGAATCAGATTATTTTACTTTGTCTGTTAAATAGTGCTATTTTTTCAGAAAAATGAATATTTAAAAGAAATGACAAATCAATTAACTTGTAATGATACTTTTTATTAGAGACCATAACTTTAATTAATTATATGAAGTGTCCTAAAATAGATTGTACTGCTGGCAACAATCAAAAAACCATCATATTCGAAACGGATAAAAAACCAATAATATTAACTCATTAACCGGGGTTTAAAAGATGATTAAAATGAATATTTTAAAAAGGATATGTGTATTATCAGGCTATGTTTTTTTTACAAGCTTCCTGGTAATTTCTCAGGAAAACAATACCAATGTTATCAAAGCGGGATGGATCGATTTTAATAAAAACGGTACGAGGGATGTTTATGAGGATACTTCCAGAAGTATTGAAGACAGGGTTGAAGATTTACTGTCACAGATGACACTCGAAGAAAAAACCTGTCAAATGGTGACATTGTATGGTTTTGGAAGAGTTTTAAAGGATGAACTGCCTACCAGAGAATGGAAAAACGAAATTTGGAAAGATGGTATCGGCAATATTGACGAACACCTAAGCAATACGACATTTAGGCCGCAAACAATTACGAAGTATTCGTATCCATATTCACAACATGCAGAGGCAATCAATTTAATGCAGAAATGGTTCATTGAGGAAACCAGACTTGGTGTTCCAGTTGATTTTACAATTGAAGGGATTAGGGGTCTGGCACATGACAGGGCTACATGTTTTCCTGCGAACATAGGTATGGGAAGCACCTGGGATAAAGAACTTGCTCATGAAATGGGTCGGTTAATCGGAGAAGAGGCACGAGTATTGGGATATACAAATGTATATGCCCCTATTCTTGACCTTGCCAGAGATCCGCGATGGGGGCGGACTGTAGAAAGCATGGGGGAAGATCCGTTTTTAGTGGCAGAACTTGGAGTCCGGGTTGCTCAGGGTATTCAGCAGGAAAGAGTTGTTTCCACACCAAAACATTTTGCAGTGTATAGTACCCCAATCGGAGGAAGGGACGGCCAAGTCAGAACAGATCCACATATTACGTGGCGGGAAATGCATAATATTAACCTTTATCCGTTTGAACAGGTTTTTCTGAGAGCACATTCACATGGCGTTATGAGTTCATATAATGATTACGATGGAATTCCTATCACCGGAAGCTACTATTTTTTAACTCAATTGCTCAGAAATAAATATAAATTCAAAGGTTATGTTACATCTGACAGCGATGCGGTTGAGTTTCTGCTTACAAAACATAAAGTTGCAAAAGATTACAAAGATGCAATCAGGCAATGTGTTGAAGCAGGATTAAATATCCGCACGAATTTTACACCACCTGCAGTTTATGTGGAGCCTCTAAGGGAATTAGTTAAAGAAGGGACTATTTCAATGAATGTTATTGATCAACGCATAAGAGAAATATTATGGGTTAAATTTTATACTGGCCTTTTTGATCACCCATTCATTAAAAATCCGAACGAAGCTGATAAAATTGTCAGATCGCAAAAACACCTTGAAATTGCAAGAAAGGCTTCTTATGAATCGTTGGTATTGTTAAAAAATGAAAATAACTTATTACCGCTTAATCCAAAAATATACAAATCAATTCTGGTGGTTGGACCTAATGCCAAAGATATTTCATATTCCATGAGTCGTTATGGACCTAATAATATAAATGTTGCCAACGTATTTGACTGTATTAAGAAAAAAACCGCATCAACTTCAATTGTCCAATATGCTAAAGGATGTTCTGTTCAACCAGAAAACATGCAGGAACTTGAATTGTATTATAATCCACCTCAGGGAGAAGAAAAAGCACTTATTGATGAGGCTGTTGATCTTGCAAAAAAATCTGACCTTGCCATAGTGGTACTTGGAGATAATCCCGGGACAGTTGGTGAAAGTAAATCACGGACATCCTTGAATTTGAGTGGATACCAGGAAGATCTTTTAAGAAATTTATATGAGACAGATGTTCCGATTGTTCTGATCTTAATCAATGGCAGGCCTATAACCATCAATTGGGCTGATAAATATATTCCTGCCATATTGGAGGCTTGGTTTCCCGGAGAATTTGGAGGTGAAGCAATTGCCGATGTTTTGTTTGGTGAATATAATCCCGGAGGAAAACTTCCGGTTACTTTTCCACGAACAGTTGGACAAATTCCATTTACCTTTCCTTTTAAACCTGCCGCACATGCCGGACAGGGAAATGGAAAATCCAGGGTGATAGAAGGATTATATCCGTTTGGTTATGGATTAAGTTATACATCATTTGAATATTCAGAATTGAAAATTGCCCCCAATGTTTCAGAAGGAAATGAGGATATACATATTACTTTGAATATTAAAAATACCGGCAAATATGAAGGTGATGAAGTAGTGCAACTTTATTTCAGTGATTTAGTCAGCAGTGTAACGGTTTATGAGATGCAGCTGAGGGGATTCGAGAGGATTCATTTAAAACCGGCAGAAGAAAAGCAAGTAGAATTTACGATAAAGCCCGAGCAGTTATCTTTATTAAATAAAGACATGGAAAGGGTAGTTGAACCAGGTGAATTCGAGATACTCATTGGCAATTCATCTGAAGATATCAAACTAAAACAACGCATTGTGATTTCTGAAATCAAGTGAATTGGTAAAATCTTTGCTTTTACATATTCTTTTTCGCTAAGATCTTAAATAGAAGAATATAGCTATATATATCTTACCTGGAGGATTTTTCTCCTTTTAAAAATTTATTCGATTTAACAAACTGTGTTGGTGTTATTCCATACTGTTTTTTAAAACACTTTCTAAAATAGGAAACATCATTGAAACCAAGCCTGTAATAAAGATCTATATCACTTATATTTTTATTTTTCAGTATATGGGCTGCCTTTTTAAGTTTAAACGTAATTATAAACTCATTTGGGGTTTGTCCTGTTAGCATTTTGATCCTGGAATAAAGCATGTATTTACTAATTCCCAACTGATTAATAAATTCAGGAATACCAAACTGAGTGTTATCAAGATTTTTTTCAAGCACTATATAAGCTTTTTCTAGAAAATTCTCATCCATAGATGTGATATTTATTTTGTCGTCAATGTCCATCCCGATATTGTATTTCTTTTTCAATTTCTTTCTTAAATCTATCAGATTTCTTATCACTGACAGTAGATAATAAATTGAAAATGGTTTGTTGATATAAGCATCTGCGCCAGATTCCATTCCTTTGATTTTTTCTTCAATATCTTCATTAGCGGTCAATATAATGACCGGAATATGACCAATCTCAATATCTTTTTTTATGGAATTGCATAACTCAAGTCTTTCTCCGTTTGACAAATTAAGATCAATGATAACTATATCCGGTTGAAAATATTTGGCTTTAAGAATTCCTTCTTCCTCATCTTTTGCTTCAATTATCTCGAATTTACCGGAAAACTGTTCTTTAAAAAGTTGTTGTAATTCAACATTATCTTCAACAATCAGAATTTTATTTCTCTCATCTGCCTCAGGTTCAGAATCCACATGTGTTATCTCACTTTCTGAATCGAGCAAATATGGCGTTTTGATTTCATATTTTGAAGCATCAGTAATTTTTTCATTCTTTTCAAAATATTTATCACCATAAGGAATTTTCACTTCAAAGGTAACCCCTTGCAAAGTGTCAGACAAAAAGCAGATTTCTCCTTTATGGATCTCAACATATGACTTGGTAAGGCTTAATCCGATACCCGAACCAAAATCACTCCCGCTTCCCTGGTAGAACCTTTTAAAAATGTTTTCCGCTTTATCTGGCGGAATAAAACTGCCTTTATTGTTTATCTTAATTAGTATTAACTTCTTTTTATCTCCGTTAATAATCCCATAATCTTTCTTTACACTGATCAATACCCGACCATCTTCAGGTTCAAATTTGAAAGCATTTGACAACAGACTGAATAAAATATATTCAATTTTTTCTTTATCAAACCATGTAAAAACAGGATTAACCGGATATTCATGTATGAAGCTAATGTTTTTTCTTCTGGCAATGGATTCAAAATTAATACATACTGTTTTTACGAAATTTATAATATCATCCTGACTTGTAAGCAAGAGCATATTTCCGGTTTCGATCTTTCGTAAATCAATTATCCTTTTAACCAAATGAATCAGCCTTTGAACATTTTTGTTGATAATTGCCAAATAATGTTTTTTAATATCATCGGATTCAATATTATTCAAAGTTTCCAGTGGCACATTAAGCAACGTCAGGGAGGTGCCTATTTCATGCGATACATCAGTAAACAGCTTAATTCTTGTCTGGTTGATTTCTGCTTGCTTTTCTTTATCTGCTTTATGTAAAAGAACCTGATATTTCAGTTTTAGCTTTGATTTGATGAAGTATCTTGAAAGTATCAAAAGGCCTGTAATAAAAAGAAAATAAAGAATATAAGCAAAGGTGGTCTTCCATGGGGGGGGATCAACATGTATAAATAACCGGGTACCTTGCGTTTTTGAATAACCATCACTATTTGCAGCCCTGATGCTTAATACATAGTCGCCGGCCATCAAATCCACAATATTTAGTGACCTGGTGTTTCCGAGGTCATTCCAGGTTCCGTTGTTTTCTCCAAACCTGTAATAAAACTTAACTTTATCCCCAAGAAAATATTCAGGTGCTGTAAATTTCAGCACAATCGAACTTTGAAAATATTTCAACCTGATATTTTCCGAAAACATGATTGCCTGTTCAATCGGAGAGTTAATTTGGCCTACCATGACCTTTTCGTCATTTACATAAAGCTGTGTAAATATCACATCCGGTAAAATTGGGTTTTCTCTGTACCTAAAAGTATTAAACTTCAACAGACCATTGATGCTTCCTGCATAAATAGTCCCGTCATCTGTAATTTCAATTGAATTGGGATTAAACTCTTTCCCTTTTATACCTCTTTCCAAATATATATTTTTAAATCTTCCTTTATCTTGTGAATACCTTCCTAGTCCACTATAGGTTGTTATCCATATAATACCATTGAGATCTTCAACAATACCTGCAATATTGTTATCTGATAAATCATTATCTGAGGTAAAATGCCGGGTTGTATTATTGGAAGGATTATATTTAATAATCCCGCTTCCTCCCATTCCAATCCAGATATTACCTTCGGAATCTTCAAACAGCGTGTTGATTCTTTTAATCTTATCTGAATTGCTCAATGAATCAAAAGAAACATGGAAAATTTGTAATGCATGATCGACCTGGAGAAGTCCGTTATAAGCCGTACCAATAAAAATTCTTCCTGCTCTGTCTTCAATTATTTTTTTTGAAAAATTTACGTCGAACACAAAACCTTTTTTATTAAGAGGGAACAGATAAGTGCCTTCGTCAGAAGCTATCCAAAAGTTCTGCTTGCTATCCTCCATCACATCAAATACTCCAAGATTTACAGGTAAACTGATATTGGGATAAACCTGAGAAATTTCAATAAACTTCCTAAATGAAGGATCAAATAGTAAAACGCCTCCCTTGTATGAACACACCCAGATATATCCCGAAGAATCCTGCCATAAATTGGTTATGATTGAATTCGTAATACCTGCATCAAATAGCGCTTTTTGCGTATATTCACTGAAAACATTGTTTGTTGAGTCTATGACAGATATTCCCTGCCGGGTTCCAATCCAGATATTCTTCTTATTGTCAACCAATAAACTTCTGATATTGCTATTGATAATACTTTTTTTATTATAAGGTTCATGATAAATAAATTTAAAACCTTTATCATATTTGCAATAATAATCTATTCCACCCATATATGATCCCAGCCACAAAATGCCCATCTTTTTATCCGCATAAATGGAATAAAATGTATTACTGGATAAACTGGTTTCTACATCCGGAATTTGATTAAACTTTTTAACTTCATTGGTTCTTGCATCAATCTGTATGATACCATTACCGTCAGTACCGATAATGATATCGTTATCAAGGCCTCTTCCGAAACTGCTAACAATAAGATTTTTCCCGCTGTTGTTATATTTAAGCTTAACAAAACTGTCAATCTCTTCGCTATAATACAATAATTCACCATTTCTCAAGCATATCCATATTTTTCCATCACTGTCTGTTTCAATAAAGAAGTTTTCTTTTTCTGATTGAGTATAATCGTCTAATTCATAATTAATAAATTTTCGATTGGTTGGATTATAGCTTATGACACCATGCATGCTTGTCAACCAGATTATATTTTTTTTATCAATGGAGAGATCATATAAATCTGTAAACGGGTATCCCTGTTCTACTGAATCAAAAACTAATCCCTGATCATTGAACAAATAAATACCGGAGGCAGAACATGTCCAGATATTGTTCCCCCTATCTTTGATAAAATTCCAGAAAAATTCATTGGTATGAATTACTGAAAATTTTTCCAGGTACCTGTTGTAATAATTTAAGGAATTATCAGTCTGAATAATTAGATTATCTTTTTTATCTCCAATTATTGAATAAATTACGTTTGAACTGATGCAGTTTTTATCCTTTACATCATGTGTGTAATATACAAATTCATAGCCATCATATCTGTTCAGTCCTCTTCTTGTCCCAAACCATATGAAACCTTTTTGATCTTTATATATAGAAAATACTGTACTTTGCGACAATCCATCTTCCACCCACAAATGAGCAAAATTTGGACTTTCGCCTCTTGTGATTATAAATTGACATAAACATATGGCGAAGAAAAATTTAAGAATTGACTTATCAATCCTTATAGTGATTCTTCTCATAAAATAATATTCCTTTTATTTATTTGATATTGCCAGGTGCAAAATAACAAAAATAAGAATTTAATGCTCATTATTTTAGGATTATGGTTACGGTATAATTATTTATATCTTTAATAATAGTGGCTTCTATAATTTTGTTATTCTCAATTTCCCATCCCAGATTTATCGTATCACCATTTGAATATTCTTTCGAAATATTACCAAAGCTTGAGATCATTTTATTTTTAAAATATTGAAAAAAGACAGGATTAAATTGCGGAATGGTTTCATTTTTACACTCAGCAATAAGAGAATAGTTCAATAATTTCAAAAAGTCCTGCCTAAAATCAGGATAATCTAAACTTGCTTTTACTCTTACATCCATATCTTTGGTTTTTACATAAAACTCTTTTTCGAAAGAAAATACACAGTTCTCTATTTTGCCTCTTTTTGAATTGTCATACAACATGTTGGTTACTGTTTTTTTATCCCATGCAAGATTTATTTCCCAAAAGGGATCGACAAGTTCCTGTTTTTTGCAGGATAAAAGACTTAACAAACACACTCCTGCAATCACAGCTGTTAATTTTTTTTTCATAATAACGATTTATTCATATCACCTTATTTTAGGAGCACAAAGAATAGCGCCTGCCCGAGGACAAGCGCTTTCAATTAAATTATACTAAGCCGACAATTAATTATATTCGGGATTTTGGTACATCCCTGCCTTGTTTCCATAATTTACATCTATAACCGACAGCGGAATAGGACGTAACCGGTGTTTTGAATAGTTAAAATTCGGAGCAGCAAGGATATTGTATTTCGTTACCCTGTCCCATTTTTTCAGCCGTTTTATCTCAAACCACCTGAACTCTTCAGTAAACAATTCCCTACCTCTTTCATCAAGTATCCAGTCAATGGTGATCTCACCCGGTTCAACCTGCCATTTTACAGGAACATTCCCATTATTAAAAGCTCTTTTTCTAATAACATTGAAATGATCTGCGGCTTCCTGAAGTTTCCCCTGATGAAATTCGGCTTCACCTGCAATCAGGAAGGCTTCAGCGTATCTAAAAAGGATGATATCACCAGGACCTCCTGTCGATCCGATAAAAGATGATACCTCTGCCTTCGAAAGTGCTGTCCCCTCTGTATTTCTTACCCAATACGATTGTTTAGTACACCCTATAGCAGCTGATTGCCAGTCAATCTGGGATCTTGGAAAAAACTCATCACCCGGCCGTGGGCCCCAGATTGTATCGCCTTTATAAAAAATCCTTTTTTTGAACCACTCTTCATAATATGGTATCCCCCACTTACTGTTACCAGTTGCGCCTGGATAATTTGTAATAATGGGTTGAACAAAAACCGAATCCAGCTCAACAATAAGGTAATCAGCTGTAAAATATTTATCTCCATCATTGCCCCAGGGTATAGGATCATTGGATACAATTGTTCCGGTTTTTCCCGTCCTGGTTGACGGGGGATCTGCTGTAGCAGTTCTCCAGCCGTATAACGAATCAACTCCTTCATAGGGATTTGAAAAGGTTCTGATATAAAGAAAATGGTTTTTTAATGCACCTTCATCATTAAAAAAGTATCGATACATGTACCCCCCTTCCTTACGGAGATCATAATTCTTTCCTCTTTGATAGTCCTGGTAATCCCAGATGTCATAACACATATAATCAGTCATTTTGACTCTTCCCCAGGTCCTGCCCCCCTGGTAAAAATCCCTTGTTATTCCATTAGCTCTTGAAACATAGGGCATCCATATCAATCTGATGTAATTTCTTCCGTAGGCATCATCCTGCCCATTGAACGCAATTCTGAATATGGTTTCGGTATTTCCCTGTTCAGTCCCTTCAAAATCATTTTGAAATAAACAGGAATAATAATTCGGATGTCTTACCATATACTTTTGCTGCAATCCTTCCCGCATATTCGGAAAACCAGCCAGATTCCAGTCAACGGCACCGGCTAAAGTATCGTTATCATCTGCATGCGGCCCTTCTTTTTGTGTAATCAGTTGAAAAGTTCCTGATTTAATGATATCCTCGCTAATACTTTCAGCCATTTGCCAGAATGGAGAATCAGATCCTGCTACTTCACCGGGAGTCTGGTAAATATCTCCTGCCGCGGCCATGTATACCTTTGCGAGAAGCATGCGACAGGCATTTTTGCTTACACGGGCATCTGATGTGTTTTCATCAAGAATATCTATGGCTTCGAGCAGATATTGCTCAATTACAGGTATAATCTCTTCAACAGGTGTACGTTCAAAATCATCCCGAGGACCATCCACCGGTTCTAATAACATCGGCACATTACCAAAATTCATGAAGAGTTCATAGTATGCCAGCGACCAGAAAAATTTTGCTTCCGACACAGCCTGCTGGGTAACAGGATCATCAGCAATAGTTTCATTTTTTCCCGATTGAATAATCCGTGCTGCATTGTTTATAATTCTGTATTCAAAATTCCATAACCTGCTAATGGCTGCCGCTTCCTGATTCATCCGATTATCATAATAACAATATAATTCAGTAGGATCTTTTTGTTCATAGCGATACTCGTCATAGGTACCCAGATCTGTTCCAACGTGTTCCCACGGCCCCCATGTATCTATGTTTCGTCCTCTGTCATACCATTCTTCAAATATGGCATTAACAGCTCCAAGCAAAATCTGTGGATCATTGGTGAATAATCCGTCAGTATTTACAAAATCACGCGGAACAATGTCAAGTTTATCCTGACAGCTTGATAATGCAATGATAAACAGTGTAATATAAATTAGTTTTTTCATAATTTCTTAATTAATGTTTAAATTAAAATGTCACATTAAGGCCAAAAATGATATTTTTGATGGTTGGGTATCCCCGTAACCTGTCAATACGCGCACCAGTCTGGTTTCCGGTATATTCAAATGCCGGATCATACCCTAAATAATCGGTAAATGTGAACAGGTTCTGACCTGTTGCATATATTCTAACCCTGCTGATTCCGGCTTTGGTAAGAAATGGGTTAGATAAACTATAACCAAGCGTCACATCCTGTAACCTCGTATAGGATCCATCCACATAATAAGATAAGTATCCGTACTGGTTCCCGATTCTTCCCAAATTCCTTGGCCAGCTTGGCCTCCCATATTGTGTGCTTGGATTTTCATCCGTATAATACGGGATGTCCATAGAATGCGGCCTGTCTGCGACATTTATAGGTATCCTGCGTGTTGTCCCGTGAACATGGTTGATAAATACAGAAAAGTCGATTTTTTTATAGTGGAGTGATACACCAAAACTACCGTACCATGTCGGATGTATCTGACCGATAATTCGCCAGTCTGCATCAGTAATGGCACTGTCAGGTATATCGGTTCGTACCTGGGTACCATCTTCAAGTACTTCATAGCTTCCGAGATCCCTGACCTTAGCCTCTCCAGGTATTAATTCGGGCATAGCAACAGGGGGTTCCTCTCCATCCTGCAATATCCCATCGAACACATAATCATAAACCACCCCTACCGGTTCTCCTATAAATAACCTGTCGGCTACATCATCTGTTTTGGTTCCGTCAAGATCAAGAATTTTGTTCTTATTGGTTGAAAAAGTTGCATAGACTTTCAACGTCAGGTTTGATTTATTAAAAATAAGTCCGTTCAACGATATTTCCAGGCCTCTGTTTTCAAGGCTACCTATATTGTTCCTGATAGAAGTAAAACCTGTTACAGGGCTTATTGCCTGGTCCCAGAGAAGGTCAGTAGTAAGTGTTTTATAAATTTCAACAGTTCCGGCCAGCCTGTTATTAAGCAATTGAAAATCCAGGCCTGAATTAATTTCAGTGGATATTTCCCATCTCAGATCTTTATTGGCAAGCGATGTTTGCACCAAACCTTCAACAATCGATCCCTGTCCGTCCTGTCCGGTGGTATAGTATACTTTTGTACCTGTATTAAACCGGTCCCTGTAATTAATGGCCTGGTTTCCTGTTTTAGCCCAGGATAATCTTAGTTTTAAGTTATTTATAGCATTGATACCCTGTAAAAATTTTTCTTCGCTGATAATCCAACCCAATGAAATCCCGGGAAATACTGCGTTACGGTTTTCTTTACTGAATTTGGAGGACTGGTCATTCCTGACTGATAGTTGCAGCAGATATTTACCGTAGTAATTATAGTTTAACCTCCCAATATAAGAAACGAGAAACGTTTTTTCCTCTTCACTGTTAAGATCTCTGAAGTCTACCTGGCCATATTGCAGTGCAGTCCATCGGTAGTAATCGCTTCCAAAATTGCGTGCATAAGCCCACAGTCTGTCCCTTTTATATTCCTCTGTTGTAAAGACAAATGTTCCTGTAAGCGTATGCCGGCCAAATGATCTATTATAGGATAGCAGGTGTTCAAAGTTGAGATTGGTTCTGTCCTCATAGGTTATCGATGCATTCTCTGCTTTATCAAATGCCAACACCTGCCGCGTATTTAACGGCACAAATTGATCTCTTTTTAAATTGTCCAGAACCGTATTGACAGTGAACTGGTATGTTAATCCGGCCAAAGGTGTTAGTTCAATAAAGGTGCTGTTCAATAATTTGTCCCGCTGGTTTTTATCAATAATCTCAATTTCAGTGAACGGGTTGGCAATATATTCATCAGGATACATCGGATAAAGCGTATATTCACCCGGATTCTCTTCGTCTTCATATTTTTTACCCAAAGAGCTCAACTGGTAAGTATAGATAAAGATATCATCCGGAACTTGATTTTGTATTGATCTTGAATACATTATATTCGTTCCTATCTTTATCCAATTATTGAATTTGCTTGAAATGTTAGCACGGACAGAGTTACGGCTAAAATCGGAATTATAAATTACCCCGGTTTGATCAACAGTGCTGGCTGATAAATAATATTGTGTTTTTTCATCCCCTCCCGATAAGGTCAGGTTATGACTTTGAATCGGAGCCTTTCTGGTAACTTCATCCAGCCAGTTGTACGATTTTCCCATGTTATACATCTCCAGTTCATTTCCGGCCAGGATTTTATCTATTGGGATGGTGAGTGAACTGTCATAGCTCATAAATGAATCATCAAACACCGATGAATTCTCCATACGATAAATTTCTCTTTTCTTGGCAACGTATTCTTCTGCTGATAATACATCTACCTTGTTCGCCACATAAGAAAAGCCATAGTAGCCATTGTAATTAACGGTGATTTTGCCTGATTTTCCTCTTTTGGTGGTCACAATAATAACCCCTCTCGAAGCCCTGGAGCCGTAAATAGATGTGGCAGAAGCATCTTTCAAGACCTGGATTTTATCAATATCTCCGGGATGAATATCATCAAGAGACCCACCGGGGATACCATCGATAACAATCAACGGATTATTAGATCCAAGGATTGATTTTACTCCTCTTATCAAAATATCCGAGCCGCTTCCGGGCGTCCCGAATGGGGTATTGATGCTTAGTCCGGGAACTGAACCCTGCAGGGCACTTGTCAGGTTGAAGGCAGGAATGTCTCTCAGTCTTTCTTCATCAACTGTCGATATGGCTCCTGTCAGGTCTCTTTTTTTCTGGGTGCCATAACCTACTACAACAATTTCATCAAGATTTGCAATATCATTAATCAAAACCACCTCTAAATGGCTCTGACCGTTAAGAGGTACCTCTTCGGACAGATACCCGATATAAGAAATTAGCAAGGTATCATTCAAATCGGGAACATCGATTGTGAATTTGCCATTTAAGTCTGTCACCGTACCCTTGTTGGTTCCTTTTAATGCAATAGTTGCTCCAATCATGGGTTGATCTTTAGTGTCTTTAATCAAGCCACTCACTTTGTTCTGTGCAAAAACAAAAACAGAATAAAAAAGCAGTAGCATCGCAATTGTTCCGGTTCTGATAGTTTTTGCAATTAGATCATTTTTTAGTTTTATTATAAATAATTTCATACATAATAGTTTTTAGTTTTACGCAAATTAAAGATTTGATAAATTGATGCTTTGTGGAATATATGAAAATTTGAAAATAGGGGAGAATTGTTAAGATAGAGGTAATTTCTTCCGAATAACGGCTAATTTTCCGTATTCAATTTCAAATCATGAAAAGTATATCGTACCCATTTCAGAAAATTCTTTATATATTGATAAGACATTAGTACTTCCAATGAATACAGCTAGCACTAGCAAATAAATTTTTTCGGCAGTAAATTAATGCTCTTTATAAATTTATTTTTATAGACTTAGTAAGATTCCAGAAAGTCTGAATATTTAATTCAATTAATCTGTTGTATAAAATGCTGTTTTTAATTTAGTTGCGGAACTTCGTTTACTAAATATGCAGGCAAATCAAAATTTCTCCCTATATTGAAGTCAGACTCTATAACAAATTTTTACTCTTACTTTATATTTTTGAATAGTTAAATTGGATTTTTTTTCCTTGACAGAACTTGGTTAACGGAATATAATTTACTTTCTACTTATATTCTGATCCGCTTGGACATTCCCTTTGGAAACAAAATACTTACAGAAATAAAAACAACTCGATGCCTCTAATATTTCTTTTTAACCCGTTCCGATGGGAAATGAAATTAATTAACAGCCAACTTAAACAACAATAAGATTTTGTGGGAAATTGATGATGAAAAATATCAACTAGATCCGTTGTATCTCCGCACCAATCGCATTCAGTCTTTTATCAATATCCTGGTACCCGCGGTCAATTTGTTCAATATTGTGTATAACACTTGTCCCATCTGCTGACAGTGCAGCAATAAGAAGAGCCACTCCTGCACGAATATCGGGAGATATCATAACAGTAGGCCTTAATCTAAAATGGTTGTCAAGTCCGATAACTGTTGCCCTGTGAGGATCACAAAGAATAATCTGTGCTCCCATATCAATAAGCTTATCTACAAAAAACAACCTGCTTTCAAACATTTTCTGATGGATTAATATGCTACCTCTTGCCTGAGTTGCTACGACAAGAATCACACTGAGTAAATCGGGAGTAAGTCCGGGCCAGGGAGCATCGTCGATCGTCATAATTGACCCATCCATAAATGTTTCAATTTCATAATGATCCTGGGAAGGAATGAAGATATCATCATCTCGTAATTCAAACTGGATTCCAAGTCTTTTAAACGACTTAGGGATAATTCCAAGATTCCCGAATGAAACATTCTTAATTGTAATTTCAGATTTGGTAAGGGCGGCAAGACCAATAAAACTACCTACTTCAATCATATCGGGCAACAATGTATGTTCACATCCCTTGAGGTAATCAACCCCATCAATATAAATCATATTTGATCCAATACCCGTTATTTTTGCCCCCATGCAGTTCAACATTTTACAAAGCTGCTGAACATATGGCTCGCAAGCTGCATTGTATATGGTTGTTTTGCCCTTTGCAAAAACGGCTGCCATAATAACATTGGCAGTACCTGTAACCGAAGCCTCTTCTAAAAGCATATAACTCCCATGCAGCTGTTCTGCTTCCACACTATAAAAATTATCATGCAGATCAAAATCAAATTTTGCACCAAGGCTTATCAAGCCGTTAAAATGTGTATCAAGTCTTCTTCTGCCAATTTTATCGCCACCCGGTTTTGGAATAAATCCCTTCTTAAACCTGGCAAGCAATGGTCCGATAATCATTACAGATCCACGCAGACTTGCACTACGTTGACGAAATTCATCTGATAGCAAAAAATCGGTATTGACATTTGCAGCACAAAAGGTATATCGTGTCGGGGAGGTTTTAATCACCTCCACACCCATCGATTTGATCAGATCGATAAGGTTCCGGATATCGAGAATATCCGGGATGTTATTAATGGTAACTTTTTCGGGAGTAAGCAATGTGGCACATATTACCTGAAGAGCCTCGTTTTTAGCGCCCTGTGGAACCAGTTCGCCTTTCAGGTGTTTGCCACCGTTTATCTTGAATGAACTCATTTCTTAAGAAAGAGGCAATTGAAAAATTACTTTTTCCTTTGAATTTTTTTTCTTTTGTTCTTGAATATTTCTCTCGCATCATTAAGTCTGGTTCCTTCCGGCATCTGAAGTTGTCCCCCGGAGAGTGAAGCCAAATCTTTAAGTATAACTGTATCATCTACGGCATCCTTATTCCAGGTGAGGTAAGATTTCTTCATATGATTGGCAATAATCTTTGTAAGTTCCTCACGTTCATTACCTTCAGGCATTTTGATGGCTTCTGCAATCATTAATTCAATGATGCGGCCGTAATGTTTATATCGTATCGAATTTAACTTATAATGTAAAATTTTGGGTTTTTCGGAAAAAATTATAGGAGTAAGCATTTCATAAGGTGCATCAATATCAATCTTGAAATGCGACATAATGGCCAGATGATCCCACAACTTATGTTTAAAATCACTGATATCCCTGAGATGAGGATTCATACTCCCCATAATGGTAATGATAGCTTTTGCCAAACGGTTCCTTTCTTCCTTATCTTCCACCGTTAAAATATGTTCAACCATCCGTTGAATATTCCTGCCATATTCGGGAAGTACCAGCCTGTTTCTTTGTGTATTGTAATCGTAACTCATGAATTAAATTTTGTACAAAACTAAATGAAAATTAATTAGCAATCAAGATATTCCGGCAAATAATTCGGGACAATTTATGTATGACTTTAAACAACTGGTAAATTATTCGGCTTTGTTATTCGGTCCTGCATCTCCAAAAATACGGTGTACGTAGTTACGAAAAAAATGTACAGGAATACATGCAGGTATGGCCGCTTCTTCTATATTAAGTCTGTCGCCGTTATGACTTATATCAAAGGAGAAAATATAAGGTGCATTTTTACTAAACCCGAATTTTCCAAATCTCAAATCGTTTAAAATAAGCTCTCCATTTTCAATTTCAACTGAATAATAGCCTTTTGTAAACCGTATCAACTCTTTTATTCGTTTATCTTTCAATAAATGTGCTATCAGGTATTCATTTCTGTCGACGTTATAAAAGGCAATTTTTCCAGGTTTATCAAACATTGAGTAGATTCCCACAAAATATCCATCGGAATGAGTAGCAATTCCCATCCATAAAAAATTGGATAATGGTAGAGGAACTGTTTTCAATTGAGTGAATTCTATGTTTTGCTCCGAGAGCTGATTTTTAAATTCCTGTTGAATATTAAATTTGTTTCCAATTGTAAAAATCAGGTATAACACTCCAAAAATTAAAGCAGTTAGATTAATTATTCTGCGTACATGGGAGGTACGGTTAAATATCATAAAACACATTAAACCTATAAAAAGGGGTACTGTAAGAAACGGATCAATAATGGCGAGGGTGCTCCATTCAACCCTGAAATGAGAGAAAGGCTCAAAAAGTCCCGTACCGTATGTTGTAAACAGATCAATAAATATGTGAGTTCCGAGAATAAGTAAAACCATTAATATCCATCTGTTTAAACCGAGACCTGACTTTTTAAATATTCGGTTTAATAATATCCCAAGTAACAAAGTAAAAATAAGCACAAATAAGATGGAATGGGTAAATCCCCTGTGCACCAATAAACTTTTAACAGGATTATAAAATCGGGCTATAAAAACATCAAAATCGGGAATGGTACCAATAATGGCTCCAAGCAGCACAGATTTGTTTCCCACCTTCCTGCCAATGAGGGTTTCGGCAACCGAAGCACCAAGAATTGCATGAGTTAATGAGTCCATAATAGTACATTCAACACACTAAAAACAACTTTTTAGAAACAATGTTGTATCTGCCTATTAATTTATCTTTTTATAAATCAAGTTATTCAACTTCAACAATCATCTTCCCGATATTGTCTCCACGAAATAATCCAAAAAATGCTTCCGGTAGATTTTCAAATCCCTCAATGATCGTTTCTTTATGCTTAATCCTTTCTTCCAGGTACCATTTTCGTATTTGAGATATTGCGCGTTCGAAATGTTTATGATAATCTGAAACGATAAATCCCTGCATCAATGCTCTGCGAACCAGCATAAGTCCTTGTATTCTGGGACCAACCGGCATCCGGCTAATATTATATTGAGAAATCTGTCCGCAAATGATTATCCTGGCAAAATCATTCATCAGAAAAAGAACACTGTCTGAAATTTCTCCTCCCACATTGTCAAAATAGACATCAACACCTTGTGGGCATTTATTTCTTATTTCTTTACGCAGGTTCGGAACTGTTTTGTAATTGATGGCATCGTCAATTCCTAACTCGTTTTTCAGAAAAGATACTTTATCGTCTGTTCCGGCAAGACCAATTACCTTGCATCCCATAATTTTAGCAATTTGCCCCACGGTTATACCGACAGCACCGGCTGCACCTGATACAACAACAGTTTCACCAGAATCCGGTTTGCCAATATCAAGTAATCCAAAAAAGGCTGTTAATCCGGGCATTCCAAGAACTCCCAGATAAGCAGATAACGGATCAATCTGAGAATCAAGCTTTGTAAGATTAGGTGCATGAACAGCATGATAAACCTGCCAGTTTAATTCTCCCTTTACCATATCTCCAATCTCCAATGCTGGTGATTTCGATTCTATTACCTCGCCTATTACAGCGCCTGATATCGGTTCGTTAACTTTATAGGGTTCAACGTACGATTTAGCTTCACTCATTCTGCCACGCATGTATGGATCAACCGATATATATCTTGACTTTACCAGAACCTGACCATTTTCAATTTCAGGTATTTCAGATTCAATCAGCTTGAAATTTTCGGGCAACGGATTTGCAAAAGGTCTGCTGGCAAGAATGTATGATTTGTTTTTAGTTGTCATTACTATTTTTATATTTTGAAATTACAACATTTTTTTAAAAAATTGAAATCACATATTCCTGTATCGTATTCTATATTGCCCTGAAAGGGCAGAAGCAAAACGATAGGACAACGTCCTATGTAAATATAAATATTTCAAAGCCCTGAAGGGGCGAAATCCTAATCCCAAACATAATGTTCATCATATTCTACATTATATTTCTTTAAAAAAGCCCTGTATTCATCCTGAAATGTTTTTCTTTTGTGATGGACTTCCTGATTCATAATATAATTTTTTACAATGTCAACCTCCCGGGGATTAACTGAAAATATACCATATCCGTCCTGCCAATAAAAGGAAGAATACGCATCATCAACTGTCTTTATCCATTTTGAGGATTGTTTTTTAATTTCTTCCAAAAGTTTCATTTGGGCTATTTTTCTAGACAACAAAAATAATACATGTACATGGTCATAGTAGCCTCCTATTTTTACAGGATTGCACTCAAGACCCTTGCAAATACCTCCGATCTGACTATGCAATTGATCACTAATTTTTTCATCTATAAGATGTTGCCTGTATATTGTACTAAAGGTAATATGTACATAAACTTTAGAAAGTGATTGTGACATTTTACTGAAGTTTTTGCTTATGCCCCTTCAGGGCTTAATGATATGTATTATTATTATTATCGGGTGTTACCCAATTTTTATGTTTAAGCCCTTTCAGGGCAATTATATTTTAAAAATCTAATATTCAACTCTCAGAGATATAAATGCAAATTTAATTTTTTTAAAATTAAGTTCGAAAATATTGAGACTGTTTCCCATTTATAGCAGAAATATCCAATCTTTACATAAATCTTAACCTCCATGGGAAAAGAATAAACGAACTGAAACGCAATATCCGAAAGGAGATAAAAAAGCTTAAAAGTTCTATGTCTGATCGGAAAATTTTAATTTAATCTCAACATATTTTTACTCAGGTTGAAGAACTATCGGTTTTTAAAGATGCTTCCATAATTATGTTATAATGGTCAATGCCTGATAAGGTGCATACCCATGATTTTATTCTGAAATGGGCTGATAAAAAAAATATTCTTTTACCAGCAATAAAAAGTGACATTTTAGAATTAAAAGTATTTCCAGATGAAGAATCTTTGGTAGTTGGTTCAGGTATGGGTATTCCCGAACCGGTCGGCCAGGTAGTTGAAAACCTTGTAGAGATTGATTTAATTATTGTTCCATGGGTGATTCGACTGTCATTACCCTCGTCTTGGCCGGGGAAAAGCATATTATGATAAGTTGCTGCCAAAACATAATGCCTTCAGGCTTGATGTTTGTTTTGATTTTCAAATGATAAAAAATGTTCCTGTAACTCCATCAGATATCAAAATGGATTTGGTAAAAACCGGATAATTCAAAACTAGTTAAAAATTATAATCTTAGCCTTAACCTTTGCCTTATCAATTAAATTTACTTCCTGAATGCATACCTCACCAGGTTAGGCAGACTTGGTCTCTTGCCCTGAATGAGTATAAATGTTCTGAAAATTTTTCCACCAAGCCATACACAAAGAATAGTGAACAAAATGATACCAACCAGTCCTGCAATGGGTTGCCAGATGGGTATGGTTACAGGTGAAGCCAAACGAAGTACCATCAGCATAGGAGTAAACATTGGAAATAAGGAAATTCCTGTTGCAAAACCACTGAGCGGATCACGGATAACAGGCATCAGTAAAAACATAGGAATAATAACCGGCAGCATGGCAGGAAACTGAAGCGACTGGGCATCTTTGTTGTCATTGCAGGCTGATCCCAATGCAGCCATAATGGAACCTATCATGATAACATTTAAAATCATATAAACAATAAACCAGGGGATTACATGCCACGGCATGGTTTCCACATACCCCATTTTAAAAGCGATTACGGCTCCTCCTATCAGGTAAACGGCAGAACCTGTCAGCGATATACTGACACCTCCCAGCACTTTACCCATCAGGAATTGAAATGGTGTGACCGAACCAAGTAATACCTCGGCAATACGTTCCATTTTCTCCTCCATCACGGCACTCAACAGAGGTACTGCACTTAATAAAACCACCATAAACATGAGCATCAGCAGAAAATAAGGAATAAAAATCGACTCCACTACACTGCTCTTCTTTGCTTCCTGAATATTTCCGGTTTTAGCATTATTTGATACCAGTCCCAATCCTTCGGCATTATACCAATTAAACAGGTCTTTAACTTTCTGTGGATCAAGGTGAAGGTCCTCAATACGAAGTTGTCTTATCCGGTTATTGAGTGGCCAGTTTATCCATTCACGCACATCATCCATCAGGGAATTTTCAGAATAATATTTTATTTTCGCCTTGTCCTGATTATCCCCGGGATAAATTATGTCCGGACCTATATCGATAAACGCATGAATTTTTTTATCTCTCACCTGGTTCGATAAATCCAGTTTTTGCTGAAACGGATTTACCGTGTCGGGAGGCACAATTTGAAAAATGTATGCAGGTTTTACTTTCTGACCTGTTTCTTTGTCAAAAATATCCGTCTTATTTCGTTGTTCAGCTGCATCAACAAGCGATTGTGCAAGCAGACCGGTATGATCGACAACCACGATTTTTTTATCATCTACATTTACCTTGTCTTTGAAAAGATTGATGGCCAGAATACTGCCAAACATAAGCACAGGCGCTACTATTAAACCAATAATAAAACTACGTGTACGCACAGCGGTTTTATACTCCCGCAGGGCAAGAATGAATATTTTACGCATGTTGTGGTTCCTCCTTCGTTTCAGGACGTGCTATCCTGATAAAAATATCATGTAATGACGGTTGTGTGATTTCAAATTTTGTAATGTGGGTTTTCTTTAACAGAGATGCCAGTATTTGCTGAGAATCGGCATCTTTTTTTATGCGAATCTCCTGCATCTGTCCGTAATCATTTACCTTATCGATTCCCTCAATTCCTTCAAGCGCTTTTATACCTATATCTGTCTGCAAATGAATGGTATCTGTTCCATAGTTGTCCTGAATGGATTTCAATGTACCATCAAGCACTTTCTCTCCTTTGTATATCATAAAAATATAATCGCACATCCGTTGGGCCATATGCATATCGTGGGTACTGAAGATAATTGTTGAACCTTGGGACTGGAGCTCAAGTATGGATGATTTAATAATCTCTGCATTCACCGGATCAAGGCCGGTAAAAGGTTCATCAAGGATTATTATTTTCGGACGATCGATGATGGTGGCAATAAACTGAATTTTCTGGCTCATCCCTTTGCTAAGTGTTTCCACCTTTTTATTGGTCCATGCTGTCAATTCAAACTTTTCGAGCCAATATGCAATTTCGCTATTCAGATTTTGTCCGTTTTTAAGTTGGCCGTGAAACATAAGCAATTCCTTAACTTTCATTTTCTTATAAATTCCGCGTTCTTCGGGAAGGTAGCCGACACTTTCAAGCCTGCTTCCGGAGGTGATCTGATCCATAATTTTAATGGAACCTGAATCCGGGTACAGGATATTCATAATCATCCGGATGGTCGTTGTCTTACCGGAACCGTTAGGGCCGATAAACCCATAAATGCTGCCTTGCGGAACAGACAACGTCAGGTTGTTGACTGCAATTAACTGGCCGAAAGTTTTCGTGACCCGGGAAATTTCTATAGCCTGCATCTTATTAAGGTTACAGTTAGTTTGGTAAATCGGATAAAAGTTCAATTTTAGTTCAATAAATTTAAAATATCAAAAAAACCAATAAAAAACTATTATCATACTGATTAATAATCATATATCGGTATCAAATCACTATCGGAGTGAAAATTGGAATAAATTTTGCAATCAATTGTTAAATTAAAAATTTTTCAAAAATGAATAAGTATTTGATTTTATTTAGTTTCCTAACCTTATTTGTTTCCGGTTCAGGTAAAAAACGTCCACGCGTAGACAAAGATTTAATATACAGAATTCCCACAGTTAATAATAATGTCTGTAAGAAACTCAGGGGTAGAGCCATACTTTATGCAGTATTTGTCGATTCGAAAGATACAAAACCCTGGACCGAGCATGATATCTTTTCGGCAATCGACTCCATTCACAGCGCGATAAACTGGATAGAAAAACAGGCAAAAAATGACAGCATTGTCCTGTATATTGATTTGGTTTACCATTCCAATAATAACATCATCCCAATAGAAAATAAATTTATAAAGAAAACTTTATCTGCAACTCTTTATAATCCTAATTCTACTATAGGTATCAGAAACGTAGATAAATGGGCGGATGTTGTAGCCAAACAGGCTGCAAAGTCATTAGGGCCTGATACATCAGTTCATACAAAAACAAAAATACAGCCACTTAACAGGGATAAACTAATTGCCAGATTGAGAGATATATACAAAACCGATAATGTGGCATTAATGTATTTCATCAACAACTATTATACAGATGAAATATCGGTTGCCTTACACACAGCTGTCGATAATAATATTGAATACGCAATAGTAAGTTTCAAAAATTCTCCTGTCATTGCTCATGAATTCCTGCATCTTTTTGGTGCCCTTGATTTGTATATATCCCCCTTGGATAAAGACAAAAAAGCCAAGAAAAGTAAAAAATTTGCGATGCAGGAATTTCCAAATGAAATAATGGCTTTTCCCTACCGAAAACTGGAAAAACTGGATATCTGTCCGTTTACTAAATATCTGATTGGATGGAGTGATAGTCTTGACAATAAATATAAAGAAATGTTAATAGGTAAAAAGATTAAACTAGAGGTTTATTAAATTGCTTCAAAGTCAGTTCAATTCCCAAAGTTGCACGCGAAAATACCTGCGGTGACTGGCAGGAATGTAATAATGAGTTTATCATAAAAGCTGTTACAACCCGGCTTGCTTATAATGAATCTGCAGAATACGGTCAGAAAATGTATGCCAGAGAACAATCAAGCGGTGTTATTTATATGGATAGTCTGTTAGGAAAAATGAAATACTATCAGAATCAAAGAAATGAATTTCCTAACTTTGAATCTTTCAATAAAGATATCCTGGATGTTTTTAAAGATTAATGAAAAGTAAAGATATGTTGAAACATATTCATTTAATATAATATGCAGAAGCAACCTTTTGAAACTTAAGTCCATCCTGGATATGTAAACTTTAATTTCAATTCAAATGAATAAAAAATTAATTTCTATCTCATTTATTATCTCAGTTATAATATATGCTACCGGTTGCGAGAATGAAAATAAGAACAATGGCGTTTTCTCAGGAAAGATGATTGCACAATCGCCCTGCAAAAGCAACAAATCCACAGATGTTGTAAGGGATACCACTGATAATCTAAGCTGTGTAGATTATAAGTATGAATCTTCAACCGGAAAACTGGCTCTTAAGCATATCAATGCAGGTTTTAATTGTTGTCCCAATAGAATTTATTGTGATATTACACTCAATGGTGATACCATCCTCATTAATGAACATGAAACAGACGGACCATGTGATTGCGATTGTCTATATGACCTCGACATTGAAATTGCCGGAATGGAGGCAAAAAGTTATCAGGTTAAGTTGATAGAACCCTATGCTTATAATCAGGAACAACTTAATTTTAGCATAGATTTGGCAGTAGTAGACTCGGGTACGGTATGTGCTTTGAGAAATAACTATCCATGGGGAATTTATGGAATTCAATTCGATTGATAAAGCTTCATTGCAGGAAAAGATAATTCTTCCAATACTCTCTATCCCGATACGCAAGGCTATCGGGATTCATTCAACTTATAAAATGCAAAGCTTCCATTCGGAGGCTTTGCATTTTTAGTCTCATGAAAAAGGGTAAGCTACTTATATCGCGCCGCTACAACCGCCTACCCTTGCTACCTTCCGGTCCTGGGGGAGTTCAGCAGGAGCTGGCCGTATAAGACTTACCCGGCGGCAAAATTATGAATTATATTCCTTTCTGCAAAAGATTGGTATATTTATTCCCTCACCTGACAAAAATCTTTTATATTTGTCTCATAAACCTAAATAAACCTTATTATGGAAAAGAAAACATCAATATTTAATCATTCCCTTTTATGGGGTGCAATCCTCGGAATTGTTCTCGTTGTTTATAGTCTAATATTGTATTTTTTAAATCTGTCGACAAATAAAGGATTAAGTTATGTTACCTGGTTAATAATTATAGTATGTCTATTTTATGCAATGAAATTATACCGCGATTCTGTAAATCAGGGAACTTTAACTTATGGTAATGCATTTACGATTGGAATATTAGTAATTATCATTGCCGGCGTTATTTCATCTGTATTCACATATATCCAATTTAAGTTTATTGGGCCGGAATTAATTGATAAAATATTACAGATGACCGAAGACAAATTGACGTCCAAAGGTTTATCTGAAGATATGATTGAGAAATCTCTTGAGATGTCAAAAAAGTTTATGACACCTGCAATGATGGCTATCATGGGATTCGTTATGACTGTTATTATTGGTGGAATCTTATCTTTGATTATTGCTGCTATTGCTAAAAAAGAGCCAGACGCCTCAGTTTCTTGATTTGGGAACTAATTCAAATATTTTTTAATGGATATATCGGTTGTAATCCCCCTGCTCAACGAAGCTGAATCATTGCCGGAACTTATAAGCTGGATTGTCGAAGTTATGAATAAACATAAGTTCAGCTACGAAGTTCTGCTGATTGATGATGGCAGCTCGGATGATTCATGGAAGGTTATAGAAAAATATTCATCTGAAAATCCATCAGTCAAGGGTATTAAATTCAGGCGCAATTATGGAAAATCTGCAGCGTTGTACTGTGGATTCAGAGCTGCAGAAGGGGATGTGGTCATTACCATGGACGCCGATTTGCAGGACAATCCGGAAGAAATTCCTGATTTGTACCACATGATTGTTAAAGAGGGTTATAATCTGGTATCCGGTTGGAAAAAAAAGCGACATGATCCTGTACTTACAAAAAACATCCCAAGCAAATTATATAACTGGACGGTAAGAAGAATCAGTGGTATTAAGCTGCATGATTTTAACTGCGGATTAAAGGCATATCAGAACAGAGTAGTTAAAGCAATTGAGGTTTATGGTGAGATGCACCGCTACATTCCCGTTTTGGCCAAATGGGCCGGTTTTAAAAAGATTGGAGAGAAGGAAGTCAAACACCAGGAGCGAAAATACGGCGTTACCAAATTCGGGCTTCAACGATTTACCCGTGGTCCGTTGGATTTGCTTTCGGTAATGTTTATCATGAAATACGGAAAACGGCCCTTACATCTTTTTGGTTCCCTTGGGATGATTATGTTCTTCCTTGGGTTTATCCTTGCGGCTTACCTTGGTTTCAATAAGTACATGGCGATTATTCACCATTTGCCTGCCAAACTAGTTACAGAAAGTCCTTATTTTTATATTGCGCTCACTACGATGATCCTGGGAACGCAATTGTTTCTTACGGGATTTTTAGGAGAATTGGTTTCCAGAAGCTCGGCAGACAGAAACGCATACCAGATTGAGAAAGAAGTGTAAATAAAATTGTTGATTTGTAAAAATTCAATTCGCAGGTGTTTTATTCAGTTGTTTTACCCACATTCGGAAGGCCGGGCGATGTAGATGAATTTCTTGAAAGCCTGACAAAACAGGAGTTTAAGAATCTTGAAGTTATCATCGTCGACGCCACTTTCAACGATTCGGTAAAACTAGTTGCAGATAAATACCAGGATAGGCTTCATCTCAAATTTATCTACAAAAAAGGATTGGGGATCAGCGATTCACGCAACCTCGGAGTCGAAAATTCCAAAGGCGAGTATATAGTTTTTATTGATTCCGATTGTGTTATTCCGCCACAATATTTTGGCGAAATTGAGAAATTTCTCAACCTAAACAAAGTGGATGCTTTTGGTGGTCCGGATGCTGCAAGAACTGATTTTACCCTGGCCCAAAAGGCCATAAATTATGTAATGACATCTTTTCTTACAACTGGCGGAATCAGAGGAAAATCAAACAGTGTAAGCAAATTTGAACTTCGCGGTTTCAATATGGGCATTTCCAGAAAAGTATTTGATGCGATAGGCGGATATAGTGGAATGAAAGTGGCTGAGGATATTGACCTCAGTATGAGGCTTCACAAAGCAGGATACAAGACAGCCCTGATTTCGGAGGCATATGTGTATCACAAACGGAAAACAAATCTGTATAAGTTTTACATCCAGATGTTTATGTACGGTAAAGCACGAATAGATCTGTTTTTCAGGCATCGCGAAGCTTTAAAAATAACTTACCTTGTCCCTCTGTTTTTTTTACTGTACCTGATTGCGGGAATTTCAATGATTTTCTTTCATCACGCTCTGTTCCTGCTATTTTGTGGTTCCATTTTATTTTATGCGCTTGCTGTTATTGTCGATTCTTCGTTGAGAAACAGAAACTTTATTGCCGGTATTCTGAGTGCTTTTGCTGCATATGAATTTTTAGTTGGTTACGGGCTTGGTCTAATTTATAATATCTTCAGGCGAATTATTTTTAGGAAGAAGGAGATAGAAAGAGCTAATATTCTGAAAGAATAAAGGTTAGTATAAATCAAAAGTTATGATTGATTATTTTATTATTCATTCCAGATTCACCCACAATGTCTAAAAAGAAAATAAATATAATAATCATTCTTCTTTGCACTCTTTTTTTCCTGATTATCCTGGCTAATAAGAATTGCGCTACCACAGGAAAATTAAAAGTGAGGTATAATTATTTGCTTTATTTGCCCGATAATTACCAAACAGGTCAAAACAAAGAATTTCCGTTAATTATTTCCCTGCATGGAGCTTCGCTCAGAGGTTCCAACCTGAACTTGTTGAAGAAGTACGGACTGCCTAATCTCATTGAGAAAGGAGAAAAGTTTGATTTTATCATTGCATCACCTCAGTGCCCTGAAGGATTGTATTGGGATTCTCAAAACTGGTTTGATAACTTATTTACCGAACTTACCTCAAAATACCGCATTGATACAAATAGAATTTATCTTACAGGAATGAGCATGGGAGGCTTTGGAACCTGGAATATTGCCATGGAATATCCCGACAAATTTGCTGCAATAGTTCCTTTGTGCGGGGGAGGTAATATATCCAAAGTCTGTAGATTAAATCATGTTCCCGTTTGGGTTTTTCATGGAACCAATGATTCCATTGTTCCTATAAAAAGAAGCGAAGTGCTGGTAAACAAATTAAAACAATGCGGTGGAAGTGTGAAATTCACCCGGTTAAAAGGCAAAGGACATGCCATTCAATGGGTATATGAAGATCAACGAATTTATGTATGGATGCTCGAACATCGCAGAAACTAGGTCCAGGAACGTTGCTTTTCTGTAAAAAGATCGAAAAAATAAAATCCTTACTTGCTTCCGGGTTTTAAATTGATATAAACCGGCTGGTTCCTGTCACACATAATTTGTCCGTCGACGAGTTTCAATTCGGCCACCTGTATCGAACTTCTCCGGGTTTCATAATTATCTATACCTTTATTCTCAGGTGTTCTGCCGGGATGCGTAAAATAGAACACAAAAGCTCTTTTCCCGCTTACTACCACATCCGGATGTCCGCCTATTACGTTGTCGTCTGCTCCGGTTCCCGGTTCTTCCAGAATATTATTTTCCTGTCGTTTCCAGTTGATGAGATCATCAGATGAATAAACTCCAAGTCCCTTCCAGTTATCCACAAGCATCCAGTATTTTCCTTTCCATTGGAAAACATTGGGTCCCTCGCCTCCCCTGT
This sequence comes from uncultured Bacteroidales bacterium, assembly GCA_963781805.1. Classification (GTDB taxonomy): domain Bacteria; phylum Bacteroidota; class Bacteroidia; order Bacteroidales; family UBA10428; genus JAFGPL01. The sequence continues at coordinate 1,935,167 of CAWAHF010000004.1, forward strand.
CTCCAACCACTTTTTTACCAATGTCCTTCCATTGATATAAATCGGGACTATCGGCGTAATAAATGGACTTTTTATCAGCTTCATTATTGTAATACATGCGCCAGGTACCATCAGGCAACCGGAAAACACATGCATCAATGCATCGCTCTGAGGCCAGATTAAGCGTAGATTCATAATTCCAGTCGATAAGGTTCTTACTGGTAAGATGTATAATATTTCTCGGATGTCGCCAGTCTGCGAAAATACCGGGAACATAGGTGAGAAACATATGATATAGACCTTTGTATTCAATAACCTCAGGCGCCCAATGGGTATATTCACCCGGCCGGTAATTAATGTTGCAGGTATCCATGTATTTCCATGTGGCTCCACCATCTGCTGATTCGGCAATTCCTATTCGTGTACCATGAACCCAGGTCACCCCGTCAAGACCTTTGGCTTTGGCACGCCGGTTGGTATAAAACATAAACCACTTCTTCTCCGCTTTGTTCCAGATGAGAACAGGATCGGCAGCGCCATCATAAATGGGATCGCGAAATAATGGTTTGTCAGCTACTTTACCCTGTTTGGACTTTTGTGCGCTTATTGAGGTAAATGTTCCTGCCAGAATCAACAACAATAGTATTTTCAGCCAGTGTGATTTTATAAGCATATCTCTAAGTTTTAAATTTTAAAGTTAAACTAAAAATATTAATCATAGGTGGAATCGGCTTAAGTATATGAAAAACTAATATCACAAAATCGATTTCTTAGGAATATATAAAATTTAAGTAAATTGCATCTAATATAAAAAGGTACTCGCGAACTGTTAAATAAACTAAAATGAAATCAAATACACTAATTACCAGATTAAGCCTTGGCTGTATGTTTGGATTTGTGACAGCGTTTGTATTTCCCTCGAATGCAGAAGACTTCGTTTCGGGTGCTGCAGAAAAATCACCCATCGATACGTTAAATAAAGTAGGAAATCCGATAATAACAGATAAATACACTGCCGACCCGGCTGCCATGGTTTATAACGATACGGTATTTTTATATACAGGTCACGATGAAGCCGAACCATCTTACAATTTTTACAGAATGCATGAGTGGCTGGTGTTTTCCTCAACCGACATGGTAAACTGGAAAGAATATCCCGTGCCACTGAGTGTAAAAGATTTTGTCTGGGCAAAGGATGATGCATGGGCTGCACAGGTTATTTACCGCAACCATAAGTTTTACTGGTATGTAGCCATATCGCATAGCACTATACCTGGTAAGGCTATAGGAGTGGCGGTCTCCGACAGACCGACCGGCCCTTTTAAAGATGCCCGTGGCTCAGCGCTAATCACCAATGATATGACCACAGATGTTTCCATAAGCTGGGATGATATTGATCCCACCGTATTTATTGATGAAGACGGCCAGGCATATCTTTTCTGGGGCAATACTAACTGCTACTATGTAAAACTTAAAGAAAATATGATTGAAATGGATGGGCCTATTAAAACAGTACAATTGCCTTATTTTACTGAAGCACCGTGGATCCATAAAAGAAATGGATGGTATTACTTATCATACGCATATCAATTTCCCGAAAAAACTTCTTATGCTATGAGCCGGAGCATTGAGGGTCCCTGGGAGTACAAGGGAATTATAAATGAGGTAGCCGGAAATTCAAATACAAATCACCAGGCCATCATAGACTATAAGGGAAAATCTTATTTTATTTATCATAACGGAAGTATTCCCACACAGGGATGCAGTTTCAGGCGTTCGGTCTGTATCGATTACCTGTATTACAATAAAGATGGCACAATTAAAAGAATTATAATGACATCGGAAGGCGTGGCGCCCGCAAAATAATTCACTGTCTGTTGAATAATTATTCGATTATTATTTTCTTTATCCGGATGCCATTTTTATTTACCAACTGAAGGAGATAAACTCCTGATGGTAAGTTTTCCTTTATCGAAATTTCATAAAAATTTATTCCAGGGGTGACCATAGTATTTTCTTTTTGAAATACTAATTTCCCATCCATGTCTGCGATGAACAGACTTAATATTTCGTTTATTGATGTCTCATAATATATTTTAATGGTACCCTTCGTCGGATTGGGGAATACCTTCAGGCCTGCTTCTGATGCAAATGAATTAAAATGAGTAGGATCCGGTTTAAATAAAAATATAATAAATGTGGAATCTTCTGTACTGTAATTATTTGAAGCATAAAGAACTAAATGAAATGTGTCATCTATTAACGGATAAATCTTTAGAACTTTTTCAACCAGCATATAACTGAAACTATCCGATTGAGAAGGAAAGACTCCGTAAATCATCGTATCACCCGGGGATTCAGAAAACATGGTATCCAAATCAATCGTTACAAATTCATCTTTCATTTCAAATATTATCTGAAAATATTGAAATACCGGCTGGGCTATTTCAGTAAATCTAATCAGCAGGGAATCCTCAGCTATTCTGCCTCTCAAATCATCAATAACTAAATAGATTTTATATAACCCGGCTTGCTGGGCACAGAGCGAGAGATCACCTCCTATTTCATAAGCTAAATTGGTTGCTAACTGATATTTCAAGTAATCGTTATCCGCATCAGCAAACAGGGTATCGAGATCAATATGTGCACAACCCGATGCATAGGGAAAAACAAATTCTCTGAATGCTTTATTACGAAACGGTTTTGAGTTAACAACAATGGAAAGTTTTAAGGTATCTGTTCCTCCAAAGTTGTCGTAAGCCAGTATGTTTAGATTGAGTTCGCCGGATTTAATACAATCCATCTCAAGTGTATCATTTTGAATTGTAACGGCAAGTGCAGTACTGTCTGATGTCAGGTAATCATAAGTTAAGACATTATTATCAGGATCAGAGAAAATAGCTCCCAGATTAAGAAGGTGATTTTCGTTTAACTGATATAAATAATTTTGAGTATTGGTATCGCTGTGAAACGGAGGAACATTGACTCTAAAATTCAAAATTACAGAATCCAATCCTCCCCGGTTATCATCGGCAATAACCCGGATTGAGGTGGTGTCAGATTTTAATCCGATTAATTTTAATTTATTTCCTGCAAGTACTCCTGAAACGATTGACACATCATATATCTGTAACTGGTATTCAAGTGTATCCCCATCCAGATCAAAAAATATTTTATCAAGTTGAATAAATGTGGTATCATTAAGTTGAACATTTAATCTGGCTGTATCTTTATGATAGGGCGAACGATTCATGGGATCATAAACCGCGAGATTGAATACCTGCTCAAAAACTTTACCGGTGAAGTCATCTGATACAGTGAGCAAAACGTTTGAATGTCCAACTGCCTGAGGTTTAATTGTAATCTTATTGCCAAAGATTGAATAGGAAGCAATTGAATTGTTTTCCAGGTTGAGATTTACATCCAGTCCATTTCTGGAATTATCCGTAAAGAGAGAATCAGTTTTTATAATATAGTCTGAATAGATTGATAATGAGGTGTCGGAAAGCATGTAGTTGAATTTCATAACCACAGTATCAAACAGAATATTAAATACCCTGGAGAAGGTGTCAGTATCACAATCTATCGATGTTATTTTGACTTTTAAGTCTGATACAGAAGATAAATCTTCATCTGTGTTTAAAAGAAGTGAATCGTTACTTATATTGAAATACCTGTTATTGTATATGGTAGTATCGATAATACAGTTTACAAGTAAATGCGGTTTGGAAGCGGTAAAGGATAACTACCCAACGAAATCATTTTTACGATGACTATAATTCAGGATTGAGTCTGACAAGAGGATTTGAAGCTCTTTTTTTTAAAACCTGGTGTAAGGCAAAATTTTGTCAGGTACTCTGCCAAAACCTTGAATTTTTAATTCCTTTGGATAAATATTCAATATTGCAAATGAATTGGTATCAGATGTTTCCAGCATAGCAGCTTGGGTAAAGTAGTAAATATTATTATTATAAACATAATCGCCCCTATGCACATGACCATTGAAATATGCTACCACGTTGGGATATTGTTCCAATATGGCTGCTATTTCATTGCTATTCCATAAATTCCCCCAGTCACCATTTTGATAAAGAGGAAAATGACAGAATAAAATCACGTTCTGACCTGAGTCAGCAGCATCTTCAATTTCTGAGCGTATCCATGCCTGTTGGGTCAGGCCAATCCCGCTAACCAATGTAGTGTCGTTAATTAACTCCTGCCAGGTATTGTCTCCCTCCTCTGCAAGTTCAGGATGTGTATACCTCGAGTAAGCAGCAAGTTCAGTCCCGTCAAGAACAAGAAAACGCCAATTCCAATAACTGAATGCATAATAATATCCGGGCATACCATATCTTGCGACAATAGAAGATTTCAGTTCATCAGAAATCTCTGAAAAATCGTGATTGCCCAATAAGTTATAAAAGGGCATTTTCAGCTTTTCATATCGTTTGCTGATAGAATCATAACTTTCATAATTTTGATTAATTATATCGCCAAGACTTATTACCAAATCAACCTTATTGTTATTAAAAGTATCTATTGCCTGCGGTAACTTCCATAGCGTCTCACGAAAATACATATTGTCCAACGGATCACAATCGCAATACTGTGGATCAGCTATCAAACCAATTCTTAGAACCGGTTCATTATTGCAGCCTACCGGTATATTTTCACCTGTCTGGGCAAATGCAGAAACTCCAAAACAAAAGATAATACTTAGTAAAATATGATTCATTATTTCTAGTGCATTCTATGCCACAAAAATACAAATTTTGATCAGGTAATTTACAGTATCTCAATTTAATTCTAATATCAATATTTACTTAAATGTACTGTTAGAAAGTTGTTCAAAATAAATCTTCCAATTCTTTAAACATTCTAATTAATTGTTTCAAATTTGAAAATACCAATTTATCATTACTATGATGAATATTCCTGTAATTGCAGTTGAAGGCACATCATTAGCAGAAGCCTATGAACGTGCTTTGATAAACCTATATGAAAAGGGTACACGGTTTAAGACACAATATGATAAACCCGGAGATCCTGAAAGCATTGATTGTACGATGAATATAACCATTAACGAACCGGAAACCGATCCATTAATTCATATGGCATTTCCGGGTGGAATCGAGGATTTAAAGGAATATGTGCTTGAATTAAAGGGCATTAAAGATCACTGGGTGAAAAATATAAATGATCCTGAAGATACCAGGTGGGAATACACGTATCACGGCAGATTGGAGAAATATGGGGTCTGGCAGGAATTAATAAACGGATTACCCACTGAAACCGGACACTTTAAAATAAACCAGATTGAAAGCGTTATCAATAAACTATCTGAACAGCCATTTACGAGACAAGCCCAAATGATTACCTGGATGCCGAATCTGGACACAGATTGTTACGATCCGCCCTGCCTGCAGTCATTATGGTACAGGATTCTTGAGGATAATGACGGAATTTATTGGCTCAACTGTAATGTCAGGTTCAGAAGCAATGATGCATGGGGTGCAAGTTTTATGAATATGTTTGGTTTTATACAATTCAACAAAGAAATTATTGTTGCAGGAATTGCCGGCAAAACCGGGAAAACCGTGAAACTGGCACGAATGAACTGGCATGCAGATTCCTATCATATTTACGGAAAAGACATTAAATCAGCCAAGGAAATGTTGTTTGACCGGCTTTTAGAATCAGGAATTGAATATCGCACCTATAATTTCAACGACGAATTTATCAGGCAAATGTATGATAATGCAGAGCAAGGAATTATGGAAAAAATCAGGGAGCATGACTCTAGATAAATTATAACCCTAAGTGATTAACCTCTGAAAAACATATATTCATAAATCCCATAACCCTCCGGTTTATTTCCATTAATCTCCGGTTTTACCCTGGCATACAAGCCAAAATAAACTGGTCAGGATATCGTTTTCATTATCAACCAGCTAAAAATCAAAGAAACCTCCTCCAATAAGTCTTTATTGTCTAATATCCTTACTGAATCTATTCTTACATTCAATTCCAATAAGGATTGATTCAGCGAAATTTTCAGTGAAGATGAATATCCGGATTTAAATGAAGAATCAAATCCTGTATCTTCTATAAGCGAAACAGGCAGTCTCAATTAAGATTAATCAAAAATGAAGAGTCTGACCGTTGAAGTATTAAATGGATTAGAATAGATTTTTAAGTCCATATCATTCATTATTAGGAATTTTTAACAATCGTATTAAGATTCTTTAACAGAGTCCTCTGAATCCTTTGGTGCGTAAGTTCTAACTTTACATCCAGAAAGTATATCTATGGAAAAAAAGAGCATTTATAAGGTTTTCAGAAGAAAAACCAATGAACATAAAAAATTAGCACTTGTTTTTTGAAAAAAACGATATTACAAGAATAAATTATAATTGGAGGATTAACAAATGAAAAGATTTATCAAATTTTTTATGGCTTCTGTACTCGGAAGTGCATTAACGATAGGCGTATTTATGTTAACCGGAATCGATAAGACCAATGGAACATCCTATCAAAAGACAATTCCTGCACCTCTGAAGTATGCAGTTTACACCGTTAATGAAAACGGTCAGGCAGTTCCGCTAGACTTTACCGGAGTATCAAGTAAAGTCATGAATACAGTGGTGCACATAAAAACTACCACAAAGGTATCTGAACAAGGCCAGGGTGTGTTCGGTAATCCTGATCCATTCGGAGATGATTTCTTCAGACACTTTTTTGGGGAACCTCCTTCCAGGAGCCGTCCAAAACAAAAGGAACAACCTTTTACAGAAATGGGAGCTGCCTCGGGAGTTATTATTGATCCGAACGGCTATATCGTAACCAACAATCATGTGGTTAATGGCGCTGATGATATTGAAGTATCATTATACGATAATGAAGTATACAAAGCTAAGGTTGTTGGAACCGATCCTTCCACTGACCTGGCGCTAATCCAGATCAAAAAAGATAATCTTCAGGCATTACCGTTTGCCAATTCGGATAATGTTGAAGTAGGCGAATGGGTACTTGCTGTTGGAAATCCGTTTAATCTTAATTCTACGGTAACTGCCGGAATAGTGAGTGCAAAAGGCAGAAATATTAATATCATAAATGATAAATCTGCTATTGAAGCATTTATTCAAACAGATGCAGCCATTAATCCTGGCAACAGTGGGGGAGCCCTTGTTAATCTTAACGGAGAACTTGTTGGCATAAATACCGCAATTGCAAGTCCCACCGGTTCATATTCGGGTTATGGTTTTGCAATTCCATCTAATATCGTTAAAAAAGTAGTTAACGATATTATGAAATATGGGATGGTACAACGGGCATACCTTGGTGTTCTTATCCGCAATGTCGACGGAGATTTTGCAAAACAAAAGAAACTGGATGTCAACGAAGGTGCTTATGTAGATTCTCTAATGGATAAAAGTTCGGCTGCTGAAGCAGGTATTAAGATTGGTGATGTTATCGTAGGAGTTGATAATACCAAAATTACAAAATCAAGTGATCTTCTTGAACAGATTGGTAGTCATCATCCGGGTGATAAGATAAATGTAACTGTTAACAGAAATGGAAAAGAGCTGAATTATGAAGTAGTACTGGCAAACCAGAAGGGAACTAAAAAGGTTGAAGCTAAGGAAAGCCAGGATATACTTGAACAGCTTGGAGCTTCTTTTGCTACAGTCGATAAAGCTACAGCTAAAAAACTTGGCATTGATGGTGGTGTAGAAGTTACAAAACTTTATGGTGGTGTACTGCAAAGTCAGACTTCGATTGATAAAGGATTTATTATAACCCATGTCAATAATAAGAAAATTACTTCGGTAGAAGATTTGCAAAAAGCACTTAAAGATTATAAAGGCGGGGTTATTCTTGGGGGAATTTACGAAAATTATCCGGGCGAAGTTTACTACGCATTTGGACTGAATTAAGAAATTTCTTTAAAGAATAGGTTTTTTTCATGTTCTTTTCATAATCATCAGGGGGAGGCAAAACTCCCCCTTTATTTATTTCAAAGTTTAAAAATATATTATTAAATTTGAGAGCCGATAACATATAAATGACTGAAATTTAAAAAATTATTAAATCATTAGGAAGCAATTTTTATGCAAATTATTAAATATGTAAATAATTAAATATTTTTATCTTTTCATTCATAACAAATTCACCAATCTATCGTTATATTTTAAAAAAGTTAAGTATGCTACCCAAGCCCATTCGTATAAAAGGTTTAGGATTAATTGCGCTTATAATTCCGTTCCTTTCTTCCCTAATTTCCTGCACCCATGACCCTGTTTTTACCGATACCATTGATACGGTTTGTTTTGAAAAGCAAATTCTTCCTGTCTTGCAAAATTCCTGCGGAATATCCGGATGCCATGATGGGTACGGTTCTGCCGAAGGATTTTCTGCTGCAAATTATGAAGCCGTGCTTAGATATGTTACACCCGGCAATGTACATTCAAGTAAGTTATACAAAGTAATTACGAATATCTGGGGTGAAACCATGATGCCCCCGGACAGACCTTTAACCCTGGAACAACGTACCGCTATTCACTTGTGGATAGCACAGGGGGCTTTGAATACCAGCTGCAATGATACGCCACCAGATACAAGCGGTAATGGAAATAATGGTGGGGGTATTATACCCAGCGACAGCATTTGTTTTGTTCAGGATGTGTTGCCAATATTTAATTCAGGTTGTGCAACCACCAATTGTCACGATGCTCTTTCTCACCAGGAAGGTTATAATCTCACCAGTTATGCCACTATAACAAGCCGTAGCGGTTCAATAGTACCTTTTAATCCAGACGGAAGCAAACTTTATCGGGTAATTACAACCAGTGGTGGGGAAGACCGAATGCCACCACCTCCATCATCACCTCTTCCTTCCGCGCAGATTGAAACTTTGCAAAAATGGATAGCGCAAGGGGCATTTAACAGCGATTGTCCGCCTGCCGTATGCGATACCATAGGTACCATAGAATTTTCTCAGCAAGTCTGGCCTATTATCCAATTAAATTGCGTAGGTTGCCACAATTCATCACTTGCCAGCGGAAATGTTAACCTCGACGGATACACTCATGTTAAAACATATGCCGATTTGAAAAGATCAGGAATTTCTGTGTTGATAGGTTCCATCAGACATTTAAACGGGTTTTTTCCAATGCCTCAGAATGGAAAACTCGAGGAATGTGATATCAGGCAAATTGAAATCTGGATAGAACAGGGAGAACAAAATAATTGAGCTATGCATACTAATCAAAACCCTAACAAGGACTCTTCGTTCAAAAATTTTTCTTCCATTATGAAAGCTTTTAAATGGGGACTTTGTTTACTTATACTCATCTTGATAAGTTGGTCATGCTATTATGATAGTGAAGAATATCTTTATCCCAAACTGAATAATACCTGTGATACAACCAACGTTACCTATTCTGCTTCAGTAAAACCAATCCTTCAACAATACTGCTACACGTGTCATAGCAATAAAAATTCAGTTTTAGGTGGAAGCATTAAACTCGAAGATTATTCTGATGTTAAAATTAAGGTAGATGATGGGCGTCTTTACGGTAGTATTGCCCAGTTACCCGGATATGTTGCGATGCCTCAAGGTGGGTCTAAACTTGATGATTGCAGCTTATTGATGATTAAAACCTGGATTGATTCCGGTGCACCTAATAATTAATATGATAAATTAATGAAAACCAAGACGTATTTACTTTTCCTGATAATATTGGCTATAAGTTTGCCGGTTCTGGGACAAAATATTGATGATCTTCTTGAACAAGCTACCGGAAACAACACAGAATATACAACAGCAACATTTAAGTCAACCCGGATTGTAAGCGGACATTCTATCGAACGTATGCCCAAGGGACAACTTGATTTCAGAATATCCCACCGTTTCGGACAATTAAATACGGGTGCATATAACCTTTGGGGATTAGATCAGGCAAATATTCATTTCAGCCTTGAACTTGGGCTGACAGACTGGGTAATGGTTGGATTGGGACGAGGCACTTATGAAAAAACATACGATGGGTTTGTAAAATTTTCGTTGCTCAGACAATCAAAAGGGGAACGAAATATGCCGGTTTCAGTATCATACCTTTCAAGTGTGGCATTGAATACACTTAAGTGGCAGGGAGAAGGTAAACTCAATTTTTGGGACAGGCTCAGTTATGTCCACCAGCTCCTTATTGGACGCAAATTAAACGAAAAGATATCTGTTGAAATCAATCCTACATTTGTACACAGGAATATTGTCGCTACAGAACTGGATCCAAATGATCTGTGGGCTGCTGGATTTGGAGCCAGAATTAAATTGTCAAAACGTGTTTCATTCAATGTAGAATATTACTATGTTGTTCCTCCACTTCACGATTATAGAAGTCTTAAAACATACAATCCCTTATCGGTTGGATTTGACATTGAAACAGGAGGACATGTATTTCAGCTCCACCTGACCAATTCGCTTGCGATGATTGAAAAAGGATTTATAGGTGAAACTACCGGTAACTGGCTCGACAGGGGTATTCATTTAGGTTTTAATATTTCCAGGGTCTTTCATATTTATTGAACAAATTGTGAATTCAATTGTAAATAATTATTATAACTAAAAAATTATGAGAACACTAATCATTTTCTCAGTGTTGCTGGTTACATCTCAGTTAATTACAGCACAAAAATTTATTTGCAAGAGCGGACATATCTCGTTTTCAGCTACTACTCCGCTTGAAAATATTGAAGCAACTAATAATCAGGCCGTGAGTATTCTGAATCCTGAAGATGGAACTTTGCAATTTTCTTTGCTGGTAAAGTCCTTTGAATTTAAAGTGGCATTAATGCAGGAACATTTTAATGAAAATTACATGGAATCGGACAAATTTCCAAAAGCCGGATTCACGGGTAAAATTACAAATATAGAAACAATTGATTTTAAGAAAAATGGCACTTATCCGGCTGAAGTATCCGGTAACATTACAATACATGGAGTCACAAAACCAATTACCACAAAAGGAACATTAACCGTTGCAGGTAAATCGATCAATGCTAAAGCAAAATTTATCGTAATGCCAAAAGATTTTGATATTGAAATTCCATCCTTAGTGGAAGATAAAATTGCCAAAGAAGTGGAAGTAAATGTAGATGTTACCTATACTCAAAATTGATAAAAATGAAAAGAAAGGGTTTATTCGTTGTTGCTGTCATAGTTTTGATTTTACTCGGGGCTGTAGTTGTCTATTTCTGGACATTTAGAAAATCTGACACAAGTGTAAGTTCAAAAAAAGCAGACTATGAGATGGATGCCATTGCACTTCTTCAAAGTTTTGAGAAGGATGAGAATATGGCAAATGAAAAATACCTGGGTAAAGTAATTGTAGTTCAGGGAGACGTTAACGATATTTCTGAAGACAGTCTGACTGTGACTATACACCTTAATGCCAATAACGATTTATCAGGAATAATTTGCAGCTTCAACAAATCCGTTCTCGAACCTCAAAAAGTAATAAAAGGTGATAATATAAAGGTTAAAGGAATCTGTACCGGTTATCTTTTAGATGTTGTATTGAATAAATGCTCATTGATTGAATAACGTATTATTATAAGTTCTCAATCCATCCTCTTATTTTTTATGCCACTGTAATTCCCTAAGGAAAAACATCTTTTAAAAAGTCCTTATCAATTTTTTTATCACCGTATTTTTTCTTTGATACCATTTGAGCATTATCTCCATCAAAGTGGACATATGCAATTCTTACTTTCAGTTCTTCAGGCTGATGTCCAAATTTACTTCCCTGCAAAATAGGTATACCCCAATAATCCAGCTTTTATGTGTGCAGGTTAGCTTCTTACCCGTAAATAGTCTTTCTGAAGTACATTTATACAAATTGATTCCACTGCTTCTGCAAGCTGGAAACTGGAGATTGCCCCAAGACGATTTAAAGATTTTCTTTCCTGATTGATTAAAAGCGATTGTGTCTTTCATTTATTGAAAACGTAGATTAAGGAGAAAGCCCTCGCACATTTAAATTTAGGTTTATTTGATTTTGATTGTTCTTTTTGTAAACATTTGCTTAATTTAATGTGTAATTACTTCTCTTCGGAATATTCATAAAAACCATTGCAAAACAATAACTTATAATTTGGATAATTTTTATAACTAAAAAAAAATCAAAAATAAATAAGTGTGGTTTCTACTCTTATTAAATTATATTGAATTTATTTATATCTTGCATGGATTTTTTCGAATAAACAGAAACTAAACCTTAAATAACATGGTAACACTAGATTGGATTGTAATGGGCCTATTTTTTCTTGGTCTTATTGGAATTATCGTTTATGTTTTAAGGCAAAAAGAAGAAACTACAACGGATTATTTTCTTGCGGGTAAAAAAGCCGGTTGGTTATCCATAGGCTCTTCCATTTTTGCTTCCAACATTGGTTCTGAACATTTAGTAGGTTTGGCTGGTGCCGGATTTTTGAGCGGTATGGCTATGGCCCACTGGGAAATGCATGGTTGGATGATCCTGATTCTCGGTTGGGTATTCGTGCCCTTTTACGACAGGATTAAAATTTATACAATGCCTGAATTTCTTGAACGTCGGTTTTCTCCGGCTTCAAGATCGGTACTCTCAATTATTTCACTCGTTAGTTATGTCTTAACTAAGGTTGCTGTAACAGTATATGCCGGGGGTGTTGTGTTTGATACAGTTTTTAATATAGATTCTGTAAACATTTTCGGTCATAGTGTTGATTTCTTCTGGGTAAGTGCAGTTGGCCTGGTTGTAATTACAGGTTTGTACACAATTTTTGGAGGAATGAAGGCAATTATGTATACTTCAGTTTTGCAAACACCTGTTTTACTTTTTGGTTCTATTGTTATCCTTGTAGTTGGATTGATTAAAGTCGGTGGTTGGGGTGAAGTACAACGTATCGTCGGTTCGAATATGAATCTTATCAGACCCGCATCCGATCCGGATTTTCCCTGGACAGGTGTATTATTAGGCTCAGCTATTATTGGCTTCTGGTATTGGTGTACCGACCAGTATATAGTTCAGAGAGTATTGTCCGGAAGAAATCAACAGCAATCCAGAAGAGGTGCAATACTTGCAGGTTATTTTAAATTATTGCCCGTATTTATATTTCTTATTCCGGGTATGATAGCCTTTGCTTTGAATCAAAAAGGATTACTGGAAGTTGGAAGCAGCGATTCTGCCTTCGCATCCATGGTCGCCAAATTGTTACCTCAGGGAATTACGGGTATCGTAGTTTGCGGATTACTTGCGGCGTTGATGAGTTCTCTTGCCTCCCTCTTTAATTCTTCTGCCATGTTATTTGTCGAGGATTTCTATAAGAAAATGAAACCTGCCAAGTCTGAAAGGCATTATGTACTAATTGGAAGAATTGCTACTGCTTCTGTAGTTATTCTGGGAATTGTCTGGATTCCTGTAATGCTGGGACTTGGAAAAGTTTTGTATGAATACCTACAGGGTGTTCAGGGTTTACTTGCTCCTGCCATTGCTTCCGTATTTTTGCTTGGTGTTTTCTGGCGCCGGACAACCTCAAAGGGTGCATTCTGGGGAATGATTTCCGGATTTGCGATTGGAATGTTCAGACTTGTTTTAAATATAAAGTATGGACTTGTAGGCAAGATTGGCGGTATGGTGAAATCGATCATCTATACCAACTCCGATAAAGCTAAAGAAGATATGCTTACAGATTTACATTCAATCAGCACAAAAATATCACATACCTTCCCTACTGATTTGGCATCCACCCTGACTGAAAAAATAAATGCAGTTATAAATTCTTTAGGAAATTTTACTACAGAAGCTAAGGTTTATGCTTCGGATACTCTGAATCAGGTGAAGACAGCGGTTGATCTGCATTATGCTGATACAGGAGGAATTATTTATAAAATTGCCTCGATTAACTGGCTCCACTATACTGTGATGTTGTTCTTCCTCTGTATCATCATAATGGTAGTAATTAGTTTGCTTACCAAGAATTCCAGCGAGGAACAATTGAGATTCACCTATGCCTCTGCAACCAAGGAAGAAAAAGCAGCTACAAGGGCCAGCTGGAATGCATGGGATATAGTACATACAATTATTATACTTAGTATAATTGTAGCATTTTATATTTATTTCTGGTAAACAATTTCCCGGAAAACATACAAAGAATTCTTGATTCTGTTGGTCTAACATAAATACAAATTATGGAAAATACATTTGCTTTAGAATGGATTGATAAGGCAGTAATGATAATCTATTTCGTCTTTGTCTTGGGAATTGGTTGGGCGCTTAAAAAATATATGAAAAATGCCACAGCCTTCTTAGAAGCAGGTCGTTCAATGCCAGCCTGGGTAGCTGGTCTTGCATTTATCTCAACAAATTTAGGAGCCCTCGAAGTTATGGGTATGACTGGTTCCGGAGCAAAATATGGAATGATGACCACTCATTTCTATTGGATAGGGGCAATTCCGGCAATGGTTTTCCTTGCCATGTTTATGATGCCTTTTTATTATGGATCAAAGGCCCGCTCGGTTCCGGAATATTTAAAGTTGAGGTTCGATGAAAAAACAAGAGGACTAAATGCAATATTATTTGCAGTTATGACAATTCTGGCTTCTGGTATTTCAATGTATGCCCTGGCAATTCTTATGTCAAGAGTTTTAGGCTGGAACTTTCATCTTAGTTTAGTCCTGTCTGCTGCTATTGTTCTGGCATATACCTATTTAGGAGGACTATCGTCAGCCATTTACAATGAGGTATTGCAGTTCTTTATCATCATTATTGGTTTGTTGCCAATTGTATTTTTGAGCCTTAAACAGGTTGGTGGCTGGTCCGGACTTCAGGAAAGTCTAGCCCCAATTGCCACTGCACATGGTTATGCTGCTGATACCTATACTACTACCTGGAAATACACTGGAGCAGCCACTTCAAATCCAATGGGTGTTGAATGGTATGGCATTTTTGCAGGCTTGGGATTTGTACTTTCTTTTGGATACTGGTGCACCAATTTTTTAATTGTTCAACGGGCAATGTCAGCCGAATCTACAACTGCAGCAAGGAATACCCCTCTAATTGGGGCACTTCCTAAAATGTTTATCCCTTTTCTCATTATTGTTCCGGGCATTGCAGCATTGGCACTTATGAATGATCCCTCATCAGGATTTAGTCTTCCACTTAACGATGCCGGACAGCCTATTTATGACTATACAATTATCGTATTATTGAAACAATATCTTCCGGCAGGTGTACTTGGTCTTGGACTTACGGCGCTGCTTGCATCCTTTATGTCAGGTATGGCGGGAAATGTTTCTGCATTTAATACTGTCTGGACCTATGATATCTATCAGAGTTATATCCGGCCGGCCAAAGGAAATAAGGAAGATGATGACCAACATTATCTTAAAGTTGGCCGATTGGCAACCATTTTTGGAGTGCTTGTAAGTATCGCAGCGGCTTATATTGCCAGTAAATTCGGTAATATTATGGATTTTCTTCAAACCATTTTTTCAATGATAAATGCACCACTCTTTGCTGTGATATTCCTTGGAATGTTTTGGAAAAGGGGAACCGGACATGCTGCATTTATTGGTCTTGCTGCAGGTCTGGGAGTGGCTCTTCTCCATCATGGATTAACATATCCGGCCGGATCAGATACCATGTTCAAAGGAGGTTGGATCATGAGGTTATTCGAATATCCGGTAGAAATGGCACAAAATTTCTGGACCGCCATATACGCTTTTTCAACCAGCGCCATTGTTACAATTGTTATATCATTAGTAACAAAACAAAAGAAATCTGATGCTGAATTGACGGGACTTGTCTACTCATTAACTCCCAAACTTCAGGAAGGGCATGTTGTTTGGTACAAACGTTCTTCCACATTGGCATTTGTTGTATTGCTGATAGCATCTATTTTAACTGTTTTATTCTGGTAACTAATTTGTTCATTTAAAACTTAAAAAATGGGATTAGATATTAAGTTTCCTATCGGATTAATGTTCACTGTCTTTGGTGTTCTACTTACGGTTTATGGCCTGGCCACCATTGGAGATACTGAATTATATAAAATTTCACTGAACATTAATATCAATTTATGGTCAGGAATTCTTATGTTGATTTTTGGATTAGCTATGCTAATCCCGGCAATTTTACAAAGGAAAAAGAAAGCCTCCAATGACTAAAGCCGTATATTAAAGAATACTTAAGAGTTTCTGAATAAAATACCTGAAACAACATCCGGAATCTTGAATAAAGCAGATTCCGGATATCAAATCTCATGTAGTCATTTTAAAATTTAATCTGAAAAGCGTACTGAATACACTTAAATCTGAATTTGACCTGATATGACACCCTTTTATTCAGAAAATCCAAAACATTTTATAGCTGTTGATTGTATCATATTTGGATTCGATGAAGGAGAATTAAAAATTTTATTACATAAAAGAAATTTTGAACCGGAAAAAGATAAATGGTCATTAATAGGAGGATTTCTGCAGGAAGATGAAAGTATTGATATTGCTGCCAGACGAATTTTACAGAAGTATTCAGGACTTTCCAATTTATTTATGGAACAGCTGTATACTTTTGGAGAGGTTGAACGCGATCCTGCTGAGAGGGTGATTTCGGTTACTTTTTTTGCATTGATCCGAATAGAAGATTATAAGAAGGAGTTAACCCGTGAATCATCTGCTCAATGGTGGCCTGTATCTCACAAACCAGCTTTGATATTTGATCATGAGACAATGGTTTTTAAAGCGTTGGAACGTCTAAAAATCCGTACCAAAAACCGGCCGGTAGGATTTGAATTATTACCTCGAAAGTTTACTGTACCTCAGTTGCAAAGTCTCTATGAAGCAATATATCAACGCAAACTGGACAAAAGAAATTTCCGCAAAAAAATATTATCGATGAATCTGCTTCAGAAATTGGATGAAAAAGATATAGGTGTTTCAAAAAGAGGTGCCTACCTTTATCAGTTCAACAAACGAAAATATCTAAAGCTGGCTGAAAAAGGATTTCATTTTGAATTGTAAAGTATGAACATATAACCTTAATACATAATAAAATGCTGGAAGAACTTAAAGAAAAGGTTTTTAAAGCCAATCTGGCTTTGGTAGAGCACAAACTGGTAATTTTCACATGGGGAAATGTAAGCGGAATTGATCGTGAAAAAAATCTGATTGTGATAAAACCAAGCGGTGTATCTTATGATACGATGAAACCAGAAGATATGGTTGTGTTAGATTTGGAAGGCAACATTGTAGATGGAAAATTGAAACCCTCTTCCGATACTCCTACACATATTGTTCTTTACAAAAACTTTGGCAATATCGGCGGTATCGTTCATACCCACTCTGAATGGGCTACCAGCTGGGCCCAGGCTGGTTTGGGCATTCCTTGTTATGGCACAACGCATGCCGATTATTTTTACGGAACGATTCCCTGTACAAGAAAAATGAAAAAGAAAGAGATTAAAGGCGAATATGAAAAAGAAACCGGAAATGTTATTGTAAAACGATTTAAACACTTAAATCCAGATGATGTTCCGGGAGTACTGGTAAATAACCATGGCCCGTTTTCGTGGGGAAAAGATCCTGACCATGCTGTGCATAATGCAGTAGTTATGGAAGAAGTTGCAAAAATGGGATTCCGGACACAAGTGCTTGGAAATGAAATGCCCATATGCCAATCACTACTCAATAAACATTTTTTGCGAAAACATGGCAAAAATGCCTATTACGGACAATAATATATTAGAAACCAAAACATTATTTAAATGAGTGATATAAAATATACAATAGGCGTTGATTATGGAACAGATTCGGTTCGTTCTGTAATTGTGAATACTCAAAATGGTGAGGAAATTGCAAGTGCGGTTTTTTATTACCCGCGATGGAAAGAGGGTAAATATTGTATTCCTTCTAAAAATCAATTCAGGCAACATCCGCTGGATTATATTGAAGGTCTTGAAAAAACTATAAAAGAAGCTTTGTCCAAATGTCCCAAAGGTGTTGCTGAAAATATTCGTGCAATTTCAGTCGATACGACTGGTTCAACACCGGTTGCAGTGAACAGGGAAGGAACCCCTCTGTCACTTACTCCTGAATTCAAAGAAAATCCAAATGCAATGTTTGTCCTCTGGAAAGATCACACGGCAGTGAACGAAGCAGAAGAAATAAATAATCTGGCCCGTTCGTGGGGTGGAATCGATTATACAAAATACGAAGGCGGTATTTATTCATCGGAATGGTTCTGGGCAAAGATTCTGCATGTACTCAGAGAAGATCAAAAAGTGAACGATGCTGCTTTTTCGTGGGTTGAACATTGCGACTGGATACCGGCAATACTCACTGGTAATACGAATCCTCTCACCCTAAAGCGCAGTCGCTGCGCGGCAGGCCATAAAGCTATGTGGCATCGGGAATGGAACGGATTACCGGCTGAAGAATTTCTTGTGAAACTTGATACACTGCTCAAAGGTGTTCGGGACCAGATGTTCAGGGATACCTACACCAGTGATATAAGTGCAGGTAATCTGACAGCAGAATGGGCAGCAAAACTCGGATTAAAAACCAGTGTATCTGTTGGTGTAGGTGCATTTGATGCACATCTCGGGGCTGTGGGAGGTGAAATTAAACCTTATTACCTGAGTAAAGTTATGGGAACCTCAACCTGCGATATGTTAATTGCACCCAAAAAAGATGTGGAAGGCAAATTGGTTCAGGGAATATGCGGTCAGGTAGATGGTTCAATAACTCCGGGCCTTGTTGGACTGGAAGCCGGTCAATCAGCTTTTGGTGATATCTATGCATGGTTTAAAAGTGTGTTATTATGGCCTGTTGAAAACCTTGTCTCGAAAAGCAAAATCCTCGATGAGCAAACAAAACAAAAACTGGTTAATGAAATTTCAGATAATTTAATTGCAGAGCTTTCGGAGGCAGCTGATAAAGTACCCCTTGAAGAATCAGGCATTGTTGCTATTGATTGGATGAACGGAAGAAGAACACCCGATGCAAACCAGGCACTTAAAGGTGCAATAACGGGACTTACACTTGGTTCAGATGCTCCGAGAATATTCAGGGCATTGATAGAGGCAACGGCTTTTGGTGCTAAAGCGATTGTTGACAGATTTATTAATGAAGGTGTGAGAATTGACGGGGTAATTGCGCTTGGCGGTGTTGCGAAAAAATCACCTGTGGTTATGCAGATTGTTGCCGATGTATTAAATATGCCTATCAAAGTAGCTAAATCGGAACAGGCGTGTGCACTTGGGTCTGCAATGGCTGCTGCAGTCGTGGGAGGAATTCATAAAACATTTGAAGACGCTCAGAATGCAATGGGTGGCGGTTTTGAAACCGAATATTTTCCTGATAAAACAAATGCAGCTAAATATAAGGTATTGTATGCCAAATATCTTAAAATTGGTGAATTTATTGAAAGCCAGACGAATTAATTAATTCAGTCGGTTGCTGTTAACTCAAACAAAATAAAAAAGTCCCGCATTCTTGCGGGACTTTTTACATAAACCCCCACTAACCACTCAAACACAATTTCTTAATAACCTTCTCCCGAAGGATCAAATTCTACCTCATTGGTATTCATTCCTGCATTTCTATTCTTCTGTTTATAGTTATTAATCTTATAGGATAATGAGAAAGTTACAACCCTGGCTTCCCGGTTAAACCTGTTATGTTGCGAAAATCCTTCCCCTGAAGAATTAAATTCAAATTTGGACATTCCCAGTATATCTCTTACCTGCAAGGAGAGGGTTAATTTCCTATTGAAAAGATCCTGCCTTACACCTACGTTGGTAAAAAAGAATCCTTTGCGATCTCCCTGTGTTGTAATGGTTGGTGCACGGTAAAATCCCATGAGCTGAAATTGCGTACCACTTTTAAACCTGAAAATTGAATTAAACCTGGCATCCCAGCTCAATTGTTGATTATCAACACTAACTCCGTCGATCGATCCTTTAAGCTGATAATTAAATACACTCACACTGGTATTAATGTTCCACCATTTGGTAAGAGGTAGATTCACCATTCCTTCAATACCCGTAGAATAATCCTTATTGAGATTTTTATATGTGTTGTAAGATATATTTGTTAAAGTATCCACTATTGTATAATGATCTATCATATTTACAGTCTGGCGTTGAAACAACTCGAGTGATATGAATCCGATTCCTTTCAACGATTTTTGTGCATTCAGCTCGTAGGAATTTATATATTCCGGTCTAAGAGCAGGATTTCCCATACGCACATTGTAAGGATCTACATATGTTTTAAACGGATCAAGTTCCCTGTCACGAGGTCTGTCAACACGCCTGGTATAACTGGCCTGAAATTGAAATTTGTTTGGTAACTGTTTTGAAAGGTGGATGGAAGGAAATAAATCCAGTTTTTTGAATTCATCTCTTTCATTTACAACATTTTGTACAAGTAACCTGTCATTGTATTCCATTCTCAAACCAACCTGATAATCGAACAGCTTGCCGAGCCCGTTAGAATAAGTTGAATACAGAGCATGTATTATATTGCTGAAATCCTTATCGTTATATAAATCCAATCTTTCGATCTTTTCATTCGGGAAATTCCCATAAAAAAATCTGTAATTATCCGATGATGTTTGGTAGTCTGCCTGGTAACCCGCTTCAAATCTTGACTTCTCTGATATTGGCAAGGTATAATCGACTTTGGCTCTTAATTCAGTTTCGTTCGATTTCTCAGTTGTATTTTCATGATATGTATTACCTTCTATTTTTTGCCACATATTATCAGTGGTATCCTGGGTAAGATTATTATTTTCATCACTATTTTCATCTGAATAAGTTACCGTAGCCGCCAGCTGATGACCTTTATCATTCAACTTTAAAAGATAATCCAGTGCAAGTTCATAGGATTTTCTGGAAATATTAAAATCGTTATTTTGCAATAAATAAAGGCTTTCCACTTTTTCAGGGATATAATATTGCTGCGTTTTTGAATCCGAAGATCTACCAAACGTTGCATTATCTAAACTGGCCATTAGAGAAAAAGAGTTTTTTGAATCAATACTGTATTCCAATCCACCCTTCAATTCTGAACCATTCCTGTGAAATGCCCCTTTTGAATCGGTTATCTGATAAAATGTAGTGTCACCGTTAAAAATATTTTTTTCTGAATAGCCTGTATTGTGGAAAGTTCTCACATTATAGTTACCCCCGAAAATATAATTAATTTTGTTTTTTCTCAAATTGAGAAGAAAATCCCCTCCATAACTGCCATTCGTCGAAACTTTACTGTTGACAATTCCATTAACTCCCTGTTGTTTCTGTTTCTTCATGATAACATTAATAATACCTGCACTTCCTTCTGATTCAAATTTTGCCGAAGGATTGGTGATGATTTCAATGCTTTGGATGGTGCTCGCGGGAAGCTGTTGCAAAGCTTCACTACCTTTAAGTACAGAAGGTCTCCCATCAATCAGAACTGTAAAATTTGAACTCCCCCGCAGGGCTACATTTCCTTCAATATCTACCTGGACCGAAGGAGTATTTTCGAGAACATCCACAGCGGTACCTCCTGCCGAAACAATATTCTGATCAACACTAATCACTTTTTTATCTATTTTATATTCCACCTGCGGTCGCTGGGCAACAACTTCAGCTGCCTGCAATGAAGTGGTAGCAGGCTCAATTGAAAGAGTACCGACATTTACATTTTTATTCTGAGGAGTAAGTATGATTTTGGTAAGTCTTGTTTTTTTGTACCCTACATAGCTGGCTTCCAAATACAGATTACCATAGGGTAGATTATTCACAGAAAAACTACCGTCGGGCGAACTGATGGTACCTCCGAGAAGGGTCGAATCTTTTTGATTGAATACGGCAATGGTTGTATATTCAACAAATTTTCCTGATAACTCATCTTTAATTTTACCTGATATTATTCCTTCCTTGGGCATTGCGGAATAATTCTCCCTTCTACCGGAAGTTTGTGCGAATAAAGAACTAAAAAAAACGGTTAATGTTGCAAGTACTAGAAATTTTTTCATAACATATATCTTTGTAATTATTCACAAAGTACAATCTATCCTGTTTACTTATAAAATCAAATATGCAACATCCAACACTTGATAGATGAAACTTGAATGTTTATCGTTAAGAGTTTTTAAAAGTTGTTTGATACAACTCACAGACCAATAAGAGTGCTTTATCGATTACCTGCAAAATTACTTTCTATCCTAACTAACTTTTCATAATTTGGCACCTTATTAATTATCTCCTAATGAGAAAAGGATACACCATCTTACTTCATATCGGATTATGGGTACTTATTTTAATACCTACACTGATATTCTTTCTTTTCTTCGATCAACATATTCCTCCTCAGAGAATATTGTTTACCGGAATATCATTTATTTTTATGTTGTTGAATTTCTATTTTTTCTATTCATTCTTAATTCCATTCTTTTTTAAAAAAAAGAAATCATTTTATTTACTGTTACTGTTGACAGTACTCTTCATTCTGATTTTTCCTTTCCTGCAGCACCGGTTCTTTTCGTTTATGATGAATACATTCAATTGGAATTTCAGGAAAGTGAAACATCCAGGATGGTTTTTTCCTGAAAGCTATACGGTAACCATACTATATACCGGTCTTGCTTTTCTTGCAAGATTTACTACCCGGTGGATAGTTGATCAACAGATTAAAACAGAACTGATAAATCAGAATCTGGCTAGTGAACTGGCGCTTTTAAGGTCACAGGTAAATCCTCATTTTTTATTTAATACGCTGAATAATATCTATTCACTTGTTTATACCAAATCTGACAGCGCTCCGGAAGCGATGACCAAACTCTCTGATATAATGCGTTATATGTTGTACGAGGCAAACACCGATAAAGTACCTTTAACGAAAGAAGCAGATTACTTAAAAAGTTATATTGAAATATTACAACTCCGGCTATCCAATCAGAAATTTATTGAACTAACTCTTTCGGAGACATCAATTGACAAACCGATTGCCCCAATGTTGTTAATTCCGTTTGTTGAGAATGCCTATAAACATTGCAATAAAAAATCACCTTCACCCGGTATAAAAATTTTTTTAAATGTTGATAAGGATTTGCTAACTTTCAGAGTAATTAATTCAGTCAAAAAAGAAATGGAACAAAAGGAAAATCCTGAAGGAGGAATCGGACTGAAAAACATCAAACGAAGACTGGAACTACTTTATCCCGGAAAACATACATTAACGATTACAGAAGATCCCGGATATTATTCCGTTGAACTTTGTCTACACCTGCAATGAAAATCAATTGCATAGCCATAGATGATGAACCTCTGGCACTGAAAATTATCAAGGAATATTCAGATAAAATTCCTTTTCTGAATCTTGTTAAAACATTCGATAATGCCCTGGATGTAATTGAATTTCTGAAAACCAATAAGATAGATATTATGTTCCTAGATATACAAATGGAGGAACTTACCGGAATTCAGCTCATCAAAATATTAACGAACAAGCCAAAAATAATTCTTACCACTGCTTACGATACCTATGCCATAAAAAGCTATGAACTTGATGTTACTGACTATTTATTAAAACCTTTCCCTTTTGAACGCTTTGCAATGGCTGTAAATAAAGCCTATGAACAAATTATGCTTGAAATAAACAACCAGGTTAAAACCGAAATTCATACCCAGCCTGATACGCATAATGAAGATTATTTTTTTGTAAAAACCGAATTCAGACTTCAAAAAATAGTTTATAATGATATACTATACATCGAAGGGCAGGGTGATTATCAGTCAATTGTTACGGTAAAAGGAAAAATCATGACCCTGCAGAATTTTACAAAACTTGAGAATATTCTGCCTTCCAATAATTTTGTCAGGGTGCATAAATCATACATTGTTTCTCTGCATAAAATAGAAAAAATTGAGCGTAACCGAATCAGAATAGGTGAAAAATCTATTCCAATCAGTGATACATACAAAGACAAATTTTTTGAAATTCTTTCCAAAAGGAAGTTGATTTAACCCATACGATCAAAGACAAGCCTGCCAGCCACCATCCACATAAAGTGTATGACCGTTGACATAACTGGATGCACCTGATGCCAGATAAATTGCAGCACCCACCAATTCATCGGGATTTCCCCATCGCTTAAGCGGCACTTCGTCCTTTACCCATGAATCAAAAGCAGGATCATCAGAAAGTGGTTTGGTAAGATCTGTAAGAAAATAACCGGGACCAATGGCATTTGTTAGAATATTGTATTTGCCCCATTCCGTTGCCATCGATTTGGTTAACATTTTAAGTCCTCCCTTGGCTGCACAGTAATTGGCAATGGTTGGTCTTGCGGCTTCCGAATTTAGGGAGGTGATATTAATTATCCTGCCATTCCGGCGTTGAATCATAAACTTGGCCACTGCCTTAGATACAATAAATACAGAATTTAAATCTACTTCTATTACTATGTTCCACTCTTCTATTGTCATATCTTCCAAAGGAGCCCGTTTTTGAATTCCTGCATTATTTACCAATACATCTATCGGACCTACAGATTTTTCAATTAATCCAATACTCTTTTCTACTGCAGTTGGATCTGTAACATCGAAGGCAAATCCATGAACTTTATGTCCGGATGATTTTAATTCATTTACAGGTTCTGATATGCTTTTTTCAGAAGTCCCGTTTAAAATGATCACAGCTCCGGCTTCTGCAAAGCCTTTTGCCAGGCTGAATCCAATGCCTCTGCTGGAACCTGTAATCAGAATAATCTTTTCCCGAATATCAAACATATTTTTCATAGAATCCAGATTTCATTTTACGTAAAGATACACTTTAAAGGATTGTCAGATTCATTTTATAATAGCCTCTTCCTAATCAATATTTTAATTTTTGTACAAACAACATTGATTTATGAACAAGATATTGAAATTCAATATATTTATGTAAATTTGAGTAACCTATTAAAATTCTTTTTCAGAATAAAATTCTAATCACATTTTATTATAGCCTATCCCACTGCGGTATATTGAATAAATAAATCATTTTATGAAACCCATATGATACCTTAAACACAAACACAAATGATTATCAAGCGGGGTTAGCTTTGCTGAGCCCTTTGGGGATCATTCGACCATTAATCTTAGCGAAGTGAATAAAATTAAAAAATAAACGAATGAAAAAACATAAAAAAGAAAAAGAGAAGAAGAAAAACAAGGCATCCACAGAAAAAACGATTGTTGAATCTTCACCTATAAAAGAAAAAAAAGATAAGTTGGACAAAAAGTTTTATGCAAATGAACTGGCAAAACTTCAGATTGAACTTGTTAAACTCCAGGAATGGATAAAATCCAAAGGATTAAAAGTTGTGGTTATCTTCGAAGGCAGAGACGCTGCCGGAAAGGGAGGTGTAATTAAACGCATAACCCAAAGGCTGAATCCCAGAATATGCCGTGTGGTTGCTCTTGGAACTCCAACCGAGAAAGAAAAAACCCAATGGTATTTTCAACGGTACGCAGCACATCTGCCCGCAGCTGGTGAAATGGTTCTCTTCGACCGCAGCTGGTATAACCGTGCAGGAGTTGAACATGTTATGGGCTTTTGTACCCCCGAAGAATATCAGGAGTTTCTGAGAACCTGCCCCGAATTTGAAAGAATGCTGATACGTTCAGGGATTATTCTTATTAAGTACTGGTTCTCGGTATCGGACGATATGCAGGAAAAAAGATTCAAAGACAGGTTGGAAAATCCTACAAAACGATGGAAACTCAGTCCAATGGACCTTGCCTCACGCGAAAAATGGGTAGAATATTCCGAGGCCAAGGATGAAATGTTTAAATATACCGACCTGAAGCAGGCTCAATGGTATGTGGTTGAGGCAGATGATAAAAAACGTGCAAGACTGAATTGCATTCATCACCTGCTAACCCTTGTTCCATTTAAAGATTTGACGCCTGAACCTATAAAACTTCCACCCAGACACGAAAGAAAGGGATATGTAAGACCGCCGATAACTGATCAGACTTTTGTCCCTGAAATATATTAAAAAGTTATTCTGATATGATCTTCATATAAAATTTACCGTAATGATTTTAACATGTTTTAATTCAAAACCCTTGATTATGCACTCTATTTAAAATAACTTTACTTAAAGTTAATTCCCTTTCCATACGAAGATTTCCGTTCATTATATTCTTTAAACAAAAAGGAGAAATAATTATGAAGGCAGGAATTTTGTTTACCGGATCAGGTCCCATTCTAATGATGACCTCATACAAATCATTCTCGGAGCCGAAGCTTATTGAAAAGCTTAAGAAAAAAGGAATTAAAAAATATATTTGTTACGAAGTGTCCATAGACGAAGTAAAGCAGAAGTATGGCAACCATTTTGATGTGGTCATGGAGGATTTAAGACAGGAAGATGATTTACGTGTTATAGATTACGACGGCAGCCATGTTTTTTATAGTTTTGATTTTAATAAACTTGGCAATCCGGTACTTCATGAATAACTGATAAATTGTCAGATAAAGTCAGATTCACGAAACCAGCAATTATAATTGAAATGTATTTCCGCTTCTAAGCAGTTGATCTACAGATTTTATTTTATTAGTTCTTCTGGCATTTTTAATCTGACTATATAACACACTTTCATAAACATCGCTTTGCCAGCTTCGGATAATTCCCATTGCAACCGGGTAATTTGGCAACATCATTCTTGAAAGCATATATGCCCTGGTATCGTCGGGATTATGTGCGTTATGAATTAATATATCATCTTTTGTAACACCGTTTTCTCCAATCCTAACCACAATAAATTTAGATCCGTTCTGAATAATTCCTTTATCCTTATTTTTTCCAAAAATCATTGGTTTGCCATGCTCCAGGTATATCTGGTTATCATTGCGTAACTCTTTGGATGTGATCTCTTCATGTATTTTATTATTAAAAATGACACAATTTTCAAGAATTTCGACCAGCGATGTTCCTTTGTGCCTCGCAGCTTCTATAAATACATCTTTCATCATTTGCATGTCGTTATCAACTGTACGTGCATAAAACGTACCCTGCGCACCCATGGCAAGTTCACCTGGCAAAAACGGGTTCTCAATGGTTCCGTCAGGTGAGGATTTCGTAATACTGCCCTTTGGTGTGGTTGGTGAATACTGCCCTTTGGTGAGCCCGTATATTTTATTGTTGAATAATAGAATATTTACATTGATATTTCTACGAAGAATATGTATCAGATGATTACCGCCTATAGCCATAGAATCACCGTCTCCGGTTACCACCCAGACGCTTAATTTGGGATTGGCAATTTTTATTCCTGAGGCAATGGCAAAAGCTCTTCCGTGCAATCCGTGAAAACCATAGGTATTGATATAATATGGAAATCGGGAAGAACAGCCAATTCCTGAGACAAATACTACATTTTCTTTTTTAATACCGGTTTCGGGCAGCGCTTTCATAATGGCCGAGAGAACTGCATGTCCCCCGCAACCAGGGCACCATTTTATCGGTCCGTCCAGCTTAAAGTCTTCCGGTGATAATACTGCTGTTTTAAGTTCAAATGCCATTTTGCTTTCCCTCCAGAATTTTAGTGAACTTATCCTTTAATTCAGAGATAAAAAAAGGTAATCCCTGCACCTTGTTGTATTGAAGGTATTTGAATTGAGGCAATTTACTGCGTAGATAAATGGCAAACTGGCCCAGGTTAAGTTCACAAATAAGTATATTTTTAAAATTGCTAAATATTTCTTCCACATTGGCAGGTAATGGATGAATATAATTAAACTGTGCAAGGCTTATTTTTTTGCCCAGTTGCTGTAAATCTTTAACAGCAGAAACCAACGCTCCATAAGTGCCTCCCCACCCTACAACCAACAGGTCTCCCTTGGAATTTCCAATAAGTTGTTGCTGGGGAATGTAATTTACGATACGTTCCACTTTTTCATTCCGTGTAATCGTCATAATTTCATGGTTTAAGGGATCATAAGAAACTTCGCCTGTTACATCAGATTTTTCCAGGCCTCCGACCCTGTGCCGCAATCCATCCTGACCCGGCAATGCCCATAATCTGGCAAGGCTTTTAGGATCCCTGTTGTAAGGTTGATAAGAAGGATCATTATCTTTAACCATCGGAGGATTAATGGGTTGCATATTTTTTACGCTAGGAATTTTCCATAATTCCGAACCATTTGCCAGATAGCCATCAGTAAGCAGTATAACCGGAGTCATGTGCTCAAGTGCAATTTTAGCTGCCATGTAAGCAAAATCAAAGCAATTGGCTGGGGTGGAAGCTGCAAGTACTACACAGGGACTTTCGCCATGGCGTCCATATAATGCCTGTAATAGATCCGATTGTTCTGTTTTGGTTGGTAATCCGGTGGATGGCCCTCCACGCTGTACATTTATAATTACAACTGGTAGTTCGGTAATAACAGCCAGTCCTATTGCCTCCCCTTTTAATGCAAGTCCCGGACCCGATGTTGAAGTTACGCCAAGCCTTCCGGTAAATGACGCTCCAATTGCAGACGTAATCCCTGCTATTTCATCTTCTGCCTGAAATGCAATAGCATTCAGATTTTTCATCTTGGCAAGCTCCTGAAGTATCTCAGTGGCCGGGGTAATAGGATAAGAACCTAAAAATAAAGGCCTCCCTGATTTTTCAGATGCTGCCAGCAGCCCCCATGCGGCAGCTACATTTCCATTGATATTTCTAAAGAGTCCTTTACCTTTCCTGGCAGGAAGTACCTGAAATGTTGCTGCAATGGCTTCGATGGTTTCTGCATAATTGTAACCCGCACGCAACACTGCTATGTTTGCATTTATCAGTTCATCTTTTCCTTTAAACCGGTCTTTAAGGTACTCTTCTCCTATTTTAATATCACGGTTAAAAAGCCAGAATAACATTCCGGAAACAAATTGGTTTTTGGTCTTTTCGGCGGTGCGTATATCAAGCCCGAACCCTTTGACTGTCCCATAGGTAAGATTACTGATTGGAGCCTTTATTACAGAATAGCCATCCAGACTGCTATCGTGAAGAGGATCTTCAACATATCCTGCTTTTTTATAATGCTTATTATCAAAATTATCAACATCAATAATGATGGTTGCTCCGGTCTTTAACCACTTAAGATTTGCTTTAAGCGCTGCCGGATTCATGGCCACGAGCACATCAGCCTGATCTCCGGGTGTTTTAACTTCCTTGTGACCGATATGTACCTGGAACCCTGACACACCAGCAATGGTCCCCTGTGGAGCCCTGATTTCGGCCGGATAGTCAGGAAATGTGGCTAAATCGTTACCAATAAACGCAGATGTATCGGAAAACTGAGATCCTGTTAATTGCATCCCGTCACCGGAATCACCAGCAAATTTGACGACAACTTCATCCAGTTCGATAACTTTTGTTCTTCTTTCCATATGTAACTTACTTTTTTCCATTTTCAGGTGACAATTTTAACGATTTTTTATTTTAATAATTAAATCTATTTGCTGAAAACTAGCATATTATGATAAAAATCATCCCATTGCACATATTTTAACACATAAACGTTTCAAATACTATTATGTTTGTTGAATAGTTGCTTTATTTTTATTGCTTTTCCAGCAAATTTTTGTTTTCAATTTAAAGAATTAATCCTGAAAAAGAGATTAGTTTTGTAAACTATTATTTCTAATTAAGATGGGGCTTATTATACCTGTGAGAGGCTTTATTCCAAAATTTGGTAAAAATTGCTATATAGCGGAAAATGCAACAATAATAGGTGATGTTATTATTGGCGATGATTGCAGTATCTGGTTCAATACGGTTTTAAGAGGTGATGTAAATTCAATTATAATTGGCAATAAAGTCAATATTCAGGATGGCGCGGTACTTCATACATTATTTCAGAAATCGAAGGTAATGATAGGAGACAATGTAACCATAGGACATAATGCAACAGTTCACGGTGCAATTATTCATAACAATGTTTTGATAGGTATTGGTTCCACAATACTAGACAATGCTGAAATTGGAGAGAACACCATTATTGCCGCCAATGCCCTGGTTCTTTCAGGTACAGTTGTTGAACCGGGAAGTATATACGCGGGTGTACCGGCAAAAAAAATCAAAGACATCGAACCTCACCAGACACGTGAGATGATCGAAAAAATTGCAGATAATTATATTTTATATGCCGGCTGGTACAATGAACCTGACAAATAACTAACTCCAGAAAGTGAGTTTCTTAAG
This sequence comes from uncultured Bacteroidales bacterium, assembly GCA_963781805.1. GTDB lineage: Bacteria > Bacteroidota > Bacteroidia > Bacteroidales > UBA10428 > JAFGPL01. Next base: position 1,965,407 of record CAWAHF010000004.1, read on the forward strand.
GTTTATTTCCTCTTCGAAGAATAATTTGGATATCGCCTTAAAATAATCGGTATAGTCTGAAACAAAAAAGGAATATGCTGGATTTTTCTCCGGATTTGCCAGATTTGATTCCTGCAATACCTTACGAAGTTTAAAAGCTACAATTTTAGAAGAGTCAATGACATCTACCTTGAAATTATAAAATTTGCTTATCTGGTTTTTGATAATGGGGTAATGTGTGCAACCCAGAATCAGGGTATCAATGCTATTTAACTCTTTTTTTGAAAGATAAGACCGAACAATAGCGTTACTGATATCATCAAAAATAAAGCCCTCTTCAATCATCGGTACCAGAAGGGGGGTGGCCATTGATACCACATCGAGTTCGGGTTTTTGACTTTTAATTTTTGATTCGTAGGTTCCGCTGATAATGGTTCCTTTGGTACCAATGACTCCCACACACTGAATGTTCTTTAGGGAAGCTACATGTTCCACAACAGGATCAATAACATTCATCACGATTGAGCGGTTGCCGACAAGTGTTACCACACTTTCGTATGCATTGGCTGAGGCTGTATTACAGGCAATGACGATAATTTTACATTGTTGTTCAAGCAAAAATTCTGCAATCTTCTCTGAATAATAGGTTACTGTTTCCTTTGATTTATCTCCATAAGGCAGATGTGCCGTATCTCCGAAATAGATCAGGCTCTCATCAGGAAGCAGTTGTTTTATGGCGCTGGCAACTGTAAGGCCTCCAACACCCGAATCAAAAATTCCTATAGGTTGTGACGAATTCTTATCCATCTTTCATCTGGTTTAATAACAAAAATAGTAATCGGATTCATCAAAAAAAAAGAAAGCCAGTTCAAAATTGAACTGGCTCCAGGCTCTATAATAATATTTTACTTATTTGTCAGTAATTCCAAGTTTTTTCTTCACCAGCGGAAGTATATCAATGGTCTCAGGTGCATAATAAACCACAGCTCCCACACCGGGACCGATATCAAAAATGTAAGTAAAATCATTTTCCTTTGCAACCTGATCAACGGCATTCTTAGCTTTTTCCTGGATGGGTTTAAAAAGCTCCATACGCTGTTTATCATAATCCTGTTGAGCCTGTGACTGGAAATTTTGAATTCGTTCGCTTAATTCATTGAGCTCAGTTTCTTTAGTTGTTCGGATTAGATCAGACATTGTTTGACTATTATCCTGATAAGTTTTTAATTTCTTATTAAATTCAACCTGCAGGTCTTCCAGGGTAGCCTGAAATTCCTGTTCAACCTTTTGCAGCTTTTTTGTGGCGCTGTCACTTTCCGGCATTGACATAATCAGTTTCTGACTATCAATGTGTCCAAGTTTAATAGGTTTCTGCGCAGATAAAGAAAAAGGCAAAACAATTAGTATGGCTAAAAAAAGTTTTCGTAAGCTTTTCATTCGTTTTAATTTTACTTATATTCTGATTAATAATAAATTATAGCTTAAAATCGGGTTGATTAAAAAATACAAATGTATGAAATTAATTTTTATATCCTAATTTTTGAAGTACTTCATCACTCACGTCATACTTAGGATTGAAATATAACATGGTGGGACCACTTGAAGTATCGAAAATTACTGCATAACCATTTTCGGTGGCAATATCTTTTACAGCCTGATAAATATCATCCTGGATGGGTTTAATCAGCTCCTGTCTTTTCTGAAAGAGAGTTCCATCCTGGCCAAAATATTTTTTTTGCAAATCCTTCACGGCTTTTTCCTTGTTAACAATATTATCTTCCCGTTTCTGTCTCATATCCTCTGTCAGTAAAACCTTTTCAGCCTGATAATCCTTATACATTTTATCTATTTCAGCATATTGGGCTTCAACTTCTTTTTGCCATTCTGCCGAAAGATTGTCAAGTTTTTCCTGTGCTGCTTTGTATGATGGAATATTGCCTAAAATGTATTCCGTGTCGACGAAAGCATATTTCTGACCTAATACCAAACCGCTAAAGAAGGTTGATATTGCGAGAACAAAGAGTATCTTTTTCATGTTATTAATTTTTAAATTTAACAAGTCTTTTATCTGGTATTACAAATATAATACCAAATTCTTATCAGGCTATTTGATTGAACTAATTAAAATTGTTGTCCCATGGTAAAGTGGAATTGACTACCGTGATGAAGATTATTTTCACCCGGTTGCTGATCAAACCCATAACCCCAATCTACTCCAAGCAAACCAAACATAGGCAGAAAGGCACGTATACCTATACCCGCAGAACGCTTAATTAGAAATGGATTAAACTCTTTGAAACTTGACCAGGCATTTCCTCCTTCGAGAAATACTTCCCCATAAATGGTTGCAGATTCACTTGTGGTGAACGGATATCTCAATTCAACCGTATATTTTGTATATATATTCCCATTGTCAATTTGTCTGTATTGACCGTCGCTACTTGCTATTCTTGAAGTCGGAGTTAAACTTCCCTCATCATATCCTCTAAGCGCAACAATATCATTTCCATAATAATAATTGCTGTAATTCATTCCACTACCGCCTACATCAAACTTCTCAAAAGGAGCATATCCGATTTTCTTGTTATAGTAGCCCAGTAATCCGAATTCAGCTTTGGTGGCAAGTACAAGATCCCCGATAAGCGTCGTATACCATGCGCTTTTAAAAGTCCATTTATGGTATTCGATCAGGCTGAATTTTCTTTTTATTTCTTCACCCCTGACGCTATCTGCACTCATATTTGCAGATTCTGAAGGAGATAATTTCCAGAATTCATTTTTCCTGAACAAAGAATATGGAGGTGTTAACTGTATTGTTAAACTAAACATTGAACCCTGCCTCGGATAGATCGGCTGGTCCTGAGAGCTTCTGCTAATGGTGGTTTTAAAACTAATGGTATTCGCCACACCATTTGTCAGGAAAAAGTCGGTGGTCCAGTTTTTAAGACTGTAACGCTGAAATCCGATTTCGTTATATAAAACAAAATAATCATCCGGCCATTTCAGACTATGCCCAAGCCCTACGGAAGCCCCATAAATTTTGAAGTGTCCGTCTACATTCTGAAGACTTGTATATGAATAAGGTTTCATCGCAGAATGAAACAATGAAACCGAAAAATTATTACGTTTTTTCCCGCCAAACCATGGTTCTACAAACGACATATTATATCCCTGATAATACCGGCCGTTTGATTGTGCTCTTATGGATAATGTTTGTCCGTCACCTGTTGGAACAGGTCTCCATTCTTTCCCATTCAATAAATTCCTGACAGAGAAGTTTGAGAATTTTACACCTACAGTACCGACAAATCCAAATCCTCCCCAGCCACCCGATACTTCAAGTTGATCATTTGCACGCTCTTCGAGCTGATACTCCAAATCAACCGTTCCGTTTGCCGGATTTGGAATCGGATTAGGTACAATCTTTTCCGGATCGAAATGTCCCAGTGTAGCCAGTTCTCTCACAGATCGTATAATATCTGACTTACTGAACAATTCTCCCGGTCGCGTGCGCAATTCTCTTCTTACAACATGTTCGTTTGTTTTGGTATTCCCTTTAATGATAATATCATTTATAGTAGCTGGCTTACCTTCATAAATACGCATTTCCAAATCCACTGAGTCATTTTCAATATTTACTTCAACCGGATCGATTGAGAAAAACAAATATCCATTGTCCATATATAATGATGTAATAGCATCGGGATCCGTTTGCAATCGTTTCTCCATCTGGTTTTGATCATAAATATCTCCCTTCTTGAAACCAAGCAACCGACTGAGAATTTCTGTCGGATATTGGGTATTCCCAATCCATCTGATACTCCTGATATAATATTGTTTACCTTCCTCAAGGTTAATAGTGAGCGCAAGTCTTTTATCATTCAAAGGTTTAAGACTGGTACTGAGTATCTGAGCATCACGGTAACCATTTTCATTGTAAAAAGACAATAACTTTTCTTTATCTTCCCTGAAATCGGCTTCTATATATTTGGAAGTTTTGAATATGTTTAAATTCTTTTTCTTGGTCTTTTTCATAATCCGGCGGAGTTTTTTATCATCGAATCTCTCGTTTCCCTGAAAAATGATATCTCCTATTTTTACCTTGCTTCCTTTATCAACGGTTATATCCAAATGAACCTTGTTAAAAGCTGCCGTATCTTCGACAGGCACAACAGTTGTTTCAATATTGTAATATCCTTTACCAATATAATGTTTCTGGAGGAGGGTCTTCACATTATTGATTACATTATCGGTTACCTGACTCCCCGGTTTAAGTTCAATCATATCATTCAGGTCGGTAATTTCTGATTTTCTTACTCCGTGAAAATTCACCTTTGATAACCTGGGTCTCTCAACCAGATAAAACTGAAGGTAAATTGAATCTCCCTCTATTTTGTCAACAAGCAACTTTACATCGGAAAAAAGTCCGTGTTTCCAGAATTTTTCAATGGCCTGGGTAACTTCATCACCGGGAATAGTAACAACATCGCCTTTTTTAAGACCTGAAAGATTTACCAAGACCTGTGGTTGCAAATACTTTACTCCGGTAATCCGGATATCGGCAATAGTATAATCTCGTTGTTGAGAATAATCTATGTACTGATAGTCTTTAAAATCAAAATCCTGCGCACAAATATCAAGGCCGATTATTAAGAAAACTGTAATAAAAATATGTTTCATTCGATTTCAACAATTAACATTTAGATCTTTTTGTACTTGTAAACTGGTTTTTCCAAATCTTCTTTCCCTGGATTGAAAACTAACAATTGCCTCATAAAAGTTCTCTCTTCGAAAATCGGGCCAGAGTGTATTTGTGAAATATAGTTCTGTGTATGCCATTTGCCATAATAAAAAATTACTTAACCTGAACTCTCCACTGGTACGGATAAGCAGTTCGGGATCAGGAAAACCTGCTGTGCTTAAAAATTGTTCGAACAATTTGGCATCAATATCTGCCGCACTAATTTCATTCTTTTCAATTTTTTGAGCGATTTGTCGTACCGTATTTACAATCTCCCATCTTGAACTGTAGCTCAGAGCAAGTACCAGATTGAGGCCAGTACAGTGTGTTGTTTTATGGATAGCATCATGGAGTTTAGCGGCAACAGAATTAGGGAGACTTTCAGTGTTGCCGATTGACCATAATTTTACATTATTATCAAGAAGTGTTTTGGTTTCCTTATTAATGGTGGTAACCAACAGAGACATTAATGCATTTATTTCAGGTTGTGGTCTGTTCCAGTTTTCGGTGGAAAAAGCATAAAGCGTAAGATATTTCAGGCCCAGTTCGGCAGCGGCTTCGACAGTATCTCTAACAGCAGCAACTCCATTCCGGTGTCCGAATATTCGTTGGTTGCCGCGCTGTTGTGCCCATCTTCCGTTACCATCCATAATAATAGCAATGTGACGGGGAAGTTTATCTTTATTTACCTTTTCTTTAAGAGACATTTTAAAACCATTTATTGGGAATAAGCCGGACAATCGACTGCAAATTTAAAAAACTTATAAGTAATAAAAATGCCTGCGAAGGAATACCAGTCATTATTATGAAATAAAGATGTTTCACCGCTTGGATTAATCAGAAAATCAACGCGATCGCTAAATGTTTTTCTGAAGCTCCACTCCAAACCAGCACTGACTTTTCGGTTTATATTCATTTTGAATCCTATTCCAAAAGGAATTGTCATATGTGGTACCGGATTTTTAATGCCATCGTAACTGGTACTGGCATTCGACGAAGTAATGACTGAATAACCTACTCCACCCGATACATAGGGTGTTGATTCCCAATTTCCGGAATTTGGCACATAAGGCAGAAAATTAAACTCAAACTGTATTGTACCGTCTATCAACGAGGTATTAAATTGCACAGGTTGTGTCTGACGATCCGAATGATACATCGTTGGAAAATCAGTATCGCTTCCTGAAAGATAGGCATAATAGCCATTTAGCCTGATTGAATAGTGTTTATTAAAATTCAATCTGTACAGGATACCTAACGAGGGTCTTGGCCGATAAAAATGCTTGTTTGGATTGATATCTCCCATATAATATGCTGTTCCCCCAAACATACCCAAATTGGCATTACGCTGAGAAAACGACATGAGAGAATAAAGAAGAAAAAGAATTAAAAAAAATGTTTTTTTCATGTAAGTAAAATATGTACGCACATTTTTAACGAAAATATTCAGTATTTAGCGCGCAATATCAGAATTTTTCCCAATATTTCATAAAAAAAGTTAAGTCTGCCGGGAAATCTTTTTTAACGTAAAGCTCTTCTCCACTTCCTGTCTAAAAAAAGCGGAATATTTCTTCGGGAAGTTTTAAGTTTATATGCTAAATAAAATGTTGTTAACCAGTAAACATCGTTACTTTTTGATGCTTTGGGCTGTATACCGTCGAGAAAGTCAGAAAATACATATCGCGGACCAATCTCATATCCGAATACAATTTTATCACTGAAAATATATTTAAAACCAATACCAACAGGCACCGCTAGTGTAAATCCACTTTCTTTGGATTTATCTGTCGGTCTGGGCTGAAAATCATATACTGCTCTATAATAAAGCCCTGCAAGACCTCCGTATGCATAAATACCAAATGTTGAATAATCATTCAGCATTCCCCGACGGTTATAAATTGCAACAGACTTGTATCTCCGTTGTTCTTTTTTAATATAATATTCTGCAGTAACAGCGGGTTCAATTAAATGCGTATTCGATTTGAAACCATCCGTTCCCGGAATTCTTTCATTTGTTATATCCTGCGAGTGGCCATACCCATAGGCTAATCCAAATTTTCCGGAAAAGGCATGTGAAAATTTATATCTTAAACCAAAATATACATTGGGGCGGGTAAAATCCATATGTAAACCTAGCAGACTTTCTGTGTTGGATACACCCAAATCGGTAAACAGATTTAGTGTACCTATTCCTGCAATAGCTTCATACCGTTTCAATTTCCATCGCTGTGAAATGCCCGTATTCAGCAAAAAACAAGTGAATAATGTATATAGAATGACTTTTTTCATAAATCTTTGCCTTTCCGCTTCAAAGTTAGGCAATGTATTTTGAATAACGAAATTTGGCCAAAAATAGTTATGTTATTAAATTTATTACTTTTTTTAATTATTACAAACATTTTATCGGGTTCTCTTAACACATGCTCCTAAATCTAATTTCTTTTGTCTACCCCCCACATCAGTTTATTTCTGATAGTGGAATAAAAACTGTTGTTTGGAAGTTTAACCATTTTAAGGGTAAAATCAGCTTTGCATATTTTAAATTCAACAGGTTGGTCAACTTCTATCATTCTGGAATCTGCTGTAATTTGTATTTGTTTTTGCCTGGCTGTAGCTCTGAGAGTTATTACCAAATCGTCGGGAATAATAATAGGTCGTACGGTAAGATTATGTGACGCAATAGGAGCCAGAATCAGGTTGCCCGAACCCGGCAGCATAATTGGTCCTCCCGCGCTTAAAGAATAGGCCGTAGAGCCTGTTGCGGTTGAAACAATCAAACCATCGGTCCAATAAGTATTCATAAACTCATCATTCAAAAAAGCATCAATGGTTATCATTGATGAGCCTTTTTTCTGGATGGTTATCTCGTTAAGTGCAAAATTATGGTCGCCAATTATATTTTCAGGCGACAAAAACTTCAACAGGCTGCGAAGTTCAATATCAAATTTATTGTTAAAGATGGCATCGAATGAACCTTTAATTTCATCTTTAGAAATATTTGCAAGAAAACCAAGCCTGCCGGAATTAATCCCGATAACCGGCACATCATTTTTAAGCGCATATGGTATGGTTTCCAGAAAAGTGCCATCTCCGCCAATGCTGATAATAAATGAAACATCGGCAGGGAATTTTTCAGGACTTTCAAATTCATTGAGACTAATTTCCTGCGTTTGATTGCATGTATGGATGTACTTAAGAAAAGGTTTATAAATAATAATTTCAACGCCTGCTTTTTTTAAAATATCAAAAACCTGCAGGATATAAACCAAAAAATCCGGGCTGAAAGTTCTTCCGTAGATGGCAATCTTCATAACTCTGTCGGGGGCAAATTAAATGTTCAGATATTTCATAAACAAATCATAGCGGTTTTCATACAATGAATCCATATTGTTTTCATTCATAAACGAAGCTTTGATGGTATAGTTATACCTGTTAAAAGTTTGAATTATCGATGATAAATCCGTATGGTTTATTTTTAACGATATTTCCATCTTTGTTGAAAGTGAATGAGATGTGATATACATACTTAAAATTTTTGCATCATTACTTTCTACAATCTGGGCTATCTGGGTAAGAGAATAATCATTGGTATTGATATCGAGAACCAGGATTCCACCCGGTTGTTTTATGGCAGACATATCGGCAAAATAATGAAGCAAATCGGTTAATGTAATCAATCCCTGGTAATGATTATGTTGATCAAGTACCGGAATAACGGTAAGCATCATTCTCGAGGCAAGTTCCATTACCTCATAGATATGTTGATCACCTGTAACATACGGACTGAATAGAGATAGTGTATGATTACCAATGGGTTCTTCCGACATGTTCATGTCATAGATATCTTTATCGGATATCAGACCAAGAAAATCCTCGTTATTTACAATCGGCAAATGAGAAATCCGAAAAATGTCCATCCAGTAGAGCGCTTTCTGACCACTATCTGAAGTCTTTAAAGCCGGTATAACATCTGAAATTAAATCTTTTGCATACATGATGCTTTACTTAAATTAAAATACGCTTAAATTTGTACTTTTTGTTGCCTAGCAACCAAATTAATACAAGGCTAATGACCAGATTAAGTGTAAATATAAACAAAATTGCAACAATTAGGAATGCCAGAGGTGGAAATATTCCCGATGTAGTGAAGGCCGCAATAGACTGCGAGCGTTTTGGAGCACAGGGTATAACAGTCCACCCCAGACCTGATGAGAGACATATCCGTTACCAGGACGTGCGAAATATCAGATCCGTAATAAAAACCGAATTTAATATGGAAGGATACCCGCTTAAGAAATTCATAGATCTGGTGTTGGAAGTTAAACCCGACCAGGTTACCCTTGTTCCCGATCCTCCCGAAGCTATTACTTCAAACCAGGGTTGGGATACTGTAAAAAACAAGGCATTTTTATTAGAGGTGGTTACCGAATTTAAAAGAAACGGTATCCGTACATCCATTTTTATCGATACCAATCCGATAAATATTGAAAATGCTGCTCAAACAGGCACCGATCGCGTTGAATTGTATACCGAACCCTATGCAAACATTTTCCCCAAGGATAAAAAAAAGGCCATTGCACCATTTATAATTGCTGCCAAAACAGCCGTGAAAGCAGGTCTTAATCTGAATGCCGGACATGATTTGAATCTTGATAATCTGAAATATTTCAAAGAGAATATTCCAAATCTTAGCGAGGTTTCGATTGGGCATGCCTTAATTTCAGATGCATTATACCAGGGACTTGAAAAAACTATTCAATTGTATCTTGAAGAACTGAAATGAAATTATTTTTTCGAGAAACAGGAAAGGGCTGCCCACTCATAATTTTACACGGACTATATGGTGCATCTGATAATTGGGCAAGTTTTGCAAAGCATCTGGGTGAATATTTCAAAGTTTATATACCCGACCAACGGAACCACGGAAAGTCTCCTCATCATAAAGATCATTCCTATCAGGCACTTTGTGACGATTTGATGGATTTCATACAAGATAATTCCATTGAGAATCCTGTATTGATTGGACATTCGATGGGGGGTAAAGTTGCAATGTACTTTGCAGCCAGGTATCCCGAAAAAACCAGGGCGCTTGTTGTCGTGGATATTTCGCCGAAAAGTTATTCAGAAGAATCTGAAAATAGCGCCAGATTCCTAAAACACAGTGATATTACAAGAATATTGGCTGAGTTACCCCTGGAAAATTTTAAAACCAGAGAGGATGCCGACAGGGAATTGTCAAAATATATCAAGCCGGAACGTGTCCGCCAATTTCTGTTAAAAAATCTGTCCCGGGAAAAATCCGGCGGTTTTACCTGGAAGATCAATATTGATGCTTTGAGAAATAACCTCGACCATATTTTCTCCGGTCTTGATAAAAGCATGATCAAAAAGGGAAATTATCCTGTAATGTTTGTTAAAGGAGCGATGTCGGATTATATAAATAAAGATGACTTCAGGCTGATATCAGAGTTATTTCCCAGTTCAGAAATCAGGATAATTCATGGTGCAGGCCATTGGATTCACGCAGAAAAACCCGATGAGCTCTTTGAACTGATTGTTGAATTTCTTAAAAAGAATCAACTCTGCAATTAATCTTTTATAGAAAGAATATCCTGGTTTCTTATCAGATCTTCACCCCTGAAACGCATAATAAGCTGGGCAATTGCAATAACATCCTTTTCGCAATATTTAACGATTGAATCTATTTCCTTCTTTTCCCAATAAAGCCCTGCAACCATGCTCCCATCAATTTCATCTTTTGGATTGGGAATATCCAGAATAGTTGCCAGCAATTCGAGCGAGGTATAATGTTTATGGTCTCCAAATTTCCATAGTTCCAATGTATCCAGAAAATTAGTCTCCCACGGTTTCTTACCGCTGACGTCAAGTACGTATGGAAGAGGAATGCGGTTAACCATCATCCTGCGGGCAATATAGGGAAAATCAAACTCTTTGCCATTGTGTGCACATAGCTGAATGTTTTTTCTGTCGGCCAGACCTTCCAATAACCTTGCAAAATCTTTAAGAATTTTTTTCTCCACATCGCCATAATATGATTTTATTCTTAGCTTCGTCGATTCGCTCTTTCGGTCGAAAATACCTGCAGAAATACAGATGATTTTTCCAAATTCAGCATAAATGCCTGCTCTGCCATACAAATTTTCAGGTGTTTGATCATCTTTCCTCAGATATGAGGTTTTTTTATCCCAAAGACTTTTTAGCAACTCCGGCATATCACTATAGGAGGCGAAAAGCGGAACTGTTTCAATATCTAAAAGCAGTATGTTATCCAAAGATATATTTTGCAGCATATTTCAATAGTTAATTTATCATTTGTAAAATCGTATTTTTGTGCATTCATTTTAACACTGTAATACAAAATTAAAACAGGTTAACTTTTTTTTTACAATTTTGCTAAAAATTAATCATAATTATTTAATAAATAATGATAAAGCATATAGTTATGTTTAAGGTTAAAGCCTCTGACCAAGATGAAAAAAGTGAGAGAGTGCTAAAACTAAAACATATGTTGGATTCCCTAAAAATGTCCATAGAAGCATTGGATTATCTTGAAACAGGCATCAATATTAGTACAAGAGACATAGCTTTTGATTTGGTTCTGATAACCCATTTTAGTTCCATTGAAAATTTACACAAATATATCCAGCATCCCGAACATCAGAAAGTTGTTAAATACCTGGATATCATTAAAGACTCAACTTCAGTTGTAGATTATGAATTTTAAAAAATAAACAGATGAACAGATTATACCCTCTGAAATTTGAGCCCATTATTTTGGATAAAATTTGGGGAGGCAACAGATTACGTACAATTCTAAATAAAAATACAGAATCTGCAAAAGCAGGAGAAAGTTGGGAAATATCAGGTGTAAAAGATTACATTTCTGTTGTTTCGAATGGATTTCTGAAAGGGAACAACCTTCAGGAACTCATAGAAATATACATGGGTGATCTTGTTGGCGAAATGATTTTTGAAAGGTTTGGAACCGAATTTCCATTACTGATTAAATTTATAGATGCCAACGATAAACTATCTATCCAGGTACATCCGGATGATAACCTTGCAGAAAAAAGACATGGTTCGTTTGGAAAAACCGAAATGTGGTATATTCTTAAAGCTGAAAAAAATGCAGAAATCACCGTTGGTTTTAACCGAAAAATCAGCAGGGAAGAATACCTTAAAAACCTGGAAAACAAACTACTGGAAAATATTTTAAATATTGAACAGGTAATTGACGGCGATGTCTTTTTTCTTCCTGCCGGCAGGATCCATGCCATTGGGTCGGGTATTCTTCTGGCAGAAATTCAGCAGACTTCAGATATTACCTATCGAATCTATGATTACGACAGACCTGATGATACCGGAAAATTAAGAGAATTGCATACGCAGGAAGCCATAGATGCAATTGATTTTAATTTTTATAATTCATACAAAATATCTTACCCAACTAAGATGAATGATTTCGCTACCTTGGCAGAATGCAACTATTTCACCACTAATCTATGTCAGATTAACAAACCCATTGAAATGGATTATTTCAGATTGGATTCTTTTGTTATTTTGATTTGTACAGACGGTGGATTTGATCTGAAATATCAGGATGGGCATATTAACGTGATGAAAGGTGAAACTGTTTTAATACCTGCATTAATTAAGAACCTTGAATTAAAACCTATTTCTGAAACCAAATTTCTGGAAGTATTTATCAAATAATTAGTTATAATCTTAACTTGATGATTATTAAAAAGGCAGTTTTTGTTCAAAGCAGTAAAAAACCGGATTCATACCCAAAAACGGACAAACCAGAGTTTGCGTTTGTGGGCAGGTCAAATGTAGGAAAATCTTCGTTGCTGAATATGCTGGCCAATGTTAAAAAACTGGCCAAAACCTCAGGAACCCCGGGAAAAACCAAACTAATAAATCATTTTCTTATAAACGATGAGTGGTGCCTTGTCGATTTACCCGGATACGGATATGCCAGGACTTCCAAAGAAATACGCAATGAATTTTTATCGCTTATATATGAATATCTGCAAGAACGGATGAACCTATATTGTCTTTTTGTATTGATCGACAGCAGGCATACTCCCCAGCAAAACGATCTGGATTTTCTTGAATGGTTGGGTAAACATAAAATACCGTTTGTAATTTGTTTTACTAAAACCGATAAACTGACTAAATTGCACCTGGAAAAAAGAATTGAAGCATATACCCAGGAACTCGGAAAATACTGGGAACCTCTGCCTGAATTCTTCTTAACATCTGTGGTAACTACGCAGGGAAGAGATGAAATACTGAATTTCATGGAAAAGACCTTGAAATCATAGCTTTTTTAAATGCTCATTTATAGCTATTAATACAGGTCGTGGTTGGCTATTATGAATTCCATTTTGATAAACCTTTTCATTCCTTTTAAATTGCAATAGTTTGAGGCAAAAATATTTGCTAAATTCTAGCGTTCGTTTATTTTTACATAATTTAATAAAACCGGAATGATTTTTGTGGAATTTTATAGGGTATTTGCTGTTCTGAACTGTCTTATATTAAAACTACCCTTTGAAAAAGCTAAACAATTAGTAATCAATAATGTTAATAGTACAAATTAACCGATATAGATCATGCGTCTAAAAAATTTTATGTTAAAAAATCTGATATTTTTATTAATCTTTTTTTCTTATCCTGTTTTTTCTCAAGATTTAGAGGTTGTGCAAAGCGAACCCAATTTTAATTATGGTTCCACAAACGTCCATAAGATTATTGGCCATGATGAAAATCATTTTTATGTTGTCAAATTTTATGGTAATCAATATCACATTGAGAAACTGGATAAAAACCTTAATCTTCTTCTCGAAGAACCCATTAAGTTATTCGAAGGATTAAAGACCTATGATTTGGAAACAGTGGTGCATTTTTATAACGAACTGTACATTTTTGTTTCACGACGGCGTTTGAATAACATTACCCTGTTTTACCAGAAAATTGATAAAACCAACCTTCAGGCAGCGTCTGATCTTATTGAACTTACCACCATGAAATTTATCAAGGGAAATTGGGCTGATTTTCATTTTTCGTTATCAAAACACGAAACCAAATTAATGGTTGCATGCCGTATAAAATTAAACTGGTCAAAAGTTCAGTTTAACGAGTATTATGTTCTTGGCAAAGGGATGGAAGTAATCTGGAAAAGAAATGATTCTTTCGAATTCTCCGGACAGGGACCGAGAGATAACAAATATATAGTGGATGAACAAGGCAATATAACTATCTTAAGTCTGCTTAAAAGAGAGTCGATTCTATCGCTGTTCAGCGACATAAAAAATGTATATACCATTTACCGTTATACGGATAACGGCAGTAGTTTCCGGGAATATCCGCTAACATTAAAAGAAAGGTATATCCGGGGAGTGAAAATTATTGGAGGCGAACATGGTGAATTGATCTGTGCAGGTTTATACTCCGAATTGTTCAGATCGGGTGTACGGGGAACTTTTTTCTTTAAAATAAGTCCCGATGACGGAAGAATTTATGATAATTATATTAATCCGTTTGACGATGCCATGCTTGCCCGGTTAGTAGATAACAAAGAACCGACTATTGAAAAGGAAGAGCTAATAAAATATGTAATGACTGATCTGGTATTGCGAAATAATGGCAAAATTATTCTGATAGCAGAGCAGCTTTTTGAACAGACTTACAATACCTATAACAACCTGATTGTAACCTGTTACGATACACTTGGACAGGTTTACTGGAACCAGGTAGTTGAAAAACGCCAGGATTTCAATATTAACAGTTTAATCAAATCACAGATTGAACCGACTGATTACCGTGATTATGTTATAGAAACCGGTTCTGTCGATTTATATGTTGAAAATTATTGTTCTTATGCACTTATGGCGCCTCTCGACGAAAACGAAATCTATATTTTCTACAATGATGATATCAGAAATCTGAATAATCCAAAAAAGGCCAAAAATTTTAGCAGACCAAGAAAATCATATGTTGCGGCAGTTAAAATTGATGAATACGGAAATGTGACCAGAGAGCCGATTATAAAATGGAAGAAAAGAGGATTGTATCCCGAGCCGATCCGATATTATGATACCTTGGGAAAAACCATTGTAATTCCGGCCTTTAAAAGCAGAAAATTTTGTTACTATAAAATTACAGCAAAATTCTAATCTCACCATCTGTGTATAAAGTTTCCAAAATAGGTATATTTTAAATGGAAAATCAGGAAATCAGACGTTTTAACCTCAGGGTTTATGGTTTGGTAATAAAGGATGAAAATGAAGTATTACTTACCGATGAATATCAGCTCAATCAAAAAATGACCAAATTTCCCGGAGGCGGGCTAATATTTGGCGAAGGACCTGCAGATTGTATTAAACGTGAAGCCATAGAAGAGTTTGGTCAGGAGATTGAAATTGTGGAACATTTTTATACCACGGATTTTTTTCAGAGAGCTTTATTTTACACTGATCAACAGTTAATAAGTATTTATTATCTTATCAAATTCAGAGAACCAATTCGGTTTAAAATCTCAACCATCCCATTTGATTACGAAAAAATGGAAAACGGGAGTCAAAGCTTCAGATGGAAAAAAATTACCGATTTACATCCTGATGATATGTCATTCCCTATTGATAAGCATGTAGCTGGTCTGCTTATGAAAAAGTATTCCTAGATATTTTAAACAACTCCGGTTGGTGTTCTCACCAATATCTCATCTTGCTAGTGTCATGTCAATCGTATTATGTCATATAGTCACCCTGAACTTGATTCAGGGTCTTTGGAAGATTAAAGAGATTAGCTTCGCTGAGCCTTTCAGGGTTCCAAATCACCTGCCCGCCGCTTAAGCTCTGTCAGGCGGGAGTTCGGAATGACTTAACCGTTTTTTAATACTTGACACGACACTAGTGTTCTCACCAACAAGAACCACTCCACATCCTTTTCATATATGATCTCTATAATGCGCAATAAAACCCCAATCGTCAATATTTAACAGGTAATATCTTGCAGATGAAAAATAATCCTATTCAGGGTTTTTAGCTAAATTCCATTTTTTCTGAATCGGATTATTCTGTATATATTCATAAATAACACTTCTTAACATTTAATGGAGGTATTTTGCTTTTAAATGCCTTATTTTTTCATTTTCTTTGTCAACTGAGATTCAGAAACGATATATTAATTAATGAAAGCAGTTATTTTAGCAGGTGGCAAGGGTACCAGGCTTGCAGAATATACCAGGGAAATTCCAAAGCCGATGCTTAAGGTTGGAGGACAATCAATCCTTGAGCATCAAATCAACCTGCTCATCAAATACCAGGTTGAAGAGATTATCATCCTGGTAAATTATCTGAAAGATGTTATAATGAATCATTTTGGGGACGGAAGTACTTATAATGTTAACATACAATATTTTGAAGAACAAATTCCCCTGGGTACGGTTGGTGGTATTAAGGAAGTGGAAAAATGGCTCGACAGTGATTTTTTAGTGCTTTACGGCGATGTAATGGTAAATATGGATCTCAATCGTCTGAAAGAATTTCATATTCAAAGACAGAGCCAATGTACGCTTGTACTGCATCCTAACAATCATCCGTATGACAGCGACCTGGTAGAAATGAATAATAGCGGAAGAATTGCTGCATTTCATTCCAAACCACATGATGAACTGAAATTTTACCATAACCTGGTAAACGCAGGTGTATATCTCTTTTCACCTTCTATTCTGAACTATATTGAAAAAGGCAAAAAAGCGGATTTCGGCAGGGATATTTTCCCAAAAATCTTTAGAGATATAAGAATGTTTGGTTATAATACTTCAGAATATCTGAAGGATATGGGTACACCAGAACGATGGGAAGAAGTGAATGAAGATTACAAAAGCGGAAAGATATTCCAGTTTAATTATGAAAATCCGCAAAAGGCTGTTTTTGTTGATCGTGACGGTGTATTGAATGATGAAAAAAGTTTTATCAGCAAACCCGATGATCTTGAATTATATGATTTCACACCACAGGCTGTACGTTTGATCAATGAATCTGATTACCTTACCATAGTTGTAACCAATCAATCGGTGATAGCGCGAAATCTTTGTACGCTCGAAGAATTAGACACGATACATAAAAAACTGGAGACTGATCTTGGTAAACAACAGGCACGACTTGATGCCATCTATTTTTGTCCCCATCACCCCGACAAGGGATATCCTGAGGAAAGAAAAGAATACAAAATTGATTGCGACTGCCGTAAACCAAAACCGGGTATGTTTTATAAGGCTGCAAAAGATTTTAATATTGATTTAAGCGAGTCATGGATGATAGGAGATTCGGAAAGGGATATTCTTGCAGGTATAAATGCAGGGTGCAAAACGGTTGGAGTTATGACAGGTTATGGCGTAGCAAAAACGTCGGTGAAACCCGATTTCTTTTTTGCCGATTTGAATGAAGCGGTAAACTTTATCGTAAAAGATCCTCTTGCTGAAGACTTACATCTTTTGTTATCAAAAATTGAAACACTTGAGAAAAGACCTGTGATTATATCGGTCGCTGGAAATTCAAGATCGGGGAAAAGCAATTTTGTATCTTATCTGAATATCCATTTAAAAAAGCAGGGATTCTCAGTATTGAAAATTGAACTGGATAACTGGATTCTGCCTGAACCGGAAAGAAATAACTGCAAAAATGTTTTTGACAGATTTCAGAGCAGCAAAATTGAACAGGATATAACTGACATACTAAACGGGAAAACGGTTACCTTACCAGGATATGCAAATCATCCGGTACGTAAATCATCACCCGTAAATTACAATTTCCGACAGGAAGATATCATCCTCATTGATGGTATCGTTGCATTAGGTATCTTTACACTTAGAAAGATTACAGATATAAAAATTTATATGGATTTGGAGGAAGATTTGCTTCAGGAGAGACTTAGAAAATATTATACCTGGCGCAGGAAAGAAATTGAAGAAATTGAAAACTTGTATCAAAAAAGAAAACTGGATGAGTATCAACTCATTGAAAAAGACCGTAAATTTGCTGATTTTATAATTAACGCATATTAAGCATGATCATCACCCGAACACCTTTCAGAATAAGTTTTGTTGGCGGCGGTTCAGATATGGAGACTTTCTATTCAAGGCACCAGGGAGCAGTTCTTAGCACTTCCATTGACAAATACATGTACATCTCCTCTCATAAATTTTTCTTTCCCGACCAGATCCGCATTAAATATTCACAAACCGAAACCGTTGGTTCTGTCGAAGAATTAAAACATCCGATACTTCGCGAGACGTTAAAAAAATTGAATATTCCGGGAGGGACCGAAATAAGTTCCATCGCCGATATCCCTTCGGGGACAGGAATGGGATCATCATCAGCGTTTACAGTAGGATTGTTACACAATTTGTATGCAGTAAAACGTCAGTATGTTTCGCACGAACAACTTGCCCGTGAAGCAAGTGAAATTGAAATTGATCTGCTTGGTGAACCCATTGGAAAACAGGATCAATATGCGACTGCATTTGGCGGGTTGAATATTATACTGTTCAATCCTGACGGAAGTGTTTTGATAGAACCGTTATATATCGCTAACGAAACATATAGTACATTGCAGGAAAACCTGGTGATGTTTTATATCGGAAATCAGCGTAAAGCATCTGATATTCTTTCAGAACAAAAGAAAAATGCATCACAGGAAGATAAGTCTTCCATTTTGAAATCAATGGTTGCGTTAGTGTTCGAGCTGAAAGATTGTCTGTACAGTCAAAAGTTAGAAGACTTTGGAAAAATCCTGCATGAAAACTGGATATTGAAACAAAAACTTGCATCACAGATTAGTAATAAAGAGATTGAAGAAATTTATAAAACAGGACTGGAAAACGGAGCAACCGGAGGAAAGCTTCTGGGAGCAGGTGGTGGTGGTTTTATGTTGTTTTACTGCGAGAAAAACAACCAACAGAAATTGACTGAATCATTGAAACAATGCAGAAAGTATGAATTTGCATTTGAACGTGATGGTTCCAAACTCATTTATTTTGCCGATGAAAAATTCTGATTTTACTACGTATTTCGAAAAAGTTGCCGAAACTCTGAAAAAAGTTGATCAGGAAGCCCTGGATAAACTGGTTGAGATAATATTTGAATGCCGCGACAGAGGAAATTCCGTTTACATTTTCGGGAACGGTGGAAGTGCAGCAACCGCCTCGCATATTGCCGGCGATTTTTTAAAGGGTATCTCCTACCAGCTGGAAAAAAGATTTAAAGTAATCTGCCTGAGTGATAATATCCCCGGCACATCTGCCATATCAAATGATTTGTCATATGATGAAGTATTTATTGAACCGTTGAAAACTTATCTGTCAAAAAATGATGTGGTTATCGGTATCTCTGGCAGCGGTAACTCATTAAATGTTGTAAAAGCATTGGAATATGCCAAAACTTCAGGGGCAACCACTGTGGCTTTATGTGGTTTCAACGGCGGTAAAATAAAAGAGATTTCCGATCACGCCATTCATGTTCCTATAAACGATATGGAAATTACCGAAGATATTCACCTGATAATATTCCATGCGGTTAAGCAGAAAATTATTCACAAACTAAAAGGAGAAAATTATTCCATGGGCTTTAAATATGATCAGCGTGTGAAATAGCCTTATAGAACTTTATTCATTATATTGCCTGAATCTTAAATGATTATAATCAAAGATTTATTTTGAACTTAAACTATACTGGATTTTATTAAAAAAAGTACCGCCAAGACCAAAGATTAGGTTTGTTAAAAATCCTTCCTAAATTTGGTCTTTACGGTACAAAAATTCTATTTAAAATCAAAAGGATATAAGCAACTTTTTATGCTTTGGCTTTCTTTTCTTCTTTTTCTTCTTTCTTTTGTTTCATGTCCATCATTTTCTCGATTAAATCGGGAGCTTTTTCCAACAGGGTTTGCAATCCCTTTTTGTTGTCGGACGGAAGAAAGGAAATATCATCTCCCTTAGTTACAAGAAAACCAACGGGTGTTACCCCAATTCCGCCTCCTGCCCCCAAGCCTGTTCCTTTGCCATGATGCCTTTGGTCGTCACCTTCGCCGGTGCCACCACCAAACCCAAGACCAACTTTAATAACCGGTCTGCAGGTAAATTCACCTATTTTGAATTCTTCGCCCAGAACTGTATCTGTTGAAGCCATTCCTTTTAAATTTTCGGATAATTTATCCAGTAATTGATCAAAATTTGTTTCCATGATTTCTAATTTTATTTGTTAAACATATAATATTTCATTGATATAAATAATAATCTGAATACACTGGTTTGAACCAGTAAATGAAACTCATTGCGGTCATAAAAATTGACTGAAATCGATATCCTGTCGCTATTAAGGCTTGAGACAATTGGTATAAGCTGCGCATTCAAAGGATAATCTCCCGTATCTAATCTCCACACGAGTTTTTTAATCCTGAAAGTGGATAATATTTTAATCATGAATCGCAGGTAGAATTGAACAGATTTTTTACTTCTTTTTGCTTTGCTTATCCGTCGTTCCTGTACTTCATGATCTTTTCCTGACATTCTTTTAAAAAAATCAACTTTGAATCTCAGAAAAAAAATTGAAAATTGAATTTTCCAGCTGTCTTTACGCTTCATTATCCTGAAACCAACTATTCCAGGAATACCTGCATAATATTTGTTAGCAAAAGTATCTGCCAGAATTGAAATGGGAAAAAACAACAGATATAGCAGAAAAATCAGAAAAACAATTAATATGATTAAACCTGTACTCATCGTTTTGCAATCAAAAATCTGAGACAAATATATGTTGTATAAGAGGAGATGTGAAAGAGGTTTAGGCAGAGGATTATATCAAATAGGTAAATGCCGGGATACTATCGGTAAAAGAATTTCATACTACGGAAAGCTTTGCTGATAATGAGAATCAGACTTTCTTTGAGAAAAGTCCGAGGGCGTTGGCAATTTGTTCCGACTTTCCCATAAGGTAGAGATTGTCTCCTTCCATGAATACAACTTCGGGATCCGGATTTTCAATCAGGGCTGCATCTCGCAATATAGCAATTAGTGTAACCCCATATACCCTGCGTAATCTAATTTCCTGCAGGCTTTTGCCAGTTATGGAAGAGTCTTCGTCAACCTGGTAAACAATGATTTCAATATTTGGTAATTCTTTTAGTACCAATGGATCCAAACCTTCTTCCTTCTCAAGAAATATTCCGTAATGATCGTCCCTTATTTTTGCAATGGTAGTATTTATTTTACGTTGCGGAATTAACTTCTTGGTGAGAATCCGCTTGAACAATTCTATTGCCGTTTCAAATTCTTCAGGAATTACCTGGCTGGCTCCTAATTGATAAAGTTTATTAATATCGTGTACCTGTTGGGTTCTGACTAAAATATATGCATGCTTATTCAAGTGCCTTACTTTTTCAATAATTGCCATGGAAGTAATCAGATTTCCTATGGAAATGACAATAATTTCAGCTTTATCAATATGTGCCAGCATCAATATGGGTTCATTAACAGCATCGCCATAAATAACGGTTTCACCCTTTTGCAGGCGCTTGCGTACCGTGGCCGGATCGAAAACGATAGAAATATAAGGTAGATTCATATATTTGGCCATCACCGATAGACTTAAGGCACGCGAGTCTTTTCCAATAAATACCAGGTGATTCTTAAGTTCCGGAACCTCAATCTGGTTGAGGGGAAACAATCCGTCGACAAGAAACTGTGGAAGCGGAAGTTTTAATAACAGGCCGGCCAACGGCCTGGAAATCATTATCATAAATGGTGATATTGACATGGTAATAATGGCAACCGACAAAAACATTTGATAAATGTAGTGGTTGATAATGCTATATTCAATTCCTTCTTTGGCAAGGATAAAAGAAAATTCACCTACCTGGCTTAGCGCCATACCCACCATTACCGTACCACGAAATGTATGTCCCAGAACAAAAGCTGTTCCTCCGGCAACAAATGTTTTGAGGAAAAGAACAAGAATAACAGTGGTAATTACAAGCAGATAATTTTCGTACACGAAATTCAAATCCAGAAGCATTCCGATGGACACAAAGAAGAAGCTGGTAAAAGTATCTCTGAAGGGGATCAGATGTCCGAAGGCATTATGGCTATATTCGGATTCAGATATCATAAGTCCCGCCAAAAATGCGCCAAATGCAAGAGACATACCCAGCTGTGATGTCAACAAGGCGACCGAAAGACATATTAACAAAATACTCATAAGAAATAATTCCTGATTCTTTGTCAGTGCAATAGCATGCAAAACTCTGGGAATAAGCCATTTATTACCTATAAAAACCAAGCCGACAATAAAAGCTGTTTTTAACAGCAATATCAGCAATTGATGCGGTTGTATATAATTACCACCGCCGAGCACAGGAATGAACAAAAGCAATGGCACAAGAATAATATCCTGAAAAATCAGTATTCCCAAAACCGACCGGCCATAATTGGATGTTATTTCAGATCGTTCCTGAAGCAATTTAAGCACAACTGCAGTGCTGCTGAGCGCGGTTATGATACCTATAAATACTGCACTGGTCCATGACATGTGATAAAAACGGGCAATGATGCTAATAACAAATACCGTAATTATGAGTTGAAGTGCCCCACCCAGAAATACAATTCTTCTGATTTTTAGCAGATGATTCAGCGAAAATTCCAATCCTACGGTAAACAATAACAATACAATCCCGATTTCAGCCATCAGGTCGATTTCGTGTGGCGAATTAATAATTCCTGAAAAATGAGGTCCTGCAATAATACCTGTAAGCATGTAACCAATAAGGGTGGGAATCTTAATTTTAGTGAAAAGAAAATTAACTAAGGTTGAGAGTGCAAAAATTATGACAATATCTTTTAATACAGCCATTTCTGTAAATATTAATTTGCATACCAAGATATCAAAATTTTGGAATATTGCAATAAAAAATAAAATTCAAATTCTGAAATGGCCGACAATCCGATTTAGCGGAGTTTTGTTCTATGTGTCTGAAAGAATCCCATGCATTTCCTAATTCATAAACGTTACCCGAACTGAAATTTCCCCGGTTCCGGCATTATGATTAAAATTCCGGTTGAAATAAGAAAGTGATAATAATTTATGTGTAAATATTTCTTTATATTATTTTTTTTGT
This sequence comes from uncultured Bacteroidales bacterium, assembly GCA_963781805.1. Classification (GTDB taxonomy): domain Bacteria; phylum Bacteroidota; class Bacteroidia; order Bacteroidales; family UBA10428; genus JAFGPL01. The sequence goes on from CAWAHF010000004.1 coordinate 1,988,328, forward strand.
AACTTTCATTTAAATATAAGAAGTTAATTGCGGATTTTCCATACATAAACAGAAGATGAATATTGCACTCACCGGAGAGTTAAAAGTCCATTTGAAGTATTTTAGTATCTCAAACTTATTTATTTTCATTTTAAGTTTCACTTTCCTTTCAACTTCAGCACAAAAAAGTGTTTTACGTTTCAATCATTATACTATCAATCAGGGATTATCTCAAAACATGATTGATTGCATACTCAAAGACAGTAAAGGATTTATGTGGTTTGGCACTTACAATGGACTCGACCGTTTTGACGGTTATACATTCACAGTTTTCAAACACGATCCATTTGATAATAACAGCATTTCAAATAATTTTATTTATTCGATGTGCCAGGACAATTACGGAAATCTTTGGATCGGAACATCAAACGGATTGAATGTTTATTTATATGATAAAGAGAGATTTATCACCTACAGGCATGATCCTGAGAATGACCAGTCGATTATAAATGATCGTGTTAATTGGGTAGTCATCAATAAAAATAATCAGTTATGGATTGGCACAAGTAATGGTGCAGACAGGCTTGAAATATCAGATAAATCAGGAACTTTTAAAATACTACAGCATTTGAAGCCCCAGGTGTTTGAAGGCAAATTGCTGGGTTCAAATGTTCTTGCAATCTATGAAGATCCAGAAGAAAACATGTGGTTTGGAACAAACAAAGGACTCACCTTCCTGAATGTAAAAAACAACACATGCACCTATTTCGAAAACAAATTAAATGATTTAAAAAGCCTGCCGAATAACGAAGTGCATGCTATCTATAAAGACCGGTACGGATATTTGTGGGTAGGGACAACCTTTGGTATAAGTAAACTGACTCCCGGTAGCGGAGAATTTATAAACTATTTTCATGATCCTACAAACCCATTATCTCTTGTTCATAATGCAGTAATGAGCATAATCGAAGACGAAAACGGAAAGCTGATCATCGGAACATACGGAGGGCTGAGCATATATGACAGGGAACACGACTGTTTTGTAAACCATAAGCAGATACTAAATGCGACTTACGGGTTGAACAACGATTTTGTCAACTGTCTGTTTTCGGATAAAGAAGGCAATGTTTGGGTTGGTACCGAAAGAGGGGGTGTTAACAAATATAATATAAATGAGAAGAATTTTGAATTTCTGGATCACGAACAGGGGAATAATAACAGTCTAAGTCATAGCATTGTAAACTCAATTTACGAGGATGATAACAATTTGTGGATTGGGACCGCTGGCGGCGGCTTAAATAAATACAACAAAAAAAGTGAAACATACAAACACTATTATTATAATTTTAATGATTATACCTCACTTTCCAGTGACTTTATTACCTCAATCTTCAGGGATAAAAATCAAAATATTTGGATTGGTTCCTGGAATGGGGGTATAAACAAGCTGACCCCTTCAAATGTTGAAAAGGGGAAATTTATCAGATATCAGAATTCACCTGTTGATTCTTCAAGCCTTATTAGCAATTTTGTTGCAACCATTATTGAAGATAGTTGGGGCTATCTTTGGATTGGTACACTGGGTGGTCTCGACAGAATGGATCCCCAAACAGGGAAATTCGAACATTTTACGGGAAAATATAAGAGCAAGGCAGTAGATCAGGTGGGTTGTTTACAGTTCGATCCGCAAAATAATCTCTGGGTTGGTACTATGCAGGGATTATTTAAAATAATTGCCGGGAGAAATGGTGAAATCAACCTACATTCGAACAACCTGAAGTATTACGTAAACAATCCGCTGGATACCAATTCCATCAGCGGAAGTTATGTAATATCCATTTGTCTTGACAGAAATAATAATTTGTGGTTTGGTACTCACGGAGATGGCATCAATAAATTAATTATTGATTCAGCTAATCATATGCAGGAAAGATTTAAAAGCTATACCCAGGATGACGGCTTATCAAATAATGTTATTTATACCATTCTTGAAGACAATAACGGCAATTTCTGGATGAGTACAGACAACGGAATTTCATTTTTTGATCCGAATAGAAAAATATTTAAAAATTTTTATACATCCGATGGATTACAGAGCGATCAGTTTTATTGGTCTGCCGGTTTTAAAAACAAGCAGGGTAAGCTTTATTTTGGCAGTATGAACGGTTTGAATTCCTTTATGCCTCAAGATATCAACGGTTCCAAATCAATTCCTAAAATTCTTATTACAGATTTGAAGGTTTTTAACGAATCTGTGAAAGTGGGCAGAGGGTATTACGGAAAGGTTATTCTGAACAAATCCATTGTGCTAACAAAAGAAGTAATTCTTTCCTATAAGTTAAGGGAATTTTCCATCGAGTTCACTGCCCTTGATTATGATCAACCCGAAAAAATTCAGTACTCATACAAAATGGATGGATTTGATAATCAATGGACTGAAGTGAATTCAAATCGAAGATTTGCCAGTTACACCAACCTCCCCGGGAAAAAATACACCTTTATGGTAAGGGCCCGAAATAACGAAGGGATATGGAATGATAAAACTGCCCAGCTGAAAATACATATATTACCACCGTTCTGGAAAAGATGGTGGTTTATCCTAATCGTTACAGTTATCATAGCGGTTATCCTGTTATTAATATACAGAATAAGGGTTTATAACATTAACCAGCAGAGACAAAAGCTTAAAGAAAGCGTAAAACAAAGAACTACCGAATTATCGGAAGCCAATGCACTTCTGGAGGAAAAACAGGAAGAAATTCTGATGCAAAACGAAGAATTAAACCGACACAGGAACAATCTCGAAGAGCTTGTATCAGAGCGTACAGTTGAACTTGACGGTGCCAGAAAAAGGGCCGAAGAAGCCGACAGACTTAAATCTGCATTTCTTGCCAATATGAGTCATGAAATAAGAACCCCAATGAATGCAATTGTAGGTTTTTCAAATCTATTGCTTACCGAACATGATGACAAGGAAAAGAATGAATATATCCGGATTATTAACAACAATTGCGAAAACCTGATGGTGTTAATTAATGATATACTGGATATTTCACTGATTGAAGCTAATCAGTTAAAAATTGACCCTGCACCCTTCGATGCCAATCTGATATTAAAGGAACTTGAAAGTATTTATAATCTAAAGAAAAAGCCAGGGATAAAAATAAAGCTCGATATCCCCTTGAAAAAACAGCTCATTCTGATTAACGACCAGTTTCGCTTCCGTCAGGTGTTGAATAACCTGTTGAGCAATGCCATTAAATACACTGATGAGGGGGAAGTGAAATTCGGATACAGGTTAGAAGAAAACTATGTGATTTTTTATGTGTCCGATAGCGGAATTGGCATAGAAAAAAATGATTTCATGCGGGTTTTCGACTATTTTCAGAAACTGGATAACGATAAAACCAAGCTATATAAAGGAACAGGTATCGGTTTATCCATCTGCAAAAAACTCGTTGAACTGCTTGGAGGTGAAATCTGGCTGGAATCTGAAGCAGGTGAAGGTTCTACCTTCTCATTCAAACTACCCGCAAGTATTGAGTCTGGCAATGCCTCAACAATTAAAAAACGGCAATCCGCAGACACACCATCAGACATGCCCGCTGTTAAAATAATTGTGGCCGAAGATGAAACAACAAACTATATCCTGCTGGAAAAGATACTAAAACCTTTGAAAGTTGAAATTATTTGGACAAAAAACGGAAAAGAGCTGGTTGAATATGTTAAAGACAGCGTCGATTTGAAGAATTCACTCATCATCATGGATATAAAAATGCCCATTATGAACGGTATAGATGCATTTTATGAAATACGAAAGATAAATCAATCTATTCCAATAATAGCCGTTACAGCATATGCAACTGAAAATGAGCGAAAAGAAATTCTTCAGCATGGTTTTACCGATTATATTTCAAAACCTGTAAATGTACAAGGTTTAATTGATGCAATTAGAAATGCTATCTTATTAAACTGATACCATTTTTATCTGAATTATTTTAAATCAATTTTATTCTTCGAATAATGATAAATGTTAAAAATATCCTGACCTTTAATACAATTAAAATCCTGTATCATATTTTATTTATACAAATAATAGGCTTGATATTTTTATATGAAATTATTATTAATGCGAATTAAGGGTCGAAATCAAATATATGGACTTTATCTTTGTGAATCTTTGTGTCTTAGCGACTTAGTGGCAATGGGAAGATAGCCACAAAGACACAAATTCACTTAGTATCACTAAGGTAAGTTTGCAAAATACTGATTCCTAATTATATATGCTAATAAGTTTTAACCCTTAATTCGCATTATTAATTCAAATGTTATTAGTTTATAAAATCAAAATTGTATTATATTCTTAGTTTATAAACGAATATTAGATCAGTCTTAACGGATAAAAGATAAAGACAATGTAGTATGCATCTTCATCACTGTTAAATATGATAAACATTTTGTATATATGCAGAAACCTTCTGATCTGGATAGTTTTATTTTTATTCTATTCTGCTTGTTATGCTCAAATTGAAAACACCATCTATTCAGGCTATATCTTTAGACATATTACCATGGAGAATGGTCTTTCAAATAACCAGGTTAATGCCATATGCCATGATGATATTGGCTTTATGTGGTTTGGTACAAATGAAGGACTTAACAGATATGACGGTTACAATATCAAAATATATAAACACGATCCGGTTGATTCAAATTCAATCTGTACTAACCTGGTTCGTAGTATTTTTATTGACACCAGGAAACGAATGTGGCTGGCTACCGAAAAAGGAGTAGATCTATATGACCCGGATAAAGACATTTTTAAACATGTAAGAACAGAAAATAATTTGCAGTTTTCTGAACTTTGCTGGAAAATTTTTGAAAGCAACAACGATACCTTATTCATCGCGTCTTCTGCGGGATTATTTTTGATGGATGAAAGTACATTGATTGTAAAAGATGTCGGAAAAAGGTTTAAACTTCCTTTGAATACAGAAGTGTCGGTCGTTTACCAGGATTCCAAAGACAATTTTTATATTGGAACCGTACAGAAAGGAGTGTATATTTTTAACAGGAGTTCAGGAACATACAAACATTTTGAAGATATTCGGAACAACAATAATTCAGGTAAAGGTAACTGGATAGAATGCATCTACGAAGACAGTAATGGTAAACTATGGGTTGGCACACACGATAATGGCTTAAATTCCTATGATAATAACAATTCAACATTTAAGTGGATTGACCTTGAAAAAAATGAGCATCTATCAACCGGAATTTCAAGGATTAGGGATATTACCTCTGACAGATTCGGAAGATTATGGATTGGCACATATCAGGGCCTTTATCTTAAAAATCCTGACAATCTTTCCTTTATCCTTTATGCTTCAAGTACATCCTCCATTTCAGAAATAACTAATAATTCCATTTTTGATATTTATATCGATAAAAACGACCTCATGTGGTTAGGCACATTCAGTGGGGGCGTTAATTATTGTGATTTTAATCAAAAGAAATTCAAGCAATACACATTCAAAAAAAATGATAATCACTATCTGAATGACCTTAATACGTATGCAATTTGCGAAGACAGAAATAAAAATATCTGGGTGGGTACCGAAAGAGGAGGTTTGAATTTATTCGATTTCAAAAAAGGATCATTTGAATATTTTAATTCGGATGTAAAAGGAAAGCTCCTGTCTAATGAGGACATAATTAAATCCTTATATATAGACAACCATAATAATCTTTGGATAGGAACATATCCCGGAGGTCTTAAATGCCTTGATTTATCTTCGAAAAATTTCAAAACATACAGGCATAATCCTTCGAATGCCAATAGTCTTGTGAATGATATAATTTATTCGATAACTGCTGATGAAGAAAATAATCTGTGGATAGGTACAAGAGAAGGAATTGATTTATTACCCTATGAAAAAAATCAATTTATACATTTTAATAATAAGTCAGGTGAAAAATTCGGATTTGGAAAGCAGTTGATAAAAATTGTATACAGAGATTCTAAAAATAATATTTGGATTGGAAGTGGTTCAATAAAGGGATTGTATATTTTAAACAAACAGGATAGTTCGTTCGTGCTGGCAAGTAATAAAGTTGCAGATTATGACATCATTACTATTTGCGAAGATGTAAACGGAAATATCTGGGCAGGAAGCAGTGATGGCTTGATATTTTATAACCAAAACAGTAACAGGGTTAGACTTTATACTGAAAAAGATGGTTTACCCAGCAACCGAATAGCTGCTGTTATGGATGACAATTTTGGTGATTTGTGGATATCCACAGATAATGGGCTGGTGAGGTTTAAAAATGCAGTAAATAATCCAGATAGTGCCCGTTTCAAAATTTTTAATAAAAACACTGGACTCAAAATCCTTCAGTTTACAAATAATGCAAGCTACAAAAATGCATCGGGTAAATTATTTTTTGGAGGTATAAATGGTTTTCTGTCTTTTCATCCGGAGCAAATCGTTGACAATCCAAACCTTCCTGATGTAAAAATTATCGGATTAAAAATCCTGAATAAAAAAATTCAGGTAGATCAGATGGTAAACAACCAAGTAATTCTTAATAAATCTATTTATACCAGCAATTTCCTAAAATTATCCTATAAATATCATGTGGTGACTTTTGAATTTTCAGCCATGCAATATGCCCGGCCGATGGAAAACAAATATGCCTATCTGCTCGAGGGGTTTGACACAGAATGGAATTTCACGGATGCTGGCAATAGACTGGCTACCTATACCAATCTTCCGGGCAAAGAATATTTATTTAAGGTGAAAGCTACAAATATTGACGGAACCTGGAATGAAACCCCTACAGAATTGAGATTACGGGTAATACCACCCTTCTGGGAAACATGGTGGTTTATGACAACAGTAATTATTATTTTATTGGGGATTATTGTCCTTATATACAGAATAAGGCTATACAACATTAATCAGCAAAGAAAGAAACTTAAAGAAAGTGTAGCTTTGAGAACAGCCGAATTGTCGGAGGCAAACACACTTCTTGAAGAAAAACAGGAAGAAATACTTTTACAGAACGAGGAGCTGGCAAAACATCGTTACAAATTAGAAGAATTAGTTATTGAGCGAACATCCGACCTCGAAAATGCGCGAAAAAAAGCTGAAGAAGCCGACAGGCTTAAATCGGCTTTTCTGGCCAACATGAGTCACGAAATCAGAACTCCGATGAATGCCATCGTCGGATTCTCTAATTTACTGCTTACCGAAAACGATGATAAAGAAAAAGTTGAATACATCCGTATTATCAACAACAATTGTGAAAATTTGATGGTGTTGATTAATGATATCCTTGACATATCGCTTATTGAAGCAAATCAGCTTAAAATAGAACATTCACCATTTGATGCCAACATAGTTTTATCAGAATTAGAAAGCATTTATAATCTAAAGAACAAACCCGGCATTAATATCGTGCTCGACATCCCCAATCAAAACCAGCTTATCCTGGTTACAGATCAGTTTCGTTTCCGCCAGATATTGAATAATTTGCTCAGCAACGCCATTAAATACACAGATGAAGGTGAAGTAAGATTCGGATTCAGATTGGAAGAAAAAAACGTGGTTTTTTATGTCTCCGATAGCGGGATTGGTATTGAAAAGAATGATTTTATGCGGGTTTTCGATTATTTTCAGAAGCTTGATGACGACAAAACCAAACTATATAAAGGAACCGGTATTGGATTATCTATTAGTAAAAAACTTGTAGAGCTGCTGGGTGGAGAAATATGGCTGGAATCTGAAGCAGGTAAAGGTTCCACCTTCTCATTCAAACTTCCATTGAGTATCGGGTCAAACAAATCGGTAATAATTAAAAAACAACAAATTGCCGGCAAAGAGCTTGAATTGCCCGTTATTCAAATAATTATAGCCGAAGATGAATCCACAAACTTTATCCTGCTGGAAAAAATACTTAAACCATTGAAAGTTGAAATAATTTGGGTAAAAAACGGGAAAGAACTGGTTGACTATATTAAAAGCAGCTCCGATTTGAAAAAATCGCTCATTATCATGGACATTAAAATGCCCATAATGAATGGAATTGATGCTTTTCACGAAATTCGAAAGATGAATAAATCCATTCCTGTTATAGCTGTGACCGCATATGCCACCGAAAATGAACGAAAAGAAATTCTTCAGTATGGTTTTACCGATTATATTTCCAAACCTGTTGATGTTCAAAGCTTGCTTAATGCTATAAGGAATGCACTTTTAGGAAGCTGAAAAATTTCTCTCTTCGTATTACCCCGGTATCTTTATTCATTTTTTTCCATAATAATCCGGCTTCTGATTAGTCTGTGTCAACGTAGATTTTAATAGGATACGATAGATTTATATTTTGTACATAAAAAAATAAGGTTAATTCAAATGTTATTAGTATCTTACATGAACAATATAAACTAAATCTTTAAATAATTCATATCTGATAAATTATCCTGTTTTATATAGGAGGAATACAATTCTCCTTTAAAGCAGATTAACTATATACGGAAATGTCCGAAACGAATCGAAAGCTATTGATTTGGATACTTTTCATTTCCTTCTTTTCAACCTGCTATTCACAGATTGAAAATTCAATCTATTCAAGCTATTCTTTTAATTCTATATCCCTTGAAGAAGGGCTTTCCAACAATAAAGTTAATGCTATACGCCACGATGATAATGGATTTTTGTGGTTTGGCACAAATGAAGGATTAAACAGATTTGATGGATATAATATTAAAGTTTACACGAATAATCCTAATGATTCAACCACTGTTTGCGATAACCTCATACGCTGTTTGGAAATAGATAGCAAGAAACGCATGTGGATAGCTACCGAAGGAGGTTTGGATCTGTTTAATCAGGATTCAGAAAGCTTTTTGCATGTAAAAACTGAGAATAATATCCGATTCTCTGAGGTAATCTGGAAATTGACCGGGTATACTGATGATACATTGATAATTGCTTCATCAACAGGCCTGTATCTTTTAAACTGTAATACTTTAACGATTAGCGATGCCACAAAAAGGTTTAAATTACCGGAGAAGTCAGAGGTATCCGCAGTTTATATTGATAAAAGAAACAATTTATATATCGGTACATTGCGCTATGGTTTGTTTGTATACGACCTAAATTCCGGAATTAGCCGGCAATACAAGCATAATCCCATCAACGGGAATTCAATTAGCAGCAATAGAATAGAGTGCATTTCCGAAGATCCCAAGGGTAATATCTGGATTGGAACCTACGAAAATGGATTAAATCAATTCAATCCGGATAACTCAACCTTTAAGTGGATTGATCTTGATAATAATCAAAACTTCAATATCAGGGTAAGAGATATTGAGAGTGATAAATACGGCCGATTATGGATTGGAACATTTAAAGGATTGTATCTGAAAAATGATGAAAAAAGCAAATTTATACTGTATGCAGATAACAGATATGGTTATTCCGGTATAACAGACAATTCAATATACGACATTTATATTGATGATTTTGATATGATGTGGCTGGGAACATTCAGCGGGGGTGTTAATTATTGTGATTTCAACCAGAAGAAATTCAAACAATATATTTATAAAGAGGATGATAAACGATATTTGAATGATGCCAATATCTATGCTATTTGCGCTGATGAAAACAACAACATCTGGTTGGGAACCGAAAAAAGCGGATTAGTATACTTCGACGCAGGTAAAAAGATTTTCAGATATTTTAATTTGGAGAATACCAATCCACAATTAATTATTAAAAACAGTATCAGATGTTTATATCTTGACAAGGATCATAATGTATGGATTGGAACCTTTCAGGAAGGTCTTAAAAAATACAATCCGTCTACAAAAAAAGTTACCACCTATGTAAATGATCCCGATGATCCGAAAAGCCTGGTTAACAATACGATATATTCACTTGCTGCCGACAACAATAAAAATCTGTGGGTAGGCACCCGGGAAGGAATTGATATGCTTCCTGATGGCAGTAGTAAATTTGTGCACTTTATGAATGAATCCGGAGATGAATATGGATTTGGCAGGCATCGTATTAATACTGTTTATATAGATTCTGACGACAATATCCTGCTCGGAAGCAACAATAAAGGATTATATGTTTTGAATAAACAAAAAAACTCTTTTGTACTTTACAGCGACAAAACTGCAGATTACACTATATTCACGATATGCCAGGATAAAAAAGGGAAAATATGGACAGGAAGTAAAAATGGCTTGATGTATATTGATAATGAAAAAGACACTTCTTTATTATATACCTTAGAAGACGGACTACCTTCAAATATCATAACATCAATTTTTGATGACGATAGAGGCAATCTTTGGATTTCAACATCTAACGGACTGGTAAAGTTCATAAACGGAGTCAATACACCCGATAAGCCTGACTTTAAAATCTTCCAGACGAAAGAAAACCTCAAAGTTTTGCAGTTCAACAATAATTCAAGCTCTAAAAGCAAAACCGGCGAGCTTTATTTTGGAGGATTTCATGGATTCATCTCATTTCAACCCAACGAAATTTTAGACAACCCCTACCTTGCAACTCCAAAAATAACTGGTTTAAAAATTCTGAATCAGGAGATTGAAGTGGGACAAAACCTTGGTAATCACCTGATTCTGAGTAAATCTATTTTCAATGCCGATAGATTGGTATTATCCTATAAATTTTATGTGGTGACATTCGAATTTTCAGCCATGAACTATTCGCAGCCAGCCGATAACAAGTATGCCTATATGCTCGAAGGATTTGACCAGGATTGGAATTATACCGGTGCAGATAACCGGTTTGCCACCTATACCAACCTTCCGGGGAGAGATTATGTAATGAAGATAAAAGCCACTAATAATAACGGAAGATGGAATCCTATCGCCACCGAATTGAAAATCAGGGTTCTGTCTCCATTCTGGAAAACCTGGTGGTTTATTCTAATTGTCATCATTCTTATAGTGACAATTCTGCTGCTTATTTACAGATTGAGGGTTTACAGCATCAACCAGCAACGTATCAGGCTGAAAGAAAGTGTTGCAAAAAGAACTGCCGAACTATCGGAAGCCAATACCATGCTTGAAGAAAAACAGGAAGAGATAATGATACAAAATGAAGAACTGGCCAGACATCGCAATAATTTGGAGGACCTTGTGGCCGAAAGAACTGCCGAGCTTGAAAAGGCCAGAAAGAGGGCTGAGGAAGCTGACAGGCTTAAATCAGCGTTCCTTGCAAATATGAGCCATGAAATCCGGACGCCAATGAATGCTATTGTCGGTTTTTCAAACCTGCTGCTTATCGAAGAAGACGAAAAGGAAAAAAACGATTTTGTTAAAATAATCAGTAACAATTGCGAGAACCTGATGGTGTTGATTAATGATATCCTGGATATCTCGCTGATTGAAGCAAACCAGTTAAAAATCGAACCGCTTCCGTTCGATGCCATAAAGGTGCTAAAAGAACTAGAAAGTATCTACAAACTTAAAAATAAAGCCGGGATAGATATTGAGCTGGATATACCTGAAAAGAAATCTCTGGGAATCGTTACCGATGTCTACCGGTTCAGACAAATACTAAACAATTTGCTAAGCAATGCTGTTAAGTATACCGAACGGGGAACCATTAAGTTTGGATACTATTTAGAGACAGGGAATATTGTCTTTTTTGTTTCAGACACGGGAATAGGTATTGAGAAAAACGATTTTTTAAGGGTGTTTGACTATTTTCAGAAACTGGATAATGACACCACTAAACTTTATAAAGGTACCGGAATCGGATTATCCATTAGCAAAAAGCTGGTAGAACTGCTGGGCGGAGAAATATGGCTTGAATCGGAAACAGGGAAAGGCTCTTCCTTCTATTTCAGATTACCAGTTGCTTTTGAATCAAAATCAATCCTGGTAACTAAAAAAGATAAAAAGAATGCAGCTGATAAAGAGTTCCCTGATGCACATATTCTAATTGTTGAAGATGAAACCAACAATTACAAGCTGCTCGAAAAGATTCTTAAACCTTTGAATGTAAAGATTACGTGGTTTAAGAACGGAAAAGAAATTGTGGAATATGTTCAAAAAAATCCCGGATTGGAGAAATCCCTCATCATCATGGATATTATGATGCCGGTGATGGATGGGATTGATGCTTTCCTCGAAATTAGAAAGTTGAACCATAAGATCCCCATCCTGGCAGTCACTGCCTATGCATCAGAAAATGAGCGAAAAGAAATTTTACATCACGGATTCACCGATTACATTTCCAAACCTATCAATGCCAGACTTCTCCTGGAAGCAATTAAAAATGCATCATCTTCCATTTAGTCCAAATCATTAATTTTGGTATACAACTTCAATACTGTCGGTTTCTATCTTGTTATCCTAGCTATCGACCGTAACCATTTTATAAGATGTCTTTCTGATGGCATCTATTGTATGGATAAACTCAAAAGGTTGTTTTGTAATTTGCGGTAAATGTTTCACTTTTCATGTACTTACATTTTTCTTCAACGTAGACTAAAATTAAAAAATTTCATTCATTGCATAACTCCATCAACAGTACGCAAAGTTGCGCTTAGCTTTGCCAATGTGCTGTAATGACATTATATACTCGTTTCTTGTCTGTCGTAATGCCATTATTCATACGAATCACTTCTCATCGGACATCAGCTTCCCAATACAAGTTGAAAAAGCCTGAATTCCACTTAACAGGTAACTTACAGGGATTCTTTCATTAAAATTATGAACGGTTTCAAGCAACGTTTGAGTAAATATACACGGGAGTATCCCATAAACAGGAATGCCTTTACTGCGGTAATAGTTATTGTCGGTAGAGGCAGGAAACAAAACCGGGATTGCTTTCGTTTGTCCGGGATAGGTTTCTTCCAGCGAGGCTGCCATGGCTTTGAAAAACCGGGTATCAGATTCGGAATGACTTGCCATAGGAGATTCCAGAAGGACAGCTATTGATATCCGCGGACCAACAATATTTTCAATCTTCTTGATGTATTTGGATGTCTGCACATCGGGTAACAAACGGCAATCAAGCACGGCAGAGGCTGTTTCGGAAACCTCGTTATAGGCAGCGCCAGGATTATTAATACTGGTTATCACAAACGTACTATATACAAATGAATACAAAGCGCTTCCTTCTTTGAAATAAGGTCTGACAAATGGAGATAAGATGCTCCAGTTTATATGCCGGATAAAGAAACCTTTGACTCCGCCTTCCACCTTTCCCAGCTCGTGAAACATTTCCCGGGTTGTTTTATCATAGGTCACAATTTTCTTTTCATTCAACAGCCTGATAAGCGCCCGCAACAGTCTTTTATTGGCATAAAGCTCGGTTGGAGCGGCGCTATGTCCCATAGACTGACCGTATGCAGTAAGCCTCAGCCACAGGGCTCTCTTTTCGGCAACGGAAATTCCGAAAACAACCAGGTCCGGCCTGGAAGGCAAAAAATCCGTCAGCCCCGATCCTCCTTCCCCGTATATAACCACCGGATTCAACGCATCAAGAAAATTATTGCTGATAAATTCAGAACCGTTATTGTTTCCTCCCTCCTCTCCGGAGACAAATAATACCGAAACATTGTAAGGCAGATCGTGCATTTTTGCACTGTCGATATAGTTCAGTACCGAAAATAGCTGCATAACGGTTAATCCTTTATCGTCGATGGCACCGCGGCCCCAGACAATACCATCCTGAATCACACCGCCAAATGGAGGATAAGCCCAGTTGTTCGTATCGCCTGGTGAAACCACATCGAGATGGCTCAGAAAAATAATATTCGGTTTTCGTTGCGACAGCGGATAGAGTGAAGCACAAAAATTAAACGTAGAATCAGTAGAGGAAAATACACGGGTATACAATCCTTTTTCCGCACAGAAGTTTAATAAAAACCGTCCGGCAATCCCCTCGTTTCCGGTAAGGGATCTTTTTTGAATCAGCTGCGAAAGAAATATAGCTGGATCATTAACAGTATCGGGTTGGGAAAAAATAAATGTGGTTTGGATTAAAAAAACGGTTAGCAAAAAAAACCTTAAAAATTCTCTGAACCTCTTCATAAACTATCAATCCTTCAATTTTAATTACCATCTAAAAAACTGAATATGAAGATGCAAAGGTAGGGCATTCGGGGGTAAATACCTCAATTTTAATATAAATCTATTCTCAATATAATATTAATTAACGTGAGTTCGATATAAGATATTTATTTTAAATATTTAATTTTCAATAGCCCCTACCTTCAGGTAAGGGAATATGAATAGATCCTACCGAATGAAATTTGCAAAATTTATTAATTTATTAAACATTATAAACCCCAGGTTAAAACCTGGGGCTATTGAAAATCAAATCTATGAACATTTTATTTATATCGAACTCACGTTAATTATTTGTTTGTAACGTTTAATTTGACACGGAATCACTCACAAGAATAACTTAGTTGCAAAAAATAATTTCTATTATGTAGGAATTGTGCTACTTATCAGTAAATTTTAAATAATAAATATTGAACTAAATCAATTATAAAAAAAGCCGCCACAAATGTGACAGCCTTTCGTTATCAATCTGGTATATTCTTAAACAATGCTCAAATAAACCATTGTCTGGTTTACCAGAACATAAGCTATTTCGCCGAAGGTTATGGGTCCGGTCATGCCTCCCGTTTTTTTGTTTTCCAGTTCGGAATACAGGTAGTTCAGAATGCAGTTGCATGACATGACAATATCCTTGCTTTCATCCTGCCCCGGAACAATTTTCATGAAATCGGAAACATAATCTTTCACAGGACTGGCAAGTTTATATTCGATATCCTTTCTTACAGGTGCATAAAATTTAACTTCTTTGGTATCCTTATTTACTTCCTGAAAACTTATATTTATCATTGCACCTGAATAATTGGCCACCAACGGGAACCGGATATCAATAGTATTGTTAAGCAGATAGTCGGCAAAAATTACCTCTTTACCTTTTACTAAACATGTTTTACATCCAAATCCATCCTCCTTAAATACAATTGTATCTCCATCACCCGGCTTAAAAATATTTAATATTTCCAATTGGGCCATTTTTCCTTCGTGCAGTTCTAAATGCAAACATAGTGCTGTATTATTGCTTAGAATCCTGGTTTTTCCGTTAATTACTTTTGGGGTGTTCTTTCCCAGCTCACTCAAATCCATTCCTGTAATCCAGCCAACAATAGGTGCATCGTATAAACCATCGGTTTCTTCGGCTCCTATGGCGTATTTCTGATGAATTTCGCTAAATCCCGGAACCAGGATGTATGTAAATCCATCTATATAACGATCTTCCAGTAAGTTATTCAGATTTGCAGGTTCGTATGATCTGATTTTAAAGTCTTTTTGAATATCAGTGACATCCGTTACAAATACTTTTTCCTTGGTGAATGTACCGCCGTTTACATCCATAAAATACGGTATGGTACCGCCTATCCAGTTACCTTCCGGCAATTGGTTCAAAACCGATTCATTTCCTGCGATAACAAGTATTCTGTTATCCTGAATCATTTTTACCACCTCATCCGCGGTACAAAGTTTATTTACTGCTTTAATGTTCATAATGCTACATAATTAGAATTAAAAATTTTTTTCAGATCATCCGCATAAATTTTCTCGTACTTTACGCACAGTTCATGCAGGTCCTGCACTGCTTCATTTAGTGTCATTCGTCCCGATTTAAAATAAGTACGGACAGAATTGATTTTCATTTTAAGTGAAAAACTGGATAGTTCGGGATTGATTTTTTCCAAAATAATATCACCCCACTCCGATTTGGTAATTTCAGGAATCATAATATAAAAGTTTTAGTGTTAAAAGTTGAATTTTACTTTAAATTAGGAATTTTTGAGCGATATAAAAAATAAAATTTAAATAATTACAAAAATTAAACTTCCTGTAAACGCAATTTATCCGGTATATATACGACTAAATCCCTGTAAAAAATACGGTTAGAATCTAAATAAAAATTCCGGTTTACAATTCGCTTTTTTTCAAATTTTCCTTAACTCACCAAAATCTTCTATTTCAATTTTACACTGAGGGTTTTTCTAATTCATTCTTCATTTGTGCCAGGAATTAAATTCTTTTATATCACAGATGAGTGGATGAGTTTAAATTTTCATACTTTTGATACCCTATAGAAAAACTTATTAAAATGAAAATACTTACAGGATTACTATTATTTCTGATTTCATATTTACCTGTAATTGGACAAACATCATTCGGCGATGCTGTAAAAATCGATGACCACTGGAAATTTCAGAAGGGAGATTTCGAAAATGCTTCCTCACCCGGTTTTGATGATTCAAAATGGAGACTGTTGGATTTGCCTCATGACTGGAGTGTGGAGGGACCTTATAGTCCATCACTCGCAAGTGCCACTGGATACCTGCCGGGTGGCATTGCCTGGTACCGGAAAACCATGGAAATTCCTGCCAATAGGAACGATCAAAAGGTATATATTTATTTTGAAGGTGTATACCGTGACGGGGAGGTATTTATCAATGGAACACCTCTGGGGATGCGCCCGAACGGGTATATCTCTTACATGTACGAATTAACTCCGTATATCAAATTCGGTGAAAAAAATACCGTTGCAGTACGCGTTGACCATAGCGAATATATTGATTCCCGCTGGTATACAGGTTCCGGTATTTACCGTGATGTGTACTTAATTTATGCAAATCCCGTTCATATCGATTTATGGGGAGTTTATTATACAACTCCTGATGTTACTGAAAAACAGGCTACAGTCAGGGTGCAGACCACACTAAAAAATACAACAGCAGAAACAGTCACAGTCACCGTAATGGAAGAGATTTTGGATAATTCCCAAAAAACCTTTTCCAAAAGTTCGAAAAAGATTGTTATTCCTTCCATGGAAACAGGAACCTCAACACAGGATTTAAAAGTTTTGCAACCTATCCGATGGTCCCTAGATAATCCATATATGTATCAACTTAAAACTTCCGTTTTCAAGGGTAAGGAATTAATCGACAAGTCGGTTGAAAATGTTGGTATCCGCACGTTGAAGTTTGATCCAAACAAGGGATTTGCGTTGAATGGTCTCAACATGAAAATAAAGGGCGTATGCCTGCACCACGATGCCGGTTGCCTGGGCACTGCCATTCCGCCTGAAGTCTGGAAAAGCAGGTTGATTACACTGCAATCCGTTGGCTGCAATGCCATCCGGACAAGTCATAATCCGCAAGCACCTGAATTTTATGATCTTTGCGATGAACTGGGTATACTTGTAATGGATGAAGCATTTGACGAATGGGAATTTCCCAAAAAGAAATGGATTGAAGGCTGGAATGTTGGCACCCCCGGATTTGAGGGCCCTTCCGAATTCTTTAATAAGTGGGGAGAAACCGACCTGCGTGATATGGTGTTGCGTGACCGGAACCATCCGTCTGTTTTTATGTGGAGCATCGGAAATGAAGTCGATTATCCGAATGATCCTTACTCCCACCCTATTCTCGACAAAGAAGGAATTCAACAGCAACATACAAGCGGGTATCTTCCTGATCATCCCAATGCGGAGCGTTTGGGAGGAATAGCAAAACGGCTGGCTGCAATCGTCAGAAAGAATGATCTATCCAGACCGGTAACGGCAGGTCTTGCAGGTCCTGTAATGTCAAATGAGACCGATTACCCGGGGGCACTGGATGTGGTGGGATACAACTATACCGAGCAGCGGTATGCCCGGGATCATGCAACCTATCCCGAACGTGTTTTTTTTGGCAGTGAAACCGGTCAGTCATTGGACGCATGGAAAGCGGTCAGGGACAATGACTATATTTTTGGTCAGTTTCTCTGGACGGGAATTGATTACCTGGGAGAATCGCATCGCTGGCCCTCACGGGGATTTACATCCGGATTGCTTGACCTTGCTGGTTTTAAAAAACCACGAGCCTATTTCAGGGAAAGTCTGTGGTCTGACAAACCCATGATTTATTTAGGCAGTTACCATAAAAGGGAAAATGAAAGAACACCTTCCATTGATGCACTTCCTCTTTGGAATTATCAATCGGGCGATACCATCAGGGTGGTCTGTTATACAAATTGTCAGAAGGCACAACTCAATTTAAACGGGCAACAGTTGGGAAATGAAAAAAAATATAACACTGAAACCGGAATAATTTATTGGGATATTGCTTACCAATCGGGGAAACTTGAGGTAACCGGCTATAATAATGATCAGGAAGCAGCGTATTATACCATAGAAACCAGTAAACGACCCTATGCAATTGTGGCCATGACTAAGGATAAAGCAATCTCTTCAGATAATGGAGTTGCCCAGATCGAAATACAAATAGTGGATGAAGACGGTAAACCAGTGCTCCTGTCAGATGATGAGATAACCTGCAATACAGTTGGTCCTGTCAAACTTCTGGGAATGGAAGCGGGTAATCCTGCCGATATGAGCGATTATACCGATAACCGGCAACGGGTATATCATGGGAGAATGATAGTTTATATTCAGGCAACGGGAGAAAAAGGTAAGGCGAATGTACATTTTAGTGCGCCTTGGCTTAAAGGTACCGAAACTGAATTGGGGGTTAACTAAAGTACAGAATTTTAAAATTGTATATTTTCACTTTGATTGCAACAATTACGACATGGAAAAGTGACTTATTTTAAAATAGAATTAACCTCAGGGCTTTTTAATTGTTAATAGTATTATAAGGACACTTCAAATTGTAATTAATTCTTTGATTATAAAGATTTACAGTCTGTATTTTATAACTTTATAAAAAAAGTCATGATAGAACTAAATGAAACCCTCCGGAAACAAATAGCAGATATTGTTACAGAAGATTTACATCTTGAAAAACGAAAAGTTATTCCGGTACCTTCAAAATTCTGGCACAGCCTGAAAGAATGCGGTACAGAGATTTGGCTCGATACGGGTGATATTGATGAAGCCTCCTCAATCTGGACTTCCGAAATGAGCGGACTTACCACAAACAATACATTACTTAATAAAGAAATTCAGAAAGGGATATATGATTCTTTTATAGCAAAGGCAAATACGTTGCTTAAGGATCTTGATCTCAACCAAAGAATCATGGAGATTGCATTTATTCTGAATGCCCGGCATGGTCTGATCCTTTCACGGATATTCGGATGCAAAGTAAGTGTAGAATTGCATACCAACCTGGCACATGATTTGAAAGGCATCATTGATTACGGTAATCGGTATTATGCAATTAATCCTAAATATTTTATTGTCAAAGTTCCATATACAGCAACTGGTTTAATTGGCGCCCGGAAACTTACCGATGCAGGAATTCCGGTAAATTTCACGCTGGGATTCAGCGCAAGGCAAAACCTTCTTGCAACACTTATTGCACAACCAAAATTTGTAAATGTATTTCTTGGCAGAGTAGGTGCCTATTTTAAAAATAACAAGCTGGGGGATGGGAGATTTGCCGGTGAAAAAGCTACACTGGAAACGCAAAAGGTGGTTACCAAGTATCGGAGAAAACACACCCGGTTAATTGCAGCCAGTATACGAAGTGCAGATCAGCTTGAGTTGCTGGCGGGAACCGATGTATTCACCATTCCTACAGCTGTGGCTAAGGAGGGAGTTCATTCGCTGGCCGGAAATTTTACATCAAGCACCGGAAGTAACTATACTGTGACGCTCTCCGAAAGTGTAGATGCAAGGTCGGTAAAAGCGGAGAAGTTATGGGAAATCTCCAAAGCCGAATTACAATTAGCGCTGAATTTCAGTGAAAATCTCCCAAAAAGCGGAGATGAACTTGTTGACAAAGCAAGAGCCTCAGGTTCTATTGATATGTTTCCGGAACTATCGGATGCTGAAAAAGCTAAAATAGCCACGGACGGTAAAATACCGGTTCATTCAACCTGGGCAGATAAAATAGCCAATGGAAATCTTGCCATTGATACATTATTAAATCTTGCCGGACTGGCATCATTTACTGCCGATCAATCAGAACTTGATAAGAGGATTGAGGGGATAATAAAACCCTAATTGTACACTATGAAAATGTGTTAAATCTGGATTAATGCGTCAAAAACTTTGAACCTTCACTAAAGCATCTTTTAAACCCGGAGATTTTGCAGTTATCCTAATTATGCCAGATTGCCCGGTAAAAGAGCGAACGATCACCAATGCCTGGCCACTAAATGCCTTGCGCTTGTGAGATGGAAATGACACCATATTCGTAGGATCACCATTATCAGTTGCAACAATCTCGCCGGGACCTTCAATGGTAAATTCTATCAGGTTATCTGAACGCGGTACCATGCACCCTTTATCATCTGTTACCTGAACCGTGATGAAAGCAAGGTCTTTTCCATCGGCATTTATGACGCTGCGGTCTGTTTTTGCTGCAAGTTTTGCCGGTTCTCCGGTAGTTACAACCACCGCTTCAGCCTATTTCTTACCATTTTTATATGCCACTGCTTTAACCTCACCCGGTTCATATTTCACACTGTCCCAACGCAGACGATATTCGTATTGTCCTTTTTTCTTTCGGCCTAACGACTTTCCATTGAGGAATAACTCGACTTCATCCCCCGATGTGAAAATATGTATGGGAGTAACTTCACCGACACGTTCCGGCCAGTTCCAGTCGGGCAAAATATGTACCATACGTAGTTCCGGGCGCCAATGTGACTGATATAAGTAAAACCTGTCTTTTTTAAATCCTGCCAGATCAATAATGCCGGAATAGGAACTTCGAGCTGTATAATAAGGAGTAGGTTCTCCCAGATAATCCCATCCGGTCCAGACAAATTCACCTGCTATAAATGGATGTCTTTTAATGGAACCAAATACCTTATCTGGCGAGGCACCAAAATCAACTGCGTAGAGTTCATACGAACTAACCTGACAACGTTTGGAATCACCGCCTCTTCCATCGCGCACATAGGTACTATTGTCACTAGTTACAGGAAATAGGTAGATACCACGGCTGCTAAATGTTGATGCAGTTTCGCTGCTGAGAATAGCTTTATCAGGAAATATTTCATGGAAGACGTCGTATCGCGGTGAGGTTCGTATACGATCGGTTCCTTCAAATATAGGGTCCTGTCGGATTCCTTCTCCCTGGTAATTCAAACTAATAATATCTAACTTTTTAGGTAAGGACATATCTGGCTTTGCATAATTCATGGCTGAGGTAGAAGGCCGGGTTGAATCCTCGTCTTTAACTATATCGTGTAACCGTTTTGCTACTGATGCCCCATCTTCTCCGGTATATTGTTCCCCTACTTCGTTGCCAAAGCTCCATAATATTACGGAAGGGTGGTTCCTATCCCGACGAACAAAGGCACGGGTATCTTGTTCATACCAGTCCGGGAAAATCAAATGAAAATCAAGTGGCGTTTTTTGGAGTTCCCAAACATCGAAAATCTCATCCATAACCAGAAATCCCATGCGGTCAGTTAACTCCAACAATTCGGGTGCCGGCGGATTATGTGATGTCCGAATAGCATTACAGCCCATCTCATGCAATATTTCCAATTGGCGCTCAGCTGCACGGGTATTAGATGCTGCACCCCATGCACCCAAATCGTGGTGTTGATTGACACCTTTTATTGCAATATGTTCACCGTTGACGAATAATCCTTTATCCGGATCAAATTTTAATGAGCGGATACCAAAGCGTGTCTCATATTTATCAATAGATTTATCATTCAGATATAGAATAGTCTCGGCAAGATAAAGGTCAGGATTCTGCGTTGGAGGCGGTCCCCAAAGATGGGGATTTTTTATGCTTACTGATCCTTTTATTACCGCACTCTTACCTGCCTCAATGCTTGTTTCAACAGGTTTGAAATCTGCAACCTCCTTTCCAGTCTTGTTTCCTGTTGAATCTAAAAGGAAAATGCGTGTTAACGTCTTTACAACAGCTTTAGTCTTTGAATCATTATCAATGGTTATTTCCAGGTTGATGGTGGCGGTAGTTTTGGAAATATCGCTGGTTGTGACAACTGTTCCCCATTGACCAACATGAACCGGATGGGTCCTGGTAAGCCATACATTGCGATAAATACCGCCACCGGGATACCAGCGTGCTGAATTGTTTGGATTGTCGATACGAATCGCCAGTTGATTCTCTCCACCTGGAACAATATATGGTGTAAGGTCAACCTGCCACGATGCATAACCATAAGGCCAACCGCCAACCAGGTGGCCGTTTAACCAGACCATTGCATATGACATTGCGCCATCCACTTCCAGAAAGATAGATTTACCTGCATCCGATTTTGGAATATCAATTTTTTTACGATACCAGGCCACATCGGGACTTGGCAAACGCCCCATACCCCCGCCTACTTCAGCATTCCGGCCCACATAAAAAGGACCTTTTATTGCCCAGTCATGAGGCAAGTCTACTTTCTCCCAGGAACTATCATTGAAATTACTCTGAACAAAAGGAAAATCGCTGCCTGGGTTGCCGTCGGGCCTAACATAATGTTTTGCCGGGTCGTTGATGAAGTTGTTACCCGAAGGTAAAATCCAGGGCTTAAGAACTTTCTGAGTTGTTGCTAATTCAATGGCTTCCGAAGGTTTTGCATCTGCTGCTTTATCAACAATATTGCCGGTTACCTCCGGACGGACATCATATATTAAATTATCTGCTTTTACTTTTGAGTCATATTTAAAAAAGCGCCAGTCTCTGTTTAAGGAAATGCGCTCACGAGTAACTCTGTTGATTTCTTTTGTTATCCTGTGCCACATCTGGTGAACAGGTAACCAGTATAAGACATCCGAAAGAGACGAATATCCATTTGGTGGGGAAGTTAAATGGATTGAAATAATTAATTTTCATAGAGTCCTCGCCAATAATTTTATATGTTATTTCAATTGCCTAAGTTTCAGAAAATACGGCATCTTTATTAAAATTACACTTTGCTACCTTTTAAATCCTGTTAGGATTGTTGTTTGAATATTACAGGATCCGCTTAAAGAAAGGAGAACATATTTGAATATTACCGGATTAATACTTGTCTTGATTATCATATTCATTAAAAAAAATATCCTGCCCGGTTAAAATACGGGCAGGAATTTTTCAAAAATCTGTAAATTACACCCTAACTACGAAAGAATCAATACAGGATTAGTATTATATTCCTGCTAATTTACTTTTTCATATCCTAGTTATAACCGGGATTCTGATAAGCAGCTTTTTCTTCGTCGGTCATATCCATACCATCAAGCTGGCCAATCGGAATTGGGCGCAAATAGAGATACGGCTCAATGGTTCGTGTTACCGTTGCCTTTGCATGGTCACCATAGGTGGCTGAGCAAATTTCGTAAGTGGAAGCAAGTTCTGCCCATTTTTGTGTACGTACCAGATCGTACCAACGATATCCTTCGGCATAATATTCACGCGAACGTTCCGCTAAAATATAGTCAATGTCTATGGCTGCAGGTGTGGCAGCGGTCATATCACTGCTATGGTCCTCATCTTTGGCAACATTTCCGTTATTGTCCCAGCTCCATTTTCCGGCACGTGCACGAATAACATTAATCAAATCCACAGCGCTTTTACCAGATTGTGCAGTTGCACCCTTTACAGCTGCTTCGGCAGCTATAAAATAGAGTTCGGAGAATTTGGCAATATTGAAAGGACGGGTACTACCGGCATTTGGTTGTCCCAATCCGCTGCCATTATCAGTGCGGTAGGTACCAAGCTTCCAAAGTCCGGGATATACTACCCTGCTTATGCCTTCCGGTGATATCACATAATCGGATCTCCCGGGTAAAATACCTGCACCGATGTTGTTTCTGGCTTGGAAGAATCCGCTTAAACTTGCTGCAGTTGTTGGGTCCGTTCCTGTTCCAAGTGTGTCCGTAATGTAATCAATAGGCGTTGCCGGTTCATCAGGCAGGAAAGTCAGTATGGCACCACCCGGGCTAACCGGCATATTGTTTGCATTATATAAAACGTCGTTGGAGAGGCCACCTTTATCCCAGTTGCCACGGTAAACAGATGTAAAAGTACCATCGTACCGGGAATCATTGGTTTTGTCAGCAAAAGTATTTTCAATTGCACCGATAGTAGGGCACATACGAGTCCACGGACGTCCCAGGTGTTGTTCTGCTTCGCGTTGAACAGAACTTACTACAGGATACTTATTCTTATCATCTGCATTCCTGGTAAGACTTGAAGCGCTCCTAATGACTGTATAGTTCCATGTCATCATCCAAACAGCAAAATTATCCGCATTTCCGCCACTACCATAAGTCAGACTGGCTCCGTTATAATATTCGCTTGACTGCGTGTGATCGGCATAGAGCAGTATTTCACTGTTGCGGTCGTTTGGTGCATAATTAACATCATAGTATGTTTCCTGCAGGCTATAAGGTCCTGGATTGTCTATGGCTGTCGTTGCCACGTCGTATGCACTCTGAAAATACCACTGGGCATTATGTCCGTCAGGGTCGGTCCTGTCACTTGCCGGATACGTAGGAATGTTGTTTGGGTTTTCCAGCCACCATCCGTAGGTCAGGTAAGCTTTTGCCAAATATAGGCGTGCAACAGTTTTGGTTACTCCTCCGGTTACACGACCGATATCCGGTAAATCAGTTACCGCTGTCAACAAATCAGGGAATATGGCTTTGGTATAAACCTCCGGTACGGTGTTGCGAACAGAAGTTCTCGCGGTAGACGAGTTGAATTTCAGTACTCCTGCGCCCAAATCCAAAGGCACCCCGCCAAACGTTTGTACCAACATAAAGTAGTCGAACGCACGGAAGAATTTGGCTTCGGCAACCAACGACAAATCAATGTCTACTTCGGCAGCATTCTCAATAATACCGCTGGCAGTGTTGATGTCAGGGAATGTGTTATCCCACAATACACCTGAATTGCTGTTGGAGGAAGTAAGATCCCCCTGACCTGAAATGTCCATGACCTTAAAATTCTGGTCTGCACTCTGGGCGTATGTTGCTTCATCGGTACCGGTGAAGCACATATTATAATAGTAGGCATTCCCGAAAATATAGCGAAGGTGGGCGTACAACGATGTTATTCCGCCTTCAACACCTGCTTGAGTCTTGAAATAATCGGGGGTGTAAATACTGCGTGGCTGTTCATCTAAAATCTTAGAGCACGCCAACAGGAACAATGTCAATAATGCTGTTCCTAGAATAGTTTTTATTTTTATACGTTTCATTATTATCTATTTTTAAAATGTCAAATTAATGCCAATCAAGTAGTTACGTGTCGAAGGCGTGTTAGCGCCGATAATCAGCAGACGACTCAGGGGAGAAGTGCTGGTAGAAGCAATTGGTACTGCCATATTTCCTCTATCATCAGCGTATGAGTTGGTTTCAGGATCCATACCCGATTCTTTGTGGTAGGGTGAGAACATCACTAATGGATTCTGTGCTGTTACATAAAGCCGCAGTTTAGATATACCGGCATTTTTCATCCAGCCGATTTGGTTGAAGTTATAACCAAGTGTAATAGTACGTATCTTCATGTACGATGCATCAAAATAACGCAGGGTAGTAGCATACTTTGGATTGTCACCACTCAATTGTGCTTTAGGATTTGGATATTTGGCGCCGGTATTGTCCGGTGTCCAGTAGTCAATCTTTACGTTCCCCCTGCGTCCCGTTTCCAAATTGAGATAGCCATCCGAGGAGTAAAGGGTGCTGACAAGCAGACCTCCGCTTTTAAAGGTTCCCACAATACCCAGATCAAATCCCTTATAACTTACACTGGTGTTAAAACCGCCCTGAAATTTAGGCTCCAGGCTCATAATCTGTCTGTCGTCTGGCCCAATTGCCCGTGTTGGTGTACCATCCGGATTGTAATCGCCGGAATATTTCACCTTAATCATTCCAAGTCTGCTGTCACCTCCGCCCGGTTCCAGGATATCCATATACGGATCTCCCGAGTTCCACAATCCTATTTTCTCGTAGTCATAAGCTACATCAATAGGATGGCCTACAAACCACCAGTTGGTTTTGTCCTCTGTTTGTCCTGAAGCCAGAGCTACCAACTTGTTGCGATTGGCATAAAGATTGAAGCCTACATCCCATGTCCAGCCATTGAGATTGTTCAATATTTTTCCATTAAGCGAGAGTTCTATCCCTTTGTTCTGGGTTTCCCCTATATTTGCCGTGACGTTATTCACACCTGACGTGACGGGCAGGTTAAGATTATAAAGAAGTTCTTTGGTATTGGTAAGATAATACTCTATAGTACCGGACAGACGACCATTCAGTAATGCGAAATCCAGACCATAGTTCCATGTTTTAGAGTACTCCCATCCCAAACTAGGATTAGGAAGTTGGGTTACATATACACCCGTGGAGTAAGCACTTCCAAAATTGTAAGGCCTGGTTGTTAAACGTCCGAGTGTAGCGTAGGGTAGAACAGCCTGATTGGAAGTCTGTCCATAGCCCACTCGCAATTTAAGCAGGTCTATCTGGCTAAGACTCTTCATAAATGACTCATTCGTGATATTCCATCCGACTGATACTGCAGGATAGGTATGCTTCTTATGTCCCGGGGCCAGCCTTGAGGAAGCATCAGAGCGCAGGGTAGCCATCAACATATAGCGGTTGTCGTATGCATAACTTACGCGTCCCATCCATGATTCCAAACCATACAACTGATAATCCTGGTTATTAGGGTCAATGGTTATCTGGTCAAGGGGTCCCCGTCCCAGGTTGTAGAATTGGAAGGCGTCGGCAGGAATCTGTTTTCCAGCAATATTGGATCTGTTGTATTTGGTTTGTTCGGCAGAATACAATGCTACTACATTCAACTGATGCTTTCCGGCAAAGGTGCGATCGTAGGTTAACAGGTTTTCAATTACCCAATTGGTGGTAAGCCTGTTATCAATAGAAGCAGTTGAAACGGTGGTAGCATTGCTGCTCATTATTCCCTGTCCGGTGTAGTTGCCCTGATTACTCATGCGGAAATTCAAGCCCAGGTTGACGCGATACTTTAAGCCTTCGACTCCCGGTATTTTCACTTCGCCGTAGAGGTTATTGTATGATCCATACGCCCTGGTTTGTTGTAACCATATGTCTTTATCCTGATTCACTACATCTTTTGTATACACCCACGCATCATCCAATGGCATGTGTACGACTCTTTTCAATGTACCGTCAGCATTATACGGATCAACAATAGGCGACATGCTTAATACACCGTACAACCCTACCTGGTTACCATCAGTAATGTTATAGTTACTGTTGGTTGTAAGGCCGAAGCGGAAAAATTTACCAACTTCCTGATCAATAGCACCACGTAATGCAAAACGCTGGTATTGCTGGGTAGGTATTACGGCCTGATCGAGGTAGTATCCTAACCCAAAGGAGTAGCTGCCATGTTCGGTACCGCCCATAATGCTTAAATCCTGGTTTGAAACTTTAGCAGTTCTGTAAAATAAATCCTGCCAATCGGTATTTGTATTATCGGATTCATCCGTTCCGTTTGAGTATATACCGGCTGCTGCACGAAGCTTAACGAATTCCGGACCGTCCATCATGGGGTATTTAATGGCCTTTTTCGTGCCATAATAACTATTGAAGCTTACCTTTGCTTTTTGTCCTTTTAGCCCTTTGTTGGAAGTAATCAATATCACACCGTTAGCGCCGCGTGAGCCGTAAATGGCGGTTGCCGAGGCATCTTTCAGGATATCAATGCTTTTGATGTCGTTAGGGTCAATATCGCTGATTGTTCCTGCAAAAGGAATACCGTCGAGTACTACCAGCGGGTCATTACTGGCTGTCAGAGAGCGTGTACCGCGAATACGGATTTGCATAGAGGCGCCTGGTTTAGATGAGTTTTGCGACATCTCTACCCCTGCCAGACGTCCTTGCAAGGCGTCCGTGACATTAGACGATGCCACTTCTCGCATTTCATCTCCACCCAATGAAGCAACCGAACCTGTTACAGCTTCTCTACGCTGGGTACCGTACCCGATAACAACCACCTCATCAAGTGATGTAATCTCTGCTATCATCGCAACATTAATTACGGTCTGCTCGTTTACTTTAATGCTTTGATTGTTATATCCAACGAAAGAGAAGGTAAGAACTGCACCAGGTCCAGGTACATCTATGGTATACTCACCATTCAAATCCGAAGTAATACCTGTGGTAGTACCTTCAATAATAATATTTACCCCCGGTAGAGGTTCTCCGGTAGCTGCATCGGTGATTACACCTTTTACAGATATTTGTTGTAATTCTACAGTCGGTGCAATCACAATCAAATTGTTATCGAAAATTTTATAGGATACTCTTGAATCACTTAACAATTCATCCATAACTTGCTGAATGGACTGGTCGTTCACTTTTAATGTGACCATCTTATTAAGATCGGTATAAACATCGTTAAAGAAAAAACGATAATTTGTCTGATTCTCGATAATCTTGAATACACCTTTTACGGTCTGGTCTTTTACGTGCAGGTTTAAACTTTGTCCAATAGAAACAGTAGCTGAAACCTGCCATACGCAAAAACATAGGGTTAAGAATGTTAGTTTCATACGTAGTGTTAGTTTTTGGTAAAACCAAAGAAATGTTAGTTTTTTTTTCATAATTTTGTCGGGTTAATTTAAATTAATGTACATATACTATTCTATGCAGAATAGATATTTGTACTTAAATGAATTAATAAATTTTTCGGAAAGCCGGGATAAGTTGTAGCAGACGATCCCGGTTTTTTTGGTTTTTTTGTAGTTAGGTCATAGTTTTATGGGTTTTAGTTAAACAAAATAGTTAGTTTTTGAATTTGTCATATAAAGATTTTCTTTTTTGTTCCCCCTTTATTCTCACAATCCCTTTATTGATCTCATATTTCAATGGTGCGGTTAGCTTAAGAATATCTAAAATCTGTTCAAGGGTTTCTTTATAAAAGGTTCCTGTAAACGTATATTGGTTTAGTTCCGGTGATTCAACACGAATGGTTACATCGAACTTACGTTCGAGTATTGAAGCAATATTTTTGAGAGATTCGGATTCGATGATCCAGCAATTATCCTTCCACGAAGTATAAATATTTGTATTTATGTCAGATTTTATCTGAACCGATTTACTGAAAGAAATATCTTTCTTTTTCTCTAATCTGGTTTCAACAATTCCTTTGTTCAATGCTAAAGAAGTATCAACTTTAGTTGCGGACTTTTCAATTTCATAAGATTCCTTGCTAAGTACAACAACTTCTTTGGGTTTCAATGACAGATTTAATCCATTACCTTCTATGTTAACAATTCCTTCAACCAGCGTGGTAGTTACATATTTCTCTTCAGGATATGCTTTTACGTTAAACGATGTACCATATGCTTTAATTTCCAAACCTGAGGTATTAACTATAAAAGGTTGGGCAGGATTTTTTATAACTGAAAAATATCCCTCTCCCTCAAGATATACATTGCGGTTATTCATCCCATAATCGGCTTTATAGCTAAAATTGCTGCTTGCATTTAACCATACTTTTGTACCATCGGGTAATACTACTTCGCTTTTACCGCCTCTTGGGACTATTATCTGGTAATTAATATTGCCAAGAGGTTTAACAGAATTACTCTTGAAAAACCATAATGAAGTTAAAACTCCTACTGAAAAGATTAAAATAATAGAAGCAGCAATACGTAAAAAATATTTCAGTTTTCTAACTCTTGAAGGGTTGCTGTCTGTAACAAATGAATCAATTTTTAATTTCAGCCGATGCAAACTTTTCTTTTTCCGATGACTGAATTTTCCTTGACAATTCAGACCCGCTGTAAGATCAACTATTTTTTTATAATCCGAAAACAATTTCCTGTTTTCTTCCGACTGCTGAAGCCAATCCAATAAAGTCTTTTTTTCCTCTGTGGTTGCACTCTGAGATAAATACCTGTATATTAACAACCTATATTCTTGTTCAAGATTTTCCTGTGTATTCATATTAATTATGACTGAAATTTAAAGGGAATAGGGTGACAAAAAAAGATAATATTATTAATTAAAAAATGATTTTTTTGTGTTTATGTTTATTACTAATGAGTTATACCGATAGATTAAATGAATCCATCGAACTAACCAATTATTAAATCGAATTAATTTTCCAACTGCCCTGAAACTCATAAATATTTCGCCAGTTTTATTCTCAGAGTATCCAGAGCCCTGCTTATTTGAGTCTTCACTGTATTTATAGATAGATCTAACCTTTCAGAAATTTCGTTGTAGGTAAGCAACTCAAACCTGCTTAAATAAAAAATTTCCCGGCATTGTTTAGGTAGTTGATCAATTGCAGCTATAACATCTTTTTCTACCTCTCTGCTTTGCATCCTGTTAAATATATACTCTTCGTCAGTATCAACAAGCTCATTGATCTGTTGATCGATCTCCCAATTAATTTCCTGGGTGGCAATACGGTTCTGATTGAGATAATCGATACAGGCATTAAAAACACAGCGAAAGAGATATGGCTTTAATGCAATGTTAATTTGAATCTGTCCTCTCTTATACCATATCTTAACAAATACATCATTTACTATTTCTTCAGCGATGTCTTCATCTTTAACCAATCCAAAGGAATACAGGCATAACATATCGTGATAACGAGAAAACAATAATTCGAATGATTTCTTATCATCTGTTTTTATTTTTACCCAAATTTCGTTATCCGATGGAATCATATATGAAATGGTTTAAAAAGCCGATGTGGTTTCTTACGTTAAATAAACCCTCTAATACTGAAAGATGTTAGTAACAAATCTACATTAAAATTTAAAATTAAAAAAAAACAAACCAGCGCGAAAGCTCTTCCCTGTTGTTCTTAATTTCTAGTATACCAAGGGAAACAAGATTTCGATTCGATACCATAATCGCAATGTTTTTGATCTAAAATCAATAGACACAGGATAAGGAGGTAATTTAAATGATACATAAAGCTAAATCTAATATTTTTAAATTTTTTTCGAAAAAAAACTACTTTTACACAAGTTTTCCCATAGTCATATTTAATCTATTTTATCAAGTCAACCGATTATAAAAATAAACTTTGCAACTACACTCTTTTTTAACTATCCTTTCGATACTATTGAATATGCCCGTTTTGTCTCCTACCATTGTATTATCAATTGAATTTAGCAAAATTCTGTGATATTTTACCGTTTTCTCATGTCATTTCTTATTAAATCTTCAAGATCGTTGACCGGACGTTCAATATCATACGGAATGGGTCGGCGACTGAACTGTTGAAAATAAAGCAAACAGGCATCTTTCCATATCTGTGCATTGCGGCACTGACTGCGAAGTTTGCTTTGAACCTGAAAAAACCGTTCTGAATCTACATAAGGTTGCACTCTGTCCCAAACCACTTGAAATTGACGAACCTGTTGTAAACCTTCCTGATAATGATAACATATTTCATCCCATAAGATACGTCCGCTTTTCATTTTATAATCCCAAGGAAGATGGTGGAACCACAACAGATATATTTCAGGACAGGTTTTCACATCATTAAACAATGAATTAAGAGGCTCGTGGTATTGGTCCACAGCATCACTGCCTGTTCGGGTTCGGTCAAAACCTATTCCACTGGTACCAGCCTGATGATAATATGGCGGTGTCCAGTCGCGTCTTACACCTTTTGGCGCCCACCAGGGGCCAGGTCCGTAATGTTCGTTGGCAGAAAAAATATGGTGCAATCCCAACGGCATCATATAGTTAACTGCAGCCTCCCTACTTTCAAGCATCATCTGCTTAACAGGAACCAAAAAATGCTCGGTCCAGTCGTTTGAAAAAACAGATAGACCAGTATTTCCTGAGGGGATATTATTAAACGTAAGCTTAATCCATTCGTCAGCAATTTGTTCACTTGTCAACCTGTTGTTCCAGGCCAGACGGCCAAATGCATACCAGTTTGCCTGTGCAAAGTGATGACCGCACCAGTTTGTGTCCAGCCCAATATTAGCCACACCTGCAATTGCCGTGAATTTTTGAGGGAAAATGCTACCATCTGTACAACGTGCAACAGTGCTACCTGCACCTTCCTGATAAGTGTCGCTTTGCAGGAATTCTTCCCACATGGTTGCCAGAAATACCAGGTGAATTGACTGTCCGAGATATTCCTGGGTTATCTGTAGTTCGGGCATAACTGAAGTTTTTTTCATGGCGCCAAAAAGCGGACTGAATGGTTCGCGAGGTTGAAAGTCTATTGGTCCGTTTTTAACCTGGAGAATCACATTATCGCGAAACTTGCCGTCAAGTGGCATAAACTCGTCATAGGCCTGTTTTGCCCGATCTTCATCGTTTGCACTATAAACAAACGCACGCCACATTACAATCCCTCCGAAAGGTTTAAGCGCATCGGCCAGCATATTGGCTCCGTCGGCATGCGTACGTCCAAAATCCTGAGGACCAGGCTGACCTTCACTATTGGCTTTTATTAAAAAACCTCCAAAATCCGGAATCATAGTATAAATTTCTTTCACTTTGCCTTTCCACCAGTTTATTACTTCAGGGTCTAACGGGTCAGATGTTTTTAGCCCTCCTATTAGTGAGGGAGAAGAAAATTTAACAGACAAGTATGTCCTGATACCGTATGGACGAAATACTTCAGCAATAGCCTTTACTCTGTTAAGGTAATCCGCTGTCAATATTAAAGGTGAGGCATTGACATTATCAAGGACAGCCCCGTTAATTCCTATGGATGCATTGGCATGTGCATATTCCTGCCATAAAATTTTATCATTTTCAGTAACAACCAATGAATCACTTCCTTTTCGCCAAAAGATGGAACGACCGGCATATCCTCGTTCTATTGTTCCATCAGGATTATCCCAATGGTTTAACAAGCGACGTTCATACGAAGGATTACAAATCTCATTCTGAACAGGCTGGCCGGTTTGCTGACGACGTAAAAGCTCATAAACCCCATATAAGATCCCCAACTCTGTATTAGCCTGAATACCATTTGAGCCAAGCTTAAAACCATCACCTTTAATTGCTTTGTCAAATTTAATCGTTAATACAACCGATGCCTGGTTTTTTCCTTGCCAGCCTTGTAACAGTTCCTGTTTTGCTATGGTAATGGTTGGAGAACTTTTAGTACAAACTACCTGAACAGGTACGGAACTTTTATTGCGAAGCCAAAGGTTGTGCCCGTTTTCGGCATGCAAAATTATTGTCACAAGAAGAAGTATAGTAATGCTGAATCTAGTTTTCATCTCTTTATTTTTTTCAGCCAATTTATTAATAGAATTCCTAATATCAGGCAATATATATTTAAATCAAGACAATTCCCTCAATTGAACATCAATTTTCTTTCCGATGAAATAATTTTTATAGCAATTGAATCAAAATTGATATTTATTCCAACCAAACCATCTTATTTTTGATTTTGAACATTACAAACTAAGACAGTACACTCAACTCCTAAAAGAACCTTATGATTCTTTGTTTGCAGAGGGTAATATACCCTAATGGACTTCTTGGAACAAAATTAAAGCTGGAATAATAAAAATTAAAACGAAAATTCACAACCTAATATCACTATTTACAGATAACAATCTTGTTAAGATTGATTGAAATAGATTTTCAAATTAGCGTGAGTTTGATATAAAAGCGGGGTTCAATCGGGTGTTTGAGAAATTGTAAATATTATTTGAAAATATTCATATGAATTTAAAATTTAAAAACATCAGACATCAAAATTGTATGTTGTTTTTTAAGATTTGTGGTTTTTGGGTTCTGCTGATTTCACCACTTGTTCATGCAACTCAGGAACCTGAGTATATCGCCACAATTGCAGCAGAAAAACAGTTCACATTGTCTGATTCCATTGGTCCTGCAGCATTGGTTGTTAGTTCGGAAGATTACCCTGCTGTTATCGTGGCATTAAAAAATCTGAAAGAAGATATTGGCAAGGTAACAGATCATGCACCTGAGATTAGCTATACTAATTTACCTAACCAAAAAGAATTGGTAATCATTGGTACAATTGGGAAAAGCCCGATTATTAATCAGTTAATCAAAAATAAAAAACTTGATGTAAATGAGATTGTTGGAAAATGGGAATCGTACCTGATTCAAACCATTGAATCTCCATTTCCAGGCATTGACAAAGCGCTTGTTATTACAGGCAGTGACCGACGTGGCACCGTATATGGTATCTATGATTTAACGAGACAGATTGGTGTATCCCCCTGGTATTGGTGGGCGGATGTCCCAATTGAAAAACATAAATCTTTGTATATCAAAGAAGGGCGTTATGTCTTCGAAAGTCCCAAGGTAAAATATCGCGGCATATTTTTAAATGATGAAGCGCCTGCTCTTTCGGGTTGGGCACATGAGAAATTCGGCGGATTCAACCATCAGTTCTATGCACATGTATTTGAACTAATTTTGCGTTTGCGGGGAAATTTTATCTGGCCTGCGATGTGGGGAAGCGCTTTCTTCGATGACGATCCTGAAAACGGCAGGCTGGCTGATGAGATGGGGGTCGTGATAGGAACTTCTCACCACGAACCTTTGGGACGCGCACATGATGAATGGCGAAGATACGGATCAGGCCCATGGGATTACAGCAAAAACGATACGGTATTGCGAGAATTCTGGACCGGAGGCATGGAGCGGATGAAAAATTTTGAGACTTTAGTTACCATTGGCATGCGGGGCGATGGCGATAAAGCTATGAGTGATGGCACGAACATTGCCTTATTGGAAAGAATTGTTAAGGACCAACGTAAAATCATCAGCCAGGTTACCGGCAAAAGAGCTGAAGAGACACCGCAGGTCTGGGCTCTTTACAAAGAAGTTCAGGATTACTATGATAAAGGTATGCGTGTGCCAAAAGATGTGACGTTATTGCTTTGCGATGATAACTGGGGCGATGTGCGTAAACTGCCCGACATAAATGAACCTGCTCATCCGGGAGGATATGGAATGTATTATCACTTCGATTATGTTGGGGGGCCGCGAAATTATAAGTGGATAAATGTAAGTCAGATACAGCGGGTTTGGGAACAGATGAACCTGACATGGAGTCATGGTGTAAACCGGATTTGGATTGTGAATGTCGGGGATTTGAAACCAATGGAATATCCGATTAGCTTTTTTCTCGATATGGCCTGGGATCCGACACAATTCAATGCTAAAAATTTACTTCAGCATACAGAAGCCTGGTGCGCCGAACAGTTTGGCGTAACGTATGCAAAAGAAGCAGCCCGTCTTATCAACCTCTATACAAAATGCAATCACAGGGTAACACCAGAATTACTGAATGCTGACACATACAGTCTCGAAAATTACAATGAGTTTAAGCATGTGCGGGATGATTATCGTGATTTGGCACTGGACGCCATGCGGTTGTATAATATTATTCCAAATGCTTACAAGGATGCCTTTGATCAATTGGTCTTATTCCCTGTAAATGCCTGCTCTAACCTGTATGAAATGTATTATGCGGTTGCAAAAAACAGGCAATTAGCCGCTAAAAATGATCCTAAAGCAAATCAATGGGCTGATGTTGTAAAAGAATGCTTTGATCGGGATTCGGTTTTAACCGTTCACTATAATAGCGATATTTCCAACGGCAAATGGCCGCATATGATGGACCAAATACGTATTGGTTATACCTACTGGCAACAACCAAGGTTTCGAAAAATGCCAAATGTGATTAGGATTGAAACACCAGAGATACCAAACTCAGAATTGGCTTTTTCAGAATCGGATGGTTATGTTTCCATTGAAGCAGAAAATTATCAAAAAGCCAACGAAACAAAGAATATTCATTGGGATGTTATACCGGGACTTGGAAAAACAGGTTCTGCCATAACCACCTTTCCTCAAAATAAGTATCCGGTAATTTCTGATTCAGTTTATTTAGAATATTTTATAAATTTTAAATCTACCGGAGATTTTGAGGTGAGTGTTTTAGTATCGCCTACCTTAAACTTCAATGCCAACAAGGGCCTGCGTTATACCATATCCTTTGATGGGAGTTCGGAGCAAATCGTTAATATTAATCAAAAATATACCCAGCAGGAAATGGAACATTGGCAGGCAAATAGAATTAATCAAACCACAACGAAACATCAAATATCAACTCCCGGATTGCATCGGTTACGCATTCGGGTGTTGGAACCGGGAATCGTTTTACAAAAAATACTAATTGATACAGGCAATCTTAAACCAAGCTATTTAGGACCCCCGCAAAGTGAACAACTAAAAATGTAAAAAAATGAAACTGTTTAGAAAAATACTATTCGCTTTTATTCTTATTGCAGCAGGCTCACTTTTGTTTGTGCTTAAAGCAGAAGTCAAACTTCCCCGGTTAATTAGCAGCGGGATGGTATTACAACGTAATGTTCCTCTGAAAATCTGGGGTTGGGCAGCTCCTTCTGAAAAAGTGAAAGTGGAATTTATGGGAAAAACTTACCAGACCAAAGCCGATAAACAGGGCAACTGGAAATTAGAACTCCCGGCATTCCCAACCGGTGGTCCTTTCAACATGAAGGTTAATGAAATTGTACTTAGCAATATTTTAATTGGCGACGTTTGGTTGTGTTCCGGACAATCGAATATGGAATTGTGGATTCGCCGGGTAATGGATTTATACGCGAATGAAATTAAACAAGTAAATAACACAAATATCCGACTATTCAGATCATCAGAGCGTAAGAATTTTACAAGCCCACAGAAGGACTATAAAGATGGCTCATGGCTTCCGGCCACCCCCGAAAATATTATGGATTTCTCAGCTGCGGCTTATTTTTTTGCCGACGATTTATACAAAAAATACCATGTTCCTATCGGTTTAATAAGTACTGCAATTGGCGGTTCTCCTGCTGAATCATGGTTAAGTGAAACATACGCAAAAAAATATCTGGATAATTGGTTGGCAGCGCAAGCCAGGATTGATTCCATTCGAATGAAAAATAGTTCACAGAAAGGAAAAGAAACGCATTCCAATTGGTTTGAAGAATTGAACCGGAATGATCCGGGAGTCTCGCATTGGTCAAAAGACAATGTGAATGTTTCTGACTGGCCCTCAATTTCCCTTCCCGGATATTGGACAGAAAAAGGTGTTGAAGAGCAAAATGGCTCGCTTTGGTTTTATAGGGAATTTGAAATTCCTGATTCATTGGTGAATAAGGAAGCCATTCTTCGCCTTGGGAGAATAATTGACAGCGATTCGGCCTGGATAAACGGAATTTTCGTAGGAACTGTTTCTTACCAGTATCCTCCCAGCATTTACAAAATTCCTGTAGGTGTCTTAAAACCGGGAAAAAATAAATTAATGGTGCGGGTGATTAGTCAAACCGGAAAAGGAGGATTTGTGGAAGAGAAACCCTATGAAATTCGCATAGGTTCTCAAACCATTGATCTGACTGGAGATTGGAAGTATCATACCGGCGCTGTAATGAAACCGGCTTTTGGAATGGGTTCACTACAATTCAGACCAGGTGGCTTATTCAATGGATTAATTAGTCCTGTAATCGGTTTTCAATTGAAAGGAGTGATCTGGTATCAGGGAGAGTCAAATACAGGACGTGCAGCCGAATACAGGCAACTTTTTGAGGATTTGATTACTGACTGGAGAATCCAGTTTGATGCTCCTGATTTACCATTCTTATATGTACAACTTCCCAATCTGGGTAAACCCGACAAGCAACCTGTTGAAAGCGGCTGGGCGGAAGTCCGCGATGCGCAACGTTGTGCCCTGGAATTGCCGAATACAGGAATGGCGGTAACATACGATATCGGCGAGTGGAATGATATTCATCCGTTAAATAAAAAAGAAGTCGGCAGGCGTCTGGCTCTTGAAGCCGAAAGGGTTGCTTATCACGATAGCACAATAGTAAGCTCGGGCCCCTTGTATGAATCCATGAAAATTTCAGATAGCAGCATCATTTTAACCTTTAAATCGGTAGGTAGCGGATTGTACACAAATAGCCTGCTGGATGGTTTTCAGATTGCCGGAGACAACGGGCACTTTGTATGGGCTAATGCAGTGGTGTTATCAAGGAATAAAGTTCGGGTATGGAGCGATAGTGTGGCAAATCCAACCACTGTTCGTTATGCATGGGACGACAATCCGGCCGGTGCAAACCTGAAAAACAAAGAAGGATTGCCGGCTTCAACCTTTACAACAAACGAATAAATCCAATTTAAATCTATATTATTTATGAAAGCAACTTCCCAAAAAATTTCAGTGATCGAAAAAATTGGTTATAGCCTGGGTGATCTGGCTGCTAACCTGATCTTTCAGACTTTAATTACGTATTTAGCTTATTTTTATACCGATATCTACGGGCTTAAAGCTAACGATGCTTCAATCGTTATGCTTACTGTAGGACTGGTGGCTGCATTTATATTTAATCCGTTAATCGGAATATTGGCCGACAGAACAAATTCGAGATGGGGTAAATTTAGGCCATGGATTCTGTATACCGCTATTCCAATGGGCGTGATCGCATTTCTGGCATTTTCAACACCCCATTTTTCGTACAAAGGGAAACTAATTTATGCCGCAGTAACTTATACCTTTTTGTTGTTGATGTATGCTTCAAGCAATTTGCCATACTCAGCCCTAAGCGGTGTAATAACTGGCGATATGGGCGAACGAAACAGTATTTCGTCGTACCGTTTTGTGGCAGTTATGTTTGCCCAGTTCTTTGTTCAGGTTTTTATGTTGCCGATTATTATATATGCCGGTCATGGAGATAAAGCCGCCGGGATTGAAGCGGTAATGACCTGGATGGCAATTATTGGTACAATATTGTTACTTGTAACATTTTTTACAACCAGAGAGCGTATTGTTCCCAGTCCGGAACAAAAGTCCTCGTTAAAGGATGATTTGTCTGACCTTTCGAAGAACAGGCCCTGGTTAATAATGCTCTCCCTGACAATTTTGGTGTTCATTACCCTTGCAATGAAAGGTGGTTCGTATGTGTATTATTTTGAAAATTATGTAAATCATCCTGCTTTAGCAAATTTTATCAGTCCTGTTATTGCGGCTTTAGCCGGAATAGGCATGAATTTCTTTGGGTCGGACCCTGTATCTGCCGGTCTGGGTTTATTCCAGGCGGGAGGTATTATCTTCATGATTGTTGGAATTTCGCTGTCGAAAAAACTTGCTGATAAATACGGTAAGCGGGATGTGTTTCAGTATAGCTTGCTTATTTCCACACTTTTTATACTGTTCTTTATCTTTTTTAAGCCTGAAAATGTGTTCCTAATGTTCCTTTCGCAAATCCTGCATGGATTTTCCTATGGAATTACTATTCCTATTCTTTGGGCCATGATTGCCGACGTTGCCGACTTTTCGGAATGGAAAACAAATCGCCGGGCAACTGCAATTATCTTTTCTGCCATGATGGTGGGTCTTAAAGCCGGACTCTCTATTGGTAGCGCTTTGGTTGCATGGATTTTAGGTTTGTACGGATATATTGTAAAGGAAAGTGGTATGGCAGTTCAAACAGTTATTCAACCCGAAACGGTAGCCAAAGGGGCAAAGATGCTTGTGAGTGTATATCCGTCGATTCCATTCCTTCTTGGAGTTGGCCTGCTTTTCTTTTATGTAATTGATAAAAAAATGGAAGTAAAAATTGAAGCAGAATTGAATACGCGCAGGAAAGTAAAAGCTACTTAACCGTTTACAAAAATTAAAATTACATGAGAATAAAAACTATAGCCTCAATCACGGCCATTGTTTGTTTGACATCCTTTTACACCAAAGCCCAGGAAACATTAGCTGAAGCTACCAAAGGTAAATTCCTTTTTGGCGTAGCTGTGAATATGCAACAGGTCAATGGTGTTAACCCCACAGAAACAGAGCTTATCGCTAAAGAATTCAGCGCTATTGTTCCCGAAAACTGTATGAAGCCTCAACCTATTCATCCGGAAGAGAATCGCTATTATTGGGATGATGCAGATAAAGTTGTAGCCTTT
Organism: uncultured Bacteroidales bacterium; assembly: GCA_963781805.1. Taxonomy (GTDB): domain Bacteria; phylum Bacteroidota; class Bacteroidia; order Bacteroidales; family UBA10428; genus JAFGPL01. Next base: position 2,028,248 of record CAWAHF010000004.1, read on the forward strand.
GGCGAAAAAAACCACCTGGTTGTAACCGGTCACTGCCTTATATGGCATTCTCAACTAGGACGGTGGTTTTTTGTTAACGACAGTGGGAAAACTGTATCTCCCGAGATATTGAAAGAACGTATGCGCCAACACATCTATGCAGTTGTTGGCCGGTATAAAGGCCGTGTGAAAGGGTGGGACGTTGTAAATGAAGCTTTTGAAGACAATGGTAATTACCGCAATAGTAAATTCTACCAGATTCTGGGAAAGGATTTCATTAAATATGCCTTCCGGTTTGCTCATGAAGCCGATCCAAATGCTGAATTATACTACAACGATTACAATGTAGAAAATTCTGCTAAATGCGATGCTATTGTTAAATTGGTGGGAGAACTCAAAGCTGCCGGATGCAGAGTTGATGCCGTAGGTTCGCAATCTCACATGCATATGAACTCCCCTACCCTTGAAGCTACAGAAACCAGCTTTAAAAAACTCAAAGCTGCCGGTGTAAAAATACTTATTACCGAATGGGATATTTCAATTCTTCCAAGTCCGTATGAAGGGGCAAACGTTTCTGCTAATTTCAACTATTCCAAAGAGATGGATCCATATCGTGATGGTGTTCCGGATTCCATTCAGCAGAAATGGAATAAACGCGTACTGGATATGTTCGGGCTTTTTCTCAAATATCAGGATGTAATAGATCGTGTGACCGTTTGGGGGCTGACCGATGGTGTATCATGGTTGAATAATTTTCCGATCAGGGGCAGAAAAGATTATCCCGTTCTCTTCGACCGCAGTGACCAACCGAAGAGCGTGGTTTACGATATGATTAAAATGGCTGATAAATACATACCTAAAAAATGAAAGAAGCAAGATATTTAGTAAAAGATGCTTTTACAGCAGATCCTGCCGTACATATTTTTAATGGCAGGTTGTTCATCTACCCATCTCACGACATTGAATCAGGAATCCCTGAAAATGATAATGGGGATCACTTCGACATGCGCGATTACCATGTTTTCTCCATGGAAACCATTGATGGTGAAGTAACCGATCATGGTGTAGTACTTGATATAAAAGACATCCCATGGGGTGGACGTCAATTGTGGGATTGCGATGTAGCTTTCAAAAACGGCAAATACTATATGTATTTTCCGTTGAAAGATAAAACAGATGTTTTCCATATTGGAGTAGCCATTAGTGAAAAACCTGAGGGGCCTTTTATTCCGCAGGAAGCCCCGATGAAAGGCAGTTATTCTATTGACCCCTGTGTGTTTCGCGATGATGATGGTTCATTTTATATGTACTTTGGCGGTTTATGGGGAGGACAACTCCAGCGCTATCGAAACAACAAAGCAATTGAATGCGGACACGAGCCCGAATATGATGAGCCGGCACTACCATCACGTGTAGTGAAGTTGAGTAACGATATGCTTGATTTCGGAGAAGACCCGCGTGAAGTAATAATTGTGGATGAAAAAGGTAAAGTGCTCAGGGCAGGTGACCATGATCGTCGATTCTTTGAAGCATCATGGATGCATAAGTACAAGGGAAAATATTACTTTTCCTATTCAACAGGCAATACACATTATCTATGTTATGCAGTGGGTGACAGTCCATACGGGCCTTTTACCTACAAAGGAATTATCCTTACTCCCGTCGTTGGCTGGACCACACACCATTCCATTGTAGAATTTAAAGGGAAATGGTATTTGTTTCATCACGATAGTGTACCCTCAGGCGGTAAAACCTGGCTGAGAAGTTTGAAAGTTGTGGAACTGGAATATAACAATGACGGTACTATTTTGACCATAGATGGAGGAGGGATTTAATTGGTTTTAGATTTTAAACAGGATTCTTATTTCATTTTGCATATTGAATATCATTTTTTTCCGGCTTCAAATGACTAATGAGGAAGATAAATGTTTAAAATCATTCTAATTAAAGAAAGAAAAATGATTAAAAATATTAAGCTTAAACTTCTTACTAATTTTATAATAATATTGAGCTTATTCCCTGAATCTGATTATGCCCAGAATGTATCTGATAATAATTACAAAAATACCAATATACAGGTAATTGGGTCTGAGTACATTTTAACCAATGGCCTTCAAGTTGTATCAAATGTCCATTCAGGCGATACACCGGTAACTATGGAGGCTGAATCGGGTATACCCGGGAGTGGTTTTTCAATTTTGCAGAACGGTGCTATCAGTTATGTTACTGCTAAATCAAATTATTCAGATCTGGCAACTCCCGGAGATGCGACCAGAATAATTACTTTTCAGGTAACATTTGAAGATTCAGGAAATTATAATCTGTTCGCACATATCTATGTTGGATCGGGTGGATTCGACGATGATAGCTTCTTTGCCGGAAAAGGATTTGGAATTAAAAGTGTAACCAACAGCGCTGACTGGGTGTTGATAAACGGACTTGCCGGGGTTGGTTTTTTTGATACCACAGATATAGTAGATGCTGCCGGCACAGCAGGATCTGAAGTTTGGAAATGGGTTAATATTACCAAAAATTTGTTTCCGGCTGACATTTCAATGCATGCATTTTCTGCGCCCTTAACTAATCTGACCCAAACTTTTCAAATAGGAAGTCGTGAGGATGGGCTAAATATAGACAAGTTCTCGTTTGGGAAAATACAGCTCTATTTTACTGTGGATGAACTAAATAAAGGTCTTGCGGGTTCAGCAACAAAACCTGTGATCGATTTGGATAATTTTTACAAGGGCCCGGCATTGGCTCAGGGATTAACAAAATTTCTGGGTAATGTAATGGCCAGCGACCACATATTTGCGAATTACTGGAATCAGATTACTCCGGGTAATGAAGGTAAATGGGGATCAATTGCATCTTCTTCGGATACATTGACATGGAACTGGAGTGGATTGGATGCCATATATAATTATGCAATAAATCATAACCTGATTTTTAAAGATCATACGTTAATCTGGGGTAGCCAGCAGCCAACATGGATCTCAAGCCTTGGTCAAACACAGCAGCTTAAATATATTGAAACATGGATAAGGCAGGTGGGTCAGAGATATTCAAAGATAGATATGATTGATGTTGTGAATGAAGCGCTGCCGGGACATAATCCGCCTGACGGCCAAAACAGCAGAGCAAATTATAAAAATGCCCTGGGTGGTGATGGAAATACCGGATGGGATTGGGTCATTAACGCCTTTGTTATGGCCCGGAAATACCTGCCGGATACAAAACTACTGATAAATGATTATGGTATTATTAACGATAATACCGCTACAACTACCTATCTTACAATTATTAATTTGCTAAAAGACAGAGGACTTATCGACGGCATTGGAGTGCAGGGACATCGATTTGAACTTGAAAAAGCAAATACCACTACGTTAATAAACAATTTAGACAGGCTTTATGCTACAGGCTTGCCCATTTATATCTCGGAAATGGATCTGGGCAACCTGGATAATGCAGGTGTACCGGATGATAATCAACAATTGCAGCTATATCAGAAAATATTTCCGGTATTATGGTCGCATCCCGGCGTAAAAGGCATAACACTTTGGGGATATGTTGAAGGGGAGATGTGGCAGTCGTCTTGTTACCTGGTGCTTAAAAACGGAACATGGAGGCCGGCCCTAACCTGGTTAGCACAGTATATAAAGGATAATACTCCGGCAGCCACCAACGAAATAGAGTATATATTCCACGATGATATTACGCTTGAACAAAACTATCCGAATCCGTTTAGTACCTCCACCGAAATTATATTCAGCATGGCAGAACCTGCAAATGTGAGCCTTAAAATATATAACAATCTTGGAATTGAGGTGGCTACTTTGGTTGACGGATATTTCAATCCGGGAAAATATTCTGTAAACTGGAACACTGAGAATTCAAGTGGATCAGAAATTAAAGAAGGAATATACTATTGTAAATTGATAGCCGGCAAAGAGATAATTGTTAGAAAAATGCTGCTTATTAAATAATTGCCCCGGATTAATTCAATGAAAATATAACTAAATTTACTTTTGAGGCGAAAGAATAAAAAAAAATCTTTAAATCAAGTTAGTGATAAGGGTCGCTAAGTTTACGCAGATTCAAACGAATTGTAAAAAAGCATTTATTGTAATTCTTTATGATTTAGGATTGCCGGTGATCGAATATCGGTGGTTTTTACATGTTTAAACAAAACCTGCAGGAAAATGATTGAATTAGCCGGAGAATAAGAAATTTGATTTGATAATAGCATGAGGAAAAAAGATTTGACGTTGAATAGGAAATCCATTTTGGAAGGATTAGAAATACTTCTCAATAATACTTAATTGATGAATTGGTAGCATACAAATATCCAAATTATTGGAATTCTATAGTTAACGAGAGTTTGATATAAAAATGTCTAAAATAAGCCACATCATACATTCCTGCGACAGCAGGAATCTCAGGCAGTGAGTGTATTGCTTCTATTCTGGAGATCCCTGATCTGGGTCAGGGATGTTAATAGGCTTATTTTGAGATATTTTTGGGTGAAACATATTGATCTTTATATTGTTATTGATATTTTTGATATTTTACTTATATCAAACTCACGTTATTTAAATAGTTTGAATAAAGAAATTTAAATATACTTTTGAATTATTCTCTATTCTATGTATACCGAATAGCTTAAAATTTTTAAAAGATTAATGTGAAAAGCAACATAATAATTATTATTATCTCACTAATTTTCAGTCATTTGAAATTTTCATTTGCATCAGATGAAAATATTAAAATTGAAGACTACTCTTATAAAGACGGTCTGACAGCATCAGGTGTAACGAATGTATACAAAGATTCAAAAGGCTTTTTGTGGTTATGCTCTAATAATGGTCTGTTTCGTTTCGATGGATACACTTTTAGAAATATAAACACCCTGGTTGAAAATAATTTAAACCTGGAAACTTATTGTATTACAGAAGACTCGGATAATAATTTTTTAATAGGGTCGGTTAATGATATTATTTATTATGATACCCATATTGAAAAACTTTTTCCGTTGAAGTTAAACCTTGATAATAATTGCAGGATTCGTCAAATACTGCTTTTTCAGGGTAAAATTTGGGCCGCTTCGAATATAGGATTAATAATCATTGATTTACCCGTAAAATTCAATCCAACCAATACACTTCAAGTGAAGATATTGCTTCCTGATTCGATGCATAGAAGAACACCCCAGGATAATGTTGTTAATACCATGTTTTATGAACCGGGAAACCAGTCTTTATGGGTGGGAACCAATGGCGCACTCTACGAATTAAATTTAAAAACACTTACGTTTCAATATATTAATTCATTTTCTCAAAATTCCATACGTGGAATTTCAATGTACAACCACAATCTTATGGTTAGTAGTTGGGATGGCGGCATATTTTTAGTAGATCCCTCCAGGCATAAACTCGAAAATAATTCGTATATCCGCGAGGTGAATAAAATAATTGGCGACAAAAGGGTAATGTCTGCCCTTGTTGACGATCAGAATCATATGTGGGTAGCAACGTTTGGAAATGGATTGTACATTTTTGAAAAAAGTAAATCAGGATCAATCTCCTTTGAAAATTACCGAAATAATCAAAAACAACAGGAAAATTTAAAATCTGATTTTATCCAGAAGATGTATCTGGATACTAACGGGATTGTATGGTTATGCATGAATCAACCCGCTTTATCAAAAGTATACTTTCAAAAGAGCAACTTAAAATATTTTAGCTTTCCGGGGCAAAAAAGTAACCATGATTTTAAGGAGATGTTAAGTGTCAATCAATCAACTGATAAAAATAAACTGTGGGTTGCCACAAATGGCAGCGGAATATATTTGTTCGATACGAAAAGTCATACTTTCAAGCAATATTCCGTTAACTCAACTACCGGACTCCGACTTCAAAATAATGAGGTAACACTTTGTTACCAGGATAAAACAGGGAACCTGTGGATTGTATACCGAAGAATCGGCTTATATGTTGTACCTTCTAAAGTAACGATGAACTTACTTGAAGGCAATTTAAAAACATGCGTTAAACCCATTGATGCCAACAGTCTCTTAACACAAAACCCAGGGTTAAATTCATATATTACAACGTTTTACGAAGACAGTGACGGTCGTCTTTGGATCGGATTATGGGGATCCCTATATATCGTTGAGTTAGATCAAGGCTCTTCAACTATCTATAATACAGAAAGCCTGTTATCAGAAATTAAAACAACTTGCATTTTCAACGATGAAAGAAGAGAAGAAATCAATTTCCCCACCTCGCCTGTTTTATCAATATTAGAACTAAACAAAAACAGATATTGGTTGGGTACTCTCAGAGAAGGTATTATTCAACTGGATGAAATTTCTAAAAACAGTTTTTCCGGTAAGAAGCTGGCTATGAATAATAGGCTACCGACGAATAACATAAAATGTTTTTACATGGATAAAAGTAAGAATATCTGGATAGGAACGAATTCAGGATTGTGTTATTGGAACATAAAAACAGATAGCTTAAAAATAATTACTTCATCCAACGGCCTGGCTTCTGAAAATATTAATAATGTTATTGAAGATGATAATTCCAATTGTTGGGTGTCCACTTCATATGGTATTTCTGAAATTAAATCAAATATTTTATCTGTACAAAACTATTTCTATTCTGACAGAGAAAATTATAATCAATATATACCTAATGCCGTTGCCCATACTCCTGATGGTCTGGTTTGGTTTTCAACAAATGAAGCGTTGGTTATGATTAATCCTGATTCTATAAAAAATTCCGGACAAAATCCCCCTCTTTATTTTACCGATATTAAAATTGACAATAAGACTATCGTTCCATTGGAAAAATATCATGGCGCCATTGTTATAAATGCTAATATAAATGAATGCAGAACAATCAATGTTCCCTATAACCACACGCTCAGTATTGAGTTTGCCGGACTGGATTTTAAAAACCCCGGCAGGTTACTTTACAGATACCGGATTGGTGACAACAATGAATGGATTTTATTAACCTCAAATCAACGGAGTCTTAGCATACCTAATTTAAAACATGGGGAATATTCCTTAAATGTTATGCTAGCTAACACACAGGATGTAAAAAGAATTCGTAGTATTAAAATTAAATATCTACCTCCCTTTTGGTTGACCAAAACTGCTTATTTCGTTTATTTTCTTTTCGTAATGATTTTACTATTTATATATCGAAGATTATTAATTCAAAGAATTCTTCAGAAATCTATCCTGGAAAAGGAACGGTTTGAAAGAAAAAAAATTGAAGAACTGGATAAAATGAAAAGTGAATTTTTTTCCAATATATCGCATGAATTCCGAACACCGCTTAGTCTGATAATAAATCCACTTGAGAAAATTATTAAAGAAGAAGAGATTTCAATCAAAAACATAGAAAAGATCAAGCTTGTGCTAAAAAGCAGCAATCGCTTACTCAAACTTACCAATGAGTTGATGGATTTTAGCAAAATAGAGAAGAAAATATTAAAGCCCGATTTCCGGTTATGTGAGATTGTAACCTTTACAAATGAAATCTGTCAGTTATTTGACAACCTGGCAGATTCGATGCATTTTGATTTCAAAACCAATTGTTCGTTTGAGCACATGGAGATTCCAATAGACAAAGAAATGATTGAAAAAGTCCTATTTAACCTTTTGTCTAATGCTTTTAAATATACCCCTGAAAATGGAATGATAATGGTAAACATAACCAAAAGCAGGGAAGAAGAAAAAGAGTATATTAAGTTATCCGTTATCAATACCGGAGAAGGTATTGCAAATGAAACTTTAAGCAGCGTATTCGACAGATATTACCAGGTTAATAATATTCAGAACAGGAATATTGAAGGTACCGGACTCGGACTGGCCATTGTTAAAAGTTTTGTGGAGTTGCATAACGGAAAAATCGATGTCAAAAGTGAACCTAATCTTGAAACATGTTTTGATATTTATCTCCCTGTTATTCAGGATAATTTTAATATTACAAATACATTAAATGAAGTAACCTCTGTTAAACCACTAAAGGATGTTACGTTAAATCAGGAAAATAACAGTCATATTTCCGGGACTTCATTTCATTACCGCTTGCTGGTTATAGAAGATGAAGAAGATATAAGAAACTATCTGATTGAGGAATTATCCTCTGAATTCAATGTTATAACAGCCAAAGACGGAGAGGAAGGTTTGAAAATAGCCACCAATCTGATTCCGGATGTAATCATAACGGATGTAATAATGCCTGTTTTATCCGGATTAGAACTATGTGAGAGATTAAAGAACCAGGTGATTACTTCACACATACCTGTTTTAATACTTTCCGCCAAAGCTTCAGTAGAAAATCAAATTGAAGGATTGGAGATGGGGGCAGATGTATATATGGTTAAGCCGTTTAATATCGATCATCTTAAAGCGCAACTATTGCGGCTTATTAGCTTTAAGGAAGCAATCTATTCTCGATATAAAAACGAAACATCTCTAATTCCGCAAGATACCCTGTCTAATAAACTTGATGAGAATTTTATGCAAAAAGTAATGACTTTTATTGAAAAGAACATAACTGACACTAATTTAAGTGTTGATCAGTTAGCCAATTGTGTATCCTTAAGCAGGGTACAAACCTATCGAAAAATTAAGGCAATAAGCGGCTTATCTATTGTAGAATTCATAAGAACCATCAGATTAAAGAAAGCGGCACAGATGGTAATGGAAGGGCTATTAAGTATTTCGGAAATTGCTTTTGAAACGGGTTTCTCTACACCATCCTATTTCTCAAAATGTTTTCATGATCATTTTGGCAAAACGCCTTCTGAATTTGCATCCGGTTATAAGAAAACTGTATAAACTTAGTGTTCGAAATATGGTCAATTGGTTATTTAAAAAAATGCTGTTGCCAGCAAAGTTAATTTAACACATTCGTTTCCCATCGATATCTTTAAAATCGATTTCATATTTTTCGTCATTAAATAACACGATGGATGCTCCCAATACTGAATAGTTGGGCGTTATATCCATAATTTTTATTTCCTTTATGGGAGATAATTCTTCTTCTGTCCATTCATTGTTGTCCATTTTATGCAGCATCACAGTAATCATCAGTTCCATGGGAGGATTTTTCTGCATCCTTTTTTTATAAGCATAAATTACGGTGCTCTGATCGGTTTCGGCATTTCTGTTTGCATGGACTAATACATCCAATTTATCCCATCCACCATACGAAATTAAGGCAATTTGTCGTCCGGGTATCGATGCCGTGATTACCTTTTTTGTTTCATCTTCAAACTGGAAGATATCAGCTTTTTGTCCCTTAAAATGAGGCATTCCGAAATGTCCGAGAGTGAGTTCGTATTCGAATGCCAAACGGGAACGATCAACTCTGACGATCCCCCCTGGAATAGTTATATCCGCAAGATCGATAATGTACCCTAACCCGTTATTTGGCGGCCTTCTCATTATGGCCTGACGGTATAACACACCTTCGCGTACACCGTTAAATAACATGCTTTGCGCGATCGTATATTCCTGGTTCTTATCCGGATCATTTTCAACTGTTTTTCCTGTAAGATAAAAGTTTACATCATCACCTCTCACATCTCGTGGATCAAGACTGCGATAACTATATTCCATCGCAGTTCCACCCTGTGGATTGTGATCTTCCCATGGAAAATGTGTATTATATACAAGTTTTGAATAATTTGGATCATCATAGTAGACTTTTCCGGGTATAATTTCTGATGTTCCTGTTTTCCCATGATTAACCAGTACAAGTCCCGGACTTTCCAGCACAGTTCTGACTGAATTAATTCCCAGTTTTTCCCAAATCCCCTCATTTTCTTTGGCTGTCCAAAAAGGTGAATCGTCCGGCAAAGCAAGGTTAATGAATGGTAAAAACATCAGGAACGGACTACCGGCACAGCTGTAATCCTGCACCATATATTCTTTTTGGCCGTAAAATCCGAGACTGGGGATATTATTACAATAGAATTCAGGTTTCGTAACAAATTGTAATAACGAACCGGAGCAAAGTCTTCTGGCCCAACCCGCATCAAGCAACGATCTATTCTTAAGCATGAATGCAATCGGGAAAGCACCCGAAATCCATGTCCGGTAACAGATACTTCTTGACCACATATTAAGGTATCCGTCCCTGGCAAAAAATTTCGTTATAAAACCCATTAATTTTTGGGCAGATCTTTCAATGATTTCGGAAATTTCGGGGTAATATTCGTCACCGAACGTCCTGTTCCATATAGACGAGTATACAATAAATAAACTAATAGAATAGTAATTATAGGTTTGTTCCAGGTACCATCCATCCCCTGAATGATAAGATAACACCCACAAAAGATGACTTTTTAACAAATCGTCATCAATTGGATATCCGTATTTCTTTAGAAAAGAAAGGGCAACTATATTAAAAATTCTCCAATTATTCTGGGTTGTGCGGTGGTGTGCCCATTTGGATATGGTTATTGCCATATCATCTTTTTGTTGTTGGCTATAGTGAGTCCAAATGGTGTCCGGAAGAAGCAATAATGTTTTAAACAACCCTCCAAACTCACAGGTAAATTGATAATTTGAGTCAGGTAGATCTTCCGGCAACGGGAGGGAATTTTTATGTCCGGGGGTAAATGTATTATAAAATTGTAAGCTGTAATAATCCCTTAAATTAAGATTATTGATAGTAGTTTCAGGATCAATATGAATCAATGGACCTGCCAGTGTGAAAGTCCGTTCCAAAGATTCAAATTCTACCGAACGGTATCGCCAATCCGGCGCCCCGGGTTGAGGATAGGTCTTTCCGGGTATGGTTGGAAAAGATAAAGGGGTTTCAATAGAGTCAACATGTTTCAATGCTCTTTCCAACAGATATTTTGCCAGGTCGATGTAATGTTTTTTAGTCATTCCTGTAAAAGGGCTTAATTCAAAATCGGGATTATTGACTTTATAGGCAGGTTCCATTTTATCCGTTTTAAAATGTTTAATAATATATTTTCCTTTTGATATAGCCGACTGAATTCATTGTAAGCTCTTTTTCGTCCATTTCAATTATTTCAATACTTTCCGGCTATTTGCAAATAAATTCTTTAAGCATTACATAGTGTCGAACCTCTACGAGGTATCACTTTTTTTAGGGTTGCTTCTTTCTGCAATTCTATATCCGCTACGCGGAAATTTCCCGCTATAAAGCGGGAAGATACATTATTGTATTAAAGCAATATGTAAATTTTGAATTCCACGTAGTGGATAAACAAATTATTTTGTCTGTTAGGAATGATATTTTTTATCAACTGCTTTATGGTTCAGAATTAAAATAGATTTTTTCAAAAATAAGAAATAGTTCTGATTTATGCAACCGATTGCATAATATATTTCATATAATTGATTTACTTCGAATTAAAAATAATAAATATGATATATATAATTCATATTCAATTATTTTATTTCTTTTTTTAATAAATAAGTAATGCAACCAATTGCATTTAATAAAAGAAATTCCGTATTTTGAATTAAATTTACCTATGCAGAAGAAAACGGAAATTACAATCTATGACATAGCCCAACAGCTTAATATCTCTCCTGCAACGGTAAGCAGAGGATTGAAAAATAATCCTTCTATCAGTGAGCCCACCAGAAAAAAGATTAGGGATATAGCCAAAAAGCTGGGGTACAGATCCAATACATTTGCAAGCAATTTAAGAAACAGCCGGACCAATACCATTGGAGTTATCGTTCCAAGGTTAAACAGTTCATTTATGTCAGATGTAATTGCAGGTATCGAAAAAGTTGCCAGTGAATTAGGATATAACCTGATTATAAGCCAATCTCTGGAATTGGCAGGTAAAGAAATAAAGAATGCTGCAACCATGTTTAGTAACAGAGTTGACGGCCTTATGGTATCTCTGGCTTATGATGTTAACAAAACAGATCATTTCAAACCCTTCATTCAAAAAGAAATCCCACTTATTTTTTTTGACCGGGTAACAGAACTTAAAAATTGTTCTACTATCGTTATTGATAATTTTAAAGCAGCTTATGAGGTTACTTCTCATTTAATAACGCAAGGCTGTAAAAATCTGTTTCATATAACAGGAAACCTTTCCAGAAATGTTTATCTCGACAGATTTAATGGTTTTAAACAAGCCATCATAGATCACTCATTACATTTTAATCCTGAAAATGTGCTGGTTACTGACTTAAGTTTCAATGAAGGAAATCAGGCTGCACTTCATATGTTAAATATGAAAACTAAACCAGATGGTGTTTTTGTTGCTAATGATTCATGTGCCGTAGGCTGCATGCTTCAACTTAAAAAGAACAAAGTACAAATTCCGGATGACATGCTCTTTGCCGGATTTAATAACGATCCAATATCTATGGTAGTAGAACCAAATCTAACCACTGTTGATTATAAGGGCTTCGAAATGGGTGAAATAGCGGCAAAGACACTGATTAATCAATTAAATACTAAGCAATCACAAAATTTGACCCGTTCCATTATTATGCACCATGAACTGATAATACGCCAATCTACACAACATGGGGGATTGTATCCGGGTCAGATATTACATGATTAACACTTCATTGTTGAACTATGACTTTGCTCTGCTCAATTTATCCCTGATTTAAAGGATTATTTGTATGATCTCAAGCAAGCTTTGTGAATGTTGCCAAATGAAAAAAACCCGGGGTACACCGGGTGAAGTTTTGATTTTTATTGTAACGGTACCGGAACTTTTTCAACCTAAGTACAAATCGAATACTAATAGGTAATTACCTCCCGGGCAAATATTCTTTAAATGGCGGGGCAGTTCGGAAGAACTGTCTGGTCAGTCCGGCCAGCTTAAGAATTTTGGATCCTTTTTCAAAATCAGAAAACCAGATGAACTGTACATCCAACGCCAGCAATCTATTTAACCTGTTTAATTCATAAATTTCTTTTATGAAACTGGTTACGATTAAGTTACACTAACTTTTTTTCAAAAACCAAGTGTAACTAAATCGGGTTAATCCCGCTAAAACCGGGACAGGCTCTGCTTTAACACAGATTAAACTGTGTATTTATGAATAGGGCAGGTTAAATCTTCCGGTGAGAGAAAATCGCAGACTTCCGAAAAAAGAATAGCAGCAACTAAGTCCATATTGATATATTATGTGGAATATTAACAGATATACAAAGGGGAAATCATTCCAATAATTTTAAATCAAAAAAAATTTTATGTCCGGAGTATTAAAATGTAAAATATTATTTCTATCTTGTTGGCTTGTTACCCCCGCCTAATCAGCCATATAGCCTAAAAACCGCCTGTGACTGAGGGGGCGGAAGCATGCCTGAAATCAAGCATTTTTGATGTAAATGCATTGTAGAAAGCTGGCAATTGGCATAAAACTTACCTGCTTATTCCTAAATTAAGGAAACAAGCTATCTGGCAAATAAACATGTTAAATTGCAGAAGCATTTTTATTCAAAAGTCATATTACGTTACAACCATAGAGGTAGCCTGATCCATATATGGTTGCCATTTTACAAGCTGGTACCTGTTGTTTTTAAGAAGTTTGCGAAACCCATAATCGTAGCAAAACCAGTACACATGGCCGCCATTTGTTCGGTAAACAGAGGTTAAAAAATTAAAATTGAATTTTTTTTCTTCCAAAATTTGCTTATCAACAATGCACTTGCCCGATGGATTCAATTCGGCAAGGATATCACGGTTCCTGCGCAGCATTACGTGAACGTTGGATTTATGTGCATTAAATTCAGCATTCACAGAGTAGCAATACTTCGAGCGGCACGTGCCTGAACAAAATTTTTTATCCGGACGTCCTACAAGCTTTTTTCCACAATATAAACAGGTTTTTTTGCTTTGCATAAAAGAATTGTATTAATATTTTACTAAAATAAGCGTTTAAAAAATATTAAACGTTTATTCAGCTTTATTTTTTTTGAGAATCCCTGTTAATGAGGTTTTTTATCTTATTTTGACAATTAATTTTGGCAAGTTACACTTGTTGCCTATCGGTAAAACAGGATGTCTCTCAAAAACCTAAAGAAATGGAAAAAGATTGTATTCGACTTTATCGTTATAATAAACCGGAAGGTGAAATGATAGCCATATCATTCCCCATGAAAGAGCCTTTTAAAACCCTGGTAAAACAGCTTAATGGCCGAAGATGGTGTGAAGAGCGCAAACAGATTTATGTAAAAAACACTCCTGAAAACCTGGGAGAAATATTCAATAAGTTCAAAGGACTTGCTTACATTGACACGAAAGAATTTTTTAATAGGGCAAAACAGTGCGCAGCCAAACAGGGTATGGTACGTATGGTTAATTGTGCGCGAAGAAAAAAAATATACATTGATCTTCCGGAAGACGCAAGGCCTGAGTGGACAGAAGAATTAAAGTGTATTGAAGGCGCCTTTTATCTGAATAAAACAGGACAATGGCTGTTCCCTTCAACTGATGAAAATTACCGTAAATTAAAAGAATTTTTTATTGCCCGGGGCCGTACCTTAAGTATTAAAAATATAAACAGACCGGGGAATAGAAGTAACCCGGCGGCAAACTGCTGGTATTACGGAAAACCAATAAACAAGGATTGTATGCAGGATTACAAAAACATGCTTCTTCTGAAAAGGAAAAGCCCAAATACGGCCAAATGTTATATATCTATGTTTACACGTTTCCTGGCATATTTTTACGGAATGGATATCAGCGCATTGACAAAAACGGACATTGTAAATTATATGCTTTGGGAAATCAGGCAAAACGGTATCTCGGCCACCACACAAAACCAATTGATAAATGCCATAAAGTATTACTATGAAAAAGCGCTTGACAGGCCTCGCGAAATTTATAATCTGCCCCGTGCAAAAATTACAAGAAACGAACCGGTGGTACTCAATAAAAACGAATTACAAAATATTCTGACAGGAATTAAGAACAGTAAGCATAAATGTATTGTATCACTAATATTTTCGGCTGGTTTACGTCGAAGCGAATTGATTAATCTTAGATTAAGCGATATTGATTTTGAACGAAGAACCGTTTTTATATACAAGGGTAAAGGAAGAAAGGACAGGATAAGCATACTGGCAGAAACCACCTTCAGATATATTCATGAGTATATTGAAGAATATAAACCGAAATACTGGCTGTTTGAAGGGCAGAAAGGGGAACAATACAGTGCAGGGAGTGTATGGAAGATATTTGAAAGAATAAAAAAACAGTGCAGCATCACAAAGAGAGGAAACGTGCACCTGCTGAGACATACCTTTGCCACTCAACTTCTTGAATCAGGCACAGACATAAGATACATACAAAAACTATTAGGCCACTGCAGCATAAAGACAACTGAAATATACACACATATAGCCAATAACGACCTGGTAAAAATAAAAAGTCCGATTGATGATTTGGTGATATAGTAAAATATCCATATATTTCGTACTTATGAAGCAAACTATCAGAAAATATAACAATACAAGCTATAATACTCATAAACAATATTTTACGCTTAACAAACAACTTACGACATACGCGAAATATAGTTACCTTTCTGGAAAAAGGTAAGTATATTTGGATGTTAGGGCACATAAAAATGAACCATGGTATTCCAGATAAACGATAGAAAAATAGAGAGTGAATTTGATAGATTAGCAACTCTGATTTTACTAGAAAAAATATTAGTTGTGAATGATGCACAATTTAACTTTACAGAGATAGAGTTTTACTATTATTCCCCAGAACATCAAGATGCATTTACACATGTTCATGATGTGTCTGCCGGGAAATGGCGTTTTCACAACCAAGGATTTGATATTACTATAAAAGGAGACTTAGGATTTGGAGGTATTCTGATTAGGGGAGTTGAATATATAGATACTTCAAAAAGCATATTTATAAATGGCCCACGTAGGGTAATGTTTTCAATTATGGAGCATCTAAACAATGTGGATATTTTAAATAATCGATTTGGAATAGCTGATAAAGAAAAAGATACTTTAACTATTTTCAAGACATTCAGACAAGGATTAAATAAACCTAATCCAAAATTAGATTGTGATAAACCAGAATATTTTAAAACAGCGTGTTATAGATTCATTGTAAATCCTCAGTTATTTGATAGGAAACAATTTTCAGATTCTGAAAAAATTGCGAAAGGATTCAATAATAAAGAGATGTCAAATGAATTTTTAGGTTACGATTTAAAACAATGATATCAGATAGAGACACAAATACAATCTATTTTTCCGAATTGCTTAAAACGGATTCCCGATTTTCAGTGACTTCGAAACAAATAATTTCGACACTTGATACTTTTGGAGCAAAGTATAAATTCCTGCCTGACACAAAAGACATTTGGGCGAGAGATTACATGCCAATTCAAATCAATGATAAAAAATTCATAGAATATCGCTACGACCCTGACTATTTGCAAGGTAACTGGAAAGGCAGTCGAGATTTAAAAACCTATCCTGATATTGTTTGTAATTCAATAAATCTTTCGACTGAAAAATCAGACCTAATAATAGATGGTGGAAATTTTGTAAAATCATCTGATTGCGTTATTCTGACAGAAAAGATTATTAAAGAAAATCGACTTTTTTACTCCAAAACGGACTTGATTAATAAGATTCAGGATACATTTCAAATTGATAAAATCGTGCTAATTCCACAAGATAAATTGGATAAATACGGACATTCGGACGGAATGATTCGGTTCATTGATGATGATACTGTTTTGATTAATCATTACTATAAAAATGATTCTGTAATACTCCATCGACTAAAACAGGCTGGATTAAAAACAGAATCGATAGATTATAAAGTAAACAAGAAAAATAAACGTAATTGGGCTTATCTTAATTTCCTTCAAATAAAAGACTTGATACTTCTTCCAAAATTCGGAATTGATGAAGATAAACAAGCATACGAGCAGATTGAAAAATTCTATCCTGATTATAAAGGAAGGATTGCACAAATAAATATGATTGATATTGTTAAATTTGGGGGAGCATTAAATTGTATTACATGGACGACAAAAGAATGATAGACAATAATTTACGTGCCCTAACAGCCGGTCATAAAACATTGCGCGGATTGTGCTAAATTTAAACAACATAACATTTAATCAACGGCAGCAACGGTTTGATACGAAAGTGCTTCGAAATGCGCAACGTTTCATACCGGCAAACCGTTGTAAACAATTGCAAGAAACACCCTGCATATGAGAAACAAGATTATAATATTAGGAATGATTTTTTCAAATTTGATTTCAAGCTGTTCAAGTGGACAGAAAAAAGTACCAGACGGAAAATTAAACGATGAACAAATACTGTTTGAATATGGGATTTATTACACTCCTGATTCTCATATGACCAAATCAGATGTAATAGAATTAGTTCAAAAGAAATATTCCGATTTTGAAATAACTGATTCTGTTCCAAATCCTGAGAATGTAAAAGGTTCTCAAATTGTAATTAAAGAAATTCTAAATGTAAAGGAAGATTTTGCCGCTCCCGACATTGATTTTCTTAGACATTGCAGTCGAGGATTAAGCGATGAGCAAAAGGAGATTTTACAAACATCTAATTTTGTTATACTTCTTGACTTTTTATGCACTGAGGATAGATTGCTTTCATCTATGATTAATGCAAATAAGCTGATTACTGAACTTATTGTAAACGAGAATGATATAATATGGGATTCGGAAACGAGAGAATGCTTTACAAAAGACTTTTGGAATGAAAACAGGTTAATTAACGACAATTCCATAAATGTAAGCAAGCATATTACAATACATCTTTATCCCAAAAATGATTATTGTAGAGCAATCACTTTAGGAATGTTAAAATTTGGATTACCTGATATTTGTATTGAAAATTTATCGTGTCATAGTAATCAAAGTGTTTTAAGCTTGATAAATCTTACAGCACAGACTCTTCTTGATAAAAAAACTATTGATAAAAAAGGAAAATTATTAATTGACATTGAAGGACTTTCAAATCAAGAATTAAAGACCGATTTGCTTAATTCACTTGAAGAGAAAGCAGAGAAAAAAGCGGAAATTAATTTAAAACAGGGAATTTGGGAGGAAGGCGACCCACAAAATAGAATAATAGAAATCGGATTTCCAAAGAATAATCCACAGATTAAACAAGACGAATTAATAGCAAAGGTCTTTGGCTCAAAAGACGAAGTAACATATTTAAGTCACGATGATGAATTACTTGCTGCAAGTGAAAAAGCAAAGGAAAAAATTCCAGAATTATATGATAAATTTTCAAAAGGGTTGCCTGTTGGCACTCATTTGTTGATTAAGTTTCCATTTGAAAATGTTGCAGGTGAAAGAGAGTGGATGTGGGTTGAAGTTGTGAAGTGGAATGATAAAGAAATAAAAGGACTTCTTCAAAATGACCCACAAATAGTGAAGTCTTTAAAAGCTGGACAAGAAGTGACTAAAAATATGGATGATATGTTCGATTACATTTTATACTTTCCTGATGGAACACAAGAAGGAAATGAAACAGGAAAGATTATATCAAGACAGTATGAATAAGCAACAGTTTACAACAATGTGTATAATTCATAAGGGTTTCAGAGGTTTTCGAGCGGTATCACCCGCATCAAATTTGGGTGGTAACTTGACAGGTTTGAAGCCCGCAATCCCTTACGAAATCATACACTCAACGTTGTGCATAATGCCAAAGAGACACTGCAACATGAGAATATTCGTTATTATATTGATTTCATTAATATTTGGTAATCTAAACGCTCAAAGGATTAAAAATACTAAGAGTAGTTTGATTGGTAAATTGATAAAGAATGATGGGACTTTGTTGATTCAAACTCGCTATTCAATTGGAGAAGCTGGATATTCAGAGGAGTTTATTAATATTCAAAAGACCGATAGCGTTTTGATAGTATCTGTATCACACGATAGTTCTTCTTATTTTAAAAAGTTCAAAAAAATCACGTTGACTGACACCTCTTTTATTATTCCTGCGACCAATTGGCAGCATTTCGTGGATTTGGAAAAGCAAATTTTCAAAAAGGGAATTCAACCAACATATAATTGCGATGGCGAAAATGGTGCAATTGTTCACAATATGACAAATATAATTTTTATCTATACTCCAGATAAATCTTATAATAGCGTTAAGAATTTTGATATTTTTTCAAACTCTAACATGCCAAAGGATTTGAAAATTAAAGCAATAAATATAATGGGCGGATTTGTAAGTATGGGATATGAAATTAAAAATATCGGGATTGATTCATCACATTGCTTGACAAATTGGTGGGATGATTAAAAAATAGCTTATGGTAAAACGTATTATTCTATTAATTGCAATATTACAAACTATCTCCACATTTGGACAGATAGAAATTACTGGAAACTTTTACTGCCTTGATTCAGAAACAACTAAAGAAGATTGGTCGATAAAAGGTGATAAGTTGTTTTATACGGAGATTTCAAAGGATTGGAGTACTATTTGGTTTGCCGTTTTTCCGATTGAATTCATTCAGGAAAATGATTCATTGACAAATAATATGAGATTTCAATTTACCAATTTGGATTCATCAATTTTCTCGAATTCAAAACTTATAAAAAGGACAGATTATTATGAATCTGAACTTCACTTTACAAACCAATTTGACGGAAAAGGGAAAACAGTCCTGTCCAAAAAAATATTAATTAAAATTGTGGATAAAGAGACAATTATAGTGAGTGATAAATATTTCAAGCTTGATTCTAAGTTAAGAATATTTCAGAGATTTACTGGATATTAAAAAGGCACATATGCACAACACACAATATAAAACAGTTGGGGCTCAGTTGTTTGCGAGAGTTTGGTTCTCGCTTTAACTTTCTCCAACGGTGGATAGTAACGCGCTCCGAAAACCCAACCGTTTCATATTGTCAAACGTTGTTGCGACTTGAAGTCGTGTAAATAATTGTTTTACAAAGGATTGTTCTTTGATAAAACCTGTTGTTCCCTCAACAGTACCCTTACCGGACAATTGGTGTATAGTGCAGCTATTACCGGTTGAAGCTCCGGGAAACGAGTACCAAACGCCGGGTTGTATACCCTATGGCGGGGCTATAAGCTGTGAAGTGGATAGTCTTCGGGGCCTCAAAAACCGACTTAGGGCTGGGGTGAGCAGGCATGGCCAACTCAGGTAAATATTCCGAAACCATCGAGATGGCGTAAGGGCGAAAAAGAGGATGACACGCCTTGTACCAAAATGGTAAGCTGGCAGGTTAAACGTGGTCAACGTTGCGTTTACGGGGATGTTGCCCAGCCGGTGGACAGGATAGGCCTAAACCTGTATCTTTTGTTATTTACATGGAACATGGAAGCACGGTGCTCTCTTTTCCTGTAACAGCGGGATCAAAAACCCTAACCGCAAGGCATGGGGAAACACCGTACAGAGAGGACAGACAAAGCGAATGCCCTGATGTAATGTCAGGGATAGTGGCCACAACATCGCCACAGGTGAAAACCAGCCCACCTCTGTCTGGTACTTTATGGCATGATACTTTTTAGAACCTGTAAATGCTGGAAAGCAAATGAACGAGAATGAAAATTCATCGTGTGCACTGGCACACCAAACCGATAACTGGAACCTCATTATATGGCGAAAGGTTATTCAACGGGTGAACAGGCTGCAAAGACGTATTGCCAAGGCTGTTAAAGAGAAACGCTGGGGCAAAGCTAAAGCCCTGATGTTTCTCATTACCAAATCCTTTTATGCTAAACTATTGGCTGTATTCCGGGTGGCCAACAACAAGGGAGGCAAAACCCCCGGTGTTGACCATAAAATCTGGATAGACGGGTATGATAAACTCGTCGCAGCTGAAAACCTTAAGAACAGGGGATACACCCCAAAACCTTTACGTAGGATATATATCCCTAAGAAGAATGGCAAAAAACGTCCCTTAAGCATCCCGTGCATGGATGACAGGGCTATGCAAGCCCTGCACATGATTGCTCTTGTCCCTCTGGCCGAAACAATGGCCGACCCAAATTCTTATGGGTTTAGGGAGAAACGTTCGTGTGCCGATGCCATTGCACAATGCTTTCTTATCCTGTGCCGTAAAAATTGCGCACAATGGGTGTATGAAGCCGACATCAAGGCCTGCTTTGATGAAATTGACCATCAGTGGATATTAAACCATATCCCGGTCAACAAATCCATTCTTGATAAATGGCTCAAAGCAGGATATATCCAGAAAGGTAGGTTATTCCCCTCCCTTAAAGGTACTCCACAAGGCGGTATCATATCCCCAATCATCATGAATATGGTGCTTGACGGATTGGAAACCACCATAAACAAACAGTTTCCAAGGTGGAAAAACCAGAAAGTCAATTTTGTAAGGTATGCCGATGATTTTATTATTACCGCTAAGGATAAAGAGGTAATTACTAATCAAATCATACCACTTGTTAAGGAATTCCTCAAAGAACGGGGGCTTAGGCTCTCTGATGAGAAATCCAAAATAACCAATATTGACCAGGGCTTTGACTTCTTATCACAGCATATCCGTAAGTACAAGGGTAAACTGCTGATAAAACCATCACGGAAATCTGTACAGGCTTTCAAAGATAAGATAAAACTCATCATACGCGAGAGCCATGGACTGCCTGCTCATGCCCTTATACGAAAACTAAACCCGGTTATCCGGGGATGGTCAAACTATCACAAGGGTATTTGCTCAAAGAATACCTTCAGAAAACTGGAGGTATTCATCTTCGGACAAACCTGGAAATGGGCTACCCGCCAGCATGGTGACAAAGGCCACAGGTGGGTGTTCAAAAGGTACTTTTTGGGCAATCATTTTTCCGATAAACGTGTATCTTATAAAGGTGTATATTCCTACCGCTTATATAAAATCGGTATGGTACCTATTCGATATCATGTTAAAATCGCTCAGAAGGCCAATCCTTACCTGTCTGAATTTGATTCATATTTTGAGAAAAGGGTATCCTTAAGGAAACGTTTAGCTTTGAATAGCAAACAAATCACTACTTTTGTTTGCAGAGGTAAAAACAATAGCCGGGTCTACCCTAACAAGGTTGGCCTTAAAAGTGCCTGAGCCGTATGCGGTGAAAGTCGCACGTACGGTTCTTAGGGGGCGTAAGCTACCCGGTTAGGGCATTTAAGAGAATCCTACAAACATGAAAATTACAGATATGATAGAAAAACAAAACTTGATAAAATTGTCATACTTGATTGGGTTGAGTATAATTTTGATTCTGAATTCTTGCCAATCTAACTCAAAGAGTCAGACTGATAATCAAAATGACATAAAAGACAGTATTATGAATACTAAAAGCCCTGAACTTGTTCAAGCATCTGAGATTACAGATATTGATACATTAACTGTTCAAGACAGAAAATTGGAAGGTGGAAATTTTCATAGTCATATAAAATTGGATTTTGCATTATCAAAAACTCAAATTAAGGACACCGCACAGATACGTTTGATTAATAAATCATGTGCAATTTCAGTGATTCCTGATACATCTTGGATTAATAAACAGCAGGTGGAGATGGGTGACGATTGGAACGAAGTAGTGAGTGACAATCAATATTATGACCAGTTAGCGATTGATACATTGGAAAAACTTGATATTCCAACATTTTTCGCACCCAGAGAAAAAAGATTTATCAATTTTGTTAAGGCAGATAAGTCAAATTATATAATTGATTTGACAAAAATGAAGGATGCCTGGGGCTTGATTCTATTTAACGGGATTGATAATCCAGTTTTATGGAGTAACACAGATATTGAGAGTGAATTGAAAGAGATATATAAAAAATAAACGCCTACAACAATGTAGAGTATATGAAAAAGATTTTCACAATAAAGAACATATTAATCACGATAGGAATTATTCTTTTTGATTTAGCTGTTTACATATTTTTTGTAATGATGCTAATGAGTTACGATGATTTATACGATGAAAGTAAAGGTGAATATTGGAGCTTGGAAAGCATGACCTTTGGGCAAAAAGCAAGTTCGATAGGGATTAATATATGGCATGTGATTAATCTGATATTAATTGGATACGTGATTTATAGAATGATAAAAATAATAAGGAAAAACGCCCTACAACAATGTATATAGCAAATAGGCGTAATAGTAGTAAATTCAAGGGTTGTAGCCCGCTTCAACTTTGTAGCGGTTTGATAAGTTTAAAGCCCGCAATCGCCTACTTGCCATATACTTAACGTTAGCAAACATTAAAAACAACCACCTACAATGGAACAATTATATAGACAAAGACCATTTAAAACTCGAAATGCGGATGAGTATAATTTAAGTGATATTTTATCATTATTTATTAATCCGCTAACTGGTTTAAGTTTACCAACTGATTTTGAAAACTCTATAGTCAAGGGCAGAATGGGTTCTGGAAAGACAATGTTTCTCAGAGCAAATCATGCATTTTACTTATTTAGTATGATTCCAAGATTGCTAGAAGATGAGGAATTAATATTACCCGTATTTCTTAAACTAAATGATTTTCAACATATCCAAGAGCCAAATATTATCTATGCAGAAATTATAAAAAAGATAATAGAGGAATTATCTACTATATATCTTCGTTTACAGAATGCAAAAGAGATGGCAAATATTCATGAAGGGATAAAAAAGTTGCCAAGAGACTTGTATTTTGATACAAAATTATCAGCAACAGCTGATTTATTGCTAAAGCTAGGTTCTGAGGAGTATGTAAAAAGGATTTCGACAGAATTTGGACTTGAAGGAAAAATTAAACATAGTTTTTTTGAAGCTTCATCAAAGTTGCAAAAGAATGTAGTAGTTGAAATTAAAGCCAAAACTAATCCCGGGATTAAGGACGTAACTAATTGTTTCGAGATGCTTCTTTCTGATTCAGGAGGCAAAATATTATTATTGATTGATGAGGCAGGAACTCTTGATAAAAGATTTTTCAGAGATGAGAAAAATGATGCATTCTTTGAAATATTAATGAATCAGTTCAGGACTTCAGAATTTATTAGAACTAAAATAGCAATATATCCAAATTCGTATTCTGATATTTTAACAGAAACAAGATATGGAGATATTGTTCCGCTAGATGAATCCGTTGATGAGCTAATAAGTTATAGAAATTATAGAACCAAGACAATTTCACTAATCAATAACTATTTAAATAGTGGACAAGAAACCTTATTATATAAAGCTGAAGACTTGTTCGATATAAACTCTAATAGTATTTATGGGGATTGTATTGAACAATTAATTAATGGTTCTGGCGGTAATATGCGTAGACTAATTCAATTACTTGATATGACAATGAATATTGCATATCAAGAAAATGGGGGTTCTTCTAAAATAACCAAAGAACATTCCATTACTGCATTAGAATCTCATTGTGATGGAATAGTAAACCTCTATTCTGAACAGGAAAGAGAATTTCTTAAAAGCTTAGCAAAAACTTGTAAAAGTCGAGGAACATTTAAATTTAAGTTTCCTAACAATGCACCAGTATTATATAAATACATGACTAAATCACAAGAATTTAATCTCTTATATGTTATTGAGGCTGGTACAGGTCGAAGAGGAACAACTTATAAATTTGACTATGCATATTGTATTCAACAAGATATTCCAACTCATAATCTCCGAGAAACAGAAAGAATTGATAAAAACAGAAGTCTTGAAGAAGGGGAATGGGTTAGAAGGGTAACAAATGTTTCAAATGAGATAATCGCCCAAGCTTGCATACCAGGTAAGATTGATGGAGAGATTATATACTTGAATAATGATAAAGGATTTGTTAAAGGAGAAGATGGTGTAGAGTACTTTTTTTCAAGAACTTATGTAATCGAAGAAGATATTAATAAAAGATATTGGACAGGTAAAAAAATTAGATTTAATCCCGCAAAAATTGATGATAGTAATTTTGCATTTGATATTGAAATACTTTAAGAAATATAATATTAACGTTTGCTAACACGCGGTCATAAAACATGCCGGTTTCAGTGGGTTTTCGAGCATTTCGTCCCGCCTCGTGGTTTTGTCACGGTGGATACAGACGCAGCCCCGCAATCCGGCACGTTTCATACCGCAAACCGTTATTGCGACTTGAAGTCGTGTAAATAATTGTTTTACAAAGGATTGTTCTTTGATAAAACCTGTTGTTCCCTCAACAGTACCCTTACCGGACAACTGGTGTATAGTGCAGCTATTACCGGTTGAAGCTCCGGGAAACGAGTACCAAACGCCGGGTTGTATACCCTATGGCGGGGCTATAAGCTGTGAAGCGGATAGTCTTCGGGGCCTCAAAAACCGATTTAGGGCTGGGGTGAGCAGGCATGGCCAACTCAGGTAAATATTCCGAAACCATCGAGATGGCGTAAGGGCGAAAAAGAGGATGACACGCCTTGTACCAAAATGGTAAGCTGGCAGGTTAAACGTGGTTAACGTTGCGTTTACGGGGATGTTGCCCAGCCGGTGGACAGGATAGGCCTAAACCTGTATCTTTTGTTATTTACATGGAACATGGAAGCACGGTGCTCTCTTTTCCTGTAACAGCGGGATCAAAAACCCTAACCGCAAGGCATGGGGAAACACCGTACAGAGAGGACAGACAAAGCGAATGCCCTGATGTAATGTCAGGGATAGTGGCCACAACATCGCCACAGGTGAAAACCAGCCCACCTCTGTCTGGTACTTTATGGCATGATACTTTTTAGAACCTGTAAATGCTGGAAAGCAAATGAACGAGAATGAAAATTCATCGTGTGCACTGGCACACCAAACCGATAACTGGAACCTCATTATATGGCGAAAGGTTATTCAACGGGTGAACAGGCTGCAAAGACGTATTGCCAAGGCTGTTAAAGAGAAACGCTGGGGCAAAGCTAAAGCCCTGATGTTTCTCATTACCAAATCCTTTTATGCTAAACTATTGGCTGTATTCCGGGTGGCCAACAACAAGGGAGGCAAAACCCCCGGTGTTGACCATAAAATCTGGATAGACGGGTATGATAAACTCGTCGCAGCTGAAAACCTTAAGAACAGGGGATACACCCCTAAACCTTTACGTAGGATATATATCCCTAAGAAGAATGGCAAAAAACGCCCCTTAAGCATCCCGTGCATGGATGACAGGGCTATGCAAGCCCTGCACATGATTTCTCTTGTCCCTCTGGCCGAAACAATGGCCGACCTAAATTCTTATGGGTTTAGGGAAAAACGTTCGTGTGCCGATGCCATTGCACAATGCTTTCTTATCCTGTGCCGTAAAAATTGCGCACAATGGGTGTATGAAGCCGACATCAAGGCCTGCTTTGATGAAATTGACCATCAGTGGATATTAAACCATATCCCGGTCAACAAATCCATTCTTGATAAATGGCTCAAAGCAGGATATATCCAGAAAGGTAGGTTATTCCCCTCCCTTAAAGGTACTCCACAAGGCGGTATCATATCCCCAATCATCATGAATATGGTGCTTGACGGATTGGAAACCACCATAAACAAACAGTTTCCAAGGTGGAAAAACCAGAAAGTCAATTTTGTAAGGTATGCCGATGATTTTATTATTACCGCTAAGGATAAAGAGGTAATTACTAATCAAATCATACCACTTGTTAAGGAATTCCTCAAAGAACGGGGGCTTAGGCTCTCTGATGAGAAATCCAAAATAACCAATATTGACCAGGGCTTTGACTTCTTATCACAGCATATCCGTAAGTACAAGGGTAAACTGCTGATAAAACCATCACGGAAATCTGTACAGGCTTTCAAAGATAAGATAAAACTCATCATACGCGAGAGCCATGGACTGCCTGCTCATGCCCTTATACGAAAACTAAACCCGGTTATCCGGGGATGGTCAAACTATCACAAGGGTATTTGCTCAAAGAATACCTTCAGAAAACTGGAGGTATTCATCTTCGGACAAACCTGGAAATGGGCTACCCGCCAGCATGGTGACAAAGGCCACAGGTGGGTGTTCAAAAGGTACTTTTTGGGCAATCATTTTTCCGATAAACGTGTATCTTATAAAGGTATATATTCCTACCGCTTATATAAAATCGGTATGGTACCTATTCGATATCATGTTAAAATCGCTCAGAAGGCCAATCCTTACCTGTCTGAATTTGATTCATATTTTGAGAAAAGGGTATCCTTAAGGAAACGTTTAGCTTTGAATAGCAAACAAATCACTACTTTTGTTTGCAGAGGTAAAAACAATAGCCGGGTCTACCCTAACAAGGTTGGCCTTAAAAGTGCTTGAGCCGTATGCGGTGAAAGTCGCACGTACGGTTCTTAGGGGGCGTAAGCTACCCGGTCCTGCAAGCCTAAAAAATGAAACGCACGTCACTTTGATTAGAATTTACAAAAATGGAAATTGATGAAATAAATAGACAAGCATACCATTTTGTAGATGTTATAAAAGCTGAAACATCTAAAGAAGAATCGCCCCAAGAGCATAAAGGTTCATTGGCTCAAACTGAACCAATTATAGTTTTGGATGATATCGTTGGTGACTATTTCGTTATTTCTAGCTTATTGCCAAACGGCAACAAGTATATTCAGTCGATAAAGTCTTCTGGTAAGGAGTTTAGTTTTGACAAACAGAATTTGGGATTATATAGAACATTTTTGAAATCAGTTTATAAATTTCATTTTCAACCATTATGTTCATTTGATTTTTTAGAAGATATTTCCTATAAATGGATTATAGATGTTAAGAATAGTTGCAAGTCTACCATTGATTTTTTCTTTTATCTAAAAGAACAAATTGATTCTAAGGTGCAAAACTATAATTATTATTTTCCGGTTTTTAATTTACACATTGAGAGAGATTTTGAAATTGGTAATGTTAAATTTTTATTTTTCACTAAAGAGCAATTGAAGTATTATAATGAAAATAATGAGTTTAATAAATTTTATGAAAAATTATTAGGCAAAGTATTTGTTTCATCAACATCAAAATCAGAAAGTTCTAAAGCTAAAGATGTAACTTTTTCTGAATGTTGCCTTTCATTTGATGTTTTGAAAATATTTATTTGCGATTTTTTATTACCAGCTGAAAAACTACTTGTGGATATAGAACATAGAGCTTCATTTAACTTTTCAGATAATTACTTTAGTACTATTGATGGTAATCTCGATTCAATAAGTTTTACACTTGGAGCAAATAATCGACCAATTACTTTAAATGCAGACCAATTAATCGTTTTACAAAAAAAAGGAATTGAAAAATTCTCTAATTTTTTAAAATCAGAAATTGATAATGAGCTAAAAGCAATAATAATAAATGCCATCAAAACTTTTGCAGTTGCAGTCACAAATGAAGATTTGCATTTACGAATATCATTACTCCTTTCTGTGTCAGAAATGTTGCTATTAAAAGAAAGTGAAAAAAATTTTACAGCTTGCTTATGTAAAAAGAGATTCTTGTCAATTGTCAACAAACTTAACGCAAATGATATAAATAAGGCAAATGAAGTATTATCCGAGTTCTACATAGTAAGAAATAAATACTTACATAATGGAAAAAGATTACAGATAAATTTGCTTCATTTATCATTTTTTCAGCAACTTATTAGAATTTTGTTGATTAATTTAATTGATTTTTCTAAGGTCAATGCAGATAAAAACTCGTTTTTGGATAATTATGATTTTATTGAAGAATGTAAAAAAGAATCAGCGCAAAAGAGAAAAAATTAATAACGATAAAAAAGGCCAGCAGGTAACATGCAATATACAAAATTGGGGTTTAATCGGTTATTCAAGGGTTGTGGCTCGCATCAAGTGCTGTGTAGCTTGATAGGGAATCGCTCCGTAATCCCCAACTTTGCATATTGCCATCGTTAACCGCACATAAAAAATTTGTATCTGGCACGTTCTTACTTTCGGGAATTTGGTCATGCTCGCTCAGGCAGCAGAGCAGGTACTTATCTAAAAATTTTTGGCGGAATATAGCGGCAGTACATATTTACCAGAATTAATCAAATGGGCAGTGATGGCACGCTCAGTCATTTCGTTAGATTGGTCTGCCCACGCCCGAACATTTTTGTCCTTCTGCTGATTCGGCAGAGTTCTGCCAGTGATAGTATATTTTGCCAATATGTTGATAAATAAATAATTACGTGCGGTAACATTAAGTATATTTCATTGCCGGCCGCTTGGTTTGCCAATTTAAGTTCTTTTGGTTACATTCGTGCAAACTGTCAAATGAATGCGTTGAAACCGGCAACAAAATATACTCTTTGTGTTGTGCCCAATAGAATGAAGACACTGCTACACATATTGATTCTCATAATAATGACAAGTATCCACTCAAAAGCTTGCCAAGCATTTGATTTAGGAATAATGGGTACTTCCTGTAAAGCTGATGCTGTTGTTGAAATTGAAATACTGAATGTCAAAGATTCATCTGATTGGAAATTATATCCTAATGGTTATAACAACCGAGAAGTATATCGTTTATTGATTGACTGTTGGATAATTAAAAGTAATTGTACTGAAATTAAAGATTCTGTTCGATTGATTTTCAGTCTAAATAGTGCAGATTATTATGATTCTCTAGGTAATTATCGGTTGAGTATTTGTGGAGATATAATGCATACCGGAACTGAATTTAATTTTCAAAAAGGAGATAGATATGTTGTCCTTGCGCAAAGAAATCCATTCTTCGATGAAGGGAAAAAAGAATGGTGGTTGTTGCGTGCGGAGAAAATGGAATACAGTAAGGCATTATCAGAATATCAAGTTTCAAGAATGATTGGCAACTACCTTCAAATGAAGTCGTCAAAGAAAATAGATAGAGATTTTTTGCAAAATAACAAGATTTTTACCTCTGTGGGAGAGGGTCAAGACGGACAGATTGAAGCAGTTCTTTTTTATAATCCATATTCCTATAAATTTGCTTTGATTAAAGGGGATTCAATTATTGAAACTGAACCTATTTCATTTGATTATTCATTAGAATCATTTAAAGTTGATAAAAAGTATTATCATATAAAGAGTGGTAATAATTGGATAAAATTGAGAAAAAATGATTTGAGGAAAAAATAACTACTGGGCACAACACATGGTATAGTGCATGCGGGTTTCAGCGGTTTTCGAGCGTTTGTAGCTCGTAAAAAAGTCGGTGTAAACTGATAGGAAATCGCTTCGAAATCCCGCACGACACCATACCATCAACCGTTGTTGCGACTTGAAGTCGTGTAAATAATTGTTTTACAAAGGATTGTTCTTTGATAAAACCTGTTGTTCCCTCAACAGTACCCTTACCGGACAATTGGTGTATAGTGCAGCTATTACCGGTTGAAGCTCCGGGAAACGAGTACCAAACGCCGGGTTGTATACCCTATGGCGGGGCTATAAGCTGTGAAGTGGATAGTCTTCGGGGCCTCAAAAACCGACTTAGGGCTGGGGTGAGCAGGCATGGCCAACTCAGGTAAATATTCCGAAACCATCGAGATGGCGTAAGGGCGAAAAAGAGGATGACACGCCTTGTACCAAAATGGTAAGCTGGCAGGTTAAACGTGGTCAACGTTGCGTTTACGGGGATGTTGCCCAGCCGGTGGACAGGATAGGCCTAAACCTGTATCTTTTGTTATTTACATGGAACATGGAAGCACGGTGCTCTCTTTTCCTGTAACAGCGGGATCAAAAACCCTAACCGCAAGGCATGGGGAAACACCGTACAGAGAGGACAGACAAAGCGAATGCCCTGATGTAATGTCAGGGATAGTGGCCACAACATCGCCACAGGTGAAAACCAGCCCACCTCTGTCTGGTACTTTATGGCATGATACTTTTTAGAACCTGTAAATGCTGGAAAGCAAATGAACGAGAATGAAAATTCATCGTGTGCACTGGCACACCAAACCGATAACTGGAACCTCATTATATGGCGAAAGGTTATTCAACGGGTGAACAGGCTGCAAAGACGTATTGCCAAGGCTGTTAAAGAGAAACGCTGGGGCAAAGCTAAAGCCCTGATGTTTCTCATTACCAAATCCTTTTATGCTAAACTATTGGCTGTATTCCGGGTGGCCAACAACAAGGGAGGCAAAACCCCCGGTGTTGACCATAAAATCTGGATAGACGGGTATGATAAACTCGTCGCAGCTGAAAACCTTAAGAACAGGGGATACACCCCAAAACCTTTACGTAGGATATATATCCCTAAGAAGAATGGCAAAAAACGTCCCTTAAGCATCCCGTGCATGGATGACAGGGCTATGCAAGCCCTGCACATGATTGCTCTTGTCCCTCTGGCCGAAACAATGGCCGACCCAAATTCTTATGGGTTTAGGGAGAAACGTTCGTGTGCCGATGCCATTGCACAATGCTTTCTTATCCTGTGCCGTAAAAATTGCGCACAATGGGTGTATGAAGCCGACATCAAGGCCTGCTTTGATGAAATTGACCATCAGTGGATATTAAACCATATCCCGGTCAACAAATCCATTCTTGATAAATGGCTCAAAGCAGGATATATCCAGAAAGGTAGGTTATTCCCCTCCCTTAAAGGTACTCCACAAGGCGGTATCATATCCCCAATCATCATGAATATGGTGCTTGACGGATTGGAAACCACCATAAACAAACAGTTTCCAAGGTGGAAAAACCAGAAAGTCAATTTTGTAAGGTATGCCGATGATTTTATTATTACCGCTAAGGATAAAGAGGTAATTACTAATCAAATCATACCACTTGTTAAGGAATTCCTCAAAGAACGGGGGCTTAGGCTCTCTGATGAGAAATCCAAAATAACCAATATTGACCAGGGCTTTGACTTCTTATCACAGCATATCCGTAAGTACAAGGGTAAACTGCTGATAAAACCATCACGGAAATCTGTACAGGCTTTCAAAGATAAGATAAAACTCATCATACGCGAGAGCCATGGACTGCCTGCTCATGCCCTTATACGAAAACTAAACCCGGTTATCCGGGGATGGTCAAACTATCACAAGGGTATTTGCTCAAAGAATACCTTCAGAAAACTGGAGGTATTCATCTTCGGACAAACCTGGAAATGGGCTACCCGCCAGCATGGTGACAAAGGCCACAGGTGGGTGTTCAAAAGGTACTTTTTGGGCAATCATTTTTCCGATAAACGTGTATCTTATAAAGGTGTATATTCCTACCGCTTATATAAAATCGGTATGGTACCTATTCGATATCATGTTAAAATCGCTCAGAAGGCCAATCCTTACCTGTCTGAATTTGATTCATATTTTGAGAAAAGGGTATCCTTAAGGAAACGTTTAGCTTTGAATAGCAAACAAATCACTACTTTTGTTTGCAGAGGTAAAAACAATAGCCGGGTCTACCCTAACAAGGTTGGCCTTAAAAGTGCCTGAGCCGTATGCGGTGAAAGTCGCACGTACGGTTCTTAGGGGGCGTAAGCTACCCGGTGTAGCCATGTTAAAAAACAGCCCTACCGTTGATGATAAGGCTGTTTTAAATGATTTAGTCAGATTCTTCGAGTGAGAAAAGTTCATTGACAGTTTTATTAAAATATTGAGATAATTTAAGAGCAAGAATTGTAGATGGTACATACTTATTTAGTTCAATAGAATTTATTGCTTGTCTAGTCACACCAATCTTTTTGGCCAATTCTTCCTGAGTTATATTTTTAATAGCTCGTTCAACTTTAAGATTATTTTTCATGACTTAAGGATTTATTTGACCTGTAAAGAACATAGTAAAAGCGGATGATAAAAAAGATTAAAATTGTAAACATATTGAATATCATAACGAGTAAGAACTCAGTACTAAAGAAGAATAAAAAGCATAAAGTAAGAATGCTATAATTAACATAGATAGTCCAAACTAATGATTCTAAACGAGTTTTTGCGACAAATTCATCTTCTTGTTTTTCTTTAGAAAATGCGACAAAGATTGCACCAATCAAAAATATGATACCTACAATTGTAGCTGCATAATTCCCTTTAACTAATCCAAAAAGGGTTGGAGTCTCAGCGAATAATTCTTTTGAATAAATTGTAAAAACCTTTGAATCGAGAAATTTGAATTTGAAATCAAAAAAAATGATTAAAACTCCAAGGATTGTGGACGGAATTAATAAAATCCAACCAATTCGCTTGAATTGATTAGGAAAAAGAAATTTGGTTTTCATACATTTATGTTTTAAGATTACGATACAAATGTAATGAATAGATTACATAAAAGCAATGATAAGTTACAAAAAGTAACTACATGATTGCATTTATTTTTTAATTGGTTGATTGACAAATAAAACACGGCTACCAACACGGCATATAAGTAATGGCGGGGTTTATGGGTTGCCAAGTGCAGTACTTCTATTGTAGTTTCTGCCTCGGTTGATAATGACTCGCTCCGAACGCCGCCACTACTCATATGCCAAACGTTAGCGGCAAGCGTGTGCTCTGAACAAAGCTCCTACGTAAAAAGTTGGAGATTTTGATGCTGTAAATAAGATGGAAGTAGGTCTTCCGCTGGTGATGTGCAGGCGAGACCAGCAAACAACCCTACGGTGCTACCCAGGTGACTGAGCGGTATTGAACGGATAGGGAAAAAGTCCTGTTAGAAGGATTATGTAAGAATAGAAAAGATGAACGAAAGTAAACCTCTGATGAAGTGCCGTGAAAACGAACCTTCTGTCAAAACTACCGGATGCTTGTGCCGGAGGATAAACACAGCGGATACCTGTTTACTGGCTGTGTGGCAGACGTCATAGAGGAGGCATGATTTCTATTTAGGCTTATTTATGGAACAGAGGAGGTCATATAAAGATGCGAAAGGAAAGGCACAAGCAGGGCAAACACCTGTGAGGCCAAATACAGAAGCTTTATATGAATTCGGACTCAGTCATAGTAGTGATGAATCTCCTGTAATGGGAGAGGAGCAAAGGGCTGAGGTTATACAGTTGGAGTTACCTTTAGCAACTTCGGGAAACCGGGGGAGGGATAACGGAACAACAACGAAAGGCATGCCGATTACCAAACAAATGGTTTGGGAAGCTTACAAGAAAGTACGGAGCAACAAAGGGTCAGCAGGGATTGATGAAGAGACCATAGAAATGTATGAGAAACGCCTTAGCGATAACCTTTACATTTTATGGAACCGGATGAGTTCAGGTAGTTACTTTCCACCTTCGGTACTTGAAGTAG
Organism: uncultured Bacteroidales bacterium; assembly: GCA_963781805.1. Lineage (GTDB taxonomy): Bacteria > Bacteroidota > Bacteroidia > Bacteroidales > UBA10428 > JAFGPL01. The sequence continues at coordinate 2,062,415 of CAWAHF010000004.1, forward strand.
AGATTTCCAAAGACGATGGAAGAAAGCGAAAATTAGGTATCCCCACAGTAAACGACAGGGTAGCCCAGCAAGTGTTGAAAAGCTACCTTGAGCCAAGGTTAGAGGCTGAATTCTCAGAACAATCTTATGGTTATCGTCCATTAAAGAATGCCCACCAAGCGATAGCGCAGGTTCGCAGGAACGTGCGTGAATACCGATGGGTTATAGACATGGACATAGCCAGTTTCTTCGACAAGATGTCTCACGAACTGCTTGAAAAAGCAATAGAACGGCATGTAGAAGAGAAATGGGTAAAGATGTACATCAAACGATGGCTTGAAGCTCCCATTGAAGATAGAAAAGGGAACAAGCGCTACCGGGAAGGAGAGGGGACACCCCAGGGAGGGGTCATAAGCCCATTGCTTGCGAATTTGTTTTTGCATTATGCCTTTGATAAATGGTTTGGCATTACGTATCCAAATCTAAGCTTTGTACGCTATGCAGATGACATTATAGTCCACTGCAATAGTCAGCAGGAAGCTGAGGATGTACTTACAGCCATAAAGTTAAGGTTAGAAGAATGCAAATTGCTGTTAAATGAGCAAAAGACCAAAATTGTTTACTGCAAGAATGCAAACCGAAAGGGGAAATTTAAAACAGTACAATTTGATTTTCTTGGTTTTAGTTTTCAACCACGCCCGACATCTACCAAAGAAGGACAGATGTTCTTAGGGTACGATTGTTCAATAAGCCGTAAAAGCGAAAAGAAAATAGTCGAAACATTCAAGAAATCGAAGTTCCATCTATGGACTCAAAGTGATATATCGCGTATAGCGAAGGAATTTAACCCTAAGATTCAGGGTTGGCTTAATTATTACGGGAAGTTCAAGAAATTCGGATTAATGCGAATATTTCGTATTTTTCACTGGCGGTTAATCAAATGGGCAGTTAATCGGTATAAGCGGTTTAGAAACAGCATGTACAAAGCCGGCAGATGGTTAAGGCAGTTAGCCAAAAACTACCCCGGTCTTTTTATACATTGGCAGTATGGCTTTCAAACCGCATAATGACTTTTGTATAACAAGAGCCGTATGATGGGAGACTATCACGTACGGTTCTGTGAGAGGCTTAGGGTGAAACTCCCTTTGCCTACTCGACAAAACAGACACCCTGCAATAATGACAACTATAAAATGATTGAGAAAATATTACAGCGACAAAACGATAACGGTGGACAATTTTGGTCAAGAGTAGATGGAGACATCCACGCTCCCTTTGGCTTTTCGACAATTGATACTTTATCAGTTCTTGGAGAGATTGGATATTCGATTAAAGATAATTCACAGATTGCCGACGCCGTAGATTTTATATTTTCATATCAGACACCAGAAGGTAGTTTTAAATATTCACCTAAAAGTTCAAAACTCCCATGTTTGACAGCCCGAATAATTGCTGGATTAGGGAGACTTGATTTAAAAAATGATATAAGGATTGAGACAAGCTATAAATGGATGCTTGACACTCAATGGAATGATGGCGGTTGGAGATGCTCGACTGTTAAATTAGGAAAGTCTCCGTTGACTGACGCAAGCAATCCGGGAACGACTTTATATGTATTAGACGCATTTCGATTTAGAGATAATTCTGCTGACGACTTAGACAAGTTGAATAAAGGAGTTGATTTTTTATTACAACACTGGGAGATACGCCAACCGATTGGACCTTGTAACTTCGGGATTGGTTCGACATTTATGAAAGTGGAGTACCCATTTTTACGATATAATCTATTTTACTATGTTTATATTTTGTCATTTTATGATATGGTAAGGAATGACAAGCGATTTCAGGAAGCATATAATACACTTAAAGACAAATTAAAAAATGGCAAACTGATTCCTGAAAATCCACATAAAGCATGGAATGAATTCGATTTTGCTAAAAAAGGACAAATAAGTGAAATTGGGACGAAACGGTGGATAGAAATTAAAAACAATATTGATAAATGAATGATTGCCAGCCGCTAACACAGTATATACAAAATAGGCGAAATAGTAGTAAATTCAACGGCAGTAGCCCGCTTCAAGTTTGTAGTGGTTTGATAAGTTTGAAGCCCGCAATCGCCTACTTTGCATATACTCAACGTTAGGGCAAACAATTGCGACACTGGAAATAGATAATTTATAGATAACGAATGGATATTTCAATGTTTTAACTTATCTTTGAATGTATAATTTATAGATAATCAATGGATAAATTTCAAGATAAACTAAATTTTGATTTTAAGACTAATCAGCAGATATTAAAACTGATAAGTTATATTGATTCATTTAAGGGAAAATGGAATATTGTTGAACAAAAAGAAAATGTTTATCTAAAGGAACTTCGTAAGATTGCTACCATTGAATCAATTGGTTCTTCAACTAGGATAGAAGGTGCTCAATTGACAAACGAGGAGGTTAAAAAACTTCTTGATAATATGGAAATAACGAAGCTAAAGACACGAGACCAGCAAGAAGTAGTTGGATATTACGATGTTCTTGAGATTATTTATGAAAGTTTTAATGACATATCTATTTCTAAAAATTATATACAGCAATTACATCAACGATTACTAAAATACAGCACTAAAGATGACAGACATCGGGGTAATTATAAAAATCTATCCAACAAAGTTGTAGCTAATTATCCTGATGGCACTCAAAAAGTGATTTTTAATACAACTGAGCCACACTTGGTTGAGAACGAAATGACTGACTTGATTGATTGGACAAATCAACAATTGAAAATAAAAGAGATTCATCCATTAGTAATTATTGGATTATTTATTTACGAATTCCTTTCAATTCATCCATTTCAAGATGGAAACGGAAGATTGTCCCGATTGCTAACAAATTTACTATTGCTTAAAAGTGATTATCAATTTATTCAATATGTCTCGTTTGAGAATTTGATTGAGCAAAAGAAAAAGTCCTATTATGAGGCACTAATGGATGGACAAAAAAACAGGTATACGGAAAATGAAAGAATAAATAGTTGGATAATATTTTTTTTAATCTCTTTAGAGACATTAATTCAGAGACTTGAACAAAAGTATGATGTATTTAAGTCAAAAGGAGGTTATTTAAACGAGAGACAAAAGAAAATAAAGGATTTTATAGAAAAAGAACAACCTATTAAATTAGCGGATTTAGTCAAAGCTATTCCTGAAATTTCGATTCATACATTAAAAAAGGATTTACAATATCTAAAAACAGAGCAAATAATTGATTCGATTGGAAAGAATAGAGGAACAATATATATGATTAAAGAAAAATAAGTACTTGCCCTAACACACAATATAAAACAGTTGGGGTTCAGTGGTTTGCGAGGGTTTGGTTCCCGCACCAGCGTTTTCTACGGTGGACAAGAACGCAGCCCGAAAACCCAACCGTTTCATATTGTAAAACGTTGGCGTTCATTGTAAAAAGACAGCCGACGCACATTTGGCACATTTGCAGGTCGCACTTTCGACACACAACCAAAACCTGCAAAAGAGCCAAATTTTTCTAACACACGATTGGAACCAGATAATAAAATTGATTATGACTGGAAGACTACAACTAATAGAACAAAAATTAATTGCGATTGACCCCGCAGGATTTCAAAATCTTTGTGACGCATATTTAATTTTAAGGGAAAACGAATATAGTAGTCTAAATCGTACAGGTAGTCAATTAGGTAAACAAAAAACAATATTAGGAACGCCAGATAGCTTTGTAAGACTTTCTGAAAACAAATTAGCTTACATCGAATACACAACACAAGCTGACTCTAAAGTAGCCAAAATAATAGAGGACATTGATAAGTGTTTAGATTCTTCAAAAACTGGAGTTAAAAGGGATAAAGTTTATCAAATTATTATATGTTTTAATTCTCGTTTGACTGTTGAAGAAGAAATTCAAATACAATCACATGCTAATGCTAATAGTATTAAAATTGAGTTAATTGGAATAGATACATTAGCATTAGAAATAATGTCAAAATATCTATTACTTTCTAGAGATTTTCTTGGAATACCTATTGATACTGGTCAAATACTGCCATTCGACAAGTTTATATCTGAATACAACAATAAAGCGCACCAATTATCAACACCCTTAGATAATATATTTCTTCATAGAGAGAAGGAACTTGATGATATTCATAGCCATCTTCAAACCGAAGATTTGCTTATTATTTCTGGCGCTCCTGGCGTTGGAAAAACCAAAATAGGAATTGAATCCATTAATAAATTCATAAAACAAAATCAGAATTATCAAGCATTTGCAATATCAAAAAAGGATGTAGACATATTTGAGGATTTAAAAATTCAATTAAAAATTGACAAAGATTACATCCTTTTAATTGATGATGCTAATCGACAATTATCAAACCTTACTCAAATACTTGGTGTTTTTAAAGAAATTAGGAAAGGCAAAATAAAAATTGTAATAACTGTAAGAAATTATGCTTTATCCGATATTTATAGAACTAGTAATGACTTTAAATCACATACTATTAATATCCTGAAATTCACAGATGAGGAGATTGTGAAAATATTAGAGAGTGACACGTTTAAAATACTAAACAAGAAATATCAGAAAAAAATAGTCGAAATTGCTGATGGGAATGTTCGTCTAGCTATAATGGGAGCAAGACTTGCTAATGAAAAACAAGCGGAATTTTTATGGGGAGATGTTTCAGATTTGTTTGATTCATATTTTGATAAATTTTTGAGGGATTTTGATTTATTTGATAACCAAACTCTTTTAAAAACACTTGCAATTATTTCATTTTTCTTTACAATAAACAGAGAAAATAAAGCATTTATTGGAGCTATTCTTGAATTATTTGAAATTGACTACTATACATTCAACGAGGCAATTGAAGAATTGCACAAAAGAGAATTAATTGAGGTTCAATATAATCATGCTCGTGTTTCAGAGCAAGTTATGGCGACATATTTCTTTTATAAGGTTTTTATTAAAGAAGGTTTACTTCCCTTTAAAACACTATTATTCAATTTCTTTGATGATTGGAAATCTCGTTTTAAAGACTCAATAATACCTGCAAATAATTCCTTTGGCTACGAAAATGTTATTTCTAAAATAAATGTGACACTTGACGAGTACTTAAATAAACAAAATGATGATGATAAAATATTGAATTTTCTTGATTTATTCTGGTTTTACAAACCAGAAGACACAATAAGCTTCTTTTACAAAAAAACTTCTGAATTACCTGAGCCGACGAATCCTGTATATTTGACCCATTACGAAACCAATGACTTTGTTTATGAAAAAGAGCAAACAATTGATTTTATTTCAAGATTTTACAACCATTATACGGAATGGCTAAATCCAGCAATTGAATTAGGGTTTGAATATATTAGAAAAAAACCAGAACATTTACCAGAGTATGTAAGAAGAATAAAAGAACACTTACTCTTTGACGAATCAGATGAAAGGATTGGTTTTCAAAGACAAGTAAATTTCATTGATATTCTCGTTTCTAATGTTGAAAAAGAGAAGCCTCATTATATTTCAGCTTTTTTCGCATTAGCAAAAACATTTTTACAGCACACTTTTCATATTACCCATGGTGGTCGGAAACACACAATAACATGGTATAATTATCCATTACCATTTTATGAAGTAACAAAAGGAATAAGAACAAAAGTTTGGCAAACACTTTTTGATAGTTATAAAAAGTATCCTAAGGAAGTGTTTGAAGTAATAAAAGATTTTAAACCGACTCATCATGATTTGATACCCGAAATAATGGATTTTGATTTGTCCCTATTAATTCCATTTATTGAAAGTAATTTTACTCCAACCAATTTTAAACACGCCTATTTTATTCATGACATGATTTATTGGTTTGACCGAGAGGAAAATATTACTAATCGGACATACCAAAGTTTGAAACAAAAATATTTAACTCAAGAATATTCTGATTTCTGTAAACTTGATTGGAACAGGCTGAGAGATAAAAATGATTTTGAATTCAATGATTTTAGAGAATATGATAATTTAAAAACAGAGGAGATTAGAAAAAATTTCATTTTTACAAGCGAAAATGATTTTGATAAATTGTTTTCTGCAATTTCAAATGTGTTAGCCGTTAAGCAGAACGATTATTTTTCTGCGAGTCAATCTATTGATATTGTTGTTGAAGAGAATTTTATTCGGAATAATAATTTAGGTTTTAAACTATTAAAGTCAATTTTAGAGAATTACCCTAAAGGCCTAAATTTACTTTATAGAACTGTAAAAATGATTTCAAATCATTCTCAAGAATGGTGCTTGAAACTTTGGGAAGAGATTGAAAATTGGGATAATGAAAATGGTTTGTATTGGCGAATAAATTTCTTCAACTATGTGCCTAACGAGTATATTAGTGTTTTTTATAGCAAAAAGCTTGTTGAAACCATTGAAAGAATTGAGGGATATGCCTATTTATATATTGAAGATTATTCACGTTATAATTTAGAAGATAAACATATTGCGAAAAAAATACTTCAAATCGCAACAGATAAAATTAAAAGATTAGGAATCCGAATAACATTTGCTGATAATGTTTTTGAGAAAAATCTTGAATTATTTGAATCAGATTATGAATTAATTAAGCAATTATATTTTCAACAATACCGAATAAGCAATAGTCATTTTGATTATCGAGGTAATGGATTCAAACAAATTTTCGAAAAAAATCCTGAATTCTTACTTGACTTTATTGCCGAGTTTTATACAGACCATAAGCTAAGTAATAGAAATACTGATTTGAAGGTGCCTTTTATTTGGAATTCTGATAAAAACTTCGAATTAATTGAAAAAGCATGTGATTTACTAATCGATAAAAACCCATATTTTGGTATAGGCGAGCATTCTATAAACATTTTATTTAACGAACTAAATGTTGAGCAAAAAGCTACAGCTTGTGCATTTATTCAAATGTATATAGAAAAAACCTGTGAGGATTACCGTCGAATAAATTTAATTTTCGATTCGATAAGACATTGTATGAATGATAAATTTGAAGATTTTATGCTATATTATTTATCGATAAATCCAAAACTGGACGCATTCGAGAAAATTCATTGGGTTGGAAATGTTGGTGTTCAAATTGGGGATGTTAATTTTGGTGAGTTATATGCAAAACGCTGGGAGAGTATTTTAGAGATAGTTAATAAATCAAATGATACATTAGCAATGATTCCAATTAAAGGTTTTTTGAAAAAAGAAATTACAAATCAATATAAAAGTGCTGAATATGAAAGAGAAAGGAAGTTTTTAATGCCTGATTGGTAGCCGGCGCTAAAAGCCATGCACATTAAGCAAACGCACATATCCGACACACGACCAAATTTGCTTAAAGAGCATGTCTCGCAAACGCACGGTTTGACAGAAAAAATAAACAACGAAACGCCAACAAGCGGTATAAAACATTGGGGTTTTAGTGGTTATTCAAGCGTTCTGCCCCGCATCAAGTTCGGTGTAACTGGACAGGATAGTAGTCCGCAATCCCCAACGATTTCATACCGCCGACCGTTGTTGCGACTTGAAGTCGTGTAAATAATTGTTTTACAAAGGATTGTTCTTTGATAAAACCTGTTGTTCCCTCAACAGTACCCTTACCGGACAATTGGTGTATAGTGCAGCTATTACCGGTTGAAGCTCCGGGAAACGAGTACCAAACGCCGGGTTGTATACCCTATGGCGGGGCTATAAGCTGTGAAGTGGATAGTCTTCGGGGCCTCAAAAACCGACTTAGGGCTGGGGTGAGCAGGCATGGCCAACTCAGGTAAATATTCCGAAACCATCGAGATGGCGTAAGGGCGAAAAAGAGGATGACACGCCTTGTACCAAAATGGTAAGCTGGCAGGTTAAACGTGGTCAACGTTGCGTTTACGGGGATGTTGCCCAGCCGGTGGACAGGATAGGCCTAAACCTGTATCTTTTGTTATTTACATGGAACATGGAAGCACGGTGCTCTCTTTTCCTGTAACAGCGGGATCAAAAACCCTAACCGCAAGGCATGGGGAAACACCGTACAGAGAGGACAGACAAAGCGAATGCCCTGATGTAATGTCAGGGATAGTGGCCACAACATCGCCACAGGTGAAAACCAGCCCACCTCTGTCTGGTACTTTATGGCATGATACTTTTTAGAACCTGTAAATGCTGGAAAGCAAATGAACGAGAATGAAAATTCATCGTGTGCACTGGCACACCAAACCGATAACTGGAACCTCATTATATGGCGAAAGGTTATTCAACGGGTGAACAGGCTGCAAAGACGTATTGCCAAGGCTGTTAAAGAGAAACGCTGGGGCAAAGCTAAAGCCCTGATGTTTCTCATTACCAAATCCTTTTATGCTAAACTATTGGCTGTATTCCGGGTGGCCAACAACAAGGGAGGCAAAACCCCCGGTGTTGACCATAAAATCTGGATAGACGGGTATGATAAACTCGTCGCAGCTGAAAACCTTAAGAACAGGGGATACACCCCAAAACCTTTACGTAGGATATATATCCCTAAGAAGAATGGCAAAAAACGTCCCTTAAGCATCCCGTGCATGGATGACAGGGCTATGCAAGCCCTGCACATGATTGCTCTTGTCCCTCTGGCCGAAACAATGGCCGACCCAAATTCTTATGGGTTTAGGGAGAAACGTTCGTGTGCCGATGCCATTGCACAATGCTTTCTTATCCTGTGCCGTAAAAATTGCGCACAATGGGTGTATGAAGCCGACATCAAGGCCTGCTTTGATGAAATTGACCATCAGTGGATATTAAACCATATCCCGGTCAACAAATCCATTCTTGATAAATGGCTCAAAGCAGGATATATCCAGAAAGGTAGGTTATTCCCCTCCCTTAAAGGTACTCCACAAGGCGGTATCATATCCCCAATCATCATGAATATGGTGCTTGACGGATTGGAAACCACCATAAACAAACAGTTTCCAAGGTGGAAAAACCAGAAAGTCAATTTTGTAAGGTATGCCGATGATTTTATTATTACCGCTAAGGATAAAGAGGTAATTACTAATCAAATCATACCACTTGTTAAGGAATTCCTCAAAGAACGGGGGCTTAGGCTCTCTGATGAGAAATCCAAAATAACCAATATTGACCAGGGCTTTGACTTCTTATCACAGCATATCCGTAAGTACAAGGGTAAACTGCTGATAAAACCATCACGGAAATCTGTACAGGCTTTCAAAGATAAGATAAAACTCATCATACGCGAGAGCCATGGACTGCCTGCTCATGCCCTTATACGAAAACTAAACCCGGTTATCCGGGGATGGTCAAACTATCACAAGGGTATTTGCTCAAAGAATACCTTCAGAAAACTGGAGGTATTCATCTTCGGACAAACCTGGAAATGGGCTACCCGCCAGCATGGTGACAAAGGCCACAGGTGGGTGTTCAAAAGGTACTTTTTGGGCAATCATTTTTCCGATAAACGTGTATCTTATAAAGGTGTATATTCCTACCGCTTATATAAAATCGGTATGGTACCTATTCGATATCATGTTAAAATCGCTCAGAAGGCCAATCCTTACCTGTCTGAATTTGATTCATATTTTGAGAAAAGGGTATCCTTAAGGAAACGTTTAGCTTTGAATAGCAAACAAATCACTACTTTTGTTTGCAGAGGTAAAAACAATAGCCGGGTCTACCCTAACAAGGTTGGCCTTAAAAGTGCCTGAGCCGTATGCGGTGAAAGTCGCACGTACGGTTCTTAGGGGGCGTAAGCTACCCGGTTGCATAATTTTAAATCGGTACTACATTTATGATTCCTGAAGAATATAAAAATATTGATACCATTTTTCACTATACAAAATTTTCGACTGCTTTAGAAAGTATTTTGAATAAAGGATATCTTAGATTATCTCCTCGAATTGGCACTGTTGATCCATACGAAAACAACAAACTTTTTATTCAATATTCAAGTTGTAATTTTCCAGGTGCTAAGATAGCTGATCAAGAAAAAGGGGATGAGGTAAAAGAAGTTATACTAGAGAGGTTTAACTCTATTAGACAGATTAGCTTTTGTATGAATGATAATTCTATTGAAATTCAAAAACAAACAGGATCTGGGTCATTGGAATATTATGGATTCATCAAACCTCGTATGTGGGAGCAATATGCTGATTCATACAAAGGGATTTGCATTGCATTATCGTTAAATAAGATTTTGAATAATTTTCAGCGATTAGGTGTTGATATTATTACGGATAAAGTCAAGTATGAGAAAAGTAGTTATATTAAGTCATTTGATTATGGGATTAATATGAACAGGCTTTATGAGATAGACAAGGATGAATTTATTAAAGAATATTTTATTAGAATTGAAAAACGTATTTTTAAAAAATACCTAGATTATAAAGACGAGAATGAATATAGAATTTGTGGATATTCAAGAGACATGTTTGTTCCGTTTGATATATCTGATTGCATGTTAGGTATAATTTTTTGTAATAATTATGTATCAGAAATTTATTATGATATATTGGAGAAATACTCAGATAAATATAACATAAATCTTACCTCCATTGATTTTGGTAATCAGGGAATTACGATAAAAAATAAAAAAACTATGCACAACATCGCATATAAACCATAAGGGGTTCAGTGAGTTGCGATGTTTTCTTCTCGTATTTAGCTTTTCAACGGCGGACAGGAACGCAGCTTTCGAAAACCCTTACAGTTTATATCCGTAACGTTAACCGCACATAAAAAATTTGCATTCTGGTACGTTCTTACATTCGGTAATTTGGTCATGTTCGCTCAGGCAGCAGAGCAGGTACTTATTTAAAAAATTTTGGCGGAATTTAACGTCGGTACATATTTACCAGAATTAATCAAATGGGCAGTGATGGCACGCCCGGTCATTTCGTTAGATTGGCCTGCCCACGCCCTGGTATTTTTGTCCTTCTGCTGATTCGGCAGAGTTCTGCCATTGATAGTATATTTTGCCAATATGTTGATAAATAAATAATTACGTGCGGTAACATTAAGTATATTTCATTGCCGGCTAGTTGGTTTGCCAATTTAAGTTCTTTTGGTTACATTCGTGCAAACTGTCAAATGAAGGCATTGAATCCGGCAACAAAATATACTCATTGCGTTATACACAAGCGGTAGGGCGACCTGCAAACTTGAAACATTGAGATAAAATGATTTTACAGACACAATGTAATCATTGCGGAAAGACAATTAGATTTCATTCTTTTGCAACTGACAGATTAGAATTATCACAATTAAAAAAGTTTACCCAGCTTGATTTAAAATGTAAGAAATGTGGCACTGTAGATAGGTATGATATCAATAAAATCAAGGCTAATTCTAAGCTTTTCAAGATTGTCTTTATTTCACTTCTGACAATTTATATTCTTCTTATTCCTGCGATTCTTACACAGCTTTGGGATACGATTTGGAAAATACGAAACGTATATCAAGGTGGAACACTGATATTTCTGATACTTTTACCAATTGCGATTTATGTCATGGTTAATAATAGCATAGAGTCATCTCAAAGTAGATTTAATTCCCGTAAAATATAATCATGAGTAGATTACAAGAGTTTATAGATACTTTAGAAGATTTTGAACTGCTGGCGTTGTATAAATACCGGTATGATTCTTTTATGAAAGGATCTCAACAAAAAATCATGGTGGAGATAGAGAAGCGTGGACTTCAGCTTAATAAACTTGATGTTATTATTGCCAAATCGAAAGGCTCAGACAATGAGATTCATGAGAGCATTTGTTGTCCAAGATGCTATTCAAGAAAATTCTATCATGCACATGAAACAGACTTGATATCGATTAAGGAATATGGTTTTGAGATAAGCAATGATTTTAAAACTTGTTTGGTTTGTCTATACAGCCAGGATAAGAAAATATATGAAAAAGAAAAAAAACGAGCATGGTCGGTATTTGGTCGTCTTAAGTTTATTAAAAATCGTAACTAATGAACATCATAAACCGCCAGTGTATAACACACAATAGAGCACATTGGCTAGGTAATCGCACGGGAGATAAGAACGTAAGCCGCTTTTTAGTATCTTTCCAATCAAACTTAAAGCGATGCACCGCCAACGATGCCCTATTGCGGAAACGTTGTACGGCATTTAACACAACCTGCAAACATGAAAATAATAGATATGATTAAAAAAGAAACCATGACCAGATTGTCATCCTTGATTGGATTGAGTATAATCTTGATTCTGAGTTCTTGTCAATCAAATAAAAAGAGTAAGACAGATAACCAAATTGACACTAAAGACAGTATTGCAAAAATTGAAAGCCCTGAAATTGTTCAAGAATCTGAGATAACTGAGACTGATACATTAACGGTTCAAGACAGAAAATTAGAAGGTAACAATTTTCATAGTCATATAAAATTGGATTTTGCAAAATCGACGATTAGAGTAAAAGACACAACTCAGATTAAAACGATTGATAAAGTTTGCGCTATTTCAGTCATTCCTGACACTTCATGGATTAATAAACAACAACAAGAGATGGGAGACGATTGGAATGAAGTTGTGAGTGATAATCAATATTATGAGCAATTAGCGATTGACACATTGGAAAAACTTGACATTCCAAATTTCTTTGCTCCAAGAGAGAAAAGATTTATCAATTTTGTAAAAACAGATAATTCAAGTTTTATGATTGATTTGACAAAAATGAAAGATGCTTGGGGGTTGATTCTATTCAATGGGACTGATAATCCAGTTTTATGGAGTAGTACAGATATAGATGATGAATTGAAAGAAATATATAAAAAATAAACGCCGTACAACACGCGGTATAGTTAATAAGGGATTCAGTGGTTTTCGGGGCTCAGCAACCCGCTCCAAAATTAGTTGTAACTTGACAGGAAAGAAGCACGCAATCCCTTACTAACCATACCGCCACCGTTAACCGCACATAAAAAATTTGTATCTGGCACGTTCTTACATTCGGTAATTTGGTCATGCTCGCTCAGGCAGCAGAGCAGGTACTTATCTAAAAATTTTTGGCGGAATATAGCGGCAGTACATATTTACCAGAATTAATCAAATGGGCAGTGATGGCACGCTCAGTCATTTCGTTAGATTGGTCTGCCCACGCCCGAACATTTTTGTCCTTCTGCTGATTCGGCAGAGTTCTGCCAGTGATAGTATATTTTGCCAATATGTTGATAAATAAATAATTACGTGCGGTAACATTAAGTATATTTCATTGCCGGCCGCTTGGTTTGCCAATTTAAGTTCTTTTGGTTACATTCGTGCAAACTGTCAAATGAATGCGTTGAAACCGGCAACAAAATATACTCTTTGCGTTGGGCACCATTTGGGAAAACCTGCAACACAAGAGAAACGATTATATTTTTGAATAACCTGAGCCATTGATGAAAACAGATAAAAATGAAATAACAATCGGAGTAAGTAAAATTAAAGCATCAATTATTACACTGATTGTAACTGGACTTTTTTCAATAACCGTATGGGCTTTGACAAAGATTTTAACTATGTCCTCTGGTTTTGACAAGACTTTTCTAATGACTGGGATTTCGCTTCTGACAATCGTTTTTGGATTATCTATTATTTCAGGATTTAAAAAATTAATTGACAGTAAACAGGGTTTAATAATTAATGACTTCGGAATTAATATTAACATCGGCCCCAATCGAGGACAATTTATAAAATGGGATGAAATCAAAGGAATTAAATTTCATAATCAGGTTCAAGGAAATATGTATCTTTTGATTTTTGTTGAAAATCCGAAAGATATTTTGAGTAAAGCGAAGGGACTAAATAGATTTTTATTAAAAATGAATAATATATCTCATAAGACTCCAGTGAGTATAACATCGACTTGGTTGAAATCGAATCTAATGGAGATTATGGAGGAAATAGAAGAAAAAATGAAAAAAAACGGTGCCCAACACACAATATAAAACAGTTGGGGTTCAGTGGTTTACGAGGGTTTGGTTCTCGCTTCGGCATTCTTGTCGGTGGACAAGAACGCACTCCGCAAACCCAACCGTTTCATATTGTAAAACGTTGGTGGTAATTGGCTCCGAGCATTAGGGGGTATCAACTGCGTGATTGTCTAATGATAAAAAACATGAGAAAAATATTATCAATTCTAATCCTGATTATGGTTCATGTGACTGGATATAGTCAATTTATTGTCAAAGGAAAAGTAATTGATGCAGAAAATTATGAGCCCTTAATTGGAGCATCGATAAAAGTAAAAGATACTGAATATGGCACAATGAGTGATATAGATGGCACTTTTACATTGACAATTGATAACACAGTCCAGCTTTCAGATTCTATACTAGAGGTGTCTATTGAATATATCGGTTATTATAAAGAATATAGAGAATTTAAAAGCGGTGATACAGTAACGGTGAGTCTACAACCCGACCTATCATTAGATATATTTGCTGAGCATAAGTTAAAGAATAGTTTAGCAGTTGGTTATTACGGTGATTATGCTTATGCACCTGTCGGTTTTGAGGCAAATTATTACTTTGAGGGAATTAATAGTACCATGATAGATTTAAACTTCAATTATAAGTACTGGACTGATTTGTCTGATAATTCGGGTTATGAACTCTCTTTCAATTACGATATTCCAAATAAACATAATTACATTCCTGATAATTTTCATATAAGCCATAAAGATATTAGCTATCAAGTACCTGGTTTCACTATGCAAAGAACAAGGATAAAACTATCAAATGTTTGGCGTGGTTTTGGAATTGATTATGGTATCTCACACTTTGATAATATTAAATTAACGAACCCTTTCTACGCTATTTCTGTAGGTGGATATTTTGACATGCACAGATTTATTTATCAGATTTATTCATTTGATATATTTGCCAGAGGTGATTACGGAATGGATAAGTTGTTTTATGAAGTTGGATTAATAAAAGGCTTCAGAATAAAAAAGGTGTATTTCTCAATTTCAGCAACTTATTTCGATTATGAGGAAATAAATGGATTTAATCTTGGTCTCAAATTTAATATTTTTAGTACTCGGATAATAAGATGTTGTTATTACTGGCAACCAAATTATAATTAGAGTGATGAATCAACTACCACCAACACGCGGTAAAAAACATTGCGCAGAAAGTGCTAAATTGCAACAACATAACATTTAACAAACGGCTTAGCGGCTTGCTTCTGAAACGCTTTTAAGTGCGCAACGATTTCTTACCGCCAACCGTTGTTGCGACTTGAAGTCGTGTAAATAATTGTTTTACAAAGGATTGTTCTTTGATAAAACCTGTTGTTCCCTCAACAGTACCCTTACCGGACAATTGGTGTATAGTGCAGCTATTACCGGTTGAAGCTCCGGGAAACGAGTACCAAACGCCGGGTTGTATACCCTATGGCGGGGCTATAAGCTGTGAAGTGGATAGTCTTCGGGGCCTCAAAAACCGACTTAGGGCTGGGGTGAGCAGGCATGGCCAACTCAGGTAAATATTCCGAAACCATCGAGATGGCGTAAGGGCGAAAAAGAGGATGACACGCCTTGTACCAAAATGGTAAGCTGGCAGGTTAAACGTGGTCAACGTTGCGTTTACGGGGATGTTGCCCAGCCGGTGGACAGGATAGGCCTAAACCTGTATCTTTTGTTATTTACATGGAACATGGAAGCACGGTGCTCTCTTTTCCTGTAACAGCGGGATCAAAAACCCTAACCGCAAGGCATGGGGAAACACCGTACAGAGAGGACAGACAAAGCGAATGCCCTGATGTAATGTCAGGGATAGTGGCCACAACATCGCCACAGGTGAAAACCAGCCCACCTCTGTCTGGTACTTTATGGCATGATACTTTTTAGAACCTGTAAATGCTGGAAAGCAAATGAACGAGAATGAAAATTCATCGTGTGCACTGGCACACCAAACCGATAACTGGAACCTCATTATATGGCGAAAGGTTATTCAACGGGTGAACAGGCTGCAAAGACGTATTGCCAAGGCTGTTAAAGAGAAACGCTGGGGCAAAGCTAAAGCCCTGATGTTTCTCATTACCAAATCCTTTTATGCTAAACTATTGGCTGTATTCCGGGTGGCCAACAACAAGGGAGGCAAAACCCCCGGTGTTGACCATAAAATCTGGATAGACGGGTATGATAAACTCGTCGCAGCTGAAAACCTTAAGAACAGGGGATACACCCCAAAACCTTTACGTAGGATATATATCCCTAAGAAGAATGGCAAAAAACGTCCCTTAAGCATCCCGTGCATGGATGACAGGGCTATGCAAGCCCTGCACATGATTGCTCTTGTCCCTCTGGCCGAAACAATGGCCGACCCAAATTCTTATGGGTTTAGGGAGAAACGTTCGTGTGCCGATGCCATTGCACAATGCTTTCTTATCCTGTGCCGTAAAAATTGCGCACAATGGGTGTATGAAGCCGACATCAAGGCCTGCTTTGATGAAATTGACCATCAGTGGATATTAAACCATATCCCGGTCAACAAATCCATTCTTGATAAATGGCTCAAAGCAGGATATATCCAGAAAGGTAGGTTATTCCCCTCCCTTAAAGGTACTCCACAAGGCGGTATCATATCCCCAATCATCATGAATATGGTGCTTGACGGATTGGAAACCACCATAAACAAACAGTTTCCAAGGTGGAAAAACCAGAAAGTCAATTTTGTAAGGTATGCCGATGATTTTATTATTACCGCTAAGGATAAAGAGGTAATTACTAATCAAATCATACCACTTGTTAAGGAATTCCTCAAAGAACGGGGGCTTAGGCTCTCTGATGAGAAATCCAAAATAACCAATATTGACCAGGGCTTTGACTTCTTATCACAGCATATCCGTAAGTACAAGGGTAAACTGCTGATAAAACCATCACGGAAATCTGTACAGGCTTTCAAAGATAAGATAAAACTCATCATACGCGAGAGCCATGGACTGCCTGCTCATGCCCTTATACGAAAACTAAACCCGGTTATCCGGGGATGGTCAAACTATCACAAGGGTATTTGCTCAAAGAATACCTTCAGAAAACTGGAGGTATTCATCTTCGGACAAACCTGGAAATGGGCTACCCGCCAGCATGGTGACAAAGGCCACAGGTGGGTGTTCAAAAGGTACTTTTTGGGCAATCATTTTTCCGATAAACGTGTATCTTATAAAGGTGTATATTCCTACCGCTTATATAAAATCGGTATGGTACCTATTCGATATCATGTTAAAATCGCTCAGAAGGCCAATCCTTACCTGTCTGAATTTGATTCATATTTTGAGAAAAGGGTATCCTTAAGGAAACGTTTAGCTTTGAATAGCAAACAAATCACTACTTTTGTTTGCAGAGGTAAAAACAATAGCCGGGTCTACCCTAACAAGGTTGGCCTTAAAAGTGCCTGAGCCGTATGCGGTGAAAGTCGCACGTACGGTTCTTAGGGGGCGTAAGCTACCCGGTTGCTTAATAATAAAAAACATACTGCAACCAATGAGACTTACATTAATGACATTTTTGAGTTTATTGATTTTATCCTGTGAATCGCAGGATGACAACAATAATAATGATTTTCAATCGAATCTTTCAGATACAATATCAATTGGATACGAGCCGATTAACATAAATTCGATAAATTCAGAATATGATGATTATAATTCCTATGTGGGTTATTCATTGACAATGAATCATCTATTTATATTTTCAACAAATAGAAACTCTAATGGAAATGACTTTGATATAATCAGTTATAATCTTGCTTTGACAAGTGATTATTCTCGACCTGATACATCAACTTATGAGATTTATATTACTAAAGACACATTGTTTAATAAAATCCTTCCTGAGATTAATACTGATTTCAATGAGTATGGTCCATACCTTCAATTGATAGATTTTACCCCAGATAACCATGCAGCTTCTGATAGAGACAGTTTGATGCTTTTCATTACAAGAGATGATAATAATAATCAGGATATATTATGCAAAAAATATTCTCACTGGACATATGAGAGCGATTACCTTGGACTTGAGAACGATTTCATAAATTCACCTTTGATAAATTCTGACTATGATGATGCTTACGCCTCAATATCTCATGATTTTAAAAAATTATTCTTTTGTTCAAACAGAGACGGCAATTTTGATATTTACCAAATTAATTCCAGTGATAATGCAAATATTTACAATGTACTATATAATGATAGCACTTTTCAATTGGATAAAATAAACCAGTTATGCAGCACTAAGGATGATAAATGTCCATTTATTAACTGGAACATTATGGTGTTCACATCAAACAAAGAAGGTGGATTTGGTGGATATGATTTATATTATTCAAAATTTGAAAACAACGAATGGAATGAACCTATTAATTTTGGAGATATGATTAATTCGGAATTTGATGAATATAGACCAATAAGTATTGATAATAATGTGATGATTTTTTCTTCAAACAGACCAGGAGGTAAGGGAGGGTTTGACTTATATATTGTCAGAATAACTGATATTAGATGAATAAATTACTAAGCACAACACACAATATAAAACAGCTGGGGTTCAGTGATTTGCGAGGGTTTGGTTCTCGCTCCAGCGTTCTTGTCGGTGGACAAGTACGCAGCCCGAAAACCCAACCGTTTCATATTGTAATACGTTGTTGCGACTTGAAGTCGTGTAAATAATTGTTTTACAAAGGATTGTTCTTTGATAAAACCTGTTGTTCCCTCAACAGTACCCTTACCGGACAACTGGTGTATAGTGCAGCTATTACCGGTTGAAGCTCCGGGAAACGAGTACCAAACGCCGGGTTGTATACCCTATGGCGGGGCTATAAGCTGTGAAGCGGATAGTCTTCGGGGCCTCAAAAACCGATTTAGGGCTGGGGTGAGCAGGCATGGCCAACTCAGGTAAATATTCCGAAACCATCGAAATGGCGTAAGGGCGAAAAAGAGGATGACACGCCTTGTACCAAAATGGTAAGCTGGCAGGTTAAACGTGGTCAACGTTGCGTTTACGGGGATGTTGCCCAGCCGGTGGACAGGATAGGCCTAAACCTGTATCTTTTGTTATTTACATGGAACATGGAAGCACGGTGCTCTCTTTTCCTGTAACAGCGGGATCAAAAACCCTAACCGCAAGGCATGGGGAAACACCGTACAGAGAGGACAGACAAAGCGAATGCCCTGATGTAATGCCAGGGATAGTGGCCACAACATCGCCACAGGTGAAAACCAGCCCACCTCTGTCTGGTACTTTATGGCATGATACTTTTTAGAACCTGTAAATGCTGGAAAGCAAAT
This sequence comes from uncultured Bacteroidales bacterium, assembly GCA_963781805.1. Lineage (GTDB taxonomy): Bacteria > Bacteroidota > Bacteroidia > Bacteroidales > UBA10428 > JAFGPL01. The sequence continues at coordinate 2,081,719 of CAWAHF010000004.1, forward strand.
GAACGAGAATGAAAATTCATCGTGTGCACTGGCACACCAAACCGATAACTGGAACCTCATTATATGGCGAAAGGTTATTCAACGGGTGAACAGGCTGCAAAGACGTATTGCCAAGGCTGTTAAAGAGAAACGCTGGGGCAAAGCTAAAGCCCTGATGTTTCTCATTACCAAATCCTTTTATGCTAAACTATTGGCTGTATTCCGGGTGGCCAACAACAAGGGAGGCAAAACCCCCGGTGTTGACCATAAAATCTGGATAGACGGGTATGATAAACTCGTCGCAGCTGAAAACCTTAAGAACAGGGGATACACCCCTAAACCTTTACGTAGGATATATATCCCTAAGAAGAATGGCAAAAAACGTCCCTTAAGCATCCCGTGCATGGATGACAGGGCTATGCAAGCCCTGCACATGATTGCTCTTGTCCCTCTGGCCGAAACAATGGCCGACCTAAATTCTTATGGGTTTAGGGAAAAACGTTCGTGTGCCGATGCCATTGCACAATGCTTTCTTATCCTGTGCCGTAAAAATTGCGCACAATGGGTGTATGAAGCCGACATCAAGGCCTGCTTTGATGAAATTGACCATCAGTGGATATTAAACCATATCCCGGTCAACAAATCCATTCTTGATAAATGGCTCAAAGCAGGATATATCCAGAAAGGTAGGTTATTCCCCTCCCTTAAAGGTACTCCACAAGGCGGTATCATATCCCCAATCATCATGAATATGGTGCTTGACGGATTGGAAACCACCATAAACAAACAGTTTCCAAGGTGGAAAAACCAGAAAGTCAATTTTGTAAGGTATGCCGATGATTTTATTATTACCGCTAAGGATAAAGAGGTAATTACTAATCAAATCATACCACTTGTTAAGGAATTCCTCAAAGAACGGGGGCTTAGGCTCTCTGATGAGAAATCCAAAATAACCAATATTGACCAGGGTTTTGACTTCTTATCACAGCATATCCGTAAGTACAAGGGTAAACTGCTGATAAAACCATCACGGAAATCTGTACAGGCTTTCAAAGATAAGATAAAACTCATCATACGCGAGAGCCATGGACTGCCTGCTCATGCCCTTATACGAAAACTAAACCCGGTTATCCGGGGATGGTCAAACTATCACAAGGGTATTTGCTCAAAGAATACCTTCAGAAAACTGGAGGTATTCATCTTCGGACAAACCTGGAAATGGGCTACCCGCCAGCATGGTGACAAAGGCCACAGGTGGGTATTCAAAAGGTACTTTTTGGGCAATCATTTTTCCGATAAACGTGTATCTTATAAAGGTATATATTCCTACCGCTTATATAAAATCGGTATGGTACCTATTCGATATCATGTTAAAATCGCTCAGAAGGCCAATCCTTACCTGTCTGAATTTGATTCATATTTTGAGAAAAGGGTATCCTTAAGGAAACGTTTAGCTTTGAATAGCAAACAAATCACTACTTTTGTTTGCAGAGGTAAAAACAATAGCCGGGTCTACCCTAACAAGGTTGGCCTTAAAAGTGCTTGAGCCGTATGCGGTGAAAGTCGCACGTACGGTTCTTAGGGGGCGTAAGCTACCCGGTTGTGCCATAAGATAGAACACTGAAACCATGATAAATTCAATGATTAAAAATAGTGTTGATAATCCCAAAGATCATATAGTTGGATTTGCAGATTTGAATGGTTTAAATTTACCATTTAGATATGGTATGGTGATTGGGAAACGGCTTGATGATAAAATAATTGATTCAATTGAAAAAGGTCCTACATTACAATATTTTGATTATTATCATAAGATTAACTCAGATTTGTCAGACTTGATACACAACATCAAAAGACAAATAATAGATTTGGGACATGACTGTATTGTTGTTGAGCCTTCAAATAATGGGCAGGATTCAAATGATGCAGAATATAGAAAGACATTACGAACCCCAATTTCACATAAAATGATTGCCACCCGTGCAGGATTGGGATGGATTGGTAAGACTGATTTATTTATTTCCAAAAAATTTGGGCCACGATTAAGATTAGTTAGCTTATTGACAGATTATCCACTAGAGATATCAGAAGAATCGATTGATAAAAGTAAATGTGGAAAATGTGATATATGCGTTGTGAACTGTCCAGCTAATGCAGCATCGGGTCAATTATGGGATATAACTACCGATAGAGATTTGTTTTTTGATGCTCATAAATGTAGAAATACTGCTAAAGAATTGTCCAAAAAGCTATTAAATTTGGATTCATCGACATGTGGAATTTGCATTTCTGTTTGTCCAATTGGTAAAACAAAACATAATGATTGACAATAAATTACGGCACACAACACACAATATAAAACAGTTGGGGTTCAGTGGTTTACGAGTGTTTGGTTCTCGCATTAACTTTTTCCTCGGTGGATAAATACGCGCTCCGAAAACCCAACCGTTTCATATTGTCAAACGTTGTACATAATGCTAAAGCATAGCACATTAATAAAATCAAACTTAGAGCCATGATAGTAAATTTTAACTGTGGAAAATGTAGGTTTAACTATAATTATGAAGTAGGTAAACCAGATATGGATAAAAATTATAAATTAGTGTTTGAAAACAATCCCATTTGTCCGAAGTGTGGCGTAGAAGGGAAAGAGTTGTTGAGTGAGTTGGGGCAAAGCCAGATGACGGCATGGCATTTGGGAGACTTAACGATTTAAAATGTGCGAATGTAAACACCACACCAATGAAAAGACATGGATAGGTGAAAAGAAATATCGGTTAGCCGATTTTTTTGACACATGGTGGGATGAATATACAAAATCGCCCAAAGAATATATACAACCAGAGCAATACAAGGCAGTCAATGCCATGCGTGTATGCCGGACAGCAGCCTTAGGTGTAGACATATATGCATGCCCGGATTGTGGGGATATAACGGAAGTTTATCACAGTTGCAAGAACAGGTTTTGCCCAACCTGTAGTTGGCATGATACATTAAAGTGGGCAGAACGGGTAAAAAGCCAAATGCTAAATCTTCCACACCGCCATGTAGTATTTACCTTACCACACCAGTTAATACCATTAATCAAGGGCAATGGGAAAGAACTTTTAAATATATTGATGCGTGTTACAGCCGATACTTTTAAAGACTGGATAAGGCATAGGTATAATTTAAAAATCGGGGTTATATCAGTTTTACACACCTTTGGAGAAACAAAGGATTACCATCCGCACATGCACATGATAGTATCATGGGGCGGGATAGATACTTCAACAGGTGCTTTAACAGCGATAAAAGGGGATTATGTAAATTACAAGTTTTTACAGGACAAGTTCCGGTGCAAATTTGAAGATAGCCTGATTGAAGTGTTTGATACGGGGAAGTTAGAACATAACTTTAGCGACCAGAAAAGTTTTAAGCAGTTTATAAAAAGGATAAACAGTAAGAATTGGAAAATACATTTAGAGGCAGCAATGGAAAACCCCGAAGCAGTAATCCGCTACATAGGGCGTTATTCAAAGCGGGCATGTTTAAGCGAGTATAAAATAACGTCAATAGAAGGGGAGAATATCAGTTTCAGGCATAAGGATTATAAAACTTTGGATATAAACAAAAAACCGATAGAGAAAGAGCTAACTTTAAGTTACAAAGATTTTTTCCCCCGGTTGTTACAACATGTGCCGTTGCCATATTTCAGGATAGTACGGTATTATGGGTTATATTCAAACAGGGGGGAAATAGCTGAGGAACATTTATACCAGGATACAGCGCCAACAGAAGGCGCGAATGATTGGAAAGCATTACAGGTAGAAAAGACAGAAGAAAGCCCGATGTATTGTCAGGTATGTAAAAGGACAAAGAATATCATCATACGGTAATAGAAAAGAAAATAAAAGGTACAAACAAGAAAATAAGCCACATATTTGAGAGAAAATATTTAATAAACAAACGAGCAGTAGCTTGATCAATAATCATGGGATAACTATGCCCTGACGTGAAAAACGGGCAAAAAAGCAGGAAATGGAATAAAACTAACAGTATAAAAACATAAAAAGTAGAGAAATAATAAAGATAAAAAGGATAAATTTGAGAGGGTAAAATATAAAAGTGCAACATGAATAGATTGAAGTTCTAATAATATTAAATAATAAGCACTCTGTACAGCACTATGTACAACACACGATATATTTCATAAGGGTTTCAGTGGGATTATATGATTTTCTGCCAGTTCAACAATAAAGTTAGTTTGAAGGCATGGTGCTTTTAAATCCCTTACGAAACATATCGTCTTAACGTTAGCGTTCATTGTAAAACAGAAATATAATTAATCAATTAACTGAGTATTTAACTTTAAAATTGTGTAATCATGAAAAAAAACATTAGAATTTTATTTTTTTCATTTTTGATGATGGGACTCTTGACAATTTTTACAAACAGTTGCAAGAAAGACAATGACAATGATCCATCGACTGATTCAACTGTAAAAGACATTGATGGCAATGTTTACAATACAGTTACCATTGGCACTCAGACTTGGATGGTTGAAAATCTTAAAGTAACAAAATTCAACGATGGTAATGCCATACCAAATGTAACAGGTGACACGGATTGGTCAAACCTACACTCTCCTGCCTACTGCTGGTATGATAACAATGCCTTAAATAAAGCCACATATGGTGCACTTTATAATTGGTACACGGTAATCACGGGCAAGCTATGCCCCACAGGCTGGCATGTACCTACCACTGCCGAATGGACAACCTTAGAGAATTATCTCATTGACAATGGTTATAATTATGATGGGACCACCACAGGCAATAAATATGCAAAAGCCTTGGCATCTAATACGGGTTGGACTTCATCAACAATTCTAGGTGCAGTTGGTAATATCGATTACTCTGCCAAACGCAACGCAACCGGCTTTACAGCCCTTCCGGGTGGTTTCCGTAACAGCAGTGGAACATTCTACTACATTGGCGACTATGGTTCCTGGTGGAGTTCGACTGAGTACAGTACGGGCGGCGCCTACGGCCGGGAACTGGACTACGATAACTGCATTGTCTACAGGATCGACTTCCATAAGCGAGCTGGTTTTTCTGTTCGTTGCTTGAGGGATTAATTTATTTATCTTTTTTGTATTTTTAGCAAAACAACACGATATTGAAAGCAAACAGTGAGAATAATTCATGTTTATTTTTTATCAAAAGGACAAAGAAGAAAACAACGAAACGCTAACATTAAATATACGTAAGCTGGGTGATTTCAGGTATTTTAACTATATTACATTTACTAAAAACTGTAACTGGCAGATAAGCGAGTGGTACAGAAATCCCAGCCTCCGCATATTATTACCGTTATGCTTCATTTTAACAGACTGTGCAAAATTGGAATATGAACTATAAATATAACGTGAAGTATGTTGATACATAAATATTTTAATTTAGACTAAAATGATTCACATAAGTTCCTAAAGAATAAAAATCTAACAATGAAAATATCAGTAAATAAATTTCAGGCAAGAGACACTAATATTGCTACACGATGCCCTCACTGCGGTCATTTTGGGACTTTTGTAAGTACAAATGCTTGCTTGAGTATCGACAATCATAATGGTAGTCCAGAGTACTATTTAGGGATTAAATTTTGCCCAAATACCAATTGCAAAGGACAGCTTTTTTATATTAAAGACAACTCAGGAACAATACTTCAAACATTTCCATCCGACACGATTCCATTTGATAAGGAGAATATTCCAGTTAAAGTATTGACTGCATTTCAAGAATCAGTTTCATGTCATTCTAATTCATGTTTTATTGCATCAGCTATCATGATTAGAAAAACATTAGAAGAGATTTGCTTCGATAGAGGAGCTACTGGTAAAAATCTAAAAGATAGACTGAAAGATTTAGGTTCTAAAATTCTTATCCCAAAAGAATTAATTGATGGAATGGATGACCTAAGATTACTTGGTAATGATGCTGCACATATTGAGGCTAAAACATTCTCTGAGATTGGAAAAGAAGAAATAGAGATTTCGATTGATTTCACAAAAGAAATCCTTAAGGCTGTTTATCAATATGAGAACTTATTGGATAAACTAAAAAAATTGAAAGAAAAGAAAAACGAAGCATAACACACAATATAAAACAGTTGGGATTCAGCGGTTTGCGAGGGTTTGGTTCTCGCACCAGCGTTTTCCTCAGTGGATAGAAACGCGCTCCGAAAACCCAACCGTTTCATATTGTAAAACGTTGGCGTTCATTGTAACGTGACACCGCAGACTTCAACTAAAAGATAAAAATTATCATAATTTTGCACGGATAATTACAGAGTGACAGAATAGATAACATTAAGATTATGACTAAAGCAAAAATATCCATACGTTTTTTTGACGACCGCGAAGTGCGAGCCGTTTGGGACGAACAAAACGCTAAATGGTGGTTTAGTGTGTTGGATATTGTAGCTTTACTTACCGACCAAGACGACTACACCAAAACCCGTAACTATTGGAAATATCTTAAAGCCAAATTGAAAAAAGAAAACAGCGAGTTGGTTAGTGCCACTACCCAACTGAAACTTTTAGCAAGTGACGGTAAACGATATTTAACCGATATGTTGGATTACACCGGTATTATTGCCTTAGGCAAAGAATTTCCGAGCAAAAAGGCAAACCGATTCATAGAATGGTTTACGTACAGCGATGAAAGCATAGATGGAAAAAGCAAAACAAAAGCGTATGCCATGTTTGAAAGTTCTTTTATCAACAGCATAGAAGTTGGCACAACCAAAGGGTTGCAACAAATACACGCTTATTTGTTTGGTGGATTGTATGATTTTGCGGGACAAATCAGACAAAAAAATATTTCAAAAGGTGGTTTTCAATTTGCCATATCACGCTTTTTAGGCGACACATTAAAGCAAATAGAAGCAATGCCCGAAACTACATTTGACGAAATCGTAAACAAATATGTAGAAATGAACATTGCACACCCTTTTATGGAAGGCAACGGCAGAAGCGCCCGAATATGGTTGGATTTGATATTAAAAAAACGCCTAAAAAAATGCGTGGATTGGAGTAAAATAAGCAAGCATGATTACATGAATGCAATGATGCTAAGTCCAACAAAAAGTAGTGTTCTAAAAACTCTTTTGAATAATGCGCTCACTACCAAAATAAACGACCGCGAAATGTTTATGAAAGGAATTGACTACTCATATTACTACGAAGAAAATGACTAAAGAAAAAACGGCAAAAAGGGGCAGCACACAACGAAAAAATGAAAAGCGAAACGACAAAATAGAAAACAACGAAACGCCAACAATGTATAAAAATAATAGCCGAGATAGTAGTAAATTCAAGGGTTATAGCCCGCTTCAACTTTCTTGTAACTTGACAGGAAAGTGTCACGCAGTCGGCTACTATTCTTATACCAACCGTTAGCGAAAATTATTAATTAGATGAGATATCTATATTTAATTATTCTAGTTATTTTTGTCCTTGTCAAATCCAACGGACAAAATACTGAAAAACTTAGTAACCCATCTTTCGAAGATCTTTCTGCAAAATGTATTCTTAGTGATACAATCGGTACTTTTTATTTAAATGATATAAATAACGTAAAGTTTGATTACAAGATAACATCAGATTGGCAAGCTGGTGCTATGGATGATTATTTTACGGTTAAATTCAATAGAAAGTCTAGAATAAAGATTAATTCGCCTCAAGATTTTAAGGAATCAAAATATAAACTTTATAATGGTATAAGAAATTCGACTAATTCGCAGCTAGGATACTTAAAAGTAAAAATCTATCAAAATATTGGAAATAAACTAAAAGAGACCAAAATTAATAAGAAGCAGCTAGTGCTAATAGAGCAGAGTAATAGTTACTATTTACTGTTAAGCTTTCTGAATAATTTATATAATAGTCTGATTATTGAAATAAGTTATCAATTTGAATCTAAGCTAAAGTCTGATCTTATCTGGACAATTGATAATTATCCAAGGAATAACTCATCTTTTAATGCTTATATACCAGAGATTTACAATTATAATGTAATTGATGTAATTAATGAAAAAAAAGCGATCAAAACCAAGAAAACTCAAATTACTGGACCTATTATTGGTTATAAGATGATAGTGGGATTCACGAATAGTGGGCTTAAACTTTTCCCTAAAGAATGGGTGGAAAGAGAACAGTCAGGCAGATCATATAGAAAAGTTAACTGTATGCTTAATAGTTATGAATGTGACCTAGTTTCTGATAACATAGGTATAATAAAAGGTGAGAAGACCTTATTAATATTTAAGCTTATTGAAATAAATGAAATAGGTATGAAATAACTTTCGCTAACAATGCGTATAAAAAATTGCCGGGATTATAGGTGTGCTAAGGTTTGTGCATTTTATAAAGCTTGCTATGAACGGATATGGATAGACTCTTAATTTGGCAACTTTTCATACGCTGAACGTTACCCGCACATAAAAAATTTGTATTCTAGCACGTTCTTACATTCGGTAATTTGGTCATGTTTGCTCAGGCAGCAGAGCAGGTACTTATCTAAAAATCTTTGGCGGAATTTAACGTCGGTACATATTTACCAGAATTAATCAAATGGGCAGTCCTGGAACGCTCGGTCATTTCGTTAGATTGGCCTGCCCTGGATATTTCGGAGCATGCTGACCCCCGAAAATGGGGTAAATCAGGTAAAAATTAGTTGATTTTTCCCTTTTTTCGCCTGTCATTTCGGCATATATTGACCCCCTTATTTTTTTGCTAAAGGTTTATTTTATTTATTATGGCTTTGGGTATTTTGGTTATAAGTTACTGGAACCCATAGGATTTTTAAGCATGTTGCACCCGGTGAGGGTAAACTTTCGGCACACTGCTTTCGGAGCATGTTGACCACCCGGCAAAAAATCCAGCCTGGCTTGTATCGGAGCATATTGACCCCCTGACTTCAAGTGGCCATTACGTATTTCGGTGCATGCTGACCCCCTTTGGCTTTTTTCACGATAGGTTTGAGTTACTTAGCGGTTTTTTTAACCTAAAAATCGCAGCAGATGGCTGGAAAAACAAAACCTATGAGTCAAATTAAACAATTATTACAGTTACACAAAAAGGGTGAAAGCAAGAAGCAAATTGCCCGGTGTCTTGGTATTAGTAAAAATACTGTCAAATCGTATTTGCAAAAGTTTTATTACCTAAAGACAGATATTGATAATTTACTATCACTTGATGATCCGGAACTTGAAAAGAAGTTTCATGAAGGCAACCCTGCATATAAAGATCCCCGTTTTGAGTACATGAAGCAACGGCTTGATTATTATGAACAAAGCCTGAAGGATGTTGGTGTAAATAAAAAAGTTTTATGGGAAGAATATCGGGTATCATGTCCCAAAGGGTACAGCTATACCCAGTTTTGCCATCATTTGAACCAGCAATTAATTGCCCGAAAACCATCGATGGTTTTAATGCATAAACCGGGGGAAAAATTATTTGTAGACTTTGCCGGCAAGAAATTGTCTTATGTAAACCCTGATACAGGTGAGATAATAAAATGTCCTGTATTTGTAGCATGTTTACCCTATTCAGATTATTGTTTTGTTATGGCAGTACCGAGCCAGGGTGTAGGGGATTTTATTTCTGCCCTGGTTTGTTGCCTTATGTTTTTAGGCGGTTCACCAGAAATATTGGTTTCCGATAATTTAAAATCAGCCATTATTAAAGCAAATCGTTACGACCCGGATATTAACCAGGCACTTGAGGATTGTTGTAACCACTATGGAATAACAATACTGCCAACCCGTGTTGCCAGGCCACAGGATAAAGCATTGGTTGAAAACCAGGTTAAACTTGTTTATTCAAGGATATTTGCCAGGTTAAGAAACCAGACGTTCTTTTCCTTATACTCTTTAAACCAGGCGATATCAGAGAAGAATAAATGCCATAACCAAACAAGGATGCAAAAGAAGCCTTTCTGCAGGGAAGAAAACTTTCTTGCAAACGAAAAACCCTTATTAAAACCTTTACCGGAAAAGCCTTTTGAACTAAAGTATTATGCGTTCTATAAGGTTGCAAAGAATAATCACATTCATTTAACCCGGGACTTGCACTATTACAGTGTTCCTTATCAATATACCGGAGAAAAGGCAAAAGTAATATATACCAATACACTGGTGCGTATTTATGTCCGGGGTGATCTTGTTGCTGTTCACCAAAGGGATAAAACCCAGGGAGGATACTCAACCACAAAAGAACACTTGTGCTCGCATCATCAGCATTATTTGGACAGGAGCCCCGGATACTATATGAACAAGGCAAAAAGTGCATCAGAGGTTTTGTTTCTGTTAATAAAACTTCTTTTTGAAGGAGGACGGCCACCCGAGCAAAACTATCGTACCTGCGATGGTTTTTTCAGCCTTTACCGCAAAACAGACCCGGATATATTTAATAAGGCATGCCAGGAAGCTATATCCTGCCGATGTTATTCTTACCGGTTTGTAAGAAAAATCATCGATAATTTTAAAAAATATAACCAAGGGAAGGAAGAACCACGCTCTTTGCCCGATCATGAGAATATCAGGGGGAAAGAATATTATAAACAATTAAATATTAATTTTTAAACTAAAAATGTCTATGTTACAAGTTGAATCAAGGTTGAAAAACTTAAAATTATGGGGCATGCACCGAAGCTGGCAGGCCCTTTCGGAAACAAAAAGATTACATGAAATATCATTTACTGACGGAATGGAATTACTCTTACAGGCGGAAGAAGAGGAAAGACAAAACACCCGTTTTGAGCGACTGATCCGTAGCGCTAAATTCCGGTATAGGGCCAGCATCGAAGAGCTGGATTATGATCCTGTCCGGGGGTTGGATAAAAGCATGGTATCTAATCTTGCTACCTGTGAATACATATCAAAAGGGGAATCGATATTAATAACCGGCAAAACCGGTTCAGGAAAAAGTTTTGTTGCCTCTGCCCTTGGTCATCACGCATGTGCCAGGGGGTTTAGTGTCGGATATTTTAATACTCAAAAATTTATGGTTAGAATAAAAATGGCCAGGTTGGAAGGCAGTATATTAAAAATTTTTGATAAAATTGCAAAAACTCAATTATTGATTCTGGATGATTTTGGCCTTACTCATCTTGAAAAACAACAACAGTATGATTTAATGGAAGTAATAGAAGATCGACATGGAAAATACTCTACCATTATATCCAGTCAATTACCTGTTGATTGTTGGTACGATGTTATCAGTGAATCCACTATTGCCGATGCAATATTAGATAGACTGGTGCATACATCTTACAGAATAGAATTAAAGGCTGAAAATTCATTAAGAAATAGAAAAAAACGGTAAAATTGTCAGTTTAAAATCTGTTCTTTGAATAAAACCTATCAGGGGGGTCAATATCACCGAAATATCCATGCCCACGCCCGGGTATTTTTGTCCTTCTGCTGATACGGCAGAGTTCTGCCAGTAATAGTATATTTTGCCAATATGTTGATAAATAAATAATTACGTGCGGTAACATTAAGTATATTTCATTGCCGGCCAGTTGGTTTGCCAATTTAAGTTCTTTTGGTTACATTCGTGCAAACTGTCAAATGAAGGCATTGTATCCGGCAACAAAATATACTCATTGCGTTAGCAAAAATTTGAGAATCGAAACAATCAAACATGAAAGAACAATTCGATGAGATAATAAAATCAAAGGATTTAAAAGACATATCGTTTGACCTTATTGAGAAAGTGCTTGATAATGAAATTTCAAACGAGATTTTGAAAGAAGTTCCAATTTTAAAATCGTTGGTCGCTGTAAAGAATATTTATACTTCTTATACTGACAGGATTTTTATTAAAAAAGCAATGAATGTTCTTATGGAAATGGGTGAAACTAATTGGAAAGACAGAATTGAATTAACAGCTGAATTAGACGATGAAGATGATAGTGGTGTTGAAAAAATATTAATGGCTATTGACAGATTAGAAACTACTAAAAAATGCAAAGTTTATGGTCGTTTATGCAAGTTGAAGGCATTGAGAAAAATCAAATATAAAGAAGACTTCCTACGACTAACTAAATTGATACAAGATGCATACCTTGATGATTTAATTTTAGTAACTGATTTTAAAAAAGGAGAAGGAAAAGAAATTCATGAAGGCGATTATTATCCAATAATAAGTTTAGGATTATTATATCAAGAACCTTCCGAGCAAAAACCTATTGAAAGAAATCATCAATACACTGAATATGACCCAGAGTTTAAAGGTGGAGAAATTGAGTTTAATTATCGTCTCTCTGATTTGGGAATAACTCTACTTGAACATTATTATGAACTTTTTCCTGAAGATAAGAAATAAACTTTTGCTAACAATGTATATACAAAATAGGCGAGATAGTAGTAAATTCAAAGGTTGTAGCTCGCTTCAAAATCGTAACGGTTTGATAAGTTTAATGCCCGCAATCGCCTACTTTTCATATACTAAACGTTAGTGGCAAGCAGACGCAACCAACAGTGTAAAGCAATCATCTTAATCGAGTAGCTAAATATTAAAAAGACATGAAAAATTTTAAAATATTGATTCAAGGAATACTGATAGCAATACTAATCTCAGGCTGTGAGAAAGAAGAAAGTAATGATAATCAGAACATACTTGGAAAATGGACTTATAATGAGAATTATTCAAAGACCTTTGATTTTCAAAATTCGACAGATGTGTTAATAAATGGACAGGAATTCCTGTATAAAATAGAAGGAGATAGTATCGAATTTAGTTATAATGGACATTTGTATATTGCAGTGATACCCTCGAAACATAAATTCGAAAAACTGTCAGACACGGATTACTTGATGATTGAAGATTTAGATAATTTGCAGTTTTTTAATGGTAAAAGCGGAGAAAATATACTTTTATGCTGCATAGAACCAACTGATTTTATCGGTTATTGGATTAATGTTGAGCAAAATGATACCATGATTTTTCTAACAAACGAGCGATTAGAAAGACCACATGGATATTACAATGATTGGTATGATTACTCAACTACATCTGACAGTTTAAGATTACAATACTCAGGGCCAGATAAGCTTCTTGTTCCTGAGATTAGTTTTGAATATGATTTTAAGGGCGATACATTATTGATTAATTATCATCAAGATTATTATCCGAATATAACGAGTGGACTTAAAAAATATTTAAAAAAATAATGCCAGCCACTAACACGCAATATACGTAAGCCGGGTGATGTGGGTAATTTAAACTTTTGTACATTTACTCAAAATTGTAACGGTTTGATAGGTTGGAGCTTTGAAATCCCGGCCAACGCATATTGCCATCCGTTATGGGCAAGCAAATGAAACATACTGCTAAACATATAACCTTGATTTTGATTGGATTTATCCTCTTTCAAAATTTATTAGGTCAGGATACATTATTACTCGATTTGAGAACTGAGTATTTTTCGGATTCGGATTCTATCGGGATTTTGCAGTTTTACGCAAAGAATGTCTATTATCGTGCAGATTATTCAAAAGAACTGATTCAATTTAATTCAGATTCTGCCAAGCTTGAATCTTGCTTTTATTATGATAATAAACGATTCTGCCTTGATAATCATACTTATATTTTTGAGATTGTTAAGGATTCTATGATTAAGGTAAATTTTAATGGTTATTCAGAAACTTGGCGATTTGATTATGAAACGGACTCACTTTATAAATTGACTCGAAATTTCAATAATCTTATAGAAATTGGCTATGCTACGAGTTTAATACCACTTGAAAAAATAGGTGACTTTTCTGTAACAGACACGCAAGGTGATACTTTATGGATTACTAAATATTCTAAAATTGTATTTCCAGAGTTGTTAATTAAAGAAAAATCGATTACTGATTCTGTCTATATTATTTGCGATAGTATGCCATCTTATCCAGGTGGATTAGATAAAATGCGTCAAGATTTGATGTCGAATTTATGGATTGAGATGCCAATAATTGAAAGCAGCATAAATTGTACAAGGATTGTTTCCTTTGTGATTGATAAGCATGGAGAGATGAGAGATATAAAATTTCTCAGGTCTTGCGATAATGGATTTGTACAAAAAGCTGTATTGATTGCATTGAATAATTTGGATAAGTTTACGAATGGATTTATGAATAATGAACCTGTAAATATTAGATTTACAATACCAATACATATTGATTTACAATAAATGCCAGCCCATAAAACACAATATAAAACAGTTGGGGTTCAGTGGTTTGCGGAGCTTTGGTTCTCGCTTCAACTTTTTCCTCGGTGGATAAGAACGCAGCCCGAAAACCCAACCGTTTCATACCGCCAAACGTTGTTGCGACTTGAAGTCGTGTAAATAATTGTTTTACAAAGGATTGTTCTTTGATAAAACCTGTTGTTCCCTCAACAGTACCCTTACCGGACAACTGGTGTATAGTGCAGCTATTACCGGTTGAAGCTCCGGGAAACGAGTACCAAACGCCGGGTTGTATACCCTATGGCGGGGCTATAAGCTGTGAAGCGGATAGTCTTCGGGGCCTCAAAAACCGATTTAGGGCTGGGGTGAGCAGGCATGGCCAACTCAGGTAAATATTCCGAAACCATCGAGATGGCGTAAGGGCGAAAAAGAGGATGACACGCCTTGTACCAAAATGGTAAGCTGGCAGGTTAAACGTGGTCAACGTTGCGTTTACGGGGATGTTGCCCAGCCGGTGGACAGGATAGGCCTAAACCTGTATCTTTTGTTATTTACATGGAACATGGAAGCACGGTGCTCTCTTTTCCTGTAACAGCGGGATCAAAAACCCTAACCGCAAGGCATGGGGAAACACCGTACAGAGAGGACAGACAAAGCGAATGCCCTGATGTAATGCCAGGGATAGTGGCCACAACATCGCCACAGGTGAAAACCAGCCCACCTCTGTCTGGTACTTTATGGCATGATACTTTTTAGAACCTGTAAATGCTGGAAAGCAAATGAACGAGAATGAAAATTCATCGTGTGCACTGGCACACCAAACCGATAACTGGAACCTCATTATATGGCGAAAGGTTATTCAACGGGTGAACAAGCTGCAAAGACGTATTGCCAAGGCTGTTAAAGAGAAACGCTGGGGCAAAGCTAAAGCCCTGATGTTTCTCATTACCAAATCATTTTATGCTAAACTATTGGCTGTATTCCGGGTGGCCAACAACAAGGGAGGCAAAACCCCCGGTGTTGACCATAAAATCTGGATAGACGGGTATGATAAACTCGTCGCAGCTGAAAACCTTAAGAACAGGGGATACACCCCTAAACCTTTACGTAGGATATATATCCCTAAGAAGAATGGCAAAAAACGCCCCTTAAGCATCCCGTGCATGGATGACAGGGCTATGCAAGCCCTGCACATGATTTCTCTTGTCCCTCTGGCCGAAACAATGGCCGACCTAAATTCTTATGGGTTTAGGGAAAAACGTTCGTGTGCCGATGCCATTGCACAATGCTTTCTTATCCTGTGCCGTAAAAATTGCGCACAATGGGTGTATGAAGCCGACATCAAGGCCTGCTTTGATGAAATTGACCATCAGTGGATATTAAACCATATCCCGGTCAACAAATCCATTCTTGATAAATGGCTCAAAACAGGATATATCCAGAAAGGAAGGTTATTCCCCTCCCTTAAAGGTACTCCACAAGGCGGTATCATATCCCCAATCATCATGAATATGGTGCTTGACGGATTGGAAACCACCATAAACAAACAGTTTCCAAGGTGGAAAAACCAGAAAGTCAATTTTGTAAGGTATGCCGATGATTTTATTATTACCGCTAAGGATAAAGAGGTAATTACTAATCAAATCATACCACTTGTTAAGGAATTCCTCAAAGAACGGGGGCTTAGGCTCTCTGATGAGAAATCCAAAATAACCAATATTGACCAGGGCTTTGACTTCTTATCACAGCATATCCGTAAGTACAAGGGTAAACTGCTGATAAAACCATCACGGAAATCTGTACAGGCTTTCAAAGATAAGATAAAACTCATCATACGCGAGAGCCATGGACTGCCTGCTCATGCCCTTATACGAAAACTAAACCCGGTTATCCGGGGATGGTCAAACTATCACAAGGGTATTTGCTCAAAGAATACCTTCAGAAAACTGGAGGTATTCATCTTCGGACAAACCTGGAAATGGGCTACCCGCCAGCATGGTGACAAAGGCCACAGGTGGGTATTCAAAAGGTACTTTTTGGGCAATCATTTTTCCGATAAACGTGTATCTTATAAAGGTATATATTCCTACCGCTTATATAAAATCGGTATGGTACCTATTCGATATCATGTTAAAATCGCTCAGAAGGCCAATCCTTACCTGTCTGAATTTGATTCATATTTTGAGAAAAGGGTATCCTTAAGGAAACGTTTAGCTTTGAATAGCAAACAAATCACTACTTTTGTTTGCAGAGGTAAAAACAATAGCCGGGTCTACCCTAACAAGGTTGGCCTTAAAAGTGCTTGAGCCGTATGCGGTGAAAGTCGCACGTACGGTTCTTAGGGGGCGTAAGCTACCCGGTGGGCACATAAGCCACAATGATAGCCAGCAACAGGATAATAATAAATATGATATGAGAAAACTGATTTATATTTTTACATTAGGACTTGTAATATCGAGTTGTAGTAGACAAGTTTACGTTTATAAAACAGAGAATTTTGAATTA
This sequence comes from uncultured Bacteroidales bacterium, assembly GCA_963781805.1. Taxonomy (GTDB): domain Bacteria; phylum Bacteroidota; class Bacteroidia; order Bacteroidales; family UBA10428; genus JAFGPL01. The sequence continues at coordinate 2,098,425 of CAWAHF010000004.1, forward strand.
CCAACGGAGGGTAAATTTTACATCACCGATAATGATTCATTAAAGTGTTCAAATGTATATTCACCTGCTTGGGATTTGTGGTTTCTTGACAGTATCTCAACAGAACAAAAGTTAAGAGAAATTGACATAAAAGGGAGTTTATCAAAAAACTTGGATGCTAAAGGGTTCGTTCCTTCTGATAAATTGGAATCATCTGATTTCAGAGTTGATTTTTGTGATTATTGGTTTTGTCGTAAAAGACAAAATTTAGCTTCACTTTATATTAAAGTTACTGACCGAAAAGATTCCTCGAAACAAGCTTTAATTGTGAACAAGACATTTGATGTTTCTGCAAAATTTAAAATGGATAAAGAAATTGAAAGAACTGTAGAAGAATTAATCACGGAGAAAAAGCGAATTTATAGCATAAATTCAAACGAACTTGACAACTTCCCTAAAATAAATGACGTGCCTAAATTTCCTTCAAAGCAACTTGGTTTGAGCTTTGGTTATTCTCTTGGTATGTTACCACATAGTGATTTATCTGAAAAATACGAAGATTATTATGATGGAATTAATGTACTATATGCAGGACTTGATTTAGATTTCTATAAAAAGCAAAAATCTGGGTTTGGGTTAAAAACAATATACTATTTTGGAGGCAATGATAAGCAAAACATTGATGAACTTGATGGAGAGAACAATGTAATCGGAAATGGACAACTAAAAGATAATGTCAGTTTCTTTTTCATTGGACCTAGTTTAAATTTTCGAATACCATTTTATTCTTATAATCTACTTGATGTTGTGAAAGTCAGCCCCGGATATTTATACTATTCAAATAAAGCAACAAGATTTGATGAAAAGGTTGATTATACTGGACATACAATTGCATGGATAATTTCAGCAGGATTAGATGTTAAACTAAATTCTCACTTGAATATTGGTATCGAGCCAAAATTTGTATTTGGAGGTTTTAAGAAAATGGAAATAAACGGAGTACATACCACGTTGGATAAGAAAGAAAAACTTAACCGAGTTGAAATGGCGATTATACTGAAAATAAATTAATTACGTGCCCTAACAATGTGTCATACGTAATGGCGGGGCAAGTGCTAAATGTCAAGGTTTGTGGCTCGCATCAACACCATCTCGAATTGATAGCGAAGAGCTCCGAAGTCCGCCACTACGCATACACTCAACGTTGTGTGCAATACATTAAAAGAACGCGCCATATGAAATATAACTTAATAATTAAAATATTATCATTAGGATTCTTTTTAAGTTCTTGTTCTGATAGGCTAATAGATTTTTCAGCCTCTGAAAGACAAGGTAATAATATTGTTTATGCAATTGAGAAGTATTACAAAGATAAACATGTATATCCTGATAGTTTAGAATTATTAATTCCTATGTATTTGGATTCGATTCCTGAAGTAATTATGAAAAAAGGATTAAATCGTAATAAATTAGAATTCAAATATTATCTATATAATGTGATACCAAAAGAAGGTTGCTTTTTAATTACTTTTGATCAGAAATCAAGTTCAAATGAATATGAGTACGATTCAAGAACAGATGAAATAAATTGGACAGGAAATAGTTACATGAATGCAGACAACATTGAAGAAAACATAACATTTGATGATATTAAAATAGTAATACAATCAATTAAAAACTATTTTAAGGATAGCGCTGACTACCCAGAAGCATTAAAGGATTTAGTTCCATCCCATTTGGATTCATTTCCATTTAATCTTAACGCAAAATATAGGCCAATTGAAGTTGCTCCTAATTTCGAGAGCGACTTAGTAAGATATAATTTTTATCCACCTTCTGATACTTTTAGGGGGGAATATCGCTTATTCTTTGAAGTTGCGTTTGGACAATATGAGTACATTGGAAATGGAAATTGGTACTATAATGATTAAAAATGTACTGCACACAACATTTAGAATATGATTAACCGGCAACCCAAAAAAAATAAAAGGCTAAAAGCTAAACCGGTTAATTATATTCGTTGTTGAACGGTAACCGGCGCAACACAACTAATATGTGAATTGAATGCATTTCAGATTCTCATTCTTAAGGCAACTTGTAAACTTTTCACCAAAATATTACAAAGAACCTGGTCATTAGACCTCATTTTTTGGAATAACAAACCGAAAAAACAAGGCCGAAAAACGAAAAATAACCTGTTTTTTATACAACCGTGCATACCTTATCCATCTCCTCAGTACGAGGCAGTATGAAAAATGGGCATTAAGCTGCAAAGCAGGTATTTTCGCTAAAACTTTCCTGCGGGCTTCCCCGGGACCGCGGATAGGTAACAGCTATTAATACCATTTTGCCGGTTTTACATTTTGGACATACCCTTACGTCTATGCCATATAGCTTTACAAGCCATTCATACACTGAAAAGCTGTCGATTTTTGGTGTTTCAGGAATTTCTGCTTCCAACGATACACGGGCACAAGTCAATGCAGCTGATTTTGACCGCGAGCTCAATATACCATAATGCCTGATCTTCATAAATCCTGCAGGAAGAATATGAAGAGAAAACCGATGAAGAAATTCTTCAGCCTCCAGATCAACCTCTACCACACTGGATGTACGGTAATCTATTGCAGAGAATTTCACCCGGTCGTTTTCCACAGCTTTAATCCGGTGATTGCTGATAGCAATGCGATGCGTATATCGCCCAATGTAATCCACAACTTGCTGTGCATTATGCATGGGGAGCTTGGCATAGGTCACCCATTTTTTCCTGTAGAATGGATGAAGGTATTTCTTTCCGGCAATGAAAGGAGTTTCCAACTGTATTTTATTCGATTTATGAAGGCCGATCAGTCCGTCGGTGAATTTACCACGAAAAACCTTGCTCATAGCCTTTACCGGGAAAAGGTATTTTCCTTCGCTGCGGGTGTTACGCCATTTCCCATTTGCGGTAATACCTCCGGCCGGTACAAGGCAATGCACATGCGGGTGAAAGGAAAGGTTCTGCCCCCAACTGTGCAAAACAGCAATCATCCCCATTTTCGCCCCCAGGTGTTTATGGTCGGCGCCAAATTGTGCAATGGTTTGCCAGGTACTGGCAAACAACAGGTTGTACATCAATACCTGGTAATCCAGGAACATCTGGTTCAGGCTGTCGGGAATTGTAAATACCACATGATAGTACTTTACCGGCAACAGGTCGTTGGTGCGCATGCGCACCCATTTCTCACGCCGCAGGCCGTTGCACTTGGGGCAATGCCTGTCGCGACAACTGTTGAAAGAGATATTTTCATAGCCACAATCCGGATTATCGCACTTATCTTTGTGGTAACCCAGTGCCGCTGTACGGCACTGCTCCAGGTTGGTAAACACTCTCTTATGACGCGAGGTAAGTTTACCACTGTTTTCAAGGCTGTGTCTGTACCTGCCAATGATCTGTGCAACTTCAAAGGCAGGGCGGGTGTAGCCCGTCATGATATCAGGTCCAGTGGGCTTGTGAGCTTTTCCTCCCGCAATTGGTGGTTTACCTGCAGGTAAATCATCGTGGTGCGGATGTCATCATGGCCCATCAGTTTTTGGATAGTAAACAGGTTGGTCCCCATAGCCAGCAGATGCGATGCAAAGGAATGTCTCAATGAATGAAGGCTCACCTGTTTTTGGATGCCCGATTTGAGCAATGCCTGGCTGAATGTCCAGCGAAGGCCTTCTTCACTATATGGCAAGCCTTTGGTGCTTCCATTGAAAAGGTATTTTTGCGGTTTATACCTTCGGTAATATTCCCGTAATTCCGGAACCAGGCTCTTGGCAAGTAATGTGTACCGGTCCTTGTTCCCTTTACTGTTTTCAATTCGGATCAGGTAATTTTTAGAATCAATATCAACCAGTTTCAACCGGCTTATCTCATTACGCCTCAAACCACCGCTATAAGCGATTTTCAATACCATACAATGTTTGAGGCTGTGAGCGCTGTTAAACAAAAGTTTTAACTCTTTACTGCTTAGGATGACCGGGAGCCGTTTCGTTGACTTTGGATAGGGTACATCCTGGATAATGTCTATACGCTTATATAACCTTCGAAAAACAAATCGGATCCCCTGAAGATGATTACGGATGGTTTCCCGGCTCAAATGCCTGACATTTTTCAGGTGTACCAGGTAAGAGTACAGCTCTTCCTCTCCTATTTGATCAGGAAGCTTGCCACAAAAATTACATAACTCTTTAATGGCATGTAAATAACAATTGATAGAACTGTTTGAGAAATGCTCAACCTCCATTCGTACATGTGCTGCATGTAACAATTCTTCTAAACTCGATGCTTGAAATACTTTTTTTTCATACTTTTATTAGATTAGTTTCAAATGACAAAGTAAAAAAACATTACTATGAATTGCTTGTCTACCGACGTAAGGAGGTTTCGTTCAACACCGCATATAGCCAATGGCAGGCGATACAGGTAGTTGAATCTTTATATTCCGCTCTATCATTACAGTATAGTGACAATGAAATGCTACGAACCCTGCCACATGGCCATATGCGAAAACGTTACCACTCATTTTAAGAAAGCATCACACCATGAAATATAGAATAACATTTTTGATATTTATTTTTTCAACTATAGGCGCTAACAGTCAAGAGATTGATTCAACTATACAATTATTAAGACCCTTAGATTGGGAGTATATGAGTTGTGGAAAGTCACCTATATGGAACGCCTCGAAAGAAACATTAGAGTTGGTTAATAAAACGGATAAACCTATTCAGGGGTATTGGATTGCTAATACTAACCAGATACGTGAACAAAGAAATGCATTCGTAAATGCTAATCAATCAATTAAATTCAATGTAAGAACTGGTGATTATTGGATTATTTGTGACTCTGATAAAAATGCATTAGGCGTATTTCAAACCTCTATAGGACAAAATAAAATAGTAATCACAGAAACAGATTTTGAAGAGACTAGAAAGCTCCCTGTAAGTTTAATTGACCATAGCTTTACTGGAACAAAATCGGGCGGAACAAGGTTGCAGGAACAAACCGCCTATGATGTGATTCAGTATGACATAAAAATGGAAATATTCCCAGACAAGAAATACATAACCGCCACCAATACCATTTCAGCGATAGTAACCAAAGAATTAAATTATTTTGTTTTTGACCTTGATACATCACTTAAAATAAAAAATGTATACCTAAAAGATGAAAGCATAAAAGTTTCATTGGACACTAAATTACATGAAGGAAAATATAGGTGTAAACTTCCAGAGCCTAAAAATAAAGGAGATATACTTAAAGTGTGTGTGGAATATGAAGGATATCCAAGGTGTGCGACCCATGCACCTTATCAGGGTGGATTTTCGTGGAATAAAACTGAGAATTGCCAACATTGGATTGCAACCTCTTGCCAAATTGATGGAGCAGACTTGTGGTTCCCTTGCAAAGACTATCAATGGGATGAACCTGACTCTGTAAAACTATCATTTACTGTTCCATATGGATTAAAAGCAATTTCAAATGGAATACTAAAAGATACCATTAATAACAGCAACCATACAACAACTTATATTTGGAATGAAACTGAGTCGATAAATAATTATGATATAACCTTAGATATTGCACCATTTGTTCAGTTAAACGATAACTATTTAAGCATATACGGAGACACAATAAATATTTCCTACTGGGTTTTACCAGAAAATCTGAATAAGGCTAAACAATTTTATCCAAATATTAAAAACTACTTAGCTTTTATTGAAAAAACAATTGGCCCTTATCCTTTTAGAAAAGAAAAACTTGGATTTGTAGAAGTTCCATTCGTAGGTATGGAACACCAGACAATAATCGCTTTTGGACCGGACTTTACTGAAAAATATCCTGGTTATAACTATGTATTATTCCACGAACTATGTCATGAGTGGATTGGAAATATGGTAACTGCTTATGATTGGAACGATTTCTGGATACAAGAAGGATTAACAGGTTATGTGGAGGTTCTGTATGAGGAACATTTGCAAGGAGAAACAGGTTATAAGAAGAAAATGGATTTGAGAAGAAGAGCTGTTCAGAATAAAATTCCACTTGCGATCGATTCTATTTTTACCTCAAGAGAGATATTTGGTGATTGGTCTTATGCTAAATCGGTATACATGATCCATTCGCTACGCTATTTAATAGGAAAAGAAAATATAATTAAAGTATTACGTTTAATAGCATACCCTGATGAAGAATTGGAACATGAAACAAATGGACAACAATGCCGATTTGTAACTACCAATGATTTATTTCAAACAATTGAAGGAATTTGTGGTAAAAACTATGACTGGTTTAAAAATGTCTATTTATACAATGCAGAAGTACCCTCATTAGTGATACAACAAAATGAGAATGGAGTTGTGTTAAGATGGAAAACCAAAGATAATTTACCATTTAATATGCCTTTGGAATTGAAAACAAAAGATGGTATACAAAAGATTGAATTTGAGAATAATATAGCGAATATTGCTATTGCCAGAGATGAAATACTTGAATTTGACCCTAATAAATGGATTCTATTCAACATTGATGAATAAAAACGAGTGGTAACACACAATATAAAACAGTTGGGGTTTAGTGGTTTGCGGGGCTTTGGCTCTCGCTTTAGCATTCTTGTCGGTGGACAAGAACACAGCCCGAAAACCCAACCGTTTCATATTGTAAAACGTTGTTGCGACTTGAAGTCGTGTAAATAATTGTTTTACAAAGGATTGTTCTTTGATAAAACCTGTTGTTCCCTCAACAGTACCCTTACCGGACAACTGGTGTATAGTGCAGCTATTACCGGTTGAAGCTCCGGGAAACGAGTACCAAACGCCGGGTTGTATACCCTATGGCGGGGCTATAAGCTGTGAAGCGGATAGTCTTCGGGGCCTCAAAAACCGATTTAGGGCTGGGGTGAGCAGGCATGGCCAACTCAGGTAAATATTCCGAAACCATTGAGATGGCGTAAGGGCGAAAAAGAGGATGACACGCCTTGTACCAAAATGGTAAGCTGGCAGGTTAAACGTGGTCAACGTTGCGTTTACGGGGATGTTGCCCAGCCGGTGGACAGGATAGGCCTAAACCTGTATCTTTTGTTATTTACATGGAACATGGAAGCACGGTGCTCTCTTTTCCTGTAACAGCGGGATCAAAAACCCTAACCGCAAGGCATGGGGAAACACCGTACAGAGAGGACAGACAAAGCGAATGCCCTGATGTAATGTCAGGGATAGTGGCCACAACATCGCCACAGGTGAAAACCAGCCCACCTCTGTCTGGTACTTTATGGCATGATACTTTTTAGAACCTGTAAATGCTGGAAAGCAAATGAACGAGAATGAAAATTCATCGTGTGCACTGGCACACCAAACCGATAACTGGAACCTCATTATATGGCGAAAGGTTATTCAACGGGTGAACAGGCTGCAAAGACGTATTGCCAAGGCTGTTAAAGAGAAACGCTGGGGCAAAGCTAAAGCCCTGATGTTTCTCATTACCAAATCCTTTTATGCTAAACTATTGGCTGTATTCCGGGTGGCCAACAACAAGGGAGGCAAAACCCCCGGTGTTGACCATAAAATCTGGATAGACGGGTATGATAAACTCGTCGCAGCTGAAAACCTTAAGAACAGGGGATACACCCCTAAACCTTTACGTAGGATATATATCCCTAAGAAGAATGGCAAAAAACGCCCCTTAAGCATCCCGTGCATGGATGACAGGGCTATGCAAGCCCTGCACATGATTTCTCTTGTCCCTCTGGCCGAAACAATGGCCGACCTAAATTCTTATGGGTTTAGGGAAAAACGTTCGTGTGCCGATGCCATTGCACAATGCTTTCTTATCCTGTGCCGTAAAAATTGCGCACAATGGGTGTATGAAGCCGACATCAAGGCCTGCTTTGATGAAATTGACCATCAGTGGATATTAAACCATATCCCGGTCAACAAATCCATTCTTGATAAATGGCTCAAAGCAGGATATATCCAGAAAGGTAGGTTATTCCCCTCCCTTAAAGGTACTCCACAAGGCGGTATCATATCCCCAATCATCATGAATATGGTGCTTGACGGATTGGAAACCACCATAAACAAACAGTTTCCAAGGTGGAAAAACCAGAAAGTCAATTTTGTAAGGTATGCCGATGATTTTATTATTACCGCTAAGGATAAAGAGGTAATTACTAATCAAATCATACCACTTGTTAAGGAATTCCTCAAAGAACGGGGGCTTAGGCTCTCTGATGAGAAATCCAAAATAACCAATATTGACCAGGGCTTTGACTTCTTATCACAGCATATCCGTAAGTACAAGGGTAAACTGCTGATAAAACCATCACGGAAATCTGTACAGGCTTTCAAAGATAAGATAAAACTCATCATACGCGAGAGCCATGGACTGCCTGCTCATGCCCTTATACGAAAACTAAACCCGGTTATCCGGGGATGGTCAAACTATCACAAGGGTATTTGCTCAAAGAATACCTTCAGAAAACTGGAGGTATTCATCTTCGGACAAACCTGGAAATGGGCTACCCGCCAGCATGGTGACAAAGGCCACAGGTGGGTGTTCAAAAGGTACTTTTTGGGCAATCATTTTTCCGATAAACGTGTATCTTATAAAGGTATATATTCCTACCGCTTATATAAAATCGGTATGGTACCTATTCGATATCATGTTAAAATCGCTCAGAAGGCCAATCCTTACCTGTCTGAATTTGATTCATATTTTGAGAAAAGGGTATCCTTAAGGAAACGTTTAGCTTTGAATAGCAAACAAATCACTACTTTTGTTTGCAGAGGTAAAAACAATAGCCGGGTCTACCCTAACAAGGTTGGCCTTAAAAGTGCTTGAGCCGTATGCGGTGAAAGTCGCACGTACGGTTCTTAGGGGGCGTAAGCTACCCGGTGCCGCACATAAAAAATTTGCATTCTGGTACGTTCTTACATTCGGTAATTTGGTCATGTTCGCTCAGGCAGCAGAGCAGGTACTTATTTAAAAAATTTTGGCGGAATTTAACGTCGGTACATATTTACCAGAATTAATCAAATGGGCAGTGATGGCACGCCCGGTCATTTCGTTAGATTGGCCTGCCCACGCCCTGGTATTTTTGTCCTTCTGCTGATTCGGCAGAGTTCTGCCATTGATAGTATATTTTGCCAATATGTTGATAAATAAATAATTACGTGCGGTAACATTAAGTATATTTCATTGCCGGCCAGTTGGTTTGCCAATTTAAGTTCTTTTGGTTACATTCGTGCAAACTGTCAAATGAAGGCATTGTATCCGGCAACAAAATATACTCATTGCGTTAGCGGTTATTAGAGCAGACGTGCAGCACCAAAAATTACAAATAAATTAATAAAAGCCGTATCTTTGTAAAAAAACGATTGATTATGAAAAATATAGTTATTCCAGTAGATATTTCACCTGACATAATGATTGCTTTAAATGAATCGGAGAAGGAATTAAAAAATCATTTTCAGGTCGGGATTGCGATGATGTTGTTTCAGGAAGGAAAACTGACTTTAGGTAAAGCGATTCAACTGTCTGGATTGACACGGTATGAATTTGAAAAATCTTTAGCAAAAAATAACATCCCGATTTCCAATCCAAGTTATGACCAAGTGATTTCGGATATTAACAAACTAAGCGACCTTTAATTGTGAACATTGTTGTCGCTGATACAGGAGCATTAATTTCTTTGATTCATCTTGACAAAATTGATTTGATTCAAAAGGTATTTGGGGACTTCGTTATTGCAAAAGCAGTTTGGGATGAGTTAAATGATTATGATAATCCTGACTTTGACCGAAATATTTTGCAAAATTTGGAATCAAAAGTAAAACAGATAAATTCGAGAAATCATTTGCTAATGGTAATGGATTACGGTGAATCTGAATCCGTAATTCTTTATGAAGAACTTCGTGCTGATTATTTGTTGATTGATGATAATAAAGCAAGAGTCGTAGCAGAATCCCTTAATATTAATTGCATTGGGACATTAGGTTTGCTAATTAAAGCCAAACAAAAAGGATTGATTAAAGAATTGAAGCCTCTATTTGAAAAACTGATTAAGACAGGCAGGTATTTCTCTAAAAAACTGTTAAATGATTTACTTAATAAAGTGGATGAGGCTGAAATTGACTGATTAACAACCGCTAACACGCGGTCATAAAACATTGGGGGCGAAGTGGTTATTCGAGTCTCGGTACTCGCATCAAAGTTCGTTGTAAACTGATAGGAAAGTAGCTTCGAACTCCCGCACGACACCATACCATCAAACGTTATTGCGACTTGAAGTCGTGTAAATAATTGTTTTACAAAGGATTGTTCTTTGATAAAACCTGTTGTTCCCTCAACAGTACCCTTACCGGACAACTGGTGTATAGTGCAGCTATTACCGGTTGAAGCTCCGGGAAACGAGTACCAAACGCCGGGTTGTATACCCTATGGCGGGGCTATAAGCTGTGAAGCGGATAGTCTTCGGGGCCTCAAAAACCGATTTAGGGCTGGGGTGAGCAGGCATGGCCAACTCAGGTAAATATTCCGAAACCATCGAGATGGCGTAAGGGCGAAAAAGAGGATGACACGCCTTGTACCAAAATGGTAAGCTGGCAGGTTAAACGTGGTTAACGTTGCGTTTACGGGGATGTTGCCCAGCCGGTGGACAGGATAGGCCTAAACCTGTATCTTTTGTTATTTACATGGAACATGGAAGCACGGTGCTCTCTTTTCCTGTAACAGCGGGATCAAAAACCCTAACCGCAAGGCATGGGGAAACACCGTACAGAGAGGACAGACAAAGCGAATGCCCTGATGTAATGCCAGGGATAGTGGCCACAACATCGCCACAGGTGAAAACCAGCCCACCTCTGTCTGGTACTTTATGGCATGATACTTTTTAGAACCTGTAAATGCTGGAAAGCAAATGAACGAGAATGAAAATTCATCGTGTGCACTGGCACACCAAACCGATAACTGGAACCTCATTATATGGCGAAAGGTTATTCAACGGGTGAACAGGCTGCAAAGACGTATTGCCAAGGCTGTTAAAGAGAAACGCTGGGGCAAAGCTAAAGCCCTGATGTTTCTCATTACCAAATCCTTTTATGCTAAACTATTGGCTGTATTCCGGGTGGCCAACAACAAGGGAGGCAAAACCCCCGGTGTTGACCATAAAATCTGGATAGACGGGTATGATAAACTCGTCGCAGCTGAAAACCTTAAGAACAGGGGATACACCCCTAAACCTTTACGTAGGATATATATCCCTAAGAAGAATGGCAAAAAACGCCCCTTAAGCATCCCGTGCATCGATGACAGGGCTATGCAAGCCCTGCACATGATTTCTCTTGTCCCTCTGGCCGAAACAATGGCCGACCTAAATTCTTATGGGTTTAGGGAAAAACGTTCGTGTGCCGATGCCATTGCACAATGCTTTCTTATCCTGTGCCGTAAAAATTGCGCACAATGGGTGTATGAAGCCGACATCAAGGCCTGCTTTGATGAAATTGACCATCAGTGGATATTAAACCATATCCCGGTCAACAAATCCATTCTTGATAAATGGCTCAAAACAGGATATATCCAGAAAGGAAGGTTATTCCCCTCCCTTAAAGGTACTCCACAAGGCGGTATCATATCCCCAATCATCATGAATATGGTGCTTGACGGATTGGAAACCACCATAAACAAACAGTTTCCAAGGTGGAAAAACCAGAAAGTCAATTTTGTAAGGTATGCCGATGATTTTATTATTACCGCTAAGGATAAAGAGGTAATTACTAATCAAATCATACCACTTGTTAAGGAATTCCTCAAAGAACGGGGGCTTAGGCTCTCTGATGAGAAATCCAAAATAACCAATATTGACCAGGGCTTTGACTTCTTATCACAGCATATCCGTAAGTACAAGGGTAAACTGCTGATAAAACCATCACGGAAATCTGTACAGGCTTTCAAAGATAAGATAAAACTCATCATACGCGAGAGCCATGGACTGCCTGCTCATGCCCTTATACGAAAACTAAACCCGGTTATCCGGGGATGGTCAAACTATCACAAGGGTATTTGCTCAAAGAATACCTTCAGAAAACTGGAGGTATTCATCTTCGGACAAACCTGGAAATGGGCTACCCGCCAGCATGGTGACAAAGGCCACAGGTGGGTGTTCAAAAGGTACTTTTTGGGCAATCATTTTTCCGATAAACGTGTATCTTATAAAGGTATATATTCCTACCGCTTATATAAAATCGGTATGGTACCTATTCGATATCATGTTAAAATCGCTCAGAAGGCCAATCCTTACCTGTCTGAATTTGATTCATATTTTGAGAAAAGGGTATCCTTAAGGAAACGTTTAGCTTTGAATAGCAAACAAATCACTACTTTTGTTTGCAGAGGTAAAAACAATAGCCGGGTCTACCCTAACAAGGTTGGCCTTAAAAGTGCTTGAGCCGTATGCGGTGAAAGTCGCACGTACGGTTCTTAGGGGGCGTAAGCTACCCGGTTGGCCAATAATAGGAGACCCTGCAAAATGAGAATGATTAGTAAAATATTGACAATAATTCTTTTGATTTCTTGTACTCCAGAGTCAAAAAACAAACAGATTGATAATAATCAAAAAGACTTAAATCAGATTGTTGATGAAATAGTACGATACAAATTAAATAGAGTATCTGTGGTACAAATTGAGACAATGCCGATTTATAAAACTATTCCGATTGATTCAAGTTACATGGATACTCATGATTATCCACCACCTCCACCACCAGATTTGATTGATTATTCAAAAGACTTTTTTAATGCGATGATTGAAAGAAATTTGATTGATTCAATGGATGCAGACTATATGTATTCAATTATTGATTCGTCTCTGATTTTAAACATTGATTCTAACTTGATTTCAAAACCAACATTGACTAAGCAATACATTGATAGTTTATTTGATAAGGATATTGATTATGCATATGATTTTATAGAAAAAAAATTTGGGACAAGCTGTTTTATAAGAGTAGGAACCCCGATTTTTAACAAAACAAAAACAAGATTGATTTTAGCTATTGATTATTACTGCGGGCCATTATACGGACAAGGATATATTTTCATCCTTAAAAAGGAGCATGACAAGTGGATGATTATTGAAGAACTTGGGACATGGGAAAGTTAAAAGAATTACTGGCCACAACACACAATATAAAACAGTTGGGGTTCAGTGGTTTGCGAGGGTTTGGTTCTCGTGTCAACATTCTTGTAGGTGGACAAGATCGCAGCCCGAAAACCCAACCGTTTCATATTGTAAAACGTTAGCGTTCATGCAGTCGCGCTCCGAACTGAGTATTGAGCAATATGATAAACGAAATACAATGAAAGTCCAACGCATAAATAGCACATTTGCAATCCCAATCCCACAAGCTGATGCTTCAGCTTGCAAAAAGCTATTTCTTTCAACTCAGAAGATGAGACCAAATGATTCACATAATTAAACACTTAAACCAGTTGATAACTTAAAATTGGAATACTAGAAAAAAGAATAATTTTATAAAATCTGCATCAGCAAATTGCTAAATGGAATACAAAGATTTTAAGGATATAGATATTAATGACTCCTTTTTTGAGTCTCTAAAGAGTGATTACAAAGAATTCCCTAAATGGTATCAGTCCAAATCAGACAAGGGAGATAAGGCATATGTCATCATATCGGAAGGAGTAATCGAGGCGTTTTTATTTTTAAAACTGGAAGAAGAAGAATTAAGTGATCTGGAACCTGTTCTTACCCAAAAGAAAAGATTAAAAATTGGAACTTTAAAAGTGAATCCTCATGGCACTAGATTAGGTGAACGGCTAATGAAAAAGGCTTTGGATACAGCTCTGAAAAATGATGTAGAAGAGGTGTATGTTACTGTATTCAGTAAACATGAATACTTAATTAAGATATTTGAAAAGTATGGTTTTATAAATTTGGCAGAGAAAACAACTCATAATGGGACAGAGCAGGTGTATGTAAAAAGTTTGAAGAGCCGGCATAATGATGTATTGCTGGATTATCCGAGAATAGTCAGTTCTGCTAATAAATACCTTCTTGCAATTTATCCTGAATACCACACTAGGTTACTTCCAGACTCAAAATTGTACAACGAAAGTTTTGATCTAATAGCGGATGTTTCACACACCAATAGCATTCATAAAGTGTATATTTGTCGGATGCAAGATTTGGATGTATTACAGAGGGGAGACATATTAGTAGTATATCGTACAGGAGACGGAAGAGGTCCAGCAAAATATAGGGCTGTAGCAACTTCTGTGGGGGTTGTTGAAGAAGTAAAAAAGAAGAGTGATTTTAAAACAGAAAATGAGTATCTTGATTATTGCAAAACGTATAGTGTATTTGAAGAATCAGAATTAAAAGAATGGTTTAAACAAACTGGTATCTACGTAATTCGTTTCACATATAATTTTGCATTGAATAAAAGAATAATTAGAGATAAACTAATTAATGATATTGGATTAGACCCAAATAAATATTGGGGGTTTTTCAAACTGAGTGACAAAGATTTTGATAAAATTATAGAAATTGGAGAAGTATATGAAAGTTTTATTATCGATTAAGCCCGAATACGTAAATGAGATTTTTGAAGGGAGAAAGAAGTATGAGTTTAGAAGAACAATCTTTAAAAATCCCGATATCAGAAAAGTTATAATATATGCTTCAGCACCAATAAGTAAGGTCGTTGGGGAGTTTGAGATTGATGAAATATTAAAGGATGACATTAATTCACTGTGGGAATTAACTAAAGATTTCTCTGGGATAAAAAAGGATTTTTACTATCAATACTTTATGAAGAAGGATGAAGGGTTTGCAATCAAAATAAAATCATTTAAGAAATATGAAAATCCCTTTATGATTGGTGAAATTGGTAAAAAACCACCTCAATCATTTCTGTATTTAAACTAATTTTTGAGAAGAATGGCAGGTTCATTTGTAATAACAAATTCTCAAGCTAAAGTAATCGTAATTGAACAATTACACATAAATCTATGGCACATACAGAAAAATAATAACTATATTGACATAGGTATTAATTTTTACTTTGAAGAGAATGTTGATATTAAAAAAGATTTATTACTTGAAATTAAGCTCCCTTACCAGATAGATGTAAAATCAGATTTTAAACCACAAAGTTTATCTAGTTCTTTTAGTGAGGAAAATATTAAATTGATTTTCAACAATGCAGTTAAACAGATAGTTACTTACAATCATGAATGGAGTAATATTAAAAAGGTCGAACTTGAGGAAGGAGAACCTTTTTTCTTAATTAATCCTAGAATTGAGTCTTTTTCAGAGTCAAGTATTACATTAAAGCTTAACCCAACCGAAATTGAGAGGATTATCAAAGATTTTGGCATTGAAAATCATTTCTATTTACGAATAAGATATAAGTCAACAATTAGTTTAGGATCAAGTGTTCTGATAAACTCAAAGTTCTTAAGCGAGAAACTTTTTTTTGATTTTAGATTTAATGAATTGAGACATATACCAAATGAACAGTTGAGGGATGTTTTAGATAAACACCTTGCAATTAAGAATATACTTATATTTCTAATACTTCCATCATACTATAAATTAATAATTGGGAAAAACCAAAAATTAAAATATATCCGCCTACTTGAAAAGGGCTCATTTACTAGCTTTTTCCCTGCACTCAATTCAAGTAAAGAGGATTTCATAGTATATTATTGGAACATCTTGACTTCTTTTCAAAAGGGGATCAAAGCCCTGACCTCTCATGATGAACTATTTGCTTTTGAATACGATAGAAATGCCTTGAAAAAGATTCTGACTGGGATTTTATCTTTATTAATAATTATCCTAATTCTTAACATAGATACATCCCAGATTTTTAAGACAGGCTTTTTTAGCCATCTAAACCGAACAATGGTGTATGTTTTTGATGCAATTAAGTTCATATTTACTACCGTGGGTCTTGGAGCCCTTGGAAGTGGTCTTTGGGATTTAACAAAAAGTCTTTTAAAACGTTTTAAGAATAAGTAATTAACTTATGTCTTATTATATACAACAAAATCAACAAATCTATAATGAATTAGCATATCAATATGCTGAGAGGGATTTTCATAAAGCCCACGATACAGAAAAAGTCAGCAGTATGGCAAATTTTCTATTGGATTCTTATTCTGGTAGTGGTAATCGATATGTTGAAATTGGGCCCGGGACAGGTCAAGTTTTAAATTATTTTAGTCAACAAGGTTTCGAGACCCTAGGCATTGAATTATCTGAAATTATGGCGGATATCGCAAAGGAAAATTCACCTGACTCTAAGATCATTAATAAAAATGTATTGGATTGTAATCTCCATCCAGGTAGTTATGATTTAATTTATGCTAGTGCATTGATACATCTCTTTCCAATTAAAGATGCCTTATTCTTAATGCAAAAAATTAGAAATTGGTTAACTCATGATGGACTACTTTTTTTAAATACAACTACTCATTATGTTAATTTTGAAGGGTATTTTAAAAAAGAAGATTATCGGGGTAAAGACTTATTCAGATTCCGCAGACTATGGTCGGAATACAGCTTTATCAGTTTTGTTCAGAATTCAGGATTTGAAATTATTAAGTCATTCAAAACAAATGAGAGCTCAAGGGGTAAAAGATGGCTTGGTCTAACCTGTAAGAAACTGGAATTATAAAAATCTTAGCCATATAGAGCTTAAGTTTTTATAACATTTTACATTCAAATCACAAATAAATATTTTTAAATGGAAAGTCAAGCACATTTGCAATTCTCACAATCCCAAGCTCCAAAACAAAAATTGCAAAAAAGCTTGTCCTCAAAACGCACAGACACTTGAAGAGAGGAAGCACGAAACGCTAACAATAAATATACGTAATGCGGGGCGATTTGGTAAAATTGAACATTAGAGCATTTAATAAACATTGTATCGGTTTGATTGTGAAGTGCCTTGAAATGCCGCACTACGCATATTCGAGCCGTTGGCATTAATACGATGAAACAGACACTACTATTCATATTGACACTAATTTCGATTGAGACTTTCTCTCAAATGCCAGAGAAAAGTTCTCCGTTGATTAGACTTAATGATTTGGAAATTAAGTTTAATGACCTTGTGATTTTCATAGAGAAGGAAAATGAGTCATTGACTTTTAAGGACACGGCAAATTTAGACCTTGATTTAGGAGAGACAATACAAGGACAAACCTTTCAGATTATTAAATCAGGACTGAGAGATATTAAAGTTGAGCAACAATATGAGACAAGTCTTTCAATTTCAAATGAAGGACCGCATTTAGATTTATTTGATTGGAAACATTTTACCTCAGATTGGATTGAACTTGTTCCGATTGATAAGGATAAATATAAAGCGTTAAGCTATTCCGAAAAAGACCAAGAAAAATTCCCTGATTTTACAGAGAAAGAATTGATTGATTATTTAAAGTCAATTGGTCGACAAGGGTATGCTGACTTGATTGCTAATCCGACATACAGCGATGGAAGTAAACATTGGTGGATTGGATTAAGCAGAGTAACAATAAAAGTAACTGGATTTGATAAAGAAAATAAATTAGTGACTCGATTAATAAGTTTTGAAATACCAATGGGATGCTAATTGATTAGATATTAATAAGTACTAATGCCAACAATGTATAAAAATAATAGCCGGGACAGTAGTAAATTTAAGGGTTGTAGCTCGCTTCAACATCCTTGTAACTTGACAGGTAAGTGCCACGCAGTCGGCTACTATTCTTATACTTAACGTTGTGCGTCATTAAAATTAACGAAACCTGCATATAAATAAACTCACACTATGAATAGATTGAATTTAATTATTGGACTTTTTTTAATTGCCTTAACTATATCATGTTCTCGTAGTAAACTGACTGAAATTTCACTGAATTGTGGTTGCATAGTGACAGAACATTATATTGCGAGTACCAATGACGTTGAAAACAGTACTAAAAAATATACTTTTAAAAATAGTCAGCTATTTGACTTTGGAGTTTCAAAAGATGGATTTGCTAATAGTTTTTCACTTCAAATATGTAACCTGATTGGTGACTCTGAAAAATTTGACTTGATAGAAATTAATATTGTAAAGGAAGAGGACGGAGAAATTCTATCAACGAAATCATATACTTATGAAGTGGAGAAAGTTAAAACTGAACTTCCAAAATATTTAAAACTTGAGACTTTTGTATCTCAATATGTGCAATATATTTACAATAAAGACTATTCTACATGTAACAAATACATTGACTTTGAAGATAAAGATGAGTTTAAATCTATTATTGATAAAGTTTACGAAGGACTAAATAAGGATTATCGTGAAACAAGAATTGCTGACTACAAATCAGATGGGGATAATTATTCAATTTTTGGAATTATAAAATCTGAGAGAGACCAACTTGACTTGTTTACTATGAAACTGAAAGGAGTTGATGATGGATTTGAGATAATTTCATTCAACTTTTAATAAATAACGAACGCACAACATTTAGAATATGATTAACCGGCAACCCAAAAAAAATAAAAGGCTAAAAGCTAAACCGGTTAATTATATTCGTTGTTGAACGGTAACCGGCGCAACACAACTAATATGTGAATTGAATGCATTTCAGATTCTCATTCTTAAGGCAACTTGTAAACTTTTCACCAAAATATTACAAAGAACCTGGTCATTAGACCTCATTTTTTGGAATAACAAACCGAAAAAACAAGGCCGAAAAACGAAAAATAACCTGTTTTTTATACAACCGTGCATACCTTATCCATCTCCTCAGTACGAGGCAGTATGAAAAATGGGCATTAAGCTGCAAAGCAGGTATTTTCGCTAAAACTTTCCTGCGGGCTTCCCCGGGACCGCGGATAGGTAACAGCTATTAATACCATTTTGCCGGTTTTACATTTTGGACATACCCTTACGTCTATGCCATATAGCTTTACAAGCCATTCATACACTGAAAAGCTGTCGATTTTTGGTGTTTCAGGAATTTCTGCTTCCAACGATACACGGGCACAAGTCAATGCAGCTGATTTTGACCGCGAGCTCAATATACCATAATGCCTGATCTTCATAAATCCTGCAGGAAGAATATGAAGAGAAAACCGATGAAGAAATTCTTCAGCCTCCAGATCAACCTCTACCACACTGGATGTACGGTAATCTATTGCAGAGAATTTCACCCGGTCGTTTTCCACAGCTTTAATCCGGTGATTGCTGATAGCAATGCGATGCGTATATCGCCCAATGTAATCCACAACTTGCTGTGCATTATGCATGGGGAGCTTGGCATAGGTCACCCATTTTTTCCTGTAGAATGGATGAAGGTATTTCTTTCCGGCAATGAAAGGAGTTTCCAACTGTATTTTATTCGATTTATGAAGGCCGATCAGTCCGTCGGTGAATTTACCACGAAAAACCTTGCTCATAGCCTTTACCGGGAAAAGGTATTTTCCTTCGCTGCGGGTGTTACGCCATTTCCCATTTGCGGTAATACCTCCGGCCGGTACAAGGCAATGCACATGCGGGTGAAAGGAAAGGTTCTGCCCCCAACTGTGCAAAACAGCAATCATCCCCATTTTCGCCCCCAGGTGTTTATGGTCGGCGCCAAATTGTGCAATGGTTTGCCAGGTACTGGCAAACAACAGGTTGTACATCAATACCTGGTAATCCAGGAACATCTGGTTCAGGCTGTCGGGAATTGTAAATACCACATGATAGTACTTTACCGGCAACAGGTCGTTGGTGCGCATGCGCACCCATTTCTCACGCCGCAGGCCGTTGCACTTGGGGCAATGCCTGTCGCGACAACTGTTGAAAGAGATATTTTCATAGCCACAATCCGGATTATCGCACTTATCTTTGTGGTAACCCAGTGCCGCTGTACGGCACTGCTCCAGGTTGGTAAACACTCTCTTATGACGCGAGGTAAGTTTACCACTGTTTTCAAGGCTGTGTCTGTACCTGCCAATGATCTGTGCAACTTCAAAGGCAGGGCGGGTGTAGCCCGTCATGATATCAGGTCCAGTGGGCTTGTGAGCTTTTCCTCCCGCAATTGGTGGTTTACCTGCAGGTAAATCATCGTGGTGCGGATGTCATCATGGCCCATCAGTTTTTGGATAGTAAACAGGTTGGTCCCCATAGCCAGCAGATGCGATGCAAAGGAATGTCTCAATGAATGAAGGCTCACCTGTTTTTGGATGCCCGATTTGAGCAATGCCTGGCTGAATGTCCAGCGAAGGCCTTCTTCACTATATGGCAAGCCTTTGGTGCTTCCATTGAAAAGGTATTTTTGCGGTTTATACCTTCGGTAATATTCCCGTAATTCCGGAACCAGGCTCTTGGCAAGTAATGTGTACCGGTCCTTGTTCCCTTTACTGTTTTCAATTCGGATCAGGTAATTTTTAGAATCAATATCAACCAGTTTCAACCGGCTTATCTCATTACGCCTCAAACCACCGCTATAAGCGATTTTCAATACCATACAATGTTTGAGGCTGTGAGCGCTGTTAAACAAAAGTTTTAACTCTTTACTGCTTAGGATGACCGGGAGCCGTTTCGTTGACTTTGGATAGGGTACATCCTGGATAATGTCTATACGCTTATATAACCTTCGAAAAACAAATCGGATCCCCTGAAGATGATTACGGATGGTTTCCCGGCTCAAATGCCTGACATTTTTCAGGTGTACCAGGTAAGAGTACAGCTCTTCCTCTCCTATTTGATCAGGAAGCTTGCCACAAAAATTACATAACTCTTTAATGGCATGTAAATAACAATTGATAGAACTGTTTGAGAAATGCTCAACCTCCATTCGTACATGTGCTGCATGTAACAATTCTTCTAAACTCGATGCTTGAAATACTTTTTTTTCATACTTTTATTAGATTAGTTTCAAATGACAAAGTAAAAAAACATTACTATGAATTGCTTGTCTACCGACGTAAGGAGGTTTCGTTCAACATTTTGTATAAGTAATGGCAGGCGATGTGGTAAATATCAAGGTTTGTAGTCCGCTCAAACAGTGTAGCGGTTTTACAGGAAATTACCACGCAATCTGCCACTACTCATACAATTTACCGTTGTGCGTCATGCTAAAAAAAGATAGATACTACCAAAAATTTGAATTATGAAAAAGAGTTTAATGATTGTTGCTTTACTTTTATTGATTTCCAGATTCGGAAGTGCTCAGCTCATTGATAAATATGGATTTAATATTGGGATGACCTATTCCAATCAATTTTGGGATTACAAGTTAATATCAATTGATAATCCAAATAAGGACTATAAATTGGGATTAGCAGTATTCTTGTCAGCTGAGAAAAAGATTAGTAAAGTATTTAGTATTCGACCTGAAATTGGCTATATTCAAAAAGGATTTAAAAATAATGTTGAGATGACTTTTAGTGATGGGACATCCGCAGGAGTAAATAAAGAAAATGTAATATTTCATGACATGGGTTTAAACGTTGGACTAAAAATTACTCCATTTGATTTTAAAGTTGTACCATACGCATTATTAGGATTTAGATGTGATTATATGACTTCATATAAGGACATTGTATTTGAAGAGCAATATTCTGGATTAAAATTTAATATGTATAAATCGGAAATAGACAAGTTCAATAAACTAAATTTGGGCGGGTTGATTGGAGTTGGATTTGAATTTAATGATTTGACTTATATAGAATTTGAATATAATCCTTCAATAACCAAAAGCTATGGTTCGACAGGACTTGATATTAGAGACAATTGTTTGGGGATTAAAGTAGGATTTAACCTAAACAAACTAAAGAAAAAATAAAGCACGAACGCACAACAGCCGGTATAGTGCATAGGCTGTGGCGTGCCACGGGTGATAGGAACGTAAGCTGCAATTTGTTATCTTTCATTGCAAAAACAATGCGATGCAACGCCTACGACACCATACCGGCGAAACGTTGTAAGCAAGTGTGGAGAACCGACACGACACATTGAAACTTGATTGAAATAATTACAAAAACGGACAGACTGGATTGGTACTCCGTTGATAGGGCGGTGCAGTTTGAGGGGAACCGAGCTTGCGAGCTCACCGAAGGTAATTTATTTTGTTTTTTCTCCCCCCGCTCAAAGAAAGGAAACCCCACCCGCAAAACAACACATCCCGCAAAAACGCACAAGCCAACGCTTCAACCATTTTTTTTGCGGGAAGAGTTGTTTTTTTGCCAGCACACCCGTACATTTTTATTAAATTTAAAGGTTTTATAAAACAAAGTATTATGATGTTAAAAAAATTAATATTAGCTGTATTAACCATAATTTTTGTACCTGCAATAGCTGGTCAAAATCAGAATAAGGAAATTCTAAAACCTCGTATAATAGTAACCTCCGATGGTGAGATAGACGATGAATGTTCAATGGTTCGGTTTCTATTGTATGCCAACGAATGGGATATTGAGGGCATCATTACATCAAGTTCACAGTATCATTGGCATGGCCATAAATGGGCAGGAGATGACTGGCTTGACCCTTATCTTGATGCTTATGCAGAAGTATATCCAAATCTGATTTTGCACGATAAAGATTTCCCAACACCCGAATATTTGAAATCAGTTTCTTTACTTGGAAATGTAGAGACAGAAGGTGAAATGGACTCCATTACGCCCGGTTCACAACACATTGTAAACGTTTTATTGGACGAATCTGATAATAATCCTATTTGGGTTCAGGCCTGGGGCGGTACCAATACCATTGCAAGGGCATTAAAGACCATTGAAGAAGAGCACCCCGATAAAATGGCGTATGTAGCCAATAAACTTCGTTTCTTCTTTATTTGGGAGCAGGATTCAACTTACCAATCATATATTAGACCACATTGGGGAAAGTTTAATATTCCAACCATTATTTCCGACCAGTTTTGGGCTATTGCTTACCAATGGGACAAGATTATACCTGAAGATAAGCTGGATTATTTCAGAAGTGAATGGATGCAATCAAATATCATTGAAAATCATGGGCAGCTATGTGCTTTATACCAAGCCTATAAAGGTGATAATGATAATGAAGGTTGGCGTGCTGGAAACCCTAAACAAAAAGGCTCGTTTCGATCTGAAGGAGATTCACCGTCATTTTTACATACCATTCCAACAGGTTTAAGAAATATGGAATCGCCAGATTATGGCGGATGGGGTGGCAGGTATATTCATGTGCGAGAAAACACCTGGCTCGACCCTGTGCATGAAGTTGGTTATGAATACCCGGAAGGCAGATGGTATACCAAATCTGCCTGGGGACGAAATTACATGCGCTCGGTATATCCGCAGAATCAGGATATGATGAATGAATATTTCAAACCCATGACCAGGTGGATGGATGCACTGCAAAATGATTTTGCGGCCCGTGCCGATTGGTGCGTAAAAACATTTGAAGAAGCCAATCACCCTCCAATGGTGAAAATTAACCATGCCCTTGATATAAATTCAAAACCCGGCGCTGAAATTCATTTGAGCGCAGACGGGACAACTGATCCTGATAATGATGAGATGACATTTCACTGGTGGCAGTATGAAGAGGTTGACACTTATGCCGAAAAAATTGTTATAGAGCATTCAAACAAAAAAGAAGTAGCCCTAACAGTACCGAAAAACGCAAACAAAGGAGAAACCATTCATGTAATTTGTCAGGTAACAGATAATGGGGAACCGGCACTAACAAGGTATCAGAGAGTAATAATTACAGTTAAATGATAAAATTATACTATTATGAGAATATACTTGGTACAAATATTTATTTATGTTTTTCTATGTTCAGGGTTCTTACATGCACAATCACCCTGGCAGCAACATGGTAAACTTGAAATTTCACAAAACAGACATTATATACAGCACAAAGATGGAAAACCTTTTTTATGGATAGGAGATACAGGTTGGGGTATGATGCAACAATTAACTCGTGAAGAGATTGATCAATATCTTGACAACAGACAAAAACTTGGGTTTACAGTTATTCAAACCGTAGCTCACTGGTCGCCCCACGGCGGAGGATTAGAAAGAAGTCCGGATAATGCAGCCAATGCATACGGACATCGTCCCTTTACTGGTGAGGAAAATGCACCCAATACTTCAGAGCCATTGGTTGTTAAAGGAGGAAGCCCTCAATCACCCAACGATTACTGGGATCATGTTGATTATGTGGTAGCAGCCATTAAAGAAAGAAACATGTACCTTGCCTTATTACCTTGTTGGGCTAGTCAGTTAATAACCGGTACAAAGGAATACAACGAGAATGAAGCCCGTATTTATGGTAATTTCCTGGGGAAAAGATATGCCAAAGAAGAACATATTATTTGGGTACTGGGGGGAGATACAAAAGCACAGTTTCAAGGCTACGACAAATATCAGCGTTATTACGATTTTGATGATCGCCATATTTTTCGTGCAATGGCAGAAGGTATACTGTCAGGTGTTACCGGGGAAAAGCTTAAATGGAATGAGCATGGCAGCGCATGGGATGAGGTATTTATCACATACCATCCCAATGGTGATTATCCATATGGTTCTTCTCAATGGTTTCATGCTGATCCATGGTTGGATGCAAATGGTGTTGAAGTATGGAAAGAAGTACATGACGTGTTTCCCGTAATGTTGGAGGATTATAGGCTGCAAGATCCTGTTAAACCAAGTTTATTTTTGGAGGGTTCATATGAATATGGCACTTATCATCATGAATGTGGTTGGGTAACTCCCTTAAAAGTAAGAAGACAGTTTTATCATACATTTTTTGCAGGAGGTGCCGGACATACCTATGGTGCCGGGCCAATATGGTCCATGCGTGGAAATGAAGGGGATTATAACTGTGGCTATACATGGCAACAGGCACTTGATTTTCCGGGAGCAGTGCAATTGACACAAATTGCAAAAAAATTCCTGACAGATCACAAATGGTATGAATGGGAGCCCAATGAGGATGTCATTTCAGAAACAGGATATCGCGAAAGCCTTAAAACATCGGTTGCTACCAAATCAAAAGATATGGTAATGGTGTATTTCAGTAATAATTCCCATACCCGCGTTACAAATATCCTGGAAAAAAATGCTGAGGCTTTTTGGTTTGATCCGCAAAACGGACAAATAAAAAAAGAGGACCCATTTAACGTGAATGAAAAAAGGACTTGCGCACCACCTTCTAAATGGGAAGATGCCATTCTTGTTCTCCGGGTTATTGAATAATTTATTGACTATCAACAATTAATCTCTTTAATTAAAAAAAAGATTTTGTCAATGTAAAAAATTATAAAATACAAACAAATGAAATGTAAATTCAAATCTTGTACAGCCTTGTTTACTTTTGTAATTGCCAAAGGAATTAATGAAGGTTGGAAATACCATGTGTATGGGGCAGTAGCTCTTACAGGCTGGAATGCTCTTGCAACACGTGTACTTGAAAATGGCGCTGTTGACGGAATCTGCGAAGGAACAACCTTTGCACATGATCATACTTACTACTATCACCGGGGGGCAAGTATTTATGCAACCCATGGTTAGGGCCCTGTATTATATGCAGGTGCTGAAATGATCCGTTTGTTACATAACGAAAAAATCAAGATAGACAAGGTATGGCCAAACAGGATTAACAGTACATTTCATTATAAATTAAAAAGTGAATGACCTGAAAATTAGGAACATATTTCTAAACAAATATCTATTATTACGCACCATAAATAATGAATGTAAACACAAAA
This sequence comes from uncultured Bacteroidales bacterium, assembly GCA_963781805.1. GTDB lineage: Bacteria > Bacteroidota > Bacteroidia > Bacteroidales > UBA10428 > JAFGPL01. The sequence goes on from CAWAHF010000004.1 coordinate 2,124,178, forward strand.
AGAATTATCGAAAAAGCAATAACACTGAGTATTGTTTTTTTTCTGTCCGCATTATTTTTAAAAGCACAATTACCCAAAGTAAAAGTTGATTTAAATGTATTGGAACGAAAAGAAGCAGAAGTGAATGAACCGGAATACACTCCATGGGCGCTATCAGGACCGGAGTCAAAAACTATTGAAGGCGTAAGCTTTGAATTTAAAAATGGAACAGTAGGCAACGGTTGGTACAAAGCCGGTATTCAGGTACCTTATTTTGCAAGATTGGTAAACGATGGTATAAAATCAAATAAGGTTGAACTTCACATTTCCGGCCTTATGGAAGGCAGGCACAGCCTGGTAACTTATCATAATGCATTTGATAACCCCGAAAGCAATGTATTCAGTAATGTTGATATTTTTGTAAACGATGTTTTGGTTGTTGATGACCTTTCCCATTCAGAAAGAGCGCTTTCCAATGATGAATCAGCAACAGCATTCATGGAATTTGACGTGGCTGAAAATGAAACAGTTGTGATACGCTTTCAGTCCGACCCGTTACCATCATCCACCAACGACCAGGTTTATATTTGCGGATTTCAATTAAATGCAGCGAACCCTAAAACCATCGCACGTTTTGAATACCCCACAAACAACGATGAACATGTTGATATAGATAATGACACATTGGTTTTTTCATGGTTGCCTCCAGTGGGAACAGTTTCACAGAATTTCTATTTTGGAACGGACGAAACAAACGTTACAAGTGCCGATAAAAACGATGCGGAATTTATGGGACATGTAACCGATACTTTTTTTATAAAAACAGGCTTCTACAGTATGGATAACTATTTTTGGCGTGTTGACCCAATAAATGCTGAGGGTGACACAGCCAAAGGTGAGGTATGGTATTTCAAAAAAAGAATTCCTGCTTTTCCTGAAGCACAGGGCTATGGGGGCTGTGCCATTGGTGGTAGAGGAGGAAAAGTGGTTTATGTAACCAATTTAAAAGATGACAATAACCCTGGAAGTTTCCGATACGCTGTTGAAAATGAAACAGGGCCACGAACGATATTATTTGCTGTTTCCGGGCTGATAACGTTGGAAAGCCGGTTAATCATTAATGATGACTATGTAACCGTAGCTGGACAAACAGCGCCTGGCAAAGGGATATGTTTCAGATGGGCTCCCATTGGTGTTACAGGGGATAATCTTATTGTGCAAAACATTCGTGTGCGTTTAGGTTATGGCATTACCTATGATGGCATGGGTTTAACCGGTGCAAACCACAGCATAGTAGATCATTGCTCCGTGAGTTGGACCATCGACGAAGCATTTAGTTCACGTGGAAGCAAAAACATAACCTTACAACGCAGCTTAATTTCTGAAGCTTTAAATGACGCAGATCATGCAGTTCAACATTCACAACATGGATATGCAGGCAGTATTGGTGGTAATGTAGGTTCATTTCACCACAACCTTTTAGCCCATTGCAATGGCCGAAACTGGAGCATGGCCGGCGGGTTGGATGGTAATGGCTTCTACGCAGGAAAACTGGATATTTTCAATATGGTGGTATATAATTGGGGTAGCCGCGCAACCGATGGTGGAGCCATGGAAGTGAATTTTGTAAATAACTATTATAAAAAAGGGGCTTCAACTTCCCAGTCAAATATTTTAAAAGCTGATCTTGAAGGTACTGGTAAGGGATATCAGAGCTATTATACAGCAGGAAATGTGGTTGAGAATACCAACGGGACTTTTCAGTGCGATGGTACAGATGATGCATGCTCACGAATATATACAACTTCAAATGGTCAGGTGGTTGACTGGGATGTGTTTGTAGATGAGCCTTTTTTCCCATCACTGGCAAAAATAAACAGTGCCAAAGATGCCTATAAATTGGTATTAAGTGATGTGGGGTGTACACAACCTGTGTTTGACGACCATGACAAAAGGATTATCAATGAAACGTTATTAGGAACATTTACCTACAAAGGTAGCAAAACGGGTAAAGCCGGCCTTCCCGACAGGGAATGGGATGTTGGAAGTTGGGAGGCGTACCCGGGATATAACAGAGCCGATAATTGGGATAGTGACCTTGATGGGCTACCCGATTGGTGGGAAAATACACACGGTCTGAACACAAATTCCGCAGCCGATGATTTCTCAGAATCAAATGCCGATGATGACAGGAATGGCTATACCAACCTGGAAGAATTTCTTCAATGGATGGACAGGCCTCATTATTTTATGAAGGCGGGTGAAGAAAGTGAAATTGATTTAAGCTTATATACCAGGGGATTTACAAAAAATCCTGCGTTTGAAATCATTGAGGTTGAAAACGGTAGTGCCAGTCTTGAGGCAAATACTTCAATGGTGAAATATGTTCCTGCATCTGAAGGTATGGGTGGGTTTGTTTTTAAAGTTACCGATACTGAAGGTACATCAATGAACAGAAAAGTAGGGTTCTATATAGGTGAGATCCCCGCCGATACCAGCTTTATTTATACTTATCTGGACAGAAGAAGCGGAGGTTCCATCATTACTGTTGATCCTGATGCCCCGGTTGACCCTAATAATATAAATTCAAATAGTGAAACCAAGCCTGACGATATTTATCTTTTTCCTAACCCTGTAAATAATTTAATGAATATTCAATTTAATACAGAGATACGCGAAAATTCAAATGTAGAGGTTACATTAGTAGATGTGTTAGGAAGCGTGCTATTACAGGAAAAACATGGGATAATCAATGAAGACGGATTGTTAACAATGGATATTCAAGGTGTTAAATCTGGAGTTTACTTTCTGTTAATCAAAATAAACGGCCATTTAAAAAGTGTGAAGTTTATTAAAGACTAAAAAAACTTTAGAACAAAACTTAAATAATATGATTAGAAAAATATCAACATCTGTATTCAGGCTTCCTGTATTATGTTTGTTGGCTTTGTTTCTTTCCTTTGGTCTTTTAAGTTGTAAAAATGAAAGTAAAGATCAGAAACAAAAAGTTGCAGTTATCATATCTACCCTTAACAATCCTTGGTTTGTGGTATTGGCTGAAACCGCAGCAAATGAAGCAAAGGCATTGGGATATGAAGCCAAGATTTTTGACTCTCAAAATAATACAGCAATAGAATCAGACCACTTTGAAAACGTGATTGCTTCTGGTTACAAAGCCATTCTTTTTAATCCTACCAATGCGGATGGCTCTATTTCCAATGTCTTAAAAGCAAAACGAGCAGGTATACCGGTTTTTTGCATGGACAGGGAAGTAAACAATGCCGACGCGCCTACTTGTCAGATTCTTTCCGATAGTTATTCAGGATGTGTGTCGTTGGGAAAATATTTTGTCAAAAAAATGAATAAAAAGGGGAAGTATGTTGAAATCTTAGGATTGGTTGGCGATAACAATACCTGGAGCCGTTCAAGGGGCTTTCATAGTGTGGTAGATAATTATCCTGAACTAGAGATGGTAGCTCAACAGAATGCCGATTTTGACAGAAACAAAGCGTTGGAAGTAATGGAGTCGTTATTGCAGGCACAACCTAACATAGATGGTGTGTTTTGCGGGAACGATGCCATGGCCATGGGCGCTTACCAGGCATTGCTGGCCGCAGGTATTGCCGATAATGTGCAAGTGTTTGGTTTTGATGGTGAGGCAGAAGTAGTATCCATGATTAAGGATAATAAAATTATAGCTACAGGTATGCAATTCCCTAAAGTAATGGCTAAAACAGCTGCAACATTTGCGGATGAATTCTTTAAAGGAAAGAGAAACTTTCCCAAAAAAATACCTGTTGCAGTTGAAATGGTAACAAAGGAAAATGCTGAAAATTATTTACAACATTAAAAATATTCTATGCAAAGAAAGTATATAAAATATGGTATTTGGCTTGTTGTCTTCTTTTTTGTGTTCTATAATTCTGTCTATTTTAAAAAGCTTTCGGAAGTAAAGGAAGCTAACAAAACCGAAGAGTTTGATGCTGCAGCTTATGCCAAAGAATTTTGGAATAATGAAATACTTCCCGCTGCTGCTGGCTCAATAAAATTCACAGATTTAATAAATCAATTAAAACAAAATCCTGTTGATGCTTTCCGGGATTATTCCCATGCCCTGGGTATTGGGAATATACGTTTCTTTTTAGTAAAAGATGAAGCTACAGTTATTTCAATCAATGAAAATGATGTAACTCTGATGGTTGATAATGGTGATTCAAAAAACCATATTGTCCTGGCCACTGAGTTTATTTATGGTAATGCCGTTCGCGATGCAGTTGGTGAGATTAACCTAAATGAATTTACCAATACCATGCATCTGAATAAAGTTTCGGCTGAAATAAACAGGATAATACGAAATAAAATTGTACCCCCTTTTAAAGAAAATGCTAAAAAAGGAGATAGGATAAAATTTTCGGGAGCTATTGAGTTAAACCAAAAATTCCTTGATCTTGAGTCAATCGAACTTATACCTGTTTCCCTCGAAATAATTAAGCAATGAACATTTATTTCCTCTAACTATGTTAAAAGTTGAAAACATAAAAAAAGATTTTTCCGGAGTAGTTGTTTTGGATGATATATCAATGGAGTTTGAAGAAGGAAAAGTAAATGCGCTGGTAGGTGAAAACGGGGCAGGAAAATCCACCTTAATGAATATCATTTCAGGAGTATACTCTGAATATGGAGGCAATATAAAATTCAAAGGAAGTACTGTTCAGTTTTCCAATCCAAAAGAAGCTGCAGAAAGCGGCATTGCAATTATTCACCAGGAGCTCAATCTTGTTCCCCACCTTAGTATTCGAGAAAACATCTTCTTAGGACGGGAGTTAGTCAACCAATGGGGATTCTTGCAGGTAAAGGAAATGCAACAGAAAACCAAAAAAGTTCTGAACCGGTTGAACCTGGATATTAACCCAGAAACTCCGGTAAATAGCTTAAAAGTAGGTCAGCAACAAGTTATTGAAATTGCCAAAGCCTTAATGTTAGATTCGGATGTTATCATCATGGATGAACCAACATCGGCCATCAGTGACCAGGAAGTGGAAGTGCTTTTCAGGATTATTGATGGTTTAAAAAAGGAAGGAAAAACCATTATTTATATTTCCCATAAAATGGAAAAATTATTCCGTATCGCTGAACGATACCATGTTTTGCGCGATGGAAAATTCATAGAATCAGGTGATATGAAAAAAATTAACCAGGATTACCTTGTTAGTAAAATGGTTGGTAGAGATATTAAGTTGGTGAAAAAAGCTGTTATCACAAATGAAAATAGAAAAGTATTATCAGTTAACAATCTTACATTAAAAAACCCAAATAATGAAAAAGATGCCATTCTAAATAACATAACCTTTGATCTTAAACAAGGTGAAATCTTGGGTGTATTTGGCCTTATGGGAGCTGGTCGAACAGAACTACTGGAAAGTATTTTTGGACTACACCCTAAATTGATTTCAGGTGAAATTAGCGTAAGCCTGCAACAGGTTCATTTTAATTCGCCTAAAGAAGCCATAAATGCCGGAATTGCCCTGGTGCCTGAGGATAGAAAAAAATACGGACTGGTGTTGGGCTTAGATGTAAAAACAAATATAAGCTTGACAGTTTTGAAAGATATTGAGAAAATTGGACTGCTGAGTACAAAAAAGGAAAATGAACTTGCTGTCAAATATACGGAGGAATTAAAAATAAAAGCAACATCTCATAAGCAGTTGGCCAGAAAACTAAGCGGTGGTAACCAACAAAAAATAGTATTATCAAAATGGCTGGCAACCCACCCTAAGGTTTTATTGTTAGACGAGCCCACTCGTGGAATAGACATTAACGCAAAAAACGAAATCTATAAACTGATATTACATCTGGCAAGTACCGGTTTGGGTATTATAATGGTTTCTTCAGAACTACCTGAAATACTAGCTATATCGGACAGAATTGTTGTAATGTCAGAAGGGAATCTAACAGCTGAGTTTGCTATTAATGAGGCAACGGAAGAGAAAATTCTGGAGGCTGCAATTCCTGAATCTATATAAATAAAAATCTTAACTATTGAAATATGACAAGTAAAATCCAAAATATTCCCAATAATACGCTTACTTTAAAAAGCATAAGCTCCTACCTGGTAAAATTCCAATCATTTATTGCCTTATTGACAATGTGCATTATTCTTGGAATATTATCCGATAAATTCTTTACTGTTGCTAACGGGTGGAACGTCATGCGACAAATATCGGTGAATGTCTGCATTTCGGTCGGTATGACACTGGTTGTATTAACAGCCGGCATTGATTTATCCGTAGGGTCAATACTTGCATTTTGTGGAGCGGTAACTGCCTCATTACTTAAATCTGGTATTGAAATACCCTCGCTCAACTTATTTATAGGTTTTACTCTATTGGGGGGTATGGTAGCAGGTTTAGTAACAGGCGGGGCACTTGGGGCTTTTAATGGCTGGGCAATTACGCGTTTTAAAGTTCCTCCCTTTGTTGCAACCTTGGCTATGCTAACTATAGCAAGGGGATTGACAATGCTATGGACGGGAGGTTTTCCGGTTTCCGGTTTAGGAGAAAATTTTGCGATACTTGGAACCGGTTGGTTTTTAGGTATTCCTGTACCAGTATGGATATCAGCTGTTGTAATAGCTTTTGCCATTGTTATAACTAAAAAGACCAGATTAGGCCGCTATATTTATGCCATTGGCGGAAATGAAAATGCAGCCAGACTTTCGGGTATTAACATCAAAAAAATCAAGATTATAGTTTATTCATTAGCCGGTATGCTCGCAGCAGTAGGGGGTTTAATTGTAACATCAAGACTTGACTCTGCACAACCAAATGCCGGAATGAGCTATGAATTAGATGCTATTGCTGCCGTAGTAATCGGCGGAACTTCTCTTTCAGGAGGGAAAGGCACCATTATGGGAACTGTACTAGGGGCTATTATTATTGGGGTGCTTAATAATGGCCTGGTGTTGCTTGATGTTTCCCCCTTTTGGCAACAAGTAGTAAAAGGACTGGTAATATTACTTGCTGTTGTAATCGATAAGACTGGTTCTAGTGACTCATAAAACAAAAATTATGAAAAAGACAATTTTAGCATTTTTTCTATTTGCATTAAGTATTAACAGTTTAAGATCACAAACATTAGCCTTTCCTACAGCTGAAGGTTATGGCATGTGGGCAACAGGTGGTCGAGGAGGAAAAGTAGTTGAAGTGACCAATCTTAAAGATTTGGATCGCTACGGAACAATTCAGGAAGGTAGTTTTAGGTGGGCATTGAATCAATATCCGGGAGAACCATTAACTGTAGTTTTTAAAGTATCAGGTGTTATTGAGTTAGGTGCTGAACTTAAAAAAAAGCGGGATAGTTTAACTATAGCAGGACAAACAGCTCCCGGAGATGGAATTTGTGTTAAGGGAGGAAAAGTGAATTTTGGTGGATCGAATAATTTAATTATACGGTATTTACGATTTAGAGTAGGCTTAACAAACAGCAACGGATTCATTGCAGGGGCTGCTTTGGGAATTGAGAACGGAAGTAATTTCATAATTGATCATTGCACCTTTGGTTGGTCAAGTGAAGAAAATATGACCATCTATGATAATAATTTAAGTACTGTTCAAAGGTGTATTCTTCATGAAGGATTGTATGATACAGGTCATGATAAAGGGCAAAGAAGTTATGGTAGCCAATGGGGTGGACAAACTGCAACCTATCATCACAACCTGTTAGCCCATAATAACAGTCGGACACCCAGGGTGAACGGAGCAAAGAACAATGATATAAATGTGCTAATGGATTATGTAAACAATGTAAACTACAACTGGGGTAAAGCTAATTCTGCTTATGGTGGTGAGATGCAGGATGTAGCTCAATCAATGAGATGTAATATGGTAAATAACTATTACAAACCTGGCCCTGCCCGTCCGGGATCTTCGTACTCCTATTTTGTACAATCAATAGGTTCAACAACTGAGCTTACTCCGGAGTGGCATCTTAGTGGTAACTATATGGAAGGAACTGCAAATGCAATAAACAATACAGATAACTATGAAGGATTAGATGTTAGTGTGTACACTGATCAGGGGATAAATAAAGATTCTTTGATTTCTATCGATCCTTTTGAAGTACCTTATTCACTGAACATTGAAACAGCTCAAGAAGCATATAATAGCGTTTTGGAAAGTGTAGGTCCATTTCCCCGGGATAGTGTTGATTTGCGTATCATTCAAGAGGTAACTGATGGAACAGCTTCAGGTTCAGGTAGTTTTGGAGATGAAAAAGGAATAATTGATCATCCGGATGCAGTTGGTGGTTTTCCAACATATAATACATATAACATAGTTGCTGATAGCGATCATGATGGAATGGCCGATTATTGGGAAACTGCTAATGGTTTAGACACAACAAATTCTGAAGATAGAAATTTGCTTACAAATGATGGCTATACCTATTTAGAAGCTTATTTAAACGGATTAGTTGGAGAGGAACTGAATGATATTACATATCCTGAACCAGTATTCATTGAAGAAACTGGCATTGATAATATAGTTAATGATATAAGTGAATGGTATATCAGCTCTACAGGTAATACAATTATTATAAATGAATCTTTAACCGTGAATGAATACAGCTTATTTGATATGAACGGACGAATGATAAAACGACATTCTGGAATAGATATAAAACAAGTTGATGTCTCTAATTTACAATCAGGAGTATATATCTTCAGAATGAAAATGGATGATAATAGAACAAAAACAACTCTTTTTATAAGATAGAAAAAGATACTTTTTTTAATTCTTATTAAAACTCTTTTACAATGAAAAAAAAATTATTATTTGGACTCTTTATAATTACAATATTATATAATTCATGGTCTCAACAGCTAGCCTTTCCAACAGCTGAAGGTTATGGGAAATATGCCTTAGGCGGACGAGGTGGTGTTGTTTACGAAGTAACCAATTTAAACAATAGCGGAGAAGGAAGTCTCAGAGCAGCTGTTGAAGCTTCCGGGGCTCGTACAATTGTTTTTAGGGTATCAGGTAATATTGAACTTGAGAGCCCATTCAGCATTAAAAATCCATATATCACAATCGCCGGACAAACTGCTCCTGGAGATGGAATTTGCTTAAAAAACCATCCGCTTAACATTGATGCCGACCATGTTATTGTTAGATATATTCGTGTAAGGCCAGGAGATGTTTCAGGTAATGACTATGATGCAGTAGGAGGCCGGTTCTTTAAAAATGCGATAATCGACCATGTATCTGCAAGTTGGAGTATTGATGAATGTATGTCAATTTATCAATGCGACAGTATTACGGTGCAATGGTGCATTATTTCGGAGAGTTTGTATATGTCTAACCATAAAAAAGGACATCATGGTTTTGGCGGTATTTGGGGATCGAATCACAGCACCTATCATCATAACTTATTAGCACACCATTCAAGTCGCAATCCTCGTTTTGCTTCAGGTTCAGGATATACCGATTACAGGAACAACGTGATTTACAACTGGGGATACAACAGTTGTTATGGTGGGGAGGCTTTTCAAAAAGGAAGGGAACAATTCAACTTTTCCACCTTCAATATTGTAGCCAACTATTACAAACCCGGCCCTGCAACAGAACCTGGTAAAGTATCGTGCCGCATTGCTAATCCTTCGTTTCGGAATGAAACAGACGATTTTGGCAAATGGTATATTGCTGATAATTTTATGGAAGGTAATAAAGAAGTATCTGCCGACAATTGGAATGGAGGTGTACAAACAAAAATCTCATTTGACAAAATTAAACTTGATAATGCATGGTCATCTATGCCCATTAATCAGCAATCAGCAGAAGAAGCTTATAAACTTGTACTTGAAAATGCCGGAGCATTTTTACCAAAGCGTGATGCCGTAGATACCCGGATAATTAAGGAAGTTAAGGGCGGTTATGCTACTTACGAAGGTAAAACCTACAAGAAAAATAAAAAAGTAACTGACACAACTGTTATTTGTGGCATTATCGACACACAAAATGATGTAGGCGGTTGGCCAGAGCTTAAAAGCACTCCTGCACAAAAAGATTCTGACCATGATGGCATGCCAGACGATTGGGAAGAAAAAAACAAGCTTGATAAATCAAATCCTGATGATAGAAACAATATTGATTCAGATGGATATACAATGTTGGAAAAATACCTTAACAGTATAAAGTAGTCAATCATGAATAAACTGATAATCATTTTAGCAGTATTCATTTCCTTTAGTTGCTCCTCTTCAGAAAAGGAAGCTGCCAAACCACGCATTCTAATTAGTTCCGATATTGGTGGCACCGACCCCGATGATAATCAGTCGATGATACATTTTTTAATGTATAGTAATATGTTCCAAGCTGAAGGACTGATATCCTCTCCTTCCTATGGTGAGGGTTCAAAGGAAGAAATTTTAAAAATGATTGACCTTTATGAAAAAGATTTTCCAAAACTAAAAGAACATACTGACGGTTTTCCAACACCTGAAAGTTTAAAAGCTATTTGTAAACAAGGTAGAAAAGGGGGCGCTCCTTTTGTTGGTTACCAAATAGCTACCGAAGGTTCTGATTGGATAATAAAATGTGCAAAAAAGGAAAGTGAACAACCTTTGTGGGTTTTGGTTTGGGGTGGCTTGGACGATTTAGCACAGGCACTGCACGATGCTCCCGAAATTCAGCAAAAAATTAAAGTATACTGGATAGGCGGGCCAAATAAAAAGTGGAGTACCAACAGCTATGCATACATAGTCCAGAATTTCCCTGATTTATGGTTTATCGAAGCCAATGCAGTATACCGTGGCTTTTTCTCAAATACGGATAGTCCTGATAGTTTAAGAAACGAAACGTATTATGCTAATTTCATTGATGAAGCCGGATACATGGGGAAAGCTTTTAAAAACTATTATGGAGGACGTATAAAAATGGGTGATACTCCTTCACTTTTATATGTGATGAATGGAAACCCTAATAATCCAGTAACCGATAGTTGGGGCGGTAGTTTTGAAAAATTCACACACAGTCCAAGATATATTTTCCATCGCAATACCAAACTGAGCGATACAATACCTGTTTATTCCATTATTGAATTTCATTTTAAAGGCAAAGATTTGAATATACCAATAGACTCGGTTTGTCTTGTAATGACTGTCGGTGGACAAAAATGGAATGGGTACCATCTTGGTAATGGTGATTATGTTGTACGGTATGCCCCAAAAAAAGCTGAAACTTTAACCTATGAGATAAGTTCAGAAATCCCCGGTTTATCAGGTCAAAAAGGACAGATTGTAGTAAGTAATGTGTGGCCTGGTAAACTTTCGGGTGATGACTATATACTTGGTGAAAATTGGTATACAGACCCTTCAAGCCCTGATTTGTTTGAAAATGGATGGCAAGGGGCAAAAACAGTTTTAAAGTGGCGTAGCGATGCTCTGCTGGATTGGGCAAATCGTTGGGCATGGCTTTATGAATCAAAGAATTAATGTATACTATTTTTTATGTATCTTACGTTAATTTAATCAAAGGTCATTAGCTTTTTAGGCAGATAAATCCGCAAGGAACAGGAAAACGGCAATAAGGAATACAAGGGAATCCATAATCTACGCTCAAGGAGCGTTAAGGAACAGACGGTCGTTCATAAGGAACGCATGAGAAGCCAGAAGAAATAGACGGGAAGCTTTAAGGAATGCATGGGAAGCCATAAGGAGAGCGCAATTGCCTTTAAGGAATAGGCAAGCATCCGTAATTCGAAGAAACCTATTCACTGCACCGTAAGAAAGCAAAAGTAGTATTCAGAAACGATGCGCTTATACTGTATCCGTTCTGGGAAGTACATGTTTGATACTTCAAAAATAATCTTATAAGATGGATTTATTTTCCAGCCATATGTTAGGGAGCAATTCTTCCAGACGATTGGCTTTATGATCTGGAATACGGGTAAGAACATCGGTGAGCCAGGTTAAAGGATTAACACCATTCTTTTTACATGTGCCTAAAAAGGAATACATTATGGCTGCTCTTTTAGCCCCTTCGTGTGACCCGGCAAAAAGATAATTTTTTCGTCCCAGCGCTACCGGTCTGATGCTGTTTTCTACCAGGTTATTATCAATTTCATACCTGCCGTCATCAAGATACCTGATCAACCGGTTCCACAATCCTAATGTATAAGATAGGGCTTCACCCATTGAACTCTTAGGCAACACTTCAATGCTTCTTTTTTTCATCCAGGCTTCCAACTCGTTTAACACTGCCAATGATTTTTCAATGCGTAAGGACTCTCGCTTATCAAAGTTAAATTTCAGTTCCCTGGCCTGGCGCTCCACATCATATAACTTCTGCATCTGTGAGAGAACATAATCGGCCCCTTCCGGATCATTTTTAAGCGCCTCGTCAAACTTTCTTCGTGCATGGGCCATACAGGCAAGCAATACTATATCTTTTTGCTTATCAAAAACATCATATGCTGAATAACCATCACTTTGTATTGCCCCTTTATAATCTTTAAGAAATGCCATTGGGCCATCTCTGCCCCGGCCTTTCTGATAGTCAAAAAATACCAGCTTGTCAAGCGGTGAGTAATAAACCCAATGATAACCTTTATGTGTAGAACCCGGTTTATCTTTGGTAAGTACTTTTATTGGCGTTTCATCTACCATCAGGTAGTCTGCACTGGTTATTTTCTCCCTGAGTTTGTCATAAAGCGGTTCGATAAGGTCACAAGTTGCAGTGAACCATCCATTGATGGTTGATTCTGCTATTTCTATACCTTCACGCTTTAACATTTGTGCCTGGCGATAAAATGGAAGATGATCAACAAACTTATTTATGGTAAGATGTGCTAACAGACCGGGACCTGCATTGCCTTTAGGTATAGGCAGCGAAGGAAGTTCTCCGATTACAATTCCCCCATCTGCCGGTAATACATATTTATAACGGATATATTTTTTTACATAAAGTTTACCAGGTCTGTATTCCAATATTTCAGTACTCTCTTCCCCGATCTTTTTTGCCTCACTCAAGTCGCCTTCAGGCATAATAACGTGTTCCTCCCGGGGCAGATGAGCTGGAATGGGAGCCCTGAAATGATTGATTTTTGATTCTTTCTGTGGCTTCTGACGGGTATAAGTAACTTGTTCTGTCTCAATTTGTTTCTGCTCAACAGTTTCGCTTTCTAAGCCAAGGGCTAACTGGCCATCATTAACAGGTATGTACCGCTCGCTCTTGCTGCCGAATATCATTCGTTTAAGCTTGTCCAGTTCCTGCTTGTAATACAGAAGTTCTGACTGAAGAATGGTGATTTTCCCAGAAAGATTTTTATTTTCTTCTACCAATATTTCAAAGTCTTTTTCCTGGTATTTGGACTGCCCGTTTTGCATGTCACAAAGATGTCAAAATATTGCCTGTAACCCTAATATTTTCAATGGTTTTTATCAAGATTATTTTCACTGATTGTTGATAAAAAACCGCTTGCGCATAGTAACTTTTTCAATGGAAATACCTTCTATCATCATAACCAATGTCGGCCAGCTTAACTGGCAGGAATTTGTTTTTCCGTCCATCAGGGGCAGTTCAAGTGTGCCGGATTCCAGACGCTTATAATACAAAACAAAACCACCATGTTCCCAGTGTAACAGTTTTATCTTGTTGCGCCGCCGGTTAATAAAAATAAACACTTCTCCGGAAGTAGGGTTATATCCCATGTATATTTGTATCAGTCCGCATAAACTGTCAAAGCTTTTGCGCATGTCGGTAACGCCGGAATATAGATAATACCTTAATGAAGAGGTTAATGAAAACATACCATCAAACCAGGTTAACCAGCATCCGGAGCATTTGTCCGCTTGCAGGGCCGGTCAGTCTTAAACATACCCCGTTGGGATATTGCACCTCGATGGCAGGGTCAGTAAATTTTATCTGTCCCCTGACTTTTATCGGGACAAATCCTGATATATCTTCCTTATTTTCTTTGTATTTTTTTAACCAATAATAGAAAAGCGATGGAGCAATTCCATTTTGCTGACAAAACATCTTTTTATTTAAACCACTTTGATGGCATTGTTCGATTTTTGAAAACATCTCTTCCTTTCTTGCTTGTCTTTCAACCTGTGTCATAATTTTGTGTTTGTCGCAAAGCTAATTCACTGAGCTGTATCATGCAAGATGTACTTTACAGAAGGCTTACCTTATACTGGATAAGTTAGCCGTTTCAGGTAGTTTACCTAAAGCCTATGTAAAATGGTTGGAGACAGCCAAGAAATTTTACAGCGTTGCATCGACAGATACGGATTTGCAAAGCAAACTGGCAAGTTTAAAGATTACAACCGATGATTTAACCGCCGCCAGTACCTTGATAAGTAATCTCGAAGCAGCAAGAGCCGATTATTTAAGAGAAAAAGGAGAATCGCAAGACTCGACCAAGATAAAAGATGCAGCTTTCGTAAAGATTGACGACTGGATGAGTGAATTTTACGCAGTAGCAAAGATTGCATTGGAGGATAATCCACAATTATTAGAATCATTGGGTAAATTGGTAAGAAGTTAAGACTGTCAACCCTATTTGTTACCACATTGGCAAGTCACACAGCCTGCCCCGACCCCTCGGGGAGCCATGCTCAAACCAAAACTTGCCAAAGAGGTAACAAATGCCAGCCCTATTACCGCCTTTAAGGGCGGTTTGGGGTTTACTCACAATATTATAATATTAAAAAGGTGTTTGTGAATCACTCCGCTTATTTGCCCGCCCACAAAAAACAAAATAAATTAGCTTCGCTGAGCTCCACTTCGTTCCCGTTCGTGCTCCGTATCAAGGTCAGTGCGGATTGATTAAGATAAAATATTATATTTGTAAAAACTTGATACAGATTGACTTTGAACAATGAACACCAGCTTACAACAAGCGGTCATAGTTAATTGGCTGGATAGTGGTTTGCGAAAGTTTTGTACTTTTAATCAACATTAACTGTAACTTGATAAGTAAGAGCTTTGAAATCGCCAACTAACCATACCGCCGACCGTCAGACTGTCTAAAAACTTCATACATATTGTTAATAAAGAGCCTAGCGGATTTTTGGCTCTTTAAACTCGTATTTGTATCTTACAGATATGAAATACATACAAGGACAAAACAGGTACCAAACCACATTATTTCCAATCACCTTAGACCAGGCCATTTCTTCTGATAATCTTTCTAGGACAATAGATGTTTTTGTAGACAACCTCAACCTGGAGGAGTATGGTTTTAAAGTCGACTTCGAAGAAAACGGTCGTCCTGCATATCATCCTGCCATTTTATTAAAACTTTATATTTATGGGTATATGAACAGGATACGTTCATCAAGGGCATTGGAAAGGGAATGTGGAAGGAATATTGAGCTAATGTGGCTGCTAAACATGTTAACGCCTGACCATAATACCATTGCGAACTTCAGGCGTGACAATGCCCGGGGGATAAAAAAAGTATTCAGGGCCACTGTAAGCTTGGCCAGATACTTTGGCCTTATAGGCGGGGAACTGATAGCAGGCGACAGTACAAAATTGCGTGCCCAAAACAGTAAGAAGAACAATTTCAACCAGAAGAAGATCGACAGGCACCTGAAATACATTGAAGAAAAATTGGAAGAATATAACCGTGCACTTGCCGAAAGCGATGGAGACAATAAAAAGGAGATAAAAAAAGAGATAAAAAAGCAGGAAATCCGCAAGTCAACATACAAGAAACTGGAAGCAAAACTCCAACAATCCGGCGGGCCGCAAATATCCACCAGCGACCCGGAAAGCAGGCAGATGATCATACGCAATAATATAACAGAAGTGGCCTACAATGTTCAAACAACGGTAGATTCTAAACACAACATTCCTATCGACTATAAAGTTACCAACAACAACGATAGCAAGGCCATGGGCAACATGCTTCAGAGGGCCAAAAGCATATTGAAAACCAATACTTTTACAGCCTTGTATGACAAAGGCTATCATACGGGAACAGAGTTTGAAACAGCCGAAAGGCTTGGCATAAAGGTAATGGTAGCGATCCCGGCTACCCCAAGTTCTTCACAGGCACCCAGCCCGGAGTATAATTCGGATAAATTTATTTATAACGAGAAAGACAACACCTTCACCTGTCCGCAAGGCCATATATTAAGCACCAACGGAACATGGCACACTTCCGAAAGTGGTAGCAGGTTCCAGCAATACAAGACTTCAGCGTGCAAAAATTGCGCTGTGCGTGCAAAGTGCACTGCATCTACAAAAAACGGGAAGATAATACAACGGCGACAACATGCGCAAACAATTGAAAATAACCGTGTTAGAATAGAAAGAAATAAAGAAACCTATAAGAAACGGCAGGCAATAGTAGAACATCCTTATGGCACGATAAAGCGCCAATGGGGCTTTTCGTATATATTGACCAAAAAATACATCCACCGGGCCAGCGCTGATGTTGGGTTCATGATGGTTGCCTATAACCTTAAGCGCATCATGAACATCTTTGGTATTGAAAAGCTAAAAGTATTCCTGGATAGCCTTCAAGCAGGTTTTCTTGTTTTATTTGTCAAAATATGGACTGAAATAAGCAATGTTGAGAGAAGATTTATTTCAATTGCTAAAGACAGGAAAAAAAATAAAAATATCCGCACAGGACTTAAAATGAACCAACAGTTACCTGTCGGAAGCCTTGCTGCTTAGTTTTAGGTTTTTAGACAGACTGCCGTTGTGCGTCATGTTTAACGAGCAATCATGAATAAAGATAATTCACATATTGATATAGAAAATAATATAAACGGTCTTCAGTCAAATAATGATAAGATTAGAGAAAAGCATTTTAAGATTATATATCCATTAAGTGATATAAATCCCGAATTGTTATATCCATATTGGGACATATTTATTGAAATGCTATATAGACCCGAAGTATCCAATAAATATTATGCGATTCATATAATTGCCAAAATAGTTAAGGTTGATGTTGACAATAGATTTGATGAAATATTTAATTATTGGTTTAATGACCTTCTTAATTATGAGAGTCCAGTAGTTTCACCACATATCGCTGAAAAATCTGGTATGATTGTTAAAGCAAGACCTGATCTTGAAAGAAAAATTACAGCGCTGTTGCTAAATATTGAAAAAACAAGTAAATGTAGACACATTGATTTGCAAAAAGCTTACTTGCTTTCTGCATTTGATATCTATTTTGACAGCATATTTGATACGAGAAAAGTAATTGAATTTATTAAAGCCCAACAAGAAAGTCCGAGTCCAAAGACAAAGAAAAAAGCAAAAGAATTAATAGAAAAATATAAAATAGAATAAAAAACACGAACGCACAACACATGGTATAGTGCATGCGGGTTTCAGCGGTTTGCGAGGGTTTGTGGCTCGTAAAAAAAGTAGGTGTAAACTGATAGGAAAGTAGCTTCGAACTCCCGCACGACACCATACCATCAAACGTTATTGCGATTTGAAGTCGTGTAAATAATTGTTTTACAAAGGATTGTTCTTTGATAAAACCTGTTGTTCCCTCAACAGTACCCTTACCGGACAACTGGTGTATAGTGCAGCTATTACCGGTTGAAGCTCCGGGAAACGAGTACCAAACGCCGGGTTGTATACCCTATGGCGGGGCTATAAGCTGTGAAGCGGATAGTCTTCGGGGCCTCAAAAACCGATTTAGGGCTGGGGTGAGCAGGCATGGCCAACTCAGGTAAATATTCCGAAACCATCGAGATGGCGTAAGGGCGAAAAAGAGGATGACACGCCTTGTACCAAAATGGTAAGCTGGCAGGTTAAACGTGGTCAACGTTGCGTTTACGGGGATGTTGCCCAGCCGGTGGACAGGATAGGCCTAAACCTGTATCTTTTGTTATTTACATGGAACATGGAAGCACGGTGCTCTCTTTTCCTGTAACAGCGGGATCAAAAACCCTAACCGCAAGGCATGGGGAAACACCGTACAGAGAGGACAGACAAAGCGAATGCCCTGATGTAATGCCAGGGATAGTGGCCACAACATCGCCACAGGTGAAAACCAGCCCACCTCTGTCTGGTACTTTATGGCATGATACTTTTTAGAACCTGTAAATGCTGGAAAGCAAATGAACGAGAATGAAAATTCATCGTGTGCACTGGCACACCAAACCGATAACTGGAACCTCATTATATGGCGAAAGGTTATTCAACGGGTGAACAAGCTGCAAAGACGTATTGCCAAGGCTGTTAAAGAGAAACGCTGGGGCAAAGCTAAAGCCCTGATGTTTCTCATTACCAAATCATTTTATGCTAAACTATTGGCTGTATTCCGGGTGGCCAACAACAAGGGAGGCAAAACCCCCGGTGTTGACCATAAAATCTGGATAGACGGGTATGATAAACTCGTCGCAGCTGAAAACCTTAAGAACAGGGGATACACCCCTAAACCTTTACGTAGGATATATATCCCTAAGAAGAATGGCAAAAAACGCCCCTTAAGCATCCCGTGCATGGATGACAGGGCTATGCAAGCCCTGCACATGATTTCTCTTGTCCCTCTGGCCGAAACAATGGCCGACCTAAATTCTTATGGGTTTAGGGAAAAACGTTCGTGTGCCGATGCCATTGCACAATGCTTTCTTATCCTGTGCCGTAAAAATTGCGCACAATGGGTGTATGAAGCCGACATCAAGGCCTGCTTTGATGAAATTGACCATCAGTGGATATTAAACCATATCCCGGTCAACAAATCCATTCTTGATAAATGGCTCAAAACAGGATATATCCAGAAAGGAAGGTTATTCCCCTCCCTTAAAGGTACTCCACAAGGCGGTATCATATCCCCAATCATCATGAATATGGTGCTTGACGGATTGGAAACCACCATAAACAAACAGTTTCCAAGGTGGAAAAACCAGAAAGTCAATTTTGTAAGGTATGCCGATGATTTTATTATTACCGCTAAGGATAAAGAGGTAATTACTAATCAAATCATACCACTTGTTAAGGAATTCCTCAAAGAACGGGGGCTTAGGCTCTCTGATGAGAAATCCAAAATAACCAATATTGACCAGGGCTTTGACTTCTTATCACAGCATATCCGTAAGTACAAGGGTAAACTGCTGATAAAACCATCACGGAAATCTGTACAGGCTTTCAAAGATAAGATAAAACTCATCATACGCGAGAGCCATGGACTGCCTGCTCATGCCCTTATACGAAAACTAAACCCGGTTATCCGGGGATGGTCAAA
Organism: uncultured Bacteroidales bacterium; assembly: GCA_963781805.1. Taxonomy (GTDB): domain Bacteria; phylum Bacteroidota; class Bacteroidia; order Bacteroidales; family UBA10428; genus JAFGPL01. The sequence continues at coordinate 2,143,384 of CAWAHF010000004.1, forward strand.
CTATCACAAGGGTATTTGCTCAAAGAATACCTTCAGAAAACTGGAGGTATTCATCTTCGGACAAACCTGGAAATGGGCTACCCGCCAGCATGGTGACAAAGGCCACAGGTGGGTGTTCAAAAGGTACTTTTTGGGCAATCATTTTTCCGATAAACGTGTATCTTATAAAGGTATATATTCCTACCGCTTATATAAAATCGGTATGGTACCTATTCGATATCATGTTAAAATCGCTCAGAAGGCCAATCCTTACCTGTCTGAATTTGATTCATATTTTGAGAAAAGGGTATCCTTAAGGAAACGTTTAGCTTTGAATAGCAAACAAATCACTACTTTTGTTTGCAGAGGTAAAAACAATAGCCGGGTCTACCCTAACAAGGTTGGCCTTAAAAGTGCTTGAGCCGTATGCGGTGAAAGTCGCACGTACGGTTCTTAGGGGGCGTAAGCTACCCGGTAGGGCGCATTTTGAATAACAGTCTTTACTCAAAAAAATGAAACTTCTATATTTATTCATTCTATTTATTTGTCTTATTAATCAATTTGGATACTCACAAATAGATTCATCAAGAATAAAAAAAATTGAAACGGATTACTATAAATTCACTTTACCAGATACTAGTTACCTGGACAGTGTTTATGCATATAGGACTAAAGCTTGGGGAATAATTGCTGGCGTTGGAAAAAATAGAAATATTACTACAGAATTTGGTTATGGTATTGCATTTTATGGAGGGCATTATTGGAAATTTGCAAGTCTATATTTTGGAAATGAGTTCTTATATCAAAATGGGAAATGGATTTATGCACCAAAGATTTCATTGTGGGGGAATGGTGGTATGGCATTTGGGTTAAATTTAATCTATTATACAGACTTACATAAAATTGAAAGATTTGTATTTCGGCCAGAATTTGGTGTAGGTATTTATAAGTTTAAATTAGCATATGGTTATAATATTACATTGACTGAAAAAGATGTAGATGATATTTGGAGGTATTTCTTCGTAGAAAAGAATAATATCAGCCTGATTTGGTTTTTTGATACAAAATCAAAAAAGACAGAAACTATATCATATAGAGAGACTTTAAATCATCGAATAAATAGAGAAATTAAAAGACAAAATAAAAACGCGCCCTAACATCCGGTATAGTTTATTGCCTTTAGTGTTGGTTTGCAGGCATTTATGCTTTGTATAAACTGAAAACTTTCTCGATACTGACATCTCCGAAAAAGGCAACAAACCATACCGGCCAACGTTGGGTGTAATGCCAGAAAAACCCTGCAAACATGATAGTTTCTCGTTGATTTTTGGTAAATTTGTAAAATGAGACGTAATACTCAATATATTGATATAGAGATTGATAAATTGACTAATTCGATTGAGAATGTCATAACTGGGGACAGCTTTCAGACTGATGTTTCACTGATTGATAAAGATGATTTAAAAACTATAACAAAGAAAAACGCATGGTTATTTAACTGGAAAAATGAGTATATGCAGCCAGACCGAGATGTATATAAATTAACGATTGATGGCAATCCCGATGTAATTCAAGGATTGATTAGCATTACTGAGAGAGAAGACCATGTTTATATGCACCTGATTGAGAGTGCTCCATTTAATCTTGGACGAAACAAAGTGTATTTAGGAGTACCAGGAAACCTTGTTGCATTTATTTGTCGGATTTCATTTCATCGTGGATTTGAAGGATATGTTTCATTTACAGCAAAAACACAATTGATTGAGCATTACGAAAAAACACTTGGAGCGATTAGTGCAGGTGGACAATTAATGGTTATTAATACAGTTGCTGCTTTAAAGTTGATTGATAAATATTTTAAAAATTAAATATTATGGGATTGATTAGAGAACCTTTAGACGTAGATTTCTTTGTTGACCCAAGACCGTTAACAGAGAAAGAGAAAAGAATGATTAGTGATTTCATTAAAGCTGACAAAGAGAAAAGAATAAGTAAAAAGCCATCGAAAAAAGGCACATACACCCAACACGCGGTATAAAACATTGGGGTTTAAGTGGTTATTCAGGTATTCTGCCACGCATAAAGTTCGTTGTAACTGGACAAGAAAGTAGCCCGCAATCCCCAACGATTTCATACCGCAAAACGTTGTTGCGACTTGAAGTCGTGTAAATAATTGTTTTACAAAGGATTGTTCTTTGATAAAACCTGTTGTTCCCTCAACAGTACCCTTACCGGACAACTGGTGTATAGTGCAGCTATTACCGGTTGAAGCTCCGGGAAACGAGTACCAAACGCCGGGTTGTATACCCTATGGCGGGGCTATAAGCTGTGAAGCGGATAGTCTTCGGGGCCTCAAAAACCGATTTAGGGCTGGGGTGAGCAGGCATGGCCAACTCAGGTAAATATTCCGAAACCATCGAGATGGCGTAAGGGCGAAAAAGAGGATGACACGCCTTGTACCAAAATGGTAAGCTGGCAGGTTAAACGTGGTTAACGTTGCGTTTACGGGGATGTTGCCCAGCCGGTGGACAGGATAGGCCTAAACCTGTATCTTTTGTTATTTACATGGAACATGGAAGCACGGTGCTCTCTTTTCCTGTAACAGCGGGATCAAAAACCCTAACCGCAAGGCATGGGGAAACACCGTACAGAGAGGACAGACAAAGCGAATGCCCTGATGTAATGTCAGGGATAGTGGCCACAACATCGCCACAGGTGAAAACCAGCCCACCTCTGTCTGGTACTTTATGGCATGATACTTTTTAGAACCTGTAAATGCTGGAAAGCAAATGAACGAGAATGAAAATTCATCGTGTGCACTGGCACACCAAACCGATAACTGGAACCTCATTATATGGCGAAAGGTTATTCAACGGGTGAACAGGCTGCAAAGACGTATTGCCAAGGCTGTTAAAGAGAAACGCTGGGGCAAAGCTAAAGCCCTGATGTTTCTCATTACCAAATCCTTTTATGCTAAACTATTGGCTGTATTCCGGGTGGCCAACAACAAGGGAGGCAAAACCCCCGGTGTTGACCATAAAATCTGGATAGACGGGTATGATAAACTCGTCGCAGCTGAAAACCTTAAGAACAGGGGATACACCCCTAAACCTTTACGTAGGATATATATCCCTAAGAAGAATGGCAAAAAACGCCCCTTAAGCATCCCGTGCATGGATGACAGGGCTATGCAAGCCCTGCACATGATTTCTCTTGTCCCTCTGGCCGAAACAATGGCCGACCTAAATTCTTATGGGTTTAGGGAAAAACGTTCGTGTGCCGATGCCATTGCACAATGCTTTCTTATCCTGTGCCGTAAAAATTGCGCACAATGGGTGTATGAAGCCGACATCAAGGCCTGCTTTGATGAAATTGACCATCAGTGGATATTAAACCATATCCCGGTCAACAAATCCATTCTTGATAAATGGCTCAAAGCAGGATATATCCAGAAAGGTAGGTTATTCCCCTCCCTTAAAGGTACTCCACAAGGCGGTATCATATCCCCAATCATCATGAATATGGTGCTTGACGGATTGGAAACCACCATAAACAAACAGTTTCCAAGGTGGAAAAACCAGAAAGTCAATTTTGTAAGGTATGCCGATGATTTTATTATTACCGCTAAGGATAAAGAGGTAATTACTAATCAAATCATACCACTTGTTAAGGAATTCCTCAAAGAACGGGGGCTTAGGCTCTCTGATGAGAAATCCAAAATAACCAATATTGACCAGGGCTTTGACTTCTTATCACAGCATATCCGTAAGTACAAGGGTAAACTGCTGATAAAACCATCACGGAAATCTGTACAGGCTTTCAAAGATAAGATAAAACTCATCATACGCGAGAGCCATGGACTGCCTGCTCATGCCCTTATACGAAAACTAAACCCGGTTATCCGGGGATGGTCAAACTATCACAAGGGTATTTGCTCAAAGAATACCTTCAGAAAACTGGAGGTATTCATCTTCGGACAAACCTGGAAATGGGCTACCCGCCAGCATGGTGACAAAGGCCACAGGTGGGTGTTCAAAAGGTACTTTTTGGGCAATCATTTTTCCGATAAACGTGTATCTTATAAAGGTATATATTCCTACCGCTTATATAAAATCGGTATGGTACCTATTCGATATCATGTTAAAATCGCTCAGAAGGCCAATCCTTACCTGTCTGAATTTGATTCATATTTTGAGAAAAGGGTATCCTTAAGGAAACGTTTAGCTTTGAATAGCAAACAAATCACTACTTTTGTTTGCAGAGGTAAAAACAATAGCCGGGTCTACCCTAACAAGGTTGGCCTTAAAAGTGCTTGAGCCGTATGCGGTGAAAGTCGCACGTACGGTTCTTAGGGGGCGTAAGCTACCCGGTACCGCACATAAAAAATTTGCATTCTGGTACGTTCTTACATTCGGTAATTTGGTCATGTTCGCTCAGGCAGCAGAGCAGGTACTTATTTAAAAAATTCTGGCGGAATTTAACGTCGGTACATATTTACCAGAATTAATCAAATGGGCAGTGATGGCACGCCCGGTCATTTCGTTAGATTGGCCTGCCCACGCCCTGGTATTTTTGTCCTTCTGCTGATTCGGCAGAGTTCTGCCATTGATAGTATATTTTGCCAATATGTTGATAAATAAATAATTACGTGCGGTAACATTAAGTATATTTCATTGCCGGCCAGTTGGTTTGCCAATTTAAGTTCTTTTGGTTACATTCGTGCAAACTGTCAAATGAAGGCATTGTATCCGGCAACAAAATATACTCATTGCGTTCTAGGCAATTAAAAACAACAACAGATGACAAAATTACTTTCGATTGATAACATTGATAGCTTTATAAAGGTTAGAGACATAAAAGAGGATGAAGTCAATCCAAGTGTAATCAAATCTGTTCAAGCACTTAATGAGAAAACAGAATTAGAACCATTTATAAGGCAATGTATCTATGATTTTAATGATACTCCACATGGCCCAACAGAAATAACTGATATATTAACTGTAAAAACGAAGGTAAAAGCTTCAGATGCTTACTCAGCATTTATTCTTAAAGGCAAATCTTTTAAGACTGTTAAAGCTCAAGATGTTGCTCATCAAATATACCGATTGACAAAAATTAGCGGATTAGATTTAGCAATATTTGCATATACAGGTAATGTTTTAGATCAAGTAACAGAACAATTTGTTTCGACCTGCAAAGAAATTGACTGTTATTATTCGTTATGGAGTAGTTTAGAAATTGCAAGATTATTTATAGCATTCGGAATTCTTTGTCCAAAGGATGGTAATATAATTGAAAATGGGAAGTGTGTGTGTGGTTATACTCCACCAAAAGAGGAATTAAATATTTTTCAGAAACAAGCACTAAACGAGTTAAATACATCCCATAAACTGATGCTGAAAGGGGGTCTAGTTGTATTGCCAACTGGAACTGGGAAAACTAGGATAGCTGTTTTGGATATAAAAAACAACAAATTTCAAAATGTGCTTTATATTGCCCACACAAAAGAAATTCTTGATGATGCAGAAAAAGAATTCTTAAATTTCTTTCATAAAAATGATTTACATCGAATTACAAGTGAAGAAGATTTTTTAACAAGGAAAAGAATAAGTTTTTGTACAATTCAACTCATTTCTAATCATAAAAATAAGCTTTCGGAAGATTTATATGATTATGTTGTAGTTGATGAATTCCACCATGGAGCTGCCAAAACATATAAAAGTTTGATTGACTATTTTGATTATCAATTTTTACTTGGTTTAACTGCAACTCCTTTCAGAGGTGACCGAAAGGATATTTCTGAACTCTGCAACGGAAATTATATAATCTCTGTTGAACTAAGACAGGCTATTGAAGCTGGAATATTAAGTCCCTATAATTATTATGGTTGTTTTGATGACATTGACTATACTAAAATTAAACATGACGGAGAGAAGTATGACGTAAAAGATTTGGAGAGAAATCTAATTATCCCCAAAAGAGATTTAGCCATCTTTTCAAAATGGAGTGAATTAGCTGACGATAAATCAACTATTGGTTTCTGTTGCACTAAAAAGCATGCAAAGCGTTGTGCTGACTATTTCAATCAAAATGGTATCAAATCGGATGTATATTTGTCTGACACACCTAATAGAGAGCAAATTTTAAAGAATTTTAATAGTGGCGAAATAAAAGTACTATTCGCCGTTGACGTTTTAAATGAAGGAATTAATCTGCCATTTGTGGAATGTTTATTATTTTTAAGACCAACAGAATCAAAAAGAGTATTCTTACAGCAATTAGGTAGAGGCCTTCGTAAATATCCCGGAAAATTTAAAACAATAGTTCTTGACTTCATTGGTAATTTTTCTAATGCATATCGGATAGTAGAATACTTAGGATTAAGTGAATTTGAGGATGATGATAGTGCAATCTTTGGATTTAGGTTTAAATCAACAAAAGAATTATTCAATCTGCCATTAGATTGCGAGATTCATTTTGATGATAGAGTAATTGATATTTTTTCAAATCAAGTATATTCAAATCTGAAAAACATAACTAGGTTTAATATCACAAGGATTCTTATTCAGCAATATATTAAACTTTGTGTACAATTAGGCAAACGAGCAAATTGGAGAGAAATTGATAGAAACTGCCTTCTTAACTCTGAAATCTATAAAATTCTTTTCCAAAACATAAAACAGTTACATAGTTTATTAAATGAAGATTTGAAAAATTTAGGAATATAAACTGCGTAGAACACGCGGTATAAAAAATTGCCGGTTCAGTAGGTTATTCAAGGGTTGTAGCCCGCTTCAACTTTTGTGTAACTTGACAGGAAATCACCCGCAATCGGCAACTTTTCATACCGCCACCGTTACCAACAAGGCAGAGAGACAAGGTGCAATAAATAAAACATGATGACTGAAGATTTTAAAAACAGATTTGATTTATCAATACGGAGAAGAAGATATTACAGCGAGGATTGTGGATTGAGTTCTTGTCCAGAATGTGGATTACCATTGATTGAGGATGGTTGCACTGTAATAATTGCAGCAAAATCTGATACAGATGAAGGCGAGTTTATGAGTAATATGACTGGTAGCCATTTTTGTGAATGCTGTCCTGTAGTGGTTTTTGACTCAGATAAAGTTGAGCAAGCGGCAAGACTAGGAATTAGAGGAGACTCAAACCTAAGATATTTGATTGGCGGGATTGTTAATTTTAACGCAATTCCACAAGAAAAAAGACACTTAGAAATTGGGATAAAAGGTAATCCTGTACCATTAGTTCGCTTTTTACCTGACTTGAATAAAACATCGGTTGTAAATGAGAAAAAAGTAGGCAGAAATGAACCATGTCCATGTGGTAGTGGGAAGAAATATAAAAAGTGTTGTGGATAATGGATAAATGGTTAAATAAAAAGGAATTTGCAAATGTATTTGAGCCTTATTATGAGAAAGGAACACAAATTTGAGTAATATCAAGAATTAAGAAATTACCTGCTGAAATTGTAAAAATGGCAACTCGACTAGCTGATTTGGATTTTATAAAGTATGTTAGGATTTGCGATGAGACTTTAGCTGCTTCAAGTGAAAACTACCCAAACAGACCAAAAGTTCCAATTACGAATATGAATCATGAAACAGCCATCGGTATTCAGATTATTTACAACATGGAATATAAGACAATAAATTTCTTTGACATTAATTCACCAAAGAAAGGATATGGAGGTAAAATGGTTGATGCTATTTTTCAAGACTTTTCGCTTGATTGGCAACCAGCAGTAGCCATGGACTGGAGTAACGGATTTTGGGATAGAATGAAGGAAAAATATAGAAAAGATGAGTGGATATTGTAATAAAGCCCAGTTGGTAACACACAATATAGTGCAGCAGGGTGATTCGTTTCGCATCCTGCGTCCCGTATCCTTTTCAGCTTTTGTGTCGGGGGATAGTGACGCGTTTCAAACACCCCGCCGACACCATATTGTAAAACATTAGTGTTAATGCGGGTACAACACAATTCAGGTACCCTAACCATATAGTGATTATGAAAAAACACATTTTGATTCTCGTAATTTTAGCTATATCTCTCAACTTGGGAAAAGCTGCCAGAGTGATTTCTGATCAAGATATAAAATGGTGGTATGCTCAATCTGATTTAGTAATACTTTGTAGTGTTAATGGAATTGATACTATTTTAATAAGTCATGTTGATTCCGTAGCACCTGATGGTACAAAATATACATACGACTTGATTAGAGAAACATATTATATCTCAATTGATTCTATTTTAAAACAAACATCAAGTTTTGACAAACAATTTATTACAGTTTCCTCACAAGTTTTTACAGCAAATTATTCGGTAACAAAAGAGAATGAAGGGGTAATATACAGGACAAATGAGTCTGGTGATACTATTAGTGTTGAAGACAATATTGAAATAACTATGTCACAATTAGATTATTCAGATGATAGTTATTTTCGTATAAAATCAAATAAGCAGCATTTTGTGATATTATCAAAAACAAACGATGGCTATATGATTGATTTCGCATCTGAATTTTCATTAGGTATGCAAAATTTGATTCAAGACTATAAGTTATATAACGAAATGTACAATAAAGCCAATTATGATTTTGTTAATTCAATATGCAGATTCCATATTAAGGATGGGCTAGAATTCTACCAATTATACTATAAACCAGCTATCTATAAATTCAATACTGCTATGGAGGATTCCCTATCTAAATACTTATCTGATACTGATGCTCTACATATGAAAAGGCAAACAGAGTATATTGATTTGGACTTTATTTGGTGTGAGAATAGACTAGAAAATTGCAAAGTTTTGAACGAAAAAGAAAGATTATCTAACCGAAAAGAAATACCTGTTTATTCCTCAGCTTTATTAATTGATTCTAAAACAAACAAACCAATTAAACAGGAAAGAATTCATGTACCTAATGAAATAAGGCAAATCTACTCTTTCACAAAGCCGATATGGAACTTAGATTCCACATACGTAGTTTTTCATAGTGATTTAAATGAAGTTAATTCGGGAAGCTCAAAAACATACCTTTATAAGAAGGTTAATGACTCTTGGTTACCATTTCGAGAATTCTATGGTGTTTCTTGGGATCAACATTAAGAAAAACAATTCATGGATGCACTAACACTAACACGTAATATAAATAAATTGGCAATCAGTGGTTTGCGTAGGTTTGGGCTTTTAATTATGTTTACATTAAATTGAAACGGAGGTGCTATGAAATGCCAATCAATTCATATTACAAAACGTTAGCAAGCATTTAGCGAGATACCCTGCAAGATATGAAACCAGAGGATTTAAAAAATAGAATGATTTCCATTCGAGTTAATGAACCGTATGATTGGAAACAGGGAATTGTAACTGGTCGGATAACTGATATAAATGACAATCAATTAATAATATCATTGACAAAATCCCTCAGAGGACAAAAATTCAGGAGCAACACCTTGATTATTCAACCAAGATACAAAGGTGACAACTTTGAAACATTAATTAAAAAGAAACAATTGACCGTTGGAGGTTCTTTGATTAAAAATAATTCCGATGAGACAGATTATATTTTAATCGGTGATTTGAAACTATAATAGATGGATTTAAACAAAACAATAGAGGAACTTGAAAATGACTATTGGGGTGAACCAACCTTTGACTCACATTTGGTTCAAACATGTCATAAATTGAGAAAAAAGCCTTTGAAAAATTTTGAAATTGAGGATTTAAGAATTCTTATCGGTCAGAGTTTTAGTCTAGACATTTTAATTCCCTTGGCTCTGGTTGCTTTAGAAAACAACATTCTTGCAGAGGGAGATTTCTACGAAGGAGATTTATTATTAAGTGTATTAAAAAGCGACTCAAAATATTGGATTAAGAACACTGACAAATGGATAAAACTTTGTGCCTTGATTTCTAAGAAAGTTGAGATGATTGAAAATAGCGATAATACAGATAGGATTAAAAATGATATATTTGATTTATTTGAAAAATTTAAAAAGATAATATAAACGCTTGCTAACACACAATATAAAACATTTGGGGTTCAGTGGTTTACGAGTGTTTGGTTCTCGCATTAACTTTTTCCTCGGTGGATAAATACGCGCTCCGAAAACCCAACCGTTTCATATTGTCAAACGTTATTGCGACTTGAAGTCGTGTAAATAATTGTTTTACAAAGGATTGTTCTTTGATAAAACCTGTTGTTCCCTCAACAGTACCCTTACCGGACAACTGGTGTATAGTGCAGCTATTACCGGTTGAAGCTCCGGGAAACGAGTACCAAACGCCGGGTTGTATACCCTATGGCGGGGCTATAAGCTGTGAAGCGGATAGTCTTCGGGGCCTCAAAAACCGATTTAGGGCTGGGGTGAGCAGGCATGGCCAACTCAGGTAAATATTCCGAAACCATCGAGATGGCGTAAGGGCGAAAAAGAGGATGACACGCCTTGTACCAAAATGGTAAGCTGGCAGGTTAAACGTGGTTAACGTTGCGTTTACGGGGATGTTGCCCAGCCGGTGGACAGGATAGGCCTAAACCTGTATCTTTTGTTATTTACATGGAACATGGAAGCACGGTGCTCTCTTTTCCTGTAACAGCGGGATCAAAAACCCTAACCGCAAGGCATGGGGAAACACCGTACAGAGAGGACAGACAAAGCGAATGCCCTGATGTAATGTCAGGGATAGTGGCCACAACATCGCCACAGGTGAAAACCAGCCCACCTCTGTCTGGTACTTTATGGCATGATACTTTTTAGAACCTGTAAATGCTGGAAAGCAAATGAACGAGAATGAAAATTCATCGTGTGCACTGGCACACCAAACCGATAACTGGAACCTCATTATATGGCGAAAGGTTATTCAACGGGTGAACAGGCTGCAAAGACGTATTGCCAAGGCTGTTAAAGAGAAACGCTGGGGCAAAGCTAAAGCCCTGATGTTTCTCATTACCAAATCCTTTTATGCTAAACTATTGGCTGTATTCCGGGTGGCCAACAACAAGGGAGGCAAAACCCCCGGTGTTGACCATAAAATCTGGATAGACGGGTATGATAAACTCGTCGCAGCTGAAAACCTTAAGAACAGGGGATACACCCCTAAACCTTTACGTAGGATATATATCCCTAAGAAGAATGGCAAAAAACGCCCCTTAAGCATCCCGTGCATGGATGACAGGGCTATGCAAGCCCTGCACATGATTTCTCTTGTCCCTCTGGCCGAAACAATGGCCGACCTAAATTCTTATGGGTTTAGGGAAAAACGTTCGTGTGCCGATGCCATTGCACAATGCTTTCTTATCCTGTGCCGTAAAAATTGCGCACAATGGGTGTATGAAGCCGACATCAAGGCCTGCTTTGATGAAATTGACCATCAGTGGATATTAAACCATATCCCGGTCAACAAATCCATTCTTGATAAATGGCTCAAAGCAGGATATATCCAGAAAGGTAGGTTATTCCCCTCCCTTAAAGGTACTCCACAAGGCGGTATCATATCCCCAATCATCATGAATATGGTGCTTGACGGATTGGAAACCACCATAAACAAACAGTTTCCAAGGTGGAAAAACCAGAAAGTCAATTTTGTAAGGTATGCCGATGATTTTATTATTACCGCTAAGGATAAAGAGGTAATTACTAATCAAATCATACCACTTGTTAAGGAATTCCTCAAAGAACGGGGGCTTAGGCTCTCTGATGAGAAATCCAAAATAACCAATATTGACCAGGGCTTTGACTTCTTATCACAGCATATCCGTAAGTACAAGGGTAAACTGCTGATAAAACCATCACGGAAATCTGTACAGGCTTTCAAAGATAAGATAAAACTCATCATACGCGAGAGCCATGGACTGCCTGCTCATGCCCTTATACGAAAACTAAACCCGGTTATCCGGGGATGGTCAAACTATCACAAGGGTATTTGCTCAAAGAATACCTTCAGAAAACTGGAGGTATTCATCTTCGGACAAACCTGGAAATGGGCTACCCGCCAGCATGGTGACAAAGGCCACAGGTGGGTGTTCAAAAGGTACTTTTTGGGCAATCATTTTTCCGATAAACGTGTATCTTATAAAGGTATATATTCCTACCGCTTATATAAAATCGGTATGGTACCTATTCGATATCATGTTAAAATCGCTCAGAAGGCCAATCCTTACCTGTCTGAATTTGATTCATATTTTGAGAAAAGGGTATCCTTAAGGAAACGTTTAGCTTTGAATAGCAAACAAATCACTACTTTTGTTTGCAGAGGTAAAAACAATAGCCGGGTCTACCCTAACAAGGTTGGCCTTAAAAGTGCTTGAGCCGTATGCGGTGAAAGTCGCACGTACGGTTCTTAGGGGGCGTAAGCTACCCGGTACTGCACATAAAAAATTTGCATTCTGGTACGTTCTTACATTCGGTAATTTGGTCATGTTCGCTCAGGCAGCAGAGCAGGTACTTATTTAAAAAATTTTGGCGGAATTTAACGTCGGTACATATTTACCAGAATTAATCAAATGGGCAGTGATGGCACGCCCGGTCATTTCGTTAGATTGGCCTGCCCACGCCCTGGTATTTTTGTCCTTCTGCTGATTCGGCAGAGTTCTGCCATTGATAGTATATTTTGCCAATATGTTGATAAATAAATAATTACGTGCGGTAACATTAAGTATATTTCATTGCCGGCCAGTTGGTTTGCCAATTTAAGTTCTTTTGGTTACATTCGTGCAAACTGTCAAATGAAGGCATTGTATCCGGCAACAAAATATACTCATTGCGTTATGGCCAAGCAAAAAAAGCGACACTGCATATAGACAAATGACATGAAAAGATTTCTGATTATCGGTTTTATAAGTATTCTTGCCTTTAATAATATTAAAGCTGCAAGGATTATTACGAATTTTGACATAGCCCGATGGTATCTTAATTCTGATTTGGTTTTGATTTGTAGTGCTGACAAGATTGATACTTTGTTTTTAAGTCAACATGACTCCTATTCGCCTGACAGTTTACGATTGACTTATGATATGATTAGAGAAATTTACCACATTGATACCGATTCAGTTATAAAACCTTGCGATAATCAACATGTATTAATTGATTCTATTTGCTCTCAAGATTTTTCTATAAATTACGCAAAGACAAAACAAGGTGAAGACGAATATATTTATAAATTAAACAAACTTGGAGATACTGTTGGTGTAGATACGTTTAAGACCATACTAATGTACGGTGATGATTATTCTGATAATAGTTACTTTCGACTAGAAAATAATAAGAAACACTTAGTAATATTGACTTTAACTCAGCATGGTTACAGGATTGATTACGAAACAGAAATATCGGATTCGATTCTTGAATTTATTGCAGAGGTGAAAAGAAAAGGACAAGCGTATTTTGATGATTTTTTTAAAATGGATTAAAAATAGTAACAGATTGATTGAGAATATAAACAATATAAATTGCCAGGCCATAACACGCAATATACAAAATTGGGGTTTAATAGGTTATTCAAGGGTTGTGGCTCGCATCAAGTGCCGTGTATCTTGATAGGTAATCGCTCCGTAATCCCCAACTTTGCATATTGCCAACGTTGGCAACAAGCTGATTGGCGACACGATTAACCGAGAGATTAAAATATCAAAATTGATTTGTATCTTTGTGATAAAATGAGATAAATGGAACAAATACAATTATATACTAAGATTAATTCTTTACCCAATGACATTAAATCTGAGGTAAATGACTTTATTGATTTTTTAATGACTAAAAAGAAAAAAGAAATCAAAAAAATGAAACCAAAATTTGGATGTGCAAAAGGACAGATTTATATCTCACCTGATTTTGATGAACCTCTTGATGATTTTAAAGAATATATGTAATGAATTATTTATTAGATACCCACACTATAATCTGGTTTCTTAATGGTGATGACAAACTTTCTATAAAATCAAAAGAAATTATTGAAAATCAAGAAAATTTTAAATTTGTAAGTATTGCTACGGTTTGGGAGATTGCGATTAAAATAAGCCTTGATAAATTTAAATTTGATAAAGGATTTAAGAAATTTCTTGATTTAATTGAGGATAATGGATTTGAGATAATTCCAATATCATTTGATCATGCATTGACAGTTTCAACATTAAAATTCATTCACCGAGATCCTTTTGATCGATTGATTATATCTCAAGCTCTGACTGATAATCTAACGATAATTACCAAGGACGAGTATATTGAGAAATATGACGTTAAAACAACATGGTGATTGACTTGAAAAAACAGCCAGTTGCCAACACACAATATAAAACAGTTGGGGTTCAGTGGTTTACGGGGTATAAATTCTCGCTTAAGCTTTTTCCAACGGTGGATAGTAACGCGCTCCGAAAACCCAACCGTTTCATATTGTCAAACGTTACCGCCAATTTAAATGAACGACAGTAACCAAAATATCGAGATAAATAATGAGAGTCTTACTATTAGAGTAATGACAAATCAGATTGAAGTAAAACATAATGATAGCGTTTTACATACAGTCATTGGGATTACTGTGTTTCCTGAACATGTTAAAATTGAACCACGTGAGATAAAAAGCAAACTGATAAAAAAATCAGAGACTGTAGATAAAGAGTTTGGGATTGAAAACAAACTGTACGGAGGTGAATATTTTGTAAATATTATTGATTATAACATAGGTGAGATTGCTTTTGCTGCAAACCTTCTGACTGACCAATGGAGTGGATTGATTTGGCAATTATTGACAACTGAACCTGATAAAAAAAGGTTTACAATAACACTTAATCCTCCTGCGATTAAAAATCAATTATTAAAAGCAAATCCTGACTTGTTCAAGACAATTGAGGATATTGAAAACTTCTGCCTTAAATACAATTTAGACATTCAAAAATTTGCTGTGCCTGCACACTTCTCGCAGTTAGAGATTGATTTGAAAGGAATCTCGGCTCGATTATCAAGAGAGATTTTCTTTTTTAGACGAAAAATGTTCACGGAGTTTTTGATTACAAAACTGGAGAGTAAAATTAAAAATAGCGAAGAGGTTAATATTCCTACGCAAAATCTTACCATATACAAGGATTGGAAAAATCAAGAACTTGATATAATTGATGAAATCCAGAAATATATCAAATCCCCTTTCATTTTTGAGGATACCGACCAATTTGATTATTACCTTGAATCCATTAATACCAGACCTGATATTTTATTACATCAAGATTTGATATCAGAATGCAATTATTGGATAACTGATTTTCCAAAAGTTAAGAAAAGATTTGAACGAGCAGTTTCACTCTTCAAGGAAGGGGAAGATTACCGTGATTCCCTTGATAATTTAAGATTAACACTTGAGTTACTATTAAAAGAATTATTAGGAAACGATAAAAGTCTTGAGAATCAATTGTCAGAAATTGGAAAATATCAAACGGAACATGGAATTGGTAAGGAAATAAGGAACATGTTTCAAAAAGTTCTGGATTATTACCTTAAATTTCAAAATGATAAAGTTAAACACGATGACGACTTGGATAATATTAACGAAGTTGAATTTGTATTTAGCTTATCGATGATTTTTATAAGAGTATTGATTAAATCGAATAATAAACTGGCGGTAACACGCGGTCATAAAACATTGCGCGGATAGTGGTATATTTGAACGAAATAACATTTAATCAACGGCTTAGCGGGCTGATAAGTTAGTGTTTCAAAATGCGCAACGTTTCATACCGCCATCCGTTATTGCGACTTGAAGTCGTGTAAATAATTGTTTTACAAAGGATTGTTCTTTGATAAAACCTGTTGTTCCCTCAACAGTACCCTTACCGGACAACTGGTGTATAGTGCAGCTATTACCGGTTGAAGCTCCGGGAAACGAGTACCAAACGCCGGGTTGTATACCCTATGGCGGGGCTATAAGCTGTGAAGCGGATAGTCTTCGGGGCCTCAAAAACCGATTTAGGGCTGGGGTGAGCAGGCATGGCCAACTCAGGTAAATATTCCGAAACCATCGAGATGGCGTAAGGGCGAAAAAGAGGATGACACGCCTTGTACCAAAATGGTAAGCTGGCAGGTTAAACGTGGTCAACGTTGCGTTTACGGGGATGTTGCCCAGCCGGTGGACAGGATAGGCCTAAACCTGTATCTTTTGTTATTTACATGGAACATGGAAGCACGGTGCTCTCTTTTCCTGTAACAGCGGGATCAAAAACCCTAACCGCAAGGCATGGGGAAACACCGTACAGAGAGGACAGACAAAGCGAATGCCCTGATGTAATGTCAGGGATAGTGGCCACAACATCGCCACAGGTGAAAACCAGCCCACCTCTGTCTGGTACTTTATGGCATGATACTTTTTAGAACCTGTAAATGCTGGAAAGCAAATGAACGAGAATGAAAATTCATCCTGTGCACTGGCACACCAAACCGATAACTGGAACCTCATTATATGGCGAAAGGTTATTCAACGGGTGAACAGGCTGCAAAGACGTATTGCCAAGGCTGTTAAAGAGAAACGTTGGGGCAAAGCTAAAGCCCTGATGTTTCTCATTACCAAATCATTTTATGCTAAACTATTGGCTGTATTCCGGGTGGCCAACAACAAGGGAGGCAAAACCCCCGGTGTTGACCATAAAATCTGGATAGACGGGTATGATAAACTCGTCGCAGCTGAAAACCTTAAGAACAGGGGATACACCCCTAAACCTTTACGTAGGATATATATCCCTAAGAAGAATGGCAAAAAACGCCCCTTAAGCATCCCGTGCATGGATGACAGGGCTATGCAAGCCCTGCACATGATTTCTCTTGTCCCTCTGGCCGAAACAATGGCCGACCTAAATTCTTATGGGTTTAGGGAAAAACGTTCGTGTGCCGATGCCATTGCACAATGCTTTCTTATCCTGTGCCGTAAAAATTGCGCACAATGGGTGTATGAAGCCGACATCAAGGCCTGCTTTGATGAAATTGACCATCAGTGGATATTAAACCATATCCCGGTCAACAAATCCATTCTTGATAAATGGCTCAAAACAGGATATATCCAGAAAGGTAGGTTATTCCCCTCCCTTAAAGGTACTCCACAAGGCGGTATCATATCCCCAATCATCATGAATATGGTGCTTGACGGATTGGAAACCACCATAAACAAACAGTTTCCAAGGTGGAAAAACCAGAAAGTCAATTTTGTAAGGTATGCCGATGATTTTATTATTACCGCTAAGGATAAAGAGGTAATTACTAATCAAATCATACCACTTGTTAAGGAATTCCTCAAAGAACGGGGGCTTAGGCTCTCTGATGAGAAATCCAAAATAACCAATATTGACCAGGGCTTTGACTTCTTATCACAGCATATCCGTAAGTACAAGGGTAAACTGCTGATAAAACCATCACGGAAATCTGTACAGGCTTTCAAAGATAAGATAAAACTCATCATACGCGAGAGCCATGGACTGCCTGCTCATGCCCTTATACGAAAACTAAACCCGGTTATCCGGGGATGGTCAAACTATCACAAGGGTATTTGCTCAAAGAATACCTTCAGAAAACTGGAGGTATTCATCTTCGGACAAACCTGGAAATGGGCTACCCGCCAGCATGGTGACAAAGGCCACAGGTGGGTGTTCAAAAGGTACTTTTTGGGCAATCATTTTTCCGATAAACGTGTATCTTATAAAGGTATATATTCCTACCGCTTATATAAAATCGGTATGGTACCTATTCGATATCATGTTAAAATCGCTCAGAAGGCCAATCCTTACCTGTCTGAATTTGATTCATATTTTGAGAAAAGGGTATCCTTAAGGAAACGTTTAGCTTTGAATAGCAAACAAATCACTACTTTTGTTTGCAGAGGTAAAAACAATAGCCGGGTCTACCCTAACAAGGTTGGCCTTAAAAGTGCTTGAGCCGTATGCGGTGAAAGTCGCACGTACGGTTCTTAGGGGGCGTAAGCTACCCGGTTACCCAATTATAATGAAACATACTGCATACATATTAGCTCTTTTGATTTCGATTAGTTCGTATTCACAGACTCATCAAATATACCAGAATGATACAATTAATAAACATGATGAGAATGGATTAAAAATTGGTCGGTGGATAAGTTTTAATTACTATTCCGAAGCTACTGAACAAGTTATTGATAATGATGCATGGATTTTTACTGAAGGATTTTATAAGGTTATTGAATTGAAAGACTCAGTAAAACTAGATTCATATAAACATTACTCAAAAGGTGATTTGTATTTCAAAAAGAATGAATATACTTATTATTGTTCTGGACGTCACAATAACCTATATTCAGTTAGAGATGGCTATTGGATAGCATACAGTACAAATTATAAAAACAAAATTATTCGCGTTGATTTATATGAGGAAGGGATTCAGCTTCAAAGCAAGTACTTTGAGAATGGTTCTCTCTCGATGGAGAAGTACGATAGACTATTTGATGGAGGGAAAGTCCAGGATACCTATTTGGATGCAAATTCGTTTAAATATAAACGAGACTTTTGGGCAAAGACGGATTCTGAATTAAACAAAGAACTATATTATCCTGATAGCCCTTTAAATATTATTGATTGTGAAATTAACTTCTCAACAACATTGTCACAAACTGATACTGCATCGATAAAGATTATTTCTAATTCTGAGAAAGAAATCATTGTGGATAGCATTCTTTGTTCAGATAATCAAATAACTCCTTTAACCAATAAGATTGTAATTGCACCAAAAGATACTTTTGATTTAAGAGTTAAATATTGTCCAGACAGATATAACTTAACGGTAAATGATACTCTACGTATATTTACTTCATCTATTTTCCCATACAGATATGATATTCAATTTAACTTACATGCTTACGATTTAGCATATCGGAATGCAAAAAAGATTAATGAAATAGAATTAATTAAAGAAGCTGATAAACCATTAATATTTTATGTCTGTGATTTAGGTTGGCATAGTTGGATTGAAATTAGCAATGATACAGATGAATTAGTTGGGAAGTTCTTTTTAAGAGAAGCTGGCTGCAAAAATCTAGATTTGTCGGAATACAAACTTGGAACTTATAAAATCCATGTTGAAACTGGCGATGAAAAGAAATATGATTATAAACTTAGTATAAAATAACTGGGTACAACATTTAGAATATGATTAACCGGCAACCCAAAAAAAATAAAAGGCTAAAAGCTAAACCGGTTAATTATATTCGTTGTTGAACGGTAACCGGCGCAACACAACTAATATGTGAATTGAATGCATTTCAGATTCTCATTCTTAAGGCAACTTGTAAACTTTTCACCAAAATATTACAAAGAACCTGGTCATTAGACCTCATTTTTTGGAATAACAAACCGAAAAAACAAGGCCGAAAAACGAAAAATAACCTGTTTTTTATACAACCGTGCATACCTTATCCATCTCCTCAGTACGAGGCAGTATGAAAAATGGGCATTAAGCTGCAAAGCAGGTATTTTCGCTAAAACTTTCCTGCGGGCTTCCCCGGGACCGCGGATAGGTAACAGCTATTAATACCATTTTGCCGGTTTTACATTTTGGACATACCCTTACGTCTATGCCATATAGCTTTACAAGCCATTCATACACTGAAAAGCTGTCGATTTTTGGTGTTTCAGGAATTTCTGCTTCCAACGATACACGGGCACAAGTCAATGCAGCTGATTTTGACCGCGAGCTCAATATACCATAATGCCTGATCTTCATAAATCCTGCAGGAAGAATATGAAGAGAAAACCGATGAAGAAATTCTTCAGCCTCCAGATCAACCTCTACCACACTGGATGTACGGTAATCTATTGCAGAGAATTTCACCCGGTCGTTTTCCACAGCTTTAATCCGGTGATTGCTGATAGCAATGCGATGCGTATATCGCCCAATGTAATCCACAACTTGCTGTGCATTATGCATGGGGAGCTTGGCATAGGTCACCCATTTTTTCCTGTAGAATGGATGAAGGTATTTCTTTCCGGCAATGAAAGGAGTTTCCAACTGTATTTTATTCGATTTATGAAGGCCGATCAGTCCGTCGGTGAATTTACCACGAAAAACCTTGCTCATAGCCTTTACCGGGAAAAGGTATTTTCCTTCGCTGCGGGTGTTACGCCATTTCCCATTTGCGGTAATACCTCCGGCCGGTACAAGGCAATGCACATGCGGGTGAAAGGAAAGGTTCTGCCCCCAACTGTGCAAAACAGCAATCATCCCCATTTTCGCCCCCAGGTGTTTATGGTCGGCGCCAAATTGTGCAATGGTTTGCCAGGTACTGGCAAACAACAGGTTGTACATCAATACCTGGTAATCCAGGAACATCTGGTTCAGGCTGTCGGGAATTGTAAATACCACATGATAGTACTTTACCGGCAACAGGTCGTTGGTGCGCATGCGCACCCATTTCTCACGCCGCAGGCCGTTGCACTTGGGGCAATGCCTGTCGCGACAACTGTTGAAAGAGATATTTTCATAGCCACAATCCGGATTATCGCACTTATCTTTGTGGTAACCCAGTGCCGCTGTACGGCACTGCTCCAGGTTGGTAAACACTCTCTTATGACGCGAGGTAAGTTTACCACTGTTTTCAAGGCTGTGTCTGTACCTGCCAATGATCTGTGCAACTTCAAAGGCAGGGCGGGTGTAGCCCGTCATGATATCAGGTCCAGTGGGCTTGTGAGCTTTTCCTCCCGCAATTGGTGGTTTACCTGCAGGTAAATCATCGTGGTGCGGATGTCATCATGGCCCATCAGTTTTTGGATAGTAAACAGGTTGGTCCCCATAGCCAGCAGATGCGATGCAAAGGAATGTCTCAATGAATGAAGGCTCACCTGTTTTTGGATGCCCGATTTGAGCAATGCCTGGCTGAATGTCCAGCGAAGGCCTTCTTCACTATATGGCAAGCCTTTGGTGCTTCCATTGAAAAGGTATTTTTGCGGTTTATACCTTCGGTAATATTCCCGTAATTCCGGAACCAGGCTCTTGGCAAGTAATGTGTACCGGTCCTTGTTCCCTTTACTGTTTTCAATTCGGATCAGGTAATTTTTAGAATCAATATCAACCAGTTTCAACCGGCTTATCTCATTACGCCTCAAACCACCGCTATAAGCGATTTTCAATACCATACAATGTTTGAGGCTGTGAGCGCTGTTAAACAAAAGTTTTAACTCTTTACTGCTTAGGATGACCGGGAGCCGTTTCGTTGACTTTGGATAGGGTACATCCTGGATAATGTCTATACGCTTATATAACCTTCGAAAAACAAATCGGATCCCCTGAAGATGATTACGGATGGTTTCCCGGCTCAAATGCCTGACATTTTTCAGGTGTACCAGGTAAGAGTACAGCTCTTCCTCTCCTATTTGATCAGGAAGCTTGCCACAAAAATTACATAACTCTTTAATGGCATGTAAATAACAATTGATAGAACTGTTTGAGAAATGCTCAACCTCCATTCGTACATGTGCTGCATGTAACAATTCTTCTAAACTCGATGCTTGAAATACTTTTTTTTCATACTTTTATTAGATTAGTTTCAAATGACAAAGTAAAAAAACATTACTATGAATTGCTTGTCTACCGACGTAAGGAGGTTTCGTTCAACACGCTATATAAAAAATTGGGGATTAGGTAGTTACTCAAGTTTACAGCTTCGCATCAAGGTCAGTGTAACTTGATTGGCAATCGCTCCGAACTCCCCAACTTTTCATATAGCCAAACGTCAGACTGTCTAAAAACTTCATACATATTGTTAATAAAGAGCCTAGCGGATTTTTGGCTCTTTAAACTCGTATTTGTATCTTACAGATATGAAATACATACAAGGACAAAACAGGTACCAAACCACATTATTTCCAATCACCTTAGACCAGGCCATTTCTTCTGATAATCTTTCTAGGACAATAGATGTTTTTGTAGACAACCTCAACCTGGAGGAGTATGGTTTTAAAGTCGACTTCGAAGAAAACGGCCGTCCTGCATATCATCCTGCCATTTTATTAAAACTTTATATTTATGGGTATATGAACAGGATACGTTCATCAAGGGCATTGGAAAGGGAATGTGGAAGGAATATTGAGCTAATGTGGCTGCTAAACATGTTAACGCCTGACCATAATACCATTGCGAACTTCAGGCGTGACAATGCCCGGGGGATAAAAAAAGTATTCAGGGCCACTGTAAGCTTGGCCAGATACTTTGGCCTTATAGGCGGGGAACTGATAGCAGGCGACAGTACAAAATTGCGTGCCCAAAACAGTAAGAAGAACAATTTCAACCAGAAGAAGATCGACAGGCACCTGAAATACATTGAAGAAAAATTGGAAGAATATAACCGTGCACTTGCCGAAAGCGATGGAGACAATAAAAAGGAGATAAAAAAAGAGATAAAAAAGCAGGAAATCCGCAAGTCAACATACAAGAAACTGGAAGCAAAACTCCAACAATCCGGCGGGCCGCAAATATCCACCAGCGACCCGGAAAGCAGGCAGATGATCATACGCAATAATATAACAGAAGTGGCCTACAATGTTCAAACAACGGTAGATTCTAAACACAACATTCCTATCGACTATAAAGTTACCAACAACAACGATAGCAAGGCCATGGGCAACATGCTTCAGAGGGCCAAAAGCATATTGAAAACCAATACTTTTACAGCCTTGTATGACAAAGGCTATCATACGGGAACAGAGTTTGAAACAGCCGAAAGGCTTGGCATAAAGGTAATGGTAGCGATCCCGGCTACCCCAAGTTCTTCACAGGCACCCAGCCCGGAGTATAATTCGGATAAATTTATTTATAACGAGAAAGACAACACCTTCACCTGTCCGCAAGGCCATATATTAAGCACCAACGGAACATGGCACACTTCCGAAAGTGGTAGCAGGTTCCAACAATACAAGACTTCAGCGTGCAAAAATTGCGCTGTGCGTGCAAAGTGTACTGCATCTACAAAAAACGGGAAGATAATACAACGGCGACAACATGCGCAAACAATTGAAAATAACCGTGTTAGAATAGAAAGAAATAAAGAAACCTATAAGAAACGGCAGGCAATAGTAGAACATCCTTATGGCACGATAAAGCGCCAATGGGGCTTTTCGTATATATTGACCAAAAAATACATCCACCGGGCCAGCGCTGATGTTGGGTTCATGATGGTTGCCTATAACCTTAAGCGCATCATGAACATCTTTGGTATTGAAAAGCTAAAAGTATTCCTGGATAGCCTTCAAGCAGGTTTTCTTGTTTTATTTGTCAAAATATGGACTGAAATAAGCAATGTTGAGAGAAGATTTATTTCAATTGCTAAAGACAGGAAAAAAAATAAAAATATCCGCACAGGACTTAAAATGAACCAACAGTTACCTGTCGGAAGCCTTGCTGCTTAGTTTTAGGTTTTTAGACAGACTGACGTTAACCGCACATAAAAAATTTGCATTCTGGTACGTTCTTACATTCGGTAATTTGGTCATGTTCGCTCAGGCAGCAGAGCAGGTACTTATTTAAAAAATTTTGGCGGAATTTAACGTCGGTACATATTTACCAGAATTAATCAAATGGGCAGTGATGGCACGCCCGGTCATTTCGTTAGATTGGCCTGCCCACGCCCTGGTATTTTTGTCCTTCTGCTGATTCGGCAGAGTTCTGCCATTGATAGTATATTTTGCCAATATGTTGATAAATAAATAATTACGTGCGGTAACATTAAGTATATTTCATTGCCGGCTAGTTGGTTTGCCAATTTAAGTTCTTTTGGTTACATTCGTGCAAACTGTCAAATGAAGGCATTGTATCCGGCAACAAAATATACTCATTGCGTTGTGGTTAATTACAAAAGAGCATCCTGCCATAATTTAAGCTGATAAAAAATTTGATTTTAGTATCTAATTAGATACCTTTGTATAAAATGATTTTTAAATGCCAACGATTGACAGTTTTAATGGTATCAAGATACATGTTTACAATGGAGAACATCGGCCACCTCATATTCACGCAGATTATAATGAATTTGAAGTATTGATAGAAATTGAGAGAGCTGTTATTTATTCTGGTAATTTACCGAATCGACAGTTAAAACAAGTATTTGATTGGTTGGCTGGCAATGCAGATTGGGCTTTAGAAGTATTTTATGAATTAAATCCTGAGTTAAAATGAGACAGAGTATAAAAATACCACGGATTTTAAAAATTAACTGGATAAAAGAATTGTCAATTTCAGTTGTATTTAATAATGGAGAATCAAGGATTATTGATTTTAGAAAGGTTCTTAAAAGGATTGGAGTGAATGAAAGTTCACCTGCTTACATTTTATTCGACTCGAATGAATTTGCAAAAGTTGAGCTTGAAGGAAATACTCTTTCCTGGGGTAATGTTGAGCAATACATCACAATGAGAAATGGTAAAAAAATGAAAGTTCCATATGAGATTGGAGCGGATGTTTTATTAAAATATAGCCAGCCTGAAAAATCAGAACTTTCATTAAAAATAGGTCAATTGATTAGGGAGGCAAGATTAAAAAGCGGATTGACACAACAAGACTTAGCGTTAAAAAGTGGCACTTCCAGGACATATATTTCTCGGATTGAGAATGACCGTTCAGATTTAGAGATTGCTACTTTGAGAAAAATTATTGAAACTGGATTAGGCAGAAAATTAGATATTTTAATAAAGTAACTAACCACAACACACAATATAGTGCAGCGGGGCGGTACGTTCCGCATCCGGCGTCCCGCCTACGTTCCGGCTTTTGTCACGGTGGACAAAAACGCACTCGCAAACCCCGCCGACACCATATTGTAAAACGTTGTTGCGACTTGAAGTCGTGTAAATAATTGTTTTACAAAGGATTGTTCTTTGATAAAACCTGTTGTTCCCTCAACAGTACCCTTACCGGACAACTGGTGTATAGTGCAGCTATTACCGGTTGAAGCTCCGGGAAACGAGTACCAAACGCCGGGTTGTATACCCTATGGCGGGGCTATAAGCTGTGAAGCGGATAGTCTTCGGGGCCTCAAAAACCGATTTAGGGCTGGGGTGAGCAGGCATGGCCAACTCAGGTAAATATTCCGAAACCATCGAGATGGCGTAAGGGCGAAAAAGAGGATGACACGCCTTGTACCAAAATGGTAAGCTGGCAGGTTAAACGTGGTTAACGTTGCGTTTACGGGGATGTTGCCCAGCCGGTGGACAGGATAGGCCTAAACCTGTATCTTTTGTTATTTACATGGAACATGGAAGCACGGTGCTCTCTTTTCCTGTAACAGCGGGATCAAAAACCCTAACCGCAAGGCATGGGGAAACACCGTACAGAGAGGACAGACAAAGCGAATGCCCTGATGTAATGTCAGGGATAGTGGCCACAACATCGCCACAGGTGAAAACCAGCCCACCTCTGTCTGGTACTTTATGGCATGATACTTTTTAGAACCTGTAAATGCTGGAAAGCAAATGAACGAGAATGAAAATTCATCGTGTGCACTGGCACACCAAACCGATAACTGGAACCTCATTATATGGCGAAAGGTTATTCAACGGGTGAACAGGCTGCAAAGACGTATTGCCAAGGCTGTTAAAGAGAAACGCTGGGGCAAAGCTAAAGCCCTGATGTTTCTCATTACCAAATCCTTTTATGCTAAACTATTGGCTGTATTCCGGGTGGCCAACAACAAGGGAGGCAAAACCCCCGGTGTTGACCATAAAATCTGGATAGACGGGTATGATAAACTCGTCGCAGCTGAAAACCTTAAGAACAGGGGATACACCCCTAAACCTTTACGTAGGATATATATCCCTAAGAAGAATGGCAAAAAACGCCCCTTAAGCATCCCGTGCATGGATGACAGGGCTATGCAAGCCCTGCACATGATTGCTCTTGTCCCTCTGGCCGAAACAATGGCCGACCTAAATTCTTATGGGTTTAGGGAAAAACGTTCGTGTGCCGATGCCATTGCACAATGCTTTCTTATCCTGTGCCGTAAAAATTGCGCACAATGGGTGTATGAAGCCGACATCAAGGCCTGCTTTGATGAAATTGACCATCAGTGGATATTAAACCATATCCCGGTCAACAAATCCATTCTTGATAAATGGCTCAAAGCAGGATATATCCAGAAAGGTAGGTTATTCCCCTCCCTTAAAGGTACTCCACAAGGCGGTATCATATCCCCAATCATCATGAATATGGTGCTTGACGGATTGGAAACCACCATAAACAAACAGTTTCCAAGGTGGAAAAACCAGAAAGTCAATTTTGTAAGGTATGCCGATGATTTTATTATTACCGCTAAGGATAAAGAGGTAATTACTAATCAAATCATACCACTTGTTAAGGAATTCCTCAAAGAACGGGGGCTTAGGCTCTCTGATGAGAAATCCAAAATAACCAATATTGACCAGGGCTTTGACTTCTTATCACAGCATATCCGTAAGTACAAGGGTAAACTGCTGATAAAACCATCACGGAAATCTGTACAGGCTTTCAAAGATAAGATAAAACTCATCATACGCGAGAGCCATGGACTGCCTGCTCATGCCCTTATACGAAAACTAAACCCGGTTATCCGGGGATGGTCAAACTATCACAAGGGTATTTGCTCAAAGAATACCTTCAGAAAACTGGAGGTATTCATCTTCGGACAAACCTGGAAATGGGCTACCCGCCAGCATGGTGACAAAGGCCACAGGTGGGTGTTCAAAAGGTACTTTTTGGGCAATCATTTTTCCGATAAACGTGTATCTTATAAAGGTATATATTCCTACCGCTTATATAAAATCGGTATGGTACCTATTCGATATCATGTTAAAATCGCTCAGAAGGCCAATCCTTACCTGTCTGAATTTGATTCATATTTTGAGAAAAGGGTATCCTTAAGGAAACGTTTAGCTTTGAATAGCAAACAAATCACTACTTTTGTTTGCAGAGGTAAAAACAATAGCCGGGTCTACCCTAACAAGGTTGGCCTTAAAAGTGCCTGAGCCGTATGCGGTGAAAGTCGCACGTACGGTTCTTAGGGGGCGTAAGCTACCCGGTTCAGCAAGCCGGGAGAACGAAATCATTGGAAATGACGTGTTGATTTGTTATATTTGTACGTAATTAAATTTAACGATTATGGAAACTAAATTAACATTGCGACTAAATGATAATGTTATCGAGAGAGCTAAAAACTATGCTCGTAGTCATAAGATTAGTCTTTCAAAAATGATTGAAACTTATCTAGATAGCATAACTAAACAAAAAGAAGATATGAAAAAGATTTCAATTACTCCGCTTGTAGAGAGTTTGAGCGGAGTGATAGATTTGCCTGCTGACTTTGATTATAAGAAAGAGTACCGTGATTATTTAGATGAAAAGTATAAATGAAAAAGTTATTCATAGATACTAATATTGTGATAGATTTATTATCACGGAGAGAACCCTTTTTTGAAGAAGCAGCGGAATTATTTTCCCTTGCCGACAAAAAGCAAGTCGAATTATCAGTTTCATCTTTGACTATTGCAAATACCAGTTATGCATTATTAAGACAAATGGATTCGAACAAAGCGAAGTCGGTTTTAAGAAAACTTAGGTTGATTCTAAAAATATTACCGTTGGATGATAAGATTATTGGATTGGCTTTAAATGACGAGACTTTTTCTGATTTTGAGGATGGACTTCAATATTTTACGGCAATCGAAGACGAGCAAGAATTGATTATTACAAGAAATCTAAAGGATTTTAAAAATTCAAAGTTACCGACAATGACGGCTAAACAATTTATTGAAACAATATAATAAGGCCAGTTGGCAACACACAATATAGCAAAGCGGGGCTGTACGTTTCGCATCAGGCATTTGGGTCACGTTCAAGCATTTTTGTCGGTGGACAAAAACGCAATCGCAAACCCCGCCATGCTATATTGCAAAACGTTGCCTGCAATTTTAACAAGACAAATTCTACACAATGGATACATTTGATAAGATAGAAATAGCACAAGGATTTATTGATTCTGGAAAATACCAGAAAGCGATTGATTATTTAACGGATTTTATTTCTAAAAATGAGTCTGACTACTTAGCATATACTCATCGTGGATATGCATTTTTTTGCACAGCAGAGATTGATAAAGCGATTGCCGATTTAATACATGCTACCGAGATTAATAAAAATGCTGATTTGGCATATTGGTATCTTTCGCAGATTTATTTACATAAAACGGAAAATAATAAAGCTAAAGAATACATAATTAGAGCTATTGAAATAGATAAAGAAAATTTTAATTATATCGGAGACTATGCTGTTATTGAACAAAATCTTAAAAATTATGCAAAAAGTATAGAATTATGCAATAGGATTCTTTCGTATTATCCAGCAGATATTTTTGCTTTAAATACCCGGGGCTATGGTTACTTGTGTCTCAATGATTTTAAAAATGCGATTGCTGATTTTGAAAGGGCATTAATTGAAAATCCCCATGACAGTTTAACCTTGAATAATTTAGGATTTGCATTATCAAAAAATGGGGAGCATAAAAAGGCATATAAATACTTACAATTAGCAATTCAGATTGAGCCGACTTTCTCCTATCCACATGATAATTTAGGATATTTGTTTTATCTTGACCATGATTATGAGCAAGCTTTAAAAAATATTAATAAATCGATTGAGCTTGACCCTTCAAATTCATGGGCTTTTAAAAATAGAGCATTAGTGTACATCGCAATCGGAGATAATGATAAAGCATTGACTGATTTATATAGAGCAAAGGAATTGGGATATGGTGAAGAGTATGGTAATGAAGTAAATGAATTGATTGGAAAAACAAAAACTGCAGGCAACACGCAATATACATTATAGGGGCGGCGTAGGTTTGCCAATGGTTTCGCCCTTTCAATCGTTATCCTCGGTTGACAGGAACGTAGCTTCGAAATCCCCTACAATGCATATTGCCACCGTTGGGCAAAATTGGAGGACACACCCGAATGATAGATAAAACGAACAGTATTATGAAAAAAATAATATTCATTTCAACTTTTGTTGTAATTGTTTGTCAGAGTTTAATCGGACAATCAAATGATTTAAAATTATCTGATTTTATTGATGGGTCATGGACTATTGACACGCGTGGTTCATTAGTTTCTGATGACAAACCCGATGCAGGACAAAATCTTGATTACAACAAAGAAATAATTAGAGATAATGATACTTTGATAACTTTTATTAAAAACAAATTTGAAATATCTCAAAACAGAAAGGGAACATTTGAAATTAACGGAACTAGTTTATATTTAAACGAAATTAAATATAAATATGGGATATTTGATAAAAATAAATTCAGTTTGGTAAGATTTATCTCACCCGATTTGATTATTACATTTATGCTTGAAAGAAAAAAATGATTAAAAGAATATTTATAAATTTTAAAAATTGGTGTAATAGCAATCAAGGACTACTTGCATTTATTGCAATAGTTATCATGATATTCAGCATCATTCCATTTAACAAAATTGATTTAAGTTTTACCAATGGATTATTTGATAAATTTTGGATAATTCTTATTTATAAAATTAAAATACCAGTATATATATTACTAATTATTATACTATTATCCATTTTGTACATTAACAAATTGAGAAAAAGGTATAAGAAAAATAAAATTACGATTGACTTTATGATTGGTAATTGGATAAATGAATGGAATGACAATGGCAGTATTGGTACTGAGCACCTTGAGATACGAGAAAATGGTAAATATTTCTTAAATGGAGAACATGCTTTTAATATTGAGGATTTTCAATATGATATCCAAAAAAATCAAATTAGATTTACTAAAATAGCTGTTCGTCAAGATGATAATCGTCGTTTATTAAATGTACTTAATGTAATTAATAATGACCACATACAGGGTGATGAAGATTATTATAAAATTGATTATAAAAGAAAATAAAATCAACTTTGCCCAACACACAATATAGCAAATGGCGGGAAAGGTAGTAAATTCGGGCATTATAGCCCGCTTCAAACTTTTTCATCGGTGGATACAGACGCGCTCCGCAAACCGACACTTGCCATATTGTAAAACGTTGTGCGGCAGCTTGAGAAACAGCAGTGCAAAGTTTTTAAACTAATAGAATTATGAGGATTTTTAGTAAGATAGTACATATTATATTTTCATCCTTCTTGATTTGGCAGACAATCTTGTTAGTTGAAAGACTTATAAGAAATCAACCGACCGATTTTTCTGATAAAATGCTTGATGCAGTATTTGTAAATTTATTTGTGACAGGAATTTTTACGATTGTGTATTCATTTCCTGTATATAGATTGTTACCTAAAAGATATTACTTGATTAAAAATCCTGAATTACTAAAGATATGTGGTCAGATTATTCAAATTGAATCGTTTAAAAAACTATTGATTCGGACAATTTGGAATAAAAAGCAAAACAAAAAGCATTTTTTTAGTGGTTCCAGAAACGGATTTGATGAAATGGAAATTACTACGATGAAAAGTGAATTCGGTCATTTTATTGGTTTCTGTATCGTTATGATTTTAACAATATTGATTGGAATTAACACTAACTATGCAATAGCGATTATGATTTTAGTAGTCAATATATTCTTTAATTTTTATCCATTCATGTTGCAAAGATTTCATAGACTAAGATTGAATGAATTAAAGAAAAGATTTGGTAAAGAAATAGTATAATTATAAAACAGTGAAACAAAAATGATAAAAGCCGACCGCACAACACGCAATATACGTAAGCCGGGGGCTGTGGATAATTTAAACTTTTGTACATTTACTCAAATTCGTAACGGTTTGACAGGTTGACGCTTCGAAATCCCTGCCTACGCATATTGCCACCGTTGTGTGGCATACAGACTGACGGCATAACAACATAATAGCATGGATTTAAAAGATATTCAAAGACATATTGACCAAGTAATGAATGAGCAAAATAATAGGTCGATTTCAGAATTTGAAGGATACTCACCTTTTGAAATGCACCATATTTTAAATTTCACGTTTGAGTCAAATAGTCCAATAAGCCTGCAAAAACTTAATGATTCGGATTACCATAAAATTCCGATGCTTAATCAGATTAAATACTTTCTATCCTTGATACAAAAAGCTGGTGAGATTAAATTGACAGCAAAAGGATTTTTACCTACAAAGATTGTTAAAGATATTTATGCACAAGGATACTTAGAAGAATCACTTTTTACTTCAGGGACTTATCAGTTATATAAAGAGAGTGATTCCATGACAGTTAATCTCACTAGATTTTTGGTTGAATTATCAGGATTAACAAAAAAGAGAAACGGTAAATTGAGTTTGACAAAAAAAGGGGAGAAAATACTTTCTAACAACTATGGTTTAATCGACCTGATTTTCAAAACTATGACAACTAAATTTAATTGGGCATATTATGACGGATATGGTGATAATCAGATTGGTCAATTAGGATACGGTTTCTCATTGATACTTTTGCATTTATATGGTGGAACTAAACATCAGGATTGTTTTTATTCAGAGAAGTATTTAAAGGCATTTCCAGATTTGGTTGAATTAGATTCCCCATCTGATTATGATACCCCAGAAAAAAGAGCGAGTGATTGTTATTCGCTACGGACTTTTGACCGATTTTTAGATTATTTTGGACTAATTGAGATTGAAACAGTTGGAGAAAAATGGAAACCAGATAAATTTATAACAAAAACAGAATTATTTGATAAGCTAATAAAAGTACGACCACACAACAATGTGTATAGTGCATAAGGGTTTCAGAGGTTTTCGAGCGGTATCACCCGCATCAACTTTGGGTGGTAACTTGATAGGTTTGAAGCCCGCAATCCCTTACGACACCATACCATCAAACGTTATTGCGACTTGAAGTCGTGTAAATAATTGTTTTACAAAGGATTGTTCTTTGATAAAACCTGTTGTTCCCTCAACAGTACCCTTACCGGACAACTGGTGTATAGTGCAGCTATTACCGGTTGAAGCTCCGGGAAACGAGTACCAAACGCCGGGTTGTATACCCTATGGCGGGGCTATAAGCTGTGAAGCGGATAGTCTTCGGGGCCTCAAAAACCGATTTAGGGCTGGGGTGAGCAGGCATGGCCAACTCAGGTAAATATTCCGAAACCATCGAGATGGCGTAAGGGCGAAAAAGAGGATGACACGCCTTGTACCAAAATGGTAAGCTGGCAGGTTAAACGTGGTTAACGTTGCGTTTACGGGGATGTTGCCCAGCCGGTGGACAGGATAGGCCTAAACCTGTATCTTTTGTTATTTACATGGAACATGGAAGCACGGTGCTCTCTTTTCCTGTAACAGCGGGATCAAAAACCCTAACCGCAAGGCATGGGGAAACACCGTACAGAGAGGACAGACAAAGCGAATGCCCTGATGTAATGCCAGGGATAGTGGCCACAACATCGCCACAGGTGAAAACCAGCCCACCTCTGTCTGGTACTTTATGGCATGATACTTTTTAGAACCTGTAAATGCTGGAAAGCAAATGAACGAGAATGAAAATTCATCGTGTGCACTGGCACACCAAACCGATAACTGGAACCTCATTATATGGCGAAAGGTTATTCAACGGGTGAACAGGCTGCAAAGACGTATTGCCAAGGCTGTTAAAGAGAAACGCTGGGGCAAAGCTAAAGCCCTGATGTTTCTCATTACCAAATCCTTTTATGCTAAACTATTGGCTGTATTCCGGGTGGCCAACAACAAGGGAGGCAAAACCCCCGGTGTTGACCATAAAATCTGGATAGACGGGTATGATAAACTCGTCGCAGCTGAAAACCTTAAGAACAGGGGATACACCCCTAAACCTTTACGTAGGATATATATCCCTAAGAAGAATGGCAAAAAACGCCCCTTAAGCATCCCGTGCATCGATGACAGGGCTATGCAAGCCCTGCACATGATTTCTCTTGTCCCTCTGGCCGAAACAATGGCCGACCTAAATTCTTATGGGTTTAGGGAAAAACGTTCGTGTGCCGATGCCATTGCACAATGCTTTCTTATCCTGTGCCGTAAAAATTGCGCACAATGGGTGTATGAAGCCGACATCAAGGCCTGCTTTGATGAAATTGACCATCAGTGGATATTAAACCATATCCCGGTCAACAAATCCATTCTTGATAAATGGCTCAAAGCAGGATATATCCAGAAAGGTAGGTTATTCCCCTCCCTTAAAGGTACTCCACAAGGCGGTATCATATCCCCAATCATCATGAATATGGTGCTTGACGGATTGGAAACCACCATAAACAAACAGTTTCCAAGGTGGAAAAACCAGAAAGTCAATTTTGTAAGGTATGCCGATGATTTTATTATTACCGCTAAGGATAAAGAGGTAATTACTAATCAAATCATACCACTTGTTAAGGAATTCCTCAAAGAACGGGGGCTTAGGCTCTCTGATGAGAAATCCAAAATAACCAATATTGACCAGGGTTTTGACTTCTTATCACAGCATATCCGTAAGTACAAGGGTAAACTGCTGATAAAACCATCACGGAAATCTGTACAGGCTTTCAAAGATAAGATAAAACTCATCATACGCGAGAGCCATGGACTGCCTGCTCATGCCCTTATACGAAAACTAAACCCGGTTATCCGGGGATGGTCAAACTATCACAAGGGTATTTGCTCAAAGAATACCTTCAGAAAACTGGAGGTATTCATCTTCGGACAAACCTGGAAATGGGCTACCCGCCAGCATGGTGACAAAGGCCACAGGTGGGTATTCAAAAGGTACTTTTTGGGCAATCATTTTTCCGATAAACGTGTATCTTATAAAGGTATATATTCCTACCGCTTATATAAAATCGGTATGGTACCTATTCGATATCATGTTAAAATCGCTCAGAAGGCCAATCCTTACCTGTCTGAATTTGATTCATATTTTGAGAAAAGGGTATCCTTAAGGAAACGTTTAGCTTTGAATAGCAAACAAATCACTACTTTTGTTTGCAGAGGTAAAAACAATAGCCGGGTCTACCCTAACAAGGTTGGCCTTAAAAGTGCTTGAGCCGTATGCGGTGAAAGTCGCACGTACGGTTCTTAGGGGGCGTAAGCTACCCGGTGCCGCAAGTGCAAAAAAACTCACAATACATGAAAATATTTATTAGCTTTTCCAACAAAGATAACTATATCCTTAAATGCTTTGTTGACAGAATACTCAAATTAGGTTTACAAATAAATTCTGAAAATATTTTTTGTACAGGAATTGAGTCTTCAAAACCTCAAACAGGTGAAGATTTTAAGAAGTGGATTAAAAACAATATTGAAAATTCTCAAATAATAATTCAATTAATTAGTTTGAATTATAAAAGTAGTGAAGTATGCTGGTACTGGGCTGCTTTTTTAAGACAAGTTAAAAATAGAGTTTTTAACTTTAACAATTAAAAAGTAGCGTATGAAAAAGATCAAATTCAGTGAGACAAAAATTTTAGCTATTCTAAAAGAGCAAGAACAAGGACAAAAGGTATCAGAGATATGTCGTAAACACGGTATAAGTGATGCTACCTTTTACAACTGGAAAAATAAATACTCAGGAATGACCGTAAGCGAATTAAAACGTTTAAAGGAGCTAGAATATGAAAATTCACGTTTAAAGCGGATGTATGCAAATCTAAGTCTTGAGAATGAAGCGCTTAAAGATATTGTAACAAAAAAGTTTTAACGCCTGGTCAGAAGGTGCAATGCTTAATTTATTTAAAGGAACAATATCGTAAATTAAGTCATACCCAGGCGTGTAAAATCATTAGTTGCACCCGAACAAGAGCTTATTATAAGAAGAGAATGCCTGAAAAAGATGCAAAAATAAGATCTGCCATAATAGATATAATGGGGAATAGTCGTAAAGGGCGTAATAAAATTATTGCGTTAGTGCGAAAGAAATACCCGGAATATGGTCCTAGTCAGATCAGAAGAGTTTATGAGCAATCTGGTTTTTCGTTGAGTAAAAAACTTAAACGACGAATGAAACAGACACCTGTTAATCCTATTGAGATACCTTTTTCAAGAAATGAAGAATGGGCGATGGACTTCATGAGCGATGCGTTGGTTGATGGAAGGAAGATACGTATCCTGAATATAGTTGATCATTTTAATCGTGAATGTATAGGCATTAAAATCGGATTTAATATACCAGCAAGAGTAGTAATTCAATACCTGGAACAAAAGATCGAGATAAGTGGAAAACCTAAAAAAATTCGAACGGATAACGGGCCAGAGTTTCGATCCAAATTATTCCAGAAATGGCTTGAGAAAAATGAGATAATCTGGAGTAGGATTCAAAAAGGAAAGCCTCAACAAAATGCAATTGTGGAAAGATTTAATAAAACATTTCGTGAGGATGTACTAGATGCTAATCTATTCTATGGTATTTCTCAAGCAGAAGGAATTACTCTAAGATGGATTCAAGATTATAATACAGAACGGCCCCATCAGGCATTAAACTATAAAACACCTGTGGAGTATGCGGCATAAGGTTTTTTTAGGCATATACCCTCAAAAGTATCATCAAAAAATAGCGGGCACAAAAACTGAAACCCGCTATCAAACGATACTTCGTCGGGAGAACCTATCCCTGGCAGGTTGCTCCTCAGTAGAGCCTGCTTCCGTTTCGGTTCAACAGATACAAAATTCAAAATTGATTTCTATATTTACAAACTGTCAAAAAAGTCAGCCATTTACCTGCTTAAATGAGATGGGAGCTTCATGGTTAAGTAACGCAAGAATTTTCCCTATTTTAATAGCCCCACTTGATTTTAATAATGTTGGTTTTATACACAACTCATCCCAACTTTTAAAGCTTAATTCGAGGAGCGATTTATGTAAATTAGCAGATGATATTTTAGCCCTATTCCCAGATAAGTCATTAAAAGTAGAATTGTTAAATAATCAAATTGAAGAATTTTTAGAGCAAACATCAGAACAAATAATGTTTACGAAGGACTTATTAGAAAGAAAAAATGCAACACCCAAAGCTCCTAGTTTTGAAATATTTAATAAAATGCTTATAGAAGATATAGATGTAAAATCAATGTTTTTAAAATCCCAACCAAACATAAGTGATTGTTCTAAAGCATTTAAGTCAGAATACAAAACAAAATTCTATGATTATTATTCCTTATGTTTTAAGGGATTAGGCAATAATATGGATTTGTCAGACTTAGAAACATTTGAGATTGATTCAGCCGATTGTTATGAGTTAATCGAAAATCGTCACAACCTTCCTGGAGGTATGACACAATTAGCGAAACAAGGTATTCTCAATAAGAATATCAGATTCTATACAGTCCGATTTAAACGAAAAAATGAAGAATTTGGCACATCCTTCACCGCTTGGGCTTTCATTGATAATAGGTGGATTTTTTTCCCTAAACCTTGGCATTTATTAGAATCATTGCATGAAAAATAAAAACACCAGCGGCTAACAAGTGGTATAAAAAACTGCCGGTCATGTGCATTTTGCAGGTTCATCACCCGCATCCACACTCGTATAGCTTGATAGTAAATTCTCCCGCTATCGGCAGCTTCTCATACCACCACCGTTGTGCAGCATAAATGAAAAGTTATCATATGGAAGAAAATTATAGATTACAAAATATGGATGAAAAATCTAATAATGACAATAATATAAATGGAATTGGACAGCCTAGTGATTATTCAACAAATTCAGAAGAAAACAAATCATTTCCTCCAAAACCAAAGGATGAAACTCAAAGACAATCACTTAATAGATCTTTAATTAGCATTGTATTATTTGTAGTAATATTTTATTTGATTTTTAAATGGGATATTGTATATATACTAGTTTTGGCTGGAGTAATTCTCATACATGAAATTGGGCATTATTTGGCAATGAGAATATTTAAATATAAAGACTTAAGTATTTTCTTCGTACCATTAATTGGGGCATTTGCTTCAGGTAATAAAGATACAATTTCACAAAAACAAAGAGTATTTATTTTATTATCCGGACCAGTACCAGGGATTATTATCGGATTGATACTTTATTACTATGGTTTAAGAGACACAAATGAATTTTTATCTAAAACTTCAAATATATTTATACTTATTAATCTCTTTAACCTTTTACCAATAATTCCATTGGATGGAGGAAGACTAATACAAAACATGTTTTTTGATTCTAATGAAGTAATTAATAAGATATTTATATTTCTATCAATCGCAGTATTAACATATTTTTCAATTAGTACAAAATCATATTTTCTTCTTATTATTCCATTTCTACTTCTAATGCAACTTAATAGTCTAGCTCAAAGAAAAAAAGTTAAAGATGCAATAACTAAAAAAGGAATTGATATAAATAAATCGTTTGAAAATCTTACTAATGAAGAGTATTGGTCGATCAGAGATGAAATAGCAATAAATATAAGCTATTACAATAAATTTATTTCACCAAAGGTATATAGCATCTCTGATAAAGAAAATCAGATAATTAAGTTAGTAAAAACTTTTGTGCAAAAAAAACCAATAAAAGATTTAAAAGTAGGAGGAAAGATATTAATCACTTTATTCTGGATATTAACATTTATTATACCTGGAATCGTGATTGCTATATATTATATAAAACTAGGACTTGTTAAATAATTTACGCTGCACAACACCGCATATAGCCAATGCCAGGCAATACAGGTAGCCGAAACTTTGTATTCCGGTAAGCCTTCTGTAAAGTACATCTTGCATGATACAGCTCAGTGAATTAGCTTTGCGACAAACACAAAATTATGACACAGGTTGAAAGACAAGCAAGAAAGGAAGAGATGTTTTCAAAAATCGAACAATGCCATCAAAGTGGTTTAAATAAAAAGATGTTTTGTCAGCAAAATGGAATTGCTCCATCGCTTTTCTATTATTGGTTAAAAAAATACAAAGAAAATAAGGAAGATATATCAGGATTTGTCCCGATAAAAGTCAGGGGACAGATAAAATTTACTGACCCTGCCATCGAGGTGCAATATCCCAACGGGGTATGTTTAAGACTGACCGGCCCTGCAAGCGGACAAATGCTCCGGATGCTGGTTAACCTGGTTTGATGGTATGTTTTCATTAACCTCTTCATTAAGGTATTATCTATATTCCGGCGTTACCGACATGCGCAAAAGCTTTGACAGTTTATGCGGACTGATACAAATATACATGGGATATAACCCTACTTCCGGAGAAGTGTTTATTTTTATTAACCGGCGGCGCAACAAGATAAAACTGTTACACTGGGAACATGGTGGTTTTGTTTTGTATTATAAGCGTCTGGAATCCGGCACACTTGAACTGCCCCTGATGGACGGAAAAACAAATTCCTGCCAGTTAAGCTGGCCGACATTGGTTATGATGATAGAAGGTATTTCCATTGAAAAAGTTACTATGCGCAAGCGGTTTTTTATCAACAATCAGTGAAAATAATCTTGATAAAAACCATTGAAAATATTAGGGTTACAGGCAATATTTTGACATCTTTGTGACATGCAAAACGGGCAGTCCAAATACCAGGAAAAAGACTTTGAAATATTGGTAGAAGAAAATAAAAATCTTTCTGGGAAAATCACCATTCTTCAGTCAGAACTTCTGTATTACAAGCAGGAACTGGACAAGCTTAAACGAATGATATTCGGCAGCAAGAGCGAGCGGTACATACCTGTTAATGATGGCCAGTTAGCCCTTGGCTTAGAAAGCGAAACTGTT
Organism: uncultured Bacteroidales bacterium; assembly: GCA_963781805.1. Classification (GTDB taxonomy): domain Bacteria; phylum Bacteroidota; class Bacteroidia; order Bacteroidales; family UBA10428; genus JAFGPL01. The sequence continues at coordinate 2,182,110 of CAWAHF010000004.1, forward strand.
GAGCAGAAACAAATTGAGACAGAACAAGTTACTTATACCCGTCAGAAGCCACAGAAAGAATCAAAAATCAATCATTTCAGGGCTCCCATTCCAGCTCATCTGCCCCGGGAGGAACACGTTATTATGCCTGAAGGCGACTTGAGTGAGGCAAAAAAGATCGGGGAAGAGAGTACTGAAATATTGGAATACAGACCTGGTAAACTTTATGTAAAAAAATATATCCGTTATAAATATGTATTACCGGCAGATGGGGGAATTGTAATCGGAGAACTTCCTTCGCTGCCTATACCTAAAGGCAATGCAGGTCCCGGTCTGTTAGCACATCTTACCATAAATAAGTTTGTTGATCATCTTCCATTTTATCGCCAGGCACAAATGTTAAAGCGTGAAGGTATAGAAATAGCAGAATCAACCATCAATGGATGGTTCACTGCAACTTGTGACCTTATCGAACCGCTTTATGACAAACTCAGGGAGAAAATAACCAGTGCAGACTACCTGATGGTAGATGAAACGCCAATAAAAGTACTTACCAAAGATAAACCGGGTTCTACACATAAAGGTTATCATTGGGTTTATTACTCACCGCTTGACAAGCTGGTATTTTTTGACTATCAGAAAGGCCGGGGCAGAGATGGCCCAATGGCATTTCTTAAAGATTATAAAGGGGCAATACAAAGTGATGGTTATTCAGCATATGATGTTTTTGATAAGCAAAAAGATATAGTATTGCTTGCCTGTATGGCCCATGCACGAAGAAAGTTTGACGAGGCGCTTAAAAATGATCCGGAAGGGGCCGATTATGTTCTCTCACAGATGCAGAAGTTATATGATGTGGAGCGCCAGGCCAGGGAACTGAAATTTAACTTTGATAAGCGAGAGTCCTTACGCATTGAAAAATCATTGGCAGTGTTAAACGAGTTGGAAGCCTGGATGAAAAAAAGAAGCATTGAAGTGTTGCCTAAGAGTTCAATGGGTGAAGCCCTATCTTATACATTAGGATTGTGGAACCGGTTGATCAGGTATCTTGATGACGGCAGGTATGAAATTGATAATAACCTGGTAGAAAACGGCATCAGACCGGTAGCGCTGGGACGAAAAAATTATCTTTTTGCCGGGTCACACGAAGGGGCTAAAAGAGCAGCCATAATGTATTCCTTTTTAGGCACATGTAAAAAGAATGGTGTTAATCCTTTAACCTGGCTCACCGATATTCTTACCCGTATTCCAGATCATAAAGCCAATCGTCTGGAAGAATTGCTCCCAAACATATGGCTGGAAAATAAATCCATCTTATAGGATTATTTTTGAAGTATCAAACATGTACTTCCCAGAACGGATACGTATTCCGCTACATCATTATTGCATACTGACAATGAAACGCCACGAACCCTGCCACATGGCCATATGCGAAAACGTTGTAGCACATTGGCGCAGAGCCATATAACAGCCTAATGAAATAAAATATCCCAAAACGGGAAATTATGATTGATTTTTGTATATTTGCAGTATGAGAATTATTGCTTTTAGAACTATAAGAGAATTTTTTGAAAAACCAGAATATTCGGATTCTGAGGTCTCACTGAGAGCTTGGTATCATGATGCTAAAATAGCAGATTGGAAAAATTCAAATGAACTGAAGAGACAATATAAAAACGCCAGTATTGTTGGAGAAGGAAGAGTAGTTTTTAATATTAAAGGTAATGATTACAGATTAGTAGTTGCAATTGATTATGAATTCCAAGTGATTTTCATAAGATTTATTGGGACACATAAACAATATGATAAAATTGATGCAAAAACGATTTGATTATGGAAATACGACCAATTAAAACAGAACAAGATTATGATTCTGCTATAAGTAGGATTGAAGAATTGTGGGGAGCAAAAAAAGATACCTCTGATGGTGACGAGCTTGATTTATTGGTAACCTTAGTTGAGTCATACGAAATGAAACATTATCCTATTGCTCCACCTGACCCAGTTGATGCGATTAAATTTCGCATGGAGCAGATGGGTATGACAAATTCGGATATGGTAAAATACTTGGGTAGTCAAAGCAGAGTGAGTGAGATTCTTAATAAAAAAAGAAAGCTGACATTAGGAATGATAAAATCACTTTACAAAGGATTAAAAATACCCGCAGAGATTTTATTAGCCTAATTGACTGATAAATCAACGTGCTACAACACACAATATAAAACGTTGGCAGTAAGGCAAAAAGTCCACTGACACAGAGATTTCGATTTAATTATTAATCTTTGTAACTTTGTAAAAAATGATTAATGAAACAAAGGATTTACATAGATACTTCAGTAGTCGGAGGATACTTTGATGAAGAATTCAGTGATGCAACGCGAGGATTATTTAAGCGATTTGAGAACAATGAGATAATTTTTGTCGTTTCAGACTTGCTTGATTTGGAATTGATTGCTGCACCTCAAAATGTTCGGGATTTATTGCATAAATACAGTTCAGACAAGTTCGAGCGGATTCAACTGACAGAAGAAGCGATAAAACTGGCTGATACTTATATTGCTGAGAAAGTTGTTGGTAAGACAAGTCTTGAGGATTGTAGACATATTGCACTTGCGACTATTCATCGAGTTGATGTTTTAGCAAGTTGGAACTTCAAACACATTGTTAATCTGGACAGGATAAAAGGGTATAATTCTGTCAATTACAGACTAGGATACCCAATGATTGAAATACGTAGTCCTAAAGATTTATTACATTATGAAGACTAAAAAAGAAAAATCGTTTGACGCAGTAAAAATGATGCGTGAAATACGTGATAAAATTAGTTCAGATACTCAAAACATGACATTTGAGGAATTGAAAAAATATATTGATTCACGTATCAAGACAAGTGGATTAAAACCGATAGGACAATAATGCCCAACTGCCAATCGTAGATGGCCAGTGAGCGAGTAGCCTACTGGTTCACCTCTCACACCACTGTACCCTTCCTTCGTCAGGGTAAACTCCCGGGTCTTCCCGAGAGAATACCCGGGACAGGCTGTATACGGCGGTTCATCGCATATCAGCATAACCGCTCTTTTCACCGACAATGCCTTTGTCTTTATTTAAGATAAGGCTAGTAAACTCGAAGTTTTGACCTCCTTATCGAATTAGGGACAACCTAACGTTCAGCCCTTCACTGGCTCTGTGAGACCTCCGTCTCTCTATGACGGCTCGTTTACTCCCTGCGATCGTGAGATCGCTGGAGCTAAGTTCCGCCAGCTACTATGGCCTCTGCTGACTTCTTGGTTTATAGAAATACCGAATCTAATCCAAGACCTCCCCCGGCCTTGCTCCGCCGAAGCGGCTACGCGAAGGCGCAGTAAGAGCATTTTATTCACAATAAAATTAATTTTAATGGTGTTCATGAACTCACTGCGTTCGGTTCCTTCCTCCAATTCCTGTAGTCCCGATATTGAGTTTGTAAAATTTTGCAAGTCAAAATTAACAAAACTCATCATCGGGATGCTTGCTCCCCATCTCCCAGCCTCATATGCCGTTCCTGCTTGGTTTATACTGAGCTTGTCGAAGTATCAGTACCGGATTTTGTAGTCCCGCTTCCTTCAGTGCATGCCTCGCGACAAACCACCCCCGACCTTCGGTACGGGACAGGCTTTGCGGCTTACTAACACTTCCGGGCGTTACCCCAGTGTGTAAGAGCCTGTCCCGAACTTGATTCGGGAGACTTTCACCCTCTGGAACTTAGCGAAAGCGTTCTCACGACCAAAGGGAGTAAAAATACACACTTGTTGTTTTGCTTCTTTAAAAGTTTATTTGTATTTTTCGACTTTTTCAAGAGCTTACAACAAGTGTGCGCTCATGCTCATGCAGCGCGCACACAATGTGTCATACGTAATGGCGGGGCAAGTGCTAAATGTCAAGGTTTGTGGCTCGCATCAACACCATCTCGAATTGATAGCGAAGAGCTCCGAAGTCCGACACTACGCATACACTCAACGTTAGCGGCAAGTGTGCAACATGTCTTGTCCTGAAATAGCTTGACAGTTTTTAAACAAAAACTGTAGCATATGAAGGAAAGAAAAACAGAAGAGCAAGCAACCAAAATTACCTATCAGGGATATAGTTGGGGGCTAAAAATCAGTATTATTGAAGAGGTAGAAAGTGGCCGGATTTCAATCAACCAGGCGGCTATTAAATACGGGGTAAGCCGGACAGCCATACAGAAATGGATGCAGAAATATGGTAACTTAGACAAAAAATTAAGAGAAATGGGAGGACGATCACCAAAACAGGAGATAGCCGAATTAAAGAAAAAACTTAAACAGGCAGAACTGGAGCGTGATATCCTGGAAACGGCCTTAGAGATCATAGAAGATGAATATGGCGTGGATGTCAAAAAAAAATTCTTGTCGCAATACCAGCGAGATACCTTGAAAAAGCTAAAGAAAAGTTAAAAATTACGACGATGACCAAGGTATTAAAAATAAGTCGACAGGGATATTATCAGCTGCTGGAAAGAAAAAAACAAGGAAAGGAATTACAGCAACAGATAGTAGAGCGGGTCAAAGAGGTTCGTAAAAAGCATAAGCACATGGGAGGTAAAAAGCTCTATGGGAAGCTGTATGAAAAGTTTGAAGAATTGCGGCTCAAATGCGGGCGGGATAAGTTTTTTGACATATTGAGGGAAGAAAACCTTTTGGTGAGATATCGCAAACGGTATGTAAAGACTACCCAAAGCAAGCATAGATTTTACAAGTACCCCAACCTGATACTGGGTATCGAGATAACAAGGTCAGAGCAGGTATTTGTAAGCGATATAACATATATCCGAACCAAAAATGGTTTTATGTATTTATTTCTTATAACCGATGCTTATTCAAAGCAGATTATGGGATGGGAGTTATCGGACAATCTGAAGACAATAAATGCAGTAAATGCTTTAAAAATGGCCTTAAAAAACAGGAAATATCCCGAGAGAAAATTGATACACCATTCCGACCGGGGCTTCCAGTATTGCAATCCATCGTATATCGAGGTTTTGGATAAAAACGATATAAAAATAAGCATGACCAGTAAATATGATCCATACGAAAATGCTGTGGCAGAACGCGTGAATGGCATACTAAAAACCGAGTATAAGATCGGAGATGGTTTTACAAATGAAAAGGATGCAAAAAGGGAAATAAAATATGCCATTTGGTTGTATAATACCGACAGGCCGCATTTAAGCTGTCAGGGTATGGTTCCGGTCGAGGCGCATATGAAAGAAAATTACCGGCTAAAAAGATGGTCGAAACTTTTTCCTTCAAGGGATATATCCCTTGAAGGAAAAAACAATATATTTAAACAAAAATTATTAACCTGAAAAGTGTCAACTAAAATCAGGACGATACAACAACACGATGACTTAATTGTATACTGATTAAAAATATAAAGATATGGCAACGACTTTAAAAGGAGACCAAAGAGATTTTAAGGAAAGTCCGAATAAGATTGATAACTACAGAATATTTACAGATACATCAAGAATTAAAAAAGGACTAAATCCTGAAAATCTGAACTTTGATTTAAGACAATTAAATCCAGACGAATTCTCAGCTCCATACCATTTTCATCGATACGCAGAGGAACTTTTTATGATACTTTCTGGCTCTGCAACATTGAGAACCCCAAATGGATTAGAAATTGTAAATAATGGTGATTTGATTTTTTTTGAAAAAGGGGAAACGGGAGCACATCAATTATATAATCACACTGATGAGATTTGTGTCTTTTTAGACATAAGAACTTATATTGGATATGATATAGCTGAATATCCAGACTCGGATAAAATTCTTTTAGCCCCATCCTTTGAGATTTTTAATAAAGACTCGCAAGTAAACTATTTCGATGGAGAAAAGAATATTAAGGATAAATGGAAACAAATTAAAAATAAAAATGAATAACACCAGCCGCTAACCCGCATATAACAAATAGCTATGTTTACGGGTAAAATAGGTTTTCGGTTTACATATTTAGGTTTAACAAATCTGATAGATACCTGCTCGCAAGCCGCTACTAGTCATATGCGAAAACGTTGCCAGCAATAAGATGAGACAGACTATCTTCATATTAATTAGCATCTTAATATTGAATTCTTGTAAAAGATCCAATGTGTTACAAGGAATTTGGATGGGTGCATATCAAGTGCATCACGCAGATTCGGATAAATTAATTACTTCATTTCCATATTTGTATGATTTCAACAAGAAAAAAGTAGTAATCAAATCCTTTTATGACGGTGAATATGAGTCAATAGATAATTATAAACTGCTTGAAAATAAATTAATTATAAACAAAGATACTTTAATAATAAAGTGTATCTCTAATGATAGTTTGGTTCTATACCTTAATTTTGATTACCTACGACAGTTTGTACTTAAAAGGTTAGTTGGCTCTTATAAATATGATATAGATTTAACTCATAGAGCATTTAAAATATCTAGCAAAAATATATTGGATTCTCTTGACTTTATAAATGATTCGGTAGCTCTTCATATTGGCACACAAACAGACTTTAAGTTTCGGCCATCTAAATGGAAAATATTTAAGTATAAATCATATAATTTTCTGCTAATAGATCAATATTTAAGAGCACCAGCTTTGATTGAAAATGATTCTGCAGGCATAATTGAATTATTATTTTATTTCACAAAAGTTGAGAAAGTAAAATTAATTCCTTTGATTTCTCAAAGGGACACCACGGGTTTAATTGGTAATTGGTTGCAGGAAGTTCCTACTATGAATCTTGTGCCTCCTCCATTTTGTATAGAAGAGAAAGATTATAGAATGAAATTAAAAATCAGTTTAGATTCTATCGAAATTTCACAATGTGGAGAAACTAATAGGTTAAAATGGGAATTGAATTCGACAAATGAATATATATACTTCCCAGACAATTTTTATAAATTATCAAATAAATGGAAAATATTAAATCTTAGTACAACAGAATTAGAGGTTGAAAGAAATAGAACATATATAAAATCGAGTTATACAGAGAAAATAACATTTAAAAAGCAAAATATTACTGCTGGCAACACATAATATAAAACGTTGTATGCAAGTGTAACCGAACCAAGACACATTGATACGATATAAAAAGATTGAAATAATTACAAAAAACGGAATGATTGGATTGATGCTCCGTTGACAGGTAGGTGCAATTTGAGGAGCTGCCTAACAAAAAAGATTAATTTTACCTTTGAAGGATTCGCTAAATTATAGAATTGTTTAAACGACAACAATGCAAATAAACGGAACACAAAAAGAACATCAATTTTAAAGTAAAAACTGAAAATATATATCTCTTTATTTTCACAATAAAATTGCTAAACCTTGGTTTTTTGAAACAAATCAATACACATGAGAGAAAAAAAGCTGCTCCTTTGGTCACAAACTTTTTTGATTACAATTATCAGCGTTTTAGAATGTCAGGCTCAAGATAAATTTTCAATGGGTATTTCATCACAAATGCAAAATACAAGGTTTATGATTAACCTCGCAAATCCGCAAACTAAAGGGGCCTACAGACCAACAACCTATGTTTTTGCGGAATATAACTTTGGGCGAAAGTATGCTGTTCATACAGGATTGGGTTACATAATGATGACTCAAAATAGTGATGCATTTAAAAACAATTTTCATTATCTGGTAATGCCTATTTACTTTAAAATAGGACGGATAAAAGGAGATAAGCGTTTTGCCTTTACCTCATTCTATGGCACAAATTTGCATTATCTATTAAAGGCACAACATATATTTCTTGATGAGACTGAAAAAAATATAATGGATGAGTGTCGGAAATTTCATTTCGATTTGACTTTTGGTGCAGGAATAAAATGTAAATTAACAGATAGATATATGCTTGAAGTAATGTCCTCTTTTGCTTTGGGGTATATGGTCAATAAATATAATGCAGCCTATACTGATGTACTTAATACAAACACAGGTTTTATTTTAAACTTATCATATAAATTTAAATGATACAAAAAACTAGATATTTAATAATCGAAATAATATTAATTATTCTCTCCATTGCGTGCGAAAACGAAACAACAATTGATGACACGTTGCCTTTAGAGGAAAAAATTGACCAGTTGGTAGAGCCTTTAGTAATTTTCGGTAGTCCAAGCGCTATAGTTATTGGTGTTATTAAGGATGGGGAAAAAACAGTATACAGCTATGGAGATGCAGGTTTGGGCTTTGGCGCACCACAGTCAAATACCATTTTTGAAATTGGTTCGAATACAAAGACATTTACCGCCACACTTTTAAGTGAATTTATATCTGAAGGTATTTTATCATTAGATGATCCAATTAATAAGTTTCTACCTGCCCGTGTTCAACCTCCATCATATAAGGGTGAAAATATTACCCTTCGTCATTTGGTAACCCATACCTCAGGCTTGCCCAGAAGTGCACGAAATTTTGATATGGATCCAAATGTTTTTTGGAGCGATTTTACAAATGAAGATTTTTATATTTTTTTAAATGATATATCCGCCCAGGCATATCCTTTTGATGACTATACAAACGGCAATGAATTGCCATATCTTGGAACAAGATTCAGGTATTCAAATATTGGGGTTGGAATTCTGGGCCATATATTAGAACTTGTTTCGGGTCAAACCTTTGAAGAACTTATTGAGGAAAGGATATGTTCTAAACTGAATATGCCGGATACAAAAATTTTTGTTGATATGACCGAAGAACAAAAAAGCAGAATTCCTAAAGCATACAATATTAATCAATATGAACAAGAATTTCCAAGGGACTTTGGACGTTTTCTTGCTGCAGGGGCAATATTATCAACCGTTGACGATATGCTAAACTACATGGAGGCTAATTTAGGCAAATCTACCTCTCTATCCCAATCTATGCAAAGGTGCCATAAGATAATTTATAAAAAGGAAGACCTTATCGACGATGAAAGTGGTGTATTTGAAAGGTTTCCTTATGATGATGCAGATGGAATTGGTATGATTTGGTATGTGAGCTATAATAATGGTGATACGATTGTTGAACATGGTGGTGATTATAACCATCATTGTAATTTTAAATTCAATAAAACCAAAAAGGCAGGAGTAGTAATGTTTTCGAATACCGCGAACCTTTCAGATGCTGAAATTAAGGACAAGATACTTAATTGGATTACAGAATAAACCAAAAACCATATGAGGAATAAAATATTAAGAATACTTATATTAGTTTTAACACTCTATATTACTGGTGAATTATATGCCCAAAAAGGATTATGGTATGGTTGTTCTTTTGGTATTCAAAACACTTATTTACGATCGTGGATTAAGTCAGACATTGATACAAAGAATGTGATAAGACCATTTACAAGAATTGATCTTGAATATAGATTCTCTCCAAAATTTGCCCTTCAAACCGGTTTGGGATATTCACTGTATACACAGAACACAAGTAAGTTTAAGAATAACTTTAATTATATAACAATCCCTTTATACTATAAAGGAGGTTCCTTTAAAAAGGATAGAAAATTTGCCTTATCTTATTATAGTGGACTAAATTATAATATTTTACTTTCCGCTCAGAATATTTACCTGGATGAAAAAAATAAAATAAATAAATATACGAATAGAATTCATCAGGAAGTTGTTCTAGGTATAGGGGTAAAACATTTGATTAAAGAAAAATTACTGCTCGAGTCATATTTTATTGGTTCTGTAGGCATGCAAAGTATTAATAAATTGAGTACCGATGGGTTTTCAATGATTAATATGAATTATGGTTTGGTTTTTAGTTTAAAATATCGGTTTAAAAATAACTAGTTGACGTTGGAATTAAATAAACATACCTCATAATTATTTACCGGTTACATTGCAAAGTGTAAACCTAAAACAGTACGAGAGATAAAAACTAGTTGAAAAATTGTATACGTACTAGTGTCATGTCAAGTATTAAAAAACGGTTAAGTCATCCCGAACTCCCGCCTGACAGAGCTTAAGCAGCGGGCTGGTGATTCGGAACCCTGAAAGGTTCAGCGAAGCTAATCTCTTTAATCTTCCAAAGACCTTGAATCAAGTTCAGGGTGACTATATGACATAATACGATAGACATGACACTAGAACTTATGTTCCAATTGAACCCCGTAAGTCATATGATGCATTCCACCATCATTTCCGTTTCGAATACTCTCGGTTTTGTAAAATTTATGGATTGACATAAAAGAATACGAGAATCTTAAACCTATTTCAAGATTCTTTTTTCCATTGAAAGTTAAAGGAGCCTTTAAATTAATAATCCAGGGAAAATCAAAGCTTTTAAAGTTTTGTGCCTGAGGTTCTGAAATATTAGCGGCGTAAATTGCAATTTGATTATTTGAAAAAAAAAGATACGATATTGCAATACCCGTTTCTAACATGATGGTTTCCTCAATATTAAAAAGATTATGCGACCAGAGCAAAGGTATTTCAAAATAATTCAATCGAAATATTTTCCTACCGGAACCGGAGTTAAATTGATAGTAGCTTCCTTTTTGCAGGTAGCTCAATTCGATTTTAAAGAAATCATTTTTCGAAAACTGCTTTTTATAGCTAAATCCCAATCCGCCATTTAAAATAGTACCATTAGTTGATTTTGGGAATATTAAATCAGGAGCAGCAATATCAGTACCATGAACCACAATAAAAACACCAAGGTTATTAAACTCAATCTTATGTTTTGTTGATTTAGCTTTTTTGTGCTTGAGTGTATTATATTTACAATAATCCTGTCCGGAAGAGCTAATCGTAAAGAACATTAGAAAAGATAAAATAAGTGTTCTAATCATAGCTAATCAACGACATATCAATGAATATATTTTGAATTGCTGATTAATACAGATTCAAACCGATAAATAAACTTGGCATAACAGGCAGATTGCCAACCTTATTTGTTAGCACATTGGCAAATCCCACAAGCCAAACTCAACGGCGAAGTCTCACGAACACCTTTGGATATCAGTTAAAGGAAGCGAGTAAACCAAAGCTTGCCAACCGAGGCGATAGCCGAGCTCATGAACACTTATAAAAACTATTGGATTTGTGAATAAAGAACAAACAAATTCCTGCCCGAGTAACCGCCTTATAGGGCGGTTTTTGGGTTTACTCACTTGGTAAAAATCATTAAAGGTGTTTGTGAATCGCACCGCTTATTTGCCCGTCCACAAAAAACAAAATAAATTAGCTTCGCCGAGCTCCACAATGTTACTCCCTATCGGTCGTGAGCTAGCAAGCTCGGTTCGATCCGGTTCGTGCTCCATTGCAATGTCAGTGCGGATTGATAAGGTAAAAGATTAGATTTGTAAAAACTTGAAACGAATTGACTTTGAATAAAGAACACAAGCATACAACAATATAGCATTTAAGGTACAGTTGAGCCAAAAAAAGAGGCAGTAAGTTAGAATTAGTACTACCACTTTGAGTGGATGCAGGAAAAAAAACGCATGCTCAATTGTGTTTTAAATCTTGTTTGGCTAAGCTGCTGTATATCAAAAGCTTTATATAAGGGAATTTAAAAGCCGGGGAATAGATTTTCAAAGCATTCCGAATGTATTTTAACCCATTTAAAGGGCAACTCTTTTACTAACGGACTTTTTCTGCCTGAAAAATCTTCATAAAAGAACATAGAATATCTGTTCGACTAAATTTCAATTCAGCAGTTTATTTCAAATACCGGAATATCAAAGAACTTTTTAACTAAAATTATTAACCAGGTTCACATGGATTACACTATTGAAATCCTGAATTGATATATTCAAATGATTTGGAGAGGAATTGCAAGGTATTCACCTTATTCTGAATGAAGCCCCGAACGAAAGCATTGTATTGGAGAAATTAAATAATAGATGTGGTGCAAATAAAAAGCAGTCATGAATTCAATGCATTCAGACTGCTTTTTTTAGCGTAGCGAGACCGGGAATTGAACCCGGGACCTCATGATTATGAATCATAACTATTAAGTTTTTAACATTTATCGAATACTTTTTAATAGTGTTGTTTATCAGTGTTTTAAGTTGAAAAGTTTTTGATTTATTTATGGTAATTTATGATTTATTTATTACTTTTGTGTATTCACTTGTGTATTCACTGAATACACAAAATAACTAAAAAGCAGAAAACATGCAGGCAACAGCGCGAATTTACTTTCAGATAGCCCCGGCAAAGCGAACAATTGATAATCTTTGCCCTGTAAAACTTTGTGTTACCCACAGGCGGAACCGTAAATATTTTTCAATTGCAGAAAAGCTGAAAAATTCTAACTGGCAGTTTTTATCCGATTCAGATATTAAAACGGTTACCGGAAAAAGTCCACGTGGCAAGTATCGGGATATTGCGTTTGAATTTAAACGAATTGTAGATGAGGCTGAAAAAATAATCAATGATGTTCCTATGTTCAGCTTCAACCAATTTGAGGAACTTTATTTCAACAGAATTGCAAGCTGGGACAATGTATTTACTGCAATGATAGAACATATACAGGCATTAAAAATTGAAGGCCGTTTCGGTTACGCTTCAAGTTTTGAAAGTACTTTGAGAGCAATAAAGGAATTTCATGAAGGCAGAACGTTGAATTATAATTGCAGACAGAAGGTTGAAACCAGGTATCAGGAATATATCAAAGGAAAAAATCTGCAGTTTGTTGATATAACAGCAAGCTGGTTAAAGAAGTTTGACCTCTGGTTGCAGAATAAGGGCAAATCAAAAAGCACAATCGGTATTTACATGCGAAATTTGAGAGTACTGTTTAACCATGCAATCAACAAACATAAAGTCAAAGCTGAATATCCTTTCAAAGAATACAAACCCAAAAATGCAGATGGGCGAAAAATTGCATTGACAGCGCACCAAATTAGCAAGATTGCAACCTATAAAACAGAACACCCATTGCAACAATATTACAGGGATTTATTTATGTTTTCATTTTTTGGCTCCGGGATGAATCTTTCAGATATTGCCCGGCTCCGGTATTCAAACATACAGGACGGTGAAATATCATTTGTACGTGAGAAAACAAAAGGTAAGGATAATGAAGTTACCATCAATGTACCGATAACTGAAAGCATGCAATCAATTTTTGACAGGTACGGGAATAAAGCTATCGGTTTTGATAGTTTTATATTCCCGATATTAAAATCAGACTGGACAAGCGAAAAAAAGTATGCTGCAATTAAGGATTTAACAAAGCAAATGAACAAATATATCCGGCAGGTTGCAAGGGCAACCGGCATAAAAGAAAATATTTCAAGCTATGCGGCCAGGCATAGCTGGGCGACAATTAGTAAAAACAGCGGTTCATCAATTGAGTTTATTAAAGAACAGCTGGGCCATAGCTCAGTTAGCGTGACAGAACGTTACTTGAAATCATTTGAGAAAACTGCAAGGGTAACCCATAGTGAGAAAATCGAAAAACAAGTGATGTATGGAGAATAAAGAATTCAGTTTAAGGTCAACGCTTTGGGATTTAACCGAGGCGAATGTTTCAGAGGTTTATAAAAGGAATTTCGAGCGGTGGCAATATAGGGAATCGGACGAGGTTATCGTAAACGGTGAAGTCGTAACAGGTATAGAAAAGGGACTTTTACAGCTACCAAATAAAGAGGGTAAACCAAATATAGAAAGCCTTACAATGAGCTGCAAAGTTGGTGGTATTCCTATCACCGAAATGGACTTTATAAAAGCGGAAATGGCATCGTTTGCAAAAAAGACCAGTAATGACTTGCTATCATTAAAAAGGATTGAAATATACTTGAATTATTTGAAGCAAAGAAAGGGCGACCTGGAACGAAAATTTCTAACAAAAGATTGGGAACCATTGTATAACGACCTCATCAATAAACATATTAAAAATGTAAGCCTGAATGATTTTAGCGAAGTAATGGATCATCATAATTTACCAAATGGCTTAGATAAAATTGTGTGGAAAACTAAAAAAGCTTTTGAAAGTGCATTTAGAATTCATTTTAAATTTACGTTTATCGAATTCAATAAATGTTTTATAAATATTGACGGGAATAAACTCCATGCAAATAACAAACCTACAACAAATTTTGACTTTAGAAGTCTATTAAAGAAGTATTCATAACTTCAATAACCATTCCTTAAAAATATTTGCGACACTTTATTAGCCTGAATTTCAGGCTTTTTTTTATTTAAATGCGACAATTGCGATACCATTTGCGACACTTTAAGTCGTATATATATTTGATTTACTGATAGTTATAAATGTTTATTGTCATATATTTGCTTAATAAAATAAATTTAAAATTATGAACGCAATAACTTATGATTCGTTACCTCAGGCTGTTATGGAAATTAATAACAAACTGGATAGATTATTAAGTCGCCAGGGACACCCGGAGCCTGAAACGGACAAGCTCATTACGATTGATGAGCTGATAGATTTTTTGCCTGAACACCCCGCCAGACAAACCATATACCAATGGATAACCGGCAGATTGATACCCTATCAAAAACATGGTCGAAGGCTCTATTTCAGAAAATCTGAAATTCAAAATTGGCTTGCAAACGGCCGTCAGGTATAAAAAAACCCGGTTTGACAAGAACCGGGAATATTTTTTAAAGACAAACAAATAAAGAAGATGGACAAAGCTAATAAAAATTCTGATACTGAAGTCCAAAAATGGCAATTAATTGATTCGTGGTTACGTGGCTGCCTTCGCGAAGGTCGAAGGCCCGGCATCGAAGATTTTAAACATCTTGCGGGGCAGACCGAAATCACCCCTGATGAAATCGAAGCGCGATCCGAAACTGTTTGCAGTGATTTTTCTCACGAGTTCAATTTGCAGAATCAACATGAATTTGATAAAATAAAATTAGCCTTTCAAGAAAAAAAATGGCGCAGTAATCAAATTTTCGGACCCATCGAAGATTGCGCAGGTAAACAAATTCCTTTCGATGATATTTATATCATATTAAAAAAAAATGGGTACAAAATTAGTAAAGAAGATTTGCGCAGTTTGTTGGCTTCAAGCTACATTCCGAGCTATCATCCAGCAAAAGATTATTTTGAAAAACTTGAAAAACGAAAAGACTTCGATCCTAACATTGATTTTTTTAAAAAGCTATCTGAATACATAATCACCGATGATCTTGAATTTTTCTCTGTTATGCTGGAAAAACATTTCATCCGAGGGATTGACCAGCTTTTTAGGGGTGTGCCAAATCGATATCTATTTTGCTTAATTGGCGACCAGCTTGCTGGCAAATCGCAATTTATCCAATGGCTAAACCCTCTACCTCCGCGATATTATTCCGAGAGACCTTTACGGGCCGAAAAGGATGCTGAAATTTTGCTCTCCCAGGTATGGGTTTATAGTGTGGAAGAATTAGAGGGAATGTCGCGTCACGATCTTAACAAAACAAAAAGCTACATTTCGCGCGCTTTAATTAATGAGAGAAAGCCTTACGCCTCTGAAGCCTCAACTCTCCCACGCCTGGCAAATTTCTACGCATCAACCAATGACAATGAGTTTTTAACAGATGTTGTCAATACCAGATGGCTCATATTTGAGATAGAAAATATCAATTTCAATTATAACAATTTACAAACCGGCAAAAAAAACATTGACGTCAATTCCCTTTGGTGGCAAGCCCTCAGAGCATGGCAGAGTAATAATTCCGCAGGGATGTTAACGGTCGATGAAACAAAAAAACAGGCACAATACAACCTGAAATTTCACGTCAATACTATTGAATATGATTTGATTATAAGGCACTTACGGAAGCCGGATCCGGATGATAAACCGGAATTCCTTACGGCCACTGAGCTTATGAACAGGCTGGCCGCGAAAGTGCCATCAACACTGAGATTCAATCCCGTTTCTTTTGGGAGAGAAATGAAAAGGGCTGGTTATGTGTCTGAGGTTAAATGGATTATAAATAAGGCAGCTCGCGGTTATTTAGTGGTGTACAGTGACGAACCAATAAAATTTGATGATGATGAAATATTACCATTTTAGTCCATTACACTTACAGATGAAAATTGTGTTTTTGAGTCACCAGCAAATAGTTCCAGACCATATATGTATCTGTAATGTGTAATGAAGTGTATATATTATAGTAATAGTAAGGGTTTGCAGCCTTACAGATACGAAAAAACCATCTGTAAGTATCTGTAATGCTGTAAGAGTATTGAATATTAAATAGTTACGAAAATGATAAGTAAAGAAGATAAAATTTTAGGCCATGCGCTCGCTGATGAATGGAAAGGATTTATCAGGTGGCTGGGGCGCGTTCCTGATATCAGGGAGACAGTCGTAATTGCAGGAGCTTATGAATGTTCAGCTTACAAGGTACATATCTTATTCAAAGCACTGGAAAACCTTTGCAGACAACGGTATTATGAAAAACTTTGTCGCAATCCATTCGACGCTATTTATAATGATTCTAAATAACAACATTAAAAGAATAAAGGATATTTATATCCGATATATGAAAACAACATTTAAAAACATAAGCGATGGGACAGAAAAAAGGACAAACAGGTAATCCGGCGGGCAGGCCAAAAGGCAGCCTTAACCGTACTACAACTGAAATCAAAGAAATGATTAATCAATTCATTTCAGGTAACTTGAAAGATTTGCAAACAAATTATGATTTGTTGGAGCCTGAAAAAAAGCTGCAATTTTTTAAGGACTTGCTGAAATATGTCATTCCCACGCAAACCACGAATGAAATTAACATCAACAGTTTGTCCGATGCTGAGTTAACAAGGCTTTGCGATGAGTTATTATCCAAACTGAATGATGATGAAAACGATTAGTGAAAAAAAACAATTCGTTCGGTCAGTATTAGCATGCGACACGAAGGCAGTAAAAAAATATCTGAATAATAAAGTGAATTTCTGGAAAGTTCAAGATGGTAAAATATTCAGGCATACTGGCTCCGGGTGGCTCCACACTTCCGATGAAGATTTTCACCGGATGAAAACCGACCGCGACACCCTGGTAGCCTACGACAATGAAACAATACCGTTTTTTTCAGGCCAGGTAATTAAAAAACCTTCACCCCAAACCATGGTTGCATGGTGGAAAACCTGTAACATAACTGAATCAGAGATACAAAGCAAGCTGGCTGAGCTTGGGAGCTTGGACATTCTTTGCGATAATTTGATAACAATTAACAATTAAATTTTATAGAAATGAAAAATTTTACAGTAGAACAGCGCACAGCGTGGGAGCAAAAGCGCAAAACCCCAGTAGTAAACCTGGTTTTCGAAAAAGTATCAATCAACAAAAGTTTGGGTGAGTTTCATCACTTCAAACAGCCTGTAAAAATTGAGGTTCAGGCCGTGAAACTAAAGCCAGGGCAAAAATTTATGGATTGCGTTCTGCAGGACGTCACCGGAGCTGAAATTGATTTTCAGGAGGTTCCGGTTCCGACGGATATTCAAATCGGCGATAAAGCGACCGTTGACGGCAAACCGTGTGAAGGTAGTTACATTCTTGGTGATGGTAGTGAATGGCAGTTTGAAAGCGGAGTTTTAAAGAAGATTATTCCACCTTCCGAGCCAACGGCTGGCAGCATTTTGAATAAAATTGTCAACCTAAAAAAAGACTTGGTGAATATTAAAAAATCTTTTAACCAATGAGTTCTCTGAATAATTTGGTGCGACAAAATCAGGTTGCATGGCTGGTCCCGGAGCCAGAAAAGACGAAGCCCGAAAAATGGGAGAAACCGGGGTTCACTAAACCTGAAAAGCTCGACATTAAGAAAGTCAAGCGAAGGAAGCGCAAATGAAGTCAAATAGAAGGTATCAGCGTATCGCCCGGACTGATATCATACAGCACAGGGCTTAATTTGAAGTCAAAATTTTAAAAATAAGAAAATGAATAAAGCTCAAAAAATTCAACTATTACAAGCAATATCGGCCGGGAATAAATCTGAGGTTGATCGCCTGCTAAAAGCCGACAAACAACATTTTTTTTTTGAGATACAGCCCGGCAAATATTGCACAAATCAAAACCATTGCAATTGCGTTGACATGGCTGAATGTACCCATTTGCAGGATGCCGGGCAACTGAAAGCTGATTATCCAAGAGGTGTATTTTTTGAAATTTCCGAAATCGTTGAGTTTAAAAAAAGCTTTGGATTTGAACCCCTTGAGCCACAAAACATGGTGCAATTGCGGGCAAACGAGTTAAATTTTAGAGATAAATTTTTAAATGAATAAAAAAATGAAAAAGTTAATCTACGAGAACATGCAGGCCATTACGGCACACAGTAAACAAGTTCATTCACTTTGCAGCAATCTAAATGCAGCAATTGATAGTTTTCACCAATACCAGCCATTTATCAGGATTGAAAACGAAGATCAGGCAATGGAATTCGTGGCGGATCCGATTGCTCATTATGACAATGTTATCATAACAGAAACCAAAACTAAAAGAATTCCCGGATTGAAGATTGACGTTTCAATCATTTGCCAGATGTATAATCTCAACAGGCAAAAATTTGTTGAGGCTGTGAAAAGTATCATGCTGGCCCCGGCGCAAAAACATTTGTTTGTCTGGCAGGATGGACAGTTTGAAGTGAACCAGGGAGCTTTGACTGAAGACTGTGACCAATTTTGCACCTATGCCGAAACGCCTGAGCAGCTTGAAATACTTGAATTATGGGAAAGCTTGAGGGATGTTTTGAACCAGCATATTGACCGGGAATTTATTTCAGGTGTGTTTGCTGGTCAACAAATCGCCCAGAGTACCGGCCTGCGTTTTGAAAAAGGGCGGTTTGAATTGGATGCTAAAAAGCTGGCTTACCTCGTAAAAAATGGAAAAGCTGAAAGGATCGTTTGTTAGTTTACTCTTCTTTGTTTTGTCTGCCCCCGGTCACGTGTTGGTCGGGGGTTTTTTAACTTACTGATTACCAATAAGAGTTAAACCCTATAAAAAAGGGAGCTGAACTCCCTCTTTTTTACTCGATGCAATGCCGTTTTTTTTGTTGCTAAAATCAAAGATGTGTATTCAATTGTGTATTCAAAAGAAAAAAGCACTTACAAATATTTTCTGTAAGTGCTTAATTTTCAGTGTAGCGAGAGGGAGAATTGAACTCCCGACCTCATGATTATGAATCATGCGCTCTAACCATCTGAGCTATCTCGCCCTTTGGTCACCGAAGCTTTAGCGCAGGTGACTTTTAGTTTCCGAAGCTCTTGCGCTGAAGATTTTTTTTGAGGTTGCAAATATAAAATTTTATTCCATATAATTGCATAAAGAACTACATACTTTCAATCCAATTATGTTGTTAAATTCAAAGTTTCAGATAAATAAATAACTTATAAACAGAATAAGATAATTTTTTAAAAATTTTTTTATAATGCATTTTTTTATATATTGCGTTACTGAGAATATGTAGTTAATATACAATAGATGAAAAAAAGAATCTTGCTGGAATATACCTTAAATTCTTCTCCTAAAATACTGTATCCAAGGCTTAGCACTCCCGGTGGATTAGCGGAATGGTTTGCCGATGATGTAAATGTGAAAGGCAACATATATAATTTTATTTGGGATGAAACGGAAAATCTTGCCGAAGTTGTGCAAAAAAAGGAAAACCGTTATATCAGATTTCATTGGGTTGAAGACGACGACCCGAATGCCTATTTTGAATTCAGAATTACTATGGACGAACTTACCAGCGATGTAGCGCTTGTTATTACCGACTATGTGGAAGAAAATGAAAAGTCAGATGCGATTGAACTTTGGAATTCTCAAATTTCCAAATTAAAACACATTCTTGGAATTTAATTTGTCGGGTTCTTCTTAATCATATAATATCTTAATTTTGTTGTCGTTTAGAAAATCAGATAATCCATACTACGGTGAAACGTTTACACTGGCTGGTTATTAAATCATTTCTGGGACCTTTTGTACTTACCTTCTTTATTGTAATGTTTGTGCTGCTAATGCAGTTCTTATGGAGGTACATCGATGATCTGGTGGGTAAAGGCCTGGAATTGAAAATAATCGCCGAATTACTTATATACACTTCCGCAAGCCTGGTATCCATGGCATTGCCGTTATCTATTCTTATGTCATCGTTAATGGCATTTGGTAGCATGGGCGAATTTTATGAACTAACAGCCATGAAATCATCCGGTATATCTCTCCAGCGAATCATGATGCCCCTGATTTTTTTCGTGGTCATTATCAGTATAGGTGCATTCTTCTTCTCAAACAATGTTCTGCCTTATACCAATTTAAAAATGAGAGCTTTGCTCTGGGACGTTAAACAACAGAGACCGGAACTTCAGATTCGCGAAGGGGAATTTTATAACGGCATTGATGATTACAGTATCAGAATCAATAAGAGAAACCCTCAAAACAGTATATTATACGGTTTAAAAATTTATGATCATACACAAAAGAGAGGAAATGTTTCGGTTATTGTTGCTGATTCAGGATACATGAAAATTACCACAGATGAAAGAAATCTGTTAGTAAACCTTTGGAGTGGATATAGTTATAATGAAGTAGAGGAAGACCGGCGTAAAATACCAAAGACTTATCCCCACCGGATGGATAAATTCAGAGAAGAACGCATCATAATTGAACTTACAGGATTTGGACTTCAACGTTCGGATGAAATGCTGTTTAAAAACGATTACCAGATGATGAGCCTGACACAACTCTCGCAAGTCAGGGATTCATTGACTAACGATTTGCATTTGCGTGAACGGCAGTTTGCAAAAACATTACTCACGTTTAATCTGTTTAAGATACGAAACTACAAACGTGCCCGCCCCGATACGTCTTCACAGATGAAACATTCAACGGAAATTACGAATGTGGATAGTCTGTTTCAAACCCTGGACATCCAACGCCAGTCGGAGATGCTTTTAAATATTATGAACACGGTGAGATCTACCAAAAGTTATGTTGAGAGTACATGTGAAAATTTAAAATACAAAAAGAAACTGCTCAGAAGACACGAAATAGAGTGGCACCGAAAATTTACACTGTCCATAGCATGTCTTATTTTCCTTTTTATCGGGGCACCACTTGGGGCAATTATCCGAAAAGGCGGATTGGGAATGCCTACCGTTGTCTCAGTGTTTATGTTTATCTTTTATTATATTGTTTCACTCACCGGAGAAAAAATAGTCCGTGAAAGCATCGTACCCAGTTTACAGGGAATGTGGATGTCTTCTTTTGTTTTACTAATTGTGGGCATATTTTTAACCTATAAAGCAACTACAGATTCTGCCATCTTTAATATTGATAATTACACCAGGTTTTTCACCAGATTATTTGGCTTTGAAAAAATTAGTATTCTTGATAAGAAGATGCATCTCTTAGGCAAATTTGAATTTACTGAAATTGAAAAGGAAAAGGTAATCAGTACATTTCATTCAATGATTGATCTTACGGATAAGAGTATCCGGGATATTTCGGAGCATATTAAACTCAAAAATTTAGTAAAATCTGATTTTGAAATAATTACCGGTGAAAATTTCAGGAAATTTGGCGATTTGTATAACAGCTTTTTTGACTCGCTGTTAACCAGTAAGTGGATGAGAATATCCTATCTTAAGAATCTGATTTCCGATTTCCCCTATATCCCATTCGAAAACGCATATTCGATTCCCAATCGTATAAAACTGGCACTGAAGATTGTTTTCCCAGCCGGAATTATATACCTGTTTTATATAAATATCCGACAAAAAATAATACTTAAAAGGCTGATAAAAGTTAAAAAACTCACACAAACGGTACTAAGTGTATTCGATAATCCGGGATTCTTATCGGAACTTGAAATGCAACTATGAAAATTCTTCAGATTTGTAATAAAGTTCCATACCCTCTTAAGGATGGGGGTGCTCTGGCAATTCACAATCTCGTCAAAGGATTCTCGGATGCAGGAATTTTTGTTACCCTGCTGGCCATGAACACAAGCAAACACAGGGTTGACGAAAATGAAGTCAGATCGTATTTTAATGATTTTAAAAATCTTACCATCGAACTGGTAACTATAAATACGGAAACCAATCTTTCCAATGCCCTGAAAAATCTCTTCTTCTCAAAACTCCCCTACAATGCCGAACGATTTATATCTGAAAATTTTGCAGATAAGCTGAAATCGGTGCTGAATGCCGAAAGCTTTGATATCGTTCAACTGGAGGGATTATATCTGATGCCTTATACGCAAATGATCAGAGAGCATTCAAATGCAAAAATTATTTTAAGAGCACACAATATCGAACATGAAATATGGAAAAGGAACTATATCACTGAATCAAATATTCTGAAAAAGATTTATATGCATCTTTTGGCCAGACGTATGCGCCATTTTGAATATTCATTTATCAATGCGTATGATTTGCTTGTTCCTATTACGCTGCGGGACAAGGAAAAGCTCAGTACCATGGGAAATACCAAACCTGTTTTTGTATGTCCTTACGCTATTGAACCAGATGCTCACAAAGCGCCTGATTCGGATATTCAACCTCATAACTTTTTCTATATCGGGTCTCTCGACTGGATACCCAACCAGCAAGGATTGATCTGGTTTGCCCGTAACGTATGGAGCAGGATTTCAAACGAATTAAAAGATGTCAGGTTTTTTGTTGCCGGCCGAAACGCTCCCTCAAGGTTGAAATACATCCTGGAGAAATATCATATCGATTTCCTGGGCGAGGTAGATGATGCAACTTTTTTCATGCATAACAAAGGAGTCATGTTAGTGCCTTTGTTTTCAGGAAGCGGTATGAGGGTGAAAATTATCGAGGCGATGGCAGCGGAAAAAGTTGTGATTTCAACCACCATTGGGATTGAAGGTATCAACCTTACACATAATAAAAATGTGATTGTAGCCAATTCGGCGGATGAATTTTTGTCTGCAATTAAAAATATCCATAATAACAAGGATCTTTTTTTGCAAATTGCAAAAAATGCAGGCAAATTTGTAAAAGAGCAGCTCGATAATAAAAAAATTGTTGCAAACCTTGTGGAATTTTACAAAAACAATTTAGGATGACCGCTAAGTTACTGTTTTGGATTTTCGGATTACTGATTGTATATACCTATGTAATATACACGCTGTTGCTCTTGATTATGCTTGCATTTAAAAAAGCATTTGTCAGAAAGGAAGTTTATTCTGACAATTTCGAACCTGAAGTAACCCTGTTTATCTCTGCCTATAACGAAAAGGAATGCATAGAACAAAAACTAAAAAACTCATTTGAGCTGGATTATCCAAAAGAGAAAATTCACTATTTGTGGGTAACTGACGGTTCAACAGATGGTTCTCCGGAGCTGCTCAGACGATTCGAGCAGGTGGAAGTATTACACCAGCCGGAACGAAAGGGTAAAATTAATGCAATGAACCGTGGTATGAAGTTTGTGAAAACTCCGATTGTTATTTTTTCAGATGCCAATACCGATTTGAATAAACAGGCCATCAGAGAAATTGTAAGATTGTTCAGTAACAAAAATGTAGGTTGTGTTGCAGGTGAAAAAAGAATTTATATGGATGACAAAGCCAGGGCAGTAAGTTCTGGTGAAGGAATATACTGGCAGTACGAGTCATTTATCAAACATCTCGAATCGTCTTTAAGCTCAACCCTGGGTGCAGTTGGAGAACTATTTGCTATTCGACGTGAATTATTTAACGAAGTTGAAGAAGATACCATTCTGGATGATTTTGTCATATCACTCAGAGTTATAACCAAGGGATATAAGTTGAAATATGCCCCGAATGCCTATGCCAATGAAAAGGCCTCCCTTTCTATGACCGAAGAACTGAAAAGAAAAATCAGAATTGCCGGAGGTGGATTTCAGGTATTATCCCGCTTATCGGAACTTTTTAATATTTTTAAGTATGGATTATTATCCTTCCAGTTTATATCTCACAAGGTTTTGAGATGGACCTTGGTGCCTGTTTCGTTTATTGTGGTTTTTATAAGCAACCTGCTTATTATTCTTCAGAACAACGAAAGACTGTACCAGCTTATCTTTGGTTTACAGCTATTGTATTATATTGCTGTATTTCTGGGTTTTATATCGAAGAATCTTAGGTTAAGATTAAAATTGCTTTTTGTCCCCTATTATCTATTTATGATGAATTATTCCATTATTCACGGAATGATTAGGTATTTCAGTGGTAAACAATCCCAAATATGGGAAAAAGCAAAGCGGAGCTAACCTTCATTTCACTGATTGTATTTATTAACTGTCTGATTTATTTCATCTGAAAAATAAATTTCTTTAGGGATTTTTGTAAACAGTTTCTTACTTTTGCGAGATTATTCAGAATATCATGGCATATACCCAAAAACCGGATTTATATATTCTTGATACGATAGACGAAGCGCTTGAAGAGATTAAAGCCGGTAAAGTTGTAATTGTAGTTGATGATGAAGATCGGGAAAACGAAGGCGATTTTGTTTGCGCCGCCGAGCTCATCACTCCCGAAATAGTAAATTTCATGGCTACCTATGGTCGCGGACTGATTTGTACTCCTCTACCCGAAGAACGATGCAATGATTTAGATCTTAACCTGATGGTAGGTAATAACACATCGTTCCATGGCACACCCTTTACAGTTTCTGTTGATTTGCTTGGCCACGGCTGTACAACAGGGATATCAGCCAGCGATCGGGCAAAAACCATCAAGGCTTTGGTTGACCCGGAAACAAAACCAGAAGATCTTGGGCGTCCAGGACATATTTTTCCTTTGAAGGCCCGTAATAAAGGTGTTTTGCGCAGAGCAGGTCATACCGAAGCAGTT
Source organism: uncultured Bacteroidales bacterium (assembly GCA_963781805.1). Taxonomy (GTDB): domain Bacteria; phylum Bacteroidota; class Bacteroidia; order Bacteroidales; family UBA10428; genus JAFGPL01. The sequence continues at coordinate 2,206,886 of CAWAHF010000004.1, forward strand.
GTCGATCTCGCCAGGCTTGCGGGGTTGAAACCGGGTGGCGTACTTGTTGAGATTATGAGCAACGACGGAAGTATGGCCCGATTGCCTGAACTGATTAAAATTGCTGAAAAATTTAATCTGAAAATAATTTCAATTAAAAGCCTGATTGCTTACAAATTAAATTTGGATTCTATCGTAATTAAAGGCGCTATGGTAAAGTTGCCCACAAAATACGGCACATTCAATCTCATTCCATTCCTGCAAAAATCAAATGGATTGGAACACCTTGCGCTTATCAAGGGAAAATGGGAAAAAGATGAACCTGTAATTGTCAGAGTTCATTCCTCCTGTATGACGGGAGACATTTTTGGATCTTACCGTTGCGATTGCGGTTCGCAGCTTCACGAAGCCATGCGCCTGATTCAGAATGAAGGTAAGGGGGCTATCGTTTATCTCAACCAGGAAGGCAGAGGTATTGGCCTGTTTAATAAGATAAAGGCATATAAGTTGCAGGAAGAAGGCAGAGACACTGTGGAAGCCAATCTTGACCTGGGATTTAAGGAAGATGAACGTGATTATGGTGTCGGAGCAAGTATATTAAGAGAACTCGGACTTGGAAAAATCCGGCTCATAACCAACAATCCGGTTAAAAGGGCAGGACTCGAAGGATATGGCCTTGTGATAGTTGAAAACATTGCACTTGAAATCCATCCAAATGAACATAACCTGTTTTATTTAAAAACCAAAAAAAATAAAATGGGGCATCTCCTCGAGCTTTTGGATGACGACGATTTTAAACCCGAAAATGATTCATAGTATGGACAGTAAAGATTTACGGATTGTGTTTATGGGTACTCCTGAATTTGCCGTGGAATCTTTAAAAACTTTGCTTATTTCAGGTAAAAATATTATTGGTGTAATTACTGCTCCTGACAAACCTGCCGGCCGTGGAAAGCAACTTCAATCTTCCCCGGTAAAGGATTTTGCATTAAACCATCATTTGTATCTTCTTCAACCTTCAAATCTAAAAGATCCTGAATTTGTAAGTACACTGGCTGCACTGAAACCAGATTTGAATATTGTAGTTGCATTCCGTATGTTACCGGAAATCGTCTGGACTTTGCCAACCATGGGAACCTTTAATCTGCATGCTTCCTTATTGCCCGATTACCGGGGTGCTGCTCCCATCAACCGGGTAATCATGAACGGAGAACAAGAAACAGGAGTAACAACATTTCTTATCAATCATGAAATTGATACAGGCAAAATTCTATTGCAGGAGAAAACATTTATTGGCCCCAACGAAACAGCCGGTGAGCTGCACGACAGATTGATGTCTATTGGCGCCAGGCTGGTTACAAAAACGGTTGAATCCCTTGCCGATAACAGCTTAAAACCTCTGTCACAAAACACACTGACGAAGGGTCTCCAACTTAAATCTGCACCCAAAATATTTAAAGATGATTGCAGAATTAATTGGAATAATCCTGTTGATCAGGTATTTAATTTTATAAGGGGCTTAAGTCCCTACCCTGCCGCATTTACCGAATTTATATCGGCCGGCGAAAGACATATGGTTAAGATCTATTTTGCCAAAAAGGTTGTGATTAACCATTCGGTTGCTCCCGGAACCATTGAGACTGACGGAAAAAAGCTGCTACGGATTGCTGCGGCGGATGGTTATCTCGATATCCGCAGTCTTCAAATGTCCGGAAAAAGAAGACTCATTACAGAAGAATTTCTCAGGGGTTTTTCAGGATTGGATAAATACCAGGCATTCTGATCAAAAATCTATTCCGGATCAAATTCAAATTTCAATTCGGGTTCGTCTTCCTTCTTTTCCCGTACAAGTGCCGGAGTAATTTTCTTCATACGCTTACCTTTTCCCCTAAGCAATAAATTATCTCCAACCCGGGGTTCCGTACCTGGTTCCATCTGGTTCCGGCTATATAATTTGTCCAGTTTCACCGCATATTTTTGTGAAATAGAGAACATGGTTTCACCTTCTGTTACTTTATGAACCGAATGGCCCTGTTCGGCATTCACTCTCTTTGGCTGAATATAAATAACCTGACCATCTGTCACAGGAAAACCCACCGGCAATTCATTGTATTTGGCCAGTTGCCAGGGCAACATTTCCATTTCATCTGTCAGATTATTGTATGAGTCCCCTTCCTTGGCAATAATATATTTTACCCTGTTGTTTTCCAAAACATTACGCTGATTCCCGATAATATCTTTAGACGAGGTTTGTTTCAAATTTTTGGTTGAGGATGGTTTTGAATTTTTTGCCAGGAAATTTTTCGTATCAGGCACATCAACTCCTTCATCCAGCAAATAGAGTTTATTCTCCTCGATGATTTTAATCAGTGCATCTGCATACGTCGGACTGGTTGCATATCCGGCTTTTTTCAGACCAATAGCCCACTGTTTATAATCTGTAGGGGATAATTTAAAAAGAGATGTATACCGTGAGGTTGAAGTCAGAAAATCCGAATGATCCCGATAAGAATCCTCTGCCGATTTATATCGTCTGAAACACTCCCGTCTTGCATCATCATCGTGTCTTAATTTTCTTCCATCCCAATCATGGCATTTAATACCGAAATGATTATTTGCTTTAACGGCCAGCCTGCTGTTACCATCTCCCGATTCAAGTAATCCTTGTGCCATAGTAATACTTGCAGGAATGCCGGTTCTGGCCATTTCTTCGATAGCTAAATCTTTATATTTCTGAATATATTCCTGACGGGTCATTTTGCTTTGCGCTGAAACATGGATAATCCCGCTAATACCCACAAATAAAAAAATGAAAGCTACTCTTCTCTTCATCCGGTTTTATTTAATGCAAAAATAACTTATAAGTAATTAAAAATATTGTTTATAATTCAATCGATTATTAACATTTCCTTAGTTCAATACTGACACATAACTTTTTATTTGTTTATGTGTTACTCATTTATTGGATATGAGACATTTCTTTAATTTAAATATAATTGTTATGAAAATTTCAATATTAGGCACCGGAACCGTAGGCCAGACTTTGGCTGCAAAACTTATATCACTTGGTCATGAAGTAATGATAGGTACGCGTAATGTAACTGAAAAATTGTCATCGACTGCAAAAGATGCATATGGCAATCCGTCTTTCGCCGAATGGCATTCCGCCAATAAACAGGTGAAACTTGGAGATTTTGCCGAGGCTGCTGCTTATGGTGAAATTGTTATAAATGCCACACACGGTGGAAGCTCCATAAATGCATTAAAACTTGCCGGAGTATCAACTCTTAAAGGTAAAATTATACTCGATTTGTCCAATCCACTGGATTTCAGCAAAGGGATGCCCCCTGGCCTGATCCCCGAATTAAGCAACACCAATTCGTTGGGAGAAGAAATTCAAAAAACATTTCCCGATTCAAAAGTGGTAAAGACATTTAATACCATGTGGTGCGGATTAATGGTAAATCCGAATATGATTGGAAACGGAGACCACATCAATTATATTTCCGGAAATGATGAAGCAGCAAAGGCAAAAGTCAGAAAGCTTTTAATCCAGATAGGCTGGAAAGAAGAAAACATACTCGATCTTGGCGACATAACAGCAGCACGGGCAACAGAGGCATACCTGCTTCTCTGGGTAAGAGTCAGATCTTCGATAGAGGGCGGAGCGTTTAGTTTCAGATTGGTGAAATAGTCCACTGTAATTAAAATATTTAGCTTAAGAATTCAACCAGATCCATGAAAATTAAGAATTCATTCAAGTTCTTGATTCTAAATTTTCATTTATTATCTTATTCTAATTTTTGCTAAAAAATCCCCCAGAAAAATAAACAAGATATTTTGTAAACATTAAATTTGTACAAATCATAATAAAATATGAATACTGCTGAACTTAAACTTGACCTGTTCCGGAAAATAGATATGCTGAGTGATTCTGAAATCGAAAAAATTCACCAACTAATTCTGACACTTATTAATGCATCAGAAAAATATGTTTTAAAAGATACAGAAAAAATGGCAATTGATGAAGCAATCGAGTATAGTAAAAAGGGTGAAACATTAAAACACGAGTCGGTAATGAATGAAGCAAAAAATAAGTATAGAAAACTAAAGTTTAAATGAGAGTTATTGTTTGGAACAAATTTGCCAAAAATGATTATTTTTCAACTATTGATTTTTTGCTTAAAGAATGGACTGAAAAGGAAGCACAGAAATTCATCGATAGGGTTGATGAGTTGTTATATTTTCTAGGTTTAGGAATTGTAGATTTTCAGGAAACAAATTATCCTGGTATTAAGCGCTGTATTATAGACCAACACATAACCCTTTTCTACAAAATAGTAAATGTAAAAAAGATTGAATTATTACGATTTTGGAATAACAAACAGGATCATGCGAAATTAGAATTTTAATTTATAATTCATATGTATTCATGGTATGTTTCCTATAACCAGGACATAATCCATTTTATAAGGTTCCAATGGTTAGTTGTTCCTCAAAAAACCTCCACAATTTATCAGCTTCAGGAACCGGAGCAACTATTCTGACAGTTTCTTTCTTTACCGGATGATCAAATTCAATCGAGCGGGCATGCAAGGATATCCCTCCTCCTTCATTTGAACGCGGGAAACCATATTTCAGATCACCCTTAACGGGACAACCAATATGAGCCAGTTGGGACCTGATTTGATGATGCCGGCCTGTTTTTAAATCAATTTCCAGAAGAAAATATTTATCAGATTGAAATAAGAGCCGGTATTCCAGTTTTGCTTCTTTTGAACCGGTGACAGGTGTAGTATGACAATAGGATTTATTTTGTTTTTCATTTCTTACAAGATAATGAACCAACGACCCGGTTTCTTTATCGGGTAGGTTTTTTACAATAGCCCAATATACTTTTTTAACTTTTCCCTCACTGAACATTTTATTCATCCTTGTCAGCGCCTTGGAAGTTTTTGCAAAAAGTACAATGCCACTTACCGGCCTGTCAATACGATGAGTAACTCCCACAAAAACATTTCCGGGTTTGTCATATTTTTGTTTCAGGTAATCCTTCAAAATCTCATTCAGAGATTTGTCCCCTGTTTTATCCCCCTGAACCAGATCGCTGCAACCTTTATTAACAGCAATCAGATGATTGTCTTCATATAAAATATCCATTTCCGGAAATAGAATTAAAATAGCATAAAAAAAAGATGTACAAAATCAGGCAGGTGTATGTTTTTTAATACAATATACCGGTAAAGCTAGTATTGTTCCTTTTCATTAGGAAAATCTGATTTCTTTACATCAATAATATAATTTTCCACAGCGCCCTTAATTTCAGCAAACAAATTATGGTATCTCCTTAAAAACCGAGGAGAAAACTCCTGTGTTATACCAAGCATATCATGAATAACCAATACCTGACCATCGACCCACTTACCCGCTCCAATACCTATAATAGGTATTTTCAATTCAGAAGCAACTTTTTGTCCCAGTTGTGCCGGAACTTTTTCAAGCACAATACTAAAACAACCTGTTTCTTCGAGAATATGGGCATCTTCGAGTAATTTATCAGCTTCGTCCTTGTCTTTTGCCCTGACAACATACGTACCGAATTTATGAATTGATTGCGGTGTAAGTCCCAGGTGTCCCATTACAGGAATCCCGGCTGAAAGAATCCGTTCGACTGATTCCCGGATTTCTTTACCTCCTTCCAGCTTTACCGCTCCTGCTCCAGTTTCCTTCATTATCTTAATAGACGAATTCAGCGCCTCCTTGGAATTTCCCTGGTACGTTCCGAAAGGAAGATCCACCACTACAAATGCCCTCTTAACACCTCTGACAACCGATGATGCATGGTATATCATCTCATTCAGCGTAATTGGGAGCGTAGTTTCATAACCTGCCATCACATTCGAAGCAGAATCGCCCACAAGTATGACATCAATTCCGGCACTGTCAATTATTCTTGCCGTCGAATAATCGTATGCTGTAAGCATCGAAATTTTTTCACCCATCAGTTTCATTTTTTGCAATACATGGGTGGTAATTTTAATTGGTTTATCTTTTAACGTAGCTGGCATAGAAGATTATATTATGGTTAAAATGCAAAGTTTACAAATAATATTGAAGTTTCTGCATGATACGGCAATTTTTATACAATCAGACAAAATTCTGCCTTTTTGTCACATTTCAGACAATAGTTTTTTAAATGTAATTATTCAACGGCGTAAATATGACAGAAAACAAAAGTGGCATAATCATTGACTGGTATTATAAAGTAAAAATTTAAAATTATTAATATCATAATATTATAAATATTCATAGCATGGCTAAAATAATCGGAATAGACTTAGGAACAACAAATTCATGTGTAGCCGTAATGGAAGGAAATGAACCGGTTGTAATTCCTAACAGTGAAGGTAAAAGAACAACTCCGTCGATTGTTGCATTTATTGAAAACGGAGAACGGAAAGTTGGAGATCCTGCCAAAAGACAGGCTATTACAAATCCGCAGAAAACCGTTTTTTCCATCAAACGTTTCATGGGTGAAACCTATGACAAGGTTCAGAAAGAGATTAAAAGAGTTTCATATAAGGTGATAAAGGGAGATAATAATACTCCAAGGGTTGAGATAGATGACCGAAAATATACACCCCAGGAAATCTCTGCAATGATATTGCAGAAGATGAAAAAGACAGCCGAGGATTACCTGGGACAGGAAGTTACCGATGCTGTTATCACAGTACCTGCGTACTTTAGCGATTCTCAACGTCAGGCTACCAAGGAAGCAGGAGAAATTGCCGGATTAAAAGTAAAAAGAATTATTAATGAACCAACGGCTGCTTCACTGGCATATGGTCTTGACAAGAAAAATAAGGACATTAAGATTGCAGTGTTTGACCTTGGCGGTGGAACATTTGATATTTCCATTCTCGAATTGGGCGATGGTGTTTTTGAAGTAAAGTCGACTAATGGCGATACACACCTGGGCGGCGATGATTTCGACCATGTAATCATTGACTGGCTTGCAGAAGAATTTCTTAAGGACGAAGGTATTGATTTGAGAAAAGATCCTATGGCTTTGCAACGTTTGAAAGAAGCTGCTGAAAAAGCAAAAATTGAATTATCAAGCTCTTCCACAACCGAGATAAATCTTCCATATATCATGCCTGTAGATGGTATTCCGAAGCACCTGGTGAAAAATCTTACAAGAGCCAAATTTGAAAGCCTGACGGATAGTCTGATTCAATCGACCATTGAACCATGCCGTAAAGCAATGAAAGATGCAGGTTTAAACACCTCAGACATTGATGAAGTTATTCTTGTCGGTGGTTCTACCAGGATACCTGCTGTTCAGGATGTTGTTGAAAAATTCTTTGGTAAAAAGCCATCCAAGGGAGTGAATCCTGACGAGGTTGTAGCTGTTGGCGCAGCAATTCAGGGTGGCGTGCTTACCGGTGAAGTAAAAGATGTACTTTTACTGGATGTTACACCTCTATCGCTGGGTATTGAAACCATGGGCAGTGTAATGACAAGACTAATTGAAGCAAATACCACTATTCCTACCAAGAAAACAGAAGTATTTACTACAGCTGCGGATAATCAACCATCTGTTGAAATTCATATACTTCAGGGTGAAAGACCCATGGCAGGAGATAATAAAACCATCGGCAGGTTCCATCTTGATGGTATTCCACCGTCACCCCGGGGAATTCCTCAAATTGAAGTTACTTTCGACATTGATGCAAACGGAATCCTTCATGTTGCTGCAAAGGATAAAGGCACAGGCAAACAACAAAGCATCCGGATTGAAGCATCCACAGGACTGACAGATGCTGAAATTGAAAAGATGAAAGAGGAGGCCAAAGCACACGAATCAGAAGATAAAGCCAAAAGAGAACGTATTGACAAGCTCAATGCGGCTGATAGTTTGATTTTCCAAACAGAAAAACAACTGAAGGAATTTGGAGACAAATTACCGGCAGACAAAAAAGGACCGATTGAAAAAGCATTAGAGGAATTGAAAACTGCTCATAAAAATCAGGATATTGAAGCCATTGATCGTGCCACAGCAGAACTTAACAGTGTATGGCAGAAAGCATCGGAAGAAATGTACAAAGCCAGTCAGGGAGCAGGCGCTGAAGCAGGCGAACAGCAGTCATCCACAGAAAATAAAGATGCCGGTTCCAAAGGTCCCGATGATGAAGTAACCGATGTGGATTTTGAAGAAGTAAAATAATTAGACATAGGTTTAATCTATAAGGGAATCTGTTATTCAGTTTCCCTTTTTTGTTTTCGGTTAGCTCTTAACTTAAGCGGGAATAATGTAAAGCAATGAAGATATAAATTTAAATACCTATTGAAACCATGTCGTTAATATTGTTTGTGGAAATTCTGGAAGTATCTTTATCTTCCGTGACTATAGCTGAAATTGAATCGAAATGCTAAATCCGAATCTTATCGCCCCGTAGCACTTTATTGTTTTTAGTTAAGAAGTTGTTCTTTCATTTTAGTTAGTAGTATTTCTCTTTTAATAGGTTTGCTGATAAAATCATTACAACCACATGCAAATGCTTTGGTTTTATCCTCCTCGGTAGTAAATGCAGTTTGGGCTATAATATATAAATCAGGCCTAAACTCTTTAATTTTTTTTGTGGCTTCGAAGCCATCCATCTCAGGCATTTTTATATCCATCAATACCAAATCAATTTGCGGGTTAGATTTACATTTCTCAACGGCTTCGAGACCATTTAGAGCCCTGATAATAATAATTTTCACGTCTGAAAAAAATTCTTCCAGGAGCATAAAGTTAGAATCTTCATCCTCAGCAATTAACAATGTTTTTAGCTTTTCAAATTCAAAACTTAATTCATTACCCGAGAGCTTCTCTGATATTTCTTTCGAGGTTACCTTTTTGTAAGGAAGTGTGAAATAGAATATAGTACCTCTATTTGCTTTGGAAGTTAACCAAATTTTGCCGCCAAGCATTTCAACATATGCTTTTGAGATAGACAAACCCAGGCCGGAACCGCCATATTTACGTGAATCAGTGGTTTCAATCTGACGAAAGCGTTTAAATATTTCTTCGTGCATCCCGGAAGATATACCTATTCCTGAATCTTCCACATAAAATTCCAGTTGAGTATCTTTAAGTGTATATCCAAAATTGATATAACCCTGTTGAGTGAATTTAAATGCATTATTTACAAGGTTGCTGAGTATTTGTGTTAGCTTGGTTGCATCAGTAATAATTATTGATTCATCATCGGCCAACCATGTTTTAAAGTCAAGCTTAATATTTTTTTCCCTGGCTTTAGAATTGAATTGGTCATTGATAAGTTTGCATACTAAATTGATGTTGATTTCATTTTCCTGAATTTTTTCCTGCCCGGCTTCGATAGAGGCAATGCTTACGATATCAGAAATAATGGAAAGCAACTGGTCGCTGCTTTGTGTAATTATATCGGCGAAATGTTCGCGTTTTTCCGGAGGTAAATCGGGATTGCGAAGAAAACCTGAAAAGCCAACAATGGCATTAAGTGGGGTTCTGATTTCGTGTGAGATATTGTGCAGGAAGGCGGTTTTCAGGTGGTCGCTTTCTTCGGCTTTATTTTTGGCAATGATTAGCTCAGCCCTCGCTAACTTTCGTTCAGTAATATCCCTGCAACTACCATATACTAAACCTCCCGGAAGAATAACAGAATTTAAATCCGTCGAAATGAAGTTACCATCCTTTTTAAGAAGTTCAATTTCTGCAAAAACCTTACCCTCTGTCCCTAATCGTTTGAAAATCTCAAGATATTCATTAATTCTGCTTTTGGGCGCTATATCAATAATTGTTTTATCCCTCATCTCTTCTGATGTAAAACCAAGTAAAGTAGTAACTGCTTTGTTGATGTATAGGTATTTACCATTTTGATCAGCAATAAAAATAGCATCAGCCGAGTTCTCCGTAATTGATTTGAATTTTTCTTCGCTTTCTCTTAATGCTTCTTCTACCTGCTTGCGTAAGGTGATATCATGAAGTACACTAAGCATACATTTCACCTCACGCAATTGAATAATTTCACCGGAAATTAAACCGGTAAAAATCTCCTTTGATTTTTTTCTGAAATTTGCTTCAAAATTCAGTACCCTGCCGGATTTCTGCAGCTCATCAATAAATTTATTGCGGTCATCTATGCTTTCCCAAAAATTCAGTTCAATGGATGATTTACCAATAACTTCTTCTTTTGAATAATCCCCGATCCTCGAAATGCTCTCATTTACATCAATGATTTTTCCATCATCAATCGAAGATATCATTATTATATCAGGACTGTTCTGAAAGGCTTTGGAAAATTTTTCTTCGCTTTTTATTATTGCCTCTTCCATCTGTTTGCGTTCGGAAACATCCCTAAAGATCACGAGGAGATAATTTTTACCAGCAATTGGAATAATAGTAGAGCTGAGATCAGCAATAAAAATGTCTCCGTTTTTACGTTTAAACCCAACATCACCGCGAGCGTTATTTTTTTCTGTACTCATCGTGTTTATCTGCTCAAAAATGAAAGGGAAGTCTTCTTTGGTATGTATATCTGTGATCTCCAGATTATTAAATTCATCTTGCTTATAACCAAGCATTTGCGCACACGATGCATTACACATAAAAAACTTTCTGGTTTTCAGGTCGATAAGAAACATCCCATCGTTGGCATTATCGAATATAACCCTGCATTTCTCTTCCGACTCTTTTAATGCTTTTTCAGCGAGCTTACGTTCTGTAATATCCCTGATTGATAACTGATAAGCAGGTTTCTTAAGCCAAACAACTTTAACTATACGCAATTCCACATCAATATACAAGCTTCCGTTATTAACCGTAAGGATGTCTGTTGTTTTATCTGTTGAAACGGGAACACCGAACGGGTAACCAAGAAAGTCATTCTTACTTCTGCCGAAAAGCTTCTCGGCAGCGGGATTCACATAGAGTACAGTGCCCTCAGTATCCACAATAACAATACCATCTGCATTATTATCAATAATTGCAGAAAGATTTTTTTCTGATATGTTAAGGGCATCTTCGGTCACGTATTGAACCGACATAATTTTTTCAAGACTGTTTATTCTATCCTGAAGCTTGCTTACCTGCTCAATAAGTTGCTCTTTGGTCAAATCTTTATTTTCCAGGTTTGCGTCCATTACATGATAACTTATTCTTCATATCTCTTTCCGAATATTATTCCTTCCTTATTAACCTCATACTGGAAAATATCATTGGAATGCCAGGACCCCCTCATCTTAAGTATATTTAATATCCTTTTTACCCGTTGTCCTCTTTCTACATAAATTAAAAGTACTATCCCGTCAACAATTGGTTTTAGTTGTATTAAATTGGGATCAAGTGCAGATAATAGCTGCCCTTTTTCTGCGCCAAAATTAGTACCGGAAAGATAATTCATCAGACAGGTAATGCCTTTGTTTTTGAAAAACCCGGATGCCTGTATCAAAAATTGGCGAACCAACTCATCGTCCATCGTGGCAGACTTTAAGCTGGAGATTGAATCAAGCACTACTCTTGTTGCCCCAATTTTGTTTACAGCGTTCACTATTTCAAAGAGCAGTTTATCATTTGATATATCAATCAAACTGGGGCAAACAAAAGACAATTTCCCTTCCTCTTCAAATTTGTCAAAGTCAAAGCCAAATTCCCGGGCAGTTTTTTTTACTTGTTCAACCGGCTCGTCCAACGTAACAATAACTGCACTTCTGCCATCTTTGATGCCCTGAACTATAAAATGCATGCCAAACAATGTTTTGCCTGTTCCGGTATTTCCTGAAATTAAAACCATATGTCCCTGAGGAATTCCACCACCCATAGCCTCATCTACACCCATTATTCCTAATTTTTCCCGGTTTTTAAAATCGGTTTTGGAAACGATGCGATCCACTTCTATTTTCGGAAAAATTTCTAATCCATTATTGGTAATATTAAACTCTGCCACGCCGCTCCGGTATCCAACGCCCCTGATTTTTTTTATAAACATTTTACGCAGAAATTGCTGTTGCCCGCGTTCCAAAGCCAATTCCACCACCCCGTCTGCAACATATTCCTCCACCCCATAACGAGAAAGGCTATTTTCACGTTCACCGGTTTTCTCTGCTGTAATTACACTTGTTACCCCAAGTCTTTTTAATTCATCACAGATATGATAAATCACCTCGCGGATAGCGTCTTTATTGGAAAATTTAAGAAAAAGCATGCTTAGGGAGTCAATGGCAACGCGTTTTGCATTTACCTTCTCTATAGCAAACTTAATCCTTTCGACCAAAGGTGTGAGGTCGTATTGACCGGATATCATGGTTGGTGCGTTATCCGGAGAAATATCAACAAAGACTAGTTTCTTTTGCCTGATCAGCGTATCAAAATCCCAGCCGAAATTTTTCACATTCTTTATTATATCGTGAGGATGCTCCTCAAAAGTAACAAACACACCATTTTCGTTATACTCGGTTATTCCCCGGTAAAGAAACTCATTGGTAAAAACAGTCTTCCCGGTTCCGGTTGAACCTGTTATTAATAAAGACCTGCCCTTCGGAACCCCGCCTTCCAGCACTGCATCAAACCCCCGAATACCGGTGGGCGTTTTTTCTACACCGCCAATTACAGCTAATGAATTATTCGTTGACTTTGCATTAACTGGAATATCCATTTTTTTTGCAGCCATAATGAATTTATTTTTTGGTGTATACTATTTTTTGTTTTGTGGGAACATATCCAACCCAAGGAGGACTTTTTCTTTCTCAGATAAATCGCCAATAATTTTTCTTAATGGTTCAGGCAGCTTCCTTATTAAAGTAGGTACAGCCAGAATCTTATCGTCTTCAGCCAACTGCGGAAATATTAATACATCTATCACCTGCAATTCAAATACGGTTTCTGATTCCTGTGCAATAATTTCTTTTATATTTTTTATTGCCAGCTCGCTGGTAACGCTGGAACCTATAACATACAGTTTCAATATATATTTCTTCGGCATTTTATTCTTCGATTTAATTGAAATTTAACGATTTGTACGATCTATACTAAAGTTAGGAAATAAAATACAGAAATACAATAAGATATTGCATCTTACCAAAATTGTATAAACCTTTTCACGAAGCAGGCGTGGTGGGAAGAAAGCAAGTGATTGGCAGCGAGATACTGCCAAACTTTTGCGTAACTCACCTAATTAAAAATTTTAATGGCGCTCCCCGTTAACAATGGGACAGGCAGTGAACTCTCCGCCAGCTGGCAGATTGGTCAATGTCGTTTAGTTAAGGAAATAGGCTTCGACTCCGCTCAGCCTGACCGATGATCATGGCTGTCACACTGAGACCTTGATAGCGATAAATCACTATTTATTAATAAGTTGACACGATAGTCAGCCTGAGCGTAGTCGAAGGCTCGTATTGCGTGTCATTAGCAGCGTAGTCGAAGTGTGTCTATTTAGTTTGTAGGCTTTACTAAACGACATTGGGCAGATTGGTTGTTCGGGAAGTTATTTGTTTTTTAATTGTTTTAGGTTGATTTATAAAAAATCTTACCCGTAACTAAAAGGCCTGCAAAAACAAATACAGCAAAAGTTAAGCTACTAAAAGCCAATTGCATTCCACCAGATAAAATGTGTCCACTGGTGCAACCTCCCGCCATTCTAGCTCCAACTATTAATATAAATCCACCGATAAAAGCCCAAATGCCCCTGTTTATATGAGAAGTTCCTTTGTGTTTTTTCCAATTATCATGAATTAGAATAAGTTTGAACTCTTTTTTTATTAATGAAATAGTAAGTCCTGCAATAAAAGCACCTGCTAAAAATATAAGTTCCCAATTTCCGGGCGTTTTTATTTTACCAAAATAATCATTATTAGTAACACCTGAAATTAAATCAGCAACATAAGGATATGATGTAGACGCTCCAATTGGTCTGTTGGCAACGAAGGATGAAAATACGATAACATCTAGTACAGCTAATGCAATGCCTGAAAATATCCATTTTTTAGTTTTTGTTTTATCTATTTTATGCAATCCAAAAGCTAAGAATATAAAAATAGCGCCAATTAGAAAAATAAGAATAAAAAATAATGTTCTTGATTCAACAAGTGAATTTAACGAAATTGCACCTAAATTCGGGCCTAAAACAGGTTGAATAAAAGGTAAAACTAACGTGTAAAAAAGGCCCCCTAACAGTCCTCCAATAATGCCAATAAAAGCATCAATAGAACCTTCACCAAGGGATATTGCTAATGTACCGGGACAATATCCTAAAATTGCCATGCCTGTTCCGAAAATTAATCCGCCCAAAATTAATCCTCCGGCAATAAAAGGTTTTACATGATAGGACGCGAATCCAAATGCTATTTCTATATTAAGTAATATAATTCCAATTCCTATCGCTAATGCAATTGCTTTGGCAACTGAAAAATTTTCTCTTATTGCCAGTCCACTAATCACATTAAATTTATTCAGACTTGCATATTGTAATGTTGCACCGAATAAAATTCCCAAAATCAAAATTAGTATTGTCATTGTAATCTCATTTTAAATATTTATAAATCAAGTTATTTTCAATTCGCTTTAATTGCAGCTAACCAATATATAAACGAACTATTATTCACCTTATCGCTTCAAAGGTTGTCATTTATTTATTAGTTTAAAAACAGCAAATTACAAAATATTTTTTTAACCGGAGATCAGTTCACCGTGATTATTATCAACGGAATGTGAACAGGAAGAATATCAACCTAATAATTCCTGTTACCTGTTGGCAATAAATTTTACAATTCACCGCTATAAAACTTAAAAGCATTATTTATAATTTTAACTTTATAAATTATTAACCAATTTACCTGATGATGAAATATTGTTTTTTGTTTATATTCCTGATTATGATATCATTAAATAGTTTTTGTAATTTAAACCTGCAGGATACAATCTTTAATCAAACCGGCGCCAATGGATTAAAACAGGGGTGGTGGGAAAAATATTATCCCAATGGTAATTTAATGTACAGGGGATATTTTAAAAATGACAAACCTGCCGGTGAACTGCAGCGGTATTTTGAAAGTGGAAATCTTAAGGCGTTAATTCATTTTAATGAAAAGGGAGATTATGCCTCTGCAAAACTTTATTACGAAGATGGAACCCTTGCCTCGGAAGGATTTTATCATAACTTAAAAAAAGACAGTGTGTGGAAATATTACAGCTATTATGATCATACGCTAAAATCGAGCGAAACCTATAAAGATGGGATTAAACAGGGACTGGAATGTCATTATTATCCAAATGGCAAATATTTCGACAAAATCGAATGGAAAAACAATGTGAAAGACGGAGGTTGGGAACAGTTTTTCGAAGATGGAAATTTCAGGCTTAGGGGAGGATACGCCAATGGTAAACTATCGGGCGATTTTTATGTTTATTATCCCAATAATATTCCTATGGTAAAAGGGCATTACACAAATGATATGAGGGAAGGTAAGTGGATTTATTATAACCAGGATGGAACAGTAAATAATGAGGTACTTTTTGTAAGCGGTAAAGCTCAAAATGAAAAAGAACTTTCGGAACAACAGCAGGAATACTTTAAAAAAATAGAACAAAATATTGGTAAAATTACCGAACCCGATGCAAACGAATTCTTTCAGAGAAACAGGGATAACGATTATGACTATTAATATGAAATGAAGCTGTATTTCAATACCATTTTGTTTTCAGTCCTCTGCAATTTTTTAAATGCTCAACAGTTTTCAGGTTGGTATTGGGTTCAATTTACAGATAAAAATCATAGTTCTTATTCCATTGAACATCCAGAACAATTTCTTTCTGCCCGTGCTATTCAACGAAGGACAAATCAACATATCCCCATCCGGGAAAACGACCTGCCGGTGTCAACATTTTATTGTGACAGCCTGACAAAACTGGGCATTCCGATTATTAACACATCGAAATGGTTGAATGCAGTGGTTACAGGCAATATTGATTCAGTACAGGTTGCTTTATTATACTCGCTTGATTTTGTTAAGAAAATTCAGCGCGTTAAACCGTCCCCGGAAACTAAATCTGCTTCAGCATTAACAGGCTTGAATTCATGCCTGGATGCAACAGGTTTTGACTATGGGATAGGATTTGACCAGATTCACATTCACCATGGCGATAAACTGCATACCCTGGGATACACCGGAAAAGGAATGGTAATAGCCATTATTGATGCCGGTTTCAAAAATGCGGATATCGTAAACGCTTTTCAAAAATTGTGGAACAATCATCAGATATTGGGTTATCGCGATTTTGTTAATCCCTCGTCCAATATCTTCAACGAATATAGTCATGGAACCACCGTTTTGTCGGTAATCGGAAGCAATTTACCTGGCATTCTGACAGGTACAGCTCCCGACGCATCCTTCTGGCTTCTGAGATCGGAAGATGTATCGAGTGAATACCTCATCGAAGAGGATAACTGGGTATCAGCCGCTGAATTTGCAGATAGTGCCGGTGCGGATGTGATTAATACTTCGCTGGGATATACACGGTTCGATGATCCAGAAGAAAATCATACCTACAGCGATATGGACGGCAATACAACCCACATTTCCATAGGGGCTGATATTGCAGCCTCCAAAGGAATGTTAGTGGTAAACAGCGCTGGAAACGATGGCACGACCGACTGGAAGTATATTGGCGCCCCGGCGGATGCCGACAGTGTTTTATCCATTGGCGCGATTGATTTTGGGGGCAATATTGCCTATTTCAGCTCCAGGGGTCCGACTGCCGATGGAAGAATCAAACCCAATGTTTGTGCAGTCGGTCTGGGAACACACGTAATCAGTTCTGCGGGATTACTAACCATGACAAACGGCACTTCAGTTTCGTCGCCAATCATCACAGGTTTGTCGGCCTGTTTATGGCAGGCAAACAGATCTGCAACCAACATGGAAATATTCAATGCCATTCAGGAGAGCAGTGACAGGTATACCAACCCTGATAACATTTATGGGTACGGGATTCCTGATTTTTATAAAGCAAATCTTATGTTGAAGGCAAAATACAGGTCGGTCCGGGATACGGTTTTCGCATTCAATTTCTTTCCAAATCCTTTCAGGAATGAATTTTATCTTAGCACTGAATCGGATGACGATGAAATTGCTACGCTAACAGTCTACAATACAACAGGGGTGTCGGTAAATAATTTTGAAATCACCCTCACCACCGGATATAACTTAATTCTTATTGAAAATCTTTCCCATCTGGCACCAGGAGTTTATTTTATGAGACTTCAAAGCAAGTTTGGAAACTCCACCAAGGTAATTCTAAAACAATAAAACGTATCCTGATGCAATCGCAACCATTAAGTCTGTTTGAATTAAATAAAAAGATAAAAGAAATCGTTAAGGAAAATGTGGAACCAACCTACTGGGTAATTGGCGAAATCAGCGAACTGAAGGTAAATGCAAGCGGACATTGTTATCTTGAACTGCTAGAAAAAAATGAAAAAACCGATTACCTGAAAGCCAGGGCCAGGGCTACGATATGGTCCGCCACGTATCGCATGATCCGGCCTTATTTTGAAACATCTACCGGTACGAGGCTGGCAGCCGGTATCAAAATTCTTATAAGGGTAACGGTTGAATTTCACGAAATCTACGGTTTGAGCCTGAACATCATAGATATAGAGCCTTCGTTTACTGTTGGAGAACTTGCCAGGAAGAAACAGGAAATCATCAACCGGTTGACTGAGGAAGGTGTAATTGATATGAATAAGGAACTAGAGGTCCCCCGGCTTCCAAAACGAATCGCTGTTATATCGTCAAAAACAGCTGCAGGTTTCGGTGATTTCAAAGATCAGCTGGAAAATAACGAGTATCATTTTGGATTTCATATTAAACTTTTTCCGGCAATTATGCAGGGGGACGAAACCGAACAAACAATTATCAGAGCATTGGAATCGATTCATCAATATGAAATTCTTTTTGATGTTGTTGTGATTATCAGGGGCGGAGGGTCCCAGGCGGATTTGGCCTCATTTAATAATTACCGCCTGGCATTGCATATTGCCCAGTTTCCCCTGCCGGTATTAACTGGCATCGGTCATGAGCAGGATGAAACCATTGTAGATCTGGTCGCCCATACCAGTCTGAAAACACCCACCGCAGTTGCAGAATTTCTTATTTCAGAATTTCTGGATGAAGATGAGTTATTGGATGAATTAACTGCTGCAATTGCTGAACAGGTACGTGAAAAAATATCTCTGGAAAATGAATATGTGATGAAAACGGGAATCCGGTTTTCCATGGCAGTAAGAAAATTACTAACAAATCAGCAACTCCGGATGGAGAGCAAAAAAAATAATCTGGAATCCATCACATCTAACACCATAGCAAACAATCTGCAAAAAATGAAAGAAGTTTCAGGAAAAATCCGGCTCATCATAAAAGGAAGAATGCTACAGGCAGAAAATCATCTGGGTATTTTCAAAAAGATAACCGGACAACTTTCCAGGTCGGGACTTGCCCGTATGAAACTGAATCTAACGATGCTCGAACAAAGAAACCAATACCTGAATCCTTCCGAAACAATGAAGAGGGGTTACTCCATTACCCGATCCCATGGCAGATTGATTAAAGATGGTTCGGTACTCAAAGAAGGTGATATTCTTGAGACCCTGTTTCACAAGGGAAAAAGAAACAGCAGGGTGATGGATTAAGCAAAATTTAAGTGAATATCTTTATTTACGCAGATTTTCAAACACCACACGATTCTCAAAATTTAAGGAAAGTATTTTACACTGCCAAGTAAGTTCATCCCTCAACAATCCAAGGATACTGATAAACAAAGCGAGAACATTGAATTACGTTACGGGAATACAAAACCATAAAATGAAAATACCAAATCACATGAAAAGAATATTAAACGCAAAACCGAAATTACCTCAGGACAATAACTGAATTCCTGTATTCTCCGGAATAACTATTCTCCGCTTTTACCATAGTTAGGCAATACCCTTGCACTGGGATCGTTCACATTGCAGTTTTCCCATTCTTTGTTTGGCATCCAGAAATCTTTGATCAGAGGCGCCCTGCCTGGGAAATGCAGTTCAAAAATATTCCTGTACATCAGCGATTCCTTCGAAATAGGAGGTGCAAACGTATATTTATTCTGTGCAGCACTTAGTTCCTCATCCGAATAAAGCTCTTCGGCGTAAGCTTTCAGATTGTCTACCACGCTGTGACCTACAGCATCAGAAAATGCTGCTTTTTCCCGGTATAAGATATCATGCGGCAGGTAATCTCCTTCAAAACTTTTTCGCAGTATGTATTTTCCTATCCCTGTAAAGTTCATTTTCAATTCGGGACGGATGCTCATTACATATTCCACAAAATCCAGGTCGCCGAAAGGCACCCTTGCTTCCAGCCCGTTGGAAGAAATTGATCGATCGGCTCTAAGCACATCATAAATATATATTTCACGAATCCGTTTTACTGCCTCCTTCTGAAACTCTTCAGGAGATGGTGCAAAATCGGTGTATTTGTAACCGAAGATCTCATCACTTATCTCTCCTGTCATAAGCACCTTAACGTCAGTATTTTCAGCAATGTATTTGCATACAAGGTACATTCCCATAGATGCCCGGATGGTGGTAATATCCCAGGTCTCTATATTATAAATTAATGTACTTAGTGTATCGAAAATATCCTGCTTTTTAAAAAGTACTTCGGTATGCTCCGCACCCAAATAGTCAGCCACGATTCTTGCATACTTTGTATCTATCGGATCTTTATCAATCCCTACAGCAAAAGTTCTTATAGGTTTATCGAGCATTCTTGCCGCAATGGCGCATACCAGGCTGGAGTCGAGACCTCCACTGCAAAGAAATCCTACAGGTACATCGGCTTGCAACCGTTTCCTCACACCTTCAGTAAGTAAATGATTTATATTTTTGAAAACATCTTCAAGTTCATCTTTGCTTACTTTTTTAACCAGCCCAATGTCCCTGAAACAAACAAATTTTTCACCATCGTAGATATATCCCGGAGGAAAAGGTTTGATTTCTTCACATATTCCATGCAATGCCTTCATCTCGCTTGCAAAAAGTATTTCTCCAAATTCAGAGAATCCGTAAAACATCGGACGAATTCCGATAGGATCGCGTCCGGCATAATATTTCTTTTTGTCAGCGTCGTAAATCACAAATACAAATTCCGCATCCAGTTCCAGGGCAGCCTGTTTCAATCCTTTGTCCATTACAAGGGGAATAATTACTTCGCAGTCACTCTCTGATTTAAAATCATACGAATCTTTATACCTCTCTCTAAGTTGCTTGTAATTATATACTTCACCATTACAAACCAAATGAATGTTCTTGTGAACCAAAGGCTGATTTCCATTGTTTGAAATATCTATAATTTTCAATCTGTGAAATCCTATCCAACCGTTTTCACCAAAATCTTCGGTATGTGAGTTATCAGGCCCCCGGTATTTTACTTTCTTAAAGTCATGCGCCACGCTTAGCTTAAGCATCTTATCACTGCCTGTATATACTGTAAATCCGCACATTATGCTAAATTGTTAAAAATTAATTCTGTTATGTTATAATTCGGTGTAAAAGAATTGCAAAAATAGCTAATTTGTAATTAATATCTATCTTACGTTTTCACTTTTTTAATGATTATTTGTTTATTATAACAGTTTATAACCATTTTGGAAAAAATAACACAAAATAGTTAGTAAAGATATAAAAATGTTCATCCCTGTAATTAAATTATAAGCTTTTGGGCAGGTAATGGCTATTATTCATTAACAAATGAAATACCAATAATTCTTTCCTGAAGGCAGAAAAAAATACTGTACCATTCATAAACTAAAGATTAATGACAAATTGAAAAAATGATTGGATAGTTATCAGTAAAAGTAAATTGAAGATATTTGTTTCGTATGGTTTTAACTAAAATTTATTGTCTTTTTCCGCAAGTCCATAAAAGAATTGAACGCAAAAATTCCAATCATTAACGAACAGGCAATTGAAATTATAATACTTGTAGAAAGATTAATTTGAGAAAATAACGCAAGTATCTGGTTAAACCATTCACGAATAGCACTAAAATCTATATCAACCAAATGAATGTCAACTCTGATCAGATGCCTGATAACCGGAATCACTAAAGGAATTAATATAAGAATAGCGGCTATATAACTCAGCATAAAACCGTAACCTCTGAAAATACTTTTCTTTACCGGCACAGGTTTATATTCCAATCCTATTTTATCCATAATCATTGAAGTAAAATTGGCTGAAGGCTGTTCCAGACCTATCTTATTAAAAAGCTCTTTCATTTTCTTGTCCGTCCTGTTCATTTTATTAAATCAAATCAATTAATTCGGTTTGTAAAATTTTTTCCAGTGTGCTTATCAGTTTTTTTCTGCCTCTGAAAAGCCTGATTTTTACATTCGAATGACTTAATCCGGTAATCCCGGAAATTTCTTTCACACTGCAATCATCCTGATAATATAATGTAAGCAGTACCCTGTCTGTTTCTTCCAAAAGAGCAAATGCTTTTTTCAGATATTCAACAGGAATCTGATCCAATTGTTCAAGGTTTGTATCTGTCTCTCCGTGCAATTCGGAAATATTCATGTCCATTCCGTCATATGAATAAACATCAATTTTCTTCTTACGAATCCTGGAAACAGATTGATTGTATGCAATTTTATATAGCCAGGTAGAAAATTTGGAAGTACCTCTGAATTCAGCCAGTCCATTGAACGCTTTAAGAAATACATCCTGAGAAACTTCTTCGGCGTCTTCACGATTTCCTGTAATTCTATACGTAATGGTAAATACCATATCTTTATATTTATCAATAAGCATGGCATATTCCGAGGTTTTGCCTTCCAGAACCCTGTCAATATAATAACTATCTTTCTTAAAAGTCATCACCAGATTAGACGACGGACACGTTGTACCGGTTACATCAAAATAAAATTATTTTTTTTGTAACCGACTTGTAAAGTGACGCGTCATATGTTTCGGAAATCAAATAAAATAACTTTTAAAATTAATGAATTATGGGACCAATAGGAGCAGTTTTAATACTTTTAGTTATTTTCGGTGCAATTACAGGCATAATCCTGGGAATTGTTTATCTGAGAAATGCAAATAAAGAAAAAATGGCTATCATCCAAAAAGGAAGTGATCCGGCAATCTTCAATAGTGAATTTAAACAGAGTGGCAACTTTGCGCTTAAAGCAGGAATATTTCTGATTGGCATTGCCCTGGGTATTATCGTAGGTCATCTGATGTATTATTATACAGATGCCTTCCACAACGAGAATGTACCTTATTTTTCTTCTATCTTTCTCTTTGGCGGAATCAGCTTGCTAATAGGCGCTTATATTGATAAAAAGAATAAAAAATAACACTCTTTTAAGCAAGATTAATTTTATGAAACCTGCATGATTTTTAAACATGTGGGTTTCTTCTGAAAATTAAATATTAAATTAAATACTGATGAAAAAAAGATTATTGCTGATTATCATTCCAATAACGATCGTATTGGGTTCATGCGAATATAACCCGGATTATGTTGAACAACTTAAAGGACGATGGAAGTTTTCAATAGGAGATAACAAACAATGGGCAGATCCGTCTTTTGATGATAAAAACTGGGACAGAATTTATGTTCCGTCTTCGTGGGAAGAACACGGATACAGAGGCTATAACGGATATGCCTGGTATAGAAAACAATTCAGAATTCCAAAGAAATCTGATAAGTCAAACCTGTATTTATATTTAGGTAAAATAGATGATGTGGATGAAGTTTATTTTAATGGCCGGTTGATTGGAAGTACTGGTAGTTTTCCTCCCAACTATAAGGGAGCTTACCAGGTACAACGCAGATATCTTATTCCTCCTGCATTGATTAACTACAAAGGCGATAATACCATCGCCGTGCGGGTATTTGATGGCCAGGAATCCGGAGGAATCAGAGGAGGTAAAATTGGCATTTATACCTCAGACATGATACCGGTGGATGTAAGTTTGGAAGGAGATTGGAAATTTCATCTGCAGGATTCTCTGATCTGGAAGAATGAAAATTATAACGATAGCAAATGGGAAACATTAAAGGTACCAGAAAACTGGGAAGAACAGAATCACCGAAATTATGACGGTTATGCATGGTATCGTAAAGAGTTTGATCTGCCCAAAGAACTGCTGCAGGAAAAACTGGTTGTACTTGCAGGCAAAATAGATGATATTGACGAAGTTTATATTAATGGTAAATTAGTCGGTAGTACCGGAAAATTTGCTGTCGACAGCAACGAAATACAAACTTATGGCTATTGGGATGAATTTCGCGGATACTATCCACCGGAAGATATTCAGTTTAAGGAAACTGGAAATATTATTGCCGTAAGAGTTTTTGATGCAAATGGAAAGGGTGGTATATACGAAGGTCCGGTTGGCATTGTATCCCAGGATAAATATACAAAATACTGGCAGGATAAAAAGAAGAGGTACAGGTAGACTTGAACCAGTTTTAAACTCCATATATAACCAAAAGGGCTGCTTAAAATAGCAGCCCTTTTTTTGGAATATCTGAAGCAAAAGGTATGGAAATTATATTGCTTTTCCTCCCTTTTCACCGGTTCTGATTCTTATACATTCTTCAATGGGCAGAATCCAGATTTTACCGTCACCCACTTCACCTTTTGAATTCGTTCGTGCATTATTCATGATGGTGTTAACTGTAACATCCACAAATTCATCATTTACTGCTATTTCGAGCTTTACTTTTGGTATTAAGTTGGGGATGACTATTCTACCACGATAAATATCTTCATCGTATTGTTGACCATGTCCTGAAACACGCACCACGGTTATTCGTGTAATTTCATTGTGTATTAAAGCTTCACGAACCTGATCGAGCTTTGTTTCTCTTATGATGGCTGTTATTAATTTCATTTTTTTTGTATTAAAGAATTTTAATCAACTATTTTAACATATTAACTGAGGTTCATCATTCCGTAACCATTTTCCCCATGATATGAATCATCCAGTCCTTTCATTTCGTCTTTGTCTTCACTTCTCAATCCAACGAATTTGTTAATCACAAATAAAAGAATCAGAGTTCCAACCGCAGCATAGGCAATTGCTATTCCGACAGCCGTCGCCTGCACGCTAAACTGATGAAATACCTCAGTAATGGTATGCGAGCCTCTCATAAAGAATGTTAGCAACAAGGCACCAATAATACCACCAACACCATGTATACCAAATGCATCCAGACTGTCATCATATCCTAGTTTTCCTTTCATAATTACAGCAAAATAACAGATTGTTGCTGCCAGAGCTCCTAGCACCAAAGCTCCCCAGGGCTGAACAACTCCAGCCGCAGGTGTTATAGCTACCAATCCGGCAAGAATACCGGATGCAAAACCAAGAGCAGTAGATTTTCCATGATGAAGTCCTTCAATCAACATCCAAGTAATTGCACCTGATGCAGCTGCTGCCTGAGTGGCAGTGAGAGCCTGAGTTGTTAATAACCCAGCGCCCACGCTGCTACCAGCGTTAAAACCAAACCAGCCAACCCAAAGTAATCCGGCTCCTATCATGGTCATGGTTAGGTTGCTAGGCGGCATGGCAGTGGTCGGATATCCTCTTCGTTTACCCAAATAAATAGCTGCAATAAGTCCGCTGATACCGGCTGAAATATGAACAACTGTACCCCCGGCAAAATCGATGGCCCCCATTTTATAGAGAAATCCATCGCTTGCCCATACCCAGTGGCAAAGTGGATTGTACACCAGGATTCCCCAAAGGGCAATAAATACTACATAACCTTTGAAGGTTACTCTTTCGGCAAAGGCGCCGGCTATCAATGCGGGTGTAATAATTGCAAATTTTCCCTGAAACATAGAGAAGACGTATTCCGGAACGCCGGCTTCCAGAATTTTGTTGTCTATCCCTTTCAGGAAGAAGTAATCTTTATTCCAGCCAAACCAACCTCCGAGAACATTTCCTCCAAAACTCATGGCATAACCCATAATAACCCACAATACAGCCATAACTCCCATTGCAGTGAAGCTGTGCATCATGGTACCCATCACATTTTTAGTACGAACCAGGCCGCCATAAAACATGGCCAAACCCGGAACCATTAATAGTACTAATGCAGTAGATGTAAGCATCCAGGAAGTAACACCCGTATCAACTACTACACCATCAGCGCCAAAAATACTGCCTGCCGTAACCATTAAAAGAATTGTGGTTAAAAGTACAGGCTTGCTCTTTAAAATGTTCATTTTCATTAGTTTTTATAATTCTGATAGTTAATTTAAATATTATTTCATTATTCATGTCACAAATATAATAGTTTGTAGGGTTATTTCAAATTTTTGTTAATAATTTTAAATAATATCCTCTTTTAAATTATACTTTGATTGAAATAATGAGGCTTTTTATTTCAACCTACCATATGTTTATTATGGGTATTTGAAAATAAAATATTTTTTCTAAACCAACAGATGACTTTTACCGCATAAAGGAACCTTTCAAAGAGTGGTTTTTAAAGGTTCCGGATGGAATTTTGGTAAAGAATTTTATTTTCTGCTTTTGGATTTTTCAAACAGGTTATGGATATATAATTAAGAAATGAAAATAAAAAAACCACCAATTCGAAAACTGGTGGTTCGGCTCATAGGTTTAAAAATAGTTTCGTTATACCAAAATAATATTATTTTTCCTGCATTCTTCAATCATGCTTTTGGGCCAGATACTGGACTGGATTTCGCCAATATGTGCTTTCTTCAGGTAATACATGCAAATTCTTGACTGACCTAATCCGCCTCCAATAGAAAGGGGAAGATCCCCATTGATTAAGCGTTTGTGGAATATCAAATCTTTTCTGTCCGTTGTTTGTGTTATTTCCAACTGATGTAACAATGCTTCTTTATCAACCCTTATGCCCATAGATGAGATTTCAAAAGCCGACTGAAGGACCGGATTCCAAATGATGATATCTCCGTTTAATCCTTTGTATCCCGTACGGGTTGGAGTAGTCCAGTCATCATAATCAGGAGCCCGGCCGTCATGTGGTTTTCCATCAGCAAGCTCACCACCTATACCGACAACAAATATTGCCCCGTATTTCTTTACAGCTTCATTTTCACGATCTCTTGGTGATAATTTAGGATACTGCACCTGTAATTCTTCAGAGTGAATAAATGTGATTTCATCCGGAAGAATTGGATCCAGGTTTGGATAATGCTCGCACATTACAAATTCTGTTCTTTTTAAAACTTCATAAATCTTCCTTACAATAAATTTCAAAAATTCAAGGGTTCTCTCTTCCTTTGAAATAACCAGCTCCCAGTCCCATTGATCTACATAAAGCGAATGAATGTTATCAAGTTCTTCGTCAGGCCTGACAGCATTCATGTCGGTGTATATCCCAAAACCTTTCTGGATACCATAATCGGCTAATGCCATTCGTTTCCATTTTGCAAGCGAGTTGACTATTTCGGCTATTGAATTCCCCATATCTTTTATAGGAAAAGAAACCTTTTGTTCAACTCCATTTAAGTCATCATTTATACCCGTTCCCTTCAATACGAATAAGGGAGCAGTTACTCTTCTTAATCGAAGTTCGGCTGAAAGATTCTGTTGAAAGGTATCTTTTACCAGTTTAATCGCCTTTTCTGTCTCATTTAGATTTAGAAAACTCTTATAGTTTTTGGGAATAATTAATGGTTTACTCATAGGTTAAATTGTTTTGTTACAAATATAAATAAAAATTCAGATTGACTAAAAAAGAATCCGTTGATTATCATTTTTCCCCGGATATACACGAATAAGCCCAAACCATAAGAGCTTGGGCTATTTAAGATACATGGCAGTAATTAGCAGTAATGCATCCTTTTCCAATCTTCTTTATTTTATAACTTTCAAACTCAAACTAAAACTCTAGGTCTCAACATACTCTGAAAATACACGCCCGCTAACCAAGTTCTAAATTCTTTTGCCTTTAAAAATTTAAGCTTGTATTCTGTTTTTAGTTTTAAGTGAAATCCAAATCTATAGATTTGCCGTTATTTTTTAATGCAAAGCAAATGTATTGGATTATTATAAATTATCCAAATATTTTTTTATTTTTACTTTAATATTAGTAATATTGCTATCAATTTATTATAAAAGAGGGTAAAAAAATTAATAAATATTATTATTAAATAAAGATATGAGGAATAACTTTCAAATTGATAACCTCGATCGCAAAATCTTATCCATATTATTGAAAGATGCCAGAATTCCTTTTCTTGAAGTAGCCAGGGAATGCGATGTATCCGGAGCAGCTATTCATCAGCGTGTGCAACGATTAATACGATTAGGTATTATATCTGGCAGCCAGTTTAATCTCGAACCAAAAAAGTTGGGGTATCATACCTGTGCTTATATCGGAATATATCTTGATAATGCGAGCCTGTTCAATGATGTTTCTGAAAAACTTTTTAAAGTTCGGGAAATTGTTGAGTGCCATTATACTACAGGTCAATATGCTATGTTTATTAAAGTATATGCAAAAGATAATGAACATTTGCGAAAAGTACTTGCAGATAAAATACAATCTATAAAAGGTATTTTACGAACAGAAACATTTATTTCGCTGGATGTGCTTGTGGATCGTCAACTTCCTGTAAACGAGGAAGAAATGGATTAGCTTATTCCGTACCTGTAAATTTACGTTGGCGTAACGCTTCATACATGATGATTGAAGCTGCAACACTGACATTAAGTGATTTGATGGTGCCGTACATCGGAATTTTAACCAGCGAATCCGTCATCTTAATCACATTATGTGAAATCCCCGTATCTTCAGCTCCCAGAATTAATGCACAAGGCAGCGTGTAATCAACCTGAAAACAAGTATCAGAAGCTTTTTCCGTTGCCCCAATCAACGTAAGTCCACTGCTACGCATATATTTCAGAGATTCCACCATACTATTTGTTTTACATACCGGAATGTGATGCAATGCTCCCGCCGATGTTTTAATGGCATCGGAGCTTACCGTTACAGAACCCTTTGAAGGAATTAAAATAGCATCAATCCCCGCACATTCAGCTGTCCGTGCAATAGCTCCAAAGTTTCGTATATCGGTAATCCCGTCGAGAACCAGGATCATGGGGGATTTTCCATTTTCAAAAACAAATGGAATAATTTCTTCAAGTTTGTAAAATTCTACCTCGGAAAGAAATGCAACAATACCTTGGTGATTTCCCCCCGTAAGACGGTTTAACTTCTCAACAGGGACAAACTGTATTTGAATTCCGGATCTGCGAATTTGTCTGAGGAGCTCTTCCATAGCATGATTACCGGTTCCTGATTTAACCAGGACTTTATCAATGGTTTTACCCGAACGAACTGCCTCAGCAACAGGGTGTATACCATAAGCTAAATTTTTCTTACCATTCATTTGAATATTGATTTTATCCGGAAGATTAATTCAGAAAACACAGGACTGCCCTTTGTATTTGATATTATCAGGTAGCAGGATGAGTGCTTATAGGCAGAGTTTGTCATCATTAAAATAAACTAATTGATGGTAAATACTCTGCCATTTTTCCATGAGTCGATAGCCTGTTTCCAATAACCCTCGCTGCTTTCGGCTCGTTCCAGCACATAATTATTTTCGGTATAGGGAGAGAGTACATGGTCAAAAATAAAAGTCAGTGCGGTTCCATAGTTTTTTTTGTAATACATCCATTTTTCGGAATTCTCATCTACATAGATAGCCTGAGGAGGTCCATACAATATATAAATCATACCTCTGTCGGTCTTCCAGCCTTTTTTAAAGGTAGTGAAATAATAGTTTGAAAAAAATACACGGGTGTAGTAAATTCGTATCAATTCTCTTGCCCGATCGATATCTTCAGCATTTTTAAGCCAGAAATCGTCAACCGCAAGTTTTTTATTTGTTGCATCCAGTAAATTGTTGTACTCTACATCAGATGAGATATAAGCAATAGGAGGGATCATTTCTTCCGGTTTTTTTATACGGGGAAAATCAGTACCAAAGTTTAGAATGCTTAGGCCCTCTTTCACAGTAGTGTCAAACTGAAAAAAATACATCCCCTGATAACTTAACTGATACGTAAGGTTCTGATCATATGGAAGCACCCAGATACTGTCGGGATGACTAAGGTATATGCTTTCTCTGATTACTGTAAATGATGGTTTTGGCAACGGCATCTCCTGTCCGTAATACGATACATATATAGTTTTAAATTTATCGGGGTATGCATAACGAATATTAAATCGACTATTGCCCAAAACGTAGGGTGCAAAAAAAGGTATACGCGATTTCTCATCTATAACCATGAAATTTTGTTGCGAAAATTCCGAACGTTTATCCACGTATATATATCGAACCACCACCTCTTTTCGTATCATATCGACTCCCTGTATTTTCAGCTGGTACATTTTCCCTCGTTCGGCAGTGATTGAAATTTCTTTTATCACCCTTTGTTCAGCTGATTCTTTCGCAAAATTATAGGTAAACGTACCGCTGTCAGCCGCAGCTGCTTCAGGATTATTTATCTCGTGAAGGCTATAAGTTACCTGAAATGTAGCCCTGTACACGCCTTCGGGATTGGCCTGGCTGTATAATAATTCTTTTGGAAAAATTTTAACATATAAATATGAGTTATTATCATCTTGATGGTACACAGAAAATACCGGGTGAATCTTTGTACTTGAAGGATTATAGAGTTTGGCTACATTCCGTTGCTTTGGCGTTTTAACATGGGCTGAACAGCCAATTGCCAGTGGCAGGATTATAAGAAGGATATAAGTGCAACTCTTCATTTTTTATACAAATAACCTATGAGACCCACCTGTTTTGCAAACACAAACATGCTTGAATATAATTAACTCTGCAAGTGGGTTCCATGAGACCATTAAATTTAAATTATATACTGATGAAATAATAACGTTAAAGTTACTTATTTTCTTTTGTTTTTTATCGATTCCAGTTCCATGTGCAGCTTTTCCCAGTTCCACATTTCATTCGTCAGATTCTTTTTTTGCTCCTCATATTTTGCAAAAAAACCAGGTTCATTAATTAGTTCCGAATTTTCTGACGGATTTGCTATAATCTTTTCCATGGCAGCAATTTTCTGTTCCAATTCATCGATTTTATTTTCTACATTGGTTACCTGGTTGCTCAATTTCCGGATATCGCGTTCAAGATTTTTCCTTTCAGTATAATCCTTTTTAGAAATAATTCCTCCATTTATCCGGGGTTGCTTTGGTTCTGTTTCTGTCTTTAACTCAAGTTCCCTGAGCGTATTAATCTTCTTCTTTTTCAGAAAATCGTATATGCCCCCCAGATGTTCGGAAATCTTTCTGTTTTTAAATTCATAAAGTTTGGTTACCAATCCGTCAAGAAATTCCCTGTCATGCGAAACAATAATAAGTGTTCCGTCATATTTGAGCAATGCCTGTTTCAATACATCTTTTGATCGCATGTCCAGGTGGTTTGTCGGTTCATCCAATACCAGCAAATTATATGGCTCCAGAAGAAGTTTGGCAATTGCCAGCCGTGAACGTTCCCCACCTGAAAGAACCTTTACTTTTTTGTCAACATCTTCACCGCCAAACAAGAAAGCTCCGAGAATATCTCTTATTTTGGGACGAATATCCCCCACTGCAATATCATCGATGGTTTGAAGCACAGTCTTTTCACCATTCAGCAATTCGTCCTGATTTTGGGCAAAATAACCCAGATTGACATTATGACCTATTTTGCGTGTTCCATGATAGTCAAGCTCTCCGGTAATGATTCTCAACAAAGTTGTCTTTCCTTCTCCGTTTCTGCCCACAAAGGCCACTCTTTCTCCACGTTCAATGACCATATTAATAGCATGAAGCACCTGTAAATCTCCATAATTCTTTGAAATATCTTTGGCTTCAAAAACCACTGTTCCGGATCTTGGTGCAGCAGGAAATCTGATATTCATAGAGGCAATGTCTTCCTCCTCAATCTCAATCAGTTCAATTTTTTCCAACTGTTTAATACGAGACTGTACCTGTACTGCCTTGGTTGCTTTATACCTGAACCTTTCAATAAAATCCCTGGTGTCTTCAATGGTCTTCTGTTGGTTACGATATGCTGACAACTGTTGTTCACGGCGGTCTTTCCTGAGATCGACAAACCGTGAATAGGATACCTTGTAATCATAGATTTTTCCCAGTGAAATTTCAATGGTCCGATTGGTTATATTGTCGAGAAAAGCCCTGTCGTGAGATATCAATAACACTCCTCCGGAGTAGTTTTTAAGAAAATCTTCGAGCCATTGAATAGATTCTATATCCAAATGATTTGTAGGTTCATCCAACAGAAACACATCCGGAGAACGAAGAATAATTTTGGCAAGTTCGATTCGCATTCTCCATCCTCCGCTAAATTCGTGGGTTGGCCTTTGAAAATCTTTTCTATCAAAACCCAGTCCGATAAGGGTTTGCTCCACGCCTGCATTTTTGTTTCCCCCTCCAAGAAGCTGAAAACGATCGCTTTTTTCTGTCAGCTTTTCTATCAGCTTTAAATACTCCTTCGACTCATAATCTGTCCTCAATGCAATTTCATCCGTGAGCCTTTTAATATCTTTCTCAATTTTATTCAACTCGCTAAAAGCAGTGCAGACTTCTTCAAATACAGTTCGTGTATCTTTTACAACCAACTCCTGGGGAAGATATCCAAGAGAGACATCCTCCGGGACAACTACCTCGCCGCTATCGGGTTTTTGAAGACCCATAAATACCCTCAACAAAGTGGTTTTACCTGCACCGTTTTTACCTACAAGGCCTACCTTGTCTCTCGGATTTATCAGAAACGAAACATTCCTGAAAATATCTTCTCCGGTAAAACTAACACTCAACTGATCAACTGAAATCATTGAAAATACCCTGAATTTTTGAAAATTTTCAAAGATAATGGAATTCTACTTTACAATTCGCAGTTTGGCAAATTTCAATAACAACTGCTTTTCCTCACCCAGAGCTTTGAAAAAAACGGTTGCTTTTTTATCGGGAGAAACTCCCTCCATATGAATAACCTTGCCGATCCCAAAACGCTGATGTTCTATCCTCATTCCAATTTGAATCAGGTCCGGATTATCAGGCTTGAAATTCGGATCAGGCTGGTAACCGATAATATTTCCTTTGGTACCGGTGACTTTATCAATCCGTTTCAGCCTTTTATTTCCAGTGGAAAACGAATCTGAATTTATTTCTTCACTTATTTTCTTTTTAAAAAAAGGTTTTGGGTTTTCTTCAATTTCATCGAATATAAATGCTCCCGTTTTGTTTGTCTTAGGCAGGTCAACATATTGGGAATCGATATCCGCTATAAATCTGCTGGGGGTGCAATCGGTAGGCATTCCCCAGCGATATCTCGATTTTGCATACGTAATATATACACGTTTTTTGGCTCGTGTAACAGCGACATAAAACAATCTTCGTTCCTCCTCCAAATCGCGTGGATTATCCATTGACATTGCAGAAGGGAACAGTCGCTCTTCGACACCGGCAATATACACGTTATTAAATTCCAGTCCTTTAGCCGAATGCATCGTCATAATGGTCACTTTATTTTTGTCCTCTTCTTTTTCGTTATCCATATCGGTCAACAGCGACACATTTTCAAGGTATTTATCAATAGTGGCTTTATCTTCCGGATTGGAATTGTTTTCAACAAATTCCCGAATTGCATTCAACAGTTCCTCTATATTTTCAATTTTACTTCGTTCTTCTACCGTTTGTCCATTATACAAATCTTTTAATATTCCCGATTTTGATGCTACATTTTGGGCAAGGTCATAGGCGTCCAGATTTTGCGCGCTATTCTGAAATTCCTGAATCAGTTTTTTGAATTGAGAAAGTTTCTCTGTGGTACCTCTGTTCAATCCTATTTTTGCAGAATCCATATTTTCCAACACTTCCCAGATGGATAATTCTGATGAAGCTGCATATTCTTCAAGTTTTTCGACGGTGACATTTCCTATTCCCCTTGCAGGATAATTGACAATTCGCTTCAAGGCTTCATCGTCACGGGGATTTACTACCATTCTCAGATATGCGAGAACGTCCTTTATTTCTTTTCGTTGATAGAACGAAATGCTGCCGTATACTTTATACGGTATATTTCTTTTACGCATCGATTCTTCAAATATCCTGGACTGGGCATTGGTGCGATAAAGTATGGCAAAATCGCTGTAAAGCTGTTGTTCAGAAAGCTGAAGATTGAGAATTGAATTGGAAACAAAAAATCCCTCTTCATTATCGGTAAGGTTCTCTACTACTTTAAGTTTTTCACCCACGTCGTTTTTTGACCAGACTTTTTTGTGTATTTGCGATGCGTTTTTTTCAATAATGCTATTCGCAGCATTCACAATAACTTGCGTGGAACGATAGTTTTGTTCCAGTTTATATAGTTTATAATCAGGATAGTCATTTCTGAAATTCAGGATATTTTCAATTTTTGCTCCCCTGAATGAATAAATACTCTGGGCATCGTCACCGACAACACACACATTTTTGTGAACTGCTGCCAGTTTATTCACAATCAAATATTGTGAATAGTTTGTATCCTGGTATTCATCTACAAGAATATAGGAAAACCGTTCCTGGTATTTTTTAAGAATATCGGGATAATCACGGAAAAGAATATTGGTGTTGAGCAACAGATCATCAAAATCCATTGCATCGGACTTTTTGCACCTGCTCACATAAATTCTGTAAATATCTCCTATTTGCGGCTTTCGTGCCATTCTGTCGCGTTGAATTATCTGCGCATTGTTGTTATAAGCCTGGGCCGTAATCAGGTTATTCTTGGCGCTTGAAATTCTCCCAAACACTTCCCCTGGCTTATAGGTTTGATCTTCGAGCTTCAATTCCTTAATGATGGACTTCACCAGGCTTTTTGAATCCGAAGTGTCATATATGGAAAAGTTTGAATCATATCCCAGATTCCCGGCCTCATACCTTAATATTCTTGCAAAAACAGAATGGAAAGTTCCCATCCAAAGGTATCTGGCAAGTTCATCTCCAACCAGTTTGCCTATACGGCTTTTCATTTCACTGGCTGCCTTGTTTGTAAACGTAAGTGCCAGAATCTGTCCCGGTTGCACGCCCTGTTTCAGCAGATATGCAATTCGATAGGTAAGAACCCGGGTTTTCCCGGAACCTGCACCCGCAATCACCAGCGATGGCCCTTCGGAATTTACTGCCGCCTCCAGCTGGGCTTTATTTAATTCTTTTAAAAAATCTTCCTTCACTATCTGTTTCCTAACCTTGTAATAAATTTATTTAATGATATTTTTATTTTTTACACGAACTGTGCTATATATCAGCATATAACACAATTACACAAAACACCTAATGCTGTTAAAACTTTTTAGGAACCCCAAAATTAACACATGCATACATTAAAGTGAAGGATGTACTAAAATTTTTATAAAGGATTAATTAACATCTTCGATACCTTATAAATTTAGATTTTATTTTTCGTGTATTGTTAATATTTATTATCATTGCAAAAATTCAAATATATTTCCGGACAGTTAGAATACATTAAATAATTTCAGACAAAATAAAATATTTTCAAAAAGCTTATGTTTATTATTGAAAGCAGTTGCCTGAACATGTTTAAAACATATACACTAAGTTTTTTACTCCTTCTATCCGTTTCGGGAATTTCCCAGATGTATAGTCCGGATGCACATTATGGCGACACGGTTCAATATGCCCCATACAAAGATTCCGTATTTGTATTTAATGAACCGGATTATGGCGACAAAACAGAAATCACCCTTACAGCTGATTCACCTGATAGTACCTCAGGTTGGGCATTTTCATGGTACAAATATGATACGACAACCCTCGATTATTCATTTGTCTTTGCTGTAACAGGAATATCCTCTAAAATAGACACCATTACTACGTTTGCAGGCTACAGATTGATTAGGAGCAAAGGCGCAACTATTGATACATCGCAGGTTTGGGTAATATTTCATGATTTTAAAGCTGAGATTACCACTAAGGATAATGAAGGGAATATTCCTGTAGACTATACCACATGTAAAATCACCACCATCCGGTCAAAAAAACCAGTGGGAACTTATCCATATAATATTCCGGGAATTGACTCGGTTACCTCAATAAGCACATCCTATAATATCACCTGGGAAAAAGATACCGAGGAAGGATCCATGCCGA
Organism: uncultured Bacteroidales bacterium; assembly: GCA_963781805.1. Taxonomy (GTDB): domain Bacteria; phylum Bacteroidota; class Bacteroidia; order Bacteroidales; family UBA10428; genus JAFGPL01. Next base: position 2,242,136 of record CAWAHF010000004.1, read on the forward strand.
CAACCAGTTTTGAAAATGCCATCGTTGCAATTCCTCCCTATGATAACACCACTTATATTCAAACAGTCACTGATTCAAAATTCAAACTGGAACGAACTGATACCGTACACTATATTGCGGTTAAGTCTAAATCGGTTATCGGAAATGAGCATATTGCTTTAAATAACCCCAATTTTTATCCTAAAAAGTTTGGAGATTATTATACAGAAGATTATGAGTCGAAAAATATCTCGGCTCCGGCCAAATACAAATTTTACAATAACGAATCCAGGAATGCTACCAGGTTTAATCTAAAATTTGGTGATAATACAAAAGACACGACTTTTTATAATTTAACCGATACCATTGTACATGAATTTTACTACCCCGGAACTTATCAAACCATTCTGTATACCTTTTCACCGAAACCCAGGGAATGTATTGATTCATCTGTTGCAGAAATAACCATTGCCCAGCCAACATTTATGGGAGAAGATTCCATTAAATTTCCAAATGCCTTTTCTCCTGATGGTGATGAGCTAAATGATGTTTTCAGAACAGAGGATGTGTCTATATTTGCCTGTACGATTACTATTTTTAACAGGTACGGACAGAAAGTACATGAGTTTTCAGGGAATATGAGGGACTGGCCTGGATGGGACGGTTCGGTCATGAACTCCAAAAGAAAGGCAAATGAAGGCATCTACTATTATATTGTCGATTATATTGTCGCCTTTGAATCGGTGAGTAACAAAATTCAAATGAAAAAATATAAGGATACACAAAAAACAGGATTTGTATATTTGTTTCGTGGAAAGTAGACTGATAAAGTATTTCGAAAATTTCTTTAAGATGTATCAATTCACAGGTTTCATCTTAGTTTTACAGAACAAAAAACCCCGGGAGTTCTCCCGGGGTTTTTTGGTAGTAAATATTATTTTATTCTTCCTGTTCTTCTTCCTCGTATGCTTTAAGAAGCTCTTCCTGGATTTCTCCAGGAACCGGTGCATATTCCGAAAACTTCATCGAATACATGGCCCGGCCACCTGATATAGAACTAAGCGATGTCGAATACCTGTCCATTGCAGCCAACGGAACCTTGGCAATAATCTTTTCAAATCCCGATTCACTGGTCATTCCCTGAACAATTGCTCTTCTACCTTGTAAATCGCTCATAACATCTCCCATTCTGTCTGAAGGTACAAGCACCTCAACTTCATAAATCGGTTCCATAATTTTTGGGCCGGCCTTCTTGAAAGCCTGACTGAAAGCATTTCTTCCTGCCAGCCGGAACGATATTTCATTTGAATCTACCGGGTGCATCTTACCATCATAAACAGACACCCTTATATCTCGTGCATATGAACCGGTCAGAGGCCCTTCTTCCATCTTCTCCATGATTCCTTTCAGAATAGCCGGCATAAAACGGGCATCGATAGAACCGCCAACAATACAATTATAATAGATTAGCTTTCCACCCCACTGTAAATCAATTTCATCTTTTCCTCGTACCGATATTTTTTGTTCTTTCCCATCAATTTTGTACATCGTAGGATCTGCCATACCTTCTTTATATGGTTCAATAATCATATGAACTTCTCCAAACTGACCGGCGCCACCTGATTGTTTCTTGTGTCTGTAATCAGCCTGTGCAAATTTCGTGATGGTCTCCCGATAAGGTATTCGTGGTTTGATGAATTCAGTCCCTAATTTAAAGATATTATCAAGGTGCCATTTTAAAATATTCAGGTGATATTCGCCCTGCCCGGACAGAATAATCTGTTTCAATTCTTTTGAATATTCCACAAGAATGGTAGGATCCTCCTCACGCATTTTTTGCAGCGCTTCACCCAGTTTTTCATCATCACCTTCGCTGAGTGCTTTGATTGCAGTTCTGAACTTAGGTTCGGGATAAGCAACTGCCGGAAATTTAATATCTCCTGAAGCTGCCAGGGTATGATTTGATTTGGTAGCTTTCAATTTAACCGTTGCACCCATATCCCCGGCTACCAGCGAATTCACTTTGAACCTGTTTTTTCCTGCGGCGACAAAAATCTGCGACAACCGTTCTTTATTCTGAGAATTTGTATTTATGAGGTCCATGGCCTCTTTTATTTCGCCGGACATCACCTTAAAATAAATAATTTCACCTACATGTGATTCGTAAGATGTTTTAAATACAAACAACGAAGCGGGACCAGATTTGTCACATTTTATTTCCTTGGTACCGGCTTTGGGTGATGGTATTTCTGCGGGAGTGGGTAAAACATTTGCCATAAATTCCATCAAACGGGAAACTCCAATATTTTTCTTAGCCGAAGTACAAAAAACAGGAAAAATCCCTCTGTTAATTAATCCTGCAGTGATTCCTTTGCGCATTTCATCTTCGGTAAGCGTATCATTTGCGAAAAACAATTCCATCAGCGTTTCATCATTTTCCGCAGCTTTTTCAATCAACTCGCTTTGAAGAGCTGTTGCCTGATCCAACAGATTGGCAGGAATATCAACTATTTGGGCTTTACCTGAATCATCGGTATACTTGTACATCTTCATTGTCAGCACATCGATAATTGCATTAAATCCTGCTCCGGTTTCAACTGGAAATTGTATAAGTGTTACATTATTCCCAAATCTTTCTTTTGCGGTTTCTATCGTTTTTTCCCAGTTTGCTTTATCATGGTCAAGATGATTCACTACAATAATCATCGGTTTGTGTGCCCTTGACAGATATCTGTTATGAATTTCAGCGCCCACTTCCACACCATTTTGTGCATTTAATATCATCAGGGCAGTATCTGCAACATGCATCGATGAAACAATACCACCAACAAAATCGTCCAGACCAGGGGCATCAAGAATATTTATTTTGGTATTGTTATATTCGGTATATAACAGTGATGAAAAAATGGAATTCCCATTAACCTGTTCAATTTCTTTAAAATCAGAAGCAGTATTTTTGCTATTTATATCTCCACGTCTATCAATTACACCACCATTGAAAAGCATGGTCTCCGCCAGGGTGGTTTTTCCTGATCCTGAGTTGCCAGCCAATAAAATATTTTTGATCTGTTCTGTTGAGTAAGTCTTCATTTTATTATTGTATTATTTACATGATTAAGGAATAAATGCCCCTTTTTAAAGATTTGCAAAAATAGTAATTTTTTATTTACAAGCAAGAGGAAGACATTGATATTCCATAAATTAGAAAAGATTTTGATAATCAATATTATAAAGAAATTCTATTCATACTATTTATAAGTAAATGTTGAAAAGTTATTTTCATTCACAAAATGAACATGATATCAGGTACATTGTTAATTAATTGAGTTAAATTAAGAACCTCATTCAGCCTACTCATCAATGACCTGCTTTGAATTCTACACCCTATGACAATTACTTGTAGCCGATTTAACTGGTATGAGATGCAAACCCGGGATTTGGAAACACAGAGGAAATAATAAAGTACTGTGAGCTTATTATACAGTTAATATAATATTATTTCTAATGCATCAGATGCAAATCATTTAGTTATGTATTTAAGGTATACATTAATATAACAAAAAATTAAGCACATTGGAAAAATCAATAAAATTATTATTGCATCCAGTTGTTTTTAAAAAAAAAAAATCTACCTTTGCAAGCCAAAATAAGAAAATTTATAGCACAAACAGTACATTTATGCCAACAATACAACAATTAGTAAGAAAAGGAAGATCGAAAGTTGTTTCTAAAAGTAAGTCTCCGGCATTGGATTCATGTCCGCAAAAAAGGGGCGTATGTGTAAGGGTTTATACAACCACCCCTAAAAAGCCTAATTCAGCAATGCGTAAGGTTGCGCGTGTAAGACTTACACATGGCAAGGAAGTGAATGCATATATTCCCGGAGAAGGACATAATTTGCAGGAGCACTCCATTGTACTGATTAGAGGAGGAAGAGTTAAGGACCTGCCTGGTGTACGTTATCATATCATAAGAGGTGCATTGGATACATCGGGAGTAGAAGGCAGAACTCAGAGAAGATCTAAATACGGAACCAAGCGTCCAAAAAAATAAAACATTTTTAAGATAAAATGAGAAAGTCGAAACCAAAAAAACGTATCATGTTGCCTGATCCGAAATTTAACGATCAGCTTGTTACACAATTTGTTAATAACCTTATGTTAAAGGGTAAAAAATCAGTCGCTTATAAGGTTTTTTATGATGCACTCGAGATTGTTGAATCAAAGGCTAAAGATATTGAAGGTACACCATTAGATATTTGGAAAAAAGCGCTTGAAAATATTACGCCTCTGGTTGAGGTTAAGAGTCGACGTGTTGGTGGTGCTACTTTTCAGGTACCAACTGAAATAAGAGCTGATAGAAAAGTTGCTATCAGCATGAAAAACCTGATTCTCTTTGCGAAAAAAAGAGCAGGAAAATCGATGTGTGATAAATTGGCATCTGAAATACTCTCCGCATATAATAATGAAGGAGGAGCATATAAAAAGAAAGAAGATACTCACAGGATGGCTGAAGCAAATAAAGCATTTGCTCATTTTCGTTTCTAACCAGGGTATTTGACATTTGGGATATAAATTATAGTTGCTAGCTGATAATTAGTAAAATGAGTTTTGATTTAAATTATACCAGAAATATTGGGATCATGGCCCATATTGACGCCGGTAAAACAACAACTACCGAGCGCATACTCTTTTATACCGGTATAACTCACCGGATGGGCGAAGTTCATGATGGTTCGGCCGCCATGGACTGGATGGTTCAGGAGCAGGAAAGAGGAATTACCATCACATCAGCCGCCACTACTACCTTTTGGGATTATAACGACCAGAATTATAAAATTAATATCATCGACACTCCGGGTCATGTGGACTTTACCGTTGAAGTAGAACGTTCACTGCGTGTACTCGATGGAGCTGTTGCCGTTTTTTGTGCAGTCGGTGGTGTTGAACCACAATCGGAAACCGTATGGAGACAAGCCGATAAATATAATGTTCCGCGCATCGCATTCATAAATAAAATGGATCGTGTAGGAGCAGATTTTTTTGGTGTGGTAAACCAGATAAAAGAAAAACTTGGAGCCCTTCCTGTTCCAATGCAAATCCCTATCGGCTCGGAAGAAAATTTCCTGGGGGTAATTGACCTCATTCAGCGTAAAGCTATTGTGTGGAAGGAAGATCAAACCTTTGGAATAAAATATATTTATGAGGATGTTCCCGAAGAACTTGTTGAACTTACTGAAGAATGGCGTGAAAAATTAGTTGAAGCCGTTTGTGAATCAGACGATGATCTTCTTGAAAGATTTTTTGAAAACCGTGAATCCATTACGGTTGAGGAATTTCTGGCAGCCACAAGAAAAGCAGTAATTAATCGTACCATAGTTCCGGTATATTGTGGCGCAGCATTCAAAAATAAAGGAATTCAACGGTTACTCGACGGAATATGCGGTTTACTTCCAAGCCCTATCGATATTGGAGCAATTAAAGGAAAAAATCCTCATAACGACCAGGAAACCGAAAGAACACCAGATACAAATGCACCACTTTCCGCTCTGGCATTTAAAATTGCAACGGATCCTTTTGTCGGAAGATTGGCATTTCTGAGGATTTACTCAGGATATATTGAAACAGGCATGATGGTCTTAAATCCCCGTACCGGTAAAAAAGAACGGATCAACAGGCTATATCAAATGCATGCCAACAAACAGCATCCCCGCGACAGGGTTGAAGCCGGTGATATTTGTGCTGCTGTAGGTTTGAAAAATCTTTTTACCGGCGACACGTTATGCGATATCAAAAAGCCTATTTACCTTGAATCAATGACATTCCCACAACCCGTAATCGGAATTGCCATCGAGCCAAAAACTCAGGCAGATATAGATAAATTGGGAATTGCTTTAAATAAACTTGCAGAAGAAGATCCTACATTCCGGGTAAATACCGATGGTGAAACCGGCCAGACGATCATCAGCGGCATGGGTGAGCTTCATCTTGAAATATTGATGGACAGATTGCGCAGAGAATTCAAAATAGAATGCAATCAGGGAGCGCCTCAGGTTTCATATAAAGAATCCATAACCGGCAAGGTTAAACACCGGGAATTATTTAAAAAACAAACGGGTGGCCGGGGCAAATATGCCGATATGCAGGTGGAAATTTCACCTGCCGACGAAGGAATCAGCGGTTTGCAATTTGTAGACGAAATTAAGGGCGGAAAGATTCCTAGAGAATTTATTCCATCTATAGAAAAAGGCTTCAGAGAAGCAATGCGGAATGGAATTCTTGCCGGATTCCCGGTAGATAATCTCAAAGTGGTGCTGCTTGATGGATCTTATCATCCGGTCGACTCAGACTCACTTTCATTCGAAATTGCAGCAAAATATGCCTTCAGGCATGCGCTTCAAAAAGTAAAAAGTAATCTTCTCGAACCTATTATGTCTGTAGAAGTAGTTACTCCCGAAGGATATATGGGAGACATCATTGCAGACTTTAACAGGAGAAGAGGACAGGTTGAAGGTATGGAGAGTAAAATCGGCGGACGTGTTATTAAAGCCAAAGTGCCTCTTGCAGAGCAATTTGGATATGTAACTACCCTGCGAACCATTTCTTCCGGAAGAGCTACATCAACCATGGAATTCTCGCATTACGAAGAGGTTCCAGCCGAAATAGCTAGACAGGTAATAGAAAAAATTCAGGGAACAAAAGCATTTGTATAATATTATATAGCTTAAAAGAATGAGCCAAAAAATCAGAATTAAATTAAAATCGTACGATCATAATCTGGTAGACAAATCGGCCGAAAAAATTGTGAAAACTGTTAAATCAACAGGTGCCGTGGTTAGCGGACCTATTCCTCTGCCTACGCATAAGAGGATCTTTACAGTTTTACGTTCACCATTTGTAAACAAGAAGTCACGAGAACAATTTCAACTTTCCTCTTATAAAAGATTGCTGGATATTTACAGTTCCACACCAAAAACCATTGATGCGCTGATGAAACTTGAGCTGCCCAGTGGAGTTGAAGTTGAAATTAAAGTTTAATTATTAAAGCTTAAAAAAATGCCTGGATTAATAGGAAAAAAGGTAGGAATGACTTCCGTCTTCGACGAAAACGGTGTGAATATACCGTGTACTGTATTAGAAGCCGGACCTTGTGTGGTGACACAGATAAAATCTTTTGAAACTGATGGATATGAAGCCATTCAGCTTGCATACGATGAAAAAAAGGAGCACAAAACCACAAAAGCAATGGTTGGTCATTTCAAAAAATCAGGAACTACCCCCAAGAAAAAACTGGTCGAATTGAAAGGTTTTATTAAACACTGGAAACCCGGAGACATAATAACTGTTGAGTATTTTAAAAACGATATCTGGCTGGATGTTACTTCTGTTTCAAAAGGAAAAGGATTCCAGGGTGTAGTAAAACGTCATGGCTTTTATGGGGTTAACGATTCAACTCACGGACAGCATAACAGAAGCAGACACCCTGGTTCTATCGGAGCATCATCCTTCCCGTCAAGAGTTTTTAAGGGAATGAGAATGGCAGGACAAACCGGGAATAAAACCGTGAAAATTCTAAATCTTAAAATTGTTAAGATTATTCCGGAAAGTAATATGATTTTACTTAAAGGATCTGTTCCGGGTTCAATCGGTTCGTATGTGTTAATTGAAAGTCCAGACAGAACATAATAATACTGAAAACTGATGAAATTAAAAGTTTTAAATAGTGCAGGTGAAGATACAGGCAAGGAAGTTGAACTGAAGGATTCAATCTTTGGTATAGAGCCTAATGATCACGCCATTTATCTGGATGTGAAACAGCACCTTGCAAATAAGCGCCAGGGTACTCACAAGGCAAAAGAAAAATGGGAAATAATAGGAAGTACCAGGAAAATAAAACGACAAAAAGGAACAGGTACAGCCCGTGCAGGTAGCATTAAATCTCCTGTTTTCAGAGGAGGTGGCCGTATTTTTGGTCCTCAGCCCAGAGATTATTCATTCAAACTGAATAAGAAAGTTAAACAGCTGGCTCGTAAATCGGCATTGACCTATAAGGCTAAGAATGAACACATTAAGATAATTGAAGATTTCTCGCTTGAAGCACCGAAAACCAGGGAATATATTGGGATTTTGAATAATTTGAAAATTCAGGATAAAAAATCGTTGATAATTTTAAATCAACCAAATAAAAATATATATTTGTCCTCCCGAAATTTTCCCGGCACAAAGGTCATAACTATATCTGAATTAACAACTTACGACATCATGAACTGCTCTTCTCTTGTTTTTATGGAAAGTTCACTCGATGTCTTACAAAACATGCTTAATTAATTTTGAAGATGAATATATTAGTAAAGCCCATAGTAACTGAAAAAGCAAACGCTCAGAGCGAAAGTCTGAACAGATATGGCTTTGTTGTTAATAAAAGGGCTAACAAACTTCAGATAAAAAAAGCTGTTGAAGAGCTTTATGGTGTAACAGTCGCTTCTGTAAATACCATGCGATATGCCGGTAAAAGTAAATCAAGATTTACGCGTGCAGGTGTAATTGCAGGAAGAACCAACAATTACAAAAAAGCGGTTGTAACATTAATAGTAGGTGATTCAATTGATTTTTATAGCAATATCTAATAAAACATGGCTGTAAGAAAATTAAAACCTGTAACACCAGGTCAGAGACACAAAGTAATTTCTACATTCGACGATATAACAACAAGCGTCCCTGAAAAGTCGTTGTTGCGTTCGTTGAAAAGTTCCGGAGGTAGAAACAATTCCGGTAAAATGACCATGAGATATATTGGTGGTGGTCACAAGCGTCAGTACAGACTAATTGATTTTCATCGTAATAAAGATGGCATCGCTGCAACAGTTCGTTCTATCGAGTACGATCCGAACCGTACCGCACGCATTGCCCTTTTGGTTTATGAAGATGGTGAAAAACGCTATATCATCGCCCCTCATGGATTAAAAGTAGGACAGACAGTTCGTTCGGGTAATGGTATTGCCCCTGAAATCGGAAATTGCCTTACTCTTTCCGAAATTCCACTGGGAACTCTGGTTCACAACATTGAATTAAGACCTGGTCAGGGAGGCGTGCTGGCAAGAAGTGCAGGTTCTTATGCACAGCTGACTTCACGTGATGGAAAATATGCCATTATTAAATTGCCATCAGGCGAATCGAGAATGATATTGATTGCTTGCAGGGCAACCGTAGGTACCGTTTCCAATTCGGATCATGGAATCGAAAAATCAGGGAAAGCCGGACGTACGAGATGGTTGGGTAAAAGACCTCGTACCAGAGGAGTTGCCATGAACCCTGTTGATCACCCAATGGGTGGTGGTGAAGGTCGCGCATCGGGCGGACATCCAAGATCAAGAAAAGGATTACCGGCCAAAGGATTCAAAACCAGATCCAAGAAAAAACTGTCAAATAAATACATCGTTGAGAAGAGAAAGTAAAAGATTAAATACCAATGAGTAGATCAGTTAAAAAAGGACCATTTATAGATTATAAGCTTGAGAAAAGAGTTCTTGAGATGAATAAAAGCAGTAAAAAAACTGTGGTCAAAACATGGTCGAGAAGATCAGAAATTTCTCCTGATTTCGTCGGACATACTGTAGCTGTGCATAATGGCAATAAGTTTATACCGGTGTATGTAACTGAAAATATGGTAGGGCATAAACTAGGTGAGTTTGCACCTACAAGAATCTTCAGAGGCCACGGTGGTAAGCAGAGATAAGTGATTTAAGATATCGAATAAAGTGACTAAAAATGGGTGCTAGAAAAAGAAAAAAGCTGAAGAAGCTAAATCAGAAAGGCAGGGAAAATATATGGCGGTGTTGAATAACTGTCCGACTTCTCCCAGAAAAATGAGGCTTCTTGCCGATATGATAAGGGGTGTAGAAGTTAATCGCGCTCTCGATATGTTGAAGTTTAATACGAAAGAAGCTTCAAGTAAGCTTGAAAAACTTATACTTTCTGCAATTTCGAACTGGCAGAATAAAAATGAAGACAGCCGTATTGAAGATAATAAACTGTATGTTAAAGAAGTATTTGTTGATCAGGGCAAAACCCTTAAGAGATTGCGTCCGGCACCTCAGGGCAGAGCTTACAGGATCAGAAAACGTTCTAACCATGTAACAGTTATCATTGATAATTTAACAGAAGTAACAGAAAGTCAAACAAAATAATCTTAATGGGACAAAAAGCAAATCCTATCAGTAACAGGTTGGGAATCATCAAAGGTTGGGATTCCAATTGGTATGGCGGAAATAATTATTCTGAAAAACTTACCGAAGATTTTAAAATCCGTAAATACCTGAATGCCCGTCTTGCCAAAGCCAGCATTTCAAAAATTGTTATCGAGCGTACATTGAAGCTTATCACAGTTACTGTTAATACTGCGCGCCCCGGAATAATTATAGGAAAAGGGGGTCAGGAAGTAGACAAGTTGAAAGAAGAATTGAAAAAGATTACGAACAAAGAAGTTCAAATAAATATTTTTGAAGTTAAGAGACCTGAACTCGATGCTACTATTGTTGGTAACAATATTGCCAGACAAGTTGAAGGCAAAGTTTCGTATCGTCGTGCAATAAAAATGGCTATGGCATCAACCATGAGAATGGGTGCCGAAGGCATTAAGGTTATGATATCCGGCAGACTGGGTGGCGCTGAAATGGCAAGGTCTGAAATGTACAAGGAAGGAAGAACTCCGCTGCATACCTTCAGATCAGATATTGATTTTGCACTGGCAGAAGCCCTGACCAAAGTTGGATTAATTGGCATTAAAGTATGGATTTGCAAGGGAGAAATTTACGGTAAACGCGATTTATCCCCGAACATCGAAGCCAAGACCCAGAAAGCAAAGGGTGGATTCAGAAAAAAAAGAAAATAAGGATTATTAACAAAGCAATTGATAAATAGCGATGTTACAACCAAAAAAGACAAAATTCAGAAGACAGCAAAAGGGACGCATGAAAGGTAATGCGCAAAGGGGAAACCAACTCGCATTTGGTTCATTCGGAATAAAAACCCTCCAGGAAAGCTGGATTACAGGACGGCAAATCGAAGCAGCCAGACAGGCTGTTACACGTCATATGAAACGTGAAGGACAAATCTGGATAAGGATATTTCCCGATAAACCTATTACCAAGAAACCTGCAGAAGTACGTATGGGTAAAGGTAAAGGAGCCCCTGAAGGTTTTGTGGCACCCGTTACTCCGGGCAGAATCCTTATTGAAATTGAAGGAGTTCCTTTCGAAGTTGCAAAGGAAGCATTACGTCTGGGAGCTCAAAAATTGCCGGTTACAACCAAGTTTGTTGTCCGTCATGATTATGTAGAAATTTAAAACGTGCAATAATGAAACCTCAGGAAATAAGAGAACTAGCATTAAAAGAACTCATTGAGAGAATTGAGAATGAAGAGTCTTTCATTATCAAGCAAAAGATGAACCATGCAATATCTCCTCTTGATAATCCAATGAAAATAAAGGATTCAAGGCGTAATCTTGCAAGGTTAAAAACTATTCTGAAAGAAATACAGAGTCAGGAAAATTTGCAAAAAAGCTAACGAAAGATACATGGAAAAAAGGAATCTTAGAAAGGAAAGGATCGGGATTGTGGTCAGCAGCGGAATGGATAAATCTATTGTAGTTGCCGAGAAACGCAAAATGAAACACCCCATTTACGGGAAATTTGTAAACAAGACCTCCAAATTTATGGCTCATGATGAAAAAAATGAATGCAATGTTGGAGATTTGGTTCGCATTATGGAAACCCGTCCTTTGAGCAAAAATAAATGTTGGAGAATGGTTGAAATTATTGAAAGAGCTAAATAGTCATGATACAGCAGGAAAGCAGATTAACAGTTGCCGATAACAGCGGTGCCAAAGAAGTGCTTTGCATACGGGTTCTTGGAGGAACCGGGAAACGTTATGCAAGAATCGGAGATAAGGTGGTTGTAACGGTTAAAAGTGCCATTCCCTCAGGCGAAGTAAAAAAAGGAACAGTAAGCAAGGCGGTTGTCGTGAGAACAAAAAAAGAAATCAGAAGATCAGACGGATCATACATCAGGTTCGACGATAATGCGTGCGTGCTTTTAAATAATGCAGATGAACTCAGAGGTACCCGTATCTTCGGTCCGGTTGCCAGAGAGTTGAGAGACAAGTATATGAAAATTGTTTCACTTGCACCTGAAGTGTTATAATAAAAATTAAAATCAATGCAGAAGAAATTTCACATAAAAAAGGGTGATACGGTTTACGTAAACACTGGTGAATACAAAGGACAAAAAGGCAAGGTGCTTGAGGTTATTAAGAAAACTAAAAGAGCAATCGTTGAAGGAATTAATTTGGTTTCAAAACATACCAAACCCAATTCCAAAGCACCTCAGGGAGGTATCCTGAAGAAAGAAGCTCCGATTCATATTTCTAACCTTATGCTTTTGGATCCTAAATCCGGAACCCCTACCAGAATAGGCCGGAAACTGAATAACGACAAACTGGTGAGATATTCAAAAAAATCTGGGGAGGAAATTAAATAATGGCATACATACCTAATTTAAAAACAAAGTACAGAGAGGAAATTATTCCTTCACTTACCAAAGAATTTGGTTATAAAACAAAGATGCAGGTTCCCAAACTTGATAAAATTATCATAAATCAGGGAGTTGGTCAGGCTGTAGCCGACAAAAAACTGGTCGACTTAGCCCAGCAGGAGCTTACTTTGATAGCTGGTCAGAAGGCAATACAAACCATGTCGAAGAAAGATATTTCAAACTTCAAGTTGCGAAGAAAAATGCCCATTGGAGTAAAAGTAACGCTGCGCAAAGACAATATGTTCGAATTTCTCGAAAGACTTATATGTGTTGCATTGCCCAGAATTCGTGATTTTAAGGGTATTAACAGTAAACTCGACGGACGGGGCAACTACACATTGGGAATAAATGAACAGATTATATTTCCTGAAATAGATATTGATAAAATAAATAAAATTATAGGAATGGAAATAACCTTTGTTACCACAGCAAAGAGCGATGAAGAAGGATATGCCCTGTTGCGTGAATTCGGGTTACCATTCAAAAATATCAAAAGAAATTAGTATGGCAAAAGAATCAATGAAAGCCCGTGAGATTAAGAGGGCAAAGCTTGCAGCAAGATATGCAGCAAAAAGAGCCAGCCTTAAAGAACAGGGAGATTACCAGGCTCTTAGCAGGATTCCGAGAAATTCTAATCCTATCAGGTTGCATAACAGGTGTAAACTTACCGGCAGGCCAAAAGGTTATATGAGACAATTTGGTATCAGCAGGATTTGTTTCAGAGAAATGGCATCGCAAGGTTTGATTCCGGGAGTAAAAAAAGCAAGTTGGTAAAAAATTTTGAACAATAATTAAGATAAATATGACAGATCCAATTTCAGATTATCTGACCAGAATCAGAAACGCGATAATGGCTAAACACAAAATTGTTGAAATTCCTGCTTCAAATCTGAAGAAAGACATGACCAGGATTCTTTTTGACAAAGGATATATCCTGAATTACAAATTTGAAGACAGTAAGGTTCAGGGAAAGATTAAAATTGCTTTGAAATATCATCCTGAATCAAAACAATCGGCCATTAAATCGCTGATTAGAATTAGCAGACCCGGATTAAGAAAATATGTAGACAGAACAGAAGTTCCGAGAGTTCTTAACGGATTGGGTATTGCTATAATGTCAACATCCAAAGGCGTGATGACGGACAAAGAAGCCAGGGTGCAAAACATTGGTGGTGAAGTTTTATGTTTTGTTTATTAAAACGGAGGAAGAATAAATGTCACGAATTGGAAAACTACCGATACAAATACCAGAAGGTGTTACAATCACTGTAAATCCAGACAATACCGTAGTGGTTAAGGGCCCGAAAGGTGAACTGAACCGCAAAGTGGACAAGGATATTACGGTGGAGATTAAAGACGGCCAGGTATTGGTGCAAAGACCTACTGAACAGAAAAGACACCGTGCAATGCATGGTCTCTACAGGGCGCTTATCAACAATATGGTTGTTGGTGTATCCAAAGGGTTTACCCTTCAGCAGGAACTTGTGGGAGTTGGATATAAAGCCGAATCGAAAGAACAGATTCTTGAACTGAGTTTAGGGTATTCACATGATATTCATTTCTTAGTACCCAGCGAAGTGAAAGTTGAAACAAAAACCGAAAAGCGAAGCAACCCTGTTATAACATTAACCAGCGCAGATAAGCAGTTGCTTGGACAGGTTGCGGCCAAAATTCGCTCGTTGAGAAAACCTGAACCATATAAAGGTAAAGGGATCCGGTTTGTTGGTGAACAAATCAGGAAAAAAGCTGGTAAATCTGCAAGTGCATAATGTTTAAAAAGATATAACAATGGCTCTGACAGTACAAGAACGAAGAATACGAATTAAAAAGAGGATAAGAAAAGATATTTCCGGTACAAGGGAAAGACCCAGAATGTCTATTTTCAGAAGCAATAAACAGATTTATGTTCAATTTATTGATGATATTGACAATAAGACATTATTATCGGTTTCATCCATGCAAAAGGAAATTTCGGCGAAAACCGATATCAATAAAACCGAACAAGCCAAAATGGTAGGAAAACTGGCTGCTGAAAAATCGAAGGAAGCCGGAATTACAAACGTGGTTTTTGACCGTAATGGTTACCTCTATCACGGAAGAATCAAAGCATTAGCAGAAGCAGCCAGAGAAGCTGGTTTAAAATTTTAAAAAATTATGTCGACAACAACTATCAGAAAAGTTAAAACAATAGACCTCGACCTGAAAGATCGTTTGGTAAGTATCCAAAGAGTTACCAAGGTTACCAAAGGAGGAAGAACCTTCAGTTTTTCAGCAATTGTGGTTGTAGGAAACGAAGACGGCATTGTCGGATACGGTTTAGGCAAGGCCAATGAAGTTACCACGGCTATTGCAAAAGGAGTGGAAGATGCCAAGAAAAACCTGATCAAAGTGCCTGTTATTCACGGAACCATTCCTCACGAACAGATTGCCAAATTTGGCGGAGCTCAGGTTTTTCTTAAACCTGCATCAAGTGGTACAGGCGTGAAAGCTGGCGGCGCAATGCGTGCCGTATTGGAAAGCGTAGGAGTGAAAGATGTTCTTGCCAAGTCTAAGGGTTCGTCAAATCCTCACAACCTGGTTAAGGCAACTTTTAAGGCTTTGCTCGAACTGAGAGATGCCTTTACAGTTGCTCAGCAACGTGGTGTGAGTCTTACGAAAGTATTTAATGGGTAGTACTTTTAATTAATAACAGAGATGGCTAAAATAAAAATCAAATATACCAAGAGTAAAATCGGAAGCAATCAAAGGCAGAAAAATACCCTTCAGGCTCTGGGATTTAAGAAGTTAAATTCCATGGTTGAAGTTGAAGCTACACCGCAGATACTCGGAATGGTAGAAAAAGTAAAACACCTTGTTACAATAGTTGAAAAATAAAATTGCATAATCAGGTAGAAATGGACTTAAGTATATTAAAACCAGCTAAGGGATCAGTAAAAGGCAGGAAAAGAATTGCCAGAGGTCAGGGTTCGGGAAAAGGAGGAACTGCAACCAGAGGGCATAAAGGCGCGAAATCGCGTTCGGGTTATAAAACCAAGATAGGATTTGAAGGAGGTCAGATGCCTTTGCAGAGAAGAGTTCCTAAATTTGGTTTTAAGAATATAAACCGAAAAGAATATAAGGGAATTAATCTAAACACGATGCAGGAACTGGCGGATAAAACAAAAGCTACGTCCATAGATGTTGATTCTATTGTAAAAGCTGGTCTTGCTTCGAAAAAAGATTTGATTAAAATATTAGGAAATGGCAAGCTTACCTCTAAGCTCGAAGTAAAAGCACATGCTTTCTCAAAATCTGCAATTGCAGCTATCGAAGCATTACAAGGAACTGCCACAAAAATTTAATTGAATGAAAGCTTTCATCGAAACCATAAAGAATATTTACAAGATTGAAGAACTTCGCTCAAGAATTGTATATACATTACTCATTCTGGTTGTATACCGTCTTGGATCGCATATAGTTCTTCCGGGTGTAGATCCCAATCAGCTTAATATTCAAACCCAGGGTGTATTGGGTATACTCGATATGTTTTCGGGTGGTGCATTTTCCAGAGCTTCAATTTTTGCACTGGGTATTATGCCTTACATTTCCGCATCGATTGTTGTTCAGTTGCTCGGTATTGCAGTGCCCTATTTTCAACGTCTGCAAAAAGAAGGTGAAAGCGGAAGAAGAAGAATTAATCAGATTACCAGATGGTTAACAATTCTTATTTTATTGGTTCAGGCTCCAAGTTATCTGAGTATTATACCAGCAAATGCATGGGTACCCGGCGTATCCAGGATATTTCTTCAAACATTTTCGGTAATAATTCTTACATCGGGCACCATGTTTGTAATGTGGCTCGGAGAACGAATTACCGACAAAGGGATTGGAAACGGGATATCGCTGATTATTATGATTGGAATTATTGCACGTTTTCCATTTGCATTTTTCACTGAATTGACTTCACGCCTTGAAAAATCAGGAGGCGGTTTGGTGATGTTCCTGGTTGAAATCGTATTTTTGTTCCTCGTATTTGTAATCAGTATTTTGCTTGTACAGGGAACCCGAAGAATACCGGTACAATATGCCAAGCGGATTGTTGGCAACAAACAATACGGCGGGGTAAGACAATATATTCCCCTAAAAGTAAATGCAGCCGGAGTTATGCCTATTATTTTTGCCCAGGCAATTGTAATGCTGCCGCTTTCATTCGCACGTTACGGAGCAATGGGCCAGAATACATCGGGATTTATTGCAGCATTTGCCAATCCTACCGGGTTCTGGTACAATTTTACTAATGCATTCTTAATTGTTTTATTTACATACTTTTACACCGCTATTACAATCAATCCAACGCAAATGGCAGAGGATATGAAGAAAAATGGCGGATTTATACCAGGTATTAAACCTGGCAGAAAAACAGCAGAATTTCTTGATACAATTATGTCAAGAATTACCCTGCCGGGATCTTTATTCCTTGCAGTGGTAGCTATATTACCAGCATTTGCAATGATGGCAAATATATCACGTGGTTTTGCCTATTTTTATGGGGGTACTTCCCTGCTTATTATGGTGGGAGTTATACTTGATACACTGCAGCAAATAGAAAGCCACTTATTAATGCGACACTATGACGGATTGATGAAATCCGGCAGAATAAAAGGGCGGGCCGGAGGAATGGCTTCGGCTATATAAGCCTTATAAATAACGTTCTTTGATGATTCTAATAAAGACAGAGGAAGAGATTGAACTGCTCAGGGAAAGCAATTTACTGGTTTCAAAAACACTTGCGGAAATTGCCGCAATTCTAAAACCGGGAATCTCTACCGAAAAGCTTGATCAACATGCCGAAGAATATATTCGGGATAACAAAGGAATACCGGGATTTCTAAAATATAAAGGCTATCCCAAAACGCTTTGTACTTCAATTAATCAACAGGTTGTTCATGGAATACCCTCTGATTACAAGCTAAAGGAAGGAGACCTCATCTCCATTGATTGTGGTGTAATTTACAACGGGTATTATGGGGATAGCGCATATACCTTTGCAATTGGAGAAATTGACGGTAAAGTTGCCGAACTCATAAGAGTTACCAAAGAATCTCTGTTTAAAGGTATCGAAATGGCGATTGATGGAAAAAGATTGGGCGATTTGGGATATGCAATTCAAAACCATTGTGAAGAAGCAGGATTTTCTGTTGTAAGAGAAATGGTTGGACATGGAATTGGCAAGAACCTGCACGAGGCTCCCGAAGTTCCAAACTATGGAGGCAGAGGTAAAGGCATTGTGTTAAAAAAAGGAATGGTAATTTGCATTGAGCCAATGATAAACCTGGGACGAAAAGAAATTGTACAGCAACCTGATGGCTGGACCATCCGGACTGCAGATAATAAACCTTCGGCACATTTCGAACTTGCAGTAGCAATTGATAAAAACAAAGCCGATATATTATCGACCTTTAAATATGTAGAAGAAACTGTAGTTAATAACACTTGTTTGCATCACTAATAAACAAATAATGGCAAAACAACTATCGATAGAACAAGATGGTGTTATAAAAGAGGCTTTGTCCAATGCCATGTTCAGGGTTGAACTGGAAAACGGGCATATTATTACAGCGCATATCTCGGGAAAAATGAGAATGCATTACATAAAGATTTTACCGGGAGACAAAGTAAGAATAGAAATGTCACCCTATGATCTTACTAAAGGAAGAATAACATTTAGATATAAATAAGAAATAAACCTGATATGAAAGTAAGAACATCTGTAAAAAAAAGAAGTTCAGATTGCAAAATCGTCCGGAGAAAAGGAAGATTGTATGTAATTAATAAAAAAAATCCCAAGCTGAAACAAAGGCAGGGAGCATAAACTAATTTAAAATCTGAGATATTAAAACAAATTATTTATGGCAAGAATAGTTGGTGTTGATTTACCAAAAAACAAAAGAGGAGAAATAGGCCTCACTTACATTTATGGAATAGGCCGCAGTACTGCTCAGAAAATTCTTGAAAAAGCAGGTATCGAACGTGATATTAAGGTAAGTGACTGGACAGATGATCAAATCAGCCTGATACGGAAAATTATTAATGAAAAC
The DNA here is from genome assembly GCA_963781805.1 of uncultured Bacteroidales bacterium. GTDB lineage: Bacteria > Bacteroidota > Bacteroidia > Bacteroidales > UBA10428 > JAFGPL01. The sequence goes on from CAWAHF010000004.1 coordinate 2,260,783, forward strand.
ATTAAAGTGGAAGGCGAACTCAGATCACAGACACAATTAAATATTAAAAGGTTAATGGACATTGGATGTTACAGGGGTGTAAGACACCGTATAGGACTTCCGGTGCGTGGGCAGAGTACAAAAAACAACGCCCGAACCAGAAAAGGAAGGAAAAAAACTGTTGCTAATAAAAAGAAAGCTACCAAATAATAAATAGGCTATGGCAAAAAAAACAGGTACATCTAAGAAAAAAGTTGTAAAGGTTGAACCAATAGGTCAGGCTCATATTCACGCATCGTTCAATAATATTATTGTGACGCTTACAAATAATCAGGGTCAGGTAATATCGTGGGCATCGGCCGGTAAGATGGGATTTAAAGGTTCGAAAAAAAATACTCCGTATGCCGCGCAGATGGCAGCTTCTGATTGCGCAAAAGTTGCATACGACAGTGGTTTAAGAAAAGTAAAAGTATTTGTAAAGGGTCCGGGCGCTGGTCGTGAATCAGCTATCAGAACCATTCACAGTGCAGGAATTGAGGTAACTGAAATTGTTGATGTAACTCCCCTGCCCCACAATGGTTGCAGACCACCCGCAAGAAGAAGAGTATAATTAAAAACTTAATAAATAGTAAATTAAATCATAAATGGCAAGATATACAGGACCGACAACAAAAATTGCAAGGAAATTTGGTGATCCGATTTATGGTGCTGATAAATATTTTGAAAAAAAGAATTTTCCACCCGGTCAGCACGGCATGAATAAAAAACGGAGGAAATTATCGGAATACGGCTTACAGTTAAAAGAAAAACAAAAAGCTAAATATACCTACGGTGTTCTTGAAAAACAATTCAAAAACCTGTTCGACAGGGCTCAGAGAACAAAAGGAGTAACCGGTGTTGTGCTGCTGCAATTACTTGAAGCTCGACTCGATAATATAGTTTATCGTCTCGGAATAGCCCCGACCAGAAGAGGTGCAAGACAACTTGTAACACACAGGCATATTACGGTTAATAATGAAATTGTAAATATTCCATCCATGACGTTACGTCCCGGTGATATCGTTGGCGTAAGAGAAAAATCCAAATCACTTGAAGCTATTACGAATTCGCTTAGTGGCCGCAGAATAAGTTCATCCTGGTTAGAATGGGACAATAGTCTGATGGCAGGGAAAGTACTTAATTTGCCCGAACGTGATGACATTCCTGAAAACATCAAGGAACAATTAATCGTCGAATTGTATTCTAAATAATCAAAATAAATCAATTTTATGGCAATTCTAGCTTTTCAAAAACCCGACAAAGTCATAATGATAGAATCGGACAATAAGTTCGGTAGATTTGAATTTCGTCCATTAGAACCCGGTTATGGGATAACCGTGGGAAACGCTCTAAGGAGAATCTTACTATCATCTTTAGAGGGATACGCTATAACTACAATCAAGATCGACAGTGTTGAACACGAATTTACAACTATAACCGGTGTTATTGAGGATGTTACCGAAGTTATTCTCAACCTGAAACAGATTCGGTTCAAAAAATTGATTGAAGATATCAGGGATGAAAGGGTTGTAGTTAAGATATCCGGTCAGGAAGTTTTTAAAGCCGGTGATCTGAACAGATTTCTCAGTGGTTTCGAAGTATTGAATCCGGATTTGGAAATCTGTCATATGGAATCTGATGTTGAATTTATTATGGAAATCAGCATCAATAAAGGACGCGGTTATGTTCCGGCAGAGGAAAACAAACCGCTTGACGCTGAATTTGGCATAATTCCTATCGATGCCATTTTCACACCTATTAAAAATGTTAAATTCTTGGTTGAAAATTACAGGGTTGAACAAAAAACTGACTATGAAAAACTGGTTTTTGAAATCCTGACCGATGGCTCAATCTTACCGAAAGATGCCTTAAAAGAAGCAGCCAAAATATTGATATATCACTTTATGCTGTTCTCTGACGAAAAGATTACCCTCGATGCCGATGAAGCATCAAGTAATGAAGAATTTGATGAAGAAATCCTTCACATGCGACAGTTGCTCAAAACAAAGCTGGTTGATCTTGATTTGTCAGTCAGAGCGCTCAATTGCCTTAAGGCAGCTGAAGTGGAAACATTAGGAGACCTTGTTAAATTCAATAAAAATGACCTGTTGAAATTCAGAAATTTTGGTAAAAAATCTCTTACCGAGCTCGATGAATTGCTGGAAGGTATGAATTTGTCATTTGGCATGGATGTCTCCAAATACAAACTTGATAAAGATTAATTAAACTATTGCTGAAATCCTGAAAAGGGATAAAATATTGAATTGAAATGCGACACAACAGGAAAGTCAATCATTTAGGAAGAACAAGTAGTCACAGAAAAGCTATGCTTGCCAATATGGCAACCTCGCTTATCATGCATAAGAGAATTAAAACAACTGTTGCCAAAGCCAGAGCTCTTAGGGTTTATGTAGAACCTATTCTTACCAAATCGAAAGAGGATACTACACATTCGAGAAGAGTTGTTTTTGGCTATTTGCAAAGTAAAGATGCCGTGACCGAATTATTCAGGGAAATCTCACCCAAAATAATGGAAAGACCCGGCGGATATACCAGAATACTGAAAATAGGAACCCGAGTTGGCGACAGAGCCGATATGTGTTTTATAGAACTGGTTGACTATAATGAAAATCTGCTTGGTACCAAGACCGAAGCAGCTGGAAAAACAGGCAAACGCAAAAGAAGAGGTGCCGGCAAGAAAAAAGAAGAGGCAGAAACTCCTGCAGCTAAGAAAACCGTCGGAAAAGAAACCCCTGCTGTTGACGAAACTCCTGTAGCTAAAGAAACGGCTGCCCCGGAAGAAACAGCCGACACAAAAGAAACACCTGAAGAGGTAGAAGCTGCTGCTGAAACCGATGCTACAGTTGAAACCGAAACTGAAGTTGAAGATAGTTCCAGTGAAAAAACTGATTCAGCAGAAAATAATGATTCAGAACCGGAACAGGATGTTGAAAACACGGAAGAAGAAAAAAAGGAATAGAAAAGCCTTTGAAATGATTGATAATTAAATATCTGGAAAGGGATAAAGAAGGTATCTTCTTCATCCCTTTTTCTTTTACATACCATAAGATTAATCAATAATTTAAAATTAAAACAATGGGACAAATAATTAAAGTTCATGCCCGCGAAATTCTTGATTCCCGGGGTAATCCTACAATTGAAGTTGAAGTTACACTTGCCAGTGGATTTGTTGGCCTTGCTGCCGTTCCTTCCGGAGCCTCAACCGGAGAAAACGAAGCGCTGGAATTGAGAGACGGAGATAAAAAACGTTACAATGGAAAAGGTGTGCTTAAAGCCGTAGAAAATGTAAATAAAATTATCAGCAAAGAAATCATTGGGATGACTGCCCTTGACCAGGTTGCTATCGACAACAAAATGATTAAACTTGATGGTACCAAAACCAAGAGTAAACTGGGTGCAAATGCCATCCTGGGAGTTTCGCTGGCCGTTGCCAAAGCTGCAGCTCAATATCATGACATGCCTCTTTACAGATATATTGGAGGTACCAATGCAAAGGTACTGCCTGTACCAATGATGAATATTATTAATGGTGGTTCTCACTCCGATGCACCAATTGCTTTTCAGGAATTTATGATACGACCTGTGGGCGCTTCAAGTTTTACAGAAGGCTTGAGAATGGGTGCTGAAGTATTTCATGCGCTGAAAAAAGTACTAAAGGAACGTGGTTTAAGCACTGCGGTTGGCGATGAAGGTGGTTTTGCCCCTAATCTTAAGGGAACCGAAGATGCACTTGAATCAATTATTAAAGCAATAAAAGCAGCTGGTTATAAACCCGGCAGAAAATCTGAAGGTGGTGATGTAGCAATCGCTTTGGATCCGGCTTCATCAGAATTTTATGAAGATGGCAAGTATAACTACAAGAAATTTGAAGGTGATAGCGGTGCTGTAAGATCATCAGCCGAACAGACAGAGTATCTTGCAGAACTTATCAGCAAATATCCCATCGATTCCATTGAAGATGGTATGGCAGAAAATGACTGGGAAGGCTGGAAACTTTTAACAGATAAAATTGGTGACAGGTGTCAGATTGTTGGAGATGATGTATTTGTAACCAATGTTGAATACCTGAAAAAAGGAATTGACATGGGTTGTGCAAATTCAATCCTTATTAAGGTAAATCAAATAGGTACATTGACCGAAACTCTAAATTGCATTGAAATGGCTCATCGGGCCGGCTATACCACTGTTACTTCACATCGTTCCGGCGAAACCGAAGACTCAACCATTGCCGATATAGCCGTAGCTACTAATTCAGGTCAGATAAAAACGGGATCTCTAAGTCGTTCAGACAGGATTGCCAAATACAATCAGTTGCTTCGGATTGAAGAAGAACTTGGTGATTTAGCAATATATGGCTATGAAAAGTAGAAATTAACATATATTTCTTTTATAAAGCTGTCTTTTAAAAAGACAGCTTTTTTTGTTTTAAGAAATTGTTAATTCTCTGTTATAAATCATTCAGGAGTAGATATTCATAATCTTTTTTCATTACCTTTAAACAAGAATGCAGTTAATCTGTTTAATTAATGAATATTACTATTAAACATTATGGCAGGACTTAAAGAAAAGCTATACGAAAAAATTCTGGAATGGAGACCACGTACGCAAAAATTAATGGATGAGTATGCAGACGTGGTAATAGATGAAGTTACTATTGGTAATACCTTGGGTGGTATGCGGGGTTTGAAAAGCCTGGTTACAGATATTTCCTATCTCGATCCCGAAGAAGGAATCAGGTATCGCGGTCATACACTTCGCGATCTGTTTAAACAACTTCCGAAACCAAAGGGTGCCGATATGCCATATGTTGAGAGTGTTTTTTATCTTTTACTCACAGGTGATATACCCACCGAATCAGAGGTAGCAGATACACTCGACGAATTCAGAAAACGGAGAATACTGCCAAGATATGTTTACGAGGTACTCGATGCATTTCCATGTTGCAGCCACCCGATGGCTATGTTTTCCACAGCAATATTAACTCTTCACCGGGAATCATTCTTTACAAGAAAATATCAGGCGGGCATGAATAAGCTCGATTATTGGGACCCTACATACGAAGATGCTTTAAGCCTGCTGGCTAAATTGCCCGAAATAGGAACTTACATATATTCCAAACTCTATAAAGACGGAAAACGTATTCAATCTGATCCGGAACTGGATTTCGGCGGCAACTTTGCAAGAATGATGGGAATCGGAAAACCCTATGATGATGTTTCACGCATGCATTTCATCATTCATGCAGATCACGAAAGCGGGAATGTAAGCGCACATACCGGTCACCTGGTTGCCAGCTCGTTATCTGATATCTATTTGGCAATTTCTGCAATGATAAATGGCCTGGCCGGACCTTTGCATGGATTGGCAAACCAGGAAGTACTTAGATGGTTACATGAACTTGATGTTAAAATGGACGGCCATATGCCATCTGAAGATGAATTGCGTCAATTCGTCTGGGAAACTTTAAATTCCGGACAGGTAATCCCAGGCTTTGGGCACGCTGTTTTACGTAAAACCGATCCCCGGTATTTAATCCAAAGAGAATTTAGTCTCAAGCATCTTGCAGATGATCATCTTTTCAAATATGTTAATATGTTGTATAAAGTTGTCCCGGATGTATTAATGGAACAGGGAAAGGCAAAAAACCCATGGCCAAATGTAGATGCACAATCCGGAGTAATTCAATGGCATTATGGGGTAACAAAATATGACTTTTATACCGTACTTTTTGGCATCGGCAGAGCTATAGGTATTTGTGCCAATATTATTTGGGACAGGGCATTAGGATATCCGCTCGAACGACCAAAATCCATAACAACCGGAATGCTTGAAGAATTGGTTCAAAAGCAACAAAGCAAACTAATGAACGCCAGTTGATGCATTAAAGAGTCTTCCGAAGATCAGGATAAGTTACCTGATACAATTTAAAAACAAGGTAAATTATTTGCTTTTACATAGTATTACGTTTGCCAATACGCTCAACTTAACTTCATACATTAACGTGAGTTCGATATAAGATATTTATTTTAAATGTTTAATTTTCAATAGCCCCTACCTTCAGGTAGGGGAATATGAATAGATCCTACCGAATGAAATTTGCAAAATTTATTAATTTATAATAAAAATAAAAAATTTTGCAAATTTCATGTATTTATTAAACATTATAAACCCCAGGTTAAAACCAGGGGCTATTGAAAATCAAATCTATGAACATTCTATTTATATCGAACTCACGTTACATTAAGTATTCAAGACTCTCCAGACTAAAGTACTTTCCCCCTGGCATGTACTTTCCATACATCCTTAATAATATTATTGCTGTGAATAACAAGTGAATCTGTGAGGTTTGCCACCGAACAGGAATGATTTGGAATAATTCTTATTCTGGCGCCAATTGGCAGATCGAAATTTGATCGTGCAACAAATCCATGCTCTTCCGAAAGTGATGTAATTTTCATTTTTGACTCCTCCTTAAGGAATTTTTCTACCGGATATGCAATACCATATCCATCGAGAAGTTTCGAACCATGTGCCCCGGTATCTGAACTCAGTACTTTAGATCCGGCATCGATAATGAAATAACTTTTGTTCTTGCTTATAATTGTTGCAATAACCGTTAAGGCAATCTGCTCCGGGGCTATTAATCCCAGTTTCAACATTAGTCTGTCCATAAAAACATAGTTCCCCGGCCTGATTTCGGAAATTCCCTGTAAATCAATTCCTGCAAGCAATGTGGGAGTGGCGCCTATAGATAATTTCCGGGTTTCAATCCCATAGTCAAGCAATAATTTTCGTATCCTGAACAGTATTTTAAGCTCACTTTGTGCAATACGAATAACTTCCTGAATATCTTTCGCTTTATATGCATGTCCGGCATGAGTTATCAAACCATTGAATTCCAAATGACTATGAGCCATAATTTTCTTAGCCAGATGCAAAATTTTCGGGTCATCAGGAGATAAGCCACACCTTTTTAGTCCAATGTCTATCTTTAGAAATATATTTACTTTCACATCTAACCGTTCGCACATAACTGCAATCGCATTATAACCTTCTTCACTGTCCGCAATCAGGCTCATATCCAACCCGAACTGCCTGGTGCTGCTTAAAATTCTTTGAATCTTTGTTTGTTCAACCAGTGGATAGGCAATCGTAAAAGATTTGCACGAGTTATTAAAAAAAACGGAGGCTTCGTCAATTTTGGCAGCAGTTAATCCCGATGCTCCCTCTTCCAGTTGAATTTTTGCAATATTGAGACATTTGTGCGTTTTAACATGTGGTTTTATGTCAATATGGTACCTTTTGGCGTAACCATGTACCATGTGAATATTGTCAAGCATGACATCGTAATCTATAAATACCCTTGGTGTATCGATGGCAACTATTTCTTTTTCAATAATTTTCATAATCAAGCCTTAAACATACAAAGTCATCGGTTATTTAAATGATATCATCTCATGAATTTCAATATCTGATTTCATTCGTATGAACTTACAGATTTTAATCATCTTGTAAAATCATAACTCTTCATTTCAAAGCCTTGTCGATAATTTCCGCAGTTTTCCTGTAACCTTCTTCATTCAGATGAATTCCGTCGACAGTTAGGGATAGAAAATCATGGAATAATGGATGGAAAATATCTATATACTTGCAGTCATACTTTTCCGCAATGTACTTATAGGAAGGCAGCAATTTTTCAAGACGATTCAAACCACCGTAATATTTTGGCAACAGCATTGAATCTTTGCCGATCGGAGGAGGAGATATAAGAACTATTTCAGGAGTTTTATCAGATTGGTAAGGATAATTCTTAATCATCTGAATCAGTTTATCCAGATTGCCGAAAACTTCAGACTGTTCTGAATCAAAAACTGCTTTGCAATCATTCGTTCCGAGCATCACCAGAATCATATCAATCGTATGCAGACTATCTTCCGCATTTTTAATGTATCGGTTAACATTTTTAAGGGTATTCAGCGTATCCTTACCCAGGTTATCAAACCCAATGGTGTTCCCTCCAATGGAACAGTTAAAAAAGGAATCGTCAGGACGAATTTTGGTTAACTGATATACCCACCCTATTTCATTGGCTCCGTTCGAATCGCCAATGGTCAGAATATGCAGCGATTTTGTTGAAACACATTGCTGATTTAAAAGTACCATTAGTATAAAAATAATAAATCTCATTCTTTTAAAGTTTTAATTATGATTTGATTTAAATGTTTTCTTTTTTGTTTCCAACCTTTTCAAGAAATAAGTTGAATGTGCAATTCAAATTTATATTCAAATATAAGGAGGTCAGCAAAAAAATACGTCTTTTACATAAAGAATTCACTTAATTTGAAAAATTATTTTCATTTCTGAAGAATAGTGATTATTTTCAGCACTTGTTGAAAAAGTAATGCTGATGAGTAAAATTGTAGGTAAAGAATTTCTGTCTGAGAATGTTGTGAAACTTGAAATAGAGGCGCCTCTTATCGCTAAAAAGAGAAAGGCCGGCCATTTTGTTATTGTAAAAATAGGTAAAGAAGGAGAACGAATACCTCTTACCATATCACAGGCAAATGAAAAAAAAGGAACCATTACCCTGATAATTCAAAAAGTCGGGGTTACCAGTCACAAACTTTCAAATATGGAGATTGGTGAAGAAGTAACTGATCTGGTAGGACCGTTGGGACATGCAACCAAAATTGAAAAAACAGGTACCGTGCTATGTGCAGGTGGAGGCGTAGGTATTGCACCATTGCTTCCCATCGTTGAAGCTATGCATCAGGCCGGTAATCGTATTATAACTGTTCTGGCGGCCAGAACCAAAGAGTTGTTGATACTTGAAAAAGAAATCCGGGCTAATTCTGATGAAGTAATTGTCATGACAGATGACGGAAGTTATGGTACGAAAGGCCTGGTAACCCAGGGAATGGAAGAGATAATCACCCGTGAGAAAGTACATATGGCCATTACCATTGGTCCTGCCATTATGATGAAATTTACGAGCCTTCTTACCCGAAAATACAATATTCTTACCGTTGCAAGCCTGAATTCCATTATGGTAGATGGAACAGGAATGTGTGGGGCCTGCCGGGTTTCGGTGGGTGGACAAACAAAATTTGTTTGCGTTGACGGCCCCGAATTTAACGCTCATGAAGTTGACTTTGATGAGCTGTTGATGCGATTGGGTGCATACAAGAATCATGAAAGCGTTGCATACCAGAATTATCTGGAAGTACTAAAGAACAAGTAAGATGAGTGGATTTGACAGTGAATATTTAAAAGCAAGACGAGATACCGAATGGAGAACCACCCTCAGAAAAGAGATTAAAGCCAAGGACCGAACCAATACCGAACGTCTTAAAATGCCCGAGGTTCAGCCAGATATAAGGAATAAGGGTCATATGGAAGTGAACAAGGGGCTGACGGAAGAAATGGCTGTTATTGAAGCTCAGCGTTGTCTGGATTGTATAAATCCAACATGTATTACCGGTTGTCCGGTAGAGATCAATATCCCTGAATTTATAAAATATATCGAAGCCGGGGATTTTATGTCTGCAGCAAAAGTACTTAAAGAAACCAACGCATTACCAGCAGTATGCGGACGGGTTTGTCCACAGGAAGTGCAATGTGAAAAGGCTTGTTTTTATACCGAAAAACTAAAAAAGAAACCTGTTGCCATCGGCAATCTGGAAAGGTTTGCAGCCGATTTCGAACGAAATTCAGGTTCCGCATATGTACCCGAAATAGAAGAAAAAAATTCCGTTAAGTTAGCTGTAATAGGTTCGGGACCGGCAGGTCTGTCAGCTGCCAAAGATTTAGCAAGTTTCGGTTATGACGTTACCGTATTCGAAGCTCTTCACGAGCTTGGCGGAGTACTGAAATACGGCATTCCGGAATTCAGGTTGCCCAACGAAATTGTCGATTTTGAAATTGACAATCTGAAAAAAATGGGTGTTAAATTCATAAAGAATTTTGTAGTTGGTAAAACTGCTTCATTTGAGGATTTGAAAGCTGAAGGATTTGAAGCCTTTTTTGTGGGCAGCGGCGCCGGATTGCCCAATTTTATGAATATTCCCGGTGAAAATTATATCGGTATTCTCTCTTCAAATGAGTACCTGACCCGGGTCAACCTGATGGGAGCTGCAAAACCGGATCATGATACTCCTGTAATACCTGGCAAAAACGTTGCAGTGATTGGAGGAGGCAATACGGCGATGGATTCAGTAAGGACAGCCAAGAGACTTGGAGCCAAAAGGGCAATGATCGTATATCGCAGATCGTTCGAAGAAATGCCTGCCAGAATAGAAGAATTGCATCATGCCAAAGAAGAAGGAATTGAATTTCTCAACCTGAACAGCCCCATAAAATATATTGCTGATAAAAACGGCTATGTAAGTAAAATGGTCCTGCAAAAAATGGAACTTGGAGAACCTGACAGTTCGGGTCGCCGGAGACCAGTGCCCCTCGAAGGTTCCGAATATGAAGTTGAAGTGGACCAGGTGATTGTAAGTATCGGGGTATCGCCAAATCCGCTGATTCCACAAAGCATGCCGGGACTTGACATGTCGAAGTGGGGAACCATTGAAGTAAATCCTGACACCATGCAGTCATCTGTACCTGAATTGTTCGCCGGTGGCGATATTGTCCGGGGTGGCGCTACCGTTATACTCGCTATGGGGGACGGCAGAAAAGCTGCATTCGGAATGCATCAATATATTCAACAGAAAAAGAATAAAAAGTAGGAGTAATTTAAAAATATAAGATTATGGCAGACCTGTCAACCCAATACCTTGGATTAACGCTTAAGAGTCCCATTATTGTGGGTAGTTGCGGACTTACTTCATCTGTGGAAAATATTAGACAGATGGAGGCAAGTGGTGCAGCTGCAGTGGTTTTAAAGTCAATCTTCGAAGAAGAGATTCTGTTGGAAGCAGATGCCAGTCTGGCTGATGCTGTAAAAAATAAAATGATGTATACAGAATTGTCTGAAACCCTGGACTATATTGATTTGCACACGAAAGAAGAAAATCTTGGTAATTACCTGAAATTAATAAAACAGTGCAAGAAAGAAACCCTGATACCAATAATAGCCAGTATTAATTGCATTACCGATTCGGAATGGACTGATTTTGCTGTGAAGATACAGGAAGCCGGTGCAGATGCGCTGGAATTGAATATTTTTCTGAATCCTACCGACAGTGTTGATAAAGATTTTGAAAAAATGACATTCAATATTATTAAGAAAGTACTAAAAAAAGTTACTATCCCCGTTGCTGTAAAGCTTTCCAATTGCTTTACCAATTTGTCTCAAACATTAACTAAAATTTCAGAAACAGGCATAGCTGGTCTGGTTTTGTTTAACCGGTTTTTTAGTCCCGATATCGATATCGATTATTTCTATGTAATGCCCGCCAATAAATTCAGCGCCCCCGAAGAATACGTGAAACCATTGCGTTACATGGCATTGCTCTCAGATAAAGTGAATTGCAACCTGGCTGCCTCCACAGGCATCCATAACGGGAATGCCCTTATTAAGCAAATACTGGCAGGCGCAGATGCAGTTCAGATTGTTTCTACGCTGTATCTCAATGGTATCGATTACATCACCACCATAGTTTCCGATCTGGAAAAATGGATGCAAAGCAAAGGTTATTTCTCTATTGGACAATTTAAAGGCAAAATGAGCTATAAAAACATTCCAAATCCCGCTATTTATGAACGAATGCAGTTTATGAAGCATTTTAGCCGGATTGGGTAAAAAATAAATTCTAAAATTTAGTCGTTAAGTCCATCAGTCGAAAAACTCCTGGACTTTTTTTATTTCAAATTTCAAATAATAAAATTCCAAAATTCTTTCAGTTTTTATAAATAAGCAATTCATGATAACTTTATAGTAAGGTTTTTATTTTATTATTGCGCATTCTACTTACAATTTATTACTATTGTGAATTGAATACAAAAGGATGAACAGAGAGGCTGAAATAAAGGCAAGCTCAGATTTAGCTGCAGGCAGGTTTGAATTAAATGAATACGCTATTATTGTGAAACTGTTAGATCTGATTTCCAACGAATCAGTTCTTGACATCACGCTTCAATCGGTTTGTAATATACTACCTGAGGCATATGATCAGCCCGAAAGTGTTTTTGTTAAAATAACCTTTGAAAATAACGAATATATCAGTAAGAATTTCAGAGAAACCAGATATTTTAAAAAGAAAAATTTTACTATCCCAAATGACAAATCCGGACGGATTGAACTATTTTTTCAGAAATCTCTCATCGATAAACTCGATAAGAACTTTCTGGTTGACGATAGCCCGTTTCTAAATTATGCATCTGTAATTCTCTCAGGCGCTATCTCTAAAGAGCAATTAAGAAATGTACAATATGATATAAAGGAAAGATTAAAGGAACTGAAAGGTATAAATTTTACAGCGAATGCATTGAAAGAAGGCCAAACACTCGAAGAGAGCCTCCAGGAAATATGTTCCTGTCTTCCTGAAGCCTGGCAGTATCCCGAAGATACAGTTGCCAGAATTATATATGATGACAAAATATTTACAAGTAAAAATTTTCGGGAGACACAATGGTTTCAAAAACAATCATTTGAAACTCCTGATAAGAAAAGAGGATCTATAGAGATTTTCTATTTAAAGCATTTTCCGGAGGAAGATGAAGGTCCGTTTATGAAAGAAGAAAGAAACCTGATCGATAACCTGGCTTCCCTTATTTCAGGTTCGGTTTCAAAAAACAACCTTCAAACATTACTTATTCAAAATACCGAAAGACTTAAAGAGTTGCATGGCCTGAATCAAACATCAGCTATATTGAAGGAAAACAGGACACTTGAAGAATCATTGCAACTCATCTGTTCAATTCTTCCGGATGCATGGCAATATCCTAAATATACCGTTGCCCGAATTACCTATGGAAAAAAAATATTTGAAAGTGCAACTTTTAAAGAAACGATCTGGTATCAGCGACAGGAATTTCAAGCCCCTAAAAATAAAAAAGGGCTTATAGAAATCTTTTACCTTCAGAAATTTCCCGACGAATATGAAGGCCCCTTTTTAAAGGAAGAAAGAAACCTGTTAATTAATCTGGCAAATCTTATTGCAGGTTCGGCAACCAAGGAAATATTTAATAAGCTGCAGTTCGAAAACAGAGAGCGAATGAAAGAGCTCAAGGGAATCAATCATACTTCACAGATTGTTGCGGAAGGAAAATCACCCGAAGAAACGTTGCAGGAAATTTGCTCCATTCTTCCAAAATCGTGGCAATATCCACAATATACTATGGCAAGGATCAAATATGAAGGAAAGGTGTATTGCAGCAAGAAGTTCAAAATAACTGCCTGGATGCAGAAGGAGAATTTTGTCACAATCGATAATAAAAAAGGTTCCATTGAGATATTTTACCTGAAAGAATTTCCTCAGGAATATGAGGGACCTTTTCTCAGGGAAGAACGTCATCTGTTGATTAATATCGCTAAATTAATCAGTGGATACCTTAATAATTTTAAGGGAAGGGAAATTTATAACAAAACCCTGGTAAAGAGTTTACAACCGGCAAAAGCAGAAGAATACCGCAAATCGCTCGTAAAAGATAAGCAACCGCTCCAACTGTTTTTTAACAAGCAAATCATAGACAAATACATCTACTTTGATATGATGAAATACAAAGTCAAAGAGATATTATTTGTTGCAACACTTTACGATGCATTTATTATTGAAAACGAGGATCATTTCTTCGAACAATTTATGGGAGAGATTTATCAGTACAGTCTTTTTTCATTGCCCCGCATTACGGGAGTAACATCGGCCAAAGAAGCGCTTGAACTTCTCGAAACAACCCCATTTGATCTGGTAATACTTATGGCCGGAATCGACCAGACTTACCCTGTCGAACTCAGCAGGAAAATCAGGAGGAATAAGCCTGATATACCAATTTATTTATTACTCAACCAAAAAAGCAATATACAGTATTTTGAAGGACTTTTACCTATCAGCAAAACGATAGATAAACTTTTCGTTTGGAATGGTGATTCACAAATATTTTTTGCCATTGTCAAGTCAATTGAAGACAAAGTAAATGTTGAAAATGATACCAAAATTGGTCTTGTAAGGGTTATTTTACTTGTTGAGGATTCAGCCCAATACTATTCCAAATACCTGCCCATACTTTATTCCATTGTATTCGGACAGGTGCAGCAATTGTTGGTGGAGGTAGAAAAAAACGAACTGGATAAAATCTGTAAGATGCGCTCCAGACCGAAAATTCTGCTGGCAAGAAATTATGAAGATGCAATTTATCTTTTTCACAAGTATAAAGATTTTCTGTTGTGTGTAATTTCAGATGTGGAGTTTGAAAGAGAAGGAGAGTTAAATAAAACTGCCGGAATAAATTTTATTAAGTACATTAAAAGCAACATTAAAAACCTGCCTGTTATTTTGCAGTCTGCCGATACGGCCAATAAAAAGCTCGCACATGAATTAGGAGTTGGATTTTTTAATAAGAACTCGGAAAGTCTTCTTAATGATCTAAAAAAATTCCTGACATATTACCTGGCTTTCGGCGACTTTGTTTTCCGGAATAAAGAAGGTAAAGAAATTGCGATTGCAAGATCTTTGAACGATTTTGTTAACCTTTTGGAAACGATTCCGGCAGATATCCTTTATAATCATGCCATCGAAAACCAGTTTTCGCTGTGGCTGATGGGACGCGGTGAAATTCACCTTGCACGATTGTTAAACCCAATTAAGGTAACAGAATTTTCAAACATGGAGGATTTCCGTAAATTCCTGATTACAATCATCAAAAAACACCAGGAAGAAAAGAAAAAAGGGAAAGTTCTGAGTTTTGACGATTCAAGTATAATTGATGAAAAAAATATTGTTAATTTTTCTTCCGGTTCGTTAGGGGGAAAAGGCAGGGGACTTGCCTTTATCAATACGCTTATTTATAATCTCGATTTTTCAACGTTGTCGAAAGAAATTAATGTCAGAACTCCAAAAACAGCCATCATAGGTATAGATGAGTTCGGTATTTTCCTGGAAAAAAATAAATTATATGATATCATTTTCAGGTCCGATATTCCTTATCAAAAAATAAGGGAATATTTTTTCAAAAGTAATCTTTCTTCTGATCTGATGAAAAAGCTGGAAGTATTCATCGATCAGATAAACAGGCCAATTGCAGTAAGATCTTCAAGCCTGTCGGAGGATTCTATTACCCAACCATTCGCCGGTGTTTTCGACACATATATTATTCCTAATAACCATCCAAATAAATTTTTGCGTTTTCAGGATCTTGTCAATGCAATTAAACTGGTATATGCATCGGTTTATTCAAACAGCGCCAGAACTTACTTTAAAACAATAAATCATAAAGTTGAAGAAGAGAGAATGGCGGTTGTTTTACAGGAATTGGTCGGTCAAAATTACAACAACTATTATTACCCGCATATCAGTGGCGTTGCAAGCTCGTACAATTACTACCCTGTTTCGCACATGAAACCTGAAGAAGGTTTTGCCATTGCTGCATTAGGACTTGGATCATACGTGGTTGAAGGAGGTAAGGCATACAGGTTTTCTCCAAAATATCCAGCCATTGAAATGTTTTCTACCAAAGACCTTATCAATAGCACACAGGTAAATTTTCTGGCTGTTGATCTTAATAAAACCAACATCGATTTAATGAAGTACGGAGAAAAAGCATCGCTAATATTGCTGGATATAAATGAAGCCGAAAAACACGATACGTTGAAACATCTGGCCTCTGTCTATAATCCGGATAACGATGCAGTGGAAAACGGACTTTCAACATACGGCCCCCGTATTTTAAACTTTTCCGATGTTCTAAAATATAACTATTTTCCGCTGGCCGAAACCATAGATATCATGCTTCAAACTGTAAAAGACGCTTTGGGATCTCCTGTTGAACTGGAATATGCTGTCGACCTGACCAAAACGCTGAATGAATTACCCTCATTTTACCTACTGCAAATCAAACCGTTGGTAGAAAATCAAACCAATATAAACATAAACCTTGAAAAGGCTGATCCTTCCAGGATACTTCTTTATACAACATCAAGCCTCGGAAACGGTAAAATTACCAATATAACAGATGTGATATATGTCGATACCGCCAGGTTTGACAAGCTTAAAACCCTGGAAATGGTGAATGAAATTGAAGAACTGAACGGATATATGACCAAACAAAACAAACAGTACCTGCTAATAGGTCCCGGAAGATGGGGAACACGTGATCAACATTTGGGAATCCCCGTTATATGGCCACAAATAAGCAATGCAAAAATTATTATTGAAATCAGTCTGGCAAATTTTCCGCTCGATTCATCGCTGGGTTCTCATTTTTTTCATAATCTTACGTCGATGAACGTCGGTTATTTTTCGGTACAGGATAAATCGTCCACCGATCTTATTCAATGGAAAATTCTTGAAAATCAAAGAGTGGTGCACAGAACAAAATACTTCAGACATGTTCAGTTTACAAAACCTCTTACAATATCGATGGACGGCAAAAACAGAACTTCATTAATACTAACTTAAATATTAGTAAAAATGAGCAATATACTGGTGGGAGTTTTCGATGAGCATAAGATAGTTCAGCAGGGACTTAGTTCTCTTCTTAAGGATGTAGATGATATAGAAATTGTACTGCATGCCGATGAAAAAAGCAAGCTCATCGAAAATCTTAAATTTATTCCTGTAAATATCCTTATTTTAAATATCCACACCCTGAGTACTTTGGTATTCAACCTTATCAGCCAGCTTTCCATACTCTTTCCAAAAACAAGAATTCTCGTGCTTTCTGTCCACGATGATGAGGAATTTATTCTGAAAATTATTCGCTCTGGCGCCAAAGGATTTCTTGCGAAAGATACCGATCGCTCTGAATTAATAGAAGCGATTTATACCCTAAGAAACGGGTATGATTTTTACAGTAAATCAATCACCCACCTCCTGGTCAACAAGTATATTTCAAAATTAAAAAACGAAGAAGGATTTTATTCCGATAACATTAAAAATCTCAGTACACGTGAGATGGAGATCCTTAAACTCTGGGGAAAAAGCCATTCCAATAAGGAAATTGCCGATAAATTATTTATCAGCGTTCGTACGGTTGAATCTCACAAAAACCATATCATGCAGAAATTAAATCTTAAAACCATTGTAGACCTGGTGAAATTTGCAATCAAAAATAATCTGATTGATATTTAGGATATAACCGCATACTTTTCGTTTTAAGAAAAATACCTAATTTCATAAGTAAAATACTGAATTACAGTTGCTCGAAGGATAAGTTCTTCTAAAGTTTCCTATTTTAGAGTCCGATTACAGAAAAGCATTTATTGCGTAAAATTTAAGCGGATAAATTGAATATTAATTCAATCATGCTTTCTGGTTAATTGATTTATAACCTAACTAAAATAATAATACATATGGCAAACATTCTCGATCTTAAGATCAACGACTTCATGGCAAAAGTAATCGCCAAAAATCCCGGTGAAACTGAATTTCACCAGGCTGTAAAAGAAGTGGTGGAATCATTACTCCCATTTATCGAAGAAAACCCAACGTACAAACATGCAAAAATCCTGGAACGGATAACAGAGCCGGAACGAGTTTTGATGTTCAGAGTGCCATGGCTTGATGATAAAGGAGAAATACAGGTAAACAGAGGATTCCGGATAGAAATGAACAGCGCTATTGGTCCTTACAAAGGCGGACTTCGTTTTCATCCTACCGTAAATCTTGGTATTCTTAAGTTTCTGGCGTTTGAGCAAGTATTTAAAAACAGCCTGACTACTCTGCCTATGGGCGGTGGAAAGGGTGGATCGAATTTCGATCCCAAAGGAAAATCTGATAATGAAGTCATGCGGTTTTGTCAGAGTTTTATGACTGAGCTACAACGGCATATTGGCCAGGATACGGATGTTCCTGCCGGCGATATAGGTGTGGGCGGAAGAGAAATAGGTTACATGTTCGGACAGTATAAACGAATCAGAAATGAATTTACCGGTGTATTGACCGGAAAGGGGCTTGAATGGGGTGGCAGTTTGATTCGCCCTGAAGCAACCGGCTATGGTGCTGTATATTTTGCAGAAGAAATGCTGAAAAGCAGAGATGAAGGAATCAAAGGCAAAATTGCAGCCGTTTCCGGTTCCGGTAATGTAGCACAATATACGGTTGAAAAATTGATACTTCTTGGAGGAAAAGTCGTAACGTTATCTGATTCGGAAGGATTTATTTATGATCCTGATGGTATAAATACGGAAAAGCTTCAATATGTGATGGAACTGAAAAATATCAGACGGGGAAGAATCAGGGAATATGCAGATAAATACAAGGTAAAATATGTTGAAGGTCAGCGTCCCTGGAGTATTAAGTGTGATCTTGCATTCCCCAGCGCTACGCAGAACGAAATCAATGAGTCGGATGCAAGAGAACTGGTTAAAAATGGATGCAAAGCCGTATCGGAAGGAGCAAATATGCCTTCGACACCTGAAGCAGTTGAAGTATTTCTGAATGAAAAAATATTATACGGTCCGGGCAAGGCAGCTAATGCCGGAGGTGTTGCAACTTCGGGACTCGAAATGACCCAGAATTCCATGCGTTTGCCCTGGTCGAGAGAAGAGGTAGATGAAAAGCTTCATCAGATTATGATAAATATCCATGCAACCTGCATGAAACATGGGAAAGATCCATCCGGTTTTATCAATTACGTGAACGGCGCAAATATTGGAGGATTTATTAAGGTTGCCGATGCAATGATTGCTCAGGGATTGGTATAATTTACCGAAAACCAGACTTATAATATATTCAACCTGCTCTATGGGCAGGTTTTTTTATAGGTAACGGTTAAGTTACTAAACAAGTTATGTTACCCTTTCTGGATGACCGGAACAGATTATATGTGATTGGACTTACATCTCATTTAAAATACATGAAATTTAAAACATACATACCCTGTTTAAATACCATATAAAAATTACCCCATTGATTTGTAGCGTTTTGTATAAAATTATTTGTATATTGGGGTGCTTTTCCTGTGTGACACAATTTTTTAAAAAATTAAGAATTTCCAATACGTTAAACTAACCAAAACCTATCGGGAAAAAACAGCTAACCGGATATATGATTTTTTTCATTTCGCAGTTACAACGGGAACTTCGGGGTGAAAAACGTATATATAAAAATAGATATAAAAACAGTTGTGTTTATGCGGATGTTTAGAATTTAAATTTTTTATAACAGAAAGATCTATTGGGCATAATTCCCTTCCCTCCTATTCACATAAAACCTTTTCCGGTCTTTGTTTCCGGCTTCGTCAATCACATAAATTTCGTGCCAGCCGATCGGTATACTGGCGGTCATCAGGTTGTTTCCTTTGGTGGTGCCCAGAAATTTTTCATTCAGATACCAGTAAACCTGGATATCCGGGTTCCTTTCTGCTGCCCGGAAAACCACCTCCTGGTATTTGAGGTTAAAGTCGCGTGGAATCCACAGAATGGCATTCTCATATGGATAGGTGATCTGCAGGTCTTTGTTCCCCATATTCACTTTGCAGGCCGGATTATGCGGAGGGATCTTTGATAGAGGATATCCCTTTTCATATAAATTTTGTGCCACATCAGGCGGATAAATCAATAGGCTGGTTTTATGATGTCCTTCTTCCCAGCAATGAGAACAAACGGCATATTTATTCTCCTTATCCATATAAACTGTCTCGTGGTAAGGACAAATTCTAAGCGGTTTCATAAACCTGGGCGCATCGGCTTCTATCTTCCTTTCGCAATTTTCTCCTGCCAGAAATCCGGTTTCTGCACACAACTCAACGGTTGTAAGATCTTTTTCAGGCCTTTCGAACCAAACCAGATCGGGATTATGCGGCAACGAATTAAAGATTTGAAACAACAAGGGGCCTGCCGAACCCGCTCCCGAAAGATTTTTATTTCCTTCACCATCAAAATTACCAATCCACACGGCAATGGTCCATTCGGGACTGACGCCAATCGCCCAGGAATCTTTATGTCCGTAACTTGTACCTGTTTTCCAGGCCAGTGGATATTGGTTGTTATACTGTTTCCAGAAATATTCAGATCCCGGTCTTTTTAATTCTTTCAACATCTCCAGGGTAAGATAACATGCACCTTTGCTAATGAGTGATGCTGATTCATGACTGTTATTCAGCGAATCGGACTGAAGGAGCTTAAGGCTTTCAAAAGAACCTCCGTTTGCAAGTCCTCTGAATAATCGAACCATGTCCCAGGCGGTGACCTCAACCCCACCTAATATAAGAGGCAATCCGTAATCATCTGCCGAACGAAAAAGGGTTTTCATATCGGCATTTTTCAGAAATGTATAAAACGGGTAAACGCCATAGATATTTAGCAATCTCACTGCCGGAACATTAAGTGAACGAACCAATGCATCATGGGCAGGAACAATGCCATCAAAAGTTTCGCTGGCATTGGACGGAGAAAATGCTTCAAAATTGGTCGGGACATCCTTGATAAGGGTTTGGGGAAGAATAATCCCATCATCCATTGCCAGGGCATACAAAAAAGGTTTAAGCGTGGAACCGGCAGACCGCGGCGCCATGATTCCATCTACCTGTCCCTGTGACCGTTCATCGTAGAATTTCTGCGAACCCACATACGCTTTTACGTTGCCGGTTTGGGTTTCAGCTATCAGCACACATCCATTTCTAACCCCAAACTGATTCAGGTACTCAAGTTGCCTGGCTGTATAATTGGTAACTTTATATTGAATGTCTTTGTTTAATGTGGTTTTGATAATTTTTACATCCGGGTGGGCCATTTTCAACCTGCGTGACAGATGCGGGGCATAATCCTTAAACGGGATGACTTCCTCAGGAACTTCTTCGAGCAGCGCCAGCTGGAATGTTTCATTAGCTATTACCCCGTTGGCCGAAAGTTCCTCTAACAGCTTGTTTCTTTTCTGCACCAACTGTTGCCGGTTGGCAGTGGGAGTAATTAATCCCGGTGCATTTGGTAAAACTGCCAGCATAGCTGCTTCGCTCCAGGTTAGCTGGTCGGGAATTTTTCCAAAATATCGATATACTGCCGCCTGGTAACCAATTATATTTCCTCCATAAGGGGCATGGTTCAGATACATTTTAAGAATCTCGTCTTTGCTGTAATGAACTTCAATTTTTACTGCCTGAAATATTTCGCGTATCTTATTCAGATAGGTTCTTGCCTTGGGTTTTCGGAGTCTGGCCACCTGCATGGTTATGGTACTGGCGCCGCTGACAATTTCTCCATGGGCAATATTCTGATACATCGCACGAACAAGCGCGACAGGATTTATACCAGGATGATGGTAAAAATGCTTGTCCTCATAAATCAGCACAGCCTGTTTCAGTTTTTCAGGAATCATTTGATTTTGCTGAGGCGAGAGGCACCATTGTTCATCCTTATTTAAAAAGACTTTTAAAATAACATTGTTTTCATCCAGTACAACAGTACTATAATCCGTTGTGAATAAGGGAGACGGTAATGGAAGGAAAAGCCAGATGACAAAAAAGATCATCAGGCTGAACAAAACTCTTTTCGGCCAGGCATAACGGCCAGAAAGGATTTTGGAAAGAAAAAACCGAATTGTTATAGAATATTTTTCAAAACTCCTGCCACTCATTTTTCATCATTTCCCTGAAATTCTGGATTCGAATTCCATAAGAACAAAACTATACAATTTTGTTTTATAGGATATCATTAAAAACTGATGAAATAGGCAATAATCCAACAAAGAACTTCAGTAAATGTGTTCTTTATTGGATTAACGTATTTTTTTGAATTGATTACTTCAATAACCTTACGTAATATATCCCTCCTGCTACAGAACCTTCGTGAGCTGCAAATTTTAAATTTAAAATACCATTTTCCATATGGTCAATGATATTCTGAGGGATGGGATAATCCACATCATAGAAATTATTGCCTGCTGAGCCATCCGTTTTAACGGTAGCCAATAGTGAATCGTTGATAAGAATATCAAACACTCTGCCTTTGTCCATTCCATAGTAAGTTACACGCAATATCCTGCTTTCTTTTTTCGCATCTTTCAAATCATAACTAAACCAACCCATTGCATGTCGCCAGTATTTGCCCTCGTGTATTCCTGATTCTGATTTTTCTCCTTTAAAATTATGCTCTTTTTCGGGTTGTTGTTCTCCTGTTGCCACCTGATCCACGGTACGAGCCTCTAATGCAAGTATTTCATTTTCTTTTTCATGAACTGCCTGCAATTTCTTTTCAAGGCTGTCCGGGGTCATTACGGGCCAATAGATTTCGTAACGGGCTTTCTGAATTTCGAAGAAAGGAATCAGCTTCAAATTCTCATATTTCTTAGGATAAATGAGATTTGCCATGGTGAATTCGAGAGGTTTTCCTTTTACAGGTTTAATTTCGGAAACAAAATCTTTCGTTTCTGATACGATTACAGGTGCTTTTTCAATCGGATAAAGCGGTCCGTTAGCAACATGTCCCATACGACTGCCATCGGCCCATAATCCGTCAAGATCGGAAGTGTCGGTAATTGCTGCAAGAACTATAGGACCGTATTCAATGGAAGTCCAGGAAGAACCATCTGGCAAATATTCAAGATGTGAATGCATCGGAAGATCAACCGATATCACATCTCCTGATTTCCATTTACGCTGTATCGGAATATAGGTGGAAGAAACCTCTGAAAATGGATACTCTTTATCGTTAATTTTAATTTTCATCTCTCCGCTTTTTATCCAACCGGGATACCTGATGTTTATTGCAAATTCAGCAGGTTTCTGCATTTTCAATGTCAATTTTGTGCCGGATTCGAAAGGAAATTTTGTTTCCTGTGTCAGTGTCAATCCTCTCTCTTTCCAGCTAAGGGTGGAAGCCATAAAAAGATTTACATATAAATCGTTTTCCTTATGTGAATAAATCATTAACCCATATTTGCCATGATTCTCCATACCTGTTCCCACACAACACCAGAAACACAGTTGGGGTTGGGAATAAACCCTGTAATGTCGCGGGCGCATAGGTGTAAAATATACCAGACCGCCCCTGTCCGGTTCAATCGATGATAGAATATGATTGTATAATGCCCTTTCATAATAATCCATATACTTTACTTCCGGATCAGAAAGGAACAACAGGCGTGTCAGCTTTAGCATATTATAGGTGTTGCAGGTTTCAGGTCCCTGGTTCGATTCAATCATCGAAGAATAATCATTTACAGGATTAAAATGCTCCCTGACGCTGTTACCACCTATTGAAACCGATCGATGGTATACAACCTCATTCCAGAAAAATCTGGCAGCTTCATCCCATTTTTTATCCCCTGAAATTTCTGCTATTCGCTCAAAACCTACCACTTTCGGAATCTGGGTGTTCGCATGTAACCCGGTAAGTTCGTCTTTTCCTTCCTCAAGCGGATCGAGCAATGCTTTGTGTGAAAACCTTTGGGCGAGTTCAAGATATTTTTTATCACCGGTAATTACCGAAACATCTGCAAAAACTTCATTCAACCCGCCTTGTTCACTCTTAAGCATTTGTTGGATCTGGTCATCCGTCAGATTTTTTGTCATATTATAAAACCAATCGGTAAGCTTGATAAGAATGTCATGGGCTTTTTGATTTCCTGCCACAAGATATGCATCACGTAATCCGGCAAACGTTTTATGAATATTGTAGAGTGGCACCCACCTGTTTTTAAGTGAAAAGTTACCGACTTCTATTTTACCTGCGGCAATATCTTTCCAAAGCGATTTACCATCGGGAATCCCGGCTACATAACCATTCCCATTTTTTGTCTGGCATGTATCCAGCCAGTTTATCATATAATTCAGGCGTTTCAATAACTTCTTATTTCCGGTGGAAGCATACATGAATGACAAGGCAGATAAATAATGTCCTCCTGTATGGCCATCCAGTCCAATACTTTCCCAGCTTCCATACCTCTCTGCTTTTGGCTGAATCCCTGCATCAATGAGAAATGGAGCAAGCAACCTGTCAGGGTCAAGCGCCAGAATATATTTCATATCAGCCTGTTGAGCCTCTAAAAAGGGCCCTTCACCAAGACGAACTTCCCACAAGGAAAAATCCTGTAATGTGCTTTCCTGACTTTTTGCCTGAACCTGAAAAAAACAAAGTGCAATGAACGTTATTATTTTAGTTTTCATACTGTGTATTTATTTTTTAAAATTCAATTTTATACTTACAGGTTTTATCTCCTCTCAGAATTGATGAGATAACAGTGGCGGTAACAGGTTTTCCAATGACCATAGAAAACATTTTTTCGCTAAACCCTTCAAAACAGTAACATATGGCGTCAGATATTTTTCCTTTATGCTGATTCACCATCGGACAAACGCAGGTTTCTTTGTTTTCATCCCCAATGATTATTCCGGAATTCCTGTCATAATCAATTTTCCAATCCCAATTCTCGCTGATATGGTCGAGAAATCCTTCAAGGTCGTTGATAAATGAAGAAAGTATCTCATCCATTTTCAGATCAGTTAATAATAATTTGACTTCAATCACATTAATAGTTTTAGTCTCTTTAATTATGCTAAGTATGAGCTAAGGGGTCATGAACATTATTTGTTGAACTATTTACAAAAAAGTCACATCAATACCATTTTCTGATTCATAAAATGATGCATTTATAAAACAAAAGTAAACAGTATATCCGAATGGTTTTATGTACTCAATTTTTTATCCAATCATTTAAAGTTATAGCAATTTATTGGAAATACTTAAGTTTTTCAAAAAACAACCAGGGTTGTAGTTTTAACTATACTCCACCCTGGCTGTTAACGTTTCTGCAAAAATCAAATTACTCAATTAAAAATCAATGAATTAATGATTTCCCTGATTTTGCTATAATAAAGAACTTAAATTCAAAGAAGTTATTGGATTGGTGAACAGGTTTTTATTCGGAGAAAAATCAATATACCGGTTACAAAATTTCCAAAGTGAAACAATTCCGTGCTTTGATTGTCGTCATATCAAAAAATATTTTCTTATACAGTTACAGCCTGTATTTATACTATAGCAGCTACAAACAGGTATTTTTATCCTTTATCCCTTAGATGTTCTATCGTCTGTTTTCGCCTTATCTTGCCCGAGGCTGAATAATAAAATTTTCCGGTAAAAATTATCTCTTTCGGTATCTCATATTTAGCTAATCTTTCTTTTAATTGGTGAACAATATTCTTATTTTCATCCGTTGGTAACGCTTCACCTTCAATGAACAGTATTACTTTTTCGGATAGAATTTCATCTTTAAGTGAACTGATAAAAAATGGTCGCCCGATAATTCCGCTTATCTTTTTTTCAATCACCTCAGGATACACTTTTATTCCTCCGGTATTGATTACATTGTCAAATCTCCCTTTCCATATGAAGTGCGTATTATCCGATAATTCCACCACATCGTTTGTCACGATTTTTGCTTCAGATAAACCAGGGGCAAGAATGATAAGACATTCTCTTTCATCCTGCTGGAATGAGATTCCTTTCAAAGCTGTAAATGCATCAGCCGCATCCTCTCCATTTACTTTTCGAAGCGCCACATGCGAACATGTTTCGGTCATTCCGTAGGTTGCATAGATTTTGGTTTGAAGATTTCTGATTTTATATTTAAGATCAACGGATATATCACCACCTCCGACGATAATCTTCTTTATGTTCAAATGCTTTAAATCTTCCAATGAATGATACAGCTGGAAAGGTGTCACTGCTGTAAAATCAATTTTCTGTTTGATTGCCTTAAAAGGATTTGCTGAAGGAGAAATAGCATTAAGATTGAATCCGGTTACAAAAGCTCTCACAATCATCATCTTTCCGGCAATATACTCTACTGGCATGCAGAGTAATGCGTTGGAGTTATTGTTAAGTTGAAAATATTGTTGTGTCAACATTGCCGAATGAATCATATGCTTCTTTTTTAGCCGGATGATTTTTGGAGTTCCTGTTGATCCTGAAGTCTGAACCGGAATACTATCCGATTCATTCACCCATTCCTTCATAAAAAGAAATATCTGTTTCAAATATTCTTCGTGAGAGTTCAACCAATCGGGATTGTCACAGTATTCAAGAATGTACCTTTTACTGTATTCCTGATCATTCAGTCGTATATTTGAAAACGCATCTTTCATGTGAATATCGGATCCAGATTCCATCCCTCTTCAGCCAGATAATAAAGATCAGAATTTTTGATTATAAGCGGAGATGAAATATTATTTTCATATAGCTGTCCGGTACCCAGTCCCTGAACCATTTTTGTGTCCAGGGTGCTCACCCATTGAGCAATGGCATTCAATCCGATATTTGATTCCAGAGCAGATGTTACCCACCAGCCAATACCTGCTTCAGATGCCAGTGTAATCCAATCATATGCTGCTTCAATTCCTCCGAGGAGGCTTGGTTTCAGGATTAAATAGGCTGGTTTAATTAGCTGGATTAGCTTTTGTTTTTCATCTGAATCATAGATCCCTATCAATTCTTCATCGAGAGCAATGGGTATGGGCGAATTTCTGCATATCGAAGACATTTCTACAATATGACCGGGTTTAACAGGCTGTTCCAAGGAATGAATTCCGAATTTCGACAGCTGTTCAATTTTTGTGAAAATCTCATGCGTTTTAAATCCGCCATTCGCGTCAAGACGAATCTCAATATCCGAAAATTTCATCCTGATTTGTTGAATAAGTTTAAGCTCAGATTCAAAATCTGAAGCCCCTATTTTCAGCTTAAGACATGTATAGCCTGAATTAACTTTTTCTTTTATCTGATTAAGGATAAATTCTTCATCACCCATCCAGATTAAACCGTTTATGGGTATAGGTCTCTTTCCCTCTGTAAATTCCGTAGCATATAATACCCTTCTGCCTCCTTCATTCAGATCATTCATTGCTGTTTCCAACGCAAATTTTAAAGCAGGAAAACCTTTCAATTCAAAATCATGAGGATTATTTCCCTGGTTTATAAAAAGGCATAAGTCCGTGATTTTTGCCTTAAGACCCGAGGTATCATCCGGACTTAATTCCGGAATAATCGAACATTCACCAATTCCTTCAATGTCATCCTTTTCTATGATAATAAACCATGATTTTTTATGAACTAATACCCCCCTGGAAGTACCAGCCGGAAACTTAAATTTCAGAACATATTCTTTATACCTGGCCGTGTACATAAAATTTCAGAACATTAATCCGATACCAAAAGTAAAGGAAAATAGCAGTGTCGAAAAGGCAAGTTTTTTTAATTCAACATTCAATTCGATGGGTTTGGTATAACTAAATATCGATAAGGTATTAGTAATAAGCAGGGGAGTAGTAACCAGGAACAACCACTGATAACCCGATTTGAAATTAATTAGTGTATAAAGACTTCCTGTAATAATTGCTCCTGCAATCAGAGACAAATGGTAAATTTTTGCCCACCAGTTTCCAATCAGAACAACCAGTGTTCTTTTACTGGCTTTCATATCGCTCTGATAATCACGAATATTATTTATATTCAGGACACCGGCGCTTAAGAGGCCCACTGATGTAGCCGGCAACAGAATATCGAGTCGCATATGTTGTGTGTGCAAATAATACGTACCAATCACGCCTGTCAGTCCAAAGAAAATAAAAACAAACAAATCCCCCAAACCAATATATCCATAAGGCTTTTTACCGATAGTATATTTCACAGCAGCAGCAATGGCAGCCATGCCGAGCAAGAAGTAAAATACCTTAATACCCGGACCATTGCCACGTGTTCCGGTAAATATCAGCAAGGAACCGAATAAAAGGGCCAGAGAAGCAACTATGCCTATGGCGAAAACCATTTGCCGGGATTTTATCAAACCACTTTGCATCATACGTAAAGGTCCCAGACGTTCACTATGGTCAGAGCCTTTGGTATAGTCGCCATAGTCATTTGCGAGGTTTGAAAGAATTTGTAAAAAAAGTGTGGTAAATAGTGCAAGAATAAACACGGGCCAGCGAAATTTGTTTTCTGAAGCAGCAATAAAACTTCCAAGGATGGTACTGGAAAGAGCCAGAGGAAGTGTCCTTGGCCTAATTGCCTGAATCCATGCTGAAAATTTATTCATGCGGGTTCTGAAGAGTAAGCTACAAATTTAACACATTTTTTAAGGCATTCTGGGAAATTTCTTAAAATCGGGATCGCGCTTTTCCAGAAATGCGTTTTTACCTTCCTGTGCCTCTTCGGTCATATAATATAACATGGTGGAATTCCCGGCCAGTTCCTGGATACCTGCCTGACCATCAAGTTCGGCATTTAATCCTGCCTTAATCATTCGAAGGGCTAGCGGACTTCTTTTCATTATTTTCCTGCACCATTCCACAGTAACATCTTCAAGTTGATCCAGAGGCACTACTTTATTAACCATGCCCATGTCACAGGCTTCCTGCGCGGTATATTGTTCGCACAGAAACCAGATTTCGCGGGCCTTCTTCTGACCCACGTGTCGTGCCAGATAGGATGAACCAAACCCGGCGTCAAAGCTGCCGACTTTAGGCCCGGTCTGACCAAAGCGCGCATTCTCCGATGCAATGGTCAAATCGCACATTACATGCAGCACATGGCCGCCGCCAATAGCATATCCGTTAACCATCGCAATTACCGGTTTGGGTAAGGACCGAATCATCCGTTGCAGATCCAATACATTCAGCCGAGGAACTCCATCTTTGCCAATATAGCCCGCAATGTTTTTTACATTTTGATCTCCACCACTACAGAATGCCTTTTCTCCTTCACCCGTTAAAATCACAACAAAAATATCCTGGTTTTCACGACAATAAACCATCGCTTCACACATCTCTTTCACTGTGTCGGGTGTAAATGCATTTCTGTATCGCGGTCTGTTAATGGTAATCTTTGCTATTCCTTCGAAGAATTCAAATTTAATTTCTTCGTACTCTTTTAAGGTTGTCCAGTTTCTTGTCGACATATTAATTTTTTAATTGACTGAAATATTGTTTAAATACCATTGTGTCTGTCGCAGCATCTGTTATTATTTCAAGCACCGAAGGACCAGGTGTCTCCAACATCTTTTTCAGATTTTCTTTCAGGCTTGATGGATTATCCGAAACGTAATGTTTAAGTCCAAATGCTGCCGATAGTTGACTTAGATTTACCTTATGAGGCGTTTCAAAATAGTTCATTAGGGATTCTATTTCAGGACTCGTTTCAATCAGTGTGAAAATATTTCCGCCTCCATTGTTCATTACAATAATCTTAAAATCTTCCGACAGATAATTATTCCACATAGCGTTGGAATCGTAAATAAATGCCAGATCCCCAGTAATGATGACTGTTGGCTTTTTTGAATAAAATGCGGAACCTGCTGCAGTAGAGATGCAACCATCAATCCCGGAAGTTCCCCGGTTGCTGAAATAATTAAGATCTTTCCTGGTTTTAAAAAGTTGGGCATAGCGAACAGGAGTGCTGTTGGACAGGTGAAGGTTTGTGCCTGAGGGTATAGATTTTAATATCTGTTCAAATGCTTTCAGATCGGAAAAAGGCGCCAGTTGAAGATAATCCTCATGCTTTTTCCATATCTCTTTTACTTTTGCATAAAATAGCTCAGCATATATCCTTTTTGAATTTAAATTGGAATTACCGGAAAGTATTTTTTCAATAAATTTTTCAGGATGTAACTCAATACCAAGGCTAAGACTCTGAAAAGTATCGGTGTAATTTGTCTGGGGAGCTATGTTCCAGTGTTCTGCAGGTTTGTACTTCCGTACATATTGTTTTAATCGTTTCGATACAACCGAGTTTCCAAAGGTCACCAAAAGTTCCGGCATGAAATTCATTTTTTCATCTTCTTTCAGGGCTGCAAAGAATTGTTCCGGTGAAGAAATATAGCTATCATGAGAAAGATTCGATAAATTTTCAGCAACAATGATAACCGACTTATCCTCCGAAAGTTTTTTAAGCAACACAGAGAACTTATCATCAGGAGAATTGAAACCCACAATAACCATCTTTTTTTCAAATTTATTCCACCGGCTAAATAATTTATCCGATTCCGTCTCACTAATGACAGGCTCACAGGAAGTGTTTTTTATAATCTGAGGATTTGAAGATGCAGCAGGCAGTTTGTCATACAGAGGTTCTCGCAATGGTACATTGATTTGAACCGGTCCTGACGGATTACCCGCTGCAGTTCCGATTGCTTGTGATATTATCCTGTTACTGAACCATAAATCCGCATCAGCAGATGTCTCCACAGGCAGGTTAAAACTCTGTTTTACATGATTTTTGAAAAGTTCTGTCTGCCTGATGGTTTGACCATCGGCCTGGTCGATTAACTCCGGGGGCCGGTCGGCTGTAAAAACAATAAGCGGAAGGTTCTGGAAGAAGGCCTCGGCAATAGCCGGCCCAAAGTTAAGCGCTGCTGTGCCGGATGTACAGAGTAATCCAACCGGTTTACCTGACGCCTGGGCAATTCCCAATGCAAAATAACCTGCGGAACGTTCATCGGTAATGCTCAGGCAGGTTATACTTTTTTCCTGATTAAAAGAAAAAATCAGGGGTGCATTTCTCGAGCCGGGAGTAATAACAATAAACTTCACTCCGAGCTGTGAGCAGATATAAGGTATATCTTTTATTCCCTGTCGGGGATGGTTCATATTTTACCTGTTATAGTTCAGTTTTTCAATTACTGACAACAGCGTCATTTTCTTCTGATTTGTTTCTTCCCATTCGCTTTCGGGATCAGAACCTGAAGTTATACCAGCGCCAAGAAACATTGCCAGTTTATTCTCGAGAACTTTCATACAGCGCAGGTTTACGAAAAGACTGGTTTCATTCTCCATATTCATTGGACCCAGTAACCCGGTGTAGTATTCCCTGTGATGAGGCTCAATTTTTTCCAGAATTTCATATGCTTCTTCCTTAGGTAATCCGCAAATGGAAGGAGTAGGATGAAGCGCCTCAATAAATTCACCAATCCGGTTATCGAGTCTGCTTTTATCAAACAGAAATCTTGTTTTCAGATGCAAAAGATTCCCTGCAACCTGAGTATATGGTCCCTTTTGTTGAAAATCAGTAATGTGAAAACCCGCAAGAACGCTTTCAATATATTTGGTAACAATGTCCTGTTCTTCAATTTCTTTTTGCGACCACTGAACGTTCTTAACGGAAATATCTTCCAGCTTCTGGGTTCCTGCCAATGAAATAGTTTCCACCTTGGTATTCTTAATAAGAATGAGAGGTTCAGGTGTGGCTCCTATCCAGCAACCGGCCATTGGAATCTGAAACAGATAGACAAACGCGTTAGGATATTTACTACATAATTGAGTAAAGAAATTGGATACATCAAATGTTGAATTTTTTGGCTCAATATGAATTCTCGACAAAACAGCTTTCTTTATTTTACCCTCACTTATTTTCTCCTTTAAAGCGCCTACCTGATTTTTAAATTCATCCCTTTCAGCAATATAAATACCCTTACCATTCAGGTATTCTACCGAGCTATAGTGATGAACTTTTTGAAGATTGCTTAACAGGGAATGATCAATCCGGTTATCGTCTACAATTATATCGGGTTCAAGGACAAAGGAGCCGTTTTTCTGTTTGTTAAAAAACGGTGTAATAATAAAACCGCTTACGGTATTTAAATCTTTCAGCGATTTTAGCTCCCTCGGGAACCCGGTTGTCTGAACAAATGTCTTAGTAGCTTTATTCCGGGGATATCTGAATGAAACAAAGGGAATATTGTTAGTAAAACAAACTTCCTGTAACGCTTTTAAGTTATTTTTCTCGACTGCAATAATTCGCATTGCTTTTCAATCTACTTTCCGTTTTTATCTAAAATCATGTTGGTAATCCGACAAACAGACACCGGTTTATGGCTCTCATCAAAAACGTTCACTGTCCATACATGTGTTTTTTTTCCCTGGTGTATCAGGTGGCCCACGGCATAAACAATTCCGCTTTTTGCACTTGCTATGTGGTTACCATTAATCTCAATACCAACAACATCGTATTTATCACGATCTACTATATTAAATGAACCGACACTGCCAACCGTTTCAACCAGCGCCATAATAGCGCCTCCGTGTAAAAGTCCCAGAGGTTGTCTTGTTCTTGTATCCACCGGCATAGTAGCCTTGATGATTTTTTTACCGGCTTCTGTGATCAAAATTCCCAAATGTTCAATCAAGGTGTCTTTACACAAAATATTAATATCTTCAACTGACAATAAAGCCATAATTTCTTTCTATCAGGATAACATCTGTTTGAATTTAGTGTTCACAACTGATGACAAATTAACAAATTATTTATAAGAATACCTTTAATTAAAATCAGGTTTTTGAATTATTTACACCAGCAGCGAACTCTTTTATAATATCTGATGTTCAAAATATACTTATTTAAAATTTAGACATAAAAATCAGAAATAATTATAGGAGATAAAGTAATTTTATATACATAACCCAATTAATAAATTAATCATGAAAACAAAATTGCTCCTCGTGTTAGTTATTCTTGCATCATTTATTGCCTGCGAAAAAAAGAATGAAGGACCGATATATGCAGGTACCTGGGAAAAAGTTGTTGAAAATGACACTGTGGCAACCGATCCCTTCACTATCGTATTGAATCAAAAAATGGTCATCACCTTAACCAAAGACACCTGGAAAATGGTTTCGCAAATAAAAATTCCACCGGTCATCAATGACTATACAGAATATGTCGGTTTCAAAGGCACTATGACTGTTGATGGTGAAGATGCGGAAATTGTGTTTACAGATGCCGGGATACGACAATTTGACACACAAAATTTAACATTTATTGATGCTCAGATAATCTGGTACAACGCAACTGATGATCCAACTATGTTTAGCAGTGTGATGAATGAATATGGTCCTGATTACACAACCGTCCAGGCAAAAATGACCGTGAGTGGAAATACATTGACCATGAAAACAGATGATAACATGAATGGGCAGTTCGAAGAAGATGAAATTCAGGTGTTTACAAAAGTCAATTAATCAGAATATTCTATATTTGAGCGTATTGAATAAGAAATGATTTGAAGGAAAATCACTTCTTAGTATTTATAGACAGATTTTATTACGAATGATTAAACCCTAAAAAATCTTAATTCAGGCTTTTTATGTATTCAATAATGTATTTCAGATCAGCTTCTGTTACCTGTCCCGTATAGGGTTGCATCAACCCCTTTTTAAATCCTTTTACAACATCGGCATTAGGTGTGTATACTGATCTTTTGATGTAAGCCTCATCTACCATTACTTTTCGCTCCTGACCATCTGTGTTAACTTCCGTTTCGTTGCCATATATGCCTTTATAGGAGGGGCCGATGATAATGGATCCATCAACTGAGTGACAGGCAGTACATCCAAATCGCTGTACCAGTAATTTTCCCTGCATAGCAGGTGTTTCAGCAATAACCGGCACAATAGTTGTTGTATCCGTATACCATTTATCGAACTGATCCGGTGGTAATACTTTTACCGAGGTGTACATGTATGAATGATCTAATCCGCAATATAGAGAGCAAAATAAATCATAATCCCCTGGTATATTACCAATAAACCATCTGACAATTGTTCTTCCGGGAATAATATCCTGTTTCAAACGGAATGCCGGGATATAAAAACCATGGATCACATCCATCGATTTCAGATTTACTGTAACGGGTCTCCCTTGCGGAATATAAAGTGTATCCATCCGTTTACCATTTGCATATTCAAAATCCCACTTCCATTGACGAGCAGTAACATTGATTTCCATTGAATTTTTTGGCGGTGCAGAATATAACGGTTTCCAGCCAATCCATCCGTAGTAAAACATTCCCATCACCAACAATATAGGAACCACTGTCCAGATAATTTCAAGCGTGGTATTTCCTTCTATTTGCGTGGCAACTGGATTTCTTTTTTTATTGTAACGATAGATAAAATACAGAAGTGTTGCTGTAAGACTGATAAGAAAAAAGAAAATGATCGCAAATATCACCACAAAGGCAGTATTAACACCCTGAGAAAGATTGGACGTATTTGAAAATACATTATTCATATTATCACTATCTATTAATATAATCTAACATAGTAATTACGAGCAATGACAAAAAAATGAATAGAGCCACCGAGACCATTATGGTATAAATGGGTTTATCAAATCTTAAATGCATAAAATATGTCAAAACAAGTGTTGATTTGCAGGTTGAAAAAATCAATGCGGCAGCAACAGCCACAGGTCCTAATTCCACCGAGGTAACAAGTATGGATAAACTCGTAAACATCAGAAGTCCGATAAGAACAAAAAAATAAGTTCTGTATTTGATAATGTGTACGTTGGCATTACTATTCATAACAGATCAAGTTATCAGGTAAAACAATGGGAAAAGAAATATCCAGATGATATCCACCATGTGCCAGTATAATCCGCTGTTTTCGAGATGAACATAATTGCCGGAATGGATGGTTTTTCTAATAACTCCGAAAAGCATTACAGTCAGAAGAATCATACCTACAATAATATGCAGAGCGTGCAAGCCGGTCATGAAAAAATATAATCCGAAAAACAACGTATCTCCATGTCCGAAATCCATTAATTTTTGAGATCCGGGATAGAGTCCGTGCTTGATTTTGCCAGACCATTCAAAATATTTGTTAAACAGAAATGCCATAGCAAGCAAAATCGTGATGCATAAAAAAAGTACTGCTTTTTTTCTGTCGTTTGTTTGCACGGCTGTAATGGACATCGCAACGGTCATGCTGCTAACGAGCAAGATGACAGTATTTAAAGCCCCGATTTTTACACTTAATTCTTCCGAGGCAAGATGAAAAGCAACTCCATATTGAAACCGGTAAACCGAATAAACGATAAATAAGCCTCCAAAAAGCAAAAGTTCTGTGAATATAAATAACCACATTCCTGTTTTTGAAGCCTCATCATCCCGGTGAATTGATTGTTCTGCAATTGTGGACATTGTTCGTTATAGAATTTTTCAGGTTAATTTCAGGTATTTATTACACATTCAACAAGTATCTCGGATTTTCAGGTACTATAATTATAAGGTCTCTCTGTAACCACCGGAACCGTTTCAAAATTTTCAAGCGGCGGAGGACTTGGAACCTGCCATTCCAACGTTTTTCCACCCCAGGGATTTGCTACAGCCTTTTCACCATACCGCGCCGATCTTACTAGGTTAATAATAATGATGGCAAGTCCGGCAATCATAACAATTGCACCCAAGGATGATACGATGTTACCGGGGTGGAATTCAGGCAGGTAATCAAAATATCTGCGTGGCATTCCCTGAATGCCCAGGTAAAACATGGGGGTATATAATGTAAGAAAACCAATGAAGAAAATAAACCATCCGGTTTTTGCCCAACTGGCATCGTACATTCTGCCAAACATTTTCGGGAACCAATAATGCAGTGAACCAAAAAATGCATAACCCACCCCGCCAAATATAATAAAGTGAAAATGAGCAACCACAAAAGCAGTGTCATGCACATGCACATTGGTAGCAAGAGAACCGAGGATTAACCCGGATAATCCGCCGATCATAAACACAAATATGAACGATGTCGCCCAGAGAAAAGGTACCGTAATACTGATAGAACCTTTGTACAGTGTTGCAATCCAGTTAAAAACTTTAACTGCACTAGGAATAGCGACCAGAAATGTCAGAAACGAAAAGGCAAAAATGGCAGTACCGCTCATTCCGGTTGTAAACATATGATGACCCCAGACAAAATATCCCACGAAAGCTATCGCCAACGAAGAATATACAATTGCATTGTATCCGAAAATCGGTTTCCGGGCAAAAACAGGAAGCATTTCTGATATGGTGCCCATAGCGGGTAAAATCATGATATATACTGCCGGGTGCGAGTATATCCAAAAAAGGTGCTGATAAAGCACAGGATCACCTCCCAGTGTAGGATCGAAAAAGCCAATCTGTAGGGTTCTTTCGGCGACTACCATCAGTAGTGTAATTCCAACGACAGGTGTTGCCAGTAACTGAATCCAGGCTGTGCTATACAAAGTCCAGGGAAACAAAGGCATTTTAAACCATGTCATTCCGGGAGCTCTCATCCGGTGAATGGTAACAATAAAGTTAAGACCGGTTAAAATCGATGAAAATCCCAGAATAAATGCTCCCATGACTGCAGGTAACATATTGGTACTTGTTTTAAAACTATAGGGAGCGTAAAATGTCCACCCTGTATCCGGAGGTCCGTTTTTCAAAAATTGTGATGATAGTGCAACAATTGCTCCCAGGATGTAAATCCACCAGGATAATAAGTTTAACCTGGGAAAGGCAACATCTTTTGCGCCAATCATAAGCGGTAACATAAAGTTACCGAAAACCGCGGGTATACCTGGTATCACGATTAAGAATATCATGGTGATTCCATGAAGTGTAAAGATGCCATTATAGGTTTTCGCTCCCATAATGGTTTTGCCCGGAGCTATTAACTCAAGCTTCATAAGTAGCCCGAGGGTAGCACCTACAATAAAAAAAGTCATAAGTGAATAGAGGTATAATAAACCTATACGTTTATGATCTGTAGTAAAAATCCATGCAAAAATTCCTTTGTATTTTCCTTTGTGCTCAAGGAAACTTGGTTGGTTGTTAGTACTCATAAATATTAACTCGTAACTGTTTTATGTTTAAAAAGAGGTCGTATTGCTAAAATAAGAAATATGCATAATGTAATAAAAATAATAATAATCCCTGAAACTCTCGTGATATTCAGTACATATTGATGCCCTTTGGGATCGTATGCATAACAAAACTGAAGTATTTTATTTATGGTTGGCCCCGATTGACCTTTCGAAGCCTCAAGAACTCCCATTTTCAGGTCAAAAGGCATAAATTCAATGCCATTGAGATACCTGGTAATCTTACCATCAGGGCTCAGAAAAATAATTGATGCAGCGTGCGTAAAAGTATTGCCGGTACGTCTGTATCTGAAACCAACCGCATCGGTAAGCCTGGCAATATTAACGCTATCTCCTGTAAAGAAAAACCAACCCTTTGCAGCTTCGGGTTTTGAAATTTGTGTAAGATAATTGGCTCGCTTGTGTTTTGCCAATACAGGGGTTTCGCGCGGATCAAAACTTACAGTAAGCACTTCGTACTCTTTGCCTATTTTTAAGTCAGACTTCTGAATAACTTCTGCGAGTCCATTCATCAATGGTGAACAAATGCCCGGACAACGAAAATATACCAGGGATAAAACCGCAGGCTTATCTATTAAAGACCCGAAAGTTACCGTATCGCCGTCCTGATTGAATAAAAGAATATCCTTTGGAATATAGGTATCCAGTTTTTCTTCGATGCCAACTTCAATCTGAGGGGTATATCCTGTGTCCTGACCATACCCTTTCATAAAAATACATAATGGAATTAACAGAGTGATTTTTAGATGTTTCATTTTCGTAAACTTAATTTGTGCCAGATATTGAATGCCTATATCTGAAA
This sequence comes from uncultured Bacteroidales bacterium, assembly GCA_963781805.1. Lineage (GTDB taxonomy): Bacteria > Bacteroidota > Bacteroidia > Bacteroidales > UBA10428 > JAFGPL01. The sequence continues at coordinate 2,298,348 of CAWAHF010000004.1, forward strand.
TATTTACAAAGAATCAAACAGAATTTTTAAAAAAATGTTTAATCTTTCCAAAACAGATTATCGTTTTTCAAAACCTGCTTTTTGGTTAAAATAATATGGTTAATTTTATCAAAATATTTGAATGATAAAATTAATTACGAATATACTAAATTTCTATTTGGAAGGATTTAAAAATATGACCCTGGGCAAAACGCTTTGGATCATTATCCTGATTAAACTGTTTGTGTTGTTCGTTATTTTGAAATTTTTATTTTTTCCGGATTTTTTAAAATCAAATTTCTCTAATGATGCCGAACGAAGTAATTATGTACTGGAAAAATTATCAAATCCTTGAAATATGTTTGAGAATATTGATTTATCACTGGTAAACTGGTCCAGGGCTCAATTTGCGCTTACCGCCCTTTACCACTGGTTATTTGTACCGTTAACCTTAGGGTTGTCGTTTATTATTGCCTTCATGGAAACCATTTATGTAACCACCGGGAGGGAAGAATGGAAAAAAATCACCAAATTCTGGATGACCTTGTTTGGAATCAACTTTGCCATTGGTGTAGCAACAGGAATCATTCTTGAATTCGAATTTGGCACCAACTGGTCGAATTATTCCTGGTTTGTTGGTGATATATTCGGTGCGCCCCTTGCCATAGAAGGAATAATGGCATTTTTCATTGAATCCACATTTGTTGCTGTCATGTTTTTTGGGTGGAACAAGGTGAGCAAAAAATTTCACATGGTGTCAACCTGGTTAGTGGCAATAGGAGCAAATCTTTCCGCTTTATGGATTCTGGTAGCTAACGCCTGGATGCAAAAGCCGGTTGGCATGCAATTTAATCCCGATTATGCACGAAATGAAATGGTAAATTTCTGGCAGGTTTTCCTCTCTCCGGAAGCCGCCATTAAATTTATACATACCATTACCTCAGGGTTTGTGCTGGGTTCGATATTTGTTATTGGTATTAGTTCGTGGTTCATTCTTAAAAGAAGAGACCTTTTTATGGCAAAACGAAGCATATTAATTGCTTCATTTTTTGGATTGATTTCATCTGTTGTACTGATATTTTCGGGAGATAGTTCAACCCGGCAGATTGTACATGTGCAACCGATGAAATTTGCTGCGCTTGAAGGTTTGTACCAGGGACGTGAAGGAGCAGGCCTTATTGTTATTGGTGTTATTAGCAAATCCGATACCGGTAAAGGAGAAATTCCTCTTAACAACAGAACCTTGGAATTGCCTAATTTTTTATCTTATATGGCGTATGGAAAATTTGATGCATTTGTCCCGGGAGTTAACGATCTTATTTATGGAAATACTGAACGGGGAATTATATCCGCTCAGGATAAGATAGAACGGGGACGATATGCCAGAAAAATACTGGCTGATTTCAAAAAAGCAAAAGACACAGGAGACACGGCAAAGTACCTTCAATTGAAAGCAATGTTTTATGATAATAATTTTAAAAATGAATATTTCAGATATTTCGGTTATGGATTTTTAAATGACACCAATAGTTTAATTCCGAATGTACCTCTTTCATTTTACAGTTTTCATCTGATGGTTGGCTTGGGATTCTATTTCTTTCTGTTATTTATTCTCATCATAATAAATCTTTTCAGAGGTAAACTTGAAACGAAAAAAGGATTGTTACGACTTGCCCTTTTTACCATTCCATTGGCATATCTGGCAACTATGGCAGGTTGGATAGTCGCCGAAGCAGGACGTCAACCCTGGGTTGTTCAGGATCTCCTCCCAACCATTGCTGCCGTTTCTCATATTAATGCCAGCTCGGTACAGGTTACGTTCTGGTTATTTGCTTTTATTTTTACCGTGTTGTTGCTGGCAGAAATCAGAATTATGGTGAAACAAATTAAACTCGGACCAAAAGAGGGAGGACAATAATATGTTAATAGCTATAACACATTTCGCATTACAGCAATACTGGTGGGCAATTATATCGTTGCTTGGAAGTGTTCTTGTATTTCTGATGTTTGTACAAGGCGGCCAAACTCTCATTTATACGCTTGGCAAAACTACAGACGAGAAAACGTTACTTGTAAATTCACTGGGCAGAAAATGGGAATTTACATTTACCACCCTGGTAACTTTCGGAGGGGCATTTTTTGCTTCGTTCCCATTGTTTTATTCTACCAGTTTTGGAGGAGCCTATTGGGTCTGGCTGGCTATTTTATTTTGTTTTATTATCCAGGCTGTTTCATACGAATTCAGGTCGAAACCAAATAATTTATTTGGACATAAAACCTATGAAATCTTTCTGTTTGTCAATGGCGCTCTTGGCACCATTTTAATCGGAACTGCCGTAGGAACATTTTTCAACGGATCCCAGTTTTCGGTTAATTTCGGCAACCTTTCAGGCTTAGGCAACCCGGTAATATCAAGATGGGAAGCATCTTCCCGCGGTCTTGAGGCTGCTTTGAACATTCATAATTTATCTCTTGGTTTAACTGTATTTTTTCTTGCCAGAATTTTGGGAATACTTTATTTTATGAATAATGTAAATGAAGAAAATATTTTCAAACGTTCAAAAAGACAGCTGCTTCTCAATACAATTCCCTTTCTTATAGTATTCCTGTTTTTTGTTATCCGTTTAATCCTGATGAAAGGATTTGCCTATGATCCGGTATCAAAAATAGTACATCCTGAAAAATTTAAATACCTTCATAATCTGGTTCAGTTGCCGGTTGTAGGTATTCTGTTTTTGGCCGGAACCATTTTGGTACTTTATGGTATTATAAAATCACTTCTAACTGATTATACTAAAGGGATCTGGTTTTCGGGAACCGGTACCGTTCTGGTTGTTTTTTCACTGTTTGCCATTGCTGGATACAATCATACCTGTTTTTATCCGTCAAATTTTGATTTACAGAGCTCGCTTACGATCGAAAATAGTTCATCAAGCCGGTATACACTTAAAGTAATGAGCTATGTTTCGTTGCTGGTGCCGTTTGTTTTTGCATATATTTACTATGCATGGAGATCAATTAACAATAAAAAAATTGATATAAGTGAGCTCCGGAGTGAGTCTCATGCGTATTAACTTATTAAAAATCAAGTAACATGTACCTGAAATCGATCCTTATTTACCTGATATGGCCTTTGCTGATTAGCATAACCTATATCGTTTTAAAATTTGTTCTTAAAAAATTCGAGAAACGTGAACACCGAAGGAATTATATGAATGAGATGCCGGTTTAAATTGTTAAAAAATAATTGGCGCTTCCTGCATTATCTGGTAACTAAATTATTACCAATAGATAAGATAACATAAAGTAGTATAACCGGGGCAATCCCGGGAATACCGGTTAAAATCAGAATAATCAGCGAAACCAGAAGCATAAAATATCTTAAACCGTTGTTTTTTAACCCATAGGTTTCAAACTTAAGGGAAAACATCCGGATGTTAGCCACCATTAAAACAGAGAGCAGAATTATCGTAATGACGATAAACCACAGATTACCCGTAAGTTGTTGAAAAGGCAGCATACGACCTGATTCCGAAAACACACCCAGTGAAGCGATAAACAATGCATTCGCAGGACTGGGCAGACCACGGAAGCTTTTGGTTTGGGTTTCATCAATGTTGAATTTAGCCAACCGTAAAGCAGCAAAGATTACAATAAGAAACGGCAGGTATTGAAAAATAGAAGATGCAAAACCGCTTTCAACAGGCAATTCATATAGCGCCCCATTCATTAACCTAAACATAATCATGGCAGGCGCTACCCCAAAATTTACAGCATCGGCAAGTGAATCCAATTGTTTACCAAAGGCAGTAATTGAATTCAACATCCTGGCAAACAGCCCATCAAGAAAATCGAACACAGCAGCAGCAATAATAAAATAAGCTGCCAAGGTAAGATTTTCATTTACTGAACAAACGATGGAGATACATCCAAAGAGTATTGCAATACAAGTAATTAGCGAAGGAATTGCCGATTTTACCGATTTCATATCATTGTAATATTTGTGCTAAATGTATGAAAAAATATTCTCATCGTCGAATTTTTGGCAAACATTGCTGTCTGATTTTCGTACATTACTTACATTTCAGCCTCATCCGTACATTTTTTATTAAATGTTCCTCCGGTGAATCTGTAAATGTTTTGAGTACAAATTCATTTTTAAGAATTATAATACTAATTTTGCGCTGACTTCAAATTAAAAGATATATGAAAATTGCTGTTGACTTTGACGGAACAATCGTTGAACATCGTTATCCTCAAATAGGTGAAGAAAAACTCTTTGCATTTGAAACTTTGAAGCAACTTCAAAAACTAGGTCATTTGTTAATTTTATGGACATTCAGGTATGGCAAAGAGCTGGATGAAGCCGTGGAATTTTGTAAGAAACGGGGTATTGAATTTTATGCAGTAAATAAAAGTTATCCCGAAGAGGAATTTGACCCGGAAACAATCAGTCGTAAAATCGATGCCGAAGTATTTATTGACGACCGAAATGTGGGAGGATTTCCAGGTTGGAGTGAAATCTGGCAAATGCTTAATCCCGACTATGCAGATTCTAGCCTGGATGAGATGAGCTCTTTTACACAAAGAGCTGATGGAGTTGGTAGCAGACTAAAGAAATTATTCAAATAAAAAATATTGTTATTCAGATAAAATGAAGCGATTCTTAAATGTGACGTTCAAGACTTCTTTTGTCTTGATTCTTTTGATTTTACTGCAAATTGTAGGCTGTTCCCAGAATCAAAAACCACAAAAATCCCATGCGGAGAAAAGTGTAGCTCAAAGGCCAACGATCTCTGAAATACGCAATCCTTCAAATGGAGCGGTGTATAAATGCGGGGAAACTATTCCTGTAAAGCTTTTTTTTAAAACCAAAAATATTGCTATTGATTCCATTTCGATCTCTTCGGGCAGCTATCTTTTAACAACTTATAAAAAAGATTATGAGAATATTTCCTGGCCGACGATAAAAGCACCGGTTGGTCAGAATATCCTGAAGATAACTACATTTTACAACGATAGTTTAAAAGAAAGCCAGTCTGTGGTAGTTACACTGTTATCGGATATAATCCCGAAACTCTATAAATTCCGGTTAATCCATACCTATCCCCATGATGAAAATGCTTTTACCCAGGGATTGATATACGATAACGGAACACTGCTTGAAAGCACAGGTATAAATGGAAAATCATCGTTGAGACGGGTAAAAATAGAAACCGGGGAAGTATTAGAAATAGTCAACCTTGATTCCAAATTTTTTGGTGAAGGAATTGCGTTAATTCAGGACAAAATTTACCAGATTACATGGAAAGCACAGACCGGGTTTATCTATAATAAAAATAACTTCGATGTTCTGAGAACTTTTAATTTCCCTTACTATGAAGGTTGGGGACTTACTTCGCACGGCAATGATTTATACATGACCGACGGAAGTTCATTTGTATATGTAATTGAGCCGGAATATTTTACCCAGAAAAGACAAATTGATATTCTCAATTACAAAGGACGGGTAACCCAGCTGAATGAGCTAGAATACGTCAATGGTAAAATATTGGCGAATGTTCTGGGAGAATCGTATATTGTAATAATCGATCCGGAAAATGGCAAAGTTACCGGTGAGATCGAACTTAAAAGCATTGTACCAAAAGGTCTTGAGGGTGAAGGCAACAAAGTGCTCAACGGAATTGCCTACGATAAATCCACCAACCGGTTTTATGTTACCGGAAAATATTGGCCGGTTCTTTATGAAATTGAGATTGAAGGGGAAATATAGTACCTTTAACATTGTTATTTTTATATCAACATTAAAATAATAAATTGAAAATTTTTGGCTGTATTCTATTTTTTTGTATTTTTATGAAAACAGATGAATTATGAAAGCATTCAAAGTCGAAGCAACTGAATTTACACCCATGGTGAATTTCGATAAAGAAAAAACAACTTTTATCGTTTCAGGTGTTTCAAGGCCTGAAAATGCAAATGAATTTTACGAGCCGGTAATTGACTGGCTGAAGGATTATAAAAATGATCCGCTAGAAATTACTATAATTGATTTTCAGTTTGACTATTTCAATACATCCTCGCTTAAATATTTCCTCATTATTTTATCGCAATTCAAAGACATTGAAGAACAGGGCAAAGATGTTAGAATTAGCTGGTATTATGATGAAGAAGATGAATCTATGCTTGAAGCCGGCAAAAATCTTGAAGAATTAAGCGAACTACATTTCAACTTCAAGATTTATGAATAATTCATACTAAATTAATGGTAAATTTTACCGGAATTCATAAAATTTTCTGTTAATTTCAGGGCTTTAAACTTTAAACTGCGACCGATTATTTTTTCATCCTTATACTTGTAGTTTTGAGAGAGATATATTTGACGAACGACAAGACGGTCAATTTTTGTTAATAACTTGTTTAAAAAAGAAATTAAATTGTTTACAAAAGTAATTCTCTTCAAAAATTCCGTTGATTTATTAAATAGTACTTTTGGAGTTTCATTTGAATAAAAATATTTATAATTGCATTAATTCTTACCTTATTTTAAAAATTTTTCGATGGGAAAAATTATAGCACTGGCAAATCAAAAAGGAGGCGTGGGAAAAACCACAACAGCTATCAATCTGGCTGCCAGCCTGGCTGTTTTAGAGAAGAAAGTTTTATTAGTTGATGCTGATCCGCAGGCAAATGCCACATCAGGGTTGGGTTTTGATATAAAGAATATCAAAATGAGTATCTATGAATGCCTGATTGATGACATTAATCCTGCTGATATCATTCTGAAATCAGAAATTGAAGGCTTGGATATCATTCCATCGCACATTGATCTTGTCGGGGCTGAAATAGAAATGTTGAATCTGCCAAACCGTGAACGGATGCTTAAAACAGTACTTGAAAAAGTATCTGCACCTTACGATTACCTGCTCATTGACTGTTCTCCGTCACTTGGACTGATAACTGTAAATGCATTAACAGCTGCCGATTCAGTTCTTATACCAGTGCAATGTGAATATTTTGCCCTGGAAGGACTTGGTAAATTACTGAATACTATTAAAATAATTCAGGGAAGGCTTAATCCTGATCTTGAAATTGAAGGATTTGTTTTAACCATGTACGATGCAAGACTTCGACTCTCAAACCAGGTAGTAGAAGAAGTCAGAAAGCATTTCCAGCAGATGGTATTTGAAACAATTGTCCAGCGTAATATCAAACTCAGCGAATCTCCCAGTTTTGGAAAACCGGTTGTAACCTACGACGCTGAATCAAAAGGTTCTATTAATTACCTGAATCTTGCCCGCGAACTTCTGCAGAAAAATAATGCAACCATAATGAGTAATGAAGAAAAAATAATTGAATAATTATCATGGCAACAAAAAACGTATTAGGAAGGGGATTGGGTGCATTGATCGATAACGATAACGACAAGGAATTAGTGCCGGGTAAATTAAGCGTTGGTGTTGAAATTCCAATAAGTAAAATATCCACTAATCCGTTTCAGCCAAGAACCAAATTTAGCGACGCAGCTCTGGAAGAGCTTGCCGATTCTATTAAAGAAATCGGGGTAATACAACCAATTACGGTCAGAGAAACCGACAATGGAACTTACCAGCTTATAACAGGCGAGCGAAGACTACGCGCATCGAAGATTGCAGGTCTTGGTAAAATTCCGGCATATGTAAGAGGAGCAAATGACAGCGATTTGCTTGAAATGGCGCTGGTTGAAAATATCCAACGGGAAGATCTGGATGCTATTGAAATTGCCATTAGTTTCCAGAGACTGATTGACGAATGTAATCTAACACAGGAAAGTCTTAGCCAGCGTATCGGAAAAAAAAGAGCAACTGTCTCAAATTACCTCAGGCTTTTAAAACTGCCGGCTGAAATTCAAGTGGGTATACGAGAAAATAAAATATCCATGGGACACGCACGTGCAATTATAAATATTGAAGATCCCAGAGAACAATTGAATCTTTTCTATAAGATATTCAAAGATGACTTATCGGTAAGGAAAGTGGAACAACTGGTTCGAAAACTTTCTGAAAAGGCTGAAGACGTTTCTGAACCTGAAACGGATCAGTCAAAACTTCCTACTTCATATGAAGAACTCAGAAATCACCTGTCTGAATTTTTTAAAACTCCGGTAGATTTTAAACGAAATAATAATAAAGGTACTGGAAAAATCGTTATAGCATTCAATTCGGATGATGATTTGGAAAGAATCATCGCCATTTTCGACAGTTTGAAAACCTGATACATTGAATTATTAAATTCAGATTTTTTGTCAGCGCTTAACATTAGAATAGTTTTAGTTTTACTGCTTTTTATTGCAGGTATTTCCAGGATTTCATTTTGCCAGGAAACAAATGAAGCCTCTGATACAGTAATCATTAAACATCATTCCCCCAGAAAAGCTATACTTTTTTCTGCCGTAATCCCCGGTTTGGGACAAATATACAATGGCAAAATCTGGAAAGTACCCATCTTAATCGGAGGAGAAGGCGCTGCCATCTATTCTTATAATTATTATCAGAACCGGTACAAGAAAGTTTTAAATTTTTTAAGGGATAGTGTGGACAACCAATTTGTGTACGAAGTGTATGGACGGCCTTTAAGCGGATATAATCTTGAACGTGCCAGAGATTTCTACAGAAAATACCGGGATTACAGCATGCTTTTTATTGTCGGAATCTATGTGTTAAACATAGTAGATGCACTGGTAGATGCTCACTTTTTTGAATATGATATCTCTGATGATCTTTCCCTGAATTTCCAACCCTTATATATTGCTACTGAACCAAAAAACGGAGGACTTGGGCTAAATATATGCCTGAGATTTTAAAAGTTTTTATAATTCAAAAATATTTTTTGAATTAAATACCTAATTTATAATGATTTCTTAATACCGATTAGTTATTGTTAAGAAATTTCGATACATGTTTTTTCTAAAATTGCTAATATCGTATATGATTTTAAGAATTACACAAATACTCAAATAAATAATGAAGACAATTAGACACATCAGGACCTTATCCATAATATCCGCCTTCTCCCTGCTAAGTTTCTGTTTGACCAACGCACAAGATATCGATTCAATGGATATCTCGTTTGACGATACTACCGGGATTGAGACAAATTTTGATGCCAATCTGGATAGCCTGCAGGAGCTATGGTATGTCGGACAGTCGGTAGATACCATAGAATCTATTACAGAATCTGATACCATTATCCCGGAAATGTCCGATGAACTTTTAATGGACAGGATTTCAAAGATTCCCAGCGTGGTTCCTCTTTCATACAATGCTATTGTTAGACGATATATCGAAATGTATACCGAGAAAAGAGCCGAACTGGTTAAAAATATGCTTGGTCTTGCCGACTATTATTTCCCGATATTTGAACAGATTTTTGATTATTATCAAATACCTGAAGAACTGAAGTATTTGTCAGTTATAGAATCTGCTCTTAACCCACGGGCTTATTCGAGGGCGCGAGCCGTTGGACTATGGCAGTTTATGTACGGAACCGGCAAGTTATACGGACTTACCATAAATTCGTATGTGGATGAGAGACTTGATCCTTTAAAATCTACCTATGCCGCTGCAAGATTTTTAAAAGATTTGTATCGCAGATATGGCGATTGGACGTTAGCAATTGCAGCATATAACTGCGGTCCGGGAAATGTGAATAAAGCAATTCGTCGCTCGGGTGGTAAGACCAATTACTGGGATATCTACTTCTACCTTCCTCGCGAAACCCGTGGTTATGTACCTGCTTATATCGCTGCCGCTTATATTATGAATTACTATCCTGAACATAATTTTACTCCGAAAGACATTGATCTTCCGTTAATGAATGATACCATTATGATTAATGATTTTCTTCATCTGGAGCAGGTTTCGCATGTTTTAAATATCCCAATAAAAGAACTCAGAGATTTAAATCCTCAATACCGGGTGGATATTATACCGGCAACATCATCAAAGCCTTATCCTTTAAGATTGCCTGAATCAAAGGCATTAGAATTCATCGACTTAAGTGATTCGATATTTGCTTATAATGATTCGGTTTATTTTAACCAGAATAATCTGGTTGTAAGTCCTATAAGATATACGCACAGCAGTTATCACCATGAACCTCCCGGAGATAATATGGCCGAATTATTTTATAAAGTCAAGTCAGGTGACAATCTTGGCTTCATATCCGAATGGTATCATGTAAGGATATCGGATTTACGTTATTGGAACAACATACGCAATAACACGATTCGGGCAGATCAGAAACTTGTCATTTACGTTCCCAAAAGTAAAGTTTCCAGATATAAAGATATCAATACGATGTCATTTGCTGAAAAACAACGGATGATTGGTAAAGATGTGACTGTTAATCCTGCAACTACAACTTCATCAAGTACGATGATAACTGATACGGATAATGCCGAATTTGTTTATTATACTGTAAGAGATGGCGATACGTTATGGGATATAGCCAAAAAATTCCCCGGAATCTCTGACCAGGACATCAAAAAACTAAATAACATTACAGATGTCAGCAAAATTAAGCCCGGGCAGAAACTTAAAATAAAGCCCAAAACATAAGCTGTTACCAGGCTTCTTATGAAACCGTTTCACATACTGCTTTTTATACTATCGGTATTTCTGATATTATTTGCCATGGCTTTATATTTCCCCGAAAATGGTATTCGCATCACCAAACATCTGAACTTACACTTTATCACATCTTCCGACATTTTCAGCCCGGACACTGTTCAATATGCAGATATTTCTGGTATAATCAGTAAGAATGAGTTAATAAGCGATTCACTCATTTCTGCTTTTGCAGCCAAAGAATCGGATACAGCCAGTACAATAGCATTTGATACAATCAGGGCAAATGCCGATAGCCTGAAAAAAAGCATCACCCGAATTGAATTTCCTAAAAACGATTCCAATTTTCTTTACAGTATATTCCGGTCACTTAGAAAAGTAAAAGATTCAGGAGGTATCGTAAGAATTATGCATTACGGTGATTCCCAGATTGAGGGGGACAGAATGACTTCATTGATTAGGAACAGATTGCAAAAAAAGTTTGGAGGATACGGGGTAGGTCTGGTGCCGGTCTCCCAACTTTACGATTTTTCGTTTTCAATCCTGCAACAGACATCTGAAAATTGGTACCGCTATGTTCAGTACGGAAACCGGGATACGACTTTGAAACATTCCAGATATGGCCCGTTGGCCAGCTTTTGTATGTTTACACCGGCAAATACTGAGGATACTCAGATTGATACTTCTGCGCAAGTGGCATGGGTCTCGTTTAAAGAATCTCCGTATTCTTACCAGAATACGAAAAAATTTTCACAGTGCCGGATTTTTTACGGCTTTAACCAGGATGCCTTCCTGAACGAAATCTATTTGAACGACGAATTGTACGATGCCGATATAATATCTCCTTCAAAAAAATTGAAAGAGCTAAGATGGAAATTTGATTCTCCTCAAAATAATTTGAAAATTGTATTTACCGGGAAGTCAAGTCCTGAAATATACGGGATCGCACTTGATCCGCTAAATGGGGTAGTCGTGGATAATATAGCAATGCGTGGATGTCCTGGAATTTATTACACCTCAGCAGACAAAAATAACCTGAAGGCTATGTTTAAAAAGCTAAATGTGAAACTCTTTCTTTTGCAGTTTGGCGGAAACGTTGTACCGAATATTGTCGATGATTACGGCTATTATGAAAGGTGGTTTTATAAGCAACTATTGAGCGTTAAAGAAGTCTGTCCCGGGGCAGCTATAATTGTAATTGGTCTTTCAGATATGTCCATCAAGGAAAAAGACAGGTATGTTACCTATCCAAACCTGGAAAAAGTCCGAAATGCATTGAAAAAAGCAGCATTTAGAGCCGGTGCAGGTTACTGGGATATGTATAAAGCCATGGGAGGTTATAATTCAATGCCAAGCTGGGTTTTTGCCAATCCCCCTTTAGCCGTAAAAGATTTTGTCCATTTTAATCCTCGTGGAGCGGCTATTATTTCGCAGATGTTTTACAATGCCTTTATTTACGAATATAACAAGTACGATGGTGAACTTCATAAAAATAATCAAAACGAAATGGTAGTTAAATGAAATTACAGATATCTTACATCATTCAGCTTGCATTTGTTTTTTTGTGCATTCCCGGCCAGGCACAACAGGAATATTACCCTTATGAAACCAGCCCGTATTATTTTATCCATTCGGAAATAAATATGTTCAATCTGTTTAATGACAGTACACCTTATCAACGTGTATTTGATAAGTTCGATACCTTGATTCAGTCGGGGACAGGACAATTGCGAATAGTACATATCGGAGGGTCACACATTCAGGCAGATATTTATACACATCGCATGCGTCAGCGTTTTAATTCTTTTGAACCAGGAATTACCGGTCCACGGGGTTTTATTTTTCCTTATAAAATTGCCCAGACAAATAATCCGTCAAACTATAATGTTCATTATACAGGTTCCTGGACATCGTGCAAAAATACGCAGCGGGAAGAAAACTGTGAGCTCGGACTTTCAGGCTACTCCGTAACTACAAACGATTCTTTTGCTTCCATCCGGATACGTCTTAATATAGATTCAACCCTGCATTTTGAATACAACAAGCTAAAAGTTTTTTGTCCCAACACAAGAAGTGATTACCAGCTATTGGTGTTGCCCGGACAAGATTGTAAAGCTCAAATAAGAAATGAAAAACTGGGTTTCACGGAATATTATTTTGATAAATATTTTGATACGTTGGAACTGCAGGTGAAGAAAACCGATGAACTTCAGCATAAATTTGAGTTATATGGTATTTCATTTGAGAGCGATGATCCCGGAGTAATCTATAGCGCCGTTGGTGTAAATGGGGCAAAACTCGAATCGTATCTCCGTTGTTCGTTGTTTACCAATCATTTACAAGCGCTTAAACCCGATTTGGTTATCGTTTCCATAGGAACGAACGATGGGTACACCCGGAGATTTAATTCAGATGCGTATAGAGATGAATTCACACAATTGATTTCAGAAATAAAAGAAAGCGCCCCTGATGCCGCAATATTGCTCACAGTTCCAAACGACAGCTATCTCTACAGAAGGTATATCAATAAGAATACCGCAAAAATGGAGGAAATTATATATCATCTGGCAGCTAAATACTCATTGGGTGTTTGGGATTTTTACAGCATAATGGGCGGACTCAATTCGGCAAAAGATTGGTACGATGCAGGACTCATGAATGGCGACCATGTACATTTTAATAAGCAAGGCTACATTTTGAACGGTGATTTGCTCTTTGCGGCATTTATAAAAACATGGGAGGAGTTTCTGAAGAATTAGAAAAGGAAAGGAGGTATTGGAGTATAGTGGTATAGGGGAATAGAGAGGAATATCGGGAGAATATGGGAATGTGGGAAGAATGGAAAGGTGGAAGGATGGATGTAGGATAGAAGATTGAAAATATGGAGTTATCAGGAGAAAGGGGCAATTAGAATGGGTGGCAGTAGCAGTGGCAGAGGCAGAAGCAGTTGTAGTGATCGTAGAATATTGGATTACGGTTTGATATGTTTTAATTTAAGAAAGAAATTAAAAGTAAGTAACACCAAATCTGATTAAAAATAACACTTAGGCAAACTCTAAATGATTCAGACGCTTAAAAATATCTTTCTTTTCAATCAGGACGCACCGTTGATATTTACCCGATTTTTTTTCTGGGGATTTTTTGCTGTGGTTCTTCTCATCTATTCTATAATTTATAAAAAGAAAGCGTTAAGAAATGCCTACCTTTTCATCGTCAGCCTGTTCTTCTATTATAAAACCGGAGGTTTATTCTTCTTTATTCTAATTTTCTCAACGTTTACAGACTATTTTATAGGTCTTTCAATTTATAATTCCAAAAGCCCCCTCGGCAAAAGGCTGTTTGTAGCCCTGAGCATATTTCTAAATCTGGCAGTCCTGGCATTTTTTAAGTATGACTATTTCTTCACCGAGACCCTTAATGCGGTTTTCAAAACCCATCTGGAAGTTGTAACTCACGCTGCCAAATGGTCAAATGTATTTTTAGGAACACACTTCGATTTGGGAAAAATATTACCTCCGGTGGGGATTTCATTCTTTACTTTTCAGACCATAAGCTATTCGATTGATGTATACAGAGAGAAGGTGAAACCGGTTCGAAGCATGCTCGATTTTGGTTTCTATGTCTCGTTTTTCCCTCAACTGGTTGCCGGCCCGATAGTAAGGGCATCAGAATTTATACCACAGTTATACAAAGATTTCTCATTGACTAAGCAGGAATTTGGCATGGCAATTTTCCTCATCCTTAACGGACTGATGAAGAAAATGTTTGTGGGAGATTTTATTGCCGTAAACCTCATCGACAGAGTTTTTGCGAATCCCCATACCTATACCGGATTTGAAAACCTGATGGCATTGTATGGTTATTCATTGCAGGTTTATTGCGACTTTTCAGGATATACAGACATTGCAATTGGGGTAGCATTACTTATGGGATTCACCCTCCCAAAAAATTTCAATTCTCCTTATAAGGCAAAGAACACAGGCGATTTCTGGAAACGGTGGCATATGTCTTTATCCTCCTGGCTAAAAGATTATCTTTATATTCCGATGGGTGGCAACCGAAACGGATCCTTATTTACATGGATTAGTTTGTCGACCATTCTGATATTTGCAATTTTGCTGGCCGGAAAACTTTGGCTGGCTCCGATATTTGCTTCGGTTATCTTCTTTATCTGGCTAATGGCAAGATACTTTCCTGCTATTAAAAAAACCATCACAACAAACATCAATATTATGTTGACTATGTTGTTGGGTGGATTATGGCATGGATCCAACTGGACCTTTGTGATGTGGGGCGGATTAAACGGAATCGGGGTTGTAACCTATAAATTCTGGAGAAAAATCAGTCCGTATGAGAACAATAATCACTGGTTGGTCAATGCCTGGAAAATATTTCTGACGTTCAATTTTATAACATTTACGCGAATCTGGTTCAGAGGTGAATCGTGGAAAGGCACAATGGATTTGCTCCACCAGGTTACGGCGAGCTTTGGCGGCAGTATGGTTCCCCAAATGATTTCAGCTTACTGGAAAGTTTTTCTGATGATGATATTTGGACTAACTGTACACTGGTTACCGGAAAAGACAAAGGTTTATTATCGTGATTGGTTCATCAATACACCCATCTGGATGAAAATACTCATTTGTGCAACCATTGTATTTGTAATTTACCAATCGCTTTCTGCCGGAATGCAACCGTTCATTTATTTTCAGTTTTAGGTTTTAGAAAAAATTTCACGCTTGAGCATCATCAAATCCATCTATTTCCTATATTTATAGATTGTTACCCATAATCTCAGGGACAAAAACTTCCATTACATTAAAGATTCTTATATTTGTGAAAAAGTTTTGAATATGACAACCAAAGATTATATTTTGACTACAATAAAGACCAACAAATCTGAGCTTTTAAGTTTTGGGATTCGAAATATTGGACTTTTTGGCTCTTATGTAAGAGGTGAACAGTCAGAAAATAGTGATATTGATATTTTAATTGATTTTGAGCCGGATAAGGAAAACTTTGATAATTATATGGCAGTTTATGATTTATTTGAACGACTCTTTAAAAATGAGAGAGTTGAAATTATTACGAAAAATGGATTGAGCCCATATATCGGTCCCATGATTTTAAAAGAAGTAATTTATGTCTAAAGAACCACTTTAATATCTAAAACATATACGAGTTGAAAGCTCCTATATTCTTTCCGTTATAGGTAAAAGCATTACCAAAGATGATTTCTTAAATGATGAAACACTAAAAAGGGCTGTTGTCAGAAGCTTAGAGATAATTGGGGAAGCAACTAAGAAGATTCCGTCAGATTTTAAAATAAAGTGGAATTCCATTATTTGGAAAAATATGGCGGGGATGAGAGATAGATTAATTCATGATTACATGGGAGTTAATTATTCAATTGTGTGGGATGTGATTAAAAATAAGATTCCGGAATTACATAAACAGATAATTGAAGTGATTGAAAAAGAATAAAAAACGCTCAACTTTCCTTTTGTCATCTGTTTCTCAATGTTTATCTTCTATTAATTAATGCAAATTAAGAGTTTAAAAGTAAATGATAAATTTAACTCCAGATCTGTTCGATTATCGGGCTTGGAACACATAGAGTTTCGCAATATTCGCTTAGTCTGCCTGCAACAGGCAGTTTTTCTTTGCGTTCCTGGCACATTCTTTGCGCGCTTTGAGGTTTAATTTCAATTAATTCCACAATCCAAAAATCATTCTATACATGTTTCAAAAAAAGTCTTATTTGATACATCACCTAAACCATCTATTTCTTATATTTATAATTCCTTTAATTGATAAATTACCAAACCTATAAACCACACAAGTTATGAAGAAGCTTTCCTTAACCTTCAAATCCGTTTTTTTCATTTGTATCCTATTAATATCCCTTACCGGTTGCCATAAAAAACCGAAAAACGATATCGTTTACAGTGAGGAAGTTGCGAAAATGATAAATTATGTGACTTCCGGCAACATTAGCAGTTACGATGAAATAAAAATTGAATTCAATGATCCGGTTGTTGAATCAGATGCGTTGAATAAACCCCTCAATAACAATATATTTTCTTTCAGACCTTCGATAAATGGTATTGCTGCCTGGACCAGCAGAAATACTCTCACATTCAGACCCGAAAAAGAGCTCCCGACACGAAAGGAGATTTTTGGAAAAGTAAATCTTGAGTTGTTGTCTGAAGATTTCAAATCGCGCAACCTGGGAAATATCGAATTCAGAATTTATGTTACAGGTCGTGAAGTAAGTTCCTATAAAACTGATTTAATTCTTAAAGACAGAAACAATCCTAAAATATTACAATATACCGGAACAATTGAATTCTCTGAAAAGACAGATATTGAGCAGTTACAAACATCTGCTGAACTAAAACAAGGTTCAAAAGAATATACTCTCCATTGGAAAGAAACTGGTGATAATAAATCGTTTGAATTTTTAAGCGATGATATTGAACGGGAAGAAAAAACCAAAGATTTCACCTTTCGTATTAATAAGAACAAACTCGGTCTGTCAGAAGACTTTGAGAGGGAGTTTGAAGTTACTCCTTTGCAGGAAATGAAGATTACAAATATTGTGAAAGAAGAAGAAGGCAAAAGTCCCCGGCTTCGCATTGAATTCTCAGATGAGATTGATATCAGTCAGGATGTTTCAGGTTTTTTCTCCATTGAACCAAAAACAGAAACCAATGTAAGCAAGTTTGGCAGTTCGGTGGTAATAGACGGAGATTTCAGGTACGGCGGTCAGTATTCGTTGACAATTGCCGAAGGTATAACGAGCCGTTGGGGAACCAAAACAAAGAAATCAGAAACCAAAACCATCAAATTCTCTGATCTCCCGCCGCAGATAGAATTTGTAAGTGACGGAATAATTCTTCCCACCTCAAATAACCAGAAGCTTCAGTTTTACAGCAGTAATGTCAGTCGTGTTCATCTTGAACTTAAGCGGGTGTATAACAATAATCTGAGAGAGTTTATGCGTAACGAGCAAATCAGCAGTCTTAAAAACCGGCATAACGAGTTTTCAGGTTCTTACACCAGCAACATTGGGGTGATTGTTCTAAACCAGACACTTGAAATTGGAGATGAAAAAAACAAATGGCTGCTGCATGAAATCGATCTGAAAAATATTATCAAGGATGATCCGAACGGACTATACCTTGTACGATTGAATTTTAACCCAAGGGATATCCTTGTGGATGTAAAAGACGATGTATATAATTATATACAGGAACAGGGGCAGATCTATAAACCCATTATAATTTCTGATATTGGCCTAACCGTAAAAAACACCAAAAACGGTTATGTGGTCTTTGCTACCGACATTAAATCGGCTCAGCCATTAGGTGGAGTCTATGTAGAGCTTTTTCCGTACTGGGATGATGAGGTTATCGCTTCTGGCACAACCAACAACAAAGGCATGGTTGAACTTTCCAAAAGAAATTATTATTCTGCCGAGTATGTAATCGCTTCAAAAAACGGTCAGAGCAGCATCATGAAACTGGATGAGATGGAATGGAACACTTCCGGATTCGATGTAAGTGGTGTGGAATCAACCGACGATGGTATTCGTGCCTATATCTATACCGAGAGAGGTGTATATCGTCCAGGAGATGAAATAAATCTTTCGGTGATTGCCCGAAATGAAAACAATACGTTTCCCGATCGGCATCCGGTTCAATTAAGACTTTTTAATCCCGAAGGCCAGATGATCTATGAAACCACAAATTCTGAAGGGAATGACGGTTTTTATTCTTTCAATCTGAAAACCCAGGAAAGCGCCCCTACAGGCAATTGGGAAGTAACTATCGATGTCGGAAGCAGAACATTCTATCATGTAATTAAAATTGAAACGGTTGTTCCATATAAACTTAAAGTAAATATTGAACCTGCTGCCGATAAAATAAAATGGAACGATCAATATCTTGAGTTTGATATCAACAGCAAATATCTTTTTGGAACACCTGCGGCAGGTCTCAGCGCCGAAGCCGAAGTTGAGATTCGTGAAATGGACAAGAAATTTCCCAAATACGAAGATTTTATTTTTAAAAATCAATTTGTTGATTTTCAATATATCAAAACCAGCATTTATAAGGGTAACCTGGATACAGCCGGAAAGGCGCATGTAAAATGGTCATTGCCGGCATTTAATAATGTACCCTCAGCCTTACAAGCCAGATTATCGGTTTCTGTTCTTGAGAAAGGAGGAAGGCCGAATCAAAACTGGGCGACCATCCCGATAGATCCTTATCAGTATTACGTGGGAATGAAACTTCCGGGCAAAGGATACTCCTATGTTAGAACAAATGAAGAACTAAGAATCCCTGTTATCCTGCTCGATGGACAGGGAAATCCTGTACCGGATAAGAAACTTACTTACAGAATTTATAAAAATACTTCCTATTGGTGGTATCAATACCAGAGTAGAAACAAGTTCAGGTTGAAATTTAAAACTGATCGTAGTACGGTTCTTGTAAAAGAAGGGAATCTGACTTCAAAAGATAAGGTCTTCTTTCTCACATTCAAACCGGATGAAAGAGGTGAATACCTAATCGAAGTTCAGGCAGGGGATTACAATGGACACAAAGCAGGTTTCTTCCTGAATGCATATCCATGGGGTTATATGCCGGAAGGAGATCAGGATGCCGGTACACTCTTGTTGAGATCAAATAAAAGTAAATATTATACGGGTGAGGAAGCCATCATTAATTTCCCTGCACCGGATAAAGGATCCATTCTGCTCACCGTGGAAAGAGGGACTGAAATTCTGAGTTCGGATTGGATCCAACCCGAGATTGTGGATAATGAAGTGAATATACGCATTCCGATCACAAAGGAAATGACTCCTACCTCTTACGTAACGGTATCTGTAATTCAACCACATAATCAGACAGTTAACGACCGGCCCATCAGGATGTTTGGAATATTACCCCTGAATGTAGAGGATCCGGAGACTCGACAGAGTATCTCGATTGAAATGCCTGATGAACTCAAACCGGAACAACCCTTCGAAGTAAAGATTCATACCATGGACAGAAAGCCCACTCAATTCACAATTGCAGTGGTTGACGAAGGTCTGCTTGATCTTACCTATTTCAGAACCCCGGATCCATGGAAAGAGTTTTTCAAGAAACTTCGGTTACAGGTACGAACGTTCGATTTGTTTTCACATATCATAGGGGCAAACAAAGGCGATGTGTTTAAAGTGTTTTCTGTAGGCGGTGATATGGATTATCGCGAATCGCAGTTGCAACCCGAAAGAGGAAGACGCAGATTCAAACCGGTAAGCATGTTCCAGGGTCCGCTTATGACTGATAATAATGGCGATGCAGTTGTGAAATTTGATATGCCGAATTATGTGGGTTCAGTCCGTGTAATGGTGGTTGCGGCCAGAAAAAACACCTATGCAAGTGTGGATAAAACCGTGCCGGTGAAATCTGGTTTAATGATACAAACATCACTCCCAAGAGCATTGAAACCGGGTGATAAATTTGAATTACCGGTAACAGTGTTTGCCATGAAAGATAATATCGGAAAGGTGGATGTTACTGTGACAACCGATGGTCCCGTTGCTGTTTCGGGAGCCAGGACTCAGACCATTTCCTTTTCCAAAAATGGTGAAAAGGACTGCAAATTTACGCTTAGTACAAAAATGGAGGTAGGCCAATCGAAGGTTATAATTAAGGCCAAATCAGCATCCTATACAGCCAAAGATGAAGCCGATATCATGATAAGTCCGTCTTCACCCAGAATCTACGATGCTCAGGAAAAGATGTTAAATACAGGAGAATCAGTGACATTTCCGTTATCCGATAAGGGTATTAAAGGCACAAACAGGGCAAGACTTACCTTAAATCTTTTCCCTAACATGGAGTTCAGTCATCGGTTGGAATGGTTAATTCATTATCCTTATGGCTGTATTGAGCAAACCACATCTTCGGTATTCCCTCAACTTTATCTGAAAGAGATTATGGGAACTTCGGAAGATAAGCAAAAAGAAATTGACAAAAATATCAATGCAGGCATTGACAGGTTAAAGAGATTCCAGGTTTCTTCCGGTGGGTTCAGTTATTGGCCGGGAGAATATGAAGCATCTCAGTGGGGTACCAACTATGCGGGACATTTCCTGATTGAAGCAAAGAAAAAAGGCTATTATGTGCCGGATGGCATGTACAGTAATGTGATAAACTATTTGAAAAGGCAGGCCAAAAATCATCAGGGAAATGATATGGAACGGATCAACCGTGCATATGTATTGGCAATTGGCGGTGAACCGGTAGTAAGCGAAATGAACCTGATCAAAGAAAATGAACTAAGCAAGTTGAACAATACACAAAAATGGATGCTGGCGGCTTCCTATAAAATGGCTGGTGTGAAAACCACAGCTGCAAGTTTGATAAAAAATGTGGATAAAAAGGCAGATGAGTACAGTGAGTTCGGAGGATGTTATGGTTCCACCTACCGCGATTATGCAATTATTTTATATACCTTGATTGTAATGGAAGATATGCAGGAGGCAGAGTTGCTGGCAAAAGAAATTGCTAAAAAACTAAGCTCAGATTACTGGTATTCAACCCAAACCGTTGGATATATGCTGCTTTCATTGGGTAAATATTTTGAAAGCGCTAATATTTCAGGATCAAGCAATCCCAACTTTGTCGGATATGTGACCTTGCCGGGTGGTAAGAAAGTGGAATTCGATATAAAAAATAAATATGAACTCGATATTAAGGAAGGATTCGGTCAGAATATTGAACTATTTCTGGACAGCAGATCCTCCGTTTCCAAAGCTTATGCAACGTTGTCGTGGGATGGCGTCCCGCTAACAGATGAAACAAAGGATGAATCGAAAAATATTTCGGTGACCGTGGAATGGATGGGAGAAAATGGATCGAAGATCAATCCCGGACAATTGACGCAGGGGACGACCATTTGGGGACATTTTACAGTAGAAAATCAGAGCAATGTCCCTAAGATCGAAGACGTGGCCCTGGTTCAGATTTTGCCTTCCGGTTGGGAAATAGAAAATACAAGATTAAGTGAAGAAAATGTTCCTGCCTGGATGAGTGGATTGAATCTTAATCATGAGCAGTACCTGGATATCAGGGATGATCGTATTATGTGGTTTTTTGATCTCACCCAAAGCTCCTTCGACTTTGTAGTTAAGATAAACACTGTAACCAGCGGGGAATTTTATTTACCCCCTACCCTTGCCGAGGCAATGTATAACAATGATTACAGGGCTACGCGAGCAGGAAAAAAGGTAGTGGTGAGTTCGAGATAAATTTTACTCTTAATAGTAACATAGATTTAAAGAAAAGTCAAAATTTATTCATCAATTTATTGATCCCATGCTCTTTCCCCTCTTGAGAGGGGTTAGTAGTGTGAATTCCTTCAAATATCTTTATTAATGAGTAATATTAATCGCATATTTTCATCATTTAAACCCATGCTTTTCCCCTCTTGAGAGGGGCCAGGGGTGTGATAAAAGACTATTATGAAGAAAAAGCTAAATTTTGTCCCTTATAATCCAAAGCTGAAAATATTAGCCCGCAACCTTCGGAATAATTCTACCAAAGCTGAAATTTTATTATGGCATTATTTAAAGGGAAAGCAAATAAAGGGTTATGACTTTCACAGACAAAAACCAGTTGATAATTATATACTTGATTTCTTTTGTCCGAATTTAATGTTGGGAATTGAATTGGATGGGTATTCCCACAATTTCGACGAAATAGTTGAAAAGGACATAAAAAAAGAATTAAAAATGAAAGAGTTGGGAATTGCCATCCTTAGGTTTGATGATAGTGAAGTAATGGATGATATGGATAATGTATTGAAAGTGATTGAAGGATTTATTGATGAATATGAAAAGTCACACCCCTAACCCCTCTCAAGAGGGGAAGTGATAGCACTTAGATCAAATTTTAGGTTGAATGCTGAAAGTACAGTCATGGAATTTCAAATATCATGCTTAAATAATTTAAGTTTCAAGAATGTGATTTATATTCCTTATTTATACTTTAAGCATAGCCAAAGATTTAGTCCTTAACTCTAAACTCCCCTCTTGAGAGGGGCCAGGGGTGTGATAAAAGACTATTATGAAGAAAAAGCTAAATTTTGTCCCTTATAATCCAAAGCTGAAAATATTAGCTCGCAACCTTCGGAATAATTCTACCAAAGCTGAAATTTTATTATGGCATTATTTAAAGGGAAAGCAAATAAAGGGTTATGACTTCCACAGGCAAAAACCAGTTGATAATTATATACTTGATTTCTTTTGTCCGAATTTAATGTTGGGAATTGAATTGGATGGGTATTCCCACAATTTCGACGAAATAGTTGAAAAGGACATGAAAAAAGAATTAAAAATGAAAAAGTTGGGAATTGCCATCCTTAGGTTTGATGATAGTGAAGTAATGGATGATATGGATAATGTATTGAAAGTGATTGAAGGATTTATTGATGAATATGAAAAGTCACACCCCTAACCCCTCTCAAGAGGGGAAGTGATAGCACTTAGATCAAATTTTAGGTTGAATGCTGAAAGTACAGTCATGGAATTTCAAATATCATGCTTAAATAATTTAAGTTTCAAGAATGTGATTTATATTCCTTATTTATACTTTAAGCATAGCCAAAGATTTAGTCCTTAACTCTAAACTCCCCTCTTGAGAGGGGCCAGGGGTGTGATAAAAGACTATTATGAAGAAAAAGCTAAATTTTGTCCCTTATAATCCAAAGCTGAAAATATTAGCCCGCAACCTTCGGAATAATTCTACCAAAGCTGAAATTTTATTATGGCATTATTTAAAGGGAAAGCAAATAAAGGGTTATGACTTCCACAGACAAAAACCAGTTGATAATTATATACTTGATTTCTTTTGTCCGAATTTAATGTTGGGAATTGAATTGGATGGGTATTCCCACAATTTCGACGAAATAGTTGAAAAGGACATGAAAAAAGAATTAAAAATGAAAGAGTTGGGAATTGCCATCCTTAGGTTTGATGATAGTGAAGTAATGGATGATATGGATAATGTATTGAGAGTGATTGAAGGATTTATTGATGAATATGAAAAGTCACACCCCTAACCCCTCTCAAGAGGGGAATAAACCCTCCAATTAAAATACAAAAACGCTGAATGAAGATATAATTCTCCTCAGCGTTTTCATTTTATTACATAAAATGATTTATCTCTTTACCCTGGCATTACCTTTCCAGATGCTCCAAACCTGGTCCTCATCTGCCGGTTGTGCATAATCTGTGAGAAATGTGGTGGCCAGTGCTCCGCTTGCCCAGCCAAACTGAATCCATTTTTCAGCATCCCAGCCTTTTAAAACTGCATAAATCATACCGCCTACAAATCCGTCACCGCCTCCGATACGGTCAAGAACTGTTATCTCGCGCGGTTCAACCACATGCCAGTTTTCTCCTTCGAGCATTATAGCACCCCAGAGATGACTGTTGGTACTAATCACCTGGCGCAGGGTTGTGGCAAAAACCGATGCATTCGGGAAAGCTTTCTTCACCCTTCCTATCATCACCTTGAAACTTTCAATCTTATCTGCCAGATCTTTTCCACCAGCTTCGGGACCTTCGATTCCAAGACATAACTGAAAATCTTCTTCATTTCCGACAAGAATATCAGATATACTTGCAATTTCTTTGAAAATTTCGTGTAACTCCTTTTCACGGTTCTTCCAGAAGGAAGCACGGTAATTCAAATCAAAAGAAATCCGGGTGCCATATTTTTTGGCAGCTCTGGCAAGCTCCAGGCAAAAATTGCCGGTCTCAGGAGAAAGGGCTCCGATTAAACCTGAAAGATGAACGATCTGTACACCTTCTTTTCCGAATATTCGATCAAGATCGAAATCTTTCACATTAAGCGTTCTTCCTACCTCACCTGCACGGTCGTTTTGAACCCGTGGACCACGGCTGCCGTATCCGCTGTCGGCAATATTAAACTGGTGGCGATACCCCCAGGGATCTCCCTGCTCAACTTCTTTTCCTTCATAGGACATATGGCGGCCTGCGAGATTGTCTTTAATAAACCTTGCAATAGGGCTGTCTTTTACAAAAGTAGTAAGCACCTTAACCGGAAGCCCAAGATAAGAAGCTATACTGGCAACATTTGTTTCAGCGCTCGTAGCCTGCATTGTAAAAGTACTACTGCTATGCACAGGTTGTCCGTTGGCTGGGGTTATCCGAACACCCATACTGGTGGGAACGATTAATGAATAGGTAAAATCTTTTTTAAGTTCAATTTTCATATGAGTCTATTTTTAAAGTATTAATTGATTTATATTTATAACTGAATTATTTATTGGTTTGTAAAGTTAAAAAAATGACAAAAAAAACAAGTTAATTGTACAAATGGCCAACTATTATTTATAAAAACTATTTAGAGTGGAGGTAAATCCTGTAAAAGAATTTGTTAATAATCATAAAAATAATTTATTTTTAAGTAATATTTAATTTTCACTACTCGTTTTTCAAGTGTAAAAGTAATTTTGGGAGATTCCTGAAAATCCCTCGGAGTTCCTAAAAGAGTAAGGGGTGAATGCCAAAAAACCAAAAGAGTAGGCAAAACTATAACCTAAACCAACCATGAAAAAATCTATTTTATTTCTATCATTCATTTTCATTTTAATACCTGTTTGTCTTCAGGCTCAATTTTTTATTGGAGGAAATATAAGTTTTAATTCTTCCGGAGGTAAGCAGGAAGCGCCTAATAACAATAGTGATCTGACAAAAACCCTGGGCATCGCTTTTAATCCAATGTTCGGTTATTACCTGAATGAGGATTTGGCAGGGGGTATTCGTTTAGGAGCATCAATGGATAAAACTACTACTCCTCCAGTATTTACAGATGGAGATGAAACAATAACTATTTCATCTACATTTGGATTTATGCCTTTTATTCGTTATCATTTTGTTCGGTTTAATAAATTTTCTGTGTTTGGGCAGGGACAATTCGGAGTTACCTTCGGTTCTCAGAAAACGAAAGTAGGAGATACTGAAACGAATAAGATAAAAATATCAACCTTTGGAATTAGTTTATATCCAGGACTTTCATTCGATGTAAGTGATAATTTTTCACTTGAAACCCAGATTAATGCATTTGGACTTGGATATTCTGTTTCTACGAGAAATAACGAAACCACATCGGATAAAACAACAACTTCAAATGGTTATTTTGGGGTAAATCTGGATAACATCAAAACGCTTGGCTCTATCAGTGTTGGCGCTATTTACAGATTCTAGCTTTTTTTATAAGTCAATTATTATCCTTAAATTTTTTAATAATTAAGCTTCATTCCGATAGATGTCGAAATGAAGCTTTTTTATTTTCATTTTTCGATATTATAGATATTGATTCCAGAACATATTCCGGAATAATATTGTAGATATGCGTACTTTGAATTAGTTTTAAGTGATATTTTATGTCGTGCGAATAAATGGAAGTGAAGCTTTTGCTGAGAAGACATTGAGGTAGCCGGTGTATAAGTATTAGAGTCTTGTGATATATTCACACACTCCCGGTTTCCAATTCACTTTCCATTTCTGACTTTTGACTTAACCTAAAAATATATAACGATGAAAATTCAGCGTAAAATCCAAAAAAATTCTGTAATTATAAAGTTCAATATTTTATATACGTCAATGATTCTGGCGGTTATGATTATTTGGAACTATCCACAGGTATTAGCCCAGAAATCATCCAGGACTGCAAATAAGTCAGATAAAGGGAATGTTGTTCAAACAGAAACGAACAAAACATGGACTTCTGATAACGGGAACGGAACCTATACAAATCCGTTGTTTTATGACGAGTTTTCTGATCCTGATATGATTCGGGTTGGAGATGATTATTACCTCACAGGAACTACCATGCATACCATGCCTGGATTACCTATCCTACATTCAAAAGACCTGGTTAACTGGGATTTTATCTGTTATGCAGTGGAAAAACTGGATATGGGACCCGAATTCAGACTTGAAAACGGAAGAGATGTCTATGGACAGGGAATCTGGGCGCCCAGTTTTCGTTATCACAATGGCACCTATTATATTTTCACCAATGTGAACAGGTATAATACACAGCTTTATACAGCAACAAATCCGGCAGGACCATGGAAACACAGCACAATGAAGGTTGGGTTGCACGATCTTTCCGTTCTTTTTGACGAGGACGGGAAAATATATGTTGTATGGGGTTATGATGAAGTCCGACTCGCACAACTGACTAAAGATCTCCTGGATACCATTCCCGGAACCGGAAAAATAATTATTCAGAGAGGGAGCGGTGCAGGTGAAGGAAGCCATTTTTATAAAATTGACGGAAGGTATTATATTACCAATACCAACTATGATCCTGTTTGTTACCAGGTATGCCTCCGGGCTGACAATCCCTATGGTCCGTATGAAATAAATGTAATGAGCGCTGAAGAAAACCTCGGTATAGGTACCGGCTGGAGACTATTTAATTATGTAGACGGTCCTCCCTACCCTCTTATTCCGCCACAGGAAAATTTTGTAGGTTGCATTCCATTACACCAGGGTGGGATTGTGCAGATTCAATCGGGTGAATGGTGGGGATGGTCTATGATGGATCACAATTCGGTGGGTAGGCTCACCTGTTTATCTCCTGTTACCTGGGTGGATGACTGGCCCTATTTTGGGTTGCCCGGTAATCTTAAAAGATCACCTGAAACATGGATTAAACCAAATACCGGATTTTCTTCCCAACCGCATGCTCCCTACCAAAGAAGCGATGATTTCTCCGGTCCTAACCTTATACCGGTTTGGCAATGGAATCATGTTCCGGTGAATAATAAATGGTCACTCTCTGCCCGAAAAGGATATTTACGCTTAAATGCGCTTCCGGCTGAAAGCTTTTGGCACGCGCGAAACTCTCTTACCCAACGTGCTGTTGGTCCGGAATCGGAAGCAACCACAAGTATTGAAACAAAGGGAATGAAACCCGGAGATGTCGCCGGCCTTGCATTATTGAATTTTCCGTATGCATGGATTGGAATAGCAAAAACGAAGGAAGGAATTGAGATTCAACAATTCGATCAGCAAACATCTCATCTGGATAATCACAAAACAGAAGCTGGCAAAATATGGCTTCGTGTTCACTGTAATTTTGATACTGAAATGGCTGAATTCAGCTACAGTACAGATGGATCAGAATTTAAAATATTCGGATTGGATTACACCATGGTGTTTCAACTTAGGACATTCCAGGGTGTACGGTTTGCTTTGTTCCATTATAATGTAACCGGTGTTGAAGGGGGATATACTGATTTTGATAATTTCATTGTTTATGAACCGCGTCCACATGGATTAACTCAACCTATACCCTACGGAAAATCTATTGTCCTAACCAGTCTTGCGGACAGCACGGTTCTTGTCAACTGGAAAGATTTTGTGCGACCTGTAGCGCATAACAGTCAATTTACAAATGGAAAGAATTCTTATTTTCGGGTGTTGGATCGCGGTAACGGCAGGATAGCCCTTCAGTCGGTTGTTGATAATGGATTCGTAACGGTCATTGGAGCAGGTGAAATGGCTGAAGTAAGAATTGAGAAAGAGGAAAAAGGAGATGCATCCTTGTTCCAATGGCAGGACATGTTAAGAGGCGATCTTATGCTCATGTCTTTAAAAACCCATAAATACCTGTTTGCCGATCCATTTGCCGAAAGTCTGTGCTCGGCTGATTCTCCGGGTGCAATGCCAAACCGGAAAGAAGGATCGTGCTTTGTATGGAAACTTTTTGAGGATTAAAATTTTTTTTATAGATTCGGTTTAATTCTTAATATCATCCATCCTTTTATCATTCCCGAGGTTTTAGGTTTTTGGTGATGAATTTTTGAAAAAATAGTTAAAAAAGTAGGGTAAAACTATTTTCATTCGGTTTTATATTGAATTAACTTTATATGGAGTTCAGTTATTTAGAACATAAGGTTAAATAGATTGACGAAAGAAGAATTTAAAGTTTTGTTTGATACCTATTTCGATTCTGTACGAAACTACCTATTTTTTAGGGGTACAGAAAAAGAAACAGCGACTGATTTAGCCCAGGATGTTTTTATGCGTGTCTGGGAAAAACAGTTAAAGGTTGATTCGAAAGGAGTACTTAGTCTTTTATATAAAATTGCAAGTGATATGTTAATCAGCAGGTATAGAAGAGAAACACTGGAACTTAACTACAGAAAATCGTTAAAATTCGATGAGCACGATGCTTCCCCTGTAGAACAGTTGCAATATAAAGAATTACAAGTAAAGTATACAACAGCGCTTGCACAACTGGATGAAAAACACCGCACCGTATTTCTGATGGCTCGTATGGAGGGTTTGAAATACCATGAAATTGCAGAAAGACTGAATCTGAGCGTAAAAGCTGTAGAAAAAAGAATGAGTCAGACACTGGCCTATTTAAAAAAAGCATTGGGGGGATAGATGTCTAAAAAACAACAACATATTAAAAATCAATCGGACAGAGGAAAGGAACCCATGAAAATGATTCCTGATGCCACCATTCCCTGGGAAAAAAGTAAAGAGCAGGTATGGTCGGAACTGGAAAAAAGAATTGAATCTGTGGAAACTCCAGGCAAAATTGTTATTCTTAAACCATGGATGAAGTTAGCTGCTGCCGCGGTTATCACCCTTCTGATAGGAATTGCAACCCTAATGCAATTGTATACCCGAACCATAAGAATACCTGCAGGTCAACATAGCAGCATATCCCTTCCCGATAATTCCCGTGTTAACTTAAATGCTCAATCAACTTTATCTTATAAACCATTGATGTGGATATTTTCACGAAAAACTAAACTTGAAGGGGAAGGCTATTTTGAAGTTCAAAAGGGAAAGAAGTTTGAGGTTTTATCCGATTTGGGCAAAACAATAGTTCTGGGCACAAGTTTCAATATCTATTCCCGGAAGAATCAATACCAGGCCACCTGTATCACTGGCACCGTAAAGGTAACAGAAAAAGAGAATCATAAAGTAGTGGTTTTAAAACCGGGTCAGAAGGCCGAAATCAACGCTAAAGGTACTTTGCAGGTTTTATCTGATATTAATACTGAACAAACATTATCGTGGATGTCTGATCGCTTTAGTTTCACATCCGTGCCTGTAAGGCAGGTACTTGAAGAAATTGGCAGACAATACAATATTAAAATTACTATTTCAGGTAATATTGATAAAACATATACCGGTAACTTTAACAAAGTCAATTCAGCAGATGCCGCTTTGAATATTGTTTGTGGTCCCCTAAATTTAAACTTTGTCCGTAAGTCAGAAAATGAATATGTCATTTCCGGGAAAAATTAGTATTCTATATTTATATAAAATTATAATTATTCTGGCATTATCATGTCTGGGTTCTGTTTCTTTTTCACAGGAAGTCAAAATTAAATGCACCAACGAACCACTGAATAAAATTCTGATAACACTCAGAGATAATTATAATATCATGCTATCTTTTGATGATAGCCAACTCGCTAATTACAGGCTGACTGTCGATAAGACTTTTTCATCTGTTACGCATGCATTTAATTTTTTACTTAGAGGATTACCGCTGAGCTATGAGGTTTCGGGCGGAGTATATATCATTTACCTGGTTGAGACAAAAGAAAAACCTAAGAAATACCTGATTGCCGGGAGAATATATGACAAAACCAATCTTGAAACACTTCCGTTTTCAAGTGTTATGATAAATAATACAGGATTAATTTCGGATGCCAAGGGCTATTTTTCATTAACTTCTTCCTACGATAGCATCTTCAATATTAAAATCTCATACCTTGGTTATTATATTCTCGATACTACCCTTTCAGCAGGGACAAATTATTCATTTAAACTGATTCCTTCGGTTGTTGCCCTTGATGAAATAATCGTGGAAGGCTCTGCGATTGCAAGAACAATTAATACGGGTACACTGCCCGGTATATCCAGGTTAAATCATAAAGTTGCTTATTTTCTGCCTGGTAACGGTGATAATTCCATTTTTAACTTATTAAGACTTCAGACCGGAGTGCTGGCTGCCGGGGAACAATCTTCCGATTTAATTATCTGGGGAAGCTACGAAGGCCAAAGCCAGGTAATTTTCGACGGATTTACCCTGTATGGAATGAAGAACTTTAATGACAACATAAGCGCAGTAAATCCATTTATGGCTAAAGATATTAAGGTTTTGAAGGGCGGATACAGCGCTGAATACGGAGAACGGGTTGGTGGCATTGTTGATATTAGCGGAATTGATGGAAATCGTTTATCTCCATCAGTACAATTTTGTATAAATAATATGACGTTGAGCGGAATGGCAAGCGTACCATTTAAGAAAAAATCATCACTTATACTTGCATACAGGCAAACCTATTATGAACTTTATGATCCGATTTCTTTTACCAGCTTTGGTTCGGGCTCTGGTTCAGGCAGGGGAGGGCAAAGCGGTGGTGCAGATTATTACGTCTCTCCGGAATATCAGTTTAGAGATATTAATCTTAAATATTCAGGAAGCGGTAAAAAGAGCAATTACTACATAAGCCTTTATGGCGGAAAAGATAAGTTCTTATACTCACTCAATGAGGAAAGTCCCGGGAAAACAATAACACTTGATCATGATGAAGGCAACTTCCAGTTTGGTGGATCCGCTTTTTATGGATTTACATGGAAAGAAAAGCATTCAACCAATGCTATTATAAGTTATTCAACACTGCATACGGACAGAGAACATCTGGTAGAGACTGAAAATACTAAGGGACCAAGAGATTCTATAAGTATTTATGAAAATTATCACGCGGAGATCAATGAAGTAAATGCCCGGATTGATAATAATCTCAACCTTTCAGATTATCATCATGTTAATATAGGTTTGGGTATACTCTACTATTTTACATCGCTTGAAAGTACGTATACAGATTTGGAGTTAGGTAACAGCGCACCCATGCAGGTACCATATATCTATTTACAGGATAATATTACACTTTTTAAAAAACTAACGTTTAAACCTGGTTTGCGGGCCGATTATCTTACTTCCTCACAAAAAATATACATTCAGCCAAGGTTATCAGCAGTTTATAAATTTAATGAGAATTTAAAAATCAATTCTGCAGCAGGAACTTATAACCAGTTTACTGCCAAGAATATGATCCTGGACCCATCGGGAAATTACAGGTTCGTATGGGAACTTTGTGATGATGTAAGTATTCCCGTGTTGAATTCCATGCATTACACAGCCGGAATTTCGTTTACAAAAAATGATTTTACGGCAAGTATTGAAGGCTATTTGAAAAAAACGAAGGGCATCATTCGCTATCTGCAAACAAGTGAAAGACTTTTCAAATATGAGGGTGATGCAAATACTAAAGGAGTGGATTTATTTGTCAAAAAGGATTTTAAAAATCAGACGTTCTGGATTTCGTACACACTAAGCAAAACGGAAGAACATTTTTCTTATTTCAGTTCGGATGAATACAAACCTGCCATGCAGGATCAACGGCATGAAATTAAATTTGCCGGACTGGCAAAATTCAAGTCTTTTCACCTATCGGCTAATTATGTATACGGTTCAGGGCTTCCTGACCCAAATTTATTACCGGATACTGTGAATTATGTCAAACGTTACAGCCGGCTGGATGCATCTGCAATCTATAAATTTTCTATTAAGAAACTACACCTGGATGCAGGCTTTTCTGTACTTAATGTTATGAATACCGAAAATATAAAATATGCCAATTTTACCCGTATACCTACCGATGCAACCACTACTGTAAGCGTTTATGCAGAGGCAGTTCCAAGGACCTTTACACTGTTTTTGAATGTTTATTTTTAAGCTTTTGTCAACTATCTTAATTCTCAGATAAAAATATTAAGAAAAATCCAATCATATAAATGTGCCTTCTTTTTTTATATGCAATATTATGTGAACTTTGTATAGGTATTTTATTTGAGCAATAAGTTTTAAAAGACAATTAGATATACTCAGAGCTTAAAATGTATAAAAACATATTTAATTATCGATTAAATAGTATCAATCATAACATTTTAAAGAATAGAAGAACAATTGACTTAATGTTAACCATATGCTGAAATAATCTGATTGTTTTATTCGTACCACTCTCCAGTTTAAATTTTAAAACATGGCAAAATCAAACAAATTTGGAGCATTCGGAGGTGTATTTACTCCTTCAATTCTCACCATTCTTGGTGTTATTATGTACTTGCGTCTGCCAATGATTATAGGTGAAGCCGGATTGTATGCTACACTTGGGATAATTCTTGTAGCACATATTATATCTGTAACAACCGGATTGAGTGTTTCGTCAATTGCCACCGATAAAAAAGTACAGGCAGGCGGAACCTATTATATCATTTCAAGAAGCCTCGGATTACCCATAGGAGGTACGTTGGGCCTGGCTTTATTTGTAGGATTGTCGTTTAGTGTAAGCCTTTACCTGATAGGTTTCGCCGAAAGTTTTCTGAATTATTGGGGATTTGAGGTACCCCTGGACACCATCAGGCTTGCCGGAAGCGCTATTCTGTTAATGGTCACGATTCTCACATTTATCAGCACTTCTTTGGCCTTGAAAACCCAGTATTTTATTATGGCCGCTATTTTTCTTTCTTTGATTTCTATTTTTTTTGGGAAACATAATTTTGCACCATCAGGTGAAGTATTTTCAAGCGTCTCGTCTGCTCTTCCTTTAATGGTATTGTTTGGAATTTACTTCCCGGCTGTTACCGGGTTTGAAGCCGGAGTTTCCATGTCAGGCGATTTAAAAGATCCGAAAAGTTCCATTCCAAAAGGCACCATTTCAGCCATATTAATTGGACTGGTCGTCTATATAGGCTTAACATTTTTCTTATCAAAAACTGTCGATAGAAATGTCCTGGCAAACGATCCAAAGGTTTTGTTGAAAATAGCATGGATACCTCAACTTGTAATTGCAGGCATTTGGGGGGCAACTTTATCGTCGGCTCTTGGTAGTATTTTGGCTGCTCCGCGTATTTTACAGGCAACTGCCACTGATAAGATAACGCACAAATTTTTTTCAAAAGGTACAGGGGCAACTAATGAGCCACGAAACGCATTGTTGCTTACTTTCCTGATTGCCGAAGCTGGTATTCTGATTGGTGAACTTAATGTCATTGCCAGAATTGTATCTGTTTTCTTTATTACAACCTATGGATTTTTGAACCTGAGCTGTGCCATTGAAAGAATGACAAGCGCTGATTTCAGACCGGCTTTTAAAACTCCGGCATGGATAAGTCTGTTGGGTTCATTAGCCTGCATGATTGTTATGATACAGCTTGATTTTATTGCCATGGTGGGAGCAACCCTTATCCTTGGCGCTGTTTATCTCTTTTTAAAGCGCAAAGAGCTCACCCTGCAAACAGGTGATGCATGGAGCAGCATTTGGGCTTCGCTTGTTAAATCGGGGTTGAAGAAGCTTCGAACCCATACACTGCAATCGCGAAACTGGAGACCCAATATTATAATGTTTTCAGGTGAAGAGAAAATTCGCTCCTATATGATTGATCTGGGGAAAGATATTTCAGGCAGGCTGGGAATCCTTACAGGCTTCGAACTGGAAGAATCAGATGAAGAATTGTTGTTAAGAAAAAAGGATATTAAATTACCAGAATCAACCTCTTCAAGTTTTTTTATGAATCATTATACCTGCAAAGACATTTTTACAGGCATGGATGAGATAATAAGAGTATATGGATTTAACGGAATAGATCCGAATACAATTCTTATGGGTTGGAGTACCAAAAAAAATAACAAACAGGCATTTATTCAACTTATTAAAAAACTTGAAAAGAACAACTTCAATTCAGTCTTTTTACATTATAATCCTGATAAAGGATTTGGAAATATGAAGACCATCGATGTATGGTGGAGTGGTTGGGGACAAAATCTCACCTTTGCAATTAATTTAATCCGCCACCTTACGATGTCAGGTAACTGGAAGGATTCGGTGGTAAGACTGTTTATTGTCACTCATGATGTTACCATCCTCGAAATAATCTACAAATCGGTGAGTAATATTCTTGAACAGTATAGGGTCGACATGGAAATCAAAGTTATAAATAACAGTATAAATAAATTTCAAAAAAATGATATTATTCAGAAGGAATCGGCCAATACTGACCTCACAATTATAGGTATTCCGGATAAAAAATACCAGGATATAGATAAAACCTATACAGATGTTTGCGATCTTGTTTCAAACCTGGGTACAACACTGCTTATTAATGCTTCCAATACATTTGAAGAGTACGATTTGCTGCACGATGAAAAGACCACGCAAAAAAGTACTCCCTTAGAAGAAAATGAGTTGTCCTTGCCAACCCTCAAGTCTTCTGCATTCCTTCTCATCAATGAAGAAGTTCAGAAAATTGATCATACTGGCATTGAGATCTATAAATCATTCTATGAAAAAGCCATTGCTCCATTTTTCAGGGAAAATCTCGATGTAATTAATGAAGTGCAAAAACTTTATAATTTATCATTCGCTGGTTTTAAAAAATTAGCCAAACTAAAAGACTCTTACCATAAACAAAAACAGTTATTCAATATTAGGAATGATATCCATTTTAAAACCAAAAATCTTCTGGAAAACCTGGTGACAGAAAAACTTAAAATTCAGCAAGATTTGTTTACTTCAGGCATAGAATGGTATGTGAGTATGCTTGAGGATGAAATTGCCCGGTATCCCAAAAAATTGATTATTCCTTTTAACAAAGAAGATTTTAAAATTCAAAAATCAGATTCATTTGGTTTAAAATGGTTTAAAGTTAGAAAAAAGGTCATGCATCCTTTTTCAAAGACCACCATTAAAGAAAAAATCAGATATCGGGAAATTATACATTATTATTTCAGGGATAACAGGTTTCAATATGTTGACTCTTTTCTCAAGGATTTCAATCAAAGTAGTCTATTATTTATATCAGGAATTAAGGAGCTTCTCTTATCTATTGAAAATCAAATGGATTTGCTGTCCAAAAACATATCTGATGAAGTTGATGAAAAGGACGCGGTTCATGAAATACTCAATATACTCCTGGAAAAAACGAATGAACTAAAGCAGGATATCGAAATAAATTCAACATTGTATCTTAATAGACTTCTGTCTGACTTTCGCAAGAATGAGCAACTTTTTAGTAACGACCTGGAAAAAATTAACTGTAACAGGTTGATATTAAGAAAACGTAGAAAAAGTAAATATTACCGTTCGCTAAAGCTCAATTTATTTGATTTTTCAAAAGTCTGGTTTGAAAATACCTTTCATTATTCCAATAAGATATATCTCGATTTAGTTGTCTTATCCCTAAAAAACAGAATGACGGATGAAGCAACTGAATTTATTCTAAGATTAAAACAACAGGTTAATTCAGAACTTCTTAATAAAATCGGACAATTTTTATCAGAGATAAAAAAAATTCATGCAAAACCTGATGATTTCCACAAAATCAATCCTGAATTAAACATTGACAGCAGTTTTTTCAAATTCGATGAGGATTTTCAAATTTTATCCGATGCAATAGATGAAATGACTGATGAATTGCCTGAAAACATTGATGTATCTGAAATACTCAATAATTCAAAAAAAATACAAAATGAAATTAGAACTACCATCGAAGTTCCTGTAAGACAAATGACTAAACATTTTATCAATTCAATTTTCCTTGGAGATGTTGAAGAATATCTTAAAAATTTGAATGAAACAATAAGGAAGATTGTATTTAAGACAAAAGACAACGTAAGTTACATGTATTTTGAACTTGAAAACCTTGAAGACGATACAGAGGATATAAAAAAGGAGATACAAAGGATACTGGATGAAACGAAGCAGGAAATTATCCCGGTAGAAAACAATGTGATTAATATGCATGATAAGATTGAAAATGATATAATAAATTCTCTTAATAATGCCTTCGAACCACTGTCTTTTATTAAAATTTTAGATAGTAGTCGTGAACTTTCTCATTTCATTATGGAATATAAAGGTAAAAAAACACTCAACAGGGTTGAGTCATGGATAGATTCTATGAAGATTTCCTTGAGAAATAAAACCGTAAGACTTTTATATTCCAGAAGCGAAGGTGTTTTGTTTGCCAGGAAAATTACTGAACAGGAAGATCAGCATTCAATATCCGAGCAGATACTGGATTTTGTTACCAATTTAAGTCCGGATTCAACCATATATAATCAGATACCGGTATACTATAAAAACCTGTTTAGCGGTCGATCAAGCATTAGCGAAGATTTTTGGATTGAACGGGCAGCAGAGGAAGAACAGTTTGATAAAGCTTATAATCACTATCTATCTGGCTATAAGGGAGGAATTATGGTACTGGGTGAAAGAAATTCAGGTAAAACTGCTTTTTGCAGACATATCACAAAGAAATATCTCAATAGTAAAAAAGTATATCATATTTTCCCACCAATTTACGGATCTGTTAATCCTATAGATTTTGTTAAAATATTAAATGAAGTAACCGGTTTTGGCGGTAATGCATTGGAAGTTTTTGACAGACTATCAAATGATGTTGTAATGGTCATTCACGACCTTGAATTGTGGTGGGAGATGTCTGAGGCTGGTCTTGAAACCGTTCAATTGATACTGGACATCATAAAAAAATACAGTACAAAGTGTCTTTTTATTATCAATATGAACCAGTTTACTTATAAAAGAATCAATACAGTGTTTGCACTTGAAGATAATTTTGTTGGTATAATTTTTTGCAGACCTTTTGACTCTGAAGATTTGAAAGATCTCATCATGCGCAGACATAAATCAAGCGGGATGAAAATCCATCTGGGTAAAATAACCGAAGAGCAATTATCAGAAATTCGAATGGCCGGACTTTTTAATAAATATTTTAATTTTTCCGGTGGTAATCCGGGATTATCCTTATTTACATGGGTAGCACAAATTAAAAAAATATCCAATGAAAATTTTTATATCGAACCTCCGGAAGTGCCTAATATGAATATTTTTGAGAATCTGAATGAAGACTGGAAGGTTGTTCTCACGCAACTTATCTATCATAAGAGAATGGATATAAACAAGCTGAAGAATGTTTTACAAATCGATGAAGCCGAAATTGAAAAAATTATCACCTCATTATTAATGACAGGACTTATTAAGGAGAAGTCAAAAGGATTGTATACAATTAACAGATATGTGGACAGATTTCTTACAGAATACTTTCATGAACATGAACTTATTTAATTTTCTTAAGCAATGAAAATAATATTTGTATTATTCATTATCTTATTGACGTTTATTGGAATGAGAATTATACAGCTTATTGCAAGGCAATTAATAAAAAAATATGCTGTACTGAGAAAACTTTTAAACCTTATACCTCTGGTTGGATTGATAATATGGCTCATTATTCTGTTTTGGGCAGTAAATTATTTATTTCAGGATAAATCTTATTACCTGGTGATAATCGTAAGCATTATTGTAATCCTAAGCCTGACTATCGGTTGGTTTTTACTGAAAGATATTATTGCTGGAATTATTTTCAGAATTCAAAACAATTATTCGCAGGGTGAGTTTGTGCAGTTTGGAAAATTATCCGGCCGCTTGAACGAAATGCATTTAACGCATATTTCTATTCATACCAAAGACGGTAAAAGCATAAAAATTCCTTACTCAAGACTAAGCAATGAAATAATTTCTCTGAGATTAGAAACAAAATCATTTGAGAGTGACAGGTTTATAATAAATGTCAACAAAAAGTATCCTAAGAAAGAAACAGAAGATATTATTTTTGCTCTACTTAACAACTCTCCCTGGCGAGTTGGCAATGCTGTGCCTCAGGTAAAGTTTTTAAATGAGGATACAGATGGTTTTTCATTTGAAATACTGGTTCAGGTAAGAAATCAAAAACATCTTAACAACATTAAAGAAAGCCTGATAAAAAGATTCTAGTGTCATGTCAATCGTATTATGTCATATAGTCACCCTGAACTTGATTCAGGGTCTTTGGAAGATTAAAAAGATTAGCTTCGCTGAGCCTTTTAGGGTTCCGAATCAAGTTCGGAATGACTTTACCACTTTATAATACTTGACATGACACTTGTAGTTTTTGCTTACCTAAATGAAATTTAAAGTTTAAGTCCTCATCCTCCTTCTTGGTTTAAGTATACTCAACACTTGTCGGTGGTTCATGATTCACTTCGTTAAACCGTAACTTATACCAATAAATTAATTCAGGTCTGCGACCATTTTGATTCAAAATGAAGTTATAAACTTCATCTTAAAAAAAGGCTTAGGTCGCATGCTTAAAGCCAGAAAGGTATATATAGAAATTGTTCCCGGAATATTTACATTGTTTAACATGCGTATTTTTAATATCAGTCTATAGCTCCTACAGAGTTATATTGAATTTAACATTTTATTCTACTATACTTTTGCCCCTTCGGAATACAGAAATAACCCAGGTTTTTCTTTCCCGAGAATTTGATATCGGGTGTTCAAAATTTGTGGATGAAATCTTTTCCTCTATGAATCTCCGTCCAGAACTCAATGGCTCTCTGTGTTATAATTTTTTTAATTTCTATTTCCCACAGATTTACACTAAATCTTTCGATTGGTTTTACTGATAACATCCTTTATAGTTTGACATTAGTTTTTTTGCAGTAATTCTTCTCCAAACCGCAATCCTTTAATATCAGAAAAAAAACTTAACTAAAAGTAGGGTAAATAAAATCTCATGCGGTTATAAGATAAACAATAAGCAAAAAAGGTATTCTTCAATACAAAATATGCTTAAAATAAATGTCAAATTAAAACTTATAAAAATGAAAAAATTAGCAGCAAAAATTATCGGTAGTGCAGTTGCCTTCTTCCTGATAACAGGATTTGCATTTGCACAGGGATCTGAAAATGGTACACATTTGCAGACTCAGGACAAGGACCAGGTTAAAGATCAAATTCAACTAAAAGATCAAACTGCAGATCAGGACAAGGATCAGACCAGAGATCAGACTCAGTTAAAAGATCAGACCGGAACAAAGGATCAGGATCAGACCAGAGATCAAACTCAACTGAAGGATCAAACTGCAACCCAGGATCAGGTAAAAGAACAAACCCAGGCTGGTGAACAAACCGGCGAACAGGTTCAGAACCAGGCCAAGGAACAAGCTCAGGCAGGTGACCAAAATGCTTTGATGGAACAAAACAGGCTAAGGTTCAAAGAATCTCTGTCAGAAGAACAAAAACAACTTCTTGAAAACAAGGAAATGACAAGAAATCAGCGGAGAAATGCATTTATGGAATCACTTAGTGAACAGCAGAAAGAAATGCTGATGGAACAAAAACAGATACGCACTCAACAGAAAAACGAAGTTCGCCAGAGTGTTTCTGAAGAACAACGCCGCCAGTTAAAACAAAATAAAGAAAATACCCAAACCAGAACTGGTAAACAGGGTGGAGGAAAATAATTAAGTGCAATTCTTAACTGATGAAGTCAGGTTCGGAATACCGGCAGGTATTTCCGGTCCTGCTTCTTTTAAAAAATAAATTCATTAGTTGTTGTTAAAATCAGGAAAAATGAAAAGGGTTATTTTAATATTTCTGTCGGTAGCATGCTGGTTACCTTTATGGTCTCAGGCAGACAGGCTCGATTCGTTGCTTGAAGATGTATTGAGCAATGAAACGGAAATTTCAAGATTTTTAATTCCGACACCCAAATTTCAGTTTTTGTATGCAGGAACCAATTTTGATAACAAAACCTTTTATGCCGGTCGTGAAATTGGTGATCAGGTGCATAATATGAGTGCTCAGGTGTTTTACCTGAATTCCAACGGACTTTTTATGGGAGTATCCGGCTCATGGTATAGTCAACTGGAACCCAGTTATAAGAATACGGTATTATCTGCAGGTTACGGCAAAACCTTTAACAAGGTAAAAAGCCTTTCAGCAAGAGTATCCTATAGCCGGTATCTATATTATAAACCCGATCCGGAGTACGATTATGCCTACAACAATAACCTGGGAACAGGACTCACTTTCAGAAAAAAATGGTTTGGAGCAAGGATGAATTTCAATTTCCTTTTTGGGCAGGATGTTGGTATGAATATGTCTGCCAACCTGTTTTCAAAGATTAAACTCATCAAGCTGAATAAATTTGATAATATCCAGATAGAGCCTGAGATATTATTTTTTGTTGCCTCTGAAGCCACGGAAACAGATAACACAAGTTATATCAGCGGCAGATCATCAGATTCGTCATTAGGTACTATCAGTAATACCTATGGTATTTTAAATACACAATTCTATCTCCCTCTCTCCATTTCATTTGGAAATTTCGATCTCGAACTGGGATATTCTGTTAATATTCCATCTACAAGGGAACAGAATATAAGTTATCCGGTAAGTTCCTTCTTCTCAGTTTCACTTGGATATATGATATCTTTAAAATAGCCACTTTCATAAACTGAAAATCAAGTTTTTTAAAACATAATTGCGAATTCTGAATATACAGAATCCGCAATAGTGTTGTACAATTTAAATCGTCAATGAAGGCACTTCAAACCAAAGAAAGAATACTCCTCGTTTGTATTTTATTCTTTTTTCTTCCCTGTGTTGATACCGAATGGCAAATAGATAGGACAAAAGCTTATTATACTGGTTAATATAAAAATACCTGCTATAACAAGCAGTACAATTGCCAATACACCTGATATTACATGTGTAAAGAACAGAACCAGAATTAGAGCAGCAATCAGTATTCTGACTACCTTGTCAATAGAACCCATGTTTTTTTTCATATTAGTATTTTTTCTGTTAAATTAGTAAAAATTAAAATGTTATGTATTATAATCCTGCTATAATCTTCATAATTTGAGGCTTGGTGTGAACCCCCGCCTGCTTGTATTTTATTTCACCATTCTTAAAAACCATTAGTGTTGGAACTCCCTGTATACTGAATCTGTTAGCAATTTCTGGATTTTGATCTACATCAATTTTAATGATTCTGACCTTCTTACCCATTTCAGAAGCAATCTCCTTTAATATGGGAGACTGAACCTTGCAGGGTGCACACCAAAGAGCATGAAAATCAATCAACACCGGAAGGGAATCATTAATAATATCTTTAAAATTGCCTTTCATCCCTTATTTTAAATTTCTTCGGTTTCTACTATCTTGGCAAGAACATCGGCATAAGGAAGTATCAGGTACTTTTTACCTTCAAATTCCACCTCAGTACCGCTAAAAGCTTTAAACAATACCATATCTCCAGGTATGATTTCCGCATTTTCAATCACGCCCATCCATACCAATCTGGCAAATTTGGGTTTTTCTTTAGCGCTTTCAGGTATAATAATACCTGAAGGCGTTTTTTGTTCAATTTCCGATTCTGTAATATCAAGAACAACGTTCTGATTTACTGGTAATAACTCTTTCATAATTTACTATTTTTTTGAATTATATTTTCTTATTGAATTTCAAGTAATTCTTTCAATCGTGGCTGGTTAAAACCCACAACGACTTCACCGTTTATTTCAGTCTGTGGTACTCCCTGCTGACCGGTTCTGCGAACAAGTTCCTGAGCAGCTTTTTCATCACGTGACACATCAATATCTGAATAGGGAATTCCGTTTTTCCGTAACCACGATTTAAGTGTGTTGCACCAACTGCATGTTGGAGTTGAATAAACAGTAACCCTTTTGGGAGCTTTTCCTTCAGCTTTCATCTTTGCCTGGTATACCGCGCTTTCAAAAAGCGCTTTATAATAAGAACTTCCATGGCAACCCTGAATAACATTCTTATAGATTCCATTTTCAAAAATCAGCAACGAAGGAGTACTGGTAATTCCATACTGTGGATGAATATCCCTGACTGAACTTATATCGGCAGTGAAAACCGGCAACGATGTTTCGCTCTGTTCAGCCAATTCAAGACTTTTCAATGCACATTGACTGAGTTCACTATCAGGTTTATATAATAATAAAAACGATTTTTCTGTTTTTGCAGATTTCTGAATAAAATCAGCTTGTGAAATCACTTTTTCCATAATTTGTTAGTTGACTTTTTTAATTGCTTGTAAAAGAAATTCTTTGTTTTTTACTCCGACATAACGATTTACTTCAACACCATTCTTAAAAAGAATCATGGTTGGAATTCCTCTGATTTTGAACTTTTGTGCAAGCTCCTGATATTGTTCAACGTTAACTTTTCCAACGTGTGAATTGCCATTTAACTCCGCGGCTATTTCGTTCAGCACCGGAGCCATAATCCGGCAGGGCGCACACCATGCTGCCCAGAAATCAACCAGAAGGACTTTGTTTTTTGTTTGATTATTAAAATTTTTATCCGTAAGGGTCACAATTTTTTCATGATCACTAACCATTGGTATGTTCTTCATTTTCAATCTTGCCAGAAAAATCAGAATTCCAATCCCAAGGATAACCGAACCTAGAATAATGAATATTGTATGCATACTATATTGTAATTAAGTTCTTTTGTTTTGATTTAATTTCGTGCAGGTAATTTGATACGGCAAGTGCGGCCACTGTTCCATCGCCTACTGCTGTGGTTACCTGTCTGAAACGTTTGGCTATGCTGTCGCCAGCGGCATAAATACCTTCAATATTCGTCGACATATCAGGTTTTACTACAATCTCGCCCCATTTATTTAACTCAACCGCATGTTGCAGGAATTCCGTATTGGGAATGTATCCGATAAAAATAAATGTTCCATCGGTTTTTAAATTGTAACTTTCACCCGTGTTCAGATTTTTAATATCAACACTTTCCAGGCTTTCAGTTCCATGAAATTTAGTAATTACCGACTCCATAATAAACCTGATTTTCGGATTGGATTCCGCCTCTTCCACAGCATGTTCAAATGCTTGAAAATAGCTGAACTGGTGTATTACTGTAACTTTTAAAGCATATTTGGTAAGCGATACAGCTTCTTCAAGCGCTGAATTACCGCCTCCCACCACTACTATTTCTTTATCTGTAAAAAAATCTCCGTCGCACGTGGCACAGTATGAAATTCCTTTTCCTTTAAACAGATCTTCACCGGGAACTCCCAATGTACGTGACCTGCCTCCGGGACTGAGTATTATACTGTCAGCAGTATAGGTGATACCATCGGAAAGGATTATGTTCTTTATTTCACCGGACAAATTGATGTTTTTGACGGAAACATTTGATTTTATTTCACAACCAAATGTCTTCGCCTGTTTTTTCATGATGCTGGCCAATTGATATCCGCTGATATTCTCAACTCCCGGATAGTTGGCTATTTCATGAGTCAGTATCATTTGTCCGCCCACAATACCTTCATCCACAATCAATGTTTTCAACCTTGCACGTGACAGGTATATACCAGCGGTCAGACCGGCAGGACCTGAACCAATAACAATGGCATCGTAATGAGTTAATGAATTCACAGTTTTATGCTTTTACGGTTGCTGAAATTTCTTTGTCAAGAATTGCTTTTACCTGGTCTCTTGTCTGAATGCTCGAAGTAGCTTTTACTACCTTTCCGTTCTTGTAATAAATAGTAAAAGGAATGCCCATAAAACCTCTTACTTCGGGAAGGTTTCTGATAACATGCGATTCCGGATTATCAAATTCCATGTCATAAAATTTTACATCTTTGTATTCATCTTCAAGTTCTTCTGCAATACCATAAACTGGTATACACATAGGCCCCATACGACCGCATATTACCATTACATTTTCATTTTCGTTGATAATTTTAGCATGATCTGCTGCTGTTTCGATGTGTTTTAAATTTGTATACAACATGACTTTTTTGTTTTAAAATTATGATACAAAGTTAGATTGTATAATACATTAATTTATGGTTTTTACCCCCGGACACAACAACCTGTAAATTGATTTAGAACAGGTTTTTTATTGAATTGGATTAACTTTGCAGATTCATTTTATGGATAATTAATGAAAACTATTCTCGAGACTGATCAGGATTTTATTTGCGATATACAGGCTCCATGCTTCCAGATGCTTTCACACGAAGAAGTTGTGCTGGTAAGGGCCAGTAAGACCCAGGTATTGTTTCGAAAGGGAGATAACCTCACCAA
Organism: uncultured Bacteroidales bacterium; assembly: GCA_963781805.1. GTDB lineage: Bacteria > Bacteroidota > Bacteroidia > Bacteroidales > UBA10428 > JAFGPL01. The sequence goes on from CAWAHF010000004.1 coordinate 2,343,058, forward strand.
ACAGGGGGCATTTGCATCTTATGTATTGTTTATCATCAATGGGTTGGCCAAACAATACATTGAAGGTGGCAGTCTGAAAAACTTTAATTTAAGGATTATCAAACCGGGCGAATTTGTTGGCCTTTCAGCGGTTTTTACCAAAAACACTTTCAATTATTCATCTGTTGCCCTGACTGATTGCCAGGTTTACCTGGTGGAGAAAGAGGCCATTGCCAATATTGTTAAACAAAATGGAGCATTCGGTTTTAGCATTATTAAAAGGTATTGTGAACAAGATGCAAATTTGTTTGATACATTGCGGAACATGATGTACAAACAAATGAACGGTCGCATGGCAGATACCTTATTATATATAGATGGTTTAAAAAATGAATATCCTGAAATCTTTCACCTGCTGTCACGCAAAGATATCGGCGATTTTACAGGAGTATCCACCGAAAGTGCAGTGAAATTGCTAAAGACGTTTGAAAAGGATGGATTTATTAAACTCAATGAAAAGGATATCACTCTAATCAATCATTCTGGTTTGCAGGAAATAAGTAAAAGAGGATAAAGCCATATCAATCCTGATTGTTTAGTTAATCATGCTGCGTGTCAAGTTTTTTTTAATCCACAAGTACAAGCACACTTCCCCAAGTCCTCTTTTTTAAGGAGGATTAGTTTAAAAGTGACTCAAAAATCCTATTTCAAAATTAGTAATGCTAATTTGCCAAAGCTAACTCCCCCTTTTATAAGGGGGAATTGCTCTAGTGTTAAAATGATCACGGTAATGTATTTAGTAGAATTTATTCGAACTTAACTAATACTTTAAGAAATCCCTTGGCGAAATTATTATATGATTCACCTGACAATATTCTCAACAATGTACTGCCATCTATACTCCATTCTTTGCAAATCTTACTATTTTTACCTCTAATTCATAAGGTGTAAATGTTCTATCCGGAAAATTTCGAAAATAAGATAGGTTTTGACAGAATCAGAGAGATGTTGAAAGAACATTGTCTTTGTACACTGGGTATTGCTCATGTAGAATCTATGGCCATGACAGATTCGTTTGAGCTCCTTGATCAACTTTTAAATGAGACTGCCGAATTTAGGGATATCTGTCAATTTGAAGATAATTTTCCGGTAGACAATTATATTGATGTTAGTATTAGTCTTAAAAAAGCGAGGGTAGAAGGCGCATTTCTTGAAACCGAAGAAGTTTTCAACCTGAAAAAATCGCTGGATGCTATTAAATCGGTTCTTCGGTTTTTTAAGGAACTTGAAGAGAAGGAAAAATATCCGATACTCAGAAAACTTGCGGGAAATGTAAATTTCTTTCCATTTGTGCTCGAAAAAATTGATGCCATACTTACAAAAACGGGAAGAATAAAAGACAATGCATCACCCGATCTGCAAAAAATCAGAAAGGAAGTTATACAGAAACAGTCATACGTAAATAAACGGCTTTTAAGCATTTTAAAAAATGCACAGCAAAGCGGAATAGCCGAGCAGGATGCCACCCTTACCATCAGAAACGGAAGACTTGTTATTCCTGTGTCTGCAGCCAACAAGCGTAAAATAAGCGGCCTGATACATGATGAGTCAGCCACAGGTAAAACGGCATTTATCGAACCTGCTGATGTGGTGGAACTGAACAACGAAATTAAAGAACTGGAATATGCAGAACAGCGCGAAATCATTAAAATTCTAACCCTCTTTACCGATGCCATCCGACCATATATTGATGATTTGGACCAGGCGTATTTATTTCTTGGTTATATCGACTTTTTAAGGGCAAAAGCCTTGTTTGCGATTAAGATTGGAGCAATCAGACCCGAACTTAAAAACAACCAGATGTTTCACTGGTCCAGGGCAATTCACCCGCTTCTCTATTTGTCTCACAAAAAAATCAATAAAGAGATAGTGCCGCTCGATATCAGACTCGAACACAACAGCAGAATCCTATTGATTTCCGGGCCGAATGCGGGGGGTAAATCTGTGTGTCTTAAAACAGTAGGGTTGCTTCAATACATGATGCAATGCGGCATGCTTGTGCCAATGAATATTGACTCATCCATGGGAATTTTTTCAAAAATCTTTATTGATATCGGTGATGAACAATCGCTCGAAAACGATTTGAGTACCTACAGTTCACATCTGTTGAATATGAAATATTTTGCAAAAAATGGCGACAAGCAAACCCTTATATTGATTGACGAATTCGGATCAGGCACGGAACCCATGCTGGGAGGCGCAATTGCTGAAGCCATCCTTGAGGAGTTTAATCAGAAAGAGATTTATGGGGTAATTACCACGCATTATGCCAACCTGAAACACTATGCCTCTTCTGCCAATGGAATTATAAACGGAGCCATGCTATTCGATACCGGACAGATAAAACCTCTCTTCAGGCTTGAGATTGGAAAACCCGGCAGTTCTTTTGCCATAGATATTGCGCGAAAAATAGGGTTGCCTGAGGAAATTTTAAAAAATGCTTCCGAGAGGGTTGGTCAGGAACATATCCAGTTCGACAAACATCTGCGTGAAATTATCAGGGATAAAAGGTATTGGGTAGATAAACGGGATAAAATCAGGATAGCAGAAAAGAAACTGCAGGCACTAATAGATCAGTATACAGATGAGCTGAAACAAACCAAAAAACAGCAGAAAGAAATCCTCAGTCAGGCAAAACTAAAAGCAGAAGAGATGCTGGCTGGTATTAACAAGGAAATCGAAAATACCATCAGAATTATTAAAGAAAGTCAGGCGGACAAAGAAAAGACACGTGATGCGCGTAAAAATCTGGAACAGTTCAAAAGTAATCTTGCAGAACAGCCGATTATAGCTGATCCCACCCTGGAAGGCAAACTTGACAAAGCCGGCAAAATACGCAAAAAATTAGGTATTGAGGAGAATGCTCCTGAAGATAAAAAAAGACTAAAAGAAGAACGAAAAATAAAAACCGGCGATAAGGTCAGGCTTGTAAATCAGGATGTAATCGGTGAAGTGCTTGATGTTAATGGCGATAGCATTTTGGTAGCATTCGGAAACATGATAACCACCGTAAAAGAAATTCGGCTGCTCAGGGTAAATGAAGATGAAACAAAGAAAAGTGCCAAACAGAATTCACAAAGTTCCTTTGGATATAACCTCTCCGAAAGAAAACTCAATTTTAATTCGGATATTGATATCCGTGGCAAAAGAGCGGATGAAGCCATTGAAATAGTCAGAAGGCTGATTGATGAAGCCATCATGGTCTCGGTACGTGAATTGCGAATTCTTCATGGTAAAGGAAACGGTATTCTGAAACAGGTCATTCGCGAATATCTTCAGACGATGAATGTGGTAAGATCATGCAGGGATGAGCAGGTTGAATTTGGGGGTGCAGGGATAACGCTGGTTGAGCTGGATTTATAATTGTATATAGATTATTAGTTGATTTTTTAATTTGTTCTCAAAAAGTATTAGAAAACCTAATGAAGCAAAGGTACAACATGTTAAAATTGCTATATCTGATTTAAGATTGAGTTCTTACTAATTATTATTAATTTTATAAAAAAAATGCAATGAATCTGTTAGCAAAAAAACTTGAGTTAGTTCAAATGATAATAAATACACAAAAACCCTCGATATTGAAAAAAGTGGAAGATGTTTTATTGAAAGAAAAAAAAACCGATTGGTGGGATGAAATAAGTGAATCTGAGCGTAAAGCAATTGAGCAAGGAATTGCAGAAGCAGATAGGGAAGAACTTATACCTCACGAAGAAGTTATGAAAAAAGTTAGAGCGAAATTCAAATTTAATAAATGAAAATTAGTTGGACTCCTACTTCTTTAAAAACCTAGTTTGCTGTGCTTAATTTTCTTGAAGAGACATGGTCTATCAGGGATGTAGAAAAGTTTATCAATGAGGTAGATAATATTCTTGAATTAATATCAAAAAAGCCATACCTATTTGAAGCTTCAAGAAAAAGTAAAAATATTAGAAAAGGATTAATTACAAAACACAATACACTTTATTATAGAGTAAAACCTAAGAAACAAGAAATTGAATTAATAACATTTTGGGATAACAGGCAAGATCCAAAAAAATTGATCCTTTAAAGAACAAATCCGTTTGCACTTAAATGCGTTCTTAAATTATTCCTTAAAAGAACTTTAAACTAATAGATGATTTTTTTTGTGATCCATTTATTCATAAAAAAAAGTATTGTAATAACTATTCCCCACTGAGCCAGGCAGGTCATAACACTGAATGGACTAAAAGGATTGAACCAGTCCTTTGGAGCAAAGACAGTTGCTGAAAGGAACAACCACCACAGAATAAGTAATGTACTTGCAATTGGGATAAAAAATCTAATTAAAAAATCCCACCATTTTCCAGGAATCCAATCATTTGGGGAGTTAAATTCTTTTCTCAGATTATGAATACCAAGTCTTGTAGCTGCAAGTGCAATAAAGACTCCCGACATAATTAATCCAATACCCCAAACATAATCCTGATTACTTAGAAAATCAACACTTCGGGCAGAAGGAATGCCTGCTAAATATGAAAAAATTAAAATGATGATTATTGCCTTTGATCTGTTAATACCCATATCAATAAAAACACGTGTTGAGAGCTCAAACATCGATATCAGTGATGAAAATCCGGCAAAAGTGAGTCCCAGAAAAAACAGTATGGCATACAATCTGCCAGGGTGCATGGTTGAAAAAAGCTGCGGCAACCAGATAAAGGTCAACCCGGTGGAAGCGGGTCCACTGGTTTTCATAACCTCCAAAACCTGTGCATCGGTATAATTATTAAAATGCTGCAATACAGAAAAAACGGTTCCGAAAATGACCATAGCCATAATGATCGAAATGGTATTATTTCCTATCCCGGTAATAAATGCATTTTTTACTGTTCCATGCTGAATCTTCATGTAAGCCGCATAGGTTAAAAACAATCCCCACCCTGCACCTGTATCCCAGGCATTCTGGGTAAGTGCCTGTAACCATATTTCAGGTTTTGAAAGCTGACTCCAATCCGGTGTAAAAAGATATACAATGCCTTTTGTCGCTCCGGGTAAGGATAAAACTCTAATCAGTGCCAGTATGATAATCACCAGAAGTGAAGGGATTAATATCATATTAACACGTTCAATTGATTTTACACCTTTCCATATTGCCCATCCTGCAAGTACTATTGCGATCGCATGAAACAAATATGTAGAGTTGTTTTGTTGAAAACTATTCCAGATTTCAGCTGAACCTGATGCATTTGCAGGAAGGGAATGAAATATAAAAAACCATGAATAGTATAAGGCCCATCCTACAATCACAGCATAGAAAAAAGCAATTCCCATGGCAACAAGCGAGACAAATCCTCCCATCCATGCAAATCTTTTGCCTGCTGCTTTAATAAATGTACCTACCACACCATATCTAAACTTCCTTCCAAGCAGGTATTCCGCTATAATTAATGGAATACTCCAGATAAACAGAAATACAATCCAGGCAAGAATCAGTGAACCAGCTCCATTTTCGCTGCCATTTTGTGCTGCAATCCTGGGAAACCGCCAGATATTACCAGTTCCTACTGCAATACCGAGTGCACTCAGCAGAAGTCCTATACGGGTAGAAAATCGTTGATGAACAGTCTGGTCTATTGGATTGCTCATAAAAAATTTAGTTCAGAATATGTCTCTGCAACCACTCTTAATCAATGGCTGAATTAATCATCCCAACAAAAATATAGTAACCCGGTTCAGCCTGAGATAAATGTAAAATTTACCTAACTCATTTCTTTGAGATTGATACCATATAAAATAATAAACAGGGACGCGAAAACCAGGCCTCCCGAAAACATGAGAATACTTATCAGGTTATAACCAATAAATACAAACGGTACCAAAATGATCAATACTCTGGCAGCAGCATAAAGATAAAACCCGGCTTTTTTCAATTGCCACATCATAATAACTCCCAGCAAAGCAACAATGGACAGGATTACGATGGTCAGATAAATTCCGGTTATATTTTCCATCAGTTTTGTAATCGCATTAAAAATACCATGAATGAGTTTTTGAATGGGTTCCAGGGCATCTTAAATGTCCGCTTCATTTTTAAATACATCGTTGAGGAATGGAGCAATCGAAGAGGTTATTGTTCCAAGCGTTGCGTTAATAGTGCCCGTAAGAATCCGGTATCCCAATCCGACAAAACTCAGGATGCCGATGACTGTCAGAAGGGCAGGACGTTCTTTTTTGTTATTCAGGGTTTCCATGTTTTTTGAATTTTTTATGATAGAAAATTGTTAATTATGGCATGAAAATTAATTAAAAACCAAATAAAATCAAAGAAACCAGTTAGATATGTTAAATGTTGAAAGTTTTTTAGTCTATGGTTTGTTGGTCCACGGTTTATTAATCCACGGTTAGTTGTTCTAAGATTTGTTTGTCTATGGTTAAACAATAAAGATTAGGGACAGAAATTTTGAGTCGGATTTTTGAAATTGAAAATCCTATAATATAAAAATTTTGATACTGCCACACATTCTTTATGCCCCTGTCACTTATAAACCCCATATTTTCAATCTTCTCTCCTACATCCACCCTTCCATTCTTCCCACATTCCCATTCTCCCCCTATTCCCCTATTCCCTATTCCCCCTATACCTCTATTCCCTCTTCCCCTATTTCCCTTATTTCCCTATACCCAAAGCCCTCTTCCCCCCTCCGTTAATAACTTGTTGCAAACTATTTTGGTCTATTTTTTTTTATAAAATGAATATAAAGTATTTTTGAGCCTTAAAATTCAATAAAATGGAAAGAGATAACCAAATATTCGGCCTTATCAAAAAAGAGTATGAACGTCAGTTGCATGGTGTGGAACTGATCGCTTCTGAGAATTTTGTCAGTAACCAGGTGATGGAAGCCATGGGCACCTGCCTGACGAATAAATATGCAGAAGGTCTTCCGGGCAAAAGATATTACGGAGGCTGTCAGGTGGTTGATGAGGTTGAAACACTCGCCATAGAAAGAGCCAAGAAACTTTTCAATGCAACCTGGGCAAACGTACAGCCCCATTCGGGCGCTCAGGCAAATGCAGCAGTGATGATGGCAGTTCTTACTCCGGGTGATACATTCCTTGGACTTGATTTGTCGCATGGAGGACATCTTACCCACGGCTCACCGGTGAACTATTCGGGAATGTTATACAGACCTGTTGCTTATACCGTTGGTGAAAAAACCGGTACGGTTGATTATGATTTGATGGAACAACTGGCCATAAAAGAGAAACCAAAACTTATTGTTGCCGGAGCTTCAGCCTATTCACGCGACTGGGACTTCAAGCGTATGCGGGCAATTGCCGATAAAGTCGGCGCCCTGTTAATGGCGGATATTGCTCATCCGGCCGGACTAATTGCCAAGGGTTTTCTCAATCATCCGTTTCCGCACTGCCATATCGTAACCACTACCACACATAAAACGCTCAGAGGCCCTCGCGGAGGTATGATAATGATGCAGGAAGATTTCGAAAACCGGATGGGTGTTAAAACTCCGAAGGGACAGTTAAAAACCATGACACAAATGCTTGATTCGGCAGTTTTTCCTGGGATACAGGGTGGACCACTTGAACATATTATTGCCGCTAAAGCAGTATCCTTCAGCGAAGCACTGACAGACAGTTACAAAGAGTATATTGTACAGGTGATAAAGAATGCAAAGGTGATGGCGGCAAAATTTATAGAATTGGGTTATAACGTTATTTCCGGCGGAACAGATAACCACTCCATGCTGATTGACCTACGTACCAAGGTGCCTGATATTACAGGCAAACAGGTAGAAAATGTTCTTGTGGAAGCAGATATCACTCTGAATAAAAACATGGTTCCATTCGATACCCGCTCTCCTTTCCAGGCTTCTGGTGTAAGAGTCGGCACTCCGGCAATAACCACCCGTGGTGTAAAAGAAGATGTTATTGAAACGGTTGTGGAACTCATCGACGAAGTGATTACCCATATCGATGACCAGAAAGTGATTGCTGCAACCCGACAAAAAGTAAATAAGCTGATGGAGGGATATCCGCTGTTTGGGTATTGAGAAGTTAGTTTCAAGTAACAAGTCTCAAGTTATATGAAATAATTACCAATCTAACTTGAGACTTGTGACCAGAAACCTGTCACCAAATAATCTTCTACCCACAAATCATGAATAACGAACAAATTTTATGACAAATCACTGGTGGCTCTATCCTGCTGTAATCGGAGCAGGAATTATTGCGGGATTTATCAATACCCTTGCTGGCAGTGGTTCGCTGCTGACTTTGCCGTTGCTCATGTTTCTCGGACTTCCGGCAAATATGGCAAACGGCACCAACCGCATTGGCATTCTGTTTCAAAGCATCGTAGGTTCGTATGCCTTTAAAAAGCAAAATGTGCTTGACCTTAAAACAGGCTTTATTTATGGTATCCCTACCATTGTTGGCGCTGTTGCTGGCGCTATACTGGCGCTTGCCTTAGGAGATTTTGCCATGGAAAAAGCCATCGGACTTTTGTTGATTCTAATGTTTTTTCTGATACTTTTCAAGCCCGAAATGTGGATCAAAGGACAGGCCGGAAAAATACAGGGAAAACCAACAGTTCTCAACATTGTAATCTTTTTTGCAATTGGATTTTATGGTGGTTTTATACAGGCAGGAGTGGGATTGTTTTTACTTGCCGGCCTGGTGCTTGGCGTTGGAGTTGACCTTGTTAGAGCCAATGCATTGAAGGTTTTCCTTGTGCTGCTGTATACCCCCGTTGTACTTTTATTTTTTATGAAATACAACCAGATAGACTATAAACTGGGTATTATCCTTGCCATCGGTAACTCCATTGGCGCCTACCTTGGCACCAAAGTGGCCGTAAGCTGGGGACCGAAATTTATCAGAATTGTGCTTTTGTTGGCAATTCTTGGTTCTTCATTGAAGTTGTTGGGGGTGTTTTAGGTGCATTATTCATTATTGAGTATTGGATATTCAAATTTTCAACGCTGGTTATCCAGCCTTAAATCTTAAAGTTTCTTTTAAACTCTAACAGTTGCAGTATGAAATCGTTGATTAGAAAGGGCTTCTCCTTCGTAATTTTCCTACGGTAAAGGAGCTGCGTTCGTATCCACTTCTGATGTTGAAGAGAGGCAGGGCGCTTAAAGACACACTGCCTCCCCAATGTTTTATACCGTGTGCCTGCTGTGCTTTTTTCCTTTTAACTCAGCTAATTGTCTTTTAATAAAATTTTTTTCTTGTTCTAAAGACATATCCATAATATCATTGCTGAATTTATCTCTTATCTCACGCATTTTCCGAACAATCCCGGTTTTAACTATTTGTTTCTTCATAATCAAAAATCTCTTTAGGTGTCCTAATTTCTATCATTTGGTACCCTTCTCTAAAATTAATCGAATTATATCCTCTAATCCGTTCAAGATTTACGATGTGCTTAAAATTCCAACTTACTAAAACATCCGCTTTACAAACTGTAGCTAAAGCAATATGTTGGCAATCTGCCCTGCTCGTTTTGCCAACAACCTTCTCTTTTATGTACATATCTGCTAAATTACGAATCTCATCAGTCAATTCGACTTTTTCAATTAACTCATCTGGTAAGGATTCATAAAAATCTTGTATAAAATCAGGTGCACGATATATTTCTAATTCCAAAACCTCCGATATAATAACTTTAATCTTATCCTTGAAAATTTTCTCAAAAAAAGGTTTTGTCTCCTTTTCAAATTCCTCATCGAAATATCCTCCAAATACTGATGTATCTATGTACATTCTTTTTATCATATAGCAAAGTTACGGATTTTCAGGATGTTTTCTATCTGAATCATTCAGTTAGTTTGTCATACCCGTAAAGTTCTCGGTTTGCTAGCATTGCAGGCAACATCTATTTTTGAATAACTCAGACAATTCTCAAGTTCGTATTTTGATAATAATATCCTGATATTTTCTTTACTCCTTTCTGTCATATAAGGAGATGTTATTACCTGGAAAGTAACTAATCAGTTTGATTAAAGCTAAAGCAATTGAAAACATCCTCCAAATCAATTTGTCTAAAACCAGAAATCCCTTTGATAGTAATAGATTCAGGCTACTAAAAATTAAAAAGAAAAAGGCTGCCCTTTTTCAAGATGCAGCCTTTACGATATGCAAGATGTTTTTAAACTAAACTCTATGCCTTTTCATACCTAAGGTTGTTCAACATTTTTTTCAGTTCTTTGCCGGGAGTGAAAATAATCTTAGCGCCTTTGATATTTGTTGCTTTGAAATCTGCTGTGTTATCAACTCCGTCTGAACTTATGCTAATTCTGAAGTTTCCAAAATCACATAATTTCACATTCTGCCCGTCGGCATACTATACTTCATCATTCATCATTCGATGTTCGATATTGAATATTGAATTCAAATCTTTTGTTTACCTTAAATTGAAATGGTAGGTAATGGTTCCCTTTTGATGCATTGGGGCATCTTCTTTTGCGCTGAACTTTGATTTTAATGCGGCTTCCCTGGCCAGCCTGAGTAATGTTACATCGGCTGTGGTTGTACCTTTCACTCCTTCGCGGGCGCTTACCACATTTCCATCCTGGTCGACCAGTATCTCGACGACTACAATACCTTGTTGTTTGTAATTCAATGATGGTTCGGGCAAATACACTTTACCGCGTCCTTCAAGACTGTATCCTACTCCCCCCCCGGTTGGCCCGCCAATCCGGCTTTGCGAATTCACATCGCCTTCGGGACTGCCCTGGTTACCCCCCGGTTTGGTATCTCCTTCTGAACCAGAGGTCTGGGTAGACGTATTTTTTCCGGTATAAAGCGTACGGGGATCAACTGTTTTGACTGGTTCAGCCGGTTTTTCCTCAACTTTAGGTTTTTGAACAGGTTTTGTGTTTGTTTTTACAGGTTCTGTCTTCTTTTTGGTGGTTTCCTTTTTAACAGGTAATGAGGGGGCCTCCTCATAATCCTGTGTCATTATGTTTTTATCGGATGAAGTCTTTTGTGTTTCCGAAGGTGGAACCGGTTCTGCTATTTCTTCCTGTTTTGCCGGTTCAGACATGGCAGGTTCAACCGATCCAAATCCCTGGCTGCTGGTTCCGAAATTAATTAATATACCTCTCTCCCCCGGCAAAGGCAAAGGAGTGGAGAACCCAAACAATAAAAATAGTAAAAGCAGGATGGCGTGAAAAACCACTGTAGCTGTTATTCCTTTTTTGTCCATCTGCATGATTTAACACCTGTTACTCCGGCGAAGTTGCCAGAATGAGTTTATAATTATTATTACGTGCTATGTTCATTACTTTTACCACCTGCTCTAACGGAACACTTCTGTCGGCATAGAGCGATATGGTCGGATCTTCGTGGTATTTTACCTTGTACGCCCTGAGGTCACGCTGCAATTCCTTTTCAAGATTGGCAAACGGTATCTCTTTTTTTTCCAGATAAAACCTGAGATCTTTAGTTATAGAAACAGTTGTAACCGGCTTAGCAGAAGTCTGGTTATTGCTCTGCGGTAACAACAGTTTCAATGCATTTGGAACCACCAGTGTGGATGTCAGCATAAAAAAGATCAGAAGCAGAAATACAATATCTGTCATCCCCGACATGCTGAACTGCACACTTATTTTATTTCTTGAACTTAAGCTCATAGTGTTACTTTTTACATTCGTTTTGCAGGCTCATTCAGCAAATCCATAAATTCGGTGGAATGTGCTTCAAGTTTAAACACTACCTTTTCTACATTTGCTACCAGGATATTGTAGGCAAAATAAGCAAGGATACCAACAATCAATCCGGCAACGGTTGTAATCAGAGCTGTATAAATACCACCGGATAACAATGATACATCAATATTATTGCCCGACATAGACATATCGTAAAAGGCCCTGACCATCCCCATTACTGTTCCCAGAAAACCAAGCATAGGAGCGCCGCCGGAGCAAGTGGCCAGTAAAGCCAGTCCTTTCTCAAGCTTATAGATTTCCAGTTTTCCGACATTTTCGATGGCTGCCGAAACGTCATTCAAGGGACGGCCTATACGGTTAATTCCTTTTTCAATCATCCGGGCGATAGGATTGTTAAACGACTGACATAATGCATGTGCCGATTCAAGTTTCCCTTCGTGAATATAATCTTTAATCCGGTTCATGAAATTAATGTCTATCCTGGAGGCCTTGTTGATGGCAAAGTACCTTTCGCTAAAAATATATATTGCAATAATGGATAGCAATATAATAGGTATCATCACCAACCCCCCTTTTAGCGCCAAATCGAAAAATGACATGGTAATCTGTCCTTCCTGACCTGCGGCTGCCTGGGTTACAGCGCCTGTAACATCGGCTTGTAATAATATTAACATATGTATTATGATTTAAGTTTATGTAAAGTTATAAAACGACTAAAAAAGGTAATTATTTTTTTGAATTATTTATTAATGCTAAATTACTGGTTATTTATTAATTGTAACAGATTTTTTCTTTTTTCGATCAACTTCGCCCAATATAGCATGCCAATATCGTTTCCAGAGCTCACCGAATGTGTTAAATTCTTCTTTATATACCAGACCAACTCCCTGGGTATATGCAGATGATAAGGGAACTAACTGATCTTCGTTTGAATGGTTAAAAGCTGTAATCCTTAATTTGCCATTATTGGTTATTTTATAATCCACATCCACGTCGCCGACAATTTTATTTGTTTGCTGAGCAGTAGCGTTGGTAGTGTTGGTTGGAACTCCAAGATTGCCGTAAATGGTAAGATGATCATTCAACAGCTGGGTTGACATGGCTACTTCAATTTCATTGCTTTTCACTTTGCTGTTATCCGACCGGTAATTCAGCTGAAAGTCCACATCGTTACTGATTTGAGATAACCAGTTACTCAACTGATTGGAAAGAAATTCACTGGCATTCACATTGGCTGCGTCACTATATGGAGATGAACTTCCAAAGGTTGATGTTCCTGATGGATCTTCAGGTAAGAATCTGCTAAGTACAAGCAGGGCAGCGAACTGTTTGTTCAGTTCTTCATTGCTGCTGATTTTACTTTTTACCAAATCACGGGTTGATTCTTCAACATTCGGAAGGTAAATATCATATTGAATATTTGGACTCATAAGTTTTCCGGTCATCAATATCTGACAATCTACTGTGGTTTTTGTGGTACTGTTAATTTGTACGGATAAATCTTTCAGGGAAGCTTTGGTCCTGTAAATGGCTTTAAGATTAATCTCTGCATCAAATGGATTTCCGTTCCAGTTTATGGTTCCCCCGTAATCAATCAGAAATTTTCTGTTAATTACATTCAGAAGGGTAAACAGGTATTCCCCTTCTTCCACAGTATAGTTGCCATACATATTAAACTGTCCGAGGGTATTAATCTGCATTTTAAGATTGCCGGAACCGTTACCTTTTATTATATCTCCCACCGTTGGATCAAATATTAGCTGTACCTCGGCATCGGGGGTAACTTCCAAATCGAAATTTAACTGAAGGCCTGTCAGATTCACCTGGTATTTCTTTTCAATAGATTCCGTATTTTCAGATTCATTGGGAGGAACAAAGTTTACAAAATTATATTGTGTAATGGTTTCCTGATTTGAAAGTGGAATATAAATACGCGTGTTTTTCTCTGTTTTTGCATTTATATCCATGGTAATATTTTTAGGTGTTCCCCTGATGATAACGAGACCGGTTCCAAAAGCAGATCCATAAAACTGTGAATTATCCAAATGAGATGTGTTCAGAAACTCAAAGTCTTTTGCATTTATTGTAAGATTAAATCTGAAGTTTTTAAGGTAGTTATTTGAAATGGTGCCATTTACTATCGAAGAATTTCCATAATTGTCAAAAACCTGCAGATCGTTGAATAAAATATTGTTTTTATCAATGGTAACCTTTTTGGTGAATTCGTACCTGGTTTTCAGGTAATTAACCGTAAATTCAGCTTTCTGCATCAGCAATTCACCTGAAAAAACAGGCTTTTTAATACTACCGTTGAGTTTCAGATTACCGGATGCAAGTCCCTTTAGATTACTTGCCAGATTTTTGATATAAGGATTGAACAAATCCAAGCGCAGTTTATTAAGATCAATATCAAAATCAAGTTTACCTTCTCCTCCGGGCAGATATTCACCTTCGATGGCAATGGTTTTCAGATTGCCACGTTTGGCATAGGCATCAATCTGTATAGATTTTTCGAGATTGTTCCATTGAGAATTAATAACTGTGTTTCCCAACGTTTCATTATTTATCCCAAGGGAATCGATAGCAAGCTGCGAATAGAATACCGGATTTGCATAAACACTTGAAATATTGGCATTCCCGTTCATAATTCCGCTTATCCTAAAACCTTCTGAACCGGTGAACGAATTAAGATTATCAAGATTGAAGTCATGAAATTCGACATTCAGATTATCCTCCGGATTTTCTGAGATATCTCCATATATTCTGAAATACTGATCTTTATGATTGATGTAAATATTACCCACTTCAATTTTTCTTTTATCGATTCTTACATCGCATTGGGCAATGTTCCATAACGTGTCATAGGTGATAATTTTTGTGGGCCTCAAATCAACCAGTAACATGGGAAAGGTATTATCATCCTGATGTTCAAACTGAATGGCTGCATTTATTTCACCCTTGTATGTTGCTGAATCCCAATTATTCCATCGAACTGTTAAATTAAGTGTATCTGAACCAATATCCGAAAGGATGGTAAAATTTTCCAGGTTAATTTTATTACCGAGTACAAGATTTTCACTACCCGATGTCACATTAAATACCGAATCATCCGACTCCACATTCAAATAAAGATTATTCCAGGTATTATTCTTCACCCTCAGCAGAGGTGATTGAGCATGAACATACAAATGATTGGAATCCGGTTGAAAAGTCCCCTCAATGCTTGTATTTTCTCCAATAAAATAATCCTGAAAAAAATAGTCAAAAATAGGTTTGGTATTTTTAAATTTCACGTTGAACTGAAAACCGTTTTTTAAATCGTCAAACACACATTTGCCCGAATCAATTAAGGACGGCAAATAGTAATTAACAAACCTGTTCAAAGATTCATGAATTTTATCTACCTGGTAATTGCCTGAAACATCCACATCTACAAAATCTGACCTGAAAATAAAAGAATTTGAAACATGGTTGTTATATGCAGAAGCATACAGGTCATAAATCTGAATCTGTTGATCCTTTTTGGTGAACAAAGCATTAACAAGCTTCACATTTCCGTTCATATTGCTCAATGAATTTCCTTCCGCATGAGCTTCTATATCGAATGAGATTTCCTGTGAAGGATCTTTTGGATCAATATTCAGGGCATACAAATTTGCTTGTGTTACAGAAGCACTAAAATCGTATCTTGGAGTATCGCTGGCAATATCAATAATTCCCTTAAAGTCAAATACAATGTTTGGATCTTTAACATATACGTCTCCATTAAACCTATTATTTTGAAGTATACCGGAAAGCTTAATATTTCTATATACATAATGCTTAAGTTCAAGATATTGAATTTCACCGTTTGTATTTGCAGATAAAGATTTTCCCGATTCGATTGAACCATCTGTTTTAACCTGAAAAGATATATTGCCTATGTTCTTTTCATTCTGAAGTAATTTACCAAGTTTAAAATTCTCTGTTGTAACCTTTCCACTGAAAATCAAATTTTGCGAGGTATCTGGTTTTAGCAATACATCTGTCTTTAGCAAACCCAGGTCAGAAATTAACGTGCCATACGCTACAAAATCATTCACAAAACCGGTAAACTGACCAGAATAATGGAAGACTCCCATTTGATCTAGTATTTCCGGAAATTTTAATTGCCTGTTTCCGGGTAACGTAAATTCTTTAAGATCCGACACCCTGGTTTGCAATTTATTGAATTTAGCATAAATAAATGTTTCGTTGATATCGGGTAAACCATCCAGATCGAAATTGCCGGAAAGGCTAGAATATTTTCCAAATTTAATATGGATATTCTTACCAGATAAATTATCAACAGGACCTCTGAACTCACCCGAAAGTATTAAGGACTGATAGGAATCACGAAATACGGGCGCAAAATAAGAAAGATCGTATAAGTTAAGACTGGACTCCAATACAGAGACATCAAAATGGATATTTGAATAAAGCGTTTCTGTTCTGAAATCGCTATAATTGTTAAAATAAAGATTTGCCCTGAGTCCGTTTATTGACGAAAGTGGAGTAACTATGGCATAGTCCTCAAAATTTAGTTGCGTATTGCATATGCTGGTTTTTGAACTGAAATTTGAGAGATTAAATCCACTTATTTCGTGAAAATTAAGCTCTTTAATGATAAAATTGAGGGTATCGGCTTCGGGTTTAAACCTTCGTAAATCTATATTAAGATTACTTAACTTAATATCATTAAAATTGATACCATATTCTTTATCCATTGCACCGAAACTTGCCAGATTGAAACGGCTGTTGTTGATCCTGATATTTTTAATTTCCAGATCCCATCTATCTTTTTTACCATTTCCTTTTTTAAGAAATTTATCAAGAATTAACTTTAGATTAATGGTTCGGGTAGAATCGATATAGAAATTAATAAATGCGTCTTCCAGTGTAACTCTCTGAATGGTAAGAATTTTTTTCCTGATTTTTGGCTGTGATATGCTTGCTGTAACCTTCTCGGAATATAGCAGGGTGTCACCGGCTAAATCTTCAATATATAAATTATTTATTTGTAATTTATTGAAAAATGTTATTGCAATCTCACCCACCGAAAATTTTGTATGGATATTATCAGACATGTATTTTAAAGTGCGTTTTGCCACCAGTGTTTGCACATAATCACTCTGAAGCGCAATAAATGCAGTTAATGGAATAAACAAAACAAAGAGTATTACAATGCCAAATATTTTAAGTGTCTTTTTGATAACTTTGCAGTTTAGATTAGAGAACGTAAAAAAAATAAAAAAAGTTCAATAAAATACACATGAGCGTTAAAATTTTAGGCATAGAATCATCATGTGATGATACAGCTGCTGCCATAATTGAAGATGGGTTTATTCTTAGCAGTAGAATTGCCAACCAGGATGTTCACCGACAATACGGCGGCGTTGTTCCTGAACTGGCCTCCAGGGCTCATCAGCAGAATATCATCCCGGTAGTTGAAACTGCTTTGAATGAAGCCGGGTGCAAAAAATCGGACATAAATGCCGTAGCTTTTACCCGGGGCCCCGGTCTCATGGGTTCTTTGCTTGTTGGTACCTCTTTTGCTAAAGGGTTCGCACTTTCAGCAGGTATTCCCATAATTGAAATCAATCATCTTCAGGCACATGTCCTGGCTCTTTTTATTCAACGTAAAAATGAATCAAAAATCCTGCCACAATTTCCATTTCTTTGCCTGCTTGTTTCAGGTGGTCACACACAATTAATAATTGTCAACGATTTTCTGGATATGAAAATCATAGGCCAGACCATTGACGATGCTGCCGGAGAGGCATTCGACAAATGTGCAAAAGTAATGGGGTTTCCCTATCCTGGTGGTCCGTTAATCGATAAATATGCAAAGGAGGGAAATCTTAATACATTTAAATTCAGTAAACCAAAAATTAAAGATTTTGATTATAGTTTTAGCGGTCTTAAAACTTCTTTTCTCTATTTTTTAAGAGACCGGTTGAAGGAAGACAAAGAATTTATTGAAAAAAATAAGGCAGATATTTGTGCCTCACTTCAAAAGACTATTATTGATATATTACTTGAGAAATTAATGGCTGCATCAGAGCATACCGGTATAAACGAAATCGCCATTGCAGGAGGAGTATCAGCTAATTCAGGACTCAGGAATGCAATTATCACACAGGGGAATCTGAAAAAGTGGCAAATTCATATCCCTGAATTTCAATATTCAACAGATAATGCTGCAATGATTGCCATTACAGGTTATTACAAATTTTTAAAGAAACAATATGCCTCCCTGGATGTCTTTCCATTTGCCAGATTTAAAGC
Source organism: uncultured Bacteroidales bacterium (assembly GCA_963781805.1). GTDB lineage: Bacteria > Bacteroidota > Bacteroidia > Bacteroidales > UBA10428 > JAFGPL01. Next base: position 2,361,054 of record CAWAHF010000004.1, read on the forward strand.
TTAAAATTACTCCAATATCAGAAGGGTTATGATATTTTGATTTGTGATTTGAAAGCAACGAACCTTTATTTCCAAGATTCAGTTCAAAGGTTGTTCAATTTTTTTGTTAAATCGGGAACCTGAAATTCTTTGTTACAAATGACTAAATCCCTGATTTTTCTTTACCTGTTTTCTCAAAAAATTTAACAAATCAGAAAAAACGTTGAAGTTTTTTGACAAATTGTTAATTATTTGTGATGAATAGTTCTTTAATTACTAAAATGTTCGTTTAATTTTATAAATTATTTTTTAAACTTAATAAACCAAAACTTATTTTCCCGGTAAGAATTTAAATAACTTAAGCCAATTAGGGAATTACAGAAAATATATAACATGGATAATCTGCTAATTGAAAGCACGAAGAAAACCCCCGAAGTTGCCTTTAACATTGATGGGAAAATAAGAATTAGCGGTAGATCAATCCCTGAAGATGCTACAAAATTCTATGACGATCTTTACGAATGGGTCTACTTTTACTGCCAGGAACCACCCGATTCTACTACGGTTGATATTGAACTCGAATATTTCAATAGTGGTTCATCCAAAGCTATTCTTCATATTTTAAGGGCGCTTGTTGATATTTCCAAGAAAGGACATAAGCTTACCATAAACTGGTACTACGAGGAGGGTGATGACGATATCATGGAACGAGGTGAGTATTATGAATCAATTCTGGAAACCAAATTCAATTTTATTGAGACTCAATAACATCCTGCTTATTTCTTTTTCTTCTTTTTAAAAAAATCTTTATATTCTCGACAGTCAAAGCATGTTTTTTTGTTCCTTTTGTACCTAACAGAAATGAATAAGCCTGTAATCCCGGCACATTTTTAATCACTATTTTAAACATTGCCAAAAACGGTATAACTACCAACATACCCGGAACTCCCCAAATCATTGCACCCAGAATCAGGCCCAGAATAATGAAAAACGGATTGATTCTAACGTTGTTACCAACAATATTCGGACTCAGAATATTGTTTTCAACAAAATGAACAATTAATACAAAAATCAAAATTCTTAAGGAATATATCGGGGAATCCTGCGTAAGCAGTGCATATAGAAATGGGAATAACCCACCGATAAAATTTCCGAAATACGGGATGAATGAAAAGACGGCCGAAATAATACCCATGATTACCGGGTACTCCAATCCAAGGATCAGATAACCCAACGAATTGAATATGCACAAAATCAGGACAACTGTTGTTACTCCCAGCATATATCTTGTAACTACCGTGGAAATTTCTTTCAGTACTTTTACAGTAGTTAATCTGTTTTCCTTACCAACAATTTTAAGTATAAAATAGGCAAATTTTGTCCTGTAATAAAGAAATAGAAATATATAAACAGGCTGCATTCCAATCATAAATAATGTTCCTGTAGTAGCCGAAAATATCTTTTCCGATTTTATTTTTAAATCCAGGAACCTGTTGTTAATAAATTTATCAGTAATATAATCCGGAATACCTATTGTATTTTTTAGTGCTGTTTCGAGTAATTTTAAATTTCCAATAGCTTTTTCGCGAAAATTTGACAGATTATCAGAAAATAAATTGATCCTTTTGACAAATAAAAGTACTAAAAAGGCCAGTACAGAAATGGCTATCAATAGGCTGATAATAATCGCCAGAATTCTGGGTAATCCTTTTTTTTCAAGAAAATTTGCTATCGGATAAAGAAGGTATGAGAGCAACATCCCAAAAGTTAAAGGATATAGAAAATCTCTTGCCAATATAATTCCATACAAAATAAGAAAGACAGTTATAAGAAAAAAAGTAATTCTGTATGATTTTATGGCCGCTTTATACATATTAAAATAACATTACAATACGTTACAAATTTATCAAAATTGATAATGTTAATATCCGAACCTGATATGAAATTAAAAAAATGGTAATATTTGTGCATAATTTTTAGTGAGTCATGAAAATAGTTAAAGGATTCATGTTATTTTCTTTCTTATTTTTTGGACATACTGAGGCACAAAAGACCTGTGATGCCCTTGAGATAAATTTTCAACCAGGCGAATCGTTAGATTATGTGGTATCGTACAACTGGTTTGTTATCTGGACAGAAGTAGGTGAAGTAACCTTCTCTATGGAAAAGACAAATGTCGGTGAGACCTCATGTTACCATCTTTTGGGCGTTGGAGAAACCTATCCCGGCTGGGATTTGTTTTTTAAAGTGAGAGACAGCTATGAATCATGGGTTTATCCCGAAACATTAAAACCATTTTATTTCAAACGAAAAGTAAGAGAGGGAGGTTATAATATTGATATCAGCTATCTGTTCAACAGGAAAAAAAAATATGCTATAAGTTCGTATAAGGTAAACCAGAAGCCTGAACAGAAAGATACCCTAAAAATTACCGATTGCACTTTTGATATCATGTCGGTATTATATTACGCAAGAACCTTGGATTACTCAAAACTTGAAGTAAATCAAACGATTCCATTTACAATACTTCTCGACAGAAAACTTGAGAATGTTTATTTCAGATATTTGGGAATAGAACCTTTAAAAATCAGACATTTGGGTGAATTCGAATGCATTAAGCTTTCTATTCTGGTTGTCGCCGGTTCTGTTTTTAAGGGTGGAGAATCAATGACTCTCTGGATCACAAACGATAAAAACAAAATACCGGTCTATCTCGCGTCTCCGATAATTGTCGGTTCGGTAAAAGTCAAATTACAATCCTACAACAATCTGAAATACCCCCTGGAATCTTTAGTTAATTAATTATATATTATGATATTAAGAATCTTATTTAAATTCAAACTAAATTATAAAAAAATAGATTAAATCACATTTCACTTGAAAGAACATAATTATTTTTGTAAATTCTCAAAACGGGATGTCATTTAATGAGTTCTACTGACTGTATTGATCAAATAGGGATTATTGAAGAAGTGAAAGAACATAGTGTACGTGTTCGCTTTCAATCAGCCCCGGCATGCGGAAGTTGTTCAGCCAAAAGTTTGTGTTCTCCTGCAACACCCGATAACAAAATAATCGAAATCGAAAACCAAAATGAAGGGTTTACCGTAGGAGAATCAGTTAAAATTTCAATCTCAAAAAAAATGGGATTTATTGCGTTGTTTTTTGGTTATGTGTTGCCTTTCCTGCTGGTACTTTGTACGCTTATCTTTACAATTTCTTTAGGAATAAGGGAATCACTTTCAGGATTGCTTTCCATTTCTATCTTACTGCCTTATTATTTTTTGATCTACCTGTTCAGAGAAAAAATGAATCACATGTTTATTTTCACTTTAGATAAACTTTACTGATATGAATGCTGTCGTAATATATACAATACTTTCACTTAGCCTGTTGGGGATAACAGCAGCTATTATATTATTCCTGGTTGCCCAAAAATTTAAAGTATATGAAGATCCAAGAATTGATGAAGTTGAAGCATCATTACCGGCTGCAAATTGCGGCGGATGTGGATTTGCCGGCTGCAGGAATTTTGCGGAGGTTTTGGTAAAGGCCGAGAATTTTGATACCCTATACTGCCCGGTTGGAGGAAATGAAACCATGTCAACCATTGCCTCGATTCTCGGAAGAAATGCTGTTGAACAAGATCCGCTGGTCGCAGTTTTGAGATGCAACGGCGCTTGTGAGTTCAGGCCCAAAACAACGCACTACGACGGAGCCGGAACTTGTGCAATTGAATCAGCATTATATGGCGGGGATACCGGTTGTCAGTTTGGTTGCCTTGGTTATGGCGATTGTGTTGACGTATGTAAATTTGATGCCCTCCATATGGACCCGGTTACAGGTTTACCGGTAGTTGACGATTTGAAATGTACCGCATGCGGTGCTTGTGTTAAAGCATGCCCCAAAAACCTTTTTGAACTGCGAAAACGGCAGAAAAAAGAAAGAAAAATATATGTTGCCTGCATGAACGAAGATAAAGGCGGTTTGGCCAAAAAGTACTGTACTGTTGCATGTACAGGTTGCACAAAATGTTTTAAAGTATGTCCTTATGAGGCTATTACCATGGGAAATAATCTTGCCTTTATCGATTCTGAAAAATGCAGACTTTGCAGAAAATGCGTGCCTGAATGTCCGACAAATGCTATCATAGAAATAGGATTTCCTCCACCCAGGGAGCCAAAACCTGTAGAAAATGTTTCTGAAAAAGTTAATGGTAACACATCCGGAAACCCGGAAATAACTGATAACGAAAATTTATCTAATAACATTAAAAACGAAAACTAACGTGTTGAAGACCTTTTCAAAAGGAGGTGTCCACCCTTCCGAAAATAAATTATCTGCTGGTTTGGGAATAGAAACATTACCCCCTCCCAAAACTGTGACCATTCCTCTTTCACAACATCTTGGAATGCCAGCCAAACCTGTGGTCAATAAAGGTGATTCAGTCAAGGCAGGACAATTGATTGCCAAAGGAGACGGGTTTGTATCGGGCAATATTCATGCTTCTGTATCCGGTAAAGTAACCAAAATTGATACTGAACTTGATATCAGCGGATATAAGCGTCCTTGCATTATCATTGAGGTAATTGGTGATGACTGGATGGAATCTGTGGAAAAAACACCTGAACTAAAAAAAGAATTCAATTATACATCTGAAGAAATCATTGCCAAAGTTCAGGAAGCTGGTATAGTTGGTTTAGGTGGTGCGACCTTCCCATCACATGTAAAACTATCCATACCAAGAGGAAAAGTTGCCGAATATCTCCTGATAAACGGGGTGGAGTGTGAACCTTATCTGACGTCCGATCAAGCCTTGATGCTGGAAAAAGGAGAAGAGCTTATGATAGGAATTCAGATAATGAAGAAAGCGCTGAATGTAAAAAAGGCATTTATTGGCATTGAAAACAATAAACCCGATGCAATAAGTCATATGCAAACCCTTTCGGGAAATTATGATGGGATAGAGGTTTGTGCTCTGAAGGTTAAATATCCTCAAGGCGGTGAAAAACAGTTGATTAAAGCAGTTTTAAACAGGGAAGTGCCTTCGGGTGGCTTACCTGTAGATATTGGTGCAGTTGTTTTTAACGTGGGGACAATTTTTGCCGTTTATGAAGCTGTACAAAAAAATAAACCTTTGTTTGAGAGAGTAGTGACTGTTACAGGTAAATCTGTAAAAAAACCTTCTAATTTCCGGACCCGTATTGGAACACCTATTTCAGTATTAATAGAAGCAGTCGGTGGAATGCCGGAAGATGCAGGAAAGTTAATCAGTGGAGGACCTATGATGGGAAAATCTTTTAGTGATCCTTCTGTACCTGTTATCAAGGGAAGTTCCGGAATTTTGATACTTCCCCAAAAAGAATCGAAACGACCGGTAGTTCAACCTTGTATCCGTTGCGCCAGGTGTGTTTCTGTTTGCCCTATGGGACTTGAACCCTACCTGTTGATGCCATTGTCTCAATATGGTTTATTCGAAAGACTTGAAAATGAAAAAGTCATGGATTGTATTGAATGTGGGTCATGCAGTTATATTTGTCCGGCGGGCAGACCGTTACTGGATTACATCAGACTGGGAAAAACCAATGTTGGTAAAATAATACGTACAAGAAAAAAATAATGAATAACCTACTAACCGTTTCACCTTCACCACACATTAACAGCAGTCAATCTGTAAGTAAGCTCATGTATGGAGTGGTGCTTTCGCTTGTTCCTGCATTCCTGATTTCGTTTTATGTTTTTGGAATCGGTGTATTGATCGTAACAGCAGTATCTATTTCTTCATGCCTGCTTTTCGAAATGTTGATTCAGAAATATATTCTCAATACAAAAGTCACTATTACCGATGGTTCTGCAATTGTCACAGGTTTGTTGCTGGCGTTTAACCTTCCGTCAAACCTGCCCTGGTGGATGATAATCGCAGGGAGTTTATTTGCAATCGGGATTGGTAAAATGGCCTACGGAGGTTTGGGTAATAATCCGTTTAATCCTGCGCTTGCCGGCCGTGTATTTTTGTTGATATCTTTTCCTGTTCAGATGACAAGCTGGCCCTTGCCCATGCAGTCCAAACTTAGTTATCTGGATGCTGTTACTGGGGCAACTCCTTTGGGATTCTTTAAAGAGGAAATCAGAAGCGGCAAATTGGCAAATGAAATTATGAATCAGATACCGGATAACATGCAGCTTTTTTTAGGTAAAATGGGAGGTTCTCTTGGAGAGATTTCAGCAATTGCCCTCTTAATAGGCTTTGCATGGCTTTTATACAAACGAATAATTACCTGGCATATACCTGTTTTTATGATGGGTACCATTTTTATTTTTACCGGAATCCTATGGCTTATCGATCCTGCTAAAAATGCTTCTCCGGTATTCCATCTTCTGACGGGAGGCGTAATGCTCGGTGCGATTTACATGGCAACCGACCTCGTAACATCTCCAATGACCAAACCGGGCATGATAATATTTGCCATTGGAATTGGTTTTATTACAGTTATTATCAGGGTAGTTGGATCATATCCCGAAGGGGTGTCATTTGCAATTCTTATCATGAATGCATTTGTACCGCTTATTAACAAATATGTCAAACCAAAACGTTTTGGTATGGAGGTGAAGAATGGCTAAGAGAATAGAATCGACACTTGTCAACATGATCCTTTCGTTGATGCTGATTTCAATGGGGATGTCTGCCACCCTGACATTCGTTTACCTGAAAACCAAAGGGCCTATTGAAAATGCCGCCAAACAAAAAGAAATTAGTGCTATAAAACAGGTATTACCCGCATTTAATAGTGATCCAATAGCAAACCAATTTCAGAAACAAGGATTGAAAATATATGCCCCTGAAAATAACAACCAACCTGTGGGTTATGCAATTAAGACATACTCCGACAAAGGATTTGGAGGTAAAATTGAACTCATGGCAGGATTTCTTTCTGACAGTACAATTCACGATATTACTGTACTGCAACAAAAGGAAACTCCCGGACTTGGAACCCGAATGACTGAGGATAAATTTAAGAATCAGTTCATTGGAAAGAATCCTGACAAATTCATTCTGAAAGTGAAAAAAGACGGTGGTGATGTGGATGCAATATCTGCGGCGACAATAAGTTCCAGAGCTTATTGCGATGCCCTGCAACGGGCATATGATTCCTTCAAACAAGTAGAAGATTCTATATCAACTAAATAAAAAACATCTCTGAAATGGGAAATTTAAAATATCTGACCAACGGACTTCTCAAAGAGAATCCAAGCTTTGTGCTTGTGCTGGGAACATGTCCTGCCCTTGCTGTAACTACGGCTGCAATAAATGGTGTAGGCATGGGCGCTGCGACCACTTTTGTTCTTGTATGCTCAAATCTGTTGATATCCGTTTTAAAAAATTATATACCGGACAAAGTGCGTATTGCAGCTTTTATTGTGGTTATCGCTTCTTTTGTAACCATTGTGGATCTTGTTATGAAAGCCTACACACCTGACCTGTACAAAGCGCTGGGTATATTCATTCCTCTTATCGTTGTTAACTGTATTATATTAGGAAGAGCCGAAGCATTTGCCCAGAAAAACAAAATTTTCCCCTCTATTCTCGATGGTCTCGGAATGGGTTTAGGATTTACGCTGGCACTCACCTTGATGGGTTCTGTGCGTGAACTACTTGGAAATGGTTCTATATTCAATGTAAAACTTGTAAGCGAAAATGCTTCTACATTCTTATTATTCATTTTACCTCCGGGAGCATTTATTACCTATGGACTTTTGATTGCAATTATGAACCGTATCAGAGTGAAATTGAACAATTAAAATTATTTGTATGGAAATTATATTATTAATTATTTCGGCAGTACTGGTCAACAATGTAGTACTGGTTCAGTTTCTTGGAATCTGTCCGTTTCTCGGTGTGTCCGGTAAAATTGATACTGCCGTTGGAATGGGCCTGGCTGTGGTATTTGTAATGTCGCTCGCAAACCTTGCAACTTATCTTATTCAAAATCTTGTGCTTGTGCCGCTGCATATCGAATTTATGCAAACCATCACTTTTATTTTTGTAATTGCATTCCTTGTACAAATTGTGGAAATTATTCTAAAAAAATCAGTCCCCGCTCTTTATCATGCGCTGGGAATTTATCTCCCACTAATTACCACTAATTGTGCAGTGCTTGGTATTGCTATTCTTGCAGTGCAAAAACATTACGATCTCCTTATGAGTGTGATTTATGCAGCAAGTATCGCAGTTGGATTTACCCTCGCCTTGATTTTAATGGCAGGTATTCGTGAACAAATTAACCTTAATGATACTCCAAAAGGCATTCAGGGATTTTCGATTTCACTTATCACTGCCGGGTTACTCTCATTGGCTTTTATGGGATTTGCAGGGATAGTGAAATAGCTCAGATAAGATAAATATAAGGTTGAGAGACAGAAGCAGCTTTTCAGCAACAGAGAAAATTCAAAACTTTTAATCAGGTCATAAAATTAAAATCAGCAAAATTGACAATTCAAAACTTAAAAATATCAATCAATATTTTTGATGAAATATTGATTGGAATAACTTGTTTCGCCAGATTTTTTATATGAAAAAATTTGAATATCTTATTTATGCCCAAAAAAATTACGATATACAATTTTTAGATGATGCTTTATCATGTTTATAAAATTAAAAATACCAGTGTATTTGATAAATATCTGGGCATACTTTTCAAAACTTGGATTAACTGGAACGCAAAGGGTTTCTTTCCATAAATATTTTAAGATTCTGCGATGTAATAAGCAATCGTCTCTATTTCTGTATTTTCTTTTTGTAGATAAAAGAGTTATCATTAGTTGCCGGGAATTCAAAGGTAATATTTCTTCCTGTGCAATGTCTTTATTACTCGGATAATGAGTACCCCATATTGTCATTCGGTTTTCCCAATAATGCAAGTCAAGTATATTAATATTATATTTATTACATAAATCTTCTACTTCATTTATCCATTCGTTGCTTTTATATAAAGAATATTTAAAGTTTCCAATCCAAGTTAAATTAACCAAATCTAAACCTGTGATTTTTGATCTGTAGAAATCCCATGCATTCCTTCCTACCTCAGAGAAATTACCTGGTAAATTAATATAATCGGGGTATAATTTAAAATAGGTATTAATAAGAGGTAATCGGTTTTCATAAGGATAAAAAGTATTTTTAAGATAAATTTCTCTAAATTTCTCATCAATATCTTGATCCGCCGTTAATATATGAAATTTCAACCCTAAGGATTCCACTACTTTTTTGCCAATCCTAATATCAAGATGATTGGTTTTCATCTTGGGTAGTTTATATATATAATAAAACACATCTTGACTAATATTTCTGGATGCTGCGAGAAGAAATCGGGAATCCATTCCTGCCGTTATTGGGAGCATTAATTTTTTATATCTGTGATAAAGGGCTTTCATAAATCCTGTAACAAGATCTCCGGATTTTTTAACCACCTCGTCGATTGGCATAATATTAATTCGTTCATTAGGCCAGAATCTAACTCTCTTTTTTAGATTAAAATCAAGATAATGATTGGGAGACAACTGATATATTTCATCATATATTGTGTAATGATAAATTCCTGCAAATTCTTTTTTAATAAAATAATCTGATTCAAAATAGGCTAACTTATCCTTATCGGTGCTTTTGGCAATATTTAACAGGTTAGCTAATACATGTGGTTGTGAACCGCACCATATTTGGTCAGAAAATTCTGTATAATAAATTTTTCTTGCTGTTGCCGGATCATTAAATATCTGAATAATTTCACCCTCAACAAAAATAAAAACATAACGACCCGTATAAATATTAGTTTTTAAAAGTAATTCTTTGAAACTATATGTAATTAAACTGTTAATTACATCGTTGTTAGTATATGTCGGATTATAGGGATCAAAAATATCTCCAAGCAGATATAATGAAATTTTATTTGAATTTCTAAATGAAAAATTCAAATCCTGATGATAATATAAATTATAAATGTTGTTTAATTGTACGTGATTGAAAAGACCTTCAATTTGCACAGAGGTCGGGGTTAAATAAAATTGTCTGCGGTAAATTAATCTATTGTAGTCTTCAGCCATTCTAAATAAAACTAATTCAAACTAAATTAACGTTTGAGTATATTAATATGAGTTTATTCAATTTATACTCCAATTATGAAAATTAAGTTATAATAAATTTCACTAATGGGTACTAAAAATTAATATTCGTTCTTTGAAACTCTTTGTTTATCGCACTTATTGTGTTTATTATATGCGTGACGATTTGAATTGAAAAGTTGGATTTTTGCTTTGAACTAAGCATTTATCCATGAATCAAGGCAAATATATTTTCGCACAGCTTACAGATTTTTTACCGCGTAGAACCTTTGACCGAATAGTGAAAAATCATGATGGAAATAAATACGTCAGAACCTTCACTTGTTGGAACCAGATGCTCTGTATGGTTTTTGGCCAGCTCACTTCAAGAGAAAGTATGCGTGATTTATGTTGAGTCTTGAAGCTCACCAACCTAAATACTATCACCTTGTATTTGGTCAAACCATAACACGAAGGAATCTTGGCAAAGCCAATGAAAAGCTCAGTAATAAAATCTCTGAAGAGTTTACTTATGTCCTTATTGAGGCAGCCCGAAAGAGCTGTTATAAAACCGATTTTGAAGTTGAGATTGACGACATTGTTTATGTGTAAATCGTCCATTTTTGGATTTGCTTCAAGAATCACTATTTACGTATAAAGACTTTTTCACCAAATCCTAGAAAGAAAAAAGGGTCAGTATTCCTGGTTTACTTGTGCTTTTCACTCGAACCGATAAAAGAATTTAAAATGTATTAGCTTTTTATTATCTAATTCTTATGAAATATACTTTTTCCTAAGTTTATTCTTTTCTTTTTAACGCCTCAAAACATTCAATTTATCCTTTATCATAAGAAAAAAATGATACATCCCTGAATATTTGATAATTTTTATATAAAATTTTTTGAAACTTGGATTAACAGGAACATCAAGGGTTTCTTTCCATAAATTCTTAATTATTTTACGATGCAAAAATCCAATATCTTTATCTCTGTATTTTCTTTTTGTAGATAATAAAATTGTCATCAATTGCCTTGAGTTGAAAGGCAAAAATTCTTCCTGAGCTATATCCTTATTGGATTGGTAATGTGTTCCCCAGATTGACATTCGATTCTCCCAATAATATAAGTCAAGAATGTGTACATTGAATTTATGGCAAATATCACCCACCTCATTTATCCACTGATCACATTTATCTATAACAAATTGAAAATTCCCACCTTGTGACAATCGGATTAAAGTCTTTCCATCAATTTTGGATTTGTAAAAATCCCAAAAGTTTCTTGCTACTTCAGCAAAATTACCGGGTAAATTAACATAATCAGGATATTTCTTATAGTATATGTCGTAAATGAGAGGTAATCTACACTCATAGGGATAAATAGTGTTTTTAAGGTAAATTTCTTTAAATTTTTCATCAATTTCTTCATGTGCAGTTAAAACATGAAATTTTAATCCCAGTGAATTAATTAATTTCTGACCGATAATTATATCAACATCCATATTTTCAGTTGATCCCATTCTATTAATATAATAGAAGACTTCCTGGCTGATTTCCTTAGTTGCAGCCAGCAATAATCTGGAGTCCATCCCTGCAGTTACAGGAAGCATTAATTTATTATATCTGCAATAAATTGCTTTTATGCAGCCTTTAATGTTTTCACTAGCTGTATTAATCACTGTATCAACAGGTAATTTTTGTAGTTCGCATCTCGGCCAAAACCTTACCTTCTTTTTCTGATTAAAGTCCAAATAATGATTTGGAGGTAACTGAAATATTTCATCCCAAATGGTATGATCCAGAAACCCGGAATATTCATTCTTTAGAAAATGTTCAGAATTAAAATACAACAATTTCTTTTTATCATTACTCTTAGATATATTTAATAGTTCAGCAATTACATGTGGTTGTGATCCGCACCATATTCCATATGCTGATACGGTATAAAAAACCTTTCTGGCAGTAGCTGCATCATTAAATATTAGCATATTATCTTTGTTAATATAAATGATTATATACCGGCCTGAATATTTATCACTTCGAACCAGCAAGTCATTAAAATTCTCTTTTATAAGTATTTTGATTATATCCTCATTTGAATAAGAAGGATTATATGGATCAAATATATCTCCTAAAATACACAACGAATTTTTTTCGGATTCAAGAAAAGTAAAATTCAGATCAATATGATAATACAAGTTATACCGATCATTTAACCAAACATGATTGAAAATTCCTTCGATTGTTATTGATTTTGGAGTCAGATAAAACTGCCTTCGATAAACCAAATTCCTATAATCCTCCATAATGTTTGAAAATTAAATTATGAGCAAATAAAATTTTATACAATCTTTTTATACTAGATTTTATCAGGCATTGGTATATTCTATATATTATCAGAAATATAAAAAAATAGAAGAAATATTATTTTTCAGTAATATTTTTAAGTATATCGATAAGAAAATCCCAGAATTTTTTAACTGTATCAATTTTCACTCGCTCATCTGGTGAATGGGGTGAACGTATGGTAGGACCAAATGAGATCATATCGAGATTGGGATAAATACTGCCAATAATACCACATTCCAGACCAGCATGAATAGCCTTGACCTCAGGTATTTTCCCGTACTTTTTCTGATAAACTTCCTTCATAATTTTCAGAATGTCGGAATCCGGATTTGGTTTCCAGCCGGGATAGCTGCCACTAAAGCTCACTTCTGCACCTGCCAGTTCAAATAATGCCTTGATACGTGATGATAAATCCTCCTTTGCAGAATCAACACTACTTCTAAGAAGACAACTCACTGTGATTTCTTTTGCATTGGTTTTCACAATCGCAAGATTTGTGGAAGTTTCGACCAATCCTTCAATATCGCTGCTCATTCTGATAACTCCATTTGGACAGGTATAAATTGCGCTTATCAACCTGTTTTGAGTATCTTCATCAATCAATGTCTCAGGGAGAGTTGTTTTTTCAAGATAAATTTCCATATTCGGTTCAGTGGTGCCATACTCCGACTTCAGAATAGAAACATGCCCGCTGATAAAATCTGTAAATTCTGTTTCACTTACTGCGGGTACCAACAAAATTGCAGAGGCTTCACGCGGAATGGCATTTCTTAAATCTCCCCCATTTAAAGATGCTAATCGGGATTTAAACTTAAATGTTGAACGCCAGAGCAACCGGGTAAGTACAAGATTTGAATTAGCCCTCTCCAGGTTAATATCCAATCCGGAATGTCCTCCTTTCAATCCTTTTACTACTAATCTATATGGAATATAATTACCTTCCGGTTTAATAGATGAGTATTTAAAAACGATATTGGCATCTATTCCGCCTGCACAACCAATATAAAGTTCACCTTCATCTTCCGAATCGGTATTAAGTAAAATATTTCCTTTAAGTACTCCGGGTTTTAATGCAAATGCTCCTGTCATACCTGTCTCTTCATCAATAGTAAACAAGGCTTCAATGGGACCATGTGAAATATCTTTCGATTCAAGAACACTCATCATTGAGGCAACTCCAATTCCATTGTCTGCGCCCAGGGTTGTCTTATTAGCGCGAACCCATTCCCCATCAACAATTGTTTCAATTGCATCCTTTTCAAAATCATGTATTTTATCACTGTTTTTTTGAGGCACCATATCCAAATGTGCCTGAAGTATCACTCCTTGTTTATTTTGCATTCCCTGAGTTGCAGGTTTGCGTATTAAAATATTTCCCACTGCATCTTTTATCGTTTCTAATCCAAGATCTTTACCAAATTGTTCCATAAACTGAATAACTTTTGTTTCCTTTTTTGATGGTCTTGGAATTTGAGTGAGCTTATGAAAGTTTTTCCAAACATTTTCAGGTGAAAGTTGTGTTACCGAAGTGCTCATTTTTTTGTAGTTTTGATTATAAATTCTGACTGATAATTGATGTTTAACATGTCATTAACAAGTAAATGTAACAAAAAATAGTAACTTGCGTTCATAAATTATCCTCAATTTTATTGGATCAAAATATTAATCATAACTAGGTAAAAGCCTTTGTCATTGAGAATGAAGAAGTATTATCTGATATTGTTTTTTTTGTTTTTGGGCGGAGTTTACGCCCAGGAAGTAAAATGGTACACCATTGAACAAGCTGTTGAACTGAATAAAAAAGAGCCCAGGAAAATTGTTATTGATGTATATACCGATTGGTGTAAATGGTGTAAAGTAATGGATAACAATACCTACAGCAATAAAATAATTGCGGAATATCTGAATAAAAAATATTATCCGGTAAAGCTCAATGCAGAACAAAAGGAGGATATAAAATTCGGAGACAAAACCTATAAATTTGTTGCCCAGGGAAGAGGTTATAATGAATTTGCCGCTGCATTGCTTAACGGAAATATGGGATATCCTTCGGTGGTTTTTCTCGATGAACAAATGAATGTAATTCAGCCATTTCAAGGTTATATCGAGGCTAAACAGTTTGATCAAATAGCTAAATTTATCGGTGACGATATATATAAAAACAAATCATGGGAGGATTTTCTCAAAACTTATAAATCACCCCTTACGGAATAGCAGCATCCATTATTTACATTTCAATTCAAACTTAAAAAAACTATAATTTCTCTGAATCAATCACGGAGTATTTTTGCACTTATAACCGGTCCAAACTGAAGTGTAGTGTATTTACCTTCAAACATAACCTTATCTTCAAGTATAAGTCTCAAAACCGAAAAATCTGGTAACCTGTAATAAAGCGTATTTTCGATTTCACCAAAAGGTTCTGCAAGCTGAATTTTGTCAAAATTGAGGGTTACATTGGTACATGTTAACTCCAGGACAAAAGGTTTCCCTTTGGAAGATAGTGCATCAAAAATACCCTCTTTTTCCGAAAGTCTAAAAAGAACCTGTTGATCGGTTTTCTTTTCTGAAACCGGAGTAAATTCATAACTCTTAGATTGTGTTTCATATACTGTTTTTCCTATAAACAGTGAAAGATATTCATCTTCGATGCGGTTTAGTTCTTCCAGGTATGTATTAATCCCATCGTCGGGAACGGGACCTTCGTTCTGTCCGGTTAGTAATTTAAATTTTCTTTTTTTCAATTTAATCAGAAAATTTGCTGCCTCCTCAGCTTTCTGTTCCAACGATTTTGGTTTATGCGATTCAGTTTCAACTGGTATCTGAACATAAACTGAATCACGCAGTACTCTTTTATAAGAAGTCTCCTTTTCGCTTACAAGGTTTCTCTTCATCGATAAATCCTTAAAATAGATCTCATTCCCTGGGGAATTAAAATCTAATGCTTTAGTAATTTCCGGTAAAAAACCAGGGGGTAATGAAATTAATCCTTTCTGCTCAAGCAAAGCGAGTTTGTCATTAACTCCATCCGGATGTTTTTCGACTCGAACTGAAAAGAAAAATTCGGGATCGGGTTCAGTACAGGTTGAAACCACTATTTTATCAATGGTCCAGGATGTAGATGAATTATGTATAACATCTTTTATTCCCAGATATTTGTCCGCAAATTCATGATAAGGACCCGGAATGAAAAAAGCCTTTTGAAAAGTCACTTCTATCTGAAAAACGGTTCTTGGAAGAGAATATATTATCGAACTATTATCGATCGTTTTCAGATTCCGGATACCTGTTGTATAAATTTGGGGAGTAACTGCACACCCTGTAAAGAAGATACCTATTAATATCAATTTAATTTTTTTACTCTTCATACTATTTTGAGTTTTGTACATGTAAAAATGCTTTTCCTAAATATTCAATTATATCAGAGGGAATTAAAGAATATTCCCCTCTTACCGATTGGGCTATATCAGCTGCCAGGCCATGCAGATAAACACCTGCGATTACAGAATCAGCCGGAGTATAGCCCTGTGTTAACAACGACAATAAAATGCCCGTTAGCACATCACCACTTCCACCTGTTGCCATGCCGGGATTACCTGTTGAATTAAAATAACATGTTCCATCAGGAAAGGCAATGGAAGTATATGCCCCTTTTAAAACGATATAAATACCAAGTTCTTGTGCAAGTTCTATTTGCTTCTGATTCCGTTGATAACTGTTTTTTGATTCTCCTGCAATTCTTTCAAATTCCTTGGGATGAGGTGTGAGAATGCTTTTTTTTGGTATCAATTTCAACAAATCACGATGTTCTCCCAGTATATTCAAGGCATCTGCATCAATAACCATTGGTTTATCGCACGCTTCAACTAATTCCTTTAATGCCCTTGCTGTTTCTTCATGCATACCAATACCAGGCCCCACTGCTATGCCAGTATATCTTTTAAGTTCCGGGATTTCTGAAAACATAGTTTCCGATGTATCACTATTGGTTAAGGATTCGGGCACTCCTGTTTGAATTATCGGTACACCGGCACGGGGAATATGCGATGTGACCAATCCCACCCCGCTTCTCAGACAAGCTTTAGCCGCCAAAACTGCAGCTCCCATCATACCATACGATCCGGCAATCAACAATGCATGACCGTAAGTACCTTTGTGTGAAAATTTCTGACGTTTAGGTATTATCCGTTTTATGTCGTCTGGACTGATGTACTGAATTTCCGAGGGAGTTTTATCAATGATATCCTTGTGCAATCCGATAGGCAAAACATACCAGTTACCAACATATTCATCATTTTCAGCAAAAAAGAAAGATACTTTTGGAAACTGAAAAGTAAGTGTAAATGTGGCTTTCAAAATATTTTCCCTGATGTTTTTTGAATTATCTTCCCCGAACAATCCACTGGGGACATCAATGGCAATGACTTCGACATTTGAATTATTGATATATCTCACCAATCTGGATGCCAATCCCTCTAATGGCCTGGTAAGTCCTGAACCAAACAATCCATCAACAATTAAATCGTCCGGTTGAATCTCAGGAAAAGATTTCTCATTACTAACCTCATAGATTTTCACCAGGTTTTGTTCGATAAGTCTTTTTCTGTTTATCTCAGAATCTTCAGAAATTCTGTCTGCAATATTCAATAAAAAGAGTGAGAGATTAGAAAATCCCCTATTTGCAAGTATTCTGGCAACAGCCCATGCATCGCCACCATTATTGCCTGGTCCCGCAAAAATTTTTATTGGTGTTGATACATGGAATTCTTCTACTATCCATTCTGCAATTTTTGTTGCCGCTCTTTCCATTAGATTAATGGATGATATGGGTTCATTCTGAATGGTATAGGCATCAATACTTTTAATCTGCGAGGTTCTAAATATTTTCATATAAAGGTGTTTCATGCAAATTTAGTTGGTTTCTTCAGATTTTAAAAAGATGAATTTAAATTGATTAAAGTCATTCTCCATACTGAAAAAAGATTTCTATATTTGTTTAATACGCTTCCAAATTATTAATTAAAAACTTACACTTATGTTTAAAGGTCATCCTAAAGGATTATATGTAGCCTTCTTTGCCAACATGGGAGAACGATTTGGATTTTATACCATGATAGCAATATTCACTTTGTTTTTACAGGCAAAATATGGATTTGATTCGGGTAGAGCGGGTCAGATCTATGGAGGCTTTTTTGCTGCAGTCTATTTCCTTCCTCTCATAGGTGGATTGGTGGCAGATCGGTTTTGGGGCTATGGAAAAACTGTCAGTATTGGTCTGATTACAATGCTTGTAGGCTATTTTTTGATAGCGATTCCAAGTGACAGGGGACAGGCATTATGGCTCGTTATTACAGCCCTTGCAATAATATCATTGGGTACGGGACTGTTTAAAGGAAATCTTCAAGCGTTGGTAGGGAATATGTATGATGATCCAAAATATAGCAAAATAAGGGATGTCGCTTTTAATATTTTTTATATGGGTATTAATATCGGTGCAATGTTTGCTCCCACTGCAGCCAGAGCAGTTTACAGTCACATAATGAAAAATTCTGGTTTCTTTTATGATCCATCTATTCCGGCGTTGGCCAATAAGTTTCTTGACGGTACTGCATCGTCTGAAAATGTTCAAAATTTATTTCACCTGGCAAGTTCTCAGGTTAAAGGAATATCAGAAAGTGGGCTTACCGAATTTAGTTCGAATTATATCAATACTTTAAGTAAAGCTTATCATTATGGATTTGGCGTTGCCTGCATATCTTTAATTATTTCAATGCTAATATTCTGGGGATTTAAGAAATATTACAAAGATGCTGACATAACTGAAAGACAGAAAGAAAAAAGTGTTGAATATAAAGACAATATCATTACCCTTACGCCTGAACAAACCAAGTCCAGGTTACAGGCTCTTTTTATGGTATTTGGAGTGGTTATTTTTTTCTGGATGGCATTTCATCAAAATGGATTTACTATGACTATGTTTGCCCGTGATTATACTCAGGAGATTGTTCCCAAAGACGTATATTTCTGGTTTGATCTGTGGGGATTGCTCCCTTTGGGATTGACAATAGGAGGTTTAATATTTCTTATCAGAAAATCCAGTTCGGTTCGCATCAGATTGATAAGTGCAGCCATATTCATTATTTTCGGCTACCTTTCTTATTTAAGATTCAATAGCTATACTGGCGATAATAAATTTACTCCCGAAATGTTCCAGCACTTGAATCCATTCTTTATTGTTGCTTTAACCCCAATTATTATTGGATTTTTTACATGGTTAAGACAGAGAGGAAAGGAACCTTCCGCACCTAAAAAGATTGGAATTGGCATGATTATTACAGCCCTGGGTTTTTTAATTTTAATTCTTGGATCAATAAGACTTATAGGCTATAGCCCCAAAGAACTTGGCGAAATCAGAATTCCGAATGAGTCGCTGGCCTTATCCCCTTACTGGTTAATAAGCACCTATTTTACATTGACAATCGCTGAACTTTTTCTCAGTCCGATGGGTATTTCATTCGTATCAAAAGTCTCTCCTCCAAAATACAAAGGATTAATGCAGGGAGGATGGCTTGCTGCAACTGCAATCGGCAGTTATCTGGTCGGAATTATGGGGTATTCATGGAGAAATTTACCACTTTGGAGCCACTGGTTTCTGCTGGCAGGATGCTGTTTAATTTCCGCAACAATTATATTTTCAGTATTGAAGCGCCTCGAAAGGGCAACACAATTATAATCTGTAGATAAAATTTAAAACCACCTCCTGATGGTTTTTTTGTTTAAGATTAGTTTCCGTTTATGGCGATTTTTGGTTGGTTAATAAAAATTTTCAGAAGGACATTAAATATTGTGATAACTTGCGTCTTGTTTTCGATTTTACTCAATTGAAATATGTCAAAAAGACGAATTATTATAACTGCGGATGATCTTGGAATTGACAGCAGTATCAATAAAGGAATCATTGAATCATATAAAAATGGTGTTCTTACCTCCACAGCATTATTGATGAACGTACCTGAAACTCATGAAGGAATAACCCTGGCAAAAGAAAATCCCGGACTCGAAGTCGGAATTCATTTATCAATTGTTGAAGGGATTTCCCTAAGGGGAATGGAATCCACCATTACTGATCCTTTAACTTACTTTGACAATAAAATTTGTATGATAAGAGATTGGAAAGCTTTTCTAAAAAAATATATTTCCAGTAAAATTAATTTTCATGAACTTGAAGAAGAACTCGAACTTCAGATACAATCTTTTCTCAGGCATTATAATAGCATACCATTTGTAAATGGTACACAACATATGCATCTTATGCCCAAAGTATGGAAAATTATTTTGAAACTTGCAAAAAAATATGATGTTAAAGCTGTCCGGTTGCCTGGTTTGACCATGCCTTCAAAACTTTGGCTGAACAAAAGACTTCCTTTTCTCATTCCTTTTCAGCTATTGGGCGAATTGGGTAAGCGCAATTGCCGGAAATCAGGAATTAAATATCCAAAGGATGTAGTGGGTATGCAATACTCCGGTAAAATCAATGAAATCAGGCTATTGTTTCTTCTTAAAAATATTCAGACAGAGACTTTAGAGATTGTTATGCATCCCGGATATGAGAGTCTGAAGTTAAGGGATAATTTGCCATGGGCATATAGTACTTTCGACTGGGATAGTGAAAGAAAAGCTATTCAATCCGAAAAGGTAAAAGAGTACATACTTAAAAATAATATTGAATTAATAAATTTCTCCAAACTATAATAGAGACAAGCGCTATGAAGACTATATCTGTTGTTATTCCGGCATATAATGAAGAAGAATGTATTACCGCCCTTATTGAAAAACTAAAAGGGATACTTGATGGACTGAAATACTCATATGAGGTAATTATTATAGATGACGGGAGCAAAGATCGTACTTTTGAGGTAATTAAAAATTTGGCAATAAATTATAAATTTTTAAAAGGAGTTAAATTATCCCGAAATATGGGACATCAGGCAGCACTTGATTGTGGATTAAAACATGCATCAGGAGATGCAATTATTAGTATGGATGCTGATCTGCAACATCCACCTGAATTAATACCTCAAATGGTTAAACTTTGGGAGGAAGGATATGAAATCGTTTATACCCAAAAGCTTGAAAATCAAGAAACAACATTATTGTATAAAATCTGGGCAAAAACTTTCTATTCACTGTTTAATAAGTATTCACAGATAAAACTTACTCCTGCTGGTTCCGATTTCCGGCTGATGGGAAGAAGGAGTCTTGAAGCAGTATTAAGTATGCCTGAATATCATAAGTTTTTTCGCGGACTTGTACCATTTGTGGGATTCAAATCAACAAGCATATCCTTTGATGTCCAGAAAAGGTTTGCAGGCAAAAGAAAATACAATTTCAGACAGTCAATGCGACTGGCTTCTGATGGTCTGTTTTCATTTTCTGATTTTGCATTGAAAATACCATTTATAATAGGCGGAGCTGCACTTATAATAATTTTGTTATACCTTCTTTATACTTTGATCTTATTAATTTTTCATGGAACCATAATAATACAGGGCTGGACATCTGTAATGGCAATACTTGTTTTGTCTATTAGTATTCAACTAATTTTTATGGGAATACTTGGAATTTATGTTGGTAAAATTTACTTTGAAGTAAAGAGGAGACCAATATATTTTGCTGAAGAAAAAGTAGGTGAATTATAGTAAATAATTCTTATGTTATAATGAATATTTTATATGCAAGTAAATTATTCTTCAATATCAATTTTTGACCTTTGTAATTTTAATCTTAAGTTTTTATTTTTAATTAGTATTAAAAAGATATAAATTTATTTATAAATAATAATAAACGGCTAGTATGAAAACAACTGAATTTCAATTATCAAAAACTCAAAAAACTATTGTTATTTCGCTTTTTATTCTACTTTTTTTGTTTCCGATTTTTCATAAATTAACCAAAATTCCTCTTTACAGATGGGATGAGTCACTTTATGCACAATGTGCATATGAATTGGCATCAACGGGACACAGCCTTAATAAATGGGATAATTATTTTTTAACAAAAGAACCACTTTATGTTTCAAAACCTCCAATGGTCATTTGGTTACAAGCAGGTTTTATGAAAATATTCGGTTATGAAAGTTTACTAGCACTTAGACTTCATTCAGCAATTGCTGCTTTTCTAACATTGCTTCTACTATTATATTTTTCATATTCTGAGTTTAAAAATATTTTTTATGGACTATTCAGTGGATTTGTGCTGATTACAACACATGGCTATTTATATTTTCATATTGTCAGAACTGGTGATATGGATGGTTTGCTAATCTTTTTTACCACATTAATGATCTTTTACTTTTATAAGTATTTAAAATATTTTGATAATGTTAAGGATAGAAACAGAAACCTGGCAGTAGTGACTTTTGCCCTAATTTGTGGAGTTTTAACGAAAACCGCAGCTGCATTCTTTTTCCTTCCTGGAATGTTAGTTTTTGCAATCTATAAAAAACATTTACTTAAAATTTTAAAACTAGGTTCGACATACATCGCAATAGGTTCATTTATTTTGGTTATCGGAGGTTATTATTTTATCAAAAATCTTTCAGACCCAGGAATTCTTAAACATTTATGGGAACATGATTTAGGTGGAAGATTATTTACAACCATACATTGGTCAGGTCATCCTTACTATTTTTATATTCAGTATATTTTTACATCTGCTCATCTACCCTGGTTACTTTTTATACCAATGAGCATATTGATTTTCTTCTTTTTAGAAAACAAAGAAATTAAAGAATTTCTGATTTACTGTTTCATTTGTATAATAACCTATCTGATAATTATTTCGTCAGCTACTACAAAAATTACTTGGTACATGGCTCAAATTTATCCCATTGCATCAATGATTGCAGCCTTAAGTATATATTATATTTTCATTGAATTGTATAAGACTATAAATAAAAATCAGTTTATAATAAAGTTTATCTATCTCATTCTATTTTTAGTTATTATATTTTTAACTCCATATTATCACAGGATAAAGGAAATAAATCATATAGTATATACAGACAAAGTACACATGGGCGAAACCTATGATATTTATGAAGATTGTCTCGCTAAAATGAGAGATTCAGAAGATGGAATTAAAAAATTTACGGTGTATCATGAGTTACGTGATTCATTAATGAACTGGAATCCTCAATTATTATTTTATCAAAAACTCTATAATCAACAATATAATTTTGATATCAATATTTCTTATGATCCAAAAGTATTTGAACCAGGAAATGTTGTACTATCTAATAAAAACAGCGCAAAAGAGGTATTAAGTAAATATTATCAGTATGATATCATTTTAACAGGCCGTGATTCTGAATTTTTAAAGATTACCGGTATAAAAAATGAAGAACAAGAGAAGGTCATAAATGCTAATAAATCATAAGCGTAATATTGAAAAAAAAAGTGTAAAAATTGTAACTATTTGGTAGGTTATACAGTTTAAATAGACTGTAACTTAAAAATCAACCAAACCGTTAAGAGATCTTTAAATTCTAGTTTTATGAGAAGAAAAAATAATTATGCCCTAATTTTTAGTGTGGCAGGACTTATCTTTTTGATCCAACAATTATCTTATGGACAACAGGTAGACTTTCAATATACAATAGATGATACCACGGCTATTGTTAACAGACCCTATTATAGTCAAATGATTGCAACTGCTACTCCCGATGATGAAAGCTACTCTCTGGATGTTGCGTTGGAAGGAATGACAATTACACCATCAGGGCTGATAAAGTGGATACCGACCGATATTTCCAAAGGCGGAAGAGTTGTTGTCAGGGCTACGAATAGTGAAAATGAAACAGGAACTCATGAATTCTATATCAATGTGGCCGAAGATGTTAAAATGCCTTCAACTGCTGTGGCTTATTGGACCTTGGATGAAAAACTGGTCGAATTAAATGATTCGGTTTTCAAGGATTACAGGGGAAATCATGATGCACGTGTTACAAAAACGAAACCAGTTGATACCATTGGTGTGGTTGGTTTGGCACAGGATTTTTCCTTGGTAAACAATAGTGAAGTTATCGTTCCCGATAATCCTGTTTTTAACTGGGCATCTGACCAAAGTTTCTCGATTGAGTTCTGGTTTAAAATGTATCCTGATGATCTAAATTTTAACCGCGTAATTTTAGGAAGAAATGGGGGTTCAAATAGCCCTCACTGGTGGATTGGCCTCGATAATAATGATTGCATAACGTTCACTATCAGAATAAATGAAACGACCTTTGTAGAATTAAAATCTTCACATTATTTCGAGAATTTTGACTGGCATCATGTGGTCGCTGTAAGAGATGCATTAGCAGGTAAAATATGGTTGTATGAAGATGGCAATACCGATCCACTGCATCAAAGCACGTATACTGAATTTAATGTTGGTGACACCGACTATGGATTTATTACATCCGCGCCATTTTGTATAGGTTGGTTAAAACCCGGAACTGGTGATGGAACAGATACCTATCCCTACGCCGGTAAACTGGATGAAATAATTATTCATAACGAAGCGCTCAGCGAGGACAGTATTCTCGCCAGGTATAATAACAGCAAAAAGGGTGCAGGCAATTATACCCCATTGTTCAGAACTGTTCCACCAACCGTTGTGAATGAGAAATCTTTATATACCTATCAATATCTTGCATCAGATATGGATAATGTTCTTACAACCAATAGTTATGATACTGTTGCAGGTTCGAGACCATCTTGGTTGACCTGGAATAAAGCTACAAGAACTTTCTCCGGAACCCCTACAAATAGTGATGTTGGAGTAAATAATGTAAGTATCAAAGTAAATGACGGACATGTGGATAACTTTCAGAATTTCCAGATAACAGTTAATAATATAGATGATCCGCCGATTCTGTCAAATCTCGAAACTGCTGCATTGGCTTATAAAGAAGATGACGGTGCTGTAACCCTTACATCCGCAGTTACTGTTTCCGATGTGGATGATGTAAACCTCGACTCCGCCAGGGTTTGGATTTCTGCAAATTACAAAAGCAGTGAAGATGTGCTCGCTTTCTCTAACACAGCAAATATTACAGGTGTATGGAATGCAACTACCGGTTCGTTGAAACTTACCGGTACAACTACTATTGCTAATTACCAGGCTGCCATTCGTTCCATAACTTATGAAAATACAAATACTGCCACTCCAAATACACTTACACGTACCGTGAGTTTTACTGCAAACGACGGAGAATGGAACAGTACCGTGGTTTCAAAAAATATAGCGGTAACCGCAGTAAATGACTGTCCAGTTATTTCAGGGCATGCAATATTGAGCACTCCTGAAGATGATACCCTATTGATAAAACTATCACACCTGACCTTTACCGATGTTGATGATGCTCCGGGCAGCTTTAGTGTTTCAGTGGCAAATGGCAGTAACTATTCTTTCAGTGGAAATATTGTTACTCCTGCGCAAAATTTTAATGGAAACCTAAATGTTAATGTGAAACTCACCGATTCAAAATGTATTGTAGACTATGTGCTGCCAGTTGCGGTCACAGCCGTGAATGATGCACCTGAATTTAATTTTGCATCACTTCTTAAAGATGCATATGAAAAGCAGACTTACCTCTCGAAGTTAAGGGCAACAGATCCTGATGCCGGCGATGTTATTAGTTTCTCGGTAATTCAAAAACCCGACTGGCTGAATGTTATCAACGATACTATTCTATCAGGCATTCCCGAATTTAGCGATGTCGGCCTGGACTCTATAACCATAAGGATATCAGATAGTCATGTTAATATGGATACCAGTTTTGTAATTACTGTTCATACAACAAACTACAAGCCACGTATTACAAGTACTCCCCTCACCTCGATAAATGAAGATGTTCCTTATATATACAATATTGTGGTTGCGGATACAAATTCAGGTGATCATATTACTCTTACCGCTCCCGGTTTACCAGACTGGCTAACACTGAATTCGGACCAACAAACACTTACAGGCACCCCGACAAATGCACTGGTTGGTTATCTGGCAACAGCTGATTATCCTGTACAACTTATTGCATCGGATGGCAAGCAGGATTCAGTGCAATCATTTATTATCACTGTGCATAATGTAAATGATGCTCCTGTCATTAAAGGTCAGGCAGATACCTTAATCGGTTATCCCGATTCATCCCTGGTTATAAAAATCAACGATCTGGTTGTTGAGGATGTCGACAATCCACTGTCAGAGCTCACGCTGATAATACTTCCGGGTGCGAACTATTCACTTACTGAAAATACAATTACAATAAAAACAAGTGTACTCGGATTAATAAAAGTAAATGTGCGTGTTGAAGACCCTGGTAAACTTAAAGATCAGGATACCATATATGTGAGGGTAGCTCATCCGACTGCAATTGAAAATGTGTCGCTTAATGATAATTCAATGGTGAGGGTTTACCCGATACCTGCACAGGACCTTATTAATTTCGAAATATTGGAATCAGGCAACTATTTCCTTGAACTAATGGATATAACCGGTAAAAAAATATATGAAGAATATTTAGGAAATGGGGAAAGAGTTGCCACCATCAATACAACTGTGTATCCGAAGGGAATTTATTTATATAAAATTTATAATAACAATTCCGTTCTTACAGGTGTATTCGCAATAAGGTAATAATTCTCAGATTGGTATATTTTTTAAATAATTTAATTTTTGAATTTCGTCTTTAAATATCTGACACTTATAAAAATAATTTTATAATGGTTATAATTAAATCTAATTTTCGTAAAAATTTGTTTTATATATTAAATAAATGAAATAACTTAAATATAAAAAATTAAAAGTATGAAAAGAATCTACAAAAATTTTTATTTGGTACTGTTGACCCTAGTGCTAACTTCATTTATCAGCAGTATACATGCACAGTTGAGTATAAATGATACTCCTGACTCTTTGGCTGTTGTTGGCAAACAATACCTTTATCAGGTTAAAGCTACTCCTCCTGCCGGTGTTACCTATTCATTCGATATGTCTTTAGAAGATATGCATATTAATGGCACTTCTGGTATTATTGATTGGATCCCCAGCTCTGTTACTAAGGGTGGAAAAGTAGTTGTAAGGGCAACAAACGGTGCCAGCCAGACAACTACCAAAACTTTCTTTATTTATGTGTCAGATCCTTTGGATTGTTCCTCAAATGGCGTTGTTAGTTACTGGAAGCTAAATGAAAATGGAGGTTTTACTTATATTGATTATTGCGGATCTAACAATGCTATCAATACCGGTACAGCTCTTATTGATACCACAGGTGTGGTGGATAAAGCTAAAAAATTTAGCAGAAACGCAGGTAATAAGGTGAGTGTACCCTATAATCCAACATTAGATTTTGGACCAAATGATGATTTTGCTTATGAGTTCTGGTATAACAATAGACTGGATGATTTGGATTCAAATTATGTTATCCTTGGTAGGAATGAGGGTTCAGGAGGGAAGCATTGGTGGATTGGTATGAATAAATCGGAAAAAGTTGAGTTTTTTGTACGAGGAACACCTGAAGCAGATGATAGTATTGATAATTCTTCTAGCTATAATACATGGTACCATGTATTTGTAACCAGAGATGGTGTGGCAGGAGACATCAGTTTATATCGTCAAAAACTTGGAGATAATTTTTACGATAGTAGAACATTTCACTTTGATGATAATGGAAGTGCCTTTACTTCATCCGCAGGATTAGATTTTGGCTGGCTTAGACCTGGTGGATTAGATAACGAAGGGTACCATTACGATGGAAAACTCGATGAAATAGTTATGTACAATAAACATTTATCTGTAGCGGATGTTGAAGCAAGAATAGGAACTGGTGCACCTACAGCAGCTGTTCCTTATGAAAATTTCGCTCCTGTTTTCAGGACAACCCCCACAACTACTGTAAATGAAAAATCGTTGTATACTTATCAATACCTCGCTTCAGATGCAGATAACACACTCACAACCGATAGTTATGATACTGTTTCAGGAATGAGGCCTTCATGGTTGACTTGGAATAAAGCTACAAGAACATTCTCAGGAACTCCTTCAAATAATGATGTTGGGATACATAATGTAAGCATAACAGTTCATGATGCCACAACTCCCTTACTTCTTATTTCTCAGACTTTCCAGATTAATGTAGTTAATGTAAATGATAAACCCGTGATTTCGAATGTTGAAACTGCAGCACTGGCTTATAATGAAGATGATGGGGCAGTAGCTCTCACATCAGCTGCTACAGTTACCGATGTGGATGATACAAACCTCGATTCTGCAAGAGTGTGGATTTCTGCTAATTACAACAGCAGTGAAGATGTACTTGCTTTCACCAATACCGCTAACATTACCGGTGTTTGGAATGCTACAACCGGATCATTAAAGCTTACAGGTACAACCACCGTTGCAAATTACCAGGCAGCGATTCGTTCTATTACCTATGAAAATACGAATACAGTTGCTCCGGGAATACTTACCCGCACCGTGAGCTTCACCGCTAATGATGGTGATTTAAACAGTACTGTGGTAACAAGAAATATTACCGTAACATCAGTAAACGATTGTCCGGTTATTTCGAACCATGCCACTTTAAGCACACCTGAAGATGATACGATTTTGATTAAGCTCAGTGACCTGACATATACCGATGTTGACGATATTGCCACTAACATAAGTGTATCGGTGGCTAGTGGAAGCAATTATACATTTACAGGTAATATTGTTACCCCGGCGGCTGATTTTAATGGCACAATGAATGTAAATGTGAAAGTTACCGACACAAAATGTATCGTGGACTATGTGCTACCGGTTGAAGTAACAGCAGTGAATGATGCCCCCAGGTTTAATTTTGCTTCTCTGCCAACAAATGCTTACGAGAAACAGACATATTTGTTAAAGATAAGAGCCACCGATGCTGATGGCGATCCATTAACATTTACTGTTAATCCGCTACCCGGCTGGCTAACTGTTATAAACGATACCATTTTAACAGGTATTCCTGAATTTAGTGATATTGGAGCAGATCCTGTTACCATCAGAGTATCTGACGGTATCGTAAATGTTGATACGAGCTTTAGTATAACGGTTAATACTACTAACGATATTCCGCATATCACCTCAGCACCTGTAACAACAGTTAATGAGAATGAACTTTATCTGTATAATATTGTGGTTGTGGATACTAATGTCCTTGATCCGTTAATTTTAACAGCTCCGGTAATACCTGAATGGTTAA
Organism: uncultured Bacteroidales bacterium; assembly: GCA_963781805.1. Taxonomy (GTDB): domain Bacteria; phylum Bacteroidota; class Bacteroidia; order Bacteroidales; family UBA10428; genus JAFGPL01. The sequence goes on from CAWAHF010000004.1 coordinate 2,389,745, forward strand.
GTCTGAATACGGACCAGAAAATTCTCTCGGGTACTCCCACCCAGGCTTATCTTACAGCACCGGGAACTTTTGTAGATTTCCCTGTCCAGCTGAAAGTATCCGACGGGAAACAGGATTCTACACAAACATTTGTCATCAGGGTTGATAAATTATCAGGGGTTACGCAAATAACAAGCGGTTCAGAAATCCTGAAGGTTTATCCAAATCCTGCTGAAAGTTTTGTTATGTTTGAAATGGATGCAACCGGTATACTCAATATCGAAATAATAGATATTACAGGAAAGACATTGTTCAAAAATAATTTTCAAATAAATGGAGCTCCTGTTCGGATAAATACCGTTGATATTCCAGAAGGATTGTATTTTTACAAGGTAACGAATAACAGTCAATCATTTGTCGGAAATCTTATTATTAGAAAATAAGTACGGTTATTATAAATTATGAAATGTATAAAAAGCCCGACTCAACTGCTGAGTTGGGCTTTTTTTTATAGGAACAATGCTGATAGCAAACCACTTTACAACAAAAATTTTCTCTTTGGTCTTAGAATAAAGGCAGTTCATAAAAATGCGCTCAAAAATTCAAAAAAGATCATATAACTTCACATCAATTTTAAATCTTTTGCGTATAAACTCTCAATGTTAAAAAATAAATCAAAAAAATTATCTTATGAAAAGGACTAGACATCTTTTTTTCGGATTATTTCTGCTGGTATTCCTTCAATCATCTATTTCGAGGATTTCAGCACAAAATATTAAAATTACTACCCCTGCAGATACAATCGCCTTTGTCGATACCAAGTATACATATGATGTTAACGATTCGACCGCCGCAGCAAAGCTACCGGTTACGTATAGTCTTGTAAAGGGTTTAAGCGGAATGATTATTTATCCGGCAACGGGAGTTATTGAATGGACACCAAACAGCATAACATCCGGAGGAAAAGTTATTGTTAAAGCAACCAATACAGCCCTGGAAAGTGTTACCCAGGAATTCTTTATCAATGTATCCAATGCAATACCATGCCCTGAGACAATGGTTGCCTACTGGAAAATGGATGAAAATAACGGACCCGTTTATGCTGACTATTATGGAGCCAATGATGCTCATATAACCGGGATTGCGCCTGTAAGCACAACCGGACAGATAGATAAGGCTCAGGAATTTGATCCTTTAAATAGCGAAGGTTTATATGTAGAGGATGATACCCTTTTTGACTGGGGCACAGAAGAGGATTTTTCAATAGAATGCTGGTTTTGGCTAAATGAAGAGAATAACAGTTACAGAGTTATAATTGGTCGGAATGAGGGTGTAAAACCACTTACTACAGGAGTACACTGGTGGATAGGTGTGGACCCAACCAACCGCGTTAATTTCGCCATAAGAAATGATCTCGATGAATCCACCTGCACAAGTGATTCGATAGTTGCTGGCTGGCACCATATCGTTGCAGTCAGGGATGCCGCTTCAAATACAATGTATCTTTATGTTGACAATACTCTTGGCCCTAAAGCAACAGCAGAGTATACCGGATGGGGACCCGGATTATCAACCGACAGTGTTTTGTGCATCGGATGGCTCCAGCCTGGACCGGGAGATGGTTCTGCTTATTATTTTGATGGAAAAATAGATGAACTAATTGTACATAACAAAGCACTTACCTCTTCTGAGATTGCTAACAGATATTCAAAAGGTAGTCTTGGAAAACCAGCTTGCAGAACGGGAAATTTTGCCCCCTTGTTCCGGACGACACCAGTTACGGATATTAATGAAGATGTGCCTTATACATATAAATATCTGGCCAATGATATTGATGGAAATACGTTGCATTATGATATTCCTGTATATCCTACATGGCTGACCTGGGATCAGGGAAACAAAACACTCTCAGGAACTCCTACAAATGATAATGTAGGAACATTTGGTGTGAAAATAAAAGTGGATGACGGGACTACTGATACTGTATTTCAGAATTTTAATATTACGGTGGCTAATGTAAATGACCCGCCACAGCTTTCCAGTATTGGAGGAACGGCCTTGACTTTTACCGAAGGAGATAGTTCGTTGGTAATAACCTCAACAATTACAGTTGCTGATGTGGATGATATCAATCTCGAATCAGCTGTAATCTCCATATCTGCAAATTACAGTAATGGAGCGGATATTTTATCCTTTGCCAATACAGGAACTATTACAGGTACCTGGCACACCTCTACCGGAGAACTCACTTTATCGGGAGTTGATACCAAGGCCAATTATCAGGCTGCTTTGCGTACAATCACCTATAAAAACACCAGTGAGAATCCATCTGCCTTAACCCGAACCATTAGCTTCAAGGTTTATGATGGAGAGCTTTACAGCAATATACCCACAAGAAATATTTCAGTTGTTCCGGTAAATGATCCACCTGTTATAACAGGACATAAGTCTCTTAGTACACCCGAAGATGATACCATATTAATTAAGAAGGAACAACTTATATATTCTGACGTTGACAATACCACAGGAGAAATTACACTGGCGGTACAGGATGGTATTCATTATACCCACATTGGAAATATTGTAACTCCGGAAGCAAATTATAACGATACGATTCATGTAAATGTTAAACTTAGTGATCCTCATGTATCTGTTGATTATGTACTTCCGGTATATGTCACTCCGGTGAATGATGTTCCATATTTTACATTTACCACACCACCTGCAGCCTATGAAGGAGAGTTTTATTATTTTACCCTAACTGCCGCTGATGCAGATGTAAATGATGCATTGACCTTCTCTGCTCCTCAATTACCTTCCTGGCTTCAGTTAAATGGAAATTTACTGACAGGAAAGCCTGCATTTGTTAATGTTGGTGCAAATACGGTAAAACTTAGGGTTACTGACGGTCACATAAATATTGATTCAACCATTGTTATTAATGTAATCATGACGAATCATAAACCTTATATTACTTCAACTCCAGTGACTACTGTTAACGAAGATGAAAATTATGTATACGATATACAATATGAAGATCCCGATACCCAAGATGTCCTTATATTATACACTGATAGTATCCCCGGCTGGCTGTCCTATAACAGCACATTAAAAAGGCTCTCAGGTACTCCTACAAATAATGAGGTTGGTTATAAAGCCGACTCGACCTATTATATCAGGTTAAGGATATCCGATACAAAACAGGATTCTATTCAGGAATTTACAATAACTGTCCATAATATTAATGATGCACCTGTGGCAACAAATCAAACAAGTATTCCCGTATCCTACCCTGATTCATCTCTGATAATCACCTTAGACAGCCTGATCGTACAGGATGTTGATAATCCTTTATCTGATATGGCAATGACTATTTTCCCAGGTACCGGATATTCCATCATCGAAAATATCATCACGGTAAATTCCGGCTTCACCGGACAACTTTTGGTTAAAATAGTTGTTGATGATGGCATGTTGGAAAGTCCCGAATATGACTATAAAATTACTGTGAAAGAACATACCGGTGTTGAAGAACAAACCGGAAATGTATCTGTAATTAAAGTCTATCCGAATCCTGCTGATGAAATGATTACATTTGAATATAACCTGATTAATAACGGATGGCTGGAAGTGTATTCAGATGAAGGTTTACTTATATTAAAGCAAATTTTAAACTCAAATCAGAATAATATTGAAATGGAATTAAATAATATTCCTTCCGGATTGTATTTGTATAAAATTTATAATCGTTCCGAACTTTATACCGGGAAATTTATGGTTAAATAATTAAAAATTCACATAGGAAGTTTTAATTCATTTTTACAGTTATTTATTTAGAAAAATTATACAATGACAGCTACATATAAATTGAAGATTTCATTCCTTATTATGTTTACACTTTGTTTTATTTTGACAATTCAATTTGCTAATGGACAGAAATTAAAAATATTACCACTCGGTAATTCTATCACATTTGGTGAGGATAGCAATCCTTTACATCAGGAATCTACTCATCCGGAAAATTGTGTTTCATATAGAAAAGACCTATATGATGCATTAATATTCTCTGGTTATTCATTTGATTACGTGGGAAGCCAGAAATCCGGTTGGGCTGCAGGATTGCCAAAAAATGATCTTGTCGACAGTCTTGATTATACGGGCAATGCAGGGTTCCCGGGTATTACTCCAACCCAACTGGACTATCTCCTTAAAACAGGAATAAATAAATATTATATAGAAAGTCCTTGTGAACTGAATAGTTATGGTGGCTGTCCACAGAATTATCTTTCTGTTTTTAATCCGGATGCAATTTTATTACATATTGGTACAAACGGACTAACAAAACCTGATAGTGTTTCTAAGTTTCGCGATGAGGTTAATTCGATGCTGAATTTTATTGACAGCTATGAAACATCCGTTGGAAAAACTATCCCGGTATTTCTTGCACAGATAATAAAACATGGTTCAGGCACTGTAGCTAATACCTTAGATCCGTATACAATTGCCTATAATGATTTATTACAAAACTTAGTCAGTTCCAGAACTAATGATGTTATCATCCTGGTGGATATGGAAAATATTCCGGGATTTAATTATAGTCAAAGTGGTGGAGATATGTATGATGATTATCATCCAAATGAATCCGGCTATGCTAAAATGGCAACTACATGGTTTAATGCCATGCAAACATATAATTTCCGGGCGCCGGTTGTCAGCAATATCCCGGATTTGACAATTAACGAAAATGAGAGTTCAAAAACCATTAACCTGAACAATTATGTATTCGATCCCCAGGATCCGGATAATACAATAACTTGGACATATGCTCCTAATCCTGCGTCTCATTTTAACATTTCTATTACCAATGGCATAGCTACAATTTCAGCTAAAAATTCCAATTGGAACGGAAATGAAACAATTACATTCAAGGCAACAGATAATGGTCGTGGAGGCACACCCTTATTTGATACCGATGATGTAACACTATATAGTGTTGCAGTTAACGATACCCCTGTCATACAGGGACAACAACCTGTTTCAGTATTAGAAGATTCTCAGGTTATAATACAATTTAGTCAGCTTTCAGTATTTGATCCCGATAATATATATCCTGATGATTTTACGCTTCATGTTTCATCAGGAAGCAACTATACAGTTTTAGGAGGTGTAACGGTAAAACCCAATTCAAATTATAACGGAACGCTGCACATACCTGTCTATGTTAATGATGGTCTGGCCAACAGCAATACCTATAGTCTTACAATCACCGTCACTCCCGTTAATGATAAACCATGGATCAACATCCCTTCAAGCCGATCTGCTTTCGAAGACGCTGCATATTCCATGACCATTACCGATGGTGATATTGATACCGGTGATCAACTGGTATTATCATCAGTGAGTCTGCCCTCATGGCTTACATTTAATCCTGTAAATGGATTATTAAGCGGTACTCCGCATAATTCCAATGTTGGTTCAAACAGTGTAACAATCAGAGTGAATGATGGTACAGCAAATGTTGATTCAACCTTCACCATTCAGGTTATTAACACCAACGACTATCCAAAGATTATATCAAATCCGGAGAATACATTGATCTATTCTAATGAATATTTTGAATATATTGTAATGGCCGAGGACAGTGATATTACTGATGTTTTAACCTATTCGGCAGATCAAATCCCTTCGTTTCTGCAGTTCGATGCGCCGACCCATAAGCTTTTCGGCACTCCAACGATTAATAATACCGGTACATTTGCTGTATCATTGAAGGTTAGTGATGGAACGGTGTCTGTATATCAAAATTTTAATTTAAAAGTAGAATTAAAATCTCATCCACCACAGATTACATCAACACATGTCTATTCGGTGAATGAAGACAGCCAGTATCTGTATGCACTAAAAGCGACAGATCTTGACAATGATCCGTTAACATATACATCTGTTGAGATTCCAAACTGGCTTACCTTCTATGCTTCGGGTATTTTAATAGGTACACCAACTAATGAAGATGTTGGATTCAGTGATGTTATTTTATCAGTAACCGACGGAATGTATACGGTTTATGACTCGTTTACTATTGAAGTCATAAATGTAAATGACCCGCCTGTTATCAAAGGTACCACGAAAGCACTATCAACCGCTGTTGATGAGCCTCTCACTATAACTTTAAGTGATCTTGTGGTTGAAGATGATGACAATACGTTTCCCAATGACTTTTCAATGAAATTATTTAACGGAACCAATTATTCAGTAATTGACTATACAATAATTCCAAATACAAAATTCATGGGAATACTTGAGGTAACTGTTGAAGTTAATGATGGTACAGATAGTTCTGAAGCCGATATACCCATATATGTCGGAGTATCCTCCGTTAAAGAGTTCAATAACGATCAAAATCTGCTGGTATATCCTGTACCTGCTGACAATAATATTAATTTTAAATTTAATCTGTTGAAGGAAGATGCTAAACTCATTCTTTATAACACCCTGATGCAACCTCTTAGATTTTATAATATTCCTGCAATGACTAAAGAATACACTGTAAATCTGGAGGATCTGCCTGTTGGCATTATATTTTACAGAATATCTTATGAAAATGGAAATATTTCCGGTAGTTTTCTCATTGAGAGGTAATATTCATAAAACTTCATTTTATTAAGAAATCTTGCATCTGAACAATTATTAAAATTTAGAAATAGAATATGACAGCTGATAATAAATCATCTGGGTTTGTTTCAATAGGAGTTCCGGTTTATAATGGTGAAGAATTTTTATTTGATGCATTAACAAGTATTCAAAATCAGACTTATAAAAATTGGGAATGTCATATTGTAAATAATTGCAGTACTGATAAAACCAAAGATATTGCCAAAGAATTTGAAAGAAAAGATAATCGTTTCCATTTACATAATTATGAAGAATATTATCCGGTGGTGCAAAACTGGAATCGAATGGCAAACCATATTTCACCGGATGCGGAATATTTTAAGGTCGTTCAGGCCGATGACCTGATTATGTCGGAATACCTTGAAGAAATGATTAACGTGATGATACAATTCCCTTCTATTGGTATGACATCCTCATACAGAATGGATGGTAACGTTATTAAATGTGATGGACTGGATTTACTGGAAGGTAATTTTTATAAAGGAAAAGATTTATTATTGAGACATTTAAAAGAAGAAGTGGATATTAGTGGTTCAATTACTACACTTCTCTTTAGAATAAAATATTTGAAACAGGTACCGGATTATCCGAAAATTTTTAACGAGAAAGATTTACATTGCGATACATTACTGGCATTTCATTTCATGAATATTGCCGATGTTGGATTCGTATTCAAAGTATTGAGTTATACAAGATGGCATAAAAATGCTTACACCAGCAGGTTTAATGTCAAATTCAATACATTTTACAACTCAAAGGAGAACAGGCTCTTTACATTTAAATATCTTGATCCGTCACTTGAAAAAGATTATAAAGATCATAGAAAGAGATATGCTTATCAATTTATTATGCAAAAAATATCAGGAAAGAAAGATAGTGTTGCGTGGCACAAGAAATACCTTTCAAGAAAATTTACTGTGGGAGAATATATTGCTGCGTTAATGAAATTAAATTTTGTTTCGCGCCAGTTTTTAAAACTACTTAATAAAGTAGGAATACCTGTAACTATTTAAATTGTTAATTTGTAATATTACCAGAATAAATGCTTTTCAACTCTCTACAATTTATCTTCTTTTTCCCGATAGTAGTGGCCCTGTATTTTGCACTTAGTCACAAATACAGGTGGATTGTACTTTTAATTGCCAGTTATTACTTCTATATGTGCTGGAATTACAAATATGTAATTCTGATTCTTTTTACTACCACAGTTAATTATTTAGCAGGAATGGGAATCGGGCTTACTAAAAGCAAATTCAGAAAAAATCTTTATCTTATACTTGGTGTAGGTTCCAGTCTCTCGGTATTATTCTTTTTTAAGTACTTCAATTTTTTTGGTAATTCCATTAATTCATTATTTGCTCAATTCAATATTTTTTACCGGGTACCTGGTTATCACGTTTTATTGCCCGTTGGAATATCTTTTTTTACATTTCAGACGCTGAGTTATACCCTTGACATTTATTTCGGAAGAGAAAGGGTTGAACGGCACTTCGGAATTTTTGCGTTGTTTGTTTCCTTTTTTCCACAGTTAGTGGCCGGGCCAATTGAACGTTCCACCAATCTATTACCTCAATTTTATAAAGAACATAAAGTAAAATATGAAAATATACGCGACGGCATTGTTTATATGCTTTGGGGATTTTTCAAAAAAGTAGTGATTGCAGACAGATTGTCTGAATATGTCAATATAGTTTACAATAATCCTTCAAATTACGGAGGATGGCATAACGTAATTGCAACCCTGTTTTTTTCGGTTCAGATTTATTGTGATTTTTCGGGATATTCCGACATAGCCATTGGAACCGCAAAAATTATGGGATTTGATTTGATGACCAATTTCAGACGTCCGTATTTTGCATTAAGTATCCGGGAATTCTGGCAAAGATGGCATATATCACTTTCAACATGGTTCAGGGACTATTTTTATATACCTCTTGGTGGAAGCAGAGTTTCAAAGGGCAGGAGGCATTTTAATCTATTTGCAACATTTCTTGTAAGCGGTTTGTGGCATGGCGCAAACTGGACTTTTGTCATTTGGGGAGCATTGCATGGTTTTTATCACATATTTGCAATCCTGACTAAAAAAATAAGAGAAAAAATAAATAGTTTTCTTAACCTAACAGCACATCCGGAAATTCACAATATACTCCAAAACCTTATTACATTTGTTTTGGTTTATTTTGCCTGGATTTTCTTCAGAGCTAATTCACTAAGTGATGCAATGTTGATTTTAAAGAAAATGTTTTCATCTACAACAGGTAGAATAAATTTATTTGAATTTAAAGCAGATTTTTCTATCTCAATAGCATTAATTATACTGTTAGTAACCATTGAGTATCTTATCGAAAAAGCACAGCTTCAACTAAGATTGGTAAGTTCTAACAGACCCGTAAAGTGGATCCTATTAGTAGTTACAGTGCTTTTAATAATGATACTTGGGAAATGGGAATCAATTAATTTTCTTTATTTCCAATTCTAAAGATTTAATTGAATGAAAAAAGAAAAGATAATAAAATGGTTCATTTATTTTGCAGGCATCGTGTGTCTATATGCATTTGTAGCCATAAGATATCTGCCTTTTTTCAATGCTGTCGTGGTGGAAAAAATGAAACCCGGGTATTGGGATTTAACTAAATACGGTGAAAATTATTATTTTAGTTATGTCAGGCACTTCAGAGAGAATGGTATACCTCCTGCAAAAGAAAAATTTGAATTCAAAGCAAAAAATTCTTCTTTGAATGACGCAGATTTAATCGTTTTTGGAGATAGCTATTTTGATATTTCACGACATAAACAATTTCCTGAAAGACTCTGTGATACATTTCATGTAAAAACATATTTTCATTATGGTGATTATCCCCTGACTATTTTTGATGAAAATAACTATAGAAGCTCAGAACCAAAAGTACTTCTATATGAGCGGGTTGAAAGGTATATTCCTGTTGTTTTTGAACACGAAAATAATTCCGATTATATTCCTGATACACGTTCGGATTTTAAAAAGAAATTATCTGGTATTAAGGATGATATTTTCTACGACAAAACTGAAAAATTATTGGATGCGCTTGTCAAAAAGAGTTACCTGTCAACTGCTATTTATTCTGAAATAGCCACGATAAAATTTGATTTGTTTAAATACATTTCACCTCTTACGCCTGTATATTGCCTGAATAAAGATAAGCCCTGGTTATTTTTCTATGATCAAACCAATAAGGAAAAAACAAGTTTTTATTATCATCATTCTCCTGAGGAAATAAATAATATCTGCAACAATATGGCTGATTTATCTGAAAAATTGAAAGAAAAATACAACATCAGACTTATCTATCTTCCTCTACCAGCACAATATACAATTTGTCATGAAGTTGTGAACAATGATGTATATAATAATTTTCTGCCCGAACTTTATGAAGGATTGGATAAGAAGGGAGTGGAATATATAAACGTATTTGAGGATTTTAAGAAAGCAGGCAAAGATATATTTTATGGCACAGATGGACACTGGAATGAAAAAGGAATTCAAATTGGTCTAAAAAAAACTTTGGAATATTTCAGGAATGATTCTACTTTGCATAATTATTTTTAACTAAATTTCAATTGTTTATTCTAAAACTGTAATCATGAAAACTGTTATATTGGCAGGAGGATATGGAACCAGAATAAGTGAAGAAAGTGGTATTCGCCCAAAACCAATGGTTGAAATTGGTGGCAAACCCATTATTTGGCATATTATGAAAATATTTTCTCATTATGGAATTAATGATTTTATTATATGTTGCGGATACAAGGGCTATGTTATTAAAGAATATTTCTCCAATTATTTTCTTCATATGTCAGATGTAACTTTTGATCTGGAAAATAATAAAATGACAGTACACTTAAAAAAAGCTGAGCCATGGAAAATAACGCTTGTTGATACCGGCGAAAATACAATGACCGGAGGAAGGATAAAACGGGTTAAAGATTATATCGGAAATGAAACTTTCTGCCTTACGTATGGTGATGGAGTCAGCAATATAAACATAAATGAAGAGATTGAATTTCATAAAAAGCAAAAAGTTTTGGTTACTCTTACAGCAGTCCAGCAACCCGGCAGATTTGGAGCTTTTATGTTATCATCGGATAATAACCTGATAAATAGTTTTCATGAAAAACCTAAAGGAGATGGAAATTCAAATGCATGGATAAACGGTGGATTTTTTGTCGTTGAACCAGAGGCAATCGATTATATTACCAACGATTCCACCATTTGGGAAAAAGAACCCATGGAAATTCTTGCAAAAACAAAGAAGCTAGCAGCTTTCCGGCATGATGGATTCTGGCAGTCGGTGGATACGTTAAGAGATAAAAATGTATTGGAAAATATCTGGAATGCAGGTAATGCCCCATGGAAACTTTGGAATAATGATTAATATATCTATTTAAAAAAGTAAAAATGAAAATTTTAATTACAGGAAATTTGGGATACGTTGGTTCGGAACTGACCAAAATCTTAAGAAAAACCTTTCCGGATTCGACATTAATTGGTTATGATTTAGGGTATTACGCAAAACATCTTACCACTAACTATTCCGTACCGGAAATATATCTTGATAAACAGATTTATGGAAATGTGTGTGAATTTCCCGCAGATATTCTCGAAGGGATTGATACAGTTGTTCAATTGGCAGCAATATCAAATGATCCAATTGGTGTAAAGTTTGAAAAAGTCACCTATAATGTTAATCATAAAGCAGTTATCGATATAGCAGAAAAAGCCAAGAAAAAAGGTGTAAAAAATATTGTATTTGCATCAAGTTGCAGTGTATATGGTTTTGCAGAAGAATCCGCGAGAAATGAACATTCTGAAGTTGGACCAATTACTGCTTATGCCAAATCAAAAGTACTGGCTGAAAACGATCTCAAAGAGCTTGCAGATGACAAATTTAAAATTACCTGTCTTCGGTTTGCAACAGCTTGCGGAATAAGCGATCGTTTACGGTTAGATTTGGTACTAAATGATTTTGTAGCAGGGGCGCTTGCTTCAAAAGAAATTACAATCTTAAGCGATGGTACACCCTGGCGTCCGCTTATAAATGTCAGAGACATGGCCAGGGCTATTACATGGGCTCATTTAAGAAAACCGGATAATGGTGGCAATTATCTGATTGTCAATACAGGAAGCAATGATTGGAACTATCAGATTAAGGATTTGGCGGAAAAAATACATGAAGTCTTGCCCGAAATAAAAGTTTCAATCAATAAAGATGCACAACCCGATAAAAGATCTTATAAAGTAAATTTTGATCTTTTCAAAAGTCTTGCTCCTGATTATATACCCTCTTACAATTTAAATACTACCATAAAAGAATTAATTGAGGGATTAAATGCAATTGGGTTTAAGGATAAAGAATTCAGAAAATCTCAACTAATTCGTCTCAACGTTATTACTGAATTAATTGAAAAGGGCATTCTTGATAATAATCTTAATGTTGTAAAATGAGGTTTCTTGAGACTAATCTTAAAGGTTCGTATATCGTAGAATTAACGCCGTTTAAAGATGAGAGAGGATTGTTCGCAAGAACTTTTTGTAAGAAGGAATTCCTTCAAATAAATCATACCAAAGAATTTGTGCAGTTTAATTATTCTCTTACTATAAATAAAGGAGCCATTCGCGGTATGCACTACCAGATTCAGCCTGATTGTGAAATCAAACTTATTCGATGTATCGTGGGTAAAGTGTTTGATGTAATTATTGATGTAAGAGCAGGTTCGCCCACATTTTTACAATTTTTTTCTGTTGAATTGTCTCCCGAAAATCTTAATATGATATATGTACCGGAGGGATTCGCCCATGGTTTTCAGACCTTAGAGAATAATACCCAGTTAATCTATCACCACACAAATTATTATAATCCGGAATCTGAAGGAAGCATTAGATATAATGATCCTTCCATTGGAATTAATTGGCCTTTGGAACCTACCGACATATCTGATAAAGATAAAAATTATAAACTTATTGATAACACATTTAAAGGAATAGAAATATGATTTGCAGACATTGTAAAACCACCCTGGAACATGTATTTGTTGATTTGATCAATTGCCCACCATCAAATGACATGGTGAAGCCGGAAAAGTTAAATGAACCTGAAGTTTATTTTCCCTTAAAGATCTTTGTGTGCCACAATTGTTTTCTCGTTCAGGTAGATGAAATGAAAAAGGCTGATCAAATATTCAGCCAGGAATATACTTATTTTTCGTCTTTTTCTACAAGCTGGCTGGCCCATGCCAAAAGCTACGTAGATATGATGATGAAACGGTTTCACTTTAATGAAAAATCACAGGTAATTGAAATAGCCTCTAACGACGGATATCTACTGCAATATTTTAAAGAATATAATGTGCCTGTGTTGGGAGTTGATCCTACTGCAAATACTGCAGAAGTGGCAATTAAAAAAGGAATTGATACGATCATCGATTTTTTTGGATCTCAGTTTGCTCAGAATCAACTGGTAAATAAGGGTATAAAAGGGGATCTGATTCTTGGAAATAATGTTCTTGCACACGTTCCGGATATCAACGACTTTGTGGCCGGGATGAAAACTGCCTTAAACGCAGAAGGGGTAATTACAATGGAATTTCCTCATCTTATGAGACTCGTGGAAGAAAATCAATTTGATACAATCTATCATGAGCATTTCTCATATTTGTCCTTCTTTGCCGTAAAACGTATATTTGAAAAACAGGGATTAGAAATGTTCGATGTTGAAGAAATCCCGACACATGGAGGTTCGTTGAGAATATTTGCCAAACATAAAGAAGATAAATCAAAGGAAATCTCTTCTAATGTAGAAAATCTACTGAAAAAAGAAGAACAGGCACTTATGCATACATTATCATATTACAATAATTTTCAGGCTAAGGTTGATAATATAAAATACAATGTTTGGGAATTTCTGTTGAACAGAAAAAAAGAAGGGAAAAAAGTTGCCGGTTATGGAGCTGCTGCAAAAGGCAATACATTGATTAATTATTGCGGAATTAAAGGAAATGACTTAATTAATTTTGTTGCCGATGCATCACCATATAAGCAGAATAAGCTTCTTCCTGCAAGTCATATCCCGGTTAGAAGTCCTGATTATATTAAAGAATATAAACCTGATTATGTTATCATTTTACCTTGGAATTTAAAAGAAGAGATTAGCAAACAACTTAGTTATATCAGGGAATGGAATGGTAAGTTTGTTACATTTATTCCCGAAACTAAAATTTTTTAGTTCATGTCGTTTCCTGAATTAAATATGAGTGATTTGCGGGCTGAAGGCGATAATTTGTACAAATTAATCTCTAAACTTTATCCGATTTGCAGAAGTATTACCGGAAACGGAGTCAGAGAAACACTTAATATTATTTCCGGATTCATTCCTTTAAATATTCAGGAAGTCTCCTCAGGAACAAAGGTATTCGACTGGACTATACCTAAAGAGTGGAATATCAGAGATGCCTACATCGAAGATTCAAAAGGTAGAAAGATTATTGATTTCAAGAAGCTGAATTTACATGTTTTAAATTATAGCATTCCTGTTGATAAACATATTTCTCTTGATGAACTTAAACAACATTTATATACAATACCTGAGCATCCGGATTTAGTACCTTACAAGACATCCTATTATCAGGAGCGGTGGGGTTTCTGCATGACACATAATCAATTACTAAATTTAAAGAATGAAGATTATCATGTTTATATTGATTCATCACTGGAAAAAGGAAGTCTTTCTTATGGTGAGTTGCTTATAAAAGGTGAAACCAGCGAAGAAATACTTATATCAACCCATATCTGTCACCCCTCTTTGTGTAATGATAATCTTTCCGGAATTGCAATTGCAACGTATCTGGCTAAGACAATCTTGAGCAAAAAAAACAGATATTCATATCGCTTTGTTTTTATACCCGGAACAATTGGCTCAATAGCCTGGTTAAGTAAAAATGAAGCTACCCTGCACAACATTAAACACGGGATTGTTTTAACATTGCTTGGCGATGAATCAGATTTTACCTACAAACGGTCAAGAAGAGGCAATGAAGAAATAGATAAAGCCTTTGAATTGTATTTCAAAACAAGCGAGAAACCATATGTGATTAAAGATTTTATTCCCTATGGTTACGATGAAAGACAATATTGTTCCCCTGGATTTAACCTGCCGGTTGGATGTTTTACCCGAAAACCTTTTGGTGAATTTGCCGAATATCATACCTCTGCTGATAATCTTGAATTTGTAAAACCCGAAAAACTGGCTGAATCTTTACAAATTACCTTAGAAATTTTTGATATTCTGGAGAATAATGAAATATATATTAATATCAAGCCCAAATGTGAACCACAATTAGGCAAATATGGTCTTTATGATAAAATTGGCGGGACGAATGAAAGTAAAAAAACGCAACTGGCAGCTTTATGGGTTTTGAACTATTCCGATGGAGAACATAGTCTTATGGATATCGCAATGAAATCAACGATAAAATTTAGCATAATAAAAGAAGCCGCTGATGCATTACTTGAATGTAAATTATTGAAAAAGAAGTGAGTAAAATAAATAATATATTGGAATTAAAAAATAAGAACGCATTAATTACCGGGGCAACTAGCGGCATTGGTGAAGCGATGGTTCATTTGCTTGCGGAGAAAGGAGTTAACCTTTGTCTTGTGGGACGAAACGAGAAAAAGCTTAATCAGCTTAAAAACAATTTAAAAGACTATTTTGTAAGGATTGAAGTATTGAAAATTGATTTAACAGATGAAAAAGATTTATTGGCAGTTTCTGATTATTTTAAAAAGAATTTTCCATCCCTTGATATCCTGATACACAGTGCAGGGGTGATTTCAACTGGTTCTACAGAAGTTGCATCTTTGGAAGATTTAAAAATTCAACTAAATGTTAATTATTTCGCTCCGTATATTCTAACCAAATCTTTGCTGCAATTAATAAAGAGCAGCAAGGGGCAGATTGTTTTTGTAAACTCAAGTGCAATACAAAAGCCAACTAGAAATTTAAGTCAATACACATCGTCAAAATTTGCACTTAAGGGATTTGCAGATGCATTGAGAGAGGAAATTAATGCTGATGGAGTCAGGATAATAAGCATTTACCCGGGCAAGACCGCTACTAATATGCAGGAAAAACTATATAAAAAGGATAACAAAAAATATCAGCCTGAGAAATTGTTACAACCTTCAGATGTTGCTTTAGGCATTCTGAATGCATTACAACTTCCAATGACGGCTGAGATAACAGATATCTTCATACGACCGATGCAGAAGTCATAATAAATATTATTTATTAAAAACTGAAATATATGTTTAAAAGACTTTTATTAATAATCATAATTTTATCATCAACTGCTTTGTATAATTTCACCTTCGTCGGTAAATTTTCAATTATAGCCGAATTGATAGCTATTGCACTAATCCTTGGAATAATCATTTTTTATAGCATTTACGATAATTCATTCCGGTTCAGACAAAATTTTTCTCCATTTATTGCCATTTTTTTTATTTCACTTCCTTTCAGTATGCTTATTGCTGATAAATTTCACGGACAAAGCATGACAATATCCTTATATGCTCAGAGAGGGATTTATTTTTATCTGTTGTATTTTGCGCTGCACAAATTGAAATTGGAGCCAAAAGAATTTGAAAAAATCTTTGTCTTTTTCGCTATTATATTCATTCTGTTATATTTAACACAACTTGCATTATATCCCAGAGTGATATTGGTTGAATCAAAAATACTCCATGAAAGAGGAACTACAAGAATCCTTTTAGCCGGAATGGATTATTTGATTATAGGTTATTTTTTATCATTAAAGTATTTTCTGGAAAAACGACATTTGAAATATACAATCCTGTTGTTGGCGTCATTGAGTATCATTATCCTGATAGGATCAAGAACACTCTTATTTACAATTCTGGCAGCAACATTACTTTACCTTTTATTAAGCAGAAGAATTCGATACAAACCACTTATTTATTTCTTAAGTGCGTTGGGAATGACTCTGATATATTTCGCATTTCAGAATATTTTTCAGGAATTGATCAAGACTGCTCTTTATAAAGATCCGATAAATACTCAAAATATAAGATATAAAGCCCTAAATTATTTTCTAACCAGCCTTTTCCCAAGTAAAATTGCTTATATATTTGGAAACGGAGCGGACGCCGGTCATTCAGAATACAGTCATAGTATTGGATTAATAAATACAAGATATGGTTTTTATTTAGGTGATATCGGAATAATAGGTGATTATGTGAAATATGGCGCCTTCTTTGTTTTGGGTATTTTTGGCATACTTTATAAAGTCTTTAAAACAAAAATTCATCCCGAATATGATTATATAAAATATTTTTATGCATTTACAATTATGGCCATGATACTTGGAGGAGGTTTTACTGATTCCGGATTTATTGTAGTTGTATGTATCACCCTTTATATGACAGATGTTTCTAGATACTATATGGATGATCAAAATCCATACAAAACTATTGTAAATGATGACATATCAGTGCAATTGACCAACGATGAAATATGATGAAGCTTAAAATCATGAAACTTATACAGTAATTCAGGAAAAATCTTAAAATTATTAATATCGTATATAAATCCCATTAGAACAGGTTTTTCTTATAAAATTAATATGCTAAATGATGAAATATCATTGTTTAATATAACCAGAGAAGACTATTTATTACAGACCGTTGGTTTAAGTTTATTTTAAATGACAAATAAGTATTGAATATACTTTTTCTTAATAAACGATTTGGCTCAGGATTCAAATCTAACCGCTTTGAAAAGACTACTATATAAGATTTTTTACAGCCCAACTCTGATGAGTTGGACAGAACAAATTACTGTTGTGGTTCATGGATTAGTAATCACCTCTATTATACTTGTTAAATTTGATAACACTTCATATGCATTTTGGATGACCATTAAAGCCTTGGTGGACTTTGCATTATTGGCCGATGCAGGTTTTGGTCACACGCTTGAAAGATCGGTAGCCTTTTTTTATGCCGGTGCAAAAAAGCTGCCAAAAAATATAAAAGAATACGAAGATACTGAAGAAGTTGCAGGTGTTCCAAATATGGAAAGACTTTTTGCCCTTCTTTGTACTTCACGTGGTATTTATTTTGTCTTAAGTTTTCTAACTATAATATTGCTGGGAACAATTGGAACTATTACACTTTGGAACCTCTTTGAAATAAGTCATCAGTCTAAAGAATTCTGGTTTACATATATTTTAATGATTATTCAATCTTTTGTTCTCATTCAAAGTTTGAAATGGCGCTCATTCATAAAAGGCATTAGACATGTGGCGACATATAGTCGTTTTTTAACCATTTTGGGAGTCATTAAAATTTTTGGATTTTTCATTCTTCTTATGAATAATTTGGGAATGCTATACCTGCAATTCTATCTTTTGGTTGAATCTGTTTTTGTTACAATATACCTCAGAAATTTTATTGCAGGATGGTTTAAAGATAAAGGAATAAATATAGGCAATTCTTTTAAAATTGACAGGGAGATTTTCAAATCACTATGGTCAGTATCCTGGAAATCTGGATTAAATACTATTGGTTATTTTTTTACTAGTAAGGGTATAAATCTCTTAATAGCACAATTGAAAAATACCAGCTTGATGTCCGGTTTCTTTTTCACTTATCAGATTCTGGGATTTATCAAAAACTTTGCCCATACGCCTGTTTATGCTCATTATCCTGATTACTATGGTTTGATCGCTGTAAAAAAGTTTAAAGAATATAAACAAGATGCCAGTGTACGATTATTTATTATGTTTCTTATTATATTTGCCGGATTCATATCTTTTGGACTGCTTGGCAATTATATGCTTGAAATATTAGGTACTGACAAACGTCTGGTTATCGCTCCAATATTTATTATTTTAAGTGTGTACTTTTTTCTTGATCTTCATGCCCTTATTCATGGTACTATATATATATCAACCAATGATGTTCCCTTTTTAATTCCGGGATTATTAACAGGTGCTGCAACAGTAGTAATAGGTTACCTTGTAATACCCCGTTATGGACTATTAGGACTTGTACTTGTTCAACTTGGTACAAATTTAATGTGCAATCTATGGTTCTCCAGTTACTTAAGTTTAAGACTTACAAAGTGGAAATTAAATGATTATTTATACGATATTTTTATAGGTGGTTCAAAATATTGGATTGATAGGATAAAAGAATATTTGAAAAGATAATTATGATGATTGACTGGAGTATAATATATTTGTTTTTTTGTGTGTTTTTCTTATGTAACATACTCTTAAAAACTTTTTTATTAGTGAATTTTTACGTTACTAAATTATAAATTTCTAAACTTTTTTCTATGAGAAAGATCTATATTGCTGGTTGTGGTGGTATGTTGGGTGAAGCTTTTTACCAGAAGTTTAAAAATGATTACCTATTGAAATGTACCGACAAAGATGTGAATGATACCTGGTTATCCTTCCTGGATTTCAGAGATTTAAATTTATATAGAAAGGATGTTATTGGTTTCAAACCTGATTATTTATTTCATCTTGGCGCATATACTGATTTGGAATTTTGTGAAAAAAATGCAGATGAAACATACAATACGAATACCCTGGCCGTTGAAAACGCAGTTTATATTGCAAACGAACTGAATATTCCATTATTATATATCAGTACGGCCGGAATTTTTGATGGGAAAAAGGAATTGTATGATGATTGGGATCTGCCAAATCCTTTAGGTGTTTATGCCCGCTCTAAATATATGGGAGAAAGATTTGTGGTAGAGAATGCAAAACGTTTTCTTGTTTGTCGCGCAGGCTGGATGATGGGTTCCGGACCATCCAAAGATAAAAAGTTTATTCAAAAATTAATGAAACAATTGAAAGAAGACAAAAAAGAACTTTTTATTGTTGACGATAAAGATGGCACGCCAACCTATACACATGATTTTGCCCAAAATGTTAAATTATTAATCGAAAAAGAAT
The DNA here is from genome assembly GCA_963781805.1 of uncultured Bacteroidales bacterium. GTDB lineage: Bacteria > Bacteroidota > Bacteroidia > Bacteroidales > UBA10428 > JAFGPL01. The sequence goes on from CAWAHF010000004.1 coordinate 2,409,419, forward strand.
ATTGGGGATTATACAATATGGTATGTGGTGGACAAACCAGCAGGTATGAAGTAGCTGCAGAACTTGTCAGAATTTTGCATCTTGATGGTAAAGTAAAGCTGACTCCTGTTCATTCTGATTATTTCAAAGATATTTATTTCGCCGAAAGGCCACCATGCGAACGTTTAATTAATCGAAAATTAAATATCCGGGGTATAAATATTATGCGTGACTGGAAAATTGCATTAAGAGAATACATCGACAATTATTACCAGGGTTATATAAAATGATTTTTTAATAATGAAGAAAGGTATCAGTGTAATAATTTGTTCTTACAATTCAGAGCACAGAATAAAACGTGTGCTAGACTGTATTGCAGCGCAACAAAACTGTGATCAGATTGAATGGGAAGTTATCATGGTTGACAATGCTTCTACTGATAATGTTGTTGAAGTAGCAAGGCAAAGCTGGAGCCATCCGAAAGTACCTTTACACATTTACCATGAGACAAGACAAGGTCAGAGTTATGCCACACGTACAGGATTTGAAAATGCCAGATATGATATTGTTATATTGGTAGATGATGACAACTATATATCTTTAAATTATATCAGTCGGGCATTTAAAATTATGGAAGAGCATCCTGAAGTAGGTATAGCAGGAGGCAAAGGGATTGGGCAGTTCGACATGGATCCGCCTTACTGGTTTGAAAAAGTTGAACAAGGCTTTGCCATTGGACCTCAGGCAGAAAAGGAAGGATATGTTTCTGATGAACGTGGGTATATTTATGGGGCCGGTTCAATAATCCGCAAATCCGTATACAATTATTTAATATCCAGCGATTTTCAGTTGATGCTTAAAGGACGTATAGGAAAATCAATGATAGCAGGTGAAGATGCCGAACGAAGTCATGCTTTCCGTCTCCTTGGGTATGAATTATGGTACGATCCTTCCCTTGAATTTTGGCATTATATGACTGCAAATCGTATCAACTGGAATTATACCCGGAAATTATTTAATTCATTCGGACGGGCCTCCAATTATCATAACCTGTACAGTGAATTATTGAAAAAGCCAAAAGGAATAAAAGCATTTATAAGGCAAAATATGATATTGGATATTCTAAATAAGATTTTTAATTTAGTACACAGCCTGCCACCATATATAAAAGTCAAATTAACAGGTACTGGTGAAGGAAAAATGGAAGTTCTGAACTTTGACTACTTGTCAGGCAGACTCTCAGAACGAATATATAACATGAGCAGAATCAGGCAGAATCGCAGACAATTAAAAAATGCGACATGGAAAACACAATATACAATTGAAAACCTGCATAATAAATGAGCACAATTTCATGATTTTAATTGATGTTATAAGATTAAATCCATTTTATTTGAAAGAACTTAAAAATGGAAATTTTGTAAAATATAATCCATGGAAAGATGCTTCTGTTAAACTACCTGAAAGACAGGCATATTTCATTCATAGGTATATTGTTTATCTGTACAGGCTTTATTCTGAATGAATGGTTGTTAGCTTTTTTATTTTTAGAAGATCACAGTCTTGAACTAAATTATACGATCCAAATCCGGACCTTTGATATCACCATGATATTCTTCGGCACTTCTCTGCTGTTAAGGAAAATATTAAATTTTAATGTGTTACGTTGGATGAACCTGGGCCTCTTATCACTGCTGGTTATGTTTTTCCTCTCAGTTTTTATCTGGAGAATTCAATTTAAATTATCAATTGATTATAATGAGGGATGGAATGCTTATAATACCCATGCGGCAATATCAGATCAACCAATATACGATAGCCAGAAAGAGTTTACAACAGTAAATTATCCTCCCGGTTCATTTTATATAGTTGGTATTATTGGCAAAATACTAGGTGATCAGCTCCTTGCCGGACGTTGTATCAGCCTGATTTCACTGATTCTGATAGTCTTTGGAACAGGTTATCTGGTCAAAAAGCTTGGAAGAGATATATTTGATGCCCTTTTTGCTACTGTTATTTGTCTGGGACTTTTTGTGGTATATGCTCCACATTATATCGGGATGAATGATCCGCAGTTGCTCGCAAACATTTTTACATTTGGAGGCCTGGTCATTTATTTACACAATCCGGACAGGTTGTTACCGGCTGCCATACTTTGTTCACTGGGAATCATAATCAAACACAGCGTGATCGCCCTGCCCGCAGCCCTGACTATTGAAATATTCTTTCGATCACGCAGGAATTTTTTTAAATGGATCGGTTATATGACAATAATTACAGGAGCTTTATTCTTTCTCACATATTTCCTGTCCGGAGGTTCATTTTTTCGGGAACTCAGCACAACTAGACGTTATTCCTTGGAAAAACTGTTTTACTGGCTTATTAAGATTGGGAAAGATACTCTAATCATTTTTCTGGTGGCATGTCCCTGGTTGGTTTATAGTATCAAAAAGAACTATTACCGGATTATTCCGTTTTATTTTATCATTTCATTGTTCATTGGGATTTACTTTTCCGGTGGCCTTGGTACAGATATCAATATGTTTTTTGATCTGTTCATCTCCCTGTCCGTTGCGGCTGGCATGTCGTTTTCTTATGCCTGGACAAAATTTCATAGTTTAATTATTAAACCTTATCAGGTTTCTTTTATATTGACTATTGCTTTAGGTGTCAGCCTATTTCCGGGATTTTTTAAGCAATTATCCTGTTTAGAAAGCTATCTTCAATCTCCGTTAAAAGAAAAAGCCTTCCTTAATGATGTTAGTTACCTGGAATCCAGATCTGGTCCGATACTATGTGAAAATATACTGCTGGGTTATTATGCCGGTAAAATATTTGAATATGATCCTTTTCTTATGCGTGAACAGTTACTGCTAGGACAAACAGAAGAATCCAAAATTTTGGGACTTCTTGAAAAGGGTTATTTTAAAACAATTCAACTGGAACATTCATTACCTGATCGGTATTCTGAAAATCTGACTTACACATCAGTCATGGAATATGAATATTTTACCGAGAATTTCATGCGGGCTTTGGGGAAATACTATATTTTGGTTCACAAATCATTAGGCGGGACCTGTTTCTTTGAACCAAAAAAAACAATCACAGATAGATTAGTGGAAAGTGAAATTGTCAGATAAGTATAGATATTCGTGAATAATAAAATCTACCGGAAATTCCCGAAATATCATTCAATTAACTTTTATTTTATGGCAAAATCAATTTTCAGGTTTTGCAGGAATGTGGTTTATTACTGTAATGATAATTATTCAGACACCAGTAAAAGGATAAGTCCAGAAATCATTTACAATTATTACAATAATTGTATAAAGTAAGTAGTCGGAAAATCTGTTTTTTGCATTGTAACTTCTGCAACTTTTAAAAAAAAAATAAGTATAAACATTATTTGAATGTTTATTTTATTCCATTGTTTGGTCCAAATATTAAGAAATACAATATTAACACAAGTTATTGTCTTAAAGATACAGATTCACCTGTTATTAAAGTGGTATTGGCAAGTTTTATTAAGGAATAAAACATTGCATATCAGATAATAAATAGATTTTCATCCATTAAAAATTTTATGATTATTTTTATTGACTCTGTCGAATACAAATTTTTGAACAAAATTGTTTATCAAGAAAAAGTCAGAAAACTTGGAACGTTAGCAGAGAAGAAATGGTCTGAGGCAATAAATAAATTTGATATGGCTCTTGCTCCTTATCATACTATTAAAATGAATGAATGATAAATCATCAGTAAACTGGCATTATATATGGCTTTTGGTAAACCTGTCATCATCTTAAATCTTATGACCTTATCTGAAAATTATTTTCCTGAAGATTTCTATTGCATTAACAACAATAAAGAAGATATCACTAAATTCGTTTTTTATTCAATAAATAACAATACATCTGGACGGATAAGAAAAATCTTATATCCAGAAGAAAATAACCGGGAAAAAATAATTTTAAAACTTGTTGATATTTATAAATCGTACAATTTTTTAACTTAAAATGAATATTATCTTAAACGCAGATGATTTTGGTGACTCTGAGAGCATCAATCAATCAATCTTAGAATTGCATAAACTTGGTATAATATCCAGCACATCAGTTATCGCAAAAAGTAAATATTATGATATGGCGGTCGAAATTTCAAAAGCTAATCCCCAACTGGGTATAGGCGTGCATCTGTGTCTTGACGGACCTTTTAATATCGGATCGGATTACAGGACTATTCTCAATAAAAAAACAAAGCAATTTTTTAACAAACAAAACATAATCAAGAAACTCAGGAGATTTGCTGTTGATGGAAATGAATTGTACAAGGAATATTATCTTCAAATAGAAAAAGTCATGGATTCAGGGATAAAAATTACTCACCTGGATCATCATCACCATTTGCATTTGTATTTCCCTGTATTGAAAGCTATGATAAAGGCAGGCAATAAATTCAGGATACCGTTCATCAGAACTCAGAAAATTGTGCTTCATCAGAATAAAAACTTATTAAACAAATGGTATAGAAATCTTCATCAGTTTTATGTAAAAAAAAGAATCAACGCAGTTGATGCTTATTTTGATCCCTATATACAGAATAAATCAGAATACGATAAATGCTATACGCGTTTGAGAATTCTGTTTGAAAAAAATCTCAAAACTGTCGAAATAGTTCTCCATCCCAGAACCATGAATGATCCGGAAACCAGATTTTTCACCAGCATAAAAACTCTTGAACTATTAGCAAATCAGGTTATAATTAGTTACAACGATTTAAAACTTTAATAGTCAATGATGCTACTAATGTAAAATGTCAAAATATGTTTTGTCTTGGGAAAAAATTAATTCAGACTAGAAGATAATTGATATCTTGCTATTCTATACAACCTCTAATCAATTGAAATCTTTACATCCAAAAAAATTTAACTCTTAACTAAAATATCCCGGGTTTCATCAAATTAAGAACATTTAATTACATTTCACAATTTAAAATATCTAATTTCGGACATAAACTTTATGATGTTGAAGCAATAATTATTCATGAAAATCTGGTTAGATTTATCATATTCACTCTAGATTAATTTATTTAATAAATTAATTAGAGGTTTAAAATGGATTATGAAGTAAATATTGCATGCAAACAATTGGCAAATATTATTAACATGTATATACTTCATGGAATGGAATTGCCAGATAAGCAATAAAATAAATAAAAAAACTTTAGAGATTTTAATTAATTTCTTTTTAAAAGCAAAATGAAGTGGTTTATAAATACAATTACCTCATGGTCTGAGGTGCCACGTGCAAGACATCAAGTTACTAATGAGTTAATTAAACTCGGTCACATTGTTTATTTTATTGAAAGAAATAGTACAGGATGGGTCAAAATTAAGATAAGAAAAGAAAAAGATAATTTAGTAATTGTCACACCTTTTTTCCCAATTAATTACAAAATCAGGTATCGATTTCCAATAATTAATGAATTTTATCAGCAGTGGCTGTATAAAAAATTATTCAAAATATTTGGCCAGTTTCCTGTCATTAATTTTGATTTTAATGCGCATGTATTAAGCAGATATATTAATGAGTCAATCTATTATTGCAATGATGAATATATCGGCACTAGTAAATATCCGAATTTTATAGTTAATTTATACCATATATTTTGTGAAAGAAAAGTTACTAAAAATTCAGTTTTTTGTATATCCACCTCTCCATATCTTACAAAAAAATTATCCAAATTTAATAGTCGTGTTTATGAAATCCCATTAGGGGGACCGGATTTATCTTTATTCCATCCTAAGACCGGTAATAAAAAAAATGGCTTTATTCATGTGGGTTTAGTCGGAACCATTTCAAGGAGTACTATTTCATACCCAATAATAAATAGACTGCTGAAAGATCCGTTAATTTATATAACTCTTGTCGGTCCGGTAGAAAAATATTTCTTAAAAAAAATAGAGAATGAACACAGGATAGAAGCAATCGGCACTTTAAGGGACAATGAACTTTACAATGCAATTACCGAATTTGATGTTGCAATTGCACCGTATGATTTGAATAGGGTAAATTCCGGAGCTACTCCCAATAAACTTCTTCTATATCTTGCTTGTGGTAAACCTGTTGTTGTATCTAATCTCCCAAATATGAAAAACATAAAGTATCCTGATAAATCTGTCTACATATCCGATAATGAAGACACCTTTTCTGCTCTTGTTTACCAGGCATATAACGAAAATAACAACCAGCTTGAAATTGATAGAAAAAAATTTTCAATGAATAATTCATGGGGTAAAAGAATCGAAAGATTTCTTGCTATTGCTTCGAATAACGGATTGTACCAAATCTGAAAAAAGATGTTGTATATAAAAACAATCAATTTATTAGGATTTAATCTGATTTAAAAATTTTTAACACAACCCTTATAAATAAAGAGAAGCAGTAATATTATGCTGCAAAATACTAATTTAGCCAGCTAAAAATGGTTTGATATTTAATAATCTGAACTATGAGAAATAAAGTCGCCCTGGTCTTTCCAATATACAATAAGCTTGATTATACAAAAAAGGGATTGGCTTATATATACAATTGTTTTGATGCGAAAGGTACAGATATTTTACCTATTGACATTGTGATAACAGATGATGGCTCCACTGATGGAAGTTATGACTGGATCAGTGCAAATTATCCAAATATTTATCTTATTAAAGGAAATGGTAATTTATGGTGGAGCGGTGGAATAAATAAAGCTATACAATTTATTCTAAAAAATCTGAATGATGAATATATTTTATTATGGAACAATGATATAAGACCGGATAAAGCGTACTTCAACAACTTATTTGATATACTAAAAAATAGTGGATCCGATACAATCCTATGCTCTAAAATATACATAGAAAACCAGAATGAAATTGTCTTAAGCATGGGAGGGATCTTCAATCCGGTATCAGGATTTTATAGGTTAAACGGTTACGGTCAAAAAGACAATTCATCTCTGAAGGAATCGGTAGTTGTTGACTGGTTTCCGGGAATGGGTACATCAATACATAGAAAAGCATTTGAGATTGTTGGATTCTTTGATGAAAAAAAATTCCCACAATATCATGGTGATTCCGATTATGGTCTGAGAGCGAGAAAAGCCGGTTTCAGAATACTTGCTATCCCGGAGCTTAAAATCTGGAATGACAGAACCAATACGGGTTATAGTAATGATGCGTCATTTAGTATTTTTATTAAATCATTGTTTTCAATAAAATCTAATTTCAATATATTTAAGGATATCCAGTTTTATCATCGACATACAACTAATTTTTTTGCTTACAGATCTTTGGTAAGCAAGTATTTTAGGCATATCGGTGGTTATATTAAGTGGAAATTTTTAACCATTTTTGGGAAAAGAAGAAGTATGGTCTTTGGTGAGAAATAAAATATAGTTATTAGTCTTATGAATATTCTTTCAATATCCGGCATTTTACCTGTACCGGGATATATAAAAACGAACGATTTTGTATTTGAGTTTTATAAACACTATCTGCAGAACTATAAAAAGGATAGCGTTGCATTCATTTTACCAATAAATTACTCAAACAGATTATTAAAATGGATGTTAGATAATAATTCAAATCAAGACAAAATCAGAAAGATGGGTAAATTCTTTTATAACAGTTTTGAAGTTCGTGTTCTTACATATCTTTCTACCTGGCGTTTAACCAATCTGCATGCTTTTTTATCCTATACGCTGTTTTTCTTTAATAAAAAACGCATCGATCACCTTATTAATCAAAATAAGATTGATGTGGTTCATGCACAATATATCTTTCCGGATGGAATGCTGGCATTCTATATTCGGAAAAAATACAAAATTCCTTATATCATCACAAGTCATAATGAATTAAGATATTTCAACCATTTTTTGTCAAAAAGACTGGCCTTAAAGATTTTTAAGCATGCTTCATGCATAACTCCATTGAATTATCTGAATCATCAAACTTTTTTAAAGTATAAGTTATCCAATGTACTTCATATTCCATTGGGTTTCAGTGAACGATTTCTTTTATTAAAGGAAATAGATGCACACGAAGAATCCAGAATCATTACAGTAGCCAGTCTGATTAAGCTTAAGAATATAGATAAGGTCATTCATGCGCTCGGAATGTTAAAGGATAAATACAATTTTAGTTATACCATAGTTGGAGAAGGACCTGAAAAAGAAAATATAAAGGGTATCATTAATCACTACAATCTTCAGAACAGAGTTCAACTTTTGGGTACAATACCACATGAACAAATTGATAAAATACTCAGCAAACACGATATATTTATAATGCCCAGTTTTTTCGAAACATTTGGCAGGGTTTATTTTGAAGCCATGGCTTTAGAATTACCAATTATTTGCGCTAAAAACTCCGGGATTTATGGATTTTTTAAAGAAATGAAAGAAGGAATTTCTGTCGATCATACCAATATTAATGACATTGCAGAAAAACTTGAGATTCTTATATCAAACAAACATTTACGAAAACAGATCGGTCATAACGGACGTGAGCTGGTTAAGAATTACACTTGGGAAAATCTGTCAAAAAAGTATAACGCAATTTACAGTGAATCTGTAAAATACAAGTAATTAAGATAAAAAAATCAGTTAATATGTATTTATCACAAACTTTAAATGAGAACTATTTTATGGGACATATTTCGATGTATAATGTATTAACTCTTAGTTCACTTAATTGATAAATTATATTGAAATTTAAATATCTTTACTTTAAAAACATATGGCGACAACGACTGCAGAACCAAGAGAAGCATTTCCATACAAACCTCCATCAGAAGAGCTTAAAAAAAAGTATAAGGAACTGTTTGAAATAAAAAAGCCAATCAAGGTTCCATTGCCTAAGTTACTTTTTGATAAAATTGTGGCAATAATTATTCTTACTTGTTGTTTACCTGTTATTATCTTCCTTTTAATTTTTAACTGGATCGAAGGGATTTTTATACCTGAAAACAGGGGCCCTTTGGTTTTTTATTACAATGCAGTTAGCCGTGGAAAAGTTTTTAAAAAATATAAAATCCGGTTAATTAAAGAAAAATTTATCAATAAAGAATTACAGGCAAAGGGTGATTGGCATGCTTTTATGAATGAATGGGATCCTGCCTCGAGAACTTATCTTGGAAAATTTGTGAAAAAATTCTATTTGGATGAGATTCCACAATTCTTAAATGTTTTAAAGGGAGATATGTCTATTGTAGGTCCGCGTCCGATTGCTGTCCACCACTATGAACGTGACCTGGCACAGGGAAATGTGCCCCGTTCACTTATCCGGGGAGGTTTATTGGGGTATGGCCATATTAGGAAAGGCACCCCTGAATTTGGAAAACCTGAATATGAATATGAATATGTTTATCGTTATATCCATTACCCTCCATTAAGGCTTTTATTACTTGATTTGTATATTATTGGTAAAGGGATTACAGTCATGGTAAAGGGAAAAGGATTATAATCTGGCATAAAACATTCATTGATAAATAATTGGGGATACTTGTAAGAAAAGAGAACTGCGATTGATAAATATTAAAATCTTATTCAGAATTATAGGAAATCCCGAAATCAGTCACTAGAGCTAATATATCGGTTTTTTTGCAAATCATAATGAATTACAAAAAACGCTTAATTAGCATTATTTATGTATTTTTTTCATGCAGGACGGTTTTCTTGAAATTTTATTTTATATTTGAGTTCCATTTTTCACAATGCTCTTAGAATATAAAGTACAATAGCATTAAAGCTTTCGTGGATTTACAAATGAAAACTGGAAAACATCATTTTTAAACTATAAGATTATTCTAATAAAAAACATAAATGCAATTTATCGACTGCATGGGTTTCAATGTGTTTTCAGGAAAACTGTCTGAAATTGAAGTTGCTGGCAATAAGACGCTTAATACAATTAGCCCCAATTCTTATGGAATATCCACAAAAGATAAGTTTTTCAGACAAGCATTAAAGGAAACCGATTTTCTGGTTTTAGATGGCGTATATTTCGCCTTGGGAAGCATTTTATTACATGGTAAGAATATTCTTAAAAATCAGGGACTGGATGTATTTCATTATTTTATGAAAGAGATGAACCGGGTAAGCGGTAGAGTATTTTTCTTAGGTTCAACAGTTTCAACTCTTGAGAAAATCAAGCTTAAAGCATCGTTCGATTACCCTAAAGTTGAAATCTCATTTTACTCTCCACCGTTTAAAAAAGAATTCAATAATGATGATGACAAAATAATGATCGAAAAAATCAATAAATTTCAACCAAAAATATTATTTATAGGTATGACCTGTCCAAAACAGGAGAAATGGGCCTATATCAACAGGCGCAAAATTAATGCAGATTTAACATGTTGTATCGGTGCTGTATTTGACTGGTATGCGGGAAATGAGAAATCCATTGCACCGATTTGGTGGAAATTGCGCCTTGCGTGGTTGAAACGGACAATTGACAGACCTGCGATTCTAAAACGATATCCAAACATAGGAATATTTTTCTGGCATTTATTCCTAGCTATTATAGGTTTTAAAAAATATAAATATGGCAATTTCTAATATAAATTTAGGTATCATTGGAGCAGGAAGAATGGGTATTACTCATTTTGCCATCATAAACTCTCACCCTCAGGTTACAGTTAATGCTATAGCTGATTCTTCCGGTTTCATACTGAATCTGATGAAGAAGCATCTAAGCGGACTTTCTGTATATAAAGATTATATACAGCTATTGGAGAACAATAATATTCATGCGGTTCTTGTTTGCACTCCACCGGATTTACATTATGAAATAATAAAAAAGTGTGCCTTGAAAGGCATACATGTTTTTGTGGAAAAACCATTTACAATTAATTATCAGAATGCAGATGAACTATCTGCATTATTCAATGAAAAAGGTCTGATAAATCAGGTAGGTTATGTAAACCGTTTCAATGACGTATTTTTAAAAACGAAGAATTTATTGGATAATAATTTGATTGGTAATGTTATACGCTTCAAATCAGAAATGTTTAGTTGCACTGTACTGAAATCAAATGAATCATCTGGTTGGCGGGCAACACATGAAAGCGGTGGAGGTGCAGTTTTTGAAATGGCTACCCATGCGATCGATCTTGTTAACTATCTGATCGGTGCTCCGGATAAAGTGGTTGGGTCTTCACTGAATAATATATTTTCAAGTAAAGTTGAAGATGCAATATCTTCGACATTTTTGTACCGGAACGGAATGTCAGGCACCATATATATAAACTGGAGTGATGAAAGCTATCGTAAACCAACGAATAAAATTGAGATATTTGGATTGAAGGGCAAGATACTTGCCGATCAGCACAGTTTAAAAATTTATCTGAAAGAACAGAATAAGGAATTCAATTTTAGAAAAGGTTGGAATACTTTATATATCACAGATATTTTCAAACCTGTTCCTTTTTATGTAAGAGGTAACGAATTTACGCGTCAACTATATCATTTTGTGGATTGTGTTCTTAATCATAATGAAAGAAATTTATGCCCATTCAGTGATGGCGCAAAAACATTGAAGGTCGTTGAGTCTATTTTTATCGATTATGAAAAAAATGGGAGAATTTAATTATGAATAGTATAGATAAAATAATATTTGGCGATAATCAGTTTTTTGGAATCAACCACATGTCACAGGAAAAAGCACAGCAATTATCAGAAAAATTTTTTGATATACAAAACATATTCAAGGCTTATGAAAATGCCTTTTCAACTGGCATACGCGCTGTTATGCTAAACAGTAATGACAGGGCTAATGAAATATGTAATTATTTTAGGGAAAATAAGCAAATATATGGTCACATAAATTGGTATCCTTCCATACCATATCCTTACAAGTATGCAAATTTGGTAGCAGAAAAGGGTATTTTACCTGCAATAAATGAAATCCTGTTTAAAAAGACTTCAGCCAAAGGGGTATTGGCTATGTTGGCTAAAGGCAGTTCAGCAGTCATATCGAAAGATGTGATTAAACTGATGCAAATACTGATCGATTTAGAGATGAAAATATTTAATGGCCTTAACATTAAGGTCGTTTTTTTACAGAATATTATTGTTGATCTTATTCTGGGTTTTGATCTTAAAGAAATTTTCGAAGAATATTGTGAATATATAAGAAAAAGATATAATGCCCTTCCTGGCTTAATAACACAAAACATGCCCTATCTTAAAGCAAAACTTCATAGCTGGGGTATTAATGAAGTTGTGATTTGCTGTTCTTTTAACAAGATCGGATATTTAATGTCGCCTGATGTTCAATCATATATAGATGCCATATTAAATAATAATCCCGAGGAATACCAGATCATGGCCATGTCAACCCTTGCTTCCGGAGCCATCCCACCTAAAGAGGCTTATGATTTTATAAACAATCAGCATCTTCAGTCAGTTGTCTTTGGAGCTTCAAGTAGAAACCATATTGCTGAAACGGTTAGTCTAATTGATCTGAAATAGTATTCGTCATAATACAGCAGGCAGAAGTATATAAAAACATATAACAACAGGTATATTCCTGAAAAATTGTTTTCCAAAAATCAGCATCATTGAGGAATACATTGGTGAAAGGGATAAAATAACGATTAAAATTCATCCAGAAATAAGAGGAATTCATTTATACTCTTCTATATCTTAACGACCCGAATTGAATTGTCGGCTTATTGATATATTGTTTTGGCTTTGGTTTAATTTGGCGCTTAAAAGAGTATTATTCATTGTCTGATAGTTCCATGACAATTACTTTCATTGGTATTTTTTAAAACTTTGTCCTAGAATCATTGCTATTGATGGCTTACAATATAGAAAGTTTTCAAAGCTTATTTAAACCAAAAGCCATTAATTACTGGTTTTTCGGATATTTTTTAATGCAGTAAAATTTCTTTAGTCAAATTCCAACAGCCCACTGCCATATAATTCTGTTGATTTCATAAAATTATTTACATAAAATTGATCATAGTCTTTATTTTTACAATATTTTGTAACTGTAAACAGATTGATGAGAAAGATTGCATAAAATATAGCTTCTGAAAATTATAAGCATTAAAATGAAAAGTCAAATCCCTATCAAACTTATATATCTATTCTTTTTGTTATCAATTATCAATCCGATCCACTCACAAATTATTAAAGTTCCTGATTATTTTGTTGAAACAGGTGTAACTCTCTCTGCAGGAAGGCAAACTCCGTTCTGGTTAGTGTCCAATCAATACGGACTCATAACTCCTGATAAGCTAAACGGGTGGATTAGACTCAGATTTAAAACAACTTTATCACCAGAAAAGAAAATCGATTATGATTATGGCTTAGATGTCATTAATAGACTGAGTAATAATAAGAATAAATTATACTTGCATCAGGCATATTTTCGGTTAAAATTTCATTTTTTAAGTTTTCAGGCAGGCAGTATCGAAGAGAAATTCGGAGATCAGGATAGTTCACTTTCTTCAGGTGGATTAATATGGTCAGGTAATGCACGAACAATACCCAACGTTTCACTTATGGTTCCGGAATACACACCACTGCCTTTTACGAAAGGTTTTATTGAATTCAAAGGAGGAATTTCCCATGGCTGGATGGGTGATAACCAGTTTGTAAAAAATACATGGCTACATCATAAATATTTATATCTTCAACTTGGAGGGAAACTTCCTGTGCATATGAATTTTGGAATTCACCATTTTGCATTGTGGGGAGGAGAATCAACAGATCCGGCTTTTGGGAAACTTCCGCAAAGTTGGAATGATTTTATAGATATTTTCTTTGCAAAAGCAGGTGATGAGACAGCACCAGGTGTCGATCAGGCATATGTTTTGGGTGATCACCTGGGATCAAAAGACGTTGGATTTGATATGGATTTTAAAAGAGCAAAAATAAGTATATGCTGGCAATCTATATTTGAAGATAGAAATGGATTGTATTGGTCAAATATAAAAGACGGACTATGGGGAATTTATTTACATCTCAAAGAAAAGGATCACTTGATAAATGCATTTGGTTACGAATTTATCAATACAACCAATCAAAGTGGTCCTGTTTGGGGTTACTGGTTACTTAACGGTGTAAAATATTATGCACCTGTAAATGGTGGCGTACTGCATTGGTTAAGTGGAAATGATAATTATTTTAACCATTACTATTATAAAACTGGCTGGACATTAGATGATATGACCATCGGGACACCTATGATAACCTCACCAGCAATTTTACAAAATTTTGACATTGATAATAATACTGATTATATCCGGAACAATAAAATTACAGGTCATCATTTTTCGTTAGAGGGCAAATACAAGTATCTGCTGTACAAATTATTTGTCACCTATTCTCTTAATTTTGGCACAAATAATTATCCTATGAATCCAGCTTTATCCCAATACTCATTTTTGTTAAATATGCAACTCTCTGAGAAACTACCATGGGGATTAAATGCTGGCCTTTCAATTGGTTATGATTATGGCGATCTGCTAGGGAATAATGCGGGATTGAAAATCAGTTTAGCGAAAGAAGGGTGTTTGGGCGGAAAATAATACTAAATTTAAAATTTTATATAGAATATTATCCAATGATCCATGTCAAAGCTTTTGAAATTCTTTGGAATGATATTCTGAGTTTGAAAATGGAAATTTCAATTTACATTTTTAAATAATTATTAAATGACTTATTGAAAATTTATTCTTCTTAAACAAATAATCCGATAACCATAACTTTTCTTATTGTCTCTGAAAATAACCGTTTACATATCTTCAATCCATACTGCTAAAACACAAATTAATTTAAAAAATTGATTATCTATTTAATAATCAATACTTCATATATATTTTTTATCTATTGGTCATAAATAACAGGCTGGTTATCAATTAACAGCTTAAATATTTTAAAAATAGAAATAATATCTCGAAATTTATATAAAATAAAATATTTCTTAAATTCTCATTCATAATATCTTGTCTTCTTATTGAGGCATTAGTGATGTAAATCACTAAAACTTTTATCTCATAATTTCGTATACTCGTCAACAAATATTAAACGTTTGTCACTATTTTTATCTATTTCGTCAAATTTTAAAATTATGAAAAAACTAATGTTGTTGATATTCATCGGTGTCACTACTGATTACTATTGTTTATCACAAGAAAACATGGATATTTTTAATATTTATTTTAAGCAGGATTTTGAAAACGATACACCTGGGACTTATGATTATGACGAATATAAGAAAGATTGGAATTATCCGTCATGGGAAGATCGGGAAGTTCCTCCGGAAATTGTTGTATCAACAGACCCCGCTCAACCTGGAAAAGTAATGAGGTTTATATTTCCTAAAGGTGGCGTAGGTCCAGGTGAAGGAGGTGGAACGTGGCTTTGTCCGTTAGGCAAAGCATATGATGAGTTATACTTTTCATATCGCGTAAAATTCAAGCCAGGTTTTGAACCTGTTTTATCCGGCAAACTTCCAGGAGTTATTGGTTCACCTGAATTCCCCTGTTGTGGTTCTCCTGGATATTACGATGGATTTCGCGCAAAACTAACATGGAATTATTGGCCTGATATAGTTAATTATATTTATCATCATGATCTAACCCAAGAATATGGAGACCCTTACCCAATAGGGTATGGACTTCCGACAGGCAAGTGGTTCACATTAACAAACAGGATCGTAATGAATTCTGTAGGAGAAAACGGCGGAAATAAGGATGGTATTATAGAGACTTTTGTTGACGGTGTCCTTATGTTTCAGAAATCAGATATAGTATTCAGAAATGTTTCAGACATTGGATCTGACATATTAGAAATTGTATCATTTTTTGGCGGAGAAGGTGATGCATTTGCAGCAGCAAGAGATGAATGGATTGAGCTCGATGATTTTGTTGCATTTACTTACAAAGATAATGTAGATGTGCCTAAGGGAAATACTCTAAGTTCAAGCAACAGGGTATTAATACTTCCGGACATATACTCTTCCAGCATTGTGGATTCAGTTCCCCATGAACAAGCTAATCCTGATACCATTATCGATCAACCTGCTCCGCAAATACCTTACATAAAGGTATTTGCCAGTGGTACTGAATTCGCAGGTGAAAATGCACATTTTAAATTATTCTTGAACAAAAGTCAGGTCGGCGAAACGTATGTCACCTCTGCCGATCAGGCATATATTTTTAACCTTGATCAAAATGTCGGGGCAGATGATACAATAACTATCCATTATGATAATGATCTCTATGAACTGAGCGGGGGAGACAGAAATTTGTTTATAGAATCAATAAATATCAATGGAACAGATTATTTTCCCAATGCTAAAAATGTGGTTTTTCTTTTTGATGGTGATGTTCTGGAAGGTATGGACATAACATATGGAAGCAGTATTCTGGATTATCCGGGTAAATTGATTTTTTATCTGGGTCGGGATGAGGTAAGTCTCGAGGATGTATATCCTGCGGACAGAAAAGAGAATGAAATTCAGCAAACTTCAAATCAGTCCCCTACCATTAGCAATCAACATATCATTGTTAAAAGTCCGTTAAGTGCAAATTCAACAATAGGTAAAATACAAGCTTCAGATAAGGATCAAAACCAAACTTTGACATTCAGTATTAAATCCGGAAACAATGAAAACATGTTCGATATCAATAAAAATACCGGAGATTTAATTGCTAATAATATTGAAAGGTTGACCGATACACTTATATATATACTAAGTATTTCGGTGACTGATAATGGTACTGAACCTATGACTTCTGATGCACTCGTCACGATTACAATATTACCTTCATTATCTGTTATTTACATTGATCCTTCCAATATAAACGATATTTCAAAGAATGGAACAGAGGAGCATCCTTATAGTTCCTGGCAGGAGGTAGTCTGGACTTCTGATTATACTTACCTTCAAAAAAGAGGCACTATTTCAAATGAAGGTAAAATAAATGTCTATGCCGAAGATGTTATTCTCGGTGCCTATGGTGAAGGAGAATTGCCAATTATCACCAGCAATGCAAAAGACTATGCCATCAGAGTTTTTGAAAAAAGCAATATTACTATTAAAGATATTCATATTACAGCAGATGATGCCATAAGCTGTATCTATTTCATGGGAAGCAACTCAACTAACAATACCGTTGAAAACTGTGTTCTTGAAGGAGCTAACAATGGTGTACGTATTATAGATGGTAAAACTTATACCATTAAATACACAACAATTAAAGGTGCCACAGATGGAATATTTTCTTTTGCTTTAACCAACAAAATCTATTACAATATATTCAGGGAAAACCAGACTGCTATTAATATCAGCAGCAATTTTTCTACTGCTGATATTTTTAATAATGTTTTTTATGGAAATGCAAGTGGGGTTATAACAACTTATGCTGAACTCACCTTGTATAATAACATATTTTACCTGGTCAATACGGGCGATATGGCTATCAACCACAGTATGGATAAGCTTGTCTCCGATAATAATATATTTTATCCGGAAAGTACAGGTTTTTTAAGTATCAATAACAAACGATATAATTCTATTTCTGAGGTTCAGTCTGACTTAAATATTGACATGAATTCATTCTCAAAGGATCCCGGTTTTATAGATATTTACAATGACAATTTTATGGTAACAGAACAGTCACCGGCCGTTGATGCCGGAAAATATGTTGGCATTCCAACTGATGCCTATCGTCAAGCTGAACCTTATGGTACCCAGCCGGATATAGGTTTAACAGAATTGAGTGTAAATAATATTATTAATTCAATTTCCAGCAATACAAGAAACAAAAATGAAGAACTTTTGGTTTATCCTAATCCATCTTATGGAAGATTTAAAGTTTTCTATTCAAATGGGATGAGTTCTTCCACAGTCCTTATGGTTACTGATGTTTCGGGTAGGACTGTTTACCAGACCAATTTGCCATCCGATAATACTTCTGTGGCAGATATTGATATCTCAGACTTTCCCAAAGGAATTTATCTACTACATTTACGTAATGAAACCAAAATGCTTTCAGAACAAATCATAATCCAATGATTTGAGTTTTTTTTCAAAATTAGATTTACAAACGAAACTAAATTTATAGGCCTGATAAAACCAGGCTTATTTTTTTTATCAAAAAAAACACTCATCTTCAATTCATACTGTTTAGGAGCAATATAAAAAATGTATCAGGTATTACAACTATAGTATTCAAAACAATTAAGTTCTTAAAAGGGATAAGGAAGTCGAAATAAAGTTTAAATCGTTAAAATTTAAGATTTTTATTATTCTTAATAACCCCAATTCTATAAAATCTTAAATTTTTGTAGACAAGATTGTTTAACTTTATTAGAATTGCTTAGAAGAATGAAGGCTAAAGGGATAACCACCTCTTCAAATTTAGTAGAGTAAATATGCATCTATTTGTGCTATTATTTAACCTTGGACTATGTAATTCAACGCATACAGCCTAATGTCAAAACAGCAAGAACAGCTTTACAGCTATTAAACAATCCTTTTTTGATAATAAAAGCTATTTTTATTTTTGAGTTTAACTGTGATTATAGATTTTACAATACTTGCAGGGCTAATGGCAGCATATTTATAAAAAAAGTTCAAATGAATGTGTTGATATACAAAATTATCTGAAATATTATCAACTATTATAAAATAAATTGAATATTTTTGAAGTTTTTATCTAATTAATAAGTTGAATTAGGTAGACATCAAAAATTTAAATCCTATTAAGTTGATAAGGTTATATATAATATTTGTTTTTATTGTTATTGCTTGTTCAGGTTTCTCTCAGCAAATTGAACCCAGCAAGATATTTGATATCTATTTTAAACAGGATTTCGAAAATAATACTCTTGGAACTTATAATCATAGTGAGTGGGAAGAGGATTGGAATCATCCTTCATTTGAAGTGGGGCTAGATAATATAAATATATTACAATCTACTGATCCGGAACAAAATAGTAAGGTCATTCAATTTGTTTTTCCGCAAGGTTCCACATTTGGAGATGGTGGAGGACAATGGTATGCTCCTCTTGAGGGTACTTATAATGAACTATATTTTTCTTTTCGTGTAAAATTTAAACCTGGTTTTCAACCGGTTTTGTCAGGTAAATTACCAGGAGTCATTGGCTCTCCTGATTTTCCTTGCTGTGGCCCTCCTGGATATAATGACGGTTTTCGTGCAAAACTCGCCTGGAATAATGCTCCTGATATTTTAAATTATGTTTATCATCATGATTTAGACCATGATTATGGAGATCCTTGGGCTATTGGTTCTGGAATTCCATTTGGTCAATGGTTTACATTAACCATTAGAATTGTAATGAATACTATTGGTGAAAACGGTGGAAACAATGATGGCATAATGGAAACTTTTGTTAACAACAAGTTGCAATATCAAATATCAAATTTGAAATTTAGAAATTTACCCGAGATTGGAGTTGATATTTTAGAAATAGTTTCCTTCTTTGGTGGAGATGGAGAACAGTTTGCAGCCATTAGAGATGAATGGATAGAATTCGATGATTTCTTTGCATTTGCATATAAACCAGGAGTGGATGTACCACGTGGTATTGTTCCGAGTGCACCTGACAGGGTTTTAATTTTACCATTTGATGCTTTAAACGATTCTATCTGGAGAAAAAGTCTTACTGCTCATGCAATTTCAAGTAAAACAGTAGGACTGGAATGGATAAACTATTTTTATCCGGTTTCATATACCATACAAAGAAGAATGCAATCTGACACAATTTTTCAAGATATAGCTGTAGTGAGTTTTCCAAATAATTCATTTAAAAACAGCGGATTATCCTCAAATACAACATATTATTACAGAATTAAAGCAGAAAATTCAATTTCAGACTCCGTTAAAGTTACAACTCCTGCTCCATCTCCCCCGCTAGCACCAACATCTCTGCTGTCTTTGCAGACCGACAAAAAATTTGTGAAAATAGGATGGAATGATAATTCAAACAATGAAATCGAATTTATCATTGAGCGTTCTGATGCTGGTACCAACAATTTCAAACAAATAGCTTCAGTAAGTTCAAATATTAGAGAGTTCACTAACCAGTCATTACTACCAAATACTGAATATTCCTATAGGGTAAAAGCCAGTAATGAAGACGGACAATCTGCTTACACCAATGTATTAGCTGTCAAAACTCTTCAACTTCAATTACCAGTAGCGCCAACAAATCTAAATGCCGGAAGTATAACCAGCAGATCTTGTGAGCTGACCTGGAAAGATAACGCAAATAACGAAACAGGGTTTCAAATTTTTAAACTTGATGAAAATGATGGAGTTTATAAATCGTATTTAACAGTCACTGCCAATTTAGTGAAATCAGTAATTTCAGATCTCCAGGCTAATTCATCTTACAATTTTAAACTTAGAGCATACAATACTGATGGAGTATCAGCCTTTACAAATGAGATTAGGGTGACAACGCTGCCATTGCAGCCTCCTGTTGCTCCCATAACTTTAAAATACGACAGTATTGCACCTTCAAGTGTTTATCTCAGGTGGATTGATCGATCGGACAATGAGAAAGGTTATCAGGTATACCGATCACAAACAGAGACTTCCGGTTACCAGTTAATATTCACTACTCCTGCTAATCAAACAACTTATATCAACAACAATCTTGAACCGGGCAAAACTTTTTTTTTTAGAGTCAGGGCCTATAATGACGACGGTGTATCAGCGTATACCAATATTATAAAAACTGTTATTCCTAATCCCCCACTCTCTCCTTCAAACCTGGTATTGAAAAGCAAAACAGCTTCAACTATTACCATCGGATGGAGTGATAATTCAAATAACGAAACAGGATTTCAACTCGAAAGGTCAGAGAATAATCCGCTTGCATTTAAAATAATAGACACCATTGATGCTGACTTGATTGAGTACAAAAACAGTAAGTTAAAAAGCAACACCATATATTATTACAGACTGACTTCTTTCAATCAGGATGGTCATTCAGCATTTTCCGACACAATAAAAGTACAGACAAATTCTCTTATTCTTCCTGCATCCCCATCAAGTCCCGGAATAGTCAGCCTAATGCCCTTTAAGGCTGTTTTCACATGGCATGACAACTCTCTGAACGAAACGGGATTTCAGATACAACGGGCAGACAAGAATAAAATCTTTACAAATTTGAAAAATGTCTCAACCAATACTGTCCAATATATAGATAGCACACTTCAATCCAATTCTATTTATTTCTATCGGATAAGAGCCTACAACAATGATGGGTATTCAGCTTTTTCAGATACTTTGACCATACTTACACCAAAAAATATTATTCCGTCAACGCCTGTTGATTTTAAGAACGATTTTGTTAAATACAATGAAGTATTACTCTCTTGGACCATAGATACAAGTGATATCAGCGGGTATGAAATAGATAGATTAACAAATGGAGAAGATAATTACGATATAATCACTAAAATCGGTATATCTTCAAATTACTTAGATACTACTGTAAAACAGGGCGTAACTTATTTGTATAGAATAAGATCGTTTAATACTTTTAACGTCTCGCCTTTTTCAATTTCCATCAGTGTTTCTATACCTTTCTTAGAACTGCCAGAGCCACCGGAGCTTCTATCACCAGTTGATATAGAATCAAATACTATTGCAATTAAGTGGGCTGATAATTCATCCGATGAAAATGGGTTTATCATAAAAAGGGCTCTTTATCCTCAAACTGAATTTGAAAATCTTTCTACTGCAGGTGCTGATGATACGTTGTTTGTGGATAAAACCGTGAAACCTAACACCACCTACTACTATATTGTTAATGCAGTTAATGAAAAAGGACAATCGGAAAATAGCAACAAATTAAGAGTATCTTCATTATCTATGGCAGAAGCTGCCAGATTTAAAAAAGGATTGATTGCATACTATAATTTCACATTAAATAGCAATAACACCATACATGATCTTTCCGGTTTTAGTAATCCAACTAACCTTCAAATTATTGATACTCTAAATATTAACTGGGAACTAAGTAATCGACTCGAGGTTGTTAATAATACCATTATTAAATCACAACAGCCTGCCAAAAAGATTGTTGAGGCTTGTAAAGAATCAAATGAGATAACTTTGGAATGCTGGATAAAACCTTCTGCTAGTTACATTAGCAATGAAGCCAGTATTATTTCTCTAATGCGTGATCCGGATAATGTTGGAATCTCACTTATGCAAAATTATAATGGACTGACAAACAATAATATAAACCGTAAGTATTTGCTTGGATTAAGTACAAAATCCACCGAAACAAATGGTCGTCCTTTTCTTACAATTGATGAGAATGAGTCAGTTACCTTACATCACATTGTATACACCCATGATTTTCTTGGTGAAGAAAAAATATATCTTAATGGGAACCTAGCCGGCACCGGTATAAAACCCTTAGGATTTGACAGCTGGGATGATAATTTTTATCTTTATCTTGCTAATGAACCATCAATGGATAAGCCATGGACCGGAATGTATTATATGATTGCAATTTATAATACTGCCTTAACCAAGGATCAAATTCTTCAAAATTATAATGCCGGACCAACAGATAATATCAAAAAACCAGATAATAAGTTTGACATAAAGATTTACCCAAATCCTTCAGCAGGACTTGTTAATTTTGAATTAAAACCTTTAGACTACCATGAATATGGGGAAAAATTAATTCTTCAGCTTATTGATTTAAATGGTTTTAACATTCTGGAAGAAATAATTTCTGATTCAAATCAAAATTATCAAAAGGAATTTGATTTATCTCATTTACAAAAGGGAATCTATTATTTTAGAATTATTTCATCATCTGGTTCAGTAACACAAAAAATACTCGTGCTGTAAGCTTTTTATAAAACTTATTAATCTTTTTTTTACGGAAAAATTTTCTGACAGAACTCCCTTATTTTGATTACCTAATAGTAATACTTTATAAATTTTAAATTCGGAAATCAGGTAACCAAGTTAAAGAATCCATCTATCATAAAAAATCAGGACTTTGTCAAAAAAATTCGAAAATATAGCGCAAATATTGAATGAGAACCGTATTATGATCTTAAATTTGAGCTAGATTTTAATTTTATTATGAGAATTTTATACCATACGTTAGATAATAGCAGCAATGATAAGAATAAACTTCGCAAATCGAACAGGGATGTTTATCCTTTCTTTTCTATTTTAGATATAATAGTAACCATTATTTCTTACTTTCTGGCCTACTTTTTAACTAATCTGATCCAAACAGAGTATTTTACCTTTACAAAAGAATATGTGATCATGTTAGCTCTTATTATTCCCACCTGGGCTATTCTATTGCACACTTCAAATCTAACTTCTATTCCCAGAACCAGATCATATCTTTCAATGTTTTTTAATTTCCTGAATTTTAATTCAATAGGTTTTATTTTACTCTTATTATATAAGCATATTTTTGGACTTACAAATTTCAGTCATTATGTAATTATTTCTTTTTCGATTATTAATCTTTTATCACTTTATATATTCAGGTTACTTACTTATAAAGTATTTAGATACTTTAGAGCAAATGGCCATAATATTCATAATGTTATCGTTTTTGCGGATGATAATTCAGAAAAATTCATTGATTCAATTTTAGAACATAAGGAATGGGGATTAAGAATCTTAATGATTATATCTGAATCGCAACAAATTATAAAAAAATACTCTTCAAAATATCGGGTACTGCCTGACAAAATTAATATTAAAACAATTCTTGATATTGATATTGTAGATGAAGTAATTTATTGCAATGGTCATATAGATCAGGAAAAAATTGGTTCACTTATTGAATTATGCGAAGAAATTGGTGTTACTTTTCGACTTCAGTCAGATCTTTCGCCTATGTCAGTAACTAATGCACACCTGACTCATTTTGAAGATATTCCTTTTCTGACATTTATGAATACACCGAAAAATTCATTTGCTCTTGCTTGGAAATCTTTTAGTGAATTTTGGATTTCATTCATAATTATTTTCCTGTTATCCCCGGTTATGCTTACTATTATATTATTGATTAAGCTAACTTCAAAAGGACCTGTGATATTTAAACAGGAAAGAGTTGGATTGAGAGGCAGAAAATTTTACATATATAAATTCAGGACAATGGTCCAAAATGCTG
Organism: uncultured Bacteroidales bacterium; assembly: GCA_963781805.1. Taxonomy (GTDB): domain Bacteria; phylum Bacteroidota; class Bacteroidia; order Bacteroidales; family UBA10428; genus JAFGPL01. Next base: position 2,433,599 of record CAWAHF010000004.1, read on the forward strand.
AAGATTTGAAAAAATCACTCATTGAACAAAATGAAAGTGATGGACCTACATTTAAAATCAAAAGAGATCCAAGAATAACCAGCATTGGATATTTTTTAAGAAAAACCGGATTGGATGAACTTCCACAATTATTTAATGTTCTTAGGGGTGAAATGTCTTTAATTGGGCCAAGGCCACCAATACCAGAAGAAGTTGAAAAATATGAAAGATGGCAGCTACGCAGACTATCGATGAAACCTGGAATTACCTGCACATGGCAAATAATTCCCAATAGAAATGAAGTTTTATTTGAAAAATGGATGAACCTGGACATTCAATATATCGATAACTGGTCAATAAAAAAAGACTTTCTGTTATTTATTAAAACTATCAAAACCGTTTTTATTGGAACAGGACATTAGTTATTTGAAAGTAAACGGCATTTCATGACCAAAAATTACTTTTTTTGTTATTACATTTGTTTTATACATTATAATTATACACAAAAATGAATAGAAAAATTTTGTCAAAACTTAGCTTAATCTTACTTACCGGTTTATTAATTTTTTCATGTACTCCTACAAAAAAATTAAAATTTGTAAGAAATGTTGGTGATGATATTTATAAGAATAGATATGAAAACGACAGATCTGAAAAAACAATTCAACCATTTGATTATTTATTCATAAGGATCTTTAGTCTCGATGAAAAAACGAATAATATTTTCAATGGTAAAAATGATTATGCTTATCAAACAGAATTAGTGAGTTATGCTGTGGATGATAAAGGAAATATTGATTTTCCGTTTATTGGTAATATCAATGTTAAGGATTTAACGGTTAACCAGGCAAAGGAAAAAATTGAGAAATCATTGGGATTATATTTAAGAGATATTTCAGTTATCGTCCGATATATTGGCAACAAAATTACTGTGCTTGGAGAAGTTATAAGACCCGGTCAATATCAATTCTATGATGAAAAGGTCACCGTTTTTCAAGCATTAGGTTTTGCAACGGGAGTGAACACTTATGGGGATTTATCTAATATTACTTTAATTAGAGAAAAGGATAATATTATTAACTATAATTATCTTGATTTAACTAAGAAAAACATTGCAACTTCTGAGTATTATTACCTTTTACCCAATGATATAATTATAGTTAATCCCCTTAATGCCAAATATCGTGAATTAAGAGATTACTCGATAAATGTTGTTTCTACTTTGGTAGGCACCATTTCTACTCTAGTTACAATGTATTATCTTATACAACTCAAATAGATAAAGACCAAATTGATTCTACTTTATATACTTATCCATTTAAATACTATTTTCTATCATGAAAAATAATGATGACATTTTCCAGAATAACATTAATTACAAAAAGATTTTACTAAAACTTTTTAGTTATAAGAAGTATTACATCTATTGTATCCTGATATTGCTAATAGTTGCTATCCTTGTAAACAGATATGCAACTCCTACCTTTAAAAATCAAACCATAATTTATGTGAGTAAAAATCAGCAAAATTCATTCTTGTCTTCTCCGACCGGACTCTCTATGAATTTTGATATGTTTTCAGGTCAGAATATAATAGATAATGAAATTGAGATTATTAAATCTTTTACTTTGGTTAAAAGCGTCATTGACAATCTGGATCTCAAAGTTTCTTTTTTCACACATAAAACATCTGTTCTTGCAGACTTATTAAAAGATACTCCCTTTGTCAGGAAAAAAGAGCTTTATGGAATTTCACCCATCAAAGTAATTGTGGATCAATCTGTAGCGCAACCAATCAATCTGGATTTTTATGTAAAAATATTAAATTCAGAATCTTTTGATCTTACTGTATATGGTAAAAATATAACCATGTACAATTATATTGATGACAAAAATGATTCATTGGTGAATGAAATTGTATTCAAAAAACGCCTGAATTTTGGTGATAAGATTCAGACTAAATATTTCAATTTTTCCATTTTAAAAACCGAAGCATTTGAACCTGGTTTCTGCAAAAATCAGACACTTTATTTTCGACTGAATAATATTAACTGGCTCACACTGGAATATCTCAGTAAATTAAAAGCAGAGCCAACTACTCAAACCTCCACCCTGGTAAAAGTCACCTTAAAAGGTACAGACGGAAAGCGAATAACTGATTTTCTAAATACACTTAGCTCGCAATATATGGAACGTAATTTGGAAAAAAAGAATAAAACAGCTCTAAGTACAGTTGATTTTATTGACTCTCAAATTTCGAATATTGCAGATTCTTTAAATATTGCTGAAAATAAATTAAGAGTTTTCAGGACTTCGAATCAGGTGATGGATTTGAGCTATCAGGGTCAGAAGGTTATTGAACAACTCAATTCCCTTCAGAATGAAAAAGCATTAATAAATACTCAGAAAAGATACTATACATTCCTGAAAGAATATCTTGACAATAACTCGGATATTTCAGACATTGTAGCCCCATCCTCCATGGGAGTTGTCGATCCGATACTTACTAATTTAATTAGTCAGCTAATTTCCTTAAATGCTGAGAAAGCCAGCAGTGCCACTGCTCAAAATCTTTACCTCTCAAGTTTAAATCTGAAAATTGATAATATCAAGAAAACAATCCATGAAAATGTGGTAAACAGTCTGAGTACATTAAATAATTCTTTAAATGAAATTAATTACAGGATTAATACCTTATCGAGTCAGATATCACAAATGCCTAAAACTGAATTACAGCTTAAAGGAATCGAAAGAAAATTTAAACTTAATGATGCAATTTACACCTTTCTACTCCAGAAAAGATCAGAAGCCCAAATAGCAAGAGCTTCAAGTATGCCGGATTATGAAATTATTGATCCTGCCAGATTGGTTATAGTAACTCCGATTGCACCTAAAAAGTATTTAAATCTGATTATTGCCATTTTACTCGGACTTATCATCCCCACTTCTGTTATTATGGGAAAAGATTTCTTTAATAACAGAATTTCTGATCCTGATGAGATTGAATCTCTGACTCAGATACCCATCCTGGGAAAAGTGTTCCATAATTTCAGACGTACAACTCTTGTGGTTAGTCAATATCCAAATTCTTCGGTGACTGAATCATTTCGGGCATTGCGCACGAACTTTCAATTCTTCTCAAGTGGCGGGCAAAAGCAGGTTATTTTATTGACATCTACTTCAAGCGGTGAAGGCAAATCTTTCTGTTCTATTAATCTGGCTTCCGCTTTTGCACTCAACGGTCATCGCACTATTTTGCTTGAATTTGACTTGCGAAGGCCTAAGATACATCAGGAATTCGGTTCCAGCAATATGATAGGCATAAGTTCTTATCTGATCGATAAGGCTATAATTGATGATATTATCATGCCAACTCAGATTGAAAATCTTGACTTAATGTCTGCTGGTCCGGCAGCTCCAAATCCTGCAGAATTGATTGCCACAGATAAAACTTCTGAACTTATTCAGAAACTAAAGGAGATGTATGATTATATCATTATCGATTCGGCTCCTGCAGGAATATTAACAGAAACCTACCAATTAATGAAGTTTTCGGATGTAAATATCTTTGTTTCAAGAATGGATGTTACCGTCAGAGAAGCCTATAAGAATACGTTAAGAACACTTGAGACCAATAAATTCTCCAATTTGGTTCTTTTGATAAATGATGTGAATATTAAGAGAGATGCCTACAAATATGGATATGACAATAAATACTATACTGATGACCGCAAAAAGGGATTTTTCAGGAGAATATTTGGTAGAAAAAAATCTTAATTTTATCTGATATTAACCAGAAAAGACTATTCAAATGAATAGTCTTTTTTTTATTTGCTTAATAGTATATAAGCAATACAACCTTTTATTATTGAGGACATTCAATCGAATCTATCTGCTTATAAAATACATCACCATTTCTCCCTGAACTTCCACCGAATCCTGTAGAACCGGATGAGCCACCTGCACCATTGCTGCCACTTGGACTTCCGGAACCGCCCGAACCACCCGAACCGCCCGAACCACTGGTACCGCCCGAACCCCCACTTCCTGATATTCCGGAGGCTTTAATTCTATCTATGTAAGGATATGCTGTTTCGGTATAATAGATGGAAATATCTCCACCGTCACCTCCATTGCCACCGGTACCTCCATTACCTCCATCGCCGCCGTTACCGCCAGAGGAGCCTGGATTCTGCCTTGTTTCTTCTGTGGTGGTACTATCATTTATCCAAATAGTTACAGTGTAATAAGATCCATCATCCCCTTTACCACCATCTCCGCCATCACCACCGTTCCCACCATTACCACCGTCACCGCCAAAAGATTTTATGGTAATAGAACCACAGGCGGGATTTAGCAAATATCTATAGTAACTATCCGAATTAATGTCTTCTATCTGAATTTTAAGCAGGGAATCACATAGAATTGAGTCATAGTAGCAATCTAAATACACCTCAAGATCATGACCCTCATCTCCGACATCCCCATCCCTGCCATCTGAACCATCGCTGCCATTTACAGAAGATGAACCTGATGAACCACTTGATCCGGATACACCACTGGAACCATCCGATGCATATACCGGCAAATAATAATCAGCACAATAATCAAGAATCAGTTTGAAAGTATCTGATATGGACGAATCTTCAACAACTGAAACTACTATCTTCGCTTCATGATTGAGAAAATCTTCAGGATAAGGTGAAAGCCAGAAGGCATTTTTCTTATATATCCCTCCATTTTCATTAAGGTTTAAATTTTTCATCGTATAAATGCCTTTGGTTTTCGAATTAATTCGCATGGAATATCCATTATCAAAATCAACTTTAAAATCAATAGGAAATGTAAACCCCGGCGCTTTGACAATAGAATCGGAAGGAATAATTTTAATAGATTTTTCGAAATTCAGATTTATTATTTCATAGGTTTTAATATCAGGTTGAAATTTTGATGTAACCCTGATAATAATCTGGTTTTCCTTTAGACAATCATGTTCGGTAATCAGAACTTTATTACCAACCAATTTTCCTCCTTCAACCTTAATGATAAAGTTGCGCCAATTTAGTTTACCTTTCAGGTAACCTCTGGTAAAATGTTTTTCACCATTCTTAAGTGTAACGACTATTCCATAACTAAATTTATTGCCTGGGATTTTTAACATACTTTCATCATAAATAAGCTGCATGCTTCTAACACTGCAATTTCTCAGACTTCTTAAAGCGGATGCATCTTCTGAAATAGTTACAAACAAGAATATTAGATAAAAGACAGAGCGGACAGGTTTCATAGGTCCTTAAATTTCTTTATTAATTTCAAAATCTGTGCCACTCAATTCATTTCATTAAAAAAAATATTTCTTTATAAATACATATTTTCTGTATTTCACCCTTTCATTATTTCTACTGATATTTTTGTTTTTGAACAAAAATGATATATCAATACTTTATTAGGAAAACGAACTTATCATGAATGCTACATTGCATAAATCAAATACACGTGGCCATGCAAACCATGGATGGCTTGATACTTATCACACATTCAGTTTTGCCAATTATTTTGATCCAAACAGGGTTAATTTTGGTACACTTAGAGTCCTTAACGATGACATAGTTCAGCCATCGCAGGGATTTGGCATGCATCCGCATGATAATATGGAAATTATTACCATCATATTAAAAGGAGCCCTGGAGCATAAAGACAGTATGGGACATATATCGGTGATAAAAGAAAATGAGGTTCAGGTGATGTCTGCCGGGACGGGATTATATCATGCCGAATATAATCATTCAGCGAAAGAAGAGGTGAACCTTTTACAGATATGGATTTTTCCACGATCCAATAATCTTGATACGCGTTATGACCAAAAACAATTTAGTCTTGATAATTACAAGAATAAGTTTGCTTTGCTGGTGAATCCGGACTATGAGAATGGACTGTACATTCAACAGGATGCATGGATATTACGTGGAAACCTTGTTAAAGATTTCGAACTAAACTATTCCATCAAAAAGAAAGAAAACGGATTGTATGTTTTTGTAATTAATGGCAACGTAAATGTTTCAGGAACTGAATTAAGAAAAAGAGACGGAATAGGAATAAATGATGCCGATGAAGTAGTTTTCCATGCCGTTTCAGATTGCGATCTGATTTTATTGGATATTCCAATGACTTAAAACAAACCTGACCGAAAAAATAATCAGATAATTCCCTGATCAATCATAGCATTTGCCACCTTAAGAAAGCCTGCTATATTAGCTCCCTTAACATAATCGATTGTTCCGTCGGATTTTTTGCCGTTCTTTACGCAAGAGTGATGTATGGCAGACATAATCTGATGAAGCCGGCTATCAACTTCGTCTTTGGTCCACATGAGCTTCATGGAATTCTGGCTCATTTCAAGTCCCGAAGTGGCAACTCCACCTGCATTGGCAGCCTTCCCAGGGGCAAACAAGATATTATTATCCTGAAAAATTTCGATTGCTTCAGGTTCACATGGCATGTTTGCTCCTTCGCATACACAAATACATTTTCCTTCCAATAGTTTCCTGGCATCCTCAGCATTCAATTCATTTTGCGTTGCACACGGAATTGCAATATCACATTTTACTTCCCAGGGATGCTTGTCTCTAATAAAAACCGCACTATCAAATTCATCTGCATAAGGTTGAACAATATCTTCATTTGAGGCACGCAACTCCAGCATATAATCTATTTTTTTCCCGGTAATTCCCTGTTCATCATAAATATAACCATCGGGTCCTGATAATGTAATTACTTTTGCACCAAGCTCATTTAGTTTTGTAACTGCTCCCCAGGCAACATTTCCAAATCCTGAAACAGCAACTTTTTTTCCTTCGAATGAATGTCCTTTAGTAGCCAGCATCTCCTTGGTGAAATAAACGACTCCAAATCCTGTGGCTTCAGGCCTAATCAGGCTGCCACCCCAGTTCAAACCTTTTCCAGTCAATATTCCGGTGTTCTCGTGAGTGAGTTTTTTGTACATCCCATACAGGTAACCGATCTCTCTGGCCCCTACCCCAATATCACCTGCAGGAACATCCGTTTCAGGACCAATTATTTTCCATAATTCCAGCATGAATGCCTGACAAAACCGCATGATTTCTTTATCTGATTTTCCTTTGGGTTGAAAATCCGATCCTCCTTTACCTCCACCCATAGGTAACGTAGTAAGACTGTTTTTAAATATCTGTTCAAAGCCCAGAAACTTAAGAATGCTGATATTAACACTCGGGTGAAATCTTAATCCACCCTTATAAGGGCCAATTGCATTATTAAACTGCACTCTGTAACCGCGGTTAACATGAACATTTCCTTCATCATCCAGCCAGGGGACTTTGAATGAAAGAACTCTGTCGGGTTCTATCAATCTCTCAATTATGCCCGCAGACTCAAAATGAGGATTCTGATTATAAACATCCTGTATCGATTCAAGTACCTCTCTCACTGCCTGATGATATTCAGGCTCATCAGGATAATGTTTCTCAAGGTTAAGCATTACGTTTTTCAAATCCATGACTGGTAATATTAATCAATAAATTTGCAAAAAATATTCCAATGGAAGTATGATAAATTTCAGTTTAATCTTTATCTAAAAGGTTTATACTAATTAGTTTACCACATCATAAGCTTTTCCTACTCTATTCTGAAAAATTCAGAAAAAAAATCCCGGAAAAGAATCCGGGATATTATTAGTGCAATGCTTTGTTATTCAGCGCAATCAACGTCATATCCTAAACTATCCCAACAATAAGAATTAGCATCATATTCAATGTTTCCTTCGTGGGTCGTGGTATTATAATTTATGTTAAATAATTTATCATCAGACTTATTATACAGGTTATAAAAAGCGTTAAAATCGGTATTGGTCGTTAATCCATATTCCAGGTAGTTTCCATTTTCATTTGTACCTTCCTTAGTGTAAGTATATTTTACACTCCCGGTCTGTTCTTCCCAATTATAGGTCCAGTCTATTCTGATTACTTCGGCAGGAGTAAGTGAATATTCATAAAGTTTCCAATATCCTTCTGTTCTTTCGGTATTACAAACTCCATCAAACATGAGCCAGTTTGTAAAGCCACCCTGCTGAGAGATATACATCTCCCACTGAATTTGAGCGCCAACAATTTCTCCATATAAGTCTGCTGTGTAAGTGGTGCTTATTCCGGGTACAGAATAGCTCCATTTCCATTTATTGTTTGCAACCCGTTGTGGTTGATATTCGAACGCTTTAACATATGCTGCAGTAGGCAGAGCCATAACTCCGATAATGGCAAGATCCCAGAAAAAAACTACTCCCGCTGCATAAGTAATGTTTGCCCTTGTTCCGGTTTCAATACCTGCGGTGGTTTTGGTATCGGCACTAAATGGTGATAAATCTATCAGAAATGCCAATTCAGGTGGTAACTGCAGTTTTTCCTCCTTATCTTTCTCACAACTGTTTAATACTAGTGCCACCAGTATAGCTATCGAGAATAAACTTTTGGATGTCTTCAAAATTTTGCTTTTCATGATTCTATGTTTTATAAATATAATTTTTTATACGACCAAAATGAATTATAGATACATAAGCCCTCTTTTTTTAAAATTAGCTTCAACTATTTATTATTTGAGATAAAAATACTTAATTATTTACTTGCCATATTAAGATCTGGCAGGTTTTTAGTAACTTTAATAGAGGTATAAATTTTTCAGAATATGGATTCGTTATTTGCATCTTCAAAAAAAGCCTCGAAAGAAAAGCTATGGATTGATAAAAACGCAATTGAATCAATAGCGCAATTCAAAGAACTTTTAAATGCGCTTCCGTATGTAGCCACCATTCTTAATGAACAACGTCAAATTGTTTTTTCAAATGATGTTTTATTGCAGACTCTGGGAGGTATATCCTTAGAGGATATTCTCGGACTAGGACCTGGCGAAGCTTTATCGTGTATTAATGCCACCAACAATACAGGTGGTTGTGGTACCTCAGATTATTGCATGGTTTGCGGTACTGTTAGAGCAGTTTTAGATAGTCAGAAAACCAACAAAAAAATAATTGGAGAAAGCAGAATTACATCAAGGATTAACAATGAAGAAGTTTCGGCTGATTATTTAGTTTCTGCTACTCCTTTTACTGGGAAAAAGAACATTTTACTATACTTACTCTAAATGATATCAGTTATGAAAAACGAAGAAGAATTCTTGAAAAGATTTTTTTTCACGATATTGTAAATAAAGCTGGTAGTCTTAACGGATTCCTTGATTTACTAAAAGAGATTAAGGATATTAACAAAATACAGGAATACCTGGCTATCGCAGGTTCATTAAGTGAAGAACTTACAGAGGAAATTCTTTCTCAAAGATCTTTATTGGATGCTGAAAGCGGGGATTTAGTGGTGGAACTTAAACCTGTTCTGTCATTGGAAGTAATTACCAATAATGTTAAGCAGATCATAAATCATCCGCCTGCAAGTAAAAAAAAAATAGAAATAGATGCTCACTCAGTAAATTTAAGCTTCAAAGCAGATACCTTACTGCTAAACAGAATTATAACTAACATGTTGAAAAATGCGCTGGAGGCAACTCCTGAAAATGGCAAAGTTGTTATTGGAAATCAAAAAAATGAAAAATCTGTTGTTTTTTGGGTTCATAATTTTGATGAGATGTCCAGAGAAGTGAAACTTCAGGTATTTCAGAGATCATTTTCAACCAAAGGTGCAAACAGAGGATTGGGTACTTACAGCATAAAACTTCTAGGAGAAAAGTACCTGAAAGGAAAAACCTATTTTCGGTCTGAAAAAGGTTTTGGTACACGATTTTACCTTGAACTCCCATTATCTTAACCTGTTAACCAAAAAGGCAGGACGATAACACCGGCTAAAGAAATTTATTTTTTGTACTTTTGAATAATTACATTTCAGGTAAAAATTCAGCAAGTGAGAATAGATAAATGGCTTTGGTCAGTAAGGGTATACAAAACCAGAAATCAGGCAACAGAAGCATGTAAAAAAGGCAGAGTGCTTGTTAATAGCCAGGAAGCCAAACCATCGAAAGAAATGCATATTGGCGAAACAATTCTAATCAGAAAACTTCCTGTGATTTATACCTATAAGATTCTGGGAATTCCAGGAAACAGACTTTCAGCCAAGCTGGTCAAAGAATTTGTGGAAGATCTGACTTCACCGGAGGAACTTGAAAAACTTAAGATTAATGATTCATTCTTCGTGAAACGGGATCCGGGAACCGGGCGACCCACCAAGAGAGAAAGAAGAGTATTGGACAATCTAATCAAAAATTACGACGACTGATGCTTATTGCGACTGAAAAACGAAAATCAAATATAGCAGAATACGTGCTCTACATGTGGCAGGTTGAAGATCTCATCAGAGCTTATCAGTTTGATATGAATCTAATCGAGAAGAACTTAATTGAGCAATATAAGCAATCAAAAACTGTAAAAGAGGATATAAAGAACTGGTATGCCAATTTAATAGTGATGATGCACGAAGAGGGTATCAAAGATAAGGGACATCTTAATCTCGTTCAAGAAGTTGTTAACCGGATGAATGATTTACATCAGAGAATATTATATCAAAATAATGATGGAAAGTACCTGAGTTATTATAATCAGGCTAAATTCAATATTGATGAATTAAAAAACAAATTACCTGATCAAAATATCAGTGATATAGAAACTTGTCTTGACGGGTTGTATGGTTTATTGCTAATGCGCCTGAAGGGAAAAGAAATTAGCAAAGAGACGGAGGCAGCCCTGCAAACTTTTAGCAATGTCCTGGCTTTGTTATCCCTACGGTTTAAACAATGGGAAGAGGGTGAACTGGAAATCTGATGCCCCCGGATTACCTGAGAATCCCAGAAACCCGGAATTATTCCCTTTAGATTTTACAAAATAATATTTTTATATTAATATTGTGAATTGAAAACCAAGCCGTTACTTATATGAATTCATTTTCCCGGTTAGTTCTCATTTCGTTCGTCGGATTTTGTTTTGGTCATATTTCTCAAGCAACTCCTCTATTCGACCAGAATAAGAGAGTAATAAAAAAATATTCTTCTTTATCTTATAATGCTGATACCTTGCTAATTAATACAAGAATCAGAAGGGCAATAAAGCTGGTAAGAGCAAAACCTGACAGTGCAATTGAATTGATGTACAAAAACCTGCAAAGCTCCATCCCTGAAAAATATTATCTAGGAATCGGGAATTCATATTTATATCTGGCAACAGCTTTTTTTTATAAATTCCAGTATGATAGCGCATTAAATAATTACCTTAAAGCCTTTGATGTATTCAAAACCAGCAATGAAATCAAAGGTATGGCAAAAACACAGAGTGGTCTTAGCTATGTTTACAGTGCCAGGTCAGAGATGACCAAATCGCTGCAATGTATGCTTGTAAGCAAAAAGTATTTTGAAGAATTAAAAGATTTTTCCGGAATCTATGACTGCATCATCGGATTAATCTTTATCAACAATCGTTTGAATAATAAGAAGGCAGTGGATGAATACATGAATGAGCTTATCTCAGCTGCAGAAAAACTGAATGATAAAAAAAAGCTGGCAAACAGTTATATCCAGCTTGGTAATTATTATATAGATCAGACATATTTGAAATTAGCCATTGAAGCGTATTTTAAGGCACTCAAACTGGCCGAAGAATCAAATGATTCCGATGAGATTGGTAATGCACTGGGTAATATTGGATTGGCTAATCTTTACTTGCATGAATATAATGATGCGATTACGTATTATCTTAAACAGGAACAAATCCTCCTCAAACTGAATGATGAATTTGAACTAAGCAATACATACAGTGATATGGGTCAGGCATTTAATGGATTAAATAAATTTTCGAAAGGACTTGAGTATCATTTAAAATCATTTGCAATTCGTAAAAAAATGAATTACAAACCCGGAATAAGCAACTCTTTGTATAATATTGGGTTAACCTATTATCTCAAAGAAGAAGCCGATTCGGCATTAAAATATACGTCAATAGCCTTTAAATTAAATAAGGAAATAAACAATCAGATGGGTATTGCTTTAAATTATATGCTATCGGGCAAAATTAACCATTTGAAAAAAGACGATAAACAAGCTATTCGGTTGCTTGAACAAAGCATGAAAATAGCAGAAGAATACAACTATCAGGATGTAATTCTTGAGGCTTCCGGATCACTTAGTAGAATATATGCCCAACTTAAATCCTATGAAAATGCATACAGAAATATCCTTGTGCATTATGAAATCAGCGATAGTATGATCAATCGTGAAAACCTGAAAAGCATCACCCAACTTGAAATGCAACATGAATTTGATAAAAAACAAAATGAGGTTGAATTTAACCATTTGCAGAAGACACTTAAATACGAAACTCAAATAAAGCGAAACAAAATTGTCCGTAATTTTTCAATGTTGGTGGGACTCATTATCAGTGTTTCCTCGATTTTTGTATACTTCAGTTACCAAAAATCAAGAAAAGCCAACAAAGAAAAAGAAGCATTGTTAAAAGAAATTCATCATCGCGTTAAAAATAACCTGCAGGTAATAAGCAGTTTGCTTAATCTACAGTCGGGCTCAATAGAAGATAGCAATACAAAGAAGGCAGTTAAAGAGAGTCAGAGCCGCGTAAAATCAATGGCTCTGATTCACCAGTTGCTTTATCAATCGGAGATGTTTTCTAAAATTGATTTTGGAGAATACCTTGAGCAGTTAATGTCATCGTTACAGAGTGCTTATAAAAAACCAGGCAGGAATATCAAATATGTTCTGAATACACAAAAAATAAAATTGGATATTGATGTTGCCATACCACTCGGTTTAATTACCAATGAACTTGCCACAAATGCTTATAAATATGCATTCAACGACAGCACTGATGGAACCATTTCTATTAATTTTTCTTCAAATTCAACTAATGATTATCTGTTATGTCTATCGGACAATGGCCCGGGGATGCCAAAAGATTTTGATCCTGAAAAATCAAATACACTGGGACTAAAGCTCGTAAAACTACTGACAAAACAAATAGGCGGACACGTAAATTTTGACAATACACATGGTACTTCCGTTTACATTCGGTTCCACGAAAATGTAAAAACTCAAAAATGATTTCATTTAGTTGGATATGAAAACTTTATAAGATAATTTATCAATAGATGCTAGATTTTGACCGGTTAACAATTTTCCAGGCTAACTTGTCTGAAATAGGCATAATATCTGGTATATTTACAGGAAAATTGATTATTTACACAACGGTATGAGCAAGATAAGAATATTGATAGTTGAAGATGAACTAATCATCGCAGAAGATATGAAAGAGATGTTACAGGAATTACATTATGAAGTAATGGGAATAGCATGCGACAGCCGGGAAGCTGAAGGTTATCTGGCAAGTGAAGTGCCAGATATCGCGCTTGTAGACATACAATTAAGAGGTGGTGATAATGGAATAGAACTTGCTAAAAAAATTAAAGACAAGTATCACATACCCATTATTTTTATCACATCCCATTCGGATAAAGGAACCGTTGAAAAAGCAAAACTGGTTAAACCAAATGCATACATTGTAAAACCATTTGAAAAAGACGATTTATATACTTCCATTGAGATAGCCATATTTAACAGTGATGCAAATCAAAACTATCAGCTAAATACTCAGACTGAAGATGCAGAGAATGTTATTTTTAAGGACAGCATTTTTATTCGTAAGGACTATATGCTGGTGAAGATTTTGTTTGAAAATCTTATGTACATAAAATCAGATAATAATTATCTGGAATTGTACTGTACAGAAAATAAACACCTTGTACGATCAACCTTAAAAGAATTTATCGATAAATTACCTTCAGCTATCTTTTTGCAGGTACATAAATCCTTTTGTATTAATATTAATTATATTACTGCCATTGATTATAATTCAGTCTGGTTAAAAAATACAAAAATTCCTATTGGTCGTTCTCATCTCGAAAACATTAAAAAAATACTGAACATTGAAATGTGGCCAAGGAGTCTGTAATTCAATATATCCCTTCATAAATATATTGTCTTGTTTATATTCATTTATTTTTGAAACCCTTTGCTGAATTTCACCCCGCTTTAATAACCATTTACCACAACCCCGGGTTGTTTACCACAAATATTTGAATTTCAGCCTATGATAAGCCTATTTTTACGGTAATAGTAACCAAATGCATTGATGCATAACTCATTTCTGTATGAAGAATTTCAGAGTCGCATTTAATATCAGACAATTCCTTTTTTACACTACTACAATTCATATCTGGCAGAGAACAGATAATTGGTTTATAATATTTTACAGATTACTTTTTTTATCGATAGGTAAATCGTTTTGCTTAATTCATCATCGCTTATCAACTTCATACGTTAGTTTAAAGTTCCCATCACCCAATGTACATATGACATTGGGTGATGTTATTTGAACCGATAAACTATTGGAATTAAACTCATTTGTCAATTATTCAGGTAATCTAACCATTAAATCCACCAACAATGAAAAAGTTAATCGGAAACTCTTTGAAATGTTTCATCACCATGGGAATTATTTTTTTATTTCCTGTCGCAAATTCCCAAACTGTCAACATCACAGGTACCCTTAAAAACAGCAATGCCGCGCTTGTAAGCGGAGCAACCATTTGTCTGACAAATCACCGAAGTATCCAGACGACTTCTGCTTCTAATGGTACATTTAGCTTAAACGCAAGTATTTCAACCGGAATAGAAAAAGATGGATCGGAAGAAAGATGTATTATTGAAAATGGTATAATAAAATTAATCTGTAAAAATGAGCCTGTTAGCATCGATATCTATGATCTTACTGGAAGATGGCTGAAAAATATTGTAAATCAAAATTACCTTTCGGGCATTCATACCTTTTCACCTGATTTTACTGAAGACTATGGTACTTCTGTTTTAATTCTGAGAATTATCTTGGGACAGGATATGTTTATTTATAAGTTCATAAATACTCCTTATGGAGAATTCCTGATTCAATCAGTTAATAATAATGGTACTATAAGAAAAACTACACTGGCAACAGTTGATACACTTGAAATACAACATAATCAGTATGAAACTAAAAAAATAGCCTTGAGCAATTATTCTACCAGTTTGGGAAATATTATATTGACTTCGAAAATAATCAGCTATTCGTTTCCGGGAGGTACACTTCAGGATTTATTGAATATCAGCTCCACATTAACCTTCGGTACATTGGATATCAATGGTATATTAAAAATTCCATCCTCAGAAAGTTCAGTTACCATAACCGCACAGAATATCAATATCAACAGCAGTATCTCAACTGAATTTCCGACCTGTTCACCCTATCACGATGCTCCGGACCTAACATTAAATATTAGTGGTAATGTCTATATTAATTCAACCATCTATTTATATGGTAAGCAGGGTAAGAGTGAAACCATGTCTTCAACATGTAACAATTGTACAGGGACCGATGGCGGAACACTAACCATAAATGCTGAGAATATTACAGTTAGCAATCCTATCAACGTATATGGAGGAAGCGGTATGTATTCTTATATCACTTCATCCATCCGGTGTGGTTGTAACGCAGGAGATGGCGGTAATATCATTTTAAATGCATCAAATACGCTTTCAATTTCGGCATCAGGTGCTGATCTCGATGTTGAAGGAGGCGACAAAGGATTAGGCTCGACAGATTGTGGTAATGGTAACGACGGTATGCAGGGGTATGTTGATTTTGAGGGAACTACTATTAATGTCAATGAGATTAGCGGTAATTTGAACATGTATGATTATAATGCCCAAATGCTTGATTATAAAAAATTAACGGTTTATGGTAGTGTAAGTTACCAGGAAGAACTCAGTCACAGAAATACTTATGGTGCATGGTATGTCAGCTTTTCGGGTGGTGTTGGTATTACATTATATGACTGGCTGGAGGATTTATATGTATTGCGATTAGGTAATGCAAGCACAGTAAAATTGTCTTTATCAGCCAGCAATTCAAATGCAGATCTGGATTTATATTTCCTGAGTGGAGATATGAAAACGGTGATCGGACAAAGTAACGGCGCTACCAGTAACGAAAGTATTACAACTGTTATGATGCCTGCCGGAAAATATTTTATAGCTGTGTCCTATGCCGATGACGGGAAAAATTATTCTACCAATTATACACTTAAACTAAACCAGTAACACTTAAAAATCTAAAAAATTTGTTATCATTTAATTAAATTAAAACCTTTTCATTTCGCTCTCAGGTGAGATGCTTTGCAGTCGCTTAAGCCACCATCCGTTCAGGTGGTGCTGATGTCTCCGTTGAGCTTTGGCAACACTCGGAACGCGGAATAATGAAGTGAAACATGAAATATTCTAAATTAAACAACAATTGATTCAGAATAAACATTCTTTCAGCAACAGTATTTCCCAAAATACCTGCCTAATTTCTAATTTTTCATATATTTGAAAAATGAAGTTTTTGTCTTCTCAACCTGTTGATATGCCGCGCTGTCGAGAACGAGTTTTCTAAACATTTAAAAATTAAGAAGATGGATATCAGGCACATTCTTATGATTCTTCTGTTTGTGATTGCACCAATCATTATCATTTATCTCGAAAGCAAATATTCGGTAGTAAAAAAAATTGGCGCTGTGCTTATTTGTTATGGGATTGGGTTGATCATCGGAAATAGCGGAGTTCTGCCTGAAGGTGCATTAAAATATCAGAATCTGCTTACCACCATTACCGTTCCCCTGGCGCTTCCGTTGATTTTATTCTCGATGGATATAAAAAGGTGGTTTAAACTTGCAGGTTCTGCGCTGGCATCATTATTTATAGGCATTTTTTCAGTAGTGGTTATGCTTTTGGTCGGATATTGGATATATAAGGGAAAAATACCGGATATATGGAAGGTTGCAGGAATGTTAACAGGCATTTATACAGGCGGAACACCCAATATGGCAGCTATTAAAACAGCATTAAATGTCGACAACGGATTATACATCATGACCCATACTTATGAGGTTGCTCTCGGGGCAATTTATCTGCTTTTTATCCTTTCCGTCGGACAAAAAGTTTTTCTTCTTTTTCTTCCGCCTTTTAAAAAATCCGAAGTTAATATTCAGGAAGAAAAAAATATGAATATTGAGGATGAATTCGAATCATATAAAGGCTTTTTTGAAAAAAAAACATTTTTGCCTTTGCTTGCCTCCTTTGGTTTATCGATATTAATTTTAGGAGTAAGTTTTTTGTTGGGTAAACTTTTGCCGGAAGATTATTCAACAGCTGCTACAATCCTTTTTATAACTACGTTCGGAATACTGAGTTCTTTGATTCCTAAGATAAAAGCAATTAATAAAACCTTCCAGCTTGGTATGTATATTATTCTCATTTTTTGTATTGCGGTTTCCTCTATGGCAGATTTAAAACAACTGGCCAATATCTCATTTTCGCTTTTTTACTATGTTGGCCTGGCGATGTTTGGATCTCATCTGTTGCATGCCCTCATAGCCAAATTCTTCAAAATTGACGCAGATACAGTAATTATTTCCGGAATAGCGCTCATTTGCTCCCCTCCATTTGTGCCAGTGGTCGCTGGTGCTCTTAAAAACAGGGAAGTAATTCTTACAGGTCTAACAGTCGGTATAGTTGGATATGCTCTGGGTAACTATCTCGGAATCTTTATTGCCTATGCCCTTAAATAAACAGGTCTAAAATTTGCTTCTTCTAGTGTACTAATCTCACAAAAAATCACACCTTCATAAAAGGATATAACCCATTGATCAAAATTTGTTGCAATTATAGTACAACATGCTGTAAATTAGTATCAAATTACGTTACAGGTTAATTTACGTGTTAATTTAAGACTCGGAAAGAACACACAGAAAAGCGCCATACCTGGCGCTTTTCAAATTATCGGATATCCGGACTAGAAAGTATAGGTAAGACCAAGTCCAATTATTTCTTTGAACTGAACCTGGTCAATTTGATCCTTATCATAAATCAATTGTGATATAATATTGGCTGCCAAGAACTTATTAATTTTCATATTAATCAGTATATTCCAGTTAACATCAAGCTGGGGACTGTCCAGGTAATTGTAAAATAATCCAAGTTTGGAATTTAACGTAACATTTTTTAATATCTCTTTTGAAACGGTTGTTGTTAATGAAGCCCCAAACTCAAATCTTGCCTTTTCGCCCGGTTTCACACCAAAACGACCTGCTTTGGACAGTTCATTATCATTTACCAGGGTTATTTTACCGGTCACTGGAGATAGTATCAAAGAGTAGTGATCGCTAGGTTCATAAACCATACCAAGTGCTAACTGGATATAAGCCGGGGCTAAAAATTTGGAAATTACGGCAGAATCAGGATCTCCGTCTTTATAACCCTTTGCCATCTGGGTTCTAAAATCCAGATTTGCACTATAATCCCAATGCTCAAATGCTTTGTAACCATAGTTAGAGGTTATCTCCAAATTGTCGTCATTTTTGCGTGGTGATTTATCCTTCTGTTGGGTCAATCCATATTTCATGTCCAGGATATTCTCCCAGCTAGTTTTGTTTTTCTTATATTTTGCCTTAACATTTAACAGCCCAAGTCCGGCTATCGAACTTTCACCTCCAGCCTGCCAGTTATCAGAAAATTGGGTTTGAGAAAAATTAAGACTGACAATACCTGCAAATTTCCAAAATTTTAATGTATCCTGTGTAACCGTATCCTGTTGACCATAAAGAGTTGAGGTAAAAATTGTTAACATCAGTACTAAAAATAAAGCTAACCGTTTCATCTGTTAATGTTTATAGTTAAAGTTCAAAAAGTAAATTAGGTTTCAACATTTTTATAAATGCTAATATCAGTTTTGGCATGTACTCCTTAAATTAAATCCATAATAAAACGTCTAAGAGGTTTTGAATCCTTATACTGATTTGACATTCTGCTAATTGCATAAATATAAAAATTATTTATGAAAATTTAAATATAATTTATTAGAATTCAGAAAAATAATGAATTTGTTGTACTTCACATTAATAACATTATCGTGAAGATCTTTGGTCTCTATACACGATAGATAAGGTTTATTCATTAACTGCAATCTTATCATAACTTGAAAACAGCAATCGATAATAATTGTTTTCAGACCTTCAATAAGTTTTAGAGATTTTAGGATAAAAAAAAGGAATAGGATCTCCTTATTAATTGGGTCATCTATTTTACATAACAGTTTAAAATTTCTCCTATATAAAATTTGTGATAATCTTTTGCAGGATAGTTTTTCCTGGCAATTTCAGGAATAATAAAATTGCTTTCTTTCAAATAATCAGCATATAATTTCTTACATTCGATAACCATACGAGCCTGTTCATAACCTATGCTTTCATGTTCCGTTATTAATGGAACCAGTCCGGTTTCAGCAATTTTATCAATATTTCTTCCCGATTTGTTTCCACAGATATTTAAGATTCTCCGGTGTGTCTCTGTGAAAAAACTCAGGGAATAATGCTCCGCCTTTTCTGCAAAACCAAAAGTATATCTATGAGGACGAATAAAACAGATAGCAATAGGTTTATTCCATAATATACCCAAAGTTCCCCAGCTGGCAGTCATCATATTAAATGAGTCGCTGGTGCCGGCTGTTATCAGCATCCAGTCATTGTCAATAACCTTAAAGAAATTATCTGTCAGCTTTTTTATGTCCGCTTTATTAAAATAAGTATCTATCGATTTCATATTATAGAATTCTATCAGTTTATATATGCTTATGCAAATATTGAAAATTTATTAACTTAGAACATGATTTTTTTTGAAAACCACTTATTCCCCATCCCGATTTCCGCTAAAATAAAGACATAAATCAATTTTAACCAAACAATTTAAATATCAGAATTGCCATGAAGAAACTTGTCGGAATCATACTATCTGGAAGTCTAATCTACAGTTATTCAATAGCTCAAATTAACACCTCAGCCGACGCAATTCATTGGAATAAAAATTACCAATTATCCTGGACTGACTTTCAGGGCGAGCCAATGGATTTTTCGGGACTTGGTGCTGAGGCAACTTGTTTCTTGTTTGCAAATTACACCAGGGCAACAGCATTTTCCAAACTCAAATTTCATATTGAGGCCGTATTTGACAGATCCAAATCATGGGTTAGTCCTAAAGCTAAATCTGATTTGGGGTTAACCTACTTCCGGCTAATGTTTGACCTGTATGAACTTCATGCCCGGCAACTCCGGAAAGAACTTTCAGAAACCAAATTTGGAATTGATCCCAATCCCTTGTTCCAGGAAAAGTACAATAACACCATGCAGGCATTGACGGATGAATTCAACGAATTCAGAAAACAGACAAAAATGGGGACTGATAAAGCGGCACTGGATTACTGGAATAATAAGATTTTTGTGGCATCGGATAGATTAAAGGAATATATGGAATAGATTAATGATACCAATTATTCATTTTTTATCAACATAGGTATTTTGTTCTGATTAATATGCTAATTGTACTAAGGTAAAATTTTATAAAAAACTACCTGATGTAATAAACATTGTGGATTCCGGCATTCATCTATGAAAATTACCTGTAGAATATACAATTAATAGTGTTTATCAAAAAAAATTAAATCCAACTTCTCAATGTTCATATTTCTGATGGTTAAGTGATCCATATTTAAAAATCAAATTATATATTTGAAATTGAATTTAAAAAATAGTTTATATGATAGTGATACAGTAATCATCATAAATTATCAATATTAACCTCATCAACCGCACTATGAAAGCAATAAAACATATTTTATGGATTTGGATAATTTTATTATCGAGTGAAGCAATCTCTTATACTCAGGATTTTTTAATGCCTTATACTGGTGATACAGTTATTACAACCTGTACAGGTATGATATATGATAATGGCGGACCAAATGGTAATTATACTAATAATGCAGATGGTATGATTACATTAATTCCAGATTCTCCGGATAAAAAAATTCAATTGACTTTTAACTATCTGAATTTAGATAACACAGGTGATTCGCTGCATATTTTTAATGGCACTGATCCCAGTATGCCAATGGTTGGAAGTTATAACTATTTACTTGATACGTTTGTCTATTCTTCAAATCCTTCTGGGGCACTTACTCTTAAATTAGTCTCGGACGGAGCAGGTAATAATGAAGGATTTAATGCTTCAATCTCCTGTTTTTCAGACACTTTTCAAACAGATTTGCTAATAAACAATGTAACTCTCACCTCAGAATCTCTGGCTCCTGGTTTAATTATTGGCATAAATACATTATATTCAAATACAGGATATCTAATGATTCAAAATGTTATATTTAGTTATTATCTTTCTACAGACAGTGTTCTGGATGCATCGGACCAATTGTTTTATTCGTATTCCTTAGATTATATGGGTCATGCAAGCGAATACCTTTTACAAGTATCAACCTCTATTCCTACGAATGCTACTCCAGGAAATCAATATATCATTGCAAAAATTGATAATGCCGATCAGATAGATGAAACAAATGAATCAAATAATATTTTTTACCTCCCCGTTTTTATTCAGAATACTGTCAAGGATATTGCGATTAGTTATGTGAATTTTTCAAATAATCTGAATTTTTCTGCCGGAAGTTCTATATCTATCTATATCGATGTGGCTAATCTAGGTCAAACAAAAATTGACACATTTTATACAGGCTTTTATTTATCTGTTGATACTTTATTAGACAATTCTGATATCCTATTGCTATCCAAATTGAGCGCAAATCTATATTCAGGTGGTTATAAATACATTTCAAGCAATTTTACGCTTCCTGAAGATTTACCCGTTGGCACATATTATCTTATAATCCACACTGACAATCAGAATATTATTGATGAATTGAATGAAGCTAATAATTATAAAATTTTTTATTTTAACATAGAACCAAAACAAGCTGATCTCTCTATACAAGAATATTATTCTAATAATGCTGAAATTCTTTATAAGAATATTAATAACAGTCTGAGATATTATATTTATAATACTGGTAATTATATAATTAAAGATTTATATACAGGTTTCTACCTTTCTAAGGATGAAATATTAGATTCAACAGATAAATTGATTTATACTCACCATTCAAATGATATTTATAATTCTTCAAATTACTGTTCTGTAAATTTGCAGTTTAATAATCCTGACAGTGTACCTGACGGACTTTATTTTCTTATTAGTAAAGTTGACTCACCCGATAGTATTCAGGAAAATGACGAAACGAATAATTTATTATTCCAACCCGTTCTTGTTACATCTTATGAAGCCGACATAAATTTTACTGGGATAAAACCCCTGTCAACAACCATAGCATATGGTCAATACTTTGCTGTTTCCTGCAATTATACAAATAACAGTGCGATAACGATTAACAGTTTTTATACAAATTTTTACCTATCTAAAGATACCATCTTAAATATTCCCAATGATTCTCTACCAAATATATTAGATGATATCCCCTTAGGAAAAGATTATGTCTATTCTATCAATCCTTACTCTTCCATAACTGATAATTATAGTCTATATTTTTACGATACCATTCCATATGGTAATTATTATTTATTTGCAGTTGCTGATCCAACTCATTCGATAGACCTAGTTAATACTGCAAATAATGTAATATATACTCCCGTTAATGTAGGAGAAGCCAAATTTGATTTGAACTTAATTGGAATTGATATTCCTTTGAAGACTTTAAGAACATCTAATTCATTTAATATTAGTACTTTAATAAAAAACATGGGTAACCAAAGTATAAGCTCTGCTTCATTAGGAATTTATTTATCAACGGATTCAATATTTGATTCAAATGACAAGTATATTCAATCATTTTATGCTTATGATCTTTATCCTAATAACTTAATCAACACAAATACAAATGCCTACATACCTTCTGGCACACCGGACGGAGTTTATTATCTGATTGTGATTGCTGATTATTACAATAATATTATTGAAACTAATGAAAATAATAATATTAAATATGAAAAAATTACTGTCGATAACTTTCCTGTTATTGCACCAAATCCTGAATTAGCGCTTAAAAACTGTTACATTGAAGAAACTGATATTCCATCTGGTGCACAAATAATTTTTAAAGGTATGGCAACTAATGAAGGAAGTTCAGTCTCAGATGTAGAATTAGCGTTTTACCTTTCCGCCGATTCCATTTTGGATATTGCGGATTTAAAGAACCGTTTATTCGAATATAATTATTATTCATTGAATCAGGGCACTATATCAAATATTACACGCTCATTTAATTTACCACAAAACATAGATACCGGTTATTATTACATTATTGCAAAAATTGATGATTATAATACTGTCTTCGAAAATGATGAAAAAAACAATATTGCACCTGTTTCAATTCATGTTAGCGAACCAACAATTGATTTGCGGATAGAAAGTATGAGTCTTAATACGTCTTTAATACTAAAAGGAAAACCGGTAAATATTAGTTTTACTATAGGAAATGAGGGTTCATCCATTGCACCATCCTCAGATGTTATTGTATATCTTGCTACAAATTCAAAAGATACCGGAGGAATTCAACTTTATAAAAACACAGTATCTTCCATTAATCCTTCTAATTCCTCCTATTTTTCTTTCTCTATTACAATACCTGATAGTATTGATGATGGAGTATATTATCTCATGGCTAAAGCAGATTATCTGAATAAAATTGAAGAAACAAATGAAAATAATAATTTAACTGCGAGGGTAGTCGGAATAATGAAGCCAGACATAGATTTCAGAATAGATAACATCAATATTACAAATACTACAATTATACCAGGCTCAACACTAAATTTTAATTACAACTTTTATAATGAAGGTTCAACCAATAGTATTGAAACCAAAGTGGGATATTATTTATCATCCGATACAATTTTTGATGAAAATTCAGACGAACTAATTGGGTATTATAATGTTTCCAGCTTATCCAGAAATAGTCATATTAATATTTATGGGTATCCTCAAATTCCCGGCAATTTAAGCATAGGCACGTATCGCCTTTTTCTGGTTTCAGATTATTTAAAAAATGTTCAGGAAAAATCTGAGGATAATAATATCTCGTTTGTTGACTTTGTTATCTATCCTGCATTTCTCGATCTTAAAGTGGAAAACCTAACTATAGATAAAAACATTCTTGCATCAGGGGAACAAGTTTATTTATCATGTAACATTAGAAATATAGGTAATTCAAACGCAGGTTCCTCATATGTGGGATATTATCTTTCAAATGATACCCTGCTGGATGCTAATGATATACTTATGGGAAGTGATTATACATATTCGCTTTATAGTAATGACTATAGCTATGAATACCAGTATCTGACTATTCCTGAAAATATGGATACAGGTAAATATTATATTATTACTATGGCAGATTATCAGAAGGTTATAAATGAGTCAAATGAGATAAATAATATTGCCTACAAAAAGATTAATGTTATTTATTCAGATGTGGATCTGTTGATGACAAATCTTTCTGTAACTAATACCAATCTTCCTAGCGGCTCTTATACTTACGTTAACTATACACTGATAAATAATGGTACAACAGAATGTTCAACATCAGATACAAAGTTCTATATTTCGCTCGATACCATTCTGAATCCACTCGAGGATACTTACCTTGGATATTACTCAAATTCAAGAATTAGTGGTGGGAACTCCAGAACAATAAATGCATATGTATCCATAGCTTCAACAATTAAAACAGGGACATACTATTTATTTGCAGTAGCAGATATGTTGAATACTGTATCAGAAACTAATGAATCAAACAATTCTATGAGAATATTAGTTAACATTACTGAAACCTTTGTCGATTTGGTTATTACGGATGCTTCGGTCCAGGGAAATAATCTTTATCCGGGAGATTATACAACCCTTTATTATTACATAAGAAATCTCGGTAATAAAGAGTCTAGTTCCAGTTATTCAAGGTTTTATCTATCCAACGATACTGTATATGATAGTAATGATTTATACATTTCTGAACAATATAACAGCTATGTTAGTTCCAACAGTCACAGAAATTATAGTACTGGCATAAATTTACCATATGGTTCAATGAATAATCAGTGTTATATTCTCATTATTGCAGATTATAATAATAACAATAACGAAAAAAATGAAAATAATAATGTTAAAGCCATTCCTATTACATTTAATCCTGTCTGGAATACTGATCTTAAATCAGGCTGGGATACACATAATGGATATTATTACTCTCCGGGAGATACTCTAAAATGCACATTTTTCTTTTCCTATTCTGGTTTGGATTCTATCTCACCTTTTAGTATTGGATATTATCTCTCAACTGATGAATTTCAGGATATAACTGATTATTTTTTCTATCAAACTGAAATTATTGGTCCATTTACAGATACAATAATAGAAACGAATGCTGTATTGATATTGCCTGACACTTTAGAAGCAGGAAATTATAAAGTGTTAGGGGTAATCGACCCATTTAATTTTATACAAGAAGTAGATGAAAACAACAATACTCAAGCATTCAATATTGAATTGACTCAATTACCAGAATATTTTAATGAAGAATCTTTTAGCGGAACAAACTTTTACCCTAATCCTGTTACAAATTATTTCCATTTGTTAAATAAAAATAATTACCAATACATTAAAATCTTCAATTCTTCCGGAATTCAAATTATGAATTGTAAATTATACAAAGATTTGAACACAATTGATGTTTCAAATTTGTTGCCAGGAAATTATACGGTTCAATTAATTGGCAATCAAAGAACAGAACAATTACGATTTG
The DNA here is from genome assembly GCA_963781805.1 of uncultured Bacteroidales bacterium. Lineage (GTDB taxonomy): Bacteria > Bacteroidota > Bacteroidia > Bacteroidales > UBA10428 > JAFGPL01. The sequence goes on from CAWAHF010000004.1 coordinate 2,459,450, forward strand.
TAAAAGTGAAGAACTAAAATTAATTTTTGATTTTAATTCTATACAAATATCTTATCTATATATATGATTTTACAATATACCGGGACATGCATCCTGGTATATTGTAAAGATCTAAAAGATCATAAATCATAAATCCAAAATATCAGTGTTATACTTGACTAGTCAAGATCGAAATAAGACTTTTATCTCATTAAAACCACCTTTTCCACCATATCGCCACATTGTATGATATAACTTCCATTATCAAAATGCGACAAATCAAGACGGATATCTGAATCGCGTTTATCCGGTTTTATTTTCAATAATTGTCTTCCGAATAGATCATATACTTCAATAGATTCATTCAAATGACCATTCAAACGGACAAACACAATACCTTCAGAAGGATTTGGATAAAGCGTAAGTGACTCTGAAGTGCTTCCGAACCCGTGGTCATTAATTTTCGTGTAGGGTGCTGTAATCCAATTCTCTCCAAAATGATTGTCAAGCTCAAGACTTTTCAGAACCAATACTTCACCCAAATTGTAGGATGCAGGAGGCCATGGCGCCTCAGGTTCATATTTCACCTGATCCACAATAATCCCATAATTATCCGTCAATTGAATCTTTTCACCCTGGTTTGACAGACTGCCATCGGTCCATTGCATTATTCTGCCTGGGTATGACTGCCAGGCAGTGTTATATAAATCTTTAACAAGGATAATCCTTCCTCCCGGATATAAAACCGTTCCTGATGGAAAATTAAATGTAATCCCTTTCGTAATCTTATAACCCGAAATATCCAGTAAGTTCTCTGTTGGATTAAGAATAGCCAAATACTCTGATTCTTCACTATAGCTAAAAGGATTATAAAATATATTGCAAAACATCAGATGTGGCTCTCCGCTAAAATTATGATAATAAGCGCCCAAATCTGTATACCCACCAACGGCATCAGATGAATTTATGCAGGGTGAACCGGCAAGTAAATGAAAGTCAAATTTATTGGGACTGGTAAACAATGGATTTCCAAAAATATTTGAATTCCCATCAGGAAGAGAATCGTTATCTGAAAGGCTATTAGAAATAGTCATAGATGACATATTATCAGCATAATAAGATCTATCATAACTGTTAGAGAAAATGCAATTGGAAATTTTAACGTTTCCTCCTGCACTTCCTGCATTTTTTTCAAAACAAGACACAGGAATATTATCACTGTAAAATGTACAGTGATCTACAGTAACACGGCACGAATCTTTCAATCCAAGCCCCAGATTGCAGTTAACGAAGGTGCTATGACTCACATTAACGGATGACTGCTGCCCTACCGATACACCTTTGTCCGTAATATCATATACCAACACACTATCAATCATTATATTTCTGGCCTTTTCTCCTATATCTATCCCATCACTGTTAAATCCTAACAAGCCATGAATGATACTATTTCTGATAATCCCATTTTCTACATCATCATAATCAATTCCATCTGTATCGGGTTGGTCATTCCCCCTGAATGTACAATTCTCAATCCTTGCCTTGCCATATTTTATGTTGATTAAATCTCCAACAACCTCCGAATGTAAAGAACTATTGGTAAGGGTAATATCCGAATAACGTCCTGCAATAGGATTATCATGCACATTTTCGATAATCAGATGATCCAGTTTCAGGTTAGCTTTATAGGCAGAAATGGCAGCAACTTCGTAAACAGGAACAGGACCTTTGGATGCATTTTCAATAGTTACGTATGAAAAATGAGAGGTGTCGGGAGTGTTTAAAAAACAAATGGCGCCCCAGCTTTTATCATTATAATCAGGATTAAGCTTAAATGTTATTCTTTCTCCAACAGTTCCAACGGCATCAATTTTACCGTTAACAAAAATATTAGCTTCCGGTGGCATATATATCTCAACTCCGGGATCAATTGTAAGGCTAACACCTGGTTGTACTGTTATATTTCCCTGGGCGACATAAGGTGAGCAATCCTTGTTTAAACTCATATTCTGGCTAATAACTGCCGGTAAAATACATTTCCCATCCGATTGGTATATAGCTGTCAGACTAAGCTCGCCCGATAAAGTAACCTTGTAGTCCCTGTTTGTTGAAATAATATTTGACTCATCAGGCTGATTGCTAACGAGTTCAATATTAAAACTCAAATCGGAACTATTTACTGCGGCCTGGTGAATTTCAACTGCGATTACATTTTTACCTTGTTTAAACAGTGCTGCGTCCAAATGATATGAGGTAAACTGCGCCTCCTGTGGTGTTCCCAGAGCTATGGAAGCAAGCGTTTGATAATCTATTGTACCGCATCCCATGTTTAACCTAAGTGCTTCATGACCATTAATATAGACTATTGCTCCATCATCGTATAATATATTTACAGAAAATTTTTTACCGGATATATCCGATTGGGTAAGTTTAAATTCTTTTCTGAAATAACTGGTGATATATTTATTATTCGCTACACTTCCATAACTGATAACGGTTTGCTCATCGCCATCGCCATAACCCAATTCTGCAGCTCCTTCAGACCATGTATTATCATTATAGGCAGTATCTGTCCATGATGTTCCCAAATCAGTCCCTTGATCGAAATATTTCCATGATGCATCTTGAGGTATAATGGTTTTTGAAGATTTAACCGAATTGCTCCAGCCCTTAAATTGGTAACCAGGCTTTTCCTGGGCTACAAGTTCAATCTGAACATCTTTCGGGTAATATCCAAACCATTCCGACTCGGGAATTTTCAGGCCATTAAAGGTAAGCGCTCCGCCATTTACAGGAGAAACGGCTAAATTTAATTGGACACTTTCACTAAATCCATAACTCATTAGGTTGTTCAGCAATACCTGTGTTCTGGAATCGGCAAATGATTTAAGATTGCACACTTCATCATACCAATATTCCAGCGATGGCATTGCGTTTCCATACGTTGAAGTTGTACCCAGCCATCTGTTAATATGTTCCGGCATCTCATCTTCAATCAAAAGTTGGTGTTTATCAATTAATTTTTTAATCCGAATGGGATTGAATGTTGTATACAAATGATCTGCCAGCTTTTCACCAAAATATTCCTTGTATCCCTGATTCTGCATTAGTTGCCAGAAAGGCCAGACGGTTTGACCGGTATAATAATTAATCAAATCCGAAGTAGGAGAGAAAAAACCTCTGTCGAGATCGGCAATAATCCATTTCCACTTTCCACTTCCTTTTGGTTTCCAGGCCATTATATTATGATTGATAGAGGAATTGCGGCAGGCAATTTCGGTGCAAAGCAATTCCGTAAAATTCTCAATATCCATAATCTTCGCCAACGAATCAAAATTGGTTTGTGCAGACAGATCTTTGGAATAAAGTGTTATTAACTTATTGTATTCATCCAGGCTACCAGCTTCAGCATAATCTTCATTTTCTACCATGTCAAAGGTTCCATTTGCCAGATTATGGTTTTTAGCTATAAAATCTTCATCAACCTTTTCCCTGATATTATGAATTCCCATATACTGACCATTAATATATACCACACAGGCTCTGAATCCAATACGGTCTATATTCATATTAAGCGCAGTGGAGTTTTGCATCATACCGTCTCTGAACAATGTATAACTCCAGTCGCTACCTGACGCCCGTAACGCAAAGGTTTTATAACTTTTCCGTTCTTTATCATAAATTAAGGGAAAATCAAGATTGCCGGAGCCATAGCGTTTTCTGAAGTAAATTCCCAACATTTTTTGTGGTAACTGCCAGGAATGTAGTCCATTGATTTTAGCACCAGCCCTCTCATTAAAACCTGCCCTGTCGCTACCATTGTTTTCAAAGATCTCAATATTGACAGGCACTTCCCAATCAGGTTTAAAATTCTGCGCATAAATTCCGGTGGTGGGATCCCAGAAGTTTTCAGGATTCGAAGCAATAGATACCACAGGCAGATTACCGGATTGAAAATGTTCATTCAGAAAATAGGATTGGGTAACAACCGGTCCGGGAATTTGGTCTGTCTTGAAAATTCGTGCTCTAACAATGGTAGTGGAATTTATATTTATAGGATTGGTATATTCAGCAGCTGCTTCATCAGGTTCTGAACCATCCAGGGTATAGCGAATTGTACCTCCCATGGAGGTGGATAACCCGACACTCAATGGAGATGTATATAAGCCGCCATTCTTATAAAATTCAGGCACACTGAAAACAATATCTTTAAAAGCCGGTGTGTTGTTCGATGCCCCTGGTGTAGGCTGGCTAAAATAAGACCATTGGTTTCCACCGTCAGGGAACCGGCCGATGGAAATATCTGTGCTCTGTGTTTTGTAATGAATTGAATCAACGAGTATCCCAATGGGTGAAAATACTCCTATTTCCTCACCAATCTGGGCCAGCTTAAAACTTGCATGCAGAGCTGTATCTTTTCCATCTGTCCAGATTATTATATATGCACCCGGTGCTATAATTGCGTCAACGGGAATTTTCCATTTGGCAGGAATATCAAGATTATCGGTAATATAGTATCCTTTAAGATTTATTGCAACACTGCCGGAATTATATAATTCCAACCAGTCGGAATTATCCTGAAAATCAGGATCTTCATTCAATGAGGAATTGGAAGCAAGAAATTCATTAATCAATATCTGGCAATATGAGTTGGAGGTAACTAAACTAAATGATAATAAAAGCGGTAGTAAAAAAAGAATTTTGTGAGAATTGTTTTTCATTGAAATTAGTTTAATAAATATGTCATAATCCTTACAATCTAAACGTTCGACTGAGTTTGGAAAATGAAGATGCAAAAATATATATTCTTATAATTATTATTGAATTTTAATTGGTAAAAGCACAGGTTAATCATTGAACAAAAAAAAATTGGTAAATGTTGCTAATGATTGAAATTAATTTTGTACAGGTTAGTTAGGCAAAATCTTTTACGATAAACGATCATTTAAGTTTTATTAAAAATGTTAAAACTTCGATAACCCAATAATTCAGTAATCACAACATCCCGAGGCGGAATTTTAAATAAAAAACAGATTTAAGGAATACTCCAGTAAAACAGTCCTAACTTTGAAAAAAAATCCTGAATAAAAATGGAAAACAGAACAGCTTTGGTTTTTGGCGCAACAGGGCTTGTCGGAGGTTATCTGCTTGAAGAGCTGGTAAATATTGATGTTTATCAGAAAATAACAGTATTCAGCCGACGTGAGCCCTTAGTTAAGAATGAAAAGATAAAGGTGATATTGAATAACCTTGAAAATCTTGAAGAAATCTCGGAATTGATCACCGGTCATGATTTATTTTGCTGTTTGGGCACTACCATTAAGAAAGCAGGATCCCAGGAAGCTTTTAAAAAAGTTGATCTTCTCCTGCCTTCAAAATTAGCGGAGATTGGCAGTCGTAATCATGTACACAATTTTGTAGTGATTTCGTCAATTGGTGCAAAGGAAAATACACGAAATTTCTATTTACAAGTAAAAGGATTGATGGAACAGGAAGTTATGAAATACTCCTTTGAACATATTGTTATAGTGAGGCCTTCATTACTCCTGGGAGATCGACAGGAATATCGTTTTGGAGAATCAGCTGGCAAAACTATAATGCCTCTTATTAATTTGTTTTTGAACGGCCGGTTAAGAAAATACCGCCCCATTCATGGTCGTAATGTAGCCAAAGCCATGATTAGCCTGGCATTATTCCCGCGAAAGCAGATAATATATGAATCGGATGAGCTAAATGATCTATTGAATACAACTACCTTATGAAAAATAATCGCATTGACTTTATAGAATTAACTAAAAAAAGACAAAGTGTAAGAAGTTACAGCCAAGAGCCTGTGGAAAAAGAAAAAATTGAGAGATGTATCGAAGCTGTGAGGCTGGCTCCGTCAGCTTGTAATTCGCAACCCTGGAAATTTATTGTAATTACAGATAGTGAGTTGAAAAATAAAATAGCTGATTCAACAAGCAATAAAATGCTGCCATTGAATCATTTCACAAAGGAAGCACCGGTTTTGGTTGTGATTGTTCGCGAGAATGCAAATTTCACTTCAAAAATGGGGGAAATTATAAGGGATAAAAAATTTACCTTGATGGATATAGGGATTGCCGCTATCCATTTTTGTCTTCAGGCAACCACAGAAGGGTTGGGAACCTGCATACTTGGATGGTTTGATGAAAGTAAAGTTAAGAAACTTCTAAATATACCCCGGAGTAAAAGGGCTGAATTAATCATTACAGTTGGGTATCCAAAGGATAATACAATTCGTGATAAGAAACGAAAAAATTTAAACGAAATTCTATCATACAATACTTACTGAAAATCCATCATCCTTTCAAAATTCCGATTGAGAAAAGCTGGTATTTACTATGGCTTTGTCGCAAGTATGTAAATCCGGATAAAAATTAATTTTACAGAACCCTCTTCATCTGCCTGATGTGCAAATGCCTCTTTCATTATTTGCTGAAAATTAAGGACATATTCCTCCGTAAAAGTTTCTTCATAATAGTCCTGGTTAATATATCCCGCTGCGGCTCCCGATGAAAAAATATCAAATACCTCATCGGGTGTATGATAAGATTCTATTTCTTCAAACCAGCATTTTTTTACAATTAAACCGACCTTTTCAAAAATTTCCCGGTATTCGGCTTCTGTATCGGCAAAATAAAAGGGACTTTTGAAAGATTTGAATATCAACCTTGTTAAAGGATTTGTTCTGACGTTCTCAATTCCTTCCAAAAAATTGGGACAATAGTTTTTTGAAGCAGGCGCCTGTATTGCAATTTTTCCTGATTTTTTCAACGAATTATTGAAATTTTCAGCAACCCTATTTAAATCTTTAAACCATTGCAATGCAGAATTGCAGAATATTATATCAAATTCGTTATTGAAATGAATGGCCTCGGCAGATTGAACTCTATATTCAATATTTTTGGCTATATTCTCTTCATTTGCCATCGATATCATTCCTTGCGAAGGATCAATCCCAACCACCCGTCCGGTTGTAAGATCAGCCAATTTTCTGGTTATTTTTCCCGTACCACATCCAATATCCAGAATATCATCGCCTTTCTGAATATTAAGCATGTTGATTAAAATATCAGAAGCTGCTTTCTGAACGACAGATTTTTTGGAATAGGTACCAGAAATACCTGTAAAATCAATAGATTTCATTCAAGTAATAAATTATTTTGAACAACTTGTTATGTCTTGATCAGACTAAACCGTGACTCTGGTAAGATTTCACCCGTCTCCCGCAATTCGTATTCAAATCCTTTGTCGGTTTTAATCACTCTTTTAATCTTTACCGGTTTTGTGCCATCAAGAAAAACAAGTTGAGCCGCCCGGAATTTTGCTATCATAATTGTAGAATCTAGTCAACAGCATTTTCAAATCGTTTGCCATGCAAAGTTACCAAATTTGATGAACCAGAGGTTTAATTTTTTTCCGATAAATACTATTCATTGCATCTGTCTGTTTTTGGTCCAGTGCAGGTGCTTCCAGTGCTTTCATATTGGAAATAACCTGGTCGGGATTAGAAGCACCGGGGATGATGCAGCTTACCTCATCGAACATGAGTATCCATTTCAAAGCAATGGGTGCAAGGTTTTTTTCGTCAGGAAAGAGTTTTTTTAAATCTTCAACAGCATCCAGACCGGTTTGATAATCGATCCCGGAAAAGGTTTCCCCTTTATCAAAAAACATTCCTCTGCGGTTAAAAAACCTGTGATCTCCTTTAGTGAAGGTGGAAGTTTTGGTAAACTTACCCGTAAGTAATCCACTTGCAAGCGGAACCCTGACAATGATTCCCACATTTCTTTTGTTGGCTTCCCTGAAAAAAAGTTCAGCAGGTCGTTGTCGGAACATATTAAAAATTATTTGTACGGTAGTAACATTTTCAAATTCAATTGCTTTTAAAGCTTCTTCCACCTTTTCAATGCTCACCCCAAGATGTTTTATTTTACCTTCTTTTTTTAGGTCTTCAAATAAACCAAATATCTCCGGCCTGTAATAAACCTGTGTCGGAGGGCAATGCAACTGGATTAAATCAATCACTTCAAGGTTCATATTCCTCAGACTGTCTTCAACAAATTTCCTTAAAATTTCAGGTTGATAAGCTTCGTTTGTATGTGGATTGAGCCTGCGTCCGCATTTTGTAGCCACGATTATTTTTTCTTTTCTCGAACCTGCTAATCTGCCTACCGCTTTTTCGCTTTCACCATCTCCGTAAACATCTGCAGTATCAATAAAATTAATGCCGGAATCTATCGCTGTATTCAGTATTTTGTCGGCATTCTCACGGCTGAAATTTTCACCCCATTTCCCGCCAACCTGCCAGGTTCCAAGGCTTATTTCAGATACTTCAAAACCGGTTTTCCCTAATTTTCTGTAATTCATAATTCCATCAAGTTTTAAAATATTGTTTCAAAATGGACTTGGTATTATCCTGAGTTTTACTTTTTCATTCATATAAAAGAAAAGAATAAAACCTTATTGGATAATCATTTCCAAAGTTAATAAAAATGGAAGTAAATTGGAGAAGGAAGTGACTTGAAGCGTTTTTTTCAAAGAAGAAACACCTTCGCAATACTATTTATGAATTTCAGTTAACAGGTTAACGGAACGTTTGAACCAGGTTTAATTAAGAATTCCAATAACTTAACAGTGTAACGAAGGTGCATGTATAAAATTGTTGTATTGCTATAACCCTTAAAATAATATAGTGAATATATCAGGCACTATATTTATTTTCAGTTGACCAGTAGGCTCCGCAATGGGGACATCTTTGTCCGGCAGTTGATGAATTTGATACTGTTTTGCCACACGCACTGCACGATTTGTGCATGCTGTAACCGGTTGAAGAACTTCCGCTATTTGTAACGTTTGAGATAATTCCCACGAGGATTAAAATTCCAATAATGATTGCTAGCGCCATGGTGATTTGTTTTAAGTTAGACATAATTTATGCAACAAATGTACTTCCCTGAGAAAGCCAAAAAAAGGGGAAAAAATGCCTTGAAAAGGGAATTTTCAATGATTTGGAGATTTGCTATGCAAGATTCAATTTAACGGATCAGGATACGGTGCGGTGACCTCAACTATTCATGGTTTTGGGCTGATGAAAGTATCTTATTTAAATCAAATAATTCGGCATTAAACTTTGATTCCAGGATTCTGCGTGGAATATCAGATACTTTGTTGCTAGTTTTATCGATAATCACCGTGTCGGAAGTAACAATAATTCCTTCGCTGAATTTCTTAATGTTATGATCTGGCGATTTTACGATTTCACAGATTCCTGACAAGTTGTGCCGTTTTATCGTCTCGTTGATTATTTTGGAATGAATGGCGCTATGTGAAACCGGGGCATCAATATAAAAATGAACAAATGACGGTTGATGGTGATCAAAATATTCAAACAGCATTTCAATACATTGAAAAAAAAACTCTTCGTTGCGAAGTTTGCCATGAAGAGAGCCAGCATCTCTTACAATATGGTCATTACTCAGGAAGACTATTCGTCCAAGCCGGTAATTCAATAAGGAGAATAAAACATTGTAACCGTCAATGATAAGATACTGGCCGTGAATTTCTTCTGTCAGCCTTTTTTGTCTTTCACGGGCAATATTCTCGTTCGATATCCCTCTGTATAATATGGTTCGCTGATCTCTGTCCAACCGGTATCTGTCTCCGATTAGTTTAAGTGTTCCTCTCTCAGGATAGTGCCGGTTTATCAGATAGAAATAATTAAGAACGCTATGTTTAAATTCGTCGGTGTATAGGTTATGGGTATCCATAAAATATTCAGATTATAACCTGAAAGTAAACCATAAAGAATTATAAATCAACTGATAATCCTTTGGTAGCAGCATATTGTAAAATTTCTTCATATTCTTCCCTGCTTACCTGTCTTGTTAGGTTACTGTTTTCCACAGCCCTGTATTCGGGACGGTATTGATTCATGATATTAAAATAAATGTTTTTGGATAGTCCCGCAATAAAATCAATAATTTTCCTGGATTGTTCAAGATAGCCGGGAAGTATAAGATGTCTGACAATAAGGCCTTTGTATGCAATTTCATTTTCATCCACTTTCAATTCCCCCACTTGTCTGAACATTTCGGTTATAGCCATCATGGCAATCTGTGGATAATATTTGGCGTTGCTTAAACTGTAGCCTGTCTTTTCATCAAAATATTTGAAATCGGGCATATAAATATCCACAATTCCATCAAGCAGTTTAAGTGTTTTTATTGAATCGTACCCTCCCGAATTATAAACAATAGGAATCTGTAAACCTCTATCAATTGCTAAATCAAGCGCATTCAGAATAGGATATACCATATGCGTGGGTGTAACCAGGTTAATATTATGACATCCCTGCTGTTGTAAGTTTAGCATAATTGATGCAAGTTCTTCATAGGTAAATTCCTCTCCACTTTGCATTTGAGATATGTCGCAATTCTGGCAGTATATGCATTGCAGGTTGCAGTTCGAAAAAAATATGGTCCCGCTTCCATACACACCCACAAGGGGTGGCTCTTCTCCAAAGTGCGGACCCGCTGAGGCTATTACCGGTTTGATGCTACTGTTACAATAACCATCAGAGCAAATTGTGCGATCCACTCCACACGAATGTGGGCAAAGCGAACATTTGCTGCAGATAATGGCGGCTTCCTCAATCCGTTTCTTCAGTTCCCCCGATTGATTTAGTGCTATATAAGAAGGATTATATGCCAATGTTAAGGTTTTAGTTCTGAAAAATTAGTGAAAATTATGGATATTTATATGATATCGGACCGACAGATTCATCGGTAAGTAAAGGTTAGATTTTATATCTTTGGATTACCAAACAAAACCTGCTAAAAACCATGTTAAAAATTTATCATAATCCACGATGTAAAAAAAGCCGGGAGGGTCTTAAGTACCTGCAGGAAAAGAAGGTTGACGTACAAATTGTTGACTATATCCGCAATTCCATTTCTATAGACGATCTGAAAAATATCCTGATGAAATTAAATAAAAAGCCATCAGAGATCATCAGAACCCAGGAAGCTTATTACAAAAAAGAATTAAAAGGTAAAAATTTCACAGACGAAGAATGGATTAAAATTCTTGTTGAAAATCCGCAACTAATTCAAAGACCGATTGTTGTTGGTAAATATAAAGCAATTATTGCACAACCTCCCGAAATTGTTGAGGAATTAATAAAATAGAATCTGAATCAGAATGAGTAGTTTTTAATATTCTGAACTAAATAATTAGTTGCCGGTTCAACCTTAAATAAATAAACAATATGGAATACAGAATTGAGCACGATACCATGGGTGAAGTAAAAGTTCCCGCAGATAAATACTGGGGAGCACAGACCGAACGTTCAAGAAATAATTTTAGAATTGGCCCGGAAGCCAGCATGCCCAAAGAAATTATTTATGCTTTTGCCTTTCTTAAAAAAGCTGCTGCTATTGTTAATCTCAACCTGGGAACGATACAACATGAAAAAACCGAATTGATTGAAAAAGTTTGTGACGAGATTCTGGAGGGTAAACTCGACGATCAGTTTCCGTTGGTTATTTGGCAGACTGGATCAGGTACACAATCAAACATGAACATGAATGAGGTGATTGCATATCGTGCTCATGTTCTTTCGGGAGGAAAACTCACGGATGCAAAAAAAATATTGCACCCCAATGATGACATCAACAAATCACAATCATCCAATGATACTTTTCCAACAGCCATGCATATTGCAGCATATAAGCTGGTGATGGAAGTTACTCTGCCGGGAATGAAGAAACTTCGCGACACCCTGGCTGATAAGTTGAATGCTTTTTCGAAAATTGTAAAAACAGGTCGCACCCATTTTATGGATGCAACACCATTAACTCTTGGACAAGAGTTTTCAGGATATGTACAGCAAATCGACAATTCCATGCGTGCCATCCGGAATGCTCTCGAAATGGTTGCTGAACTTGCCCTGGGAGGTACCGCTGTGGGCACAGGATTAAATGCTCCAAAAGGCTATGCCGAACTGGTTGCAAAGGAAATAGCCCGATTAACAGATTTACCTTTTATTTCAGCTCCAAACAAATTTGAAGCCCTGGCTGCCCACGATGCCATGGTTGAACTAAGCGGCGCCCTGAAAAGATCTGCGGTATCTCTGATGAAAATTGCCAACGATATTCGCATGCTCAGTTCCGGTCCGCGTTGCGGAATAGGAGAAATAAAAATTCCTGAGAATGAACCCGGTTCTTCAATTATGCCCGGAAAGGTAAATCCTACCCAACCGGAAGCACTTACGATGGTTTGTGCACAGGTAATAGGCAATGATATAGCAGTTTCTATCGGAGGATCAAATGGACACTTTGAACTAAATGTTTTTAAACCGCTTATTGCCGCAAATGTATTGCAATCTGCCCGTTTAATCGGCGATGCATGCACTTCGTTTAACGATCATTGTGCAGTTGGTATTCAGCCAAATACCGAAACCATTCAAAAACACCTTCAAAATTCATTGATGCTTGTAACCGCGCTGAATCCGCATATTGGTTATGAAAATTCTGCAAAAATTGCCAAAAAGGCACATGCCGAAGGTAAAACTTTAAAGGAGGTTGCAATTGAACTGGGTCTGGTCACAGGAGAACAATTTGACGAGTGGGTAAATCCGGGAAAGATGGTTTAAAAGATGTTCTGAGTTCGGAGTTCCTAGTTCCAAGTTTCAAGTTCCAAGTTTCAAGTTTCAAGTTTCAAGTTTCAAGTTCCGGGCTTGCCAACCGAAACTTCAGTGAAGGTTGGTTCGGAGTTCCAAGTTTCAAGTTTCAAGTTCCGGGCTTGCCAACCGAAACTTCAGTGAAGGTTGGTTCCGGGTTCAGAGTTCCGGGTTCTAATCTTATATAAAAATTCAGAATCAGTATCTGTCCTGTATTAAAAAGATGAGAATGCTATAAGGCGGCAGGCACTCCCGATAATCGGGATGACGGGTTTCTGATGTTTTCCCAATCCTGATGCCCCGGGATTTAAGTCGCTAACCCGGTACTTGGATCGATAGTCATTCTCACCATCACAAAATTACCTTCTTTTTCACAAAAAAACATTTATTTTTGCACTTCTTTGCGTCTATGCAATATGGAAAAACTATCTGACGAGAAATTATTCAACGAATTTCCTCCTATCACAACAAACGAATGGGAAGAAAAAATCACAAAGGATCTGAAAGGAGCTGATTGCCAGAAAAAGCTAATCTGGAGTACCCAGGAAGGATTCGATGTAAAGCCTTATTACCGGTCTGAAGATTTGAACCAGCTTGGTTATCTGCATGCGGCTCCCGGCGAGTTTCCCTTTGTCAGAGGAAATAAAACAAATCTGAATACATGGGAAATCAGGCAGGATATTCTGGTTAAAGAGGTCAAATCAGCAAATGAATATCTTCTTAAAATACTTAATGGTGGAATTACTTCACCCGGCTTAAAAATTGACAAATCTGTAGTCGGAACAAAAGAAGAACTGGCAGCCTTGTTGAAGGATGTACAAATTGAGTGCATTGCGTTGAATCTGCTGGCAGAAAAAGATTGCGTTGAATTTTTTGATTATCTGGTTCAGATAGCAAAGGACAGACAACTAAAATTTAACGAACTCCAGGGTTCTTTCGACTTTGATCCGCTAAGTCATTTAACTACAACTGGCAATTTTTATGATAGTGAGGAGAAAGATTTCAAAAAACTGGAAAAATTTTTACTTTATGCGTCTGAAAAGCTGCCCGGGTATAAGGTAATTGGTATAAACGGACTGAATTTCAGGAATGCCGGCGCCTCAATTGTGCAGGAACTTGCGTTTAGCCTGTCTGCCGGTAATGAATATCTGACCAGATTGACCGATGCCGGGTTTAACGTTGACGACATTGCGAAAAGGATGCATTTTACTTTTGGGATTGGCTCAAATTATTTCATGGAAATTGCAAAGCTAAGGGCCGCCAGATATTTATGGTCAAAAATCATAGTTGCTTATAACCCTGAGGATAAACAATCCGCTAAAATGTTTGTGCATTCTGCCACTACAGATTGGAATAAAACAATCTATGATCCTCATGTAAATATTCTTCGTTCCACAACCGAATCGATGTCGGCTACCTTGGGTGGAACAGATTCTATGGAGGTATTACCCTTCGATTCAGTCTATCAGGAATCATCGGAATTTACATCAAGGATTGCCCGTAATATCCAAATCATACTAAAGGAAGAGGCGTATTTCGATAAAGTGGTTGATCCTGCAGCAGGTTCATATTATATCGAAAATCTGACCAACAGCATTGCTGAGCATGCCTGGAAACTTTTCATCGAAATCGAAGATCAGGGAGGTTTTGTTTCTGCTTTTAAAAAAGGAATTATTCAGAATATCATTTCAAAAACAGCGACAGAAAAGTTATTAAATATTGCGGTAAGAAAAGAAATTTTGCTGGGGACCAATCAATATCCTAATTTCAATGAAAAAATGGGTACTAAAATTGATCAGAATTTTCCATACATCCAGGAAAAGCAATCAGGTACCGTTGTTGCCCAACCATTAGATTTATTGCGAGGTTCTCAGGAGATTGAAAAATTGCGGTTGCAATCCGAAAGCGCAGCAAAACGACCGATAGCCTTTATGCTCACTATCGGTAATTTAGCCATGTACAAAGCCAGATCGGCATTTGCATGTAATTTTTTTGCGTGTGGCGGATTTGAAGTTATTAATACCAATGGATTTGAAACCATTGACGCAGGGATTAGAGCAGCCTTAAATGCCAACGCAGATATCGTTGTATTATGTTCGTCTGATGACGAATATGCAAATCTGGCCGTTGAAGCATACGAAAAGATAAACGGTAAACCAATTCTGGTAGTAGCCGGAGAACCGGATTGCAAAACAGATTTGGAATCCAAAGGAATAAAATACTTTATCAGCCTGCGATCGAATATGATAGATACACTAGGACAATTTCAAAAATTGCTTGGCATTATCTAAAGAAAATAGTGAACAGATGAAACCTGATTTCAAAAAAATAAATATAACGGAAGTATTAACACCAGAACATCAAGATTATTCATCTTCTTCCTGGACTAGCGCCGAACATATTCCTGTGAAAAATATTTTTTCAGCCGAAGATTTATCAGGTATGGAGCACCTAGACTATGCGGCAGGTCTCCCACCATATCTTCGTGGACCCTATTCCGCTATGTATGTAATCCAACCCTGGACCATCAGGCAATATGCCGGATTTTCCACTGCCGAGGAATCCAATGCGTTTTATCGCAGAAACCTGGCTGCCGGCCAGAAAGGATTGTCTGTTGCATTCGACCTGGCTACCCATCGCGGTTACGACTCCGATCACGAAAGAGTTTTAGGTGATGTCGGAAAAGCCGGAGTTGCCATCGATTCAATCCTGGATATGAAGATTCTTTTCGACCATATTCCGCTGAATAAGATGTCTGTCTCAATGACTATGAATGGCGCGGTACTCCCGATAATGGCTTTTTATATAGTTGCAGCGCTTGAACAGGGAGCAAAATTAGAAGAACTCACAGGAACCATCCAAAACGATATTCTGAAAGAGTTTATGGTGAGAAATACCTACATCTATCCTCCCGAGATGTCCATGAAAATCATTGCGGATATTTTCAGGTATACTTCTAAGCACATGCCAAAATTCAACTCCATAAGTATATCGGGATATCATATGCAGGAAGCAGGAGCTACGGCTGATATTGAGCTTGCCTATACCCTGGCTGACGGATGGGAATATTTACGAACGGGTGTAAATTCGGGGCTTGATATTGATTCCTTTGCCCCGCGAATTTCCTTTTTCTGGGCCATTGGAATGAATCATTTTATGGAAATTGCAAAACTGAGAGCTGCACGTATGTTGTGGTCCAAGATTGTGAACAGGTTTCATCCTAAAAATCCAAAATCGCTGGTTTTGCGAACACACTGCCAGACTTCGGGTTGGAGCCTAACCGAACAGGATCCGTTCAACAATGTGGCCCGCACATGTATCGAAGCAATGGCGGCTGCTCTGGGTCATACCCAATCGCTGCACACCAATGCACTCGATGAAGCGATTGCGCTCCCGACAGATTTTTCTGCCCGTATTGCCAGAAACACACAAATTTATCTGCAGGAAGAAACTCAAATTTGCAAAGCGGTTGATCCCTGGGCAGGATCCTATTATGTGGAATATCTAACGCATCAATTAGCACACAGGGCATGGAAACACATTTTGGAAATTGAGGAACTGGGAGGAATGTCGCATGCTGTTGAAACCGGTATTCCAAAAATGCGCATTGAAGAAGCTGCCGCCAGAAAGCAGGCCAGAATCGATTCGGGTAAAGATATCATTGTGGGTGTAAACAGATACAAGCTTGAGAAAGAAGATCCAATGGATATTCTGGAGGTCGATAATACCGCCGTGAGAGAATCGCAGCTAAAAAGACTGGAGCAGCTTAAAAAGAATCGGGATAACAATACTGTGCAGGTTGCGCTGGATAAAATAACCGAAGCAGCAAAATCGGGCAATGGAAATCTACTTGAACTGGCTGTTGAAGCAGCAAAAGCAAGAGCTACACTGGGTGAGATATCATTTGCAATTGAAAAGGTTTCCGGCAGGTACAAGGCTGTTATCCGGGCAATATCCGGGGTATATTCTTCTGAGACTGCAAATGATCAGGATTTTGAGAAGGCGCGTGAACTATGCAAAAGTTTTGCAAAACGCGAAGGCCGGCAACCACGAATTATGATAGCAAAACTGGGACAAGATGGTCACGACCGGGGAGCTAAAGTTGTCTCTACCGGTTATGCTGATATCGGATTCGATGTGGATATCGGGCCATTATTCCAGACTCCTGCTGAAGCTGCAAGACAGGCAGTTGAAAACGATGTACATGTGTTGGGAATTTCCAGTCTGGCTGCGGGTCATAAAACACTTGTCCCCGAAGTTATTCAGGAACTTAAAAGACTTGATCGCGAAGATATTATGGTTATTGTGGGTGGTGTTATTCCGGTACAGGATTATGAATATCTGCACAATGCCGGGACCATTGCTATTTTCGGACCGGGCACATCGGTTGCAGCCGCAGGCAGGAAAATACTCGAAATATTGCATCAAAGCCTGTCTTAAATTGAATTGCCAATTATCTGATTCCTGTCATAATTCACTTATTCTTTTGCAATTATTTTTGTATATTTGAATGAATCAATAACCGGACAAACAGATGGATCAGGAAAAAACAACTGCTGGACAAGGATTGGGTATTGCGGGCCTGATATTTGGTATTCTTGCCATCCCACTTGGAATCATCCCGTGTACATTTATTTTTGGATTGGTTTTTGGTATCATTGGAATTGTGTTTGCCGCCGTGGGTTATACACAGGCCAAAAAGGCAAACGGGCCCGAAGGTCTTGCCATTGGAGCACTTTCGGTGTCTATTGTCGGCACCTGTTTTGCGTTATTCTGGACATTGGCAATTGTTTCAAAACAAAATTTCAGATGGCTTAACCTGCAACAGAATCTGCATCATATTGATAAATCAGTGAAACACACCGAAGATCTGGAAAAAGCATTTGAAAATTTTGGCGATGAAATGGAAGATGTGTTAAAGGACCTTGAAGAAAAGGACAGCATCGATTCAACGCTAACCATCGATCTCGATGAATCGTTGAAAGGACTGACTGACGAGGAAAAAGCAAGAAAGTTAGGCAAAGCTGCGGGAAAAGCAGTAAAAGAGTTTGTAAAAGAAATACAGGATACTACCAAAACAGAAAAAAAGAAGTGACCTGAGTGTACCGCAAAAAATTATCACATCCTTATGTTATAATCAACCTGATTTTTAGTGTACTTATTTTATCTATTTTTTTATACTCATTGCTATTCTCTGCCGAAAAATCAAATTATCCGGTTCATTCAAATTATACTTCCATAACCGGTAAACCAATTATCAGCAATGGTTTATCTAGAAGTTTTTCCGAAATCGTCAGGTTGAAGTTCGACATGGCAAAAGAATATAATCCATACGGAATACAGATTTTTAGTTTCTTTCTGTCTCAACTTTTATTAAGAATAATCAGCACAGGAATGGTAATAGTTACTTCTCGCCTGAATAAAATAGTATTGATTGCAGACATTATTCTTTCATCCGGCTTATTTATCATTTTATTCTGGCCGTTTATTGGTGAGTTGGTTAAAGTCTTCAGGGAGATTATTGGATGATTTTCAGGGTAATTACATACCGAGAATTTTTGCAATAACTGCAGCTAAAGATTTATATCAAATCAACTCATCAGGTGTATTTCCTTTATCTTTCATTCTTACTCCCTTTTGAGTTTGCTGCAAGGTGCAACATGAAGTATATAAATCGTGTTCAAAAAAAAGGATATACTTATTATCAACCGCTTCCTTTAAAAATGTTTCTTTTTCCTTGAGTGATATTAATGGTTGTGTGTCATACCCGCAAATCCAGGCAAGAGGGATATGAGCTGCGGTGGGAATGATATCTGCCACAAAAACCACCACCCGGTTGCGATAGTTAATAAAAGGTACTGCTAACCCATTGCTATGACCGCTGAACAACCTGATACGAATACTGGATGTCAGGTTAAATCCATCCTGAAATAACCTGAGTTGTCCAGATTCCTGTATCGGCATAATATTTTCTTTCAGGTAGGAAGCCTTTTCCCTGTGATTAGGCTTTACAGCCCACTCCCACTGGTCATAACTGCACCAATAGGTCGCCTCTGGAAAAGTAGTCTTAAGCTTGTTATTTTTTGTATCCGGTTCCACTGCCCCACCGCAATGATCAAAATGAAGGTGTGTGAGAATAACATCTGTAATTTCTTCTTTCTTTATCCCAGCCTTATCCAAAGATTTATCCAGTGAATCATCTCCATTCAGATAATAATAGCTGAAAAATTTTTCATCCTGTTTATCTCCAAGTCCGGTATCAATAATAATTTTTCTGTTTTCATCCTCCAGAAGTAAAAGTCTTAGCGACAGGTTGCACATGTTATTTTCATCGGCCGGGTAGACTTTTTGCCAGAGCGATTTCGGTACTACGCCAAACATAGCGCCCCCATCTAGCTTAAAATTTCCTGTGGGTATAACATGTAAATTCATTCTGCTAAATTTTATTTAAACAAATTAATTATAAATTTACTAAAATGTCAATATCATATAAATATCTATTTTCGAACCTTTTTTCAGTTTTTAATCTCAAGAAGAAACAGAAAAAGTAAGGATATTGTTTTTCTTTATTTAAATACAGAAGAAAATGAAACTGCATTTTATTGCCATTGGCGGCGCTGCCATGCATAATATAGCCATTGCGCTTCATTTGAAGGGCAACAAAATATCAGGTTCGGATGATGAGATATTTGAACCCTCAAAATCGCGACTTGCAGTGCATAATCTGCTTCCTGAAAAACCCGGCTGGTACCCTGAAAAGATAACGAAGGATATGGATATGGTTATTCTTGGGATGCATGCCAGAATAGACAATCCTGAATTAATCAAGGCACAGATCCTTGGAATCAGGGTCCTCTCATTCCCTGAATTTTTGTATGAACAAACCAAAGATAAAAAACGTGTTGTAATTGGCGGCAGTCACGGAAAAACCACCATTACTTCAATGATTATGCATGTTTTAAAATCCTGTCAGGTTAAATTCGATTACATGGTGGGCTCCCAGGTTCAGGGATTCGATACGATGGCCGGAATTTTTGAAGATTCAACACTGGCTGTGTTTGAGGGAGATGAATACCTAGCTTCTTCGGTAGATCCCAGGCCGAAATTTCATTTGTACAGACCTCATATAGCAGTTATCAGCGGTATTGCATGGGATCATATCAACGTGTTTCCCACATTCGAAAATTATTGTAACCAATTTCAGATTTTCTCAGAGAAAATTGAAAAACAGGGTATTTTGATCTATTTTAATGAAGATGAAAATATCCGGCAAATTGTGAAGAATCTCAGACCGGACATAACCAAAATCCCATATACCACGCACAAATACAGAGTGATTGGAGGTGAGACATTCCTCAAAACAGATATTTCCGAATATAAGGTCCCCGTTTTTGGTAAACACAACATGCAAAACATCAGTGCAGCGCTTTATGTATGCCAAAATCTGGGAATTTCCGAAACAGATTTTTACACTGCCATTAGAACATTTGAAGGAGCAAAAAAAAGACTTCAGTTGATTGGAAAAACAGAGTTTTGTTCTGTCTATATGGATTTTGCACATTCCCCATCCAAATTAAAGGCAACCATTGATGCTGTAAAAAATCAGTTTCCAAAACGTAAATTACTAGCCTGTATGGAATTGCATACATTTAGCAGTTTGACTGAAAATTTTCTGAACGAATACAGGAATTCGATGCATCAGGCAGATGAAAAAATAATTTATTACAATCCCTTAACTATTAGTCATAAAGGATTAAAGCAGTTCTCACCTGAATTAATTAAAAATTCATTTAATGATCAATCCTTAAAAGTTTTTAATGATAAAAGTGTTTTTAAAGATTTTCTTTGTACCGGTGACTGGAAAGATTTTACCATTTTATTCATGAGTTCGGGAAATTTCTCGGGTATCGATTTTCAGGATTTTATAGGAACTTTGAAATAATAATCCTAAAATTATCATTAAACTTAAGCTAAGGTCTTAATTGGGATAATTTTTTATATATTTGAGAGGTATTAAAATTGGGTAGTTATGATGGAAATAAAAGGATCTGCAATTAAATCGATCGTTGAGTATATAAAGAAAAAATATCCTGAGCGTTATGACGAATGGTTAAATACCCTGCCTGAACAATCAAAGAAATTTTTCCAGGAAACTATTTTGCCTTCAAACTGGTACCCTGTCAACGAGGCAGCTGCTATTCCTACAAAGCATCTTGCGGAATTATTCTTTGATAAAGATGTTGAAAAAGGAGCATGGCAATCGGGAAGGTTTAGCGCCGAAATGGCACTGACAGGAATCTATAAGTTTTTTGTTATGGCTGCATCACCCCATTTTATTATTAGCAAGGCGAGTAAAATACTATCTACTTATTACAGACCGGCAGATATTGAAGTGTTTGAAAAAGGGAATAACTGGGTTACCCTGCGTTTTAAAGATTTTGAAGAAACCGATCAAATTATTGAATGTCGTATTTGCGGTTGGATAGAACGTGCACTTGAAATATCGGGTGCAAAGGAAGTAGCCGTAAATATTCGGAGTTCTATGACCAAAGGAGATCCTTTCACTGAATTATACATGACCTGGAACTAGTCAACCGAAATATTCCCTATCTCCAACAGGAAATTCTATAAAGTTTCTGAATAATTTAAATCGGCAGAACAAAAAACTATGCCGAACCTTTTGGTAACAAAATCCATCAACGTAGGAAAATAGGCAAGGAATTCTTCTTCAATAAAATCATATTCCTCTCTGAAAATTTTAATGGCATTCTTTGTTAAATCGGGCAAAGAGGTTCTTTTCGACATTTTGTCCAGCACTATTTCTATTCCTTCTATCGACTTATAAGTATTTAGCCAGTTATTATTGATAAACGAGGGAATAAAAGCTTTTACTTCCTCAGGAAGCAGATCAAAATCTCTTTCAAGTATGGAATGAATAAAATCGACGAATTTTTCCAGATTTGCTGTAGTAAAATTTTCCCATCTGATTGCAAGATAATGATCATAAAGTATATCGATTATAACACCTGAATATTTCCCGTATACGCTCTGAAACCTTGATTTACTGGCCCTGGCAATTCTATTGGTATCGGTAAACATATCTATATTCCTGTGAAGAATAATGCCTTTCTTAACATTTTCAGAGTATTTGCTGTAATTATGGCCTTTTACATAGTCTCCGATGAAATTGCCTACAATAACCTCTTCGTTTCTCCCTGAAAGAAATAAATGGGCCAGATAATTCATGAGATATTTAAAATTATATAGCTATGATTCATAAAATTAACTTTACTTTTTGTCATAAAAAAATAAATAACGGTTGGGATGGCATATTCGGAATAATTATAAATTATATAATAGTCTATTTATAAAATAATTACGTAAGATATTTCGTGTAATTTTTCACAAACAATTTACAGGATTATAGTCTTTCTTTAATTTTTTTGGATTCAGTCTCAAAACCAGGTTTATCCAAAAGAGCGAACATATTTTTCTTATAGGCTTCAACACCGGGTTGATCAAATGGGTTCACTCCAAGCAGGTAACCACTAATACCGCAGGCAATCTCAAAAAAATACATTAGCTGACCAATATAAAACTCACTTATTAAAGGTATTTCCAGATGAATATTTGGAACACCTCCATCAATATGAGCTAACATGGTCCCGATTTCAGCCATTTTGTTAACCTGATGAATTCGTTTACCCGCCAGAAAATTAAGACCGTCGAGATTTTCATTGTCTTCGGGAATGGTAAGTGTTGTTTGCGGAGATTTAACCGATATTACCGTTTCCATCAGGATTCTTTCACCTTCCTGTATAAACTGGCCCATGGAATGAAGATCAGATGTAAGATCGACACTTGCCGGAAAAATACCTTTCCCGTCTTTACCTTCGCTCTCGCCATAAAGCTGTTTCCACCATTCTGCAAAGTAGTGCAGCTTACTTTCGTAGTTGGCCAGAATTTCCACTTTCTTTCCTTTTCTGTAAAGTGAATATCTTGCAGCAGCATATAAAGCAGCCGGATTTTCCTCAAATTTTTTATCCGGTCCGGTCAGAAGTTGCATGGATTTTGCCCCTTCTACCAACGAACGAATATCAAAACCTCCTATAGCCAACGGCACAAGCCCTACCGGTGTAAGTACAGAATATCGTCCTCCAACATCATCGGGTATTATGTAAGTCTTATATCCTTCATCATCTGACATTTTACGTAAAGCTCCTTTTTTTTCATCGGTAATAGCAATGATAAGTTTACCAGCCTTTTGTTTGCCTACTTTCTTTTCAAGATGCCGTTTGAGAATTCTGAAAGCAATTGCAGGTTCGGTGGTAGTTCCCGATTTCGATATTACAACAATAGCATAATTTTTCGTATCCAGTATTTCCAACAATTCGGTCATATAATCTTCTCCCAGATTTTGCCCGGCGAATATCATATAAGGTTTCTCTCTTACTGATCTCAACCCTTCAAATGAGTTTGTGAGCGATTCAGCTACTGCCCTGGTTCCAAGGTACGAACCGCCAATACCAACCACCACAACGATTTCCGCTTCCTTACGGATAATTTCAGCGGTTTCTTCAATATCCTCTAATTGTGCTTTGGTAATATCAGAAGGAAGATTAACCCAACCGAGAAAATCATTTCCTTTACCAGACTTATTGTGCAGCGCTTCCAGACTTGCAAGCGCATTGCCTTTCAGTCCGGATATTTCATCTTGGCCAACAAATCCGAATACGTTGTCGATGTTGATTTTTAAATTTTCCATAATTCAATCCTTATTTCTATTTTAAATTTTCTGACAGGAGTTTAATTTCAAGGGCAGGCGAAATCCGATCGTTAACAATATGATATACCGAATCTAAAATAGGCATTTTCACATTGTAAGTCCTGTTTATCTCTTTTATACAGGCAATAGCATGATACCCTTCAGCAACCATATTCATCTCCAACTGTGCTGACTTAACAGAATAGCCTTTCCCTATCATGGTACCGAAGGTTCGATTTCTTGAAAATTGTGAATAGGCAGTAACGAGCAAATCGCCCAGATATGCAGAACTATTGACTTTGCGTTTGCTTTTGTAAGTCTTGTCAAGGAATCTTTTTATTTCCTGGCTTGCATTTGAAATTAGAACTGCCTGAAAATTATCACCATATCCTAATCCGTGACAAATTCCTGCAGCAATTGCCATAATGTTTTTAAGAACCGCGGCATATTCAATCCCATAAATATCCTTTGAAGTTTTCACCTTTACAAAATTACAACTTAACATAGTTGAAATAATATCAGCCCAGGCATTGGTAGCAGAAGCAACTGTAAGATACGACAGACGTTCAAGTGCAATCTCTTCGGCATGACACGGACCGGAAATGATTCCGATATTTTTAAACGGAATTCCAAATATCTGATTGAAAAATTCAGCTACGGTCAGGTTGAGATGCGGGATAATGCCTTTGATAGCGGAGACAATAAATTTATTTTCAAATCCTATGTGGTAATCTTCAAGGGATTCTTTAAGGTAGGGCGAAGGTATTGCGAATATTAGTATATCCGAGTCATTAATGATATCAGAAATAGTAGAATAAAATTCGATTTTATCTGGCGGAAGTTCGATCGAACTGACATATTTTGGATTATGATGATGTTTTTTGATGAATTCAATCGTATTGTAATCACGAATAAACCAGTTAATATGTTCCAGATTGTTTAACAGGATTTTTACCAGGGCTGTGGCCCAACTTCCACTGCCAATAACTGCAACATTATGTTTTTTCTCCATTGGTGTTTTTTAATCCCGCTGTAAAATTAGTGTATAATTTATGAAAAGGAAACCTCAAACGGATATGAACCTTTTAAAAAGATTTTTTTTGAGCTTTCTCCTATTGCTATCAACCATTTAACAACCTTTATTCTGAATTTATTTGGTGCAGATTATGATAAATTCTTTTGAATCCTTAGTCAATGCATTCATGTGGTAATCACCATATATTTGAAGGAGTTTAAGTTTTGATAATTTTATCAAATGCTCAATCTCATATCTGAAATAAAAACGCATTTTCATTTTCCACATGTCCGAAAGCCATTTATTACCTTCCTGCCATTCAAATTTCATGGTTATGTCCAGTATCTGGTTAACTATATCAGGTAAAGAATTTGAAATTCGTCGAAGCTTTTTCCCGGGTTCATATTCCCCTTCAAAATCAACAACATCGTGCATTCCTTTATACAGAAGCTCAGGATTGGGCACAAACAGGTCGAAGATAAATTTTCCTCCGTCATTCAGATGATTCCATACATTATTTAAGAATTGCAATTGATCATCCACTTCAAGTACATGCGAAAACACCCTGAAAGGTGCCAGAATAAGATTAAATCTGGTATTCAACTCCGTTATGCCTGCATCTCCTAACGTTAACCTGGAATGATCAGATGGATTAAGTTTCTTTTTAAGAATATCTATCATACTTTTGCTGATATCGATGCCATATATGTCAGCGCCAGCCTGCAATGCAGAAATGAAAAATCTGCCGGTTCCGACACCAATCTCAAGAACTTTACCCTTTGTATTTTTTATGGTATTCAAAAAGAATTCATTGTCAACTCCGTCCCTTATTTTATGATAAATAACATCATAGAACCTGGCGAACGTATCAGGATATTCAAAAATCTGTGACATATCTTATTAGGGTTTTACTAAAATAATAACAGGACAAATTATCTTACAACTTTTTCAAATTTAGTGATTTCGCTTTACAACCAATAATTCAGAGTAAATAATTACCTAAGTATTAATATCAAACAATAAGCCGGTAAACAGGTATTGTTCTGCCAGATATGGAAGAAGGGGAATCGTAAAGGAATTCAGCACCAATGCGTTCATAAAATCCCCTGGCAAAGGGATCAACAAATATCAGCAATGCAGGGATTTCATAATTTCTGCATATTTTTTTGGCATGATGTATCAATTCCCTACCTATGCCCATGCCATGGTATTCAGGCGAAATAAACAGATGTTCGAGCCAGAATCCTTCTTTAACCAATATATCACCCGAAACGAAGTCATTTTTATTTTCGACAATGGAATAAAATCCTACGGTCAAATCCTTTATCAGCGATTTATACACCAGGTTGTCTTCAATATATTTTCCGGTAATGGTTAATTCTTTTTCCCAGATAATATAATATTCCCCGGGGTAATTCCAGTATCTCTTTGCCTTAAAGGCAATTTCTGTCAGCAAAGCAGAGTCAGATGCCGCTGCCTGTTCAATATGCAGGTTTTCAATCATTTTATACAGATATGAGAAATAAGTTAATTTTTTCCAATATCTCTTTTCACCAATGCAAAGTAATCGTTATCTATCGCCAGATAGCCCTGCTCATAGCAGAAGTAATAGACATTCGGTTCGTGGTCGTATAGATATTGGTAACATAATCTGTCAAAATTCTGCCCGTAAAGAGCCACTGTTTGAAACATGACAACCAGGATGAATAAATAGTTTTTCATGGTTCTGTTAGTTATCGTTTTCAGAAAATGTAAATTGATAGGTTCCAGGATTATTAAGCCATTTTATGCGCTGTTGATATTATACCAATTCAGTATCTCTCAAACCGAGTTTTGGCTTATTCAATTTTTTAATCGTTTCTCTGACTTTATCTCTTGTCTCAGATTGAAGAAAAGTAGGAACCAAAATATTTAGATTAATCCCTAAAATCCTATGAATAATTACCAAATCTTTTAATGTAAATTGAGATATCCCATTTATCAATTCGCTCATATACGATTTTGGATGTCCTAAGATTAATCCCAAATCTTGCTGGGTCATGTCATATTTATAAAGTTTTTTTCGTATCGTATCCTTTCGCTTATTGATAAATTTTTGTTCGTAATTCACAATCTCCTCTGCTTTATCAGACTCTAATACTTGTGAATCAGTGATTTTATCAAAATCAGACCATTCACTATCCTCGTACTCTTTAATCAAATCACGAAGCTTTTTTCGTATAGGTTTTAAATCAGGGTTCTCATCTATCATTAAGCGTAACTTTCGCTCAAGTAGAGATGCCTTTTCTAAATCATACTCATTCTCTAATCTCTCAATATTATCAACATCTTTTATGTTAAGAATGTCTTTCATTATTACATTTTTTAAATCCAGTTATTATCTCGCAACCATTTTTTAATTACATTCCGATTGTTTTAAAAGTCAGTTCGTAATCATCATGACTACCAGCCCAAACAATCGTTGCTTCTCCATTTTCTTCAAATTCAATCATTATCAAAGTACGATGTATATTGATGTTGAAGAAATAAAACTCGCCACCAAAAACACAATCTGCATCTGGTCTCTTCTCGGTTAAATCTAGCGGATTTTTCCAGTCACTACCCTCAATATCGGAAATCAACAGTTGGACAGCTTTCACCAATTTTGAGTTTCCTCGATTTTTCCGAATTAGTTTACCCAGAGTGTGTTTATTAATAATTCTCAACTAATTTTATGTTAATCATTCTACGGCAAAGATAATAAATAGTTCGGATATTATCAGAACAAATGCATGTAAATTTGTACGGCCTCAATTGCGCACAACGGTTGAAAATACGAAACGGTTGGGTTTTCGGAGTGCGTCTGTATCCACCGAGGAAAAAGCTGATGCGAGAACCAAAGCCCCGCAAACCACTGAACCCCAACTGTTTTATATTGTGTGTTGGCAGCTGGCATTCTATCCATTGTCAATCGGTTTATCTAATTTTCTCAAATTCCAATGTTTCTTAATCATATTGCCTTTGTCAAATTCTTGAATCCAAATCTGTTTGTATTTTGGATTAAGTGAATCTATATCTGGAATATATGTCAAAATATGATAAGCTGATAAATAAAATTGAATAAATCCACCCAGTCTAACGTAATTTTTTATTCCTATTATTTTTAATGAATCTTTTAAATCGGTCAACTCATTAAAAGTCTCAAAAGGGTCAATGCTCTTGAAAATGGAATCAGGTGATAGTTTATCTTTTATAATTATATCTCTCCCGTGATTATTCACACCTATTATCCTAATAAGGTTATCAGGTTGCTTATTGAAACTTATTCTCCAATATGCTGTATCATATGGTAAATTTATTTCAAAGTCTTTTAAAAAATACTCCTGATTTGTAACACTCAAAATAGTAGAATCACCAAAATCGAAAAATACACAACTATATAAGCTGCTATCACCAGAATTTCTCAACCAAAATCCTGCAATACCTCTTGCAACATAGTCCCATGTTTTAAATCTGTCAATGTTTGTTGAATCAAAAGAATCCGCAATTATTAACGCTCTTTTTTCAATTTCATCATCGCTAATCCGATTTGTCATTGAGCAACTAATCGAAATCAGGATTAAAATTACAGTAATCAATATTTTGTCCAGTTTTTTCATGTTGTACTGTTTCTCATGCTTGCTGCAACGTTGAGTATATGGCAAGTAGGCGATTGCGGGCTTCAAACCTGTCAAACCGATAAGAAGTTGAAGCGGGCTACAACCTCCGAATTTACCACTATTTCGCCTATTTGCTATATACATTGGGCACTGGCCTTATTTAAAAAATCACTCTTGTTGATCAAGTTCTCTAAAATAGTAATCCTCTAGCTTAAATGGATTATATTGATCATTTGAATTGAAAAATATAGCATCAAAAATTAAGTAATCCTCTGTCATAATAGTATCGTTCTTGTTTATAAAAGAAACTTTCTTAAGAAAATATAAGGTATCATTCCAAAATTTAATAGCAGGCTTTATATAAAATGTATCCTTTGGGTTTAAACGATAATATGTTATAAGATTTATTGTATCCAATGATATTCTTTCAATATTGTTATTTCTTTCCGTCATCTTATCTATAAATTTGTAATATGAATTTGTGTCTTTAAGTAAATAGGAGAATAAGTCTTTATCGAATTGAATGATAACTTCGGTATTAGCCTTACACTTATTAATAATGGAGGACTCTAAATAAAGCCTGCAACTGGTCATTGCAAGAACAATACAAATAAAGATTGTTATTATTTTAAAATTTATAAAAAGTGTTTTCTTTGTCATTCTAAATCTTTGCATTTGACAATCTAGTATGGTACGGTTGAAAAGCTTGCGCACCAACGTTTTGCAATATGGCAAGTTGGGGTTTTCGAAATGTGAAATTGTCAGGTATGTATGAAGTTTATTTGAAAATAGTAAGCTTACCTAACCCATACAGCCCCAATTTGCTATATTGTCATGTTGGGCAACGTAATTTTATAGACTATAAACAATACCTATATCAAATTTTAAATCAAAGAATTTTTGATTAGCATATGAATTATCTATGCAATCATTAATCATATAAATAATCCCAGGCTCAACTTTAATTGCTAATTTTTCATTTAACCTTTTACTAATTCCTACAGATGATGAAAAACTTATGATAATATCGGTTCTGTCATTAGTATTATTTACAGAATAACTAACAATATCTAAATCTTCAAAATAACGTAATCCTTCAGTCTTAGCTGATAATAAATAACTCAAATGAAATACAATTGATTGATAAATTCTAAACTTAGTTTTTTTTAAATAATTGATATTTATACCTATTGGAATTCCGATAAATTGGTATGTTTGTG
This sequence comes from uncultured Bacteroidales bacterium, assembly GCA_963781805.1. Lineage (GTDB taxonomy): Bacteria > Bacteroidota > Bacteroidia > Bacteroidales > UBA10428 > JAFGPL01. The sequence goes on from CAWAHF010000004.1 coordinate 2,488,773, forward strand.
TTGCTGTAATCTTATAAGGTCTTGGATCTCCAATAAAAGTTATTGTTGTATCATATATTAATTCACTTGAAGCTGAATTTTTTCTTAACTCATAAAACACTCCTGTATTAAAAGAAAATAATTCATTTAAATCTTTTTCAAATTTTAAAGAACTGCTAAAACCTATTTGTGGATCATGCAATCCTTCTGATAGTTTAATTGAATATTTTCCAAATTCCATATTTATATATGAATACAATGGTGATGCTTGAAATGAAACTCTTGTCTCTGACTGTGCACAGATAATTGAGGTATTTAATAAGTTTAAAATTAAGACTAATATTATAAACAAAATTGTTTTTAAATTCTTCATATTGTTAATTATATAAGATCATTTATTATTGACATTATGTTGCCCAACATGCCCATAAACACAATTATCTTTATGGGCTTAATAGCGTACCTGTTTTTCACCCCGCAATTCCCGTCGTAACTATAAAATGAAAGAAATTAATATCTCCGGTTAGCCGGCATTTTTCTATAGTCATTGATTCGTCTGGTTAAAATTTTTCATTCTTAATTCTCAATTTTTAATTCTTCATTCTTAAAGAAACTGTGTCGCGCAAGAAAAGCATCCCAATATACAAATAATTTTATACAAAACATTACAAACCAGCAGGATAATTAAATGTCTGTGCTATAAACCCGAACCGGAGTATATTTTCAATCCCAAATTTTCAAAAAAATCCAAAACAACCAATTAGAATACATTTCCTGGTTCGGTTTACCCTGAAAAGCTAACCAATTCTGCAAAAATATCCCCCTTGCTTTTCATTTTTAAATTTTATTTTTATCTTGCGTTCCATACAGACTGAATATTTCCGGCCGGCATGAAATGATGCAGGTGAAAATGGATTGGCCGGATGCAGATTAGTAAAGTTAAAAACGGGTTGTTAGGAAAAGAAAATCACTAATCTTCTTTCAGTCGATATAAAAATAATAGCTGTACGGTTGGGACAGCATTGAAGCAATTCTTGCAGTCAATGGCTGTGGGAGAAGATTTGTGTTTTAATCAAAGACTTCAACATTGAAGTGATATATTTTTAGTATTAATCAATTAATCTTTTACTATGAATTATTTAAAGGAGTACGACTCTCCGGAAAAAGTCGAAAATGGAACCATGAGGCACATAAGCCTTTGCCGTCAGACTCCCGGCGGTGAAAAGTTCGAATCTCTTATGAAACCCGTGTTCGGGGACTTTCAGTTAAAACGTACCGCCCTGCAAATGGCAGGGAACAACAAAGATATGGCAACAGACATTGTCTATCTGTGTATCGGTACACTGGACGATAACATTCGCAAAGTGCAGGCAAGAGCGAAGGAATTTGACAGGGAAAACATGACAGAAATTACTGCTATGATTTTTCCGAAAGGCAACATTTCTGACATTGTGAACGCCCCCATTAGAAAAGAGCCTGACCTGGCGCTTGTAATTGCACAAAAAATCGAATCGCTCGGAAACGCTCATGCATTGTATCCGTTAGCCGCAGAAATTCGTGCACAGGTTGAAAAATGCAAGGCTGCTTTTGCCGACGAAGCCGAAAAGATAAAACTAGTCGGACAGGCCGAAGTGGAAGTAACGCTCGCAAAACTTGCCGTGATTAAACAGTATTCATCCAACTATTTTATTGCCGCCCAGGATCACGGAAAACAGTATGCCGAAAACCTGTTCCCAAAGTTATACACCCGTAAACCAAAAGAAGAAGTACCGGCAGAGGAAGATGAAGAAACCGGTGCAGAGGCCTCATCGGCAGCCTAGGTTGAAATAAGTCACGAATCCACTCACGAAAAGTGTGGTCGTGACTTTTTCTTTTCCTTATGCGAAGTTGAAACTTCGTAACAGCAATCAAACCTCCAAAAAACCGGCAAAAGTTTTTCGCGATGATACATCAAAGTGTTAAAGTACGATCAATACATTTCGCGATGATACACCAAAAGGTTTTTTGCATTCCGTGAAATTTCCCGATAGTGCAATAAAGAATTAAACTGCCTCAGCGAAATTTCCGTCAATGCAAAAATACAATTCGTGCAGTATCGCTAAAATTATCGAACCTGCACCAAAGCTTTAACGTATCGTCAACAAATTTATTTATGGTACAATAAGCCTTTGTGTGCACTTCTCGAAATGTATCTGACCCGGTTTAACGCTATATTGCACCTTCGCGACATGTTTTCATGAAAAAATGAAGGGGATATGATGGAATATGTTTTTTGTTGGGGGTTTGGGAAGGGGTTTGTAGTTTAGCTTCATTTTAAAAAAAAATATTTTAATTTATTTATATGATATGTTGATTTCTATCTGAATGAAATTAATCCAAAACTATAGGAATAAAGAATGAATGTGCCAACAACATAGGTTGCAATGTTAGCAATAACGGGCGTCCATATAATTTTTCTTATAAAATAGTATTTCTTTGGAAAGAATACATTGATAATGTGCAAATTCCGATTCATTCTGACCAGTAAATCCGGTGATACAGATCAGTGCCAGGTCAATTATACTGGCTAAATATTTAGTTAACAACTCTGAAGGACTGGTCAATATGCCGGAATGACATACAATTTTATCCTGACAGGGGATCAATATGCCGGAATAGCAGATCGGGCAATTATCCCGGAATGGGGTTAACAGATTCGGAATTGAGGGGATTCCTGTATTTATCTGGATTGGAGACATACTGAAAAAGACCACAAATTATGGTGTATGGTTACCGGATGAGGGTGAGCTTATGAAGAAAGAGAGCTGGTGGTTTTTATTCTTAATCTGTCTATATATCAAGTTTGCATTGACACACAGTCCGGCATTGGAGCGAGAAGGGCGAAAAGGCTCTTTGGCAAAATTTGGTTGAAGCGTTGGCTTTGTGTGTTTTGCCAATGTGCCTTGAAGCGTAGGGAAGGTATGAGTATAAAATTTCATTTTATTCAGTTTATTTTCTCTGCCTTAGTGGTATATCTTGATAAAATTCATAATCATTTAACGTAAAGTATCTTAAATATTTAGTTATGTACTTTGAACATAACATATAATGTAGCTTAAATCTTTCTTTATTACCAAGAAATATGCCGACTACTAAGTCATTTTGATCTATAATAGGACAACCACTCATACCCGAACCTATATCAATAGTAGGTTCACTCGACGGCATATTCAACATCATCGCATTATTATATTTATAAATATTTGGTACCTCCTCAAATGGCAATTTAAATATATAATTCAGTTTACTGAAAATTGCAAATCCTCTATTTTTTATCCCAAATTCGCAATTAATTTTAGTAAGATGAGATATATCCAGTTTATTTGATTCAATGATATTGCAATTCCTTTTAGTAGGGTTTCTATAACCAAAGGGTCTAATTGTTTCAGTTGCTTTCGGCCGTTTTCTATTAAGTATAAAACAAGAGTTAAACTCGCCCTCAATATTACCTACAGAAACATCCCTAAACACTGGTGCTTTTTGAGGTTTTGGAGCATTCTCTGGCAGAACTTCGCCCGGTTCAGTAACTATATTATATTCAAAATTTAACTTTCTGATTGGGAATAAATCGGCAACATTTTCATCAGATGGTACTGCACAAAGATAACTTTCTTTATTATTTCGATAATTTCTAAAATTATGACCACAAGAAATAAATAAGCCATTCTTATTTATGAGAAAGCCAGACCCAATAAATTCGAATTGATTGTTATTTATCTTTCTGACGATTGCAATTAACATTTGTGCAAATTTATTTTCATTAATTCTCAATTATATCTTTGGTAGGTTCATCATCTTTCCAATTTTTTAAAAGATTTATAGTTTTGTTATCAGGTTCATGAATCTTTGGAATTATAGGGTCAACATCTATAATAACAGGTACATGGGCGGCCAAACCTGCCAAGACACATGTTCCGACTGGTAGGATAGGGAGAGAATCATGAGAAACCTTATCTAAATAGGATATTGTCTTTCCAACAGCTTCAATATCTCTTTCATTAATTAATCTATGAATGAAATAATTATGTAACTGGGATATTATGGTAGCAGAAATATCTGATGGTCTTTGACTTGCCACAGTTAAAAAAACTCCAAATTTCCTTCCTTCTTTAATTATCTCTTCGAATGTTTCAAGTCTATAATCTTTCCATGTTTCACTTTCTCTTTGAGAGGCATATGATAGAATATTATGTGCCTCATCAATAATTATATTCAATGATTTAGAGGGATCTTTTTTTTTCTTATTCTTATGCTCGATATATAACTTATGAGATAATAATAAGGGTACTAACTTTTTCATTTTTAGGTTAGTTTTGTCCAAATTAACTACAACAAAAAAGTTATTATCCCAAAAATCATGTGTGCCATTTAAATCAAATACTTCATCAAAATCTCTCTGAAATGCTTTTAACTTACTTATAGCTGGTGAGATATGTTCATTTTGAGCTCTGTTATCTAGAACATCGATTATAAGTTGTGTATACAAATAAGCTATAATTTTACTGATAAATATTTTTGGAAATTCATATTCTTCAATTACTTGATAGAGTTTTATTTCCTCGATATAATCATTTTCTGTTGAAAAAAATTTGTTAGTCCCTTTTATTTTCCAACCTGAATTTTCTTTAGTATGAAAATCAATATCATCAGTTATTGTGTTATCGATAGCTTTATCTGCCAAAAGTAATGCCCTAAAATAATCAAGTAGTAAGTGCGATTTGACATTATCTTTCATACATATTACATCAAGTAATTTATTTTTAAGGATACCTCTAAAATAGTTTAAAGGATTGCCTTTTTCATTGACATACTTATATAAATCTATTGATCGTTTTAAGAAAGGTTCCTGAGTCTTTTCCGTGGCATTTGCCATTATTGAGAAAAGCTCAATATTTAAAAAATCTTCTTCTTGAAATGGTATTTTATCTTTAAGTCTCTTGCTCTCATTTCGGGTAGATAGGTTATAAACCTTCTTATTATTAATTATTACACTTTCACCGTTATATTCACCATTAAAATCTAACAAAACGAATTTGGCATTAGCTTTAAATTTTTCATTTTCTTCAAAATCGACAAATAGTTTACGGTATAAATTTGCTAATGTATAAGATTTTCCACTCCCTGTATTCCCAAAAATCCCAATATGACTAGCAAAAACACTATTAACACCTATTTTAATATCCTGACCTTTTTCTAATGATAAAGTACCTATTTTTATTGGCTCATCATTTCTCCCAATGAAATCATGAACTATTGAAAATTCTAATTCATCTAATAAAAAACAATGGTTTTCTATTAAGGGTAATTCCTTTATTCCTCTTTCAAACTTTCCATTCTCAATAAATCCAAATAAGTTAACCTTTAAAACCCTATCAATTTTGTCTTCTTCTTTTTTATACTCAGCATTGTAATACTTTTCCTCCCTTATGTACTCCCCACTTACTTTACCTATAATCGATGTAAAACCTTTTACAATTTTTAAATACCCTCCGACCGATATATTTTTAAGAAGTGTTCCTTTATATAATAAATGAGATGAGTTTTTCCTTTTGTCAACTTTAATCTTAACTTCTAGCCCATCAACAGAAAAAACTCGCCCTATTTTGAAAATCGAATTCTTTAATGTGATTTCATCGGTAATATTTTTTTCTTTTTTACTCATATTGAGTTGATACGATAACGAACCATGTTTTTTATTTCGGCAAAAATTTCATTATTAATTGAATAGCAGTCAAAATTCTTCAATCTTTCGTTTAACTTTTTCTTTTTAGAGATATCTTTTTCATCATTTTCCTTATTCTTTTCAATAAAGGATTTCGGAGTTATAACCTGGATATTATTATTTCTAGAATCATCTAATTTAGATTTTATTTCACCTGATTCATCATCACTGTATAGTAAGATAAGTACTTGTAAGGTTGGATTAGAATTAGCTGCTCTTATCGTTATATTTCTAATATGTTCATCTGAAAATGAGAAACCCATAACAAATAAAACTGTATTTTCTTTTTCAAGTGAATTAGCGTAAATTCTTAACTGTTCGTAATATTCTTCATCAATAACTGTTCTCTCAAATTTTTCTTTTGTAGGATTAACTATTACTAAGTACGAATACTCTTCAAAAAACGAATCATAGACAGTTTTATCTTTTAACTTAACTTTTGAAGCTAATTTTACTAAATCATCATAATTTTCGTCCCCAATTATTTTAATAAAAGAATCATTTGAAATTTTATCTAGTTCTTTCTTAATGTCTAAAACATAGCTCAATGAATTCACGTAAATAATTTTCTCTGAGTCATTTTGCTCCCAGTTAATTGAGCCATGCATCTTTAATAAATTAAATACAGGTATTTCAGATATATTATCATAGTGGGAACTTGTTTTTGAATAGGACTTTTGGAAATTACTTAAATCATAAATAGGTTTACTTCTACCTCTAAATCCATCATTAAATTCCAAGTTAGATTGTTCTAAAGATTTTTCAAGAAATAAATCAATATTTGTTGTGAATAGATTGACTTGCTTAGTTAGAAGGTTATTATGGCGGTAAAGTAAAATTTCGTTAATTCCGAGAAGAAATTCTTTATAGGAATTTAATACAAACTCATATTGCAAATACTTATCACCATCAAGTTTATCTTTATCTTTTCCTCTATAATCCCTTTTATATTTACTAATTATTAAGGGTAAATTTCTAAAAATTACATCCTCGCAATATTTCTTATATAATGAAGCTTTAATTATTTTATTTGTATCGGTTTCCTCTTTTTCTTCAATCTCAGTTAGAATTGCTTCAATATTTCCCAAAGTTGATAAATAAGGATTTGAAGTACCCGAACCAATCAGAAAATTCAGATTACAGGACTGTATCAAATCTTTTATATGTTCTAGTTTCATTGGGTTATATTTTATTAAAAATTATTCAATCAACAAGATACAAACTATAAATATCATAACAACCAGAATCTGAGAGCGTCGGCAAAGAAAGCAAGTGTGTGGAAGCGTCGGGACGGTTGTGGGACGGGCTGGAACACTCTTGCTTTGTGCGTTGGTTATCATTATATTTTGTCTTTATACCGTTTAAGTCTTAATGTTGCACAGTCGCTCCTCCGCTTCCGACTAACGGTTGGCGGTATGAAATCGTTGGGGATTGCGGGCTACTTCCCTGTCCAGTTACACCGAACTTAATGCGTGGCAGAAAGCTTGCATAACCACTTAAACCCCAATGTTTTATACCGCTTGTTAGGGGCTGGTGTTCATTCGTATCATGTTCATTATCTGTTTATTATAGTCATTAATCCTTTCAATCAAAGCACTGCCGTTTCCGAAAAAATTAGTTTTTAGCGTCGGCAAAAAAGCGTTGGCAATTGCATACTCTTTGACAAGTTTTGGACTGAGGGTCGGCATTAAGCGACTTGGCAATGTGTATGCAATTAGGGTTGGCTTCATTTTAAATATTCATTTGTTAATTTAGTATAGAAATCAGGGTATGAATCACAACGAATAGCCATTGGTTCAACTTTAAATGCTTTTAGTACTTCTGCAATCGCTTTAGTTTTCTTTAAATTGTTTTTCTTGTCTATTAATTTATCAAGATTGTTGATTTCATTAATGTTAATTTGTTCAGAACCATTTATCTGGGGAAAAAAGAACCGAATAGTATTATTTATTCTAACTTCATATTTCAGTTTCTGTTCACGAATAGCATTAGCTCTATAATTAACTAACCACCAAAGATGATTTTCGCTAAAATCAAAACCAAGTCCAACAATATCAATGTTATGAGTAAAGAAAATATCTGTCCAAAATGGACTTTCTTTTTGTTCTCTAAGTCTAACCATTAAACTTTGATTATCTGTCTTCTGTGTGCCGCTCTTTCCTTTAATATTTTCCTGAATTTTTTCTAAATATGAAGTGTAGTGTTCATAACCAATCATTATTGATTCTTCGGTATAATTTGAAGAAGAATTTGAATAGGAACGTGAATCGAAAAGTTCACCATGAATATGCCAAAATAACGGCTTAAATTCCTGTAATTTATAACACCGTTTTAGACTGTATTTTTGTTCCTGTTTATTTTGAGCTGATTTGTTTTTGATTGTTAAAAAATCTGAATACAAACTTTTTTGCAAACTGTAATCATAATTGGTAGTTAAAATATCATCATAATCTAACGATGCTAATTTTTGGTGATAATCATTGAAACCTCTTTTACCAAGTAACTGATTTTCAATTTCACTTCTAATTCGTTGTTTTAAATTTTTCAGTTTGCTTTTTAAATCATTTTCGCCTGATTTTAAATGTTGCATTTCATCAAAGGCAAGGGGAAAAGGCTTAAATACATTGACTAAATCAACATTAATACCATAAATTTCTTTTAATGATTGTAATAATGCACCCCACGAAAATGATTGTTGAGAATCTAATAAATTAACTCCGTTACCAATCAATAATGCTTTTTTATTTTGATAACTATCAATCATAGTTTTTAGGGTCTAATATTTGGTTGCTTGTTTGCATCTACTAAAGTGTCAAAAATAAATTCCTTGTATCTCCTTTGAAAATCTTTGTCTGTCGTAAATTTCTTAAATATCTCTGTTTGGCTGAATAAATATTGTTGCATTAATTCCTCCAGTTTTTTGTCTGATGAAATCTTCGCATTTTGTTTGTCGGAATACTTTACGGCATCCATAATATCCTTATTTGCTTTCATTTCGTCTGGCAACTGTTTAGTAAGAATTTGTCTTACTTTGTCTTTGTCTGACCAGTCAATATCACCAAATCGTTGATTAAAAGCACTTAATATATTTTCAAGTGTATCTAATTCAGGGTCTTGTGTGCCTCCTCTCACATCAACAGGAATTGGGGCAACTTCGCCTGGTTCGGGGTCTAAAGCAATATCGAGTGTAGTTTCTTTCGATGGACGGTAACTATCCATGTCGATGCTTTCCAAAATGCCTTCGGCTAAATCGTCGGTTTGCTCAATGTATAACTTGGGTACGAGATATTTTAAGTACCAAAACAGTTTTTCCCAATCCTGATTATTGAAATCCAGTATTTTAGCCAAATAGCTATAAACCCTCAAAAATGATTTTGCTTTTGCCTTGAAATCAATTTGCTGGTCTTTGGTCAAATCATTTTTAAATATTTCTACCGACCTGTCAATTATTGGGTCAAGCTTTGTACGGTCTTCACCTTCAATGTATTTTTCAAAGAAATCATCTATTTGGTAAGAGCTGTAAACCTCGAAAACTTCCATCGAATCAACCAAATCGTTGAGTTTGTTCGGGTTAGTTTCTTCGCTTAATATGGTTGCGGTGTAATACGGTTTAAAAGCCTCTTGTATTTCTTCAGTTTCATTGAAAAAGTCTAAAACAAAGGTGTCTTTTTTGTGCGGTTTTTTCGCACGGTTCAAACGTGAAAGCGTTTGAACAGCTTGGACTCCTGCCAGTTTCTTGTCAACATACATGGTATGCAACAAGGGTTCATCAAAACCAGTTTGATATTTTTCGGCAACAATCAAAAAGCGATATTCAATTTTCTTAAAATTCTTAGGAATATCGGTTTTAAAGGTTTTGAAGTTGTTCATGGCAACTTCGTTGTATTCAATTCCCTGATAATTCTTTGTTCCCGAAAAGGCTACAATTGCCTTGTATGGCGATTTTATTTCTTTCAAATAAGTGTCAAAAGCCTGTTTGTATTTAATAGCACATTCAATGCTTTTAGTTACCACCATTGCCTTTGCTTCTCCGTTTATCAAATGGCGTACATCACGGTGATAATGGTCAATCATTATTTTTGCCTTTTCGGCAATGGCAAATTCATGTCCTTCCACATAAGCACGAAGTCTTTTTTGTGCCTGTTTGGTGTCAAATTCAGGATTGTCTTCAACGGCTTTTATCAGTTTATAAAAACTGTTGTAAGTGGTGTAATTCTTTAAAACATCCAAAATAAATTCTTCTTCAATGGCTTGTTTCATGCTGTACACATGAAAAGCATAGAATTTGTGTTTTACTTCTCCGTTTTCATCGGTGTAAGTTTCTGCCGATTTTACGCCAAATGTTTCGAGTGTTTTGTTTTTTGGCGTTGCCGTAAACGCAAAGTATGAGCCGTTTGTAATCATTTTACGGCTTTCAATCAGTTCATTTATTTTATCCTCTAAGGTAAGTTCTTCCTGTTCTTCGTTCTCGCTGTGCTTATCGGCTAAAACGGCATTCATTTTCGATGAAGTTTGCCCGCTTTGTCCGCTGTGTGCTTCGTCAATGATAATTCCGAATTTCATGGCGGGCATGTCGGTCATTTCATCCAACAGGAACGGAAAGGTTTGAACCGTGCAAACAATCACTTTCTTGCGATTGGAAAGGGCTTCTTTCAATTTGCTCGTTTTACTGCCTCCCACATTGGTAATATGCTCAACAATGCCACGCATGGGGGAAAACTGCTTAATATCTTCGCTCAACTGTTTGTCAAGCACAATTCGGTCGGTAATTACAATAACCGAATCGAACAAATTGTTTACGCCTGAGGAGTCGAATAAACCGTGTAATTGATGGGCAAGCCAAGCAATGGATTTCGATTTGCCCGAACCTGCCGAATGTTGAATTAAATATTTGTTTCCTACACCGTTACCTTTTGCATGTGTAAGAATTTGCCGAACGGCTGTAAGCTGATGATAACGAGGAAAAATCATAAACCGTTTTACTTTTTTGGTTTCCTCGTCTGTTTCTTCGGTTACCTGTGCAAATTTGTCGATAATGTTGGCTAAGGAATGTTTGGTTAAAATTTCTTCCCAAAAATAATGGGTTTTTAACCCGTTGGGATTTATTGGGTTACCTGCTCCAAACGGGGCAATTGGCTTGCCATCGTTCAATCCTTTGTTGAACGGCAAAAAGAATGTTTTTTTACCGTTTAACTGCGTGGTCATAAAAACCAGTTCGGTATCGGCTGCAAAATGCACCATGCAACGGGCAAAGCTGAATATTTTTTCTTTTGGGTCGCGGTCGTTTTGGTATTGGCGAATGCCGTTGTGAACGGTTTGTCCGCTCAGCGGGTTTTTAAGTTCGCATGTAATTATGGGCAAGCCGTTTAAAAAGATGGTTAAATCCAAGCGGTTGGCATTGTCGGTGCTGTAAACCAACTCTTGTGTAACCGAAAATATATTGGCTTGGTATTTTGTAAGGTCTTTGGTGTTGTAGTTTGACGATGGCTGACGGTAAAACAACTCCACCGTTTTATCGAAATGCTTTACACCTTTACGAAAAACCTCGATAATACCCAGTTTTTGAATTTTTTCATCTAAACGCACCAGAAAAGGGCGTTCGCCCTTGCGTTGAATCATTTCGTAGGCTTCGGGCTGGGTTTCTTTAATAAACTCCCAAAGTTGCTTGGGGTTAATGCAAAACTCCTTGTCGAAATCGTTCGATACACTTTCGCGGAACTTGTTTTGCTCTACAAGTTCTTTCACAATGCATTTTTGAAATCCTTTTTCTGATGTATCGGTGAATGTATTCATAAACTAAACCTTAATGTTTGGAATGATAAATGCCGTTTGCTTCTGCCACCATTCCCAATTCTATATTTTGCTCCAAATCGGCATTTGCTTTTTCAGGTACTTTTAACTGCCCCGTTACAATTTGGGTTATTAAGCTTTCCCGGTATTCTCTAGCTTTTTCGATTTCAGATTGTGCTTTAAAAATGGCATTATCAATTTTTAAGCATTCATTTTTGATATATGATGCAATTTGTTTCTGCTCTTCAATATTTGGTGGAAAGGGCATATAAATATTTCGAAGCAATGAGCCATAGGTATGTATTATTATTTCCCCTTTTGCTGAAAGATATCTTTGATATTTTGCCAAATTGCTATTCTGTGAATAACTTAAAAAAAGACCATCAACATGTTTTTGTTTAAATATTATAACATCACCACCAGCAAATGTTTCCAAGTCACTATTGAAAAGCACGCATTTGCCAATATCTTCTTTAGTTTCGCCAGAACCAGTAAATAATAAATCCCCTTTATTTAGTCTTATTGATTTTGCTGCTGTTTTTTTTGAAACTTTATTTATTACAGTTGTAACCTCTATGTTGTACTTTGTATAAATATCACCATAAAGAATTGCTGAAACATCATCGTCAGAAACGAATAAAGTAGTTAATTCTTCTCTTGATATATTTCCACCTTTATAAAACCTACCCAAAGTACCTAACCTTTTAATTTCCCAATGTTCAGGGATATGTCCTAAATCGGTTTCTTTAAACTTAATACTCTTATCAATCCCTTGAATAACCGATTTATTTATTATAGATTGCTTTTCCTCCTCCAACAACTCAACCAATCGCTCTTTTTTAGCAATAAACTCCTGAATTTGTTGTGTTTTGTGGTCGAGGTAGGCAACAATGGCGTTTTGGGTTTCGAGTGGTGGTACAATGCTGTACATGCGTTTGAAATCGACATAACGCAATGGAATTTGTCCATCGGCAATACCATAAGCAAAACGCTCCACATAGTTTTTATAAAATCCTGTGCGAAAAAGGTAATAAAAGAACCGAGGATTAATTTCTATTCCTCTTTTCGGTGTTAGAACTGTACAGGCTGGACTTACAATGCCTTTATAAATACTGTATCCAGAAGCCCCTTGTCGAAACCGCATACTGTAAACCAAATCGCCAGGATATAACAGCAAATATTTTGATTTATCGAGTGTTGAAGAATCCTTTTTTTCTAATTCTGATTGTTTAATTACACCTCGCCCAATGGTAACAGAGAGTAATTCTTCATTTTCATGTCCTCGTTCAATCCGTTCCCGAAAAATGGCAATATTAGGCAACAGTTTCCAGTCATCGGGCAATTGCGAAACATAGTCGTATTGAACGGGGTAATATGTTGTGTATGGTTTAAGTTTACTCATGTGTTTCTTCGGCTGATAAATTAACAGGTAGAATAAATTCGCGCCCAACACTATAATGAATGAGTTTTAGAAATTGAAGCCTACCAATAATCATGGCCGGATGTGTATAAAATTCATGGGCATAGCCAACAATATCATCTGCTGTAATTGAATGTGGGTGTTCGCGAAGTAATTTTTCTTCCTGTTCTTTTGAAAAAGTATGCTTTACCGCAAAATCGTGTGCTTCCTGTTCTTTTTCGGGGTCGGCAGCGGCAAAATCAACATTTTCGAGCGAAATGTATTTTTTGCCGTGTAAAATAATATGCCCTAACTCGTGAAAAAAAGTAAACCAAAAACGGTCGTTTTGCCCGTAACGAGCGGTAAGCTGTATTAACGGGTTTTCTTTTATCCACCGTGTAGAGCCACTAAGCGGTACTTTGGGAAGCTTGGGGGTAAACAACAATATTACACCCGTCTCAAAACACAATTGCTGCAACTGTTCAAAAAAATTAACGGGTTGCTCTACCATTAATTTACGCATGGCAGGTATATTACCTTTCAATTTTTTACTATCAAAAACAGGGACTGCAATTTTTTTTGCTTGCAATTCACCTTGTCGCAACCATGCTGAAATGGCATGAGGTTCGTGCGTGTGTTTAAGCGAAGTATAAGCGGCAACTTTGAGTTCCGATTCCATGTACAATTTTTCCCATGCACTGTGCGAAGCCACACCAAAGTAACTTAACAGATTAATGGTTTTTTCCTGGATATTTCGCGTAGGCGTAACCCAATTTTGTTTAGCCATTTCGGCATACGGAAATTCTTTTGCCCAATTTTCAGCTTCGGCAATTGATTCTGCATGTCTTTTACGGGCAATAAATTCATTATATCGGGCTTGTTTATTAATCCAAAAATCAGCAGGTATTTTCGTCACATTTTCAAAAAGCACAGCCATTTCAGGAGTCAATGAACTTTCTTCGTTTAAAACGGCAATTATAGTTTTTTCAGGCTTACCGGTTCGTAAAGCAAACTCCTTAATTCCCATGCCCATTTCTTCTAATTTCTCTCGAAGTGTTTCTGCAGGATGGAAAACAATTGTTGGAATGTATTGATTGGTTGCCATGGTTTTATCTTTTGTTTTTTTTGTCGTGATAGTCAGTTATTTCAATTACAGTAAGTTCTACAAGTTGAGCTAAATTTATTTGTTCTTCTGTTTGAGCAAGTTCATCAGGTATTATTGGTTTATAAACTAACCTTGACGGCTGCTCCAAGCTACATGCCCATTGACCGCTTCTATTTTCGGTTAGTGGGTGGTGATGACCTGGTAAATCAAATAAAACCGAAAAATTTTTTGCATCGTACAAGTCGTTAAGTCTTTTATGCAGAAGTTTAGCCTGATTGTTACCCAGTTTGCGTTGTGCCAAGCTAAAATCATTCGCATATTTTTCTAATTTTCTATCTGCAAAGATAATATCCATTTTTGTAAAATCATAATTTAACTTACACTTTCTGTTAATTAAAATAATTTATTCGGCAATTATTTCATTTAAAATACCATCGGTTTCCTTTTCGAGTTGCAGGATTTCGGCTGTAATTTCTTCAATACTGCGGGGTGGTACATAATTGTAAAAATATCGGGTAAACGAAATTTCGTAGCCTTTTACCGTTTTGCTGTGGTCAATCCACGCATCGGGAACGTGCTGTAATACTTCACTTTCAAAATAGGTTTGTATTTCTTCGTCTAATGGCACATTTTCGGTATCACGTAAATCGCTGTCGGGTTCGTAAAGTATAGTTCCGTCTTTTTCGGTTTTCTTAATAACTGGTTCGGCATCTTCGTTTTTCCAAGTAATTGCGTTCAAAATTGCTTTTTGTGCCTTATTGTCAAGTTTTAGTTTTTGGTTTTTAATGGTGTCGGCAAATAAAACCGAGAATGTATTAAAATCGTCGTGTTGTTCTGTGCCAATGGCATTCATCAGCTTGGCAGCTTCGTTTAAATTGTCTAATAGTGCTTTCCAAAAATCCTGACTGAGCAGATTCTTTTTGTCGCCTGCTTTCAGCTTAATATCGTGTTTTGCAAGATGTTTTTCAATTTCGGGTTTCAAGTCTTTTAATTTAGTGTAAACATCATCGCCAAATTTTTCATACGTCCAGGTCATTTCATCAGCTATGTTTTTATCGAAACGTAAAGTTTCAACAGCTTCATTGGTAAACTTAGCTGATAAACGAAGCGGTCGTTCAACCGTTATTTTGTTGTAACCAAAGTACTCGTTCGGAAATATTTTAGAAATGTCAGAATCTGTACAATCAAGGTAAAGTTGTGTAATCTGGTCGATGTGTTCGGCTGTCATTTCGCAGTTTTTGTCGCCCAAGTTTTTACGAAGCTTTACATACAATTCAAGTGCGTTAATTAGCTGAACTTTTCCTTTTCGGTTGGCTGGTTTACGGTTGTTTACAATCCACACATAAGTTGGAATACCAGTATTGTAAAAGATATTTTTTGGTAAAGCAATGATACAGTCCAGCAAGTCGTTTTCAATAATATGTTTACGGATTTCGCTTTCGCCACCGCCAGCATCGCCCGTAAACAAAGCCGAACCATTGTGAACGGTTGCAATACGGCTACCCAAATCGGTATTGTGTTTCATTTTGCTCACCATGTTCATCAGGAACAATAGCTGTCCGTCAGAAATAGTTGGCAAACCAACCTGAAAACGAGGGTCTTTAATGTTTTCGCTATTTTCTCCGCTTCCTTTTTTGCCACGATTATCCACAATAGCGTTTTCGTCCAACTTCCAAGTTTTCCCATAAGGCGGATTTGAAAGCATGAAATCGAAATGCAAACTCGGGAAACCATCTTTTGAAAGCGTTGAACCAAAAGCAATATTTTCAGGTTTATCGCCTTTTATGAGCATATCGGAAGTACAAATAGCGTAGGTTTCGGGGTTTACTTCTTGTCCGTAAAGATTAAAACCACCTTTTCGACCTGTTACTTCCTCAGCAAAGTTTTCTGCCTCGGTAAGCATTCCTCCGCTACCACAAGCAGGGTCGTAAATCAAATAAGTACCTTTTTTAATCTGGTCTTTTACGGGGAGGAACAAAATATGAGTCATCAGTTTAATGATTTCTCTTGGCGTAAAGTGTTCCCCAGCTTCTTCATTGTTTTCTTCGTTGAATTTTCGAATAAGTTCCTCAAAAACATAGCCCATTCCCAAATTGGTCAAAGGTGGCATTTTCTCACCTTTTCCGTTTAATGCCTCATTCGGGCTAAGGTTGATTTCTTTTGATGCGAGTTTTTCAATAAGCAAATAGGTTATTTCACTTTCTTTCATTGTTTCAAGCTGATTTCTCAGTTTGAATTTGCTGATGATTTCCTGAACATTTGGGCTGTATCCGTCCAGATAAACTTCAAGGTTGCTGTCTATATTGTCAGAATCGTTTAACAGGCTTTCAAAAGTGAATTTAGAAGTATTCCAAAAGGGATAATTTGTAACTGCTTTCAATGCTGAACGGTCGTCGATGTTCTCTTTTTCCATAAACTCAACTGCTTCAAGCACCTTTTCTTTTGTCGGTACAAGTAGCGCATCCAATCGTCTCAAAACTGTAAAAGGTAAAATAATATCACGGTATTTCCCTCGAACAAAAACATCTCTCAAAACATCATCAGCAATTCCCCAAATGAAACTAACTATCTGATTGTGAACTTTATTATCCATTTATTTTAATTTCTTACTTATTAAAAAATACAAAAACCTAAAAGTACAGAAAACCTATCCATTAGCAGCGAGCGAAGGCAAAAAAACAACTCTTTTGGCAACAGAAGCGTCAGCTTGTGTGTTGGGGTTGCCAAATGTGTTGTTTGTGGGTTGGCTTCCTAAACTGTCCCGAAGGGCAGAAGCGGGTCGGCAAAAACTAATTTTTTCTTGCAGTATCTTTCAATCAGTGCTCGTATTTTGTCAGTCCGTTTTTTCAATTTTTGAATTTATCTATCAATTTTCGGTTGTCTTTTTTAGCCTTGCCCCTAACATATCCATAAACACAATTACCTTCGGTGAGCTCCCTTTGGTTGGTTATGTTTATGGGCTTAATAACATATATATTTTCCACCCCGGAAACCCCGCCGTAACTATAAAATGAAAAAAATTAATATATCCGGTTAGCCGGCATTTTTCTGCAGGCATTGATTCGTTTGGTTAAAATCCTTCATTCTTAATTTTAAATTCTTAATTCTTAATTTGTAAAGAAACTGTGTCGCGCGAGAAATGCAGCACAAGATACAAATAATTTTATACAAAACATTACAAACCAGCAGGATATTTAAATTTCTATGCTATAAATTTAAACCCGTTAAAAGGGAGATATGAAAAAGGCTGTTCGGCTAAATATATTTTTCACCAATAGTTAATTCTTTTTCCCAAATGGCAAAATATTCCTCAGGGTAGTTCAGGTTTCTCTTTGCCGTATAAGCAATTTCTGTCAGCAAGGTTTGGTCAGATGCTGTTGCCGGTTCAATTTGCAGATAATCAATTATTTTAAACGGATCTGATCAATGAAAATCAGTCTTTCCCGATATCCTTTTTCACTAACGCAAAAAAATCGTTATCTATCGCCAGATAGCCCTGTTCGTAGCAGAAGTAATAGACATTTCCGCTCTTGGTGGTATAGATATTGGTAAAATAATCAAAGCGGAATCCCAGCTTTGTCAAATGGCTTTTGTGTGCTTTCGATTTACCCGAGGGATTTAAATCGGTAAGAATCTTCCGGTTCTTTTTCAGAATGTTATTTACTTTTTTAATGTAGTTGTCGGAATAGGTCCGCCATTGATTGTTGTAAAAATTCCGGCAATAATCCGAGCAAAACTTCTTGTCTGTCCTGCCGGTTAACTTTTCTCCGCAATTTAAACATGTTCTTTCAGTGTCCATAACAATTTATTTTTCAACGATATAATTGTGCGCTGTCGTTTATACACGACTAATAGTCGTTTACACCCGACAGTAAATGATTATCAACCGATTAACCCTGAGGTTTGTAAGTTACTTTGTCTTATCAAATTTCACAAACCGAAATAACAAATTTTATTAACTTTTAAAATTTATAATTATGAACAATTTAAGAAACAGAGTACAGTTAATCGGGAACCTGGGAATGAATCCTGATGTTAAGAAGCTTGATGGTGGTAAAAGAGTAGCTAAATTTTCGCTGGCCACTTCTGAAACCTACAAAAATGCAGATGGCAAAAAAGTTACCGAAACACAATGGCACAATCTTGTAGCCTGGGGAGGTCTGGCTGAAATTGCAGAAAAATATCTTCAGAAAGGAAGTGAGATTGCCGTTGAAGGTAAGTTAACACACAGAACCTATGAGGACAAAGAAGGTAATAAAAAATTCTTTACCGAAATTGTTCTGAACGATATCATGATGTTACGCAACAAAAACAGTAACTGATTTACGTAAGGTTGAACTTACAGTATCTATATTAGTATGCAAAAAAGAGGCAGGGAATCTGCCTCTTTTTTGTAGTATTAAAGTTTTAATCAACCTGATGTATTTTATAAATATATAATTTTTCACTACTGACCGACTAAATGCTTTTATAATCTTTATACATCTTATTTTGTAGAACCTCTACGAGGTATCACTGCCTTTGGGGTTATTTTTTTCTACAATTCCTAATCCGCTATGCGGAAATTCTCCCTAAGAGATAAAGTGTTGTAATAAAGCAATAAAGTAAAGATCCTATTCCACATAGTGGATAAACAAATAATTTAGTCGGACACTACTGATAATTTTTATAAGACGGGGATTTTGAAACCAATAAAACAGTGACGCCAATTTTAGTAGATTGCTGCTTCGCCTGAAGTAACAAATCTCCTGATTACATATCTTACAGGGTACCATGCAGCAAAGTATCCGATAAGTAAAACAGATGCAACAATGGCAGTAACATCCTGCCACTTCACAACTACCGGATATGAATCTATCACAAAACTTCCACTATTGGGCA
The DNA here is from genome assembly GCA_963781805.1 of uncultured Bacteroidales bacterium. Classification (GTDB taxonomy): domain Bacteria; phylum Bacteroidota; class Bacteroidia; order Bacteroidales; family UBA10428; genus JAFGPL01. The sequence continues at coordinate 2,507,688 of CAWAHF010000004.1, forward strand.
GACCCACAACCTTAAAATGAATCTGTATCCAGCAAATAAGTAACCCGGTAAATAAACCTATAAAAGCGCCGAGAAAAATAATCAATCCCCCTTCGGTAAGAAATATTTTTTTTATTAAAGGCATATCAGCTCCCATGCTCCGGATAATGCCGATATCCAATTTTTTTTCAAGCACCAGCATGGTGAGTGATCCGATAACATTAAAGGACGCCACCGCAAGGATAAAAATCAGAATAAGAAAAATCGCCCACTTTTCTGTTTGCATCGTTTTAAAAAAGAGTTCATTTTGCTGAAAATGATTTTTGACATTAAATCTGTCTCCGAACAAAGCCTGCACCTTTTTCTGAACATCACTTAAAGCAACTTTACCGGATAATTTAATTTCAAGCGATGTAACTTCATTGGAGTATGAGAAGAGATCGCGGGCAAATTCAATTGGTACCAGGATGTATTTTGCATCAAAGTCCTGCTCGATGGAAAAAACACCTATCGGAGTTATATACCTTCGGTTGATAGCTTTGGCCTGATCGAAGGTTAAGTTTTTTGTTCTCCTCGGAACATAAACTGCAATCTGTTCTCTGTAATTAAGTTTGGGGTCAAGATTAATATTCAGAAAATAAGCTATCCCCTGACCAACAATGGCAAAAGGCTGCTGATCGTTCTTCAGGGTAAAACTACCTCTTCTAATCATGCTGTCGATTCCTGAAACATTCGAATAATTGTCAGAAACCCCTTTCAAAACAGCATTGGTCTGTTTATCGTCGTACCTTAATAACACATTATCTTCCAGTACCCTGGCATAATTGTAAACCCCATCCATTTTTTTCAGTTGTTCCAGCTTATTTGTATCGGGAACAAAGGTTTTTCCTTCCTTAATGGTTACGATCAGATCGGGATTAAACGAATTGAAAAGAGATTGCACCAGGTTATCAAAACCGTTAAAGACCGACAATACCACAATAAGCGCCATGGTGCCGACAGCAACTCCTCCAACAGAAATGAAAGAGATGATATTTATTGCGTTATGCGACTTTCGGGCAAACAGGTATCTTTTGGCTATGTATACAGGAAGATTCAAAGGATACAGTATTTCATTTATTTAGTAACTCGTCAATTCTTCCGGCATAGTCGATGGAATCATCACGGAAAAATACCAGTTCCGGAATTATTCGCAGCTGATGCCTTACATGTTGGCCCAATTGGTTACGAATATATTTCGAGTGCTGATTGATTAACTCAATATAATTTTCTTCCTCTTTATAAGGAAATATACTCAAATATATTCGGGCTACGCTCATATCCGGGCTAATTCGCACAACCGTTACCGTAATTAATTTTCCGTGAAATAAGTTATTCGTTTCCCTGAGAATGATTTCTGCTACTTCTTTCTGCAGCAACCTCGCAACCTTATTCTGACGTATAGATTCCATGCTTCTAACTTTACAATGAGTAAACTATAAGATTGCAAAATTCTAAAATTATCTAAGAATATTTATAAAATAATGAATTATTCCGATTAAATATTTTAAGGAACATTTTATAGATTTGTGACTTGTTAATATTTATTTAGATAGAAACTAAGAGATAATTGAAAAATCATGGGTAGAAAAAGAGTGTTATCATGTATTCAGCCTACAGGCGAAATTCATATTGGTAATTATTTTGGGGCAGTAAAAAACTGGGCTGATATTCAGGATACATATGAATGTATTTATGGTGTTGTAGATTTACATGCCATGACCATGCCTTATGATCCGGCAGTTTTGAAAGAAAATACCTACCGAATGGCCATTGACCTGATGGTTTGCGGAATTGATCCTGAAAAGTCTATTTTATTTGTCCAGTCGCTTGTGCCAGAACACACCGAGCTGACCTGGATTTTAAATTGCATTGCATCTTTTGGCGAGTTAACCCGTATGACTCAGTTCAAAGATAAAACCGACCAGATGGAAAATGGAGGTAAAAGTTCGTTTGTATCCGCCGGGCTTTTTACATATCCTGTTTTACAGGCAGCAGATATATTGGTTTACAAAGCCGATTTTGTCCCTGTTGGGAGAGATCAGGTACAACACCTGGAGTTATCCAGAAATATCGCCGTCAGGTTTAACAATCAGTTTGGTGAACTTTTTCCCGAACCTCAACCCCTGCTGACTGATATTCCTAAGCTCGTTTCGCTTGCCGACCCGACAAAAAAAATGAGTAAAAGTCTCGGAGACAAGCATTATATCGGATTATTTGAAGAAGAAGATTCGGTCAGGAGAAAGGTCAAGACTGCTGTTACCGATACCGGTACAACTCAGGGAGGCGAAATGAGTGCTGGAGTTGAGAATCTGTTTAATCTGATTAAAGCGTGCGCAAAACAAAATGAACATGACGAACTGATGAACCATTACAGGCAAGGTACGCTTAAATACAAAGATCTTAAAGAGGTAACCGCCGATGCACTGGTTGAACTAACCTTAGGATTCAGAAAAAAAAGAGACGAACTATTCAAAGACAGGGCAAAGAATGAAAAATTAATCAAAAACCTGTCGGAGAAAGCCAGGACGATTGCCCATGAGACAATTACTGAAGTGAGGAAACTAACAGGGTTGCCCGTTTAAAAATTATTACTCCAATCTTTCAGCCATTCCTGCGAAAGCAGGAATCTCTTTCAAGAGTAGATATCATTATCTGTCTGGTTTGTAAGGAATGCTAATTATTAAAAATAATTCCAGACATAAACTTTGGATTCCTGCTTTCGCAGGAATGTTAAAGTGTTAAGCATTTGTATGTGATATAATAGAGTGAAATAGTATTCTGAAGTTAGTCATTTTTCAAGTCAAACCTGCCATCTGATATTACTAAAAGGGTAAAATCATATTCGTTAATCGCATTAAAATAAAAGGTACCTGAAATAATATTATTAATTGTGTCCATATAAGAAATGACTATTCTTCCATTATTAAAACTATCTGCATTATAGGTATAGCTTTCATAATTCACCAAACCAGATATTTTATATTCACCGATTCCTGTGACATTATTAACCCAAAAATTTAAATAAGCATCTCCAAAAGGATCGGTTTTATCGGCTAACCTATTAGTCTTTACTGCGAACACATAATTAGGATATTCAGGATATTCAAATATTATCGCACTTCCCAAAGATAATCTTCTGATTTCCGGGATATAAATTTCATCACCAATTATACAACCAAAGGTATTTGCCCCAATAGTAGTAGCATCTGGTAATTTAGTCGGTACAGGTTCTTTTTCGCAAGAAAAAGCTACCATAAGATATACTGTAAAAAATATTTTGAATCTTATTAACCGCATAATTAATTGATATAAATAAATTTATTCGAAAGAATAATTAATTCTTTCATCAGTGTAGTACGGATTTTAATTCATATAAAAAATTATTTCTTATATATTTTAATATACCTGTTTTGTAACAATAAAATATCTCAGAAAATTCAGAACCAGTCTGTTTTGGTAAAAAATGAAATACATTTAAATATTCAATATTATTTATATTTAATGTGTCAATTGTATCCATACATTGAAAATAAATACCTCTAAATTCCATTGTTGCAGTATATACTCCTCTAATTCCATAATGAATCTGTATACTGTTGTAATTATCTGGTAATCCGTTGGCACACCCTCCAAATTCATTAATATTATATTTTAAAATCGTATCGATATAACTAAAGTTATTATTTAAAGATCCCAACTCGTTATATTGAAGATATTCAAATTCCCAAAATTCATGTGGACTTTTGCATTCTGAACCACTTAATGGTTCTTGAAAAAAAGCATTTCTAATAATTCGAACACTAAAAGTATCTGATTGGTTATACGAATAAAAAACTAAAGTATCTTTATCATTGAGTTCTGTTTTGTATTTTGTAGGAAGATTGTGATAAATATCCTTTTGTGATAGCTCACATGAAATAAGTATTAGGATTAAAACAACTAAATATTTCATTTAAGTATGGACTAATTAATTCTACTTTGACACATTAAAAAAATCAACCTGTTTTTACCCTTAATCCCTGAAGGGAACAGGTTGATTTTTCTGTATTCTCCCTTCAGGGTCAGGGGTAAAAAATGCAGAAAAATCATACTTTTTAACCAATCTGTCAAAGTAGAATTAAATTCAGCAATTAATTGATCAATAAATTAAATCGCAACAAGGTTATACCTATAAAAATCTGATTCTTAAGTCTCCTAAAATACAAATAACCTGATTGATGCGTTTAATTGTGACTAAATATAAGTTAAAATTTCTATATTTTCAATATCCTTTGGCCTTTTGGTAATGTTTATAATAATTCACAAGTGAAGTTATTCTAATATATCTCGCCTTAAAAATATTTATGTATCTTTTTCCTTTAACAATTTCTGATACGTATACATTTCATCCCGTAATCTTGCTGCTTCAATAAAATTCAAATCAGCTGCAACTTTTTCCATAGACTTTCGTGTATTTTCAATGGCTTTCTCCAGTGCCGCCTTGCTCATGTATTGAACAACAGGATCAGCTGCAATATCAGCTTTTTCAGGTTCAGTGTACGGTCGGGCTGTCCTGGTTTTTAAACGTACCTCCTTCATAATGTTTGAAGCCGCTTTTATGATCTGTTTTGGTGTAATGTTATTTTTTTCATTATATGCCAATTGTCGTTCACGTCTTCTTTCTGTCTCATCTATTGTCTTCTGCATAGATCGCGTTATGATATCTGCATACATGATAACTTTCCCGTTAATATTTCGTGCTGCCCTTCCGGCAGTTTGTGTCAATGATCTTTCCGATCTTAAAAACCCCTCTTTATCTGCATCCAGAATAGCTACCAGGGAAACTTCGGGTAAATCAAGGCCTTCGCGCAATAAATTAACGCCAATTAACACATCAAAAATTCCATTTCTCAATCCTTCAAGGATTTCAATACGATCCAGTGTATCTACATCTGAATGAATGTATCTGCATCTGATATTAAAACGCAACAGATAATTTGTCAATTCTTCAGCCATACGTTTGGTCAACGTAGTTACAAGTACGCGTTCGTTATTTTTTGTACATCTGCCAATCTCTTTTAATAAATCATCAATCTGGTTCAGGCTCGGCTTAACCTCAATTACGGGATCGAGAAGTCCTGTAGGTCGGATTAACTGTTCAACAATCACACCTTCACAACGTTGAAGTTCAAAATCTGCGGGAGTTGCGCTGACAAATATGGTTTGTCCCACTTTTTCTTCAAACTCTTCAAATTTTAACGGACGATTATCCATTGCAGCTGGAAGTCTGAAACCAAATTCTACAAGTGTTTGTTTTCTTGAATGATCACCTCCGTACATTGCACGAATCTGAGGAAGAGTCACATGGCTTTCATCAATTATCATCAGGAAATCATCGGGAAAATAATCAAGCAGACAAAAAGGTCTTGAACCGGGCTTCCGGCCGTCGAAGTAACGGGAATAATTTTCAATGCCGGGACAGTACCCTAATTCTTTAATCATTTCAAGATCATACGTAACTCTATCCTCAAGTCTTTTAGCTTCAAAAGGTTTACCAATCTCCTTAAAATAATCTACCTGCTTTACCATATCAGCTTCAATCTGCTTCATTGCATTCTGCATCCTGTATTTTGTGGTAACAAAAATGTTTGCCGGAAAAATCTGAACCTCCGGAAATTTTTGAAGCGCTTTCCCTGTCTCCGGCTCAATAGATTCTATTTCTTCAATTTCATCACCCCAGAAATGAATCCTATAGGCAAAGTCGCTGTATGCAAGAAAAACATCAACTGTATCACCCCCTACGCGAAAACTTCCACGCGGAAACTCTAAATCATTACGTGAATACATGCTATCGACCAGTTTTCGTAAAAAAACATTTCTGCTGATATGTTGTCCCTGCTCCAGCGTAATAATATTGCTGTAAAAATCATCCGGATTGCCTATGCCATAAATACATGAAACCGAGGATACCACAATAATATCGCGTCTTCCCGACAGCAGGGAGGAAGTAGCGCTTAATCTTAGCTTTTCGATTTCATCATTGATGGATAAATCTTTTTCAATGTAGGTATCTGTAACCGGCAGGTAGGCTTCAGGCTGATAATAATCATAATAAGACACGAAATATTCAATGGCATTTTCGGGAAAGAATTGCTTAAACTCGCCGAATAACTGTGCTGCAAGTGTTTTATTATGGCTAAGCACAAGTGTAGGGCGATTAACCTTAGCCACTACATTTGCCATAGTAAATGTCTTGCCTGATCCGGTAACCCCTAACAAGGTCTGAAAAGGTAAACCACGATGCAGTCCGTCAACTAATTGCCTTATAGCCTCAGGTTGATCGCCGGTGGGCTTGAATTCTGATGTAAGATTGAATTCCATTTGAAAAATATATTACTGTAAAATTAAACAAAATTGAAATTTTAAACGTATGATAGAACATTGTGTAAAATTGTTAATGAAAAACTCATAAATTCCTCCATAATAATTTCAGAATACAGTCTTAAATAGTAAATTTATATCAAACATAAAAACTCCCTCTTATTAATGGATAAAGGCAAAAGGAAAACAAGTTTTCTAAAACATATAGCTGAACTGTTATCTCAGAACAAGACATTAACCACTGAAAATGAAAAGCTGACAGAACAGAATGAACAACTGCTTCAGGAAGTGGAACGTTATAAGCAATTATTTGCAAAACATGAGATTCAGAAAAAATTTACAAATACCGAGCGGATCTCCAAAATTGTAAAATACAAGATATCTACCGTATTATATGCTGAAGCACAAGGTTTCTCTGAGATTGAAGAAGATATGGACACCAAAATTCTGGTGGATAATCTTGATGAAATATTTTTGGAGCTTAATACCATTATTGGAAAATATGAGATAAAAAATCTTAAAACTATTGGTGATACGATCATGTGTGTGGGCGGAATTCCAAAGAAAAATATCACCAATCCGCTGGAAGTTGTTCTTGCAGCGGTCGAAATGCAATATTATACCAAAGATATTCAGCGTTCCTACAAAGACCATAAAATATGGAAACTGAAGATTGGTATCCATACGGGTCCCCTTGTGGCTTCTGTCACAGGCAGAAAAAAACAGAGTTATGAGGTCAAGGGAGATACTGTAAACCTGGCCGCACGAATAAGGTCATTCTGTGAAGATGGTGAAATAATTATTTCAGCAAATACTTACGAAATTGTTAAGGACCTATTCAATTGCGAATATTACGGGAAAATGCCCGTTAAGTATAAAGGTGATATTCAGCTCTATACCGTTAAAGGAATCAAACCTGATTTCTCGCTTCAATCGAAAGGATTAATACCCAATAAAAAATTCAGTATCCGGTTTGGACTTACGCAATTCATGGATTTACAGGAGCTTATTCTTGATAAACTTGAAAAAGAACTTCCCAAATCACTTTTTTATCATAATGTCAAGCATACCGTTGATGTTGTTACTCAGGCAGAATTGATTGGATTTGGCGAAGGGGTATCAGACGAGGAATTGCTTTTACTTAAAACTGCTGCTTTGTTTCACGATGCCGGGCATACCATCAGCTATGATGATCATGAATTTAACAGTACAACCATTGCAAGAGAGATACTTCCAAACTATTATTATACCCAACCTCAAATTGATTTGATTTGCGAACTGATCATGGCAACCAAACTCCCTCCAAATCCGCAGAATAAACTTGAAGAAATAATTTGCGATGCAGATCTTGATTACCTTGGAAGAAGTGATATGATTCCTGTTTCCAACACGCTCTTTATGGAACTGAAAGAACAAAACAAAATCGGATCGTTGAATGACTGGAATAAACTACAGATTAAGTTTATTTCGGGTCACCAGTATTTTACTTATACTGCCAGAAATTTGCGCGAAGTGAACAAGCAAAACCAGATTGAACGGATTAGTAGTTTAATTGAAGTTTAGAGATATAACCTAAATCCTATTTTTTTCCTAGACTTTAATGAGTACAATTTTGCTATTAAATTTCTTAATGATTTCCCCAAAGAAGTATTTAATTTTTGCATTCTAATTAAATCTTCTAATTTCCCTTAAATTGCAATTTTGTAAATTGGTAAAACATTAAATACGAGGTTATCAGAAACATCGATAGCCCAATTGTCATACCATAGGCATCTTTGTTATGTCCCGGATATATTGCAATTAGACCTATATCCCTGAACAGGTAATATGGCATTAAAAAAACATCCCAACTATTATATCTCAGATAACGGCCAATATATACACCAAAACTTGCCATGACCAGAATTAGAACGACAGATATCCAACCTGTTTTTGCACTAAATTTATTTGTAATGGTTTTCTGCATTGAATGCAGTGAGAGGAATCCCGCGATTAACCCGTTCCATGCAAATATTGTTAGAATTACCAAATCGAGCCAAAGCGGAACACCCGGACTTTCAAAGAGGTGAAAGTAATCTGTTATAATGTATGGAGCATTTGGAAAAAACAGTATCCAAAATAATAAAAGCAAGATAAACAAACCTGTGTTTCGCTGTATCGATTGTTTAAGCTCAATATACCTGCTTATAAAAAATGGTATGTAGGCCAAAAACAGATTCCAGATTAGAAATAAGTAATCTATATCACCCGAATAGATAACTCTGAAGATAATTAAGATGACACCAGCAGTTATTGAGATGATTAAAGAATTTAATATTCCTGACTGGTTATTATTATCATGAAAGAGAGATGTTATATACTTCATTTCAGAAAAATTTCGTTTGAAAAAAATAAACTTTAGAAAAGCAGGGCTTCAATTTTTGGGAGAAAAATCAAAAGTCCTGTAATTACTGCAACTATGGCTGTCAGTAATACTCCACCTGCAGCCAGATCTTTAATTGTTTTTGCCGGTTTACTGAATTCAGGCGAAATATAATCAACCAGCTTTTCTACTGAGGTATTAAAGGCTTCTGAAGCAAATACCAATCCTGATACAATTAATATCAGACACCATTCGGCTTTCGATATTTTAAACAAAATACCAACTAATAATACCAGTAAGAATGCGCCAATATGTACCCATGCATTTTGTTCGTTTTTTAACAGATAGCGTATACCATGCAAGGCGTATCTGAAACTCATGATTCTGCCGATGAGAAATGATTTATTTTTCATAAATGATAATTTTTAGTAGAAGGTTATCTTAAAATTCATGCACCGATGAAAGAGAAAAATAATCGAATGAATAAAAAGATAACCTCTGATTTTTGATTCTTTAAATTGTTAAGATGATTATTCATTATCCCCATTTTCATTTTTTGAATTTATACCGCCATACCAGTTTATTTTTCTCGAAAAATACATTACCAGAGCCAGTACCAGGAACAATCCGATATTACCGAACAATAATGAATAATCAGAAAGCTGAAGAATGACATAAAGAAATGTATACAAAGCTGCCAATACAATAATGATTGAAATTGTTATCAGTTTCTTTTGAAAGATCGAATGAGTAAACATTGTTATCAGAGAAATAATTGAAATCGAAGCTATCAGATACGCCAGGTTAAATCCTGTATGTTCCGAAAGTGCAATAAGCAGGGAATAAAAAATTACCAGGGCAGTGCCTACCAATAAATATTGAATGGCATGAATACGTTTTTTACTCAAAACTTCAGAAAAGAAAAATACCAGAAAGGTCAATGCAACAAAGAGCAAGGAATATTTAACCGAACGCATTGCCTTCTGGTATGTGTCAACCGGGAATAACAGATTGATCCCAAATTCAGATTCATCAACATTGAATTCATCATCAATCCATTTTTGCGGGTAATTGCGGTTTAGCTGCAACACATTCCAATGTGCAACAAAACCTGTATCTGTTACGTTTCGGTTGTCCGGTAAAAAGGACCCATCGAAACTGGGGGTATTCCAGGATGAAGTTACATCTACATTGGTTTCTTTACCTAGTGGAACAAAATTTAGATAATGACTTCCATTGAGATCCAGGTTAAAGTTAAAATCATACGTTGCATGCTCTTTTACAGGAGAATTAGCTGTAACACCCGATGAGAAAATATCTTTGGATTTAAGACCAGGACTAATATTAAGAGGTTCATTATTCCATTCAATAACAATATCCTGATTAATTCCCCGCATATCAGTTACTCCAATACTTACAAAGGATTCATCCCACAAAATGTCTTTTGAGTTGATCTTCCATTCAGTGAAATCGAATGATTTGAAGCTTCCTGAAAATTTTAGCCTGGTATTGTAAGCTATAACTTTATATATGCCTCTGTTTCTTATTTCCGGATTTATTGCCCCTGAAATATTCAACGTTTCAGGTAAAAAATGTGCCAGTTTTCTTACCACTTTCACACCATCGCGGGTATTAGCATAAGTTAGGAAAGGAACAGTCAATACAGGACCGCAAAGCGTCTGGGCATTACCCCATTTAGAAGTCACTTCCATGACTGTTTCATCTCGTCTCGCTTCCCTCTCGGCAATCATTCGTTTTATCATTCCCGAAGGAATAAGTAATAATAAAGTCAAAAATCCTACTACCATCAATTTGACGGATACTGAACCGGTAATCCGGTTTTTTTGTTTTTCAAAATAATTTGTGTCCATTTTTTATTTTTTAATTGTTAAAGTACTTTGTATTTCAAAGTAAAAAAGTAAAAAAAATTTAAGATATATCTTTCTGACTTTTCAGAAGTTTATCAAGATAATCCAGGTGTTCTTTAAAAGCCTTTTTTCCTGCTTCAGTCGATTCATATCGGGTATTAGGCTTTTTCCCGATAAATTGTTTGGTTATTTTTACCAGACCATTTTTCTCCAGTGCTGAAAGATGACTTGATAAGTTTCCATCGGTTGTATCTAATAATTCCTTAAGTGCATTAAAATCAACAAAATCGTTAACCATTAACACAGACATGATACCCAATCGAATCCTGCTTTCAAAAACTTTATTCAGGTTAGAGATGATCTCCTTCATCTACATCCATTTATTTTATAACATTTCAATTTATTAAATTAACGTTCGTATCTGATATACATCACCGTACCATATATAATGTGCAACAAACCAAAACCTATTGCCCATATTACCAATCCATATCCGACAAACAAAGAGCCGATTAATCCCAGCAAAATTTCCGATATGCCCAGATATCTTATATCGGGAAGTGTATATTTACTTGCATTCAAAAGTGCGATCCCATAAAAAAGAAGCGTGCAGGGTGCTACAAGAAAAAAGATATTATGATAAAGTAATATCAGGCAAAACAGACCACCTGCAATCAAAGGAATAAAAAGATTTATTAACATTCTTTTTGCGGTACTGTCCCATACAGCCAATCCTTTCTTCCTTGCTTTGCGGGTAGTAAAGTATACTCCGGCTGTTAGTGCAAGAACAAGTATAATTATAGCATCCAAAAAAAGAAAACTAAAACTATGATACATTTTCAAAAACATCTTGTTGTAGAAATAATGGTTGATATCAAAATAACGCTGATCAAAATCCAGGTAGAAAAAGGCAATGGCTGCGCCTGCCAGGGCAATAATTCCGGCGGATATACCAGATAAACCACTGAGGGATAAAAATCGTGATGATTTTTCCATCAGGTTCCTAATCTCATTAAGATTTTCTAATTGTTCCTTGCTCATTTTTTTATAAATAAAAAGTACTTTGAACTACAAAGTAAAAAATAAAATTCGGTTAATGCAAATTAATTTTCAAAATATTTTCTTTTAACATTTAATATGATTTGATGTTACTTATATTTGAATACAAATACTTTACTCTAATAACTAATAAAACATGAAATACATAGGAGCCCATGTAAGCATATCAGGAGGAGTTGAAAATGCTCCCTTAAATGCAGAAAAAATCGGAGCAAAGGCATTTGGAATGTTTGTCAAAAATCAACGGCAATGGGAAGCCAAGCCTTTTACTCAGAAAAACATAGATGATTTTAAAAACAATTGTGCCAAATACGGTTTTCAGCCAAAACATATTCTTCCTCATGACGGGTATCTCATTAATCTGGGACATCCTGAGAAAGAAGGACTGGAAAAATCCCGAAAAGCATTTCTGGATGAAATGCAACGTTGCGAGCAACTGGGTCTTGACAGATTGAACTTTCATCCGGGAAGTCATCTGGGAAAAATTTCTGAAGAAGAATGTCTTAAAAATATTGCAACTTCCATTAATATTGTCCTGGAAAAAACGAAAGGTGTAACTGCGGTTATTGAAAACACCGCAGGGCAGGGAACAAATATGGGACATACCTTCGAACAGATAAAATTTATGATTGATTTGGTAGAAGATAAGAGTAGGGTTGGAATATGCATAGACACCTGCCATTCATACAGTGCAGGATATGACCTAAAAACTCCGGAAGGATATAAACAAACTTTTAAAAAATTCGACGAAATTATCGGCTTTAAATACCTCAAAGGGATTCATCTGAATGATACCAAAAAAGCATTTTCTTCAAGAGTAGACCGACATGACAGTCTCGGCAAAGGTTTACTCGGTATGGATACCTTCCGGCAATTAATGCAGGATATCAGATTTGATGATATTCCCATTATTCTTGAAACTCCCGATGAAGATCTCTGGCCCGATGAAATAAAACAACTCTATAGCTTTACAAAATAAAACTAAAATCCTTAGATTTCTTTACAAGCATTATTTCCTGAATTTGATGTCATAGAACAATTTTAAGTCGACTAAATTCATCTCTCCTCCTATTGTCAGATCATGAAATTTGAGTTTCACTAAATTAAGTGGCGATTTTACACTTATTCTTGCATATTATCATGTAATTTAATTATTTTTGCTACGATCATAGAACATATAATTTTAAATAATAATCATTATGGTTGATCTTAAAAAACTTGAAGTTTGGTTTGTAACAGGCAGCCAGCATTTATACGGTCCCGAGACGCTAAAACAGGTTGCTGTGCATTCGCAGGAAATAGTAAATTTCTTTGATAAATCGGATAAAATTCCGGTGAAAGTAGTTTTCAAACCGGTAATGAAAACTCCCGATGAAATTACAAATCTTTGCATTGAAGCTAATGCCTCAAGATCATGTATCGGGCTGATTACCTGGTGCCATACTTTTTCTCCTTCAAAGATGTGGATCAATGGTTTGAAACTTTTAAACAAACCAATCTTACATCTTCACACACAGTACAATCGTGACCTGCCCTGGAGTGAAATCGACATGGATTTTATGAACCTTAACCAGGCTGCACATGGTGATCGTGAACACGGATTTATTATGACACGTATGCGGATAAACCGCAAAGTTGTTGTAGGACACTGGAAAGAAGAAGAAGTTCAGGAACGTATTGGTGTCTGGACGCGTGCTGCTGCCGCATGGGATGATATTCAAAATGCAAAAATAGCCCGGTTTGGTGACAATATGCGTGAAGTTGCAGTGACTGAAGGCGATAAAGTAGAAGCACAGATTAAATTCGGACTCTCGGTAAACGGTTACGGAGTCGGTGATATTGTTAAAATAATCAACGACGTATCGGATGCTGAAATAGATAAACTTGTTAAGGAATACCTTGAAATTTTTGAAGTAGCTGCAGATGGAAAACCAGGAGGTAAATATCATCAGAATGTACGTTACCAGGCCCGGATCGAACTTGGCATGAAAAAATTCTTACAGGAAGGTGGATTTAAAGGATTCACCACAACCTTTGAAGATCTTCACGGGTTAGCGCAGCTTCCGGGATTAGCATCTCAACGACTGATGGATGCAGGATATGGATTTGGAGCTGAAGGTGACTGGAAACATTCTGCGCTGGTGCGTGCACTTAAGGTGATGGGTTCCGGATTGAAAGGTGGATGTTCATTTATGGAAGATTATACCTACCATTTGAATCCCGATGGAATGAAAGTTTTGGGTGCACATATGCTGGAAATTTGTCCCTCTATTCGTGAAGGAAAAGCCAAACTCGAAGTCCATCCTTTGGGAATCGGAGGAAAAGATGATCCGGCCCGGCTTGTGTTTAATGTTCCAACAGGACCAGCCATAAATGCAAGTCTGGTAGATATGGGGAATCGGTTTCGTATGATTGTTAACTCGGTGGATTGTGTTGAACCTGATGCTGAACTTCCCAAATTACCAGTTGCGCGTGCGTTGTGGATACCACAACCAAATCTTAAAATCGGGGCAGCTTCATGGATATATGCCGGAGGGGCTCATCACACTGCATTTAGTCAGGCTATTACAGCTGAATATATCGAAGACTTTTCAGAAATGGCTGGTATAGAATATGTTCATATTGGAAAAGAAACCAACCTGTCTGGATTTAAAAAAGAACTGAAATGGAATGAAATGTATTATATGCTTGCAAAAGGCTTGTAGAAATTAATATCTTTCAAAAAAAAGGAGCTGCAATATTCAGCTCCTTTTTTATTCCGGTTCATTTTCTGTTGTTTCCTCCTGTATGAGTGTTTCCTCTTTTTCAGTCGCTTTTTCTGAAATGGCATATTCGAACATATCTTCAAATACTCTCCTCCACCCCAGCCACATACCATACTCTGACAACGATTCATTATGCCATAACGAAATATACAATCCATTTACCGCCTTTATTTCATCAATTATTTTTGAAATATGATGCATTGCCTGTGTAGCCCTGATTCTAAGATAATTATGGAGGGTTATATCCATAATTTCAAAAGGATATATGGTAAGATTGGTGGACTCGTCCTCCAGTAAATCAAAGAATTTAAAAGGCATTGAGGTACTGGCCCTGAATCCCAGTGCACTTGCATATCCCATCGAAAAATCTTCTCTAATACCCAGCATTATTAATCTACGATAGGTATCCGGCATCTTTAGCTGTAAATAATGCTGTCTGCTTCTTACCACTCTTCCTCCGGTAACTTTAGAAAATCTCTTAAACTCCTTTTCCAGTAATTCGAAGCTTTTGTTGGAATTAAACGAAGGATGAAGACCGGTAGCATGGGCACTGTTTATGCTTCTTATCAGATTTTGGTAGGCTATTTTACGAATAGGTATACTGGTATCATGTCGTCCATAATCCCCCACATGAAAGAAATAGACGGATTTAGTATTGAATTTTTGTTCTACCCGGTCAATATAATCATAGGTGTCATAAGGATCTTTCGCTGAACCTCCTATAGCGGTAAGCCTGCCAAAAAAAGTATTTAAATCTCCTTTAAACAGGGCCTTCAATAAGGCACCAATGGTTCTGAATATTCCTTTATGACGATACGCATAAGGATTATCAATATCAATAGATGAAAGAAAAGCAAACTGTGTATCCGGAATCAACATCCCGGGATATTTTTCCTTTAATCTTGATTTCAATAAAATGGTCCATTTGTCTACCAATGGCTCAAGGAGAAATCCGTGCAGGTATGCCAGGCTCTGTATTGCCTCAAAGCGTTCAAATTTATCTCCCGGAATCGTAAGATATTCCTCGTATCTGGTCAATAAAAAGAAAGATGCCGAAAAAATATCAAATGGTAAATCACATTTCTCGTCCACTCTGAAAAAAACCTTTTTGCCGTCATAATCAGATACATGGATATTTTGTTCTGAAATTCCTTTTTCATGCAACAATCCGTATGGTTTAATCCAGAAGGTATCTCCCACCCTGTTCTCGGTATAACACATTTTAGGTCCTTCGTGAGCATTGAATTCATTAACATCAATGGTTATTCCAAATTCTATTTTGAGTACTCTGAATAATATGTGGGTAAAAATATAGTCAATACGTGGAGTAAGTTGCGGTAAGTATATCAGAAAGGTATCCATTAACTTATTCTATAATTTATTAAACAATGTTAACAATTTTCTGCAAATTATCATGGTTGCAGAAAAAATAATTTTCTACATCAGAGTGAATCCCAGAATATCTAAAAAGAAATTGAATTTAACTGAGCAGTAAGCAATTGTTATTCTTCCTGTTTATAATTAGGATTGCTGCAAACACACTGTGAATTGGTTTCAGGTGAACAGCATCCCCTGATATCAATAGTTTTATTCCGACCAACTAGTAATTTAACGCTAAAAGCCACAAAAACCATTATAATAACTATTATTGATAATATAATTAATTGCAACAGAGCCATTCGATATAATTTCTGATTCCCAACTAAGAAACAATTAAGTGTATAAATGGTTTAATCGAAAGCTATTTTCAACTCTTTCGGGTTTATTTTGAGTTTGTTTTTCTGAGTCTTTATTCGGGCTAATTCCTCGCACTTAACACATGTAATTCCTAACTTCCTCATATTTTTATTATGACCCACCGAGGTTTCGGGAAATTTCCTTTTCAAAAAAATAATATTAAATCCTATCAACAGGAATGAAACCATTACGACAATTACGGATGCTAACATAACATAGATAATCATTACCTTAAAATTTTTGCAAATTTAAACTAATTGAATTGTGTTAGTATACATAATTTATTTTATTCGAATATTTTTGCATGAAATGTTATTCCATATAATTTTGTTGACCTTATTTTTGTTCCAGCGCAACCATTTGAAGAATTATCCATCCTATAAAAAAACAATTGCATGAAATATTTATTTATTCCTGTTTTATTCTTTGTAATAACTGGCTGTAAATTAGAATGCACTAATTGTTTCTCACCTCCTGAAAATTTTGCTTTTAAAATCGTAGACGACTCAACAGGATATAATCTACTCAATACTGATTTTTATCAGGAAGATTCGCTCGAACTACATTATTACAAAAATACCGTACGAAATAAGTTGGAATTAAACGTTGTTGAAAATTATAACGGTGAAAAAATTTTGGAGGCGAAGTTGCTCGGATGGATTGCAGCGGAAAATAATAATGAGTTTTACTTGTATCTGAATCAAAAAGACACAGATACCATCTACCTTGAGGTTGCCAGACTGAATGATGAATGTTGTACCTGGTATGAAACCAAATTATTTGCAATTAATAGCACATTCCCAGTTTATGATTGGGATGAGCAGGTCTATGTGATTAGAAAAAAGAATTAATTTCTGATTTCACAAGTATATCCTTTCTAGTTGGCAATCGACAACAATAAAAAGCTAAAATTTATAACGGCAAAAAAATCTAAAATTCACATTATTTAAGAAATGTGTTAAAACATTTTTAATTTGGTTGCGTTTAACCATTGAAAAATCAGAGTTTAATAAAATGAAAAAAACAAATTTCAGGTTTTTTTTAGTACTCGCCATAACCCTGTTAATTTTAGTTGCATCCTGTCAGAAAGATAGCACAAACAATAACGAAATTGTAAACCGGCAACTTTATGCCGACATGAAAGATTTATACCTTTGGTATGATCAGTTACCCAATATTAATCCGACCGATTACAAAACACCCGATGACATGATAACGGCCTTGCGCTACAAACCCTTGGATCGCTGGAGTTTTGCGCTTCCCTGGAACGATTATTATCAATATTTCCAGGAAGGAATTATGGTTGGTCATGGATTTCTAATATCACGGGATGCTGATTATAATCTCAGGATTGCATTTATTTATCCGTCTACTTCAGCTTATTCCATGGGAGTAAGAAGAGGATGGATTATAAAAAAAGTAAACGGTACGGTTGTAACTCCCGATAATGTAATACAACTATTGGGTGAAAGCAATACATCGGTTGTTAACACCGTTGATTTCATTGACAATTCAGGCTTGCCCCAAACACTGGTTTTAAGAAAACAACAGATTAATCTTAATCCGGTTTTATACAGCAATATTATTCAGGCTGGTGGTGAAAAAATAGGATATATTGTCTTTCAGGATTTTATAAGTGTTGCCGACGACCAACTGGATAGCGTATTTACTATTTTTAAGTCGGAAAATATTAATGATTTAATTATTGATATGCGTTATAATGGTGGTGGCAGTGTTGATGTTGCACTTTATCTTGCGAGCTGGCTAACCGGAAATACTCATTCCAACAATACCCTTATTAAAATTCAACACAACAACAAATTGCAACAGTACGATACAACTCTTAATGTACCTTACAACAGCAATTCACTTGATCTTGGCCGCATAACCTTTATTGGAACAGATGCCACCGCTTCAGCCAGTGAACTTATTATAAACGGGATGAAACCTTATATGGATGTGAAACTCGTGGGAACTCCCACCGATGGAAAACCGGTTGGCATGTATGTGCTCGCATATCAAAGATACGATTGGGCCGCCTTTCCGGTATCGTTTAAGTATACAAATGCATTAAACGAAGGGGATTTTTATGATGGCTTGCAGCCTGATATTCTTGTGAACGACGATGTAACCAGAGATTTTGGCGATCCTAATGAGGGAATGCTAAAAGCAGCAATTGATTATATCGTGTCAGGTACCACCACGGTAAGTGCCAAAAAATCTACAGTCTCGAGTAAAATATTCTTATCAGGGAAAAAAATATCCCTGTTTCAGCGGGCATTTTAGAATCCGGCTTGAACTTGAAATCATAGTTTTTTTGAAAGACAACGATAATCCATTAAATTTGGAGTGCATAAGCTGACTTCAAAAAAAATTCATTTGAAAGAGAACACTATTATACTGGGAATAGATCCGGGTACAACAATTATGGGATATGGGATTGTTAAAGTCACCGAAAAACAACCTGCCTTACTTACGTTAGGATTTATTGAGCTGCATAAAATAAAAGATCATTTTGAAAAGCTTCAGCGTATATTTAACCGTACGCTTATGCTGATTGATGAATTTAAACCTGACGAACTTGCCATAGAGTCTCCCTTTTATGGGAACAATATCCAATCGATGCTTAAATTGGGACGAGCCCAGGGTGTGGCAATTTCAGCTGCTTTGCACAGAAATCTTCCAATCTTTGAATATGCTCCGCGAAAAATAAAACAATCCATAACCGGACAGGGAAATGCTTCGAAAGAACAGGTTGCAAGATTTCTTCAAAAAATTCTGGTGATAAAAGATTTACCCAACAATTTAGACGCTACCGACGGACTTGCGGTGGCTATGTGTCATTTCTATCAGAATAAACCCTTTACAGAAATGAAAGCATTTAAAAACTGGAATGATTTTATTCAGAAAAACCCGGACCGGATTAAATGAAAAATTTAGAAGTTTTAAAGCAGTTACAGTTACAATTCTTTTTTGATTTTTTCAGCAATTACTTCAAATTCTACTTTGGAAAGCTTAAGTTTTGGTTTCATGAAATTCGTAGCGCTTAAATCGTTCATGGGGATAAGATGAATATGTGCATGGGGAACTTCCAAACCCAAAACGGCCACAGCTATTCTTTTACAGGGTATTGCCTTTTTAACGGCCAGGGCAACTTTCTTTGCAAAAAGGTGTAATCCGGCATAAGCCTGATCATCCAGGTCGAAAATGTAATCTGTTTCATTCTTGGGTATTACCAGGGTATGTCCTTTTTCAAGTGGATTTATATCAAGAAAGGCAAGATAATTTTCATCTTCTGCAATTTTATAACTCGGTATTTCACCATTAATAATTTTCGAAAAAATTGTAGACATCACCCTAAATTTTTAAGTGGAAATTTCCATAATCTCAAAAGGGATTACCCCTGACGGAACTTTAATTTCAACACAATCTCCTACCTTTTTTCCTAGTAAACCCTGGGCAATCGGAGTTTTGACCGAAATCTTACCCTTTTTCAGATCAGCTTCACTTTCAGATACAATCGTATACTCCATGGTCGTATTATTGTCTCTGTTTTTGATCTTTACACGGTTCATTATCTGAATAATAGAAGTATCTATTTTCGATTTATCTATAATCCTTGAATCTGCCACAATGTCCTTCAATTTGGATATTTTAAGTTCAAGCATGCCCTGAGCTTCTTTAGCAGCATCATATTCTGCATTTTCAGACAGATCTCCTTTATCCCTGGCTTCGGCAATTTGTTTGGAAATTGCTGGTCGTTCAACTTTTGTCAGGTAATCAAGTTCTTCTTTTAGTTTCTGTAAACCTTCTGCGGTAATGTAATTTGCCATAACCTAATCTCCATTTTAAGAAATAAGATAAAACTAAAAGAATTCCGGTTTGCGGAACTCTTTATTATCAAAATTTAGTGATTATTTACTTTAAAAGCTTAGATAATAATTATTAAGGATTGTTTGAATTCAGCTGCTAAATTAATCAAAATTGTTTTCTTTTCAAAATCTCGGAATAAATAATACCCTTTACAATATCTTCAGCCAAATTGATACATTTATTATGCTCAATCAAATCATCATCAATGGCATCAGAAATTTCATTCGAAGAAATCATATTGTCTTTGTCGAGATAATCAATAAAGCTGCTTTCATTATTTTTATCACTGAAAATTGAAAGTCCTTCTTCTTCTGGTTTGGTAACAATTTCCTCAAGCGAAACTACTTGTGGTCGATCAATCAGATCAATTTCAAGTTCAGGTTCAGGTTCAGGAGGTTCAATGTCTGAAGTTTGTTCAACCTCGAACCGTTTAAGAAACTCATCCAACGGATTACCGGCCGGGCGGGTGCTCGTATCGAAAAATGGTCCGGACTTCGGAGCAGTTGATGGATTGGAAACCGGTTTTCTTTTATTCTTGGTTCTATTGACACTTAAAATACCACCAACAACAATAATTACCAGATATAGCAGTAATGTTAAAATATTATCCATCTTAGTCAGTGTTTTGGTTTTTTTCTCCTTTTAAATAATCGATCCAAAAAAGGCGGCTTATCTGAATTATTATATTTTTTTGCTCTTTTATGACTTTCTTTAATTTGATCCTGGGTGCCTTCAGACTGCATTTTGAATTTATCTTTTATCGACTTTGCCCGTGCCTTTTCGTAGGCTTTTTTCTGTCTCAGTTCAATCTGTTGTTTTCTCTTTTCAGCGCTTTTTACAGTCTTTGATTGTGAAAACGCAACTTCGCATGAACTCAATGCGAAGAGAACAAACAATATCCTGATTTTTGATCCAAAATTCACTATTTTTACACCGTATATTTAAGAATCTCTTATGGTTAAGTTTATCACAAATTTACGCTTTTTTTTCTTTTTATTCATCCTGATTTTAATGCCCCAGTCCTGCAGTAAAGATGTGCTCGATTGTGTACCTGATACGTATGTCAATATTTTTCTGAATACGAGTAATTTTTTTATTGGTATGAATGACTCCAGAATAGTCACAAATACCATGGTGAATGTACCAAGCCTGGGATATAATAATAATGGCATCATCGTATATCTGGGTAACGACGGATATTATGCTTACGACAGAACCTGTACCTACCATGTTGAACAAAGTATTGCGGTAAATATAGATCCGGGAAATACGCTATTTGCGGTATGTCCCGTTTGCAGCACAAGATACCAGTTGTATTTCAGCGGAATTCCTACGGATGCAGGACCATCAAAATGTCCGCTCAAACAGTATAAAACTTCTTACAATCCCAATACTTTTGAACTCAATATTTTTAACTTCTGATATTTTTCAGTGTTATATTAATTCTACTTGACAGATTATTTGAAGTAATTAAGGGTAAAAACTGGTTGATTTGTTATTGTGTCAAAGCAGAAATAATAGACTACAAGTCTATTATTTCTGAATGTGATGTTTGTGCATCCACAACCGTAATGGCTGTCATATTTACAATCTCTCTAACAGAACTTTCCATTTGTAGAACGTGAACTGGTTTTTTGATTCCGACCAGGATTGGTCCAATAACCTCCGCATCGCCAAGCTCATGCAACATTTTGTATGCAATATTTCCTGAACTTAAATTTGGGAATATCACTGTATTTACCTCCGTTTTGGCCAGTTTTGAAAATGGAAATACCCGGTCTCTTAGGTGTGTATTGAATGCATAATTGGCCTGCATTTCACCGTCAACGATCAAATCAGGGTAGTCTTTGTGTAATATTTGAACCGCTTCCTGAACACGTGAAGGGCTTCCTGTCCTGATGGAACCAAAGTTGGAATACGACACGAGTGCGATTTTTGGTTCGATACTGAATTTTTTGACTTCATTTGCAATCAATATAGTTGTATCGGCCAGTGTGCGGGCAGATGGTTCGATGTTTACAGTGGTATCTGCAAAGAAATAGGGACCCTTTTTCGTAATAAGAATATACATACCTGCAATATGATTCAGACTGTTGTTGGTTCCCATAATTTGCAAAGCCGGACGAATTGTATCCGCATATTTGCTTGAAAAACCAGATAAAAATCCATCCACCTCTCCTTCTTCTACCATCATTACCCCGAAATAATTCTGGTCGTACATTTTTTCTATGGCCTCTTCGAAAGTCATTCCTTTTCGTTGCCTTTTCTCAAACATCATCTGGGCAAATTTTCGTCTGAGGTGCTCTTCTTCATCACTCCTGAAATCGATGATTGGAAAACCTTCAATATCGATTCTGCTTTCTTCTGCTATAGCCCTTATTTCATGTTTCGGCCCGAGTAAAATTGGCTTCACAAGACCCTCATTTACGGCAAGGTGAATGGCTTTAAGTACCTTGTAATTATTTGCATCGCCAAATAGAATTCTTTTCGGATTCGTTCTTGCACGATTATGAATTTCGTCAATGAGCTGATTGTGCAATCCCATCCTTTTCATCAGTTCAACCTCGTACACTTTCCAATCTTTTATGGTTATCCTTGCAACACCGGAATCAATTGCAGCTTTGGCTACCGCAGGCGCCACCCTTGTGATTAAACGCGGATCTAATGGTTTGGGAATAATATATTCTCTGCCGAAAACTAAGTTTTTCGTATTGTATGCAATATTTACCGCATCGGGGACAGATTCCTTTGCCAATGATGCCAAGGCATACACAGCGGCAATTTTCATTTCTTCATTAATGGTAGTTGCCCGCACGTCGAGGGCTCCCCTGAATATAAAAGGAAAACCAAGAACATTATTAATCTGGTTTGGATAATCTGATCGGCCGGTAGCCATAATCAGATCATCGCGCGCAGCAATAGCTTCTTCATATGAAATTTCCGGGGTCGGATTTGCCATGGCAAATACTATCGGATTTTTTGCCATCGATTTTAACATTTCCGGTTTCACAATTCCTCCGACTGAAAGTCCTAAAAACACATCAGCTCCTTGCATCGCCACCTTTAGTGTAGTGATTGGGATATCGCGCGCAAACAGTTTTTTATACTCATTTAAATCTGTACGTTTTGTGCTGATGACACCTTTTGTATCGAGCATAATCACATTTTCCGGCTTTACGCCCAGGCTAATATATAGCTTTGTACATGAAATGGCGGAAGCTCCTGCTCCATTCACAACCACTTTAATATTTTCGATTTTTTTACCTGTAATTTCGATCGCATTTAACAAACCTGCAGCAGAAATAATGGCAGTACCATGCTGGTCATCGTGAAAAACAGGAATGTCAAGCTCTTTTTTAAGCCGCTCTTCTACCGCAAAACATTCAGGCGCCTTGATATCTTCAAGATTAATCCCGCCAAATGTGGGAGCTATCGCTTTAACGGCAGTTATCAGTTTTTCAACATCTTTTTCATTTACCTCAATATCAAATACATCGACATCGGCAAACACCTTAAATAACAATCCTTTGCCTTCCATCACCGGTTTTCCGGCAAGGGCTCCTATGTCGCCCAATCCCAATACTGCGGTACCATTTGAGATTACTCCCACAAGATTACCCTTGGTGGTATAAATAAAAGCATCATCAGGATTTTTCTGAATTTCCAGACAGGGTTCAGCTACGCCCGGAGAATAGGCAAGTGATAAGTCATATTGTGTACGATAAGGTTTTGTGGGAATAACTTCTATCTTGCCCGGTCGTCCGCATGAATGATATCCCAGAGCTTCTTCTTTCGAAATTTTTGCCATTGTCTAATTGTTTAATATTATGAATCCCAAGTTAATGAATAAAGCAACTTGATGAACCAATTTTTTTATGATTTAAATCATTTAGAAATATTTTAGAATACAGGTATCAGTCCATCAAAATATACCAGGAATATTCATTGTGTTTAATTTAGAATTAACCAATATTTAACAGAAATGTTTAAACGGCTATCTGATTTTTTCCATTTTCCCGCTTCCCGGTATTCTCTTCAGATAAGTTTAGATCAGGATTATAGTTTTAATTTTATAATTAATCTCCCGAATATGTCTCAAGAAGTAACATTTCGTTTCTACAATGAACTCAATGATTATCTTCCAACAGAACAAAAGAAAATCCCCATATAGGTTCAGGTCAAAGATTTAACTTCGGTACAGGATGTACTTGATTCATTCAAGCCATTGACTATAAAACATTTAGATACTATTTTTCAATGCACTAATTGTAACTATATCTATTGGGAAGGTTCTCACTTCGAAAGAATGTCCGAATGGATTGATCAGTTTAACGAATAATCTCACATTCGTTAGAGTTACAGGAGTATTGAACCCTGACTCAAAAAAATTGTTATTCCCCATAAAAATAGTGTAGTTTATTATTCAATAATGAATAATTTGTTCTAAATTTGCCAACTTAAAAAATAAGTTTACGTATTGATAAGGTAATATACAATAATCACACATTTAAAAGTAGCTGATGGCATTGCGGAGAAAGGTTTTAAAAAAGGTAGCACAATTTCTCAAAAAAGGGATATCACCACATAAACTTGCACTTTCTGTTTCCCTGGGAATTACTATCGGTATCATACCGCTCTATGGCCTAACATCTATCCTTGTTACCTTAATCGCCCTGATTTTCAGATTAAATTTTACAGCATCACAGGTGGCACATTATGCTGTACACCCACTACAGATCCTATTGATTTTTCCTTTCATTAAACTGGGAGATATGGTGTTCAATAATTCTTTATTACCTCATTCTATGAGCCAGTTTCTTATCATGATGAAAACAGACGTTTGGGGTACATTGCATAATTTCTGGCTGGCATATCTTACCGCCACGGTTATCTGGTTTATTGTTTCTATTCCTTTATCAATTATACTTTATAAGGTACTTTACACCTCGCTCAACCGCATACGTCCTGTAAAAGTCAGATAAGGTTGGTATAAAAATCAAGCAGTTTCTTTTCTTCGTTTTCCCAGCATAATTCCGCAGCAGTATTCTTTGTATTTTCTTTCCACATTTTCATTTTCGATTTGTCATTGAGCATGCTTTCAATAATTTTAGCAAGTGCTTCGGGTTTTCTCACAAGTGTTGTTTCACCAATATCATATTTTTTAACCAGGGTACCCATTTCAGGAAAATCAGAAACCAGAACGGGAATATTTGCCTGTATATAGTCAAATAATTTATTCGGCAATGCGTAATAATAATTCAACCCGAGGTTTTCTTCAAGAGAGATACCTATATCAGCCTGGATGGTATAGGATGCTAAATTATCTGGTGTAATGCGGCCTAAAAAAATCACTTTCCCCTCAACTCCTTTCTTTGTTACTAAATCTGCTAACTGCTTATTAATATCTCCGTCACCAATAATCACGAATTTTATATTGGTTAGAAAATTGACGGCTTCAATCATTAGCTCAAGACCTCTGCCTATATTAACAGAACCCTGATACAGAATAATTTTTTCATCTCCGGTTCGGATTTTTTCAATGATGATTGGTTTCTCCTGTTTTTCAGGGAGGTTTCGTATCACTTGCATGGCAATATCATATTTTAGACTGTAGATGTCTGCGATAGATTGACAAACCGTATAGGAATACTGAATTTTCGGTAACATCCATCGTTCCATTGTTTCCCAGATTTTTTTCACCCGTTCTCTGCCAACCAGTTCAGGAACTTCAGTAAAATACTCGTGACTGTCGTAAACAAGTTTTACCTTTTTGAGTTTCGACACCAGGTAATTTGCAGGCAAGGTATCCAGATCGTTCGCAACCAGGATATCATATTTATGAAATAACAAATAGAAGAACAGCCTGATATTGTAACAGGCATAAAATAAGGGACCTTTATTGAATAGTAGACTGAACCGTTTAAAATTCAGATTTGATAATTGAAGTTGTGAACTCTGTTTTCTCTTTCTACCCACCACCGTAACCGATGCATTCAACTTGCATAGCGACAGGGCAATTCTGTTTATACGCTGATCGGTAGCTATATCGTTGGTGACTGTCAGGCAGATTTTCACAGAAGAATATCTATTAATTGCACTAAAATATGAATTCTTAAGAACTCCGCACGAAAATTTTATTCTTACTTATTAACGGGAAACCACGTGTGAAATTGCCGGATTAGGTCCAGGGCTTCACCCTTCTCAACAGGAATTTAATTTAAGCGCAAATCTGATAATGTTAATAAATAGAATGTATGTACATATGATAAAATGAGGGAGATGCTATATTTGCAGAGTGTTTCTGTGAATCCATGAATAAACTGTTGGAAAATATATCCCTGAAAAAGTATAATACATTTGGCATTGATGTGTCTTCCAGATATTTTATAGAATTGGTTAATATAGAACAAATCAGGGAATTTTTGCAATCGGAAAACGGATCCATCCAGCCAAGACTTATTATAGGCGAAGGGAGTAATATACTCTTTACCCGGGATTTTGATGGAATTGTGATCAGACCGGTAATAAAAGGCATTGAAAAAAGTGAAGAAACCGATAAGCATGTTTACTTAAAGGTTGGCGCCGGAGAAAACTGGGACGAACTTGTCAGCTATTGTGTAGAAAACAATTATGGTGGGATTGAAAACCTTTCTCTCATTCCGGGTTCTGTTGGGGCATCACCGGTACAAAATATCGGCGCATATGGGGTCGAAGTGAAAGATGTGATTGAATATGTTGAAACCATTGACCTTCTTACCACTGATACGATCGTCTTTTTTGCAGACGAATGTAGATTTGATTACCGCAGCAGTATTTTTAAAACGAAACTTAAAAACAAACATATCATTACACATGTGATGTTCAGGCTTGATAAGGAACCACGTTTTGTTACACATTACGGAACCATTGCAAAAGAACTTGACCAATATGCGGAAACCAGTATCCGGAATATCCGTGAAATCATCATTAAAATAAGAAAGAGCAAACTGCCCGATCCAAAAGAGTTAGGTAATGCCGGAAGTTTTTTTAAAAATCCTGTGGTTAGCAGGGAGACGTTTGAAAATATCCTGAAATTTTATCCCAAGGTACCTTTCTGGGAATTTAAAGAAAATTTGGTAAAACTATCTGCTGCCTGGCTTATAGAACAATGTCAGTGGAAAAGCAAAAAAATAGGTGACGCCGGAACCTACCGAAAACAACCTCTTGTAATTGTTAATCATGGCAATGCAACCGGAAACGATGTAGTGACCCTCTCGGAAAAAATTCAAAAAGCCGTCAAAAATCACTTTGCCATCCAATTAGAACCCGAAGTTAACATCCTCTGAACAAATCCAATTCCTCTATTCCATTTATTATCCTATCCTCCCACACTTTCCTTTTTTCATCCATTCATTCTTCCATTCATCCCCTATTCCTCTATTCCCCTATACCTTATTCCTCTCTGAACTTTCCCTCTTCATATTCCCTCGATTCAACCAAATTCCCTCCTTCATCATATCGTTTCCAGGTACCATCCATTAAATCATTTTTGTACCTGCCTTTAAGTTTTAGCTCCCCATTTTCGAAATATTCTTTAAAGGCACCTTGTTTTATCCCATTTCTCAAATCTACCGTAAGCTTTAATTTCCCATTGTCGAAAAACTCTTCATGTTTTGAAGCATCCAGATCACTAATTACAATCATCGGTTCAAATTCATCGGTTTTTTCCTCAACAGTCGAAGTTTGGTTCAATGTATCCCCGAAAGACAATATTACAGGTTCGAATTGATAAATTATGGGAGTATACTCTTCAAATTGAGGATTGAATTCAGCTACCAAATCGATTTTAAGCAGATCATTCTCATTTTTCACCTGAAAACCAATATTCGGAAAATATTCGAAGTATTTTTTATTGCGCTGTAAATCTGTCCAGGTCTGAGCAGACACAAATTCTTTCAGGTTGTTGAATAATACCGGGGTTTGCATGTACATAAACACTATCGATTTACCTGAGAAGTTATTCAGAAATTTGTTGATATTATCTGTTTTTGTCAGTAGTTTACCTGCTTCGATATCATCAATAATACTTTTAAGGGTTTGTGGGTGATTGCTGAAAATTACAAACCTGTCGACAATGGTGTAATATGGTTTATCAAGCTTTGAAAGCAAGTTGCCAAACAACCATTTGAATATACCCGGTATATGCAGGTAATTGATTTTATACCCTTTATATTCAATCTCTTTAAATTTAACCGGAGAATTCTTTTTAACCTGATCCGCTATTATATCCAGATTCTCCTGAGCTGATTTTTTATTCTTAGCTTTAAATACCACTGCAAATTCATTCAACCTACCCAGGTTAGAAGGTTGTGTCTGTAACAGGGCAATTTCATCATCCATCCATCCCAGTAAATTTTCAGCAATGCTAATTTTTAGTTTCTTCTCAGTTTTTTGTATCATTGATTCCATACTTTTCCGGGAAGCCTCATCCAGTGAACGATTGATGTTTTGATAGAACTCATTCATATCATCAAAACCCAAATCGATGAAGGTTGCCGTTCTTGCAGGCGCCAAATCTGCTATGTTATGAGCCCCCTGCCCTGAAGCCATAAGCGCCTTGAAAATTGACCGTGTAGTATCATTAACACTTGTATAACCGGTGATGCTCAATTTACCCGATGCATCGAGATTGACATAAGCGGCTGTGTAATAAAACGACGATGCCATTTTATTCACAAAATCGTTCGGTTTTCCTAACAAGCTGGTTAAATATTCACGAAAACAGGAGTAATTGAGGCAAATGGAAAACAGTCCCTTGCCGGAAGTATGCCTTGTCACATCGATATAATTCAGATCCCTGCCCAGGGTAAGTTTATCCAGTTGATCGATGGAGGCTTCGATAAGTGTAGAGACCTGTGAAAAAATAAGTTGATTTTTAATAAATGAAAAATAGTAGACATCCTCTGACTCCTTTTCAAACAGTTCAAATATCTCATTCTCTTTATAATTGCGTTCTGTAAGTCTGTAATCATTACCCAGTACCTTGCTCAGATAATTTTTCAGATTTTTCAATTTGGAAGCTTTTTTCAAATCAACCACATAGAGAAATTCATATTTCCCGGGCTTGTATTTTAGTGAAGCAATCATAATTTTCCTTGAACCGAAAAGGTTTATTAATAATCGGTTTGATGATACCATTGAATCGGCGCTTTGGATACTTTTGTTTATATCTTCCAGCATTTCGTTGGTCTTCAGAAAATTCCATGCATCGCTGTGAATGATCTTATCCCATGCATCGAAGGGACTATCTGTTTCAATAATATATGCAGCATTTGATGGTACCAGGTAGATGGATTGAAACTTTTCATCGGGAGTTAAAAAGAACAGGTAAATTATGCCTGCAATACCTGCAATTACAATTATTAGAAGAATAGTTTTAAGAATTTTTTTCATCTCAATAAATCGTTAATTTTTTTTCTGAAGATGTTACAAATATTTTCTATGAATTTTAGTCCATAATGAGCTTAAAAATATAAAAAATTATTGCCACCAAAGATTTCACAAAGAAATAATGTTAAAATAGTTTTTATTCAGGCACATAAGCCACGGCTCTCACAGGTGAACCATCGCCACCGACAATTTTTAACGGAAAACAGCTAAAGTAAAAATCATGCCCGGAAAGAATGGATAGACCAGTCAGATTTTCGATGATAACAACGTTGTTTTTCAGCAATAAATTATGGATTGGGAAATTTTCTGATGCAATGTGGTCGGCAGAAATAGTATCGAATCCAATGCCCTTCAACTTAAATGACAACAAATAATTAGCTGCATTTTCAGATAGTGATGGAAATTCATTGAAATATTTTTCCAGACCCCACCATTTGTCATACCCTGTATTGAACAATAAAAAATCAGTGTCTTCCAACCTGTTTCTATGTTTTTCAATTTCGGAGAGTGGTATTTCACCTTTTAACCCAAAACAATTTATAACGACTGCAGTCCCAAAGAAAGAATTTACCGACATTGATTCTGTCGATGCCTCTCCTTCAAAAAAATGCAACGGACAATCGATATGTGTTCCCGTGTGGGTGGATAAAGCAAGCTCCAACTCCTGAAACCCATCCTTGTTATGATTGTAAAATCTGATAATACGGGGAGCATTATCCCCGGGATAAACCGGCATATCCTCAGAAATTGTATGCGTTAAATCCACCAACCTGAAATTCATACTTCGACCAAATAAGTAAATCAAAAAAAATTAAACTTATCAAAATTAAAAATTAATTCAACCAAATAATAACTGCAACCTTTCCTGCACCTGTAAATACATCTGCGGCTCACCCCTATTTCCCCTTTCCATCCCTCCATCCATTCATTCTTCTTTCACACTCCGTAATCCGGGTGAAGGAGTGCATTCTTCCATAATTCCCTAATTACCCTATTTCCCATATTCCCTCTATTCCCTCCATCTTTTCATTCTTCCAACCATCCAATCTTCCATCCTTCCATTTCATCCACCCCTATTTCCTCATCTTGTTATTCCCTTATACCTCTAATACCCAATTACCCCTGCTATTCCCCAATTCATCATTTCTCCATCTTCCCAACATCTATTGAAACCATATTCATATCACACAAAATGACCGATTGATAAAAAAATAAATTTTTTCTGAGTCATTTTTTCTATTTTTAGACCAAGATTGAATTGTAATTCTGACTAATGAAACTAACAATTAATTCTTCCGGTAATAAGAATATGAAGTGCCTTCTTAAAGGATTGATATTAATTCTTGCCGGTTTCTCCCAATCAGTCATTTATGCCCAGAATTCAAAGAATCCTCTTTTAAGTCAGGTAAATCAAAGTCCTCCTGTTACTGAAAAAAAGCCGACGGTAAAAACAGTACAAAAGCCCATGGTATATAAACCGGATAGCGCTGATTATGTAAGAGCTTCTCAAATTGCAGACAATCTTATCAACTCTGCCCTCGACAAACTGCATATTCTTGCAAATATTGACAATGAGGGCAAGGCCATTAATTATTTCGATAAAATAATAACCTTCGACAACGAGGTGCTGGTGGTAAAAATTCAACATATTACCCTCACCGAAGTCCGATTTCTTTATCCTTATAACACCCGTGTAGAGACCATCAACCGGCAGAAAGTCAGCCAGATATTATATTCCGATAACCGTATTGACCTGTTTACCCCATACGACGAGGAGAAGAAAGATCTGCTCCCGATCCAGGAAGACCGGTTAATAGTATATCACAGGGAAATCTGGGAACGAATTGTAACCACCGAAGATGAAGACGAAGTTGTGGGATTAGAACTGGCAGGCCCAGTATCTGCCGTTTATGAGGCAGACCAGTTTAAAAGCACCAACGAGTACCTTGAAAAAAACGGGATAATTATCCTGAAAAAACGGGCTGCCAAGCTACAGGCAGATTATATTCTTATTACCAACAAATCGTTCCACAAGGGTTACGGCGATCCACCTTCGGTTAAAATTGAAGGGCTGGCTTATAAAAAATCCGATTAAAGAAAATTCCTGCAATGCTTGGTTGAAAATTGAGCACACAGATTACACTGATTGGAAAGATTTGCACTGATCTGTGAACTTCAGTCTCATCTGTGTCACCAGTGTCCCATTCATGTAACTTCATTCTCTCTTTTTCTTCTCTTCAAAAATCAAAAATTCAATGCCCGCCGAAACTTCAGCGCAGGCAAGGTTGATCAATGTTCAATATTATATTTATATTTGTTTACAATCCGTTGAAAATAATTCTTTTGAATCGATCTCCGGCTAAAAAAATTTTCGTAATTTGCTAAGCACTTTAAATTTATACCCAATACAATTAAGTACCATAAAAAATCAATCAAAATAATACTATTTATTATTTGTCTCTTTTTTGTTTCGTGTTCTGAGCTTTCGAACAGGGATTATTATCATAAACTATCTGCACAACAACATTTTGAATTGTCTGCCAATACAGTTGCAGTTTTTACCCATGCCAATGTGTTGGATACGATTGTATTTGTCGGTTTGATTAACGCTTAGTTCGAAGAAGAACTTAATACCGGAATCCATTGCAAAGGTCCATACAATTACCTCCAGTTTGAAAGAATTTATTATGCGTTGAAGCAGGATACAGCCTCGATTAATGCGATAAATGAAATTAAATCACCTGGCAATTATTATGGCTATTGTCACCTGGAGATCACTTCACCTGAAGAGTGTATCCAGTTTTCGTTCGGTTATCCCAGAAATTCAGGTCCTGTTGAGAGCGCTCCCGTCCTCACATTGAAGAACAGAAATTATGTATCTTCCCTGCTTTTAGATTCTATACAAATCGAAAATACAACTTATAGAAAGGTCTTTAAATATAAACCAGACAGTATTGATTTCATAGGTATTGGAACCATTCAAGCTGTTTATTTGTCAAGACAATCGGGTTTAATACGAATTGAGACTACAGATAATTTTACATGGGAAAGAAGCGAATGATGAGAACCGGTTAAAAACTGCCTGATTGGTTTGAAACGGCATGCGAGAAGTATTAGTATATATGCCTAACATATAGTAAATTAAAAATTGAAAATTAAGAATATGTTTTATCTTTAACCCAGATACATTAAACCAGCTATTATTATTTTTACCTATAACCTAAATAAATCAAATTACGTTAATGAGTATGTTTATCATCTAAACAAAAACACATCACAGAATGATAATTGATAAATTATTAATTGTACTGTTTTTATTCGCTGTAGGAAAATTATATGCCCAATCTGACTTTAGAAATGGATATGTTATAAACAATGAAGGGGACACTATTTATGGGAAAATAGATTATCGCGGTGATCTGCTTATGAGCCAGGTCTGCCGGTTTAAACAAGCAAATTCAGCCTCAATTATATATTACTATCCTTATGAAATAAAAGAATTTCGTTTTGAAAATAGCAAATGTTATGTTTCCCGAATTTTGGAATCAGGAAATCAAGTCTTTTTAGAGTATTTAATTAAGGGAAAACTAAATGTCTATTATTTCAGGGATGATAAGGCCGACTATTATCTTATTGACAAAGAAGGATTTCCTCTTAAAGTAATACCATATCATGAAGGTATTAAATATAAAGAAGATGGAATACCTATTTTTTATCAATCAACTGCACATATCGGGTTATTGAAATTGTACACTCAAGGTTCACCGGATTTTAAATTAAATCCGGAAAAAATAAAAAGAATTGACCATCAAAACCTTATTAATTTTGCAAAAGATTATCATAACGCCATTTGTAAAGATGAAAAATGTATAATTTATGCAAGGAAAACCCCATTTATAAGAGCATCAATTGAATTAACTTATGAACGTTCAATTTATCGAAAAGATCTAAGTGACTTTGACCGTACCAATAGTTTTGGAACATACATATATCTATGGCTGCCGCGAGCAAATGAAAAACTATTTTTTAAGACCGGAATGATATATAGTGATATCAATCATGATGATATTAATTACATTTTAAAAATTCCGACACAAATCTATTATCAATTTTCACATTATAATTTGAGACCTATGTTCTGCATCGGACTTAATAATTATTTAGAAAAGACGTCAGAATTAGAATATTTTTGGACTATATCAGGAGGAATAGGGTTAAATTATAAAATAACGGAAAAGCTATCACTAACCAGCAATCTGAGTGCTGAACTTCCTCCGCTCTCTATGATTAATTCTGACACAGGGCTGCTATCGTATTCATTTAGTTTTGGATTAAGAATAGTTTTATAAAATACTCTAGGTGAAAATCAGAATTCTATAGATAAATGAATATTTGGGTAATTTTTTTTGAATGAGATTTTTTCTGGCACGAATTTTGAGATTATTTTATCAGCAGTTCATCTACAATATACCCGAATAATTTGGGGCAATCCCGGCCAATTACCGGGATTTTTCATTTCAGACATTTTTAAAGCAAAATCAAAAATAAGTTATGTCTGGATTTTCTTGCAATAAAGTCCTAAATTTGTTTGAACCATAAAATCAAGCGAAACAATGAACAAACATCCGTTGTTAATTGCCTTTCTGGCGGGTATCCTGCTGGCACCGTCATGTAAAAATAAGTCCAATAACATAAATGAAATGACAGAAAGTTTAAGTAAAAAAGTAAATGAATATGCACTGGTTAAGCTCACTACCGATATCAGTAAACTAAGCCCGAAGGAGAAGGAGATGATTCCGATTCTTATCGAAGCAGCAGGGATTATGGATGATATTTTCTGGATGGAAGCTTACGGCGACAAAAATGGACTTATGTCCAAACTCAAAACCGATGAAGAGAAAAAATTTGCGCTAATCAACTATGGACCATGGGATCGTCTGAATGATAATATGCCATTTATAAAAGGCGTGGGAGAAAAACCCCTGGGGGCTAATTTCTATCCTGCCGATATGACCAAAGAAGAATTTGAAGCATTTGCAGCTCCTGATAAAACAAGTTTGTATACATTGATTCGGAGAAAAGAAGATAAATCGCTTGAAAGTGTACCTTATCATATTGCATTTGCTGATAAAATACAGCATGCATCAGACCTGATAACTTATGCTGCAGAATATGCCGAAGATCCCGGCTTGAGAAAATACCTGCTCGCAAGGGCAGATGCATTACTTTCCGATGATTATTATGCCAGCGATAT
Source organism: uncultured Bacteroidales bacterium (assembly GCA_963781805.1). Lineage (GTDB taxonomy): Bacteria > Bacteroidota > Bacteroidia > Bacteroidales > UBA10428 > JAFGPL01. The sequence goes on from CAWAHF010000004.1 coordinate 2,542,416, forward strand.
CGCCTGGATGGATATGAAAAACAATAAGATCGATTTTGTTGTCGGACCTATTGAATCATACGAAGATCAGCTTTTTGGATACAAAGCGTCGCATGAAGCTTATATTCTTGTAAAAGACATGAATTGGAGCGAACGATTAGCTAAATATACCAGACTTTTACCTATGTTACAGAAACAACTTCCTGTGAATGAAAAATATAAGAAAGAAATGCCAGGCTCGGATTCAGACCTCAATGCGTATGATGTAATTTATTATGCAGGCGATTGCAATGCAGGAAGTAAAACCATTGCCATTAACCTGCCAAACGACGAAAAAGTTACACAGGCTAAAGGTAGTCGCAGACTACAATTAAAAAATGCGATGCAAGCCAAGTTCGATAAGATACTTGTTCCGTTAGCAGAGGTACTTATTGCCCCGAATCAATTAAAGCATGTTAATTTCAATGCATTTTTTGCAAATACAATGTTTCATGAAGTTGCACACGGACTGGGACTTACAAATACGATTACTGGTAAAGGAACAGTTCGCGAAGCCATGAAAGATCATTATACCACGCTTGAAGAAGGCAAAGCAGATATCCTTGGACTTTATCTGATTACCAAGCTCAATGAGATGAATGAAATAGAAACCGACCTGATGGATAATTATGTAACTTTCCTGGCCGGAATTTTCAGATCGATCCGGTTTGGCGCATCGAGTGCTCATGGCAGGGCAAATCTCATAAGGTTTAATTATTTTAAAGAAAAAGGCGCATTTTCTGTGAATGAAAACGGACAATATTCGGTTAATTTCGAAAAAATGCAGGACGCTGTGAATAGTTTGTCAAAAGAAATACTGGTAATTCAGGGAGACGGTGACTATCAGAAAGCTGTAGCATTTATTCAGAAATATTCGATTCTTGACAACGATTTGAAAAATGCGATACGAAAAATCAGAGACAAAGATATTCCTGTGGATATTGTTTTTGAGCAAGGTGTGGATGCACTGGGACTTAATTAGCAGATTCATTTTTTTTAGCCTAATGTTTATTACAAGGAAATGAGAATATACTGCTTTGTATTATGTATTCTCACTTATGTGCAGTGTTCAGCCCAGGATGAGTTGGTATTGTCTTCGGACAGATTACCAGGCAACGATACTGTCTGGATTTTTAAACCTGCCGGTTATACTACGAATCAAAAATTTCCAGTCGTCTATTTGCTTCATGGGTTAGGAGGAAAATATGATTCATGGAATAAACTGGTGAATCTTCAGGATTATGCAGATATATATGGTTTTATGATCATTTGTCCGGATGGATTCACCGATTCATATTTCTTCGACAGCCCGCTTATTAAAAATTCGAAGTTTGAGACATTTTTCACCAAAGAACTCTACCCGTTTATTCTTAAAAAATATGCGGTTGACAGTTCAAAAATTTTCATAACAGGATTAAGTATGGGCGGAGCAGGGGCCATGTATTTATTTATAAGAAATCAACAATTATTTCTAGGTGCCGGAAGCACCAGCGGGGTCTTTAACCTGAACGATTCGGGCAGTAAATACAAAAGTCTTTCCAGGCTGCTTGGCGACTACCTTTCAAATCAAAAGAGATTCAACGAATATTCGGTAATTAATTTGCTTGCTAACCTGAAGGGATCTGATAAACAAATTATCTTTGACTGCGGTAGAAATGATCCTTTTTATAAAAGCAATAATGAGTTAAATGTGAAGTGTGATGAGCTCGGCATCAATGCCACCTATATTTCGCAACCAGGTACCCATAATCATACTTATTGGAAAAAAGCAATCAAACAACATTTTGATTTTTTCAGATCTTTGGTTGATGATTCTGAAAAATAAGAGAAATTTTTAAAGTATAGATTTCTGCTTTCTCAGGAATGTTTTCTCACCCGGGGAAAATTTTTTAAAAGTAAATTATTTACTCGTTTTCCTGAATTGAATCACCACACCTAAACAGCCTGTATCTTTTGTTTCACGGGTGGAGCTTTCAACAGTTGACACTTCAATGATCAGATTGGTAGTTGATTCATTGGAAAAGGTAATTGAAGGCTGATAATCATTATCTGCATTGTCATACAGTACTGACCCGGAATCATCATCGTTTAATATGCGAAACCGGATTTTGCCCAGCTTTCTGGCAGCGCAAACGGAAACATAGTATTCCTCGCCTTCGTATGCAACAATCTTTAATTCCGAAGTTTGTCCTTTATAAAACAGCAAACTCTTTGACTGGCGGCTGTAAAAAAAAGTATAATCGGCATAAGTGCACTGAAACTGATGGTAATCGGTACAATCCTGACCATAACTTGTGGCAGACAGGATAAATAGTAAAATACCGTATAGAATTATCTTCATAGGATTTGATTTTCTGTTGGATTAAAACTTAGCTGTAATAATTTTGGAACGGATGTCTGAAACAATCGTTCTTAGCTGCTGAAATTCCTCGCTTGAAATATGTATCTTATTGCTACCGCTGAACACCAGTTTCCCACCAGATTCTTTTTTGGCTGTTGGTGCAACGGTTTCGGTTTTTAATGTACTATAAAAATTGGTCAGTGGTTGCACCAAATCGAGCATCCTGCTTACATTGTATTCCGATTCATAACGTTGCGAAAATTTCATAATATTGTCATATACTACCTTTTGATCGACAATCCTTTTTACAGAGAGGTTATTGGCAGAATATTCACCTGACAGTATTAAAGAGATATTCATAAACTCAATAAATCCACCCATGGATATCAATGCAAATATATCCTCCTTGCCGTTTTTAGAAAGGTAATTAATGATATTATTCAACGCAATGTCAGAAATTACTTCCAGCGAATCGCTGTTCTTGATATTATTCTCCACACGAAACAGCAACTTTTTATCGAAAGCAGAAGAAATTCTGAGCCTGTCGCTTAGAACATAGATTGCCTGCAAATAATCCAGCGCCTCTTTGTAACGTTGAAACATCGAGATATAAGCCAGATCGGCTGTATATACACCCATATTCGTTGCCTGATCGAATGTTTCAATGTAGGTATCAATATCCTTATTGGTATGAAGTAATGATCGATCAAATTGGAGACCGGTACTTTCCAGGTATGAGAACATTTCGTCAGGGGCAGGGAAGCGGTAGTAAACTTCCTTAAATTCTTTCCGTAAAGAATCATATTCTATATTAATTGAATCTGTTTCACCCGCATTTTTCGGGGTCTTTTCGCTTCTGCAACCAATGATCAGCAAAATTCCAAACAGAATAGTTAGTTGATTAGCTCGCATCATTCTTATTGTTTTATTAATACAAATTACACATTTTTTGCATAATTACAATTTCAATTCTTTATTATTTTTTAAATGTTTTTATTAAGTGTTTCAATTCCAGAATTTTAACTTTATTTTACTTTTACCAACATATGATCTGTCAAGAAGATTAACAGCTCCTTTAAAAATCCCAAGCTGAAGAAACAGATAGAATACAATATTCATAAACCATAAAATGATGGTATTGAACCAAAAGGTGTCAATAGTAAGATTTCCTATCCGTTTAACAGGAGAATAAAAGTGCGCCCGTCCAAACTTCGATACCGGAAGGGTATATATTGGTTCATCTTTTTGAACCAGGTGGTTTTTGTAGAGAATTATTTTGTCATTGTCTCTCTTGTTAAGCACCAGCTCAGCAAGATTATCGTTGTAATAATTCTTTCTAATATCGATAAGCTTGGTTTTTCCACCCAGCTGCAAGGAAAGGTCTCTAATCAGCTTATCTTTTTTTTGCAGCGACATATCCAATAATTTGAGGAAATAGTTTTTAGCCTTTTGTAGATATAGATCAATTTCCCTGGCAACATCGGAATTAAAATCTGTTTCATTTATTAACCTGGCTCCGGAGAATACAGAAATATCTTTACTAAAGGAAGCAAGGGTGGCAATCCCGTTTCTTAAAATAGTCAATCTCTTTCTAAGATAATTTTTTTCAGTTGCAGGAGAAGATTTCTTTGTACATTCCTCAAGGACAGACTGCAATTCAGGTATAAAATAATTTAACCGGTAAGATGCCTGGCTCTCCTTTAGTTCAATCGGATAAAAATATTTCTGGTATCTGTTATTTTTAAACTGATTAACTGCGAGCGCTTCATAAGCCCATCTTGATGCCATAAGATCTCCAATTATCGGGACATATTCCTGGGATGTTATTTGTTTGTTCAGTTTGTCGAACTTAACCATTGCCCCGCCAAGCAAAATTTGTGGGACAAGCAACAGCGGGATGAGTATGTAAATAGCTACAACTGATTTCAAGCTATCGGAAATATTAAGACCAAGAATGTTTGAAAAAGTTGAAGCCGAGAATAATATCAGCCAATAAGGCAGCAGCATTCCTTTTATGCCCAAGATACAATTTCCGATTAAGACAAAACTTAATGCCTGAATAGCTGAAAGTACCAGTAGTAAAACAACTTTTGAATTATAATAACTGAATTTGCTCAGGTTGAGAAACGTCTCCCTTTGAATAATTTTTCTGTCGCGAATTATCTCTTCTGCGCTGACCATCATACCCAAAAACAGAGCAACAATAACGCTCATAAAAATATAAACCGGAAGATTAACATTTCCTGCAAAAACGTATGCATTATCCGAAATCGCATTACCACTGTTATATCGGGTAAATATTCCTAGTATCAGAGCAAGTAATGGCGCTTCGAGCAGATTAATCAGAATATATTGCCTGTCTGACAGTTTTGATATCAGATTACGTAGCGAAAAAATTTTAAACTGACTGAATTTATTCGGTATATTCAATAAGCTACGGGGTATTTTTGATTTTTTGTAACGATGAATTTTAAAGTTTGGTTCGATATTTTTTTTGTAAAGCCCATACCATTCTTCTGCTGTAACAAGACGGTTACTAGTATTTTTTCCCAAATTATTTATTTCGTGTGCCTCAATAATTTGCAGAATCTGTTCTGGATTTAGATTACCACAGGTAGTACATTCTCCTTCATCGGAATTGATTAATTGCCTTGCCGATTTAAAATAAACAAGTGCATCTACCGGATTTCCAAAAAATACGGTCCTGCCTCCCCTATCTAGAACCAATAACTTATCAAACATTTTAAAAATATTCGACGAAGGTTGATGGATATTTATCACAACCAGTTTACCCATTTGTGTCTGGTGCTTTAACAGGTCCATTACCATTTCGGAATCTGTCGAGGATAGTCCTGAAGTAGGTTCGTCAACAAACAAAAGGTAGGGCTCTCTGATAAGTTCAAGAGAGATATTCAATCGTTTGCGTTGTCCTCCGCTAATAAATTTATTCAGAACTCCGCCAACCTTAAGCTCTTTTATATCATAAAGATCCAAATCTCTGAGCAGATCGTTCACCTGTTTCTCAATCTCAATCTCGGTAAGGTTGCCGAAGCATAATTTGGCATTAAAATAGAGATTCTGAAAAACGGTTAATTCTTCAATCAATAAATCTTCCTGCGGAATATATCCGATAATGCCGTGCATTTCCCTTTTTTCATGATGAACATCAAAACCATTTATAAGCGCCTTACCATGTGTCGGCGTTATATTCCCGTTGAGCAGGTTCATAAGAGTTGATTTTCCTACACCGCTACCCCCCATTATGCCGACAAGTTGTCCCGAATCTATCGACAGACTTACAGGAAAAATCCCATTCTCACTCTGGCTGAACTTATATTCAAGATCTATTGCCTCTAATACAAATTTTTGCTGAGACTTATGACTGAAAAAGAATCGCTGAACATCACTATAATGAATCGCACCAATTAACAAGCTATGCAAAACTGAACCTTTGTCAAAACTATAGGTTCTGCCAGGGATAACTTTACGGCCACTTAATAATAATTGATCATCCACGACACTATGTCTGAAAAAGATATTATTTATTTCTTCAATAAATAAAAAAACAATTTTCCCCCTGAGATTTTTCTGTTGCCAATGGTTTATACCTTTTTGTTCAGACTCGTCCCATTTTTCCGAATTATCAATAACCAGAACAGATTCTTTACGGGGAATGTCTATTAAAGATTTAAGGATAAAGGCGCTGCAGTTATTATATAACTCTTCACTAACGTTAAGTGAAATTCCAAGTGTTTTGATATAATCTTCATCTGATGTTGAGATTTTATCCTTACAACTTAACATATCTAAAAGCTGGAGAAAAAACAATGCCTTCTGATTCCGTAGAAGTGTTTTATTTATCATCTCAGCGATCAGGATTGATTTAACAGAAATGAAATGATTTTTATCTTTTAACCGATATTCTGTTCTTTCTTTGAAGTCGTTATAATAGAATCTGTATATGGAGATGTATTGTATTACCTTATCAGAACTAACCAGTTGTAATAGGTAAGATTCAATAATTTTTTCTATATTTTGACGTTTATCGTCAGGTAACAGAAGCGAAACAATAGCGAAAAGTCTCAGTATGGCTTTAAGAATAGATTCGGTCATGCCCGGAAATTTTTATTTTGCTTCAAGTATATAAAATTAACGGATTAACCCGAATTATAAAACCTATTGATTATTTATTATTGAACCCATTCATCAGCCGCATAAAATTATATTCGGTGAATGATTATTATGAAAACTAAAAAGTATTTATTATCTTATAGAACTTTTTAATAAAATGGTGTCGGGCAAAAGTAAAATATTGATAGTTGATGATGAATCTGTTGGCAGACAGTTACTGGAAGCGATATTCCTGGACGAAGACTACGAACTTGATTTCACATCAAACGGAAGAGCTGCACTACAATCCATATCAATGGAATTACCAGATTTGATTTTACTCGATGTAATGATGCCGGAGATGGATGGTTTTGAAGTTTGTATAAAAATTCGCTCTGATGAAAGAGCCCGAAGTATACCCATTATTCTCATAACTGCCCTGGATGACAGAGATTCCAGAAAAAAAGGATTGGAATCCGGAGCTAATGATTATATCTCAAAACCATTTGATAGAAACGAAATTGTTACTAAAGTAAAAAATCTGTTGCAATTAAATCTTACAGCAAATACATCCACTAAAATACAAGAAAATGAACCTGATTTGATAATTCATGATGAACTTTTATACTTTACCAACCTGATAATTGAATCGCAGAAACCTTTAAAAAATTTTGTACTAGAGTTTGTCAGGGATTATATACAAATTTCATCGGAAACTGCTGATACTGAGAATGATTTTTTTTGGTTTTCCAACTATGAAAGCAAACTCTACCTGCTTTTTATAGAAAATCTTAATTATACAATACAAAATAAACTGCTGAATATTCTGATTATTTCCTTCCTGAACAGAACCATCCAGTCAAAACAGTTTCAAAGTGCAGCCGATTTAATAACCCAACTCAATAGTTTTCTTTCAGAGAAAATAACCCTGCCAAATCTGGCATCATTTCAAAATATCCAGCTTTCACTTTCACTCGTCATTGCTGACAAAAAATACGGAGGTATTCAATTTTCAGGCTTCAACAATAGCACGCTCATAGTTACTGAAGATATTGTTGGTAAAATTAACCTCAGCAACATTACAAAATTTCCCGATATTGATAACCACTTCAAAAACCATTCAAACATCCTTTCAAAACCAGCTACCATCTATTTTTTAAACAGTCCTGCTTTAAATTTCTTTGAAACCGAAGGCTATCATGCAAATGATAATAAACTGCTAAAAAAATATTTTTCAGATATTTCTTCTTACACGTTGAAAGAACAGGATGTCCAACTTAGAAATCTGTTTTCAAAAACAGAAACTAAAGCTGAGGCGGACAGAGAACTTAAAATCATTGGAATCAGTATATAGTTTTTTGCATTGAGAATACCATTATTAATATTTCGCATACTTCTGGTTTGTATAACTTGCTATTTTTCAACCCAAAATGCTTTTGAACAGGATACCTATAAAATTCAGGATGATAAGCGCGTACATATACCCCTTTCAGATTCAACAACATCTATCAATTCCAGACACAGATTCACCGCGAAAGACGATGAAGATCATTTTTTTCGAATTGATGATACCATTAAAAGCAAAACAGATAATTTTTATGACTCTTTAAGATATAAAGCTGATAAAAGAAAATTTACCCATGAAATCTTAGACCTGATTGTTATTAACCCTGCCGCAAAAAACATGCAAAATGCAACCGAAAGTGAAACCCCGTTTATTGAATATAATGATAAAATCATCCGAAGTATTCAATTTAAACAACTGCAGGTATTTGGCCCAACAGTTGATGATACTACGAGACAAACATCCCGATTTTTAGAAAAGACGGGAAATAAAATGCATATAAATACTTCCAGAAATATCCTGAAAAAAAACCTTCTGATAGAACCAGGCGACAGATTAGATGCATACACACTTGCTGATAACGAACGCTTAATTAGATCATTGCCTTTTATTCTGGATGCAAAGTTTATTGTTAGACAAACCCATCCGCTTTCCGATTCTGTTGATATCATTGTTCTAACCAAAGATGTATGGGCTCTGGGATTTGGATTAGACATTTCAAGTGTCAATAAAGGAAAAATCAGTATTTGGCATCGAAATCTTCTGGGGCTGGGCAACGAACAGGAAAATTCGATTCTTTGGAATTCTGACGAAAAACATGTACTCGGTTATGATGGATACTACAGGGTTAATAACCTGGCAGGTTCATTTATCAATAGCGAATTCAGATATGCGAACTATTTTATTACCCGGTTCTTCTATGTCAATATGCAGCGAAACTTCTTTACCCCTGAAATTAAATATGCGGGAGGATTGCATATTGAAACTAAAAAGTCTGTACAGGATATTGAGCTTTTAGATACCACACTGTTCAAAACTTCATACAATTATACAAGTTATGATTTCTGGACAGGAAGAGCCATCCCCTTGAACGAAAAGAATTTGGCTTCCCGTACAAGAACTAATTTAATGTTTGCTGGCAGAATTTACAGTATTAATTATCAGGATCGACCCGAAATATCTACAAATTATTTATATAATTTTCATAATCGTACACAACTTTTATTCACAGCAGCATTATCTAACCAAGGTTTTTATAAGAGCCACCTGATATACGGATTCGGAAAAACCGAAGATATTCCATATGGCCAAATGATTCAGCTTATCGGAGGGTATGAATTAAATGAGTACAATAACAGACCCTATTTTGGTGTTACATTATCTCAAGGAAATTATTTGTGGCGTAGAGGCGGTTATTTGTTCAGTAAACTTGAACTCGGCAGCTATTTTATGGGCAGGAAATATGAACAAGGTTTATTTGGAATTACAGCAAAATATTTCACCCCCCTGATAACTTCATACAGATTCAAATTCAGATATTTTGCAAATTTTAATTACAAAACCGGCATCCGTCGTTTTAATGAAGAATTTATATCCATTGAAAACAAACAAGGTTTAACCGGTCTGACCAGTCCTGACCTGAAAGGAATTCAAAAGCTTACAGTGAACCTGGAAGCTGTTACATTCACTCCCTATTATTTTTTAGGCTTCAGATTCGTGTTTTTCGGATTCGCTGACCTGGGCATGATTGGACCAGATGACAAATCGATATTTACAAATAATTTATATTCCGGTTTAGGAATAGGTATAAGGTTAAGAAACGAACGGCTTGTTTTAAATACCTTCCAAATCAAACTGGCATTTTATCCATTAGTACCGGATGAAGCAAAATGGCAATATCTGCAAATATCAGGAGAACAAAAACTCAAAATGAATTATTTCTATATTTCCAATCCCAGTACAATTGAATACTAACTTAGTATTTTCATTACATCACATAAATATTCTAAGATATTAGTGTTATATATCTTGATTTTTTGTTGAATACTGACACGTAGCAAATAAGACAATCTCTTTTCTTATTTTTGCAAAATGAGGAATCAGAAGAATTTTGAATTAACAAACCCGGAAGTTTTTAAAAAACAATTATTGTACTGGTGCCATAAGAACAACGTATTTGCTTTTCATGACACCAATGGATTTAATACGAAACAAAGCAGGTTTTCTAAGTATCCCGATTTTGAAGTATTGGCAGCTTCAGGAGTTATTGATATCCTTAAAATTAATTGTGGAGAAGCATTCCAGAATCTAAAAGAATTCATGCAAAAAGAAAATGATTGGCATTTTGGCATCTTTGGATATGATCTGAAAAATGAACTGGAAAAACTTGCCTCTGAAAATACTGATTTTATAGGATTTAAAGACATGCAGTTGTTCAGACCGGAATTAATTTTTCGCATCCGGCAGTCTATCCTTGAAATTTTTTACATTAAAGAGAGAATCTGTGATGCTGAAATTGATACTATCTATTCTGATATTTTAACAACCAATCATCTATCTGAACTACCTTCATCCTGTCCTGAAATCAATCAGCGAATTTCCAGAGAAGACTACCTCGAAAAGCTTGCCTCAATAAAAGAGCATATTTCGAGGGGTGATATTTTTGAAATGAATTTTTGTATGGAATTTTTTTCAGATCATGCAATTATTCATCCAACCGCAGTATTCACAAGTCTGATGAAGCAGTCTCCATCGCCCTATGCATGTATGTATAGGTTTGATAATCTCTATCTTTTTTCTTCAAGTCCTGAGCGTTTTCTGTATAAAAATGGCAGAGACATTATTGCTCAGCCGATGAAGGGAACTATCAGAAGAAATATTTCAGCAGTTAAGGATGCAGAACAAAAAGAAAAGCTCAAAAGGGACCCGAAGGAAGTTTCGGAAAATATTATGATAGTGGATTTGGTTAGAAATGACCTGTCAAAAACAGCAGTCAATAAAAGTGTGGTGGTTGATGAACTTTGCGGCGTATATACGTTTGCAACAGTCCACCAGATGGTATCCACCATCCGTTCTGAATTATCACCAGGATTTGAGGCATTGGATGTTATTAAAAGCTGTTTCCCAATGGGTTCGATGACAGGCGCACCCAAAGTCAGGGCTATGGAACTGATCGAGCAGTTTGAAGAAACCAAACGTGGCGCATATTCGGGTACAGCAGGATATTTTACTCCCCAGGGTGATTTTGATTTCAATGTAATTATCCGAAGCATTTTATATAATGAAACAAATCATTATCTTTCGTTTAGCACAGGCGGTGCAATTACAGCTAATTCTGTACCGGAGCTTGAATATGAAGAATGCCTTTTAAAAGCAGAAGCTCTTAAAAAAACACTAAATTGTCTCGATTGCCAATATGAACAAACGATTTGAATCTTATATTGCAAAAAATAACCTTTGCATGGCCGGGGATAAAATATTACTGGCAGTTAGTGGTGGTATCGATTCAATGGCGATGTTTAACCTGTTTGTAAAAACAGCTTATAAGATTGGCGTGGCACATTGTAATTTTACCCTAAGAGGAGCAGAATCGGATGAAGATCAACAGTTTGTTAAAATTCAGGCTGAAAAATTCAATGTTCCGTTTTATACTATTAGATTCGATACAAAAGACTATGCAAAAAAAAGAGGCATTTCCATTCAAATGGCAGCCAGGGATTTAAGATATGATTGGCTGAGAAACATTCAAAATGAAAATGGATATCAATATATAGGTGTTGGTCACAACAGTGATGATTCGATAGAGACATTTTTTATCAATCTTACCCGAAATGCAGGTATTCACGGCTTAACAGGGATTAAGCCTAAACAGAATAATATCATCAGGCCGCTGCTTTTCGCTTCAAGAAATGAAATTGCTGATTATGCACAAACTAATAATATTCCTTATCGTGAGGATTCTTCTAACGCTGAAACAAAATATCTGCGGAATAAATTAAGGCTTAACATTATTCCCGAAATTGAAAAACTGAATCCGGCATTTAAGGACAATATGCACGATGTATTAGCACGTATGAGGGATGCCGAGCATTTGCTTGATGAAATTGTTGATCAATACCGCAAGGAATTGTTGAAAAAAGATGGAAACAAAATCCTTATTGATTATCAAAAGCTACCTGCTACTGATGCTTCCGGCACCATTTTATATGAATTGTTACGGGAATACGGTTTCAATGGCGACCAGGTAAAATCAATTGCCGGTTCTGTCAATAGTGAATCCGGTAAGCTTTTTTATTCTAAATCCCACAGGTTGATAAAGGATAGAGAATTCTTTATTATCACCGGAATAAAAGCCGATGACACAGCTGAAATATATATCAATAACTCAGATAGTACCATCGACTATCCAATCGGATTAAATTTAAAAGTCTATCCAAACAGCTCCGATTTTAACATCCCTCAACAATCGACTATTGCTGCCATTGATAGAGATAAACTGATTTTTCCATTAGTACTGCGGAAATGGAGACAGGGAGACCGGTTTATGCCTTTTGGAATGGAACATTTTAAAAAATTAAGCGATTTCTTCATCGATCTAAAACTGTCTGTGGCAGATAAAGAATCTCTCTGGATAATCGAATCTGACGGAAAAATCGTATGGATTGTCGGCAAAAGAATAGATAACCAGTATCGGATACTGCCAGAGACCAAAAATATACTTTTAATAGAATACATAACGTAATTTTCATCGGTATTATCAGAAATCATACCTATTTTTGCCTGAAAATTAAAACCCTGAAGCATGGCCTTGACTAAAGAAGATAAAGTATTGATTTCAAAACTACAATCTGATGAATTGTCTCAAATAATGGAGGTTTTGAAAGATCTGAATACAAAAGGATCAGTTGTTTTAATACCTTACCTTTTCGACATTATTGCTTCAGGAAAATTTGAATCGGTTGAAAATGACATATTGAGAATACTAAGTAATATAAAAGAAAAAGATGCTGCACCGATAATTATGGAATCGCTGCAACATAACGATTATAAAAATAAAACTGCCGATGTTGTTGCAATATGTTGGCAATCGAGTCTCGATTTCAGCCCTTTCCTGCCGGTTTTTTCAGAATTTTTCTTCATCAACGATTATCAGACTTCCATTGAGGCTTTTACAGTTATCGAGGAATTTATTCCATACGCTACACTGGCTCAGAGAAAAGAATGTTTGAAAATACTGGAAAAAAATTCTCCAAGTATTTCTTCAACCTTGAAACCTCTTTATAATGAATTATATAAACTGGTAAAAAACTCTCTTGATTTATCTATTGATAGTTCGAGAAGTATTTCATAAACTGGGACCTTTCGTATACTGCGGGATCAGGAATCCTTTTGTAACTTAATAGGCCTCTTATTTCATCAAGCGTCTGGTATTTGTTAGCAGTCATCCATGAGTTTACAAATTCAATTACCTTTTCCAGATAGTCCGGGCCATTTTTATATAATGCAGAACACATCTGAACCGTTTTTGCCCCGGCAAGAATTTGTTTTACCACAGAAGCGCCATCATGATTGCCTGTAGATGCAGAAATGTCAATATGGATATCTTTCCCAGCAAGTATTCCAACCCACCGAAGTGAATTTCTGATATCAGAAGGAGAGCTAAATACTTCTGATGCAATAATTTTCATTTCCTTAATATCAATATCCGGAGAATAAAATCTATTAAAAAGAACAACACCGGTAGCACCACGGTAATAAATGTTTTTAACGAGGTTTGTCAGATTTGTATACTGCAAACCAATCTTAATGGCCAATGGAAGATTCGTTTTTGCCTTTACTTTTTCGATAATTTCATAGTACAAAGATTCGTATTTTTCCGAATCCCTGTTTTCATCCGTAGGAACAATAAATACATTCAATTCGAGAGCATCAGCTCCGGCAACTTCAATATCTTTGGCATAGGAAACCCAGTCAGAATCGGAAATGCAATTAATACTTGCAATTACAGGTATCGAAACCGATTTCTTTGAATCTTCGATCAGTTTTAAATATTCTTTTACCGAGTTATCTTTGATATAATTCTGAATATAATCCCGGGCTTCCGGATAATCGCTCCTGTCAATGAGTGAACCAGCTTCAAAATTAATCTGTTCTTCAAACATCGATTTCAGTACAACAGCACCGGCGCCATATTTTTCAAGTTTTATGATTTTATCAACAGAGTTTGTTAAACCTGAACTGCTGACAATAACAGGATTTCTTAGGTTTAATCCAAGATATACAGTATTAAGACTGACCATATAATAGTATTTATTGATAATTTCTTTCTCCGAAAATCAGACTGCCAATCCTGACCATCGTTGAGCCAGCGGCAATGGCGAGTTTATAGTCATCCGACATACCCATTGACAGTTCACAAAAATAAGGTTTTTCACTGAAATATTGCTTCTTTATTTTTTGAAAGCATTCAGCAAGATATTCAAATTCATGGTTCACCAGGGCATCATCATCGGTAAAAGTTGCCATGCCCATGAGGCCGGTAATTCTTGTATTATTGATTTGAGAATATTCTGGTGACTTAAGCAGGTTGATGGTCTCTTCCAAGCTGAGCCCGTATTTTGATTCTTCCTTTGCAATTTTAAGCTGCAGAAGGCAATCGACAATCCTATTATTTTTAATTGCCTCTTTATTAATTGCTGACAAAAGATGTAAACTGTCGACAGAGTGTATTAAAGCCACAAAAGGCACAATATACTTCACCTTATTGCTTTGCAAATGTCCAATCATATGCCATTCAATATCTTTGGGAAGTTTCTCGTATTTTGATGCCATTTCCTGCACTTTATTCTCGCCAAAGATTTTATGTCCGGCATTGTAAACTTTCAGTATGGCATCTGAGGGGTGGGTTTTTGATACTGCTATCAGTTTAACATGAGCAGGTAATTCGTCAATAATTCGATTTAAATTCCTTGCAATATCCATTAGCTTATAATCCAATTTAGAATTTCAAAAGTACTAAAAGAATTTGTGGATAGAATTAAAGCATACATAAAAAGAAATTTCAGCTATCAATTCATTATTGAAGTATTAATCAAATAAGTTAAACTAAAAAACCTGGCAGGTTATTGAATCCTATCAGGTTTTATATTTTATAACGAAAATGATTCTTCTAAAATAATTTCTATGCCGATTGTCTTATCCGTTGTGCCTCTCGTTTTCTTTTGCTCATCAGAAAAAGAGCCTTGTTTTCTTCATTTCTTAAGAGTCTTTCAATGTTTTTCTGGTGCGTAAACAATAAAAGAACGGATATAATCAATGAAAAAAGCACAAGAGAAGGTGTAGTTGTTTTGAAAACAAATATCAACAGGAGCGGGTATGAAAATCCTGCTATCATTGAGCTCAATGATACATATTTTGTTATGACCAATGCAATGATGAAAATTCCGATACAAAGCAGTGTGGTATATGGATCTATTGCAAGAACAAATCCCAACAGGGTAGCTACTCCTTTACCTCCCCTAAATCCGACATATATCGGAAAAATATGACCAAGAATGGCAGCAATACCCAACAGAAGCTGAAAATTAATATAATCACCTGTTTGTGGGATATAATAATGTGTAAGATGAATAAGATTTACCGCCAGCCAACCTTTAAAAATATCAAAAGCCAATACGCTTAGGCCTGCTTTCCATCCTAAAATTCTGATAGCATTTGTAGATCCGGCATTTTTACTGCCATGTTCCCTTACATCTATTCCAAATAACTTCTTCCCAAGCCACACAGATGTGGGAATTGACCCTAATAAATATGCTAATATCAGGATTGTAACATTAAATAATATAGCCATATAAAAGAACTATGTTGATATTGGGTTGCAAATATAGTAATTATTTAATGGTATACAATTTAATACCCTATTAATTCATACCCAGAGTATGAATAAAACCATTTATTAACTTGAATACCAAATATTTATAAGTATTTTTACAGTTTTGGACCAGCAGGTATCAACGCTTTTCCGGCAGGTGTATCTGAATATTTGTCAAAATACTTGATATACCTTGAAGCCAGGTCTTTTGCTTTCTTTTCCCATTCGTTTTTATCAGTATAGGTATCCCTCGGATCAAGAATGCCAGGACTTACATTAGGAAGACTGGTTGGAATCGTTAAATTTAAAATAGGCATATGTTTGGTAGATGCTTTTTCAATTGATCCATCAAGAATTGCATCGATAATTGCCCGGGTATCTTTTATTGAAATTCTTTTCCCTGTTCCATTCCATCCTGTATTAACAAGGTAGGCTTTTGCACCATGTTGATCCATTTTTTTAACAAGTTCTTTGGCATAGATGGTAGGATGAACTGTTAGAAAAGCTTCGCCAAATGCGGGAGAGAAGGATGGCACAGGTTCGGTAATTCCTCTTTCGGTACCGGCAAGTTTTGAAGTATATCCACATAGAAAATGATATTGCGCCTGATCCCTGTCAAGTATGGATACCGGAGGCAATACACCAAATGCATCGGCAGACAGATAGATTACTTTAGAAGCATGACCTGCTTTAGAAGGAAGAACAATCTTATTAATAAAATAAATTGGATAGGAAACGCGTGTATTTTCTGTTACTGAAGAATCACTGAAATCAATTGAACCATCATCATGCACCGTGACATTTTCCAAAAGTGCATCTCTTCTGATGGCGTTCCAGATATCGGGTTCATTTTCTTTACTGAGATGGATGGTTTTTGCATAGCAACCCCCTTCAAAATTAAATACCCCATGATCGTCCCATCCATGTTCATCATCACCGATAAGATATCTTTTTGGATCTGCAGAAAGAGTGGTTTTACCAGTACCGGATAATCCGAAAAAGATAGCCACATCGCCTTTTTCACCCACGTTGGCTGAACAATGCATGGAAGCAATGCCACGTAATGGCAGATAATAATTCATTATAGAAAAAATACCCTTTTTCATTTCACCGCCGTACCAGCTTCCGCCAATAACAGCCATTTTTTCCGTAAGGTTAAACAGCACAAAAACTTCGGAATGAAGCCCATGTTCCTTCCATCTGGGATTAGTAACTTTTGAACCATTTAAAAGAACAAAATCAGGTTCACCAAAATTTTCAAGTTCGTATTCCGATGGACGAATAAACATGTTAAGAATAAAATGAGCCTGCCAGGCTACCTCCATGATGCAACGAACTTTAAGACGAGTATCTGGATTGGTACCGCAAAAAACATCACATACATATAATTTATCAACAGTTGAAAGACGATTATTAACCAATCCTTTAAGTTCTTTCCAGATTTCAGGTGTTACAGGCCTGTTAACAACACCATCCCACCAAAGTGTATTTTCGGAGGTTGCATCCTTAACAAAATATTTATCTTTGGGTGAGCGTCCTGTAAATACCCCGGTTTTAACTGCAACTGCACCAGTGTTCGTTAATACACCTTTTTCAAAACCTTCATTTTTTGAATCCATTTCTGCTTCGAACAAATCCTGATAAGAAGGATTGTAAATAACTTCTTTCACACCGGCAATACCGTAACTTTTTAAATCCTCTGGTCTGACGCTCATAATTTAATTTTTTTTATTAATTAATACTTCATTTTTTAACTGAATGCAAATATATTGAAATTGTATTAAAGAACATACTGTATTAGATACTCCGGAAAATAAAAAGTTTATAAAATACACTTATTTAAACACTTGAAAAAAGATAATGTTTATTGCAAAAAAAAACTATAAAAAAGGACTGTATCAAACAGTCCTCTATATAATGCACTTAATCTACGATGATTATTATCTCAAAGCAGCCTGGGCTGCAGCCAATCTGGCAATAGGTACTCTATAGGGTGAACAGCTGACATAATTCATACCTACATTATGGCAGAATTCAACAGAGGATGGTTCTCCACCGTGTTCCCCGCAAATCCCAACTTTTAAATCGGAACGGGTACTACGACCTTTTTTAACACCCATTTCTATTAGTTGGCCAACACCTTCCTGGTCAAGAATCTGGAAAGGATCGTTTTTCAGGATTCCTTTCTTCAGGTATATTGGCAGAAATTTTCCAACATCATCCCGTGAATACCCCAGAGTCATTTGGGTCAGGTCATTGGTTCCGAACGAGAAAAATTCAGCGACTTGTGCCATTTTATCAGCAATCAATGCAGCTCTGGGAATTTCAATCATGGTACCAACTAAATATTCGGTCTTGGCTCCTTTTTCTTTAAAGACTTGTTCTGCAGTTTTGCGAACAATTTCTTCCTGGTACTTTAATTCTTTTTCGGTACCGGTAAGTGGAATCATTATTTCAGGAATTGCTTTAATACCTTTTGCCTGTGTATTTAAAGCAGCTTCAATAATTGCTCTTGCCTGCATTTCTGTAATTTCAGGGTAGGTATTTCCTAGACGACATCCCCTGTGACCAAGCATCGGATTAAATTCATGCAGGTCATCCACTTTTTGTTTTACTTCTTCCGGTGAAATTCCCATTTCTTTTGCCATTTCTTTCTGATTGGCCTCTTCATGAGGTACAAATTCATGTAATGGCGGATCTAATAATCTAATGGTAACCGGAAGTCCATTCATTGCTTCAAAAATACCTTCGAAATCAGCACGCTGATAAGGCAATAATTTTTTAAGCGCTTTTCTCCTGCCGGCTTCATCAGAAGCAAGAATCATCTCACGCATTGCCATAATTCTTTCTCCTTCGAAAAACATATGTTCTGTGCGGCAAAGCCCGATACCTTCAGCGCCAAAGTTCCTGGCAACTTTCGAATCGTAAGGTGTATCAGCATTGGTGCGAACTTTTAACTTTCTGTATTTATCGGCCAATCTCATTATTTCACCAAAGTCACCGCTTAATTCCGGATCTTTGGTTGCAATCTTGCCTTCATAAACTTCACCGGTAGATCCATTAAGTGAAATCCAGTCTCCTTCCTTAAATATTTTGCCATCTGCCTTAAGTGTTCTGTCTTTATAATTTATTATACAGGCACCTGCTCCGGAAACACAACACTTGCCCATACCCCTTGCAACTACAGCAGCATGTGATGTCATACCACCGCGTGCAGTCAAAATTCCTTTGGCCATATGCATACCTTCAAGATCTTCGGGGGAAGTTTCAATACGAACCAGAATAGTTGAAGGATAATTTTTAGCTTCATCGGCAAAGAATACAATCTGCCCGGTGGCAGCACCTGGTGAAGCTGGCAGACCCTTTGCAAGCGTTCTGGCTTTTTTAATGGCTTCAAGATCAAATACCGGATGGAGCAATTCATCAAGTTTGTTAGGTTCCTGACGAAGTATTGCAGTCTTTTCATCAATTTTACCTTCTCGTAAAAGATCCATGGCAATTTTCACCATCGATGCTGCTGTTCTTTTCCCGTTTCTGGTCTGGAGCATCCAAAGTTTTCCGTCCTGAATGGTAAATTCAAGGTCCTGCATATCTTTGAAATATTCCTCAAGTTTTTTCTGAGTATCAAACAGTTCTTTAAATACTGCCGGCATTGCCTCCTCAAGTGAAGGATATTTTGTAGCTCTGTCATTTTCTGAAATCCCTGCAAGATTTGCCCATCGATATGAACCTTCTTTGGTTATCTGCTGTGGTGTACGGATTCCTGCCACTACATCTTCACCTTGTGCATTTATCAAATACTCTCCGTTAAATATATTTTCTCCGGTTGCAGCATCACGGGTAAAAGCTACTCCTGTACCGGAAGTTTCGCCCATATTACCAAAAACCATAGCCTGAACATTAACGGCTGTACCCCATTCTTCCGGAATCTGATTTAATGCCCTATAATATATTGCACGAGGATTCATCCAGCTATCAAATACGGCCATTATTGCACCCCATAACTGTTCCCACGGATCATCAGGGAAATCTTTACCGGTTTTTTTCTTAACTGCATCCTTAAATTTTTTAACCAGTAACTTCAAATCTTCTATTTCCAGGTCCGTATCATTTTCAACTCCTTTTGATTCTTTCACTTCGTCCATAATTTCTTCAAAAGGATCGATATCTTCTTTCGAAGATGGTTTCAAATCCAGCACAACATCACCATACATTTGAACAAACCTGCGATAAGAATCCCATGCAAATCTTTCATTACCTGATTTTTTTGCAATCCCTTGTACTGCTTCGGCATTCAATCCAAGATTTAATACGGTATCCATCATTCCAGGCATTGAAGCTCTTGCTCCGGATCGAACCGATACCAAAAGAGGATTGTCTTTATCCCCAAATTTAATACCTATGATCCTTTCGATATGAGCCACAGCATTTTTTACTTCATCCTTAAGAAGTTCAACTACTTTTTCTTTACCCAGTTGATTATATTCTGTGCAAGTATCAGTTGTAATTGTAAAACCAGGGGGTACCGGTACTCCGATTAAGTTCATTTCTGCCAGATTGGCGCCTTTACCGCCCAGAAGGTTTTTCATATCTGCCCTTCCTTCAGCAGCTTTATTTCCAAATGTATAAACACGTTTAACTTTTGACATAATATTACTATTTATGATACAATGAATTGTAATTTAAGATTTTAGTTGACTGAAATTTTAAAAAGCACAAAGGTATCTAAAAAAAAATAAAATCAAGATAAGATTTGGAGATTTTTGACTTTTTATTTATTGGCTCAAAATCAATAATATGGAAGGTTATAATGTGTTTTTTGAAAAAATATTTGTAATTTTTATACAATTGATTCGAATTATTATAATTATTAAGATTAAATATTTTTCGCATCTAAATATTCCTTTAGCATTGACTTATATAATCGAAATTTTTATTTTGAAATTCTTTAAAATATTAGGTTTCAAATTACTGTTATTTCAAAAAATTAAAATGGATTCGGAAAATTAATTTTTATCTGCCCTGGGATGAAACCTCAAAATAGTATTTCTCAGGTATTCCCGATCAAGATGGGTATAAATTTCGGTTGTTATTATCGACTCATGACCAAGCATTTCCTGAACGGCCCGTAAATCAGCGCCTCCATCAATAAGATGAGTTGCAAAAGAATGGCGAAATGTATGAGGACTAATGCTTTTTTTTAATTCAGTTTTATAGGCAAGGTCTTTAACAATGGTAAAAATCATAACTCTTGTTAATTTTTTACCCCTTCTGTTCAGAAATAATATGTTTTCAGATTCTCTGGCTATTTTTATATGGTTTCTGTATTTTTCATAATAATACTGTATTTCCCTGATAGCCCGATAGCTTATTGGTACAAGTCTTTCTTTTTTCCCCTTTCCTGTTACACGAATGTATTCCTCGTTGAAAAACAGGTTTGAAATCTTTAGATTAATAAGTTCACTTACCCGTAATCCACAGCTGTATAAAGTTTCGATTATAGCCTTGTTGCGCTGGCCCTCTTGTTTACTTAAATCGATAGCTGATAAAAGTCTGTCGATTTCGTCAACAGAAAGCACTTCAGGCAACTTTCGGCCTATCTTTGGAGACTCAAGAAGCTCTGTGGGATCTGATTCAATTTTTTCATCAAGCAAAAGAAATGAAAAAAAGGATTTAAGTCCGGAGATTATTCTTGCCTGAGACCTCGGACTTAATTCAAGTTCATTAAGGTAATTGATAAATGTCACTAAATAGGTATGTGTCACCAATTCAGGTTGCTCAGGTCCTGCATTTATATCGCAAAAATTAACAAGTTTATTTATATCTGAGACATAAGCCTCGATAGAGTTTTCTGAAAGTGATTTTTCAAGTTTCAGATAGAATTTAAAATCAGCAATATAACCCTTCCAGTTCATTTCCTAAATAAATTTAAAACATTGTAAACCATTTCTCCAGGAATTTATAAATTTGCAGGCTTTTAATTTCAGATAGAAATAAAAAATTGTCTGAATTATAGATACATGCAAATATGATAAAAAAAACAAAAATTGTTGCAACCATTTCTGATTTAAGGTGTGACATAGATTTTATAAGGAAATTATATGATGCAGGAATGGATGTGGTAAGGCTCAATACAGCTCATCAATCCATTGATGCTACCGGGAAAATAATTGACAATATCAGGCAGGTTTCAGATACCATAGCATTAATGCTTGATACCAAAGGGCCCGAAATAAGAACAACTACTTCTGATTATAAAATCGCCCTTAAACGCGGAGATTATGTAAAACTGGCAGGTGATGAATGCAATCCATCAACCCCTGATTGTATTTACGTTAGTTACAACAACTTTATAAATGAAGTTAACGAAAACGATCATATTTTAATTGATGATGGGGAAATTGAACTTAAAATAATTGAAAAAAAGGACGATATACTAATCTGTGAAGCCTTGAATGACGGGTTGATTAAAGGCAGAAAAAGTGTAAATGTTCCAAACACAAATTTTGCCCTTCCGGCGTTGAGTGAGAAAGATAAAGAATATATTGAATTTGCAATTGATCAGGATATAGATTTTATTGCTCATTCATTCGTGAGAAGTAAGGAAGATGTGATTGAGATTCAAAATCGGCTTGATAAGAGACAATCGAAGATAAAAATTATTGCGAAGATTGAAAATCAGGAAGGAGTGGATAATATTGATGAAATCCTGGCTTGTGTTTATGGGATAATGGTTGCCCGGGGAGATCTGGCGATTGAAATTCCTTATGAAAAAATTCCGGGTATTCAGAAAATGCTTATTAACAAATGCATTAATGCGCGCAAACCTGTAATAATCGCAACTCAGATGCTGCACTCAATGATAGATAATCCAAGACCGACCCGAGCAGAAGTTACTGACGTTGCAAATGCAATCTATAGCAAGACAGATGCAATAATGTTAAGCGGTGAAACAGCTTTTGGATGTTATCCGGTTGAGGCAGTCCAAGCGATGAGCAGGATAGCTCAGGAGGTTGAGAAAAGCCGTAGTGACATTCATAAGACACCACTGGTTATTCTAAGTACACATACATCGGCATATCTTACAAAATCTGCAGTGGAAGCATCCATTGAACTAAATGCCGAAGCTATTGTAGCAGATACAACTACAGGTCGAACTGTTAGAAATATTGCCGGTTACAGGGGTAAGAAGGTTATTTATGCACAATGTTATAATAAACGGATCGTAAGGGAGCTATCATTATCTTTTGGAGTTTATCCTTTTTACCTGAATATTTCAGACACAAAACCTTTAAGTAAGGAAGCTTTATCCCTGCTATTAGAAAAAGGATTTTTAAGAAAAGAAGATATGGTCGTAATTGTCGGTGGAAATTTTGGGCAGACCCATGGCGCATCACATATTGAGATAATTCGTGTTGAAACTTTGTTAAGTTTAGGGTAACTCAATAATATATTACTTGTGGTAAAAATTTTAGTATCAGCATTAAATGATAAGATAGAATTTATTGACGATCAGAATTAATTAGTTATAACAAAAGATTTGAGACTTTTCATCAAAGAATTATGCACTTTCGTCAAACCTTTCTTGACTTATATTCCAACCAAGTATATTTTTGTCAATATTATGTCATTAGCCAGAAAAAGGCTGCAAGTTAAATGTGATTCTTTATAAAATGGCATAATTTCAGTTTGATGATTTGAATTTGCAAGTAATTGTGCCTGTGCAATTATTTGAGTAATAAATGTTATACTAATTACAACCCTAGTTATTGGTCTATGTATACAGAAAGAAATTATCTAGAATATGTTCATAATCTGAAAGGACGTTCCTTTGATAATCTTAAGCCTAAAACTAAAGAGGCAATTTTTGCCTATCTGAAAAATTCATTTAATACTCAGAATGAATTACAGATAGCAATTAAGAATGAATCAGATAAAGATGTTTATAATTACATTGCTTCCCATATTGATCTATGTGAAAATCTCAACTACACAATTTTTACAACTCATAACAAATCATATGTTGATACTATAGATTTTAATAATATAAAATCCATTATCAATTTTAGAAAACTTAATTCCTTAAAATACATTAATAAACATTTCAAATCTGTAAATAGTCTTTTACCCCTTGGAGGCATTTATATTGGCAGAGCTGAAACGTATTGGGAAAGAAAACTACGTATTTACAGGAGGTTTGGAAGGCAATTTGGAAGATTTCTTTGGCTTTCCGACTTCGTAATTAACCGGATGATACCAAAGATAAAGTATATTAATAACCTTTATTTTTACCTTACAGATGGGACATATCATACGCTTTCCTCGGCAGAATTACTTGGCCGGCTGGTATACTCTGGATTCAATATTGTCGATTTCAAGGTGATAAATGGTATGTTTTACTTTGTAGCAGTTAAGGTTAAAAAACCATCAGAATTTAAATCACCATCTTATTACCCCATTATTAAATTACATAGAGTAGGTAAAAACGGAAAGTACATTGGTGTTTACAAACTTAGAACAATGCATCCATACTCGGAATATTTACAGGATTATGTTGTTAAAAAATACGGTTACAATGAAAAGGGTAAACCGGCCGAAGATTTCAGATCTGCCAGATGGGGAAAATTTTTTAGAAAGTACTGGATAGATGAATTACCCCAATTAATTAATGTCATTAAGGGTGAAATGAAGCTGGTAGGACTTAGACCGTTAAGCAAGACAAGATTTAATGAATTCCCCGAAGATCTTAAAAAGGAGAGAATAAAATATAAACCTGGGTGCATAGCCCCTTATGTTGCGCTCAATATGCCTGATGATAAAAAGAATATTGAAGCAGAGAGAATATATATCAGCGAAATATCAAAACATCCATTTTTAACTGATGTGCTGTTTTTATTTAAATCGATTTACAACATAATTACCAATAAAATAAGTAGTTCATAATAAAATAATAATTTGGTTTTTAGGTAACGGAAGATTTCAGATTTGCTAAATTGAATATTCTGCTTCCGTGTCGAAAATAAGAGGCATCAATAATTTAAGACTATACAATATAAAAGCAGGTTAATTACCTGCTTTTTAGTTTTTCATGTATGTATATGATTATAATATTGTGTAACACCTGATATACACTAAAATTTCTAATTCTCCATACAGTTAATCTTATATTTAAAGTTCACTATTATCCTTATCCGTCCTAAGAAGTAGATATTGATTCTCCATTACAAAAGAATGTATTAAGAAAATCCAATTGTTTCAAAAAAAATAAAAGAAAGAATCTTAAAAAAGTGATTTTCCAAAAAGGACCTTGCAGAAAGCAATGTTTTATATTTTATTTTTCATATATCATACCTGATTAAATGGAATTGCATATTTAAAATACTATTCAATAGGATTTTGTATTGGCTGACTTTCTTCAATTTTTGTGGTTTCAGGCTTTTTCTTCTGAGGTTTTTTTTGATTGTAAAAATTATTATTGCTCTTGAATTCAGGGACTATTTCTTGAACATATTCCACAACCTCGTGTTTTGACAAATTATATAGATTTTTAAACAGAGTATCTATTTTTGATAGAATTGCCTTGTTATCGACATTTTCGATTTGTGCAATTTTAATTTTCGGATGATGCGTTGGAAGTGTATTTTCATTATTTGTTAATAGTTCTTCATACAATTTCTCTCCAGGACGTAAACCCGTGAATACTACTTTTATATCTTTTTCAGGTACAAGACCAGAAAGCCGAATCATTTGGTTAGCCAGGTCCTTAATTTTAACAGGATTCCCCATGTCAAAAACAAAAATTTCACCTCCTTTTCCCATAAATCCCGCCTCCAAAACCAATTCACAAGCCTCGGGAATTGTCATAAAATATCTTGTTACTTCCTGATGTGTTACAGTAATAGGACCTCCATCTTCAATTTGTTTTCTGAATATAGGAATTACAGAACCATTGGAACCCAGTACATTTCCAAAG
Organism: uncultured Bacteroidales bacterium; assembly: GCA_963781805.1. GTDB lineage: Bacteria > Bacteroidota > Bacteroidia > Bacteroidales > UBA10428 > JAFGPL01. The sequence goes on from CAWAHF010000004.1 coordinate 2,568,073, forward strand.
CGTGTTATTACAAACTGAGTTTTATTTCCGGTTTGCTGAGCTTTCATTTGAACAATCATTTCGCATATCCTTTTGGATGCGCCCATAACATTTGTTGGATTAACTGCTTTATCAGTAGAAATCATAACAAATTTCTCAACTCCATAACGTACTGAAAGTTGAGTGATTAACCTGGTGCTACCAATATTTACCCTGATGGCTTCGTGCGGATTATTTTCCATAAGAGGAACGTGCTTGTATGCAGCAGCATGAAAAACAATATCAGGATGGAATTCCTGAAAAACTTTTTCCATTTTATCATTATTGGTAATATCTGTCAGGATAAAATCTGCTGAAAATTGACAATCCTTTGACCTAAGTTCAGTTTCAAGATTGAACATAGGTGTTTCAGCCTGATCTACAAGAATTACATTTTTAATATCAAACTTTGTAAGCTGCCTTACTATTTCAGAACCAATTGATCCAGCCGCACCTGTTACCAGGATTGTTTTCCTTTTTAATCCTTCTCCTATCCTCTTTAAATTTAATACTATTGGCTCCCGTCCCAATAAATCCTTCAACTGGACTTTCTGAATTTGCCTCATCTGAAGTTGCCCATTTAACCAATTATCGACCGGAGGGGTATCCCTTACTTCAAGCCCAACATCCAATGCAGTACGTATTATTTCGCTTTTTTCTGAGGGAACAATATCTTTAATAGCAAATATTAATATTTCAATCCTGTTTTTTCTAATAAAATCAGTATAAATTATATCGGGATTATAAACCGGAATGCCATTAAGTTTTTTCCCTTGTAATTGTTTATTATTATCTAAAAACCCAGCAATCTGATACGTAGCTTTTACATCACTTTGGATAACCCGTTTTACAATAACTCCTGTAGCTCCGGCTCCAAATATCAGCACCTTATTTTTTTGAATAAAAGAACTGGTTATTAGTTGATAAAATATTTTTATAGCAATTCTTATAAAAATAAGTAACATAGTGATAAGTACAAAATGTATGAGAATAATTGATGCTGAGATGGTAAGTCGCATATCCCATAAAAAATACCTGCTTACAAAAGAAATTATTAGTAAAGCAATTAACGAAGAACTTGTAGACATGAGGATTGTAAAAATATCAATAACGGTTGTATGTCTGATCAATCCGGTATAGGAGCGAAAAATCAGAGTAAATACTGCATAAATGGTTAAAACTAATATACCCTGCTGATATACAATAGTTTGATTGAAGTCGGATGCTATGAAATTAAAACGTAATAAATACGCAAGTATAAATGTTACAAATACAAGCACACTATCCATTACAAATACCATCCATCTTGGAAAATAATGTTTGCGAAATAGCTCATTCGCTTTCTTACTTAACCAATCTGAAATTTTAACAAAATTACCGCTATCCATGGTATAAAAAGTATTTAGGTATGATTATAAATTCTTATAATCTTTAAACAAGCTTACGGAAAAAGAATCTAAAAAAATAACAAAATTTGACAAAGTGTCTGTATTTTAACATAGAAAGCACATTAATTATTATAACATTTCATACCACTATAATTGTTTATATTAATTCGTAAAAAATCTTAGGTAAAACTCGGTCAAACAAACAGTAACTTTTTGATAATTAAAAAGATTAATCAAAATTTATTATTGATCCAAAATGACACAACGGTTTTCATCATTGCAGATGTCTTTTCAATAGTACTGCTACAGAATAATACAAAATCATAAAGAGGATGACAAAACCTATAAGATTGAAATTTTTGAAAACCATCATTCTATTTACCTAATATCATGGAAAAATTTATCGGATTCTTTTTAGAACAAACTTCATTAGCAACTCTCCTAATTTGGAGCAAAAATTAATTTGTTTACATGCAGTATTAAGCCACTTATCATACCTAAAAATCATGTATAATCTGATAAATTCATCCTAATCATTTCTTGCCATTTTATATTTACTATTACCCTTAATAACAGCTTTGACATTCATAAATTTTTCAAACCAAATCACCCATAAAATAAAGACAATTAAATAGATAACATAGTTAAATAGATCGTGAATATCAATTGTTAACATATAATCTCCATACCTTTGAATATGAATAAACAGCAGTACAATTCTAATTAAATTGGCTAAATTTAAAATAAGTAATCCCGAAAAAATAAAATACCAATCTTTTCTATTCTTATTCCTCGTTAAGTACACCAGAGAGAAAAAAAGAAACATGGTCATTATTCCCAGGCATGTTCTATAAACAGATATTGATCCCCTATTTCCTATCAGGAGATTTGAACTAACTTCAGAATTATATCCGAACAATCTTAGAAGACCTTGCGCAGATTTGAGCAAAATTTCTATCCAAAGATTAAAATGGAATAATCCCAGAAATAATATCAGAAATGAATAAGAATATAAGATAACAATAATATCTGGTAATTTTTTTTCAACAAGGTTAGATATCACAGAGACTTTTCCAATATTTTTTGTATTGATTTTCTTATTTACCAGGTACCAGATCAATAATACTGTATTCATGCAAAAGAATACTATACTATGGCTAGGTACAATTGATGTACTATTAAAATCGCCAGTTATTGCATAAACTTCTCTTATAACAAAAAACAGAGAAGATAAAAAAAACAATACCAAATAAATTCCAGTAAAGCTAACTTTTTTGAGGGTTGTTGCCCTGGTCAGCCACAATATTAGTATATAGAAAATAGTGACTTTTTTATACATTAACTGACTGGTAATACCACCTAACTGTTTCCCCTCCAAAAAAATACTATGATTTTGGAATGTAATAGTTTGTCCACTTAATTGAAAAATATAACTGGCTATTTTTTCAATAAGTACTAAAAATGGATTAGTTATAACATATCCAATTCTGATTAAGGGATTTGCACCTGAATAAAATAATCTGAGAAAAATATATGTACTAATCAATACAAAAACTAAGGTTATGAATACAGTCCTTTTATAGTTTTGTAATATAACCTTTGGTTTCATTGGTATGGAACAGAAAAGATATCAGTTAATTCAAAAAATGCAAATGGATGTCAAAATTTCCTAAACCTAAATATCTTTTTTATTGCGATTTTTTCTCGCTAAAAAGTAGGATACACCTGCCGCACCAAGAACAAATAACAAACCTCCGTCCAATGGAACAGAAACGTTATTTCCACATTGATTATTATTACTTGATGAAGGGGGTGGACTAAATGCAAAAACCGAAATACAACTTACAAAGAAAATTAAAAATAGGGATACTTTAATTGTTTTCATAAATCTAATTATTTTAGGTGTGTTTCATTTTTAAACAATCAATATACAAAAATGTTTCTTCGCATAACATATTATTTAATAACCAATCTTATGCATTCAAAAATAATTGGTTTTATCTTGCTGTTATAATATAAATTAGAATTTGAAGACATAATCAAGATAGGGAATGCCAACTGTTCCACCTTCAATAGTTGGCAAAGCAAGAGCAAGGTCAAATGAATTCTTCTCACCCATTAAACGGAAACCAAACGATAATACCGAGTGATATTTATATGTATAACTTTCAGTATAGGTAGTTTGGTTATAAGAATAGTCCTTAGTAGCAAACACCCAGTTCTCTGAAATTAGTGAACACATGGGGGCTATTCTTAAAGCACCTGAAAAAGAAAACATAGGCTTTTCAGCAAATCCCCATTTATAAGTAGATGTTGATGTTTGAGAATTATAATGTTCCTGCTTTATAAATCCCCATCCGGCATCAATAGTAAAATTATTCTCTTTACTCCCGAATGTAAGTGAACCATATGCCACTCCTAATCCAAACGAAGCTTCGGTTGATATAGTCGATGCGGCAAGCAATCCTCCCCCTATGTGTACATTTTTTGCCACTTTGTACCCGACTTTTGGAGTAATAAAAAACAGTACTGGAATGACTACACCTCCACCCATTGAGAAATGGTCCGAAACTCCTATCTGAACGCTGTTTGATAAAATCCAAGCATTCTGAAAGTACCCTTCACCTTTTTCCAATGGAATAGCAGAAGGTCCAAAAAAATATCTTGTCGGGTGAGGATTTGGAAAAAAATATTTTCCATTTTTAATCTGTTCCTTTTCAGCTATTTTAATGTCTCTTATTTTATTGTTGGAAATTGTTAAAATACCCAGACTTTCCGTTTTGATTGTTACCTCTGTATCATTATGTGAAATTATCAAACCGGTAAATTTTTTACCATCATTTGTTGTAAGTATACAGAATTTGTAACCTGAAAGCGAAGTCATTTTTTTTATTTTTATCATAGGAATAGCAACTCTTCCTATCGTAAGATCATTAAAAATAATTTCATTGCTTTTCCTTTCAAGAATATTACCTGTCAGAGAAGTGTTGTCATCCAATATAATAAGATAGGTGGTTGAGGTATCAGCCGAAACGCTAATTTGCAATGTATCCTGGGCATTCAACATTGTGCAATATACCAGAGCTACAAGAATCAATAGTGTTTTCATAGTTTGGGTTTTAGGATTCATTGTATAATTATTTCCTGATCTTCCTTAAATGTTCTTTAAATTTGATTGTAAATACGGGTACAGGAGCCAATGATTTTAGGTTTTACCAAATGCAAATTAAAGCTTTTTATCTGAAAAACAAATACTTCGTAAAATTCATTTTACGTTTGCTTTGTTGAACTAAAGACACTGTTCTGCAAAATCATGGTGGCATTTAACTATTATTGGCGGGGAAAAAGGAATTAGGAGTATATTTTGAGTCATAAGAAAAGACGTGCTGTCCGATAAATGAATTTTTGATTCTAACTGTTTGATAACGGACATCCTGTTCTACATATATTGTAATTAATCAACCATTCACCTCCTTCTGTTGAGATAAAATAGATTCCCCTGCATTTTTTTTTGATCAATGGTTTATTCATAGAGTGCCATTTGAGGAAAGGAATGAAAGCATATATAACAATTTTGAGGACACAGACTTGGCTACAATGGATCAGATTCCAGGCTGATATTTGTAATTACACGTCCTAACCAAAGCCTGTTTCCATTTTTATCATTTATTCACAATATATTTTTTCCTATGGTACTCAAACCGTCTAATTGAGCCGAATGGTTAAGTGATATAATACTCCTTCCATGTCTGTTTTCTGAATCTCTTTCACAGTCGTTTGGTATTACCGGGTGACTGATATTTCTCATGATTCAACTTAGGCTTTGCCTGAGCCGATAATATCTCTACAGGCTACTGCCAGTAATACATTTGACTACCTGGTAGTGCCGGGCGATTGAGGAAGGTAATTAAAACCGGAGTTACAAACTCCGAATAGAAATATAAAGAATTAGCCAGGGCAAAGAAGCCGGAGTTGCAAACTCCTACCAGCGGGACGGGGATGGAGTTTTTATTTGCAGACGGGAACTCTATAAATAAAGTATTCGATATCATAAAATATATTGTGATAATTGTTTTGAAAATTTTTGTAAATTGCTGTATTTAAACAGGTGAACAAAACTTTCAACAGTTGCTCAGCAATGCCAGGTGACAACTATGCCTCTTTAAAATTTTAAATTATTTCGCAGCGTCTTGCGATTGATGGGAGGATTTAACCTCTGCATTTTTCCTTTTATAAACCTTTTTTTTTCTATAGAATTTTTTCCCGGAATTTGATCGGGATTCTCTTTCTTTCCTTATCGATCCCGGGCTAAGGTTTCCGGGTAACGCAGGTTTCGGAATTTCAGTTTCAATCAACTTTTCGATAATTTTCAACTTATACATTTCTTTTTGAGTCACCAGGGTTATGGCCTCACCTTTCGCATTAATCCTTGCTGTTCTTCCCACCCGGTGTACATAATCTTCAGCATCCTGAGGCACATCATAATTAATTACCAGGTTTATTTCTTTTACATCTATGCCGCGGCTCATCACATCGGTGGCAACCAGGATACGTATTTTTTTAGATCTGAAATCATTTAAAACTTCTTCACGTTCATCCTGTTCCAGGTTGGAAGAAATTCCCTGTGATGGAATCCCGTTTTCTTTAAGTGATCTTACAATCTCTGATACATTTCTTTTTGTGGAAGTAAAAATAATGATGCTATCGTATTGTTTTCGCTCATCCAGAATGTGCTTCAATAATTTTATTTTTTGCGCTTGTGAAATCAGGTAGACTTTTTGATCAACACCTTCAGCCGGTTTGGAAATGGCCAACGATATTTCAACCGGGTGGTGCAGGATTTTCCGTGCAAGCTGTCGAATACTGTTTGGCAGCGTAGCACAAAACATTAAGGTCTGACGTTTTTCCGGAAGATAGGAAATGATTGCCCGAATATCATCAATAAATCCCATATCCAGCATCCGGTCGGCTTCGTCTAAAATTAAATGCTTCAAACCGGTAAAGTTGACATATCCCAATTTCAGATGTGACAACAATTTGCCCGGAGTAGCAATAATGATATCGGTACCCTTTATTAAAGCATTCTTTTGAGTTTCCCAGTCGGAACCGTCTCCACCGCCATAAACCGCTATGGAAGAGGCGGAAACGAAATAGGAGAATCCCTGTATTTGTTGTTCGATTTGAATAGCCAGTTCCCGGGTTGGAACAATTATAAGGGTATCTATACCTGTATCTTTTTTACCCGTCAGTTTATCGAGGACAGGCAGTACAAATGCCGCCGTTTTACCGGTTCCTGTCTGTGCACAACCAATGATATCCCTGTTTTCGAGGATAACCGGGATCACCTTTTCCTGGATGGGTGTAGCTGTTTCAAAGCCCATATAGGATATGGCTTCGAGTAATTTGTTATCAAGATTAAGTTCTGTAAATTTCATTTGAGTTCAAAGTTAACCAATTTTGGACTGAATGAAAGAGAAGTAAATTACAAATCGCCAATTTTACTTTAAACTTGATTGTATTGAGATTCATCTCCTTAATAAATCTTAGCCCCGGTCTTTAATTCAACCTCGCTTTATAGTTCATAATTAAAATAACATATGCTCATTTAAAAGGTATGATGAAATCTAATGTGCAAGAATAAATCCCTCACTGAAGTTTCTTCTCCCAAAAGTGCATTACCGGTATACACTCATTGTATCCAAGGTTATTATAAAGATGCTGTGCATTGATATTATCTTCTCTAACTTCAAGGGTTATTTTGGAACATCCCATAGAGATGGCATGTGCCTGGATACCGTTCATCAGTTTACGTCCGACTCCTTTGTTGCGGAATTCCTCCTGCACAATAATATCGTGAATGTTGATAAACGGTTTGCAGGTAAATGTGGCAAAATTCACAAAACAGTTTGCCAGTCCTACCAGTTTGCCATCTATTTCAGCAAAAAGCACCAGTTTGGAGGGATGGTTTTTCAATCCTTCTATCAGTTTATAGCCCTGTTGTGTATCGAGTGGTTTAGCGCCTCCCATTTTATCAAGAATGTAATGATTCATCAGACTTACCAGCGCCTTAACATGATCGCAGTTTTTAAAATCACATTCAATTATTTTAATATCATTCATTTTCATCGAAAAAATACCTCCTAAACTATTTTTTGTTACCGGCTACAAAGTAATCATTTTTTCAATTGAAATTAAATATATTTGTGCCTTTAAAATTGGCAGGTTTAACGCATGGATTATATCAGGAACTTTTGTATCATCGCACATATCGATCACGGCAAAAGCACGCTGGCCGACAGGATGCTTATGGCGACAGACTCGCTGTCAGATAGGGATTTTAAAGATCAGATGCTTGATGACATGGATTTGGAAAGAGAAAGAGGAATTACTATTAAGAGCCATGCCGTGCAGATGATTTATTATCAGGAAAATAAAAAGTATCTTTTAAATCTGATAGATACACCTGGTCATGTAGATTTTTCGTACGAAGTTTCACGTTCCATTGCAGCCTGCGAAGGAGCCCTGCTTGTGGTGGATGCTACCCAGGGTGTTCAGGCGCAGACCATCTCTAACCTTTACCAGGCGCTAGATCACGATCTCGAAATAATCCCTGTATTAAACAAAATGGATATGCCAAGCGCCATGCCCGATGAAGTGAAAGATCAGATAGTTGATTTGCTGGGATGCAGCAGAGAGGAAATCATTGAAATATCAGCAAAGACAGGTTATGGTGTTGATAAGATACTTGAAGCGATAATCCAAAAGATATCGCCTCCCAAAGGAGATCCGGATGCACCCCTGCAAGCTTTGATTTTTGACTCTATTTTTAACTCCTTCAGGGGTATATTCGCATATTTTAAAATTATGAACGGCACCATCCGGAAGGGCGAAAAGGTAAAATTTTTTGCAACAGGTAAGGAGTATGATGCGGACGAAATCGGTGTGTTAAAGATTAAGCTTGAACCGCGCAGCGAGTTATGCGCCGGTGATGTTGGGTACATTATTTCAGGCATAAAAACGGCCAGGGAGGTGAAAGTAGGGGACACCATAACACATGTTATCAGACCTTGTGATAAAGCCATTGCAGGATTTGAAGAGGTGAAACCCATGGTTTTTGCCGGAATTTACCCGATTGATGCAGACGATTATGAAGAACTGCGCGCTTCGCTGGAAAAACTGCAACTGAATGACGCTTCATTGTCATTTGTTCCTGAGTCTTCGGCGGCACTTGGTTTTGGTTTCAGGTGTGGATTTCTGGGATTGCTACATATGGAGATTGTACAGGAACGTCTCGATCGCGAGTTTGACATGGATATCATCAACACGGTTCCAAATGTTTCATACAAGGCATATACCACAAAAGGAGAAATGATGGACGTACATAATCCTTCCGGATTGCCCGACCCCACTTATCTTGATTATATCGAAGAGCCTTTCATCAATGCTCAGGTTATCTGTCAGGCCGAGTTTGTAGGCCCCATTATGACCATGTGTATTGAAAAAAGGGGCACGCTCAAAAATCAATTGTACCTGACCAGTAACCGAATTGAGCTTACGTTTGACATGCCCCTTTCTGAAATTGTTTTCGATTTTTACGATAAACTGAAAAGCATTTCCAAGGGATACGCTTCTTTTGATTATCATATTATAGGGTATCGACAAGCCAGTTTGGTGAGACTGGACATTTTGCTTAACGGAGAAATGGTAGATGCGCTTTCATCCCTGATTCATCGGGATCATGCCTATTCTTTTGGAAGAAGGATTTGTGAAAAACTAAAAGAATTGATACCAAGACAACAGTTTGAAATTGCTATCCAGGCTGCAATAGGATCAAAAATCATTGCACGCGAAACAGTAAAAGCTGTTAGGAAAGATGTAACCGCCAAATGTTACGGAGGGGACATCACGCGAAAAAGAAAACTGCTGGAGAAACAAAAGAAAGGCAAAAAACGGATGCGCCAAATCGGCTCGGTTGAAGTGCCGCAATCGGCATTTCTGGCAGTTCTGAAGCTGGATTAGAGTTTTTCTTTATCCATACAACTTACCTTTAGAAAGAAAAACAAAATTCTTATCATAAAATTTCTGGTCATTCAAAACACCTTGGCATTATTGAGCGTTAAATCACATTCATTAATTAAAATTAGAACTTATATCTTCTTTTTCTTTGGTTTGTAATCCATACCAACGTTCCATGCTTTTCCGATAATTCTTCCGGTTTTGTAATACAGGTTATTATTGATTGAAAAAATAATGGGACGCAGTTTTTTCATATAAGGGCGGCCGTTTTTCAGATATTTTTTTTCAGAATAAGTTTGAATAATTTCTGCAATATAAATCTGGCTTCCGTTTTTAAGATCAATTTGTTCAACCAGTTCACATTCCATGTTCAGTGGTGTTTCCAGTATCATCGGGACTTTTTCCAGATCTCCGTAAAATATCTCGAAAAGGGTTGCTTTATCGATGGTATCACCTGAATTCATTCCTATGTAATCTGTAACTTTAAGCATCCTGGTATTTGGAATGTTTACACTAAAGCATTTGTTTTCGACGATCCCCCTGTTGGTAAAGTGTGAACTTGCAAGAGCAATAGCTACCATTGGCGGTTCATGCTGTACTATTCCGATATAGGAAACTGCAATAAAATTCGGAACACCATCTACGAGCGAACCGACAATTACAACCGGCATGGGATAGAGAAAGGGATTAGCACCAAGTTTAACCTTTTTCATCATGCAGAAAATTACACTTTTTTATTCACATTTACCTTGAGCGAAAGTTCTTTGAGTTGTTCGTCTGAAATGGTTGCCGGTGTATCAATCATAACATCTCTGCCTGTATTGTTTTTAGGAAATGCAATGACATCGCGGATGGAATCCAGTCCCGCAAACATAGACACCAACCTGTCAAACCCAAAAGCAATACCGCCATGCGGTGGTGCGCCATAACGAAATGCATTCATCAGAAAACCAAACTGGCGCTCCGCTTCTTCATCGGTAAATCCCAAAACCTTAAACATATTTTGTTGAAGAGTCTTGTTGTGAATCCTGATGGAACCTCCGCCAATTTCAACACCGTTAATCACCAGGTCGTATGCATTTGCCCTCACATTGACCGGATTTGTCTCAAGCAATTTAATATCTTCCGGTTTGGGGGAAGTAAACGGATGGTGTTTGGCATAAAACCGTTTTGTTTCCTCATCCCATTCGAGCAACGGAAAATCGACCACCCAAAGAGGTTTGTATTTATTTTTATCCCGCAATCCAAGGCGGTTTCCCATCTCAAGCCTGAGTTCATTAAGCGCATTTAGCGTTTTTTCCTTTTCTCCCGATAAGACAAGTATAAGATCACCCTGGCTGGCATTGAATAAATTTGCCCAGGTTTTCAATTCTTCGGTTGAATAGAATTTATCCACAGAAGATTTATAGGTCCCATCTTGTTGCAGTTTTACATAAATTAGCCCTTTAGCGCCAATCTGAGGTTTTTTCACATATTCGGTAAGTTCATCAAGCTGTTTACGGGAATATTCGGAACAACCCTGAGCACAAATTCCTCCAATATATCCGGCATCATCGAATATGGCAAATCCTTTACCCTTAACAATTTCCGTAAGATTTTTGATCTTCATATCAAATCTCAGGTCGGGTTTATCGGATCCGTAATTTTCCATCGCATCCTGGTAGGACATTCTTTCAATATTTCCGGTGAATTCCACTTCTTTAACCTCTTTAAACAAGTGTTTTATTAGTCCTTCGAATGTATTCAGAATATCATCCTGCGTAATGAAGGACATTTCGCAGTCAATCTGGGTAAATTCCGGCTGACGGTCTGCCCGGAGGTCTTCATCCCTGAAACATTTTACTATCTGAAAATATTTATCATAACCGGCCACCATCAATATTTGTTTGAATGTTTGCGGTGATTGGGGCAAAGCATAAAATTCACCGGGATTCATGCGTGAAGGAACCACAAAGTCCCTGGCACCTTCGGGGGTGGATTTAATCAGAACAGGTGTTTCAATTTCGATAAATCCCTGACCATCCAGATATTTTCTTGTTTCCTGTGCCATACGGTGACGGAGCATCAGATTATTTTTCAAAGGTTCGCGTCTAAGGTCGAGATAACGATACTTCATTCTCAGTTCATCGCCCCCATCGGTATCTGATATTATGGTGAAAGGAGGTACCTCTGAAGAACTCAGGATTTTTAAATCTGCAATAATAATTTCAATATCACCTGTTGGCATATTGGCATTTTTATTGCTTCGTTCGGCCACTTTACCGCTCGCCTGAATTACAAATTCTCTTCCAAGTTCTCTTGCCTTAAGACATAATTCTTTATTTGTATCCATGTTGAAGACCAACTGGGTAATCCCGTATCTGTCGCGAAGGTCAACAAATGTCATTCCGCCAAGATCTCTCGAACGCTGCACCCAACCGCTAAGTGTAACTTCTTTGTTGACATCTTTTATTCTCAGCTCACCACACGTATTCGTCCTGTACATATATTCGTATTTTCAATTGTAGAAATTCGTTTTGCGAAAATAGAAAGAAATTGCAAATTTACCTTTTAATGTATGAATTTATCAACAGGGAGAAATTAACCTATGGATCTATTAAATTTTTCGGATGAGTATTTCATGAAAGAGGCTATAAAGGAAGCTGAAAAGGCATTGCAGCGTGATGAAATACCTGTTGGAGCGGTAATTGTATATAAGAACCAAATCATTGCCCGGGCACATAACCTTACCGAAACGCTGAACGATGTGACCGCACATGCCGAGATGCAGGCATTTACAGCAGCCTCAGCAACTATCGGAGGTAAATACCTTACAGATTGTACGCTATATGTTACCCTTGAGCCTTGTGTGATGTGTGCGGGAGCGGCTTACTGGACACAGCTGGGAAAAATCGTTTACGGGGCTGCAGATGAGCTAAGAGGATTCACTAGAATAAGGCAAAAGCTTTTACATCCTAAAACACAGATTGTATCCGGTATTTTAGAAAATCAATGCGGTAAACTAGTGAAAGATTTTTTCAAGAAAAAGAGAAAATAAAAAAAACCATGAAATCTGTTTCATGGTTTAAATATCTTCTTGATAATATTTATCAGAATGCGAGACCAATCGTTATTCCCCCTCTTACAAGGAATCCTTCCAGATTGGGAGTACTGAGATCACTTGAGGAACCCGTTTTATCTTTAATACTAAAACTGAGATATTGAGGTCCGGCGTATATATCAAGCGTGATTAGATCCCCAAATAAAAATTGACCACCAATTAAAAGACCTCCTCCAACAATATTCAAGGTGCCTTCAGCATTTAAAGATTCATTTTTACCAGTCCAGCTAAAATACCTCGCAAACGGAGCAATATAAAATCCCTTCATATCTTCATTCTTTCCGGGGTAAAACCTGATGTCCGGTTGTATTCCGATACCTCTCCATGTTGTGCCACTGTTACTCCATCCTGTATATGAAAGACCAAGATCTGCACTTACTGAATTAGAAAGTGATCTTTCATAAAAAACTGTTCCAGTTTTAGCGATTATACTAAATAAATTTACTTTAATTGCATTTTTTTTCTGTGCAAAAACAGAGCTACTTAATATAAGTCCCGCAGCAAGAACTATAATACCACTCGTCAGTTTTTTCATGATTTTTAGAATTAAGTTAAGTTTAATAAATAATAAATGAAACCTTTTTTGTTTTAGTTTATTTAAGTTACAGAATTTTTGTACGCATTATCTTAATTTAAGATACATAAATTCAAAAAATTAATCCGATAAAGTTTTTAACATAATCTTTGATCAACCGGAAATTATCCTTAATTTTGAGCTTAAATATTTGAATTACAATTATTTTAATTAACTCTCTATGATCATTGATATTCGAAAGACTGTACTCAGAAAAAAAGTCAGAGGCTTTTTTACAACCATTTTTTTTCTGGTCATTATTGCTTTGCTGCTTGCTACAGAACTTTTTTCCTATGAAATACTGGGAGCAACCAGGTACCAGATTGCCATTGTAATTGCTGCCATATATATTATAATTGTAGTTTATAATACCTTACGGAATTTCTTTTATATTTTTTACAATGATGAAGGAGAGAAGCTTATCCTTCGATTTTTTTCAATGAGTTATCTCGCCAGGAAAAAAAGTTCCATTGAATTTAAGAAAAATGAAATTGCAGGTTTCAAAATTGAAAAAAATTTATTTGGCCTACACGAGAACCTTATTATTTATCAGAAAACCAAAAACGGTCAAGCTAAATACCCTCCGGTGAGTTTAACCGCATTGACCAAAGAAGAGAAGAAAAAACTTATTTCTTCCTTGTCGCATTTTGGTAAAAGATTCCAATAAATTTTTTCACGAATACTTTTTTTATTTTTAAACAATTCGTTAAAGCAGATTTCTTGCTTTGGAAAATTTCTATTTTTGTGAAAATGCTAAACTACTAACTTGAGAAGATTAACCTCAATTGGAATTCTGACTCTCCTAATGGGATTTTTTATATGCCCAGCACTATTTGGTTTTACAGCTGATTCCTTCATTCAGATTAATAAAGCAACTGATTTAAAAGCGTTGAATTTTTCAGGTGATAACCAGTTTCAAACTGTAAGTAAATGGTTGCCGCAGCCCTTGCAGGTTCGGATATGGGATAGTAATCACAGGCCTGTAAGAAATAGGGTGGTTCAATTCAGATTTATATCAACTCCATTGAATGCTAATCAACAGAAAATCGAAAATCCTGAATCAGTTACTGATTCAATGGGTATTGCCCGAACAAAGATTCTACTGGGTAATGTTGAGGGGGAATATGAAGTGTCAGCAAGCATCAGGGGAAATTCTGAAGCAGGCTTGATTGTCTTTAAAGTCTATGGCCGTAAACCCGGTTGGTTTATCATGATAATTTTTGGTCTTGCAGGAGGTTTGGGATTGTTTCTGTTCGGTATGCTAATGATGAGCAACAGTTTGCAGAAATCAGCCGGAAATAAAATGAGGACCATTTTAAGCAAACTGACCTACAACAAATATGTTGCTATGCTTGTAGGTGCATTTGTCACCATGATTATTCAGAGCAGTAGTGCTACCCTGGTAATGCTTGTAAGTTTTGTCAATTCCAAACTTATCAGGTTCAGACAATCTATTGGCATCTTTCTGGGAGCTGCCATTGGTTCAACCATCACAACACAGATTATTGCATTTAAAATTACAGATTACGCCTTGCTTTTTATTGGTGTAGGCTTTTTTGTTCAGATGTTGACAAAAAAACCAGGAATCAAAAATATAGGAGAATCCATCTTCGGATTTGGAATTTTATTCTTTGGTATGCACATTATGTCAGAGACCATGTATCCTCTCCGCACCTTTGAACCTTTTGTGAATTTATTATTAACACTTGAAAATCCCTGGTTTGGAATTCTGGCAGGAGCATTGCTTACAGCACTAATTCAAAGCAGCGCAGCATTTATTGGTATTATGATCATCCTTGCATCGCAGGGATTGATTACACTCGAAGCTTCGATTCCTTTAATTATTGGGGCAAATCTTGGTACAGCAATTACAGCAATTCTAGCCAGTCTTGAAACCGGCAGGGAATCCAAACAGGTGGCATTTGCGTTTACTTTGTTTAAAGCTTCGGGGGCGCTGCTTTTAATCTGGTGGATACCCTCTTTTGTACATCTGGTGCAGGATATTACTTCTGCATTTGTTCATCATCCGAAAGACATTTCGGAAAGCGCACAATTGCTTCCACGCCAGATTGCAAATGCCCATACAATCTATAATTTAATCCTCGCTTCGATATATCTGCCCTTCATAACCTATTTTGATAAATTCATTAATTTTCTTATCCCTCTAAAGCCGGAACAAGAAGATGGATTGAAAACCAGGTACCTTGATGATACGATGATTAAAACACCTTTACTGGCACTAAATCTGGCAAAGCAGGAAGTTTTGCGAATGATGGATATTGTGAAAAAAATGACAGAAATAATCCTGCAACCTTTTTTAGATAGAAATAAGAAAATCATTACTGAGATTGAATTTTATGAAAGCCAGGTTAATTTTCTAAGAGACAGCATTAATGATTACCTGCTTAGGATTACACGGCAACAAATCGAATCCTCCAGTGCAGAAGAGGCATTCCAGATGATGTATGCCGTGAAAGAATTTGAACAGATTGGAGATATCGTGGCAGATAACCTTAAAGAAAAAGCTCTGAACTGGTGCAAAAACAGTTTTGATTTTTCAGATGCAGGGAAAGCCGAACTGAAGGAATATCATCAACTCACGTTGGAACTCATACAACGGGCCTATGCATTATATAAAAATTTCAGTCTTCAGGAAGCCAGAGAAATGAAAGAGAATTATAAAGCATACCGGATTCATACCTTTGAATTGGAAAAACAGCATTTCGAGCGGCTCAAAAGTAAGGTGGAACAATCTTTATCCAGTAGTAAAACGCATCTGGAACTAATGACCCTTTTCAAAGCAATCGGCAGTCATGCAACCAATACTGCCAGGATAATACTGACAAAAATCCCTAAAAAAAATAAATATGGTACAGGTAAATCCTCAAATTGAAGAGAGCTGGAAAGAAATTCTTATGGATGAATTTAATGCGGATTATTTCGCACTGCTTAAAGAATTTCTTATAACGGAGAAATCCAACCATGCGGTTTATCCTCCTGGTCCCTATATTTTTAACGCCTTTAACCGCACTCCATTCGATAAAGTGAGAGTAGTATTACTAGGACAAGATCCCTATCACGGCAAAGGACAGGCACATGGATTATGTTTCTCGGTGCCCAGGAGAGTTCCTCAACCACCTTCGCTGGTAAATATATTTAAGGAGATAAACTCCGATTTAGGAATTCCTATGCCAGTGAGCGGTAATTTAGAAAACTGGACCAACCAGGGAGTTCTCCTGCTCAATGCTACCCTGACTGTAAGGGCAAATCAGGCCGGATCTCACCAGGGAAAAGGCTGGGAGATTTTTACCGATAGTGTGATTAAAAAAATTTCCGAAAAAAAAGTCGGAATTATTTTCATTTTATGGGGTAAATATGCGCAGGCAAAAGAAACCCTAATCGACACTCAGAAACATTATATCCTTAAGGCAGCTCATCCATCTCCATTTTCTGCCTACAATGGCTTCTTCGGATGCCGGCACTTTTCCAAAACTAATGAAATATTGAAAAGGCATGGATTAAATCCTATTGACTGGTCGATAGAATAATCTCAACTAGCCAATTTTTTTAAGTTTTAGAAGCAGGTCCAGATTGTTGATAATAATCTCCTTGCCACTTATTTTTATAATACCGTCATGATCAAATTCCTTTAATAACCGGATGACATTTTCAACCGATGTTCCTGTCATAAGCGCTAAATCTTTGCGTGATATGTAATTAAAAACATCAACAAATTTACTTTTCATGTGATTCAGGTATAGTATAGTGTCCGCTAACCTGCCGTGTAACTGTTTCGTTCCCAATACCATCAATTTTGAGTGGAGATGTTTAATATAGATGGAATATTGTTCAAGCATTTTATCCCGAAATGCCATGTTATTATCGAGTATCATTTTGAATTTTTCAGCTTCATAAATACATATTTCGGAAGATTTAAGCGAAACAGCAGTGAAGCTGTGACTACCGTTTGAAAGAAGGTCTGTAACACCAAGAATATCGCCTTTCCCAGCTATACCTATGCAAATGTTCCTGTCGCGATCGCCTTCTATTACTAAGCTGATGATCCCACTATTTACACAAATAATATTAGAGATAAATGTGTTTTGCTTAATAATATTTTCTCCCTTATTGGCTGTTAATTGAGTTTTGTATTGATTGAGGAAATTGATTTCGTCTTCAGTAAGATGTATGAAACTATGAGAATTATGAAGGCAATTTCTGCAATTCGGCATATCAGTCAGGAAGGTTGATTAGTTTTTGCTCGGATTTTTTATTCATAACCAGGGAATAATTTTACAAAGCCGGAAAAATTAATCTTACTATTGCTCCTCCTCTGGGCTTATTTGCAATTTCCAATTCGGATGAAAGAAGATCAAGAATTCTTTTTGCAGTAGCAAGGCCTATACCAAAACCATAAAATTCTTCGTCAATATTGTCAGCAGTGAAAAGATCGAAGAGTTGATCACTTGCTTTTTTTGAAAATCCGGGACCGTTATCAGAGATCTCCAACAAAATTTTACCTTCGTTTTTAAAGGATTCAATAATAATCTGACCATTTTCGGGCGAATATTTAACCGCATTATCAAGTACAATGTTGATACATGCACTAAGTAATTTTTCATCTGCAAGAATAGACAGGTTTCCCGGGAGAGGTTCATAATGAATGTCTATATTTTTTTCGAACGAACCGCTATTTTGTAACACACCGGAAATACATTGATACAGTGAAACCTCCTGTAATTCAAGCTTATAATTATCTGTTCTGATTTCTGTAAAAAGAAGCGAAAGTTCTGAGAGCTTTACCAGTCTCTTAACCAAAATTTCAATGGATGTCAGATACTCTTTTTCTTCGGGATTTTGGTTAATATCCACTAATATTTTAACCAAACCGTTTATTCCCTGCAACGGAGTACGAAGCTCATGGTTGATATGCCTGATAAAATCATTTTTAGCTTTGTCGAGTTTTGATAATTCCAGATAAGCCTTGGAAAGATTTTGGTTTGCATCTGTAAGGTTTTGATTCAATTCCATCAGCTGGGCAGTTCGTTCAGAAACCATATCCTCAAGTTTCTGGTTGAGCTGTTTCAACTCCTCTGACTTTATTTTAAGATCGAGGTGGGTCTTTACGCGGGAGATTAATTCGGAAGTGTTGAACGGCTTGGAAATATAATCCACCGCTCCTGCCTGAAATCCCTTAATAATATCTTCATGCTCATCTTTGGCTGTTAAAAATATGATTGGTATCTCCTGAGATCTAGGATTGGATTTCAGTATTTTGCATACCTCATAACCATCCATCTTTGGCATGGCAATATCCAGTAAAATTAGTTCGGGAATTTTTTCCAATGCAATATCAACAGCATCCAGCCCATTTGTTGCCACTGTAATTCCAAATCCCTCATTATACAGAATATCACTTATGTAATTGAGATTTCCGGGGATATCGTCAACAATCAAAATTTCAGGTTTTAACTTGCTTTTTTCCACACATTCCAATTATTTATTAACAATAAAGTTCGTAATTTTTTTTAATTTTTAGTTCATCTTATGTATAATGAACTTATTTTTACAAACAGATAGTAGAAAGAAATTATTTCATTACATTTTTTTTAATTCTTAAAATTTTACGTTGTAACTTATATTTTATTTTGACGTTATTTATTAAACTAAATACCTTATAATTTAATAATGGAAGCACCTATTTGTCCCAAAACACCCAAATGTCCGATATTTAATGGAATTTTAAAAGGCACCGAATATACCGAAACGTACAAAAGGCTTTATTGCGAAGCCGGAGAAGAAGGCAGGAACAAGTGCAAACGATTTCAGGTAGCAACTGCAGTTGGTAAATGTCCTGAGAATATACTTCCGAATTCAACCAAAACTGTAGATGAGATAATTCAGACAATGAAAGTTAAGGGTGAGATCTGATTTATTTGTTTTTATCATCCTGTTTTGAATTATTCAGATTTTTCGATATCTGCCAAATGATTGTATTAATCTCTCTTATAACAATGGCAAGAGATTATATGATCGTTTACAATGCCTACAGCCTGCATAAAGGCATAACAAATGGTTGAACCGGCAAATGAAAATCCCCTTTGTTTCATATCCCTGCTCATAGCATCTGATATCTCGGAATTAGCAGGTATTTCCTTTATTGATTTCCAATGGTTGGTGATTGTTTTACCATTGGTGAAATGCCAAACATAGGAATTAAAACTACCGGACTCTTCCTGAATGTCAAGTACTTTTTGGGCGTTGTTTATTGCAGCTTTAATCTTGCTTCGGTTCCTAATAATGTCTTCATTACCCAAAAGTTGCGCGATTTTTTGCTCGTCATAAGCCGCCACTTTCTCAATAATAAAATTGTTAAAAGCAACCCGAAAAGAATTTCTCTTTTTCAGGATGGTAAGCCAGCTGAGACCTGCCTGAAAGCCATCCAGAACAAAATTTTCAAAAAGCCTGGTATCATCGTACAAAGGGGCTCCCCATTCCTTGTCATGGTAATCTTTTAACAACGGATTTCCCACCGCCCATTCACACCTGATTTTGTTGTCAAATGTACACATGCAGTAAAATGAGATTGATAAAAAAATAGCTTAACTTCTATTCAAATACTACGGCCGTTCCACTAGCGGTAACCATAAGCATGCTGCCGTTCTGGCCCACGGTTTCATAATCGAGGTCGATTCCAATAACGGCATTGGCTTCTAATCTCCTTGCATTATCTTCCATTTCGGCTAGAGCATTGTCTTTTGCCTCACGCAAAACCTGTTCGTATGAACCGGAGCGGCCTCCTACAATATCGCGTATACTTGCAAATATATCTTTGAAAAGATTTGCACCAATGATTGCTTCACCGGTGACCAGGCCAACATATTTTGTTATTTTATGACCTTCAATAGTATTGGTTGTTGATAATAACATAGTTAGTTAATTTATAATGGATATTTATTTAACATATAAAAATACGTATTTAATATAAAAATGCTCATATCGTCTTTAAAATAAAGAATTTCAGTCTGATGGTTTAATTTTTTTAAATTCAAAAAATAATAATATGATACAAATCAGATACGGGAGCGAAGAAATTAAAATCATGTTCTCAAGCAGTTGATAATTCAAAATATATCCTAAAGATCCCAGTAAACCAGATATTCCGTAAATAATAAAAAGCGTTTTTATCCAGGATTGAAATCCCCTTCTGCTAAAAATTCCTGAAAAGGCCAGAAAAGCTAAGGCGAGGAATGTATACCCCAGATTATCCATACCGATTGAAAATGAGTTGGGATTTTCCATAAGAAATGTTGTAATGGCACTTATCCCATCCTCATTGAGATTTCTTCTGATCAGACCTAACTGGATATAATAATTCAATCCGGAACAGATCATATATCCCATACCAAATAATATTCCGGTAAGCGCAAATATTTTTCCCTGACTGTCTGCATAAAAATAGATTGTTGCAAAAAGTGGAATGTTGACCAAAACCAATAAAAAGCCCGGGATTATGCGTATCAGGTGTCCGGCTCTGAAGTTACGAATATAATCTGTTGCAGAAACGAAATCTTTCGGTGGAAATATAATTATAGTCAGTAAAAACAACAGTGTAAATAAGATGATAAATATTGTAGCAAGCAGGCCGGTTTTTCGAATGGAATTATTCATGGGATTATTTAAATCTCCCTCAAATTTAAAAATATTCTTTAAAATGCCTGATATTTCCTTCACTTTCGAAGCATATCCGGTGAAACTGATAAACGGTAAGTGAGTTGTGCATAAATAACCAGATAAAAATTGTGTTTAGTACTTTTAAGTTATAAATTTCGTAAGGATTTTTGAAGCTGAAAAAATTAATTCGTTAAAACATGGTAACTAATATTTTATACATTGTTTCTATCGTTCTTCAGATATTTGTGGCTATCCTGGCGCTAAGATTCATATCATTTACCAGGATTAAATTTTCGTGGATGCTTATTTCATTAGGTTTTATCCTTATGGCATTCAGAAGATTCATTGAGTTGTCGGCAATCCTCAATACAAAATATTACGAGGAGTTGTCTATTCTCAGCGGTTGGACAGGGATAGCTACATCAGTTATAATAGCGATAGGTGTCTGGTTGATCCGCGATATATTTTATTCACTGAGACTTGCCGAGTTGGAAAGAAAACGCACAGAGCGAAAAGTTCTATCTGCCATTATCAGTACTGAAGAAAAAGAGCGGAAACGGTTTGCCGAAGATATGCATGATGGCTTAGGTCCGTTACTTTCTACCATCAAACTTTATGTCAATGAACTGGTTACGGAAGACCTGACCCTGGTTGAGAAAAAGGATTATGTAAATTACGTAAACCAGCTTATTGATGATGCGGTATCTGATATCCGAACTATGTCTAATAATCTTACTCCAAGGGTAATACACGAATATGGCCTGATATCTGCAATTGATGAATTCTGCAAAAGCATTTCCCGAACACAGAAACTTACCATAGAATTTAAGAAACCCAGGAAAAATCCTGAGTTAAATAAACATTTAGAAATTAATATTTACAGGATAATTAACGAATTATTGAACAATACAATTAAACATGCAGCCGCCAAAACAGTTCATCTTTCAATTAATTTCAGGGCAGGTAAAATGCTTTTCAATTATGTTGATGATGGGAAAGGTTTTAATTATAACGGTCGTAATACAAAATTAAAAGGAGAAGGGATAAATAATATTATTACCAGGGTAAACTCAATTGATGGAACTATTAAAATTATTAGCCAGGAAGGTAAAGGATTCAATGCAACTATTGAAATTCCATTAAAGGGATGATGTGAAAATCATGTTAATACTGTGATATTTGGATGAATGGAATAAATTCATAATTTTAAAGACTTTTTTAACTGAAATGGGATATTCAATAAAAATAATCATAGCAGACGATCATGAGATTTTTAGGAAAGGCTTAAAGGCAGTATTGAGCAGGCTTAAAAATATTGAAATTGTAGGTGAGGCAACTTCGGGTTTGGAGGTTATTAATATTCTGGAGAGTTCAGCTGCCGACATTGTACTTATGGATATTGAAATGCCTGAAATGGGAGGTATTGAAGCCACTAAGAATATTTCACTGAATTATCCCGAAGTTAAAGTTTTGGCGCTTACTATGTTTAATAATGATCATTACATACAGGATATGCTCGATGCCGGAGCTAAAGGATTTTTATTGAAAAATGTGACGAAAGGAATTCTTGACAAAGCTTTAAATACGGTTGCTGCAGGCAATACCTATTATTCTGATGAGTTATTCAATTTTTTCACAAAAAAAATCACCTCCGAAGTGGTTTCGCAAAAACAGAAAATTCAATTTACAAAACGCGAAAAAGAAATACTTCAGTTCATTTGCGATGGACTTGCAAATAAAGATATAGCTGAGAAACTTTTTATTAGTGAAAGAACAGTTATCGGTCATAAATCAAATTTGCTGGCTAAAACCAACTGCAAAAGTACGGCGGCCCTTATTTCACATGCTATTAAAAACAAACTGATTCATGTTTAACTGGAAAAATATCATTCCATTGCCTGACGTATACTTATTTAGATAACTAACATTTATTTGTTTCGAAATCTGAAATATAAAATTTCCATCCTGCTTATTATAATTGTTGCTTTGAATCTTCAGGCACAATTGGAGATTGAAGCTGAGCTCAGACCCAGGTTCGAATATCGCGACGGCTATAAAATATCATATGAAAGCAGCGGAAAACCCTCTGTACTTATAAGTTTTCGAACCAGGGTAAGTTTTAATTATAAAATCTCAAAATTCAGTGTAGGAATAGTTCCGCAGGACACAAGGGTGGCATACAATCAGTTGTCTTTAAGACATACAGGGATAAATATTGCAAATCCGGGATTGCACTTTCGGGAGGTATGGGTCGGCTATAGTCCAAACGATTTCCTGACAATCACTATCGGCCGGCAAGTGAAATATCTCAATGATCAACGACTTATGGCTAAAAGAAACTGGAGCCAGGACGGTTTGGGTTATGATATGATTGGACTCGAATTTAAAAAGCCAGGTATTTCAATTCAGACAGGTATTTCCTATAATTTTCTTCCCGATAAATATTATAGTGATGATTATCCGAACTCAACCTATAAGACGTTTGATTTTCTGAATATTTCGACACAGTTTTATGAAAAACATCACATTTCTCTAATATCTGTTATTTGTGGAATTCAGGATACCATTCGGACACACTCATTGAGTTATCAGCAAACATCGGGTATATTTTATGAATATATTGATCAGACATTTTCAATTCATGGAAGTGGTTACTACCAGTTTGGCAGGAATTGTGACCGACAGATAGTAAGTTCGTTACTGGTTGATATACATGGAAATATCTTCCTCGAAAAGTTTTCCATCAGCCCGGGTACCGTAATATTATCGGGAAACAGCCGAACCATTGGAACAGATAAAGATCACACGTTTGATTTACTATATGGGGTAAGACACTCCTTTTACGGATTAATGGATCATTTCAGAGAAACTGACGAATCGACAGACTCATCAGGTTTTATCGATAATTATTTGTTATTTTCAACCAATGTGGAAAGCAAATTTAACGTTGAAATCGGGTTGCATGCTATTTCCCTGGCAAGTAATTACTACAAATCTTTAACAGGTTTTGAACTCTTAAAGAAATTTATGGTGTTTGAATCAGATTTTATTGCGAATTATAGAATCGCAGAAGATTTGAATCTTGAAGCAGGTTACTGTTTTCTTATTCCGTCGAAGACTTTTAAAAGTTTTAGGGAATCGCAGGATTTAAAATTATCAAATTTTGCCTTTGTGATGATTACATATCAACCTTGCTTCTTTAAAAAATAAAGTGGAAATTAACTCTAAAGGGACGCAATGAATTTAATCAAAAGATTTGTCAGTTCCGAGAACTTCACCAGGGTTAAGGAATCAAACGTATCATTGGGATCATGGTATGCCTGGGTGCCTCCCATGGTATAGATAAAAAAACAGGGAATTCCTTTCCGATAAAAAGGACAATGATCACTGTTACAGGCTTCCCCTCTTGATTTGATCACCGAAAAATAACGTTCATTATCATTAATCTCAGTCATCAATTTAAATTTGTCTGCATATACCGAACCGTTCACAACCATAATACCATCTTCGCCGTTCCCTTCCAGGTCGAGATTTATCAGAAACTTTATTTTTTTTAAGTCAACTGGTGAATGCTCTACAAAATACTCCGAACCCAATAATCCTGCCTCTTCCCCGGTCAATGCGATAAACAGGATAGAGTATTCCGGATTATTTTGGGAATAATGCGAAGCAAGGTTTAGCATCATGGCCACACCGCTGGCATTGTCGTTGGCGCCGGGAAAATAAACAGAAGCTCCCATCTGGCCCAGGTGATCGTAATGAGCAGTAATAACAATAAAAGAATCAGGTTTTTCTGTTCCCTTAATTAGACCGGCAATATTTTTTACCGGAAAATCTCTGATAAAGCAATTTTCAACATGTACAGTTACAGATTCAATTTTTTTCGAAATATTCTGGTCATTTACACTAAAAGAAGGTCTTGGTGCTAAAACCGTTGAAACATTCCAGTCGAGCTTTTTGTCCAACAGTTCTACAAATCCTTTGATTTTCAAACGGGGATCATATTTCAGAATGCGAATAATCTCATCGCTCATTTTATTAACTTTCTGATCTGTATCTATATAACCCTGATCATCCATAATCAGAAATTTTCCATCTGCCTTTTTTAATTTTTTGTTAAGCGCTTTTTGATTTATGATATCTGATTTATTTATCATCACAGATGCATAATTTCCGGATATACCCGGTGAAGCCGGATCGATAAGAAACTCAAATCCTGGTTTAAGTGTGATGTCATCCAGGGTAAGGCTCATTTCACCTGGAAAAGTATTGACTGGAAAACTAAATTCCTGGCTGTAATTCGGGAACAGAGGCTCCAATCCATTTTTTTTAAATTCATTAAGAACAAAAACGGAGGCTGAATCAATTCCATTTTTAACATAACCTCTGCCATGAAATTCCGGTGATGAAAGAGTTTGAATTATATATTTTGTATAATCCTGGTCCTGTGCCTCTATGAAGGGGACAATCACCCATAAGAAAATGACAACCGATATAAGCAGTTTTTTTATCATCTCATTTGAGTTTTACTTTATCAACTCAAGAAGTCTAATTTTATCCTTTATAACCATCTCTTTTTTGTTTATCTCAATAATTCCATCCTTCTCCATTTCACCAAGGCCTCTGGCTAACGAAGGTCTGGTAACTCCAAAATAATCCGCCAGTTGACTCTGGGTCACAGGTAAAATAATTTTGTTATTATCATCAGCTATCATTTTTAACAAATAGCTCGCAATTTTTCCTTTAATTGTTCTGAAACTTAGAAACCGGATTTTATTGGAAAGAAATTGTGTCCTGTTCGATACAACATCCAGGAAATTTTTTAATACCTGTGCATTTTCCTGAAGAAGCCTGATAAGCGTTTCTTTAGGAACTATGAGAAGGAGGGTGGGTTCATTTGCAATAATATCAACCGGATAAGCATTTTGTTTGCCAAAAACAAAAGCAGGGGCAATAGGTCTGGGGGCAACAATATCTTCAATTTTAATAACTTTTCCTGAAAAATCGGTCATTTCTCCTCTCACTGAACCGTGAATAACAAACATCAGGTTTTCACAAGGATCATTTGCATTTGCTGCATATTCTTCTTTCTCAAGATTTTTTGTCCTGAAAAGTTTGTCTGAAAAAAGTCTTTCAACCTCTTCAGAATAGATTCCATTAAAGATAGCTGTTGCTGAAAGTCTTTCGAATATTTCTTTTCTGCTAATTTCCATTTGTAACATATGTTACAACCTGTAATTTTTAGATGTAATAATATTGTATCAAAATTAAACGATTAATCAATGCTATGGTACGTGATGTTGTAAAAATAGATGAAGAATTATGTGATGGTTGCGGACTTTGTGTACCCGGTTGTCATGAAGGTGCGTTACAGATAATTGACGGGAAAGCCCGGCTCATTAGCGACCTGATGTGTGATGGTTTGGGAGCATGCATAGGCCAATGTCCTCAGGGTGCTATCACTATTGAAAAACGGGAAGCAGAAGCTTACAATGAAACCAGGGTAATGGAAATGATGGTACAAAAAGGGAAAAATACGGTGGTTGCGCATCTAAAACATTTGAAAGAACATGGTGAAACGGACTATCTTAAAGAGGGAGTGAGATATCTGAACGAAAATGCCGGGTTATTGAGTTATAGTCCCAATGAGGTGATGATAGAAGTTCACGGACATAACGGAAGTCCAGCACATCCCGGAGGTGGTTGTCCCGGTTCGCAGACGATGGTTTTCCAACCAAAGACTGCAGTTATGGATGGTCGTGATGTTTCTCAGCCGTCAGCGCTCAGACAATGGCCCGTTCAGATGCACCTGATTAACCCGGATGCACCCTATTTTAGAAATTCCGATGTACTGATTGCTGCAGATTGCACCGCATATGCCTTAGGGGGTTTCCACACAAAATATCTGAAAGACAAAAGTCTTGCCATCGCTTGCCCAAAACTTGATTCTAACCTTGAGGTATATGTCGAAAAAATCAGATCAATGATAGATGAGGCAAAGGTAAATACTATAGCGGTAATGATAATGCAGGTTCCCTGTTGTATGGGATTGTTACAGCTGGTAAAGAAAGCTTCTTCCGAAACACAACGTAAAGTGCCCGTAAAGTTGATGGTAGTGAGTATAGAAGGAGAGATACTTAAGGAAGAATGGGTGTAAAAAATGTAATCAGTCAGATTTGACTAATTTTAATTTTTTTCTTCATACATGTACATTACTTAAAAACGAATCATTGAATCAGTTAATATGGAAACAATCGAAAAATCCAACGTATTTATTGCACAGGAAATAATTGAATATTCTCCGGGTGCAATCGTAAGCAAGGTTATAGTTAAACAAGAGGAAGGAAATGTCACGCTTTTCGCATTTGATAAGGGACAGGGACTGAGCGAACATTCTGCCCCATTCGATGCTCTTGTGCAGGTTGTGGAAGGAGAAGCCGAGATCATTATCAACAGACAACCCTTTCATTTGAAATCAGGACAAAGTATCATTATGCCGGCAGACATACCTCATGCTGTAAATGCTACCGGAAAGTTTAAGATGATGTTGACAATGATTAAAAATTAGAGAGTGTAGCATCAAAAAAAGCTTGATTTGGGTTAAATTTATTTCGGAATTTCATTTGAACAGAATGGAATTTTTATTAGTTTTGTTTCAGCACAGTACAGCACAGCACAGCATAGATTGATTTTATGTTTGTTAATTATACAGAAAATCAGGCAAAAACCAAACTACAGCAACTCATTGATGCCATAACCGATGCCATCAATCGGGGAGATTTCAAACTGGGGAATTCTTTACCATCGGTAAACGAGGTAAGTAAAAAGTATCAGGTTTCACGCGATACAGTATTCAAAGCCTATACGGAACTGAAACGGCGCGGTATGATTGACTCTACTCCTGCTAAAAGTTACTTTGTGGCCGATTCGAACAACAAGGTTTTTCTATTTCTCGATTCATTCAGTCCTTTCAAAGATGTGTTGTACAATTCGCTGATTAAAAGCCTGCCTCACAATTACAAAGTTGATCTGGTATTTCATCATTACAATTTAAGAGTTTTTGAAACGGTAATCCTTGACAGCATTGGAAAATACAATTTTTACATCATTATGAATTTTAATAATGAAAAAATCAGTGATGTACTAAGAAAATTAGATCCTAGCAAACTTCTTATTCTGGATTGGGGCAAATACAAAAATGAAAAATACTCTTATGTTTGTCAGGATTTTGGTGAACAGGCGTATCAATGTTTTAAAGAGGCCTCTCCAAAGATTAAAAAATACAGGAGTTTTAATTATGTTTACCCAACAGGCTCATTTCATCCGGAAACTACCTGGGACTATTTTAAAAAATTCTGTAAGGAAGAACATATCCCATACAGGTATATTGATAATCTTGAAACTGATTCTATTAAACCGGGTGAATCTTACCTTGTTTTTCGTCAGAAGGATTTGGTTCAGATCTTAAAGTTTGCTAAGGAAAAAAAAATTAAAATTAGCCAGGATATGGGAATCATTGCTTATAACGATACTCCTTTGTATGAAGTAGTTGAAAATGGGATAACATCCATTTCAACCAATTTCAGGTTGATGGGAGAAAAAGCTGCCGGATTTATTCTTTCAAGACAAAAAATACAGGAAATAATAAAAACATCATTAATTCTACGAAATTCATTATAAACAAATAAAATATGAACAGATTAAAAGGTGATTTACCAAAAATAGGTATCCGGCCAACCATTGACGGCCGTCTTGGAGGTGTAAGAGAATCGTTAGAAAATCAGGTGATGAATATGGCAAAAAATGCAGCAAAGTTTTTAACCGGTAATTTGAAGCATGCTGACGGAAGCAATGTGGAATGTGTCATTGCTGATTCATGTATTGGCGGTGTTGCAGAGGCAGCACAGACTGCTGAAAAGTTCAGAAAAGAAGGCGTAGGAGTATCTCTTACAGTTACTCCATGCTGGTGTTACGGTACCGAGACCATTGATATGGATCCCCAAATTCCTAAAGCCATATGGGGATTTAACGGAACCGAAAGACCAGGGGCTGTGTACCTTGCAGCTGCTCTTGCAGGTCATAATCAAAAAGGATTACCGGCATTTGGTATTTATGGCCGTGATGTTCAGGATGCAGGTGATGAATCCATTCCTTCCGATGTACAGGAAAAACTTCTGGGGTTTGCAAAAGCAGGTTTGGCAGTGGCAACCATGCGGGGCAAATCCTATCTTTCCATGGGCAGTGTTTCCATGGGAATTGCCGGCTCTGTGATTGTGGAAGATTTCTTTCAGAATTACCTGGGAATGCGGAATGAATATATTGATACCTCAGAATTTATCAGACGGATTCATGAAGGTATCTATGATAAGGATGAATATAACAAAGCCATTAAGTGGGTGAAAAAAAACTGCAAAGAAGGACCTGATACAAATCCCGCCGGAAAACAGAAATCGCGTCAGGTAAAGGATCAGGATTGGGAATTTGTGGTAAAAATGACATTGATTGCAAAGGATTTAATGATTGGAAATCCCCGGTTGAAAGAGATGGGTTTTGGCGAAGAAGCGCTTGGTCATAATGCCTTGGCTGCGGGTTTCCAGGGACAGCGGCAATGGACAGATCATTTTCCAAATGGCGATTTTCTGGAAGCGATTCTAAATTCTTCATTTGACTGGAATGGCATTCGTCAGCCATTTATCGTAGCCACCGAAAATGACTCTCTTAACGGAATGGCTATGCTTTTTGGGCATTTACTTACAGGAACAGCACAGATTTTTGCGGATGTCCGTACATTCTGGAGTCCGGAAGCCATACATCGGGTTACAGGTAAAAAACTCACAGGTATTGCCGAAAACGGGATTATTCATCTGATTAATTCCGGTCCTGCTGCATTGGATGGAACTGGTCAGCAAAGTGATTCGAAAGGTAATCCGGTAATCAAACCCTATTGGGATATTACATCAGACGAAGCTCAGAAATGCCTTGATGCAACGGATTGGTGTCCTGCAGTGCTTGAATATTTCAGAGGGGGTGGATATTCCAGCAGATTTCTTACCCGAGGAGGAATGCCGGTTACTATGTCCCGTATCAACTGGATTAAGGGGTTAGGACCGGTGATTCAGATAGCCGAAGGATTTACCGTGGATATTTCGGCAGATATACACAAAACTCTCGATGAACGCACCAATATGACCTGGCCTACTACATGGTTTGTTCCAAAAATAACACAACAGGGTGCATTTAAGGATGTTTACTCGGTAATGGCTAACTGGGGTGCTAACCACGGGGCAATCAGCTATGGTCATATTGGCGCTGATTTAATTGCCTTAGCCGCTATGCTAAGAATTCCGGTAAGCATGCACAATGTACCGGAAGATAAGGTTTTCAGACCCAGCGCCTGGAGCGCTTTTGGAATGGATAGGGAAGGAGCAGACTACAGGGCATGTGGGATTTATGGGCCGTTGTATACCTGATGGCCAAATAAAAAATAGATTTATGGATGATTATGTGAATGAGTTGTAATCATTTGAAAATAAATATAGATTTTAGTTGGATTATGATAGTAAGTACAATTTTTTTATAAAACAAAGTAAAACTTATCTGAATATCCTCGGTTTTTTATCCAGTTCAACCACCTCAAGATCCCTGATATCCTCTTTATCAATTACAAACTTTAACATGGTTTGTACCTTGTGAAGACCCGATTTTCCTGCAGCGCCAGGATTCATGTGGAGAAGATTGAATTTCTTATCATAGATTACTTTCAGAATATGCGAATGGCCTGAAATAAAAAGTTTTGGTGGATTATCTTTGATAAGTTGGAAAACAGACCTGTCATAGTTGCCCGGATATCCTCCGATGTGTTTTATTATTACATCCACATTTTCACACATAAATCTGTTAAATTCAGGGTAAACAATTCTTACATCCTGGCCGTCAATATTCCCATAAACTGCCCGCAGCGGTTTAATAGATGAGAGTTCATCGGCAGTCAGAATATCTCCAATATCGCCAGCATGCCAGATTTCATCGCATTTCCGCAAATGTTTCAAAAAGCGTTTATCCAGAAAACCATGTGTATCAGACATTAATCCAATTCTCATCATTTTTGCTATATTTGGAAATTACACAGAATAAAAATATGCATATTTTTTACACTCCCGAAATTAATAACAAGGAATATTATACACTGCCTGAGGATGAGTCCAAACATTGTATCAGGGTACTCAGGCTGAAACAGGATGATATTGTGCAACTTATTGATGGGAAAGGAAATCTATTCAAAGGCAGGATATCGGAACCTGATCTCAGGAATTGCAGAGTTGTTATTGATGAGGTGATTTCAGATTATAACAGACGGACTTTTCATCTTCATATTGCCATTGCTCCGACCAAGAATATAGAACGATTTGAGTGGTTTTTGGAAAAAGCCACTGAGATTGGAATCGATGAAATTACACCGTTACGTTGTGGCAGATCTGAACGAACTTCAATTAAGCCAGAAAGACTTGAAAGGGTTATCATAGCGGCAATGAAACAGTCAATAATTGCTCAAAAACCAGCGTTGAATGAACTAACCAACATCGGAGAATTGATTAATAAAACCAATAGCAAAAGGGCCGCTAAAATGATCGCACACTGTGACGATGGCATCAGACAGATGATAAAAGACATTTATCAACCCGGAGACGATGTTCTTTGCCTTATAGGTCCGGAAGGAGATTTTACTCCTGATGAAATTGAGTTGGCTTTATCTAAAGATTTTAAGCCAGTAACCCTTGGAAATAACCGGTTGCGCACCGAAACTGCCGGGATTGTTATTTGTGAGAACTTAAATTTTTTGAATTAATAAGGTACTAATCCAGGCGGTGTATCACCAGTCCGCTTCTGAGTTTGGGTTCAAACCAGGTTGTTTTAGGGGGCATAATATTACCTGAATCTGCAATAGCGATTAGCTGATCCATAGAAACAGGAAACAGAGCAAAGGCTGCTGCCATTTCCCCAGAATCAACCCGTTTCTTTAATTCACCCAATCCCCTGATACCACCAACAAAGTCTATTCTGGTTGATTTCCGGAGATCAGTAATGTTCAGAACCGGCGCCAGGACCTGTTCTGAAAGAACTGTAACATCCAGGCATCCAATCGGGTCATTATCATTATAGGTTCCTGGTTTTGAAGTCAGGCGATACCAGTTGCCTTCGATGTACATTGAAAATTCATGCAGCTTTTTCGGCTTGTATTCTTCCGTTCCCATCTTCTCTACCACAAATGAATTTTGAAGCTTCTGAATCAATGATTCCAGGGTATTTCCATTCAGATCCTTCACCACCCGGTTGTAATCAATAATGGTAAGCTCGCTGGCCTGGAAATGAACAGCCATAAAATAATTATATTCCTCTAAGCCTGTGTGAGACGGATTATTCTTTTTTCGCTCTTCTCCCACATGAGCAGCAGCTGCAGTGCGATGATGACCGTCGGCAACATAGGTGTACGGAACTTCATCCCTGAAAATCTCCTCAATACGTTTTACCAGCGATGGTTCGTCTATAACCCATAATTGATGTCCAACTCCGTCAGTTGCTTTAAAATCATAAAGGGCAGGATTTAAAATGGTTTGTCTGATGATTTTATTTAATGCTGCATTATCAGGAAATGCAAAAAACACCGGTTCCGCATTAAAGTTTGTTGTCCGGATATGGTTCATCCGGTCTTCTTCTTTGTCAGGCCGGGTAAGTTCATGTTTCCTGATCACATTGTTCAGGTAATCTTCAACCGCAGCGCAACCTACAATACCATACTGTGTTCTCCCCCAAAAGGTCTGGGCATATATATAATAACATGGAACACTATCCTGAAATAAATCACCTTTTTGGATCAACGACTCCAGATTACTTTTGGCTTTTTGATACACAATATCCGAGTGAATATCCACATCTGCAGGGAGATCGACTTCAGATTTCGTTACATGTAAAAAGGAGTTGGGATTTATCTTAACTTCTGCCCGGGCTTCATCTGAGTTTAATACATCGTAAGGTCTGCACGCCAGAGGATGTGCAAGTTCTTTTTTTGGTCTGTACCCTTTAAACGGTTTAATTACTGCCATGCTGATTAAATTTTTTAATAACTAAATTTCAGTTTTGTATCGATATTCATAAAAAATAAACTGGTCATCAATTATTGAACTGATGACCAGAATATAAATTCCATCAGGGATTAACTAATTATTTATTTACCTGAAAGGTTGTGTCCCCTTTCGTGATAAAGTTAACTATCTGCCTTGCAGCAGCCAGACCGGCATTAATGTTTGCTTCGGCTGTCTGGGCTCCCATCTTTTTTGGAGTGAAAAAATACCTTCCTACATAATCCCCTGCAATCTGATCTTTACATTCCGGAGCAATATCAGACAGATACCTGAAATCAACCCGTTCTTTAAACATTTTCAACAGAGATTTTTCGTCTATTATCTCCTTTCGTGCAGTATTGACAAGTGTTGCGCCTTTTGGCATCAACGAGAGCAGATCAAAGTTGATTGATTCTTTGGTTTCATCGTTTGCAGGAAGATTGACAGATATATACTGACATTTTTTGTAAAGATCTTTTACATTTTCTTCCCATTTAACACCGTCATTTTCTATCAATACCCGATCAACATATGGATCATGAGCAAAAACATCCATCCCGAGACCCTTTGCGATGTAGCCGATTATTTTACCCACATTTCCATAAGCGTGAATACCTATTGTTTTTCCTCTTAATTCAATCCCCGATGTGCCATTGAAGCCATTCCTGTTAATATAAATCATCATACCAATGGCAAGTTCAGCCACTGCATTGGCATTCTGACCCGGAGTGTTCATAGCTACTACTCCTTTTTCGGTTGCAGCATCCAAATCAATATTGTCATATCCGGCGCCTGCGCGTACAACAATCTTAAGATTCTTAGCAGCTTCGATTACCTTTCTGTCAACAATGTCGCTTCTGATAATTATTGCATCAACATTCACAACAGCTTTAATCAAATCTGAATGATCGGTATATTTTTCAAGTAGTGTAAGGTCAAAACCAGCTTCCTTAAAAGTATGGATGATTCCATCTTTTGCAACCTGTGCAAAAGGTTTTTCCGTTGCCAGTAATACGTTAGCCATATTTGTTGGTTTTAAAATTAATACTAGTTTTTGGATTCGAATTCTTTCATGGCATCTACCAGTGCCTGAATGCTTTCTTTAGGCATGGCATTATAGATGGAAGCTCTGAAACCACCAACCGACCGATGGCCTTTGATTCCTACCATACCTTTGGATGAAGCAAATTCCAGGAATTGGGCTTCCAGTTCTTTATATTCTTCTTTCATTACAAACGTAACATTCATAACTGATCTGTCAGCTTCATCTGCAACAGTGCCTACAAAAAGTTTATTGCGGCCAATTTCATCGTACAGCAACTTTGACTTTTCAGCATTCATCTTCTGCATCACCTTTAATCCACCTAGATTTTTCAACCATTTCATAGTCTGAAGGCATGCAAATACCGTAACACAGGCAGGTGTGTTATACAAAGAATTTCCTTCAATATGTGTTTTGTAATCAAGCATTGATGGAATCGAACGCTCGAATTTACCAAGAATATCATCCTTAATAATAACAAAAGCCACTCCGGCAGGACCAAGATTTTTCTGAACACCACCGTAAATCATACTATATTTCGAAACATCCATGGTTCTGCTGAGAATATCCGAAGAAGCATCTGCAATCAACGGAACAGGAGAGGAAATATCGGTCTTTATTTCTGTCCCGTAGATGGTGTTATTTGTTGTGATATGAAAATAATCTGCATCTGTTGGGATAGCATAATTCTTAGGTATATATGTAAAATTCTTATCAGCTGACGAAGCAACAACCTCTACCTGTCCAAAGAATTTGCCCTCTTTAATGGCTTTTTTTGCCCAGGAACCAGTTTCCAGGTAAGCCGCTTTCTTGTTAAGAAGGTTGTAAGGAACCATACAGAACTGCAGACTGGCACCTCCCTGCAGGAACAGAACCGAGTATCCCGATGGAATTTCCATTAATTCTTTCATTATGGACTGAGTTTCATCATTTATAGCTGAGTATTCCTTTGATCGGTGTGATATTTCCATTAATGATAAACCAATTCCATTCAGATTAAGAATGTTTTCGGCAGTACTCTTTACTGTGAATTCCGGCAAAATTGACGGACCCGCATTGAAGTTATGTTTTTTCATAGGTAAAAGTGTTTATTTGTTAAAAAAATAACAATACAAATTAAGGAATAAAAGTAGTAAATAATTGTAAGTAGCAAGAATATTTCAAAGAAATAAAACAGACTTTTTTACGAACATTTTACCTGTTGATAACTTGGCAAATATTCTATATTAATTCATTTCAAGTTCTTCAAGTTTTACCAGATTATTCTCTTTTAATACCGGAATAATTTTTGTCAGATCAAAGGTGTGACAATATTCGATCACATCGTCAAGATTATTCAGTTTGAGCCTGTGTCTTTGAGCAGCTTTTTCGATATAACCCAGAAGATCAGATTTGGCCAGATTCCAGAGATCAATAGATGCAAGCGTGGAATCACAGATAGTAAAATGACTGTCGTTTTTCAATACCTTTTCCGACAAAGCTCCGGCAAAAAGGGTATCCTCCAGGTTGAATTTATTTTTCCATCCGGCGCATAAAATCAGTAAATCTTTGTCCTGTGAATGAATGTATTCGACAATAGCGGAAATATTTAAGTAAGAGCCTATAAGAACCCGGTGATGATGTTTTGCCAGCATGATGCTATTGGTTCCATTGGTTGTGCTGTAAACAATATCTTTACCTGAAATCCGGTCAGCCGTGAAATTATAGGGGGAATTTCCAAAATCGGCAAAATCGCGAACAATTCCGTCGCGTTCTGCTGCAACCATATATCCTTTATTTTTATAGGATTGTGCTTCTTCGAGTGTCGCTACAGGAATAATTTTTTGTACCCCGTTCATAAAAGCCGTACAAATAGCAGAAGTAGCTCTTAGGATATCAACAATTACAACAATTGCTCCGGGGTTCTCAAATTCTGCAAAAACCGCAGGGGTGAAACATACCTCAATTTTGTTTCTTTGTTGCATTTGTTTTATAAGTTCAAAATTGCAAAATAACTAAAAAAAATCGTGGAAATCTGGTATCCGTAACGCTTTTTTGAAAACGATCTCAGGGCTTATAAAAAGGCAATTTAACTACTTCGGCTTTAAGGAGTTTATCCCTGATGGAGATAAATAATTCCTGTCCAGTAACTGCAAAAGGTGTTTGTACATATCCCATTCCGATACCTTTTTTTGTAAGTGGTGACATAGTTCCGGAAGTTACTTCACCGATTTTTTTATGATTAATGTCCGTGATATCATAATGTTGTCTTGGAATACCCCTGTCAATCATTTCAAAACCAATAAGTTTTTTGAAAATCCCTTGTTGTTTTTGTTTGAGCAGATACTCACGATCAATAAAATCTTTTCCTTCGGTGAATTTGGTAATCCAACCTAATCCAGCCTCGATGGGCGATGTTGTCTCATTGATATCGTTTCCATATAAACAAAGACCTGCTTCAAGCCTTAGCGTATCCCTGGCAGCCAGGCCTATTGGTTTAATTGCGAATTCTTTACCGGCTTCGAAAAGTGCATGCCAGATCTTTTCAGCGTGTCCATTATAAAAATATAGCTCAAATCCTCCCGAACCTGTATAGCCTGTTCTTGATATAATAACATCAGGAGCTTCAGCTATGGAACCGGTAACAAAACAAAAACTCTCTATTTCAGATAAGTTGGTTTTAGTAATTTTTTGTAATATACTCTGCGCGTAGGGACCCTGGATGGCAAGTTGTGAAATTAAATCGCTGGTGTTTTCAAGTTCTGCGTTGGATAGATTTTGTTTCTGCAACCAATCAAAGTCTTTCTCAATATTAGAGGCATTTACAACAAGCAGATATTTTTCCGGTTCGTATTGATGCACAATCAAATCGTCCACAAGGCCACCTTTTCCATTGGGAAAACAGGAATAATGTGCCTTTCCGGGAACAAGCCTGCTGATATCATTTGTGGTAACCCGTTGCAGAAAAGAAAGAGCTTTCGGTCCTTTAACCCAAATCTCCCCCATGTGAGAAACATCAAACACACCGGCTGCATTTCTTACGGCAAGATGTTCGTCTGTAATCCCTGAATATTCTACAGGCATTTCAAATCCTGCAAACTCTATCATTCTTGCTCCCAGTATTTTATGAACATTATTTAACGCTGTCTTTTTCATTGTGAAAATAGATTTTTAGTATCTGAATAAATAATCATGCAGAATAACCTTTTATAGGTGATTATTCTGCATGGTATATAGCTGAAAAATGGTTTTTCTTACTTGCTCAAGACTTTAAATTCAACCCTCCTGTTTTGTGCGCGTCCTGCTTCTGAAGTATTTGGTGCAATTGGTTGTGTATATGCATATCCTTTGTATTCAAGGCGATTGGCGGCAATACCTTTGCTTACCAGATATTGGACCACAGATTTGGCTCTTTCTTCAGATAATTTCATATTTGTTTTAAGAGAGCCGACATTATCGGTATGTCCGGAAATTTCTAGTCTCACACCTTCATTATTTTGCAGCAGTTTTACAACATTATCCAATTCAGCATACGATTCCGGTTTTAGCGTTGCTTTGCCAAATTCAAAGAAGATATTTTTCAGAATAACTTTAGCTCCAACCTCTACCCGATCAAGCGCAAAATCTTTAAGAAAATCTTTCATGTATGTTTGACCTTTTAAATCAACTGCATCAAGATAGAGCAAATAACCTCTGGCTACTATTTCCACACCATATTGTTTTGCTGCCGGAACTTTTATAGAATATAGTCCACCTGTATCCGAGATAGCGGAAGCAACCGTTTTGCTTAAATCCGGATCAATAAGTTCAAGCTTGGCCACCACAGATTTTTGATTTTCTTTATCATAAATTCTTCCCTTCATAGTAATAGAAGTGTCTAACTCAATTTTACCCGGCATGGTGAAAAAGATATTTTCGAAAGGAGGAAAAACTCCAAGTACAGGTATATCTTCATTGCTCTGAAGCATTTCTTTTTCAGCTCCGAGAAAGATAATTTTATAAATGTCTTTACCTCCTAATCCGGTTTCACGGATAGATGAATAATAAGCCGATCTTCCATCCGGAGCCTCACTATAAAAAACATCATCATCTGCCGTGTTAATAGGATAGCCCATGTTTTCGGGTTGTGACCATAATCCGGTCTCGTTTAAATGTGTTGAAAATACATCATATCCGCCCATTGATTTATGTCCCTTGGAACTAAAATAAATCGTGCTGTCATTCTGTGAAAGACTCACAGCCACCTCATCCATTTTGGTATTGATCATCTGACCAATATTTTTTGGTTTTTGCCATTTTCCTTTGGCGTCTTTTGTGGTAACATAAATATCTGAGCCGCCAACTGTGGTTTTCGGATCATTTGAACAGAAATACATTGTTCTGCCATCGGAAGTTAATGCCAGTGATGTTTCTCTTGCGGATGTATTGATCTTATTTGAAAGAGGTTTCGGTTTAGTCCATTTACCCTCTTTATACATACTTACATAAATATCACCTGCGTGTGATTTTCCTTTGTAAATAAATAATTCATCACTCTTTGGGGAGATTGCCACTGCTGCATCATTCTCCTTATTCTTCTTTTTGTTAACCTTGATATCAAACCTTTCTGCCGGCTGCCAGTTACCATCCCTGTTTTTGGAATCATAAATATCTTCGTAGAATTTATTATCTGCCGGGTTACGGGGACTTTTTTCATCGTACATTCTCCGGGAGGTGAAATACATTGTCTTCTCATCTCTGGTTAATATAGGATTGTAATCATCTTCTACCGAATTGATAACCTTACCCGGATTGAGTACTACAACACGTTTGGGCTTGGCGACAAATTCCATTCCGTTTCTGCATTCCTGAATATATTTGTCGACGACTGGTTTTTTTAATACAATTTCCTTGGTCGAGAGGGTTTTTAAATATTCCGAATACTCCAGGATTGCATTGTCAAAATCCAGTACCTGATGATAAGCTCGTCCGAGCATCAGTCGGATATCAGGAGTAACTTCCGGTTTTTCTTTGTATGCCTTTTTTAGGTATTTTATTGATTCAAATTTATCATCTGTAAACAAATAGGAAATACCTATCATGTAATTAAGTTCGGGATTGTTTGGATTGTACCTGTAAGCTTTTAGATAATTTTTCCTGGCTTCCCTGTAGGTGCCGGGACCGTCCAGTATAAGTTTATTTCCGGATTTAACGGCATTCCATGCATCTTTAAAACCCACATCAATAATTTTGAATTCGCCTCTTTTGATCTTCAACAATTGCTGTGAGTTCCCATTAAAAGTTATTAAAACAATGGTCAGGACTGTAATTGAAAATTTAATGATCTTCATAGATGGATGTATTTCATTAGTGTTGATCACATTCTTTAATATATGTCTCAGCGTCTTCAATGCCAAGATCAGATGCCTGTTTCCAATCGCTGCAGGCTCCATTTATATCTCCAGTAAGTTCTTTGGTAAGTCCACGATTGAGATATGCTATGCCGTAGTCAGGTTTCGAGAGAATAACCTGGTCATATAATTCGATTGCCTTTGTATAGTCTCCCTTTTTTGAGTAAACATTCGCCATGTTACAGGTAGCCAGTAAATAATCCGGCTTGAGCTCAAGTGTTTTTTCAAAATCTGCCTGGGCCCCGTCATAATCTCCAAGTACAAACTTAGCTCCGCCCCTGTTGTTATAAGCCATATAAAAAGTTGAATCAAGATCAATAGCCATGGAAAAATCCTTAACCGCCCCCTGAAAATCGCCAATGGCTTTTTTGGCACTTCCCATATTATCATAAGCCAGGGCAATTTTAGGATTATAGTTTAGGGCCATTCGATAGTCATAGATCGCACCCTGATAATCACCTTTATTCTTTTTTGCAGTTCCTCTGTCATGATAAGCCTTTGAATAATTTGGTTTTTCTTCAATGGCTTTTGTAAAATCGACTATTGCACCATCATTGTCATTTCGGATCAATTCAACGAGACCCCGATAATAATAAACCTGTGGTTCGGTATATCCATACTGAATGGCGTTATCCAAATCAGCAAGTTCAACTCCTGATGTATCAATGGTGAATTGAGTAAAAGCTCTGCAAAAATAGGCTTCACCCAATTTAGGGTTCAGCTCAATTGCTTTATTAAAATCGTTCAACGCCATATATGCGCTTTGCATCTCGAAGAGCGCTTTTCCTCTTTGCAGATATGCGATAGCGAACGCAGGATCGAGTGACACAGATTTGTCAAGTTCAGATATCGCTCCTGAATAATCTTGTTTTTGAAGATTTTCAACAGCCTGATTATACAAAAGTTCAGCCTGTTTTTTCTTCTTAGTTATATCCGGTTCCTCATCCTGATTCTGACCATATATTGCAAAACCAACGCAAACAGTTATGAGCAGAAATATAAATTTTTTCATATGAAATATATTTAGATCCTTGTTAATCATTGGTATAAATGAATTATATCATTTAATAATTTAGGCCTGCAATAAATGATATTTTGTATAAAAATAAAAAAATTAATTTACAATATTTGGGAAATAAATGAATTCAATTTTTTAACTTTGAGATTATTCCTATCACAGAAGTTTTTTATGAAAATAGATTTAACGTATCTGCGTGAGATGTCTGGCGGAAATCAGGGACTTATAATTGAGATGATTGATATTTTCAGAAGTCAGGTTGTTGAATTTACGGAAGGAATGGAGCAACATCTGAAAAATAAAGAATACGAGAAACTTGGGAAGCTCGCGCATAAGGCAAAATCTTCAATTTCAATTATGGGATTAGCAGAACTGGCAATACAGTTAAAAAGTCTTGAATTGATGGCCTGTGCCGGCACAGATATTGAGAAATACCCTGTAATAATTGAAAGATTTAAAGTGGAAACTCTCGAAGCTGTTACAGAATTAAACGAAGTCACTAAAAATCTGGAATTATATTTCAAAAACTAGCGTTATGTTAAAAACAGAAAAAATTAATGGAATATTGGTGGTGAAATTCGATAGACTTGACAGGTTTAATGCACTGATTACCGAACCTGTGAAAGAGGATTTGAAAAGCATGTTTACACACCCTGGTATAAAGATGGCATTAAACCTTGAAGGCATTAGATTTATTGACAGTTCGGGTTTTGGAGTTTTTCTTTCTATCATGAAAACGGCCAATAACAACCAGGGGCAGTTTAAAATCTGCAATATTTCACCGGAAGTCATGGAACTTTTTAAACTGCTCCAGTTGCATAATGTTTTTGAATTGTACGAAAATCTGGACGATTGCCTGAAGAGTTTCTCATAACAATTTGAAATCTTTATATCTTTATTTGTTTCTAAATATAAGACTATCCTTATCTTTTTCAATCACTATCCGTTGATTTTTGGTAATTATTCCTTCCAGTATCTGTTTTGATAATTCATTCAACACATATTTTTGCATAATCCGTTTGATCGGTCTTGCACCATACTGAGGATCGTATCCGACTTCTGCAATCCAGTTAACAGCTTCTTCGGTTATTGAAAGATCCAGATCAGAGTTTTTCAGAGCCTTAAGTAACTGATTAAACTGTAATTTCACTATCTGTTGAATTTCTTCCTTACTCAACGGAGTAAACATAATCAGATCATCGATTCGGTTCAGAAATTCCGGACGGATGGTTTTCCTTAACAACTCAAATACCTGTTTACGGGTTTTTTCAAATATTTCTTCTTTATTATTTTCATTAAAATCCTGCAGATTTTCCTGGATAATATGCGAACCTACATTGGAGGTCATTACAATAATTGTATTCTTGAAATTAACTGTTCGCCCCTTATTATCAGTTAGTCGGCCATCATCAAGCACCTGTAAAAGAATATTAAAGACATCCGGATGCGCTTTTTCGATCTCATCCAGCAATACTAGGGAATAAGGTTTTCTTCTTACGGCTTCGGTAAGCTGTCCGCCTTCTTCATAACCAATATATCCGGGAGGCGCCCCTATAAGCCTTGAAACAGAATGTCTTTCCTGGTACTCCGACATATCAATTCGGGTTAGAAGATTTTCATCATTAAATAGAAATTCGGCCAATGCCTTGGCAAGTTCTGTTTTACCAACCCCGGTGGTCCCGAGAAAAAGAAATGAGCCAACAGGTTTTTTTGCATCCTGCAAGCCCGCCCTACTGCGTCTGACTGCATCGGATACAGCTGAGATTGCTTCCTCCTGACCAACAATCCGTTTATGCAATTCCACTTCCATGTGAAGCAGTTTTTCCTTTTCACCTTGCATCATTCTGCTTATGGGAATTCCGGTCCATTTGGATACAATTTCGGCAATATCTTCTGATGTAACTTCTTCTCTTATAAGACTCTTATCCCCCTGAAGGGAAGTTAATTGAGTTTTTAAATCGTCAATTTGTTTTTCTGTCTCCTGGATGCGTCCATATCTGATTTCTGCAACCTTCCCATATTCTCCCTGACGCTCCGCCTGATCGGCTTCCAGTTTTAAATCTTCAATAAGACTCAGAAGTTTTTGTATCTGTTCAATTACTGATTTTTCAGATTGCCACTTAGCCTTAAGTTTATTTCTTTCATCCATCAGTTGTGCAATTTCCTGCACCAGTTTTTGAACCTTTGCTTTGTCCCCTTCCCGCTTGATGGCTTCCCGTTCGATTTCGAGTTGTTTGATTCGGCGTTCAATATCATCCAGTTCCTGCGGAACAGAATTCATTTCAAGCCGCATTTTTGAAGCTGCTTCATCTATCAAATCGATGGCCTTGTCAGGCAGGAATCTTTCGGTAATATATCTTTGTGAAAGTTCAACAGCCGTGATAATTGCCTCATCCTTTATT
Source organism: uncultured Bacteroidales bacterium (assembly GCA_963781805.1). Taxonomy (GTDB): domain Bacteria; phylum Bacteroidota; class Bacteroidia; order Bacteroidales; family UBA10428; genus JAFGPL01. The sequence goes on from CAWAHF010000004.1 coordinate 2,610,793, forward strand.
CTTACCCCGTGATGCGTTTCATATCTTTCTTTTAATCCTCTCAATATAGAGATTGCACTCAGTTCATCAGGTTCGTCGACAAGTACAATTTGAAACCTTCTTTCCAGCGCCTTATCCTTTTCAAAATATTTTTGGTATTCACTTAATGTTGTGGCGCCGATGGCTCGTAATTCTCCTCTTGCCAACGCTGGTTTCAGAATATTAGCGGCATCCATAGCCCCTTCACTTTTTCCTGCGCCAACCAGTGTATGAATTTCATCAATGAACAAAATCACGTCTCCGTTTGAGGCAATGGTTTCTTTAATTACTGATTTTAATCTCTCTTCAAATTCACCTTTATACTTTGCCCCGGCAATAAGTGCTCCCATATCCAGGGAATAAACCAGTTTTGATTTTAAGTTTTCTGGAACATCGCCTGCGACTATCCTGTGGGCAAGACCTTCAGCGATTGCGGTCTTACCAACCCCTGGTTCTCCAATAAGTATGGGATTATTTTTGGTTCTGCGGGATAATATTTGCAGAATTCTTCGAATTTCTTCTTCACGCCCGATAACCGGATCCAATTTGCCGTTCCGGGCCATATCATTCAGATTAATAGCAAACCGGTTTAACGAATTATAGGTATCTTCGGCAGTTTGGCTGTCAACTTTGGAACCTTTTCTTAAATCTTTGATAGCAATTTTTAGTTCGTTTTCATTTATTCCATTGTCTTTCATCATTTGAGAAACATTGTCTCCTGATGCAAAAATTCCCAGAAAAATATGTTCCACGGAAACAAATTCATCTCCCATCTCTTTTCCATAATTGATAGCCTTTTGCAGGGATTTGTTTGCCTGGAGAGAAAGATATTGTTCACCACCCGTAACTTTAGGATATGATTCAATTATTTTGTCCAGGATGGTATCAAATGTGTTATGATTAATCCCCATTTTTTTAAGAAGAAAGAGCATGATACTTTCACTCTGGCTGAAAATTCCTTTCAACAGATGCCCGTTTTCAACCGACTGGTGATGATACCCCTGTGCAATAACAAAAGCTTGCTGTATTGCTTCCTGAGCCCTTATAGTAAAATTATTCAGATTCATTTTAGTCTTAATTATTTCATTGAACAGATCAAAACTCTTACCATTGTCTAATGGTCGGATGGTTTTGGTCATTTTGGCTTATTTATCATTATTGGTAGGACAATTTGACACATTTATCTAACATAATTTTTGAGTATATTTGATTATCTCATTGAGAAATACAATACACGTATGAATCTAATTGATTAATCCGGAAAAATTTTCCACAAAATATTGAATTTGATTTATCTTAATCAGCAACTAATAATTCTTTGCTTGATTGTCACAATCTTTATCCAGGAATCAGTGTGGAATTTTTTGCTGAAAATTAATTGGTTCTTATTAAGAATCCATCTGATAATTTACTATTCTTATTAAAAACAATATATTACGTAACCTATAGCAGGTTAATTGCGTAGAACTTTACGTCTGGTTAAAATACAGACATTTAATTAGTTCATCTAAACAGGATATACGGCTAAAATTCAACAAAAACTCTAAAAAATGAGCGAACAGATACTTGAGGCTTTAATGGAATTATTTGCAATTATTGCAAGGCCGGAAAGTATTGCCAAGGATAGAAAAACTATTGTAGAAATATTTCAATCCAGAAGACGGGTTGTGGAAAGTTTTCTGAAAAGACAACTCAACCAGGAATTGGTCAAGAAATATCTGGATTTGTTCGACAATTATTATTCAGATCATAAGGAGCTAAGAATTGTAAGGGATTCTGTTAAGGTCCTTAAAATAATTGATAAGTACATAAACAAAGAGCTAACCCAGAAACAAAAAATAATTGTACTGGTTCAGTTGTTTGAATTTGTTAATTCCGATTCGAGCATGATAACCGATCAGGAATTTGAATTTCTCGAAACGGTAGCATCTTCCTTCCATATAACTGAATCAGAATATTTTCTGATAAAAGAGTTTACACTTAGTAAATTCGATGAGATGCCTAACAGGCCGGATATCCTGATTATTGATAATAACAGGAATTTTGTACATCCAAAAACCAAACATTTATACTCCGAATTTCTGGTTGGTCAGATACGGATCATGTGTATTTCGTCGGCAAATATTTATTTTCTTAAATATAATGGTGTTAGTGAAATGTACGTTAACGGCCAACTTCTGCAACAGGATAGGGCATACGTTTTACATACCGGTTCATCAATCCGTAATCATCATGTTAAACCAATATATTACAGTGATATAGTCACTACATTTAACGATGATTCTCAGAAATCAAAAATAGTTTTCGATGTAAAGGAAATCAGTTATAAGTTCAAGAATAACAAAATCGGCTTATATCCGATGAGTTTTACAGAAGAATCCGGAAGACTGGTGGGTATTATGGGAGCCAGCGGCGCTGGTAAGTCAACCCTACTTAATGTATTAAACGGTTCTGCCAAACCAACGACAGGCAAAATATTTATAAACGGAATTGATATTCACGAAGAAAAGGATAAGATTGATGGATTAATCGGGCATGTATCACAGGACGATTTATTGATTGAAGAACTTACGGTTCAACAGAATCTATACTATAATGCCAAACTTTGTTTTAGTCATTATTCTGAAACAGAGATTAATGAGAGTGTAAACAAAGTATTGCATAATCTTGGATTATTTGAAATCAAAGATATTCTGGTGGGTTCACCGTTAAATAAAAAAATCAGCGGGGGCCAGCGTAAAAGGTTAAATATTGCCCTGGAACTTATACGCGAACCGGCAGTGTTATTTCTTGACGAACCCACCTCAGGATTATCGTCGAGAGACTCGGAAAATATTATGGACCTGCTTAAGGACCTAACGTTGAAGGGCAAACTGGTGTTTGTTGTGATACATCAGCCATCATCGGATATATTTAAAATGTTCGACCGGTTGTTGATCCTCGATACCGGCGGCTACCTGATTTATAACGGAGATCCGATTGATTCTATTGTATATTTCAAATCAAAAGTTCACCAGGCAAACTGGTCAGAAAGCGAATGCCACATTTGCGGTAATGTAAACCCCGAACAAATTTTCAACATAGTTGAATCGTTGATTGTGGATGAATATGGAAAGCAAACTTACAACCGAAAGATATCACCAAAAGAGTGGAACCAATATTACGAGGAAAAGACAGATGTCAAAAAGGAAAAGTCAAAACGATTTGGTGAAATTCCCTGTATTTCTTTCAGTATACCACACCGGCTAAAACAGTTTTTTATTTTTGTCACCCGGGATGTTTTATCCAAGCTGGCGAATGCACAATATCTTATTATTACATTTCTGGAAGCGCCGCTACTTGCGTTCATTCTTTCATTTATTATAAAATATTATGATGTTAGCGCCACCAACGAACTCGGTTATACGTTTATGGGGAACAGCAACCTGCCTGTTTATATTTTTATGTCGGTAATCGTGGCCATTTTTATGGGATTAACAGTCAGCGCTGAAGAAATTATCAAAGACAGGAAAATTTTAAAAAGAGAAGCATTTCTTAACCTTAGCTGGATGAGCTATCTTCTTTCAAAAGTAGCAGTTATGTTGGGAATTTCAGCCATACAGGCATTTACTTTTGTGTTGGTGGGGAATAGTATCATTCAGATCAAAGGAATGTTTGCCGAATACTGGCTGATTTTATTCAGTGCATGGGCAGCCTCAAATATTATGGGATTGGTAATATCGGATAGTTTCAAAACCGTGGTTACAATTTATATTCTCATACCCTTTTTAGTAATTCCACAGATTATCTTGAGCGGGGTAATCGTAAAATATGAAAAACTAAATCCAACAATTTCATCTCCGAGCAGTATTCCTGTTTACGGTGAAGTTATGACTGCTCGTTGGGGTTACGAAGCACTTGCGGTTAATCAGTTTATGGAAAATAAATATATGAGACAGTTTTATCCTTACAATAAGGTGATGAGTAATGCTGAGTTCAAAAAGAATTACTGGGTAAAGAACCTTCTCAATAAGCTTGATTTTCTTGAAAAGAACTATACAAATCCGGATTTCAAAGAAAAAAGTGAGTACAACCTGCTTGTATTGAGAAATGAAATCGGTAAAGAACTAAACGGTGAGGTATCTAAAAAATTAGCGAAAACTAAAAAAATGGATTTCCCATACCTCGAATACCTCTATCTTGATCGGTTAAATGATGATATTATTGCCAAAAGCAAAGATTACATCAACACGGTAAACAAGGTATACATCAGGATTTATAACAGGGCAAACGATGATCGCGACAGAATTATACGAGAATACCAGAATACACCCGAGGAAAAAGAAGCATTCTTAAGACTTAAACGGGAATTTCACAACGATAAACTGGCCGAATTTGTTGAGAACAGCAATGAGGTCGTAAGGATTGTAGAGTATAACGGGCTTTTATACCAGAAAATAGATCCTATTTATCTGGATCCTGAAAATAAATGTATCAAGGCACATTTTTATGCTCCAAGAAAGCAGTTTCTTGGAATGTACTACAGTACATTCTGGGTTAATACAATTATTATCTGGCTTATGTCTGCAATTCTTTTCCTGGTATTGTATTTCAGACTTTTAAAAAAGTTGCTTGATTATTTTGAGAATGTCACAAACAGATGGAAAAAACAAGTATAATAGCGTACTATGCTTTCCTGATTTCCGCCTCCGTTATTTTTCCATTTGTAATTTTTACCAGTGCATAATTTCCCTCCCGAAACAGACCTGGGTTTATAAGGGTTGTAGTACCAATTGAATCTATCCCCATACCTTCATGTATATGACCTGTAAAAACAAGTATGGGTTGAATGTTCTCAATAAATTTCCTGATAGAAGTGCTTCCAACATGGATACCAGAGAATACCTTATCAGTCACTGTATTATAAGGTGGTTGATGAGAAATAAAGATTTTTAGGGATTCATCATCAATTTTATTTCGTAATGATGAAATATAAAATTCAAATTCTTCTTCGGTATATTCTTCCGGAGTTTTTCCGGGACAAGGAAGGGAACCTTTCAGTCCTAAAAGCGAAATGTATTTAAAGCTTAAAACTTTGCCATGATTATTCCACCCCTTTTCTTCCAAATATTCTTCAACCCCCGGGTAATCGCAGTTTCCAGAAACAGCAAATATATTGCTATTTAAGCGGGATATTTTCCCCAAGACATGGTCTGCATCATGCTCGTTTCCAAAATGAGTGATATCTCCTGATACGATTACGCAGTCAGCGGAGGCGATTTTTTCGGAAATTCTGTGAACATAATTTGTATTTCCATGAAGGTCTGTTAAAGCAATAATTATCATTCGGATAAAACATAAGTTATTGTAAATTTAATTCTTTGGATTAAAATTTAAATGCTATGCGATTTATGATAGTTTTTAAATGGATTTAGTCGATACTGACAAACAAATTGTGGATTACAAAGTTTACTTATATTTGTAGCTTCATTTAAATATTGACAGTTCAATAAAAAATCAGGAATCACACAAACGCTTTCTTTTTAGATTCAACAATAATTAAGTATGATAAGGTATTTCATTTGGTTAAACATATTCTTTTCAATTTTTACTGATGGTTTTTCTACAAAAAATATCCTGCTAATCAATTCATATCACCCTGGTTTTACCTGGACTGACGGAATTACCAGCGGAGTAAAGGAGGCAATTTCCGGCAGACCTGATATAAATCTGTTTGTTGAATATGAGGATGCCAAAAGATTTTCTGATTTGGCAAGTCAGGAACATTTCAAGGAGTATATTATAGAGAAGTACTGTAGTTATAAACTTGATTTACTTATAACTTCTGATAATAATGCGCTGGATTTTGTAGTGAAAAATCAGCTGGATAAAAAATGGAATGTTCCTGTTGTATTTTGTGGTATCTCTAACTTTGAAGACTATAAAATCGAAAACCAAAATTATTTTGGTATTCTGGAAACAGATGACTGGCTTCCCATCTTTGATGCTATTATTAAAATCCATAACAATGATCTTGATCGTTTTTATTTTATATCAGAAAATAGTTCAACCGGTAAAATCAGAGAAGCAATCATTAAAAAATGCTTTGGAGATATGAACGTAAAAACGCAACTTATATTTCTGGATAATTATACTGTAGAAAGTCTGTTAAAAGTTGTAGAAAATATAAAGGGCAAAAGTGTGATTTATTACCACGGTATAGGGGTTGATTCATATGGTAATCCTGTAGTGCCCGAAAATCTTGGAGTAGAGTTGGCCCGGCATTCCAACGTACCTGTCTACACAAGTTATCGGAATATAATTGGACAGGGAGTGATAGGAGGATTTGTGAGATCTGGTTTGATTCATGGATTACAAACAGCTGAATTAGCTTTAAAAATACTTGATGGTGTAGATAAAAATATAATTCCAAAAGCAGCCATCCAGGGAGGTGAATTTGTCTTTGACTACAATATTCTTAAAAAATTCAATCTTAATTTAAATAATTTTCCACAGGATGCTGTTTTTATCAATAAACCTAAAAAAATCCTTGAAGAATACCGGAGGGAAGTTCTGGCGATATTAGCTTTTATTCTTGTACTTTTTACAGTCATTATATTTTTAATTGCCAGCTATATCAAACGAGTCAAGGTAGAAAAGAAGTTTAGAGAAAGCGAATCAAAGTTTCGTGAATTTGCCGAACTGCTTCCTCAAATAGTATTTGAGATAGATTTCAACGGCCGGTTCCAATTTGTGAACAATCACGCACTTGACAAATTCGGATTTACTAAGGAGGATTTTAGTCATGGAATAAGTATGTTTGATCTCATTGCACCTGAAGATAAAGAGAGAGTGAGGGAAAATATCAGCAAACTAACTCACAGATTGACTCCGGATAATTCCGTTTATACTGTTTTAAGCAAGGATGATGTGAGATATCTTTATGAAATTCACCCAACCTTGATGTTGAAGGACGGTAAGCCTGTAGGTATTAGAGGTATTGGAATTGATATCACAAGACAAAAACAATTTGAACAGGAATTAATTGTATCAAGGAAAAAAGCAGAAGAATCTGACAAATTAAAGTCTGCATTTCTGGCAAATATGTCGCATGAAATAAGAACGCCTTTGAATTCAATTGTTGGTTTCTCTTACCTGCTTTCTGAAAGAAATCTTACAGAAGAAGAAATTAAAAATATGGCGAAATATATACGAACTTCCTCAGATCATCTCTTAATGCTGATAAACGATATAATTGATGTATCAAAAATAGAAGCCGGGCAACTTGAATTTAATATCAGCAATGTAAGTATTCCGGAGTTATTGACTGAAATGAATTTGTATATGGAACGCGAAAAAATAAGATGTGAGAAAGAACATATTAAAGTAGTTTTTAAAACAAACATAACCCAGAATGGTATAATGGTAAAAACCGATGGATTACGTTTGAAGCAGGTACTTTATAATCTTATAAATAATGCGCTGAAATTTACAGAACAGGGAATGATTGAATATGGATACCAGAAACAAAATGAGAATATTGTATTCTATGTTAAAGACACAGGCATCGGAATTAGTGACGATCTGGGCGAAAAAGTATTTAACCGTTTTGTTAAGCTAAATTCAAAAGATGGAAAATTATATCCCGGATTTGGATTAGGTTTATCCATCTCAAAACAACTCGCCGAAATGCTTGGTGGTGAATTGTGGCATAAGCCAAATCAAAATGGTGGCACAATATTTTATTTTTCGATTCCTCTGGAATTTGAACATGAATTGTGATTTATTTGGATTCTATTTTGTCTTTGAAAAGTTGTTAATCAGAATGTTATATATTATTTATTTTTAATGACTTATAATAAGTTTTACCGGTTTGAGAAGATGATAATTCGAGGAGACCGAGATTATATACGCATCTTGTGCAAGAGAGGAAGTATTTAAATTATATTCGATAGCGCCTGCATTAATCTTTTGCTGTAAGATAATTTTCCCATCAAGAGCCTGAAGAGTTAAAATACAATTATTTAAGAGTGGTTGGCTAAATTTAAGTATGGCATGATTGTCAGCCGGATTTGGACTACAAATAAAATTTTGCCGGAGGTTATCATGAGGATGTTCCTGAACAGGACTTAAAAAATCTGTCTTATCGATAGCTGCCTGGAAAATTTCTTTTGTACTCTCATCCTGTAAAAAAACAATTACCCGAAGTTGCTCTTTATCAGTAACATTACTGTAATTCCATGTATAATTTATGTTTTCTTCAGAACCGGGATTCCATGTCTTGTATATATAAGTACCCGAAGTATTTGGAATAAAGTCTCTTACCACATTATAAAAGGTTTCAGGACCGTAAACGCTGTTTATATCATTTAATTCTTTTTCAATAATCACAGAATGCAAAGTTAATTCCCTTAAAGAAATCGCTTTTAGGGCGGTCATTGTTACATTTATATTCACCGAATTATCGGAATATATTGTGTTCAGTTTTAATTGAAACTCAGGATCCTTCAATGATTCAAGAAGCAGGTCTTTTTTGTCAGGATCTTTAAGATGATAATCAAACAGATATTTACCGTTTATTCCGCCATCCATCAATGTGTAAGGCACATTTGATAATCCGTAATAGAAAACACGTGCCTCAGGAACCATTGGATTAATTAAATTTAATAAGTCATTACCTGGAAATGATGTGTGATATTCAAGGTTTATAACATCCTTGTTGAGGTTGTCAATAATATTCTCTAATATCTGATTAGACAGAATGCTGGTTGTATCTGAATTATTTGTAAAATGTTCGAGTAAAACCATTTTAGTTCGTTCTCCTAACCAGAAATTATCAAATGCAAATCCATTATTATATGTATTGGTTCCATCAGAACCATAGGCTATTCTAAATTGAACCTGAGACATACCAACAAGAGAATCAAGACTATGCCTCATTTCAACCCAATTGGTATCTTTAATATTTGACCAACCGATTTGCTGTTCCCCAGGATTTCCAATAATATCATATACATTGTACCAGTTAATTCCATCATTTAAATCTCCGATATTTGCCCAGTGTGAGCCATTATCATCTGTGTACTGAAGAACTGCTCCATCTCTTAATTGATCAAAGTCTCTAAGCGCATCAAATTTTATCATGGGTTTTTTGCTATAAGAGAAGTCAAAACAAGGACTAATAACCCACGATTGTTCTTTAGTTCCATACTGCAATTTTGTGTACCAGGAATTAATACCTGAAGCGGCACCTCCAGGAAATCCATTATCAGAATTCCCAAAATTCCAGCTGTTGAATCCATCTGATTTTACCGCAGCAGAACTCCAACCGTTTAAACCTGTTTCAAAATCTTCAAAATAATTGTTACCGGTCACTTTGATTGTGGGTCTGACGGGAAAAGTTTTTTCAACTGAATCCAAGCATCCAAAATTTGTTTCAACGACTAAACTAACCAAATAGTCTCCCGGATTATTGAAAAGAATCGATACATTTTCAGAATCAGACTCTTCAGACATATCGGAACTACGGATATTCCACTTATATTTATCCAGAATTCCAACCTTTATTGTCGATTTGTTTGTTAATTCTATGGATTGACCTTCATGAAAACACTCAGAATTCCATACGAAGTCACTGTGAGGTAAATTTCCAAATGAAAACTTAATATCTTTTAAGCCGACACATCCGTTATTATCTGTAGCTTGTAATGAAACATAATAGCTTCCTGCTGAAGTGTAATAATGAGTTGGATTCGTTTCGCTACTTATATTATTTGCTCCCGAACCCGGATCATCAAAATCCCAACGCCAGCTTACAATACTATCAGTTGATTCTGATTTATTAATGAATTTTATTGGTTTTTCTGAATTATTTGAAATACAATTTTCATCAGTATTAAAATCAATAACCGGTGCTTTGTTAATTGTAATAACTTCCGAAACCGATCTCGAACATCCATTTATTGTATTAAGTGTATAAAAAATTGTATCGTTTCCGGTACGGGCATATGCTGGCCAGAAGTAATATCCCTGTTGATTGTTACCTGTTACAGTACTACCAGAAAACACTCCATTTTCTACATTGCCATTTAGCAAAACAGTATTGTCGTTTGTGCAATAAATATTTTTTTCAAAGCCTATGAACCAAATAGGATTTACATATTCAATTGTAATTTTTTCGGTTCTTGAGAACCATGTTTTATAGAAATATTTGTATGTTACCTCATATATTCCTCCTGCCAATTTGAAAGGATCAATGATAGCTGTGTTATCCCCGTTATCAGTAAGGCCGACACCACCCGAAATGATGAATTGCCCGATAACATTATAACTGTTTGCCACTTTAACGATAAAAGGTTCATCATTATAACAAAACAACAATCTGTTGTCCGGAAAAATAAAATTTGCCTGTACTGTGAGAATATCTACCAATACAGAATCTTTGCCAAAACATCCGGTTGAGGGACTCTGATATATATATGATATTTTATGAGGAGATCCCTCAATTCCGGCCCATGCAGGTAGAAAAAAAACAGTATCGTCTTTATTTAGTAATCCTTCACCAAAAAATTCTCCTCCTATTGGACTTCCAGATATAGGTACCGGATTACTTTCAACACTATAGGCCTGGTTCAGTCCCGAAATTTTCACATCTGGTGCAGAAATAACCGAGACTATAGCAGAACCTGTAACTGTTCCGGAGCAGTATCTGTCAGTAACCGAATTCAAGGTATATTTACCGGCAGCATTCACTTCAAACCGTGATGGACTGCTTAAAATATTATCCACAGAGCTCGCTGTAAGATTATCTTTCTTATAGGTTATTTTCCATGGAGATGTACCTGTTAAATTGGCATTAAGTGCAGCAATAGTTCCTTCGCAAATTGTTTCTCCTCCGGATAAAATTGCTGTAGGGACTTTTCGATAGATTACTTTGCCTGTACCTGATACTTTACCATCATGGAATGCATCTCTCATTGAAGTGAGCACATAATTTCCATCCTGGGTGGATTCCAAATTGTATGTGACATTATTGATGCCTGAAATTGTTTTGCGGTCCCTGCCATTTCTGGTATATGTGAAGCTCCAGGGAAGAACTCCCCTGGTTAGGATAATTGTCAAGGTGGCTGTGTCACCAGGGCATATTGAGTCAATCCCGCTGATGGAAGCACTTGGATGTTTGTTAATTGCTCCATACAAGTCACTTTGAATAGTGTCACCTATCAAAGATCCTGATTGAGTGATCGGGGCAGCTCTGATACTCTTATATTCTCCCCTATTATGGTTAGTGATTGTATTATATTTCCATGAACCAATTGAGGTCAAACCCGAATTTACATTTTGATTATTGGCTGTAAATGTAATTGTAACACTGCCATTCCAGTCAGCTGAAAGTGGAGTGATAGTAGCAACATTCGTGGTTGAGTTAATGCTTACATTTAAATTTAAAGCACCTGAATAATCCCAATTAATTTGTTCATCAGGATAGAAGGGGTCACTTACATAATCGTTTAAATTTATGGTAAAGGAACTTCCTTCCGGCGCGGTCTGATCCGGAATATCAGATACTATTACGTGAAGATATGATAATAAGTTTTCTGATTTAGCTTTTGAATTTGAATCGATGTTGAAACCAAACAACGAAGAAATAAGAAAAAATCCAGCAAAAAGCTGAATAAGATTTTTTAGTATTTTCATAACCTATAAGTGTTTGGTCTGATCCTTTCATTAATAAAGAAATCTGCCTAAATAAAATATTTCAGATAATCATTTAACAAAATATCTGATATAAATTAGCCTTTAATCATATTTTAATTTTAACATGTGTTATAAATCCATTACCTAAAACCAAAAATTAATTTATCGGGTATGATAACACTCGAAATCCCATATAATAATAAACACTTATAACAATATATTGTTTCAATTAAACTTTACTGGAAAAACAATTAAGAATTCGTCTAAATTATTATATACTTATAACTTATGAATTTTCCCGGATTAATAAAAAATCCATGATATTAATTTTTATGAAACGAATTCAAAAATAAACTCATTTAAAACAGCTTCAAAATCAAATGTACAAAAAATGAAAATAAAAGTCAATACTTGAAAGCTATAATCAAAATACAATTGATCTGATAATATCCTCAAAATAAATTCATTATATAGATTAAAAAAAAAGCAATCTTTCCTAACCAAAATTTTGCATATCAAAATATTTCTTGTATTCTCCGTTTAAGGCGATCAACTGTTCATGCTTACCCCGTTCCACAATTTCACCATTATTAATAACACAGATTTCATCTGCATGCACAATAGTTGAAAGTCTGTGGGCAATAATAACCGATGTTCTGTTTTTCATAAGTCTGGTCAGGGCATCCTGAACTAATCTTTCCGACTCGGTGTCAAGCGCAGAGGTAGCTTCATCAAGAATCAGGATAGGTGGATTTTTTAGAACCGCCCTGGCAATACTTATTCGTTGTCTTTGACCTCCTGATAATTTGCCTCCCCTGTCACCTATGTTTGCCTGATAACCATTTTCAGTATTTATAATAAATTCATGTGCATTGGCCACTTTGGCTGCAGCAATAACATCTTCCTCACTTGCAACATCCACACTAAATGCAATATTGTTAAAAAATGTGTCGTTGAATAGGATCGGATCCTGATTAACAATTCCCATCAAACCACGTAAATCATTTATTTTATAATCTTTAATATTGATTCCGTCTAAATGTATTTCTCCCATTATTGCATCATAAAATCTTGGAATCAAATCCACCAGGGTCGATTTTCCTGAACCGGATTGTCCGACAAGTGCAATGGTTTTTCCTTTTTCTATTCTGAGATCGATATTTTTCAGTACATATTCCTTTTTATACTTGAAATGTACATCTTTAAATTCGATGGTATCATTAAATTTTTTTATCGAAAGCGCATTATTTTTTTCAACAATGTTTGATTTTGCCTTCAACACTTTATCGATACGTTGCATGGATGCAAGTCCTTTCTGAATATTGTACATTGCCTGTGAAAATGCTTTGGTTGGATTGATTATGCTGTAAAATACCACCAGGTAAACAAGGAATTCTTCAGCTCCCAGAGTGCTTGTATTATTTAGTATTAAATGTCCCCCAAACCACATGACTATGACAATTACAGCTGTTCCCAGAAATTCACTTACCGGATGGGCAAGAAAATTTCTTCTCATTAGTTTGTTCATTATTCTTCTATAGGATTCAGTTTCTTTTGAAAACTTTGACTCCATTTTCTTTTCTGCATTGAAAGCCTTGATAATTCGCAAACCGGATAGTGTTTCCTCAATGGTGGAGAGAATCTCTCCCATTTTATTCTGCCCTGCAAGTGAACGTTTTTTAAGACTTTTGCCAATTCTTCCAATGATGGCGCCTGCCAATGGAAAAAGTAAAAAGACAAACAAGGTGAGTTGCCAACTCATAACAAACATGGTAACGACTGAAACCAGGATAATGATAGGATTTTTAAAAAACATTTCAAGAGAATTCATTACAGAAACCTCAATTTCAATAACATCCCCTGTCATTCTTGACATGATATCTCCCTTACGTTCCTCGCTAAAAAAAGAGATGGGTAGAAAAATAGCTTTATTATAAATTTTATTTCGGATATCCCTTACTACTCCGTTTCTGATATTTACCATGAAATAGCTGGCCATATATGTAAAACCTGTCTTGAATAGTACCATCAGGACAAGGAATAGGCCAATGTAGACTAAAGCCCTGGTAGCGCTATGTTGTTGTATAATCTGAGCAATATAAGCATAAATATTATTTTCACCGGCCTTGATTAATTCCTTTAGTGAGAGTTCGGATAAATGGATTGGAATATGTGTGTAAATATTTCCCTGCAGTTTGAAGAGAATTTTTAGCACAGGAATCATGGTAACAAATGAAAATACTCCAAACAGTGCCCCGAAAAAATTATAAACAATATTTAATACAATGTCTTTTTTATAACCGGGTAAAAACCTACTGAATATTTTGAAAATATCGCGCATTTAGTATAAGATATTCTTCTTCAATTTAGTATCAAAAAGTCCTGATATAAAATAGTTATTCAAGAACGAATTATATAAGTATTTAATATGAATGTAACCGGGATAATTTCAGAAGTTTGCATTATCAGATCCCTGTATAATTTAATGGAGTTATACTTTTAAGCTCTGTCTTAATCTCATCTTTAACATCCAGTTTATCTATAAATTCATGCATTGTTTTTTGATCAATCTCCTTATGCACACGGGTCAAATCTTTAAGCGCTTCATAAGGTTTGGGATATCCCTCTCTCCTGAGTATGGTTTGAATTGCTTCTGAAATTACATTCCAGTTAGATTCCAATTCCGCTTTAATTTTAATATCATTAAGTAACAACTTATTTAATCCTTTCATTAGAGAATCCAGCGCCAAAATTGTATGTGCAACAGGAACTCCGATATTTCGTAAAACGGTGGAATCGGTCAGATCTCTCTGAAGTCTTGAAATTGGAAGCTTAGCCGATAAATGTTCAAAAATGGCATTGGCTATTCCCAGGTTACCTTCTGAGTTTTCAAAATCTATTGGGTTCACTTTATGCGGCATGGTGGATGAGCCCACTTCCCCTTCTTTTATTTTTTGCTTAAAATATTCAAGAGAAATGTATGTCCAGATATCCCGATCAAGGTCAATCAAAATGGTATTTATTCTTTTCAAACAATCAAAAATGGCAGCTAAGTTGTCATAGTGTTCAATCTGGGTGGTTGTCTGACTCCTGCTCAACCCCAGAACATCATTTACCAAATGATTTGCAAATTTTACCCAATCTATCTCAGGATAGGCAACATGGTGTGCATTAAAATTTCCGGTGGCTCCTCCAAACTTTGCCGAAAAGGGAATGCTTTTTAATTGTATCTGTTGTGTTACAAGTCTTTCAACAAATACCCTAATTTCTTTTCCAAGCCGCGTAGGAGATGCAGGCTGACCGTGCGTTCTGGCTAACATGGAAACGCTTTTCCAATCCTCCGAAAGCTCTTTCAACCGGTCGATAACTTTGCTTAAGAATGGCAAATAAACATTCATCAAGACCTCTTTCAACGAAAGGGGTATGGCTGTATTATTGATATCCTGAGAAGTAAGTCCAAAATGAATGAATTCTGCAAATTTTTCTAATCCAAGACTACTGAATTTTTCCTTTAAAAAATATTCAACAGCTTTAACATCATGGTTGGATACTTTCTCTATATCTTTAATATGTTGAGCATCAGAAATATTAAAATTCTTAACAATATCCCGTACCTTGCTAAAATTCTGTTTATCAAAGTTTTTAAGTTGATTAAGAGGAATATCGCAAAGAGCTATAAAATATTCAATTTCAATAAGTACTCTGTACCTGATAAGAGCAAATTCAGAAAAATAATTTTCCAGTTCTCCGGTTTTGGTTCTGTATCTGCCATCTATCGGAGAAATGGCATGCAATGAATTTAAATCCATAGTAAACGTTTAGATAAATGCAAATTTAGGAAAAATATAATTGTGAACGAGTTGGTAAGGTGCATTATTAACTTCGAGGTTTATAGAAGTTCGGTATGAATAATATTATTTGTATTGCTAAATTTGAATTCAAAGATTCGTTCAACCATAGGAATATTTTTTAATTTAGACAACTTTTAAAATAGCCAGACGAATAAAATGAAAAAATGGTACCTTAATTTCAGGAAAATATTTATCCTGATTATTATCCTGATGAATATTTCGGCAGTTGTAGATACCACGAAAACCGAAATGCCCAAACGTTCAAAAAAAATAGTTGTATTTCAGTTTAATATTCAGGATGAAATTGCCAAACCCATCTGGAGACTGACACAACGCGCATTTGAGGAGGCCGAAAAAATTAAAGCCGACTATATTCTAATTCACTTGAATACCTATGGTGGGATGGTTAATATTGCCGATTCTATCCGAACCAGAATTCTAAATTCACGAATTCCAGTGATGGTTTTTATTGATAACCAGGCTATATCTGCCGGATCATTAATTTCGATAGCTTGCGACAGCATTTATATGCGGCCCGGCGGAAGCATCGGTGCTGCAACGGTTGTTAATCAGTCAGGAGAACAGGTACCTGATAAATACCAGTCATTTATGCGTTCAACAATGCGTGCCACGGCAGAGGCTCACGGAAAGGATACAATTATAAAAGGAAATGATACCCTTATTAAATGGCGCAGAGATCCTAAAATTGCTGAAGCGATGGTAGATCCGGTTCTTGAAGTTCCAGGTGTTGTGGCTTCAGGACAGGTTCTTACATTTACAGCAGATGAAGCGCTCAAAAATGGTTACTGTGAAGGTATTGCTGAAAGTATTCCATCGGTGTTAAAAGAAGCAGGTATTTCCAATTATAATCTTGTGGAATTTAAAGAATCAGGTGTTGATAAATTAATTGGATTTTTATTACGTCCTATTATTCAGGGATTGTTAATAGTATTAATTATCGGGGGTATTTATTTTGAATTGCAAACACCCGGAATAGGATTTCCGCTGGCAACAGCAGTTTTCGCTGCTCTATTGTACTTTGCCCCGCTTTACCTCGAAGGCCTTGCACAAAACTGGGAATTAATTGCCTTTATTGCCGGGTTAATTCTTTTGGGACTCGAAATATTTGTAATTCCAGGGTTTGGAATTGCCGGAATATCCGGGATAATTCTGATTATTTTGGGTCTGACCATGGCAATGGTTGATAACGTTGCCTTCAAGTTTGAAGGGATCCAGGCATTGGATAAAGTAATGAAGGCGTTTTTAATTGTGTTCTTTTCAATTTCGGTGGCATTTGTTTCTTCCATACTGATAAGTAAAAAACTATTTACCTCCAAAACCTTTAAATTCGCTCTCAATACGGTTCAAAAACAGGAAGATGGCTATGTTGGTATTGATCTTCATCAAAAAGAAATGATAGGTAAAACAGGTACAGCCTATACGATTTTAAGGCCATCGGGAATGATTGAAATTGATGGCGAAATATTTGATGCCAAAGCAGAAATAGGGTATATCGACAAGGGTGTAAAGGTGAAAGTTATACGGGACGAGGCAGGTCAGCTCTATGTAATAAAAGCATAATTATAGAGTTTTTTAAATATGCTGGATTAAGAATTTATAAAGATGCAGGAACATAAAATAATAAAGTTTATTTTATATGCCCTTGTAATTATATTTATAATTATTGGTTTCTGGGGTGTTGGTACATATCAGAAGGCATATGTGCCTAATGTTAAACTTTCAACCAAACAATATTTTCTGTATATACCGACAGGCTCCACCTACGAAGATGTTTTGAATATTCTGAAGAAAGATAAGATATTAGTAAATGTCGAAACGTTTGACTGGTGTGCAAAAAGAAAAAATTATTCAAAACATGTTTACCCCGGTCGTTACATTATAAAAAAAAGAATGTCTAATAATCATTTAATAAACATGCTCAGGGCCGGGTTACAAAAACCTGTAACATTAACTTTTAACAATATCAGATATCTTGAACAGCTTGCCTCAAGAATTTCAGAACAGATCGAAGCTGATTCTGCATCCATTATGAAATTATTTAACAATAAAGATTTTCTGAAAGAACAAGGTTTCAATTATGCTACGGTAATAGCAATGTTTATTCCGAATTCTTATGAATTTTGGTGGAATACAGATGCCTTGAGTTTTTTTATGAGGATGCAGAAGGAATATACCAAATTCTGGGATAATGAAAGGCTTCAAAAGGCTAAAAATATGGGACTTACCCCTGTTGAAGTTACTACGCTTGCATCTATAGTTGGAGAAGAGACCCGCAAAGATGATGAAAAATCAAAAATTGCAGGAGTATATATGAACAGATTGGAAAAGGGAATCAGATTACAGGCAGATCCTACCATTAAATATTCCCTGGGAAATTTTAATATCAACAGGGTATTAACCAATCAGACCGATGCAGAATCTCCATATAATACATATAAATATGCCGGATTGCCGCCGGGTCCTATCCGTATTCCTTCAATAAAGACTATTGATGCCGTGCTTGATTATGAAAAGCATGATTACTACTATTTTTGTGCCAGGGATGATTTTTCAGGCTACCATGTATTTGCAAAGACCCTGGCTCAGCATAACAAAAACGCACGTCTTTATCAAAGAGCTCTTTCCAGACGAAAGATTTACAGGTAATGGTGAATTACTTTTTTTTAAGGTATGAAAAGTTTGATGTAATTTAATCATTGTTTTTCTATGGTGTTTAATTACGTTAATATTTATTACGAATGGATAGAATAAAATTTGGTACAGATGGCTGGAGAGCAATTATAGCTAAGGATTTCACCATAGCAAATGTTTCAAAAATTACCTATGCTACGGCTCAATGGTTAACAAAAAAATATAAAAATCCAACTGTAGTTGTAGGTTACGACTGTCGTTTTGGGGGGGAAATGTTTATGGAGGCTGCCGCAAAAATTTTAGCTTCTAAAGGTATCCGTGTTTATATCCCTGAACATTTTGTCTCAACCCCGGCTGTTTCTCTTGGAATAACAAAGCTCAAGGCTAATTGTGGTATTGTTATTACTGCCAGTCATAATCCTGCTGAATACAACGGATTTAAATTAAGAGGAGATCATGGAGGAGCATTGGCAGAAAAAGATATAAAAGATGTCGAATATCTGCTGAATGACAGCTATGAAATAGATTTGGATTTGCTCAATTGGAATTACCTGCTGGAACAGGGACTGATCCAATACATTGATTTGGAAACCATTTATATTAAACAGATTAGGGATACTTTCGATTGCGAGACTATTGCTACCTTAAATAAGAAATATGCTTTTGATGCAATGTACGGCAGCGGGCAAAATATTTTTAAAAAACTATTTCCCGATTCAAAGCTTTTTCATTGTGAGGTGAATCCAACCTTCATGGGCATTCCGCCTGAACCCATACATAAAAATCTCCATGAACTGTCGGAATTTATTTGGAGCAGTAAAGAATATAACTGCGGACTGGCCACCGATGGCGACGGAGACAGAATTGCATTATATGACCATGAAGGTAATTTTATCGATCCTCACCATATCATCCTCCTATTCATTCATTATCTTGCCGGATATAAAAAACAAACCGGTACTGTTGCCGTTTCATTTTCCACCACTACAAAAGTAGAAAAACTATGTTCATATTATGGATTGAATACTGATCGTGTTAAAATTGGATTCAGGGAAATTACCCGCATTATGATTGCTGAAGATGTACTTATCGGAGGTGAAGAATCGGGCGGAATAGCATTTGGTACACATATACCTGAACGCGATGGTATCTGGGCCGGATTAATGATATTACAATGGATGATTGATAGCGGAAAATCGTTGAAAGAACTTGTAGAAGAAGTATATGCAATAACAGGGCCATTTGCATGTGAACGTCAGAATGTAAATCTAAATAAAAACATAAGAAATAAAATTATCCAAAAATGCAGCGATGGCAGCTTTACCTCTTTTGGCAGCTACCAGGTGCAAAGAGTAGAAAATCTGGATGGATACAAATTTCATTTTAATGAAAACCAATGGTTGTTAATTCGCCCCTCAGGCACTGAACCTTTGCTTAGATTATACGCTGAAGCCGAAAACAGGGATATTGTTAACAATATTATGGAAAATGCCCTGACAGTTTTAAAGAATCTGTAGAAGATATCACTGATTTTTAATATAAGGAATATACTCCCTGTCAGCCTTTAGAATGTGATCATTTAACCAGTTACGCAGGAAATTCATCAGGGTGGAAGTAACTGTTCCCCCATGACGATGTTTATGCCTGACTTCTATTGCTTTAGATTCGAAGGCATCGTGTTGGGCAATATGTTCTTTAATTCCCGGAAAATTATGCTTACGCATCAGACTGGCTTCGGTATCAAAATGGTAATGTGCATAATCAAGCACTTCCTGAAGGATTGAATCCAGGTTTTCCCTCTCAGTTTGCTCCATAAATGTGACGTAAAGCTTGTCGATAAGATTCACCAGTTTCTTATGCTGGGAATCAATAACCTCAATACCCGTTGCGTATTCTTCTTTCCAGGCGAAAAATAAATTACTCATATTTGTTGGTTTAAAATTATGTTCTTTATGGTTTTGGTTGTTGTGAATCGTCAAATCTAAATCTGAATGCTACCCCTGATTCCAGGTAAAAACTGTTTTTAAGATTTTCATCATCTGTGTAGGCCATAAGTCTATCCAGATTTCCGCCAATCATCAAAACATCATTATTTTTTTGAGAAATGGGTAAATTGAGATCATTCGTGTAGTTTAAAAAATGTACTGATAGGTTATTGTATTCATTAAAATGATTCTCAGGCAGACCATTGTAATTTACATCATGTAGGTCTACAACGTATTGTGCGTCTAAAGCATTAACTGCAAAAATCAGGATGATTCCCGTGATAAAAATTTTATATACGTTCATATTGCCTTTTTATTTAACCAAATTAATTGTATATATAATTTACGAAACTTTTTTGGTTTTCAGGTAATCTCAAATTAAGTTTAAAACGAAAGTTTTAAACCTTCTGATTAAAATCTTTGTTTATCCGGTACTTAATTGTCATAAAAATTGATGCTAAAAGTTTCTAATGCAAACGATGTGTATACATAACAATTTTTTTTTAACACATCCGAAATTATATCTTTGTATCAACGAATTAACATAAGGTGTATATGGGGAAGAGGAGAATAGATCAGTGGACATGGGATTACTGGCTGGTTCAACAATATGTAAAATTTTGTTACAGAATATTTTATAAAAAGATATCGGTAAAAAATCTTCAAAACATTCCAAAGAATCAACCGATTGTACTGGCACCCAATCATCAAAACGCTTTGATGGATGCCTTGGTTTTTGTTTGCAATACTCCGTTTCAGATTGTGTTTATGGCAAGGGCAGATATTTTTAAAGGAAGAATTCTTATCCATTTTCTAAGATTTCTGAATATCATGCCAATTTATCGTATCAGGGATGGCATCGATAATGTCAGGAGGAATGAGGAGGTTTTTGAAAAAACCTTGCAGGTATTCAGAAACAAACTCAATCCTATTGGAATGTTTCCCGAAGGGAATCATGGAGACAAGCGCAGGCTCAGACCTCTTGTAAAAGGTATTTTTCGTATGACGTTACAAGCTCAGGAGGATTATAAGGAAGAAGACGGAGTAAAGATTATTCCCATTGGCTTGGATTATGGACATTATTCGAATTTCAGAACAACACTTTTAATAAATATTGGTAAACCTATTGAAGTAAGCGAATACTACAAGACTTACGAAGAAGATAAAGTGAAAGCTATCAATGAATTAAAAGACCGACTTTCAATTGAGATTAGCAAACTTATGATAGATGTTCAGAATGAAATCTATTATGAATTATATTTAAATCTCAGGTCAATTTATAACAAAAGAATGCGCGAAGTAATGCATATTAGCGGGAATACTTTATATGACAGATTCCTTGCGGATAAGAAAATGATTGAACTATTAGACAAAGCATACCACGTGAAACCATCGGGATTCTCTGAAATAGATATTAAAGTAAAGAATTATTTGGACCAAGTGAAGTCTCTGAATATTCGTGACTGGATTGTGGCAAAGGGCAGGTTCAGCAAATTAATTGAGTTTTTAAAAATTTTTACGTTAATCCTTCTCTCTCCAATTGTTCTGTTGGGATTGATTAATAACTTATTGCCTTACAAAATCATTGAATCTTTAGGAAAAAAAATTAAGGATGAACAATTCCGGAGCTCAGTAAAATTTGTTTTAGGGATGGTACTTTTTCCACTCTATTATATTATTCTTTCGGTTTTGGCTGCAATTTTAATTCCCGGCTCTCTTTTTTCATGGATATATATTATTCTAATACCGATATCAGGTATTTTTGCATATTCATATTATATATGGTTTAAAAAACAGGTAGGCAAATTAAAATTTTTAAGTTATATGAAAAAAAATAAAGGAAGGAAAGATAACCTTATTGAGAAGCGAAAAGAGATTATAACCTTGGTGGATCAAATCATATTAAATGCGCAAAATAGTTAAGCAATGAAGTTCAGGGATAAAACTGTATGGATTACCGGAGCCTCTTCAGGCATTGGGGAAGCCCTGTCCATAAAATTTGCAGAAGCTGGCGCCAATATCATTTTGTCATCCAGAAATACTGAAAAATTAAATATCCTGGCGGAAGAAATATCTCAAAAATATATGGTCATTACCGAGGTTATACCCTTAGATTTGACTGATAGCGAAAGTATAACCAGGGCAGTTGAACATGTAAAAAATAAGTTCAACAGGGTTGATATTCTTGTGAATAATGCCGGTATAAGTCAACGATCCCTTGTAATCGAGACTCCTGTTGAGATAGATCGAAAAATATTTGAAATTAATTATTTTGGAACCATAACACTCACGAAAGCTTTATTGCCTTTGATGATAAAATCAGGAGGTGGACACATTGTTGTAATGAGCAGCGTGGTTGGTAAATTTGGTATTTCCTTAAGATCAGCTTATTCGGCCTCAAAACATGCCCTACATGGTTTTTTTGAAACACTAAGGTGTGAACTCAACGATAAAAACATTAAGGTAACTATCGTCTGTCCCGGAAGAATTCTAACCAATATATCTTTAAATGCCGTCACGAAGGATGGATCGTTATATGGAAAAATGGACAAGGGTCAGGCTCAAGGTCTTGCTGCAGAAGTAATGGCGAATCGAATACTTCGTGCTGTAAGAAAAAACCGAAAAGAGTTAATAAGCGGGGGCAAAGAAATTATAATGGTATACATTCACAGGTTCTTACCCTGGCTATACTATAATTTATCTTCACGGGTCAAACCAACATGATTTTTATTATCTTCGCATTTTCAATTAAATTTTAGTTGATGACAGAAAAAAACATTTGCGGCATTCAACAGATTGGCGTTGGTGTATCTGACGTATATGAAGCCTGGCGATGGTATAAAGATTACTTCGGATTAGATATCAGAATGTTTGAAGATGAAGCAATGGCGGAACATATGCTTCCTTATACCGGAGGTGAACCCAGGGCAAGGCATGCTGTCCTTGCTTTAAACATGCAGGGTGGTGGAGGATTTGAGATTTGGCAATATAAACAACGAGTTCCGGAAGCGCCAAAAATTGAAGTTATGATTGGGGATCTAGGCATTTTCGCAGCCAAGATCAAAACCAGAAATGTTAAAAATGTTTTTGACAATTTTAAATCACGAGGTGTAAATCTTTTAGGCGAAATCGAAAAGGATCCAAAAGGTGATGAGAGTTTTTTCCTGCAAGATCCTTTTGGCAATGTTTTTCAGATTGTGTGCAGTCAAAACTGGTTTTTAAAAAATGAAAATCTTACAGGCGCCACATATGGGGCAGTAATCGGGGTTTCAGATATGGAGAAATCTATAACGTTTTATAAAGACCTGTTAGGATATGATAAGGTTGTATATGATGTATCCGGAGTTTTTAACGATTTTAAAAATTTGCAGGGTGGTAATCAGACCCTAAGAAGAGTACTTTTGCAACATAGCAAAACTCGAACAGGAGCCTTTAGTCCGGTATTTGGAAAAAGCGAACTGGAATTGGTGCAGGTGCTGGACAGAAAAGCACAAAAAATATTTTACAACAGGTTTTGGGGTGATTTGGGATTTATCCATTTATGCTTCGATATTCAGGGAATGAATTTATTGCGAGAAGAATGCAAAGTAAAGGGGTTCCCTTTTACAGTAGATGCAGGCGATACATTTGATATGGGAGAAGCCGGCGGTGCTTTTTCCTACACGGAAGATCCTGATGGAACGCTGATTGAATTTGTTGAAACACACAAAATACCCATACTTAAAAAAATTGGTTGGTACCTCAATTTACGCAAAAGAAACCCTGAAAAGCCATTACCGCGCTGGCTTCTTAAATCTATATCATTTAACCGGGTGAAAAAAATAGGCTAAATTACCTGAATTATTTTAGTTGTTAAATTTTACCTGGTTGGTAACCGTTCCTTAAAAAATTTTGATTTGCTGACATAAATTTTCTGAGCCAACGATGCATTATTATCGACAAAAAATGCTTCGTTATTGAGCGAAGAATTTAAAATCAGCTGGGTTGGGGTTTTACCGGCAAATGCCTTGACCACAACGGGTGAAGGCATATTATTACCTCCTATGCTGACAGTGAAAACAGGTTGTTCTTTAGTCACGTTTCCATCATCATTAAAAGCAGAGCCATTAAGAATTGACAGAGAACTCAGGTAATTTGCTACCTGTATCGAATCGCATGCAATTCCGTTTATCGTCCAGGTATTTCCCTCTTTGGTCATTGTAAATGAACTGTCGGCGGGATAAGTAAAATCAATTCTGTTAAGATCATCTTTGGTACAGCGTACCAACGTTTTATCCCTGAAATCATTTAATTGCCTTTCCAACGTCATTCCGATATAACCTTCTACCGAATATACCGATTTCTCATCTGCCAAACGCACATAAGTTGTTATGGTACCCTGTTGACCGTAGTTATAAGGATTTTGATTTTTAGGAGCCTGATAATTGAAGCGTCCTATATAAAGATTGGTTGCAAGCTTTTTTCCTGTATATAGTTTGACTTTTGTGGCAGCAGAATCGGTAACATCAAATTTACCCCAATGCGACTTATCTGTGGCAACAAGTTGTTCCGGTTTCATATCGGCAAGAGAACCTAAAATGCCTTTAATCATCGATTCATCCGCTTTATATTCATTTGTACCGGATACTACCTTCCATTTACCGGATTCATTTTTTAATTCAATGGCCTTTTCTTTATTAGCTTTGGGATAGATTACAATTTTGGTAATTTTTGCTGTATCTGCATCCACCATTCTTGCCCTAAATGATCTTTCCCCTTTTGCAGAATCCGACAGATAAACAGCGATGACAGCTATCACCAACAAAACCAGTATTGCTGCCAGTATTTTAATATTAAATTTTTTATACATAACCTACCTCCATTCTTTTAATCCTTTGACTTCTTCTGATTTCAAATCTTACTATACCAATGAGAATAATTATAAGTATAGGTAACAGAAAATTCAGGTATTTTAGAAATGTTCGTTTGCTGTCTGATAAATCTTCCTTTATCGGGCGCGATGTTGCACCTTTTGTTCTGAGGTTGATTAATCCTGTATCATCCGAAAGCCAATCGACAGAATTAACCGCCAGATTCAAATTATCAGGATGTGGGCCCTGCTGACCCAAAGGATCCAGTAAATTTCCATCGGCTACAACTACCAGTTTCGAATTGGCCGTACCGTCTATAGGACCATCCACAGCCGCAGCAAGTGTAATGCCGGAAAGAGGAAAATCGTTTTCGTTCCAGTCTTTCATATAATTCAACCATGCTGTTACCGACTGTGTGCCAGACTTGTCAGAAGATTTAACCAGAGGCACAAAGTTCAGCGTACTATCTCCCGAAAAATTTATGCTGCTGACAAACCTGAATACTACCTGTTGAAGACCCGCCGTGATAGCATGATTCGCAAAATTCTGTGCAATCGGGAAAAAGGGAAATTCAATCTGCCTGGTTACGAGACTTGGGCCAAAAGGCGTCATCGCCTGTTGCTGAACTCCCACGGGCATATTGTTATTATCCAGAACAAAATTCTGATTTACAATAATTCCTTTCTTTGCCAGCCAGGTTTCAAGCCCGGTATTAATCGGATGGCCCATTGCTTCCTTGCTTGGATCAACATCTACCCTGTTCATTGCTATGAAAATACCTTTTCCCGAAGCGAGAAAATTATCCAGTTGATTGAGCTGACCATTGGTAAATGAATCGACTGGTGAGATGATAACCAATGTCTGATATTTATCCAACACATCAGCGGTATCTGTCATCACAACAGGTTGAACATCATATAGTACCGACAAACTGTGCGCCAGGTAACCGAGCTTATCCATGCTTGTTTCTCCCTGACCCTGAAGTATGCCTACGAGGGGTTTATTCGAAAGTGCAAGTTTTTTAATGCTTGTGGTCAGGAAATATTCCATGCCTTCATTCGACTGGATAATTGAAATAACTTCAGATTTATCTCCCATCTGAATTTTTGCTCCCATATAGGCTTTCTGTATTTTAAATTCGTCCTTTTCCCTGCCCTGGATTTGTGCCTGAACAATTCCATCTTGTTGAATTTTCCGTTCAAGTTCTTCATCTTCTGTGGGATCTACAAATTCATATGCCACCATCCCTTTTGAAATGGTTCGGTAATCGTCAAGCATATTTTTAAAATCCCTCTTAAGATTGGCATATTCAGGAGGAAGTTTTTTGGTAAAATAAGCAGTAATCGTTACCGGTTCATCAAGCGATTTCAAAATTTCTTTCGTAGCCTTGCTTAGTGAGTAACGATGATCGTCTGTTAGATCGAGCCTGAAAAAGAAACGATCCGATAGATAGTTTAGAAGAATAATAATTCCCACAACCAGGATAAGTGAATAAAATATTGTTGATTTTGATTTCATTTCAGCTTAATTAAAAATTAACTTTCTGTAACATTTCTTTTTGTTAAAATCAGTTCTGAAGCAAAAAGGCCAAGGAAGGTAATACTTAGAAAATAGATTATATCCTTACTGTCGATTACTCCCCGGGTAACTGAATCATAATGAGTTCTTACACTCAGGAAACTAAGCAAATCTCCAAGAAATCCCTTTAAATTCGTTGAGATTAAACTGAACAATAAATGAAAAAAAAGCGTGATAATAAGCGCTATAAGAAAGGCAACAATTTGATTCTTTGTAAGACTGCTGGCAAATATTCCAATAGCTGCGTATGCTGAACTCATAAGCAGTAATCCAAAATAACCGGTCCAAACGGCACCATGGTCAACAGGGCCCAGTGTCCATATGGTAATATAGTAAGGCAATGTCAATCCGAGTGCAATGGCAATAAGAATAATTGTGGATAGATATTTACCCACTACAAGTTGCCATTCATTCACCGGTTTGGTGAGTATTAACTCCAACGTTCCGGAGCTATTCTCCTCAGCAATCAGCCTCATGGTAATTGCCGGGATAAAGAATAAGAGTGTCCAGAAAGAAATATTGAAGAAAACATCAAGACTGGCTTCTTTGCGCAGAAAAATATCACTGCCGAATAACCAGGTAAAAAATCCTGTAAATCCCAGGAATAAAATAATGATAATGTATGCGAGCAGCGAGTCAAAATAGGATTGCAATTCGCGACTGGCAATAATCCATATCTGTTTCATCTTATTAAGTTTATATTAATTCATGGTAAGTTCACGGAACACATCTTCGAGCTTGGTTTCTGTGAGCGTCATCTCAGTAAGATACCAGCCATTATCAACGCATAGCGTAAAAATATCCTTTCTCGAACTTAAGTTAGGTTTGCTTTGTACCTCAAACTGACAATCACTCTTGGTTATAAAGTCAACCAACTCGGTATTCTGTAGTTCCTGCAAAGCTTTGAAAACTGAATTTACTTCCCCGCCTTCGATGGTTATTTTTAAAATTTCTCGTCCCTGCGCCTGTTTTCTTAACTGACTTGAAGAACCATCGGCTACAATTACACCTTTGTTTATGATGAGGATTCGATCGCAGGTAGCTTCTACTTCGGCAAGAATATGAGAACTTAAAATAACGGTTTTTTCCCTGCCTATTTTTCGAATCAGATCACGTATTTCCACGATCTGATTAGGATCAAGACCTGAAGTGGGTTCGTCGAGGACCAGGACTTTTGGATCGTGAATGAGCGCCTGGGCCAATCCGACTCTCTGTTTGTAACCTTTCGACAATTCTCCTATTTTCTTGTGTTTCTCGCCTTCCAGTCCGCACAGATTGATCATTTCCAAAATCTTGTCCTTGATTTTTTCTTTGGGAATCTGATGCAGATGAGCTATAAAACTTAAATAATCCACTACAGGCATATCACTGTATAATGGATTATTTTCCGGAAGATATCCGATGTTCTTCTTGATTACATCCGGATCATCTTTAATAGAGATACCTCCAACCTTAATATCCCCGGTATTTGGCATTAAAAAACAGGTAATCGCCTTCATGGTGGTTGTTTTTCCGGCTCCATTCGGACCTAGAAAACCCAGCACTTCACCTGTTTTTACTGTAAAGGACACATTGTCCACCGCTTTTTGAGCGCCATACTTCTTTGTAATGTTTTCAACAACAATATCCATAGTATTATTAATTAAGAGCCTGAATTTTGCGAACACAAAAAAAGTAAATTCAGCAATTATATAATAATATTTTATGATTTTTTAACAGTTATATAATAACAAAAAGCCGCTGAATTAATTCGGCGGCTTTTTGTTAACTTTCTGATAACCAATTAAGAAATTTTAATTTCCTTTACCGGTTTAACCTTTGCTTCTTCTTTCTTTGGGACAGTGATGTTAAGAACCCCATCGTTATAAGAAGCTTTAATCTTTTCACCATTAACTGTTTCCGGAAGATTGAAAGAACGACTGAAAGCAGAAAAATTGAATTCTCTTCTCAGTAAATTTTCATCAGTTGATTCGTTTGTGACTTCTTTTTCCGATGAAATAGTGAGTACATTATTGTCAAGACTTATTTTAAAGTCTTCTTTTCCCAGTCCCGGTGCAGCTAATTCTATTTTGTATTCATCTTTACCTTCAGAAATATTAACTGCAGGTAAATTCTGGCCTGTTTCCCAATTAAAAAACCTTGGCATCAGGTTATCATTCATGAATTCGTCAATCAGGCTTGGCCAACTTGTTCTGGTTTTGAGTTTTGGTAACATGACTTTTTCCTCCATATTTTAATTTGACTTTTTTTATTGTTTTAATACTATTTTCAAAATTAATGCCAGGTAGAAAAAATGACAAAATGGCACTAAAAATATGAAAACAATAAGTCATTATGACATTTAAATTTATTAGTTGCGTTCTAATCAGTATGATAAATGCGTTAAGTATCAGTTTTGTATATATTTTTTCCCTTGAATTTCCAGATCTTTGTAAATCATTTAATTTATGTATGGTTGGCATTTATATACATTTTTACTAATTTCCGCGGATAAAATTAATTGAGGAAGTGTATACACCTGTTACGGAATTATGTTGACATATAAAAAAATAGGATCAGTATTATGAAAATTAAGACTTGTATGATTATTGCGTTTTGTCTCGTAATGAATTGTTTCCCGTTTTCAATAGCTAATACCCACAATTCGTATATTTCCGGTTTATTGGTGCAGGATACATTGCCATGGTCACAGCGTATGGCAGAAAGTCTTATGATAGATTTTCCGCAGTTGTGGAGAATGGAAGAGCGAAACCGACCCGTATGGAGTTATACTTACGGGCTTGTTGGTATCTCTTTCCAGCAACTGTATTTAAAGACAGACAGTAAAAAATTTTACGAATATGCCAAAGTTTATGCTGATGAAATAATAAATGACAAGGGGATTATTAAGACATACTATTTAAAAAATTATAATATTGATCAAATAAATCCGGGTAAAATACTCTTTATGCTTTTGGACAAAACAGAGGATCAAAAATATAAGATTGCACTTGATACATTGAGAAAACAGCTGGTTAACCAGCCAAGGACTTCAACAGGTGGATTTTGGCATAAGAAAAGATATCCTCATCAGATGTGGCTCGACGGAGTATATATGGGCGCTCCCTTTATGGCAGAATATGCAAAGGTATTTAACGAACCGGCTCTTTACGATGATTTGGCCAACTGGATTATTGCGGTGGAAAAGAAAACCAGAGATAAGAAAACAGGACTGCTATACCATGCATGGGATGAGAGCAGGCAACAGTCATGGGCAGATTCGGTTACCGGTTGTTCGCCTAATTTTTGGGGAAGATCAATCGGCTGGTACGGCATGGCATTGGTTGATGTTCTGGATTACTTCCCAAAAGATCACCCCAAATACAATGATTTAATTTCTATATTAAATCGTTTGTGTGAAGCAGTAGTAAAAGTACAGGATAAACATACTGGACTTTGGTATCAGGTTCCTGACCAGGGAAATCGTGAGGGAAATTATCTTGAAGGTTCAGTTTCGGGCATGCTGGCATACACGCTTTTAAAGTCAGTGAGATTAGGTTATATTGGTTCAACATATCGTAAACCTGCACTTAAAGCTTTTAAAGGTATTACAGAACATCTTATAAAAGTTAGTCCTGAAGGTC
The DNA here is from genome assembly GCA_963781805.1 of uncultured Bacteroidales bacterium. GTDB lineage: Bacteria > Bacteroidota > Bacteroidia > Bacteroidales > UBA10428 > JAFGPL01. Next base: position 2,641,026 of record CAWAHF010000004.1, read on the forward strand.
TTCTGACTATCAGTCCGGTTTGTGCGGTTGCCGGATTAGGAGGTTATCCATACAGAGATGGCAGTTACGAATATTACATTCACGAAGAAAAGCGGGACAATGATCCAAAGGCAACCGGACCTTTTATCCTTGCAAGTCTTGAATACGAAGCTATGTCGCAAAGCAAAAAAAAGTAAGATAAAATAATATCCAAAAAAAATCCTGAATTTTGTTCAGGATTTTTTTTAAAGCGCAGAGGAAGTAACCATCCAGATAATATCTGGAAAACTGAAATATTATTATTTATAGAAAATTTTCATTCATAAATTTGAATATCTCTTCTCTTTTGGGAGCAGAAGATTGAGCTCCGATTTTTGCAATGGATAAAGCAGCAGCTGCATTGGCAAATTTTACAGCTTCAAAAATATTCTTGTTTTCAGCAATGGCAACGGCCAGGGCTCCATTAAAAATATCACCGGCTGCAGTAGTATCCAACGGATTAATTTTAAATCCCATCACCAGTTCAGAACCGCTGCTATCGAGTACCATAGCCCCCTTTGCTCCAAGCGTTATGATTACTTTGCTAACACCTTTTGAAAGCAGAATTTTTCCTGCATCTTCAGCTGAATCCTCATCCTCAACCCTGATTCCTGTGAGTATTTCTGCTTCCTGTTCGTTTGGCGTAAGAATCGATATGGTTTTTAAAAAGGTAATGGGTAGCGATTGAGCAGGCGCCGGATTTACGATGACCTTTTTACCGTTATCTATGGCAAGCTTGGAAGCATATTCAAGCGTTTTCAATGGAACTTCAAGTTGCATAAGAACAATATCTGAATTTAAAATGGCCTGTTTTGCATTGATAATATCATATACCGACAAATTCATATTTGCTCCGGAAGCAACAGCTATTAAACTATGCCCATGCTCATCGGAAAATATTTCGGCAACTCCTGAAGGTAAATCATTATCCCTTACAACATTATCAGTATTAATTCCCTCCACTCTAAAGCTTTCAATGGCCCTTTCTCCAAACATATCATTTCCAACACGTGCTACAAAAATGATTTCTCCTCCGGCTCTGGCCGCAGCCACAGCCTGATTTGCTCCCTTCCCGCCGGATGCCGTATAAAATTTTCCTCCAAGTACTGTTTCACCGGTTTTTGGTAATCGGGGTACTTTGATTACCATATCGGTGTTAGAACTACCAATAACTACAATCTTCATATTTCCCTAAATTAACTTTTGCACTCTCTAAAATACAAAATTAAACACCATTAAAATGAAGTGAAAGAATTATTATTAACAATTTTGAAAATTTAGCAGTTCGAATATCACGAATTAATCATTTAATGATTTTCGTATTTATTGGAATGCCCTGCAACCTGTTTATTTGAATTATTTTTAGTAAAAATTGGTAACTTAAATAAAATGGTTTTTAAATTTCAAACTGCTTAATTTTATGTTCATAACTAATTTATTTCGATTTGAAGATAAATTAGTAAATTTTATAATCTGTGTAAATATCAGAATTACAAAAGATTGAGCAGTGAAACCAGCTATCTGAAACTAAAATTACATAAAAAATCCGTAGTGTCATTTGTTTTTTACTAAATGTTAAGTATATTTGACATATTGTAAAACTAATTTAACTTAATATACTAATGAAAACGGATGCAAATACATACAGGTACAGAGGTTTTTTACCAAACTATTTTATTAAAATTGGAATAGGGGTGATAATTTTCTTTGTTGCATTCTTTATTTCAGGAATGATTTTCGAAGATTCTATTACGATTTCAAAAGAGATTATCGCAAGTATTGGGTTGGATGGAATAATCCTGGGATTATTATTGATAAGTCTGTCAAAAAGTAGGATTGAAGATGAGATGATTCTCGTTATCCGGTTGAGAGCATTTACCAAAGCATTCGTTGGTGGAGCAGTTTACGTAATTTCTTCAAGTATTACCTCATTGTTAACGAAGAATGAATTGCCGATTAATCCCTACTCCTTAATTATTGTGGAATTAGTATTTTTTATCTGTTTATTTGAGATAGCGAAAAGAAAATTAAACAAATTATGAAAAATTCCATCAAGGTTGAGCGTGCAAAAAGAGATATGACTCAGGAGAAATTGGCAGAACTTGTTGATGTATCTCGTCAGACTATCAATTTTGTAGAGAATAGCCGATATGTACCTTCTACGGTGCTTGCGTTGAAAATAGCCAGAATTTTTAATGTTTTGGTTAATGAACTGTTTACGCTTGAAGAAAATGATTAAAAGATAACCGGAATAATTATATCCGAATAAATCAGCATAACCAAATTATTCTAAATGTTATTTTCTGTGAGCCCGCTTCTCTCCATCAGTGCATCAATGGTTGGTTCCTGTCCTCTGAATTTAATATACAATTCCAATGGATTTTCTGATCCTCCTTTTGACAGGATATTTTGCCTGAAGGAATTAGCAGTTGCTTTATCAAATATGCCGTTTTTCCTGAAGAGCGAGAATGCATCAGCATCTAGCACTTCGGCCCATTTGTAACTATAATATCCTGCTCCATAACCTCCTGCAAATATGTGCGAAAATTGTGTACTTATCAGGCAACCTTTAACGGGTGGAAAAAAATCGAGCGGAGCAACAACCTTTTTCTCAAATTCATCAACAGGCAATTTTACAGGTGAGGTTATCGAATGCCATGCCATATCGTCAATAGCAAAGGTAAGTTGTCTTACAAATGAATAACCCGCAAGAAAATTACTGCTGTTTATGATATTGTTAAGAAGTGAGTCAGGCATTTTTTCATCTGTTTTATAATGAATTGCCACCATATCCAGCCACTCTTTTTGCTGTGCCCAGTTTTCCATAATCTGTGAAGGAAGCTCAACAAAATCCCAATATACATTGGTGCCGGAAAGACTACTGTATTTGCATTCAGACAGAATATAGTGCAATGAATGTCCGAACTCGTGAAGAAAAGTTGTAACCTGATCGTACGTTAGCAATGAAGGTTTCGATTCGGTGGGTTTGGTAAAATTAAATACCAGGGATACCTGAGGTCTGATATTTTTCCCATCTTTCATGTACTGATCTCTGAAACTTGTTGCCCAGGCTCCACCCTGTTTGCTATCGCGCGGATAAAAGTCGAGATAAAGAACAGCCAGAAAACTACCATCTTTGTCATGTACTTCAAATGCTTTTACATCGGGATGATAGACAGGAATTTTATCATTTTCTTTGAATTGGATATCGTATAATCGGTTAGCTAAATCAAAAACACCTTTTTGCACATTCTCGAGCTTAAAGTAAGGACGCGTCATTTCATCATCAACATTGAATTTCTCCTTTTTTAATTTTTCGGAATAATACAACCAGTCCCATCGCTGTAATTCAAAATCAACACCAGTCCTTTTGGCATATTCCTGTACTTCGGCATACTCTTTTTTCGCAAAAGGCAATGAAGCTGCCAACATTTTCGTAAGAAATTCATTGACTCGTTTGGGTGTTTCTGCCATGCGCATTTCAAGAACATAATCTGCATATGTTTTATATCCCAGGAGATTTGCCAGCTGCAAACGCAGATCCACAATTTTTCGGATGTTATCGCGGTTATCTTTATCGTTGCCATGAAAAGCCTTTGAATTATAAGCTTTATACATTTCCTCCCTCAATTTTCTGTTATCGGCGTATTGCATAAACGGAAGAAAACTGGGAATCTGAAGTGTGAATACCCATCCTTCAAGATTTTTTGATTTTGCGGTCATGGCTGCAGCTTCAATGGCACTCTCCGGCAACCCTGTAAGGTCTTTATCGTTAGTAATTTGGAGCTGGTAGGCATTGGTTTCTGCCAGCACATTGTCATCAAAGGTCAGCGTTAATTTAGCCAGTTCGGTAGTAATTTGTCTGAATTTTTCTTTATCCGGCGCATTCAGGTTAGCCCCTTGTCTGATGAAACCTTTATAGGTCTTATCTAGCAGGGTTTTCTGTTCAGTATCCAACGGATAGCTATCCTTATATTCTACAACCCTATTTACCTTCTGAAATAACGCCTCATTTAAAAATATGTCGTTATAAAACTCAGTCAATTTGGGAGAAATCTCCTGTGCCAGCATTTGCATTGAATCACTGGTATTGGCACCATTCAGGTTGAAAAATATGCTGCTGATCCGATTTAATCTTTCCCCGGCCCGGTCTAGCGCTTCAATAGTATTTGCAAAGTCAGGTTGAGCCGGATTGGCAATGATACTATCTATCTCAACTTTGGCCTCTTTTATAGCACTGTCAATTGCCGGGAGATAATTGTCCAGTTTTATTTGATCAAAAGGAACAACCTGATAGGGAGTTTTGAACTCACTTAGCAATACATTTCCATTTTCCATCTTACTATTTCGATTACAAGAGATTATGACAAAGTATATTAAAATCAAAAGGATCAAGGATATTTTTTTCATAGGATAGTGATTATTGATTTATGAAAGCAATAATACTTCAAATAACTACCTTTTACAAACTAAAAATACTTGTTAAGTATATGATTTATATCATATTTAATAATATGATATTTATTTTAGTTATGAAAACAATTTCTTCTGAAAAGTTTTAAAACGAAACTAAACATACTAGCCGGATTTCATATAAGAATTAAATCTGGGCTCCAACCTCGGGTCTTCCATGACACTGTTTGTATTTTTTACCGCTTCCACAGGGGCAGGGATCATTTCTTCCAACCTTTTTTTCGACTCTTACCGGTTGAACTTGTTGATCTTTTTTCGCAGCGCCCTCTTTATTATCGTTTAAGGAAGATCCATATTCGCTTTTTGACGCTTCCATTTTACTCATATCCAGTCGCTTAGGTGCTTGTCCTCGTTGAATTTGAGAGGAATCTCTTATCGGAATATGTCCCTTCATAAGGATACCAACCACCTCTTTATTGATTAGATCCAGCATTGTTTTGAATATTTCATACGATTCCAGCTTGTATATTAACAAAGGATCTTTTTGTTCGTACGTGGCACTTTGTACCGCCTGCTTCAGGTCATCCAGTTCACGAAGATTCTCTTTCCAGGCTTCATCAATGGTGTAAAGTGAAATGGCTTTTTCGTAAGCATTCACAAGTTCAATTCCCTGTGTGTTATATGCCTTTTCAAGATTGGTAAGGATATTGTATGTTTTAACAGCGTCTGTAATCGGAACTACGATATTTTCATAAACTTTCCCCTGCTTTTCAAAAACATCTTTTATTACGGGATAAGCCTGTTTGGCTATCTGTTCCTGTTTACGTTTATATGTTTCTCTTAATGCACTGAATAACCGATCCACAATCTCCTCAGGGTTAATCTTAAGAAATTCATTTGCACTCAATTCGGGTTCAATAGATAATATTCGCAAAACTTCCAACTTGAATTCCTCGTAATCGACTGTACCGTATAGCTGCGTAACAACACTGTTACAAACATCAAACATCATATCGGCAATATCAATCTGTATCCTGTCTCCGAACAGTGCATGGCGACGTTTGGTATAAATCTGTGTTCGCTGCATGTTCATAACATCGTCGTATTCAAGCAAACGCTTACGTATACCAAAGTTATTTTCTTCAACCTTTCTCTGAGCTCTTTCAATAGAACGGGTAATCATACTATGCTGGATAACTTCACCTTCTTTTAACCCCAAGCGGTCCATGAGCGATGCAATACGGTCAGAACCAAACAATCGCATTAAATCGTCCTCAAGTGATACATAAAACTGGGAAGTACCGGGATCTCCCTGTCTTCCTGATCTTCCCCGTAACTGACGGTCGACACGACGTGATTCATGTCTTTCGGTACCTATAATCGCGAGTCCGCCGGCTTTTCTGGTCTCAGGCGTCAGTTTAATATCCGTTCCTCTACCCGCCATATTTGTAGCGATGGTAACTGTTCCGGGCTTACCGGCATCAGCAACTATTTCTGCTTCACGCTGATGAAGTTTGGCATTAAGTACGTTATGTTTGATCCCTCTTATTTTTAACATCCGGCTTAACAATTCAGAAATTTCAACTGATGTTGTACCCACCAGAATAGGTCGTCCGGCTTTAACCAGGGCGACAATTTCATCGATCACGGCATTATACTTTTCACGTTTGGTTTTATATACGAGATCCTCCCTGTCATCCCTGATAATGGGCTTATTTGTAGGGATTACAACAACATCGAGTTTATAAATATTCCATAGTTCACCCGCTTCTGTTTCAGCGGTTCCTGTCATTCCAGCCAGCTTATGGTACATTCTGAAATAATTCTGTAGTGTAACTGTTGCGAATGTTTGGGTTGCGGCTTCAATCTTAACATGTTCCTTGGCTTCGATAGCCTGGTGTAATCCTTCAGAATATCTACGGCCTTCCATAATACGGCCTGTTTGTTCATCAACAATTTTCACCTTATTGTCGATAACAACATATTCAACATCTTTCTCAAACAAACTATATGCTTTCAATAATTGGTTAACAGTATGTATCCGATCCGATTTGATCGCATAATCCTGCAAAAGCTTATCTTTTTTTTCAAGGATTTCAAGATGACTTAAATCTGAATGCTCCAACTCCGCTACTTCTGAACCTATATCAGGCATAACAAAAAAATGAGGATCTTCAGAATCTGCGGTAATCAAATCGATACCTTTATCTGTAAGTTCAACTGAATTTTGTTTTTCGTCAATAATAAAAAACAGATCATCAGTGACCTTGTGCATGTTTTTATTATTATCCTGCATATAAAAATTTTCAGTTTTCAGCAACAACGCTTTATTACCCTGTTCACTTAAAAACTTGATGAGGGGTTTGTTTTTAGGTAGTCCCTTAAATGCCTGAAGTAATTTAAATGCCCCGTTTTCAGAATCTTTTTCATTAAGAAGCTTTTTTGATTCAGCAAGGTAATCTGTAACCAGCTTACGCTGGGCATTCACCAGTTTTTCAACCCTGGGTTTTAAGTCTTCATATTCCTGGTTTTCACCCCTTGGTACCGGACCGGATATGATCAAAGGAGTTCTGGCATCGTCAATTAAAACCGAATCCACTTCGTCAACGATTGCATAATGGTGTTTTCGTTGGACCAAATCCTGTGGGGTCAGGGCCATATTATCCCTAAGGTAATCAAAACCGAATTCGTTATTTGTACCAAATGTTATATCAGCCAGGTAAGCTTTTCGCCGGCTTTCGGAATTTGGCTGATGTTTATCTATACAGTCGACAGAAAGACCGTGAAATTCATAAATCGGTCCCATCCATTCCGAGTCACGTTTTGCCAGGTAGTCATTCACAGTAACTATATGAACACCTTTACCCGCGAGAGCGTTAAGAAAAACCGGCAGGGTAGCAACAACTGTTTTTCCTTCCCCGGTAGCCATTTCGGCAATTTTACCTTCGTGCAAAACCATTCCTCCAATAAGCTGTACATCATAATGCACCATATCCCATTTTATTTCATTCCCCCCGGCCATCCATGTGCTCGAATATCTTACCTTATCGCCAATAATCTGCACACTGTCACGTTTTGCTGCCAAATCTCTGTCAAAGTCTGTTGCTGTGGCTTCAAGATATTCCTGGTCATTAAATCTTCGTGCCGTTTCTTTGACAATGGCAAATGCTTCGGGAAGTAAGTTGTTCAGTACTTCTTCAAGTTTCGAATCGATTTCTTTTTCAATTTTGTCTATCTCGTTATATATTTTCTCAATTTCATCTATTTCAGGTCTTTCTGTTTCAATACGTTCCCTTAAATCAGAAATTTTATCCTCCTCAACTTTTATATACTCTTTAATGCGTTGTTTTAATTCAATAGTCTTTGCCCGAAGTTGATCATTCGTCAAATCGACCACCTTTGTATATTCTTCTCTTATTTTAGCCAGGGTAGGTAAAATGACTTTGATGTCCCTGTCAGATTTATTACCAAAGAATTTTTTAATTATATCGTTTACTATCGCCATCTGATTGATTATTTATTATGCAATATTATAAATTCAAATTGTCAACCTAAAAATTTATTGTAAAAAAGGCAGCAAATATAGTTCCAATTATCAATTTTTCTATTCAGGATTCATGATTATGCCGATTTGTCAGGAATGAAATTTTAATTAGTCATTTAGATGATAAAGAATTGGTAATTGATTTTGAATTTTTTAAAGATTTTTATAAATTGTTGAGGAATTGAAAGATGTACTTTAATATGCAGGACATATTATTACTTTGTAAAATAACGTCAGTTGTATTATAACTAATTGATTATCTAATCGTGAAACACTCAATACCTATAATAAAAATCGGAATAATTACTAATTATGGTCATCCACCTGAATACCTGAAATATGAAAACGAACCCTATTGAAAAACTTTCAATTGGAATTATAGCTTTTTTAAGTCTTTGCTATTACAATAATAATACCATACAAAAACTTGAAATAAACGGAATTGTTACACATAATGGTAAACCGGTTGGAAATACATTAATCAGCATTTATCAGGATTCTTCAACTGTAGATCAAATATTTAGTAAAAGAAACGGCAGATTTGACATATTTCTTGATTATCAAAAAGAATTTAGTATTGAATTTTCTAAAGAAGGTTTTGTTACAAAACAAATTATTATTTCAACAGTAGTACCTGAAAAAACCAGATTGGAGGGTGGCGCCGGATTTTATGATTTAAATGTGGATATGGTGGAGATGATTCATGGATTGAATACAAAAGTATTTGATCATCCGGTTACTAAGTATGTTTTCGATCCTGAATCTTTTTTTTATATAAGGGATAAGATATATGAAAACAGGATTTCAGCAGATTTGGCAAAAGTAAATGCTCAGATTAAAGTTCTGAAACAACAGGAATGTCAGAAATATATTAAATCGGGGGATGAATTGCTTGCAAAAAAGGAATATGAAAATGCCTGGAGCGCATATACAAAAGCCCTGAGTTATAATCCTGATGAAACCTACCCGGCCGCCCAGCTAAAAAAGGTAAAAAAATTAATTAAATCTGAAGTATCGAATGATGAGGGATATTCGAATGCAGTTGCAAAAGCAGACAATTATTATCACAATAATGAATATCAACTGGCTGCCGAATATTATGAAAAATCGCTTATTTACATACCGAAAGAAATTTATCCTTCAGACAAACTTGCAGAAATTGACTCCCTTAACTCAAGCGTCTTTTTAGAGAAAAGAAGAGCCTATGAAAATGAAATCTCAAATGTCAAAGGATTCCTGGCAGTTCAGGATTACCTTTCAGCTCAATCAAGTCTGCGGAAAGCCTTAGATATACTACCGGATGATTCCTATGCTGCTGATAAGTTAATTGAAACAGATAAACTGGTTAATGCTCAACAACAGAAGGAGGAAGCACAACATAAGAAAAAGCTGGCAACAGAAGACAGCATATACCATCAGAGAATTGTGCAGGCTGATTCACTTTTATTGACAGATAATCTCCAGACAGCATTAAACGCATACGAGCTTGCCTCCGGTTTAAAACCTGATGAGAAATATCCGGTTGAAAAAATTGAGGAGATTAATAAAAAAATGGAAAAACGACCTGATGTTGAAAAAAATATCAGCCAACTGCAGGAAAAACCGATTGCTAAATTGGAACCTGCCAACTTCGGGAAGAATACAAGTTCCACATCTGTTCCTGAATCGGATAAGGGCGGGGATAAAAAGAATACCAAAACACTTGCTTCTGTCGAAAATAAAACCCTTCAAAAAGATACGGGAAAGACCGAAATATTAACCCCGGGTGAAAAAAATACTGATGTAGCAAAGAAAGAACCAGTTTCGGAAATCAGATTAGAAAAAAAGGCAAGTTCGTACCTGGAAGAAGCGAAGCGGAAAGAAAATGAAGGTGAAGCAGGAGCAGCCTCTGAAATTTATAATGATGTTGGAAATCTTTATCACGATAATAACCGTATAGGTAAAGCGCTTGAATATTATGAAAAGTCATTGGAAATCAAAGAAAAGACCGGTGATACGCTTGGCATTCCACTAGTATTGAGTGATATGGCCTCCGCGTTATATGACACTGGAAAATACCAGGGGGCCATTGAAAAATATAATGAAGCCTATGAGTTGACCAAACGAATGGGTGATAAAAAAATTTCAGCAATTATTCTGAACAACATTGCACAGGTATATGAAAATACATATCAGTATGACAATGCATTGAATTTTTACCAAAAATCTGTAGAACTCACAAATACATTGAATAATAAAAATGAGGCTGCTGTTTTATATGAAAAGATCGCAGATGTTCATTTTGAAAAGAATGAATTTGATAAAGCAATTGAGAATCTACAGCAAACACTTCAGATAGATCAGGAACTAAAGGATGAAGGCAAAGTAGGAGCCACATTTAACAATCTTGGAATTGCCTATCAAAGCCTCGGACAAAAAGAAGAAGCGCTGGATTATTATGAAAAATCATTGGATATTACAGAAAAACAAGGAGATAAATTACAGGTATCCATTGCCTTAAATAATATAGGTAATGTTAATTTCGATTGGCAGAAATTTAACAAAGCAATTGAATACTATGAAAAATCGATAAAACTAAAGGAGGATATTGATTATAAAACCGGTCTGGCATTGTCTTTCCATAATTTAGGAAATGCGTATAAGGCATTGAAAGACTATCCGCTGGCACTGAATTTTTATCAAAAAAGTAACAATCTGGCAAAAGAGATTAATTACCAGGAAGTTATTGCAAGAAATTACAGAGCTTTTTCCGATATATATTCTACTACAAAGGATTACAAAAATGCATTTGAATATCAAAAATTATTTTCAGATTCAAAAATTTCGATACACGATGAAAGGATTCAACTTCCGGAAAAGATTAGCACACAGCAGGTATCCACCGACAAATTAATGATAGCCTCGCTGCAACGGCAGATACAAAGACAAAAATTGCTGGCCGAACTTGAAGCCAGTCAAAAACAAAAAGAGTTAGAAATAAAAAATATGGCGCTGGAAAATCAGCAGGCTAAACTCAGGCGCTTGCGGGTATTATTTATCTCCTCAGGTTTAATCATATTTTTAATTGCCGGACTATTGTTTACGCTCTATAAACAATTCATACAAAAAAAGAAAGCCAATAAAGCATTGATTGAAAAGAACAATCTAATCAGTTTTCAGAAGCAGCAAATAACCGATAGTATCAGGTACGCAAGCAAAATTCAGAAAGCAGTGCTTCCTCCGAAAGAAATTTTAACCAGCATCATACCACAGCATTTTATCCTCAATAAACCGCGGGATATTGTAAGCGGGGATTACTACTGGACAAATCAACAGGGAAATGAAAGCATTATTGCAGTTGCCGATTGCACAGGACATGGAGTTCCTGGCGCATTCATGAGCATGTTGGGTATCGCATTTCTGAATGAAATTGTCAACAAAAATTCAAAAGCCAATTCCCACGAAATTCTTGATCAATTGCGGGCACATGTTATTAAGTCGTTACACCAGACAGGAAAAGAAGATGAATCAAAAGACGGGATGGATATTGCCTTATGCATTGTGGATATGCAGAAAAAGGTACTGCAGTTTTCGGGAGCGCATAATCCGTTGTATCTTATCAGAAATAATGAATTAACCGAAATTAAAGCAGATAAAATGCCGATTGGAATTTCGATTCGTTACAATCAGCCTTTCAAATGTCACAAAATCAATCTGAACGATGGCGACCTTTTGTACATATTTTCCGACGGTTATTATGATCAGTTTGGCGGGACATCTAAAAAGAAATTTGGCATTAGAAGATTCAAAGAGCTATTGCTTGAGATTCATAATAAGTCGATGGAAGAGCAGCAACGTTTACTTGATGAAAACTTTTTTGCCTGGAAGGGGAATTACGATCAATTGGATGATATTCTGGTGATGGGCATAAAAATTAATCATGCAAAATAATCATCTATCTTCCTGATACCGATTTTCGTCTTGTCATCAGGTAATTGGTAAGGTAATATAGAACCACAATCAAAGCAAAGAACCTGGAAATTCTTCCGATATAATCGCCATTTTTCACATAAAAGGTAATTTTATCGTTTGCATTAATTGTGGCTTTAATGGCATCCCGTTTCCACCATCCCAGTTTTTTAATAATATCTCCACGTTGATTAATAAAACAAGAAATTCCCGTGTTAGCTGATCTGGCGATACTGCGTCTGGTTTCGATTGCGCGTATTCTCGATAATGCATTATGCTGCCTGTAACCGGGAGTATTACCCCACCATCCATCATTTGTTATGACAAATATAAAATTTGCACCTTTTTTAATATAATCCGTAACATATTCTCCAAAAACAGATTCCCAACAAATGACCGGTGCAATTTGGAGCGAATCCTGCGGCGAAATGAAATTTTCCCTTTCTTTTTGGGATGCCCAGCCACGGGTAGTACCTCCAAGACGGATGATCAGTCTGTCTAAAACCTTCATATATCTGGCATAAGGCATTTTTTCCACTCCAACCACCAGTTGCGACTTAAAATATGTTTGAATTTTTGGTGTGGAATCAATTTGTAAGGCAGCATTGTAACTTTCAAAATAGATGGAAGTTTCGGGAATGCGTTTTACGGTAGCAGATAAGGTATCTTTATCGTAGACTCTCTTAAAGCATTGTCCACCAACAACATATTTAAGCTTTGGAAAATGATTTAAAAAAGCCCTGATTAATTTGATGTCAGGAACACTCTCAATCCTGTTCAGCCAAATGGTATTGTTGATGGATGTCTCCGGTCCGACAATATAATCGGTTGTGCTATCAACATATGTTGAAGCCAGGTCTAATTGAATAAGAGTCTGTTCATAGGGGTCTGAAACAAACTTCTGATAAGGATCAATATTGGGCTGAAGCACCACTATTTCATAGGGATTTGGTTTTTCCTGGTAGTGTGAATATTTTACAAAGGAAATGATTATCGGAGTAATCAATACAATCAAATAAATAATCAGTGTGCCTAAAATTTCTCTGATTCTTTTTTTCCTGACGTAATTCCGATAGATTGAATACAATAGTATGTTACTTAACAAAATCCAAAGTGAGCCACCCAGTACACCGGTACTATCGTACCATTGAATAAACCTTATATGAAAGTTAAATCCATGACCCAGTGTAAGCCAGGGCCAGGAGATTTCAGCGTTGAAATAAAAATGTTCAAACGTTATCCAGTATACAATGAGTGCAAAATAGCCCATACTGGAACCCAGTCTTCTTTTGGTCACGTGGAAAAACCAGAAAATCAAGCTCATCAATGAAGTATTTGCCAGAATTGCAATCACCGCACCCACTCCGGTAGCATTATATATCCACCAGGTAGTTGCTGTATTCCAGACCAGAAAAGCCGGGGCAGCATAAAGAAAGGCGCTGAATGATTTATAAACCGCCTTATTTTGATCAAGGTAATCTTCGATAAGAAGTAAAGGGAAAAAAGCGAACATCAGAATTAATCCATGTCCCCATTCATACCATGCGGGAACAAAAAGCAAACCGCTTAAAATAGAAAGTAACAGAAGTTTTCTCTTAGTCATTTATGAGAATTTTAAATAAACGCCAAATATACCAATTATATTAGAAATCCTGCAGACACACTCATATCTGTAAAAGGAATGAAATTCTAACACGACATTATGAAATTATATTGTCCTTCTTTGCAGAAACATGAGGTGAGTATCCTCTTTTCCTGTTTACCAGATTAACGCCAACCAGAATAAGAATCGCCCATAAAAATTGCCCGATCCCTAAATGTTCACCGTCAAATTCTCCCCAGATTATGGCAAATATCGGGATAATATAAGTGACAGAAGAGGCAAAAACAGCAGTAGTAAACCGGATAAGATTATTAAATATTACCAGTGCCAGAACCGAACAAAAAGCGGCCAGTAAAAAGATATACATCAGGCTGCTCCATTTTTCACTATGTTGAGCCACGGTTGAATAATCACTAAACAAAAGGTATACTCCTGCCAAAGGTCCGATAAAGACCAATGAGAGAGAGGTAATTTCAACACCATTCATATGAGAAAGCTTTGCCTTAATTTCATTAATATTTATCCCATAACAAATGGTGGCCAACAATATGATTGAGGCTGCCCAGTTTATACTGCCGACGAAATCGGCAAAATCATTAACTATGAGTCCTATAGCTCCCGCCAAACCCAACAGGACTCCTGCAATGTTTAATAACCTTGTTTTTGTTTTATAGAAGATAATTCCAACAAGCAATGTGAAGAATGGAGTTAACGAATTCAGAATTCCTGCAAGAGAACTATCTATATATGTTTGAGCAGTGGTAAAAAGCAATGCAGGGATTGCGATACCCAGAAATCCAACGATTAATAAAGATTTTATATTCTTAAGGGTGATTTTTTTAAAGTGCTTAATGGCAAAAGGTAATAGTAATAAAAACGAAAAGAAAACCCTGAAAGCGGCAACCTGGTAATTGTTATAGGCCAGCAGCCCTTTCTTCATAAGTATAAATGAACTTCCCCAGATGAAAGACAGGAATAGTAAGGTAGCCCATTGCCAGAATGATTTTTGTAATGAAAAACCCCTCATCTCAAAATGGAAAAGACAAAGATATACAATTACAACATAAGGAATTAATTTTAAGAATTACCTTAAATCCTGATTGCTTAAAATCTATTTAAATAAGCAAGGAATTATGCTGAAGGTTTTAAAAATATGATAAAAATTAGCAAATATTGATACATTCGCATGAAATGAAAGCCCAGAATACTTAGTTTGATTAGAGAAGTGATTTCCAAATTATACACACCAACACCGGCATTAAAGGATTATGTAAAGTATTACATTGTGTTTGAAACATCCGAAAATGATTTCAATAATCTCACGCAATGCACAATTCCCTACTGTAGCCCGGTTCTGATATTGTCAGTGTCCGATACAGCTCCGACTTTTATATATGAAAACCATATTGTACCAAGAGTTACCGCTCATATCAGCGGACAAACATTTAGTCCTGTATATTTGGAAAAACCAGGCAATTACAAAATTATTGTTGTTTTGTTTCAGACGATTGGAGCGTATCAGCTTTTCAGAATCCCTCAAAAAGATTATTTGAATCAGTTTATTGAACTTAATCAGATTCTGGGGAACATGTGCAATTTCTTTACTGAAAAGCTTTATCAGATTAGAACGGATAACCATTTAATAATTAGTGAAATTGAGAAATTTCTGTTCTCGTTTTTAAAAAATCCAAAGATTGAAAAAAACTATTTTGATTTGGCATTATCAATGATTAAGGCAAAAGATGGCAATATTAGAATTGAAAAATTATACAAATTTTTCAATGTTAATCCCAGAACCATGAGACGTGATTTCAATATAAAGGTAGGTATCTCTCCTAAAGAATTTTCACGTTTTTACAGGTTAACACAATTGCATAAATATCTTATGTTTGGAAGAAATATAAATATGCATGATTTGGTATATCACTTTGGATATCATGATCAATCTCATTTGATACGCGACTTTAGGAACTATGCCCGATACGCACCTTCTTCATTGCAAAAAAATATACTACTCAACCATTTCCTAAAGGCGGATAATTATTACGAGAAGTTTGATAGGACAATTATCTAGCCGACTTCAACTGCTTATTTTAATTTAGAATTTATTTAAATTTCAATATATTTCGCAATGTTGGAACAAAAGAATATTTTATTTATCTATTATAACTATCAATAATCCAGATTATTGATAATCGGTTGTTAAGTTTTCAGACAATTGATTTTTAAAATTGTCCGTTTTTTATAATGCAATCAAGGATGCAACATTTAGATTTGCACCTAATAATTAACGCAACCATTTTTTAAACTAACCCAAATTATCAGGTAAAATCGTCATTACGGATTGTTAAAGAAATTCCTAAATCAAACCTCAACTATCCCTATTCCTAATCCGTAGTGACGTTTTTTTATTCCTCCTATTTAGATACAAAAATTTTTTCTCTCTTTTATTTAACGTGGTAAAAATGAGGTAAATTGCATAAAACCTATTTACCATGAAAAAAATTCAACTTTTCTTTTTAGCTCTGTTGTTTATATCCCTAAGCGCTTCATCTCAAAAATTCGAGATTGGATTAAATGCGATTGCAGGCTATACGATTGTTAATGTTCAGACTGCAATGGAAAAAGTACTTACCGATTGGAATCAGTTTAGTTATGGTGGGAATGTTTATGGGCTATTTGGTCTGAAAGAGAACCTTTCGGTTGGACTTGAAACAGGTTTTCATCAGTTGTACTTTTGGGAAGAGTATTATGGATACGGAGGTTATTACCGGTGGGGAGATATTTCCACCATTCATTTGGGCCCGATTGCTGAATTAAAAGCAAACAATTTATTTGCTCAGACAGGCTTGAATTTGAGATTTTTCATAAATGGTTCGGGTATTGTTCCTGCCTTAATGTTTGGCGGCGGTTATAAAATCCCTCTGACCGGGTCAATATCTCTGCCTGTGGGTGTAAGCGCAGATGTTGTTTTTGGATCGGCTACTCCAATTGCTGTAAATCTTACCATTGGAATAAGATTCGGGGTACAATAACTATATTTAAATGTGAATGATGGAAACTGAATAATTTAAAACTTACACTATAATTTTTTAGCAATTGCAGCAATTTTTTTATAAAGTTCTTCGCTTACCGGAACAAGTGGCAATCTCACATAGTTTTTAGAGATTCCTAAAATGTCCAAAACAGCTTTAACACCTGAAGGACTTCCTTCGGCAAAAAGCATCCAAATCATTTCAATTAATTTATAATGAAGCTCGGTTGCAAGTGTCATTTCGCTTTTAAGCGCATATCGAACCATATCGGAAAATTCCTTTGGATATGCATTTGCAACAACAGAAATAACTCCGGATCCGCCAAGCGCAATCATAGGCAGCGTTATGGCATCATCACCTGAGAGAACCAGGAAATTTTTAGGTTTACCTTTCACAATATGCATTATCTGATTCATATCGCCTGAAGCTTCCTTAACAGCAATTATGTTTTTCACTTCTTTGGCGAGCTTCAACGTTGTATCAGCAGAAATATTGGAACCTGTCCTACTTGGAACATTGTATATGATGACCGGTACAGGACTAGCTTCAGCAATGGTTTTAAAATGAAGAAAAAGACCTGTTTGTGCAGGTTTATTATAATAGGGAGCAACTGATAAAATGGCATCGATACCATCAAATTCAGTGGAATTGATAGCTGAAACTATTTCCTGGGTATTGTTACCACCCAACCCTACCACAACAGGAACACGTTTGTTAACCACATCAATTACATAGTTAACTACTGCCTTTTTTTCATCTTTGGATAAGGTAACGTTTTCACCTGTCGTACCCAGTGCAACCACAAATTCAACTCCTTTGGCAAGAATGTGTTCCAGTAATTTTTCCAGCGATTTAAAGTCAATACTTCCATCCTCCCTGAAGGGCGTTATTATGGCGACTCCTGTCCCGATAAATTTTTGATGTGGCATATTCAGTCTCTTTTAATAATAGTCAGATAATGCATAAGTTGGTTGATTAAAAAACTCAATTGAAGCTCGACATCAACCTTTTTTTCTATTTCGTTCTCTAATTCTCTTTTCTGACCTGCCGTATTCTTACCTTTTGATATCTCATCTCTCACCTCTTTCATGGCTTTTTTCTCCTTCTCGATATCAATCATCAAATCCATATAGTTGGGTTCATCGAAATATTTGCCCACTTTAAACGGAGATGGTGACAACGCAATAACATATTGAATTGGATAATACGCCTCAAGACTTAAGTTAATAAGAATATCAAACGGTTTCTTTACAAACTCATCAACCGTATCGGTAACCGGCCGGTAATACCAGTTAAGGTTGTTTTTGGTGAAAAAATCAAATCCTTTCCTGTACAGATAGTGATCTATTAATTTTTTGCTGTCGACATACCCAAGCGCGGAAACATCAATTTTTTTCTGTGTAAGTGTTTTGGTAAAGTCTTTGATAATTTCAAAACTAACCGCTTCTGTAGCATTATAAATAATACCAACCGTTTTGGCTTCGTTAATGTTGCATACCTTCGTTGACCTCGAAGTATTTCTGAGTTTCTTATGAAGCAACCTGTTACCTAAATATATCTTGGTATTATCTAATAATTTCATGTTACAATTTTAAGAAATTTAGATGATTAATCGATACGTGTAATGAATTTATTTTTGACCCTGATTTTCTAACTTAAATAAATTTTGGGGATTTAAGCATTATATAGATTTGTAATTAAACAAGTGAAGCGTTTTAAAATAGTCAACCAGGAAATAGCAGGGAATTACACTTTCAACTGACAATCTGGTATAAATGAAGTGAGCAGAGACACAAATTCCAAACTAGACGCTAATCATATTCAGGAATTCGTCTTCACCAATTACCGAAATTCCCAGGTCTTCTGCTTTTTTCAATTTTGAAGGTCCCATATTTTCGCCGGCAAGTACAAAGTCGGTATTCGAAGAAACGGAACTTACATTTTTCCCGCCATGTTTTTCAATGAGGTCTTTCAATTCATCACGCGAGTATTTTGAGAAAACTCCCGAAATCACAAAAGACTTACCTTCCAGTTTAGTTGAGATTTTTGAAGACTGATTTTCTTCCAGATTAAATGTAATTCCGGCATCCTTCAATCTTGATACAAGCTTACGGTTTTTTTCACTACTGAAATATTCCAAAATGCTATCTGCAATTTTATCTCCAATCTCTTCCACATTAAGCAAATCCTCCAAAGAAGCAGATTCAAGGTTCTGGATATTTTTGAAATGATTTGCCAGCTTTTTAGCTACGGTTTCACCAACATACCTGATTCCCAGTGCATACAGTACCCTGCCAAACGGAACTTTAACAGATTCTAAAATACTTTTAATAAGGTTCTCGGCTGATTTATCTGCAAATCGTTCGAGTTTCAGTAAATCTTCTTTTTTCAAATCATACAGGTCGGCTGAATCTTTCAATAAATCCTGATTAAAAAGCTGTTCAATAGTAGCTTCGGCAAGACCTATATCCATTGCCTTCCGGCTCACAAAGTGTTCAATTTTACCCTTCAATTGAGGTGGACAACCATTCTCGTTAGGACAAAAGTGCTTGGCTTCGCCTTCCCGTCGTATTAGTTTTGTATTGCATTCAGGGCAGTTCTCAATATATTTTAATGGTTTTGAAAAAAGACTTCGTTTCGATTTGTCAACTCCTATTACTTTGGGAATAATTTCACCCCCTTTTTCGATAAATACATAATCATCAATTCGTATGTCAAGTAATTCAATCTGGTCGGCATTATGCAACGATGCTCTTTTTACTGTAGTGCCTGCAAGTTTAACGGGTTCCAGATTTGCAACAGGTGTAATAGCGCCTGTCCGACCAACCTGGTAATCGATAGATTGCAGCCTGGTGAGTGCCTGTTCAGCCTTAAATTTATAGGAAATAGCCCACCGGGGCGATTTGGCAGTAAAGCCCAGACTTCGCTGTTGCTCATAACTATTAACTTTAATTACCACACCATCAATATCGAAGGGAAGCTTTTTCCGCTCTCTGTCCCATAAATCTATAAACTCGAATATGTCTGAAAGACGCTGGCATTTTTTCATATATTCGGGAATTTTAAAACCCCACTCTCTGGCCTTTTGAAGGTTTTCGTAGTGTGAGTCGAAAGGAAGGTCTTCTCCCAACAAAAAATAGAGAAAACAATCCAAAGGACGTTTGGCAACCAGCGCCGAATTTTGCATTTTAAGCGTTCCCGAAGCAGCATTTCTTGGATTGGCAAAAGGAACTTCTCCGGATTCTTCCCTTTCCCGGTTCATTTTTTCAAATCCTGCATGTGGAAGAATAATTTCTCCCCGAATCACAAATTTTTTAGGAAAATCAGTACCTGAAATTTTTAATGGGATACTTCGGATGGTTTTAATATTATTGATTACATTATCTCCACTTTCACCATCGCCACGGGTAAGCGCCTGACTAAGTTCTCCATTCTCGTACGTCAGGCTTATGGAAGCGCCGTCATATTTAAGTTCACAAACATATGTCACTTTTTCACCAATGATTTTTACAATTCTGTTGTGAAATTCGGTTAATTCCTCTCTGGAATAAGTATTTCCAAGCGAGAGCATCGGGTATGTATGCGGTATTTGTTTAAAATCCCGGTTAATATCATTACCAACCCGCTGAGACGGAGAATTGGCATCGAAAAATTCATGATGAGCTGTCTCGAGTTCGATAAGTTCCTTCATCAGCTGATCATATTCAAAATCAGAAATTGATGGCTGTGACAGCACATAATAACGATAATTGTGCTCATTGAGCGTTTCACGAAGTTGTATGATGCGATGTTCCTCCTGATTCATACGATATTATTAAAATAAACATTAACATGATAAAGAGAAAAGCAAATATAACCAGAAACCAGATTAAAGATGAAATTGTTGAATCTATCGATCCAAAAAAAATGGAATTAATGAATATCGTTTAATTCAATTTCTTATCTTGCAAACTTTAAAATTTATTACATCAATGAAACATTTCACCTTATTCAGGGCTGTTGCAGTTACCGTATTAATTTGTTTATCTTATCTGTCATCTGCTAATAGCATAGCAGATACCGATACTACCTATTATGAAATCTGGGATATTGATACCCTCGAAAATATTGGCGGACATACAACGACTGTGATTGGAAATCCCCAGGTGGTTTCAACGGATATGGGAAGAGCTGTCGAATTTGACGGCAACGGAGATATGCTGCTAATCGATGCCAATCCGTTAGGGAGCACTACAGAATATACCGTTGAGATAATTTTTAAACCGGCGGCATCCTTTCCCAATAATGTTGATCCCCGCTTCGTACACATCCAGGATTTAAATGATCCTCAAGCCAAACGTGTGATGATGGAAATCAGGATTAATTCAAGAAATCAGTGGTACCTGGATGGATTTATGAATACGGATATTGCAAATCTGACATTGATCGATACGGGTCGGGTTCATCCTACGGAACAATGGATGCATGCGGCAACCACATATAAAGACAATGTTTTTAAAACCTATGTAAACGGGGTTGAGGAATTATCGGGAAATGTTGCTTATTCTGCGGCTTTGGTTGCTCCAACTGCCAAAACTTCTTTGGGTGCACGCATGAATCAGCAAAATTGGTATAAAGGATTGATTAAAACTTTCAAGGTTACTCAGAAAGCATTATCACCCGATGAATTTATGAAGATAAATCCTACATCTGTCGTGCAATATAGTGATGATAGACTGAATGTGCTTCTATTTCCAAGCATTGCCGATGATTATATTAATCTTTCTACCAGCTTAAATAATTCAAATCTTAAAATGAATATTTATAATTCGATGGGGCAGCTCGTATATGCTGATTTCTTTTCCTGTAAAGGAGGAAATAATTTTCGTATTTCTACCTCGAATTTGGCTTCCGGTATTTATTATGTTGTTTTGAATTCCAAAGAGATTAATAAGTCATTGCCAATTGTGATAGAACATTAGACAATTTCCTGCATTTAATACTTTTTGTTCAATTAAGGAAGAATCTGATATCCTGAGGTGATGTACTGAAAAATGGTTGGCGATATCTAGAAAATTCTTAAAAATTCGAATTGCTAAAGGCCAATCAAAAGTACGTTTATAATCCAAAATTAATTGATAATTGTAATATTGATTACCTGTTTCTTTCCAATTACAATTACATACGTACCCATGGGCAACAGATTTCCGTTTTTATCCTTTCCATCCCAATAATCGGGAGCCATAAAGCGGTTACGTTCCTGTCCGTTTCTGTCATAAACCACTACTTCACCTTCGTATGGAATGTAGTAATCATCGTCTCTGCCGTCGGTATTTGGAGAAAATACCGGATAATCGTTCAGACAGTCTTTTCTGATAGTAATTGCTGAGGAATAAGCCGTCGAACATCCGTCACCATCCTCTATGGTCAGAATATAATCTCCTTCCCGCAGATTTATTGTGTCGTGAATAAACTGATTGGTAATTTTATTTTTAAAGGTGTATTTGAAGGGGGAAATTCCATTTGAAATATCCAGTTGTCTGAATCGGATACTTCCCGGATTATAGCAATCAGCCTCAGAAACGTCATAGTCCAGCTGTTCTATCTTGATGGTTTTTAATTGAACATCCACTGTATCTGTTTGTCTGCACCCGAAATTATTTTCTGCTGTTAATGCATATTTCCCCGGAGTTGAAACAGTTATGCTCCTGGATATAGCTCCTGTAGACCAGAATATGGAATCATTTTCTGCAATAACCGGAGCAAGTTCAATGCTTCTGCCCTCGCATATTTTCCTGTTCTTTTCAATGGTCATGGAAGGCCTGGGCCGTATTGTTATCGTATCCTGATCATTATTTAAGCAAAAGGTGCTGGTATATCTTACAGAATATACTCCGGGAGATTGGTTTGAAGGATTAATGACACCCGAGTATCTGTCAACATTTAATCCGTCGGGCGAAGTGTATTCAATATCACTTATGTCTTCAGAGAGGGTTGGAATAATTGGAATAGGATCATTTTCACATACCTGCCTTCGTTCAAAATTTACTTTTACTGGAGATATTCTGATATTTGTAATGAGTAATGTATCTCCCTTAAGTTTCGATTCAACATCATAAGTTTTCAACCAGCAACTGCGATCACTTTTAAGAAATGTGAGTGTAATGGCAGTAACACTGACTACGTTATGTTTTTGAAGACTGTCCTTTGAAATCCTGGAAATATTATCACCCAAAATATATATATTAGAAGCATCTTTAACATTCGACACAGAAAAATTGCTGTAATTCAGAGCATAATAATCTCCTTGCCGGGGAGAAGTCCATGACACAGTATTTGTTATCGCCTGGGAATTAAATATAACTGTATAATACTCACCCGTATTAATTGAATCACCTGTGGTTTGGCATATGCCAGAAGAATATATTCCAAATAACAAGCAACAAACAATATGAATTATACGTATTGACATTTCAAAAACTCTCAGGTTAAAAAACTGCAAAGCCGCCGTTTTCGGATTGATTTTTAAATTTTCCTTCAACCGGCGACTTTACAGGATTATATTAAGTTTTAAGTAAAATACATAAAATTTTATCTAGTTATTGTAAATCTTCCTTTATATAATTCTCCATCGGTTACAATGATACAAATATACTGGCCATTGTTCAGATTCGCAACATTGTAAAGAATGGTTGAATTTGATATTTCATGTGAAGAATAAGAACGGGTAGCAATTTTTCTTCCATACATATCAACAATCGATAGAATAAAATCTCCTGTAATATTTGAATTAAGCATCAGGGATATATTATCATGAGCCGGATTTGGATATAACGTCAAATTACCGGTAGTAAGTAGTTGATCTTCGACTCCCGACATCAACGAATCATGCTGCGGATTAAAGAGTTTACAAATCTTATCCGTGCAATTGTCGGAAGTACGGATGGTAAGACAAACATTGTACAGGGTATCTCCCGGGACAGCTGAATATGTATGTACCGGATTTTTTAAGACAGATGTATCCCCGTCTCCAAATTCCCAGTACCATTCCACAGTGTTCCAATTCGAATTATCAAGGAATTGAACACAATAGCAGGCAGGGCATAGACATGGTAATAATTCATCACTCACGGTAAAATCAGCTTTACATTGTCCCTGGATCGTATCACCTACGACAATATTTTTGCACAATCTATCATAACACCATCCATTGCAGGTTACGGTGAGGCAAACATTGTACGAACCTGAAAAGGTATACTGGTGGAATGGATTCGGTTCAAAGGATGAGGTTCCGTCTCCAAAATCCCATTTCCAGCTTAGGACTGACCCGGAACTGGCATCGGAAAATTGAATATAGTGAAAAGGGGTAATACAATTTGTTGATTTTTTAGCACAATCCCAGTTAGGATATTCTTCCTCCCATTTAAAGTCAGCTTTACAACATGGAGGAATGGTGTCGCCCGCCAAAAGCGTATCGGTTTTGGTATCTGTACATCCGTTAGATGTATTGATTGTCAGACTTACCGTATACCTTCCATCATTTTCATATCTGTGAACAGGATTCTGAAATGTTGATGTATCTCCATCACCGAATTGCCAGTACCAGTCGGTTATCTTGCCAATTGACAGATCCGTAAACGAAAACGAATTAGGGCAAGGGAGAATGCTGCTTAAACACAACAATGGATCCCACCTGAAATCCGCCTTGCACCTGGGTTTTATTGTATCTCCTATTATTAGTGTATCCAAATGGGTATCTGTGCAACCATAGGCAGTTGCAATACTCAGGCTGATTGGATATATTCCGTCGTTTTTAAAAATGTGAACCGGATTCTGCAGAGAAGAAGTATCCCCGTCTCCAAAGTCCCAGTTCCAATTAATTAACTCACCAATGGACATGTCAACAAACTGGTAAGCTCCCAGGCATCTGGATGAATAATCTCCGCACCTAAGGGGTTTCCAGGTAAAGTCGGCCTGACACTTTGGTAATCTGATATAAACCGAGTCACAATAAGTATCTGTGCAACCCGATTTAGTTT
Organism: uncultured Bacteroidales bacterium; assembly: GCA_963781805.1. GTDB lineage: Bacteria > Bacteroidota > Bacteroidia > Bacteroidales > UBA10428 > JAFGPL01. The sequence goes on from CAWAHF010000004.1 coordinate 2,665,605, forward strand.
TAATCGTCAGACAAACTTCAAATGCTCCGGGTTGGTCGTAAAGATGCACCGGATTCTGAATTTCAGAGCTTTGACCATCACCAAAATCCCAATGCCATTTTGTTACCCCGCCGACGGATTTATCCAGAAATGCAACATGATTTGAAATACAATCGGCAGCATTTGACGCATAACAATCAGGATAAATTACATCAAAATATCCTTTGCACGAGTCGGTCTGACCTACCGGAATTTTTTCACAATAGGAACTGGTACATCCGTTGTCGCATGCAATGGTCAGACAAACATAATATACTCCAGGTTTTTCATAAGTATGAGAAGGATTTATGTCATTGCTCGTTTTTCCATCTCCAAAATCCCATTCCCAATTTACAACATTTCCCCCTGAGGAGTCTGAAAATGAAACAGCGTTAAGACATTTAGCTTCAAGGCATTTTGGATACTCATAAGTGAAATATGCCCTGCAAACATTTTGTTTCGGATTGACTGTAAAACTAATTGTATCCATCCAGTCAAAGAGAAGAAAATAGTTCCCGGGAGACAATATTCCCAGTTTCAGGGTATCTATCGAATGACAGATATAGGTCAGCATACCCTTCTCGTAGGTTGCATCAACAAGAATTATGTTGTTGCATTTCCAGATTCGGTAATTTTCCAGATTACATCCACCGGATGTATGCGTAGTATAAGCAACCAGCTTAATTACATCATCGGAATATGCTTTTGCAGGAACAATTTCAAGCGAATCAACCGTGTAATTATTTTGAACCGGAAAAATTTGAAATTTCTGAGACATATTATCCTGTGAATACATCAGGACATAAACTGCAGCAAGAAGTGCGCACGATAAAAATATAACTTTCTTTTTCATGATATTTGGTTTTGTTTTACAAAAGTGGTTTTCTGTTCTACAAACCAACCATGAAAAAGTAACCTTCTGTATAATATTTTTTTTACAATCCATACCTGCAGACAATTTCAAGTGAACTGACATTTACTATGCTTTTTTGCAAGGGAGTATTATAGTTCAAAACAGCTTCCAGGTTTCCATTCCCTATTCTGATTCGGGTAATGCCCAGCCAGAATGCACCACCCAATCTGTGTCTGATGCTGATTCCTCCAAAAAAATCAGCCAGATCTAATTCAAGTGAGTAATCGGCGTTATAATTAATGTAGCTTGGAAACCGAAAAAGAAAAGAAGGTTTGAGGTAAAAAATGCTGCTGATTTTTAACGTCTTTTGTGCGGTAATATTGAAATGTCGGCGCAGGACACTGATTTCCTGGTATGGTTGCAGCCTTCCATTAAAAATCTGATTGATAGATATACCGAACTTTAAATCTTTGTTGTAAAACCAGATTCCACTGTTTGCATCGGGAACATATTCTGATTTATCTCCGGTAGATGGAGTTCCTTTTACAGAGAGATTTAATCCTCCGAAGTCAACTCCTCCCGAAAGATAGTAATTACCAACGAATCGAAAATGAAAAGCATAAGTGACATATGCACGGGTTCGGGATATATATTTCCCTTCCTGATCATTATCAAATCTGAGACCGATTACATTAAAAGGTCGTTGCGAAGATTTTTTTATGGCAGCAAAAACGCCGGCAAAATTGGTGGAAATGGCGCTGAAATTTCCAATATGATTTTTGCTCCCGAGCATAGCTTCCACCTTAGTTGTCGATCCAATACTGGCAGGATTGATGAATGGATATTGTCTCATATACTGACTGAACTGTACCGGATAGTAGGAATATTGCGATTGTCCGAAGATTCTTAGAAAATTGATGAGACATAAAATAGAAAACAGAATTCGCACGTTGATTGATATTAGAGTGTTTATCTATATGTTGGCTCCGATACATCACCAAAATAAACATTTTTAGATAAAAATTATTAATCAATTGTAAAATCTTTTTTCAAAAAGAGGAATTTGGACTTAAAAAGAAATCGGCAAATCAATTAAACTGGATTATCCGGTTCAGCCAGATATAAACCAATTTAATCTGCGTGGAAAAAAAGGTTTAAAATTTTTTTAGAATCAGGAGGTTACTTTTTATAAGTTTGAATGTAGTATCAGATAAACGAAATAAAATCTCAATGGCTCTGAACGATAAGGAAATATTGAATAGTATCAGAAAAGGCGAAAACACCAGGATTTTGCAGCTTTTATATGAAAAGGTTCTGCCAAAAATCTGCAAATACATTTGTAAAAATTCGGGCTCGGAAGAAGATGCATTTGATATTTTTCAGGATGGAGTAATGATATTTTATAAATATGTCATCAGTGGAAAGTTCAGCGAAAAGTATGAAATAGCAGGTTTTCTTTATACGGTATGTAAAAATCTCTGGATTAACAAAGCCAGACATAATAGGTTGTTGTTGCGAATGGAAGAAAACTATGAAGGAACTGAAATGAGTGAGAATATTCTTGATACTATTATTCAAGAAGAAAGAGAATCAGAAGTCAGACGTTTGCTTGCCGAACTGGGCGAAAAATGCAGGGAGTTGCTTCAACTGGTATTCTATTATCAGCTTACAACAAGAGAGATTATTAATAAGATGGGGTTTGCCAATGAAGATACTCTGAAAACTAAAAAATACAAATGCAAACAACGTCTGTTGGAAATTATAAATAATTCCAGGAACTAGATTTAATGAAAAGAATTGAGAAATATGATCTGATTGAGCAATATTTGCTTGGAAAAGCAAGTGTGTCCGAGGTAGCAGAAGTTGAATTACGAATCAAGAATGATGCAGAATTTGCCAATGAGGTAGAATTACACCGTAATATGCAACACCTGATTTTTGACAGTTCGCTACTTGAAGTAAAAGACGTCCTTCAGAAAATTAGAACCAGTAAACAATTAAAATTAAAACGAAGAACCAGACTTTACAGGGGATTATTTATTGTAGGTTTTTGTGCTTCTATATTAACAATATCCCTGCTTCTTTCCAGAAAAAAGGATATTGCAGTTAGGCCTGCTTCAGAAGCTTTCAAGGCTTCTGAAGCTTTTCTTGATACTGTTGAACCACGGGTAATGCATCGTGAAATGGTACAAAAGAAAAAAGAAATTCCGGGAATACAAAGGGAAGGTAATAAAAAAGAGAAGTCGACTGTAACTAACCAAACCGTTACAGAATCTGGTAAAACAGATGTAGAAAAAACGACTATAGGTGAAAAACCAAGAGTACATAATAATCAGCCTGTTCAACTTGATCAGACACCGCCAAAAATACCATTATTATTCAAAAATAAAACAAGTAATCTATCTGATTCAGTTGCTAAACCATGCCATCTAAATGCACAATACCTGGCTTTTCCGAGTTGTAACAGCGGCGCTACCGGAATTATTCAAATCATAGAAAAATCTGTTACAGGAGGTATTCCGCCGATTAAATCAGCTTTAAACGGAGTATTCAGCGATTCACTGATATACAGGAATCTTAAACCGGGCTTATACCAGCTTGAGGTTATGGATGCAGCAGGATGTGTGAAAAAGTTTGATTTCGTTCAAATTGATGAAAAGCAATGTTTTGAGAAGGATACAAAATTTTCACCTGATTTTGAAATTTGGAACATTCCCATAGAACCGGGTCATCCTGGAGTTCTAAAAATTTTTAACAGGTCAGGTCAAATTGTTTACCAATTGAAATTTAACGGTTCCCCGGTAGAAACGTGGAATGGTAAGAATCAAAATGGTGAAGCATTGCCATATGGATTATATCCTTTCACCATTAAATACGATGCTGGCGGAATTTTTACCGGCACTGTAACAATTGTCGGAGAAGGTTAGGTAAATGCATCTAACAATGATATTAATGCAAATAATCTCAGATACACATAGAAGCCTGGTTACGTTCAGAAATATTCCTGATAATACCGTAATTGAGATATATAATCTTGATGGAAAAATAGTTAAAAGACTTTCTTCAGTTTACAACGATTTTAATCTGGATATATCATTTCTGAAAAAAGGACTGTATATGATCAAATCATATAGTAACGGCTATTTTCTTACAGAATTACTGGTTAAGGAATAATGCGAATTAAGGGTTTAAACTTATTAAAATATCACTACTGACCGACTAAATGCTTTTATAATCTTTATACATTTTATTTTGTAGAACCTCTACGAGGTATCACTGCCTTTGGGGTTATTTTTTTCTACAATTCCTAATCCGCTACGCGGAAATTCTCCGTAGAGCCTGTCCCGCTATAAAGCGGGAAAATAAAGTGTTGTAATAAAGCAATAAAGTAAAGATCCTATTCCACGTAGTGGATAAACAAATAATTTAGTCGGACACTACTGTTAAAATATATAATTAGTAATCAGTATTTTGCAAACCTGCCTTAGTGATACTTAGTGACTATCTTCCATTTGCCACTAGACACTAAAACACAAAGATTCACAAAGACAAAGTCCATACTATTTGATTTCGACCCTTAATTCGTATGAATAATACAATACCATTTACCAGGTAATTTACACCTCTAAGAATTTATCAATATACAGAAATCCAATCAGCCTGTAAAATAATTCAATGATGCAGGATAATTTGATTAAACATTAAAGTTTTTAAAAGAAATTGCAGGCTTATTATTCACAATCGTCACCTGTAAAGGGTAATGATTCAATGCATTCATCGTATTTTACCGAACCGGTGATTTGCAGTTCGATTTTTGCATTTATTTTCTGACCTGTTGTTGGTGAACTATCGCCATAGATTTCAAAATCAAAAGGAGATACATCGGTATTTTTAATATATGCTTCGAGTTTTCCTTTTAAGCCTCCGATTCCTTCGGCGATAAGATTATTAAGCCCAATGATTGGTGCATTCACTGCAACCAGAGGGATAATCTTGTCTTTAAAAACTTCCGGATTACTGTTTCCAAGTTGCAGCCTTCCACTGGCAGAAACAAATGAGGCTTCATTATTATCGAGAATGGTTACCCTCAATGAAATTCTTTCAATATTAACTTCTTTGATATCAGCAGTTTCAGGAATATCTAATGCATCGAGAACCTGATTTCTGGTAATGGTTTGTTTCTCGGAAAAATTACCGGTCTGATCAACTACAAATTCTTTGTCAATTCCAATAGTAGCAACAAATTCAAATTTTCTGTACTGACAAGCTGTAGCAAGAATCGTAATTACCAGAATAAAGAGCCAAAATTTTTTCATGATAAATGTAATTTAAGTAAAAATTAAAACAATTTTAATCGATTACTCGCCAATTCCCACTCCCAAACCAACACTCAGTACACTCTGACTGGCTATATTGTAATCAACATTAAGTTTTGCTGGTCCCAGATTAAAAGTAACCCCGGCTGTAAATCTTATAGAATTTTTCCCCTTAAGGTTAAAATCAATATCAATGTTTTCATCATCATTATGGTAGTTCAAGTCAACTTTGGTATTTTCATACCCCAATCCCCCATAAAATGTAAAAATCAGCAGCTTTTTACTTGCCTGGGCACTTACAAACCAGGAGTTTGCAGAAACTATATCACCGATTTTAAAACTCTGATTATAAATACCAAGTGCAACATCCAATGGAAGCATATCAAGATGTTGGCTGATACTATGTCTGATACCCCAACTGAACAGATTTACGCTTCCCAGATCTTCATTAATTGAAATGGTAAAAAACCGGAATGTCAGATCCGTTCCGTACACAGAGCCGATTGTTAATTGTGGCACAGCAAAAGGAACCATCTTTACATTCATCCCGGCAGGAAAAACATATACAGTACCTCCGGGACCGCTAACATCAACTGATTTTGCCGGTCCAAAAATGGTTGGCGCTTCTGTGGTTATTTCAGGGTCAGCAAAATCCTGGGTTGTAGCATCAAAGGTTTGTCTTTTATCCCCAATAAAAGCAACAGAAGTAACGACACCCAGATAGGCCTGAAACCCCATTTTTTTCAATTTTGCACTGTGGAATAAACCGGTATTGAAGGTAGCGCCGAATGCATCGGCCAAAGGTTGCATGTATCCCTTACCATTTACTTCGGTATATTTTGATACCAACTTTTCTATATCCTGTGAAAATGAAAATGTAAAGGAGTAAAATGCAATTACAATGAATAGAGTTATTTGTTTTAGGTTCATAGTTAAATGGTTTTTGACAAAAATAAACGTTAGATTATTAAATCACAATTTGTTGATGGAATAAATGTGAAGTTTAATCAAATTTATACAGCTAATAAAATAAATTTCTACTGAATTAATGATCTCAGGTAGTTGACATCGACCTGTCAAAATATTTCAGGGAGGTAAAAATTCCGGAATGAATAGTTAATGTATAATAAAGCTATTAAAGTCAGGTTGTCAGACCTTAATCATATAAACGGGGATACCTGGAAGGATTAACTTCATGCATTATTTCATACATCTTTTCAAAAACATTCTCTGCATTTGGATTTGAAAAATAGTCGCCATCGCTGGAATAGGCGGGTCGGTGCTCCATTGCCGAAAGAGTTCTTGGGGGTGAATCAAGGTATTTGTAAGCGCCCTGTTCTTCAATTACTTTTTGCATCATAAAGGCTGTTGCCCCGCCTGGCACATCTTCATCGAAAAACAATACCCTGTTTGTTTTCTTTACCGATTCAAGAATAGTTTGGTTGATATCGAAAGGCAATAATGTCTGAACGTCAATCAATTCAACACTAATGTTGAACTCTTTTAATTGTTTGATGGCATCCTGGGCAATTCGAACACAGGATCCATATGTAACAATTGTCACATCTTTCCCATATTCCAGTATTTCAGGTATTCCAAGGGGTACCCTGAATTCACCGATATTATCGGGTCTTTTTTCTTTCAGTCTGTATGCATTTAACGGTTCAATCACTAATGCAGGGTCCTGACCTCTAAGCAACGTGTTATAAAAACCGGCTGCCTGGGTAAGATTTCTTGGTACACATACGTATACCCCTCGAATAGAGTTGATTATCATACTTAAGGGTGATCCCGAATGCCAGACACCCTCCAGTCTGTGACCGCGAGTGCTGACAATTAATGGAACTGTCTGGCCTCCCGCTGTGCGCCAATGTGTCGTTGCCAGATCATCGCTGATGGTTTGTAATGCAAAAAGCAGGTAATCGAAATACTGAATTTCAGCTATCGGTCTCAACCCCCTCAATGCCATTCCAATCCCCTCACCAATTATAGAAGTCTCTCTGATACCGGTATCCATTATTCTCAGTTTTCCGTATTTTTCCTGCAATCCTTCATAGGTCTGGTTAACACCTCCTATTTTTCCAAGGTCTTCACCAAAGGCAATCAACTCAGGAAATTTTTCAAAAAGAGCCTCAAAGTTATCCCGGATAATTTCTCGACCGGGAATCATAGGAGACGACTCTGAATAAACCGGTTTTATTTCATCAACCAACAAGACAGAATATTCATTTTCGAGGTAGAGATTTGAATTGTAATGTTCAAAATGCCTTATGAATTGCTTGTTCAACCAGTTTTCCAACTGCTGATTCAATTTATCACGTTGCTTGCAATCCAGGCAAACATAGCGAAGAATTTTTTTTGCAGCGCTGATATTGTCTCTTCTCAACGGAGCCTCAAGTCCTTTAAGGTTTCTTACAATCAGATTTATTTTATCCAGATTACCCTTATTGCAAACACATGATTTGGATTCAATTATGTTAAGCAAATCTTTTCTGACATGTTGAATCGGTTTCTGGAACACATTCCATGCTGAATTTTTTGCCTGCAAAACTTCCTCTTCGGCCTGTTGTTCAATCCGGTTTAGTTCACTATTGATTGCTATGCCGTTTTCCAGCATCCAGTTGCGCATCATTCTGTTGCAATCATATTTTTCTTCCCATTTCAAACGTTCGGGAGATTTGTAACGTTCATGTGATCCGGAGGTGGAATGACCGAGTTGTTGGGTTAATTCTTCTATATGAAATAAAACCGGAATATGTTCTTTTCTGCATTGTTCAATTCCTTTAGCGAATGTTGCACATAATCCCGGATAATCCCATCCTTTTTCATTTAAAATAATTATTCCGTTCGTATGATCTTCCTTTTCAAATCCTCTAAGCGCTTTGGAAATACTATCCTTTACCGTCTGCATTTTTCGCGGTACCGAAATTCCATATCCGTCATCCCAGATTGCAATAGCCATGGGTACCTGAAGAACAGCTGCAGCATTCATGGTTTCGAAGAAATGACCCTCGGAAGTACTTGCGTCACCTATGGTACCAAAAGCAACTTCATTTCCATTGTTCGAGAAATTTTTATACCTGCTAAGTTCCGGATTATCCCGGTAAATCTTAGATGCCAGTGCCAGTCCCAATAATCTAGGCATTTGACCAGCAGTGGGGGAAATATCCGAGGAAGAATTTTTTTGTTCGGAAAGGTTTTTCCAGTTGCCTTTTTCATCCATGCTTCTTGTTGAGAAATGATTATTGAAATTTCTACCCCCATTTCCCGGATTATTTGAAATGTCTGTATCCCCGTATAACTGGGCAAAAAACTCCTCTAGGGTAAATAGTCCTGCGGCAAGCATAAAGGTTTGATCCCGGTAATATCCCGAACGCCAGTCGCCGGGTTTGAAATTCTTTGCAAAAGCAATTTGAGCCACTTCCTTTCCGTCTCCAAAAATACCAAATTTAGCCTTTCCGGTAAGAACCTCTTTTCGGCCAAGTATGCTTAATTGTCTGCTCTGGCAGGCAATCAGGTAATCTGAGAGTACTTCTTTTTTGAATTGCTCAAACGTAATATTGTTTCTGAAGGTTAATTCCTGCTGCTTCATATTGGCAATAATAGAAAATAGTTTCTGTTATTAATTGTAAATAACAAAGCAACTCTTAAAGAGTTTTAATGACGTTTAGATATGTAAAATTATAGCCAAATTCTCGATTTTACATATAAGCAAAAGAAAATACATTGCAGAACCTGTAAAGCTCGCCTTTTTATAACTTAACTTATTAATTACCTTTTAACTTTTATCCCGGATTTAATTTATCGAAGGTATCTCCATTTGAAAAATCAACCTCTGGTTCAATTAATATAAATGAAATTTATATGTACTTTAAAAACTAAACAATCAAAAGCATCGGGAATATTTATTAATTTTGGGATGTAGTTAAAATCTTTCTATTTTTAATTTTTGATGAAGTCAAAATACACTTTTGCCATTGATTGAAATTTAATTCCAAATCTATTATTGCGATAGCAATTGTGAAAGATTCCTTGAATGATAAATTAGTTAACAAAATGAGTATCTCCGGATATCAGAAAACCTTGAAAATCATGGGGATATTTATGGTGTTGGTAGCATCCTTCACACTGGGTTATGCCCAGAAAAGTGTGTTACGTTTCCAGCTATATACTACAGATCAGGGCCTTTCACAAAATATGGTGGATTGTATGTTGAAAGATAGCAAAGGTTTTATGTGGATTGGCACATGGAACGGACTTAATCGTTTTGATGGTTACAATTTCACAATTTTTAAACAGAGTCCAAACGAACGTTATAGTATTTCAAACAATTTTATTTATTCACTGGTTGAAGACCGATATGGAAATATTTGGGTAGGAACTTCTTATGGTTTAAATGTTTATTTGCATGATGAAAATAAATTTGTAGCCTATTATCATCAGTCCGACAATGATCAAAGCATAATATCAGATAGAGTCAATTCAATTGTCGCGGATAAGAATGGAGATATTTGGATTGGTACTGATAAGGGTGCAGATAAACTGGTTATTTCAAATAAAAATGGGAAGATTGATAATTTTCGGCATTACAGTTCAGATCCTGCGAACAAGAACAGCCTGGTAGGAAATAATATATATTACATTTATGAGGATTTGATTGGGAATCTATGGTTTGGGACTGATAATGGTCTAAGCCAATATATCAGAACTAGGAATCAATTTATTAATTATCAGGATAATCCACCCGATCCTTCAAGTCTTTCGGAGAATAATGTTCATGCAATCTTTCAGGATGATACGAATACAATCTGGGTGGGCACCAACTTTGGCCTCTCAAGATTAAATATTCAGACAGGTAAATTTATTTCTTATCTGAATGATCCAGGTAATCCCAAATCACTCGTTCATAATGCCATTTATTGTATTGATAAAGATTTAAATGGGAACCTGTTGATTGGGACGTTAGGAGGATTGAGTATTTATAACAGAGAGAATGACAATTTTACCAATTACAGACATCATCTTAACTCTACATACGGACTTAATAACGAATTTATTAATTGCATTCTACCGGATAAGGAGGGAAATATCTGGATAGGAACAGAACGAGGAGGAATTAATGTATACAGCATTTATCAAAAGAATTTTGAATTTCTGGAACATGAACCAGGCAATGAAAACAGCCTGAGTCACAAAACAGTAAATTCAATCTGGGAAGATGACGAAAATATCTGGATTGGAACTGCAGGAGGCGGACTGGATAAATACAATAAAAAGAATGAAAGTTTTACCCATTATAAATATATAGCCAATAATCCCAATTCCTTGGCAAGTAATTTTATTACCTCAATTTATGGTGACAGGGCTGGAAATCTTTGGGTCGGTTCCTGGGGAGGAGGATTACAGAAACTTACCCCAAAAAATGTAAAGACAGGAAAATTTATACACTTTCGTCAAGCTACCGGGAGTTCAGGTTTAATTAACGATTATGTGTCTTCAATTATTGAAGATAAGTGGGGAAATCTTTGGATTGGAACACTTGGCGGATTGGATAAATATATACCTGGTAACAACTTATTTGAGCATACTACAGTGAAATATGGAAATAAATCGGTTAACCAGGTTGGTTGTCTGCAGTTTGATGAAAAAAATAATTTATGGGTAGGTACCATCCGGGGATTGTTTAAAATATCGCCATCTACCGGACAAGAAATATTACCTGAAACCTGCAAATTGAAATACTTTGTGAATCAGCCAGGAAATAATACAAGCCTGAGTGGTAATTATGTTATTTCTATTTGTCTTGATAGTAAAAATAACCTTTGGTTTGGAACTTACGGGAATGGAATTAACAAATTGATAATTGATCCCAACACAAAGGTAGAATCATTTGTAAATTATAATGAATCCGACGGATTGGCTGATAACATTGTATATGGCATTCTTGAAGATTACTCGGGAAGGTTGTGGCTGAGCACTGATAATGGTTTGTCATGTTTTGATACGACAAGATTAACTTTCAGGAACTATTATGCTTCGGATGGACTTCAAAGCAACCAGTTCTATTGGTCCGCTTATTATAAAAACAATAAAGGCAAGCTTTATTTCGGGAGTATGAATGGTTTGAATGCCTTCTATCCCGATAAAATTACCGAATCCAAATCTACTCCAAGTACGGTTGTTACAGATTTTAAAATTTATAATGAATCGGTAGTTGTGGGAAAGGAATATAATGGCAGGTTGGTTTTGAACAAATGTATTACAAGTACCGATCAGATAATATTGTCATACAAATCGAGAGAAATCTCGTTTGAATTTTCTGCGCTTGATTTTGATCAACCGGATAAAATACGGTATTCTTATAAAATGCTCAATTTTGACGAACATTGGACGAATGTGCCGGCCAATCGCAGGTTTGCCAGTTATACCAATTTGAAAGGCGGAGACTATGTGTTTATGGTCAAAGCAATTAATAAAGACGGATTATCTGATGCTTTACCATACAAACTTAAATTAAAAATTATTCCTCCGTTTTGGGCAACTTTATGGTTCAAGATAGTTACTGTTATTTTGCTCGTCGGGTTTATTTTATTATATGTTCAATATCGAACCTATTCACTTCATATGCAAAAAAGAAAACTGGAGCAACAGGTTCATGAACGCACAGCAAAAATTGAAGAACAGAAGGAAGAATTGTTGGCACAGGCTGAACATTTACTGGACTCAAATTTACAGCTGGAGAAACGGCAGGAATTGATTGAAGGTCAGAAAGAACAGCTTGAGAAACAAAATGGTGAAATACTTGAACAACGTGACAGACTTATAGAACTGAATAAAAAAGTGCAACAAATTAATCAGCAACAACTTAAATTCTTCACACACATATCTCATGAATTCCGTACTCCCCTTACCCTTATTTCAACACCGCTTGAGCAGATAATACATGATTTTAAAGAGGAAAACACGTTAAAAAATAAACTTTTATCAATTTATAAAAATACACAACGGCTATTACATTTGATAAATCAGTTAATGGAAATTCGGAAAGTTGAAACCGGAAATATCGAATTAAAAACCACAAAAGGTGATATTGTTGAATTTATAAAGAACATCTCAAATTCATTTATTTCATTAGCGAATCAGCGAAAAATCGATTTTTCAATTACATCCACACACAAATCATTAGAAATATATTTTGATACAGACAAGATTGAAAATATTATTTATAACTTACTTTCAAACGCCTTTAAATACACGTCTGAAAAAGGGAAGGTACATATTGATATCACACAAAGAAAGGGCGATATCGACAGCTCGGATAGCATATCCATTGTAGATAAACACCATTATAAACATCTTGTTATTGATGAATATGTGGAAATTTGTATATCAGATTCCGGGCAGGGTATCGAATCTGCACATATTAAAGATATATTCCGACGGTTCTACCGGGTTAGTTCCGAATCAAACCATAATATAAAAGGAACAGGTATTGGATTATTTTTGGTTAAAGAATTGACCAAGGCACATAAGGGGCTTTTATATGTAAAAAGCAAACCGGGTCAGGGTTCCTCTTTTAAGGTTTATATACCCATAACTGATAGTTATATAGCATCCGGGGAAGTTTTAACCGATCATCCAACCAAAAGAGGTGAAGAAGAAAATGTTCATGTACAAATTTTGGCAGATCAGCTTGTTACCGAACAAAGTTCTACCGTCAATAGGATTGAATTTAACCATATTAAACAAAACGGGAAACCTTTGATAATTCTGATAGACGATGATCAGGAACTTCGAAATTATACAAGTGATTACCTTAGTAATTCATTCAAAGTATTACAGGCATCCAACGGACTTGAAGGATTGGAGCAGGCTGTTGAGAATCAACCGGATTTGATAATTTCGGATATTATGATGCCAGAAATGGATGGTTTGGAGTTTTGTCACCAGATTAAAACAGATCTCATAACTTCGCACATTCCAGTAATTCTTTTAACTGCGAGATCGGAAGTAGATGATTATATTGATGGATTCCAGTCAGGCGCAGATGATTATATTCCTAAACCATTTAATATTAGAATTCTGGAAGCCAAGATTATTAGCCTGATTGAAAACAGGAAACACTTAAGAAAGTTATTCGGACACAGACTGGTACCGGTTCCCAAAGAAATTACCACAACACAAGTAGATGAACAGTTTATTCAGCGGACTATTAAAATTGTTGAAGCAAATATGAGTAATCCTGAATTTAGTGTTCAAAAACTGGCAGCTGAGATGTGTGTTAGCAGGAGCCTGTTACACAAGAAGCTAACAGCAATTGTAGATTTTTCCGCTAATGATTTTATCACATCCATGCGGTTAAAAAAATCTGCAATACTGCTTCAACAGGGAAATTTTAATATCTCTGAAATTGCCTTTGAAGTGGGTTTTAACGATCCCAAGTATTTCAGCCGTTGTTTCAGAAAGCACTTCGGAATGTCCCCTACAGAATATATCAATGGTAAGGTGCAATCTCAATAACAGATGAGCATCATTTTAATTTACTGACACTTTTTCGATAAACCCCTCAAATCTTGATTATCTGATTGCTTTTGATAATTATTTTCACTAATTTCATTCAACATTTGTCCACTTCATTTACAGAATTGTCCGCCTGATAACATTTTATCAGGTATATTTTTGGAACATCCTTTTTTAATCATTTTAACTTAACCTAAATAAACTATGAAAGAAAGACGACTAATTATTCTTTATCTGACCTGCCTTTTGCTGTTTTTTGTAATAGCTGAAGGTTATGGTCAAAGGGTTCTTGTAAAAGAATCCGTAACGGATGCAACTACCGGCCAGGTCTTGCCTGGTGTGAATGTTGTAGAGAAAGGCACACAAAATGGTACGATTACCAGTTTTGATGGTGAATATACAATCGATCTGGCCTATCCGGCATCATCGCTGGAATTTTCATTTGTCGGTTATATTTTAGAGGCCATCGAAGTGGGAAATCAGACCGAGATCAATGTTAAACTGGATGAAGACATTGTAGCACTTGATGAACTTGTAGAGATTGGTTACGGAACACAGAAAAAAAGTGACCTTACAGGTTTGGTTTCGGTAGTGAACACTGAAAATATGGAAAAAATTGCTTCTTCTGTAATAATAAAAAAGAATGAATTCAATCAAAATTAAATCTATGAAAACAACTAAACTAATGAGGTGCGCTTTGGGCGCAGCAGTTTTGACAGCATTTGGCTTGGTTGGGTGCGAGAAGGTGGATCTTTATTCAGTTGATGCGCCCTCTGACCTGCAACACAAGATCGACTCAATTGAAGCAGCGAAACCAAATACAGGTGACACTACTTACCTCACCATCGCTACACCGATAGTCGGAGCTGAAGATAACAGTTCCGGTTGGTACGGTGAATCCCCATGGAAAGGTACGCATTCTGATTTCTTCTCCATTCCTGCAAACAAACTATTGCATTTTGAGTTTGTTAACCACAGTAGCGGTGTTAGCAACTGGAACAACTGGAATCTTGCCGTGGAGGTTGTAAAAGCTAATAGTGCCGATTACGACCCCAACAATGGTAAAGTGGGATACTTTACTCTCCGTGCTGATGGTTGGGGCTGGGGTAACAGTGATTTTGACGTAAGCATGATCCACATAGATTATCCCGACACCGACGGAGATGGCGATATTTGGAACGACTTCCGCACCACTATGCAAGGTGCTTATGTTACTATCGAAGTTGACCATTCTGTTACCGGCAATGCATTTGTAACAGCCACTGCCGTTGGAACAAATGGTACAACGCTAACCGAAACATATCAACAACCGGTTTCTGCCACTGATGATATCGTGGCTTTCTTAGTTTGCGATGGCAGCTATTTCGAGATGAAAAAAGCATACCTTATTCCTTCTAAAATAACTGTTGTAGCAGACGTTAATCCGGTTTCAATCGCTATAGCAGGAGCACCTTCTTTTGTTGAATTAGGCAACACAGACTTCTGGGGTGATGCAACAGCTACTGTTACTTTCGCTGACGGATCTTCCACTGAAGTTGATACTGCAGATATATCATTCACCGTTGTTCCTGATATGACTACACTCGGAGAAAAGACAGTTATTGTAGCTTATAGCAAAACTAAGCAAGGCGCATATACCCAGGCTATATCAACCTACTACACTTTAGAAGTAACCAATCCTGTTACAAGCCTGGAGGTTACTACTTTGCCAAACATAACCACATACTATTACTACAGCAGCGACTCTATTATATTCAACACTGCAGGTCTTGTCGTAACAGCTACATATTCAGACGCTTCAACAGGTATCTTGCCAAACGAATCTCTTAAGTTTGGCAAAATTCCAGCTGCCGATGGTTCTCAGACCGCTCTTATTTCATATGTTGGTGCATCAAGCACAGTAACTACAACTTGCCCACTAACTCTTGTAAAGGGTGTCAGTCAAGTAGGCGCTAATGACTTCTCTTCCGCTTGGTGGACGGTATTCTCTGCTGACTATACAGTCGCATCAGGTGATAGTATGACATTTACAATGTATTGCTACTCCGACAATCTTGCAAACTGGCACAGCCCTTGTACAATTCTTCGCAAAGCTGACATGACTGAATATGGTGTAGTTCGCATGGACAACTACGGATGGGGCGACGGCTATAGCACAGCCGTTCTTACAAATGACTGGAATTGGGATATATTCACATCAAACCAAAGTGGCTCTAAAGTAGTCATCACAGTTACAAACAACGGTGACAATACTGCTGATGTACTTTACAATGTTACTTACGCCAACGGCGAAACGCATTTCCAAAAGTACGCGGGTATAACAATAGACAGTTCTGATTTGAGTTGTGCACTCGTAACAGAGGAGTCTTATCTCGTAATTGTTGAATAATCACTAAGATAAAAAATATTTAAACTATGAAATATTTATATTTAATCCTGTTGGGATTGCTGGCGCTCGCACCGGCAACATATCCACAAGGCAACAGCAATGCCGGCCAGAGGTCAATAACTCAGCCAGGCAACATAACAGTAAAAGGTAAAATCGTAGACGGAAACGGAGAACCGCTTCCAGGAGCGACCATAGTAGAAAAAGGTACAACCAATGGTAGCATTACCGACAATGATGGTAACTTTTCTATTACTGTTCCTTCAGATGCTACGCTGGTAGTATCTTTTGTAGGATTCATAAATGAAGAAGTAACCGTTGGAGGAAAAACGGAACTCGGCACCATTACATTGATTCCTGAAATAAAAACACTCGACCAAGTGGTAGTAATAGGTTACGGTACACAACGCAAGGTTGACCTCACGGGTTCAGTTGCCGTTGTCAACACTGAAGAGTTGAAGAAAGTATCAAACTCAAACATCTCAACAATGCTCGAAGGAAAAGTACCCGGTGTTCAAATTACAAGCGACGGACAACCGGGAGCCGACCCTATTGTACGTATTCGTGGTATCGGTTCGTTCGGTAGCACCGCACCTCTCTACGTTATTGATGGAGTACCGATGGGAACAACAATACGCGACTTCTCGCCAAACGATATCGCAACCCTTCAGATTCTTAAGGATGCTTCTGCTGCTGCAATCTACGGTTCGCGTGCTGCCAACGGCGTGGTTATCATCACCACAAAGCAAGGTATGAAGAACCAACCCATGAAGATAGACTACAGCGGCTACTATGGTTTCGATCAGGTGCAGAAAGGAGTGTACGATGTTATGAATTCTGAACAATATGGTAAATATATTACCATGGCATACAATAACTTTGGCCAAGATGTTCCTTCCGGATACGATCCTGCAAGCCCAAATTATTTGTATAATGCCGATGGTACAGCGAAAGTTAACACAGATTGGTTCAAGGAGACGTTTAAAACAGGTATTCGTCAGGATCACAACATCAACGTGTCAGGAGGTGGCGAAAACAATACGTATAACATCGCTCTCGACTACTTTAACCAGAGAGGGACAATGGAAGGTGCCGGTCCTAACTTAGACCGTTACACTGCCCGTATCAACAATTCGATGAATGTTAAGTTTATCAAATTCAAAACTAACGTAGTGTATAGCCACAGCAATCAGGACAATATGGCTCTCAGTAACGCCAACGAGTGGGTACAGGGCCTGTATGGTGCACAATATCCTGTAATGGCCTCGGCTCTGATTATACCTCCAACCATCAAGGCTTACGATGAATCTACCTGGGTTCTCGACGACAGAATTCCGGCTGCAACACAATACCATTACGACTCTTATGGTTATGGTACTTACTATGACGACGTTCACGGAGACTTGCGTGTAACGAACGTTCTGCTCGAAAATAATTTAATACAGAGGAACTCAAAAGTTGACCGCGTTGTTGCTTCAGGTTCGGCAACAATTGACTTTTTAGACATGCTTGGCCTCAAGAGCAGCAATCACAAGTTAGATTACAACCTTAATTTGTCGTACAGTAAGACCAATGCCAAGGATTTAACATTTGTGCCTGCTTTTATACAGAGTACAACAAACTACTTGTCAAAGAGCAATGAGAACCTGACAGAGGGTTATCGTAACTATACCGATGCACTAGTAGAAAACACTATAACCTACGATGGTAAATTTGGACGCAATCACATCAATACGGTTGTAGGACAAACATTCGAGCATGAATTCTATCATACGCTTACAGGTACAGGTATTACCTTACCTGAACCATACTTTCTGGATGTAAACAACGCAGTGGAAACATCATCAACAAGTTATGAAAGCGAACACATATTAGCATCGTATATCGGTCGCATCAACTACAATTTCGATGAGAAATACCTTCTTTCGGCAACAGCACGTCGGGATGGTTCAAGCCGTCTTTCTTCAGCTGACCGTTGGGGTTGGTTCCCATCTGTATCAGGAGGTTGGCGTATCGAACGTGAAAACTTCTTCCCTGAAGCCGCCAAATCGACTATCAGCCTGCTCAAGATTCGCGGCAGCTATGGTGAACTTGGTAATGAGAACATAGGCGATTACCAATACATGGATGTTATGTATAGAGGTAACTATACCTATAGCTTTGCAAATAATAAGGTTACCGGTTCAACACTAACTAACTATGTAAACACCGCCATCAGATGGGAAAAGAAGAAAACTGTTGATGTTGGTCTCGACCTCGCTATGTTCAGCAATAAGTTGGAATTCACTTTCGACTGGTATAAATCAACCTCAGAAGACCTTCTTTATAGTGTACCTGTTCCAACCAATGCAGGTGCTGCCAACACATCAGTAACGATGAACGCAGCAACAATTGAAAACTCAGGTTTTGAGTTCCTGCTTGCATATCACAATCATCAACACGCTGTTAAGTATGACATTTCTGCAAACTTGTCTACCCTCAGCAACAAGGTAACAAAGCTGGGTGTTTCAAACACACCTCGTACTGATGGTTACTGCCGCACAGAGGTTGGTCGTGAAGTGGGTTCATTCTATGGCTATGTTTACGAAGGTATCTACCAGTCGCAAGACGAGATAGATAACCGTGTCAACTCAAATGGCCAACACGTCACTCAAAACGGAGCAAAACCGGGTGACTGTATATACGCTGACATTAATGGTTTAGATGCAGATGGTAAATTGACAGGTTCACCGGACGGTCAAATTAACAGCGCAGACCAAACATACCTGGGTAGCGGCATACCAAAGTATAATTACGGTTTGAATGCACATGTTGAATGGAAAGGTTTTGACCTGAGCGTATCGACCTATGGAGCTTTAAAATTTAAAGCTGTAGATTTTGTTGACCTCACATTGCACAGCTCATACTTTGTACTCAACAAGAGCGTTGATCTGATGAATGCCTATAATTCTGAGGCTGATGCAGCAATTAATGGATTACCGGTTAACACAAATACCGATGTGCCTCGTATATCATACAAACCGGCAGGTGCAGTCACCAACGATTATTTCAGTAAGCGCTTCATACAAGATGCATCCTATCTGAAAATTGCCAACATTGAATTGGGCTATAACCTTCCTGACAGTTGGTTTAATGGCTATGTTAAAGGCCTTCGTATATACGTATCGGGTCAAAATTTGGCCACATTGTCTAAATACAAAGGTTACAACGTTGACTTCGCCGGAGGTACATTCACTCCCGGTTACAACTATGCTTCGTATCCAACACCACGAACCATAATGTTTGGAGCAAACGTGTCATTCTAAAAACATAATCTAAAAAATAGAATATCATTATGAAAAGTATAAATATAATTCTAACAATGTTTGCGCTTATTGTAGGCATGACAGCCTGCAATGACGAGCTCGATGTTCAGAACCCGAACAATCAGACAACCTACGATTTTGGCAAGACAGAATCAGAGCTTCAGGAGGCTGTCATTGCGTGCTACACCGCTTTGCGCTGGGACGGTTCATTTTCCCGTGTTGGCTACACCTTGGATGCTGTACGAGGCGACGAAGTCTGGAACTCATCCCAACAGTGGTATTTGGAATACGACAACCTCAATTCTCCCGGTACTATCGGGATAGGTGACGAGTGGCCATGGCGCAGCTTCTACATTGTAGTAAACCACGCCAACTTTGTGTTGTCGAAAGTCGATGGTGTTAATATGTCGGAAGATTCTTATAATCAGATAAAAGGACAGGCCCTTTTCCTCAGATCTTTGGCATACTATGAAATGGCGACATATTACCAGACTGTTCCATTGATTACGGAGTATCCTGGCGCAAATTCAACACTTGCAGACTTGTATGCATCCAGCAATACTCAAGACGAGGCGTTTGACCAAATAGAGGCTGATCTCACAACAGCAATGCAAATATTACCATCGCGCGATGCAGGTGGCGAATGGGCTCAAGGTCGTGCTACAAGCGGCGCTGCTGCCGGTTATCTGGCCCGTACACTTATGTTTCGTCATAAATATTCTGAGGCTTATACTGTACTAAAAGACATCATCGCCAACAAGTACGGACATTATGTACTTACAGCCGACTATGGTGACAACTTCAGAGAAGGCTCGAAATACGAGAATAACGCAGAGAGCCTCTTCGAAGTTCAATTTTTGGACTATGGCACAGAGGGCACCATTGACGAGTGGGTGATAGAACTATTAACCTCGGAAGCATCTCAGGGTCAGGCTATAGAAAGCAACTACGCATCTCAGGATTTAGGTAGCTGGGGCGACCTGGCCGGCTCACCGTGGTTGTATAACCTGTTTAGAAAAGAGAACTGTACAGATGGCCGTCTTGATCCTCGTTTATACTGGACATTGGTTACATACGAAAGTGAATATGACAGCTATACCGGCCTGAATGATGCAGCATATCCTAATGGAGATCCGCGTTCCAACACTGTTTATCAACAAAACATAACTGCAACTCCTCGATCAAACACTGCCCAGGGTGGTATATCAATAGCTAAGTTCACCAATGCAAGAAACAACATCTATCAATCTATTAGTCAAGGATTGCATTGTGGAGTCAACCTGCGCCTTATGCGTTACAGCGATGTTTTACTTCGTGCAGCAGAATGCGAAAATGAAATCAATGGCCCAACGCAAACTGCTATCGATTACATTAACGAAGTACGTGAACGTGCTGCGCTTGCAGATCTTCAACTTTCCAACTTCCCGACTGCTGATGCTCTTTTCGAACAAATAGCAAACGTTGAACGTCCTAAAGAATTCGGTTGCGAAAACGGGCGTGGTATCGATATAATCCGTTGGGGATTCTTCTACGATGCAGCTCGTCTGAATCAGTTGACTGAACATGGTTCTTATTTGCTCAATGGTGAAGCTTCAACAATTGAGCGTACTCCAGAAAACGATACTTTGGTTTGGAAATCATCGTACGATTACTACTATAAGGGACATGAATATCTCCCAATATTTCAAGGTACCCTTAATGCTAACCCTAACCTTGTAGGTAACTCGGCAAACAAGAATGAAGATAATGGACCTGCTTTCAAAGCTAAATGGACTATTCATCCTGTTGTAGAGTAGGAATCATTTTCTTAAATTAGAGACTTCCTTATCGACGTATTTTTTGTTTGTCGATAAGGAAGTTTTTTTTAATAAAAAGCATATTAGACATGAGTCTAAAGTATTTACTGATTTTATCTGTCAGCATAATTGGTCTATCGTTTGCAGGGTGCAAAGACGATGATTTTGAACCTAAAGAGGTTGATTCTGAAACCGATACAAATTTCACTATTCCAATATACGCCGACAACTATTCATCGATAGCATCGTGGGCTGACCGAAACGAGTGGAATCTGGCCAATAAACATAATTGACACAACGTCTGCTCAACCTTAAATTGGGTAGACGTTGATTTGTAAAATCTTGTTTTTTACGCTTTGATCTTATCTTTTGGTCATGAAATCAATAATCGGAAACATATTGCTTGGGTTACTTATTGTTGATGAATCAAATGTATAAACATTGCCTTAAGGGCAGTATTTATTACCTCAATTTTTTAATCAGGATAACTATCCTGAAGCCGTTTTCGGGCTTTTTTTCAGGAACATATCATGACATGGAGTAGAACAGATAAGCGTATGAAAATATTTTTTACCTATTTTAGGATTAATCACCCGGTACTTCTGTAACTCGACCCCGGGCAGATCAATGAATAATTTCACATCATCTCTATAGTTGATTATTCTTAAAAAAAATCGATAGCGCAAAGTATTACAATGGGTATGAAAAGCAAGATTGCAAAAAAGAAATTCTTTCTTCCCCTATTGATTTTTATTTCGTGGCTGTTGGATTTTTTATCCGTATTGGTTCGCGTTTTTATGAGATCACAGATAAAATAGAACCCTAAAATTAACTTTTTCTATCTGGAATTTTATTAATGAATACTTAATTCAACATTTGTCCACCATTTAAAGACAATCCTGTACCAACATAAGACTGTTATGTGAATATATTTGAATGATGCAATTCGCTTTAAAGAAATGCCAGTAAAAGAAAATATTCCAGCCAGATTGAAAATAATTCAAATATATTGTTTGATAGCTCTAATCTGCCTTGGAGTGGGTAAGAAAGAAACAAACATTCATTTCCATCAAAATAAATTCTATGGGAATAAATATTTATGGTAAGAAAATAATAGTTTAAAACTGATCAAAAATGAATTATTTTAATAGTATATCGAAAAGTATCTTAACATCCGGTCAATTTAAAACAGTGCTTTTCATGTTGACTGTTTTATGTGCCATATCTGCAAAATCGCAGGACAAACCAATCGTTCATGATCCTGTTATGATTAAACAAGATAGTATGTATTATTTATTTTGCACTGGTTGGGGAATATCCATGTGGTCTTCAGCAGATATGGCTGACTGGAAAAAAGAAAAACCAGTTTTTGATAAACCTCCTGCCTGGACTATTGAGTCAGTTCCCGGATTCAAAGGTCATATTTGGGCGCCGGATATTTCTTTTCATGATAACAGGTATTATTTGTATTATTCTGTTTCTGCTTTCGGGAAAAATACTTCCTGTATAGGAGTAGCAACAAATACAACGCTTAATCCAAATGACCCTGCTTATCATTGGGAAGATCATGGCAAAGTAGTACAATCTGTTCCGGGAAGAGATATGTGGAATGCAATCGATCCAAACCTTACAATGGATGAAAACAATGATGCATGGTTAACGTTTGGTTCCTTTTGGGATGGGATCAAGCAGGTGAAATTAACCGACAGCTTAGATGTTATTTCTGAGCCAGAATCCTGGTATACGGTTGCAAGAAGAATGCGTGATTTTAAATACGATGATATAGAAGCAGGAAATGCCGCCATCGAAGCTCCGTTTATTTTTAAAAAGAATCATTATTATTATTTGTTTGTCTCCTTTGATTACTGCTGCAGGGGGATAAACAGTACGTATAAGATTATGGTTGGAAGGTCTGAAAAAATCAACGGCCCTTATATTGATCGTGATGGAGTAGAAATGAATCAGGGCGGTGGAACTTTGGTGGTAGGCGGTAATGAATCATGGCCCGGAGTTGGTCATAATTCAACATATACCTTCGATGGGATTGATTATATAATTTTTCACGGGTATGATGCATCTGATAATGGCAAACCAAAACTGCTGATTAGAAAAATTACATGGGATGAAGAAGGTTGGCCAATAGTAAACCTTTAAATAAATTTTAAACTGCAAAAAAATAATTACGAATCCATTAATTAAATAATTATGACAACAAAGAAATTATTTCATTCGGTATTGACTTTAACAGCAATATTTTTCTTGTCATCTAATTTTCTTTTCTCTCAAAATGCAAAAATTAAAATTGATATCGAAAGGAAAATCGGAGATGTTGACAAAAATATATACAGCAATTTTGTCGAACATCTGGGGCGCTGCGTATATGGTGGAATTTATGAACCTGGTTCACCTTTATCAGATGAACAAGGTTTCAGAAAAGATGTAATTGAAGCAGTTAAAGGTTTGAATGTAGCGCTTGTAAGATACCCGGGAGGTAACTTTGTATCTAACTACCACTGGCTCGATGGCGTTGGACCCAATCGTATACCGCGCATGGAACTGGCATGGTCGAGATTAGAAACAAACAAATTCGGTACCGATGAATTCATGGAATTTTGTAAAAAATCAGGAGTTCAGCCATATTTTTCCGTAAACATGGGCACTGGAACTATTGAAGAAGCCCAGCGATGGGTGGAATATTGCAATGTAAAGAATGGTCCGTATTTTGCCGAAATGAGAATAAAAAACGGACATCCGGAGCCCTATGGAATTAAATATTGGAGCCTGGGAAATGAAATGGATGGATTTTGGCAAATGGGTCATCTGAATGCAGAAGACTATAGCAAAAAAGCCCGGGAGGCTGCTAAATTAATGAAACTAACAGATCCCTCCATTAAACTTGTTGCAGCAGGTTCCTCAAACTACCGGCCAAATGCTGATCCTAACGAATGGAATGGTAAAGTTCTTGAAGAGCTAAAAGATGTTGTAGATTACATTGCATTGCATATTTATGTTGGTAATCCGGAGAATAATTATTACAATTATATGTCAACTCCGCTTGTGCTTGAACAACGCACAAAAATTGTCAAGGGGATGATTTTAAAAGAAATGGCGAAGGCTCAACGTGGAGATCGTCCTCCCATTTATATTGCTTGGGATGAATATAATGTTTGGTATCGTGCCCGTACCGACGAGTCGATGCAAGGCACGCGGGCACTTGAGGAGCATTATAATCTGGAAGATGCACTGGTTATCGCAGAATTTCTGAATGCAATTATTCGTAATGCCGACGTCGTAAAAATGGCTAATATGGCTCAACTGGTAAATGTGATCGCTCCCATATTTACAAATGAAAAGGGATTGTTCAAACAAACAATTTATTACCCGTTGTCGTTATTTGCAAATAATGCATTTGGTAAATCACTCGATGTTTTTTGGGAGTGTGATACCTACAATACCGAAGAATTTTTTATTGGATTGGGAGAAAGTAAAACAAAACAAACCAATGTTCCGTATTTGGATGTATCAGCAACTTATAATGATGGAGAAGTGATTATATCTGTTGTAAACCGGAACAAGGATAAAGCAATTACCACTGATCTGATTTCACAGACGGGTAATTTCACCGGAAATTTCAAAGTATTTGAAGTAAACGGACCTGATATCAAGTCGATGAATGATTTTGGAATAGAAGAAGTAAAAACGGTTTCTAAACCAGATATTAAAGCAACCGGAGATATCATTACGTATTCTTTTCCACCTCATTCATTTACAATGATGAAGGGGATTATTAAATAACTATATCGTAGGAACCTTATAATGCATTTCACTAAGACAAAACAAAACCTGTTGGTATTTTTTAATACGTTTATTTTTTCAGTTGTAATACTTTTAGTAAGTATTTTTTTGCAGGTATCATGTTCGAAAGATGATGACAACGGTATTCAACCCATAGATACTACTTCAAATGATACCACTCCAACAGATACTGTTTCAAATGATACATCAAATGAATTGGTGGTGTTAGTTGATACTGCATTTCTTAAAAGTTATACTGATCTTTATTATAGTGTATATACCTATGATAAAGTATATCAATGGGGAGCCTACAATGTGCATGATCCGTCAATTTTCTATGACAATGGTTATTTCTATTGTTATTCCACAGATGTATTTTACGGATTACCCATCATGAGAGCAGGTATCCAGGTGCGTCGGTCATCCGACCTGGTTAAATGGGAATTTATAGGTTGGGCATATAATGGGATACCCTCACAGGCAGTTGATTATATTACTTCAAATGGCAGTACTCCAGTAGATAACGTTTGGGCGCCATATATATTAAAATATGGTGATGAATATCGACTTTATTATTCTCAGGCTGCAAATGCCGCCAAATTAAGTGCAATAGGATTAACCCTGGGAAGTAATCCTGAAGGCCCCTGGACAGAAGCAGGTCTAGTGGTCACATCCAAAAGCACCATTACCATGCCCAATGCTATTGATCCTACTGTTATTTTCGATCAGGAAGGAAATAATTACATGTTCTATGGCTCATCATGGGATGGTATATATATCCTTGAGCTTGATCCTAATACTGGGCTAGCCAAAACAAGTGGATCAAAAGGCAGAAGGGTGGCTCACAGAGGATTTACCGGAGGGACAATGAATGGTAATATTGAAGCTCCCGAAATTATTTACAATCCGAAATTTAATAAATATTACCTCTTTATTTCATACGACTGGCTCGAAACAAAATACAATGTTAGAGTGGGCAGAGCCGATAATGTTACCGGACCATACTATGATTATAATGGTGTGGATTTGAACACTTATGCCGATAATATCCCCATGATTATCGCTCCTTATGCATTTAATGGTAACAGCGGTTGGCAGGGAACCGGACATTGTTCTGTATTCTCGTATGGAGATCAGTTCTATATCGCTCATCAGGGACGTCCGGTTGCGAATAAATATTTTATGGATTTACATGTGCGTCGCATGTTATGGACTGACGATGGCTGGCCGGTGGCATCTCCCGAACGCTTTGCCGGTATTAGTACAACTACGGTAAACCAGGAAGAAATCCCGGGAACCTGGGAACGAATTAAATTTGGGTATACTGTAGTACCTGGATTTGGGGCCGAACAAACCAATCCCGATTTGCAGAAAGCAGTTGCCATAACCCTTGATGAAGGAGGAACTATTAATAGTGATCCAACCTACACCTGGACATTCTCAGATCAAATACTTGAACTTAACTGGAACAATGCATCCGTTGATAAAGTGATTGTTGAGAGAGGCTGGGATTGGGAAAAGAAAAGTGAAACCATTTTATTTACCGGGTATAATAACGTGGGAACGACCATTTGGGGTAAAAAAGATCCCTAGTAATTCGGAATTACCTGATTTGAAATAATAGATTAATTTAAATCTTATTAATTCTTCCGGAACAGAAAGATTGTTTAGTTTTAAGTAGTAAGTAGTAGTTCTTGAGATTGTTGTAGTATAAGGTGAAACCGAAAGGAAATTGAATATCAATTCAATTTCCTTTTTTTTGGTTTTGAGATTACCGAATGTTAAGTGTAAGAAAATTTATAAGGAACAACATGGAATTCGGCTTATATTTAGATTTAAGTATAACAAGTCTATCTATCCTAATTTAGTCTTTTTTAAAATAAACTCAGGATGTCTTTGCTATTATCATTTTTGTAAATATTTGGATAAATTTACATTAGGTTTAATTTATTTAACTGCAACCATGAAAAGAGAAAATTTATCCAGACGTAACTTTTTGCGAACATCATTCGTTGGAGCAGCTGGTATCTCGATAGGTAGTAAAGCTATTTCGTCCGAAGTACAGAAAAATGAAAAACCCCGGATAACTATACGTAAATTAGGGAATACCGATTTAGTCTTACCTATCGTCAGTATGGGTGTAATGCGTTCCGATAATCCTAACCTGGTAAAAGCAGCGCTTGAGACAGGTATTAAGCATTTTGATACCGCTCATGGGTATCAGCAGGGGAATAATGAAATAATGCTTGGCAACTTTTTCAAAAATTATCCCAGAGATTCATTTAGCATTGCTACAAAAGTACATCCGGATGGTATAGATCGCAAAACAGGTGAAATTGGAATCGGGTCAACGAAAGAAGCTTTTCTGGAAAAGGTAAATATTAGCCTTCAGCGTCTTCAGATGGAATATGTGGATATTCTCTTCCATCATTCAACCTCAACCGCACAGGCAGTTAAATATGAACCGGTTCTCGATGCCTTGGTTTCTGCCAAAAAAGCGGGAAAAACTAGATATATTGGAGTTTCGACACATAGTAATGAACCGGAAGTAATTCAGGCTGCTATCGATACCGGGGTTATTGATGTTGTATTGACTGCAATTAATTTTAAACAGGATCATTATCCTCAACTCAAAGAAAAAATAGCACAGGCAGCGGAAAAAGGTATTGGAATAATTGCCATGAAAACTATGGCAGGAGCATTTCTCGATAAGGAAAGGACACAGCCTATTAATTGCAAAGCTGCTTTGAAATGGGTACTAAAGGATCCTAATGTGCATACAAGCATTCCGGGCATTACCTCTATCGATGCTCTCATTCAAAACTGGTCGGTAACGAATGATCTGGAATTGTCTGAAGATGAGTTAAAAGATCTCCGGGAAGCAGGCCTGGTTGCAGGGCTCTATTGTGATGGTTGCAGCCAGTGCGATGGCAGCTGCCAAAAAGGTCTGCCTGTAAAAGATATTATGCGTGCCTACATGTATGCCTACGGGTACAATGATTTTAAGCAGGCCCAACACGTTATGAAGCAGCTAAAAGTTGATGCCATGCTGTGCAATGAGTGTGAGATTTGTAGCGTCAAATGCTATAAATATTTTAATGTTGCGGAAAAAATATCAGATATAAATAGGATTTCCGGAATTCCTGAAGATTTTCTATCGTAATTCATTTTTAAAATCATACCAATGAAATCTATCTTATTCAGTTTCTTTTTGCTTCTGTCAGGAAATTCCCTTTTAATTGCCGGCAGCCCTGAATCATTATTTCCGAAAATTGATAACTTCAACCTGGATATTGACACCACTGTTTATAATCCTGATGACCTATGGGAATTGATTGATGGGGCTGCTGACGTATTTCTGTTATATCATTTTCAGGATTTGCACATCGGGGAGTACACAAATGATGAAAACATTACAATACGTGTTGAAATATACCGCCATCTTAATCCTGATAACACCTTCGGTATTTATGCCAGTGAACGTATGCCGGATTATAATTTTATCAATATCGGAGTTGAAGGTTATATTAGTTACCAGGCATTGAATTTTTTTACCGGAGACTATTATGTAAAAATGAACTGGTCCGGTACCGGACAATCAGACAAGCTCATCATGAAACAAATTGCTCAACAGATTGAGAAACAATTGAATCAGCATAACATCTGGCCAATGGAATTATCACTATTTCCTGATGTTGGTAAAATTGATCGATCTGAAGGCTATTCTTCTGAAAATTTTATGGGATACAGCTTTCTTCATAATGCTTTTACTACAGGATATAAAATCAATAATTCGGAAATCAAACTGTTTGTCATTGACCAGAAAAATATTGAGGAAGCTAAATCTACACTTCAGAAATATTTTGAAATTATCAAAAACAATTATTCGAACCTCAATGAAAATGAATTTCTTGCTGAGGATCCTTATAACGGAAAAGTAGGTATTGGAATATCCGGAAATTATCTCTATGGAGTTATTAACTCAGACGATACTGTACTAATTAAGAACTCACTCAATAAATTAAAAGACAATATTGGGCAATAGCCAGTACACAACTGAAGTTACCAGAAAAATTTGAGAAGTAAATTTACAGGTAAGTTACGATTTAGTTACTCGATTTTAATATCTTTTATATTTAACTGAAGCGAGGTATTGCCCCGAAAAGTATTTTCATTTAATGAATAGGCAATATCAAAGCCGAGACCTTTATTTATTTTAAAGTAATGATGACCCTGATTGAAAGCTATTCCGTCGAATACATTATACGGGCCGTCTTCCTGCACCAGACATAATTTAATATGCTCCTCTCCATTACCCACCAGTCTGCCAAATCCATTATCAACCACATTTTCGGCAAAAAACACCGGATTCATATTTTCAGGACCAAACGGTTCAAACTGTTTCAGTATTCTGAAAAATTTATCAGAAATATCTTTCAAGTTTAATTCAGCATCTATTTCTATTTGGGGAACAAGTTGTTCGGGGGCAATACTTTGGCTCACTATTTTCTCAAACCGATCTCTGAAAATCACAACATTTTCTATTTTCATGGTGAGACCGGCTGCATACCGGTGACCTCCAAAATTTTCCAGCAGATCGGAACATTTAGACACTGCTTCGTACAAATCAAATCCGGTTACAGATCTGGCCGAACCTGTTGCCAGGCCGTTTGATTCGGTGAGGATTACTGTAGGCCTGTAATAGCTTTCGGTAAGTCTTGAAGCAACGATACCTACAACTCCTTTATGCCAGGATGGATTATATAAAACTGTGGAATATTTATATTTACCCCCAAGATGTTCAATCTCCTTCAATGCCTCATCGGTCATGTTTTTATCTATATTTCGCCTGGTCTGGTTGAATGAATTGATTTTTTCACAATGAAGCAGGGCTATCTCCGGATTGTCAGAAATAAGTAATTCAACCGCTTGTCTTCCAGATTCTATTCTTCCTGCAGCATTAATTCTGGGACCAATTTTAAATACAATATCTTCTACTGAAATGGGCTTGTCTTCGATCCCGGCAATCGTAATTATAGATTTGAGACCAAACCTTGGATTTTCCATTAGTCTTTTAAGGCCGAAATAGGCAAGTGTTCTGTTTTCGCCGGTGATCGGTACAATATCCGAAGCTATGCTTACTGACAGTAGATCAAGAAATTCGTTAAGCTGTTCGTTTTCTATGGAATGTTTGATGCAATATGCCTGCAGCATTTTGAATCCAACGCCACAGCCCGACAGATGTTTATAAGGATATTCACAATCGGGCCGGTTTGGATCAAGAAGGGCATATGCTTTGGGTAATTTTTCGCCAGGAGTATGATGATCGCAAATAATAAAGTCAATGCCCCGTTCTTTTGCATAATGAACCTTATCAACAGCTTTAATTCCACAATCAAGCGCAATGATCAGCTTAATTTTATTCAGTGCTGCAAATTCAATGCTTTTATATGAAATACCATAACCTTCATTGTATCTGTCCGGTATATAGTAATCAATTTTATCATAAAATTTTCTCAGGAAGGAATACACCATAGCTACCGATGTGGTACCGTCAACATCATAATCGCCATAAATAAGAATTTTCTCACCATTTGTTATGGCAATGTCAATTCTTTCCACTGCTTTCTCCATGTCCTTCATTAAAAACGGATCGTGCAGGTGTTCTAAAGATGGACGGAAAAAATTTTTAGCTTCATCATATGAAGATATTCCCCGCTGGAAAAGAAGTGTTGCCAAAACATGATTTATATTTAACTCTGAAGCAAGCTTGTCAATTATATCATCGTGACCATTCTCCTTTATTTTCCAAGCCTTTGACATACTTCTCTTCTTCGGTTAACCTAGAATCTACTTTTTAATATCAGAACTTAAAAGTAACTAAAATCTGCTCCTTTTCTAAGGGATAATGAAGATTATTCAATTATTTAACTCTATTAATTCGGAATCCGGAATATAGGTTATAAATTTTTTACCCTTTCTTTAATTTTAAACAGATTACAAAAATGCAATTCCAGGCTGTATTTTACATGATGTAAATCTATTTTTTTACCCAATTCCTTTTCCATGGATGTAACTCCTTTATCAGTGAAGCCACAAGGATTTATATAGTTAAAGTACTTTAAGTCGGTATTCACATTTAAGGCAAATCCATGCATAGTTACATATCTGCTAACTCTTACTCCGATTGCACAAATTTTTCTTGATTTACCGGGGATATCAACATCCAGCCAGACTCCTGTTGAACCGGACAATCTGGAAGCGCTAATCTTAAAATCATTCAATGTTAGTATAATACATTCCTCAAGATGATGAATATAACTTTTAACGCCTGATTCAAAAGCCTCAAGATCAATTATCGGATAGCCCACAATCTGTCCCGGCCCATGATAGGTAATATCCCCACCCCGATCAATTTTGTAATAGGTTGCGTTAATTGATTTAAGAAATTCGGGATTGATAAGTAAATTCTCCTGATGGCCACTTTTGCCAAGTGTATATACATGTGGATGTTCACAAAAAAGAAACCGGTTGAGGTATGAAGTATCTTTATGATCCTTTTTTGCTGAAATTATCTTTTGCATGCAAGATTCCTGATATTCCCATGCCTTTGCATATTCAATATTATTAAGATCTTCAAAGGTTATTTCCGCAGCCATTTATTGTGAAGTTTAATAATGCAAATTTACATCAGATAAACAAAAATTGCATGCTCAATCCGGAGCTATTCAACTTTTTCTTCAGATTAATTTTCGCTGGCAGGATAACATTCTTCTGTAGCCTATCACTATAAGAATCCTGACAAGGTTATTTATAACAATTGAACAAAAACAATATAATCAGTTGCAACTAAGGTTGTTTTCAGGCAGAGTCAGTAAAAATTTAACGGCCTACTCTGTAATCTCCTTTAATCTTTTCCTTAATTCCTCTACCTCCCGTTTCAAATCTTCTTCACGTCTGGCAGATTGCTCCTGAGTAGCCCGAAGTTCTTCCATATTTTGTCTCATTTCTTCTTCCTGAGAAGCCATTTCTTCAGCTTGTTGCTGCGACTGTTCAAGCAGCATAGTGGTTTGAATATTTGCCTTGGTGGAAGAGATTGTAGCAGCAATGCTTTCGCTTATTCTTTCAATGAATTCTATTTCAAAAGGCTGGTATACTTTAAAGGAGGCGATTTCGATAATTCCATAAATTACATTATTATATACAAGAGGAATTAATAGCAGGCATTTAGGATTGTCGTCACCAAGTCCTGAAGTAATTTTAATATAATCTTCAGGAATATCTGTGAGGAAGATTTTTTCCTGCTCCTGATAACACCTTCCGATCAAACCTTCACCCTCCTCAATTTTTTTATTTAAAAACTTCTTTCGATCGTAGGCATAACAGGCAGACATTTCGAGGAACAGATGATCTTTGTCGTTATCGTTTACAATAAACATTCCACCCTGGTTTGAGCCTGTATATTTTACCATGTTACTGATAATTTCGTATGAGAGTTCTTCGAGATTATCATTGCTCTGCCTTAATATATCACTGAACTTTGCCACACCCTGAGCTGCCCAGTTACGCTGGTTGTCTTCTTCTTGTCTCTTTTCATCTTCGTTGGCAGCTTTCTTCAGTTCATTCCGCATTTCAAGCAGAGAATGTCCCAATACATCCTCTTCACTAAGGGGTTTGAAAGCCGTATCGAAATTTCCCTTACCTATTTCGAGTGAGAAGTTAAATATATCTTTCAATCCCTGAATAAGCAAATTAAGTGCTTTTGCCATTTGGCCGATTTCATCCGAACCTTCGGTAAGTTTTTCTTTGGGCAGTATACCTTTACTCATTCGCAATAAAATATTTTTTGTATGATTGATGGGCCGGGCGAGTGAATCAATGGTGAAGGCGCCAATAATCAGAGCGCTCACAACAAGCACAATAGCCATAATAATTATTCGCGTCTTAAAACTATTAAAGGTATCAACCATTTCAACCCTTCCCTTTTCTACCTGCTCTTCGAGATCAGTGCGTAAAATCTCAATCTTGTTCAGGATTCGTTGCGTCATCACCATTACCTCTCCGCCTTCTTCGGTCATAGGTGTTACCTCGAATACGATAAACGGATCGTCATAACTTTCAAAATTGCTTAACTGATCCATGATATACTGGTGTTTGACAAATAACGTATCTACAATGGCAGAATCAATATTGAGTAATAGCTCTCTCTGTTCCGGATGTTGATCCTTTGCCCAGAGTTTGCTGAAACTTTTAAGAGTATCTATTACATAGGTATAATCAGTAGCATGTAATTTTTTAAGTTTGAGTTTATCCGGGGTGTCGGAAATCTTATCAATAAAAACCCACGATTTAACAAGCATACGCGAATCGCTGATTTTAGAGTAGAGATCGTTGATAAATGCCAGGGAAGGAGTGTAAATATTCGATATCTTATCATTTACATTACGACTCTTTTGCAAAGCGCTGCTGGTAAGAAAGGCATTGATTATTACCGCCAGGGTTATTAAACCGAAAGCCAGGATGATTTTGGTAGCAATTTTTAATCTCATATGCTTGTCAATTTATTTATATCTATAAGACTCAAAATATAAATTCTAGTAAATTAAATACGTATATCAATTTCAGGTACTATCCAACCAATTGATGAAGGGATTTTATACCTTAATTGAATGAACCATCAATCTAATTTAGTAAAAAATCAAATTTGATACAGATAAAACTTCATGAAAATGCAAAAACACCTTTAATCCAGTGCATATTGTCTTTTGCATCCCACAAATTTTGTTTTGACACTCATTGTATCAGTGAGCAATTTAACAAAAAAAAATCAATTATAGATTAAATCTATGAACAACCGCGGTTTTTAACCTGATAAGGGCATCGCTCAGTGTTTTTCTGGGACAACCGATATTTATCCGTTGAAATCCTTTTCCTTCCGGTCCGAATAAAATTCCGTCGCTCAACCCTAAGCCAGCCTCCGAAATCATAAATCTTTTCAGTTCTTTTTCATCCATTCCAAGCTGAGTACAATCGAGCCAAACCATGTAAGTTGCCTGGGGAATTACAGGTTTTATCCGGGGTATTTCCTTTTTCAGAAATTCGATTAGAAAATCCAGATTTCCCAACAGGTAATTCATTAATTGTGCCAGCCATTCTTCTCCGTGATTATATGCAGATTCCAATGCCGTATATCCAAAAATATTGCCGCCACCCACATGAATCTCTTCAAGCATTTTATCATACAGATTCTTCAACCGGGAGTTTGATGCTATTACCACGGAGGTTGACAATCCGGCAAGGTTAAATGTTTTACTGGGTGCAACGCAGGTAACTGTTAAATCCGATACCTCCGGACTTACCATAGCTGTGGGAAAATGTGTATGATCCTTATAAATCAGATCTGAATGTATTTCATCGGATAAGATGATAATTTTTCTTTCCCGGCAAATCCCTGATATTTTTTCCAAATCTTCACGACTCCAGACATTTCCGGTAGGATTATGGGGCGAGCACAATAGCATCATTTTTACTCCGTTGTCTGCTTTCCTCTCAAGGTCTTCAAAATCGATAACATATTTTCCGTGGGAATATATCAGCGGATTATTTACCAGTATTCTGCCGTGACTTTCAATGGCAGGAAAAAAAGGAAAATAAACAGGCCGCTGCACGATTATTTTATCTCCGGGGTTCGTAAATGCCATAACTGCGAGGTTAAGCGCCGGAACAACACCTGGTGAAAATGCAATCCAGTTTTGTTGAATTTCCCAGCCGTGCCTTTTTTTCATCCAGCGGATAATGGAATGATAAAACGATTCCGATCTGAACGTATATCCCATAATTTCATGCTCGGTTCTTTTTCGGATGGCATCTATAACAAAATCAGGTGTTTTAAAATCCATGTCAGCCACCCACATTGGAATTACATCGGCCACACCGAAAATCTCCTTTCTTAAATCGAATTTCACCGAGGAAGTATTTTCGCGAGGAATTATCTCATCAAAATTATAATTCATAGTAGTAATTTTTTCAATCTTAAACGAAATTAATGATTTATTCATTCCAAATACCAAATGAAACAGCGGATGATTCTGTAGGAATGAAATCAATTGGATGGAACTTTGAAAAATTGCTCTTTAAAGCACAAATAATTAGCTATTTTTGAAAATTACAAAACAAAAGAATATGAATTATGTGAAGCCCAAAAAAAGCCTTGGGCAGCATTTTCTCAAAGATCAGAATATAGCAGGGAAAATAGTAAATAGTCTTTCATTCGAAACAACAAGGAATGTGTTGGAGATTGGACCGGGGAAGGGAATACTGACGAAATTTCTGATCAAGCGGAATGACATTTTTTTGAAAGTTGTGGAAATCGACAAAGAATCAGTTGAATATATTAAGAATACTATAAATGAAACCCTGGAAATTATTCACAACGATGTACTTAAGCTTGATTTGAAAAACCTGTTTCAGGATAAATTTTGTATCATCGGAAATTTTCCATACAATATATCGAGTCAGATATTTTTTCAGATCCTTGAATACCGGGATGTAATCCCTGAAATTGTCTGCATGGTTCAGAAAGAAATGGCTGAACGAATAGCTTCTGTCGCCGGCAAAAAAAGTTATGGAATTCTGAGTGTGCTGCTACAGGCATACTATGACATAAAAATCTTATTCAAAGTAAGTCCGGGCGTTTTTGAACCTCCACCCAACGTACAATCAGCAGTAATCAGACTAACACGAAATAAAATTGAAAAACTCGATTGCAGTGAAGAGTTATTTGTTAAGTTGGTAAAGACCGGTTTCAATCAACGTCGGAAAATGCTGAGAAATTCAATAAAAAATTTGTTACCGGCAGGAGTTGACGATACCTGGTTTCTCGAAAAAAGGCCTGAGCAACTAACCGTAAATAACTTTGTGGATCTTGCCCGAAAAATCGAACAACAAGCGAAAACAACTGCGCTTTGAAAGATTGAATTTTTAGAAAATTTTAAAACTTAGCTTCCGAAACTATTTAAATCCGAAGGTGTTAAAAACCTTTCGCTATTGCTTCCACTGGATTTAATCTTGCAGCTTTCAGGGCAGGTGCCAACCCGGAAATAATACCTACCACACCTGAAATGATTAATCCTTTGATAATATTACCCAACGTAAGGTAAATGTTAAAATCAGAGCCAAGCCTCACCAATAAAGTGCCCAGGAATATTAGAATCAAACCCACAATTCCACCAACAATTGCCAGAATCCCGGATTCATACATTACTTCTAATAAAATATAATTTCTCTTGGCGCCCAGGGCTTTCTGTATTCCGATAATATTTGTCCGTTCTTTCACCGAAACAAACATAATGTTGGCAATTCCAAAGCCTCCAACCAAAATCGAGAACATCCCTATTAACCATCCTGCGATATTGATGATTTTAAAAATCTGGTTTACACCCGAACTTATCATACTGGTTTGGTTCAGGGCAAAATTATCATCAGCAGAAGGTTTCAGTCTTCGTATGGCTCGCAGGTTACCTCTGATTTCCTCTTTTAATTCGGCAACGGGAACATTATCCAGCGCTTTTATCCAAATCATCGGATTACTTCGTTCTTCACGCAAATTGACAAATTTTGCAAAAAACTTAACCGGAACAACAATATTGTTATCAAGGCTTCCGCCTCCCACCATCGATTTTCCTTCTTTTTCAAAAACACCTATAACGATTGCTTTGTTGCCAGAAATCTTGATGGTTTTATTTATCGGATTTTCATTAACAAATAGATCATCAGCCAGTTTACTCCCCAGAATTGCAAAATTCTTGCCTGACATAACTTCAAAATTGGTAAAATATCTACCCATCTCTAAATTCACGCTTCTATTTTTTTCAAAATCTTCCGATACTCCTAACACCGCAATTTTTTCCGCAGAATTTTTCTGGTACTTGATCGTCTTACTACGCACTGCTACAAAACATACACTCGAAGCTTTGGTAAGTCTTTTTTTGAGTTCCTGATATTCCTTTATGCTGGGTAACGGTCGGTTGAGGTATTTCCACCATTCATATTCTTTTCCGTTTTCGGGAGCCCATGGCCATTTTTCTACATATATGACATTATCACCCAGACTTGACAGACTCTCACGAACATTGGATTCCAAGGAATCGAGAACTGTAAACACCGAAATAATTGCAAATATACCAATGGTAATCCCCAGGAGCGATAATATCGTCCTGAGCTTGTTTACCACTATGGTTTTAAATGCAGATTGCAGGCTTTCCTGTAAGATATACCATAAACGCATATTTTGGTTCTTTCTGAAAATTAATTACTGTTCATTTTTAGTTAAAACAAATATACAAAACCCTGTTAGATTTTTTTAAAAAATTAATATCTTGCCCAAACAACCAAAAATGCCCTATCTCTCTTTACCCAATTTGTTGATTAAAATTTAATGCATTGAAAAACAGTATTTTAATATATAAACCATAAAGAAAAATACAATGAGTGACAAAAAAATCAAAACTGCTTTAATATCTGTTTACCATAAAAATAATCTGGACGAGATCGTTTTGAAACTGAAGGAACTGGGAGTGAAAATTTTCTCTACCGGAGGCACACAAAAATTTATATCCGAATTGGGTGTTGATGTCGTTGCGGTGGAAGATATTACTGAATATCCTTCAATTTTAGGAGGAAGAGTAAAGACTTTGCATCCGAAAGTTTTTGGTGGAATTCTGGCAAGAATGGATAACTCTTCGGATCAGAAAGAAATGAAACAATATGGTATAGAAGGAATAGATTTGGTAATTGTGGATTTGTATCCGTTTGAGGCAACTGTGGCTTCAGGGGCAAGTGACTCAGAAATCATAGAAAAAATAGATATCGGAGGGATATCACTCATTCGGGCAGCGGCTAAAAATTATAAAGATGTTGTGGTTGTTTCTTCTCAGGAACAATATACAGTTCTTCTTGATTTGTTGAACGAGAAAAAGGGAATTACCGGTCTTGAAGACAGGAAGATGCTTGCACTTGAGGCCTTCAATATATCATCACATTACGATACGGCAATATTTCAATATTTTAATAAAGATTTACAGAAAAAAATATTTAAAAAAAGCATCTTAACCTCAAAAATATTAAGGTACGGTGAAAATCCGCATCAAAAAGGTGTTTTCTATGGGAATTTCGATACGCTTTTTTCCCAGCTGCACGGAAAGGAAATATCCTACAATAATCTGCTGGACATTGAAGCTGCAGTTTACCTGATAGATGATTTTAATGAAACGACATTTGCCGTTTTAAAACACAACAATGCATGTGGTACTGCTTCAAGGCCAAAGTTAATTGACGCCTGGAAAGATGCGCTGGCTGGTGATCCGGTATCTGCTTTCGGCGGAATCCTGATTACTAATGTC
This sequence comes from uncultured Bacteroidales bacterium, assembly GCA_963781805.1. Taxonomy (GTDB): domain Bacteria; phylum Bacteroidota; class Bacteroidia; order Bacteroidales; family UBA10428; genus JAFGPL01. Next base: position 2,703,994 of record CAWAHF010000004.1, read on the forward strand.
CAGCTGGATAAGGAGACAGCAATTGAAATAGACAAACTGTTTTTCGAGGTGATCATTGCTCCATCTTACACCGATGAAGCGCTTGAAGTGCTGAAAGTGAAAAAAAACAGAATAATCCTCATCAGACACGATACCAAGTTACCCGGGATTCAATCCCGTACTTTATTGAATGGTGTTGTGGAACAGGATCGGGATATTAAAATTGAATCGATTGAGGACATGAAACCTGTTACCAAAAGAGAACCTACCCAACAGGAACTTATTGATTTGGAATTTGCAAATAAACTGGTAAAACATTCAAAATCGAATACCATTGTACTTGCCAAAAATAAGCAGTTACTCGCAAGTGGTGTAGGTCAAACCTCCAGGGTGGATGCATTGAAACAGGCAATTGAAAAAGCCCGAAATTTTGGATTTGATCTAAATGGCAGTGTCATGGCTTCGGATGCCTTTTTTCCATTCCCGGATTGTGTTGAAATAGCAGACAAAGCAGGGATTATTTCTGTAGTTCAACCAGGCGGCTCGGTAAGAGATCAGGATTCCATTGATTATTGCAACAAGAGCAATATGGCCATGGTACTGACAGGAATTCGCCATTTTAAACATTAATCCATCTTTCAGGTTTGTAAATATTTATATTATTGCATACATTTTTTTATTAGCTTCGCTTCAATATTTTAGATAACAAAAAACTTTGAGAAAAACATATGGGAATTTTTTCATTTTTAACCCAGGAACTTGCTATTGACCTGGGTACTGCAAATACGATTATCATATATAATGATAAAATTGTGGTGGATGAACCCTCTATTGTTGCCATTGATCATGCAACAGGTAAAATAATTGCCATTGGACATGAAGCCAGACAAATGCACGGTAAAACTCATGAAAATATTAAAACTGTCAGACCATTACGCGATGGTGTGATAGCTGACTTTAATGCTGCTGAACAAATGATTAGGGGAATGATAAAGATGATTAATCCCCATAACAGATTTTTTACACCCTCATTACGAATGGTGGTTTGTATTCCATCGGGCAGCACCGAAGTTGAAATTAGGGCAGTCCGTGACTCGTCCGAACATGCAGGAGGCAGGGATGTCTACATGATTTATGAACCAATGGCTGCCGCACTTGGAATTGGAATAGATGTAACCGCTCCCGAAGGGAGTATGGTTGTAGACATTGGAGGTGGAACCACAGAGATTGCAGTAATAGCGCTGGGTGGTATAGTTTGCAACGAGTCCATACGAATTGCAGGGGATGGCTTCACGGCTGATATACAGGCTTATATGAGACATCAACATAATATTAAAATTGGCGAACGTACGGCTGAAGATGTCAAGATTAACGTGGGATCGGCATTGCCCGATATCGACAATCCACCACCCGATTACAATGTTCGCGGCCCAAATTTAATGACAGCTATGCCAATTGAAGTACCCATTTCCTACCAGGAAATTGCTCATTGCCTTGACAAATCTCTGTCAAAGGTCGAATCAGCAATTCTCGCTGTTCTTGAACAGACTCCTCCCGAACTATACGCAGATATTGTAAGTAAAGGAATTTATCTTGCAGGTGGCGGTGCTTTGCTTCGGGGTTTGTCTAAGAGGCTGACAGATAAAATCAGCATTCCCTTTTTAATTGCTGAAGATCCTTTGCATGCTGTAGCTAGAGGCACGGGTATAGCACTTAAAAATGTTGATAAATTTTCGTTCCTAATGAGATAGTTGGAATTCCGGTTTATTTAAAATGAGGGAATTACTCAGGTTTTTAATCAGGTATCATTTCATACTTCTTTTTATCCTATTGGAATCTTTAGGAGTAGTTTTACTTGTTCAAAACAATACCTACCAAAAGGCACAATTTGTTACCCTTACGCACTCAGTATCAGGAAATTTAGCTAAGAAGATTGCCAATTTAAGATCATACCTTTCATTGCATAAAGAAAACAGACAACTTATTCAGGAGAACAATAAGTTGTATAATATGGTTAAAAGCCTGGTGACTATAAATTATGGTGAACAATTTTATAATGTTGATACCACCAGCCGCCGGAAATTTGTATTTATTGGAGCTAAGGTTATTAATAATTCCACAAATAAACAGTTTAATTTCATTACACTCGATAAAGGCAGGGAAGATGGTATTCAGCCTGATATGGCAGTGGTAAGTAACGAAGGTGTGGTGGGAGTCGTGAAAGAAGTTTCAGATCACTTTTCATCTGTTATATCATTTCTAAACAGAAATTTAAAGCTAAGCGCCAAACTTAAGAAAAGTGGCCATTTCGGATCATTGGAATGGACGGGTATTGGTCATGAGATAGCCTATTTGAAAGATATTCCACACAATATCGATGTCAAAGTGGGTGATACGATTGTTACCAGCGGATATTCCGCTATGTTTCCCGAAGGATATATGATTGGGATAGTTTCGGATCTCAAATTAAAGGGAGGCAATTATTATGATATTAAGGTCAGATTATCAACTGATTTTAAGAATCTCAGAAATGTTCAGGTAATTAAAAACCTTTACAGATCTGAACAAAAAAAACTGGAAAGCGATTCTGAACATGATTAAATCATTGCCAAGAAACATATTTCTCTTTTTAGTTCTGATATTAATTCAGATTTTAATATTTGATAATATTCAGCTCTCAGGATTTATAATTCCTTACATTTATGTCCTTTTTATTTTGCTGTTACCTTTCGATACTCCCGGATGGTTATTGCTAATGGTTGGATTTATTCTGGGTTTCTCAATTGATATATTTGCAGATACACTGGGTATGCATACCATTGCTACAACTCTTATGGCGTTTTCCAGGCCTTTTGTTCTGGATATTATAGCCCCTCGCGAAGGGTATGAAGCTGGTACCAAACCAAGAGTTGCTTACTTTGGATTGTCCTGGTTTTTCAAATATTCCGCAATTCTGATTTTTATACATAATTTTGTTTTATTCTATATTGAGATATTCAGGTTTGGTGGGTTCTTTTCAACCCTCTTCAGAGTAATATTAAGTACGATAATTACGTTATTAGTTATCATACTTAGTCAGTTTTTTGTTTTCCGCAGATAAACAATGGATCAGTTTTCAGATAGAAAATATATTATTGGTGGTATCATCTTGCTGATATCTCTCATAATAATTATCAGACTCTTTTATTTACAGGTGATTAACACCTCCTACAAAATGTCTGCTGAGAACAATTCCAAACGAATAGACTTTGATTACCCCGCAAGAGGTCTTATTTACGATCGAAATCACAATCTGCTTGTATATAATCAACCTTCATACGATTTAATGATTGCACCCTATGAACTTAAACCTTTTGATAGTATTGAGTTATGTAGAATATTAAAAATAAATATACAAAGACTTAGAGAAGGAATTAAAAATTCGTATCAAAAAAGAAGAGATCCTTTTATTAAACAACTTTCACCTGAAACTTATGCCGTTTTACAGGAAAAGCTTTTCAGGTTCCCTGGCTTTTATGTAAAGGCAAGAACATTACGGAAATACGAGCGTGAAATTGGTGCCCACATGCTTGGATATGTTGGTGAGGTTGATGATGCAGTCATTCAGGCAGATCCTTACTATTCATTGGGTGATTACATTGGGATTAGCGGTCTGGAAAAATCATATGAGAAAGATTTGAGAGGCGAAAAGGGTCAAAAAGTATACATGGTGGATGTACACAGCCGCATTATGGGACCATTCCAGGGAGGCAGATTTGACAAAGATCCCATTGTGGGTAAAGACATCATATGCACGATTGATGCAAATCTTCAGGAGTATGGCGAAAAGCTCATGAAAAATTATTTAGGAAGTGTAGTGGCAATCGAACCATCTACTGGTGAAATTCTTGCCTTTATTTCCTCTCCTACCTATAATCCATCATTATTAATTGGCAGAAAAAGAACGCCGAACTATATTTTACTTCAGAAAGATTCGCTCGAACCATTATTTAACAGGCCATTAATGGCTAATTATCCGCCTGGTTCGACGTTTAAAACCATAAACGGGCTTATTGGTTTACAGGAAAAAGTGGTTGATTACAATACAAAGTTTTATTGTGATTTAGGATATTATTCGGGTAGAATTAGAGTTGCCTGCCATAATCATCCTTCCCCGCTTAATTTTCCCCAGGCAATTCAAATTTCCTGTAATGCATATTTCTGCAATGTTTTCAGAAGAATTATGGAAGACAGTAAATTCGGATCGGTAACGGATGCTTATAATAACTGGCGAAATCATGTTCTATCATTCAATTTCGGAAGAAAGCTTAATTCGGATTTTTCGAATGAATTGCCCGGATTTGTGCCGCCTTCATCTTATTATGATAAATATTACGGAAAAAACGGATGGAGAGCTCTTACAATTATTTCATTAGCCATTGGTCAGGGAGAATTACTGATAACTCCTATTCAAATGGCAAATATGACAGCCACTCTTGCAAATCATGGTTTTTACTATATACCACATTCTGTTAAAGAAATTCAGGGAGAGAAAAAGATAGATCCGCGATTTACAAAAAGAATATTTGCAACCATTGATACTTCCAATTATGCACCGGTAATTGAAGGTATGGAACTTGCCGTAAATGGTGGAGCAGGCAGTACTGCCTATTGGGCCAGGTTACCTGATATTATTATTTGCGGCAAGACGGGCACTGCTGAAAATCCGCATGGCAAAGATCACTCAATTTTTATAGCTTTTGCTCCGAAAGACAATCCACAAATCGCAATTGCTGTTTATGTTGAAAATGTAGGATTCGGTTCGAGTTATGCTGCTCCTATTGCAAGTTTGATGATTGAAAAGTATTTGACCGACACTATTACCAGACCATGGATGGAAAAAAGATTACTTGAAACTGATTTAATTCATAAGCATTGAGCCGTAAAATAAATATTCTGAATAGCATCGACTGGCTGACTGTTAGCATATATTTACTTCTTGTCTTTTTCGGCTGGCTGAATATTTTTGCTGCGGGCTATTCCGATAAAATTAAGAGTATTTTCGATCTGCACCGTACGTATGGCACTCAGATTATCTGGATATTCATTTCACTGATTTTGATCTTAATCATCTTTATCGTTGATTATAAAGTATTTCCCTTCTTTTCTTATCTCCTTTATGGCTTTTCAATTTTTTTACTGATTGCAGTATTGTTCTTGGGAACTAAAGTAAACAGCGCAACCTCCTGGTTCAGATTGTTTGGATTCTCGTTTCAACCTTCCGAGATTGCAAAAATCGGAACAAGTTTAGCTCTTGCAAAATATTTGAGCGGATATAGTATAACCAGATTCAATCTTAAAACCTTTGGCATTTGTGCCGGAATTATCGGAATTCCGTTTTTGCTTATTCTTATCCAGCCTGATCCCGGTACATCTCTGGTATTTCTGGTATTTTTACTGGTTTTGTTTCGCGAAGGATTACCCGGTTGGATTCTTTTTTTGGTTGTATTTATTTTTGCCATTTTTCTATTCTCATTACTCTTTAAAGTAAGCAGTATTGTACTTGGTCTTGTGGGTATTGCGCTGATATTCCATTATATTGTAAATCGTAAAACCAAGGTGTTTATCGCTAGTATTATAATTTTCAGTTTCTTTTTTACAGTTTTTTATCTTCTTTACAAATATTTTCAAATCAATATTCATTTTGACCTGATAATTATTATTTCCCTGATTTTTTCAAGCCTGGTCTACATAATGCTGGCGCTGAAATATAAGATAAGACAAGTATTTATTGTTCTTATTTTTCTTTATGGTTGTATTGCATTACCTTATTCTGTAGATTTTGTATTTCACAATGTTCTGAAACCTCACCAACAGCGCAGGGTGAATATTTTATTAGGCAAGGAACAGGATCCCAAAGGATATGGATACAATGTGAATCAGTCGAAAATTGCCATTGGTTCCGGCGGTTTTGTGGGTAAAGGATTTCTGGAAGGCACCCAAACAAAGTTTAACTTTGTTCCTGAACAAAGCACCGATTTTATTTTTTGCACCGTAGGTGAGGAGTGGGGATTTGTCGGTACAGGTATTGTTGTTTTATTGTTTGCAGGGTTACTCATTAGAATAATATTTATTGCCGAAAGGCAACGATCAAAATTTATCAGAGTATATGCCTATGCGGTGGCATCTGTCCTCTTTTTTCATTTTGCAATTAATATATGCATGACCATTGGTCTCTTTCCTGTTATTGGCATTCCCCTTCCATTTTTTAGTTACGGGGGTTCGTCCCTTATGGGATTCAGTGTGCTGTTGTTTATTCTCATCAGACTTGATTCTGTAAGAATGGCATATCTCTAATCTGGTACATTATTTTGTTTATTATTTTACGATACCAATGAAATATTGAAAAACTTTATTAATTTTACATTTATTAAAGCTGAAAAATGAAAACAAATACAAATAGCTTTTTCTTCTATTTTTATTTCCGGATAACCTGAAGGGGCTTATTTGTGTATACTTTTATATAAAAAATAAGTCCCGGTAAAATCGGGATTTTTTTTTGAAAATAATTATGCGAATGAACTATAAACGAATACATATCATAGTTGGTTTTTTTTGCTGGTTTTATTTTTACTTTTTTAGAAGTAATTAACGGGACTTTGTAAACATTAAAGAAATAATAGATAAAAGTCCCGTAGACCGGGACTTTTTTTATTTTAAAACAGTATACATATGGAGCAAAAACAAAACTCAAACAAACGAATTGCGATTCAGGGCGGACTGGGTGCATTTCATGAAATTGCGGCAGTAAATTATTTTGAAAATGAAGAAATTGAAATTGTACCTAGAAATACCTTTAAGGATCTCTTTAAAGCGTTAAAGCAGGGACAAGTCGATTTTGGAATCACCGCCATCGAAAATTCATTGGCAGGTAGCATTTTGCCAAATTATACGCTTTTGCTCGAATCAAAAATGAAGATCATCGGCGAGATCTTTCTGCGTATTAAACAAAACCTTGTGGCGCTACCGGGAGAAACCATTGAAAGTATAAAGGAAGTATATTCACATCCAATGGCAATTTTACAGTGTTTCAAATTTTTTGAAGCATACCCTCATATAAAGTTGATCGACAGTGAAGATACAGCCCTTAGCGCAAAAAAAATATACGATAATCAACTTAAAGGTGTCGGTGCTATATCAAGTAAACTGGCAGCCGAAAAATATCACCTTAATATTGTTGCCGCTGCCATTGAAACCAATAAAATGAATTATACCAGGTTTTTGATTCTTCAGGCACGAAACGGGGAAGAAAAAAAAATAGAGGGCGTTAATAAAGCCTCCATTTCATTTGCATTGGCTCATAAAATAGGTTCATTATCTAAAGTTTTGTCGATTTTATCGTATTACGGAATCAACCTCGCAAAAATTCAATCGATGCCGATTATCGGAGAGGATTGGGAATACCAGTTTTTTGTGGATGTTGAAATAGGAGATTATCAGATGTATAAGCAATCGCTTAATGCAATCAAACCATTTACGGATGGATTGCATATACTTGGGGAATATGTAAAAGGAAAATCAATTTTTGAATAATTAATATCATGGGAATAGATTTAAATCTGGAAACATTCGAATTTGAAGGTCTGGTAACCAAAAGACCTTTGGTGCTGGCAGGACCATGCAGTGCAGAAAGCGAAGAACAGGTGATGGAAACTGCACGTCAGTTGAAACAATACGGAATAAAAATATTCAGAGCAGGTATCTGGAAGCCCAGGACAAGGCCTAACTCATTTGAAGGGGTTGGAAGGAAAGGTCTGCCCTGGCTGAAAAGAGTTAAAGAAGAGCTGGGAATGTTAACAGCCACCGAAGTGGCTAATGTTAAACATGTATATGAAGCATTAAAAGCAGGTATAGATATACTATGGATTGGTGCCAGAACTACAGCAAATCCTTTTGCAGTTCAGGAAATTGCCGATTCACTGAAAGATGTCAATATACCGGTTATGGTTAAGAATCCGGTAAATCCGGATACCGAATTATGGATTGGAGCTTTGGAAAGGCTCAATAATGCAGGAATAACTAAACTTGCAGCAATTCACAGAGGATTTTCAATTTATGGGAAGACATTTTACAGGAATCATCCGCAATGGCAATTACCGATTGAACTTAAGCGAAGAATTCCAAGTCTTCCTATTATTACGGATCCAAGTCATATCTGTGGTAATCGTGATTTATTGTTTGAAATATCTCAAAAAGCAATGGACCTGAACTTTGAAGGTCTCATTATTGAAACACATATTGATCCGGATAAAGCCTGGAGTGATGCTCAGCAACAAATAACCCCGCAGACACTCAATGAGTTGCTGAATAATCTAGTATTGAGAAAAGCCGATGTGGAGAAAGGAGTTTTATTAACCACGCTTGAAGAGTTAAGACATGAGATAGATAAATTTGATGATAAACTTCTGAATATTCTTGAATGTCGTATGGCTATATCCCGAAAGATTGGAAACTACAAGAAAAAGAACAACATAACCATTCTACAAGCCAGCAGATGGGATGAAATTTTGAGAATGAGAGTCGAAGAGGCGGGTAAGAAAGGATTAAGTGAAGAATTTATCGTCAAACTTTTCAGGGCAATTCACCAGGAATCCATTAACCATCAGACAAAAGTGATGAATTCCAAAGATGTGGATTTGGATAGTAAAGTGGTATATCCTACTGAAATTTTATGATTATTACATTTTTCAGACTATTTTTGGCTCTCAATTTTAAACGCTTTGAATGAAAACCGTTGAAATAAGGACAGATACAAAAATTTCAAAAATATTCATTGGTGAAAATATTCAGAATCTAAAGAACTATCTACCTCAAAGCAAGGTTGTTGTGGTTACAGATTCTGTGGTTTTCCGGATTGTATTTGGAATACTTTTCAGATTATCCTGTTATTGAAATCGGATTGGGAGAAAAAAATAAGACCATTGAAACCCTGCAATTTATTTTTAACAGATTTGTAGAACTTGAGGTAGACAGAACTACATTTATTGTTGCCATTGGAGGAGGAATAGTTTGTGATGTTGTCGGATTTGCCGCATCTGTTTTTATGAGAGGTCTCCGATTCGGATTTGTTTCTACTACCCTATTATCTCAGGTAGATGCAAGTGTCGGGGGTAAGAACGGAGTAAATTTTCAACGGTATAAAAATATGATTGGAGTTTTCAATCAACCTGAATTTGTACTATGTGATACTCAGGTTTTGAAAACTTTGGATAAAAAAGAATTAACTGCAGGTTTTGCAGAGATTGTAAAAGCAGCTGTTATTAAAGATCTGAAACTATTTCAGTATATCGAAGAAAACTGGAATAGGGCTCTTAATCTGGATAAAGAGGTCATTAATCATCTTGTGCACCAGTCTATACTGATTAAATCCAAGGTGGTGGAAACAGATGAAAAAGAAAAAGGTGAACGTAGACTTCTAAATTTCGGGCATACGTTTGCACATGCATTCGAAAAACTTAATGATCTCCTTCACGGTGAGGCTGTAAGTGTTGGTATGATCCTAGCTTCAAAATTATCAGAAAAACTTGGATTTTTAAGCAAATCCGAAAGAACAAGGATTACCAATTTACTCCGGAATTTCGAACTCCCTATTACGATTGAACTTGAAATGAATCATGTTTTCGATGCAATGAAGCAGGACAAGAAAAGAGAAGGAGATTCGATGCATGTTATATTAATTAAAGAGATTGGCGAGGCCTTCTCTTATAAAATCAAGTTAAATAAATTGGAGGAAATTATAAATGATTTGCGTAGCGATATCAGATAGAAATTATGAAAATTGCCTGTTGTTACTTGAAAAACTTGACATGGCTGAAATTAGAATTGATCTGACTCAATTTTCAATTGAACAGATCAAACACATATTTTCTCTTCAAAAAAAACTTATTGCAACTTACAGACCCGTTGAGGGTAAGGAAGATGACAGATTGCCTAAATTAAAGGCAGCCATTGAAGCCGGTGCCGATTATGTTGATATCGAATTCGAATCTGCAGATGACTTTAGAAAGGAAATTTTGAAATTTGCACATTTTCATAACTGTGATGTTGTTTTGTCTTATCATAATTTTGAATGTACTCCCGGTTTAGAAGAATTACATTCAATTATAGCAGAGAGCTTTAAAAAAGGTGCAGATGTGGCAAAGATTGCCACCATGGTGAAAACAAATAATGATAATGCACGAATTATTTCTTTATATAACATAGCCGGGCGAGTTGTGGCATTTGGCATGGGCAATTTGGGAAAAATAACCCGCATAATTGCTCCTTTCTTAGGTGCGGAATTTACATTTGCAGCAATGGATGAGGGTGCCGAAACAGCTCCCGGACAGATAAAATATTCACGGATGAAATCTGCAATGCAGCAAATTGAGAACCTTTAGGGAATTCCTTTAACCAATAATTAGAGTATAATGAACAGTTTTGGAAAGCTTTTCAGAGTCAGCATTTTTGGTGAATCTCATGGTACAGGATTGGGAATTGTTATTGATGGATGTCCTGCCGGGTTACCACTTCTGTTTGGTGATTTTATCGAAGATTTTAACCGTCGCAGAAGCGGTGCAAAAGGCACCACCCCACGAAAAGAATCTGATATTCCAAAGATTGTGAGTGGTGTATTTAATGATTTAACCACTGGAGCGCCCATTGCTGTTACATTCGAAAATACAAATACCCGATCGAGAGATTATACCAAACTGCGTGAGACGCCTCGTCCGGGACATGCTGATTTTGTTGCATCTAAAAAATTTGGAGGTTTTGAAGATTACCGGGGAGGAGGCCATTTCTCGGGACGTTTAACGCTTGGTTTGGTTGCTGCAGGCGTAATTGCCAAAAAACTAATAAATCCTGTAACAGTTCATGCCCGACTAATCGAAGCCGGTGGAAGCCCGGAAATTGAAAAAGCAGTGGACAAAGCCGTGGAGGAACAAGATTCTATCGGGGGAATTATCGAGTGTACCGCAACAAATATGCCTGTTGGGCTTGGCGAACCATTTTTTGATTCTGTAGAAGCAGTTCTGTCGCACATGGTTTTCTCCATTCCTGCAATCAAAGGAATTGAATTCGGTTCAGGGTTTCAGGCATCCCGTATGAGGGGGAGTGAGCATAATGATAAGCTGGTTTCTGTTGATGGAAAAACATCCACAAACTATGCCGGTGGAATCAACGGTGGAATATCTAACGGAAATGATTTGGTATTGCGTGTAGCTGTGAAACCGACATCAAGCACACACAAAGTGCAGAAAACCATGAACCTCTCTACAGGTAAAATGATTGATCTTGAAATTGAAGGCAGGCACGATACTTGCATAGCACTGCGTGTACCGGTGGTGCTTGAAGCAGCCACGGCTATCGTTCTCGCGGATTTCATGCTTCAGGCACGGGAGATAACAAGAATTATAAAGTAAACCTTTCTAAAATGAGGTTCCAAAGCCGTATTTTAACACTTAAGTCAGTAACTTAATTTCTTACAGAGTAACCCTTAGATTAATGAATGGTTGGTGTCACTTCGTAAGTCAGATGGAAGAATTCTTGTCTATGTCAATCCTCCGAGAAACGGACTGGAACCAAAATTGTTCATTGGATCATCGGAAAATCAAACATGGAAAATCTTGTATATCTGTCATGCAGTGCGGGAACGTTAAGACGGGATCTTGATTTATTGATAAAAACTTCATATAGAGTTGTAAAAATAATACCTTACGATTTCTTTCCGCAAACCATTCATACGGAAGTTTTAGCCTTTCTTCAACGGGCTGAATTTACTGACAATAGTTGATTAGTTGTTCGATGGCACGTGTTTCGCCATAATTGGCAGATATTTTCCAATCGCTGCAGGCGCCCTGTTTGTCTCCCGAATTATACCTGGCCATTCCTTTGAAATAATATACCTCGCCGTCATCCGGTTTCAGATCCAGCGACATCGAAAGGTCATCAATAGCGTATTTATACATCTTGGTCTGGTAGAAAGCTTTACCTCTTGCCTTGAAGTATTCTGGATTTGAGTTGTCCAACCGAAGATCTTTATTAAAATTTTTCAGAGCCTCTACATAATTTCCATTATCATAGTTAAGTTCTCCGCAAAACAAAATCGCATTTTTATCATCAGGAAAATAGTCAAGGTAAAGATCCATATCCTTCACGGCTGAATTCAAATCTTTCTTTCCCCTGGAAGCTTTTGCCCTTAAAATGTAAAGCTCGAAATTAGCCGGATCTAACCGCAGGGCTTTTGAAAAATCATCATAGGCCTCTTTAAACTTTTCTGAGTTCAGATACGCAATACCTCTTTGTTTAAGAGCATTAATATTATCCCTGTCAATTGACAGTGCTTCCGTCCAATCCATAGCAGAAGCCCTGAAATTTCCTTGCTGACTTTCGATTTGCGCTTTGAATATATATAATGGTTTCGGATTTTTTGATTCCGGAATTTTTTCATCAATGAGTGTCACTGCATCAATGAAATTATTATTTTTCAACAGATAATTTACATCCTTCTCCAACTTCTCTTCTTCGGTATACCAATCTTGTTGCCAAAGTTGAAACCATTCGTCAGAAAGCTGAAGGTTATTAAATGCTTTATCGGTTTTTATAAATTTTTCAGGACTCCGGTAGGCTGACTGCAAATGCCTCTTTAAATAATAAATAGCTATAGAATCCTGGTTCATAGAGGCATAACTCTTTGCCAACCAAAGATCAGCAAAATCATTTCGTATAAGATTCACACTCTCAAAATCTTTAATCGCATCACCGTATTTTCCTGTAGAAAAAAGAAGCTTACCTCTTTCCATGCAATATTGATATTTGTCAGATTCTCTGATAATTGCCGAACTGAGATATTGCAATGCACTGTCAGGTTGACCTGAAATTATTTTTGCCATACCCATCAGATATAAATCTTTCGGACGTTGTGCGCGAACCGCAAAAGATATAAATAGTAATACTATGAGATATAAAGATTTCTTCACGGTCTGGTTATTCTGGTTTTGGAACACTTGCCGGTGCTTCATTCGTAAATACATAAACAAATCCTACCAATTTCCTGACAAATATACCTGTCAACTTTGGTTCATCCACATCACAAACATAATAATAGATTCCGGGAGTTACCAACTTTCCTGTATTATTAATTTTGCCATCCCATTTGAAATTAGGATCTATCGATTCATAAACTAATAACCCCCATCGATTGTAAACTTTCAGACTAATTTTTTTAACAGCATTGTTTCTGTTATATGCAGAGAAATATTTGTTTTTATCGTCGCTGTTTGGTGTAAATACATTTGGCAGTTTATAAAGATAGCATTCGTCGAGACATACTTTTTCCGAAGGAAGGCTTGCATTGCCGACAGAATCATAAGCAACCACATAATAACATCCTGCCAATTGCTGGGTGTCTGGCAGCACATGCCTGAAAACAGTATCTGTAGCGCTAAATGTTGATGTTACTGAGTCGCCCCCTGCATCCAGTGTCATTGAATAATAAACCTGATACCTGATCACATCATCCGAGCAGGTATTATTCGGATTGGTCCATGTTAAAACATTGGTTGAACTGTCGCATAAAGCTACTACCGATAGTACCGGAGGACATGGGGGTGTATTATCCTGAGGAGTGCCACAACTTATATGAGAATCATTCATGTTCGAATAGATGAGACTATCAACCGGGCGCCAGCCCAGACTTTGGATTTTATAACAATATGTTGTATCATTAGCCAGGTTAGCATCAATATAAAAATTATTGCTGGTGGTGTCAATCGAATCAAAATCAAGACTAACAGGATTTTGTTTGTAAACAATATAATCTGTATTGACCCATGGAACCTTCTTCATAAAATTAAGCCTTAACTGATTGTCGGACGGAACAATATCAATATATAAACTGGAAGCTATCTCCGTAAAACCTTCTCCTATATCAAAGCGATTACCTGGAGTATTATTTATAATTTTTACAGAATAATAGTATGGATACTTTATCGTATTTAAATGCTGATCGAAATAAGTTGTGTCTGAAAGAGAAACGGTGGCAAAACTGTCGATTGCCACATAAGGTGCATCGGCAGATTCGGATCTGAAAATTTTTACGATATATGGGCCTGGTGCGGCCAGTGTATCAAAGTTTGTTGGTCTTACCCAGGAAAGATATATTTCACCATCCACAGCATCAATTTTTGTAACACTAACATTTGTCAGAGCAGGTAATCCGGGAATAAGCGAGGCACAAACAGGTTGAGAAGCATAACTTTCAGCGCCATCAGGGAAAAGTGCGGTAACTAGATAGCAATATTCAATCCCTTGTAAAAGTCCCTCTTTCCCATTGCCATCCTCAAATACATTTGTGGAAATACCGTTTACAACGGCAATTTTCTCATACCCTATGGTATCTGGTACTCCGTACTGGCATGAGTCATGAATAAAACCATATCTGCCACTCCGCCGGTATATCGCATATCCTGACACTTTGCTACAAGGACTTTTATCCCATTTTATGGAAATATTACTGCTTGTGGATGTCGAGGTTAACCCGGTTGGAGCTGGAGCCAAAACAGTTATGTAATAGTTGTCGATATCCACAAGACTGATATCAGCATTTATATCTTCGCTCTTCAAAACAAACTGGTAGGGTAATTTTCTTACATGATTGCAGGAGGTATGCCATCTGAAAGTTGATGATGAAAAACCGTATCCGGCACTGTCAATAACAAAAGATGCTGAGTCTTTGGGATCGATGAGTGGTCCCCCGGTAAATTGCTGCGTGACCTGATCATTATCCGGATCGGTGGTTGTCAAATTAAATTCAATTACAGAACCGGCTTCCACACAAAAACTCTTGGTCTCAGGATTTACAGGAGGATTATTATCTGTTCTAAAAACCTCAATTTGCATATCCCGGACGATATTATCAATTTTTACCCCTTTTCTCCATTCTTCTACATTCATAGCAATATTATACTTGCCCGTATCTATCGGTGAATCCCAAACCAAATCGCCAGTTATCGGATTTACGTAAAGAGTGTCACTGCTTCTTGGAAAAGTATAATCAGGAATAGGTACGCCATCCTGTTCGGTGCAAACAGCCAATTTGTAAGACAGGCTGTCTCCATCTGGATCGTATGCTGATGGATTGTGGATGAAAATATGTCCGAGGGCTGCTCTGTCCTTAGGTGGATTTAATAAGACAGGGGAATCATTATCCCCGATATAGGAATTTATTGCAAATGTGGTTTCGATAGAAAAAACAACATTGACTGAATTTGGAATATTCTGAATTCCTGCATTTCTGTTAGGATCCTGCATAAGTATTTCATAAACGCCGGGTCCGGGAAATGTATGGGTAGCTTTATATACATTTTTTCTGTAATAATTGGGCAAATAGGTGGGAGGTGGAATGATAGGTGCCACTGTAGAAGTATTATCTCCCCATTGTATCGTAAGCTGATTGCGGTTTGCCAGAGAGAGTGTATAGGTATAAGTGGTTACGGTAATTTCATAGGTTAGACCTGAAACATGACGAAATGTAATTTCTCCGGCACGGTTATGAGTTGCCAAAAGAACCGTAACATTAAACAGGATTAACACCAGAGATAATAGTACTTTCCTCATGATTACAAAGGTAATGATTTATTGGTTTTCCAAATCAGATTTGGTTAGACTGTTTAAGTCGATTTCAACTTCCTGGGTTAAATAGTTAAATGTATATCCTTTTTGAATCTCCCCCACCGAAAAAATTGTCAGGTTTGTTTGATCCAGAAACATATCGAGAAACATACGGTTAATCAACTTTATCTTGGTTGTTCTTTTTTCAGGCAGTAAACCCTGGTAGTAAAGCCAGGTTGAATTATCCTGAATTTTAATATCCGTACATTCCAGGTTTAGTTTTGTTCCATCTATAAGAATTCCAAAACCCGTATTTACATATTTTATAACAAGTTCCTTGTTTTCATGAGAAATGCTGTCTGTAATATATAAATCTCTTTCATAAAAATGTCTTAAGCTGTGCTGAAGGTCGTCCGAAAACATTCGAATGGAATAATCAATTTTATGCTGTAAAGTATCCAATTCAATATTTGTTACCGAGACCCGGTAAGGGTGATGCATTTCCAAAAATACATTCGAAAAAAATATGCTTTGCAAGAATATAAGAAACACCATTAGTCAATTATTTGAGTCAAATTCAAAACTATCTAATCGGATAATTATTTTATCAATAATACAATTTATTTTGAATAATAACATTTGTCTATGAATTATTTCTGTATTGTTTATAATCGATTGATGCATGTATGCTATATTCGCATTGTTAATCTAATTGCATCATAATCAATATTTGATAGATTTGTAAATTATTATATGTAATTATTAGTAGAATGAAAATATTAGTAACAGGTAGTGCCGGTTTTATTGGATATCATCTTGTAAACAGGCTTATTTCAGCCGATCATGAAGTAATAGGTCTGGATAGTATCAACGATTATTACGATATAAATTTAAAATACGCCAGACTGGAGGAAGCAGGTATCCGGAAAGAAAAAACTGGTTATAATCAAGTTGTTGAAAGTGTTAAGTCATCAAAATACAAATTTATCAGATTAAATCTTGAGGATGAAGAAAACCTTTCTTTACTGTTTGCCAGTGAAAAGTTTGACAGGGTGTGCAATCTGGCAGCACAAGCCGGGGTAAGATACAGTTTAATAAATCCCAAAGCGTATATTAACAGTAATATAGTTGGCTTTTTAAATATACTTGAAGGTTGCAGACACAATAAAGTGCAACATCTTGTTTATGCCAGCAGTTCCAGTGTATATGGCCTAAATGAGAGGATGCCGTTTTCGGTGAAGGACAATGTTGATCATCCGGTCAGCCTGTATGCTGCAAGCAAAAAAAGTAATGAGCTTATGGCCCATGCTTACAGCCATCTATATAATTTACCAACAACCGGATTACGCTTCTTTACAGTTTATGGACCCTGGGGCAGACCTGATATGGCGTTGTTTATTTTTACAAAAGCAATTCTTGAAGGAAAACCAATCGAGGTATACAATAACGGTTTGATGGAACGAGATTTTACCTATGTGGATGATATTGTAGAAGGAATATACAGAATAATTCAGGGAATACCAGCTGGAAACCAGGTATGGTCCGGTATGAATCCGGATCCATCAAGTTCGGGCGCTCCTTACAGGATTTATAATATCGGGAATAATAATCCGGTGAAACTGTTGGATTTTATTGAAGCAATTGAAAAAGTTACCGGCAAAAAGGCAGTTAAAAAATTGATGCCCATACAGCCCGGAGATGTTGTTAAAACCTGGGCAGATGTAGATGCCCTTATTGAGGATTTTGATTATAAGCCCAATACTTCTGTAAATACAGGGATTGAAAATTTCGTGAAGTGGTTTAATGAATTCTATTTATAAGAATCCCGGGTTCTTTGCAAAACCTTGTTAATAAGTCTGAATTGATTTTTTATGAAATCGTACTATCTTATTAGTCTATTTATCTTTATCTCTTTTCTCATAGGAAATGCTCAACCCTCTAAGTTTTCTTCCGATATTGAGGTATTAGGGGGGTATGCTTCTTCAGGCAACGTGCCGTTCTGGTTAAGGTCAAACCAATTTGGCAGTATCCCACTCGATAAAGCTTCATTAAGTATGATTGGATCATTCCATTTAGCTTCTGACCATGCAAAAAAGAGGTTCCTTGACTGGGGAGCTTCATTTGAAGGACGGTTGAATATAGGATATAAATCGACATTTACGCTAATTGAAGGATATGGAAAATTACAAGCCGGCATATTTGAAATAAAGGCCGGTCGTGTCAGGGAGATCACAGGCTTATGTGATACCATATTAACCTCCGGTTCGTTCAGCATTTCGGGTAATGCCCTTGGTGTTCCTAAAATTCAATTATCCATTCCGGAATTTTATACACTGCCCTTTCTCGGAAAGCTATTCGCTTTTAAGGGCAGCTATATGCACGGGTGGATTGGTAATTGGTATATAAATGATGAACCTGTTCCCAATACCCCTACCTATCTTCACCAGAAAACCCTGTACGGCAGATTTGGAAAACCTTCCTGGAAACTGAAACTGTTCGGAGGATTTAATCATCAGGTTATCTGGGGGAATGAAAAAAACATGATGGGCAGCTCTTATGCACTGAATAAATTTCAGACTTTTTTATATGTCAACACGGGAAAAGCATATTCGCATGACTCAATACAAGCTACGCGAATAGGTAATCATCTCGGTTCTATTGACCTCGGTTTAACATATGAGTTTAAAAATATTCACCTGTTAATTTACAGGCAGAACTTCTATGATGGAGGTGCTCTATATCATCTGGCCAATTTACTGGACGGTTTAAACGGACTAAGTTTTGTTAATAAGAGCAACAATGGTAAAGGCATTAGATGGAGTAGATTGTTGCTTGAATTTCTTTATACGAAAAATCAGGCAGGTGAAAAATGGTCTCGCAACACACCGTCTCCTTATGAAGATTATTATAATAATGGATATTACCTGCCAGGTTGGTCATATAAAGGTGATGGATTGGGAACTCCGTTTATAAGCCCTTCTAATTCACTGAAAGATAGATTACCCATAGATACAAATAGCTTTTTTGCCAATAACCGGGTTGCTGCAATTCACCTTGGAATTGAAGGAGACATTTATGGATGGAATATCATCAGTAAATTTTCATACTCAAAGAATTATGGAATTTATTTAACAAGCCCAACCGGTAAAATATATGATGGTGGAAATAATCCTTCCTCTGATAATATTTTTCCTGAAACCGGACAATTATCAATCTTTCTTGAAACCAGGAAAGCATTGACCAAAGGCATAATGATTGGAGTTCAAAGCGCGCTTGACTTAGGAAAACTATATAATAACTCGTTCGGATTATTATTTACAGTTTCAAAATCATTTTAAGTACTGGGGATTTATCACGAATGATCTTTCTTTTTTCTTATTTTAATTTTAAACCCACAAAAATTCAAATTGGTCATAATTAAATACCAGTTTAACAAAATGATGAAAACCTGTAAAGAATTTTGGTGTTATTTTCTCTAGTTTTGCATAAATCCTATTTAAAAATTTCTAATTATGGTCGAATTAAAAGATGCCAAAAACGCCTTAAAAAAGTTCATTTCTGAGACATCTTTCACAAATATTGAAAAAATCACAGATGATGTAATGATTTTCCGTGATGGAATTTTTGATTCAATGGGTCTGATGACCCTGATTACATTTCTGGAAGATAATTTTCAGTTACAAATAAAAGATACCGATTTGGTCGAAGAGAATTTTGAATCAGTTAATGCAATTTACAGATTTCTTGAAAAGAAAAATCAATAGAAAATAATGGAAATATAGATGATAATTGATCATATTTATTTTAATAAATGCCAGTAATAAGACCATTATTTTAATTAAGTTTCTTGTATTTAACCAAACCTGGTGAAAATGTGTGGTATTGCCGGAATATACAAACATACAGGGATAACCTCAGATGCTGAAGCTTTAATGAAAAAAATGCTTGCTTCTATTCATTATCGTGGTCCGGACGAAAGTGGCATTTATCTGAACAACAAAGCTGCTTTGGGAAATGTCAGGTTAAGCATTATCGATATTCAATCGGGCCAGCAACCTATGGTATCACAAGATGGGAAATACTGGATTGTGTTTAATGGAGAAATATTCAATTATATCGAGCTTAAAACAGAATTAAAAAGTTTCGGATTTCAATTTAAAACAGAGAGTGATACTGAAGTTCTTTTAAACGCTTATATAAAATTTGGTTCCGAATGTCTGAATAAGTTAAATGGTCAGTTTGTTTTTGCCATCTGGAATAATGAAGCGGAGGAACTATTTATTGCCAGGGATCGTGTGGGTATAAGACCCCTTTTCTATACATGGTCAAACAGTACGCTTGTTTTCGGATCTGAAATCAAAACGATTTTTGAATATCCTGAGATAAATGCTGAGATCGATCCCTTTGCGATGTCACAAATTTTTACCTACTGGACTACCATAACCCCAAAAACCGTTTTTAAAAATATATTTGAGTTATCACCGGGACATTATATGAAAATTAGTCATGGGAAACCTCAGATTAATTCCTATTGGTCCCTTGATTATCCAGCGGATAATGAGAATTTATTTAAAGGTTCTATTGATGACGCGGCATCAGAACTGGAAAATCTTTTAACAGATGCTGTAAGAATAAGACTCAGAGCAGATGTGCAGGTTGCTGCTTATTTGAGTGGAGGACTGGATTCCAGCGCTACAACTGCATTAATTAAAAAGGTTGCACCCGAAACTTTAGAGACATTTTCCATCGGATTTGAAGACAGTGAATTTGATGAAACACCTTATCAACAGGAAGTTTCGAATTTTCTGAATACAAAACATACTGCATTTACATGCACACGTGAAGATATTGGTCATTATTTTCCTCAGGTTGTATGGCATTCAGAAATACCAATATTACGCACGGCACCAGTACCCATGTTTTGTTTATCAAAAAAAGTAAGAGAAAAAAATATAAAAGTGGTCATTACAGGCGAGGGTTCTGATGAAATGCTTGCAGGATATGATATTTTTAAAGAAGGTATAATTCGTGAATTCTGGTCGAAGCAACCGGATTCAAAATACAGACCGTTATTATTTCAAAAATTATATCCTTACCTGGCCCAATTTCAGGGCAGAAATATGGGTATACTAAAATTGTTTTTCGGTTACCAGCTTCAGGATGTTGATTCACCTTTCTATTCGCATCTATTGCGGTGGAAAAATACATCCGGTATTCAAAATCTATTTTCTGAAAATCTAAAGATCTCAGTTACTGAAACTGATAAGTATAAAGAGGTCACTGATCTGTTACCGGCTAATTTCGATACGTATAATAGGTTAAGTAAATCACAATGGCTTGAAACGGTAATCTTTATGTCGGGTTATCTGCTTTCATCACAGGGTGACCGCATGGCGATGGCAAATTCGGTCGAAGGGCGTTATCCTTTTCTTGATTACCGGGTAATGGAATTTGCAGTAAAATTACCTCCTGATTACAAAATGCAAGGACTCAATGAAAAATACATTCTTAAACGGATGATGCAAAACAGGTTACCGGATGGCGTGCTTAAACGACCCAAACAAGCTTACAGAGCGCCGGTATCCGTTAGTTTTTTTTCCTCATCTGCCAAAGATTATACCTTTGAATTGCTTTCGGAAAAAGGTTTAAAACAAACAGGGTTGTTTAATAGCCAGGCAGTTCGGAAATTACTTGATAAAATTTCTTCCGGAAAACTGGTTACCGAAATGGAGAACATGG
Organism: uncultured Bacteroidales bacterium; assembly: GCA_963781805.1. Classification (GTDB taxonomy): domain Bacteria; phylum Bacteroidota; class Bacteroidia; order Bacteroidales; family UBA10428; genus JAFGPL01. The sequence continues at coordinate 2,725,342 of CAWAHF010000004.1, forward strand.
CACTTGCAGGTACCATTTCATCACAATTGCTTTTTCATCAGTTTATTCTAAAAGATAATTTCAGACCAAAAAATTTTCAATTAAATAATTGCCGGGTATATCAAGAAAAAAATCCAATTTATTCCAACTAAAAAAACGATTATGAACAATTCAGAACGGAAACCATTTGCTAAAGATATTTTGTTTATTCCTGACATAGAAGCAGAATGCAATGCTATCATTTCCAGTTTACGGGAAAACGTATTTCATCGAATACATCGGATGGGAGGAGTTGTAGGCATTTCCGGAGGTATTGACTCATCTGTTACAATGGCTTTATGTGCTCTTGCTTTCGGAGCAGAAAAAGTACTGGGAATTATGCTGCCGGAAAAAGATTCAAGCGGAGACAGCGCTACATTTGCGCAAAAACTGGCAGATAAATTTGGTGTCAGGGCAATTACAGAAAATATTACTGAAGCTTTATCAGGTTTTGGATGTTATCATCGACGTGATGAGGCTGTCAAAAAAATATTTCCTGAATATGATCCATCCACCTATAAAATGAAAATAGGGATTAAAAATTCGGGATTATTTACCAACCTTCCTCCTGTATTCTCAGTCACAATTATTGATGCCAAAGGGAACGAACAATCAAAACGATTACCGGTAAATGAATTCAGACAGATTGAAGCAGCATCGAACTTTAAGCAGCGTTGCCGGATGTCTATGCTCTATTACCATGCCGAGCGATTGCATTATGCAGTTATAGGAACACCCAATAAACATGAAGTTGAACAGGGATTTTTTGTTAAGTATGGAGACGGCGGTGCTGATATTATGCCAATTGGAAAGCTATACAAAACACAGGTTTATCAACTGGCCAGATATATGGGTATACCTCAGGAAATTATCGATCGTATACCAACAACAGATACGTATTCTGCCGAACAAACACAGGAAGAATTTTTTTATCAGCTTCCATTTCAACAGATGGATTTACTTTGGTATGGATATGAAAATAATTATCCTGCTGAAGAAGTTGCTCCGGTAATGGATATGTCAGCAGAACAGGTAAGAAGTATTTTTGTGAATTTTGATCGTAAAAAGAAAACTACTGAATACCTCAGAATGGGAGCAATATTTGATTAGACCGATTTTAGAATTTTTTTATAAAATAATGATCAATAGATAGAAAGATAAACGAACCTGGACTAATTCCGGATATATTGACACCTAAAATTTGAACATATGAATGCTTTCGATTTTTTTTTCGAAAATTCCGGCAAATTAGAAAAGAATTTTGTCATTGGGCCCAAAGAGACGATTACTTTTAACGAATTATTTATTCAGAGCAATAATCTGGCTGCACACCTGAATGCTTTTCTTGGAACCGGGAAAAACATTCTTTTGATTGCGCCAAATTCAAATTTATTTATCATTGCTTATCTTGCTATTCTAAAATCAGGCAATGTTGCAGTACCTCTTAATCCTGAAACAGAGCAGAGCAACCTGGATTACATTCAGGGTCTATGCCAATCTAAATTAGTAATTACAACATCTTATTTGTCAAGAAAATTCAAAATCGATAATGTCACCATGATTAACGAGGTGATCCTGGATGAAATAGTTAAAGGAGAGCAGAGAACCGTTCCTGATTCATTACTGACCAAACCGGATCAGCTGGCTGAAATAATTTATACATCCGGTTCAACAGGAGAACCTAAAGGTGTAATGATAAGTCACAGGAATCTTATTGCAAATACTTCATCAATTATTGAATATTTAAACCTTTCAGAGAAAGATATTATGCTGGTGGTTTTACCATTTTATTATTGTTACGGATTATCGCTGCTTCACACACATCTGAGGATTGGTGGTAGTATTGTATTAAATAACATGTTCATAATGTTGGGTGGAGTTTTAAATGATCTCAAGAGATTTAAGTGTACTGGATTTGCAGGTGTTCCAAGTCATTTTCAGATTTTATTACGGAAATCCGAAAGCTTTAAAAAAACTGAGTTTCCCGACTTAAAGTATGTAACACAGGCTGGTGGAAAGCTTCATAATGCCTTCATTACAGAATTTATCGGGACATTTCCGGATATCCGGTTTAATGTAATGTACGGACAAACAGAAGCAACTGCAAGGTTGTCATGGTTACCTCCTGAAGATTTACCCGAAAAAATTGGTTCCTGCGGCAAGGGTATTCCGGGTGTTAAACTAATCGTGGCTGATGAAAAGGGTAAACCATTAGAGCCGGGTGAGACAGGTGAAATACTGGCTTATGGAGACAATATTATGCAGGGATATTATAAGGATCCCGAATCAACTAATAAGACGCTTAAAAATGGTTGGCTTTGCACAGGTGATTTGGCTAAATTAGATGAGGACGGTTACATATTCCTGACAGCCAGGAAAAAAGAAATAATTAAAGTAGGTGGAAGAAGAGTAAGTCCAAAAGAAATTGAAGGAGTAATTTTTACAATGCCGGATGTGGTTGACTGCAATATTGAAGTAGTATACGATGAAATCCTTGGAGAAACAATGAAAGCTACAGTAGTTGTCAGAGAATCAACTCAGAATAAGATTACTCCTGATACTATTAAAAAGTACTGTGCCGAAAGACTGGTAGCATATAAAATTCCCCAAATTGTTGAAGTTAATAATCAGATACAAATTACCGCTACCGGAAAGAAGTTGAAAAAACAGGTCAATCTGCTTTGAACTTTAAATACTGTTTCTTTGTTAAAAATGGAAATATTTAAGTGTTGTAATATCTAATTACTTTTGTCATGTGATAATTAACGTTAACCCGGAAATAAGTTTAATTAACCAAATTAACCGTACGCTATAACAAAATTTGAAATATATTTGTACTACCCAAAAATTATTGAACCCAAAGGTAATGAATAAGTTAATTGTTAATGCATATTTAACTTTCTCGATTCGAAGAAATACCCTTTTAAGCTGCCTGATTTTTATTTTTGGACTATCCTCATGTGTGAGTCAGCGAAATTTGGAATATATTCAAAAAAATAAAAAAACACCAGATGAGTTTGAGGAACCTGAATTTTCAGATTATCATCTGCAACCCAGAGATGCCCTGTTTATTCAGATTAGCAGCCTGGATGATGCATCATCAAATGTATTTGCCCAAGGGGCTGGACAGCCCACTACGCTTGATCCTTATAGCGCATATCTGAATTCATATACAATTGATCAGGAAGGAAATATTGAATTACCTGTACTGGGGAAACTTAAAGTTACTGGTAAAACCACACTTCAAGTCAGTCAAATGATTAAGGATTCGGTGGAAAATATTCTTAGCCTGCCGGTTATCACTGTTAAATTGGTTAATCAGTATGTTTCTGTATTAGGAGAAGTGGGAATTCCGGGACATTTTGTCTATTCACAAAATAAATTTACCATATTTGATGCTCTTAGCATGGCAGGGGATATTACACCCTTTGGTAACCGTAAACAGGTAATCCTTACCAGGAACGAACAAGGAAAGACAATGCGCATTAGCCTTGATCTTACCAAACCGGAAATCCTATCATCCAAATATTATTACATGCATCCTAGCGATATGATTTATGTCAGACCACTTAAAAAGAAGTTTTGGGGTATGGAACAGTTTCCTTTTACTTTAATTTTTTCGACCATAACAACAGGTCTTTTAATATTTACTGTTATACAACAACTATAATTTGAAAATCTGAGTTCCATGACTAAATCCCGTTTGAATATTTCCAATAAAGACGATTCTGATCTTGTTAGGGCATTGAATATTTTTAGCCATAATTATAAGTTGCTTACTATATGTGTAATCCTGGCGCTTGCAGCAGCTTATTTTATAAATCGTCTTACCAATCCGGTATTTAATATTACTGCATCTTTGTTAATAAAGGAAGATCGGAATAGCAAGCTGGGCGGCGGCGGGGAAGCTGAACAATATATTAACAAGGATTTATTCAATAGTAATCAGGGTTTTCAGAATGAGTTAGCAGTACTTAAATCATCACCTGTAGTGGAGCAAACAGTGAAGAATCTTGATCTCACAATAAATTATTATCAAAAAGACGGATTAAGAATACTGGACGCGTATAAAAGAGTTCCTTTTCGGGTATTATTGCTGAAAGATCATGTTCAACCCGTCAATGTACGTTTTATGATTGCAATAAATGATGAAAACAATTATACGTTAAAGGCGGAAGCCAAAAAAGCTGTTTTTACCAATTTATATACCGAAGAATATTCATATGTTAAACAAGACTGGTCTTTTGAAGAATATGGAAATTTCGGTAAACTGGTAGAAACTCCCGATTTAGCATTTATCATTGAAAGAGACACTACAAAAAACGTTTTTGTAAAAGATGATTTTATTTACAGTTTTATTTTCTCCAGCGTATCGAGAATGACAGGTTATCTTAAGGGGCACTTTAGTTTTGTTGTTGGTAATCGGGATGCTACCGTGGTTGATATTAGTCTGCGATCCAGATCAAACCTGAAGGGTCTGGATATTATGAATGAATTGATGGATGTGTATTCTACACAAAATGTTAATCGAAAAAATCATATTGCCAATGCTACCATCGAATATATTGAAAGGCAACTGGGTGAAATTTCTGATTCTTTAAGCCAAACTGAAGATAACCTGCAATATTTCAGATCATCCAGGCAATTGTTGGATGTTCAAAATCAGGAATCCAACATGTCTGAACAGTATATGAATTTGCAAAACCAAATGGCTGAACTTGTTACCAGGAAAAGATATTATGATTACCTGGCAGGTTATCTGTCAAAAAATGTTGATTACTCCGATATTATCGTTCCAACATCTATGGGAGTACAGGATGAGTTATTAAATAACCTGGTTTCTGAACTTCTTGCTGCTCAGAATCAACGTAATAGTTTAATCCGAAACCGGCAGGAAAAGAATCCGTTGGTTCAACGCCTTGAGATACAGATTGAGAATGCCAAAAAAACAATCCACGAAAATATTACTGCTGTTCAGAAAACCACTGATATTGCCATTGATGAAATGAATAAACGGATTAACCGGATTAAGGGTGAGATAAGCCGTATCCCCAGAACACAAAGGCAATTGGGTGGTATAGAAAGAAAATATCGACTGAACGATGCCATATACAATTACCTGTTGGAAAAACGGGCCGAAGCTAAAATTTCGCAAGCATCTAATCAGCCAGATAATATAATTATCGAACCTGCCACTTATGCAGGTATTATTTCACCAAATACCCGTAAAAATTACATTTTTGCATTTGCCCTGGGTCTAATGCTCCCTTATGGTTTTCTTTTTCTTCTAAGTATGATGAATGATAAAATTGATTACCAGGAGAGAACAGGAAATTTAACAAATGTACCGGTGCTCGGCAAAATTCCTCACAACCGAAGAAAAAGCAACAATATAATTTTTGAATATCCCAGTTCAGGATTTACCGAAGCCTACCGGGCACTCCGAACAAATATCGAATACACGTTCAAAGAAAAACCGCATAAGGTTATTTTGGTCTCTTCAAGCCTTGAGGGTGAAGGCAAATCATTCACTGCATTGAATATTGCAATGATCTATGCCCTTTTAGGTCGTTATACCATTCTGGTTGATTTCGATATGAGAAAGACTACCCGGTTTTTTACAGAAAAGGAATTATCACAGGTTGGTTTAAGTACGTATTTTGCACATAAGGCTAATCTTGGGGATATTATTCATCCTTCTCCAAATAGTAAGCTTGACTATATTTCTTCTGGCCCTTTATCGTCAAATCCAGAAGAAATGCTTGCATCTCTCGAAATACAGGAATTAATTAATCATCTTAAAGAAAGATATGATTGTATAGTATTCGATACTTCACCGCTTGCACAAGTATCTGATGCTTATATGTTGATGGATTATGCAGATATCAAAATCATTGTAGCCCGCTATAATTATACACTAAAGAAAGTATTCCGGTTTGTTATGGAAGATCTTAGAGAGAAAAAAGTGGATAATCTTTTTGTTGTTTTAAATGACAATCGAATAGACCGTGATCAGTATGGGTATGGGTATGGATATGGGAAACAGAAACGTAAATGGTATAAAATTTTTTAACTGATTAATTGGAAACATTAAGAACATATCATAACAGTAAGGCTACCCGGATTAAAACAAAACCCTGTTGGTATGCTTTATATACAAGACCACATCATGAGAAAGAAGTCTACAGGAAATTACAGGCCCAGGGGATTTCTGCTTACCTTCCGCTTATAACTACCCTCCGTCAATGGAGCGACCGTAAAAAGAAGGTAAACATTCCGCTTTTTAGCTGTTATTTGTTTGTACATATTACTCACTTGGATTATTATCGTGTACTTAATATTTCCGAAGGTTTACGTTATGTTTCTTTTGAAGGGAAAGCTGTTGCTATTCCTGATAAACAAATTCAAATTGTAAAAAATTTGTTGAAACAGGACATGGCATTGGAGGAAGTTCAGAATTATTTAATTCAGGGTGCCAATGTGGAAATAATAGCCGGACCGTTAACTGGAATTTCGGGAGAATTGATTGATTTTGCGGGAAAGAAAAGAGTTATCATCCGACTTGATGAAATACGTAAATCGATGATGATTTCTGTCCCGATGCATTTGCTCAGGTTGGTTTGCTGAGTTCAGTTTTAAGGTTTTCCTGATAACTGAAATACGTAACTTATTGAATATAAACATACAAATTTAATAAAGCTTGCTGGTGTTCATGTGACTGGCAGGGCGAAGCTTTAATATAGCATAAGGTTATTTGAAAAATGAGTCCTGAATCAAAACTAATTAATCTGCCTAAAATAGAAGATCCCCGGGGGAATCTGACATTTATTGAAGAAGAAGTTCATATTCCATTCAATGTTCAACGTGTTTATTGGATTTATGATGTACCGGGAGGAGAGAAACGTGGAGGGCATGCCTTCAAAGAACAAAAAGAGTTCATTGTTGCTTTGTCAGGTAGTTTGGATGTTGTTATAAACAATGGTAAAACTGAAACCAGAGTTCAATTAAACCGCTCCTATTTTGGCTTATATATTCCAAATGGTCTTTGGCGACATATGGAAAATTTCAGTACAAATTCTGTTGTTCTGGTTCTATCTTCTACTATTTTTAGTGAATCGGATTATATACGAGACTTCAATGATTTTTTAGCATTCCTTTCCAATGAATAACTCTATTTATAATTGCAGCGTCATTTTATTGCCCAAAATTCATAATAGGTCGGGTAATCTTACAGCGCTGGAAAATAAAATAAATGTTCCATTTGAGGTTAAAAGGGTTTATTATCTTTATGATGTACCTGGTGGTGAAGATAGAGGTGGGCATGCCCACCTGGAATTACAACAGTTTATTATAGCTGTTAGTGGAGCTTTTGATGTTTTGTTGGATGATGGGATTAATAAAAAAATAGTGCACCTTGACAGACCTTATATCGGGTTACATATAGTACCGGGAATATGGCGGGAATTGTTAAATTTCTCATCGGGTGCAATATGTTTTGTGCTGGCATCGCATAAATATACCTCCGAAGATTACATAAGAGATTATAACGAGTTTTTGAAATGGAAATCCTTGAAGTAAATGCCAAAGAGTATGCCGGGGTAATTTCTAAACCTTTCCATGTATTTGGTACGGCAGGTTTTAATGATCTCAATAAAGCTAAATGCGATGAGGTATTTTATCTTCTTTTCAGGGAAGGTAAATACCGTTTGGGCATTGTAGGGGGAATCCGGGAAAATGCTTTCTATTCACCCTTTTCTGCTCCATTCGGTGGATTTTCTTTTATATCAGGGGATATCCGTCTTCAATATATAGAGGAAGCAATAAAGAAGCTAATAAATTGGTCAGAAAATAAGAGATTAACTACCGTTATCATAACCCTGCCACCTCCTATTTATCAAGAAAGCTTCATTTCTAAGCAGGTTAACTGTTTTTTAAGAGCTGGGGTTGATATTTCAGCATCAGATCTCAACTATTCATTTAATCTTGAAAATTTTAATGAGGATTATAGCAAAAAAATCTGGTACAATGCCCGAAAAAACCTCAAAATTGCATTGGATTCAGGACTGAAATTTCTTGAATGTGAAACAGATGAAGAGAAATTTTTGGCATATGATATAATTCGTAAAAATCGGGAAATTCGTGGATTCCCACTGCATATGAGTTGGGAACAGGTTTATGAAACCGTTAAACTAATACCATCAAATTTTTTTCTGGTTTATACCGATGATCAATTACCCACAGCATCAGCAATTGTTTTTCACGTTAGTGAAGAGGTAGTTCAGGTTGTTTACTGGGGTGATCTTTCGGGTTATTCAGAACTAAAGCCGATGAACTTTTTGGCTTTTAAAGTTTTCGAATATTATAAAGCTGAAGGTAAAAGAATTGTTGATATTGGTCCATCAACAGAGAACTCTGTTCCAAATTATGGGTTATGTGAATTTAAAGAGAGTATGGGTTGTGAGGTGGAAACTAAATTCAAATTTATCAGGAAATTATAGAAAAATGTTTATTTTGAATCCCGATCCCTATTTATTGCCGGCATATCGGATTAGTCCCTTTACAACTAAAAATATATCGGAAAACCATCTCCTTTTTGATGATAATTCGATAGATGACTATTTTGGAAAAAGATTTTCGGGAAAAAATTACCTGTATACCTTGAATGGTAGGGAGGCAATAAATCTCGCGCTTGGGTATTATAACCTTAAGAAAGACGACATAGTATCCATTTTAACCACTTCGGGCAATAAATATATAAGCCGCTGTGTGACAGAAGAGATTGAAAAATATTGCAATTGGTCACGGCAAGTGGAAAAGAAAACCAAGGTGATATTCGTTAACCATGAGTTTGGTTTTCCTTTTAAATCAATGGAAGAGCTCAAAAAATTAAATCTTCCCATAATTGAAGATTGCGCTCATACCTTCTTTTCAAATGTTGGAAACAATAGTATTGGTGAAACGGGAGATTTCAGTATATACAGTTTCCCTAAAATGTTTTCTTTACAAATTGGAGGTCTTCTGGTATCGAATATACCGGATGGAGACATCAAAAAAAGCCGGCTAGATCAAATACAATTAAAATATGTAAAAAAGGTTCTGTCACACCAAATAAAATTGAAAGAAGCAATTATCGACAAGAGGATCGTCAATTATAATTATGCAAAAAAAAAATTTAATGAATTAGGATTTTTAGAGCGATTTCAACTTGAACCGGGTACAATACCTGGTGTTTTTATGTTTAAAACCGATTCAAGAAATATTAATTTACCTAAATTAAAAGAATATTTTTATGCCCACGGTGTGCAATGCAGTGTGTTCTATGGGGAAGAATCATTCTTTTTGCCAATCCATCAAAATTTAAATAAAGAAGATATTGATTATTTTGTTACAGTTTTCCAGTGTTTTTTAAAGCATGAACAATATGATTAATTTATTGATTTTCGGAAATGGCACTCCTGCAATGAATGTTATTGATTCACTCAATAAGAATGATATTAAAGTTGTGGATATTGAACAAGATAAATTATTGATTCCTGAAGAACAACATGTTTTTGCCAGCTATCTTGATGCACGCGGAATATATTTGAATAAATTAGATAAATTAACCAGAAAAGATTATGACCTGATTCTGGTTGTTAATTATAACAAAATCATTGATATTGAACAATTTAAGGATGCTATGATCCTTAATCTTCATTTGGGTATTTTACCCAAATACAGAGGAAATAATGCGAATGTTTGGGCTGTAATAAACGGAGAATCAGAAGTCGGTTATACAATTCATGAAGTTACTGATATTCTTGATGGAGGAGACATTTATTATCGATATGCATTCAATATTAGATTAAGTGGCACCTATTTAACTGCGAAGAACTGCATGAATCTTGATATTAAGAACAACTTAAACAGGATATTGCTATCAATAGTCAATAATAAAATTACACCAGTTAGTCAGGAAGGGTTTCCATTTGTTTACTGTACAAAGATTAAACCTTCTGACGGTATAATTGATAACTGGAATGTAAGTTCTGATTTTTTAACAAGAAAAAATTATGTATTTCAGAAACCCTATGGGACAGGTATGAGTTTTGCTTATAAAGATGAATATTATGAATTTGATAATATTTTTCCAATAGAAAAATTTGAAATATCCGTTGGTATCCCCGGAAGTATTGTATACATAAAAGGGAATGCGCTTTGGGTTAAAACGAGTGATACCGCAGTTGAACTTTCAGGTATCAGGTATCAAAGTTCAATAATTGACGTGAATAAAATATTCAAAATTGGCATGAGGTTGCAAAATTCCAAACCTGCATTAAATAAAGACAAACCAGAGAAGAATGATAAACCAATAGCTGAAAATATAAATTTTAAAGAATCAGAAACCAGTAAATATGAAAAAGAATATATAGAGTTACCTTTTGAAAACATATTACGCGAGTATAGAAAGAAAAATATTACAGAAATCCTAAAAAAGTATTCTTACAAGAGTTTTCTTGAAATTGGATGTGGACCAGATCCGTTGGCGAAGGATATTACAAATTTTGATAAAATTGTTGTTGTTGAACCCGGTAAGTTGTTTTACCATATGGTTAAAATGCAAACGAATGGAGACCCTAAAATTACAGTCATAAATGATCTTGTTGAAAATGTTGTAAATAAGCTAAAGAAAAAAACATTCAATTTCATCGTTATTGGTGGATTTCTGCATGAAATTGACAATCCGGAAATTGTTTTGGAGGCTGTAAGGAAAATATGTTCCAAACATACCATAGTATATTCCTTTGTTCCCAATGCCAAATCATTCCACAGACTTTTAGCCTTCAAAATGGGTATTATTAAAGATATCTATGAGAAATCAAGTCATGATAAGATGTTCTGTAGGCAGAAAGTGTTTGATATTGAAACATTTAATACCTTATTTACAAAAAATGGTTTCAATGTAATTGATTCCGGTTCATATTTTATGAAACCTTTTACACACAATCAAATGAGTGATTTACTTGACTATCGGTTTATAGATAAATCGTTTCTTGACGGGTTTGATAAAATGATAGATTTTTTGCCGGATATGGGAGCAGAAATTTGGAATATCAGTAGAATTAATGGTTAAATTTCTTGATCTTAAGGCTATAAATGATTCTTTTGAACCTGAACTGAGCAATGCTATTCAGCGTGTTCTGGATTCCGGTTGGTATCTTCTGGGTGAGGAAGTGGAAGCTTTTGAACAGGAATATAAATCCTTCATAGGCACAAAGCATTGTATTGGAGTGGCTAATGGATTGGATGCGCTTAGAATTATCCTTAGGAGCTATCTGGAAATGGGAATTGTGAACGAAGGTGATGAAATAATAGTTCCTGCCAATACCTTTATAGCTTCCATTCTTGCTATTACCGATAATCGGTTGAAACCGGTATTTATTGAACCGAATATCAATTCATACAATCTGGATATTTCACAAATTGAAAAATTCATTACGAAGCATACTAAGGCTATAATGATTGTACATCTGTATGGTCAATCGTTGTGGTCACAGAAATTGGAGGACATTGCCAACAAGTATAATTTAAAGATAATTGAAGACAATGCGCAGGCAGTAGGAGCAATAATAGCTGAGAGCAGCGAACTGAATGGAGAGAATAACCTGAAGGGAACCACCCACACGAGGAAGCGGACGGGATCACTGGGAGATGCTGCCGGACATAGTTTTTACCCCGGCAAGAATCTTGGCGCTCTGGGAGACGGAGGTGCAGTAACTACTAATAATGATGAACTGGCCAATGTGATTAGAGCATTAGCCAACTATGGTTCGGCAGAAAAATATAAAAATGATTATAAAGGTTTAAATTCCCGGCTTGACGAAATTCAGGCTGCTATCCTCAGAGTTAAACTTCAACGTCTGGATGCTGATAATCAACGACGCCGGGAAATCGCACAATATTATATCAATAATATCATAACCACTGGAATTGTATTACCAATTAAAAATCAAAAGTTTCCAATTACCGAATATCATTCCCATGTCTGGCACCTCTTTGTAATTAGGCATGCACAGCGGGATAAACTGCAACAATATCTCACCAATAATGGGATACAGTCCCTTATTCATTATCCTGTTCCACCTCATAAGCAAAAAGCATATAAAGAATGGAATGAGCTTTACTTTCCAATTACGGAACAGATACACAATGAGGTTTTAAGTTTACCTATGAGTCAGGTGATGACTGATAAAGAAATACACAAAGTGGTGGAGGTTATAAATAATTTTGGATGACTGATTCTCAATCTTCTTATCGCCAGATTTTCAAAGCTACCTCCTTGTTTGGCGGTGTGCAGGTTTTCAATATAATTATCGGAATTGTCAGGGTAAAATTTATTGCTGTATTGCTTGGAGCAGCAGGCGTTGGTATAATAGGTCTTTTAAATGCGCCCTTGCAGTTAATCATTTCAATCACCGGATTAGGTATTTCTTTCAGTGCTGTCAGAGATATTTCTGAATCACACGGTAGTGGTGATAAAACAAGAATTAGTAATACAATTACTGTTCTTCGGCGATGGTCCTGGTTCACAGGGTTGATAGGTGCTGTGGTTACAATTACACTCGCACCAATACTTAGTAAATGGTCATTTGGCAATACAGAATATACCTGGGCTTTTGTCTGGCTTTCGATTACGTTGCTACTTCAGGCTTTAAGTAGAGCACAAACTGCCATTCTTCAGGGAACACGCAGGTTAAAGGATATGGCAAAAGCCGGGGTTATCGGTTCAGCAATGGGTTTGGTTACAGCCATTCCCTTATTTTATTGGTTTGGAACCAAGGGTATCGTTCCGGCTTTGATATTAATGGCTCTTACTGCATTGATTTTATCGTGGTATTTTTCACGAAAAGTTACCATTGAAAAGGTTGAACTTACAATCAAAGAAACATATAAATCAGGCCTTGGAATGGCAAGTCTTGGTATATCCATGACATTGGCCGGATTTATATCCTCGTTATCAACCTATGTGTTAAGTGCATTTATCAGCAATAGAGGAGGTGTGGAACAGGTAGGACTTTATAATTCAGGATGGGGCGTTGTTGGTCAATATACCGGAGTTATTTTCGCTGCAATGGCAACTGATTATTTTCCCAGACTTTCAGCCATACATGAAGATAATAATAAGGTTAAAGAACTTGTAAGCCAGCAAAGTGAAACAGCTTTATTAATTATGACCCCGCTACTGGCACTTCTTATTGTTACGATGCCATTAGTGGTGAGAATTCTTTATACTCCTGCCTTCCTGCCAATCGTCATGTTTGCATATCTTACCGTTCTTGGAATGCAGTTCAAAGCCATATCATGGGCGATGGGTTATGTATATCTTGCAAAAGGTAACGGACGGTTATTTTTAACAATGGAAATCATTTCGGGAATTGTAATACTTTTTCTGAATCTTATTTTTTATTATATATATGGGCTAAATGGATTAGGGATATCTTTCATTCTGTCTTATCTGTTTGGGATGTTGTTTTCATACATCGTTTTAAAATGGAAATATAGTTTTAGTTTTCCAAAGAAATTTTATGGAACCCTATTTATTTCTTATGGATTGGTAGTCCTGTCATTTGTCAGTGTTTTTATTTCCGGTACTATTTTCAGATATTCTGTAGGAATTTTTATTCTGGTCCTGGCTGCTTTATACTCCTTATTCAAACTAAATGACTTGATGGATTTGAGGTCTTATCTCTTTAAAAAAAGATAGAAGTTAAAATAATTACATATGAGTCATACTGTTTCTGTCATCGTTGTTACTTATAATTCTTCTCCATTTGTTGTCGAAACTCTGGAAAGTATTGCCAGTCAGACATGGGAGGACATTGAATTGATCATAACGGATGACTGTTCAGTTGATAATACGGTTGAAGTTTGTCGGAACTGGTTGAGTAACCACTCTAAGCGGTTTATCCGGTCTGAAATACTTTTATTTGAGAAAAATACAGGAGTTTCTGCTAATGTAAACCGCGGATTACTGAGTGCGAGAGGTGACTGGGTAAAATTTATTGGTGGTGATGATACTTTAAAGCCAGGTTGTATTGAAGATAATATCTCCTGGATTGACTCCCATGAAGAAGTGAAGGTGTTGTTTTCGCGGCTTGAAATATACAAAGATACCTTTGAGACGAATAATCTACTTATAACCACACCAGGTGTTCCCTATGATCAAAAAGGACTGTTGGCTCCTGACAGGAGTGCTGAAAGTCAATATAAAATGTTATTACTAAGCGATAGAATTCATTTTACACCCACTGCTTTTTTTCATCGTGAAACGCTACATGCAATGGGAGGTTTTGATGAAAGGTTCAAAATGCTTGAAGATTATCCTTTGTGGTTAAGTCTGACTAAGAATGGCTATAAGCTTTGTTTCATGGACAAAGTAACTGTAAACTACAGAAGACATTCCAATGCAATTAATAATACCGGTAATCCTTTTCTCATTAATCCAAATTATTACACATCAGAGGAATTCCGTAAGATTTATATTTATCCTTACTTGCCGGTTGATCTCAGGCTGAATGCAAAATTCTACTGGTATGTTTCACAGATATTTCGTTTTAATTGGATCAATAGAAATACCTATGTGACCAGATTCTTTTTGGAATTTCTGACAGTATATTTGAATCCGTTTAACTATTTTATATTCCTTAAAAAAAGATTAGTTAAAGGGGTGAAAAATAATGAGTTTTATAGTAAAGATTGAAGTATCATTAACAATCTATAGGAGATGCAAATGTGCTACATCCTACTCCGGGCTATTTGGTAATTTTCAATTCTTTAGTATGCTGATCTTATATTTACATTTTATGCTAAATTTTAATGAAGCGTCTGTCTGTTATTATCCCTATGTATAATGTGGAACCCTATGTGGAAAGGTGTTTGAGATCTTTGGAGATTCAGGATATTAACAAAGAAGATTTTGAAATAATTTGTGTAAATGATGGCTCACCGGACAATAGCAAAGGCGTTGTATCAAGATTACAACAGGAGTTTGATAATATTATCCTGATTGATCAGGAAAACCAGGGGGTCTCACGTGCACGTAATAATGGGATAGAAAAGGCAACCGGCAGATACATTCTGTTTATTGATCCGGATGATTATATTGCTTCAAATACTTTTAGCCGGATTTTGATAGCTGCTGAAGAAAAAAAGGCTAATGTATCCTTTTTGGGTTTTACTTTTTTATATGAAAACGGACAGGTACGCAAAAATGTATTTCATAAGGAGTATAGTGGTAAAGTTTTTTCAGGGATAGAAACTTACTTTTTATCACGAAAGGATGGGAGCACAGACCCTGACAGAATGTGGGCTATTCTTTTTGAGTCAGAATTCCTCAAACGAAATGAGTTAAGATATTTACCGGATGTTCCTTTTCTGGAAGACGGAGAATTGATAGTTCGGATTCTTTGCCTCGCAGAGCGTTGTATTTTTGATGGCAGATCCTTTTACCAAAGAACTACTCGGCCCGGTTCTGCCACAAATTCCAATCTGTTTCATTCGGAACGGGCAATTAATGGATTTTTACTAGCCGCAACTAATCTGAAGAAGTTTCAACAGCAACAAAATCTTAATGACAAACAAAGAAACTTTATAAATCAACCTTTATGTAAGTTTGTTTTGCTGGTGTTGAATTCCGGATTGCAAAAACCTTATCTGAAAAACTATCGAAGTATTCGAAAAAAATTAAGAAATAATAACTTTAACAGTATAGAACTCAAGGGTGTTGTCAGACCATACATTTATTATGCCAATATATATAACTATTTACCAATTGTATTTCTGTTAACAGCCTATCTGAAAGAGATTAAAAGATTACTTAAAAAATAATCAGATTGTTAATATTTCTGATTTGAAAACATGGTAAACCGAATGGAATGATCAATCATCGATACAATGAAATAATTTCTCTTGAATGGGATTCTAAATTTTTTGGGTACAATATAGCCAAAGTAATTTTTAATTCTATAGGTCTTGAGAGGTTGGAGGAGATACTAAAGGAACTAAAAACAAAAAAAATTCGGTTAACCTATTTAATGATTCCCCCTGCAAATAAAAAGTTAAATGCAAATATTTTAAAAAATGGGGGCATTTTGGTTGACCGTAAAGTAATATACGCTAAAGATACTCAGCCACATACTGAAATTAAAACCAGGATATTGGAATATAAGGATATCACTCCGAATAATAAGGTTCTGGATTTAGCACTGCAGGCAGGATTGTATTCCAGGTTTAAAATTGATAAAAATTTCAAAAACAACGAATTTGAACGGTTATACACACAATGGATTACAAAGTCTGTGAGTAAGGAAATAGCTTTTAAAACAATTGTTGCCATGTCTGAAAATGAGCTGGTCGGCTTGACAACCATCGGTAAAAGGGATAATTATGCTGATATTGGATTGGTTGCTGTTGACAAGAACTTCAGTGGAAAGGGCATTGGTTCGGATTTAATAAATTTTGCCGATAATGTTGCTTTTGAGATGAAATATCATCAGATAAAGGTTGTAACCCAACTCGATAATACCAGGGCTTGTAAACTTTACGAAAAAAGCAATTTTAAGATTGAAGATGTAACACATGTTTATCACTATTGGCAGTAATTGGTATAAGATAAGATTGAAAATAAACAACAATTAAATACGTACAATTATTTCAAAGAATTAATATTCAACATAATAGTCCAATTTAAATTCTTCAATCGAAAAATATGATCCCCTTTAATAAACCATATCTTACGGGCAAGGAGATGCATTACATGTATCAGGCAGTCTATTCAGGAAAGATTTCAGGAAATGGTATTTATACCGTCAAGTGTCAACGGTTTTTTGAAGAGAAATATGGATTTAAGAAGGCGCTTCTAACTACTTCGTGCACCGATGCTCTTGAAATGTGCGCAATGTTAGCTAATATTGGTCCGGGTGATGAGGTTATTATTCCGTCCTATACGTTCGTATCAACTGCGCTGGCATTTGTAAGACAAGGTGCAAAGATTGTTTTTGTTGACAGCAGGTCAGATCATCCTGGAATTGATGAAGATAAAATTGAAGAGCTTATAACTGAAAGAACGAAAGCTATTGTACCGGTTCATTATGCCGGAATAGCATGTGATATGGACAAGATAATGGCGATTGCTTCAAAATATAAATTGTTGGTTATTGAAGACGCTGCTCAGGCAATAGATTCCTGGTACAAAGAAACTGCATTGGGCAGTATCGGTCATTTAGCCGCCTTTTCATTTCACGAAACCAAAAATATTAATTCAGGTGAAGGTGGTCTGCTGGCGATCAATGACGAAAGATTTATTAAACGTTCGGAAATAATTTGGGAAAAAGGGACTAACCGGGCAGAATTCTTTCGCGGTGAGGTTAATAAATATGGTTGGACAGATATTGGATCCTCATTTCTCCCATCTGAGATTATTGCTGCTTACTTGTGGGCTCAGCTCGAAAATCTGGATGATATACAAGAGAAACGAAAAAAAATTTGGCATAGGTATTACGACGGATTAAAAGATTGGGCTCTGGCAAATGAAGTCAGGTTACCTGTTACACCAGCATATGCATCGCAAAACGGACACATGTTTTATCTTGTTTGTAAAACTGCAAAACAAAGAAGTAACCTCATTGACAAATTGAAAACAAACGGAATTTTGGCAGTCTTTCATTACCTGAGTTTACATAAAAGTATTTTCTATAAAGATATTCATGGAAAAAGGGAGTTGCCAAATTCGGATCATTACACCGAAAACCTGGTGAGACTTCCATTGTTTTATGAACTGACCGAAGAAAACCAGGATGAGATTATTCGTATTGTAAAAATGATTTAGGATGACTAATAACAATATTGCAATACTGCATATTGCATCGGATGAGAAGTTTATAAATGCAGCATATTATATATTTGAAAAAGCATTTCCAGGATGTAATCGATTTTTAATTCCTCATTCAAGATTTAACAGGAATTTAAAATATGTTAAAGTAGACAGGGGCATTGAGATAGTTAATTACAAGAATGGTCTGGTTAATTATTTTTCAGATATTACCCGAAAATATGATTGTGTTTTTCTACATGGAATCACCGAATTTAACAGTTCTGTATTTTTATCCGCATCTGAAAAAAACAAATTTGTTGGTATTCTGTGGGGAGCGGAGTTATATACCGAAGAGAATTTTTCCGAAAGAAGCTTAAAGGGAGAATTTACCTCCAAAATTAGGTTACCCAAACCCGACCAAACACCTGGTGAAAGGGTGAAAGAGTTATTACGAGATGTTATTTATGGCAGATCGAATATTTTTAAAGATGCAACAATTAAGGCCGCACATGAGTTACCTTATTTAGCTGTACCATATCGGGAGGAATTCGATTTATTCCGGAAAAGAAAACTGATTTCGGCTGAATGCTGTATGATACCATTTACTTATTATCCGTTGGAGTTCATAATGAAAGGGAATGAGCTCTCGGTAATCAATGGCAATGATATCTTGGTAGGTAATTCGGCATCATATACAAATAATCACCTGGAGGCATTTCATAAGCTTAAAAAAATTCATCCTGGCAAACGTAAAATTATTGTTCCTTTGAGTTATGGTGATAGACTATATGCTGATTTTATTGAGTCAGAAGGTATGTCTATGTTTAAGGAAAACGTTGTGTCCTTACGCAAATTTATGCCTTTGGATGAATATACCAAACAAATAATGAGTTGCGGCATTGTGGTAATGCACCAGTTCAGGCAACAAGCGGTAGGTAATATTTTATCGATGCTTTGGTTGGGAAGTAAGGTATATTTGAGCGAACACAACACATTTTTACACTATCTGAAAAGAATTGGAATTATAATCTTTTCTATCGAAAAAGATCTGATAACTGAGAATGAAGTTGCTTTGACAAACTTATCAAAAAAAGAAATTGAACAAAACAAAGCCATTTTAGGAAAGATATTTGGTGAAGATTATATTATTTCCGAATTAAAAAATGCAGTTTTGAAAAATTTCCAAAAAGCGAATATTGAAATTCCTGAATAGAAAATTCTATTAAAATTATAAAATAACCGTTCCTCTAATTGTGACAGAACAGAAAAAGATACTATTAGTTTCGAATGCATTTTATCCTGAAATTTCACCACGCAGTTACAGAGCCACTGAACTGGCAAAAGAATTTTGCAGGCAGGGGCACTCGGTAGTTGTGATTTCCAAATTCAGGGATCATGATTATGCTGATCTATTGAAAGAATACAATATTACCTTAAAATTTTGGGGGAAATCCGGATTTCCCAAAGTGCCTGATTTTAAGCGAAAGCCATTTTCTATCTTCAGCAGGATTCTGACCAGAACCTTACTCATGCTGTTTGAATATCCCGGTATAGAAGATATGTTTAAAGTTAAACGGATTCTCAAACATGAAGGGGATTATCATATGATGATCTCTTTTGCTGTTCCCTATCCGGTACATTGGGGTGTTGCCTGGTCGAGAACCCAAAAACATCCTATTGCAGAAACATGGATTGCTGATTGTGGAGATCCCTATATGGGCGACGTACTGGATTCATTTAAAAAGCCATTTTATTTCGGGTATATGGAAAAATGGTTTTGCCGAAAAGCAGATTTTATTTCCATTCCGATTGAAAGTGCTAAACCGGGTTATTATCCGGCTTTTCATCATAAAATCAGGATCATTCCTCAGGGATTCGATTTTGATTTAGGAAATAGTAAAGGGCTATCACATCTAAATGATATTCCAACCTTTGCATATGCCGGCGGATTTTTACCGGGTGCCCGCGATCCCAAAATGCTTATGCACTATCTTATAAACCTGGATACCTCTTTCAAATTTTTAATTTTTACAAATAAACCTGAAATTCTTGACGAGTATAAAGATTCTTTGAAAGAAAAGCTTGTAATTTCAAATTACATACCCAGGGATAAGCTAATGAAAATATTGTCAGGAATGGATTTTCTGATTAATTTTGACAACAATACAACGCTCAATTCACCCAGCAAACTTATTGACTATGCTATTGCAAACCGACCTGTCTTAAATATCAGCAGAAAATTTAACAGTGAGGATTTGTTAGCATTTTTGAAAAGAGATTACAGAAAAAAGATGTCTTTGCCTGATGTTAACCAATACCACATCAGAAATATTTCAAAACTATTTTTAGACCTTCTGAATCATAAAGTCTAAATGGATAAGAGCTTAGCAAGTCGATATTATTCTTTGCCGGTATCATCTGCCAAATACTATCTGTATTTGTTCTTGCTATGGCCATTTCTGGCTTTTCTGCTAGCGATAAAAAACTATAGTCTAAAAGAATCAAGAATTGTCATTTATATATTTCTTATATATTTTGGTCTGACATATGTTATTCCTGCAGGCAGTTTTAATGATGCTGTACGCTATGGTATGCAATTGAAGACAAATGCCCTGTTACCCTTTTCGGACGTATTTAAGATTGTTGGGGGTTTGTATTCCAGTGATACTTCAGTAGATTTTATAGAACCGCTTATTTCATTTATTGTATCACGTTTTACAAGCAATCAGAGTATTCTTTTTGCCGCATATACAGTTTTATTTGGATTCTTTTACCTTAAAAGCATCACCTTACTGTTTAATCGTGTCGCGGGAAATCAGGGATTAAATTCTTTCATACACCTGGCTTTTTTCACAGCAATATTGCCTATAACAGCAATAAATGGTTTTAGAATGTGGACCGCAGCATGGATATTTTTTTATGGTGCATATCATGTAATTTTGTATCGTGAGGCAAAATATTTAATAGTGACCTTGGCAGCTTCACTTGTTCACTTTAGTTTTCTTACGGCTAATGTTATACTTGTTATTTATTTTATTGCAGGCAACCGAAATTATATATACTTACCATTGGCATTGGTATCCTTCGTTCTACCGCATCTGATTGCTCCTGCTTTTCAATCAATATCCCTGGCATTAGGGGGAGGTTTTGAGAGCAGGTTCCAAAGTTATTCCGCTGAAGATTATATGGCTGCAAGACAGGAAGCTTATCAGCAAACCGCCTGGTTTTTGAAAATTGGCTATGATCTGGTATTATATTACCTTTTATTTGCTATAAGCTTTATACAATTGAGGTATGGATCGTTAATGAAAGAAAAAGAAGAGAAAAACTTATTTAGTTTTTTGCTTCTTTTCCTGGCGTTTGTAAATTTTGGTACCGCGATCCCTTCGTTTGGGGGACGGTTTCTGATTATATTCTTTTTATTCGCCACCCTCTATGTATTCCTTTATTTCGCCAAATCTGACGGAAACAGGCTTCATTTGTTAACATGGCTCGGGTTATTTCCAATGTTTTTATTTGCTGCCATTGTATTCAGACAAGGCTCAGACAGTATCAATGCATGGATTTTCGCGCCTGGTTTTGGATTACCTTTAATTGCACCGAATGTATCGCTGGCAGACATATTTTTCAATTAAGTGAAAACTGGAAATGGATAATTCATTGAAAAATATTCTTATCAGGAATTTATCCAATATTCCTGGTTGGCGAACCAGGCGTCGTTTAGTGGTTATTGAATCAGACGATTGGGGCAGCATCCGAATGCCTTCGAACGAAGTATTTGAAAATCTTTCAAAAGCAGGAATTGATTTGATCTCTGATGAAGGATATAGATTTAATAAATACGATACGCTTGCTACAGCTGAAGATCTTTCATCCCTTTTTGAAGCTTTATCAATTGCAAACGACAGTAATGGTAGACCAGCAGTGTTAACTCCTGTTTCGGTGGTTGCAAATCCGGATTTTGATAAAATTCAGAATGCTGATTTTACAGAATATTACTATGAACCGTTTACCGAAACACTTGGGAAATACCCAGGTTGTGAAAATTCATTTGCCTTGTGGAAAGAGGGTATTACCAAAAGATTATTTGTTCCTCAGTTTCACGGACGCGAACATCTGAACGTAAAAGTCTGGATGAGAGCTCTAAACTCTAAGAACGATAAAACTTTACTGACGTTCAGGAATAGCATGTGGGGGATATCTACTGTTCATGATCCCGATATCAGGGTTGAGTTGCAGGCTGCTTATGATTTTATTGATCCCGAAGATTTAAACTATCAAAAAGAGGTTATAACTTCCGGACTCAATCTCTTTCAGGAACTATTCGGTTATCGGGCGACTTTTTTTGTTCCTCCCAACGGCCCTTTTAGTTCAAAGCTTGAACCTGTTTGTTCTGCAAGCGGTATTAAATATCTTTCAACCTCCAAAATACAAATTGAACCCATAGGAAATGGGGAAACGACCAGAAATCTGCACCGGCTTGGTCAAAAAAATGGGAATGGTCTTACCTATCTAACACGTAATTGCTTTTTCGAACCCAGCCAGAATGGACAAGACTGGGTGGATAGCTGTCTGAAAGATATTTCAGTTGCCTTCAAATGGAACAAACCTGCCGTAATTAGTTCGCACCGGGTGAACTATATTGGAGCACTGCATAGAGAAAACCGGGAAAAAGGATTGTCACAATTATCCCAATTATTAAAAGAAATTATGAAATGCTGGCCCAATGCAGAGTTCATTACATCGCAGGAACTGGGAGAAATTATAACCCATGAGTAATTCTTTTGCAACGATAAAAAGCGCTCTATCACGAAATTTTATCAATATTCCGGGTTGGCGAACCAACCGAAAGATTGTGATTATAGAAAGTGACGATTGGGGGAGCATCCGGATGCCTTCGAAAGAGCTGTACGCTATATTTATCGAAAAAGGTTTTGAAATTTCGAATAGCGATTATAACCGTCTGGATACGCTGGAAAGCAATGATGATCTTACTATGCTGTATGAGGTATTATATTCATACAAAGACTCAATTGGAAATCCGCCGGTGTTTACCGCAGATGTTGTTGTCGGGAACCCTGATTTTGAAAAGATCAGAAAATCTGACTTTAACGAATATCATTTTGAGCCTGTTAGCGAAACCCTTAAAAGATATCCTCAAAGGGATAAAGTGGAATCGCTTTGGAAACAGGGAATAGTTGAACAAATATTCCATCCGCAGTTTCATGGCCGGGAGCACGTAAATATTGTCAGATGGATGAATGCACTGAGAGAAAGAACACCTGAGATGATGTTTACCTTCAATCATGAAACAACTTTCTCGGGCGATGGCGATTACAATTTTATGGAAGTACTGGACTATAATACCCCGGATGATCTGGTAATAATGAAAGAAAGTCTTTCCGAGGGTTTAAACCTGTTTGAAAAGATGTTTGGTTACAAATCAAAATCATTTATTCCACCTTGTTATACATGGAACAGCGATATTGAGGAAACACTTGCTGCAAAGGGAGTAAAATATATTCAGGGACTTGTAATTCAGTTAATTCCGACAGGTTCTTTTGGGAATTACAGAAAAAAATATCATTTTCTAGGCAATCGGAATTCATTCGGTCAATATTTCCTCATCAGAAATTGCTTCTTTGAACCGTCGCTTTCCAAAGGTGAAGATTCAGTGGGAGAATGCCTGAACCGCATTAAGATTGCTTTCAGGTGGAAAAAACCGGCAATTATTAGTTCTCATCGGATAAATTATATGGGATCACTTGATGAAATAAACAGAAAAGAGAATCTTAGACTTTTAAGAGATTTGCTTCGACGTATAATAAAATTCTGGCCTGATGTGGAATTTATGACGTCTGATCAGCTGGGAGATTTAATAGCAAACGGAAGGTAAATATAACAAAGTATTATGCCAATCAAATGAGTAAAAACATAGTAAAAATATTATTTACCGGCGACTTTTGTCCTCATAACAGGATTGAAGAACTTGCTCTGAAATCTGAATACGAGGCTGTTTTTAATGATTTCATCGATGTATTTAAAGGGAATGATTTGAATGTTACGGATCTGGAATGCCCCTTGACGTTGCTTAAGAAAGGTAGAAAAAAAACAGGACCGCATCAGAAAGCAAATCCAAAATGTATTGAATTATTGAAATATGCTGATATTAGACTTGCAGCGCTGGCCAATAATCATATTATGGATTATGGTTCTGAGGGTGCAAGTCAAACCATTGAATTATGTCATCAAAATGGCATTCATACCATTGGAGTTGGCGAAAATGCAAATGTTGCAAGTGAACCATTTTTTACAGAAAGTAAAAATAAAAAACTTGCTTTTATTAATGTGGCGGACAATGAATTTCTAACGGCGATCGATGGTATGTACCAGGCTAATCCCATAAATCCTGTTAAAACGTTTAATGACATTGTTCAAGCCAGGATACACGGCGATTATGTAATTGTGATGGTACATGGAGGAAATGAATTTTATCACCTGCCGTCCCCAAGGGTAAAAGCATTATACCGGTTCTTTGTCGATGCCGGTGCAGATGCTGTTATTTCGCATCATACCCATTGTTTTAGCGGATATGAAGTGTATAAAGACAAACCTGTTTTTTATGGACTAGGTAATTTTATCTATGACTCACCAGGACGTTCCAACACTGACTGGAATAAGGGATACGCAGTTCGATTACTCATTTCTGAAAAGGTTCAGTTTGAAATCATTCCGTTGAAACAGGGAAATGAAATACCCGGAGTTTTTCATTTGAATGAGAATGAAAAAAATCAGTTTTTTCAAATTTTGGATGAAAGAAATAAAATTATTGAAGATGATATCAAATTAGTTAAGGAATTTGAGCAGTATATTGAAAAGGTGACACCGATGTATGATTCCTTTATTGAACCTTATTTCGGAAAGATTCAAAATGCATTGCGGAGAATGGGGATTTTACCCAACCTAATGAGCAGAAAAAAAAGACTCTTGCTTTTAAATTTAACCAGATGTGAGGCTCACAGGGAAGTTTTATTAAATATACTTTCAAAAAATCAGTAATTCATAATGTGTGGGATAACCGGATATATTAATCTGAACAATAAACCTGTTAAGGATTCCAGTACTATATTGAGAATGATGAAGATTCAGAAACACAGGGGACCGGATGATTCTGGAATCAGGGCATTCAATTTACGCGAAGGAAAATCGATCGAACTACCAACATCGAAACCTGTTGAACTTGAAAATAAATTTAACGGAATATTGGGATTTAACCGGTTAAGTATACTTGATTTGTCTGCTAATGGTCACCAGCCGATGACAAGTCCTGATCAGAAAGTTTTGCTTACTTTGAATGGTGAGATATACAATGCTTTTGATTTTAAAGATAGTCTGATTCAATGGGGATATAATTTTAAAAGCACGTCTGATACAGAAATTGTATTGGCGCTTTACCTCAGATATGGTATAGACGGACTACTGGAAAGACTCAATGGAATGTTTGCATTTGTTATTGTTGACCTTGGAAAAAATACCATTCATATTGCCCGGGACCGGTTTGGGATCAAGCCCATGTATTATGTTTCAAACGAATCGACGTTAGCATTTTCATCTGAACTTAAAAGTTTTAAATTTCTTGATGATTTTAAATTCAGAATTGATGAAGAACAACTTGATGAGTATCTTTTATTCCGTAATAATCTTTGGGGAACATTATTCAGAGAGATTCTTTCGCTCGATCCTGGAAATTACCTTACTTGTACGCCTGGTGAAGCTTTGGTTGTGAAGCGCTATTTCAATCTGAATGATTATGCCCGCAATCTAAATACCAACGGCGATTTAAGCTTTTATGGAGAAAAACTTGAAGCATGGTTAAGCAATAGTGTAAATAGACAGTTGATGAGTGATGTAAAACTGGGATGTCAGCTTTCGGGAGGCATTGACTCTTCACTTGTGACCTGGCTTGCCAACCGAAACAGTAATAATGGTAATTTTGAAGCTGTTTCCATTGTTTTTGACAATCAGCAATTTAGCGAAGAGAAATATATAAACAGCGTTACTGATAATCTGGCAATTCCATCACATAAATTTCTTCTCGATTCGGAATATTATCTCGAAAATATCGAAAAAGCAGCCTGGCACCTGGAATTTCCCATCAATCATCCGAATACCGTTGCCATTTATAAGTTATCGCAACGGGCAAAAGAATATGTAACGGTCTTGTTAAGCGGGGAAGGAGCAGATGAGGTATTTGGAGGGTATACAAGATTTTATGATATCAGTTACCCATACAGACTAAGAATGTTATTTCATGAGTTCAGAAAAAATCTCAGACATCCCGCGGGATTTGCGGATTATTTAAATCATGAGTATCGGGCTGTTATGGCAACTTCGTTTATGACCCCCGGAATGGCCAAAATGCTTAAGCCGGGATTTAAGTACGATGGTGCTTCCGGTGACCGTATCTCTCTTTATCGTTCGTTGAAGGGCTCGTTGTTCGACCGACAGGTAAAATATGAAATGCATTCATACTTACCTGATTTGCTCATAAGACAGGATAAAATGTCTATGGCCCATTCCATTGAAAACAGGGTTCCATTTCTTGATAATGAGGTGGTTGAAAATTCCTTCACCATTCCTGAAAAATATTTGTTAATACGGGAAAGTCCTGAAGGAAAAAACACCGAGAAGTATCTGTTGAAAAAAATGACAGCCCGAAATTTTGGTAATGAATTTGCCTTCCGCGATAAAATGGGATTCGGTATTCCGTTGAAAGAGTTTTTTTTAAACAATAATTTTAAAGCATATTTTAATGATAATGTATTGCCCGGTATCAAAGAAAGAGGATTATTCGATCATAAACTCGCATCCGGCTGGTTTTCAAACATTCAAAAGTTAAAGTATTTCGAGCTTGAGGCATTATGGGTGATTATTTCATTTGAAATCTGGGCTAAAATTTATCTTGATCAAAATCATGAAAATTGGAATTCATCACTCTAAAGGGCTATTCAGCGAACGTTGGATAGACTATTGCAAAGCTAACAACATCAGTTATAAACTGGTGGATTGTTACAGGACAGACATCATGCAGCAATTGTCAGATTGCGATGCGTTGATGTGGCATTTCAACCACAAAAGTCCGAAAGACAGTAAATTCGCAAAACAACTTCTGTTTTCCATAGAGGCGTCAGGTAGGGAGGTATTCCCGAATTGCCATACAGTATGGCATTTCGATGATAAGGTAGCGCAGAAATATCTATTCGAAGGGATTGGAGCACCTTTAGCTCCCTCGTATGTATTCTACCGTAAACAGGAAGCTCTGGAATGGGCGAAGAATACAGTTTATCCCAAAGTATTTAAATTACGCAATGGAGCCGGGTCAGACAATGTTCGTCTGGTAAGTACCAGGAAAGCAGCTATTCGTTTGATAAAGAAAGCTTTCGGCCGAGGATTTAAACAGTATGATGCATGGGGCGACCTGAAAGAGCGTCTGCGTAAATATAGAATTGGAAAAACAACTAGTTGGGAAGTGATTAAAGGTATCATCCGTCTGGTGTATACCACTGAATATGCAAAAGTTACAGGAAGAGAGGTTGGGTATGTCTATTTTCAGGAGTTTATTCCCGAAAACGATTTTGATATACGTATTATCGTTGTGGATAACAAGGCGTTTGCCATAAAAAGACTGGTACGCAATAAAGACTTCAGGGCTTCGGGAAGCGGATTCATCCGTTATGAAAAAGAGCATTTTGATGATGAAACAGTTCAGCTTTCATTCAAAATGACCGATCAATTGAAATCACAATGTGCGGCATTTGATTTTGTTTATTCTGAGGGGAAAACATATGTATTAGAAGTAAGCTACGGTTATGTAAAAGAAGTTTATGACCCATGCACAGGTTATTGGGACAAAGACCTGAACTGGCATCCAGGCAGGTTTAATCCATATGGGTGGATGGTAGATGCCTTAATTCGAAGCGTTGAACAGAAGGTTCAGCCTGCAAAATAAAAGGTTTAGAAGTGAAGATATCCTAACCAAATTTTTGTTGAAATTAGTTTTTGAATGGATAAGAAAAAATTATGCTTGGTAATTCCTTCACTTCAGGCAGGGGGAATGGAAAGAGTGATGTCAGAGCTTGCAGGTTACTTTACTTCCACGAAAGATATTGAAATTCACCTGGTACTTTATGGAATTACGAGAGAGATATTTTATGATATTCCTGACAGTCTTATCATTCACAATCCTTTATTCAGTTTTAACAATAAATTAAGGATCTTCTATACAATAAAAACTTTGTTCTGGTTGAGAAAAACAATAAAAAAGATAGATCCGGATAGTATCCTGAGCTTTGGCGAGTACTGGAACAACTTCTTCCTACTTTCAATTATTGGATTAAAATATCGCACGTTTGTATCAGACAGAAGCCAACCAGATAAAAGTCTCGGCAGGTTTCATGACAAGTTACGGCATTGGCTTTATCCTACCGCAAAAGGATTGATTTTTCAGACACAAAAGGCAAAAGAAATATTTTTATCTGGAAACAGGCATAATAATGTTGCAGTTATCGGAAATCCCATAAAACCTGCTAATCGAGTGAATTTAGTTAGCAAAAAGGAGAAAATCGTTCTGATGGTGGGTCGCCTGATAAAATCCAAACATCAGGATAAATTAATCGAAATGTTTGCAAATGTAAGTACACAAGAATGGAAACTAATGCTTGTTGGTTATGACCATTTGAAGCAGAAAAATATGGAACGTTTGCAGAATCTTGCCAAAGATCTGAAAATTGAAAAACAAGTTATTTTTACAGGTAAACAGGATAATCTTGAAAAAATATATCTGAAGAGTTCAATTTTTGCTTTCACCTCAAGCTCGGAAGGCTTTCCAAATGCGATTGGAGAAGCGATGGCATCAGGTTTACCCGTAATTGCATTTGATTGCATCGCAGGTCCCTCTGAAATGATTACTGATGCATATGACGGATTCCTGATTCCGCTTTTTGATTTTGATATGTTTCAGTTGAAACTGGCTCAATTAATGACAGATGAAGGTCTGAGAGAAAAACTAGGATTAAATGCCAGGAGAAGTATTGAGAGATTCTCCACAGAAAAGATCAGTGAAGCATTTTATAATTTTATTACAGGCTGATTTGAATACTTATTTTAAAAAAGAAGAATAGAATTAATTAAATACCACCTGGATGAAAGTAATTGTAATAGGGTCTAAAGGTTTTATCGGACAGCATCTTTTCAATTATTATAAAGAAAAAGGTAGTCCTGTTTCGGGAGCTGATGTTATTGTAGACTATGTGGATACCCAAGGATATTTTTTGATTGATGCAACAAATGCAGATTATACTACCATTTTTCAACACAATAAATATGATGTATGCATTAATTGTTCCGGTGCGGCAAGTGTGCCCGATTCTTTAAAAAATCCATTACGTGATTATTATTTAAATACCGTTAATGTTTATAGGATTCTTGAAGCGATCCGAAGTTACCAGCCCCTGTGTAAATTTATAAATCTTTCAAGCGCAGCAGTGTATGGAAATCCCGGGGTTTTACCTGTAAATGAATCAGCGGTACCAAATCCACTGTCTCCATATGGTATTCATAAACTTCATGCCGAACAAATCTGCAAGGAGTTTAATGAATACTGGGATATAAAAACCTGTTCGTTACGAATATTTTCTGCATATGGGATTGGGCTTCAAAAACAATTGTTCTGGGATTTAAACAAAAAGGCGAGTTCGGGAAAACCCTTTACATTATATGGCACGGGGAATGAATCGAGAGATTTTATTAATATAGCAGATTTAGTAAGAGTAATTGAATTAGTCTCGGAATCATCCTCGTTTAAAGCAGATATAATTAATGTAGCTAATGGTGAAGAAATCAGAATAAAAGACGCTGTGGCTATATTCTTTAGTTTATTTAATGAAGAAATCAACTATTCTTTTTCCGGCAATATCAGAGAAGGTGATCCTACCAATTGGGTAGCTGATATCAATAAATTGAAATCGTTTGGTTATCAGTCGTCGATTGATTTAAGAACAGGTCTGCAAGCATACTATAATTGGGTTAAAACAAATTAAAATAATTGAAACAACAGATAATCGGACCATTTATGAAACAAGCACTTATTACAGGAATTACAGGGCAGGACGGAGCCTATCTGGCAAAATTTTTATTGGATAAAGGTTATAAGGTATATGGAACGTATAGGCGATTGTCCACACCAAATTTCTGGAGATTGCAGTACCTTGGAATATTTGATAAGATAGAATTGCTTCCGGTGGATTTACTGGACAGTTTTTCCATTCTTGAATCAATCAAAACCTCCAAACCTGACGAAATTTATAATCTGGCAGCACAGAGTTTTGTGGGTGCATCCTTTGAACAACCCTTAGCTTCTGCTGAAATTACAGGACTTGGAGTCGTTAAATTCCTTGAAGTTATAAGGAATATTGCCCAAAATGTAAAATTTTATCAGGCATCAACAAGCGAAATGTTTGGAGACAATATTTTTACCGAACAATCTGAAGAAACACCATTTGTTCCTTCCAGTCCTTATGCTGCAGCAAAATTGTATGCACATAGCATGGTAAAAATATACAGAAAGGGATATGGATTATTTGCCTGCAATGGTATTCTGTTTAATCATGAAAGCCCTTTAAGGGGACTTGAATTTGTAACACGGAAAATAACGAACGCTATAGCTAAAATAAAGCTGGGGTTGGAAAACTTAATCGAGCTTGGAAATATTGAAGCCAAACGCGACTGGGGATATGCGCCTGAGTACGTAGAAGCTATGTGGCTGATGCTTCAGCAGGATGAGCCAGATGATTATGTGATTGCAACAAACGAAACCCATACCATTAAGGAGTTCCTGGAAGTTGCGTTTAGTAATGCCGGCCTGGAATGGGAAAAATTTGTAAAAATTGATGAACGTTTTATGAGACCTGTGGATGTTCGCTATCTAAAAGGAAATTATCAGAAGGGTCTCGATAAACTTGGGTGGGAGCCAAAAACAAAATTCAACGAATTGGCGGATATCATGTTAAAATCTGATTTGGAAAGATGGAGCAAATGGAGCAATGGAGAACATTTTCCCTGGGATGCCTGGAACTATCCTAATGAAAAAAAGATATTATCCAGAAAACTGAAACTTGATCGATAAGATGACAGATTTAAAAAACATTAAAAGACTCAAACTCGGAATTATCTTTAATTTCAGTTCTTCCTGGATGGGAGGTGTCATTTATATTTTAAACATTATTAAAATTCTCGGATCATTAAATGATAAGGATAAACCTGAAATTTTTCTTTTTTACCGACCTGAATTGGAAAGGTTTATCAGCGAAATCAATTATCCATATCTCAATCCGTTAAAATGGTCCTTTCCTCCAATTATTAAGGGTAATATTATGTCCTTTTTACTAAGAAAAAATATTTTTATTCATGAGATTATAAAAAAATATTCACTTAATGCGATTTTTCCTATGCATGATTTTCCGGTCAAAACTAAAACCAAAACCAAACAAATATCCTGGTGGGCAGACCTCCAGCATAAATATTATCCCGAATTCTTTTCAAAAGCTCAAATTGCTGGAAGAAATTTACGCACCAGGCTGATCATAAAAAACAGCGATGCTCTTGTTGTTTCGAGCAAGGCTGTTCTGGATGATTTTCATCAATTTTATAAAATAAGGAAAGATCTTAAGATTCATATATTTCACTTTATTTCTGTAATCGATAATCATGAACCTATTGATATTGATGTTCTAAGGACAAAGTATAATTTACCATCAGCTTATTTTTTAGTATCAAACCAGTTCCATAAACATAAAAATCATAAAGTAGTACTTCTTTCTCTTGTAAATCTGAAGAAAAAGGGAGTTAAAATACACGTTGCTTTTACAGGCAAATATCCAAAAAACAGTGATTCACCCTATATATCAGAACTTAACAAAATAATTGAAGAAAACAATTTACAGGATCAGGTTACCTTGCTGGGAGTTATTTCAAGAAATGAACAGCTTGAATTGATGAGACATTCCCAGGCAGTTATTCAGCCAAGTCTATTTGAGGGCTGGAGTACAGTTATTGAGGATGCAAGATCGTTACAGGTTCCGGCAATTGCATCAAGCTTAAACGTTAATATCGAACAATTAGGGGAAACAGGTAATTTTTTCGATCCTCACGATCCTGAAAAATTGGCAATTATACTGGAAAATTACCCGTTAAGGAATTTAAAGGACATATTCTATGAAGAATACTCCAAACGTGTAAAAAATGCTGCAAATGAACTACTTGCGATATTCAACACAAACTAATTACTTTTTCAATATCATACTGAAAAAAATTGAATCTTAAAAGGCCGACTGAAGTGACAAGATTAAAAAGTATTGTATTTATCAATCAGGATTCAGGCTATCTGATGATTGATATAATTAATGCTTATGTAACACTCGGTTATTCCTGTGTGCTTGTGACAGGAAGGCTGGTGGTGCGAAATATCAAACTACATTCATCTGTTCGGGTAGAAAAAATAATAAAATACAATCGTACTACAACTTTCAGACGCTTATTTACCTGGATTTGGGGATTTTTGCAAATCTGGATTAAAGTGATTTTTAAGTTTCGGAACGATCTGTTGTTCATTGTTTCAAATCCGCCAATTGCAACACTTTTACCTTTATTGGTTAAAAATCCATATCAATTGTTTATCCTCGATATTTACCCTGATGCGCTTTCAGAACTTGGATATGTTTCAGAAAAATCTTTTATTATCAAATGGTGGGCAAAATCAAATAAAAAGGTTTTTAAAAAAGCCTTAACCATCTTTACCCTAAGCAATGGTATGCAACAGGTACTTCAAAAATATGCTGATGACAGGGAAGTAAAAGTAGTTTCCCTCTGGACTGATAATTCTTTCTTTAAACCCATAAATCCTATTGAAAATCCTTTTGTGAAAAAGCATCATCTATCAGAAAAATTTACTGTAATGTACTCGGGAAATTTTGGTTTATCGGGCAATGTTGAAGTCCTTCTTAAAGTTGCAACTGAACTAAACAGGGATGATATTGTTTTCCTGATTATTGGAGCTGGTGCCAAAAAGGAAATGCTTAAAGAGGAAAGCAAAAAATTAGGTTTGAGTAATGTAAATTTTTTGCCCTGGCAACCTGCAACTGAATTACCACAAATTTTTTCCGCAGCGAATATTGCCGTAATTACTCTTGGTGTTAAAACTTCCAGACTGGCAGTACCAAGTAAACTATATAATTTTCTTTCTGTAGGGGCACCCTTATTATGTCTGGTGTCACCGGGATCAGAGGTTGAGAACCTGGTTACAAAATATGATTGCGGCAAATGTTTTGAACCAACTGATATAAAAGGTATTGTAGACTTTATTATTGAAATGAAAGAAAAAAAGGAAATATATCAGTTATTGAAAACAAATTCATTAAAGGCATCGGAAGATTTTATTAGTTCAAATGTTAACCTATTCACAAATGAAACAGGAAATGTCTGGGGAAATAATTAAAAATCAAATTGCTGAATATTCAACCAGAGGTTTTTACAAGTCATTTTTCAAACCTGTTATTGATTTTATTATAGCCTTTGTTGCTCTGATTATCCTGTTGCCCCTATTTCTGATTACAGCTATTGCAATAATATTTGACACAAGAGGACCGGTATTTTTCAGACAACCCAGACTGGGGCTCCATGGCAAGGTTTTCAGGATTTATAAATTCCGTTCTATGGTAGTCACTAAAACAGGTAGTACAAATAATAAGTTGTATGAGAACGACCCAAGAATCACGCGTATTGGCCGGTTCATCCGAAAAACAAGTATTGATGAGCTGCCACAGCTTCTGAACATATTGAAAGGTGAGATGAGCTTTATTGGCCCACGTCCACCGGTTCCGTATTTCCCTAAAAAAATTGAGGAGTATAATGAATTTGAAAACCAACGATTTCTTGTGAAACCTGGTATTAGCGGACTTGCCCAGGTACGTTGCCGTGAAGTGCATGATTGGGACATAAATATTCCAATTGATGTAGAATATGTTCAAAATTATTCATTTAGGTACGATTTAAGACTTTTTATGGTTTCTTTGATGTCATTTTTTAAGTCGGATAATGTTTACAGGAAAGAGTAAAATAAAAAACCCAAGTTTTTATGAGTTCAAACAAAACATATAAGATAATAGCAATTCACCAGCCAAATTATATTCCCTGGCTGGGCTATTTTTACAAGATTTATCAGTCAGATATTTTTGTTTTTCTCGATGATGCACAGTTTTCTAATCAGGGAATGCATAATTACAGTTACATTAAAACTTCTTCCGGTTCATTCAGGCTGAAATTTCCTGTTCAGCAAAGCTTGGGAGATAGAATCAATGCAGTAAGTTCAAAAGATGAACTGGGTTGGAAAGAAAAGCATTTGGCAATTCTTGAAAACAATTATCGTAATGCAAAATACTTCAATGAGGTTTACAAAGATTATAAGGAAGTAATTCTTCAGGATTATAAGAATATTGTTGACATGAATATTGAACTGGTTAAATTCTTTTCTGATAAACTGGGATTTAAAACTAAGTTTATTATTTCATCAGAATTAAAAATTAATTTGACCCGAACCGAAAAAATCCTGGCTATCTGTAGTGCCCTGGGTGCTAATATTTATTACTCAGGAACAGGAGCCAAAGCATATCAGACTGATGAAGAATTTAATGCTGCCGGAATTGAATTGAGATACTCGGTTTTTCAACCTTTTCAATATAAGCAGCTTTGGGATGGTTTTCAATCAAATGTTACTGCTCTCGATTACTTTATGAATTGCGGTTACGACTGGGATCAGGTTTTATTGAGCCAGTTAAAAAAATAATTATGGAAGTTGGAAGTTTTATTGGGCTTGATTTAAGGGAATCAGGAGAATATTTTCCCAGGAATAACAATATTGCCAGACTTAATTCGGCAAGAGCAGGAATTTATCATGCTTGTAGGTTGTTGAATTGTAACAAGGTTCATATTCCGTATTACCTCTGTCCTACAGTTAAAATTTTCCTGGCAAAAAAAGGAATTAAAGTTAATTCTTATTATATAAATGAGAGATTCGAACCATTTAATATTAAACAAAAACAGAATGAAGCGGTTTTAATTATTAATTATTTCGGAATTCTATCTTCAGGTAAACTAAAAAAACTGGCAGGTTTGTTTAAAAATGTGATTATTGATAATTCGGCTGCTTTTTATAGTAATCCTTTAAAACGTTGTTACAATGTGTATTCGCCTCGTAAATTTTTTGGAGTGCCCGATGGTTGCTATGTAATTGGCAATGAAGCTAAGAAATTTACCAGTAGCTATGATCAGGATATATCATCGGAGACCGCTTTGTTTTTGTTTAAAAGAATCGAGTATGGGACAAGTGCGAGTTATAGTGACCGAATGACAAATGAAGAAAGAATTGATAAGGCAGATATTTTAAATATGTCGATTCTTACCAGAAGTTTATTAAAAAGCATTGATTATTTAGAAATTAAGGATAAAAGAAAAGAGAATTATTTATTTGCTCAAAGTCTATACAAAAAAATTAATATGTTTGATCCAACTCAATTCCTGGATAATGATTGTGTCCCAATGGTCTACCCGTTGATGATTGAAGATATCAATCTTGATGAAAAGCTAAGGAATAAAAAAATATATGTCGGAAGATTATGGAAAAGTGTATTGAGGGATGTATCAGAAGAAACATTTGAAGCCAGATTATCAAAATATTTAATTCCCGTTCCGATAGATCAAAGATATGGGAAAGAGGAAATAAAATTTGTTTTTGATATCATTCGGAATATTTAATTTGATTGAAATTAATGGGTAGGTATGGTTATTCATTTTTTAGCATATTTTAAACAGATTTATTGTTTTTTTTGGTATTGCCTTTCTAACCTATTATATTTGAAATTATTAAGGATTTTGATCATTATATGAATTAGCAATTAGTAATAATGAATGGAAATGTATTAGTTATTGCACCGCATCCCGATGATGAAATTTTAGGTTGTGGGGGCACAATTAGAAAGCTTTCCTCTTCGGGTATGAATGTGAAAGTTTTGATAGCTACCCGGGGAAAGAAAGAACTATATTCCGAAGAACGAATCAATAATGTTCGAAATGAGGCACTAAACGCACATAAAATACTTCAGGTATCTGAAACACGTTTTTTGGATTTTCCTGCACCTGATCTTGATAGAGTGTCTATTGCTGAGCTATCAACTGCAATAAAAAATGTTATTGAGGAATTTAAAATTGAAACAATTTTTCTTCCGCATCGTGGAGATATACATCACGATCACAAGGCAATATTTAATGCAGGGCTGGTTGCAGCAAGACCTGTCCAAAATTTCCCGGTTAAAAAAATATATTCCTATGAAACCCTTTCAGAAACGGAATGGGCTGCACCCTTTGGTGATGATGTTTTTATTCCGGACTATTACATTAATATTACTAATGAAATCTCATCGAAGTTAGAGGCTATGAAATGTTTTAAAAGCCAGTTAAAGGAATTTCCAAATCCACGATCTCTGAAAACTATTGAAGCATTGGCACAATTTCGTGGAAGTACAGTTGGGTTTTCTTATGCTGAAGCATTCATGACCATACGCGTAATTGAAGAATAACTAATAAAAATAAATCATTATGAAAGAGAAATTATTTACAAATCTGGCAGAAGCACTTGAAATGGATGTAAGTGAAATCAAGAAGGAAGACAAATTTCGTGATTATGAAAACTATAGTTCACTCAGTGAATTATCTATTCTTGCTATGCTTGATACTGAATTTGGTATTGAACTGGAAATGGCGGATTACAATAAATGTTTGACTGTTGAGGATATGCTTCAGTTAGTGACAAGTCGTTCAGCTTAAATGGTACATTATGGCATTAATATCATTTAAAAATATTGGAATTACTGGAATGGCGGCTGCTGTTCCGCGGAAAGTCATTAATAATTACGAATTTGACTTATGGTTCAAAAAGGAAGATATTAAGGAAATCGTCGATAAAATCGGAGTGAAAGAACGCAGGTTTGCTGATGAGAATACATGTTCTTCAGACTTGTGTTTCGCTGCTGCAGAAAAACTTTTAACAGAAATGCAGATAAACAGGGAAGAGATTGATCTTTTAGTGTTTATTTCTCAAACTCCCGATCATCGTATGCCTGCCACTTCTTTAATTTTACAGGAAAGATTAGGATTATCAACAAGTACCATTGCATTTGATATTAACCTGGGATGCCCGGCATTTATTTATGGATTATCTGTTGTATATTCAATGATGACAAGCGGACAAATAAGAAAAGCGCTCATTTTGGATGGAGAGACAAGATCGAAAGTCTATTCACTTAAAGACAGAAAGACGGCATTTCTCTTTGGCGACGGAGGTGTTGCAGCATTGGTTGAATCGAATAATAAATTTTCTGAGAGTTTCTTTTCACTCAATTCAGATGGTTCCCGCGAATCACTTATTAAGGTAAATGCGGGAGGATATCGCAAGATGAGTTCAGCTGAAACGGTTAAGGAGAAAGTGGTTGATGAGTATGGTAATATCCGTTCTGATGAAAATGGGTATATGAATGGTGCCGATGTTTTTAATTTTGTAATCAGGGAAGTTCCGAAAGACTTTAAACGTATTATGGAATTTTCCGGTATGGATATACCAAACTTTGATTATTTCATATTTCATCAGGCCAATAGTTACATAAATGGTTTTCTGGCAAAAAAACTGAAACTTCCGGAAGATAAGGTTCCATCAACAATCGAAAAATATGGTAACACTTCTTCGGTATCTATTCCTCTGACAATTATTTCGGAACTCAAGGAGGCAATGAGAACAAAAAATAAATTATTACTGTGCGGTTTTGGAGTTGGCCTAACCTGGGCTACAGGGGTTATCAATACAGAAAACTGCTATATTGGAGATATAGTTGAAATATGATACTTCTGAACCGTTTACTATTCGATGATAAATAGAACTATTCCGGTTAGGATGATTGTTATGAGAAAATATGAATATCAATTGAAAACCATACTTTTTAGGTAAAAATATGTCTAGTGATTCAAATCTTTTTCGTCTGGATGACAAGTTGGTTATCGTTACAGGAGCATCATCCGGAATAGGCAGGCAATGTGCCATTAGTTGCAGTGATATGGGAGCCCGGGTAGTATTGCTTGGAAGAAATTCAGAACGCTTGAATGAAACACTGTCATTTATGACAGCACCTGAAAAACACCAGATTTTTTCTGTTGATCTGGTTCATTATGAAAAAGTACTACATGTTGTCGAACAAATTACTAAAGAAGGCAATCGGATTTTTGGATTAATTAATTCTGCAGGAATCTCCACCACCCTGCCTTTTAATATGAGTAAACCTGAAAAAATGGATGAATTCTTTCATGCAAATGTACATTCAGCTATCAATCTCACCAGAATAGTGACGAAACAATCCAATATTTCTGAAACCGGAGGAAGTATTATTTTTATCAGTTCGGTTATGGCTGTGGTAGGTGAAAACGGTAAAACATTGTATAGCATGACCAAAGGAGCACTCGTTGCCGGAGCAAGATCTCTAGCTATTGAGCTGGCTCCCAGAAATATACGTGTTAATTGTATATCTCCCGGAGTTGTGGAATCTCCAATGTCAAAGAATGCTGTTTACAGCAGAAATGAAGAATCAATGAATAAAATCAAAGCTATGCACCCGTTGGGATTAGGTCGTCCTGATGATGTGGCAAACGCATGTATCTATCTTTTATCAAATGCTTCAACGTGGGTAACAGGTACAAATCTCATGGTAGATGGCGGTTATACAATCAAATAAGGAAATTTTAATATGAAGGAAGTTATTATTATTGGGGCTGGAGGTCATGCTGCTGAAATTGATGAATACATCAGATATACTCAAAAAGAAACGGGTGAAAAAGAAATTAATATAATTGGCTTTTTAGATGATAATCCAGCTAACTATGCACATTACAGACTATCAGCTCCGCTAATAGGAAGTATCAAAGAACATAAGGTAATAAAAAATCATAATTACCTGATAGGTATTGCAAATTTGCAATATAGACGGCTATTTGTCGATAAATTTAAGTCAGAAGGAGCGAAATTTATAACATTTGCACATTGCAATGCATATATTTCAGAATCAGCTCAAATAGGTGAAGGTAGTATCATTGGGCCAAATGCCAATATCGGACCCAATGTTAAAGTCGGAAAATATACACTAATCAATTCCCGGTGCAGTCTTGGTCATGATACCATCGTGGGGGATTATAACTTCATTAGTCCGAATGTATGTTTTTCCGGTTTTACAGTTATTGGAGATGAAAATCTTTTCGGTATCAATAGCGCTACGATTCCTAATATTAAAGTCGGAAACCGCAATAAAATAGCTGCCGGGATGATCTCTGGATCAAAATATTGAAAGTAATACTGTTGTTTTTTACAGATTTAAGGAAAGAGTTATTGCAATACCCAAAACCAATTAAATTACTCGGAAAAATATAATTAGTCGACCTATCTAAAGTACATATTCTGATATTTTTCTTATCCAGGAAATCATAAACGGGCAATTATTTTATGTTAAATATTCTCATCTGAAACAATAATCAATATTTCTTTAGGTTTTATAACCTGAAAGAATTTTTCCCGAATGATATTATAATACATAGAATCAATCATATATCACAATTAATGCAATTAATCAGTAAACATGCCAAGAAAAATATCATTTAGTCAAAATGTAAAAGCTACATGATGAAAACTTTAAATTTAAGATTAATAGTTACATCACTCATCTTATTGAGCCATCTTACAGGTTGTTCAAAGGATGATACTAACAATGGCATCGATATTAATGGTCAGGGACCAATTTCAGACGCAAGCTATTATGTTGCTCCATGGGGGAATAATCTCAATCCAGGTACATTTGAAAAACCCTGGGCAACATGGCAGAAGGCATTTGAGACAGCCCGTGCCGGAGATGTTGTATATTTCAGGGGGGGTGTCTACTATAAGAAATCAGGATATTCTGCAGATATTATACCGCGCGATGGCCATGGAAAAAGTGGTACTGCCGGAAATTATATACATTATCTTAATTATCCTGGCGAAACCCCGATATTGGATTGCTCTGAGATTATACCAAAAAAGCCAAGTGGTGGAAGATACGAGTACAATGCCGGTCTGTATATTGATGGAGCCAGTTATCTGCATTTCAGAGGGCTGACAATTAAAAATGTTTGGCAGGTATATGACAATGTTTTTTCCCAAGGATTGGTGTGTGTAGATAGTAAGTTTCAAAAATTTGAAAACATAACAGTCTGCAATATAACAGGAAGAGGAGTATACTATTCTCCTACCTATGCACCTGATTCAACTTATTTTATAAACTGTGACGTATATAATTGTGTGGACAGTTTTTATTCCGGAGGATATGCTGGTGGATGGGGAGATGGCTTTAATGCCGGGAATGAAGCTAATTCATATCTCCAAATAGAAGGATGTCGGGTATGGCAATGTTCCGACGATGGATTCAATACCTGGGGAAGCGGATTATTGGTCGTGAAGAATTGCTGGTCGTTTAAAAATGGGAGATTAGATGGTGACGGATGTGGTTTTAAGATGAATGTTCCTGATGTTTCAGCAGCTGATAATGCATTGCATAGAATTTTCACAAACAATATTTCGACATATAATATTGGAAATACAGGTGCTGGCTTTACCGAAAATAACAACGGTATGGTCACTGTAAATTCACATATGTATAATAATACATCCTATAAAAACATGACTGGATTCACTACCATCGGAAATAATGTGGGTCCTCAACGTAACAACATATACCGAAATAATATTGCATACAATAATTCCCAGTATAACGATGAAGAAAGTCAGGGTGGAGTTTTTAATACCAATGATCACAATTCATGGAACTCTTCACTTGGAGTTAAAGTAACAGATGCTGATTTCGTGAGTTTAGACGTAGATCAGCTTGCTAGGCCGCGCAAAAAGGATGGTTCTTTACCAGATATCCAATTTTTAAAACTGGTACCTAATTCCGATTTAATAAATAAAGGTATTGATGTTGGGTTACCCTTCAGAGATTCTGCACCAGATCTTGGTGCTTTTGAACTTGAGTTAAAATAATAATAGCAGGTCATTCTCTTATTTTTTCTTTAGAATATGTTGCATGATCATTGCAAGTATTTAAAACAATGGTCTGAATTGTATTAAGAAATTATAACTTTTCCTTTGCTAAAGTCTTAAAGGTAAAACCGTTATTAGCAAAGTGTCTTTTTAAAGCAATAACTTTTTAATTTTATATGTAGTTTGTTCCTCAATTTTTAATGGATGATATGTTGATATATTATTCTCAAATTGGAAAAATATCTCCGTATATAGAAAAAAATGAAATTCAACTCAGAATCTTTATTAAAGATAGGGAATTGAAATATTTCGCACACCCCATTATTTTTCTGCCAGAATTGAACATATGCACTAAAGGTGTGTTTCTTTAAAATAAAACCTGTTATTATTAATTCTTAAACCATAGTTTGAAAACCATTTGTAGCTTAATCTATTAATTTTTAGTGCTGGTCAATTTATCACCTGTTTTGATCAAAATGAGTCCTTCCATTATTTCTTTAAAACATATTTTTGGGAATTAAAACTTTTTATATGAAATATACTTTACCCCTAATTATCTCTTTTATAATTTGCCAATTTGGGTATTCGCAACCTTCCGGTTTAACCCCTGGTACTATTGGAACTTCCCAGACAATATGCTATAACACAA
This sequence comes from uncultured Bacteroidales bacterium, assembly GCA_963781805.1. Lineage (GTDB taxonomy): Bacteria > Bacteroidota > Bacteroidia > Bacteroidales > UBA10428 > JAFGPL01. The sequence continues at coordinate 2,767,075 of CAWAHF010000004.1, forward strand.
GCCCGGAAACCCTGACAGAGGTAACATTTCCCACAGGTGGTACAGGAGAATACACATTTCAATGGCAAAGCTCTTCAGATACTATTATCTGGTTAGATTTACCTGAAGATACTTTAACTGAATATACACCACCCTTATTAACTGAAAGTACTTATTACCGCCAGGGAGTAATAAGTGGATTGGATACCGCATACAGTAACATTGTTTTAGTCACAGTCTCACCCATACTCACCTTGGCTCAATTACATGATAGCCAAACGATAGATGAAAACACCTTCACCAATATTCATATAGACATTACAGGAGGCACATCTCCATACACAGTCAGCTTTACAAGAAACGGGGTTTCCCAGCCCACAGTAACTAATTATACGAGTGGGACGGATATTTCGACAGGAATACTAACCACAGGCAGCTATACCTATGCACTAACATCAGTAACAGATGCCGGTGGTTGCCCTGCCCAGAGCCTGGGTACCGGCATCACTTTAGAAGTAATCCAGTATGTGCGTGTTCCTGTTGACTCTATATTCAGAACCGAGGTTCCAGTCTCCTCGTCTCATTTCACGCCTTATGAATTGGGCACAGAATTCCAGGTCCTATCAGACGGGTATATAACCAAAGCCCGTTTGTACAGTCATGTAAATGAAGGGGGTGATCATATCGTACGACTGTGGGAACTCAATGGTACGACATATACCCTGGCAGCAGGACCTTTTACATGGAATTTTTCACCGGGGCTGCATGGCTGGCGTACATATACATTACCATCACCGGTTGCAGTAGAGGCCAACCATACCTACATCATTAGTATATCAAACTCGGCTGACAGGTATTTTGTAATAAGCAACAATTTCAGTCCCTCACAGCACGGGGCATATTTGAGGTACCAGCGAGGGGTTTATACACCAACACTGGGAACTGTTCCTAAATCTACAGTAAACAGTTGTTATTTCAGGGATGTAGTATTTGCCATATCAGGAGCTGACACGCTCACGCCAGGCGCCATCGGAACTTCCCAAACGATATGTTACAACACAGCACCTGTGGCATTAACAGAGATAACGTCTCCCGCGGGAGGGACAGGCAGTTACGCTTACCAATGGCAGAGCTCACCTGACAGCACAGAATGGACGGATATACCGGGGGCAACACTATCAGGCTATGCCCCACCGGCATTAATTGCAAATACTTATTACAGACGTGGTGTGATGAGTGGCAGTCTGGAATCTGTTTATAGCGACCCGGTACTGATATCTATATCTCCACTGATTACGTTAGCACAGATTTATGATAATGATACGATAGACGAAAACACTTCCACCAATTTACATGTGGATATTACAGGAAGTACAGCTCCTTACGTCATCAATTATACACGGAACGGAGTTTCCCAGTCTGCAATTTCAAATTATGCCAGCGGGACGAATATCTCCACAGGGATACTTACCGCAGGAAGTTACAATTATTCACTAACATCGGTAACAGATGCCGGTGGTTGCCCTGCCCAGAACCTGGGTACCGGCATCACTTTAGAAGTAATCCAGTATGTGCGTGTTCCTGTTGACTCTATATTCAGAACCGAGGTTCCAGTCTCCTCGTCTCATTTCACGCCTTATGAATTGGGCACAGAATTCCAGGTCCTATCAGACGGGTATATAACCAAAGCCCGTTTGTACAGTCATGTAAATGAAGGGGGTGATCATATCGTACGACTGTGGGAACTCAATGGTACGACATATACCCTGGCAGCAGGACCTTTTACATGGAATTTTTCACCGGGGCTGCATGGCTGGCGTACATATACATTACCATCACCGGTTGCAGTAGAGGCCAACCATACCTACATCATTAGTATATCAAACTCGGCTGACAGGTATTTTGTAATAAGCAACAATTTCAGTCCCTCACAGCACGGGGCATATTTGAGGTACCAGCGAGGGGTTTATACACCAACACTGGGAACTGTTCCTAAATCTACAGTAAACAGTTGTTATTTCAGGGATGTAGTATTTGCCATATCAGGAGCTGACACGCTCACGCCAGGCGCCATCGGAACTTCCCAAACGATATGTTACAACACAGCACCTGTGGCATTAACAGAGATAACGTCTCCCGCGGGAGGGACAGGCAGTTACGCTTACCAATGGCAGAGCTCACCTGACAGCACAGAATGGACGGATATACCGGGGGCAACACTATCAGGCTATGCCCCACCGGCATTAATTGCAAATACTTATTACAGACGTGGTGTGATGAGTGGCAGTCTGGAATCTGTTTATAGCGACCCGGTACTGATATCTATATCTCCACTGATTACGTTAGCACAGATTTATGATAATGATACGATAGACGAAAACACTTCCACCAATTTACATGTGGATATTACAGGAAGTACAGCTCCTTACGTCATCAATTATACACGGAACGGAGTTTCCCAGTCTGCAATTTCAAATTATGCCAGCGGGACGAATATCTCCACAGGGATACTTACCGCAGGAAGTTACAATTATTCACTAACATCGGTAACAGATGCCGGTGGTTGCCCTGCCCAGAACCTGGGTACCGGCATCACTTTAGAAGTAATCCAGTATGTGCGTGTTCCTGTTGACTCTATATTCAGAACCGAGGTTCCAGTCTCCTCGTCTCATTTCACGCCTTATGAATTGGGCACAGAATTCCAGGTCCTATCAGACGGGTATATAACCAAAGCCCGTTTGTACAGTCATGTAAATGAAGGGGGTGATCATATCGTACGACTGTGGGAACTCAATGGTACGACATATACCCTGGCAGCAGGACCTTTTACATGGAATTTTTCACCGGGGCTGCATGGCTGGCGTACATATACATTACCATCACCGGTTGCAGTAGAGGCCAACCATACCTACATCATTAGTATATCAAACTCGGCTGACAGGTATTTTGTAATAAGCAACAATTTCAGTCCCTCACAGCACGGGGCATATTTGAGGTACCAGCGAGGGGTTTATACACCAACACTGGGAACTGTTCCTAAATCTACAGTAAACAGTTGTTATTTCAGGGATGTAGTATTTGCCATATCAGGAGCTGACACGCTCACGCCAGGCGCCATCGGAACTTCCCAAACGATATGTTACAACACAGCACCTGTGGCATTAACAGAGATAACGTCTCCCGCGGGAGGGACAGGCAGTTACGCTTACCAATGGCAGAGCTCACCTGACAGCACAGAATGGACGGATATACCGGGGGCAACACTATCAGGCTATGCCCCACCGGCATTAATTGCAAATACTTATTACAGACGTGGTGTGATGAGTGGCAGTCTGGAATCTGTTTATAGCGACCCGGTACTGATATCTATATCTCCACTGATTACGTTAGCACAGATTTATGATAATGATACGATAGACGAAAACACTTCCACCAATTTACATGTGGATATTACAGGAAGTACAGCTCCTTACGTCATCAATTATACACGGAACGGAGTTTCCCAGTCTGCAATTTCAAATTATGCCAGCGGGACGAATATCTCCACAGGGATACTTACCGCAGGAAGTTACAATTATTCACTAACATCGGTAACAGATGCCGGTGGTTGCCCTGCCCAGAACCTGGGTACCGGCATCACTTTAGAAGTAATCCAGTATGTGCGTGTTCCTGTTGACTCTATATTCAGAACCGAGGTTCCAGTCTCCTCGTCTCATTTCACGCCTTATGAATTGGGCACAGAATTCCAGGTCCTATCAGACGGGTATATAACCAAAGCCCGTTTGTACAGTCATGTAAATGAAGGGGGTGATCATATCGTACGACTGTGGGAACTCAATGGTACGACATATACCCTGGCAGCAGGACCTTTTACATGGAATTTTTCACCGGGGCTGCATGGCTGGCGTACATATACATTACCATCACCGGTTGCAGTAGAGGCCAACCATACCTACATCATTAGTATATCAAACTCGGCTGACAGGTATTTTGTAATAAGCAACAATTTCAGTCCCTCACAGCACGGGGCATATTTGAGGTACCAGCGAGGGGTTTATACACCAACACTGGGAACTGTTCCTAAATCTACAGTAAACAGTTGTTATTTCAGGGATGTAGTATTTGCCATATCAGGAGCTGACACGCTCACGCCAGGCGCCATCGGAACTTCCCAAACGATATGTTACAACACAGCACCTTCATCCCTGATAGAGATAACCGCTCCCACGGGAGGGACAGGCAGTTACACCTACCAGTGGCAAAGTTCGACAGACAGCATTTCCTGGACAGATATACCGGGGGCAACACTATCAGGATATGCCCCGGGAGCATTGACAGAAAGTATTTATTACAGACGGGGAGTGATGAGTGGCAATTTAGATACTGTTTACAGCAATGTTATCCCTATTTCCGTATCACCGCAATTTACTCTGTCACAATTGTACCAAAGTGACACGATTGTAAGTAATATCTCCACCAATATTCATATTGACATTACAGGAGGCACAGCACCTTACTCAATTAACTATACGCGCAACAGTGTTGCACAACCAGCAGTAAACAGTTATGCCAGTGGAACAAATATCTCTACGGGATTACTTACCGCAGGAAGCTATACTTATGCACTGACATCTGTTACAGATGCGTTCGGATGTAGCACACTTAATCTTGGTACTGAGATCAACATCACAGCGAGTTTGTTTGTACCCGTTGATTCTATTTTCAGAGCAGAGATACCTGACACTTCATCAAGTGATGGTGCATATGAACTTGGTTCAGAATTTCAGACTCTTTCAAATGGGTATATTACAAAAGCCAAAATATACACTCATTTTAATGAGGGAGGTAATCACACAATCCGTTTGTGGGAATTCAACGGATCAACATATACACTGGCAGCAGGTCCCTTCATTTGGAATATTCCTGCTGGAGTTCAGGGATGGAGAGAATATTCATTTACATCACCTGTTTTAGTTGTGGCTAACCAGACTTATATTATTAGTATTTCTAACAGCTCTGATTATTATTATGTTAAGAGCACTGATGTCACCTTTACACAACATGGTGAACATCTAAGATATGTGAGAGGGGTTTATTCGGATATTCCGGGAGCTGTTCCTACATTAGCGGTGTCCAGCACCTATTTCAGAGATGTGGTATTTGGCTTCTCAGGTTTCGATACGTTAACACCAGGAACCGTCGGAACTAACCAAACTATATGTTATAATACAGCACCTGATACACTTTCTCAAATAACTCCGCCTGTCGGAGGAACAGGAGTATATGCTTATCAATGGCAAAACTCACTGGATGACTCCACATGGATGAATATTTCAGGGGCTATCCTGTCAAATTTTGCTCCGTCTTCCTTAACGCAGAATACATTTTACCGGCGTGGAGTAATAAGCGGGGCTCTGGATACAGTTTACAGTAATCCTGTACTGATAACAGTGTCACCTCTGGTAACTCTTGCCCAACTGCATGATAGCATAACCATATTTAACAATACTTCCGCAGAATTTTATGTAACCATTACAGGAGGCACTTCAACTTTCACAATCAACTACACACAAAATGGTGTGGCACAACCTGCTGTTACTAGTTATGTGAGTGGTACAAATATTTCAACCGATACGCTCACCACTGGAGGTTATACGTATGCATTAACATCGGTAACAGATGTCATAGGCTGCACTGCCCAAAATCTTGGGACTGCGATAGAAGTGACTGTAATTGACAATGGCGATCTGACTGCCGGCAGCATAGGAACTTCACAAACGATATGCTATAACACGGTGCCGGCACCATTGACACAGGTAATTGCTCCGATGGGAGGTACCGGGGAATACACTTACCAATGGCAAAGTTCTCCCGACAGTATTAACTGGACCAATTTATCCTTAGATACACTGCAGGATTATGCACCACCGGCATTAATGAACACTATTTATTTCAGACGAATGGTGATGAGTGATGGGTTTCTTCCGGTAAGCAGTAACATACTGAAATTAGCGGTCTCTCCACAAATGCCACTTGCTCAATTGCATGATAATTCAATTATAGCAAACAATACATCAACGGTGATCAATGTTGATATTACCGGAGGTACATCACCTTATATCATTAATTATACACAAAATTCTATTGCCCAGCCGACGATTAGTAATTATATAAACGGAACAGACATCTCAACGGGTATTCTTACTACCGGAAATTACATATATGGACTGACATCGGTTACCGATGCACTTGGATGTGCACCTGATAGCCTTGGAGATAGTATTACTATTTCCGTAATCAACTATTTTGGGGTAGATTCCTTATTCAGAACTGAAATTCCAGACACATCAGCATATGATGGTCAATATGAACTGGGAACAGAATTCAGGGTTCTAACGAATGGATTTCTTTCAAAAGCACTACTATATAGTAGTGCAAATGAGGGAGGAGATCATATTATAAGATTATGGGAGCTCAATGGAACGGCATATTCGCTTTTGGCAGGTCCCTTTACATGGAATCTTACTTCAGGTCTGGAAGGCTGGCGTGAATACATATTTACTACTCCAATCATAGTTCACTCCAACCATACTTACATCATTAGCATCTCGAACGGTACTGACCAATATTATACCAAAACTGACAATTTTGTCTATGTACCACATGGTCAGGATCTAAGATATTTAAGAGGAGTATTTTCTTCCGTTTTGGATACAGTACCTTTATCAACTGCTTATTCAAGCAACTATTTCAGAGATGTCGTATTTGCCTTATCGGGTTTTGACACATTGACTCCAGGAACAATAGGAACAAGCCAGACCATATGTTACAATACTACTCCGTCTGCGTTGACACAATTAAGCGCTCCGGTAGGAGGAACAGGAATCTATGCTTATCAATGGCAAAACTCTCTGAATGATACGCTATGGATGAATATCCCCGGTGCTATCCAATCTAATTTTGCTCCGTCTTCTTTAACCCAGAATACATATTACCGGCGTGCAGTTGTAAGTGGGGCTCTGGATACAGTTTACAGTACTTCTGTACTGGTAGCAGTGTCACCACCTCTAACTCTTGCCCAGTTGCATGATAGCATAACCATTTTTAATAATACCTCTACAGAATTTCAGGTGATAATTTCGGGAGGGACATCACCTTTCACCATCAACTATACACAGAATGGAGTGTCACAACCTGCTGTTAATAATTATGTGAGTGGTACAAATATTTCGACCGATACACTCACCACTGGAGGTTATACGTATGCATTAACTTCTGTAACAGACGTTGCAGGCTGTCCTGCCCAAAATCTTGGAACAGCGATAGAAGTTACAGTAATTGACAATGGTGATTTAACTGCAGGAAGCATAGGAACTGCCCAAACGATATGCTATAACACGTTACCGGCACCATTGACACAGATAATTGCTCCGACAGGAGGTACCGGGGACTACACTTATCAGTGGCAAAGTTCACCCGACAGTATTATCTGGACTGATTTATCCGTAGACACTTTACCGGATTATGCACCACCGGCATTAATGAATACAACTTATTTCAGACGAATTGTAATGAGTGGCGGTTATCTTCCGGTAAACAGTAACATAATAAAATTAACGGCCTCTCCGCAAATACCACTTGCTCAATTGCATGATAATTCAATTATAGCAAACAATACATCAACAGTAATCCATATTGATATTACAGGAGGCACATCACCTTATATTATCAATTATACACAAAATTCTATTGCACAGCCAACGATCAGTGATTATATCAGCGGAACTAATGTCTCAACAGGTGTTTTGACCACCGGAAATTATATATATGAATTGACCTCAGTAACGGACGTACTTGGATGTGTGCCTGATAGTCTGGGAGATAGCATTATCGTTTCGGTAGTTGATTATACTCCGGTGGATTCATTGTTCAGGTCGGAAATTCCTTATACCTCATCGAGTGATGCACAATATGAATTAGGATCTGAATTTCAGGTATTTTCAAACGGGTATCTTTTAAAGGCTAAATTATTTAGTCACATAAACGAGGAAGGAGTCCACATAATCAGAGTTTGGAGGTTTAATGGAACGACTTATGATTTATTTGCAGGACCATATACGTGGGATTTAACGGCTGGAATTAGTGGCTGGCGAACATTTACATTTCCAACACCCGTCGCTGTTGAGGCTGGTGAGGTATATATAATAAGCATTACAAATGGTTCGGATTTGAACTATATGCATACCGAAAATTTCCAGTCATCCGCTCCAGGTGTCTATGTAAATTTTATAAGGGGACTTTATTCACCGGTTATTGGAAATGTTCCCGACTTAGAATATCTGGGAACCAACTATTTTCGTGATATTGTTTTTGGTGTTCAGGTAGGTAATGGTAATCTGATGGCTGGGACAATAGGTTACGCGCAAAACTTATGTCAAGATTCTCTGCCTGAAACATTAACGCAGCTAACAGCACCTTCAGGTGGTACAGGTGTATATACATTTCAATGGCAGAGTTCGCCAAATAATGTTGTCTGGACAGATATTTCAGGGGCTACTCAGCAGGATTATACTCCATCAACGGTATTGTCATCAACTTATTTCAGACGTGTAGTAACCAGCGGTAATTATATACCTGTTAACGGTGCTCCAATCCAAATAAGTATTTCTCCGCCAATTACCCTGGCCCAACTGCACGATAGTATTTCAATAGCAAATAATACATCAACGTTTTTCAATGTGACCATTTCGGGAGGTGTTTCACCTTATACATTCGACTACACACGCAACTTTGTATTGCAGGATACAGTAAAAAATTATTTCAGCGGTACCAGTGTTGGAACAGGAATCCTCACAACAGGGGATTATACCTACCAATTAACATCGCTTACCGATGCATATGGCTGTGAGACGGATAATCTTGGAACTCCTATAACCATTAATGTATCGGATTCTAACGGTATTGTATTGAATTCAAATAAAGCATTGGTGCTATTCAATTCTACTTCAGCCTATTATTCTGATTTTGAATTATATGTAAAGGCATACCTTGACAATTTTGGAATCCCTTATGATACACTGGATGTTAGTACTACATCTCTTCCGGATTTCAACAATTATGCAATAATAATTTTTAGTCATAACGAAGTATATGAATCCGGATATCCCATTACTGAACTTGAACAGGCAATTTCAGGCGGAGTTGGTCTTTACAGTTTTGACTCACATCTTTTTGATGAGGTCAACAGTTTAAGTACCCCTATAATTCCTCGTATAGTTGAATCTGATAAGATACAAATTGATAATACAACTCATTTCATCACTGAATTGCATGTTCCCGACGAGTTCAATCCATCAAATGATACAATTCCAATTAATGGCAGCTTTGAGATAACCCAGAACAATACTTTGAATGGTGGAATTTCGTTGGCAAGTTTAAGCTTTTCTGGTAACAATGCAAGTTTGCTGGAGGTGTCATCATTTGGTAATGGACGGGTTGTAAAATGGAATGCATACGATTGGTTATATGACTGGTTTGTCGGACCAATCAAGGGAATTGATGATATTGTATGGAGAAGTATCGTATGGGCTGCAAGGAAACCATTTGTGATGCAGGGATTACCTCCGATGTTTACCATGAGGGTTGACGATGTAAGAGGGACAGGATTGGGCATTATAGATAATTTCAGATGGGTTGATATTTGCAATGAATTTGGAATTATACCATGGTGTGGTACCTTTAATGATAATATTTCACCAGAACATATTCTTAAGTTGAAATCATTGCTTGATAATAATCTGGCAACAGCATTTCCGCACGGATTTGGTAATGGGAGATTTATCTACTTTAATCATAATAATCTGGAGAATTTTGATGTTGTACAAACTATAGATGAGGCATGGGATTTCTACATACAGAATGGGCTTAAATTATCAAATTACCTTGTTCCACATTATTATGAAGTTAGTTATGATGCATTGCCCGAGATACATGCAATGGGCGCAGATTTTATTGCAACACATATGCTGCCTGATAATTACTACAATAGCGGGCAACCCTGGATACATTGCGGACCATACAGAATAGGAAGAAATGGTCCCAGTAATCAGGCACGACCTGTATATTACGGAGGATCCATTACACTTAATGGCATTGAATTTTTCATCTGTCTTTCAGAAATACGGGATGATGGTGGATATGAATGGTTTCCTGACAATAATATAACAACCACTGTTGCAAGAGGTATCAGACATTTGAGAAGATCTCTTAATAGTATGGCACTTGCATCATTGTTTACTCATGAAATTTATCTGCAAGACATAAGTGAACCGGATTTTAGAGAAATTTTACGTCAGATAACAGAATCAATTTCTGAATATAATCCCGAATATACTTCAACAGATTATGCAGTAAAATATATAAGGGCCAAGACCAAAATTAAAATCACAAATGTTGTCGAAACCCTTAATAATATGGAAATTACATATAGTGGTACCAATGATATGGATACGAAATGTATGTTATTTTCGGAAGATAACGGACAAATAACAAGCAGGTACGTGGACCTACCACAAGTAAATGGTATACATGTAGTTACTGTAATAAAACAATAAAAAACCTTTTTATGAAAAAATACTTCTATTTTTTATTATTTTCTTTTGTATTCTTTGGAAGCAAGTTGGTTTATGGACAGTGGAAAATAGAAGCCTGTCCAACAAAAGAAAATTTGAATGGTCTATCTGTAGCTGGCTGGAATTCTTACTGGATTGTCGGAAATTCCGGTACTATCCTTTATAAAAACAAAAACGAATGGAAGAGTTATCCCATGTCCATAACGGAAGATTTATATGGAGTTGATTTTATCAACAAGAATGACGGATGGGCCGTTGGTGCTAATGGAACAATCATTCATTTTGATGGATTGGTATGGAAGGTTGTCCCCAGTCCAACAAAAAATGATTTGTTTTCGGTAAGTTTTAAGGATGCAGAAAATGGAACTGCTGTTGGTAAACTCGGTACTGTATTGATTTATAAAAACGATGTCTGGAATTTGATAGCCAATAACAATCGGGGAAATTTTAATACAGCCACTTTTAATAATAACGATATCTGGTTAGGTGGAGGACTTGAATGTATAAATTTTCCTATCATTAAGATACAAAACACAATTAACAATGAGCTTACATTCACAAAGAATTCAGAATCATTTGCAACTCTAAAAAGCATTTGCTTTATAAATTCCTCCAATGGATGGGCTGTTGGTAGTCCCAGCACCATATTACATTATAATGGATTGACCTGGACCAAATCGATAGTTAATGAAAGATTTTCATCACTAAATGATGTGTACTTCTCTGATGAAAATGATGGAATTAGTGTTGGTTACAATGGAACAGTTCTTTGTTACAAGGATGATAAGTGGACAAAGGAAAAGACACCAACATCCATGAATTTAAATGGAGCTTTAATTCGGGATAATTACTATTATGCGGTTGGAGATAGTGGAACCATACTCCTTAAAGACATGAATTTGTCTATAGACAATTCATCATTAACTGAAAATATTACTCCCAGAATTAATCATATTCCTGATGTTTCTCAGGATATTTCAACAAAGCCATTGAATTTGCCTCTTTTATTGGAGTTAATCCCTAATCCATGTGATAATATGCTTAATGTTAGACTAGTATCAGGGAACATTTATGAGCATGGATTAATTACATTGACGAATATATATGGTCAGGTACTTCTTCAAAAAGAGATTGTTTTTAATGATAATAACATAAATTATTTGATAAAAACAGAATCATTTGAAAGTGGTATATACATACTGAAATTAACAATAAGAGGTAAATCCACTACCCATGTATTTGCTATTAGTCATTAGTTTTATCATGTAGTAAAAATGAAACTCAAAAGGAATATCTGTCATTTAAATACTTACCAATTTCTTTTATTTACTGGAAAGTTTATTGCTAGATATTCATTCAGATATAATTTCCGGATATACTGTTAATCTTACCCGTCGTGAAAAGGAGTAGATTACATTACCCGGAAGGGATGATGGTCTAATAATCTCACTTAACCTGCCAATAATGTAGAATAACAGACTTCCATCAGAATAATCATTTCCTGATAATATGATGTTAAAGAGGTTTTTCGATATCATTATGTCATTAGTTGGGCTTATCCTTCTAAGTCCTGTATTTTTGGTGATTGCTATCCTTATTAAAATTTTTATGTCAGGTCCGGTGCTATTCAGACAACAGCGTACAGGCAGATATGATAAAACTTTTTTCATCTGTAAATTCAAAACCATGATAGTTAATCATCAGGAAACAAGCATAACGGTAAAGGGTGAAGGCAGAATCACTCCGCTTGGGGCTGTTTTAAGAAAATACAAACTGGATGAATTACCGGAGCTTTGGAATATTTTATTGGGAGAAATGAGCTTTGTTGGTCCCCGACCCGACCTACCGGAATATTCTAAAAGACTTATAGGCGAAGAGAAGTTGATATTAAATCTACGTCCAGGATTAACCGGTCCGGCTACTCTGATTTATGTCAATGAAGAAGAACTGTTGGCAGATATTCGGAATCCCATTAAATATAATGATGAAATACTTTGGCCGAATAAAGTCAGGATTAATCTTGATTATTATTATAATAGAAGTTTTTTGGGAGATATCAGGATTATTTTGAAAACTATTTTCACCAATGGAAATTGAATTAACTCTTTTGAATGAGTCATCAAATATTTTGACTTTATCCATCTGGATATGATGAATATAACTTAAGATTAATTTTAAATTGCATCAATAAACCATTCGATGCTTTTTTTATGAAATCAAAAATCTTTTTTATTTTCTTATTGACTCTGTTATTGTTAGTGAGTGTGCAAATATGTCGCAGGGCAGGATTATGGCTTGTAAAAGAAGATAAATTAACACATGCAGATGCAATTGTAATGCTAATGGGGTCGATCTCTGATTGTATCCGGGAGGTTTCATATTTAAATAATAAACGATTGGCCAGCAAAGTAATCATTGTGAAAGAAAGTATGAAAGCTTATAAGGCGTTGTATCCAAAAAATGTTGAAATAAAAGATAATACCGACCAGGTAGTATTTAATCTTATAAATTTGGGAATTCCGTCTGATAGTATTATTGTTATTCCAGGGGAAGCTACCAGTACTCAAATGGAAGCCAGGATTGTCAGAACTTATTTACAAAAAAATTTCAATATAGATACCATCCTTCTTGTTTCATCATCGTATCATACCCGAAGAGCATCGATGATTTTTAATTATGCATTTAAATTTTTGAATAAACACATATACATTATTAGTTGTCCCAGTTTGTACACAAAATTCGAAGCAAAAAGCTGGTGGAAAAGCAGGTCTGGTATTCAGGCAGTATTTATGGAATATTTGAAAACAGTAAATTTCCTGGTATTCCAGAAAAGAAAACTAAAATTAACATCAGAGAGCTAACAAGGAATAATTAACCATCTAAGATTAAGTATAGGGCAATTAAGGAAATGCTATTAATAGGTTAATTCCTTTTAACAGAAAAGAAATAAAGATGGATAATCTGGATAATTAGCGTAATAAATATTTCTAATGCTTTATTAGATGTTAATTAGTAATGGATATAGGCTTATTCCGTAGTTCAGGCTAATAATTCAAAAAAATAACTCTGGAGTACTTATCAGATGTAATCCATTGGTATATTTTTGTAGATGGCAATAATTAAAGAGTCATAAGTACGATATAACTAAGATATCATTTTGTGAAGTCGTCTATTCATTTTATTTTTACTCATAACAGAAGATAAAATCATATAAAATACGATTAAACATATTCTACAAATTTAAACCATTTCAAATGCCGGTTATCAAAAAAAGAATTTACCTCTCCAGTCCCCATCTGTCAGGTGAAGAGATGAAATATATTAAGGAAGCATTTGCATTGAATTGGGTAGCCCCCCTGGGTCCGAATGTGGATGCATTTGAAGAAACTCTTGCTTGGTATTGCGGTGTAAAGCACGCTGCGGCTTTGAGTTCAGGAACAGCTGCTATCCATTTGGCATTAATTATTCTGGGTGTAAAGCAAGAAGATGAAGTAATAGCTTCAACGTTTACATTTTCCGCAACCATTAATCCAATTATTTACCAGGGAGCTATACCTATATTAATTGATAGTGAGGCCGATACATGGAATATGGATCCTGAACTTCTCGAAAGTACAATACAGGACAGATTGTCAAAAGGTAAAAAACCCAAGGCAATTATTCCGGTTCATCTATACGGAATGCCAGCAAATATGTCAGAGATTATTAAAATTGCTGACCATTATGAGATCCCCATAATAGAAGATGCAGCAGAAGCATTGGGAAGTCGCTACAATAATTTGCCGACTGGCTCATTTGGAAAGATGGCTGTACTTTCATTTAATGGTAATAAAATTATTACCACCTCAGGAGGTGGAGCGCTGATATCGAACGAAATTGAATTGATAAAAAAGGCAAGATTTCTGGCTACCCAGGCCCGGGACAAAGCCTCCCATTACCAACATAGCCAGGTAGGTTATAACTATCGTATGAGCAATATCTTAGCTGGAATAGGACGTGGACAAATGGAGGTTATTAAAGAACGTGTAGACAAGAGAAGAGAGAATTATTTATTTTATAAAAGTAGGCTTAGTACATACGATTGCATAAGTTTTCTTGAAGAACCAGATGCATCATATTATTCTAATCATTGGCTCACTACAGTTTTAATCGATCCTGCTAAAAGCGATATTACGCCTGAAATCATAATAAATGAGTTTGAAAAAGATAATATAGAATCAAGACCATTATGGAAACCCATGCACCTTCAGCCTGTATTTTCAAATTACCCTGCATACCTTAATGGCAATACAGAAAGATTTTTTCAACAGGGACTCTGTCTTCCTTCCGGTTCAGGGTTATCAGAAAAAGACCTGAAAAGAATACTAAAGGTTTTAATTAAATGTATACATAAATACCATTAATCAATAATTATCCTTTATAAGTCATTTTTTATAAGTAGAATTAAAAATCTTCCGTATATTGAAATCCTAAAAAATAGTTAATTTATTTTATGGAAATTACTTCTGTCTATTTTGGATTATCAGTTATTCTCTCAGTATTTATTTATTATTTTATTCATCACAAATATAGAATTGTATTTCTGACTTTACTAAGTTGTTGTTTCATTGCAACATATAGTTTTAATTTACTGTTTTATGTTATCATATTTTCACTTATAAATTATTGCATTGGATTAAGGATACTTGTATCGAGATTCAGGAAAGCCTTATTTAGAGCCGGAATTATTATTAATTTACTACAACTTGTTCTCTTAAAATATGTATCCTTCACCTCCAATCCTATCTTACAGTTACTAAATGTTGATCTCAATTTATCCAGGCTTTCACAAATTATTATTCCGGTTGGTATATCTTTTTTTACACTTCAGGGCATTGGTTATCTTATAAACATACAAATGACCTGGGAAAAGCCTGAAAAAAACTACCTCCATTTTTTTCTATATATTATCTTTTATCCAAAGTTTTTATCAGGTCCAATAGAAAGGTCAAACCATTTTCTACCACAACTCAAAATAAATCACTTATTTAAGGTAAATAATACGATTGAAGGCTTAAGAATAGTTCTAATTGGGGTCTTTAAAAAAGTCGTAATTGCCAATCAGTTGGCTCCTTTTATAAATGGCACTTATGCAAATTTAGATTCTGGGTATGGATTGCCCTTCTGGATTATAGTATTATTGCAACCGCTCTATCTCTATTTTGATTTTTCCGGATATACAGATATAGCTATTGGAATTGCAAAAATATATGGGATTGAACTACTTCCTAATTTTAACCGACCTTTCCTCTCAACAAACATGACCAATTTTTGGAAAAGATTTCATATTTCTCTTTCATCATGGTTTAACGATTATGTTTTTAGGCAAACGAGCTTTAAATACAGAAGATGGGGCATTTACGGATCTATATTTGCAGTTTTTGTGACCTGGGTACTTTTTGGGATTTGGCATGGTGCAGGCTGGAACTTTATGATGTTGGGATGTGTTCAGGCAGTGGCAATAATTTATGAATTTCTCACTAAAAAATGGAGAGTGCGTTTATTCTCCAAAATCCCCGGTTATTTCAGCATATGGCTGGCAAGAATATTTACCTTTTTGTTCTATGGGGGTTCACTGGTATTCTTTTTTTCACCTAACCTGAAAACTGCTTTTAAATTTTTCGGTAAATTGAAGTATTTTAATATTTCATCGAACCTTAAAATAGAAGATAAAAGGATACTTCTATTTACTCTTGGCATAATTGCAATTTTATTAATTCTTGAAGTCCTTTTTAATGACAAACAGGATACCTATATAAAAATTCAACATATTTGGAATCGTGATGATAAAAAGTTTAGGATCCTCAGATATTTAATTTATTATATTCTTATTTTATTTATTTTCTATTTTGGAAAGATACAAACGGAATTTATATATTTTCAGTTTTAAGTATGAAATCATTTATTGCTAGATTTTTTATCTTTTCCCTGCCGGTTTTGCTGTTGGTAATTCCAGCTGACTTATTTCTATCAAATAACCTTAAAAAATCCGAGTCTTTTGTTAGCGGAGAATACATGGTATGGAATGATATATACGAAAGTAAAATTAATGCTGATCTGTTAATTTACGGTGCATCCAGAGCTATGGTGAGTTTTAATACTTCGCTAATGGAGGATAGTCTAAACAGAAGCTGCTTTAATATGGGCTTAAACGGTCTCGGATTTTGGCATATTTATCTGAGACATCGGGAATATCTCAAACATAACAAACCACCCAAGTATATAATCTATTCAATTGATATTACTGCCCTGGTTAAAGATGAAAGCTTATACAATGAAGACCAGTTTTTGCCTTATATGTTCTGTGATAAAAATATGTACAAATATCTAAGCAAAATCAACAGTTTTAACTTTTTTGATTTCTATATTCCTATGGTACGTTATTTTGGTAGGAGAAATGCCATTGATTGTGCCTTAAAAAATTTTCTGTTTAGAAAGGATACTGTCCCCTACAGAACCAAGGGATATGTTGGTATGGACCTTCAATGGAATGACGATTTTGATAATGCAAGGGAAAAATTAGATCGGCTTGAAATAAAGGTAGATTCAACTTCTATTGATTTATTTGATGACTTTCTTCATGAATGTAAAATGAAAAATATTAAAGTTATTTTTGTTTATGCACCTGAATACATTGAAGGTCAGGAGTTTGTTAAAAACAGAGAAGATGTAATTAAATTGTACTCTGAATTTTCAAAAAAATATAATATTCCCTTTATTGATTATTCCAATGATGACATGTGTTATCAAAAAAAATATTTTTATAATTCGTCACATTTAAATAGGACTGGATCTAATTATTTTACAGAAAAATTTATCCGATATCTAAAAAACTCAAATTCGGAACATGGTATTTGTGTAACTGATAAGAATAAATAATGTCCTTATCCTAAAAGTAATGTGTAGTATGAACTTCACTAACTTGTAAATAATTTATTGATTTTGTTTAGTAATTCCAGTATATCTAAAAATTAGATGTTGGCTATTAATCTGAAAGAAAAATCATAGCTTGTCAGGTTACCAAATGAGGCATAAATAATGGCTGCATGAATTATAAATAAAAATAATTTTAGTAAATTATATCAATTCACCTGTAAGTCGGGTACCCTTACCTTGATTTTCAATAATATCTATAATCCTACTAAACAATAATTTGGCAGCTCTACCTGCAAATTCCTCATTCGGATGAGCATCATTTACCGAGGTTGCATACTTATCCCTGAAATATAGCGTACCTTCAGTTTGTAGTGAATACAGGTCCCAAAGATATATATTGTCATTAGTTAAATCCCATTCATTAACGACCCAATGGTGAAATTCTTTTGCTCTTTCTGCTTGATCATCTGTAATACCTGATTTTACTTGTGTAGCTCCCGTAAACAAAATGAATTTTGTATTGGGAAATTTATGCATTTTATTTCTTAGTGCTATATATTGAAGCTTATAATTTGAGAGGGTCTGTGTATCGGAATTGATATCAGCTGAATCTTCGTCTGCCATAATATTGCATACAGGGAAACAATGTTTAAAAATAATAATCTGGTATTTTTTGGTTAGCATCTCAAGGGTAGGTTCTTCCATAAATGCTGTATCGCCCGCGTTTTTTACCCAAATATTGTAATAATCATATGGATAATTACTCCATCCGTAAGGTGCAGCTTTAGGAAATACCATTTCTTTAATGAGGTAATTTTTAGCATGTTTCTTATTATAATTCTTAAACAATAAAGGCAGTTGATTTTCCTTTTCAATCATGCCAGCTAGCCTGCTACTTATCTTACTTACTGATTTGGTAATCAGTGAAGAGGTTTTACCCTTCCATATAGCGGCTCCTGTACTATGATGAAGAAAAATTATATTCATATCAGAAGTCTTTTCTTTTTGTCTGCACGAAATTAATGGAATAATTGTTAATAATGCAATTAAAATGAGGGGTTTTACTTTCATAATGATTTAATTTGCATATAGTTAATAAAATTATTTTTCAGAAATGTTCTATTCGTAAGTGATTCCTGGTATTTAACAAATATAAAAATAAATTGTTTGACATTAATGGAGGAATGCTCTGTCGCGTATGTCACTAATCCTCAAATAATTTGAGTTGTACATTTTTAATATACTATCTTATGACCTATTAATACGAAAACAGAAGGTTACTTTATCCTTACCATTTGATCACATGATCACTCTTTTTGAAAGTAATAATTCCCTGAGAGTTTTTTTAAATCGTTTTTCTTAAAGTACTTTTCAATATTCACTTTTCAGTTGAAACAGAAATTAAAGTCTTTAGAGCTATAAATATAGAGGATAATCAGATTTGCAACTCTAATCAATAATTTTCGTATACTGATCAATGATTTATTTGTTTTCATCATAATATTTTATGTATTCGTCAATAAAAGTTTTCGTTGAATTATTATTTAAATGTTATCGTAAAAGATGATATTTTCAGAATTTTAAACATGTAAATAATAAACGTAATTTTTTCAAGTAAATACAATATCCATGGCTTAATATGATAAAAGTGATAAGATATTAAGATCATCATCAAATAAAACACAAATTAATGCAGGATATATGGTAAATCAAGTGAAGTAGAATTCTTAAGAATTGATCAAGAGGGATTGACTTAAATATCGAGATAGATAAGAATTAATTACCTATAATACATATTAAAAATGAAAATTAAAGCAGTACTTATAATTTCAGTATTATTATTTTTCACCATCGCAGGTAATGCAGAAACATATTTCGTTGCCACCTATGGAAATGATGATAATACAGGGACCTTTGATAAACCATGGGCAACATGGCAAAAAGCTTTTGAAACGGCTCACGCAGGTGATACAGTATATTTTAGAGGAGGTGTTTATTATAAACTAACACCTGAATCAGCAGATATTGTACCACGAGATGGTCATGGAAATAGTGGCACAGCTGATAATTATATTCATTATCTTAATTATCCGGGAGAAACCCCGATACTCGATTGTTCTCTGATTCTTCCCAATAGACCAAACGGTGAAAACTATGAATACAATGCCGGTTTATATATTGATGGGGCCAGTTATCTTCATTTCAGGGGTTTGACAATTAAAAATGTTGTCCAGGCATATGATTATGTCTTCTCACAAGGACTTGTTTGTGTTGATAGTAAGTTTCAAATTTTTGAAAATATTACAGTTTGCGATATTACCGGAAGAGGAATATATTATTCTCCAACGTATGCTCCCGATTCAACTTATTTTATAAACTGTGATGTCTATAATTGTGTTGATAGCTTTTATTCCGGAGGATTTGCCGGAGGTTGGGGAGACGGTTTCAATGCCGGGAATGAGGATAATTCATATTTAGTTTTTGATGGTTGCCGGGTTTGGAATTGTTCTGACGATGCATTTAACACATGGGGACAAGGATTATTGGTTGTTAAGAATTGCTGGGCCTTTAAAAATGGCAGATTGGATGGCGACGGATGTGGATTTAAGATGAATGTTCCCTGGGATGAAAATGATCCTGATTTGCATAGAATTTTTACAAATAATATATCGGCTTATAATTCTGGTAATACAGGTGCGGGATTTACGGAAAATAACAATGGAATGGTGACTGTAAGTTCTCATATGTATAATAATACTTCCTACAAGAACATGACAGGATTTACCACAATCGGGCATAATGAAGGTCCGCAGCGGAATAATGTATACCGTAACAATATTGCATATGACAATTCCCAGTATAACGACGAAGAAAGTCAGGGTGGCATATTTTATACAAATGATCATAATTCATGGAATACAACACTCGGAGTGACCGTAACAGATGCTGATTTTTTAAGTCTTGATGTAGATCAGCTTGCCCGGCCAAGAAAGAGCGACGGCTCATTACCTGATATAGATTTTTTAAAACTGGCATCAAATTCCGATCTTATTAATAAAGGAATTGACGTGGGATTACCTTATAATGGAAGTGCCCCGGATCTTGGTTACTGTGAGTATGCTATATTGGTAGCTGGTATAACGGTTACAGGCGACGGAGGTTCTTCAACAATTGATACTGACAACGGAACGCTACAATTAATTGCCTCTGTTTTACCGGATGATGCTACAAATAAAGCCATGACCTGGTCAATACAAAACGGAACAGGACAGGCTATTATCAACTCTTCTGGCCTGGTTACAGCCTTGGAAAGTGGTACGGTTATGGCAAGGGCTACTGCCAACGATGGCAGTGAAGTATATGGTCAACTTGAGATATCTATTACAAATCAGGTATTTATACCGGTAACTGGAATTACTCTCAATGGTACCGGAGGGTCAACAATTATAAATACAAATCAGGGTACGTTACAGTTAATTGCTACGATCTCACCAGGGAATGCTGATTATAATAATTTAGCCTGGTCAATACAAAACGGAACAGGAGAGGCAACCATCAACTCCTCTGGTCTGGTAAAAGCTGTTTCAAATGGTACAGTAACGGCCAAGGCATCAGCTGTTGACGGTTCTGGAGAATATGGTACACTTGTTATTATCATTACAGGACAAACGCCAACCATAACAATGGATAAGACTTTAAATTCTGAATATTATATTATACAACAACCTGATCAACTTATACTTAAATCTAATAATCTGTCAATGGATAATAAACATCTTTCGGTCTATTCCATGCAAGGAAGACTGTTATATCAAAAAGAAACAGAGAATAATTCGATAATTCTTGATATTTCATCATTTTCTTCAGGTATATATATTATCACACTTACAGGAAAACAAGAGATTATTCCATTTAAAGTTTCAATTCCCTGATTATTAATTTGAGTTCAGAATAAATTAGTATAGCTTGAACTCAATACAAAATGTTTATTATTCAATAGCCTCGGGTTTAGACCTGAGGCTATTGAATTTATATAAATAAGTTTAGAAATCAAACCCTTATACATTACAAGAATAATTGTTTTAACTCATAGATTACATTTTCAATATTCAATAATTCTCCGTCATTGAATAATTAATGGGCAATAATTGCTTTTTCACTATTTCTTAAATAAAAATATAATCTACCAGGTTAAATTTTGGATATTATCTACCGAAACATTAATCAATGATTTTCGTATACTCATCAAAGATATATTGATGTTTATCACCAAATCAAGTCAATTCGTCAAAATTTAATAATGGAATAATAATATGCGAATATTCCCATTTCGAAGAGCAGATTCATAATACTGTAATTTAATATATGAAACAAAGACTTTACAGTTTTCAACTATTAAGTACTTCAAAACAGTTTAAAATCTAACATAAATTTCAATACAGAGGGTATTATGATGTTGGTGTCATTCAAAATATTATTAATTGTCAATTCAATTTGTTGCGAATACCTAGTTTATATAATATTCATAATAAGATGAATTATAATTATTTAAATTTCATGATATAAACCATTTTATGAAAACCATACTAATAAACTTATTAAAAAGATATTTAGAAAATCTAAATTAAGCATGGATTCTATCTCAAACGACAGGATGAATCAGGATTTATGTCAACAATTTTAATATAATTTTAAAAACGCAAATTATGAAATCATATATTACAACAGCATTATTAGTTTTTACTCTGGTATGTAAAGCCACCACCTATTACGTTGCCCCATCTGGTAATGACAATAACCGAGGTACCATTAATACACCATGGGCAACCTGGCAAAAAGCATTTGAAACTGCTCAGGCAGGCGATACTGTGTATTTTAGAGGGGGTGTTTATTATAAACAGCCCGGATATGGAACGGCAGATATTGTGCCGCGTGATGGTCACGGACACAGTGGTACTGCAGGTAATTATATTCATTATCTTAATTATCCGGGAGAAAACCCAATACTTGATTGTTCTTTAGCTATACCTAAAAAACCAAGCGGTGGAAATTACGAATACAATGCCGGTTTATATATTGATGGGACCAGCTATCTGCATTTCAGAGGTTTGACAATTACAAATGTATTACAGGTATATGATTATGTTTTCTCACAAGGACTGGTGTGTGTTGATAGTAAGTTTCAAATTTTTGAAAACATGACGGTTTCCAATATTACCGGAAGAGGAGTATATTATTCTCCAGCTTATGCTCCTGATTCAACTTATTTTATAAACTGCGACATCTATAATTGTGTTGACAGCTTTTATTCCGGAGGATTTGCCGGAGGTTGGGGAGACGGTTTTAATATTGGGAATGAGGAAAATTCATATTTACAAATGGTAGGTTGTCGGGTATGGAATTGTTCGGATGATGCATTCAATACATGGGGACAGGGATTGTTGGTTGTCAGGAATTGCTGGGCCTTTAAAAACGGGAAATTAGATGGAGACGGTTGCGGATTTAAAATGAATGTACCTGAAAAAACAGATAATATTCTTCATCGAATATTTACCAATAATATTTCAGCTTATAACACAGGAAATACAGGAGCCGGATTTACAGAAAACAATAATGGCATGCCTTCGGTAAATTCTCACATATATAATAATACTTCTTATCATAATATGACAGGATTTACAACGATAGGCAATTGGAGTGGTGCAGTTATGAATAATGATTACCGAAATAATATTGCATATGACAATTCCCAATATAATGATGAAGAAAGTCAGGATGGGATTTTTTATACCAATGATCATAATTCATGGAATGCTGCATTGGGAGTGACGGTTACAGATGCAGATTTTTTAAGTCTTGATGTAGATCAGCTTGCCCGGCCAAGAAAGAGTGACGGCTCATTACCGGATATAGATTTCCTGAAACTGGTATCTAATTCCGATTTAATCGATAAGGGATTTAATGTTGGATTACCTTATAGTGGAAGTGCTCCTGATTTAGGTTATAGTGAATACAAGGTTCTTGTTTCAGCTATTTCGGTTACAGGGGAAAGTGGAGCCAGTACAATTAACTCAGATAACGGAACCTTGCAGTTATATGCCACAATAACACCAGCCAATGCAATTGATAAATCAGTCACATGGTCTATCCAAAACGGAACAGGACATGCTTCAATTAGTAGTTCCGGGCTGGTTACGGCAATTACAAATGGAACAGTCATTGCTAAAGCTACAGCAAAAGATGGTAGTGGGGTTTATGGCCAGCTTGAACTAACATTAACTAATCAGACAATTACATTGGTCACAAATATCACGGTTTCCGGGGCAGGGGGATTAACTACAATAAATACTGACAAGGGAACCTTACAATTATTTTCAGCCGTTTCACCGGATAATGCTGAAATTAAAACTGTTACATGGTCCATTATCAATGGTACGGGTCAGGCAACTATAAATCAAAGTGGTCTAATTACTGCTGTTTCAAATGGTGTAGTAACTGCGAGGGCTACCGCGAAAGACGGAAGCGGAGTTAATGGTCAACTCGGAATAACGATTAGCAATCAGATTATAAATGTCACCGGTATCACAGTTACAGGTGCAGGTGTGTCAAACAAGATAAATACCGATAAGGGAGAACTACAATTAAGCGCAACCGTTTTGCCAGCTGATGCTACAAATAAAGCTGTAACCTGGTCTGTTACCAATGGTACCGGGAAGGCTACAATTAATTCATCTGGCCTGTTAACTGCGGTTTCCAATGGTAAGGTTACTGCCAAAGCCAGTGCAAAAGATGGTTCCGGTATTTACGGAACATTGACTATAACCATTTCCAATCAGATTATAAGTGTAGCCGAGATTACAGTTTCCGGTGAAAACGGGATCTCTTCTATTCCTATACCGGATGGCACATTGCAGCTTTCAGCAATTGTATTACCAACCAATGCAACTGATAAATCTGTAAGTTGGAGGATTGTTAATGGTTCAGGTGAGGCTACTATTAATGCTTCAGGATTGGTAACAGCAGTATTGGAAGGAACAGTGACGGCATTTGCGATGTCAAATGATGGATCATCTGTCTCAGGTTCAATGGAAATTACCATTACAAATCAGGTTATACTGGTTGATTCAATTATAGTTACTCCGCTTGAAAATTCTGAACCCAAAATCACAAATAAGAGCGGAATGCTACAGATGGTAGCCAAAGTTTATCCTGAAAAAGCCTCGAACAAAATGGTCAAATGGTCGTTAGAAAACCACACAGGAAATGCTTCCGTCGATGATAATGGTCTATTAACAGCTAAATCAAATGGTACGGTGAAAGTTATTGCTGCAGCAGAGGACGGAACCAATGTATCAGGTTTTTGTATGATAACAATTAGCGATCAGGTAATTCCGACAAATCTGGATGCAGAGAATGATAAGCCAGTTAAAATTTATCAAATAATTGATAAATTATATATAGAATCAAATAATAAGTTGATAACTGACAATTATTGTTATATATATTCTATTACCGGCGCTTTGATGAAAACAGAAAAAGTCCTTGGTAATCCGATGATTATTGATATTTCATCGTTTCCTGATGGAATTTATATTATTTCATTCAAGGATAATCAATCTATTGCGCCAATTAAGTTCGTGATTCACAAATAGACAACGGAAGGTTTAAACCAATTAAGATTTACAGGCATATTCAAAAAAAGTGTAATTTAAAATGCATTTTTTACAAAAGTGGTAGTAATACTAAAAAATCAGGTATAATTTAGCAGTAGTTTTTAAATCTCTGATTCCTGCATATTTTCCTTTATACCTATGAAAAGAGCAATTTTACTTATAATATTAGCCAATGTTTTTGTAATTCATTATGGTCAGGTTATAGCTGATCATACGAAGGTTGATAAATTTCAGGATATTCCCCAACAGTATATTGATGAAGTAAAAAAGATGTGGCTTGTAGTAGCAGGGGAATCCCATAGTGCCGGATATAGAGCTGGTCTGGAAGTATTAGAAACATTATACCCTGCGTATGCAGTAAGTGTAAAGGAATCAGGTACGCCTGAGGCATATACGACATCACATCTCAGGGCAAGCCGGGCAACATGGGGAGATATAGATCATTCATCGGGTTGGATCTATAGTTATGGCGAAGAAGATTGGTGCTGTTTCTACGACTATCCGACGTATACATACAATCCGGTGGCTGTAGCAAGAACGAAAGCAGGTATTACGTATAGCAATACACATAGTCTGAACATAAGTGCAATAGGATTTGGTCATTGTTATGATGATGGGGAGAATTTGTATCAGAGCTATTTAAGAGCCACTCAGGAATATGTTGATTATTGCAGTACCAATGGATATTCAACAAAGGTATTTTTTACCACAGGCCCCATTGATGATTATATGTCATCAGGAGCAGCAGGATATGAACAATATCTAAAATGGGAACATATTCGGGATTATATAAAAGATCATCCAGCAAACATTTTTTTTGACTATGCAGACATACTTTCTTATAATGATGACGGACAACAAGAAACAGCATCATGGGATGGACATACATATCCGGTAATACATCCGGACAATCTGGAAGGTGATTATACGGGTGGTCATATAGGAACGGTTGGAGCTCTGAGATTAGCCAAAGCAACATGGTGGATGCTGGCAAGAATTGCAGGATGGGATGGAGGAGAAACAACCACCATTCCTATAACAGCCATTTCAGTTTCGGGCACAGGAGGAGCCACAACCATTACCTCCGATAAAGGTACATTGCAGTTAAGTGCAGTTATAACACCATCCAATGCAACTGACAAGACGGTGACCTGGTCAATTGAGAATGGCACAGGACAGGCAACCATTAGTGATTCTGGATTGGTAACTGCTATATCCAATGGCACAGTCACAGCAAAAGCCACAGCAAATGATGGTTCAGGGGTTTTTGGAACATTAACTCTTACTATTTCCAATCAAATCATTCAATATTTGTATGTTCCTGTTGACTCTATATTCAGAACCGAGGTTCCAGTCTCCTCGTCTCATTTCACGCCTTATGAATTGGGCACAGAATTCCAGGTCCTATCAGACGGGTATATAACCAAAGCCCGTTTGTACAGTCATGTAAATGAAGGGGGTGATCATATCGTACGACTGTGGGAACTCAATGGTACGACATATACCCTGGCAGCAGGACCTTTTACATGGAATTTTTCACCGGGGCTGCATGGCTGGCGTACATATACATTACCGTCACCGGTTGCAGTAGAGGCCAACCATACCTACATCATTAGTATATCAAACTCGGCTGACAGGTATTTTGTAATAAGCAACAATTTCAGTCCCTCACAGCACGGGGCATATTTGAGGTACCAGCGAGGGGTTTATACACCAACACTGGGAACTGTTCCTAAATCTACAGTAAACAGTTGTTATTTCAGGGATGTAGTATTTGCCATATCAGGAGCTGACACGCTCACGCCAGGCGCCATCGGAACTTCCCAAACGATATGTAACAACACAGCACCTGTGGCATTAACAGAGATAACGTCTCCCGCGGGAGGGACAGGCAGTTACGCTTACCAATGGCAGAGCTCACCTGACAGCACAGAATGGACGGATATACCGGGGGCAACACTATCAGGCTATGCCCCACCGGCATTAATTGCAAATACTTATTACAGACGTGGTGTGATGAGTGGCAGTCTGGAATCTGTTTATAGCGACCCGGTACTGATATCTATATCTCCACTGATTACGTTAGCACAGATTTATGATAATGATACGATAGACGAAAACACTTCCACCAATTTACATGTGGATATTACAGGAAGTACAGCTCCTTACGTCATCAATTATACACGGAACGGAGTTTCCCAGTCTGCAATTTCAAATTATGCCAGCGGGACGAATATCTCCACAGGGATACTTACCGCAGGAAGTTACAATTATTCACTAACATCGGTAACAGATGCCGGTGGTTGCCCTGCCCAGAACCTGGGTACCGGCATCACTTTAGAAGTAATCCAGTATGTGCGTGTTCCTGTTGACTCTATATTCAGAACCGAGGTTCCAGTCTCCTCGTCTCATTTCACGCCTTATGAATTGGGCACAGAATTCCAGGTCCTATCAGACGGGTATATAACCAAAGCCCGTTTGTACAGTCATGTAAATGAAGGGGGTGATCATATCGTACGACTGTGGGAACTCAATGGTACGACATATACCCTGGCAGCAGGACCTTTTACATGGAATTTTTCACCGGGGCTGCATGGCTGGCGTACATATACATTACCATCACCGGTTGCAGTAGAGGCCAACCATACCTACATCATTAGTATATCAAACTCGGCTGACAGGTATTTTGTAATAAGCAACAATTTCAGTCCCTCACAGCACGGGGCATATTTGAGGTACCAGCGAGGGGTTTATACACCAACACTGGGAACTGTTCCTAAATCTACAGTAAACAGTTGTTATTTCAGGGATGTAGTATTTGCCATATCAGGAGCTGACACGCTCACGCCAGGCGCCATCGGAACTTCCCAAACGATATGTTACAACACAGCACCTGTGGCATTAACAGAGATAACGTCTCCCGCGGGAGGGACAGGCAGTTACGCTTACCAATGGCAGAGCTCACCTGACAGCACAGAATGGACGGATATACCGGGGGCAACACTATCAGGCTATGCCCCACCGGCATTAATTGCAAATACTTATTACAGACGTGGTGTGATGAGTGGCAGTCTGGAATCTGTTTATAGCGACCCGGTACTGATATCTATATCTCCACTGATTACGTTAGCACAGATTTATGATAATGATACGATAGACGAAAACACTTCCACCAATTTACATGTGGATATTACAGGAAGTACAGCTCCTTACGTCATCAATTATACACGGAACGGAGTTTCCCAGTCTGCAATTTCAAATTATGCCAGCGGGACGAATATCTCCACAGGGATACTTACCGCAGGAAGTTACAATTATTCACTAACATCGGTAACAGATGCCGGTGGTTGCCCTGCCCAGAACCTGGGTACCGGCATCACTTTAGAAGTAATCCAGTATGTGCGTGTTCCTGTTGACTCTATATTCAGAACCGAGGTTCCAGTCTCCTCGTCTCATTTCACGCCTTATGAATTGGGCACAGAATTCCAGGTCCTATCAGACGGGTATATAACCAAAGCCCGTTTGTACAGTCATGTAAATGAAGGGGGTGATCATATCGTACGACTGTGGGAACTCAATGGTACGACATATACCCTGGCAGCAGGACCTTTTACATGGAATTTTTCACCGGGGCTGCATGGCTGGCGTACATATACATTACCATCACCGGTTGCAGTAGAGGCCAACCATACCTACATCATTAGTATATCAAACTCGGCTGACAGGTATTTTGTAATAAGCAACAATTTCAGTCCCTCACAGCACGGGGCATATTTGAGGTACCAGCGAGGGGTTTATACACCAACACTGGGAACTGTTCCTAAATCTACAGTAAACAGTTGTTATTTCAGGGATGTAGTATTTGCCATATCAGGAGCTGACACGCTCACGCCAGGCGCCATCGGAACTTCCCAAACGATATGTTACAACACAGCACCTGTGGCATTAACAGAGATAACGTCTCCCGCGGGAGGGACAGGCAGTTACGCTTACCAATGGCAGAGCTCACCTGACAGCACAGAATGGACGGATATACCGGGGGCAACACTATCAGGCTATGCCCCACCGGCATTAATTGCAAATACTTATTACAGACGTGGTGTGATGTGTGGCAGTCTGGAATCTGTTTATAGCGACCCGGTACTGATATCTATATCTCCACTGATTACGTTAGCACAGATTTATGATAATGATACGATAGACGAAAACACTTCCACCAATTTACATGTGGATATTACAGGAAGTACAGCTCCTTACGTCATCAATTATACACGGAACGGAGTTTCCCAGTCTGCAATTTCAAATTATGCCAGCGGGACGAATATCTCCACAGGGATACTTACCGCAGGAAGTTACAATTATTCACTAACATCGGTAACAGATGCCGGTGGTTGCCCTGCCCAGAACCTGGGTACCGGCATCACTTTAGAAGTAATCCAGTATGTGCGTGTTCCTGTTGACTCTATATTCAGAACCGAGGTTCCAGTCTCCTCGTCTCATTTCACGCCTTATGAATTGGGCACAGAATTCCAGGTCCTATCAGACGGGTATATAACCAAAGCCCGTTTGTACAGTCATGTAAATGAAGGGGGTGATCATATCGTACGACTGTGGGAACTCAATGGTACGACATATACCCTGGCAGCAGGACCTTTTACATGGAATTTTTCACCGGGGCTGCATGGCTGGCGTACATATACATTACCATCACCGGTTGCAGTAGAGGCCAACCATACCTACATCATTAGTATATCAAACTCGGCTGACAGGTATTTTGTAATAAGCAACAATTTCAGTCCCTCACAGCACGGGGCATATTTGAGGTACCAGCGAGGGGTTTATACACCAACACTGGGAACTGTTCCTAAATCTACAGTAAACAGTTGTTACTTCAGAGATGTGGTGTTTGCGATATCGGGAGCCGACACACTATCAGCAGGCACCATCGGAACTTCGCAGACTATATGTTATAACTCAACTCCTGCTGCGCTGACAGAGTTAACAGCGCCAATTGGAGGTACAGGCAGTTACACCTATCAGTGGCAGATTTCATCTGACAGCACGGTATGGACAGATATACCAGGGGCGACACTTTCGGATTATGCACCACCGGCATTAATTGCAAATACTTATTACAGACGGGGAGTGATGAGCGGCAACCTGGAAGCTGTCTATAGCGACCCGGTACTGATAACAATAATTTCACAAGATTCACAAAATCAATTATTTGATAATATAGTACTAGACAACAGTAAAATCCTTACAAAACAAATATTACCGAATTCTGGGATCACGATTAAAGGAGTTGGAGGATCAACCCTAATTAACACTGACAAGGGCACACTGCAATTAAGCGCATCTGTTATGCCAGACAATGTTCCAACACAAAATGTTGTTTGGTCAGTTAGAGACGGTTCGGGACAGGCTACAATTAAATCTTCTGGTTTATTATCTGCTGTTGCAAACGGATCCGTTACTGTCATGGCAATTGCCAAAGATGGTTCAGATGCTTTCGGAACATTGGAAATAACGATAACGGGTCAAATCATACGGGTTGAATCCATTGTAGTTTCAACAGATGATGTTTCTATATCTGATATATATGATAAAAAAGGAACGCTACAGCTGAAGGCTAAAATTATACCTCAAAATGCATCAAATCAAATCATTCATTGGTCATTGGAAAATCATTCTGGTAATGCAACCATCGATGATAATGGTCTCTTAACTGCTAAATCCAAGGGTACAGTTAAAGTTATTGCTGCAGCTCAGGATGGCTCCAATGTAACAGGCTTTTGTATGGTTACGATTAGTGATCCGTTGGTGCCGACAAATCTTGACGCTTGGAATAATCAGCCAATCAGGATTTATCAATTATTTGATAAATTATATATCGAATCAAACGATAATCTGATAGCTGACAATGATTGTTTTATATATTCAATTAGCGGTGCTCTGATGAAAACAGACAAAGTCTTACAAAATCCAACGATTGTAGATATTTCATCATTACCTGATGGAATATACATTATTTCCTTTAAAGGAAATCAATTTATTGCACCACTGAAGTTTGTGATTCAAAGATAACTAAAGTCAGTTTAAACTAAAAGGCGATTTCGTGCTTATACATAAAAAGAGAATAATAGAACGCACTTTTTCCACAAACGTTAACAATCCTAAAAAATCAGGAATGATTTAGTTTCCGCTTTTAAATTTCTGATTACTGGATATTTTACTTTATAGCTATGAAAAGAACAATTTTACTTATAATATTA
Source organism: uncultured Bacteroidales bacterium (assembly GCA_963781805.1). Taxonomy (GTDB): domain Bacteria; phylum Bacteroidota; class Bacteroidia; order Bacteroidales; family UBA10428; genus JAFGPL01. Next base: position 2,798,548 of record CAWAHF010000004.1, read on the forward strand.
ACCAATGTTTTTGTAATTCATTATGGTCAGATTATTGCTGATCATACAAAGGTTGATAAATTTCAGGATATTCCCCAACAGTATATTGATGAAGTTAAAAAGATGTGGCTTGTAGTAGCAGGGGAATCTCACAGTGCAGGATATAGAGCTGGACTGGTAGTATTAGAAACATTATACCCTGCGTATGCAGCAAGTGTAACTGAGTCAGGAACTCCTGAGGCATATACGACATCACATCTCAGGGCAAGCCGGGCAACATGGGGAGATATAGATCATTCATCGGGTTGGATCTATAGTTATGGCGAAGAAGATTGGTGCTGTTTCTACGACTATCCGACGTATACATACAATCCGGCGGCTGTAGCAAGAACGAAAGCAGGTATTACGTATAGCAATACACATAGTCTGAACATAAGTGCAATAGGATTTGGTCATTGTTATGATGATGGGGAGAATTTGTATCAGAGCTATTTAAGAGCCACTCAGGAATATGTTGATTATTGCAGTACCAATGGATATTCAACCAAGGTATTTTTTACCACAGGACCCATTGATGATTATATGTCATCAGGAGCAGCAGGATATGAACAATATCTAAAATGGGAACATATCCGGGACTATATAGACGCTCATCCTTCAAGTATATTTTTTGATTATGCAGACATACTTTCTTATAACGATGACGGACAACAAGAAACAGCATCATGGGATGGACATACATATCCGGTAATACATCCCGACAATCTGGAAGGTGATTATACGGGTGGTCATATAGGAACGGTTGGAGCTCTGAGATTAGCCAAAGCAACATGGTGGATGCTGGCAAGGATTGCAGGATGGGATGGAGGAGAAACAACCACCATTCCGGTAACAGCCATTTCAGTTTCGGGCACAGGAGGAGCCACAACCATTACCTCCGATAAAGGTACATTGCAGTTAAGTGCAGTTATAACACCATCCAATGCAACTGACAAGACGGTGACCTGGTCAATTGAGAATGGCACAGGACAGGCATCCATCAGTGATTCAGGATTGGTAACTGCTATATCCAATGGCACAGTCACAGCTAAAGCCACAGCAAATGATGGTTCAGGGGTTTTTGGTACGCTGACAATTGCCATTTCCAATCAGATTATTCCGGTAATTGGAATAACAGTTACCGGGGCAGGAGGAACTACAACCATTTTGTCTGATAACGGTACATTGCAACTTAATGTTAACATAACACCTTTCAATGCAACCAATAAGTCTGTAATCTGGTCTATACAAAATGGTACCGGACAGGCATCCATAAATGCTTCAGGTTTAGTTACTGCAATTTCCAAAGGCACTGTCACAGCTAAAGTAACTTCAGCTGAAAATGCCGAAATTTCAGATATACTGGTTATTACAATTTTGGAACAGTCTGTTATGGTTCAATCCATTGAAGTATATCCGGCTGATAACCAGATTCATATAATTGATACCAAAAATGGCACAATGCAATTTGTAACCAACATTATACCAAAAAATGCTTCGGATACTTCTGTCGAATGGACTGTAGTAAATCAGACAGGAACTGCTTCTGTTGACACTTATGGAATGGTTACGGCGATAGCAAACGGTTTTGTCAACGTTAAAGCCATGGCGAAAGATGGTTCAAATGTGTCAGGATCCTGTTTAATTTCAATTAGCAATCAAGAAGTTGTAACAAATCTTAATGAAACTCCTGAGGTTGAATATTTCATTGAACTACAATCTGATCATTTGATCGTAATGTTCAAAAATGAATCGATCCCTGCAGATTTATGTTCTATTTATTCTATGCAGGGAATATTAGTGTACAGTCAAAAAATATCTTCTATTCCCATTGATATTGATGTCTCAGCTTATCCGACAGGTATTTATTTCGTTTCATTTTCTGACGGCTCAAAAATAAAACCGATTAAAATCTTGATTAATTAATTCTTTATTCTGACCTATAAATTACTATAGCTTTCAATATGCTTTATATTGATGATTCAATTAATAGTGATTAAATGATTTAAAATAAGTCAGATAATTATGTAACCCACTTTTGGATTTATAAAACATGATTTATTTTAATCTTACGACTAATCGCCTGGCTCTGCCGAGTGATTTTAATCGTAAAGTCTTTGCCTTGTTTTTCTTAATAATAAATTAAAAACATTTTTCATTAGTTGATAACCTGTTGGGAATTCATTAACTATTTAGCTAAGCCATATGGAATATCTGTCACTCGGCGAATCGGGGCGACTGTAATGGAAATCAATATGTTGAATATGTAAATTTGACTTTGACTTTTGAATTGTTTATCTTTCGTTTAATAATGTCTTTTAGATTCTTAGTTGTAATCATTAAAAATTAAAGCCATGAAAAAAATCTATTTTATTTTTTCCATTGCAGTGCTGGTAATAACTGCCTGCCAACAAACCCCCAAACCTGTTTCAATTGATACTGCAGCTGAAAGAGCTGTTATTGATTCCATATTTGATACGTTTAACGCGGCATTTGATGCCAAAGATGTTGCAACCCTGTCATCGTACCTGGCTGACGATGCATTATGTTGCGGAACCGACCCGTCAGAATTCTGGACGAAACAGCAAATCACTGAATTATGGACACAGATGCTAGCTGATTCTGCTCCTGAAATTAATTATATCAATGAACGAAAGGCAAAGGTTGCTCCCGATGGCAAATCTGCCGTAGTGATTGAACAATATACGATGCCCTTATATACTCCTAAAATACCCTGGCGCAACATTTATTATCTGGTGAAGACAAAGGATCACTGGATGATTGAATTATTAAGCAGCAGTTTTATTCCGAAAAATGATGACATCCCCAAGCTAAATAAGGCATTGGAATAAAATTCATTTTTATCATACTATTATTTTTCAGCTATTCGAATCCAACCATAAGTCTTCGGAATACTCCGGTAAAAAGGGAATATTATTTCATACCAACGTCTTCCAAATATTCCTGGCATATTCGAGAATAGACCGGTCGGAAGAAAATTTTCCCATTCGTGCCAGGTTGAGAATAGACATGGATGTCCATTTTTCCTTGTCGAGATAAGTTTTACCAACCTGCTCCTGGCAATCGATATACGACTGGTAATCGGCAAATGTCATATATTCATCCCTGTATTTAAGTGAATCAACAAACGGCCGGTAGATAGAAGTATCCCCGTTGGAATATGCCCCTGATGAGATCTGATCGATAATTTTATGTAGCATTTGGTTGTCGTTGTAATAATTCATCGGATTGTACCCGGTAGATTTCTGTTTCAAAACCTCTTCGGAAGAGAGACCAAACAAGAAAAAGTTTTCAGCGCCTACCTCATCCCGAATCTCAACATTGGCCCCATCAAGTGTCCCAATGGTCAGGGCCCCGTTCATCCCAAATTTCATATTGCCTGTACCGGAAGCCTCTTTCCCTGCCAGGGAGATCTGTTCTGACAAATCGGCTGCCGGATAAACCAGGTGTCCCGTCTGCACATTGAAGTTTGGCAGAAAAACAACCTTTAGTTTATCATTTATAGTTTTATCGTTGTTGATGACTGAGCCGACATCATTTATCAGTTTGATAATCAGTTTTGCCATAAAATACGCGGGAGCAGCTTTCCCTCCAAAAAAAACTACGCGCGGGGGTACGTCAAGTCCTGGATTTTCTTTTAGTTTATTGTAAAGGGTAAGTATATGCAACACATTAAGATGCTGGCGCTTATATTCATGAATTCGTTTCACCTGCACATCATATAAGGCATCGGTACGAATTTTAATGCCGGTATGGTTTTTAACCCATTGTTGCAAGCGTATCTTATTCTGTTGAATGACTTCATGCCATTGAGTCCTGAATTTCTTATCATCCACATATTGTTCAACTGCTTTAATTGCACTATTGTAATTGCTTATCCAATCTTCTCCGATATACCGGCTTAATAATGAAGAAAGGCCAGGATTACAAACAGCAATCCATCTGCGTGGTGTAACACCATTGGTGACATTGTAAAACTTGTCTGGCCAAAGAGTAAAGAAATCGTTCAGCACATATTTTTTAAGCAGTTCGCTGTGCAGGGCTGCCACACCATTCACACTATGGCTTCCGATGGTTGCAAGGTTCGCCATACGCACATACTTACATCCTGCTTCATCGATAATAGACATGCGATAGGTTCGGTCATTGTCACCCGGAAATTTTTCCTGCACCTCTTTTAAAAACCTGAAATTGATTTCGTAAATAATTTCCAGGTGCCTTGGCAATAATCTTCTGAAAAGTTCTACACACCATTTTTCAAGCGCTTCCGGCATGATGGTATGATTGGTATATGCGAGGGTATTTGTAGTTATATGCCATGCTTCCTCCCACTCCAGCAGGTAATCGTCTAACAGAATACGCATCAGTTCCGCTACTGCAATGGAAGGATGTGTATCATTCATCTGAATGGCAAAATGCTGATGAAAAGTTCTAATCTCCTCGTTCCGGAAATAATGGATCCGTATCATATCTTTCAGCGAACAGGAAACAAAAAAATACTGCTGAATCAGCCGCAATTCCTTCCCGGCTTCAGTTTCATCATTGGGGTATAACACTTTTGTAATGGTTTCAGAGGCTACTTTTTCGTCAACCGCCGCGTAATAATCACCAAGATTAAAGTCATTGAAATCAAATGATTCAATTGCTTCGGCTTTCCACAAACGCATGGTATTGCAGTTTTTGTCTACATAACCTATTATGGGCGTATCGTAAGGAATACCTTTTATTACCCTGCCTGCTTTCCAGCTTACCCGGTATTTGCCTTTTTCGTCGAAGTACCCCTCGGTATATCCGCCCAGGTGTACTTCCTGACATAAATCTGGTTTTGCAATTTCCCATGGATTTCCGTTTTGCAACCACTTATCGGTAACTTCCACCTGCCATCCGCTTTTTATTTCCTGGTCGAAAATGCCAAACTCATAACGAATACCGTATCCAAAAGCAGGTATATCAAGCGTTGCCAGTGAATCCAGAAAACAGGAAGCCAACCGACCCAGTCCGCCATTGCCAAGTCCGGGTTCTTCTTCCTGATCGAGTAGTTCATCCAGATCGATGGCAAGTGATTCCATTGCTTTTTTGGTTTCTTCCAATACGCCCAGGCAAACCAGGTTATTTGCCAGGTGTGGACCGGGTAAAAACTCTGCGGATAAATAGGATACAATTTTGAATTTTTTATCAATCTTTGATTCTATGACATCCTGCAAGGCTTTGTTCCATGACGACAGCATTCGATCGCGGACAGTAAGGGACAATGCCAGGTATAAATCATTTTTGCTGGCATTAATTAAAGTTACACCTTGCGTATAGTAAAGGTTGTCGAGAAAAGCACGGGCAATCGAATCGGCATCAATTCCAATTCGGATATCATTTGCCTCCGGGTTATGTACATCGCGTTTTGCCATATTATTTTTATAACTAATTAAAGATACGAATTTTAGAAAACAATCACTTTATTAGAACAGCAAATAATCCAGATTGTTAGAAATGTAAATCAGGAAAATATTATCTTAATTTTTGAAATTGGATGCTGAATTTTAAACGCAACCCTTTGCATATTTTCATCATCAATTGAAATACACATTTTAAGTGATGAATAAAATATACATCATAATAATAAAATAGCTTATAATATTGATATTAAAACCTATACAGGTGCATATATTTGTATTCTTGATATGAATCTAAACCTTATTCTTACTCCCAGAATCGGGACTGGATGCAATGTTGATTTTATGGTAACCAGGTATTAATAATACCCGCAATTCCTCAGTCAAATCTGACAATCTGTATGGAAAGGTAAAACCCAAATTATACCTGATTTTGCATTCGGAGAAATTTTGTTTAATTTAATCAAAAAATTTAATCTCCGACCAAATGATCTACTTTACAGACAGCGAAATTGAGGCCCTTATCACCGAGGATGTACCCTATTATGATTTAACAACTACTTTATTAAAGCTTGAAAACAAGCCGGCTAAGATACAGTTCGCTACTACCGAAGATACGGTGGTTTGTTGTACCGAAGAAGTGCTGAAAATGTTTTCGAAATTGTCGATTTATACTACTCTTTTTACTCCTTCGGGTGAGTTTATTGAAAAAGGGGTAAAATTTCTGGAAGGCGAAGGATTATCTAAAAATATCCATACGGTGTGGAGAGTTTCTGAAAATCTAATGGGTTTTGCTTCGGGAATTGCCACAAGAACCCGAAAACTTGTGGATGCAGCTACAGAAGTCAATCCGAATATTGTTATCGGCACCTCACGTAAAATCATTCCTTATACCAAAAAAGTTGCTGTGAAGGCAGTACAGGCAGGAGGAGCCAGCATACACAGGCTGGGCCTGTCTGAATCCATTCTTGTATTTAAAAATCATTACAGTTTTCTTACAAACCTCGAGGTTTTGGAAAAAAGATTAAAAGAACAAAAGAAAGTTATTGGCAGCAGAACGGTTTCAATTGAAGCAAAAACAAAAGAAGACGCTTTGAAAATTGCTCATGCAAAAGTGGATATCATACAACTTACCGATTTTGATACCGCATCTATTAAAACTCTGAAACAGGAATTACTTAAAATTCATCCTGCTTTGAAAATTGCAGCTTCCGGTAAAATTACAATTGATAATGTTAAAGAATATGCGCTTTCCGGCGCCGATATCCTGGTAACTTCCTGGCCATATTTTGCGAGTCCGGCAGGTATTCAATGTATCATTACCCCGTTGGATAATTAGCCTGAATTTTTAAGCGGTATGATTTACGATTTAGTTCCTGGATTTTTTATCGCCCTGCTTATTACCATCGATTTGAGCCTTCTTCCTTCTGAAAGAAAAAAATAAATTTCCGGCTATTCGTATCTTAAGGCTTCTCCAGGTTTAACCCTGGCCGTACCGATAACCTGAAGAATAATGGTAACAGCAGCCAGTATTAATACCCCGATGATAGTAAAAACGAAATACTCAGGATTTAATCCGATATGATAATGAAAATCGGTCAACCACCACTGTGTAAGAAAATAAGCGACCAATCCCGATAATACAGCTGCACCTGCAATCAAAAGAAAGATATCTTTTATAAGAAGAAAGGTAACCTTAGTTTTCGAAGAGCCCAGTATTTTTCGTAATCCTATTTCTCTCAATCGGATATTAGCCGTAAAAAGTACCAATCCGTATAATCCCAAAAAAGCAACAAGAATGGTAATCAGTGAAAAGATGGAAAATATCCGTCCCGTTTTTTCAATCAGGCTGTAACCTGAAGTAAGCTCATCATTTAGCAAATACGAAACAAACGGGTAAGCGCTGGTATATTTCTCCCAGTTATTTTTCAGAAATGTTACAGTTTGATCAAGATTTTCAGGTGCAACATTTACTGAAATATATCCTTCCCAACTTTCCGGCATTTTTAACATTACAAGTGGTCCAATGCTGTCTTGCAGGCTGCTGAAATTGAAATTATCAATAACACCAATAATATTGTATCCATCTTTTTTAATATCCTTTTTTTCTTTGGGTACAGGTATTACAAGTTTTCTGTCTAGTACCTGTTCATTCCCGATTAATCTGGCTGCTGTTTCATTCACGATACACACAAACGAGTCGGAAGAACAGGCTGATTGAAAAAACCTGCCTTGTTTCACCCTCAGTTTGTAAGTTTTATCAAAATCGCTGCTAACAAACAAAAGATTCATCAGCATTGTGGTTTCTTTTATAGAATCTTTCAAAATGAAACTCGATTTCATAAATTGTTTTCCGGGAACAGAATTGGAATAAGCAACAGAGATTACGGCAGGATTTTTAAGCACATCGTGCCTGAAATTTTCCATATTATTTTTTATTGCATCCGATCTCCTGATAATTAACAAATTCTTTTTGTCAAAACCTATGTCTTTATGAATAAGATATTTATATTGGTCAAACAAAATTAAGGTAACGATGATAAAAAATATAGATACAAAAAACTGAAAAAATACCAGTCCCATTCTAAGCCTGAGATTGCCCGATTCGTCTTTTGCATTATTTCTAAGAACTAATACAGGTTTGAAAGAGGCAAGATAATAGGCAGGAAAACTACCTGCCAATATTCCTACTATCACCGCAAAGATTAATAAAAGTATGATACTGGAATAATTGGCAAGCTGATTTACATTTAAATTTAAACCAATATATTTATTAAACTGAGGCAGTACAATTTCAACCACCAGCAAAGCCATTGTGGTAGCCAGAAGACTTAATAATACAGATTCTGTAATAAATTGTCTTATCAAAGCCATTCTTCCTGATCCTGCAATTTTCCTGATACCCACTTCTTTTGCCCTTTGGGCAGCCCTGGCTGTAGAAAGATTCATAAAATTTATGCAGGCAATTATGATAATTATAATTGCAAGTATGGAAAATATATAGATATATGTAATGTTTCCATTAGGTTCAAGTTCTGCGCTCAAATTAGATTTAAGATGGATATCTGCAAGCGATTGTACAAAAAAGCTGTATGAATTTCCGGCTGACTGAAATTCTCCCGGATTTAAACCAAGAGCTTCATCCAATTGGGGAATAACAAATTTGTCTACTAACAGATTAATACTATCGGTTAAAGATTTAATATTTGTTCCTTCCCGAACCATGAAATAGGTATACACATTGTGACTAATCCAGTAATCATGCAAAGCTTTTTTAAGGGTTATCAACGAAGCCAGCATATCAAAATGAAGGTGGGAATTGACAGGAATATCCTGCAGAATTCCGGTAACTTTATAAAAAGTGGTATCATTTTCAATCTTCAGCAATTTACCCATCGGATCTTCATTTCCAAAATATTTTTGGGCAGTAGTCTCCGTAAGTATAATGCTATTGGGTTTTGACAGCGATGTTTGGGGATCGCCTCTCAATAGTTTGAATGAAAATATTTTAAAGAAGCTTGAGTCGGCAAAAAGCAGATTATCCTCGTTATATTTAATATTGTTGTATGTTATTAACCATGCACCATATCTCCCAATTCTGACAGTTTCAGTAATATCCTTGAATTCATCTTTCAGTGTTTTAGCCATAACAGGTGCCGAAATAGCCTGATTTAGGTCAGCGCCCCTAAGTTTTCCCTTAACGCCAATCCGGTATATCTTATCATAATTTGCATTGAATTTGTCGTAGCTCAGTTCACGCGAAATATAAAGATATATAATAAGACTGCTGGCTATTCCGATGGTAAGCCCCAGAACATTAATAATGGATAGTATCTGATAATTCAGAATATACCTTGTGGCAGCTTTTATAAAATTCCTGAACATTTGTTAACCATTAGATTATTTACTTTTCAAAGAAAATCCATCATCCATTTTCTCCCAGAGAAAAATATCAAGTGCAAAAATGAAATCACTCTAAGTATTATATTCACTCGTTCGGGTAATTAATCATTTGTTTTAAATCAAGACCGGAATTCTTCGCCATTTCTTCCTTCTAAAATAGCATTTCCGTAAACCTGATCTTATTTCAAAAAAAATGCTAATTTTTAAATAGTTAACATAAAATATGCCATAAAGCATATATGCCATTTAATCAATGTATTAATCAAAATATTTTATTTCAAAACTGTCCGGTTTCGATTCATAATGCGTACGGAATCGGATATTAACCAATGTTTGGTGGAAAAGATAGCTAAAGTAACCTAGTTGCAATTATCGTTAATGGTTACCTGTAACCAATAATAGGTGTATTTGTCGTTGATGATTTCAAAACCGAATTCTATTTTTTCCGAAGCAATTTTTGCTATTTCAATAAATCCCAAACCTGCACCACCTTTCTGTGTAAACTGACCATTGGTAATAGTGGTTTTATACAATTTTTTCAGTCCTTCCGGATTCAGGCTGTTAATCAGGGTAAGTTTTTTATTTAAATCTTTAACATCGGATGAAAGAATAGTATTGGAAGAGATCAGAATATATTTGTCACCCGAATGTTCGATGGTGAATTTAGGTAAAAACTTTTTTTTAAGATGTAAATCCTCTTCCATATGCTCATTATATTTGAGGATATTTTCGAGAGATTCAATCATTACAAGGAGTATCTTTTTATACAAAACAAGTTTTATGCCTAACTCTGAAGCCAAATCTTTTAATTTATTAATCAGCTGACCAATCGTATCATATTTTAACGGCCCGATATAGGTTAGCAATACATTCATTTTCGGCTCTTCCAGCATACTTTTTCTTCCTGGTTGGTTTGACATCAAAGATATTGAAATTACGAAAATTTTTAAAATTTTAGATCAATCATCGAGATTTATTATATCCTGTCGTTCTTTGATGTATTCTTTATCGACAATTAAGTTTTTAGATTTCGATGCAGCTACGGCCAATTGATCACAAATTTCATTTTCGGGATTGTTATTGTGTCCTTTAATCCAGATAAAATTAACTTTATGCTTCCGGTAAACATCTAAAAATCTTATCCAGAGATCGGGATTTTTTTTCTTTTTAAAACGAGTTTTTTCCCAACTGAAAACCCATCCTTTTTCAACTGATTCAGCAACATATTTTGAATCGGTATAAATAGTAACAGCACTATTTTCGAATTTAAGCGCTTCAAGACCAACAATAACTGCAAGCAATTCCATTCGGTTATTGGTGGTTAACCGGAAACCTTGTGAAAGCTCCTTCCTGTGGTTTCCTGATATCAAGACAACTCCGTACCCCCCCGGACCGGGATTACCACTTGCAGCGCCATCTGTGTAAATAATGATTTTATTTGACATGTCCTAAGTGAATTCCTGTACTTGAGATAAAAAGTCGAATTGCGATTGCAAGCAGAATAATGCCAAATATTTTTTTCAAGATTTGTATTCCGGCAACACCTAAAATTTTTTCGAAAAATTGAGTAGCCCTTAATACAAAATAAACGACTATCATATTTAAGGTAAGAGCAATAAAAATTACCGAAAGATTATATTCTGCTTTTAATGAAATTAAGGTTGTAAAAGTTCCTGCTCCAGCAACGAGTGGAAATGCAATCGGCACAACAGACGAACTTTTTATGGCATCCATTTTGAAAAATTCAATCCCAAGCACCATTTCCAATCCAAGAAAAAGCAATACAAACGAACCTGCAATTGCAAATGATTCAATGTCAACACTAAATAGATTTAAAAACGGTTCACCAAAAAAGAGAAATGCCAGCATAATTGCATATGCGATTAAGGTAGATCTCAATGCATCAATGGAACCGGCTTTTCTTTTAATATCAATTATAATAGGAATTGATCCTGTAATATCAATTACAGCAAACAGAACCATGAATACGGTGAAGAGATCGAGTAAAGTAATATTCATTATGTCTTTAAGCATTGACGCAAATTACTAAATTTCATCCACATCTGAAAATAATTTATTCCCCGTCAAAAAAAGTAAAACTCAGCTGGTTATTTAACAGACGGAATGATTTACGGTGATAAGGAGATATTCCGTACTTAGCAATAGCTTTTCTATGTATAACTGTTGGATAACCTTTATTTTTGTCCCAAAAGTAATAATTAAATTCTTCATGAATTTTTTTCATGTAATCATCCCTATAGGTCTTAGCCAATACTGAAGCAGCAGCAATTGAAAAGAATTTTCCATCACCTTTCACAATGCATTGATAGGGAATATCTTTATATTTCAGGAATTTATTTCCATCGATTAAAAGAAGTTCGGGAATAATATGAAGTTTTTCGATTGCCCGATGCATCGCAAGCATTGATGCTTTAAAAATATTTATCTGATCTATTTCTTCGGGAACCACACTTTCAACGGCCCATGCAATTGCTTCTTTTTCAATTACTATTCTAAGAGTATACCTGGTTTTTTCCGAAAGCCTTTTTGAATCGTTTAAAAGTTTATGATGGTAGTCAGAGGGAAGAATAACGGCTGCTGCATAAACCGGACCTGCCAGGCAACCTCTTCCTGCCTCATCACAACCAGCCTCAAGAAAATTCATTGAAAAACTCGATTTTAATTTATTGCTTTCCGTCACCCCGAAACAAAATTTAAACGTTGTATATAGATTTCACAAAGCTAATGAATTAGGTTTATTTAATCCCCGATATTTATTCACTAACCATTTATTAATATTTTACCGGAAAAAATTTAGTAATGCAACTGAAAAAAGCAAACCCCAAGAAATCGATAATAATTAACAGATAATCTGTTTGAAAAAAAATTACATTTGTACTGATATAATAGAAAAAAAGTTGAAAAGAAAATTTGTTACAAACCTTGCCTTTCTGTTATTCTTAAATTTACTAATCAAACCTTTCTATGTTCTTGGTATTGATGTTGGAATTCAGAATGCGGTCCCTGCTTCCTATGGCATCTATTTTCCGCTTCTGAGCTTATCTTTAATGTTCCAGGTTCTGTTAGATATGGGCATTGAAAATTTTACACGTAGAGAAATTGCCAGACATCACAATCTGTTACCAAAATATCTTTCGAACATCATCGCCTTGAAATTAATGCTTGCGATGTTCTATTTTATCGTTTGTCTCCTGATTGCGGTTTTGTCTGATTTCAGCTGGTACGAGATTCAATTGTTACTTATTTTGTTGTTTAACCAGTTTTTAGCCAGCATGATATTGTATTTTCGAGCCAATATAGGCGGTTTGCAACTCTTCAAAACCGAAAGCATTATTTCAGTTCTTGATAAGACATTATTAATTATTATTTGCGGTTCATTACTGTGGGGACATATTACTTCCAACCCCTTTAAAATTGAATGGTTTATTTACGCACAGACTTTTTCTTATACATTCACACTTGCAGTTTCCTTTCTGATAGTACTTGGAAAGGCCGGCAAAATTAAATTGAATTTTGATTTACAAAATAACCTTTTTATTATACGGAGAAGTCTGCCCTATGCTTTGCTAATGCTGCTTATGGCGTCGTATTTGCGAATTGATTCTGTGCTGTTAAAACAACTACTTCCCAATGGAAACATCCAGGCTGGAATATATGCACACAGTTTCAGGTTTCTTGAAATGATGCAAAATTATGGATATCTGTTTGCGATTATTCTGTTACCTATGTTTGCCAAGATGCTGAAAAACAGAGAATCGGTGGAGCAATTGGTTCAGATGGCATCCATTATAATTGTTGTACCTGCCATCATTGTATCTGTAGCATCCATATTTTTTCGTACAGAAATAATTCACTTGTTTTATTCAGAGCATCTTAACTTATCCGCAAAAGTATTTGGAATTATAATGCCCGGATTTTTGGGAATGTGTTCTACCTACATATTCGGCGCTTTATTAACCGCAAACGGAAATCTTAAAATACTGATTTATATTGCTGGTATCGGAGTAATTGTAAGTTTAATTGTCAACCTGCTTTTTATTCCTCTTTATGGAGCTGTAGGTTCAGCCATGGCAAACTTATCCGCTCAATTTATCACTGCCCTTTTACAGGCTGCTGCAGCCACAAAGGTTTTTAAATTTAAAATTAATTATCTTCTACTACTAAAATTCCTCATTTTTACCGGTATAATCGTTGCCTTTGTATTTTTTATTAAAAAAGTAAATGTAATCTGGATAGTTCAAATCGGATTATTTATTGTCTTTTCAGCTGTCATGGCTTTCCTGCTGAAAATATTAGAAATCAAATATTTTTTCCAACTCATTCGGTCGGGAAATCAAATCCGATAACCAATCCGGAATTCTTTTTAACATCTCACTCAGAAGTTAATTCGTAACCATAAAAATTTTGCTCTCTGTTTAAATCTTTCAATATGAAATATTTATGAAATTTCCCTAAGAAATTAAAATTTCATATCTCTTAAATTAAACCCATCGAGAAGTCTTGTTGTTTATAATTATTTCCAGCCTTTTTCGGTAAGAGTATTATAATTGAAAAGCAAATTACAGAGCTGACCCATTATGAGAAGAAGAAAAAAAGAAATTGATCTCAGAAGGATAAACAAACAAACAATTCTATTTAATAATTTGGAATTAAATGCGATAAACAATTATTGCAGCAGATTCAGAATAAAAAATAAAACCCGGTTTATGCGGGAGACAATAATTACCGAAATTCTTAAAAAGTTCAGCGATAATCATCCCACACTTTTCGATAACCACCCCCGATTATTTTAACTATTGATATGAATATTTTTTGCAGCTGTAATATCTAATTGTATAAATAAGAGCCGGTTGTTGACTATAGTTTCAGGGAAATTTAAACACCAGCATTTCATGAGAATTAACAGGATAAAGCTTGATATGATCTGATAATTTTTATGTTTAATTGACGGATGGCCGCAACTTTTTGATAAAAATTTTGTCTATTAAGTATAAAATGAAGTAATTTCGACAATTATGAAGTTAAAATTAATTTTTTTCATTCTGATTCCTTTTTTTATTGCATTTACCTGTGAACAAAATGAGGATAAACTCATTTCGGACGTTGAAAGCAATATTACAGGTGAATGGATATGGGTTAAGTCAACCTATTACAATACCAATTCGGGTCTGCCCTTTGTTCTTTCACCCGATTCGGTTGGCTATACAGTCAGAGATTTGTTTTCTGCAGATGGTACGTATACTCAATTTAAGAATGACCTGGTTGAATCATCTGGGATTTATTGGTTTGAAACTGCTACCACCCCGGAAGGAACGCCAAACGAAATAAAATTATTCTCACAAAAAGAAGATTATGTAAATTTTGTTAAAGTCACTATATCAGGCGATTCTCTCATACTTGACAACAAAGCAGGCGACGGAACTATAAAGCTTTTCAGAAGATTTGACAGTGAGTAATAAAACTCTGCATCTATTCTTTAATGTTAATCCTTCAATCATAATTAGTTATTCTTTTTTTTATCCTTACATAACTCATCCATTTTATCGTAAATTCCCCTAAAGTTTATTTTTCAAAGCGATTGAGTTAATTTTTGTAAAACAGGTAATTTTTCAAAAACCCGGAGATAATACTATTTTTGACGGATGGAAAATCTGGTTTTTGGAATATTAACAGTTATCTTATGTTCCATCGGATACTATTTATCCTGGAAATTCTGGAGAAATGATCAATACAGCCTTGCAATAGTATTATTGCTGCTCTGCGGTTTGTTCCTTCGAATATATGTGTCAGCCGATTTTTATCTTCATCCCTGGGATGAACGATTCCATGCCCTGGTGGCAAAAAACCTTATTAAACATCCTTTAAAGCCAACACTTTATGATAATCCGGTTTTTCCTTATGATTTTAAAGTATGGAATGGAAATTATATCTGGCTACACAAACAACCCCTGCCATTATGGACTATGTCTCTTAGCATGTGGCTGTTTGGAATAAATGAAATTTCATTAAGAATACCTTCAATTTTCCTGTCAACCATTGGGATATGGTTAACATACTCGATTGGCAGTTATATCTTTAATCGAAAGGTCGGTTATTTAGCTGCATTTTTATATTCTATAAATGGCCTAATAATTGAATTAACAGGCGGAAGAGTTGCCACAGACCATATTGACATATTCTTTTTATTTTTTATTGAATTAGCAGTCTTCTTCAGTATACTTTTCATATTAAAAAATAAGACATTCTATAATATTCTTGCAGGTATCAGTATGGGAGCGGCAATATTGTCAAAATGGTTACCGGCACTTATTGTATTACCCATTTGGCTTTTATTGATTGTCGATTCGAAAAAATTTAAAACAACAACCATACTATTTCAGTTTACAGTCATGTTGTTTACAAGTATCCTGATATTTCTTCCCTGGCAAATTTATATTTTTAACGTTTTCCCTGCCGAAGCACGATGGGAAGCGAGTTTTAATTTCAAACATATTACTGAAGTGCTTGATGAACAAACCGGTCCTTTTTACTATTATTTTAATAAAATCAGAATCAATTACGGAGAACTAATCTATTTGCCACTGATATGGTTTCTATGGAAAAATTTTAAGAACCTGAAGAACAAAAAAGAACTGTCAATTGCTGCTTGGTTTTTGATACCTTTCCTTTTCTTCTCATTTGTAAAAACAAAAATGCAGGCATATATTCTGTTTACTAGTCCGGCATTAATTTTTATGACTGCAGATTTCTTTTTTTGGTTATCAGAATATCAAAAAAAATACAAATTGAAATTGTTAACAGGTTTAATACTCTTATTGCTTATTGCCTTGCCTTTGAGATATTGTATTGAAAGAATCAAACCTTTTAAAATTATTGAAAGGAATCCTCAATGGGTAAAAGATTTGAAGAAAATAGACAACAAAGAATTTCGGAATGGTATATTATTTAATTATGACAAACCCGTTGAAGCCATGTTTTATACCAATCTGGTTACATATTCCTTTATTCCCGACAAAGAAACAATTTTAAATTTAATTGAAAAAGGATATACAGTGATTATCAATCAAAACGAAGAAATTCCTGAAGATATTAAATCTTTAAAAGGAGTAATTTTTGAAAATCTTGAAAATTAATTTAACCTTAGATATCAATAAAATTGTTCAAAGCAATAATTTGTAAAAACAAATTATAGTCTATAAATTCCAGGTAGATTTTATTTTTTATTATTCGTTTCTAACTAAAAAAGACGTAAAAACAGTTGTCCTGTTTTTACGCGTTCAAATAAGATCATTGATATTAAAGACAATCAATATCTGTAATGCTCGGGTTTGAAGGGTCCTTCCTGAGAAATACCCAGATAATCAGCCTGTTCTTTCGTAAGTTTTGATAATTTTACACCCAATTGTTCCAGATGAAACCGGGCAACTTCTTCATCCAGCTTCTTAGATAGCCTGTAAACACCTATTTCATAATTATGTTGCCATAAGTCTAATTGTGCCAGTGTCTGATTCGAAAATGAGTTACTCATAACAAATGACGGATGACCCGTGGCACAACCTAGATTTACTAATCTTCCTTCTGCCAAAAGATATATGGCATGACCATCGGGAAATATATATTTATCGACCTGAGGTTTTATATTTACCGGTTTTATTCCGGTATATTCAGTGAGTTTATCGACCTGAATTTCATTATCGAAATGACCAATATTACAAACTATTGCCTGATCTTTCATTTTCACCATATGGTCAATTGTAATAACATCTTTGTTACCTGTTGCGGTGACAAAAATATTTCCTTCTTTTACAGCTTCTTCCATAGTAGTCACTTCAAAGCCTTCCATAGCAGCCTGCAGCGCGCAAATCGGATCGATTTCAGTAATCAGTACTCTTGCTCCAAAACCGCGCATAGATTGAGCACATCCCTTACCAACATCACCATACCCTAATACAACAACTATCTTACCAGCCACCATTACATCAGTTGCCCGCTTAATACCGTCGGCCAAGGATTCGCGGCAACCATACAGATTATCAAATTTCGATTTAGTGACAGAATCGTTTACATTAATTGCCGGAACCAGCAGTTCGCCTTTTTCCTGCATCTGATAAAGCCGATGAACACCTGTGGTGGTTTCTTCTGAAACACCTTTCCATTCTTTTACAATACGATGCCATTTACCACTATCATTCGTAAGGATCTTTTTCAACAGATTCAATATAATTCCCTCTTCTTTGCTCGAAGGTTTTTTGTCCAGAACAGTAGCATCATTCTCGGCTTTGTATCCCAAATGAATGAATAGTGTTGCATCTCCCCCGTCATCAACTATCAGGTTAGGACCTTTACCTCCCTCAAAAGTTAAGGCCTGATCGGTACACCACCAATATTCTTCAAGGGTTTCTCCTTTCCATGCGAAAACGGGAATTCCGGCTGCTGCAATAGCTGCTGCCGCATGATCCTGCGTTGAAAATATATTGCAACTGGCCCACCTGACATTTGCACCCAGAGCAACAAGGGTTTCAATTAATACCGCGGTTTGAACAGTCATGTGGAGAGAACCTGAGATTCTGGCTCCTGCAAGGGGTTTCTGATTTGCGTATTTTTTACGGATTGCAATTAATCCCGGCATCTCTTTTTCTGCAATTTCTATCTCTTTTCTTCCAAAGTCTGCCAACGAGATATCTTTTACTTTATAAGGCAGCATTTCTAACGTTGTGTCTGTTTTCATTTTAAACCTAAATTATTTTAAAGTGTTACGAATATAAATAAAAGCACATAAAAATCATTGAATATACTTAAATGAAGTCAGAATGTTACAGTGAAAATCTGGCAAATATTTCATTTGATGACTTCTGATCTTCCTTAAGCTGATGGATAAGTCCGTCAGCATTTTCAAATTTTTTCTCACTCCTTATTCTTTCGATAAAAGTGATTTTCACCTCATTTCCGTATATATTTTTATCAAAATCAAAAATATGAACTTCAATGGTAAATTGATGTATCTGTTCTTTAAGAGTTGGCCGGTAGCCGATATTCAGCATCCCCCGGTATGTATGGTCTTCTGATTCGACCAAAACGGCATACACACCCAACGCTGGAATTAATTTATTTTCATCAGTTACATGAATATTAGCAGTAGGAAATCCGAGAATTCTACCCAGTTTTTTACCTTCAATAACCTTCCCCGACAAGCTATACATATACCCAAGAAGCCGGTTTCCCAACGCTATATTTCCCTCTGATATTAATTGCCGGATGGCGGATGAACTAACCTGAGTGTCACTGATTATCACAGGATCAAGTCTTTCAACACTAAAATTAAATTGAACTGCATTTTCAACTAATTGTTCAAAACCTCCCTTTCGATCTTTGCCAAAATGATGGTTATAGCCAACCACAATGTGAGAAGCATTAATTCCTTTAACCAGGTAATTTTTAATAAATTCACTGAATGTAATGTTCGCAAACTTTTGGGTAAAAGGCAGGATGATCAGATGATCCATCCCGGCACGTTTTATAAGTTCTGTCTTTTCCTCCAGGGTTGACAGCAGTTTTACTTTCGTATCTTTATCTCCAAGAACCTGTCGTGGATGCGGCCAAAGCGTAACAACTACTGTTTCACCACCTGATTGATTCGAAATTTCTTTCAATCGTTTCAGAATCTGTACATGCCCAAGGTGAATCCCATCGAAAATACCAATCGTAACAACAGGATGAACAGCTTTAAATCCTTCTATTTTATTATAAACCTGCAATGAAAGTCTGTTTTTTTGAAACCGCAAAGTTAGGATAATTTATGAAATCAGTTTTATTCACTTTTATAAAGAGATCATGATACAGGTTAATTTTCAGGCCAAAAAATGATATCACAGAAAACAATTCCTCATCTGTTTTGTTTTTTATTTTTCCTTTATCCAAAGGAAATAAGCAAATTAGATTTAATACTCACCCATTGAAAGTAAGTTATAAAAATTTAACTACCTTTTTTGACTAATAAATTTTATGCTTTGACGAACGATTTTCGAATAATTTCAATAAATTTAATCCTTTACTGAATAAGTCCCTCATATGAGTGCACAAACACCAAAAATTATCCAGAGTGACCCATGGCTAACCCCGTATGCTGAAATAATACGTAAAAGAAGTGAGAGTGCCCTGAATAAAGAGAAGAAACTTATTTCCGGCTCCGGTTCCCTTTCGGATTTTGCTACAGGTTATCTCTATTTTGGACTACACCGAAACGCTGATGGCTGGGTATTCAGGGAATGGGCGCCTAATGCAATAAAAATATATCTCATTGGCGATTTCAACGACTGGAAAGAGAACGAGGAGTACCGCCTGGTTCAAAAATCATTCGGGCAATGGGAAATAATCCTTCCGGCTGATGCTCTAAAGCATAAACAAATATATAAACTCCTGATCTATTGGGATGGAGGAAAAGGTTACAGAATACCTTCATATGTAAACCGGGTTATACAACATGAAGAAACTAAAATTTTTGATGCTCAGATTTGGCAACCTGATACAAATTATAGCTGGAAAAATAAAAGCCCGGTAATTCCTGATTTTCATCCGTTCATTTACGAGGCTCACGTAGGAATGGCTACAGAAGACGAAAATCTTGGTACATTCAATGAATTTACCGACAATATCCTTCCAAGAATTGTCAAAGCAGGGTATAATACGGTTCAGCTCATGGCTATACAGGAGCATCCCTATTATGGTTCCTTCGGTTATCATGTTTCAAATTTCTTTGCAGTTTCATCGAGATTCGGCTCTCCCGAAGATCTTAAAAATCTTGTGGACAAAGCGCATGGAATGGGACTTAAAGTTATTATGGATTTAATCCATTCGCATTCGGTTAAAAATGAACTTGAAGGATTGGGACTGTTCGACGGACAACCCAATCTTTATTTTCATTCAGGTTCGCGCAGAGAGCATATCGCATGGGATTCACTCTGTTTTGATTACGGCAAAAATGAAGTGTTACATTTTTTATTGTCAAATTGTAAATACTGGCTGGATGAATATCATTTTGACGGATTCCGGTTTGATGGCGTGACCAGCATGCTATATTATGATCATGGCTTGTCCAGAAGTTTTACAAATTACGATATGTATTTCGATGGGAATCAGGATGAAGATGCGCTTAACTATTTCGTATTGGCCAATAAGCTGATTCATGAAATCAGTCCCGAAAATATAACCATTGCTGAAGAGATGAGTGGAATGCCAGGATTGGCAGAATCTATTGAAAATGGCGGACTTGGTTTTGATTTCCGACTTGCTATGGGAATACCCGACTACTGGATTAAAATTATCAAAGAAGTCCCGGATGAGGCCTGGAATGTAAGTGCTTTGTATCATGAGCTTACCAGCAAACGAGCAGATGAAAAAACTATCGCCTATGCAGAATCACATGATCAGGCACTCGTCGGTGACAAAACCATAATTTTCAGACTGATAGATAAAGAGATGTACTGGTCGATGAATAAAACTTCACAAAACCTTATCATTGATCGGGGCATTGCGCTTCATAAGATGATTCGTTTGGCTACCATTGCCGCTTCAGGTGGAGGCTACCTTAATTTTATGGGCAATGAATTTGGTCATCCCGAATGGATTGATTTTCCGAGGGAAGGCAATAACTGGTCATATAAATATGCCCGCAGACAATGGAGTCTGGTTGATAATATGGAATTAAGATATCATTTTCTGGCTGATTTCGATAAGGCGATGATTCATCTGATCGCTGAAAATGGGATTTTAAACCAACCCTATTGCAATCTGTTGCTGGACAACCAGGGAGATCAGGTGCTTGTTTTTGAACGCAACAATTTTGTTTTCGTATTTAATTTTAATCCCACCCAATCATTTACCGATTATGGAATAAATACAGGACCGGGTAAATTCCGGACGGTTTTAAACACCGATTCTTTAGCTTATGGAGGCTTTGGACTGATAGATGAATCAATTATCCATTATGCTATCAAGGCAGGAAAATTATCCTCTCCACATTACCTGAAATTATACCTGCCCAGCAGAACTGCTATGGTTTTACACAGACTTCCTTCACCTTCAGTATATGATATTTGAAAAGTAAATTCTTTAATCCATAATTTATTTTAAATCCACCTTAATATTGGAATATCCTGCCGGTGCGCAAGAAACTGATTCTTAGGGAAAATTCTCACTCCATACGTAAAAGTCCCGGGTTGATTGATAGCAACTTTGAGCTTATAATATGCCCTGTCTACTTCGTATTTTTCAAGATCAAATTCATATGTGGCGACAAGCCTATCGGAATCTTCGGTAAGCACCAGCTCCACACCCAGATGCTGCGGGGAAACTTCATTTAAATCCAATACCACTTCCCCCTCGTACGTCTGTCCCATCTGATATTCATCCAAACCCTGGTTAAATATTTTTTTCTCGATGACTTCAATATTATTCCAGGAACGTATAATGCGTCGTTTCCAGGATGAGATATCTTTTATTTTTTCAAATTCATCGTCGAACAACTCATTAATCCTGCTGTACATTCTGTTGTAAAATCGTTGAAAATAATCCTGCATCATCCGACGGGTGGTAAATTTGGGGACAATTTTAGCAATAGAGTTTTTAATTATTTTTACCCACTCTACCGGAATTCCTGCTTTGTTTCGTTCGTAAAATGTTGGAATAATCTCCTGTTCGAAAATGGTATATATAATTTCGGAATCCAGATCGTCCTGAAAATTCTGTTCGTCATAAGTTCTTTCATTCGTAAGAGCCCATCCTGCATCGGGTTGATAACCCTCCACCCACCATCCGTCAAGAACACTGAAGTGAATTGTCCCGTTCATAATTGCTTTTTCACCGCTTGTACCAGACGCTTCCAGTGGCCTGGTAGGAGTATTCAGCCAAATATCGGCTCCCTGCACCAGCAGTTTGGCAAGTCCAATATCGTAGTTTTGCAAAAATAAAATTTTGCCTAAAAATTCAGGACGTTTGGATATATCCACAATCATTTTGATCAAATCCTGACCTGCTTTATCATGCGGGTGCGCTTTACCGGCGAAAATAAACTGAACCGGTCTGTCCGGAATATTTACCAGTTTTGCCAGTCTTTCAAGATTTCTGAAAAGAAGATGTGCTCTTTTATAGGTTGCAAACCTTCTGGCAAAAACAATCGTAAGCGCATTATCGGAAAGACGGTTGTTGATTGCCACAATTTGTTTCGGATCTTCATGCCGCTTTATCCAGTTCTCCTTGAATCTGTCTTTTACGCCGTAAATAAGCTTGCTTCTGAGTTCCTGTTTGGTCTCCCATATTTCATCGTCGGAAACTTCATAAATTTTTTGCCAATGCTCTTCGTTAGTCAAATCATTCAAAAAATCCTGTCCAAAATATTTGATATAAATATCTTTCCACTTTTTGGCTGTCCATGAGGCATAATGAACCCCATTGGTAACATAACCGATATGCAGTTCTTCGGGCAGATAGCCCGGCCAAAGCTTTGCGAAAATTTCACGGGTAACCGAACAATGAAGGAGACTTACCCCATTAACTTCCTGAGCAAAATGAGTGGCGAGATAACTCATATTGAATTTTTCATCCCAGTTGTTCGGATTAGATCTTCCAAGAGCCATCAATTCATCCCATGAAATTTTTAATCTTCCGGAATAATGTCCAATATATTTTCGCAACAAATCCTCTTCAAATTCATCATGACCCGCAGGAACAGGTGTATGGGTTGTAAAAAGTGTTGTTGCTCTAACAATTTCGCGGGCTTCAGCAAAAGTCAACTTTTCATACTGTAAAATTTTTCTTATTCTTTCAAAACTTATGAAGGCGCTATGCCCTTCGTTGCTGTGAAATAAATCGGGATTGATGCCTAATGTTTCAAGCGCTCTGATACCACCTATTCCGAGCAACAATTCCTGTTTCAACCGATTTTCATTGTTGCCCCCATACAGATGATGCGAAATTGTCCTGTCTTCGGGAATATTAGTTTCAAAATCGGTATCCAACAGTAACACCTTTATTCTTCCTACATCAACCTGCCAGACTCTTGCATGCAAAGCTCGCCCGGGAAACATTACATCAACAGTCAGAATTCTGTGATTCTGATCGCGTACTGGTTTTACCGGAAGCTTGGAAAAATGCTGATATTCATAAACAGCCTGTTGTTCTCCTTTGGTTGTTAAAACCTGACTAAAATACCCGTATCGGTAAAGGAGACCAACTCCGACAATATCAACTTTCATATCGCTGGCCTCTTTAAGATAATCACCGGCAAGTATGCCAAGTCCTCCGGAATAGATTTTCAGGGAATCATGAAATCCGTATTCCATACTGAAATAGGCAATCTTCGGTCCTTTTTCATTTAATTTCTCAGCGATATAGGCTATAAATCGATCATATACCTTTTTGATTTTATCTACATATTCTTTGTCTTTGCTCAGATTAATCAATCTTTCGTAATGAACCTGTTCGAATAAAATTGCAGGATTATGCTCACAAGCAACCCAAATTTCAGGATCAATGGTCTCAAATAATTCTTGAGCTTCATCATCCCACGACCACCAAAGATTCTGCGAAAGTTCCTGTAAATGGACAAGTTTTTCGGGTAGTTTTGATTTTACAATTATTTTCTTCCAAATAGGACTATTGCTTTGAATTATAACTTCCTCATGAACCTGTTCAGTCTGTTTTTCTTCAATCTCAACAAAGGTATCAGATCGTTCACCGGCTTTCAAAAGCGCTTTTGAATATGCCTTCATATACAGGCTGGTCAACGTTTTCCATAACGCGGTTCTCGAAATTGCCAATGCATTTTCCCTTGCTTCATGCATTTTCTCATTACTCAGATGAAGATATTTTTCAATTACCTGAACAGTATTTTTAATTACATCTTCGTCGTTGTCGTCTGTGCGATCAATAATGGTAATTCCTTCGCAATGAGATGTACACTCTTTTTTAGCCCAAATACCAAATCCTGCCAATGAGGTTGTTACTGTTGGTACAGAAAACGCAAGACTTTCAAGTGGTGTGTATCCCCAAGGTTCGTAATAAGACGTGAACAATGTAAGATCCATCCCGATAAGAACGTCATAATATACCATATTGAAAATGCCATCTTTTCCGTTCAGGTAAGAAGGTACAAATATAATTTTGACATGATCTGACTGGTCATTTTTCAGACCAACCATCTTGATACGATTAAGTGTCGGATCCCAATCAGGATCGTGAAGGTTGTGGGTAAGAAATCTTGATCCTGAAAGCAATTCACCATCGTTATTCATTTTTGCCAACAAATCTTTTCTCGCTCCATAATGATTTGCCGGTATCAACAGAAATGCAATAATCTCTTTATCGGCTTTTTTTAATTTGTTCAGTTCACCCAATGAATCTATGAACAGATCGATTCCTTTATTTTTGAATTCATATCTGCCGCTTGTAGCAATTAGAAAGGCGTTATTGCTGATTGTTTCACCCAACAAACTGCCGGCTACTTCCAACAGCTTTTTTCGTGCAAGTTCTCTTTTCTGTAAAAATTCATCTCCCTTAGGAACAAAGGTATCTTCAAATCCGTTTGGAGTGACAATATCGACATTTCTTTTCAGAAAATGACTACATTCACGGGCGGTGATTTCACTCACCGTTGTGAAAGTATCAGAGTTTTGAGCCGAAAGTTTCTCCAGCGATTGTTTTGAAACAAGATTAAATTCTTTAGCAACTTCATCTTCGTTATATGTTTCGAGGTTTTTATATAACTGCCGGTTATTTCCAGCCAGACATCTGCCAATCACTGTAGCATGAGTTGTAAATACATTTGCAACCTGCGGCAATTTATTTTTCAAATACAATACACCAGCTCCTGTCATCCATTCATGAAACTGCGCAACAACTTTGTCGGAGGAGGAAAGATTAAACCGGATAAAACTTTCGATAACTTTGCCTGCAGTATATCCAAACAAAGCCGGTTCCATATAATCCCATTGTCCCGACAGCGAATCGAGTTTGTAACTTTCCCACAATTCTGCGAAAATCTTATCCTTCTGATTTATCATTTGAGAAAAATCTATGAGAATGGCAATGGGATGACTATTAATATTCCATCTACCGATTCTAATTCTCAATCCCTCAGATTCTACAGCACTTTTCCAGGCTGAAAAGAGTTGCTTATCTTCGTCAAATTCCGGATTTTTAGTTTCATCATGAATAATATCGGGTCCTATGAGAATATAGTTATTTTCAAATTCTTTAATAATTGTATTTGCTTTGGTGGCAATTACCGTATGTATTCCTCCTACTTTATTGCAAACTTCCCAACTTACTTCAAAAATATAATTTGGTTTAATGATATTTGTACTCATACTTCAATTCATTATTTTTATTAGCTTTCTTCACCTTTACACTTATTCTTTGCCCTATCGCCTCATTTTTTCTTTGATGTCACGGCTGACTTCTTTTTGGTTTGCGTTTTTGTAACTTTTGTCTTGATTGGCTTTACATCAGATTTTTGTGAAATGGGTTTAATTTTATTCGCTTTTATTGCAGTTTTTGGCTTGGCTGCAACTTTACTTTTTATGGATGATTTTTCTTTTCTGGTATTCGATTTAAGTTTTAAAATTTCTGCTTCATATTTTTCAATCAACTTATTTTTTTCTTCAATCATCGAACTCAGGTTTGCCATATGTACATCTTTATCAGATTCAGGCACAGAAGCGTTGAGTCTGATGGAAAAATCGCTGAGAATATTCATATAGTTTATGTAGGCATCATACGGAGATTCGTAAGGATTGAAATATGCATGTACTTCACCGTCGGAAAAGAATTTGGTAGACATGTAATAGAAGTGATCACTCGCCTGGATATATTTCCAGTCTTTTAATATTTTTGGATCGGTACATTTGTTAACCCTGTCTGTAAGTGCATATAGTTTATTAAAAGCATCTTCCTGCAGCTCGTTTCCTAGCCAGGCAGTTAAATCCCGTTCTTCATCCGCCCATGAAATCGGGTGTATAACATTAACTGCTGCTACCGGTTGCAATGTATTGGCAACTTCATTGGGAGTGCTAAATGTAAAATCAGATTTTTTAAATACCGTTTTCGGAAGTGCCTTTAAAAATTCAAATATTCCTGTATCCATCCACTGATGCTCGCCAAAAGTTTCATAATCCATGAAGAGGTTTACAACCTCCTCTTTTTTATCAAGATTTTTAAGCCATTTTACGAATTTTTCGGCGGTCAGAGGATATTCAGACCATCCCCGGTTGGAAAACCGGAAAGCAATATCATCGCTCAATTTAAAATTTTTCAGCAAGACTTTTAATCTTGGATTAATTGCATTGTAATATATATAATTCGGGCTTTTCCAACCCAAAATATGTTTGGCTCCCTCGGTAAGCATTGCTTTGAAACCCATATCAGAGATAATGGAGCCAATATCATCCGAATAAATAAGTTCGGTGTTTCTGAAAACAGTCGGTTCCTGTTCGAAATATGTATTGATACGTTGCGAATGTTCTTTGATTTGTTTTTCAAATTCACCCCTGTCTTTTAAAGAAACCAATGAGTGGGAATATGTTTCGGCAAGAAATTCGACACATCCGGTTTTAGCCAATTTTTTAAAACTATCAAGAACATCCGGGGCATAAAGTTCAAATTGATCTAAAGCAAGACCTGTAATGGAAAACGCCACTTTAAACTGACAACCGTATTCCTTGATTATCTGGTACAAAACATTGTTTGCCGGTAAATAACATTTGTCGGCTACTTTTCTCATGATGGATTCATTCATGTAATCATCATAATAATAGTGTTCTGTCCCAATGTCGAAAAAACGGTACCTTCTGAATCTGAAAGGCTGGTGAACTTGAAAATATAAGCAGATGGTTCTCATTGCATCGAAAATTGATGTGGTTTATAATACAGATTGATATATTTCTTTTACTTTTTGCGCGGTATTTTCCCATTTTAGGCTTTCAACTTCGGTTGTAGCGTATTTCGTGAACATTTTCGGGAGACCCTCATAATTAAGTATAGCGTAAATGGCATCCGACATGGCATGAATATCCCAAAAATCAACTTTAATAGCATGTTTCAAAATTTCTGAAACACCCGATTGTCTGGAAATAATAACCGGCACATTCGATTGTAAAGCTTCCAGAGGGGAGATACCGAATGGTTCACTTATAGAAGGCATAACATATACATCACTTAAATCGAACATCGTATAAACATCATCTCCGCGAAGAAACCCGGTGAAATGAAACTTATCGCCAATTCTCAATGCAGCAACACGTGCAATCATTCTGTGAAGCATATCTCCGCTGCCGGCCATAACAAAACGTACTTTGTCCATTTTTCGCAAAACCTGGTAGGCTGCTTCAATGAAATATTCCGGACCCTTTTGCAAAGTTACCCTGCCAAGAAAAGTGACTATTTTATCCTGAATTCCGCTTTCAATTTTTAACCTTTCTCTGTTTAGCATAGGCTCAACGGCGTTATAAACCGTAATCACCTTATCCGGATCGATTCCATATTTTTCAATTACGATTTTTCGGGTAAGATTACTCACCGTAATGATCTTGTCAGCAACTTCCATCCCTCTTTTCTCAATTTCATAAACTGCAGGATTGACACTACCGCCGCTTCGGTCGAAATCAGTAGCATGAACATGGATAATGAGTGGCTTTCCAGACACAAATTTTGCTGCAATTCCAGCAGGATAAGTTAACCAGTCATGCGCATGAATTACATCAAAATCGAAATTAACTCCTATTATAGAAGCAACTGCCGAATAATTTGCAATTTCCTGAAAAAGATCGCTTCCGTAGCCACCGGAAAAATTTAGTTTTCCTGAAAATAATGTATTTACAAGTTTTTTTTGTTTAATGCGGGATACATTGACAAGTTTTTCATATTCTTCGGGTGAAGTATAAGGAATTAATTGTGAATCAACTTCAATAAAACTTATATTTTTAAAAAATCCTTTATAATCAACTGTCCGATCACTGACAACAACCTCTCCTGCATCAATCAACCGAAGATTTGATTGATCTTCGTCGCCAAATGCTTTTGGAACAACAAAAAGAATATCAACCCCCCCGATACAATTCAGCCCTTTGGTAAGGCCATGGCTCGCAGTACCCAATCCACCGGAGATATGAGGTGGAAACTCCCATCCAAACATCAAGACTCTCATACTAAAGGAATGAACATTAATGATTAACTAGTTATTGGCAATTATTCTACTGTTTTTATAGTCTCAATTTTCTGAATAATTCTTAAAAGCGCCGCAACACTCCATGCTTGCGATATAGCGCCTTTAGGATTGTGAGGAGGATCTCCGTCATAAATTTCAGAAATTGTACCGATGCCATGTTCGAACATGGTTGGTTCAAATCCGTCTACTATTTTATTAACAAATGCAAGACCTGACATTTTATGGATATTCAGATAGCCCTCACAAAAATGCTCCATGAGCCATGGCCATACTGTTCCCTGATGGTAGGCCTGATCGCGCGATTCCTGATTCCCCTGGTAGATTCCTATATATTTTTCATCTGTAGGAGCCAGGGTTCTCAATCCTCTTGATGTTAGCAGGCATTTTTCCACCATCTTTAGTACCGAAAGTTTTATTTGATTATCCAAGGGAGAATAATCCAGCGAGGCTGCGATGACCTGGTTAGGCCTTACAGACCAGTCTTTTTTAGTATCATCTACATAATCCGCAAGATACCCCTTAGTACTGTTCCAAAATTCCCTGATAAAAGTTTCCTTTATTAGTTCCGGCAAATAATCCCAGTCCTTCAGAAATGACTCATCTTTGGCTTTTCGTGCAAGCTCGAGTGCAAACATAATAGCATTATACCATAGCGCATTTATCTCAACAGGACATCCAACCCTTGGTGTTACAGGCTTTCCGTTAACAACAGCATCCATCCATGTCAGGGCTTTTCCACTTTCGCCTGCGTAAATCAACCCGTTATTAAGCATTTTAATATTGAACGAAGTTCCCAACCGGTAAGCATCAAGAATTGCCCTCATAGCCTTTCCATAATCCCTCCAAAGGGTTGAATAGGAATGCACAACCTTGCTGTATTGCTGAATTGCCCAGAAATACCACAACGGAGCATCCACCGAGTTAAAAGCAGGTGAATCGTTAGAACCCATATTTGGAAAGAGTCCGTTTTTCAGTTTTAAGGTCATGGTGTCTAACACTTCTTTACATGTTTTTATATCGCCAATGGCGAGTGTTAAACCGGGAAGTGAAATAAAGGTGTCTCTGCCCCAGGAACCAAACCAGTGAAATCCGGCAATAATTTCAGTTTTTTTATCTTTCCTTACAATAAACTGTTGTGCTGAATTGATAAGGCAATTTTTAAAATTGTTACGTGGAATCCTTTTGGCTAATTCTGTATTAAATTTTCTTTTTAATGATTCCGGATCATCCAGTTGTAAAGTAGAAGCAGAAAATACAATTACTTCACCTTTCTTTGCTGACATTTCAAAATATCCGGGCACCAATAAATCTTCCTTATAATCATATCCCCGTTTTAGTTCTTCAAGATACTCAATATTATAGTACCAGTCAGGGCTCGTTATGAACTCAACACGTTTTGAAAACTGTAAATGAAGGAAAGGATATCCCTCATAAAGCCTTGTTTTAATGCCATTTACAATATATATCACTTTTGTATTGGCATGCATATTTGATTTGCTCAGCTGATGAATATTCCTGAAAGCAAGGAATGGCCGGAATTTAAGTTTTGTCTGACTATCCGCCTCTACAATGGTATACCTGATCAAAATCTGTTGTTCTTTTTCAACCAGCAATCTCTCTTTAGTCATAATGACATTCCCTACTCTGAATTTAAATTTAGGTACAGGATCAGCCTGAAAATCACGAACATATTTATGTCCTTTCGGATTATAGATATCTCCTTCATACTTATGAATCCCTAAATTAAATTCACTTCCATGCTCAACAATAGTCTCATCGAGTGTTGATAATAAAACATGCCTGTCGCCATCAAGATGCTCCATTGGACAAACAAGTAGTCCATGATATTTCCTGGTATTACATCCAACCAATGTTGTACTTGCATAAGAGCCTGCACGATTACTTCTAAGTATCTCTTTATTAAGGGAATATTCAAGATTCACCAGTTGTGTCTTATCAAATTCCAGGTAACTCATAGTCAGCTATTTTAAGTTTTATCAAGTTATTAAATAATTAGCTAAAAAACTTTAAATTAGATTAAATTCTCATAATTAATTTAGATAAACCTATAATATTCTATTTATTCCTAAACTGTTATATCTTCGTTTTGCTAGGAAAAATCAAAACTACTTTAATTCCTGTTATGCAACCTGAGAATCTTCAAATAGCACACATTCGCGCTATCAAGATGGGATTCTAAATGATATTGTACCTGAATTGTGATTTTATTTCCCAAAATATATGTAAAGATAATTATTATTTAGATTAAGTTATATTCATCGAATAAGGTTAACGCTTAGAAAACTTTTTTGTTCAGAATCTAAGTATATTGGGTTGTTCCAGCGAATGAAACTGGAAAAGCGGGGTTAACAGATAGGAAATTAAAAATAAAAAAACTGATAATAAAATCAGGCTTAATTTTGAACAGGTCGGATGGTATTGAATCCTGTTGTAAAAGTTGATAGATATGAATCTTTGAGTTGGTATTTATGAAAAATTCGAAAGGTGTTAATCTGCTGTTTTTAATTCTATTTCAATATTAAATGCTTCCTGAATGTTGTTAAGGGTTGTAAGACGATCATGTTTTACCAAAACTTAAAAAATGAAAGCCGGATTTTCTGAAAAGTCCGGCTTTCGTGGTAGCGGGGACAGGACTTGAACCTGTGACCTTTGGGTTATGAGCCCAACGAGCTACCAACTGCTCCACCCCGCAATGTATTTTTATATAATTTCTTAAAGAACCTATTACTTCTGTCGTAAACTTATCGATCTCCCCAAATCACGCTATCTGTAAATATTTACTTTGTTTTTGGGTCAGCAAAAGTAATGTATCTTTTCTTAAACTCAAAAGAATTATGCAAATTTCCTCGGAAATTTTGACCCGGTGCAATTCTTTTGCTCAATCTATACTATGTTGGCTTATTCATTGCTTATTTAGATAAGACCATAAAGAGTTTACTTTAATAAAATACGGAAATGTTTTCTGTATGTTTTTAATCAGAGGAAATAATAATTAACTTCACCTTACAGAATAGTAACTGTAATAGTTTTCCGGATTATGAAATGCATTTATCTCCAAATTCTGGATTACAAAGAGACAGATTCTTCGCTGGTACTTGCCACGGTCACTTTTACCTCAGGTTCAACTCCCCAAAAACCGGGAAGCGCAGCACTTTTTAATCAAACCGGACTGATATCCGGAACAATAGGTGGAGGTATTATTGAGAAGAAAGTGCAGCATATTGCCCATAATGCACTATTATCAAAAAAGTCCGGGCTTTTTAATTTTTCACTTGACAAAGACCTTGACCTTGAAGAAGAAGCGATATGTGGAGGAGAAATGAATATTTTGATGGATGCGGATCCTCTCCTTCATAAGGAAGTATTTGAACAAATTATGCAATCCCATCGTGATGGAATTCCCGGTGTTTTGATTACATGTATTACGAAAAAAAATGATCATGTAGTTGGTATAAATCGCCTCTGGGATACCGGAAACGGAATCAAAAAAGTATCGTTTAGTCCGGAAGTGCAAAGCGAGATCAAAAAATTACTTTCAGGTTTGAAAATTAATGCCTGTCTTGAGTTTTACCCAACCGGAGAACAACGGAATATACTTTTCATCCTTGAACTATTGCTCCCGTTGCCCAAATTAATTATTGCCGGTGCCGGTCATATTGGTAAAGCACTGGCACATCTGGGCAAACTAATCGATTTTGAAGTCACTGTAATTGATGACAGGATCGAATTTGCAAATGCCACACAAATCTCTGACGCCGATTACTTTGTCGTAAATGAAGTAGGTCAGGCTATTGAACAATTGAAAATGACAAAAGATACGTACATTGCAATTGTAACCCGTGGTCACAAAGGAGATACCGAGGCCCTAAAACATGCCCTAGGCTCGGAGGCTGCATATATTGGAATGATTGGCAGTGCAAAAAAGATTGCTCTCATCCGAAAAAAATCATTGGATGAAGGATGGGCTACTTCTCAACAATGGACAAAGATTCATGCACCCATTGGACTACCTATCCAATCGGAATCTGTACAGGAAATTGCAATTAGCATTGCTGCCCAACTAATTAAAGAACGAAACAGTAACCTCATGCAAAATGTCTGAAATATGGGCAATTATATTAGCTGCAGGAGAATCTGTCAGGATGCAAAAAAACAAACTGCTCCTGCCCTATAATGGAAAAACTTTAATTGAAGTTGTAATTGATAATATCAGCCAATCTGCTATCGATAAGCTCATGATTGTCACCGGTGCATTTAAAGATGATTTGCTGAAAACAATCACAAAGTTGCCTGTTGACCATTGTTTTAACAGCAACTATAAAGAGGGTATGTTATCATCTGTTCAGTGCGGTTTTTATAACATTCCGGATAAACCACAAGCAGTAATGATATTTTTAGCGGATCAACCTGATATTTCTACAGAGATAATTAATTTACTTATTCGCAAATTTGAGCTCTCAAAAAAGGGAATTGTAATTCCTGTATACCAGGACCAGAGAGGACATCCCATAATGATCGACTGGAAATACAGATATATTATCGAAAAACTCAATCCTGCAATAGGATTGCGAGATTTACTCCAACAATATCCTGAAGATGTTTTGGAAGTACAAGTAAATACGTCTGAAATCCTTATGGATATTGATACACCTAAGGATTATCTGACCCTTACAAAAATAAAATAACAACATATGGAAACAACCATTCGTTTTGAACTGAACGGGAAAAATGAGGAGATTACGATCGATCCTAATTTGACCCTTCTTTGGGTTCTTCGCAACCAGTTCGGTCTTACAGGAACCAAATTTGGTTGTGGAGAAGGATATTGCAATGCATGTACAGTAATTCTGGGAACAACACCCGTACAATCTTGCCTGATGACCATTGGAGAAGTAAATGGCAAAAAGGTTTTAACCATCGAGGGTTTGGCAAAAAAAGATACGCTACACCCAATACAGGAGGCTTTTGTAAAACACGATGCCATGC
The DNA here is from genome assembly GCA_963781805.1 of uncultured Bacteroidales bacterium. Lineage (GTDB taxonomy): Bacteria > Bacteroidota > Bacteroidia > Bacteroidales > UBA10428 > JAFGPL01. The sequence goes on from CAWAHF010000004.1 coordinate 2,832,121, forward strand.
AATGCGGCTATTGTACTCCGGGAATGATCATGAGTGCCTATGGTTTGCTAATTAGAAATCCTAATCCAACCCGTGATGAAATCATTCAGGGAATGGATCATAATTTGTGCCGTTGTGGAGCCCATGTTCGTATTGTTGATGCTATTGAGGAAGCTGCGGCTGAAATGAAAGGAGAAACAACATCATGAAAATTAAAAACATACCAGGAAACCAAATTGAGTCTGATGAAATCTTTCAGGGGATTACCAGAAGGGATTTCTTCAAGCGTTTCGGGGGCGGTGTTTTCATATTTTTCAATACCTGGAAATTGTTGGAAGATTTATTCCTCCAGCCCCGACCCCATAGAGAGTTACCCTCCGATTTCAATGCATTTCTTCGAATTGATGAAAACGGAATGATAAGCGGTTTTACCGGCAAGATCGAAATGGGTCAGGGACCTATCACATCGCTCGCTCAGATGTTAGCAGACGAATTGGATGTGAAATATGAACAGGTAGTAATGGTTATGGGGGATACAGACCTGTGTCCCTGGGATATGGGCACTTTCGGCTCTTTGACGACACGTTCATTCGGCATACCATGGCACGCAGCTGGTGCCGAAGCGCGTGCAATCCTTTTGCAGCTTGGCGCTGAATATCTGAAACTGCCTGTCGAACAGCTTGAAGTCGATGAAGGTATAATTATCAATAAAAAAAATAAAAAGAATCGGGTAAGCTATGGCCAACTTGCAAAGGGCAGAAAGATTGAACGCCATTTGGAACAGAAACCATCGGTAAAGAAACATACTGACTTTAAAATTATAGGTAAATCCTATCTGCGAAAAGATGGCATGCTCAAAGTTACAGGTCAGGCCAGATATGCAGGTGATTATCATTTGCCGGACATGCTATATGCCCGGATACTCCGCCCACCTTCACATGGCGCCCGGCTGGTATCGGTTGATACGTCGGAAGCAGAAAAAATGGAAGGTGTAAAAATTATAAATGATGGTGATTTAATTGCTGTGTTGCACAAATACCCGGACATAGCCAAAGCGGCAATCGAAAAAGTCAAGGCAGAATATACTTATAATGAGATTGATGTAAATGACAAGACTATTTTTGATTATCTCCTGAAATCAGCACCTAAAGGAAATGTTCGATCTGAGACCGGTAATCTTGATACAGGCAAAACCATTTCAAATGAAATAATTAAAAGCGAATATTACAACAGTTATGTTGCACATGCACCGATAGAACCTCATACTGCCATGGCTTACAAAGAGGGTGATCGTATAATTGTCAGGGGATCGACTCAGTCACCTTTCTCTGCGCAAAATTCCATTGCTCAGACGTTAAAGCTGGATCCTGAAAAAGTAAGGGTAATCACTCCTTTTGTAGGTGGAGGATTTGGCGGTAAGAACGCAAATCAACAGATGGTTGAGGCTGCCAGGCTTACCATGCTTAGTGGCGTACCTGTTATGCTGGAATGGACTAGGCAGGAGGAATTTTTCTATGATACGTTTCGGCCTGCTGCTGTCGTAAAAATCACTTCGGGGATTGACGATAACGGACGAATCAGTCTGTGGGATTATCAGGTGTATTTTGCAGGTGACAGAGGATCAGAAACTCTTTATGATGTTCCTCACACCAGAACAACAGTTTACGGCAGAGGATGGACAGCTCCCGTAGTGCATCCTTTTGCCACCGGTGCATGGCGTGCACCTGGCAATAACACCAATACTTTTGCCAGAGAATCACAAATTGAGATGCTGGCATCGAAAGCAGGAATGGATCCATTGGAGTTTCGGTTAAGAAACCTGAAAGATGAACGGATGATAGGTGTGCTTAGAACAGTTGCAGATAAATTCGGATGGACGCCCATTAAGGGTCCCAGTGGAAAAGGATATGGAATTGCCTGTGGAATTGATGCCGGTACGTATGTTGCACATATGGCTGAGGTAAATGTAGACAAAGAAACCGGTATGGTTCAGGTAGTTCGGATTGCATGTGCCCAGGATATGGGCCTTTGTATAAATCCCGAAGGAGCCACCATCCAACAAGAAGGTTGCATTACCATGGGATTGGGTTATGCGCTAACAGAAGAGATCCAGTTTACCGGTGGAAAAGTTCATAATCAAAACTTCGACTTTTATGAATTACCCCGTTTTTCATGGCTTCCCAAAATTGAAACTGTTATTCTGGATAAACCTGACCAGCCTTCCCAGGGGGGAGGGGAACCTGCCATCATATGTATGGGAGCAGTAATTGCAAATGCTATCTTTGATGCCACCGGTGCAAGAATCTTTCAGCTTCCTATGACACCTGAGAGAATTCTCGAGGCTTTGAAAAAGGTATGAGATATATTGAAAATATGTTTAATATAAACCTAAGATTATGAAAAAAAATTTGTTTGTAATTGTACTTTTGCTGGTGCAGTTTTATGCTTTTCCTCAGGAAAACAAGATTACAAAACTGCCTGAACCCCAAATGGATAAAGGCAAACCGCTTATGCAGGTGCTCAAAGACAGGCAATCTACAAGGACATATAGCAATCGGGATATTCCCTTACAGGAATTAGCGAACTTGCTATGGGCGGCCGATGGTATTAACCGGAAGGAATCGGGCAAACGTACTGTTCCATCGGCAATGAACAGACAGGAAATCGATGTGTATGTCAGTAATAAGGACGGACTTTTTCGGTATGATGCCCAGGAACATGCTTTGATTACTATCCATAACCGTGATATCAGATCCCTGACAGGTACACAAGGATATGTAGCAACTGCACCGGTTAATTTAATCTATGTAGCCAATCTCGACAAAATGGGCAGCGACAGGCAATCAAACATTGAAACCGCAAATATCGATGCCGGTTTTATCGCACAAAATGTTTATTTATATTGCGCCTCAGAAAATATGGCTACCGTGGTAAGAGGATCAGTGGATCGAAATAAACTGGCAGCTGAGATGGGACTCGGTCCCAACCAGTATATAATTGTTGCACAAACGGTGGGGTATCCGATTGAATAGCAAGCTATTCAGATTACCAAAGTCTTTGAAGATACAGTTGTTCAAACGATGCACTCCATAGATCATGTATTGTTTAAAACTTAAAATATAATTCTTATAATTAATTTTACATTCAATATGCTTTAATGCAGATTAAAGCATATAACCTGTTTCTTTTTCGGGAATGCTGTCCAACCGGGTAACTTAATCCTGACAGGTGAAGCAACTGAAATTTTTAAATTAATCAGGTTAAATCTTATATCTTTACAAAAAAAAGGTGCGCTCATGGCAAACGGTAAAAACAAAAAATCTTTTCTTGAAAAATTCAAACATAAATACAGACTCTCCATATACAGAGACGAGACTTACGAGGAAGTTTTGAATCTCAGGCTTTCGAAATTGAATGTATTTACACTCATAAGTGGAATTACCTTATTATTTCTGGCGATAGTTATATCTATCATAGCCTATACTCCCGTCAGGGAATTTATTCCGGGGTATCCGGATGAAAACACAATTGCAAATATTCAGAAGAATAAAATATTGCTCGACTCTCTCGAAATTGAGATGAATAAACGCGATAGGTATTTTGAGAATTTAAGAATAATTCTTTCAGGAGAAAATCCGGATAATTACGATAACTATTCCGATACAAATGTACAGTTAAAGAATGTTGAACTCAAACGATCTTCCGAAGATTCTGTGTTAAGGCAGATGGTCAACCAGGAGGATCCTTTCAATTTAGCTTACGAAGTTTCAAAAAGACCGGAAACATCACTCTCTTCTACTCATTTTTTCTCTCCGATAAAAGGACTTGTTACCAATACATTCAATACAACTGATAATCATTATGGTATTGATGTTGTTGCTGCCCCCAACGAAGTAGTGAAAGCAACCCTTGACGGTACTATAATTTTATCTACCTGGACACTTGAAACTGGATGGGTAATTGAAATTCAGCATGACAATAATCTTTTATCTGTCTACAAACACAATGCAGAATTACTGAAACGACAAGGGGATTTTGTAAAAGCCGGAGATCCAATAGCTATTATAGGAAATTCCGGAGAACTTACCACAGGACCTCATTTGCACTTCGAATTATGGCATAACATGACCCCAATCAATCCACTGGATTATATTGTATTTTAGATTTTAAAAGGGTTCTCTGAATTATGAAAAAACGCCTCGCTGTATTAGGATCCACAGGTTCTATTGGTACGCAAACCCTGGACGTAATCAAAAGCCATCCCGATTCGTTTGAACTTGTTGCTATCGCAGGGGGCAGAAATGTTGATTTGCTTGTGGAACAGGCCCTGGGTTTTCTGCCACAATATGTAGCAATTGCCGATGAAAAAAAATACGAATTTGTTCGGGATGCTTTATCTTCATTGCCGGTAAAAGTTCTAGCCGGTCCTTCAGCAGTGGTGGAAATAGCCGCAAATGTCGATGTGGAAATGGTATTAACGGCCATGGTTGGTTACGCCGGTTTATTGCCTACCATCGAAGCCATCAAATCCGGAAAAGGATATTGCCCTTGCCAACAAAGAAACCATGGTAGTGGCAGGAGAATATATAAAACAATTAACGATAAAAAGCGGCAGCAAAATTTTACCGGTCGATTCGGAACATTCAGCTATTTTTCAATGCCTTGCAGGTGAAAAAGAAAACGTTCCGGAAAAAATCATTCTCACTGCTTCAGGCGGACCATTTAGAGGGAAGACACGTAAGGAGCTTGAACATGTTACCAAAAAAGAAGCTCTCCTCCACCCTAATTGGTGCATGGGAGATAAAATTACCATCGACTCGGCATCGATGATGAATAAAGGACTGGAGGTGATCGAAGCTAAATGGCTGTTTGATCTCCTACCGGAACAAATTGAAGTAATTGTTCATCCTCAGTCAATTATCCACTCAATCGTACAGTTTACCGATGGTTCAATGAAGGCACAAATGGGTTTACCCGATATGCACCTCCCTATTCAGTATGCGCTGGGATACCCTAAAAGACTAGACTCGTCCTTTCCACGACTGAATTTTGCAGACTATCCTACGTTATCATTTCATAAACCGGACACAAAAGTTTTTCGAAATCTCGATTTAGCTTTTCAAGCATTGAGAAAAGGTGGCAATATGCCCTGTATACTAAACGCATCCAATGAAATTGTGGTAGAAGCTTTTTTACAGGAAAAAATCAGATTTCTCGATATGCCTGAGATAATTGAAAAAATCATGAACAAAATAACATTTATTCCCCATCCGTCATATGATGATTACTGTAATTCTGACAATGAAGCCAGACTAGAAACCCGTGAACTAATTGGTAATAAATCTGTTTTTTAAGCCATATTTTTAGTTGAAATTGAATTAACGTCTTATTTTTGCAGGAATTTTACTTAAGATTAATTTTAAATTTAATAAATGGGTGTAGTAATTCAGATAGGCCAGTTACTGTTAAGCCTGTCCATTTTGGTTATCCTTCACGAACTGGGACATTTTCTATTTGCAAGACTTTTTAAAACGCGTGTAGAAAAATTTTACCTGTTTTTCGATCCCTGGTTTTCGTTGTTTAAAATTAAGAAAGGTGACACCGAATATGGTATTGGCTGGCTCCCCCTGGGAGGGTATGTGAAAATTGCCGGGATGATGGATGAATCGATGGACAAAGAACAGCTTAAAAAGCCACCACAGCCGTATGAATTTCGCTCAAAACCTGCCTGGCAGAGACTGTTAATAATGCTTGGCGGCGTTTCAGTTAATTTGTTACTGGGTATCGTCATATATGCCTTTATTTTATTTACCTGGGGTGAAAAATATCTACCAGTAAAGAATGTTACCGATGGTATCTGGTGTACCGATTCACTGGTAATGGATCTTGGTCTGAAAAACGGGGATAAAATCATTTCGGTAAATGGAATTGAACCAGAGCGATTTTCAGATATCGTTACCGAAATGGTTTTCGGAGGAAATATGGTTATTGAGAGAAATCACGAAAAGAAGGTAATAAATATTCCTGAAGATTTTGTTGGAAAGCTGGTTGACAAAAGGCGATCACTCCTTCTTTATCCCAGGGTGCCATTCATTATTAAGGAAATTCCGGATACTTCTTTAAATAAAAATACCGGTTTTAAACCACTCGACAGAGTAATATCCCTGGATGGAGCTTCCGTTAAATATTACGACCAGTTTAAGCCTGTTGCTGATTCACTGAAAGGAAGAAACATCACAATTGGTGTTCTCAGGGGAAATGACACATTGACACTCCATGGAAGACTTGATGACGAAGGTCGTCTGGGTGTTATCATTACATTACCGGATTATGATGATTTGGAGAAGCTTGGAATATATGATTTCAATGTAAGAAAATTTTCATTTCTGCAATCTATTCCGGCCGGACTCCATAAAGCGAAAGAAAAACTTGGATTTTATATCAAACAATTCAAATTGATATTTAATTTTAAAACAGGCGCTTATAAAGGTCTTGGAGGATTTGGATCCATTGGAGGTTTATTTCCACCCACCTGGGAATGGGAATCTTTTTGGGAAATAACTGCATTTCTTTCATTAATTCTTGCGTTTATGAATATTTTACCTATTCCGGCGCTGGATGGAGGCCATGTTACATTCCTGCTCTACGAAATGATTACCGGACGAAAACCAGGAGAGAAGTTTATGGAATATGCCCAGATTATAGGTATGGTTATCCTGTTTTCGTTGCTGATCTATGCCAATGGGAATGATTTTTATCGATGGATACAACAATTCTTCAATAAATAACAATTGTATATCTCAATTACTAATTAAAATATTTCTAACTTTGTTGAAATGAATTAAATATAGATACAAATGAATATAGCACTGATATTAGCATTACCCGGCCCGACAGAAATTATTCTTATTATTCTAGCTCTTCTTTTTCTTTTTGGAGGTAAAAAAATTCCGGAATTGATGAAGGGATTAGGCCAGGGAATGCGAGAATTTAAAAAAGCATCAAAAGGGGATGAAGCAGAAGAATCCAAGTCTTCTGGTTCAATTGATAACAAATAACATTTACCTTTTGAAATAATGTGTCACCTGTCTGTTTTACATGTGTACGGACAGGTATTTTTTATTAATTTAGTCCGTCACCTCGAAATAGAAAAGTAAGATTGTTTTATGCGTATCGGTTTACTACTAATAATTTTGACAGTTACGGAATTACAGTTATTCCCACAGGAAACCGACACAAATTATAGCAAACCTGTCGAAATTAAGGGGGTACAAGTCAAAGCGCCAGTCTATCCCGATATTTTTTACGAATACCGCATTGCCGAACTCAATAAGAAAACTCCCATTGAGCTGGATTACAATGAAACGGTAAGGAAATACATCGAATTATACAGCATTAAACGGCGTGATGAATTCGCCAAAATCATCGGACTATCACAACTTTATTTTCCCTATCTTGATGAAATACTGGCGAAGCATAATCTACCCTTAGAATTAAAATACCTGACTATTATTGAATCGGGACTTGACCCTTTGGCTGTTTCAAAATCAGGAGCAGTTGGTTTATGGCAGTTTTTACTTAACACCTGCCGGTTATTCGACCTTAAAGTAGATTCTTATATCGATGAAAGAAAAGATATTTTTAAATCTACAGAAGCTGCCTGCAAATATCTTGAATATCTATATAATACATTTAACGACTGGAATCTTGTAATTGCCTCATACAACGGTGGTCCCGGGGATGTAAGAAAAGCCATTGAGAGAAGCCAAGGCAAACTGGATTATTGGCAACTTCGTCCTTACCTATCGGAACAGGCACAGAATTATGTGCCGGCATTTATTGCCGCAGCTTACTTGATGAATTATTATCAGGATCATCAAATTCTTCCTGTACCGCCCTCATACAACTATTCCGATCTGGACTCGTTACAGCTGGATTATTCAATTACGTTCAGCCAAATATCTGAAATGATAAACATCCCAATTGAGACACTTAGATTTTTGAATCCTGTTTATAAAATCGATGTAATTCCGGATATGAAAAGCGACGCGGTGCTTGTTCTTCCGAAAGAAAAAACACTTGAATATCTTAAAAATGAATCGAGAATTCTGGGCAAAAACCCCGATATAGAAAACTATCAGACCATGATAGACAATGCTCAATCGTTTAAGAATAAAGTAAAAATTATCCATACAGTTGAAAAAGGTGAATTCTTTCATAAAATTGCTTTGAAATACAACTGCACGCTCGAAAATATCAAAGCATGGAACCATCTTTCTGACAATTCGCTTGTTCCTGGTCAGAAGCTTATAATTTGGGTGGATAAATCGTATCTTGATAAAAACGCTATTCCATAGAAATTGGCACAAAAGTTGATTTAAATTTTATTGTTAAAAAATGAAAATCATGAAAAACCTTAAAACATTATTCGTCATTCGGCACCTGGCAATTCTCATGATCCTGTTCGCATGCAATTCAACAAATAGAAAACCTATGCTCCCTTCAGTAACAGGGAAACCTGGCGACTTAGCCATTGTAATTGACAAAGCAGATTGGAATACAGAGATTGGAGAAAAATTAAGAAACATTTTTGAAGAACCCTTTCAGGTGTTGCCTCAATACGAACCGATTTTTAATATTTTACCGATACCACATGATGCATTTAACAGTGTAATGCAACCTCAGCGGAATGTTATTATGGTTGATGTTAGTCCGAGATTTACCGAATCCAAAATGGTAGTTCAAAAAGATATTTATGCCAAATCTCAGGTAATAGTCGATTTGTATGCCAAAGATGATTCTGCCTTTATAAAAATACTCGATGAAAACGCAAGGAAAATCGTTGCCATTTTTGAAGATGCCGAGCGAACCAGACTAATGGACTCCTACAAACATAATCTGGATGAAAATATTTATAAATATCTTAGAAATAAGCGCCATATCTCCCTTTTGGTTCCCAAAGGCTATAAAATGATAATCGATTCCTCAGATTTTATTTGGATGAGGCAGGAGATAGGAGCCACTATACTTGGCATATTTATTTACGAATACAATTACACAGACACTAATACTTTTACTTCCGAATACCTTATAAACAAAAGAAATCAGTTTCTGAAGAAATATGTGGAAGGTGAGGTTGAAGGATCCTACATGACAACAGAACGTGAATTCGGACCGGTATTTTCACAATATATGTTGCGGGGAGAAAGATACGTGGCAGAACTCAGAGGTTTATGGAAGGTTGTAAATGGCATCGCAATGGGAGGGCCGTTTATGAGTATTACCACACTGGATGAGAAGAGAAATAAAATAGTTACTGTTGAAGGTTTTGTATTTGCTGCCGGAGAAAACAAACGCAATTACCTCAGGCAGGTGGATGCTGTTGTATTAAGTCTCGAAATTCTGAATGATACCAACTAATTCTGAATTTTAATACAACCCTGGCCAGGGATTTCAATTTTGATCCATGACTTTCTGCTTTGTCCGTTTAGGAGGAACCGGATCAAATCCTTGTGTTCCCCACGGATGACAACGAAGAATTCGTTTGATTGCCAGCCAGCTCCCGAAAAAAAGTCCGTGAATTTTCAAGGCCTGCACAGCATATTCAGAACAGGTGGGTATATGCCTGCAGCTTGCAGGAAATAAGGGGGAAATAGCTATCTGATAAAATTTTATCGGAAGAATAGCTATATAAATTAATATTTTTCTAATAATCTGTATAAACGTCATGTAGAAATAAATTTGGTCTGTCTACCGAAGGCATCTTTATTCTCCTGAATACTCTACAAAATTCCGTTCGGTTTCATATAAAATAACCTGCAATTCAAAACTTTGGTTAATTTTCTTCCTGAGGATGTTCCATATGGTTACTGCAATATTTTCAGCGGTAGGGTTCAGATTGCGGAATTCACTTACATCAAGGTTCAGATTTTTATGATCAAATTTTTTTAGGATGTTTTTTTCGATAATTTCTTTCAAAATCTTCATATCCATCACATAACCCGACCTGGCATCAATTTCACCTTTCACTTTCACAACCAAATCGTAGTTGTGCCCATGGTAATTAGGATTACTGCATACACCAAAAACTTTTTCATTGGTTTTATCGTCCCATTGTTTATTGAAAAGACGATGCGCAGCATTGAAATGAGTTTTTCGACAAGCAGTTACTTTCATCGGGATAATTTTATGTTGTAAACACGATACAAGTTGAAATGTTTTATTTTTATAGGCTACAAATTTATGAATTAAAAAGCTAACCTCATTATCGGGTTGAAACATATGGATTTTTCAGTCTTTGCATATGGGACCCTCAAGGATGGTAAAATCAGAAAATACCTTTTATCCAGAAATGTTCCGGCAAAGAAAGATTCCCTTTCCGGTTTCAGGATTGATCAGATTTCTCTTGACGGTATATGTTACCCGGTAGCGATTAGAGATCCCTTTAATAAAAAAGTGATTCATGGTGTATTTTTCAAGGTAAATGAGAGAGAGATAAAATTACTGGATGAATATGAATCGGATGCATACAAGCGGATTCAGGTAATTTTAAACAGCGGGAAAGAAGCCTGGCTTTATATTAAGGCTTGAAAATTATACATGGCTTATATTTTTAACACTTTTTAACTCGGAATATTTGTTTCAAACCTGTTGAGTAGTAAATTTGAAAAATAATATTTTGGTGTGAAAAGAAACCTTAAAATACTACTCCCTGTTTTCTTTTTTAGCTTTATTCATTCGTTTGCATTTGCCCAATTGATCCTGCTCAATCCGAAATATGTATCGGGTAAATTAGTTGATAATGTAACTTCACAATCCATCCCTTTTGTATATATATTAAACGAAAGCCAACATATTTCAGCTTTATCAGATACCACAGGGAAATTCACCATTCGTGCTAAACCCGGTGATACCCTGGTTTTTAGTGTAATTGGTTATCTTGGTAAATATATTGTATTGGAAAAGTCAGATTTTACCATATGTCAGTCTATACCACTAACAGCAAGGAGCTATGATATTGCAGAAGTGGAAATATTTGGTATTCCATCTTATTCACAATTCAAAGAAAAACTAAAAAATTTAAAAATGCCGGAAACGGAAACAGATCGGCTCAGACAATATCTGGAAAAGATATCTTTGGAAGTAGGAAAAGAAGCAAAATATGAGCTTGCCATGAAAAAGGCTGCAGAAGGCGGTAGTTTGGCATCGGTACCTTTTTTATCCGCTCAGGACTTGGAGCGGATCAAGTTGAAAGAAATTATGAAAGAAGAAAAAATACAAGCTGCCATAGATAAAAAATATAACAGGCAAATGATTGGCAATCTGACAGGATTAAAAGATATTGAGCTCGATGAATTCATATTATTTTGTAAGTTTAGTAAAAGATATTTACAATTTGCCAGCGAATATGATATCATGGTGAAGGTACTTGAAAAGTATAAGGAATTCAAGGAGATGAAGAATAAAGGGTCCATTCAAATGATAGAAAATTATGCATGTTGAACCTTCATTTCCTGACATACAAAATGCGCATCAGAGAATTAAAAATTTTATACACAATACACCGATCCATACATCATCAGCTATTAATAAAATAACCGGATCAGAGATTTATTTCAAATGTGAAAATTTTCAGAAAGCCGGCGCCTTTAAGTATAGGGGTGCAACGAATGCCGTTCAAAATTTGAACAGTTCTGAAGCATCCAGGGGAGTAGCAACCCACTCTTCCGGAAACCATGCGGCTGCATTAGCATTGGCAGCATCACAAAGGGGTTTGCGGTGTTTTGTTGTTATGCCTTCATCTGCACCAGATATAAAAATAGAAGCCGTAAAATATTACGGCGCTGAAATCACATTCTGTGAGCCAACACTCGAATCAAGGGAATCAACTCTGAACAAACTGATTGAAAAAACCGGAGCCGTGTTTATACATCCGTTTGATAATACCAATGTCATTTCGGGTCAGGGAACGGCAGCCCTTGAATTTTTAAATCAGGTTCGTGATTTGGAAATTATTATGACCCCGGTAGGTGGGGGCGGTTTGTTCAGTGGAACATTAATTGCATCAAAAGCAATTAGTCCTGAAATAAAAGTCTATGGTGCCGAACCAAAGAATGCCGACGATGCATACAGATCATTCAAAAACGGCACTCTATACCCTCCTTTAAAACCTAATACGATTGCTGACGGGCTGCTCACAGCTTTAAGCGAACTGACGTTCAGAATTATTACCGATAAAGCCGACGATATTTTAACCGTTACCGAGGAATCTATCGTTGAGGCTATGAAACATGTTTGGCAGCGAATGAAAATAATTATTGAACCCTCATCTGCCGTACCGTTGGCTGCTGTTTTGGAAAACAGGGATGTTTTTTATGGAAAAAAGACTGGTATTATATTAAGCGGTGGGAATGTGGATCTTACAAAACTTCCTTTTTGAAGGCATCTATCTGGTATTTAATCTTTCAAATAAAAATTGCATACAATCGGATGGTGATCTGAGAGTTTAACTCTTAACGTTTTAAAATCAGAAGTAATTATTGACTTATCATGCATGATAAAGTCTATCCTGAATGAAGGAAAATTTCCAAAATAAGTATTGCCAATTCCTTTCCCTGTTTCAAGGAATGCATCTTTCAGGTTTTCACTTAATTTATGATAGGTATACGATACAGGAGTATCATTAAAATCTCCGCATAACAAAACAGGATAGGGTGAGTTTCTTATATGTTTACTAAGTTTATCAACTTGCTGAGCTCTTTTTATATAGGCATCTTTAAGCCGGTGTGAAATATTTTTAATTTCGTCAAGATGTCTGGAGTTATAATTGAACAATATCGAATCCAGAAAATTATATTTATCTTTTTCAAGCTGTGTGGACTGAAGATGACAATTGTAGATCCTGATGGTGTCATTCCCGATTTTAATATCTGAAAAAATACTAATATTAGTCGAATTGTCAAATTCAACCGTTCCTTTGTTCACCATGGGAAAAATGCTGTAAGTAGCTATACCGAAACCTTTTTTTTCATAAGGTAGATTTGTATACCGGATATGTGCAAAAGGGGTTTCCTTTAACATGTTTTTGATGGAATCTTCTGAATAGGCTGTATTTTTTAGTGTAAAGAATTCCTGTAAACAGATAATACCCGCACGTTCATTTTTTATGAAGGATAAAATATTCTCATGCACAGATTTTATTTGCAACCAGTTATAATAGTTGAATAGCCGGACATTGAAAGATAGTAATTTAACAACCTTTTCATCCTTAGGGGTTTCTTTTCTGAAAATATTGAATTGAATAAATTTGGTCAGATTGTTCCAGCTCAACAGAATTACCAGCAGAGAAATTATGAAAAACCGTCGTTTAACGCTTATCCAGAATATTAAAAAAGCTATATTTAAAATAAGGATATAGGGAAATGCCAGACCCAGAAATGCAAAAACCCATGCCTTTTCGGGACTGATATAAACTGATATACTGGAAATTACCAGTAATATTGCTGTAAAATAGTTTATAACCAGAATTATTTTCCTTACAAATTTCTTCAACTTACCTCAACGATTTTCAGGTATCAAAAAAAATCTAGTTTCTTCCACCCATTTTAAAAAGCGTTTCTTTCTCTTTCTTTGTCAGGCTATCGTAACCCGATTTAGCTATTTTATCCAAAATTCTGTCTATCTCTTCCTGTTTGTCAACTTTTTGCCTGTTATATTCCAAATCGGTCATATCCTGTACCGATTTATTTTTATAGGAAACCTTCATTCTTCGCTTTCTTTTGGAAAACAGTGTAGCAACATTATCAACCAGCCGGTTGAATCCCTGACCGAGATCTTTTCCTCTTCTTAGTTGAATTACAAAAAGATAGGCATATATAACCCCGCCAAGGTGTGCTATATGACCTCCGGCATTATAGGAGGCTACCTGTAGAATATCAGTAACAATAAAAAACAATGCAATATATTTTAATTTCACAGGTCCGAGAAAAATCAGGTAAACCATGTAATTTGGGGCATAGAATGAGATTGTCATAGCGACAGCCATCACTCCTGCCGAAGCCCCAAGCATTTCAGATTTATCTACCATTGAAGTCAGACCGGGAAATACATTGTATGACAGAATAAATAGGAGTGCGCCGGATAATCCTCCCAATATATAAGTGCTTAATAGTTGCTTTTCAGTAAGATATTGCAAAAAAATTCTGCCAAACATGTACAACCATAAAAGATTAAACAGGATATGAAGGAAATTAAAATGAAGAAACATATAGGTAATAAGTGTCCAGGGCTTAAGAATCAAATTGTGTAAACTGGCCGGTACCATCAGGTAGGAAAGCCATTTTTGCATAAAGTAATCTCTGGAACTTATACCTGAAAGATTTCCGGAACTGAGAAGAGTAAAAAATACATATGCAATGTTTACTGTAACAAATACAACAAGATTGATATAAATCAATTTGGTGAGTATACTCCCTTTCTTAAACGAATCTTTTATCTCATCCAATATGGTCATAAACCTGAATAAATTATAGTTCTACAAATTTAGTAAATCTTAAATTGATTTTTTTTCCAATAAACTGCTAAAATAAAACCAAAGATTGCACCTCCAAGATGTGCAAAATGGGCAATTGGGTCTCCATGAAAATTTGCAACTCCAAAAAATAAAGAAATTAGTGCAAAGGCGGGTACAAAATATTTTGCTTTAATAGGGATAGGCAAAAAAATCAACATAAGCTCCACATTAGGAAAAAGATATGCAAAAGCTGCAAGTAACCCAAAAATAGCTCCTGAAGCACCAAGCATTGCTCCATTTTCATTTAAAAGGTAATATACAAATAACTGCAAACCTGCAGCACCCAAGCCGGATACAAAATACAGAATAAACATACGTTTGCTTCCCCATACAGTTTCCAAAATCTTTCCAAAAATTACTAATCCAAACATATTGAAAAACAAATGCATAAAATTTGCATGCATAAACATATGGGTTATTAATTGATACGGCCTGAAAAACCCTGAATTAATTGAATAAAGTCTTAACCATAATGTAATTTCGAATCCTAATTTTCGAAGAGTAAAATCTGCAATAAAAAATATAATATTAATAAACAGCAAATTTTTAACAACACGGGGTAAATCAATCCTAATCATAAACTATTTTTTATAAAGAACATCGCAAATATAGAATTGTTTTTGGACAAAGACCGCAAAAGATTTCATTTATGGTACCGGTTGATTTATTACCAAAGTAAACCAGAAACAGGTTAATTAAGCTTTTTTTCAATCTCATCCAATACCATGATGGTAATAATTTTCTTTCCGGTTGGTGAATAGTTAGGATTTTCACATGCAAAAAGCTGATCTACCAGCTCCTGCATTTCCGGGGTTGATAGTGGCAGGAGATATCTCCCGGATGAAGATACAGCAAGGCACCTGGCAATTTTTTCTTTGCTATTCTGTTTAATATCACTCTTTGTACTGCGGTATTCTTCAAGAATTGACTCTATAAGCACTTTGGGTTCCGGATTTTTAATGTCAGAAGGACAACCATTGATAACAATGGTATTATTACCAAAATTACTGATATCGAACCCTATGAGGTATAAGTCATCAATAATTTCATTAAAAAGGGTATAATCTCTGGGTGTAAGTTCAATGGTCACCGGGAAAAGCGATTGTTGTGCAATGGTATGATTATGTGCCAGTGAATGGATAAGCTGTTCAAAAACAATTCGTTCATAGGCTCGTTTTTGATCGATGATCATCAATCCTGATTTTACCGGAGTAAGAATATACCTGTTTTTAATCTGCAGAAAATATACCGGCTGGGTATATCCATCGTGCTTCAGACTTTGCTGATCAGGTTTATCAATAATTTTAAATGAATCCGGATGTTCGTTTTCAGAATTAAATCCTTCGTAGAATTTTTCCCAATCGGGTAATTTCTGTTTTTGATAAAATTCCTTTTTTTGACCTTCAACAGGCTGTTTTCCAAAATCATCATCAAAGGGATTGTAGTTTGGATTTATGGGAATTTCAGGAATTTTCGCTTCACTGTTTTTCTTAAAATGAGGTATTTCAAAATTTTCTTCCAAATTAAAATCGATGGAGGGGGCAATATTCGTTTTGCCAATCGCCTCTTTTACAGCAGCTTTAATAATTTGAAACACTGCCTGTTCATCTTCAAATTTTATTTCGGTTTTGGTAGGATGAATATTTACATCAATGCTGTGCGGATCGCTTTCCAGATAAATAAAATAAGAAGGAAATGAGTCGGGTGGAAGAATCTGATCATAAGCATTCATAACTGCACGATGAAAATAGGGGTGTTTCATAAACCTGTTGTTAATGAAAAAATATTGTTCCCCGAATTTCTTCTTGGCATATTCCGGTTTTCCGATATAGCCCTTTATTTTAATTATACTGGTTTCAGTGGCAAAGGGGATGATATTCGAATTTATCAAACGTCCGAAAATATGTGTAATACGTTGTTTCAGATTGGTAACAGGCAGATTGTAAATTTCTGCATCGTTGTGCGTTAATCTGAACTCGATATCTGGATGAGATAAAGCCACACGCATGAATTCTTCCACAATATGTCTGAATTCTGTATTTGTGTTTTTGAGGAATTTTCTTCTGGCAGGAACATTGAAGAAAAGATTTTTAACGGAAAAATTTGATCCGCCAGGACAACTGACAGGTTCCTGGGACACCACATGCGAGCCATTTATGAGTATTTCAGTTCCAAGTTCGTCTTCTACCTTCCTGGTTTTCAGTGCTACATTTGCTATAGCGGCAATACTTGCTAATGCTTCGCCTCTAAAACCTTTGGTACGGATTTCAAACAAATCACCCGCTTCCTTAATTTTAGACGTGGCATGACGTTCAAAAGCCATTCTTGCATCGGTCTCCGACATTCCGCAACCATTATCCAAAACCTGAATAGATGATTTACCCCCGTCTGCTATAAATACAGAAACGGAAGTACTGCCGCCATCCACTGAATTTTCAATCAATTCTTTTACAACAGATGCAGGACGTTGAATAACCTCACCGGCGGCAATCTGATTAGCAACTGAATCCGGAAGCAGTCGGATAATATCTGCCATGAAGTAGAATTATCTGAAAATTAATAAGTATGCCAAAGCTAAGAGTATAATAATTATGGCAACAAGTCTGATAGAACTGTACCGGCTTTGTTTCCTTGAATTCTGAATGTGTTCACGCATGGTACCTCTTCTAATGCCAGGCTTAAAATCCGGAGAATTTTTTATGCCCATTTCTTCTTCAATGCGACGGACACGTTCATTAAATTCTTCTTTATCCTTATCGTAAAATAAGGGCATGTAATTAAAATCCTTGTGCTTATTTAATTTAAAAAACTGGTAGATAGCCATAATGATAGTTTTAGTTATACAAATTTATTCTTATTTATTGAAGATTTTATATCCTCTTTAGATATCCTCTTCAAAAACTGTGCAAATTGTATACAAATTTGAAAATCCTTTGCTCAAATAATCAATTTTTAATGGCTGTCTCTAATCCGGTATACATTTAATGAAATTATTACGGTCAACTTAATAAAAGCAATTTATCTGCGTTAGATTTTTAAAAATGACCTATTTTAGAGGATTAAATTAAATCCTGTGATTTTCAACTTAAATTAAACAGAATGAACCTGATAAAACAAAGTTTTATTGAAGCACGAAAGATGATAGACAGCTTTTTAGAAAATGAAAGCAATATTGAAATTATCAAAAAGGCCGGAGATGCAATGGTTGATTCTGTACGGAAAAATCATAAAATTATTTCATGCGGTAACGGTGGATCAATGAGCGATGCGATGCATTTTGCCGAAGAACTCACCGGGCTTTTTCGTGATCTCCGTCCGGCTATTCCGGCAATTTCCATTTCAGATCCTTCACATATCACATGTACCGCCAATGACTTCGGATTTGAAAATATTTTCTCAAGGTATGTCGAAGCTGTAGGTCAGGCGGGAGATGTATTACTGGCTATCAGCACCAGTGGAAGTTCAAAAAATGTACTAAATGCCGCCATTGCTGCACGAAAGAAAAATATGAAAGTTGTTGCTCTTACAGGAAAAGACGGGGGATTGCTCTCATCAAATTGCGACATAGAAATCAGAGCTCCTTTTTCAAAACATTCCGACAGAACTCAGGAAATTCATATTAAGATAATTCACTGTTTGATACAATACATCGAATCGAATATAACATGACCCTTAAGATATATAAGGTTTTATTTGTTTTGCCGATACTATTAACCAGTTGTATCAAAGATAAAATAAACAGTATCTCTGATTCTGTTTTGATTAATTCATCTTATTCACTTCCTATCGGAACCGTTGTTTACCAGGTAAATGATTATTTCGAAGCCCTTGATACCATCCATATTCCCTGGCCCGATTCAGTATCCTATAATGACACCATTTATCCAAATCTCCTGGATACGATAACAAAAGTCGATTACAAATTTTTTGATTTTGCAAATCTGGGAGGTGATATTCAAAAAATTAAATCTATAACGCTCAGGTTAATTATATCCAACGGATTTCCAACTGAAGTTAAGTCACAGGTATATTTCACCGACCATTTTAGTCATATGGATCCATTATTTTCCGGTGGGACGGAATCTATTTTACCCGCAACTCTCGGCCCGGAGGGAAAAGTAATTTCACCCAACGTGCAATACAGGGATATTCTACTTCCGCAAAACATGATTGAAAACCTTGCCAATTATACAAATATTGAAATTTTTGGCCAGGTACTTACAAGCAGACCCGATATCAAAATTGCTAAATTTTATTCAGATTATGAGCTAAAGATACATATTGGCTTACGCATTGAACTGGAATATAATCTGAATGAACTGTAAAAAGATTAGAATAGCATGCTGAAAAAAAAAATTCAATGGTTGCTTATCCCCTTTCTGCTTCATGGTTTTATTTCACTTAGATGCCAGCAAAGTAACACATTGTATTTTCTGCATCAGGTACCTCAGAGCAATTTATTAAATCCTGCAATTCAAAATGAATGTAAATTTTTTATTGGCCTTCCGGTTATCTCATCAGTCCATTTTAATCTGGCAAACAGTGGTTTTACGTTTAACCAGCTTTTGGAAAACCAGACACCAGGTGATTATTCCATAGATGCATCAACTTGGCTGGATAAACTGGGCAGAAAAAACTATTTGAGCTCGGAACTCTATGTCAGTCTTATATCTTTGGGAATTAAGATTAATAAGAAATATTACTTCACGTTTAATATTCGTGAACGGGACGATATCAATTTTTTTTATACAAAAAATTTGTTCTCTCTCGCTTATAAGGGGAACACTCAATATGAGGGTGAACTTCTGAGTCTGAAGGGAAATGGTTTGCACTTGAATCACTTCAGGGAATTCAGCCTTGGAATCTCCAAAATAGTTGATGAATATACTACTTATGGTATCAGGGCAAAACTGCTTTTCGGGAAACTGAATTTTCAGACAACCCGTGATATTGTAAGTCTCTTTACCGAAGAAAATACCTTTAACCTTGTTTTTGAAAACAATATCCGTTTTGATGGCTCGCTCCCGACCTCATTAGTATATCAAAACGATAATACGATCAGAATAGACGGGAATTATTATAATAATACCCTCAGCGATTTGATTTTCAATAGAAAGAATTACGGGCTAGCTTTTGATCTGGGATTTATACACAATTATGATGATAAAACTTCTGTTCAGGGAAGCATCCTGGATTTAGGTTTTATCAGATACCGTTCCAACTTGACGAATTATAGCATGGAAGGAGCCTTTTCTTATAACGGGCCTCTCGGAGATACCATTATTACCGAAAACTACCTATGGGATTTATTTGACAGAATAAACGATACGATGGATATTCATCTGACCAGAAAACCTTATTATCATTTTATGTCGCCAAGGATTTATCTTGGAATTACCCACGTAATAAATAACAAATTATCGGTTAATGCTTTAGTATCATCCAAAATAACAAAAGAAAAAATACAATCAGGGTTGACTTTATCGGCAAACTGGAGGCCTTATAAGCAATTTGGAGCTATCGCTAGCTGGTCTTATATCCATCGCAGTATAAACAACTTTGGAGCGGGTGTAGTTCTTGGCCGTAATCCTGTACAGTTTTATTTGGTTAGTGACAATGTGGTGGGCATGATATGGCCGCAAAGCACCAAAAATCTAAACTTACGCTTTGGCCTGAATATCATTCTGGGATGTCGAAATAAGTCTGACATTGATGACTGCGGTTGTTACTGGTTAAGAAAAGCAGAGGAACGAAAGGAGCGAAAAGAGAGATTGATGCATAAGTGAGTTTAATATACCAATCGCAATTTCCCTTTTAGCGTTCGATACTTTATGTAAAACAGGGAATCTCATTCTCTTATCATTTTTACAAACCTTTCAATTTTGTCTTCCAGCTCACCCTCTTCTGCCAGTGCCTTTATAAACGCACTTCCAATAATCACCCCATTTGCATATTTACATGCTTTTTGAAAGGTTTCATGATTGGATATACCGAAACCAATCAGCTTTGGATTTTTCAAATTCATGTTGTTCAGCCGGTTAAAATATGCCTCTTGCTCATCTGATATTGAATTTTTCATACCTGTGGTTGACGATGATGATACCATATAGATGAAGCCTTTACTCTCCTTATCTATTTTGTAAATTCTATCATCGCTGGTTTGGGGAGAGATTAAGAAAATCATATGCAGGTTGTATTTTTCAAAGGTTCGTTTATACTCTTCAAGGTATACGTCAAGAGGCAAATCGGGCAGAATTACACCATCAATTCCCAATTCATGGCATTTTTCACAAAATCTGTCTATTCCATATTGCATCACAGGGTTGATATAACCCATCATTAACAACGGAATATCCACTTCTGATCTTATATCTTCAAGTTGTTCAAACAGGATACGAAGACTCATTCCGTTTTTCAGCGCTATATCATTGCTTTTCTGAATCACCGGACCATCGGCCATAGGATCGCTGAACGGCATTCCGATTTCAATCAGATCAACTCCGTTCTTTACCAACAATTTTATCATCTGAGGTGTATCCTTAAGTTCCGGATAACCGGCAGAAAAATAAACTGAAAGAATATCTTTTTTCTTGTTTGTGAATAATTCGTTAATTCGGTTCATTGTACAAAGCTTATTAAATGTAAGAATCCAAATATTTCATATAAGTGGCTAAATCTTTATCTCCTCTGCCGGAAAGATTTATCACGACGATATCGTCAGGCTTGAATTTCTTCTTTTCAAGAATGGCTAGTGCATGCGCTGATTCAAGCGCCGGAATGATTCCATCTGTTCTGGTAAGCTGAAAGGCTGCTTTTAAAGCCTCATCATCAGTGGCATTATCAAAAATTGCCCGGCCTGTTTTGAAAAGAAAACTATGCATAGGACCTATCCCCGGATAATCCAATCCTGCCGAGATGGAATAAGGTTCAATGACCTGTCCATCGTCATCCTGCATTAACATGGTACGGCTTCCGTGCAAAACACCGGGCCTTCCCAGTACCATGGTTGCAGCTGATTCTCCTGAATCAATTCCTTTGCCGCTGGCTTCAACCGCAATGAGATGCACATGCTTATTATCAAGGTAGTGGTAAAATGCCCCTGCTGCATTACTTCCACCTCCAACACAAGCAATTATATAATCCGGATCTTCCTTACCCGTGTGTTCTTTCAACTGCCATTTCATCTCCTCACTAATAACCGACTGTAATCTGGCTACCATATCCGGATAAGGAGCTGGTCCAACTACCGAACCAATTATATAATGTGTGTCGAGCGGATGGTTGATCCAGTCGCGAATAGCTTCGTTGGTGGCATCTTTCAAGGTCATATTACCACTAAATACCGGTACAACTTCAGCCCCAAGCATTTTCATTCTGAGCACGTTGGGCTGCTGACGATCCACATCGAGCTTACCCATATACACAATGCATTTTAAATTTTTCAAAGCGCATACCGTTGCCGTGGCAACGCCATGCTGACCAGCTCCTGTTTCAGCAATGATACGGGTTTTACCCAGTCTTTGGGCAATAAGTATTTGTCCGATGGTATTATTAATTTTATGTGCTCCTGTATGCGCCAGATCTTCTCTTTTCAGGTAGATATTCGTTTTATAAAGAGCAGATAATCTTTCTGATCGATAAAGCGGAGTAGGCCTGCCGGCATAGTCTTTGAGTAATCCTCGAAATTCTTCCTGAAATTTTTTATCCGCCAGAATATCCAGATAACTGTCTCTCAACTCCTTAATATTCGGATACATTGACTCCGGAATAAAGGCACCGCCAAATTCTCTGTAGAAGCCTTTCTCATTTACATTATAATTCATATTCAGATTTGATTTAATTTCTTTATAAATGTTTCAATAAGTTCAATATCCTTAAAACCAGGTGATTTCTCAAACCGGCTGTTAATATCAAGAGTAATCATTTTAATTTTTTTCAGCATCTTTAAATCATCCATATCATCAATGCCGATTCCTCCACTTAGTAAAAATGGTTTGTGATAATTATATTTTTCCAGAATTTTCCAATCAAATTTTTTTCCGGAACCGCCATAAGTCGGGACTTTGGTATCGAAAAGATAGAATTCACAGTACTTGTCGTACTCCTCTAACAGTAAAAAGTCAAATGTTTCATCTATACTAAAGGCTTTAATTATTCGGATACCTGTTTTCGACAGATTTTTGCAATATTCTGCAGATTCTCGCCCGTGTAACTGAACCAGGTCCAAACCATATTTTTCTATCTTACCAGTAACATAGGTAGTTTCAGCATTCACAAACACTCCTGCTTTTTTAATATACTCGGGAACCAGAGCTGATATCTCCTGCCTGAAATCTTCACCTACAAAGCGAGGAGACTTATCATAAAAGATGAAACCTATATAGTCTGGTTTCAAATCCACCAGGGCTTTGATATTCTCTTTGTCCCGCATCCCGCATACTTTGAGTCTAAACATAACATCTATTATTTTAAGGAAGAATGAAAAATGGAAAAAATGGAAAGATGAGAATTATCACTATATTGTCTCCCACTCTTCGTTTAGTTTCATCTTTTTCTTAATTGATTTAATCAAACTAATTAATTCATTTTCTGTCTTATAATGTAGTTCTTCTAATTTATTAAATTCTACCATCTAAATATGTTCAGCTTTAAGAAAACTGTGATAACAACTACATAATTCTCCACATGAGCCTAAGGCTATATTCAAAAAATTGAGATATTCCTTTATTGATTTTCTGCAATGCCCCTCTGCAATATTACAATTGACACTGTGGGCAGCATCAATGGCATTAGAGGCGACTTTTAATAAACCCGGTGGAAAATTTGAAAATATTTTATAACACAAAACATATAACTCAACTGCATCCTGCCATACTCTCAGATTTCTGAATCCTCTATTAACATTTTTTCTTTCCATTAAATTAAAAAGTATTGATTATTATTTTTGAGATATAATAATTTCCTTCTCATTTTCCATCCCCCTACTCTTTCATCTTTCCATCCTTCCATCCTTCCATCCTTCCAATCTTCCATCCTTCCATCCTTCCTCACTATTTCAAAAAT
Source organism: uncultured Bacteroidales bacterium (assembly GCA_963781805.1). Lineage (GTDB taxonomy): Bacteria > Bacteroidota > Bacteroidia > Bacteroidales > UBA10428 > JAFGPL01. Next base: position 2,855,735 of record CAWAHF010000004.1, read on the forward strand.
TCCACAAATTCTAAAAAAGCTTTTACCGGATCGTCCGATTTCATGAAATTTTCTCCAATTAAAAAACCGTTATATCCACAATCTTTTAATTTCTTTATGGCATCCGGTGAGGAAATCCCACTCTCGGATATTTTTAAAAACTCACCGGGAATATACTTAATCAGTTCAACAGATGTATTAATATCTACCTCGAATGTTTTCAGGTTCCGGTTATTTACGCCAACAATATCAATATAATTATTTAACAGATTCAGTTCATCCAATTCATGAATTTCCATGATAACCTGCAAATTGAGCGATTTGGCAGATCTGGCAAATTCCAGAATCTCCATCTTCGACAGACAAGCAGCTATCAACAGGATGGCATCTGCGCCAATGGCCCTGGCTTCAATAATCTGGTATTCATCCACCGTAAAGTCTTTCCTCAGAATTGGTATTTCATTAACCTCTCGTGCTTTCACTAAATCTTCGTTTGATCCTCCAAAATAGGCAAAGTCTGTTAACACGGATAATCCCGATGCCCCTGCCTCTGCATAGCCTTTGGTAATTTCTTCTGGTTGTGCCTTTTCGTTTATAATACCTTTTGAAGGTGATTTCTTTTTGAATTCAGTAATTATGGAAGTTTTATTTACATTTTTTATGGAAAGGGATAATGACAGAACTTCCCTTTCGAAGTAAGGAGCCTGTTCCAGTTTTCTGAATGGAATCCGTTCTTTTTGATTTTTTACCTCAACTTTTTTGTGTGCTACAATTTCCTCAAGTATGTTCATTTCAGTGAAATTATTTTTTCCATAAATACAGCCTCCACCCCATCGTGAAACGTATCATAGTTTACTATCCTATACCCGATTTTTTCATAAAGTCTGATATTATTCTTGCTTTTTGCGCCTGTTCCAAGCTTGAATATATTGACTTTGGGATAGTATTTCTCTATTTCCAGTAACAAAGCTTTACCAATTCCCAGTTTCTGATAATCCGGATGTACCATTAATTTGGTCACCCAACAATCACCTTTTTCCAGATTGGCTCTTACCGAACCTACAATCATGGATTCTATTTCTGCTTTAAGAATAATTTTGCCCTCACACTCAGTTTGAATTTCTTCCAGGGTTTGAGTCAAGGGTTGAATATTGAAGTTATTGTAAAGCCGGGCTTCCTGCAAAAAAGCAATTTTCTGCAGGTTTAGGATTTCCGGCAAATCTGCCAGCTGTGCTCTTGAAATTTTCATTAATTCTGTAATTCCAGTAATTTTTTAAAAATAGTATATGCTTTCCTGTCTGCCAACGATTTCCTGGCCATTGAGATACATTCATCAATAGATTTCTTAGGAAAATAACAATAGAGCGCCATAGCAGAATTTGCAATTACCACATTGTTTTGGGCGTCTGTTCCTTCTCCTTTTAATATATCCTCAAAAATCTTTGCAGACTCCTGAACCGTATTTCCGCCTTTTAAATCTGCATGCTCAATTTTCAATAATCCGAGAAAATCAGGAGACACTACTTCATTATTATGCAAAGAAATATATTTAAAATCACCTGTCAATGAGATTTCATCGTATCCATCCATACTATAAACAATGATATGATTGACTCCTACCTGCTTATAAACATCCGCATAAAGTTGCTGGACATTCTCACTGAATACCCCAATCAACTGGTTTGTCGGACGAGCCGGATTTACCATCGGTCCCAGAATATTAAAAAATGTCTTCACCTTCAGGGCTCTTCGCACCGGCCCGATATTTTTCATTGCCGGGTGAAAAAGCGGGGCATGTAAATAACAAAAGTTAGTTTTTGATATCTCATTCCTGAGTTTTGAAATATCGGTGCTGAATTTATAACCATAATGTTCGAGAATGTTTGACGAGCCACATGGTGAAGAAACAGCGTAGTTCCCATGCTTTACAACTTTGGCTCCTGCTCCTGCCAACACAAATGCAGAGAGTGTGGATATGTTAAAAGTGTTTTTTTCATCTCCACCGGTACCACAAACATCAATCAAATTATACTCATCAAGCGGAACCTGTATTGCAAGATCAAGCATGGCGTCCCGGAATCCGGCAAGTTCTTCGGGCTTTATTTTTCGCATATTAAATATGGTAAGAAATGATGCCATTTCAGCCTCGCTGTATCTGCCGCTGGCAAGTTCACTCAGACTTTCTTTAGCACTTTCGCGGGTAAGGGTATTTCCCTCAAACAGGTAGTTAAGGGTATTTTTCATTGTATGTTGATTTGGTTAATTTCATCTTTACTATTGTTAAGAAATTATATGTTAGTATCTAATCTTTAATAATCCGGATGTTATGCCTGTAGGATAATTTTTCGCATCCTCCAGGTTATAGAAGATGTATCCGTTGGATGCTCAACAATTTTATTAAGTTCTTCTGAGACTATCTTTCTATCTGAATTAATCAGCTTATTTCTGACCCACTCTTCCTTTTCCCAGACCGATATGGTATTGGGATAAAACCAGGAAGCCGCCAAATGATCTTTCACCGGAATCAGTGTGCTTACATTTTGAAAAATATTCAATCCATGCAGTTCTTTATCAAGCTGTTTACCAATATACAGATTAGCACCCTGTGATTTGATTAATCCGTCGTTAACCGAAAGATATGTTTTAAATACCTCTTTATCAGTGTAAATATCCTCCAGTTCATCAATAATTAAAAAACCTCCCGGATGCAGCGATCCAAGCCATCCTACAACTAGTTGTCTGATATTTTTGAGATGTGATAACACAAAACGAAAATAGATGATATCTGCTTTTACAGGCAGAGGTGTCCTTCTTATATCATGTTTTATAAATTGATAATTTTTAAATCTGTTTCCTGCCGATTCCAGAAAATTATCCGAGATATCAATTCCGGTTACAGAGGATGCGCCTGTTGCTTTTGCAAGCATATTTGTCGTATAACCGGGACCGCAGCCAAGATCAACTGCTGAACTAATATTCCGTCGAATATGTTGTGCAATAAATTCTGATGCAATCGGATTAAAAAAAGCTGCAATTTTTTTTAACCGTTCATCAGCCGTAATGGTATCTCCAAACGTATAACGCATATTTGTCAGATAGTTAACCAGTTTTCCATTATTTTTAATCCGTGTTCGGTAAGCACCGATTCGGGATGATACTGCACGCCGCGCACATCGTACTGTTTATGACTGATACCCATAATCATCCCGGATTCATCTTCGGATGTAATCGTGAAACAATCAGGTAATCCATCTCTTGAAACCACCCAGGAGTGATATCTACCAACATTTAGTTTTAAGGGAATACCAGTATGCAATGGATCATGGGTATCGAGAAGATTGATAGGTGTGGCAACCCCATGAAAGACCCGGTCCAGATTTATCAATAATCCTCCGAATGCCTCACCGATTGCTTGATGACCCAGACAAACACCTAAAATACTTTTGGTTGCAGCATATGTTTTAATCAGGTCAAGACAAATGCCGGCTTCCACAGGTATTCCCGGACCTGGTGATAAAAGTATTTTGTCATATCTTCCAATTTCGTCAATTGAAATTTCATCATTTCTGAAGACATCCAATGGATCATTCGTAAGATTGCGAATATAATGAACCAGATTGTATGTAAATGAATCGTAATTATCTATTACTAAAATGCGTTTCATAATCGTTAAATTTTATCATTATAACTCCTGTGCCAAATCGATAGCTTTTTTCAAAGCGCCAAGCTTGTTATTTACTTCCTGCAACTCATTTTCTTCTTTTGAGTCTGCCACAATACCTGCACCGGCCTGGTAAAAAAGAGTATTCCCTTTACTAAGGAAAGTTCGAATCATTATGGCATGGTTAAAGGTACCTTCGAAATCAATGAATCCAATTGCGCCTCCATAGTATCCCCTGGATTGATTTTCGTATTTATCCAGCAATTCCATTGCCTTATATTTGGGCGCTCCCGAAAGTGTTCCGGCAGGGAAGGTAGCCGTCATCATATCAATGCAGTTTGAATCTGGCTTGAGTTTCCCGGATACGGTGGATACCATATGAATAACATGTGAATAAAACTGTATTTCACGATAACTTTCAACTTTTATATCGGTACCGTATCGGCTCAAATCATTCCGTGCAAGATCAACCAGCATAATGTGCTCTGAATTTTCTTTTGGATCCTTTGCCAGTTTTTCGGCAGATTCTTTATCTTTTTCATCATCGCCGGTGCGTTTGAATGTTCCTGCTATTGGATTAATATATGCCCTTCCGTTTTTAACCTTCAGCTGTGCCTCGGGAGATGATCCAAAGATTCTGTACTCCCCGAAATCAAAATAAAAAAGATATGGCGAGGGATTGATAGATCTTAATGCACGATACAGGTTAAAATCATCCCCTTCAAAATGTTGCGAAAATTGCCTTGACATCACTATCTGAAATACATCCCCACGATAACAATGTTGTTTTCCCTTGGTTACCATCTCTTTATATTCTTCGTTTGTAACGTTTGAAACTTCATTGTTCAATGCCCGAAACCTCTTGGAATTAATATTCATATTATAAAGAAGCAGTTCCAGCTTTTCGATCAGACTGGGGCTATCATCAAAATTGTTTTCGATAATGTGCATTACATTCTGATAGTGGTTTATGGCAATCACATAACGGAACAAGCTGTACCTGATATCCGGAATTTTATAGGCATCCTTTTGGGGTGCATTAAATTTTATGTTTTCAAAATATTGCACGGCATCATAGGTTGAATACCCAAACAACCCATTTACCGGAAGTTTGTCTTTTACTTCCTGTTGAAACCGACCGATAAAATTTTTGAATGAACTGTTAAACTTATTTTGAGAGGTCAAATTGTAAGTATCATGTGTTCCATCGGGGTATTCTTCGGTAACGTGCCAGTTATCAAGCTGGTATGTAGCAACAGGTTCAATGCAAACCAAGGACAGGCTGTTTTCATTTCCCCTGTAATCGGAACTTTCGAGCAGTAACGATTTTGGATAAAGGTCTCTTATCTTCATGTAGATACTGACGGGTGTGATTGTATCTGATAAGACCTTTTTAACTCTGGTTTTGAATTTATAAACTTTCATATGAGCAATTTAAAATATTAAAACTAAAAACGGCCTATCGTGAGTACGATAGGCCGCTTGTTATATCTTGATGACATACAATAATAGCATGGTCTCACGGGTTCGGGAGAGAACTGTGCCACCACCACCATATTGTATTCATTACTTTATTCATTTGTATCAAATATTTTACAAATATATTTCTCAAATTTTAAAATCCAAATTTTTTATAAATAAAAAATAGAAAATAAATATAATATTGTTGATTTATAATGATTTATGCTACTTTTAATCGTTTTACATTTACCTTCTCAAGTTTTTCTTCGGCATATTTTCTGCTCACTGTCATTTTGTTGGTTTCTGTTGAAGGTAATTCGAACATTGCATCTATCATAATGTGTTCGCAAATTGATCTAAGCCCACGTGCTCCAAGTTTAAATTCAATCGCTTTATCCACAATGTATTCGAGTACCTCTTTTTCAAAGTCCAATTCAATACCATCAATTTTGAATAATTTCAGATATTGTTTGATGATAGCATTTTTCGGTTCCGTTAATATACTCCTCAAGGCTGATCTATCCAACGGATGCAAATAGGTAAGTACAGGCAGTCTGCCTATGATTTCAGGAATAAGACCAAACGCTTTCAGGTCCTGAGGTGCGATGTATTGCAAAAGGTTATCACGTTCAATTTTTGAAGAACTCTTTGTAGAGTTAAAACCCACAATTTTAGTATTTAACCGTTGGGCTATTTTTTTATCAATCCCATCAAATGCACCACCACAAATAAAAAGTATATTCTTGGTATTTACAGGAATCATTTTTTGATCGGGATGTTTTCTGCCACCCTGTGGGGGGACATTTACCACAGAACCTTCAAGTAATTTCAGAAGTCCCTGCTGAACACCTTCACCCGATACATCACGCGTAATGGAAGGATTATCTCCCTTTCGGGCAATTTTGTCGATTTCGTCAATAAACACGATCCCCTTTTCTGCTGCTTCAACGTTATAATCAGCCACCTGCAGAAGTCTGGTTAAAATGCTTTCTATATCTTCTCCCACATATCCGGCTTCTGTAAGTACTGTTGCATCAACAATGGTGAAAGGTACATGGAGCATCTTGGCAATGGAACGAGCCAACAACGTTTTTCCTGTACCGGTTTCTCCAACAAGAATGATATTTGATTTTTCGATTTCAACATCATCCTCATCTCTCCGGGATGACTGCATCAATCGTTTGTAATGGTTGTATACTGCTACCGAAATAAATTTTTTGGCTTCATCCTGACCGATAACGTATAAATCGAGGAACTTTTTAATTTCCATCGGTTTAAGCAGCTTAATGGAATTTACATCGAATTCATTGTTCTTCTTAATTTCCTCCTGCACAATATCATATGCCTGCTCTATACAGCTATCGCAGATATGACCTGAAATACCGGCAATCAGCAGGTTGGTATCTTTTTTATCCCTGCCGCAGAAAGAACATTTATCCATTGAATAAGCCAATCCTCAATATATTTATTGATATACGAATATGCAAATTTACGAAGTAATCTTCAAATATTTTTTTTAACAGCTATTTTTTACCAGTTCTTTCCAGAATTTCATCAATCATACCGTATTCTTTTGCCTCTTTTGAAGTCATCCAGTAATCACGATCGGAGTCTTTCTCCACCTTATCTAAAGGGTTGCCGGTGTGATCCGCAATGATTGTATAGAGTTCTGTTCTGAGTTTCAAAATTTCCCTGGCAGTAATTTCGATGTCAGCTGCCTGACCCTGAGCGCCCCCCATGGGTTGATGAATCATAATCCGTGAATGCTTTAATGCTGATCTTTTCCCTTTCTTACCAGCGCATAGCAAAACGGCTCCCATTGAGGCAGCCATACCCGTACAAATGGTTGCTACATCACAACTAATGAATTGCATTGTATCGTAAATACCCAATCCTGCATGTACCGAACCTCCGGGTGTGTTAAAATAAATCTGAATATCTTTTCCCGGATCTGCAGAATCAAGATAAAGCAGTTGTGCCTGAATGATATTTGCAACATAATCATCGATGGGTAGCCCAAGAAAGATAATCCTGTCCATCATTAATCTTGAGAATACGTCCATTTGTGCAACATTCAGCTGACGTTCCTCGATGATGGTAGGTGAAATATAACTCGACCAGATGGATGTATAATTATCGAACTTCAGACTGCTTATGCCTGAATGTTTAATCGCATACTTTCTAAAATCGTTTTCTGTATCCATATATTTTTTCTACTAAGGTATTTATGTAATAACTATTTTTCAAGCAATTTGTTGAATTTCTCTGAGGAAATCTCCTTCTCTTCAATTTTTGCTGTATTCCTGATAAATTCGATTAATTTATCTTCAAATTTACGTTCAGCCAGTTTTCGCCGTTCTTCATCCTTTTTAAGAAGTTCCTGCGCATAACCTGTAAGTTGTTCTTCAGGAAAATCAGCTATCCCGTAATACTGAGAAAACTGCATCTTTGTGAATATTTTTGCATATTCCAGCAGTTCTTCTTCGGTAACTTTTATCCCATTATCCTTACCTAACTTGTCTTTAATAAGCTGCCACTTTAAGTCTTCGACAAAATGATCGAAATCCTTTTCAATCTGTTCCAGGGTAAATTTATCCTTATTTGCCTGAACAAGCCAACGTTTGAGGAATTCTTCCGGCAATTCATACTTAAACTTATGTATGAAATATTCTCTGACATCAAGCCGGAATTTATATTCAGAATCACGGCCAAATTCACCGGAAATAATTTCATCCAGCTTGGTTTTAAATTCATCTTCGGATTTTACCTGATCCTTACCAAATAGATTGTCATAAAAATCCTGGTTGATTTCAGCTTTTTGAAAAACAGAAACAGATTTTATAATTAGTTTGAATTCGCCATAGATTACATCAACCTCTTCACTTTTAATCTTAAGCAACGCAGCAAGATCAACATTATTAGGATATGCCTTTTTGAGATTGATTATTTTTTCCTGATCTTTTTTCAACCCCTCTATCTCCTTCAGAATTTTTTCATCCTTAATCATTTGCACCGAAATACTGGCATCCTGCACCTGAATACCGCCTTCAACTATTTGACCGTCTTTATCAACCTGTAAAATGTCTGCCTTGATTACTGAATTACCAGTTACAGCTTCAATGTCCTGAAGACTTCCCAATCTGGATACATAATTCTCGGTATATTCAGATCTTATTTTATCATCGATTTTAATTTTATAAATTGTGAATTTATCTTTAGAAGATATCGTAATATCAAATTCAGGTGCCAATGCTATATCAACCACAAATTCAAAAGACGTGTCATTGTCCCAGTCAAATGATTTTTGCAGGGATTCATTTGGCAAAGGTTCACCAAGGATATTCAGATTTTCGTCGATGATATACTTTGTAAGTGATTCGTTGAGAATGGTATTCACCTCTTCAACGAGCACAGGTTTACGGTACATTTTATTAATCAGACCGAATGGTACCATACCCGGGCGAAATCCGTCTATTCTGGCTTTTCGACGATAATCTTTCAACGTTTTGGTTATCCTTTCCTCGTAATCTTCCTTCTCAATAACAATCTTAAGAATTGAATTCAGTTCATCCGTTTTTTCTCTGGTAATGTTCATCCGATAAAATATTTTTAAGTACCATATAAATTTCAAAAAACCGCCAAAACTATCATCCTAAAAGTGAGAGTTTTGCGGTTAGCAGGTGCGGATGAAGGGACTCGAACCCCCAAGCCTTACGGCACTAGATCCTAAGTCTAGCGCGTCTGCCAATTCCGCCACATCCGCAGAATTTTAGAGCTGCAAAATTACCATTATTTTTCTAAATATAAGGGATGAATCTTAAAAGATTTATTTATTCTACACGCTCACTTGATTTCCAGAGATTTAAGAAAGATTATAAGGATGAATGAAACGTTTTTAGCTTAAATTTGTCGTAAAATTTCTTAAATTAGCCTTACTTAAAACAGCTCTGGTAAAGTTCTGCATTCGTGTATTTTATAAATAAGTTTCAGATATTCACAATTACTAAACTAAAATCCATCCTATGAAAATTCTGAATTGGATATCCTGGATAACAGGAATCGCGGCCGGAATTATTGTAATCCTGGCATTTATTGCCTTGCTGTTCAAGGTACATTTTTTTGGCGTAAGGCATACATTAAGCTATTTTCATGTAGCGAACAGCTTGCTTTTAATCGCTATTTTATGCGCAATTTGCTACTGCAATTGTGCCCCTAAAAAAGAGTAGCTAAGCAACCGTATCAAACATCAGAGAAAGCCATTTCTGCCTGTAACAGAATGGCTTTCTTTTTAAGGTTAATTGGATATGTTTGTGAAGGTTGTTTTTATAGGTTTTAAATAATCGACATTCTATGTTTTATTAAGGATATGATTCATAAATGACATGAATTATTTTATCGCTACCTGACTGAATATTTGCAAGGAATAAATCGGAGTAAATTATTAACTTTACTTCCTTGTAAAAATTTTTTCGCGGTGATGAAAATCACTTTACTAAAAATTTTAATATTTGAGGACAAATATATTTTATGTTGAACTCTCTAAATTAAAGGTAACAGCTTAACTTATGCTTAAATGACGCAGGAAAAGATTAAAATAGGTATTTCACATGGAGATATTAACAGCATTAGCTATGAGGTAATTATTAAGGCCCTCAACGATAGTAGGATAATGGACAATTGCATTCCCATTGTTTATGGTTCCCCCAAGGTCGCCGCATACCACCGGAAAGCATTGAATATTGATAATTTCAGTTTTAACAGTATTCAATCTCCTAATGAAGCTAATCCCAAAAGAGCCAATATTATTAATTGTCTCGATGATTCCATACGAGTGGAGCTGGGTAAGTCGACACAAATTGCCGGTGAAGCCTCATACATAGCACTCGAACTGGCAACCAAAGATCTTCAGGATCATAAACTGGATGCTATTATTACAGGACCCATTAATAAACATAATATTCAATCCGACAAATTTAGTTATGCCGGTCACACCGAGTACCTGGAATCGAAATTTCCCTCGGATGGAGTCTTGATGTTAATGGTAAGCAACGTGATGAAGGTAGGCGTGGTTACCGGCCATGTACCCTTTTCGAAAGTTACTGAATATCTCACCAAGGAGGTTATTCTCAATAAATTGCGAATCATGAACAAATCGTTAATGGTTGATTTTATGATTCGAAAACCCAGAATTGCTGTTCTCGGATTAAATCCTCATGCCAGTGATCAGGGATTGATTGGGAACGATGAAGAAGAAATAATCATTCCGGCTTTGGAGATGGCAAGAGAAGAAAATCTGATGGTTTTCGGACCATTTCCGGCAGATGGATTTTTTGGTGCAGGTTCATTCAGTAAATTTGATGCGGTTCTGGCAATGTATCACGATCAGGGTTTAATACCTTTCAAAGCCCTGATGGGTAGAGAAGGTGTAAATTACACGGCCGGACTTTCCATTATCAGAACCTCTCCCGCTCATGGTACTTCCTACGATCTTGCCGGTAAAAACGAGGCTTCTCCAGATTCCTTCAGAGAGGCGATTTACCTTGCATGTGATATTTATAAAAACCGAAAGCTTTATAATGAAATATCGTCTAATCCGTTAAAGTCCTATAATATTGCCGAGTCCTAAAATTTAGTAAATTAAATTTAACCCTTAGATAATCCAAAAATTCAACAAGTTGATATGTATGAGTATATTGAAGGAAAAATTGATGAAATAAATCCTGCATATGTAATTCTCGAGAGCAATGGAATCGGTTATTTTATAAGCATTTCACTTACAACCTACAGCCAGATTCAATCGCTCAAAACCGTAAGATTGATGACCCATTTGGTGGTCAGGGAAGATGCACATTTGCTTTATGGATTCTTCAATAAATTGGAACGAAATATTTTTCGTCTGTTGATCTCGGTATCGGGAGTTGGAGCAAACACTGCAAGAATGATGCTTTCATCACTTACTTCGAACGAAATTCAGCAGGCAATTATGTCTGGGAATGTAAGTCAGCTAAAAAATATAAAAGGTATAGGAACCAAAACAGCAGAGAGAATAATTGTTGATCTGAAAGATAAGCTAAGTCCCGACACTGGCGGTGAAGAAATATTTATTTTCAAAGGCAATAGAACAAGAGATGAAGCGTTATCTGCATTAGTTATGTTGGGATTTTCAAAATCTGCTGTTGAAAAGGCAGTAACTAATCTCTTAGCAGAAAATAAAGATATAGCTGTAGAAGATTTGGTGAAAAAGGTTCTGAAATCCTTGTAATTCATGGTATATCAAAAATCTTAACCAAGTATTTATTTAATCTAAACCTGGGTTCGATTGAAAGGGCATAAGTATATAAAGGCGGTAATTTCAGTTCTTGTTCTGGTTTTGTTCTTTACATTATCTGTATTTAAGGAAACAGCTTTTAATTCCACACTGGCACAACAACCTCCCGATACAAGTCTGAATTCCGGATCAACCCTCAGGTACCCGTTTGATGATGATAACAGGTATACCAATCCCAACGACGTTTCCAGTTCTCCTTTGTACATGGATAATCCTTCAAATGTTAAAAGTTCGGTGACGTATGATCCGGAATCCAATGAATATGTTTTTTCGGAAAAAGTTGGCAATCTGGATTTCCGCCGGCCATCGGTAATGACATTCAAGGAATTTTACAATTATGAATCTGAGCTTGAAACCAGAAAATATTGGGAAGAAAAAGCTAAAGAAAATAAAACTGGTCAGACTCCCGGCCTGATTGGAAGAATAAAAATGGGCGAAACTTTTGACAAAGTATTTGGTACCGATGCTATAAATATTGTCCCTCAAGGTTCCGCCGAACTTATTTTCGGATACAATATTTCACGTGTTGATAATCCTGCATTATCTGAACGCAACAGAAAAAACGGAGCATTTACATTTAAAGAAAAAATCCAGATGAACGTTGCAGGTTCTATTGGAGATAAAATGGAACTTGGCATCAACTATAATACTGAAGCTACCTTTGATTTTGAAAACAAGACCAAACTGCAATATGCCGGAAAAGAAGATGAAATTATAAAGAAAATAGAAGCCGGAAACGTTACGCTTCCTCTTACCGGTTCATTGATTTCAGGAAGTCAGAGCCTGTTCGGGCTTAAAACCGAGCTTCAATTTGGTAAGCTTACAGTTACCAATATATTTAGTCATCAACGAGGTGAATCGTCGGTGATAGATGTACAGGGAGGAGCCCAGATAAATGAGTTTGAAGTAGATGTGGATCAATATGACGCGAACAGACACTTTTTCCTCTCCCATTTTTTTCGTGATAACTATAATAAATGGCTTGGTACACCGCCCTATATTTCATCGGGTGTTCGTATAGAGCAAATTGAAGTCTGGATAACCAATAAAACAAGCAACTTTGATAGTGACAACAGAAACTTTGTTGCCTTTATGGATCTTGGTGAAGGTTATTATAGCAATCCGGACGAACCCACCCAGGCTTATGTGGAAAATTTTCAGGGGCCGGTAGATTTTATCCAGCCTGTTACGCAGCCAAATTATCCGGTTTCGAATGATGCAAATACCCTTTATTCCAAAATGGTTCAGACTTATTCCAGTATCAGGGATATCAAAGAAGTTGCAACTACACTGGGACCACTTGAAACTACTTACAACTTAAGAGGTGGCAATGAATACGAAAAAGTTGAAAATGCGCGGAAACTTTCCGAACGTGAGTATACAATAAACAGGGAACTTGGTTATATTTCGTTGAATTCAGCCCTGCGTACCGATGAGGTGTTGGCTGTAGCCTATATTTATACTTATCAGGGCAAAACCTACCGGGTAGGTGAAATTTCAACCGAAGGAGTGAGCGCACCGAGTGCTCTTATTTTAAAATTAATAAAAGGCACCACCCTTACCCCCAAAATGAAAACGTGGGATTTGATGATGAAAAACATCTATTCCATTAATGCATATCAGGTTAACAGAACCGATTTCAGGCTTGATATCCTCTATCGTAACGATGAAACCGGTATACCGATGAACTATATCAGAGAACCCGGAGCATCACCTGATTTCAATAATAAGATTTTACTGAAAGTTTTAGGACTCGATACACTTGATTCACGAAATGAACCAAATCCTGATGGAATGTTTGACTTCATTGAAGGCACAACCATTATTCCATCAACCGGTAAAATAATATTTCCTCTGGTCGAGCCGTTTGGTTCCGATCTAAGAAAGAAGATAACAGGTGGAGATCCCAACAAAAACATTATTGCCAATAAATACGTATTCCAGGAATTATATGATTCCACGCAAACCAAAGCCAGTCAGATTGCGGAAAAAAATAAGTTTTTCCTTTCGGGAACTTATCAGTCCTCTTCCAGTTCTGAAATACAGCTAAATGCAATGAATGTGCCCCGAAATTCTGTGAAGGTATCTGCAGGAGGCATACAGCTTACTGAAGGTGTGGATTATACAGTCGACTATACCCTTGGGAGAGTAAAAATTCTTAACCAGGGTTTGCTGGAATCCGGAACTCCGCTAAGAATCTCTCTTGAAAATAATGCACTCTTCAACCTTCAGACCAAAACACTATTGGGTACACATTTGGATTACAAAGTATCCGATAATTTTATCATTGGAGGTACCTTGCTTAATCTGACAGAAAGACCGCTTACCCAGAAAGTTAATATGGGTGAAGAACCCATTTCCAATACCATATGGGGATTAAATACGTCTTATCAAACCCAGTCTCATTTTCTCACCAGTCTGATTGATAAACTCCCGTTCCTCGAAACAAAAGAGGTGTCCAACATATCGCTCGATGCAGAATTCGCCCAACTTATTCCCGGTCAGTCCAAAGCCATTAGTAAGAATGGTATTGCTTACATCGATGACTTTGAAGGTACCGAGACTTCCATCGAACTGAAAACACTTCCATCCTGGGTACTGGCAAGTACGCCTAGAGAATTCAAAGAAGGCAAGCTGATAAATGATCTGGAATATAATTACAACCGGGCAAAACTTTCGTGGTATGTGATAGACCCGCTTTTTACCCGTCGAGGTTCAAATACTCCCGATCTTCCCGAAGGCGATGAATCAAATGATTTTGTCCGTGAAATCAAGGAAACAGAAATTTATACCCAAAAACAAAGCGGAACAGGTTTTGAAACTCCATTGTCCGTATTAAACCTTGCTTATTATCCCAATGAAAGGGGTCCCTATAATTATGATGCAACTCCTTCAGCCTATTCAAGCGGTATTAATAATCAGGGTAATCTGAGAGACCCTCAGACACGCTGGGGCGGGATTATGCGGGAAATTCAAACCAGCGATTTTGAAACGTCCAATGTTGAATATATAGAATTCTGGATGATGGATCCGTTTGTATACGATACAACCGCCGCTCCCGGTACACTTGGTGGAGATTTATACTTTAACCTTGGAGAAATTTCAGAAGATATTCTGAGAGATTCCCGTAAAATGTTTGAAAACGGACTCCCCGCTTCCGATTCTGTGACACTGGTTGATACAACTATCTGGGGAAGAGTTCCCAGAACACAGTCTGTTGTGAATGAATTTAATACGGATCCTCAAACCAGAAAATACCAGGATGTAGGGCTTGATGGCCTTTCGAACAATGATGAACAATCATTCTTTCGTCCCTATCTGAATCAGGTTAAAAATATAATCACCGATACATCATCAAATGTCTACGAACAAATCAAATCAGACCCTTCAAGTGATGATTTCCATTACTACCTGGGTAACGATTATGATAACGAGGGACTTGGAGTAGTTGCACGATACAAAAACTATAACGGGATGGAAGGAAACTCACCATCAACCGAACAATCGGGTGGTGAGTTTGCTGCAGCAAGCACTAAGCCTAATGCTGAAGACATTAACCGTGACAATACCCTGAATGAAACCGAAGCCTATTATTCTTATAATGCAAGCATAAGACCGGGAGATTTGCAGGTGGGTAAAAACTATATTGTTGACAAAGTTAGAGGAAAAGATAAGGATGTTGACTGGTATTTATTCAGAATACCAATTAGCGATTACAAAAGCAGGTTTGGCAATATTGAAGATTTCAAATCTATCCGGTTTTTCAGAATGTACCTGAAAGATTTCAACAAACCGGTAATTCTCCGATTTGCAGAACTCCACCTCATCAGGGGAGAATGGCGAAAATACAGGGAGGATATGAGTGAAGGCGGTCCCGGATTGGCTGACCAGTCAGAAGACGGTTCTTTCGAAATATCTGCAGTAAATATTGAAGAAAATTCAGGTAAAAGACCCGTAAATTACGTGTTACCTCCGGGTATCAGCAGGGTGATCGATCCCAGTCAGCCCCAGTTAGCTGAACTCAATGAGCAATCGATGGTTTTCAGGGTATATAACCTTGCAGATGGAGATGCACGTGTTGCTTACAAAAATGTGGATCTTGATCTAAGGCAGTACAAGAAACTTAGAATGTTTGTACATGCTGAAGCAATTCCCGGAGATGTACTTGATAGTAGTGACATAACAGCTTTCATTCGATTGGGCTCAGATTACCAGGATAATTACTTTGAATATGAGGTGCCTTTGAAAATTACAGATGCAGGTGTATATGACAACAATGATGAAAATAATCGAAGGGTAGTCTGGCCCGAAGCAAACACTTTTTATATTGATCTTGAAGAATTGGTAAAGCTAAGGATTGACAGGGATAATGCTATACAGAATGAACCTCAATATTATAGTAAGACGAGAATATTCCGAGAGTACGACGGCAAAAACAAAATGAAGGTAAAAGGAACTCCAAACTTAAGCAATATACGCACCATAATACTTGGCATAAGAAATCCGGGCAATTCAGATAATCAGAACCACAACGATGGTCTTCCTAAAAGTGCGGAAATCTGGTTTAATGAATTGCGGCTCGAGGATTTTAATAATAAAGGTGGGTGGGCAGCAAATGCCAGGGTTCAGGTAAAACTGGCAGACCTTGGTACACTATCTGTTGCGGGAAGTACCATTCAACCCGGATTTGGAAGCCTGGAACAAAAAGTAAACGAGCGTAAAAAAGAACAGGTCAATCAGTTTGATATTTCTTCAAATCTTGAACTTGGAAAATTCTTTCCTGAAAAAGCAAAGGTCTCACTTCCGACTTTTATTGGCGTATCAAAATCGGTTATCAATCCGGAATACTATCCTAAAGAACCTGATCGCCTTCTGAAGGATGTGTTAAAAACTGCGGAAACCAAAGGAGAACGAAGCGATATCAAAGAAATATCACAGGATTTAACCGAACGTAAAAGTTTCAATCTAACCAATGCCAGAGTTGCTAAAGATTTTAAAAAGCTTAAGCCACTATCGCCCGGTAATCTCTCTCTTAGCGTCGGATATAGCGATGTAAAATCAAAGAATTACAAAGTTGAACGAAATGACCTGATAAAATACAGGGCAGGACTGAATTACACATACACTATGCGGCCGGCAACAATTACACCATTTAAGAAATCAAAGAAAATGAAATCTCCTCTATTTAGACTTATTAAAGATTTCAATTTCAGTCCGCTCCCTTCGCAATTTACGTTCAGAACAGGAATTGACAGATACTATAATGAAATTAAGCTCAGAAATGTTTTTGCGGAGGATTATAAAATCGACTCTACCGTAAATAAAGATTTTACCTGGAACAGGTTTTATATGTTTCAGTGGCAGCTTGCCCGATCCATAAGAGTAGATTTCTCGGCAACCAATTTAGCCCGGATTGACGAACCGGAAGGAGCTTATGATTTGTTCCGGCAGGGAAACAAAGAATTCTGGAAAGATTCTGTCTGGCAAAATATTCTGAACGGGGGAAGAAATACCAGTTATAATCAAACATTGAATGCGTCGTATACATTGCCTATTAATAAAATACCTATGTTTAACTGGCTCTCTTCATCCGTAAGCTACAGTGGAAAATTTAACTGGGATCGCGGACCAATTTATCAGGGCGGTTATAAGCTGGGCCATACCGTTCGTAACTCAAACTCCTTTCAGTTTACCAATCAGTTGAATTTAATGAATCTTTACTTAAAAGTACCCTTCATTAAAAAGATTGATGCCAAATACCGGGGAGGTAAAAAACCCGAATCGGAGAAAAAATATAAAACGGTATACTTTTCCAGGCGAACCTTTTTAAAGGCCAACCAGCCGAAAAATATAATTCATAAATTAGGTACGACTAAAGTTACAGTTACTGTGGTAGATGCCGATAATAAAGAAATAAAGGTAGAAAGCGAAGTGGTTAATGAAAATAAAATTACTATTACCGCAGATCAGGATTATACCGGGATTACGGTAAATATAGAAGGCCAGATTGAAAAAGGCGAAAATCCTGTGGTTTTCATTGCTGAAAATACCGTTAGAGTTATGACCGGTTTGAAATCTCTTACCATCAATTATTCACGGCAGGGAGGAACGACCCTGATGGGATATATGCCTGAAACCAACATTTTTGGTCTGAATACGGGTACAGGTAAATTCAGCATGGCGCCGGGCATTCCGTTTATCCTGGGATGGCAGGATACCACTTTTGTGAAGGGAGCTGCTTCCAAAGGCTGGCTGACTGATAATCCGGATTTCAGCAATCCTTACAGTATGCAACAAACCGAAAATTTAATCCTGCAGGGCACGTTTGAACCCTTCCGGGGTTTACGCGTCGATTTGAAAGGGCAAAGATCATCTTCTCAGAATGTTACCGAATATTTTCTGCCAGAAGGAACAAACAGTTTCTCCTTTGCCAATCGGTTACAGAATGGTACATTCTCTATCTCGGTGATTACAATTGGTTCCGCCTTTGAGAAATTAAAAGTTGAGGATAATTTTAAGTCTCAGTATTTCGAAGATTTCAAGAACTACCGGAAAACGATTGCTGGAAGATTATATCAACGCAGAGTGCAACAGAGCGGTATTGGCTACCAGGGATCTGTTACCAGTACACTTGAGGAAGGTTATCCGGATGGATATGGTTCCACCTCTGCCGAAGTACTGATACCTGCTTTTCTTGCTGCCTATACGGGGAAAAGTCCTAACAACGTAACCCTGGATCCATTTCCGGGTTTCCTAAGTATCCTGCCAAACTGGTCGATAAATTTTGATGCACTGTCACGACTAAAATTCTTTAAAAAATTTGTCAAAACGTTTAATATCCGCCATACCTATCAATCTACTTACAGTGTGGGGTCCTATACAACCTTTACCGACATGACATTTGCAGAAGACGGCTTATCTTATATCCGTGATATTCAGAATAATTTCTACCCTGAATTTTTAATAAATTCAGTTTCCATCAACGAAAAATTAAGCCCCCTCATAAACTTTGATATCACGTGGAATAATAATCTTTTAACCCGTTTTGAATTGGGAAAATCAAGAATTTTAGCCCTGGGCCTTGCCAACAATCAGCTTACGGAAAGTCGTAATGATGATATCATTATTGGCACAGGATATCGATTTAAGGACGTGAAAATATCGATTAACGATAAACCTATTAGTAGTGATTTGAATGTAAGAATAGATTTTTCCATTCGTGATAATAAAACCCTTATCAGACATCTGGCACAGAATGTAGACGATGAAGTGGATCAAATTACAACCGGCCAACGAATTATAAAAATAAATGCTACTGCTGATTATACCCTGAGCCCCCGATTCAATATCCAGTTTTTCTTCGACAGAACATTAAACGATCCTTACAGTTCGAGAACTTTTCTCACTGCCGACACCAATATCGGGTTTAGTGTTAAGTTTTCGCTCCAATAAGAACTGTTGAAAAAACCTGATAAAAATTAGCTTACATGCCCATAAAAAAAATGTATTTTTGTTCAATTGAAAACAAAATATTATGAATATACCAAAAGATCTTCGATTTACTAAAGATCATGAATGGATCAAACCGGAAGGAGAAACCGCTTTAATTGGCATTACTGATTATGCCGCGGGAGAGCTCGGTGATATTGTTTTTCTGGAAATTGAAACCGAAGGTGAACAACTTGAACAAGGTGAGGTATTTGGAACAGTCGAAGCTGTGAAAACAGTTTCGGATATGTTTATGCCTGTCGCCGGAAAAGTAATTGAAATAAATCCAAAACTTGAAGATAAACCGGAACTGGTAAACAAAGATCCTTATGGTGAAGGTTGGTTAATCAGGATCGAGATAAAAAATAAGGGTCAACTTGATATGCTTCTCTCACAGTCAGATTATGAAGCCCTGATAAATTCCTGAAATCAGTCTTGAAGATTCATTGAAATGGTTGTGACATTCGCTCAGAAAACGGTCCAATCATGTGTAAATTCATTGTCCCAAATCCTTTACTACCATTTGAATGGTTTGCTTATTGCGTTGCTCCAGAATAAGTTCTTTATTTTTCATTACCCTTGTTATGGTCACTTCATCATAATAACGAATGGTAATCAACTCCAGACCCTCTGATATCTGTATCCTAAAATTTTTTTCCAGGTCGTTCCTCACCGGCATCAATCGATTGGTATCATTGTTTACGAGCACCTTGAAGCTAACTGCCGAATTTTGCATAAGGTTAATTTTAAGACTGAATCTGGCAAAACTGCCGAAAATTTTTTCCAGATTATCTTCTGCTATAAAGGAAAAATCTCTCGGAAATATTTCCATCAACACCTGATTAAGCTTGAAAATAAACGAAGGAATAAGTTTCTCGTAAGTATCATCCCCAATGATGGTACCCGGAAGATTTGGTTCAAGAAATGACCTGACATGCATCCTGATATTTTTTCGTTGCAGAGGCTGGATAGTTTTCGGGTGTATTACACTTGTACCATAATAAGCCAGTTCGATTGCATCAATATAGGAAATTTTATCAAGCTTAACTGTTTTTTCAAAATATTTCGGATCGGCATTCAAAACACCCGGTACATCCTTCCAAATAGTCACTTCTTTCAAATCGAGAAAATATGCCAGCACAGCGGCTGAAAAATCTGATCCTTCTCTTCCCAGGGTGGTACTGAGATTAGTTACCGTAGAACCGATAAATCCCTGGGTGATATATATCCTGGCATCTTTAAAGTTAAAGGCTTCTTTTACAAATTGTTCAGACATTTCATAATTGACTTTGGCTTCCCTGTAATTGTTATCCGTTTTGAGATATTTTCTGATATCCATCCATTTTACATCCAACGCATTACGTTGAAGATAATGAGTTACAATCTTGGTAGATAGAATTTCACCAAAACATACAATCTGATCATACTCAAAGTTAAATTGCATCGAAGGTTCTTCCGCCAGTTTTTCATCCAACCTGTTTAGTGTATGATCAATATCCCCATAAATATTATCCGATTTATCAGGAAAGAGCTCCTCAATAATTTCATAATGATACGCTTTAAAAATATTGAGACTTTGCGACAGGCGCGGACTCCGGTTACAATAATCTTCGGTAACCTTTTCAAGTGCATTGGTTGTTTTTCCCATTGCTGAAATTACAATAAGCAATGGCTCGTCGAACATTTTTAAAATATTTGCCAGGTTTCTTACAGCTTCGGCATTCTTTATGGAAGCTCCTCCAAATTTGAACACTTTCATAATTAAAACATTATTACAGATCTAAATAAATCAGATGATAAAATAATGAATATTCTGTGAAATTAAGTATGACAAAGTACATTTTAAACCAAAAATCAATCATCGCCTTAAACCTATATAAAACAAATGGGATATGGAAGTTTCAATTTGCAATGTTCAAATTATTAAAAAAATATGCCGAATTTTGCGCCTGATTTTGTTTCAGCGATTCGAAAAATATTGAAAATACAAGGCTATTACAATGACTGACATAAATATTTTGATAAAATTTAGTTAATATAATCATACAGATTTTTGATTGTCGATGTAATTGTGATATAATTTCAACAAATCAATTACCAGGTGGTATTAGAAGAGATTCTTCGGGAAACGGAAAAACATCCAAACTGCAAATTACTACTTCAACAGTTGCATACTGTTGCTAAGAGGTTTTTTATTAAGGGATTATCGGGTTCATCAAAATCCTTGGTTTCCTCATATATACTAAGCAGGTACCGGGGGTGCCATCTTTTTGTACTGCACGATAAAGACGAAGCAGCCTATTTTTACAGCGATTTGGTAAATACGCTGGGAGAAAAAAGCATGCTTTTTTTCCCGTCTTCCTACAAACGTTCGGTTCAGTATCGATTAATAGAGCATGAAAATCTTATTCTCCGAAACGAAGTGTTTAATGCATTGGGTAATTTAAGAAAAGAACCATTGCCCGCAACAGATTACATGGCAATTGTAACCTATCCTGAAGCACTGTTAGAAAAAGTAGTCACCCATCAGAAGCTGCAAAAAAACACATTGCAACTGACAAAAGGAGAACAAGTTGGCATTGAATTTATCGAAGAAATATTGCATGAATATAAATTTATTCGAACCGATTTTGTCTATGAACCTGGTCAATATGCCATACGAGGTGGAATTGTAGATATCTTTTCATACGCGAACAAAGAGCCCTACCGAATCGATTTTTTTGGCGATGAAGTAGAATCGATCCGGACATTTAATATCGAAACGCAACTTTCTGATAAACAATTTGAAAAAATTGCAATCCTTCCCAACGTTCAGAAATTTTCGATAAATGATGCAGAAGAATCATTTCTTGATTTTGTTCCAGGTGAAAGTATCCTCTGGATCTCGGATATCAGGTATATATCTGACAGAATGAATGATATTTTTGAAAATACGGATTCTACATTATTAACTGAGGATAATGTAACATGGCAGAAAGATCTTAACCTAATTACCGGTAATTATTTCATCGAAAAATTGAATGGTCTTAAGACGATAGAGTTTGGTAACCGTTCTTTCTTTCCTCCCGAAAAAGAATTTGTGTTTAACACTTTACTTCAACCTTCCTTTAATAAAAATTTTAATTTGCTTTCTGATACCATGATGAAATATCAGTCAGACGGCTATATAAATTATATTTTATCTGACAGTGAAAAACAGATAGACCGGTTAAAAGCCATTTTCCACGAGATCAATAAGGATATCAGGTTTATATCCGTATTCAAAACACTTCATGAGGGATATGTTGATCATGATTTAAATATCTGTTGTTTTACAGATCACGAAATCTTTGAGAGATATCATAAGTACAAGCTCGATTCCGGTACTTCACATAAGGCTTCCCTGTCGTTGAAAGAAATAACCGAATTGCAGCCGGGAGATTATGTGGTTCATATCGACCATGGTATCGGAAGATTTGGGGGACTTGAAAAAATTGAAACTAATGGCAGATTGCAGGAATCCATCAGATTAATATATAAGGACAAAGACATTTTATATGTTTCAATTCATTCGCTTCACAAAATTTCCAAATACAAAGGGAAAGATGACCAACCACCAAAAATTTATAAACTTGGCTCGGGAGCATGGCAGAAATTAAAGCTAACTACCAAGAAGAAAATTAAAGATATTGCGAAAGACCTGATAGCGCTTTATGCAAAAAGAAAAACGATAGATGGTTTCAGATTTGCACCCGATACCTATTTACAGAATGAACTGGAAGCTTCATTCATTTTTGAAGATACCCCCGACCAACTCACTGCAACCAATGCTGTAAAACAGGATATGGAATCATCTAATCCAATGGACCGTTTAATATGTGGTGATGTTGGTTTCGGTAAAACAGAAATTGCTGTCAGGGCAGCCTTTAAAGCAGTTACCGACAGTAAACAGGTTGCTATCCTGGTGCCCACTACTATTCTTGCATTGCAGCACTATAATACGTTTGCAGACAGGTTGAAAGACTTTCCATGCAATGTTGAATATATTTCCCGGTTTAAGTCGCAACGCGAACAGAAACAAATATTATTGCGATTAAAAGATGGGAAAACAGACATTATTATTGGCACACACCGATTGCTTGGAAAAGATATCCTGTTTAAAGATCTTGGTTTGCTTATTATTGATGAAGAACAAAAATTCGGTGTTGCGGCTAAGGAAAAACTGCGTGCACTCAGGGAAAATGTAGATACGCTCACGCTTACTGCAACTCCGATACCACGTACTCTACAGTTTTCGCTTATGGGTTCGCGTGATCTTTCTATCATTAATACCCCTCCGCCTAACAGACATCCTATTGCTACCGAGCTGTACATGTTCAATGAAGATATTGTAAAAGAAGGAATAGAGTTTGAAGTCAATCGTGGCGGACAGGTATTTTTTATTCATAACCGGATACAAAATATTGCAGAAATAGAAAAACTAATAAACAGATTATGCCCTAAAGTAAAAACTGTTGTGGCCCATGGTCAGATGGATGGTTCAAACCTTGAAAATATCATGATGGATTTTATCAATGGGGATTCCGATGTATTGATTTCTACAGCTATCATCGAGTCTGGGCTGGACATCCCGAATGCAAATACTATATTTATCAATAATGCTCACCATTTCGGTCTAAGCGATCTACATCAGCTAAGAGGTCGTGTCGGCAGATCGAATAAGAAAGCTGTTTGCTATTTGTTGGCGCCTCCCTTGAGTTCACTAACCCCAGAAGCCCGAAGAAGGTTAAAAGCTATCGAAGAATTTTCAGATCTTGGAAGCGGTCTGAATATTGCTTTGCAGGATTTGGATATCAGGGGAGCCGGAAATCTGCTGGGCGCTGAGCAAAGTGGATTTATTGCCGATATTGGTGTTGAAGTTTATAACCGGATATTGAATGAAGCCATGCGGGAATTAAAGGAATTCGAATATCACGACCTGTTTGCAACCTCAGAAAATGAGAAAATTACACAGGGTGTAGGAAATTATGTTGAAGATTGTCAGATAGATACTGATCTGGAACTGTTATTCCCCGATGAGTATATCTCAAACATAGCCGAACGGTTAAATCTCTACCGTGAACTTGATAATATTGAATCGGAAGAAAAGCTAATTCAATTTCAGAAAAATCTTGAAGACAGGTTTGGTAAAATGCCTGAAGCATCACTAGAACTTTTAATGATAGTAAGGCTTAGATGGATAGCCAGAAAACTTGGAATCGAAAAAATAGTGCTGCGAAAAAATGTTATGATCAATTATTTTATTTCAAACCAGGAGTCATCATTTTATAAATCTCCCGTTTTTGCGAACATTCTATCCTTTGTTCAAAGACAACCATCGTTTTTCAAAATGAAAGAAGGTAATAATAAGCTTCATCTTACCATCGATAAAATTTCATCTGTTTACGATGCAATTAAGATGTTGAACCGGATGGTTGTGGCAAACAGCTAATATTCAGAGGATGAAAAACCGATTTTAAGTCTTTTTAACAAATAATTCACTAATAGTTATAAATGTTATTTTTATATTTGATTAATTTCTAATAAATTAATAGAGTTTTCAGAATGAATTTGGTTGTCGATATAGGTAATACCAGAACCAAAGCTGCTGTTTTCAGTCCGTACGAACTTGTTGAAGATTTTATTATAACCGGTTCGCTAAAAAATTGTGTCGGCAGCATACTTCTGGAATATCCCGGCATACATAATGTAATTGTTTCAACTGTAAAAAAAACTGATCTGGAATTTTATAAGGAGATCAAACAAACGATTAAAGGCACTTTTATTGAACTCAATTCACAAACACCTGTTCCGGTAACAAACCTGTATCAATCGCCCGAGACGCTTGGCAAAGACAGACTCGCCGCAGCAGTTGGAGCATATACTATTTATAAAGGTTTCAACGTTCTTATCATCGATACAGGAACAGCAATAACCTATGATTTTATTAATAATCTGGGAGAATATTCGGGTGGCAATATTTCGCCGGGATTGGAAATGCGATTTAAGGCGCTTAACCAGTTTGCCGGGAAGTTACCAAAATACAGTGCTACCGATAGTTTTCCCGAAATGGGTTTTAATACCGAAACTGCCATTGTAAGCGGAGTAGTGAAAGGAATACTTTATGAAATAAAAGGATATTTTGCACAATTTTCGAAAAATTTTAACGATTTGAAAATAATAATTACCGGAGGAGATGCTAATTTTTTTGTTAGAAACCTAAAAAAAACCATCTTTGTGATTCCAAACTTAACATTGATCGGACTGAATAATATTTTACAATATAATGAGAAATTTGACTAACGTTTTTTTAATCTCTTTTTCGCTTCTGCTTTCTCTCGCAACTAAAGCTCAGATTGCAATTAATTCACCTTATACACGTTTTGGAATTGGAGAAATATCGCAGTCAGGTTCCGGTTTAAACAAGGCATTGGGAGGAACAACCATAGGTCACAGGTTCGGTAACCAGATAAATTTTATGAATCCGGCAAGCTATTCGGCTCAGGATACACTTTCCTTTATTCTCGATTTCGGCCTGAATGGAGATAGCCGGGAATTAAGCACTGCTTACGAAAATGTTAAACGTAACAATTTTAATATGGGGCACTTTGCCATTAGCTTTCCTGTTAGTAAGTGGTGGGGGGCAAGTATCGGGGTATTGCCCTATAGCCGTATCGGATACAATATGGTGGTTAATGGTACTTTCCTGAATTCTGAAGATACATATAGTATTTATTATGAAGGTAATGGCAATTTGACCAAATTTTATATCGGTTCCGGATTCAGAATAGGAAAACATCTTTCAGTGGGTTCAAATATGTCGTATATTTTTGGAAACTACGCCAGAAACAGAAGAGTCCGTCTTGCACCCGACCGTGAAGGTACAGCAGAAACTTTTTATGAAAATACCACGACACTTGGAGACGTTCTTTTCAATTTCGGAATCCAGGGATTTTCCAAACTGGGCAAAAACAGCAATTTAGTTGTTGGGGCCACCCTTGACAATAAAACGAAATTAAATGGTGATTTTAGTTCGTTGATACTTCATAATTACCTGACCAGCGATACTCTGCAAAAGTTTGAAAACCAGAACGGAACTGTTACAATTCCACTTCGAATGGGTCTGGGAGGTACTTACACCTATAAAGACAAACTAATGTTTGCGGTTGATTATATTTCACAGGACTGGAGCAAAGCCAGATTCTTTGGAAATCCTGACTCATTAGCGAAAAGTACATCATTGAGATTTGGAATTCAATACATCCCGGTCGCACTGTCTGAAGTAAAAAGAGCATCCTATTGGAAACGTATCAATTTCAGGGCAGGCGGATATTACAACAATACATATCTTGAAATTAACGGAAATCATGTGAAAGATTATGGCATAACTTTTGGAGTTGGGATACCATGGAGAAACGAAAAGAACCTGTTGACAAAAACTTCATTCAATCTCGCTTATCAGATTGGCTGGAAAGGGAGTTTGAACAATGGACTGGTAAAAGAATCCTATCAGGTTTTCTCAGTAGGTTTGGTTCTGTATGATTTTTGGTTTATACAACGTAAATATGACTAAAATCTCAATGTTATGAAAACTCGGATTTCATTATGGATTGTAAATTTTTCAATTTTATTCTCTTCTGCTTTATTTGGCCAGAAAGGCATTGACGATGGCTCCAGGTACGGACATGGTGATGATAGTGTACGTTGCGTTACCAATCTTTCGCTATACAGGGAATATGCCAGGCAAAGAGATTACACCACAGCAGTAAAATACTGGCGCATTGTATTCAGGGAATGTCCGACCTCATCAAAAAATATTTATATTGATGGAGTTAAAATATTCAGAAGTTTTATTGAAAAGGAAAAAGATGCTGAAATACAGTCCCGTTTGATAGATACGCTTATGATGGTATATGATCAAAGAATTCAATATTATTTAAGAGATAAAGCAGACCAGAGAGGCAGACAGGGAGTTGACCTGTTAAGATATCACAGAAATGATGATATCAAATATATTCAGCAGGCATATGGCTATCTTGGAGAATCTATTAAGCTGGATAAAAAAGAATCCTCCGAAGCAGTGGTTGCAACCTATTTTACTTCATCATTAACACTTTATCAGAATGGAAAATCAACACAAAAGAAGCTCATTGATGATTACGTTCTATGCAGTGATATACTTGAAGCTAATCTTATGAAAGAACCAACCAATAATACACTGAAGGAAATTATAGCAGCTCAGGATCAAAATTTTGCCAGTGCCGGAGTTGATTGCGATACAATACTTACATGTCTTGAACCTGTTTTTAATAAAAACAAGAATGATATTTTAAATCTAAAGATTATCACAACTTCCTTTAAAATTAACGGATGTACTGATAATTCGGTTTATTTCGAAGCTTCTAAAAACTATTACGCACTTGCGCCTTCTGCAGAATCAGCAGCTAATATTGCATCTATGGCATACGATAAAGGTCTTTACGCTGAAGCAGTTGAATTCTTCAAACAGGCAACGCAACTTGAAACAGAGGCTGATACCAAATCATTGTATTACCTTGGATTATCCAAATCACTGTACAAGTTAAACAAAAAGTCTGATGCCAGGGAATATGCATTAAAAGCATCGGAACTTAAACCTGACTGGGGTGAACCTTATATAATTATTGGACAAATGTACGCTGAAAGTTCAGATGAGTGCACCGATTTAAGTCTGCCAAAATCAATTTATTGGGTGGCTGTAGATATGTTTAATAAAGCAAAATCTGTGGATCCTTCTTTCGAAGAACAAGCCAATAAATTTATTATCCTCTATACAAAATATTTTCCAAAAAAAGAAGATGCCTTCTTTTTAAGTCTCAATGAAGGTGATTCTTATACCGTAAAATGTTGGATTAATGAAACCACAAAAGTCAGGTTTTAAAATCAGTTATTCCATTAAAAAAATCGGTATTATCTTAATGCCAGTTATTGCAGGTATCATGATTTTTATTTCCTGTGAAAATGATATTGAAAAGATCAATGCACTTACTTCGGATGTAAAATTACCCACACAAACGGGCTATGATGTTGAAATAGCATTTACCGATTCAGGAATTCTAAAATGGAAATTGTTTGCACCGCTGATCGAAAGATACAATGACAAAAAAGATCCATACATTGAATTTCGAAAGGGAATTAAAATTGAAGATTTTGATTCGCTGGGAAACATTGAATCATATCTTACAGCCAACTATGCAATTTATTATCAAACCAAGGAGTTAGGTGAGGCAAGAAACAATGTGGTGGCTATAAACAAGAAAACCGGAGAGCAACTATATACCGAACAACTTTTTTGGAATCAAAAATCGGAACAGTTATATTCAAATACTTTTTCCAAAATCATAAACAATCAGGGGATACACACTGGCGAAAGGGGTTTTGAAGCAAAACAGGACATGTCAAGATGGAAACTTCTTGGCGCAAAAGGAACCGCAAATTTTAAAGATGAACCCGAGAATTAGTTATATAATTGAAATTATTTGGCTTATCATCGCAATCATTTGCCTGGTAATCGGATTTCGTAAATCTATTCAATCCGGACTGGCCGACAGCTATACATTTTTTATTCTTGCCGCTGTTTCATTTGTAATGTATTCGCTAAGACATTATCTTCGTA
Organism: uncultured Bacteroidales bacterium; assembly: GCA_963781805.1. Classification (GTDB taxonomy): domain Bacteria; phylum Bacteroidota; class Bacteroidia; order Bacteroidales; family UBA10428; genus JAFGPL01. Next base: position 2,884,325 of record CAWAHF010000004.1, read on the forward strand.
AATCACAAAAGAAAAATAAATAAATTTAAAGGTCTTATAATTTAGCATGAATTATATCACCATTATCCTGATCTCACTGCTTTTGTCTGCTTTTTTTTCGGGCATGGAAATAGCTTATGTGGCCTCAAATAAGTTACGTATTGAGCTTGACAAAAAACACGGACTATTCACCTCACGAATTATTTCTTTTCTTACCCGGAATCCAAGTCAGTTCATTTCTACAATGCTGATTGGTAACAATATATCCCTCGTGGTCTATGGTCTGGTTATGGCAAATATACTTCATCCTTTTATTAGTCATTATATCTCCTCAGAAATCGGAATACTATTGTCCCAGACGATTATTTCCACCCTGATTATTTTAATTACCGCTGAATTTTTGCCCAAAGCACTTATCCGTATCAATCCGAATCTGATTCTAAACATTTTTGCCCTTCCAATAGTTATATTTTATATCGGATTTTATCCCGTCGTTTATGTGATTGTGGTGTTTGTAAATGTTATCCTTAAAAAATATATCAAAAGCAATACAAACGATCGGCAAAAAAATACCGTTTTCAATAAAATAGACCTCTATCATCTTATCTCAGAAAGTAATGAAAAAAATATTCAAAACAATAACGATAGCGATGAATTAAAACTTTTTCAGAATGCTCTGGAATTTTCGGGAGTGAAAGTAAGAGATTGCATGATTCCAAGGACTGAGATCGTAGCCCTGGACATTAATACTCCGATTGAAATTCTGAAACAAAAATTCATAGAAACCGGTTACTCAAAAATTCTGATTCATGAAAAATCATTTGACAATTTTATTGGATATATCACTTCGAAAGAATTATTTAAAGATCCAAAAGTAATTGGTTCACAGTTGATAAAAGTTTCGTTTGTGCCTGAAACAATGGCAGCAAATACCCTGCTGCATCAGCTTATAAAAGAATATAAAAGTCTTGCCCTTGTGGTTGATGAATTCGGTGGAATTTCAGGAATGGTGACGATTGAAGATATTATTGAAGAAATATTCGGTGAAATTGAAGATGAACATGACAATACAGAACTCATCGAGAAACAAATTAACGAGACGGAATACCTGTTTTCGGGACGAATGGAAATTGACTATATTAATGAAAAGTATAATTTAAAAATTCCCGAATCGGAAGATTATGATACCCTTGCAGGATACATCTTTTATCATTTTCAAAGCATGCCCAAAATGCATGAAAGGATTGTGGCAGGAACTATTGAATGTAAAATTTTGAAGGTTAGCAAAACAAGAATTGAACTGGTACAGCTCAAAATCCTGGAAAAATAATTAATAAACTCACGGAAGAGTAAGAAACATACTTATAATTATGCTAACTGTTCATGTCTGAGACTTTATTTCGAAGCATAATAGTCGAAAGATTCAGACGCTGAGTTCCAAAGATGTTAAATAAAATACCTGAATATTCACGTTACCTTCTTAAATCGCCTTAATTTTTGATTTACTACGTTTATAATTCAATAAATTGCTATATTCGTACCCTAAATTTTTGAATAGAAAAACTTGTTATTTATATGGCTACATTAGAGAAAATCAGAAATCGGGCAGGATTACTTGTTGCAATTATTATTGGAATGGCCTTATTGGCTTTTGTACTTGGAGACCTGCTTAATTCAGGCAGATCGTTATTTACTAAATCACAATATGAGATTGCAAAAGTTGCAGGAAAATCAATTCCTTATATAGACTTTCAGGAACGAGTCAACAATTTTATAGAAATCAATAAAATTCAGTCAGGCAAATCGAGTCTCGATGAAAATACCATCGACAATATCCGTAATGTTGCCTGGGATTATATGATTGAGGAATTAATCATGTCTGATGAATATAGTAAATTAGGTATTGCAGTAACCGGCGATGAGATGATGGATATGATTCAGGGAGAAAATCCTCATCCAATTATCAGGCAGTTCTTTTCTGATCCTAAAACAGGGGTGCTCAACAAATCGTTTATGTTTAATTTCATTCAAAAAACGCTGCAGGAAGATAAAAGCGAACGTAAAACAATCTGGTTATACATTGAAGATGAAATTTACAGACAAAGACGTTTAGCAAAGTTTAATAATCTCATTAAAAAGGGTTTATATGTTAATTCGCTGCAGTTAAAACGTCGCGGAGAGGAAGTGGCAAAAAATGTTGATATCGACTTTTTAGTGCAACCATTTACCCTGATTCCTGATTCTGCTATTTCTGTTTCTGAAAAGGAAATTAAAGAATATTACAAGGCCCATCTGGCAAGCTACGCACAGGAACAATCGAGAGATCTTAAGTATGTAACCTTCGATGTGGTTCCTTCGGAGGAAGATTTTAAGACTGCCGAAAACTGGATAAAAAAAATAAAACCGGAATTTGAATCAATAAAAGAAACCAAGCAATTTGTTAATCTGCAATCGGATGTTCCCTACGATGACAGAAATTATACCAAATCGGAATTGCCTGAAAATATTGCGGATTTTATGTTTACTGCTTCCGAAGGTGATGTTTTTGGTCCCTATTTCGAAAACAATGCCTACAAACTGGCCAAACTCGCTAAAATACAGTATTTACCCGACTCGGTGAAAGCCAGGCATATTTTGCTGCAAGTAAACCAGGATAATTATGCTCAGGTAAAACAACTGGCCGATAGTCTGACCGAACTTATAAAAAAAGGAGCCGATTTTGCAGAACTGGCAAGACAAAATTCTGCCGATGGTAGCGCACAGGAAGGCGGAAACTTAGGATGGTTTCATGAAGGCGAAATGGTTAAGCCCCTTAGCGATAGTTGCTTTTATGGTAAGGTTGGTGATGTTAAGGAAGTGATTTCACAATTTGGCCTTCATATTGTTGAAATACTTGCTCAATCGAAGGATGTGAAAAAAGTACAGGTGGGTATACTTGTTCGTAATGTTGAACCCAGTGAAGAAACCGACCAGTTCTATTATAAACAGGCAAGTGAATTTGCGGGACTAAATAATACCTATGATAAATTCAATAAAGCCATTAAGACTGAAAATCTGGTGCCCCATTTTGCTCCCGGTTTAAAACCGCTAGACAAAGAAATTACAGGACTGTTCGCACCCCGTGCCCTGGTAAAATGGGCCTATGATGCCGATGAACAAGACGTTTCAAATGTGATGAAGTTTGGAGATAAATATGTTGTTGCCACGGTTGAAAATGTTAAAGAAAAGGGATATGCTGATATTAAGGACGTAACTGTAGCTATTGAACTTGAATTAAGCAAACAGAAAAAGGCAGATAAGATTAGCGATAAGATTAATAATTTGAAATCAACTTCCAAAACACTTGAAGATTTAGCAACTGCACTGGGGACAAATGTTCTTACTGCAGCATCTGTTAATTATTCAACCAGAACCATTGAGGGAGCCGGAATAGAACCCAATATTAGCGCAGCGGCCTTTGCTCTTAATCAAGGCGTCATTTCACAACCCATTAAGGGAAATAACGGGGTTTATGTTATTCTGATTACAAACACCAAAGAAGCTAATAATTTGGATATGCTTATGGAAAGAGAAAAACTGGTTTTGCAGAGAAATTATGAATCCAGGGCAAACTACGCGGCTTTTGACGCATTAAAGAAAAGAGACAAAGTGATTGATAACAGGGCTAATTTCTATTAATTCAAAAACCAACTTCTCAATCAATTATACAAAAAAGAGATCTTACAGGTCTCTTTTTTTGTATATAGCTGTATCATTAAAATAAATTTCATGCTATGACGGAATCTTCAGACATCCGCAAAAATTTTTGTTTCATTCTTCACAAATAAATCAATTCCGGATATTCTTATCGTCGCTAAGCAAAAAGCCACCTGTTTTTCAGATGGCTTTAATATTTCATGCTCTTTAAAATTAGTAGCCGGAGGTTTTGCGAAATTTTCCCACGGCAGCCAGAGCGTTTCCCAAGGCTGCCTCGCCAGGGTTCGAACCTGGACTCTTCTGATCCAGAGTCAGACGTGTTGCCAATTACACTACGAGGCAAAAGTGAGTGCAAAAGTATAAAAGTAAATGTACTTTTCAAACCCCATTCAAAAAATATGAAATTAGCGAATCTCTCAACGGAATAACTGACAAAAAACCATTCTCAGAGGGAATGGCCTTAACTAAATCCTGCAGATATATTAAATATTTTTAAATCACTAAGATATCGTTTTAGACAATTCTTTTAAATGACACGGATCATTATTTTAAACCCATCTCGTCTCAAATACGTCTGAATTAATATGACAGATTGGCACGAATATTAACTGTAAGAGGTTTGGTAAAGAATTTGATACGTATAATGTAACTTTTGTTTAACAAATAAAATACTTACGATATGATAGGAAGTGGATATATAATAATATTTCTGGCGTTTGTGGTGTTAAGCTGGCTAATAGGCGCACAGCTTAAATCAAAATTCAAAAAATATTCAAAAGTGCCGATGAATTATGGCTTAACCGGTAAAGACGTTGCCGAGAAGATGCTTAATGAAAACGGCATTTTTGATGTGAAGGTAATTTCCGTTCAGGGACAACTTACAGATCATTATAATCCCGCAACAAAAACGGTTAATCTCAGTCACGATGTGTATTATGGGAACAGCGTTGCATCTGCAGCCATTGCAGCTCATGAATGCGGCCATGCAGTTCAACATGCAAAAGCATATTCTCTGCTGCAGTTCAGAACCGCTCTGGTGCCCATTCAGAATATCAGTTCAACCATCATGAATGTGATTTTTACCATGATGTTTTTTGGTTTTTTTATCTTTCACAGTTTTATAAGCATCGATTTAGCTTTGTATATTGTCATTGGCTGTTATGCTGTTTTCACCCTTTTTGCATTTGTTACACTACCGGTTGAAATTGATGCCAGCAACAGGGCTTTGATGTGGCTGAATTCATCTGGTATTACAGGTTATGGCACACACGAAAAAGCTAAAGATGCCCTTAAATGGGCTGCTTATACATACGTTGTAGCTGCATTATCTTCCCTTGCTATGTTACTCTATTTTATTTTCATGTTAGCAGGCAGAAGAAATTAATCTATTAAAACTTATTTAAAGCCCGTGATTGACTTCACGGGCTTTTTTTTATATTTTTGATTCAAAAACCTGAAAATGATCAAATCCACCAAACTTATTTTCTTATTTCTTATTTTTATCTCTGCATCCGGCATAGCCCAGCAGTCAGATTATATTGAACAGAATTACACCAAAGCCGAATACTATATTCCCATGCGTGACGGGGTTAAGCTTTTCACCTCTGTTTATACCCCAAGGGATACTTCTGCAGATTATCCTATTCTGATGATGAGAACACCGTATAGCGTAAGACCTTACGGTAAGGATACATTTCCAACATCGCTCGGCCCTTCAAAATATCTGATGGAAGAAAAATATATTTTTGTTTATCAGGATGTCAGGGGTAAGTTTATGTCTGAAGGAACCTTTCTAAACATGACTCCTCATATTCCCGATAAAAAAACAAACAAAGACGTTGATAATAGCACCGATACCTATGATGCCGTAGACTGGTTGCTGAAAAACATCAGACATCATAACGGTAATGTGGGTTTGTGGGGTATTTCTTATCCGGGGTTTTATGTTTCAACCGGCATCATCAATACCCATCCGGCAATTAAATGCGCCAGTCCACAGGCTCCGATTGCTGATTGGTTTATTGATGATGATGCACACCACAACGGGGCACTTGCTTTGACTATGAGCTTCAATTTTTTTGAAATTTTTGGTATTGTTCCCGGAAAACCCTACCAGGAATATGATACGCTTAAAAAATATCCAGTATCGGATGATTATAATTTTTTTCTTAATCTCGGCCCCCTAAATACCATTAACCAAAAATATTTTTATAACAAAGTGCCCTTTTGGGACAGTTTGGTAACCCACCCCAATTATGATCAGTTTTGGAAGAAACGCAACACATTGCCCAATCTGAAAAATATTACTGCCGCTGTTATGACTACCGGAGGCTGGTTTGACGGAGAGGATCTTTACGGTACACTTAATACCTATAAATACATTGAAGAACAGAACCCCGGGATATATAATATCCTTGAAATGGGCCCGTGGATTCATGGTGGTTGGGCACGAACAAAAGGCGATTCTATTGGACTTATATCATTCGAAGCTCAAACCTCGGATTATTACCAGAAAGAAGTAGAATTAAAATTCTTCAATCACTTCCTCAAAAACAAAGGCGATCTTAATTTACCGGAAGCGCTTGTATTCGAAACCGGAAGCAACACGTGGAAAAAATATGATTCCTGGCCGCCCTCTCTTTCACATTTCGAAACACTGTATATAAATGAGGGAAATCAGCTTACATTCACCAAACCATCCTCAACCGGTTTTAAGTTTGACGAATATATCAGTGATCCAAACAAACCTGTACCCTATACTTCTGTATTCTATGATGCAAAAGTTTTTTACAATAAGGAATATATGGTCGAAGATCAGCGATTCGCTTCTTGCAGACCGGATGTGCTGACCTATCAGACCGACAAATTGCAGGATGATTTAACCATAACCGGAAAGGTTCAGGCAGATTTGTATGTTTCCACTACAGGAGCGGATGCAGATTGGGTGGTGAAAATTATAGACGTTTTTCCGGATACAATTATCATGGAACGACCTAAAAAAGCTTTCACAGAAATGGCTGGTTATCAAATGCTGGTAAGGGGAGATATTTTCAGAGGTAAATACAGAAACAGTTACGAAAATCCTGAACCATTTACTTCGCGCAAGATCGAACGAATATCCATCGATCTTCAGGATATCAATCACACATTTCTGAAAGGACACCGCATAATGATTCAGGTTCAGAGCAGCTGGTTTCCGTTATTCGACAGAAATCCTCAAAAGTTTATGGATATTTTCGAAGCCGGACAAAAGGATTTTCAATCGGCTGTTCAACGGATTTATCATTCTGCCAGTTATCCTTCGTGTATCATTTTCAGGGTGGTGGATAACTAAATATAATCTGAATAGTTGGCTTTCATCCGGTTGATGTATCTAATCTCATCTTGAACCAGTCATAGGTTTATACCCTATGTATTCAGAGATGCCGAATCAAGTTCGGCATGACATTGAGGAATTAACAGTCCTCCTGAACTTGTTTCAGGATCTCATCATGAAGGCTCAAATCGCACAGTCATCCTGAACCTGATTCAGGATCACATCATGAACGCTCAGATCGCACTGTCATCCTGAACTTGATTCAGGATCTCATCATGAAGGCTCAGATCGCACAGTCATCCTGAACCTGATTCAGGATTTCATCATAATTGGTCATATTGCACAGTCATCCTAAACCTGATTCAGGATCTCATCATGAACGCTCAGATCGCACTGTCATCCTGAACTTGATTCAGGATCTCATCATGAACGCTCAGATCGCACAGTCATCCTGAACCTGATTCAGGATCACATCATTTACGGTCAGACCAGCTATTCCTCTTCAGGATCTTCAATAATATCTTTTTTCTCTTCTAAAAATGCCTCTCTAAATCCTAATATTTCTTCAACAGTAAACCAATCAGCAGCTAAATTCTTTAGTTCCGGATTTAATTCAATTATTAGATCAATTTTCCATTTACGATGCCAGTTTTTTAGTTGTTTTTCTCTAACGATGGCGTCTCGAATATTTTGAAATTCTTCAAAATACAATAAATCATTAAGCAAATATTTTGAAGTAAACTGTGAACCAACTCCTGCTTTGTGCTCCAGAACCCTTCTTTCCAGATCATTCGTAACACCAATATATAAAGTAGTTCTGCGTTTATTCGACATTATGTAAACATATCCAATTTTCATGCATTCTGAATATGATTATTGACTAATTTAAATTAATTGAGTCCTAATATACAAAATCTTTGATGGTTTTAGCATTAAATAGTTAGAGATGCCGAATCAAGTTCGGCATGACATTGAGGAATTAATCGTCATCCTGAACTTGTTTCAGGATCTCAAATGAACAAATAAAGCATCCCACAAACAAGGTTTGGGAAAATTCATTAAGTAAAATCTACAGGGAAGTGAATTTGACTGTTTCCATGTTCACCCTGTCCAACTCTCCCTGTCCAAACTCCGGTATTGAATGGCTTCCGCCACATGGTAGGGTTGAATATCTGCTGATGAGTCCAGATCGGCAACGGTTCTTGAAACTTTTAATATGCGATCATAAGCCCGTGCTGATAATCCCAGCTTTTCCATGGCATTTTTTAACAAAGATGTACTTTCACCCGTCAGAACACAAAATTCATTTATCAACGCCGGTGTCATCTGTGAATTGGAATGAATGCCATCATTATTTTTATACCTTTCATTCTGTATTTTTCGTGCCTGTATCACACGGTATCTCACTTCCTCGCTGGTTTCAGACTTTCGCTGTTCCGAGAGTTTATCGAAAGGAACCGGTACCACCTCAATATGAATATCTATCCGATCCATCAGCGGGCCGGAAATCCTGTTGAGGTATTTCTGTACAATACCCGAACCGCAAACACACTCCTTCTCAGGGTGGTTATAAAATCCGCATGGACATGGATTCATGGATGCCACCAGCATAAAACTGGCCGGAAACTCAACCGATAATTTTGATCTTGATATCGTAATTTTCCGATCTTCCAGGGGTTGCCGCATGACCTCCAATACGGTTCTCTTAAATTCGGGCAATTCATCGAGAAACAGCACACCGTTATGGGCCAGTGAAATTTCTCCGGGTTGGGGAAATGATCCTCCACCTACCAGCGCCACATCCGAAATGGTATGATGTGGGGAACGAAACGGCCTGGTGGTTAGCAACGAGGTATCTTTTGATATTTTGCCTACAACCGAATGAATTTTTGTAGTTTCAAGCGCTTCGTGCAGAGACAATGGAGGCAAAATGGTAGAAAGCCGTTTAGCCAGCATTGTCTTCCCTGCACCAGGCGGACCGATCATAATTATATTATGTCCCCCGCTTGCCGCTATCTCCAACGCCCGTTTAACATTTTCCTGACCTTTTACATCGGCAAAATCCACATCATAATCGTTGATATTGGTAAAGAATTCGTTACGTGTATCTACAATGGTTGGCTCCAGTGAAATTTCTCCATTCAGAAACCCGATCACCTCTTTGATATTATCTACACCGTAAACATCCAGATCGCTTACCACCCCAGCTTCACGTGCATTGAATTTCGGTAGGATAAATCCTTTGAATCCTTTTTTGCGGGCTTCTATAGCAATGGGTAACACTCCTTTGACGGGTAAAATACTGCCATCCAGAGAAAGTTCGCCCATTATGACATACTGTTCCAAATGATCAATGGCAATTTCTTCACCTGCAGCCAGAATTCCAATGGCAAGCGGCAAATCGTATGCCGAACCTTCTTTCCGGATATCTGCGGGAGCCATATTGATAATGAGTTTCTTGCCCGGCATTTTGTACCCGTTATTTCTAAGCGCAGCTTCAATTCGTTGCTGGCTCTCCTTCACTGCATTGTCGGGCAACCCCACAAGGAAAAACTTAAATCCCTGCGAGGCGCTGACCTCAATGGTTATGATGGTGGCATTTATTCCATAAACGGCGCTTCCGTATGTTTTAACTAACATAAACGAACCAGATGTATTGTTCTTAAATTGGCATACAATTTAAGAAAAAATAAATTGATTGGTGGTTTAAGTATTAAATTTTTATCCCAGCTCTTCCGGATTTGTAATCCGGAAGACATATTATTGGATTTGAAATCCAAAGAAAAAATATACTCAATCAAAAAATAAAGAATTGGATTATCAATCCTGTCAATGTTTGCTTTCGGATTACAAACCTGCCAGGCCGGCAGACTGGTCAGAAAGAGCGTAGAACGCTACCTAAAAAAATTAATTAAATACAATCTTTTTAAAATTTAAAACTTGATTATCGGTACCAGCTTCTCTGATGAAACTTATGGTTTGATTTCTCAGAGTTGAATTTGTTAAAACATCAAAATAATCAATTTTAATATTTGCCAATCTTACATATTCAACCTGAACAGTTACGTTTGTTTTTGTCTTTACTGAAAGTTGAGCATTCATTAGTTCAAAGGGACCATTATCGCCATTACGTTGAGAAACAATCTTTTCAAAACTCAACACCTCAATTTCAGAAATACTTGAAAATGGAAGTTTTTTTATCGCACCCAGGTGAAATACTACTACAACGCCAAAATCTGGTTCAGCATTATTACATGTCCCATCAAATTCAGTAATATTCGAAAATTTTAAGGTTTCACCATTTGTAAAGAAAATAGTTCCAGACACACCTTGTCCAAAAATTAAAACCCATTGCAAGGTTGACAGCAGGAAAATAAAAGTTATTTTTTTCATAAACAGAGGTTTTAATATAAGTAACTAATTACTTTATAAAGATACACCAGCAAATTTTAAAAGCCAAAAAAATTATAATTTCCCCTAATCGCGCGCGTTTAGCGATAGCATAACGCGTGCTTTCTACCTTAATTTTATTATTATTAGTCCTTTCATTCAGCAATAATTTCCAACAAATTTGAACCAATGGTTTTCAGCATTTATGATATGTGGCACGCGCTATCCAGCTCTTCCGGATTTGCAATCCGGGAGATATAATATTGGATTTGAAATCCAAACACATCCATATCAAACAAAATATTGGATTATAAATCCTGCTTATTCTTACTTTCGGATTGCAAATCCGAAAGAGCGGGGTAAACCTGCAGTTCTTATTACCCCAAGTTACGCTGTCGCTAAACTTTTAGTAGAGGGGTAATCTGACTGGCCAAATGTGGTTTAGATGTCCGGCTTTTGCAATTACTGAAATATTTAATGTTTATAGCTAAAAATGTAAAATATACCCAATTGAAATCCCCTGTTGGTTGAAATTACATCACTATTTTTATTTATATTGCTTAACCCAAGATTGTACCTTGCATCAATACCAAAACCCGTTGGTGGATGTACATAGCTCGCACCAATGCTTATACCAATGTCTATGGGATTTAAATTATCTTTATTGTCTGCGCTAATCAGAAAACCGACCTGTGGGCCAGCCTGCAATCTGAATCCATTGTCGAACATATATTGAAACAGTACAGGTACATTAATATAATCCAGACTATAATTTTTTGTGCCCTGGGTGGAATATACTATTTCCGGCTGAATTGCAAGATGCCTGTCCCCATGGATATGACCAAGTAAGCCAAAATGAAATCCTGTTTTTGAGTCATACTCGGTATTGTTGTCATTATGGACATTGTATACATTTAGCCCACCTTTAATTCCAATGTTTACGTGTCCTGCAGGTGTATTGCCGTGTTGTGCACTAGCAACGCCTGTAATCAAAATTGCTGTCACTAATCCGATTAAAAATTTCATAGTCTTTTTTTTAAGTTAATAATACTTTTCGCTGTCCCTTTTTCTATAAGGAACTCTATAATTGCTAATAAAGGTGCGGAATAGTTTTTGATGGAATGTTACACAATATTGAAAATAAGTTACATAATTCACATGCACATATTAGAAAAGAATTAAATTATTTGTTTGACTATAGTCATAAACTATATATATTATACTAATGTTATGTCCTCCTGAAGCAGTCATTTACCATTGCAGTTATATAACGTTTACTACATTAAAATTCCGGTAAAGAACGTAGTTAAAGATTCTGACAAGCAAATAGGGGAAGCGGGTTAGAATATCCTCTAATTAGTGTCTCAAAGAAAACTATTAATATTTGAATTCTATTTGAATTTCGAACAAGAAACATCGATTTTAGAATATTGAAGTTCAACTAATTCATAGATCATCAATCGTTAATCCCTGCCTGCGGCAGCTCAGGCAGCAATGTTCAATATTCAAAAAAATATTATGTTTTCATAAAGTCACAAAATGGTGTCTGTCCATAAAGTGAAACCTGAACTGGTTGAGAACTTAATAGAAAAACAAATTAATAGCCGTAAGGGTTTTGAAAGACCAGGCTGTCAGAAAAACTGCTGTAACCGCCAAAAATCCCAAGCCCGTTTGAAATATTTGAGTATACCTGTACGGGTTCGCTAAAAGGATTTCCATCGGCCTGATTGTATTGTGCCAGCGATTGCATGTACAGGTAATAACTTTGGGAAAGGGAACTCACACAGAAATAATAAGTTCCATTAAAGATGCCATAATTGTCTATGTTTATCCTTACCGAAAACTTCTTTCCATCCAGAAGGTTGTCCGAGAAAAAGGCAGCAGTTCCCATAAAATCATCTGAATTCGGATCAAGTATAAAAGGATTCAGATAGCCGCCAAACCTGTAGAATTCAAATATCCGGTCATCAGAACTGAATTCAACCGATTCAATAAGATCGACAGAATCTGTTTGGTCGTAATAATTCATAAACTTTCTGTAAACCTTTAAACCATAATAATTCTGAACGCCCGAGGGGTCATCAATGGTAATTATACAGGCCAATGAATTTATGTAAGAATACATTGAACCCTGACTGGTAATCAGAAGAGTGTCGAGTGAAGTAATCCTCACCGATTCCGGAATCGTGCATACTGCGCTTAGTTCCGGTTCATTTTCGATGGATGCAACAATTTTATATTCCTTGCCTGGTTTTACTTTGGTTGAAAATGACGAGTAAAAGCCCACCGACTGGTAAGTAAGCGTCTCAATAAAAACATTGTCTTCGTATAAACTTACCTGTGCATTACTGATGTATGGGATGCTGGATGTGTCAAGCACGTTTTTACTTCGGCTTAGATTAACTTTTACAAGGCTATCGGTATTCACAACGCTGTTCATCACTACAAAAAGCTCATCATCCGGAATATGAAAATCAATTGGTCTCTCACAAGACAAAAAACTAAATACTGCGACCAATGTTAATAACATCTTAAACAGGTAAATCAATGGCGAAAATTGAATTTTCATTTTGGAAATTAAGCCGATCAAAAAGAAATGGAAACCGTTTATTTTATTTTCGTCAGGGAGCATATTTTTATTTTAGTAACCGTTAAAACTTAAAACTATAATTAATGAAAGGGATGATTGGGAAAAGACTGACTTTTTTCACAACAGGTTCACCACTGCCATTTCCATACCAATCATAATTTTTTCCTAAATAGACATAAAAAGCATTGCTTCTGCTATAGGCGTTGTATAATCCCAGGCTTAATGTACGCTCTCCCCATTTAATTTTTTTATGGAAATTTACTGAGAGGTCGAGCCTGTGATAGGCCGGCATACGAAAACTGTTCCGGTTTTTGTAATATGTTATTTCACTTTGAGGAGGTTGGTAATACTGAAAGATTTGTATCTCTTCATTGAACAGCGAAATTGCCGAAAGATATCTCTGCCGGGGCATTGTCAATGCAGTTCCGCTTCCGAATACCCAAACAGCGCCAATATCAACTTTTTCATTCAGCTTATGTGTGATCACCAGGCTAATGTCATGTCTTCGGTCATATTTAAAGGGGAACAAGCGACCGCCATTTATTCCATCAAACTGGCGATAACTCCAGGAGAGGGTATATCCTATCCATCCGGTCGTTTTACCTTCGCGCTTTTCGAGCAACATCTCCATACCATACGACCATGCATGTCCTTTTTCTACCATTTCTTCCCAGTTTGCCTTCGATTTAAGAAAGGTATACCCATCTTTGTATTCCAAAACATTGTTCATGGTTTTATAAAATCCTTCGCATGTAGCGAGTAATATTTTTTTAACAGGAAAAACCATACCCAGTGAGTATTGCCATGAGTTTTCGGGACCTACCTTATCGGTAGCCGGAAGCCACAAATCGGTTGGAAGGCTTATAGAAGTATTGGTTAAAAGGTGTATGTACTGTACCATATTGGAGGCAGAACCCTTTAAAGAGATTTTATCAGTAATCATGTACCGGACAGAGAATCTCGGTTGCAGTGAAAAATATTCCTTTGAGCGAACAAGGAACGATGAGCCGTGAAGCCCGGCATTTATCTTCAGACCGGGGGCAATGGTTACATCATCCTCAATGTATATGTCCATTTCACTCGCATTAAGCTTTTTATCGCCATAAGTTGTGTCAACCATATCGGTATAATCGGCACCCTGATAATCGAAATTGTTGGTTCCAGGCTTAAAATGGTGCCATGTATAACTGCCTCCGAACCTGAGATAGTGATTTGAATTGGGAATGAAATCAAAATCGGTCTTTGCCGAATAATCTTTAATGCCTGAAAGGTATTCCCAATTGTACCTCGAATTTAATGATGTATTCACAGGTTTAGTTGTCTTTTTATTGAGTTCATATACCTTAAAGTTGAATTTACTGAAAGTAAGCGTGGTATTGCAGAACAACCGGTTACTCAGAATAGAGTTCCAACGGAGTGCCGATGTAATATTCCCCCACTGCAATCCCATTTTGTTTGATAAGGTGTAGTGTACTTCGTCATAGATATATTTGTCACGGTTTTGATAAAATCCTACATCATTGCCTGAATAAAGGCTTAAAAACAATTTATTATTTTTATTCAATTGGTGGTTAATTTTGGCATTTAAATCATAAAAATAATACCTGGTATCGATGAAATCATCTATTGATTTGATCACAGGTTGGGCAAAAATATCGACTAATGACCGGCGTGCAGAAACAATAAAAGATGTTTTGTTTTTTATGATCGGACCTTCCAGACTAAAGCGCGATGCCACAATGCCCAGCGAACCTTCTCCGTGCAACTGTTGATTATTGCCTTCCTTCATCCTGATATCGATTACCGATGATAACCTGCTTCCATACCTTGCGGGAAATCCGCCCTTTATTACAGTAATATTCCTTATTGCATCGCTGTTGAATACCGAAATAAATCCGAAGAGATGACTGGCATTATACATGGGGACTCCATCAAGCAGAAACAGGTTTTGATCCGGACTTCCCCCTCTCACATACAGCCCGCTTGAACCCTCTGTTCCCGACTGTATACCGGGCATTAGCTGTATACCCTTCAGGATATCGGTTTCGCCCAACATAAATGGAATGCTCTTAATGGTTTTCAAAGGAAGCTCAATTACCCCCATCTGGGTTGATTCAATAGTTCTCCTCATATCAATCGCTTTAATAGTAACCTCTTCAAGAGCAATGCTCGGACTTAGGTTAATGTTTAGAACAGTATCTTTCTCAAGAATAAACTCTATCGCCTTTGTGGTATAACCGGTGTAGGAAAACTGAAGTGATACATTTCCCCCCGCTATTTTGATGCTGTAAAACCCATAATTATTTGAAATTGCTCCTTGTAACATATTTGTAGTGTATATACTTGCTCCTATCAGACGTTCCCCTGTTTCTGCATCTTCAACTACACCGCTTATATAATGATTTTGGCTATAAACCTGATAATATGCTGTTAACAGGAAAAACAAAATTGATATGCATCTGTTTGTCCATAGCTTTTTAAAGCTAATTCTTTTCAATAATAACTGGCGTGACATCAATTGCATAATTGCTTCATTTTTTATTCATTTCAATTTTAAATACCGATTGCGAATAGCCGGTGAATATTCCCAGACCGTTCTGCACATTTGAATATGCCTGTACCGGTTCGCTAAACGGATCATCTTTAACATTCAGGTGTTTCTCAAGCAATTGCATATACAAATAGTAATCCTTTGTAACGGACCGTAACTGGATATTTACACTCGCGCTATCAACATATTCAGAAGGGCTGGTCAGGAACCAGGGTGACATACTAATTTTCAACCTGTGTTCAACACCTGGGAAAAGCCGGTCGGAGAAGATTACGCTCTCGGCATACAAATACCCTTCATTATCGGCATAATTTGCAAAAGACTGTCCGGTTATCCATTGTTCAATTACCGGATCCTTGGATTTAATGGTAAGGGACGACGCAATCCATACAGAATTTGGTATTGGAACCGTGTCAAATCCTGAGTAGGTAGGGGAATTATCCTGATAATTCTGATAGGCTCTGAGTTCATAAAAATTTTCTTCGCCCGGAGGATCGATAAAACGAACCTCGCATTGTAAATCGGGGTAGATTGAATAATAATCATAAGATGCATAATTGTATATCTTCAATACTGTATCAACACCTTCAATTTCAACCGGGACAGGAACTGTACAAGTTGCCCTTGCTGTGTTTAGTCCCGGGACAGAAACAACAATCAAATACTCATTTTTTTGTTGGGGAATGAATTCTGACAGATACAATCCCTTGAGGCCCTGGTTCATTTCCGCTACAAGCTGGTCGTTGCTATATAATTGAATAGTAGCATTATCAATTGGTTTTATACCTATCCTGTCAAGAATATGAAGGCTTTTGTTGATATGTGTTTCAAAAGGTGCACCTGTATGAAACATACAGTTGACCACAATCTTCTTTTCGTCATCAGGGATATCGTAATCGAGAACTTTGGTGCAGGATTGAAATAGAGAGAAGGACAGGTATAATAAAATAAATTTTAGGGTGTGGTATTTCATTTTTTATGAATTTTAAAACTTAATACTGTATCGAATCGAAGGGATAATTGTGTACATACTTCTTTGCAACAGGTATAAATTTTGGTTTCCCCCTCCCATGCTGTATTTGTAACCATAATATAGGTAAAACGGATTTTGCCTGTTGTATGCGTTGTATAAGCCAATACTGAAAATTCTCTCACCCCACCTTATTTTTTTATGAAAATTGACGCTGATATCCAACCTGTGATAGGCAGGTTCGCGAAAACCGTTCCGGCTTTCGTAATGTTCAATATTTTGCTGTTCTCCGGGATAATTATTAACAGAATACACTCCACCCTGAGGATAATATGGAATACCATATGATGCCGGATAGTAGCCAAGCAGTGACGGGTATTTTTGTTTTGCGAGCGTCACTGCCCTCCCGGTTCCGTATACCCACGTTATGCCAAGGTCGGTTTTGTCGTTTATCCGGTGGGTAATCGCAATGCTTATGTCATGTCTTCTGTCGTAACGGTAAGGAAAAGTTTTCCCAAAATTAACCTCATCAATTTGTCTGTTTGTCCATGCCAGGGTATATCCAATCCATCCCTGGGTTTTTCCGCTGTTTTTCTCAATGAGCGTTTCGAAGCCATAAGACCAGCCTCTGCCAGGAGCAATTTTATCTTCCCATCCGGTTTGTTGGTTAAAAAACGATGCCCCTTCTTTATACTCAATGATATTTTCCATGCTTTTATAGTACGATTCAAAATTGAAACTATATTTTTCTGACAGGCTAAAGGCTGCACCCAACGCAACCTGATCTGATCTTTGAGGCTTCACCCTGTCGGTTACCGGGAGCCATAAATCGGTAGGCAGGCCAATGGTAGTATTCGTAAGCAAATTAATGAATTGCACCATACGTATATAGGATGCTTTGATCGAAAGGTTGGGGGTAACCAGGTATCTTGCCGAAATACGGGGCTGAAGGGAATGGTAATTTGCAGCTTTGACAAAAACGTTTGAATAATGGAGGCCCAGATTGACTTTGAATTTTGGACTGATTATCAGGTCGTCTTCAATGTAGGCAAACGATTCGTGTGCAAAAATATCTTTGTTGCCAATGGTGGTATCAACATCAAGCGAAAGTTCCTCATTTTTTGCCTTTTCAACAGAAATGCCCGGATGAAAGGTATGATAGGTATAACTTATACCAGCGCGGATATAGTGCGACGGATTAGGGATAAAGTCAAGGTCATATTTATAGCCCAAATCGTTGATCCCTGAAAAATACTCGTTTTTATAAATGTAATCCGATTCCTGTACAATTGGCTTAGTAACTTCTTCATTTAATTGGTTGATATCAAATTTGTACCTGCTGTATGTCAACGTTGTATTAGAAAATAATTTATTGGAAATCTGATAATTCCATCTTAATGCCGTTGTTATATTGCCCCAATAGATAGCGCTATTTGAGACATAACTGGTCCTTAAATTTGTATTGTCAATATCCCACTCGTATTTTTCCTTCGAATATGCTTTGTCTAAACCGTTATATACACTCAGATGAAGCCTGCTTTTTTCGGATAACTGAAAATTTATTTTTGCATTGACATCATAGAAGTAATAGCCGCTTTTTACATTATCGTTTATTAGTTTTTGGATGGGATTCAGAAAAAGGTCAAAATAGGTGCGTCTGAACGATATGATAAAAGAAGCACGGTCTTTTATAACAGGACCTTCGAGCGACAATTTTGAAGATATTAAACCAATGGACCCTTCTCCCTGAATCTTTTTCATGTTCCCGTCTTTCATCCTGATATCAACAACTGATGAAAGCCTGCCACCATATCTTGCAGGGAATCCGCCTTTAAGTACTGAAACATTCTGGATTGCATCGGCATTGAAAACCGAGAAGAAGCCAAACAGGTGGCTGATATTATAAACCGGTACACCATCGAGCAAAAAGAGATTTTGGTCGGGACCGCCGCCCCTGACATAGATGCCGCTGGTGCCTTCGGTACCCGATTTAATACCCGGCATCAACTGAATGGTTTTAAGAATATCAACTTCTCCTAGAATGACAGGCAAAGCTTTTGCCTGTTTCATGGGAATGCTGACATTACCCATTTGGGAACTATTGACCATGTTTTTTCCCTTATCTGCAGTAATTACAACCTCTTCAAGCTCAATTACAGATTGCAATTCAATATTAATAATCGTATCCCTGGCGAGATAGAATCGATTGATTTGATTGCTGTACCCAATAAAGGAACAAATCATATTCACTTCCCCTTTTACCAGTGAAAGACTATAAAATCCAAAATTATTGGTGATGGTACCCTTAAACGTTAACGAGTCGTAAACATTCGCCCCAATTATTTTTTCACCGGATGACTTTTCGGAAATGATGCCGCTGATGGTATAACGCTGCGCAAACAAGCTGCAAAATAAAAACTGCATAAGGAACCCCATAAGTATGGGCAGAGAGGATTTAGGATACATATTTGGGCTTAATTATTTCAATTAGCTGTTTTTTTCACAAATTTCATGCCAACCGATTAATATTTCGTTCCCTGATATTGTCAATCAACATTTCAATAATTATCAGGAGCTTATACAATTTCATCAACAAATATATTAAAAACGGAGAAGACCTGTATTTATTGGATTATTAATTAGTGTCAGCAAGAAAACTATACTTTTAAGTCATCCTGAACTCCCGCCTCCCAGAGCTTTATGCGGCGGGTAGGTGATTCAGGATCTATGAGTTTCTGATTATGAGATGCTGAAACAAGTTCAGCATGACTTTGCTTTATGGATATAAGGAGTTTTCTTGCAGACACTAATTAGTCCTTTCATTCCGCAATAATTTCCGGCTAAATTAAACCAATAATTTTCAGCATTAATGATATAGAGTGGTTATGATAATAAGACAAGGCAAAGCCTTTAAAATAATAATCACCCGGCAAAGCCGGGCGATTTGAAAAAAACGGTATTGAAAAAAAAGCCCCGCAAATTCAATCTGCAGGGCTCTCCGGAACGATTTATTTTCTAATTCCCTAACCTTATAATCCTTGCTGTCCTGAGCCTCGGTCTGAACCTGAGGTTAATCTGTTTCGACTGGCCATCTCGGGTAACCGTGGCAATTGCGTCACATTCGCCATTGCCAAAATCTAGTTCTACGGGTTGGCGATCTCCCACAACGATTTCAATTTGTCCGCCAACGATAAGCCTGCAGGCAATTTTTACCTGCAACGAATCGATGATGGTACAGGTGTAATCTTCGCCGCTTGCCGTAATTCCGTTAACATTTCCCCATATCCTGTATTCGTCGTCAAGAACCGAGGGAGTGTTGGCGCCTGCTACCCAATGTCTTTCACGTTCAGAGTTTCGGGTTATAACAATACCATCCGGGGTGGTAATCTTGCCATTTTGCAGACTGATTGCAAACCACATATGATTGTCCTGATCGGGTCCCATATTTTCAATGGTCCGGGTTCCTTCAATCTGAATCCCGTTTACCGAGTAATTTTCAAGGGTAACAGTCCGGTACGAACCTTTCTGGCGATATAATCCCTTGCGCACAACAATTACTTTTCCTTTGCGTACAATGGTATCGACCGAAATACCCAATCTGTTATATACCGGTTGCTCACAACCGTCTCCATAATCAATGGTTGTGGTCCAGATAGTATCCTGAACAGTGGTTGTAACATTTGCACAACCTTCGTATGTCGACTTGGAAACACCCGCTTCAATCCCATCAATCTCATTCATTAAATCCTCAAAAACCAAATCTGTATATGCTTCATCTTCGGCTATTTCAACATCTTCTCCCGAAACCTTGTCATTTTGTTTTTTACAGGCAACAAATAACGTTGCGCTTAAAAATACTGCGATAATTCCTAATAAAAATCTTTTTCTTTTCATGCTATTTGAAATTTAATGGATAATTACATTTATTTCATAACCGGCAACCAAATTTGTTCGTTTTTATGGTTATGAAAAATTAGATATTCATTCCGCTAAAAGGTTTAAGTGCACCGGTGAAAAAAATCATAAATAAAAAAAGTCAGCCCTGTAAAAGACTGACTTTAAATATTTAAGACTCGATAAAAATTTATCCAAGATATGTTCTTAAAAGTTTATTTTTGGTCCGTTGTCTGAGATGCTTTATTGCTTTTTCTTTAATTTGTCTTGTTCTTTCTCTTGAAATACCTATTTCTTCACCGATTTCTTCCAGCGACATTTGTTTGTGTCCGATACCATAGAATGATCTGATAACCCGGCTTTCTTTTTCAGGTAAGGTATTCAATGTCCTCTCAATTTCCAGGCTTAATGATTCGTCAATTAATTTGCTGTCTGTCGACGGAGTATCACTGTTCTGTAATACATCCAGCAGACTATTTTCTTCACCTTCCTGAAATGGTGCATCTACCGAAAGATGCCTGCCGGACAATTCAAGCGTACTGGCAACTTTATCCTCTGGTAATTCAAGCATTGAGGCAACCTCATCAGGTGACGGTTCCCGCTCATGTGCTTGTTCCAATTGTGAAAAAGTTTTATTGATTTTGTTTAATGCCCCGATTTTATTCAAAGGCAATCTCACAATTCTGGATTGTTCTGCAAGCGCTTGAAGGATACATTGTCTTATCCACCAAACTGCATAGGAAATAAATTTAAATCCTTTGGTTTCGTCGAATTTCTTTGCTGCTTTAATTAACCCGAGATTTCCTTCATTTATCAGGTCAGGAAGGCTTAAACCCTGGTGTTGATACTGCTTTGCAACAGATACCACAAATCGAAGATTTGCCTTGGTAAGTTTTTCCAACGCTTCCTGATCCCCCATTTTGATCCGCTTTGCCAGTTCTACCTCTTCCTCGGGTGTAATAAGCTCTTCTTTGCCAATATCATGTAAATATTTCTCAAGCGAATCACTGTTTCTGTTAGTAATTGATTTTGTAATCTTTAACTGCCTCATAATTTCCTCCAAAATAAAATTTCACCACCCTTATAACAATTAAATATCAAAAATGTTGTGTGTAAATGATTAAAAAGCCCGGCATCTATATTATTGACGTTTAATTTCTTAGGCTGAATTTAAGAAAAATTTTTCTAATATCAAAATAAAATATTCAAGAAATTTTGTGCAAATATACCATAATCTCTTTACTGTCCTACCTCATGTTAATAAATTAATGTAGATTTAATTCGAAAGTAAATACTATAACCTCAGAAAAAAAAATTTAATTTGCCAAAAAAAGTTAAAAATGGGAATCAAAAAACTTTTTGTAATTTATTTCGGATTATTGATTGCCATGCTTCTTTGGGGCATGACATTTATATGGTATAAGCAGGCATATCCTCAGATTACACCTATTGCACTGGTAACACTAAGGCTATTTATTTCCAGTCTGCTTCTTTTTTTAATTGTTATTTTCTTTAGAAAACTGGAACCTGTGCCCAAAAGCGACATTCCTCAATTCCTGCTTCTGGCATTTTTCGAGCCCCTGGTATATTTTCTTGGAGAGAGTTTTGGAATGAAATATATTTCTTCCACCCTGGCTTCATTGATCATAGCAACCATTCCACTTTTTACTCCTTTTGCCGCCCGCTATTACTTTAATGAGAAATTAAAGACAGCGAATTATTTCGGTATAATTCTGTCTATCGTCGGAGTTAGCCTGATAATTCAGACGGATAAAAATATTTATCAATCAACTCCCCTGGGAGTTTTGCTTATGATGATTGCTGTATTTTCAACCATAGGCTTTGCAGTGTCGGTTAAAAAGCTTTCGTTTAAATACAATACCTACACCATTGTTTTTTATCAGAATTTGATTGGTTTTCTCTATTTCATACCCCTGTTTTTTGTTTTTGATCGCTCGGACTTTTT
Source organism: uncultured Bacteroidales bacterium (assembly GCA_963781805.1). Classification (GTDB taxonomy): domain Bacteria; phylum Bacteroidota; class Bacteroidia; order Bacteroidales; family UBA10428; genus JAFGPL01. The sequence goes on from CAWAHF010000004.1 coordinate 2,906,677, forward strand.
TCATAATCCTATTGATTTTAAATTTATTATGCCTGTAATTAAACTTGCAGTTTTTGGGTCAATCCTGGCCTTTTTTCTATTTATCAACTCATTGCGAATTATTGGTATTGCCCGTGCCAGCGTATTTACAAATCTCATCCCTGTATTTACTGCCATTCTAAGCTACTACCTGTTAAATGAGCAATTTAATCTGATGAGAATAGCCGGTATTTTAATTGTCATCTCAGGGTTGGTTCTTTCGCAGGCTGGTACGTTGTTGAAATATCTTAAAAAAGGCGCTTCATGAACATTACACCTCAATTACTTGCAAAAATAAAACAATATGCCGGTGGAAATAAGAGTCTGCTGGCTGAATTTTTTACACGATTAAAACGAACCAATCCCAGGGAATTGGATTCTTTGATTCATAAATATCATGATGAAGTTTTTTCTGAAATTAATTGTCTCGATTGTGCCAATTGCTGCAAAACCATCAGTCCCAGACTGTACGAGCCGGATATTGAAAGAATGGCAGCTTTTCTTAAGATAAAAGTCCCTGCATTTAAAAATTTATATGTTGAGACTGATGATGATGGGGACTATGTATTTTGCAATACACCCTGTCCTTTCCTAACAGACGAAAATTACTGCAAGATTTATTCCCACAGACCCAAAGCCTGCAGGGAATATCCACATACCAACAGAAAACGAATGTATCAGATTCTTAATATCACAGCAAAAAATGTTTCAGTTTGCCCCGCTGTCTTTTATATTGTAGAAAAATTGAAATCCAACAGCTGAAGATTAACCTAAGAATTAGTTAGAAAATATTCTTTACCGCCAAACCCTTCGACTACGCTGCTAATGACACGCTATACGAGCCTTCGACTCTGCTGCTGCTAATTACACGCAATACTAACCTTCGACTCCCATCGGCCGCTAAAGGCTTGCCGACGGCGCAGCGCTCAGGCTGACTATCATGTCAACTTATTCATAAATAGTGATTTATTACCATCAAGGTCTCAGGGTGGTCATTAGGCTAATCGTCAGGCTGAGCGTCAGGCTGAGCGTCAGGCTGAGCGTCAGGCTGAGCGTAGTCGAAGCCTTGTTTAGGAATAGAAATATAACTTGCAGATTTAAGGTATTTTAATATAAAAATGGTACTTCACTTGTACACAATAACCTTAAGCGTTTTGGAAAGTAATTCTATTTTTAAATTCCTCTTCATCTTTACCGGGTCGCCATCGATATGAACAACGGTTTTCTTTTTTCTTTTTATAACAATCTTTTTACCGCGCAATACCTGCATATATTTGCTTTTGTCAATGGTACGATTGAATAATCTCAATCCAAGAAAAAGCGATTTGATTTTTGGAAACGGTTTGAAAATACAAATGTCCAGTAATCCGTCATCAATTCTTGCCCCGGGTGAAATATAAGCATTACTCCCATATTGACCCGCATTGGCAAATGTAATAAGAAAGGCTCTTTCGTTATATTTTTTATCGTCAATTTCAAACTTATATTTTTTAGATCGATAGGTATAAAACTCTTTGAACACTGTTTTCAGGTAATTTATAAATCCTCTATGCTCAAGCTTGTCAAAAACTTTTCCGACATGGGCGTCAAATCCCACGCCACACGTACAAAAGAAAAACTTATGGTTGATTTTGCCGGAATCTATTTTTCTTATTTTACTATTATTCAATAACTGGACAGCAGACTGATGTGTCACCGGTATTCCAAGATATCTTGCCAACCCGTTTCCTGATCCGTTAGGGATAATTCCCAGGGCACATTTGGTTCCGTTTAACACAGAAGCTACTTCATTCACAGTTCCATCACCTCCAACGGCGACTATTTTTTTCACTCCCATTTTCACCATCTTTCTGGCAATCTTTGCAGCATGGCCCTTATAGGATGTTCCGGAGAATTTCAGGATCAAAACGTTGCGTATCAAGATTCTTCAGAATAACATCCTCCGTATTGCTCTTTTTCTTTGCTCCGGAGATAGGATTTATGATAAATACAATTTTTTCTTTTTTCGTTTTTTGAACCTTATTTATCATATATAATATATCTGTTTGGCAATTTTAGAAATAATTATCCATAAAGCAACCAATTATTTAAATTGACCATCCTATAATCAAATATTTTCTGATACCATAATATAAATTATATTTGTTCGTTTTAAACTACATAAACCTATGAAAAAAGCCATTTTCGTTTTAGGAATTTTATTGATTGCCTTTACAGGTAAATCACAGGATAAAACAGAGGATTTATCTAAAAGTGTTAATTTTTATCCAAATGAAATCAGGGTAGGATTCTTTCAGTTTTTCCTCAATACATTTTACCTTGAATATGAACACATGTTTCCCAATAACACAGGGCTGGTGCTCCAGGGCGGTATGTCGCTTAAAAAGAATTCTTACGAGGAGATTACAGGAGGTCAGGGTGGATTACAGTTTCGCCTGTACACAAAAAATCTCAGCAAAGACATTGTAGTTCTTAAATTTGAAAATGCTTATTTTGGGCCATTTGTAAAATACAGGTATCTGGATGTTAGCGATTTAGATGGCGCTTACATAAATGATGTCTGGCATGATGAAATATTGAATAATACATACCAAACATATGGCGGAGGCATTTTGATTGGGTTTAAATTATCCATGCTCGAAAGAATAACACTCGATTTTAATATTGGCGGCGGAATACAGTTTACCAACGAGGCTAATGATAACGTGCCCGATTATGCATATGATATTTTCGGAGTAGCCTATACCGGTGTAACTCCGAATGCTAATTTTACATTCGGATTTAAATTTTAAAAATGTTAATAAAGCTTAAAAGATACCCGTTCATACTTATCGTTTTATGTTTTGATTTGTTCTCTTTTGGACAACCGGGAGGCAAAGCATTCCAGTTTCTGGAAATGACAAATTCGGCCCGCGTTGCTTCCCTTGGCGGAAAAGCAGTTGCTATTTACGATGACGATTTGAATATGCCATATTATAATCCCTCTTTGCTCTCGTCGGGTATGGATAATAATGTGGTGCTTAATTATGTGAGTTATTTTGCAGGAGTCAATTATGGCTATGCGGCTTATTCCAAAACGTATGAAGGAATAGGCAATTTTGCCGCAGGGATTCATTATCTAAATTATGGCACTTTTACAGGCGCTGATGCAACTGGCGCTAAAACCTCCGATTTCAGGGCATCGGAATATGCACTAAATTTTATTTACTCACGAAAAATCGATAGCCTGATTTATGCGGGGGTAAACCTAAAGCCTATTTATTCCAGTCTTGAATCCTATTCATCTTTTGCGCTTGCCATGGACATTGGTGTAACTTACCATAATCCGGAAAAACTTTTCACAGCTTCACTGGTTTTAAGAAACGCTGGAACACAACTATATACATATTATCCAAACGGGGAATACGAGCCTCTTCCGTTTGATATTGCCCTGGGATTCTCAAAAGGATTAGCACATTCACCTTTTAAATTCTATGTAATTGCCGATCATCTGGAGAAATTTGATCTGACATATCAAACAGCCGAAGATAAAAACGCTTCTGTAGATGCATTTACAGGTGATACAAAAACATCGAGTAAGTTTGATGCCGCACTTGATAAAACCATGAGACATATGACCATTGGTACCGAGTTTACACTTACCAAGAGTTTTGTGTTACGGTTTGGTTATAACTACCGCAGACGGCAGGAAATGAAAGTTGATTCACGTCCCGGAACGGTTGGTTTTTCATGGGGACTGGGTATCCGGATTAAAAAATTTCATTTTAGCTATGCCAGATCAGCTTATCACCTTGCCGGCTCGCCAAACTATTTTTCCCTTAGTGTGAATTTGTCAGAGTTCAATAAAAAACTCTAGAACCAACTTATTTAGCACAATCCGTTAATAGTCAATGTCTTTATGGAATTCCATTCCGATCAGGAATAACGGAAAAGTATTGCTATTTTTGCCTTCGAAAAAATGAATCATTTACCCTGATGAAAAACAGACTGGTTATTACGGTTGATGGCTATTCCTCTTGCGGAAAGAGTACTTTTGCCAAATCAATTGCAAAAGAACTGGGATATGTTTATATTGACAGCGGCGCCATGTACAGGGCAGTGGCGCTTTATGGATTAAGGCATAAATTTGTTGGTAAAACATATTTTGACAAAGAATCATTGATCACCCATTTGCAGGATATATCCATAGATTTCAGGCAAAATGATAAGGGTATCAATGTAACCATGCTCAATGGTGAAAATGTTGAAAATGAAATCAGAGGCGTTGAAATAGCAGAGTATGCAAGCAATGTATCGAAAATCAAAGAAATCAGGGCAAAACTTGTATCCATCCAGCAAGCGCTTGGCACAAACGGAGGTATCGTGATGGATGGGCGTGATATTGGTACAGTTGTTTTTCCTGAAGCCGATCTCAAGATTTTTATGACTGCCAGACCAGAGATCAGGGCACAAAGAAGATACGACGAATTAATGGGTAAAGGATATAAGGTCAATTTTCAGGAAGTTCTTAAAAATATTCTTGAAAGAGATTACCAGGATTCAAACAGGGAAGAAAGCCCGCTTAGAAAGGCCGATGATGCAATTGAACTTGATAATAGTGAATTAACTCCAGAAGAACAGATGATATGGTTCAAAACATTGATGAAACATTATCAGACCAAAAAATCAGACGAAGCTCAGATATGAACATTGATATCGATCCGGGTTCCGGTTTTTGTTTTGGTGTAGTGAAGGTTATCGATCTTGCCGAAAAAATGTTGAAAGAGGATGGCAAGCTTTATTGTCTGGGCGATATTGTGCACAATAACGAAGAGGTCGAAAGATTAAAAAAGAGCGGGCTTATTATCATCAATCGAGAGAAATTCAAAAAATTAAAAAATTGCAGGGTTTTGATCCGGGCGCATGGTGAACCTCCTGAAACTTATGAAATCGCAAAACAAAATCACATTGAAATAATTGACGGAACCTGCCCGGTTGTTTTGAAACTACAGCAACGAATCAGAAATAAATACAGTGAACTGATAAAAGACGGCGGACAGATCGTTATTTATGGGAAAAAGGGACATGCAGAAGTGGAAGGACTGACAGGACAAACCAATAATCGGGCAATAATTGTCGAATCGATGGAAGATCTGGATAAAATTGATCCTTCGAAACCTTTGCACATGTTTGCCCAGACGACTAAAAGCCGCGATGGTTATTCCAAAATCTTTGATGAAGTAAGGAAAAGATATGCGGCCGCCAATAACAATAATATATATCCTGAGTGCACCAATTCAATTTGCGGACAGGTATCTGCCAGGTCTCCCAAATTAAAAAGTTTCTGTTCAAAATATGATGTTATCATTTTTGTAAGCGGAAAGAAAAGTTCGAACGGGAAAATATTATTTGAAGATTGTAAACTGGTCAATTCCAAAAGTCATTTTGTTTCAAATGTAAATGAAATCAATAAATCCTGGTTCAAACATGCGAAATCTGTCGGTATTTGCGGAGCAACATCTACACCGAAATGGCTTATGGAAGAAATAGCAGACATAATAAAAAATTTACACTTAATTCACATTAGTTAAAAAAATATTCAAAAATTTGTCAGAATTATTAATGGATAATATGGAAGTTATAAAGCGAGTAGGTGTTCTAACCTCAGGCGGTGATGCGCCAGGAATGAATGCTGCAATACGGGCAGTTACAAGGGCTGCAATTCATAATGATCTTGAAGTATATGGAATAAAAAGAGGTTATCAGGGAATGATTGAGGGAGACATTATCAGATTGAACTCAAACAATGTTAGCGGGATTTTACAAAACGGAGGAACTATTTTACAGACAGCCAGATGCAAGGAATTTTTATTGACTGAAGGCAGACGAATAGCATATGAACAACTTGTTAATTTTCAGATAGACGGCGTTATTGTTATCGGAGGCGACGGGTCCTTTACAGGTGCAAGCATCATGTCGAAAGAATATGAAATACCTTTTATTGGCATTCCGGGAACCATAGATAATGATTTATATGGCACGGATTACACCATTGGTTACGATACCGCACTGAATACCGTGACATCTGCAGTTGATAAAATAAGGGATACAGCCAGTTCACATAATCGGATATTTTTTATCGAAGTAATGGGGAAAGAAGCTGGATTTCTTGCCCTTACAAGTGGTATTGCATTGGGCGCCGAAGGAATATTAATTCCCGAAGTGAAAGGTCAGTTTGAACCACTTAAGAAATATCTTTGTCAGCGGGCAAAACTCAGAAAATCAAGTATAGTGCTGGTTGCCGAAGGTGACGATGAAGGCAGGGCAATTGAAATAGCTTCAAAATTTCAAAAAGAATTTCCTGAACTGGATATCCGGACCACCATCCTGGGACATATTCAACGGGGAGGCTCGCCGTCGGTACTTGACCGTGTAAATGCCAGCAGAATGGGTGTTGCTGCAATTGAAGCCCTGCTTGACGACCAAAAAAGCATAATGATTGGCATTGTAAATAATAATATCGTCTATGTGCCATTAAATAAAACATTTAAAGTTCATAAAGAAGTAAGCAAAGATTTGCTTGAGCTGGTTGCTCTGCTGAATTAGTTAATCTGGAATTACCGGATAAGTCATAGTATTCCTTATCCAACATTACCACAATGACAACTAAAACCTGGTTTGTTGATGTTATTCTACCACTGCCCCTGCCGTTTCTTTACACGTATGGTATTTCAGCCATAGAAAGTAAATCATTACGTCCGGGTTGCAGAGTAACTGTACAATTTGGTAAACGGAAATATTACACTGCTATTGTTAAGAAAATTCATAGCAATAAACCAGCAGATTACGATGTAAAAAATATCCTTTCGGTTCTTGATCATAATCCGGTTATCAACACCATTCAACTCCAATTCTGGGAATGGTTGGCCGATTATTATTTGTGCAATCTAGGAGAGGTTTTCAAAGCAGCCTTACCTCCGGATATGAAATTAGAAAGTGAAACTAAAATTTTCCAGGTAGCAGTTGATTTTCAGGATTACAGTTTAACCAGGACAGAAGAGGTGATATTAGATGCTCTGAATAAAACCAATGGTTTATCATTAAAACAATTAAATGATATTTCTGATCGAAAAGATGTGTTGCCGGTTGTGAAATCAATGGTTGAAAAAGGCATGGTAGATATTGAAGAACAACTGATTGAGAAGTACAAACCAAAAATTAAAAAGTATGTAAGCCTGACGGTCAGGGATACGAATGAAAAAATATTGAATGGTATTATTACAAAACTTGAACGCAGCCCAAAACAATTGAATGTATTTCTCAAATACATAGAATTGTCGGGAATTGAACCGGGGAATAAAACAAAGGAGATTGAAAAATCTGAATTACTTAAAAAATCCGGGAAATCACCTTCGGTTTTAAATAGCCTGATTAAAAAGGGTATATTGGAGATCATTGAAAGAGAAACCGGAAGATTAAACGACGAAAATACGGAAGTAGATAATATTTCTGTTTTGAATCGTAGTCAGGATATGGCTCTGCATAAAATTAAGGAGTTATTTAATTATAAAGATATTCTCCTGTTGCATGGAGTAACTTCAAGTGGAAAAACAGAAATATATTTTCATCTTATAAACGAGCAACTGGAAAATAATAAGCAAGTGCTTTACCTGTTGCCCGAAATTGCTTTAACTGCCCAGATTATTAACAGGTTGAAAAGTGTATTTGGAAATAAGGTCGGGATATATCATTCGAGATTCAGCAATGCAGAAAGACAGGAAATTTATACAAATATTTTGGGACAATTAAAGCCCAATCAAACCAGATATCAGATAATTCTTGGCGCGAGATCATCGGTGTTTCTTCCGTTTGATAATCTGGGATTGATCATTATTGATGAAGAACATGAAAATTCCTATAAACAATTCGATCCCGCGCCCAGATACCATGCAAGAGACGCAGCTATTGTGCTCGCAAAACTTCACAATGCAAAAGTATTGCTGGGCTCTGCAACGCCTTCTCTTGAGTCATATCATAATGCCCTCTCAGGTAAATATGATCTGGTTGAATTGAATGAGCGCTTTTTAAACCTTGAAATGCCTGAAATAAAAGTGGTTGACTTGATTTCTTCCAGAAAAAGAAAAGAGATGAAATCTCATTTCTCAAACCTGTTAATCAATTCCATTTCGGCCGCTCTTGAAAATAAAGAACAAATAATATTGTTTCAAAACAGGCGCGGATTTTCTCCCTATTTAGAATGTGATGACTGCGGTTGGATACCTGTTTGTAAAAATTGTGATGTAAGCCTTACGTATCATAAAAAATTTAATAAACTACTTTGCCATTATTGCGGTTATACCATAAGTAATCCTAAAACATGCGATTCGTGCGGAAGCGCAGTAATATTGTCAAAAGGTTTTGGTACTGAGAAAATCGAAGATGAAATCGGCATAATGTTTCCACAGGCAAAAATAGCCAGACTGGATATGGATAATGCCCGCACACGCAATAGCTATACACGGATTATTTACGGATTTGAAACAGGAGAGATCGACATTCTTGTAGGAACACAGATGGTTTCAAAAGGATTGGATTTTGACAACGTTCAGGTGGTGGGTATTCTAAATGCAGATAATATGCTAAATTATCCCGATTTCAGATCATATGAAAGAAGCTATCAGCTTATGGCTCAGGTGAGCGGAAGGGCAGGCAGAAAAAACGGAAGGGGAATTGTTATCATCCAGACTTCGGATCCAAAAAATCCTGTCATCACAAGTGTCGTCAATAATAATTTTAAGCAGATGTTTACAGATCAAATATCTGAAAGGGAGAGTTTCAAATATCCTCCTTTCTACCGACTTATAAGCCTGGTTATTAAACATAAAAATATTATGGTGTTAAACCCGGCTTCTGAAGATCTTGCCCGGAATTTAAGAATACTCTATGATAAAAGGGTTATTGGTCCCGAATTCCCTGTTATAAGCAGAATTCAGAACTGGCATTTGAAACACATCCTAATCAAATTTGAAAAAGATAGTACCCTGTCTGCGAAAAAAAATGCATTAAGGAAAATTATTGAAGATTTCCTCAAAAACAAAAAATATTCCGGAATCCAGATTAATATAAATGTTGATCCGATGTAGCAGAGGGTTAAAATCAACATTTTTTCTGCAAGAAAACCCAACGTCAACTTTCCTGTTTCTAACTAAGTTGTAACCAAAAACCGTTTTTTTGCGTATATCATGCTTATTTATAAAAGCATAGAGATACAATTTAAATTAATCAAAAACAGGATATATTTATGAGAAGAATTTTAATTTTAATGGGATTCTTAGTAGTCGGGAGTTTCAGTACGTTTTCGCAGACTGAGCTTGGAAAGGCCCAGGCATTTTTTATTTACAATTTTTCAAGGTTAATCAAATGGCCGGCTAATTACTCACAAGGTGATTTTGTTGTTGGCATCTATGGTAATTCAGCAACTTATCAGGATTTGCTAACCCTGGCTAAGGATAAAATGGTTGGATCACAAAAATTTGTTGTTAAAAGATTTACTTCCCTTGATGATATCGTGGATTGTCATATTTTATTTATTGCTTCAGATAAAAAATCATCCATCAATAGTGTGCTGGCAAAAGTTAAAGATAAACATACCCTGATTATAAGTGAGGCAAATGGATTAAATGATCTTGGTTCAGCAATCGATTTTCTGATAGTGGATAATAAACTTAGATTTACCATGAATGTGCAGAATGCCGAGAAATATGACCTTATAGTTAGCAATAGCCTGAAGAATATGGCGCTTGTTAACTGATATTTTTTGTAATTCAGTATAAAAAGCTGTTTCAGAATTTTTCAAATGATCTGAACCTAATACTTCCGGGCATTTCCAAAGATTAGGATGCGTTCTAAAAAAAAGTTTCTGAAACAGTTTTTTTGTTTAATCCTTTTTGATTAATTCTACTTGACACATTAGCAAATCAACCAGTTTTTACCCTTAATTACTCTCTGCGTTCGTGACGACGTTTTACTTTGTTCCTAAAGGGAACTAGTGTCATGTCAAGTATTAAAAAACGGTTAAGTCATTCCGAACTTGATTCGGAACCCTGAAAGGCTCAGCGGAAGCTAATCTCTTTAATCTTCCAGAGACCCTGAATCAAGTTCAGGGTGACTATATGACATAATAAGATTGACATGACACTAGTTGATTTTGAGCTTTCGTCCTTTAGGGATCGGGGTAAAAAAGCTGAAAATTTTATTATTTCAATTAATCCGTCAAAGGGTTAAACAGTTGATAGAAAACAACTTATTATAATTATTGAAAAAATTGCTATACCAGGAGATTACAAAGTGATTAAGTATCAAATTCTTCAGACATTTTGTAAGATTGTCTTACTAATTTCGCGGACAATAAATTCAATGATGCTCAATTTTAATGATGCAGGATTAAAACCCTAATAAGTTATATTTCTGAAATGGCTTTATAAGAATCTATATCCAATTATTCAATAACAAGCATAAAAAAAGCCGGGAGACCGGCTAATAATGTCATTTATAAAGAATCTTCTCTGTATAGAATTTTTTCCCCTCAAAGGCAATTTTTACGATATATAAACCTTTTGAATAATTTTTAAAATCAACAGACGTTCTTGATACTTTATTTTCATAATGTTCTTTGAAAATTGTTTTTCCAACGATGTCAAGAATTTCAATTTCTTTAATTTCCAGATTGGCTTCAATCGTAAGTCTGTCTTCAGTTAAAGGATTAGGATAAATAGAAACAGTGAGTTCCGATATCTGATCAGGGTAAGCTTCCATTGAGGAATACACATCTTCGCTATTCCTGTTGGCATAAATACTTCCAATGACATAGTTTATACTAAGGATCATTGCCAGGCAAATCAGTGAAAGTAAAAGTATTTTTCTCATCATTCGAAACTTACCAACTACGAAATTAAACAGAATATATACAGAAAGCAATTATTTTACGAAAGTATTGCATGAAAGTTGGTTTAAAAAGTCAATAATTCAAACTAAATTTAAAAAAATTAAAAATAACCAATTGCTGTTTCTTATATTCGCACACTGAAATTTGTTGAAAATGAGAAAATTTTTACCACTTTTTTTATTAGTAGCCATAATATTTTGTATTTCCTGTACACAGCAGAAACAGCTTGTATATCTCCGTAATATTGATAATACAGTTGATTCCAATTTTTTCCTAAAGATGCAACCTGATTATTATATTCAGAATCAGGATATACTTTACGTTAAAGTTTACACTATCAATAGAGAAGTGAGTGATTTAATCAATCAATCATCTTCAACCTATCAACAAAATCTTTATCAGAATGAAACCAGTCTCTTTATTAACGGGTATTCGGTAAACGATTCCGGATATGTGGAAATTCCGGTTTTAGGAAAAATCCCTGTGGTAAATAAAACCATTGACGAGGCCACAGAAGCCATAAGACAGAGGGCCGACGTATATCTTAAGGATGCTACGATTATTGTAAAACTCATTTCCTTTAAGTTTACCGTAATGGGAGAAGTGAACAGACCGGGAGTTTACCGAAATTTCAATAATCAGCTAACAGTGCTCGAAGCTATTGGTATGGCAGGAGACATTAACGACTATGGAAACAGAAAACAGATTCTCGTGTTAAGGCCCACAAAAAAAGGCACTCTAACATTCAGGCTTGATCTTACAAATAAACAAATACTTACATCCGATGGTTACTTTCTTTTACCAAACGATTTAGTTTATGTTGAACCTATCAAGAGCAAAATACTGAAATTAAATGCGCCTTCCTTTTCGCTGGTGTTATCTGCGATAACGACTTTTATTCTTGTGCTTACCTATATTAATAGAATATGATAAATTTCATTTGAATTTTCAAGCTAAAATATCTTTCATAAATTACACGACTTCAATTCCGGATCATTTGCATTTTAATCAAAAATACCATCTTCAAAATTTCCCGGCATTAAATGATCTTTGTCGTTAACATCACAATCCATTGTGTTGACATAGTTTTCGGGTGGTTCGAAAGTATCTTCCTGTGTAATATTTAAGCTGGGATCGTTGTATACCTGTTTCATAAAATATCCCCAGATTGGTAATGAAGCGCTTGATCCGGCTCCCAACCCTGAATTAAAATGGACAGATCTGTCTTCACATCCAACCCATCCTCCTGCAACAAGCTTTGGTACAATCCCAATAAACCAGGCATCAGAAAAATTTTGAGTTGTTCCTGTTTTTCCGGCTATTTCCCCGGTAAATTGAAAATCTCCATATCTCAAGGAAGCCGCTGTTCCATATCGTCTGTGTCCTTCGCCAAGATTGGTTGAGGTAACTCCTTCCATAAGCTTTAACATCAGATAAGCTGTATTTTCACTAATCGCTTCCATTCTTTCCGGATGAAAAGTGGTCAGGATATTCCCGTTTTTATCTTCTATTCTTGTGACAAATACCGGATCAGTATGTATCCCCTGGTTAGCTAAAGTTGCATACGAAGCTACCATTTCCTCAACCGACATATCTGAAGTTCCGTAAATCATTGAATTTACAGGATCAATGTAACTTTTAATTCCCATCTTATGTGCAATATCAGCAATGGGTTGTGGCTTAAATCGTTTAACCAGCCATGCAGAAATATTATTTTCCGAGCGAGCCAGTCCCCACCTTAGGGACCTTTCTTGTCCCAAATCCTCCGGATCGCTTGTCGAACGGGGAATCCATATGGAATCTAACAGGTCAAACTTAACCGATACATTTGGCACCTTGTAACAGGGCGAGTATCCTTCCTGCATTGCAAGAATAAACAGAAATGGTTTGAAAGTAGAACCCGCCTGTCTCTTACCCTGCGACACATGATCATATTTAAACGATCTAAAATCAATACCCCCAACATAAGCTTTCACATATCCGGTTACAGGATCCATAGCCATGAATCCGGAACGAAGAAAATGCTTATAATATAATATTGAATCCAGTGGGGTCATCACTGTATCTATATCACCGCTGTATGAAAACACAGTCATTTGAACAGGTATTTTGAAAATCTTGTAAATTGAATCCAGGGAGATTCCCTGATTTCTTAAATTCCTGCCATGATCGGAAGTAAGAATGGACCTCTGAATAATTGCATTAATTTCCTTTTGTGTCAAATCATTAGAGAATGGGGCATTCTTTTTCCCTTTTTTCTCTCTGAAGAAAGCGGGTTGTAAATATTCGCCAAGATGCTTTTGAACTGCTTTCTCAGCATAATCCTGCATTTTTGAATTTATGGTAGTGTAAATTCTTAATCCGTCTGTTAACAAATCCCATGTATCACCATTTGGTTTTCGATTTTTCCTGCACCATCCATACAATGCATCTGTTGCCCACCGAATGGAATCGTTCTTATAATCAGAATAATTATAATAATCTTTTCTCCGGGGTATGTTTTTATTCATTGTTAAACGCAAAAATTCCCTGAAATAGGTGGCAAGTCCGTAGTTATGACTTATTCTCTGGAAATCAAGTTCAATAGGCATTTTACGCAACGAATCATAAATTTCTCCATCAATATAACTATATTTTTCCATTTGATGCAAAACCACATTTCTTCGCCTTAACGATTGTTCATAGTGAAGTTTTGGATTGAATAAACTTGGATTTTTAGCCATTCCGACAATCACAGCGCCTTGCTCTAATTTTATCGAATCGGGAGTGGTATTGAAATATACATTAGCAGCAGAATTAATACCAACAGCATTGTTAAGAAAATCAATCTGGTTAAAATACATGGTAATTAATTCTTCTTTGGTATATGCTCTCTCTAATCTGACAGCAATGATGTATTCTTTTATTTTTTGACCAAGCCGTTCGATAAGATTCATCGATCTGTCATGAAATAAAAGTTTTGCCAGCTGCTGGGTAATTGTACTACCACCACCTTTGGTGCCAAAAAAAAGAAAGGCTCTGAGTGTACCCTTAAAATCGATACCGGCATGTTTGTAAAAACGGGAATCTTCGGTAGCAACCAGGGCATTTACTAAATTTTTAGAAAGCTGATCGTACTCAACAAAAGTGCGGTTTCTATTTTGAAAATAAAAATTCCCAAGAATCTTTCCATCTTCAGAAATAACTTGTGTTGCCAAATCGATTTTAGGATTTTCAAGTGTGGCAAAATCCGGCATATATCCAAGACCTCCAAAGGCTGCAATAATAAATATTATTGAAATTGAAAGAAAAGGAGTTATAAAAATACCCCAAAAGATAAGATTAAACTTTTTTGGGTCTTTTATGGTTATTTTCATAATTAAATTTGCTGTTTAGCGTAAAAGTAATAATTATTTTGTATTAAAATTTTGTACTTCGAGTTGTAATTAATTTACTTTGTGAATCTTTAAAACAGTTATTATAATGATAAGCAATCTGATAATCGTTGAATCGCCTGCCAAGGCAAAAACAATCGAAAAATTTCTTGGTAAAGAGTATCAAGTTAGGTCCAGCATGGGTCATATTCGGGATCTTGAAAAAAAAGATTTCGGAATTGACATAAAAAACAATTTTAAGCCCCGATATATTGTCCCGGATGACAAGAAAAAAATTGTATCGGATTTAAAAAAAGCAGTTGCCGAAGCTCAGACAGTCTGGCTTGCATCTGACGAGGACAGGGAAGGCGAGGCAATTGCATGGCATCTGAAAGAAGTTTTAAATCTCGATGCATCAAGAACAAGGCGAATTGTTTTTCACGAAATTACCAAAGAAGCCATACTAGACGCCATTAAAAATTATCGTACCATAAATCAAAATTTAGTGGATGCGCAGCAGGCAAGACGAATTCTCGACAGAATTGTGGGTTTTGAAATTTCTCCCATTCTTTGGAGAAAAATCAAACCATCGTTATCTGCAGGACGTGTTCAATCAGTTGCAGTCAGATTAATCGTTGAACGTGAACGTGAGATATATAATTTTGCTTCTACATCTTCATTTAAAATAATCGCAACATTTCAGGTGAAAGACAGCAAGGGTAAATTAACCGAATTAAAGGCTGAGCTTTCACGTAAATTCAGTTCTAAGAAAGAGGCAGAAGATTTTTTAAAAATTTGTGCAAAAGCAACATTTTCCATTCAGGAAATTTCAACCAGACCATCGAAAAAATCGCCATCCCCTCCTTTTACAACTTCGACCCTCCAGCAGGAAGCCAGTCGTAAGCTGGGATTCTCTGTTTCACAAACGATGATGATTGCGCAAAAGCTATATGAATCGGGTAAAATAACCTATATGCGTACCGATTCGGTAAATTTGTCTCAACTGGCATTAAATGCAGCTACAAAAGTAATTTCTGCACACTTTGGATCTGAATATCTTAATATCAGGAATTATAAAACCAAAACAAAAGGTGCACAGGAAGCTCACGAAGCAATCAGACCAACATATCTTAATAAAGATTCGATACAGGGAACAAATCAGGAAAAAAGATTATATGAATTGATTTGGAAACGTACGGTAGCATCCCAAATGAGTGATGCACAACTTGAAAAAACAACCATAACCATTCATATTTCCAATTCCAATGATAACTTTGTTGCTTCAGGAGAAGTTTTAAAGTTTGATGGATTTTTAAAGGTTTATATCGAATCAACCGACGATGAGCAGGAAGACGGAAGCCAGGGACTACTTCCTCCTTTGAAAACAGGAGAAATTCTTACCTACCATTCAATCGAAGCTACCGAACGTTTTACGCATCATCCTCCCCGGTATACGGAGGCAAGCCTGGTAAGAAAGCTTGAAGAACTTGGTATAGGAAGACCATCAACCTATGCTCCAACAATCTCTACCATTCAAAACAGGGGATATGTTCTTAAAAATGATAAAACCGGAAAACCAAGAGATTTTGTTATATTAAATCTTACCGGTGAAAAAATAACAGAGAAATCAAGCACAGAAACCTATGGAGCCGAGAAAGCAAAACTATTTCCAGACAATATAGGAATGATTGTTAACGACTTTCTGGTCGAATATTTTAAAGAAATTCTGGATTATAATTTCACGGCAAATGTTGAAAAGGACTTTGATGATATAGCCACGGGCAATAGAAACTGGACGGAGATGATCAGTTTGTTTTATAAAAAATTTCATCCTAAAGTAGAATCCACGCTCAAAGAATCGGAAACCAGCAGGGGTGAAAGATTGCTCGGAAAAGAACCTGAAACTGGAAAACCAGTGATTGTTAAAATGGGTAAATACGGAGCCGTAGCTCAGATTGGTGAAAAAACCGTGAACGAGAATGACGAAAAACCGAGATGGGCCAGTTTAAGAAAAGGTCAGAATTTGGAGTCTATAACACTGGAAGAAGCTTTACAGTTATTTAAACTTCCGCGTTCGTTAGGATTATTTGAGAACGAAGAAATGGTGGTTGGGATCGGAAAGTTTGGACCATATATCAGGCACAATTCATCCTTCTATTCCCTTAAACGGGGCGAAGATGATCCTTATTTAATTGAAGCGTCCAGAGCAATTGAATTAATCCAGGAAAAACGCAATGCTCAAAAGAATAAAATTATAAAAGAATTTAAAGAAGAGCCCGATTTAAAGGTGCTTAACGGCAGATGGGGACCCTATATCAATCTTAAAAAAGAAAATTTTAAGATCCCCAAAGGGTTTGAACCGGCAAAGCTTAGTTTAGAAGATTGCAGGAAGATTATTCAGGAATCATCTCAAAAAAAGAAATCAAAAAAACAGTAATTAAAAAAAATTGATGAATCTAAATGATTATTTTGATCCGGTGGATTTAGTCAAACCCGATGAATTTCTGGTAAATAATGATTCACTTTTCAGTAAAAATATCAGGGTAAATACACCCAGTACACCCATTGATGAAATTAGTGATTATCAGATTGCTTTGGTGGGAGTACCCGAAGACAGAAATTCCAACAACAGAGGTTCATCCCTGGCTCCTGACAGGATCAGGGGAAAACTTTATCAGTTGTTTAAAGTGAATGACAAAACTAAAATCATTGATCTTGGTAATTTAAAACAAGGGAATTCCTATTCTGATACCTATGTGGGTTTGCAGGACGTATTGAATGAATTAATCAATAACCATTTGACTATAATCATACTTGGCGGCACTCAGGACCTTACAAGTGCTTGTTTTAAGACTTATGAGAAAATTAAAAACAGTATTAATGTTGTATCTGTTGATTATACAATAGACAATAACGATTCACCTTCTGGCTCTGATAATTACTTATCTTATATTCTAGCCAGCAACAAGGTCTTCAAATTCTCAAATATAGGTCATCAACAATATAGAACCGATCCCCAACGTATCGAGTGGCTGGAAGATAATTTGTACGAATCTGTGAGACTGGGGAGTCTTAAAAATAAAATATATCTTGTTGAGCCAATATTCAGAGATTGTGACCTGGTAAGTTTTGACATTGGAGCTTTACGACAGAGCGATGCCCCTGGTAGAATTAATCCTTCCCCAAACGGTCTTTTTGCTGATGAGGCATGTCAAATAGCAAGATATTCCGGAATGAGTGACCGTACAACCTGTTTTGGAATTTTTGAAATTAATCCCAAACTTGATTTGAATGATATGACGTCGCATACTGCAGCACAGATGATATGGTATTTCATTGAAGGATTTTCAATAAGAAAATCTGAGCATCCTTCTTCCGAAAATCCTGATTTCAAATTTTTTATTATCAGTCATGATAATATGGAACATGACATAACTTTTATTAAAAGTCATCGAACAGACAGATGGTGGATGGAGGTTCCGATTATAAAAACAGGTAAGAAAATTATGGTAGCATGCTCCTTTGAAGACTATCAGCAAGCCTGCAATCATGACATACCTGATATCTGGTGGAAATCTTTCAGAAAAATTAACTAAAGTTTATCAGTAGTGTCCGACTAAATTATTTGTTTATCCACTATGTGGAATAGGATCTTTACTTTATTGCTTTATTACAACACTTTATCTCTTAGGGAGAATTTCCGCATAGCGGATTAGGAATTGTAGAAAAAAATAACCCCAAAGGCAGTGATACCTCGTAGAGGTTCTACAAAATAAGATGTATAAAGATTATAAAAGCATTTAGTCGGTCAGTAGTGAAAGTTTATACGTAATTTCCGGTTTGTATATGAATTAATTCTTCTTAAATCATATCCCTCTTAAATGAAAGTGGACAATGTTTTTTTTAGTCCCGATTTTAAATAATTTCCTTGAACTTATTGGCAATTGTGAAACAAAGGAAAAATGAATTGAATACCCTAAGTTTGACGAATAGTCATTTTTTTAACATGAACAATAAAAAAATATTGATTAAAGAGCAACATTATTAGATTAATTGAGTATATATTATGGATAAATTTTGTATATTTAATTATTAACAGGTACTTGTTAATTTTATTTGTACGAATACAATATTTTTACTTATTTTACTTTTTATATAGGTGTCAAATAGCTTAAAAAACCTGTATATTTGAAATGTAGGAAAGTGAAAATATGCAAAAATTATTATTCATAATTTTTATTATAGCAATAACCATTGAATTAAATGCTCAACAAGATTATCAGGTGAGTCAATTTATGTACAACCAGATTGCATTCAATCCAGGAGCTGCCGGAAATAAAGATATGGCTTGTGTAAGTGGTATTTTGCGTAAACAATGGACCGGCATGGAAGGAACTCCACAGGATATTATTATTAACGCTAACACACCATTCAGGCTTTTAAAGAAAGACCATGGAGTTGGTATTACATTTTTTAAGGAAGATATAGGTTTTAATGAAGATATCGACCTGAAAGTTTGTTATGCCTACAGGGCTGATGTTGGTAATGGTAAACTGGGTATCGGTGCCGGCTTAAACATCACAAACAGGGGATTTAATAAAGCGGATTGGGTAACCTATAATATTAACACGAATACGATTGGAGATGGTTCAGATGACAATTCCATCCCAAAAAGTCTTGATAAAGTGTTTGCCTTCGATGTAAGTTTTGGCCTTTTCTATAAGACAGAAGATTTGTATTTTGGAATTTCTTCAACACATATAAACCAAAGTAGTTATAAGTTTTACAAAACGAGTGGTTCTTCCGAATTGGAAACTCCGGTAAAAATTGCCAGACATTATTATATTACATCCGGTTATACCATTCAATTGGCAAATCCTTCTTTTGAGGTAACTCCTTCAATATTGATACAATCTGATGGGAAAATACATAAATTTGATTTAAATGCGATAGTGTCATACAATAAAAAGTTTTGGGGTGGCGTTTCTATCAGACCAGGCAGTGCAGTGGTTGGAATGCTTGGATTTGAGATATTAAATGGAGCAAAAATAGGATTTGCATATGATTTTCCAACAACAGCTATAACCAATTACTATAATACTTCGTATGAAATCTTATTGAACTATTGTTTTAAGATTGGTGTTGACAAAACACCTCAAAAATACAAGAGTATTAGGTTTTTGTAAAAATTTAATTAATTTTAGATAATAATTTAAACTAAAGGATTGTTGTTTCAGATAAATACCTTTGATTATGAAAAAGATAGTTTCTTTTTGTTTCATTTTGGCAGTACTAATTATTAGTGGTTGTTCAAACTATAAAAGTGGAGAATTGACTGGAGTACCGGGAAGAACCAAGTTCTTCGAACCGGATCCTTTTGGCATGGTATTCATTCCACAAGGCAGTTTTACTATGGGCAACGATGACCAGGACGTTACCTGGGCACAAACAACATTTTCGAAAACCGTAACAGTAGATCCCTTTTGGATGGATGAAACCGAAATCACAAATAATGAATACAGGCAATTTGTATTCTGGGTTCGCGATTCCATAATGAGAAGGATGCTGGGTGAACAACTTGATGATTATGTAATTTCGGAAGATGCTTTGGGAAATCCGATAGATCCTCCGGCAATCAACTGGGATGTAAGAATTGATTTCAGAGATGAAGAAGTCAATGAAATATTAAGTGATTTGTATCTGGCTGACAATGAAAGATTTTATGGTCAAAAAGAGATTGATACCAGAAAATTGATGTATGAATATTACTGGATTGATTTGAAACAGGCTGCCTCAAAATCAAACAGGTATAATTTTGAAAAAAAGCAATACGAAGGTTTTATTGTTAATAATAATGGAGAAAAAATAGAAATTAAAGACCGTTCTACTTTTGTAATCAGAGACGTCCTAAACATCTATCCCGATACATTATGCTGGATATCTGACTTCACTTATTCATATAATGAACCTTATACAACCATGTATTTTTGGCATCCATCGTATGATAATTATCCGGTTGTTGGTGTATCCTGGAAACAAGCCACAGCTTTTTGTATTTGGCGTACACAATTACTGAATTCTGAACTTAGAAACAATGGTCAACCCGGAGTACATGATTACAGACTTCCGATTGAAGCAGAGTGGGAATATGCCGCACGAGGTGGACTGGAGCATTCCATGTACCCATGGGGCGGGTATTATACCCGAAATAAAGAAGGCTGTTTTCTTGCCAATTTTAAACCTTTGCGAGGGAATTATGCTGATGATGGTGGCGTTGTTACTGTTGCAGTTGGTACGTATCAACCCAATGAATATGGATTGTATGATATGGCAGGTAATGTAGCCGAATGGACATCAAGTGCATATGACGAATCGGCATATATTTTCTCACATGATTTAAATCCTGACTATCGATACAATTCCCGTCCGGATGACCAACCTGTTGTAAAAAGAAAAGTTATCAGAGGGGGTTCATGGAAAGATATAGGATATTACATGCAAAATGGAACAAGGAGTTATGAATATCAGGATACTTCAAAATCATATATAGGTTTCAGATGCGTAAGATCTTATTTAGGAACATAATACTAATATAACCATCGTTAAATTTTAATATATATATTAATATGGCTAGTATAACGGATATCGTACAAAGTTCGGGCTGGAAAAATTTTATGGCCAAACTTTATGGAATAGGTGCTTCAGTCGTAATAGTAGGTGCATTATTTAAAATTCAGCATTGGAAATTTTCAGGCTTATTTCTTACTATGGGACTTTTAACCGAAGCAACAATTTTTTTCTTTTCTGCATTTGAACCGTTGCACGAAGAGTTGGACTGGACTCTGGTATATCCGGAACTTGCTGGAATGAGTGATCCTGACGATATTGAGCATTTTAAAGATAATCAGTTAAGCGAGGGCAGACCCCTTGAAAAGATAGAAACACTTTTAGGTGATGTTGAAATAAGTGAAGAATCCATTAAAAAACTGGGAGAAGGTTTGACAAAATTAAGCAAAGCAGCAAGCAATATTGCTGATCTTTCTAATGCTACTGCTGCTACCCAGGAATTTATAGGCAATATGCAGGGTGCCACTAATTCAATCGTTAATCTGAATGAAACCTATATCTCTTCTACTGATAATATTAAGCAATCTGCCAGTGCGCTTGCCAATTCCTATCTGCAATCGGCTGATATTATTTCAAAATCAGGAAATGATGTAGCTTCGACATACACACAGATTGCAGATACAATTAAAAATGAACAACAAAACATTGCTAAAGGAGGTAAATCTTATGAAGAACAGGTCACTTCTCTTAACAATAACTTGCAGGACTTAAATGCAGTTTATAAGCTTCAGATAAAAGACAGTAACCAGCATTTGCAGGGTACACAGCAAGTATACAGCGGACTTGAAGATATGATTAAACAATTGAAAGAATCCGTTGATGAAACAAATAAATATAAAGAAGAGATTGTAAAACTCAGGGATAGCCTGTCATCATTAAACAATATTTATGGAAATATGCTTTCTGCTATGAATGTTATGACCGGAAAGTAAATAATAATGCTAACATTACAAGACTAAGATGGCCCACGGTAAGGAAACCCCGAGACAAAAGATGATAGGTATGATGTACTTAGTGCTTACAGCACTGTTAGCGCTTAATGTATCTACAAGTGTTCTCGATGCCTTTAAAATAATTGATGAAGGACTCAGCAAAACAAATAATACCCTGCAATCGAAAATTTCTGAAGTTTATGAGAATTTCAGAATGCAGGATCAAATTAATCCAAGTAAGGTTGGAGTATGGAAAGATAAAGCTTTTGCTGTCAGAGACTTGGCGGATTCACTGATTAATAAAATTCAGGACTTGAAACTTTTGGTTGTGAAGGAAGCTGAACGGAATAATCCCAAGGCTTTTGAAGGTGGTGTAATAAACCGCGATGAAATCAAAGCTGTGACAGATTATGATACCCCAAACAGGATATTAATCGGCCCGGACGTAACATCTAATAGCAAGGCAAGAATACTTAAAAATCAAATTGAAGAATATAAAAAATATTTACTGGACTTTATTCCTGAGGAAAATACAAAACTTCGTGAATCAATAAAAGCAAGTCTGGATACTGAAGATGAGCACAACAAAAAGAAATCACCAAAAGAAAATACCTGGGAATATCACAAATTTGGTCATTCTCCTCTAATGGGTTATTTGGCTATCATGTCAAATCTTCAAATAAATATCGGTAATGCTGAAGCTGAAACTGTAAATTATCTCTATTCAAGAATAGATGAAGGAGCTGTTAAATTCAATAAATTGGAAGCAACAGTTATTCCGAATACAAATTATGTCATTAAAGGTAATAAATACCGTTCAGAAGTTTTTATTTCTGCTTATGATACAACGAATCCTCCAGAGGTTTATGTTACAGAAAATGCAAGACCCTATGAAGAAGTTAAGGATGCTGCCGGAAGAGTAGTAGACTATAAACGAAGGGAAGATTTAAAATATGAACTTCTCCCAATTGAACAAGGCAAAGCAGTTTATGAACGACAAGGAGGAGCACCAGGTTTCAAAGAATGGGGAGGTATTATAGAAGTACAGGGACCAGGCGAAGATAAAATAAGAAGACCCTTTAAGGTTTCATACCAGGTAGCCGAAAGTAATGTTGTTGTTTCACCAACTAAAATGAATGTTTTCTATTATGGCGTTGATAATCCCGTAGATATATCTGTAGCCGGAGTACCCGCCGACAAAATATCAGCAATAAATACAAATGGAAATATTTCGCCCAGAGGCGGTTCCTGGATTGTTAATCCTAAAAGACCTGGTTTTAGCACTATACGTGTTTTTGCAGAATTTAACGGTGAAAAAAAAGAAGTCGGATTTAAAGAGTTTCGCGTAAAAACTGTGCCTGATCCGGTCGCTACAGTTGCCAATAGAAAAGGTGGTGGAATTGATAAAAATCTATTGTTAGCCTCAACCGGAGTACAGGCTGAAATGGAGAACTTTGATTTTGACCTCACTTTTAAAGTTACTGAATTTACTGTATTAACCGTAATTCAAGGGTTTGTAAGTACTGCGCCCTCAAACAGTGCCAGGTTTACTGATAAACAAAAGGAAATTCTTCGCACATTGAGCAAAGGATCTCCAGTATATATTCAGGATATTCATGCAGTTGGACCTGACGGAACTGTTAGAATTTTAGGGACGATATATTTTAAGATAAATTAATCTATTAAATTTATTACAATGAAACGAGTTGTTTTAATTTTTATCAGTGTATTCATGGCATTGGGCACTTTTGTATCCGTAAATGCGCAGCAGGATTACTTAACAGAAGTCTATACACGTGAACATATTCGGAACAAACAACCGGTTCCTTATTCTTATGTTCGAGAGGCTGATGTTGTATGGGCCAAAGATATATACAGAATTATAGATCTTCGTCAAAAACAAAATCTTGCATTATATTATCCCCTGAAACCCATCGGGGACAGAATGAGCCTTATAAGTCTTTTGCTTTATGGGATTGACAGCGAAGGAATAAGAGCTTTCTCATCTACGGATGTTCGAAATGAATTTACCGTTCAAATGACAAAAGACGATATTGATCTGGCTTTTGGCGCCGGTGTTGATACATTAAAGGTGCCGGATGTAAACACCGGTCAGATGATTGAAAGTATTGTCGAAACTGAACGTAAAGTTGATGAGGTAAAACAGATTATGGTGAAAGAAAAATGGTTTTTTGATAAAAACCACTCTGTAATGAAAGTTCAGATTGTTGGGATATGTCCTATTCGTATTTATGCTCAAAAAGATGATCAGGGTTTGCCAACAGATGTAATTTTGAAACAGAAAACATTTTGGGTATATTTTCCGGAAATAAGACCTATTTTGGCAAATCATGAAATTTTTAACAGAAATAATGATGCACAGAGGATATCCTTTGATGACTTTTTCTGGCAAAGAAGATTTGACAGTTACATTGTTGCCGAATCTAATGTTTATGATAACAGAACCGTTAATTCATATGCATTGGGCATAGATGCACAACTTGAATCAGAAAAAATCAAACAGTCTATATTTGAACTCGAACATGATCTTTGGGAATATTAATCTTGAAAAAATAAGATAAGTCTAATAAAAAAACCCTCATTTCTGAGGGTTTTTTTATTTATTCTTCACATTGTATTTCATATAAAATCATCACCCTTTTCAAGCTTAACATCGTTCACAAATTGTTTAATCTTTTGTTCATCCATCTTTCTGCATATTAATAGAATGTTATCCGATTCTACTACTATAAAATCATCCAACCCCTGGACAACAACCAACTTTTCATCGGGTATATTGATGAGGCAATTCGTTGTATCATATGTAAAAATATTTTTGCCAATTACCGAATTTTTTTCTTTATCTTTTTCAAGCTTATCGTAGAGTGAACCCCAAGTTCCCAGATCGGACCAACCAAAGTCGGAACATAGTACATAAACGTTTTCGGCCTTTTCCATGATACCATAATCAATTGATATATTTTTACAATTTGCATAAGCCTGGGCTATAAAATTGCTTTCCTTGTCCATAGAATAGCTTTCCCCTCCTGGTTTGAATAAATTATCTACTTCCGGTAAAAACTGTTCAAATGCTTTCATAATGTTTTTAAGCGACCAGAAAAACATCCCCGAATTCCAAAAGAAATCACCACTTTCAAGAAATAACTCAGCCATTTTAAGATCGGGTTTTTCAGTGAATGTTTTTACTTTTCTAAAACTGCTATTTAATTTAATTGGACTCTTATCACCGTTAATTTGTATATATCCATAACCTGTTTCGGGTCTGCTCGGTTGAATACCCAAAGTTAAAAGACAATCATTGTCGGCAACAAACTGAAGGCCTTTCTGAATCACCTCAATAAAATCCTGTTCTTTAAGTATTAAATGATCAGAAGGAGCAACCATTATTCGAGCATCAGGATTTAGTTTCTTAATTTTATAATTAGCATATGCAATACAAGGAGCCGTATTTCTTCGTAAAGGCTCAAGCAAAATCTGATCCGGTTGAAGCATAGGCAATTGCTGCAAAACTAAATCTCCATAATCTTCACTTGTAACCACCAGAACATTTTCAGTTGGAATAATATCTTTAATTCTGGAATATGTCTGTTGTAACAGAGTTTTTCCAGTACCGAGGATATCAAGAAATTGTTTTGGTTTACGGGTTTTGCTTAATGGCCAAAACCTG
This sequence comes from uncultured Bacteroidales bacterium, assembly GCA_963781805.1. Taxonomy (GTDB): domain Bacteria; phylum Bacteroidota; class Bacteroidia; order Bacteroidales; family UBA10428; genus JAFGPL01. The sequence goes on from CAWAHF010000004.1 coordinate 2,932,219, forward strand.
CTCCCGATTCCGCCCGCCATTATAATACAATAATTGTCTTTATTCATATCTCTAGGAATGGATTTGTTATTAATACTTTATTTCATTCAATAACTGTAACGTATTTTTAGTTAAAAATTTCAGATGAAAGTTAACGTCATACAGATGTGTAATTTTGGTTCTATTTCAGACCATTTTCGTTGATAAGATATCTAATTATAAACTATATAAACTGTTTTATGTTTATTGCTAAATTGAAATAACTTTCTAAATATAGCAATTTTAGATTATTCCAATAAAGAATAATTTGATATATATGTAAAAGAATTAGATAAATGTTATTATTTGGAAGATATGAATATTTTACAAAATTTTAGTCAGGTAATTTTTAAAATAATAAATACCTTAGAAGCGAAAATTGATTGAACTGTTATGTTATCTAATTTTGGCCGATATTTAATTCTGATGTACCGGGTATTTTCCAAACCTGAAAAATTTAAAATTTATTTTAGAGAAACCATCAGAGAAGTTGAGAACATTGGTATAAATTCAATTGGAATTGTAATCATCATTTCAATATTTATTGGAGCTGTAATAACGCTTCAAACCCGTTACAACCTCGAAAGTTCCTGGATACCTCTATACCTGATCGGACTCACTGCGCGCGATACAATTTTACTGGAATTTTCGTCTACAATGGTTGGTTTGATTCTTGCCGGAAAGGTTGGTTCAAATATTGCTTCTGAAATCGGACATATGAGAATTACCGAACAGATAGATGCCCTGGAAATGATGGGAATTAACTCAGCAAGTTATCTTATACTACCCAAAATTATTGCCGCAATATTTTTCAATCCTTTTCTTACCATTATCAGCATGGCGGTTGGTATTTTCGGTGGATGGTTGGCTTCGGTAGTCACCGGAGCGTTATCTTCAGCCGATTATATTTATGGTATTCAGTACTGGTTTGTGCCATTTTATGTCACATATGCTTTGGTCAAAACAGTATTTTATGCTTTTATCATTACTTCCGTATCTGCCTTTTATGGCTATTATGTTCAGGGTGGAGCGTTAGAAGTGGGCAAATCCAGTACCAAGGGAGTTGTTTATAGTAGTATTCTTATTTTGCTATGTGATGTAATCCTGACACAATTAATGCTTGCCTGATGATTGAAGTAAAAAATATATTAAAATCTTTCAATGGAGAAAATGTTCTCAACGACATATCTGTGACTTTTGAGAAGGGTAAAACCAACCTGATAATAGGACGAAGTGGTTCAGGTAAAACTGTTTTGATGAAATCTATTGTTGGTTTGCATGAAGTCGATGAAGGATCAATATATTTTGATAGCAGAGATTTTGTTAAAATGAGTTTCCGGGAACGTCAGGTATTGCGTAAAGAGATGGGAATGCTTTTTCAGGGTTCAGCCTTATTCGACTCTTTAACGGTAGAAGAAAACGTCATCTTCCCACTTCAGATGTTTTCGGATATGAGTCTTGAAGAACAGATAGAGCGTGTTAACTTTTGCCTGGAAAGGGTTCATCTTGAAAACGTTAATTCACTGTATCCCGGAGAACTTAGCGGAGGGATGAAAAAACGTGTGGCAATAGCCAGAGCCATTGTTCAAAATCCTAAATATCTGTTTTGTGATGAGCCTAATTCCGGTCTTGATCCTATTACAGCAATTGTGATTGATAAACTGATTAGCGAAATTACACATGAGTTTAATATCACAACTATTGTTAATACCCACGATATGAATTCTGTTATGGAAATTGGAGAAAAAGTAGTATTTATTTATGAAGGGATCAAATGCTGGGAAGGTACAAATGAACAAATCTTAAATTCTGATAATGAATATCTGAATGATTTTGTATTTGCTTCAAATTTTGCCAAGAAAATACGCGAATTGCAATCCAATGGAGATATTAAAAATTAATTTTCTATCTCTTCATAATCAATATATTCACCTCTGTCCTTGGTTATAAATTTTTTCTTCTGTGAAACATAATTAATGGTGGTCTCACCCTCCTTATTTTTTCTGTAATGCTTATGTTGTTGCTGATTTCCGGAATTTGCAAAATATCCCTGCAATAATGGATAGAGAATATATCTCGAAATTATTCTCCATGCATAATATACCAGGGCTAATATTAATAAAAATCGAATAAATGCCATTTTAAATCATAAATTTCAACAAAAATAATTAAAAAAAAAGTAAGTGCAGATGATTTAACAAAAATTTGGAATTCAGCGAGATATCATTTATATAATAACTCTGCAAATAATGTAATACCAACAAGGTTTAGTAGGAATTATCAGTAAATCAATGGCAAATCTTTATTCAGTTTTTTGTCTTTGTGGCATCCAAACACCAGATTAAATCCCATCCTGAAATTTACAGTTCGCGCTTTATAAGGCAACAAGGTATTTGAACTTAATTCCCTTGCATATACCAAAGGAATATTATCACTTATTACATACCAGTTAAAAGGACCCGCCTTTAATGCAAGTCCAAAACCAAAATTGTTAAAGGTTCGGTTCATAATGGTATAATTGAATGTAGCAGAAACCATTTTTATGGGATAGAAATTGGCAGAAAGACTTAACTGCTCCCTTACCCTCCCTTTAAATATTTCGCTTCTCGAAAGCATTGCAACACTTATCTGGTCAATGATCTGATATCTTACTCCAAGATATATCTTTGTTGGTAAGAATGTGGTATAGGCTGCTTCCGTCTCAGAATTATTATCAACAAAAGAACTTTTCAACGAATCTATTAATCCTTGTCCAAAATCGGTATTATTGTAAAACTCCCACACAGCGCCACTGTCGGATTGATGAACAATAGCTTCCGGATCAAATACAAAACTTGCATTCTGTCTGAGATTATAGGTATAATTTTTCCATCTGATATAACCCAAATCAAGAATACTGGCAGAAATGGTTAGTTGATCGATGGGTTTGAAATGAATTCCTAAGTCAAGTCCTAGTCCAAAATTGCCGGTTATCGAGCTGATATAATCACGTGCTTTTAAACTGGAATCTATTTTTATATTGTCAAGATCAAAATTCCCTGAATTATCTCTGTCGATCAGTAGACCAGGAAAAGAAACATTTATATCAGTCTTAGAATCAACGGTCCAGTTATCAAAAGAAGTTTTAAGTTTAATATCTGAATTTTTAGTGGCCATATTGGCTTGTCCCATCAGAATTTTTCCTCTATATCCAAAGGTTATCATGTCATTCAACTTATGCGATACTCCCATAGAAAATTCTGTATAACTCATTGCATTAACCCCCAGACTGCTCAAATCAAATTCATCTTCTTCTTCATTCCCTTCCATGGCAAATCTGATGAGATCACCCGGATACGAAAATCGTGCAAATACTTTTTGAGTTATATCAAAGGAAAAATATTTTTGTCCGGATCTGAATCCCCAAGAAGCTAAGCTTGAGCTTACATCAGCAGAAATATAATTTGCTTTCCCAAAATTGTCAAGAAATTCATTCAGATTGGCATCGGGATGTAAAAACGTTATGGTTGAATCACCATTATACCACATGACATCGTGAAGGTTAAAAGAACTATTTTCCACATTTACCTGCACCGGAGATACCCCCGGTAAACCCAGATAAAATCCACATCTGGGTTGAGTTGCCGGATTTAGTAAATTAGATTGTGGCACACCCTGCATATAATACAGTATATTGCTTTCCTGTGCCCGGAGTGCTGAGAACAATCCAGAAAATGCCAACACAAAAAACATGAATGTACCAATATTAATTTTTCTTTTTAATATCATGATTTTAGTCTTTTCATTTAATTTCCGATAGAGCCCTGATAATGAATTTTTGCTTCAATGTTGAACTTAAAGTCAAGTGCATAATTGCTCAATATTTTTACAGAACTCACTGTCTGAGGATTATAACTTGACAATTCACCAATTATAATAACTTTAGTTGCTTTATTGAAAAAATTAACAATTTGCTCCCGGTTCAATTCCATAACTCCTGGAACTTCAGCAACCTGATCCCTTATCGTAATTCCATCTGCATCAACAGGTGCAGCAGTTAATAAAAGTTTATTACCCAGATTATTAAGCACAATTGTATCCAAATTCAAATCATTGATAGAATCATATAATATCAGGGTGGCTCCTATGTTCAGAGGAAACTCATTTTTAAAACGGTAATGAAGATTTGCATATTCAACGTATTGAGCATTTTCATTATCATCAATATTAAGCATCAGGGTATCACGAAATTGCATATCCGCCCTGAATTCCAGTGGAACCTCTATTTCCATTCCCAATAGTAATTTACTGTCGCCAAGTACATAATTCAAAGTATTTTCATCACCCTCCGGATTTGCCTGAACAATGATACTGTATCCCACACGCTGCGGAGGTGAAAATACAAGAAACTGATCAATATTAGATATGTTATTTCTACCAAACGAGAGTACAGAAGATACTTCCGGATGATGATAATCAGTAGAATAGGCTATTTGCTGCATTCCCGGCTGCAAAATAACACTGTCCCCATCTTCAAAATAACCTTTCACCTTTAAATCAAAACCAATTGGCAGACCAAATGAATGAGTATACAGAAAATTGATTTTGGGATTTGTGATGGCAAAAGTACCGGTGAGTCCTTCAATATCACCCAAATCTACATCCATGATTGTGTCATTTACAAATGCAGAATCACCTGCATAGCCATATAAAGATTCAAAATCATTCATATCTATAATACTAAAATCAATATCAGTGGTACTGTTGGCCTTAATGGTATCCCCGGTCTGAACAGAAACAATAACCGTAAAATTAACTTCAAGCTTTGAATAATCAGGATTAGAATTGTTAACAACGATTTTGGCATTTTTCAAAGGAATGTTATGAACTTTATGATAATCACCGCTTGGTCTGCTAAATTGGATAATTGTGTCAAATAACTTGCTATTATTATATAACGAAGGACTTGTAATACGTAAAGCGCCAACAGTGCTGAAATTGGAATTTATATCTATGACCAGAATTCCGGTGTTGGTAAGAATGCTGTCAATCCTCATATTATTTTCCAGAGAAATTTGAAAACTATCACTTTGCGGGATAGTATATATCTGTGGGCTGGTAAAAACAAGGTCTGTGGCGGGTGAACTAATATGATAATGCTGCGAACCCTGATCGGGTATATCCACAAAATCAGCTACATTAAAGTTATAAATCGAATCCTGTCTGATATATACATATATTGAATCTCCCTTCAGCACCACTACCGAATCTTCATCACTTGGATCATATAAATCCGCAATGGTAAATGACCCCCTTATGATAGGAGCATGTACCTTTGGATTGTAATCAACCATCCCGGAGATTTTACTGAAATCAATTTCTTCTTTAACACACGCCTGCCATGTTAAGGTCAAAATTGATAAAGCAATTACCAGGTTAATCAAAAAAATATTTTTTTTCATGTTCGTTTCTTTAATCTGAGTTATTGTACGGTATAGTTATACAAAAAGTTGTTCTCTCCGCCGGTAATTAAATTAAAATGTGATACCGTGTTTCCAAGGTATCCGATACTAAAAAGGGTTGAGCCTTTCAATGGAAAACCTTTGTATATTGAACCATCATTATTTATTAGAAAAATTAAGTATTTTTTCTTAGAAACAAGACCTATTTTTCTATCTTTTGCTGAAAATTGATAGTATCCCGGGGGTAAATCAATAGACACATCTGCACTAAAAGTAAGTAATTCTGATTTATCCTGTTTAAATACCGAAAGTTTATTGTGATCCAGAAATATATAATCATTATTCCCATCCCCATCCATATCCTTAAAATCAAAATAATGATCCGGGCTGCAATGCAGGATTTGTAACTTTTCAATTCGTTCATCAAAAAAGACTTTATAAATGGTTCCCGAAGTATCGGTAAATGCAATAAATGAATTATTCAAATCACCGTTGGATTCGAGATAGTAATTATTATTTATCGATCTGGGGATTAATTCTTTAACATCCACCCGTGTTTTTCCCCGCCGATCCAGAATATAGGTTCTTAGCCGATCTCCATAAACTATATAATCCTTATTTTTGATCCTGAAATGATTGACTGGCTGATTCACTTCGCTTTCGGTATTTTCAGGCTCCCATCCTTTCACAATACTGCCATCCTTTTTATAAGCGTATACTTTGTTATCGCCACAGGCGATAAATATCCTGTAATCTTTTGTGTTTTCATAATCAAACAGAGCCATTCCATTGGTTGCAGGCGCCCGCAATTTTACCGGATATCTTTCTACATAATTCCCATTGCGATCGATTAAATGAAGATAATTTTTTGTACTGAAAAGTAATTGTAGCTTATTATTTGAGTAATAATCAATCTGATAAATTGAACTATTAATTTTTTCAGGAATATTTTGTTTCCACAAAATGCGACCGACCTGATTCATCAGGTAGATAGTGTTATTACAATCCTGCAAAAAAATTTCTGTTTGTTTGGTATTATGGTTTATTACAAACTGTGGCTTGAAATCTATAACCGTATCTAACAGACTTTCCCAAACCGTGCGTGGTTTGTCATTAACCTCTGAAACTTCTTTTAAAAAAAATGACGTATACAAAAAATCTTTTTGCGGGCTTAACTGAAATCCGAAATCCTGCACCTTTTGAAAAACATCGATGTTTGCTTCCCACTGGTGAATAATTTCGGGCAATAAAAATTCTGAATAATTTAATAGCGATTTACCCAAATCACTATAGAAAACGAGTGTGGAACGCGGAGAAAGATTATTCCTGAATTCCCTGTACGACAGGTTTGTGATTAAAGTCCGGTTTAAAACATTTGAATGAATGAACTGAGACAAAGATTCCACTGAATTTCCGAAAATCAGATAATTATCGTAAAATGTAAAATAATCCCCGTCAAAATACCCATATAACCCACCCAGGTAACTATTTAAAAATTGTTCTAAAGGAATTTTATAAATTGGAAAAGACAATTCATCATCTATTTTGTAATTAAACTTGTAAATTTTGGAAGAAGTTCTTTTAACGGTTGCAACTTTATCGATTAATCCGGACAATTTTTTTTCTGCCAGACTTTTACTTTTTACTTTAATAATCACAAATTTATTTGTTCTTAACTTGTCAGAATTTGTTGCTTCAAAAGCTACGGCAATTTCCTTGTCAATCTGGCTATAAAAAGATTCGTTCAAATCAATATTGTATTTACTTTTTAAAATGCTGATATTTTTATTATACTCATTGAGTTTTCCTTTATCAAGCAAATGATTCCTGAATTTTTGAAAATAGAGCTCCTCATCCGAAAGATTTAATGCCAGGAACGATGAAATTGTAGCCGGTAAAACATCATCAATAGTCATCTTTTCAGGGGACTGATGTAAAAAGAGTTTCATCAGTTGTTTTGCAGAATCATTAACGTAAGTAAAACCGTTCAGCAAGATTGTCTCATCCTGAAGATTCAGATCCAAGGCTGCCCAGCTGGCCATATCTTTCATTAACCTCATTCGTGAAGTATAATCTGACCTAAGGTGAATAGCAATTAACTTTGGTACCTGGTTGTAATTGATGAAAATATTCGCATCAACATTCTTACCTGTAGTTTCAAACACCTTATTGAATTCGCGGTTGCTATAAATTGATTCAGTCAACGTAAGCTGCCTGAGTGCATCCTCAACCAGCAACGATGAAAAACTGAAAATAAGCAATCCGTTGGAAATAGAATAGGAGAAATTTTTAATTACACTTTCATTCAGTAGCCTGATATCAAATATTTCTGTACCGTCATATTTTCGTGATTTTATTGTGCCTGAATTCTCCACAAGATTTTTAATAATCTGAGCAATTTCTTTTACCGCCACCCCTTTCGGTATTTTAAGAATATAAATGAGGTTCATGGAATTCTTCCCGGTGGCATGAAAACTGATATAAAACGGATGGATATTTAAAAGAGATTTTACTGTTTTGTTTGCCCGGGCCAGCGAATCAAGGAAATTTGCCTGAATTTGAAGTTTAGTTAATTCTTCAATTTTCGATAGTTCACCCCAGACCTGGCTTTTTCCGAGGTCCTGTATCAAATGATTGAAATTGTTTACCTGCAGGATTATTCCGGCATCCAAAGGGATTGCCTTCATCGGCTCATCCGGATTACGCGAAAACCTATGATGAAAAAAAAGAAAAACCAGTATCAATAAAACTAAAACCCCGGATCCGATAAAAAGGATAGATCGTTTTAAACTCATTTTATGCAAATTACCATTAAATCAAATTTAAATAATAAAATATTCAGGTAAAATCAGAGTTACTAACAATCTAAAGCAATTATTTCTCATGTTGAACTTTAGATGCCGTAACAAAATAATATATATAGACTTCATGAAGAATCAGAAAAACTGATATCTCAAATTTGTGTGAAAAAAAATCAGTGTTCATACTTCGAATTCAAATTCTATTGGTATTTTAACCGAAACAAAATAAGACAAGCCCAGAAAAATGAAACAACTTGTAAGACAAGCCAAAATAATCGGAAGCGGATCATATCTTCCGGAAAAAATTTTAACGAACCAGTATCTTGAAAAAATTGTGGATACAAATGATAAATGGATCTTTGAGAACCTGGGAATTAAGGAAAGACGTATTGCACGGCCAGATGAAGCAACAAGTGATTTGGGGGCTGCAGCCGGTTTGGAAGCAATACATAACGCAAAACTTCAACCCGGTGATATTGATTTAATCATTGTTGCAACCTCAACTCCCGACAGGCTGGCTCCCTCAACAGCGTGTATTCTTCAGGATAAAATCAAAGCCTACAATGCTGTATGTTTTGATATCGCTGCTGTATGTTCCGGTTTTCTCTATGGTATGTCGGTTGCGTGCCAATTTATTGCAAGCGGAGTATATGATCATGTCCTCGTAATTGGTTCGGATACCTTTTCGCGCATTACCGATTTTCAACGACGTGATTGCGTTTTCTTTGGGGATGGTGCAGGAGCGGCTGTCTTAAGTCATGCCGACGATTCGGAAGGATTTCTTGCATTCAGACTTTATTCAGATGGACGAGGCAAGTTTAATTTCACTGTACCGGCAGGCGGATCAGAACTACCCGCATCAGCTGATACAGTTGAAAAAAGAATGCATTATTATGAGATGAATGGGAAAGCTGTTTATGAAACTGCAACCAATGTACTTCCAAGAGTTATCAACGAAGTTCTCAGGGATTCGGAAATATCGGTTCATGATGTAAAGTATCTGATACCGCATCAGCCAAGCATAAAAATTCTGAAAGATACGGCAGAGATCATAGGATTACCTTTTTCGAAAGTAATGACCAATATGAAGAATTATGCCAACACCTCAGCAGGAACCATCCCGATTTTGCTGGACGAGGTAAACCGGAGCGGAAACATTGTAAAAGGAGATATTATTCTGTTTGCCGCAATTGGCAGTGGATGGACCTATGGTGCGTCGGTAATTAAATGGGCATGAAGAAATTCGGATTATTCCGTACCAAAATTATAAAATGAAATCTGACTCATTTGTAATCTTACCGATATTTTTTAATCGATGTTGATTGCAAAACAAGTATTAGATTATCAAAAAATTTTCATTGCATTTGTTTAAAAAAAAATGTAATTTTTCATACCTTAATTAATCTCTGTACTAATGATTATTATTACCGGTTCATCGATGGGTATAGGCCGCTACCTGACAGAAAAATTCAAGGCGGAAAATATTCCGGTATACGGCACTTATTTAAATAATCCTCCGGTAGAAAAGAGTCCATTTTTTTCAAAGGTCAATATCTCTGATTTCAATGAAATTGTTGAATGGTTTTACAGAATAAAACCAAATCTTAAAAATGTCGTATTGCTTAATTGTGCTGCAATAAATTACAACTGTTATGCTCATAAATCCGATTTGAGTAAGTGGCATGAAGTGATACATATAAATCTGTTGGGTACCTTTAATATGATACGGGCTATACTTCCGTTTATGCGGGAACAGAATTACGGCAGAATCGTAAATTTTTCTTCCGTACTTGCTCAACGGGGTGTTGCAGGTACAAGCGCTTACGCTGCTTCAAAAGCTGCGCTTTGGGGAATGTCTAAAAGCATTGCAGCTGAAAATGCGGGTAAAAATATTACCATCAATAATCTGAATCTGGGATATTTTAACCTGGGAATGATTGAACAGGTTCCGGAAGAATTACATGGTGAATTGAAAAAATCTATACCCACAGGAGATTTTGGAAATCCTGATGATATTTATAAAGCCGTTAAATTCCTGATTGATTCCCCTTATGTCAATGGTACCTCGATTGATATAAACGGGGGATTATTATAATCCTTAACATAACTAAGAATTGCCGATATTATCCGTATCCTGATTTGGTACAACATTAGTCCCTGCATTCTTGATACTGGCATTTAGCTCAAATCCAATTAGCAAACTCAACGAATTAAAATTCATCCATAACATCAAGGCCATCAGGGCTCCTATAGAACCAAAAAATTTATTAAATTGTGCAAATTGATTTACAAAATAGGAAAATCCCAGCGAAGCAATGATAGTTAATAAAGTGGCCAGAGTGGAACCTGCCGAAATGAATTTCCAGTGCGTTTTTCTTGAGGGTGCCAGATAATAAAACAAAGAAATGGAAATAAACGTGAGCACCGTGATAATTATCCATCTCCCGGTGAGAAAAAGGTAATATGTGAAATCTGCCCGGATGATCTGAAGATCGACTAGTTTATTAATCCCCGATTTGCTAAAGAACAATAAAGACAACGCCAGCGTAACCAGCAGAAAAAGAATAAACACCAAAAGGATGGAGATAAACCGGCGCTGAAGCCATGGCCTGGTTTCAATGGTATGAAAAGTGGCATTAAAAGCCTCAATCATACCATTTATCCCTTTTTGGGCGAAGAACAATGCAACCAGGAATCCGAATACCTGCATCCCCCCGCTTTTCACAAACAGTTGATCCAACAAAGCCTCGAGGGCTATAAAGGAGTTGTTAGGTATAATTTCCCCCAATACTTCCATCAGCTCATTTCTAAAATCTTTGATGGGAAGATATGGAATCATGGAGAGCAGGAAAATAATTGCAGGCCCCAGGGCAAGCATAAAATTAAATGCAATGGATGAAGCCCTTGTATTCAACGAACCCTTGGAAATTCCTTTGAAAAAAAAAGTGAAAACATCATATATTGGAACACTGTCAAAACCCGGAAGAGAGATTCTTCTTAGCCATCTCTTAAGCTTATGCAGCTTTTTATCAAATAAAAGATATTTATGTTGAATTTCTTCCTGTTCCATATTTCAGAAGTCAATTGCCTTCAGGCTCATGTCAAGACTCTTGATATGATGTGTCAATGCTCCCACCGATATATAGTCAACTCCGCATTCGGCATAATCCCTGATATTTTCAATAGTTATGTTTCCTGAAGATTCGGTTTCAAATTTACCGTTGATTGACTTAACTGCTTTCCGGGTTTCTTCAATGCTGAAATTATCCAGTAATATCCTGTGAACATTACCGGTTTCTATAATAATACCTACATCATCAAGTGTTCGGGCTTCAATTTCAATGTTAAGGTTGAGATGATGCAATTGCAGATATTTTGTTACAGCTTCAATTGCATTCTTAATACCTCCCGAAAAATCAATGTGATTGTCTTTTAAAAGAATCATGTCGTATAAACCTATGCGGTGATTCTGGCCTCCGCCTGTTCTTACTGCCTGTTTTTCAATCAGCCGCAATCCGGGAGTGGTTTTACGAGTATCTAAAATTTTAGTATTCAGTCCGTTAAGCTTTTGAACATATAAATTGGTGTTAGTAGCAATGCCGCTCATCCGCTGCATAAAATTCAGTACCAGTCTTTCTGACTGCAATATGGAACGAATTTTACCACTCACCAAAAATGCTTCGTCACCTGGCTTAATTGGTGCACCATCGCTAAGATAAATCTCAACTTTCAGTAAAGGATCTATTTTATTGAAAATTTTCAGTGCAATATCTATCCCCGCCAGTATTCCACGATCTTTAATCAATAACCTGGCATTACCATGGGCTGATTCAGGAATACACGCCAGAGAAGTATGATCGCCTTTACCTATATCCTCGGAAATTGCTATATTGATCAAATCCTCAATGAAATCACTCTGCATTCTCTTTCTCAATTCGTAATTGATGGATATAGGGTTGTGAATCTTTTATTTTTACAAGGATGGTTATCCGGAATGTTCCGTTAGAGGTTACCAGATTACCAATGGCATATCTTGAACCCTCCTTCCCTCCTTTATGCAAAACATCGAAACTGGTTGGTGTATTTTTACTGAAAAAGTCTTTCAGTATCAATTCTGCTTGTTCTTTGCTATATATTTCCTCGTTGTTGTTTATTGTCAGTTCGACGTTCACATTAAAATATTTCGCCAGATTTGTCGCGCTACCTTTACTGATAGCGCTTATTATGCCTTCAGGTATATCTTCAGGTAATAAACTGCTTATAAATCCTGAAAGAAGAATACACCCAAACAGTACAAAAATATTTAGTCTGATTAGTCTCATTGCAATTTTTTTAAGTTTTTCAGAATCTTAAACAAAAATCAAACCAATTATTATTATTTGCAAGTTAAAAATATTATTTTAACTACGGAAAATTAAAAGTCGATTTTTATCAATGTACCTGATGAAGAAATTTTAGTTGAACTTAATTTTTGGTGCAAACTTTGTTGCAATCAGAATTTAAAAAAAATTAAATATACTGGGATGAAAATACAATTAATTAATACCGGCAAAACCACCGAGAAACATGTAAAAGACGGAATTGATCTTTATCTGAAGAGGATCAAAAATTATATTCCATTTGAAGTTATTGACCTGCCCGATATTAAAAGCACCAAAAAGATGAACTTTGATAAGCAGAAAGAGCTGGAAGGCACTACCATTTTAAAAAAGATTGAAATTAATGATTATATTATTGTATTGGATGAGAAAGGTCTTGAATACGATTCGTCTGAATTTGCCGATCATATTCAAAAAATAATGAACAAGGGGGTTAAAACCCTGGCGTTTATTACCGGAGGACCATACGGATTTTCGAAACAGGTTTACAATCGTGCCCAGGAACGAATCTCTTTGTCCAGGATGACCTATCCGCATCAACTGGTACGGCTGATCTTTACGGAACAATTATACAGGGCTTTTACCATTTTAAATAATGAGCCTTATCATCATAATTAATACATTGGTTTTCAATATTTATAATCTATAAACATCATGAATAATTCATTGAGACTTCTTATAGCCGGAATTTCATTAATTATTCTTGCTTTATTTTCAGATCAGATTTTTTCAAATTTGAAATATGGCAAAAAAGATGTGGAAAAATTTCAGAAAGAACTTGAAAAAAAATACTCCTTTTTGGATAACTCAATAGACATCCTGTTTAAAACAGGAAAAATCGGGCCGATTGACAAATTCACAGAAAAAGGAATTTCATTTTTAGTTTATAAAGACAACCGGCTGATAAATTATACCTCCAACAGCCTTTCCTTTCCTGATTTCTACGACTCGGTATATTTTGGATCAAAATTGATTTTCAGCTGCAATGCATGGTATGCACTTAAAACATATAAATTCAATAATTACAATGCAGTAGGATTAATATTAATCAAAAAAGAATACTCCTATGCAAATCAGTATCTTAAAGACGGTTTTCAAAAATCGTTCAGATTACCCGCTTCCATTTTAATTCAGATTGAAAAGTCCAAAGCTGTCTATCCGGTTTATAACCAAAACGGAGATTATATTTTTTCGTTGGTAGTAAATAATACACTGAAATATCCCTGGTTGAAAAAAAATCTGGCCTCTGTCTTTTACCTGCTAAGCTTTGTAATTATTCTCTTCTTTCTTACTACCATTATAAAAAGGGTACCTAATCCTGTACATCGAAACTGGACCATCGTAGCAATTGCCTTTCTTTTTCTTGGATTCAGGATTTTTCAAACCGTTTTCAGATTTCCTTCCGGATTATATAATAATGAATTGTTCAGCCCTGTTTCTTTCGCCAATTCCGAATTATTGCCTTCATTGGGTGACCTGTTCTTAAATTCAATACTAATAGTATATATCATCACCAGATTTAACAAAGATTTCTTTATTCCTGAAAGACTTTATTCAGGCAAAATTAAAAATGAAAATTCGCTGCCTGTTGCGTTAATCGTTGGGCTTGTAATGTATTACCTGTTTATTAACCACTTGTTTACCAGTCTAATTGTAAATTCAAATATTTCATTCGAAGCTTATAAGATTACCGCATTAAATCTATTCAGTATTGTAGGATTAGTCATCATTGGCATACTCTATACTGGCCTGGTTCTGATTATCGATAAAATTGCATTTGTCAGCAAAAACAACATCAGGGTTGAAAAGTTGGTGGTGATTTTTTCAATTGCCCTGATTGGTGGAATTGTTTTGTTGTATCTGAGAGGAATTCGCATCGATCCTTATGCCGTGCTATTCTTCTTTTTATTCTTCACCTTTATTGTTATCATCCGATACAAGCGCGATGACCTGAAAAATTACAGCATACAGGTGATTCTTGTACTTTTATTTTCGATTTATTCGGTCTATTATATCTCTACCACCACCATTCAAAAAGATCGCCAAAATATGAGAATTCTGGTAGAAAATCTTGCCACTGAACACGATCCAATTGCTGAACTGTTACTTGAAGAAATGTCACCCGAAGTTACTTCTGATACTACGCTGGCTGAAATGCTGTTCAACCTCAATATTAGCTATCCCACAATTAATAATTATTTGCGAAATAACTATTTTAACGGATACCTCGGGCGATATGATTTCAGATTTTATGACTGCAGACCTTTGGATAGTGTTATATTCGATATGCCTAGTGAATATAAATACCAGTGTTACGATTACTTTAACAGCTATATAAATGATCAGGGCATGATGCTGCCGAATTCAAGATTTTATTTTCTCGATAATCCCAATGGCAGAATCAATTATCTGGGAAAATTCACCTACAAAAGTAAATCTCACGTTATCAAAGAAATTTCTCTTTTTATCGAGCTTGAATCAAGACTCGTTTCTGAAGAATTCGGTTATCCGGAGCTGCTTCTTGACAACAAACTTGACAAGAATTCTTACCTGAGTGAATACTCTTATGCAAAGTATCACAATAATAACCTGATAACTCAATCCGGTGATTTTCATTACAGTCTTACCAGGGACATTTATAAAGAAGGTGAAAAAGAATTCAGTTTTCTAAGATTTGATAATTATGATCATCTTGTTTACAATGTCGATAATGAGAACACCATTATTCTGAGCAAACCTTCCATTACCTTTTTTAACAGTTTGGTTTCGTTCTCGTATATTTTTGTTTTTTACTATGTTTTGCTTTTATTGGTTCTGGTTTGCTATAATCTGGCCAAATCTGATAAAAGAATTGAACTTAATTTTAAAAACAAAATACAGTTTTCAATTATATCCATCTTGCTTTTATCGCTCATTTTAATTGGTGGAGGAACCATCTATTTCAGTCTGGAACAATATCAGAAAAAGAATTATGATAATATCAGTGAGAAAATCCAATCGGTTTATATTGAACTCGATCACAAGCTGGCATATGAAGATAAATTGACGGAAGACTGGGCATCTGAGAATTATGAAAACCTGGACCAGCTGCTTCAGAAATTCTCTGATGTTTTTTATACGGATATCAATCTTTTCGATCCTTCCGGAAACCTGATAGCTACCTCGAGACCTGAAATTTTTGACAGGGGACTTACCGGTATCAAAATGAACCCGATAGCACTTAACAATATGACCATTGAAAAGAAGGCAGAATATGTGCACCGCGAAAATATAGGCAATCTTTACTTTTTATCTGCCTACGTTCCGTTTTTAAACGCAAATAATCAACTCCTGGCATACCTTAATTTGCCATACTTTACGAAAGAAGAATTATTAAAACAGGAAATTACCACACTAACTGTCGCAATAATTAATATTTATGTACTACTGATTTTAATCACCATAGCAGTTGCAATTTTTATTTCTGATACCATTACCAAACCACTACGTTTGTTACAGGAAAAATTCGGACAGATAAAACTTTTAAAGAATCATGAGCTGATTGAATATACAGGTAGCGATGAGGTTGCCAGTCTGGTACAGGAATATAACCGCATGGTGCAGGAATTGCAAAAAAGCGCCGAGTTGCTGGCTAAATCCGAACGTGAAAGTGCTTGGAGGGAAATGGCCCGGCAGATTGCACATGAAATTAAAAATCCGCTCACACCTATGCGGTTAACCATTCAGCATCTGCAACGCGCATGGAAAGACAAAAAGGAGAATTATGCTGAAATACAGGAAAAAGTCACCCGGACCCTGATAGAACAAATTGACAACCTTTCAAAAATTGCTTCTGAGTTTTCGAATTTTGCACAAATGCCCAAAGCCAAATATCAGAAACTCGATCCGGGCTTAATTCTTCAAAATACAATTAGTTTATTTGCCACTTCTCAGGATATTTCCATAAGTTTTTATTCTGATATCCAAGACGAAAAATACATATTTGCAGATAAAGAACAAATAACCAGAGTTTTTATTAATCTTTTCAACAATGCCATTCAATCTATTCCTGATGATAGAAAATGTGTTATTGAAGTTACGCTGGAAGAAAAAAATAAAAACATTCTGATAAAAATAAAAGACAATGGCAAAGGAATACAGGATGATGTAAAGGATAAGCTTTTCACTCCGAATTTTACCACAAAAACAAGCGGAATGGGTTTAGGATTGGCTATTATTAAGGATATTGTTGAGAATATGGGCGGGAAAATATATTTTGAAACCGAACCGGGAAAAGGCACCACATTTTTCGTTGAACTACCGGAATATGAGGAAACCAGCGATTAACCTTAGTACATAATTCTCACAGGGGATAATCAGGGTTTTAAATCCTTTTTCCAGTCGCATATTGAGTGAGTTGTTTAGATGTTGAAAATTTATTAATTTTTCGAATTTATTATTAATTATATTTGATTTTTGCAAACTGTTAACCATTTCGGATGATCAGGAAAGTTATTGTAATAGTGTTTCTTTTGTCTACAGGATTTTGTCATTCTTTCTCGCAGGATATGATTAGCGGTACGGTAAATCATTATCTTAAAGTATTATCTGTTAGTACCGACCAGGTAACTTACAAGGATACGATTGCGGAAAGTAATTTCATTCAGGGCGATAAGGTCTTATTAATTCAAATGACAGGTGTGGATTTATATTATGATGGCTTTGGAGTTGGTTCACGCGGACAAGCCGACAGAGGCACAAAAAATTCTGATCGAAATACAGGAAAATATGAAATATTGCAAATCGGAGAAGTAAATACAAGCACTAATACAATTGTATTTACTTCAGATTTAAACAAATCATTTGATAACGGAGAGAAGATACAACTTGTAAAGATACTGGAAAGTGACAATGCCATTATAAATGGCCCGTTAACTGCACAAGACTGGAATGGCAGTACCGGGGGAGTTCTTGCTCTTATCGTTTTTGACACCCTAACCTTTAATAATAATATCGATGTTTCTAATAAAGGTTTTAGGGGAGCCCAACCGGAAACCAATTATACCGGAGGTTGTCGGACCAGTCCCGATACGATTAATTTTTATTCTACCGAACTTAACCGGGCAGGAAACAAAGGCGAAGGAAATATAACCACCGCTTTCCCTTATTCCAAGGGATGTTATTTTGCCTCATCAGGAGGAGGAGGAGGTAACGGACTGTTTGCCGGTGGCGGAGGCGGTGCAAACTATGGTGATGGAGGCAATGGTGGAAGACAGGCGCAATCATGCCCTTTTTATCCTGAAGTTGCTATGGGAGGCTTAAACGGAAATGATTTCTACAACAATGGAAGTATTGTAATGGGCGGTGGCGGCGGAACCGGTGTGCAAAGCAGCACAACCACCGCATCAAAAGGCGGAGATGGCGGCGGCATTGTAATTATTGCAGCAGACGTCGTAAGAGGAAATGGATCCATCCAGGCAAATGGAGAAAATGTTAACGGCGGCCCCTATAACGCAAGCGGTGGAGGCGGAGGCGCCGGCGGAACGGTACTCATTGATGCCACTACTTTTTCAGGCAGTTTGTCTATTTCAGTGAAAGGAGGCAAAGGCGGAAATACCGGAAGCTATTGCACCGGTTCAGGCGGAGGCGGCGGCGGAGGGGTATTCTGGTATTCCGGTCAGGTAAAACCATCCTTTACATTTGACACAATAGGTGGAGCACAAGGTACTATTTCTGGTTGTAATACTTACGGGTCCCCCGGATTACCAGGCAAATTATATTCCTCGCTCCTGCTTCCTTTGAATGGATTTTTGTTTAATACCATTAAAGGGCAAGACACCATTTGTGCAGGACAACAACCAAAACTATTGAAGGGCAGTGACCCGAAGGGCGGTGAAGGAATTTATACTTATAAATGGGAACAGAGTATCAATAAAATTTTGTGGACACCCGCGCAAGGAACAGGTGCAGATCAAAGGGATTTTACCCCGGCACCTTTAGATACAACTACCTCCTTCAGAAGAATTGTAAATGCGCCCGGTGCCAAACCACAGGCAGATACTGTTAGCAAATCAGTGGAGATTTATGTCTATCCTGCTATTAAAAACAATATAATTTCAGGTACCGATACTATTTGTTACAACCTCACAGCATTACCAATAACAGGACTTACGCCCACAGGAGGTAACGGATCATATACTTATCAATGGCAGGATAGTATCACCCTGTCAAACTGGAACAACATTGGAAGTTCTTCAACAACAAACCTACCCTATTCTCCGGGAAAACTCACAGCCAGCAGGTATTATCGCAGGTTTATTACATCAACAAAATATTGTACTAACTATAGTAATAAAGAAACCGTAACCGTTTTGCCTTCAATTACAAATAATTTGTTTTTGCCCCAGGTAGATACGGTGATATGTCAGGGTTTAGCCCCGGGAAAATTAAGAGCCTCTCAACCTGCCAATGGAGATAATACGTATTTGTATCTCTGGCAAAAGAAAGACGCCGCAGTGTGGACAGATATACCATCAAGCAATCTGAAGGAAATTACAACCGGAACTTTAGCAACAACCACTCAATACAGAAGAGTTGTATATTCGGGGAATGATAAAGCTTGTATTGATACTTCGGGAATTAAAAATGTTACAGTTTTAAATGCAATTACAAATAACAATATTTCGACAGATTCAGCCAGATACTGTGAAGGCGATTCTCCGCATATCTTAACAGGTTCATCTCCGGGAGGCGCTGACGGACCGGGATCATATTCCTATAAATGGCTGCAATATGTTGGGAGTTCCTGGAGTGAAATAAGCAGTGCAACAGGTAGCAACTATACCCATGGTACATTAACGCAATCGATACAGTTTAAAAGAATCGCGATTTCAGGTACTTATGGAGCCTGTAAAGACACCACTTCTCCATTGAATCTTACGGTTATTCCGGCTATTATCAATAACCTGGGCCTTAATGACCAGGAGATTTGTGAAAACAATACACCCCTTCCTTTCAATCCGCCTGCAGCCACCGGAGGTAATGGTTCTTATTCTTATGAATGGCTTAGCAGACTGGAAGGTGCATCATCATGGATCACAGCGCCCGGCCTTAATAACCAGATTGGTTATGCCTCTCCTGCCCTTGTTGATTCTTCGTCGTTTGCAAGACAAGTAACTTCAGATATCTGCACGGTGATAAGTAGCCCTGTTAATGTAATCGTTTATAAAACGATTAAAAATAACTCAATTACAGGCAATTCGATAAAATACACATGCTACAATTCAAGTGAGGCTATGACCGGATCTGTACCAACAAATGGCAAACCCGGTGATTATTTGTATTTATGGCAAATGAGCTCAACCCTTACAGACTGGACAAGTGCTGCCGGTAAGTCTTCAAATAATACTTCAAATTTCGAAACCTCCGATTTGATTGCTCCAATGTATTATCGCCGTGTGGCTTACTCACCCGCAACAAATTTTGTATGTGTTGATACAAGTGTATCCGTACAAGTATTGATTAATCAATTACCCACCGGCGACATAATCAGCGCTAAAGATACCACCTGTGCTGGAGGAACCATACAACTTAAATATAACATCTCAGGCGAACATAGTCCGTGGATTGTAACTTTTGGAGATGTATCCTCCATCGGTTCACATGAATCATTAGCCGAAGGAACCGACTCTGTTTCGTTTGAATTCTCCGGTACCCAGAATGTCCGTATGCTATCAATTACAGATGACAGCCTTTGTTTTGCTGATTTGAGCTCGGCAACAGGTGTGGCGGAAGTCAAAGTTTATGACATTCCCGTTGCCAATGCAGGTGAAAATGATGAAATCTGTAGTAATCAATACACACTGAACGCGACGAAAAGCATTGCCAACACTACAGGTTTGTGGCAAAGTTCCATTGGGACTTTTAATGACCCTGCTACTGAGAATGCTACAATAACAATCAATTCGTTTGTATCGGGTATTGTAAATGGATGGGTAAAATGGACAGAGACCAACTGGACCTGCCAGAATTCAGACAGCGTCTATTTAATATTCTATGAACAACCTGCTACGATTGACGCTGGACCAGACCAAATGCTTGACTTTAAATTTCGGACCAGATTAGATGCGCTTCCACCATCTTTTGGCGGGGGTAAATGGACAGTTTCCAAAGGAGATGCGGTATTTGAAAATGATACCCTGGCAGTTACAAATGTTATGAATCTTGCATGGGATAACATACTCAAATGGACCGTTACAAACGGAACCTGTCCTTCGATAACTGACAGTATGCATATTTTGGTTAACAATCTGAAACTCCAGAACGGAATTACGCCCGGTTCAGGAACAACCGGAGGATTATTTAAAATTGAGATAGCAAATGCCGAATATATTAAATTAACTATTTTTAACCGGTTAGGTCAGCAAGTATTCAAATCCGACAATTATACTGAAGAAAACTTTTGGGATGGAACCAATAAGAATAATCTTGAACTTCCCGAAGGAACCTATTTTTATGTTCTTATAGTGAAAATCAACGGATTGGAAAACGAATTTACGTATAAAAGTTATATTGAACTGATAAGATAAATGATTAAGAGATTATTAATAATCGTATTGTTTTCAATTACTTATGTTACATTGACATTGAGCCAGGATCGTTCAATCCTTTATAGTCAGTATCAGTTCAATGGTTTAATCCTAAATCCTGCCTATGCCGGAAGAAATGAGGTGTTTACATTTGCACTTTCTCACCGAAGTCAGTGGATTGGATTTGAGGGAGCTCCCAATACAAATACACTCACCCTCCACTGGCCCATGAAAAATATTCATACAGCGCTTGGTATTTTAGGATATCAGGAGCAGATTGGATCCCGGAAATATTTAAGTTTGTATTTAAACTATGCGCACAGGTTTCAGGTTGGAAACGGTAAATTATCCTTAGGGCTCAAAGGTGGATTTTCCTCCGGAAGGTTTGACAGAATTGATTTGGGAGACGATACATACATTTTCAATGACAATTTTCAGAAATACTTTCTACCCAATTTCGGACTTGGAATCTATTATTATACCAGACAATTCTATGCCGGAGCCTCGGTTCCTCTTATTTTAGGATATAAAGACGGAGGTGAAACAGTTGGATTACAGATTTACCACGATTTTAAAAAATACAGCTATTATTTTACCACCGGTTATTCCATACCCTTAAATAATCTTATAAAATTACAGCCATCCGTATTGGTGCATTACGAAATAAGTTACTCTATAGAACCGGATTTCAATATAAATGTCGAGTACAAAAATATTTTCATTGCAGGACTGTCATACAGACCTCAGGAGGCTTTTGTTCTATTGTTCAATAGCAGAATCGGATATCAGACCAGATTTGGCATATCCTATGATTTTGGATTGGGTGCGTTAAGTAATTATCATCATGGGTCGTTCGAAATAAGCCTGCAATATGAATTTGGATATAAAATAAAAGCATCAGATCCGGGAAATTTTTAATATATGAAATTGCGTTGCTTAAATATTGTATTTGTCCTGTTTCACTTAGTATTGATGCAATCGTTTGCACAAAAATATTTTGCTATTCAAAACCTTTCTGTCAATACATCCGAATATGATGAATATGCTCCTATGTTTTATAAAAATGATATTGTCTTTGTCTCTAACCGAAAAAATGATGTTTTTGTTACCAATACGGATTTATCAGATAATTCATTATCGGATATTTACCTGGCAAAACAGCGCCGTCCCGGTAAATATGGCGGCACTATAATATTTTCCAGGGATATATCAACCAGATACTATGAAGGACCTGTAACTTTTAACAAAGATGGAACAGTTATGTATTTTACCCGAACCATTGATGTTACTAAAGGTTTTGGTAACAATCTGAGAGGTGATTCAACCTATGGTATTTTTTCTGCAGAACTTGTAAACGGACATTGGACAAATATTACCCCACTTCGCTTTAACAAACTTAACTATAATCTTGGATTTCCTTTCCTGACGGAAGACGGTAAGATGTTATTCTTCTGTTCTGAAGATCCCAAAGGGTATGGAGGATTTGATATTTATGTATCTAAATTCGAAAACAATATGTGGAGTTTACCAGTAAACCTCGGAGATAAGATCAATACCCCAAAAAATGAATTATTCCCGTTTTACCTTTCCAGCGGACGACTCTACTTTTCATCAAGGGGTCATGATGACAAGGAAGATTTGGATATATTCTATTCGGAATTGATTGATAATGAATGGCAGGAAGCCGTAAAACTTCCTGTACCGTTTAATTCGACTGCAGATGATTTCAGCTACATTATAAATGCAACGATGGATACCGGCTTTTTTGCATCAAACCGGACACAATCCAGAGATATCTATATATTCACTTCAACCTTACCAGTCTTTTCAAATTGTCCAAAACAACAGGAGAACGATTATTGTTTCGTTTTTTATGAACAGGGAAGTATCGATCTCGATACAACCACTTTCCGGTATGAATGGGATTTGGGTGATGGTACAAAAATACGCGGACTTGAAGCAAA
Organism: uncultured Bacteroidales bacterium; assembly: GCA_963781805.1. Lineage (GTDB taxonomy): Bacteria > Bacteroidota > Bacteroidia > Bacteroidales > UBA10428 > JAFGPL01. The sequence goes on from CAWAHF010000004.1 coordinate 2,955,389, forward strand.
TCATTGCTATGCAGCTCCAGGAACCTATACAGTTAAACTGAATGTTATAGATACTCTTACGGGAGAAGTGTACTTTAGTCAGGCTGAATATGAGCATCAGGTGGAAAAAATAGAGCAGGTTTACATTACTGCACCTGATACTTCCCTGGTGACAGATGATGTTAAATTCAACGGGAATGAAACCTATCTGAAAAATTTCACTATTGACAATTATTACTGGGATTTTGGCGATGGAACCCGTGCAGAAGATATGACAGCAACTCATAAGTTCGACAAACCAGGGACCTATACTATTCAATTGGGTGTAACAAGTCAGGTAGAAAATAATCGACAGGTTCCTGAACAAAGATGTGTTACCAAACCTTTGGTAATTTTAAGAAAAAGATAATGAGCGTTTTATAACAAAATAATTTTTAGATCAAACTTTGATGTCAAATTTTCGTAAATTGTCTAAAATGTTAAATCTAATTTAATTGATTACATATGAAGTGGATTCTAAATTTAATTGTTGTAGGTTTAATTATTTCAGGTTCTGTTAAAAGTCAGCCTGTTCCGGCAGGTGATGAGAATATTCCTTATCTGATGACTTTTGGACCAAAAGCACAAAGATCATGGGGAGACGATGATTTTTCGCAGACTTTTTTCTTCAGAATCCCTAAAGACTTCAAAGATCCAATCTATATTAAAGTTTATGATCCTGATATAGGCGGATCGATAGATGAACTTAACGGTGTATTTGATACCAAAACCACTTTTTCGATATATGGCGGCAAAGAGTGTTTTACCAATAAAGATGCACAGGAAACACAACCGGTAGGTAATTATAAGAGCGGGAATCTTCTGGCTACAAAAACGTTTGGAGAAGATGCCCGATATGATAAAGGGTGGTATACGTTTGGCCCCTTCAATCCTACCGAAGGTGAACTGGTCACCAAATTTGACGGCTATATCTTTAAAATTATAGCAGACGGAATTGCCGGGGACGACGGAAATTTATACCGGTATTACCTGAGCACAAGTCTTACTGAAAACAAACCTATTGAAGGAGCCAATGCATTTACCTATGAATACTCTTTCAGAATGTGGAATGATCCAAATGAAGTCTCTCATATTTATCCGTATGTTGACGACAAAACCATAAGTGTAAAACTATCTAATTTTGACTGGGACGATGATGGTTTTATCCGAACCGTATCTGTTGCAAGACTTGGACAAATGAGCAAAGTATCGAATCAGGATGAATGGGTGGAAGATGAATTTAAAATTCTGGATGAAGAGCATAACAAATCACTGGATATACAATTTATTAAAAGAAAAAATCCACCTGTACTTAATAATAATGTTGTTGTGAATGTAAGAAATCAGTATGGAGAATTACTGCCATTCTTTGTTATTCCAATTGGTGGTGTTCCGAAATATAAGTATTCAATTGGTGTTAAAAAAACAAACTAACGATCCACAAACAAACCTAAAATGAATAAATCAACTTCGGGAAAACCTTTAATTATAAGCCTTTTACTACTTATACTATGTTCATATTCGTCATTCGCTCAAAATTTTAAATTCAAAAAACTGGGTGTTCAGCAAGGAATATGTCATCCTTTTGTTTATACAATTAACCAGGACAAAAACGGTTTTATCTGGATTGGAACCGGGGAAGGCCTCTGCAGGTTTGATGGTTTCAATTTTGAAAACAATTTCGATACGGCAAATTTAGCAAAAGATGTAGCCAACATCAGTTTTAAAGATTCTAAGGGCAATCTCTGGTTTGGATTTCAGAACGGGACAATCACTTTCTACAATGGTAAAAATTTTCAGGTAGTCAAAACCACAGAACCTATTAAGAGCATAATCACAGGATTTGCCGAAGATGAGGCAGGAAATATGTTGATATCAACCATGACAAATGGTATTCTTCTTATTCAGAATCAAATGGAAATTAAAAGATATCAGCGGGAATTAACATCTCAACTTATCACTTCCATTTGTTTAAAAAACGGACGTCTGCTTGTAGGTTCACAGGAGGGCATAGGGATTTACGATTATCAGGCAAAAGATTCAGAAATCAGATATCTTTTTGGTGTAAAAGAACTGGAATATATAAAAATTCAGAGTATCCTGGCCCTGGAAGAAAATAAGGAATTTTGGCTCGGTACAGAGGATGAAGGCTTGTTTTTGTTGAAATTGGGGAAGGATAGTCTGTATACGCTGAGAAATATTGGGGAACAATTAAATCTGGAGCTGGTTAATGTACAATCTGTTTTCCAGGATAAAGAAAATAACCTTTGGGTTAGTACTCTTCGCGATGGGGTATATAAACTTGCAAATCCTGCAAACGACAAAAGGTTTTCAAACATAATCCATTTAACCAAGGAAAACGGTCTTACGGGAAATTCAATAAAAGATGTATTCGAAGACCGGGAAGGTAATATCTGGATAGCAACGTATGGCGACGGACTGGCTCTATTCCTGAGCGATGCGCTAACCTTTTTTAATTACGACATAAACGGATTTAACAATAACGTTACTGCAGTTTGTGTGCAGGATAGTACGATCTGGCTTGGGGGAAGCGGCATGTTGCTTAAAACTCATCCGGAAAGGGGAAAACAACCAAGTGTGTTTACAGCCATTCACGGACTTCCGAATGATATTATCACAGCACTTTTCTACGACAAAGCAAATACCCTTTGGATTGGTACTGAAAAAAGCGGATTATTCAAAATGGATATTGCATCTCAAAAAATTGCAAAATTTCCATATAATGCTAATTCATTGGGCAGATCGGTAAAATCAATTACCGGAGATAAAAATATCTTATACGCTGGTACAAAGGAAGGAATATATTATTTTAACCTGCTTACTGGCAAAGTTGAACATTACAGCACAAATAACGGTCTTCCTCACAACGTTATTGAACATGTATTTTTAGATAGCGAAAATAACCTGTTATTTGCCACACAAGCCAATGGAATTTATGCCATCGACGAATTTGGGGCAATAAAACCCCGCTACATAACCGGCGACTATGAACTGGATTTTAGTTCAATTACCCAGGATAAGGATGGTAATATCTGGGCTTCCACATATGGTTTTGGTGTGTATTATTTTGGGAAAGACACCATAATAAACATAACAGCTGAGAATGGTCTTAAATCTGATTTCTGTTACAGTATTATTGCATCTGGTTCCGGAAGCATCTGGGTTGGACATCGGTTAGGAATAACCAAAATAAATACCTCTGATTTTTCAAAATATATCTATGATGTAGAAAAAGGAATATTGGGAGATTGTAACGAAAACAGTGTTGCCAGGGATAAGAAAGGTAATTTGTATTTTGGAACTACCGAAGGTTTAATCTGGTATAATCCTAAAAAAGATAGAAAAGCTAATATCCCTCCATTGACAAATGTTCTGAGAGTTTTGATAAACGATAAGCCGGTTGATATTTCAAAAGATATTTTATTACCTTATGCACGGTATAAAATCAGGATTGAATTTATTGGACTCTATTACCGCGATCCAGAGTCGGTAATGTATCAATATAAACTGGAAGGATTTGATCCCGAATGGTCGGATATTTCAAATCTGAATTATGTGATCTATCCCAGGATTACTGATGGCAGATATACATTCGAAGTAAAATCATTTATTGATGATCAGCATGAAGAGATAACTCCCATTTCATTTAATTTGAGGATTAAACTTCCATTTTATAAAACCTGGTGGTTCATAGTTTTATCGTTACTAATTCTGGTTCTGACTGTATGGCTCATTATAAAATTTCGTGAACGAAAACAGAAACAACTCCAGGAATATCTGGAAAAAAGCCTGGCAGAAAGAACAAAAGAAGTTGTAGAACAAAAAGAAGAAATCGAGATAAAAAACAGAGATATTACAGACAGCATTAATTATGCACAGCGCATTCAGGCTAGTATTTTACCGCCTTTAAAACGATTACAGCAAAATTTTGCCGGAGCATTTGTATTCTATCAACCCCGCGATATTGTTAGCGGTGATTTCTACTGGTATGATAAGGTATCGGATTCAAAATTTATAATTGTGTGCGCAGATTCTACCGGTCATGGCGTTCCGGGTGCTTTCATGTCAATGATTGGCACCACTCTTATCAAAGATATCTGTTTCAGGGAAGATACAAAATCACCCTCTGAAATTTTGCGAAGTCTCGATCGGGAATTACGAAATACATTAAATCAGAACCTTGAAGCGGAAAAAGCTAATGATGGAATGGATATTATCGTTTGCGAAATTGATCTGAAAACCAATTATGTACGCTATGCCTCCGCCATGAGGCCCATGATTATTTATAAAGACGGTGAAGAATTATATGTTAAGGGAAGCAGAAGTTCGGTTGGCGGACACTATGATAAAACTGAAAAAGATTTCCAGGATGAAGGACTTCAACTGAGTCATGGCGATTTGATTTATATGTTTTCCGACGGTTATCCCGATCAGTTTGGCGGACCTATTGGAAAAAAGTTTAAAATGGTCAGATTGAAAAATTTACTGGAAGATGTTCATAGTAAACCAATGGAAGAGCAATACAATCATGTTAAAAACACGTTTAATCTATGGAAAGACAGATTTCCACAAGTGGATGATGTATTGTTTATGGGAATAAAACTCTAAATATAGTCTATCTTATCCGTAGGAATATTTTTCTACCTAAGGATTCTATTTATATGCACTCATTTTAAGCATTGAAATTTCTTTATCGTTTAGGAAGCGCCATTTGCCTCGAGACAACCCTTTTTTGGTAAGTCCGGCAAAGTATACTCTGTCAAGTTTAAGAACGTTATAATCAAAATGTTCAAATATACGTCTTACAATATGGTTTCTTCCGGAATGTATTTCAATCCCGATTTGCCTTTTATCATCAGGATCGACATAATGGATTGAATCTGCTTTTATAAATCCGTCATCCAGCGTAATACCCGATGCAATCTTTTCAAGATCAGCATATTTAACTTTTTTATTTAATGTAATCTGGTATATTTTCATTTTATTAAATTTCGGATGAGTGAGCCTTTTTGTCAAATCACCGTCATTGGTAAGAAGTAAAACACCGGTGGTTGTTCTGTCCAGCCTACCAACCGGGTAAATTCTTTCCTTACAGGCATTCTTTACCAAATCTAACACCGTTTTGGTAGCATGCGGATCTTCAACTGTGGTCACATAATCTTTGGGCTTATTCAATAAAATATAAACTTTTCTCTCCTCCCTAATTTTTTCGCCATTATATTTTATTGAATCAGTAGGAAGAATTTTCGTGCCCAGCTCGTTTACAATTTTGCCATTTACGGATACTAATCCGGCCTTTATAAAATCGTCAGCCTGTCTTCGGGAGCATATACCCGTGCTGGCAATATAACGGTTCAATCTGATTTGTTCTCCGGTGCCAGCCAAATGATGTTTAGTTTTAGAATGTTTGGCCTGAATTTCGGTTTTTCTTTTTGAAGGTTTCAAAATATTTTCCGAAATATTTTTTGATCTCTTTTTTTTAGTTGTGGAGACAATTTTTTTACCTGATTCTCTTATATTCGTCATAGTATATTACAGTTAATGAAAGTTAAACGGAATATAAAAAGGAGGGAATATTTTTTTCTCTATTTTTATTCCATAAATTTATGAAAATTACATTCAGAAACCCAATAAATTAATTTAAAAAGTATAGATGGATGACTTTAATTAAATCTATTTCAGGTATCAGGGGAACAATTGGAGGGATTACCGGAGAAAACCTTACACCTCTTGATATTGTTAAGTTTGTTTCTGCTTTTGGAACGCAGATTCAACGAAATGAATCCGATAAAAAAATAGTTATTGTGGTTGGCAGAGATGCCCGAATGAGCGGAGAAATGGTTGATAAACTTGTATCGGGAACATTGATGGGACTTGGCATTGATGTTATCAACCTGGATTATGCCACCACTCCAACTGTTGAGATTGCAGTTACTGAAACGCATGCACACGGAGGTATTATCCTTACAGCAAGTCATAATCCGAAACAATGGAATGCACTTAAATTGTTGAACAGTGCAGGAGAATTTTTATCCGCCGTAGAAGGTGAAGAAATTCTTTCAATCGCCGAAAAGGAAGAATTTGAATATGCAAATGTTGAAACATTGGGAAATATCAGGTATCAGAAGAATTTTAATGAGATACATATTGAGAAAATTTTACAATTACCCCTTGTAGATAAAAATGCAATCGCAAGAGCCGGATTCAAAATTGCAATTGACTGTGTAAATTCTGTAGGAGGCATAATTATACCAGAACTATTGCAAGTTCTTGGTGTAAAAGAAATCGTGAGGTTATATTGTGAACCCACCGGGAATTTTCCACATAATCCGGAACCGCTTCCTGAACACCTTGGTGAAATATCCAAAACCATCCTTGAACAGAAAGCTCACCTTGGTTTTGTTGTTGATCCTGATGTAGACAGGCTGGCCATTGTAAATGAGGATGGCACCATGTTTGGCGAAGAGTATACATTGGTTTCTGTTGCAGATTATATACTTCAGAATACTCCTGGCAATACAGTTTCCAATCTATCTTCCACAAGAGCCCTGAAAGAATTAACAGAAAGTTATCAGAAACAATATCATGCTGCTGCAGTTGGTGAAGTAAATGTAGTACATAAAATGAAAGAAACCGAAGCTATTATTGGAGGAGAAGGAAATGGCGGTGTAATTTATCCTGCATTGCATTACGGCAGGGATGCGCTGGTTGGAATTGCTTTATTCCTTTCATATTTGGCCAAAACCGGTTTAAAATGCAGCCAACTCAGATCAAAATATCCGCATTACGTTATCTCCAAAAATAAAATTGAATTAATTCCCGAACTTAATGTAAACCATATACTCGAAGAGATTAAAAACAAGTTTATAAGTTACCCTGTAAATACCGAAGATGGTATTAAGATTGATTTTCCGGAAGGATGGGTACATTTACGTAAGTCGAATACAGAACCAATTATCCGGATATATTCTGAAGGAAAGGATGAAACCTCAGCAATTACGTTGGCAGACAAAATAATTTCAGAAATTAAGAGTTTATTATAATAAGTGTCCTTTAGAGATTGCCTTACAGATGATTAGGCATAATAAATCATAACCTTAATTATTCATAGCAAATGAAGAAAAGATACATTATTTTCCTGATAATCATTTTAGTAACAATAATACTTATTGTGGTATTAGGTAATCTGAAATCAACAGATGCAAATCCAATTGATACGCAAGTAAAACAAGGGAAGTTTGAAGTAATTGTAACGGTTACCGGTGAATTACAGGCAAGAAATTCTGTTAACATCGAAGCTCCTTACCAGATATTGCGCAGTGTGGATGCCTGGGAAATCTCCATTGGAGAGTTAATTCCCGAAGGTACTGTTGTAGATTCCGGAGAATTTGTTGCACGGCTTGATGCCTCAAGCATTGCCAACAAATTAAAGGACATTGATGCTGAAATTGATAATAGTATGGGTGAAATTGAAAAGGCTAAAATTGACAGTTCTCTGGAACTCAGGTCACAAAGAGACAATATCATTAACCTGAAATATTCGGTTCAGGAAGCAGAAATCACGCTTGAACAATCAAAATTTGAGTCGCCTTCGGTTATAAGAAAAGCACAGATTGACTTAGACAGGATACAACGTGAATTTCAGCAAACATCAGACAATTATAAATTAAAGGTTAAGCAGGCCGAGGTGAATATCAAACAAAAAACATATGATTTAAATAAAAAGCTCAGGAAAAAAGAAATGAACAATGAAGCACTTAGAAGTCTTGTAATTATGGCGCCTGCGTCTGGAATGGTGATATACACAAAAGAACGTGATGGAACCAAAATTGCAACAGGTAGTAATTTGCGAATATGGCGAAGCCCTGTTGTTGCAACACTTCCGGATTTATCCTCATTTAATTCAATTACCTATGTTAACGAAATAGACATTAGTAAAGTAAAACCGGGTCAACAGGTTAGTATTGGAATAGATGCATTTCCGGATAAAAAATTCACCGGAAAAGTTGCTACCGTTGCTAATATTGGAGAACAATTGCCTAATGCGGATGCCAAATTATTTGAGGTAATTATAAATATGAATGAGACTGACCCTGTATTGAGGCCATCCATGACTTCGAGCAACATGATCATCACAAAAACCTATGATAATGTTTTGTTTATTCCTTTGGAAGCAGTGCATACTGAAGATAGTTTAACCTTTGTTTATAAGAAAAACAGAACTAAACAACTTACTCTTCTTGGAGAAGCCAACGAAGATCAGATTATTATTTTAGAGGGACTTACTGCCGGTGAAAAATTATATCTCTCGGTGCCGGAAGATGCCAACGGTTTTAAACTTACAGGTACTGAGCTTATTCCAAAAATAAAGGAACAATTGAGAGAGAAACAGAAAAAAACAGTAGTATCAAAACCTTCCGAACATAAAAGAGGCAATAAAGGAGGAGTCCCTCGTGGAGCAGACATAAATCAGGGCGGAAACTAAAAGTATCTTTAGACTAGCTATAATATTCGAATAATGAAAAGATATCTACATGATTTTAATATAGCTGTTGATTCTCTTTTGGACAACAAACTTAAGTCAATCCTTACCGCGTTGGGAATTATTTTTGGAGTAGCCGCTGTGATAAGTATGCTGGCAATAGGTCGCGGCGCAAAAGAAGAAATTCTTGAACAGATAAAGCTGGTTGGGGTAAATAATATCATCATCTCACCCATTGTGCAGGCTAAAGATGAAGAAAAAAACAATCAGAATGGTACCAATGATTTTGAAAAAAGAAAATACTCTCCCGGATTATCCATGGCCGATGTGAAAACAATATCGACGTTTGTACCTACGGTTAAAAACATTAGTCCTGAAATTGCCATGAATTCCTTTGTGGTTCAGAATGGCGTCAGAGAATCTGCAAAAATAATAGGTGTTTCAAAGATGTATTTTGAAATTTATAATCTCAAACTGGCCAAAGGTGAAATATTTAATGAAATTCAGGAGGAAAACGGATTACCGGTTTGTATTATCGGTGATAATATCCGTGCTAAATTTTTCAGTAAGGCCGATCCGCTTGATCATTATATTAAATTCGGTTCGGTTTGGTTAAAGGTGATTGGAGTTATTGAAAAAAGTAATATAAGCCTTACAGGTTTTCAAAATGCCGGTGTTAATGTTTTTAACGATAATATTTATATACCTGTTAAAACCATGCTCTTGAGATTTCAAAACCGTGCCTTATTTAATTCGGGAAAACTAATTAAGGGAGAAACCAGGGATATGCAGGGGAGAAGCGTTAATCCTTCAGAAAATGTTTCTTCAAATTATCACCAGTTGGATAATATTGTCGTTCAGGTTTCCAACTCTGAGTATATGACTCCCACGGCTGAAATTCTAAGTCGGCTCTTGTTCAGAAAACACCTGGAAGTAAAAGACTACGAAATACGCTTGCCGGAACTCGAGCTTAAACAGGAACAGAGAACCAAAGACATTTTTAATGTGGTTCTTGGAGCCATTGCTGGTATTGCGTTGATTGTCGGTGGAATCGGAATAATGAATATTATGTTTGCATCGGTTATGGAACGTATTAAAGAAATTGGTACAAGGCTTGCCATTGGCGCTAAAAAATCGGATATTGTGATTCAGTTTCTGGCAGAAGCTGTTCTTATCAGTATAACAGGGGGTCTGCTGGGAGTAATCTTGGGAATTATTCTTGCAAAATCTATTCAACAAATATTTGGTATTTTAACCATTATCACTCCTATTTCGGTATTTATTGCTTTTGGTGTTTCGGCCACAATCGGGATCATATTCGGTTATTCACCCGCCAAAAGAGCATCTGAAAAGGATCCCATTGAATCATTACGTTATGAATAAATGGTTTTTATCTATTATCTGATCAAAAAAATCCATATTATGAGACTTTCAGTTTTATTGCTTATTTCTATGCTGATATTATCCAATAAATTAACTGCACAAAAAACCGTCACCCGCTTAACCCTTGAGGAAGTAGTCGAAATAGCCAAAGATCAATCTTTACAGGCTATTCTGGCCAAACACAGGTTCAGAGGAAGTTACTGGGCATATCGTACCTATCAGGCAAAATATTTGCCATCGCTTACACTTAATTCTACACTATTTAGTTTCGACAGATCAATCAGGCAAAGCTATTCCTTTGAAAATAATGAATATGTAGAAAGAATCGGAGCCAGCAAATCTTTAAATTCTTCAGCTCAATTAAATCTAAGCCAAAATATAGGGTTGACAGGAGGAAACATCTTTATGAGTTCGTCGCTTTCCAGAAATGAGAGTTTTCAGGGTGATTCGTCAGGCCGGTTTGTCTCAAATCCTGTTAGTATTGGGTTTCGTCAGCCAATAAACGGTTATAATGAATTGCACTGGGAGAAAAGAATTGAACCTAAAAAATACGAAGAGGCCAGAAAACAATACCTCGATGCAATGGAAGCCGTTTCCGGTAGGGCAGTTAACTATTTTTTCGATCTGGCCCTTGCACAGATGAATGTTCAAATATCAAAAGTAAATTACAGCAATACCGATACACTCTATAAAATTGCCCAGGGACGATACAATATGGGTACCATTGCTGAGAATGAACTTCTTCAGCTTGAACTCAGCCATCTGAATGCCGGTACCGATTTTAACAGTGCATCTGTCGATTTGGAAGTTAAAAAGTTTCAGCTCAGATCGTTCCTGGGATTCAATGAGAATGTTGACCTGGAACTGATTATCCCGATCGAAATTCCTCATTTGGATATTGATGTGCCACATGCAATTGAACAGGCCAAAAAAAATAATCCTGAAATTATTGCACTTGAACGTCAATTGCTTGAGGCAAAACGCGATTTAGCCGAAGCCCGTTCAGAAAAAGGAATGAATGCAACGCTATTTGCTTCCTTCGGACTTACAAATAAAGCTCCGAATATTCCAGATGCTTATATTAATCCGCTGGATCAGCAGCAGGTTGAAGTCGGAGTTCAGGTACCTCTTGTCGACTGGGGATTGGGCCGTGGAAAATACAAGTTGGCCAAGTCAAATAATGAAGTTGTGATGACCTCTGTTCAACAATCGAAAATAGATTTTGAACAGCAGGTGTTGCTTAGCGCCATGCAGTTTAACCTGCAGGATGACCAGTTAATGATTGCCGCAAAATCAGATACAGTCGCAACATACCGGTACGAAGTTGCAAAACAACGATTTCTCATTGGTAAAATAGATGTTCTTGATTTGAATGTTGCATTAGAAGAGAAGGACCTTTCACGCCGCCAATACATCGCCGCTATGCGTGATTTCTGGTCATATTATTACAATATCAGAAGACTTACATTGTATGATTATATCAACAATACCCCTATATCTGCCTCTTACGATGAACTACTTCAATAGTCAATAAGAATTATTTAGTAATTCGGGTAAGCGCTTCATCAACGGCATGCAATAATGGTTTGTCGGATAATCCCGTACCAAAGGCATTTTTCATCCATAAATCGGGAGTGAGATTACCCGAAGTAAAAATGCGCTTAACTTCTGTGGCAAAATTTTTCCCGGAAATATTTTCTTCAATCTGGTAGTCAATTAAATTTCCAACAGGATATGCAGACAAATACAGTGGATAAACAATCATATGAGAATAAACTGCCAGTATGATTTGATCTTGTACTCCAAAAATATCTGCATAATATTTGTTCCAGATATCTTTTGCTATGTTTAAAACAGTCTGCTTCAACTCATCTGCATTTGATTCTGGATGCTCATAAAGCCATTTCCAGGTTCCGACATCTACAAGCGATACTCCCATTATTTCATAAGCTGACCAGAAAATATCCAGAGCAGTCAGATACTTTTCAGAGGGATCGGGATTGGTCACTCCCAACAACTCCAAATCGCGCTTCTGAAATGCAAATGCAAGGGCTTCGGTAAATGCCGTATTCGGAATACCCTTCAATGCATAATAATCCATATCATAAAGGGTTAGCGTCTGCTCTACATTGTGACCAAATTCATGAATCGCAATGTTATACCCTTTATAGTTCATACCGTTCTTACCAATCCGCGTTCTTAAATGCGACTTTTCGGTTCTCATTTCGGCTCCCAAAGCATGCCCTGCACCTCTTGACGGATCGATTGTTATTTTCGAAGAAATGTAATCAGCTTCTTCCCGGTTAAATCCCAGTTTTCTCAAAATAACCGGCATATCGGCTTCAAAAGCATCCGGTGTTGGATATTTTTTTGCTACAATAGCATCCAGCATTTTTTCATCGATAGCTTCATTTTTTGGTTTAAATCCATTATACCAGATATCAAATGGTTCCAATGGTCTTTCTAACCTCGTACTGATTAAGTTGGCTACCTTTTTAACCTGCGCTGAAGATAATAAGTCAATAAACAATTTTTCAACATCAGGTTCGGGGATTTGCATTTCCTGACTGAATGCTCTCTCGATAGCCGTTGAATAATAAGGATTATACTGGTCTAACTTCTTATTCGCTTTGAAAAGATCCAATAAATACCGGTACCTGATATTATTTTCAGGTGCGAAAGAAACTTCTTTACCATCACGGTACAATTTATTTGCATATGGATCCCATTGATATTCATTATTATTTATAACCTCTTTGGGTATCTCCTGTGTAACAATTCGTTGCATGACTTTATAAATCATTTTTTGCTTTGTCAAACCATCCGGATTTGCATAATTTGACTTCAGCTCGTCACGCAGACCCCAGTGGGAAATTAATTTCAAATCACTTGGAAAATATTTTCTTTGAAAAGAATCGGTTAGATTTCCCATATAAATATTGTACTCCGAGATGTAGGCATCTGCGCGGGTGGAGATATCAGCATAATCCTGAATTACTTCTGCAGGAACACGATCTACAATATCATCTGCAATTCTTGCATATGCCCATTCCTTTCTTGACCATTGACTTCCATTTTGCAGCTTGGCTTCAAGCGAATAAAAAGGAAAATTCAGCAATTGGTAAAAAGCTATTTTGTTTTTGAAAAAATCATCCGACAGATGACTTGACGGATCATAACTGGCCATCATCATATCTATCGGGGTAATTTCTCCCATATCCAGTTCCAGCGGTTCCCTTAGCTGAAGCGACATGTTGGTAAAATTACCTGATAAAATTTCAGCATTTCTTTCAAGCTTCTGAAAGAGTGTGTCTAGTTTTTCTCCCTGGGGTACAAAATATTCCAGGCAAAAATCATTGAAATTTTTCTGGTCACCATCTTGCTCCATCCAGAATGCGGCAACCTGTGAGGTACCCTTTTCTATTCTGAACTTATTCTGTTCACCATACCTGTTAATCAAACTATCGACTACCGTTGCAATTGTAATGGTATGAATGTATTTTCCCATATTCATTGAATTAGCTGTATTCCCTGATTTTTCAACAGATTTCTGACAACCGGAAATGGAAACCATTAATACAAATAAAATAATTAGATTTTTCATAAGCCCTGTAATGATGAGGTATTTAATATATTAAGTAACAATCATTGTGATGTATAATAATATTTAAAATGCTGCCATTAACAGATCAATATCTTTTGATTGTATATTAAAATTACTTCCCAGTAATTCGTTGGTAAGGATTCCATTGTAAAGATATACACCGTGTCTGACTCCAATATTTGCTTTCAGAAAAGGTTTGATGCCTCCTGAATTTCCAATATTAATCATGATTGGAGAAATTATATTGCTCAGAGCTATAGATGCTGTACGGGCTACTCTTGAAGGAAGATTTGTAACACTGTAATGGATGACATCATATTTTGTATAAACCGGGTCAAGCGGTGTGCGACATTCGGAAGTTTCGATGCATCCACCCTGATCGATACTGATATCAATAATTACCGAACCTTTTTTCATTTCTTTAACCATCTCTTCTGTTACAAAATACCTCGGTCCCCTGTCGTGAAGATTAAATGCCCCTATGACAACATCTGCTGATTTTAGGGTGCGACGCAATACCCGTGGATGAAAGATAGATGTATGTAACCGAACTCCCAGATTTTTTTGAAGCTGCTCAAGCCGTTGCGGTGAGGGATCAAATACTTTTACATATGCACCCAGTCCAAGCGCAGCTCTGGCGGCATATTCTGCTGCTGTGCCCGCTCCCAAAATTACAACTTCTGTGGGTGTAATACCTGAAATACCCCCCAGCATCACACCTTTACCCCCATTATTATTGCTAAGATATTCACCCGCAATAATAATGGCTGTATTCCCTGCAATAGCATTCATCGACTGCAATACCGGATAATAATTATATTCATCCTTAATGTATTCATAAGCTATTGCCGAAACCTTTTTACCCATTAGTTTCCGGATGTAATCCTCGCTCTGACTGTAAATACGCAGTCCTGAAAATATTACCTGGTTCCCTTTCAACAGGTCGATCTCCTCCAAATCGAGCGGCGCCACTTTTAAAATAACATCAGCATTCAGAATCTGTGCTTTGTTTTCGACGATATACCCTCCACATTCACTATAGTTCTGATCTGTATAGTGCGCTCCTTCGCCTGCTTTGGATTCAATCAATACGTCATGCCCATTATCAACGAGCACTTCAACGGCTTCAGGGGTTAATGAAACACGTTGCTCAAGATGTTGTTTTTCACGGGGAATACCAATAATAAGTTTCTTCTGACGCTTTCCTATTTCAAGCATTTCCTCCTGAGGCAACAAACCACCATACATTAGTGGCATATTTTGAGATTCAGGTTTATGTTCAACCATGTTAGTTAAATATAAAGCAGATTAGAAAACTAACTAAGATAATACAATCGAGGTATTTAGTCAAATAAAATCACGTCGAAAACAAAAAATAAATTTTTATGATTCGAGAAAATAAAGAGAGGCTAAAACGACTTTTATAAGTTAAATTAAATCAGATGAATAAAGTTACTTTTCGTGCAGAATTTTCAATTTCTTCCACATGTACCCTGCATATATCCGGAGGTAAAATCTCTTCAGCCAGTTCGGGCCATTCAATAAAAAGCATAGCATCACTATAGAAATAATCTTCATAACCAATATCGTAAAGTTCCTCTAAATTTCTAATGCGATATAAATCAAAATGATAAATGGTATCGCCCGAGTACGTCTGATATTCGTTAATCAGTGCGAACGAGGGACTGCTTACTAAATCGGTAGCACCGAGTTCGTTACATATGGATGTGATAAGTGTGGTTTTACCCGATCCCATTTTACCATAAAAGGCAAACCTGCGAAATTCTTTGGTCGCATTAATAAATTCTCTGGCTGTTTCAGTCAGTTCATTTAGTGATGGAATATAAAGAATTTTCATTCAGAAATTAATTGTTAACCTTTTGAAACCATAGTGATAAGGGGAACAAGCATTTCTTCCAATGAAATACCTCCATGCTGAAATGTGCTTTTATAATAATTTGCGTAGTAATTTAAATTGTTTGGATAAACAAAGAAATCAGACTGAGTTGCAAAAATGTACTTTGACGTTACATTAGATTTTGGAAGATGCGCCGTAAAAGGATCTTTAATTTCAAAGACTTCTTTCGGATTATAATTCAGATTTTTACCCATTTTGTACCGGAGATTCGCCGAAGTTTTTTTGTCTCCAATCACTTTAATGGGACTGTTAACCCTCAGACTGCCATGATCTGTTGTAAAAATTACCTTATAGTCTCTTTCAGCCAGAAGCTTTATCAAATCGTGTAAATGAGAATGTTGAAACCAGGAATGGGTTAACGAACGATAAGCCGATTCATTTCCCGCAAGCTCACGAATCATCTCCATTTCGGTATTGGCATGGGACAACATATCGATAAAATTATAAACAACTACAACCAGATTATAGTTAAGTAAATCTGCAAAATTTTCAACGAGTTTTTTTCCAGCTTTTGAGTTTAAAATTTTTTCATAATGAAATCTGTATTTCTTGCTCAACCTTGAAAGCTGTTTAAGGAGCAATTCCTCCTCATTCATATTTTTAGCTCCTTCCTCATCATCATTGAGCCACAATGCAGGATTCAGATCCTGTATCTCTTTGGGCATCAAGCCGGCAAACATCGAATTTCTTGCATATTGGGTTGCTGTTGGCAAAATGCTGCAAAACATCTCTTCCGATTCTATCAGGAAATATTCATTGATAATGGGATAAATGGTTTTCCATTGATCATACCTGAGATTATCCACAAGAATTACAAACACTTTCTGACCTTCATCCACAATTGGAAATACTCTTTCTTTGAAAACATTAGGCGATATTAAGGGTTTTTGCTGAGATGATTTTTCGAACCATGACACGTAATTTGTCTTTATATACCGCGAGAATCCAAGATTTGCTTCTGATTTTTGCATTTCAAGGATATCCGTCATACCCGACTCATTAAGTTTCTCCAGTTCAAGCTCCCAGAATACAATTTTTCGGTAAACTTCTTCCCAGTCTTTATAACTTCTTGCAGAGTTAATCTGCACTCCAATTTTACTGAATTCCGACTGATAGGCAGATGTTGTCTCTTTTGAAACTAATTTTTTTGTGTCGATATTTTTCTTGATCGCCAGCAAAATCTGGTTTGGATTAACCGGTTTGATCAGATAATCAGCGATCTTGGAACCAATGGCTGCGTCCATTATGTTCTCTTCTTCGCTTTTGGTAATCATAATCACCGGAACTGTTGAATAGGTTTTTATTTGATTCAACGTTTCAAGTCCGCTTAATCCGGGCATATTTTCATCGAGCAGAATAAGATCAAAATGATTTTTTTGAACCAGATTTATGGCATCGTACCCATTACTTGCAATACTTACCTCATAACCCTTATCCTCAAGAAATAATACATAAGGTTTCAAAAGGTCTATTTCATCGTCTGTCCAGAGTATGCTTATTTTTCTCATAACCGATTTTAACTGGAATTTTAAATCCTTCTCTGTTTATCTGTAATTTTCATTATAAAACGCCAGGTATCTGTTTACCGATTTATCCGTTTTCAATATTTCCAGATTAGCTATGGATATTGAAAACGTTATTATATTTTGCTTATCTATATCTTCAAAGATGCCGGCATCATTTGTAATCTTTCCGGAATATTCCAAAGATTCATCCTTATTCTTAAATTGTTTAACAACAATCAGAGATTGATTATTATTCAAAGGAACATTCTCGATTTTTAAATTTAGTTTGTCAAAATTATCAAGGTTAAAATTAATAATATTAAAAATTAACTGGTTAACATTTAGTCCTTTCGGTATAACGAAGGCAAAATAATGACTTACAGAATCAGTAACTTCGTATAGTTTTAATGCAACCTGTTTTTCTTCCTCTTCCTTGTACTGAGGTTTGTCCTTATCCAGGTAGGAAATAATATCCTTTGCGTTCTCAGCTACCTCGGTTCCCGGATATTTTGAGACAATTTCGAAAAGATTTTGCCTGAATGTCTTTGTATCCTGGGTTCTGCCTAAACTTAATGTTTTAAGATAGGAATACTTTGGAGTAAGGGCATCGAGAGAAAAAGTTGATAGTGCATAATTACACCTTGAAACTACTTCGCTATAGTTATTATTCATGTAATAATTATATGTAGTAACATAATAATCTTTCAGTTTGTTCTCTTCCTTTTCCAATTCCTTCAGATAATCTGGATTGGCAAGCATGCGGGCATAATTGCTATTGGGGAAAAGCGCTATGATTTTAGATTTATATAATTCTGAGAGCGCAGTGTTGTTTTGCAATTTATAAATAGTATAAAGGTTGTAATAGGCCATTAATGCATTCTCCGAATTGGGATATCTTTTTATCAACTCTTTAAAAGAGTCAGCTGCCTTATCGGGATCTTTCAAATCGTTTTTATAAATAAGCCCCATATTAAAAAGCGCATGGTCTATTTTCTTATGAGAAGCCTGAAGCATTGAATCATTTACAGGGATATTTCTTAAGTAATATTCTCTGGTTTTATTACTCAGATTATCTGATTGTTTTGCCTCTTCGTCAGTGACAAATTCCGTATCTTCGGTGGGAGAATTTGAAACAACCGATGAAGTTGTTTTATTCTTTCTTCTCCAGTTATCTTCGAGCCGGCGGTTACCCCATTTCAAAACAAATTCCTTGTATCCCAGATTCTTAGCAGTTTCATTATAAAAATACCACTTACCTCCACCAGCGGCATTTGATGTTGATGAATTCCTGGAAGCCAACTCCTGTCCAAATTGTTCATCCAATTGTCTTTTCCGATCGGCAATTCTGGCTTCTTCTTCCTGTTTCCTTAAATCGTCAATCAGATTGTCAATGAATTTTGTTAAATCTTTGTTATCGAGTTTTGCAAGTCTTTGCACACTGTCTTCAAACTGAACCGTATTTAGCTGCGTCACAAGATTTGTTAAGTTTTTAGACTTTGCATATACAATATCATAGTTCGGATAATTTACATCCATTTGTACCACTGCACTGTCATAATATGACTGGGCATTCACATAATCAGGTATCGCATAATAGATATCCGCTATGGTTAAATACGATTTGTTTTTCTGATCGATATTTGTTGTATTACTTTCGATTGATTTCTTATACCGTTCTAATGCTTTTGCGGTATTTCCCTCTTTAATGGCAAGATTCCCAAGCGCATAGTAAATCTGATCTTTGTAATCTTTATTTTTATCATCTTTCAGCATTTTTAAAAGCTGACTCTCAATTTCTTTGGCCTGACCAAACCCTTTTTCATAGGCCATTGCCTTGCTTATGGTGGCATTAAATGTCATCTCGTATGTAGGTTTCATACGGATGACCTTATCATAATATTCTGAGGCTTTTTTCAAATTGCCTGTCCGTTCATAAATCTGGGCTAAAATATATGTGTACCGAACTCTCAGCTTTTTCTTGGTTTCATATTGTATGGATTTTTGAAGGTAAGGTATTGAATTCTCCAGCTCATTTTGTTTGATTTGAAAATCTGCAAGCGTGGGAAACAATAATTTTTTTAAGCCTCCCGGAAAATTAGCTGCATTTTCAAGCGATTTCAATAATTCTTTTGCATTTTCAAAATCACCGGTTTCGTCATAAACTCTTGCCAGCCATATCTTAGTTTCAACTATTGTTTTTTCAGATTTGTACTCATTTATAATAAATAAAAACGTTTCGTTTGCTTTATCAAACTCATGTTTGTAAAACTGAGCCTTTCCCATTAACAGATAATCGTCATCCACCCATTTGTTATACTCTTTTTTACTCATAAATTCTCTTTGATTCGGAGTAAGGGGTTTATTACTTTTTACTTCGGGCTTTACTGTAATTGAGTGTAAACTAACCAGTTTCTCAGCTTTTTTAATAGTTCTGTCCATATCGGAACTAATTGTACCAACCAAATCCTTATCTTCATAAACAAATACGGGTAGTAACTGAGAAAAGTCGTTTTTGCAATTCTCAAGGATTGTTCTTTCCCCTTTTTTCAGACTTTCGGTACCATTAAAAAAGACATTATATTTGGAAGTAATATTATGGTACGTTCGGGTAATAACAGTATTTTTCTGGGTGCTACAACCCATAAAAATAAGAACCACTATAACAAAATATGTAATTTTAAATCCTTTACTCTTCAATGCATATCTGTTTTTGATATAACTGCAAATTTTAAAACATATTTTATGTAACGCAAATTTTTTCATGCAAAGCAGATGCTTTTTTTATATGATACAGAAAAGTTTAGAACCTAAAAACCTGTTCATATGTTTTATTAATATTCCTAATCCATCACAACACATCCAACCTTTACGGGATGATCCTGCAAAAGTACATACTTATTTACATTTCTGATAATCCATAAAATTAGAAAGTCTCCGCTGGCTGCCCATGTGAAAAAAACACCAAATAATAAGCATCCGAGACTCCCTGTAAATATAGAAATAACAGATGGTAAAATACCAAGAATTAAACCTGGTGTTAAAGTTCCCATGCGATAAATCCAAGCCGGAAGAGGTTCTTTACAATGCACATAGGGTGAAAAATCTGTCTTACTTACCCCAAACCGAATTGATTTAATACCCTTTTTTGTAAACAAAACCCAAACAACTGCATGTAGCAATTCGTGAAATACAGCTCCCGCAAGGATAACAAGAGAAAAAATAAAAATCTGCCGTAACAGGTTTAAATAGGTAAAAAGATTATCCCAATTGTTTTTGATTTTTGAAAACAAAAGTTTTAAAAATTCCGACAGGGAATGGTTCCAAATTAAATGATACGGCAATATAAACAACAGGGTTAATGGTATCAGCAGGAAGAGTGAAAATGCGTAAATTTTCAGTATACTAACAGTGTATTCTTTTTGTTTAGGAAAATTATCTGTCATCCCATCAGTTCACAGCAATTAATTCCTTAAGCCCGGGCAATTGTTTCCGAATTGCCTGTTCAATGCCTGCTCTTAAGGTCATCATACTAAACGGACAACCATCACATGCCCCTGTTAGTTTAACTTTAACAATTAAATCGTCTGTAATTTCAATTAACGAAACATCTCCTCCATCAGCAACAAGATAAGGGCGCACAGAGTCAATTGCTGAATTCACTTTCCCAACTAATTCTTTTTTTTCTGCGGCAGTCATATTTGAATATTTATTGTTTAAACAATTTCTTTCCTTTTGTTATCAATACTTTTTCGGTTGGGTCTACTTCGTTATTTCTTTTCAAAACCTGCAAAACCAGCCTGTCGGAAATGGTTTTGAAAGCTTCGCTTACCAAATCATTCTGTAGTACAGAAGGTGTTCCGGAATCTCCTGATTCCCTGATGCTTTGAACAATGGGAATCTGGCCTAAAAATGGAACATTCAGTTCGGTTGCCAGGTTTTTACAACCATCCTGTCCAAAAATAAAGTATTTGTTGTTCGGCAATTCGGCCGGTGTAAACCACGACATGTTTTCGATCAATCCAAGTACGGGAACATTAATGTTCTGATTTCTGAACATGTTTATCCCTTTTATTACATCTGCCAGGGCTACACTTTGTGGCGTACTGACAATAACCGCCCCGGTTACGGGAACTGTTTGTACAAGTGTTAAATGGATATCGCTGGTGCCAGGAGGAAGATCAATAAACATATAATCAAGTTCTCCCCAGTCAGCATCGGTCATTAGTTGTTTTAATGCATTCGATGCCATTGGTCCTCTCCAAATGGTAGCATCGGCAGGTTCAATAAAAAATCCGATGGATAATATCTTAATTCCATATTGTTCAACGGGAATAATAAGATCCCGATTATTTACTTTATGAGCAAAAGGTTTTTTATTTTCAACATTTAACATTTTAGGCACCGAAGGTCCAAAAATATCCGCGTCAATTAATCCCACCCGAAAACCGGCTTTGGCAAATGCCACAGCCAGATTAACAGCAACTGTCGATTTGCCTACTCCACCTTTGCCCGATGCAACAGCTATGATATTCTTCACATTAGGAAGTATTTCCACTGATGAAGGACTTTTTGCAACAACTGGCTGTTCAAGAATGATCTCAATTTCTGGATCCCCTTTAAGTTGTTCTTTTAAAAGAACTATACAAGCTCTTTTTATCGAGTTTTTTAAAGGATCGTTCGGATTATCAAAAACTAATGTTATTGCAATCTTATTTTTATCAATCTTAACACCTTTAATAAGATTTAACTCAACAATATTTTTACCCGTTCCCGGATGTGTAATCTGTTGCAGAATGCTTACAATCTGATTTTCATAAAAAGCCATAAATCTTAAATTGTGAAATATTTGCAGGAAAGACAAAGATAACAATTTTTAATCTTATTTAGATTAATTCTTTATTAGGATCCCAGAAATATTTTTCAAAATCTACAATGTAATCATCAATAACACTTATTCCTTCACTCTCAAGTAGTTCCTGCATTAAATTCTCATGTCTGAAATGATGTTTCCCGGTGAGCATTCCGTTTCGGTTTACCACCCGGTGCGCCGGAATATAGAACTCCTGAATATGAGAATTGTTCAGGGCCCAACCAACCATACGCGATGATTGTGGAGAGCCTAAAAACCTGGCAATTGCACCATAGGATGTAACTTTGCCAAAGGGTATTTTACCGGTAGTCTCATAAACCAGGTTGAAAAAACTATTATCAGTCATCTATTTGTAGTTCTGCAATTGTTTGGTTTTCAGGCAATCTGAAATGGAGATAATAAATTTTCATTCCCTTCTCAAGAAACTGTCTTTCATAAAATGTTTTTATCCCTAAAATTTCATCGCAATGATCATTCCCATACAAATTGTCAGTCTGGTGTTCAATAATCAGATCATTGGCCTTTACTAACGATAATGTATATTGAAATAAGTCCTCATTATCGGTTTTAAGATGAATACTTCCTCCGGGGCGAACAAAATTTCTGTAATAATTTAAAAACCTGCCGGATGAAAGTCTTTTTTTGCTTTTTTTCGGCTGGGGATCCGGAAAGGTCAACCAAATCTCTCCCACTTCATCTCTTTGAAATAAGGAACCGATAAACTCAATTCTTGTTCGCAGAAATCCTGCATTTGTAATGTTCTCTTCCAAGGCAGTTTTAGCTCCTCTCCAGATACGGGCACCTTTAATATCTACTCCTATAAAATTCTTATCAGGAAATCTTCTGGCCAATTCGAGCGTATATTCTCCTTTGCCGCAACCCAATTCAAGAATCAACGGATTATTATTTTTAAAGAAAAGTTCTCCCCATTTCCCTTTTATCGGATGATCACTATTAAACACTTCTTTGAATTCAGGCTGCAAAACATTATCAAAGGTGCTCATTTCGGCGAAACGTGCCAGTTTTCTCTTTGCCATAATTAAAGTGAGGAATAGATTACTTCGTTTTTGAAATTCTGATGCCTACATCAGAAATGCCCTGAAGATTCTGGTTCCACATGGCATGTTGAATTTCAAAAATGTAAATACCCTGAAAGGGAAATTTAATGCGGAGTTTGTAAGGTACCTGGATACTAAAGATATTACCTGCACCTTTGCCATACCATTTCCCCGTTTGATCTGCAAGTGTAATATTGAATGTGTCTTTTAGCAGATTTCCGTTAGGTGCATATACTGACATAAATAGATACATGTTACTGTATTGATAATCTGCTGAATTTCTGACATTAATAAAAATATCATACGCCCTTATGGTATCGCTGATATTTACATCATAAAACAATGTGTCTCTATAATTCCAGGTATCATTTTTCAGGGCAACATTTTTTTCGTATATAACATTTCTGTCGCATGAAATGATAGACAGAAAGCCAAAAAATATGAATAGAATTTGTATTGGTTTTCTCATGCCCATGAATACTTATCTTCTTCGATGTTTTGGTTTAAATATTTTTTTTGGAGTATCAACAATTTTGTCTTCAAACCGGGTAAGACTTTCTTCCGTTCCCACTGAGGTGTACTCCAGCATAGAAGTTACATCGGCATTTTCAACGCTTTCAAGCTTTTTAACTTTTTCGCCTTTTTTATTTAATTCAATTATTTCCTTGACCTTTTCAACCGATAAACAGGCTATATTCACCGGAGCATTCTGATCATAAGAGAACCACATCAATCTTTTAAAAACATCCGTTTTTTGACAGTAAGCAAGTCCCGCTTCTGTTTGCAAAGGTTGGCTGGTATCCGGAAAATCCATTTGGGCATCAAGATAAGCCGCTACTTCGTAATTCAGGCAACATTTTAATTTGCTGCATTGTCCTGCAAGCTTTTGAGGATTAAGAGAAACTCCCTGGTACCGGGCAGAATTAGTTGTAACTGATACAAAATTAGAAATATAGGTACAACAACATAATTCCCGTCCACACGAACCGATGCCCCCTATTCTGCCTGCTTCCTGTCGTGCTCCAATCTGCTTCATTTCAATTCTTACATGAAATCTTTCAGCCAGAATTTTAATCAATTCCCTGAAATCAACCCGGTCATCGGCTATATAATAAAAAATAGCTTTGGTTCCGTCTCCCTGGTATTCTACATCACCGATCTTCATTTCCAGTTTTAAATCGGCAGCTATTTTCCTCGATTCTATCATGGTGATGTGTTCTGAAGAAATAGCGTTTTTCCATTTGTCTATATCCGTAGGTTTTGCCCGCCGGTATATTTTCTTCAGATCATTTTCATCAAATTTCAGATTTAATTTTTTGATCTGCTGCATAACTAATTGCCCCGTAAGTGATACAATACCTATATCGTGTCCGGGAGATGATTCCACCGCAACGATATCACCCACTTTGAGTTTATGATTTCCATTGGTCCTGTAATAACCTTTCCTGGTATTTTTAAATCTAACTTCTACAATATCGCAATTTTGATATTCATCTGATATATCGCTCAGGTAATTATATGTATCCAGCTTGTTACACCCACTGTTTTCACAGAATGTAATCTCGTTGGATTCATTTATCAGGTTTGGGCATCCTCTTCCGTTCTCGCCGCAATTACTCATTTCCAAACTTTTAATATGGCATTAATAACACTTTATATGTTGAGCCTTATTGTGAAAAAACAAAGTTTATTCTAAACTCAAGTGCCGACAAAAATAACTATTTTTTTACAGAGTGTTGCTAACTAATCCAATTCATTAATTTTTAACAATTCGGGAGGGTGGCTGCAAGGAAATAGAACCTAATTCATTGCAAAGAACAGAATTAACCTTTAAGCAAATAGTGAAGTCTCAAACATAAATCTAAAAAGACAATTTTGTCATACCCGTTATATTCAATGTCCTTCAAGGCATCATTATACAATTTATAAATCTCATCTATATTTTTCTGATTTATAAACACGTGAAATTTCTCAGAAAAATTTCGCTCTTCGGCAGACATGTAAATCATATCTTCATTCTTAAAGTTGAGAATGAAGTTTTCTCTGACCAGTTGTAATGCATACATCAGAAATCTTTTTTGCTGCTCCCGTCCAATTTCGGAAATAACATCCACAAATGATATAATATCAGCAATTTTACCAGAATAAGAAGCCCTGTTTAGTACGATAAAGTTTTCATGAAAAAAAATGGTTTCTTCACTCTGTTCCATCATACCAGTTGCTTTCCCGTAATTCACGTTGGATAAATGTACCAGGTTTTCAATTTTTTCTGGTGATAACTGAAATCGGGCATTAAGCGCTTTTTTCAATTCTTTGTCACTTATTCTGGGAATTGCTACCAATTGAACTCTTGAAAGAATGGTAGGCAGGATATCCAGGGTAGTTTGCGAAACCATCAGGATAATTGTATTTTCAGGCGGCTCCTCAATCATCTTGAGGAGTTTATTCGCTGCCTGGAGATTCATTTTTTCCGGAAGCCAAATTATAAGAATCTTATAATCTGATTCGTATGATTTAAGATTCAGCTTTTTCAAAATTTGTTTGCTCTCTTCCGTTCCGATGAAACCCTGCTTATTTTCAATTTCTATAGATTCATACCACTGACTTTCTATCATATACGGATTGTTCAACAGACAATTTCGCCATTCAGCTACATAATCATCACACACCGGATCCTTTGAAATCTTTTTGCTGGTATTTACCGGATATACGAAATGCAAATCCGGATGGATCAGTTTTCCATACTTGTGGCAGCTTGAGCATGTACCGCATGCGTCCTCATCGATACGATTTAAACAGCTAATGTATTGGGCATAAGCAATTGCCAGAGGTAAACTTCCGCAACCTTCCGGTCCCAGAAATAGTTGAGCATGAGCAATACGGTTCTCTTTGACCGATTTTATCAGGTTTTGCTTTACATTCTGCTGACCGATTATGTCTTTGAACTGCATAATCAGCAAAAGTAAACAAATGAAAAAGATTTCTAATTATAGTCTGGATTTTTCCTACTAATTCTATTCTACACTGTTAATGAAATATCATTTAATTGAAATTGACATTATCAGAATTTACTCATTTATATTACCTTTGTGATTCCGATAACAATAAAATTAAAAAATTATATTATGCAGACTATTGATAAATACAATTTTAAAGGCAAACGAGCCATAGTAAGGGTTGATTTTAATGTTCCTTTGAATAAACAAACATTAGAGGTAACCGATGATACACGTATCCGTGGAGCATTGCCCACCATAAAAAAAATCCTGGCCGATGGTGGTTCAGCAATATTAATGTCTCACCTGGGTCGACCCGACGGAAAGGTTCAGGATAAATTTTCTTTGAAACATGTTGTCTCTGCTGTAGAAATAGTACTCGGAAAACCTGTAAAATTTGCCGGGGATTGTATAGGTGAAACAGCGAAATCGATGGCAGCATCTCTTCAACCCGGTGAAGTTATGTTATTGGAAAACCTTCGTTTTTATGAAGAAGAAGAAGGAAAACCTTATCATCTTGGTGATGATGCCACAGATGAGCAAAAAAAAGCAGGTAAAGCCAAGGTAAAGGAAAGCCAGAAAGAGTTTGTGAAAAAACTTGCCGCACTCGCTGATTGTTATGTGAATGATGCATTTGGAACCGCGCACCGCGCACATGCATCAACAGCGCTCATTGCTTCTCATTTCCCTGGTAACAGTATGTTTGGCTTTTTAATCGAATCCGAATTAAAAGCAATGGATAAAGTGCTTAAGGCAGCTGAAAAGCCTTTTACAGCAATTATGGGAGGCGCTAAAGTTTCTGACAAAATTCTGATCATCGAAAATTTACTCGACAGCTTAGATAATCTTATCATTGGCGGAGGTATGACCTATACATTTGTGAAGGCAAAGGGAGGAAATATAGGTAAGTCGCTCTGCGAAGAAGATAAACTTGATTTGGCTCTGAGCATACTGACTAAAGCCAAAGAAAAAGGAGTTAACGTTTACCTGCCGGTTGATGCTGTTAATGCAGATGCCTTCGATGCAAATGCGAATACTTCGAAATCAAAAATAAATGAAACTCCGAACGGATGGATGGGATTGGATATTGGAGATGAAACTATTAAAATCTTCAATGAGGTCATTGAAAATTCAAAAACAATTCTGTGGAACGGGCCCATGGGAGTCTTTGAAATGGAAAAATTTGCCAACGGCACTTCATCGATCGCTCAGGCAATTGCAAAAGCTACAGCTAAGGGAGCATTCAGTCTGATAGGCGGCGGAGATTCTGTTGCTGCCATCAATAAAAACAAGCTTGCAGACAAAGTGAGTTATGTATCCACTGGTGGCGGCGCCATGCTTGAATACATGGAAGGCAAAGAGCTTCCTGGTATTAAAGCTATACAGGGATAAGAGAATTTCATTCCTATTTGTTTTCAGGCTCGTTTTAGCTATTTTTGGCATAAAACGAGCTCTTTTTTAAATATCAACTACCATGAACATAAAAAAGATCACCATAATCGGAGGAGGTAACCTGGGAACAGCTATTGCCGGAGGACTAATGAAACTGGAAAAATTCAGTAACAAGAATGTCATTCTAGCAGAAAAAAGACAATCACGGGCGGCTTATCTTAAGGAGTCCGGTTTCAATGTAGCTTCTCAACGTAATGATAAAGCAATTGAACATGCGGATGTTATTATTGTCTCAGTCAAACCGCAACAGGTATTCGAAGTGTTAAATGAAATTAAAACAACGTTTGCACCTGATAAACAAGTACTTATATCTACTGTAACTGGTGTTAGCCTTGCTGAACTTGAAAAACAAATTGGCAAAGTTCCCATTATCAGAATAATGCCCAATACTGCCATTGAGATTAAAGAATCAATGACATGCATAGCTTATCAAAATACAACCAAAATACAGGAAGAAGCTGTTTTTTCATTGTTTGAGCAATTAGGCAAAACTCTTGTTATACAGGAAGAGTTAATGGGAGCTGTAACAGTACTGGGCGCTTGTGGTGTGGCCTTTGCGCTTCGATTTATCAGGGCCGCTACGCAAGGGGGTATCGAAATTGGTTTTGGTGCTGAACTATCTCAACTCATTGCATCACAAACAGTAAAAGGTGCCGCACAGCTAATTCTTGAAAATAACAGTCATCCGGAAAAAGAAATCGATAAGGTTACAACTCCACAGGGAATTACCATATCGGGCTTAAACGAAATGGAACATCAGGGATTTAGTTCAGCTTTGATTAAGGGTTTGTTAACCTCTTACAACAAATTGGAGAAGATGCTGGCCAATGGCAATTAAAAAAAAGAGCTTTTTGTCTTTAATATATTTCATTAACTTTGCAATTGACTATCTACTGGGCACATGACAACTATACAAAATCTGCCGGCACATCTGTTTAAACAGTATACGAGTTTCAGAAAAGAGATCCCATCTATTGTTAAAGCACAAAATTTTGCAGATAATATTATAGGTTTTCTTTTTCCTTTTAAAGCAGATAAAAAGTGCACATTGCCCCTGATAGAACTCAATCTATCCCAGTTACAACTCGATTTCAAGGATTTAATAAATCCCATGGAAAAAATCCTGAAAGAAAATCCAAACACTCTAACCCAAAATTTTTTTGAGAAAATACCTGAAATTTATGAAAGCCTGATGAATGATGCCAGGTTGTTCCTCGATTTTGATCCTGCCGCCCGTTCCATGGAAAGTGTGATTCTGTATTATCCCGGTTTCTATTGTATTGCTATTTATCGCCTGGCCCATGTGTTATATGAACTAAATATACCTTATTTGCCCAGAATGATGTCTGAATACGCACATAGCAAAACCGGTGTTGATATACATCCCGGTGCAACCATCGGGGATCATTTTTTTATTGACCATGGCACAGGAATAGTAATTGGAGAAACGACAACAATCGGAAAAAATGTTAAAATTTATCAGGGAGTTACGTTGGGAGCTGCATATGTGAAAAAGAGCATGAAAGGGATTAAGCGTCACCCAACCATCGAAGACAACGTGATTATTTATTCCGGTAGTTCTATTCTTGGTGGAGATACCGTGGTAGGGCATGATACCGTCGTAGGAGGTAATGTATGGTTAACCAAAAGCGTACCTCCATTCTCGGTTGTATATCATGAAAGCCAGGTAATCATCCGGGATAGCAAAAAGTTCAGGGAAAACGAACCCATTAATTTCATTATATGACATTAAATACCCTGATAATCATTCACCAGATGAGTTTTGCAGCATTTTATTATCCCTCTTCAGTGGAAAGTGCATTATTTTTTGCATAATGTCAATATATAAATTCCTCTGAACCATATACTATTACATTTGTTTTTTAATCGGATATCATGGCACGCAATTAGTTATTAATCTGAAATAAATTAATATAATACCGAAAAAAATGAAGGCAAATAATATACTTGAAACGATAGGAAATACACCTCATCTGAAAATTAATAATCTATTTCCTGAAGGATACGAGGTTTGGATTAAATTAGAACGTTCAAATCCCGGTGGGAGCATTAAAGACAGAATTGCCCTTTCGATGGTTGAGGATGCAGAAAAAAAAGGAATCCTTAAAAAAGACTCGGTTATTGTTGAGCCGACTTCGGGCAATACAGGAATTGGATTAGCAATGGTCGCAGCAGTTAAAAAATATAAACTCATTCTGGTAATGCCCGAATCCTTTTCTGTTGAACGAAGAAAAATTATGTCTGCATTTGGAGCTGAATTTGAGTTAACACCTCGTGAAAAAGGGATGAAAGGCGCTATTGACAAAGCCAAAGAAATTGTTAGCAGTAATCCGAAAGCCTGGATGCCCTCACAATTTGACAATCCTGCCAACATCGACATACATCGTAGGGCCACTGCTGCCGAGATAATTAAGGATTTCCCCGATGGATTTGATGTCCTGATTACGGGTGTTGGTACAGGCGGTCATATTACCGGAGTAGCCGAAGTTCTGAAAAAATCTTTTCCAAAACTACAGGTTTTTGCAGTGGAACCCGAACAATCTCCGGTAATCGGCGGAGGTCAACCCGGTCCGCATCCTATACAGGGGATTGGAGCCGGATTTATACCCCGTAATTTACATACCCAGTTACTCGATGGTACCATCCGGATATCAAAAGATGAAGCTTTTGAATATGCACATAAAGCTGCCAAAGAGGAAGGTCTGTTCGGAGGAATCTCTTCAGGAGCTACCCTGGCTGCCATTGGAAAGAAAATTAAAGAGTTGCCCGAGGGTGTAAAAATAATCGGTTTCAATTACGATACGGGAGAAAGATATCTTTCTATTGAAGGATTATATTAAAGTCTGTTCTTTTTTGTAACAAAAAATGTTCAACCCGGAATTCAATTGAGATCCGGGTTTATTATTGTTTCTTCGAAGAGTTCAATTGTATGTATTATTTTTGTCTGCACAATAGTTTTACAGATGATGTTTATCGATACGCATACCCATCTATATCTCGAAAATTTCAATCACGATAGAAAAGAGATAATTGAGAATGCAATTTCTCAAGGGGTAACAAAAATGGTGTTGCCTAATATTGATTCTGGAACGGTGAATGACTTAAAGACAATATGCAAAAAATTTCCTGAAAACCTGTATCCCTTAATAGGACTTCATCCTACTTCTGTAAAAAACAATTTTGAAACAGAACTTCAGATGGTAGTTTCGGAGCTAAATACTGAAACTTATTATGGAATTGGAGAAACCGGAATAGATTTATATTGGGATAAAACTTTCTTCGAATTCCAGAAAAAGGCATTTGAATTTCAGATTAAACTTTCCATCGAGTATCAACTTCCAATAATCATTCATGCAAGGGAATCCATTGATGAGATATTTGATATTCTTTCAATGTATAAAGGCGAAAATTTGAATGGCATCTTCCACGCATTTACGGGCACATCCGAACAAGCTTATTTTATCATTAATGAACTTGGATTTAAGCTGGGGATTGGAGGAATTGCAACTTTTAAAAATTCAGGACTTGATAAAGTTATTCAACAAATATCTTTGGAAAATATGGTTCTGGAAACGGATTCTCCATTTCTGGCGCCTGTACCTTACAGAGGAAAAAGAAACGAAAGCGGATACATTTTACTAATCGCTGAGAAAATTGCACAAATTCATAATTGCAGTCTGGAAGATGTTGCAGAAATTACCTCAGCAAATGCTATGAAGTTATTTCACATATAATTCTTTTGTTATATGAAAAATCATACGATTAAAAATTCCAAATTGCTAAATTTGGACTATCATGTTTTTATGTTTTCCTAAATGTCAAACACTAAAATTTCGATTTTAATTATTTACACAGGTGGAACAATAGGAATGGTGAAAGACAACCGTACAGGTGTGTTAAAACCTTTCCGTTTTGAACGAATTCTCGAAGCTGTTCCCGAACTGAGAAAATTTGGTTTCTATCTTTCTTCATTTGCCTTCGATCCTCCTATAGATTCCTCTAATGTAAATCCGGAAGTATGGATAAAAATTGCAAGCATTATCGAAACTAATTATAATCAGTTCGAAGGGTTCATTATACTGCATGGAACAGATACGATGGCCTATTCAGCTTCTGCATTGAGTTTTATGTTGGAGAATCTTGGCAAACCGGTTATATTCACCGGTTCACAAATACCAATTGATACACCCCGTACGGATGGCAAAGAAAATCTGATAGCTTCACTTGAGATTGCAGCATCTATGAATGGCGATTCAGCTATAGTGCCTGAAGTATGCATTTTCTTTGAGAACAAATTACTGAGAGGCAATCGCACATCAAAGTACAATGTGGAAGATTTTAATGCATTTCGTTCTTCAAATTATCCCGCACTTGCTGAAAGCGGTATACGTATCAAATTTAATTATCCGAACATTATTTCTCCTGTAGATAAAAATGCACCATTTATCGTCCACAAGCATCTTGATACAAACATTGCCGTATTAAAGTTTTTTCCGGGAATTAACAAATCCCTTGTAAGCGCTATCATCAATACTCCCGGATTAAAAGCACTAATTATCGAAACATTTGGAGCAGGGAATGCTCCCAGTTCTGAATGGCTGATTGAGGAACTTCGACAGGCATTAAATAAAGGGATTATTATTCTTAATATTACCCAATGCAGAACCGGAAGGGTGGAAATGGGAATATATGAAACCAGTGTTGAACTGGCAAAATGCGGTGTTATAGGAGGACATGATATTACAACAGAAGCTGCAGTAGCCAAGCTTATGTTTCTATTGGCAAAAGATATTTCAAAAGAGGATCTTGTATTATATCTAAATTCCTCACTCAGGGGAGAAATAACCCTTTAATAATTTGGAATTGATTTTTTTTTCGTAATTTTCCGCCTTGAAAAAAAAGAGGGTTCTTTGAGGGAGAGGTGGCCGAGTGGACTAAGGCGCACGCCTGGAGAGCGTGTTATCGTCAAAAGCGATACGCGGGTTCGAATCCCGCTCTCTCCGCAGGCAAATAATAAAAGTAAATTAAAATATTTTGATTAAGTTTGCCGCTAGAGAGGATTCGAATCATATTACGAAATGAATATATCAGATATTCAGTGTGATATTAGTTAATCCTGCCTCTATATTTATTTAATTAAACTTGTGATTTATAAATATTTAAAATAAATTCGAAACAAATTAATAATTATTAAAAATTCAATAAACAGGTCATGAAAAAAATTTGTATTTTTTTAGCAGTATTAGGGATACTTACTTTCGGAGTATCAAAAGCACTTAATGCTCAGGCAGCTGGTTCACAAGTGGCTACAGGAACAGTTGACTCGATGAAAACTGATACCGCCAAGGTAGCGCCTGCAAGTGCATCTACAGAAGAAACTGTACCAGAAAGAGTTCCTCTTCATCAACAAATTAAGAAAGAATTTATTGCTGGTGGAGCAGGATTTATGGCTACAATTTTATTGTGCTTTATTTTTGGGTTAGCATTGGCAATTGAAAGAATTATTTACCTGAACCTATCAACCACAAATACAAACAAACTGCTTGATAAAGTTGAAGAAGCCCTTGAATCAGGCGGAGTGGAAGCAGCCAAAGAAGTATGCCGGAATACACGCGGACCTGTTGCAAGTATTTTCTATCAGGGACTCGACCGAATAGATCAGGGTCTTGATATAGTTGAAAAATCCATTATTTCTTATGGAAGCGTCCAGATGGGTTTGCTTGAAAAGAATCTAAGCTGGATCTCATTGTTTATTACCATCGCTCCTATGTTGGGGTTCTTGGGTACGGTAATAGGTATGATCATGGCATTTGATACTATCAACCAGCTTGGCGATATCAATGCTTCCGCAGTTGCAGGCCCTATTGGTGTTGCCTTGATTACAACTGCCGGTGGTCTTATTGTTGCCTCTATCCTTCAGGTATTCTACAATTACATCATTTCAAAAATTGATGGAATTGTTAATACCATGGAAGATTCTTCTATTACATTGATGGATATTTTAATTAAACACAATCTAAAAAAATAACCATTATGATAAATAATTATCAAAAGATAGCAACCATATTATTCTATGTTCTAATGGCTGTTGCCGTAATCTTCGGACTCATCTTTTATTTAGGTAAAGTGGTTCCGGGAACAAAAGGAACAAATATGGAAGAGCCTTTGATTACAAACAAATTCCTTGTACTTACTTACATCTATTTTGGCATTGCTGCCTTATTGACCATTCTCTTCCCGGTGATATATATTATTACGCACCCTACAAAGGTTAAGGGAGTATTAATATCCTTGCTAGCATTTGCCCTGATAGTATTGATAGCGTACCTTATGAGTTCAGGGAAGCAGCTTCCTGATAATCCTGAAATATCTACCACAACAATGAAATTAGTAGATACAGGCTTGAAATCATCTTATATCTTTCTTGCCCTGGCATTTATAGGTATACTTTATTCTGAATTGTCAAGTATTTTTAGATAGAAATAACACCAGACTGGTATAATTTTTGTACTGGTTATGGTATAAATTTGAGTAATATGGCTAGAAGATTACCTGAAGTAAATGCTGCCTCCATGGCAGATATCGCATTTCAGTTGTTGATTTTTTTCATTATCTCTACCACAATGGATACGGATAAAGGTCTGTTTCGTAAATTGCCGCCTATGCCTGAAAATAATGAAATAGAGCAACAAGAGGTTAAAGACCGAAATGTATTTGTTGTGTTGGTGAATCGTGATAATCAGCTACTTGTTGAAAATAAGCCTACCGATATCAGGGATTTGAGAACAAAAGCAAAAGAGTTTATTGATAATCCGAACAACGCGCCAGATTTACCTGAAAAAGTAATGACCGAGGTGCCTTTTTTTGGAATGGTACCGATAACCAAATTTCACGTCATTTCACTTCAAAATGACCGGGGAACTTCATATAAGACGTATCTGGCGGTTCAGAACGAGCTTACCGGCGCATACAATGAACTCAGAGATGCGTTGGCGTTGAAAAAGTTTCATAAAAAGTATGATGACCTTAAAGGTGGTGATGAAAATGAAGAATCTCCCGAAAAGAAGGCGATAGATGAGATCTATCCCTTAAGAATTTCTGAAGCTGAACCTAGAAATATAGGAGGAAATTAACATGGCAAGATTTAGAAAAAAAGGAAAAATCAGTCTGCCCGCAGTATCAACATCTTCAATGCCGGATATAGTATTTCTGTTGCTGATTTTCTTCATTATTTCCTCAACATTAAGGCAAACAGATCTGAAAGTTAAATTTCTAACTCCCTTTGGGACTGAAATTAAGAAACTTGAAAAAAAATCGTTGGTTAGTTATATCTATATCGGGAAACCCAGCGATACCAAAAAGTATGGTACAGCACCGCGCATCCAGTTAAATGACGCTTTTGCTTCACCAAATATGATTCGGGAATTTATTGCCAGTGAAAGGCAAAAAAGGTCGGAAGCTGACAGAAATAAGATGGCGGTATCAATTAAGGCTGACGGAGATATTGATATGGGGATTATTACCGATGTTAAACAGGAACTTAGAAAGGCGAGTGCCTTAAAAGTTAATTATTCAACCAGAAGTGGAACTGAACAGATGATTTTTAAAAATCTGAGATAGTTGTACTTAAAAAATTACATTAAAAGCTGCCCAATCAGGCAGCTTTTTTTTATACATTGTTCCTTGGCATGGATTTTGGTTTTAATTTGCTATTAAACCACTAAAATTAAAGCCATGAGACACCGATATGTAAATGAAATTAATGCCGGTTCAATGGCCGACATTGCTTTCCTGCTTTTAATCTTTTTTGTCATTGCCACCACGATGGATGTTGATCAGGGTATACTAAGAAAATTGCCTCCATATAATAACCACCCTCCACCAGTTAATTCCAATAAAAGAAATACGTTTGTGGTATTGATTAACAACAGGAATGAACTTTTTGTACAGAATAAACGACTGGATATTTCAGAATTAAAATCTACTGCCAAAAAATTCATTGGGAATCCGGACAATGAAAATTCGTTGCCCGAAAGATTTGAAACAGAAATACCGTATCTTGGGAAAGTGTAATTCACCAAAAATCATGTCATTTCAATCCAAAATGACCGAGGTACACGCTATGGTTCATATCTGGCTGTACAAAATGAACTGGCAGCTGCCTATAATGAATTGAGAAATGAATTATCGATTCATTATTTCCGGATTAAATATTCCGACCTTGGTGAAAAAAGGAAGGAATCTATTGATATAGTTTATCCCTTAAGGATTTCAGAAGCTAATCCGGTGGATATAGTTGGGCAGCATTGATTATAGATGCAATCAATTATCCGTCAATTAGTTTTGGACGATAAAATTTTGTTTATCAATATTTTGTGTCGTTGCATTAGATTTCCGTGACATTTTTATAATTTTTACTTTCCAACCCGGTTAAGGATATTTTTAGCTATTTGCCAACTGTATTTGCAAAGCATAAAAATCTTTAATAACATTGCGATACAAGAAATGACACGCAATTGAAAGTGAATATCCTGAATTATCTGTCTAATAATGTTGAACTTATCTTTATTGGATTATTTGCAGTTTCGCTCCTGATGCAACTAATATATTACCTGTATATTTATTCAAAATTTTTATTCTATAAAAAGAATAAGGTAAGCGTAGATCAAATACCCATCTCGGTAGTAATTTGTGCAAGAAATGAAGCTGATAATCTGGATCAAAATCTGCCTGTTATCCTTACACAGGATTATCCAAGTTATGAGGTTATTGTTGTTAATGACTGTTCTAATGATCATACCGATGAAGTATTGGGAAAGTATCTGAAGAAATTTAAACACTTTCGTATTACCAATATTAACGAAGACAAAAAATTTTCACACGGTAAAAAATTAGCCCTGACCATTGGAATTAAGGCAGCTAAAAATGAAATTCTGGTTCTGACCGATGCAGATTGTCAGCCAGCCGGTAATCAATGGCTGACTAAAATTCAACAAAACTTTACGAAGGAAAAATCAATTGTTCTGGGTTATGGTGGTTATATAAGAAGAAAAAGTCTTCTGAATAATTATATCCGCTATGATACACTCATCATAGCACTGCAGTATTTCAGTTATGCTATTGCAGGCAATGCTTATATGGGTATAGGAAGAAATCTTGCATACAGAAAATCTCTTTTCTTTGCAAATAAGGGATTTGCAAAGCATTATCACGTGCTTTCCGGTGATGATGATCTTTTTGTCAATGAGTCAGCGACAAACACCAATACTGCTGTGGAATTTTCTAATGAAAGTCATACCCGTTCCGAAGCAGAAAAAACACTAAAAGAATGGATTAAACAAAAAAGAAGACATCTGACCACCGGATCTCTTTATAAATTTAAACATAAGTTTTTATTGGGAGGTGAGTCTTTAAGTCGCTTTATGTACTATGCAACATTTACAGTTCTTGTAGCTGCCTACCCTTTCTCAAAATATATTTTAGGTGCATTTGGAGTCAGACTGCTAGTACAACTACTTTACATAAAAAAAACAATGAAGCTTTTGAATGAGAAGAATTTGTTAGTATCTTCACTTTTTTATGATGTTTTTTCATTGCTTATTAATTTTATACTTTTCTTTTCAAACAGATTAAGATTCAAGAGGCGAAGACAATGGAAGTAAATACCAACTTATCTGAGAAGGCGCAGAAAGATTATTTATTGGTACAAAAAGCTAATAACGGAGACCAAAAAGCTTATGCAGAATTACTGGGACGATATCGTGATGCAATTTACTATATGCTTCTTAAGATGGTTAATAATGCCAGCGATGCGGAAGACCTGACAATTGAAGCCTTTGGTAAGGCTTTTAAAAATATTCAGCAGTACGCTCCAAACTATGCATTTAGTACCTGGTTATTTAAAATTGCCACAAATAATTGCATCGATTTTATAAGAAAGCGAAAAGCAAATCATGTTTCACTCGACCAAAATGACGATGAGCATGAAAAAGCTTCCATGGATATTCAGTCACCCATCATGGATCCTGAAGAAACCATGATTAATGACCAAAAAATTAAGCTGATGCGTGCCGTGGTCGACAAACTTAAACCCAGGTACCGAAAGCTTATCGAATTAAGATATTTCAAAGAATTATCGTACGAAGAAATTGCAGAGGAACTTGAACTCCCCATAGGTACGGTTAAAGCACAATTATTCAGAGCCAGGGAACTTCTTTACAATATTCTTAAAACGGTTAGTGGAAAGATGTAAAAAATGTCATTTCTTAACATTCTTATTCTTCATGCTGGGTGAGATTCTGAAATGAAATTAATTACAAAATATTTCAATAACCTTAATAATAACCAGATAGAACAGTTTGAGAAACTTGAAGGAATCTACCGGTTATGGAATTCCAAAATAAATGTTATTTCAAGAAAGGATATTGATCAGATCTATCTTCATCATGTATTACACTCTCTCTCAATTGCTGCAATAACTCAATTTAAGGAAGGAACCGGTATATTAGATGCGGGCACTGGTGGTGGCTTTCCTGGAATTCCATTAGCAATCGTCTTTCCTCATGTACAATTTGTACTTGCAGATTCCATAACGAAAAAAATTAAAGTGGTACGGACAGTTGTTCAGGAACTTGGGTTGGGAAATTGCATGCCGGTAAATTCCAGGATTGAAGATATAGATATGAAATTCGATTTTATAGTCAGCAGGGCTGTAACAAAATTACCTGAATTTTTATGCTGGACAAAAAACAAAATAAAAACTCCCGGATTCAATACCTTCAATAACGGAATATTTTATCTGAAAGGCGGAAATCTGGATGATGAATTGAATAAAATTAGTAATAAGCTGATGATATTTAATATCAACTCCTATTTTTCAGAAGATTATTTTGAAACCAAAAAAATTGTATACATCGATTTGAGTAAGGACAACTAAAAGTTATTTTCAATAAAAGAACTTAAATTTTTAATCCGATAACGGTTATATCATCCACCTGATCATTATCTTTCATCCAATCGTAGAGAGTTTTATCAAGCCATTCCTTTTGCTTTTCCATTGGAAACTGATATATATTCAGTAATAAATGACGAAATCTTTTAGTCATAAATTTTTTCCTGTTTTCACCCCCGAATTGATCACAATATCCATCTGTAAACAAATAAATTATATCACCCTCATTAATTTTAAAATTCTGTCTTGTAAAATAAGTATCCTCTTTTTCTGAGTACCCAATCTGCAACTTATCGCCTCTCAGGTTTTCCAGGTTGTTGTTGGATATTATATAGAGCGGATTATATGCACCCGAATATTGTGCTTCCATTTTTTCATAGTCGAGAATACAAATGGCAATATCAATCCCATCTTTCGATTCTGACATTTTTCCCATCTGTTCTATTCCTTTCAAAAATTTTTCTTTTAACTGATTCAAGATTTCATCCGAATAATCAAGATTGGATGAATTTGCAATTTCTGTTAAATAAGTTATTCCAAGTATGCTTAAAAGAGCTCCATGTACGCCATGACCAGTGCAATCTCCCAAAGCAACCAGAACCTTCGGGTTCTTTTTAATTATCCAGTAGAAGTCGCCACCAATTTGTTCTTTTGGTTTAAAGAAAATAAAATGTTCACGAAAATTCTCTCCGAATAGGCTATCTGAAGTCAATAATGATGATTGGACCAATGTTGCGTAATATTTAATATCTGATAGTTCCTGCTCGAGAAGGGATGGTTTTTCCCGGATCGAATTCAGTTTTGAACTTGATGTATTCAACGGAATAAAAGGTTTCTTATGAATACCATTTCTGAAATAAATAAAAAATGAACCCATCGCCAATGAAAGAATCAAAAAGACGATCAGAATTACAGTAAGTATATTCTTTTGTCGTTCAACTATGTTTTTTTCATATTCAAGCTGCTCTATTCTCAGAGCTATTTCATTTGCCTTATATTGATACTGATCTTCATTGGTTGAAATCTGTTCCAAAAAAGTTGCAATCAGCATAGAATCCTTCAAATCCGCCCAAATCTTGTAATAATTTAAAGCATTTTTGGTATTACCGTTTTTCTCGTAATCTTCGGATAATTTTTTAATCTTATGCAATTCACTATTTAAGTCATCTTTACTAAGTGTTGACCAGATTATATCTTTATGAACTGAATAGATAGTATCGTGGTAATTTTTGGCAAAAATCAACAGGGTAGTAATAAAACACATTGAAATGATGAAGCCAATTTTTCGAATCATACTTTACTAATTATTATTCATTAAGATAGAAATTAAAATCCAAATATAATTCATCATTTAAAATTATTTAGTTTACCGGCTAAATCATATGTAAAATACCTGAATATTGATATAATTACAATGAAACCACAGAAATATAATGGTAAATACTAAATTCTACAGACTAATTGAAATAATAATTTTTTCAGCTTTTTTACCACGATCCTAAAGGGTGAAAGCTGAAATTCAACCAGTTCCCCTTCGTAATAAAGTGAAACGTCCTCACGATAGAGCATAATTAAGGGTAAAAACTGGTTGATTTGCTAATGTGTTAGAATTAATATGGATAATGTTAATATCTTCCTGATCAGTTATCTGATTTTAAGATAAATATGACTTAAATTCGAGAAAATATTTCAGATGAACCAGAATTTAATTCTAATCGTTGAAGACGATGTTATTAGTTGTGAATTATTTAAAGAATTGCTTGAAAGAGAGAATATTAAACCATTCATTATTGTAAACAACGGTGAACAGGCTATTGAAATTTGCAAAACGAAACAAGAAGTTAAATTGGTGCTTATGGATTATAAACTGCCCGGTATGGATGGGTGTGAAGCTTTAAGAGAGATTAAGAAAATAAGAAAAGATCTGCCCATTGTTGTGCAGACTGCCTGTGTTTATAGTGGAGATAAAGAACTATATATGAATTGCGGTTTTGATGACTATCTTAGTAAACCTATCCATACTAAAGATTTGTTAACAATAATATCCAAATACTGTACATATCAACTCAATTAATCCAATGTTGGTTTAATACTTTTTTTCTCTTTCCATTTTATGTTTAATGCTAGTATTTAACCAATTTACATTTATTCTATTTTTAAATTTATTATTTTGAGTTTGTAAATTGATTTTATACTTTTGTGCTTCTTTGAAAAAGCCGATTTTGTTTTGCGGTAAGAAGATATTACTAATTATCGAACCGGGTTCTTTTAACTATTTTTTATTAATTCAACTAATCACCAGGGAGAGATGGGTGAGTGGCTGAAACCACCAGTTTGCTAAACTGACGTACGGGTAACTGTACCGGGGGTTCGAATCCCCCTCTCTCCGCAAAACGAAAAGCCTTGTTGCCTAAGCAACCGGGCTTTACTTTTTTGGATCCGTTGAAAATTCATTTTCATAAGAAGACAAAAAAGTAAAGACCGTAAGTGACCGAAGGGAGTGAAGGCTTTTTGTTTTTAGCTTCCCCTCCCTGGGGATCATAACCAACGGGAATAATCCCCCTCTTTCCACCTTCGCTCGCCATAGCCTTGGCATAGGGGAATTTCTCTTTATAATTTATTGCTCTGAAAAAAATTTTGAGGTAACCTTCTGCGGACAAGTCTGCAAAACAAAAAGCCTTGTTGCTTTGACAGCAGGGCTTTATTATTAAGATTATTGTAGATCGGATGACATGAAATTAAACTTCTTATCTTTCTCTTCTTATCTCTCTTTTCAATTTTGCTTTGGCTCTCATTTCTTTATGCTTAACTTTTCTTTCGGCAGATGATTTAAAACTCCTGTCCCAGGGACAATCTGATCCGGGTATTTGGCGAGTTTTTGTCCATCGCTTCTTTTTCCTTTTATTGCTGTCAAGGTATCTTCGCGGATCTCTTTTAACCGGATAAACCCTGCTAATCTGCCTGGTTGGTTCCATAGGATTCCCTGTGTTTTTGCTTATGTGAGAATTTGCAGGTTTAAGAACGGAACAGGAAGTTAGCAGAAATAATAAAATGATTATAACATGAATCAAAAATAAAAGTCTCTTTTTGATATTCATTATTATTGGTTTAATTGCAGTCATAAAGTTATTAAAAAACTGAATGTTCCGCAAATGGAATAGAATCCTATTTTAGTATATAATTTTGTATTCTGTTTGTGTATTTATCAATTTTTAATACCTTTGTGCCGCTCTTAAAAAGAGCAAATTATTATGGGGTGCGGCCCCGTCTTTTGCGGGATAAACTCCGTTGGCCAGCGCATCCCGACCGATAAATCGGGAAGGTCGCGTGATTGAGTCGACAAAAGAGTAGAATGATGTAGTGTAAAAATATAATCGGGGTGTGGCGCAGTTGGCTAGCGCACTTGCTTTGGGAGCAAGGGGTCGAGTGTTCGAGTCACTCCACCCCGACTTAACAAGACGAGTTGGTTTTTGGCCTCCTCGTCTTTTTCTTTTGTCCCTACACCAGCCCCAACACCGTCCGCCCACAACTCCCATTCCTTGCGGTATTCGGACACCAAATCAAACGGCGGCACGACATCCATTAGGACTTTTTTATCCAACACCCTGCGGTTCGATCCAATTTTTTTTACAATTTGTTTTATTTCTAAAAAATCATTTGATAAAGCCAGCTTTCCCGCATGGCGAGCAACTTCCACCCACTCCCTTAAGAGTTCGACCCAAGTACCGCCCTTTTTACCAAAATCTTTAAGACTTTCCTGCAAACCAACTTTCTGCTTTAACAATTCATCTTTTTTTTTCAGGTACATATTTTTTTCAATTAAACCATCCAGGAATGAATTCACCAATTTATCGAGCTTTTCGTCTATCTCCTTGATTTGGTTTTCAAGATTTTGGCAAAAAGACCGGTACTCACGCACTTTTTCCTTTTCCGCCTGGTCAATTTCAGCCAATAAGATTACAGCCCAATAATCCGATATGGCAACTTTCCCTAGAACAGATTTCAGTTGTTTGACCATGTTTGTACTATTAATATATGACTGGCTACATTTTTCGTGCTTTTTTGAGCACCTGTAATAAATAAACTTTTTCTGTTTGGCATATTGGGCTGTAATCATGCAACCGCACTCCCCGCACTCAAAAAGCCCCGTAAAAGGAAAATTGTAGCTTTCTTTCCTGTTTCTCGGTCTTGAGCGGCGTTTTAGTTCCAACTGAACCCTGTCCCACAATTCCTTTCGCACAATTGGCTGAAATTTCCCTTCATGAAGTTCTCCTTTATGCGGTATCAATCCAATATAAACCGGGCTTGTCAGAATTCCCTGCACCGCACCCTTTGCAATCGGCTTGCCCACTTTGCTCGCCAGCCCCAAAAAATACAGGCGGTGGCGGAACGTTTCCAAAGAATGCTTCCCGTCAGCGAATTCTTCAAACCCCTTTTTAAGTATCCTGGCTTTAATAGGGTCAGGTTCTATATTACGGGTTTTCGGATTGTTCACGTACCCGGTAGGGGCTAACGTTGCCCATTCCCCCCGCCTGATTTTTTGACGGATGCCCCGCTTTACGTTTTCAGAAAGGTTATCGCTGTAATATTTAGACTGCCCAAATGCTACCTGCAACATAAATAAACCCTGTGGCGTCGGTTCAAACCAAAACGTTGGGAACTTTAAAGAGACTATCCTTTTTATATCAATCAAATAAATGATTTGCCCGCCGTCCACACTGTTACGGGCTAACCTGTCTGGATGCCATGCAAGGATTCCGATAGGCTCTTTGCTTTCATATATCTTGCCCACCATCTCATTAAAAACGGGCCTGCCAGGTTTCTTGGCGCTTTTACTTTCTATAAAGGTCTGGGCAATTTTTACCCCTTCCCTTCGGGCAAATTCATTTATTTCTGTCAACTGCGCTTCAATCGACATTACCTGTCTTTCTTCATCTTCGGTTGACTTACGTGCATAAACATAATATTTCGTTTTCATAACCACAGGGTTTATTTATTTCGTTATTAATTGGGCATCCGTAAAGCTGGCTTTATCAAATGATTTTTTCCAGCCCAATGCCAGCGCACTTATCGCGCCTTTTTTATTTTTTGTCATGGTTTTTGAACCAACCCTTCATTTGCCCTTTACTATTTGCATGCTTTTGTTTAATGGATTAAGGTATGCAAAAGCAAAGGGCAAATCAAACCGCACAGAATCAAAAACACACGCCAAAAAATAAAAGCCGTCCCTTCTGTGTCCAAAAGCTAAAAAAATGCAGCCCCCCTTATTTTGTCACATTTTTTGTCCAGCCCTTCGTCCTGCAATTGCAAAAGCACGCACTTCGTGCACTAACTTTTGCAACCGCAGTACCCCGCCCACAAAACAAAAAATCCGCCAAAAACGTGGTCTTGCATTTTTCCAGCCTTTGCCCACCCCATGCAGGCAAGAGCAAAGGCAAATTCACAACCATAATTAAATTTTCAAAGGTGTTCAGTTTGCCTTTGCACTTGCTACCCACGCCCCCAACCCGAGAGGACAGCGGAGTAAAAAAAATTGACCCGAACCGCCCCACCCGCAAAAGTCCTAATGGATGTCGTGCCGCCGTTTGATTTGGTGTCCGAATACCGCAAGGAATGGGAGTTGTGGGCGGACGGTGTTGGGGCTGGTGTAGGGACAAAAGAAAAAGACGAGGAGGCCAAAAACCAACTCGTCTTGTTAAGTCGGCGTATCGTTTTCGATGCTCGAATGCGCCTTTTACAGCAAAAAATGGATAATGGGAAAAAATAATTTCCCTGTCATTATCATTTTTATAAACAGGTTTTAAGCAAAAGAAATTTGTTATTAACAAATTGAAGTTTTTTATCGGAAAAACTTCAACTTCCACCAGGCGACCAAAGGTCGCCAACAGCCTGGCGGGAACCGCCAACAACTGAGCGTCAAAACAGGTCGTCCGAACGTCAGCATCAGAGGGCGTTTTAACGCCCTCGTCAGGTGTCGGGATGGATGGAGGCGTCAAAGCGATGGGCGATGTCGTCAGCCAGATAAAAGCGTCAGCATGTGGCAGCGTCAAAGTGG
Organism: uncultured Bacteroidales bacterium; assembly: GCA_963781805.1. Lineage (GTDB taxonomy): Bacteria > Bacteroidota > Bacteroidia > Bacteroidales > UBA10428 > JAFGPL01. Next base: position 2,999,723 of record CAWAHF010000004.1, read on the forward strand.
CTTCGTCAACGGTCGGAAAGGAATTTTCTTTCAGCCCTGCCTCGCCTTCAGGCAGGCTTTTAGGCTTGCCTTTCGAATAGGAAGGCTGATATTCCGAACGAAAAGAATTATTTTTCAAATCATCAGGCTGAACCGAACTCGCCTGTTTAAGGCGAGAGAGCTCACCGCAGGTAAAACCTGAGATTTTATTCATCTGGATGATTTGGAAAACTATTTTCAGGGTCAAGGGAGTGAACCGGAGAAAGAAAACAGATAAAAAACCGGATATTCTTTTCAGAATCAAATTAAGAAAAGATCTTTCGGCGGTTTCCGCCGGGTTAGTTGAGCCCCGGAACGGGGCTTCTTTTGGGCGCTCTTTTGTTTTCGGATTTTCGAAAAAGAGGCCAACCCACATATTTTTTGTCACAGTTTTTGAGACCCCATCCCTTCTATGCACATTGCTGTCCTCGTTCCTGCGGGCGGCAAAGAGCATCCAGACCCGCTTGTCAAAAGCTCCGCCAAAAAATATCTGCCTCCAACGTTCTAATGAAGGCTTCTGCCATTGGGCGGACAATAAAGTCAGTGGTTCTAATCTATGACAGTGCTCCGCCCACATCATCATGCTTTAAAAAATTGAAGTTTTTAAAGTTTCATAACATTCTTCTGCCAAAGAATAAAGGTTTTTTCCTAAAGGTTCCATCGGAACACTTTCACATTTACTCAATTCTGTAACATATAGTTCCATCCATGTATCCGTCATATCCTCATAACTAATTCCCATTAATTTGGCAACTATACTCATTAAGTCCAGGTCAAATTCATAAACTTCAATTCCAAGTTTTCTGAGGGCAGAGATATATTGGTTAAATCGCATGTCTTCCCTAATAATCTCAATAATTACATTACCATTACTATTCATACTACAGAAATAATTAATAAATTAATGATATGAGTAAAAGTATTAAATATATTAATTAAATACAATTTATATATGATTATATAATTAATAATAATATGTATATACACTATTTCATATATAAATACTCAGTTATTAATGTTTGTTATATTTGTTTAAATAATTTAATTAGACAATGGCTAAAAGCATTAAATTTAATAAGATACGAGTAGTACTTGCCGACCAGGAAAAGACAATTAAATGGCTGGCAGAACAAATGAATAAAAAGCCAAACACAGTATCGCTTTGGTGTAGAAACGAAATTCAACCTTCCGTTGAAACACTTTACAGGGTTGCCAAGATTTTGAAAGTAAATATTTATGATTTACTTAATCCTCTGGAAAAAGTGGAAGATGAACTTTAAAAAACTGTTGTTTAAAAATCTAATAATATGAAAAGAATTAAAACCAAAATGATTGTTGCCATATTTTCAGTGTTCATTGTTTCGTTCACTGTACTAATCCTTAATATAGGAGCTAACCATGCTGTGGCAAATAACGCACAATCTTTATTAAAAGACAATTACCCTTCGGTAAAATATACTTTTGAGATGCTAAAGATAGTAGATGAACTAAATACCATATTAATACAGAGTGACAATAGTGATAGTATTCATGAAGAAGATAGCCTGCTATTTATACAACCATTATTAAATGAATTTGAAAAAAACCTCAAACTTCAACAAAATAACATTACCGAAACCGGAGAACAAGAGATTACAGAATCTCTTCAAAAGGCATATAATAAGTACTGTACAAGCATACTTAATTATGAATACAGGATTAATTACCCTGTCTATCATGAGAAGTACCAAAATCTACGTGAATACATTCTAAGTATTCATGACCTCAATATAGTGTTACTTGAAAATAAAAATGAAACAATAAAAAGTTCAGCGCTCAGAGTTTTAAACATCCAGGAAAAAGTTGGTATTGTGGCCTTGGTTATTTTATGTGTTCTAATACTAACACTTCCTATGATGCTTATAAACCCCATTGATAATTTGACCGTTAGGATGATGGAGTTTTATAAAATCAACTTTAATAAAGAAATCGAAATTGAATCGAACCATGAATTAGAAAAGCTGGAAGAAATATTTGAAAAAATTGTTTTAGAAGCTAATTCCGGCAAATCGAAAATCGAGTGAGAATATTATTATGACCAGCATTGTTAATTTCGGAATAGTATTTAAAGTAGTAAGCAGAAATCTGTTTATAATAACTGCTGCTTTAGTTAGTTGCGTAGGAATAGCCTTATATTATACAGAATCATATATGCCATTTTTATGGTCTGCAATAATTGCTTTTATAGCAGGGCTTGTTTTGTACATTATTACAAAGAAACAAAGTGAAGACATAGTTATAACCAAAAAAGACGCATATTTAACGGTTACTTTATCATGGGTAATTATTAGTTTAATTGGGACTTTACCCTATCTATTTTCAAAATCTATTCCTTCTTTTACTGATGCCCTTTTTGAATCGGTTTCTGGTTTTACTACAACTGGTTCGTCCATATTAACAGATATTGAAAGCTTGCCAAAATCAATACTTTTCTGGCGAAGTTTAACCCACTGGGTTGGTGGTATAGGTATTATTGTTTTGTTTATAGTAATAATGCCAACCCTTCAAATAGGTGGTTACAACCTATTTACATTAGAATCTTCTTTGCAGGAGAAAATAAAACCAAAAATAAAATCGGTAGGATACCGTTTATTTTGGATTTATTTAATTCTAACCTTCGCTGAAGTAATACTATTGTTATTGGGAAAAATGAACCTCTTTGAAAGCGTGTGCCACGCATTTGGAACAGTTGCAACAGGCGGGTTCTCTCCAAAAAATACCAGCATTGCCAACTATTCACCCTACATCCAGTATGTTATCATGTCGTTTATGTTGCTTGCAGGAACAAATTTTATAATTCATTATTATGCGCTGAAAAGAAATTTTCAGAAAGTAAATGAAAATGAGGAATTAAAATTCTATTTGGTTGTAATTATCATTATCGGCCTTATAATATCTGCCGCACTTTATATAAAAACGAACAAGCCTCTTGAAGAATCGTTCCGCGAAGCATTTTTTCAGGTAATATCAATTGTTACCTGCACAGGGTTTGCTACAACCGATTATTTATTATGGCCCGGATTTGCCTGGATCCTGATTTTCTTTGCCATGTTTCTGGGCGGCAGCACAGGCTCAACTGCCGGGGGTATTAAAATGGCCAGGCATTTGATATTACTAAAAAATATAAAAAGAATATTCAAACAACAAATGTCTTCAAAGGCTATAATACCTGTACGATTCAATGGTTCTTCGGTTGATGATGAAACTAACAGTTCCATCCTGACCTTTATTTCTGTTTATTTAATCATATTTATAGCCGGGAGTATGTTAATGGTTTTTATAGGAATAGATGGAAAAACGGCTGCTGGTTCTGTAGCAACTTGTATGGCTGGTATAGGCCCCGGCATTGGAACAGTTGGGCCTGCAAGTAATTTTGCCCATTTGCCTGAATCAGGTAAATTGCTTTTATCATTCTTAATGTTGGTAGGCAGATTAGAAATATATACGGTTATCATGCTTTTTACCCGCTTTTTTTGGAGTAAATAATACATATTGATATGAATATTTATATAACAATAATAATCCTTGGGTTACTGATTTTTTTATCCCACGTATTTAATGAGCTTTTTGATAAAACCAAAATCCCGAATGTACTTTTATTGTTGTTGATTGGTATTATTATTGGCCCGATAAGTGGTATTGTAACAAAGGATTTTTTCGGCAAGCTCGGAAATGTATTCACAACCATAACACTCATTGTTATTTTATTTGAAAGTGGCTCAGGCTTAAACTTCAAAGAAATTAAAAAAGCCATTGGCTCGGCTGCTTTGCTTACGATATTAAATTTTATTATTACCGTTATATTAACTTCCTATCTCTCGCGTTGGTTGCTATCAATTGACATACTTAGTTCTGTATTTATGGGCGCTATTGTAGGTGGAACATCTTCGGCGGTAGTTATTCCTATGGTTAAACAATTAAAAATGGGTGAAAAAAGCACTTCTGTTTTAATTCTGGAATCGGCTCTAAGTGATGTGCTGTGTTTAGTTGTTGGCCTTGCTTTACTCGATGGCATTTCAGCAAGTGTGGTATCTGTTGGGATGGTATTATCAAAAATGTGGAAAGCATTTGTGTTTGCCATAACGCTTGGGCTGCTTAGTGGGTTCTTTTGGTCTGCACTTATTGGCCGGATCCGAAGTGTTAAGAACTCCATGTTTACAACCCTTGCCTTTGTTTTTGTACTCTATGGAATAGTTGAGCTTTTAGGTTTAAACGGAGGTATAGCTGTTTTGTCTTTTGGAATTTTGCTGGGTAATATCGAAGTTTTTGGTAATTCTAAAAAATTTAGAAAAATTTTCTCCTTTGAGAGTTCAGGGTTTAATCCAAATGAAAGGGACTTTTTTGCTGAAATTGTTTTTATTATGCAGACCTATTTTTTTGTGTATGTTGGCATTTCATTGCAATTTGGTTCTCTAGGGGTTTATGCAACAGGGTTTTTAATTGTATTGCTTATTATCTTATTCCGTATACCGGGCGCAATATTTCTCACAGGTAAAGGAATTACGAAACCAGAGCGAACTATAATATCTGTTATGACACCAAAAGGACTTGTGCCGGCAGTATTGGCTTCTTTGCCGCTACAACGCGGACTGCCTCATGGTGAAATAATTCTTGATTTGGGATATTCTATTGTGCTGTTTAGTATTATTATTTGTTCCGCTTTGGTAATAGTTCTTAGTATAAAACCTGAATTTTTCGGAAGTTTTCTAAAGCGAAAAAGGAATGCCATCGAATCAGATAATAATCAGTCAGTTTAATTTTAATTCTTAAACCTAAAGCATATTGCTCTTGATACTTTTAGCAATAAATATTCCCTTTGAAGAACCGGTTATTATTATAGCCCTGATGCTGGGAATACTACTTATTGGCCCGGTGTTTTTTGAACGCATACGTATCCCATCCATCGCAGGATTACTGTTGAGCGGTGCAATTATCGGCCCACATGGGTTTAACCTGATATCGCCCGATTTGGAATTCAGCCTTTTGGGCACAATAGGTTTACTATACTTGATGTTTCTGGCAGGTCTTGAAATCGACCTGCTTGACTTTATTGAAAACAAGTCGAAAAGTATTTTTATTGGGTTAGCGTCATTTATCATACCCTTTGTTTTGGGTTACCTGGTTTGCAGGTATGTACTGCACTACCAAATAATGGCCTCGTGGATGGTTGCGGCCATGCTTTCTTCACACACCCTTATCTCATACCCATTGCTGGGCAGGTTAGGTATTGTCAGCAAGCCTATAGTTACCATAATAGTTGGCGCAACAATAATAGCTGATATTCTTGCGCTCGTAGCCATGGAACTAATAACAAATTTTTCTGATAAGGGTTTTGAAATGGATGGGCTGATAATACTCGGGCTTCACTTCCTCTTGTTCTTCTTTATAGTAATAATGGTCATACCTAGGCTTTCAAGAGTTTTTTTAAATAAATATGAAGGCGATTTGGGCGTTCAATACATCTTTGTCTTGGTTGTCCTCTTTTCATCAGCCCTGATAGCTTTTTTACTCGACATTGAACCTATACTTGGTGCTTTTTTTAGTGGTTTGGTATTGAACCGTCAAATAATTAACACTTCTCCGCTCTATAAGCGCATTGAGTTTATTGGAAATAATCTTTTCATTCCCTTCTTCTTAATTTCGATTGGTATTTTAGCCAATTTCAAGGTCTACCTTAACCAGCCTATACAAATCGGATTTTTAGTTATTCTAATGGTTACAGCAATAGCGGGTAAATATTTTGCTGCATTGTTAACACGACTGTTTATGCATACTACAAAAACTGAAACGAACCTTGTTTTTGGGCTTAGTGTGTCAAGGGCTGCTTCTGCCATTGCTATTATCCTTATCGGGTTCAATATGGGTTTAATACCCGAAACGCTGCTTAACAACACAGTAATACTAATACTTATAACCAGCCTATACAGTTCGTATATTACACAAAAGGCAGGTAAAAAATTGATGTTTGAAGAGGTCGAATCAACCGGTGATGAAAATATTGTGAAACAAAAAATCATTGTCCCGGTTGCTAATCCCCAAAATATGGAGAATCTTCTGGAATTTGCCAGCCTCATTAAAAGAGAGGATAATAATATCCCAGTCTATCCGCTCACCATTTTTACAAACCGGAAAGAGGTAAGGGAAAACATTAATAAAAACCAAAAAAAAGTATTAGAAGTAATTGATTCTTTACAGTCAGACGTTTCATTTGAGACCAGTTCGCGTATCGATAATAATGTGACTAACGGCATCGTAAGAGCAGCAGAGGAAGTTGTGGCAACAAGTATAGTAATGGGATGGAATAACCGCAGCACCCCTTTTCATATCCTTTTTGGGAATGTACTAAACAACCTGCTTGAAAAAACCGAACGAATGCTGCTCGTTTTGAAAACACCTTCCAGTTTTCGGCAGGTTCGTAAAATTCATCTGTTTTGCCCGGAAAATACACAGTACGAAAAAGGGTTTCATTTATGGCTCGACACACTGGTTTACCTTATAAAGAAGTTACAACTCAAAGCAATAGTATATTGCGAATCCAGACTTACACTCGATGCTGTGAAAAGATATTATAACCGGACCAATACTTCAAAATATTTTGAATTGCAGGAAAATCCGGTTATGAACCAAATGGGTAATATTATCAACCATTCTGCTTCAGAATTATTAATTTTTGTTCATTCCAGAAAAAAAACAATTTCATATAACAAGAATTTTGAACATTTGATGAATAACACTATTTCCATGTATAACAAAAACAATATTGTAATAATCTATCCTGAACAATAGTGAAGAAGATACAATTAAAATACCTTCCCCTTTTCTTAAGCTTTTTGGCTATATGCACCATGCTGTATGATATTGGTTTTGACCATGGAGCTAAAACATTAAATTTTATCGGTTATTTGTATTTGGTTTTTCTGACAGGTATTATAATTAGTGTACCTGCTAAGTATATCGTTGATTTTAAGAATTATCAAAAAATCAAAATATGGCTGATAGACCTGGCCCTTTGGGTTTTTTATAATTACCTTTTGGTAACTATTAATTTCGGTGAACTTGCAGAAAGTCATACAACTGCAACTATTAATCCGAAAGCCTGGCTCTTTATTGTGTTTACGGTTAGTCTTATTCGCGAATTGTCGGGTCTTAAACTAAATTTACGCTACAAACGGACCAATCCGGCTGCAATTTTTGCATTAGGTTTTGCAACCTTAATTATTTCCGGGGCCTTTTTACTCATGTTGCCGCGTGCTACACATACAGGTATCAGCTTTACCAATGCTTTATTTACGTCTACCAGTGCTGTTTGTGTTACAGGCTTGATTGTGGTTGATACCGGTAGTTATTTTACCGTTTTCGGTCAATCAATCCTAATGATACTTATCCAACTTGGTGGTATCGGAATAATGACTTTCACCAGCTTTTTTGCCTATTTCTTTATGGGTGGTTCCTCATACCATAACCTGATTTTATTAGGTTCATTGACAAGCGAGAATAGAATTTCAGAAGTTTTTGGCACACTTAAAAAAATACTCTTTTTCACTTTATTGGTAGAAGCTTGCGGTTTTGTCCTTATCTTTTTTAACATGCAAATGAAAACAGATCTCAATCAGTCCAATACCATTTTCTTTTCACTGTTTCATTCAGTATCTGCATTTTGTAATGCAGGTTTTTCAACACTTTCAAATAGTCTTTACGATATAAATTTTCGCTTTAATTATATGCTCCATATAACAATAGCTTTACTTTTTATCATAGGAGGATTAGGGTTTCCGGTGATAATTAATTTTTATGCATGGATTAAGCACCTGTCGATTAATCGAATTCTGAGATTGAATAAGCGAAGAGAGATTTTACACAAGGCGCATGTTGTAAGCCTGAATACAAAACTTGTACTTTATACAACACTTATCCTGCTAATTGCCGGTACGCTTTCTTTCTTAGTTTTGGAGTTTAATAATACCTTAGCTGAACATAAGGGATTAGGAAAACTTATTACCGCCTTTTTTGGGGCTGCTACACCACGTACCGCTGGGTTTAACACCATTGATACTACTGCAATTCGCATACCCACTTTAATGTTTATTGTTTTGTTAATGTGGATTGGGGCATCACCAGCATCAACAGGTGGAGGGATTAAAACCAGCACTTTTGCACTAGCTGTGTTAAACGTAATACATTTGGCACGAGGAAAAGATAAGGTAGAGTTAAACCGGAGACAAATTCCTGAAAACTCACTCAGGCGTTCATTTGCTTTTGTCTTTCTTTCTTTATTTTTAATTGGAATGGTCATATTTTTTCTTCTTATTTCAGAGCCGGATAAGCAAGCTACTGATTTAATATTTGAAGCTTTTTCGGCTTTTAGTACAGTTGGCTTGAGTCGTGGAATTACTGGCGATTTATCGGTGGCAGGCAGGTATATTATTATTCTTGCTATGTTTGTTGGCAGAGTAGGGGCGTTAACATTTCTTGCTTCTTTCTTCAGGAAATCAACAGGGAAATTATTTCAATATCCGACAGAAGGTATATTAATAAATTAAAATTACTAACATGAACTTTTTAATTATTGGCTTAGGGAATTTTGGTTCTGCGTTAGCCATAAGGTTAACCCAACTCGGACATGAAGTTATTGGTGTCGATAGCAGTATGCCAAAGGTTGAAATGTACAAAAACGAAATAACCCATACCATTTGTGCAGACTGTACTGATATCCACTCTGCTAAGGACTTGCCGGTTCATGATGCTGATGTTGTCATAATTAGTATAGGTGAACACGAAGGGAATTCCATTATGGCAACTGCCATTTTGAAGGAACTTAATGCCAAAAGAATTATTGGCAGAGCTGTTTCAAATACTCAGGAAAAGGTATTACATGCTATGGGTATTGTGGAAATTGTGCATCCGGAACAGGATTCGGCAGAAAAACTGGCCAGGAATTTAACCACAGATGGATTAATTGATTCTTTTGAACTCTCAGACAAATATAGCATTGTTAAAGCTGATGTACCGGAAAGGTTTGAAGGAAAAACACTGAGAGAAATTAACATCCGCACCGAATACAATCTTACTGTACTGACCACAATCTCAAAATCTTACAGAAGAAATTTGTTAGGCATAAAACATTCCACTCTGGAAGTTAAAGGAATAGCCACAGCAGATACAATTTTAGGTAAAGATGAAATTATGGTAATTTTTGGAGAAGTTAAGGATATTGATAGATTTCTGGATTAACCCTTATAGTTTTTCATATAATCAATCAATAGCAAAATAGCCTTGATAAAAACAAGGTGGAAGACTAAAACCAGAACAACGATGCCTAAAATCTGCCAATTTGTGAGGTTCATATCATTCAGTTATTATGATTATAATAGTACTATTGCTCAATAATCACATTAATTAATTTACACCTCCAAAGATAAAAAGATTTAATGAGGTATTCAAAACTACTAACCAAACAGTTCATTCTGGTTTTGTAATCAGTTATTTATAAAAAATAGATTCTTATGTTTTCTTGAACCTGAATTCTTAAGTTATAGTAAAACAAATAAACCAAAACATAATAGCAAAGTTACAGGCTGGTTTCAAAATCTGACAAGGTTTCGCTACGCCAGCCTCAAAAAATCTCCACTTTCGTTCCTCAAGTAGTATTTTTTGGTCTGCCCTTGCATCTTTTACCCCCATCCTGTGCCTGCAAGGGCATTATGTTTTATTGTATTTTTCGTTGTAGGTTGGCTGGCTGGTGGCTGGTCTCCTACGCATGCAGTTCGGCTCGTTTCCAGTTCTATATTGTTCGTGGTTCGGTGCCGGTGGTCTCCATTCAGCTCTTGTGGCTATCGTTTTCATTAGGTAAGCTGCCCTTTTAGGGTGGTTTACTTTTTTTTGGCATATTTTCAAATGTCATTCAAAATTCATTCTAAATAATAAAGGCCTGATTTTTGCGTTAGAAAAATTGATATACGTTATTTTCCAACTAAAACTTTTAAATTATGTCAAGTACTATCGAAACAGGCCACGCAAAGAATGTGGCAAATTTTGGAAAACTCGTTTCCTTCTGCACTGGTTATGGTGCTGGTTACAATCCCACAAAATCAACTCTTGCATTAACCGCATTATCAACAATGCAGAGTGATTCTCAAGGTTCTATCAATGCAGTAAACGCAGCTTTACCTGCATATAGCAATGCCGTCGCAGCACGTGAAGGTGCTTTTAAACCATTAAGCAAGCTCATTACCCGAGTAATAAATGCGTTAAAAGCAGCAGACACCACACCTGAAACAGATGAGAAAGCTAAAACGCTGGTTCGTAAATTACAGGGTCGCCGGGCTTCCGCTAAACTTACAGAAGAAGAAAAACAAGCTTTAGCCCAACAGGGTAAAGAACAAACTGAAATTTCAGCTTCTCAGTTAAGTTTTGATAACCGTATAGACAACTTCGATAAACTAATAAATTTATTAGGCTCTATTCCGGCTTATAATCCCAATGAAGAAGAATTGAAAGTAACTACTCTTTCAGCCTTATTGGAAGATTTAAAAGCAAAAAACAAGGCTGTTGTTGATGCAACCACACCTTTAAGCAACGCCCGCATTGCAAGAAATGATGTCCTTTATAAAGAAACTATTGGTCTCGTGGATATAGCATTGGACGTAAAGTCTTATGTAAAGTCCGTATTTGGTGCAAAAAGCCCCCAATTTCGTCAAATCTCAGGCTTGGAGTTCAAAAGATATAAAGTGTAACTTCAAACCTGGGGCCGTCTTTTTAAAACTTGCACCATCCTTTTTCAAATATGAAAGGTAGTTTATCAAATAAGTCTTGGCGAAATTGCAACTCCCGATATCATTTGTATAATTTGTGATAGAGAGTTTCAAATAAGCGTTGGATTTTATCAAATTATTTTTGGCGTGTTTCAAATATGCAGTAGCTACTATCGAATAAGCGATAGCATTTATCAAATAACAGTTGGAGAGTTTCAAACAAGCTTTGGCGATTATGGGAAAGGAGTTTTTAAATAAACAGGCTGCCTGTAAGTCATTGAATGTAGAGAAATCTACTTCTAAACAACCAGGTAGCTTGTTATTTTTTATCATATCTACCCAGAATCTTCAACAATACATTACGAAATATCATTAGGCAGTTGTATAAAAAGCGGGAAATAGTTTAAATTCTACCACACATAGTTTTTTTGTCACATTTTTTGTCCTGCCCTGGTTTTGCACATTTGCAAAAGCACGCACCCTTCGGGTTGCACTAACTTTTGCAAAAGAGCAAAACGCCACCCCTCGAAACAAAAAATCCGCCAAAAAACCTATTTCCCCACGGTAAAATCCGAAAACAAAAGAGCGCCCAAAAGAAGCCCCGTTCCGGGGCTCAACTAACCCGGCGGAAACCGCCGAAAGATCTTTTCTTAATTTGATTCTGAAAAGAATATCCGGTTTTTTATCTGTTTTCTTTCTCCGGTTCACTCCCTTGACCCTGAAAATAGTTTTCCAAATCATCCAGATGAATAAAATCTCAGGTTTTACCTGCGGTGAGCTCTCTCGCCTTAAACAGGCGAGTTCGGTTCAGCCTGATGATTTGAAAAATAATTCTTTTCGTTCGGAATATCAGCCTTCCTATTCGAAAGGCAAGCCTAAAAGCCTGCCTGAAGGCGAGGCAGGGCTGAAAGAAAATTCCTTTCCGACCGTTGACGAAGCCACTTTGACGCTGCCACATGCTGACGCTTTTATCTGGCTGACGACATCGCCCATCGCTTTGACGCCTCCATCCATCCCGACACCTGACGAGGGCGTTAAAACGCCCTCTGATGCTGACGTTCGGACGACCTGTTTTGACGCTCAGTTGTTGGCGGTTCCCGCCAGGCTGTTGGCGACCTTTGGTCGCCTGGTGGAAGTTGAAGTTTTTCCGATAAAAAACTTCAATTTGTTAATAACAAATTTCTTTTGCTTAAAACCTGTTTATAAAAATGATAATGACAGGGAAATTATTTTTTCCCATTATCCATTTTTTGCTGTAAAAGGCGCATTCGAGCATCGAAAACGATACCCCGACAATTAAGAATAAACCACTTACATAGAATAGAGAATGTAGGTGGTTTTTTTTTGCATGTAAGTTGCATACAAGGATTCATCAATGTACTTTTTCAGTTATTTATTATCACTATATTTTATTATAATGATAACTAATAATCGACCAGACCCCCCAGTTCTTTCGAGGCTATAATTAAATAAAAAAGCAAACAGTTCGGCTAAGGCTACAGCCTTAGTCGAACATATCCGTACAGGCTATTGCCTGAAATTATATTTGTTGATAATAAAATTCAAAATGTCAACAGGATATAAAATTTCCGAACCTAATGGCTTGTATTATCTTACATTCCAAATTTTCGGGAAACCCGATTTACCACTCCATTGTCTTGTTATAGTAAGTCGAAGGAAGGCTTCTATATTAATTCTGATGGTGATTGAAGCATTGAAAAAGTTTTCTCCTCCAATTTATATGTTTCATTATTCTATTCTTGTAAGTGATATCTCCAACAAGATGTAGTTAATGTCATTATTTTAATAAGTAATATTTATATTTGATGTTTTCAAACTGCATTTTGTTCTGTAATGAAACAAACCAATTATTACCTGTTTGACTTTCTGGATTTTGATCTTGCACTGAAAGGAGAAGAATCCTTATGGAGAGCATGTAAACCCAGCGCGATACAGCAATTGGGTGAAGATGTTATAATTTCTGTTCCGTTTCAAAAACAAAAATATTCAAATGAAATAGCTGCAGATAAAAATGTACCTCGAAAGGAATATAATCTTCGTTTAAGAGCATACGGTGAAAAGATATTGCGAATCTCCATAGGATTCGGTATTCCTGACATGCCCGACTCTCCTATGTTGTTGATTGCTCCGGAACTAAAATCTACTCCACTCCGGTTTGAAAAAAAAGGAAATGAGTGGATTGTTACAGATACCCGTGGAATAAAAAAGGCTGTATTCAATTTTCATCCGATTGAAACTGAATTCTGGAGTTCACTCCTGCCGGAACCTGATGAAACACTTAATGCATCATTTTTCCCCGATGGTAAAAAAGAAATAAAAATCAGTGCGTATGATCAGTTTTTCCCTGCCAGACATGATGCTTTGGCACTGGCATTTGTTCAGAAGGAAGGAAAAAACGACAAGGCAACGATTTCATTCCATGCTGAACCTAACGAAAAATTTGTTGGAACCGGAGAACGTTTTACAAAACTTGATTTATCAGGAAAAACTTTTCAGCTTGAAAACCAGGACGGACAAGGTGTAAACAGCCGGCGAACCTACAAAAATATTCCATTTTTCATTTCAAGCCGTATCTACGGGATTTTTTTACATACATCGGCCCATTCGAAATTATCTTTGACTAATCATTCCACCAGGTCTGTGCAATTTTTTACAGAGCAACCTTTACTTGATTTGTTTCTGATATCAGGCGATTCCATCGAAGAAATTCTTAATCAATACAGGCAATTAACCGGCTTTCCAAGTCTCCCCCCTCTTTGGAGTTTTGGAATCTGGATGAGCCGGATGACCTATTTTTCTGCAAATGAAGTCACTGAAATTTGCGACAGACTTCGAAAGGAACATTTTCCATGTGATGTCATTCATATTGATACAGGCTGGTTCAAGACCGACTGGTTATGTGAATGGAAGTTTAACGATGAAAGGTTTCCCAATCCAAAGAAGTTTATTGCTGAACTAAAATCGAAAGGTTTCAGGGTAAGTCTGTGGCAATTGCCTTACATTGCAGCCAATGCCGAACAGCATGATGAAGCAGTCAGAAACAAGTATATTGCACCCATCAAAGAAAAAAAAGTGCAGGAAGGTTCTAATTTCAGCGAACTGGATTATGCCGGTACCATTGATTTTACATCTCCAAAAGCTGTTGAATGGTATAAAGGGCTTATAAAAAATCTGCTTGATATGGGAGTAGCCTGTATTAAAACCGATTTCGGTGAAACGATTCATATGGATGCAGTTTATGAAAATATGGCGCCCGAACTTTTGCATAATTTATATGCATTGCTTTACCAAAAGGCAGCCTTTGAGATTACCAAAGAGATTACTGGTGAAGGAATTATCTGGGCTCGTGCCGGTTGGGCAGGTTGCCAGCGATATCCCCTGCATTGGGGAGGAGATGCAGCATGCTCCTGGGATGGGATGGCCGGTACATTGAAGGGAGGATTGCATCTCGGCTTGTCCGGATTTGGATTCTGGAGCCATGATGTTCCCGGATTTCATGGCGTACCCGATTTCATGAACTCGGTAATTCCGGATGATTTATATGTTCGCTGGACGCAATTCGGGGTTTTTACCTCACACATAAGGTACCACGGTACATCCAAGCGGGAACCCTATCATTATCCAACTATTTCAAACATTGTGCAACAATGGTGGAAACTGCGATATGCCCTGATTCCATACATCCTTGAACAAAGCAAAAAAACAATTGCTTCAGGTTTTCCTGTGCTCAGGGCTATGATTTTTCATCATCCTGAAGATACTGTCTGCTGGTATATGGATGATCAGTATTATTTTGGCGATGATTTCCTGGTGGCTCCGGTAATGAATTCATCCAACAAGCGCGATGTCTACTTACCTTCCGGCAAGTGGGTAAATCTTTTTGATGGCAGTATTTCAAGGGGGCCGAAATGGTTAAAAAATTATAAGACTCCACTTTCTGAAATGCCTGTGTGGGTGAGATATGGAGCTGAAATCCCTATGTATCCCTTAACTGTAAATTGCACTGATGAAATGGATTTGACAAAAACTGTACACATAAAATTTGATACTACATTTAAGGGATTATATGAATCGAAAATTGGTGACGTGATTAAAGATATCTAATAAAAAATCTTATGATACCAGCCTGGAAAGAAAACTGGGAAGAATCAAAAAAGCGATATCGGCAATGGTGGAAAAGCGAAGGAATTGTGTTGAGCATGTGGGAACATATCCCTATGGATGGAAAACCACATGAATTATTACCCCCACCCTCACCTGCAAAAGATCTAAATCAATTTTGGTTTGATCCGGAATGGAGAGCTGACTACATACATTACCAGCTATCCAAAAGTTCTTTTAAGGCTGATATCCTACCGGTTGCCAATACGCATCTGGGACCCGGTTCTCTGGCTGCCATTCTTGGCGCTGAGCTTGAAGGAGGAGAAGATACCATATGGATAAAACCTAAAGAAGATTTTGACGATGAAATTATCCTAAATGAACAGAATAAATGGTGGCAGGTGCATCTGGAATTGTTAAAAGCCTGTAAAAAAAATTCCAATGGTAACTATTTTGTTGGCTGTCCGGATCTGATTGAGGGTCTGGATACGATTGCAAGTCTTAAAGGTACTCAGAACGTGTTGATGGATATGCTATTAAGACCCGATATACTCGAACAACAGCTTCAGAAAATCAATGCTATTTATTTCCAGGTATTTGACAGAATTTATGAGATTATCCGGGAGGAAGATGAAATGGCTTTCTGTTACTTTTCTATCTGGGGACCGGGTACAGTAAGTAAATTACAGAGTGATATTTCTGTTATGATTTCGGAAAAAGACTTCAGAAGATTCACCCAACCCTTTCTGCGTGAGCAGTGTCAAAAAATAGATTTTACATTATACCATCTTGATGGAGTTGATGCTATCCGGCATCTGGATGCCGTACTTGAGATAGATGAATTAAATGCCGTGCAATGGACGCCGGGTGAAGGACAACCACAGGGAGGAGATCCTCAATGGTATGGACTTTACAGAAAAATTCTGTCAAAAGGGAAGGCCGTAATGCCTTGCTGGGTGGAGTTGAACCAGCTGCAACCCTTGCTAGATAATGTAGGCAATGAAGGTTTAAATATTTTAATGCATTTTAAATCGGAAAAAGATATTGATGCAGCCTTGAAAATTGTTGAAAAATTTCAATACTGATGCTTAGCGATTATTTACATTACAAAATATTACACATCTATACATGGAAAACATTCATTCTTATTTACAACCATTAGATTTTGCCGTTGTTGGAACATATTTGATTATACTTGTTGCCATTGGATACTGGGTAAGTTTTATAAAAAAAAGAAATACGGAAGAAAATCTTTTCCTTGCAGGTCATTCATTAGGTTGGGGAAGTATTGGCTTTACCATGTGGGGCACAAATGTCGGACCATCCATGTTAATAGCATCTGCAAGTATCGGATATACTACCGGGATTGTTGCCGGAAATTTTGGTTGGTACGCTTTTGTATTTATTTTCCTGCTGGCAGTGGTTTTTGCACCGCGATATCTTGGCGCTCGTGTTATGACATTGCCTGAGTTTATGGGCAAACGCTTTGGACAATCTACCCGAAATATTCTGGCCTGGTACAGTCTGGCTACAATTTTGATCTCCTGGCTGGCGCTTACACTTTATGCAGGCAGTATCCTGGTCGGACAGATGTTGAATCTGGAAACCTGGGAATCGGTTGTAATACTGGTTGCAATTGCGGCCTTTTTTACTGTTGCCGGAGGTCTGAAGGCAGTCGCTTACACGAATGTATTTCAGATGTTGCTGCTTATTGTGGTATCTTTAATATTAACCGTAGCAGGTATAATAAAGATAGGCAGTTTGGATGTAGCAAATCATTTTGCCGCTGCGGATACTGCAAGTCATCTAACTACCTGGTGGCATCAATTTGTTACAGGTGTACACGGAATATATGAAAAAACTCCTTCAAATTACTGGAATCTTCTTTTACCAATCGACAATAAGGATTATCCATGGCTGGCAATCATTCTGGGTTATCCAATTATGGGTGTATGGTTCTGGTGCACAGACCAATCCATGGTACAATCGGTTCTTGGCGCCAGAAATCTGAAACAGGGTCAGCTGGGTGCCAACTTTACCGGATGGCTTAAAATACTCGATGTCGCATTATTTATCATACCCGGAATTGCGTGCTTCGTTCTGTATCCCGGATTGAAAAATCCAGATGAGGCATATATGACCATGGTTACAAGGCTCTTCCCGGTTGGTATGGTTGGTCTGATTATGGCGGTGTTAATAGCTGCTCTTGTCAGCACAATCGATTCAGCCTTAAATTCTTTGAGTACCGTTTTTACCATGGATATTTATGTGAAAAAATATAAACCGGAAGCCACTCAAAGACAAATCATAAACATGGGCAGGTATGCCGTGGTTATTGGAGCAATATTAGCGGTGTTTCTAACCCTGGCAATCGATCGGATTCAGGGATTGAAACTGTTTGATAAATTCCAGGCTGTACTCGGATTTATAGCTCCCCCTATGTCGGTTGTTTTTTTGATGGGGGTTTTATGGAAAAAAACTACAGCACGGGCTGCCAATTTTGCACTAACTGCAGGTACTGCTTTCAGCTTTGGAATTGGCGTGATGAATCTCTGGATTTTTCCAGCAGAGAAATATCCTTTCTGGCCACACTTTTTGTTGCTGTCATTCTTTATATTCGTAATCATTGCTATTTTTAGCCTGATTATAACCCTCTCTGAATATGGCAAAAAAGAGAATGATAAAAATGAACTTGATTTTGGGGAGCTGCCTAAACCCGAGAAAAAAGTTTGGATTTTATGGATTTTTCTGATTTTAACTATGATTGGATTGTATTTCTTTTTTAACGGGCATTAAATACTCAGAATCTTTCAGTACCATTTAGCCAACTGTTATTTACATGCATTCTTTAAGGCAACAAGATTCGATTGCTTAAAAATATTATATGACCAGGTTGCTCCGGAAACAGCATCAACTTTTTCAATATGCTGTATTTCCATTAATCTTTTGGGATAATTCTGAATCCCTTTCCAATCATGCCGGCATTGATCAATATAAACCTGGTTGCCCGGGTAATGCTTTTCGTAGGTACTGTCAAAAACCTCATTGTTTAAGGTATCTACAATTTTAAAATCAATCGAGGAAAGATGTCCTCTCAAGATCTCGATTTTTACAAAACCAACAAAAGGTTCCTGAACATATCTGGCTTGAGATTTCCCTTCATAAACTCCATCGTGATAGGGACCGGGACAGAGGCTCATTGCGCCAAGAACCAAAACCAAAAGTATAGGAATAAGATATTTCAGTCGAATTGTTTTTTTCATTCAGGTATTTAAATTGGTTTATTTTAATAGGATGCTCAGACAGCAAAAATCCCTACGAAAATTCCAAATTATTTTATCATTTTGGTAATTAATAATGAAAATTGCTATTTTAGTTAAAATTTAATTCGCACGTTCGCAATGGAAATGGACTCTAACAGACAGCTGCAGCTCGCTTTTGACTTTGTACAGTCTACCAATAAAAACATTTTCCTTACCGGGAAAGCCGGTACCGGTAAAACTACCTTTCTGCACCAATTAAAGAAAATATCTCCCAAACGCATGATCGTGGTTGCACCCACGGGAGTTGCTGCCATAAATGCTGGAGGTGTTACCATACATTCATTTTTTCAGATGCCGTTTGGACCTCACATACCGGAGGAAAATAAAGATGATGCTGAAACAGTAATCCGTCAGTCACGTGTTAATTACCATAAATTCAGTCGTGATAAAATAAATATCATTAAAAGCCTTGACCTGCTTGTTATCGATGAAATCAGCATGGTCCGGGCCGACCTTCTGGACGGCATTGACGAAGTGTTGCGCAGGTATAAAAACCGTAATCAGCCGTTTGGCGGTGTGCAACTGCTTATGATTGGCGATCTTCACCAGCTGGCTCCTATTGTGAAAGATGATGAGTGGAAAATCCTGCAGAAGTATTATGATACGATGTATTTTTTTGGCAGCAGGGCGCTTCAGAAAACCAATTATGTAAGCATTGAGCTGGAACATATTTACCGGCAGAGCGATGCGGATTTTATCGAAATTCTGAATAAAATAAGAGAAAACAAGTTGGATGAGCAGACCTTGCAAAAACTTGAAAAGCGGTTTGTTCCCGGTTTTAATCCTGATACAAAAGAGGGTTATATTATATTGACAACACATAATGCTCAGGCTCAGGAATTGAATAATCTAAAACTGAAAAGACTGAAATCTAAGCCATATACATTTAAAGCTCTTGTGCAGGGCGATTTCCCTGAATATTCCTACCCAACCGATTTTGAACTTGTGTTGAAAGCGGAAGCTCAGGTGATGTTTGTAAAAAATGACTTATCCCAGGATAAACTTTATTACAATGGGAAAATCGGAAAAATTACAGAAATAACAGATGATATCATTTATGTGAAATGTCCTGATGAAATTTCTTCAATCCCGGTGGAACCTGTTGAATGGCAAAATGCTAAGTATTCTATAGATGAAGAAACGAAAGAAATTACCGAAACCATTGCAGGTACATTTACACAATATCCGCTAAAACTGGCCTGGGCAATTACCATTCATAAAAGCCAGGGACTTACCTTTGAGAAAGCAATCATAGATGCCCATGCCGCCTTTGCGCATGGCCAGGTATATGTAGCGCTTAGCAGGTGCAAAACACTTGAAGGTCTGGTTCTGAGTACACCTTTGGGTCAAAGAGGAATAAAAAGCGATAGTCTTGTTTCACAATTTACCCGTGAAATTACTGAAAATCCTCCCAACCGGCAACTGCTGGAAGATTCGAAAAAGAATTATCAGAAGATACTGCTTTTAGAATTATTCGATTTCAAACCAATCCAAATAAGGATATTCCAGATGTTGAAATTACTAAAAGAAAATGAGGAAAGCATAGTTGGAAATGCAAGGGAATCTTTTACAAAGATGAACGAACTGGTTAAGGCTGAAATAGTGGATGTGTCAGATAAGTTTTATTCCCAGCTTCTCCAACTTATCTTGCAAAATCCCGATATTGGAGAAAACGATGCTTTGCAGGAAAGAGTTATGAAGGCATGTACCTATTTTTCGGAAAAAACCGGAACAATTGTTCTGGATGCAGCCGAACAAGTAGTTTTTGAAACCGATAACAAAACGGTTCGGAAAGCCCTGAATGATCTTATAAACAAATTGAAGTATGATTGGGGAATTAAGCTTGCCTGCATACAATCATGCGCAAATGGTTTTTACCTAAAAGATTATCTTGAGGTTCGTGCAAAAGCATCCATTGAAAAAGTTCCCGGCAGAAAAAGAACAAAGGTTACTCAGGAGTTTTCATCAGAGAGCATACCTCATCCGGAATTATTTAAAATAGTAAAATCCTGGCGTAATAAAAAAGCCGAAGAACTTAATTTGCCGCACTACATGATATTGCCGCAAAAAACTATGATTGCATTGGTAAATATTCTTCCTGGCAATGAATCGGCATTGTCTACGATCAAAGGATTTGGAAGCAAAAAGATAAAAAAATTCGGAAATGAAATTTTGGAAATTGTCAATAATTATGTCTCAAAAAATAACCTGGAGAGCCAGCGTATTCAACCTGTTATTTCCACGCTGAAAAAAGAAAAAAAGCCTGATACAAAGCAGGTTAGTTTGGAGCTATTTAAAGAGGGGAAAACCATTGAAGAAATCGCGAAAGAGAGGAGTATGGCTTTTACAACCATTGAGGGACATCTGGCTCATTTTGCAGGTACCGGGGAGATTGATATTCACGAGTTTGTTACTCCGGAAAAAAATAGAACTTATAACCGAATATTTTGTAAGTACAGGTGATTATCTCCTGGGGCCTGCAAAATCTGTTCTTGGTGATGATGTTACATGGTCTGAACTAAAATTTGTTCTCAAATACCTTGAATATAAAGAAATGATAATAGTAAAACCTGATTAATTATTTCGATAATTTATGGTTTAAAAATTATTCCTTTTCAGTAGTGTTTTTAATTATCTTTATAAAATATATTACTAACCTCATAATTATTTTGATATGAAAAGAACGAAAATTTACATTGTTTTAGTGCTTATTTGCACAATTTTCCTGATAAATGGTTGTTCAAAAAAGGAAAAAACTGCTGATAATTGTGCAACACTTTCTACAGCAGCATCTGATGCTTTAACGGCATATAGTGCCAATCCTAACTCGACAACTTGCGAGGCATTTGTACAGGCTATTAACAATTATTATCAGGGATGTGATTTAATACCAGCTTCAGTAAAGCAATCTTATGATGTATGGCTTCAACAAGTTGATTGTAGTGGGAGTGGAAAATAAGACATAAAATTCTAAATCATAAAAAATACCCGTTTATTTTGAACGGGTTTTTTTATTTCTAATCAATAAAACTAATTCACCTTCTTAAACTTTTATTTCTTTCCCGAACTTTGTAATTTTATCTTAATTAACCTTCCCTTTTACCCTAAAAGAAGAATAAAATGGAAAAATTAATTTTGATAATTGATGATGATCCTGATTATTCTCAAGCCATTAAGGAAATGCTTGAAAAAAATGGCTATCAGGTAGATACGGCTTCAAACAGCACACTGGGTTTAAAAAAGTTGGAAAATAATAAACCAGACCTCATTCTGTTGGATGTGATGATGATTACCAGGGATGAAGGTTTCAATTTTGCACGGAAATTAAAGAAGGATGAGAAGTATAAGAAGATTCCCATTCTTATGCTGACCGCGGTTAAAGAAGCCACCGGTTTTGACTTTGAACAGGAAGTCGGAGATAACAAATGGTTGCCTGTAAATGATTATTGTGACAAGCTGACTAACAAAGAAGATTTGTTGCTAAAGGTCGAGAATTTGTTACAATCGTAAGCAGGAAACGAACTTTTTAATTTAAAAAAAAAGGCACATGATATTAAGAATCCATGTGCCAGTTTGATATTTTTTGACCTTATTCTATTCCGTTATATTAGCTGTATTTGCATTTTTTTCGATAAGCACAGCTTCATACATGCTGGCAAATGAAGATTTAACCCACATGCTGGCAGGTAATATACCTACAAATAACAGGATAAATCCGAAAATATAGATAAAGAAGGAGATAATACCCATTAAAAATATTGTCCATCCATATCCTTTGGTCATTCTCCAGCTTTCCTCCACGGCAACAATGGGATCCAGTTTTTTATCCATCACAAGATACGAAACAAACACCAGGCGACAAGCTACAATTATTCCAGGGACTAAACAAAACATAGTGCCAAGTATTAAAAGTGCAGTTTTTAACAAATTTGCAAAAACAATGTATAGGTAATTCTCTTTAAAACCCATAATTAGTGTTTCAAACTGGGGCCTGATACCACGAACAGCATGGAGAAACATGAGATTAGCTCCGTACCTGATTACAGGGATTACCAAAAAAGCATATGCCAAAGCAAATATTCCCAGAATGATAGCTAAAATCCCCAGAACGGCAAAATTACCCATATTATATAAATCAAAGTCATGCCAGTCCCAATGCCAGTGGTCAGGACTTATGTTAATTCTGAATATCTGGGTCGGAGCATTGACTATTCCCAGAATTATCACGACAAGCAACAATACAAGAAATTCTTTGCTCATTACTTTCCAACCGTTTCCAAAACTTCCATCAAAGGTTGTTTCCAATTTATTCTGATTTTGTGTTTCCATTATTTTTGTTTTATTAAACTTGATTACCAGACAAATTTATGAACTGATATTCCTTTCGACTGCATACCAAAGTAGTGTTTTTATAAATTCCTACTTTAGTATGCCCTCCAATACTTAAGTAGTGACTATTTTTACCTTCATGGTTTATATTTATATCTTTACCCTATGATTCAACTGATTATACTCGTAATATTTATTTTGACCCTTGGCATCATTTTAGCAGGAATCCTTATTTCCTCACATTTACGATCGACTTACCAGACGGATTTTATGTCAACCGTAATATTTTTCCAGGTTTTCTGGTTCGCGTATGGCTTTTATGTATTCTGGGGACAGGTTGTAGTTAATATTTTGCTTGCACAATATGCTGAACAGGAATTACTTATTTTAATTAACAATATTGCTTTCTATCTGAGTTCTCCCTTTCTGATATTTGCCAGTTTTATGGCTGTCAAGTTTTCAAAAGAAATTACAGGAAGACGAAATACCGGAACTTTTATAACTATATATCTTACGATAAATACATTGATTTTTCCGGGAGTTGGTTTTATATTAAACAAATATCATATTATTGAAGCTCATAGCCTGGTAAAATACGCCTTTATTCCGATTATCATTCTATGTTCCCTGATGAATACCTATTATTTGTTTTCTTTAAATAAGAAACAACTGATGTTAAAAACTTCTGATGTTAAAAGAATTGTGTCTGGTATAATTACCCTCATGTTAATTCAATGCTTATTCATACTTTTTTATGATAAAAATATCTACTTCACCCTATTATTCATTCTTGTCTTCTATCTAACAGGAGCATTTTTGCCAATCTACCTAAGATATGTGACTGACCTTTCTAAAATCCTGATCTCGAAAGGAATAAATTTTTCTTTTGATTCATTTTGCAAGAATTTTGAAATCTCCAAAAGGGAAAAGGAAATAATCATCGAAATTTGCAATGGTTTTAGCAATCAGCAAATTGCCGATAAACTTTTTATAAGTCTTCAAACAGTGAAAGATCATACACATCGGATCTACAGCAAAACAAATTGTAATAGTCGAACCCAATTGATAAGGATGGTGAGTGATAATGGCTAGTGTCAAGTCAGACATGAAAAAGCAGGTGAGTCATTCCGAACTTAATTCGGAATCTCAAGAGATGCTGATCTACCTGCCTGCCGCTTAAGCTCTGTCAAGCTGCAATTCAGCTTGACTATACGATAAGTTAAAATTGAAATGACCTGAGAGGTTAGTTGAATTTGAAAAATACTCCATATAAATTATTGCATATTACTTCCTAAAAGTGACGCTAATTCACTTCATCCTGAAGTACCTGTATAAATAAAAAAAGCTCCCTAAGGAGCTTTAACTTTTCAAAAACTTATTTTTTTGGAGCACAGGCCGGTTTATCCTTTGAACAACAAGCTTTATCACCGGTTTTGGTACAGGTTGATTTTTCTCCTGATGCCTTTGTACATTCACTTTTCTTTTCTGTTTCTTTATTCTCGGTTGTTTTTGAATCTGTTTCCTGATTCTCCTTCTTAGTAGGTTCGTCATTTACAGTATATACATTTGTACTCGAATAAACAGCAGCAAAAGTTGGAGCGGAAAAAACTCCCAGAAAACCTAATACAACTAAAATCTGAAATGCCCTTTTCATAATATTTGTTTTTAATGATTAACACTTATGTAAAAATAGAAACATTCAATTTTAGAATTTGTTAAGTGTTTGTTAAAATAAAAAAGAAATACAGGAATCAGAGAATTCATCCCCCATACAGAGTAGGATTCTATTGAGAGAGGTTTTCATCCCTAAATCATATTTAAAATTTGGCTAAAATTGTTTTGCCTGCCCGTGAAAACTGATTAAGCTGAGCAACAATCTCAACGGATTTTGGCAGAAAAATATCAACTCTTGAACCAAACTTAATAAATCCAAGTTCATCTCCCTGCCGCACTTCTTCGCCGGTTTTTGCATTGGTAATGATACGACGTGCAACTGCTCCGGCAATCTGTCTAATCAGAATTTTTGTATCTCCATTTTTTATAACAATTGTGGAACGCTCATTTTCGGTGGATGATTTTGGATGCCAGGCTACCAGGTATTTACCGGGATGATATTTGGTGTAATCAATCACACCGCCAATCGGGTAATAATTGATGTGAACATTAAGCGGTGACATGAAAATTGATACCTGAATCCGTTCATCATTAAAATATTCCTGTTCGATGGTTGGTTCGATCACAACTATTTTCCCATCTGCAGGTGCATATATCAGTTTGTCATCCAAGTCAATAATCCTGTTGGGATTACGGAAAAACCACAGAATCAACAGATATAAAATAAGAAACACGATGATGAGCGGAATTGCCAGATATGCTATCTCAATAAATTTAGCGGTTAATGCTATTAATATTGCTAGTGTTATACCGGAAAAAGCAACGATTGTGTAACCCTGTTTATGTATTTTCATAATACTATTATGGTTTAAATATTAGCAGATAGGTAAATACAAGCGGACTGCTTAGCAATACAGAGTCGATTCTGTCAAGCATACCTCCATGACCCGGTAATATTTTCCCGGAATCTTTAATATTCGCAGTTCTTTTAAACATCGATTCTACCAAATCTCCATACACCCCCACCACAGATATGATGAGTCCAATAACCAGCCAATTGGCTAAACTAAGCTGGTTTAACCACTGATTCAGAAAATATGCCAGAACCAATGTAATCAACGTACCACCAATGAAACCCTCCCAGGATTTCTTGGGTGAGATTCTCTCAAATAATTTGTGCCTGCCCAATGTGATACCTGTTAAATAAGCAGAGGTATCGTTTGTCCAAAGCAGAATAAAAAATCCAAGAACAATCTGATAAGAATAACCACCGTGCTCAAAGAATGCAAAGTGATTAAACAAACTTAACGGAACTGATACATATAAGATACCAAAAATTGTGACAGAGATATTTATTAACGGGGTATCATTCTTTATGTAAAGTTCTGCCACAACTATTATAATTAGTAAAGGTACAATCAATGTCAAAAATAATGGCGAATTCTCAAAAGCACAGACATAGAATGCCGTTGCGAACAAAATGGAGCCTGTGATGATTCCCAATATTTTCCCTGAAGTATGTCCTGAGTTGCCAGCCAGTTGATAAAATTCCCATAGCGCCAATATATTAATTACCAGGAATAAGATTCCGAAAGTATACTTGCCGACAAAAAGCGCACCTGTAAACACAATGAGATAAATTAGTCCGGTCAAAGATCTGGTTAGCAGGTTTTTCAATTTTCAAGTTCTTTAAGTAAATATTTAGCTTTTATGGTATCGTCCCTGTAAACATAAATTTCAATTTCTCCAAAATGATAAAATCTGTCTTTTTTATCAACCACCACATTTTGAATGTCATTTTCAGTAAGAATACCTTTGGCAAGTTCTGCAATAAAATCCTCGGTAGTGCTGAATATCAAGACCCAATCTTTCTCCATTAAATCCTTTTATAAGACAATTTTAAAATCCGGGGGCTATGCAGATTTTTTTATTACAGGCGATTTTTTTGAATTTTTGTTAGTTACGTTTTTGCTTTTTACGGTTTCTTGTTTCCTCGGTTTCTTCCTGATGGTTGGTTTAGGGGTCTCCAAAATTTCAGGTGTCTGTGTTTTATGTTCTCTCTTACCAAAGATTTTTTCCAGATCTTCGCTGAAAAGAACCTCTTTTTCAAGCAAAAGATCACCCAGCTTTTGCAAACCTTCCTTATTTTCTCTGAGCACTTTCAAGGCACGTTGATATTGGTTATCAACAATTTTTTTAACTTCAGAATCAATCAGTTCGGCAGTTTTTTCACTGTAAGGTTTTGTAAATGAGTATTCACTCTGACCAGTGGAATCATAAAAACTAAGATTACCTATTTCATCACTTAGTCCGAAATAGCTAACCATTGCATAAGCCTGTTTGGTCACTCTTTCCAAATCGTTCAGAGCGCCTGTGGATATTTTTTCAAAAACAATAGACTCAGATGCGCGGCCACCTAAGGCAGAACACATTTCATCCAGTAGCTGTTCTTTGTTTGTAATTTGTCTTTCTTCCGGAACATACCATGCAGCGCCAAGTGCTTTGCCTCTAGGTATAATGGTTACTTTCACTAACGGATTCGCATATTTTAATAACCAGCTGACAGTGGCATGCCCTGCTTCATGATAAGCGATGGTTCGTTTTTCTTCGTTAGTAATTATCTTGTTCTTTTTTTCGAGTCCACCAACAATTCGATCGACGGCATCAAGAAAATCCTGTCTCTGAACATGTTTTTTGTTTTTCCGTGCCGCTATCAGGGCAGATTCGTTGCAAACGTTGGCTATATCAGCACCGGAAAAACCAGGAGTCTGTTTTGCCAGAAAATCCAGATCGAGGCCTTTTTCAATTTTCAAAGGCTTTAAATGAACAAGAAATATTTCTTTACGTTCATTCAGATCAGGTAATTCAACGTTGATTTGTCTGTCGAAACGTCCGGCCCTTAGCAATGCACGATCAAGTATGTCAGCCCGGTTTGTGGCTGCCAGAATGATTACTCCGGCATTGGAAGCAAAACCATCCATTTCGGTAAGTAACTGATTAAGTGTATTTTCACGTTCGTCGTTTGCGCCAAAATTAGGATTTCTGCCCCTGGCACGACCAATTGCATCAATTTCGTCGATGAACACAATGCAGGGAGCCTTTTCTTTGGCTTGTTTAAATAAGTCTCTTACACGCGATGCACCAACTCCTACGAACATTTCTACAAAATCGGAACCTGACATGGAAAAAAAAGGTACATGAGCTTCGCCTGCAACGGCTTTAGCCAGCAACGTTTTACCTGTGCCCGGAGGGCCCACCAACAGAGCTCCTTTGGGAATTTTTCCTCCCAAATCGGTATATTTTTTAGGGTTTTTAAGAAAATCAACAATCTCCTTAATTTCAACTTTTGCTTCTTCAAGCCCGGCCACATCATTAAAATTGATCTGAACATTTGTGTCCTTATCAAATATTCTGGCTTTCGATTTTCCCACATTAAAAATGTTTGAAGCTCCGCCGCCAGTTCCACCACTCATTTTTCTGAAAATGGCAAACCATAATATTATCAGCAACAACGGTAGGATAAGCCATCCGAACATCTCACCAAAATCTTTACGCGTAGCGCTATCGGGATATATTTTTTCTGATTTTGGCAGATTCGCCTGTACTTCATCGAGTTGTTTCAGAAAATAATCAACCGAGGGTATGTCGAACGAATAATGCGGACCCGTACGCGCAAACTTGCCAAACCCTCTTTCCAGAACTTTTTTATATTCGGGTTTATCCAATGCATTGTCCTTAAGATAAACATCCACCGTTTTTCCGTTAACAATTACTATATGGTCAACATCTCCTTTAAGCAACATATTGGTTTCAAAATCCTTCATGGTGGTTTTCAGGGTTCCCGAACCCTGATTGAAAAGCCACATGGAAAGAAATACCAGGATAATCAAAACATAAATCCAGGTAACATTAAATTTGGGTTTACGGTTCTCAGGTCCCTGTCCGCTATCTGGTGGTACTTTTTTATTTACTTTTCTAATATCTTCTTTTTCAGGCATCTCTAAATTTACTTTGGTAATTAATCTTCTTCGATAATACTAATTTGTGCGTCTCCCCACAAATCTTCCAGTTTATAATAATCACGAATTTCTTTTTGAAAAATATGAACCACGATGTTGCTATAATCTATCAAAATCCATTGCGCATTTTGAATTCCTTCAATATGTCCTTTATTAATTCCATGTTTTTCCTTTACCTTCTCCTCCACCGATTCTGCAATAGCGCTAACCTGTGTGGTAGAATCTCCATGACAAATAACAAAATAGTCGCAAAATGCATATTTAACACTCGATAAATTTATAACTACAATCTCTTTCCCCTTTTTCTCAAGAATACTATCTGTAATTGTTTTTAAAATCTCTTTTTCTTCAATCAAATTATCAGCTTATTAGTTATGAATTCCAGACAAAAGTAATCAAATTAATCTTTCAATGATTTAAAATAAATAGTTCAGTAAATTTGTTGACATTTTAAACTGTCATAAATTCATAAAATCGCATCTTTTCATTATCAAGAATAGTACCAATCCTGTAAATGAAACAAATTTAGTCCGAAAAATGAATAAATTCAATCTTAATGCCAGGCTGCAATACCATGAAAAACTAGACTCAACAAATAATTATGCCTTAAAACTATTAAAAGAATCCCAACCCGAAGAAGGAACTGTAATTATGGCAGACTTTCAGACATTGGGAAAAGGTCAACGAAACAATCGTTGGGAAAGTGAAAAAAAAAGAAATATAACCCTTAGCATTATTCTGTATCCCGAATTCCTTGAAGCTGAAAAGCAGTTTTATCTTTCTATGGCAATATCCCTCGGTCTGGTTTCATTTTTAAACAACTATCACCTTGATGTAACCATTAAATGGCCAAATGATATATATATCCAGCGAAAAAAAATTGCAGGATTACTTATCGAAAACTCAATGGTAAAAAGAAATTTAATGAATTCGGTTTCAGGTATAGGGCTAAATGTAAACCAGGAACGCTTTTCAAAAGAAATTCCAAATCCTACCTCAATGTATCTGGAATTAAAAAAGACCTTCGACCTAAAAGAGGTCCAGAAATCACTTTTAAATTCGGTGGAAGACTGGCTCGTAAAACTATATCTAAAAGAGTATCAAATTATAAAACAATCATACGAACAGAAGATGTTGTTTCGGAACGAATGGTCTGATTTTCTGCTCGGAAATGTTCGCTTCTCAGGTAAAATTACCGGTGTCAATGAATATGGTCAGCTGATAATTACTGATGACAAAAGTGCAGTCAGAACATTCAACTTTAAAGAAGTGGAATATTGTTTATGAGTTGCTATTGCTTTAGGGAATAATATAATAATTCATTAAACAGCAAGCCTTGATTTTTCAGTTGGATTTTGTTCCTCAAATTTTTTGCATTTCATCACAATAAAAGAGTCATAATATAATTTTATATTTGTTATTTTGAAATTTAAACTTCTTCCGGGATGCAAAAAATAACTGAAAGGATTATTTCATTTTTTAAACAACATATTTTAATAAAAAATCTTACCCTGGCATTCCTTATAATCGTGCTTGTGCTGGTTATTTTTTTTACCTGGTTAAAAATTTTTACCCGGCATGGCGAGTCGTATAGCGTGCCTGATCTTACCGGTCTAACTATTGATGAGGTTGCCAAGGTACTGAAAGACCGAAACCTCAGGTGGGAAATAGCTGATTCTATTTATTCCAATGAATCCGAACGCGGAACGGTTGTTGAACACCATCCAAAAGCAGGATTCAAAGTTAAAAAGTATCGAAAGATTTACCTTACCATGAATGCCGTGAATCCTGAAAAAGTAGCCATGCCAAACCTGGTGGATTTATCCATCAGACAGGCACAATCAAAGCTGGAATCGGTGGGGCTTAAAATCGGAAAAATTACGTATGAACCCGATCTGGGCATCAATATCATTCTGGCTCAGAAATACCGGGGGGTACCTGTTAAAGATGGCGATACCCTTGTGAAAGGTTCGTTTATTGATCTGGTTCTTGGGAAAGGCCTGAGTGGTGAAACAACCATAGTTCCTGATTTAATTGGGCTTACTGAAGAAGAAGCAACGATTAAAGCTGCTGATGTGTCATTAAGACTGGGAGCAATCGTCCCCGATCCCGATATAAAAGATGAGGAAAAACCCCTCGCCAGAATCTACATGCAACGGCCGGCACACAATAAAAAAAATACGATCGCGTTAGGTTCTTCAATTGACGTTTGGTTAACGCTTGACTCCACAAAAATCGTTTCGGATGTGACAGATAGTCTAAACTATGATGAAAGTAGTGAGTAATTTCAAAAATATACTGTTTATTGCAATTTCTTTGTATGTCTGGTCATTATCCTGTGATGCCCAATTTGTTGTACCGTTGAATGAAAACACAACCATTAAAAAATATATCACAGAAAACCAAGTTCCCAGAAAATCAACCTTACAATCTGCTGCTATTTCCGATACCCTGAAACTGCCTTTTTTCGACGATTTCTCCCGTATTACCGTTTTTCCCGATCCAAAAAAATGGAAGGATAGATATGCTTTTATTAATGCCACATTTCCGGTTGAACCTATATCCTATGGTGTGGCAACGCTTGATGCAATGGATGATAAGGGCAATATTTATAATGTGGGTGATAAGCCTCAGTCGTGCGACAGTCTTACGTCGTTGCCTATAGATTTGTCTGAATTTTCAGGCACACAGAAAAAAATCTACCTCAGCTTTTTTTATCAGCCCCAGGGAAATGGAGAAGCCCCGGAAACTAAGGATTCACTGGTAGTAGAGCTATATTCGCCAAAAGACACTATGTGGTTCTGGGCATGGAGCATAACCGGATCAACCCTGAAACCCTTTAAGTCAAAAATTATCCAGATTAACAATAACCTGTTTCAGAAAGGATTTCAATTCCGATTCAGAAATTATGTAAGCATGTCGGATAATGACACCCAATTTGGATTGGGAGCGCTTGGAAATTTCGATCTCTGGCATATCGATTATGTACGACTTAACAGCGATTCTATTCTGGAACATCAAACAGTCAATGATTTTTCATTACTCTATCCGCTTAAATCAAGTTATAGCGACTATCAGGCAATCCCATGGGATCACGTTGATTCGGCAAATTTCAATTACCGGCGGATTTATATGCCTATCACTATTCGTACTCCCATAACAACCTGGTCTTTGGATACCACCCAGGCTAAAGATACCATTACAATACCTGTTGGTCGGGGATATTTTATGCGAAACGTTAAAACCGGCGCATACATTATTACTCCGTTTACACAGGGAGAAGCCGAAAGATTATTAAACGATACTGTTTATTTACGTGAAGATGCATTTTTACCTATTATCAGCTATGATGGCTCAGACGAAGGTATTATTGAAACTGGTGCCTTTCTGGTAAATACACCTGAGAATATACATATAAATGATACCGTAAAAAA
This sequence comes from uncultured Bacteroidales bacterium, assembly GCA_963781805.1. Lineage (GTDB taxonomy): Bacteria > Bacteroidota > Bacteroidia > Bacteroidales > UBA10428 > JAFGPL01. The sequence goes on from CAWAHF010000004.1 coordinate 3,031,372, forward strand.
GATAGAATATTTTAAGTATCATTATGCTTATGACGATGGCACAGCCGAAAGGGGATTTGGTAATCCCGGCCCTGTTGGAGGAGTTGGTTCTTATATTGCAGTATATTTTCAGCTATACAGAACCGACTATCTGAGAGCTATTGACATTTTATTTAATAAAACACGGAACAATTATAACGGTAGTGAATCTTTTCAGGTTTGTGTGTGGCGAAGTAGCAACGTTTTACCCGGAGAATTAATCTACGATTCAAAAGAATTTTATAAACCTGATACCACTCTCGGATTTGGACAGTTTATGCGAATTATCCTTGATTCTGCAATTTTTATTAAAGATGAAATTTTTATTGGATTAAGACAAAATACGGACGAGTTCCTGAATATTGGTTATGACGTCAATGATCCTCACAAGGATAAAATTTTCTATAATAATTTTGGAAGCTGGGAAAATTTTGCCACTACCAACAACGAAGAGGGATCTCTCATGATTCGGCCCGTAATGAGCAGAAATCCTATTGCTCTGGGAATTCCTGTTAAAAAAACTCCGAGTCAAATTTCGATGACAGTTTCGCCCAATCCTGCCAACGATTTTATTTATTTTAAACTGGATGATGATTTTTCACGAATTTCATCCGTATCGGTTTATGATATGCTGGGAAACAAAAAGTTTGTCGAATCTAATGATGCGCATAAAGTGAATGTCAGCGTCCTTGCTCCCGGGATTTACATTCTTAAGGTAACTTGTGAAGACGGTAAAAATTTCTCAGGTAAATTTGTAAAATCCAGGTAAGTATGGGAACTATGCTGCAGGAAGATCTGAACGAACAGCAAGAATTTTTTGAGCATTTTAGGTTTGAGGTGGATAAAAAACAAAGCCTGATCAGGATGGATAAGTACCTGAGCAACCGAATTGAAAATATTTCCAGAAACAGAATTCAGAATGCAGCAAAGGCGGGAAATATCCTGGTAAACGGAGTCGCTGAAAAATCCAGTTACAAGGTAAAACCGTGCGATATCATTTCAATCGTTCTGCCGCATCCTCCACGCGAAATTGAACTTATCCCGCAAAACATCCCTATCAACATTATTTATGAAGATGATGATATTATTGTTGTAAATAAAGAACCAAATATGGTAGTCCATCCCGGTCATGGTAACTACGCCGGAACACTTATCAATGCACTAATGTATCATCTCAAGGACCTGCCTCTGTTTCAGCAGGGAGAGATACGACCAGGGCTTGTACACAGAATAGATAAAGGCACCTCCGGAACTTTGGTCGTTGCAAAAACAGAACTGGCTTTGAACAGGCTGGCAAAGCAATTCTATGACCGTACAACAAAGCGAACCTATGTAGCCCTCGTTTGGGGAAATCCGGACGAAAACATTGGTACCATTACTGGAAATATTGGCAGAAGTATCAAAGATCGGTTGAAAATGCAGGTATTTCCCGATGAAGATCAGGGGAAAACTGCCATCACCCATTACAAGGTAATTGAAAAACTCGGGTATGTGAATCTGATCGAATGCAGACTCGAAACCGGCCGAACTCACCAGATACGTGTGCATATGGAATATATCGGACATCCGATTTTTAATGACGACAGGTATGGGGGAGACAGGATTTTAAAGGGCACAACCTTTTCAAAGTACAAACAGTTTGTGGAAAATTGTTTTAAAATCATGCCGCGGCCGGCTCTTCACGCAAAATCACTCGGTTTCAATCACCCGGTCAGCGGTCAGCCAATGTTTTTTGATTCGGAGCTGGCCCCTGATATGCAGGCTGTGGTTGATAAATGGAGAAAATATACATCCAACAGAGATATTGAAGAAGAATAAGCAAAGGATTTTAACAATTCTTTGATGTGCTTGTTAACATGTGATGAGCCGCTATGTTAAAAATTATGTAATAAGGTTAAGCTGAAAAGTTATTTCTTTCATCCCAATTATTTAACTTAGTTAATTCTTGAATGCATATGATGAACCTGCTAACCATAAAATTTAACCTCCCGTTTGATAATCCTGTGATGATATTCGCGCTCATTATGCTGGTCATTCTTGTGGCACCCATGATTTTTTCAAAGTTGCGAATCCCTCAGATTGTCGGATTAATTCTTTCAGGTTTAATCATAGGTCCGCACGGACTTAACTTACTGGCCAGAGATAACAGCATTGTATTACTCGGAACCGTGGGACTTTTATATATTATGTTTCTTGCCGGTCTTGAAATCAATCTGCACGACTTCAACAAGCGAAGAGGGCAGAGTTTTGTTTTCGGTATTATATCGTTTATTATACCTTTTTTTACCGGTGTGGGTTTGGGATATTATGCATTCGGTTATCCCTTAATCTCATCCATATTAATCGGTAGTATCTTTTCTTCTCACACACTGGTTACGTATCCTATTGTGAGCCGCTTTGGCCTCTCCAGAATCCGCTCGGTGAATATTGCCATTGGCGGAACCATACTTACCGATTTGCTTTCTCTTATTATCCTTTCGGTAGTTGCAAGTATTGCCAGGGATACCGGCAATCCGAATAACTGGATGAAAATGATTATAACAGTTCCGATCTTTGGTTTTGTGATACTATACCTGGTACCTATTTTCGCCAGATGGTTTTTCAAGCGTGGATCCAACCGGATATCGCAATTTATTTTTGTACTCACAATGTTATTCCTTTCCGCATTTCTGGCCGAACTTGCTATGATAGAGCCTGTTATAGGCGCTTTTCTTGCTGGTCTTGCATTTAACAGATTAATTCCGCATACATCGGGTCTTATGAACCGACTGGAATTCATGGGAAATGCATTGTTTATTCCTGTTTTCCTTATTGGTGTCGGAATGCTCATCGACATCAAAATACTTTTCAATGGGATACATGCACTGTATGTGGTTTTATTCATCATCACTTTTGCCATCCTTTCGAAATTTATTGCCGCCTGGATAACGCAAAATATTTACCGATTCAATGCTCTTGAGAGAAAAATGATATTTGGTTTAAGTAATTCGAGAGCGGCAGCAGCGTTAGCAGCTGCTATCATCGGATTCAATATCATAATAAAAGTACAGGGAGAATTTGAATCAGGAAGATTACTTGGAGAAGAGGTTTTGAATGCCACGATCCTTCTTATCCTGTTTACCATTGGGGTAAGCTCCTTTGCTGTGGAAAAAGCAGCCAGGGAACTCGCTATCCAGGAGGAGGCAGAAAGTATTGATGTGTTACCTGATATTCAGGAAAGAATTCTTGTTCCTATTTCTAATCCCGATACGGTTGAATCGCTCATAGAATTTGCTTCCATAGTTAAAACTTCAAAATCACCGGAACCTTTATATATTCTGAATGTTTTGGATAAAGAAGATGATAAAGCTGCAGCAGCCGGGTCAGATAAATTAATCGCCATTGCCAAAAAAGCTGTGGCTACATTAAATGTCCATGGAAATACGTTAACAAGATATGATCTGAATGCGGTACTTGGCATCCTGCATACCATCAAGGAAAATCAAATTTCCGATCTTGTTGTTGGTATTTTTGGAAAGCAGAATTATGTTGAGTCTTTTTTTGGAAGCATCAATGATAACATAATCAGGCATACCACATTGTCAGTATTTATTTCATGTTTTATCCAACCACTGAATACGGTTGAACGCATTTTAGTTTTCATTCCGTCAAAAGCTGAATATGAACCAGGTTTTGTGAAATGGCTTGGGAAAATCAGGAATATAGCATCCAAAACGGGGCACGAAATTATTTTCTTTGCGGATAGCCACACAACCGAACATCTTAATTTTTTCCTTTCAAACCAAAAATTTTCAATTAAAACTGAAATTACCCATTTCTCAGAGTGGGATAGTTATTCCAATATTATAGATAAAGCAAAGAGAAACGATCTTGTGGTTGTTGTTAATTCAAGACCTTCATCCATCACGTATTTTTCATACCTTGAAGTATTACCTGTGGCACTGAGCAGATATCTGACCAATAATAATTTTATTTTTATTTATCCTGAACAATACGATACGGATCAGAACATCGCCATAAGAGATTTGGGGGGCACATTAACAGGTCAGGTACTTAAAAATCACCCTGTTAGAGTAAAACTGAAAAAAACCGACAAATCCAAAAAAGATAAAACATCCTGAGAATTGCCATACGGCTATCCTGTTAGTCAACCTAAATGTTCAACTTATTTACCTTACCTGTTATTTTCTTTTTAATTTTATTAAAAGACGGAGGCGGTCCCATATTGATGCTTTTATTATTGATATATAACGCATCCAGATATCCCCATTTCAGGATCTCATTTTTTTCAAAAGTACTTATTGTATTGAAGATTACTTTATCAGGATATTCCATGGCAACACGTTTTGCCCGCTCATGAATAATATTCATTGCCGGGCATCCGCCATTGATAAAAGAAGTTACAGTAACTTTATCCTGTTTGGGTTCTATGGTAAATTTATTTGTTTCAATCCATTTTGGGGGAACTGCATCTTCGGTAAATTTTTTCCATAATAATATTCTTCCCCCTAGCTTATCAACCTTAGCGTATCCCTGTTTCTTAAACCACGAAGCCCGCATAAAAACAGGGATAGATAATCCCCAGGCTACCAATCCCTTTGCCCCCAGTAATTTTGCGTCTACCTCGGCAGCTTTTATCAATGCTTTCCCCATACCTCTTTTTCTGAAATTACCTCTCCCCTTTTTATAGCCATGCACCCATATGCAACTGATAAAATAAAGATTCTCCCCGGATGCATTGCTGTATTCTATTGGTACATACTGAATCATCCCGCCAATAATCCCGTTATCATCTTCAGCCAGTTTTACCCGCAATCCTTTATCCTTCATACGGTTGTACCAGCACTCTTTATGGTTACCTGACTCTTTCATTTCCTCCGACCAGTCTTCCAGGCAGCAAAAGTACAACGATTTGTTGCTTTCGTTTAAATCAATGATTCTCATGTGGTTTGTTTCTAAAAGGTTGAATTTAAATTAAAAATAATCAATTTTATGTAATTGATTTCAGAAAAATTTGTTGGAAAATTTTTACCTGTTTTACAAAACACTATTTTTGTTTGTTGTAAATCTGATTAACATAAATCATTTAAACCGTGTCAAACGATAACCTACCCCAATTACTTGAACAATTTAGTAAATTAAAAGTACTTATCCTGGGTGATGTAATGGTTGACTCCTATCTTTGGGGCAAGGTATCCCGAATTTCTCCGGAAGCGCCTGTCCCCATTGTGGCACAATCCAAAAGTGAGTTTCGTTTGGGTGGGGCTGCCAATGTCGCCCGTAATGTGAAATCACTGGGCGCGGAGCCAATTCTTTGTTCGGTAATCGGTGAAGATACCCATAGTGAAATATTCACCGGCCTGATGAAAAACGAGGGCATGACCGTTGAAGGTATTTTGAAATCCAAGAACAGAATTACAACCGTAAAAACAAGGATTATCAGCGGAAGTCAACAACTGTTGCGGGTAGATAACGAAATGGAGGATTACCTTTACTCCTCCTTGGAATCGTCCATGTTCAGTCATATTCAAACGCTGATCAAAGACAATAAAATTGATGCCATTATTTTCCAGGATTATGACAAGGGTGTTATCACTCCGATGTTAATTGAAAATATAATGACCCTTGCTGTCAGAAAAAAAATTCCGACACTGGTTGATCCAAAAAAACGAAATTTTCATCATTATCATGGAGCTAATCTTTTTAAACCAAACTTTAAAGAGTTGACAGAAGGGTTGAATATACATATTGAAAAACGAAATTTTGATTCGGTGTTTGATGCTGCAAAAGTGTTGCATAACAATTATGCACATGAACTGGTAATGATAACCCTTTCAGAGCATGGGATTTTAATAAGTGATAATAAATATTATCATGTAATACCTGCTGAAGTTAGAGATATATCCGATGTATCAGGCGCAGGAGATACGGTAATTGGTATGGCAGCTTTATGTCTTGCAGCAGGTCTTTCTCCAAAACAAACAGCTGCGTTGTCAAACCTCGCCGGTGGCCTGGTTTGTGAAAAAGTGGGAGTCGTTCCCATAGAAAAAGAACAATTATTAAAAGAAAATTTCATCTTACCGGCAGATTGATTATTTTTGTGAGCTTTTGAAAAGTTCCGGGTTCGGAGTTTGGGGTTCCGGGTTCAGAGTTACGTGTTTCATGTTTATTTTAAAACGTTAGAAATATTTTAGTTCATAAAACAATACATAACCCAAAACTCTGAACTCAAAACAAAATTTCCATCCTGCCTTAAAAATACAGATGGAAAAACGGGGTGTGGTCCCGTCTGTTGCGGGATAAACTCCGTTGGCAGTCCCGACCTTTTATGGTTCAATACAACGAGACCGGAAGTTAGGATTTAAGTTTATATAAAATTTGATGTTCTTTTAATTATTCGGGGTGTGGCGCAGTTGGCAGCGCGCGTCGTTCGGGACGACGAGGCCGGAAGTTCGAGTCTTCTCACCCCGACAAAAGAAAAAAGCCTGAACACGACAGTGTTCGGGCTTTATTTTTTCAGAGCGTTGAAAATTCATTTTCATAAGCATTGAAAAAATAAAGCCCTTAGCGAGCGGAGTGAGCGCAGGCTTTTTTCTTTTGAGTCACCCCTATGGAAGTCCATGAGCGAGGTACGAGCGAATAATCTTCTTATCCCAACTTCACTATCCGTAGCTCTTTAGAAATAGAAGAGAGGTAGGTTTCGTCAGGTAAAACCTAGAAAAATAAAGCCCTTAGCGAGCGGAGTGAGCGCAGGCTTTTTTCTTTTGAGTCACCCCTATGGAAGTCCATGAGCGAGGTATGAGCGAATAATCTTCTTATCCCGACAAAAATGGGAAAAGGTTGGGTTGTGCTACCTTTTTTCATTATAAGGGCTACCTGAAGATGAAAACTGTCTGGTAGAGCTGACAACATAGAACCGACGAGTGGAATTTGATGACATATTATTTACTTTGCAGAAACTGTAGTTGTTAACTGCATATTCGCATCAATGAATCTGGTTTGTAAACCAAAATTAGACGAGAATTCAGTGTTCCCAATCCAACTCTGCTTCATTTAACTTTAAACTTCAGTAAAAAATTAATTCACTGACCGATCCGAATTTCCATTAATATTTGTATATTAGAACATTATTTTTCAGGTATTTAAGATGCTTAATTAGTCAATTTATTTTTTTTAATTGAAAAAACCAATATTGGCCTGAAGTGTTATATCCAACTATTTAAAAACCTATTCCTTATGAAAAAATCAACATTTTATTTAATAATATTTCTGAGTGTGCTCTTATCCACAAAAGTATCAGGTTATAATAATCTGACTGTGGGTGATCCACGTAGCTCTTGGTGGACTGACCAGGGGACCATTGAACATGCAGAAATTATCGTCAGACCAAAAGGTATTTATATGGATTTTGAGCTGTTCCTTACCTTTTCAGCTCGAGGTACCTATTTCACACCTACCGATACCCTCGAGGTTGTGCTCAACTTCGAGTTACCTGAAGGTGCCATTGTGCATGATTCATGGCTCTGGTTTGGTGAAGATACTCTTATTGGCCGTCTTATGGATAAGTGGACTGCAACTTCCATTTATGAAGGAATAGTAAAACGCAGAAGAGATCCATCAATTTTACAAAAACTCTACGGTAATAATTATGAACTCCGGATATTTCCGATGGCGGCAAATGAAACCCGTAAAGCTAAGATTTCATTTTTGTTACCAGCCCATTGGAACAAAGATAAGGTTTCATCTGCAATTCTTTCAGACCTGCTGTTATCTTCCAGAAATCCTTTGGAAAAATTAACTGTTTTAACTTTTACCGATAATATATGGAAAAATCCTGCGATCCAAGGTTTATCTGGAATCTCTTTTACACCTGAAAATACAGAAGAATTCGGTCCTCATTTTGTTGCAGATATAGAAAATAAATATTTCTCAAACCTTTTATCTCTTTCTTTTGATTCACCGGCAAAAGATGGTATTTTTCTAAGTAAATTTAAAGACGGTGAGGAAGGGATATATCAGATGGCGCTTTTGCCTTCGGCATCTGTTTCAAATGCCTCAGGTCAGAAAATTGCTGTTTTGTTTGATTATGATATTTCAAATTCTAATCTTTCAGCAAATCAAATTTTGCAGCAAACACGTGATTTACTGATGCAGAATCTTACCCCTAAAGATTCTTTTAACCTGTTTTTTTCAAATATATCCATTGTACAGGGAAATTCATGGCTTCCGGCAGATTCACTAACAATAACCAATGTTTTTAATAACCTGGTAAATCCTCTATCAAGTTATAGCAACATGCCGGCCCTTATAAGCACCGGAATCAATTTTATTAAAACACATGGGAATAAAGGAAAATTATTATTGATTTCAAACTCTGATCAATATGGAAACAGTCAGGTGGCAAATACATTGTTAAATGATATAATGGCATTAATGAATCCCATATTTCCTTTCTATATAGTAGACTTTAACAGTACCTATGACAGTTATTATTATATTAACGGAAGATATTACTATGGAAATGAATATTTTTTTTCCAATCTTTCCAAGTTCACAAATGGATCATATGAAAGAGCACTTGATAATAAAAATTTTTCCGAATTGGTTGACAATTCACTTAAATATATGGGTGGTTCCATCAAATCATTTGACTTGTATACCAGTCTTAATAACGGTATCTGTTACGGAAGATATCTGCTGGGATCCGGTTCGGATGTTGTCTATCTCAATAGTCCCGTTTTGCAGGTAGGTAAATTTAAAGGAAACTTCCCTTTTAAAATTAATTATTCCGGAGAGTTTGAATCGGAAATTATTTCTGAGGAAATTACAATTGATGAAGCGAATATAAATGCCTCAGACTCATTACTGGAAGAAATCTGGACTGGCATTTACATTCAGCATTTGGAACAACAATCTCAGACAAATGATATCATTACCGAAATTATTCAGAAAAGTCTTAGCGAGAGAGTTTTGTCTCAATATACTGCATTTTTATGTATCGAAAAATCTTTGTTATGTGAAGATTGTGAAACGGATGTCACTGAGATAGATTTGAATGCAAAGAGTGTTTTAAAAGTATATCCTAATCCTTTCAGCAACTCGGTTACTGTTTCAATTAATAGGAATGATAACACTAGGGAAAAAATAATACATGCAGGTATTTACACTGTTACTGGCCAACAGGTATATATACCAGATATAGCTGAATTACAATCCAATCCTGAAATTGAATTTCAGTGGGATGGAAAGAATTCAGCGGGTGAACCTCTTCCGGCAGGAATTTATATTTTTGTTTTACAGACTGATAAAAGTATTTACCAGATAAAACTTGTAAAAAACTAAAAGTCGGTACTAAACTATTTCTCTTTATTTTACCTTGTCTGTTTGATATTAAACCAGGATGAAAAGAACAGTATGTATATCCATAATTATTTTCTCCTTTGTTAACTCCCTTCCGTTAACTGCCCAATTCGGACCCAATAAACCACAAAAAGTCAAATTGCAGGATATGCACTGGCGTGACGTTTGTATTTTTCCCGACAGCCTCACAGGGTATTATTATATGGTAGGTCCCGGTGGGAAAACTGTTTTAAGTTATCGAAGCAAAGATTTGATTACCTGGGAAAAACCTCAGATTATTTTTAAAATCCCTGAAAATTTCTGGGGTGATATCGATATCGTAAACATCTGGGCACCGGAGTTGCATTTCTATAAAGGAAAATATTACCTGTTTCTCACTTTCAATACCAACCATAAGTTCGCCGAACAATGGCCCAACTGGAGACCCAGGGTAACACGCGGATCGCAGATTCTGGTAAGCGACTCGCTGACCGGTCCTTATAAAGCTTTTCAGAATCATTCCACATTGCCGGCGGATATGATGACCCTTGACGCCACACTCTGGGTAGAGGATGAAATACCTTATATCGTCTATGCCCATGAATGGGTGCAGATTTCCAACGGAGCCATTGAATACATGCAGTTAAAAGATGATCTCTCAACAACCATTGGCGAACCTCATCTGATGTTTCGTGGAAATGCAGCCCCCTGGGCTCATGCATCTAAAACCGAAGGCTGTTTTGTAACAGATGGCCCTTACCTCAGGAAAAGCAGATCGGGAAAATTGATGCTGATATGGGCAAGTTTTGGTGATGGTGGTTACACCGAAGGTGTTGCTTTTTCTGATTCCGGTAAACTTGCCGGTCCCTGGAGACAGCAAACCGAACCTTTATATAAGAATGACGGTGGACATGGCATGTTGTTTAAATCCTTCGAAGGTAAACTGATGATGGTACTGCATTCCCCAAACAACCGGGATTCCCGTCCGCATATTTTTGAAATGGAAGATACAGGAGATGCATTAAAAATTATTAAAGAGTTGTAATCAACAGGAAAAATCTATCCGGCAGAAATATTTCTGAGCTTCTGTTTTTATTCAAATCTGATGGAATTTATTCTCCATCTTTACTTTTTCAATCTACTTAGCTGAAGGACTTTATTTTTTTGAAACACTGAAAACTTGCCTTCATAAATGAAGATCAATATTCACAATCCGTTGGAAATTAAGTTGAAATGTAATACATTTAATTGATTGAATGTCCTACAATATAGGATTGAATAATGAACTGATGAAATGTTCCGATTATTTAACCCTATGAAAAAATACAGGAGGAATCCCAAATGAAAAATTTCCGGATTTTTACTTTCATACTTTTCACTGCCATCGTATTTATCGCTTGCGAAAAAGAGAAAGACAAGACAGATTTTTCCGGGATCTATTGCCTGAATATCCAGAATATGGAAATGACCATTACACAAATTGGAAACGATGTTACTTTTACGGTGCAACATGATTTATTGGTGAACGGAACAGGCAAAGTAACTGGGGACACATTGGTTTTAAAAGCCAATGCTTCCGGATCAGAAGTATTTACATGCAGCCTCACTTCATCAGATGCAGGGCAAAGTTTCTCAGGACTCTTTCAGGTAGCAGATTCCAATGAAAAAATAACCATAGAAGGTATCCTTTACGGTGATAAAGGAGAATGTGCAAAGTATGATATCGATACCAAAGGAATTCCAAAATTTATAGGGAAAGACTTCACACAATTATCTAAAATTGAAATGATTTCAAAGTTCCGGTCAGGTTTTGGCCATAGTTATACTGATAACTTTGAAACGTGCAGAAGTATGAAACATTATTACAATCCCTACGAAATCTACCGTGAAAATAATATCGTCGAAATATATTCTCCGGTAAACGGAACTATTGTTTCGGTGTTAAATGACTATGAGGGAGCCTTCGTTGGTTTGAAAAACAAGGAGATACAAATAAGACCTGATGATCAACCAGCTTTTATTTGTGATATATTTCATTGTGATTTGGTTTCGTCTGCTATCGAAACTGGTAAGAAAGTACAGGCAGGTGAGTTGCTCGGATATGCATGTATGTATTACGAAACCTGGGAAGAGTACGTGACCAGTTTTGATATAGCTGTATGGGTTAATACACCATCAGGAATCAGACTTGTTTCGTATTTCGACACAATGAAGGATGTTGTTTTTAATAACTATATTTCAAGAGGTGCACTCTCACGGCAGGACTTTTCCATCACTAAAGAAGCGAGGGATGCCGATCCGCTTGAATGCGATGAAGAAACGTTTGTTTCAGGTGGAAATATAAATAATTGGGTCACTTTAAATTAATCAAGATTCGGGCTGAAACAGTGTAAAAGTTTATGAAAGGTTACTCCACACCAGCGGACCTTGTTCCAAATAATAAATATTTTTTTTCAGTAGTGTCCGGCTAAATTATTTGTTTATCCACTACGTGGAATTAGGATCTTTACTTTATTGCTTTATTACAACACTTTATCTTCCCGCTTTATAGCGGGACAGGCTCTGCGGAGAATTTCCGCGTAGCGGATTAGGAATTGTAGAAAAAAATAACCCCAAAGGCAGTGATACCTCGTAGAGGTTCTACAAAATAAGATGTATAAAGATTATAAAAGCATTTAATCCGTCAGTAGTGATTTTTTTTAATAAAAACAATATTATTATTAACTGTGTATCTAACCAGTTGACAGACGTTTAGGTTTTATGTAAACCTTGGGTAATAAATATAAAATTCCCCAAACCAGCCAAGCACCTTGACATTTCATGCTTAATCCCTGTAAAGTTGTATCTAAAATCATTTTGAAACCTTATACTTAAACCCACGTAATATTGGCTACCTGTAGCCTGAAATTAACCCTGCAGTCTTTTGGATTATTACTAATTTAAAATCAATTTATTATGAAATCATTATTTACTTTGTTGTTTTTGTTTTTAATGACCCTCCTTGTCAATGGGCAAATACCGGGTGGTAGTTTTGAATCATGGGATTCGGTTGTCTTTGAAAGTCCAACTTATGCCGACTGGACAGTATACCAGGATAATACATCACCGGCATCCGTGGGATTGCTTCAAAAATCTGATGACGCGAGTGACGGTAATTATGCCATTAAATTTGAGACCTTTGGAACCAAAGATTTTGGGTATGTGGTTTATGGCGAGGTTGGCAATGAAGGCCCGGCTGGAGGTTTCCCCTTTGCCGATAATCCAACACAAGTCACTCTTTCCTATAAATGCAATATGGCGACTGGCGATTCCGCACAGATATGGGTATGGCTTTACAGCGGAGGCAGCCAGTTGACAATGGATGGCTATAAAGTTGGAGGAATTCATTCGGTTTATAAAGACACCACATTTAACCTTTCCACATATGCCGGTATGCCGGACAGCCTCATGTTTGCCGTTGTGCCATGCGATCCAATGGTTGAAGAGATCCGGACGAACGGGAATACAGTGTTTTTTGATAATGTGAGATTCAATGGCACCAACAATGTGCAGTTACCGGATAGCAGTTTTGAGAGCTGGACTTCCAGGGTACAGTACTTTACAAAAGAAATGTACAATATGCAAGCGCTGACCACAAAATCAACTGATGCATATAACGGCATGTACGCTTTAATTATATCAACCACCAATGTGCAATGGGATGAATCCCGAAGTCAGCTAGGCATGAACAACATACTTGCGCTCTGGGGTAAGGAAGATTGGATCGAGATATCACCGGATAACTATAAGCTAAATATTTCCGGCGGATTACCGATAGAAGAACGGAAAGATACATTGGTTGTCTATTATAAGTACATGCCATCCGAAGGAGTAACGGATACGGCTATGATCAACCTGAAATTTCAAAAAGCCGATACCGAAGCAATTACGTATTACAATGAATTGATGGCTTCCGAAAGCTACAAAAAGTTTGAAATACCATTTGATCTTGACAACAACTGGACTATGACTTCGATTGATGCAGATTCCATGATACTGGAACTGGGATCCTCCAAATATAGAAACGGCTTTACAGAAGCCGATACGGTTATCGAAGGAAGTAGTCTCACCATTGACTACATGTATTTTAAAAGCCAGTATTATCCCCAGACGGCTACTGCAGGGGTAAATGGTTCAGTGACTCCTTCTGATACAGGACTAATCAGGGGAAGCAGCATTATGTTTATCATTCTACCGGATATCGGATATGATCTGGATTCTGTGACATACAACGATGTGGATATTATGGATGAGCTGGTGCAGGAGGGCGATGGTTATACCTTTACCATTGATAGCGTGACCGGATCGGGTACTTTGTATGCTGATTTTAATAAGCTGTATTTTGTCCAGACTGCAACTGCGGGATCAAACGGTTCGATTACCCCGGCTGATACTTCATTGGCCCTGGGAAGTAACATTACGTTCACCATTCTGCCGGATAACGGTTACGAGTTGGATTCGGTAACATACAACAACGTGGATGTAATGGATGAGCTGGTACAGCAAGGTAATGGGTATACCTATACGATTGATAGTATAACCGAACCAGGCAGCCTGTATGTTGGTTTCAAAAACCTATTCTATATCCAGACTGCAACCGCAGGATCAAACGGTTCGATTACCCCGGCTGATACTTCGTTAATCCTGGGAAGTAACATTACGTTCACCATTCTGCCGGATAACGGCTATGAGTTGAACTCGGCAACATACAACAGCGTGGATATTATGGATGAGCTGGTACAGGAAGGTAATGGATTTACCTTTACCATAGACAGCGTGACCGGAACGGGTACATTATCTGTTGATTTTAATAAGCTGCCAACCGGTTTGGAAAATAACTCCTATTCGGGAGAAAATATCACTTTCTATCCGAATCCTACCAAAGGTATGTTGTACCTGAGAGGTATATCGCAGGATTGTACGGTTGAGCTGTTGTCTGTTACGGGTGCTGTTGTATTTCAGGAAACAATTTCTGAAAACTCTATGTTAGATATTTCAGCTATTCCTGAAGGTATGTATCTGATAAGAATTAATCATACCATACAGGGTAAGATTTTAAAACAATAAGGAAAATATAGGAATACCGTTGATAACATTAATAAATAATGATCTCATGAAACAACGTTAACAACTGTATTTCTTCTTCAACTTTGCGGATTGTTTTGATAAAAAATATGAAATCCTTACCTCCTGATAAAAAGGAGGTAAGGATTTTTTAATTGCATGTCGGGTACTGCTGATTTTATTCACACTAGCGTCATGTCAATCTTATTATGTCATATAGTCACCCTGAACTTGATTCAGGGTCTCTGAAAGATCAAAGAGATTAGCTTCGCTGAGCCTTTTAGGGTTCCGAATCAAGTTCGGAATGACATTACCACTTTTTAATACTTGACATGACACTAGTATGCTTTCAATGTCGTTTAGTTAAGACTATATTATGTCCCTCTCATTTGGAGAGGGTGAAGGCGTCGCTTTTGCGTAGCTTCAGCAGAGCAAAGGAGAGGAAAATAAAACTTCCTTAACTGACCACAATGATTCATAATTACAAAATTTATGAACCTTTAGCCCGGTGCAGCCAATAATGCAAGTTATTTGTAAACGTAATAATAGTGAATTAGGAACATCGTGCGCTTGATAAAATTGTTCGGGAACGGGAGGTTGTTGACTTGTGTAAGAACTAAATATTCAGTATAAGTCCATAGCTGCAAGCTATTGATTACAAGAACAATAACATCCATCCAGGCACTTATAATCAAAAAAATCACGTAATAATGACACAAAAATTATTATCTTTCGTCCTTATTAAATAAATCACTAACTGGATTATACACTGGTATGCTTCAAAATCTCATAAAAACTGCTTTCAGGTACATATTCAAGCATTTCAGCTACAGTCTTCTGAATATTCTCGGACTTACTCTGGGTATAACAAGCGCTCTTTTCCTGATTATTTATTCAGCCAATGAAATAAGCTACGATCGCTATCATGAAAAAGCTGACCGGATATATCGGGTTTCTTCCAAAATAACCGAGCCTGATGATCAGTTTACCTGGATTGTTGCTCAGATACCCTTTGGACCGCAGGTTGCACAGGATTACCCTGAAGTTGAGGCCTATGTAAGGTTCATCGATATGGGACGTACCCTGTTCAGGTATGAAGACAAGGAATTCAATGAAGAAAAATTCTATTATGTTGATTCTACGTTGTTTGACATATTTACCTATAAGGTTTTGAAGGGTGAGGTTAAGACTGCCCTGCAGGAGCCTAATAAAATTATACTCACCGAAAAGACAGCCGCCAAATATTTCGGTGATGCCGATCCTATCGGTAAAACACTTATTACTGCAACAAGAAGCTATGAAGTTACCGGCGTAATTGAAAATGTACCATTCAATTCCCATTTCAGGTTTGACGGGCTGGCTTCCAGAAGTAATCTGCCCAAAAAGATCGGATCGTGGGGAAACTTTGGTGTATTCACCTATTTGTTGTTTCCTGAAAATACCGATGTAAAGGCTTTTGAAAAGAAAATGCAGGGTATGTACGATGCGTATATGAAGCCCATTTTTGAGACGTTGAATATTAAAATCGAATATGTCCTTGAACCCATCACCCGCATTCACCTGTATTCCAAAAATGCCGGTGAACCAGAACCGACCGGAAGCATAACATTTGTCTATATTTTTGCGGTTGTAGCTCTTCTCCTTATTCTTATTGCTGCTATGAATTATATGAACCTGGCGACAGCCCGCTCGGCCAAAAGAGCCAGGGAAGTAGGCCTGCGTAAGGTTGTGGGTTCGGGACGTGTGCCAATCATGCTTCAATTTCTTTCAGAATCAATAGTTTTTACGTTGATCTCGCTGATAATCAGTTTTATATTGCTTGTCGCACTCTTGCCGAAATTCAACCAACTGGCAGGAAGATCTTTCGACCTGCATGCCATTTATTCTCCCCCAATACTATTAACTGTAATTGGAATTATAATGGTAGTGGGATTCATTGGAGGGAGCTATCCGGCTTTCTTTCTTTCGCGTTTTAATCCTGCAATTGTACTGAAAGGTGAAATAACACAGGGCACCGCCGGAGGTGTATTTCGAAAAGTACTTGTAGTGCTCCAGTTCACTGCTTCGGTCATCATGATCATATGCACACTGGTAGTGTTCAGGCAGCTTCATTACATGAAGAACATGGACCAGGGATTTGATCAGACCAATGTGATCTCTCTGCAGCTCAATGGTGCAATAACCAGAAAATACCCTTTGCTAAAACAGGCTTTGCTTAAAAATGCTGATATCAGGTATGTAACTTCAACAAATACGGCTATTGGAGAAGGCTCAGGCAAAGTGATCTTTAACGTGGAATCAGATCAGGGTATGGTTCAGAAAGGGGTGAATTTTGCCGTTGTTGATCACGATTTCATTGAGACGATGGGCATTAAAATAAAAGAAGGCCGTGATTTTAGTCAGGACATGCCCTCAGATACACTGTACGCTGTAGTTGTGAATGAAGCTTTTGCAAACCGGATGGCATGGAAGGAACCCCTGGGAAAGAAGGTTGAACTGGGAGACTCCAGTATCCTTCGTGCCAGGGTAATAGGAGTTATGAAAGACTATCATCAGACGGGCATGTATAATGAAGTTGAATCCCTGATGCTGATATACCGTGAAATAAACAATGTGATATATGTAAAACTAAGCGGAAAGAATACACAGGAAACACTTAAATTCATTGAAACAACCTGGAAAGACCTGTTTCCTGATCAACCCTATTCCTATACATATCTTACAGACAGATTCAAAGGACAATTTGAAGCTGATGAAAAACGGGGGTTGATTTTCACGCTCTTTACCCTGCTTGCCATATTTATCGCGTGCCTCGGTTTATTTGGACTGGCTTCGTATATGGTTGAACAGCGTACCAAAGAAATCGGCATCAGGAAAGTGTTTGGAGCCGGTGAATCTGCAATACTCACACTAATCTCAAAAGACTTTTTGACACTTGTGGGTATAGGAATAATCCTGGCTGTGCCCATTGCATGGTATTTTATGCATAACTGGCTGAAGAATTATATATACCGTATCCATATAGGAATTGCACTGGTTGCACTGGCAGCATTGCTCACCATCATCATAACCTTTATTACCATTAGCTACAAAGCCTATCAGGCTTCCATAATGAACCCGGCAAATTCGATTAAGACAGAATGATATAGAAGATTGTCAACAGTAGTTGGAATATAAATTACGATGGATTCTGTTGAATAGTCACTAAAAAGCTAATATCCAAATATATTTACTTTCATTTTAAAAGGTACCTATATTTCGCTTATAGATTTCCTTGATTTATTATGCACAAACCTTATCCCAAATGAATCATTTGTAGTGAAATGAACCTTTCTGCAGCAAGCGTTTTTTTCTACAGCCTTGGCCTGGTTGGGGAGGTCTGAGCTACAAGTTCGAACCAGAAAGGAGATTATTAACTCTATCAATACGTTATCTAGTCCTATTCTTTCGAAAATTGAATACATAACATAGTAACATTATCCCAGTCAACTCCTGTAACAGTGTGAGTTCCTTCATTGTCAATTACGTAACCTTCAAAATTGTTAACGTATTGCTGCACATCAATAGGGCCTGAATAAATAGACCCATAAGATGCATAAGGATCTAATCTCACATCACCCTCTGGATCGAACATGCTTAAAGGATAATCTGTAACAGAAATTGTGTAACTTGATTCAGCGAGTACTTGTTCACCAACCACCCATTTATACTCAGTACTAGCCTCGTAACTAACCTTTTGTCCATCGCTGCTTAGTGTGCCCGAAATTGTATAATTATATATATTTCCTAAATCACTTTCTTCAAGCGTTCCATCAAAACTTAATCCACTCCAATCCACAATTACATGCGAACTAAAACCACCCCAACCTATATATGATGGGGAAAACTGTGCATCTGCAGTAAAAGATGTTGAAACCACGGGACAGGAAGTTACAAAATCTACGACATCATTATTAGAAGTAACAATTGATACCATCAGTTGTGCTCTGCCTAATTCAGCGCCATTATTCTTGTTTTTAACAATCACAGACAGCTGATAAACTCCAGGGTTCTTCCATGTAATATTTACTTCTTTACTTGCTGTAACCGGAGAACTCCCGTCACCAATATCCCAAACATACTCAAGCGGGTTGATGTCTGTTTCTGCCTCGCACCTGAACCCATATACCGTACCGGTTTCTCCGGGATTACTGACAGGTTTACCATCCGATGAAAGTACAATAAGACTTACTCTAACATTATCCCAAAGTTTCAAATTTCCATCTCCGGCGTAGTAAATATGAACATATCGGCTATCTTTTTCATTCCAATATAATTTTGACACATCACTTTTGTTAAACCAATCATTAAGTGTTACCGGCCTATCAGCTGTTGTATCGGATAAATAGTATATTGAATTTACTAACCAGTTGGCATTTTTGTGCGTGTAAACCGACCAGTCGTGTCCCAAATAGGCGCCATCGGCAAATCCATCAATAATGTCAGGCCAGTTACCCAGAAAACTATAGCAAAAACCACCATAAAACAAAACTGTATCCTCACTGAAATCGTTATAATCATTGACAAAGCTTTCCGAAATAAGATATACGTTTTTTCTAAGTTCGGAATGATATTCAACCATCATTATGGGGATGTTTCCGGTTTTCAATTCATCCCAATATTTTTTAGATGTGGCTTCATTTGCCGTTTCACCAGTAAGGAGGTAAACATCAGTAATGTTTTCCTGCTTTGGCCAGGCCAATCCGTGTGAATAAATCTGGATGATACCGTAACCTGACAGCTGGGTAAAGCGATCAACTGTAGCCTCTTCATTTTTGTAAAAAGTCGAAAGATCTATATTTACCTTTTGCAGGTTACTTCTGATGTGTGAGTATATCTGGTCGGTGTAGTAATTTCTTTCCCAATAATGCGGATCGAGCAGTATCATCTTTTTTTGGTTGACGGTGGATTTGAGATGGTTCTCGGATTCACTAACAGGGCCAATCTGAATTGACCCACTTATCTCGCTTATGTCATCTTTCGGATTAAGGAATATGCCGCCTCGCATACCATTGGCATATTGAACTGAGATCCCCTGGCTGCTGATAATTGCCGACGATACACCAGGATCATTTGCAAATTCTTGCTGTGCCCTTGCAATGGCATCAAGAGAATCCATGTTTGTAAACCAAATATCAAGCTGGGAGTCCACTTCATCCTGAAGATTAAGAACATGTTCATATGCTTCCATTTCTTCATCATTGTTGATTGATTCATCTTCATTCTTAATACATGATGTCATGAATAGCAAAATTACCGGCATGCATATTAGTGAAGAACTGAGAATATTTCTAATACTTTTCATGTTTCACTTAATTTAATTAAAAATTCCATTGTTTTAATTTTGCTATTATCCTTCTTGTCATGAAGTTTTAAATTATTTATTACAACCATTCAGGTGAGGGTATTTGTCAAATAGAATTCTAAGTAGTAAAAATCTTATTATGTTCATACTAAAAGTTTCTATTATGAACTTAAATACAACCTCCATTGGGACTGGTCATACTATCATATTTTCATTTGATTGAAGCCCTTTTCAACAAACTTCAGAAATCTTAATGGCTCTTCCAGTTCCAAAAATAACAAATTAACCTTATTATACCACAAAGTCGCTAATTCATTGTTTTGATTCTGAGTTATGTTTTTTTTGTTTACTTTCTTATCAACTTAGCCTTTATTTTGATGGTGTATTTTACCATAACGTTGGTAATAAGAAACGTAGGGCATTTCGAAGCACCTACCTATCAAGTTACCAAGCCGTTTATTAAATGCTATGTCATTCAATATTAGCACTTTCTGCCCTATGTTTTTTATTGCATATAGCTTTAGTTTTTGATTTGTTGTAAAGGGTCATGGGATTATACGAACTCCATTCCGTTTTTATTTTTCGTCGTGTACCACAAATTCTCCGGTGTTTATATCTGATAGAAGCATATGTGCAAATTAACAAATGTTTTTGCTTTCATCTTTTGCATATCATCTCATATTCAAGTTAGGCGTCTGTTTTATAATGCTGCCCAACTCCCATATAAGCAACCAAAACATTCACTTATTACTGCTTTCCACGAGGAATAGTTTTGTCCGTTTCTGGAAAAAAATAGCAAAGACATTTAGGTGTAACAACCTGTTCATTAGAAGAATAACTTAAAGGTTATATGGTATATCTTTAGTGTAAGCAAATACTTACTCAAAATCTTCATATCTAACAATTGCTTACATTAAACAAAGATATTTAATAGTCATTTATCGAATAGTTTTGAAATACCAATTATAGGTATTCATGGCAATATATTAAGGAATTTTAACAAAACGTATATAGCTCTTCTAAATACAATATTCTCAGAAAAAGTATAATACGATTTGTTCCTACTAAGGTTAAGATAGTTAAATACTTAGGATTTTTCATATCGTGTGCTGAAATAATAGCCCAAGATTTTATGGTTTTAGAGAAAATTTTATTTTATTAGTAATTGTATTATTGGAAGTTACCAGCTTACATAGATATATTCCTTCAGGAACGCTGAAATTGTTTGAATCTTTTCCATCCCAATGAGCATAATATTCACCGGAGTCCATATTGCCGTCAGCCAGGGTAGTAACCCATTTACCGCTCATATCATATATCTTAATACTGACTATCCCCGGAATGTCTATAACATAATGTATTTCAATAGTTGTACTAAATGGATTTGGAAAGTTTTCCAATAATCCTTGCGAGGCTCTTGGATTAGTTTGTTCAAAGGAATTAATTGACGTTACCTGGCTGTTGTCAAACGGACTACTTAACTGTGAGGTATTACCGGACGTATCTGTAGCGGTAGCAGTTATGTAAGACATAGATGCAGTGCCATTCCAGCCGAAATTACCACTTCCATCTGCAACGGTAGAGCCTTCATAGGTTTCTGCTTCATCCGTTGAGGTGGAGAACAATTCCACAATGCAATCCGGACAAGAAGTTCCGCTTACCATAGCCTCAGATACTTCATTTATTACTGGTGGGGAAAGTTCTGTATTGCCTCCGCCAATGGTTGAAATGCCATCCTCTGACACATCAAAAATTAGATTTTGGGTAAGGGTATTTCCCAAAGTAGAATCATGATTTACAGTTATACCCGCACCTATATTTTTTGCAATGGTATTTGAAGGGCCAACGGTATTGTCCGATGCACCATAATTAAATATAATTCCGGCGTTATAAGCTGCTTGATCACTATTATTTAATACTTGTTGAACCGGATTGGTCCCAATAAAGTTTCCAGAAATCACATTATTACTGCTTTGCGTATATTGGACTAATATGCCAGTATAATTATTCCAACCGATAATATTTCTTTCGCCTGGTAAATTACCGCCAATAGTGTTATTGGGGCTTTCATCTAAAACAATTCCCATGCCATCATTGGCGATAAGCGTGGTTCCGTTTTTATTTGTACCAATGAAATTGCCGAAAATTTTAGTATAACTTGCATTTTCGAGTGTTATGCCATTACCAGCCAGGATATTGCCGCTGGTTGTAGCGCCTGATATTACATTTCCTTCTCCAGATGCAGCTCCCCCAATGATATTGTGAGAAGTAAATGACTTCAAAAAAATATTACCATATGTATTACCCAGGGCTAATTCTCCCGTAATATCAGTCCCTATATAATTACCTATTACAGTATTACTGTCTGATCCCGGATTGGAAATAAATATCCCATAAATTTCATTTCCTGAAATTAAATTACGGTCGGCCTCATTACTTCCTCCAATTACATTTAATTTGCTACCATATTGCAGAATAATACCGTGACCATTTGGCATTGCCATAGTACCTGTAACATCAGTCCCGATATAATTGCCTGTAATCAGGTTATGTCCTGAATTATCAATGAGTATAGCATCTTCTGTAAAACGGTTAATAACCAATCCTTTAAACACATTGTAAGAGCTTTTTACTATAAATCCATCCTCCAGGGTATCGGCACCATTCAATTCTATTTCCGGTCCCTGCAGATTCGTATTACCTTTGTTAAGTGTCTGGCTAACACCATTAATGGTAGTACTGTCATCTGTAATTTTTTGAAATGCACTAGCCAGTTGGATTGTCCAAACACCAGTTGCAGCATTATATCCACCATCGGTATTAGGAATATTAAACAAAATTTCATCTGCACCTATGTGGCTATTGGCAGCTGTAATGGCGCTTCTTAGGGAGCCGGAACCATCATCATTGGTGTTGGTTACAAAATAAGTATTTGGTAATGCAGTAATACTTGTGATGGCTACTAAATTACTCAACAGACAAAATTTCATGTATTTTTTCATAGCTAAATTTGATTAGTGTTAAGAATAAACTAATTATCAGTAGAGTAACCATAAATTAATTAAATTGTTTTACAATTATCAATTATTGTTGTCAGGTTAATCTATAAAAATCATTCTTTTGTCGATTTATCATACTGATAATCATAACTAATTTTATCGCTTGTCAAAAGAGAGCCCCCCCTAAATTTGGGAACAATGAATTTTGATATTCTGCATTTTTCTTTTCAATAATGCTCAATCGAGACTTTTCAGGATCGTTGAGGAATTTGGATATGTTTATATAATTCATAAAGTGCTGCCTTATGATTGATATCATGTAGGAGAATGACCAGCCTCTTTTTAACCTTGATTTTACTACACTTACTTAAAAATTGGCAAAGAGACTTACCCATATTTGGATTTCTATCGCATTAACATTATCCCCCGGAAAAAACTACAATGGGAGGTTTTGTTCGAGTTGTTTGAAAAGTGTTTCGATTTGCCAGCGCTTTTTGTAAATCATAGCTGGCAATTCGGCAGATAGTTCAATGTTGTTCGAAATAAATATCAAAAGCTTTTGACGATCTTCTGCCCAATACGCAATCCTTCTAAGCTAAACCCGAATTAGCATGGGGGGGGCTAACGGCTGAGCTATGCCCAGTAAAAGATTTAAATGTACAAAACTTTCTGTTCGAAAATAGCCAAATTTTTGATTTAGCCTTAAAATTCCATTCTAAAAATTCCAAATTAAAGATTTGGCGGGCAAACATAACGGTACTGCCCATTCAGCCCGCTACGCAGCTTTTATAGGGTATAGCTTCTTGTTAGCAAATGTAAATATTTCCAGACTACTATTGAATTATAATCTTAGCCGTTTTTATTTCCGGGTTATCAGAAACCACTTTTACGAAATAAACCCCTTTGGGAAACCCTGCAACATTTATGGTTTGACTACTACTATTAGAAGATTCACGCTCAAAAACTTTTGTACCCTGCAATTTATATAGTTGGATACAATATTTACCAACCCATTTATCCGATAATTGTATCACCAGATAGTTTGAAACAGGATTTGGAAATAAGGTTAAAAGATTATTTTTTTGATTTATGTTTTCTATTGCATTTGGAATGTATACAGAATATTCAAAAGCACCAATATCGGGAGTTATAAGATTGCGTAAATTACCCGAATAATCAGTTTTAACAAAAGAAACAGGCTTGCCTTTAGCAATTGCGGGTGATGATGATCTCAGCCGCAAATCTGAAATCGAATCAACAAAGTGCGGGGCTTGTGGTATGGGGCTGTGTGTCTCATTTCCTGTAGCCTGGACTCCTGCCCAATTATTATAATAATAATGCGTACCAAACATTTGATACCAAATATAACTTCCATTTGGATTACTGGCTGAATAATAAAGGTTATAGTCACACGTATCTAATATCGTTGTTCCATCACTTGCACCATCTATAGCTGTCATGGCAGAAGATGGATAATTACAAAAAATATTATTCATTATGGTATGATGTGCATGTGATGTAGTTGTAAAAACAAATGCCCTATGTCCTGCCCCGGTAAAGGTGTTATTTACAATGTATACATGATTACCTGTGTACTCTAAATAAACCCCGTCCAATGTGGTATTTAAAAGTAAATTATTATAAATATAAATCGAATCATAACTTGTTGTTGGGGCAACTCCATTATAATTCTGCAGAAAAACTGATTCAGACTGAAATCCATTACCACCATAGTAATCATATATTTTATTCCTGCGGATAGTTATATTTTTTATTTGTTGGTCGGGACTATGCATTGACATATCAACCCCGGTGGTATGGTAACCACTATACAACTCATTATCCTGGATAATAACATTTCGCATCACAGCATTACCTGTAGTTCCTACAAGATTAACAGATATGTTTCTCCTGCCATTATCATGAGATATATTCTTCTCAATTATCATATCGGAGAAACCAAGGGCAAGTCCATAACCAACAGCTTCCTCTTTAGATGCTGTATATGCTAAAACACAATTTCTCATTTGAAATCCGTGCATGGTTACTTCCGGCCAGTTCGATGTTCCGATACAGCGACCGGCAAAATATTGTAAATTAAGCCCGTCAATGGTTATATATTCTTTGGTAACATCTATTCCTTTAGCCAACTGTGTAACTTCGATCGTATCAATATCACTAATTGAACCATCATAAAAGAAATATACAGAATCATTCTGCCATAAAAATTTAAAATTTTTGGTAAGTCCGGCAAAGGTAGTTTCCCTGTCCAATCTGCCATCTCCCCAAATAACAGAATCATTGATTATGAAATATAAGGACGCACGGCTTGAGCTACCGGGTATCCCATAATAAAGATCATAATCAATGAGCTCGTTTATTCGATAAACATTTGGATAGGATGGATGAGTTGTGAATGATGTTGAAGGTATAGAACCATATAGTTTTGGTTTAGGGCCTGTTCCATATGAAGAAAAAGTGATATAATTTGATACATTCCCACTTGAAGGTACGATCAAATATTCCATCCACCTGTCGCCACACCTAAAAAGAATGGAATCACCCGGGTTAAATGTTTGTGAGTTTACATGGGCTATTGTTTTCCATGCAGTTGCAGGGCTTTTGCCTTTGGCTGTATCAGTACCATTGTTCGACACATAATAATTCGCAGCATTCACTCTAATGCTAATTACTGAAATTATAAGTGATATTATAATTGTTGAATAAAACTTTGTAGTTCTTTTCATATCGTTTGTTTCAATGAATGTTTGATTTTTATGTTTGCTAACGGTATATGATATGGTGTTGCAGTATTACGAGGCGATTTCCTATCAGTCTGCCTTCTAACCGCAGGTATGCAGGTTTACATCGACTTTTTTGCAAGCCACAACCGACCGGAAGCTAAACCTTCGGAAACCACTGAACTTTTCTCACGACCAAAGGGAGTAAACCCGCATACACTATACCATTTTAGTGCCGTATTTTATTTATATAAAAGTCATACATTCAATGCTGCTAAAGCTTTTTCGCAATCTTCTTGCTTTAAGTAAAGAACAACGCCATAACTATCCTTAATATCAGCTATTCCACTAGATTCGTAGACATTAATATTGAGATGAGAAAGCTTCTTAAAAATACCAGCACATTCTCCAGGTTCATCACTATTACTCTTAATTATCAGAGCAGTATAGGGACCATCCAGATTTAATCCTGCTTTTTTTGCTCCATCTTTCATCTTTGAACTATCATTAGGGAAAAGAGAAAACTGAGTACGATTATTTTCAACAGGAATTGCCTTAAAAGCTAATAAGCTGACACCAACATCAGCAAACGTAGAAAGCAATTTATATGCTTCTCCTGCATTACTATCAACTGTAGTATTGAAATATTCAACTTTTTTTATTTCTAATGCCATATTGTCAATTTTAAATATGTGAAAGTATAATGTTTTTTAATCAAATCAGTAATTTTACACTAAGTCTCCAATTCAATATATTTAGTTCAAAAGCACCATCAAGAAAATCTAAATATAGATACTTTTTCCAGAAAGGTAACTATATTTCGCATATAGCTTTAGTTATTGTTTTGTAGTAAAGGGTCATAGAATTTTATGAACTCCATACCGCGTTTATTTTTCATTTTGTACCACAAATTCTCCGGTGTTTATATATACCTGCATCGCCTTCGCGAACCTGCCCGTCCCTGCCTGTCGTTCGGCAGTTCAGGCAGGCGGTCAGGCGGAGCAAGGCCTGTCGATTTTAGGCAGGATATTGTGTTCATCTCGTTATTCCAACCAGTAAGCAATTTACTAAAATTTCCGAAATGGAAATGACAGGTAATAAGGCCTGTGGGGTATTGCATTGGCAAGAGGTGTTGAAAGAAGGCGGGATGTATGTCAAGCGTTAATTAAGCACGTGCCATTGTGAAGGGTTAGCTGGTTATTTTAAATTATCTCCTTTAGTAATCTTGCTGAATGATATACCCTTAAAATATCTATTTTTTCGTCGCTTTTAATCCGGTATATGATTCGATAATTGCCTTCAATTAATTCCCGAAAAGCAGGATCAGAAAATTCCGGGACTATTCTTCCTATGTAAGGATTGTCTTTTAAAATCTGAACTCTTTTGTATATTTTATTTGATGTAATTGTTGCATATCGAAGAGAATCATACGCTATATAATCAAAAATTTCTTTTAAATCCAACGTTGATATATCAGTCCAGATTATTTTGACCATTTATCAATCATCAATTTAACGTCTTCATTAGAAACAACCTTACCTTCATCTGCTTGCTTTAAACCTTCTTCGACTTTTTCAATAAAGATTAGCTGATCAATTAATTCATCGATTGTAAAAGAATCGGGAAGGTTTTTTATGGTCTTATTTAATTTCTCTTTAGTAATCATAATCATGAATTTTTGTAAAGTTAATAATTTTGATCATCTGAATCTGATAGTGGTGATATTACAATTAAGCCTGACTACCATATAAGAGAGCATAACATTTGCTTTATTTCTCTTCAAAGAACAATTTACAAAAATTTCCGAAAGGGCTACTTTTTGCTTTTGGTTTAGAAGAGTGTTAGTTATAGGCGGTTGTAATTTACAAATAATATATAAGCTTTAGCAAATAACTTAATCCAGAATAATCAATCTTTGTTTTTGTCACTGGGAAAAATGACGTATTATCTGTTTGTACAACTAGTAAATTTTCAGCCCCTATTTCATTTGATTTTCCTGTCCTATATTTAATATCTAATTCAAAACCAAACTTATTACTAAATTTGTATCCTAATCCTATGCTGCTTTGCCAAGCCAAACAAAAATCTTTTGAAGTCATTTTAGCTTGATTAGTTGTCCAAATAGAAACATCAGTTTTCGCATTTATTCCATCTTGATTGAGTATAGAATAATAAGAAATCAAGCCTATACCTAAATCAAGGTAGAAGCGCTCAGTATTGAAAATTCTATACGAAGGAGAAATTTCAAAAATCAATGTATTTATTTGAAAACTATAATCATAGATTACCGTATCTAAAGGAGGTAAAACAAATTGGGCAGACTCTGAATCATATACAAATCCAGAGAATTCCTTAGCGGTCATAAATTCACGATTCTGTTTTGTATGAAATAAGTATCCTATTGAATAATCTATTAAAATTCTGGGAATCTTTTTAAATCTAGTCGCAAAACCTGCACCTATATTTTTAAATCCATTTAACTTATCAAAATCACCTGTTGTTAAATTGGGATACTCGGTCAAAGATTTATTAAAATCAGTAAGCTTTGAATCCTGATAACCCAATTCAAAATAAACATTTGATATTTTAATTTGTCCGTTGGCAAAAACTACAATATTAACCAGGAGTATTGTAATAATTATTCTCAATATATTTTTCGATGTCACACTCATGGCTGCTTATAGCTAACTATCAGCTATGCGAATAAAAGTTCACTTTATTTCTTTTCAAAGAGCAATTTACAAAATTTTCCGAAAGGACAATGACAGGTTATAAGGCTTATAACTTTTAAGGTAAAGTAGTGGGTATTAAATTGGCAAGAGGGGCTGAAGCAAGTTAGTATTTATACCACGCGTTGATTAAAGGCGTGCCATAGGGGGGCTATGAGAGGATTAGGGGTGCAATTCCCCTTTACCTACTCGACTATTCTAAGTATTCAAACATAGTATAACTGTTTAGCAATTAATTTCCTGATTTCAGATTACATTATTGTTTTGTTAAATACCGTATGTCATTTTATCTCCTTATAAATTGCTGCTTTAATCTCCCACCGGCCGAAGTCTGCGCTAAACCGTTTTCCTCGAATCTTCCTGAAAGAAATGCACTTTTATGACTTTTTTAGTCTGTAACTATTTTGTATTCACCCTTTTCCCATGCCATGAAACCTTCGTATAAATGATATAGGTTTTTAAAATTCTGATTTTTCATTATTTCAACGGCTCCTAAACTTCTTACACCACCTTTACAGTAAACCAGATATTTTTTATTTTTATCAAACCTACTAATCTTGTCTTGAAAATTAGCAGACTTGTAATCAATGAGAATTACTTTTTCAAGATGTCCGCTATTAAATTCTTCCGGTGTTCTAACATCCAGGATTACAAAATTAGTGTCTCCACTATGTTTTTTAATTAATTCCTTTGCTTGCTGGCAGCTGATATCTTCTTTCAACCTGGTTTGTGCATTTGCAATATTCATCATTATTAATAGTATCGATAGGCATAAAATATTCTTTTTCATTTTTATAGCTTTATTAATTTAACATTCTTAAAATTATGTTATCCGGGTTACTTTATTACCTGTCCTAGATTACTTATTAATTCCGAATACTTTGCTCTTTTACTTCCCGAAGAGATTGACATAGAGATTGCCAAAGCTTCGGCAATTTCTTCTTTTGATGCTCCGGCATCTATCGCCTTTTTATAATGCCAATTTATGCAGGGTACACAATCAGCCATGACAGAGCATGCTACTGCAATTAGTTCTTTTTCTTTTTTATTTAAAGTATTTTCTTTAAATACTTTATCAGAGAAATTGTCATACAATTCATTTATTTCTTTCAATAAAAACATAATAACCTCCTTTATTTTTAGTTTATATTTGCAAATGTATTCAATAGATAATTAAGATAGAAGCGATATATTTCGATAGTTAATATCGAAATTTACGATATGTAAATCATGGAATTCAGAGAACTAAAAACATTTCAGGTAGTTGCAACTTTGCTAAGTTTTAACAAAGCAGCAGATGTGCTTCATCTGGCCCAGTCAACTGTTTCTGCACAAATACGTTCATTGGAAAACAGCCTGGGAAAGGAACTATTCCTAAGGGCAGGAAAAACCATCAGTCTTACGCCGGCAGGGATTAAACTATCGTCATATACTCAACGACTGGTTAATATAGAAAAAGAAATACAAAGTGTTCTGGGAAATCTTGATGATAAATACGGAAATTTAACCATAAAAACGCCTCAAACTGTTAGCACTTACTTTTTCCCTGATTTAATAAAAGAGTTTCAATTATTATTCCCTAAAGTCGGTTTTAATATTGACTGGTGTACGAGCTACAATTTGGTTGATATACTTAATTCAGGCACAATAGATTTAGCTTTCCTGATAACAGACAGTTTTGTAGAAAAGAATTTGCATACCGAAGAAATAACTAAAATAAAAATGGTTTTGGCTGTTCATCCGCAAGATGAATTATTGAGAAACAAAAAAGTGACAATCCAGGATTTAAATGACAAAACTTTACTCTTTGCTAAGTCGGACTGCAATTATGGAAAAATTATGCAGAAAATGCTTCTTCAATCTGATATTAAACCCAGGAAAATAATTGGAATCAATAGTCTTGACGCTATAAAAAAAATACTGATTCTGGGAAGCGGAGTAGCATTCCTGCCTGAAATAGTTATTGCCGATGAGCTTAAAAAAGGTTTATTACAAACGCTTAATTGGTCAGGCACAAATTTTGGTTCAAAATTAATTATGATATGGTCAAGAGAAAAACATATCTCCGAAGCTTTGCGCGCATTTATGATGATGATAAAAAAAAGATATAGTTCATCCCATGATTGAGATTTGAAATAGCAGACAACGGTCCTTGTGTAAAATTTGGGCAGGCGTGAACTCGGACAACCTGTCCACCGCTAGCTGGTTTATATTTTTAGTTTTACTTGTCATACTGCTACTCCACCCCGCCTTAGTTTTATGCCGTGTTGCATTGTGCTTATTTTTCAATTTAATGATTCAGGACATTCTATTCTACATATATTACAAGCTATCAACCATCCTCCACATTCAGTTGAAGTAAAACAAATTTCTCAACATTTCTTTTGGTCAATTGTTATTCCATTTAGAGCTGATTGTGGGCAGGAATCAATACATATTTGACAATTTTCAGGACACAAGTTTTTTGTTAACGGATCTGAATCTATTTTCATATTAGTTATTACTCCTCCTAACCAAAGTCTATTTCCATATTTCTCATTTATTAGTAAAGTGTTCTTTCCAATACTTCCTAATCCTGCTAATTGAACTGAATGCTTTAAGGAAATTATTCCTCTTCCATGTTTTCTTTGTGAATCCCAATATTCATATGGTTCAGATGAAGGAATAGGCATTGCTTTTTTGCCGTTTTCTTCAATTTTAAGTGATAATTTTAAAGATATGTTATCCATCCTGTACTTAAAAATCCTTCTTTAATAAATTGAATTTCTATAATAGTATGCCAGCCTCACTTGCCCAACCAGGCGGGCTTCCCCCGATTAGGCGGGGCAGGCTATGCAACGCCGCTTCATGTTGGGTCTCGTTCCTCGACCACACGAAGCCTTATTTATTGGCCACAGTAATTAATTTTTATATCCAACTATGCTATTTTGATTTGGCATTGGGTTATAATATGAATCTACAATAGTTACTGAACATTTACAAAATGAATCTAAATCAACCCTGATTTGCATCCATGCTGTATGGTATTGATTATTTATTTTGATTAGAAGTTTCAAATATCCAGTTTCTCCTAATTTCCAATATGATTCGTCCCAATTTGAAGAACTATGAAAATATCTTAGTAAATATGTTCCTGCTCCGTATTTACTCCAATTTTCCGTTACTATGCCATTAAATTTAATTGTATCACCTACCATAGCTTGAACAGAATTTGTTTCTGTAAAAAATATAAGATTCGAAAATGAATTAATACTTAAATCAGAATACGTCCATACAGAATCATTTTTTGTCGCTTTCCGATTCCAAAACATAAAATCAAAGTCAATTGTATCATCTTGGTTAATATCAAATTGATTAGTTCCATACACCTTTCTAAAAGGTAAACACTTTGTGTCATTATTAATCATTCTTTGATCAATATTTTCTTCTTGATTATCATCGACAATAGCTGAAGAAACCTGAACAAATGGTATAGCTTGTCCCATAAATTCACACTTAAATGTTTGATCTTCAATAAGTGAACAGTTTAGTTTTATTCTTGTACCTTCATATCCATCTCCGGTAAAAGGATTATCACCCTTGAATTTATTATTTATTTCCGATGCAAAATAAACACCATCAAGAATTCTGGGGTCACCTGATATGTTTGTGATATTTAGAACATAATAGTCAGTATTGTCTCCTTGTCCAACAATCGTTGCTTCAAAAGCATAATTCTTAATTTCATCGGTCTTACTACATGATAGCACAGCCAAAAGAGCTAAAATAATAATGCTGTTATTTTTCATATTTATGAGGTTTTTGTTTATTCCGACTAAAGGTAAAATATTTTAGTAAATTTTGTCATATTAAATTCTTTTATCGTTAGCTCTCAAACTCAACTCCAGCAGCTGAGTTGGGGGATTGTGGCCAACATCCAAATATACTTATCTTTTTCTTTAAAGGTAAATATTTCGCATATAGCTTTAGTTATTGATTTATTGTAAAGGGTAATGGATATTTACGAACGCCATTCCGTGTTTTTTTCGTCTTGTACCACAAATACTCCTGTATTTTTATCTGCCTGCATCGCCTATTTTAGGCAGGTTATTATGTTCATCTGGTTATTCCAAACAATAAGCAATTTACAAAAATTTTCGAAATGACAATGACAGGTTATAAGGGTTATAACTTTTAACGCCAAAATGTGGGCTTTTGAATTGGCAAGAGGTGTTGAATGAAGGCAGGATGTATGTTATCCATGAAGTAAATGCGAGCCTTTTAGAAGGTTTATTTGCTTTGGCAATTTACGCAGTTAAAAACAGCTTTTTAGTATTTAAAATGTAAGCCTTCTGTAAAGTACATCTTGCATGATACAGCTCAGTGAATTAGCTTTGCGACAAACACAAAATTATGACACAGGTTGAAAGACAAGCAAGAAAGGAAGAGATGTTTTCAAAAATCGAACAATGCCATCAAAGTGGTTTAAATAAAAAGATGTTTTGTCAGCAAAATGGAATTGCTCCATCGCTTTTCTATTATTGGTTAAAAAAATACAAAGAAAATAAGGAAGATATATCAGGATTTGTCCCGATAAAAGTCAGGGGACAGATAAAATTTACTGACCCTGCCATCGAGGTGCAATATCCCAACGGGGTATGTTTAAGACTGACCGGCCCTGCAAGCGGACAAATGCTCCGGATGCTGGTTAACCTGGTTTGATGGTATGTTTTCATTAACCTCTTCATTAAGGTATTATCTATATTCCGGCGTTACCGACATGCGCAAAAGCTTTGACAGTTTATGCGGACTGATACAAATATACATGGGATATAACCCTACTTCCGGAGAAGTGTTTATTTTTATTAACCGGCGGCGCAACAAGATAAAACTGTTACACTGGGAACATGGTGGTTTTGTTTTGTATTATAAGCGTCTGGAATCCGGCACACTTGAACTGCCCCTGATGGACGGAAAAACAAATTCCTGCCAGTTAAGCTGGCCGACATTGGTTATGATGATAGAAGGTATTTCCATTGAAAAAGTTACTATGCGCAAGCGGTTTTTTATCAACAATCAGTGAAAATAATCTTGATAAAAACCATTGAAAATATTAGGGTTACAGGCAATATTTTGACATCTTTGTGACATGCAAAACGGGCAGTCCAAATACCAGGAAAAAGACTTTGAAATATTGGTAGAAGAAAATAAAAATCTTTCTGGGAAAATCACCATTCTTCAGTCAGAACTTCTGTATTACAAGCAGGAACTGGACAAGCTTAAACGAATGATATTCGGCAGCAAGAGCGAGCGGTACATACCTGTTAATGATGGCCAGTTAGCCCTTGGCTTAGAAAGCGAAACTGTTGAGCAGAAACAAATTGAGACAGAACAAGTTACTTATACCCGTCAGAAGCCACAGAAAGAATCAAAAATCAATCATTTCAGGGCTCCCATTCCAGCTCATCTGCCCCGGGAGGAACACGTTATTATGCCTGAAGGCGACTTGAGTGAGGCAAAAAAGATCGGGGAAGAGAGTACTGAAATATTGGAATACAGACCTGGTAAACTTTATGTAAAAAAATATATCCGTTATAAATATGTATTACCGGCAGATGGGGGAATTGTAATCGGAGAACTTCCTTCGCTGCCTATACCTAAAGGCAATGCAGGTCCCGGTCTGTTAGCACATCTTACCATAAATAAGTTTGTTGATCATCTTCCATTTTATCGCCAGGCACAAATGTTAAAGCGTGAAGGTATAGAAATAGCAGAATCAACCATCAATGGATGGTTCACTGCAACTTGTGACCTTATCGAACCGCTTTATGACAAACTCAGGGAGAAAATAACCAGTGCAGACTACCTGATGGTAGATGAAACGCCAATAAAAGTACTTACCAAAGATAAACCGGGTTCTACACATAAAGGTTATCATTGGGTTTATTACTCACCGCTTGACAAGCTGGTATTTTTTGACTATCAGAAAGGCCGGGGCAGAGATGGCCCAATGGCATTTCTTAAAGATTATAAAGGGGCAATACAAAGTGATGGTTATTCAGCATATGATGTTTTTGATAAGCAAAAAGATATAGTATTGCTTGCCTGTATGGCCCATGCACGAAGAAAGTTTGACGAGGCGCTTAAAAATGATCCGGAAGGGGCCGATTATGTTCTCTCACAGATGCAGAAGTTATATGATGTGGAGCGCCAGGCCAGGGAACTGAAATTTAACTTTGATAAGCGAGAGTCCTTACGCATTGAAAAATCATTGGCAGTGTTAAACGAGTTGGAAGCCTGGATGAAAAAAAGAAGCATTGAAGTGTTGCCTAAGAGTTCAATGGGTGAAGCCCTATCTTATACATTAGGATTGTGGAACCGGTTGATCAGGTATCTTGATGACGGCAGGTATGAAATTGATAATAACCTGGTAGAAAACAGCATCAGACCGGTAGCGCTGGGACGAAAAAATTATCTTTTTGCCGGGTCACACGAAGGGGCTAAAAGAGCAGCCATAATGTATTCCTTTTTAGGCACATGTAAAAAGAATGGTGTTAATCCTTTAACCTGGCTCACCGATGTTCTTACCCGTATTCCAGATCATAAAGCCAATCGTCTGGAAGAATTGCTCCCAAACATATGGCTGGAAAATAAATCCATCTTATAAGATTATTTTTGAAGTATCAAACATGTACTTCCCAGAACGGATACTTTAAAATTCGGGTTATAAACCCGAATTAGGGGGGTAAGAACTGGAAAATACCTTTTGTGCTGAAATCTTTATCTGAAATACCATCTTGTCTAACCTCCGAATTTAAATACCACTCAGGTAAATCTAATATATCTCTATAGCTTATTACTTTTGTACTTTCCTCTACGTTTACAGTCCCTTTTATATGCGCATGAACAATAACACTTTTTGCATGGACTGCAGCTTTTCTAAATAAATTATCAATAGCTTTTTTACCACCATATTCCCAAATATCTTCTAATTAATTAGGTTCTAAAATGAAATTTACACTTGGCTCTTGACTTATATTCTTTTTAATACTCTCTGCTTGAAATTAAGTTCTTTGCAGAAAATCATTGGCCAATTGCTGGAATTGCTCTTCGTTCATTGGTTTCTTTTATGATATTAACTAAAGCGAGTGATTTTAACTCTTAATTCCCATACTAAATAGGCATAACACTCCAATATTATTGTGTTTCTTTATGTATTATATCTAAACAGGGTCTACAAAGATACATAGAGCGAGTATGGCCACTATTTAAACTAAACTCAACTCTACAGAGATCTTCATCACTGCCACTTAGATTGTGATACATCATCTTACCACAAGCATTGCATGCTGTTAAATGTCCTTCAGATTTAAATACTTTATTATCAAAGTTATTTATAGCTTTTAATAATGTCGGAGATTTTGTTTCCATTTTTATTTTTCAATAATTAAAACTGTTTATGATTAAAATTATATATTATGGCAATTTTCCATTTCAATCCATTTTATAATAGAACGTAAAGTTTTTCTATCAAATCAATAAAATGTATACTCATATTTGACTTCTTCTCTTAGTTTGTCAGATGTCCTTTTATTACTAAAAAACTCCTCACTTTTCGTTATTAATCCGTTTTCATAATGATATTGCTTTTTAAGAATGGTAAAGCTATCAGAACCGCCAAGATACAAAGTTTCAAAATTTGTAATTATGTATCCATTTGAATATTCCAATCTATTTACCTTCCATTCCTCTCCACTTGCATGATATTTCGTAATCTTTATTAATTGGTTTATATCGTCGTAATCAAATGATATTTTGTAATTTTTAAAGTCAAGGCTATCAAAATGGTTAATTCGAATTTGTTTTAAAAGTCCGTTTTGATAATAAAAGTACTCTTTGAATTGTCTATTAGCATAATTTGCTCTATCCCATTTTATTCGATTGACTTTTGAAAATCTTTCACCATAGATGTTTATTTCCTTCTCCAATACTAATCTGTTTGTAGAATCATAGTCAAACTGTTTAATTCCTTGAATCTCCTTAAGATTTCCTATTGTATCATATAAATAATTTTGCGTAGCTCTATATCTTCTACGAAGGAAGCCTCTCTTGTCAATCTCAATATAGCTAATCAAATTACCACTTTTATCATAGTTGTAGAAATAGAGGTTTTTGTATGGTTTCTTATCTGGTGAGGATTTTACAAGAAATGATAGATTGTTAATCTCATTGAAATAACTTATTTCTCGAATCTGCCCTTGATTGTTTATTATCCTTACATTTATTAGGTGACCTGTGCTATCAAATAATTCTGTCTTTTCATCTGATGAAGTCTTGTAAGCAATAGACTTAATTTTATGTTCTTTAATTAATTGAGCTCTAAATTCAGGATTTTCAATTAAGTCTTTCGGTTTGGCATCAAACAAGCAATATTCCTGCTTTGCATTATAATTTATATCTAACAAATTATCCTTAATAATCAGCAAGGGTTCATTGGTTACTTGACCATAAGTATTAAATCTTGAGAGAATCAAGAACAGAGTCAGTAATATGTTAGATGCTCGTTTCATTTAAATTTTGCATAACGGTTACGTATATGAAACGTTTGGCATTTCGAAGCACTTGCCTGTCAAGTTACAAATACTTTTGATACGAGCTGATACGTTCGATAACCCACTGATTGCCAAATGTTTTATATACGATGTTGAACGAAACCTCCTTACGTCGGTAGACAAGCAATTCATAGTAATGTTTTTTTACTTTGTCATTTGAAACTAATCTAATAAAAGTATGAAAAAAAAGTATTTCAAGCATCGAGTTTAGAAGAATTGTTACATGCAGCACATGTACGAATGGAGGTTGAGCATTTCTCAAACAGTTCTATCAATTGTTATTTACATGCCATTAAAGAGTTATGTAATTTTTGTGGCAAGCTTCCTGATCAAATAGGAGAGGAAGAGCTGTACTCTTACCTGGTACACCTGAAAAATGTCAGGCATTTGAGCCGGGAAACCATCCGTAATCATCTTCAGGGGATCCGATTTGTTTTTCGAAGGTTATATAAGCGTATAGACATTATCCAGGATGTACCCTATCCAAAGTCAACGAAACGGCTCCCGGTCATCCTAAGCAGTAAAGAGTTAAAACTTTTGTTTAACAGCGCTCACAGCCTCAAACATTGTATGGTA
The DNA here is from genome assembly GCA_963781805.1 of uncultured Bacteroidales bacterium. Classification (GTDB taxonomy): domain Bacteria; phylum Bacteroidota; class Bacteroidia; order Bacteroidales; family UBA10428; genus JAFGPL01. The sequence goes on from CAWAHF010000004.1 coordinate 3,068,812, forward strand.
TTGAAAATCGCTTATAGCGGTGGTTTGAGGCGTAATGAGATAAGCCGGTTGAAACTGGTTGATATTGATTCTAAAAATTACCTGATCCGAATTGAAAACAGTAAAGGGAACAAGGACCGGTACACATTACTTGCCAAGAGCCTGGTTCCGGAATTACGGGAATATTACCGAAGGTATAAACCGCAAAAATACCTTTTCAATGGAAGCACCAAAGGCTTGCCATATAGTGAAGAAGGCCTTCGCTGGACATTCAGCCAGGCATTGCTCAAATCGGGCATCCAAAAACAGGTGAGCCTTCATTCATTGAGACATTCCTTTGCATCGCATCTGCTGGCTATGGGGACCAACCTGTTTACTATCCAAAAACTGATGGGCCATGATGACATCCGCACCACGATGATTTACCTGCAGGTAAACCACCAATTGCGGGAGGAAAAGCTCACAAGCCCACTGGACCTGATATCATGACGGGCTACACCCGCCCTGCCTTTGAAGTTGCACAGATCATTGGCAGGTACAGACACAGCCTTGAAAACAGTGGTAAACTTACCTCGCGTCATAAGAGAGTGTTTACCAACCTGGAGCAGTGCCGTACAGCGGCACTGGGTTACCACAAAGATAAGTGCGATAATCCGGATTGTGGCTATGAAAATATCTCTTTCAACAGTTGTCGCGACAGGCATTGCCCCAAGTGCAACGGCCTGCGGCGTGAGAAATGGGTGCGCATGCGCACCAACGACCTGTTGCCGGTAAAGTACTATCATGTGGTATTTACAATTCCCGACAGCCTGAACCAGATGTTCCTGGATTACCAGGTATTGATGTACAACCTGTTGTTTGCCAGTACCTGGCAAACCATTGCACAATTTGGCGCCGACCATAAACACCTGGGGGCGAAAATGGGGATGATTGCTGTTTTGCACAGTTGGGGGCAGAACCTTTCCTTTCACCCGCATGTGCATTGCCTTGTACCGGCCGGAGGTATTACCGCAAATGGGAAATGGCGTAACACCCGCAGCGAAGGAAAATACCTTTTCCCGGTAAAGGCTATGAGCAAGGTTTTTCGTGGTAAATTCACCGACGGACTGATCGGCCTTCATAAATCGAATAAAATACAGTTGGAAACTCCTTTCATTGCCGGAAAGAAATACCTTCATCCATTCTACAGGAAAAAATGGGTGACCTATGCCAAGCTCCCCATGCATAATGCACAGCAAGTTGTGGATTACATTGGGCGATATACGCATCGCATTGCTATCAGCAATCACCGGATTAAAGCTGTGGAAAACGACCGGGTGAAATTCTCTGCAATAGATTACCGTACATCCAGTGTGGTAGAGGTTGATCTGGAGGCTGAAGAATTTCTTCATCGGTTTTCTCTTCATATTCTTCCTGCAGGATTTATGAAGATCAGGCATTATGGTATATTGAGCTCGCGGTCAAAATCAGCTGCATTGACTTGTGCCCGTGTATCGTTGGAAGCAGAAATTCCTGAAACACCAAAAATCGACAGCTTTTCAGTGTATGAATGGCTTGTAAAGCTATATGGCATAGACGTAAGGGTATGTCCAAAATGTAAAACCGGCAAAATGGTATTAATAGCTGTTACCTATCCGCGGTCCCGGGGAAGCCCGCAGGAAAGTTTTAGCGAAAATACCTGCTTTGCAGCTTAATGCCCATTTTTCATACTGCCTCGTACTGAGGAGATGGATAAGGTATGCACGGTTGTATAAAAAACAGGTTATTTTTCGTTTTTCGGCCTTGTTTTTTCGGTTTGTTATTCCAAAAAATGAGGTCTAATGACCAGGTTCTTTGTAATATTTTGGTGAAAAGTTTACAAGTTGCCTTAAGAATGAGAATCTGAAATGCATTCAATTCACATATTAGTTGTGTTGCGCCGGTTACCGTTCAACAACGAATATAATTAACCGGTTTAGCTTTTAGCCTTTTATTTTTTTTGGGTTGCCGGTTAATCATATTCTAAATGTTGTGCACAGTAAATTATTGTATTTCAATCAAATGTCATTCCGTTTTGTGTAAATATAAATCTTAATTCCATCTCGCTAAATTCATTAAAAGTTGCAAAAATCGGATTCACTGGCTCATCATTTATCATTATTTCGTAATGAAGGTGATTTTTTATTGATAATCCAGTATTACCTACTTTTCCAATTATGTCTCCTTTATTCACATAATCGCCTGTTTTTATCAGAATAGTATCAAGATGAGCATATAGAATTTTAATATTATTATCGGATTTTAGAATAATTTGTTTACCATATCCACGCTTTGAATCATTCACAAAATCAACGTAGCCTGATAGAGTCGCTTTTACAGGAACTCCTTTGTCAGCAGGAATATCTATGCCAGAATGGAATTTTCGAATTTTATATATTGGATGAACTTTTTGTCCAAATCCAACTATTAAATTCTTTTGAACGCTATCAATTGGAAGTTTGCTTGGAAAGTTGCTGTTAATAAAATCTTGATATTGGGTATCAAATTTACTCTTTGTTACAAGTATATCTTGGTAGTCAAAATCACAACTTGTACTTATAACTGGTTTTGTTAATGACAGATATATTGAATCACTACTTTTGTCTAAAGAATCCATAAGTCTTTGTAATGAATCCATTTTCTGTAAATTCACAGCGAGTTGAACCATTAAAATAGAATCATGACCAGTTAATCGAATTGTATCTTGTGAAAATCCGACTATTGGTTTTAATAATATCAATATTAGTAGTATGTTTCTCATTTTCATTTTATTGTGCACAACATCCAAGTATACCTACCTTTTAAAAAAAAGGAACTATATATCGCATATAGCTTTAGTTATTGTTTTGCTGTAAAGGGTCATAGAATTTTACGAACTCCATACAGTGTTTATATCTGCCTGCATCGCCTTCGCGAACCTGCCCGTCCGGTCAGGCGGAGCTTCGGCGGAGCAAGGCCTGCCGATTTCAGGCAGGTTATTGCGTTCATCTCGTTATTCCAACCAGTAAGCAATTTACAAAAATTTTCGAAATGACAATGACAGGTTATAAGGGTTATAACTTTTAACGCCAAAATGTGGGCTTTTGAATTGGCAAGAGGTGTTGTATTTAGGCAGGATTTATGTCATGCGCATAGAAAATGCGCGCCATTTAGGTATTTCTATTTTTTTATATCTATTAGTTTTAGTTTTTTATTTTGTCTAATGATGTAAAATATTCCAACGATTAATCCAATAATACCGCCTAAATAACTAAAATTATACATTAAGCCTACTGCAATATAGTTTTTAGTATTAACTACACCGGAAGAAATCCACCAATCTACTCCAACATGTGATTTATATAATATTCCGTATAAGAGACCAATGAATCCGGTTAGAAAAACAACAACAATCGTAACTAAAAATGCCTTCAATATAATTTTTAACATTAGTTTGTAATCACTGATTGTCAAACCAGTTAAGCCCAGAATAATGCCTATTGGTAACCCCATCCACCATGTAGCAAGAAATCCAACAATGGATACCTGTAATCTGGGATTTGGAAAATTAATCGGATTTTCTATTTGCATCAGACCAAATTGATAAAATTTGAATTCAGTATAATATTCAGGTGAAATTGTATATGTCAATTGATCATTGATAATCCCATATAAACCGGCAACAATTGGAGCTATAACAATAATAAATAATAATATCAATAGTCTTTTCATTTTTGTAAGGTCTATATAGTTCCTATTACTATGCTTAAAGATAATTAATACAGACGAACTTCAGCTTACCCTAAATCCTTTTTCAACCCCCAATTTACAAAAATTTCCGAAATGGCAACTGCCGGTTACAATGCCTGTGGGCCATTGAATTGGCAAGAGGTGCTGAATGAAGGCAGGATATATGCCACGCGTTAAGTAAAAGCGCGCTATTCAGATTAGAAGAGTGTTGTGCGTAGTTTACTCATCGTACACATAATAATCACACTTAAATGTTAAGAATTTTTCTTTGCCATTTTTATCTATATAAGAAATAAATCCTTGAAATTCATGTCTGCCAATTTTTTCTTTTTGGGCTAGTATTACATAAGTGCCAATATCATTAAAAGAACGAGGTTGATTTAGTAAAAAATAGGTTTTTGTTGTATCTAAAATTAATTTGCATCCAGTTGCATCAATTAAAGTATCATAATCACCTATGATACATTGATATCCCAAGGTAGAATCAAATTCTGGAATTACAATTTCGGCTTGATATAATTCTCCATATTTTAAAGAGTCTGAGTTTTCATGAGGAATTATAGTTTTTAGATTACATTCAATAGTATGCTGACAACTATCAAGACTTAGAAAAAAACATATTGCTGTTGTAAGTCTTGTTAATCTGTGTATAATCCTGTCATATGAAATCATGATTATTAATCTTTTGTTGTTTGTATATCCATTGGTGTCATAAAAATTATACACAACTCCCATATAAACAACCAAAACATTCACTTATTTGCCTTATTTGACAGCCAAGCGAATTAAATTTCCCTTTATTTTTTTTCAAAGAGCAATTTACAAAAATTTCCGAAATGGCAATTGCATGTTTCAATGCTTCTAACTTTTAACGCCAAATCTGGCTATTGAATTGGCAAGAGGTGATGAATGAAGACAGGATTTATGCCATGAGTTAATTAAACGCGCACCATTGGGGGGAAACCAGTCACCTTAGAGGCCGTCCGGTTCACTTAAAAAGCCATTCGGTTCACTTCAGAAGGCGATCGGTTTAGGTCAGAGGGCAAAACGGTTCAGTTTAAATATAGTGGCAGTTCCACCTTCGCTAAATCCTTCGCTTATAACTTCGGATTTTGAAAAAAGCTACGGTGGACGAAGAGCAGTGGCAGGGGCAGTCAGGCGGTTGTGGCAGGGATTTAAGGAAATGAAAAAAACGGCAGTCAATGATTTCCATTCCTGCCGTTTTCATAGGTTTTTCAAGGTATTAACGACTTAGGAAGCTTCTATCTGTTCATCTGTTTCGTCGCTTTTGTTCCTTTTTTTCCTGTTCTGAAGATGCATAAATTCACTTCTGTATCCTTTCAGTCGTTTATCATCGTCGGCAAACACATACTTACCGCATGCCCGTACTTCATCCACAGCCTGCTTCATGTATGTGTAAGCACGGTTGCGGATATCGAGCTGTTTAGAAGCGCCGATTTCGCCTTTTGCTCCAACAGGCGGCAGTCAATTCCATCAACCTCCGAATAAAAATTATATAGAATTTTCTTATAGCTAACTATCAGATTTCCTGTTATACGTGACTGATAATGATCTTTTAATTTAAAAATAATTTGAAAGTAATTTAGTCTAAATAAAAATAATCTGTGGTTAACTTTGTATAACCTAGTTATTCAACCCCTTATGTGTAACCTATACCTCCCAAATCGTTACCAATCGTGGTCACTATTTTTATTATTATGGATTTTTGCGCCTTCACTTTTTGGTCAGAATATTGAGAATATTACAAAAGAAAAACCTGTAAAATTATCCGGCAGCCTGTCGCTTGGCTCCTGGTATAATCATACAACGGGTATCAATGACCGGAGAGAACCCTTCAGCTGGTATATTACAGGAGCCCCCACTGTTACCCTCTATGGCATTGTCCTTCCCTTCTCATTCACTATAAGTGAACAACAACGATATTTTTCACAACCCTTTAACCAGTTTGGGGTAAGTCCTTACTATAAATGGATAACATTACATGCAGGGTATCGCAGCATGTACTTTTCCGATTATTCCTATGCAGGCGAAATCTTTCTCGGAGCCGGTGTTGAACTGAACCCGGGAAAATTCAGGTTTAGCGCTATGTATGGCAGAATGCGCAAAGCAGTGGAAGAAGTAACGGATACAACATTACAGATTCCCAATCTGCCTCCATCCTATAAACGTATTGCCTATGGAATGAAAGTAGGAGTAGGAAGTGCAACTAACTTTGTTGATTTCATACTTTTCAAAGCCATTGACGATAGCGCTTCGCTGAAGAAAAGGCCGGTAAAATCGGTGATTGCACCTGCAGCAAATTTTGTTACCGGAATTAAGGCAGGATTTCTTCTCTTAAAACATGTAAGCCTTGGATTTGATGTTTCTGCCAGCGCCCTTACCCGTGATCTGTCCCTGCCCGATTTGGGTGAAAATGCCTCTGATATCAGCCGGAAATTTGATAAAACACTGCCTGTAAATGGTTCAACGGTTTTGCTCACTGCCGGAAACGCCTTTATCGGATATGCCTCCAGACATTTTGGTTTGCGTTTTAAAGTCAGGAGAATCGATCCGGGATATCAATCGCTTGGAATCACATATATCCAGTCTGACTTAATCGATTATACGCTTATTCCAACCTTTAATCTCTTCAAAGGTAAAATACGGTTAAACAGTTCGGTGGGCCTGCGCAAGGATAACCTGTTGGGAAATAAGTCGGCACAAACAACGCGTACCATCGGTTCGGCAAATTTAAATATCATCCCCTCCAATACATATGGTTTTACCCTGAACTATGCCAATTACGGCACCACACAACAAAGCGGTCTGATACAGTTGAACGACAGCATCCAGGTAAGTATGGTTAACGAGACATTTGGGGGTACCTTCCGCCTTACGGGTGTAACCGAAAAAAGAGTGTCTGCATTTGTGATTTTCGGAAATTTTAACCGGCTGCAGGATCGTAACGAGTTTACCAGCAGCCTTACCGAATCTGAATCGTGGGTGGGGAACGTTAATTATTCGCTAAGCTTTGTGAAAGCGGCGCTAAACTTTAGTCTTAGTTATACGGCTTCATTTTTTACAACTGCCATGCGCGATATCCTGAGCACCGGCCCGGTGATCGGTGTGAACAAAACGTTTAAAGAAAATAAATTCAGCATGGGTACGAGCCTAAATTATCAGGCACGAACTGTCGACAATAAAAATGACGGGAGCGTCACACAACTCAATCTGAACAGCCGTTACACTTTTCTGAAAAAACATTCACTGAGTCTCGATATACTGGTCACTAATAATACCAGCAGCAATATATCATCCTATACCTTTAATGAACAACGAATAACCTTCCGTTATGAATACACATTCTGAACACCTGACATCGGGTATGACGGAATTCAAAAATTCCAGAATTCCCGAAACAAAATTCAATAGACGTGGTGTACGTCTCTGCCTAAAAATAGTTTTCAGTTTGGCTGTGTGGCTGCTAGTCATACATACTCAGGCGCAGGTCTATATAATTACCACCGTACTTCCGCCCTATAGTCCTGATCTAAGTACCTATTACTCGATCAGAGGAAATGTAATTATTCACCTGCAAAACACCTCCAATTCCACGGTAAGCATAAAACTTGGGGCAAACTTTACCGGAGATAACGGGGCGTCTATTAATACCAGACCAGAAGTATCTCCGTCTGCTCCCATCGTACTTGGCCCGTTTGCCTCTGCCAATGTAACCCCCGAACAACTGGCAATGCTTTTTTCCGATGGCAATCTGAGTTTTCATAATATCAATGAAGACAGGTTATTGCGTACCCATCTGTTACCCTCCGGTACCTATCAATTGTGTATCAGAGCTTATGATTATAAATCCCCGGGATATTCCGTGCCTCTTTCCGACGAATCTGTCGGATGCAGCAATCCCTTTCCTGTCACGTATCTTGAAACACCTGAAATTATTTCGATTAACGGTAATGTCTGCGGCGATAACATTGATGCTTCCACACCCCAGAATATCCAGATACAATGGACTATTCCGGCAGGCGCTCCGCCGGGTACCGAATATGTCTTTACCATGGTGGAAATCATACCCGATTCCCGCAGTCCTCAGGATGCCATGAATGCTTCAACCGGTCCTCCGTTTTTCGAACGAACTGTAACAACTCCGTTGATAATTATTGGTCCTGCCGAACCTATTCTGGAAAACGGCCAACGGTATGCATTCAAAGTACAGGCACGAAATACCATGTCGGGTGCATATTTCGAAAACGAAGGCAACAGCGAAGTCTGCTCTTTCAGGTACGGTACGGGAAGTACTACAGGAAGCGGAATATCACTTGATGAAATATATCCCTACGAAGGGGATTATATTCCATTCTCCTATTTTCCGATCATTGTAAAATACAGGGAGTATGCAGATAATTATAACCGGTTTCGTTCAAGTTACCGCCTGTTGGCATCAGGTATAGAAGTAGATCAGCATGACCGCGATCTGGGTTGGTATCCGTCTCCGTTGGCCACTCAAAGAGAAGTAACAGGTTTTCCTGATATGACCCAGGAGCAGGCGCAACATATTGCCGTAAATAAAAATCAGGGGGAGGCGCCTCTTCCGGTTTACCAGAGAGGTGTCCCTTATCGTTGGGAGGCAGATGTGATCATTAACCGGAGAGGATCGACCACCGATATGAACGCAAGTACCGGAGCAAATTTTCATTATGGGATGAGCATACCTCAGCCTCAGTTGCCTGAAAACGGAGCTGAAGTTGAGGCTGGAGATATTACCCTGCAGTTTCATACGGCCGATCCCCCATCCCATCTGTTACCTCCGTTTGCCATAGTGCAGGCATGGAGAGCCACCGGACCTGTATTTTTTAACGGGCTGGTGGATGAGAAATGGGTACTGGAAGTTTCCCGGCAGAGAGATTTTTCAAGTATTCTGGATACAGCTACCGGTAAAGTCGGAAAAAATTTCGATTTGCATACCGATGATGAAAGCGCCATCATTGCCGATCTGTACAAAAATGTTGACAGAATGTATAATTATACGGATACAGGATGGTATTACTGGCGAATCAAATGGCTTACCGATCCCGACGGGTATGATCCTTCCCGGTATTACCAGTTAAGTGAAGTGTACCGTTTTCATATCGGCGCCGGTGCAGCTCCTCCCCGCAGGGATTCGATACCCGAAACACCGGGCGATTGTATTTCGGGTTGTGATGCGGATCCGATCCTTCCTTCTGAACGTGTTGCGGTAGCAACAGCCGGAATTGGCGCAGTTGTACAAATCGGAAAGTTTAATCTTACGCTCACCGAAATAACCTGGTCGGGAACCGTTGCACGGGGCAGGGGCACCATTCGGGTTCCCTTCTTCCATGCACCCATGAAAGTGGAATTTTCAGATATTCAAATCAATGCGGCCGGTAAAGTATTTTCCGGTGACGTAACCGGAATGACTGATAATTCCACCTTAATACCTGCGGGTATGGCGAGGGCGGCAGGAACTATGACCGGAATGACCAACGAAGAGGCGGATGCGTTGAATACCTATGTGTCGCAGGCCGGAAGGCTTGTCAGCAGTCTCGTCGGGGATACTCCCATGGGATTACCTATCGGACTTGATAACACCATCGACGGACAGATGTATACCATTGCTGTTGTTGGCCTCAACTTTACGCCTGAGCGGGCAACCCTGAACGCCATTTTTTCGATTGATATCCCCGAGCTTCACGGCTGGCTTTCTTTAGGTGCCAGCGATATCTGTTTCCATCCGAACGGACTGGCAGGGCTGGGCAGGGCCATGCTGTACAATCCGGTGGATAGGGTAATCCCCTTCACCGATGAAGTTCAATTAATCTTTAAACGCACCAGTCTGCCTGCCGATTCAGGCACTTTTGTGCGTTGGGATTGTGACGGTTTCCAGGAGTTAAGGATAAAAGGCGAATTTATTTTCCCGCGCGACTGGTTTATTCCCGATTCGGTAACAGGAGACGAAGCAGCTGGGAATGTGAAAGCCCGGTTTTTAACTTCTGTTCGTCGCAGGGGAAACTGGCTGGCATCCGTCGATTTCGATCCCTTCCAGATTGCCGGGGTACCCGATTGGGGATTTTCGGTAAGGGATGCTGTATTTGATTTTTCAGATATAAGTAACGCCGAAGGGATGGTATTTCCTGTAGGATATGCAGGTGATCGTGATGCCCTTTGGAAAGGTTTTTTCCTGAAACGGGTACAGGTACGTCTCCCGTCCGAATTTAAAACATTCGATGATCCCACCCACAGGCTGTCCTTTTCGGTGCAGAATGTATTGATTGACAGAACAGGACTGACAGGCAGCCTGCGGGCAGAAAATATTGTGAATATTAACGAAGGAAACCTGGCAGACTGGGGATTTTCGATCGACACCATCCATATTGATATGGTATCCAATTCTTTCTCGAGTGCGGGCATGAACGGGGGAATACGGATTCCGGTAAGTGAAACAGCCCTCAACTATGACATGATTTTAAGCAGGAGTGTTTCCGACTCTTTTGCATACGAATTCAATATAAGACCCGCAGATACTATATCCGCGCCGATATGGGCTGCACAACTGGATTTACTGCCCACTTCAAGAGCAAATATCACTATCAACAGCGCCGGAGTGATGGCGATGGCCGAATTGAACGGGGAAATCAGTATTTCGGGAGATTTGGGAATACTGAACGATGTGAATCTTTCAGGTATGAGCTTTGAAGGTTTACGGTTTCAAACAAGAGCTCCCTACATAAGCTGCCGGTCAATGTCTTTTGCCAGTCCCGACCATAGCGCCGGCGGCTTTCCGATAGGTATTTCAAACATTGATTTTACCACCCGTGACGGACCAGGTTTGACGGAAGGTGATCGCAGCCCGGGTCCCAGAGCCGGCATTGCCTTTAACCTTAACCTGATACTTACAGGTGAGTCGAATACCTTCCATGCTACTACGCGGTTAGCTGTCGTTGGAAAACTTAATCTGGGTTCGGATCACGGACAGCTCTGGGAGTTCTCAGGCGTTGTACTCGACTCTGTTGCCGTAGGCGGTTCGGTGGGAGTGGTATCTATCGAGGGTGCTCTGGTATTTTATTCATCACATCCGGTTTATGGAGATGGCATTAAAGGTTATATAAGTGCTACTTTTCGACCCACCATTTCAGTGAGTGCAACCGCACAATTTGGTTCGGTTCGAGGTTTTAATTACTGGTATGTGGATGCAATGGCTGAGTTCAGTCCGGGAGTTCCATTATTTGCAGGCTTGAATCTTAAGGGATTTGGCGGAGCAGCTTTTTACCATATGTCGATGAGTAATCCTCCGTCTTATGAAAGTCTGACAAGTTCGGGTGGCAGCAGCGCTGATGGTGTAGGGCAATCGTTAACAAATGCCGTGTATACTCCTGATAACGGGGCGCTCTTTGGTTTTAATGCCAAATTATTATTAGGGCCGCCTGTCGGCAATGCATATAAAGCCCTGGTTGAGTTTGGAGCCACTATTAATACCAGTGGAGGCATAAGTGAGATGCATTTGGGAGGAGATCTCTATGTTATGACTCAAAGTTCAACTCGTTCTGATGCTCCGATATGGGCACATTTACTAATAAGCTATGATTTTGAACATAATATTCTGGATGGCAATTTTGAAATATATATTAATGTAGCTGATGGAGCAATTAAAGGGATTGACGATGGTTTGGCAGGATGGATGCATATTTATTCCTCGCCAGATACATGGTTTATCAAAATCGGGGAACCTGATCGACGGGTTGGAGTAAATATTGCCAATATTTTTACTTGTGGTTCCTATTTTATGGTAGGCTTGGGCCTTCCGGGGATGCCTCCCTTGCCCGAAAAGATTGCTTCGGTGCTTGATATCCGGAATCAGCGTAATCCCGACCTGTCATCAGGAGATGGATTTGCATTCGGCACTTACGTTGATTTCAATACGGGCCGTCTGCCATTCCTTATGTTTTATGCCAGATTTGAACTCGAATTAGGATTCGATCTTTCGGTAATGAATTTTGGCGATGCAACCTGCGATGGAATGCCTCCGGGATCCCAAATTGGAATTGACGGATGGTATGCTCAGGGTCAACTGTATGCCTATTTTGAAGGAAGCATAGGAATATTTGTGGATGTGTGGTTTGTACAGGGAGAATTTGAAATATTAGGTATTCAGGCTGCAGCGGCTTTGCGGGGAGGATTTCCAAATCCCAGCTGGATGGTCGGAAATGTTGGCGGCAGGTACAATATTCTTGGCGGATTGGTACAAGGTCAGTGTAATTTTGAAGCCCGAATAGGAGAAGAATGTAGTCCGCCGGTTGAAAATCCGCTGGCTGATGTGGAACTGGTCACCGATCTTTCACCTGCGGATGGAGCCAACAATGTTGATTGCGGTGTGGAACCGGAGGCAGTTTTCAGTCTGGCACCCGACAGGGTATTTAATGTTACTGTGATGAATTCCTCCGGTGAAGAACGAATCCGTACCTTTAGGGCAAAGCAGTCTGATTTCCTGTTAAAGAAGGGCAGTAACAGCCTGGCTGGCCGGTTAACTCATTCCCCCGATACACTTCTGTATACATTTACACCCAACGATTACCTTGATCCTTATTCCGCATATGAAGTTTCGGTAAAAGCATATATGGAAGAATACGGAACCTTTGGCGGAAGCAGCAATCAGTGGCGTATTTCAACAAGAAATGACGGATCGGAAATAAATAAAACTTATACCCACCATTTCAGAACAGGGGCCTTTCCTGATCATATTCGTCCCGGGGATGTTTTGTATTCTTATCCGTTCCATAACCAACGGTTCTTCCTGCAAAATGAATGCCATACAGGGATTTTGCAATTGAAAGCCTCTATGTCGCCCGTGTTTAATCAGCCCTCAACATCGCCCGATATGGAATGGCATTATTTTGCCGAATTTATGCCTGTTGAAATTTCCGCACAGGGAGAAGGAGAGTTTCCGAGATCTGAACTGCATGTGAGCGGATCTGCTGTGACATTCGATGTACCTTCATTACTTAACAATACCATTTATGCCCTTCGTTTTGTAGCCAAACAGGAACCATTGCCAGGGAGGGGTCCGAGAATCAATACAGGTGCGCTGGGTACAATGGCTCCGGGATCGGCAGCTGCAACACAGGCATCGAGATTATCCAGTCAACTGTTGATACATAACCTCATTGGCGGGAATACGGCAAAAGTGAAAAGTACACGTATTGATGCCACAAAGGTACGGGAGGGTGAAAAACTGCTGTACGTATGGTATTCCAAAACAAGCGCATATAATAATCTGGCGGAAAAAGCCCAACGATTGACTGCACCGGATGTAAATTATGTACATCTGGGAAATTTCGAACAATTGAAGATAGGACTTACTGCAGATGAACCTTTTGATGTATTTGATATCAACGGGTTTGAATATACCCGCGGTGCAGCAACAGAAAAGGTCAGACCGTTGGTTTATACGAGTGCGGCATGGAATTCACGGTGGCATACGTCATTTGCCAATCCGTATATTTATGATCTTTACAACAATCTCCGGCGTGAACACCTGACCACAGCTTCCTGGGGAAGGAATATATCAATTACAGGCGCACCACCGACAATGGCAATGGAATTTGGAAGTAGATCAACCATCAGAAATGCACTGAATGAATCGGAATACTTACCGCAGCCGCCTGCAACAAGTTCCGGAGGAAGATCTGCCATATCAGGACTGGGATCAATGTCGCCAATTCCATCAGGTGGCTTTGCCATAAGTTCAACCGCGTCATCCGCATTCCTAACCAGCAGGGTGGAAATTAACTACAATCCGGGCTTATTTGTACCTCTTGATTTCTTTAGAATGAGGACTATATGCGGAAATGTGGTTTCAATTTACGGACTGAATAATTCTGAGTTTCTTCCGGCATACCTGAAGCCACTCATCCGGAGGGTTTTATATTACGGTTACACACCCATGTATCACGGATCGTACGGTGTAAATTTCCATTTCAGACCACCGCCGCAATGCATGGAACCTGATGATTTCAGAAGTACCGTTAAATATGCTTTACCTGTTATGTATTAAAAAATAAGTGAAAAATGAAAAATGTATTTGTAAAATCAGGGGTATTGCCAGTATTGCTGATAATTTTATCCCAATCAATTCTTTCGCAGCAGCAGGATCCCCTCAGATCGCAATTATATGTCATTGCCAAATCCTATGGCGATTCGGTACTTATACGCTGGGCACCGGATAAACCGGTAGCATGGCAACTTGGCAATAAAGCAGGTTACCGGGTGGAACGCCTGTCAATGGGTAAGGATTCAACATCAGCAATCGGCTCCTGGCAATTACTAACCAAAGATACGTTACGAACCTGGCCGCTGGATTTAATGAAAGCCAGATTGCGTAACGACCGGTTTGCACCTATTGTTGCCCAGGCCGTATATGGAAAAAGTTTTACACCAAATTCGCAGGGTTTGGGAACAAAGGGTTTAATGAACCTGGCACTCGAACAGGAGAACCGGTATTCATTTGCGCTTTTTGCAGCGGATAATTCAGGTGGAGTGGCAAGTGCCCTGGGTTTGCGGTTTATGGATAAGACTGTTGAAAAAGGTAATAGTTATCTATACCGGGTGATAAGTTTTGTCGATCTCAATAAGTTCAAAGTGGACACTGGGTTTATTCTTATAAATACTAATAAAATCGAATCGGTTCCGGCTGCTCCCGATTTTACAGCAGACGGGCAGGAAAAGAAAATTGTACTCGAATGGAATATCATTCTCTACAAAAATACGTTCGGGAGTTATTATATCGAGCGATCAACTGATAAAAGAGGTAAAAAATGGGAACGACTCACTCCCATGCCTGTTGTATTGGGAACACCTGACAATGCAAAACAAGAAGCATATCTGATGTCATATGCTGATTCTGTTGGTGAAAATTATGTTCCTTATAAGTATCGTATTATCGGTATTACTCCCTTTGCCGAACTAAGCGAACCATCAGCTGTTGTTACAGCTTGGGGTCGTGACCGAACGCCGCCTTCACCAATATTCAATATCGAAGCAAAAGGCCTGGATGAGAAAAGTATAGAAATAACCTGGAATAAGGATGTGATTGAACCGGATTTGAAAGGGTTTATCATTGAACGATCTGATAAAGTTGATCAGGGTTTTCAAACCCTGACTACGGATATCCTTGGGAAAGAAGCAAGAAGGTATGTAGACAGAACCGCCAATCTGTTTGCAGAAAATTATTACAGGGTGCTTTCGGTAGATACTGCAGGTAACATAAATCCTTCATTCACAGCATATGCCTTTGTTGTCGACAGCATTCCCCCGGCCATGCCTGCGGGCCTGGAAGGAATAATAGATACAAATGGCATTGTAACCCTGAAATGGAAGCTGGGACAGGAACCTGATATACTCGGATACCGGGTTTTCACTGCCAACCAGGCTGATCACCAATTTGCAAATATTACTCCCTACCCGGTGGGAGATACAACGTTTACCGACAGCATCAGCCTGAATACACTTACCAAACATGTGTATTACAAGGTGATTGCAGTCGATGGCCACTATAATCACAGTGTACCTTCAAAAATACTTGAACTTAAACGGCCCGATAAGGTGATACCTGTGAAACCACTTTTCAGTAATGTATTGGTTACGGATTCTTCGGTTGTCCTAACGTGGTTTAACAGTTCCTCCTCCGATGCGGTTAAAACAAATCTCTACAGACGTACCGAAAAGTCAGACTGGATGTTAATACAATCATTTGATGTGCAGGGAAAAGTACAAAATTACACGGACAGGCGCCTCACCAAAAAAGTGATGTATTACTACACCCTCGAAGCCAAAGATGATGCAGGACTTTTGTCAGGCAAATGTAATCCGGTATCTGCCCGCGTATATGATAATGGGGTGCGTGACGCACTGAAAAACTTCAATGTCAACTATAACACAGCCAGCAAAAAAGTGGAAATAAACTGGGAATACAAGCAGAATTCGGATTTGTATTTCGTTATATATCGCTCATACAATGATGGAGATTTTACGGTATATAAATCGGTTGATGGTGAGAAACGAAGTTACAGTGATGGCGGACTTGTTGGAAATGGAAGGTACCAGTATGCAATACGTGTAGTTTATAATGACGGAGGACAAAGCCCGCTAAGCAAACGCATAAGCCTGATGGTGGAAGATTAAAAAAAAGTTATTTTACTCTTCACTTTCCCCGGATCGGTTCAAGCATCTTTTTCCGGCTTATATTTTTATTAAATTTTTGGTGAGACTTACTCGTATTTATGGTATATTTAGGTCATAAATCATCAGAGCAGTGTTGATAATCAAAACACTTTTGCTTCCTTCATCCGGCCTGGTAATTCAGAGAAGTGTTTTAATGTTAAACTGTACGTATGAATAACACGCACTATGAAAAGGATTCATCTCCTTACCGCAGTTACCTTACTAAGCTTTGCTTCTTTGAGGTCCCAGGATTACCAGACAGTATTTTCAGACAGGGTTGCCTGTTTTCAAAATAAAAATAAATATGTAGAATGTATACGGATAGATTCAGTGAATTATCAGACAGATTCAGTATTTTATCCTTTTTCTAATATACAGGAGTTGGATGATGATTGTTTTACACCTTCCGGGCCGTCATGGATCGGTAAAAAGTTGATGATTCAGAATAACGGATATAATTTATTCTTCAATAAAAACAATGACACCATTAAAATAAAGACCAATGCTTTGTTGAATGAATCGTGGACTGCTTATGAGCTGCCTGATTCAACTGTTATAACAGCAAGGGTATTAAAACATGACACATCTGAATTTCTTGGTCAGTTGGATTCTGTCAAAACAATCGGTTTTCAGGTATATACCAAAAATATGACCCCGGTAACTCACCCTCTGAATGATATGACGCTATTGTTAAGTAAGAATTTCGGGTTGATTAAAACCTTCAATTTTTATCTGTTCCCCGGTTATGAAATCAATTTTCCCGACTATTATCTGCAGGAATATAACTTAACAGGACTTTCGAAACCTCAAATCGGAATACAAAACCTTACAAGGTTTGATGTTTTTGATTTTCAGCCCGGAGATGAAATTCATGTTTTATATGAAGAAAGCCGTTGGGGAACGGGTGATGATTATTCAATAACTCAAAAAACCATAACAAAATATCTGACAAGAGCGGATTATCCTGATTCCATCGTGTATTCATTTGATATAAAAAGCAACAGGAACACAATCAGGACTGATGCGACCCTATTCAGTTATTTACATGATATCAGAAAATCAGTCATCGTGCCGGATACAATTTTTGATAAATTACCGGGAGAGCCTATAAGGAGCGAATATGAAGCCTATTCTTATGTGATGTACAATAATGGTACTATATCCAAAACAGAACCGTCGGGATATGACAGGATCTGTTCACCATATAATGACTCCTGCTGGATGCGATGTGATGTTTGGGGTTGTTGGCCGTCATATTCATACATCAAAGGTCTGGGCGGACCTTATTATGAATGTGATGATTTCTTTTTTGGATTTATAAAAGAAAACAATGAATTGGTTTATTATAAAAAAGGAGATCTGACTTCTGGTACTCCTTTAATAGTAACTGATACTAATAATGTTGTTTTAGAGGAAGAAACAGAAGTGTTTCCAAATCCGGCGAAGGATATTCTCTGGATTAAGACATTAAACAATTATTTACCCCTGGTCTTTGAATTAATTGATATCAATGGAAAATCCCTGTTCCAAAAGAGTATTGTCACGGTGAGCACTACAATAAATCTCGGATCATTTCCCGCAGGTATCTATTTCTATAGATTATCAGATGATACCGGAGTCATTAAAAACGGAAGGCTGATAAAAGAATAATTGTCGATTGTTTCTCAAATTCCTGACACAAACGGTCTTTTCCAGAGCAATAGGCCTCTCGGTCTTACAGACACCTTTCCTGAAAACAGGGGAGGAAAATTTCGCTTTCATATTGGTGGAATTCCCTCCGGTTTTAAGGCGGGACAGGCTCTTTTTCTAAGGGGGATGCGTCTTTAAACGGGCTATGGTATATGTTTTAAGCATGCAATGATCAACTCATTATTCCTGAAGTTCAGGTATGCAGAATGCTCTTTTGTACCCGCTCAGGTGTGTTTCCGTTAGGTTCTAACATTTAGTGGCCTCCCAAACCCTCCTGTGAGGAGGGCTTAAGTCCCTCTCCTTGCAGGAGAGGGATTTAGGGAGAGGTCATAATGCTCTATTATATAAACATCTGATTCTGTTAAAAGAAATGATTTTACAGAATTAAACAGCGCAATATATCAGAAGAGACACATTGAGGTCAGACATGATATATTTGACACAAAGGAGAACCAGGTAGTTCTATGTTGTACTCAATTTACTAATTTATCTTCACCGAACATAACTCGTTGAAAAAAACCGGTCTTTATTTATATTTAGTCTAAATAATAATTATCTTTGGGAGATATCACAATTATCCATTTAAAACTTAAAACTATGTCACACTATCTGATAGAAGTTCCTCATGCAGATAACAAGACTGCATGTTTGCATGCCGCAAAAGTTTTTCTCGATTCGGGTTCACATTTTCTTGCCAATGCCGATTGGGGTTGTTCCGAAGGTGAACATAAGGCATGGCTGGTTGTGGATGTGGATGATAAGAGTCAGGCGCTGCAAATTGTTCCGCCACTTTACCGTAACCGCGCTAAAATAATTACTCTTGAAAAATATACCAAAGAAAAGTTTGAAGAGAACTTAAAGTATCATACAGCCTGACTTCATTGGTAATTTAATTCCCGAAGTCATATACTATCCCGGCTTTTCAGGGAATAAATTCAGGATTGTTTCCGTTAATAGGGAATTTTATATCTTTATGTAATGAAAAATTTTTCATAGTGGATAAGTATGAACTGGAAATATATTTATGTTCTATGCGAAATTCCTCAGAATTTGATAAATAATAGTATTTGCAGGTTTTTTCAGTTTTAATGCTGTATAATTATGACTGGAAGAGAAGGTAAATTTTCATCAAAAAACACCAGTTTTGTAACAAATATTCCTACCCGGATAGATGAGCGTATTCTAATTTTGAGTTCAAATTAATAACCAAAAAGTAGTACTATGAAAAAATTAATATTTACACTTTTATTTGCTTTACCATTTTTAGCAGCAGTTGCACAAATCACAAACGAATCTTATACAGCGTTGAAGATTCCTGATGGAAAGGCGCCTGTAATCGACGGAGTAATTGACAATATCTGGAACAATGTGGAGATTGTTCCTCTGTTAAAGGTACCTGACAATACGAATATTACCGAACCAAATCCCGATCCAACGGATTTTTATGCCGAAATCGGTATGTTGTGGAATGATGATGGTATCTTTTTCCTGTTCAAAGTAACAGACGACGTGATTGTAATTGAAGATGATGATCCAACCCTGAGTGTTGTTCCTGCAGATAAATGGTGGACAGATGATAATATCAACATTTTATTTTCCAAAGACCTGGTAAATGCTTCTTTCGATCAATTTGAATTTGCATGGCAGGAAGGAATTGACCAGGAAGAAAAACTTTCGTCAGACGACTGGCTGAATGCTGCATTGATTGATGGGTCGATGGTTCAATCGGCGTGGTACCAGGATGGAACCGACTGGTCACTGGAAACATTTATTAACTGGCAGTCTTTTAACAACGGATCGGTTACCATTACCCCCGGAATGAAAATATACCTGGAAGCCAGGGCAAGAGACGATGATGACGGAGGAAGCTGGGAATCAATGTTTCAATGGAGCACAACGAACTATGCTGTAGAATCTACAGGTGAAGGACTGGGTGAAGTCACTCTTTCTGCCAATGAGATTGAGGTTCCAACCGGAATTACGGAACAATCCTCAGATTTCAATCAGGAAATAATTTATCCGAATCCGGCAGCTGATTTTTCCAGATTGAGTTTCAACCTGGAAAAACCCGGATTGATTTCGGTGAAAATACTGGATCTTGACGGAAAAGAAATTACCACGGTATTGAATGAATTAAGACCTCAGGGTAAACAGATAATTCTGTTGGAAACCAGGAATCTTGCTAAAGGAAATTACCTGGTAAAAATAATTACTGCAGATGGAAGCAAAGTAGTAAAACTTGTTAAGTTATAATTTTCATTCTTCATTATTAATTAGTGTCTGCAAGAATACTATACTTTTAAGTCATCCTGAGACTTCGATAGTGATAAATCACTATTTATAAATACGTTGACACGATAGTCAGCCTGAGCGCTGCGCCGTCGGCAAGCCTTTGGCGACCGATGGGAGTCGAAGGCTAGTATTGCATGTCGTTAGCAGCTTGTTTCAGGATCTATGAGTTTCTGTTTATGAGATGCTGAAACAAGTTCAGCATGACTTTGCTTAATGGATTTAAGGAGTTTTCTTGCTGACACTAATAATAGTTTTAGGAGGATCAACCTGTTTTCTTTAATCGCCAGGTTAAAGAAAACAGGTTGATTTTTTTTATAATCTATTCCATCAAAAATGGTAATGTAGTACCGCTTCTATGGAGTTGTTCAACAGATTTAAAATTTAACTGCTATACTTTCGCACCTGACAGAGCTCCGAAATTGTCTTTCAGGAATAGAGTTGCAGACCCGAACGTATGGTAGTATGTTCATTAAGATTCTCAATAAAGCCTCATAGGAGCGATACAAGAAAAGAACAAATTTTGTATTTATAAATTCATTTTTTCAGTCAACGTCAATTTGTTATAAAACTATCAGTAGTGCAAAACCATATATAACCTGCCAGAAAAATTTTCCGGTACGGGTAATATAAAAATATTCAAACTATCATATTTCTTTCTTTGATAGCATCCTAACAATAATCTTTCTATTTTTACCAGTCATTTGACAATTGGCGGAACAATATATTATATATGAAAGACGATAAGATTTTGCAGATTACCAACGATGTGAGCTGGATTGGGATTCTGGATCAGGATATTGTTACATTCGATATTGTAATGGAAACGGCTTATGGCACTACATACAATTCTTATTTTATCAATGCGGAGAAGAAAGCCATCATTGATACTTCAAAAGAAACGTTCAAAGACATATACCTTTCTAAAGTCAGGCAGGTTGTCAATCCTGCCGAAATAGATTACATCATTCTCAATCATACGGAACCTGATCATTCAGGAAATCTGAGACACCTCCTGAAGCTGGCGCCCAATGCCACCGTTTACGGAAGCCGTCAGGCAATTAACTACCTGAACGAGATTGTCGGAATACCTTTCAAATCCGTATTTGTGCAAGATGGAGATGTCCTCAGTCTTGGAAACAAAACGCTTCAATTTATCACAGCTCCAAATCTCCACTGGCCCGATACGATGTATACTTACCTCGTGGAAGATAAATTGCTGTTTACCTGTGATTCTTTCGGAGCTCACTATTGCAATGAGCTGATGTTTGATGACCAGGTGGAGGATTATTCGGATGCATTCAAATATTATTTTGATGTGATCCTGAGGCCTTTCAGCAAGTTCATGGTAAATGCAATTGAAAAAATTAAACCGCTTGATATTGCTGCCATTTGCCCCGGTCACGGACCTATTCTCAGATCCACCTGGAAGGAAATTGTAGAAAAGACCAGCCGATTTGCAGAAATTTATCTGGCCGATGCGAAATGTGAAGATAATAATGTGCTGATTACATATGTTTCAGCATATGGCTACACGAAACATATGGCTGAACTAATTGCACAGGGAATCTCTGAAGTCGTAAATTATAAAGTAAATGTGGTAGATATCGAAAACATTCAACTGGGCGATCTGGAAGAACTTATTGTAAGAAGCAATTCCATACTGATTGGTTCACCCACCATAAATCAAAACACATTGTTGCCTGTATACAAGATGTTTGCGCTGATAAACCCCATCAGGGATAAAGGCAAAAAGGCGGCAGCATTTGGTTCTTACGGCTGGAGCGGTGAAGCGGTTAAACTGATTGAAAATCATTTACGGGCATTGAAATTCGATGTGATTTGTGAGGGCATCTCGGCAAGGTTCTATCCGGGAAATGAAAAATCTAATCAGACCGTCGAATTTGGGAGAAACTTTGCAAAACAGATTCTGGCGATGAAATAAGGTGAATACGTGAGATAACAATTTATCACAATCAACCTACAACGAATAAATTATGCAAAAAACAGCTTTATTTCCAGGTTCGTTCGACCCTATTACCATTGGTCACGAATCTGTTGTTAAGAGGGCTCTCCCATTGTTCGATAAAATTATTATCGCAATCGGGTATAACTCTACAAAAGAAGGATATTTTTCACTGGAACAAAGACTTGAATGGATCAAATTAGTATTTGATAACGAACCAAAAATAGAGGTTGCCAGTTTTCAGGGTCTTACCGTTGATTTCTGCCGTGAAGTTAAGGCAGGATTCATACTTCGTGGTCTCAGAACATCAGCCGATTTTGAATATGAACGTGCAGTTGCCCAAATGAATAAGGTGATGCTGCCCGAAATAGAATCGGTATTCCTGCTCACATTGCCCGAACATACCCACATCAATTCAACCATCGTAAGGGAAATAATTCGTCTTGGAGGAAATGCCGATGCATTTTTGCCGGAAATAATCAAAAAAACACTCAGACCTGCATGAATCAAAAAATCAATCCGATAAAATTGTTGCTGTTAGTTCCAACGATCTTTTACTCGCTTCAGATAAGCGCCGGGGAGGCTATTCTTTACGGCAAATCGAAAGCATGGGCTGGAAGCGAGATCATATTTTATAAGTATAAGGAATTAATTACAAATTCCGAAGAACCTTTGGCATCGACTGTTGTAGATAGTAACGGAACATTTGAACTTAAAATACCTTTGCAGCAAACAGAGTATATTTTTACGCATCTTGGAATTTACAACCTTTACCTGTATGCCGGTCCGGGCAGTAATTACGAACTGGTACTTCCTCCGTTCCAGGAGAAATCCGTAGCTGATTTGCTGAATCCGTATTTCCAGGAACTTACCATGCTGGTTGGAATTGTCAATATTAAAGAGCATGACATTAATTTGCTCATCAGAATGTTCGATGACGCCTATGAACCATACTACACTAAACACGTGGTTGAATCGGTGTCGGGAAAAGATTTTTCAAAACTGGATGAAGATATACAGCGAATAGAAGCTCCTTTTGTTAAGGATACAAACACCTATTTCAAAGAATACCGGGAATATAAGTATGCGTATCTGAGATATCTCGCCCTGCAGCATAAAGTAATCACTGTATCTGAAATGTATTTTACCGGGAAACCGGTTTTATACCACAATCAGGCTTATATGAATTTGTTTAACCAGGTTTTTGATGACTATTTTCTATATCATGGAAGAACCGATGAAGGAAAACAAATTTTTGAGGATATAAATAGCCTGGGCTCGTATACCGATTTATGGAAAACACTGAAAAAGAATAAAGTTTTTAAGGGAGATACGCTGCTTGAACTGGTCATTCTTAAAAACCTGTTTGATGAATTTTATAACGACCAGTTTTCACGGGGCGGCATTTTACAGGTGCTGGATTCCCTTGCCGCCAAAACAAAGATTGCAGAGCACAAAATGATTGCCGAAACTATCCGTGCAAAAATTACCAAACTGCTGAGCGGCTATCCCCCTCCAAATTTTGAATTGTATGATCTCGACAGCAACCTGGTTAAGCTTAGTGATTTCAGGGGTAAATATCTTTACCTGAATTTTTGTTCCTGCAGCAGTTATACCTGCCTGAAAGAATTTGAGCTTTTGCAGGGGTTATACGACCGGCATAAAAACAGACTTCAAATTGTTACCATTGCCGTAGATTCCTATGCAGAATCATTAAGTTCATTTTTACAGAAGAATTCCTATCACTGGAAGTTTTTGTATTACGGAAATAATGTTTCTATATTAAAAGATTACGATATACGGGCTTTCCCGACTTATTTCCTCATCGGCCCGGATGGTAAACTAATTATGTCACCGGCTCCCGGTCCGGACGAAAACTTCGAATCAAAATTGTTTGACGTGATGAAATCGAGAGGTGATTTATAATTGCACCAGGTCGGTATATCGCATGACATCCAGAACTGATTTGTAGGTATTTTGAATAATTTCCTGCATGTTTCCTTTGTCAAACCACTGTATATCTGTTATATCCTCTTCGGTTTGCGGGACAGGTGGTTTTTCTCCGTAATACCTCATTTCAAACCAGGAAGTTTTTTTAAGCACCATCTCATCTTTAAGCATATAGGTATGGTAAGTTGATAACAATGGATTAACAATAGTAATATCGTCGAATCCGCATTCTTCCATTACTTCACGTTTTGCAGCGATTTCAAAGGTTTCTTTATGATCCAGCTTGCCTTTGGGTAAATCCCATTTACCGCGTCTTTTAATAAAAAGATATTTATCAGATGCATTTTTTATAAGCCCACCGGCTGCATTGATATTCAAAAAGCAGGAATGAAAAGCATCCCGTAGTTCATCAATATCATAATGAAACAAAAATAAGGTGTCAATCCGCCGTAATCTGCTGTAAAAGTTAATAAGTTCCTTTAAATCAGGTATGCTCCGGTATTTATAAAATAAACCGAATTTTACCTGAAAGTGTTTAGAGAACTCATCGGTAAGAAAAATTGTCCGGTCGTTAAAGAAAACTTTATACATTTGCGTTATGGGAAAAACTGAACAAAAAATAGCAAATCTTCTTCTACAAAATAAGGCAATTAAATTAAATCCTGCAAAACCTTTTCAATGGGCTTCAGGTTGGAACTCTCCGATTTATTGCGATAACCGTAAAACTCTGTCATATCCTGATATCAGAGATATTATCAGAGATGAATTTGTAAATCTTATTCAAAAAAAATTCGAGCGCGTCGGAGCTATCGCCGGAGTTGCCACAGGAGCCATCGCACAGGCCGCCCTTGTTGCAGATAAAATGAACCTGCCTATGCTGTATGTTCGTTCTTCGGCAAAATCACACGGACTTGAAAATCTTGTTGAAGGAGATCCCCAACCGGGTCAGCGGATAGTGGTTGTGGAAGATTTGATATCGACCGGAGGAAGCAGTCTCAAAGCTGTTGAAGCCTTGAGAAATGCAGGTTGTGAGGTCATTGGAATGGTGGCGATTTTTACCTATGGATTCAGTCAATCCGAAGAAAAATTCCTGGAGGCAAATTGTAGCCTGTTTACCCTGAGCAATTATGAAATATTACTGGAACAAGCGTGTGACTCGGGGTATATAGATCTCCATCAACTCGAAGTATTAAAAAAATGGAGACAGGATCCCGAAAACTGGATGAAATAAAATTACATGTATGCTAAAAATTGAAAGCAAAGTAGGGAAAATACCTGTTTCGGATGAAAAGGCCTTCCATTTTCTCTCCGATTTCAATAATTTTAATTACCTGATACCTGAGGATAAAATTAAAAACTGGCATTCAACCGGAGATACCTGTCAGTTTACGGTGGATGGAATAGGTAACCTGGGATTGAAAATTATTGAAAAAGAACCTTATACACTTATAAAAATTTCAAGCGATGATCAAAGTAAATTCAGCTTTTTCCTTTGGATACAACTTAAAAGTGTAGCTGAGCTTGATACAAGAATTAAGCTGACAATTCATGCAGATATAAATCCTATGCTTCAGATGGTTGCTAAAAAACCCTTGCAGAAATTTGTCGATATGCTCGTAGATCAATTGGTTCAGCATTTCCAGGGTGAAAACGAAAAAACCGATGGATAATCTTATATCAATGTTGTTTAGTTAAGATGATCAATTATATAATGTCATCCTGAATTTATTTCAGGTTCTAATGATTTGTAGAGATGCTGAAATAAATTCAGCATGACTAAAGAAACGAAGATGCTTAACTAAACAATAATGAATCTTATATTCTGACGCTGCATCCGATCTATTCATCAACATGTTACTTTAAAACCTCTCATGTCTGGTTCTGTGCTTTATTTTATAATAGTTTCTTTGTCGGGTTGATTGACTGATTCCACTTCCAAGGATTTTTCCCATCACTAAATTATCAGAAGATAATACTTATATTTGACCTGATTTTTATAATGAAATTCGAAGTCACTCATACAGATAAGGCCACCAGAGCCCGTACCGGAAAAATAATTACCGACCATGGGATTATACACACCCCGATGTTTATGCCTGTTGGCACTGCGGGGAGTGTAAAAGGAGTTCATCAGAGGGAACTCGTGGAAGATATAGATTCTGAAATTGTTCTCAGCAATACCTACCATCTGTACCTGAGACCAGGTATAGAAATTATCAGTCGGGCAGGCGGATTGCACCGGTTTATGAACTGGAACAGACCGCTGCTTACCGACAGTGGAGGATATCAGGTATTTTCGCTTGCTGAAAACAGGAAACTCAAAGAAGAAGGAGCATATTTCAGTTCTCATATCGATGGATCAAAACATTTGTTTACGCCCGAAAATATCGTTGACATTCAACGGCAGATTGGCGCCGATATCATAATGGCATTTGATGAATGTACACCCTATCCCTGCGATTACAAATATGCCAGAGATTCCATGAAATTAACACACCGATGGCTGGATAGAGGGATTAAACGGTTTAATGAAAGCAAACCTCTGTATACCCATGACCAATACTTTATGCCGATCGTTCAGGGAAGTACCTATAAAGACTTACGAAAATATTCAGCTGAGACCATTGCTTCCTTCGATATGACCGGAAACGCGATCGGAGGTCTTTCTGTTGGAGAACCTCAGGAAGAGATGTATGAAATGCTTGATATCGTTACGGGTATTTTACCTGAATCAAAACCCCGTTACCTGATGGGAGTTGGTATGCCTGTAAATATACTCGAAGCCATCTCCCTCGGAGTGGATATGTTCGATTGTGTAATTCCAACTCGAAATGGAAGAAATGGAATGTTATTTACACGTGAAGGCATCATCAATATAAAAAATAAAAAGTGGGAGGATGATTTTTCGCCTGTGGATGAAAATGGAACTTCCTTTGCAGATGCACAATATTCCAGGGCATATTTACGTCATTTGGTTACTTCGGGCGAAATGCTCGGAGCACAAATTGCAACCCTGCATAATCTTGGATTTTATCTTTGGCTCGTAAGGGAAGCCGGCAGGAAAATTGCCGAAGGTGAATTTGCAAGCTGGAAAAAAATTATGATGAAAAAATTATCAGCCAGGATATGAGAAAGTTCGGCCTATATAAGATTGATGAATATATCATTAAAAAGTTTCTGGGAACTTTCATTTTTGCTATCATGCTTATCATCATGATTGCGGTGATTTTTGATTTTTCCGAGAAAATTGATGATTTTATCGAAAAGAACGCACCCCTGCATGCCATCATTTTTGATTATTATCTGAGTTTTATCCCCTATTTCGCAGTGTTATTTATGCCTCTGTTTACCTTTATTGCCGTTATTTACTTTACATCGCGAATGGCTTCCAATACCGAAATTATTGCCATATTGAGCAGCGGTGTCAGTTTTAACCGGTTGATGCGACCTTACTTTATATCTGCTACGGTAATCGCCACATTTTCGTTCGTATTGAGTAATTTTATTATTCCTGGCTCGACCCAAAAAATGCTGAATTTCGAAGAGCTTTACTACCGGAATAAACCCGCTGTATTCAGAATGATAAATGTGCATCGTCAGATTAAACCCGGAGTTATTATTTACCTGGAAAATTTTAATACCTATAATAATTCCGGTAGAAAATTTTCGATTGAGAAATTTGAACATGGGAAATTGGTATCCAAATTGCTTTCAGATGACATTCGATGGGATTCCACAAAAAACAAATGGACTATACGTAACTACTACATTAGAACGTATGTTGGAGATGATCAGAAAATTACTTCAGGTCGAACCATCGATACCACATTGAATATAACTCCCGAAGAATTTAAACGCCGGGATAATGCCATTCAGGCAATGAACTATAATCAACTAAATAAATTTATTGCTACACAAAAATTGCAGGGCTCATCTAACATTGAGCTGGCGCTTATCGAAAAATATAAAAGATTTTCATTTCCGTTTTCCACTTTTATATTAACATTGATCGGAGTTTCGGTGTCTTCACGTAAAGCAAAAGGAGGCATAGGTATGCATATTGGAGTGGGCCTGTTAATTAGTTTTTCCTATATCCTGTTTATGCAATTTTCCACACAGTTTTCTATCGGTGGAACATTAAGTCCATTATTGGCAGTCTGGTTACCAAACATCATTTTCGCCTTTATTGCCTTTCTGCTCTATCGTCTTGCACCCAAATAGAATGGTTTGGCTAATCTCAGTTCCCTTCTAACCGAAGACGTTACAATAACATTCAATCAAATAGAAAATTCTTTTCTGGGAAATAACATTCTTTTTCTTATTTTTGTCCAGCTTTAGTATACTTATCGAGGTTGCAAATACTTACATAAATTTTATATTATCAAATACTTACAAATGCTTTTCAGATTTTTCTATTAGTTAAAATAAGCTAATTTAACATCTAAATAATATCGAAAAGTAAAGGTTTCAATTTACATAATATCCTAATTCTAATATAAAGCATCATGGCACTTAAAAAGAAAATTCAGGAACTAAAAAAAAGACGCGAGCAGGTTCAGATGGGCGGTGGAGAAAAAGCTATCGAGAAACAAATTGCGATGGGAAAACTTACAGCCCGCGAACGGATTATCAAACTTCTGGATGAAAACTCATTCCAGGAATATGATCTTTTTGTGGAGCATGAAGCACGTGATTTTGATATGGATAAGAAAGTGCTGCATGGAGATGGTGTAATCATCGGGTCCGGTACCATGTATGGAAAATCGGTGTGTGTCTTTGCACAAGATTTTACGGTAGCCGGAGGATCGTTGGGATTAATGCACTCGAGGAAAATCATTAAAATCATGGATCATGCCTTAAAAATGCGGGTTCCGTTAATAGGTATAAACGACTCAGGAGGTGCCAGAATTCAGGAAGGAGTAAATTCACTTGCAGGATACGGCGAAATATTTTTCCGAAATACCATTTCTTCAGGCGTTATCCCGCAAATTTCCGTAATACTTGGTCCATGTGCCGGAGGAGCAGTTTATTCACCTGCGCTTACTGATTTTGTTTTTGTGGTGAACAACATTTCCAAAATGTTTATCACCGGTCCCGAAGTGATCAAGACAGTTCTTGGAGAAGAAATTTCTATGGAAGATTTGGGTGGCGCCAAAGTGCATAGCGAGATTACAGGAAATGCCCATTTTTATGCAGAGAGTGAGCATGAATGCTTTGAACAGATTAAGAAACTTATGTCATTTATCCCCTGGAGCAACCAGACCAAAGCGATAAAGTATGAAAGCAAACTTCCATTACCTGAATTTAATATCGAAAACATTGTGCCGGATGATCCCCGTCTGCCCTATGATGTAAGAGATGTAGTTAAATCGATTGTAGATAGCTCGGAATTTTTTGAAATACAGGAAAACTGGGCAAAAAACATGGTAATTGGTTTTGGTCGGATGAATGGAGAAACCTGTGGCTTTGTCTGTAACCAACCCCTGGTACTTGCAGGTGTGCTCGATGTGGATTCGTCAGATAAGGCTGCCCGGTTTATTCGGTATTGCGATTCCTTTGATATTCCTATTATTACATTGGTTGATTTGCCTGGTTACCTCCCTGGCGTTGATCAGGAACACGCGGGTGTTATCCGGCACGGGGCCAAAGTATTGTATGCATATAGTGAAGCCACCGTTCCAAAAATGACTGTAATTTTGAGAAAAGCTTACGGAGGTGGATATATTGCAATGGGATCACGTCATCTGCGGGCAGATTTTGTATTTGCATGGCCAGCTGCTGAAATTGCAGTTATGGGTCCCGAAGGTGCTGCAAATATTATTTTCAGGAAGGAAATAATGAATGCGGAAGATCCGGATAAAATGCGAAAGGAAAAGGTAGAAGAATACAAGCAGAAATTTGCCAATCCTTATGTTGCAGCGGCACGGGGATATATCGATTCTGTGATTGAACCGTCCGAAACAAGAGATATCCTGCTGCACGGTATTGATGTGGCCAAACATAAATCGGTTTCGCTTCCTGCCAAGAAGCATGGAATTCCTCCATTTTAGACTTCTCATTGCTTCAACTCTTTTGCTTTATTAAACCTGATATTATGAAAAAAACAAAAAATAACGAACCTGATTGCGGAAAATTAAAGTGTAAAACCCTGATAATTAATGGTGAAAAGTACAGCACGCTTTTTACCGAAAAATTTGAAAACCGAAAGAAATGGGAAAAAACGGATACACGAAAAGTTCTTTCTTTCTTACCGGGCACTGTTCTTGAATTGTATACCAAACCCGGCGATATGGTTGAAAAAGATGAGATAATGCTGGTACTGGAAGCAATGAAAATGCAAAATACCTATTATTATCCTCATTCAGGCAGGATTAAAAATGTGAATATCAACGTAGGGGATAGAATTCCGAAAGGATTTGTAATGATTGAATATGAATGATTCTATCTTACATCATCCTTCCGCACCAATTGAAATAATCATTTATAAGTTCCAGATTCGTTGGAATTACCGAAAACAGACCATAAACTGCTGATCCACTTCCGGACATGGACGCATACAGAGCGCCAAGTTGATACAGGATATCTTTAATTTCTTTAATCTCAGGATATTTTTTGAATACATTTAGTTCAAAATCGTTTATTATGGTATCTTTCCACGTTTTCACAGGATATGTTACGAGAACATCCAGAGATTTCTCCGGAATTACAGGCAATGCTGAGGCATATGCTTCGGGAGTACTAACATGTATTCCCGGCCAGACAATCAACAGAAAAAATCCGCCGAGTTTTAGTTCTACTGTTTTGAATTTATCTCCCCGTTCGTAAGCAAAAACCGGATTATTTTTGACAAAAAAAGGACAATCGCTACCTATTGAAGCTGCCATTTTTTCAAGCTCAATGGGTGTAAAACCGGAATGAAACATCGAATTTAATGCCGTAAGCATGAATGAAGCATCCGATGAACCCCCTCCCAAGCCGGCGCCTGGCGGTACTATTTTATGCAAATAAACAGATACTCCCGGAAGCGGTTTTTGCTGATTCATTAACCTGTAAGCTTTCACAACGAGATTCTCAGACGGATCTCCCGAAACCGGAATGCCGGAAACAATAAGTTTACAACTTCCTTCAGGGATATTCGGATCTTCTATAATTTCGAGGATGTCACTCAGGGAAATCGGATAAAAGACAGTTTCAATATCATGATAACCATCCTCCCTTTTACTGACAATATTCAACCCGATATTTATCTTCGAAGTTGGAAAACAAATCATACAGCAATCCTTTTTACAAAATTAATCATCATGTAAGTGGCGACAGTAAATACTTTTAACCGGTTTTTAACAATTGCTCCTTTAGGTACTGAAAAAAGTGTTCATAAAGAATTTCCGGCATTTTTGTTTAAATGCACCATCTTATCTTACTTTTGTAAGGCAGGTACCTGTAAGGTATAATTGTGTTTAAATACTTATTTTTTAATTAGTTGCAACAATGGCTCAAAAAAGAAATGTTCCTCAGATGAAATCAAACCCAATCGATATGGAATTGGGTAAAATACCTCCGCAAGCACTTGAACTGGAAGAAGTGGTGCTTGGAGCCGTTATGCTTGAAAAGGATGCTGTTGTTGAAGTAATGGACATTCTAACGCCCGAATGTTTTTACAAAGATGAACATCAGAAAATCTTTAAAGTGATTATTGATTTATCAACCAACGATAAAGCAATTGATATTCTCACAGTTACAGAAGAATTAAGAAAAAATAAACAACTCGATGAAGTAGGAGGCCCATTATACATAACCCAGTTGACAAATCGTGTAGCCTCGGCTGCTCATGTTGAATTTCATGCAAGAATTGTTGCACAGAAATTTATCCAGCGTGAACTTATTCGAATATCATCCGAAATTCAAAGCCGCGCATTCGATGACAGTATAGATGTTAATGATTTGCTTGATTTTTCAGAAAGTGAACTGTTTAATGTTGCACAGGGAAATATTAAGAAGGAGACGATTAAACTTAATCTACTTATCAAAGAAGCAATTACCCAGATTGAAGAAGCCGGAAAACGTGAAGATAGCCTGATAGGAGTCCCTTCGGGTTTTACTAAACTCGACAGGTTAACCAGCGGCTGGCAGAAATCCGACCTGGTGATTGTCGCCGCCCGTCCCTCGATGGGAAAAACAGCATTTGTTCTTTCTATGGCAAGAAGTATGGCTGTGCTGAATAACAAGTCGGTTGCATTATTTTCACTTGAAATGTCTTCGCTGCAATTGGTAAATCGATTGATTGTTGCAGAAACAGAACTGCCTTCCAACAGGATAAGAAATGGCCGGTTGAAGGATTACGAATGGGAACAGCTCGATTATAAAATCAAAAGTCTGGTAGATGCACCCATATTTATAGACGACACACCCGCAATTTCTATTTTCGAGTTAAGAGCTAAGTGTAGGAGGTTAAAGCGATTGCACAACATCGACATAATTATTATTGACTACCTGCAATTGATGTCAGGAATACCGGAAAATAAGGGAAACAGGGAACAGGAAGTCAGCACAATATCCCGGGCGCTGAAAGGTATAGCAAAAGAACTGGATGTCCCCGTTATAGCTCTTTCACAGCTTAATCGTTCGGTTGAAATAAGATCGGGAAGCAAAAGACCTCAATTATCAGACTTAAGGGAATCGGGAGCCATTGAACAGGATGCTGATATGGTTATTTTTATCCATCGACCGGAAAAATACGGCTTCATGGAAGACGAAGAAGGGAACTCATTGAAAGGGTTGGCTGAGATTATTCTTGCCAAGCACCGGAACGGGCCTATCGGTGATGTAATTCTACGATTCAAGGAAGATTTTGCCAAATTTGTGGATATTGAAGATGATTACATTGCACCACTTGATGAAGATTCACCAAAAGAACCTCTAACGGTTGGATCAAGAATGAACGAAGACCCTGGTTCGGTGAATATAAATAATGCTGACCTGAAAAAAAACAGTGATTTCAATGATGAGGTACCTTTTTAAATATCTTCAGAAGATAATGATATTCAATTACTAATATCCCTGCAATTGTTTACAGAATATTCGAATTTGTGCTTTTTGATAATTAAAATTTGTTCACACAGCTTTATTAAATTCAAAAAGATTTTTTTGTATTAAAAAATTATATAATTTTGTCGCCTCAAAATCATTGGTAAATTTATTATTTAATAAAGAACGATGGCAAATCACAAATCGGCAATTAAGAGAATCAGACAGAACGAAAAAAAAAGAGAGCAGAATAAATATTATTCCCGCAGTACCCGTAATGCAGTCAAAAATCTGAGAAACGTTACAGATAAGGCTGAAGCAACTGAGCTTTATCCTAAAGTGGCCGGTCTGCTTGATAGACTGGCAAAAAAGAATGTTATTCATGATAACAAAGCATCAAATTTGAAATCGAGTCTGGCAAAACACGTAAATAGTCTATAATTGCTGATTTCAGGTAAAATATTTCAAAGCCCCGTCAGGGGCTTTTTTATTAGATAATTCTTACAATTCTCAAAATACTTCCTGTTCATTGTTTATCTGCCCGGGTTATTGCATTAAATGCTTTTCACTTTGAAAATAATGATATACCTTTCAATCCGGATTTACAATCGAACCAATGACCAAACCCGACAATCTCAGTATTAAGAATTGGGCAAGTGAGGACCGGCCGCGAGAGAAGCTTCTTCTCAAAGGGATTCAATCGTTGAGCGATTCTGAACTGATTGCGATCATTCTGGGTAGCGGAACCCGTGAATTGACTGCTGTTGAACTCGCAAAAAAACTCTTACAAAAAGCTGATAACAATCTTAATAAGCTTGGAAAATTTTCAGTTCAGGAACTAATGAAATTTAAAGGAATCGGAGAGGCAAAGGCAATTTCAATTGTGGCGGCAATGGAACTTGGGAAGCGCCGAAAACTTTCCGAAATTATGGATAAACCATCCATAAAAAGCAGTAAAGATGTATATGAAATATTTCATCCTTTGTTGGCAGATCTGCCATACGAAGAATTCTGGATTTTACTCTTAAACCGGTCAAACCGAATCATAAATAAAAGCAAAATAAGTCAGGGAGGCGTTGCAGGAACTGTAATTGACACCAAATTAATTTTAAAGACCGCCATCGAACAACTTGCTTCATCCATCATTCTTTGCCACAATCATCCATCGGGCAACCTGAATCCAAGTGAAGCTGATGTTGATATCACAAAAAAATTAAAAGCAGCCTCGGAATATATGGACATTAAATTGCTGGATCATGTTATTGTGGCCGACCATGCTTACTTTAGTTTTATTGACGAAGGAAGAATTTAACCCTATTTTCTGAGTTTTGAGTATCAGATATTTAAAAAATAACGAAATTAATTATTACCGTTGGGACCGGTGTATAAAAAATTCTTTTAACAGTTTGATATACAGCTACTCTTGGTACCTAAATACGGTTTGCCCTAAGTGGAATGCCCTGATAGAAGGTGATTATGAAACAGTTATGCCACTTCCTATAATAAGCAGATTTGGGTTCAAAGGAATTAAAACTCCGAAATTCATTGGCAGCCTGGGAATTTTCTCATCAAAACTTATAAGTAATAAAAAAATTGAAACATTTTTCAGCGCCATCCCATACGGAATATTTTTCATAAATCTGAATATTAACAAATTCAACAGGCTTGAATGGAATAGCCCAAAGGTTACGGAGAAGTCGCACTTTGAGCTCGACCTTGTAAAACCCTATTATAAAATATCCCGAAACTATGATACTTTGTTGAAAGAAAACCTGGACAAGGCGAAAAGGTATAAACTATCATTTTTAAAAAGTATTTCGCCCAATGAAATGCTCGACCTGGTGAAAACCCAGTCAGTGTTCAGTGCAAATCCTCAAAGCGATAAGGAAAATATTAAGCTGTTGCGAATTTTGATAAGTACCTCTCTGCGCTATCAGTTTGGTGAACTCTTTGGTGTATATGATGCTTTTAATAACCTGAGCTCAGCTGCATTTTTTGTTTGGTCGGAAAACAGGGCAATTTTATTGCACTACTGTACAACGCCAGAAGGAATTCACGAAAACGCTTTCCACTTTTTAATCGATAATTTTATTCATAAGTATAGCGGCAAATTCGTCACCCTGATTTTTGATTATACCCATACGAAAGAACATACTGAAACCTTTAAACATTTCGGAGCCATTGAAAGTCAATATCAGAATATTATTGTAAACAGGTATCCAATCCTGTCTTCCATATTGAACAGGTAGCCTGGCTTACTTATTTATGAAACAATAATGGCTTCACCCATTTTTCATCCTTACATTCCTGCAATAACTGATTAATTGTTTTATGCAAAACGGGATGCTCCAAATCCGGAGAAATTTCATTTAATGGAATCAGAACAAATTTTCTCAAATATAATGACGGATGAGGGATTATTAAGTTTGGAAGATTTATTATTTCATTATTATAAAACAGGATATCTATATCCATTTTGCGCGAATCATACCTTTTCTGTGATGAACGTTCGCGTCCAAATTCTGCTTCTATTTTTATAATTTTTTCAAGGATTGATATGGGAGATAATTCAGAAGAACTAACCAGAACCTGGTTGTAGAAATTAGCTACGTCTTCAATTCCCCAGGGTTCTGTCTCATATATCATTGATGTTTTTTGAATGTCCCCAATTTCATTCTCAATAAATAAAGAAGCTTTTTCAATATTTTTTCTCCTGTCAGCTAAATTTCCGCCTATAATAAAATAAATAGTATTCATTTGAATGATTCCTTCACAGGTAAAAATAATAATTTATGCTTTTGGTGTGGATTTTTATAAAATTGTTTATTTTTAAAGAACTACTTTTTTAATAATTTAATCCATATCCCGATATGAAAAGCTTTTTAAAATATGTTCTTGCGACCATCACAGGAACCTTAATCGTTGGCATAGTTTTAATTTTTATTTTCTTTGGTATGGTAAATGCATTTTTTGCTTTGGCTACCAAAGAAAAAAGTGTGGAAATCAAAAAACAATCTGTACTGGTTATTTCACTCAATCGACAAATTAAAGATCGGAAACCGTCAGGGCCATTCATTAATGTAAATTTAAGATCTGTCTTTCCTGTCACCGAATTGGGTCTGAATGAAATTCTTGACAATATTAAAAAAGCTGAAAAAGATGCGAATATCGAAGGAATTTTGCTTGATCTTAGTACCATACAGGCAGATATCGCCACCATAGATGAAATAAGAAGCGCTCTGAAAGAATTTAAAGATTCGGGCAAATTTGTTATCTGCTACAGCGATTATTTTACCCAGCCTTCGTATTATCTTGCTTCGGTAGCTGATGATATTTATATGAATCCTGAGGGAATATTTTTCCTGAAAGGTTTTCATGCAGAAATTAATTTTATTAAAGGAACACTTGACAAGCTTGGAATTCAACCTCAGATAATCCGCCACGGGAAATTTAAAAGCGCAGTGGAACCACTCATAAATAAAAGCATGAGCGATGAAAACAGAGCTCAGATTAAATCATTTATGGGATCAATGTGGAACTATTATTTAAAAAATATTAGCGCCGAACGTCATATCGCACCTTCATTGCTGAACCGCTTAGCTGATAATTTAACCCTCTCCGATCCACAAGCTGCTTATGAATGCGGTTTGCTGGATAGTCTTATCTACCGGGATCAGGTTATGGATATTCTGAAGGAAAAAACAGGAACCATCAAAAGAAAGAAACCCAATCTGGTTTCATTCACAGATTATGCCAAGGTGCCAAAACCAAGAGAACACAAAGGATTTATTAAAGAAAAAATTGCTGTTATCTATGCACAGGGAGATATTGTACCCGGTAAAGGGAATAATGATGAAATTGGCGCCGATGTATTTGCCGATGCCATAAGCGAGGCGAGACAGGATTCAATGATCAAGGCAATTGTACTGCGGGTTAATTCTCCGGGAGGCAGTGCATTGGCTTCCGAAATTATATGGCGCGAAATCGAGCTTGCACGTAAATCAAAACCTGTAATTGCATCTATGGGAGATTATGCTGCATCGGGTGGTTATTATATCGTTTCACCCGCCGACGTAATTCTGGCAAATCAGTTTACACTCACCGGATCTATAGGAGTATTCGGAATATGGATGGATGCAAAAGACTTTTTTAATAAAAAACTTGGAATCACTTCTGATGTGGAAAATACCAATACATATTCCGATTTTGGTTCGGTTTTCAGACCATTTTCTCCTTACGAAACTGCCGTTGCACAAAAGAGTGTGGATAAGGTTTACGATGCATTTGTAAATCATGTAGCCGCCGGACGAAATATGTCTTTTAAAGATGTTGATAAAATTGGTGAAGGACGGGTCTGGAGTGGAATTAATGCCATAAATATTAATTTGGTTGACACATTTGGCGGATTGACCGATGCAATAAAACTGGCTGCCAAAAAAGTTAACCTTGAAGAATACCGGATAGTGGAATATCCTAAGCTGGAAAATCCGCTTGATGTTTTGGTAAGAGAATTAATGAGTGAGGCAAAAATTAAGATGCTAAAAAAAGAATTAGGAGAAAACTACAAGTATCTTAAATTGTTTGAAAATGCACAGAAGATGAATGGCGTACAAGCCAGGATGCCCTACTCTATTCATATTGAATAAAATTCAGAAAAAAACTCCGATGCTTTTGGATGCTAATATATTATTATTTCAATTAAAAGAATTATCAGGTTGATGACCATTAACAGAAAAAAAATTGGTTTTCTCACTTTTCCGTTGTCAATTGTTTATGGCATTATCACCGGAATAAGAAACCTGTTTTTTAATCATCAGATACTGAAACAAACTTCATTCCCTATCCCAATTATTTGTGTGGGAAATATTACTGTCGGAGGGACAGGTAAAACACCGCATGTGGAATACCTTGTTAAATTGCTCATGAGGGATTTTAATATTGCGGTGCTAAGCCGGGGCTTTAAAAGAAAAACGAATGATTTTCTTCTTGCCTCGCACTCATCCAGCATAAAGGAAATAGGTGATGAACCAAAACAAATCAAGCAGAAATTCCCAAAAACAATCGTTGCTGTCTCAAAAAAGCGGGTTGAGGGTGTAACCCGATTGTTGTCCGATTATCCCAACCTGCATGCGGTTATTTTAGACGATGCCTACCAACACAGATATATTAAACCGGGATTATCTATCCTGCTTGTTGACTATCATCGTCCGCTGATTTCTGACAATCATCTTCCGTTTGGCGATTTACGTGAAAGTAAACGTGAAATAAAACGAGCCCATATCATTATTGTTACTAAAACTCCCGAACACATTAAACCTATCGAAAAAAGAATATTCATTAAGGATCTTACGCTTTACCCATTTCAATTCCTGTATTTTACAACATTTGTATATGGAAATCCGGTTCCTGTATTTAAAAAATCTGCAGCAAAACACGGTATCGAGCTCTTTAAGGATCATCAGACATCATTGCTTTTAGTTACAGGAATTGCATCACCAAAACCGTTATTTGATTACCTGAAAAAATTAACTCCCCGAATCCGGCATATGCAATTCCCTGACCATCATGCTTATTCTTATAAAGATTTTGAAAAGATAAAGGATGAGTTGCTTCAACTTAAACACAAACACAATCTTATTATTACAAGTGAAAAGGATGCAATGCGGATCAACGAATTGAAAAATCTGGACAAATCTTTGAAAGATTGTATGTATTATATACCTGTGGAAGTTAAATTTCTGGATAACGGGGCAAGAAAGTTTAACAAGGATTTACTGGATTATGTTGGAAAAAATAAAGAAATCAACAGACTACATAAATAAAGAAACCGACTTTGTTCCATTGGCAGGAATTATTACCGGTTCCGAACTTGGAAATATCGCCAAACAGTTAGAAATTGTCCATTCTTTTCGTTTTAAGGATATCCCCTTTTTTCCAGTCTCCACTGTCGAAGGTCATGAAGGTAACCTTATTTTTGGCAAATTAAATTCAAGGAATGTTGCAATATTGCAAGGTCGCATTCATTTCTACGAAGGTTACACGATGGATGAAGTTACTTATCCTGTAAGAGTTCTGAAATTCCTGGGAATAAAATACCTCATCATTACCAATGCCAGCGGAGGCTTAAATCCCGGATATAAACCAGGCGATCTTATGATTCATGCCGACCATATAAACCTGATGCCAAATCCGCTAATCGGTTCACATACCAAAGAGTTCGGGGAAAGGTTTCCGGCTATGACCCATGCATATGATGAAGTTCTTAATCAGACGTTGATAAATCTTTCCAAAAAACTTGACATTACAGTTCACACCGGTTGTTACATTGGGGTTACAGGCCCAACGCTCGAAACTCCTGCAGAATATGCCTATTACCGGTCATTAGGAGGTGACGCAATAGGCATGTCAACGGTACCGGAAATAATTGTGGCCAGACAGATGGGAATAAACTGTGCGGCAATATCTGTTATTACAAATTCAGGGACCGGATTACAGACCGGTGAAATATTGCATCAGGATGTTCTTAACATGGCACGGCTGGCAGAGCCTAAAGTAACCTCCCTGATTAAACTTTTGCTGACAGAATTATAATCTTTTATATATAAAAAAAGAGAAAGCATTCATTTCAAAAATAAATACTTTCCCGCACAACTTTAAATATGAAAATCCCGGTTTTTAAACAACCAACAATTTAATAACCGGTAAGATCATCCGCATTTTGAGTTGCCACAATCATTACACATCAGGCAACCTTCCTTATAAATCAGATTTTCTGATCCGCAATTGGTACAAGCCAGTCCTTTTCTTGCTTTTGTACCATTCGGAATATATTTTCTCAGAGCTCTCTCAACACCATTTCTCCAGGTATTAATCGTGTCGCTGTCCAATCGCAAGGAAGAAACCAGATTTACAACCTCTCTCACCGGCATGCCATGTCGTAATACGCTCGAAATCAGTTTTGCATAGTTCCAGAATTCTTTGTTAAACATATGCGACAATCCACCGATGGTATTCCGGTAACCATACTTGTCGATGTACTGAAAATCATACCTGGATATTCCTTTTTCATCCCTGGTTTTAATTATTTTCCCGTTGGTAATGGATTTTGGAATCGGATACATATCTTCATCAGCAAAACCTGTGAATATTTCATAAGGCTTATCATTTTTAAGTCCTACAAATGCAATCCATTTTTCTTCATTGTTGTTGAACCTGATAATTTCAGCATCCAAAACGTTTGGTCTTTTGTATTTTTTTGCTTCTTCCTCATCGGAGGGTTTTCCATTGCTTACCAAAACGCCTGTCCTGGAACCGTCACGATAAACTGTAACCCCTTTACAACCGCTTTGCCAGGCTGTAACATACAATTCATCTACCAGATCTTCGGTAGCACTATTCGGCAGATTAATGGTTACACTAATGGAGTGATCCACCCATTTCTGAACTTCACCCTGCATTTTAACCTTACTGAGCCAATCCACATCGTTGGAAGTGGCCTTATAGTAAGGTGATTTCTTTACCAGCTCTTGAATTTGTTCATCATCGCTGTTTTGAATTTCCGTTGTATCATAGCCGTTTACTTCGAGCCATGTAAGAAATTTATGATGAAATACATTAAACTCTTCCCACTTGTCTCCTACTTCATCTGTAAACATTACATTCACAGAAGCATCATTTGGATTTACTTTTTTTCTGCGTTTGTATACGGGTAAAAATACCGGTTCGATACCTGAAGTTGTCTGGGTCATCAGACTTGTAGTGCCTGTTGGTGCAATAGTAAGTAACGCAATATTTCTGCGTCCGTATTTTAACATGTCACGATAGAACTGTTCATCTTCATTTTTCAACCTGAGAATAAAAGGATTGTCTTTTTCGAGTTGGGAATCGTAAATAGCAAACGGTCCGCGTTCCCTGGCAGTTTCAACAGATGATTTGTATGCTTCGAGAGCCAGAGTTTTTTGTACTTCGATTGAAAAATCGATGGCGTTTTCGCTGCCATATCTCAGGCCGAGAGCTGCGAGCATATCTCCTTCGGCGGTTATTCCAATTCCGGTTCTTCTTCCTTCTTCGGCTTTCAGGCGGATATTCTCCCACAATTTTCTTTCTACCCGCTTAACTTCAGCTTCTTCGGGATCTTTGTTTATTTTTTCCAGAATGGCATCGATTTTCTCAAGTTCCAAATCAATGATATCATCCATCATTCGTTGAGCGTAATGCACATGTTTCCTGAATAAATCGAAATCAAATTTTGCATTCGCCGTAAATGGATTTTCAACATAACTGTACAGATTAATGGCCAACAACCTGCACGAATCGTACGGGCAAAGCGGAATTTCACCGCAGGGATTTGTAGAAACGGTTTTGTAGCCAAAATCTTTATAACAATCAGGAACCGATTCGGAAGTTATAGTATCCCAGAATAAAATTCCAGGCTCTGCAGATAACCAGGCATTATGTATTATCTTATTCCAAAGTTCTCTGGCATTGATCTCCTTTTTCATTACCGGTTTATCAGAGTCTACAGGAAATTGCTGTACATAAGGCTTACCAGATATCAGAGATTCCATAAATTCATGATCGATCCGAACCGATACATTCGCTCCGGTAACTTTTCCCTTCTGTAGTTTTGCATCAATGAATTGTTCTACATCGGGATGTTTGATAGAAATGCTGAGCATCAAGGCTCCCCGTCTTCCATCCTGGGCGACTTCGCGTGTAGAATTTGAAAATCTTTCCATAAAAGGCACCACACCGGTAGAAGTAAGCGCACTATTGAGTACCGGACTTCCTTTGGGACGGATGTGTGTAAGATCGTGTCCAACTCCTCCTCTTCTTTTCATCAGCTGCACCTGCTCCTGATCTATTTTCAATATGGCTCCGTAAGAATCAGATGGTCCATCATTTCCTATAACAAAACAATTTGACAGGGATGCTATCTGAAAATTATTTCCGATTCCTGTCATTGGCCCCCCTTGCGGAACAATGTATTTGAAATCCCTGAGCAATTCGAAAATCAACTCTTCCGACATCGGATTGGGATACCTTTTTTCAATCCTGTTAAGCTCCTTTGCAAGTCTCCTGTGCATATGACCCGGGTTCTCTTCAAACAGGTTACCGTAAGAGTCCTTCAGTGCATACTTGCTTATCCATACTGTTGCAGCAAGCTCATCCCCTTTAAAATACTTCAGGGTACTTTTTAACGCCTCATCGTAGGTGTAAGTCGTTTTACCGCTTTCTTTCACCTCAGTTAATTCCTCCATTTTATGGTCTTCGTTCGTAACAACAGTTTTCTTAGTATTGGTTTCTTCAGTTTGCATTGTATAACCTTGTTTAAAATGTTGGATACTTGCGGGATATTTAACCCCGGATTTTAAAAATGATGGTCATGCAATTTACTACCTGAATAAAACTTGTGCAACGTGAAACCCCCTGTATTTATCAACATTTGAGACTACTTATCAACTCGCTATTTTAAAGTTTTGAATAACTGATGATTAAAATAATTTCGCCATTTTGCTTTATAAATTCAGATAAAAAAATGCAAAAAACAGAAGAAAAAATATTAAAAAATTATTAACAACCTTTTAATACTTGTTAGTAACATTAAATTCATATATTGTTAATTATTAGCCAATTAAAAAATATCTACAAATTAAACAATCATCACCTAATAAAGTTTTGTTAATTATAATTAAATTAATCTAATGGTGTTGAACCTTTAAATTTAAAAAATATGATTAACTGGAATGAATCTATGAATATTAATCTCAATATATTAGCCTGAAAAAATGATATATAAAGTTACTAACCTTTGCTCATTTTTTAATGAAAAATATTCAATAATTTTGATCCTCAGGAAGTATTAACTATCTTCGCAATCCGATTGAAAACAATCAAATCGAACACTTTCAAAAGTTGTAAGTTCTTAGAATAAATTGATTTGCCGAAGTGGCGGAACTGGTAGACGCGCTGGACTCAAAATCCAGTGGTGGCAACACTGTGTGGGTTCGAGTCCCACCTTCGGTACTAATTTTCCTATCTTCGACCAATTGACAGATTTTAGCATCCCTTCAAAAAGCAAACAGATTTCATGTTTTATATTTAAACTAATCCATTAATTTCAAGTTGTTAATAAACCTGTCCAGCACATCCTCCAGGTTAGGCCTGCCAATTTCCTGCAAATCGTAAGTGACTCTCACTGCAGGTTTATTTATTTTAATGATACGACTAAGATCTATAGGTGTTCCGATTACAACAACATCGCATGGCGTGTCATTAATCGTTTTTTCCAGGTCCTTGATTTGTTGGTTCCCATAACCCATTGCAGGTAACAATGTTCCGATTCCCGGATAAGTTTCAAAGGTTTCCTTAATTCTGCCTACAGCATAATCACGGGGATCTATCAGCTGAGAAGCGCCCCATTTCAGCGCAGCAACCGTACCTGCCCCGATTTTCATTTCTCCATGTGTAAGGGTCGGACCGTCTTCGATTACAAGACAGCGTTTCCCCCTGATCAATTCGGGCTTATCAACCGCAATAGGTGATGCTCCGTCTATGATCACGGCTTTCGGATTTACCTTTTGAATATTATCCCGCACCAGTTGAATTTGTTCAGGATGGGCGGTGTCCATTTTATTAATAATTACAGCGTCTGCTAATCTTAATGTTACTTCACCGGGATAGTAGCCCAGCTCATGACCTGCACGGTGAGGATCCGTCACTGTAATCATCAAATCGGGTTTGTAAAAAGGAAAATCGTTGTTGCCCCCATCCCACAAAATGATATCACATCCTGAAGGATCTTTCTCCGCTGCATCCAG
Organism: uncultured Bacteroidales bacterium; assembly: GCA_963781805.1. GTDB lineage: Bacteria > Bacteroidota > Bacteroidia > Bacteroidales > UBA10428 > JAFGPL01. Next base: position 3,112,525 of record CAWAHF010000004.1, read on the forward strand.
GATAGCCTGATAATCAACTCCTGCGTATATTACATTCCCCCTGATGATATGCGGTTCATATTCTTCCATCTCTTCGATGGTACAATTTTGTTTTTCAAGATCTTCCACTGATGCAAACCTCTGTACCACCTGCTTTCTCAAATCACCATAGGGCATCGGATGACGTATGGCGACCACTTTCAGTCCTTTTTTCATCAATATTTCAATCACCCGTCGCGATGTCTGTGATTTTCCGCAACCAGTTCTCACAGCTCCGACTGCTATTACAGGCTTTTTGCTTTGAATCATGGTTTCTTTGTGCCCAAGCAACAGAAAGTTTGCACCTGCAGCAATCACCCTTGAACCAACCGTCATCACTTTCTGATAGGGAATATCGCTGTAGGAAAAAATACAAACATCGATAGCATGCTTTTTGATCAATGTTTCAAGTTCTTCTTCGGCAAAAATAGGAATACCCTCAGGATACAGCTCTCCAGCCAGTTCGGGGGGATATTTTCTGCCTTCGATATCGGGTATTTGAGCGGCTGTAAAAGCTATTACCTTATAATCCTGATTGTTCCTGAAAAATGTGTTGAAATTATGGAAATCTCTTCCTGCAGCACCAATAATAATTGCATTTCTTCTTGCCATCATAATATATTGTTTTTATGTTTTACTTACAGCGATGAAATTAATTAAAATGAAAGGGTTTAAATATGATATTTGACAGATCGGATTATTAAAAAAGGAAAACAGAATTTGACTGTTGCAATTACCTGATTTCTGTTCATCTGATAGCTCCCATTGTTATTAAAACCTATTGGAGTAATGAGTGATAAGGGTGTTCGTAAAATCAGCTGTAAATTTTGCCGGGTAAATTGATACCGGATTTCTAAGCTGTCCGTTATTTCTGGCTTCAATCGCACAACTATATAACGTTTCCATTTTGTCGTTCGTAACCGGCAGGCAATCAATGGTTACACCAGCCCCATGAATGCATATATTTCCTCCGGATTTTTCAGGATGTTCAAGTAACCTTCTCCTTATTTCCTCATTCTTATTGCTATAGGCTTTTTTACCCGCTGATATCTTAGTTGACCCGATTTAAAATCATTACCCGGTGCGGTTGAATAAACAACCTAATAAAACAGAACTAAAACAAAAAACTGTTTCATAAATAACAGTAAGTTAAAATCAGGTTAAAATATAGTAGTATTTATTCTTGTGTCAAAAAATTAGAAAACATTAACATTTTTTCTCGTAATTTTAAATTTTCTTACTATGAAACGAAACCCCGGTTGGGATAGTGCCATTCCCGGGAATCGGTAATGATTAGTATGAATAAATAAGGATTTTTAAAGACATAACCCGTTTATTTACAATTAGTAAAGGCACATGGAATTTTTTGATTTAATCCGAAACAGGGAAAGTATCCGTGCTTATGATTCTACCAGACCAGTTGAGACTGATAAACTGGAGCGCATACTTGAGGCGGGCCGGCTTGCACCTTCTGCAGCCAACCGGCAACCGTGGAAATTTATTGTAGTATCGTCTGAGGTGATGCTTGATAAGGTAAGAGCCTGCTATAATCGTCAATGGTTTAAGGATGCGCCGCATATCCTGGTGGTAACCGGTAACGAAGACGATGCATGGGTAAGAAGTTATGACCATTACAATTCCCTGGAAACAGATCTTACCATTGCCATGGATCACATGATACTGGCTGCCGAAAATGAAGGTATCGGTACATGCTGGATTGCTGCTTTTGATCCGAAGATTCTTCGCGCTGCTCTTCAGCTGCAGACAAATGAGAGAGTTTTTGCCATTACACCTCTTGGATATCCGCCCAGGGAATTTGTGAAATCCGGTAATAAGATCAGAAAAGAGCTAAAAGATATTGTGCATTATATTTAGTAATCTGCAATTGCAACGAAATGTATGTTGAGAAACCCTGCCCGTTTTGTTCATCCGAAATCAAGGAAAATACCTTTTTTGAAAGCGCAAATTTTTTAGCTATTTATAATGTTGCGCCCATACTACCCGGACACTCCCTGGTCATCCCAAAACTGCACATTACGAGCTTCATGGAATTGACTGAAAATGAATTGTTTGAAATTGTAAGTTTTAGCCGTAAAACCATAAAAATATTATCTCTTGCCTTTGAAACAACAGCCTTTAACTGGACAATCCAGGAAAAGGAAGAAGCCGGACAGACCATTGCACATATGCATATTCATATCGTACCCAGGATACCCCGCGATCTGCCAAATCCGGGCGACTGGCATACCAAATTGAAACATAATATCGAAAGTGTAATTGATAGTGATTTACGACCCAACGTACCTCCCCATGAATTAAAGTCCATTGTCCTCAGACTCAGAAGTTTTGCAACCAATATCTGACACGAATAACTTGGATAGATTTGATTGATTTCAATACAGCTTATAAAAACTGATTTTTCTTAAGCCTTCAACGAACCTGAATAACTCAATGGATCAGGATATTATTGATGAAACTTTCCGGCAATTTCAATCATAAATACATTAAGGATACTTACTTCCAATTGATTTAGTTTATTACTAAAATTTAATTATATTTGCGCCACTTGTTAAAAAATACATTTCAACTCATAAAATTTAATAAAAAATGCGAAATAAAGGAGCCATTTGGACATTGGCAATAGCACTCACTCTTGTCTGTATTTATCAGCTTTGGTTTACCTTTAAAGCCTATGAGGTAAGAAGGCATGCTACAGAATATGCACAGAATGATCCAAATAAAAAACAACATTATCTTGATTCGATATCGGGAGAAACGGTATATAATTTCCTTGGCCTGAGAAAGTATACCTATAAAGAATGTATTGAAAGGGAAATAAATCTTGGATTGGACCTTCAGGGAGGTATGAATATCATCCTTGAAGTGTCAGCTGAAGATATCATTCGTTCGCTTTCTAATCACAGCAAAGACACAACCTTTAATAAAGCCATCGCACTGGCCAAGAAAATGGAAATCGGATCGAATGCCAATTTTGTCGATCTGTTCGGAAGAGCCTGGAATGAAATTGATCCAAATGCACAAATGGCTGCCAACGTGTTTATGACGCCACAACTTCGTGAAAAAATAAACTATAATTCCACCAATGAAGAGGTATTAAATATAATACGTCAGGAAGTCGAAAGCGCTGTTAAAAATTCATTTAACATTATCAGTACCCGTATTGACCATTTTGGGGTTGCACAACCGAATATTCAAAGAGTAGAGGGCGGTGAACGAATACTCGTGGAATTACCGGGTGTGGGAGATAAAGCCAGGGTAGAAAAACTCTTACAGGGCACAGCTAAACTTGAATTCTGGGAAACATATGACAATACACAGATATATCCGGATTTGATCGAAGCTAACAAGGTAATTAAACAATATTTGGATGCCGAAAAAGGACTGGCAAAAGAAAATACACCTCAACCGGAGAATAAGCTTCCTGCAGAAGAACCTGAAAAGAAATTAATACCCGAAGAAAAACCAGTTGAAGCCAATGCAGACAGCGGTGCATCTTCATTAATTTCTCAGCTTGAAAATGATTCTACAGCTATCGATTCAATGGCACAGGCATCAATGTATGATAACTATCCTCTTTTCGCACTGTTGTATCCATACGCTACAGCTGACAAACTGATACCTGGTTGCAGGATTGGTCGTGCACATTATAGCGATACAGCTAAAATAAACAGGCTGATGCAAATTGCCATCGCCCGTGGAGTATTCCCAAAAGATTTTAAATATTTCTGGTCGGCATTACCGGTGCAGGATCCGGAGACCAAAAAATCCACTGACATTTTCGATATGTTTGCCATAAAAATCACAGGGAGGGATGGCCAGGCACCGTTGGATGGAGATGTTGTCACTGATGCCAGGGATGGTTTTGATCAATACAGTGGAACCGCTAATGTATCTATGAATATGAACGGAACGGGCACCAAGAAATGGGCGCTTATCACCCATGATAATGTTGGTAAATTCATTATAGTTTCCATGGATGATTTGGTTTATTCTGCTGCTGTCGTAAGGGAAGAGATTACTACCGGAAGCACTGAAATTTCAGGTAATTTCACTCCCAAAGAAGCACAGGACTTATCCAACTTGTTAAAATCAGGAACACTGCCTGCAAGGTGTAAGATTATTCAGGAAGAAGTTATCGGTCCCTCCCTGGGAAAAGACTCTGTTCATTCAGGATTGAATTCTTTTCTTGTTGCGTTTGTCGTAATTCTTCTGTACATGATATTCTATTATAGTCGCCGGGCTGGAATGGTGGCAGATATTGCACTTATAACGAACATGTTTTTTCTTATTGGAGTACTGGCCTCGTTAGGGCCTGCTCTTACCTTGCCGGGTATTGCCGGTATTGTATTAACCATTGGTATGTCGGTTGATGCCAATGTGTTGATATTTGAGAGAATCCGCGAAGAAATCGCGGGTGGCAAGGGAATACGTATGGCCATTGCCGATGGCTACCGGGCTGCATATTCAGCCATTATCGATGGAAACCTTACTACCCTGATTACCGGTATTATATTATTCCTCATGGGTACCGGTCCTATAAAAGGCTTTGCAACTACCCTGGTAATTGGTATCCTTACATCACTTTTTTCTGCCATATTTGTTAGCAGGTTGATATTTGAATTCTTTCTCGATCGAAATAAAGTTCTTACATTTTCAAATGCTCTCACCAAGGGCGCCTTTAAGAACACCCATATTAATTTTATCGGACTGAGAAAAACTTTCTATGTAGTTTCAGGTATTGTCCTGGTAATTGCCATAGGTTCATTATTTACCCGCGGATTAGATCAGGGGGTTGATTTTGTTGGAGGGAGAAACTTCGTCATTAAGTTTAACGAAAAAGTTGAACCATCAAAAGTAGCTTCTCTGCTTGAAAACGTGCTGGAAGGTAGACCAAAAGTTATTACGTTTGGATCGGACCAACAGGTGAGAATTACAACCCGTTACAAAATTAACGATGAGAGCGAAAACATAGAAGAACAAATTCAGAATCAGATATATAACGGTTTGAAACCCATACTGGGTAAAGACGTCACCTTTGCACAATTTAATGATAATTACTGGCGAAGTTCGCAAAAAGTTGGTCCTACCATTGCGGATGATATAAAGAGACAGGCAGGTTGGGCTATTTTCGTCTCACTGATTTTTATGTTCCTGTATATTTTCGTGAGGTTCCGAAACTGGCAATACGGTATGGGTGCGGTTGTTGCCCTTATTCATGACTCCCTGATTGTTATCGGAGTATTCTCCCTCTTTTACGGATTGATGCCTTTCTCACTGGAAATAGACCAATCTTTTATTGCTGCAATATTAACGGTTGTTGGGTATTCTGTCAACGACACGGTTATCGTTTTCGACCGAATCAGGGAATACCGCAAACTATATCCCAAACGTGAAACTTCGGAGATGATGAACCTTGCACTGAACAGTACCCTGAGCAGAACTATCAATACATCTATGACAACAATTGTTGTTTTACTTACCATCTTCATTTTTGGTGGTGAGAGTATTCAGGGATTTACGTTTGCCATGCTGATTGGTATTGGTGTAGGTACTTATTCATCACTCTTTATTGCCACACCTATTGTTTACGACACAGTTAAAAGAATTACCACCAAAAAGGATCATTAATCAAAAATTGATAATTTGACCAATTCTTAATATTTTTTAACAGGAAAGCCCCAACAAATGATTGGGGCTTTTTTTGTATATTTGCATATCATAATGAATGGTATGAATACATTGCTTTTTATCAGCGGACAGGAAATGATAATTGTCTTTCTGGCAGTGCTGTTACTCTTTGGTTCTAAAAAGATTCCTGAGTTTGCCAAAGGTCTGGGCAAAGGCATAAGAGAATTTAAAAAAGCAACCGAAGATATTAAGCGTGAAATAAATGAGAATTCAGAAGAGATTTCCAATGATATTAAAGACCTTAAAAATAATCTCAAAGGCTGAATACACAAATATAACCTGACACTAGGTTAAAATCCAGAGAATACGTATGGAATATTTCTTATTACTGGTTGGTTTTATAATTTTAATAACCAGCGGTAAGTATCTTGTAAAGGGAAGTACCTCTATCGCCTTAAGATACAAAGTATCCAAATTGGTCATCGGGCTAACAGTGGTGGCGTTTGGTACATCTGCACCTGAACTATTTGTTAGTGTAATGGCTGCCATCGAAAATCATCCGGACATTTCAGTAGGCAATGTCGTTGGGTCAAATATTATAAATATTGCACTGGTTCTGGCACTTACTGCTATGATTTTCCCAATAAAAGTCAAACGAAACTCAATCCTTTATGACTGGTCTTTCATGATGTTCGCCAGCATTCTATTTTTTGTTTTTATCCTGAACGGTTATTTTCAGTTTTTTGAAGGCTTGTTGTTTATCCTTTTATTATGCACTTACATTGTGCTTTCGGTATACTATTCACGTAAGAATTACATTGAACCGACAGAAGAAATCAAGGCTACAGTATATTCTCCATTTCTCTCTATCCTGGCCGTACTGTTATCTTCTGCAGGTCTGGCAATGGGTTCGGAGCTGTTGGTGAATAATGCTGTACTAATTGCTCAACACTTTCATATAGATGAACGCATTGTTTCTATTACACTGATTGCCTTCGGAACCAGCCTTCCTGAACTGGTTACTTCAGTGTCAGCAGCATTTAAAAAGGAAATCGATATATCCATAGGGAATATCATCGGCTCAAATATTTATAATTTGCTGGCAGTTCTGGGAATAACAGGTATGATTAAAAAAATCAGAATTCCTCTAATGACCCTGAACTTTGATATTTATTGGATGCTGGGAATCGCCGTCTTATTGTTTCTGTTTCTTCTTCCCATCAGAAAGGGCAAACTTACCCGGAGCAAAGGATTGATTCTTTTTATAGTTTATGGCATATATGTATATTTGCTTTTTATAAAATTGTAGCTTATTATGATTGAAGTAAAGCATATTTCCAAATTATTCGGGGCATTACAGGTACTAAAAGAAATAAACGTCACCATTAATAATGGTGAAATCGCCACCATCGTTGGACCCAGTGGTGCCGGAAAAACCACTTTGCTTCAGATAATCGGTACCTTATTGAAACCTTCCGAAGGAATGGTTTCCTTCGATGGTATCATGGTAAATTCTTTAAAAGACAAACAACTCGCCCGGTTCAGAAATAAAAATATCGGTTTTGTTTTTCAGTTCCATCATTTATTGCCCGAATTTACTGCCTTGGAAAATGTTTGTATCCCGGCGTTTATCGCCAAAGTACCTAAATGGGATGCTGAAAAAAAGGCAAAGGATATCATGAAGTTTCTTAAACTGGAACAACGTATGGATCATAAACCCAATGAACTTTCGGGCGGTGAACAGCAACGTGTTGCTGTTGCACGTGCCCTTATCAACAATCCATCTGTTGTTCTTGCTGACGAACCATCGGGAAATCTTGATACGGTGCATAAAACCGAGCTACATGAATTATTCTTCAATCTGCGAGATGAATTTAAGCAGACATTTGTAATTGTTACACACGATAAAGATTTGGCTGGAATGTCAGATCGAATGCTGCAGATGAAAGATGGTATGATATTAAACTGATAGTTCTGCAATTAGCATCAGAGCGAAAACTCCACTTTTGAGATATCCTGAACTCGTTTCAGGATCTTTAAGTTTCCGGCTATGGGATGCTGAAATACCTGTCCGCTACGAAAGCTTTGGCAGGCAGGAATTCAGCATAACCTCGTTTAATGGAATTAAGGAGTTTTCGAGCTGACACGAATTACCTACATAAAAAAAACCCTTCTGTATTAATATATCAGAAGGGTTTTCTGTTTTTATTCATTACAATAATTATGCACCCAGTATACCAAACGTAACAGTTAAGCCGGCCATAACTACTGAAACCATTGTCATAAGTTTAATAAGAATATTCAGAGAAGGGCCTGAAGTGTCTTTAAAGGGATCTCCAACGGTATCCCCAACAACACCTGCTTTATGCGCACTGCTTCCTTTTCCGCCATAATTTCCTTTTTCAATGTATTTCTTGGCATTATCCCAGGCGCCTCCTGCATTATTCAGCATACAAGCCAGGGTAAAACCTGCTGTAAGTCCGCCAGCAAGTAATCCAACCACACCTGCTACACCCATCAAGACACCAATAGTAACAGGTACAGCAATAGCAAGCAATGATGGTACCAGCATTTCCCTTTGAGCACCTTTAGTGGAAATAGCCACACATTTAGCATATTCAGGAGTTGCAGTTCCTTCCATAATTCCCGGAATTTCCTTAAACTGTCTTCTCACTTCATCCACCATAGCGCCAGCAGCACGACCAACAGCTTTCATGGTCATGGCACAGAATACAAATGCCATCATAGCGCCGATAAATAATCCACCCAGCAATATCGGGTTGAATATGGAAAGATTATATGCTTCCACAAAATCAGTAATATGAGCAGAAGCAATTTTAATGGCTTTCTGACCTTCAAGAAGTACCGGTATATTGTCATTGTAAAAAAGTACATGACCCACCTGTCTGAAACCTTCACCAGCCATTCTTCCAAGCCATAATCTAACTTCTTCCATATATGCTGCGAGTAATGCCATAGCAGTTAAAGCAGCAGAACCAATAGCAAATCCTTTTCCAGTGGCTGCGGTTGTATTTCCAAGCATATCAAGTGCATCTGTACGTTGACGAACTTCAGCCGGTAAATGCGACATTTCGGCATTTCCACCGGCATTATCAGCAATTGGTCCAAATGCATCAGTTGCCAGGGTGATCCCCAGCGTTGAAAGCATACCAACAGCTGCAAAGCCGATTCCATACACACCCATAGCAAAATTGTTGAAACCACCTGCAAAACCATAAGCTGCAATAATGCCTAAAACGATTGTAACAACCGGAATCCATGTAGAGTACATTCCTACAGCTATCCCGTCAATAATGGTAGTTGCCGGGCCTTGTTGTGCCTGGCTGGCAATACCTTTTGTCGGTTTATATTCGTCTGAAGTAAAATATTCTGTTCCCTGGCCAATAATCACACCAGCTGCCAGTCCGGCAACAACCGAACCGAAAATGCCCCAGGTAATCCAACCAAAATAGGCCATAAATGCTATAGCGATAAGTATAAATACAGAACTTCCACCAGTTCCAATCAGAAGCGCATTCAACAGGTTTTTCTGGGTAGCAGATTCTTTTGTTCGAACCATATATATCCCTAAAATGGAGAGTAAAATTCCAATCGCAGCAACCACCATTGGTGCAATTACAGCAGAGATTTGATCTACCCCTGCGATACCAGGCAATGCTGCGCCTAGCGCTGCTGTAGCCAGAATAGAACCGCAATAACTTTCGTATAAGTCAGCGCCCATACCGGCAACATCACCCACATTATCTCCAACATTATCAGCAATGGTAGCGGGATTTCTCGGATCATCCTCGGGAATTCCGGCTTCAACTTTACCTACCAGGTCTGCTCCAACGTCAGCAGCTTTTGTGTAAATTCCGCCTCCAACACGGGCGAATAACGCCTGGGTGGATGCTCCCATTCCGAATGTCAACATGGTTGCAGTAACTTCAATTAACTTTTCATGTTCGGTTGTACCCGGGTGAACAAACTGAAGTCCCAGCGCGTGAAGACCAGTAGCCATATGTTGTGTAGTATAAACAAGTTTGGTTAGAATAAGATACCAGATACTTATGTCTAACAACCCAAATCCCACAACAACCAGTCCCATTACGGCTCCGCTTCGAAAAGCAACTTTTAAGCCCTGATTCAGAGATTTTGAAGCGCCCTGGGCTGTCCTTGCAGATGCATTTGTGGCAGTCTTCATCCCCAGAAAACCGCATAACCCGGAAAAAAATCCCCCCGTTAGGAAGGCTACGGGAACAAATGGGTTTTGAACTTTGAAGTAGGCCAGAATAGCCAATAGAAACACCAATACTAAAAAAACAATCGTTACAACCTTGTACTGCCTTCTAAGATATGCCATTGCACCCTCCCTCACATATTGGGCAATTTCTTTCATTCTATCGTTGCCTTCATCCTTTTTCATCATACCCTTAAAAAATATAAAGGCAAAAATCAACGCCAAGATCGCACCTGTTGGAACAATCCAAAATAAAGAGTTAATCATGTTTAATGTATTTTAATAATTTAACATTAGAATTAATATAATTTAATAAGGAAATATATTCCCGGAAAAAGTGATACAAAACAGTCTGATATGGAGTATTATGTATTTTCACTAACCCTATTTAATTAAAAATGAGCTGCAAATATACTTAAATTTTAATATCTCAAAATAAGATGCCTGCTGATTTGCATCAACTATACTTAGCCATGAATACTGCGTAAATCCAAACGTTTATTCAATTGTCTTATTTTCTATGCATTACACTATTTATTTCACTTATTTTTTCTGCTTCTAAATTAGGATTCTGTATAAAATCTTTATGAATCTGACTCTCAGAATTTATAGCATTTATAAGATTTTTTTTACCGACCTAAATATTGTTAACGTAGATTTAAAATTTTTTTACTTTATCAGTAATGCTAACCTTAATTTATATGGGAGATAACTATATAAAATCTGTTTTTTAAATTTCCATTAATTTTTGTTGTCTGTTTAATATCCGAAATAGCACTATCAAAAATTTTTATGTATTCATCCCGAATTTATGTTGGATAATTTAAAATCGTATATACATCTCAACTAATTTAGGTTATCTCTGATTCATTTATAAATTGCCGATAATTCTCAAACTATTTGTAAAATAATCAGAACTTTGTAGTGATAAGACTAATTATCAATCACAAAATGATTAATTCTTGAAATATTATTTTACCTTTGCAAACTCAAAAAAATAAATATAAATTTTATCGTAGGTTAAATTTAATTAAAAAATTATGCCCTTAAAAATCAGATTGACTAGACAAGGCCGTAAAAAGAAGCCTTTCTATCACATTGTTATTGCAGATAGCAGGGCGCCACGTGATGGTAAATACATCGAAAGGATTGGTTCTTACAATCCTGTCTCTAATCCTGCTACTATTGAAATTAATTTTGATAGAGCATTGTATTGGGTACAACAGGGCGCTCAACCTACCGATACCTGTAGGACACTATTATCTGCTAATGGTGTATTGTATAAAAAACACCTTCTGGAAGGTGTAAAGAAAACTGCATTCTCCGAAGAAGAAGCTGAAAAAAGATTTGAAGCCTGGAAAAAAGAAAAGGATGCCAGACTCGATGCTGACAAATCTAAAATAGTGAAATCGAAGGAAGCTGAGGCGAAAAAACGACTGGAAGCTGAGACTAAGGTGAATGAAGCTAAAGCCGAAAAGGTAGCAAAGAAGAATGCCAAACTGGCAGAAGCCGAAGCCAAATCAGCTAAAGAAAGTGAGGAGGAACCGGTTGAAGAAACAGCTCAGGTTTCAGACGAAGTTACCGAAGAAGTTGTAGTTGAAGAAACTCCGGTACAAGAAGTAACTGCTGACGAAACACCGGTTGAAGAAGTTCCTGCAGAAGAAACTGTCGTTGAAGAAACTCCAGTTGAAAAAGCTCCCGCTGAAGAAACTGCGGTTGAAGATGCGGTTACTGAAGAACCGGTAGTAGAATCTCAGGATGCAGAAACTGATGAATCAACCAACGCTTCAACGGAAGAAAATCAGGAATCTGAAGAATCTCCAAAAGACGTCTAAGAATATTTTTCTTAACTTAGTGTTTTGCCTGAGATTATCAAATGTTTAATAAAGAAGATTACTTTCTGATAGGAACTCTTGTCAAGACACGCGGAGTTTCTGGTGAACTCATCATAAATCCGGGTAATCTAAACCTTAAAGACATTGAAGAAATGGAATCAGTGTTCATTGAATTTGATGGACTTCTGGTTCCATTTTTTATTGATCATATCACATCAAAAGGATCAACCTCAGTTTCTGTTAAGTTTGATAGCATAGATACAGAAGATCAGGCTGCTGAATATATAAACTGCAAGGTATACAGCACCAGTTTGCATAAGATGGAGGAGGAACCGCTATTAGACCAGGCAAAATCACTAAAGGGATTTCAGGTTGTGGACCAAAAGTTTGGCAATCTGGGGATTATTGACGAATTTCTGGATGTGTCAAATAATCCGTTATTTAAAATTAAAAAAGGTACAAGAGAAATTTTATTACCTGTAAATGAGGAGTTCATTATCGATATAGATGAACACAAGCGAATAATAACTGTCCAAACCCCTGAAGGGCTGGTCGATCTTTATTCAAATCAATAATCATTCCTTAATTTATAATTGATCTATCAAAAGAAACGCTAGTCTAACATTATGATTATCATTGAATTCATTGGTTTTTTATACTTTTAACTGAGATTTTAAAAGATTTTTGTGCAGCAATTATACCGGGCACTCGTCTTTCAGAAAAAATAAAATTCTAACTATGAAAAACAAAAAATCGTCCTACCTGATTAAGGGTGGATTAACCGCCCTGATAGGCATTCTTCTGTTGGCATTTTCACCCGAGAAGAAATTCATTTCAGGTGAAACCCGCACACCGGGTAATTTTAGTAAAGTCAGCCTGGCTATTTCTGCAAATGTTACCATTGTGCAGGGTTCACAATGCAAAATTGAGATTGATGCCGATGAAGATGATCTTGAAAAAATTGAAACCGAGATCAGCAATGAAACCCTGAATATCAAAACCAAGAGCTGGTCAGGCATTAATCACAACGTAACCATTAAAATTACAATGCCCGATTTAAAGGGAATTTCTGTTGCCGGATCAGGAAAAGTCAGCTCAGATACCCAATTTAAATCAAATGACTTAAAACTTGCAGTCAGCGGAAGCGGAAATATAGTACTAACCGATAACGGAGCTGAATCGATCGATGCAGTGATTACCGGCTCAGGAAATATTCATCTGAAAGGTGGAAAAACTGCAAATGAACTAAAAGTAACCTTAACAGGTTCCGGTTCTTATTCATCTATCGGGATGCAGGTTTCAAATGCATCTGTAACCATAACAGGTTCCGGTTCAGCCAAAGTAGATGTTACCGGCGAACTTAAAACCTATATTACCGGAAGCGGAAACGTATACTATCAGGGGAATCCTATGGTGAATGCCAATTCAACCGGTTCTGGAAAGACAAAGAAAATGTAGTATGCAGGGGAATGGATTTTATCTATTCCCTTATTACTTTAATTTCCCCATTGATTCCAAGTTTGATAATTCCTGAAGGCTTCTTCGGGGTATTATCTTTTTGATTCCACCGTACGATGTAATCCACCTGTTTCTTAATTTCGTCCTTAATCCCGGTATAGTTCTGAGGTGCTGATTCACTGCTTATATTAGCCGAAGTTGAAACAACAGGTTTTTTAAATCGTTGAATTAATTGTCTGCAAAAATCATCCTGCGTAATCCGGATACCTATGGAATTATCTTCAGCAATAAGATTTTTTGCGAGATTTTTTGCCGCAGGATAAATTATAGTCAGAGGCGAGACTGCAGCTTCAATTATTTCCCATGCAATATCGGGAACCTCATTTACATACTGGTAAAGCCTGTTAGCACGGTCAATCAGTACCAACATTGATTTGTTATCTTCCCGGCGCTTCAGGGTATATATTTTTTGCACTGCTTCTTCATTCGTCGCATCACAACCAATCCCCCAGATAGTATCTGTCGGGTAGAGGATAATACCCCCCTTCCTCAGGACATTCAATGCGTTTTCGATATCTTCTGTCATTTACCAAGTACTGTTTTATACACCTGCATTATCCTTCCGGTAGTTTTTTCAGGAGTGAAATTTTCCGCATAACTTAAGCCATCTTCTGTCATCTGATTTCTGAGGTTTACATCATTTAAAACCCGATGCAGAGCTTCAGTAATTTCCTCAGCATTCAATGGATCAACATATAAACTGCCCGGCCCACCCGCTTCTGAAAAACAACCATCTTTGGAAGTAATCACCGGCGTTCCGGAAAACAGCGATTCAAGAATAGGTATTCCAAATCCTTCAAACAGGGAAGGATAAACAAACACCTCAGCCATCTGGTAAATAGCAGGAAGCTCATCATTATTGATAACATTATGAATGAAAATGGAATCTAACCGGTGCTTTTGGATATAATCTGATACTTCCGTGTAATAATTAGTTTTCCTGCCTATGGCAATTAAGGGAATGGAAATTTTGCCCTGATGCAGTGCCTTTACGAGATTTAACAGATTTTTTCTTCGTTCAATGGTGCCGATGTACAATATATATCGTTCCGGAAGTTTGTATTTTTCTTTGATGGATTTCCTCGTTACTTCATCTGATGTAGTTTGAAAGGCAGGATTGCAGCTCTGGTAAACCACATCAATTTTAGCCGCATCAATCTTAAACTGCGATATAATATCATCTGCAGTCTGTTTGCTCACGGATACAATCCTGTCGGCCTTCTCACACGCATATTGAAACTTCTTTTTGTATATACACCGGTCTATCCTGCCATACAATTCAGGATGTCTGAGAAAAATCAGATCATGGATGGTCACAACCGATTTGCACTTACTTTGATGAATACCCGCAGGCAGTTCATGGCTTAACCCGTGATAAATTTCCAGTTGGTCGCGGCTAATTTCCTTTGAAATGAAGGATGTACGCCAATAGGATGGGAATGTATTATGAAGTATATTTTGCGGTGTCCTGATAGCGCAATTTTCCCAGGGAACCTCGAATAATCCGGCATCCCTTTTTGGTGTATAAAGAACATATTGGTTATCCGGATAATAAATATTCAATCCCGAAATGAGATTCCGGCTATAATTCCCTAACCCGCTGTGATTGTTAAATGCCCGTTTTGCATCAAATCCAATGCGCATTGTGTAATTTTATAATTTCAGCATTTTCAGTCTTCCCATTGCCTCCAGTACATTTTCACGAGTTGCAAATGCAGAGAATCTGAAATAACCTTCACCCGACGGTCCGAAGCCTGAACCCGGGGTGCCAACTACATTCGTTTCGTTGAGCAATTTGTCAAACAAATCCCACGAATTGATTTTAATAGGCGCTTTGGTCCAGACATAAGGAGCATTAACCCCTCCGTATACTTTAAATTCCAGGCTGATTAAACTTTCTCTCATGATGCGTGCATTTTCCATGTAGTAATTGATAACATCCTGTATTTCCTTTTTCCCATGTTCCGAGTAAACAGCAGCTGCAGCTTTTTGCACCGGATAAGAAACTCCGTTGAATTTGGTGGTATGCCTGCGGTACCATAATGTATGCAACGATTTAGTATCTCCATTGCCCGTATATGCGAGCAAATCTTTCGGAATCACTGTAAAAGCGCATCTTGTACCGGTAAAGCCAGCTTTTTTCGAAAAACTCCTGAATTCAATGGCTACTTTTCTGGCGCCTTCTATCTCAAAGATGGAATGTGGGATATGGTTCTCTGTAATGTAAGCTTCATAAGCCGCATCATACAGAATGACGCTCTTATTTTCAATTGCAAACTCCACCCATTTTTTCAACTCCTCTTTGGTTGCAGTTGCCCCGGTAGGATTGTTCGGATAGCAGAGAAATATGAGGTCGGGCCTTTCTTTTGGAATAGTAGGAACAAAATGGTTTTCTTCGATACATGGCATATAAATTATTCCGTCAAAATATCCGTTCGAAGAAATGGTTCCCGTTTTACCCGACATCACTGTTGTATCGGAATATACCGGATATACCGGATCGGTTATGGCAATTTTGCTATCGCTGCTGAAAATTTCCTGAATATTACCGGTATCACATTTTGATCCGTCAGATATAAAAATTTCATCCGCATCTATCTGAACACCCCTGGATTGATAATCGTTTTCCGAAATTGCATTTCGCAGAAAGTCGTATCCTTGTTCCGGACCATACCCTTTAAATGTTTCCTGTTTCGACATTTCTTCCACTCCTTCGTGAAATGCTTTGATAACAGAAGCTGCAAGAGGCATAGTAACATCCCCGATACCCATCCGGATTATCTTTGCATTGGGATTATTTTTCTGATATTCATTTACTCTTCTGCCAATTTCCGGAAATAGATATCCTGCTTGTAATTTTAAATAATTTTCGTTTATCTTCGCCATGTTTGTCGGTTTATACGGCGCAAATATACTTAACAATATTTAAATAGGTGAATTATGAATTATGTTTATTCAGCAGTTAGTTCAAAGCTGAATTTTTTTGAAAAAACCGATCCGGTTAGCCTTGTTGAAAATTACGGAACCCCCTTGTATGTTTATAATGAGAGAATTCTGCGTGAAAAATGTCGCGAACTAAAAAACCTGGTAAATTACAAAAACTTTCACGTGAATTATTCACCCAAGGCAAACAGCAATCTGGAATTATTAAAAATTGTCAGGGAAGAAGGATTCTGGACAGACGCGATGTCACCGGGAGAAATATTTGTAAACCTGAAAGCCGGCTTCAAACCTGAACACATTTTTTATATAAGCAATAATGTTGATGATGAAGAACTGAAATTTGCCATCGATGCAGGCGTAAAAATAAGTGTGGATTCTGTTTCACAACTCAGAAGATATGGAAAATTATGTCCCGGTGGGAAAATTGCCATCCGGTTAAATCCGGGAATCGGGGCTGGTCACCACAAGAAAGTGGTCACCGGAGGAAAAAAAACCAAATTCGGAATTGAAATAAAATTTCTGGATGAAGTAAAATCTGTTCTCAAAGAATATAACCTGAAACTTATCGGAATAAATCAGCATATTGGCTCGCTGTTTATGGACGGAGACTCTTACATCGAAAGTGTGGACTCTATCCTTTCTGTTGCCAGACAATTTGATGATCTTGATTTTATCGATCTGGGGGGTGGATTTGGTATCCCTTACCGAAAACTGGAAAATGAATCCAGGCTGGACCTGAAAACCCTGGGGAAAAAACTTACTGAGATACTTCTTCAATGGATTAAAGATTACGGAAAAGAGATTGTAATAAAAATTGAGCCGGGCAGGTACATTGTTGCCGAATGTTCCGTTCTGCTTGGAAGTGTGAATGCCTTGAAATTAAACTATGACGTGAAATACATAGGTACAGATTTGGGATTTAATGTCCTGATAAGACCTGTTATGTATGATTCGCATCACGATGTTGAAATCTACCGGAAATCAGATAAACCTTCTACCCGGAATGAATCGGTGCGAATCGTCGGGAATATATGCGAAACCGGTGATATTGTTGCAAAAGACAGAATGTTACCGGAGATTTTTGAGGAAGATATTATTGGTGTGCTTGATTCCGGCGCGTATGGTTTTGCTATGAGTTCAAACTATAATAACCGGCTCAGACCGGCTGAAGTATTGATCGACTTAAACGGAAACCACCGGTTGATTCGCCGAAGAGATACCCTTGAGGATTTGATTCGAAATTTTAATCTTTAGTCTTTTCTAGATATGCAACCCAATTCATTTGTCAAATCGCACGGTTTAGGAAATGAGTATGTAGTGCTGGATAGTGAAAACATTAATTTCCCGCTTTCGAAAAATGCAATCAAACGTATATGTAATGTTCATTTCGGGATTGGTTCCGATGGAATCTTATTAAGGGTTGAGTCTGATAAAGCAGATTTCGGCCTTAAAATATTTAATCCCGATGCATCCGAAGCAGAAAAGAGCGGTAACGGCCTTCGCATATTCTGTAAATTTTTATATGATTACGGATTTGCAAAAACAAAGGAGTTTACCGTAGAAACCCCTGGAGGTATTGTTCGTGCAACAGTTATTGAGGTTACGGATAACAAAGCGACCATGATTTCTGTGGATATGGGAAAAGCTATCTTCAAAAGCAGTGAAATACCTGTAAATGCAGATAAGCCGGAATTTATAGGTGAGACAATCATGGCAGGAGAAAAAGAATTTGAAGTAAACTGCGTATCGGTCGGGAATCCGCATTGTGTGGTCATTAAAAATGAACTGGATGTTGCAGAAATAAAAAAATATGGTCCTTTGCTCGAAAACCATCTCCTATTCCCTAACCGCATTAATGTACAGTTTGCAAAAGTGCTTAACAAGAAAGAAGTGCAGGTGCTTATCTGGGAACGTGGCGCAGGTTACACGCTGGC
Organism: uncultured Bacteroidales bacterium; assembly: GCA_963781805.1. Taxonomy (GTDB): domain Bacteria; phylum Bacteroidota; class Bacteroidia; order Bacteroidales; family UBA10428; genus JAFGPL01. Next base: position 3,130,662 of record CAWAHF010000004.1, read on the forward strand.
TTCCGGAAGTTCATCCTGTGCGGTTGCCTGTGCATTGCTTAAACGTGGGTTGATTGACCGGGATCCGAAAATCATCATGAAGGGAGGTACGCTCCGCATAGAAATAGATGAAGCATGGCAGATTAGAATGACCGGTGAAATTAAAGAAACTGCCAGCGGAGTGTTATCAGGTGAATTGATAAAAGTTTTGGATATTCCAACAATAGAGGATTAACTTAGATTAATTAATATGAAAAAAGCGATAGTATTATTTGTTACAGTTACATTTACTGTAATTAGTTCTTTTGCTCAGGATTGTATCTTTTATTATCCTAAAACCAAAGGTGCAGTACTTGAATACAAAACATATGATAAAAAAAATGCTCTTACTGGTATTTCACGACATAAGGTGATGGATGTGACCCAATCTGGCAATTCCATATCGGCAACTGTTGAAATTGAAACTTTCGATAAGAAAGAGAAATCCCTCGGAAAAAGTGACATCAATGTGAAGTGTGAAAACGGTGTTTACTATCTGGATATGAAAAGCTTCATCAGTCCTGCTACACTTGAAGGTTATAAAGACATGGATGTTACATTTGAGAGTGATAACCTGCAGCTTCCGGCAAACCTTAACGTTGGAGATATGCTGAAAGACGCTTCTTTAAAAATGACAGTTTCAAATGCGGGTATGAAAATTATTACGATTACCACCACCATTACCAATCGCAAAGTAGAGGCAAAAGAAAAGATTACTACCGAAGCCGGAACGTTTGATTGTTATAAAATATCAAGCCTGGTTACTTCCAAATCGTTTATGACCTTGAAGATTAACAGTACAGAATGGTATTCGAAAGAGGTGGGTCTGATTAAATCGGAAAGTTATACGAATGGTAATCTTAGTGGCCGTACCATTCTTACATCAATAAAATAAAGAAGTATAGAAACCAGATACTGACCGGAGATTATATCCCGGTTTTTTATGCATTCAGCGGGAGCCTGATGGAAAAATCACTGCCTTTGCCAAAGGTGCTTTTAATTTCAATCCTGCCTTTATTTTTTTCGACAAACTCTTTGCACAAAATCAGACCCAGTCCGGTTCCTGACTCTTCATCGGTTCCGGGAGTGCTGTAATTTACATCAATCCGAAATAATTTTCCGATGTTTTCATCCATAATTCCCACGCCTGTGTCTGATACAATAAGTTCCGCCTCTCCATCGGTAATATTTGATGAAATTGTTACCCTTCCCCCTTTTGAGGTATATTTGAGTGCATTATTTACCAGATTTCTGATAACAGTATTGATCATATTCTGATCTGCAAATGCAGTGGTATTGCTTTTTACAATGTTAACCAATTCTATTCCTTTATTTTCAGCAATTCCTATCAGCAGGTTTACATTTTCTTCAACCAGTTTATATAAGTCAATATTTTCGGGTTTAAGTTCAATTCTTCCGGTTTGCGAACGCGACCATTCCAACAGGTTTTCGAGAAGCGAATATGCGCTCTTTGATGTTGAAAAAATAATCTGAATAAAATCACGTATCTGTTTCCTGTCGTATGCATCCAGGTTGTGAAGCATCAATTCCGAGAATCCCAGCAACGAATTAAACGGATTTTTTAAATCGTGTGCTATGATAGAAAAGAACTTATCTTTTGTCATATTCAGTTCTTTCAGCTCTGTGGTTCTCAATTCCACTTTCGATTCAAGGCTGGCATTCAGTTCTTTAAGTTCCGTATACTGTTTCAGAATTGTTTTTTCCTGGTTAAAGCTTCTTAATGCTTCCCGAATAGTTAATATGAGGTCGCTTTTATCCCAGGGTTTGGAAATATATCTGTACAGGTTGGCATTATTAACCGCATTACTCACTCCTTCGAGACTAGCCTGACCGGTAAGCAGAATGTTTCGGGTGTCGGGTTTAAGTTTATGTATCTTCCCTAACAATTCGTCTCCCTTCATTCCGGGCATAATAAAGTCTGCGATAACCACCGGGACTTCGATATCAGTTCCGATATATTCTTCAAAAATTTCCAGGGCTTCATCCCCGTTTTCTGCCACTTCAATGGCATATTGCGTACCGAATTCTATTTGCAGCTGTTCAGTCAGGGAATCCAGAACAATCGCCTCATCGTCGATGCAAATTATGGCTTGTTTACTCATTTTTTTCCATCCCTGTTTTAATCACATTAAATAATTCATCACTGTTCCAGGGTTTATGGATTACAGCGAATAATTCAGCTTCATTTTCAGCTCTTCTGATTGCCTCCTGATTGGCTTGTCCCGTAAGTAGAACCTTAACAATTGACGGGAATTTTTGGTGAACCCTGATTAAAAATTCATCGCCCTTAATTCCCGGCATGAGCCAATCGGATACAATGATAAGAATTTTTACCCCCTCCGTGGCCAATTCTTCCACAATTTCTAATCCCTCTTCGGCATTCTCTGCAGTTTCATACAAAAAATTACTTCCAAAATGCTTTTCAAGTTGTTCGCGCAGGCTATCCAGAATAATTTCTTCGTCGTCGACACACAAAATTGCACTTTTGGCCATATAATTTTAATTTACAGGCAATTTCACGGTAAATACCGTGCCTTTTCCCAATTCGCTTGTAAAAGTAACAATCCCTCCGTGTTTTTCAACAATTTTTTTTACAATATCCAGACCCAAACCACTTCCTTCTCCTTGTTTTTTGGTTGTAAAAAAAGGATCAAATATTTTATCCTGAATATCGGGTTCAATCCCGCACCCGTTATCTGCGAAACTTACAAAAATATATTGATCTCCATGTTTAGCGGTAATAGTGAGAATACCCTTTTGATCCATTGCCTGAATTGAATTATGAATCAGATTGGTCCAGACCTGATTCAAATCATCCGGATAGCAGTTTATTATCGGTAAGGTTTCATAATTTTTTATGACTTCCACTCCGTGTTTCAATTGATTGTGGTAGAGTGTAAGCACGGTTTCCAAACCGTCGAGGACATCGGCAGGAATCTTTTCTTCAACCAGGTCGCGATGGGCATACTTCTTTAGTGCAAACACAACTTTGGCAGCTTTATCTGTAGCCAACGAAATGGTATTTGAGTTTTTCAGGATAGAAACGAAATTTCTCGCCGATTGAAGAATATCGAAAACATCAGGGGTTTTGAGCATGGGCATCAAATCGTTTATCTCTTTATGAATATTGAGATAGATAAGCATATCGGCTATGTTAACAAACGACTCAACACCTTCGGATTCAAGTTGTTTCTCCAGTTCCTTCCGGATTCTTCTTTTTTCACGTGAGGTAAGACTATCACTCTGATCTGAGGATAGCAACAAAACCTGGTTAAACAGTTTAAGCGATTCAGTTGACTGATTTTCCAGAAACATTGGCAATTCAGCTAATGCCTTATCTAATGAATCATGGAGATTACCGATAGAAGCTTTGATAGCTCCCAGGGGTGTATTGATTTCATGGGCAACCCCGGCAATCAACTGCCCGAGGGCAGCCATTTTTTCCGAATGTACCAGCTGTTCCTGGGTCTGGGTAAGATTGTCTACGAGCGCTTCCAGATTTTCTTTCTGATTTACCAGTTCCTCATTAAAGTACCTGATTTCCTCCTCTACCCGTTTTCGCTCGGTAATATCCCGTGCAATGGCTATGCCTACTTCCTTGTTTTTTAGCTTAAACGCATGACTAATAATTTCAACATTAATAATTTCACCCTCCTTGGAAGTCCAGATTTGTTCATATTTTTTATTACCGGTAAATTCATCTATGGTAGGTTCGGTATCCCAAATTTCCACCTCTGTAAGGTTATTCAGGGTCATCTCAAGTAACTCCTCATGCGAATATCCCAGTCTTTTGACTGTGTATTCGTTTACTTCAATAAATTTACCCGGAATGGATCCGTTTTCAATATTATAGAAAAAAACAAAATCAGAGGCTTTATTAAATAACAGCTTATACTTTTCCTCTTTTTCCTGTATCATATCTTCCGCCCTGATACCTTTGGTAACATCCCTGGCAATTCCTTCAACCGAGGTAAACTCGTTATTTTCATTAAAAACAGGGAATTCGGTAATTTCTAATACATGAGAGATACCCGATTTATCAAAAAGCTCCACAAGATATTTGGGTTGTCTGATTCCTTTCAGGGAATTTTCTTTGTGTTTTCTGGCAGCATCATTCAGCGAATTACCGGAATATATTGTATTTAATTTCTTTCGATATTCGTTCACACTATATCCAAGTATTGTTTTGACAGAAGGTGATACAAGAAGTAAATCACCTGCAGGCGACTGTGAGAAAAAAATGTATTCTTCCTGTAAATTTTCGATTAATTGTTCATATCTTTTCCGGCTTTCAAGCAGAGCTTCATAGGCAGACTTTAATTCCAGATTCTGCTGCGCAGTCTCTTTCTGCTTCTCCCTTAGCTTTAAATTTTGTTTATCTATTTCTGATCTTCTGATTTCAACACTTTTTTCCAGCTCGAAAAATGTTGTTTCCACCTGGTTGAGAGATGTATTTAATATATTAACCAGTTTGCTGAATTTGTACGGACCCTGTTTTTCGACTGATTCCTTGCGCGCACCACTTAGTTTTTGCAATCCATCCAGAAGTTTGTAAAGCTCTTTTCTATATCCTAATTGCCGAATATGAATTATTGCCAGATAGGATATCAATATAATAATAACTATAATTAGCAGGCCAACAAAAAAGGGTTTTAGAAATACTGAAGATATACTTACCGGGAGAAAAAAATAAGAAAGTGAATGTGTAACATTCGTTCTCCATCCTTCGTAAGTGTTGTAAATCTGTGAAATGAAGAGATATTGCTGTACATACAAAACACCCGAACCAACATTATGTGAATTGAACACATGCATCTCAGCTCCGGAGACAAAAGAGTTTCGTGCATTAGCCTGCAATCTGTTTGCTCTTAAATCTGGTTCGGATGTAAAAAAACAGAACAATGAAATGAATAAAATGAGAAGGATATATTTAAAATGGTGAATTATCAGATTTTTTACGAATTCTATTTTCATTATCAGGCGCAGAAGTATTGAAAGTCAATAAAGATAATAATATTTGGGCAAATATGTATCTGAACATCTAAAGTTTAGAAATAATCAATGAATCCCAGCGGCACCTGAGACGAATGTCAAAAAGAATCATTCATTTTTTGCTGAGATATACCATTGATTAAAAAAAGTTTACAATATCAGATTTTTTTCATAACTTAATAAATTAATTAGACAATATACGCATTTTATCATGATTGGTTGCCAAGATATGCTCTGTAGTAGAAAAATTCGTTTTAAATATATGAGCACATTGTTTATCATCATTGCCTTCTTATTGCCTGATTTGATTATTTCTGCCAGAGAATCATCAAATCATAAGACATTATCATTTACTTATCAGGATACTATAAAAAATTTAAAAATTTCGGGTATCGTAAACAATAACTTTTTTGAGCCAGTCGACAGTATTAAAATCAGCATTCAAACAAAAACATCTACCACCGAAGGTTATACAGATTTTTTTGGAAGATTCAGCTTCAATATTCCGGGTACATATGTTGACGGGGATTCTATCAGACTAATTTTTGCAAGAGCAGACTATCATCTGCTGGATACCCTTCTATCTTTGAAAGATTCTATAATTTTTCATCCTATTCAGGTTATCGTTTATCCGAAGTATAAAATCCTGCTGAAAGGACGTTTGTTTGCAGGAAGCATGCCTGTTGAGAATGCAGATGTTACAGTGATTCACCAAAAAGATACCTTAAAGTTAAAAACGCTGGGATGTTATTACGATGATGAAGATTACTGGAACTGTCTGTATAACGGTATGTTTAAAACCGAAATCATTGCAGATAATCCCAATGATTCGATCTATATTTTATGTGAAAAAGTTGGTTATCAACCTGAAAATTATGGATTGAAGTTTTCCGACTATTCGGGTGATATTCTGAAGTTTAAAATGAGATATGCCGATACCCTGCCAGCACTTCCAGGAAACAATCTCGCATTAAAACTCTCAAATCCGTTTGGTGGAGACTGGTTAGTTGGATTATCTTACTATGCCAACATTAACGGGAAACTGTTCAACCGCCTAAAACCCGGGATTGAAATTTCTATGTCCACGCTCAACCGTTCTATCACTCTAACAACCCTTCCTGGTGTTGATGAAACAAAATTCGATACGGTTTACACCAGCTATTTCATCGGACCTTCGTTGGTATTCTTTCTTACAAAACCTTCTGTGAGAAGATTTTCTACTTACCTGGGCTCAACTTTCAGTCTTAAATTTAATGGGGGTGATTTTGTTTACCAGCCTTTTATAGGAACCCGGTTTTTCATCGATATGAGAAAATCATTTAGCATCGATATACGTTATCTTAATTATCACGTTGATATCAAAGAATATAGTTTCCGTTATAATGGAAATGCTATTAGAAATACCCGGGAGCTAACTGTACAAAAATTGCGTCTTAATCTTGGATTTCAAATTAATTTTTGATTATGACTAAAAGATATATGTATACCATTTCCGTGATTTTTACGTTAGCTTCGCTAATGGGCATCTTCTCTGCGTGTGAGAATGCATCGGAGGAGCCTGTACTTAAGTCAGAATTGATTTTCCCTGAAGCCAAAGAGATTAAAGTACCTGCCTATTCCTATTCCTCTGAAAGCGGTATTATAAATGTATATGGTGATGAAAGTTTTAGCAGCGGGATAGTTGATACACTTACATCGACTCCCGTTCTTAGTTGGGATTCGGTTATGGCAACACAGATTGTGGCAGCTATTTTCATACAACCCATCAGGGTAGAAAACGGGTATATTAGTAATACAGAAGATATGGTATGGATCTGGCATTCCGGACTTGAAAAAGGAAAAGACGGGAAAGTGGCATTTATGGATGGAATGAAAATAGCCAACGGAGATATTTCAAATCTTTCTACACCAGAGCCATTATTAAGTTCTACCCGTTATTATTGGGGAGTATGGAGCTGGAATGCATCCGGGGTAAATATTACCCATGCCAGCAGACCTTTGACATTTTATGTAAAATAAACAAATGTTTAGATACCGTGGTTGATCATATGTTTTTTGAATTCCGTCAACAGTATCATAAAGATCATCACATTCTACTTGCCTTTATATACTTAATAGTATTACTTTGGATAATAATTCTCAATCTTAAAATTATGGAAAGAAAAGTTAAAAACGTTTATAGTCTCAAAACAGATAAGAAAAATAGAATTGTTGTCGAAGAAATTCAACCCAATGAATTAAAGGAAATATGGGACAAGCTCACAGAACTCAATAAATCGCTGTGATTTCCTGTTTTTTGTTTACAGTATACAACCCATCGTAATATCTCAAAGACGGTTCACTCCCAAAACATGATTCAATTTTATAAGCTAAGTAGTTGAAGTACTGTATGTAATTTTGTATAATATTGAATTACTGCAAGTTGAGACTTCATCTTGGACTTGGTTAAGTTCGTCAGAAAAGTTTTGTAGTTGGTGTAATAAAAAAGACTTTGGTTTCCCAAATTCGTATATACTTATAGAATTACAAAATTTGGGCATTATGAAAACTTCAGAGATTCAAATCAACGAAACCACCTGCGCTCAAATTAAACCCACAAAAACAACAGTTCGTATTTTTCATTTATTTATCAAACATCTCTGGATTTCAATAACATTGCTTTTCTCATTCCTGTTAACTACAAGTTATGTTAACGAAGAGAATGCAATGTATGATTTGAAAAATGAGTATTATTCCCAGGAAATGCATGTTGGAATTGCTCAAAGACTGGATATCAATGGTTCGATGCTGACATCTGAAAAATTGATCCTGAAATCACAGGTTCTGATAAAAGAATTTTATAATGAAAACCAGTTCAGTTCCATCTGGACACTGAACCAAAATCCAAGCGCTTCGACCTTACAGCTTTTGCAACTACTAAAAAATGCAAATTATTACGGGCTTGATAAAAAGTTTTATCATTATGATAAGCTCACCTGGCTGTTAGACCGGATTCAGAATACGAACCGAACAGATAGTCTGTTAATGTATCGTCAGGACTTTGATATTTTGCTTACAGATGCCTGCTTCTTGTTTATGATTCACTTGAACACCGGAATCGTTGAATTGGATACCATTGTTAATGAAAAAACCACCAGGGCATTGTCTGCTTATTTGAACAAAATCATCCGAAACAATGAGTTGATTGATAAAATACTGGCCTTACAGCCAACCAGTCCGGATTACAGGAATCTGCAGAAAGCCCTCGAGAATTTTGCATCCAAAAACACCATTGATGATGTTCACATGGAAATTCCCGATCCGGAAAAAGATTCATTGAACAGCTACAACAATACCAAAAAGGTTCTTTCACGCCTTGGATACCTTACACAGGAATTAACCGATAACGATTCAGCATTTAATGCAGCATTAACGGCATTTCAAAATTTTCACGGATTGAAAACAGACGGCAGATTGACCAAAAATACCCGGCTTGCGCTGGCAATGTCGACAAAGGAAAGATTTTTAATGATCGCGCTGGCGCTGGATAAATTAAGAAAGGACATGCAATATGGAAATGATTTTATTCTTGTCAACATTCCTTCTTACCAGCTCAGGGTAATCCGGAACCATAAAATCGACAAAACATTCAACGTTGTGGTAGGAAGACCTTCCACTCCGACCCCCGAACTTAACAGCAAGCTCGAATCCATTGTTACTGCTCCCGAATGGAACGTACCAAAAACTATTACAGTGAATGAGATATTACCTCATGTAAAAAAAGATTCCTCTTACCTGGTCAGAAATAATTTCAAGATAATTGATAAGCAACTTAATGATGTTGATATGAACACCATTGCCTGGAACGATATGAACGGCGATAACTTCGATTATTATTTTGTCCAGAATTCAGGCGCATCGAATGCACTCGGTCTTGTGAAATTTTCATTTAATAATCCTTACAGGGTATATATCCATGATACTCCATCGAAGAAATATTTCAATGCAGATATCAGAGCTTTTTCCCATGGATGCATCAGATTACAGAATCCTGATCAGCTGGCCATATATCTGGTGGATAATAATGTGGATGGCAATCAGAAACCTGATATATCGAAACTGATGGCAAGCAAAACCCATCAGGAAATCAGTCTTTCGGAACCGATAGATATTTATATCAGGTATCTGACCTGTGAAGCAGACGATCATCTGAATCTTTACTTTTATAAAGATATTTATAACAAAGACAGTAAACTTATTCAATCGCTGTTCAACTGAAAGAGCGATTCAAACTCTGAACTGCTAATTTATTTATACTATGCCTGATCCCGGTGATTTTTATCCCGGGATTTTGTTTTTATAGCTTCCAAAGAATATTATTTTGTTTCCTATTAAGCTAAGGATTACGTTATATTATATGCATTGATCCGGATCAATGTGTAATATGTTGCCGAACAACAGTCCTGTTGTATTATATCAGCACCTACCGTATTAAATTTCAACATTTTACAACCAACATATGTCTTTTATCAACGTAAAATTCAATAAAACATACTACGATGAAAAAGTCAATTTTAATATTAGGTCTCTTTGTTACAGCATTTACATGTGTAAATGCTCAGCATAAGGAAAGATATTTCGGCTTTGAAGTCAACCAGTTTGTTGTTCAAAGCGGTTTTGGCCAAGGTACAGAAATACAGGCAAATATTAGTGACAATAAAAAAAGGACTCTTTCAATCGGAATTTATTATGACACCAAATTGAATAATATCGGAGGAATTTCAATCAGTACACAAAAAATGCTGGGCAGATACAGGAAAAACAGTCTGCCGGTTATCGAACCTTTCCTGTTTTATAATTTAATATATCATAAAACAGAAATCCACCAACAAAGGGTTACGGATGAATATATTGTAGCCAGGGGAAGCTATAAATCCATTGAAAATTATGCAGGAATCGGATTGAGAGTAAATATTATTCCGGGATTATATTTTAAAGGAGAAATAGGCTACGGTGCATATCTGGGCTCTATTATGAAACCTTCAAAACCCGATCCAATTATGAATGAAAGTTATGGTACGCATGGTGCAGGCGCTATTTTAAAAATTGGTGTTGGAACCTACTTTTAATAGTATATTCCCAATTACTTTAGTTGATAATTCCGGCAATTAGCTGCTACCAGTACAAATAGTAAAATTTATTATAGTTATACCGCAATTTTAACATGATTCTTTAATCAGAAAGAATCCGGTATCAGATATATTTTTTAACTGCGTCAATAATAAGTTCAATTTTAAAAGGTTTTGAAATGAATTCATTGGCGCCAAGATCCTTTGTTTGTTTCACTGAATCACTGCTATCGTATGCCGAAATTATAATTATCGGTACTTCTTCGATTTTAAGTTCTGATTTCATTCTTAGAAAATCATAGCCAGAAATATTTGGCATGAATAAATCCAGTAATATCAGATCAGGTTTTGCTTTCTTTATTATTTTTTGGGCTTCTTTAACCCCTGAGGCAAGCAGTGTATCATATCCTTCAGTTTTAAGTGTCCAATCGAGTAAAGTCTGGCTTGTATTTGAATCATCAATAATCAATATGGTCTTGGTCTTTTTCATCTGCTCCTGCCTATTACTTAATAAAAATAATAAAAAATTGGTATTAAATAGTGAAATGTGACTCGTTTTTAAAAAACAGAGGAATAGTATCAGTAATTAATTCTTTCTTTTCATATCTTTATATATGTAACTTATATTTTTACCCCACCAATATGCCGCAGTCGGAATGTTTGATACCAATTTACGGTTGTCTGACAGAACAACAAATCGCTCTTATAAACGATAACAGCTCTGTGATTCGTCATAAATTCGGCGAAAATATTTTTTTGGAGGGCAGACCTGTATCTCATCTGATATACTTAAAGTCAGGACTGATAAAGTTATACAAACAAATTGAAGAAAAGCGTGAAATAATCCTGGATGTGATGTCTCCGGATAAATTCATAGGATTAACTTCTGTTTTTTATGAAAACCTATATCCCTACAGCGCATCCACACTTGAAGAAGGGGAACTTGTATATGTCAATTCAAAAGTTTTCAGGGATATTATAGCAGAGAATGGTGAATATGCACTTCGGATTTTGACTGAACTTTCTGCAAGAATGGTTTTTTTGATTGACAGGATGATTGCACTTACTAAAAAGCAGGTTCCGGGAAGAGTGGCTGAAATGTTGTTGTATTTTTCAAAAGAGATTTATAAAACAAATGAAATTCATCTGCCGCTTACCAGACAGGAAATAGCGGATCTAATACAGACTTCCAAAGAAACAGTAAGCCGCACCCTTGCTGAATTCAGAAACGACCGTATAATTGAACTTGACGACAGAAAAGTTACACTGAAAAGTATCGAATTGCTTGAAGTTTTGAACAGGATTGGATAAGTAACGGCGATTAAAAAATTTAACTTCTGGTGCTTTAATACAGATATTTAAATCAAATTTAATTATCATAATATCATTTTTATTTGTAACTTTCTATAAGTAATTTGGAAAGATCCACTTAAGCATTGCAGCCAATGCATCACTTTTAAATTCCGGGCAACCTAGAAAACAGCACCTTCCCTATCAGAAGTATCAGCACCTCGGCAGAGTGGTTATGGTATTTACCGGTAAAACCATGACAATAGAACTGAAAGAGGCAAATGAGATACTGCAAAGAAGAAAAGATACTCTGAGAATCACTTGTTATAATTACAAAAAAAGTGATATAATTCAAAGGAAGAGGCCATTATGAAAAATGCCGTTTACAAATCAGAAGCCGAAATCCTGCACGTTAAGGCAGATGAATTGTTAAAAAAGAAAAAATCAAAAACAGTTTCATCCCGTTCTGAAGCCCAAGCGTTAAAACTCATTCACGAGCTTGAAGTGCAACAGACAGAACTTTTATTAATAAATGAAAAGCTCAGACTGGCAAAAGAGCAGGAAATAAAACATCTTACAGATAAATATGCTGAATTATATGATCTTGTCCCATTTGGTTATTTCACTCTTACAATGGATGGTAAAATTATTGAGCTGAATTCTTACGGGGCAAGTATGCTTGGTAAAGATCCTTCACATTTAAAAAATGCCCGGTTTGAAAATTTTGTTTCCAACGACACAAAACCCAATTTTCATCACTTTCTTAGTAACGTCTTTAGCAGCAAAACCAATGAAATATGCGAACTAAACTTGTCAACCAATGCCAAAATACCTTTGTATGTCCATGTCACCGGTATTGTTACATCAAATGCCGAACTATGTTTTGTTTCCATGGTTGATATTACTGAACGTAAGAAGGCAGAAGAAGCGCTCCTCAAAAGTGAGGAGCGTTTCACAAAAGCTTTTCGTTCCATCCCGGATGCTTTAATAATCAGCCACCTGGAGGATGGGAAGATCATCGAAGTCAATGAAAGTTGGCAAAAATTATTTGGTTATAACATTGACGAGGTTATAGGGAAGAGCTCATATGCCCTCAACTTATTTGTAGATCCGGCTGACCGCGAACGTACCATCGCTTTGTTACATGAGCAGAGTTTCATTCGCAATTTCGAACTCCAGATCCGGCAGAAATCGGGCGAATTGCGTTTGGTAAATCTATCAGTGGAGCTTTTGGAGCTGCATGGTGAACAATATATGCTGACCATTGCTCAAGACATCACCGAACGCAAACAGGTGTTTGATGCACTTTGTGTAAGCGAAAAAAAATATCATACATTATTTAATGCAATTGACGAAGGTTTCTGCATCGCTGAAGTGATTTTCGACGAAAGCGAAAAACCGATCGATTATCGTTTTCTGGAGATTAATCCGTCGTTCGAGAAACAAACAGGGCTCATCAAAGCGCAAGGTATGAGAATGCGCGAGCTTGCTCCGAAACACGAAGAGTATTGGTTTGAAATTTACGGAAAAATAGCTTTAACAGGCCAACCGTCTCGCTTTGAGAATCATGCTGAACAATTGCACCGATGGTATGATGTTTATGCATTTCGTGTTGACCAACCGGAAAAACGACATGTCGCCATCCTGTTTAACGATATCACCAAGCGCAAGCAAATGGAAGATACGCTTAAGAAGACTGAGACATTTTTACAAACGGTTCTGAGTAATGTTCCCATAACCATTTTTACCATCGATAATCAGGGGATTTTCACCTTATCCGAAGGAAAGGGATTGGAACGCGCCGGATTGGCACCTGGAGAGAACATTGGAGTATCTGCCTTCGATCTTTTCGGTTCAAAATCATTTGTCGAGAGTACCGGCAAGGTAACATCCGGGAAAAATATCATCCTGCGCACCCTCTCAGGGGAAACAATTAATGCGATTGATGAGCTAAATAGCGTTTATTTCGATAACTATATTGGTCCCATGCGTGACACGGAAGGAAAAGTTATAGGGATTGTCGGTGTTACATCAGATATCACCGAGCGCATGCAGGTAGAAAGAGAGCTTAAAGAGAGTAAGGAGCGTTACCGTGAACTTTTCGAAAACATAAATACAGGTGTGGCTGTCTATGAAGTCAGGGATGACGGCAGAGATTTCATCTTCAAGGATTTTAACCGCGCAGCTGAGACAATGGATAGAGTTACCCGTGAAAGACTCATTGGCAAAAGTATCTTCGAGGTCCGGCCGGAAATTGAGGAATTCGGCTTATTGGATGTTTTCAGGCGGGTTTGGAAAACGGGGAATCCGGAACCTTTCCCTATGAAAATGTACAAGGATAACCAACTTACAGGATGGTATGAAAATTTCATATATAAACTTCCTACAGGCGAAATTGTAGCTGTATTTGAAAATGTCACTGAACGCAAACTGGCAGATGAAGAGTTGCGGGCTAGTGAAGGCAGGTTCCGCGGCTTGTTTGAAAACATGTTTGAAGGATACGCTTATTGTCAGATGATTTTTGAAAACAACCAGGCAACAGACTGGATCTACCTGGATGTGAATGATAAATTCGAGAAATTAACGGGATTGAAGGACGTGAAGGGAAAGATGGAATCGGAAGTAATTCCAAGCATAAAAGAACTGGATCCGCAGCTTTTCGAAACTTATTCCAGGATTTCTCTTGGCAATTCTCCTGAACATTTCGATATGTATGTGGAATCATTTCAGGAATGGGTTTCATTATCTGTCTATTGTCCGGAAAAAGGATTTTTTATCTCTGTTTTTGAAGTCATCACTCCTCGTAAGCGGGCTGAAAACAAATTAAAAAATGCGTATAAAGTAATGTTAGAGCTTTACAATCATCAGGAAGAAGTAAAAGAAAATGAACGGAAAGCAATTTCAAGACAGATTCATGACGAATTGGGACAACTGCTAACTGCATTAAAAATTGATATAGGCTGGACCTCCGATAATCTACAAAACATAGCAAAGGTAAAAAAAAGATTAAAAGGAATGAATGATATTGTGAATGATACAATAACTTCAGTTCAAAGAATTTCCTCAGACTTACGTCCCGGTATATTGGATGATTTGGGTTTGACTCCTGCGTTGGAATGGTATTGCCAGAATTTTGAGAAAAGAACGGGTATTAAATGCCTGTTTAAATCGGATGATGTTAGCCTTACCAATGAGTATAAAAATATTACATTATATCGTGTACTTCAGGAAGCGCTTACAAATGTTATACGTCATGCAAAAGCAAAAAGTGTAAATGTAAATCTTCACCAGGAAGGTAACTCCATTGTTCTTGAAGTTATTGACGATGGAACAGGTATGGATCAGGAAAAAATAGACTCCTACAATTCTTTAGGCCTTATTGGTATGAGGGAGAGGATAATACAATTCAATGGCAACCTGGTAATAACATCTGCAAGGAATAAAGGGACAAAATTAAGTATTAAAATTCCATTAAATAAATAGGTTATTTGCACTGCATTAGGAGGTAGAAGTTAGGAGTTAGAAGTTAGGAGTTAGAAGTTAGGAGTTAGGAGTTAGAAGTTAGGAGATAGAAGTTAGGAGATAGGAGTTAGGAGTTAGAAGGTAGAAGTTAGGAGTTAGAAGTTAGAAGTTAGAAGTTAGGAGATAGGAGTTGGAAGTTAGAAGTTAGGAGTTAGGAGTTAGAAGTTAGAAGTTAGAAGTTAGGAGATAGAAGTTAGGAGATAGGAGTTAGAAGTTAGGAGTTAGAAGTTAGGAGTTAGAGGTTAGAAGTTAGAAGGTAGAAGTTAGAAGTTAGGAGATAGAAGTTAGGAGATAGGAGTTAGGAGTTAGAAGTTAGGAGTTAGAAGTTAGGAGATAGGAGTTAGAAGTTAGAAGTTAGGAGTTAGGAGTTAGAAGTTAGGAGGTATGAGGTTGAAAATTAATTTTTTTGAATATAATTATGAAAGAAAAGTCAAAAAGATACACCGATTTGTTAGTTTGGCAGAAGGCTCATAGCTTAGTGTTAGAAGTTTATATAATAACAAAGCAATTTCCTAAGGAAGAAATCTTTGGTTTAACATCTCAGTTACGAAGGGCAGTAATTTCAATTCCGGCAAATATTGCAGAGGGTTTTGGCAGAAAAGGGATTAAAGACAAACTCAGGTTTTATAATATAACTGCCGGCTCACTAAATGAGGTAAGCTACTATTTATTATTATCAAAAGATTTAGCCTATGCAGCGACATCAGATCTCATTGGTAAACTTGAAGAGATTGGTAAAATGTTAACTAGTTATACTAAAACCATTCAACAATGAACTACTTATATTTACTACTGACTTCTAACTACTATTTACTAACTGCCAATTGCAAAATAGATTAAAATGACAGTACTTATTGCAGATGATCACGCAATTGTAAGGGAAGGCTTAAAACAGATTATAGCAAAAACGGATGCCAATTCGTTTATCGATGAGGCAGAAAACGGACTTGAGACATTTGACAAAATTGAAAAAAATAAATACGATTTGGTTATCATGGATATCTCCATGCCGGGCAAGAGCGGTCTTGATATTCTTCAGTCAATGAAAGATAAGAATTTAAATGCGCGTATCCTGGTTTTAAGTATACACCCACAGGAGCAGTATGCTATCCGTGCTCTGAAATTAGGAGCATCCGGATATTTATGTAAAAACAGCATTTATGAAGAACTTGCAATAGCGATTAATACAATTTTAGCAGGTGAAAGATACATTTCGCAAGCATTGACAGAAAAAATTATCTTTGATAAAAAAACCGGGCTTAGTAAATCCCCTCATGAGAAACTATCTCCAAGAGAATTCCAGATCATGTGTATGCTGGCAAAAGGAAAATCGGTGAAAGAAATTGCTGCAGAACTCTTTATCAGCGATAAAACAGTGAGCACACACCGGATGCGTTTGCTCGAAAAAATGGGTTTGAAAAACAATGCGGAACTAATCAACTATGCCATCCGTCATGAATTGATTGAGTAAGTGAGAACGATTAATGCTAAGTTGCTAAATAGTGTCAGCAAGAAAACTAAGTTGCTTATTTAATTCTATTCAGATAAGCAATTCATATTAGATTGAAGAATTCCACGCAAAGTTGGCAAAGAAAACCGCAGAGAACGCAAAGATTGGATTTTTAGAGGTCCTTCATTGCAATCTTAGCAAAAAACTTTGCGCACTTTGCGTGAACTAATTATAAACAAAATAGATACACTGCCCCTTTTCTTTCCTGTTAATAGTTTAATATCATGTCTTTAACTTTTTTTGTAAGGCAAACACCTACAGACAAATCAGTTTTTGTCCTATACCATTTTAATAATAAACACTTTAACTTTACTAAAGTCTGGTCGATAATGACAACCACTTATTCTCAATTTTAATATTTATAATGGCAATAAGAAAAGAAAGGATGGACAATCACAAAGTTGAAATACTATTAGTCTGACTAAGTCGGCTAATGTTTTTTAGATGTAAAAAGTGAGATCAATCATTGAACCTGTTGACTTAAATCATTGAAATATAATATTATAATCATTTTTTTCCCGTATGATTACTTGATCGACATAATGAATCGATTGTAATTAAAATTTCGAAAAACAGGAAAAAGCCACAAAAAAAACCA
Organism: uncultured Bacteroidales bacterium; assembly: GCA_963781805.1. Classification (GTDB taxonomy): domain Bacteria; phylum Bacteroidota; class Bacteroidia; order Bacteroidales; family UBA10428; genus JAFGPL01. Next base: position 3,147,721 of record CAWAHF010000004.1, read on the forward strand.
GGACAAGTAGCATCGTGTCCATTTTGTTTATCATTATCAGATGATGGAAAACATTATTTCATATGCAAAAAAAAATTCATTAATACATAAATTTAAAAACAAATTAACATGAAAAAATTAATTAATTTATTCTTAGCTATCTTTATGATGGCAGGTTTTGCGACTACGGCTATGGCTCAGGTAACATTAGCAGGTAATACTGCAGGTGCTACATTGGTCGAAGTGCTTACAATTGCAAATACTGTTCCCCTGAATTTTGGTGTAATAGGGATTACTGCAGGAACTGCAGGAACAGTTACAATGAGTACTGCAGGGATACGTACTCCGGATGCAGGTACAACAACTATTATTGCAACAGGTACCCCAAGTACAGTTGCCCAGTTTGATCTTACCGGAACAGCTGATGCAGTGTACACCATTGGTTTACCCCTCACTATTCTTGTTGAAACCCTTTCCGGTTCAGCCGATCAAGATATGCTTATTGATGCCCTTATGGTAAATGTTGATGCTGCTGGCGAAGCAACTGCAGTCGGTGCAACAGGCACACTTACATTAGGCGCATCAAGCTTTTTATTGGGAGGTACACTAAATATTTCCACTACCCAGGAAATAGGTGTTTATGCAGGAACTTATGATGTAACCGTAGATTACCAGTAAAATTTACTTTCTAATAGAGGGGAAGGTCCGTGTTTTGGGCTTTCCCCTTTATATTTTTAACCAGAGGATTGTTTTTGTTTCCAAATAAATAATAAAAACAGTACCATGAAGAGTATAATATTCATAATGCTAATTGCCATGCCGGGGTTAAACTTTCAATCCAAAGCTCAGGGCAATTTGCTGATAACACCCATGCGTATCGTGTTTGAAGGCAGCAAACAAAAAGCAGAACTCAATTTAGTAAATACAGGAACAGATACAGCAACGTATTCCGTTTCATTCAGGCAATACAACATGACTGAGGAGGGTATGCTCATGCTGATTGAAAATCCGGATCCAGCACAAATGCTCGCCGAACCTTATCTCCGCATATTTCCACGACAGGTAACTTTAGCTCCCGGAGAAGCACAGGTAATCATGTTGCAATGCAGGCGTAAACCAGATATGTTGGCAGGCGAGTATCGTTCGCATATATGGTTCCGGTCTGAAAAAAATTATAATGCACTGGGTAAAAAGGAACCATTGTTAGATTCTAATCAGTTAAGTATATCAATCATTCCCATATTCGGAATCACCATTCCTGTAATTATCCGTTCAGGCGAAGTTAAAGTAAGTGCTACGCTAAGCGATTTAAAACTGGACATCGAACAAGGGATAGCTCAAAACCTGACACTCACGATAAACAGAACAGGTAATATCTCCATATATGGTGATATTAGTATAGAATATATTCCTGCGCATGGCAAGTCTTATAAGATTGGAGCAGCAAAGGGCGTGGGTGTTTATACGAACATCAACAAACGAAATATTACGGTGAAACTAACCAATACTTCAGGTAAGCCATTAACTGACGGAAAATTGAAAGTGCAATATGTCAGCAATGGCGAAACGAAACGGGAGATTTATGCAGAGAGAGATGTGGACATTAAATGATGAATAAAGAATGAGGAATGAAAGCTATTAACACAAATAGATGTTTGATAAAACTGTTGATTTTTACGACAGTTTTGTTCTTTTGTGTTAAGGCTTCTTACGCTCAACCAGACTTACCCCAACGAACATTAACTATAACGGCCACGCAGACCATTCATTTTGGCACATTTTGCGTTACCGGAGGCGCAGGTGGAACCGTTACCGTGGGATATGACGGCAGCAGAATATCAACCGGTGATGTTTTACTTTTATCTATGGCGCCAACTGCTCAACCAGCCATTTTTGAAATAAAACTATGCCAAGGCCGGAATGTTATTATCACATTTTCAGCCACAACCACATTAACTGGAAGCAATGGAGGATCCCTTACGCTTAATATTGGCCCTACCGAGAAAGGAATCAGTGGGGCCAGCTTTGTGACAAACAGTGACTGCAATTTTATTACACCACTGCGCGTTGGCGGCACGCTTAACATACCGGGCACAGCTATTCCAGGAACCTATACAGGCAGTTTCGATATAACCTTTAATCAGGAGTAATCTATGAAAAAGCACAATTGCATCGGTATGGTCATGAATTACACGATGTTAATTGTGAAGGTCAGGTTTATTATATTGCTTAAAGGCTTATTTCTATTTCTGATATTATACACTTCCATTCAGGTTGAAGTAAAGGCCCAGGATATTTTCGTCGATGAAAAGGATATTTTTTCTTTTGCTTACGATGATATTCCTGTACTGGTAATCGTGGAAGGATATACAAATTTTTATGTAGAGGCTCTATATGCCAATAATGATTTGCTCTATGTTAATGTTGCAGCATTATTCCAAATGCTTGGCATTTCTTGTACTATTGAGCAAAAAGGAGAAAGCCTTGTTGGATTCATTGATAATGAAAGCCGATCCTATTTAATTGCCTATAATCAAAGACAAATTAAAGTTGGCGCTAAAATAATTAATACCAATAATGGTATGGTAAAAGAAATGGGCATGCTTTACCTGGAATCATCCTTATTTGCCGAAGCGTTTGGAATAACCCTGACCTTTAATTACCGGGCGCTGACAATCATATTAAAGTCGGATTTTGAACTGCCAATAATTAAACAGCAACGTTTGGAACAAATGCGAAACAATATAGCTAAGATAAAAGGTGAGGAAATTGCCGATACTATCGTGCAAAGAAACTATCACTTGTTCAGGTTTGGTATGGTTGATTGGTCGGTAGCTTCAAATCAAATAGGGAAAGGATCAACGGATAATCGATTTAGTCTGGGTGTCGGAACCGAACTCCTTTATGGCGAGGCAGACGTATCTGTGAATTTTTACGATCAGCACAAATTTGATAATCGTCAGCTCTACTATCTGTGGCGCTGGGTCGACAACGATAAAAAGATCATTAAACAGGCGCAGCTAGGCAGGATATCCAATCAAACCATCTCATTTATAAATGCTCCGGTGATCGGCGCTGTTGTCAGAAATTCACCAACTACAGTAAGAAAGGCAACGGGGTATTATACCATCAGTGAATTTACAGAACCCAATTGGACCGTTGAACTATATATAAACAATGTAATGGTGGACTACACAAAGGCCGATGCTTCGGGGTTATATGTATTTAAAGTTCCAAATGTGTATGGCTATACCACGTTGAAATTAAAATTCTATGGCCCATTGGGTGAAGAGCGTACCGAGGAACGCACCATGAATGTGCCTTATACGGTTATGTCTGCGAATGAATTCGAATATGGATTATCCGCAGGCATATTACAGGACAGTAGTTTTAGCCGTTTCGGAAGAGGTGAATTTAATTACGGTGTAAATCGCATGTTAACGGTAGGAGCAGGCCTGGAGTATTTGTCGTCTATTCCCAATGGCGCTTTTATTCCTTTTGCAAAAACAACCATACAGCCTTTTAATAAATTGACATTTACCGGTGAATATGCATATGGAGTGAAAGTAAGGGGTTTACTGGATTATTATTTTTGGAAAGATGCCTTGCTGGAAATAGATTATGTAAAATATGTGAAAGGACAACTTGCCACCCGTTTCAATGCGCTCGAAGAACGAAAAGCAAAACTATCTATACCGTTCAGGTATAAAAAGGTTAGCGTATTTTCTAAACTGGATTACACACAATTAGTCTATAAAAAAATTAACTATAACCTTGCCAGTGTAATTGTTTCAATCTATTATAAACAATTTAATGCCAGTTCATCTACGCAAATCAATTGGATCGATAAAATGCCGTCCTATGCAACATCTGATCTGTCTCTATCTTATAGACTTGGGAAAGGATATATCTTACGTCCGTCAGTCCGATACAATGTCAGTGAAAACAAATTCATTTCTTATAAAGCCGCTATTGAGAAAAGTATTCCAAAAGGATATTTAACAGTTTCTTATGAAAGGAATGTTTTGTACCACGACAATTTCCTCAGTTTAAACTTCAGGTATGATTTGTCTTTTGCCAGAACCAATATTTCTACCTTCCATAGCCACGGAAAGATGTCTGCTTCGGAGAGCGCACAGGGCAGTCTGGCCTTTGGCAGCGGAAATAAATATTTGCATGCAAGTAATAATCCGTCTGTTGGCAAAGGTGGAATATCACTCTATCCTTTTCTTGATTTGAATCAGAATGGTGTTTTCGATGCCGATGAACACATGGTAAAATTGACCTCTGTTAGGGTAATGGGTAGTAAAGCCATTTTTAGTGAAAAGGATTCCATAGTGCGGATACCTGATCTTTATGCATTTACCAGTACTATTGTGGAATTTGACGATTATAATTTGGAAAATATTGCCTGGCGGTTTAAGAATAAAAGATACCAGGTGTTAATTGATCCAAACCAATTCAAACGCATTGATATACCAGTTATTAGTGTTGGTGAAGTGAACGGTATGGTATATATGAATAATAATAACGCCTTGAAAGGAATTGGAAGAATTCTGGTGAAATTTTATAATAAAAAGACCGGAAAAATAGTTGCAGAAACACTATCTGAATCAGATGGATACATCAGTTTTCTGGGGCTTGATCCTGGAGAATACGTTGCCCGCATCGATTCTGTTCAGTTAAGCAATTTAGATTATAATGCGAAGCCGCAACAAGCAGATTTCACAATAAAATCATCGGAAGAGGGCGATATAGTTGAAGGGCTTGATTTTGTACTGAATTATAATGAAATGATACAAACGCCGGTAATTGATTCCCTTCCACAAATTAATAGTATTAATACATTAAATATAGTTGATCCGATGTTGCAGGGTAATGAGGTTGTTAAAAAAACAGCCCAACAAAATAATACAATTCAGGATAGTATTGCACAACCAGAGAATGTGCTGATAATTGATCAACACATGGAGAATACTTTAGTGTGGGGGACTCTATGCGCTCAACCCGGTTACTATTATGTGCAATGTGGTGCATTCAGTTATGAAAGCTATGCACTGAGAATGGCAAAGTATATAAAACAGAATACCGATGTGGATGTAGGAATTGTAATGCATAATGGATTTTATAAAGTTCGTGTAGCATGCGTACCTACCAGGAGAGAGGCGGTTGAAATTAAAAAAAGATTATTGGAAATAAGAGTTAGTGATGATTTGTTTGTTGTGATTAAATTATTAAAAAAGCTATGAAAAATCCATTGTCTGCAAACACATTGACTGGAATTTCATTACAATCTGCAAACCGGTTACCTGCTTGTCCGCATAATATGAAAGATATGGCCATCAGAACTGTCGGAGCAAAAGATAATGACCGGAATATAGTTACTGTGTCCTCTCTGAAAATAAGCAATCCGCCTGTGAAACAACTTGTATATATGAGCCGTGCATTTTTTCTTACCGTACTTTTAGTCCTGATGTCAGGGTATGCTAATTTTTGCTGGGGACAGACTTCACTCTACACACAAAATTTTGGAACCACCACTACCTATCCTACCGGATGGTCTTCGTCAAATACCGATTGGAATAATGATACTTACAATCCTTCTTCAGGATATACCGGGGCTTCGGGTGGAGCAAATGCCTGGTTTCAGAATTTTAGTACAACTCCCCGAACCCTAACTTATAGCAACAATCTTTCAACTGTTGGATATGAAATTATAGCTGTATTATGGGGTGCGAGATTAACACCTTTAGTTCCAATTACGGTTGTTTTTAGTTGGAGTTCTGATGGTTCTACCTGGAATAATGTATCTTTTACAAATGTGACAAATAATTCCACCTGGGCTTTGGTAAATGGCGGGACCAGGATCGCTTTACCCGCCGGAGCAGCTGGAGTTACAAATTTACGTTTAAGATGGACTGCAACAGCGTCAACCGGAGCTAATAATACAAGCTATAGGATTGATGATCTTTCAGTACAGGGAGGATGCCCGGAATCCTCAGCAACTATATCGTATAGTGGGACGCCATATTGTAATTCTATTACCTCTCCCCAACCTGTTACACCAACAGGAACCACAGGAGGTACCTATTCTTCAACTGCAGGATTAACCATCAATGCATCTACCGGTGCCATTACCCCAAGCACAAGCACTCCAAATACCTATACAGTTACCTATACGATTGCACCCGGAGGCGGATGTTCAATATTTACAACCACAACAAGCGTTACGATATCAGATGCACCAAATATATCTCAAATACCTGCAAGTACTATTTTAAATTATAAATTTTCAGGGAATGCCAACGATGAAGCAGGCGCTAATAACGGTACGCTTCAAAACAGTCCTGCCCTGACAGCCGATCGGTTCGGTATACTCAATAAAGCCTATACTTTTAATGGCAGCTCGCAATACGTTTCAACTGCCAATTCTTATACAAATCCTACCAATTTTACCGTGTCGATATGGTTTAAAACAGCAACAACATCGGGTGGTAAACTCATTGGGTTTGGGAATTTACAGACAGGATCAAGCGGGAGCTATGATCGCCATATCTACATGAACAATGCTGGCCAGGTATATTTCGCAGTTTATCCGGGAAGTACTGTTACGGTTAGTTCCCCTTTATCTTATAACGATAATAACTGGCATCTTGCAACCGCCACTTTATCAAGCACAGCAGGCATGGTTTTATACATCGATGGCTCACAGGTTGCTTCTAATGCTAACACCATTGCTCAAAATTATACAGGTCAATGGAGGATTGGATACGATAATCTAAATGGCTGGCCATCCCAGCCAACAAGTTTTTATTTTAACGGAACACTCGATGATGCACTGGTTTACCATACTGCACTAAATTCAACACAGGTTGCTACCCTGTTTAATTCTCCTGATGGAGCAGGAAACAATGGCCCTGTATGTGCCGGGACTGCGCTCACTTTGACTGCGACAACAGTAACGGGAGCTTCCTATGCCTGGACAGGCCCCAATAGTTTTACTTCCTCTTCACAAAATCCCTCGCTGAGCTATTCTTCTGCCTATGCAGGAGTATATACTGTTCAGGTAACTACCAGCGGCGGGTGTTCTGCAATTGCTTATACAAAAGTAATCTCCAATACTAATTCAGGTCAATGGTTAGGTAATATAAGTACTGATTGGGCAGATGGTGATAACTGGTGTTCAGGGACAGTACCCACTTCTTCTACCAATGTTATTGTCAATTCCACAGCTACCAGGATGCCATCAATCATCAGCAGTGTAGCTTGTAATAATCTTACGATTAATGCAGGAGCCAGCCTGACAATTTCCGTCGCGGGCACGCTAAATATTGCAGGAACGCTTACCAATAACAGCACCATCACCAACAACGGAACTGTCAATTTCAATGGTACATCAGGACAGCAGACTTTTTCAGGTGTACCTTCATTCTATAATTTAACGCTTGGCAATACCAGTGGCCTTCTCTTACCAGCTGCTATTACAGTTAATAACAACCTGTTGATTTCTGCCGGTACACTGAATGCAAATAATTTCAATATCGAAGTAAAAGGTAACTGGACAAATAATGTTTCGACAACCGCCTTTACTGCAGGAACAGCTGCCGTAACTTTCAATGGCTCTGCTGCCCAGTCAATCGGGGGCACATTTGCCACTACTTTTAATAATCTTACAACTGCAAATTCAGGGAGCACTGTTACATTAAATGCAAATACCAGCATTGGTGGTAATCTTTCCGTATCCAACGGAACATTTTACCTTGCGGCATATACTGCCAACCGTTCCAGTTCGGGTGGAACACTCACCGTATCCAGTGGTGCAACATTGAAGATCGGCGGAACCAATACCTTTCCTGCTAATTATACTACCAATACATTGGCAGTGACAAGTACCGTGGAATATTCAGGTGCCGCCCAAACCGTAAAAGGGCTGGCATATAGCAACCTGACCATCAACGGCACTGATTCCAAAACGGCCAATGCCAATATTACTGTGAACGGAACATTGACCTTATCCAACGGGATACTGGTAAACGGGGCTTATTTAACAATGGCAGACGGAACAACCATTTCAAGATCACAAGGTTCTCTTTGGTCTGCACCTGCCTTTGCCGGAACCATGAACCTCGTGTATACCGGAAGTTCTCCCATAACAACAGGTCTTGAAACTCCGGTTTCTGCAAGTGTTCTGAATAACCTAACAGCAAACGCCGGAGGTGTCATACAAGGTGGTATTCAGGGTACCCCTTTAAATATTCTTACCGATGCCTTCGATAATTTAACAAGCTGGACAGGAAACATTGGTTCTTCAAATAACCAATTTACCGCTGTTGCAAGTTCAATTGCCGGTGGTACGGCAAATGAATGCAGGTATATGTATGGTGCATCATCTGCAACCAATTATACAGCTTCTATCTATAGGTCAGTAAATACAACCGGTTATACCGCAGTGAATATCAGCTGGAAACAATTCCTGAACAACTGGAACCCCGTTACCAATCCTTTTACCATGAAAGTTCAATGTGCTGCATCGTCTGGTGGCCCCTGGACAGATCTATATTCTTTATCTCCCGTCACTTCCGTTGATATAGGCCCCGAAACACAAACAGTTAATAACTGGACAATTAATGTTGGCGGAACCTTCTTTATAAGGTATTATATTACAGGTTATACCTATGGATTGGATTACTGGCATATCGACGATCTCATTATTGAAGGCCAACCTCAGGTTACCGCTTCAACAGTCACGGTAAATGGCACATTAGATTTAACCAACGGCAGCTATTCAATTGAATCAAATACACTTACTCTGAATGGTGGAATTTCCGGCAGTAATGCCATTGCAGGCAGTTCGTCAAGCAATTTATCTGTAGGAGGCAGCGGTTCAAACCTGGCAATACCTGCCATCACAACCGGCTTGAACAATTTTACCATTAACCGTTCAAATGGGGTTACTCTCAATGGAGACTTAACCGTTAGCGGAATACTAAATTTGCAAAGTGCGAATGCATCCTCTACGCAAGGGGCGCTTCACATGGGGACAAATACGCTTAGTATGGGAGGATCAGCTACTACTATTGGTACAGGTGACGTTACCGGCATTGTTTCAAGAACATCGTTTATTGCCAACACTGCATATACTTTTGGGAACCAGTTTACTAATGTTTCTATAGCAGCAGGAGGGACATATCCGTCACAAATACAAGCAAAAATCAGCATTGGCACATCACCCTCATGGAAGAATACAGCAATAAATCGCATTTACGACTTTGTACAAACAGGTGGGATCAGTTGTATTACAACCATTGCCACTCATTACCTTGATGCAGAGCTTAACGGAAATCCTGAAAACGAATTGGTTCAATGGACAAACGGAACACCTGGACCTCCGTTAGGACTATATGAATGGGGAAAATCAAATTCTAATTCTGTAGATAATTGGGTTGCAGTTTCAAATATAAGTATTGGATATTTTCCAACCAGCTTTGGGCAGTTGGAAAACACCCTGGCAAAATCGGAAGTAGCCTCATACATCTGGAACGGGTCACAAAGTTCATCATGGATAATCCCGGAAAACTGGACTCCCCTGGGAACGCCGTCCTCTGTTTCAAGTGTTATTATTCCTGACGCATCAACAACCCTATATGACCCGACCTTACCTGCTTTATGCGAAATAGCAACCTTAAGCATTGAGGCGGCTGGTATTTTAAATTCGGCCTCAACTGCACAATTAACCATAAATGGGAGTAATGGTGCATGGAGTAATGCCGGTGGCACGTATAATCCGGGTAACGGTACGGTGATCTTTACAAACGCAGAAGCCACAATATCCGGCACAACGAATTTCTACAATGTGACAATTGATCCCGATGCAGGGTTGACAATGGGAAGCGACGGTACGATGCGGATAAGCGGAACAATAACCAATAATGGAACATGGAACGTTACAGGTTTAGAGCATAATGTCATCGAATACAATGGTGGCAGTCAGACCATATTGAATCCAAATGGACCAACTTCAGGCTATCACAACCTAATCCTCAGCGGCAGCGGAACCAAGACAATGCCGGTCACAGCATTGAACCTGCACGACGATTTCTCCATGTCAGGAACCGCTTCCGCTACGGCCGGTGCAGCTCTGTTGGTGGGTGGCAATGTTACCATCGGGACAGGAACCACATTGAATCTGGGTTCATCCAGTCACACCATTGCCGGTGATCTGACCAACAATGGCGGAACCCTGACCTCGTTGAACAGTTCCATCACATTCAACGGTAGCGGACTGCAAACAATTACCTCTGCTGCGGGTTTCACTGTTGATAACTTAACCATTACAAACACAAGTGCAAATGTAACACTGGGCACCTCGACCAATTGCAGTATCGGAGGAAATTTGACCGTGGATGCAGACGCTATCTTCGATCTTGCAGCCAATAGTCTGACTGCGGTTACAGGTTCTGTCGCCAATTCAGGAACCATTATAACGCAGAATACTTCTACAACTCCTTTTCCGGCCGGTAAAACCTGGGGAGGTAATTTTGAATTTACAGGAACCGCAGCACAGACTATTGTTGCAGGCAATTACAATAATCTGACGATGAGCGGTTCAGGCGGGGCTACCGCTGATGCCAATATTACCGTAAACGGAATTCTTAACCTGTCATCTGCGAATCCATTATCTACCAAAGGTATTCTCGATACGGGAAGCGATACATTATTAATGGGGGCTTCATCAACAACCATCGGACAGGGCGATGTTACAGGTATCGTCAGGAGAACAACCATCGTGGCCAATACAACCTATACAATGGGAAATCAATTCACGAATATAAATTTTCCGGATATAGGAACATTACCGGCAGAGGTCAGTTTAAAGATTAGTATTGGAACTGCGCCTTCATGGAAACCAGGTGCGGTGAAACGAATTTATGATCTTAGCCAAATTGGGGGAAGTGATACCAGGGCATTTGTATATAGCCATTACCTCGACTCGGAACTAAACGGTAACAATGAGAATTTACTTGTAGATTTTACCTACATATACGCTTACCCGCTCCTGAGTGAATACGGACGATCATCATTTAGCTCCAGTGATAATTGGGTAGCAATTTCAGACCTTGATTTATTATATTTTCCATCCGTTTTTGGCGAAATAGAAGTTACGATGGACGAATCTGAAGCCATTGCCCTGACCTGGACAGGAGCATTTGATGATACCTGGCCCACCATCGAGAACTGGAGTCCGAATGCCGCCCCTTCTGATAATACCGCAGTTACAATACCGAATGCCGGTACAACCGATCATGATCCTACTTTACCTACTCTTGCAGCATGCGGAACAATGACCATTGAGAACGGCGGAATTCTAAACGCCGTTGCCGGGGCTCAGTTAACAATCACTGGTGCAGAGGGTGCATGGAGTAACCTGGGAGGAACATTTAACGCAGGTACAAGCACGATCGTTTTTAATAATGCAGACGCTGAAATGGCCGGATCATCAGATTTCCATAATATGACCATTGATCCCGGCGCAACGTTAACGCTCGAAATCAATACCTATGTGGGAATAACAGGAACCTTAGTCAACAATGGCATTTTTGGAAAAGTTGATAAAGGTTTTACAACTATAGAATATAAAGGCGAAGATCAGACCGTTATAGTTCCAAATCCAACGACAAACAGGTACCACAACCTCATCCTCAGCGGAAGCGGAACCAAGACAATGCCCGCAACAACCTTAACTATCAAAGGAGATTTTACTACGTCGGGCACGGCCTCGGCAACTGCGGGCGCCGCGATGACATTTGACGGAAATGTAACCCTTGGAACCGGTTCTGCCTTTATTACCGGAAACTACCTTGATTCCATTGGCGGAAACCTTGAGAATAATGGCACATTCACAACCTCAGCAGGAAATACCATTACGATGAATGGCGCTACAGCTCAGTCGATTGGAGGAACAGCTACAACAACTTTTAATAATTTAACCATTAACAATAGCCTTGAAGTTACCCTCTCCACTGATATAAATGTAAATAACGCACTTACACTTACCAGCGGAAATCTAACCGTTGGGGCAACAGCGCTTGGAATTAACGGTGCAATCAGTAAAACATCCGGTTATATTGAGGTTGGTACCCTATCTTCATTGATTTTTGGTGGAACAGGCGCAATTACACTTGACAATAATTTATTCAGCACACCTCCTTCCATCAATAGTCTCACCATTAACAGATCCGGCGGTGTTATACTAGGCAATCAAAACATGACGGTAAACGGACTGTTGGATTTACCATCAGGAACATTTAGCTTAGGAGCAAATACATTAACAATAGCCGGAAATTCGCCCACCAGAACGAGCGGATTTATTGATGCCAGCAATGCCGGTGCAACCCTGGCATTTACAAATACCATTGCGATAACACTCCCTTCCTTAATTTTTACGGGAGATGTCAATAATCTAACCATAAATAGTGCAGGTGGTATCACCGCAAGCAGTGATTTTACTGTAAATGGAGTACTCTTTCTGCAAAGTGCTAATCCCTCTTCTACCAAAGGCAGCCTTGATATGTGGGACGGTACTGTTATGAAAACCCTTACAATGGATGAAAATGCTACGACTGTTGGACCAGGCGATGTAACAGGGATAGTTAAACGCACAACATTTACCTCCAATACACCTTATTCTTTTGGTAACCAGTTTACAACAGCAACTATATCATCAGGCGGAACGTTGCCTGCGCAAATGTTAGCAAAAATCAGTATAGGCACATCACCTTTGTGGATGGACACGGCAATAAACCGGGTATATGATATTATACAAACAGGTGGGAGTGATTGCTTTGTAAAACTTGTCCTTCATTACCTTGATACGGAGCTTAATGGGAATGAAGAAAACAAGCTGGTTCTATGGGGATATGGAATATCAGGGTTCCTTACGGGATTGAATGAACTTGGACGCTCAGGTTATAGTACCCCGGATAATTGGATTGAAAATGCAGATGTAAATATTATGTATATGCCTACAAGCTTCGGGGAGTTTCTAACTACCCTGGCAGATGCAGCATTAGCTGCATATATCTGGGATGGATCGGAAAGTACCTCCTGGATTAATCAGGATAACTGGACTCCCCCGGGAACACCATCCTCTATATCCAATATAATTATTCCGGACGCTGCAACAACCCTATATGATCCAACGTTACCTGCTTCCACCGAGATAAAAACCATGACCATTGAAGCTGCCGGTATTTTGAATACAGTGGCAGATGAGCAATTAACCATTAATGGAGATAACGGGGCATGGAGTAATAACAGTGGAACTTTTAACCCCAATATCAGCAATGTATTGTTCACAAGCACGGCAGCAACAATATCCGGCACAACGAACTTTTATGATGTAACCATTAATACCGGAAATGGGTTATGGATGACAAGCGGAAGCATCATGAGAATTGCGGGAACCATGATCAACGAAGGAACATGGAATACCACAGACGGAGGATCTACTACCGTGGAGTACAACGGAACCTCTGCACAATCAATGGGATTTACAAGCGCCACCACATTTTATAACTTAACCATCGATAATGCTGCTGGTGTGACGCTGACAAGCAATTCTTTAACCACTGTTTCGGGCGATCTCACCATCAATAGCGGAAAAAAATTCGAAGTGGCTTCCGGGAAACAGCTTACAGTCACCGGCACTCTCGCCAACAATGCGGGAGCCTCAGATTTTATACTGCACTCAGACGCAACAGGAACCGCATCGCTCATTCATAATTCCGACAATGTACCGGCTACGGTACAACGATATATCAGTGGTGATGCAGAAGCATGGCATTTCCTTTCTTCCCCTGTGTCTGCACAGGGTATTAGCGGTACCTGGTTACCTTCCGGATCGTATGGTAATGGTACAGGGTATGATTTGTATTTATGGAATGAATCCAATAGCTGCTGGATATTTAAACTTGACACTATCTCAACTATTAACTGGAATACAATACATCCGGAAACTGATTTTGCTGTTGGCCGCGGCTATCTTTATTCTGTACAGGCCACCAACCCGACAAAAGAGTTTGCCGGAAATTTAAATAATGGTCCCTTAAAATTTGAACTTACTATCGGCAGTACCAATGAAAGTCTAAAAGGCTTTAACCTGGTTGGCAATCCATATCCCTCCTCCATTGACTGGGGTGCTGCCTCCGGTTGGACCCGGTCCGAGCTAAACAGTTCCGGTGGTGGTTACGATATGTGGATTTGGAATCCCACCGCAAACAATTACGGAGTATATAACTCAGCTGATCCTGATAGTACAGGAACTAATGCAGTCACCAGGTACATTGCTCCTATGCAGGGATATTTTGTGCAGGCAACCAGTGCCGGTGACCTGGGTTTGAATAATGAAGTGCGCATTTTTAATGGCGCAGGCAACTGGTTTAAGAGCACAAAACAGGAGGTCAGCAAAGTAAGACTTTGTGTCAAATCTGATGCAGATTATGGATCGGATGAAATTCAGCTTCGATTTGGATATTCGGAGAATGAAGACGGAGCTACGAAGCTGTTTAGTAAGATATTGTCGGCGCCAAGTCTGTATATACCCTCTGAAAAAAACTATTTGTCGGTGCGTTATCTTACTGACACAGAAAAAAATCCTGCTGTGCCTGTGATGTTTACTCCGGGTATGAATGGCAATTATACCCTCAGGTGCAATTTTGATCAGAGCATATTTGAGACTGTAATGCTCGAAGATCGTCAAATGCATAATATTATAGATATGAAAGTGAAAATGACGTATGGTTTTGCAGCTTCAAAAAATGATGATGCAAATCGTTTTGTTCTGTATTTTGGCGCTGAAAAAAACCTGTCAGGCAAAGAACTTCCCGGCAGGATTTATTCTGCTGGCAATCATTTAATGATTGACCTGCTTTTAGTTTCTGAAACAACATACATTTCAGTATATAATATCATGGGGAATTTATTATTACATGATAAATTACAGGGTGAAACCATGCATATCCTAAATTTCAATGCCAATACTCAAATTTTAATTGTTTGCTTAAAAAATCCAAACGGTACACTAAACAGGAAATTATTTTGGGCAGGAAATGAATTTTAATGAATAATAGATCAATGTCGTTTAGTTAAGGAAATAGGCTTCGACTCCGCTCAGCCTGACCCATGATCATGGCTGTTACACTGAGACTTTGATAGTGATAAATCACTATTTATTAATACGTTGACACGATAATGAACCTGAGCGTAGTTGAAGGCTCGTATAGCGTGTTATTAGCAGCAAAGTCGAAGTGTGTCAATTAAGTTTGTAGGCTTAACTAAACGACATTGAATAATAAATTGTAGATTCTGCTATTCTAACCTGATTAATTCTAAAAGCTTATAATTTTTCAATGTTTATGGATTATTCAAAGCCTGTCCCGATAGCGGGATTAGCCACGATTTATCGTCTTAGAGCCTAATTAACTACAATCGAAAAACCTACCGTCAGAACGCACAATTTCATTCTTTTTTTGTCAGGCAAACACCTACAAACAAATCAGTTTTTGTCCTATACCATTTTAGTAGTAAACACTTTAACTTTAATAAAATACATGGGAGACAAATGTAAAAATGCGAAAAATGAAAATATTGATTGTAGATGATTCCAAACTGATTCGCGATAGGTTAATTGAGTCATTATCAGCAATTAAAAATGTAGAAATTGCAGGGGAGGCTACAAATGGAATGGAAGCATTGCAAATTATTAATAATAAAACTCCTGATTTCATCATCATGGATATACGAATGCCGGAGATGAACGGAATCGCCGTTCTGGAAAAAATGAAAGAACAGGCAATTAAAAGTAAGGTATGCATTTTTACCAACTATCCCTATTTGCAATACAAACAAAAATGCTTTGAAATGGGAACAGAATACTTCTTTGATAAAAATAATGATTTTCAGGAAGTAATAAATTTAGTAACCAGACTATCGGATAATTAATTGAGTATACAAATGAGCAATCTTAAAAACACATTAATAAGCAAAATTGTTTTGTTCAGTCTCGAAGAACCTCGATACGCTCTTTATTTATCTGCCGTTGAAAAGGTTATCCGATCGGTTGAAATTACGCCCTTGCCTGAGGCCCCTGAGATAGTTTTAGGGGTCATTAATGTACAGGGTGAGATAATACCGGTGATAGATATTCGCACACTTTTTCAACTGCCCACCCGTGAAATCAATTTGGAAGATCAGTTCATCATCGCGAAAACATCAAAAAGGCTCATGGCGCTTTCGGTTGATTCAGTGGAAGGTGTTTCTGAAATTGCTGATAATAAGGTAGCAGTTGCAAAGGTTGCTTTGCCTTTTGCTGAATATTTGTCAGGTGTCACAATAGTTGAAAACAATATTATTCTGATTAATGATCTTGAAAAATTTCTTTCGCTTAACCAACAGAAGGCACTGGATAAAGCATTAAAGGGAGGTGTTAAATGAAGCATACGCTGCCGGATAATATTTTATTGCAGTTAAGCGGGTTTATTGCTTTTAACCTCGCATTGCATTTTCCCAAAGAGCGATGGGATGATTTGGAACGAAATATTGCAACTGCTGCGAAAGAGTTCGGATATAAAGACGTGGGAAAATTTATTCAGTATATTATTTCTTCCCCTCTGACCCGTGAGCACGTGGAAATTCTGGCTGCTAATCTTACCGTTAGCGAAACCTATTTCTGGCGCGAACCCCAAACCTTTGAAGCGCTGGAAAAAATAATTATTCCGGGGTTGATCAAAAATCGCCGGAAAGGAGAAAAAAGAATCAGAATCTGGAGTGCAGGATGTTCAACGGGCGAAGAACCTTATTCCATTGCAATCGCGCTGCACAGATTGATACCGGATATTAAAGACTGGAATATCTCTATTCTCGCAACTGATATTAATCCACGCATATTATACAAAGCCACAACCGGCGAATACGGTCAGTGGTCATTTCGTAGTCCGCCCCAATGGCTAAAAGAAAAATACTTTATTCCAAAATCAAATAACAGGTGGGAGATTATTCCTGAGATTAAGCATATGGTGAAATATGAATACCTGAACCTGGCCGAAGATATTTACCCGTCATCGCTTAATAATACGAATGCAATGGATATCATTTATTGCCGGAACGTTTTGATGTATTTCACAAAGGATCGTTTCAGGCAAGTTGTAAAAGGATTGTATAATTCGTTGACACAAGGCGGCTATCTTGTAGTTTCTGCAAGTGAACTTTCTATTCGGAATTTCCCGGATTTTATACCAATTAATTTACCAGGGATGGTAATCTATCAAAAAACCTCTAAAAAAACTAAAGACAGGTACAAATATACTAAAGCTGTAACTTCTCCCGAACCGGTCTTGTTTCAAATACAAGCGGAACCCGGGAATACTGTCGAAAACATAATTTCTCAACCCCGCGAAATCAAACATGAGGTTCTCACAACAAAAGAAATTCCTGAACAAAACTATTCAATCTTCGAAGAATCGCTAAAGCTTTATTCGCAGGGTAACTATACGGATGTAATCAATAAATTACAAAAAGATGATCAAACGACAGAGGGATATATTCTTTTAATCCGGGCTTTTGCAAACCAGGGAAAACTAACCGAAGCCATAAAAATATGTGAAAAAGCAATAGCTGTTAACAAAATCGATCCACGCATCCACTATCTGTATGCAACAATCCTACAGGAAAACAATCAGCCGGATGAAGCTGTAATATCGCTAAAACATGCAATATACCTGGATTCCGACTTTGTTCTTTCCTATTATTCCTTAGGAAATATATATCAGCAACTTGGTAATGCTAAAAATGCAAAAAAGTACTATGACATTGTTTTATCGATATTAAATAAGTGCAGCAATGAAGATATTCTCTTTGAATCGGAAGGGTTAACCGTCGGAAGGTTCAGGGAAATTATCAGTACCACCATTCAAACAAGAGCTTTATCATGAAACCCTCATCCGAAAGAAATTTAGAAATTGAAGTCAAAACAAATGAATATGAATAAAAAATAATGCAAAAATTGAGTGTTCAGGATGAGGGTTCACCGAACGCCTTATAAAATTAAATTATTTGTGAGGTAACAACCAACATGGAGTTGAGCCTCATGAATCTTATATTACGAATAAATATAAGTGCATTCAATTAAATATAATTCGAATGAAAAACCAGGTTAAGATCGAAAACAGGCTTCAAACGAAAGCTAATTGGGAAGAAATTAACAACAAGGCAAATACACTGCAGGAAGCAGGTAATCAGAAAAATATGCTGCTGCCGGAAGAAAAACGTTCCGTTTTAAAGGCACGTGCAAAAGCATTGGCAGTAGAAATGAAAAATGAATCAGGTCAAAAAGAATTTATTGAAATTGTTGTGTTCGGATTGGCATCAGAAACCTACGGAATCGAGAATTCCTATATCCGTGAGGTTTTTCCGTTGAAAGACTTTACGGCACTGCCGGGCACACCTCCTTTTGTGCTGGGAATTGTAAATGTACGCGGACAGATTATTTCAGTAATTGACCTCAAGAAATTATTCAATCTGCCTGAAAAAGGACTGGGAGAACTAAACAAAGTGATTATTATTCATAATGAACGGATGGAGTTTGGCATTTTGGCTGATACCATACAGGACTCTCTTTCAGTATCAATAGATTCAATTCAAACCTCATTGCCAAATATAAGCAGCATTGGCAGTGAATATTTAAAAGGTATAACCAATGAACATCTGATTGTACTCGATGCCAAAAAAATGCTGGAAGATGAAAAGATAATTGTAAATCAAGTGATAGAATAAACAATAACTAAAGGAGAAACAACTCATGAAATATTTTAATAACCTCTATACGCGCACTAAGTTACTTTTTAGCTTTGGAGTGATCTGGATTATGCTTTTAGTAGTAATCGTTATTGCTTACCTGGGATTACGAGGTATCACACAGTCCGAAAAAAAGTTGTACAATGTAAATTTTCAGACAGCATTTGAATTGAGAGAATTAAGATCGCATCAGAATTTCAACAGAGCGGCTATTCTCGATATGATACTCACAAAAAATAAGGCCGAACAACTGGCAATTGAAGGAATCATAAATGAAAGAGAGCAGGAAATTGATGATATCGTTGAAAAGTTACTCAAACTTGATTCAGAACCCCAACTTCAAAACCGGTTGAAAGAATTGAAAAATGAAACAGATGCGTATCGTCAAAAAAGAAAGGAGGAGATCTCACTCATTCGAAATGGGAAAATAAAAGAAGCCCAACAATTGGGTATTACAATCCAGAAGGATCGATTTGAAAAGATCCGATCAATTTCAACTGAAATGGGCGATAAGGCAAAGAAAGATGCAGATGACCAGATTGCACTTGATCAACATCGGGCAGATTCAGCAATAATTCTCTTTATTATGTTTGGAATAGCTGCGCTGTTTTTCAGTATCGTTATAGTGATAATATTGAACAAGACAATTTCCCAACCCCTTAATGAGATTACAAAAATAGCATTGCGAATAGGCGAAGGAGATATGAATGTTGAACTGCTTGACGTTGAAAGAAAAGATGAGGTCGGTATCCTGTTACAGAATTTTAGCAGAATGGTAAATACGCTTAAAACAATGTCAATTGTTGCTCAGAAAATTGCATCAGGAGATCTTACCGATTCTATTGTCCCGCAATCAGAGAAAGATATTCTGGGAAATGCTTTTTTGAAGATGTTAAATAACCTGCGTCGTATCATGAAAGATATTTCTGAAAGCATTAATTCACTTGCTTCATCATCCAGTGAAATACTGGCTGCTGCAACACAAGTTGCATCCGGCGCTGTTGAAACAGCCTCAGCAATAACTGAGACCACAACCACTGTCGAAGAAGTCCGCCAGGCATCACAGCAATCCAGTCAGAAAGCAAGCCGTGTTTCAGAGAATACTCAGCAGGTTGCCCAGGTAACGCAAAACGGTCAAAAAGCTGTAGATGAAACTGTAAGCGGGATATATGAGATTCGAAATCAGATGGAGGCAGTGGCAAACACAATTGTCCGTCTGAGTGAACAGAGCCAGCAGATTGGGGGCATCATTGCCTCGGTAACTGATATAGCCGACCAATCAAACTTATTGGCGGTAAACGCCGCTATAGAAGCAGCAAAAGCAGGAGAACAGGGAAAAGGGTTTGCAGTTGTCGCCCAGGAAATTAAAAACCTTGCTCAACAATCAAAACAAGCAACCATACAGGTACGTAATATTTTAAATGAAGTGCAAAAAGCAACAAGCGCCGCAGTATTGGCCACGGAGCAAGGAAGCAAAGCTGTTGAAAGCAGTATTAAACAATCAACCCAAACCGGCGAAGCAATTAGAATATTAGCTGAAAGTAGTGTCAAAGCGGTTGAAGTGGCAACACAAATTGTTGCATCTAGCCAACAGCAAGTAGTTGGAATGGACCAGATAGGATTGGCAATGCAAAATATCAATCAGGCAGGAACCGAGAATGCTGCTAGTATGGTGCAAGCTGAAAAAGCAGCTAAAGGCTTAAATGAATTAGGGCAGAAATTAAAAGTTCTGGTTGAACAGTATAAAATTTAGGCTTTAGATGGATAGGCTAAAGGCTAATAACTTAACAGTCTAGAGCCTAAATAACCTAAATAAAAACGAATAAGATGAATGCAAAAGATGAGGAGTTTTTTAAAAGGTTAGAGGCAACGTTTCGCGTTGAAGCGGAAGAACATATTCGCGAACTAACTTCCGGTCTGATTGAATTGGAGAAGAACCCAAAGAACAATAAGTCATTGGGGTTGATTGAAGTTATCTTCCGCGAAACACATAGTTTAAAAGGCGCTGCCCGTTCGGTCAACAGGAATGATATCGAATCCGTTTGCCAGGTATTGGAGAGTGCATTTGCAAACTTAAAAAGTGAGCATATTTCTTTTACAGCTGCTCAATTTGATCTTATTCACAAAGTACTGGATTCCATTTCGAACATGATTCCGGATACCGGAACAAAATCTCCTGAACTAAATACAGAATTAATAAAGCAGTTAAAGACTATCACGGAGGCAGATCAACCAGGTGAAAGAAAAGAAAAACAAACAGCAACTATTAAAAATCATGCTGTAGAAAATGCACAATCTGCCATATCAACAATTAAATTATCTGCTCAGACTGAACCGGTTGAAGAAGGATCACTGCAATTGGAAACAGTGAGAATTCAAACATCAAAATTGGATCCGCTATTCTTACAGGCAGAACAAATGATCCAGTCTAAAGTTGCATCTGAACAAAGGATAGTTGATTTGAAAAAAATTTTTAATTCTATCGGATCATGCAAAGCGGAATTAGGAAAATGGGATACCAGGCATCTTAATGGCGTCGAACAACTTTTTAAAGAAATAATGAACCGGACTCATGAAAAACTGGATGAAACAGAGAGAAACATAACTGCTCTTATTCATGATATGGAAAGCGATCAGCGATCGCTCGGACGAATGATTGATGATCATGTGGAATCAATGAAAAAGGTGTTGATGCTTCCCATATCTACTATTATTGAGGGTTTTCCAAGACTGGTCCGTGATCTTGCCCGTGCCCGGAATAAAGAAGTTGAATTAATCATTCATGGGAAAGAAATTGAAGTTGATAAACGGATTCTGGAAGAAATCAAAGATCCATTAATTCACCTGATCAGGAATTGTATTGACCATGGAATAAAGCAGCCCAACGAACGCATTAAAATAAAGAATCCATCACCCGGAACAATTACACTCACTTTTTTGGTAATTGATGGTCATAATTTAGAAATAAGTATTTCAGATAATGGTGCGGGCATTAATATAGAAAAAGTAATTTCTGCTGCTTTGAATGCAGGTGAAATTTCAACAGATAATGTTGAGAAGATGGGTGTAAGGGAAAAGCTGGACTTAATTTTTAAATCCGGAATTACTACGAGTCCGATAATTACAGATATTTCAGGACGCGGGCTTGGATTGGCAATTGTCCGCGAAAAGGTAGAAAAGCTTGGTGGAACAGTCACTGTCGAAAGCACACCGGATAACGGTACATCATTTCACCTGCTGCTTCCCCTCACGCTCTCTACTTCCAGAGGGGTAATGATAAGAACAGGAGAACACTTCTTCTTTATACCAACAGTGAATGTAGAACGTGTTGTCAAAATCAGCCCTGGAGCGATAAAGACTGCCGAAAACCGGGAGACTATGCTACTTGGTCAGGAAATTATCGGGATAGTAAAACTCAGCGATGTATTAGGATTAAGTAACGGGATCAAACCAACATCTTCACAAAAAGGGAATACAAGCTTATCATCAAATTATGCTCAAATTGTTGTATTGGCATTAGGAAGTAAAAGGATCGGTTTTAAGGTTGATGAAATTTTTAATGAACATCAAATTCTTATAAAGACCTTGGGCAGGCAACTAAATCATGTGCGGAATATAAGCGGGGCTACAGTTCTTGGTTCAGGTAAAGTGGTTCCGGTAATACATGTTCCGGATTTAATGAAATCGGCAATGCAAACAAATGTGCCAGTAAAAGAACCGAAAGTAAAGGAAACCGAAACAGAAAGGAATTATAAAATCCTGGTGATAGATGATTCAATTACGTCGCGATCACTGATAAAGAATATCGTAGAAACAGCGGGATACATAGTTGAGACAGCAGTCGATGGTATTGATGCCTTTACGAAAGTTTTAACAGGAGAATTCGATTTAATAGTGTCTGATGTTGACATGCCCAGAATGAATGGGTTCGAACTTACTGCAAAAATTAAAAAAGAAAAGAAGTTAAGCGAACTGCCGGTAGTGCTGGTTACGGCTCTTGAATCGCGTGAAGACCGTGAACACGGGATAGATGTCGGCGCCAACGCTTATATTGTAAAAAGTAGTTTTGATCAGAGTAATTTGCTTGAAGTAATAAAGAAGTTGATATAAATATTTATATGATTATTACAAAACACAACTACTGGTTTTCATCAAAATGTCATCCTGAGCGAAGTCGAAGGATATTTTGCCGAACATTATGCTTCGACTCTGCTCAGCATGACAATTCCAGTCTGGCGGAGGAAATACCTTTTTCGTATAGATTAAGGCAGGAAGTAGCCTGCAATAAAAAAACCAGTGAAACCTTTGCCTTCGATGAACGGAGCCTAATAGCTGACAGTATAAACAGCTTAATTAATTGAGATAAAATATTGATTATAAAAAGTAATAATAATTTGTAGAATATAAGGTAAAACCATGATAAAAGTCCTGATAGTTGAAGATTCACCCGTAATGCAGGAATTGCTGGCTTATACTATAAACTCAGATCCTGATTTTAGTATTGTCGGAATTGCTGCCGATGGTGAAGAAGCCATCGAAATGGTAATAAAAAAGTGCCCGGATGTAATTGCAATGGATTGTTACATGCCGAAATTGGATGGACACCAGGCAACACGCAAAATCATGGAAATAAAACCAACTCCCATTGTTATTGTTACGGGAAGTTTAATAGCGAAAGATGTTGCAATAACATTTTCCCTGATTGAAGCCGGAGCTTTGGCAATAGTTAAAAAGCCGCACAGCGTTAATCACCCGGAATATAAAAATGATGCACGCACCTTGATTCATATGCTTAAGCTGATGTCTGAAGTGAAAGTGGTCAGGCGTAGTTCTCGCATTTCGTATAAAAAAGAAATCAATAAACCCATCACAAAAAAAACGACAATAGCAGTATCAGAAATTAAAATTGTTGCAATCGGCGCTTCAACCGGAGGTCCCCTTATTTTACAAAAAATTATTTTGGGATTGCCCCGGAAATTACCGGTACCCGTATTAATTGTTCAGCACATCTCACCGGGATTCGTTAATGGTTTTATGGAATGGCTGGCAAATACAACAAACTTTCCTCTCCACATTGCTTCACAGGGAGAGTTCCCATTGCCCGGACATATTTATATTGCCCCGGATGGTTCACATATGGGAGTTGAAAACGGACCACGAATAGTACTGAGTAACCATGCGGCTGAAAACGGATTGCGGCCATCTGTGGCTTTTCTGTTCCGTACAGTAGCAAATATATATGGTTCGGGCGCTGTCGGAATAATGCTGACAGGAATGGGGAGAGACGGAGCCGAAGAACTGAAATTAATGAAAGATAATGGCGCAATCACTATTGCCCAGAATGAAGAAAGCTCAGTGGTATTTGGTATGCCCGGCGAAGCAATAAAGCTTAATGCGGCAACGCTCATTCTTTCATCAGAAGAAATATCAACGACTCTTGATACTTTAATTGAAAAAATGAATAATGTATCTCTATGAATAACAACATGAATCCTGAAAATGATAATGTTCAAATATTAATTGCTGAAGATAGTTCTACACAGGCCGCTCAGATAAAATATCTGCTCGAAAGTTATCATTACAAAATAGTGGTCACACAGAATGGGGAACAGGCCTTGGAATGGCTCTCCAAACATAAACCATCATTGGTCATTACAGATATTCTTATGCCTGAGATGAACGGATTTGAACTCTGTGAAAAAATTAAATCGAATGAACACACTGAAGATGTTCCGGTTATTTTGCTAACCTGCCTTTCAGATCCCAGTGAGATCATTGAGGGACTTTCGTGCGGAGCAGATGGTTTTATTTCCAAACCATATAACAAAGCATATCTTTTATCCAACATTGAAAAGTTACTTGCAGAAAAAGGTTCTCCTGAGTCCAAGATAGATACATTAGGCATAGAAATTAATTTCAGAGGGAAAAGGAGAATACTACAGATCGGAAAGCATAAAATGGTGAAACTCCTGCTCAGTATTTATCAGGGAGCAATATATCAGAATGATGAACTTATTCAGAACAGGAATGAATTGCGACAATTGAATGAAAGATTGGAAGAACTGGTTGTTGAAAGATCGAAGGATCTGAAGATAATTGAATTTAAGAACCAATTTATAAAAGAAAGTATCCGGTATGCTCATACAATACAAACAGCGGTTTTGAAAGCATCTGAAAACGGTTCAGACTTTTTCTCCGGGCAGTTTTGTCTTATCATTCCAAAAGATATTGTCAGTGGTGACTTTTATTGGTTTCACAAAATTGATAATAAATTCCTGGTTTGTGTTTTTGATTGCACAGGTCATGGGATTCCCGGCGCATTTATGAGTATGCTGGGAGTTACCCTTCTGAATGAAACGGTAATAAGGGAAAGAATTTCTGAACCTCATTTAATCTTAAACCGGTTAAGGGAAGAAATAATCGATGCATTGGGTCAAAAGGGCAACATCTCGGAGGTTAGAGATGGAATGAATGGTTCAATAATCAGTTACGACCCGGTAAGAAAAAAAATTGTTTATTCGGGCGCAATGAATTCAATATACCTTATTCGCAATAATGAAATTATTGAATTCAAAGCTGACAGAATGCCCTTATCGTATCATGAAAAGATGACAGATTTTACATTCCGGGAATTTGATACCAAAAAGGATGATTGTATTTACCTTTTTACCGATGGTTTTGCGGATCAATTTGGCGGACAGGAAGCAAAAAAATTCCTTTCGGGTCAATTTAGGGAAGTCCTGTTAAAGTATCATAAGAAACCTTTTGAATTACAAAAGCAATTGCTCACAGATACTTTTCATAATTGGAGAGGTAATGAGGAACAGATTGATGATATTACGATTGTTGGGTTTAAACTTTAGTTTGTATCATGTCCATTAAAAATGATGCCATGCACTTAAAGAAGATTGCTTTGAGTATGACAGAAAACAAAAGATAATAACTGAAATGAAGACAAAATTACTTATTGTTGAAGACAGCCCCACACAGGCCGAACAATTAAAGTTCCTTCTTGAAAAGCATAACTATAAAACATTAGTGGCCAAAGATGGGAAAGAAGCCCTTGAAATGGTCATTGAACATAAACCCTCCCTGGTTATCAGTGATATTTTAATGCCTGAAATTCATGGATTTGAACTTTGCAGAATGATAAAAGAAGATTCCAGGACAAAAGATATTCCGGTAATTCTACTCTCTTTTCTGATGCATATAGAAGATGTGCTTAACGGGCTTAATTGCGGGGCAGATAGTTTTATTAACAAGCCTTATAGTGAAAGTTTTCTCATTTCTCATATTGAAAATACACTGCAAGGAAATAAGCTTAACCAGGGAAATCATAGAAAAATAAATTTGAATATTTCTATAACAGGCAAGACACATTTTATTTCAGCTGATCCGGTCAGGATAGTATCATTATTAATTGCAGCCTATGAATCAGCAATCAGTAAAAAAACAGAATTGATTCAAACACAAAATGAACTGAGTTCCTTAAATAGCCAGCTGGAAGATATAGTGTCAGAAAGAACTGCTGAACTTTCAAGGATTAACGCAGAAAAGGATAAGTTTTTTTCAATCATAGCGCATGATTTAAGGAGCCCTTTAAGCGGATTAATCGGTTTGACAGAATTGATGGCGAAAAATGCCTTAACATTTCCACCAGACGAATTAGTTGATATTTCCCTGAGATTATACAATTCATCAACTAATTTAGGTCAGCTTTTAGAGAATTTATTGGAATGGGCAGAATTACAGAAAGACTCCGTAGTTTTTTCACCGCAACAACTTAACTTATCTCCTCTTGTTGTGCAAAATATCAGGGTTATGGAAGAAAGAGCCTTGCAAAAGCGGATTTCGATAGTTAATGAAGTTCGTGAGGATCAATATGTTTTTGCCGATGAAAAAATGATTGGTACTATTCTGAGAAACCTTTTATCAAATGCTGTTAAGTATACAAAAAGTGGGGGAAGTGTTGCAGTGAGATCTAAAAATACTGATAATGAGATGATGGAAATTTCTGTCAGCGATTCAGGTGTAGGAATGGATGAGGACTTAATAAAAAAGCTCTTCAGAATTAACGAAAAGGTTGGTTCTGAAGGAACAGACGGGGAGCCCAGTACCGGACTGGGTTTGATACTATGCAAAGAGTTTGTAGAAAAGCATGGCGGTAAAATATGGATTAAGAGCAACCTGAACAGGGGCAGTATTTTTACCTTCACACTTAAAAAAGGCATTTATGAGGAAAAAGTAAACGAGGTTTTGTTGATTAAAAATCAATCTGATCGGTTTGAAAAAATGAAGGAGAATGGCTATGAAAATTAAAAAGAATTCCCAAAATAATATGTATCAGATATTATTGGCCGAAGACAGCCCCACTCAGGCCGAACAACTGAGGTACCTGCTTGAGAAGCATCATTACAAAGTAATCGTGGCAAAAGATGGGAAAGAAGCCCTGGAAATGGTCTTTGAACATAAACCATCCTTAATTATCAGTGATATTGTGATGCCCGGAATGAATGGTTATGATCTTTGTAAAGAAATAAAATCGGATGAGTCCACCATGGACATTCCCGTTATTCTGCTCACATCTCTTTCAAATTCAGAGGATGTACTTGAAGGTATTTCGTGCGGCGCTGATAATTTTATTACGAAACCTTACCAGGAAGATTATCTTATTTCACATATTGAGCAAATCCTCGCAAATCGGAGAATCAATACAAATGAACGGGTAAGGGTCGGGGTAGAAATTCTTTTTGGAGGAAAAAAACGCTTTATCACAGCCAGTCAGCAGCAAATGCTTACGCTGCTTATCTCAACCTATGAAGCAGCAGTCCAGAGAAATAACGAATTGATACAAACACAGGATGAATTAAAAAAAATCAATGATAATCTGGAAGGAATCGTAATTGAAAGAACTACAGATCTGTATGAAGAAATTGCTGATCGGGAAAAAAAGGAACGTCAGGTAGTTAAACTAAATCATATATATGCCCTGCTGAGTAATATCAATCAGGCAATTGTGCGAATTAAGGATAAAGAGCAATTGCTTAATGATGCCTGTACGATAGCTGTTGAAAAAGGAAAATTTCAGAGCGCCTGGATTGGAATTGTAAATAATGAGACATTGAAAATTGAGACAACCGCTTCAGCTGGCTTAACAAACGATTTGATGACAGTTAAGCGAGATAAAAATCCGGTCCTAATGGTATTAGAAACAGGTAAACATTTTATTTCAAATAATATTAATGAAGATGGGAACATATCCCGAATATGGAAACAGAAATGTGTGTCATCCGGATTTAGGTCATTTGCAGTATTTCCTGTGAAAGTGCTCGGAAAAGTAACAGGTAGTTATTGTATTTATTCAAATGAGGTTGGTTTTTTTGATGAACCGGAAATTAATTTGCTCGATGAAATGTCAACCGATATCTCTTTTACGCTCGAATATATTCAGAAAGAGAAAGAACGTAAACTTGCAGCAGAGGCGCTAAACGATTCAGAACAACGCTATCGCAGACTCTTTGAGGCAGCGAAAGATGGTATTCTCATACTCAATGCTGAATCAGGTACCATTGTTGATATTAATCCATTCCTGGTTAATTTGTTAGGTTACCCAATAGATCAGATTCGTGAAAAAAAGGTTTGGGAAATTGGTATGTTCTCAGATAAATTTGACAGCAAGGCTAATTTTCTTGAACTGCAACAGAAAGAATACATTCGTTATGACAACCTGCCTTTAAAAACGAGCGATGGCCGTCAGATTGCAGTTGAATTTGTCAGCAATGTATATCAAGTGAATCACATTAAGGTCATTCAATGCAATATTCGCGATATTACCGAACGCAAACTGGCAGATGAAAAAATTCGTGCAAGTGAGTTAAAATATAAACAATTATTTGATGATGATCTTACAGGTGACTTCATCACTTCGTTAGATGGAACGATATTATTATGTAATCTGTCCATGGCGAAAATATTCGGATTCGAATCTGTTGATGAACTTATAAATAAAAATATTATTACGTTTTATAAGGAACCTGAAAGCCGGGAACAATTTCTTAACCTGCTTAATAAAAATAAAAAAATTGAACAATTGGAACAGGAGTATATTCTTCATGATGGAAGCGTCATTTCTGTTATAGAAAATATAATCGGTGAATTTGATAAAAACGGCAGGTTGGTCCAAATTAAAGGCTATATATTCGATAATACAAAGCGGAAAAGAGCTGAAGAACGACAAAATTTAACGGCAAAGATCCTAACCATATTAAACCGACCGAATGAATGGCAAGAATTAATTAAAGATATATTAACTGAGATTAATACATATACCGGTTTTGAAGCCATTGGTATCCGTTTGAAGGAAGGGGAAGATTATCCCTATTTTGAAACAATAGGTTTTTCTCCTGAATTTGTTGAAAAAGAGAGGTATTTGTGTACCAGAGATATGGATGGCAATATAATATGCGATTCCAAAGGTAATCCGTTCTTAGAATGTATGTGCGGTAAGATCATTTCAAAACTTACAGATCCCGCATTACCATATTATACACCAGGCGGGAGTTTCTGGTCGAATTATACAACCCACCTCATGGCAACCAGTACAGAAAATAATTTTAAAAACTGTACACGTTTGCGGGTAAATGAAAAAGGGTATGAATCGGCGGCTTTGATTCCTTTGCATTCCGGCGATGAAATTATCGGATTGCTTCAACTCAACGATAAGCGAACCAACAGGTTTACATCGGATTTAATTCAATATTTTGAAGAGCTAGGTACCACCATTGGAATTGCATTCAAAAAAATGCACTATGAGAAACGAATAAAGGAAAGTGAAGAACGTTTTCGGTCCGTATTACAATCAGCTAATGATGCCATTATTACCATAAATAATAAAGGAATAATATCGGGATGGAATACGGGCGCGGAAAAAATATTTGGTTATAAAGAAGAAGATATTACCGGAAAAGACCTTGAAATATTAATGCCTCTGCATTACATTGAACAACAGAAAAATAGTCTTAAGCAGGTAGTTCAAAGCGGAATACATCAGGTTATTGGAAAAACTGCAGAGTTAATTGGGCTGCGTAATAATGGAGATAACTTTCCTATTGAGTTATCACTGGCAGAGTGGGAGACTGCTTCGGGAAAATATTATACAGGAATAATTCGTGACATCACCGAGCGCAAGCTTGTCGAAGAAGCATTGTATGAAAGCGAGATGAAAAATCGAACACTGGTAACAAATAGTCCTGATGGAATTTTTGTTGTGGACTTATCAGGCACCTTCTTATCCGTAAACAAAACCATGTGTGATAACCTCAAATATACCGAAAAAGAACTTCTTTCTATGAAGATTTGGGATATTGTGCCTTCAAAATACTTGTCACTGCATAAGGAAAGATTAGCAACTATTTTGAAAGGTGAAATTAATGAAGCTGCAGAATATGAAGTCATTGGTAAAGACGGCATCGTGCATTACATAGAAGTCCGGTCAGCACTTTATTACAAGGATAAAAAAATAATTGGTTTTCAAGGTATTGCCCGGGACATCACTGAGCGAATGCAGACGGAGGATGCGTTACGGGAGAGTGAAAAAAACTATAGAGAATTAATTGATGGAATGAATGAAACGGTATGGGTCATCGATTTCAACGGCAATCTTATTGACGTTAATAAAACTGCTGTTAAAGTTTTAGGCTATTCAAAAAAAGAGTTGCTTGGTATAGGACTTTATGGTATTGATTCTACCCTGAAGAAGGAAAATATTATTGCACTTGCTAAAGCCATGCCGACAGATGAATTACACATTTTTGAGACATCTCATACAGCTAAAAATGGTAGAACATTTCCAGTCGAGGTATACTCCAGTCTTGTGACATATCAGGGGAAACAGTTAATTTTGAGCATTGCAAGAGATATTACCGAACGTAGACTGGCAGTTGAAGCCTTAAAAACATCAGAAGAAAAATTCAGATCAATCTTTGATAATGCCAGTGACGGTATGTTCCTTCTCGACGTGAAAACAAGAAAGTTCATCATAAACAACGCCGCATGTTCAATGATGCTTGGTTATTCAGATGATGAGTTTTTAAACCTGGATATTGCAGCTATTCATCCTTCCGATGAACTTCAAGATATTTTTGAACAAATTGAAAAAATACTCAGGGGAGAAGAGGGAGAGCGTGGCGATGTAAAATTCAAACGTAAGGACGGTACTGTTTTTACAGCTGACCTTAGCTCAACCCTGGTAACGATTGCCGGGAAACGACTTGTGCTTGTTATATTCAGAGATATCACCGAGCGATTGCATACAGAAACCCAACTCCGCTTGGCAAAAGAAAAAGCTGAAGAAAGCGACCGGTTGAAAACAGCCTTTTTGCATAACATATCGCATGAGATAAGGACTCCCCTAAACGGTATTATCGGATTTACTGATATATTGATAAGACCGGATCTTTCAACTGAAAAACGGGAACAATTCTCTAAAATAATTCATGAAAGCAGCGATCAGCTCCTTTCGATTGTTAACGATATTATTAGTATGGCTACGATTGAGGCAGGCCACGAAATATTGAATGAAAAAGCATCTGACATTAACAATATTTTGAAATTGATAAAAACCCAACATGCTGTCAGGGCGGAAACTAAAAACCTTTCATTTACCGTGTCCTCCGCCCTCACCGATCATGAAGCCACCATACTGGTAGATGAAACCAAATTACTTCAGATACTTACCAACCTGCTAAGCAACGCAATAAAATTTACAACAGAAGGCTATATAAATTTAAACTGCAGGCTTAATGAAAATGATATTGAGTTTATCGTTGAAGACTCCGGAATTGGAATTCCTTCTGAAATGCAAGATAAAATTTTTGATCGGTTTTTTCAAATAGATTATAGTGATACCCGGCTATATGGTGGTACCGGTCTTGGACTTTCTATTGTAAAATCATACATCCATTTCTTAAACGGTGAAGTCAGGTTGGATTCCAAACCCGGAAAAGGCTCGGTGTTCATTATCTCAATACCTTATAGACCGGTGAAGCAACCCAAACCAGTTAAAATACCAACGCATGAGGATTTTAAACAGCTGGGACATCAAACGCTTCTCATTGCTGAAGATGAAATAGAAAATTTTGAATTGTTTAAGGAATACATCTCAGATTTAAATTTAACTGTTATTTATGCAGCTAACGGATTGGAGGCTGTAAAAGCATGTAAAGAAAATCCATCCATATCTCTTGTATTAATGGATGTAAAAATGCCCCAAATGGATGGATATGAAGCATCCCGGCAGATAAAAAGTTTCAGACCCGAATTGCCGATTATCATTCAGTCGGCCTATATCTTTCAAAATGAAAGGGAAAAATCTATGTCAACCTATATTGACGGGTTTATAGAAAAGCCAATAAATAAAGTTTTACTACTGGAGACAATCTATAAACATATGTAGGAAATATCACTTCTCAAAAAAATACCCGATTCTGATACCTGTATTGGATTAAACCTTTTTGAACATTATTAATTGTGCTAGTGATGTTTATCATCATTCTGGGAATATGAGAAAAACATCATAGGTATACATGACAAATCATTGTGATTTGAAAAACAGATGGTTATGGTTTTAAACTTAATATAATAACCTTCAATCCATTGTGAGTAAATTTATTATCATATCAAGCATCCTCATTTTCTTATTTTCGGGCTTATCTGCCCAGTTTAGCAGAGTAATGGAATGCAGAAACCATACAACCGCCGGAATAAATATCGTAAATACCGGAAGCGGGCACGGACCTGAAATGTGTCTGAATGTAGGTATGCAAAAGGTCAGAAAATCTTTGATATTTGGGGTTCTCTGCCAGTTATCTGATAAAAAAATCAGCGGAATTGATATCCGGTACAGAATTTATTTTGGTGATATCAGCGAAGCGCTCCATTTTACAAGAAACTTTAAACCATATATTCAATATAATCTTATTTATCAAAAAGTAAAGGTCGATTCAAGTACCATCATGTTGCGTACAAAAACCACCAATATTGAAATAAGCGATTCGAAACCGGGCACCATTGCTACCATCGAACACTATATTTCTGCCGGAATTCAATGCAGAATTTATAGCAGGATTTATATAAATGCCTCAGCAGGTATCGGTGTTTATATTGGATCGCTTGATAAGGTCCATCACCCCAATACACCGGGTATTCACCATGAAAATTATGGATTTACAGGAGTAGTTAATATTGGGATTGGATACAGGATTAATTAAGCTTTAATTGTAGTGTCATGTCAAGTGTTAAAAAGTGGTCCTGTCATTCCGAACTTGATTCGGAACCCTAAAAGGCTCAGCGAAGCTAATCTCTTTAATCTTCCAGAGACCCTGAATCAAGTTCAGGGTGACCATATGACATAATAAGATTGACATGACACTAGTTAATTTTTGCATGAAAATTCCTTAATTCCAGTAAACAAAGTCCTACTGAATTTATTTCAGCATCTCATAAACAGAAACTTAAAGATCCTGAAACACCTGCCCGCCGCATAAAGCTCTGGGAGGCGGGAGTTCAGGATGACTCAAAAGCGGAGTTTTCTTGCAAATTCTACTTAGAATTATTTTCTGACATAATTAGCAAGCTTTGGCCACAAAGTAAGTCAGATTAAATCTGCTTTTGCTTTTCAAACTTTTTCAGATATTTGAAATCTGAATTGTTTTTAGATGATACTAAAAAGAAAATTTATCACTAAAATATCACCGATAAAATCTCAATATTAACTACTTTTCTTTTAAAATAAAATCTTCATATTCAACTTAATAT
The DNA here is from genome assembly GCA_963781805.1 of uncultured Bacteroidales bacterium. Lineage (GTDB taxonomy): Bacteria > Bacteroidota > Bacteroidia > Bacteroidales > UBA10428 > JAFGPL01. The sequence goes on from CAWAHF010000004.1 coordinate 3,181,363, forward strand.
TGGTTGGAATTTAAAAATATTTTTGTTATATTTGATATAATCGTATTAAAAGCACCTAAAGAGTTATCTACTTGTACAACGTAAAAAGTATAACAATAAAAATATTAATTAACACAACAATTTGCACATGATAAAAAATAAGAAAGCGGTAGTGAACAGAGAATACCTGAGGGCGGATTTGTGTTTACTATTGTTAACCAGGAGTCTTCGAAACATCCTAATTTTACCACCAACCTGACCGCCTAATTGCTTTGGCAGGCGGGGACACCAAAACACAAAGGTATCACTAAGTTTATAATACTTTTCTCAATGTATATTTTAGTGAATCTTTGAGACTTGGAGTTTTTGTGGCAAATAATACCAAAATATTAAATTATTAATTTCTCTCAAATATTTAAAGTTTCGAACACCTAAGATTTTAATCCTGAATACCAGGTGGTGACAGCGCCTGTGTGACATAAAAAGAATAGAGAAAAAGGTTTCATTTAAATCCGGCTGTCAGTTTCAATGAAACAATGAACTAAAATAGGGGAACCTGTATTTCATTTCTAATTTTAATATTTACGAATCAAATATTACATTTCTCCATGAGTACCCGAAAGTCAACGTCAACCAAACCAGTTAAAAAGAAAATGTCGGTTAAAAACATTTCAACCCAGTTTCCTATCGTGGGTATCGGCGCCTCAGCAGGCGGACTTGAAGCATTGGAACACTTTTTCGTAAACATGCCCAAAGATAATGGGATGGCGTTTGTCGTGATCCAACACCTCGACCCGACCCATACTGGCATTATGCCCGAACTCTTGCAACGATGCACCCCCATGAAGGTTATACAGGCAAGCGACCGGCTTAAAGTGAACCCCAACTGTGTATATGTGATACCCCCCAATAAAAGTTTATCATTATTGAAAGGCTCTTTGTTTTTATTCGAACCTGTTGAAACACGCGGACTACGCTTGCCTGTTGATATTTTCTTCCGTTCATTGGCCGATGACAGACAGGAAAAAAGTATTGGCATTATTCTTTCGGGTATGGGCTCCGATGGTAGTCTGGGACTTACAGCCATCAAAGAAAAAAACGGGATTGTATTGGTGCAGGACCCTGTCACCGCCAAATTCGATGGCATGCCACGAAGCGCCATCGAAGCCGTGATTGCCGATATTGTGGCGCCTGCAGAAGAGTTACCTGCCAAACTGATCGATTATCTGAAATTTATTCCGGCAGTAAATACAGATTCTGAATTAGAGAACAAAAACAAAAGCAATCTCGATAAAATTATCATCCTGCTGCGTGAACAATCTGGTCACGACTTTTCTTTGTATAAAAAAACCACCTTGTTTCGCCGCATCGAAAGACGCAAAGGCGTTCATCAAATTGATAAAATACACACCTATGTCCGCTTTTTGCAGGAAAATCCTAAAGAAGTTGAAATACTGTTCAAAGAGTTGCTGATTGGCGTTACAAGCTTTTTTCGTGATATTACCATGTGGAAAGAACTTAAAGAAAATATACTTCCTGCCCTGATGAACGAATTACCGGACGGACATGTGATGAGAGCATGGGTACCGGGTTGTTCAACCGGTGAAGAGGCTTATTCACTTGCTATAGTTTTTAAAGAAGCGCTGGAAAAATTTAAAAAACACAAAAACCTGAATTTGCAAATATTTGCCACCGATCTTGATCATGATGCCATTGAGAAGGCCCGTAAAGGCGTTTTCTCCTCAAACATTACTACAGATGTATCACCCGAGCGTATCAACAGATTTTTTGATAAAGAAGGTGAAAGCTACCGTGTAAATAACACCATACGCGAATTGGTGGTGTTTGCTCCTCAGAATCTGATTAGAGACCCGCCCTTTACCAGACTTGACATTCTTTCGTGCCGAAATATGCTGATTTATATGGAGACTGAATTACAGAAAAAAGTATTGTCGTTGTTTTTATACAGCCTTAATCCGGGTGGAATATTAATTCTTGGTAATGCCGAAACTCTTGGAAGCCAAACTGAAGGATTTAAAGAACTTAATACTAAACAAAAAATTTTCAAACGCACTTCGACGGTTCCTTCACCTGAACTAATAGATTTTCCCAGCTCCTTTTACCGAAGCAGAGTTGTACCTGTTGAAAAGAAAATACCCCCGAAGGTTGTTGAGAACATCCAGACGCTTGCCGACCAGATTTTGCTTCAGCGCTTTGCCCCTGCCAGTGTGCTGGTAAACGATAAGGGCGACATTATTTATATCACAGGCCGAACAGGGAAATACTTAGAACCGGTTGCCGGTAAGGCAAACTGGAATATACATGCGATGGCGCGCGAAGGGTTGCGCCAGGCGCTGCCGGGCGCGTTCCGCAAAGCGATGCAAAACTTTAAACCGATTGTATTGCGCAATGTTAAAGTAGGAACTAACGGGGGTAATCAGTTTGTGGATCTTACTGTTCAACGAATCGAAAGCCCCGATCAGATTAGAGGCATGGTAATGGTAGTTTTTACCGATGTACCGGCTATCGTGGAACATTATATTGAGAACCCGAAAACAGGGAAAAGAAGCCCAACCGGTCGGCTAAAGGAATTGGAGATCGAACTGCAACGAAGTCATGAAGAACTGCAAAGCACCCGCGAAGAGATGCAAACATCGCAGGAAGAGCTGAAATCAACAAATGAGGAACTGCAATCAACCAACGAAGAACTGCAATCAACCAACGAAGAGCTCACTACATCAAAGGAAGAGATGCAGAGCCTGAACGAAGAGCTGCAAACGGCCAATATAGAATTGCAGAGCAAGATAAGTGATTTTGTACGGACAAACAACGACATGAAAAACCTGCTCAACAGTACCGAGATTGCTACGCTATTCCTCGATAAGGATTTGAACATACGCAGATTCACCGACCAGGCAACCAATATATTTAAGCTTCGTAATGCCGATATAGGCAGGCCTTTTACAGACCTGGTAACTGATTTGCAGTATCCGGATATTGATAACCATGCCCGGCAGGTAATTAAAACGCTGACATCTATCGAGACAGCAATTACTACAAACGACAAAAGATGGTTTAATGTAAGAATTATGCCTTACCGTACAACCGATGACCGCATTGACGGACTGGTAATTACATTTACCGACATAACCATAGGCAAAAGATTGGAAATAGAACTGAAAAAAGCAAATGAGGAACTTCGGCGAAATAAGAAAAGCCCTTAAGAACAATTACTCAAAACAAAAAAACACACAATTCAAAATTATATGCAATCATGAAAAACACCAGTAACAAATCAAAAGCTGCAATTCTGCGCAAAAAAGCAGAAAAGTTGCTGGAAAAGAAATCATTAAAAACAGTTACCCAGCTTACCGAAACCGAAACGCTGAAGCTCATTCACGAGCTTGAGGTGCATCAGATAGAGCTGGAACTGCAGAATGAGGAACTCATGCTGGCAAAAAAACTTGTGGAAGAAGCTGCTACCGAAAAATATGCTGAATTATACGATTTTGCTCCATCGGGCTATTTTACACTTTCCACAGAAGGTGAAATTATTGATCTAAACCTTTGCGGTTCACAAATGCTTGGCAAAGAACGATTGCACTTAAAAAACAGCAGGTTTGGCTTTTTTGTTTCCGATGATACCAGGCAAATCTACAATCAATTTCTCAGGAAATTATTTGACAGCAAAACCAAAGAATCTTGTGATGTGGCCTTAAAAGCCAATGACTCCCTGACCATGTATGTTCATCTTACCGGTATCGCTACCGAAAATGGAGAACATTGCCTTGTTACTGCAATTGATATAACCAAGCGTAAGCAGGCAGAAACTGAGCTAATTAAAGCCAAAGACAGAGCCGAAGAAAGCGATAGACTAAAAACTGCATTCTTACAAAATATGTCACATGAAATCCGTACCCCGATGAATGCAATTATCGGATTTTCCAAAATGCTTGAAAAGTCTGATTTGTCAGAGGAAATCAAAAAAAGTTATACAAACATAATCATTGAAGGTGCAAATCACTTGCTTTTTATAATTTCAGACATACTTACCATTTCGGCGCTAGAAACAAAACAAGAAAAAGTTAATATTAAAAAAGTATGTATAAACAAAATAATTGTTGAATTACTGGAAATATTTAAACCCCAGGCATCAAATCAGAATGTGCATATATATGCCAATCCCCAATTAACAGATAAGCTATCAGAAATTTATACCGATAAAACCAAAGTAACACATATATTGACCAATTTATTAAACAACGCTTTAAAATTCACTCAACAGGGATATATTGAATTTGGATACAACTTAAAAGATAGCGACCTTGAATTTTATGTAAAAGACACCGGAATTGGAATTAAAAAGGAAATGCATGATATTATTTTTGAACATTTCAGACAAGCCAACGAAAAAACAACTAAAAAATATGGAGGAAACGGATTAGGATTATCAATTTCAAAAGCATTTACAGAATTATTAGGTGGTAAGATACATGTGGAATCAAAACATGGTAGAGGTTCAACGTTTTATTTTACCATTCCATACAAACCAGCTTATGAAAATGATGACCTAATTTCAAAAACCAAACCCGTTGAGAAAACAACTACCATATTAATAGCTGAAGACGAAGTGTACAATTATCTGTACCTGGAAGAACTGTTAACAAAATTGAATTTAAGACTTATCCACACTACAGACGGAAAAGAAACAGTAGAAATATGCAAATCAAATCCGGATATTCATTTAATTCTGATGGATATTAAAATGCCTGTTTTAGATGGGTATACAGCAGCAAAGCAAATTAAAAAATTACGGCCCCAATTGCCAATTATTGCTCAATCGGCCTACGCATTTAAACATAAAATTGAAAAAAAAAGCCAACCAGCATTTGATGATTATATTGCAAAGCCAATAGACAAAGATGAACTGAAACATAAATTAATGAAATATATTGGCAAACAGATGAATGACGCTATTGTTATGTAATGAATTTCTAAAAAAAAATAATGAAAAAGGTTAACACTACACAAGCCACACACTTACGAGAAAAAGCAGAAGAATTACTGAAAAAAAAGAAGTCAAATGCAGGTTCTCAACTATCTGAAACAGAAACGATAAGGCTCATTCATGAACTTGAGGTGCATCAGATTGAGCTGGAAATGCAGAATGATGAACTTATGCTTGCAAGAGCCAGCGCACAGGAAGCAGCCGAAAAATATGCCGAGTTATACGATTTTGCGCCATCCGGTTATTTTACGCTTAGCATGGAAGGTAAAATCATTGAGTTAAATCTTAGCGGGGCAACTATGCTTGGTAAAGAACGCTCACGCTTAAAAAGCAGTTTATTTGGCTTTTTTGTTTCCAACGATACAAAACCAATCTTCAATCTTTTTCTCGAAAATGTATTTAACAGAAATACCAAAGAATCATGCGAAGTAACCTTGTTAATAGAGGACTGCAAACCAATATATGTACACCTTAGCGGTATTGTTACCGAAAATGGAAATCTATGCCTTCTTACTATGATTGATATCACCGCGCGTAAGCTGGCAGAAAATGAGCTTATAATAGCCAAAGAAAAAGCCGAAGAAAGCAACCACTTTAAAACCAACTTTCTTCAAAACATGAGTCATGAAATTCGTACACCCATGAATGCAATAATGGGTTTCTCCGGTTTAATAACTGAACAGTTTGGTAACAAAACAAAACTTGTACAGTTTACCAAAATTATTCAGCAACGAAGCCGTGATCTGCTTAAAATTATTAACGATATTCTCGATATTGCCAAAATAGAATCCGGTCAGTTGCCTGTCAGTATTGAGGATTGTAACTTAAATGATTTGTTTGCAGAACTCACCTCTTTCTTTAAGGAACATCAAAAACGTATTGACAAACAACAAATTCAATTCAGCTTACAGGCATCTAACGACACATCAAAGATTGTAATAGAAACCGATCCGGGTAAACTGAAACAAATATTTATTAACCTTATCACGAATGCGTTTAAATTTACAGATAAGGGCAAGATTGAAGGCGGCTGTAGATTCGGCGCAAATAACAAACTTATATTTTATGTGATGGATACTGGCCAGGGTATACCCTCTGATCAGCAAGATGTCGTTTTTGAGCGCTTCACCCAGATAAAACAATTAATAAATCAACCTACAGGAGGCACCGGACTGGGTTTACCAATTGTTAAAGGATTGATAAATTTGTTAGGAGGTGAAATATGGCTCGAATCTGAACCAGGTAAAGGCAGTACATTTTCTTTTGCAATCCCCTATAAAATTACTCATTCATTACATCATGAGCCTGTATTAATTGAAAAATCTGCAAAATATAACTTTTCCAATAAAACCGTTCTCATTGTGGAAGACGATCTGTATAACGCCGATTATCTTAGAGAAATACTTACTGATACAGGTTTGAAGATTATACATACCAAATATGGCAAAGATGCCGTTCAAATATCATTGGCCCAACCAATTGATTTAGCATTGATGGACATTCGCCTGCCCGATATTGATGGTTACGAAGCTACACGCCAGATAAGAAAGCACAAATCGCATTTGAAAATTATTGCCCAAACTGCCTACGCCTTATATGGCGAGAAAAAAAAGGCCATTGACGCAGGCTGCAACGATTATATCAGCAAACCTATAAAACGAGAATTGTTATTATCCAAAGTAAATGAACTTTTATTGGAAAAATAACGAATATGGAGTGGCCCAGATGTCCAAAGCAACTCCGGAACAGCAGGCCGAAGAAATGAAACCCTGGTTTGACCGGAAAGAATCTGCCAGGTCGCCCGGTTACTGGACCATTGCTAGCTGAAACAAGTTGTGGATACTGCTTTTTTGTAGTTTTGTCTTTGAAACCCGGCTACCGGAATTTTCCCCATCAGGATTTGAAATCAAGGGTATGAACCCCAGAGCAGCGCCTCCGCTGAGTAGCTATAGCGCTCGCGGAAGCTCTGGACTCGAAGACTCAGCAAGCTGCGGGGAACCGAGTTTACAGCCTGCCCCGTCTTATTCGGGGAGCTCGGCGAAGCCAATAGAACGCAAAGATCCCGATTTGCACCGCAATCGGGATCCCTGCCTGTACTGCCGTTTCGGTAGGCAAGAGTTCGACTCAATAATTTTTATTCGTTTTCAACTCTAAAAATTATAGTCTCACTGATTTAATTGTATGAGAATTCAAAGGTGCCAATTAATGTGCGCCAGATACAGTTTTTTTCTTATAAATTTGCTTTTGGATTTATAAATAGTGTCTGCAAGAAAACTATACTTTTAAGTCATGCTGAACTTGTTTCAGCATCTCATAATCAGAAACTCATAGATCCTGAAACACCTGCCCCCCGCATAAAGCTCTGGGAGGCGGGAGTTCAGCATGACTATGTTTTATGGATTTAAGGAGTTTTCTTGCTGACACTAAATATACCAGCGGATTGTAATTATAAAAAATTCCAAATGAAAGATGACACCCTGATAAAATGGTTACTTGAAAGCGATGTCTCCCTTCAATACCAGGTATACCGGGATTTATTGAATATTGAGAAGGCCGATTTAAAAAAAAGAATATCAGCGGAAGGCTGGGGAGCGAGGTTACTGGCATGCCGTAACAGCAACGGACACTGGGGATATGGTTTTTATCAGCCGAAATGGATATCCAGTCATTATACAATACTGGAGCTAAGACATCTGGAAATATCCAATGATATAAAGGAGATAAAGGATACCATTCATAAGATTGTAACCGAAGAAAAAGGGGAGGATGGCGGTATCAATCCCTCTGGTACCTTAAAACAAAGCGATGTATGCGTCAACGGAATGTTTCTGAACTATGCATCCTACTTCGCAACCAGCGAAGACAAATTAAAATCGGTCGTTGATTATATTTTGTTGCAGCAACTGCCCGATGGCGGATTTAACTGTCATTTCAACCGGTCAGGAGCCAGACATAGTTCGCTGCACTCTACCCTATCGGTTATCGAAGGAATTCGGGCATATGCAACCAATGGTTACCAATACCGGCTGAAAGAACTTCTGCATATGGAGAAGGAATCGCGGGAGTTTATCCTGCAACATAAGCTGTATCAATCTCACCGAACCGGAGACATCATCGATAAGAAAATGTTAATGTTGTCTTACCCTTCACGCTGGAGATACGATATACTAAAGGCATTGGACTATTTTCGGTCTGCAGGGGTGAAATCTGATCCAAGGATGAACGATGCACTGGAAATAATCTTAACCAAACGACGCAGTGACAACACCTGGCCCTTACAGTGCAAACATCCCGGCCGTACTCATTTTGATATGGAGACCACCGGACACGCCAGCAGATGGAATACCATCAGGGCGATGCGGGTTCTGAAGCATTTTAAAATGATAGACTGAATAAATTAGAATCAGGCATTTAAGACCGGAGTTGCATACTCCTGTTTTTTACAACAAAGCAAATCAAACAGGTCGGAGATGCACCTAAGCCCGACAATGTCGGAACGATTTCATATCCTGTTCCGATTCATCGGAAAACAAAGTGAATAAACTCTGATAGGCGATGAGTGATTCTATTGCAGTCTGATTGGGATTAAAAACTTAATCGAAGCAAAACTATTTTATCATGTTATTTGTTTAAATGAGACCGAAATGGGTTATGTAGAAGAATGTATAGTATGGGTCGTTTAGATTACCTGTTTCACAAATACTATTAAATAATAACACTAAGTAAAAAATTATCACTCAATGTCCAAATTTCAGATTCCCATTCGACTATGGTATATAAGCATTTTATTAAAAATATTTTAAAGTTTAAATTAAAACAGTATGAAAAAATTTATTGTCATTTATCATGCTCCGGTTGATGCACAAATGGAAACATCAAACGCAAGTCCTGAAGAACAGGCGAAAGGGATGGAAGCATGGATGGTCTGGGCTAAAAAATGCGGAGACAAACTTGTTGATCTTGGTTCTCCTTTAACAAACGGACTGGCGCTTACCCCTAACGGAAGTTCCAAAAGCAACCGAAACGTTGCCGGATATTCCATATTGCAGGCAGAAAACATTGACGAAGCTAAGGCATTGCTTAAGGGACATCCACATCTGGACTGGAATGCTGCCTGCTCTATTGAGGTTCACGAAACCATGCCAGTACCTGGAATGTAATCACATACGGCAAATATCGTTAATAATCAGAATCAATGAAAGAATATCTATTATTATTCAGAGGCGGAGATTCGCAGCTAGCCCTGCAATCACCGGAGACACAACAGGCCCACATGCAGAAATGGATGGAATGGATGGGAAACTTACAAAAAAAAGATCAATTTGTCGGTGCACAACCTTTGAACCAAACAGGTAAACAAATTTCGGGCACTAAAAAAATTGTGACAGACGGTCCGTTTATGGAAGGAAAAGAAATAGTCGGAGGATACCTTATATGTAAGGCAAATACGTACGATGAAGCGGTTGGTATTGCCAACGGCTGCCCCATATTGGAATTTGATGACGGCAAGGTTGAAATAAGAGAAATCCAGGAATTAAAAATGTAATTGGCTGATAAAGATTACATAAACCGATTGACAGATCATCTCTTCCGGCACGAGTCCGGAAAGATGATTTCTGTTTTAACCAAAATCTTCGGAACACAGAACCTGGAGATGGCTGAGGATGTGGTTCAGCAGACTTTCTTCGAAGCAATTAATATCTGGAAGCTGAAAGGAATTCCCGACAATCCGTCAGCATGGCTTTTCAGGGTAGCAAAAAACAAAGCGATTGATGTTATCCGAAAAAACAAACACTCAATTCAATACGATTTTCAGGATGATGAGAGAATTTTGCTGACCTCGGGTTATACACTTGCAACAACTATGGATAATTTATTTCATGAAGACCTGGTGAAGGATGATATGCTAAGAATGATGTTTGCATGTTGTCATCCGGGAATTTCACAGGAGAATCAGATTATCATTATCCTCAAAACTCTCTGTGGTTTCAGTACCGCAGAAATTGCCAAAGCATTTATTACCTCCGAAGACACCATTTCAAAAAGATTATACAGGACCAAAGAATATTTAAGACGCGAAAAGATAAAATTTGAACTACCGCAGGCGAATGAATTGAAATTAAGAACCCATGCAGTACTAAATTCCATTTATCTTTTGTTTAATGAAGGATACAATTCAACACACTCTGAAAATCTGATACGCAAAGAGTTGATTTTAGAGGCTATCATGCTCTGTAAATTACTTAGCCAAAATATACTCTTTCAATTTCCCGAAGTTTATGCGTTAATAGCGTTAATGTGTTTTCATTCGGCAAGAAGCGAAAGCCGGTTAACTCCTGAAGGGGAAATAATCCTGCTTTCATATCAGGACAGAAGCAAGTGGGATCGCAATTTGATTAAAGAGGGCAACCGGTATATGAACATCGCTGCTTTTGGAAATGAAGTCAGTTCGTACCACCTGGAAGCTGCAATTGCATATGAACATTGTACCGCAAAAAGTTTTGAAACAACAAACTGGAACCGGATTCTGAATTTGTATGAATGGCTTTGCAACCTGTCTCCTTCTCCGGTAACCCAGATGAACAAGGCAATCGCAGTCATGCAGGTTTATGGGGCACAAAGGGCATTGGATTCACTGGAAAGTATACGCGACAGAAAGAAACTCGAATCATTTTATCTTTATCATTCATTACTGGGTGAAATTTACACAAGACTGGATTATTCAGGCAAAGCTGAAGAACAGTATGAAATTGCCATTGATTTGACACATTCAGAAACTGAAAAAAAGATTCTCAGGGACAAAATGCTTGTTCTTCCTCATTAACACTCATATTAATCCGTATTTTCTGATCGTTAATGCCTGAGCCACTTATTACGTTATTCAATCTTTCTCTTTTCTGACTACTCATCTTTGATAATTTCCACAGGATTTACCTTTAACGCTTTAATAATCTGATAACTGATGGTGGCAAGTGCAATAATCAGAATTACTCCGGTGGCTGCAAGAAATTCCCATATCTGAATAGGGTACTTGTTAACCCCGGGCAGTTTCTTATAAGCGTACCATGCAGCCGGCCAGGCAAATACCACAGAGAGTAAAAGCAACTTTATAAATCCGGAAGAAAGCGTGTAATATAGTTGTCCCGCTGTAAATCCCAACACTTTTCTAATGCCTGTTTCCTTTAATTTCTGCCGGGTATAAAAAAGTATCAATCCAAATAAACCAACAGAAGAAACAAAGATGGAAAGCAGAGCAATGAGCAGATTGATCTTCATCAGGCGCCTCCATTCGACAACAGCATTTTCATACTGAATCCGGGTCTCAATGTTCCTGAATTCAAAGGCATCATCTGTGAAGAATGACCGGAATTCCTGATCAACAATTTCTTTGGCTTTCCTCTCTTTACCGGGTTTGAAGCGCACTGAAAAAATGGTATTTGACCGGATAGTGTCCGGGATCAATCTGTAGAAATGGGGCTCAAGAGGATTATGAACTGAAAAAACGATATAATCCTTAATGATCCCGATAACGGTGAATGTTTTGCCTCTGATCGTGATCTTCATCCCGACAGGCTCTTTCCAGCCAAAAGTACTGACAGCTGTTTCATTCAACAAACATTTATCGTAATCAGACGGATATTCAGGCGAAAAATTCCTTCCTTCCACAATTTTCAGATCATATGTTGGCACAAAATGATAACCTATCTGGCTGTACCTGACAAATACTTTCTGATCGGGATAGCCGCCTTCCCATTTGATATCAGCGCCCCCGGGAAGAATAAAAGGTATATAATCGGAATGACAGACATCAACTATTTCGGGATGACTGAGAAGATTCTGTCGCAGGGAAGTTATAGGTCCCTTTTTATTTGTCACAATATTGGCAAATAAAACGTGTTTTGAATCAAATCCCATATTGCGGGTCACCATATAATGTGTCTGCCTGTAAATTATGAATCCGACTGTTAAAAGGAAAATAGCGATGCTGAACTGAGCTGTCACCAGTATTTTCCGGAGGCTTAAACCACTCAACTTTTCTTCGATAAGCTTTTGCTTCAGGGCTTTTACAGGATTAAACGATGAAATGGCATAGGCAGGATAGATGCCCGAAAGTATACCGGTTACAATAGCTACCAGTATTACAGCCACCATAAGCTTTGAATAATTGTATTCAGTATTCAGTAATCCACTACCCATCATGTTGTTGATATAAGGAGAGGTATATCTAACCAGCAATATACCGATGATACAGCTTATCATTGAAAGAATAATATTCTCTGTCATAAACTGGTACCAAAGCTGTTTGCGTGTAAATCCTACTGTTTTTTTTATGCCTATTTCCCTGAATCGTGTTGATGCATTAGCTGTCTGCAGGTTGACATAGTTGATTGAGGACAGGATCAATATCAGTAAAGCATTAAAAAGCAATAATCCGATGGCAATATAAAAGTCGGGTTGAAAATAAGGATTTAAATACAACTGGGACATGGGTCTCAGGTAAGGAAAATGCATTTCATAATATTCCTTCATTGCGTAGTGGATCATCTTATCAACCTGGGCAGGATCAGCGTTTTTCTTTAAGAGCACATAGGTAAAGAATGAATAGGCCCAATAATTATCTTCATAATCTTTCCATCCGGTTACAGTGGCAAATGATTCCATAGGAAGGAGAAAAGTCGGCTTCCAGGTTGACTTGTCGGACACATCCTCGTATACGCCGGTAACTGTGAAAAGAAATTTATTCTCCAGGTATATTTGTTTTCCCAGTGCATCGGTATCTCTGAAAATTTTATCGGCCAGCGTACGCGACAAGACAATGGAAAAAGGTTGGGATAAAGCCTGTCCGGGATCTCCGGTAATAAAATTAAAAGTGAAAATTCTGAAAACCGAAGGATCTGCAAAAAATCCCCATCGGGTAATGAATTCTGTTTTTTTATCAGCTGACAGGAAAACTCCGTTTTTGTTGTTATCCCCAACATCATGAAGTAAGGCAATTTCTTCCAGTTCGGGAAGTTTTGTCAGGTCGTGCCGACTCAGGGCGGCTGTAACACTTGAGGAATGAGTGACTCTGTTTTCTTTCTGGTCCATAAACAGTTGCACCCTGTAAATCCGGTCGTAATTCACATTGTACCTGTCGTAACTCAACAGGTTATTGATGAATAGTCCCATCAGGATGAACGAAGCAAATCCCAACGTCAGACCCAGCAGGGTTGCCAGGGAGAATATCGGATCTTTCCGGAATCTCCTTATAAGTATAGTAAAGGATTGTGCCAGCATTTTCAGCGTGTTTGATTAAACGTTAATGGACTGGAAAGATTTGTCGATCCGCTCGGTAACGATTTTTCCGTCAAAGAGATTGATAATACGATGAGCCCTTTCAGCATGGCTCATTGAGTGCGTGACCATTACGATGGTTGTGCCATCTGCATTCAGCTTTTCAAGCATTTGCATTACCTGTTCCCCATTTTGTGAATCAAGGTTCCCCGTTGGCTCGTCGGCAAGAATAAGTTTAGGTTTTGTTATCAAAGCGCGTGCAACTGCTGCGCGTTGCTGTTGTCCTCCTGACAATTGCCTTGGAAAATGGTCACTTCGGGCACGTATCTGCATATATTCCAACATCTCTTCCACCTTCTTTCTTCTTTTAGAACGTGCAGTGCCAAGAGCCACCAGTGGAAGTTCCACATTTTCGAATACATTCAGATCATCAATCAGGTTAAAACTCTGAAAAACGAAGCCGATATTGCCTTTTCTCAGCAATGTCCTCTGTCTTTCATTTAACCCGGTAACTTCGGTTCCATCGAAATAATACGTGCCTGAACTGGGACTATCAAGGAGTCCCATTATATTCATCAGTGTTGATTTCCCGCAACCAGAGGGTCCCATTATGGCAACAAACTCGCCCCGATTGATTTCAAGGTTTACTTCATTCAATGCCCAGGTTTCTATTATGTCGGCCTGAAAAATTCTTGAAAGGTTAACTGTTCGGATCATATACATTAATTAAAATAGGTAGTGCCAAAGTTGTGAAAAAAATTTAATTCATAATATTGCTGCCTGAAATAATTTATCCATTCCATACAAATCGGGACCTGAACAAATTAAGAGTTACAAATTCCGACCAGAAAGGATGTTTCACAGCCTGTCCGATTTATCGGAAAACGAAGCAAATAACTTAGTGAAGGATCTCATGAGCGAAGTGAATAAAAAACAACGAGATTAGAAGCACAAGCGGACGCTTGCGTTAGAATGGGGGGCAGGTCTGTGAATCTCTGTGGTATAATTCTTTAAACCAAAATCTTCTCACACAAAAAAGAGGAAAAATAAAAAACAGTAACCGGTTTATAATTTTTTTTATTTGCGGTTATTTGATTAGTGCGGATTTAATTGTGTTGTGAAGCAGGCGCCCTCCCCGGGTGTCTGTTTTTTTTGCATTCATTAAATTGATCTGGAGTAATGCGTTGAAATGTCGGGGGGGGGTACAGTGATTCCTGCTTGCGCAGAAATGTTTGGAGCAGACAGGTGATACATACCCGCGAAAGCCTGCATGGATGAACCAGTCAGTCAGGCGGGAATCTCATACCAATGCAGGTGAAATTCTCTTCTTACATAAGTGACAATTAAATAAGAATTTTTCCTCTCTGACTGGCTCATCCTGGCGCATTCGCAGGAATGTTTTTAACATAAATAAAATAGATTCACGATTTAAATCAGTTATAAGATTTATTTCACTTCTGTGATAAGGTAACTAAGCTGGAATCCGGATCCTAAATTAGGAAGAATGTTGGATTTCTTTTTTTGTATAAAAAACTTTATCAGGAAATTGGTTTTCAGAATTAGCTTAATTCTACTTTGACACATTAAAAAAATCAACCTGTTTTTACCCTTAATCCCTGAAGGGAACAGGTTGATTTTTCTGTATTCTCCCTACAGGGTCAGGGGTAAAAAATGCAGAAAAATCAAACTTTTTAACCAATCTGTCAAAGTAGAATTAAATAATATTCATTAATATAACAAGCTCTAAGTCAAAAAATTTGTAAATTTAGATTACCAATATATTTGAATTAAAAAGCTATTCAAAGTAAATAGTTCTGATGAAAAATTCTATTATTATAGAACTGCTGCAAAACACTGCTATTCTGTTAAGTTTCGCAATGCTTTATGAAAATTTCTGGATTAGGAATGAAAAATCGAAAAGCATCCGCATACAAGTCATTATCGGATTGGTATTAAGCGGTATAGGTGTAGTATTAATGTTTATGCCATGGTCGTGGGCACCAGGCATCGTTTTCGATACCCGTTCTGTAATGATATCTATCTCCGGATTGTTTTTCGGTCCGATTCCGACAATTATTACAATGACCATAACAAGCATGGTAAGGTTGATTATTGGAGGAGATGGTCAGTGGATGGGCGTTGCGGTAATTATTTCTTCCGGAACAATAGGATTATTATGGAGAAAATACAGGCCGGAATGGAAAACAAAAAATTATTATCTCGAACTATTGGCTATGGGAGTCATAGTGCATATTTTAATGTCTTTATGCACTTTATTACTGCCACCGGATAAAATTTTACCTACTTTAAAAACCATTGCTATTCCGCTAATCGTTATTTATCCCCCGGCCACCATGTTGCTTGGCCTTATTATGTTAAGACAATATAATAACTGGCAAAGCAGGTTAGCACAGTTTAAATTAAAAGAAACTGAACGCAGATTGACACAGATCCTGGAAAGTGGGAATATTATATCTCTTATATTAAATAAAGAGGGCAGTATTAATTATTGCAACAATTATTTATTACAAATCACAGGTTACACGAAAGATGAACTAATCGGGAAAGACTGGTTCACCACATTTATACCATCTGATTCAAGAAAAGAAGTATTTCAGATATTTACAGATAGCATTAATGCTAAAAACATAGTAAAAAATTATGAAAGTAAAATACTGGCAATAAGTGGAGAACAATTATACCTGTCATGGTTTAATACCGTTTTGTTTTCAGATTCCGATGAAATTATTGGTATAGCCAGCATTGGAGTGAATATTACAGATAGTAAAATTTATGAAAATAAGCTTTTGGAAATAAATGAAGAATACAAACAAATAAATCGAAAATTACAGGAAGCGAAAGAAAAAGCGGAGGAGAGTGATCGTCTTAAAACTGCATTCCTGGCCAATATGAGCCATGAAATCAGAACACCTATGAACGGTATCCTGGGATTTACTCAAATTTTACAACAAACAGGTGTGGACAATATCAAACGTGAACATTATCTGGAAGTTATTAATAGCAGTTGCGACAGGCTATTATCGGTAGTGAATGACATTATTGATATTTCGAAGATAGAATCTGGAATAATCGATCTGCATTATTCCAATGTTAATATAAATAATCTGTTGTCAGAATTAGATAATTTCTTTACTGAAACCTGCCGTAAAAAAAAATTGTCACTGGTTATTCAATCTCAGTTGGCATCAAATACAAATCTGTGTAGCACGGATGAAACAAAATTGCAGCAAATTTTATCAAACCTTTTAAGCAATTCGGTAAAGTTTACCAACGAGGGTGAGATTTCTTTAACATGTTTATTAAAAAATAACATGCTGGAATTCATTATAGAGGATACAGGTATTGGAATTGATGATAAGAATCAGGTAGTTATTTTTGAACTATTCAGACAGGCAGATGAAAATTATACCAGGGAATATGGAGGAACCGGTCTTGGTCTGGCAATTGCGAAGGCGTATATTAATAAGCTTGGTGGAAAAATCAGGCTTGAATCAACCAAGGGAAAAGGGACATCGGTTTATTTTACTATTCCTTTCATCCCTTCAACCCGTTCTGAAATACCCGAAAAAAAGTCAGAAATAACCGGAGATTTGGACTGGTCTGACAAGAAAATCTTAATTGCCGAAGATGAGGATACCAATTTTGAATTTATTGCTGAAGCATTGAAATCCACCCGTATTACTATTTATCATGCCAGAAACGGTCAGGAAGCAATAATCTTATTTGAAAAAAACAATCCTAATTTAATTCTCATGGATATCAGAATGCCTAAATTGAATGGTTATGAGGCTACCAAAAAAATCAGGCAGAAAAACAAGTTTATCCCGATAATTGCGCTAACTGCTTATGCAATAGACACAGACAAAGAAAAAATAATGAATTCAGGATTAAGTGATTATATCACAAAACCAGTTCCAATCGATAAACTTTTAGATTTGCTAAAACATTATCTGGAGAGTAGCAATAATTGATTAAACAGCAACAGGTACTGTAAAAGTAAATATACTTCCCTTGTCTGCTTTACCGGTAGCCCATATTCTTCCCCCGTTTTTTTCAACAAATTCTTTACATAACAGCAAGCCAAGACCGGTACCGGTTTCACCGGAAGTGCCCGGTCGGCTGTGGCTCTTATCAAGTTTGAACAGGTGTTGAAACGTTTCATCATCCATTCCAATCCCAGAGTCGGTAACCTGAACAATAATTTCTTTTTCGGACTTGATACAACTTACCTTAATTTTACCACTTTCCGGTGTAAATTTTACAGCATTCGAAAAAAGGTTTCGAATTACAGTTTCTATCATATCCTTATCAATTAAGGCCATTGAATCTGGTTGTAAATCCACAGTTACATCTATTTTTTTTGCCCTGCTGCTGTCTGTAAGCAAATTGATACTTTTTTCAATTAAAATACCAATATTGGTATTTTCAGGTTCGAAGTTTATGTTGTCTGTCTGTGACCTGCCCCATTTTAACAAATCTATTAGTAATTCATTGGTTTTTTTGGAAGTAGTGTTTATTGTGTTTATAAATTTGATCTTTTTGACATCATCCATTTCATAAAATCTCTTTTCCAATAAATCGGCAAATCCCATAATCACGTTTAACTGATTTTTCAAATCGTGCGCCAGAATGGAGAAAAATTTGTCTTTGGTTTTATTCAACAGCTCCAATTCCGAGTTTTTGGCAGCCAGTTGATCAGATTGCGACTGCAATACTTTCGTTTGAACAGTCAGAATCTCCGACTGTTCTTCAATAAGTTGTTGTCTTTCTTCAAGAAGAGTATTCGTTTCATTAACCGTATCATTCTTATCCAGGATAATCTGCTTGTCTGTTTCAAGTTCCCGGATGGAACGTTCGATAATATTTACAAAATAAAAAATCACCCAGGCGTAAACCGAAACAAACAGAATGATTAAGTAAAAAGTTTCCTTTAAAAATAAATTATGCGTAATTAGGGTAAGCACAACTACATCTGCAATATAAAGAACGGTGAATATTAATGCATGAATTTTTTTAATAACCAGGGCTGACAGCGTAATTAAAAATACAATAAATAACGAGTCGCGAAGGAAAAATAATATTCTTACCTGGGAAAAAGGATCGGTATAGGTGCCGATAAAAATATTCACTATGGCGGCATAAAGGAGAATTCCAAAACTGGCTTTAAGATTCAGTTTTTTAATAAGATACAACACAAATGAAATAATGGTAATGACAATGGTAACCAGATTGTCATACAACATTATTTCCGATGTTTTACGGAAGTTCAAAATATCTAATAAATAGCCCAGACAACTTATAATTGCAAAGGTATAGTAGATAATAATGGCCCCGTTTTCAAGGTAGGAATTCAGATCTAATATCTTGCTTTTTTCTTTCAACGGAATAATGGTTGTTATTCTAAAGTTAGGAAATTAAACCATAAGATTCCAGGATTTATTAAAATTTCCGAATAGTCATTCAACAGATATCATTTCCCCCTGATTGATAACACTTATAGTAATAATACTGAATACAAATCTGATATCCTCTCATTATATCTCATTCAAATAAACAAAACGCTAAAAATTATGTTATAATGGATATAAAGTCAACTAGTTTAATATATAATTGTGCAATTCCGGATTTTTCAGAAAAATTTATGTTGGATATATCCAGAATAGAACAAACACGTTGTTATCTGAAATTTATCTAAAAACATTCCAAATAATTAAACCAGTTAAATTAAAGGACACATTACTATCCTGGTTGGATAAAAATTAACTAAATTTAATAAACAGCATAATTCTCAAGTAAGTATTTGTTTCCTCACAAATACGGTTATTTAAAAAATTACTGTCCCAATGAATTCCGGTAAATTCAATACCAGGATCTTCTGGATGTTTTTTTTTGCACTGTTGATAATTATAACATCAATAGCATCCATAGTTTATTTTTCACAAAGAAAGACGGTACGTTATGAGAAATCAGGCGAACTGAAAGCGCTATTCAAATTAAAGGAAATACAGTTTCTGGATTGGAAACATGAAAGGGAATCTGATGCATTTCTTATAAATACGAATCCTGAGAGAATACACTCATTTGAAAAGTTAATAAATTCCCCTCAAGACACAAATTTAATTTCATATTTTGATGATTTTTCACGATCCAGAATATCGACCGGTCACTATGAATCGCTTATCCTCACAGACAGGAGAGGTATTCCTGTTATCGCTTTCCCCGATTCGGTAAAACATGAATTTTTATCATTTTCACACCTCCATGATCTTGATTCAGCAGGGAAAACTGATGAAATTATCATGACAAATCTGCATTTCACTTCGGATAGTCAGATTATTTTTCACTTTATAATTCCATTAACCAATAGTATCGATAAAAAAACAGCGCCCTTTGGATTCCTATTACTGAATATTGATCCTGTGGCTGAATTTTATCCCTTATTGCAAACCTTTCAGACGTATAGCAAAACCGCTGAGGCGCTGCTTGTCAGGAAAGAAAATAACCAAATTATTTTTCAAAACGAATTGCGACACGTTAAAGGCGCCGCACTGAGAATGAAGTTCCCAGATGAATCCAAAGATCTGGCAGCGGCAAAGGCAGTGAGAGGTGAGACAGGAATTGTAGATGCTATTGATTACAGGAACAAAAAAATACTTGCCGCTATCGGACCAATTGAAGGAACACCCTGGTACCTTGTAGTAAAAATTGATACTTCCGAATTATATGGGGATTTGAGAAGGTTTGGTATAAGTACCTTGTTAATTTCCTTACTGCTTTTGGTGGCAGGATATTTAACCATACGAATCATCTGGATAAGACGAAGCTTAATTTATGAAAAACAAAAACTATTGTTAGAACATAATTACCAGTTATTTAAACATAAATTCAGTCTTGTATCCAAATATGCAAATGATGCCATATTATTATGGGATCATAATTTCAGTCTTCTGGATGTTAATGATAAAGCGCTTGAATTATATGGCTATGATGAAGTGGAGATGATTGGCATATCAGAAGATAAACTGAGACCGGAAAATTTGCGGCAAGAACTTGAAAATAGTATTAATTTCCTTAAAAACAAAGATGGAATTCGTTATGAAACAATGCACCAGCATAAAAACGGTACTATATTTCCGGTAGAAGTGAGCACCCGTAGATTTTCTATCGATGATAAGTTATACTTTCAGAGTATTGTACACGATATAACCGATCGTAAAAAGGTTGAATCCATCATCAGGGAAAACGAAATAAAATTCCGATATCTTTTTGAAAACATAGATACTTGTGTTGCAGTCTATGAAGCCATAGATGATGGTGAAGATTTTATCTTCAAAGACTTTAACAAAGCTGCGGAAAAGGTCGAAAATACCTTCAAAAATGATATTTTGGGAAAACGGGTTACAGAGGTTTTTCCAGGTATCGTAAATTTCGGCCTCCTGGAAATATTCCGGAAAGTATGGCTATCAGGAATACCAATTGAATTCCCTGCCAAAATTTATAAAGATAACCATATTACCGGTTGGCGCGAAAACTATGTATATAAACTTCCAAACGGTGAAATAGTTACAGTATATAGGGATTTGACCAGCGAAAAAAGAATGCTGAAAAATCTCGAAGAGAACGAAGAACGGTTAAGGTTAGCTCTCAAGGCTGCCAGGCAGGGTTTATATGATATGAACATTCAAACAGGTGAAGCAATTGTATCACCCGAATATGAAACCATGCTTGGTTATGAACCCGGCAAATTGCAGGAAACAAATAAAAAATGGCAGGAACGCCTTCATCCTGATGATCGGATTCGGGTTTACAAAGTATATGAAGATTATGTCACCGGTAGAATTGAAGAATATCAGGTTGAATTCAGGCAAAAAACACAATCCGGAGGCTGGGTCTGGATACTTTCAACCGGTGAAATTGTATCCTTTGATCCCCAGGGAAAACCTTTAAGAATGTTGGGAATCCATACCGATATTACCCAGCTTAAGTTTGCTGAAGATGAAATTATTAAACTTAACGCAGAATTAGAGCAAAAAGTTAAAGAAAGAACCGACCAGCTGGCTGCCAAAAACCATGAGCTAGAGACGTTCGCCTATTCTGTTTCACACGATTTGAAAGCGCCCCTGAGAGGAATAGATGGATATAGCCGTCTCCTAGTAGAAGAATATTCAAATAACCTCAACAACGAAGCTAAACAATTCATACAAAATATCAGGGAAAGCACTCTTCAGATGGATCTATTGATTGAAGACCTGCTTAACTATTCAAGACTTGAAAGATATAAACTTAATCCGGTAAAGATTGATATTTATCAGATAACGAAAAATACTGTAGCTCAAATACTAAAAGAATATCCTGAGACTAAGGCCCTGATAGATATTAATTTTCAAAAAAAAGAATTAAAATTAGATCCTGACGGACTTGGCATTATCTTAAGAAATCTGATTGAAAATGCTGTAAAATTCACAAAAACCGTCAGTAATCCAAAAATAGAAATAGGCTTAGAAAAGCATAATCACTCAACAGTCCTGTATGTGCGTGATAATGGCATTGGGTTTGATATGCAGTACCACAACAGGATATTTGAAATATTCCAGCGATTGCAAAGAGCGGAAGATTATCCCGGAACCGGAATAGGACTGGCCATGGTAAAAAAGGCCATGGAACGAATGGGTGGTACGATTTGGGCCGAAAGTAGTACGGGCAAAGGATCTGTTTTTTATATCGAATTCCCTAATAATTAAGATAATGACAATCAGACACAACAAACCTATTTTTCTGGTAGAAGACAATCCCATGGATGTGGATTTGACGATTCGAGCTTTTTCAAAAAGAAATATCACCAATCCTATTCAGATTGCCCGTGATGGTGAAGAAGCAATTTCATGGATAAAGAATTGGGAAAGAGGAGAACCATTGCCGGTTGTAATTTTATTAGACTTAAAACTACCCAAGATTAGCGGACTGGAAGTTCTAAAAGCAATCAAATTGCATCCGAAATACCGAACAATTCCTGTGGTTATATTAACAACCTCTAAAGAGGATAATGATATTGTCAGGGCTTATAAATTAGGAACCAACTCGTACATTGTTAAACCGGTGAATTTTGAAAAGTTTATTGAGGTTGCTGCTCACATTGAACTCTACTGGAATGTATTAAATGAGCCACCCAAAGATTATCTCACCAATAATGAATAGACCATGAAAATTCTATATATTGAAGACAATAAAACAGATGCAGAATTAACCAGAAGGCAACTGAATAAGGATATTTCGGGAAATAAACTGACAGTAGTTACCTCCCTGACAGAAGCAAGAAAACATTTATTCCCTAAGTGTGATTTTGATATGGTTCTTCTGGACATGAACCTGCCTGACGGAAGCGGGTTGGATTTACTGATGGAAATCAAAGGGGAAAATCGTCCGGTTGCAGTGATTGTCCTCACTGGATCGGGTGATGAAGAATCAGCAGTTGCAGCCTTGAAGGCCGGTGCAGATGATTATATTGTCAAACAGAAAAGTTATCTTGATAATCTTGCTAAAATAATTATAGCCGCAATTACGCATTGTAATGAAAACTTTAGCAGGAATCAAAAAAAACTGAATGTTGTATATACGGAACCTAATACCGCAGATATAGAACTCACCAAACGACATCTGAGCCAATATGCGCCATATTTAAATCTTACCGTATGTAATAATTCCGATGAAGTGCTGGATATTATCAAAATTGATAAAAACAATAACTGTAATTTCGATGTACTGCTTACCGATTATCGTCTGGCAGGTATGAGCGGCCTGGAACTTATAAAAACAATAAGGCAGATTAGACAAATTCCAATAGCTATTGTGATGGTTTCCGGTCAGGGCGATGAAGAAGTTGCCATACAGGCATTACGGCTTGGTGCCGATGAATACCTTGTAAAAAGAACTAACTACTTATACCGCTTGCCATCTATGCTTTTGAGCGCCTTTCAGCATCACGAACTTGAAAAAAAACAGGTGGCGCTACAGCAAAGTGAGGAACGTTTCAGGCGATTGGCCGAAAATTCTCTGGATATCATCTATCGGTACGATTATCTGCCTCAAAAGAAATATAGTTATGTAAGCCCTGCAGCAAACTCTATAACAGGTTATACCCCTGAAGAATTTTATGCAGATCCTGATTTGGGATTTAAAATGATATATCCTGAGGATCATCTTTTACTTGAAAATCTGACGGAATATTTTAACAAACCCTTAACCTTAAGATGGATTAATAAAAATGGAAGCCTATACTGGACAGAACAACGAAATGTTCCTATATATGATGAAAACGAAAACCTGATTGCTTACGAGGGTGTAGCCCGGGATATTACCGAACAGATACTTGCTGCAGAAAAACTGGCAATGGAACGTATCCTGTTGCGAACGCTCATTGACAATCTTCCGGATAATATCTATGTGAAAGATACCAAAATGCGTAAGGTATTGGTAAACAAAGCAGATTTGGAAGTTATTGGAAAACCCGAAGAAGAGGTCCTCGGAAAAGACGACAGTCAGCTCTTCTCAAAAGAAATTGCTGAACCTTTTCTATCTGATGACCGAAAAGTAATTGAGGAAGGAAAACCTATTCTGAACAAAGAAGAGCTTGTAAAAAGAATTGATGGAAGAAGCCGTTGGTTACTAACTTCAAAATTACCCTTGTATGATCATGAGGGAAAAATAACCGGACTTATCGGAATCGGACATGATATCACTGAGAGGAAGAAAGTTGAAGAAATCCTGTTAGAGCGCGACCAGCGTTTAAAGGAGAAGAATGAAGAATTTCAGCGACTTAATCAGGAATATTTAATGTTGAACGAAGAACTAACCGAAAGCATTGAACAAATGCAGAAAATGAATGAAGAGCTTCGAACAGCTAAAGAAAAAGCCGAAGAAAGCGACCGGCTTAAAACTTCCTTCCTGGCCAACATGAGTCATGAAATCCGGACACCTATGAACGGGATTCTTGGTTTTACACAAATTTTGCAGCAAACGCCGCTAAATGATAGCAAACAGGAACAATATCTTAATGTAATAAATACAAGTTGTGAAAGACTTCTTACGGTTGTGAATGACATTATAGATATCTCCAAAATAGAATCCGGTATTATTGAATTGCAATATGATACTGTTCATCTTAATGAATTATTAAATGAACTTTATTACTTTTTTGAACAATCCTGTAAAAAGAAAAACCTGACCTTGGAAATAGTCAAAAATGAATTCCTTGAAAATGCCATTATCAGCACAGATGGGACTAAATTACTCCAGGTATTATCGAATCTGGCAGATAATGCCATTAAGTTTACCAAATCAGGCAGTATCACTATTTCTGAAGTACTAAAAGATTCAATGATTGAATTTGCCGTTAAAGACACTGGAGTTGGGATTGACGAGAAAAATATAAATATAATATTTGACAGGTTCCGGCAAGCCGACGAAAATTATACAAGGGAATTTGGAGGCACAGGGCTTGGGCTGGCAATCGCCAAAGCTTATGTAAATAAATTAGGAGGTTCCATTTGGGTTGAATCGATAAAAGGAGAGGGAAGTACTTTTCACTTTACCATTCCCTACGATACAGGAGCACAAAAAATATCCACCATGGAAAAAGAAAGAATCGATCCCCATAATTATAACTGGGCAGCAAATCGCATTCTGATTGCTGAAGATGAGGAAAGTAATTATGAATATCTTGTCGAAGCTCTTGAACCTACAAAGATAACCATATATCATGGTACCGATGGAGAAGAAACCCTTGAGATGTATACGAAATATCATCCGAATCTAATCCTCATGGATATTAAAATGCCAAAACTTGATGGATATGCTGTTACCAGAAAAATAAGAGAGAATGATACAGCTATTCCTATTATTGCATTATCGGCATATTCCTTAAAAATTGAAGATGAGAAAATTCAAAAAGCAGGATTTAATAACTATATTTCAAAACCTGTATCAATAGATACTCTTATATTGGTTCTCAAAGATTATTTATAGATTAAATATTTCCAGATGAGCAATGGTTTTACTTCAGAATTATGGAAATGTTAATCCTGTATTTCAAAATAATAAAATTCCTTTGAGGCAGTTCAAGCCTGACAAGTAATTGCTGCTAGGATAACAGGTAATTAGACAGGATAAACTCTACCTATAAAAGAGATTATCTGACATATCTCTTAACAGTTTCGACGACGTGTTCAATTTTGAACGGTTTTGCAATAAATTCGGAGGCTCCCAAATCCATCGTTAATTGAATAGATTCGCTGCTGTTGTATGCCGAAACAACAATTACAGGGATGTCTTTAATTTTGAGTTCTGATTTCATTTTTAAAAAATCATACCCAGAGACTTTCGGCATAAATAAATCCAATAGTATTAAAACCGGTTTTGATTTTGATAAAATCTTCCTGGCTTCGCTAACACTGCTTGCAAGTACCGGATTGAACCCAGCCGATTTAAGGGAATATTCCAGTAACATCAGGCTTGTACTGGAGTCGTCAATAATAAGTATGGTTTTATTTTTCGGCATAATTGCCTGACTTATATGTATTAAAATTACGAAAAAAAACTTTAATTGGAAAGTAGTCCTCAATTTTTAAAAACCGCACCAACCCGATTTCAATTCATCTTACATTTTACACTTTTTAGACACTATCTATTTTAACGCACACTAAAACCGGTTTGTTGAATACCCTCTTATGATTATTAAAAACATTTCCCCAATAACTAACAGCTATACCTTTTTGTTTTAATTCTCAAGTCGTAGGTGTCTGTTAAAAAATAGTTGGTATCATACAATTTTGCTATGAACTGTATAATTACTTTTCTGTAAACTCATTTGCTGCCAATAGTTTGTCTCTACAGAAGTATGTGTGTAAAATAATTAGTTAACAGGTTTATAATACTTCAGTCACGATGGTATATAAAACACTGTCGGTGAATGACAGCTATTCGCCCGAAGGTATCGGTAATTCGGTTGAGTTTGATACCGGAACTCCAAAGTAGGGTGTTCCATCCTCGTTCCAGGTGAATTTCTGGATACAGGCTATACGATTCATATCACAACCATCAGTGACATTATCGTTGGCATGATAGATTATCCAGTCTTCCGTTCCATCGGGCGATTTGAAAAAATTGTTGTGTCCCGGACCATATACTCCAGCGCTGTCCAAACGCTGAAAAACCGGTTTGGGATATTTTTTCCATGCATCCGGATTCAATGGATCGCCCCCTTTATATTCCAGCATGCCAAGTTTGTAGTTTGGACCCCAGCAGGCGCTTGCTGAGTAAATAATAAATGTGCGGTCGTTGTGCTGAAGCGCTACCGGGCCTTCGTTTACCGTACCTTCCTGTCGTTCCCATTCGAGTTCAGGTCTTGAAATAACAACCTCTTCGCCTATGGTTTCCCAGGGACTGCTCATTTCTTTGATAGCAACATCCTGTGTTGAATTCCATTCACTGTAAATAAGGTACATTTTTCCGTTTAGCTTAATGACTGAG
Source organism: uncultured Bacteroidales bacterium (assembly GCA_963781805.1). Taxonomy (GTDB): domain Bacteria; phylum Bacteroidota; class Bacteroidia; order Bacteroidales; family UBA10428; genus JAFGPL01. The sequence goes on from CAWAHF010000004.1 coordinate 3,208,169, forward strand.
GCATCGAGTGCATTACGATCAACAATTTTACCTTTGTAGGTATAGGGGCCCATCAGATCGTCACCTTCACTTTCTATTACCAGCAGAAACTGCGTATTGACATAATTAGTTCCTGGCGCACCCCCGGTATAATATCCATACCACCTTAAGCCATCCGGCCCATTTAACCGGAAGAACTCAGGCGCCCAGAAATTGCAGCAGCGTAAAGAATTTGTATCCTGCCAGATTTGCAAAGGAGTGGTTGTTTTTAATTCGTTAATCGTTTTGGCTTTTCGCATGGTCAAACCTACCGAAGCGTCTCCCCAAGTGGTAGTTGCCATATAATAAAAGCCCTGATAATATGTTAACCAGGGATCTGGACCACTCGTATGGAGCGGATTGTGAAAAGTAGATTGTTTAACCCTGACATCTGCAGTTCTCCGGGAAGAAACCTGTCCCTGTATGGATTGAAAAATCCACATTAATAAAAGTAAGCTGGCTGGTATTTTATAAAATATAAGCCGTACGATTACCGAATTGTGTTTTTGATGATTCATTTTTTCTGATCTTTACAAAATTCTATCAACTCAATAGGTGCCCCGTTATGAACAATCATGGCAACCCGAATTCCTTCCCCGGGAGAATTGGGAGGTGTGAGTATTTTAAATTCGTGTCTGGAAAGTTCGTAATCCAAATCCTCAACTTCAAATGCTACATGCGGAACCCGCTTTATTAAGTCATCCATCGAACTGTCAGCATCAAACCTCATCCACTCAATGCCAAAAGGGCTTGATTCAAAACCGGAAACATGAAATTTTAATTGCGGCAGGTATCTTTCACCCTCAATGAGGGTATCCGTTGGTATTCCGATATGATGATACCGCCATCCCCATTCTGAAATGGCCAGGGGCAGTTCGTTATCCTGTCTCTTATAATTCATTTCTATCTGTAGAAGTGATTTTTAAATTTTTAAAGTACCCTTCTGAGTTGTTTCCAACCCAAAAACCTATCCATCCTTCTTTTCCTGAACTAAGCTGAATAACTTTTAGCGAAGGTTCGTCTGAATTATTTACACATACCTTCACATTTGGATAATCAACTGTAATTGTGACATGAAACCAATCATTTGGGTCAGGAACACTAGTTAACTTGTTCTCATATTCCCGGGGATGCTCTTCTCTTAATTTATACCAGGTATATTCCGGATGAGAAATATATTGAACTGAATGACCATTCCGCTCTTTATTTTTAAAATTAAAAGGACGAAAATATATTGCATCATAGGTGCTATCGTTTAACCCATGAAAGGCTAAACCGACAAAGCTTCTTCCCTGTAAATCCTGACCTTTGATATCACATTCAATTTTCCCATTTGTAAAAACAGGCTCTTTATACCAAAGCAATCCGTCTCCCGGTTTCCCGTTTAGATGGATTGCACCATCTGATTCAATGGTTGCTTCCCTGTTATTTAAAACCCATATAGCGGAATCTCCGGTCCCGGATAAATCAGGGATTGTTTCAACCTGTTGTGCTAAAACAGATAAACCAAAAATTAAATTAAATCCTGCGAATAAGAGCCTGATTGTTTTCATGATGAATGGGTTTTAGTAAGTTGTTTTCATTACGTTGATTTTAGTATATCAAAAACTTAATTATTTGAGTGCCTGACAGGCTATTAGTCAATGTGTAAAGATACTTTTCTTTTAATTACTGAAACCTGTCAGATAATCTAACTCCAAATATATTCAATTTATTTTATGAATTTTCTGTGCCTGGGGGATGCCCCCCATTGATGTCAATTTTAGAAAAGCTGACTGAAGTCAGCTCATTAAAGGTATTGGTTATCTAAATTCACCATGCTGAAGCATGGTGTTATTCTTATTAGATTAACTCCCTACTTTAGTTGGGTGAAATTTAGGGCATCCATTTGTAATTAAGTGCGCTTTAGCATACTTTCCAGTCTTAAGTTTACAGCAATTGGGATGCCCCGCTCTGCAGGAGAATTAAACCCGACATATTATAATTATGCTTTAGGCCCAAGATGCATACTTCGGCGATTAATAATAAATAATGCAAAGGAGAGAGGGTGGAGTCGCTAATGCCGGCCAGCGGGAGTATTATTATGAAATCCTCAATGAAACCTGATAAAATCATTTCAATTCTCAACGGTAAAATTCAGCAGGTTTTCATGTAAATGCTTTTCTTGTTGGACAGTGTCCGCAGTAACATTTTTAAGGAATACATTTTCCACCGGCAGTTCCGATTGACCAATAATGTTTGAAATAAACGTCACATACGTAGCGCTTATGTTTTCCAGATAAATGTTTTTAATGGGGGTAAGTCTTCGTTCAATGGTAGGAACCAAGTCGCGCCACTGATACAACACATCGGTTTCAATTCCAAGAATTCCCCGGTCAATCTTTCCTGCGGTAATATTGCGCATGTAGATATTGTTAACGAATCCACCCCTTCGTTCATTTGTTTTTATGAACAAAAGGTGATTTAATTTTGCCCCGTCAACCACAATGCAGCTATCCACAAAAACATTTTCAATGCCTCCGGAAAGTTCGCTTCCTATGGCCACCAGCTGGTGCCCGTTTTTTACGATGCAGTTCCGGATGACAATATTTTTTGCAGGCGTATGCAATCGCCATGCATCCTGGTTTCGTCCCGATTTAATTGCAATGGCATCATCTCCCTGGTCCAGCAGACAATTTTCAATGAGCACATTCCGGCTCATATCCGGATCTATGCCATCATTGTTATGTCCATGCGCCCAAACCTTTACATTTCTAATTACAACATTGTTGGACAAATAAGGATGAATAGTCCAGAAAGGACTGTTTACGATGGATATTCCTTCCAGTAAAATGTTTTCACAACGATTGAACTGAATAAACTGCGGGCGCAGATGGGAGCTGTCGTTAACCATCTGCCTTTCCTCCACCGGACGGCCATACGAAGCCAGATTGTACAATCGTTTAAGACTTTCCATGTGTGCCCTGGGGCGTGCGTACCATTTTTCCCAGACTTCCATTTCTGCCTTCAGCTCGCCCTCACCTGTAATGGCGATGTTTTTACATTGATAAGCATAAATCAGCGGCGAATAGTTGTAACATTCCATCCCTTCCCAGGTAGTGGGAACAGGAGGTAAGTAATCCTCCGGATTGCCTGAAAAAACAAGCACTGCCCCTTTACTCAAATGCAAATCCACATTGCTTTTCAGGTGAATTTTACCGGTGAACCACTCTCCTTCCGGGATAATGACAATCCCTCCCCCGATTTTATGCGCTTTATCAATGGCATATGCAATTGCCTGCGTTGTTTTTTTCTGATTCCCCGGTACAGCCCCAAAATCAGCAATCGAAAACTTAGTGCAGGTATTAAAATCCGGAATTTTGATGCCCGGCATCTCAAAAGGGGCATCAACAATTATTTCTTTGGTAGTTACAACGGATTGATTTTTCTTACACGACGGTAATATGAATAGAAGAAGCAAAAACAAATACCAGATTGATTTTTTCATGATATAGAAGTTTATTTTCCGGTTACGAATTTAAACTTTATTGGTGTTGAATACAATTTTTGAAATACCAACCAAATCAGCTGCTTGTCCTGACGACATTATACCCTTGTCAAATAGATGTGCTGCAAGTTGCATTTTAACATCTTTTTCGTCAACCATATCTGGTAATTATAATGTTAATGTTTTTATTTCGCATCAATTTATCTATAAACAATGATACTTAAAAATCAGGACATTAAATTTTGGAAAGTACTTCTTTTGCTGGCCACTAACTAGAATAAATACGAATGTTTTGTTCGTTTATCTCTCCACGTATGGCAAATAAACGAATACCTTTTCACGCAAAGCCGCAAAGCCTGAATGGCAATTTCTTCATCACCCTGACCCGAAATCATCACAATTGCTATCGGAATTCTTCTTATCTGCCTGATGTTTTTATAAGTTCCAGGCCGCTCATACCTGTCAGACTATAATCTGTAAGCAGTACATCGAAATTGTAACCATTTTCATTTACATCCTTAAAATGATCAAGCCATCATTTTTGAAAGATTCCGCCAGGCTGACGAAAATTATACAAGAGAATATGGAGGTACCGGACTAGGCCTTGCTATTGCCAAGGCTTATATTAACAAACTTGGCGGAAAGATACGGCTTGAATCAGAAAAAGGAAAAGGGACAACCGTCAATTTCACTATCCCCTACTTATCTGTTAAGAATTCTGAAATTATACAGAACAAAGAAAAAGAGGATGTTGTGGTAAACTGGAAAGATAAGAAAATCCTGATTACAGAAGATGAAGAGAGCAATTTTGAATATCTGTCCGATGTTCTTGAACCTTCGCAGATAACCATATATCATGCCAAAAACGGGGAGGAAGCTCTTGCAATGTATGCCAAAAACCATCCGAATCTAATCCTGATGGATATTAAAATGCCCCGGCAGGACGGATATGCCGTTACAAAAAAAATCAGGGAAAATAATTCGGTTATCCCCATCATTGCACTATCGGCTTATTCCTTAAAAATTGATGAGGAAAAATTACAAAAAACAGGGCTTAACGATTATATATTAAAGCCAGTGTTGATCTAAACCTTGCTGTCTGTGATGGAAAAATATCTGGAGTAAGCCATTTTTAACATCATTCGGGCTCCATTTCAGGTCCGATTAAATGAATCCCCAAATTACTGTGAATATTATTCACATTGATCATGATCCAAATTTTCATTGGTATATACACGGGTAATTTATAACCTGGATATCCGGCTATTCAAATACCAGATTATCAGAGAAAAAAGGAAACATAAACGCCTTTACCTGGTCAATGTCCACCCCATGAGGACCACCATAATTTACATTTTTTTCATAGGGTATCCCCTTTTCTTCAAGTAAATCTGCCAGATATACACAACCACGAGGGATCCAGTAATAATAATCTGCCGTTCCGTAATCAATTCCGATTTTTTTTAGTCGGGAAGTACCTGCAAGGTAATCTTCTATCTTTTTGTCGAAATAGCCAAAACCTTTTTCCCAGTTTTCAATTATCCGGTTATCCTCATCTGAGCCATCAAATACAGGCTTCTCGGCATAAGGATAGCTTAATTCCTGATTTGGGGAAAAGGCGGCGCCATAGGCACTTATAAACAACCCACCGTCTCTGAGCCAGATATCATAAGCCCCCATAAAATCTATTTCTTTCAATACTCCCGGAGCAATTGCATATACAAGATTATAAATATCAGCATGTCGTAATCCCAGGTACAGGCAACCAAACCCGCCCATCGACTCTCCCGCAATTCCTCTTGATTCCTTTTTGGGAAGGGTTCTGTATTTTGAATCAATACTATATATAACTTCCTGCGTGAGATTGTCTTCCCAGTTTCCGGTTACTGGTGAATTAACACAAAAAGTACCTCCTAAACTACCTGCACTATTAACAGTAACAATAATAAATTCATTTATATTTCCATCAATCATTTCATTATATGCAGCATAAAATATTCCATAGTCTTCCCTATAATCGGAACTATATCCATGAATGAAATATACTACCGGATAGCGGGTACCTGTATCAGTCTGGTAAAAAGGAGGAAGATAGACTCTGGCCTTTTGTACTGTATCTACATAAATAGCACTGTTTTTTAATGAAGGGGAATGAATTGTTATTGTTTCAATTGTATATTTGGGTTCCGGTACCGGTGTAATTTTCTCATCTTTTGAACAACCATTTAACACAATGAACACAATGACTGAAAGGATTAAAATTCTTTTTTTCATAATATTTGTTTACTTAATTATTTTTGAATACGTTGTGACTACCAAATCGAAAAAGTATTGATACGATTTTAATGACCTGCCGCAAAAGTAAAACGTGTGGTTTAGTAATAAGTCCGAAAACAGGTTTTTGGATTGATTTTTTTCTCTTACTTTGAAAATTACATTTAGGAATCCTTTTTTAGCATAGATTTCCTGAATTGAACAGGACTTTGACCGGTATATTTTTCAAACAGATTATAAAAGGTAGATTTTGAATTGAAACCCGAATCATATAAAATCTCCAGGATGGTTTTTGTCTGATACTTATTGTTCTTTAGCTGTGCAATGCTTTCCCCTAACCTATATTCATTAACAAATTCTTTGAAGTTCTTATTCAGTTTTCCGTTAATTATCCTGGAAAGAATACGTGGTTTGATATTTACTGCTTCTGCAATAAGTTCCAAAGTGATATCGGGATTCAAATAGGGTTTTTCAAAATTCATATACACTTTCAGATTCTCCAGGTATTGGTTCATGTCTTCATCGGTGAGTTCTGCTCCATAATTTCTTAATACCCGTGTAATTCTAAAAACAGATCCGAAGTGTAATCCTACATAAATCAAAATGATATTGATGATTAGAGCAAGTATATGCATCGAAGTGAAAAGATAGGGTATTTTATAACTTATCAGCATAAAATGCAAATTATATAAATTAAATGCCAGCCATTCTATCAGCAATCCGATTATTACAACTTTTAACCAGGAAACTTTATTTTTGTCATTTAATTTTCCGGAAATTCCCAGCCTTTGACCATAACTGGAAATTTTTTGCAAAGCTGCCAGTAAATAAACAATTGTTTGCACAGGCAGAGCAAAACTTACAAATTTTGATGCATAAAGTGTCCTAACCTGCAAAAGACTTTTCAGATATATATTCAGAATGGGCAGAAACAGAAAAAATATAAACGGGATTAACTGCCACAGGTGAGTCTTTTTGAATCTGAAACCTGTATCTATTAGTGATACAGTATAAAAATAAATTATCGGATTAAGCAAAAAATAAATAGCAATATCGCTATGTCTCAGCCATTTTATCCGGTTTATACATCCTACTTCATAATAGACTTTTAATATGAACAAAAGATTTGAGAGAGCTAACAACAACAGAAATAAGGTTATTAACCTTGTATGTAACAACTGTTTCCGCGAAAATAAAAAATAACCTGAAAAAAAGGTGAGCAGAAAAATGTTCATCCAGTCTATAAATACCCAAAATTCCATGATTTTTTTAATTGAAGGTCATATTTATTTCAGAAATAATCAATAAATATCCCGAAGTCTGAAGCAACACTTTTTTTTTTCAAATATACGTTTTTCGCTTTTGCCTGGAAAATATTCGTATTAATTTCTTTGGATGCTATATTATCTCAATAAATTATTAGCTAAACCGGACGATGAGTTTCCACATCAATATCCATTAAGAGAGATTAGTTTAGGTAACCTGAACCTTCAAGGTAGCTGCTATCGGGAAAATAAGCAAACAAACAGGTTTTATTTTTGATAAGATCAATTAGGAATTGATGATTTTCTACCGGAATGGACGGACAGCCAAAACTTCTGCCAAGCCTGCCATATTTTTCAATATAGCTTTCGCTTACATAACTGGCAGGGTGCATGACAATTGCCCGTTTTTTTGCATTGTCGTTGAATCCTTTTTCAAGTCCGTCAAGCGTAAGAGAATACCCGTGTTTCCCTATATAGGAAGTACCGGTAATAAAAAATCCAAGACTGCTCATGTAGGAATGTATATTGTTTGAAAATGCTTCGGCAAAATTAACTCCGCTGTTTCTGCCATGGGCTACATAGGTTTTAAAAATAATTTTTTTATGTTCCAGATCAATAACAAACAGTCTTTTTTCCGAAGAGGGTTTTGAATAATCAATGAAGGTAAGTATTCTATCGTTCACCCTTTTATCTAAATGAACGATGCGTTCAAAACCAGTGAATGCATTTTTAAACCCCTCAACATTTAATTCCGGATCCTGCAAATCCTGATATAAATTCTGAAAATTATCCACCGAAATAGATTCTTCAGATAGTGTACTATTTCTATTGGTAGATTTTAGCTCATCCGGAAGGAAAATAAAAAGCCCTGTTATAAGGAAAATTAACAGTATAACCTTTTTAAACATCAGGTTAGGAATTGGTTTAATTAGTAATCAGGTTAGGTCAGGTGCAAAAATATGGAAATTTGAAAAAAGATAATTGATTTTTTTGCTGAATTTATGCACACCCGAAAGAATTCCTTCAAGGCTCAATCAGTATGAACCAAGGATAAATTTGGGATGGATTATTTGCTGAAAAATCCTGCAGGTTGAGGAATTGAAGTTTGTGACCAGATATTGATATTCCCAATTCTTACAGATCCACTGCTGATCCCAAATCCGATATATCCCATAATAAATGTCCGATCATTGATTTCCATTACCGGAGTTTTCAGATCACCGATAAATATTTTTACAGCAGGATTAATAATATCCCGTTCTATTCTTACCTTATACCATTTGTCAGGTTTCAAGGAAACGGGACTGTTTATCTTTATATTTATTTCTCTGGGCTCTCCCCGAAGAATTGCATAACCATGGATACTGTCAACACCAGCTACCTGCGATATGTTCAGACAATAATAATTTAAGGAATCTTTTATCCCGGTCAAAAACCACAGAGGTTGAATTTCGCTTTCACCCGTCAGCATGATAGTTGCTTCCATAACATATTCACCGAATATGAAATTATCAAGCAGGCAGATGGTGGAAGGTTGATATGGGGGTGTTGTTGTATCTGTGTGAGCAGTAATTTCCAAAAAATAATTCCCCTTTTCAGTTCCGATAAGGGAAATACCGGGAATAGAAATTCTAAAATCCTGAATTGATGTTTTATTGCTAAAATCCTGGTGATATTGTAATAAATACCCTTCGGGAATATGCTGTGAATACGTATTTATAATCGTAAGTGCAAAAACCAAAAGTGAAAAAAACTTCTTCATGCGTATGATTTTGAAGTTGTGTAATTGAAAAAATTCAACCTTGTGAATATATAGAAGAAATCCATAAAATTTATCAAAATGCGAGATAAAAATCCCTGGTAAGCTGCTTATATTGATCGGTATAATTATGTCCCTCACCCGTTTCAATGACCATGGATTCTTCGATACGGTTGACTTTTGCTTTTCCGGCTTCTATCAACATTCGTATCACAGGTTTATTAGGAGTAGGTTTAAGATATAAAATCCGTTGAACGTGCAGTTTTTCTTTTTCAAGATAACCAAGATATTGGGGAAAAGATATTTCCGGTAAGATCACTGAAATGATTCCGGTTTCGGAAAGTATCCCTGCGGAATAATTAACCAACTCATGTAACGGAAGAGCGTCGTCATGCCTGGCTATAGCCCTGGACTTTTCAGCCGGACGATACAGGTTATTAAAATAAGGTGGATTGGTAACAATCAGATCGTACGTTTTGTTACAGGTTTTTGCATACTCCTGAAATGAGGCATGAATCAGTTTGACTCTGTGATGCCATGGACAGCCGGCAATATTATCAACCGCCTGAACACAGGCTTTCTCATCAATTTCCACTGCATCAATAACAGCACTGCTGCGCTGGGCCAGCATGATTGCAATAATCCCCGTTCCTGTACCCACATCCAATGCCGATTTTATCGTATCCACATATGTCCATGCCCCAAGCAATACTCCGTCGGTACCAATTTTCATGGCACATTTGTCATGATAAATAGTAAATTGCTTGAAGTGAAAGTAGGGATTTGGCATACCTATTCTGAATTGAAATTTTCGAAGATGCCCAGCCCAAAGAGTGCATAATCATATTTTACAGGATCATTCGGGTCGAATTGCCTCAGTTTTTCCGTTAACTCTTCCACCGCTTTCCAGTCATTCTGTTTCCGTAATAATAATCCAAGGGCTCTGGCAACTTTTCCGGTATGTACATCCAAAGGAATAAACAAGGCTGAGGCCGGAATTTTGTTCCAGATGCCAAAATCCACTCCGTGATTATCTTTGCGAACCATCCACCGTATAAACAGGTTTATTCTCTTCGCCGGGGCATTCTTGTCAACATTAGAAATATGTTTTTGTGTCCGTTCCGGTATGGAAAGCTCCGTAAAAATCTTTCTGAACTGAATAATCGTTTCTTTTAGATTTCCGGTGAATGCATAGTTACGTTCAAATACTTCTTTCAGTCCTCCGTAGTTTGAATATATGTTTTTCAATGATTTTATAAAATAAATCGTGTCAATGCCGTTAAATGTGCGATGAATAAAATTTTGCAGTAAACTAAATTCCTCTTTCCCGGCATTTGCAATAAATTCATAAGGTCTATTCCCCATCAGTTTCATTAAGCGCAGTGCATTGCTGATAATGGTTTTTCTTTGTCCCCAGGCGATTGTGGCTGTAAGAAATGCCGCAATTTCAATATCCCGGGGTTCCGAAAACTGATGCGGTATCAGTACCGGGTCCGAAACAATGAAATCTGTATTGTTATATTGCAGGTATTTCTCGTTAAGAAATTCTTTCAGCAATGTTTTATCCATCGGAAACAAAAAACAGAATAGCCGACAAAATTACTGAAATAAAACAGAAGTTTATTTTAATAGAAAAGTGTTACTTTTAACCAGAACGAAAATATAACTTATGACACTACTCGGTAACATACTTTGGATATTCCTTGGAGGAGGAATATTCCTGTTTTTTGGTTATGTGATTGGAGGCTTTGTACAGTGCCTCACCATTATCGGGATTCCCTTTGGCATACAAATGTTCAAACTGGGAATACTTTCGCTTGCGCCCTTTGGTAAAGAAATACGAACCAGCGAACGGGCAAATGGCTGTTTATCCATTCTGTTGAATGTTATCTGGCTGCTGACCGGGGGCATATGGATATCTCTTACGCATCTGGTATTTGCCTTGCTTTGCGCAATTACCATTATAGGGATACCTTTCTCCATACAACATATGAAACTGGTATCGCTGGCTCTATCGCCTTTTGGAAAAGACCTTGTTTAAAAGCGAGGAATTTTCTGATGATCTGATTACCCGATATTCTTACCGGAAAGGTTTGTAATATTTGCTTTCACTGTTTCCAATTCCTGGTGCAGTGTTTTGCTAAATTCCGGCCAGGTTTCTGTTGACTGAAAGTCAAGTTCATTCAGCATATCCTGTATCTGAGTTAATTGTTCCTCTGTCTGGATTAGCGTTTGCTTTACATCTTCATCCAGATTTTTACCATTCTTATATGCAGCGACTTTAATCTCATTGGCTTTTTTATTGAAGTCGTTAATAACAGCCATAGCCTGCATTTTAAGATCTGTTTTATCTTTTCCGATATCTTTACTATAGGTTGTCTCTGTGTTTGTCATTCTCTTCTCCGATACCATAGATTCTGTACTTTTGTTACCGCAGGAAGTAAATAAAGTTCCGGCCAGAACAGTAATGACTCCCATTTTATAAATAGTCTTTGCTATCATGATTTTTCTGATTTTAACTGTTGATTTTTTTAACTTTTCTCTTCAAAGTATTTCAACGAAACGTATGAAATGCCATTCCTGCCAATCTTTACCTATTCATGAATTATTTGTTGAAAGACTCTGCAATTATAATAACTCATACCATAGAAAATTATTGCATCAAAACAATTCGTTTTTTTTATTATCTGTCAATCACAAAAGGTTGAAATATTCTGGTAATTTTGACGATTATAAATATCTAATGCGAATTAAGGGTCGAAATCAAATATTATGGACTTTATCTTTGTGAATCTTTGTGTTTTAGTGCCTTAGTGGCAAAAGGAAGTTAGCCACAAACCTGCCCGCCGCATTGCTTTGGCAGACAGGGGCACAAATTCACTAAGTACCATTAAAGCAAGTTTGCAAAATACAGATTATTAATTATATATGCTAATAAGTTTTAACCCTTAATTCGCATATCTAATTCATATTTAATTCATGCGGGCATATCTGGCGCTTAGTATTGGTCTGGTTTTTATGAGTTGTTCTGCTATATTTATCAGGATTGCGGATGCTCCGGGCATCGTAACCGCTTTTTACAGAATGTCGATTGCATCATGTGTCCTCATCGTACCCTTCCTGATTACACTTCTGAAATCAGATATTAAATTAAAAATCAATGGAATAATTCTGGCCATACTTGCCGGAATATGTTTCGGAATGGATATGTCGTTGTGGTCAACGGGTATTGTGGCCAGCAATGCAACCATTCCTACTGTTTTCGCAAATACAGCGCCCATATGGGTTGGAATTGGTTCGATGATATTTTTTAAAGAAAAACATAAAATCGGTTTCTGGCTCGGATTGTTGATTGCATTTTCAGGCATACCCTTACTATTGCGAAAAGATCTGTTTGCAGCCAACGGCATCTTATTTGGATCGTTGATGGGAGCCGTGGCCGGATTTTTCTACGGAATATTTCAGATATTATCACAACCCGGCAGAAAACTTCTCAACACTTTAAGCTACCTGTTTATTAGCACATTATCATCCACATTGGTATTGCTGGTGACGATGCGTCTTTTTCATTATAACTTTACAGGTTACCCGCTGCATAGCTATGTGATTTTTTTTACATATAGCATTGGAGTTCAGGTAATCGGATGGTTTTTAATCACTTATTCACAGGGTCATATTCCTGCATCGATTGTTGCGCCGACCCTTTTGGGGCAGCCACTGATTACGGCATTTCTGGCAACCATTCTACTGAAGGAACACCTTACCGTCTGGCATATTTCCGGAGGAATTGTTATCCTCTCGGGAATATATGTCATTCACTTCAGCAGGGGAAGATTAAAACGATAAAACTCAAACGTACTGATAATACTGTGATTCAGTATTGTTCGTAACTAATTTAAATGATTCATTCCGCATCTTTTGCACTTTCTTCATATTGAAGTAAATTTAGAACCTCTAATAACAAAAATTTTGGCTGAATCGGAACGATTTGTAGAAACTCCCTTGATGAAACAATATTACAGTATCAAGGAAAAACATCCTGATGCCATTCTATTATTCAGGGTTGGAGATTTTTATGAGACCTTTGGACCGGATGCTGTAAAAGCATCCGATATTTTGGGGATTACCCTGACCAAACGAGCCAATGGTTCAGCTTCCTTCGTCGATCTGGCCGGATTTCCCTATCATGCCATTGATACGTATCTGCCCAAACTGGTTCGTGCAGGACAACGGGTTGCTATCTGTGAACAACTTGAAGATCCGAAACTGACCAAAAAAATTGTAAAACGTGGGATTACCGAAATGGTTACTCCCGGAGTAACTTTCAACGACAATGTTTTAGAACATAAAGAAAATAATTTTCTGGCTAGTGTGCATTTTGAATACAAAGCATGTGGTGTGGCTTTTCTTGATATTTCCACAGGAGAATTTCTTGCTGCCGAAGGTAGCATCGAATATATTGATAAACTGCTGAATAATTTTTCTCCGAAAGAAGTACTCTTCGAACGGGGGAATCAAAAATTATTTCAGGAGAGCTTCGGCAACCGGTTCTATACCTATCCCCTTGAAGACTGGATGTTTACCGAAGATACTACCAGGCAAAAGCTCTTGCGCCATTTTCAGACCGCCTCGCTGAAAGGATTTGGAATTCATGAATTAAAACTTGGAATTGTTGCAGCCGGTTCCATTTTGCATTACCTCGAACTTACCCAGCATACCAATCTGCAGCATATTTCGTCCATTTCCAGGATTGAAGAAGAACATTACGTTTGGCTTGATAAATTTACCATACGAAACCTTGAGCTTTTTCACTCTATTAACGAAGGGGCTAAAACCCTGGTAGATATCATGGACAAAACCGTAACTCCCATGGGTTCAAGAATGCTGAGAAGATGGATATCCTTTCCTCTCAAGGAAATCCAATCGATTAATGAGAGATTGAATATCGTTGAATATTATTTGAAAAATACCGGTTTCAAGACAGAAATCGAAGAACTGATATCTATTATAGGCGATCTTGAAAGAATTATTTCCAAAGTAGCGTTGGGAAAAATAAATCCACGTGAGGTTGTTCATTTGAAAAATGCCCTGGCTGCAATTATTCCCATCAAAGACTTATGTTCTTCAACATCAGAGACAGCATTGATTAAGATTGCCGAACAACTCAATCCCTGTATAACCATCCGTGAGAAGATTGAACAAACGCTGGTTGATGATCCTGCCGGCCAGGTTGGCAAAGGCCAGGTGATTGCCGGTGGCGTATCCCCTGAACTGGACGATTTGAGAAAAATTCTTTTTTCGGGAAAAGATTATCTGCTCGAGCTTCAAAAAAGAGAAACAGAACGCACAGGTATCAGCTCATTAAAGGTTAGTTTTAATAATGTATTCGGATATTATATCGAAGTCCGAAATACGCACAAGGAAAAGGTTCCTCCTGAATGGATCCGAAAACAGACCCTTGTAAGCGCCGAACGTTATATTACGGAGGAATTGAAAGAGTATGAGACTAAAATTCTCGGTGCCGAAGAAAAAATTCTTACGTTGGAATCAAGTTTGTTCAACAGTCTTGTGGTGGAACTCGCGGATTATATTGCTCCTATCCAGCTAAATGCCTCGCTGGTTGGCCGTCTCGATTGCCTGTTGTCTTTTGCCAGGTGTGCACAGGATTACAATTATTTCAGACCTGAAATCAACGAGTTGGAAATTATCGACATCAAACAGGGGAGACATCCGGTGATCGAACGCATGTTGCCTGCCGATCAGGAATATATTGAAAATGATATCTATCTCGACAGCCATTCCCAACAGATCATCATCATCACCGGGCCGAACATGTCAGGAAAATCGGCACTGTTAAGGCAGACGGCGCTAATCGTGCTGCTGGCGCAAACAGGAAGCTTTATCCCGGCCACTTCAGCCAACATAGGATACGTCGATAAAATATTTACCCGTGTGGGAGCTTCCGATAACATCTCCCTGGGTGAATCAACCTTTATGGTGGAAATGAACGAAACGGCAAGCATTCTGAATAATTTATCGGAACGCAGCCTGATTCTGCTCGATGAAATTGGCCGGGGAACCAGCACGTTTGATGGTATTTCCATCGCCTGGGCAATGACTGAATACATTCATGAACACCCGAAAGTAAAAGCCAAAACGCTTTTTGCTACCCATTATCATGAGTTGAACGAAATGGAGGCATCCTTCGAACGGGTAAAAAACTACAATGTTTCTGTGAAAGAACTTCCCGACAAGGTTATCTTTTTAAGAAAGCTCCAGCGGGGAGGCAGTGAACATAGTTTCGGAATACATGTAGCACGTATGGCAGGCATGCCCAAAAGCGTGGTCGCCCGTGCAGATGAAATTCTGCAGGAATTTGAAAAAGCGAATGACAGAAAATCACCCGTAAAACCTGTCTCCGGTCTGGCAGAAAAACGGGAAGGATTTCAGCTGAGTTTTTTTCAACTGGAAGATCCGGTTTTGAAACAGATTAGGGATGAAATAAAAAATCTTGATATCAATAATCTAACCCCTGTCGAAGCACTGAATAAACTGAATGAAATCAAGAAAATATCGGGTTTGTAGCTCGTAAGGTTCAGGAAATTATTTTGCTAAATTTTTTGTAGAATAAAAAATTTGGATAAATTTGCACCACCTTGTAAAAAAGGGATACACAGTTCTTTTAACAATTGATTTAAGAATTTAACAGGCGGAAATAGCTCAGTTGGTAGAGCACGACCTTGCCAAGGTCGGGGTCGCGGGTTCGAGTCCCGTTTTCCGCTCAAAAAATCCCAATAAATTTGGGATTTTTTTTCCTGTTCTTTATAATTCAGACATATGTTCTGCCCGGATGGTGGAACTGGTAGACACGCAGGACTTAAAATCCTGTGGCCAGTAATGGCTGTGTGGGTTCAAGTCCCACTCCGGGTACAATTAAAATCCCTTATCTAATTATAGCTAAGGGATTTATTGTTTTATGGGATACAAATAAAAAATATAGTGTAATAACCTCTATTAAGAACTAAAAAAGAAAGGATTATTCTTAATTTAAAAACTCATTTCAAACAACCGACCATTATCCCCAGAATCATCCAAAGTGAGGCAAATCTCATTTTTCTTAAACGTTTGTAAAATATCCGATGGTATGTCATCCTGAATTGAAGTAAGAATATACTGGATATTAAATTTTAAACAGTAGTCTCTGATAAGGTTAATATATTGTGTCTTTCTTCTATTGTCTAAACCCTCAAGTGAACCGTCATGGTATACAAACCTGTAATAAGAACTCTTATGATAGGCGACCAGTAAAGAAATATCAAACGAAATACATAACATCTTTTGATACGTGTTCCCTTTACCTTCTGCTGTAATTTCTACTTCGTTTTCTTTTGATACTTCAACTTCAAAATCTATGTTGCCCTGACCATTTTGTTTCATATAAATCAAGGCAGGGGTGTTAAATATATATTTGAAAATATTCCTAAAAATCCTTTTGATTTCGGGATAAATTTTATTTTCATCAGATTTTATTTGGTTTCCAATCTTTTCTTTAAGGTCATCAAGTTTATCGTTCATTTTTTTGACCTGCTCATTTAGTGAATCAATATTATTGATACTCCTTAATTTTTCTTCGAGACGGGAAATTTCACCTTCAACCTTGGTTAGATTAATTTGGTATGTTTTGAACTTTTTAAATGAATCTTTATCTTTTAAAACAGACAGAAGTACATTTCTTTTATCATTGTACAACATTAAATCTTTTCTGATTTCTATTAGCTTATTTGATACTTCTGCTTTCTTTTCAATTAAATACTTGTTTCTTTCCTCTGTTATTCGTTTATTAAAATTTTCAAGTTCTTTATAATCTTTAACCAAATTGTCTGGAAAATAGACCTGAGATTCTGAATACAACCTCTTTAATTGGTCAATATCAAAAGATATATTGCTCCCCAATGATTCTGTCAGTTTTTCTAAATCATATTCAAGATTATATTCCAATGTATTTAAGTCCGAAATTCCTTTTTCTATGTCTTCAACTAATTCCCTGTTTAATTTTCGTTCCTGTTGGTAAAAATTAAAATTATCAATCTGTTCTTGAAGTTCTTTTTGTTCATCACGTTTTAATTCAATAGCGCCTTTTATTCTATCAATTTCATCAGTATCCACTGAAAATTTATTCTTAATGCCTGTTATCAAACTTTTTTGTTCTGAAATTTCATTATCAGTGTTATACTTTTCTTCTAATAAATTACCATTAAAGCCTAATAATTCAAAAACAAATGGCTTCCAATGTATATCGCCACCTTTTGAGAATTTAGCTAATTGAAAAACCTCATTATAATCTTTTTGAGACCTGAGAAAATAAGTTACTGATTTTCGGTAATCATACATTTTAAGAATATCAAAATTCAGCTGTTCATTCAAAAATTCTTTTGCCTTTTTTATAGCTATGTTATTCTTATCCCAGCTTTCTTTATTTAAGCAGTTAATTGATTTATCTGATTCTTTAATTGAGATTTTTGACGGAGTATCGGTATTTCTTTTAATTGTTATGTATTTACCATTATTCAATAATATTTCAAGGTAGAAAATATAACCCGAAAACTTGTCTTTATACTGATTGAAAATATGGTTATTGTCAAGTTGTTCCTTTAATAACATAAAATCAATAACTGTTATCAAAGTTGTTTTGCCAAGGTTGTGAGAATCTTTTTCAAAGTCAAGCTGCTTAGTAACTTTACCCAATACAAGATTTAGCCCATCATTAAATTTGACGTCCTTAAAACTTTTATTGGCATATAGCTGACTTAGTTTCATTTCAATAATTCAATAGAATCAATTTCCTTTTTATATTCTACTTTGCCCAAAATATATAGAAAGCTTAATGTGGGCAAAAATAATTCTTTTGCTGCTTCACCTCTTGCAAGCAATACCTTATTCAAAAGTTCGTCATATTTCAATAGCACATCATTTTGCATTATTGACAAAACAATACCCCCCAGGTTAATAACTGACAGATTTAAATCAAGATATTTATGAGGTTTAATCATTTTTTACGTCCAATATCACAGTTAAAATACATATAATGGATAAATACCCGAACAATTCTCCTAATATCTTTTAATTTTTCTTCATTGTTACTCACAATAAAAGACACTAAATGTTCAATTAATTCTTTAAAATCTCCAAAGCTTGACCTTTCTAATGAAATTTGAGCCTGTAAATCACTGACAGTGTTTAAATAATAGTTTAGATATTTGGCGTTCCTCTGGTCTTTAAGAAAATTATCAATTCCCTTAAAATACTCTAAAGAATGGTCAGTCATAAAATTGAAGTACTCCTTACCCAAATTGTTTAATTCGTTTTTCGTTTTTAAATCAACCCTCTCCATCGAATTAATGATATTGCCAGTTGCATTAACAATACTACTTAACTGACTTGAAAAAACCAGAATTACTTCTTTTATATCCTTTTCAAAAAACCTTAATGGATATATAAATTTAGATAATCCAAATTTATAGGCAAGAAATGAGTTGTTGTCGAGATAACTTGAAATCTGTTCTTTTCCTATCAAGTCTGCAAAATCAATTTCCAATTCCAATTTTACCCTATCAATTAGACTAAGCTTTTCACCTGCAAGTTTTCTGTTAGTGAACATTAGAAAACAATCAAAAGGGGTATCTTTTTTAACTTCTTTTAACCTGTTTAATTCTTTAGTAAGAACTGCTGTTTTGTTTGTTTCACTTAAAAAATCAGCATCAGAACAACTTGCATTTATAATTGTAGTGTGTTTTGCTTGAATATTAAATTTCCCTTTCCAAGAATCTTTGGTGGAAGGATACTTTTCTGCTGTCCCTTCAAACCAAGCATCTTTTGCCCCATCCCTACCTTTAGAAAAATTCTTTACACCAATACCCAACAATTCCCTGCAGATAAGGATTGATAATTCTTCAAATTGCTCATCATTCAGATTTTCAAGCGGGTACTGATTCATAAAAAACTCTTATCAGAAAATTCAAACTTAACCATTATAAGACTAAAATCTAAATAAATTCACTTCAATTAATGAACAACCTATAAATATATATACTGCCAAGCTGTTAGCATCTTATAAAATTGTAGTTTTTCAGACTTTTTGCACTAAGAAGATAGTGAATACACCATTAAAAATTTTACTTATATGCTTAAAAATTACTCTAGCAATAAGACTAACAAATTTCCATATTGCTTTCAAAATCTTAAAAGCTTTCAAGTATTTCTCTGTCATCGAGAACGATAACCAATCTTTAGCACTTGAAATTCCAATATTAAAATTAGTGGATTTGTCTTTCATATTAAAGAAATAGCCTTACTCAATAACATTGAATTATTTAACAATTGAAAACTATACAATTAGACGTTCATTTAATCTTACTGTAAATAATGCATATTTTATAAAAATTTAGAGATAAAAAGCATCACCTATTTTCTTATCAATTTGTCTTTTTATTCATTCCAAATAACTAAAAATTAATACTATCTTTGTTGTCCTTTATCAATCAGGTTTTAACAAATAATTAGAATTAGTTGTTGTGAGCAGACATAATCCTGCGAAGCCCTATGGTGCAAAGCAATCACAATTTGACAAACGTTATCTTGAAATGGCCCGCATTTGGGCTCAGAATTCCTATTGCGAACGCCGTAAAGTAGGCGCCCTGATTGTAAAGGATAAAATGATTATTTCGGATGGTTATAACGGTACCCCTGCCGGTTTTGAAAATGTTTGCGAAGATGAAAACGAGTTAACCAAACCTTACGTGCTGCATGCTGAAGCCAATGCAATCACAAAAGTTGCCAAATCGAACAACAGCAGCGAAGGAGCTACGTTATATATCACAACATCACCCTGTCTGGAATGTGCAAAACTTATCATTCAATCGGGTATTGTGCGGGTAGTATTTTCTGAAAATTACCGCATACAGGACGGAGTGGAACTTTTAAAACGGGCAGGTATCGAAGTGGTTTATTTAGAGATGTAATTTAAACATATTATGAGTAATAACAGGAGCTGGAAAATTTTATTTCCGATTTTTCTTTCACTTGCAATCATTGCAGGTATTTTTTTAGGCAGGTATTATGGTAGTCTTCATACATCCAGTACATTTTATATCTATCCCCGGATGGATAAGCTTACCACCGTTTTAAATTATATTGAACGGGAATATGTTGATCCGATTTCCAAAAATGATTTGGTTGAAGAAGCCATACCCAGAATTCTTGAGGGACTTGATCCTCACTCCCAATATATTCCTGCCAGTGAAGTGCAAAGTGTGAACGAACCGTTGGAAGGTAATTTTACCGGCATCGGAATCCAGTTTAATATGCTGAACGATACCCTGATTGTAATCAGCGTTATTCCGAATGGCCCGTCTGAAAAGGCAGGTGTGCTGGCAGGTGACAGAATATTGATTGTTAACAATGATACGGTTGCAGGTGTTTCAATGCCCAGCGATAGTATCGTAAAAAAATTGAGGGGACCTAAAGGGACCAAAGTTAAAATCTTTGTACACAGGAAATCGGTAAAGGAACTGATTCCCTTTGAAATCACCAGGGATAATATACCGCTTTACAGTGTGGATGTTGCTTATATGATTACCGACAGCATAGGATATATTAAAATAAACAAATTTTCCCGAACTACATTCGAAGAGTTTTCAGATGCATTTAAAAAGCTGCAAAGCCAGGGACTTAAAAAGCTAATCCTTGATTTAAGAAATAACGGAGGTGGTTACATGACCTCTGCCATAAATATTGCCGACCAGTTTTTACCCGGCGACGAAATGATTGTGTATACCCAGGGAAATGCGAAAGGAAGAGAGGATTATAAATCCACTCCGGATGGATTTGCCATCGATATTGGTCTGGCCGTATTGATTGATGAAGAAACAGCATCTGCAAGTGAAATTCTGGCAGGTGCGCTGCAGGATAATGATCGCGGGATAATCATCGGCAGAAGATCATTCGGCAAAGGACTCGTGCAGGAACAACGGGAATTTCCGGACGGATCTGCCATTCGGCTGACGATCGCCAGATATTACACTCCCACAGGCAGGTGCATCCAAAAACCTTACAATCATGGTTTAGAGGAATATTATAATGATTTGAATACCCGGTATTACAACGGCGAACTTGAAAATAAGGATTCCATAAAATTTAATGACACGCTCCGGTATGTAACTCCAAAAGGTAAGGTTGTATACGGAGGCGGAGGCATTATGCCGGATATATTTGTTCCCTATGATACAGTGGGAATTACTCCTTATCTGCTCGAAATAAGAAATAAAGGTTTGCTGTACAAATTTTCTCTTGATTACGCAGACGAATTCAGAATTAAACTAGAAAAACTGCAAAAACCTGAGGAATTTGTTAAATATCTTACAGGGAAAAATATCCTGAAGAAATTTATATCCTATGCAGAGAAAGAAGGAGTAAAACCCAATCAGAAAGAGTTGGAAATTTCAAAAAAGATTCTGGAAACTCAGCTATGTGCTTTTATTGCCAGAAATATTATGGACAATCAGGGATTTTATCCTATCATTCAAAACATAGATAATACCCTGCAGATTGCTATTGATACACTGAAGGTGCAACCTATGCCCTAAAGGGGAAATCAGACATACCCTCTATTTTTGAACCGGAGGAATTTGGCGACGATAAGAAGGAAGATTGCTAATGTGACGGATTGCTATTATCTTATCGGAATATTAATTATTCCCGCCATATTCCATGAGATAGGCTTTAATAAAATCGTTTAAATCACCATCCAGCACGGCTTGTACATTACCTGTTTCATAGCTTGTGCGTAAATCTTTAATTAACTTGTAAGGATGTAATACATAACTCCGAATCTGCGATCCCCATTCAATTTTCTTTTTCTTGCCTTCAATCTCAGCTTGCTTTTCCATTTTTTTCCTGAGTTCGAGTTCATAAAGATGTGATTTGAGGATACGCATTGCATTTTCCTTGTTTTTCAATTGCGACCTGGTTTCTGTATTTTCAACGGTAATGCCTGAAGGAATGTGTTTCACACGCACACCTGTTTCAACTTTGTTGACATTTTGGCCGCCTGCACCGCCCGACCTGAATGTATCCCATTCCAAATCGGCCGGACTAATAATGATCTCTATCTCGTCATCCACTACGGGAGAAACAAATACCGAAGCAAATGAGGTATGTCTGCGGGCATTGGAATCAAATGGAGAGATTCGAACAAGCCTGTGAACTCCGTTTTCGCTCTTTAGATAACCATAAGCAAATTCGCCCTCAAACTCAAGAGTAACTGACTTCACACCAGCATCATCACCGGCAAGGTAACTTATTTCTTTCACCGAATAGCCATTGCGTTCACCCCAACGGAGATACATTCGCATTAACATTTCAGACCAATCCTGGCTTTCGGTTCCGCCTGCTCCGGAATTTATTTTTAATATAGCACCCAGTATGTCCTCTTCCTTGCCAAGCATATTCCGGAACTCGAGGTCCTCGGTTATTTTAAGGGTTTTTTCATATTGTTCATCCACTTCTGCATCTGATGCTTCACCCTCTTTTAAGAAATCCATCAACACCTGCAGATCATCCAGGTTGGTTTTTAACTTTTGGTACACCTGTGTCCAGGATTTCAGAAGTGAAATGGATTTTAACTTTCGTTCTGCCTCTTTAGGATCATCCCAAAATCCGGGAGAACGGGAGATTTCTTCTCCTTCTTTTATTATCTGAAGCTTTTTGTCGATGTCAAAGATGCCTCCTCAACGCGTCCTCACGTCTCACAAGCTCTTTGTATTGTTCATTTGTAACCATCTCTTTTAACCTTATTTTTTAAGGAATGCAAATTTAGAAAAATAATGCCTAACAATCTAATTGATCCATGGATGATATAAAGAAAATTCCCGTTTTTTGATATATTTTAGCATTAAATTCCTAAAAACCAAATGCCATGGATATCTACACAATAATAATTTCACTCGGCCTTCTGATATTCTTTTCGCATGCTTTTAACGAGCTTTTCGATAAAACCAAAATACCTAATGTACTATTACTTTTACTAATAGGTATTATTTTGGGCCCGGTTGGGGGTATTGTTACAAAAGATTTTTTCGGTAAACTGGGAAACGTCTTTACCACGATTACCCTGATTGTAATTTTATTCGAAAGTGGCTCAGGTTTACGCTTTGGCGAAATCAGGAAATCTATCGGGACAGCTTCCCTAATCACCATTATTAACTTTATTATTACCGTGATAATTGCATCTTTTATGGCGAACCTTCTTACCCGGTTAGACTGGATTAACTCGGTATTTATCGGGGCAATTGTTGGTGGAACCTCATCTGCTGTTGTGATTCCTATGGTAAGACAGTTGAAAATGAGCGAGAAAAGTTCCGCAATTCTCTTTCTCGAATCAGCGCTAAGCGATGTGCTTTGTCTAATCGTGGGCCTTGCCGTGCTGGAAGGAATAAAAGTGGGTGCGCTTAATATCGGCATGGTGTTTTCAAAAATGTGGAAAGCATTTCTTTTCGCTGCGTTGCTGGGAATAGCCGGCGGATTTGTATGGTCGTTAATCATCAAGCTGATCCGAAGCATTAAAAATTCGATGTTTACTACGCTGGCATTTGTATTTATCCTTTATGGGATAGTGGAAATGATGGGATTTAATGGAGGAATTGCGGCCCTTTCCTTCGGTATAATTCTTGGTAACAGCGATTCCATTAATTCAAACAAAACATTCAGGCGTATATTTACTTTCAACACTTCCGGCTTCAATGAACATGAAAAGAATTTCTTTTCAGAGATTGTATTTTTAATGCAAACTTACTTTTTTGTTTATGTCGGTATCAGCCTTCAATTTGGTTCTTTGTATGTTTATGGGGTTGGTTTATTGATAGTGGTTTTGATAATATTGACCCGCCCGTTAAGTATCAGATTATTAACCAAAAAAGATACCTCTGCGTCCGAAGTTGCCATCATGTCTGTTATGACGCCAAAAGGTCTTGTGCCCGCTGTTCTGGCTTCGATTCCATTGCAAGAGGGATTGGCAAATGGAGATGTCATTATGGATCTGTGCTATTCCATTGTGTTGTTCAGCATCGTAATCTGTTCCATTTTGGTTATTGCACTCAGCAAAGATCCTTTGATATTCAGAAAGATGGTAAAAAGAAAAAACAATACCCTACCCAAAGAACAAGAAATACAACCTGAAAACTAAGACAGAACGTATGAATTATGACTGATATTCGGGAGATTAATCCATTTTAGTTAAGTGTCCCTGCCCTGTTCTAACATAGCTTTTAATAAAGGGATTTCCCCGCAAGTAAACAATTCCGAGATTACAAACCTCCAGAGTCAATGTATCGGTTACCCAAACATAAGCATCATTGTAACTGTCAGCAACCATATCAAGGTTATTAATTTTTAGGTCTCTTAAATCAAGCAATCCCTGCGATGTCGATTTGATGATACAATTTTTGGTCTCACCTGTGAGATATGTTACACCATTCCCTGAAAGATGATCGATTGTCAGATTCTTAACGTTCAGTGTCAGGTGAATTTCACCCCTTGCCCCATCTAACCAGATTAAAAATTTATCGAAATTTAGTGTTGTTAATGAACCAATTTTTGCACTTCCTACGTGAACAAGTGTCTCCAAAGTTTTAATATGAATTTTTGCCGTTATTTCTTTCTGATAAGATCGAAGGTAATTGCAGGTATTCTTATTCTGAAGATAAAGCATCTGATTACTCATATATGAGTTTATTTCAGGGAGAAGATTTTCTCCTGCTTCAATAGATACCTCTTGAACAGAATCCTGAATAAGCAGAAGATTTATATCATCATCAAGCGTAATTGCTTTGAAAATTCCCGGATGACGATCTTCACTGATAATTTTACCTGTACCTTTAAGACAATCATTGTGATTATTACAGGCATAGAAAAGAAAAACATTTAAAAAGACCACGTAGATCAAAATATGTATCCGATTCCCCATTCCAGATTGTCTCCTTTAAAAAAGAAATGTGATTTATGTGTAAGATTAAAAAATAAGTTGTCTGTTAAAAAATACCTGATGCCAAAACGGTTAAAGATTCTGCTATGATCTTCAATCCGGTCATCCATTAAAAAATAACCCCCTTCAATATGAATGATTAAAGGATACAGGTTGACATCATGAAATAGATATGCTCCGCACGTGAACTCCCGGTATTGATTTTTAATTTCCGTCCCTTCGTTGCGATGGATTTCATAGATCGGTTTCATTGTGCCATCGTAGAACAGAACAGTCCCGGCTCCAATTTTTTGCAATGCGTTTAAAGATATGCCGTATTCTACCGATATGGCAGCGGTTAAATATTTCCTGCTTTGCACCTGTAAAATGTCTTTCCAACCTGCTGCTGGCAGCAATGTAAAATGTTTATTATCGTAATGGTTGGGATTGATTTTTGTGGAATGTGTTTTGTGCGAACTGAACCGATATGCAGTTGAAAAAAAAAGGGTTCCGATATTCATCCCTTCGTTTGGCTGGATTGTCTCACCATTCGAAAAATGAGAAAAGTCAATTCCTGTTTTTAATGCGAATACATTTGATACCTGAAATGAATTTTCCAATGCAAAATTTGCTGCTGCATTCAAGTGAGATCCAAAAATTGTGTTTCTGTAATTTTCGGTACGTTGATAAATTTTGGTTACAAAAGCCAGACCTAATGATGATCTTAAATCCAGCCTCCAAAACCGGGTATCCCATAAGGTTACCTTAATAAATGGAGCAACCGAATAAAGGTTCCTGAGACATTCAGGATTGCTAAGATGAATATATTTTATAGAAATGCCTTTTTCAACGTTTGGTACGATTTTGTACCAGTCATATTTCCTGACAACCGGTCCCGATAGTGTAATTTCAACCGGAACTATGTGCGAACGAATGAGTAAATAATTATCTTTCCCAACGTCAGCAATAAAACCATAGCATAATTTCAGTGAAATATCAGTGAAGTTTTTTGTCCAACCCGTGTCCTGAGCATTTCCTGTTCCTATATAAAACCATACTAACGCTGCAAAACCTATTTTATTCACCTGTTAATTCTTCATTTATTACAACTTGAACAGCCTGTAAAATTAAATCGTACTCGAATCCTTTTGAAAGTGCAAATTTTATAAGTTTATTCCTGAGGTTAAACATATCGTTTCCCCTAAGTGACATTCTTTTTTTCTTAAGAAGCGCGATTACAGTTTCTTTATAATCCTCCTCTTCAATTTCTTCAATTGCTTTGTTTATAAACCTATCGTCAATTTTTTTCTGATGCAATGCATAGGTAATTTTAACCTTTCCCCATTTATTAAATTTGAACTTATCGTTTGCAAAACTTCTTGCATATCGGTTTTCATCAATAAACTTACCCTCAACAAGCAGTCTAAGAATTTTCCTGACTGCAGCATCATTGATTTTCCAGGAGTCAAGTTTACGCTTTGCATCCTGAATGCATTTTTCCTGCTGACTACAAATTTTTTGAATTCTTGTTAACGCTTCCTGTTCAGTCATATCAATTAAGTGACAAATGAAATTTTAACCATTCGATCTTTCCCGTGCATATCCTTACGCACTTCTGCTGATGGATATCCATAATCCAAAAACATTTTTTTAACTTCAGCCCCTAAATTTTCATTAACTTCCAAATAGATTTTTCCGTCTTTGTTTAGGTTGTTCAAACCAAATTTTGCGATAGATTTATAAAAAATCAACGGATCATCATCATTAACAAACAAGGCCAGATGAGGTTCGAAATCCAGAACATTCCTGCTCATAATCTTTTTCTCAGAGTTACGGACATAAGGCGGATTGCTGACAATTATTTCGTATTTTCCCCTGCACGGATATAAAGAATCATCAAGGATATTAGATTTAAAAAAATTAATTGCCACACCATTCATAAGCGCATTTTCCCTGGCAAGTTGTATGGCAGGTTCCGAAATATCGATAGCATCCACAAGTGAATTACTTATTCCTGTTGCCAACGCAATTGCAATGCAGCCGCTTCCGGTACCTATATCCAGAATTCGGATGTTATTACCAGTATTATCATTTACTACCCAGTGAACCAGTTCTTCTGTCTCCTGCCTGGGAATTAAAACATTGTTGTTTATTTTTAAATGTAATCCGTAAAATTCGGTTTTCCCTAAAATGTATTGAATAGGTTTGTAATCTGTTAGTTGGGTAACTATCTCTGTTGCTTGTTGATAAATATTCTGAGGAATTGATTTTCCGGCATTCAGATGAATATCAATTTTGCTGTAAATTAGCAAATGATTCAGGATTAAAAAAACCAGTTGGTTTATTTCACCATCGGGATAAAAACCGGTAAGATTTTTTTGTATATAGTTTGTTAATTTTGCTACTGTATCAATACGGTTTTTCATTATATCAAAAATAACAAATAGCGTGCATTCTTTCTATGAAATCCGATGAATTATATATGCATAGGTGCATTGAACTGGCAGACCAGGCGCTGGGAAATA
The DNA here is from genome assembly GCA_963781805.1 of uncultured Bacteroidales bacterium. Classification (GTDB taxonomy): domain Bacteria; phylum Bacteroidota; class Bacteroidia; order Bacteroidales; family UBA10428; genus JAFGPL01. The sequence goes on from CAWAHF010000004.1 coordinate 3,235,512, forward strand.
CCGCTCCCAATCCGCTTGTCGGAGCTTTGATTGTACACCGGGATAAAATTATTTCGGAAGGATATCATAAAATTTTTGGTGGTATCCATGCAGAAGCAGATGCCATAGAAAAAGTTAAAAATAAATCACTGCTTAAAGATGCTACCCTTTATGTTAATCTGGAACCCTGCTCGCACAAAGGCAAAACACCTCCATGTGCCGAATTGATTGTAAAATGTGGGATTCCCAGGGTTGTGATTGGAAATCTTGATCCCAACACACTGGTATCAGGTAAAGGAATCGGATTATTGAAAAAATCGGGAGTTAACGTAATAAAGGGAGTTTGTGAAGATGACTGTATTGAGCTGAACCGGAGATTTTTTACCCATCATATTTTAAAACGTCCATACATCATTTTAAAATGGGCTCAGACGGCGGATGGATTTATAGATGTGATCCGTAAAGATAATCATATAGGTATCAACTGGATTTCAAATGAGTTGTCGAGAGTTCTGGTTCATAAATGGCGAAGCGAGGAACAAGCCATCATGGTTGGAACCAATACCGTGCGATTAGATGATCCTATGTTGAACACCCGGCAGTGGAAGGGAAAGAGCCCGTTACGAGTTATCCCCGACAGAATTTTGAGTCTCCCACACAACCTTCACGTGTTTGATAATTCCCTGCCAACCCTTGTTCTGAATGAAAAAACATCGGAAATAACAAACAATCTCGAATACATTAAAATTTCATTTGATAAAGGATTCCTGCATGAGATAATGGATCTTTTCTACGAAAGAGGAATACAATCAGTCATTGTTGAAGGAGGTAAGAAACTGATTGAAAGTTTTATACAACTAAATCTATGGGATGAAGGACGCGTTATTATAGGGGAGAAAAAGTTTAAGCAAGGTTTGAGAGCACCGGAATTAAACAGTGTTAATGGTTATAAAACGTATTTCAGAAATGATCAGCTTGTAATCTACAGAAACCATAATCCTTATTTTCAGGAAATTAAAAAAAAGTTAGGCGAAATTGTGATGAATTAATAATTAAATGATTGAATCCTTGTGATTTAAGTGTTTATTTTTGTCTAATTTAGAGGTAATTGGGTTAGAACAAATGCATTATGTTCATTATGAGAATATTATAATAATTTATTTTGGTATGATAAATTGAATTATTTTGTATATTTGAAGGAATAATAGTCTTATTTGTATCTACCATTACGAAAGGTTTATTGCATCAATATTTCAAAAAACCAAAACTAATAGTCATGAAAAGGATATTTTCGATTGCAGTAGTAGTGAGTTTTCTTGTAACAATGAATTCGATGCCCCAAAGCGCCAAGCAATTTTACAAGGCCGGCATGAATTTCAAAGAATCTCAAAACAACAAGGATGCTATTGAACAATTTTCAAAAGCTATATCCATGGATCCTGATTATGTTGATGCCTATATTGAACGGGCATATTCATATGAAAATTCTGACCAACTGAGTCTTGCCAACGAAGATTTAAAGAGAGCGCTTGTATTCGAGACAAAATCCCCTGAAATATATTATGATGCCGCCAGAATAAATTTCAAAACCGAAAACTATCAGGAAGCGGCAAATTACCTGGCAAAAGCCTTAGATTTGAAAACCAAATATCTGGAGGCTTACCAGCTTCAGATAAAAGTAATGCTCAAACTTGATAAGGTAGAAGAGGCACAACTTGCTGCCAAGAAAGCCCTTGCCCTGAAAGATAACGAGGTGAATCATTATCTCATGGGACAGGTTACCGAAAAGCTAAACAACCTGAATCTTGCCGAGGAAGAGTATGACAAAGCTATTTCCCGGAACAAGAAATTTATTGAAGCTTATATTGCACTGGCTGATCTAAGGATTCGACTTAATAAACTCGACCAGGCGATAAATGATTGTAACACTGCTATTGGTCTGGATCAGAATAGTACGGATGCATATCTTGTTCGAAGTAAAGTGTATGTTAAAAAACTTGACTATCCCAAAGCTATTGATGACATCTCTAGAAATATATTGCTAAAACCCAATGATAAACAGATGTATTTTATCAGAGGTAATTATTACCAGGAATTCACTCAGCATCAGAATGCCATAAATGATTATACCAAAGTACTTTTACTGGACCCTAATAATTCCGAGGCTTTTTATAAAAGAGCTTATTCTTATGAACAAATCGGAAACTTTAAAGCTGCAATTAAAGATTATCAGGCATTAACCAAATTATCGGAATACGATGTGAATGCCAAAAAACTGCTTGATTCTGCAAACGAAAGGCTTTTTGAGCTGAACCGTGAACAGAACCCTCCTGAAATTGCACTTAATGAACCCCAACCAATTGACAAGAATCAGGTAAAAGTCCCCAAAGGTAAAAATGAACTCGCAGTAAAAGGAAAAATATTTGATGAGAGTGAATTGAAATCATTGATGATTAACAGTATTAGTGTTCCCTTTATCAAAAATGATGATAAATATGAGTTTTATGCAAATATTGATGTTTCCAAACTTGATATCATTACCTTAACGGCAGTAGATGTCTATGACAATATGCAAAATGTTTCCTATACCATTGAACGTACAGAAATTGATCCGCCTAAAATAGCCATTCTTGCGCCCTATGCATCTGATAATGGAGAAATATTTCTCGATTCGAATGATCCTACCATTTATGTGGAAGGTAAAATTGCCGACGAAAGCACGATCAAAACCATTCTGATTGATGGGGTATCTGCAAGTTTCAAGGTAAGTGATGCAAATCCTCAATTCTCAGCAACCATAAACATTGTAAACAAAAATAAATTTTCGGTTAAAGCTATAGATATTTACGGTAACGAAGCAGAACAGGATTTTATCCTGAACCGGGAAGGTATCTCTCTGCTTGAAAATAATCCCATGGGAAAAACCTGGGTAATCTTTGTTGAGAATTCAAATTATGAATCTTTTCCAAGTCTTGACGGGCCTTCCAAGGATGTGACTTTAATGCGTTCTGCCCTTGCCCGGTATGATGTTCATAAACTAATCGACAAAAAAGATCTTACAAAGAAAGATATGGAAAAATTCTTTTCCATTGAACTCCGCGATCTTATCAGAAGTAACCGTGTGGAAGCTTTATTGGTATGGTATGCCGGGCATGGTAAATTTATAAATGAAACCGGATACTGGATTCCGGTGGATGCAAAACGCGATGATGAATTTACCTATTTTAATATCAATGCTTTACGAGCTTCTTTGCAATCGTATTCAAATGTGGTTACCCATGTACTGGTAGTTACCGACGCATGTGAATCAGGCCCAACCTTCTACCAGGCAATGCGTGAAATACCGAGAGAAAGGGATTGTGGCGACTGGACATCCACCAGATTGAAATCATCACAGGTATTTTCATCCGCCGGTTATGAGTTGGCTGTGGATAATTCGCAGTTTACCCGGACCTTTGCCAATACGCTTGCCAATAATCCAAACAGCTGTATCCCAATTGAGTCAATCGTTACAAAAGTTACATCAGCTGTGACACAAAGTAATCAACAAAAACCTAAATTTGGAAAAATAGCCGGACTTGAAGACGAAGATGGTACCTTTTTCTTCATTTCCAAAAACTAAACGTCCATAAATGATATTTATGCACTTATTACCTAAAAGAATTATTCGTTCAACCAGACGAATAATTTTTTTATGGATATCTGTCTTTTCATCCTGTTCCCTCTCGGCACAGACCTATTTTTTCGATAACTATGGTCCTGAACAAGGACTTGAATCCTCTAAAATCTTTTCAATTATTCAGGCCAGGGATGATTATATCTGGCTTGGAACCCTCGCAGGTGCTACCAAATTTGATGGAATATATTTTATCAATTATACCACTGAAAATGGTCTTGCATCAAAGGGAGTCAGAGTGATTTTTGAATCCCAATCGGGAAAATTGTGGTTCGGACATGAAGGTGGAGGATTAACCAGGTTTGACGGTAAAAAGTTCGAAAGCCTGTATATCACAGATACTCTTCCTGACCTGAATATAACTTCAATCATGCATGATTCACAAGGTTCTTTATGGGTAACAACCTCAATGGATGGAGTTTACCGAATCAACAATCCGGATGAGCCCATTGCCAATTTGAACTACGTACATTACAAAGGGAAAAGCATTGGCGACAGAGTATACAGTAGTCTTCTTCTTTCGGACAATACCTTATTTTTTGTTACCGATCTTGGAATTAAAAAATTCATTCCCGGGAAAAATACATTTCAGACTTACCTGCCAGACGGTCTTGACACATATTTTGCTATTTCTCTGGTGTTTGAGGATAGCCGTAAGAATTTATGGTTCGGAACTTACAATGGAGGTTTATATAAAATGGACCGTGAGACAGATAAATTTACTTTTATCGATACTAAAAATGGACTCGCAACAAACTGGATTTCCAACATTATTGAAGATAAAACAGGTAATATCTGGATTGGACACTGGAGTAAATATGATAAAGGAGGTATTAGCAGGATTGATAAAGATGGGAATGTTAAAGTCTTTGATAAAACAAATGGATTGCAGGATTTAAAAGTCTGGAGCCTGCTTTGTGACAAAGAAAACAATATTCTGATAGGGAGCACCGATCACGGCTTTTACATTTTTAAAGGGGAACAATTTATATCTTACACAACATCGGACGGATTGATAAATAACCAGGTTTTCGCTATAACACAGGATTCAAAAAATCAGAAATGGTTTGGTACCAACGGGGGAATCTCTGTTTATAATCAGGAAAAAAAAATATTTATCCATTATAATCAGATAACTAACCACATAAGCAATCAGATCCGATATCTTAAAAAAGATCATAAGGGGGATATCTGGATTGGAACTGCGGATCAGGGAGTGATTAAATATTTATCCGAAAGAAATTCGTTTGAATATATGACCCAGATAAACAGTAATTTTCCAAGAACGAGGGATAGCTATTTGTGGGAAGTTACTGCGCTGGAAACAGATAAAAAGGATAATGTCTGGGTTGGTACGGTTGATCTTTTGTTGAAATATAACAGCAGGGAAAAAAGTGTGGAAACAGTTCTTCAGGAAGACGGACTTCCCAGCAATAATATTACCGCACTTTATGTCGATTCGAAAGATGATCTCTGGATTGGAACGAGCAAGGGAATTGTTAAAAAAACCAACGCTGGTTTTACTCAGTTTCCTTCATTCGGGGAAATCACCCCTAGCTGTATCATTGAAGATCATGCCGGAAGGCTATGGATAGGTACCGAAGCCCGGGGTGTAATTATATTAAAAGATACAGTAATTGGAAGATATACCACCAGAGAGGGATTGCTCTCAAATCTAATCAATTTTATCAATGTAGACAATAATAATCAGGTGTATGTAGGAACCAACAGAGGATTAAATAAAATTGTAATGGATGAAAACAAAGTTTTCACCTATACCAAAAGAAGTGGTTTTATCGGTATAGAAACACGACGAAATTCAACCTATAAAGATATAGATGGAAAACTCTGGTTTGGTACTGCCAATGGAGTTATGTGTTTTGATCCTTCCCTGAAGAATAAGATACTGAACGAACCCTTAACACATATCAACCGGCTTCTGGTAAATGGGGAGGAAACTCCTATGATTCCGAAACTCAGATTATCTCCAAGTCAGAAAGGGATTCAATTCTATTATTCAAGTATCTGTCTTACAGATCCTGAGGCTGTTAGATATAAAATAATGATGGAGGGATTTGAATCCGACTGGATCGATATCGGAACTGTTAATTCTCAAAAATATTCACTGTCACCGGGAAAATATACATTCAAAGTAATAGCCTGTAACAATGAAGGTATCTGGAATAATGAACCAAAGGTTTTCAGCTTCAGAATTCTTGCCCCCGTGTATCAAAGAGGCTGGTTTATTATAACATTTGTAATACTTCTGGGTTTTGGAATAATATCCTATATTAAAATCCGTGAACGAAACCTGATTCGTGAAAAAAGAAATCTGGAACAAAAAGTTAAGGCCAGAACACACGAACTTTCTGTCGCTAATGAGGAACTTGCTGTCAGGAACAAGGATATTACAGACAGTATAAAGTACGCCAAACGAATTCAGTTTGCTATTCTTCCTCCTGAAATTCCATTTAATGATACCTTTATTTTTTTCAAACCAAAGGATATCGTGAGTGGAGACTTCTTCTGGCTTACTCATCACAAAGGAAAAGAATTTATAGCTGCTGTTGACTGTACCGGCCATGGTGTACCGGGAGCATTTATGTCATTTATCGGATATACATCCCTGAATAAAATTGTAATAGAGCAAAACATTCATGAACCTGCAGAAATTCTGAACCATCTGAATGAAGAGGTGGCTTCCACACTGCATCAGAAAGGAGAGGATATTGTTAATGACGGAATGGACATTGCCCTGATATGTTATGATCCTAAAACCCGGATCATTCAATATGCCGGCGCCTTTAATCCTCTCTGGCTCATCAGAGGTGGGGAAATCCTGGAAACAAAGGCAAACCGGTTTGCTATCGGACGCTCTACCGGCTCGGAAAACAGATTTACCAATCATACCATTGAGATTAAAGAAAATGATATCGTCTATATGTTTACAGACGGATATAGTGACCAATTTGGTGGAGCAGAGGGTAAAAAGTTTAAAACCGGCAATTTTAAAGAACTTTTACTCTCGATTTACTCAAAACCAGTGGATGAGCAACGTGATCTGCTGGAAAAAACCATAGAAGAGTGGCGCGGTGACCTGGAACAAATAGATGATATGTTGGTTATGGGAAGAAGGTTTGTTTGATCAGCTCACATTTGAGAATACCCTGGGAGTAACCATTGCTTTAATGGAGGTGTAGATGCTGTCAGCATCAAATCCACATGCTTTGTACAAGTCGCTTTGAGAACCCTGTTCGATGAATTTATCAGGAACACCGAGTCTTTTTACCGTAGCCTGATATGCATTTTCACACATGAATTCAATGATAGCACTTCCAAAACCGCCCATAAGCGTACCATCTTCAATGGTGATTATTTTCTTGAAATTTTTAAATATAGTGTGTAAACAATCGGTATCAAGTGGCTTAGCAAAACGCATATCGTAATGTGCAACATTAATATTTTCTGTTTCGAGGCGAAGAATTGCTTCGGAGGCAAAATTTCCAACATGTCCGAAAGTCAGAACAGCCAAATCAAACCCTTTTTGCAGTTCCCTTGCCTTTCCAATCGGAATCTCTCTGAATGGTTGTTTCCAGTTTACCATAACCCCTTTCCCTCTTGGATAACGAATTGAGAAAGGTCCGTTATTTTTTAGCTGGGCGGTATACATCATATTCCTGAGTTCTTCCTCATTCATAGGCGCCGCTACAATCATGTTGGGAATTGTACGCATATAAGCAATATCATAAACCCCATGATGTGTAGGGCCATCTGATCCGACAAGGCCGCCCCGATCAAGACAAAATATTACCTGCAGGTTCTGAAGTGCAACATCATGAATCACTTGGTCGTAAGACCTTTGCATGAATGATGAATAAATATTACAGAAAGGGATAAGTCCCTGCGAAGCCAGACCGGCAGAAAATGTGACAGCATGTTGTTCCGCGATACCTACATCAAATGTCCTTTCCGGCAGAACATCCATCATGATTTTAAGAGAGCACCCTGTTGTCATAGCAGGAGTAATTCCGACAATTTTGTCGTTTACGCGTGCCAGTTCCAAAATAGTTTCTCCGAACACATCCTGATATAATGGGGGTTGCGATTTTTTATTTTTCCCTTTGAAAATTTCACCTGTCAGTTTATCAAATTTCCCCGGCGAATGAAAAGCAGTCTGGTGGAGCTCGGCTTGTTTAAAACCTTTACCTTTTTTTGTCAGCACATGTAAAAGCTTAGGACCTGAAATTCCCTTTAAATCCTCCAGTATTCTGGTAAGATGAATCACGTCATGACCGTCGACCGGGCCAAAGTATCTGAAATTAAGCGATTCAAAAAGATTACTCTGCTTCAGCAAAACAGATTTCAACCCATTTTCCAGCTTTTGTGCATATTCGCGGGAATGAGGAGCAATTTTGTTTATCTTACCCAAAAGATGCCAAATATCACTTTTAAGTTTATTATATGTTTTTGAAGTTGTAATATCGGTCAGATATTCTTTTATTGCTCCTACATTTGGATCTATGGCTATATTGTTGTCGTTGAGAATTACAAGCAAATTCGTGTTTTCCATTCCGGCATTATTCAGACCTTCAAAGGCCATGCCTCCGGTGAGTGAACCATCTCCGATTACTGCAACCACATTTCGTTTAATCCCTTTTTGCTGATCGGCAACCGCAATACCCAGGGCTGCTGAAATAGAAGTTGAAGAATGACCGGTACCGAAAGAATCATAGGCGCTTTCACTCATCTTCGGAAATCCGCTTATTCCTCCGGCTTTTCTGTTGGTATGAAAAATATTCTTTCTGCCTGTAAGTATTTTATGTCCATATGCCTGATGGCCTACATCCCAGATTATCTGATCAAAAGGAGTATCCAGCACATAATGAAGAGCCACTGTAAGCTCAACCACTCCCAGGCTGGCTCCAAAATGGCCGGGATTTGCTGAAACCTCATCTATAATGAATTGTCTCAACTCTTTGCTGACCTCAATAAGTTCCTCTACTTTAAATTTTTTGAGGTCTGAAGGATATTCAATAGAATTTAAAAACCTGTAATCAATGTCGGACATGAATATCTTAAAATTTAGGTCTCAAAGTTAATAATTATTATTTACTTTTTTTGAGCATTAAAAGAGGATGTCGTAACTTCAAACCATATATTTATCAATAGAATCAAATAATCTGTTTTATAATTCGTTGAATATTGAAACCTGAATATGTAAAGCTATGAAGAATATTACCCTGCTATATTTAGTGGTGTTTTTTATGCTGCTATCTTGTGTTCCGCCAAGTCAGTTTAGAGAAACACAGAATCTGAGCCAGGATTGCCAGGAAGAACGCGATATGCTTACTTCGAGAAATGAGAAACTAACAGTAGAAAACACAGAACTAAAAGCAAAGCTGGATGCAAACGAAAACAGTCTCGGAGAGCTTAACAAAAACAATGAACAAAAACAAGATGATTATAATCAGTTGAAGAAACAATACGATCAACTTAATCAACAGTATCAGGATCTGAAGAAGGCTCAGGATGACTTGCTTAGCGGGAGTGAGACCGAAACCCGGAAACTGCTAAGTCAGTTGCAGACTACCCAGTCGGATCTTCAGAAACGTGAAGACCAGCTTAACCAGTTGTCCAGAAATGTGGATGAAAAGAAAAGAAATTTGGATGAGCTTAAGGCTGAAATGGATAAAAAAAATGTACGACTTAACCAACTGGAGAGAATACTTACCAGAAAAGATTCTGCCGTAAACGCCTTAAAAAAGAAAGTGTCCGATGCCCTGTTGGGATTTGAAAACGAAGGATTAACAATAACTCAGAAAAATGGGAAAGTATACGTTTCGCTTGAGGAAAAACTTCTGTTTAAAAGCGGAAGCACTGAGGTGGACGCCAAAGGTGTTACTGCTCTCAAAAAGCTGGCAAAAGTTCTGGAACAAAATCCCAATATCAATATCATGATCGAAGGTCACACCGACGACGTGCCGGTGATTAATGGATCTGCATATAAAGATAACTGGGACCTGAGTGTTCAGCGCGCAACCTCTATTGTGAGGATTTTACTCGACGGCACCAATATTAATCCAAAACGGTTGATAGCCTCCGGTCGAGGTGAGTTTATGCCTGTTGATCCTGCCAAAACCCCGGAAGCCAGACAGAAAAACCGTCGCACCGAAATAATTCTTACCCCAAAACTGGATGAACTGTTTAAAATCCTGGAAACAAATTAACATTCAGGCAATTCAGAAGTTTCAATGTGGTATGATGGATACAATTTTATTCGGAAACTTACCTCCAGAAAGATTTTCAACTATCTGACATTAAAAATTTCATATGTACTATCCATTTTAATTCGAAAACCTTTAATATGGGGATATCCAGCGGTTGCGACCATAGAGCCGACTAATCGTTGTAATTTGAAATGTGTGGAATGCCCGACAGGAAATAATTCCTTATCCCGAACAAAAGGCTATATTGACCCAGCCCTATTCCAACAATTGATTAATAGTCTGGCACCAAATCTTACCTGGCTGATGCTTTATTTTCAGGGAGAACCGCTACTACACAAGCATTTAACAGGTCTAATAAGATATGCATCGGATAAAAACATTTATACTTCGATTTCAACCAACGGACATCAACTAACTAAAGAAAATGCAAGATGGTTAATCGATTCGGGATTAGATCGTATTATCATATCTTTAGATGGTATTGATCAGGAAACGTACAGCAAATACCGACAGGGAGGTAATTTCAAAACAGTAATTACAGGAATTAAAAACCTGGTGAACCTGAAGGATGAATTAAAATCAAGGAAACCATATATTATGCTGCAGGTCATCGTTATGAAGCACAATGAGGAACATATTAATAACATAAAATTGTTGGGAAAATCCCTGGGAGTTGATAAAACAGTATTTAAAACAATGCAGGTTACCGATTTTAAGAAACACAGACATTTTTTACCTCTGAATAAGAAATACGCACGATATTCCATGACCGAAAATCAGGATGCCGGAAATTCAAAAAATTTGGTAAACCGGTGTTGGCGAATATGGAGTACCCTGGTAATTTTACATGATGGTGTATCGGTGCCATGTTGTTTTGATAAAGATGCCCGATATCCATTGGGTATTTTTCCTGTAACTAATCTGAGAAGTATTTGGATGGGAAATTCATTTAAAAAATTCAGAAAAGAGATTCTTGTTGCGCGCAACAATTTCCCGATATGCTGCAATTGCACCGAAGGAATGAAAAAGGTTTATATCTGAAATTATATATTTTGAGACAAATGTGTGGTAATATATCAAATTGGCCTGTCCAGGTTAAACTGTCATGATATCTTGTTCCTTAGCGGAAACCACATCATCTACCATTTTCGAAAATTCGCCGGTCATTTTAAGGACTTCATTCTCGGCATCTTTTTCCAGGTCTTCGGCCAAACCTTCTTTTTGCAGTTTTTTCAATTCATCATTTATTTCGTGCCGGGTATTTCGGATACTGACCTTTGTATTTTCACCCATATTTTTAATCTGTTTTACCAGGTTTCGCCTGCGTTCTTCGGTAAGCGCCGGAACATTTATCCGGATGATTTCCCCGTTATTTGCGGGAGTCAGTCCGATATTTGCGGCCATAATTGCTTTTTCTATCGGTTCTATCATCGACTTGTCCCAAGGTTGAACCGCAATGGTTTTGGCATCGGGCGTATTGATATTGGCTACCTGGTTTAAAGGTGATTTTACCCCATAATAATCCACAATAATACCATCAAGAATATTGGGAGTCGCTTTTCCGGCTCTCACCCGTAACAATTCATCTTTAAGGTGACCAAGCGATTTGTCCATTTTTTCCCTGGCATCATCAAGATAAAGTTGTACTTCTTCTTCCATACTGAGATAGTTTAGCGGTTTGGTAACAAAAATAAAAAAATTAACTATTATACAATGATTTATTTTTAGAGAATATTTTAAGGTTTAACAAGCGTACCTACTTTTTCACCATTCACCAGCTTCAATAAGTTCCCTTTAATATTCATATTGAACACCACCATAGGCAGATTATTTTCACTGCACATGGTAAATGCCGTTAAATCCATTATTTTTAGTCCCTTGCTGTATGCTTCATCAAAACTGATTTCATCAAATTTCACTGCCGTTTTATCTTTTTCAGGATCTGCAGTATAAACCCCGTCTACACGGGTACCCTTCAGAATAACATCTGCCTCCATCTCAATGCCCCGTAAAACTGCGGTGGTATCGGTTGTAAAATAAGGATTTCCTGTTCCAAACGTGAAAATTACAACTTCACCTGATTCCATGCTGTTCAAAACCCTTTTTTTACTGTATCTTTCGCCAACTGGTTCCATCGAAATGGATGTAAAATGCCTTGCTTTAACATCAAGTTGGTTGAGCGCCGACTGTATTGCCAATCCGTTAATAACGGTTGCAAGCATACCCATATAGTCACCTGAAACCCTGTCGATCCCCTCTTGGATACCCGAAATACCTCTGAAAATATTACCCCCGCCGATTACGATTCCAATTTTTACTCCGAGCTCTGAAACCTCTTTGATTTGGGTTACATATTCCTTAAGCCGGGAATCATCAATACCATATTGCTTATTGCCCATAAGGGCTTCACCACTAAGTTTTAACAAAATCTTTTTATATTTCAGCATAATGCAAAAAAAATAATTGTTAGAAATTGACTATAAAGCTAAGATTTTTTTTTAAACTCACATTTGGGCAAAAAAAAAGAGGACCCAGCAGGTTCTCTTTCATTTCGATATGTTTATATTCTTACAGGTTCAGTGAATATCTCCTGAAACCCGTTACTTTTACCTCTTTATCAGCTTCCTGAAGATATTGTCTGACGGTCTTTTTGCTATCTTTGGTAAATTCCTGATTCAATAAAGTGCTGTCTTTCAGGAATTTTTGAAGTTTGCCTTCGGCAATTTTATCCAGCATATTTTCAGGTTTACCTTCGCGGCGGGCTTGTTCACGTCCGATTTCTTTTTCTTTTTCCATCAATTCGGGCGAAACATCTTCTTTATCAATAGTCACCGGATTCATTGCGGCAATTTGCATGGCAATATCCTTGCCAACCTGCAATTCAACCTTTTTGTTTAAAGATACGAGGGTTGCCAGTTTGTTTCCCGGATGAATGTATGGTACAACCATTTTGTCCTCCAGCTGATCGTAATATGCCAAATCGATCTTTTCACCTATAATACCGATTTGTTCAACAATCTTGTCCTGAATAGATTTATCATCCAAAAAGAGATTTTTCAACGCATCCAGATCGACAGGTTTCTTATTAAGCGCTATGTCAGCTATTTTTCCTGCAAAAGCAACAAAATCCTGATTCTTGGCAACAAAATCGGTTTCACAATTTAATACAATTATAACTCCTCTTGTGCTGTCTGAAACGACTTTTGCCATAGCTACACCCTCACTTGCATCACGATCTGCACGTTTATTGGCGATTGCCTGTCCTTTCTTTCGAATAATTTCAATTGCTTTATCATAATTGCCATCAGATTCTTCCAATGCCTTTTTACAATCCATCATACCAGCTCCGGTAATCCTTCTTAACTTGCTAACATCAGCTGCTGTAATTTGAGCCATAATAATATCTTTTTAATTTCTTAATCTTCTTCTGCAGGTAATTCATCTTCGTCAGTCACTTCTATTTTCTTAGCGGGGGCTTTTTTAGCTGCAACTTTTTTGGCTGGTTTCTTTTTTTCCGTTACCACCTCTTCATCTACCCCGTCTATTTCGACTTCCAAATCAACTTCTGATTCATCTGTTAATTCTTCTGTTTCAATATCTTCTTCTTCTTCAATATCTTCATCTTTTGATTTTTTACCTCCTTTTTCCTTCTGAGGAGCTTCTTTTTCTTTCTCGAACTTTCTTTCTTCAAGCCCTTCTTCAATGGCTTTACAAACCACTCCTGCAATCAATGCTATAGATTTCGAAGCGTCATCATTTGCCGGGATAGGAAAATCAATTTCATTCGGGTCTGAATTTGTATCAACAATCGCGAAAACCGGAATATTGAGCCGTTTTGCTTCTCTCACGGCAATTCGTTCTTTCGATATATCAACAACAAACATTGCTGCCGGAAGTCGTGTGAGATCTACAATACTACCCAGGTTTTTTTCCAGTTTGGCTCGTTGTCTGCTCACCTGAAGCCTTTCCCTTTTTGACATATTGTCAAACGTGCCATCGGTTGCCATTTTATCGATGGTAGTCATTTTTTTAACGGCTTTTCTGATGGTTGGAAAGTTTGTAAGCATACCGCCCGGCCAGCGTTCGGTAACATAAGGCATATTCACTTCCTTGACCAAATCGGCTATAATATCCTTCGCCTGCTTTTTAGTAGCGACAAAAAGAATTTTTCTTCCGGACTTGGCAATCTGCTTCAATGCAGCGCTTGCTTCATCAATTTTTACTATAGTTTTGTGTAAATCGATAATGTGGATGCCGTTCTTCTCCATGAAAATATACGGCGCCATATTTGGGTTCCACTTTCTCTTCAGATGTCCAAAATGAGCACCTGCATCGAGTAATTCATTAAAATTTGTTCTTGGCATATTTATAGTTGTTTACATTCTGATTTATCAATTGTCAAGTAGCCAACCTTTGAAAGAGATTGAGTCTTGACAATTTAGATACTAAACACTCAGCGAGACTATCGCTTGCTAAATTGAAATCTCTTACGGGCTTTCGGTTGACCCGGCTTTTTTCTTTCCACTTCGCGTGGATCCCTGGTAAGAAATTTATTTGCTTTAAGTCCTTCTTTAAGTTCCTGATCTATTTTAACAAGGGCACGTGCAATTGCAAGTCGTAAGGCTTCTGCCTGTCCTTTGATGCCCCCGCCCTGCAAGTTAACATTGATATCATATTTATCAATTGAATCCGAAACCCTTAAAGGTTGTTCAACAATATATTGTAATTGCTGAATTGTAAAATAATCCTTATAATTCTTCTTGTTGACAGTGATCTGGCCTTTACCGGCACTGACATATATTCTGGCTATAGCTGATTTTCTTCTTCCAAGCGCATTTATAACTTCCATGTGCTATTATTTAATAGAATTAATATCAAGTTGTTTTGGTTGTTGAGCCTGATGAGGATGTTCCGATCCGGCATAAATAAAAAGGTTTTTAAAAATTGCTTTCCCCAGTCTGTTTCTTGGAAGCATACCTTTAACCGCCATTTCAATAATTTTGGTGGGTTTTTTCTTCAGCAATTCATCGGGGGTAGACCATCTTTCACCTCCGGGATAACCCGTATATCGGAGATAACTTTTCTCTGTTAGTTTTTTACCTGTTAACCTAATCTTTTCGGCATTGATTACAATTACATTATCACCACAATCAACATGCGGAGTGAAATCAGTCTTATTCTTCCCTCTTATTATTTTTGCAACTTTTGAACTAAATCTGCCTAAAACCTGGTCAGTGGCATCAATCACATACCATTCTTTTTTTACGGTGGCTTTATTGGCAGATACAGTTTTATAACTCAGTGTGTTCACTTTATCTTAATATTTTAATTTCTACCCCTATACAGAAAAAATCCGAAATTTTGTGGAGTGCAAAAATACAATTATTTTTTATTATGCAACAATTTAAATCATTTTTTATTTATAACATCAGCAAAAATGCACCTGCTAATAATTATTAATTATTTTTGACTTGTTTTAAAGTTGAGATAATTAAATGTATGGATTTTAGGATCAACGTAAAAAAAACATTAATCCGCAGTTTTGGCAGTACCAGAAAAGAGATCCATTATTCGGTCTATATCATTTCGCTTACGCTAATGGGTATCGGACTGCCCGTATCAAGATCTCTGGTTAGCCTTTCTTTACTAAGTTTATCGTTAAACTGGCTGATTGAAGGAGATTTCAGAAGAAAATTACATGTATTTATTACGAGGAAAAGCCTGTTATTTATATGTTCAATTTATTTCGTACATATTATTGGATTGATATACACCAATGATTTCGGTTATGCGTTCTACGATCTTCGAAAAAAGGTACCGCTCCTTGCAATTCCATTGATCGTAGGAACTACACAAAGTATTTCTGCCGAAAAAGTTAAAAATATTCTGAAATACTTTATTGCCACTGTTTTTATTGCTACGTTGATTAGTACAATTGACTATCTGTTTACCAACTCTTTCATTCTCGATACAAGACATATATCTGTTTTTATTTCACATATCAGATTCTCACTCATGATCATCATATCCATTCTAATTAGCATCTATATGATTTTATATAATGGATTTCAGGTGACTAGGGGAGAAAAAAAAGCGCTTGCTTTTGCCGCAATTTGGTTTTCGGGATTTCTTTTTATTTTGCAATCTTTTACCGGTATCTGGATATTTATATTATCGGTTCCAATTCTATTACTTAACTGGACTTTCAGGCAAAAAAAGCTTTCGCTAATTTTTGGAGTATCAACGATCCTGCTAATTGGACTGGTGATAATTCTTTCCATTTTCTTTAAGGCTTTGAAAAAATTTTATCCAATACCAAAAATCAATATCGAAAATCTTGATCAGTATACGGTTAATGGCAGACCTTATAAACAATACCCGAATTCTAAAATTCTTGAAAACGGTAATTTTGTACATCTGTATATTTGTGAAGATGAACTGAGAGATTCATGGAATACCAGAAGTAACTTAAATTATGATAGTACCGACTACAAAGGACAGGAATTAAAAGAGACTCTTATCAGGTACCTGACTTCAAAAGGCCTGAGAAAAGATTCTCTGGGAGTGGCGTCTTTAAATGAGAAGGATATCAGGATGATAGAAAATGGTTATTCAAATTATATTTATGGTGAGAAGTTCAGCATTTACCCCAGAATTTATCAGTTTTTATGGGAACTTGATGTATACCGGAAAACAGGAATCTCAGGTGGCCATTCTCTTACCCAGCGAATAGAATATCAAAAGAACGGAATTGAAATTATCAAACGGAATTTCTGGATCGGAGTTGGTACAGGAGATGTAAAAACCGCATATGATAAACAATATAAAATTTCGAATTCGAAACTTGAAGAAAAATGGCGTCTCAGGGCTCACAATCAATTGCTAACTTTTTTTATAACCTTTGGCATAATTGGATTCGCATGGATCCTTTTCAGCTATATTTTTGCCGTTATTTATGAAAAGAAACACAAAGATTTGCTAACGATGCTTTTCCTGCTTGTTGCCTTTGTTTCCATGTTCAATGAAGATACACTTGAAACACACGTGGGCATATGTTTCTTTTCGTTTTTCTTTGCAATATTTGTCTTCGGATACACCAGAAAAATTTCAGCTTAATGTACACAAGCAAGTTAAACAGAACATTTTTCAGAAAAGATGTCCTTAACATAGCCCCCCAATTATTGGGAAAGATATTGGTAAGACAAAATGGAAATTTTATCGAGAAGTTTATAATTACCGAAGTGGAAGCATACCGTGGTGAGGAAGATTTGGCTTGTCATGCTTCAAAAGGTAAAACCCAAAGAAATAAAATTATGTACGCTGACGGCGGACATGTTTATGTATATCTTATTTACGGCATGTATTGGATGTTGAATTTTGTAACAGGCGAGACTGAAAATCCGCAGGCTGTTCTTATCAGGGGTA
The DNA here is from genome assembly GCA_963781805.1 of uncultured Bacteroidales bacterium. Lineage (GTDB taxonomy): Bacteria > Bacteroidota > Bacteroidia > Bacteroidales > UBA10428 > JAFGPL01. The sequence goes on from CAWAHF010000004.1 coordinate 3,252,819, forward strand.
TCGATGGATTTGATGGTCCCGGTAAAGTTACACGCAGGCTCATGATTGATGGCAGCTTTTATGGAGAGGACCTTGTGAGTTCCAACAGGATTTGGGTCGAGGATAACCAACTAAGCGGTAAAATTATTACCGGTCCAAGAATAGGAATTGAATATTCCGGTGAAATATGGAAAAACAAACCCTGGAGATTTGTACTTAATAAGAACCAGTGAATTAAGAAATTTTAACAGTTACCGGATTGATGTCATTTCGTGTATTTGGCTTATGACATGTTGTTTAAAGCCCATAATTTTTTAATATTGTTTTGCATTATTCAACAAAATTTCTCGTTCTTTGTGCTTTAATTTAATTATTTACCTGAATGAAAAGATATAATCTTATCAATACTATTGCGGGTTGGGTAGTTTTTCTTGCTGCCAGTTATGTGTATTTATCCACAATAGAATCCACTGCCAGTTTTTGGGATTGTGGTGAATTTATCGCAGCCGGCTATAAGTTTGAAGTAGGACATCCTCCCGGAGCGCCATTTTTCATGCTTTTAACCAGATTGGCCTCACTCTTTGCGGGTCATGATACCACCAAAGTATCAGTCATGGTAAATTCCTTATCAGCCTTGGCCAGCGCCTTTACAATTTTGTTTCTGTTCTGGTCAATTACGCATCTTGCAAGGAAATTGATGATTAAGGAAGACGATTTCAGCATTGGTAAAATAATTGCTATTATCGGGAGTGGAGTGGTTGGAGCACTTGCTTATACATTTTCAGACTCATTCTGGTTTTCAGCGGTGGAAGGAGAGGTATATGCTACTTCCTCCCTGTTTACAGCCATAGTATTTTGGGCTATCTTAAAGTGGGAGAATAACAGCGATAAACCGCATTCAAACAGATGGATCGTATTAATTGCCTATTTAATGGGATTATCCATTGGAGTCCATTTGTTGAATCTGCTGGCAATACCTGCCATTGTTCTTGTTTATTACTTTAAGAAATTTCCCATTTCTGGCAGAGGAATTTTTCTCGCCCTGGTTATTGCTATAATGATATTGGGAACGGTTATGTACATTATAATACCCGGTTATATAAAAATAGCTTCATGGTTTGAGCTCCTGTTTGTAAATAGTTTTGGATTACCTTACTGGTCAGGAGTCTTTTTCTATCTGATAGTTCTGATTGCATTGATAATCTGGGGAATACATCGAACACACTTGAACTCAAAGGTTATGTTGAATACCATTTTGGTTTCGGTTGCGGCAATTCTAATTGGATATTCTTCATATACCATCATCATCATCCGATCTATGGCAGATCCTCCAATGGATCAGAACAATCCGGGAAATCTATTTTCTCTGCTTAGTTACCTGAACAGGGATCAGTACGGAGACAGACCTCTTTTTTATGGACAGTATTTCAATGCCCAGCCCCTATCTACAAAGAATACAAAAGCTGTCTATACGCCAATCAACGGAAAATATGTAGTTACCAATCATAAAATAAAATATGTGTATGATAAAAAATACACCACCTTTTTCCCGCGGATGTGGAGCTCAGATCCCGATCATGTTGAAGCATACATGAAATGGGCAAATATCCAGGAAAAAGACATTTACGAAGCCCGGCTTGATAATAACGGAAATGTTGTAAGAGACCAACAGGGAAATATTGTATATGATCGGACAAAACCAAAAAAAAGTCCGTCATTCGGCAAAAATCTGACTTTTTTCTTTAGATACCAGCTCGGACACATGTATTTCAGGTATTTCATGTGGAATTTTGCAGGCCGGCAAAACGACAAACAATCACAATTTAAAGAAGAAATTACCAAAGGTAACTGGATTAGCGGTATAAAATTTCTGGATGCTGCCAGACTGGGAAACCAGGATAAATTGCCATCAAGTATGCTGAAAAGCAAAGCCCGGAATACATATTATTTGCTACCGCTGATACTTGGCCTGATTGGTGTTTTTTATCAGTATAAGAGACGAAAGGATGATTTCTGGATTGTTCTTGCACTGTTCATAATGACAGGTATTGCCATTGTTATTTATCTGAACCAGAATCCTATTCAACCCCGTGAACGGGATTATGCTTTTGCAGGTTCCTTTTATGCCTTTGCAATATGGATTGGATTAGGAGTTCTTGCTATATATGAACTATTTGAAAAGCTACTGCCACAGTCAGTTAGTGCATACCTGTCGGGAGTTATCTGTCTATTGGCTGTACCCTATATTATGGGGAAAGAAAACTGGAACGATCATGACAGAACCGGCAGATATATGGCGCGCGATTTTGCATACGATTATCTGAATTCATGTGCCAAAGACGCCATTCTCTTTACAAATGGAGATAATGACACATTTCCTCTGTGGTATGCACAGGAGGTAGAAGGCATCAGAACGGACGTACGTGTGATTAATCTGAGTTATCTTGGAGCCGATTGGTATATAGAGCAGATGCAAAGAAAAGTATATAAATCAGCCCCTGTGCCTTTTTCCCTTACACAGGATAAATATCTTGCCGGAAACAGAGATATCATTTATCTTATCGAACGCCTGAAAGGTTATACCGATTTAAAGCAGGCAATCGATTTTCTGGCAGATGACAGTGACAGATCCAAGCGGATACCGAATTATGCGGAACGAATTGATTATCTTCCCAATAAACGATTCAGTATACCGGTGGATCGAGAACAGATTATCGAAGATTCGGTGGTTAGTCCAACATTCTATAATCAGATTGTCCCTGAAGTTTTATGGGATATAAATCGGAATTATGTCCTTAAAAATCATATGATGGTGCTTGATCTTATGGCCACAAATAATTGGAAACGTCCAGTCTATTTTGCCATTACTGTCTCGAGTGACAATTACCTGAATCTGAATGATTATTTCCAGGTTCAGGGATTGGCATACCGGGTAGTTCCTGTAAAAACCACAAGCTCTTATCCTGATATTGGGGGAATTGATACCGACATTGTATTTGAAAATATGGTCCATAAGTTCAAATGGGGAGGAATCAACAATCCAAAAGTCTATATGGATGAAAATGTGTTACGGATGTTATCAAATTACCGGAATAATTTTTCACGACTGGCTGAAGCTCTTATTGAGGAAGGGAAACCTGATTCCGCCAAAATTGCGTTGGATAAATGTCTTGAGGTGATGCCTGATTCCATTGTTCCATATGATATATTTACACTGCAGGTCATTGGCGACTATTTTGCACTTCATGAAAATGACAAAGCGTTGGAAATATCTCAAAAACTTAAGGAACATGCATATGAAGAGCTGGATTACCTGGTTAGCCTTGATAGAAAATATTCCGATCCTCTTACGTATGAAAAGAGACTTAACCTGCATATAATAAATGAACTCGCACGATTAATGAGGGAATACAACCATGATGATCTCAGAAAAGAACTGGAAACCAGATTTCAAAATTATCTGGTGGCCTTAAATGTTGGTATTTAGGAATGGCTATGGTAACCGCCAAAACTCCATACATTTTAAAAAAAATCTATTACAGCCTTATTTGGGATCTTAAAAACGGGCAGAAGGAAATTTTTCTTACGTTTGATGACGGTCCAAATCCGGAGGTTACACCTATGGTCCTTTCCATTTTGAAAGAGCATAATGCCAGGGCGACCTTCTTTTGCATCGGTCGCAATGCCGAAAGATATCCGGAAATTATGAAGATGATTAGGGAAGATGGCCATTCATTCGGAAATCATACATATAGTCATTTAAAAGGATGGATAACCTCAAATTCGGAATATTATTCTGATATTGAATTAGCAGGTAAGTTTATTTCCACCGATTTGTTCAGACCACCTTATGGTAAAATAAAACGCTCCCAACTAAAATATCTCAGGCAATTTTACAAAATTATTATGTGGGATGTCATGAGCAGTGATTTTGACCATTCCATTACCAAAGAAAAATGTGTGAGAAATGTACTGGATAATATACGTCCGGGTTCAATCGTTGTTTTTCACGATTCTGAAAAATCCAAAGAAAGAATGCTTTATGCATTGCCAATTGTGCTCGAATCTCTTACCAAAATGGATTATGCTTTAAATAATATCGATTCGGGGTTACTTCAGTCGGGATATGATTATTTAAAAACTTTCTGATTTTTCCATGGAAGGCAATTTTTAACTTCAATTCCTGTTCCGGTATATTTGTGCAAAATAGATCAGTCTCTTTTCACCATTCGGGTTCCCTTTGGATGGATAGCCCGGTAGAAATATCTGAAGAAAATTGTGATCACGGTATCCGCTTTCCCTAAGATGCCTTCTGCTAATTTGAATCTGTATACTGTTTTTTGCCACCTTTCTTTCAGGGTATATGCAAGCTGTTGCTCCCTGCAGATACTTTCCAGACAATTATAGTACAATTTTTCCAAAACGTTTTTTCTCTTCCGGGAATCAGGATAATTTTCTTTCAATGGGTACTCCAGAAGCCTGTGAATTAATAAGAGTGAAATGGCAAGATGTTTTTCCAGTCTCAACTTCCTTGCCTGTCTCTCCAAACGATCCATCGGCATTGGAAATCTTTTCATGAAAGTATAAACATCAGCCAGCCAATGCAGACTTGCATACTGATGAACAGCGCCATGGTAACAGAGAAATAAAAAATAATTTTCCATGGAAGGTACCGGAAGGGAAATTCCATTCAATTCATAAGACTGCAGGTTAGAAAACAGAATTTTATGATAGTGTGATGAGAAAAGTGAATTGCCAACGGGTCTGAGATGAAGATCAATATAGGTTCTGGTTTGCCGGTTAAAAAATGCCGTTTCATGTTTACCCAGGCTAAACATTTTTTTACTAAAAAACCGGTTTTGCGAAGGAAGATTGGAAATGTGGTATCCAAGTTTTGCCAGCAGTTCCGATGCTAATTGAATATCTGTGCGATGCTTCAAAAAAATGTCCAGATCCACACAAACCCTGATGCTCGCATTCCCATATAGCAGATGAGACAATTGGGGACCCTTAAGCACAATGTATTCTATTCCATGCTGATTGAATGCAGAACAAATTTTAGTAAGCTCTGATTGAAGACGTAAGGTTTTCAACATATGTTCTCTTGCCAGTATTTTTAATTCGTCTGACAATTCCGGATTCGGATTTTTAATTTGTTGACTCAGATAATTGAAAACCAAAGGAGTGATGCGGTGTTTTTCAGCCAGACCGATAAGTTTTTTGTTATCAAAACCTGTAAACATATCAATAGCCTCCTTATTCCATTCGCACTGACCGATAGCAAAGAGAAGCGCCCTGAGTTCGTTTGATATTTGTTTACCGGGATATGGTTTCATTTGTTTTCAGCTTCAGCAAACCAGTACATAATCATCAGATAATTATAGAACGCTCCCGGCATCAGGTAATTCATTTCATCCGGATTTCTTTCCAACAGCGCATCCATCCAGCTATCAAACGCTGAAAAATCAAAAACCTGTTTCAATAATTCATTGTTGGCCCACTTTTGAAAATATCCTTTAAGCAGTTCTTTATCCTTCTGTAATCTCAAATACATATGAGGGATTACCGCACCAGATTTATCACTTCTCAGCCTTATCTCCTCAGGCACTAATCCGGTAATAGCCTGCCGAAACAGATACCTATCCATTCCGGGCCGGTTCTTCATCCATGCCGGAAATGAAAGACATAATTGCAAAAGTCTGATATCCAGTAAGGGATAGCGGTATTGTACTCCGTATTGAGCAGCGGCAGCATAGGAATATTCAAGCCGTTGTGATACGTGTTGGTGACCTATTTTTTGTAACTGTCTTTTGGCAAGAAATAGTTCAGCTTTTCGCTCATGCTTATTGAAATACCTCTTTTTTAATTGATTCTCAGAAATAAACGAATCCAGCAATGGCAGACGTTGTAATCTTCGATTGAGCATATCGGGTGTAAAAATTCCTGATGTAATCCTTTGATTCCTTTTTATTTTAAATTGGTAAGATAGTATGGATTTTAAAACCTTGACCATGGCAACAGGAAACGAAGTTTTATATTTTAATGCCTGATATAAAACCTTCCATTGTTTTTCCCTGATAAAATCATTCACCGCATTCCCTGTGCGAGCCGAAACCATTTCATCCCCTCCAAATCCTGACAATAAAATTTCCGCTCCCTTTTTACCTGCCGCATCGTATATGCCCTTATTAAACATATGAAACCGTTGCTGGGTAAAACATCCCTGGGTTTGAAGTGTATGATCAATAAGTTCGGGTAGTGAACTTTTTAATTCATTTATCTCGCACCATTTTGTATTTTTCCATGTCAGCGCTTCCCGGATGAACTCTTTTTCATCTTTCATCACCGTACCGTGATTATCGGGAAGAGTATTGGAAAATGCGGTAAATGGGATTTTTTCTCCGGATGCAAAATCAGCAGCCACACAGGTTACCAGGCTGGAATCCAGACCTCCGCTTAACTCTGAAGCAATGTTCAATACACCTTCACAGCGAACATTTACGGCATTTATAAGCAGTTCGCGAAAGTTGTCAATATATTCGTTCCCGTTAGCATACCGAACCTGTTTGAGGATATCGGGATGCCAATATTCATCAAGCGTTATGTTTCCATTCTTATATATAAGTCTGTGCGCAGGCGGCAATCTGTAAATCTTTTCAAAGGCTGTTTCCAACTTATCAGAAATCATGGTGACCAGGGTATCCAGCAAGTAGTTATTATTCAACCTGGGTTGACCCTCAAATACTGCATGAACCATTCTGAGCTCGGATGAAAAAATAAATCCTTCCTCTTTCGGTGCATAAAAGAATGGCCGCATTCCAATGTGATCGCGCGCACAAAAAAGTTCTTTCGCTGCCGAATCCCAGATAGCGAATGCAAAATCACCCATCAGATGGTTGACACAGTCATAATTCCATTTTTCAAAGGCATGCATTAAGATTTCAACGTCAGTTAATTGCGTTTGTGCGTTGATTTTAGCTTGCAATTCCTTTTTGTTATACAGCGAAATATCAGCACAGATGGTTAAGTTTCCTATTTGCAGATAAGAAGATGTTCTGTAATTTTTATCCCTTTTGCTGATTTCAATCACACCCATACATCCCTCTTCTACTGCATATTCATACCACTGATGATGCACCTGGTAGATGGCTTTTGCAGCCATTTTTGCGGTATGTTCACGGGCGCTCTTCAGGTTAAGCAATCCAAATATTTCTGTTACCATAGTATGCTGATTTGACAAATGACATCATTAACAATAGTTTGAAATTTAATATACCCTGGAATGCACGAATAAAATCTTTAGCCATTTATAGCCATGTAAAAATCCAATCATGATTCAGGCTTAATTTATTCCCCGAATGATTAATTTTGCACCATGAATGTAAAGATAACAGATTATCCTTATCGCTACAAAGCGTTTAACCTGAATGTTTTTTCACAAATACCGGTTGCCGGGCTGGAAGAACATTCCGGTGAAATGGCCGAAATTGTTATCCGGGAAGGAAGAGTTCCGGAAAACATTGAGCATCCGTTAAACAAAGGAGTCCTGTTCCAGGCGGGTGAAAATGAATTTTTACTCCATGTGGACGGGCTGGCCGGATTTTATGTGCAGGATGGTCACACCATTACGGTTGAAGTGAAAGATCCGGCTTCCCGTAATGATCTTTCAGCATTCATTCTTGGAACTGTCTTTGGCGCATTGTTGCATCAGCGGAGGCTGTTACCCTTGCATGGCAGCGCAGTGCTTTTCAACAAAAAAGGAATCATTTTTTCAGGAAATTCCGGAGCGGGAAAATCAACCCTGGCCGCCGCATTTCTTGATAAAGGAGCCAGATTGCTTGCAGACGATATTTCCCTGATAGGGTTTGAAAATGATCAGCCTCAAATTATTCCGGCATTTCCTGGCATGAAAATCTGGGAAGACAGTCTCAAAGAATTGGGAAAGAATCCCGGGAAATATATTCCAATTCGTAAAGATTTAAAAAAATATCTTTACCCTGTTGATAAATTTCATAATCAGGCGATTACACTCCACTATATTTTTATTATATCAACGCATAATCTCGACAGCTTTGAAATAAAGGATGTTCAGGGAATTGAAAAATTTAATGCGTTGAAAAACAATACCTATTTCTTCAAAGGAATGAATAAAACAGGGATACTTGAAAAACACTTTCAATTGTGCAACCGTCTGGCACAAAATATCACGGTTACGCATATTATCAGACCAAACGGCGGATTTAAAATGGAATTGTTGATGGATCACATTTCGAAAAAAATATTAACCCGGTGAAAAGTAAAAAAAACATTGTCTGGCTGGCATCCTATCCCAAATCAGGGAACACCTGGTTCAGGGTGTTTCTTACCAACCTGTTGAGCAATTCAGACAATCCTGCAGATATTAACAATCTTTACCCGACTACAATAGCCAGCAGCCGTACTCTTTTTGATGAAGCTACCGGTTTACCCTCATCCGACCTTACCCAGGATGAAATTGAAAAACTCCGGCCCCGCGTTTACCGGTATATGTCTGAAACTTCAGACGAAATAATTTATCATAAAATTCATGATGCATGGATTATCCTGAACGAAGGAACAGATTTGGTGCCCAAAGAAGTAACAAAGGGAGTATTGTATTTTATCCGTAACCCACTGGATGTGGCTGTTTCGTTTGCACACCACTCAGCCACCACAATCGACAAAGCCATTGACATGATGAACAACCATGATTTTGCTTTTTGCAGCAGGGAAACCAAGCTTCATAACCAGACCAGGCAGCGATTGCTTACCTGGAGTGAGCATGTGGCTAGCTGGATTGATCAGAGCGGATTGCCGGTTAAGATTTTACGTTACGAAGATATGCTTAATGACCCCTTTGAAATATTTAAACAGGCCGTTAAATTTTTGCATCTTCCGGCAACCGATAATAAAATCAAAAAGGCGTTGGAATTCAGCTCTTTCGAAATTGTCAGTCATCAGGAGAAGGAGAATGGTTTCAGAGAAAAAGCCGCTAAATCGGAAAGTTTTTTCCGCAAAGGTAAATCGGGCGACTGGCAAAATGTATTAACGAAAGAACAGATTGAACGAATAGTATCAATACATAAGAATGTTATGGAACGTTTCGGATACCTGCCTGAGGATTCAATTGGTTGATTTTTTGATTGGGAGATTGGAAAGATTATTTACCTTGTCACTCCGAGCTTAGTCGAAGAGTGTTGATTGATTGGGAGATTGAAAGGTTGGAAGGTTGGAAGATGGAAATTTTATTTCCAACGTAATTCATAATTTTAAAAAGACGAAACTACTCAGGTTTTCTTTTTATAATCCTTTTTTTGATTACTTTTTTTGTTAACTTATTTCAGGACCAGACAATCGCTTATGCCCCTGCACCCACCCATTATCCTTTATACCCTATTCCCTCTTCACCCTTATTCCTCTATTCCCTCTTCACCCTTATTCCCCCTATACCTCTATTCCCTCTTCATCCTTATTCCCCCTATACCCAACTCCCCCAATTCCTAATTTCCTCACTTATTTCACCCAATCTGTTAATTAATTCCCTGATTTGTTAAAAATTACCTGAAATTTCTTAACATTTGGTGTCAATTTTTCGTAAATTTTGGCAGTATTTTGCTTTACAGGTTCTTTGTATGTATTTTTGCCGGGAGTGGTCTTAGAAATTATTTTTTAGATGGATGTATGACAAAAGCTGCAAAAATTCCAAAGATTGTTCCGGAAACATTACTAAAGCGTAAGCAAAACCAGCTTTTTAGTGAGATTGATGGAGAAGTGGTGATGCTGAGTGTGGAAAACAGTGAATATTACGGAATGGATTCGGTGGGTTCCCGTATCTGGCAGCTTCTGGAAAATTCGGTAAGTTTCAAAAAACTAATTGAATTGCTGCTGGATGAATTTGAAGTAACCGAAGAACAGTGTAAAGAAGATACCTTAAAGTTCCTTGAACAGCTGATGGAGAAGCAATTGTTGGAGATTACCTCCCCTAACCTCCCGGTATAAATCGGGACTGGCTCTTTTAAAACCAGGAGGGGAGCTGACTAACATGTCAAGTGCTTTGAAAAGCACACAAACTTCTCCCCTGTTTTTAGGGGAGATGCCCAAAGGGCAGAGGGGTAAATTTACCTGTTTTTAGAGGAGGTGTCGACCAATTAGCGAACAGAGATGTAAATTACCTCCCCCATCCTCCCGCATTAGCGGGACAGGTTCTCCTAAAAACAGGAGGGGAGCTGGCTAAGTGGTAAACAGAAATAGTTGGGAATTGATTGATTGTCCAAAGACCGAAAATTACTGAATGAAGAAAAAAATGAAGATTGTTTTTTATATACAACGAATTTGGCAAATACCCGCAACTGAAAAAATGCTGCTGGTAAAAGGCTTTTTGCTTTGTCTTGTTATTTGGCCGGTTGTAAATCTATTACCTTTAAAGCATTACATGTGGCTGCTGAAAACCAGGCCAAAAATACCGGTGGGTATTGATGACAGAAAATATGCTGTCCGGCTGGTACGAAAAACCATGCGGCGCATGGAACGGTTTAGCCCGGTGAAATTCAGCTGCCTGGTAAAATCTGTGACATTCAAGTTACTTTTAAATTCATTGGGTGTGGAAAGCAACGTTGCCTTGGGAATAAATAACTCCCAACCTCGAATGCTGCGAGCCCATGCTTTTGTTAGGGTGGGGGATGAGGTGGTGTATTTGAAGAAGAGAAGGTTTAGGGAAGTTTATATGGTGGAGTGAATTCATATTAGAATTGGTTTTAAATGAATTAATTAATTTTAATCTGGTTCTGTAAAAGATAAAAATATATAGACATAAAAGTCGGATCACATAATATTAGAATATTAAAGTAAAATGAAAAATAAAAATGAGGTTCATGAATTAAATAAAAGGGAATGGCATACGCCTACTCTATTGAAAATAAATATTAAAAATACCCAAGATGGTTCGTCCCCTGGAACGAGAGAAGATGCTTATGATTTTGATGCAACACCTAGCTAATTAATCAAGAATATGAAACAAAGGATCCTTTTTCTTTTAATAATCTTTCTTTTTCTGACACATCTCATATTTGGTCAGGATTGGGTTTTATCCACAACAATAAATGGTTCGGATATTGAACCTAAATATTCTGTAATTGATAATTCTAATAATATTTACCTATATAGTACTTTTTATGATACTATCTTTGATTTTAGTAATTTAAAATCCTATGGAGTCAGAGATTTATTGCTTGCCAAAATAAATATGCAGGGACAAATTTTATGGTATCAGCATATTGGAAGTGATGGTAATGATAATACTGGAGGTATTACATTGGATAATAATAATAATGTTTATATTTTGGGGAATTATTTTAAAACCTGTAAATTCAATGCAACTGATACGCTTATTAATACTGGAAATGGAGATGTTTTCTTAGCAAAATATAATTCTCAAGGTATATTTCAATGGGCAAAAAGAATATGTTCTTCTAATACAAATCAAGGTTCAACTGATTTGAAATTTGATGGAAATAATAATAGATTAATAATTGCAGGTTTTTTTAAGGATTCTTTAATAGTCGGGAGTACGTTATCTGATATGGATACAATAATCGGTAATTCATTTACATCTAATTTTATATCTGCATTTAGTATTGAAGGAAATCATTTATGGTCCAAAAGTTTTTTAGCTACTTCAAATTTTACACGGTTTATTAAAACTGATATAAATAGCAATGGATATTACTTTGGAGGTTATTTTCAAAATATTTTTTATTTAGATATTGATACTATTACAAGTTATGTTCCAAATCAATACGATGTCTTTATTTACAAAACTGATTTTAATGGGAATGGTGAATGGGTTCGAAGAATCAGAGGTCAAAATACTGAGAATTTCAAAACTTTAGCTACAGATGAATATGATAATGTTTATATACTTGGTAACTATAACAGTTCAAGTATTTTTGTTGATTCATCAGAAACATTTACAAACACCTATTCTGGCAATATCGGAGGTTATGATACCTATATTGGTAAATACAACAAAACCGGAGTTCTTCAATGGTTTCTGAGAAAGGGTAGCACTGCAAAAGATATTTACAATGATTTTGTTGTCCGAAATAATGTAATATATGCTACCGGATATTTTGCCAATCAGATTGTATTTAATGAAGACACGCTCAGAACTTCTGATCCTTTAAACGAGGATGCTTTTTTGGCCGCTTTTAATGAAATAGGTGATCCTATTGCAGGAGTGAGCATCCAAGGTACTGATAATTATAATGATGCCGGTACCATTGTAAATATGGGTTCCAGTTCCCGGGCCTATGTTGCCGGTTATTATAAATCTCCTCAAATTAAAATCGGAGACAGTACCTTTTACAATGAACATGTAAATAAAAGCGATCTTTTCTTTGCTATATACGACCATCCCTTATCTGCAGTTATTACAGCAGAAAGTCAGGTTACCTGTAATGGGTTAAGCAATGGTATGCTTACTGTTACCCCCTACTTTGGAAAACCACCGTATACTTATTCGTGGAGTCATAATCCGGGCCTGAATAATCCGGTAGCTAACGGACTTGCTGCTGCCCAATACTCTGTAACCGTTACAGATGTAAATAACAATACATCAATTGTCACGGGTACAGTAACCCAACCCCAACCTTTACTCTCAAATGGAATTCCAACCAATCCCAGTTGCTACAACTATAATGATGGCCAGATTACACTTACTCCCGGAGGTGGAACCACACCCTATGCATTCAGCTGGACGTCACCCGACGGTTCGGGATTGAATCCCACGGGTCAGAACCAAAGCGGACTGAACAGAGGTAGCTATATCCTGACATTAAGGGATCAAAACCTGTGTACCAAAAAAGATACATTTGTATTAACCCAGCCTGCAAAAATTACATTCGGAAACTCATCGGTTGATACGATTAAAATTCCTCCCGGAGGCAACGGTGCCGTAAATCTTGTCGTTACAGGGGGTACGCCATCCTATACTTTTAAATGGAATGGTCCCGGTATTGTTGATGATCCTTCTGACAGTCTTAAAAATCTTACACTCGGTGGCAGCTATATGATTCAGGTCACCGATTCAAAAACCTGTACAGGCGATACCTCTTTTCTTGTTCCGAGCGATACGATGCTTGTCGCCAGCATTTCATCCAAAACCAACGTGGATTGTAACAGCAATTTAACCGGTAGCGCCACTGTATCAGTTTCAAATGGCTCAGGAGATTATACTTATGCATGGCGGGATAACCTTGGAAATCCCGTTGGGGTAAATTCTCCTGTACTTTCAGCAGTACCCGCCAATACTTATCATGTACTTGTAACCGATAATACCAATTCGAAAACTGCAGAAGCTACAGCAATTATAAGTGAACCGGTTGCATTATCAACATTGGTCAATGCAACACCGTTACGATGCAAAGCAGATAACTCAGGTGTCATCAGTTTACAGGTATCCGGAGGCACCCTGCCCTATAGTTACAACTGGCAGGGCCCCGGCAGTTTTACCGCAACCACCGAAGATCTGGTAAACCTTGCATCAGGGAATTATGCTGTCACTGTTACCGACGCAAATGGCTGCCCTAAGTCAGAACCGCCCGTTTTTGTAGATGAACCGGGAAATATTCTTACGGTAAGTATTGGTCTGTCGAAATCGATAAAATGTTTTGGAAACCTTACGGGCGAATTAACGGCTAACGCTGCCGGTGGTACCCAACCTTTCAAATATTACTGGAATGATCCCGGAGCACAGGTTACCCAGTTGGCCACCGGATTGCAGGCAGGTAAGTACAAAGTTTCGGTCACCGACTTAAACTCATGCCTGACTGTCTCTGATGAATATACATTATCACAACCAGAGGAAATTAAGGTGGCTGACGTTATTTATACACGACCCACATGTGTCGGAAATTCCGATGGAAGTATCAACCCATTAATAAGTTATGAAATACCGCTCTTCTCGTTCGAGTGGAATACAGGGGCAACTGAACAGATTTTAGATAATGTCCCGGCAGGGGATTACTCACTTACAATTAAAGATATCAATACATGTACCAAAGATGCAGATTTCAGTCTGAAAGATACTCTGCCAGTGGTCATCCAGTCCATCTCACATTCGGATGCTTCATGCTTCGGTTATAAAAACGGAGTTATTTCCATAAATGCATCAGGAGGTACCGGCACCCTGGGTTATTCGGTATTGGGCGGTTTATTTCCTCAGGCTTCCCCTGTGTTTGATACAATGCCTGCAAACAGCTATACCGTAAAAGTACTTGATGCAAATAATTGCGAATCTCCCGATTCTTCCGTGACCATCAACCAGCCGGCGGGTGTGGATATCTCTTCAGAATTGGCCGAAGATGTTACCTGTTTTGGCGGAAATGACGGAAATATTACAATAGTTGCGTCAGGAGGAGCAGGCAATCTGGAATACTCCGTTGATGACGGGCAAACTTATGTTGACAATGGTGGATTATTCTCAAATCTTAATGCGGATACTTATACAATTAAAATCAGGGATACGGCTGGTTGTGAATATCCTGGAAGTTTACTTGCAGTCACTGAACCTCCTTCAATTGATATTACAAACGAGGAATATGAAAATATATCCTGTGCCGGTTCAGGAGACGGTTCAATTTCAATAACTGCATCAGGAGGAACAGGAAACCTGGTGTATTCCATCAACAATGGCACAGACTATGTTGATAATAACGGTTTGTTCACATCGCTGAATGAAGGAATCTTCAATGTTCGTGTCAGGGATGCAGATAACTGCGATACCTCCGGAATGGAAATCACCATTATCAATCCTGATACCCTCTTAATCGATACCGTTGGAGTGGTTCATGTAACCTCAGGCAATGATGGTTCGATCACTCTTGAATCAAGTGGAGGCACTGCTCCTGTCACATATATTGCAATTCCCATGGCAAGCGATAGTCTGACCAATAATACCGGTACATTTACAAATCTTGCCGGAGGAGATTACAGGTTATACGCCATGGATATTAATCAATGCACCTCGAATACACTGAACATTACGCTTTTGGGTGAAGGCAGCAAAGCCATTATAATTTATGATGCTTTCAGTCCGAATGCAGACGGAAAAAATGACGTGTGGAACATCGGGAATATCAGTAAATTTCCGAATTGTAAAATAAAAATATATAATTCATGGGGAACGCCGGTATTCAGTTCCGATGGATATGCAGAACCATGGGATGGTACCTATAATGGCAACGCGTTGCCTTCGGGAACATATTATTATGTAATAAATTTGGGAGATGGTTCTGAAAAATTCACCGGTCCTGTAAACATTGTAAAATAACTCAAACCCTAACGCAATGAAAAAGTTATTTGCTGCATTTTCATTTTTAATTATCCTGTGCTTTGAATCTCAATCTCAGCAAATACCGAATTTGAGTCAATATACACTTGATCATTACGAAATTAATCCTGCCGCTACCGGAACTTCAGATATGTTGCCATTGGCATTTACTTATAAAAAATTGTGGGCAGGAATCACCGAGTCCCCCTCTATACAGATGTTATCCGGACACATGCAGGTTGCAGATGGTATGGGCGCCGGATTAAAAATTTACAATTATCAAACCGGTCCTTTACGCAAAACCGGTTTGGAAGCATCTTACAGTTATCATCTTAACCTGAACCAGGATGGTCTGAAATTGTCCTTTGGTCTTTCGGGACTCTTATACCAGGTGTATCTCAACAAATCGGAATTAAAGGTGGAACAACCGGATGATGAAGTATTTATGGGATCAGATAAAATGATTGCTCCCGATGCATCTTTCGGAATGTACCTTTACAGTGAAAAATATTATGTCGGATTGGCTATCCCGCAATTGTTCAACAGGAATATCGATTTTAAAAGCGATGGCGTCTTACAACAAAAGCAGGTCAGACACTACTATCTTCATGGGGGATATATTTTTGATCTTTCTTCCGACTTAAAATTTGAACCTTCGCTGTTGTTCAAATTTATTGAAGCAGGATTATTCCAGGCTGATATTAACACCCGGATTACATATAAAGATATGGTACTGGGAGGAATCTCATTCAGAACGTCAGAAGCATTGGTTTTTCAGGTGGGATATCAAAATAAAAATTTTATCATCGGTTATTCATTCGACCTGGTACTGAATGAGCTTAAAGCTCAGACAATCGGTTCACACGAGATAATGTTGATTTATTCATTACCCAACTTTGCCCGGTAAACAACGAATTTTAATAATCAGATCATCTCAGAATAATGCACCCTGCGTGAGTTAAGTTGTCTCGCAGGGTGCATTAGTTGAAATTATTTCATTTTTATTTTAAATATTCGCGAACTTTTAATAGATTTAATATCAGAAATACTTTAAAGAAAAAGGCAGGTTGTTAGATTAACTATTGATTTATGACGGTAACGGATCAGGATTTTCAGTTGTTTTTATATGCTCTCAAAAATTCTTCAAAATATGATTTCAGCCAATACTCTGAAAAATCACTTAAAAGAAGACTTGCCAAAGTACTTGCTGACAATAAGCTGAATCTCACTTCCCTGATTAACCGGATGAAAACCGATACCAATTTTGTTGAAAAAATTGTAAAGGAAATAACTGTTAATACAACGGAGCTTTTTCGTGATCCCCAGGTTTGGCAGGCGATTAAATATGCAATTCTTCCAAAATTGAAAAACAATTCGGTCATAAACATCTGGCATGCCGGTTGCTCAACGGGACAGGAAGTTTATTCCATGTTAATTCTGTTAAACGAAATGGGATTGCTTGAAAAGACAAAAGTGTATGCTACCGATCTTAACAGCGATGTTCTGGAGAATGCAAAACAGGGACTGTACAAATATCGTTTCAATATAGGCTACCTTGATAATTTTGATAAGGTTATCAAGGAAAATCCATATAACTTTGAAGAATACAATGATATTCCCTATACCAACTATTTTAACATTGACAAATCGAATGATCTTATCAAAATAAATAATGGTTTGAAAGAAAAGCCTATATTTAAAAAACACGATCTGGTAACCGAAGACAATACGCTTTATGTTAAATTCGACATCATACTATGCAGAAATGTAATTATTTATTTCAATTACGATTTACAAAACAGGGTGTTTGATCTGTTTCACAAAAATCTTTACGATAACGGATGTTTGATTTTAGGACTTCATGAAACAATTTTAGGCTCATATTCCGTAAAATTTCAAAAAAAAGGACATGCTTATTATAAAAATTGAAATTATCATTTTAAATTTAACAATAACTATTATAAAATATTTAAAATCTGATACAATAACCGGATGAAAGAAAAAAATTGCATCAAATCAAAATCAAGGTTTGGTAAGAATTTTCTTAGTTAAATAAAATTATACGAATGAAGAAATATTTGCAACATCAAAAGAAAGTGTACCTGAACTCCATATTGCCCGTTCTCCTGGCGCTTCTTTTGGCTGTTGTTGTATTTATAACATTTCGTCAATTAATAGCTATCGATAGAAAAATCTATCGTTTCGATGAACTGAAACAAGTTATAACCGGATTAGACGTACTTAAAAATACCATATTGGCAGATCATCAGACGAAAGATTTTTCATTGGATAATACCGATAAAATAGTTGAACAAAAAATATCATCAGCGAAAAATAATTACGCAATTATTAATGAAAGCATTCATCAAACAAAGTTTTTGAATAAAAAGCTTATCCTTAACATTATTGACAGCATTGATGTTAACTTTGATTATCAGGTGAATGCCCTGTTACAATTAAATGCCATTTTAAAACAGCTTAACACAGAAACTTCAAGTTCGAATAATGAATTGGAGAATCTCAAAAATAAATTATCTGAAGATATATCCTCTTCCGTTTCCAAGGCAATTCAGAACCTGTTAATTTCGCAGATCAGTTTTCTTACAGACAAAAATACCACGACTTACAGCAATCTCATATCCAATCTTAATTCAGTTGAATCAGTTTTAAGTGAGCAGGAGGTTCCCGACAATGATCTGTTAACATTAATTACTTCGTTAAAAAAATCGACAAATTCCATAATGAAATTGAGTCGCAAAGTTGGAAGTGAAAATACTCCGGGAGGTTTAATTCATGAGCTGAAGCAAAACCAAAAATCAAATGCCAAACGATTAAGTAACCTGGATAGGAGTATCACCAAAATGATACATCACCATAAGCTTCTCGTACTAATTATTTCTTCTGTAATAGGACTTATTTTGTTTGTAAGTGTTTGGTTACTTTACTATTCACGTACAGAAAAATTAGTAAATAAGCCTTTTGAGAAAATAATTTCATTTGCAGATAAAATAAAAACAGGCGCCATACCCGAGAATAAACTACAAATTAACACCAAAGATGAACTGGAAAAGACAGGAGTGATTCTGAATCAATTTGTTCAATCACTAAAAGATAAAACTCTGTTTTTAAATGCTTTAATAGATGGCGATCTGGATGCAAAATTAAGTCTTCTCAGCAATTATGATTTGCTGGGCAAGGCTCTTCTTGATATCCAGGTAAAAATTCAGCAATCTGCTGAAGAGCAAAAAAAGCATGATGAAGAAAATACCAGAAGAAGGTATATTAATGAAGGTATTGCAAAATTTTCAGATATTACACATGCCAGATATGATAAAATAGAAGCCCTTACAGATATATTTATCCGGGAACTGGTAAAATATCTAAACAGCCTTCAGGGGGGAGTATTTCTGGTTAAAGAGGCCGAAGTGAATACAGAGTTATTCCTTGCTTCTTCCTTTGCATACGATAGAAAAAAATATCTATCAAAAACAGTTGTGCTTGGCGAAGGTTTGGTAGGAACATGCGCACTTGAAAAAAGAATGATTTTAATTACAGACGTCCCTTCTGATTATATTACCATAACATCTGGTCTGGGTGATGCACCCCCAAACGCCATTCTACTTATTCCAATGTTGCAGGATAATTTAGTGGCAGGGGTAATTGAAATTGCTTCTCTCAATAAATTTGCCGACTACCAGATAGAGTTTGTTAAACAAGTGGCAAATAACCTGGCAAATACACTCGCATCTGCACGAATCAATGAAAGAACTTCAAAACTGCTTGCCGAATCGCAGGTTCAGGCACAGACTATGTCTGAACAGGAAGAAGAAATGAGGCAAAATATGGAAGAACTTAAAGCCACACAGGAAGAATCTGCCAGACGGGAAGAAGAATTTAAAGGGATTGCAGAGGCACTGGGCAAATCAATTTTTGTAGCCGAATTTGATTTAAAGGGGCAGTTGACCTCCATCAATGATAAATTCCTGGTTTTTTTGGGTAAAAACAGGAATCAACTTTTAGGTAAAACTTTTGATAAAATTATTGGAGCTGATACCAACGATATGTTCAATGATGAAACTGTTGAAGAAGTATTGAATGGTAAACATCTTGTTCTGAATGAGCAAATTAAGATAGGAAAAAGGAAGGATTTCAAAGTTCAGTTTCATTTTACACCTGAGCTTAACAGGGATGAATTTCCTTTTAAAATCCTTTGTCTTGGAATTGAACTAATATGATCATTAACTTGTGTAATAGAAAGAATGACTGAGCTGGGAATTGTAGATATCAGGGAAATTTTTAAAGCCATTAGTGAGACATATCAATATGATTTTTCACAATATGCAATGACTTCATTCAAACAAAGGCTTGAAAGATTGATGATACGAAACAATATCAGCAATGCAGATAACCTCATCTATAAACTAAAAAACGATTTGGAGTTCTTTGACCTGTTTCTTTTCGAAATTTCTGTCTCTTCAACCGAAATGTTTAGAGATCCCTCACTTTGGAGATGGTTAAGAGAAGACTTTTTCCCTGATATCATTGAAAAAAATATCGGGAAGTACAAGATTTGGTTACCTAATTGTGCATCGGGTGGAGAGCTTTTTTCACTGGTAATTCTCCTGCATGAGATAGATTTACTTGATAAGGTGGAAATTATAGCAACCACTATTAGTGACAAAAGCATTGAATATATTAAAGAAGGCCGATATGATTTGAAAAAGCTTGAAGTGTCAATTGAAAATTATAAACGCTTTCACGGTAGCAGTGAATTTACAGATTATTACAAACTCGACAGGTATTATGCATTCAGGGATACCACTTTGTACTCTAATGTTGAATTTAGGAAACAAAATATTAATTTTGATAATTCACCGCAAAATGTAAAACTAATTCTTTTCCGAAACAACCTGATTTATTGTAATCCTGCACTCCAGGAGATAATTTTGCAACATATGTATAATTGTCTTTCTGCCAGCGGATACATGATTATAGGGACCAAGGAAAAAATAAGGAGTATCTCCGTGGGTAAAGATTTTGAAACAGTAAACGAATCAGAATGTGTTTTCAGGAAAAAAATAGCAGTATAGAAGAATGGACTATAAAGCAGTTATAATAGGCGGATCAGCAGGAAGTTTTCAGGTAGTTACCCGAATCCTGAATTCATTGCCAAAAAACTTTCCTGTGCCGGTATTGCTGTGTCTTCACCGATTAAAACATGTACGTTCGGGATTTGTGGAAGCCTTATCTCTTAAATCAAATATTCCGGTTGATGAACCATTTGATAAAGAACAACTTAAACCCTCAAAGGCATATCTGGCTCCGGCTAATTATCATATGTTAGTCGAACTGGCCAATCGCATTGCACTTTCAACAGAAGATCCGGTGAATCATTCACGACCATCCATCGATTTGTCCTTTATCACTGCAGCTAATGCTTACAGACAAAAACTTATAGGAATTATATTATCGGGGGCTAATAAAGACGGTGCATTTGGATTGAAAAAAGTACATGATAACGGAGGCATAGCCATAGTTCAAGATCCAAACGAATGCGAGGTACGTACCATGACGCAGGCGGCAATGCAAATGACAACTGTAGACCATGTGTTTACTACCGATCAGATTATTAATTTTTTAAATAAACTTTAATACAGGGATGTACAGACCAGACAAATACCGAATATATTCATTCATTCTATTGATAATATTTATTTTGGCAATATTGGTATTAGCAGGATATCTCTGGAGTACCTATTTAAAGACAGATAAATTGTTTTCTATGGGTTGGCTTGCATTTCTTATCCTGTGGATTACTGCTTCGGTAACCGGTATTTTTATTATTGTAAATACACTTACAGATACAAGTATTTTAAACAAGCATATTGAAAACATAGTAAGTGAAGAACGTACAAAGATGCTCAGCGAACTGGATGAAAAAAGAAAAAAAGAAACCGAAGAAATAATAGCGGAAGGTAACATTGAGGAGCTTATCGATGACATAATTCCTGATAGCAAAGAGCTGAAAACGATAGAAAACTATGCCTCAAAACTCATTTCCAATCTGGCTTCAAGATTTGACTTTGTGCAGGGACTCTGTTACCATCTTGTGAAAAATAATTTCAACGTCTTAACAAAATTTGCATTTACAGATGAACAAAATCCCGAATCCTTCAAACCTGGGGAAACTCTTCCGGGACAGGCTGCGAAAAATCAGGAAGTGATGGTTGTAGGTGAACTTCCGGAGAATTATTTTGAAGTAAAATCAGGACTTGGAGGAAGTTTGCCAAAATATCTTGTATTTCTGCCACTGGTATATAAAAATAAAACGATTGCTCTTTTGGAACTGGCATCTTTCAAATCCATTGATGAAATAACCCTGCATATTTTAAATGAACTTTCACTTAAATTGGGGGAACGATTTGCTAAATTCAGTAAGTAATTGACAGAAAAATGAAGGAAGAAAACCGAAATATTATCCTTGACTTCTTCAAATCAAAAATTGCCATTTACAGTTTTCTGGCAGGTTCATTATTTCCAGTATTCTCATGGATTACAGAATTTATTAACAGTAAGATAGCTGTTACCTTTTCAGGAATTTATCAAATTCATAAGCAAAATTCAATTCTTATAATCATAGATTTTATTCCTGTGATATTTGTAATTGCAGCCTTTATTATCAAAAAACAACTGGAATTACAAAAAAAATCATTTGATATACAGTTAAAGGAAAGAGAACAGAGATTAAACGAAATGGCAGAATTTGCGCAACAAATCGGGAAAGGAAATTACACTACTAACCTGAATATTTCTTCGAATAATGATATTTTGGGGCAATCACTTCTTTTGATGCGCAATAATTTGTTGGATAATTTCCAGAAGGAATCGGAACAATCCTGGATAGCAGAAGGTAAAGAAATAATTTCAAACCTGCTACAACTGCACAACAACATTGATGAATTGTCAGATGAAGTGCTAAAATCTTTGATCAATTACATCAAGGTAGTTCAGGGAGCGCTGTACCTCTATGATGAAGATAAAAAACTTCTCAGAAATATGGCTACTTACGCCTATAACCGAAAAAAATTCATTAACCAGGAGTTTAAAGTAGGTTATGGCCTTATTGGAGAATGTGCCCATGAAATGGATTATATCTACCGAACCGAAATACCTGAGGATTATGCAACCATTACTTCGGGAATATTAGGAGACCAGAAACCTCAAAGCATTCTGATTACACCGCTCATCACCGATGAAAAACTTCAGGGTGTGATTGAATTCGCTTCCATCGAAAAGGAGATCCCCGAACTTACAATTAACTTTCTGAAAGAGCTAGGTGAAATCATTGCCAGAACAATTTTTAACCTGAAAATTAATAAGCGGACGGAACAATTATTGCACGAATCTCAGCAAATGACCGTTGAACTTCAGGAAAATGAAGAACAGTTAAGGCAAAATGCCGAAGAAATGCGTGCCACCCAGGAGGAATTGCGAAAATCAAATGATCAGCTGGAATCGAAAATTCAAGAGGTTGAAAATGCACAGAAACGCCTGCATTCACTGCTTGAAAATGCTTCTGAGATCATTTCGATCTATGATGCGAATATGAACATGACCTACGAAAGTCCTTCCGTTATAAAAATACTCGGTTATTCTCCCGATGAGATGATGGGAGGAAAGGATATTGACAGGCTCACCCGCAAAGGTGAAGCTAGTATCAGGGAAATGTTCAAGACCCTTATTGAGAGTCCGGAGGAACCTGTTACCATACAGTATACGTATATGAAAAAGGACGGGCAGAAAATCTTTATTGAATCTACCGGAAGAAATCTGCTTCATGATTCGGCTATCAGGGGTATTATCGTCAATTCAACAGATATTACTGAACGTAAGCGGGCCGAGAGGGAAGAAAGGCTTAAAAGTAAGATGCAATCGCTCTCCGAAAATTCACTCGATATGATCATCAGGTTAAGTACTGTCGGGCAATTTTTCTATGCAAATCCGATTGTGATGAATTACATGGGTTCTGAACCAAAAGACTTAATCAATAAAACCCTAAACGATATTGACTGCCCGGAAGTACTTTATAATTATTTCAAAAACACCATTGAACAAATTAAGGCCAAACCTGATAAATTAAATACCGAAATTACTGTTCCTGCTTCCATCAATAACGAAAAGTGCGAACGGATTATGAGCATTATAGCCATTCCAGAATTTAATGATAATGAGCTGGAAACCATCCTTTTCGTGGGACATGACATTACAGAAGCCAAACAAATTGAACTTGAAATTCAGGATAAAAACAAGAAAATTGAAGACTCCATAAATTATGCCGAACGAATACAGTCTTCCATATTACCAGACAACGATATTATCAGAGTATTTTTACCGAAATCGTTTATTTTTTACAAACCTCGTGATGTGGTAAGCGGTGATTTTCCTTGGTTTTTCAAAAGAGGTGATGATATATATATTGCTGTGGTAGACTGTACTGGACATGGTGTACCGGGTGCATTGCTTTCATTTATCGGTTATTTTTCGTTAAACAGTATTGTTGACCATGAACGCAAGATGACCTCATCTGAAGTACTTGATCAACTGCACTACGGAGTAAGAAAAACACTGAAACAGGATATGGAAGATGCCGAGGCACGGGATGGAATGGATATTGCCTTCTGTAAAATAAATCATCACGATAAGGAAGTTCAGTATTCAGGTGCCCATCGACCCCTGTATTTGCTCAGAAATGGAGAACTTCTGGAATTTAAAGGAGACAGAAAGGCCATTGGAGGTATTCCACATAGAAAAAAGGAGGAACAAAATTTTACAAATCACGTAATAAATTACATTTCCGGCGATCGTATATTCTTTTTCTCCGATGGTCTTACAGATCAATTGGGTGGTGATGAGGAAAAAAAGTATTCACCCAAACGGGTACGTGAATTGATTTTAGAGAATAAACATTTGACAATGGAAAAATTAAATGCTTATTTTGTTGATGATTTTGAAAAATGGCAAGGCAACAATAAACAGATAGATGATGTTCTTTTAATAGGTATTGAATTCTAAAAAACAATAAACTGACTAAAAACAGACTATATGGACAATAAAAAAGATGTGAAAGGCTTTCTTGAATTTGTATACGAATTTTACAAATCGATGAAAGCTCATGAAATTACTCTAGTTTACGAAGGAGAGATAACTCATCAGATCACAAAGGCATTCACTTCTTTAACCGAATCGAATATGGAAAAAGATGATGAAGCAGGCACTGTGCAACGTAAGGTTTTTCATGTTATGGTGGAATGTTTACAAAACATCAGCAAACATGCCGATGATTTTACATCAAATGATTATCTTTTCTCCGGAAGGGGTATATTTCTTGTTAGTAAAAATGAAGACGAGTATAGCGTTACTACTGGAAATGCTGTTGAAAATGACCGCATTGAAGAGTTGACAGATATGCTCGAGAATATTAATAAAATGGATAAGGAAGAACTGAAACAGCTCTACAAAAGACAAATGAAAGAAGGAAGACTTTCGGATAAAGGAGGAGCTGGTTTAGGGTTTATTGATATCAAAAGAAAAACCGGTAAGGAATTGGAATATCATTTCCTTCCTATTTCTGACGATACTTCTTTCTTTTTACTGACATCAACAATTTCAAGAACCGAGATTTAAACCTAATACAATATGGAAACAATAAAAATTCAAGGAACAGAGGATACTCCGAGAATTATTTTGGATGCAGATAAAGAATTATTGGAAATATCAGGTCGTTCTTTGCCTGAAGATGTAGCAGCCTTCTACGAGCCTGTGTTGAATTGGTTAAACGAATATTCTGAAAGTCCGAATGAAAAAACAGTATTCAATTTTAAGTTAACCTATTTCAATACTGCTTCATCAAAGCTTTTATTGGATATCCTGATGAAGCTGGAAGAACTTCATGACAAAGGGAATGATGTGCTTATCAGATGGCATTATCCCGAAGATGATGAGGACATGGAAGAAGCAGGGGAGGAATATGCCGATATTGTTGATGTTCCTTTTGAACAGGTTGCTTATTCTAACTAACTAATCATTTAAGCTTACAATCGACCACTACTAACCTGATAACGAATGAGTGAAGAGATTCTCAGGGCCCTGATGCAACTGTTTGCAATTATTGCAAAACAGGATGAAGGGGTTGAAACTACTCAGGTTGAATATGTAAAAAATTTCCTTCAGCAACAACTTCGAGAAGATGAAGTTAAAGAGTATTTTACATTATTCGAACAACATGCAGGATTGGTGGAAGATGAGTCGGAAGAAGAATCTGACGAGGACAAAAATAAAGTCAAACTTACCTCTGTCAGAGATTCTGTAAGGATTCTGGGTCTTTGCAAAAAGATCAACAAAACACTTACACAAAAACAAAAAGTTGTCGCATTAGTTCGTCTGTTTGAGATTGTGAATGCCGATCGCAAATTTACCGATCAGCGCATGGCAATTATCAATACAGTTGCCGAAGTTTTTAAAGTTTCCAAAGAAGAATTTGTTAGCATTGAGTCCTTTGTAGTTAAAAATGAACCTGAGGAATTAGATGATGTTAATATCCTGATAATTAATGATAATTCATCCGGTTTTGAATTTGCTAAGAAAATACAAATCAAAGAGCTTGATACTAATATTTTTATATTGCGCATTCATAGTGTCGATTTGTACTTTCTCAAATATACGGGTAACCAGGATATTTATCTTAACGGACTTGCAATCCGGAACGATCGCATTTACCTGTTTGCCAGTGGCAGCACTGTTAAACTTCCCAAAGGTCCTCCCATCTACTATAGTGATATTGCCGCGCATTATCTTGCCGATATTACGTCCAATCATATTACGTACGAAGCCAAAAATCTTGAATTCAAATTTCCCAATGGCACCATTGGTATCAGAGATATAAGTTTTTCCGAAATGCATGGCAGACTGATTGGGATTATGGGATCAAGCGGCGCCGGTAAAACTACCTTATTAAATGTACTTTCAGGAATTGAAAAACCCTCAGCAGGAGAGGTAATTATTAATAATATTAACCTGCACACAGAGAGTCAAAAACTCGAAGGTGTTATTGGGCTTATCCCCCAGGATGATCTCTTAATTGAAGAACTCACCGTATTTGAGAACTTATATTATAATGCCAAGCTGTGTTTCAAAGATAAATCAGAGAATGATATTACCGAATTAGTTGATAAAACGCTGCAAAATCTTGGATTGTTTGATAAAAAAGATTTGAAGGTTGGTTCGCCCCTTAAAAAAACTATCAGCGGAGGACAGCGCAAAAGACTTAATATAGCTCTCGAATTAATCAGGGAACCCTCTATCCTGTTTGTAGATGAACCCACATCAGGCCTTTCTTCGCGCGATTCTGAAAATGTAATGGATCTGCTAAGGGAATTAACTCTCAAAGGCAAATTAATCTTCGTTGTTATTCATCAGCCCTCCTCCGAGATATATAAGATGTTCGATAAAATGATTATTCTTGATACCGGGGGCTATATGATTTATTATGGCAATCCGGTTGAGGCGGTGATGTATTTTAAGCGACTGGATATACAGATTAACAGTGAAGTAGGAGAATGTCCTACCTGCGGTAATGTAAATCCCGAACTTATTTTTAATATAATTGAGGCTAAAGTTGTGGATGAATTTGGTAACTATACCGATGCCCGGAAAACAATGCCTCAAAAATGGGAAGTCTACTATAAAGCTAATATTGTTCCCCAACCTATAGATAAAGTAAAAGAAGCGCCCCCTAAAAATTTGAAAATACCAAACTGGGTCAAACAGTTAAAAATATATGCAGTACGAGATTTTATCTCGAAAATAAGTAATACCCAATACGTGGCTTTGAGTATGCTTGAAGCGCCGGTTTTAGGTTTTATTCTTTCATTTATCATTCGCTATGTGGAAAATCCAAAGGATAAAATTTATATTTTCAGGGTGAATGAGAATATCCATATCTTTATTTTCATGTCTCTGATAGTGGCTCTATTTCTTGGTCTTATGGTTAGTGCCGAGGAAATTATCAAAGACAGGAAAATACTCAAAAGAGAGTCATTTCTGAATTTGAGCAGATCTTCCTACCTTATTTCCAAAATTGCAATTCTATTTGTAATTTCTGCCATTCAGGCATTTCTTTTTGTAATCGTGGCCAATTCAATTCTCGAAATCAGAGGTATGTATTTTGCTTACTGGCTGGCCCTGTTTTCGACAGCTGCATTTGCAAACATGTTGGGTTTAAATATTTCGGCTGCCTTTAATTCTGCTGTTACCATCTATATCATTATTCCGTTACTCATGATCCCGATGATGATCATGAGCGGAGCCATGTTTAGCTTTGATAAAATGAACAGTAAAATCAGCAGGCTTGATAAGGTTCCTGCACTGGCAGAAATTATGGTCACCAAATGGACCTATGAAGCTCTGATGGTGCACCAGTTTAAAGACAATAAGTTTACAAAAGAATTTTATAATCTTGAAAAAGTTGAAAGCCAGTCGGATTTTAAAATGGTATATTGGTTACCCGAAATGAGAAACAGATTGGCAGATGTAAGAAATGAATATAAAGAAAAACAGAAAATTGTTGACAATGTTGATGCGTTGAAAGTGCTCCATAATGAAATCCTGAAAGAAACACAAATTATTGATTCGGTGAACTTTAAATCGGTATTAGGAATTGTTAAACCACCTGCAGATATCAGAAATTCAAGAAGAAAGGAAGAGCCGTCGAATAAATTTGATGATTTGGATAAGATAACACCTGCTTTGTATAACCAGGATATTGGTGACGAGATTGAAAATTATCTCAATCAACGGGAAAAATTTTACAGCAAACTATTTGCTCTTGCTGTTAATATTAAGGATTCCAAAATAAATTATTATGTTGAAAACCGACCCGGTGTGTATAAGAAATTCAGAGATGAATATTTTAACGAAGGAATTGCAGATATTGTGAAAAAGGTATATGAATCAAATAAAATCTTAGAATACCGCGACGAGTTGGTCCAGCATTATGATCCCATCTATGAAGATCCGGTTATAAACGGAAATTTTGACTTCAGATCTCATTTCTTTTCTCCAAAGAAATATTTTTTTGGCAGGTATTTTGATACATATAAATTCAATATTACATTTGTCTGGCTATTAACAATTATATTGTACATAACACTTTATTTTAACCTGCTCGGAAAGACAATGACTCTTTCAGACAGATTAAAAAGGAAGAAATAGGTTTTTATTAGAAGAGATATTTTTATATCTTTAATTTTGTTGTTCAAATGCTTAATATTTTATTGTTATGATTAAAAAAGTCATTTATATTTTACTGGCGGTAACCATAATTGCATCATGCAAATCTGGGGGTAATAAATCAGAAACTCTTGAAATGGGTGATTCGGACTATGTACAAGGCGATCTTGCAGTATCGGGAGAAGTTATGCAGGATATTATCCAAAGTGTTTCTTCACCGGTTGAAATGGCTGCACTGGTAAAAAGTCTAGGCGTACAATTTTCAAATAAATACCTGGCGCCTACCAACAAAGTAGATGAACTGACAACAAGTTTTCAGATGGCCTTTAATCTCGGTGTTTATGGTGCCGATCTTGGTTATCTGAATATGTATAATAAAACAGCAAATGTAATTGAATACATTTCTGCTATTAAAACCGTGGCAGACGGAATCAGGGTTGGTCAGTTCTTTGATTTTAAAACACTGAAAAGACTTGCTCAAAACAGTCAGAATCTGGATTCATTAATGTATCTTTCGGTACATAGTTTTAACCAGATGGATCAATACCTTCGGGATAATAACCGAAGCAATCTGAGTGCCCTAATGGTAATCGGAGTGTGGGTAGAAGGTTTATATCTGGCAACCCAGGTGGCCAGTGAAGCACCTCAGCCTGATTTAGCTGAAAGAATTGGAGAACAAAAAATTATTCTTGAAAAGTTAATCCTGATTGTTAAAAATTTTGCGAAAGATAAACAGTTTTCAATACTCCTTGAAGAATTGAACAAACTAAACGAACTTTATAAAAAGGTTGAAATTGTAATTATCCCTGGAGAACCCGAACCAAAGGAAGAAAACGGTATGCTCGTTTTTATTCAAAATGAAAAAAGCGTAGTAAAGATTACAGATGAACAGCTAAAGACTATTATTGAAACAACAAAGGAAGTTCGTAACAAGTTAATCAATTTATAAACAGACATGAAGAAATTAATTTTATCAAACATCATTATACTCCTTGTCACGTTTTCTTTTACAATGAATGCTCAGGATATATCCCAGGTATCAGCTCAATGTGCTGCTGCTGCCGATGCAGTTTATTTAAAAGACTACGTAGTTACACTTGACGCCAGTACTCCAGGCGGTGCTCCGAATCAGGCAAGATTCGCGCTGATGCTTAGCAAAAATACCAAATATAGGTTTTCTGTATGTCCGGCTCCAAATTCCGAAGGCGAACCGGTATTAAAGCTTTACGATATGAATGTGCTCGTAGGGACTACATTTATTGAACAAACAGGAAAAGATTTTCACCAGTTTGACTTTAATTGCCAAAAATCCGGAATTTATCATGTATTTATTTCCTTCAGAGAAGGGAAGGCAGGTGAGGCTGTAGGTATTCTGTCATTTGTAAAAAGGTTGTAAAGAGATTCTTTATTCAGAATCAGATTCCAACTATTTAAACTTTTTAATAATATTCGGTATAATCTTTATTTTAGTAAAGAGTGGATTTGTTTTAAATATACCGTATAAAAAACGGCAAGAATAAGGAGAGTAAATAACAACCTGGTGATGAAATTCACCTTCACAAAAGCAAAAAAATGACTGATAAGAAATGCTATTGGTATAGCTACAATCAATAGGGCTTCCATGCAAAACGAAGGAACAAAGATAAAGAGTAATCCGGTTAATATAAAAACCCAGAAAAAATAGAGGAAAAACTTTCTGGCATGTGTTTTTTTGGTTTCAAAAGTTTGGATCATGAACAAACTTGATATCACAAAAATAATTCCCAAAACAATCATAAAAATTTTTATTCCGTTAATTTTTTCGGCTATGCTGTATGGGGTCATAAGACTATTTTTTAATACAGCCACGAAACTGCCGAAATCTATATTGAATACAAAATAATAAACATAAATGAACAGATATGGCAGAAGTAATCCTATGAGCGTAAAACTCCACTCCCTCCAGTTAAATTGTCTGAAAAGTATCAGTCCAAGCCAGATAAATACCATAAATAAAATAGAATTCAAATACAGAAGGCTGGATAAAGATATCAGAAATGAAATATCAAAATACTGATAAGCTAACCCTTCAAGTTTGAATGTTTCGAAAAGTCTGTTGAAAACATAAATCAATAACAAGGATGATATAATAACAGGATTGAATCGTTGCAGAATTACAAATCCACTGATAATCAACAGATAAATAACTGCAGGTAATTGAGTCCTAACCTGAATAAAGAAGTATTTTGCGTTAAGCCTGACTAATAAAAATCCTAATATGAGATACAATGAGAATGCTATGATTCTTGAAAACAAAAGATTTGACGTAGCAAAAATACGAATCGGTTTATAAAGTGGTCCTGGAAAATGATCGAAAGAGAAAGTATAGATTGATGAGTTGCTGAACCCCGGCAACCAGGCGGCCAGAGTAATTATCAGAAGTACAAAAACAGCAATTAACCGGTTGCTTTTAAAGAGTTTTAAAAACATATGTAAAAATGCTTTTCTTAACCTGCCTAATATAATGAATAAAAATTAAAAGGAGGATGAAGAAAAGCAATAATAGTTAAGACAATTATAATAACGTTTCAAGTTTCTTAACAAATACTCCCTTGGGTACAGCCCCTACTTGTTTATCAGCTACCTGTCCGTCTTTAAAAAACAACACAGTTGGTATATTTCGTATACCAAATTTTGCGGAAACACCTGGATTACTATCAACATCTACTTTCCCGACAATTGCCTTGTCTTTATACTCTTCGGCAATTTCGCTAATGATAGGCCCAACCATGCGACAAGGGCCACACCATTCAGCCCAAAAATCAACTATTACAGGCTTATCAGCCTTAAGTACCATCTCATCAAAATTTGTATCTGTAAGTTCTAAAGCCATAACTTAAATTTTAAAATTCATTACTTTAATTAAATCTATATAAATATATTAAAAATCCTTTTCAATTCAATTAATCAGTTTACCTTAAATTCAATCTCAGGAGAATTTTGTAAAAATTCAATAAGCTGGTTCGTAAGTTCAATGCGTTGCGAACGCGAATACATTTCAACGCTCATTTTTTCTTCCGGATCAACTATCAAGAACTTCATTTCTACATTCCCGGGTTTTGAGGACAGCTTTTTAATATCTTCCATAATATCTTCCGATAAATTTCTCAGAACTATTTTAACGGATAAGTTCTTAATTAGTTCATCGCGAACATTACTCAAAAGTGAAATATTCTTAATTTTAAATTCCAATTCATTCTTTTTCCATGTGCTCTCAACAAAACTCCCCTTAATTAACAATGAATAGCCTTCGTAAAAATATTTTCGGTAGGTTTCATAATCCTTACCAAACAACGTCAGGGTATAGGAATCGGAATAATCCTCAATGACCATCGAACCATATGGCTTTCCATTCTTTGTTATGGAATTTTTAACGAATGTTACAATGCCCGCAACACTGATATCACGTCCTTTCAATTTTTCAACGTCTCTGAAATCAGATAATTGTACATTGCAATAGGTCTCAATTTCGAGCTTATAATTATCCAGCGGATGCGCCGAAAGGTAAATACCGATAAGCTCTTTCTCCTTATTCAGCTTTGCCAGCGTAGACCATTCAATTCCTTCAGGAATCTGAGGTTTTGATACTTCAATAGTTTCAATATCACCAAAAAGGGTTGGAACTGATTTGCTTTCACTTTGAATTCTATTTCCATATTTTATCAACGATTCAATATAGGGAATATCATTTTCGGCAGAAGCAAAAAACTGATATCGTTTTATTTCATCGAAACTGTCAAAACCACCAGCCATTGCTAACGCTTCGATACACCTCTTATTTACAGTTGAAAGATTTACCCTTTCTACAAAATCATAAATGCTGGTAAATATTCCATTCCTATCACGCTCTTCGATGATATGTTCAACAGCTGCCTCACCAACACCCTTAATTGCAGCCATTCCAAACCTTATATCTCCGCTCTTGTTAACCGTAAATCTGGCGTGACTTTCATTAATATCAGGGACAAGTACGTTGAGTCCCATTCGCTTACACTCATCCATAAAGAAAGTGATTTTCTTAATGTCATTAAGATTTCTGCTCAAAACCGCTGCCATAAATTCAGCCGGATAATGAGCTTTAAGAAATGCCGTTTGATACGAAACATAAGCATAACAAGTGGAATGTGATTTGTTGAATGCATACTGTGCAAATGATTCCCAGTCTTTCCATATTTTTTGCACCTTTTCTTCGGTGTAGCCATTGTTCAGACATCCCTGAATAAACTTCTCTTTAAGCTGATCCATCATGGCTTTGATCTTCTTCCCCATGGCTTTTCTTAGTGAATCAGCCAGACCTTTGGTAAATCCTGCCAGTTTTTGTGATAAGAGCATCACCTGTTCCTGGTATACGGTTATACCATAGGTGTCTTTCAGGTACTCTTCCATTTCAGGAAAATCATAGGTGATTTTTTCCAATCCATGTTTCCGGTTTATAAAACTTGGAATGTAATCCATTGGACCCGGCCGGTAAAGCGCATTCATGGCAATGAGATCTTCGAACCGGTTTGGTTTCAGCATTTTCAGGTATTTTTTCATTCCTTCCGATTCAAATTGAAACAATCCAGTTGTTTCACCCCGGCTATAAAGTTCAAAGGTTTTTGAATCATCCAGGGGAATGGTCTCAATATCCAGGTCTAATCCCCCCGACTTTTTTATATTTTCAATGGTATCCTTTATGATGGATAAAGTCTTTAATCCCAGAAAATCCATTTTGAGCATACCCACCGATTCGATATGTTTCCCGTCATATTGAGTAACATACAACTCTGCATCTTTATTGATACAGATAGGAATATGCTCTTCCAAATCGTTCTGCCCGATGATGATTCCGCAGGCATGCACACCGGTCTGTCTTACAGAACCTTCCAGTACCTCAGCATATTTTAAGGTTTGTGAAATCAATTCGTTTTGTGAGTTACGCTCTGAAATCAAATCAGGAACCTCTTCGTATGCTTTCAAAAAGGTGGTGCCCGGGCGGTCAGGTATTAATTTAGCTAGGCGATCGGCTTCGGACAACTCGAGCTTCTGTACACGGGCTACATCTCTTATGGCCATTTTTGGAGCCATGGTTCCAAATGTAATAATATGTGCGACCCTCTTTTTTCCGTATTTATTTACAACCCATTGCAATACTTTCTCTCTGCCGTCTTCATCAAAATCAATATCAATATCGGGCATGGATACGCGATCAGGATTTAAAAACCGTTCAAACAGAAGATCGTACTTAATAGGATCAATATCGGTAATTCTAAGACAATAGGCCACAACCGAACCCGCTGCTGAACCTCGTCCCGGGCCCACCGAAACGCCCAGCTCCCGTGCTGCTTTGATAAAATCCCAGACGATGAGAAAATATCCCGGGAATCCCATTTTCCTAACGGTTTCAAGCTCAAAGTCAATCCTGTCTTTGAGTTCCGTTGTTAATTCTCCGTAACGAAATTTCGCCCCGTTAAGTGTCAGATGTCGCAAGTATTCATCAGCATCTCCAAATCCGTCGGGAATTTCAAAATGAGGCATTACAGGAGGACTGTTCAATTCATAATTTTCAACCTTTTCAACAATATCCCAGGTATTGGCTAAGGCTTCGGGAATATCTGAAAACAATGTTTTCATTTCTTCCTGAGTTTTAAACCATTCCTGCTTTGTGTACCGCAACCTGTTTTGATCATCCACATCTTTTCCGGTACTAATACAAAGCAACCTGTCATGTGCAGAAGCATCTTCTTCATTAATAAAATGAACATCATTGGTTGCAATAACCTTAACCCCTGTTTCTTTCGATAATTTCAACAACTGTTCATTTACAAATACCTGATCATTATAAACCTCTTTATCAATTAAAGGATCCCCTGATTTATGCCTTTGCAGTTCCAGGTAAAAATCATCACCGAATATCTCCAGATATTCAACTAAAATTTTTTTGGCGGCTTCATAGCCTTCATGTCGCAATGTATTGGGAATTTCACCATTTAAACAGGCGGAACTTGCAATGAGGCCTTTGGAGTGTTTCCTGAGAAGTTGTTTGTCTATCCGCGGTTTATAATAAAATCCTTCTGTCCAGCCCATGGACACAAGCTTAATGAGATTATGATAGCCTTCAAAATTCCGGGCAAGTAAAATCAGATGAAACCCGCCGCCATCAATCTTCTCCGATTTTTCATACATTGATCGTTTGGCTATGTAAACCTCACATCCTAAAATAGGTTTGATTTTTTGTTTTGTTGCTTCATTATGAAATTCTTTAACTCCAAACATATTTCCATGATCGGTAATGGCAACAGCGATCATCTTATCGTCTACCGCTTTCGATATCAGCGATTTGATATGCGCTGCTCCGTCCAGTATGGAATATTGGGAATGTACATGCAGGTGAGTGAATGGTATTTCAGAGCTTGATCTATCCTTTGGCATGGTTGATACTTCACTTTCCAAAGTAGAATCATCCTTTGTCTCTTTTGATACATTCGAAATTATTTCAATATTAACGGGCTCAATAATATCCTGATGCATCTCCTTAAATTTACTGAGCTCATCCTCTGTTAACTTTAAAATTTTAGAATCTAAAATCCCAAGTCTCATAAGTTCAAGAAAACACCGTGAGGTTGCAGCAACATCTGCAGATGCATTATGCGCTTCGTCAAATCCCTCGGCAAATAATCGATTATGTAATTCGGCGAGATTCGGCCATTTGAACTTACCCCCTTTCCCTCCGGGAATAGCACAATACTCTGTGGAGTTGACCATGGTACAAACCTTAATCTTCGATTTAAGTATGTCTTCTATTCCGGTTCTGTAAAATTCGGATCCAACAATTTTCAAATCAAATTCAATGTTATGCCCTATCACTAATGTGCAATTTTCAAGTGCCCGAACAAAATCATTTAATGCAGAACGCAATTCGATGCCTTCTGCCAGCGCTTTCTCGGTAGAAATTCCATGTACTTTCTCAGCGCTGAAAGGAATGGTAAAGCCTTCTGGTTTTATAATATGATTTTTTGCTTCAACCAACATTCCGGTTTTGTTATGTATTTCCCATGCAAGCTGAACCATCCTCGGCCAATTTTCCGTGTTGGAAACTGGTGCATTATAGTTTTGAGGTAAACCGGTTGTTTCTGTGTCGAATATTAAAAACATTTCAGAAGCTTTTATATAAAAATAAAGTACGAAAAACAGGATTAAAAATATGTGTTGATATTTGTAAAATTACTTCAATTCACAGCAAAAAAACAATATTGTTCATAACTATGGAAAAGTAACAATTCGATTGCAACGTTCTATTTATTAGCTTATTATGTCAATCTATTTATGAGACCTGAATCCATAGGATTGTTTTTAGTTAGTTTTATTTTTCAGCCGTTTTCTAAGTTCCAGGGGATGTGTACTTTTTCGCATTTGCATGTTTAAGACCTCAGCTACCAGGGAGAAAAATACCGAGAAATATATACCCTTTTGGAACATGATAGTGAAGTCTGTCGCTTATTAAGGTAACCCCAATCAGTATTAAAAATGACAGCGCCAGTATTTGCAAGGTAGGATGACCGTTTATAAATTTTCTTATAATACCCGAAAATAATATCCTAATGATAACTGCAATAATAATAGCTATTACCCTCAGAAAGACTTTGTCAGTTAATCCGATAGCCGTTAAAATTGAATCAAATGACACACTGCAAAAAAAGGGCCTTCTGGCCCTAAAAACTCCTAATCGTAATAAAATGTCAGCTTTGTCAGAACATTACATATTTTCCGGTTTATCCTTCAGAAGAAATCCTTCAATATTTTGAATAAACATATTCTTAGTTTCTTCAGGCGTCTTTGCAATTCCTGATGTCATACTGGGATTGCCTTTCACGGGACAATACAAAAATGCCGGAATTCCCTGTATACCAAATGTTGCAGCAAGTTCCTGTTCGGATTGAACATCTACTTTATATACGGTTATTTTTCCGGAATATTCTTTTGCAAGCTCATCCAGGATAGGCCCGGTAATTCTGCAAGGTGCACACCAATCTGCATAAAAGTCAATGATACAGGGTAATTTACCTTTGTAAACCCAGGTAGAAGGATTCTTTTCAAAATCCATTACCTTATCAAGAAACTCCTGTTTTGTAAGATGTATGGGTGCATCTGAAACAACCCCGGACACTTCCTGTAATGATACAGTTTTTGCCTTATCATTACTTTTTTCATTCGCATTCTGACTTTTGCAGCTCATCATAATTGCCACTGCAATGAATAAAATCCCTAATTTTCTTTTCATGATACTGTGTTATAATATTTTTAAATACTCCTCTTTTTTTATTCTGTAAAATTACAAAATATTTATGAATATATTCATATTTATATATCTAGATATGTTAAAGCATAAATCATGCCAAAAAAGACAAGATGCAGAATTGTCAGTTGACATTTTCACTAACTAAAACATTTCATCCTTCAGCTGGTTCATTAACTGATTTTAAGCTATACTGTGCATTCTGTTCCGAAATGAGAATCTCAACAACCCCAACACTAATTAATTTAACCAGGATTTTTTCGATGATAAATTTTTTGGTACCAGTTAATTCTGCAATCTCTTTCGAAGTCAATAGTTCATTTTCTTTAAGCATTTTCAGGACTTTTTTCTCCTTGATTCCATACCTGATATATACTCCTTTCTTTTGACTTTTTAGTTTCCAGACATTCAGCAAAACAACATTCGCAAGAAAATTCTGATCTTTAATTCTTACGTATGCCATCCATTTACCATCTTCGGTTTTGGCATAGTGTGGTTTATGTTTCGCCTGAGGAATATCAACTTCAAGTATCCATTTACCACCAATGTTCCATCTCCGTGTGGCATATTGTATAGCTGGTTTACAAAACAAGTGGGCTGCAGATTCAACCATATAATCTTCCTCATCGGTTTTAATTCCTGATATTACACCATTATCTTTAACTCCCACAAGTAGTTTACCCCCATCGGTATTCGCAAAGGCAGAAAAAGTTTTTGCGATTTTTTTTGCATCTGAAATTTCGAATTTAAAATCAAGCTGCTGATTTTCTCCCTGTTCTATCAGATTTCTGATATATGTCTCCATAACCCATTATCAACCTTCCATTGAAGGGTAAAATTTCTAACCTGATTGTAAATTTAACTCCGATTAATGGTAATTCAATGACTAAATTCTAAATCTATTTGTTATCAGACGATTAAAGTCTGCAGCAAATTATTGGATAAAGTACTGATATCAATTCCCGATTTAAATTTTAAGTCTTCGGAAAAATATTATCGATAAGATATAATTAAATTTTTTTTATATTTTTGCCTCGACAAAAACCAGACTTTTTTCAGAAAGTCTGATAGTCTGGTTAATACAGAACTTACGTAGTATTAACCATTCACATGTTGGGGAATTAGCTCAGTTGGCTAGAGCGCCACGCTGGCAGCGTGGAGGTCAGGGGTTCGATTCCCCTATTCTCCACTCCAGCCTGCCCTGTCTGCAAACAGGCAGGCGACTTGCAGGTTCGTTAGCTGAAGCGAACTTCACTTACCAAAAACATATTTATCTTAAGCAGGTGAGTTTTTTATTTATTGAAAGCTCCTTTCGTTACCCCCCCCCCTCCTAGATGTTTGGTGTGTATATGCAATAAACTTCTGTTTAACTCATCTTAAAGATTGATTTTTATCTATTTAATCCAAATATTTATAGTTAAAACAAGCTTTGTGGTATGGTATTTGTTTTACTATTAATATACTTAATTCAACACGTATCCCCATGAAAACAAAAAAATATAAAAAAGTAAATCTTGAAAATAAGAAATTCTTGTTCTTCGAGATTGGAATTGTTTTAGCACTGATTATTGCGCTTATGGCTTTTGAATGGTCGGGTAAAGAAAAGGGTAAAAAAAATCTGTTTGCAATAACCAATGATATTTATATTGACGAAATTACCCCGGTTACAAAACAAAAAGAGGAAAATCCGGTAAAACCACCTCCTCCGGTTACCATACTTGTAATTACTCCCGATTATGTCCCGTTAACAGAACAACTTCAATTACCATCTGTTGAAGCAACAGAGTCAGAAGGAATAGTGCCTAGAGAACCGAAAGAAGAAAAACCAGTAACAGACAATGATTATGTTTTTATAAGAGCCGAAGAAATGCCTAAATATCATGGAAAGAGCTATAAAGAGTTTGGCAGATTTATTGGCCAGCAATTGCATTATCCTGCACATGCTGCTGAAAATGGAGTAACAGGTATTGTAAAAGTCAGGTTTATAATTAACGAATCAGGAAACCTGGTAAATGCTACAGTGGTAAGATCTATTCACGAAGAGCTTGATAACGAAGCGCTCAGAGTTATAAATCTTTCCGACAGATGGAGCCCGGGAAAACAGCATGGCAAACCCGTGAAAGTGGCTTTTGTTTTTCCGATAGAGTTTAACCTTACTGACAAATAAAAAATATCGTTGAAATTTTGTCAATACTACATATTTAGTTAATTTTGAAATCTTAAAATCTGAAAAATGGAATTAAAAAAATCAAACGAAGCCAATCTCGAGAAAAAAAGGTTGCTATTTCTCGAAATAGGGTTGGTCGTGGTCTTAGGATTTGTACTTGCAGCATTCGAATGGAGTACCAGACCAAA
The DNA here is from genome assembly GCA_963781805.1 of uncultured Bacteroidales bacterium. Lineage (GTDB taxonomy): Bacteria > Bacteroidota > Bacteroidia > Bacteroidales > UBA10428 > JAFGPL01. The sequence continues at coordinate 3,292,100 of CAWAHF010000004.1, forward strand.
AGAAAATAAAATATTTGACGGAGTTACCGAAGATATAGGAGATGAAGAACAAATTCCGATTACCCGGCCGCAGGATCAGCCGCCACCTCCTCCCCCTGCACCTCCACAGGTTTTTGAACTGAATATCGTTGAGGATGATGTTCAAATCGATAACCAGCTCGAGTTGCAAGACATGGAAGCAAACGATAACCTTGCCGTTGATCTTGTTCCTTTCCAGGAAGAAGAAGCAGCTGACGATGTAGCATTCATTATAGTTGAAGATATGCCTAAGTTCCAGGGTGGAGATCAAAATACATTCCGTACATGGATTCAACAGAATCTCAAATATCCTGAAATTGCTGCAGAAAATGGCATAAGTGGAAAAGTATATGTAAATTTTGTGGTTAATAAAAAAGGAGAAGTAGTTGATGCTAAAGTCGTAAGAGGTGTTGACCCTTCATTGGACCAGGAGGCTCTGCGTGTTGTAAGATCTTCTCCGAAATGGACTCCCGGAAAACAACGTGGAGCGCCTGTTAAAGTGCAGTTTACATTTCCGATTGTTTTCGTATTACAATAAATCCAAATCCTGAATAATTCAAACCCTGGCAAAAACCAGGGTTTTTTATTTATGTTCATATTTAGCTATTGTTTTTATGGCATATTTTTATAATTTTAATATATAAAAATCAAATATTTTATGATCATGAAAAAAATCTACTTTGGTATTATTTTTATTGTAATTGCATTTTCCTGCTCCTCTCCTGAAAAATTGCTCCAACGTGGTGATTACGATGGAATAATAGATAAATCAATAAAAAAAATTATTAAAGATCCCAACAGCCAGGAGGATATTGAAATGCTTGATAAAGCTTACAAACTTGCTAATGACAGAGATATGGAGCGCGTGAAATATCTTAAGCTTGAAGCAAATCCAAATACCTGGGACGAGATACTTGCTCATTATGCAAACCTTAAAAACAGACAGACAAAAGTAAGAAAGGTTTTACCACTGAATTTACATGGAAGAACAATTAATTATGAATATATAGATTACGATGCACAAATTGTAGAAGCAAAAAGGAAAGCTGCCGAGTATTATTACAACCATGGCAAAGCCCTTATGAAGAATAATAACAAAGAATCTTACCGTCAGGCATATGCTGAATTTAGAAGGGCCGGTGATTATTCCGGCGGATCTTATCCGGATCTTGATAAAATGATAGAGGAGTGCCGGTATATGGGTATAAGCCGCGTACTGGTCTCAGTAATCAATAGTACTAACCTCCGGTTGCCCGAAGATTTTATGGAAAATCTGTTGGCACTAAATGCTACCGGCTTAAACAGCGAATGGGTTGAGTTTCATTTTAAACCGTTGGATAAGGAAACCGGGTATGATTATTTTGTAGATGTAAATCTTCAAATTATAGACGTATCCCCCGAAGCTGTGAGCGATGATGACAGGCTTATTAAAAAACAGGTGCAGGATGGATTTAATTATGCTCTGGACAGCAAAGGAAATGTAATGAAAGATACGGCAGGGAATGACATTAAAATTCTGAAATATAAGGAGCTTAGTTGCACGGTTATTGAAAAAACACAGAACAAGTCTGTTACCCTGAAAGGAGAAGTGGAATTAACATCTTCAAATCCACAACGGGTCATTAGCAAGGATCCTATCTCGGCAACCACACAGTTTCAACATAAGTCTGCCCGTGCCGTTGGTGATATTGAAGCTCTGGATCCGGAAACCAGGAAGGAAGTAGAGGTTAAAGAAATTCCATTCCCCGATGACATGACCATGATTTACGATACAAGTGAAGCGTTAAAACAGGCTATAACAGACGTTATCCGAAAGAACAGACAGTTTATAAAATAAACAGGATTATTTTATATTATGACGAAATCCTGACAGGTTTTTAAACTTGTCAGGATTTTAGTTTATGGGGGCAATTTTATCATATATTTGCACGCTTTGAATTCATACTTTACATGTCAGAATTTAACACAAAAAAAGTACAGGAAAAAGCTATATTGGTTGGGATCATCAATCAGGATCAGAATGAAAATGAAGTCGCAGAATATCTGGATGAACTGGCTTTTCTTGTTGATACTGCAGGTGGTTTGCCGGTCAAGCGATTTACCCAGAAACTTGAGTCACAGAATGCCAGAACATTTGTCGGTTCGGGCAAATTATCGGAAATAAAAGAATTTGTGGAAAAACATGAAATTGATCTTGCAATTTTTGATGATGAGTTATCTCCCAGTCAACTTAGAAATATTGAAAGAGAATTGAATATCCGGATTCTTGATCGAACCAATCTTATCCTTGATATTTTTGCCCGGCGGGCCAAAACAGCCCATGCCAAAACCCAGGTTGAACTTGCCCAGTATCAATATCTTCTCCCTCGACTAACCCGAATGTGGACACATCTCGAAAGACAACGGGGAGGAATTGGATTAAGGGGACCGGGCGAAACGGAAATTGAAACAGACCGGAGAATTATCCGGGATAAGATTGCACGCCTGAAAATACAACTGGGAAAAATTGATAAACAGATGTCCACCCAGCGAAAAAACCGTGGAAAGATGGTGAGAGTGGCCTTGGTTGGCTATACCAATGTTGGAAAATCTACATTGATGAATCTGTTGAGCAAATCGGATGTGTTTGCCGAAAACAAGCTGTTTGCCACCCTAGACACCACTGTTCGCAAAGTAATTATCGGTAATTTACCTTTTTTAATTTCCGATACGGTGGGTTTTATCCGGAAACTACCCCACGGACTGGTGGAATCATTCAAATCGACCCTGGATGAAGTTCGTGAGGCGGACATACTGTTGCATATGGTTGATATTTCACACCCGAATTTTGAAGAACAGATAGCCATTGTTAACCAGACCTTGCATGAAATTAATGCCGTAAACAAACCTGTATATATCGTTTTCAATAAAATTGATGCATATACCTTTGTTAAAAAAGATCTGGATGATCTGGCTCCGAAAACGAAAGAAAATTTTACCCTGAATGAATTAAAAAATACCTGGATTGCCCGCCTTAACGATCCCTGCATCTTTGTTTCTGCCGTAAACCGCACCAATATTGAAGAGTTAAAGGAAATGTTGTATAATAAGGTAAGAGAAGTTCATATCACACGGTATCCGTATGATGATCTTTTATATAAGGATGAGTGATACTTAAATTAAATTTTCCTATTAAAAACAAAGCAAAACCTTAGAGGGACAAACTCCCCCTTAAAAAAGGGGGTTGGGGGGTTGTTCATTCTTGATTATCAATCCATCATTCAATTTCAGAAATCACATGGTCAATATTTCTTCTTTTGACGCATAAACTGATACTCTTTTATTTTTTTTTCTTTAAGTTCATTCCATAGTAAAATTTCGGATAGAGTACTTTCCTTTCTTAGCTTTCGTGACAGATATTTTAATGTTGGATTATAAAAGAGCTTCATCTCACAACCCCCCGGCCCCGTTTAATAAGGGGGAATTGCAAATCTTTAAACCAACGGCTTTGTCATACTGGATAATCAAATTTATTTTCTCCAGAATCTGTAAATAAAAAAGCCCCGCAATTACAGGGCTTTTTATTTGATTATATCATTTTAGTTTTAATCATGTATTCTGCAATCTGAACAGCATTTAAGGCTGCCCCTTTTTTAATCTGATCACCTACACACCAGAAGGTTATGCCTTTTGGGTCAGTAATATCTTTGCGTATTCTACCAACATACACCGGATCTTTCCCAGCAGCAAATAACGGCATGGGATATTTAAATGTTTTCGGATCATCCTCAACAAAAACTCCTTCAGCCTTTTTCAGCGCTTCCCTTACTTGTTCAACCGAGAGCTCATCTTTGGTTTCAACCCATACCGCTTCGGAGTGTGCCCTAAAAACAGGGACTCTCACCGTGGTAGCGCTTACATCAATATCGGCATGCATCATTTTACGGGTTTCATAATGCATTTTGATTTCTTCTTTGGTATAATCATTATCCATAAAAACATCAATGTGAGGAATAACGTTGAATGCAAGCTGATACTTAAACTTGTCAATTGTTACCGGTTGCCTTGCAAGTACCTGCCGGGTTTGCAATTCCATTTCCTGCATAGCTGCAGCTCCGGCGCCTGATGCAGCCTGGTAAGTAGCAACATGAATTCGCTTTATCGGAGATAAATCATGAATAGGCTTAATAGCAACAAGCATAATAATGGTAGAGCAATTCGGATTGGCAATAATATTTCTCGGCCTGTTTTTACAATCCTCAGGATTTACCTCCGGCACCACCAGCGGGACATCCTCATCCATTCTGAATGCACTGGAATTGTCAATCATTAGAGTTCCAAACCTGGTAATGGTAGGTGCAAATTCTCTGGATGTACCAGCTCCTGCCGATGTCAGCGCAATGTCAATACCCTTGAAATCGTCATTATGCTTAAGTTCCTTTACGGTTAATTTCTTTCCCTTGTAATCATACTGTTTTCCTGCACTACGGGCAGATCCAAATAATATCAACTCATCAAGCGGAAAGTTCCGTTCATCCAGAACTCTTAGAAATTCCTGTCCTACGGCGCCGCTCACACCTACAATTGCGACTCTCATGACTGATTAGTTTTAATTAAGATACTATTAAAATAAAATCCCTAAAAAAGGGATTGATAATTAAAAATGTAATTTGTAATTTGTGACTCTGTTACAAAGGCAAAATTCGCACAAAAATTTGATTAATGAAACCCTATTTCATCATTTTTTTGCTGATTCCTTTTCAATTAAGTGCCCAGCTTAAGGAAAACTTTGAGGATTACAAACCGGAACGATGGAAGGAAAGTACCGCCGGAAGATGGAGTATTTCCTCCGAAAAGCCAATATCAGGCATTTTTTCACTTCATCATATTTTTGATAACACGATAGCGGATCATGATCAAATTTCATTGCTGCATGAACCATTAATGCTTGATTCGACAAATGCAACCTGGAAATTTAAGGTAAGATTTGAATATGATCCCTCCGGTTACAACAACTGGGCAGTTATCCTGGCATCGGATAAAGATGCCGTTGAAATGAATCCTTCAGGCAAATGCAATGCTTATATCCTTGGAGTGAATTACAGGGGAAGTGACGACCTTATAAAACTCTGGAAAGCTGAAAATAACGAGATATCTGAACTCATTTCCACAACTTTCAACTGGCAGACCGAAGTTGGTACCGAAAATTCTGCATCATTTGAAATACTAAGAAATACAGATGGCAACTGGCAAATCAGGGTTGCAAAAGATTCGCTTTCAGCAATGGAAATAATTGGGAATGGCACGGATACCGCTGGGTTGAAAATTTCGAATTATGTTGGTATCTATTACAAATATTCCTCTTCGCAGGATACCAAACTCTGGTTTGACGATTTGGAAATAGATGGAATGTTTATAGAAGATACCGTTCCGCCAACAATCACAGGAATGGAAGAAGTCAGTCAGCGGCATTTTTTAATCCGTTGTAACGAAAATATTACTTTCTCAGTCTATACAAATCTGGAAGTTACTGTTTCAACAATTCCTTATCCGTTTGATTCTTTAATCATTGAAGGAAATTTCATCCATATCTGGCTTTCAGAGCCCGTACCCAATGAATCAGAGATGATTGTGGAAATCAATAATTTTAAGGATTTATATGGAAATTTGAATCCTTCCGATGCAATTCGTTATATCTATTATCAGCCTGAATTTAATGATGTTATAATTACGGAAATCATGGCAGACCCTACACCTGAGGTTTTGCTTCCTGATGCAGAATACATTGAGTTATATAACAGGAGTAGATACCCAATCAATCTTGACAAATGGGTTCTCTGTGTTGGAACTAGTTGTGTTGCACTTGGTTCGTATATAATATATCCCGATAATTATCTTGTGATTTGTAATTCTCAGAATCTTCCATTAGTTGAAAATATTCCATCGTTAATGGGAAGTGATAAATTACCTCAACTGACTAATGACGGACAACTAATAGTATTAAAGGATCTCAACGACCAACTCATTTTCTCTATTCAATACAGCAAAAAATGGTATCAGGATGATTCTAAATCTGATGGTGGCTGGTCGCTCGAAATGATTGATCCCGAAAATCCATGTGGTGGTAGTGAAAATTGGAGGGCTTCAGAGGACTTTAGAGGCGGAACTCCCGGATATCAAAATTCGGTTTACGCTGAAAATCCCGACAATATTGCACCGGGTTTACTAAAATGCGTTGTTGTGGATGATTCGTTAGTATATCTCCATTTTAGTGAACCGGTTATCGGTAAGTATCTTTCAGATAAAAATACCTATGTTGTCGATAACGGATTTGGAAATCCACGTACAGTTTCTATTGCTGATAATCTATTGCATGATATTTTACTTTGCTACGACAAACCCTTTAGCAATAATATCCGGTACACCCTTCAGATAACGAATGAAATTACTGATTGTGTGGGTAATATCATTGAAAGGAATACAACAGTACTTTTCAAAAAACCATTACCCTGCGACAGTTTTGATCTGGTGATTAATGAAATCCTTTTTGATCCTTACCTCCAGGGGGGCGATTTTGTGGAAATTTATAACAGGTCGCAAAAGTCTATTGATCTGAAAGATTTTTCAATTGCCCTGAAAGAGGAATTCACAGGTAAACTTACTTCAAGGTGCCTGATTACATCTTCTCATTTTACCCTTGATCCGGGTGATTACCTGGCGCTTTCTAAATTTGTAAATCTGGTTACTTCCTATTATCGTATTAATTCTGTTGATAACTTCCTCGAAATGGAGAATTTCCCGAACCTGCCCAACGAATCGGGAATCATTGTACTGACTGATGCGAATGACAGGATTATTGATGAAGTAACCTATACATCGGAAATGCACGCTGAAAATGCAGTCAACACCAAAGGAATATCCCTGGAAAGAATCAGCTGCAATTCACCCTCTAATCTGATTGCTAACTGGTACAGTTCATCGGGTGATGCCGGAAATGCAACACCGGGTTATCATAATTCTCAGGCTGAAAATGACGCACCAGATGGTTTTACAATAAAGGCTGAACCTGAAATATTCACTCCCGATGGGGACGGATACAAAGATCAGATAACTATCTCCTACACCATGAAAGAATCCGGGTTTTATGCCAGTATGACCATTTTTGACAGAGTAGGCAGGCCTGTAAGAAAAATCACAAGGAATGCTATCTTAGGTGCTACCGGGGAATTTATCTGGGACGGAAGAGATGACAACGACAGGTTAGTATCCGTCGGACCCTATCTTATCTTCACAGAAATATTTAATATGAAAGGAACGGTTAAAAAATTTAAAAATGGCTGTATTATTGCAGAAAAAATATTCAGGTAAAATCATTTCCTAAATACCAAAATAAAAAAAGAAAATATAAATATCGATTCGAAAAAATGTTAAAAAGAATTACTGTGTTTTGTGCTTCCAGCCGAATGGTGGACGAAAAATATTTTGAGGCTGCCCGGCAGCTTGCCGATGTACTGACAAAAAATAACATTACGGCTGTTTATGGTGGCGGAGCTGTTGGATTAATGGGCGCATTGGCTGATACAATGCTTTCAGAAGGGGGAAATCTTGAAGGAGTCATCCCTCACTTTATGATGAAGGTGGAGTGGAATCATCCCGGTGTTAAAACAATGATTGTAACCAAAGATATGCACGAACGCAAGGAACTTTTAATCAGAGATGTGGATGCGGTGGCCGCTTTGCCCGGTGGCAGCGGTACACTGGAAGAGCTTATGGAGGTAATTTCGCTGAAACGACTGGGAAAATTCCTTAGACCGATAATTATCATTAATACAGATGGTTTTTATAATGCACTGATTTTATTGCTCAACAAAATGGTGAAGGAAAACTTTATGCGTCCCGATCATCTGAAAATGTGGAAAGTAATTGAACATCCCTATCAATTATTTGAAGCTATTGAAAACTCTGAAAGCTGGGATGAAAATGCAATCGATATAGCAGGTGTCTGAGACTATATGTATTTACTTTTATCGAATTTGTTGGTAAATTGTATTGACATTGATGAACTCAGATTGTAATTTTAAAGAACATAAGAATCTTAAAATCATCCTGCCATGAAACCAACAATAAAAATCTTTCTTATAATCATTAGTGTGCTAGTGTATTCCTGCGGTGACGAAGACGATAATAATATAGTAATGAATGTGGTGGTTATCGAAAACGACATTACTATTCCGACTACATGGGTGACCAATACGGTTTATATCATTAGAAAATATGATTTTTATGTGACCAGTACCCTCATTATTGAACCGGGAGTTATAGTTAAATTTCATCCCGATGATGGTCCCTATCTCATGTTAGGTAGTTCGGGAATCATCGATGCGGAAGGAACTGCAGAAAAACCCATTATATTTACTTCTTTTTTAGATGATGACCATGGAGGTGATAATAATGAAGACGGCAGCACAACAAATCCCGGATCCAAAAACTGGGGTGAAATAAATACCAATGGCAGAAGCGGTTCTAAATTTATTTTCTGTGAGTTTTATTACGGGGGTATGGTGAATTACTATGCTACCCTCACCTTATATGGGAACAATATCAGGGTGGAAAACTGTAAATTTATTGAAAATGACGGAAGCTATGATCATGTTGGTGTACTTGATGCTGCAGATGCGGGTACTGGTACCGTCATTAAAAACAACATCTTTTATGGAAATAAAAGACCTCTGACCATAAGTTCGGCTTTTGATATCGATGATAGCAATATTTTTCACAATCCGGATAATCCATCTGAAACAAATCAGCTTAACGGAATTTTTGTGAATCTGATGAACAATATTACCACCGCCAGACAATGGCGCGAAACAGAAGTAGCTTTTGTAATGGATGGTTATCAGCGATACATTGATACCGGTGGCTCCCTCACACTTGGAGACAATGTCGTTTTAAAGTTTGAGTATGGAGGAGAATTATGGCTTGAACACGGTGCAGGCCAGCTTATAAACCATGATGGATCCGGTGTATTTTTTACTTCTTACAAGGACGATTCAAAAAAAGGAGATACCAACGGTAATGGAGACAGCTCTCACCCGGAAAATGGCGACTGGTCTGGCATTTATGATAACTCCCTATCTATTCCCTCACCCTATTTTTATACCTGGAATAACATCCTTTATGACAGTTATTAATCCATTGCAGAATAAAATATCAGATCCAAATGAATAAAAAAGTATTGCTTATTCATTTCAATCTTCATTTTTCTGATCCTTATCCGGTTTCGCTGATTAATTTTAATTTTTTCTTGTTCAGGATTTCAATCTTTTTCCCTGACACCTTAAGTATGTCATCCTTCTCGAATTCGCTCAATACCCGGCTTACGCTTTCGCGTGTCACATCCACAAGGTTTCCGATTTCTTCGTGTGCCAGTGGGATATCAAATTGATCCGATAAAAATATTTTATCAGAGAATTCAAGGATAACATCGGCTATTTTCCCCCTCATCTGCTTTTGAGTCCGATTGGCGCAACGATTGTAAACTTCAAGTTCGTTCCTGCATAACTCCATCATTATCTCATAGGCAAATTTTGAATTTACCATGAACAGATATTTAAACGTGCTGATATCAATAAAGCAAATTTCAGCCAAATTAATCGCGGTTGCTGAGTATTGATTTATTTTATCTCCAAATGTCGTTGGCACCCCTAAATAACACGGAGCATTGACCACCCTGACAATCTGCTCGTGATACGGTCCCGTAATATGTACTTTGGCAAGTCCTTTGCGCAGGTATGCAACATTGGTTGAGAAGTTACCCTGACGAATAATTGAATCGCCTTTCTGAAACTGAACCATCGTACAGTTAAAAGAGAGCTGCGAAATTTCGTCATCTTTCAGTTGAGCGGCTGCGTTTGATTTTATGGTGCATAATTTACACTCTTCTTTCATGCTGCAAAGTTAAGTAATTTGTGATATAGATCACATTTGGTTGTAAGCAGACTCACATCCATAACCAAACTTTGAACAGATAATAGTCGTTACTTTGTTATACAAATAACAATAATTTCATAATTTCAAAATAAATCAATAATATCATGGAAAACAAAAAGTTATGTCTTGGTTTATATACCGGTAGTGTGGACAAACTCACAGCAGCTGGTGTAATCATTGGTGGAGCCGCCGCCAGCGATATGGATATTGATATCTATGTTTTATTGCAGGCTGCAAGAGCTTTCAGAAAAGATATAGGCGACGATGCAAGTAAGCTGAATATGGCTGAAAATGCAGAACTCAAGGATGAATTTATGACAGCATTGAAAAATCTAAAAGTTAAAACATGGATTGAATTTTTTAAAGAAGCCAAATCTATTACCAATCTGAAAATACATATCTGTGGCTTGGCAGGCAAAGTCTGGGGAGGAGATAAACTTGAAGATTTCGTTGACCTTGCTGACGATATATGTGGAATCGGAGCATATATTCAGTCTGCTGAAGAAGCAGATGTGAATCTGTTTATTTAAAGCGTGTTTGTTTAATAAGTTCATAGACAAAGAACTCATTAGTTAGATTGATTTTTTAATAACAACTTGTTTTTTTGACATCTGGTTATACCATTTTACAGGTATTGTTTAATGTATCCGTTTATCGGATATCAATTGGCTATTTAATTAATCGAATTCAACATCTTTAAAAAAATAATTATGACAACAGAAGAATTGAAAAACGTAAATGCAACAAAAGTAGTTGATGCACGAGGAACTGCCTGTCCGGGGCCGCTTTTAGAAGCAAAAAAGGCAGTTGGAACAATTACCTCCGGTGATATCATGGAAGTACAGTCGGCCGATGAAGGTACAAAATCAGATCTTCCAAAATGGTGCTCTAAACAAGGACATGAATATCTTGGAACAATAGAAGAAAACGGCTATTTCAGGGTTTTCATGAAAAAGAAATAGGAGATTCGTATGGCTGATCCACAAACCAAGGTGGCCAAAATCCTGGTATTTTCTACCGAAAAAATATCGGATCCAGCAATAGATATGGCTGGTCTGCTTAAGCTTCATTATCCTCCTGGAGTTTATACAATTACCGTACCTTGTTCCAGCGGTATAAAACCCAGATGGATAATGCATGCCTATGAGAAAGGATTTGACGGAGTTTTTATTGCAGCCGACGGAAGCGATTGTCCTTACGGAGATTCATGCACCGAAAAAACCGGTATTATTGTAGGCCGTACACACGAAATGATGAAACAAAAAAAAATTGAACCATCCCGGTTGCGAATGGCTGCGATATGTTCGGTATGCAGTGAATCGTTTGTGAAACAGATGAAAAGTTTTAATGAATACTTACTCAAGAATTCAACGCAGGAATAATGTCAGAAAAAGTTACACATATCTCTCTTGATGCACTTGTAATAGGGGGTGGAATTGCCGGCGGTGAGGCTGCATTGAATATTGCCAATAACGGATTTAAGGTTTTGATTGTTGAAAAAGATCTTTCCATTGGCGGAAAAATGATATTGTTGAGCAAAGTATTTCCAACGCTGGACTGCTCTGCCTGTATCACTACTCCGAAAATTTCGGAAATAGCAAGACATCCGGATATAAGTATTTTTACCGGGAGTGAGGTAAAAAAAATTGTAAGAAATGGTAAAACAGGATTTGTAGCGGAAGTTGTCAAAAATCCCAGGTATATTTACACCGAAGATTGCACGGGTTGTCAGCTTTGTGAGGATGCCTGTCCGGTAAACGTACCCGACCAGTATCAATACAATCTGGTTGGCCGCAAAGCTGCATATATTCCATTCAGTATTGCCAATCCGAGGGCTGCAGCCATCGATATTGAAAATTGTACGTTGTGTGGCGCTTGCGAAAAGGCTTGCCCTACCCAATGCATCGATTTTACTCAGGAAGTTGAAAAATATCAGATTTCAGTTAAAACAGTAATTGTTGCCACAGGATTTCAGCTTTTTGATCCTTTAATGATGCCCCGGTACGGTTTTGGTTTGTACAAAAATATCATCACTTCCATGCAAATGGAAAGACAGCTTGCCCCTACCCGTCCTTTTCATACCATATTAAGACCGGGAGACGGGAAAATGCCTGACCGGATAGCCTATGTACTTTGCACAGGTTCAAGAGATGCCAGTATCGGGAATCCCATCTGTTCTCAAATCTGCTGTATGTATTCGATCAAACAGGCACAATTATTAATGGGTGCATTGCCGATGGCCGACGTAACAATTTACTATTTGAATATCAGATCATTTGGAAAAGGTTTTGAAGAATTTTACATCCAGGCCAAAGGTATGGGTGTAAACTTTGTAAAAGGGAAAATCGGAAAAATCACAGAAACGGAAAAAGGCAACCTGCTGCTGCGATATGAAGATATCAATGAAAACAAACTCATGACTGCAGAGCACGATTTGGTGGTATTGTCGGTGGGTTTGCTTGCCAACAGCGATGCCGCTTTTTTATTCCCTGAGGATGAATTAAAGCTCGATCCGTTTCATTTTGTTTACCAGGCTGATTCACTCGAAAGTCCTGCCAAAACAAGCATCGAAGGCGTATTTGTGGCAGGTACCGCTTCAGGCCCCATGGATATTCCCGATTCAATCCTTTCAGCCGGAGCTGCTTCGTCGGAAGCAATGAGTTTCATAATGCAAAAAACATGAATAAGAAGATAGGTGTGTATATCTGCCATTGCGGCGGTAATATTTCAGATTATGTGGATGTGGAAAAAGTGAAGCAATCCGTTGAAAATGAGGATGGCATTTGTCTTGTAAAGACTACTTTGTTTGCCTGTGGCGATTCGAACCAAAAAGAAATGGTTGACGATATCCATACACATGAACTTGACGGGTTGGTAGTGGCTTCCTGTTCTCCGAAACTTCATTTAATTACTTTCAGGGCAGTTGCCGAACGAGCCGGATTAAACAAATACAATTACGTTCACGCCAATATTCGCGAACAGGTTTCGTGGGCTCATTCCGATGATAAAATCAATGCAACCGAAAAAGCCATTCAAATGGTAAAATCAGCAATTGCAAAAGTCCGCCATGCCATCCCCCTGAACCCTATTAAAATATCATCTAAAAAAGCTGTAGCAGTCATCGGAGCAGGTGTTGCCGGACTCAGAGCAGCAATTGAGCTGTCAAATATGGGTTGCCCTGTAACGCTTATCGAACGGGAACATTTTGTTGGCGGCAGGACAGCTCAGTGGGATGTGTTATTTACCACGAACGAAACTGGTAAAGAACTGATAACAAGACTATATAATGAGATAATACAACGGGATAACATCCAATTATTAACCGGAGCAGAGGTTATCGAAAGTAAGGGTAGTATTGGCGATTTTGTTTTAAAGGTTAAAATTACTCCACGATATATCAACGAGCGATGTAATCCCGGAAATCTTCAAAAAGCGATTGATGCATGTCCTGTAGAAATAGAAGATTCGTTCAATTTTAATATCACCTCCAGGAAAGCAATTTATCATAATTATCCTTCTGAATATCCCCACCATCCGGTAATCGACATAAAAAACTGCACAAGGTGCGGAGCCTGCGAACCTATCTGTGAAAATATTGATTTTTCACAAACTGAAGAAATCATAGAAATAGAAGTTGGCTCTGTATTGATGGCTTCAGGTTTCGATCCATATACTCCTGCAGAAGGTGAATTTGGATATCATCAGAATGATCACATTGTTACTTTGCCACAATTTAAGCGAATCATTGACATAAACAACGATACGTTGATTTATAAAGGGAAAACTATTCAAAACATAGCCTATATTTATTGTGTTGGCAGCCGGCAAACTGATGGCGACAATAAATATTGTTCCCGGTATTGTTGTACTTCTGCCATTCATGCAGCTATGCTGGCAAAGAAAAAGTTTACAAATATTAACAATTTTCATTTTACCCGCGGGATAAGAACCTATGGGAAACAGGAAGTCATATACAACGAATCGCTTTCCAGTGGGGACATCTACCTGCAATCGTATGAAGATGAACCACCTGTTGTATCAGTTAATGGTAGTCTTCAGGTAAAAATCAATGATATCTTAACCGGAAGACGGGAGATTTCAGTTGAAACAGATTTGATAGTGCTTGTCACGGGGATGGTACCCAGGGAAGATAATTCAATTGCTTCAATTTTTAAAATCCCCAAAGGAAGAGATCATTTCTTTAATGAAATTCATATGAAACTCAGACCGGTAGAAACTGTTATCGATGGAATAACCATTAGCGGAGCCTGTCAGGGCCCAAAGAATATTATGGAAACAATGAATTCGGCGCTTTCAGCTGCTGCCAAATCATTTTCATATGTCAGCAAGGGTGAACTTGAACTTGAACCTATTGTTGCACTGGTTGATCAGGAATTATGTAACTGGTGTGACGCCTGCTCAAATGCCTGCCCGTACAATGCAATCGTGCTTACTAAAAACGGGACCAAAGCAACAGCCACCATAAATAATTCTGTTTGTAAAGGCTGTGGTATGTGTCTGCCGGTTTGCCCGTCGGATGCTATAAATCTCACCGCCTATACGAACAAAGAAATAGAAAGTATGATTGATGCGTTGGCCGGATGATTTTTTTAGTACGATGTTGAAATTTAAAACCGATAAAAGGTTTATTTCATGTTGATTTCATGACAAGATATTATTACAGGATAAAATGGAAATTGAAAAAGGAAAAACATTTAAATATCTGAGAGATAAACAGGGTGTTTCAGAAGCTGCCAAAGAAAAACTCAAAGAATTTAACAGAATCAAGCGAACCATCCTGGTTGCTCTTAAAGAAAAAGAGTTGAGCATTGAAGAGCTGACTCAAAAACTCGAAATGCCAACGTACGATGTTGTTTATTATCTCCAGTCATTAGTCAAGTATGGTTTTGTGGAAAAAGCTGCAATTGATGATATGGATGAATATTTTACCTATAAACTCAAGAAATAATGTCCACAATAAATCCCAAATTGAGTAAAGACTTAAAGAAATTCGGCGGATTCGATTTTAATGCCTGTTATAATTGTGGTAATTGTACGGCAATTTGTAATTTGTCTGATGAACATAATTCTTTCCCCCGCGAAATGGTTCGTTTCAGTGTGTTAGGATTACAGGAGGATATTAAATCTTCGTTAAAACCCTGGCTCTGCTATTATTGCGGAGATTGCACCACGCTTTGCCCACAATCAGCAAGTCCGGCTGAATTAATGATGACACTCAGAAGATGGCTGACCTCAACATACGATTGGACAAAACTCTCGGGTTTATTTTACAAATCTGTCATTGCAAATCTGTTGGCATTTGTTCTGATTGCAGTTGGAGTTGTTGCTTTCGCAGGATATGAAAAATTCCAGGCAATCCCCGTTATGCATGTTGGCCACCTGTTTGAAATGGTAGCCATCGGCGGAGTTTTTCTGGTAATATTAATACCTAATATCCTTCGGATGTGGTACTATACAACCGGCTCCGGAAAGTTAAAATTCAATCTCAAAAATTATATCATTACAGCCAACGAGCTTTTTATACATATGTTCACGCAAAAACAAACCCGGATATGTGATGCATCCAAAGAAAATACGATCTGGTGGTTTGAACATTTAATCCTGGTCATCGGGTATTTGATGCTGTTGTTTGTTACGGTATTTCTGGATTGGTTCGGAACCCAAAGTAATCTGGTTATTTACGCAGGATATGTTTTCAGTTCCATCATTTTTGTGGTTACGTTTGATTTTGTTATCCGCAGATTACGCAAACGGACCGAAAAAAGTACATTTTCCCATTTCTCGGACTGGTTTTTTGTTATCTGGCTCTTTCTAATGGGAATCAGTGCATTTGCAGTTCGTTTACTGATAGATACCGGCTTACTGGAAAACCATTTCTGGGTGTACCTGGTTCATTTGACTATTTTGGTTCAATGGGCATTAATCATCGTCCCCTTTGGTAAGTGGACGCATTTCTTATACCGTTCGTTTGCCATGTATTTTTCAGCGGTGATGGACAAAACCAAAAAGACAGCGGCATAGAATTATCTTCTCCAACTAAAAATTCCATTGCTGGCCGAAGTCTCATTTGAAACAATCTTCTCAAAACCTCCCGCTATCGGGAGGAACGACGCAATCCCACAATTGAAACATGGGCACGCAAAGGCGCAAAGAACGCAAATAAAAACCAACTTTTGAAACACTGCCCCTCAGCATCCACCGTCATTGCCTTTAGATTTACAAAAGATAATAATATAATATAAGATCATAATTATGATGTTGAAAAAGGGGGTTCTAGGGGGAGTTAATAACTTTGTAAAATGTTAATAATATACTAGAAGGGATCAAAGGTGAACTATGTCATTGCGTGAAAAAGATTCTTGGCTCGTATTAGTCCTTTGCATCCTTATTTGGTTACAGTGATCATTTAGAATTTTAAGCTTCAGGCTTATTAAAGGTACTAATTAAGTAACCAATTCTATAATAAACAAATAATTACTATGAACAGCTTAAAAAACAAGAAGTCTTTCATCGGGATCGATATCTCTAATGATTCATTGGATTTATCCTTGATAAGTGAGATGACATATGGTTCATTTAAGGATAAAAAAGTTGAAAATAATTTTAAAGGTTTTGATCAGATTTACAATTGGCTTACCAAACAAAAAGTAAATCCTTCAGATTGTTTGTTTTGTATGGAACATACAGGAACATATGGTTTATTATTATTTGCATGGTTGAGTCAGATGGGTCTTGATTATTGTGTAGAGCCAGGATTGAAAATTAAAAGAAGTAATGGTTTGACCAGGGGCAAAAATGACAAAATTGATGCTCGAAGAATTGCAGATTACGCCTATACTAATAGGGCAAAAATTAAATTATTTTCATTCCCATCTACATTAATAATACAGATAAGACAATATCTTACGTATCGTGATCAAATGGTAAAAATCAAAACATCATTAAAGAACAGTTTGAAAAGCCATCAAAAATATCAAAGAATAAGTGGCTTAAAAACAATACCCAATCAAATAGCTGATCAAATTCAGGAACAAGAAGATCGCATAAAAGAAATTGAAAGTGAAATTATTTCTTTGATAGGGACAGATCCACAGATGAAAAAGAATTTTAAGTTGGCAACCTCAGTTAAAGGAGTCGGATTAGTAATTGGAGCTTTTATGCTAGTTACAACCAATAATTTTGCTGCATTTGAAAATGGAAGAAAATATGCTTGTTATGCAGGTATAGCACCATTTGAAAATACTTCAGGGATATTAAAGGGTAAAACACGTGTCAGCCAATTAGGAAATAAAAAAATGAAATCTTTATTGTCAAATGGGGCTAATTCCGCACGTAGATATGATCCGGAAATTAGAGCTTATTACAAAAGAAAAGAAGGTGAGGGGAAGGACCATAAAGTAATTATCAATGCTATTAGTTGTAAACTTGTTAATAGAGTGTTTGCTACTGTTAAACGTCAGACACCATATGTGACATTTAAACAACAAAATTTTTTATAAAACACTTGGTTTTTTCTTAGAATACGAGTGCAGCGAAGCAATCCCCTAATTGAAACATTTATTGTATCTGAATAACGAGTCGGTAATGCGACTTGATTGCCTGTCGGGATCGGCAGACAGGCTTCGTTCATTCCTCATTAGCAATGACGTGGTTTTAATTGAGTTGTGCAGTGCTACTATTTTCATTACAATAGTTTATCTTTGAAAACTAATGTGTATACTTAATTTTAATGGAAAAATTTATGAAACAAGATACTAGCCTTCCATAGAAAAATTTCATCACAAATTTTGCTAAAATCCCCTGGAATTTAACACATAAAAGGTAACCGATCAAACCTCTTATCCGTATTGAAAATCGGTTGACAACCATGTAAATTTCTGAGGTAAATAGAAAGGGATATCAAGATGAAAAAAGCATTAATCTTTATTTCTGCAGTTGCTTCTATCCTATTGCTGGGCAGTTGCACAAAAGACGAAACAATACCAACACCGAAATCACTATTGATGGATGGACCATAGAAACAGCTGCACCTGATGTTGCAGTTACCAATGGACAAATCAACGACACCCTTGACCATCAGGGAAAGGTTCATATCAGTTATTATGACGACGGTACAGGTGCCAATCAAAGCTCAATAAAGTATACGACGAATCAAAGCGGTAGCTGGGAAACCACAACCATTGCCACATCCGATGTCGACAAATACTTTAAAGGAGGGACATGTGGAATAGCTGTTAATGAGAGTGGTCATGCCCACATAGTATACGCCATTACGGATAATGACGGGTATGACGGCACAAACTATTGAGCCATCGTATATACTAATAATGTTAGCGATCAGTGGGTGTCCCAGACAATATTTCCACATGGAACCCAGGGGGGGTATTTTTTATAGCTGCGGTCTTAGAATGGATCATCAGGGAAAAGTTCATATTGTGGGTATTTATTCCGGTCTGGTTGACGATATTTCCGGTGATTACATTGTATACGCAACTAAAACTTCCGGTGAATGGACATACGAAACTGTAACCAAACTGCTGGAATTCATCCCGGCAGGTCCCAGATTATCGATCGATGGTTCAAACATTCCGCATATTGGTTATTCACAGAATAATTCGGAATATTTGTATGCTGCAGACCGTGTGGATGCTGATAACTGGAACAATCATCGCCTGGTTCAGAATGTCGGCCAGGGAAGTACAGGATCGATGTTCGTTTCTGCACTCGACCTGGCCGCTGATAATTCGGGTTAAGAATCTGCTGTTTTTGCTGAAATTGAACAGGGAAAGTTCTGGTTATTCACTCAAAACCAGTTGAATTTTCTTGGCCTGGAATCGGGTGGAAACATTGCGACACCAAAGATACTTGCCTATAACGAGGGATATATTCATTACCTGTATGGTATTATTAATTCAAATTATTACATTCTTTATTACTGAACCAATGATTCAGGCAGTTACATAGTAACCCAGATACTCGGATTCCATGCCTATACCGGAAACAGTGAATTACTTTTTAACGATTCAGACGGAACTGTTTATATAATATATTGCGATGAGACAAATCAATTGAAGGTCGCGCATAAAGTGATTTAAATTTTCAGGTCTCAAAGAAGTCAGGCTGATAAAATCTGATTAATACCGATTATCCGTAAATACTAAGCTGTTCAAGTTTATTGCGATTAGAGATATGAAAGTGACCGTTATTCTCGTTTATAATACCGTTTTGCTCCAGATCCTTGATTACACGTATAGCACTCATCATGCTCATACCAGCCAGCTCAGCCAGTTCTTTCCGGTTTAACACCATTGGGAAATCTTCACTTTGGTAAACTTCATCCGACAAATGAAGCAGAGCATCAGCCATACGGCCGTTAAGCTGTTTTTGGGTTGCAGCGATAAGTTTTTTGAAATGGTAAAAAGTGCATTTGTTAATGTCTTCGATAATACTTTTTGCGAAATTACCATTGGTTTTTATCAAATCTTCAATGATTTTTTTATCAATTGCACAAATTACCGAGTCTTCAATAGCTGCCACCGAATATTGCATGGGTGCATTTGAAAACAGGTTGGATAAACCGATGAGACTACCTTTGTTGAAAATATTCAGGATCATGTCGTTATCACTACTTGTCTCCATATACACTTTCAACAGTCCTTTTTGTAAATACAGAATCTGGGTAACAAAAGCTCCCTGCTTGGCTATGTTCTCACCCTTGCGGTAATGCAACTGTACACGGTTTGCATCGGCAACTTCAAGTTCCAGCATACTGAGTTGTCTGAAACATATCGATTTTGCTTCACATTCCAGACATGTTTTTTTCTGTTCGTGCATTTCTTTTTCCAATAGAATACAGGCAAAATTAACCTTTATTTTGATCATTAGCTTTACGTCTACTTTTTTATTGCGTTACGTCAATTCTGTTGTCAACCTAATTTCATCGGATGTTAAATTTATCTCTATTGGGTTTTGGGAAAAGATAATCTGCTGCTTTATATTTTTGTAGTGATTTAATTTCAACGTCATGAACTTAAAAAATATTTTATTAATCTTCGTGATGTCTTACCTGACTTGGCTGGGGCTAAACTGGTCGGTCGATAAAGATATACTTATTACAGGAGCGATTATTTCAGCGCTGATTGCAGGTTTACTTTGCAGCAGGTGCACCGTATTGCAAAATGTAAGGCTCACGCCAAAAAGTTTTGCTTTTGCCTTTGCCTTTTTGGGAGTATTTTGGTGGGAACTTCTGAAATCTAATATAGATGTGGCGCTGCGTGTGCTGAAACCCTCACTTCCTATTAATCCTGGAATAGTAGAAGTTAAAACACGTTTGAAAACCGATATTGGAAAGATGATGCTGGCCAATTCCATCACTCTAACTCCGGGAACGCTAACTGTAGATATTCGTGACGACAGGATGTTCATCCACTGGATTGATGTAAGCAGCACCGACATTGATAAAGCTACCCAAGCAATTGTTTCAAAATTTGAAAAATATCTGGAGGTAATGTATGGTTAATATTATTCTTTATATAGCCGGCGGTCTAATTCTGTCGGGAATGCTGACTGCCCTTTGGCGTTTTTTAAAAGGCCCATCTTCAGCCGACCGTATCATGGCATTCGATGTGATGACGGTTACTTCCATTGCCCTGATTGCCCTGATCGCAGTTTTCAATAACAGGATTATTTACCTTGATGTGGCATTGGTTTATGGCCTGTTGAGTTTCACCGGGGTTATTGTTGTAGCACGTTTTATTGAGAAAGGACTATAGCAATGGAAATACGCATGTTAATAGGCAGCATAATAACCTTGTTCGGGGCTGTTTTTATCTTCCTGGGTTCCCTTGGCATCGTTAGAATGCCCGACCTTTTCAACCGTTTACAAACCGGAACCAAGGCCAGTACTTTGGGAACCATCCTGTCGATTGCAGGTATTGCGGTAATCAATCCTGCATGGGCAGGAAAAGCTTTTATATTAATCTCCTTTGTGATCATGACCAACCCGGTATCCTCCCATACCCTTGCCCGTGCAGCCCACCACATCGGCATTGCCCTTTCGGAAAAAACGGTGGTTGATAAACTAAAAAAGGCTGAAACCGAAGAAAATAAAGAAGAAAAATAATATGGGAAGCATTATTCTAGCTGTCATTCTTAGCCTGGTCATGCTGTTGATGACTATTACAGCGCTCGTTGTACGAAGGGTCCGTACGGCTGTTCTTGCATCAGGAATTGTAAGCCTGATTGCCTCTATCCTTTACCTGCTATTGGCTGCACCGGATGTAGCCATGACGGAGGCTGCCATTGGTAGCGGACTTACTACCATCATCTTTTTTTATGTGTTGAATAAAATCAAAAGATCCGATGTATAAAAATTTGTTCATCCTCGTAATTTTAGCTGGTTTAGGTGTCCTGCTCGGCACTTTCCTGATTACCCATCATGAAAATTCTGTCCTTCCCGAACTTCCGACTTATTATACTGACCATACTATCAAAGAAATTGGCGCTGCCAATGTGGTAACAGCTGTAGTGGTTACATATCGTGGTTTTGATACCCTTGGCGAAGTAACCATACTGTTTTTGGCAGCTTCGCTTATAGCCTGGTTTCTGAAAAATAATAAAGAACAGAAAGATCGCAACCCCAGACCTTCTTCCGTAATCCTTTCAACGGCTCAAAAACTTTTATTCCCGCTAATTGTGCTGTTTGGTGTTTACGTTTTCGCAAACGGCCACCTTACACCAGGTGGAGGATTTCAGGGAGGTACTATCATCGCAACAGGCTTCCTACTCTTACTCATGGCCAATCCACAGGCTGATATTCGGTATGGTTTGTTTAATTACATTGAAAGTATTTCCGGTGTCAGCTATGTTATCATCGGTATTTTAGGAGCAGTGTTCGGATACGGCTTTCTTGACAACCGATTCCTGCCACTCGGTCATCTGGGCAAACTTTTCAGCGCCGGAGCAATCCCGATTATTTACAGCTTTATTGGACTTAAAGTCGGGGCCGAATTGTCTAATATCCTTCATCATCTTAACGAAGTTCAAAACGAAGAATAATGAAATACTTAAGCTTGCAAAATATAGGCCTTGTAACCGGATTCATGCTGATTCTTATCGGCTTGTACGGCGCGTTGACCAATAAAAACATCCTTCGCATCATTGTGGCATTCACGCTTTTCGATTCAGGTCTTAACTTGGTGATTGTGGCACTTTCCTATATGAAAGGGCGTGTTGCTCCTATTATTGACAAGACTACAGGTGTTGAAAACCTTTCGAAACATTTTGTCGATCCTATCCCTCAGGCGCTTGTGCTTACATCCATTGTTATTGGAGTAGGTGTTACCGGTGTAATGCTTACGTATGCGTTGAAAATGTTCAAGACACGTCAATCACTAGATATTAAAGATTTTAAAGAAACAAAATGGTAAGTCCGATTCATATCGTCTCAATTGCGTTAATCACTGCCTTCCTCATCGGCCTGGGAGGTAAGCGCCACCAGAATATACTTATGTTCATTCTGTTGATTGCTGTCACTGCCATGATGGCTGTTTCAGGTTCATGGCTTGCAGGTATTTTTTTTGGCAGGGTTAATCCCGTTGAAGTGTTTACAGCCGGCTTTAAACCGCCGTTTGCAATCAACCTTCGTATGGGTTTAGTGGAAGCTGCTCTCACAACGATGATTAACCTGTTTGGATTGATGACCGTTATCTACCTTTTTGATGTATTAAAAAAAGCCGGCAATTCTATTCTCTCGATACTTATTGTCTTTCTGCTGGGTCTTAACGTAATAGTAATGACAAGGGACATATTTAACCTCTTTGTATTTCTTGAGATTACATCCATTGCCACAGCAGGCCTGATAATCATTATACAGGACCGACGCAGCATTTCGTCCGGTTTTAAATTCCTGATAGCTTCCTCAATAATCTCCGGTCTACTTCTTATAGGAATTATTTTTGCTTATGCATATTCCAGTACCCTTAACATCGATTTCTTTTCAAACCTGGCGTCCGTCAAAGGTGGCGCTGTGGCGGTATTTCTTGTGATAACCGCCCTGTTACTTGAGAGTAAACCATTCCCGGCCAATGGCTGGGCACTAGATATGTACGAATCTGCTCACCCGGCTATAGGCAGTGCGCTTTCTGCGATCTCGGCGCCGGCTGTACTTTTTGTTATTTACAAACTGATGCCTGTTGTCCCCGAAAACTGGCATCCGGTAATTGGCCTGTTCGGGCTGATAACATTTGCAGCTTCCAACTTTCTGGCAACGCGGCAGGAAAACGTTCGGCGCATGCTGGGCTACTCGTCGTTGGCACAAGGTGGACTTATGCTATCATTAGTAAGCATGTCTGACTATTTTGGTAACAGTTTCTGGTTCATCATTCTCGGTTTCCTGTTTACCAATTTCTTTGCCAAGGCCGGTTTGTTTTGGCTGGGAGGCATTGTCGAAAGCGATGAGCAGGGAAAATGGGGCATCCTAAGAAAGAAAATACTATTGTATTTCTTCTTTGGTGTATTTATTGCTGCTATGGCAGGACTTCCTCCATTTCCGGTTTTCTTTGCCAAATGGAAAATGATTATGCGACTCGCCGCAGGAAACGGCTGGGGATGGATAGGGTTAATACTCTTAGGCAGCATTTTCGAAATTCAATTTCTTTTTAAATGGTTTGGGAAGGTTTTGCATGCAGATATTAAGGAAACTGCACAGACCCGCATGCCCTGGTTCAAACAATTTCCGGTATTGTTATTTGGGATTGGATTACTCGCAACATCGTATTACTTTATTACCTATCTTAATTTGAATACCTTATTTGTGCTTCTGCCACTTCTAATCATAAGCGCATTTTTTATACTCGATTTTCTACCTGCTTTTCTTAAAAATATTGTTCTCATTACATCCCTTTTAATTTATGGATATACTGTATATCCTGAAATCAACAGTAACCTTGTTCAGGTATTATTCATGGGAGTTTTCATTTTAGGTGGAATATTGACATTGATTCCCGGTTTTGTACAAAAGGGTAAACGTTTAGGTTTTTATCCCTTTGCAGCAATGACTATATACGGTCTGATTATGCTTGTACATCCGACGAATAACCTGAGCTTCTTCCTCGGTTGGGAACTAATGTCGCTA
This sequence comes from uncultured Bacteroidales bacterium, assembly GCA_963781805.1. Lineage (GTDB taxonomy): Bacteria > Bacteroidota > Bacteroidia > Bacteroidales > UBA10428 > JAFGPL01. The sequence goes on from CAWAHF010000004.1 coordinate 3,316,242, forward strand.
GGAAGTTACATGCTGATACTTCGAGGTAAGAATGCTGAACATGCTGCTCAACGCTACATGATTTTTTCAGCCGGAGGAGCATTCCTCATGCTTGCTGCTTTTGGAATGCTGTCTTTTAAAGTTGGAGATATTTTCTTTGCCGATCTGGAAGGAATAGTCGCCGGAGGAGGACTGCTGTTTATATTGTTTGCACTTGCATTCATGTTAAAAGCCGCAGCAATTGGATTGCACATTTGGCTGCCCGGAGCTTACAGCGAAGCTGAAGATGATGCCACTCCGCTTATATCGGGTGTGTTGATCAACTCCGGTGTACTTGGGCTCTTCTGGATTATAACAGCTTTTGGCCCACAGCAGATTTTTGGTTACGACATATTTTATCTAATGGGATGGATAGGCGCTATTACTGCTATAGGAGGTAATATGCTGGCTATATACGAGGAAGATATGAAACGGCTTATTGCCTATTCGAGTGTGGGAGCCATGGGTTATATCATATTTGCGCTCGCTATAAACACAAAACTCGGCTTGCTGATTGCTCTCTATTATATGGTACTGCACTTCATTTATAAAACCATGTTGTTTATATCGGCTGCCGGAGTGATTTATCGTACCAAAACACGTAATATGTATGAGATGGGTGGGCTTATTAAAAACATGCCATTGTCATTCATCGTAGTGCTGATAGGTATCATAACCTTGGCAGGTATGCCTCCATTGGCTGGTTTTGCAGGTAAATGGATGTTTTACAACGCCGTGTTGATGAACGGATGGTATCTTCAGGGTACTATGGTTTTCTTCTCCGGAATTGTAGCATTCCTATATCTCTACAAACTTATAGCTTCAGTATTTCTAGGGCAATTGAAAGATAATCACCGAAAGGTCAAAGAAGCTCCTATTGCATATCTGCTTCCACAATTTATATTTGTGATAGCCATAATGGTACTTTCTGTTTTCCCCAACCTGCTGCTTAAACCATTGTCTACGGTAATCCCTGCAACTACTCCCGGAGAAACTATCAACTGGGTAGGTAATCTGGCTACCACATCCTTCGGTTACTGGAATGCTTTCACTGTGATGACTTCTGTGATTATTATGTTTGCAGTGATTTTGGGATGGCTTCTGTTTAATAGCCGAAAAGCACAAAAAGTGAAACAGTTTAACATTGTTTTTGCCGCAGAAAAACCATTCAGACCTGAAACAACTCACATTTCATATAACATGTTTGCAGGCTATAAAAAAGCTCTCGGTTTTCTGATGACACCGCTTGCCACGAGATTCTGGACGGAAGTTTCGGAGTGGTCAGAAGCAATAGCCGATAAAATCCGAACCTGGTACACGGGCAATGGCCAGACATATGCCCTTCATCTTTTGATTTATGCTTTCATTCTGTATCTCTCAATAAGCGGAGGAAAATTGTTATGAATATAGATTGGATTAAACTGTTGTACACTTTATTGGGGTTGTTTATTGTATTGAACTATGGCCTGTTGCAATATGGTGTAATACGCCGTATTACAGCACGTATCGGTAAGCGTATCGGCATGCCGGTCTATCAGCCATACATCGATCTTTTTAAAAACTATTCGATGCGCAGCCAGATTACACACGGTGTTATGTATTACCTTGGACCGGTGTTCCGCCTGGCAGGAGGCGTGGGGATTTTTCTTTTCATGCCGCTTATATTTAGAAGCGAACATTGGAGCAACTATTCTTTTGCAGGAGATGTTATCCTTATCATGTATTTCATGTTCTTCGGCATGCTGGGAATGGCTCTTGGCGCCAGCGAAGGAGGGCATCCTTATTCATTTATTGGTATCAGCCGTGGATTATCACAATTTACAACTGTTGAAGTACCTTTTACTCTGGCTGTAATAGCAATTGCTGCAAGTCATCAATCCCTGTCAGTTACCGAAATTGTTGCAGGTCAGCAAGGTGGGATAATGCATTGGAATATTGTTACAAATCCCTTTGCAGGTGCAGCAGCCATGCTTGCTTTCCTGGGTATGATGATGGCAGCTCCTTTTAATGTTGTCCAGGCTCCTCAGGAGATTCCTATCGGGCCGCCTACGGAATACCACGGAACATACCTCGGATTGTTGCAAACCAACAGGGCCATTCTTTATGTAAGTGAATGCATTCTTATGGTCAACCTGTTTTTTGGGGGCGCTACAAATTGGATAGAATTGATTGTAAAATCCTTTTGTGTATTTTTCTGGCCAGTATTTGTCGGACTTGTTTTTCCACGCTTCCGCATAGAGCAAAGCATTCCCTGGTTCCTTAAATTACCCCTGGCATTGAGTATTATTGGAATTTTTATGATTTAATCCTGAGCACATGGAATCTAAAAAAGAATTTAGAGATAAGGATTTAGAGAAACGTACGGTTATAACCCCCGATGGGGAAGAGATCACCATTGATCCTATACAGGATTATTTCTGCGATGCGAAGCCAAAAGTTCACGAACCCAAGCGAATAAAAATATTTGAGAGCTTTTTTAGTTGGGCACGTGCTGAGAGCATCTGGGTACTTGGATTCGGCACAGGTTGTGGCAGTATTGAACTATATCCGCTGCTTACTCCTCGTTTTGATGCTTACAGGTTTGGCGTTCAAATAAGGCCTACGCCCCGCCAGGCAAACCTCATGATTATTTCAGGCTACCTGAGTGTGAAAACCCTTAAACGAGCCATACGCAGTTACGAGCAGATGCAAAACCCAAAGTTTGTAATGGCATTGGGAAGCTGCACCATAAATGGCGGCATGTATTTCGACAGTTACAACACCATAAACCGCCTTGACAAATACCTTCCGGTAGATGTATATGTTGCTGGTTGCATGCCACGTCCCGAATCAATTCTGGCAGGTTTTGAAGCGTTGAAGAAAAGAATCAAAGCCGGCAAAGCAGAAGGGGCTAACCTGTATGCCAAGAACTTTGAATCTTATAAAGAAAATCAGAAAAAAATCATTCGGGACTGGAATATGCCCGATTATAACTGGTAGTCGTTTATGGAAAAAATCATTGAACGTTTACAAGCCTCATTCCAGGTTTTATCTTTAAAACAACAGCGTGAAGATTTATTTTTTGTCACGGTTGGAAAGGATCAGGCAATTCCTGCAGTTACCCATCTCCGAGATATGGAAGGCTTTTGGCATTTGGTGATGATAACCGTGGTAGATTGGATTGAAAATGGAAAATTCGAACTTCAATATATAGTGCATAATCACAGCCTTCATGCAGACATCTCTATTTGTACCTTTATAGTCAGAGAAAATGCATCAATGCATTCAGCTCACCATCTTTGGGCACAGGCATGGACTTATCAACGTGAATTAAAAGAGATGTATGGAATTGATTTTCCCGGCAGCCCAAGGGTTGATGAAAATTTCCTACTTGAAGGCTGGGACAATATTCCTCCCATGAGGCGTGAATTTGACACCCTCAAATATAGTGAGGAGACTTATTTTCCAAGGCCAGGTCGCAAGACTCATGACCCCGCAACTTATATGAAACAAAAATTGTATCCTGATGAGCAGCAATAATACCAAAATACTTATTCAACCTGACAGAAGCGCTTATCCGCAACCCGGCGAGAACGGCACTTTGCAATTTGACCTCAGTTCGGGAAAATATGTTAAATTGTGGCATGGCCCTAATCATCCCGGTGTAACCGGTAACATGTCGCTTGAACTTACCATTTGTGGCGACGAAGTGGTTGAAGCCAAAACCCATGTGGGTTACCTGCATCGTGGTTTTGAGAAGCTTTTTGAACGGCGTACATGGATGCAATGTTTCCCAACGGTTGTCCGTATGTGTGTACCTGAACCGGATAGCAATGAATACAACTTTGCCACAGCTATGGAAGAGCTTACCGGTGTGGAAGTTCCGGAATATGCCCAATGGATGCGTACCCTCATCCTTGAAATGGCAAGAATTGGCAATTTGCTTCGCCTCCTCCCGGCTCATGGAGGAACCATGGGTCTGGGCCTCGGTGTGCAGTGGGGTGTCTATCTCAGGGATTTGATTCTCGACCGTTTTGAAGAATTGACAGGAGCACGAATTTACCACATGTATATGATACCCGGCGGAGTGCGTGGGAAAATGCCCGAAGGCTTCAAAGACAGATTGATAGCCAATCTGAATGACATTGATGATTTTTTGATTCGCCTAAAACGGCTTGTTATTGACAATGCTGTTTTTAAGAAAAGAGCCATAGGTACCGGTTATGTTGACCCCAAGTGGGTAGACCGATTTGGCGTTGTGGGTCCTAATGCACGTGCGGCGGGTTATAACCGCGATGTACGTAAGGACAATCCCTACCTGGTGTATGATCAACTTGATTTTGAACCTTACGTTGATAATGATGCGGCCAGTGATGCATATGGTCGAACATGGGTGCGTTATATGGACCTGAAATACGGGGTGGAATTAGTCCGCCAGATTCTTGACAAGATGCCAAAAGACGGAGAGATCCTCGGCAAAATACCCAATGCACTAAACTGGAAAATTCCTGCCGGACAAACTTATGTCCGTAGTGAATCTTCACGAGGGGAATATGGCTTTTTTGTTGTGAGTGATGGGACAGAATATCCCCGCCGGATCAATTTACGCGGCCCCAGCTACACCCATGCGATTGCACTATTGGAAAAATTGCTGGTGAATGCCAATATATCTGACATAAGTGTCATCATGGTGTCTCTGGCTACCTGTCCACCTGAAATAGAACGATAATTATCAAGCAAATTAGTATGAAAATTAAAGATATAATATCACCTTTCTCTGCATGGAGTAATATTGTAAAAAGCCCAGTAACAGTTCGAAATCCGTTAACCGAACGACCCGGCGCGGATCGTTATCGCGGATTTCATAAAAATGATATTGAAGCTTGTATTGGCTGCGGGAGTTGTGAAGCAGTTTGCGAAAACCAGGCTATCGACCTGTTACCTGTAGAAGGAATTGAAACCAAAAAGGGAGATAGTGGCCTACGTCCGATGGTTGATTATGGGCGTTGCTGCTGGTGCGCTTTGTGTGTAGATATTTGCACAACCGGTTCACTCACTATGTCGAATGAATATACCTGGATTTCTGACGATCCTGATGAATTCCGCTTTATTCCCGGAGTTGATAATAAACCGTGGGACAATTCTGAAAAAGGATGGACCAATCCGGGTTATTCGCTTTATAATTTACAGCGGATAGCTATGGAAGAATTAGAACCTGACGATCGTATTACCAGTTTCATTGAAATTGTCAAGGGTTATTCCAGGGAACAAGCCGAAAAAGAGGCAGACCGCTGTGTATCGTGTGGAATTTGTATTGCTTCCTGCCCGGCTCACATGGATATTCCGGGTTATATAAAAGCCATTCGTGATGGTAACCTTGAAAAAGGACTTAAACTTTTATACGATACCAATCCACTGCCTGAAATTTGTGGCCGTGTTTGTACGCATCGATGCGAAGAAGTTTGTTCTGTAGGTGTAAAGGGCGATCCATTGGCAATCCGCTGGCTCAAACGGTACATTGCCGATAATGTTCCTTTTGATGAATACAAACGAATTTTGGGCCTCGATTCATTGCCTGAAAGCAAAAAACATATTGCGATTATTGGAGCCGGTCCATCAGGTATTAGTGCCGCCTATTATCTGCGCACCCTTGGTTACAGGGTTACTGTTTTCGAAGCCAAAGAACATCCCGGTGGCGCAACCATGTATGGTATACCCAAATACCGGTTACCTATGGATATGCTGGAAAAAGAAATAGGTCTGCTGGAAGAAATGGATGTTCAGTTCCGCTTTAATACGATGGTGGGGCATGATGTGAAATTCGATGAATTGTACACAGCCTACGACGCCGTATTTATGGGAATCGGTTTGGAAAAACCTTATCTTATTGCCATTGAAGGAGAAGATGCCATAGGCTCGCTGCAAGCTATCGATTTCCTTAAAGACATAAACGAAGGCAAAAATATAGACCTTGGTCAACACGTAGTTGTTATTGGCGGAGGTAACGTTGCCATGGATGCCGCACGTGTCAGCCGTCGTTTAGGATCTGAAGTTACCATTCTTTATCGCCGACGTGTGCAGGATATGCCCAGTGATGCGGAAGAAATTGAAGGTTGCGAACAGGAAAAGATTCATATCATTCCCCAGGCAATCCCGACCAGAATAATAAAAGATGAACAAGGCAAGGTAAAAGCGATTGAATATCTTCATGCAAAAATGGTTGATGATCCAAGAGGGAAAAGACCCCGTCCGATGCCAATTGAAGGAACCGAAACCATTCTCGAGGTAAATACGGTTATCGGTGCTATCGGACAGGAAGCATATTATGACTTCCTGGGAACTGAGTGGCTTGAGAAACTAAAAACCGAGCGCGGACATATTGTAACAAATCAATTTAGGCAGACCTCCATTGAGTGCTTGTTTGCAGGCGGCGATTCTGTAAACTCCACAGCTGATGCTATCAGCGCTATTGCCGACGGACACAAAGCTGCAAAAGGAATTGATGACTTGTTAAGCAGTAAATAAACCCCAAAATAAAAAAATTATGATACAGGAATTTCAGACATCTGACGATATATTACAATTCGCAATCAATCGCGAACAGGAAAGCGTTGAACTGTATTCAAACCTTTCAGAAACAGCCCGCAATCCTGAGATGAAAAATGTTTTTCTAACGTTTTCCAACGAGGAACGCGCCCATAAGAAACGCCTGGAAAACATCCGTATCAGCAGACAATTCAACTTTACTTCGCAACAGGTACGTGACATCAAAATCGGCGATTACCTGATTGATATTGTACCACATGAAGGTATGAGTTATCAGGAGGTTCTTATTGTTGCCATGAAAAAGGAAAAAGCCGCTTTCCACCTTTATACCGATCTCGCTGAGATGGTTTCTGATCAATTGCTCCGTTCGCTTTTCTTAAGTCTGGCACAGGAAGAATCGAAACACAAACTTCGTTTTGAGCTTGAATATGATGAAGTAGTGCTAAAGGATAACTGAACCTGATCAGGTAATAATCACTCATGTTTTAATGACCCTCTCCTTTGATAAGCTGTTATATCCGGGATTGATTTTACTGTTTCGCTGTACATAATCGCCTCCATATCAATTTATTCTTACTTTTCGGATAATGCAGAAAAAGTTGATAGAACAATATAAGGTGTTTATCTCAGATTAGATTTATTCGGTTTTTGTAAATTCCACAATTTTACTAACTAATATTCAACAGTTTGGAAATTTTTTGTAAAATAAAGGAATAGAAAAAAATTATTCCATAACCTAAAATAAATCGCTAAAATTGCAGATGAAATGGTAACATAAAAATATTAGTTCCAAATCAGCTTTGAATCGATAAATCTGCCTTCCGGATTCTAAATTTTTGTACCTTTCATGCTCTGCTATGTTTGCTGTTGAAGGCAAGGTATAAAAAAATAACACCATGAAAAATAAGATTATTTAAATACCCCTATCTGGCTTAAACGTCCCGCTTGTGCCATAAGTCAGAGAAAAAGTCGATAGTTCTTAGTCGAAAGTTACCAGTGGGGGAATGGGTTGAAGAAGTTTAGAGTTGGGAGTCTCAGGTTTCAGGTTGAGAATGAAGAATTAAAATTGAAACGAATCAAGGATTATATTTAGAGACCGGCAGATTGAGAGTCAGCTTAAAAAACATGAGTTCGTTTATTGTTTAAAACCAATAAATTAGTAATTTACACCATTGTGAAAAAGAGTAATTATTATAAAGCATTACAAGCATTGGGCTTAACATTGATTTTTTTAGTCCTTGGTGTTCAAAATTCAAGTACCCAGACATTTTGTACACAAGCCGGTACCGAACGGTATGCGGGTGTGCAGGATGGCTATCGTTACGAATTATGGAATCAGAACGGACAAGGTACTGCATGCATGACTCTCGACAGCGGCGCTCTTTTTAGCGGTGAATGGAAGGATATTCAGAATTACCTGGCCCGCCGTGGTCTGGGTTATGATCAAACACAGGAGCACCAGGAAATAGGTACATTTTATGCCACATACAGTTGCACATACAATCCATCTACAGCCTCCGGAAATTCCTATTTATCGGTATACGGATGGGCAGTTAATCCCCTGAAAGAATATTACATTGTAGAAGACTGGCAAAACTGGATACCATCTATGGATGCCGGTGCTACACTAAAAGGCAGTATCAATGTGAACGGGAGTATTTACGATATATATGAGAACACAAGAGTTAATCAGCCTTCAATTATTGGCAACACTACATTTCAGCAGTATTTTAGTATCCGGAGGAATGTACGAAATAGTGGGACAATAAATATTTCGGAACATTTCAATACGTGGGGGTCATTGGGAATGGAAATGGGTAAGATGTATGAGGTATCGTTTGTTGTTGAGGGATATCAAAGCAGCGGCAGCTTCGAATTCACAGCATTGGATGTATTTGTCAGCAGCGGCCCTGTTGTATCTGCAGACGTTTCAAAAGAAATTTCACAGGTAACTATCTATCCGAATCCTAACTCAGGAGATTTGTATGTCAAACTGGATGAATCTGACTCAAATGCAAACATGAGTATCTATGATATTTCAGGCAACATTGTTTTTGCACAGGAAAACATCAACAACAATCTGCTTCATGTTTCCGATCTTAAAAGCGGGATTTATTTTGTAAATGTGAACAGCAACAGGCTTAATTATACGACCAGATTTCTGATTTATTAGCCTGAGTGAAAAAATATTAAAGCCGGTAACTTGCGGTAAAAAACATTTCTCTCTTTAACACATAGTGAATAATGCGAATTAAGTGTTAAAACTAATTAGCATATATAATTAGGAATCAGTATTTTGCAAACTTACCTTAGTGATACTTAGGGAATTTGTGCCCCCGCCTGCCAAAGCATTGCGGGCAGGTTTATGGCTATCTTCCCATTGCCACTAAGTCGCTAACACACAAAGATTCACAAAGATAAAGTCCATATATGTGATTCCGACCCTTAATTCGCATGAATATCTAAAAGATAAAAACACACTTTCCCAGGCAATGATAATGTTAACCCAGCAATCGGGAAATCCTTTTAGATTTGAATCATTTATTTCAATTCATTCGTATAAAGTTTGTACTTAAAACATATATTTGTTACATTTAAAACCTAACCGAAATATTAATCTTTAAATAAAAGTATATCATGTTTTCAAAAATCAGACGATTAGTAATGAACCAGTTCACTGTGTGCCCCCGAACGGGTAAAATAACCGGTCTTAAAATAGGAAAAAGAAAAACTTTATTGCTTTGGATTGTTCTTGGTATGGCTTCTGTAATTTGGGTTCTCATCCGGGTTGTACCCAAGCCCAGCCGTGCCGATTATCCCTGTCAAAAGGTAGCTCAACCGCTGGCTGCCGGTTTTATTGCCTGGTTGTTAGGATTAGCCGGTTCCACCCTGATTATACAGCGGGCCCGTCGTCTGTTTCATAGAAAACGGTATGTGGTGGCTGCAATCAGTTTTGCCATAGGGGCAATAATTTGCTTAATCACGTTGAATGATACACATGAAGTTGCCGCGTCAGTAGTAAATATAAATGCAACTTTTACCCCTACCGATGCAGCCAATACCCCGGTAGGTGTTGCTAAAGGGATTGAACCGGGACGCGTTGTTTGGGTATATGACCGCGACCTCTGTAATAAGAGTATCTCAAAGTGGTGGGAAGATACCGATCCGGAAGTAGCCCGCGGTATGATGACACTGGCAATAACTAACCTTACCGGCATTGCTAATGCAGTTGAAGCCTGGGATTCTCTTTTCAGGTACTTCAATAAAGTACGTTACAACCAAGAGAATGTAGGCTATCAGGCTGGTGATAAAATTGCTATCAAGCTGAACAACATCTTCTCCCGTACCTATGCATGGTCGGGCAACCAGCTTCGGTCTAATCCACAAATGGTCCATGCCTTGATCTGGAACCTGGTAAACTTAGCTGGGGTACCGGAAGAGGACATTACTTTTTACGACTGTATCTTTTATCATGGCGACCCTGTTTATAACTTCTGTCATGCAGACTTTCCCGGCGTACGCTGGGCCGAAGGGGATGCTACGGATCGCAGCGGCTATGAATCCGGCCCTGGTAGTAATCCAGGTACCAGGGAAAAAGTAGTGCCCGATCACAATTGTGTGGTTTATTATAGTGATTCAACTATGGTCCATGGCAGCGGAGAGGTTTGTTTTCCCACAGTTGTTTCTGAAGCAAAATATATTATGAGCTTTTCCCTGCCACGTGCCCATCCTGATTTGGGAGGTATTACTGCTTGTGCTAAAAACTTTTTCGGCTCTGTTTGGCAACCGGATATGGAGTATACGGATGGTTATTATCACCATTGGTCCCCCAGGTTCATGCATGCAGCGGTAGCTGCCCATGACTTACCAGGACAAGGTATTACTATGCGCGATATGGGTACATATAATGCCCTGGTCGATCTTATGGGCCATAAAGACTTGGGTGGCAAGGCTATATTACTTATTGGACAGTGCATTCACCAGGACTATTGGTCTGCTGCACCATTCAATGGCGGGTATGCTTCAAGTTTGTTTATGAGCCAGGATTTTGTCGCCATTGAGTCGGTAATGCTTGACTTTTTACGCACTTCTGATAATGGTCTGAAAGCTGGTACCATAGATAATTACCTACACGAAGCAGCCCAGGCCAACAATCCACCTTCCGGTACCATATACGATCCTGAAAATGATGGCATTCCCCTGGAGAGTTTGGGCGTTCACGAGCACTGGAATAATGCTACAGACAAACAGTACACCCGCAACTTGGGTACAGGTGATGGAATTGAGTTAATTCAGGTAATAAATCAAGATCCTCCAATTGTTACAGGTTTTGCGAAAAACTTAAGTGAAAACGACAACAAATTTACACTTAAGGCAAATTATCCCAATCCCTTTAATGCATCAACTACCATAAGCTACTCACTACAGACTTCTGCCGATATAAGGCTGAACATTTACAATCTGAAGGGTGAAAAAGTTCGTACGCTCATCAATCAGCATCAATCTACGGGTACCTTTGAAATAAGCTGGAATGGATGCAACGATAACAACGTACGTCTAGCTTCCGGTATGTATATATGCAGAATGGAAATAAATAACGGTGGAAAAATAGTCAGCCAATCACGCCAAATGTTGTTGCACCAGTAACATAAGGTGTCAGCAAGACAGGATATCTCACTGCCTGATAAACCTTGTGCGTACAGGTTTGTCAGGCATTTCTCTTAGTTTAATAATTCAATATATGTGATTGCCCCTGTTAAATCCAAAGGCAACTAATATTTTTATCAATACAACGAATAGAATGAAAAAACCATACGCTGCGCTACTGATTTCGATTTACAACAAGATTGATTTGAAGTTACATTATGGGTACATTTAAAAATACAAGGATAAAGTTTAACCGGAAGATTCCCAACATTATCGAATAGGCGGCGTATAATAAGTCCAAAAAAGGAGGTCAATATGAAATCCAGCAGATTAAAGTTAAATGTCATCATGCTTACAGGGCTTGCAGTTCTTTTTGTATTAACCCCCGGATGTAAAAAGGAGGAAACGGATATTCCTGTAATAACTTCCGCCGAGGTGAGCAATATAGATGTTACTTCTGCTGTGTGTGGCGGCACCATTACCTCCAGCAAAGGATCTTTGGTTACAGCCAGGGGAGTATGCTGGAGTAGCAGCCCCGACCCTACCATTACCGATGATACTACTTTTGACGGTACAGATATGGGTAGTTTTATAAGTACCCTCACCGGGTTGGACCCTGATACAACATATTATGTAAAAGCCTATGCTACAAACAAGAATGGAACCGCCTACGGAGACATGAAAACATTTACAACGCTGGAGGGCATGGTAGATATTGAGGGCAATGTTTATCATACCGTAACTATGGGCTCTAACACCTGGACTGTTGAAAACCTGAAAGTTACCCGCTATAATGACGGAACTCCCATAGCTTATCAACCAAATAGCGCTGGTGGCGCTGATCCTATCTATTGCTGGTATGGAAATGATGAGAGCAACAAAGAAATATATGGCGCTTTATATAACTGGTATGCAGTTAATACCGGTAAACTTGCACCCGTTGGCTGGCATGTACCAATATTCGATGAACGCATCAGGTCTGATGGCAACGGTGGTGATTATAAAGAGATCGGTACAGTGCATTGGAAAGAACCCAACTCGGATGCCACCAACTCAACAGGTTTTACAGCATTGCCAGGAGGAGCCTACTGGTTTGAAACATACCGTTATATGGGTGAAAGAGGTTACTGGTGGTTAACAAAAGAATATGGTTATGAGGCGTTTTGTATATACATAGATTACATGGCCGGAGGAGGAGTGTTTAATCCCCTGATGCCCAAATATAACTGTCTGTCTGTTCGTTGTGTGAAAGACTATTAGCATGTATTGGCAGCTAAATAATATTAATCCGGATTAGCGCTTACATGCTAAATTACTGATAAATAATTGCTGCCCTCCAAGATAACAATCTTCTGATTTAAACTGATATGTTAGATTCACATATAAAATATCCGTAAGTGAATTTATATCAATCAGCCGTTTGTTGCCCATATAACATTTCGACATCCGGATACTTAATTTTGAAAGAAATATTCTAATTTTGAAATCAAATGAATATTAGCGTTATCATCACAGGAGCTACCGGAATGGTTGGAGAAGCGGTATTATTTGAAGCCCTCCTTCATCCGGATGTAGAGAAAATTCTGGTTATCAGCCGGAGACCTTGCGGAATAACCCATCCAAAGCTTACCGAGATTATTCATAAAAATTTCTTCGATATCTCTCCCATCGAAAATCAATTAAAAGGATTTAATGCCTGTTTCTTTTGTTTAGGCGTGACTTCTATCAACAAAAAAGAACCGGAATATTATTCACTCACATATACGCTGACTATTAATTTCGCTGAAATACTGGCAAAATTAAATCCTGAGATGACCTTTGGTTACATTTCCGGCGCAGGAACCGACAGTACAGAAAAAGGAAGAATGATGTGGGCACGGGTAAAAGGAAAAACAGAAAATGACCTGATGAAACTACCCTTTAAAAAAGTGTATGCCTTTCGTCCGGGGTTCCTCATCCCTACCAAAGGACAAAAGAACGTCAATAAATTTTATTGGGTTGTGGGTTTTCTTTTTCCACCTTTACGGATGATTTTCCCAACATTTGTCTCAACTTTAAAAGAACTGGGGTTAGCTATGATAAACACAGTAATCAAAGGATATGAAAAACAAATACTTGAAGTAAGTGATATTGTAAAATTATCCAAAAGATAAAAATCATCCACCAATTTAAAAATGAGTCCTTTTGTTTTGCCTCATGATTATATGAAAACCGGTATATCAGAAAAATATAAAAATAAAACCAATTAAAATGAAGAAAAAAATTTTATGCGCTATGTTGCTGGGATTGCTTTTTAGCAGTATATCGGCACAACAATTTAACAGTCCAAAGCTCGACAGTCTGTTAGATGCGCTTGAATCGAACAACAGGTTTATGGGGAGCCTTGCAGTTTCACATAATGGAGAAATCCTCTATTCCCGGGCAATAGGTTATGCCGATGTGGAAAGTAAAAAAGAGGCTACTCCTGCCATCATTTACCGGATAGGATCCATTTCAAAAATGTTTACGGCTTCGCTTATATTTAAGGCTGTTGAGGAAAATAAAATAACCCTCGATAAAACAATAGATGCTTACTTCCCGGAATTACCAAATGCGAATAAGATTACTGTCAGCAACCTGTTGAATCACAGGAGCGGCATTTTTAGTTTTACAGATGCTCCGGATTACCAGAGCTGGGATACACAGCCTAAAACTGAAAAAGAGTTGCTGGATATTATTGTTAAAGGCGAAAGCCGGTTTGAACCCGGCAGCAAAGCCGAATACAGCAATTCGAATTATGTATTGCTAACCTTTATCCTGGAAAAAATTTACAATAAACCCTATAAAGAGCTTCTAACCGAAGAAATACTTGATCCGGTTGGATTAAATCATACATATGTTGGAGGCAAAACCAACCTTGATGATAATGAATGTTATTCCTATAAATATTCAGGAAAATGGGTCAAAGAACCGGAAACCGACATGTCTATTCCTTTGGGGGCAGGTTCAATTGTGTCAAATCCCGAAGACCTGACCTATTTTATCGAGAATCTGTTTGCCGGAAAAATAATCTCAGATTCCAGTTTAAAACAGATGACAACAATTCGTGACGGATATGGTATGGGTATCTTTGAGTTTCCTTTTTATGAAAAAAAAGGATTCGGACATGGCGGAGGTATTGATGGTTTTACCTCCTTCCTGGGTTACTTTCCTGATGACACCCTAAGTATCGCCCTAACTTCAAACGGCTCAAATTTCAGGAATAATGATATCCTGATAGATGCGCTAAGTTGCTATTACAACAAACCTTTTACGATCCCTTCATTTACAACCTACGAAATTAATCCGGGGGACCTGCCTCAATATGAAGGGATCTATGCAAGTGAACAAATTCCGTTGAAAATTACTATAAAAGTAAAAGATGGCGCCCTTACAGCACAAGCCACGGGCCAATCAGCTTTTAACCTAGAACCTTCGGAAAAGAATGTATTCAGATTTGCACCTGCCGGAGTCGTAATGAAGTTTACTCCCGAAGAAAATAAAATGATTCTGGAACAGGGAGGTGGGGTGTTTACGTTTGTCAGGGAATAAAAAAAAGTAATCATGAAGAAAACACCAAACAGCGCCAAAAACTCAAAATTTTAAAAAGATAAATTTTTTGATGCTGAAGTATTATTAAAATCAATTACTTAGAGAAATTAAAATCAGACAATTATTAAAATACTCAGATACTGGTATATAAATATTAATTTTAACAGATTAAAAAATATGTAACTAATCAGTTTGTATTTTCATATTGGCCACAATATTTAAAGCATTTAAGACATTCTGTCCGTTTTTGAGAGCTGTATCGGTTATTGAACGTAGTATTGCAAAAGCTTGCGCACCACCTATTGATCTGAACTGTCCAGAAACCTTTTGTTTAACTTTAACATTTCGTATTGCTTTTTCAGAGTCATTGTTGTCCGGTGGCACTTTTGGATGATAAAGAAAGGTGAATATGTAATTTTTGTATTTGTTCATTCTTTTTTGAAATGAAACAGTTTCCTTGAATTTATTTTCAATCTTTTGCCGCAACAATTTTTCCAATTCTTTTTCCAAACCGTCTCTCTTTTTATTTGGATAATAATAATCGTTTGAAGCAAGCAATTTCTTCAATTTTAATGCCTTCATCAGCATGTTTTTGAAATCGGACGGCCATTTGACCTTATCCTTTTCCATCAAATAGTTCAATTCCCGCAACAGGTGCGAAGTACATAATTGATGTCCGGAGGATGCTGCCTGAAAATGCGGCTTCCAACAATCATGCACCAAAATGGCGCTTCCCATGGCATCACCACAGTTTGACTGTATGGTATCGAATCCCCGGTTAGAAGAAATACTGATCAAAGTAGCAGTTTTGCTTTGCCATGTCCAAAACCACTGTTTCTTACCGTTTACTTTTGCACCTGTTTCATCCGAACCTATCACCTCGCTATCATATACGGTTTGTTTTATCATCTCATACGCAGGTGCGGCTTTTGCCACAAGTTTATTCAACAAATAATGAAGGCCACCTTCGCTAACCGGCAAACCAAATATGTCATGGAAAATTTCCAGCATCCTGGCAAATGGGATATATTGCCTGGTATGGAAGTAACCAATCAAACTTTCAACCCCGCACCCATAACTCACCGGTACAGTAACATCCCCTGGAAATCCGGATATTGTTTCATGGCCGCATGTGCACCTTTTTTTATAGACCCTGTGTTCAATAACCTCTGGTTTAATGGGGGGAATATCGATAACCTGTCTTCTTCCGGCATATTCGTACTGAACTTGTTGTAATCCGTTCCCGCACTTTTCACAATAACAGGGGATATGTTCAACTACCCTATCCGGGGTATCGGTCATCTCCAATGTATAACCTTTATGCCCTTTCTGTCCCCCAACTTTCTTACCGCTTTTTCCCCTTAGGCTTTTGTTCCTTATCGGCCTGTTCTCATCTCTTGAAGGTGGTATGGAACTGTTGTTGCTGTCCTTTTTCGTTTTGTATCTCGACAGTTCTTCCTCTAATTGAATAACCCTTCTCTGCAACTCAGCTATTTGTTTTTGCTGAATGGAAATTATTGTAAGCAGTTCATTAATTGTCGGGATGGCTTTCAATTTGTTTTTTTCTCAAAACTCCTTTATCATTCCAACATATCAAAGAACTTTGGCTTTTACTTATCAAAACCCCCTAAACTTTTTTGTTAATATCACTGCGTTTTTGGAAATCTAACTTTTTCTATCTTAAATATTTGTTCAAAACATTATCTTATGGTTAATATCGTATCCTTTTTGGAAATACTGATTAGTTACAAAAATATTTATCAGAATTTCAAACACATAAGAAACATTGGATGGATTCGGAACTGAATATATTTGCGGGTAGCGCCGGTAAAACATTTACTAGAAAAATGTGTAACTATTTAGGCGTGGTGCCGGGTCAAACTGAAGTAATTACCTTTTCTGAGGGGAATACCTATGTTAAAATCGGCGAACATGTTCGCGGTAAAGATATATATCTGGTTCAACCAATCGGTCAGGATGCAAATAATGATTTTGTTGAACTGCTTTTTTGGATGGATGCATTTAAAAGATCGGGCGCGAATTATGTAACCGCAGTAGTCCCCTATTTCAGTTATGCAAAAGGCGATAAAAAAGATGAATCAAGGGTATCCATAAGAGCCAGGGTATGTGCAGAATGCATTGAATTGGCGGGCGCAGACAGAGTGATGACAATGGATTTACATGCAGCTCAGATTCAGGGATTTTTTAAAAAGCCTGTAGACCATTTGTTCTTTCGTCCGGTACTCTCGGAATATCTTAAAACAATTATTTCGGAAAACTCAGTGGTTGTTTCACCGGATGCAGGATATACAAAAATGGCCCGAAAATATGCAGAAATACTAAAATTACCAGTCGCAATCGGCGATAAAATAAGACGCGGTCATGATGAAAATGCCGAAATGTTGGAATTAATTGGGAATGTATCCGGAAAAGATGCCATTATTATTGATGATTTTAGTATATCAGGCGGGACAGTTGTATCATTAGCGCAGCTTCTGAAAAAACGTGGCGCCAAAAAGATTATCACATGTTTTTCCCATTTGCCTCTCAGCGCAAAAGGTGTTGAATCAATTGAAAACAGCGATATTGATTTAGTTATTGCTACTGATAGCGTGGATAATTACAGATTGAAAAAATTAACCAGACTGAAAATCATTTCAGTAGCGCCTTTATTTGCTGAAGCTGTTAGAAGAATGCACAGGAAGGAGTCTATAAGTGCATTATTTGATGATGTGTCTGAAGAAATACTAAAAGCAGCGATAGAACCCTAATGGGTCTGCAAGAAAACTTCATAAATCCGTTAAACATAGTTATACTGAATTCCCGCCCTCCAAAGCTTCTCGGCGGAAAAGTATTTCAGCATCTCCTAACCAGAAACTCATAGATCCTGAAACAAGTTCAGGATGACTCAAAGGTGGAGTTTTCTTACAGACACTAAATATTAGTTTAAGTTAACTTACTTTCCTGTAAATACAATTCACCGCATCACACAGATCACAATTGTATTCGTTGTAATGTACATTTTTCCCGATACCGATAATGCCACTTATAGATTTAATAGGATTCATCAGGGCGGAATCGGTTAATCTGACGTTGCAGAAATTATCGGGTAGCAGTTGAAACAGTTTAAACTGTTCTTCTGTCTGCCATCCACAATAACCGGGACTGTAACGATTGGTAATATTATAGCCTTCACCTGCCATCTTTTCTGCAAACTGATGTTGAATGATATCCATTGCTTTTTCTACGGCCAGCGAACCGATAACATCGTAGATATAACCGTCAAGCATTTCCTTTTCCTTCATTAGTTTTTTTGATAACGTGCTGATATCCGAACCTGCAGTGCAAAGAAAAAGCGCCAGTTTTTCGGTACCCATAAGCTCTTTGAATATCCTTCCTTTGATTCTGAATTCGAAATCCTTTATCTGAATTGATTTTCTCTCGTTCGCCAACATAATGTTGTCCTGAATTACCAGCCCTCCTTGAAGGTGACATAACTTTTCAGCTTCCAGAAGTGCATGCAGAATAACTTCATCAATAGGTGAAGGTATTTCCGCATCAGCATAACCAATATATTTTGCAACTTCAGCAAGTTCAATCTGTAATTGAATAAAGTTAACCTGATACTTGAGAATTTCCATCTTAGCGGGAATTGATACGGACTATCTTAGGATTGCCTGCGTTTAACTATCTCTACAATTTTCCTGATATGTTCGGGAGTTGTACCACAACAACCTCCAATCACATTTGCGCCAGCATTGAGAAGTGCATCGACAAAGGATGCCATCTGGTCGGGAGTCTCGGGAAATATGGTTTGTCCATCCTGATAAATGGGTAATCCGGCGTTGGCATGAATTAGTATCGGGATATACGTATTGGATTTTCGTATTTCCTTCACAATATTTACCATCCCTTCGATACCATTTCCGCAATTGGCGCCAATAATATCCGCACCTGCATCAATAATAGTATGAACCATATCGGTGGGTGATACACCCATCATGGAACGGTATTCTCCATCTACAGTTCGTTCAAACGTCATGGTGCAAATGATTTCTGCTGCGGTATTTTCTTTGGCAGCTTTTACAGCCAGCCTGGCCTCATCCAAATCGCTCATGGTTTCGATCACAAGGACATCTGCCCCACCCCGGTATAAAGCAATTGCCTGCTCTCTGAAGGCATTATACATATCTTCTTCTGTGATATCTCCCACGATAAGCATCTTACCTGTCGGTCCAATAGAGCCAAGTACATGCTTTTCATTACCTGCTGCTTTTCGCGAGATTTCTGCTGCAGCAATATTGATTTCTGTAACTCTATTCTGCAAATCATAATTAGCCAATTTAAAGCTACTACCCCCGAAACTATTGGTTTCAATCATGTCAGCGCCGGCATCGATGTAGCTTTTGGCAATTTTATAAACATTATCGGGTTTTTCAATATTCCATAATTCCGGACATTCTCCCGGGGCCAAACCCATCTGCTGAAGAAATGTACCCCATGCGCCATCGGAGATTAATATTTTTCCTGAATTGATTTCAAATGAGATTTTATTCATTTACTATGTAATTGATTTATAAAATAGTTACTATGTAAGGGTTTTTGCCAACTAAAAAATGAACGAATTAAATCTTTGAATGTCTTATCATGCAAAGATACGCAAAGTTCGTGCTAAGTTGCGCAAAGGAAAAATCTCTGCATAACTTATCAATTCTTTGTGAAACTTCGTGTACCGGCTGAATTTAATTTTTTCAATCTGATTAAAATGAATAATAATCCATAAGTTTCCCTGACATGACTGAAACAGCAACTAATCGAAAAATCCATCAATCTTAGAAAAACTAAGCCGAAAGTTTATTTAAAAACTCCACTGCTCCCTGTGGATCGGGAGAATAAAAATCAGCGCCGATTTTTTGTCTGAAACCGTCGTTCACAGGTGCTCCGCCTATCATCACTTTAACTTCAGGCAACTGGGACTTCAGTTCTTTCACCGTTCTTTCCATATTCCCCATGGTTGTTGTTAAAAGTGCTGAAAGCCCTACCGTACTTCCCGGATTGGCTTTAACCACTTCGATGAATTTATCCGGTTTTACATCGGTACCTAAATCAATTACCTGCCACCCATTTCCTTCAATCATCATCGAGACAAGGTTTTTGCCAATATCGTGCAGATCACCGGCTACCGTACCTATAATAAAAATACCTCTCCGTTTTACCGACCCAGATTGAAAATAAGGTTTCAGATGTTCCATTGCCATATGCATAGCTTTGGCTGACATGAGCACCTGGGGAACATATACCTTGTTTTCCCTGAATTTAATCCCGACTCTTTCCATACCAACTACCAGCGCTTTTTTCAGTACATCATCGGCTGACACTCCTTGATCAAGCGCCTGTTTTGTAAGTTCATCTGCACCCTCCTGACCTTTCATGTCTGGAGGATATGGAGATGCAAGGTTAATTTTACCAAATTCCACACAATAAGCAATTTTCTCTAAGATTTGATCCATGTTTTATATCGTTTATAGTTGTTTCAATCGTATTCTGCTCTTAAATAATATACAGGTTAGCAACCCAATCTTAATGGGTTTAGTATAATTTAATCCGACAATTCAAGGATAAATTTAAAAAATAATTTCAGAATCTGTGTTCTGTTTCTTTAATTGTTATATTCCTTGAAGGCATCGATCATTGCAATTACATTCTCAACCGGCACATTTGCCTGAATGTTATGAACCGTGTTAAATACAAATCCTCCTCCTTTTGAGAGAATCTCACACTGTTCAAGTACCTGTTTTCTGACATTCTGAGGTGTCTCAAAAGGCAAAACTTTCTGCGTATCCACACCACCTCCCCAAAAAATCAGTCTTTTACCATATTTTTCTTTCAGGATATGTGCATCCATTCCTTTTGCATTTATCTGAACCGGATTGATAATATCAAATCCTGCTTCAATAAAATGTTCCATCAACGATTCCACAGCACCGCATGAATGCTTGAATGTTTTCCACTGAGTGTTTGCATGTACCCAATCATTAATTTTTTTATAATAAGGTAACCACATATCATCAAAAGTTTCCGAAGAGCAAAAAGTTGAATCCTGTGTGCCAAAATCCGTACCGCATACATATAATACATCTATTTTATTTCCGAGCAGGGTAAAAGCAGTTTTAAGATTTTCAATGGCAAATTCGGTTTGCTTATCAAAGATGGCTTTTACATAATCCGGTCGCATTACCAGCGACATATACCATTCTGTTATATCCCGTATCCCTTTCGGATATTTCAGAAACGGAGCAGGAACCAGGGCAATATCACCAATTCCGGTACCACCTATATTTACCACCACTGCCTTTTCAGTCTCTCCGATGGTTTCAGCGATATCTTTCCAATACTGCATATCTTCCGGGGTCATTGGCCCAAATTCTTCCAGGTTATCTTCCGGATTCAGCATGTCTTCTGTAATAGGCTCCTGACGAATAATTGCATCAAAAAAATAGCTTGCTTCAGGCATTTTAGCAGAAGCTGGCGCAGTTAAATCACCCTGGGGAAAAATCAGGCTATCTCCGTTTTGGTCCTTTTTTATTCTGAATTTTTCGGGTACCAGAATTACCTGGTCCCAGTGTGTTTTGAATTCCTTCCACCCATCATTTGAAAATCCGAACATATTCTTTCGGGGTGTGAATCCGATAACATCAATGCCCATTGCATCGATCAGATCCGGTTCAATTTCACCCAGCATCTGGGAAGGTTCTTTAACCTTTACCGGATGTTTTTCAAGTCCGAAAAATTCCCGCAACTTTTCAACCACCAGAATGTGTATACCTGTTACAGAAGTGGCTCCAAAATCCAGGGGTATTTTATCCGATGTCAAATGGTTTATTGACGCTTTTAATCTTTCTTTTGATGTCATTAGGCTTATTCTTGTTATAATATTCTAAACAGTTTATTATTTCCTGAAATTTATAAAGGAAAAATGACCCTGATAAAAAATGTTTTTTTGGATCATTCAATGCATTTAGTAATGAAGGATATTACTTTCTTCAACGATTCATCTGGTTCTTCAAGGAATCCCATATGCCCTGAATTTTCAAGTACAAACAACTCACCATTATGGTTTAACTCAATCCGGGGTTGCATGGCCTCAAACTGAATGTAATTATCTTTCTTACCAAGAATCCATAAAAAGGGCAGTTGGGTATTTTTAATAACTTCTGATCTGTCAGGCCGGGATTTCATGCCTTCAAGTATGGAAATGATCCCATTTTCAGATGTATTCCGGGCAATTTCTATGGCACGGTTTACTTCCACTTTTAGCGTCTGCAAATTATCATCAGCAAAACCTTTGGGTATGTTGGTTTTGAAAATCAAATCTTTTTTGCCCGATTTTACCATTTCAATTTCACGATCCCTGTTATGCTTTTTTTCTTCTGTATCGGCAAAAGGGGAGGAATGGAACAGGCAAAATCCCAGCAACCGCTCCGGATAATTCTCAGCAAAAGCGAGTGTGACATATCCACCCATGGAGTGACCAATCAACACACATTTATCAATAAAATGGGCATCCAGAACAAAACGTACTGCCTGGGCTATCAGGTCCATGGAATGAATATTATCAAGCAGACCTGAACCTCCATGCCCGGGAATATCTATTCTGAAAACCCTGAAATGTTTTTTTAATTCCTCCGAAAAAGGTTTCCATATTTTCAGCGATTCCAGGTATCCGTGAAGCAAAACCACCGGAATGCCGGTTCCCTCATCACAAATTTTTAGTGCTACTCCTTTATAATCCAAATCCTTAATCATAGTTTCTTTAGTTACACATTAAATTTTCTATTTCATCAGCCTAAACAGGAACCTTTTCCATCAAATCAATATTCGCTTCAGAGGTCAAAAATACATCGGTATCAATCCTTATTCCGATTTCTTCTTTAGACTGATTAAAACGTTGTGCCGGTTTCTTTTTAAATAGTGAAGGATCGATACTTTTATTACGTATAGTTTATATTAGTTCTAAATAGCTTAAAAGTTGTAAAACACATTGTAAATGGTCAGATAACCAAATAAATTTGTATTCATTTAAGCAATAGTGAAGTTAGCCATAAAAAAAATCAACACCAATAAAAACTGAGATATGAGTAATATTTTTACTTCTTCCATTGGCAAAAAACTTATGATGTCATTGGCGGGACTTTTCTTAATAATCTTTCTTACGTTGCATTTAGCGATAAACATTACGATTGTGCTCTTCAAAAATTCAGAGACATTTAATAAAGGCGCAACTTTTATGACCACCAACCCGGTAATTCAGGTAATGGAGGTGGTTTTGTTTGCTGGTTTTCTCTTGCATATGATTTACGGTTCAATACTTCAAATTCAGAATTTGATCGCCCGGCCCGTCTGGTATAAGAAACCAAACAACTCACAAACATCATTTTTTTCAAAGTATATGCTCCATACGGCTTTGATTGTTACCATATTCCTGATTTTACATTTGTTTGATTTTTGGGTAAAGAATAAGTTTCTGGGTGAAATTCAACAAATTACCTATGCAGACGGAAAGATATATCACGATATGGGAGCATTGGTCATTCAGAGGTTTCAGATTGGATGGGTTGTAATTGTATATATTGTTTTATTGCTCGGATTAGGATTTCATCTGCATCATGGATTTCAGTCGGCTTTTCAAACCCTGGGGATCAATCATAAAACCTATTCACCGGTTATTAAAGCTCTTGGATTAATTTTTTCCATCGTAATTACGATTGGCTACATAATCATTCCTGTTTGGATTTACTTTTTAAAATAGACTAGTAATTGTTTAGATATGACCACATTGAATGCAAAAATACCTGAAGGCCCACTTGCTGAGAAATGGACGAGATTTAAGAATAGCCAGAAACTTGTCAATCCTGCCAATAAACGTAAACTCGATATCATTGTAATCGGAACCGGTCTGGCAGGTGCATCGGCAGCGGCTTCCCTGGGAGAACTTGGTTTTAATGTATCTGTATTTTGTTATCAGGATAGTCCCAGAAGAGCGCACAGCATTGCAGCACAGGGGGGAATCAATGCTGCCAAAAATTATCAGAATGACGGTGACAGTGTGTATAGATTGTTTTATGATACCATTAAGGGGGGAGATTACCGGTCGAGAGAAGCTAATGTTTACCGGCTTGCAGAGGTTAGTAATTCCATTATCGATCAGTGTGTGGCCCAGGGTGTTCCATTTGCCCGTGAATATGGTGGTTTGCTTGATAACCGTTCATTCGGAGGGGCGCAGGTTTCACGTACATTTTATGCAAGAGGACAGACAGGGCAACAGTTATTGCTTGGAGCATATGGCGCCTTAAGCCGTCAAATCGCAAAAGGCTCGGTAAAATTACATACCCGTACAGAAATGCTCGATCTTGTTTTAATAGATGGAAAAGCCAGGGGTATTATTTCACGGAACCTCGTCACCGGAGAAATCACAAGACACTCTGCCCATGCGGTAGTGCTGGCCACCGGTGGGTATGGAAATGCTTTTTTTCTTTCCACCAATGCCATGGGGTCAAACGGAAGCGCAATTTGGCAGGCCTTTAAAAGAGGGGCCTGTTTTGCCAATCCCGCTTTTGTTCAAATTCATCCTACCTGTATACCTGTGCATGGAGACTATCAGTCAAAACTCACCCTGATGAGCGAAAGCCTTCGAAACGATGGCAGAATCTGGGTCCCTAAAAAAAAGGAAGATGCAGAAGCAATACGGGCAGGAAAACTTCGTCCCGAAAAAATAGCTGAAGAAGATCGCGATTATTATCTGGAACGCAGATATCCTGCCTTTGGTAACCTGGTGCCGCGCGATGTTGCTTCAAGAGCGGCCAAGGAAAGATGTGATGCAGGTTTTGGTGTGGGTTCAGGATTGGCTGTTTATCTGGATTTTGCGAATGCAATTCAACGTCTCGGTAAACATGTAGTGGAAGAACGATATGGAAATCTTTTCCAGATGTATGAAAAGATTACAGATGAAGATCCCTACACCACACCCATGATGATCTATCCGGCCATTCATTACACCATGGGAGGTATCTGGGTAGACTATGAATTAATGACAACCATTCCTGGACTTTTTGCCATTGGCGAAGCCAATTTTTCCGATCATGGCGCCAACAGATTAGGAGCGTCAGCATTGATGCAGGGACTGGCAGATGGTTATTTTGTTTTGCCTTACACCATTCAAAATTATCTTGCCGGTGAAATTATGACTCCAAGATTTTCAACTGAATTAAAAGAATTTACTGATGCCGAAAAAGGTATTATAGATAGAATTGACAGATTGATGAGTGTCAAAGGAAATCAGACGGTTGATAAATTTCATAAGGAATTTGGTGCAAAATTATGGGATTTGGTTGGAATGGAACGTAACAGGCAGGGTTTGCAGCAAGCTGTTGACGAATTCAGAGACATGAAAGAGAAGTTCTGGAAAAGCATCCGAATCCCCGGAGATAAGAACAGCCTGAATCCGGAACTTGAAAAAGCAGGAAGAGTGGCGGATTTTATTGAACTGGGAGAATTGATTGCCATGGATGCACTTAATCGGGAAGAATCATGTGGCGGGCATTTCAGAGAGGAATATCAGACAGAAGAAGGTGAGGCGCTGCGTCATGATGACAAATTTATGTATGTCTCAGCCTGGGAATATAGGGGACACGAAAAAGAACCAGTGCTTCATAAAGAACCGTTGAATTATGAGTTTATTAAAGTTCAGACTAGAAATTACAAAAGTTAATTGATTATTCATAAGATAATCATGCAGATAAAATATTTTTTTAAAATTGAAAAAAGATGAATTTCACGTTGAAAATATGGAGACAGGAAAACACACAATCCAGGGGTAGATTTGTAACCTACAAAATCAACGACATTTCACCCGATTGTTCATTTCTGGAAATGCTGGATATTCTGAATCAACACCTTATCGATAAGTTTGAGACCAGTGTATGCTTTGATCACGATTGTCGTGAGGGTATTTGTGGTGCATGTGGTTTATACATTAACGGGCGGCCTCACGGACCAGATAGCGGAATTACAACCTGTCAGCTTCATATGCGAAAATTTACCGATGGAGAAACCATAGTGGTTGAACCCTGGAGGGCCAGACCATTTCCTGTTATTAAAGATTTGGTAGTAGATCGGAGTGCATTGGATAAAATTATTCAGGCCGGAGGTTTTATTACAGTAAATACCGGAGGAGTACCTGATGCCAATGCAATTCCCATTTCTAAGAAGAATGCTGATGTGGCAATGGATGCAGCAGCATGTATTGGTTGCGGCGCTTGTGTTGCAGCCTGTAAAAATGCCTCTGCAATGTTGTTTGTATCTGCTAAGGTATCTCAGTTTGCGATGCTTCCGCAGGGAAAAGTTGAAGCCAACGAAAGAGTTCTGAAAATGGTGCAGAAAATGGATGAACTGGGATTTGGAAATTGTACAAATACAGGAGCATGCGAAGCAGAATGCCCGAAAGAAATATCCCTGTCGCATATTGCCCGCATGAACAGAGAATATTTTTCGGCAGCGATTACCTGAAAATCATATAAACCGAAATAGACTGAGATCAATATACGGATTATTATTTTTGCATCTCTACCAGATTAATATCCAATCCGGTTTCCATTTCAAAATCCTCAACCTCATCAATCATATCGGGATCGGCCGAATCGTAGTACCAGTTAACTACCACTTTGCCACCTTCATCTTTGCTACGTTTGATGATATCCAGCATATCCATGATAAGTCGCGAAGAATTGGTATTGAAATAGGTAAGTTTTAGATTTAGTGTAAGAGGTTTGCTTTTATCTGCCAGATAATTCTTAATCCATTCCAGCAATGGTGAATAGAATTTAAAGGTTTCTTCCATATAGGATTCACCTGAAATTTCACAAATACCCTTGGTGGCATCAAAATTTACCACAGGATAATATGGTGCATCCTGTACTTCTTTTATCATAATATTTTCCATATATGTATTTTTTCAGATTACCAATTCTATTATTCTTCAATATTCACTGAAATTGTAAAATAGGAATTTTTGTCATCAAGTTCAGTGACTTTAAAATTAAGTTTGCTTTTACTTAAAATACTCGTTTGAATTAGTCCGATATGTGCTCCCACATCCCGTTCCATAGCCTGACTTCTGGTTTTTCTCTTAAGTTCTCTTAATTCTATATCATCCAAAGAGTTGATCTCGTTGCAATTTTTTATAAGTTTAATTCCGTCGTCACGAAGAACGAGGTTACCGGTGGCAATAATAAAATGACGATTTATTTTTTGCACAGTAAACCAACCAATTCCTGAATTTATTCCCTTTTCCACGGCCACCGTTTCGGCCGAATAATAAGATACGTTTTGGGTAAGCTCAATAAAAATTCTGAAAATTCTTTTTTCCAGGGCATGCTCCACATTAATAATACTCTTCAGATAATTACCTAAAAATGAAAGAAGCCCAACTGTTAATGGACCTTTGAATGAAACAAGGCTCTCTCTGTCATATCCTTCTTTAAACATATTCTTGAAAAATAATTAGGTTATTTAACTAATAATCCCAGGATTGTTATATCATCGCGCTGTTCTTCATTCTCCATGAATTTTGACAATTCTTTTTCAAACAATTCCTTTTGATTATCCATCTTTTCATCATATATAAGAATTATAGTGTCTTCAAACTTTTTACTGCCAAATCTCTTCCTGTCAGGACCGTTTTGATCAATGATACCATCAGTTAACATATATATCTGGTCTCCCTGGGAAAGCAATACGTCGTGATTTACAAATTTAAAGTTTTCCTTTTTTTCACCAATTCCGCCAATAGATTTACGATCCCCTTTCAGGCTAAGCAGTTCTTTTTTGTCTTTCTTATAAATATACACGGTTCGTTTTGCCCCGGCAAAAGTCATTTTTAATTGTGAATTTTTTTGTTTTTCGAAACTACAAAGGGAGAGATCCATCCCGTCATTGTTGTCTGTTTGCTCCTGCCTTAGCGCAACTCTTACTTCTTTATTCAATAGTTCAAGTATCTCTTTGGGATCTTCCACATGTCGTTCATTTACGATCTCATTGAGTAACCGGTTCCCTATCATCGACATAAAGGCTCCGGGTACTCCGTGGCCAGTGCAATCAACAAGCGCAATAAAAAACCTGTTGCGCCCGGCCTTTTTTTCATCAAATCCCGAAAACCAGTAAAAATCACCAGAGACAATATCCTTTGGTTTGTAAATTATAAAGGTATCAAAAAGTCCTGAAAGCGATTGCTGATCAGGTAAAATGGCTTGCTGGATTGTCAAGGCATATCGGATACTCGCGGTGATATTTTTATTCTGTCTTTCAAGCAAATCACGCTGCAAGCTTATTTCTTTATTTGCAATTCTCAGTTTTATCAATAACAATGTCAAAGCTAAGGAAAACGTAAGTAATACAATCAATCCGATAGTAAAAAAAGTGATCCGCAGACTTTTTAGTTTAAGTAAAGCATCCTTTTCCCGAATTTCTGCTGTTTTCACTTCAAGTTCAAGGCTTTGTTCGCGAGTGAGTTTTTCGGCTTTGGCAAGAGAATCAGAAGTTACTTCAAGTTCTTCCCTCTTTACTTTCAATTCAGCTTCAGTAAGCTGCTTATCGGCATGTGCTTTGCTCACTTCAGTTTTGGCTTCCTGCTGCACCTCCTTCATTTCCTGTTTTTTGATCTCTTTATCAAGGGATGAATAGAGTTCAAAATATTGATATGATTTATCCGATTGACCCAGTTTGTCATAATTTTCATAAACAATTCCATAACATCTTCGAAGCAGTTTCAGATTATTGATATCCTTTGCCATTTGTATAGCAGGCTCAAGACGCTGATTGGATTCCTGGTATTTGTCGAGTCCCTGAAGTGCAACGGCCACATTACTCATTGCAGAAATAACGGCTTCTTTGGTATCAATCTTACGGCTAAGTTCAAGGCCTTTTTCAAGGTAGTTAAGCGCTTTTTCGTAGTGTTCCAAATCCAGGTATAACATCCCAAGATTATTGTAAGTAAACAACAATCCCTTTTCGTTATTTTCCTGCTTATTAATATCAAGAATTTTCAGATAATATTTTGCAGCTTCATCATTTTGCTGATGATTTCTTAAAAGATAAGCCGACTGATTATAATATTTAGCAGCTTCGCTTAAATTACCTTCCTTAAGTGATTTTTCAGCCAATACATCATTCTGATGGATTTCCTTTTGCAATGCATTGCTAAGCTGACCGTAAACTGAGCTTACGGATAATATTAGAATACCAAGAAGTACAAACCTGAATTTATTCATTGATTCCTATCTATCCAACCACCGTATCATTAAAATTAAAGATAATAAATTCTTCTGACATGTCAACCATTCATTAAATTTTCAACATCACTTACTGTTTTGGCAATTGGATTTCCGATAATTTTATGTCCGTTATCTGTAATCAGAATGTTGTCTTCGATTCTTATGCCTCCAAAATCGAGATAATTCAACACTTTTGAATAATCGATAAATTCACCCAGGTAGTTTTCAGAATTCCATTTTTCAATTAATGCAGGAATAAAATAAATTCCAGGTTCAACAGTCAAGGTATAACCGGGTTTCAATTCTTTTGCAAGGCGGAGGTAATTTGTGCCAAACTGATCAATCCTTTTTGTTTCACTATCATACCCAACATAATCTTCACCAAGGTTTTCCATATCATGTACATCCAGACCAATCATGTGTCCCAGACCATGTGGAAAAAACAGGGCATGCGCACCGGCTTCAAGTGCATTATCAACATTGCCTTTCATCAACCCGATATCTTTCAATCCCTGAATTATTGTCCGGCTGGCATTTTTATGTACCTGCTGGTATTTGATTCCGGGTTTCAATGAATTGATTGATTCAACTTCAGTTTTAAGAACAAGATTATAAATATCTTTCTGTTCTGCTGAGAATTTTCCTGATACCGGTATGGTTCGTGTAATATCTGTAGCATAATGCAAAGGAGATTCAGCTCCGGCATCGATGATAAGTAGGTCACCTTGCTTCATTTCATTGCCATGGTAATGGTTGTGCAAAATCTGACCGTTCACACTGCAAATGACCGGGTAAGCCATTTGACAATTTTTTTGCAATACCATTCCTTCCATCAATCCCGAAATCTCATATTCATATTTGCCGGGGTTACACTGCCGCATAGCTTCAACATAAAATGGAGCCGTAACCCTGTTCATTGTATTTTCCATTTCGGAAATTTCATACCTATCCTTCACAGATCTTTGGCTGATGATTGCTTTAATTAATTCTACAGATGCATGTTCATTAATTTTGTCAATGGAATGATCGAGAAAGGATGCTAATTGTAATTTTTGTACCGGTCTGTAAGTCGGTAAGAAATGAATTTTACGGTTTTTTGCCATTGCTTTGCAGATATCGGAATTAAGTTTTTCTAAAGGTTTGACATTGGCTATTCCGACATGGCTGGATTTTTCCGACAACAACATTTTTTCTCCAATCCACACGATGTCCTCAAGTGTAGGATCGTCTCCGTAAAGAGTATCGTTATCGTTTTCTAAATCTATAATCCCTGCTAAATCCGGTTCATCAAACCCAAAATAATACAAAAAACTGCTGTCCTGTCTGAAAGGATATTGATTGGAAGCATAATTCATTGCGCTTTCTGAATTCCCTAACATCAAAACCAACCCATCCTTGAGAATTTTTTTCAACAATTCTCTTCTTCCTGTATAAACTTCTTTTGAAAACATAGCTTGTAATTTATATGGATAAAAACTAATTTCTAAATTAACTTAAATTTTAAATCAAAAGTTTAATAACTAATAAAAATGTTTCGAAAATGTTCAAAACAAAGGTTTGAAAATTAAATACGTTTCTCACTCATAATACACTCAATTTCATTAAATTTTATTTACGAATACGTTGTATTTCTCCAAAATATTTTTATCTTCGTATTAAACTCGCCATAATCAAATAATTGACTCTGAACTATGCCTTACCGCAGATTACCAAACACGGATGCCGCACGTTTAAGAGCGCTTAAAATAGCATTCGAAAAAGGAAAAGAGCTGCCACCCTTCAAACTTGCATTTAGTCAAACCACCTTACAAAAAATACAGAGTTTCCTATCATCTTTTGAAAAAGCTATGCTGGAATCGAGGCAGGCTTATGCGAAACAGGTTGAAAAAAGCAAAGAATATGCTTCGGTGGTTAAAAAAGTCAGGTTATATATATCCCATTTCATCCAGGTAATCAATATGGCAATAGCCAGGGGAGACTTGCCTGGTAGTGAAAGAAAATACTATGGACTACAGGAATATGCCGGTAAACTTCCGGTTTTTAATACGGAAGCCGATTTAATAAAATGGGGTGAAAAATTAATACATGCGGAAACAATACGATCGATGGAGTCCCGAACTGCCATAACCAATCCTACCATAGCTGTGGTTAAAGTCAGATATGAAAAATTTCTGGAAGCTTATAAATTTCAGAAAATGCTTCAGAAAAATTATCATCGTACCCAGGAACATCTTGATGATTTACGTCAGCAGGCAAACAATATTATTGTAGCTATCTGGAATGAAGTTGAAGAAACCTTCAAGTCAGAGACGACGGATGAAAAACGAAGGGACAGAGCCAGACAATACGGGATAATTTATGTCTTCAGGAAAAATGAAGTAGGCAAATCTGCTTAAATTCTGGAATCTTCGTTTGTGATTTTTTTTCTTTGCTCAAAATAATAAATCGAGATTGCGGATAATGTAAAGAGAAAAACACTGAAGATTAAAAATGTCCGGTTGCCATCGGCGCCTCCCAAATCATCCACAACCGAATTACCGGGAGATTCCCCCGAGAAATGATAGAATGTTATTACGAATGCATTATTAATAAAATGTGCTATTATCGGGAGCCATAACGATTTGGTCCAGATAAGCAAATACCCAAAGTAGACTCCCAGTAAAAAACGTGGAACAAATCCGAAGAATTGCATATGAAAAATACTGAAAAGTGCCGCAGCCAGGATTATTCCGACATGTTTGTTTCGTGTCCAGTCAATCAATATCTTTTGGAAAATACCTCTGAAAAGAAATTCTTCACAGATAGCTGGCAAAACAGCAATTATAAACAGGTTGATTAGAAATCCTCCGGATGTTGTTACTGTTAAGAACTTTTCCATTGTTTCACCGGCAGATTCCTCCCAATGGCGAATGACCTTTTCAGCGCCATGCATTGAATCCGGAAACCTGAGCATGGAATTCAGGTAACCGGTATAATTAATCAGGGGAATGGCCAGAATAATGGAGATAATTACCATTAATACTGTGAAGTTTGAGATTACCTGATTAAGATTCAAGAATTTTGAAATATTCCCAGAAAATAACCATGCGAGCAAAACAGATGGTAACAGAAAAGTCCCAATAGATTGAACCGACTGTAAAAACTTTAATAATGCTATATTATCCGGCAGGATGCTGTGGACGAAAAAATTTTTTATTTCTTCGACAGAAAGATGAAAAATCGGAATGCATAACAAAAAGGATACAAAAAATGAAATAAGCATTAAGGTTAGGATAACAAAAAAGGTCAGAAAAAATCTATACCAGGGAGGAGTGTTATAAAAAAATGTAAATTTCATGCTTATTCAAAAATTTGAATTCGTTAGCTGATATTAAATTTTGATAATTTTGCATCGAAATTACAAAATTAACCGATTGGTAAAGATAGGAAATACAGAATTAAGAGACAGGCCCCTTTTGCTTGCACCCATGGAAGATGTAACTGATCCCTCATTCAGGTATGTATGTAAAATGTTTGGGGCAGATATGATGTTTACGGAATTTATTTCTTCGGACGGCCTGATCAGAGATGGGAGAAAAAGCCTGATCAAACTGGAAATATCCGATGAAGAGAGGCCTATCGGAATCCAGCTGTATGGTCATATCCTGGAATCTATGGTAGAAGCTGCAAAAATTGCCACCCGGGCCAATCCGGATGTCATTGATATTAACTTTGGCTGTCCGGTACGAAAAATAGCCGCCCGGGGAGCAGGCGCCGGCATGCTCAACAATATTCCCCTGATGGTGCAAATGACAGAAGAAATTGTAAAAGCCACCCCGATACCCGTGACGGTTAAAACAAGACTGGGTTGGGATGGCACGAACAAGAATATTGTGGAAATTGCCGAAAAACTGCAGGATGTGGGAATACAAGCAATTACCATTCACGGTCGCACCCGGGCGCAGTTATATAAGGGAGATGCAGACTGGACGCTTATCGGAGCCGTTAAAAACAATCCAAGAATGAAAATCCCGGTTATCGGAAATGGCGATATTGTTTCAGCGCAATCAGCCAAAGATGCATTTGATAAATTCGGAGTAGACGGCATTATGATAGGCCGAGGTTCTGTTGGCAGGCCCTGGATTTTTAAGGAAATCCGGCATTTTCTGGATACCGGAAATGAAATGGAACCGTTAACTGTACAGGAAAAAACAAATCTTGCCCGATTACATTTGAAAAAATCGGTTGAGATAAAAGGCGAGCCAAGAGGAATTTATGAAATGCGCAGGCATTTTTGTCATTATTTCAAGGGACTGCCTGATTTTAAAGAGATACGTATGAAGTTGGTGACTTTGCTTGAATTGAGTAAAATCGAAGATACTTTTTATGAAATAGAATTAAAATATACGGATTGAATTTTAACTACAACTTCCTTTATTTTCTTATAAAATCTGATGTTGTTCAATTAAATCAACATCATTGGAAGGATTCTTTTGAGGATAATCAATGGTATAGTGCAATCCCCTGCTCTCCTTCCGTTGCTGGGCACCCTTGATAATAAGATATCCGACGTTGATCATATTTCGCAGTTCGCAAAGTTTTTGAGAAAGTTTCGATTCAATAAATAATTTCTCGGTTTCTTCAAATATAATTTCAAGCCGGTCCAAGGCACGCTGAAGTCTTATATTCGAACGAACGATAGCCACATAGTAACTAAATATCTGTTGCACCTCTTTATAATTTTGGGTGATTAGCACCATTTCTTCCGGGTGGGTTGTACCTTCATCATTCCAGACAGGAATCCCGGATTTAATATCGAATTGTTTAAAACTGTTAATGGAATGGTTTGCCGCTCTGTCAGAAAAAACAATGGCCTCCAGAAGTGAATTGCTTGCAAGCCGGTTTGCACCGTGCAATCCGGTAGATGATGTTTCACCCGAAGCATAAAGCCTCCGGATGGTTGAACAACCGTTTGTATCAACTTTAATTCCCCCGCATGAGAAATGAGCAGCAGGAACGACCGGAATCAAATCGGTGGAAATATCAATTCCTATACTCTTGCATTTTTCATAAATGTTTGGAAAATTCTCAATGAGATCATTCCGTTCTATGTGCCTGCAATCGAGATATACATATTCTCCTCCGCTCGATTTCATCTCTGTATCAATTGCTCTTGCAACAATATCCCTAGGCGCCAGAGAACCGCGGGAATCATATTTTAACATGAAATCCTCTTCCCGATGGTTTCGGAGAATGGCTCCATGTCCGCGCATTGCTTCACTTATTAAAAATGAAGGACGAACACCGGGATTATATAAGGAAGTGGGATGAAACTGTACAAATTCCATATTTTCAATGATGCCCTTTGCCCGGTAAACCATTGCTATCCCATCACCTGTTGCGATGACCGGATTTGTGGTGGTGTGGTACAGATTACCTATTCCACCGGTCGACATTAAAGTGACTCTCGATAAAAATGTATGAATGGAACCGGTTTTCAAATCCAGCGCATATACACCATAACATTCAATATCGGTATTGTAACGTTTTACCAGTTTGCCGAGATGATGTTGGGTTATGATTTCAATAGCAAAGAAATATTCAAATACTGATATATTTGGATGATTTCTAACAGCCTGACTTAATGCTCTTTGAATCTCAAAACCTGTATTATCTTTATGATGAAGTATGCGGTTTTCGGAGTGGCCCCCTTCTTTTGCCAGGTTAAATCGGCCGTTGCTTTCACGATCGAAATTGGTACCCCATTCCAGTAATTTTTTGATCTGACCCGGAGCCTCACGAACCACCATCTCCACGATATCTCTGTTGCAAAGTCCGTCACCTGCAATCAAAGTATCTTCAATATGTTTTCTGTAATCATCCGGTTTGTAGGTTACAGCAGCAATACCCCCCTGAGCATAGCTGGTATTTGTTTCCTGCAACCTGGTTTTTGTAAGCACTGCTACCTTTCCATACTCAGCAACTTTCAGGGCATAGCTTAATCCCGCCAGACCTGAGCCGATTACCAGAAAATCAAAACTATCTTTCATATTGATTGAAATAAAATACAACGTTCAAAAATAAGCTAAATCTTAATATCATATAACCAAAATAACCTTTTGTTTTATTGTGAGTTAATAATGATTTATCCAAAACAGATCTAACAAAAGCATCAAAACTTTTTCATATTCAATAACATATCAATTTTCATTAAGATGTATATCTTGTAACGACTTTTTAAATAACAATTTTTTAGGGAATTCATTTATTCCAGATTTTTCCAGATTTGTATTGAACTTTCTAAAATTTAAGATTACATTTATGATTGAATTTTCTAGGGAATTGGAAGATCAAAAACTTCGTTTACAATATTTCGTATATTAAATCACTGCCGAAATATAATATTTAGGTAACCATTTCACTAAATGCCACAACCAACATACAATATCCGTATAACAACTGAAAACCGGCTTCAATTAAATTGCCCGGATTTCCTGTGTTTTTCAGAATTTGATAATATTAACCTCAACAATATATAATTTTTTGCCATGAAAAAAAACTATAGTACTTTACTTTCAGTATTACTGATAATACTCATTGAAGTTTTTGCATTTACATCCTTTTCGCAACAACTTGCTTTTCCCGGAGCAGAAGGCTTCGGCAGATATGCCACGGGAGGCCGGGGAGGAGCGGTTTATCATGTTACGAATCTGAATGATAATGGCTCTGGTTCATTCCGAGATGCTGTCAGCCAACCTAACCGGATCGTCGTATTCGATGTGGGTGGTGTAATCAATCTTGCCGAACGGGTTGTTGTTTCGAATAATATTACAATTGCCGGACAAACTGCTCCCGGCGATGGTGTAACAATCTATGGAAACGGATTATCATTTTCCGGTGCTGATAATACCATTTGCAGGTACCTGCGCGTAAGAATGGGTAAAAACGGAGATGACGGAAAAGACGCTATGTCCATTGCAAATGGTACCACCATGATTTTTGATCATGTATCCACCACCTGGGGAAGAGATGAAACATTTTCAATAAACTGGGATTCTAAAGGTGTTGAACCCACAAACATTACTATTCAGCATTCAATCATCGGCCAGGGCCTTGAAACACATTCATGTGGAGGATTAATTCAAACTTCAGGAGGAGTGAGTCTTATTAAAAATCTTTACATTGATAATGATACTCGAAATCCAAAGGTTAAAGGGGTTAACCAGTATGTAAATAATATCATTTATAACTGGGGATCTGACGGTTATATACTTGGAGATTCTGAAGGTCAATCCTTTGCAAATGTAATCGGGAATTATTTTATTACCGGACCAAGTACTTCCGGCGCAGCTTTTACACGGGGAAACCTGAATTTTAATTTATATGCTGCTGATAATTATCGTGATAACAATAAGAATGGAATACTCGATGGAAGCGTCCTCGTCCAGACTGATTATACAACGGTTACATGGGTTACCACTCCGTATGATTATCCTCCGATTTCTACCCTGACTCCGCTTGAAGCATACAACCTTGTTGTTTCAGATGCAGGCGCATCGATTCCTGTTC
Source organism: uncultured Bacteroidales bacterium (assembly GCA_963781805.1). GTDB lineage: Bacteria > Bacteroidota > Bacteroidia > Bacteroidales > UBA10428 > JAFGPL01. Next base: position 3,352,877 of record CAWAHF010000004.1, read on the forward strand.
GTGATGAAGTTGATCAACGGTTGATCGAAGAATTGACTTCCCTTGGAACGCTTGGAGAGTTGATAATGGATGAGACAGCTGCACCGATGAACGGCCCCGGTCTGGTAAAAGGTGGCAAAGCTTCGATAGATTCCGACGGTGATGGAATGCCTGATGAATGGGAATATTACTATGGTATGAATCCATACAGCAACAGCAATCAAAATACAGATTTAGACGGTGATGGTTACACGAATGTTGAAGAATATCTGAATGCCACAGATCCGGGAAAAGACACAGGAATTCTAAGCGACAGAACCTATTTCATTCTACCGCGTCACAGTGAGAAAGCCCTGGATATTAAAGATAAAAATATATCTGAGGGAACAGAAATTGTGCAGAACACCCAATATAAAGTTTCACGTCAGATTTGGAACATTACCCATGTTGGAGAAAATTATTTTTCCATTATCAACGACAGCAGTAATCTTTGCATGGATGTGCAAAATCAATCTTCAGAAGATAGTGCGTTAATCATACAAGCGGAATATACCAGCGCTGAAAGTCAACAATGGAGCATTGATTTTCTGGGAGAAGGTTATTATAAAATAACAAACAAGGCAAGTGGTAAATCTCTGGATGTTCTCAATGGTTCTTTGGCTGATGATAATTCTCTGATTCAAACTACATTTATGGACAGTTCTTATCAGCAATTCAAGATGATGCCATCGAACCTGTTTTATAGTTATCCGTTTCTTAATGTTACCGCTCCGCTGGGTGGATCGATATATACACTTTATTCAACTATTGCTATTGAGGTTTTTGCAGATGATTTTGATGGGGTAGTTGCAAGAGTTGAATTTTATGATGGAACAACAAAAATCGGATCAGATTCGATTGCTCCGTATGAATGGCAGATTGATAGTGCAACTTCAGGTGTCCATCAGATTTCAGCCAAGGTATATGATGACGACAATTTAAGTACACCCTCTGCTGCTGTTGCAATTACCATAGTGAATGCAGGAGGCTCACCCTGCACCATTCAGGAAAACACCACAGGTTTTTGTAAACTCGACGGAACTGTTGATAACAACAATGGAGGTTTTACCGGTTATGGATTCGCAAATACTGACAACGCTGCAGGAAAGGGGATTGATTGGAAAGTCAACATTCCCGTTGCAGGTCAGTATTCCTTTACCTGGCGATATGCTAATCAGAGTGGAAATAGAACAGCAAAACTTCTGGTCAACGGAACAGAACTGATTTCAACAATAGATATGCCTGCGACAGGGAGTTTTACCACCTGGAATATAGCTTCAGTCACAGCAAGTTTACCCAGCGGTATCCTGGAAATCAGACTCGAGGCAAATACAAGCGGTGGTTTGGCAAATATTGACTTTATGGAAGTCAGTGGAAACGAATCAGCACCTGCAGCTTGCGGTCCAACTGGTATCCCGGAACATAATCAATTGTCGGTTAATCTGTATCCGAATCCTGTTATGGATGAGTTGACTATTGATTTAAATCAGGATTTTCCTGACGGATGTAAATTATCTTTATACAATACGTTTGGTCAGGTGATGAAAACAGCGAATATTGAGAACAAAACCTACATAATGGATGTTAGAGATATTCAGGAAGGGATTTATTTTATTAAAATCGAAGACAATAATCATTTTATAGTTACCCGGTTACTTAAGTTGTAAACAAAACTAAAAATCATGAAAATTAAACTTATGAAAACAGCAGGAATATTTGTACTTGTCTTACTGGCAATTTCAGAGGTGAGTATGGCGCAGCGACAAATGGAAAAACTTGATAGGGGCGTGCTGGCTGTTAAGGTCGGAAGTACAGTTCATGTTAGTTGGCGCATTTTTGGAAATGAATATTTTGATGTGAGTTATAATGTTTACAGAAATTCAACGAAACTTAATAACCAGCCCATAACAGCAGCAAGCTATTATGTTGACTCTACCGGAACAGTTGATTCTACATATTCTGTTTCAGCAATTGTGAATGGAGTTGAGCAAACCCCCTCAACACCTGTTACCGTCTGGGCACAAAATTATAAGGATATACCCTTACAGGTACCTGCCGGAGTCACTACACCCGATAGTGTAACCTGTACATATAGCGCTAACGATTGTAGTGTCGGAGATTTGGATGGAGACGGACAGTATGAAATCATCGTTAAATGGGATCCATCAAACTCTAAAGATAATTCGCAATCGGGATATACAGGGAATGTGTATCTGGATGCCTATAAAATGGACGGGACAAGATTATGGCGGATTGATTTGGGTAAAAATATTCGTGCAGGAGCCCATTACACTCAGTTTATGGTTTATGATCTGGATGGAGACGGAAAAGCTGAAGTTGCCTGCAAGACTGCACCAGGAACCAAAGATGGCTCAGATAACTATATAAAATTGGGACCTGCCGATAGTGCTGATCATAATGCAGATTACAGAAATTCAGCAGGATATGTGTTATCCGGTCCTGAATATTTTACCATTTTTAATGGAGAAACCGGAAATGAAATGACAACCGTGAATTATCTACCGCCTCGCGGAAGTGTTAACAGTTGGGGTGATAACTACGGGAACCGGGTTGACCGTTTTCTGGCATGTATTGCATATTTAGATGGTGTAAGACCCAGTGTTGTAATGTGCAGAGGATACTATACAAGGACTGTTCTTGTTGCCTGGGATTGGCGGGATGGCCAGCTGACTCAGCGATGGATTTTTGACAGTGATCAGGGATACAGGAATTATATGGGTCAGGGGAATCATAATCTAAGTGTGGCCGATGTGGATGATGATGGAAAAGATGAAATTATTTATGGTTCCTGTACAATTGACGATGACGGAACAGGCCTGTATTCAACTGGACTGGGACATGGTGACGCGTTGCATGTTTCCGACCTTGATCCTCTTAGAAAGGGGCTGGAAGTTTTTGCCCCACATGAAGACAAAAAAGATGGTGTTACGTTTCGAGATGCGGCAACAGGAGAAGTTATCTGGCAGGTACCCAACGGAAATGACGTTGGCCGGGCCCTGGCTGCAGATGTGCTTCCAGGTTATGACGGAGTTGAATGCTGGGCAGCAAGCGGACTTGGAATGTATAACGATAAGGGTGGTTATGTAGGATCTATTCCGTCGATAAATTTTGCAATTTGGTGGGACGGTGATGATTTAAGAGAATTACTTGACGGTACTTCCATAACTAAATATTCCCCAGGAGGTACATTATTGTCTGCAAGCGGATGCAGTTCGAATAACGGTACTAAATCTACACCGAATTTATCAGCAGATATTCTTGGTGATTGGCGTGAAGAAGTCATTTTCAGATTGTCAAATAGTTCTGCACTGCGAATTTTTGCTACCACTTATCCAACTACCCGTCGTCTGTATACATTGATGCACGACCCGGTTTACCGGCTGGGAATTGCCTGGCAAAATACAGCTTATAACCAGCCTCCGCATACCGGATTCTTCCTGGGATATAATATGACCCCTGCTCCACCTCCACCTGTTTTATTTAGTAAATTAAAATGGGAAAATGGAACTACATGGGGAAAAGACAATGCAGAAAACTGGACTTATAATGAAACTTCAACATATTACACCGATAGTTCCAATGTATTATTCGATATCTCAGGTTCAAATGAAAATGCAATCGAAATAACGGATACACTCAAACCAGGTTCGGTTACCTATAATGCACCCAAAGACTATATCTTTACCGGTAATGGCGTTCTTTCAGGTTCCATGCGGCTGATTAAAGCGGGTTCAGGTACAATGATTATCAATAATGATAATAATTATATCGGGGAATCCTCTGTATGGGATGGGGAACTGGAGATGAACGGGATACTTTCACAAAGTCACGTTTTCGTTAATAGATTCGCTTCCATCGGCGGTTCGGGTGTATTTGCCAAAGGGGTTACTATGCCTTATGGCGGTAATGTTGTTGCAGGAAAACCAGGAGTGCCTGATACGTTAAGGATTGAGGATAGTCTTTATATTGGAGGAAAATCAATGTTTACATTTGACCTATCTGATGATACATCGGGGATATCAAAACCTAATGACGTTGTTCTGGTAAATGGTGATTTGAAGTTATTAAATTCAAGTACGTTAATCATAAATAAATTAGACGATAAATTAAGTCCGGGAATTTATAAACTCATCCAATATACCGGTAATTTCACCGGCAATGTTTCGGGCTTTACTGCACAGGGATTGCTGGGTTATCCATACGAAATTATGAAATATGATAGTTCTATTGCTATTAGAATAATCCAGACCCGCCCGCCAACTTCTATTGTTTGGAAAGGGGATAAATCCAATGTTTGGGATCAGGTTACATCACTCAACTGGTTAAATGGCGATTCTGCCGACTGGTTTGTTGCCAATGATACGGTCGTCTTCTGCGATTCAACAAAAACAGTAACAAACATTCAAATGGCCAGTGAATTACCTTTTGGTGAAATGCGGGTGAATTCCACAGTCAATTATACCTTTAACGGTCCCGGCTATCTTAGCGGAACAGGTAAACTTACCAAATCAGATACTGCAGTTCTCAATCTGTTAACTGCAAATACGTATAGCGGAGGAACTGTACTAGAAGAAGGAACATTATTCGTCAATAATACCTCAGGAAGTGCAACCGGAACGGGCCCAGTAACTGTTAAAAACGGAGCAATACTTTCTGGTAATGGCTCAATTGAAGGAGTAGTAACGGTTGAAGACGGAGGGACTTTATCTTTGCAGAATGGAGCTCAAAATTCCATTAATTTAAAAAACGATTTGGAACTCTCCTCAAACAGTAACCTGGTTATTGAAGTGATAAACAATCTTAATAAATCCGATACCCTGAACGTATCGGGTCAATTAACTTTAAATGGTAACCTCGTTCTGGTAAATATTGGGAGCAATCCTTCGTATGTTACTGCCAATAAATTTAAAATTTTAAATGCACCGAACTGTATAGGTAAATTTTCAGCCATAATTCCTGAAACACCGGGTGAATTTCTTAAATGGGACACGACCGGACTAGCTGCAACCGGAATTATTAAAGTGGCATACTATACCGGTGTTACCGAAGAAACTGCTGATAAATCCATTATTCTGTTTCCGAATCCTGTAAAGAATTCGCTGCTGATTACGTTTGCAAAACCAGTGGATAAAGTTGAAATCTCTATCAGTGATGTTAGCGGAAAATTGCTATTAACAACCATTGAAAAAAATGTTTCTTCCACAAAACTGGATGTATCGTTCCTTGTACAGGGAATATATATCGTTCGTATTAAAACCGGAAACAACTTGTTAATCCATAAGATTATCAAACAATAGATAATCTGAGAGTTTATGAATTTTAAAGTCCTTCTGTAAATTTTTCAGAAGGACTTTTTTATTTCCACAATGCATTTATTACCCAAAATCCGCATTCCTTTCTTTTCAGATTTTTCCGATAAAAAGCAATATTCCATAGAATAAAAAGTCTTAATAATAGCTGAAAACTTTAATTGAAGATTTTGATTATTGTTTATAACTTGCATCAAATAGATTGCTGAAAATTAATATTCCTATTCATGAAATTTTTCCAAAACAAACCGGTCTATAAGGTTGGATTCCTTCTATGTGTTTTTCAGGTATCTCTTGCTTTCAATATAGCCAAAGGAAATCAAAGAATTACCTATAATTTCAATCCTGACTGGAAATTATTTATTGGGGATCCGAAAGGTGCTGAAGCCACCGATTTTGACGATTCAAATTGGAAATCTATTACCCTTCCTCACGCTTTCAACGAAGATGAAGCTTTTAAAAAGAGCATACACGATCTTACCACAGGTATTGTCTGGTATAGAAAACATTTTAAAATTCCTGCTCACGACAAAAATAAAAAGGTATTCATTGAATTTGAGGGCATCCGGCAGGCAGGTGAATTCTATCTGAACGGAAAGTATATCGGAATTCACGAGAATGGAGTTATGGCCTTTGGATTTGATATCACCGATAATCTGAATTACGGTCAGAAAGAAAATGTTATTGCAGTTCGAATTGATAATTCATGGGATTATAAAGAGAAATCCTCCGGACAGTCATTTCAGTGGAACGACAAAAACTTCAATGCAAATTATGGTGGAATCCCCAAAAATACGTATTTACATGTTACAGACAAGCTTTATCAGACGCTGCCATTATATTCATTTTTAAAAACTACCGGCGTTTATATTTATGCCAGCGAGGTTGATGTTTCGGGGAAAAGAGCCAGAATCTCAGCTGAGTCTGAAGTCAGAAATGAATATAAGATTGCAAAGAAATTTAGTTATGAAGTTATCCTCAACGATATTTCAGGTAAGCAAATAGCTCATTTTGCAACTGAAAATATTACAATAAATCCTGATGAAACCATTCAGGTGAAAGCATCTGCTGCTGTTGATAACCTGGAATTCTGGAGCTGGGGTTATGGATATCTGTATACCATTTTTACAAATATAAAGGTGGATGGAAAAACGGTGGATATGGTTAAAACAAAAACAGGGTTCAGAAAAACCGTATTTAAAGACGGAATGATATTTTTAAATGACAGGGTAATACAGGTTAAGGGTTATGCACAACGAACAAGCAATGAATGGCCTGCACTGGGTATGTCGGTTCCCTCCTGGGTAAGTGACTTCAGCAACCGGATGATTGTTAAAAGCAATGGGAATCTGGTTCGATGGATGCATGTAACTCCCTGGAAACAGGATATTGAATCATGCGACAGGATTGGCCTAATGGAGGCTATGCCTGCAGGAGATTCCGAAAAAGATGTAAACGACAGAAGATGGGACCAACGCGTGGAATTGATGCGCGATGCCATTATTTACAACCGGAACAATCCGAGCATTATTTTTTATGAGTGTGGAAATGAATCCATAAGCGAAGATCATATGCAGGAGATGAAGGATCTTCGTGATACATATGATCCTTATGGCGGCCGTGCAATTGGTTCGCGCGAAATGCTCGACAGCAAAATAGCCGAATATGGCGGAGAAATGCTTTATATAAACAAAAGTGCACATATCCCAATGTGGGCTATGGAGTACATGCGTGATGAAGGATTGCGGAAATATTGGGATGACTATACTCCTCCATTCCACAAAGATGGTGCAGGGCCTCTCTATCGCAACCAGGATGCCAGCGCATATAATCGAAATCAGGATTCCTATGCCATTGAAGCAGTAAAGCGATGGTACGACTATTGGAGAGAACGCGCAGGAACCGGAAAAAGAGTAAGTTCAGGAGGAGTAAATATTATATTTTCCGATTCAAATACCCATTTCAGAGGTGAAGAAAACTACAGACGAAGCGGTGAAGTGGATGCCATGCGTATTCCCAAAGATGCTTATTTTGCACATCAGGTGATGTGGGATGGTTGGGTTGATACGGAAAAGCATCATACACACATTATTGGACATTGGAATTATGCAGATTCGATTATCAAAGATGTTTACGTAGTGTCAAATTCGGATAAGGTTGAGTTGAAATTAAACAATGCTTCCCTGGGATTTGGAGAGCAGAGCTATCGCTTTCTCTATACTTTTAAAAATGTTCCTTGGCAAGCCGGTATGATTGAGGCAATTGGTTATAATAAACAGGGTTATTCGGAAAGTTCAGACCTAAAAATAACCGCAGGGAATCCTTCTTCCCTTCGGCTGACTTTACATACCTCGCCAGAGGGTTTTCTGGCAGACGGGGCAGATTTGGTGCTGGTAGATGTTGAGGTTGTGGATACACACGGCAACAGATGTCCGACTTCAAATAAACTGATAAATTTCACTCTTTCCGGACCAGCAGAATGGCGTGGAGGTATTGCGCAGGGACCCGACAATTATATCCTGTCTGAAAGTCTGCCGGTTGAATGTGGAGTGAACAGGGTAATTATTCGATCCATTTCAAAAGCAGGCAAAATTACATTAACAGCTGCATCAGAAAACATACAATCTGCCTCAGTAACATTCAACTCTAAAAAAGTCGGAGTTTCCAACGGACTATCGAAATATTTTCCCGGTGAAAATCTTCCCTCCTGCTTAAAACGCGGACCGACTCCTGATACACCTTCTTACAAAATAACCAGAATACCTGTAGAAATAAAATCTGCCATTGCCGGCGCCAATAACGAAGAGGGATACAAAAGTTATGATGACAACGAACTTACCGAATGGACAAATGACGGAAGAAAATCAACCGGCTGGATTGAATATGAATTGAATAGAAATGCAACCCTGAGTGAAATAGAAATGAAACTAGCCGGGTGGAGATCCCGCAGATACCCTATTCGGATTCTGGTAGACAATCAGGAAGTTTATAGGGATACTACCGCTCAAAGCCTTGGTTATATTACTATACCTGTTCAACCGGTTCGTGGAAGAAAAGTGAGAATAGAACTGATAGGCAGCGGAATCGAAAACGATGCGTTTGAAAATATCGTCGAAATTTCAGGACAGAAAGAATTGGATCTATACCGTGAACCAAAAAGTGATTATTCAGGACAATTGAGAATAGTTGAGATTGAATTTTATGAAAAACCTTCCGGTGATGTCATGACCGAAATAAAAAAGCCCGCGTCACCAGTGGTAAATTAGTATTTCAGTTCCAGAGAAAAATAACATTTGAAAACGTATTGGGGTTATATCAGTTATAAAATAATCATCTAAACTTTTAGGTAATGAAAAAAAAGAGAAACAACCTGAAGTTTATCAGGCTATTTCTCTTGTGATACACTAACAAATCAACAGGATCCTATTGTAACCCTATTTTTTGAGTATACCATTTCCCATCTAAATATATTTTAACTATAAAAATGCCCCTGGCATGCCCAGGAACATTAATCATAAGTGGAAAGGAGGAGATTCCCGTGTATTCAAGTATTTTCCTTCCATCCATTGAAAATAACTCTACTTCTGCACTTTTGTTAATAGGTTTATCCGGATTTATGCAAAAGGATCCTGAAGTCGGATTTGGAAATATTTTTATTCCGGATTCAGGATTTTCATCTATGCTGGTTATCTTCTCCGTAACTAGCTCAACAACTTTATTTTTTAATTTAAAACTCACCGTTTCCATTTGATTTTCAATAATAAATACAGGAGGTAACCCGGATAAACCACTTATTATGGATTTATTATCTTCATATTTACTCTTGTCTATATGCATTAAAACTATTGCCTTAGGATTTATATAGCTAATTATATCCTTTCCAACATTTCCCGCATCGGAATCCAGAAACCAACAGGGAAGAAATGCGATATCAATGCTATCATCGGCCAGATGTAAATCCTGAAAATCGCTTAAATTAATTGAATTGGCATCTCCGGCATGAAGAATTTTTATTCCGTTTAAGGTAAATATAAAGGGAGTGTTCTGAATTGAACTGGAGAGATTTGCAGCATGTTGAATAAACATCACTTCAAATTTCATTCCTCCAATAGTAGTGTCAATTTTTGTATTTATAACCGGAGTAATTACATTTATACGATCTAAAATTGTGCTGTAATTAGCGAGTATGTTTAACTTGTCATTTACCTGCGCAGAACAGATCAATACAGCTTGACTATTGTTAACCATGTGTTCGGCAAGATAAGATGCATTTACATGATCTGCATCCTTGTGTGTGACCAGAATGTGATTTATACTATCAAATGGCGATTCCGCGTTACGCTCTTGTGTTAATGTTGCAATACCTGGCACATGATAATAGCCCCAACCTTCAGTAAAAATCCCGTCTATTAATATTCTTTCGGATGTTGATGATAGAATAAAACCTTCATTGGCAATGTAGGTCACATTTATGGTTGGCTGACCATTGCTCCGAAAAGCCATCAAAATAATTACAGCAATAAATACTAATTTTTGTGATTTCATTTTAAATGGTTTTAATTACTTCTACTTTGACACATTAAAAAAATCAACCTGTTTTTACCCTTAATCCCTGAAGGGAACAGGTTGATTTTTCTGTATTCTCCCTTCAGGGTCAGGGGTAAAAAATGCAGAAAAATCATACTTTTTAACCAATCTGTCAAAGTAGAATTACTATAGTTTAAATATTTTGCGATAAAACTATATTCCTTTATCAAAACGATAGACCGGAAGTATAATTTCGTACTTCAGTTTCGATTTAAAATTTAACAGCTAAAATTTTTGGGAATGTAATTGAGAATTTATTAATCCGTTTACTTGTTGACTTTCAAATCATTGATTAAAAAATAAAAATGAACGTTTCAAAACCAATGAAGTTCAGATTTAACAAATTATTCAGATAGCGCCCTGGTCAGTTGAACTTTTAGTGATGAAAGATTTCTATTTGACGTGTTAGAAAAAAAAAGGTTATAAAACTGAATGGTTTTAAAAGGCGTTCATGAAAATATCCTGATAATCCTTAGGGAGTGTATTATTTTTTAAAACTAAAAAAAGCGTAACTAATCAGTTTGTATTTTCATATTGGCCACAATATTTAAAGCATTTAAGACATTCTGTCCGTTTTTGAGAGCTGTATCGGTTATTGAACGTAGTATTGCAAAAGCTTGCGCACCACCTATTGATCTGAACTGTCCAGAAACCTTTTGTTTAACTTTAACATTTCGTATTGCTTTTTCAGAGTCATTGTTGTCCGGTGGCACTTTTGGATGATAAAGAAAGGTGAATATGTAATTTTTGTATTTGTTCATTCTTTTTTGAAATGAAACAGTTTCCTTGAATTTATTTTCAATCTTTTGCCGCAACAATTTTTCCAATTCTTTTTCCAAACCGTCTCTCTTTTTATTTGGATAATAATAATCGTTTGAAGCAAGCAATTTCTTCAATTTTAATGCCTTCATCAGCATGTTTTTGAAATCGGACGGCCATTTGACCTTATCCTTTTCCATCAAATAGTTCAATCCCCGCAACAGGTGCGAAGTACATAATTGATGTCCGGAGGATGCTGCCTGAAAATGCGGCTTCCAACAATCATGCACCAAAATGGCGCTTCCCATGGCATCACCACAGTTTGACTGTATGGTATCGAATCCCCGGTTAGAAGAAATACTGATCAAAGTAGCAGTTTTGCTTTGCCATGTCCAAAACCACTGTTTCTTACCGTTTACTTTTGCACCTGTTTCATCCGAACCTATCACCTCGCTATCATATACGGTTTGTTTTATCATCTCATACGCAGGTGCGGCTTTTGCCACAAGTTTATTCAACAAATAATGAAGGCCACCTTCGCTAACCGGCAAACCAAATATGTCATGGAAAATTTCCAGCATCCTGGCAAATGGGATATATTGCCTGGTATGGAAGTAACCAATCAAACTTTCAACCCCGCACCCATAACTCACCGGTACAGTAACATCCCCTGGAAATCCGGATATTGTTTCATGGCCGCATGTGCACCTTTTTTTATAGACCCTGTGTTCAATAACCTCTGGTTTAATGGGGGGAATATCGATAACCTGTCTTCTTCCGGCATATTCGTACTGAACTTGTTGTAATCCGTTCCCGCACTTTTCACAATAACAGGGGATATGTTCAACTACCCTATCCGGGGTATCGGTCATCTCCAATGTATAACCTTTATGCCCTTTCTGTCCCCCAACTTTCTTACCGCTTTTTCCCCTTAGGCTTTTGTTCCTTATCGGCCTGTTCTCATCTCTTGAAGGTGGTATGGAACTGTTGTTGCTGTCCTTTTTCGTTTTGTATCTCGACAGTTCTTCCTCTAATTGAATAACCCTTCTCTGCAACTCAGCTATTTGTTTTTGCTGAATGGAAATTATTGTAAGCAGTTCATTAATTGTCGGGATGGCTTTCAATTTGTTTTTTTCTCAAAACTCCTTTATCATTCCAACATATCAAAGAACTTTGGCTTTTACTTATCAAAACCCCCTAAACTTTTTTGTTAATATCACTGCGTTTTTGGAAATCTAACTTTTTCTATCTTAAATATTTGTTCAAAACATTATCTTATGGTTAATATCGTATCCTTTTTGGAAATACTGATTAGTTACAAAAAAGCTTATAAACAAAATAATATTTAACAACGTAACCACACCTGCAATCGCCACTCAGTTGATACACACTCGCTTTTTGACAAATTCCCATTCACTGAAACATTATATTGTAAAATCAATAAATAGTTTAATTTTGAATTTGAAATCAATAAGTTAACATTGAAAAGGAAGAATATCTAATGGTATAAATAATTAATCGAAATTTTTTGAATAATCTAAGCTATTACCTTTGACCAAAAAATTTCAACATAGATGCATTGCAGATGAAATCAGAATCATTAAGTGAAGTACATTCAACAGTACGAACAGATAAAAAAGGGTGGAGAAAAATTTTAGCCTTTTTAGGTCCTGCCTATTTAGTGAGCGTGGGTTATATGGATCCTGGAAATTGGGCCACAGATATTGCCGGAGGTTCCGAATTCGGGTATAAACTAATTTGGGTTTTGCTCATGTCTAATCTTATTGCCGTGCTTTTGCAATCATTAAGTGCCCGATTAGGTATTGTAAGAGGTATGGACCTTGCCCAGGCATCAAAAAATGCCTATCCCAAATGGGCAAATATCCCTTTATATATTTTAGCGGAAATAGCTATTGCAGCCTGCGATCTGGCAGAGATTGTGGGAATGGCTATAGGACTTAATTTATTATTTGGCCTGCCATTAATTTGGGGCATAAGCCTGACTGCATTGGATACCATTTTATTACTTTTTTTATTGAACAAAGGAATGCGGACAATGGAAGCATTCATTGTCTCGCTGGTATTTATAATTGGTTTTTCTTTTTTAATAGAAATGTTGATTGTATCGCCCGTTTACGGCGATGTTATGCAGGGATTTATTCCATCAAAATTAAATGGCGATGCGTTATATATAGCTATTGGGATTATTGGCGCAACAGTCATGCCACATAACCTGTATTTGCATTCTTCGTTGGTTCAAACCAGAAAGTTTGAACGATCATCAGCCGGAATGAAAAATGCATTAAAGATGAATTTATTTGATACCACCATTGCCCTCAACCTTGCATTTTTTGTAAATGCCGCTATTTTGGTATTGGCAGCGGCCGCATTTTATGTGAATGGATACTTTCATGTAGCCGAAATACAGGATGCTTCGGTTTTGCTAAATAAATTATTCGGTAATGCAGCTCCGACATTTTTCGCTATTGCGCTGATTGCCTCTGGGCAAAGTTCAACCATTACAGGAACCCTGGCCGGGCAAATTGTGATGGAAGGCCATCTGAACCTTAGGATTCAACCCTGGTTGAGAAGATTGATCACACGCTTGTTGGCAATAATTCCCGCCTTATTTACCATAATCTATTTTGGTGACAAAGCTTTGGGCAGCTTGTTGATTTTAAGCCAGGTGGTTTTAAGCTTGCAACTGGGATTTGCTGTTATTCCTCTCATCCATTTTAATTCTGATAAAAAACTCATGAAAGAATTTACCATAAAACCATGGGTAAAAATTCTGGCTTGGCTAAGTGCTTCCATCATAGTTTATCTGAATGTCCATCTGGTATTTGATGAAATAAATGGATGGATTGGTGCTGCAGGGCAGCATAAGATACTTATTTATACCATTGTAGTACCTATTGCATTGGCCTGCCTTGCACTTTTAGGGTATGTTTTTATTCATCCATTTGTGACTTCCGCTGCCAAAAAGAAAGCACAATTACCTCATGGCCAGGCTGTAGATTTTGCTAAAATAGAATCGATAACCTATAAACACGTTGCAATGGCTATTGATTTCTCGGGTCATGACCAACAAATAATAAAAAGTGCATTAAACCAAGGGGGAAAATCGGCTGTCTACACGTTTATCCATGTTGTAGAAAGTGCTGCTGCCCGTTATTTGGGCAAAAACACAATGGACTATGAAACCCAGTTGGACTACGATAGTTTGGTTAAATATCAAAACAAATTGCAGGAATTAGGTTATAAAGTCAATATCCAAATCGGGTTCGGAAAAGCCTCAACCGAAATAGCAAAAATAATTGCAACATTAGATACTGATCTATTGGTTATGGGAGAGCATGGACACAAAGGGATTAAAGACCTTGTGTTTGGTACTACAGTTGATTCAGTAAGACATAAATTAAAGATTCCTATACTAATTGTAAGATAAATTGAATATGATCAAACATATACTATTTCTTGTACTGTTGGTTTTATCAGTTTTGGTTGACGGTCAGTCTTTACAGGACTCAACGAATTGTAATTACAGTCTTTTTCATTCATGCCCTAAAGCGCAAATGAGAAGATTTGAAACGGATCGCCCCGATGCAACAGAAAGTGCTTATACAGTGGATGCGGGACATTTCCAGTTTGAGACAGATCTGTTTAAAACAGATCGTTCAACCTTTGACAGCACAAAAACTATAGAAAATTCTTTTAACGTTTTTAACCTCAAAGCTGGTCTCACCAACACGTTGGACATCCAATTTATTGCAGAGTCATTTGTCGATACAAGGTTTATAAACGGAAGTTCCCAGGAATCAAGAACATCTTTCAACACAATTACAATAAGGGCAAAACAAAACATCTGGGGTAACGATTAAGGTAAAACATCCTTGGCAATTCTTCCCTTTGTAAATATTCCTTCAAGCTCCGATGCGAAAATTACAGGGGGTTTGGTTTTACCTGTTTCTATATCTCTGCCAAACGATTGGGGTTTTGGCACTCAGATTGAGATGGATCTTGAAGAAAATCAGACAGGCAGTGGATATCATATTAACCCTCTTATCTCTGCCACATTTGCCCACCAATTAATAACTAATATTAATTTTTTTGCTGAAGGTTTACTAACACAAGAAAGTGAATTAAAAAGTTATGAATACTTTATAAATACAGGATTAGTTTATGATTGGAAGGAAAATCTAAAATTGGATACAGGATTTTATTATGGACTAAAAAATATTTCATCAAAAATATATTTTATCGGTTTATCCTTTCGATATTGAATAAGATAAATTTTGAACACAAATCGATACCTTTATTATCAGGTAATAGGTAATGCAAATTAAGGGTTAAAACTTATTAAAATATATAATTACTGAAGTTTCGCACTTGATATATAACTTTATATTTTTCTGATAATAAGTAAATTAAAAATATTTTCTCTGTGTTTCTCTGTGTAAAACTCTGTGAATTCTGTGGTAAAAAAATAGAACCACTGAGAATTCACAGAGAAAAACTGAGTTACACAGAGAGAAATATAAAAAGATGGAATTATCAATAATCACATTATTAGTAAAATATATATCTTATAAAATTTGTAACTCTTTTATTATTAATTTTTTAATATCAAGTGCGAAACTTCAGTAATTAGTAATCAGTATTTTGCAAACCTGCCTTAGTGATACTTAGTGACTTTGTGCTCCCGCCTGCCAAAGCAATGCGTCGGGCATGTTTGTGGCTATCTTCCTTTTGCCACTAGACACTAAAATACAAAGATTCACAAAGATAAAGTCCATAATGTTTGATTTCGACCCTTAATTCGCATAAGTAATAAATATATGCTAATCATTAATTTCTTTTTTTTTATTCGATTTCTGAATATTCTTTAATATTTTGCTGGTAATCAAACAGTATACCCGACTTTAATGTGAATAACTTTTCGGAATTTTAGGATAAAATTTGTAACTTTAATCCTGTTTATTTAAAAACCCCTAATCATGAAAAAATCAATCATTATTTTTTCACTGGCTTTTATGCTGGTTACGTTAGATTTAAGCGCTCAGCTTGAAATTCATAATTACAACAAACAAACCTCGTTCAAAGGGGAATATATTAAAAAAATAATCAAGGATTCTGATGGAAATTTATGGTTTGGGGACATCACAGGAAACGGTATTATGAAGTTTGACGGTGATGTCTGGACCAATTATGCATCAGTCAGTGAACTCCCCGGTATCGTTACAGCTCTGGCTGAAGACCATCAGGGCAATCTTTGGATTGGAGGGCTGGAGGGGGCTTACCGATTTGACGGGATATCTGCAGTCACAAAATTTGATACCCTCGATGGTTTGCCGGAAAATCATATCCAGGATATCCTGGTTGATCATAATGGTGATATCTGGTTTGGGACATTTTCAGGCCTGACCAAGTATAATGGTACTACATGGGTTACATACACTACTTCAGATGGCCTGGTTAGCAATTATGTAATTTCACTGTTCGAAGACAATATGAACAGATTGTGGATTGGGACATATGAAGGAGTCAGCAAAATTCAGGGAACATTTATAAATTATACCACACTTAGCGGACTGCCTGATGATGTGGTACATTCCATTACCCAAAGTCATGATGGTAAAATATGGTTTGGTACCGCAAACGGTGCAGCTAGTTACAATGATACTGTATTCACAGTATATACCACAACAGACGGCCTGTCAAACAATAATATTTCAGACATATTGGAAGACACTAAGGGGAACCTGTGGTTTACCTCCTATACCCCAAATGGCGGTATAACAAAATACGACGGACTAACCTGGCCCACATATACTTCCCTTCATGGTCTGGTAAGCAATTATACAGAGTGTGTCGAAGAAGACAATAAGGGCAATATCTGGATTGGAACCGGGAACGGAATAAGTAAACTTCAGCCGGAATCCTGGAAATATATTACAATACTCGATGGCCTACCTAACATGAAGGTATTT
Organism: uncultured Bacteroidales bacterium; assembly: GCA_963781805.1. Taxonomy (GTDB): domain Bacteria; phylum Bacteroidota; class Bacteroidia; order Bacteroidales; family UBA10428; genus JAFGPL01. Next base: position 3,369,561 of record CAWAHF010000004.1, read on the forward strand.
GATATTTTAGGAGATAACTTGGGAAGAAAATGGTTTGCTACTTATGGCGGACTAAGTAAAATGAATGGTACAATTTCAAATTATACCTCCCTGACTGGATTACCGGATAATCGTTGCTATGCCGTTAAACAGGATCTTCAAGGGAACATTTGGCTTGGGACACTATCCGGCGCGGTAAAGATTTTAGAGGATACTCTCTATGTTTACAATACAGATAGTGGCCTGATAAATAATAACGTTTACGATATTGTGCCCTCATCCGATGCACTCTGGTTTATTACCCAGGGAGGAGTAAGCAAATGGTCGGGAAATCAATGGACAAATTATACTACCTCTGACGGATTGGGTTCCAATAATGATTTTTGTGGTCTATTAGATAAAACAGGTAAACTCTGGGTCGGATCACTTGATAATGGCATTAGCAGGTTTGACGGCACGTTGTGGGTACAATACAATACAGGAAATGGTTTTTTAAATGATATGGTATGGGATATTTTTGAAGATGCTGACGGAAATATCTGGTGTGGAACGGCTGGCGGTGTAACCAAATACAATGGTTCAACATGGGAAAATCTGTCCAAAGCTGACGGACTACCAACAAATACCGTAATGTCTATAGCCCAGGATGATTATGGCAATATGTGGTTCGGATCGGATAGTAGCCAGATAGCTATTTATAATGGCGCATCTTTTACCATTTATTCAGCTGGTACAATTTTACCAGACATACGAACGTGGGATATTACACAAATAAATGATACCATGTATGCCGGCGGTGATATGGGTATTGTAAGTTACAGTTATAAAACTGCCTGGACGAACTATACAAAAAGCAGCATGTCAAGCGATACCATACAAACTGCTTTCGTAGATAAAGATGATAATCTGTGGCTGGGAACCTGGGGCAGAGGGGTAACTAAATATAATGGTGAAAACTGGAGTAACCTTGACCAATCCGGTGGGCTGGCAGGCAATTATGTTTATGATATAACACAGGATCCTGAAGGTAATATCTGGGTAGCATCTTCTTCGGGTGGTATTACAAAAGTCACAAAATCAAGTATAACCGCTCTCACAAGTCTGGATGGACTTACGGGATCAGGCTGGTATTCACTTGCTGTAGATAAGGATTCGAATATGTGGATTGGCTCAAATGCGGGATTAATTAAATATGACGGTGCTACCTTTAGCACTTTTACAACAACTGATGGGTTACCCGGTAATCAGGTCACAGCTGTGCTAACTGTAAAAAACGGAGATTTATGGATTGGAACCCTGTCTGGAAATGGAGCTGCAAAATATAGCAATAATACATGGGAAATATTTGGAACCTCTGCAGGATTAGTCAATAACAACGTAAACAAAATTATTGAAGATTCTAAAGGTCATTTTTGGTTTGCTACCTATGGCGGAGTATCCAAATTTGACGGTTCCAATTGGACAAATTATCCTTCAAACATATATTTCGGCAATGCCGCAGTCAGATCACTGCTCGAAGATAAAATGGGAAATATCTGGGCCAGTACCTGGGGAAAGGGAGCATATGTATTTAACGGACGCCATTGGAATGAGCTTCAACAATCGGATGGTCTGGCCAGCAATGATATCTGGGATGCTGCTATGCAACAAAATGGTAAAGTATGGCTTGCAACATATGGTTCCGGAATATCATCGGTTTTCAGAGAAGCATTTATGATTGACAGTATATCATATTTGTCAAACATCTGCCATAACGATTCAACCGGAAAAATTCAAATCTATGCGACCCCCCCCGATAAGGTAAAATATACGATTGATTTGATAACAAATTCTACGTCCGGAATATTTGATAATTTGGTTCCGGGAACTTATATGCCTGCGGTTACAAATGATTTTGATACCCTATTTGCATCTACCATTTTACTCGAAAACCCTGAAGCATTATTAGTAAATCTTGGTCATGATACAACCATTTGTGAGGGAAATTCAATTACACTTTCTGCTCCTTTCTCCTGGTGGTATGAATGGAGCAATGGCACTTCGGGAGATCGCCAAATAATCGTTTCAGAAGCTGGAAATTATAGTGTAACAGTTTCAAACCAGGCAGGTTGTTCAAATTCCGACACCATTCAAGTGAATGTTCAGGAGCTTCCGATAGTAAATCTGGGAGAGGATCAATCTCTTGGAAATTCACAAAATCTGACATTGGATGCCGGAAACGGATTTGCTTCTTACTTGTGGAGTACAGGAGCATCAAATCAAACATTAAATATTGCCGGAAACAATATTCTAAAAGACACCCTTTTCTGGGTAAAAGTAACCGATGCAGTTGGATGTTTAGGTGGAGATACCATTCAGATATTTGATATAATTGAAGATGCCATCCAGGATATTGCTTCTGACAAAGCAATGATTGTCTATCCAAATCCTGCATATGGTAAACTAATGATTAAATGCGAAGAAGGTCAAAAGTTGAATCAAATTATGCTGTTCGACGACTTGGGAAAATTGATTAAACTAATAGATGTCTCTGATTTTCAGAATAATTATGTGCTTGATATCTCTGAATTACCACATGGAAAATATCTTTTGACAGTTAACTCTTCCGGTAAAAATTATACGAAATTATTAATCAAAAAATAGATAACTATCTTCTCTCATAACCTGCCTGTAATTTGATTTGGGCAGGTTTTTTTATGCTTTTTGAAAAGCCAGGATTTTCAATTACATTTGCGGTTTATAAATAAAAAGTTACGGGTTCGGAGTTCCGGGTTCAGAGTTAAGACGCAAAACCCGAAACTTGAAACTTGAAACTTGAAACTTGGAACTTGAAACTTGAAACTTGAAACTTGAAACTTGGAACTCAACAACTATGGCAAACGAAGACCTTTTTAAGAAAATAATTGCGCACTGCAAAGAGTATGGTTTTATTTTTCCGTCCAGTGAACTTTATGACGGTTTGGGGGCTGTTTATGACTATGGTCAGAATGGTGTCGAGCTGAAAAACAATATCAAACAATACTGGTGGAAAGCCATGGTACAAATGAATGAAAATATTGTGGGGCTGGATGCCGCAATTTTTATGCACCCAAAAATCTGGGAAGCGTCGGGTCATGTCGCAGCATTTCACGACCCTCTGATTGACAATAAAGATTCAAAAAAAAGATACAGGGCAGATCAGCTCATCGAAGAACAACTTCAGAAAATTGAAGAAAAAATAGAAAAAGAGGTTGAAAAAGCAAAAGCCCGTTTTGGTGAAAGTTTTGATGAAAAACTTTTCAGAGAAACCAATCCCCGTGTAGTTGAAAATTTAGGTAAGAATAATGATCTTAAAAACAGGTATGTAAAAGCCTTGGAAAATGATGATCTCAAAGAAATCAGGCAGATAATCATTGATAATAATATCGTTTGCCCGGTTTCGGGAACTGCCAACTGGACAGAAGTGAGGCAATTCAATCTGATGTTCAGTACACAACTTGGCTCAATTAGCGAAGAAGCAAATACCATTTATCTTCGACCGGAGACGGCACAAGGGATATTTGTAAATTTCTTAAATGTGCAAAAAACAGGCAGGATGAAAATACCTTTTGGGATAGCCCAGATAGGGAAAGCATTTCGGAATGAAATCGTTGCCCGCCAATGGATTATGCGCATGCGGGAATTTGAACAGATGGAAATGCAGTTTTTCATCCGTCCCGGAACCGAAATGGAATGGTATGAATACTGGAAGGAAAAACGAATCAAATGGCACAAAGCGCTGGGCATGGGTGATGAAAATTACAGATTCCATGATCATGACAAGCTGGCCCACTATGCAAATGCTGCAGCTGATATTGAGTTCAAATTCCCAATTGGTTTTAAGGAAGTAGAGGGTATCCATTCAAGAACAAATTTTGATTTGGGCAACCATGAGAAATTTTCCGGTAAAAAAATACAGTATTTTGATCCCGATACCAACGAAGGTTATACCCCATACGTTATCGAAACTTCTATTGGAGTAGACAGAATGTTTTTTACGATCATAGCCAATGCCTACACAGAGGAAAAAGTTGAACGTGAAGGAAGCGTGAAAGAAGATCGTGTTGTACTTAAGCTACCCCCTGCTTTAGCCCCAATAAAACTTGCCATATTACCACTGACAAAAAAAGACGGCCTTCCTGAAAAAGCCCGCGAAATAATGTCCAGGTTAAAGTTTGATTTTAATTGCCAGTATGAGGAAAAAGATTCCATTGGCCGCAGATACCGCAGGCAGGATGCTATCGGTACACCTTTCTGTATAACCATTGACCATCAATCACTTGAGGACAATACAGTTACCATTCGTTATAGGGATTCTATGGAGCAGGAAAGAGTGCTAATTGAAAGATTGCCCCAAATTATGGATGAAAAAGTAAGCATGAGGAGATTGCTGGAAATGCTGTAACAGACTAATTGCATTAAAATAAATTATCAATAAGTTTATCCCTGTTTTTTTATCTTTTGTGGAATTATTGATAAGGTTTATATATTATTTCTTAATAATTCCGTCTAAATGATTAAATTCGAACCACATCATAAAACATTCAAAACTATGAATCGTATATTTTTTGTTCTATTATGCCTGATGATATTCATCCCTGCTCAATCACAAGTAGATACCATTGCAGATAATATATATGAAAAAGACGGGAAATTGGGCATCGGTATAGATACACCTCAATCTCCACTTGAAGTTAATGGAATAATACATTCTATAAATGAGGGATTTAAATTTCCTGATGGATTTGTCCAAACTACAGCACTAGTTTCAAGCTCACTTTGGGGTGAAAACCCTAAAGGAATCTTTTTTAAGAATGGTTCTGTTGCTTTAACTGAAAAAAACAGTACTCCTCTTTTCTATGGCCAATTGTCTGTATTTGGCAAAGACAGTATAGGTGGTAATATTCCTGTATGGCTAATTTCTGATTTTGATTCAGCAAAATTTGGTACACAGACCATTGGAAGGCTGATAAGACTTAAACAGGGAACAGGCACCCATTTAACATCATTTGACATTGGGCTGGATAAAAACCATTCTCTTTACTTCCAAAGAGCATATAAAGAAGGACTATATTATGAACCTAATTTATTAATCCATGGTGAAACCGGCAATGTTGGAATTGGAATAACAAATCCAGCATCTAAACTGGAAGTTAATGGTATGATTCATTCTACTGACCAGGGATTTAAATTTCCTGATGGAACCATACAAATCACAGCAGCAAATTCATCTTCGTCCTATTGGAATTCTCTAAATTCTGGTGAAATTACTACGTCAAATAAAGTTGGAATTGACAGGATAGATTTTCAAAGCTATTTTCTTTATACCAAATTATGGGTACACAATGGTTGGTTACAGGTAAGTGATAGTACTGATCATGATGCAGGTCTTGTAATTTGCCACCTTAAAAAATCAGGTTATGGATTTGCCAGGTCACTGCACCAGGTATATAGTGGTGTTGATGGAGATCCATATACAGAATTCAGAGTTAGAAATAATAATGATGAAATAACAGATCAGAGTTGGGCAATTGGGATTGATAATTCGGATGAAAATAAATTGAAAATAACCTCAAGAACCAATAATCCTACTGGAGCTTCTCCTAGTTATGGTGATATTAAAATGGCAATTACTGCAGATGGAAACATTGGAGTAAATACCAGTGATCCTAAAGCAAAAGTTGAAATTGCAGATGGAGATATTTTTATTAGTAATATTAATCGGGGTATTATTATGAAATCCCCTGATGGCAAATGTTGGAGAGGAACCCTTGATAATTCTGGAAATCTGGTTTTTGCACTAATTGATTGTCCCGGTGAGATCAATATTAATTCCGCATCTAATTTATTGCACGAAACTAGGACTTTAAGTATATTTCCAAATCCGATAGATAATACAGTCACTATTAACTCTCAAAAGGAAAGCCTAAAAAATGCAACTGCAATTATTTATTCAGTTGATGGTAAAATTGTAAGAAAAAATGAATTGAGCGATGATTATAACATTCTGAATGTGACAAATATTCCATCAGGATCATATATTATAAGTGTTGTCAATAAAAAAGGAAAAGAACTTGGTCATGAAATATTAGTCAAAGAATAAAATTTAATTGACCCAATTAGGTATTGGTATTGCAGAATGAAGAATATTACAGACACATGAAATTTTCAGGTGGCAAATACCAAATAACTGATAAAAGACCTAAACTTATAATAGAATATTGGTATTATAAAGTAGATAAAAATCCCCTCAAATTCTTAAGTGAGGGGTTTTTAATTTTACAAGGGATAGAAAACTATCTAAAAAATCATTATAGAAATAGTAGACATAAAAAAATCTTTTGCTTTATTTGCCATGCAAATACTGAATTAAAATGAGAATATTAATGGTTCTTGAGTCAGATTTTCCGCCTGACGACCGTGTAGAAAAAGAAGCACTTTCCCTGGCAAATTCTGGTCATACCGTTACAATTGCATGTTATTCTTTCAAAAAAAAGGCTTCTGAAGTGAGATATAAGGGAATCACCATTATTAAAAAACCTATATCTAAATTTATTTATAAATCCAGTGTTGGAGCCCTTAAGTTCTCTTTCTATTTCAATTACTGGTTTAAATTTTTAATTCCATTGGTCGAAGAAAATGTATATGATGTCATACATATACATGATTTGCCCCTTGCTAAAATAGGTAGAAGTCTTAAAAAAAAATATAATTTAAAATTTGTACTTGATTTGCATGAAAATTATCCAGCATCTCTCAGAACAACAACCCATACAAAGAAACCATTGGGAAGATTACTACATTCGGATAGACAATGGCAAAATTATGAGAAAAAATATATAAAGGAAGCTGATTTGCTTATCACAGTTGTGGAGGAAATGAAAGAACGCATTATTAAGCTAGGAGCGATTGGTGAAAAAATAATTGTTTTAGAAAATACTCCACACCTGAATGAATTTCATGTGCCTGATAAAACGCCCTCAGAGGAATATATAACCCTGTTTTATGCAGGGGGCATAAATATTTACAGAGGATTACAAATTATTATTAAAGCGATGCCTTTACTACTAAACGAGATTAAAAATATACGTTTATGGATAATTGGCAATGGAAGTTACGAACCAAATTTACGTGAACTCATCCAAAAACTGCACTTAACAGACTATGTGACCTTTTATGGATGGAAAAATATGAATGAGATTGCTGATTTACTCTCTCAATCACATATTGCACTAATTCCACATCTTAAATCAGAACAAACTGATTGTTCTTCACCAAATAAAATATATCAGTATGCCTATGCAAACAAAGCAATAGTTTGTTCAAATTGTAATTCACTTGAAAGACTGATCGGCGAATGGAAAAATGGAATTGTCTACCAACATGATTCCCCTGAAGACTTTAGCAACAAAGTATTAAATCTTATTAGTTCTGGAAAATACAAACAAATTGGAATGAATGGAAAAAAGAATATAATAAATAGATATAACTGGAACATTTCTGTATTGCCATTAATCCAAGCCTATAATAACATGCAATAGGTCTTTGACCTCACTGGAAGTGAGGAAAAATATTCTAAATTAAAAAGTCTTAGTATGATGAAAATTGTCACAATAGTTGGAGCCCGGCCTCAATTTATTAAAGCCTCTGCACTTTCGAGAGAAATAAGAAAACATAAAGAAATTAAAGAAATATTTGTACATACTGGTCAGCATTATGATAAAAATATGTCGGAGGTATTTTTTCAAGAACTCGATATACCTTCTCCTCATTATAACCTTGAAGTTGGATCAGAAACTCATGGAAAACAAACCGCCATGATGATTGAGCGAATTGAACCTGTACTATTAAAAGAAAAACCTGACTGGGCAGTAGTAGTAGGGGATACCAATTCAACTATTGCAGGTGCACTTGCTGCATCGAAACTACATATAAAAGTTGCACACATCGAAGCAGGATTGAGAAGCTATAACAGATCAATGCCTGAAGAGATCAACCGAATAGCTACTGACCATATCTCAGATCTCTTATTTGTACCAACTATGAACGCAATAAATATATTAATTGGTGAGGGATTAAAGGATAAAGCGGTGCTTACGGGAGATATCATGTATGACTCTCTAAAATTTTATGAAAAATTTTTGGGGACTAAAAATGATGAAAAATTTTTCAAACCAAGACAAACCTATTTCCTTGCCACCATTCATCGGCAGGAAAACACCAACAACATTGAGCGCCTCACAAATATATTTAAGGCATTCGCTTTGATTAAGGAAACCATTGTATTGCCACTTCATCCCCGAACCAGGAAATATCTGGAAAAATTAACCGTCTCAGATAATGTTAAAATTATTGAACCTACAGGATATTTAAATTCACTCTATCTTTTAAAACATTGTGAAAAAGTTCTTACCGATTCGGGAGGTTTACAAAAAGAGGCTTTTTATTTTAAAAAACCTTGTATTACGCTGAGAGATGAAACCGAATGGACAGAAACGCTTATTGATGGCTGGAATTATGTTGTTGGGGCCGATATCAAGAACATATTAGATAAAGTAAATGCACCTGTACCTGAAAAACAAAATAAATACTTTGGGGATGGAAATGCTGCAATCAAAATAGTTCAATGTTTACTCACTTCGAAAATTTAATAGAATATATTTTTCTAAAAAAATTTTGTATTAAATCGATTCCATTATTGTAAAAATCTTTTCTAATAACTTCGCAGCTTCATAACTCCTGGAAAAATTCTGAAAGTTATTATTTGAGTTGGTAAGATCAACCTGTTTGTTAACCTTCCATGTTTCTATTAAATCAGAGAGAAAATGATACAATCCCTCCTCATGATTTCTTTCGAAATTTTCACCAGCTTCGCATAGTTCAAGTAAATAGGCATTTTCACTATTGTTACCCGAAATAGAAATTATTGGTTTTCTTACTGCCAGGTATTCATATATTTTGCCCGGTACAATCATCTCTTCATCCTTCACATTTGGATTAACCAGCAATAATGCACTTGATGAGTTAAGATATCCTGGAATTTCAGAATGCTCTATATAGCCAGATTCTTTCCAGTGTTTTTCCAAACCATATTTTATTACAAGATTTTTGATACTTGGTGAAAAGAGTCCGATAAATCTTATTATTATCGGCGTTTCGGAATAATGCTTTACGACTCTTCCCATTACCTTAAAAAAAATATCCGGGTTATAATTCTCGGGCATCATTCCAGTATAGGTGATTGTAAAAGCTGATTGCAGAGCAAATTTTTGATCGGGCTCAAATATTCTACTATCATATCCCATGGTATGTACCAAAATCTTTTCCTCTGCGATTGATTCTAATTTCTTTAAGTATAACTTCCTGGCATACTGACAATGAGTTAAAACTAAATCAGCATTTCTTAATACCTTTTTTTCAAAATGATTATCAACCCATTTGGCAGGAGGTGTTCTGTAAAAATCTTTCAGGTAAAAAATATCCGTCCAATAATCATGAAAATCGGCTATCCATTTAACTTCCAATTTTTTCTGAAGTTTTAATCCAATAAGATGAGTTGAGTGAGGGGGGCCTGCTGTAATAATTACTTTTACTGCATAGTTTCGAATAATATCAAGAGCTTTTTTGTAAGCAAATTTATTCCACCCTTTTCTAGGATCAGGAATAAAAAAATTACCCCTGATAAAGCGGGCTATTTTTTGCTTTAAAGTTGGATTTTGTTGGTTGACAAAAGCATTTGCTGGTAGATTACCAATATATTTTTTATAAGAAGAAAAAAATTCGGATGTATTTGTCCTGAAAATCTTTACATTTCCGGGAACTTGTTTTTCAATGGACTTATCAATAACCTGATAAGTGGCTTTAACCTCATCAACAGTCAATACAATACATGAAACATCAGATTCCGACCAGTTCTTTATGATATCAACCCATCTTTGAACTGCAGGTCCTCCTGCCGGGGGCCAATAGTAATTGATTATCAGTATAGATTTTTGTGCCAAATGGTCCATTTATTTTTTCATTATACTGAATCTAAGTAAAATTTATTCCATCTGAGATATTCGAATCCTTTATTTGAATTTTATTTTAGAGATGTTTTCTTTCCACTTGAAAGGATTTTTCCATTTATTAAAAGATTCTTTGATTCGCATTATTTCTATTGATTCAAAAAAACCAAATAAATATGCGCTTACGGGAAATAATATCAAAATTAAAAATTTCAATATTAATCTGATTAGTAAAGGAGTACCATTCAGAAATAAAGAAGCTCCGGCTAAAATTGTTGTTAATATGACAATTAAAATTATTTTTTTTAGCTCATACGGTATAAAATAATTCTTCTGAGCTGATTTAAAGATTATTATAAATAAAATAATCTGAGAAAGAAGGGTAGACAATGATGCCCCGTGAATTTTCAGATATGGAATCAAAATAATGTTAAGACCGATATTTAATAGCGTAACTAAAAATAAAGACGAACCGACAATCAACGTTTTTTTTGCTATCTGAAGTCCTGTAGTAGCAGTATCTTTAAGTGTCGCAAAGAGAATTGAAAGACTGATTACAGGAATAACAAGCGTTGCAGAAATATACGCATCGTTTGAAGTAAACACTTTAATTATTTCATAACCAAAAACTGTCACGATTAGAATCAGGAAAGATATAACAAATGCCAGATAGGTCATCAGCTTTGAATAGAAACGTTTATTATCTGGATCATTCATTTTTTGAAATATAATTGGCGATATGGCAAGCTGAATAGAAGTAACCACAACAATTTTAATTGTATTCGCAATTCTGTATCCCAGCGAATAAATACCAACATCCTCGAGTGATGCAAGATAATTCAGACTATACCTGTCAAATATGGTTAAGACTGTAGCAGAAATTGAACCCAGCATTAAAGGAATGCTGTATTTAATTAGTTCCTTTAAAATCCCAAATTCAAATTTAAATGCCAGATTTTTAAATACGTATATAGAAATGATTATGAAAAACGGTATAAAGCCCAAAATTTGTGCTTCATATATACCTTGTATGCCTTTTTTTTGGAAAACCACAAAATAAATCGTCAGTATAAGAGTTACAGCCAGTTTCAAAATCTGCATTGATGAATAAAAAAGTGATTTTGACTGTAGTTTCATTAATGTAAATACGCTTTGAGCAATTACCTGAAAAATTACTGAGACATAAATAATTTTTAATACGAATTCATATTTTGAATTAGCAAATAATGCCAGCGATAAACGATCTGATAAAAAATAAAATGGAAGGCCGGCAATCAAAACGATAATTATATTGAATACCAGCATAGTAAAAAACATGTTTTTTTGGCGGCTGATATATTCTTTATCCCAGTACCATCTCGTAAAGGCCTGATAAATTGACAATCCAAGCACAGCAATCAATAATTCGATTGTCACATCAAGCATCGAGATTATACCGAAATCTTCAACTGAGAAATATTTAGGATTTGTATAGAGAGGAATAAGTACTAATCCGATAATTTTAACTGAGATATTTCCCAATCCATATATTGCTGAGTGTTTTGCAACTTGTTTAATGTTATTGATCATTCTCCATTAATCTATAAAATTACGGTAAAAATACTCCAGGTTTACCAGCTGCCAAAGTAATCCTGAAAAATCATATTTCCCTGAAAGATGCATGTTAAGCATCTTGATTACCTCATTCTTATCAATTATTTCGGAAGATTTTAAATCATCTTTCAAGAAAAAATTTAGGATATCCTGTTTTAGTTCATTTCTGAACCAGTTTTTATAATCCACATATTCGGGACGGTTCCAAGGTTTGTAAAGTGCTGCCAAGTAACCCAGCTTACCCTTTTTTAACAGGGTGACTACTTTATTTTTAAAAACCTTACACTCATAGCTGAACATTGAAGCTCCAATATTCAGGTTGTATCCTTCTCGTTTAATTGTTGCAAGTTCAGGGAAATACCTCGCAAATGTCATTCTGTAGAGATATTGATGCATGCGGTATGGAATTGGCAAATTCCAACCGAAAGCGAACACATCATTGTCATATGAAGGCATTCTTGTTTTATAAAACAAATTAGTTACTAAGTTACCACCGAGCGTCCCTCTTCGTCCATGCTCATTCATTAAAAGCAAATAATAACAATGCAAAGGATGATATTCCCTATTTAGATAAGTAGAAGGTTCAAGAGTGTATTTCCCTTTAAGTTGATGATAAAAATCCTTTCGGAAAAGCATTTTAACCCATTCCTGATTATATACGGAAAAAAGATTTAGCATGATGTTATCGGTTTCAGCCGTATGTCTTGGACTGTTTTTCAATATTCTGATTCTCTTTCTCCAAAGCGTACTCCCAAAAAGCGCATCACACATCTGGGCATATACTACAAATTTTTTTCTATTGCTGAAAAACTGAAGAGGTTCGAAATTCTGCAGTGGCCCATGAATAAATGACATACTGTCTGAAATGTAAGCAAACTGACGTGCATTTTCCCATATCTTAGCTGGATTAATCGGAAATGGATAATGATCAATACCCAATACTCCTGAAACTTCTTTGGCATAAATCTGATCTTCACTTTCGTTGGGACCCATGGTAAAAGCAGTCATATTTTTTAGTCCCAACTCGTAATAAAGTGCAGCTACATACCTTGAATCAAGCCCCCCGCTTAGCGAAAATAATATGTCATTAGGATCCTTGCTCATCCGCTGAATTGCTTTCATCATGATAAAGTGGAGCTCTTCCTGTAACCGATTATTTTCACTCTTACTGATCCTGCGTTGGAAATATATTTCTTCGAGATAGGGAAAATCCCAATATTTGATTTCACGGATGCCTTTATCGGTAATCTCCATATAGGTACCCGAAGAAACCAACTTCACCTCATTGAACATTGTTTTGATCCCAAAAAGATGCCCGAAACTAAACAACTCGGCAATACTCTGGAGGTTAATCTCTTTTGTATCCAACCCCTGAACAACAGCTTTTAATTCAGAAGCAAACAGCAGTCTGGCTTTATTCCAAGCATAATAGACTGGCACTGTCCCAAAGCGATCCGCTATCAGATACGCTGTTCCTGTTTTATTATTAATGAGGCAGGCTGAATAATGTCCGTTTATGGATTTCAACACCTCTATTCCATACTTTATGAAAAGGGAGACAAAATACTCCCCGTAGTTACAATTCCCTGATAATATTTCGGTATCATTTGAAAAAATTTCTCCGTAAAAAGCAAGAATATATTCATTTTTGTAAATAACTATTGAATTGCAGGATGGATTAGTCTTGTCCTGAGAAATCGTCGCTAAATGTATCCCCCCTTTGACATGTGTATCGATTGAATAAGATAAGTGATCCATTTTTTTCTGCATATCATTAAACAGAGCCATATCTGACTTATCCGCAAGTATTCCAAGAATTCCCGGCATAGTTGATTACCAATAAAATAAATAATTGACTTTATCCAGGCTGTAACATCTAAGCCCGAAGCCCTTTAATCGTTTTATAATTATATGTGCATCACGTTTGTGATAAGATCTTACACTGTAATGATGAAATTCAATAAAAATCTGTTTGAATTTTTTCAATATTTCTGCATTTATTGAACCAAACAAACTAAATTCTGCTCCCTCTATATCAATTTTAATCAAATCAACTTGATCTTTTTTGATAATTTTTAAAAGTTTATTGAGAGTAATAGCTTCTACTTGATAAGTTCGTATGTTATCATTTAATATATTTTTATGATCAGTTAACAATGATCCGCTTTCATTTTCCAGTGTTTCAAAAAAATCAATATGGGTATTTTTGTCTGCCAGTGCATATTTTAAATGTATAAATTTTTCACCTGACTTTTTCTGTATCAAACTGAGTGCAGACTCATGTTTTTTTGTTGGTTCAACAGCAAATACTTTTTCAATATTTTGATTCTGTAAAAAATATTTAGAAAATTCGGCAGAATAACCACATCCAACATCGACAATCACACTTCCCTTTTGAAAATTTTCAAAAAAAACATAATTGGGCTCCAAAAAGCTGATTCCTAATTTTTTCCTCATAGGTGTGTTAAGGTACACCCTGATTTTCATAATTGAAAAAATTGGATTTTGCAGGTGAAATTTTAAAAAGTCTATTGCTTTTCTCAGCCTCTTCATGATATTATTACATTATGTTTCTGATCATCATATAGCTCTTTTAATCTTGTTTTAATTTTGTTCCAATCCTGGTTTTCTGCTAAATATATTTTATTTTTTAGCGAAAAAATTTTGCTGTAATTGTCATGATTTTCAATAATCTCTGTTATAATCCGAGCCAATTCCACAGGATCATTTAAGTTCTTCAAAATTCTTCCGTTCTCCATATCTTTAAAAAAGGATGAATATGCGTCAAGGCCACTGATAACAGGAACTGTCTTAGTTGCCATAATTTCAAGTAACGTTGCTGGAAACCCATCATGATATGGTATTGAAACTGCAATATCTGATAACTGAATTAGGGAAGGTAATAAATAATCCGGTATCCATTCCTCAATAAAAAAAACATGTTCTTCTAGTTTTAGCTTCATTACAAGCTGTTTATTCTGTTCAAGATATTCATGGTCAAAGTTACCTCTGGTAAAAAAACACCTAACATTTGGATACTCTTTTATTACCAAGGGCAAAGATCTGATTAATGTGTGATGATTATATAAATGTTTATGATTCCTGTAACTCAATATAACGAAATTTTGCAAAACCAGCTTAAGTCTCTTAATCCAATGATTAATGCCCTCCTGATTAATGATACTAAATCTATCATAATCAATTCCCCATGATAAAACCTTAATTTTATTCTTATCTATAAATAGAAACTTTTTAGTTAACGTTTTTTTCATTCCTTCAGATAGTACCTGAATTTTCCAACTGGCAATAAAACCAAGGTTTAAAATAAATCTATTAATATAATTTCTTGAAAAAATATTTAAATCGCTACCCCAGGGGGTTAAGATTATCTTATATTTCATGAAGACTAATAAGCTCAATATCACATCTTTTGTGAGATATTGAAAATGCAAAAAACTGGGATTTATTCTTTTGAGATAACGGTAAATCTCTGGCAATTTTCTATATAACCTGTTTGATTTTAATGTATAAAACTCAATGTTGTTTTCAAATTCAGAATAATCAATTCCCTTTTCATTTCTGCAAATTAAATATATCTTGTAATTCTCACCAGAAAGATAATTACAAATTCGTTTCATATAAATATTCCTATCTCCGACAAAACAAATTGAGATCATTGAATTTGCTCTCCCTTATGGTAATAATCTAACATATCTGTGATTGAATTAATAAAATCGGTTTCAGGTAACCATCCCAGGGATGAAACTTTAGTTATATCAGCCAACGAATGTAAAATTTCATTTTTTCTTAGACGGTTTTTATCTGTCTCAATAGTAACCTCTAAGCCAAGGTTATCTAAAATTATTCTGAGAATTTCCTGCATAGAAATTGATTTTCCGGATCCTACATTATAGATTTCACCGGATTTGCCTTGGGTAATAATCTTCCAGTAAGCCTTTACAGCATCACGGATGTCGATATAATCTCTTCGAGGATGTAAATTACCAACCCTGATAACCGGGGTAAATTTACTCTTCTGAATATCTATCAATTGATGAATAAAAGATGGAACAGATAATTTATCTGATAATCCGGGCCCTATAAGATTAAAGGTTCGGGCAATCATTACACTGCAAGTGTCTGGCCCTGTCATAACAGGCAATAATTGTTCCATGGCAAGTTTGCTGGCACCATACATATTCACCGGATTAGCCGGTTCCGACTCACTAATCGGAGCGGCACCGGGATCTCCATAAACTGAGGCACTACTTATGAGTAATAAACGTGTATGAATTAACTCATTAGCATTAAGACTACGTATGGTATTTATAACCGGAATAATGTTTGCAGAAAATAGTTGTGTCGGATCTTCAGCCTGGTTAAGTCCGGCAAGATTGATAATATAGTCAGGTCGGATATCTGAAATAATCTGATTAATCCGATCAAAATCTGTTAAATCTGCCTGATATTCTTCGATAAAACCGTTTTTTTGCAGATCTACACCATATAATACAATACCTGATATTTTTTGTAAATAACGGGTCATATAAACACCGCTAAATCCAGCATGTCCAAAAATTAATACTTTAGTCGACATTAAAAAATCAAAGTTTTAAATTCATCAAATTTTAAGGAAGCAGTTTCATAATCTTCGGGACGGCCAATATCAAGCCAAAATCCTTCATGATTGTAGCAATAAATTTTATTATTATCTAAAATAAGAAATTTTATTAATTGTGGGAAATCAAAATACTGATTTTCAGGAATATATTCAACTGCTTTTCTATTGAAGGCATAAATTCCCATGCTCACGCCAAAAATATATTCAGGCTTTTCGATATAATCCTCAACAACATTCTGATCGTTTGTCTGCATTACACCAAAATCAATTTTAACTTTTTTAACAAACTTTGAAATAGTAATTAATCCATTGTTGTTTATATGATCCTTGTAAAACTTAAGATAATCCATGTCAGTGAGATCATCGCTATTCAATACAAGAAAATTGTCCTCAAGATTATTTATAAGTTTTAACGGTCCAGCAGTACCTAATGGTTTGTCTTCGAATGAATATTGAATTTTTACTCCCCATTTTTCCCCGTCTTCAAAATATGCCTGTATGAGATTCGCCAAATGTCCAACTGCAAGTGTTATTTTATCAAATCCATATTTTTTAAGCTGCATCAATATTATTTCAAGTATCGGATAATCTCCCACCGGTACTAAAGATTTAGGAAAACTTGTAGTGAATGGTTTTAAACGGGTGCCCTTACCTCCTGCCAAAATAATTGCTTGCATATCAAATATTGTAAATATAAGATTTATATTTAGTTAAATTATTTTTAATATAATCGATGGTCTCTTTCAATCCTGAATCAATATTATAATCAGGAATCCATTGTGTAAGTTTCTTTATTTTTTCATTATTACAAAATAAACGCTCAACCTCACTTGTATTTTTTCTAATCCTTATTTCATCAGATTCTATTGGTTTTTTTATACCTGTAATAGTAAAAATTTTATTGGCCAGGTCATTTACTGAAATCTCATTGCCCATACCAATATTTACTGCTTCTCCTACACATTTTTCGGAAGCTGCAATTTCCATAAAGCCTTTAACAGTATCTATTACATAAGTGAGATCTCGGGTGGGATGCAAATTTCCAAGTTTTAATGAATGAATATTCTTATCAAGCGATTGAACGATAATCGCAGGAATAACTGCTCTTGCTGATTGTCTGGGTCCATATGTATTAAAAGGTCTTACAATTTTTACAGGAATCCCAAAAGACAAATAATAGCTTAATGCAAGTTGATCTGCCCCGATTTTTGATGCCGAATAGGGCGACTGACCTACTTTCGGATGGTTTTCATCTATAGGAATATACTGGGCAGTACCATAGGTTTCACTTGTTGAAGTGATAAGAATATTTTCAAGTCTCTTTATTTTTGAAGCTTCTAATATATTATAGGTCCCAATGATGTTGGTTTGAATATATGCAAGAGGAGATACATATGAATAGGGAATGCCAATCAGGGCAGCAAGGTGAAATACCTCTGAGCAGCCATCAATAGCTTTTACTACAGAATCAAAGTCCCTGATATCGCCACTTATTATTTCCAATTCTTTAAATACTTCTTTAGGCAGAAGCTCTAAGTTTCCCCAGAAATTTGAAGAATTATAATGTACAAATGCCCTTACCGAAAAGCCTTTTTTTACAAGCTCTTCAGCGAGGTGACTCCCAATAAAACCTCCTGCCCCGGTTACAAGTATTTTTTTCATGAATTCCGTGCTATGAATTTTTTAGCTTTAAAATTATATTTTCGTTCCAAAAATAAGTCATTTAAAACTATATTTTCTAAATCAGGACACTGGATTTTACATTTCTTCCCATTCTTCATCCTGATAGTGAATAAAATAATTTGAAGCAGTACATTAATAAAATTCAATAATATAGTTAGTCCCCGCAATAAATCTACCTAAAAATGGAATCTTAAAATAAATATGAATTTTATGCTTCGTTTTAGAAAAGTTAATATCTTTAAATTTAATTGTTTAGATTATCTATTGCATTTATTAGTCATCATTTATGATGAAAAAGAAATTATACTTAATATTTTCTAAAAGGAAATAATTCATAAAGAGAATAATGAGGATATTGCTTAAGACTTTTAAATGGATTCTTAATTTTCTAAATGCTCTAAAAAGAAAGTTGAAATCTATTTATCAAATAAGATGTCTGTTTGTAAAAGTATTTTGCATAATATCTTCTTTATTTTTCTTATTAATCTTTGGATTTCAGTTATGTGTTTATTTTAAGAGTACAGGAAATCTAAAGTCTGTGGAGGAAGAAAACAGAGATACGATTTATGTATTCCTAAATAATAATAAAAGTAGTAACCTGAAAAAGGATTTTATTATTTCAAATGATACATCAATAATAACTGACTTATTAAATGGTGAAACAATCCATGAACATAATACAGAGCTACTTTCACTGTTAAAATTAAAATTCGAAGTGTCAAACAACTGGCGTATTAATTATTCTGAAACGACAAGGCAATCGCAAAATATTTTTTTTTTAATTCTTGCTGCAATCCTGACTTTACTATTTAATAATAAATCCAATAAAATAGTGATTTTAAAAATAACTATAATAATGACTTGTATTATGTTTTATTTAGACGTAGATAATCAGTATAAAAATTATTGTCCAAGTATTCAATTAACTAAAACAGAAAATTCTATTAATAAACTTTTGAATCTAAAGCCCACCGATAAAAATTGGTACATTTTAGATGATAAACCAATTAAAATCCAATAAAAAATAAGAAAAAGGATATGTTTAAAGTTTAAAATTGCAGGTCTCTTTAATATGGACAGAGTTATTTATTATGAAATACCATGGTGT
Organism: uncultured Bacteroidales bacterium; assembly: GCA_963781805.1. GTDB lineage: Bacteria > Bacteroidota > Bacteroidia > Bacteroidales > UBA10428 > JAFGPL01. Next base: position 3,388,570 of record CAWAHF010000004.1, read on the forward strand.
ATTTTATTGATTTTGTTGGTGGTTCAAATAAAATCAGCAGAATCATAATTATTTAGACAGGGTATTGTCTAAATCCAAATAAGGTCCCCGTATAAATAAACGATAATTACCTGTTAATAATAGTTCTATTTTTACATTAAAAGCGTTATTGATCAATCTTGCCATCATTCCGCTGCAAAGGTGGTTTGTACTATTTAGGTATATTTACTACTTTTGGAAATGAAGCAGGAAGAAATCTGTTCTAATCAAATTAATTTCAGGCTAATACAATTTTAAAGCGATCATTTAAAAGATATTTGAGGTTATTTAGTAACCTGAATAAAAAATTTAAACAAAAAATGAATACGGTTATTGAAAAACTGGAATACCATTTACCTGAACAGGTAATTACTAATCAGGACCTTGAAAAACAATTTCCTGACTGGAGTTCCGAACGAATCGAGAAAAAGCTTGGAGTTAAAGAAAGACATATCGTAAAACAAAATGAGACTTCATTAGATTTAGGCTATCAGGCAGCGTTAAAAGTATTATCGCCTTCGGATATTGAAAGTATTGACTTTTTGTTGTTTTGTACCCAGAGTCCTGATTACTTTCTGCCAACATCGGCATGTGTCCTGCAAGACAAACTGAAATTAAGAACAACCATTGGTGCATTGGATTTTAACCTGGGATGTTCAGGATTTATTTATGGATTAGCATTGGCTAAAAGTTTGATTAAATCTGAATTAGCACAACGTGTTTTATTAATTACCAGTGAAACATATTCAAAATTCATACATCCAAAAGACAAAGCAAACCGATCAATATTTGGTGATGGTGCCAGCTCCACGATTATCTCAGCTTCAGAAAGTGAAAAAATTCTGCATTTTGATTTAGGAACCGATGGAATGGGAAAAAATAATTTAATTGTCCCTGCCGGCGCAATGAGAAATCAGATAAATATTAACCCGGAAGAAACTGTTGATGAATCGGGAAATATCCGGACAGATAATAATTTATATATGAATGGACCGGAAATTTTCAATTTTACAATTAATAACGTCCCAATTACAGTTGAACAATGTCTTAAAAAAAATAATCTTACGTTAGATGAAATAAATTTTGTAATTTTTCATCAGGCTAATAAGTATATGCTAAATCATTTGCAACGAAAATTAAGAATTCCTAATGATAAATTCTATGTTGATATGGAAAATACAGGAAACACGGTTTCATCAACAATTCCCATTGCCCTTAAAAAAAGTTTAGAAAAAGGGCTGGTGAAAAAAGGAGACAAGGTTCTCCTGGCTGGTTTTGGGGTTGGTTATTCATGGGGAGCTACAATAATCATTATTAATTAAAATATCAAAGGTATGAAAATACAAGACTTTCTTGGATTAATTAAGGACTATCTTGAAATCGAGAGTAGTGAATTAACTATTGATACAGAACTTTCCAGCCTTCCAGAATTTGATTCAATGGGAAGAATGTCACTGATTTCTTTGCTTGATGAGCAATTTGGAATTACATTATCTTCAAGCGAGTTGGGTCAGATTAAAAGCATCAGAAGTCTTATAGAATTTATTGGTCCCGATAAATTTGAAAAATAAGTTGGCAGATCTTCAGGCGAAAAATATTTTAATTACCGGTGCTTCTTCAGGAATCGGTCGTACCTGTGCAATATTGGCAAGTAAACACGGTGCCACAGTTAATTTAATTGGAAGAAATAAGGACAGACTACTTGATACTTTCCAACAGCTTGATAAAGGTAACCATCAGTTCTATATTTTTGATGTGACAAATTTTAATGATATAGAAAACCTGGTAGATGGAATTGTAAGTAAAACCGGTAAAATTAACGGATTTATTCATAGTGCCGGAGTTGAAGCTACAATTCCAATCCAGGCTATGAACATTGAAAAATATCAAAATATTTATAGTGTAAATGTAATTGCAGCTTTTGAAATCGCAAGGATCCTTAGTAAAAAAAAATATGCAAATGAAAACGGCGGCAGTTATGTTTTCATCAGTTCTGTTATGGGTTTAGTTGGCCAAAAAGGTAAAGTTGCATATTGCAGCAGTAAATCGGCTTTAATCGGGGGTAGTAAAGCACTGGCCCTCGAACTCGCAATAAAAAAAATACGAATCAACTGTATTTTACCGGGTTTGGTAAAAACGGAAATGACTAATGCAATGCTTGCTTCACTGCCCGAAAATTCTGTAAATGAAATCATCAAAAAACATCCCTTGGGTATTGGTGAGCCGGAAGATATTGCCAATGCTTCATTATTTTTATTGTCTGATGGATCAAAGTGGATTACCGGGACAAACCTGATTATTGATGGAGGATATACTGCTGAATAACTGACCATTATTTGCATTCTGACATCTACATACTGCAAATTATAAATATGTGATAAGTACTAGGTTTAATTAAATTAAAAGTATAAATGCAAAATATTACATCAGCAGGAAGGAAGTTCATTACCAGAAAGATGATCTTACCCCTAATATTATCCACACACACAGAATATCTTTTTTCACAGTTCACAAAAAATAACTTATTGGTTCTGCTTTATCATGGAATTGGCACTTCACAAGAATCAACATATAATGGAAGACATTTTCATGATAAAATTTTTGAAAAACAATTAATATATTTTAAAAAGAACTTTTCTATTGTTAGTTTGCCTGAAATATTTAAGATTTACCATAACAAGGAGAGTCCACGAACAAAGACAATTGCAATTACTTTTGATGATGGATATCTTAACAATTATAATATTGCATTTCCTTTATTAAAAAAATATGCTGTCCCGGCTACAATTTTTGTCACTACCATGGGTGTTGATAATGAAAAAGCAGTTTTATGGCCTGACCTGATTAACATATTAAGACAACATACGGAAGGTGGAATTGAATATAAGGATTATTATTTTGATCGACATTTACCTTATGATTTTTATGATAAGCATCATAAACTTTCTTTATCGGATTATATTAAGTATTTAAGTGTAAATGAACGTGAAATATTTTTATCTTATCTGACAAAAAGATTTGCTTTTTATGATCTGTTGGAAAATATCGATGAAAACTATTGGAAATTAGTAAGTAGAGAACATGTAGTAAAATTATCCCAATCTGGATTGATTGAAATTGGTTCGCACTCTGTTTCTCATTTTAATCTGGCTAATATTGATCAGAAAAATGCAGAAAACGAAATCATTAAATCCAAAGAAACGCTTGAAAACGTTCTTCAAAAAGAAGTTGAATCATTTGCCTTTCCTGACGGAAATTATGATGAGTTTGTTAAGAAAATCTGTCTCGACGCCGGATACAAATATTTGACCGCGGTAAATTATCATCTGAATTCTGATATTAACGATCCTGATATTATACAAAGGTACGGTGTCGGACCAACTACTGATCATAATTCAAAAATTGTTTTTATTCATAAAGCTTTTAATCAATTAGGTTTCTAACATTATAAATTATATATGCAACTTGATTATACTGTTAAACAATTTTCAAAAGACCTAATTAATGATTTTTTGCTATTATGCAAAATCTCATTTACCAGTACAATTACCATAAATAGAATTATAAATCTTTTTGGAAACCAGGAGTATTATTTGGGATATTTGGCATATGTAAATAATAAAGCGATTGCATTCTTCGGAGCAATTGAATCCGATTTTATCATGAATGGTAGTCATGTTATAGCTGCACAATCGGCTTTTAGCATGGTTCATCCGCAATTCAGAAGTGGCAATTATTTTTATGAATTACATAGTTGTACAGTTGAACTGGCGAGGCAACGTGGTGTGAAATTTATATTCGGTTGGCCTAATTCGCCTCGTATTTTCGAAAAACTATTGGAATGGAAAAATTTAGGCCCATTTTCTAAAATTACTATTCATGTAAAAACAATACCCCTATCGATCTTGGCACGCCGGTGGAGACTGTTTTACCCCATTTTTCACTGGTATTCCAACCTGATACTATCATTTTTTAAAAGAAATCTGTGCGATGATGTTACCCAACTGTTAAATGCAGAAAAACTAAATTATATTCCCAGATCTCCGGATTACCTAAAATACAAGCAAAAATCTGGTGCAAAGATATTTAAACTTGCTGGTAAATATTTATTAGTGAATCATGATCATAGATTAAAAATAGGTGATATACAACCATTTACCATAAATGATTTTAATAATATGCTCAGTATTCTTAAAAGAATTGCTTTCTTTGCCGGTATCGCAGAAATCGTTTTTTATACGGACAAAAATAATAAGTTTTTCCACGAAATTATTTATAAATTCAACGGAAAAGACGATATAAATTTATTGTATTATGAGGTAGATAAGAATATCAAAATTTCATTATTAGATCTTACATTTGCTGATTTTGATACTTTCTAAAAGTACTAAATTACATTTAACTTATAAATTTATTCGTGAGTTTTAAATCTTCGATAATTTTTATAATTTGGTTTGTTTGATATTATTAAACCTAATTAATACTTGTTTTCATCTACCAAAATAAAATTTATCTTTACCTGAACAAAATTAATTTTATGAATAAGAAATTTTTATCTGGAGGTGGTCTGTATGTCATTCATATTGTACTTTTTATATTAATTGCAGTTGCTTATTTCATGCCAGACATCATCGAGGGCAAACAACTGTACCAAAACGATGTAACACAGTTCAAAGGCGCCGCACAGGAAACTGTTGATTTCAGAAAAGAGTTTCATAAGGAACCCTTATGGACCAACAGCATGTTTGGAGGCATGCCTACCTATCTGATTACTACAGTATATAAAACAGATTTGATCAAATATCTTCATGGGCTTTTCACTCTGGAAGGATCCGTGCCCGTTGCCTTTATTTTTATTTATCTCATCGGTTTCTACATTGCACTACTTTTATTCGGCTTAAAGCCCTGGCTAAGTTTTGCAGGTGCCATTGCCTATGCATTTTCATCCTATTTTTTTGCGATTATTGGCGCAGGGCATATTGCCAAGGTATGGGCCCTCGGCTATATGCCACCCATTATTGCAGGGGTGTATGTAGCCTATCGTGGCAGGATATTGCTTGGAAGCGCGATTACCGGGATCTTTCTTGGCTTGCAGATTTATATCAATCACCTGCAGATCACCTATTATACGCTGCTTATTATCCTGATTTTCGGAATCTTTGAACTGGTTGAAGCTATCAGGCAAAAAAAGCTTGCCTTCTTTAGCAAAGCCACAGGAGCGCTGGCAATTGCAGCGATACTGGCAGTAAGCAGCCATTTTGCAGCTTTATGGACTACCTATGAATATGGTAAATATTCCATCAGAGGCCCCTCGGAACTTACTTCAGATGCACTAAACAAAACAGGAGGCCTGGAAAGGGATTACGCCACCTCATGGAGCATTGGCATTGATGAATCGCTAAGCCTTCTTATTCCGAATATCAAAGGTGCACCTTCTGCTTTCGGTACAAACTCAAAAAGTTATGATCTGTTCCGCAGAGGAGAAGGCGGAGCAAACTATGCAAAGCAGATGCTCCCCAGACTTCCCTCTTACTGGGGAGACCAACCGCATACCATCCCCGTTTATGCAGGAGCGGTGGTATGTCTCCTCTTTTTCTTCGGATTGTTTGTGGTCAAGGGAAAAATAAAATGGTGGCTTCTTACAATAACCATTATCGGTATTATACTTTCCTGGGGAAGGCATTTCCCTGCTCTCACAAATTTTATGCTTGATTATTTTCCGGGGTATAATAAATTCCGGTCGGTATCTATGACCATGATTATTGCGGAATTCGCCATGCCACTGCTGGGCATGCTTGCCATCAGGGAAATCGTTATTCATGACTATGATAGAAAAGAGTTGTTGAGGTATCTAAAATATGCATTGTATATCACAGGGGGTATCACACTGTTTCTTTTCCTGTTTCCTGGTGTTTTCGGCCTATCGGCACCCGTTGATGATCAACTGATTAAACAGGGACAGGGCGTACTTGTTGACACGTTTATTACAGATCGCAAAAGCCTGGTCAGGACTGATGCGTTCAGGTCATTCGTCTTTGTGTTACTCACATCAGGACTTATTTACCTCTTCATCAACAAAAAGACGAAACTCAGTTATTTTACCGGTGGCCTGATATTGCTTTTTCTGATTGATATGTGGCCGGTCGACAAGAGGTATGTAAACAGCGACAATTTCGTAACCAAACGGGAGGAGAAAAATCAATTCACTCCATCCACTGCCGATTTGATTATCTTAAAAGATAAGGAACCTGATTACAGAGTTTTAAATCTTTCTTTAAATCCTTTTCAGGATGCTACAACATCATACTTCTTCCATTCTATCGGAGGCTACCATGGTGCAAAGATGAGGAGATACCAGGAGTTGGTTGATCATTCAATTTCGGGAGAGATAAATAATTTAATAACCGTGTTTAATTCAAAACCCACTCCTGCCTCGCTTGATAGTGCGTTGCGCCACTTCAATGCACTTAATATGTTGAATACAAGATATATTATATACAATTCTGATGCTCCTCCGCTGGTAAATAAATCAGAACTTGGCAATGCATGGTTTGTGGGTAAATATAATATGGTTCAAAATGCAGACGAAGAAATTAAAGCTGTGAATGAAATACAACCAAAGAATGAGATTGTGGTTGATAAACGGTTTGAAAAAGATCTGGATGGATTTGTTCAGATATCCGATGGTTCTGCAAGAATAATGCTGACAAAATACGAACCGAACGATTTGATATACCGGTCGAAATCTGACGTGGAACAGATCGCTGTGTTTTCTGAAATTTATTATGACAAGGGCTGGAATGCATATATCGATGGTAATCCCGCGCCCTGTTTCAGGGCAGATTATGTTCTCAGGGCTATGCGCGTGCCGGCCGGAGAACACACTATCGAGTTTAAGTTTCACCCGATGAGCTATTATACGGGTGAAAAAATTTCTTTAGCAGGTTCGTTGATTCTAATCCTTTTGGTTTTAGGTACATTATTCTTAGAAATAAGAAAAGCACTTAATTCTAAACAGGCAGAATAATAGCAGCATATTAAATATTTTCTCATTTGGTTTTAAATCTGATTATGAATATCAATCTTCGATATGGCAATGAAAATCTGACATTTGACGTCCCGGAGCAATCTGAAATTTTAAAAATTAGAGAACCTGAATACAAAATTACCGAATCAGGATTCAGATCATCCATTGAGGCATTGATTGATTCCGGTACATGCGATTTTTCCAATATTGGTATTGTCATTTCAGATAAAACACGATTATGTGATTATCCTTTATATCTCCCCTGGTTATTAAGTGTTCTTGAATCTAAAGGTGCTAAAAAGAAGAACATCACCTTTTATATAGCCTACGGCACCCACCCAATGCAGACTGAAGAAGAAAGCGTTAGAAGTTATAGAGATGTATTTCATTGGTATAAATTTATTCATCATGACTGCAATGATGGCTCAGTTTTTAAAAATCTCGGGACTACTCAAAGAGGCACTTCCGTTCTCGTTAGAAAAGATGTATTGGAATCGAGCCTTATAATTACGTTCGGTGCGATTTCACATCATTATTTTGCGGGTTTTGGCGGGGGCAGGAAATTATTATTCCCGGGGCTCGGTGAAAAAAAGGCAATTTATCATAACCACAGTCTGTTTCTGAATTTCAGCAAAAAGAAGCTGGATGAAGGATGTCAACCCGGAAAACTTACCGGAAATCCGATTGCTGAAGATCTCAAAGAAATTAATGATTTGATGCCGGAAACGATATCCATTCATGGCATTCTGAACAGCAAAGGAAAAGTTTGCAGGCTTTTATCAGGCAAAACTTATGAAGATTTTCTCGAGGCATGTAAACTGCATGACTCCTTTTTCAAGAGTAAATCTGATGCTCAGTTTGATTTGGTAATTGCCTCAAGTGGAGGTTATCCCAAAGACATTAATTTCATTCAGGCACATAAATCCATTCATCATGCTGCCGCATTTGTGAAAGACGGAGGAACGCTGATTGTTTTAACAGAATGTCGGGATGGCATTGGGACAAATACCTTCCTGCCGTTATTTAAAGAAGGCAGCTGGGACAATATGTTCGACAAATTATCGCAAAAATATGAGGGTAATGGAGGTACAGCTCTTGCTATGAAAGCTAAATCCGCAAGAATACATATCCATTTACTTACAAATCTTGATAATGACACTTGTACCCTGATGGGAGCAAAAAAGACCACTATCCCTGAAATTAATGCGATGATTAATACCCATCAGGGTTCATTGGCCATCATCGAAAATGCAAGTATGCTGATAAGATTTCACATGTAAATACATATATTCCATCCGACAGTGACTATATTTGTCCCCATACAGTCTTGTTAATAAAATCTTTTTTATATCCCATGAAAAATGGTTTATTTTGAAAAAATAAAGAGACCTAAAGTCTTATTTTTCATGAATTTGCGAAGTGCAATACTCTTCAAATGGATGAGGAGAGTGATTATTATTGTTGTTTCCATGTATGTAGTACATGATAGCTATTGTCAGTCCATTGCCAGGTGGGTGATTACGCCATTTAGCAATGCATATGACAATAATTTTCAGAATGTTCAGTCAACTCTTGGTGAGCCGGTAATAATGACGGTTACAGACAGCGCATCATTTTTCCTTACCCAGGGGTTTCAGCAACCCAACCAATCTGAATTGCCGGATAGTTTCTATACCATTACCATAAAAATTTATCCCAATCCGGTAATTAACCAATGTTCAGTAGCCTTTTATGTTAAAGATGAAAAAGATTTTACCATTGATGTCTGGGATATAGTAGGAAATATCATTTATAAATTGAAACTTACAGAAGTCTATAGCGGACAGATTGAAAAAATTGATTTTGGAAAGGTTACACAAGGAATTTACTTAATACACGTTTATTCTGATACTAATCAAATGCAATTTGTAGAAAAAATTGTCAAACTTTAATTAGAATAACATCTCACATGAAAAGAATATTTCACATACCCCTGTTGCTCCTAATTGTTCTGTATTTATCAAAGGCAGATGGCCAGACGCAAAATATGGCTCCACAGGGGTTTAATTACCAGGCTATTGCCAGGGATTTTAATGGTCAGGAGATGAGGGACAAAAATATGTTTGCCAGAATCTCAATTTTTTCGGGAAGTGTGACCGGCGCTTTAGAATGGAGAGAAATTCATTCTGTGACCACCAATAAATTCGGATTGTTTAATTTAATTGTCGGACAAGGTACCAGGGATGGCGGCCGAAAAGAAAATTTCTCTGATATCGAATGGGGTTCAGCGCCGCATTATATGGAAGTTGAACTTGATTTTATGGACGGGCAGGGCTACCTGCCTACCGGTAAAAATCAGCTATTCTCAGTGCCTTATGCGCTTTATTCCAATTATGCTGCCAATGGCGGTTCGGGAGGAGTATTTGACGGCGATACTGACCCAACAAATGAGCGGCAGAATTTTTCACAGAAAAATGACACCCTGCTTCAATTGATTAATAATGACGGGAGCGTTCAATCTTCCGTAAAAAATGATTTTGATCCTAAAAACGAAATTCAGGATTTGCAGAAAAACGGGAATATTCTGAAAATTACCAACAATGCCGAAGCCAATGATATTGATTTAAGTCCGTATTTGGATAATACAGATAAACAAATCCTCATCAATAAAGGAGATAGTGTCTCCATCTCGAATGGAAATACAATTGACCTGTCACGATTTATAGACAACACCGACAAGCAGCAGTTAATTCTTGAAACGGATTCAATAAGGATAACGAATGGAAATGCAATAAACACAACAGGTTTAAAAAATCCATCTAGCATTAATTTTTATGCTGAAAAAACTACCACTTCAACTGTTAGTCTTGGGATAGATTCCTATCTGGTATTTAATGAAACAAAAATGAATATTGGTGCGGCTTATAGCACTAATAACGGAGATTTTGCAGTTCCAATTAGTGGATTATACTCATTCTATGTAACTTATGAGGCAAAAAATTCCCAAGGACTAAAGGTATTTGTGAATAATGGAGAATACGATTATTTAGTCACAGCAATTGGCGATGGGAAAATACGATCTAATTTTTTACTTTTTCTTTTGCAAGGAGATAAGGTAAATATTATAGTTAACTCCGGAGGTAATTCCCAAATTGGTAAAGCTACCTGGGCTGGTTTTAAAGTATATTAAGCAAAACTCATTTCATCACCTCCGCCGGTCGCAACGTATTATCCAGGTTTTTACTGTAATCTTCCAACAGATATGTGATTTTTGTATTCTTGTGATATACCTTCAAATCATTATCTGACCAGGTATATGTGGTCTCTTTGCTGATATCAATTCCGTCGATAAACAGCCAGTAGCCATCATCGGCAGTGGCTTTCCAGAGAGGGGGTGTTTTTTTGAATCCGCTGTTTAGCTTAACTTCCGCATCTCTTAACGTATTGTCGCTGCAGCTGGTAAAATTTTCCAGGATAAACGTAGCATTTGATTCGGGATGATAAACTTCGAGATTTTTCCCGTCATCGCTCCATCGGTTGGTTGTCTGTTTGCTAATATCTTTGCCATTCACATACAACCAGTAATCGCTGCCGTTACTTTTCCATTTTGCTTCCGGTTTTTTTTCTGACTCTTTTGCTTTGGGAAATAACAATCCGTCGGTATCGCCAATTAAATCATTCCAAAGGGTATTTTTCTCCTTTTGCTGGGGAACTTCCGGTTCAGACCGGTTGGTCTTGTTTTCCACGATAATTCCATGATTTGTTTTTTCGCTGGAGACAGGAGTTTCATGTGCCATATCCTTACCTGTCTTAAAATAAAAGTCGCCAATTAACGAGGAAGATTCCCAGGGTACCTGTTTACCACCGCTTTTGGCGAGTACCTGGGCTCTGACATTTTTAAATACCTCTTCAATTTTTAAATCATCCTGTTGTATCTGGATTAACAGTTCTCCGGTATATAACCCGTTTTTACCAATTCCATCTGATGCCGTGGAACCGGGCGCTGTTGCATATGCTACCAATGTTCCGGTTGGGGCATTTATTGAAGCCAGTCCTCTGGTGATCGAACGAAATGATCTTGCATAGGGATTATTACGGCATGCATCCAGGATGACGATATTCATCTGGTTTTGCGCAGCCTCCATTTGAGCCAGCACAAAGCCAACCTCAATGGCTTCATATTCCACCTCCTCCCGAGAGTTCATCTGGGCGTGTATCGGAATTAAATAGTTGAACCCATCTACCTGAACCCCATGCCCCGCGAAATAAAAAAGGCCAACTCCTCCTTCTTTCAATTTTTCTCCGAATTCACGTATGGCTCGTTTCATCTCATCCTTGGTTTTCACCTCAAGTCTGAGGCTGACTTCAAATCCAAGCTTTTCCAATGCCACAGACATTGCATAGGCATCGTTAACAGGATTGGTCAAAACCCCAATGTTATAATCGCTGTTGCCGATCACAAGGGCATGTCTTTTAGCGTAAGAGTATTGTTTAAGTTGAGCATAGGAATTGATTCCAATTCCGGTTACCATGAGAATGATGATCAGGTGAATAAGTTTTTTCATGGTTTTTTTTAACGTAAAAATACAATAATGATCTTTCCTGTTCAAGAAATAAGATAAACTATTAACCAAAAAATCTGAATAAACATTCAAATTATTTCTCATTATTTAAAGAATTAACTATTTTTAAAATAATTATTTACCATCCAATTTATTGAATGATGAAAATTATTTTACGTTCATGCTTGTTGATCATTTTTATGATCACTTTATTGCAAAGTACGGGGTTAGGACAACAAAAGGTAATACCTCCCGAAAAATCTGATCGCACTACCTCAAACAGGGATTTTTTAAAATTTCTTGCCCGGCTGGAGCTTGGTTTGGGTTATGGGCAATACAAAATTGATGAATTCACCTACAAAGGATTAGCTGTACCCGTGGATGCGTATCTGGGAATAGGAATCTTTCCCGGGACATATATACACGGTTCGTTTGGTGTAACCATTATGGACAGGCCTGTTTATTCATTTGATAATTCGACTTACCCTGGAACGCTGGCAATGTTTGATGTAGGAGGCGGACTTACCATCTACCCTTCCCACTTAAAGGCATATACTTCGTTTACGGTCTATGCCACTACATCAGAGCTATTTCAGGATGAAAATACCTATAATTCAAAAGTAGGTGCAGGGTTTAATTTAAAAGCAGGATATGATCTAATGCTCGCCAACGCCTTTTCAGTAGGTATTTCTGCATATTTTTATTATTCATTCATGAATGATCAGCCGGATGAATTTGGAAATCAGGCCAAAATTAACGCTACCGTGGTAGGTGTTTGTCTTACTGCAACGTTAGGTAACCTATAGTGGATAATTATCGTATCAGCTAAATAGATTAGTTAAAAACCTTTTTGTATCTTTAGCTAAAGATTTTAAAATTACCACAATCTTATCAAGAAATTATAGTTATATTATTATAAACCAACTTTAAAAATGGCAAGCTTAAGAGTTCTTCTGGGGTTATTCCCAAAAACTGCTGAAATAGAAGCAAAAAGAGCAGCTCTGGAAAAAGAATTTGCTAATCTTCAAGAGTTTCTAATATCACCGGAACTCCTTGAATACAATGAATTGGATAAAACTGTCAATTCATCGGAATTTGCTCAACGCAAAAAAGATATTCAGGCTCAAAAATACAGCAACACAGAGGAATACAGAAAGGAACAGCAGTTTTTAAAAGGTTCTAAAGACCCGGAAATAAAAAATTACTATAAAATTTTAGCCTCCTCCGAACTTAAAAATTTAAAAGAATTTGAAATTTCCGAAGAACTTAAAAAATATCTGAAGCTTGAGAAATTTTTAGATTCCGATGAATTTAAATCTGTAAAAAAATATATGGCTCTGTCTCCCGCAAAAAAGTTTGAGCAGACAGAACTCTATAAAAATCTGCAACAATACCAACAACAGAAAAATTCACAGGAGATAAAAAACTATTACAAAGTAATTAAAAATGCTGCCTATCCTGATTTTAAAAAACTCTTGGATTCCGATCGGTTAAAATCATTTACCAAACTTGAGACGTATATCAAATCGGGTGAGGTTGAACAGGCAAAAAGAAACCTTAATAAAAAGGAATTCCGCCAATCTGAAGAGAATAAAAAACTTACTGAATATAATTATCTGAGAAAATCAAAAGAATTTAAAAATTACCTGAAAATTACAGGTTTACCTTATTTCAATGATTATGTCAGGCTTCAGGATTCATCCGAAATCGAAGCATTCGAAGAACTACAGAAACATATTCTATCGGAAGAATTCAAACAGGAACGCAAAAAAATTGAAACCGCAAAGTTTAAAGATTCCGAAGAATATAGAAAAGAACAGGAGTTTTTAACCCTGAAGAATTCCAAAACATTTAAAGATAATTTCAAATTCAAGGCATCCGGGAATTATAATAATTACTTGAAATTAGAAGGATCTGTGAAGATCTCGGAATATGAAGATCTGAAAACTTTCGTTGCATCGGATAAATTCAAAACAGTTAAGGATTATATGCTTCTTCCAGGGAAAAAGAAGTATCTGCAATCTGAGGAGCACAAACAGGAACTCAGGTATAAAGAGCTTTTTGCTTCCGAGAAAATAAAATGGTATCTCGATGTGAAAGATTCCAGCAAGTTTGATGAACTCAAAAAATGGAAATTAACGTTTAGCGATGAGTTTGAAGCTGCCAAACTCGATCGTAAAAAATGGATTACCAAATATTTCTGGGGTGAAACTATTCTGCACGACAGCTATTCACTTGCAGATGAAAAACAATTTTATTCCGACGGGAAAAATGTTGAAATCTCAGATAGTGTATTAAAAATAATTACAAGAAAAGAAAAAGCAGAAGGAAAAGCATGGAATCCAAAAATCGGCTTTTTCCCGAAGGAGTTCGATTATACATCAGGATTAATCAGCACAGGAGGAAGCTTCCGCCAGCAATATGGTATTTTTGAGGCAAAAATTAAATTCAATAAAAATTATCCGGTAACTCAGACCTTTTGGATGCTGGCTGATCAGATTCTCCCCCATATAGATGTAGCTAAGGCACAAAAAAAATTGTCTATCAGCAATATATGGGGAAATATTACTGCCAGTGACGGGGTGAAGAAGCTTACTTCAAAAATCGGATTATCCAAACTTACCAGCGATTTTTTTATTTACCGGCTTGAATGGCATGCCGATAAACTGATCTGGAAAATAAACGGCCTTAGCATTGCAACTGCCACCGAGGGAATACCAAATACACCCATGTATTTGGTGCTCAGTTCTTCGCTATACAAAGACGTTAATGGTACTGTTCTTCCGGCTTCGATGGAAATAGACTGGGTAAGATGTTATCAGGCTGCGGAATAGGTTAATTTCCCCCGGTTACCTTTTGATTTTCTGCTCTTCTTTTGGGAATATTGTCTGTTGTCCCATTCCATCCGGATCAACATCCGGTTCAAATTGAAATCACTCGTGAGTTCATCCAAATCAAGGACATTTTTTATGTGTAACAGATATGACTTCATATTCTAATTTTTGATAAAGGTATCGTCTGTAATTTAACAGGATGTTAATACAAGGTTAAGTTATTATTATTAATTCTAAAGATCGGTTCCTGAACTAAATTAAGAATCAGTTGTTCTTAGTATAACAAATCAAATTCATATGATCTATCTATTTATTAAGCATTTGCATTCCATTATTCGTTGGGCATTGCTCATTTTGTTCCTTTTTTCCATAATCGGAACCCTGATTAAACTGGTTCGAAAAAAAGAGTTTAATAAGTTTGATACGGATATTGCCAAATATCTTTTAATGGTTGCCCATACGCAATTGGTGATTGGATTGATATTGTATTTTATCAGCCCTAAAGTTTTTTTTCATGCGGATAGTTTTCACAATCCAATTCTGAGGTTCTTTACATTGGAACATATCGCGGGAATGTTGATTGCAATTGGTGTACTTACAATCGGTTACATTGCTGTAAAAAAGATTTCCGATCTCCAAAAGAAATTTAAACGATTTTTGATTTATCAGTTTATTTCACTGATAATTATATTGTTAATGATCCCGTGGCCATGGATGAGATTTGCAACGGGATGGTTGTAAATCGCTTAAAAAATTATCATTGAATCGTACCTTTGAGGGTAAA
Organism: uncultured Bacteroidales bacterium; assembly: GCA_963781805.1. Taxonomy (GTDB): domain Bacteria; phylum Bacteroidota; class Bacteroidia; order Bacteroidales; family UBA10428; genus JAFGPL01. The sequence continues at coordinate 3,403,774 of CAWAHF010000004.1, forward strand.
TTAATTGCGCATTATTAAATCATTTCAGGAGTAAAATAGTATTTAACCTAATTATTTATCAGGAACAGTAAATTTAAATTCGCTCCCTTTCCCAAAAGTGCTTTCTACCCAAAGCTTTCCCCCGTGCTTTTCGATAAATTCCTTGCACAAAAGTAATCCTAATCCGGTTCCTTTTTCTTTGGCTGTACCAAGATTGGTGTACTTTATATCAAGCCTGAATAACTTGTTTAAATCATCTTCACGAATTCCAACACCCGTATCCTTCACCGACATAATCACATGACCATCAGATTTGTGGGCATTCACCGTAACAGAACCCTCTTCATGAGTGAATTTCAGAGCATTGCTTAAAAGATTCCGGATAACTGTATTCAACATGTTTCTGTCAGCAACTACCTCGATGTCGTGTTTTACCTTTGAATTTAACAAGATTTTTTTATTTGCTGCATTAACCTTCAAGGTTGCCAAATTTTCGTCCACAATTTCCCTGATATTCAGATTTTGCGGCAAAAAGGTGAGGTTGCCCGTTTGTGCTCTTGACCATTCCAGTAAGTTTTCCAACAATGCATAACCGCTCAAAGCGGCATTATGCATCAACCCAATAAAAGTCTTGGTTGTTTCAAAATCATATTGACCTGCATTATTTGTCAGTATTTCAGTGGCGCCAAGTAAACTGGCAAATGGATTTTTCAGGTCGTGGGCAATTATCCCGAAGAATTTATCTTTGGTGTCATTTAACTCTTTTAATTCAGCTGCATTATTTCTTAATTTTTCCTCGCTTACTTTTCTTTCGGTAATATCTTCAAAGATAACAGCGAAATATCCATATTTATGTGAAAAAGCGCTCACCTTGAAATATTTGTTAATTTCGGATGAATAATCTTCAAATTCAAGACTTTTCCCGGAAAGGGCAACCTCGCCGTATCTTTCTATCCAATATTTTTCAGTCTCAGGTAAAACTTCCGATATCTTTTTTCCAATAATATTCGTAGCCTTCAGTCCGGTCATAGTTTCAAAAGCAGGATTTACACTGATAATCCTGTAATCAACAGGAATTCCGTCTTTGTTTGTAATAATTTCATGCAATGCAAAACCATCTATCATCTTATTGAACAACAACCGGTATTTTTCTTCACTCTCCTTCAGGGCAATTTCAGCTTCCATTCTGCGTGTAACATCGGTATATACAATGATAATGCCATGTTCCCTGAATGGAAACGGGGCTGCGGTAACGTTTAACCAGGTAATCTCATCATTATCTTTAACCATGCCCATTTCAATATTATCAATCATTTTGTTTTCTTTGAGTGCCCTTACACTGGCAAATTCAGCAGGTGGCATAGGGCTATGATCGGGACGGATAATTCTCCATTCAACTCCAGATATTTGCCTTTCTTGATGATCTTTTTTGCTTATTCCTATAATTCTCTCAGATTCACTGTTTGCCTCAAGAATATTTCCTTTTTTATCGGTAATCGTAATTCCCAATGGAATAAAATCGAAAAGTAACCTGTATTTTTCTTCATTATCGCTCAGGGCTTGCACTGCTTTGTTTCGGGCTTCCTGCAACCTGATTGCCATAATACCGTATGAAAGATCATTTGACAGTTCCTTTAACAAAACAAGCTCTTCTTCCGAAAACGCATCAGCGATGGTTGTGTAAATTGTCATCGCACCAAGAGGTTTCCTATCTGAATACAAGGGTAGTGAAACTGAGGATTCATAGCCTCTTGCAATGGCCTCCTTACGCCATGGTTCAAATTTAGGATCAGTGCGCATATTTTTGCATAAGGAAATTTTACCGGTGCGAATGGCAGCTCCGGTGGGACCTTTACCCCGTTCGGAATCATCCCAGGTAATTTCCAGAGTTTCAAGATAACCCTTTTCAAATCCGCTGTAGGCAACAGGTTCAACTGTTTTCTTTTCATCCTCACGGGCATAACCTATCCATACCATGGAATACTGGCAATCATTGATAATAATTCTGCATATTTCGTTCAGAAAGGCTTTTTCATTTTTAATGTGCGCCATGGCCTGGTTACTTTTGCTCAGGGCTCTGAGTGTTCTGTTTAATTTGTTGAGTTCGACTTCCTTAGCTTTGCGCTCAGTAATATCATGAAGTATAACCTGAATCGCCTTACCCTCTTCATCTGCAAAAGGTGCAGCCATAACCTCAACATAACGAATAGTTTTATCAAACCGTACAATTTTTTCTTCTGTAACGGGAACATCATGTCCTTTGTTTAACAGATTTATCCGTTCTGAAATCATTTCATGAAAATCGGGATGAAAGAGTTCAAACGGAGATTTGCCTAAAATCTGTTCTGGTGAATCCGCACCGAATAATTCAAGGGCTGCCTTATTTAACAAGACAATACATTTGTTTCGGTTTACTAAAACAGCATTTGGGGAGAGTTCGATCAGACTACGATACCGTTCTTCGCTGTGGCGTAAGTTTTCCTCAATTTGATTTCTTTCTTCTATTTCATCAGATAATGAACTGTTTAATTCTTCGAGCGTTTTTGTACGTTCAGCTACTTTTAATTCCAGTCCTTCATTTAATTCCCTGAATCTATTTTCGCTAATAATCAGATCTTCCTGAATTTTTTTTCGTCCAATACTGTATCTGATTGCACGGAAAATTTTTTCCGGATCCAGTTTGCCTTTCACCAGGTAATCCTGTGCTCCTTCTTTTACAGCATTGAGGGCCATCTCTTCATCATCCAATCCGGTGAGTACAATAACAGGGGATTTTATTTTATGCAATTTTATTCTCTCCAGGGTTTCCAGCCCAACACTTTCAGGCAGGCCAAGATCAAGCAAAACAGCGTCAAATTCACGACCGCTCAATATTTTTGTTGCCTCTCCCAGACTGGATGCATGAGATACGGTGCAATTGATTCCTGACTTGCTTAACATATCTTTAATAAGATAAACATCACCGGCATTATCTTCAATAAGTAAAATATCTATGAACTGATCTGTTTTCATTACTTTGGAGGTAACTTAACAATTGAAAACCAAAATTCTTCTATTGATTTCACAACCTTGATAAACTGGTCAAGATCGATGGGTTTGGTCACATAACAATTTGCATGCAGATTATATGATCTTAATATATCTTCTTCGGCTTGTGAAATGGTCATTACCACCACAGGAATTTTTTTAAGCGCATTGTCTGCCTTGATTTCCGCCAACACTTCGCGGCCATCCTTTTTTGGCAGATTTAAATCAAGCAAAATCAGATCAGGAGACTGCACTTTGGAGTATTCATTCTTTTTCTTCAGATAGTTAACGGCTTCAACACCGTCTCTTACTATATGAGGCACATTAAATACCTTGGCATCCTTCAGAACCTCAATTATTAGACGGGCATCTCCAGGATTATCCTCAACAATCAGGATATCAATCGGCTTAATTTCATTGTTTTGCATAACTTATGTTTTTACTTATTGAAAAATAAAAAGTAGTTCCTTTACCAAATTCAGATTCCAGCCAAATCCGGCCTTTGTGGCGTTCGACTATACGTTTGCAAATAGCAAGCCCAATACCCGTACCGCTATATTCTTCTTTTGGCTGCAACCTTTGAAATATCTGAAAAATTTTGTCAAAATACTGTTTTTCAATACCTATCCCATTGTCTCTGATGGCAAAGGTATATAAATCCCTATCTTCCATCACAGAAATGTGTATCCTGGGAGGATTGATGCAGAATTTGAGCGAATTACCGATTAAATTCTGTAGTAACTGCACCATCTGACCTTCATCAGCTTTCACCGATGGCAATTCATCATTTGTGATAAGTGCATTTTCTTCTTTAATCAATATCTGAAGATTACGGATTACCTGACTTAAAACTTCGTTCATATCCACCTGGTTAAAATCTCTTCCTTTTGTATGAATTCTGGAATAAGCCAGCAGATCATTAATCATAAACTGCATTCGTGATGCCCCTTCAACAGCATATTGAATAAATTCGCGGGCATCTTGATCCAGTTTGTCTTTATACCGACGGTCAAGCAATTGGGTAAAGCTTGACACCATACGCAATGGTTCCTGAAGATCATGTGATGCTATATAGGCAAATTGTTCGAGTTCTTTGTTTGAGCGCAACAATTCTTCATTCAGCTTAAATAAGGCCAGTTCAGCTCCCTTTTTCATCTCTGTAATATCAAAACAAACACCAGTCATTTTTACTGGTTTACCATCTTTGTTTTTTGTCACTAACGCTTTGGCGTTTATATAATTGATATTCCCGCTATTTGTCTTGATTCTGTATATTGTTTCAAATGGAACCTCTTCTTCCAGCGCCTTTTTAATAGCATTTCTTGTGTGCGGAATATCTTCCTCAACCAGACATGCTTCAAAAGCTTCATATTTATTGCCGAATGAACCGGGCTTAAATCCAAATATCTTTTCCATCCGTTCATCCCACTCCAAATCATTTGTCAGAATATTCCAAACCCAAACGCCGATATTGCCGTTTTCCAACGCCAGGGTTAGTTTTTCTTCTGATTCTTTTAATTGGTTGAGTACCCTTTTCCTTTCAGTAATATCATGACCTTGTGCAATGGTTGATATAAGTTTTTTGCTATTAAAATCGTTAATATTTGCAGAGTTCCAGAGAAATGTTTTTATTTCACCATTTTTGCACAATATGGGTATCTCAACAGTCTCCAGACGAGTTTTCAAACTTTGGGAAATCTTTTCTCTGGCATCATTTAATGATTCGTTCGGGAATAAAAAATCGAGTTTTTTACCAAGTACTTCATCAGATGCGTACCCTGTAAGTTTTTCAAAAGCCCTGTTAAACAGTTCTATTTTCGATTGGGAATCCCAGACAATAATTGGAGCGTTTGCATAATTGATGAGATTTTCTAGGTAACTTTTAGTGTCGTATAATTCTTTTTCAGCGATTACACGAGCCATGGCTATAGCAACCTGATCGGCAACCGATTTCATCAAAGCAATTTCTTCATCATTGAAACTTATTCTTGATTTTGTGCCGAAAGACAAGGTTCCTATGACTTTCCCCCGACTCATTAAAGGATGACATGCATATGCCTTAATTCCAAATGATTTTATGAGATCAGTTCTCTGATCAATTGTCTCCGGTATGTTTTCCGCAATTATTTGTTGACCGTCAAGTGCAACACATCCGCAAATTGCAACACCATAATTAAGCCATTCAATTCCTCTTGCTGATTTGTCAGGTATTCCGGCATATGTGTTTAAATGCAATTTTCCGGCATTTTCATCAACAATAAAATTAAAGAATGTATGGCAATCAAGATAATTCATTACTCTGACACAGAGCTCTTTAACAATTTCCTGAGGATTTTCACTGGCGAGTAGTCTGCTGGCCGTATCTGAAAGTATTTCGAGTCTGACAGTGTTCTTTTGTAGGGCTTCTTCGGCTTGTTTTCTTTCGGTAATTTCAATAAAGGATCCTAATAGGGCAGATTTGCCACTAAAAGTAATCGGTCTTATTGATGACATACTCCAGAACATACTTCCATCTTTTCTTTTAAGACGAACTTCGTAGTCGGCTACAAAGCCATATTTTTTAAGCTTTTCAAGGATTTTATCCCTGTCAGTACTATCCCAGTATATTTCCGGTGATTTATGACCGATGAGCTCTCCTTTATTAAATCCAAAGCTCTTTTCATAAGCGGTATTTAAATACAGGAAAGTACCATCCGTAACATTCGTCACACCAATACCAACCGGTGTGGTTTCAGCAATGGCCTTAAATCGTTCTTCGCTTTCACGCAAGGTATCGGCTGCCCTTTTTTGATCCGTAATATCTTCAACCAGGGACAACACCGATACAATATTCCCACCATCATCCAGCATCACCGAGTTATGCCAGGTACATTCAATTACTTTGCCGGATTTAGTATAGTTGCGGTTTGAAGATGTAACCGTTTTCTTTTTCCCACTCATCAATAATTCCATTGTTTTGTTGACTATAGGAATATCATCTTCAAAGATTATGTTCAACTTATCAATATGTTTACCGACAGTTTCAGATGTTTTCCATCCAAATAACTGTTCAGCTTGTTTTGACCACAGAATTACTATAAAATCAGAATTCCACTCAACTATTGCAAGAGGAGAATTGTCGAAATGAAATTTAATACGTTGCTGAGTCTGGTATAAAATTTCTTCATTTTTTTTACGTTCCGTAATATCCCGACTGAAGGATGCAACATAACTTACGTTTTGCTTCTGATCAAATACAGGATAAAAGCTATGCTGAAAATTGATGCCGTTGCGCTCGTCCTCAAATTCTAAAGGTTGTCCGCTATCTAATACTTTTTTTAATTGTATTGTCCTGCTTTTAGTCAGTTCTGGTGGCAAAATCTCACTAAACTTTTTTCCAATAATTTCTTCTGCTGGCTTCCCTATTCTCTTTATCGCCGTATTATTCCCCATTAGAATAACACCATCACTGCCAAAAAGCCAGACAGATTCCTTTGTTGCATCAAGAATACCACGCAAGGTATCCTCATTCCTTATTATCGTTCCCCTGTTTTTTTTGTAAATTGAACTTTCAAAAAGTTCCCATTGACCTTCTCGCTTGATTAGTGCAAATTCATGGTTTGATATGACATCAATAGTTTCATTCGCATCACATTTTTCAAGTGAATATGTGCAGAGAACGAGCATGTTGTAATCGTGAATCACATTGTTGATTTCCGATTCAAATGCGCTGAAATCATTCCAGTCTTTCTTATTGCTAATCCAAAATGAATTTCCGCTAACACGTAGTCCATCATATCCTTTCTTTAGTGCCACATTATATTTGTCGATCCACATATCAGGCACTCTTTTAAGCTCAAATTTTCCTTCTTTAAGATACCAGTCGGTATAAGGAAAAATCTCGATTTGCTGCTTTAACAGATATGAAGAAAAACCGGGGATACCTTTTTTTAAGGCGCTAATCGCCTCTTCATTATTGAGGAATTCCGAAGTTACCCAAATACATTTTTCATTATTTTCCAATCCTGCTTTAAAATAAGGTATCAGAATATCCAGCAAATCCTGTTTTGTTTTATAAAACTGGCAAAAATGAGTACTCCATGGCAAATCTCCAATTATCTCAATACCAGTATACCGTAGTTTTTTTAGCATAAGAGGCCCTTCGTTAACAGGTAATACGTTCCCATACATTTCCTGTTTTTTATCAGATTTTGTGAATTTATCAGGCTTATTTGCTGAAGTGTTTATTGTCATAATTAATGCCGGATAATAATTCTACCAATAACCCTATCCGAGTTAATGGAAAATTCTATAGATAAAACTAAATCAAAAAGGTTAATAAATTAGTAAAATTTAAGTGAAAAACGAATTTGGGGAAACAAATTTCGTTTAATCTCCTGAAATTATGTTTTATAACATATAAATGAGCATGATTCTCACTTTTCGTCCAATTTCTGAATAAAAATTTCAGGACGCTATTTCTCCCGATAATGTCGGGTGAACTTGAAAAAGAATTCAGTTTATTTATGAGTTGAAAAGTGGTTTTATTTTATCCTAAACGATTTCTTATCCTTTTTGCATATTTGTCTGATAACAACTTTCCCCGACATGACTGAGGGAGGTAACCCACCCCCCGGATACAGCCACTGACCCGCCATATAAAAGTTGTCGAGGCCGGGCAGTGTATTTTTGAGTTGTTTGATGATGTTTTCAGGTGTGGGACTAAATCCTTCATAGGAGCCTTTCCATACACCTGTATAACGAACATCCGTTAAAGGCGTTGCCACATCCGTAACTTCAATCTTACCCCTTATTTCAGGGTAGATAGATTCGAGAATAGCGGTTGCATCAGACTTAATTTTTTCTTTCTCGAGCTTATATTCCTCTTCTTTTAATTCTTTCCAGATTTCCCAGGGACTTTCATATCTTAACACCAGAACAGATTTCCCTTCAGGCGCCATGGTCGGATCAAAATAATAATTCATCAGGCTAAATCCATATTTAAGATCAGTAAATCCAATGCTTTTACGCTCATACATAAAACTTTGAATGGGATACTCTGAAGGTATTTCAGCATTGATTCCAAAGGAAACCTGAACCAACGGTGTAAACACACTCCATGATTCATAGGCTTCTTTTATTTCCTTTGAAAGGTATTTTCCTTCAAGCATATTAAAAATAGAAGCATGTCCGTCTGCCGCAGTTATCACATAGTCTCCTTTGATGATGGTCCCGTCAGATAATACAACTCCATTTGCAGTATTATTCTCAACCATGATCTTTTCAACCTTTTTACCCAACGTAAGCTTACCTCCCAGGGAACGATATGTGTCAGCCATTCGTTTGGCCAGGGGTAAAGATCCGCCTATCAGATAACCTGCATTTTTGCGGTGAAACCAACCCAGCATCATAATAAATGCAATCGCTGAAAAATTTCGGGCACCATATGATTTATTTAAAAAATAAGTCAGTTTTGGATCTTTGAAGTTGAGATCTTTAAAATAGGCGTCGCAGTTCTTTTTGCCATATTTGATAAACAGCGGCAGGAGAGGAATTATTTTCAATTTGGCAATGTATTTTTTGATTTTGCCCTTTATTCCATCTCCATCATCAACAGGCTCAAATGAGCCTCCTCTTCGCATGTCATTGCACATTTTCCGGATACCTTTTGCATCTGATGGCGCTATTTTAAGCAGGTATTCCTCCCATCTGTCTATATTTGAATATATGATAAAATCTTCTCCCTTATCATTTACCATCCTCGTATGGATTTCATGATCGACTATGGTTGTCGTATTATTGATAACATTTGTTTCTTTCCAGAGATTATGAAATGGTCCTTTAGCTGTTCCCACAAGCCAGTGCAGGCAATAGTCGAATTTGTAACCCTTTTTAATCCAGGCGGTACATTGTCCGCCGGGAATGGTATGCATTTCTACTACTTCAGCATCATACCCATTCATTTGCGCAAATATACCTGTGGACAGTCCTGCAACTCCACCGCCAATTATTACAATTTTTTTACTCATATAGAATACTTTATAAAATGTATGATTAAAAGTAAATTAAATGCCGGATTGCATGAAATAAAAGTCGACAGAAGACGAAAATTTACCGGTGAATGGAAAAATTTAGAGTGTGAGCCTAAATAATTTTCAACTTCATCCAACCAAATACCAGGTTTAATGTTATATTAATATCTTACAATGAATTATAACATAAAAAATTTAAAACTATGCAGGTAATATTAGGAGGCGGAGGTTCTGTGGGAAGTGATTTGGCATTATATCTTGCACATTATACAGATAAAGTAAGAATCGTTAGTCGTAATCCTAAAAAAGTAAATGAATCTGATGAGCTGATGTCTGCTGATCTTTCCAAACGTGCCGATGTTTTTAAAGCTGTAGAAGGGGCCGAGGTAACCTATATAACTATCGGATTTGATTATAATATAAAAGTCTGGAGGGAAAAGTGGCCTGCCTTTATGAAAAATGTCATTGATGCCTGCAAGCAATATAAATCAAAACTTGTTTTCTTTGACAATATTTACATGTATGACAGAAATCATTTGGGAAACATGACCGAAGAAACTCCCGTTAATCCGAGCAGCAAAAAAGGCGCAGTAAGGGCACAGATTGCTAAAATGATTACTGATGAATTCAACAAAGGACAATTGTCTGCACTTATTGCCCGGTCTGCAGATTTTTACGGACCCGGTAATGACAGAAGTGTTTTAGTTATGACTGTCTTCAAAAATCTGAAGAAAGGCAAAGCTGCCATGTGGTTTGCAGATATTAATAAAATACACAACTATACCTATACCCCTGATGCTGCAGAAGCTACAGCTATTCTGGGCAATACCTCTGATGCATATCATCAGGTCTGGCATCTACCTGCTTCAACGACAAAACTTACAGGAAAACAATGGATTGAAATTATAGCCAAAGAGTTGAATACAAAACCTAAATACAATGCATTACCCGGTTGGCTGATCGGATTGATGGGACTTATAATGCCAATCATGAAAGAATTAAAAGAAATGGTTTATCAATACGACAGGGATTACTTTTTCAACAGTTCCAAATTTGAAAAAAGATTTAAATTCAAACCAACAGATCATATTGAAGCCATCAAAGCTATTGTGAAGGAGTTATAAAAACCTGCAAAGAAAGTTTTAAGAATGCTTTTTTGAATAATCCTAGATATTAGTAGCCCCACCAGGACTCGAACCTGAATTTACGGTTTAGGAAACCGCCGTTCTATCCCTTGAACTATGGGGCCATTTTTTTATAAAAGAACCTGGATTTACAGTTTAGTATACCGCTGGCCGGGACCACCTCCTGAACCCTGCCCGGCTTATTTCAGACAGGCATGGGGCTGTAGTACTTTTAACTAATCCGGAATTACGGTTGCAAAGATAATCTGATTTAAATTATGGACAAAAATATTCTCCATTTTAAGCCGGTTCGGGAATTTGAAAACAAAATTTAAGATAGGTTATATCCTGACTTATCCTTCACCTGAGACGAGAGAGGTAATTTCAGAAGAATTTTTAATTTCAAAATTTGCCTGAATCGACAACGATATCCTCGTATTGATTAGGTTGCAGGCAAGAATTTAATTTCATGCAGGACAAATTATAAAAGGAAATGTATCAGATTTAGAACACTTTTTACTATTTTAACCTCCGTTAATCAGTTAACCTATTTAACACCTTAAATTAACCGATGAACTGGCTTGATATTATATTTCTAATTATTCTTGGCTGGAGCATTTACCGGGGTTTCACCAGGGGATTTATTATTGCCATAGCATCCTTATTTGCTTTGATTCTTGGCGTATTCGGAGCTATAAAATTTTCAGGATACACTGCTAACATGCTATCTTCAAAGTTTGAGTTTAATCCCGAGAATATTCATTTGATTGCATTTATACTGACTTTTGTATTAATCGTTATTCTAACGCATTTAACAGCCTGGGCCGTCGATAAACTGATAAAAGCCATAGCGCTCGGGGTATTCAACCGGTTAGCAGGAGCGCTTTTTTGCCTGATTAAAAATGCGTTAATCATCAGTGTTTTTTTGGTGATCGTCCAACGAATAAACAAAAAAGTAACCATTCTTCCGAAAAAGGATATTGAGAAATCATTTCTTTTTAAACCTTTACAGGTATTGGCGCCTGCAATCTATCCCTACCTCCGTTCGGAATACGACAAATTAAAGGAAAAGTATCATAATCCGGAAGAGATAATGGCTGACAAAAATTAGTTACAGTAATTCAATTCAAATATTATCTTTGCAAAAATCTTGATGATGAATTTGGTTGATGAATTGAAATGGAGAGGCATGATACACGATATTATGCCCGGAACGGAAGAACAACTGGCAAAAGAGATGACTGCTGCCTATATTGGATTTGATCCCACATCTGATTCGCTGCATGTGGGTAGTTTTGCGCAAATCATGCTGTTAAAACATCTCCAGCTGGCCGGTCATAAACCTATTGCATTGGTAGGAGGAGCCACAGGTATGATTGGCGATCCGTCGGGAAAATCTGAAGAACGAAACCTGCTGGATGAAGAAACCTTGCGGAAAAATCTGGAAGGAATTAAGAATCAGCTATCCAAATTTCTCGATTTTGATTCAAAAGCTCCTAACAAGGCTGAAATGGTGAACAATTTCGACTGGATGAAGGATTTTACGTTTTTAGAATTTATTCGTCAGATTGGGAAGCATATCACTGTAAACTATATGATGTCGAAAGATAGCGTAAAGAAACGCCTGGGAGAGGATTCCAATCAGGGGATGTCGTTTACCGAATTTACCTATCAGCTTGTACAGGGATATGATTTTCTTCATCTCTATAAAACGAAAAACTGCAAACTGCAGATGGGCGGTTCTGATCAATGGGGCAATATTGTTACAGGCACCGAACTTATCCGCAGAAAAGAAGGGGGTGAAGCTTATGCCCTCACCTGTCCGCTGATTACCAAGTCAGACGGGGGAAAGTTTGGTAAAACCGAACAGGGCAATGTTTGGCTCGATCCTTTGAAAACCACACCATATGCCTTTTACCAGTTTTGGCTAAATGTTTCAGATGAAGATGCAAAAAAATATATTAAAATTTTCACGCTTTTAAATCATAATACGATTAAGGATTTAATTACAAGACACGAAAATGAACCTCACCTACGTTTATTACAAAAAACGCTCGCACAGGAGATAACCACCATGGTACATTCAAAGGAAGAATTTGAAACTGCAGTGGATGCTTCCCAGATACTTTTTGGTAAAGGCACAACCAGCACACTCAGAAAGCTTGATGAAGCCACCTTTTTAAGCGTATTCGAAGGAGTCCCACTATTTGAAGTAAGTGAAACCAGTTTTAAAAACAAATCGGCCCTTACCGAATTTCTTGTTGAGATAGCCCCGGTTTTTGAATCCAAAGGAGAATTGCGCAGACTGGTTCAGGGAGGCGGATTAAGTATAAACAAGGAAAAAGTGGAAAATCCTGAAATGACAATTGATCAGAGCTATCTTTTAAACAACAAATATCTGTTGATACAGAAAGGTAAAAAGAACTATTTCCTGATAAAAAGTATCTGAGTTATTTTGAGTATCATTGTATAAACTATATATATCCCAACGTATCGAGATTAATTTCATAAATAATAAATTATGGCTAACGAAAATAATTCTGCATTCAAGTTTACCTCAACTGATTTGATTGAATTTGCATGGAAAAAAAGAAATCCCCTGATGATTATAACATTTATTGCAATTGTTATTTCGACCATCATTTCCTACAGAATAACCGAATTATATAAGTCTACGGTGGTACTTTATCCTATCCCTGCGGCATCCGTTTCAAAGTATTTATTAACAACTGCTTATGCAGGAAAACAAACACTTTTCGAATTTGGAGCAGAGGAGCAATGCGACCAGTTAATTCAGATACTTAACTCTGAAAAGATTAAAAATAGAATTATTAACAAATATGATTTGTTTACCCACTATGATATTGATCCAAATGAGAAGCATAAAAACTACGAAATGAATAAAGTGTATCAATCCAATATCAGATTTCGAAGAACAAAATATGTGTCGGTCGAAATTGAAGTATTGGACAAAGATCCCAGGACCTCAGCAAATATTGCCAATGACATAGCAGGTTTGATAGACTCAACCATGAATGGTATTCTACATGATAGAACGTTGCAGGCTGTATATGCAGTTAAGAATGAATTTTATAGATCTGATACTATTATTAAAGTAATGGAAGATTCACTCAGGATATTTCAACTTATGGGAATTATTAATGTTGAATATCAGGCAAAAGAATTAACCAAAGCTTACGCTACCGCAATAATCGATGGAAAAGAAACTGCAGCAAAAGCAATTGCAAATAAACTGAAAATTCTTGAAAAGTATTCTGGCATATTCACTTCTCTTTCTGAAAAACTAATCCTGGAATATAACAGGCGGATGGTACTTGAACAGAGATATACAGAAGCTAAAGTTGATGCGGAACAACTATTGCCCTACAAATATGTAGTGGATAATGCAATACCTGCCGATAAAAAAAGCTATCCGAAAAAATCGCTCATCATCCTGCAATTTACCATAGCTACCTTTATTTTAGCATATATTGTTTTATTATTTATTTCATTGATACGATCCAGGCAAAAGACAGCTTAATCTCTATTTGTTTTGCTGAAAATAACGGATACATATAAAGTTTATTTGCTCGCATTCGTCTTTATGATGATTAATGCTTTTTTAATTCTTTATAAAGGTATCCCCTATTTTAACTATGTGTCTGTTTTGTTATCATTGGTATTCATTGCATTTGTACGGCTCGATACCTATCTCCTGATAATTGTTTTCCTAACTCCTCTCTCCATACCGCTCAGGGAATTATTTGGCGGACTTGATTTTGATATGTGGCTACCCACAGAACCTTTACTGGTAGGACTCGTTTTGATTTACCTGCTGAAGCTTATAAAAGGTGAAAAACAAGACTCATCTCTCCTGATGCATCCTGTATCTCTTGCCATTTTCTTTAATTTGTTCTGGATTTTTTTCACTTCCCTTTCCAGTACGATGTTTTGGGTTTCAATAAAGTTTTTCCTGTCGCGCATCTGGTTTGTAATTCCGTTTTATATTGTTGCAGCCCAGATGTTTAAAAAACAGGAAAATATAAAAAAATATCTTTGGTGTTATATATTGGCCTTACTGATTGTTATAGCCTATACCCTAAAAAATCATGCATCTTTTGGTTTTATGAATCAGAAAGCGGCCCATTCGACCATGAATCCGTTTTATACCGACCATACCTCGTATGGTGCAATTCTTGCAATGATGATCCCTGTGGCTGCAGGATTCATCTTTAATAACTCCTCCCGGCTGCTTGTAAGAATTGCTTCAGCATTTGTTCTGGTAATATTAGGTGTGGCTATTGTTTTTTCATATACCCGGGCAGCCTGGTTAAGCTTGATGATTGCAGCAGTATTTCTGATCGTTCTTCTATTCAGAATAAGATTCTCGATTCTGATGATTATCGGAATACTTGGAATTATCTTCATCATTAATAAGTCTGATGAAATTGCATTAAAAATTGATGAAAACAGACATCGTTCCACTTCTGCGCTTTCACAACATTTACAATCTATGTCAGATATGACGGATGATGCATCCAACCTGGAACGTATAAACCGCTGGAGCTGTGCCTTGCGGATGTTTATGGAAAAACCTTTGCTGGGCTGGGGACCTGGAACGTATATGTTTCAGTATGCCCCTTTTCAGGTCACCCGGGAAAAAACGCTCATCAGTACGAATGATGCCAACCGCGGAAATGCCCATAGTGAATACCTGGGCCCTTTGGCAGAATCGGGATTTTTTGGTTTGTTGTCGTTTCTTTTAATTGTGATTTTAACCTTGATTACCGGTGTAAGGGTATATGCAAATGCTACTGACAGAAACAGTAAAATAATTGCGGTCTCAGTTTTTTTAGGCCTTATAACATATTATATACATGGCATGTTAAATAATTTCCTCGATATGGATAAAGCATCTGCTCCATTCTGGGGTTTTACTGCCATTCTTGTCTCAATGGATATCAGTCAGAGAAGCAAAAAGAATAAGGAATCGGAGAAATCAGAAGAATTCAATACCTAAAATAGAGATATCATCAAAAATAGCGGTATTTTCTTCATTAATTCCTTGTCTCTCAATAATATCTTTAATATTGGTTTCAATGGTCGAAGGGTTGGTAAGGCATTGTTCAATCTCCTCAGTACCCGAAGTAACTCCTTTCCCGTCAAGCAAATCAGTTAATCCATCGGTATAACAAAGAATCTTTGTGGGTTCTTCTATCGTAATGGATCCTTTTCGAATCATTGGAATCTCATCAAGCATACCAATCCCGACACATCCTTTGGTTAAAAAACTGAGCTCTTTTCGGTTTTTTTGATACATCAGCGGATGGTTATGTCCTGCATTGATATATTCAAGCTCGCGTGTTTTAAAATTAAATTTTGCGAGAAAAAGCGTGATGAATTTTTCACCGTTTGCTGCCTGCATTACCCGCTGGTTAAGACTTTCCATCAATGCCGACAGAGAAATCTCGTGTGTAAACAGCGCACGAAGATTTGCCTGAAAATTAGACATAAGCAGGGCTGCAGACATTCCTTTGCCTGAAACATCGGAGATACAGAATCCGATTTCATTCTTGCTCAGTTCAATATAATCGTAATAATCTCCTCCCACCTCAAGGTGGGGCTGATAAAAAGCAGTGATATGAATCTTATCGTTCTTTGGTAAAATAAGTTGACTGGGAATCAGCATGCTTTGCATTTTGGACGCCAGTTCAAGCTCTTTTTTTAAAGCTTCCTGTTGTAATAACTGCTTAAACAATCTGATATTTTCCGTAGCAACTATGATGATATTTGAGAGTGTCTGAATAAAGGTAAGGTGCTTAATGGTTGGGCTGATACCCTCACATTCCTCATCAATATCCCCAATGATAACAAATGCAATATGCTTGTTATTATGGATAACAGGAATAATAATATCAAAACCTTCGAGGTTTTTATTCGGTGACGAGGTAACAGGTGTAATCTCGGTGAGACACATCAGATCGGTTTCAATATCGATGTTCTGATATCTTTCTCCCACTTCACCTGATATAAGGATACACTTCCAATTTTCTTCGAACTTATAAACCAATACTTTCCCTATCTTTAAATCTTTGGTAAGAAGTTCTTCATATCTTTCCAACAACTCATCCTGGGTCAGATTCTCATTTATTGCTTCTGTTATTTGCAATAACGATTTAAGTTTAAAAGTGGTAAGTTGCAGGCGGTTTATGGAAGCTGATCTGGACATTTTAAAATTTATAATTTATAGGGGTATTATTTTACACGCTCATAATATGACCTGTCCCTTGTATCGATTCGTATTTTCTCTCCCGTATCAATAAACAGGGGAACCATAATGCTAGCCCCTGTTTCAACGGTGGCTGGTTTAAGCGCTGAACCCGATGATGTATCGCCCTTGATTCCGGGTTCGGTATAGGTAACCTCCAGTTCCACAAAAGGAGGAAGCTCTACTGAAAGGGCAGTTTCGGTATCCGCATGAAATACAATTTCTACGTTTTGGCCCTCTTTCATCAGATCGGGATTTTCAATCATATCATGCTGGATGGGTATTTGTTCAAAAGTTTCGTTATGCATGAATGTAAAACCAATATCGTCGGCATAAAGAAACTGATATGGCCTTCTCTCTATCCTCGTTATGTTTATTTTATGTCCTGAAGTAAATGTATTCTCAATCACCCTGCCGTTGGTAAGGCTTTTTAATTTTGTGCGGACAAATGCACCTCCCTTACCGGGTTTTACATGCTGAAATTGTACAACCGTATAAATGTCATTGTTATATTCGATACACAATCCGTTCTTAATATCCCCTGTCGTTGCCATAAATTTTTTCGCTAAAGTCTTTACTACTTATTCATTTTGAAAATCGAAGCACAAAATTGCAAAGATATTTTTAAAATTCAAATCCTATCACCTTATATTTCATCTGAAAGAATATTCCTTTGTATCTGAATAAGATGTTTATTCCTTTGCTTTAAAATCGTACTTTAAATTTGAAAAGTTTTCCAGTTCGCACTTGATTGACCCAACCCACATATTAAATCTCACCAAAATGGGTAACAAATTCTGGTCATCTGAAATCCAGATCGTCATATCATCCTCGGTTTTGAATATCCTTCCGGGTTCCACCACCGGATCAAACCGAAGACATCTGATTTTCCCAAAATTGGTTTTTAACTCCTCTTTTCCGCTATATCTTATTTTAAAAGGGAATATTTCATCCCCGAAAAATGTAATTACCTCGATAACCGCTCCTTTGAAAATTTTATCCATATTCACACTACGAATATAATACAGTGTTGAAACCATATCCAAAATGTACGGAGGAACCCGAAATGTTGAATCTGAGCGCTGACTGTACAATGTGCTATCGTCATGATTATAAAATACTTCGTTATAATACTTGTAATTGCCTTCCTTTATATTTCGAACTGCCTTAATTGGAAGACAGGAGGAAGGATCGAAATAACTTTCATACACATCTTTTACACTGAATAATTTATCGGCAACCCCTTTTGATTGTGCCACAAGATATGCATGATACACCGTTTTGCCATTATATTTTTCAAGGTTAACCGATACACTTGCTTCTCCTCCATGTATAAATCCATAGCGGATGAGATACACCAGTTGTTCGCCCGAGGTAAATGACTTGAACTTTTTAAGTTCAGGCTGGGATTGAGCAGATGCAGTGAGAAATGAAAGTAATCCAAATACAAAGAATACAACTGATCTCATACTAGTTTAATTGATTGCTTTGCAAAATAATCGTATCGCTGATAAACGATTTTAATTTTAAAGATAACTAAATTATTACAAATTTAGTGCCTGTTGAAGTTTAAGAAATCATTCAAATATTTTGGTTCATGCCCTCTGTTGGTTAACCGATATCAGCTATTCGAATAAGCAAAAACAATTGAATCTGAATTCGGGATAGATTCATCGTGGTGAGATCTCAAATAACTTTTCTTTTCGGAATAGTTGCGATAAAATCTTTCAAATAATAGGGTTCAAAGTATGCAATATTTTCAAATTTCTCATCATTAAAAAGTTGTTGAGCAATCTCGTTCATAAAAACAGCTGAATGTGCAAATTCTGACAGAAAAAATGCATTTCTATTTCTTATCAGGTCTTTGCATTTCGAAGCTCCGTCGCCTGCAAATACAAGTTTCCCTTTCTCAAGATAGGATTCGAAAGAACTTTCATCAATAATTTTTGCGGTTACTTTCTCTACCGGCTGATTTTGAGAATCATAAACCGCCGTATATACCTCCATTCTTCTGGCATCTATCATCGGACAATAGCGCATATTTTCAAATGACGGTAGCTCAGTATGTTTATTCTCAACTGCTTTTATCATTCCGAAGGCTATGGCTTGTAACGTATCCACCGCTATGAGAGGGATGTCACTCCCGTAACAAAGCCCCTTAGCCAGTGAAACTCCTATCCTGAGACCAGTAAAAGAACCCGGACCTTTGCTAATGGCTATCGCATCCAGTTGTTTCACCGACTTTCCTGCTTTCTTAAGCACATTATCAACAAAAATTCCGAGATGCGAAGCATGCACCTTTTCTTCGGAGCTATCAATATGAGCAATGATTTCCTTTTTGTCTGCAAGGGCCACAGAACAAACCGGTGTTGCAGTATCTATGCATAATATAAGCGCCATCGGAAAATTTTACATCATCCCGGATATATCTTGAGGATTAACCGATACCAGCACATCCGGGTGTGCAAAAATAATGCTTTTAACCCGGAAAAACTGTTTTCTGATAAGAATGAAAGATTTCTATTTCTTCTTTTTCTTATACAGTTCAGACTCCTTTACCTTGTTTACTAACGAACCGTCCTTTAATTTTTTTGAAATTACGTCGTAAGGCGCTTTGATAATAATATCGTTTTCTGTCAGCCCATCGGTTATTTCAATATAATTATTATCCTGAATTCCTGTTTTTACTACCTTTTGAACTGCTTTTCCGTTGTCATACAGAAAAACAACCTCATCCGGTGATTTTTTAATATTTTCGATGGCCGAACTATCCGACTTATTCAGGGAGTCGAGCCGGGTGGTAACCGCCTGAATAGGCGCTGAAAGAACATTCGTTTTTCGTTGCGTCATGATATCGGCCGAGGCAGACATTCCGGGCAGAAATGGTTTGTAATTTCCCTTATCGAGCAAATCCTGATAAGAACCTTTCAGAAGCAAAATTTTCACTTCAAAGTTGGTTACCTGATCTGTCGACATGCCGGTTGTATTGGCAGAATTTGCAATTTGTGTCACCACCCCTTTGAATTTTCTGTCAAGATAAGCATCTACCTCTATCAGCGCTGTATCCGACTCTTTTACTCTTACGATATCGTTCTCGTTAACTTCAACCAGCAATTCCATCTTGCTCAGGTCAGCAATGGTAAGCAAATCAGTACCGGCCATCAGATCAGTTCCGGCAACCCGTTGACCTTTTTCAACATACAATGCGGAAATCGTACCTGACATGGGAGCATAAATGGAAGCTTTGGTTAATTTTTCGTTGGCTTCGTTCAATGAGGCCCTGGCGCTGTTGATGGAATACTCTGCACCTATTACTGATTGTTTGGCAGATTCCACATTTGCTTTGGCAATTTCGTAACCAGATTGCGCCGATTCCCAATCGGATTCAGAGATTGCCCCTTCATTCCAGAGTTTTTTATTCCGTTCGTACGACAATCGCGCCTGCTCAAACTGGGCATTTACCTGCGCAAGCTGAGCTTTGGCGTTTGCCAGATTTGCCCTGGAACCATCAACAGCTGCGGCTGCTCTGTCGCGAGCTGAAATATACATATCAGGTTTTATTTTAAGAAGCAATTGACCTTCCTTAACTATATCCCCGTCTTTTACAAAAAGTTCTATTATCTCACCCGAAATTTCCGGGCTGATCTTGACTTCCGTTTCCGGTTGTATTTTGCCATTGGCAGTTATTACTTCGGTTATATCTCTTCTTTTCACCGTGTCAACTGCAACATTATAAACAAGTTCTTTTCCAAACCAGCCGGCCTTTTTCCCGACAATGGCAAACAGAATAAGAACGATGACTGCAATTATTAAATTCCGTAAAAGTTTCTTTGAATTCATAGGATTCATGTTTAATTCAATTTTAAAGATAATGGTTTGCCCTGATAAAAATCAAGTATTTTAATTTTAAAAATATATTCATATTTCGATTGCAGCAGGTCAGATCTGGTAGAAATTAATTGATTCGACGCCACATTAAAATCCACCGTATTTACCAATCCCACTTCAAATCTCTGTTTGGTATAACCAAAAGACTCTTCCATAGAAATCAATGCCTTTTCGGATGCCTTGTATTTTTTCAGCGCTGCCCTGGCGTCTGCATAAGCCTGTTGAATTTCTTTATACAACAAATTCCTGGAATTTTCAAGGTTGTACCTGTAGTTCTGAATAGATATTTTAGCATTGCTTACGTTGTTATTTACATACCATCCGTTAAAGATAGGAACACTGATATTGAAAGACAGGCTTTTGCTAATATTGTCCGATAATTGGTCCCGTTTTGGATAGATTCCGTTTATCGGTACCGGATACTGAGTTGTAACATCCTCCCCTCCGGCAGTTTGTCCTATTACTCTTGTTTCATACGTATATCCGGTGATAAGCTGCCGGGCATCGGAAAACCCGGAAGAAATATTTCCCGAAACAGAAATACGCGGACTATAGCCACTTCGTGCAACACACAAAAGTTTCTGTGCACTTCTAAGTTTGTATTCCGCACTTCTAATCTGAGGCAGCACATTTTGCGATATATCAAAAATTTGATCTACATCGGCAACAATGTCATTGGTATCAGCTACTTCTATTGCAGGTATTTCAATTTCAAAATCTTTGGTTGAGTCAAGTTCCAGCAATTGGGCAAGGGTAAGATAAGACAGGTCAATACTGTTTTGTGCATTCACTACATTCAATTCATCTGCGGCAGCCTGTGCCTGAATCTCAAGCAACGAAGCCCTGGGCAGGCTTCCGGATGTTACAAGCTTTTTGGTACGTTCTACCTGTTGCAGTGTTACATCGTACTTGCTTTTAGCTGCAGTCATCAGTTCAGTATTTAGCAATATCTGCAGATAAGCAGCAGCAATATTCAACGAAATATCATTCTTAAGTTTTTCCAGGTCTTTAAGACTTGCCTTCAAATCGAACTGATTTTGCTGGATGGTATTGACTTTCTGTAACCCACTGAACACATCTACCTGGGAACTTGCAGAAAAATTGCCCCCAATAACCGTCTGATTTTCTTTAAATGTGTATGTGGTAGGATCCAAGGCCCGTCCATTGGTATAGCTTTGTCCGTAATTTCCGTTCAAAGAAGGCAGCAAATCTAATTTAGACTGAAGAAGGGAGTTTTCCTTTACCCGTGTATCCAGCTCCTGCTGCTTAATCTGTATGTTATTCTCAAGAGCATACATGATACACCTTTCCAGCGACCACTTTTCCTGTGAATAACTAGTGCATAAAAAATGAAGAAAGAATACAACGAATAATAACCGAATTGCTTTATTTTGTTTCATCAGTTGGTATTTTAAAATGAATAGTCTGTTCTGACACGCAAAGAAAATAAGGATCTGGATTATATTTGTAACCAACGATACTCATTTTCATGTTCGTTTCATGGATTTGAAATTAGTCCGATTGTTTTCAATCGGTTAAAATAGTACATTTAAATAAATTAGGATATCATATCGGACTGTTTTTTATGACAAAATTATTCACACTCGAAGGAATTGGCACCATAAAACTTACTAAAAATTCCAGGTTCAGGAATCTGAGAATTACTGTCCGTCCCTCTCAGGGTATTAATGTATCGGTGCCCGAAACGATAAGTTTTAAAGAAGCTGAAAAATTTGTAACAGATAAAATGGTATGGATAAAAAACAGTGTTGAAAAAATGCGCAGGTTATCAACTAACCGCACGGTTTTCGACCTTCAAACAAATTTTGAGACCCGGGAACACCGGTTAAAATTAATGCCGCATCAAAAAAATACGCTTCAGATTATCATCAAACACAATTTTATTTATGTTTTTTATCCGCAAACAGCCGATGTAAAGGATGAGAGAATTCAAAACTATATACGAAAAGCCATTACCGAAGCATGGAGAATCGAAGCCAAAACTTATCTGCCCGCCAGGGTAAAAGAACTTGCCGGAAAATTCGGATTCAGTTACCGGACCATCTCTGTTAAAAATGCCGGAACACGCTGGGGAAGCTGTTCCTCTGTAAATAATATTAACCTGAATGTGCAACTAATGCGATTACCCCAACAGTTATGCGATTATATTATATTGCATGAACTGGCACATACGGTACAAAAAAATCACGGGAAAAATTTCTGGGCGTTGCTTGATAAAGTTACCGGCAATGCACGCGGCCTGGATAAACAGTTGAAAAAATTCAATCTTAAGAACTGGTAGAACTTAAAAATGAGAGAGAAAGAGAATCGGGCAAAGAACAGGAACAAATTGTAAAAATAACAGTCAATCCATTATTGCTCAAGAACCAGATTCACTATTCCGTCCAAAGATTTGATATATTCATTGGATTTCCTGCTTCCAAAAACCGAGTTAAACTGTTTTAGCAGTAACTGTTGAATATCTGTTTTCCAGTCCAAAACCGACAGGGTGGAAATTCTTCCCTGTTCACGCTTTTCAAGCAGCCTTTTCAGGGTGTTGATATGACTGTGGTAAGCCATGTAGGCTTTTATTTTGGTGCGAAGAGGATTGCTAAGATGATTTTCAACCTTCCTGAGATGACCGGGAATAATATCAAAACAGGTTTCGTAATAGTTGTAAAACGTATTTCCCCAGTTTATAAAATGAATAAGAAAATCAGAGAGCCGGAACAGTTCTTTTTCATTTTCTTTTTCCGCTGCAACGCTAAATAGTTCGCGCAACTCTGATAAATATGCCCTTTTGACATGTTTGTCAAACACATCGGATATTTCCTGTGCATACAGGCTGTAATCTTTTTCAAGTTGACCCGATGTAAGAGAAAAACCTTGTTGATATTTTTTAATTTCCGATATTTTTGCAATAACTAATCTCTCATCTTCCAATAAATGATATATCGGGAATATCTTGTGCAACAAAAATTCATCCAGCATCGATTTTGAAAAGTACCCCGAACAAATAAGGTTGTAAATTTCTTTTTTGCTATTGGTTATTCGCTCCAGATTGCTTTTGTACAGGGAAAGATGTTCGCTGATCCTGCTTGGAATTTCAATTTTTTTCTTTCCTGCTACCGCAACAATGTTGAGTGAATGAAATTCCTCCGATTGATAGTTTTTGCTTTTCTCTGAGAGGTTGAATGTATGAGAAATTTCCATTGGTATTTAATGATTAATAAATCCTGTGTTTACATGGTTGCAAAATACGAAATGATTGAGTGAATTCAAAATAACACACCAAAATGATATTCACAATTTCAGACGATTCGTAAACAATTTAACAATAATTTTGGTAATTTGAGTATAAAATGAAAATTCGGGGAAAGAATTGCCACTCTGAGACACGACCCGTTGGGAAAGAGAATGTTACCCATTGCTGTATACTTAAGACTGGAAAGTACGCTAAAGCGCACTTAATTTAAAATGGATACCCTAAATTTCACCCAACCAAAGCTGGGAGTTAATCTTATTAGAGTAACGTCGTGCTTCAGCATGATGAATTTAGATATCCAATACCTTTAATGAGCTGACTTCACCCAGCTTTTCTGAAGTTGACAACAATGGATTGTCACCCTGAAGTCGAAGGAAATGTCACCCTGAGCGGAGTCGAAGGAAATGTCACCCTGAGCGGAGTCGAAGGGATTATCACCCTGAGCGGAGTCGAAGGGATTATCACCCTGAGCGTAGTCGAAAGGAATGTCACCCTGAGCGTAGTCGAAAGGAATGTCACCCTGAGCGTAGTCGAAGGGTGGTTTCGCTATTCCATACTACCTTATATTGAAGAAAGTTAAGTTGGGGGTTTCGTTTAACGAACAGTCTTCGACTACGCTCAGACTGACATTACGCTCAGACTGAAAAACAGTCCGGATTAACATTAGGTTTAGACTGATATTTCATCAGATATATGATCAATGTCATTGTTGACTGCTGCGACAGATAAAATTTCCATTCTAATACGTACATTACTTATGTCTATTATATTATTGATATTGTGATATTTATAAATTATATCAGCAAGTGAAATCAATCTCTTTTTTTTCAAACAATTTATCCAAATTAAATTGTTAATATTTAATTGATTAAGAAAACATTTTATTCCTATTTTCGTAGAATACTTTAGTCTGAAAATTTATTAGTTGTTGGTTATATTATAACACTAACGTTGGGTATCAGAAAATTCATAAAATACCTGCTGGCCGGGATGGTTTTACTGTCCTCGGGTTCTTCATTTGCTGCTTCATATACTTCTGTTGTATCAGGAAATTTTAATAATCCTGCCACATGGGGGACAACTTCTGCACCACACGCAAATGACACAGCAACAATCCAGGCTGGCTATACAGTTACTCTCTCAATTGCCGATACAGTTAATGTCATTAATATCTACGGTACATTACAGTGGGGTGGCGGATTTAATCTGATAATTAATTCAGGAGGAATAAATGTATATGGTGGAGGAAATTTAAATGGAGACGTTGTAAATGCCTTTATTATATTTAATCAAAATAATAAGAATAATTATATTCAAAATGCAGGAAACTTTGAAATCTATAATATTCTTGTAGGAGGTTCATCATCGAAGATAAATATAACAGGTAATTCTCCAATAAATATAACTAATTATTTACTCATTTCGTCAAGTAGCCTGAAGGATACAGTAATTTGCGAAAACACAGGCAGTATATCCATTAATTCCAGAGTAACCTTTGATAATGATTCATGTCAGGTTATACTAAGAAATGGTTGTAATATGTTAATTGGAAATGATTTAAGAATTAACAATAGTTCGGATATTAATAATTCATTTAAAGTTGAATCAGGTGGTTCTTTAACTATTAACGGAAACATTAATTTCAATGGCTCTTATTTTAATATTTATAATTATGGTACACTGTCACAAATAGGCAATTTTCAAAGTGTTTCATCAAATAGGGTTTTATGCTATAACTATGCAAATGCAATCTGGAATTATAGCGGTTCTGCTTATGATTCCGATTTACGACTATATTGCAATAATACCAACAGTACTTTTAATTATAATAATAATGGAGATCAGAATGTATATACTCCACAAGATGCTTATTGGAATTTAATTTTATCCAACTCTGGTGACAAGTATTTAAATGGCAACATCATTGTCAACAATGATCTAACAATCTCAGGATCTGTCAATCTTGATGTGGATAATACCAATAATTATCAGATAACATTAAGCGGTAACTGGAACAACTCAGCTAATTTTAAAGAGCAGCAAGGAACTGTTGTACTTAACGGAAACGGTGACCAAACCATTACAAAAACAACAGGGGAAGGATTCTGGAATCTTTCTGTCAATAAATTATCTGGATCAGTAATATTTACCAGCATTGATACAGTTAAAAACAATTTGAACTTATATAACGGAAATATCAATACCGGAACATTTCAACTCGTCCTTTCAAATTCCAATCCTTCTAATCTGAATTATTATTCAGGCCATATCATTGGCAAGCTCGAAAGATACATTAATAGTACCTATCTTAATACTGATTATCTATTCCCAATTGGCAATGCAACAACATATAATCCTGTTATTCTGAATTTTTCGGACATTTCCAATGGGTATGTTTCTGCTGAATTCTTTTCTACTGATCCTGGTTCAACTGGTCTTCCAATTATTGAGGGAAGTACAACAATTGTCAATCAGTTTAACAACGGTTATTGGAAACTTAAATCAGACGGAATATTTGCTTCAACTGATTATGATATTTCATTGACAGCCAATAGCTTTGATAATTATGAGATCAATTCGTCAACACATGTCCTTGTCCGTCCATCCACAACAGGAGTATGGGATGATCCCATTTCTGGAACTCATGCAGATGCCACTTCAAATGTTGTATTCCGGAATAATATTTTAACCGGTATTTCTTCTACTGGAACAGAATATGGATTGGGTCATACCGATTGCGATATTTCTTTTAATGCCCATCCTTCAGACTTTTCGACATGTGCTGGAAGCACTGCCAGTTTTTCAGTAGATGTAACAGGAGCAGTATCCTGGCAATGGCAAAAGAATGGTACAAATTTGTCAAATGGTGCGGATATTTCAGGGGCAACATTAGCCACTCTAAACATTTCTAATGTAGCAGCATCGGATGAGGGTAACTATGCTTGTCTGGTTACAACCTGTGCTAGTGCTCTAAGTAATAGTGCTAGCCTGAATATAAGTCAACCTTTTATCTCCTTGGGATTTTCATATGAAAGGACAATCACAATTTATGATTCTTATGTCAGTGGTGTTGAAGATTTGCTGAATTTTCCGGTTCTGATCTCACTCAATGATGGTGATTTTGCAGATACCACAAATGGAGGAAAAGTATTCAGTGCAAATGGCTATGATATAGCCTTTACCGATGCATCGGGATATAAACTTGATCATCAGATAGAATATTACAATCCTGCAACTGGAAAATATATTGCCTGGGTTCGGGTACCCTTACTTTTTGCGAATCAAAATACTTACATTAAAATGTTGTATGGGAATCCACAGGTCACAATTAATCCTTCGGCTGAAACTGTGTGGAATGGAAATTACATGGCTGTTTGGCATTTTAATAACAGCATAAGTGATGCAACATCGAATGGCAGGAATTTAACTGACCCCAATTCCAATACAGCAAATTTAACTTCAAGTATAATAGGAGACGGCAGGGATTTAAATAATAACCCCGATAGACTTAGTAGTAGTGGCTTAGGCAGGTATTTAAGAATGCCTAATGGATTCCTTTCGGGAGTTACAAATTTTAGTTTCGAAGGTTGGGTTTATTTGGACAGGGATGATACTCAATGGGAAAGAATTTTCGATTTTGGGCAAGGTAATACTACTGATTATTTTTTCTTGTGTCCTTCAACTGCTGGTGGCTCTCCGTCAAGCACTGCTGCAAAAATTTTAGTTTCACCTTCAGTTGTAGAACAGGGTCCAACTATTGTTAATCCTACTGCCAATACTGGCAGCTGGATTCATTGGTCAGTAGTTTTAGATGCTGTAGCAAATACAATGACAGTATATAGAAATGGCGTTTTCTATGGTAGTTCTGGCGGTGTTACTTTTGATCCACAAGATATTGAAGCAACAAATACCAATTATTTAGGTAGATCCCAATGGGCTCCGGATCACTATATCGATGCTAAATTCGACGAATTTAGAATGTCAACTACAGCTCGCACTGCTGGCTGGATTGCTACTTCCTATAACAACCAAAACTCTCCTTCCACATTTTGCTTCGTCTCTTCCGCATCTCCTCACTCGGAGTACAATGGTTTTGAGGCATGTCAGTACAACAACACAACATATTCTATTCCTGATTTATTTGATAGTTATGAATGGGTAATAGAAGGAGATGGAGATATTATTGGAGTAAGTGATAGTAATTCTGTAACCGTTCGCTGGAACAGCGATGCTAATGATTCAATAAAACTAAAAGTTACGGACAATTCATCCTGTACCGATTCTTCGTTGAATTATGGAGTTACAGTGTTAGATGCACCTAATCCGGATATTCAGGGAGATACTTTAATTTGCCCAGGCGAAGGCACAAATAAAATTTACAAAGTTACTCCTGTTGCGGACAATTCCTATGTATGGTCAGTTAAGGGTGGTAATATTCCAGGAGATGTAGATCTTGATTCAGTAATAGTTAATCTCATCAATGAAAACGATACGATAATTATTGCACAAACCAACGCTACGGGATGCACCTGGTACGATTCATTGGCGGTATGGGTGGGGGATACAACCAAACCAGAAATCACCTGCAAGGATACAACCATTTATCTCAACAGTTCAGGCCAGTTTACCATTGATTCCAATTTTGTTTATTCCAATATTACCGAAGCCTGCGGTATTGACTCCGTAGTGCCTTCAAGGTACCTGTTTGATTGCGCTGATGTCGGGACCCCGTCAAGCATCAATGTTACTGCTTACGACCTTTCGGGTAATACCCGTACCTGTCCTGCTGTGGTTACCGCGATGGATACCATTACACCGGTTATCACCTGCAAGGATACAACCATTTATCTCAACAGTTCAGGTCAGTTTACTATCGATTCCAGCTTTGTTTATTCCAATATTACCGAGGCCTGTGGTATCGACTCCGTGGTGCCTGAAAGATACTTCTTTGATTGTGCCGATGTCGGGACCCCGGCAAGCATCAATGTTACTGCGTACGACCTTTCGGGTAATACCCGTACCTGTCCTGCTATGGTTACCGCAATGGATACCATTACACCGGTTATCACCTGTAAGGATACAACCATTTATCTGAACAGTTCAGGTCAGTTTACTATTGATTCCAGTTTTGTTTATT
Organism: uncultured Bacteroidales bacterium; assembly: GCA_963781805.1. GTDB lineage: Bacteria > Bacteroidota > Bacteroidia > Bacteroidales > UBA10428 > JAFGPL01. The sequence goes on from CAWAHF010000004.1 coordinate 3,432,473, forward strand.
CCAATATTACCGAAGCTTGCAGTATCGACTCCGTGGTGACTGAAAGATACTTCTTTGATTGTGCCGATGTCGGTACACCGGCCAGCATTAATGTCACTGCGTACGACCTTTCAGGTAATACACGTACCTGCACTGCAGTGGTTAGCGTGCTGGATACCATTACACCGGTCATTACCTGCAAGGATACTACCATTTATCTCAACAGCTCGGGTCAGTTTACCATTGATTCCAGTTTTTTTTATTCCAATATTACCGAAGCTTGCAGTATCGACTCCGTGGTGACTGAAAGATACTTCTTTGATTGTGCCGATGTCGGTACACCGGCCAGCATTAATGTCACTGCGTACGACCTTTCAGGTAATACACGTACCTGCACTGCAGTGGTTAGCGTGCTGGATACCATTACACCGGTCATTACCTGCAAGGATACTACCATTTATCTCAACAGCTCGGGTCAGTTTACCATTGATTCCAGTTTTGTATACAGCAATGTGGTTGAGGCCTGTGGCATTGATTCTATAGTCCCAACCAGAACACTGTTTGACTGTGCTGATGTCGGAAGCCCTGTAAATATCAATATTACTGCTTATGATATCTGGAATAACAGCTATGCCTGTTCCGCTGCTGTTACTGTTATAGATACCATTACACCGGTTTTAACCTGTAAGGATACAACCATTTATCTCAACAGTTCTGGTCAGTTTACCATTGATTCCAGTTTTGTATACAACAATGTGATTGAGGCCTGTGGCATCGATTCTATTGTGCCTGCCAGAACGCTTTTTGACTGCGCTGATGTCGGAAGCCCTGTAAATATCAATATTACTGCTTATGACTTATCCGGCAATACTTATGTTTGTTCTGCCGATGTGACTGTTCTTGATACCATTAGACCGGTTTTAACCTGTAAGGATACCACTATCTATCTGAATAGCTCCGGTCAGTTTACCATTGATTCCAGTTTTGTCTACAGCAATGTGGTTGAGGCCTGTGGCATCGATTCTATTGTGCCTGCCAGAACACTTTTTGACTGCGCTGATGTCGGAAGCCTTGTAAATATCAATGTTACTGCTTATGACTTATCCGGCAATACTTATGTTTGTTCTGCCGATGTGACTGTTCTTGATACCATCAGCCCGGTTTTAACCTGTAAGGATACAACCATTTATCTCAACAGTTCTGGTCAGTTTACCATTGATTCCAGTTTTGTATACAACAATGTGATTGAGGCCTGTGGCATTGATTCCATAGTCCCGGCCAGAACACTGTTTGACTGTGCTGATGTCGGAAGCCCTGTAAATATCAATATTACTGCTTATGATATCTGGAATAACAGCTATGCCTGTTCCGCTGCTGTTACTGTTATAGATACCATTACACCGGTTTTAACCTGTAAGGATACAACCATTTATCTCAACAGTTCTGGTCAGTTTACTATCGATTCCAGCTTTGTTTATTCCAATATTACCGAGGCCTGCGGTATCGACTCCGTGGTGCCTGAAAGATACTTCTTTGATTGTACCGATGTCGGTACACCGGCCAGCATTATTGTCACTGCTTACGACCTTTCGGGTAATACCCGTACCTGTCCTGCTGTGGTTAGCGTGCTGGATACCATTACACCGGTTATCACCTGTAAGGATACAACCATTTATCTGAACAGTTCAGGTCAGTTTACTATCGATTCCAGCTTTGTTTATTCCAATATTACCGAGGCCTGCGGTATCGACTCCGTGGTGCCTGAAAGATACTTCTTTGATTGTGCCGATGTCGGTACACCGGCCAGCATCAATGTCACTGCTTACGACCTTTCGGGTAATACCCGTACCTGTCCTGCTGTGGTTAGTGTGCTGGATACCATTGCACCGGTCATTACCTGCAAGGATACAACCATTTATCTCAACAGTTCTGGTCAGTTTACCATTGATTCCAGTTTTGTTTATTCCAATATTACCGAGGCCTGCGGTATCGACTCCGTGGTGCCTGAAAGATACTTCTTTGATTGTGCCGATGTCGGTACACCGGCCAGCATCAATGTCACTGCTTACGACCTTTCGGGTAATACCCGTACCTGTCCTACTGTGGTTAGCGTGCTGGATACCATTGCACCGGTCATTACCTGCAAGGATACAACCATTTATCTCAACAGTTCTGGTCAGTTTACCATTGATTCCAGTTTTGTATACAACAATGTGATTGAGGCCTGCGGCATCGATTCTATTGTGCCTGCCAGAACGCTTTTTGACTGCGCTGATGTCGGAAGCCCTGTAAATATCAATATTACTGCTTATGACTTATCCGGCAATACTTATGTTTGTTCTGCCGATGTGACTGTTCTTGATACCATCAGCCCGGTTTTAACCTGTAAGGATACAACCATTTATCTCAACAGTTCTGGTCAGTTTACCATTGATTCCAGTTTTGTATACAACAATGTGATTGAGGCCTGTGGCATTGATTCCATAGTCCCGGCCAGAACACTGTTTGACTGTGCTGATGTCGGAAGCCCTGTAAATATCAATATTACTGCTTATGATATCTGGAATAACAGCTATGCCTGTTCCGCTGCTGTTACTGTTATAGATACCATTACACCGGTTTTAACCTGTAAGGATACAACCATTTATCTCAACAGTTCTGGTCAGTTTACTATCGATTCCAGCTTTGTTTATTCCAATATTACCGAGGCCTGCGGTATCGACTCCGTGGTGCCTGAAAGATACTTCTTTGATTGTACCGATGTCGGTACACCGGCCAGCATTAATGTCACTGCTTACGACCTTTCGGGTAATACCCGTACCTGTCCTGCTGTGGTTAGCGTGCTGGATACCATTGCACCGGTCATCACCTGCAAGGATACAACCATTTATCTCAACAGTTCTGGTCAGTTTACCATTGATTCCAGTTTTGTATACAACAATGTGATTGAGGCCTGCGGCATCGATTCTATTGTGCCTGCCAGAACGCTTTTTGACTGCGCTGATGTCGGAAGCCATGTAAATATCAATATTACTGCTTATGACTTATCCGGCAATACTTATGTTTGTTCTGCCGATGTGACTGTTCTTGATACCATCAGCCCGGTTTTAACCTGTAAGGATACAACCATTTATCTCAACAGTTCTGGTCAGTTTACCATTGATTCCAGTTTTGTATACAACAATGTGATTGAGGCCTGTGGCATTGATTCCATAGTCCCGGCCAGAACACTGTTTGACTGTGCTGATGTCGGAAGCCCTGTAAATATCAATATTACTGCTTATGATATCTGGAATAACAGCTATGCCTGTTCCGCTGCTGTTACTGTTATAGATACCATTACACCGGTTTTAACCTGTAAGGATACAACCATTTATCTGAACAGTTCAGGTCAGTTTACTATCGATTCCAGCTTTGTTTATTCCAATATTACCGAGGCCTGCGGTATCGACTCCGTGGTGCCTGAAAGATACTTCTTTGATTGTACCGATGTCGGTACACCGGCCAGCATTAATGTCACTGCTTACGACCTTTCGGGTAATACCCGTACCTGTCCTGCTGTGGTTAGCGTGCTGGATACCATTACACCGCTTATCACCTGCAAGGATACAACCATTTATCTCAACAGTTCTGGTCAGTTTACCATTGATTCCAGTTTTGTATACAACAATGTGATTGAGGCCTGTGGCATCGATTCTATTGTGCCTGCCAGAACGCTTTTTGACTGCGCTGATGTCGGAAGCCCTGTAAATATCAATATTACTGCTTATGACTTATCCGGCAATACTTATGTTTGTTCTGCCGATGTGACTGTTCTTGATACCATCAGCCCAGTTTTAACCTGTAAGGATACAACCATTTATCTCAACAGTTCTGGTCAGTTTACCATTGATTCCAGTTTTGTATACAACAATGTGATTGAGGCCTGTGGCATTGATTCCATAGTCCCGGCCAGAACACTGTTTGACTGTGCTGATGTCGGAAGCCCTGTAAATATCAATATTACTGCTTATGATATCTGGAATAACAGCTATGCCTGTTCCGCTGCTGTTACTGTTATAGATACCATTACACCGGTTTTAACCTGTAAGGATACAACCATTTATCTGAACAGTTCAGGTCAGTTTACTATCGATTCCAGCTTTGTTTATTCCAATATTACCGAGGCCTGCGGTATCGACTCCGTGGTGCCTGAAAGATACTTCTTTGATTGTGCCGATGTCGGTACACCGGCCAGCATTAATGTCACTGCTTACGACCTTTCGGGTAATACCCGTACCTGTCCTGCTGTGGTTAGCGTGCTGGATACCATTACACCGGTTATCACCTGTAAGGATACAACCATTTATCTGAACAGTTCAGGTCAGTTTACTATCGATTCCAGCTTTGTTTATTCCAATATTACCGAGGCCTGCGGTATCGACTCCGTGGTGCCTGAAAGATACTTCTTTGATTGTACCGATGTCGGTACACCGGCCAGCATTAATGTCACTGCTTACGACCTTTCGGGTAATACCCGTACCTGTCCTGCTGTGGTTAGCGTGCTGGATACCATTACACCGCTTATCACCTGCAAGGATACAACCATTTATCTCAACAGTTCTGGTCAGTTTACCATTGATTCCAGTTTTGTATACAACAATGTGATTGAGGCCTGTGGCATCGATTCTATTGTGCCTGCCAGAACGCTTTTTGACTGCGCTGATGTCGGAAGCCCTGTAAATATCAATATTACTGCTTATGACTTATCCGGCAATACTTATGTTTGTTCTGCCGATGTGACTGTTCTTGATACCATTAGACCGGTTTTAACCTGTAAGGATACCACTATCTATCTGAATAGCTCCGGTCAGTTTACCATTGATTCCAGTTTTGTCTACAGCAATGTGGTTGAGGCCTGTGGCATTGATTCCATAGTCCCGGCCAGAACACTGTTTGACTGTGCTGATGTCGGAAGTCCAGTAAATATCAATGTCTCCGCTTATGATATCTGGAATAACAGCTTCACCTGTTCCGCTGCTATTAATGTTATTGATACCATCAGTCCGGTTTTGACCTGTAAGGATACCACTATCTATCTCAACAGCTCGGGAAAGTTCACTATAGATTCAAGCTTTGTGTATAGTGGCTTATCTGAGGCTTGCGGTACAGACTCAATTGTAGCTGGAAGGTACATATTTGATTGTGCTGATATGGTCAGTCCTGTAAATATTACTGTTACAGCATATGATATTTGGGGTAATAGCTCATCATGCATAGCATCTGTTACAGTAATAGATACTTTAAATCCAACAGTCATCTGTAAAAACATAAATGTCTTTCTTGATGACACAACAGGACTCGTTTCAATAACTCCGGCTGATATTGATAACGGAACTTTTGATAACTGTTCGATTGCTACCTTAACCATCAGCAAATCGGTATTTAATTCAACCAATCTGGGGGATAATAATGTAACATTGATCGCTAAGGATATTGCAGGGAATATAGATTCCTGTATTGCTGTTGTAACAGTTTATTATGAGACTACACCCGTAGTTACTATTGATCCCGTAAGTGATACCATTTGCAATGGGGATGCATTTTCAATAAATATTTCATGTAACATCGACAGCACATCTTACTCGTGGACTGTTTCAGCTTTTGATGATATTATTGGTGAATCTTCTAGTACAAGCGTGGTTAACGATTTTACTTTATCTCAAAATCTTACAAATCTGAGTGATTCCGTTCTTAAAGTGATATATACTTTATCACCAGTTCTTTATGATTTGACAAGTTTACCGGATACATCCATTGAAATATGGGTTGAGCCATTCCCTCAGCTTGAGGCATATATAGATGATACTGTTTTCTGTGATTCTTCAGAAATTTCCATATCCGTTGATGACTTAAACGGTACTGTTTTTGGTGATAAAGTGTATTCACTAATCACAAACGATGCAAATGGTTTTATTAGCGGATATCAGACACCAGGTGAATATCCGGCAGGTACCAGTATTACAGATACTCTCATCAATCATTCCAGTACAGTCCAATCCTTAACGTATCAGCTCAAGCCAAGGATTAAGAATCCCTTTACGGGAACTTTTTATTGTGATAAAAATAATGATACAATTATCACACTATATATCAATCCAACACCGAGACTGAGTGTTTCGGTTCCCGATACCATCTTCTGTGATTCTTCCGAAGTAACTATAACTGTCAATGATTTATTGCTCGGTGTACAGGGTACAAAGGTTTACCAGCTCACAACCTCTAATGCCGGCGGTAATGTGCTTGGTGTTCAAACTTCGGGTGAGTATGCCGCAGGTCTGGATATCACCGATACCCTTGTCAACCTTACAAACCAGTTTCAGGTAGTTACTTACAACTTTAAAGCAAAAATCAGGGATGACCGCAATGGTACCGTCTACTGTGACCAGGGTGGAGATACAACCATCACACTTTATATTAACCCGACACCAAGACTTAACGTATCTGTACCGGATACCATCTTCTGCGACTCTTCCGAAGTCAATATTACTGTGAATGATGGGTTACTGGGGGTTCAGGGGAATAAGGTTTACCAGCTTACCACTACCAATGCAGGTGGTAATGTACTTGGGGTTCAGTCTTCGGGTGAATATGCTTCAGGTACCGATATCACTGATACCCTCGTGAATCTGACCAACCAGGTACAGGCTATTACTTATAACTACAAGGCCCGGATTAAAGATCCACGCGGTGATGACCCCTTCGAGTTCTGCAGCCAGGGCGGTGATACAACCATTACCATTTATGTTAACCCGACACCGATGCTCAGTGTGTCTGTACCCGATACCATCTTCTGCGACTCTTCCGAAGTAATCATTACTGTGAATGACGGGTTACTGGGGGTTCAGGGGAATAAGGTTTACCAGCTTACCACTACCAATGCAGGAGGTAATGTAATCGGGGTACAGGCTTCAGGGGAATATGCTGCAGGTACCGATATTACCGATACCCTCGTGAACCTGACCAACCAGGTACAGGTAGTAAGCTATAACTTCAAAGCCCGAATCAGGGATGACCGCAATGGTACCGTCTACTGTAACCAGGGTGAAGATACAACCATCATAATTTATATTAACCCAACCCCAAGGCTCAGCGTGTCTGTACCCGATACCATCTTCTGTGACTCTTCCGAAGTAACCATTACGGTGAATGATGAGTTACTGGGTGTTCAGGGTACAAAGGTCTATGAACTTAGCACCACCGATGCAGGCGGTAATGTACTTGGGGTTCAGGCTTCGGGTGAATATGCTTCAGGTACCGATATCACTGATACTCTTGTTAACCTGACCAACCAGGTACAGGTAGTTACTTACAACTTTAAAGCAAAAATCAGGGATGACCGCAATGGTACCGTCTACTGTGACCAGGGTGGAGATACAACCATCACACTTTATATTAACCCGACACCAAGACTTAACGTATCTGTACCGGATACCATCTTCTGCGACTCTTCCGAAGTCAATATTACTGTGAATGACGGATTACTGGGGGTTCAGGGGAATAAGGTTTACCAGCTTACCACTACCAATGCAGGAGGTAATGTACTTGGGGTTCAGGCTTCGGGTGAATATGCTGCAGGTACCGATATCACTGATACTCTTGTTAACCTGACCAACCAGGTACAGGTAGTTACTTACAACTTTAAAGCAAAAATCAGGGATGACCGCAATGGTACCGTCTACTGTGACCAGGGTGGAGATACAACCATCACACTTTATATTAACCCGACACCAAGACTTAACGTATCTGTACCGGATACCATCTTCTGCGACTCTTCCGAAGTCAATATTACTGTGAATGACGGATTACTGGGGGTTCAGGGGAATAAGGTTTACCAGCTTACCACTACCAATGCAGGAGGTAATGTACTTGGGGTTCAGGCTTCGGGTGAATATGCTGCAGGTACCGATATCACTGATACTCTTGTTAACCTGACCAACCAGGTACAGGTAGTTACTTACAACTTTAAAGCAAGAATCAGGGATGACCGCAATGGTACCGTCTACTGTGACCAGGGTGGAGATACAACCATCACACTTTATATTAACCCGACTCCAAGACTCACGGTTTCTGTACCGGATACCATCTTCTGCGACTCTTCCGAAGTAATCATTACTGTGAATGACGGGTTACTGGGTGTTCAGGGTACAAAGGTCTATGAACTTAGCACCACCGATGCAGGCGGTAATGTACTTGGGGTTCAGGCTTCGGGTGAATATGCTTCAGGTACCGATATTACCGATACCCTTGTCAACCTTACAAACCAGTTTCAGGTAGTTACTTACAACTTTAAAGCAAAAATCAGGGATGACCGCAATGGCACCGTTTACTGTGACCAGGGTGGAGATACAACCATCATAATTTATATTAACCCAACCCCAAGGCTCAGCGTGTCTGTACCCGATACCATCTTCTGCGACTCTTCCGAAGTAACCATTACGGTGAATGATGAGTTACTGGGTGTTCAGGGTACAAAGGTCTATGAACTTAGCACCACCGATGCAGGCGGTAATGTACTTGGGGTTCAGGCTTCGGGTGAATATGCTTCAGGTACCGATATCACTGATACTCTTGTTAACCTGACCAACCAGGTACAGGTAGTTACTTACAACTTTAAAGCAAAAATCAGGGATGACCGCAATGGTACCGTCTACTGTGACCAGGGTGGAGATACAACCATCACACTTTATATTAACCCGACACCAAGACTTAACGTATCTGTACCGGATACCATCTTCTGCGACTCTTCCGAAGTCAATATTACTGTGAATGACGGATTACTGGGGGTTCAGGGGAATAAGGTTTACCAGCTTACCACTACCAATGCAGGAGGTAATGTACTCGGTGTTCAGTCTTCGGGTGAATATGCTGCAGGTACCGATATCACCGATACCCTCGTGAACCTGACCAACCAGGTACAGACTGTAACCTATAACTTCAAGGCCCGGATTAAAGATCCACGCGGGGATAACCCCTTCGAGTTCTGCAGCCAGGGCGGTGATACAACCATTACCATTTATGTCAACCCGACTCCAAGGCTCAGCGTGTCTGTCCCGGATACCATCTTCTGCGACTCTTCCGAAGTAATCATTACTGTGAATGACGGATTACTGGGGGTTCAGGGGAATAAGGTTTACCAGCTTACCACTACCAATGCAGGAGGTAATGTACTTGGGGTTCAGGCTTCGGGTGAATATGCTGCAGGTACCGATATCACTGATACTCTTGTTAACCTGACCAACCAGGTACAGGTAGTTACTTACAACTTTAAAGCAAGAATCAGGGATGACCGCAATGGTACCGTCTACTGTGACCAGGGTGGAGATACAACCATCACACTTTATATTAACCCGACTCCAAGACTCACGGTTTCTGTCCCGGATACCATCTTCTGCGACTCTTCCGAAGTCAATATTACGGTGAATGACGGGTTACTGGGTGTCCAGGGGAATAAAGTCTACCAGCTCACCACCACCAATGCCGGCGGTAATGTACTTGGGGTTCAGGCTTCAGGTGAATATGCTGCAGGTGCCGATATCACCGATACCCTCGTGAACCTGACCAACCAGGTACAGACTGTAACCTATAACTTCAAGGCCCGGATTAAAGATCCACGCGGGGATAACCCCTTCGAGTTCTGCAGCCAGGGCGGTGATACAACCATTACCATTTATGTCAACCCGACTCCAAGGCTCAGCGTGTCTGTCCCGGATACCATCTTCTGCGACTCTTCCGAAGTAACCATTACGGTGAATGATAATTTACTGAGTGTTCAGGGTGCCAAGGTCTATGAACTTACCACCACCGATGCAGGCGGGAATGTACTCGGTATTCAGGCTTCGGGTGAATATGCTTCAGGTACCGATATTACCGATACCCTTGTCAACCTTACAAACCAGGTTCAGGTAGTTACTTACAACTTTAAGGCAAGAATCAGGGATGACCGAAATGGTACCGTTTACTGTGACCAGGGTGGAGATACAACCATCACACTTTATATTAACCCGACTCCAAGACTCACGGTTTCTGTACCGGATACCATCTTCTGTGACTCTTCCGAAGTCAATATTACGGTGAATGACGGGTTACTGGGTGTCCAGGGGAATAAAGTCTACCAGCTCACCACCACCAATGCCGGCGGTAATGTACTCGGTGTTCAGGCTTCAGGTGAATATGCTGCAGGTACCGATATCACCGATACCTTCGTGAACCTGACCAACCAGGTACAGACTGTAACCTATAACTTCAAGGCCCGGATTAAAGATCCACGCGGGGATAACCCCTTCGAATTCTGCAGCCAGGGCGGTGATACAACCATTACTATCTATGTTAATCCGACCCCAAGATTAAGTGTGTCTGTACCCGATACCATCTTCTGTGACTCTTCCGAAGTAACCATCACGGTGAATGATGAGTTACTGGGTGTTCAGGGTACAAAGGTCTATGAACTTACCACCACCGATGCAGGCGGTAATGTACTCGGTGTTCAGTCTTCGGGTGAATATGCTGCAGGTACCGATATCACCGATACCCTTGTCAACCTTACAAACCAGTTTCAGGTAGTTACTTACAACTTTAAAGCAAAAATCAGGGATGACCGCAATGGCACCGTTTACTGTGACCAGGGTGGAGATACAACCATCACACTTTATATTAACCCGACACCAAGACTTAACGTATCTGTACCGGATACCATCTTCTGCGACTCTTCCGAAGTCAATATTACTGTGAATGACGGATTACTGGGGGTTCAGGGGAATAAGGTTTACCAGCTTACCACTACCAATGCCGGCGGTAAGGTACTTGGGGTTCAGTCTTCGGGTGAATATGCTGCAGGTACCGATATCACAGATACCCTCGTGAACCTGACCAACCAGGTACAGACTGTAACCTATAACTTCAAGGCCCGGATTAAAGACCCACGCGGGGATAACCCCTTCGAGTTCTGCAGCCAGGGCGGTGATACAACCATTTCTATCTATGTTAATCCGACCCCAAGATTAAGTGTGTCTGTCCCGGATACCATCTTCTGCGACTCTTCCGAAGTAACCATTACGGTGAATGATAATTTACTGGGTGTACAGGGTACAAAGGTTTACCAGCTTACAACTGATAATGCCGGTGGTACTGTGCTTGGAATGCAGACTTCGGGCGAATACCTTGCTGGTACTGATATCACTGATACCCTTGTCAACCTGACCAACCAGGTTCAGGTAGTTACTTACAACTTCAAAGCAAGAATCAGGGATGACCGCAATGGTACCGTATATTGTGACCAGGGGGGAGATACAACCATCACACTTTATATTAACCCGACACCAAGGCTAACGGTTTCTGTACCGGATACCATCTTCTGTGACTCTTCCGAAGTCAATATTACTGTGAATGACGGGCTACTGGGGGTTCAGGGGAATAAGGTTTACCAGCTTACTACCACCAATGCAGGCGGAAATATACTCGGTGTTCAGGCTTCGGGCGAATATGCTGCAGGTACCGATATCACAGATACCCTTGTCAACCTGACCAACCAGGTACAGGCTATTACTTATAACTTCAAGGCCCGGATTAAAGATCCACGCGGCGATGACCCCTTCGAGTTCTGCAGCCAGGGCGGTGATACTACCATTACCATTTATGTCAACCCGACCCCAAGGCTCAGCGTGTCTGTACCGGATACCATCTTTTGTGACTCTTCCGAAGTAACCATTGCGGTGAATGATGAGTTACTGGGTGTTCAGGGTACAAAGGTCTATCAGCTTACAACTGATAATGCCGGTGGTACTGTGCTTGGAATGCAGACTTCGGGCGAATACCTTGCTGGTACTGATATCACTGATACCCTTGTCAACCTGACCAACCAGGTTCAGGTAGTTATTTACAACTTCAAAGCAAGAATCAGGGATGACCGAAATGGTACCGTTTACTGTGACCAGGGGGGAGATACAACCATCAGACTTTATATTAACCCGACTCCAAGACTCACGGTTTCTGTATCGGATACCATCTTCTGTGACTCTTCCGAAGTCAATATTACTGTGAATGACGGGCTACTGGGGGTTCAGGGGAATAAGGTTTACCAGCTTACTACCACCAATGCAGGCGGAAATATACTCGGTGTTCAGGCTTCGGGTGAATATGCTGCAGGTACCGATATCACAGATACCCTCGTGAACCTGACCAACCAGGTTCAGGCTATTACTTATAACTTCAAGGCCCGGATTAAAGATCCACGCGGCGATGACCCCTTCGAGTTCTGCAGCCAGGGCGGTGATACAACCATTACCATTTATATCAACCCGACCCCAAGATTAAGTGTGTCTGTACCCGATACCATCTTCTGTGACTCTTCCGAAGTACCCATTACGGTGAATGATGAGTTACTGGGTGTTCAGGGTACAAAGGTCTATGAACTTACCACCACCGATGCAGGCGGTACTGTACTCGGTGTTCAGGCTTCGGGTGAATATGCTGCAGGATTAGATATCGTTGATACACTCGTTAACCTCACAGATACCTTCCAGGTGGTTTCTTACAGATTTAAAGCAAGAATAAAAGATCCAAGAGGGATTAATCCAGGTTATTATTGCGATCAGGGACACGATACCATAATCTTTATATATGTAGAGCCTACCTCCAAATTAAGCGCTGAACCTCAATTTGATACCTTATGTAATAACGACAGTACTTATATCACATTTACAAGCCCGACGCATTCGGTAAATGGTATCCAGTTCAATTATATAGCTTTACCTGATAATCCGGGGAGCCTGTTTATAAAATCAGGAAATACGAACACAAATAATCTCACAACGGATAGTATTGTAAGCCACCAACTAATTAATATCAGCGATACCTTCCAACGTATAGTTTACATATTTACTCCTGTAACTCTGGATGTAAACCACAACCAGAAATGTCCCGGTATCCCTGACACAGTGATTATATGGGTAGAACCAAGCGCTAAAATAATTCCGATTCCACAGCAGGATACTATCTGTAATTATGATTTCACCAATATTCATTTCACATCACCAACCATTGCTACCATTGGAGTTAATTTTAATATTTTGGCAGTTCCCGATCATCCAACCAGGTTATCTGGTTATAGTAATGTTACTTACTATACTGAGGACAGTATCCTTTCTCAACAACTGACAAACATAAGTGACTCGGCACAAAGAATCCGATATATTGTCACACCATATACCCTAAATGATAAAGGTGACCAGAAATGTGAAGGAATTCCGGTAACCATCACCATTTTTGTTGAACCCACGGCAAAACTTGATGCAGCGCCTTCTTCAGACACACTTTGCAATTTAACAAGTACATCTATCAGACTAATACCAAAATCGTATCCAACCCGGCTTATGGAGTTTAATTTTGTGGTAGTTCCCGATAATCCATTAAGTGTAAAAACAGATCGTTATGCCGGAAATCGACTTACGAAAGATTCAACAATTGTTCAGGTATTGGAGAATTTAGGTGATACCGCCCAGCGTATTCTCTATATAATTACACCCTACCTGGTGGATGCAGCTAATAACCAAAAATGCGAAGGTATTAATGATACGGTTATCATCTGGCTTGAACCGACATTAAGGTTTACGTTGACACCTACCCTTGATACCATTTGTGATGGTAGTTCATCTAATATAGTAATTACAAGTCCGGTACAACCTACTCATCCGGTTAGGTTCAGATACTTCATTCAGGCTGATCATATCGGTTCACTGGGGCCATTCACTGTGGCCCTGCAGGAAGGCTTGTTTAAGAATGACACAATTATTGAGCCGTTTATTAACCTTACAGATACGGCCCAGCGGGTAATCTTTACGTTTACCTCTTATTCAACAGACGATTTAGGAAATACCCGTTGTGAAGGCCTTGAACATACAGCCGTCGTTTGGGTGGAACCTACGCCTGTTGTTGAACTCAGCCCTCTGTATGACACAATTTGCACAGGTTTTAGTTCAAACATAGCATTGACCACACGGACTGTTTCCCTGCATCCTGTAAGATTCAAATATGAAACCATATATACTCCTGTTGATGTTGAGGTATATGTTGGACAGGATACATTCAATCTTTCACCAAATACGTTCATTATTGACTCAATTATTAATAATTCTTCTATAGCTCAACGAGTTGATTTTGTTGTTTCTCCCTACCTGCGGGGTGCCAATAATTCTGAAAAATGTCCGGGAATTATAGATACTGCTTATGTATGGGCGGCTCCAAGATTACTTGTACAGGTTGATTCCATATCAACATATAAAGCCAGGACTCCCGAAATTCCTCATAACATCAGATGCTTTGGTGAAAATAATGGTTTCATCCGGCTGATGCCTGTGGGCGGGATTACTGCTTTCCCAAATTACGATGTATATGATTTGGCATACCAGTGGAGCAACTTAAAAATCACAAAAGATATTTCAAATCTTACCGTGGGTCAGTACAGTGTTGTTATCGATGATAAACTGCAATGTCTGGACAAAGATACTTTCATACTAACACAACCAAATAAACTTGTTCCAACGATCAACATTGTAGATACAATGACCTGTGGTGGTAGTGATGGTAAACTTTCTGTTAGCATTACCGGTGGAATGGAAGGATATATACCAGTTTGGACCGGGCCAAGTCTTCCTTCACCTGAAATTGCAGACACTCTTTACAATACCGTCGACGGCAGATATAAGGTTGTAGTAACAGATACTAACTTATGTGCGGACAGCACTCAAGAATTTATCAGTGAACCATCACCCGTTTTCGCTTATCTGGACCCGACCTACTATGATTACAGACCTTTTGGTCTGCAGGAATACAATATCAGGTGTTATGGAGAAAATAACGGTATTATTACTCTGTTGAATAATTCATATCAATCGGTTGATTATCATTTTTACGGAACGGGCATTGATACTTCCTTCACTGATAATGATACTGCGATCATTTTCAGTAATCTATCTGCCGGAATATACAATGTTATTTATAATGATATTAACAATTGTACCGGGTATGGTATGGTGTCGTTAATACAACCGGATCCTCTCACGATTGAAAAAGATTCTGTTTCTCTCTATCACAGCAGACATAATATCAGTTGTAACGGACTCAGCGACGGAAGCATCTACCTGCAATCGATTACGGGTGGCCACGATTATGCAAATTATGCATATAACTGGCAGGTAATAGATGGTAACGGAAGTGTAAATACTACCGGCAGAAACCAATACGATATTCCTGCCGGAACTTATTCAGTTGCAATAAGGGATACTTTTGGATGTAGCATTTCAGATACATTTGAAATAATTCAGCCCGATCCGATTATTATCAATAATGAAATACCAATCGCTCCGGATGGAATTAACAATCTGAATTGTGCCGGAGATTCAAATGGCTACATCCATCTGAATGTGACGGGTGGAGATATCGTGGATAATCCATATACCTACAACTGGAGTAATGGAACCCTCACCAAAGATTTGAACAATATTAAAAAGGGAACATATTATATTACGGTTACAGATGGAGTGAACTGCACCATGAGTGACACTTTTAATCTATCGGAACCGCCTTTACTTAAATTTGATGATTACTTTGTTAAAGAATATAATTCCTATGGAATTTCGTGTGCCGACAGCACCAATGGTATGATTAACATAAATACCAGCGGGGGTTCAGGCAGGCATGTATTTGACTGGTTGCTTAACGGGAATCCAACTGGTTACAGCGGTGGCAAATTAACCAATATACCAGCCGGAATCTATAATCTGACAGTGACCGATACGAATGGTTGTAAAATTTTCTGGAATGATACGTTGACTTCTCCCCAAGCCCTCAATTTATCATTACAACCCAGAAATATTGATTGTTCGGGTGATAATCTGGGTCATATTAAAGCATTCGCTTCAGGTGGTACAGGCAGCTTAAACTATCTATGGAGCAATGGAGCAACAAACGATAGTATATTTAATCTGAATCTGGGTATTTATTCCCTTTCTGTAACAGATATAAATTTATGTCAAATAACTGATTCGGCAATCATAGATCAGGATGCAACTTTAATACTTCAGGTAAATGTAAATAACCCGGTTTCCTGTCATGGAGAAGCAGACGGAATTTTAAAAGTAAATGTTAACCAGGGAATACCCCCATTTATCTATCACTGGAACACAGGAGGAAGTGCTGATCAACTCACAAAAGCCTCTGTCGGAACCTATTCAGTCACAGTGACCGACAATGTAGGTTGTAAGGAGCACACGTCGTTTGACCTGAATGAACCGGATCCGATTGTGCTCGACGCAACCATAACCAATGTTAGTTGCTTCAGCTTATCAGATGCTGAAATAGAGCTGGATGCTACCGGTGGAAATGGCAATTATGTCTACCGGTGGGAAAATAATCCGCTTGAAAACAATATCGTTAACAATCTGAGTGCCGGTACATATATGGTTGATATTTATGATATTAAAAATTGTTATACCGATACATCGGTAGTGATTACCCAGCCTGCTCCGCTTGAGATTATCACAGAAAATATTAAGAAAGCATTCTGTCCTGATTGGGGAGATGGTGAAATTACGATTCGTGTTGAAGGAGGAACGCCCGAATACAATTATGAATGGCAGGATTATACCAATGTTTCGGGACCCGTACTATCACAGATTAAACCTGGATGGTATGTGGTATCTGTTACTGATGCGAATAATTGTATGACAGATACATCCATAAAAATGACCAGCAACCACAATATCTGTCTGGATATTCCAACAGCATTTACTCCGGGTAATAATGATATGGTAAATGATTACTGGGATGTTACCTATGTTGATGAAAATCAAATCAGCCATAAATTTTATGATATTTATCCTTATGCAAGAGTGTTGATCTACAACCGTTGGGGAAAACTGGTGTTTGAAGGTGATATAAATAAAAGCTTTAACGATGGAAACGGTATTTGGGATGGCAGGGATAATGCTCATAAAGAATTACCCGTAGACTCATATTATTTCATGATATACCTGGATAAATCTAAAAATAAAGATTATGATGCTAAAGGAACTATAACCATAATAAGGTAGTGTTACTGTAATAGATGGGTATTTGAAGTTATTATCTGCTTAATTTATAAGGTTATCATAACATTTCGTAATATTCCAACGTACTATATGTTGTTTATAAATTTTTTTCAAATTCTGGGCGGAATTCTTTTTTTAGCTTATAATTGCTGGTAGATATACCAAATGAAGGCGATTTATAGAATATTTATTATCATCTGTATTATTAACCCTTCTGCTATGCTGGCCCAACAACTTCCCAGATACAGCCAGTATATTATGAATGAGTTTTTAATTAATCCGGCTGTTGCGGGGGTTGATGGAAGAACCTCACTCGATCTTTCTGCCCGGAAAGAGTGGCTGGGATTTGTTCAGAATACACCTGAAACTTATTCATTTAGTGCACAAACAAGAATTCTTAAAAGCAAGTTCGCCATAAAATCCGGACTCTTTGGCGGTAGTATTTTTAAGGGAGGCTCCAAAGGCCGGGTTGGGCTGGGATTAAATTTGTATAATGATAACAATGCAGCTATTCATCGTACAGGTTTTCAGATTGCCTATGCATATCATATTTTTATTCGGAATTCTCAACTCTCTCTTGGTTTGGCAGGTACGTTATATCAATTTAAAATCAGCAGTGAAGATGCGGTACTCAAAGATCCCGATGACAGGTTAAATGCACTGATTGGAAAGGGCACGTTTATTCCTGATGCCTCTTTCGGTATGAATTTTATGACTCAAAAATTACATGTTGGATTTGCCGCTTCACAATTGTTCCAATCTTCATACAAAATTGGTTCAGTCTATGAATTTTCGCAATCTGAAGATATACGATTAAAAAGGCATTATTTTATAATTGGTTCATTCAGAGATAAATTTAGCAGAAAACCTAAATGGGAATATGAACCTTCATTTATTTTCAGAACCAACGAACGACTCCAGACACTTACAGATTTTACTATAAAATTTCTTTACAACAGGGAATATTGGTTTGGATTTTCGGCGAGAACTTCCGGAGATTTAATTGCCATGCTTGGAATAAAATTCAACACCATGTACTTTGCCTATTCGTTCGATTACGGATTTAGCGGTATTACCCGATTTTCAAAAGGATCTCACGAAATAACACTGGCCGCAAAGTTTGGCGACTCAGCAAGAAGGTATAGATGGCTTGAACGGTATTGATAACCCGGTTTTTTTATTGAAAACATCAATATTCCAGTCGGATATGATAACCCCCGTATTTTCTGATATTCAATACTTCGCCTGATGCAAACAGAAGATATTGACCTTTAATTCCCGTCAGGCGTACCTTTGAAATTTTCTGCTTATCAAGGTCGACACTCTTAATTTTTTGAGGATACGAGGTAACCGGATAAGTAAGATGGATGACTTCATCTTCGTCGCAAAAATAGTTTCTAAAATCCATAGGTAACAGCTCCTCCACTTTCCATTTTTCATCCTGCAATTCTGTCTCTGAATCCATTATTCCGGACAGCATCTGTCTCCAGTTGGTTTTATCTGAAAATAGTTGTTTCAATGCTACCTCGATAAGTCCGGCTTTAAATCTGTTGGGCGTTAATGCCAGCCGTATAGCCCGGTCTGCTCCCTGATCTATCCATCGGGTTGGAATTTGTGTATTTCTGGTAACTCCTACTTTAATTGCTGGTGTCAGTGCCAGGTAAACATAGTGGTCGATCAGACAATGTGTGCGTGCATATTCCATGTCCCGTGCAATACCTTCATGAGCTCTGCATAATTCCGGCCTGAGAACACATTCTTCGGCTTCAGGCGCTGAACTAAAACATTGGTAGCAATAACCTTGTGCAAATGAATTTTTTGTTGGTTTACCACATCTTATGCAATTAATGGCACCTGTTGCTTCCAAGGTTAAATCCAAGCCGATAATTTCATTCATATAGAGTTCTTTTTCATCAATAGGCAAATAATACTGAACCGGCACATTATATTCGGTACGCATTTTTCTAATTGTTCCTTCGATTTTCATAGACTGTTCAAAAAAAAATTAAAATGTAAAGGTCAGATATTATGACAATTATAACAATAATTAAATTTTTTTACTACCATGTATTGCATAGTAGTGATTTTTTTATATATCTTTGTATAGTCTAATACTTAAATTTTGCAATTACTAAAATTAAGACTTGTGCGCCATTATTTCAGATATATCACTTTAATTATTCTAATCATATTTATTATGATAATAATTTATCAAAACCAACATCCTGAAAATCGTCGCAGCAATCATTATTATCCGGATACAAATAACCAGGCAAATGTTGAAAAAAGCCTTTTTATACCCCTTAATAATGACAGTAACAGAATTGAAAATCAAAACGGAACAATGAAGAATGCTGAAAAAAAGAATATTAATTCAAATTATTGGTTTATAACCATTAATAACTATCCATATGAAGTTAAAAATTAAAAATATTTAAATACCAAACAAATGAAAAAAACAATTTCGGTTAATCTTAATGGCACCCTTTTTTATATTGACAATGATGCCTACGCTCTCCTCGAGGAATATCTGAACCGTATCGAGGTTCATTTTTCGGGTGAGGATGAGGCAAAAGAAATAATGTCGGATATAGAAGCCCGAATAGCAGAAATCCTGAATGAACGAACAGGTGGCGCAAAAAAAGTAGTCTCTTCAGACGACATTGAAGAAATTATCAGAATTATGGGGAGTCCAAACGACTTTGGCGAACAAGGTCAGGAAGAGCATAAAAACAATTATCATTCGCACTCACACAAGCACAGGAGAATTTATCGCGATCCTGATAATCGTGTATTAGGAGGTGTTTGTGGTGGTTTGGGAGCATATGTCAATGTTGATCCTGTTATTTTCAGGATCATCTTTGTAGTTGCTTTTTTTGGTGTTGGTGTAGGTTTTTTAATCTATCTTCTTTTGTGGATTATCATTCCTGAAGCAACAACCACTGCACAAAAACTTGAAATGCGCGGCGATCCCGTAAATGTTTCTAATATTGGAAACTTCTTTAAGGAGGAGTTTGAAAGTGTAAAAAAAAGTTTCAAAGGCAAAAAAAACACTAACTAAATGAGATTAGAACTAGTTCAGAAACTTAATAAAAGATTACATAATGAATGCAGAAAATGCAAAGGCACAGATGAGGAAGGGAATACTGGAATATTGCATTCTAACTATTATTGCAGAAGGTGATGCGTATGCTTCAGATATTCTTAACAAATTGAAAGCTGCCAGGCTGATTGTTGTAGAGGGTACCATATATCCACTGTTAACCAGGCAAAAAAATGCCGGATTACTGAGTTACAGATGGGAGGAATCTACACAAGGCCCGCCCAGAAAATATTACTCATTAACCGAAACAGGTAAAGAATTTCTAAACGAGCTAGATACGTCATGGTATGAGCTGGTTGAAGCTATTAACAATATCAAATCCAAATCCTAAAAATAAACCAATTACTATGAAGAAAGCAATGCAGATAAGTATCGGTGGTATGCATTTTCATATTGACGAAGATGCCTATGCCCTGCTTGGGGAATATACCGATTCACTTAGAGAATATTTCGCAAAGGAAGGAGATGCCAGCAAAGAAATAATAGACGATATAGAAAACCGGATGGCTGAACTCCTGAGTTCCAGAATTACAGATTCCAAACAGGTGGTATCGCTTGATGATATTAAGGAAATTATCAATATACTGGGCAAAATTGAAGAGTTCGAATTTGAAACCCCTGCAGATGAATCGGCTAATCCGCAAGAAGACACTGAATACAATCGCAAAGAATACAGAAGATTATACCGGGATCCTGATAATTCTATTTTGGGAGGAGTTTGCAGTGGCTTAGCAGCATATTTTAATATTGAGATATGGATTGTAAGATTGATTTTTATCTTCCTGGCCTTTTTCAATATCATTTTGCATAATGTTTTCAGTTTGCTTGGAGTTGGTGTAATCCTTTATGTTGTTTTGTGGATAGTTATACCCAAAGCCCGCACCACAGCACAAAAACTTCAGATGAGGGGTGAGCCGGTAACCGTAGAAACTATTAAGCGGTCTGTAAACAAAGAGTACCGTAAAGTTAAATCCAGTGTTTCAAACATTGGTCATTCCGATGGTTTCAGACAAGGGGCAAATGTAATTGAGGAATTGTTTAAGGCTTTTGGTCGGGTAATTCTGGTATTCTTAAAAGTTTTTGTTTATGTCATTGGTTTTTTCTTTCTTCTTGCAGGACTCATTTTATTGGCCGGAGTTGTTACAGCAGTCTTTACACACCATCATTGGGTACAGCATTTTGACTGGCCCCAGATATACATTCCAAATCTTTCAGACTTTTTCTCGGATCCAACTTCCATTACAATTGTTGCGGTGTGCGCAATCATCCTCATCGCTATCCCAATTATCAGTTTGATTGTATGGGGAATTAAACTCCTTGTCAATATTCGTGGCAGCAACAGGGTTTTGCAAGCATCTGCGGTTACCATCTGGGTTATTGCATTGATTGTACTTATTGCTATGATTTTTACCGAAAGCAATTCCTTTGCTTTCCAGGCCTCCTCTTCGGATGATAAACCTTTGAAACCAACGAAAGCATCAACAATATATCTTGAGCTAAAAGATATGAATAACGTTCTGGATGGAATTACTGTGTATTCTATTTTTGATTATGATATTTATTATGACAAGGAAAAAGAAAAAATTCTTGGGAAACCAGAATTAAATATTTCGGAAAGTCAAAATCATAAGGTAGAACTAATTCTTACAAAGAAAATCAGAAATATAGGCATGAAGGATGCAGAC
Organism: uncultured Bacteroidales bacterium; assembly: GCA_963781805.1. Classification (GTDB taxonomy): domain Bacteria; phylum Bacteroidota; class Bacteroidia; order Bacteroidales; family UBA10428; genus JAFGPL01. Next base: position 3,454,363 of record CAWAHF010000004.1, read on the forward strand.
GATTTTCTTGAGGACATTGATTATAATTGGAATCAGCGCGACTCTATTCTGATTTTTGATAATTATTTCAGTATGGATGAGAAAAATAAATGGCGATTTGCAGAAGTGGAACTTACCCTGAGGATTCCGAAAAATCAAAAAATTCAAATCTCGAAAAGCATGGCGAAAATTTTAGATTCTTTTTGGCTGAACGAAACTGTGGGAAGATGGGAGGCTTACGACAGAAAACTCATTATGACTGATTCGGGTTTGAAATTTGCTGAAGAATAGCATGGCTGAAACTTTTCAATTTGTAAGCTATTAAAGGGTGTTTATCAAAAAAAGGTTTGTACAAACCTTTTTTTTTATATTTTTGCACGACATTTTTAAAGCATTCTGTCCCGTGGTGTAATGGTAGCACTGCAGATTTTGGTTCTGCCTGTCCAGGTTCGAATCCTAGCGGGACAGCAAAAAAAATCCCATTGTAAGCTAAAATTCCTACAATGGGATTTTTTAATTCATTAATCTTATCTCCTATTCTTCAATCTTTCTTGAATAAAGCTGAAACAGTTCGTTCAATTTTTCATTAAGAGCTGCACCCGATTCGGTTTGTCCATTGTTTTGCAATGTAATCGCCATATTTTGTATCATTTGCAGGTGATATCGAATCTCGTAATTGCTTTCACTAATAATTTTTGGTGATTGCTCCAGATAGTAATTAATCAGTCTGATACAAAAATCAGAATATTTATCTATGATGGCATTTGCTTTATCAATTTGTTTGCATTTCAGATATGAATCTGCTATTCCTATAACATAGTTATCGTAAGGGACCTTATTATAGGGGGTAAGCTCAACGATACGATCTAATACCTTTATGGCTTTTTCAGTTTTCTGTTCTTCAATAAGTTTGTTTGCCAGTCGTACAAATCTGTTTCTAAGTCTGATAATAGAAAGCGTTCTTAAATGAAAATCATCCAGGTAAACATCCGGTTGGTTCATCCTGCCATATTCAAATTTATTCATCAGATTATCATACATAATATCGGTATCTATCCTTCCGGTATTTAGTGCTCCGGCTGAAGGTGTCATTATGGGTACCAGCCTGTAGGCAATTCCATCCAATTGCATATAATTTTCGAGTCCCAATGTTCCTTCCTGATTTGTAGAAACATAATAAATAGGTCTCTTCCAATCATTGTGGGCGAGGATATCAAGAACGATTAGTTCACTTTTACCGAGGTTGCTGCGGTTCATACTCCACTCGATTGCAGGTACAATCTTCGAGGCATCCTCTTGTTTAACAGTTCCATTGGCCAGCACTACCGAAGAGTCTACAGGAATTCTGAACTTATGTGTAGGAATAAAATTGAATTTGTATCCCATTTGCGTTTCTACCTTGGTCTGTGGATTATCGCTTGTACAAAAATCAACCAAATCCTTTATATCCACATATTGCTTTAACCTGTCGGCTACATAGATCATATCACGGGTACCCATCAGGTACTTTTTCGAAGGGATTGTAATTGGCAAAGGATCTGAATCATAAGACTTTTGTTTCATGGCATCAATGTACCAATCCATATTTAACAACATCAGGTTTACGATTCGCACATCGGGTCTGACACCTTCAACTTCCTGAATATACCATAACGGGAAGGTATCATTGTCTCCATTGGTAAACAATATTGCATTTGGTGCACATGAATTCAGATAATCGTAAGCAATATCGCGTGCCGTATATCTGCCCGAGCGATCATGATCGTTCCAGGTTTCCCTGCCCATTGTTACCGGTACTGCGAAAGTGCAAAGCAGGAAGATTGCCAGGGCTCCGGCAACATTTTGCAATCGTTTCCCAACCGAATCAAAAATCCCGTAAACTCCAATTCCAATCCAGATTGCAAAGGCATAAAACGAGCCGGCATAGGCATAATCCCGTTCCCTGGGTTGCAGGGGAGTCTGATTCAGATATATAACGATAGCTAGCCCTGTAAGAATAAACAAAAACATAACAACCCAAAAATTCTTTACATCTTTCTGAGCCTGATAGAACAATCCGACCAGACCCAGTAAAAATGGCAGAAAATAGTATTTGTTCCTTGACGGTGTGTTTGCCAATTCTTCAGGCATATCCTTGGTTGATCCAACCATGTAGCGATCAATAAAATCAATGCCGCTTATCCAATTCCCGTCTGTTGCGCCGCCATACCCTTGTTTGTCGTTCTGCCGTCCAACAAAATTCCACATAAAATATCTGAGGTACATTTGTCCCACCTGGTATTTGAAAAAGAATTTAAGGTTTTGTATAAAAGTTGGAGGCCGGTTAGGTGAAGATCTGTCATAGACAATATCCCCATTCCTGTCTCTTATGATATTCCCTTTTTCATCGGTTTTTGGATTATAAACTTCTGATTCCTTGATTCCGGCCCAATCCATATAAACCTGAATATGATCATTGCTGGAGCTCCACATACGGGGGAAAAGGGTAACATATTTCTTATTATATTCATATTCGATTTTCCGGTTCGTCACAACATATTTTCCGTTTTCAGGGGTATAGGTACGTTTGGTTTGTTTCGATTTGATCGGTCGTGCATTAAAATACTGACCTACAAACAGAGGTCTTTCTCCATATTGTTCCCGGTTTAAATAGGATAACAAATTAAAAACATTTTCAGGATTATTTTCATCCATAGGAGGATTTGCCAAAGATCTGATTACAATAATTGCATAGGTTGAATAGCCCAAAAGAATTACTGTTAAAGCTGTTAAAATGGTATTCAATAATATCTGCTTCTTCTTCAGGGTTTTATGAATTCCATAGATTAAAACTGCTGTTAAAATTATCAGATAGATTATAACCCCTGAATTATATGGCATTCCAAATCCATTGACAAATATGAGTTCAAAACGCGAAGCAAACCAAACAGCTCCGGGAATAATAATATACATCACTGAACCCAGTAACACAACCGAAACGAGCAATGCTTTGATAGTCCCGGCAGGAGTAACATTGTATTTGCGGAAATAAAATACAAGCACTATGGCAGGGATTGCCAGCAGGTTAAGCAAATGAACACCAATGGATAATCCCATCAGATAAGCTATGAGTATTATCCACCTGGTAGCATATTTGTCATCCGCTTCATTTTCCCATTTTAGAATTGCCCAAAAGACAAGGGCTGTAAACAACGATGAGCTTGCATATACTTCGCCTTCCACAGCAGAAAACCAAAACGTATCCGAAAATGTATATGCCAGAGAACCTACTATTCCGCTGCCAATAATTGCAACCAATTGTGCAGGGGTATAATTGCCTTCTTCTGAACGAATTATTCTTCTTACAAGATGGGTAATGGTCCAGAATAAAAACAGGATAGTAAATGCACTTGCCAGAGCTGACATTGAGTTTATCATTTTGGCAACATGTGCAGAATTGCCCGTAAATAAACTAAAAAATCTGGCCATTAACATGAAAAACGGAGCTCCGGGTGGATGGCCAACCTGTAATTTAAATGAACTTGCAATAAACTCACCACAATCCCAAAGACTTGTGGTAGGCTCAATGGTTGCCAGATATACATATGCAGCAACCAGGAACACTATCCATCCGAACAGAATATTCCATTTACGAAAATTGACCATATGCTAAAGTTTTATTAAAGCGTAAATATAGAAAAACCAACCTACAACTGATCCAATTTTTCAATTTTTGGTGAAAATTATCGTAACGATTCTCAAATTCAATGAGACGTTGCAGCAAACTTATCGCTGCTACAAATCATACACAATGAATGAAAATATCAGGAAAGAAGTCTAAATAATATGATATAGTCAAAAAAACTGCCGGAATAAATTCCGGCAGTTTCTGCTCCTCAGGTAGGACTCGAACCTACGGCCCTCTGGTTAACAGCCAGATGCTCTAACCGACTGAGCTACTGAGGAATTTTAGCTCTTTAATACATAACTTTTTTCAGAAGTGTAATTTCCAGGATAATAATGAATAAAACTTCTGAAAGGCTGATTAATAAAGAGCGTCGCAAAAGTATATTAAAATATGCAATTATGCAATGAAATATTTTAATTTTTAGAAAAGTTTTTGAATGTCTGAAATGATTCAAAAAGCCCTATATTAGCGATATCAAATCTTTTTAATACGTAAATTATGCATAAGGTTTTAGGAATTGGGAATGCGCTGGTAGATATAATTATTAAGCTTTCAGATGAAGAGATTCTGAAAAGATACTCTTTACCTAAAGGAAGCATGCAACTGGTAGATAATGAACTGGCCCAAAAGATCGAAAAAGATACCCTAAACAACTCTTCAATTCTGGCATCAGGAGGTTCAGCTGCAAATACGATCCATGGCCTTGCAAAGCTTGGAATAACAACCGGATACATCGGGAAGATTGGTAAGGACAAATTTGGAGATTTTTTCAACGATGATATTAGGAAAGCAGGGATTAATCCACATATTGAATTTGGACAGGTACACACAGGCAGGGCGATCACCTTGGTTACCCCTGATTCTGAACGAACATTTGCAACATATCTTGGCAGTGCAATTGAATTAACAGCTGATGATTTTATAAAATCCTCTTTAAAAAATTATTCCTTGGTTCATGTAGAAGGTTACCTGGTGCAAAATCGAGAATTAGTGGATACTATCTTCCAACAGGCAAAATTATCAGGACTTACCACTTCGCTTGACCTTGCAAGCTATAATGTGGTTGAGGCAAACCTCGAATTTCTGCAGGAAATTATAAAAAATTATGTTGATATTGTATTTGCCAACGAGGAGGAAGCACTTGCATTTACAGGTGAAAAGCCAATGGTAGCATGTAATAAAATTGCAGAAATGTGCGATATCGCTATAGTAAAGACAGGAAAGTCCGGTTCAATAATACAACAGGGTAAAGAAATTTGTCAGGTAGGTGTGATTCCCGTGAACGTTATAGATACAACAGGGGCAGGAGATCTTTATGCTGCCGGTTTTATTTATGGAGTTGCAAATAATTTCTCACTTAAAAAGTGTGGAGAAATTGGAGCGCTGTTAGCCGGGAAAGTTATTGAAAACCTGGGGGCTAAGATTCCTGATGCGGGATGGCTTCAGATTCTGAATCAAAAAACAAAAATTGAAAAATAATAACCTATTTTATATTAGCTAATTAACAATTTTAAATCAACTGAAACTTCAATATTCTGCAGGGTATTTATTTGTTTCAACAAAATAATCAACATAAGTAATAACATTTGACCTAATTGTAATTGTTGGCTAGATTTTTAAAGTCAGTTTCGAAGTAATTACCCCGACATCCATTAGCTTTAGAACTAAATTTACATTTGCTGAAGAAGAAGCTGCAGTGAATATTTTTGCATGATTACATCGTATTGACAAGGGAATGTTCTGAATCCCTCTATTACCATAAATTTCAATTCTTTATTCTAGTATGCTTTCCATTTTAATTTTTAATGGCTTCAGTTTATGTAATGGGATTTTATGCTACAAAATTTAAAATTAAGTTTAAAGAAATAGTTCTTCTGATTGGATATTGAAAAAATATTCCCATGTAATCAAAATTAAAATCATGCCTTGCAGTTTTTCCTTTCAGATTTACTCTCGCTAATGTAATTTTTTGTCTGAATTTAACCCGGAGTTCGTATTAACTGAATGATATAATTTCTTTTCAGCTTGAATCATTAATTAAGATAATAGCTGTTATAAAACTTATTTTATGTTTAATATGAATATATTTTAAAATTATTAACTTAAGTTAAACCATAGTTTATTTACATTAATTGGAGTTGATTAAATAAAAATTCAAAAATGGCTTCCACATAAATATATGATTCAAATATATATGCATAATAAATTTAACTACAACTCAATAAGAATATTTTAATAAAAATAACAATCAATTGACGATAGATGCAACTTTTAATATAAATATTTGTCCTTTGAATATAAAGTTTGTACGAATTATTAAATTTATAAATTGTACTATAAAATCTTAATCTTATGAAAATTAATTTGATAAAAAAAGCCTGGGTAATTTTTATACTGGCAATCATTCCTGGAATTATGAGTGCACAAGACGAAGACATTCAGACACTTTTCAATGGAAAGCCTTTAGTAATCAGAGGATTTGGAGGTCCCTTAATGCATTTTACCACATTGGATAATAATTTTGCTTATATGATGGGTGGAGGCGGAGGGATAATTATTAATAATTTCCTTATAGGCGGCTACGGTGTTGGTTTGGCAAATAGCATCCAATACCCTGATAAAAATGACCTTAATACAGATGATGAACTTAGTTTCGGACATGGAGGATTCTGGCTCGGATACCTGATAAAACCCGATAAACTGGTTCATGGCAACATTCAGCTTCAGCTGGGATGGGGCACGTTAAATAGAAAAAGTCATTTTGGTGATGTGGTTGACAAAATTGACAATATCTTTTTAATAACCCCGACTGTTGAGGCAGAAATGAATGTCACCCGTTTTTTTCGTATTGGTCTGGGTGGATTTTACAAAATTGCCACCATGGTAGATAATAATGTCATCGATGCAAATGGTCTTTCGGGACCCGGGGTAAGTGTATCTTTTAAGTTTGGTTGGTTTTAAACTAATATTGAAATTCCCACAGGTATTAAAGTTATAAATTATCTGTTTAGTTAATATATTATAAATATCATATATTAAATAGTATATATTTAAAAATATAAATTAAAAAGAGTGGAGAGCGGAAAAAACTTAGCCCAATGCCTATTCCGACAAAATAGTGTTAATTTCTATAAATGCCTGTTTGATTTTTTTTTCGATCAATCCAAAATCTGATAAATTATCCCCGACATAAACAACACCTATTGCAATTTGAATATTTTGTTTGACAAGGATCTTGTACATTTCATGTTTGTTGAGCCGGTAGGCTTCTCTGATTCGCCGCTTCAATAAATTGCGTTGAACGGCATTTTTGAATGTTTTTTTGGGTACCGATATTAAAATCTGAACAGGTGAATCAACCTGTTCTGTATGCTGCAAGACTATGATTCTGAGAGGAAATACCTTAATAATTTTTCCTTCATCAAATAATCGTTGAATGATTATTTTTCTATTCAGACGTTCTTCCTTTCTAAAAAAAAACCTTTGAATCATAATTTTGAAGGAAAACAGGCAGCGTTACACAGATCAAAAACCGTCTAATAACTTTCTTTTTTCAGCACAATCCGTATTTTGGTTCCGGTGCCAATTTCAGATTCATTTACGAATATCCTGCCATTATGATATTCTTCCACAATTCTTTTGGAAAGCGAGAGTCCTAAACCCCATCCTCTTTCTTTGGTTGTATACCCGGGTTTAAAAATAGTCTTATACTTACTTTTAGGAATGCCTCTGCCGTTATCGGTTATATCAATATAAATCACCTGGGTATGATCAGATATTGAAATGTCGATTTTACCATCTCCGTCAATCGCATCGATAGCATTCTTACATACATTTTCTATTACCCACTCAAAAAGCTCTGGATTAATAGGTGCAATTAATTCATCAGGAAGTAAATGAACCAGGTATTCAACTTTATCGGAAGAACGGGTTTTTAAGTACTTGATGGCCCGTTCGATAACCTCCTGTATGTTTTCTTTATTCAGAACAGGTTTGGAACCTATTTTTGAAAATCTTTCGGTTATCTTTTCCAGCCGTTTGACGTCTTTCTCCAGTTCCTTCAGCATTACCTGGTCACCCGACCTGCTCCGCATTATTTCAAGCCATGCCAGTAATGAAGAAATTGGAGTCCCCAACTGGTGAGCTGTTTCTTTTGATAACCCTACCCAAACCTTATTCTGTTCTGTTTTTCTGGAAGCACTAAAGGCAAAATAGGAGACCAAAATAAACAAAAGGATAATACCTAATTGCACATAAGGATAATAGGTGAGTTTTTCAATTATTGTGGAACTTCCGTAATAAAGAAACTGACGATCATTTTTAGAAATAATGATCCTGAAGGGTTCATTTTCATCCTTCATCTGTCTCAGCTTCCTTTTTATATATTTTTGATTATCAACTTTGGCGGGATTCAGATTTCTGTAAAATTTAATGCTATCGGTCAGAGAGTCAACTACAATAACCGGAATGGTTTCGTTATTCTTTAATACCTTAAAGTAAAACTCCAGGTTTTTGTCAGATTTAATAACATTTTCCTGTGCCTCAGCCCAGAGTTCAATTCTTTTTCTTTCTTCCCCTGCCAGTTTTTTAACCAGATTATTCGTATACCATAAGGAACTAATTCCAATACATACAGCAAAAATAAAAAGCAGAAATTTCCATCTGAGTTTTTGAGTGTAAATATTCAATTCAAAAAGTATTAATTAGGTTGCTCACTGATCGTATCATTCTTATTGACTCCATAGTCGTCATCCCATTCGATATTAAATTGCGGTTGATTATCTTTTTTCTGATCTTTTTTTTCAAATATAAAATCTTTTTTATCATTCCCCTCATTCCAATCGATATTAAATTCTTTGTTTTGATTATTGGGTAGATTTTGATTATGATTATCCGTTTTTTTGGTATCGAATAAGTTTTTAAGCTCTTCTTTTTGCTCAGAAATATTTTTCTTGAGTGAGCCGATCGCTTTCCTCCTGTCAAATTCCACCAGGTAATGACTGCCTTTACCTGTGATTTTAATGGGAATATTTAATTTACCAAGTCCATCATCTTCTTCAACACCAAATTCATTTATATCACTTCTTTTTTTCCTGGCTTTTCGGGCCAGAAGTTCAGATAATTCAACCTGTATCCTGTAATCATAGCTATTATCAAAGCGATGAATGCCTAAACCACGAATGTGAAAAGCGGTGGATGAAATATCCATTTCCGGAATCGTAATCACCCGATTTTTAATAAAAATTTGATTCTTCAAGGTGTTGAACTTAATATCTTTTAATTCATCTACATTGATGTATTTCGATAATCCCAACATAGGTTCATAATTCAGCAATTCACCATTTATGATCTCTATGTCGCTTGTTGCCAACACGGAGCTGTCTATTAAATTCAGGTTCGCATCCCAAACTGTTGAAAATTCGAGTGTGCCCGATAATTCACCATCCAGGTTTTTATCGAGAATGACCTCCTGTCCAAAATTATTCATCTCAAAGAATAATTTTTGTATATTGAGTTTGGTAAAATTGGAATTACATCTGATATCGATTTGATTCTCTGAATCTTGGCTAACCGTAGCTGTACCTAAAATTGAACCTTCGACAGTCTCGAGTTTAAAAGTCTTAAAATCAAATATTTTTGGATTGTATGTGCTGGTTCCGACAATATTTTTAGCTTCAAATTTTCCATAGATAAAATTACTGATATCAAAATTGGTTTTCAGAATAATTCTTTTGGGAAATAGTAAGGGTTTTGAGAAGGTATCTGTCCTGCTATTTTCAATTAAAGATTTAAGATCCAGATGCCCGGATTTTAAATTTGCCTCGGCATACACGAAGTCATGAAAAAACAGAAATTCGGAAAGATTAGACATATTGCAGTCCACCGTAAAATCATTATCAAAAATTCTGAAGTAAAAATTTCTGACTGTTACCTCGTCCCCTAAAGTCATCCTTCCTTTCACCTTATTAAATAGCAAACCGGACCCCTTTAGTTTGAATGCAACGTCATTAAATTCAATCCAGCCTTCCTTGTAAAGAGAGGCGATATCCTTTTTTTTCAACTGCTTAAGTGTTGATAATTGCCCTTTTATGAAGATATCTGTGGTAATGTTTCCGGCAACCTGTTCTAACGTATCAATATTCAAAAATTCCAAGAATCTTGATGCATCAATATCCGATTTAAGAATCAGCTCAACATAAGATTGCTTAAATCCTTTTAACTTAAAAGCTCCATTGAAAGAACTATTGCCCTGGCTGGCATTAAATTCTTTTATATTTAATAAAGATGTACTTGCGTTTTTCTTTGATCCATTGGTATAATCTCCCTTTAATGAAATATTTGAAATTCTGTTTTTATCGGTAAGATTTGTGAGTGACCCATTTTTCAAGAGAAAATCAATGGTTATTATTGGAGCATTATTTTTAGACAACGTTCCGTTCAGAGTTCCGTTAACATCAACCAGTCCGTTGAAGGAATAATAATTTTTGAACCGGTTTAATGGTTGTTGAAAAAACCGTGCTATATCTGTCAAATTACCGTTTTTGCATTGGAAATTGAGTATTATGGAAGTATATTTTGATTTAACAATTTCACCCTGAAAATAGACATTCGTATTACCCGAACTTAATTTGCTTTTAGAAAATTTATATAAATCCCCTGTATTATTCAGATTCAAATCTACTTTTAATTTTTCTTTGTGAACTTCGTAAGTATTGCCTATGTTAAATTCATCCAGAAATACATCTCCCTTTGCTGCAAAAAGATTACGATGGTCATTAAAATCAGCTTTTACCTGTAACTTTTTTGTACTAATATTTAGCAGAAGATCAGTCGATAAATCCTGATACATTAATTTCGTATTGCTGAAAGTAATATTTTGAAGTGAGAAATTTATTGGCTCACTTTTTCCGCCACCTTTATTTTCCCAGATGGAAAAATTTGATTTGCCATTTTTATCAACCAATAATGTTAAATCACCATCTACCAGTTGAATATTTTTAAGTTTATATTTCCCGCGAAGAATCCCTGGAAGACTAAATTCAAAAAAAATAGATTTGGCTGACAATAAGGTATCTGTAGAGGTATTTTTAAATTGCTCCGACGAAAATTCAACACCTGATTTTGCCAGAATATTCCTGAATTCCACTGTCGCATAAGGAAACTTTCTAAATACAGAAAATTTTATGTCTGAAACCTCTATTTCGGTGGTAAGATGTTTATCGAGGTATTTTTTTAGAATTTTGACAACGGCATCTTCATAAGTGACTGAGATAATGATACCAGCTAACAAACAAAGTGATGGTATCCCTACTAAAGTGATGATAAATTTCTTACCCAATCTCATTCAGGTATTCTTTATAAAATCGATGCAATTATAGCAAATTGAGAATAACTATAAATGGATTTCATCCAAATGTTTTAAACATTTGAGTAGTTCTGAAAATTATAAAATTTCAATCTATTGTAAATGATTACCTGTCCCTGTTTTACTATTCAAATCACTTCTTATAAATCCAATAGATTAACACGCTTACGAAGGAATTATTGTTCACTTAAGATATGCATCTATCGATTTTGCTGCCAGACGCCCATAATTAATTGCTCTGACAACCAAACTGGCTCCAACAGTAGCATCGCCGGTAGCAAATACGTTAGGTACACTGGTTTGATATCCGGTTTTTATTTTAATATTTCCCCGGTTATCAAATTCCAATCCCAACTCGTCAGCTATTCCTTCGTGCACCGGATGAATGAAACCCATTGCCAGCAACACAAGATCTATATCCAATATTTCTGAGCTACCTGGTTTCTCAACCATTGCATATTTCCCGTTTTCCTGAACCCATTCAACTTCAGCAATTTCAACCTGACTTAATTTCCCGTTTTTCCCGATAAACCTTTTGGTGGTGAGTCCCCATCTTCTTTCACAACCTTCTTTATGAGAACTCGAAGTTCGGAGAATATTTGCCCAATATGGCCATGGATTATTTGCTAATCTGTCTTCGGGTGGTTTTGGAAGTATTTCAATTTGCAAAATGTTCTTAGCGCCATGTCGGATGGAAGTTCCAACACAGTCAGAACCTGTATCACCTCCGCCAATAACTAAAACATTTTTATCGGTTGCCAGAATTCTTTCCTCATCAGGTATTTTAGACCCCCTGATAATTTTGTTCTGTTGTCTCAGAAATTCCATGGCAAAATGAATTCCCTTAAGTCCTCTTCCTTCAACCGGCAGATCCCTTGGTTTCATTGCCCCAATTGCAAGACAAATGGCATCATATTCTTTCAATAATTCAACGCCCTTTATATCTACCCCTATATTTGTATTCACTTTGATCTTCAGTCCCTCCTCGATCAATATGTCCAGTCGGCGATCAATTACTTTTTTATTTAATTTAAAATCAGGGATTCCATATCGTAGCAATCCTCCAATGGCATCATCTTTTTCATATAATGTAACCGAATGACCCCATTTATTAAGCAAGTCAGCGCATGCCATTCCGGCAGGACCAGATCCGACGACAGCCACTGTTTTACCGGTTCTTTTCTTTGGAGGTTTTGGTTTAATAAAACCAAGCTCATATCCCTTTTCAGCTGCAGCGGCTTCATTTTCACGAATGGTTACCGGTTCATTTTGAATATTTAATGTGCAGGCATTTTCACAAGGCGCCGGACAGATTCGGCCGGTAAATTCAGGAAAATTATTTGTTTCATGAAGATTTGCTATTGCAGTTTCCCAATCACCTTTATATATGGCATCCTGCCATTCAGGCATATTGTTCATTACAGGACAACCCCACTGACAAAATGGGATGCCGCAATCCATACACCTTGATGCCTGATCTTTTCTATCTTGTTCGTCAAGTGTTTGTTCTACCTCACCATAATCATAGACTCTCTCATTTAATGGTCTGTATCCGGCCACTTTACGAGGTATCTCTATAAATCCTTTTGGATTTCCCATCGTTGTAATCTTTCAGTTAATAACTATTTAATATTGAAAATGAGGTTCGTCCTCTGTTTGTTTGATTTTTTCCCTGATCTGCTCAAGTTTCTGTTCTTCGAGCACTTTCTTGTATTCAAACGGAATAATCTTAACAAAACGCGGCAGATATTCATCCCAGTTCACCAGAATCTTCTCAGCAAGTTCACTTCGGGTATACTGATAATGATTGTTTATAAGTTGTTGAAGTTCTGCTATATCCTCCTTTTCTCCCAGTGAACTTAGTTCTACCATGCCTTTGTTGCAGAAATATTCAAAATTCCCGTCCACATCTAAAACATATGCAATACCACCACTCATACCGGCAGCAAAATTACGGCCTGTTTTGCCAAGCACGACGGTCCTTCCTCCGGTCATATATTCACAGCAATGATCTCCTGTGCCTTCCACTACGGCATAAGCCCCGCTGTTTCTGACACAAAATCTTTCACCGGCTACCCCTCGGATATAAGCTTCACCCGATGTTGCCCCATAAAGCACAGTATTCCCGATGATTATGTTTTCCTCGGGTTGGAACGTGGAACCTCTTGGCGGCACAACAACAATACGACCACCTGATAATCCTTTCCCAAGATAGTCGTTTGATTCGCCTTCTAGTTCAAAATGTATTCCCTTTATCAGGAAAGCGCCAAAACTCTGACCCGCAGATCCCTGAAACTTACAATTGATTGTTCCGTCGGGAAGACCATCCTCACCAAATTTCTTTGTGATTTCACCCGAAAGCATTGCACCAACAGTACGGTCGGTATTACTTATCTTTTTTGAGATCCAGACTTTATCTAAATTTTTTGTTGCTTTTAAAGACTGTTTGATCAAGTCAAGATCCATCACATCTTCAATTTTATGCTTTTGTAAACAGGTGCAATAGGTGTCATATTTTGAAGCTTCCCTGGGTCTGTTTAATATACCGGATAGATCAAGATTTTTAACTTTCCAGTTGGTAATATCAGTACGCTGTTCAAGAAGATCCGTTCTGCCCACGATTTCTTCAAATTTTCTGTATCCCAATTCTGCAAGTATCTCCCTGACTTCCTGAGCAATAAAATTAAAATAATTGATCACATATTCTGATTTCCCAATAAATCGTTGCCTAAGCTCAGGATTTTGAGTTGCTACACCCACCGGGCAAGTATTCAGATGACATTTGCGCATCATAATACAACCCAGAATAATCAGACTGATGGTGGCAAAACCAAATTCTTCACCTCCAAACATACCTGCATATACCACATCGCGTCCGGTTTTAAGCTGTCCGTCTGTTTGAAGCCTTACTCTGTCGCGCAGGTTATTCATTACCAATGTTTGCTGTACCTCAGAGATTCCAAGTTCCATTGGTAATCCGGCATGTTTGATAGAGCTGGCGGGACTTGCGCCGGTTCCCCCTTCACTTCCGCTAATAGTAATGCTATCTGCATGTGCTTTAGCCACACCGGCTGCAATGGTGCCAACCCCGTTTTCTGATACCAGTTTAACATTGATTCTTGCCCCGGGATTTACACATTTAAGATCAAAAATAAGTTGTGCCAAATCCTCGATGGAATAAATATCATGATGTGGGGGAGGAGAAATTAATGTGATTCCCGGAGTGGAATGTCTCAACCGGGCAATTATTTTGTCTATTTTATGACCCGGTAATTGTCCTCCTTCACCTGGTTTAGCCCCCTGAGCAATTTTAATCTGGATTTCTTCGGCATTAATCAGGTAGTTAGTTGTTACTCCAAATCTTCCGGAAGCAACCTGCTTAATGGCGCTACGCGGATTGGAACCATCTGCACGCGGTTTAAAACGTTCGGAATCTTCTCCCCCTTCACCGGTATTGCTTCTGCCTCCTATTTTATTCATTGCGATCGCCAGGGCCTCATGTGCTTCTTTGCTTATTGAACCATATGACATGGCTCCCGTAATAAAACGTTTCATAATCTCGCTGGCAGGTTCAACCTCGTCGATTGGTATCGGATTCCCTTTTTTAAAGTTAAAACAGCCTCTTAAAAATTGCGGCTTTCGGTTTTCTTCATTGACCAGCGTTGTGAATTCCTTAAATTTTAAATAGTCATTCGTCCGTGTTGACCATTGTAAAAGTCCTATCGTTTCAGGATTCCAGCCATGGTGTTCGCCATCTTTCCGATAATGATATGTGCCAATTGTTTTAAATTCAGGTTGTTCGCTAATTTCATCAAGATATGCAGCCTGATGGCTCATCAATGCCTCCCTGGCAATTTCATCCAAACCTATCCCCCCTATTCTGGAATCTGTTCCCGTAAAATATTTATCCACAACCTTTTTGCTAATCCCCAAAGCTTCAAAAATTTGTGATCCATGATAACTTCTCAGGGTAGATATCCCCATTTTGGAGAGAATTTTTAATAATCCTTTATCGATGGCCTTAAAATAATTTGCCCTCGCTTTGACATAATCAAAGGGAATTTCTTTTCTTTCCACCAGTTTTTCAATGATAGCCACCGCTCCGTAAGGATTAACAACGCTGGCGCCAAATGCCAGCAGTAAAGCAAAATGGTTAACTTCCCTGGCATCTGCAGTTTCAACAATCAACCCTATTTGCATCCTTTTTTTCACGTTTATCAGGTGATGATGCACGGCAGAAACTGCAAGTATGGAGGGTATGGGTACGTTATTTTTATCAAATCCCCTGTCGGAAAGAATGATAAAATTTCTTCCGGTATCTACTGCTTCCTCGGCCTTCAGACATAAATCCTCCAGCGCTTTTTCCAAAACCTTTCCATAGTTTTCTGAAACCACCGGAAAAAGCATGGGTATGGTTGTATAGGAATATTCATTCTGATCCAGATTCTTAATTTTACCTAAATCAGTGTTGGTAACAATCGGACTTCGAAACTTTATAAGTTTGCAATGAGCAGCTGATTCTGTAAGCAAATTTTTTGATACAGAACCAATATAATGCGTTAATGACATGACCAAACCCTCCCGGATCGGATCGATTGGAGGATTTGTAACCTGTGCAAAGAGTTGTTTGAAATAGTTAAACAATCTTTGTGGTTTTTCAGACATTACTGCAAGCGGTGTGTCATTCCCCATAGAAGATACCGGTTCCTGACCCTCGATGGACATTGGTTTCAGAATAAACTCTACATCCTCTTTGGTATAATTAAATACGTTGGTAAAGGGTTTGTATTTATCTCCCAGACTCGTAGGAACGCGTCTTTTTACTTCAATATCATCCAAATCTATCCTGTTTTCTTTTAACCAGTTGCCATAAGCGTTTCTTTCGGTCAGTTGTTTCTTTAATTCTTCATCTGGTACGATAATTCCAAATTTGGTATCGACCAGCAATATTTTTCCGGGACGCAACCTCCCTTTTTCTTTGATTTGCTCAGGAGGAAATACCTGCACACCCACTTCCGAACCCATAACAATAACATCATCCTTTGTTATTATGTACCGGGAAGGTCGCAATCCATTTCGATCAAGCGTGCCACCAATATACCTTCCATCGCTAAACACAATGGAAGCCGGACCATCCCACGGCTCCATAATAGTAGAATGATACTCGTAAAAAGCTTTTAAACTATCAGGAATAGGATTTTTATCGTTCCAGGATTCCGGAATCAGCATACTTAACGCATGAGGCAACGTTTTACCTGTAAGTACCAGAAATTCAAGAGCATTATCGAGAGAGGCCGAATCGCTTTTATTGGGTTCGATAACCGGAAAAAGTTTCTTCAGGTCATCACCAAATATGCTGGAATTCATAAGTGATTCTCTCGCTCCCATCCACATACGGTTTCCTTTTATTGTATTTATTTCACCGTTGTGGGCTAAAAATCTAAATGGCTGAGCCAAATCCCAGGTTGGAAACGTATTTGTACTGAACCGTGAATGAATGAGTGCAATTGCACTATCAATGTTGGGATTGCGCAAATCGGCAAAGTAAAGGCCCAATTGACCGGGCATAAACATTCCTTTATAAATCATTATTTTAGTGGAAAGACTTGGAAGATAAAATGAATCCTTTCCTTTTATATTGGAGTTTCTAACCTTGTTTTCTGCCTGTTTGCGAATGATATATAATTTTCTTTCAATATCTTCCTGTTCAAATTTCCCGGTGATATAAATCTGTCGCATAAAGGGTTCTGTACTTTTCGCAATCTCCCCGAGTATTGAATTATCTATGGGAACATCCTGAAAGTCTATAACATCAAGCCCTTCTTCGAGAATCGTATCGATCAGAATTTTTTCGCAAAGCTGTCTTTCTTTTTGTGTTTGAGGGAGAAATACCAACCCGGTTCCGTACTGCCCTTCCTGGGGTACTTTTATACCCTTTGAAGTAATCAGATTATGGGGTATCTGGATGAGAATTCCTGCACCATCACCGGAAATATTGTCGGACCCTTCGGCTCCCCTGTGTGTCATATTAACGAGTACTTCAAGTCCTTTCTGTACAATGGAATGAGATTTTATACCCTTAATTTGGGTAACAAATCCTATTCCGCAACCGTCGTGTTCGTTTGCCGGATTATATAATCCCTGTGCTTTTGGAAAACCCTTGCTCATAAATTTAGCGTGTTAATGAAAATTTAAAAGGCCATTCTCAAGATTGAGAATGGCCTCGCCTATAAGTTTAAAGTAATACCATCCTCATTGATAAAATGAAAATTTCTTATCTGAATTTCTCTTGTCGATAAAAATCATCATACTTCATTTATTGTCATGCAAAGTTAATAATAATTAAAACAACCTAAAATACAACCCCCATAAAAATATGATACAAATAGGTAATATGTACTTTTTTGTATCAATCGATAGGATTTAAACTACCTTTTAGAAGAAAATAATTAAAACCTTTATTTGTCATTTATAGAATTTAATTCCCTGTTACACTTATATTGTTAACAACTAAACAATTGCATAATATCCAACTGCAAATGTCTGGCTTTTTTCACCAACAGTACCGGGCTTATGAATTTAACGTTAGTAGTCAATATTCTCAAGTTATCCATAACAGACTCTAAATAGTTAATTAACAATTGAGGATGTAAATGAGTTTAATAATCCTAAAAACTAAGAATAATCTTTAATCACTTTCTAAGTTGTCCGCTCCCAAATACAATGTATTTAGGCGCAGTTAACTCCTTAAGACCCATTGGTCCACGAACGTGGAGTTTTTGATTACTGATGCCCATTTCGGCGCCAAGCCCAAACTCATTCCCATCGCTAAATCTGGTGGAAGCATTGATGAAGCATGCAGCTGAATCAACCTCAGTTATAAATTTCATTCCCTGGCTGTAACTGTCTGTAACTATTGCATCTGAATGATTTGAACTATAGGTATTAATATGATCAATTGCCTCATCAGAAGAATCAACAATCTTCACGGAAAGAATTAAAGCGAGATATTCAGTGCTCCAATCTTCTTCAGTAGCCTCTTTGATATCCGGAAGAATGGCCCTGGTTCGTTTGCAACCTCTGAGTTCAACACCTGCTTTATCAAATTCCTTTTTCATCATTGGAAGAAATCTGTCTGCAACAACTTTATGTACCAAAAGTGTTTCCATCGTATTACAAACACCGGGTCGCTGAACCTTGGCATTGTAACAGATATCTACAGCCATTTTTAGATCAGCAAATTCATCCACATAGGTATGACAAATTCCCAAATCATGGCGGATTACGGGAATTAATGAATTTTCTTCCACAAACCTTATAAGTTCAAGACCTCCGCGGGGTATAATGATATCAACATACTCCTTCATTTGTACAAGGTGCAGAACCGATTCCCGTTCGGTATTTTCAATTATTTCAACTGCACCCTCCGGAACACCTGCTTTTTTCATTCCTTTTTTGATGAGCGATGTAATACACCTATTGGAATGAATTGCATCCGAGCCACCTCTTAAAATCACACTATTGCCCGACTTAATAGTTAATGATGCCACTTCGATGCAAACATTTGGTCTGGATTCAAAAACAATTCCTATAACTCCAATCGGAACTCTCATCTGACCAACCCGAAGCCCATTCGGCATTGTATTCATATTGAAAATTTCACCAATAGGATCTTTTAATCCGATGACATCATTCAGAACTTTAATCATCCCGTCAATTCTGGCATCATTGAGTTCCAGTCTGTCAAGAAATGCTTTTGAAAGATTTTTCTTCCTGCCGTTTTCCAAATCTTTCTGATTTTCCTGCCTGATCAACTCTCTGTTGAGTTCAATTTCCTCAGCAATATACTTCAATGCCAAATTTTTGGTGGCTGTATTTAATTTTGCCAGTTCGCGTGAAGCAATCCGGGCATTTTTTCCTTTTTCAAGAATTATTTCTTTCATGTTCAATTATGATTAAATACACTGGCATTTTTTGGCAGAAAATGTGTTCCTACCTCTTTACCATTCAAAATATCAAAAATTATTTCCGGCGCTGAACCATTTGTAATGACCAAATCGATATTTTCGTCATAACAGAATTTGGCAGCAGCCAGTTTTGTAATCATTCCCCCGGTACTAAATGATGAACCGGCTCCGTTTGCCAACTTTTCCAAATCGGGGGTTATTTTAGATACCGTATGGATTATTTCAGCGCTCTTTTCTATTCTCGGATCGGCTGAATATAGTCCATCAATATCTGACAGCATTATCAGCAAATCGGCATCTATTAGTTTTGAAACAATGGCAGATAGTGTATCATTATCTCCAAATTCAATTTCATAGGTTGAGATGGTATCATTTTCATTGATAATTGGAATAATCTCCATTTCGAGCAGTCTTTCCATCGTACTTTTCGCATTATGATGTCTTACAGGATTTGCTATCACATCCTTTGTAAGAAGAACCTGGGCAACAATCTGGTTATAATCGCTGAAAAACTTTTGATAGATTTTCATTAATTCAGCCTGACCGATAGCAGCCAGCGCCTGTTTTTTTGAAAGTTCAGAAGGCTTTCCATTCATACCCAGCCGTCCTGCGCCTACGGCAATCGCACCAGATGAAACCAGCGTAACCTGAATGCCTTTGCGACGAACAGCGCTTAAAACATAAGCTAGTTTTTCAATTCGTAAAAAATTCAGTCTTCCGTTTGGGAAAGAGAGGGAAGATGACCCTATCTTTATCACTATGCGTTTTTTCTGTTTCAATTGTTCCCTGTAATCTGTCATTTCAAATCCCGGTCTTGTGTTTAAAAATTTATTACATCAATAGATGCAGGAAAATCTTTCTCTGTCATAAATTCGTCCGAAAGTGAATTAATCACTTCATCGAGTTTTTCATAAAGTTCATATTCATTGGTAATTATCTTATTATCACTACCCCGGGTCAAAATCATATATTTTCCGTTTGAATCAAGCTTTATCAATATTATGTCGGCCTGCGCAATTCTGGAAACGTTTAGTGCAAGCGGATAATTGTCATCCAGTTCAATATCAATAGTCGATACAGGGTCATTTTCATTGATGATGGGTATGATATTCATATCCAGCAACATATTAAACGTATTCCGGGCATTTTCCAATCTGGAATCGTTTTCCATAATATCGCTGACCAGGAGCACCTGTGCCACAATCTGGTTATATTCTTCAAAAAAATTCTGATACATTCTGATCAACTCCGCCTGACCAATGGCGGCAGTTACCTGCATATCAATCAGGGTATCAGGTTGTTTTTCCAGTTTTAATTTTTCACATCCCAAAGCAATGGCACCAGAAGAGACAACAAGTAAATGTTTACCGCTGTTTCGCAGATTCGACACTACCATAGCCAACCGATCCATTTTTTTCCTGTTCAGCTTTCCTTCTTTATTCGACAACGTCGAAATTTCTATACGAACTACTATTCTTGGCTGTCTTTTCATTATTTTCTTAGTCTAAAAGCTTTTTCAACGCATTTTCCACTGAATTAAACCTGAATTCGGCCAGAATATCATTCATCTTTTCTTCAATCTTATCATTGCACAAATTCCCTATGCTCCCCTCGTGGGTATGATGTAATTCTTTCGAAGCCTTATAGGTTTCGTTTTGAATTGATTTACTAATCTTTGCATAGGCTTCTCTGAAAGGTACACCTTTTAATACTTCCCTGTTAACCTCTTCAACGGTAAACAGATATTTGTAGATTTCTTTATCAAGCACTGAAGGATTGACAATGAGCTTATCAACAACAAATGCTGCAATTGCAAGACAATCTTTCAGCTCTTTGAACGAAGGGAAAAAAGATTCTTTAATTATTTGAAAATCACGAAAATATCCTGATGGTAAATTGTTTGCAATCAAACCTATTTCGTTTGATTTGGATTGAATTTTATTACATTTGGCACGCAACAATTCAAATACATCCGGATTTTTTTTGTGCGGCATAATGCTTGAACCCGTTGTAAACTCATCGGGAAGCGCTACAAAATTGAAATTCTGGCTCAGGTACAAACACAAATCCATTGACATTTTTGAGAGGGTTGATGCCACCGAACCCATGGCAAATGCAACTGTTCGCTCTACTTTGCCACGACCCATCTGGGCATAAACCACATTGTAATTAAGCCGGTCAAATCCTAAAAGTTCGGTTGTCATTTGTCTGTTTAACGGAAAAGAATTTCCGTATCCGGCAGCCGAACCCAGTGGATTTTGATTGTTGATTTTATAGGCAGCCAATAACAGTTGCATATCGTCTGTAAGACTTTCGGCATATGCACCAAACCACAATCCGAACGAAGAAGGCATAGCAACCTGAAGATGCGTATAGCCCGGTAATAATACATTTTTATATTTATTGCTCAATGATATCAACACAGCAAACAGATTTACCGTAAGTTTCACAATCTCCTGAAGTTCATTGCGAATGAAAAGCTTGATATCGAGCAATACCTGGTCATTTCTTGACCTTCCGCTGTGCACTTTTTTACCGGTATCTCCAAGTTTTTTTGTCAGTAATAATTCCACCTGAGAATGGATATCTTCTACATTCGCTTCAATAGTGAATTTATTATTTTCAATATCAGAATATATTTCATGAAGTGCATGAACTAACTGGTTAAGTTCATCTTTGCTAAGAAGTCCAATACTATGCAGCATTTTGATATGTGCAATAGTTCCAAGTATATCGTACCTTGCAAGATACATATCAAGTTCAGGATCTTTACCAACAGTAAATTCCTCAATCAGATTATTAATGTTTATTCCTTTTTCCCAGATTTTCATTTCATCAAATCCTCCCGATTTTGATGGAATTTGAAATTTTATTTTGATTTTCTGCGAATGATTGCATTATGCGCCATCAGTCGGATTGCATTAATTTTAATAAATCCGGCGCTGTCTTTCTGATCAAATCCGCCTTCGATGTCCATGCTCGACAACTCTTTATTATATAATGAACTGGGTGATTCACGTCCGTCAATAATTACATTCCCTTTATACAATGTGATATAAACGATTCCATCAATAAGTTCCTGGCTTTTATTTATCGCGGCCATAAGAAAATCCATCTCAGGACTAAACCAAAATCCATTATATACGATTTCACTGAACACAGGAGAAAGCATATTTCTCAACCTCATCACTTCGCGATCCATTGCGATGCCTTCAATGTCCATGTGGGCTTTATGAAGTATGGTTCCTCCCGGTGTTTCATAAACTCCACGTGATTTAATCCCTACAAACCTGTTTTCAACCATATCCAGTAATCCGATCCCATTCTGACCACCAATCAGGTTGAGATAACTGAAAAGCTCCAGTGGCTTACTAAATTCTATTTTCTCTTCTTTGTTAACCACCTTTATGGGAATGCCATTTTTAAAATGAATCTCAATATGTGTTTCTTTATCCGGGGCAGCCTGTGGGGCCACCATTTTTGTAAGCATATCCATTTCATGCTTATATTTGGGATCTTCAAGAACCCCGGCTTCGTGACTGATATGCATCAGGTTATCGTCTTCACTGTATGGCTTTGATAAACTTGCTTTTACAGGGATATTTTTTTCTTTGGCATAATTCAGCATATCTGTTCTTCCCCGAAAGCTGTTTAAAAATTCCTGCATTTTCCATGGCGCCAATACTTTAATTTTAGGATTCAGCGCATAGAATCCAAGTTCAAACCTTACCTGATCATTTCCTTTTCCCGTTGCGCCATGCGAAACATATTGGGCGTTTTCAGCTGCAGCCACTGCAATATGATGTTTTGCAATCACCGGTCTTGCCAGCGCTGTTCCAAGAAGATATTGGTTTTCATATACTGCATTTGCCTTGATTGCAGGGAAAATGTAATCTGTAACAAATTCTTCCTTTAAATCTTTAATATATACTTTTGAGGCGCCAATTTTTTCAGCCTTTTTCTTTACTTCATTAAAATCATCGTCCTGTCCGACATCTGCAACATATGCAATAACTTCATAACCTTTATCAATCAGCCATTTAAGGATTACCGAGGTGTCGAGCCCTCCACTATACGCAAGTACCACTTTTTCTTTTTTCATAACTTCATCTTAAAAATTAAAAAAGGTTGACCATTCAAATGTTTGTACCTAAAATCATATCTATGAAAAGATTTAAAGATTGCTGGTCAACCTGTTAGAGTTTATTTTTTAATTCAGGAATAATCAAAATCAGCGAATTGATGGTATCGCTTTCAGAAACTCCTTCTTTAGGAATTATCAATATGGTATCATCTCCGGCAATGGTTCCGATTATTTCGAAAGGATGTGCCTTATCAATCAACGAAGCAATACTGCTGGCATATCCGGGAAGTGTTTTAATTACTCCCAGTTTGTTTGCAAATTGGATAGAAACGAACCCCTGAGCTGCATAGTTTTCTGCCACTTCGTTTGATATCTGGTGATGGTCGGGAAGTTCATAAAAATAACCCTTTTCAGGATCGGCAATTTTATTAACTTTGAGAAATTTTAAATCTCTGGATAAAGTGGCCTGAGTATAATGAAGTCCTTCTTTTTCAAGAAGCAATACCAATTCATCCTGACTTGATACCCTGTTTTTTGAAATAATATTTTTTATGGCCAGAAGTCTGTCTGTTTTATTTCCCATTTGAATATTTATTCATGTATTGTGCAAAAATATACAAATTTTGTATTCCTGCCAAAAAAAATGTCAAAATATTTGTACTTTTGGCGCAAAATAAAATTACCGGATTTTTAGCATGCTGTAATAATGGATAAATCAATTAAGAAAATTATTTTACTCGGTTCGGGTGCATTGAAAATAGGAGAAGCAGGAGAGTTCGATTATTCAGGTTCGCAAGCATTGAAAGCGTTAAAAGAGGAAGGAATTTTTACTGTACTCATTAATCCAAACATAGCCACAGTTCAAACGTCAGAGGGGATTGCCGATAAAATATATTTTCTTCCGGTGACACCCTATTTTGTGGAACAGGTTATCATTAAAGAAAAACCAGATGGCATCTTATTGTCGTTCGGAGGACAGACAGCGCTGAATTGCGGCATTGAACTTTTCAAAAACGGCGCCCTGGAAAGAAATGACATCAGAGTACTCGGCACTCCTGTACAGGCAATTATGGATACCGAGGACAGGGATTTATTTGTTAAGAAGCTGCATGAAATTGATATCAAGACCATTGAGAGTATTGCTGCTACTAGTGTAAGCGATGCAGTAGCTGCCGCAGAAAAACTTGGATACCCCGTCATCATCAGGGCGGCTTATACCCTTGGGGGTCAGGGAAGTGGTTTTTGTAATAATAAATCTGAACTGATAAAACGAGCTGAAAATGCATTTTCTTATAGCAACCAGATTCTGGTTGAAAAATCACTTAAGGGATGGAAAGAAGTTGAATATGAAGTAGTACGAGATATATATGACAACTGCATTACGGTTTGCAATATGGAGAATTTTGATCCATTGGGAATACATACCGGTGAAAGTATTGTGGTGGCGCCATCACAGACCCTTACAAATTCGGAATACCATACGCTACGTCAACTCGCAATAAAAATTATCAGGCATATAGGTATCGTAGGTGAATGTAACATCCAGTATGCTCTTGATCCAATTTCCGAGGATTACAGGGTTATAGAAGTAAATGCCCGATTGTCCAGATCAAGCGCCCTGGCGTCGAAAGCCACCGGCTATCCGCTGGCATTTGTTGCGGCAAAACTGGCTGTCGGTTATGGTTTGCACGAAATAAAAAACTCCATTACCAAAACAACCTCTGCCTTTTTTGAACCTGCGTTGGATTACATTGTCTGCAAAATCCCCCGCTGGGACCTGAATAAGTTTATCGGAGTTTCAAAACAGATCGGCAGCAGCATGAAAAGTGTCGGGGAAGTAATGGCCATTGGAAGAACCTTTGAAGAATCGATACAGAAAGGGCTTCGGATGATCGGGCAGGGAATGCATGGTTTCATAGGAAACCGCGATTTGGAATTCACAGATATTGAAAAAGAGCTGGCTGAACCCACCGATATGAGAATTTTTGTCATTGCCAGTGCGTTTGAAAAAGACTATTCAATCGAACAAATTTATCAGCTTACTAAAATAGATCCCTGGTTTTTACATAAGCTCAAAAAAATTTTCAATCTTAAAAATGATCTTGAAAAATTTAACAAGCTGGAGGATGTACCTTTTGAATTATTCAAGAAGTCAAAGGTATTAGGCTTCTCAGATTTTCAAATTGCCCGTTTTGTATTAAAAAGCGTTAATGAATACATTGAAGAAGGCCTGATGCGGGTAAGGAGTCATCGAAAAAAAATGGGTATTTTACCCTATGTAAAACAGATAGATACACTGGCAGCAGAATATCCTGCACAAACCAATTACCTGTATCTTACCTATAGCGCCTCAGCGCACGATATCGATTTTACAGCCGATGATAAATCGGTGGTAGTCCTCGGTTCAGGAGCCTATCGTATCGGCAGCAGTGTTGAATTTGACTGGTGCGGGGTTAATGCGCTATATACCTTAAATAAAGAAGGATACAGGTCAGTAATGATCAATTACAATCCCGAAACGGTTAGTACAGACTATGATGTATGCGATCGGCTCTATTTTGATGAATTATCCTTCGAGCGTGTTTTGGATATCGTTGAACTTGAGCAACCCAAAGGAGTAATTATCTCTACCGGTGGACAGATTCCCAATAATCTTGCTATGCGGTTATTCAATGCAAAGGTGAATGTTCTCGGTACCTCCCCGGTATCTATCGATAATGCGGAGAACAGACACAAATTTTCCATGCTATGTGACCAATTGAAAATTGATCAACCACGTTGGAAAGAGCTGACCGATATTAAAGAAATTTATGATTTTGTCGACGATGTGGGTTTTCCTGTTCTTATCAGACCATCCTATGTCTTATCGGGCGCTGCAATGAATGTTGTTTCGAACAAAGATGAAATGGAACACTTTCTGAGCCTGGCAGCTATGGTTTCAAAACAATATCCTGTTGTTGTCTCGGAATTTATCCAGCAGGCGAAAGAAGTTGAGATAGATGCCGTGGCAAAGGATGGTGAACTTATCGCCTATGCTATCAGCGAACATGTTGAGTTTGCCGGTGTACATTCCGGAGATGCTACCATGGTTTTTCCCGCACAAAAAATATATTTCGAAACCATGCGCCGGATAAAACGTATTTCACGAATGATAGCAAAAGCCCTGAATATCAACGGCCCTTTTAATATTCAGTTTTTAGCAAAAGATAATGATATAAAAGTAATCGAATGTAACCTGAGAGCATCGCGAAGTTTTCCATTTGTCTCAAAAGTCTTAAAAGTAAATTTTATTGAGATAGCCACTAAAATCATGCTGGGGAAAGAAGTTGAAAAACCCAGAAAGTCTGTATTCGATCTCGATTACATCGGAATAAAAGCGCCTCAGTTTTCTTTCTCCAGATTGCAAAAAGCGGATCCAATACTTGGAGTTGACATGGCTTCAACCGGTGAAGTAGGTTGTATTGGAGAAAATTTCTATGAAGCAATTTTGACGAGTATGCTTTCTGTTGGTTATACCATTCCAAAAAAGAACATTCTTCTTTCAACAGGGCCCATGCGTTCAAAGATTGAACTTGTAAACAGTTGCAGGTTGCTGATTGAAAAAGGTTACAATCTTTTTGGTACCAGAGGTACCGCACAGTTTCTTGAACAAAACGGTATAAATTGTACCATTCTTCACTGGCCCGATGAGGATGCAAAACCAAATACAATGGATTATCTGAGAGAAAGGAAAATTGATTTGGTTATCAACGTTCCCAAAGACCTTACTTCTACTGAATTAAGCAACGATTATACCATTCGCCGCAGTGCGGTTGATTTTAATATACCTTTAATTACCAATTCCCGGCTTGCCAGCGCATTTTTAACAGCAATCTGCAAACTAGGTATTGAAGATATAGCGATTAAAAGCTGGGATGAGTATAAATAATAAAGATTTTATCCTTTAGGTACTATTCAATTTTAATTAATTTAGTGTGAATCTTTTGACTTTAAGTTAGAAGTCCTTATTTTCACTAGGTATACAATTTTTTAGCATTTAATTGCTTAAACAAAATTTAAGTTTAAGATGAAACTGAAAGATCTTTCAAAGCCAATCAGAAAAATTAGCAATAGACTCACCTTATCAAAGAAAGTAGGTCAGCCACCCGGGAGCCTTATTTATACTGGTAAAATAAAAGAGAAACCCTTAAAACTTGAATTGATTCAATACAGGGATGAAGAATATATCGAGAAGATATTCCCTGATCTCAATTCACTTACCAATGAGATCAAACCCGAAGTTGTAAACTGGATCCATATTAATAACCTGGTTAATATTTCATTTATTGAAGAAATTGGAAATCAATTTAATATCCATGCATTAACCCTTGAAGATATACTGGATACGGAGCATCTACCTAAAATTGAAGAATCGCAGGATCAGTTGTTTCTTATGTTGAAATTTGTTCGATTCAATGAAGAGGAAGAATTACAGGAAAGCCATATCAGTCTGATACTTGGCAATTATTTTTTATTATCTTTTGCCGATTCGGATGAGGATATTTTTAAAATCATTAAAACGAGGCTTGAATCGCCAAAAAACAGGGCCAGACTGAAAAATGCAGATTATCTCTTCTATCTGATTCTTGATTACCTGGTGGACAATTACTTTATCGTTTTCGATAAAATCTATAATAAATTGGAAGAGATTGAAAATGATCTGATCGAAAATCCATCATTCAATCAAATCAGCAATATCCATCATATAAAAAAAGACTTGGTAAGCTTAAGAAAAACGCTGGTTCCACTTGAAAAATCCGTAAACCTGATATTGAAAGATGAATTCGATTTGATTGAAGATCCGAACGAGATTTTTTTCCGGGATGTGAATGATCATCTTATACAATTGGTTCAGACGTATGATTCCTATCGGGAATTTGTTTCTTCTCTTATTGAACTGAACAGTTCGAATATGAACAACAATATGAACCAAACCATGAAAATTTTAACAACTATTGCAACTATATTTATTCCGCTCACTTTTATTGCAGGAATATATGGTATGAACTTTAAAAACATTCCTGAATTGGAATGGAATTACGGATATTTCTTTGCTCTTGGGCTGATTGTTTTTGTCGGTGTAAGCATGGTGATTTTCATGAAAAAAAAGGGATTTCTTTAAAAGAAATATTCGCTCGAAGAGTTTTTAATTCTATTATTTTTTTTCAGGTTTTTTTCCCAAAATTTCCTCCATCAATTCTGTCTGCATTCCCTGAATATCCAATAATCGCTGCCATTGTTTCATTAACAGGAAATCAATTTTCTCATTGAGGTGCCGGACTTCAAGTTCTGCCTTAAGATTTACTTTGTAATCATGTTCCGAACGAAGCCGATCCTTAGCTTCCTGACGGTTCTGACTCATCATAATAACTGGCGCCTGAAGGGCTGCAAGACAAGACAAAATAAGATTGAGCAGGATGAATGGATAGGGGTCGAAAGGTTTTGATAACAATAAAAAGGTATTTATACCAATCCATACGGTTATAATAACACCAAACATGATTATAAATCTCCAGCTACCACCGAAAGTAGCAATCCTGTCTGCAACCCTGTCTCCAAAATCAATTTTTTCATCGAATTCCTCATTTACATTTCTGGAAACCAGTTCTTGTTCCTTTAGACTATTCACAACCTCGTTTTCGAGTTCTTCAACTTCACCAAGTTCTTTTTTCATAATGTACTCAACGAATCCCCCGCGGTATTTGCGCAAATCATTTACACATATGTATCCCTTATCATCCCAATCAGTATTAGATTCTTTTATATATTCAGTTAGTCTGGGTCTGATTAATTCTGCCGGATACAGAACTGATTTATTAAAGGAATTTTTACAAATCTGACAAATACCCTGTTTATTCTTGTTAGTCATTTGTGCTATTTTTTATACTAAATTACAAAATATTCTTTCATTCGATGAATTAAACACTTAATATTCAAATGAAAAAGTAATGTCTTATTTCAGAAATATAAAGTAGCAAAAGCTGATTATTTGAACAAATAGTTGGCTGAAGAGTTAAATAACATACTGGTGTCATGTCAAGTATTAGAAAGTGGTAAAGTCATTCCGAACTTGATTCGGAACCCTAAAAGGCTCAGTGAAGCTAATCTCTTTAATCTTCCAGAGACCCTGAATCAAGTTCAGGGTGACTATATGACATAATAAGATTGACATGAAACTAGTTATGTCTTAATATACATGTTATCAGTTCAAGAATGAAAATTAATATTCCGGAAACTTCAAACAAACGTATCGTAATTATAGGAGCTGGATTTGCAGGCTTATCAGCGGTGAAAAAATTAAAAACCAAACCGGTTCAGGTCGTATTGATTGATAAGAATAATTATCATACGTTTCAGCCTTTACTATACCAGGTTGCCACAGGAGGTCTGGAATCAAACTCCATAGGTTATCCAATACGCCGCATAATTAAAAGAGGGAAAAATTTGTTTTTCAGGATGGCAGAGGTTACACGTATTGTTCCCCAGCAAAACCTTATCGAGACAAGTATTGGAGAGCTATCTTATGATTACCTTATTGTTGCTACAGGAAGCAGTCCGAACTTTTATAATCTGGAAGATAAAAAGGATAATCTGCTTGTATTAAAAACCATACCCCAGGCTCTGGATATGCGAAGTTATATCATTCAGAATTTTGAAAGCGCCCTGTTAGCCGAATCCATTGAGACCGAAGAAGAGATCCTGAACCTGGTGATCGTTGGCGGTGGCCCGACAGGAGTCGAACTTGCAGGAGCCCTGGCTGAGATGAAAAAATTCATCCTTCCAGCCGAATATCCTGAAATTGATTTTTCCAAAATGCATATCTATCTTATCGAAGCTTCTGACAGGTTACTTTCAGTAATGTCGGTGCAGGCATCGGAGAAAGCATTTGTCTATTTAAAAAAACTTGGGATTAAGATACACCTCAAATCTACGGTAACTGATTATGACGGGAAATATGTTTATTATAGCAATAATGAGAAGATTTTATCTGAAACTATCATCTGGACCGCCGGAGTGAAAGGAAATCTGGTACAGGGATTAACTGATCTGGCAGAGAGAGCGAACAGGCTTCAGGTAAATGAATTTGGTCAGACAAATTCGTATCAAAATGTATTTGCTGTTGGAGATATAGCATTAATGACTTCCGAAGATTATCCAAAAGGACATCCAATGCTTGCCACAGTTGCTATTCAACAAGGTAAAACAGTGGCAAAAAATGTCCTAAAATTGATTTCAGAAATTCCCATGAATCCTTTTCATTATTTTGATAAAGGTTCGATGGCAACCGTAGGTAAAAATAAAGCGCTTGCAGATCTTCCTTTCATTAAACTCAGTGGATTTATTGCATGGTTTATTTGGATGTTTATTCATATTGTATCTATTGCCGGATTCCGCAACAGGATCGTAATTTTTACCGATTGGATTTGGAATTATTTCACGTATGAAAGAGCTTTGAGATTAATTATCAGACCAGTTAAAAAACATTCTTAATTCATTTCAAGTTTTCATTTAAAATTTTCAAATAATTATTTTTCAGTGTGAATGAACCAAATTAATGATTATTATTGCGAAAGTATCCTTTCCAAATTATTAACCGAAAAGGTTCATGCCTTATAGATTATTATGGGATTAGAATCGTTAGATATAGCAAAACAATTATTATCCATAGCTCAAGCCGGACTGGCTTTTTCAGAAAACAAATATGACCTTGACAGGTATCAGCAATTAAAAGAAATCAGTCTGAAGATTTTAAATGAACTCACTGATATTAAATTAGAAAAGCTTTCATCTATTTTTTCTGTCGAAAAAGGATATATGACCCCAAAAGTCGATGTCAGGGGTGTTATTTTCAGAGAGGATAAAATTTTAATGGTTCGGGAAACTATCGACGGACTTTGGTCAATTCCGGGAGGCTGGGCTGACATTGGTCTGACTCCGTTTCAGGTGGCTGAAAAAGAAGTTTTTGAAGAGTCCGGATTGATGGTTAAACCTGTCAGATTGCTTGCTGTATTGGATAAGCGTTCACATGCACACCCACCTGATATTTTTCACATCTATAAAATTTTTATCTTATGTAAGGAAGTAGGTGGAGAATTAACTCCTGGAATGGAAACCAGTAAGGTTGAATTTTATGGTCTTGGCCAATTGCCTCCTTTGTCGGTTACACGGATCACAAAAGAACAAATCGAAATGCTTTTTGAATTCAAAAATGATCCCGGTAAACAGGCAATTTGCGATTAAACCAATTCATTGAAATTTCCCGGGAGAATTTAAGGAGATGATTCAAATTCCAATGAAGAGCTAAAATAAGCCATGCATCTCTGCATTTACTTTATCAATCACCAGACTGAGATCTTCCGGTTTGTCAGAAAAGTTATTGCTGTCTACATCAACAATCAACAAGTTCCCTAGTTTATAAGATTCAACCCAGGCTTCATATCTTTCATTCAGGCGTTTTAAATAATCAAGACGGATATTTTCCTCATATTTTCTTCCTCTTTTCTGAATTTGTCTGACAAGTGTAGGAACAGAAGCACGCAAATAAATAATGAGATCAGGAGGTTGAATAAGGGAACTCATCAGGTTGAATAGCGTAAAATAATTTTCAAAATCACGGGTAGACATCAGTCCCATGGAATGAAGATTCGGAGCAAATATATAAGCGTCTTCGTAGATGGTTCTGTCCTGGATAAGTGTTTTGCCTGATCTTCTCAGGGTCAACATCTGATTGAACCGGCTGTTCAGAAAGTAAATCTGCAGATTAAATGACCATCGCTGCATGTCCTGATAAAAATCGTTCAGGTAAGGATTATCATCAATATCTTCAAAATGTGCATCCCATGCCAAATGTTTTGACAATTGACGGGTCAGTGTAGTTTTACCTGAACCAATATTTCCTGCAACTGCAATATGCTTACTTTTTTCCATAATTGATTATCAAAAAAATCACTCAAAAATAATCTTTAACTCGAATATCCAGTTAAAAATTTGATGGAAATTGATGATCGGGGGATTAATCCCATCATTAATCAATCTTCTGATAAAGATCCAGCAATTCATCCACATACCTTCTGTCATTGCATAAGCGAGGCACTTTGTTCTGTCCGCCAAGTTTACCCTTTTTTTCAAGCCAAAGATAAAAGAATCCCTTCGGCATAATTCTCAAAACCGGTAGGTCGAGTGTAATATCATTATAACGTTTCGCTTCATAATCAGAATTTAACGACATGAGAGCATGATCCAACAATGCTGTAAAATAGTCAATATTTTTGGGTTCTTTTTCAAATTCAATTAGCCATTCATGTGCTCCTTTACAATCACTTTTCATATAAATAGGTGCGGCGGTATAATCTGTAATCAGAGCACCTGTTTTTTCACATGCAATTTTAAGTGCATTTTCGGCATTGTCAATAATAAGCTCTTCTCCGAAAGCATTCATAAAATGTTTGGTTCTGCCTGAAATAATTAATTTATGAGGATTCAACGATGTGAATTTTATGGTATCTCCGATAACATATCTCCAAAGACCTGTATTTGTTGTAATAACAATGGCATAATTTTGTCCCTTTTTTACATTTCCTACCGTATGAATTTCTGGATTTTTGCTTTCAAGTTGCTCAACCGGAATAAATTCATAAAAAATACCATAATCCAGCATCAATAGCATGCTGTTATCCAATGGATCATCCTGTATGGCAAAAAATCCTTCGGATGCATTGTATGCTTCCTGGTAATGCATATCCTTAGTGGGAATAAGTTTCTGAAACTGTTCCAGGTAAGGTGTAAAATTCACCCCGCCATGCAGAAACAATTCAATATTTGGCCATACTTCGAGGATATTATTTTTACCCGAATATTCAAGGATATGTTTTAACATCACCAGGTTCCAGGAAGGTACGCCCGCTATGCTGGTTACATTTGCCTCGGCAGTTTCCATGGTGATTTTTTCCAGTTTTTCTTCCCATCTGTCCAGCAATGCTACTTCCTGACTTGGAGTCCGGATGAATTCAATCCAGAAAGGTGAATTCTCCAGCATAATTGCTGACAGATCACCATAATAAGATTGTGTGCTATAATTATCAATCTTGTGACTTCCCCCAAGGGTTAGACTTTTTCCCGAAAATAATTTTGATTCGGGATTATTCTGCATATATATTGCCAACACATCCCTGCCTCCTCTGAAATGACATTCCTCAAGGCAATCTCTGCTTATCGGAATAAATTTACTTTTATCATTTGTAGTGCCGGAAGATTTTGCAAACCACTTTATTTCTCCAGGCCACAACACATCTTTTTCTCCTTCTCTTATTCTCGTAACATAATGTTTTACATCTTCATAATTTTGAAGTGGAACCCGATGCTGAAATTCTTCAACGGTTTCAATGGAAGAATAATCATACTTCCTGCCCCATTCAGTTTCCGCTGCCTTAATCAATAATTTTGATAAGGTTTCCTGCTGAATATCAACCGGATATTTTTTGAAGAGGTCGATCTGATAAATTCTTTTTATATTGAGCCAGTTGACTATTGAGGTAATTATCGGCATATGAGGGTTTCGATTTAATTAACAAATTTATTGATATTGGCGAAACTTGCAAGTAAATTAAAATGAACTTGGTTAATCATTTTTTATCAGTAGTGTCCGACTAAATTATTTGTTTATCCACTACTTGGAATAGGATCTTTACTTTATTGCTTTATTACAACACTTTATTTTCCCGCTTTATAGCGGGACAGGCTCTACGGAGAATTTCCGCGTAGCGGATTAGGAATTGTAGAAAAAAATAACCCCAAAGGCAGTGATACCTCGTAGAGGTTCTACAAAATAAAATGTATAAAGATTATAAAAGCATTTAGTCGGTCAGTAGTGATTTTTTATATTGTAAATTGCTATCTTCCTTTTTATTTTCATTGGTTATTTCAGCAATTGAAATATTATTACCAGGTAAGCGTTGTTAAGTAAGTTAACGGAGAAATAATTTTTACGATCAAAATATTCATTTTTTATTATTTTCACTTAAAAAAATTTACAGGGTTAGGTATAACAGTTGACAATAGTTCTACGTATATTAAAATTCAACCAACTTGAGCAAAAATGAAAAAACCACTACTTACCTGGGCAATTTCCCTGTTTGCTATTATTGCATCACCCCAACAAGGATTAATTATCCCGCTAAACAGTTCTCAGAATGATTTTATGAAAGCCGGCAAGCTTGCTCTATTTGCTGCAAGCAATAATTTTCAGACAAGCGGGCCCTCGGTTGATGAACAACTTTTCCCAGCCTATGGTGAAAACAGCATTTACTGGATTTTATCAGGCAGTAATAAAGGAAATTATGTATTGCCCGGAAATTTACCGGAGGGTTATACAACTCTGTCATCCGCTCCCTATTCAAATTATGATCTCAATGCGGTATCACACCGGAGTGTTCATTTTAATAAGGAGACCGATCGGATTGCAGTTTTCAGAAGCCTGATTAAAGCAAATGAATATACGGTCTCTTGGGAGGCGATGTATTTCAAGAATATGTTTGAAACCTATTTGTATGCTGATGTCATCCAACTTGTTGATGAAAATCTAATTGAACAACACGGACTTTCAGATTCTGTCAGGATTTTAATTATTCCTTCCATTACATACAAAGGCAGTGATGGCAGCTATTATGCAAAAATGATTGCTTCCCAGTATTCTGCAATTAAGTCGAAGCTTGACGCATTTCTTCAACGGGGCGGATTCATCTATGCCGAAGGGAACGGCGTTTCGCTACTGGAAAGTCTTGGCTTAATTCCTTCAGGTTCTGTAAACTATTCGAACAGCATAAACACAGGTTCTGAAAGCCAGGTAAATATTGATGTTACAAATGATCATCCGATAAATTTTCAGGCTGCCAGTGCAGGAAATAAAATTTATTCGGGCGCCGTACCCTTCGTAACTGTTGGTGCTTCAACCAAACTTGCAACTGCTTCTGCCGACTCCCGACCCATGATATTTGAATTACCGTTGGAAGAAGGTAAGATTCTCTGCAACCTGGGATTGCCCACTGCAGGAGGAATGACAGATGCTGCCTCAAATAAGCGCCAGCTGCAATGGACTATGAATGCAATTTTCTACGGATTATCATCCGACATTGATGTGGTAAGAAACGTGGAAAACCAACTCCCACCTGAAATATCCGTAGGACGAAATGCCATATCTTTTGACCGGATTGACACATTTGAAGTGAGAGTGACTGTCAGGAATCTTTCAGCTAATCCTGTAAATGGAATTCAAATCACTGAAACCGTTCCTGATTATTTAAAATATGTAGAAGTTATAAATTCCTATGGAACTTTCGCCAATCAAAATAACCAGCTTACATTCAGTAATATTGACCTGGGAGCAAATTCACAGATTGAGATTGTTTACCGGTTGTGCACCCCTAATCCTGAAGATCCGATTCATGAGGATATTGATAACTACCTTGAAAAGGGAAATCTGCTGGTCGTATCTCAAGGTTCTGTTTCATATACAGATGCAGATGGTGTAATATGCAATTATAATAATTATCACGATTATGCCGAAGCGTTATTCAGCGCAAGAATATTTGCCGATACCGACGTAAACTGGAAAAATTTCCTGGGATTGTATTACCAGCCTTTTAAAGTGTTTATGATCATAGAAAACAAGCAACGCACTCCTGCACAGGATGCAGTTTATACACAATATATTCCCAAAGATGTCCCATTTTACTGGAGCGATCAATCATTGGATATTCCTATTTTAAAAACTCCCGGAGGCAAATTCATTGATGTACTAAGGGGAAGTGACGATGAGAATAATCCGGATTATGATATGGACAATGATGGTGACCCTGATGCCTGGCTGGATACCTCATCCATCTATCCCAAAGGATACACCATTACCGAAGAAGAAGTCTACTGGTCGAATCCATGGAGCCATCTGCATCCGGGGCATGAAAATATTGTTTATGAAGATATAAATCATAACGGGATACGTGCACAGGATTTAGACGGAGATGGGGTAATAGATGTGGAAGATAACGGGGACAAAATCCGTGTATGGAAAGTAACCTGGAATATTGGTGAAGTCGCAGGTTACCAGTATTATGATCCTTATTGTTCGTATGAATTATGGATCGATCCACCCGACCTGGTTGCTATGGCTGCCGGTATTGGTTATGCTTACGATTCGTTGCCCAGTCCTGTAAATGGCATGTTTTATCCAAATTCTCCCGATATCGAAAATCCGAATCTAACGGACAATTCGTGGAAAAACTGGATGGAACGTGATGAGAATGACAGTGTCATCTGGAAACAGCTGATCTTTCAAAAAATCAATAATTACGAAGGATATACCTTCATAGATACTGCTTCCTCGGGATATAAACTATTACCTACGGATAGTTGTGCCGGAACTGCACCACAACCCCATAATGAATTTATAGCGGTGGTTTCGCTTGGCGGCGAAGAGATTGATATGTATCATCCCGCTCCCTCCGAATCAATGTATTCGAAGATTGATTATAAAACCATGTTCAACGAAGAGCGTGTTACACCAATAAGAACAACCTATACATATTGGGCGCCACTTCCCAATCCATTGCAGTTTGAATTTTTGTCGAATAATTTCAGCATATTCGACACCCTGGGCAATCTCATCAATTTCCTGCCATCGAACAGCAAAGCATCGCTTGTATTTGATATTGATGCCACCACTGAATATACCTACTACTGGATTAGAAATGTGGGTTATAAGGTTGATTTCAACGATCCCTCTCTTGCGATAGATGGCGTAAAGGATTATGGAGATGGAGTATTCGGATATTTTATTTATGATATTCCCAAAGGAATCGGAGGATATTCCATCACACTGCCTAAAAATGAGGACGGCAGCTATAACCTCGATTCGATTGTACAAATAGATGGAAAACCATTTGACAGATGGATAGATAATCCAAATACCGGAATTGCAGTTGAAATCTGGGAAGATCCGTTCGAATATCATGTATATGTTCCTCAAATACTCATCCCCCCTGCCCTGGACGATGATAATTTTGACGGTATAGACGACTGGATTGATGATCGGGGGGACAGATTTCAATCAGAGACAGGATTTCTTCATGATGCTTTTATGCCCGGAAACGGGGAAGATTATCCCAACTCTCCCGCAGTACCTTTTCAGGATGATATATATGGGATGGTTGAATCTGGATGGGATTCCGGTGCAGACCACACCTATGGTGATGATTTTTATCAAAAACCTGGAAAAACTCATATTCAGATTCATGCCAATTTTGAAGGAAGAGGACGGGAAGGTTCTCTGGACATTAGCAAGGGAGGAACCCTTGTGGTGGAAGAAATATTCGGTGGTTCGCCATGGGTAATTTTCTCACATGTGCTAACTTCCTTTGCACAAGGGACAGATATCGAAATGAATTCAGAAGTAGTTCCTTCCACCGTTAAATACGGAACTGATACTGCTTACATTAGGTATACCATCAACGACAAAAATGAACCGCATAATTTTGATATCCGGTTTGATCCATATCATCTGTCATACGGTTATGGAGATGCTTCGCTTACGACCATTGTTGGTGGAAAAGATCCTTGTAGCCTGATTATACCTGCTATTTCTACCTCATCCATTATTGATCCTCTCAAAGATGAAGTTATTGTGACCCTGGTTCCGGATCCGGATCAATCTATCCCCGAACTGGCAGAATATCCAAAGCAGGTGACCGGCTCATTTGTTGAGGTTCGAATCGAAGTCATGAATGGTACCGAAGATAACTGGAAGAACACTACCATAACACCGGTTATTCCTGCAGAACTTGGAAATACTTCGATCGAATTCAGTTATGTTGCTTATCCGAGACCGCTTGTACCCGGTGATGATGTAGGTACTTTTACGGCTGGTTGGCGTTTCAATCAGCCCGAAGGGGAAGTGCTCGTTAAGCCGGGAAATAACCTCAATTTATTACAACCTGCCCGACGAGGATATTTTATTTTCTTGTTCAAAATCGATAAAACCCTTGACGAGGGAATTTACAAGATTGATTTTAAAATGAATACGCATCGGGAATACTATACCGGTGAAGATAAAGGGGATTATGCATGTGATGCCCCGACAGGTATGATTTGTATCGCTCGTAAAAATGATTCAAAACAGGTCATTGAATTCCAGAAACTCGTTATTGCTCAAGCAAAACTGAAAAATATTTCTGTTCAGGGAACATCAAATCTTGAATTTACAGGTAATGTAAAATGGAGTACCAGTGAACCCGCCCCGGAACAGTTTGATGCAATCATAACCCAGCTTCCATCAATCCGACAAGGGAATACAGAAGAAATTGATCTTTCCGCATTCACAAATTTCCCAACGATAGATACAACTTCTTTATATGTGATGCAAAAAATAATTGTAAACAGTTACAATACCGGCGAAAAATTAATGATGGCAAATGGAGAAACCCTTCTTTATAATAATCCTTTTTCAGGAGATTTTATTGTTCCCGGCAAACCCTTATATGTTTATCCCGTCGGGCCAAAAATACAGGTTTCCAATAAAATTTATAAGGTAAACGGATATGCAGTTGAGGATACCCTGGTGTTTGAACCGGATAAGGAGATTTATATTATTACACGCCTTGCTGTTACGAATACCGGGAATGATATTTCTTCCAATACCAAAATAGCAATATATCC
The DNA here is from genome assembly GCA_963781805.1 of uncultured Bacteroidales bacterium. Lineage (GTDB taxonomy): Bacteria > Bacteroidota > Bacteroidia > Bacteroidales > UBA10428 > JAFGPL01. Next base: position 3,493,170 of record CAWAHF010000004.1, read on the forward strand.
GGGTCAATTCTACGAACCTTTGGTGGACAGTATGCCTTCAGATGCACAATTAGTCGATGATGCTATCGTAGTTACGCTGGGAGCTGTCGAACCCGGATTCACAAAGAATGTTTATCTGCCGTTTAAATTGCACGATATCAATGAGAAAACCGGATTGATGGATTTGATTGAAGCTTCGGATATTACATATGAAGGTACATCCATCGATGCATCCTATAGTTATTCGGATAATAAAATGGTAAAACTGGCTATACCTGATTTTCAGTTGTATGCTGCTGTTTCTCAAATTAACGGCAATGAGGCTTCCATACAGGTGACAGCTGTAAACAGAGGAATTCCTGCCAAAAATATATTTCTACGGATATTCCCCGTTGTCGGAGATGGCATTGCCGAACTGCCCCTTGCTGAAATGGAAATTGATTCTTTTGCAACAGATCAGGAGGTAGTTTTAACTACAGATTATACATTACCTAACAGCGAGGTCACGAAATTCGTGGCCATAATAGATGATGGGAATGATTTCCGGGAAGTTTTTGAATTGAACAACACATTGCAATTTGAAGGTGGACAGGGTATCAGTTCTGTTAAAGATTTAACTGCTGATGATGCCGAAGTATTTTCGGTTTATCCGAATCCGTTCCGGGATCACCTGATAATACAGTATCAATTAAGTAATCCGGCTAGTGATATGCAAATCAGAATTTTCAATATGAATGGTAGTGAAATAAACAGAATTTCAGCTATCCCGACAGATATAGGTTTACATGTGATAAACTGGTATACCAATTCCAGTGAAAGTGGAAATTACCTGCTGTTGTTGGAAGGAAAAGACAATGCCGGCAATCTGATTCGAATGAAAAAAGTTGTTGTGAAACAATGACTATCCGAAATCAGATAGCGTGCTCAGTAGTTTTGACCATCTGCATGATACCCTCTGTTGATGCATTCTCTCAGGCTGCTTTCTCAGTACCTGACACGGTTTGCATCCGGGATTCCATGCAGGTGGTCAATCTTTCACCTCCGGCACAAACCTATTTCTGGAGTTTTTGTTCGGCCAGCCTTGATTATGTGCCTTTGGGACAGAATATGGATGAAACAGGTCTGGTAAATGGCCCTGCATTTATTTCTGTTGTGCATCCTGATAATGGATACTATGCATTTATCACAAACCATGTGGATGGTACGCTGACAAGGCAATACTTTGCCACTTCCCTCAATGATTCTGCAATTACTGTCAATCTTGGCTCTGTAGCCGGAATCGATCACCTGGAAGGAATACAGGTGCTAAATGACAATGGCAACTGGTATGGTCTTATGGTAGGTGGAATTGGTTCCCAATCATCCTTAATCAGACTGGAATTTGAAAACTCACCTGGAAATACACCCGCAACAACTAACCTGGGGAATATGGGAGAATTGGCCTATCCGATCGATTTATTTATGTATTATGATGGAACCGTCTGGATTGGATTTACGGTGAATTTCACCTCATGGACAATTACCCGCTTTGTTTTTTCCAATGGACTGGATAATCCCCCCATAGCGGAAAATCTGGGAAATATCGGAAACCTGAATCAACCCTGCGGTATTCAATTGATATTTGATAATGAAAATTGGTATGCATTTATAACAAATTTTGGAAATGGAACATTGTCACGACTTGATTTTTCAAATTCACTCTTAAATAATCCGGTTGGATACAATCTCGGAGGTTTTGGAGAATTAAGCTCACCATTCGATTTAACTATTATCCGGGATTGTGAACAGATTTATGGTTTTGTTGCCAATCATTACGGCAATGAGATTATAAAACTACAGTTTACAGGAGGAATTGAGAGTATACCTGAGGCTGAATCTTTGGGTAATATTGGTAACCTTAACCATCCGCATGGAATGTCAAATGTTTTCAGGGAAAATGACAAGTTATACCTGCTTGTGGGAAATGTTACCAACAGTATCACAAGGCTATACTTTCAACCATGCGCCAATGCATCCCTGGCTTATTCTTTAGAAAGAAATCCTCCAAAAGTTACCTATAACGCTCCGGGAGTATACAATGTATCATTGATCCTTGATGAGGGTTTGCCCACACAACAGACAGTTTGTAAGGATGTTGTTGTTTTTAATAATCCGGTTATCTCACTGGGAAGTGATACCACTCTTTTGCCAGGCACCTCAATAGAATTGAACCCGGGTAACGGATTTGAATTATATAACTGGTCCACCGGTGAAAATACTTCTTCAATTGTGGTAAGCTATCCGGGAAATTATATTGTTGTAGTGACCGATACCAATGGATGCACTGCAACTTCAAACATTACGATTTCTGTTGCTTTTTACATTCCAAAATTCTTCACCCCGAACGGAGATGGGATCAACGACAGATGGGAAATTGAATATTTTCAAACCAATCCCGGTGCTACCATCGGGATATTTGATCGCTTTGGAAAGAAACTCGCCAGTTACAGGGGAGATAATCCCGGATGGGACGGGACTTACCAGGGTAAACAAATGAAAGCAGATTCCTATTGGTATGTAATTTCGTTTGATGACGGCTCAAAATCAAAAACCGGATATGTCGCAATTGTCAGGTAAATTGAAATATGTTCTTTGGTTTGTTCTTTCGTTGCAATACCAATTTGTTCCGGGACAGGATATCCCAGTACCTAATCAGTATTTTTCAGATTATTCGCTTATTTGTCCTGCACTTATAGGCAAAGATAATTGCAATGCCATAGCGTTAGCAGATCAACACCAATGGTTAGGAATTGAAGGAGCGCCAAATACACAAGCTATCTATGGTACCGGACAATTTGGTTCTTCGGATAGAAACACAACTAGGTATCATGGATTGGGATTGTTGATTGCAAGAGATGCAAATGGTCCCTACAGTGCGATGCAAATTTCAGGAACCTACAGTTTTCATGTGCTTATTTCTGAAGCCCGTAAAATGCATCTTTCCTTTGCGCTTACCCCGTCCTTTTCACAAAACTCGCTTAATCAGGGAGATTTTCTTAATTATAACAACGACCCAACTATTACCGGTGAGCATCTGACTGTGTGGAATCCAAATACCGGAATTTCAGCAGCTGTTTATAATTCTGCCTATTTTGCAGGCGCGGCTGTACTGGATATTTTTCCACAACTCAGTTATCTTTCCGAACCTGTCGAAACTGACAGGAATAGCAGACAATACTTGTTTATTGCAGGATATCGTTTTCAGAATCGTCAACAAAATTTAACATTTGAACCATCTGCAGTATTCCGCTTCAAGGAAGTTATATCAAAACAAGTGGATCTGAATTTAAAAGTCTTTTATAAAGAACTATTCTGGTCAGGTCTTTCATACAGACACAACCTGGATGCACTCCCCGGCAGTACGATAAATATTCTGCCCACTGTTGGAGTATTTATTAAAAACCTGCAACTAAGCTATGCTTTTGATATCGGTTTTAAGGGTCTGGAAAACAGAAGTATGGGCTCACATTACATCTACCTGGGATGGAATCTTTGTAAAGAAAGCAGGGGTTCGGTACCTTGCCCGGTGTATAAATAATTGGTGAGTTTAGTAAAAATTATAATAATTCATTCATAACCTTAGTGCGAACTTAGAGAATTCTTTGTGATTAAACCGTAACCCGGTATGGAAATTACGTAATATGAACACCAAGCTTATCAATTAGGTTTTGTGTCTTGCTGGTAACTTCTGAGAGGCACCAGTTTTGATTGATTTTTATTTTTTTTATAGCGGCCAGGTTCAATAGTATATCCTTTGGTGAATATCTTTTGAGCAGTTTCTTTTGCAGTAGAATATTGTATAAGTAGTAATACCATTTCAAAGCCATAAAGGAGATGAACATCCAGCCTTGCAGAGCCATTTCATTTTGCATATAAGAGCTGTCAGCTTTTAAAATGTTCTTCATGGCATCAATCATTGTTTCGACCTCGCCTCTTGTCTTGTAAGTTTTATATATTTCTTCGGCAGATTTGTCTTTAAGGTTTGAGATGAAGGCCACGGTTCCGAAAGTTTTAAGCCTTAGCTTAAATTTTTCCAAACTATATTTTTCCGGGTGGGTTTGTATGCGTGTCAGGTAATCGTTTTCTTCTTTTGTCTTTAACGATGAATCATAGAACAGGTATAATTCCCGGCCTTCCAATTCAATTTTGTTGAACCAAATAAAACGCTTCATATATTCAAAATACCCATCAAACCCGCTATTATCATTAGGTTGGATTACATCGTAGTTTATTTGTGGGTTGCTCCGCCTTAAGGGGATAACGTAATCCAGACCTAAAGTATCAATTGTCTCCAGATTATCAGCTGAATAGAAACCTTTGTCAGCAATCACAACAGCATTGGCAATGCCTGCTTCCTGAACCGTTAGCTTAAATGCTTTGACATCTCTAATATTTCCGGGTAAAAGGCGATAAAATACCGGGGTTTTTAATGTGCTTGAGAACAAGAACAATACATTTAACTGTGGGTCGAAAACCTGCTTTGAGTTATAACCAATTTTTGCGCTTTCAATGTTTTTTGAATGGGAAACAAAATTGGTTCCATCAAAAAGAATATAATCGTCATTCCTGACAAAGGCTTTCATATACTCAACTACTGCCCCCCTGTCATTACCTATTTTCCTGTACAACGCCGAAACCCTTTTTTCGCCAAGGGTGACCGTGTTGAATAGTTCTGAAAGAAAGCTGTTCTCAAAATGGAAAGCCGTATTCTTAATAGGAGGATTAAACAATAAACGTATAAAGCCCAATGAGAAGATATCTTGCCAAATCTCAGGAAAAACCTGTTTCAAAAAAGTGATATCCTCCGAGAAACTCTCCATTACAAAGGAGGAAGCCCCATATTCTTTCACTTGCAAGGGCTGGTCAAAAAAGGAAGTGAAATTTCTTTGGAGTTTATATTTGCTTGATTCCACGAATCCATTTTCTTTAGTAATCCTTCCCAGAAGCCTGCCTGTAATCTTTCTTGCTCTTTTCTTTTCGGGATCCCATTTACTGGAGACTTCATACAAATAGTACTTGTCTTTGATCCTTCGGAGTTCAGTCCCCGGTTTTTTGTGGGTTAAAGCCCACTCTGGGTGTGGTGAATTTTTCATAATATTACGTATATACGTAATAGCAAATATCCGAAAAAATACCTGAACCGCAAAACAATTCAGGCTTTTTTATTAACTATTACGTATTTTTATGCTGGGTTACAGATTAAACGATTTATATTGCAAAAGTATGAATAAAATGACCCCTCCTTGAAAGAGGGAAAAATTCCCCAGTTCATCCAAAGCTTAAGATTATTATTTTATCAGTATAAAATTTAATAAAGATATTTAAAGTCTTGTGTTTGCAGCATGCTCTTTTCTCCCCTGATAGGGAGACACAGAGGGGTCAGGGTATGCAAATTTCGAAGTTGAAGCAACCCTTCTTAAAGTGCTTTGTACCTGGTTTGTCCTAAATAGTTCAAAAAATTAATTAAACAACAAGTCATCCCCAAATTTTGCAGAATAATATAAATTATTTCTTTAAATAATACTCCAGCACGTTCATCGCAAACCGCGCCGCCACCGTACCGGGACCTCCGCTCATTTCTATTCCCACTTCGATGGCTTCAATGATTTCTTCAGGATTTGCTCCGTCATCGAGCGCCTGCTTGATATGCCATTCCATGCATGATTCACAGTTCATGGTAACAGATATTCCGATAGCAATCAGCTCTTTCTCTTTTTTCTTCATAGCACCATCACAATACGTGCTTTGTTCCATTCCTACAAATGCTTTATAAACTTTCGACTTATTGTTATAAAAAGAATGAGCTTTTTTTCTAAGCTGAATGATTTGGTCTATTTTTTCTTTTTCAAATAAATCCATAATTTCTGTTTTATTAGCCAAAAATAAATTTTACCGGTAAAATAGCGAAATGAAACCAGTCAACCAAATTTCCTGGTTATAAGAATTGAAATTTTTGTGAATTTTATGTTCGGAGATATTCTCGATAATTCTCTAAAAAACAGAAGGAGTTGCGGGTTGGCAACTCCTTCACATATGGGTTTAGTTAGCGGGTGTATCCCGATTTTGAAAATTTTAGTTAGTTATAGGGTGCAACAAATGTAGTAAATAGTTATTGAATTGATACTTTTTTTAACATATTTCTTCCAAAAAATGTTGGAAAGTACATTAATTCTATCCTGGAAGGATTTAAAGAATAGGAACCTTTGAACTTCGAAATTAATTCAATATCAAACTGATAATTATCTTTTTGCATCTTTTCAAAGAAAATACATACCCGGTTTTTGAAATATTCCCTGTATACTTCAGGATAACTTCCCTGGTTTTTATTTTCATAATAACAACCGGCCGGAATGGGAATTTCAAGCATAACATATTCGGCTTCTGCCTTACATTCAATATTCACATGCATCGTAATAACATTGCCCGACATCAGCATGTTGTCGTTATTGCCAAGGGATGTAGTTACGTTGAAATTTTTATCTTCAGCAGTTGGATTATTGTTCCAGACTGTCTGGTATGAAGTAAGATAAACTGCACCTGCACCTTTCTTCGAAACCACGAGCGTATCATTTGCATCCAATTCCTTTTCAAAGGGAAATTTATGGATGGTTGTATCGATTGCTCCCATCAACTGTATTGATGGCGGCTCGATTTTACCTTTACTGTCAAGTATTTCCGATAGAATGGTCTCAAGAATTCTCGATGACTCATAGGTATTTCGCCAACATCCGTTTTTTCGCTGTTCCAATAGATAATTCCTGATAAGTGGGAGCATTTCAGGATATTTTCCGTCGTTTCGAAGAATCTTATAAGCCATTATAGTCATATTTATATGACTGCCTGCAAGAGAAAAATTCTCCTCTCCCCAGTAAATATTACCAAACATCGTGACTTGTTGATACTTGAACAGAGAATCCAGTTGATAATGCATCCCCAGCATTTGTTTTAGCTCAGTGAGTTGGAGGTAGTTTTGGAAGGACCAGAAAAGAGACTTTTCCATATCTCTGATATATGTTTCATAATCCACCTTTGCGTCCAATGCTTTTAAGATTTTCAATATTCTGATTTTGTCTGAGTAATCGGATAGGTTGATCTGATAAACAAATGCATCGGTAATCTTAGCAAAATCGATTTTTAAATCATATCCGGCATTTTTTGCCATAACCAACGCTTCCATTACATGTGCACTAATCCATACAGATGTCGAGGTCTGAGGCCACCAGCCCCACAATCCATCCTCTTTCTGAGCCGTTTCAAGTTTATTGATCATTTTTCTGATTTGTCCTTCATAAATAAATCGTTGTCCCAGCATTTCAGTAACACGCTTTTCCACCATTAAAGCTTTCAGCTTGCTGGCTGCCTGTTCGTTACAGAAATATGGATAGTTACGTAACCATTTGGCCTCTTCGAGAATGACACCCGACAGATTTGATTGTGCATACAATTTAACCTTTCCAGCTTCAGGATGAAAAGTTAATGTAAGTGCAGTGTCCTTAACAAGATTAAAAAACTGACCAATAGTTTCTTTGGTGCCCTTTGGCAAAACAGGAATTTTACGTTCTTCGCCATCAAAAAAGTTGTCTGATTTTTTTCTAAGGCTATATGAAACAACCAATGAATCGGTATTTTCAGGAATGACAGGGATTGTATCAATGATGGAATGAACAAGTGTGCCATCAGATTCAAATATGGTGGAATCGTTTTGTTTAAAATTTCTGGATATTTCGATGGTATCGGCAGAATAATTTACTGATTTTCCATAAATTATTGCAGAATCTCCTTCAACCAGGAAATCAGGAATTGCCAGCAAGCCCATCACGGGTTTATATGATTTAATAACGGTTTCCGCACTCCCGGTAAATTTCTTTCTTCCTGCAGCCAGCACAAAAGTTTTCCATGAGGTTATATCATCTGGAAAGGTAATATCGAATTTAGCAACTCCCTGTTCATTTGTGGAAAGTCTTGGTTTCCAGAATGCATAGTCTGAAAAATTCTTTCGTATGGAACTATGTTGTGAGTCACCAGGTAGTTGCTCATTATTGGGTTGTAAATTCACAGGTGTATAACTCCCTTTTTTGGTACTGATAAGGATTACCCCATTTGCTGCCAGTGAACCATAAATGGCTGTAGCCTGATCATTTTGCAGGAATTCAATTTTGTCAATCACATTTTTATCCAGCTTAAAATCATCCCCGTTGTAAATTACGCCATCAATGATATAAATTGGTTTAACGGAATTTATAGTGGATGTCCCTCGTACTAAAATTTGGTGGTATCCCCCAAGATTATAACTATTCATATTCAAACCGGCAACGCTGCCTTGCAAGGCTAGTGAAAATCCTGAATTTACTTTAGAAATGGAACCAGTTAAGTCCATTTTTTTCGATGTGCCATACCCTATCACTACTATCTCATCCAAATGCATGATCTCCTCAACCAGCGTACAATTTATTTCGTTACTGAAACCAATAGGCATTTCTTCAGTCATAAATCCGATAAAGCTAAAAACGAGAGTAGTTACTGAATTTGGAACCTGTAACGTATAGGCTCCATCAAAATCTGTAATCGTTCCAATAATTGTTTCATTTGCAGTCACATTTACGCCAGGTAACGGTGTGCCTTCTGAATCAGTTACTCTTCCAAAAATGGTTTGTGAATTTTCCAGGTTCACCCTGTTTTTACTGTTATATTCACTTACGATGTCATTAAAAACCTTATTGCGTGGATGAACCGGTTGGCTCGAGTAGGACACATGAAAAGCAATTAAGCTGTCAATTTTTTGATAGATTTTATCTGACATCAATACCTGAGGTGTTTTAACATGGTAATAATTAGTTCCCCCTGAAAGAACCTGTAATGAATCGGCCACAAAAAAATGCTGGTATTCGCCTATGAATACAACTCGGTAATATCCGGGAAGAAGATTCTGAAATGAATTGCTGTTTAAATTGCTGACCCTTACAAATTCGGGATCATCATATTTCAGCAGTAGCGAGTATTTAAGATTGAAACCGGAATTTAAAAATTCCATGCCCAACAACAATTTACCATTCTTTGAGGAAGACTTATCGGGATTTCGAAAGATTCTTGCATTCAGCTTTTTATCAAACAGATAGTTTTTCCACTTCTGTTCAATGGCATTGAATGTAAGTATCTCTTCAGAAGGATCCTTTTCTCCGTAATTATTCCCATAATAAGAATTGAAATGATTGTTTCTGCAACGCATTTTTACCAGTCCCTTGCTGATTTCATACGTGTAACCCGGCTCAAACTTAAATGGTTGTTTGAAATCCTGTACTTTTCCATAATTAACATAAGTAGGATTAACAGGACCGGTAATATATCTATAATTCCATTGATTACCAATATCTTTAACTATCTGATAATTTCCATTTTGTTCAATGTATTCAAGCTTATCGTCAGTTGCAGATCGTTCCAGATACAGCGTATATCTGTATAGGAGTTTTTTTTCATATTTTGTAAATCTGGCAGGCATACTTACCTTTTCAAATTTTGGATTCTTTTTATGAATATCAATCGAGATGACCGTTTTGGCATCAGGAGTAAGGTAAAGACTGTCCATTATTATTTCTGAATTATACAATCTCAAACGCAGGTAATGGTATCCCGAACGATTTGCTTTAAATGAATAAGGCCGGATGGTATTTGCGTGTGCAAAATAGATCGGTACATTATCCAGGTATATAATTTTTATTGGCAGACGGTTACCATAGGAAAAAACGAAAGGTGCAAACTGGGTTATTCCGTTTTTAGCGGGAAAGGATGCTGTATAAAAACCGTTTTCCGGATATAAAAATTTATAATATTCGATGGAATCCAGTCCCAGTTCATCACGCCAGTATTGATAATCCAGCGATTTCGATAAATTATTTTTATCGAATGAATTGATTTTAAAATTGTTGATTATCGTCCGCCCTTTATACTTTTTACCCAGATATGGAACAGACGGAATTTTATCTTTAAATTTTCCTGAATTAGCATAAGCAGTGAGATCGACATTCTCGGCAGGTTCACCCTTCTGATTGGTTACCAGTATTTTCATGGTAGTAGTTTGCCCCGGGTACACCACTTTCGGATGAAAGATTTGTACATTCAGGTTTTTATCATTGAAAGGTATCTCGAACTCCTCATTGTGAGACACTCCTGCCCAGATGTATTGTAGCGATAGAAAGTAATTTTTCCGGGTAGTGGTTCGCTCCTTGAAAAAAAGAACATTACTTTCTCCTCTTTCAATTTCCCGATCTTTGCAATAAATATTGTAATTAAATCCCAGATTACGGGGATTTTCTGAAGCAATTGTGATTGAATCAGTAGTTCTGAGCGTACGACATTGAATCAGGGGTGATTCTTCGTTCATTTTTATCTCTTTCACTGCTTTTTCACAATGAATTATATATCTTGAAACCAAAGGATTTACCTTCAACTGACAGGGTAGATCAATATATAAATCCTCAAGTAACTTATTTTCAGGATTATATGCTTTTAATCGGGCGGCCTTTCCTAAGATAGTCTTCCCGTCTTTCAAATAACTTAATTCAAGCGTGTCTTTTTCAAGTGTATAAAAGATAACTTCGGTTTCATATTTATAGTTTAATTGTAGCTTTTCCGTTTTGGATTCATTTTCGGATGTCAGAAACCGGGCGGCTATTTCATATTGAAAAGAGATATCCGGAAAAACGGAATCGGGAACCTGAATCCTGCTTTCCCCGACGGGATCAAGCCTGACTTGATATTTCCATAGGGTATCAGGAATAAAAATGTGTTTCACTTCCTGGTAATTTATCACTTTGGGAATCACAGCTATTTCAACGTTTACATCAGGGATATTTAGTCCGTTTTCATTTTTTGCCTCTACATAAATAATTTTGTTATCGGATGGATACTGGATTTGTTTGCCGCAACGAATGGTGCAATTCATCCCATTCAACTTATAATCTTCGTAACGAAAGGTTCCTGAAAATATCGTATGAGATTTTTTGTCTCGTAGGCCTAATGTGTAATCTTTATCAAGAATTAATTTTAGAGAATCGTGCAAAATAACTTCAGTTTCATAAAATCCATCTCGATAAGGATGAATCGTCCCAACTTTTTTCAAATTATAACGGGAGTATCCTTTTATAACCAGATTATATTCTTTCTTCAACGGGTGATTATGAGTATTCAGCAAGTAAAATTTTGCTTTTAAAGTATCCCCTGGCTTAAACATTGGCTTATTGAACGCATAATAACCTTTTGCTTCATGTTTATTATGCCTGCACCCTTCTCCGGTAAACAAACAGGAAATCCGGGCAACAAATCCTTCAGGTTCCCACCATCGCAATGAATTATAAATATCTCTGAAAGGCTTGGTTACAACATAAAAGATGCCTGTTAACCTTCCCCTCGTTGCCAGATGATAGATATCAATTGGTGTATGTAATACTATTTGAACCTGAATATAAGCATAACGAAGAGGAACAGAGTAGCCTATTTTTCTCGATATTCTCATCAATGTGGGATTATTTCTGTCCCGGTGCAAAAAATACAGATATTCCTTTCTCTCGTAATCGATGTGTAATATTCCATTTGCATTTGTTTTTTTCAATCGATAGGTCATGGTTTTTTTATCGAAAGGAATTCTTCGCAATCCAATACTAACTTTTGCACTATTAATAATGGTTCCGATAGAATCATTAATTCTTATCATTAGATCGACATTGTTTTTTAAAATATTCACTTCAAGCGGATTAACAGATTCAAGCTGATAATCCATTTGATTTTTCTCAGAACGTAGTTTGAGGTAATAGCCAAAGGATAGTCTCCCCTGATAACCTTTATCTGTCGGGAAAGAAGCGATGTAGCTGTGATAATAACTACTGTCTATTTTCCATGCACCTTTTTTGAAAATTTTTTTTGCTTCCGATGGAGTAATCTGGTAGATATAAGTATAATAGCTTGATCTCCTGCTTTCGGAAAGATTTTGTGATCTTGAATTCACAGTTAATAAACAGATTGCCAGAATAAATGCCAGTGTTTTCATTTTGAAATTCTTTGATTATTTTCCTTTGATATTTTAGATTCGGTTTAGTAATTCTATTTGGTCATTGAGATATTGTTATTCAGAGATACAGCTTTTACCAATCTGATGAATTCTGCCCTGTAACCATCAGGATCATCCCCCCGTGAACTACTTGCCAGATTGAGAACAGTTTGATAGTCTCCATTTTCAATCATTTCCGAATTTCTGAGGAGCATACCAAATAGTGCAACAGCTGCAGAAAATCTGAAATTCTCGGAAGTCTTATCAGATTCTGTTGATTGATCAAGGACGGAATGAATCATCTCAGCAGATGTATTCTCATCAGGATTTTTATATCTGAATTTGATGGTAAGAAGCTCCTGTAAGTAAGTCTCGTTACTTTCTTTTCCTGCGCTGTATTTTAGCGGATCGATTTCTTTCAGATATTTGCTTTCGACACCTGTTGGAATAATTTCGTACAATGCAGTTACCGTATTACCTGCGCCTATTTCACCGGCATCTTTTGTATCATCTTTAAAGTCCTCATCCTGTAATAACCTGTTTTCATATCCAATAAGCCTGTATCCTGAAACATTTGCCGGATTGAATTCAACCTGAATCTTCGTGTCTTTTGCAATGGTATATAGCGTGCCGCTAAATTCTTCCACCAAAACTTTATTGGCCTCCTGGATGTTATCAATATAAGCGTAATTACCGTTCCCTTTATCAGCCAACATTTCTATTTTAGAATCCTTATAATTGCCCATTCCGAAACCAAGACAGGTAAGGTAAATACCGGTTTTTCTTTTCTGTTCAATGAATTTTTCAAGATCGTGTAAAGATGCAATGCCTACATTGAAATCACCATCAGTTGCAAGGATTATTCTGTTATTGCCATTCCTGATAAAATTTCTTTCTGCCGTTTCATATGCAAGTTGAATGCCTTCACCGCCTGCAGTTGAACCTCCTGCATGCATAGAATTAATAGCATTTATAATAACATCTTTATGTTCGCCAGGCGTGCTTTTTAAAACTAATCCGGCCGCACCAGCATAAACCACAATTGCCACTCTGTCTTCCTTTCTCAGTTCATTTACCAATAGTTTCAATGACGACTTCACTAATGGAAGCTTATTATAAGAATCCATTGATCCCGAAACATCTAATAAGAATACCAAATTGTTCGGAGGAAGATTTTCCTTTGAGATTTCTCTTCCCTTTATTCCAATATGAAGTAGTTTATGTGTTGAATTCCATGGACAGTTAGCTAATTCCGTGATGATTGAAACCGGATCCTCACCTTCGGGTTCAGGATATTCATAATTAAAATAATTTATCATCTCTTCAATCCTGACAGCATCCTTAGGAGGCAGTTGCCCATTATTCAGATATCTTCTCAGGTTACTGTAAGAAGCGGCATCCACATCCAGTGAAAAAGTTGACAATGGATCAAGATTAGCCTGGTGAAACCCGTTTTCAGAAATTTCTGAATATTCTTTATTATTTATATCAGCATACGGGTTATTCCAGGAGGTTGTGTTATTTTGGTTTACAGCAGATGATATTTTGGATTTCGGATTTGACTTTTTAGTTCTGAAGATTGAGGATACATTGGAGACTACTCTTGACCCATATCCTACAACAACAACCTCATCAAGACTGGTAAAATTTTCTACCAGCGCAATATTAACATGATTTTGTCCTCCAATTTGAACTTCCTCCGTTAAATATCCGATAAAAGAGAAAACTAAAATATCGTCGGTTTTATCCGTCCAGATACAGTAATTCCCATCCAGATCGGTGACAGCGCCATTAGTAGTCCCTTTTACAACGACATTTACGCCGGGCAGGGCATCTCCACAACTGGCATCAAATACAGTTCCGCAAATTTGCGTTTTCTGGGCATTGACCCAGGTACTTATGGAACTAAGAATCAACATTATCATTCCTATAAATCCTATCCTCATTATGGAATGAACTTTTCTTATATTATTTATGCTTTTCATGGCTTTTGTATTTAATGATTTGATTTTTAAATTGAATTGTTTCTTTTATTATGAAATGTAATTTCCCTATATCCATTCCTGTGAATGAATCGAAATACTGTTCGTAAATTATTAAATATTAGACCGTTATTCCAAAATAAATGTCAACGGTTTTAACAGATGCGTCGCTCCGTCAGGTCCCCTGACATATATATCTCTGATAATAAACCGTTCTCCTGCGCCAAGATTTTTTATCAGAGCTTTTTGAGAGGGCGTTAGTTTATTGCTATAAGACACTTCTCCCCGATTCAGATTTGTCTCTTTAAAAATGGAAAATTCAGTCACTGTAAATAATTCGCTTCCAACCTCAAAGGGATATTCCAGCTTGATCTCTGTTATCCTGTCGATATCCCTGGCGCTAATCATTCCCTGATACAATCCTCCGAAAGTGGCTATGGGCAAAGGCAAGTCCCGAACCATAAAATCCATTGAATCAATCTCGCTGACATTCCCCTTTTTATCCAGTGCAATTACCCTGACGGTGGCAATACCTTTCTTATCAACCCGTGCAATATATCTGCCGTCAGACCCTGTAATGGTTCCCTGGCTGATGGAAACCTGAAGTGAACCACCGGGAATATTTGTAGCAGCAATGTTAAGCTCGTTATCAATTCCCAGATACAAACTTTCCAATTCTTTGGTATTATTCTCATCCGTCGTACGATTGGGAATGGTCATGGTATCGCTTAAAACCATCGACATCACTCCCACAGCACAACCTCTTTTGCCTTCTGAAAATGACATAAGCACCTGGTATGAACCAGTTTTATCACATACAAAATCAAATAGTTGTTTATCGGTTTTTCGTTCCGTATCGAAGGTGCTGCCCAGCATCCGGCTGCGATCATATAGCTGCAATATTGCTTTCCCTTCGTATTCGGTGGCATTTGCCACATTAAACCTGTAACGTATCCCTTCGTTCAGAAAAACCTGGAACCTGCCTACAGGTGAAGGCCTGTTCATTGTGCCTTCATCCAGTTTTATTTTGAAATCCCGGATATACAAAGCATCTGTCCCGCTTTGTGCAGCGGCCTTTTCCATCAACCTGGAATTACATTGGGAATAAATGTTCATCCCAATGACAGATGCAATCCATATTAAAACTAATTTTTTCATCATTCCATTCTTTAATGTCTTTTTTTCTTTCTGATTTGAACATCAGCAGAGACCATAATGCCAAACGGCTGTTTTTTCAATTGAAACCATGTATGTGAAAGTGAATAGTGCCAGGTATTGTTCTTATCTTTCCGGTTGCGGGAATACCCCAGCCGTTGACCATAAATAATAGATGTCGGTGCATCTTCATCTGCCTCCCTGTCTCCATCCGAAAGATCCACAAAATCTTCGTTACCGGTATAAAAATCATAATCGTTTGGAAATACGCCTTCCATGGCAATAAAAAACCCATTTGCAGGTACATTGATATCAAACTTTCTGATATCAATAGAATACCAACCTCTTCGGATATCAGGCTTTACTACAATCAATTGCTGTATTAGGTCGACCCCTGGACTTCCGTTGGTTGTATCTACCGAATACAATCTTACCCTGAAAGGAGCATCTGTATTTCCATGTGAAGACAAAAAATAATTTATAGCCAAAATTTTCCCGACTACGTTTTTATCGTTTTCCACAAACAGAGCAGCCTGCTGTCCGTTAGTGTCCATATAAAGGGAACCGGCAGGAATATTCCTGTCATTTCCCATAGAAATTTTCTTAAAATCTCTGGAAGAAATATGTACCGGCGGAATTTCAAAAACATTCTCTTTCAGGGTAATGAGATTTTTTTTTCGCTTTAAATAATCTTCCACCGGAATTGTAACCGGTTCGTATCCCATAAAGGAGAAAAGCAAGGTGTCACGCAAATTTTCATCTGTGAGCTCGAATTCAAACCATCCATCAATATCTGAAACTGCGCCTGTTTGTTTACCTGCCAGCGAAACAGTTGCATACGATACGGGGGTGATGCTGTCTTTCTCAACTATATTCCCTGAAAGAATTAGTTTTTTCGATGTCTGCACTTCTTTTCTTAACAATACCTGGTTTCCAAACAGTTTGTATTTCAGCCCGGTAGTTTCATATATTTTATCAAGAATTGTATTTAATGACGCACTTTTGAAAGTAAATGATATCTTTTGTAGGGTATCGATGGAAAGTGAAGTATAGGCAAACCGGACTCCCGTGAGATTGCTGATATATTCCAATGCTTTTGGGATAGTGGCGTTGGTGCAACTCCCATTGAATTCAGCTTGAATATTGGCAATTTGCGCCCATGAATTGTATGTAAACAAAGCAAACATGATACCTATTTTAATTCTGCAACTCACTTATCTTATCAATTAATGCATACTTTAAAGGTTTTTCTCCATATAATATGTGTCTTCTTTTTTGGTAATCTGAATCCCGGTAAAGCTCAATGCTTCAATTATCTGATCAATGGTATAATTATCAAAATCTATGGACACCTCAACCGAATCATATCTGGGATTTTCTATTTCAAATTTTACTTGATAATACCGCGATAAATCTTCAGCCACCTTTATTAAAGGAGTATTCTTAAAAGATAATCGTTTTGTTTTCCATGCCATAAAATTTGTATCCTCGTTCTTTGATTCAGTGAGGCTTTGAGTTACCTTATTCATTATCCCCCGATCTCCGGCTGCCAGGTTTACCGTTTTTTTGTTTTCATCTTCTCCGGATGAAAAGGCAACTTTTCCTTCTTCCACAGTTAACACAACTTCTTCTTCATTAGGAATGGCCCTAAGATTGAATGCTGTTCCTACCACACGGGTTAACGTATTCTGGGCAGAAATCAGGAAAGGTTTTTCAGGATTTTTAGCTACTTCGAAGTAAGCTTCGCCAACCAGTTCGACATTTCTAGAAGTTTTGCCAAATTTCTCAGGATATTTTAATGTGCTGTTTGTATTCAGGGTAACCCTGGTCCCATCGGGGAGAACCAGTTCTTTCGTCTCTTTTTCACCTGTAGCTTCTGCAATCCATGTTTCATTGTGACTGAATTTATTGTATCCATACCAGACTATTAGTGCAAGAATGAGTATTGCTGCTATCCTTGATATATAAAATAACATACTCCTCTGCCCGGTGTTTGCTTCTGAATGATCTTCCAATTGTTCCAGTTTGCTATTTACTTTCGCAAGCGCTTCAGCTGCATCGGGATTAAAATTCTGATTTCCCGAACCGGAATGTTCCCAAATGGTAGAAAATTCAGCAAAAGCTTTTTCATTTGAAGCATTTTGTTCCCTCCATCTTTCTATCCGCTGAATTTCTTCTTCGGAACATCCTCCGGTAAAATATCTGGCTAACAGTTCATATGGAATCTTATCCTTCATTTTATTTTTTCTTATAAGACATTCTCTATTTTCAGTACCCCCAAAAGATTTAATTCAAACGAATTATTTTTACATCCTCTACTCAAACAACTTAAGACACTTTTAACTTAAGCTCACTTTAAGTACTTATTATTTTACTCCAATAATTGTTCAAACACCGGTTTTAAGAGCTCTCTTAATTTTTTTAATGCAATGCCCATCTGATTATCTACAGTCTTTGGAGAAATTTTCAAATATTCAGCGATCTCATCATATGTAAGTCCTTCGTTTTTGCAAAGAATAAAAACCTCCCTGCACTTTTCGGGAAGTTGTTCAATTGCTTTTCCTAATGAGACTTTAAAGTTTTTTTCGTTAATAATGACGGAGTTTTCGCTCATGGTCCCGGCTTGTGAGACAAATTCAGATTCGTAATTTTTTCTTATCAATGTCTTTTTCAATTCGTTCAGCGCCTGATTTCTTACGGCAGTATATAAGTATGAGATCACCGAAGTATTGATTTCAAGACTTTCACGCTGACACCAAAGCTTAATGAACATATTCTGAACGGTTTCTTCAGCCAATTCCCTTGATTTGGTATAGGAGATTGCAAACCGGCAAAGCCTTACATAAAATTTATTGAAAAGGATATCGAAAGCAGGTTTTTCACCCTGTTTTACACGGAGAAATAATATTTTATCTTCATCAGCCGCCACTTCAACAAATTTAAAAAAAACGTTCTTTCGATAGATAAGACAGCGGAAAAGTTATTAACCCCTAAAATATGGGGATTCCATCCCTTTGAGGAATGGAATCCCTATAAGGCTATTTTATAAAAAATAGCGCTACTCCGGCTATACTTATAACTGTTCCAAGAATTTCCACGAGAGTTACTTTCTGTCTGTATATAAAATAGGCAGGTAGAATAATCAATATCGGAACAAGCGACATAATCGTAGAAGCAATCCCTGTCTCAGTATACTTCACGGCAATTAAGGAGAATGATACCCCAAGAAACGGACCGAAAAAAGAACCAATGGTTATTCCGGTCATTGCCGGTTTGCTTTTTACAGCATTCCCAACTCTTTTCCATCTTTGCATTATGGTTACTAAAATTACAAACCCAGCTATTCCCGCAATAATCCGAATCTGGGTGGATGCAAACGGATCATAATCTTTCATTCCAAATTTGCTCAACACAAGACCTATTGCCTGACCTACAGCGCCTCCAAAAGCAAACAGAATCCCCTTTGGTGCAAGTTTCAAAGAGATTCTTTCATTTTCGCCTTTGCTGAAAATTGCAAGGGTAATTCCTGAAAATGTCAGAAACATTCCAAAATAATTGAACAGGGTAAGCTTTTCATCAAGGATGATCCATCCAAAAAGGGCGGTAATCGGAGGAACAAGTGTCATAATGAGCATGGAAAATCTCGAACCAATGATGGTGTATGCTTTAAATAAAAAGAGATCACCAAAAACAAAACCAACCAATCCGGATAAAATCAGCCAGGTCCAGTTATCTGCAGATGCATCCGTTGGTAGAAGTAATCCTCTTTTCACCCATGCAAAAAGTGAGAGAAAAGCAAAGCCTATTAAAAGTCTGAGAATATTTACAGACAACGAGCCGACTTTCATACTTGCCGATTCAAAAGCCAATGCAGTTATTGTCCAGAATATGGCTGTGGTAAGGGCTGCGAATTCACCAGTATAGTTTTGAAACATTATTCCTGTTTTAGCCTATTTCATTCTGAACAATCTTCTTTTGCTTAACGTGTTGCTCATGGATCTGAATACTTCTTTATTAACAAACCTGATATCTTCAATGGTATAAAAAGCATTCGGATTGTATTCCTTCATGTATTTTATAAATTCTTTAAGATCGCTGCGTTTGATTACGGAATAAATAATTCCTACATCTCCCTGACTGCCTTGCGCATTGATATATGTAATTCCAAATCCTTTCCCCTTGAGTGAGTTAATCAGGTTGGTAGGATCACGTCGGGTGATTATCCTGATAAGTTCCACTCCCAGAGCAATCTTCTCTTCTACCACAATTCCTACAAAATTTCCGGTGGCAAATCCGGCTGCATATCCCAGATAACAAGTCCAGTTGTCCAGATTTTCGAAAATTCTGGTAATAGCAAGTAACCAGATAAGTATTTCAACAAAGCCAAGTAAAGGAGCAAGATACTTTTTCCCTTTTGATATAAAAATTATTCGTACGGTATCCAGGGTAACATCCGCAATCCTCGCAAAAAAAATTAAAAGAGGCAGTACCAGATAGGTATACGTATCAGAATGAATAATTTCCATGGCATTAAAGGTTGATTCACAAAAATAGAAATTATCTCTGTTTAAATACTATAAATTAATTACTAACCCATTTTTGCATTTAAATAGCAGATTTGCTGAAACTAACCTTAAACCTCTCTTAATTTCCACTTGCCCCTTCTAAAGATTATAACTCCCAGCATACCCAGGAGTGATTCCGCCAAAACAATAGCCACAAATACTCCTTTTTCACCAAGGTTCATTTCAATTGCCATGAAATATGCAAGTGGTATTTCCACTAACCAGAAACAAATAAAGTTCAGTAACGTGGGCGTAAAGGTATCTCCGGCACCATTGAATGATTGCGACATAACCATACCCAATGCATAAAATACATATCCAAAACATAAAATTTTAAGACAGGTAATTCCGATTTTCTGAATTTGATAATCGGGACTGATGAGACCGACCAGACGACTACTTGCAAAATAAAATACAATCCCTACAATAAACAAAAATGTGACATTCACCAAAGCAATAATCCAAACTGCGCGTTCAGCCCTATCGGGTCTTTTTGCCCCAAGATTTTGTCCAACAAGCGTAGAAGCTGCATTGCTCAATCCCCAGGCCGGTAATAGTGAGAATATGATAATTCTGATGGCAATGGTATATCCGGCAACCACATTATCCCCAAACTCGGTCATTATTCTGTACAGGCCAACCCAACTGGTTGTTGAAAACAGAAATTGGCCAATGCCGCCCATCGATAGTTTCAGTAATTTCAATACAATTTTTATATCCAGAACCAATGACTTTAGGTTGATATATATTCTACGGTTCTTTCTGGTCAGCATGAATATTTGGATAATTACCCCCAATCCCCTTCCAATACAGGTTGCAACTGCAGCGCCGGTAACACCCAGTTTTGGAAAAGGTCCCAGACCAAAAATCAGGCAGGGATCAAGCACAATGTTCAATAGATTGGCAATTATCATAACAATCATGGCAATCATAGCATCGCCCGCACTTCGAAAAATAGCATTATTAATAAAGAGAAGCATTATAATTACATTGCTACCAAGTAATAGTCCGGTATATTTTGAACCGATGGTTATTACACCAGTGCTTGAACCCATCAAATTAAGGATTTCTTTGGCAAAGAATACCCCTGAAATAAAAAACGGAAGAGATATTATTACTCCAAGTATAATCGCCTGAAATGCTGCCCTGGAACCAGCCAACTGATTTTTTTCTCCAATTCGTCTGGAAACAATGCCGGTGGTTGCCATAGCAAGGCCCATGCCGACTGCATAAATAATGGTCATTAACGATTCAGTAATTCCCACTGTTGCAGTGGCTTCAGCGCCTAGTTTGGTTACAAAAAAGATATCGGCAATGGCAAAAAGCGACTCCATAATCATTTCGGCAACCATAGGAATAGCCAACAAAATAATCGCACGATTTAATTTCATGCTTGTATAATCCTGTTCTACCCCTTTTATTGAGTCTATAATTTCCTTAAATAGCCCCTTCATATATAAAATTTGCTATAATATTAAAAGTCAAAATATTAAATCTGATAGCAGAGTTAAACTCTTGCTTCAATTAAAAACAAAATAGAAGATACAATTTCCTGAAACAGGAATTTTAGTTTCGGATGGTACTAAAAAAGATTTTCATGAGTATGTCCTCCAACGTTTTGAAAAACCAATATTACAAAAAAGGAATCAAAAATAAAAACATTTGAATTAATGTTAATGCATATTTTCACAAATTAAATATCTATATTTTATATATCTATTAGATATTTATATATATTTATCTAAAGTTTTAAATACTTTTAAGTAATTATTTCATTATATATTAATATGTTGAAATATTTTCTTACGAAGCGTTTATTGTATTATCAGTTTAATTATATTATTATATAAATTTAATATACTATTGTTTATAATATTAATAATTAAATTCGAATTTTCACGTTTGATTTCAATCCCAAAAGAAGCAAAATATGATTTATTTTAGCAATTTTGAATTTATTAAGCAAATCAGGTGAAGACAGGATTGATAGTAAAAACGACCGGAAGTATTCATACTGTGAAGTATGAGACCGAATTTATCAATTGTAAAATAAAAGGAAATTACCGCCTAAAAGATATAAAGACAACTAATCCTGTTACCGTAGGTGATATAGTTGATTTTTATCAGGAAGAATCCGGTAAATTAGGATTGATTACAAGAATTCATGAAAGAAGAAATTACATTATCCGAAAATCAATTAATCTGTCAAAAGAAGCTCATTTGTTAGCTGCAAATATCGATCAGGCCTTTCTGATTATTACGCTTGCATTTCCTGAAACACGACTGGAATTTATTGACAGATTTTTAATTACTGCTGAAGCGTATCATATAGTTACTAAATTAATTATTAATAAATTAGATTTGTATAATAAAGTAAAACTTGAATACTTACAGCATGTTAAAAATATTTATTCGGCCATTGGATATGAATGCATAGAAATCTCTGCTTTAAGCGGTACCAATATCGATCGGTTAGTGGTTATGATGAAAGATAAAATTAATCTGATCGCCGGGAATTCAGGAGTAGGGAAATCAACGTTAATCAACTTTATTGAGCCCAAATTAAACCTGAAAGTTGATGAAATCTCAGATTACCATAAAACAGGCAAACACACAACCACTTTTTCTGAAATGTTTGAAATGGATTTTGGCGGTTATCTTATAGATACTCCCGGAATTAAGGGTTTTGGAATAATTGATTTTGACAGACAGGAGGTTGGTCATTTTTTCCCTGAAATTTTTAAAGCTTCGGCAAATTGTCAATATTACAACTGCTCACATACGCACGAGCCAAATTGTGCTGTAAAAAAAGCAGTGGGAGAAGGTTCTATTGCTGATTCACGCTATCGAAGTTACATGCATATTCTGAATGATAAAAATCAAAAATATCGAACTTAAAATCAGAACATGCCGGTCAACACACGATTTTATGATAAATATTTGATTATCCATCCGAAATAAAACTAAAAAACACCCTTAAATTGTTCAAATAAATTTGTGTATTGTATTTTATTTGATGTTAAATATTAATATTTTAGACCCGGTTTAGTCTCATTTTCGATAATAATTCCAAAAATGAAACGATATTTAATCTATATTGGCGTTGTCGTTACAGTGGTTATTGCTTTCAATGTTTACCTTTTTTTTGTTATTTACAATCATCAGGTCAATTATCAAAAAAACATTCTGCTCAAAGAAGCAGAAAACTCAGCGAATGAAATAGAGACAACTATAGCCGGATTTAATAACAACATCAACAAAATATTATTTGCCGACGATTTTACAGAGATTTTTACTGATAACGTCATTAAAGAACGCACTCTTCGTAAATTCGAAGTTTTTTATTCAGCCTACGAGAATATTATTAAGAATATTCTTATTTATGATAAAAACAGAAATGGTCTTAACCTTTCGGAAAATGACAAAAAGGAGTTTATTACGGATGATTATATTGCTCAACGGCAACCGAAACTTGAGACCAAAGAAAAGATTGTACTGAAGGATAATAATTATCTGTTTTATCTACCTGTATTTAAAAATAACGAAGTAATTGCAAATGTAGTTGTTACTCTCGATTTTGAAAAATTCCTTTTTTCCGTCCTGAATAATTTTCTCCTCGATGAAACTTTGTGGCAATGGATTCTGAACGATAAAGGAAATCTGATTTCTGCCAATATCAAAGCCAATGTTGAAGGTGAAATACCTGCCCGGATATTAAATAATCTGTCGAAAAGGGAGAAAGTATTTGTTGCTCACAACATGAAAATCAATGGAAAAGAAGAAAAGTTATTATCTGCCTGCTACCCAGTATCGTTATTCAATCAGGAATTTGGAATAGTATTTTCGCTTAACAATAGTGTTATTTTCAAAGAAATCCTTCAATACCTTTTAATAGCCGGAATACTCAGTATGGTAATTCTGTTCTCGGCTATTATTCTTTTATTGAGAACAATATTCAAAAAGTTTAAATCGGAACAAATTGTTAATGGTGAACTTGATGAAATAATTTCAATTATTGACAATTTGCCGATAGGCGTGATGATCCTCGATGGTCAACGTAAGATTAAAACCATAAATAAAACTGCTAAAAACCTTCTGTTTATAAAAACCGATGAAGATTTGGTTGGCAGAAATATTTCCGATCGATTTTTGTTGTCAAAAAATTATATGCAGGATGATGATTCAGATACTGCTTATGATTCAAATCAATTTATTCTTTATCAGCGTGAAGGGAATGAAGTAGTCGTTTATAAAAAGGAATCAGCATATATTATCAATGGAGAAGATGTTTATTTAGAAGCGTTTATCGATGTTACGGCTATTGAAAAATCTAGAAAATACGAGGCTGCATCCAACACAGCCAAATCTGAATTTCTGGCCAAAATGAGTCATGAGATTCGAACTCCCATGAACGGTATCATTGGAATGACCGAAGCATTGGGTCAACAAGCCCTTTCTCCCACACAGAAAGAATACATCCAGGTATTAAAAAAATCGGCAGATTTACTATTAAGTATCATCGATGATATCCTTGATTTTTCAAAAATTGAAGCAGGAAAAATGCAGCTTGAAGAAATTCCTTACAAATTAAGGGAAGAAATCAAGCTGAGCTTGGATTTATTCAGACCTATTCTGGAAGAAAAAGAAATTGAACTTATCACTGAGATAGGTCCGGATGTGCCCGATAACATCATTGGTGATCCTTTCAGGCTCCGACAGGTTCTTTCTAACCTTATCAGTAATGCTGTAAAATTTACGCATGAAGGAAAAATTGCAGTAAAGGTGACGATTGATGAAGAATACTCAGGAAATTTAACACTTCAGTTTACAGTGGAGGATACAGGTGTTGGAATTCCAAAAAACAGGCTGGAAAGTATTTTTAATTCGTTTACGCAGGCAGATGATTCAACCTCCAGAAAATACGGAGGATCAGGACTGGGAACCACGATTGCCAAACAACTCGTTACCCTGATGAATGGAGAAATCTGGGTGGAAAGTCCATCTTCAATCTCAACCAGTGCCGAATATCCGGGAACGAAATTTAGTTTTACCATAGAGGTATATTCAAATGAAAAGCTGGATAAAGATTTCGATTTTAGCGAAATAACAGACCTTGGTCAAATAAATTCTTTAATTGTAACCAGAGACGGGATGGACAAATCCCGGCTTATTAAGTTTTTCGATATTTACAAAATATCACATAACGTATATAAATTTCAAGACAATAAGCAGGAAAATTTAAATGATTTGTTGAAGGAAAATCAGCAAAATTATCACATCATTATTATCCTCGATGAACCAAATTTTAACGGATTGGAAATAGCTAAAAATTTATTGGATACAAAGATAATTGATAAGTATCTTGTTTTTATGATTAGTTCCAGTCATAAACCCGATAATTATATACAATGTAAAAGGGCTGACATAGATTATTATTTAACCCAGCCATTTGAACAGGATGAATTGCTCGAGTATATCCTCGAAAATTTTCCTAATATCGTCTCAGTTATCGATGAGGAACAAAAAGAACTTAGAAAAGATCTTTCTATTCTTATTGCTGAAGATAATACTATTAATCAAAAAGTTGCCGAAACTATATTTGGTTATCTGGGGTATAAGATTGACATTGCTGTAGATGGAGTTGAAACGGTTGAAAAAGTCAGCCAGAAAGAGTATGATATTATTTTTATGGATCTTCTTATGCCTGAAAAGGATGGAATACAGGCAACCGTTGATATCAGAGGAATGGGCAAGCAGATGCCCATAGTTGCCATGACTGCTACTGCCAGCAAAAAAGGACGACACAAAGCTATTACTTCTGGAATGAATGATTATATTGTTAAACCAGTAAAATCAGAAACGATTAAAAAAATTCTGATCAAATGGTTCTCCTAATTCTTCTCACAATTTAGTTGTTGTAATCTGTTTATCCAATACTTCATATAAATAATTATTAATCATTGAATATTAATGATTAATAAATTAATCTATTTATAATTCAAGTTGATTTTTAATAACTTCTCATTTCAATATTTCGTATGAGTCCGGAACATTCATCTCATATTTTTGTTGATGATTTTGTATGTTATAAATGATCAAGAATATGAAAAAAGACTCAAACCACTTCGAAACCCTTGGAATTGTTACAAAGGAAGTAACTTTCACCACGGTTAAACATAATATCGTACCAAATACATTGGTTTTAGAAACCCTGCAACCTTTTCCGGGTTATCACGGTGAAAATTTACCTACAGATACAAAACCTGAAGCTGTTTATTTGGTTCTTAGTAAAGAATTTTCGACTGAATTCATTTACAGAACAGTTAAAAAAATAAGGCGCTTCATTAATTTTCCGCTGGATGCAATTCCAGGAGAAGCTGTAATTTACAACGATCATTATTATGCAATCCGAATCAGAAACCTCGAAAAGTATGAATTACTGCAGGATTTACAACAGTGGTTCATAGATGAAGGACTAACTCCCATGAAATCAAAAAATATTGAGGCAAACGGTCTTATCAGATTAAAGAAATTATTTCTGCTGGAAAATATGACAAACAGTATTTTTAAAGATTTGGAAGATAAACATATGTACTATGTAGAAATACCCATGGAAGTTAGCTGGTCGTTATTCCGAAAAATAACCTATAATGTAAAGAACAATATAGATAACAGAAATTTCGATGCTGCCCGCACCTATATGTATTTAAACGGTATTACCGATTTTGTAAGAATATATGCAAAAAATCCTTCTCTCGAACGTCTGGAAGATATTAAAAACAGATATAATGATGAGATGAGAAGATACATTTAATACTAATCTCCGGTTTGAAGAAGTTAATTCAGAATCAGATGTTAAATATCATATAAGAATTAAAGTAATACATTAAATGGGTATTTATATCAGCTTTAAAAACAATTTTTAATGAGCTTCCAACCAGGTATTACCAGTTCCCATATCCACAACAAGTGGTACAGAAAGTTTTAACGCATGTTCCATTTCATCTTTAACAATTTCCTTAATCTTTTCAAGTTCTGGCTTATAAACGTCGAAAATAAGTTCATCATGCACCTGCAAAATCATTTTCGTATGGAATTTACCTGAGAGACGCTGATATATGCCAACCATTGCCAGTTTAATGATATCGGCAGCAGAACCCTGCAAAGGTGCATTTATAGCATTTCTTTCTGCATTTCCACGTACAATAGCATTTGCCGAATGTATTTCCTTTAAATAACGCCGCCTGCCCATAATTGTCTCAACATAACCTTTTTCTTTTGCACGTGTTATAGATTTTTCCATATACTCCCTTACCAGATTATAGCTTGAAAAGTAGCCGTCTATAAGTGCTTTGGCTTCAGTTCGCGAAATGTTAAGCCGCTGTGAAAGTCCAAATGAAGATATCCCGTATATAATACCGAAATTTGCAGTCTTCGCTCTGCTGCGCATCTCCCTGGTTACATCCTGCAGGTTTACATTAAAAATCCTGGAAGCTGTTGCTGCATGAATATCCTCTCCGCTAAGAAATGCTTCAATCATATTCGGATCCTCACTCATGTGCGCCATTAACCTGAGTTCAATCTGTGAATAATCTGCCGAAAGCAGGATATGATTATCATCGCTGGCAATAAAAGATTTCCTGATTTCACGTCCTTTTTCATCCCTGATTGGAATGTTTTGTAAATTTGGATTTTTGGAGCTTAATCTGCCTGTTGCAACCCATGCCTGATCAAATGAGGTATGTATTTTATCTGTTTTAGGATTTACCAGTTTCGGCAATGTTTCAACATATGTGTTAAGTAATTTATTTAATGTTCTATATTCTAAAACTTTATCAATTATTTGATGTTTTCCTTTCAGTTGGGTTAAAGTTTCTTCACTGGTTGAATATTGTTTGGTTTTGGTTTTTTTGGCATCCGAGGCAATTTTTAATCTATCAAAAAGAATTTCTCCAAGCTGTTTGGGGGAAGATATGTTAAAGGTTACGCCTGCCATATAAAAAATATCCTTCTCAATTTCAATTATTTCTTTTTTAAGTAATTGCGCATAATTATTTAAATCGTTGATACTGATTTTAAAACCTGATTTTTCCATATCGGCCAAGACCTGAATCAAAGGCATTTCTACTTTTTCGGCCAGATTCAGCATGTTGAGTTTTTCCAGTTCAGGCTTCAAAATCATAGCCAGTTGCCAGGTAACATCAGCATCCTCTGCAGCATATTCTTTTATTTTGCCGATTTCAACCTGTCGCATGTTCAACTGATGTTTCCCTTTGGGACCAATGAGTGTCTCGATCGAAACCGGATCATAGTTCAGATAAATTCCGGCAAGGTAATCCATATTGTGAGGCAATTCGGGTTGAATTAGATAATGGGCAATCATGGTATCAAATATTTTCCCTTTTACCTCAACCTGATAATTACTCAATACCTGGATATCATATTTTATATTTTGGCCTATTTTGGAAATATTATCATTGCCAAACACCGGAACAAATTCCTGAATTACCTTTTTTGTTTCATTCTGATCTGAGGAAAATGGTACATAATAAGCCTCGAATGGTTTGTAAGCGAAAGAAATTCCGACGAGTTCCGCGTGCAATGCCTCAATTCCTGTGGTTTCCGTATCAAAACAAATCTCTTTCTGATTCAATAGTTTTCTGATCAATTCTTTCCGTAAATCCGGAGTATCTATCAGATAATAGGTATGGGCAGTATTTTCTATATTATTAATGCCATTTTGAAACGAATCCTGATTGGTTTCTTTAATCTCCTCAAAAAGAGTAGCTTGTATAACTGTGGCAGGTTCAGGAGAGTTACTTATAAGCCGGTTCAACAACGTTCTGAATTCCAGCTCGGTGTATAAACTTTGAAGTTTTTTATTATCAGGTTGATTCATCTCTATATCCTGATAATTAATATCTATGGGCACATTTAGATCTATCGTGACAAGTTTTCTTGCCATCTCAACCTGTTGTCTGAATTCCAGCAGATTGTCCTTTTGTTTTCCCTTCAATTCATCAATATGGGCATAAAGTCCTTCCAGATTTTTATATTTCGAGATTAACGCTTTGGCGGTTTTTTCGCCAATACCGGGTGCCCCGGGTACATTATCGGATGAATCTCCCCATAATGCCAGAATATCAATGAATTGTTCTGGTTTTTCAATTCCCCATTCATTCATAATGTCTTTTTGTCCTATAATATCTGCTTCTCCGCCTGAACGTCTGGGTTTATAAACAAAAATATTTTCCGATACCAGCTGGTTATAATCTTTATCAGGAGTCATCATATAAACCTCAAATCCATCTTTTTCTGCTTGTTTGGCCACCGTACCAATAACATCATCTGCTTCATAACCTCCAACTTCAAGTATAGGAATATTATATCCCTTTAGTATTTCTTTAATGTAGGGAACCGACAGCTTAATTTCTTCCGGTGTTTCCAGTCGGTTAGCCTTATAATCTTCGTAAAGATTATGTCTGAAAGTTGGTGCTGAAGTGTCGAATGCAACAGCAATATGTGTTGGTTTCTCTTTACGTATAATTTCATCAAGTGTATTTGTAAATCCAAAAATTGCAGACGTGTTTAATCCTTTTGAATTTTTAATAGGCCGACTGATAAATGCATAATATGCCCTGAAAATCAAAGCATAAGCATCTAAGAGAAAAAGCTTTTTTTTATCCATTGCTTCGAATATTTTGAATAAAATCGATTATTAAACTGTAAGATACAAATCGTTAGGACTCAAAACAAAATGCCGGGCAAGATTAAAACCCGGCATGTATTATTAGTGTCTGGAAATGTCAGTCACATGCACATTTACTGATACACTCCACAATGCTGCTTAATGTATCATGTTTCAGATAATAATATGTATTCTTCCCCTCGCGTTTGGAAGCTAAAACTCCTTTGTCCTTTAAAATTCCTAAATGATGAGATGCCGTTGATTGTTCGATTCCTACTTTTTCCTGAATTTCGGTAACAGTCAACTGTTTGCCCTCTTCAAGTAAATTAATAATAGATATCCTCATCGGATGCGCAATAGCTTTCAACATATTGGCAGCCTTATCAAGCTGATCTGCATTTAAGCTGCTGAATTTCATAAATTCTGGAATATCATTTATTTAATCATACAAATATATGAATATATGTCAATAAATAATATACATTGTGCATTTTTCAATTCTTTAAACAATCATCTCATTATATTTTATCACTGTTTGAAAAAATTCTATATTTACTCCAAAATTGATAACAATGAACTCTGATATCCTTTCGCCACTCGAGACACGAAGATATTTGCTTCAAATTGAATTACCTTCTGTAGGTATGTCAGGACAGGAGAAAATAAAACAATCTAACGTGTTGGTTGTCGGGGCAGGAAGCAAGGGAACTACACTGATGCAGTGTCTTGTTTCTTCAGGTATTGGAAAAATTGGTATCTCAGATAACTCTAGGGTTGAAGAACATGTGTTACCAAATCAGAGGTTATATGGCAATTCAGATCTTGGTAAACAAAAAGCCATTATATCAAAACAAAAACTAAAAGAACTAAATCATCTTGTAGAGATCGAACTTCATAATATCTGTCTGTCGGAAAATAATATATCTTCTATTTGTTCTGAATATGATATTATTGTAGATGCAACTGATAATTTACCGGCACATTATTTAATCTGTGATGCATCCATTCAAATGAATAAACCTGTAGTATATGGTAAGATACTTGGGCCTGAGGCACACGTATCGGTATTTAATTACCAGGATAGCCCTACCTTTCGCACCCTGTATCCTAATAAACCTTTAAAAGATCAAAAGCTATCCATGAAGGAAGTTGCTTCACACAGCATAATTGCAGGAATTGCAGGCACTATTATGGCTAATGAAGTATTGAAAATCATTCTTGGATTAGAAAACACCCTGTCCGGTAAACTGCTGGTTCTGGATATCAGGGACTATTCCATTGAAATAAAAGATATCGAAAAGAAATAGACCAAAATAATAGAATAATCTGACGATTGTTAATATCCTATCTTACTCGGTAAGGAGACACTATTTAAAAAAATATTTTCTGGATTCATTGGAAATGTGAAAAACTTTTACTTTTTTGTTTCCTGATTTCTGTTTATTATTCTTATTTTCATACATCGTTTTAAAATGATATAGGTGGATGTTTAAATCTTTAAGGTACAGGGTTTTATTCTGGTTGCTGGCTTTTGTTATTTTTACAGCTTCTTTTATTATTCCGCTCAATTATTTTATTAACAAACAAAAAGATAAAACTAACGATGTTGTCAGCGAGCTCAATTTGCTTCATATTCAATTGTTGAGCATCATTAAAAATTCTGAAAATTTTCTTTATACCGAAACAGTCAATCCCATGTTTTTCATCACCGGGGAAAGTAAATATCTGACTGAAAGACAGAAACTATCCGTTGATTTTCAAAATAAAATCGGTAATCTTAAAACACTAAGTCAATCGTGGTCTGAGCCATTAAATTCTAACACCGATTTGATAATTAAAGAGTTTGAAAATTACAATGAGATTTTTGATAGTCTGGTATATCTTGTATATAAAAGAGGATACAGAAATTTTGGTTTGGAAGGAGAGATGATTGATTATGTAAATCAACTGGAAAAAAATAAAGGAATCGATCAGGTACTGCTCTTGCAAATCAGAAGAAATGAAAAGGATTATTTTCTCAGAAAGGATAAATATTACTTCGAAAATTTTGACAGACTTACCAAAGGTCTTATCAGGAATGTACAACGAAATAAATTACGCTCATATGCAGTTAGAAGAAAGAATGTTGAATTAATAAACGACTACAGATCTACATTTAAATCGTTAATTGAAGTTGAAAATAAAATTGGGCTGGACGATAATTCAGGGCTTAAGTTTAGGCTTAATAGCAAATCAGATTTGCTTGAAAATAGTTTTGTCACTCTTTACAATGAATCCAAAAGTGTTCAAAGTCATTTACTTAGTGAACTCAAAACCTATTATGCAGTCTTTATGTTTCTGGCCTTACTCATTTCCATTATAACCAGTATTTTTATATCAAAATATATTTTATTACATCTTGAAAAATTAACTGGTTACATCTCTAAACTCACCCAACATAATTTCAATTACGAGGAACGTCTTGATCTGAAAAAATCAGCCACTGAAATATCGAACATTTACAGGGAATTCAGAAACATGGTATCACAACTTCGTGTATGGGAGAGGCAACGTAATATTGCACTAAAAAATGCGGAAGAAAATGAAAAACGATATCGTGAGCTGGCCGATTTATTGCCTCAAAGTATTTATGAAACAGATGAGCTGGGCAATTTTACCTACGTAAATAAAGCCTGGTATAAAAATTTCGGATATACTGATGACGATTTATATGAGGGCTTAAATCTGATTGAAACGGTTATTTCTGAAACCACAGATAATATACTTGGTGTAACAAGACTGGTAGATTCAAATTTTGTGGCCATCAGAAAGGATGGAAGCAGATTTCCGGCATCGGTTTATTCGGATAATATTATTAAAAACAATAAAATAATCGGTAAAAGGGGAATAATTATTGATGTGACAGAACACAAAACCTATATTCATTCCCTGAAAAAGGAGACTTATAAAGCCCAGACATCCGATAAACTTAAATCCTCATTTCTTGCTAACATGTCGCACGAGATCAGAACGCCGATGAATTCCATCATCGGGTTTTCCAATCTCATGGCGTCGGATGAAATATCTGAAGAACAGAAAAAAGATTTCATTAATTACATACGTTCAAGTGGCGAGATGTTATTAAACCTAATTGATGATATAATTGATACGGCTAAAATCGAAGCCGGTGAACTTAAAGTAAACAAAAAGGAGCTCAATATCAGCACATTGTTTTCCGAACTTTATAAAACATTTGATGAAATAAAAAACAAAGCAGGGAAGGGTCATATCCAGTTGATCATGAATAAGGAACTGGTTTATAATGTCAGCATTAAAACCGATCCTTTCAGATTGAAGCAGGTAATTTCAAACCTTCTTGGGAATGCAATTAAATTTACAGATAAAGGGTTTATTGAATTTGGTTACAGATCCTTCGATGAAAAAAAGATAGAATTTTATGTAAAAGATACCGGAATAGGTCTTTCAAAGGAAGAGCTGAGAATAATATTCGACAGGTTTAAACGTACATCAAATTCTGAAGAAAAAAATATCGTGGGTACCGGACTTGGCTTGTCCATATCAAAAAATCTGGTTGAACTAATGGGTGGTGAAATGTGGGTAGATTCTGTGCCCCAGAAAGGTACTACTTTCTTTTTTACCTTACCTTATATTAAGATATCTCCAATAAATCCGCCTGCTGTAACGGATGAAAGCATAGGCTCCTACAATTGGCAGGATAAAACCATTCTGGTAGTGGAAGACGATCAACAAAGTTATTTCTTCCTGCAAGAATTGCTTAAGCGTACAAAAGTGAATCTTAAAAGAGCCCGAAATGGAATGGAGGCCATCGAAATATGTAAAAACAATGATAATCTCGATTTAGTTCTTATGGACATACAATTGCCTAAGATGAGCGGTTATGATGCCACGCGCGAAATCAAGAAGATTCGAAAAACGTTACCGGTCATTGCCCAAACTGCATATGCTATGTCAGGAGACAGAGAGAAAAGCATATTAAGCGGTTGCGATGATTACCTTACAAAGCCTATTAGCATAGAATCCCTGTTGCCCAAAATAAATCAGTTTATTCATCGAACCGTACCTCCGAATAAGGTTTCATTCAAGGCAGATGGTAATCTAACCATTCCAATACCCGGTAATGAATCTGAAAATTAAGTCAGAAAATTTTTGACATTGAACTTACTTCAACATGTATTTTTACGAACCTTCTACTCTCCGGTCAATTCGTTCTAGATACAATAAAAACTGATTATTTTTTTTCTAGAATGTTTAGGGTAGTTTGAATAACCTTTTCTATATCAATGTTATTCATACACTTAAAATGCTTTTTAGGGCATTTTGCGAATCCAATTTTCGAACATGGCCGGCAAGTTAATCCCAATGTCTGAAATATTGCTGAATCAGAATCCGCTCCATAAGGTGACATGCCAAATTCAGGAACAGTATTTCCCCAGACTGAAATGATTTTTTTTCGGAATGCAGCAGCAATATGCATCAAACCAGTGTCCGGTGTAATTACTAAACTGGCTTTTTTTATTAACGATGCAGACTGATTAATAGAATATTGTCCACACACATTCAGAACAGTTGCTTTGCATTTTGATTTAATTCTTTCGGCCTTTTCAAAATCTTCTTCCCCCCCCATGAGTAAAACCGGAAAATCAACCTGATTACAGATTTCCACCACTCTTTCATCCGGCAGTTGTTTGGTAAAATGCCTGGCCCCAACCACCAGGACCAAATAACCATTTACGAATGGTTTTGGCAGGCTGTTCAGGTCAATCTCTTCGTCAATCGGAATAAAATAATCCAATCCTGCATGATCATTTTGTATATCAAATAGTTGTATTGTTTCAAAATATCGGTCAACGATGTGTTTATCAGGGAGTCTGTTAAATTTAAAATTGACGAGGAGCCATTTCTTAAAATTCAATTTTTTAAACGAAAATGACATGATTCGTAATCGTGATTTTATCCGGAAGGTTCTCAGATTATGATGTAAATCAATGATATAATGATAATTTTCCTTTTTTAAAATGGAAATTAAAGATGCTAAATCATTATCTAGCTGATAGAACCTGTCAATATATGGGTTGGCTTTGATTACCGGAAAAAATTGTTTTTTTGTCAGAAAGTGGATTTCGGCACCTTCAAGCTGTTTTTTTAAACACCTGATAACAGGGGTAGTTAACACGATGTCTCCAATAGAGCTAAACCTTACAATTAGAAATTTTACCAATGCTTTTTGCTGACTAATTTAATGTGAAATATTTGCGGCTCCAAATTCTCCCGGCTTTATTTTTTTGAAGAAAAGCGAAAGCTGCATCCAGCATTCTCTGCCATCTTTTGTGTCGTTTGAAAGAATAGCCGAGCCATATGATTCGTTGCCATCTTTTGCGCTAAAAACACTTTTTCTGTCCGAAGGAACATAATCCAATAATTTTAAAACATAACCGGATTCTTTTGAGGTAGCAGAAACAAAAATGAATTTATTGAAATTCCGCAACTCGTCCCTGACAGAAATTTCCGTGGTAAAAAATTCACCGGGACTTAAGGCAATGATTGCGCCTACCCTGTCATTACTTTTCCCTTCAATCATACAAAGAGATGCTGAAAATGAGCTCCCCATAAGGATTACACCTTTGGTATTATACGTTGAAACATACCTAATGGCAGCTTCGATATCTAATCTGGAATCGTACATGGAATGTTTGAAGTTGTTTTGTAGTGCAAAAGCAGCTGTTTCATTTTGTACGTAATTCATTTCACCACCTGATCGCAGGTCAACAGCCAGACAATTATAATCCAAATGAAGCAGTTTTTGTGCGATTTGATTATATTCCCCTCTGCTGCTGCCAACCTGATGAAATAACAGAATAAAAGGTAATTTTTTATCTTTCAGATATAAGTCTGCCGTAATTCTTAATCCGTCAGACGCTTTAAAGTAAACTTTCTCTTGTGAATAGGAAGAATGAAAAATGAAACAAATAATTAAGGTGAAAATCAACCGCATGAGAAAACCAGGCCCTTTTAATTCATTATTAATGGATATCAGCCAGCACAATTACTTTATTCTGCTGCACTTCAATGACTCCTCCTTTAATATCAATATAAATATCTTCAGCAGCCTCCGAAACAATTTTTATCGTTCCTTTTGCAAGTGTTGAAATAAGCGGAGCATGATTGTGCAGGATTTCAAAACTTCCTTTTGTTCCCGGCACTTTCACCAGTTGCACATCACCTTCGTATAATTTTTTTTCAGGAGTAATTACTTCAAGTTCCACAAATCTGTAATTTTAAATTAACTATCGGGATACAGCAAGTAGATTTTCTCCTTTTGCAACCGCTTCTTCAATGGTTCCAACCATATGGAATGCAGCTTCGGGATAGGAATCTACCTCACCATTCATAATCATATTGAATCCTTTTATAGTATCTTCAATAGATACCCAAACACCGGACATTCCCGTGAATTGTTCGGCAACATGAAAGGGTTGTGAAAGAAATCTTTGAACCCTTCTGGCTCTTTGCACTACAATCTTATCTTGTTCCGAAAGTTCGTCCATTCCCAGTATGGCAATGATATCCTGAAGTTCTTTATATCGCTGTAACAGTTCTTTTACTTTCTGTGCAGTTTCATAATGCTCTTTCCCGACAATTTTAGCCGTAAGTATCCGCGATGTGGAATCGAGCGGGTCAACAGCCGGATAAATTCCAAGCTCCGAAATTTTGCGGTTTAATACCGTAGTAGCATCCAGGTGTGAAAAAGTAGTTGCAGGGGCAGGATCAGTTAAATCGTCGGCAGGCACGTAAATGGCCTGCACTGAGGTTATCGAACCCCTGTTTGTTGAGGTAATACGTTCCTGCATAAGGCCCATTTCGGTGGCAAGTGTAGGTTGATAACCGACAGCTGAAGGCATACGGCCAAGCAATGCCGACACTTCTGAACCTGCCTGCGTAAACCTGAAAATATTATCCACAAAAAACAGAATATCTCTTCCTCCGCTTTCTTCGTCCCCGTCTCTGAACGATTCGGCAACCGTAAGTCCGGATAACGCAACATTTGCACGGGCTCCAGGAGGTTCATTCATTTGTCCGAATACCAGGGTCGCCTGTGATTCTTTCAGAAGTTTATGATCAATCTTGGATAAATCCCAGCCTCCTTCCTCCATACTTTTCTTAAACTCTTCGCCATATTTAATTACCCCCGATTCAATCATTTCGCGCAGCAAATCATTGCCTTCCCTGGTACGTTCACCAACACCAGCAAATACAGACATACCGGCGTATTTCTTGGCAATATTGTTGATGAGTTCCATGATGATTACAGTTTTACCCACTCCCGCACCGCCAAACAATCCGATTTTCCCGCCTTTTGAATACGGCTCAAGCAAATCAATTACTTTAATACCCGTAAATAATACTTCTGTTTCAGTAGACAGGTTTTCCAGCTTTGGTGGATTTGCATGAATTTCATACCCTCCTTTTTTATTTAATTCCCCAATGCCGTCAATAGGATCCCCGATAACATTCAGCAGTCTGCCTTTAATCTGATCACCAATCGGCATTTTAATTGCTCCGCCGGTGCTAACTGCTTTTATTCCTCGTCTAAGACCGTCAGTGGAATCCATAGCAATCGCGCGTATGGTATTTTCTCCAATATGTTGCTGGCATTCAACAATCAGTTTAGTGCCATCTTCTCTTTTAATTTCGAGCGCTTCATGAATATTGGGCAATTCACCTCCGGCATTTTCAAAACTTATGTCCACAACAGGTCCAATCACCTGTATTACTTCACCTGTATGATTCGTCATTTTAGAAAAAAATTAAAAACAAAACTACTATTAAATTTCTAAAAAAATCTATGCTATTATAAATTTATGGCAAATTGTTAAATAAAGCAAACTGAATTTATTGGTATTTCGTGTAAAAAAAAGTAACCTTGGTCAATTTTTTATATTTTAGAGATAAAAATCAATTGGAGGGATAATTATTCCAATTGCATTTTTATAACTTTGTGCTTCTAATATCTTAAATACTTAAACTGAAATTAAAACTTATTATCTATGAAAACCAAATTAATGAAAACCCTGGTGGGCATGATTGTTGCCTTATTGCTGCTCGTAACTAATTCTGTGCAGGTAAAAAGTCAATTATTTAGTGTGGGAGATAAAGATGTAAACCTTGGAATCGGTTTTGGTACTCATTGGGGTGGTTATGGCACTGTTGGTATTCCACCCATTTCAATTTCATTTGATTACGGCTTCAAAGATGACATTGGTCCCGGCGTATTAGGTATTGGAGGATTTCTTGGCTTTGCAACTTCAAAATACAAATATACATACCCGGGAGGTGATTATGGCTGGAAGTATTCAAACATACTAGTAGGTGCGAGGGGTACTTATCACATGGAATTCATTGATAAACTGGATACCTATGCAGGAATTATTCTTGGAATCAGATATACAAGTGCTAAAGAATACGGTGATTGGTATGGGACATCATTAACATCAAATGCAGGAGTTTACCCTGAATTTGGTTTCTTTGTTGGAGGTAAATATTTCCTTAACGACAATTTAGCCCTTTTTGGTGAACTGGGATATAGCATTGCCTATATTACTGTTGGAGCAACTTTTAGACTAAAATAAAACTTTTAAAGAGGTTGTTTGAAATCGTTTCTGTATTTTCTAATTACATTGAATAGTCAAACATCAGAATAAAGCTTTGATTTTAAGCAACCTCTTTGATTTTTCTTTGCTTTTTTCTCTCTTTTCAAAAAATCATTTTTTAAATGAAAAACAAGCTGATTTTTTTTGTTGACGATGATAAAATGATGTTGAACTTAATGGAGTATACCTTTAAATGCAGAGATGGTTATGAAGTAAAATCCTATTTTTCAGGCGAGGAATGTGTTGATAATCTGAATCTTAATCCGGATTTAATCGTTCTCGATTATTATCTGGGAGATGAAGATTCAAAAAGCATGTCTGGGTTAGAAACCCTTCATAAAATATCGGATTTTAAAAAAGAATTTAATGTCATTATCTTAAGTCGTGAAAAAAATCCGGGACTGATTCAAAAATTTATTGAAAACGGAGCAAAGAAATATGTAATCAAAGACGATTATTTTATTGATACTTTAATAGAAACGATCGAAAACCATTTCGCTTAATCCTGCACTTATCCTTCATTTTCGATAAAATTCTAACGATTCGTTCATTCCTGCATTTCAATTAAGAATCTCTGTTTTTTCTTTTTTAATTCTAATAAATAATTAATACTTTTGCACCACTTTTTTTATCAACAAATTGAAAATAAGGAATCAATATATTATTCCTTTTGGCGGATTAAAAGAAGGATTTCATGATTTTGCCTTTGCTGTAACAGATGAGTTCTTTGAATATCACACTGAATTGGAAGCAAGAAAGGGTAACCTTAAAATATCCATCGGCATGTTTAAAAGAAGCACTTTTTTAACGTTTGAGGTGTCTATTACAGGAGACATAAATTTACAGTGCGACAGGTGCCTGGAATATTTCGATCAACCCATCGTGTTCAAAGGGGAACTGTATGTTAAATTCAGTGAACGAAATGAGCATAGTGATGAAAATGACGATGTTATTTTCCTTAATCCCGGTGAAACTGAAATAGACCTGGAACATTATATTTATGAAAGCATAAGTTTATCAATACCCTATAAAAGAATGCATCCGGAGAAGGGAGGCACTTCAATGTGCAATGAGAACATGATTGATCAGTTAAACAGCCTGGCAGGTAAAGAAAAGGAAACAAATCCTGCCTGGGATAAATTAAAAGATTTTTTAGCAACAAATAATAATTAAGAGATATGGCACATCCAAAAAGAAAAAACTCCAAACAGCGCAGAGACAAAAGAAGAACTCATTATAAAGCAGCAGTTCCTACGTTATCCACCTGCCAGAATTGTGGCTCAGCAGTTCAGTATCATAGAGTATGTCCGGAATGTGGACATTACAAAGGCAAATTAGCGATTGAAAAAGAAGCAGTTGCATAATTCTTTTCCTTCAGTTTATGATTAAGATTGGAATTGACATTCTTGGTGGTGATTTTGCACCTGAAGCAACGGTGAAAGGTTCTGTTCTTGCCGTCAGGGAATTGCCTGAAGATATTAAGCTTGTGCTTATTGGCAACCGGGAGAAGGTAGAAACCATCTGCAAATCGGAAGATTTTGATTCGTCGGTATTTGAAATTATTCATACCACCGATACCATTGAAATGAGCGACTATCCTGCCAAAGCATTTACACAGAAACCCAATGCCAGTATTGTATTAGGTTTCAAAATGCTCAGTCAGGGATTAATCCAGGGATTTGCAAGTGCAGGAAACACAGGAGCTATGCTCGTGGGAGCTATGCATTTGGTAAAATCAGCTCCCGGAATTATCAGACCTTGTATCACAGCTTCGGTACCTAAGCTTTCCGGTGCTCCTACCATTTTGCTTGATGTAGGAATAAATCCTGATTGCAAACCTGATGTCCTTTATCAATATGCGATTCTGGGTTCGATGTATGCTGAATATGTTTACAACATAACTCTCCCGCGGGTTGGATTGCTAAACATTGGATCTGAAGAAGAAAAAGGGAATCTTCAGACAAAAGCAGCATATGCCGCAATGAAAGATACAAATGATTTCAATTTTATAGGAAACATTGAAGCAAATGAGCTTTTTAGTGACAGGGCTGATGTTATTGTTTGCGACGGTTTTGTTGGAAATGTAATGTTAAAGGAAGCGGAAGCTTTTTATGTATTGTTACGAAAAAGGAAAATACAGGATGAATTTTTTGAAAAATTCAATTTTGTAAATTATGGAGGCACCCCTATTTTGGGAATAAATGCACCCGTAATGATAGGACATGGCATTTCAAATGAAATTGCCATAAAAAATATGATCCTCCATACAGCAGATGTAATTAATGCCAAACTAATCGATAAAATTAAAGAAACCTTTAAATAATGTCGACGATTAAAGCTGCTGTTACTGGAGTGGGTGGATTTGTCCCTAAAGATATTTTAGATAATAACGAGTTAAGTCATATGGTTGATACCAGCCATGAGTGGATCATGCAGCGGATTGGTATCAAAGAGCGCAGAATACTTAAGGAAAAAGGGAAAGCAACATCGGATATGGCTGCTTTAGCTGTAAATGAATTGTTGGAAAAAACCGGTACAAATCCTGAAGAAATTGACTTATTAATCTGTGCCACCATAACCGGTGATATGCCCTTCCCTTCAACAGCTAATTTAATTAGTTATAAAACAGGCCTTATCAATGCATTCAGTTATGATATCAATGCCGCATGTTCAGGTTTTATTTTTGCACTTGAAACAGCAAGAAGATTTATTGAATCAGGAGGTTATAAAAAATTAATTGTTGTCGGTGCTGATATGATGTCTTCCATTACCGACTATACTGACCGTGCAACTTGTCCTCTTTTTGGTGATGGTGCTGCTGCCGTTCTTCTGGAACCAACCACAGATGAAGATGGAATACTTGACTCAATTCTTGAAGTAGATGGTGGAGGATATAAATATCTTCATTCAAAAGCCGGTGGATCTCTTAAACCATGCTCTCATGAAACCGTTGATGCAAAAGAGCATTTTGTTTACCAGGAAGGTCAGGCGGTATTTAAAGTGGCCGTTTCTAAAATGGCTGACATTTCTGTGGAAATAATGAAACGAAATCACGTAAAACCAGAAGAACTTGCATGGCTTGTTCCACATCAGGCAAATATGAGAATTATTGAGGCAACTGCCCGTCGTATGGGAATCAAGCAATCCCAGGTGCTAATCAATATTGAACGATACGGAAATACCACTGCTGCAACTATTCCACTCTGCCTTTGGGATTTTGAAAAAAGGCTTCACAAAGGAGATAATATTATCCTAACCGCATTCGGAGCTGGTTTTACCTGGGGTACCATCTATCTTAAATGGGCATATGATAGTATCTGATTGAGAAATTGATTAGATTCTTAATAGTCCGGCCAGGTTAACCGGACTTTTTTATTTATCAACAAGAATTTGCAGCAATTTGCGTTACATTTTTTAATCTTATTTTTATCTTTGTTAACTTTCATTTTCACTGTATAAATAAAATGTAAAATAATGGCAAAGTATACTGAAATAGAAAACAATGCAATAAACCTTCTGGGTGTCGGTACCGAAATAGTCGGTAACATAATATCCAATGGTGATATACGAATAGACGGAAGTTTATCCGGAAATCTTAAAACCAAAGGGAAAGTCGTT
The DNA here is from genome assembly GCA_963781805.1 of uncultured Bacteroidales bacterium. Lineage (GTDB taxonomy): Bacteria > Bacteroidota > Bacteroidia > Bacteroidales > UBA10428 > JAFGPL01. The sequence goes on from CAWAHF010000004.1 coordinate 3,534,905, forward strand.
ATTGGTGAAACAGGTACTATAACCGGTGAAATACAATGCAAAAATTCTGACGTAGAAGGAAATATTGAGGGTAAAATTGTTGTTACAGAACTACTTACTCTTAAAGCCACTTCTAATGTCAACGGTGATATTGTCGCAAAGAAACTTGCCATTGAACCCGGAGCCAAATTTACGGGACACTGTAACATGAGCATCGATACCCCACAATCCAATGCAGGAACAAAAGAACCCGAAAAAGGAACACCAGAACCGCCAAAATCTAAATAATTACGGCAGATATTCGGGTATTGCCTTTCAAATGATCGTATTCATTTTATTAGGCGTATTTTTTGGTAAGAAAATGGATAAATGGTTTGACACAAAAAATTCAATTTTCACGGCTGTTTTTTCATTATTGGGTGTTATTCTTTCATTATTTTTTGTATTGAAAGACCTGGTAAGAAAGAAATAAGAAGAGGAATGAAAAAAGATTTAAAAACTTATTATTTCTGGCTGACACTATTAACCCTGGTCATTGGGCTTGCTGCATTCATTATCTTTCGAACCTTGCTTAAAAATTACTATCATCCGGAGTTTTGGATTCTGTTACTCTTTTTCTTTTTGGTAAATATTGCCGTACATTCCTTTATAATCACTGCTGAAAAAAAGAAAAAACTTAAGTTTAATACCATTTATCTGATTTCGTTTGCCATAAAATTTATAGCCTATTTATCATTTCTGGTAATATATCTTATTCTGGCTAAGACCATTTCATTTTCATTTGCAATTTCGCTATTTGTTCTTTATATAATCTATACGGTATTTGAGGTACGCTCTACCATAATTTTTTCAAAAAGTTCTGAAAAGAATTTTGAAAAATGAAATTAGATTTTATTAAATTTATATTAAGTATTTGTGATTTGTTAACTTAATTAAAATCGTGTTTAAAAGAAATCGTTCCGTAATTTTTGCAATTATAATTTTTGTATGTTGCTTTTCGATTAGGGTTTTTGGTGATATCTCTCAAGATAATAATGAGGATAAGTCCAATTCTAATACTGAAATAAAAGAAAAATTTAATCCTTCAAAATTCCTTTTTGAACACATTGAAGATTCCCATGAATGGCATGTTTTTACCTATAAGGGCAGACCTTATGCTATCCCTTTACCGGTGATTCTAATTAGCAAAAACACAGGTTTAGTCGTATTTCTTTCCAATAAACTGCACCACGGAACCAAATCCTTCTTTTACAAGGGATATGAATACAAAATGGAAACCGAAGGAGATATGAAGGGTAAGATTGCCGAAATTCACAATGCTGAAACTGTCAAATTTCCTTTCGATATCTCCATTACAAAAAACATAGTGGCATTGTTTGCAAGTGTTTCAATTATGTTATGGCTTTTTATTTCCGTTGCCAATGCCTACAAAAGAAATACCGGAAAACCTCCGCGTGGTTTGCAGTCTCTGTTAGAGCCTGTTATTTTATTTGTCAGAGACGAAATCGCCAAACCATCCATTGGTCACAAATATGAAAAATATACCCCTTATCTTCTGACTATTTTCTTTTTTATTTGGTTCAATAATATGATGGGATTAATACCTTTCCCTCCAGGTGGGGCGAATTTAACCGGTAATATTGCTGTAACAGGGGTACTTGCTGCATTCACCATGGTTATTACAAATTTTAGCGGAAATAAAAATTACTGGAAACATATTTTTAATACACCGGGAGTGCCGATATGGTTAAAAATTCCTCCAATTATACCCCTGATCGAGTTTTTTGGAGTTTTTACCAAACCATTTGTATTAATGATTCGTCTTTTCGCTAACATTACTGCAGGTCACCTGATTACATTGGGATTCCTGAGTTTAATTTTTGTATTCGGCGAATTACATGCTTCAGGAGGATATTTAATTTCTCCGGTATCGATAGTATTTCTTATTTTTATGATGTTTCTAGAACTATTGGTAGCTTTTATTCAGGCTTTTGTATTTACATTTCTTTCAGCGCTATATATTGGTATGGCTGTTGAAGAACACCATTAAATAAACTTAATTTATATTTATTATGTCATTAGCAACAGTATTATTAGAAGTAGCAGGGATTGCCAACATGGGTTCAGCAATTGGTGCAGGTATTGCAGCAATTGGCGCCGGTATTGGCATCGGCCAGATTGGAGGGTCTGCCATGGAAGCGATTGCCCGGCAACCTGAAGCAGCAGGAGATATTCGTACAAACATGATTATTTCCGCAGCGCTTATTGAAGGTGTCGCATTGTTTGCAGTTGTTGTGTGCCTTATGGCAAGGACACAGGGTTAATATTTAATAATCCCCGTAATTATAACGGTTGGTTATTTAATTACGGGGATTTTAATCATTAAAAAAAATGTCATGGAATTGATTACTCCTAGTTTAGGAACAATTTTTTGGTTGACCATAGTCTTTTTTGTCGTACTTTTTATTCTAAGAAAGTATGCATGGCGCCCAATTCTGAATTCTTTGAAAGATAGAGAAAATTCAATTCAGGATGCATTACTTTCTGCTGAGAAAGCCAAGGAAGAAATGTCAAAATTGATTGCTAATAATGAAAAAATTATAAATGAAGCAAAAATTGAGCGGGACAAAATTATTGTCGAAGCAAGAGAGTTGAAAGATACTATCATTAATGAGGCTCGTAAAAGTGCGTCCGAAGAAGCTAAAAAATTGATTGAAAATGCAAAGCAATCTATCAGAAAGGAAAAAGAATCCGCAATAAATGAGATAAAGGAACAAATCGTGATTTTGTCGGTGGATATTGCAGGTAAAATATTACAACAAAAACTCACGGAAAGTTCTGAGCAGAGAGAACTTATTGAAAAATCACTACGCGAAATTAAATTGAACTAAACCCCGGACATGAACGAAGGAAAAATCTCGGTAAGGTATACCAGGGCGCTTTTTAATCTTGCCAAAGATGAAAATCTGCAGGAAACGGTAAAAAATGATATGGAGGCTATTTTAGATTTGTTTTCTTCTGTTGCCGAATTTAAACTATTGATAGACGACCCTGTTCTAAAACCTTCAGAAAAGATTAAAATTCTGAAGGAGTTATTTGATACCAAGTTACAGAAAATTACAGTTGCTTTTGTTGAATTAATAGTCCAAAACAACAGGTTGAATTATCTTAAATCGATGGCACTAGTCTACATCGATTTATATAAGAAAGATAAAGGCATTCAATCTGCACTTCTGACAACTCCTGTACCCGTTGATGAAGATATCAGAAATTCTATGCTGAAAACCATTCAGAAGAAGCTGAACTTAAAAATTGAACTGAACGAGAAAGTAAATGAAAGTTTAATCGGCGGATTTGTATTAAGAATAGGGAATCAGCAGATTGATGCCAGCGTTTCCAATCAGCTTGAAAAAATAAAAAAGGAATTAATAAATAGTTGAAACAATTAAAGTATATCTACCATGGCATTTTTAAAGCCTTCTGAAGTATCAAAAATATTAAAACAGCATCTGAAAGGTGTTGATACAAGTGTTGAACTCGAAGAAGTTGGTACAGTACTCCAGGTGGGTGATGGTATTGCCCGCATTCACGGTCTTGATAATGTAAAGTCAAATGAACTTATCGAATTCGATTCAGGCGTAATAGGCATTGTATTAAATCTTGAGGAAGATAATGTTGGTGCAGTATTGCTGGGATTAACCGAAAAAATTAAAGAAGGCGATTCAGTAAAACGAACTGGCAGGATTGCCTCCATCCATGTTGGTGAAGGTTTGCTGGGACGAATTATAAACACACTGGGTGAACCCCTGGACGGTAAAGGACCAATTGCCGGCAGACTTTATGAACTGCCGTTTGAAAGAAAAGCCCCGGGAGTAATATTCCGTCAACCTGTAATTGAACCTCTGCAAACCGGAATTAAACCAATAGATGCTATGATACCTATTGGAAGGGGACAGCGTGAATTAATCATAGGCGACCGTCAAACCGGCAAAACCGCTATTGCCATTGATACGATAATAAATCAAAAAGAATTTTACGATAAAGGAGAACCTGTATTTTGTATTTATGTTGCTATTGGTCAGAAGGGATCTAACGTGGCTAATATAGCCAAGACACTCGAAGAAAATGGGGCTATGGCTTATACTGTAATCGTAGCTTCAACATCAGCAGATCCGGCTGCATTGCAATTCTATGCTCCATTTGCCGGCTGCGCTATAGGTGAGTATTTTCGTGATAGTGGAAGACCTGCGCTTATCATATATGACGATCTTTCAAAACAGGCAGTAGCATATCGTGAAGTATCTTTGCTTCTTAGAAGACCTCCGGGACGTGAAGCTTATCCCGGTGATGTATTCTATCTTCACTCACGTTTGCTTGAACGAGCTGCAAAAATTATAAATAATGATGAAATTGCAGCTCAGATGAATGATTTACCCGATGTTTTAAAACCAATGGTTAAGGGTGGAGGATCACTAACAGCCTTACCTATTATTGAAACCCAAGCTGGTGACGTATCGGCATATATTCCAACCAATGTAATTTCGATTACTGATGGTCAGATATTTTTGGAGTCAAATTTATTCAATTCGGGAGTGCGCCCGGCAATCAATGTAGGTATTTCAGTCTCGCGTGTGGGAGGAAATGCACAAATTAAGTCGATGAAAAAAGTTGCAGGAACATTAAAACTTGACCAGGCTCAGTACCGCGAACTTGAAGCATTTGCAAAATTTGGTTCTGATCTTGATGCTGCTACGCTTGCTGTTCTGGATAAAGGGGCCAAAAATGTCGAAATATTAAAACAAGGCCAGTTTTCGCCAATGACGGTTGAAAAACAAATTGCGATTATCTTTTGCGGAACCAGAGGATTGTTGAAAGATATACCTGTTAATAATGTAAAGGAATTTGAAAAAGAGTTTCTTGATTATCTTGATTTAAAGCATAAATCGACGCTTGAAGTACTTAGGATGGGTAAGCTTGATGAAAAAGCAGAAAAGACCCTGGAAGCTGTCGCAATTGAAATTTCGGAAAAGTATAAAAGTTAAACATCTCCGATGGCAAACCTGAAAGAAATACGTAACCGGATTCAATCTGTTAAATCGACACGACAGATAACCAGCGCAATGAAAATGGTATCTGCTGCAAAGCTCAGAAAAGCCCAGGATGCCATTATTCAAATGAGACCATATGCAAACAAGCTGCATGAAATATTGCTGAATCTAAGTAAATCGCTTGATTCGGATAGAGATAATAAATACGCTGAAACCAGAGAAATATCTCATGTACTTTTGATTGTTATCACTTCCAACAGGGGGTTATGTGGCGCTTTTAATTCAAATGTCGTTAAAAAAGCTCTTCAGATAATTGATGAAGATTACACACAGCTTAAGTCCAAAGCAGTCATTGACATTATGTCAATTGGCAAGAAAGGGGCAGATTTACTAAAAACAAAAGGTAAACCGCCAAATTCTGTGCATCATCAGCTTTTTGATAACCTGACTTTTGAAAATATGCTACCCGTTGTAACTGAGGTATTAAACTCATTTGTAACCAAAAAATATGATAAAATTGAACTTATTTACAATCAATTTAAGAATGCCGCTACACAGGAATTGATAAGAGAAGACTATCTGCCAATTAAACGAACACCTCAATTTGAAGATCAGTTTGAAACACATCTGGATTATATTCTTGAGCCATCCAAGATGGAAATTGTCAGGGAACTGATTCCCAAATCTCTTAAAATCCAATTTTTTAAGGCGCTTTTGGATTCACATGCTTCTGAGCATGGCGCAAGAATGACAGCTATGCATAAAGCCACCGACAATGCCACAGATCTTATACATGATTTGCAGTTAAATTACAATAAAGCACGCCAAACGTCCATCACAAAAGAAATACTTGAAATTGTAAGCGGTGCAGAAGCTTTGAGAGGATAATAAATTATCATTACTAGTGTCATGTCCATCTTTTTATGTCATATAGTTACCCTGAACACCCACCTGACAGAGCTTAAGCGGCGGGCAGGTGATTCGGAATGACTTAACCATTTTTTAATACTTGACATAACACTAGTTACATAACTGAATTAATTCATTAACCTTTTTAGTTGAATTAATAATTTAAACTGTTAACCACTTTATGTCAGTGAATAATTCCAGTTCTCAGATTCATCTAAAGTTAATTCCTTATTATTTATTCTATACACTGGTTATTGTGCTTACATTGCATGCTCCATTTTTTTGGGATAAAGATCTTATACTATCCAAACGAGCTTTCTGGTTTACCGATCATGGATTTAGCATGGATTTGCCAAACTCCTTTGACAATGGTTATCCACCGGCATTAAGCCTTGCCCTGGCTTTGCTATGGAAAATTTTTGGTAAATCTCTAATCCTCGGACATCTATTAATGCTTCCCTTTGCCCTGGGATTGATCTACCAATTCTACAGGTTTATCCACCACATGTCAGATAATAAAAGGTTTATTCATTTTACCATGATCCTGCTATTAATCGACACCACATTAATGTCCCAAATTGTTGTTGTTTCAAACGATCTTGTCCTTATGTTCTTTTTCTTTTTATCCCTGAATGCTATTTTGTATAAAAAACGAAATCTGCTCTACATCTCCATCTTAGGGCTTGCCCTATCACATTTCAGGGGAATCATGGTTTGCGTTATTGTATTTATTTTCGATATTTTTATTAATTACAGCTCTTTAAAAAATTTAAAACAGGTTGTCAGGAACCTGCTATTAATAATTCCACAATATCTTCCGGCATTTTTTGTTGTTCTTGCATACGGGATTTATCATTACTTAACAACAGGTTGGGTTTTCACTCACGCCAATTCGCCCTGGAAGGGTTGTTTTGAACGTGTTGATTTTATAGGTTTTATCTTCAATATTGGAATTCTTGGTTGGAGGCTGATTGATTTTGGAAGATTGTTTATCTGGATATTTTTATTTCTCGCCTTCATACTACTTTTTCGTAAAAAGATCAGCATAGACATTCATATGCGTAATTTAATTCTTCTTATCATTCTCTCAGCAGTAGTTTTGTTTCCTTCTATGTTGATTTATAAAGTTTTGTCCTCGCACAGGTATTTATTACCCTTTTATTCGTTAATTACGATTCTTGCCGGATATTTACTGTTTGAGAAATCGGTTCTATCTCTGAAGCCAAAAATAATTTTTCTGATACTAACGATCGGAATGGTGACAGGTAATTTATGGATTTATCCTGATAAAGTGGCTAAAGGATGGGATTCAACTATTGCTCAACTTCCTTATCACAGTCTCAGGAAAAAAATGGTAAAATATATTGAAAATAAACAGATTGATTTTGCTTCGGTAGGTTCTGAGGTTCCCAATACCAATCCACAGAAATATTATTTTCTAAATGATGACGAACGATTTTTCCCTCTGAAAGATTTTAAGAAAGACCGGTATATATTTTATTCAAATGTATTTAATATGTTCACCGATCAGGAACTGGACGAATTGAAAAACCGCTGGATACTGGAAAAGGAATATCGCTGTTTGCAGGTAAAAGTTCAGTTGTTCCAAAATCCGGATTTTGCAGAAAATCACCAGGAATAAAATCCCAACAACCAGCTAATACAGGTTTTAAAAGTTGTATTTAACCCGCATAAATCCGAGGTTGAAGTTCTGCCTGCTAGTACCAAATTTTCCGCTAAACAACTGGTAATACAGAGAAAAATCGAGATTGTCTGCCAGAGAATAAGAAAGTGACGGGCCCAGATAATATCCGTTTAAACCGGGAAAAATCATTGCAGCGAGATTCATGTTTAACAACGGAGTGACCGGAAATCCTGCTTGCGCGAAGATACTGAATTTGGTAAACGATAGGTTTTTAACACTTAAAGGTCTGGAATAAAACTCCTGAAAGTTAGTGATGTCAAATCCTTTAGGTAACTGACTGTATAATGCTTCGCACTGAAGGGTAATTGAATTAGGGAAAGCATAATCCAGTCCCATGGAAAGATAAAACAATCCCGACGTATCGCTAAATGATTTATATGGATGAAAATAACTCATTTCGCCCCTGAATGATACACTTTTAATGCTTCCCGACCAACCTAATCCAACGACTACGTCTTCGCTGTTTAAAATTCCGGAAAGTATCTGTACATCATATCCAAATTTATTAAACCGGTAAAACCCTGCTGCAGTAATATTACCTGCACTATCGCTCTTAATCGCCATTTCAGCAACTGAAGTCATTCCCGGATAATATTGCAATCGAATCGCATCACTTCCGGGCCGTTCGGGATAATCGAAATCAAAGAAGGAATACGTGTTAAAAATATCGTTCGGATTCCAGACAAATGTTTGTCCCCAGTTGATTCGTTGCCTGCCAACGGTTGCCTCGAATTTTTTATAGGTATAATGTGCATAAATCCTGTCGACCATGACATTGAAAACATACGATTTGCCCTCTCCTACATTCCAGGCAAGATCTGCAATGCCTTTGTCATTTTCAAGACTGTTTTTATAATATCCTGATGTATCAGATTTAAGTTGATCTCCATACATAAAACGGTTGCGCAGTTCAATTTTTAACGAAAAATTCCCGGTTGGAAACCAGTCAAAATTTAATCTGTTATGCAATAAATAATCTGTAATCCAATAATCTTCAGAAACCGAATCAAGTGCCATAACCGATTGCAAACTGGAAATGTACCCGTTTAATGTCCAATTCCTGGTTTTGTTATTTTCCTGCGCGTCTGAATCATTAAAAGCAAGAATTCCAATCATCAACAGGATCAATATTGATTTATACATTGCAATTGTATTTTATCTGTTGAATTCTCATTCTCCCCTAATTACTAATTGTATCTTACTATCGTTTACTTCTTTCTTTCATCGCTGAGAACCTTCCCATCCTCAATGGTTATTACCCTCCGGGCTTTTTTTACAACCCTTGCATCATGAGTTGAAAAAATAAATGTGATTTTCTCATCCCGGTTGAGCTTTTCCATGATATCAAGTAGATTTTCAGTACTTTTTGAATCCAGGTTGGCTGTTGGTTCATCGGCCAGAATAAATTTCGGTTTAGATGCCAGTGCCCTGGCTACTGCAACCCGCTGTTGCTGACCTCCGGATAATTTTGCAGGACGACTGTCAAGTCGGTCGCCAAGTCCTACAGATGTGAGTAATTCGCGTGTGCGTTTTTCTCTTGCTTTTGCCGGAACTTTTTGCATTTGCATAATGAATTCCACATTTTCTTTTGCAGAAAGCACCGGAATCAGGTTATACGACTGAAACACAAAACCGATATTATACAACCGGAAATCAATGAGTTTCGAACCCTTCAAGGTACCAATATTTGTTCCTCCGATAATTATTTCACCTTCCGTGGGATTATCCAACCCTCCCAACATATTAAGCAATGTGGTTTTGCCCGAACCTGAAGGGCCAACAATGGCAGTAAATTCTCCCTCTTCTATCTCAAGGGAAATGCCATTAATTGCATGAACTTTTACTGCCGAATCGTTGTAAACTTTCACTACATTCCTGATATCAATTATATTCATGGTACGAATTTTATAAGATTTCTATTTATTCAGTTCTCAAAGCTTCCACAGGGTTAAGCATTAATGCTTTACGCGCAGGCCAGATGGAAGACAATATTCCGGTTAGAATTACCAGCAACGTAACGCCGATAAAAATATTAAAAGGCACATAAGGATATATTATGGAAGCGTATCCGATGGCTTCAAGTCCTTGGGCCCACATGCTCAGGTTAATTCCGGTATGGCTAAGTGAGGATACCGTAATACTACTAAGGATCATTCCCACAATTGCACCGGACAATGTCAGTAAAATGGATTCCAACATGATCATTGAAAATACTCTTTTTTTATTCATGCCCACAGCCATAAGCATGCCCAATTCCTTCATCCGCTCGAGTACAGACATTAACATGGTGTTGATGATTCCGAATGACAGGGCAAGTAGGAATATACAAATAAAAATGTAGTCCATTAAATTCATGAATTCACTATAATACGATAATTCCGGGGAAATCTCTTTCCAGGACATCACACTATATCCGGGAAGTTTTGCTTTTAGTTTCTCGGCAAGTTCAACCCCGTTTTCTTCATTTTCTGAAAGGATGGCTATTTCATGAAAATCATCTTTCCCCAACCCCAATTCCTTTTTTAAAACATTTTCGTCTGCAAAAGCTGCCGAACTGTTAAACATTCCATCGGTTGTTTTGTAAATGCCTTTTACGCGGAATGCAAGAAGTACCAGGTCACCATTAAGGTTTTGGGTTGTAACAGTAATTTTGGCGCGAAGTCTGTAAAAAGAGAAGTAGTTAATCAAATAATCAGCTTCTTTCTTAAATTCCGGTTTTGGCAACATCTTTTCCAGGGCAAGCTTGAAGTCCTTTTCAGTGCGAAATCTGGTTCCTTTTAATATTAGCAGGCTATCTTTAACATTCTGATTAAACTTTTTATTATCAAGCTGATTCACTTTATTATCAGTGATTTCATAGTTTAAAAGTCTGAGATTTTCAGCTATTTTGTCCCCAATAACAATGGATGGAAGTCCCTCATTCTCTTTAAAATAATCTCCAAGAATTATTTTATTATGAATATCGGTGACTTTTTTCTCTTTCTCAGGATTTATTCCATTCAGGTTAAAACCTGTTGAAGCCCAATCACTTTGGGCAAGGGCAAATAATTTCACCCGGGAGCAATAAGCTTTTATTCCCGGAGTATTTTTAATCGTGTCGATAACTTTCTGATAATCAGGTATAGTTAAATGAATATCTTCATTCAATATAAATTTTGGATTATGGATTTGAACATGAGAAATTTCGTTATGAAGTGTATCATGAACCCGTTGATTAATCCATCCCTGCATAATTCCCACAAGCAATACGGCGCTGAAAATGCCTATCATTACAGCAAAAATGACTACGAGGCTTCGAATCTTGTTACGCCATATATTTTTCCAAGCAATTGACCAAATCATTTCATTTAAGTTTTTATGTGTTTATCAGGCTTTTAAAGCATCCACTACTTTCAGTGTAAAGACTTTTCTTAAAGGGTAGAGGCATGAAAGAATTACCATGAGTACAACAATAACTCCCTGCCACAAAATATAGGTATTAATCCATGCCATAGGCATGATTGGTTCAAATCCGAATTCTACCATAACCTGTGCCATATTTCCGGTAAGATGAATCGGAAACCGGTAACCGATATAAATTAACGGCAGGCTCACTACAATCCCAAAGATCACTCCCATCATTCCCATCAACAGCATTTCGAGAATAGTAATTATGGCCAGTTTCATTCTCTTCATCCCTATGGATATCATGATCCCAAATTCACGCCGCCGTTCATGGATCATCATCAATACGGTGCCAAATATCCCAAATAATACAATGAAATAAAGTAGTCCCAACATGATTTGCCCGGATTGATTATCGCTCTGGATTTGTTGGAAAAGCACCTGGTTAAATTCTTTCCACGATTTTACAACAAGATTTTTTCCATCCAATTTTGACATCAACAATCCTTTTACTTTTTTTAATTCTTTATCAGAATTATTATATAGATTTATTGAAATGGATGTCAGGCGATCGGGCATGCTAAATAACTCCTGAGCTTTATCCAAAGGCATATAAACTATCTTATTGTCCAGATCGGGGGATGGGATTTTTATCACTCCCCGTATGGGATAGATTCCTGCAGCACTCAGACCGTGATAGCCCTGCCCCATGAGAATTAATGTATCTCCGGGCATGGCCTGTAGGAATTTAGCCAACCTGTCTGATATCAAAATACCATCATCCCCTTCCTTCCATGCGGTTCCGGGAAACTTAAAATTTTCAGAAATTTCGGGTAAATATTGATTTGCCTCATCTTCGGTAAGCTTCAAATCATCTGACAAGCTGCTTTTTGAAATATATGAATTCCCCATGAGCAGATTGATGTGTTGGATAATATTTTCCGGTAATTCTTTGTCTTTAAGATTTTTTACTGCCTTGGGTGTTATCCGGTATAGAACCAGCTTACCCTGAGGATAGCTGAGATTTTTTTCTTTTTCAGGATCAACGCCCAGTACAACTACCCCTTTTGTCTGGGTTCCGGTGGATGCCAAGGCAAACGATTCCAATCTGGGAACCACAGCTTTTATTTCGGGAATATTTTTAATATCCGCCAAAAAGCTGGCATTGCCTTCAAAAGAATTGTCAATGGTCATATCATCCAGATAGTCTTCATTCTGAATTTGCAGAAAACCCATGTAAGATTCAATGGTATTATTAATCATAAGACCATATGACCCGAGCTGAAATGAACGCATAATCACTACAAAAAATACGGCAAATAAAATGGATGATGTGGTTATTACGGTCCTCCTTTTATTTCTCCATAAGTTGCGCCAGGCTATTTTAAAGTAATTCATTTCAGATAAGTTTATTGGATTGATTTATCGAATTCTATTGTTATAAACATTATTTCATGTTATTTCACCTGTTTCAGATTTTGTTGTGAAAAAAAACTATCCTCTATCGGAATGTTGAATTTTACCGAATTGAGCGTCACCACTGTTTTATTACCAGGTTTGTCTGCCGGAATTAGTTCATACGTGGTAGGAATTACCCGTCCATCCATATTTTTTATCTCCATCCCGTTCTCTGTCTTAACCAGGTAATTATCTTCGTCATAGTATTCAATTTTAAGTTGTAAATAGTCATCTTTTGTGATCCAGAATATTATTTTACCCCAAACCACCGGAGCATTTTCGAGCGGGATTAATTCTATTTTATAACAATCTTTCCCTTCGATTTTCTCGGTGCCAGTAATTTTATGTGTATAATCCACTACAATGGATGATTCGTTTAACAGATCATCATTGGTATAATCAGATCCCATCCAACCCTGTGCCAGCATTGAAGGGGGCAATTTTATCATTCGGTTAATCGTCGGATTCCAACTCCACATTTCATTATCGCGTTTCAGGAAAGCCTGTCCCTTTTCTTTTGCAGGAGCCGTAATCACAGCCAGCGAATATTTGGTGCCTTTAGACCAGTTTTTAAAGGATAACGTTCTTTGCCAGGTTGGCCTGATTATCTGCATGGTCATGGTAGCCAAGCTCGACTTTTCCCCTTTCATTTTCTCATCTGATTTTCTAACAATTTCTGTGGCGTCCTGAGCTTTTAATCCAATACTGAAAAACATAAGGCTTGTTGCCAAAAGTTTTATTGTTCTCATAATTCTATATTTTTAGGCTTGCAATATCTTTCAATCAGTTCTTTTTTAATATGTTCCAAAGGAAATAGTTCCGGCTTCATTACATAATCAAGTGTAATTCCATCAAGCAATGCACCAAATAAAATTGCTTCGGTGGCAGGATTTTTAAATCCGGCATCTTGAAAATAAACGATCATCATTTTCATAATGGGTTGATAAATTTCTTCAATGCGAGATTCAATCAATTTAAAAACAGCAGGTTGAAATGAAACTGACATATATAGCTTCCAGAACACCCTGTTTTTTTCTACAAGTCTTAACGATTCATTGATAAAATATTCCAGTTCTGAGACTTCCAGTTTACCATCTTTATTGGGATCAAAAATATCCATCATATCATCAATGCCTTTGTTCAGAATAGCCTGAAGTAAATCCTCTTTGCTCTGGAAATAGTTGTATAACAATCCCTTTGAAATATCTGCTTTCCTGGCAATCTGACTAATAGATGTAGCTTCGTATCCAATATTTGCAAACAATTCAAGTGCAGTATCCATGATCAGGTTTGTTTTTTCCTGACGAATTGTATCATATTGTATTTCGGTCCTGGGAGACATTCGATCAATACTTTTAATTTGACCGCTCTTTCAAAATTTTTTATGTTAATTGAATTCTCGTATCATTTTTTGATTGAACGGTTGGTCAAAAATAATATTTTAATAATGCAATGTCAAGTATTTTTTCATTTTTTTGATAAATAAATTTGTATGTGTTTGATTCATTGAATATAATGGAGATACAAATAAATTAACCCCCCTACAGATTTCCATTTATAGCTACTAATTTTAAACTGAATAAAAAATTGTATCCTATATTTGAAAAAATATTTAGTCTGTTGTAACTTTTTAATACCTCAACCGTCCTAGAATTGAATTAATTTGCGAATGACCCTTACTGAATATAATAGATGTGTTGATGAATATGCTGACAGGCTTTACCGTTTTGTCTTCAAAAATGTTCAGCGCGAAGATGATTCAAAGGATATTGTTCAGGAATCATTCGCCAAATTATGGTCTAAAATTGATGACGTATCAGCCGAAAAAGTTAAATCTTATTTATTCACCACAGCTTATCATACAATGATTGATATGTTCAGAAAAGAAAAGCGCAAAGCTGATTACAGTGAAGAAAATTTTGACAGTCCGACATACTCCGGTCACTATTCAGATTTAAATGAGATTTTACATGAAGCAGTGAACAAACTTCCTGAAGTTCAGCGACTGGTGATAATGTTGAGAGACTATGAAGGGTATTCGTACGATGAAATTGCCCGGATAACTGATTTGAATGAATCACAGGTAAAGGTTTATATTTACCGTGGACGCATGTTTCTGAAGAAATATATTGGTAGCATTGAATCGGTTTTATAAGATTTAGAAAGATGAATATTAACAGAGCCAATTACGACATTTATATTATTGATTACTACGACGGTAAACTAACCCCGGTCGAATCGGCTGAATTGTTATATTTCATTTCTCAACATCCCGATTTGGAAGAGGAATTCAATTCTTTTGAAAACTTTACCCTGCCGGCTGACGAATCAAAATACAGGCTTCAAGAAAATTTGAAAAAAGATTTCAGGGATATTTCAACAATTACAGATAGTAATTTTGAAGAATTCTGCATAGCGTATTCTGAAAATGATCTGGATGAAGATTCCGGTAAAAAACTTTTTGAATACCTCAAAAAAAATCCTGAAAAGAAAAAAGACTTTGAAGGGTATCAAAAATTAAAATTGACTGCGGATGAAACCCTTCAATTTCCTGATAAAACGATTCTTAAAAAACCGCAAACAAGAATATTAGGATTGCGCCGCCCGTTAATCTATACAGCTGCAGCAGCAGCTGTTATCCTGATATTGATGGTTATTAATTATTCCCGAAATACAAAAAATATTGAATTTACAAGTTCATCTGACATCCAAAACATTCCTGTTGATACCATCAAAACTATTAGCTTTCAAGCGCCTGTTGCGGAAAACAAACCTATGCCTAATTTAACAAAAAAGAAGGTTGTTAATGAAAAGAGTCACAAAACAACAGCATTAGCTTCATCCAATGATGAGGACAAACCTGTCAAAGCAAAAAGAAATGGATTATCCTATATTGCTTTGAATCCTATACAAATTAGTCATATTAACTGCACACAAAATCCGACTGGCTTAACTCCGACCATAAAAACGTTACTGGTAAGCAAGGAGGTAACAACTTCGGGGACCGGAGAGAATTCTCTTGCGGCTTTTTTAATGAAAAAGGTTGCTTCGTTTGAGACTGCAACATCCCGCGAAAATTTAAATATCTGGACATTGGCTGAAGCCGGGGTTAGAGGAATTAATATTTTGACAGAATCAGATGTTCAACTTGAACGCACATTAAATGCTAAAGGAAAAATATCTTCATTTGCTATTGAATCTGAGACATTTAGTTTTACTACACCCATAAATAAATAACCTGCTGTAACTTTTCAGCATTATCCCCGTCTTACAACAAAATTCACAAATCAGTTAAAAATTATAACCATGAAAAAGACTGCAATATACCTGACAATGCTCTGGTGTTTCCAAGGTTGGATGTTTGCACAGGAAACCGATACCACAGCCAGAGAAAACACCGATGAGAATTCTGTTGAGATTGTTGGTGATGATGAAAATGGAGTTAGTGTCGAAATGGATAAGGTTGTGAAGGAAGAACCCAGGGACACAACCAAAATCAAAATCATGGACAAGGATATCAATATTATTGAAAAAGACGATGGTACCTCGGTGGAAATAAGAGATTCGGAAAAAAAAGAAGGAGATGACAAAGAAGAAGTCAAGAAGAAAAAATTCAAAGGCCACTGGACAGGTTTGGAACTAGGCCTGAATAACTTTGTTGATGCTGATTTTTCATTGAGCAGGCCTCCGGAATTTGAATGGATGGATCTAAATACCGGCCGTTCCTGGAATGTTAACCTAAACTTTGTCCAAAAGAGCGTAGGCCTGGTCGGAAATCATTTCGGACTGGTTACCGGATTGGGAATTGATATGAACAATTATCAATTTGATGGGGATAATTCTATTCAGGAAGACCCTGTGACCGGTATAACAGTGAGCAATGATTTGGACCTTTCATTGATTAAGACCAAATTAACAACAACGTATTTAAATGTCCCTCTCTTGCTTGAGCTTCAACTGGGACCACAAAAAAGAAGTAAAAGGTTTTACCTCGTCGGCGGGGTTATCGGAAGTATAAAACTTGGTTCACATACCAAGATTGTATATCGTGAAGATGGTCACAAGAAAAAAGAAAAGGACCGCGATGATTATAATATCAATCCCTTTAGATATGGATTTACCCTTCGTGCCGGTTTTCACGATATCGAAATTTATGGAACTTACTATCCTACTCCATTCTTTGAAAAAAATAAAGGTCCTGAACTAAATCAATTTAGTATAGGACTTTGTCTTTGATTTTAAATTTCGTTTACTTCAAAAATTTAAAAGGCTGCCTTATATTCTTAGGCAGTCTTTTTTCCTGGTATTTTCAGAATTTATAAAGTTTTCAGATAATCCTCAAGCCCATAGTGGGGAGGGATAAGTCCCGTTTGCGGCATATTCTTTCAACCTGGATAAAACAGTGGGTTTATCTTCCTGGTAAGTAACCCCGAACCATTTGGCATTGCAGTCAAGCACTTTAACCGTACCTGCCTTTTTTCGAATAATTTCATCAATTACAATGGGGATGTAAAATTCGGATTTCAGATTATTGATATTGTTTTTGAGAAATTCAACAAATACCTTTTCAGCAAAACCAAAAAAGGACGGGTCAAATCCCCAGAAATTCATTGAAATTATGGTTTCGCCTGACAATGTAGTTTCCCTATCGTCTTGATCCTTAAAGTAAATCCGGTCATTGTTCTTGCCTATTTGTGTTCGTTCTGTAATTTTCACGAGACAATTATCCGCATCTGTCTCACAAACACCCCTGGAAACAAATCCATACTCAGAGAGCGTGTTTTTAAGTTTATATCCAACCATACAATAGTTCATGGAATTACCAACAGGCTGTCCATTTAAAAAATCAGTCACTGCATGAAATGCCTCAAAACCATAGAAATCATCAGCATTTATAACCACAAATGGTTCGTTTATTTTTGGTTTGGCAACCAAAACTGCATGACACGTGCCCCAGGGTTTACTCCTTCCCTCAGGGCATTTCATTCCATCGGGCAGATTATCAAGTTCCTGAAAAACATAATCCACATCTATTTGCCTGGATAATTTTTCGATGAATACTTCATTAAATTCTTTTTCAATATCTTTTCGTATTACAAAAACGATCTTCCCAAAGCCTGCCCGTTTTGCATCAAATACCGAATAATCGATGATTCTTTCTCCTGCAGGACCAAGCTTGTCAATTTGTTTCAGACTGCCATAGCGACTACCAATGCCGGCAGCGAGAATTAGTAATGTGGGTTTCATAAGTTCTTTTTTAGCAATTAAACTCCAAATTTAGAAATTATACGTTTTAAAAAACAGTTTCAATTTTAATTGTTTAGAAATATGGTCTCACAAAAAACCCCGGTGAATTTCCGGGGTACCATATCTATAAAAGCCAGTCAGGTTTTTATTCAGTTGTTTCAGGGAATTTAAATATTGAATCATCCATATCCACATCCACATCCACCTTGGCTAAGGATATACTTTGAACAACCTGATCCTTAACTTTGATGTCCATCTTATAAGCCATCATTAATCCGTCTTTTACATCCTGATAGTCGCTAAGATACGTATCGACTTCCTGGCCCTGTGTCCAGGTTTTCACCATCACAGGCATGAAGTATTCAGAATCCAGGTAGTAATAATTTATTACAGAATCTTTATCGTTGTTTTTATTGAGTACTAACTTTATTTTGTAACATTCGCTTCCGTTTACATCTTCTTTTCCTTCCAGTGTTACTACATGACCCTTTTTTGCATAATCGATAAACGGGTCTTCAAATTCTGACTGTTCAATAATAGCCTTTGCCATATCTCCTTCAAGTTTCTGTGGTTCAGTGTTCCCAGTCATAGGATTAATAGACCATGCAACTGTACCATCATATGCCTGAATTATTTTATTTCCCTGAAAATCTATTTCTGTCCTAGACAAATTGGGTGTTTTTTTATAAATAGTAACTGCCAAATCTCCCATTGGGGTAGGCATGGTACCAGTTAATTTCATCGACTTTAACGCTTTGAGTTTTTCGAGACCTCCCATATTTTTATGATAGGAAGCAATTAATTCATCAACGCTTTGCGAATAGACAAATGCGCATAATAATGAAATACAAACGGTTATAATTAATGATTTTTTCATTGAATGTTGCTTTAAGTGTTTAATTTAAATTTTGCGATGAAATTACTCTTTTTTTAATTTTAAAATAACTTCAATTTAAAAAAAATAGCTCTTTAAACAAACTATTTTTTTGCTTGTAAATCCCTGATAACAATAAATTTTGACTGGTAAGGTTTCAGTTCAAGATTTAAAGATATCTGCCCCTTTGTTGAAGTAACCTTTGATATCTGGTTGATTGTTCCGGTCATTGCATCCCATTCCTGAACCCTACCTGCTCCGTTCAGCGTTACATCTCGTATTTGTTTTTCAGGACTTTCATTAAAAAAGAAATACAGATCGCCATCCTGTAGGCGCCGGTGGGTATATTTTACAGAAAAACAAGGTTGATCCAAATGCACATCAGGTTGCGGCAGATTGTTCATCACCAGAGGAGTTATTTCCCCTGTTGGTTCACTTATTGCCCAGCTAAGGTCATCGGGAGCTTTTGCATCCAGAAAGGTTTTTTCAACCACCAACGAAGGTTTTGAACCAAGAAAGACTACTTTTCCTCCCGAAGCGGCAAATTCTTTTAACCGATCCACAGCACGTTTTGAAATGGCCTTTATAGAAGGAACAAGAACAGTTTGATATTCTTCCCCGCTTAGATTTTTAAAGATTCCATTTTTGAGAGCAAAACCCGTTGAAAGCGAATATTCATCCACAAAATCAAAATCTCTCTGATTTTCGAGAAGTTGTTGCATAATAGATAAAGCGCTTTCATCCGATCTGGAATCGCTTAACCACATACTAGTAGTAGGGTAATAAACTGCTATCCGGGCAGTTGGTCGCCCCTGCGATAACAAATAACATGCGCGATGAATATAATTAGCAACAGACGGGAACGAGTCGCTGGCAGTCCAACCTCTCAAGCCAAGTTCCCCATTTGAAGAAGCAGGAACAAACATCACCTCAACCATATTTATGCCACGTACGAGTTGGTAATCCAAAACCCATTTTGCCTGTTCCACATTGGGAGGTGTTCTGTAGGCAGCAAAACTTTCTGTGAAAGCCCTGGCCTTGCCAAAAATATGTGCCGCCGATGATGCATATTTTGGGAAATTTGAAACTTTATCGGGCCAGATCTGGTTCCAGATGGCATCAATGCCGGGCATTTGCACATACCGCATGTCTTTAAAAAAATCTCCCTCCGAGCGTGCAAGCGCCATCATATTGTCTTCATGGTTCAGATGAACATGGTATTGCAACTGATGATCGTCGCACCAATCGGCCTGTATTTTGAAAAAGTCATCCCGAAACAAATCAGACCAGATATCCCAATAATCAGCTTTTATCCGCATTTCTTTGTCAGTGAGTTGTGGTGCAAAGAATGTACCTACATAGGGACGTACATCATACCCTTTCTTCTCTTCAAAAACAGAAAAAATCCTTGGGGTCCAGGGTATCCCCCTGATACTATAATCCGGTTCATCACCTCTGAATCCTAAAACAGTTATTCCAAATTCGTCTCCGATATATTTTTTGTGCTGTTCGTGGGTAAATTCAATAAACTTATGGATGGCAGCAGGATCAAGGTAATCGCAAAGCGAGTTGTTCGCGTCTTTACCTCTGGTGGGATTATTTACTGCTCTGGTCGGTGAACTGCGAAAATCGTGTTTAATCAGCAACACCTCCCACTGGCCTACAGGAGCTATCCATTGTAATCTTCCATCCTCAATGGTTAACATTAAATTACTGCTATCCTGCAGATTCACAGCGACAGCACTTACAATATCATTTTCCAGCTGAAGAGAAAGTGTATCCCCTCCGTTTAATTTTTTTTGATCCGCAATCACAAGCGCTTTCATCCTCAGTTCAGGTGCATCTGTAGTAAATTTTCCGCCTGCAAAACCGCTCGGATATTTTCCTTCATCCACAATCCACACCCGCATGTTTCTTTCCTTTGCCAGTTCAACAGCGCGTTTTACCAGTTGCAACCATCCTTCGGAAAGATAGGGATAGCCCATATCATATCCCGATTCCAGGGTAACAATCTGAACGCCTCGTTTTTTAAAAGCATCCAGATCACGTGCGATCACCTCATCGGTAATTTTTCCATCCCATCCCCAGTAAAAAGTCAGGCTGTATTCAACCGGGGGTGATAGAAAATTAGCTGCAGCTTCCTCAATAGGAATATCATTTAGTTTTTGCCCGAACCCTATGATTGAAGGTTCTAAGACCAATAAAAGAATTAGGTATAAAATTATTCCAGGTTTTTTCATTTTTTGTCCTCCTAAATACTATAATTTTTTCTGTTCGGTGTTTTCAATTTTTGTGTCGGTTACCCCTTCACAATTATGAATTTTGAAATTCTTTACATTCTTAAGCACAAATGTTGGTATATCGTTAACTTTCTGTGTGTTGACATTATTGAAATCCGCATTTTGAACATCATCCAATACAAAGGCCGGACGTGAATCTTCATTCATGAATTGTACTTCAACATTGTTAAATTCAATACCATCCACGTGACGGATAAAAAATCCATATGCAGGAATCTTTCCGAATAATCTTGGATCAGGATAATCTGTTTCCAGTTCAGGCACTACCACATCAGCTTGTTCTTTGGGAGCGCCCCCTTTCACAAGAATCTGGATATTACTAAGTTTGACATCCTGGATATTATACCCGGGAATACCTACTATTAGTGAACCGTATAGCGGATTTGCATTGTTTACCACAAGATTACTTATAATTACCCGGCGCATATACCCTACCGGTGCTCCCTCAGGGCCACGCATCCGTCTTCCTATCCTTAGAAATATGGGGGCATTGGTGATCTCATTCATGGTAATATTTGTTATAGCGATATCTTCGAGGATCCCACCATCCACTGTTTCCAGCGCAAGTCCCCTGCAATGATCAAATGTACAGTTTGAAATGGTGATATTTTTAAATCCACCGTTTGATTCTGTGCCTAATTTAATTCGCCCGGTGACCGGTCCACCGTCAGGAACTACTTTTTGTGTTTTTTGAAACGTTCCGTCAAGCAACGTATTCAGATCATATCCGCTTACCTGACAGTTGGTAATCATCACATTCTCAGTTAACCTTGGATATCCCAATGCATAGGAACTTTTTAAAACAATGGCATCGTCGTTGGGCGTGTTAATAATACAGTTGGAAATACGTACATTCCGGCAACAATCGATATCAATCGCATCACGATCCGTATCTATCCTGAGATGATCGATGGTGAAATTATCCACAGCGGTTGGCATGATGCTGAAATGTCCGCACACCTGCATGGTAAAGTCTCTGAGTAATACATTGTGACAATTTTTTAATGCAATTGCCTTATTCCCCTCTCCGGGCACTTCCTTTTCGAAACTTTTTAAGCCTTTCCCATCTATTTTTCCCGGACCCGTAATTGAGATATCTTCGATATTTTCTCCCCAAATCAGGCTGTTATGCCAATGGCTGTGACCAAAATCCTGGTACAAATTTGATTCATTTGGTTCTGCAGGATCATATCCGCCGCTGTGCTCATCGGGGCTGGCAGCCAAAATCACAGCGCCGTGGTCCAGGTATAATCCGATATTACTTTTCAATCGGATGGAAAAACAGAGATAAGTTCCTGCAGGAAAATACACAGTTCCTCCCCCTGCTTCCGCAGCTGCATCAATTGCCTTATTTATTGCAGGTGAATCGATTGTCTTACCGTCGCCAACAGCACCGTATGATTTTACATTGTAACCGGATGCATGAAGTAAATTTCCAACGCTTAATATAACTGCTGCAAAAATTAAGTTGCAGCTAATTTTTTTCTTTACCATATGAATTTTTTAAGGTGTGTTTTTATAAATTATGGGATCTCCTTCCTCTACATTAATTGTGAGGCCGGATACATCCAGATTTTTAACATTTTCAACTACAAAACCTTTTTTGGCAGTGATGTTGCAATCTTTAAATACTACATTATCGATCGGACTGTCTTTAAGTCCGTGCATATCTCCGACCGATTGAACATTTCCTGAAACATTAATGATATTCACATTGCGAACAATGGGTAATGGATCCGACGGCGGTTTAACGGGGGGCACCATACGCCATTCCATATTAAATTCGAACGCTTTTCGGGTATTGTGGAGCTGAATGTTCCGATAGGTAATATTTTCAACCACCCCGCCCCGACTGGGTTGTGACTTAAACCGGATAGGCGCCCAATTGTCGGCTTCCATAACACAATCGCGAATTTCAACATTGCGGATACCTCCGGACATTTCACTTCCCATTGCAACGCCACCATGGCCATAGCGAAACAGACACTTTTCAATAAGAATATCCTGGGCAGGACGGTTAACACGTCGTCCATCCTCATCTTTGCCCGATTTAATGGAAATACAATCATCATTCACATCTATATCACAACCTGTGATATGAACTTTTTCGCCGGAATCAATATCTATACCGTCGGAACTTATGATGTTGTGTTTTGCAGTGATGTGTAAATTTTCAACTTCTACATTTTTCGAATAGAGTATGAATAATCCCCAGCATGCCTGATTCTTAAGGGAAATATCTGATACCAGTACATCGGTACAATTTTGTATCGCAATCAGCCGTGGCCGGCCAACATGCAATTCCCGGGTACCTCTGGGATATTTATCCATCCATTCATCTCCCGAACCATCAATAGTGCCTTCACCAGTGAGTTTGAATCCTGTCATTTTAAAAGCATTTACCAGGGCCGATGTCCATTCACATTCTACTCCTTCCCAACGGGTAAATACCTGCGGATAATCATTCGAATTTACTGTACCTTTTAATACACCGTTCTTATCAATCCTGAGATTGACCCCTGGCTTGAGAAAAATTGCCCCCGTGAGAAATACTCCTTCAGGAACAACTAAAGTCCCTCCACCCTGAACAGCACACGAATCAATAGTTGATTGAATACTCCGGGTATTCAAGGTCAGGCTATCTCCCACAGCCCCATAATCTGTAATTACATATAGTTTTTCTTGATTTGTAGTCGAACTGGCGCTTATGCTGAAAAGAAGAATTACCTGAAAGAATAAAAAATTCTTGATTTTAAACATGTTAAGTTTAATTAGGTTCCTTAATTTTTACTGAAGATTTGTTTAAAATGATTCCATATGATTAGTTAAAATTCAAACGAACTTACAATAATAGCATTAGGGATTGATCAATGCAAGAAAAAAAATTAGTTTCCGAATAGATAACATCTAATACTTTAAAATGTTAAGATCGATTTGGGAGAAAATACTCTTTCATAAATCTATATTCATAAGGCAAATGAACTTTAAATTTTTAAAGCAGAAGTCAGGAATAAATGAATAAAACTTATATTTGCAACTCACCTTATCTTATTTTAATACCAAACAAGATTACTAAATACAATGGCAGAAAATAATAAATCTAATGCTGAAGTTACAACTTCGTCCATAGACAAATTGGGCGGAAAACTTTCCATTCTTGAAAAAGTGGGTTATGGGTTGGGAGATACAGCTTCCAATATCCTTTACCAGGCATGGAGCTTCTTTTTAATGATTTTCTATACGGATGTTTTTGGTATAGATGCAAAAGTGGCGAGCTTTATGTTTCTGATCACCCGGTTTTGGGATATGGTTTTCGATCCCATCATTGGCATGGTTGCAGACCGTACCAATACCCGCTGGGGTAAATTCCGGCCTTATCTTTTATGGGTGGCAGTACCTTATGGAGTGCTGGCTTGTGCTATGTTTATTACACCGGACTGGAGTCAAAACATGAAAATTGTTTATGCTTATGTAACTTATATCCTGGCAACAACAGCATATACTGCAATCAACATTCCCTACTCTTCCATGATGGCTGTAGTAACACCTGATCCCAGGGAACGAACAACCCTTTCGCAATATCGTTTTTTCTTTGCTTTTATAGGCATGTTGCTCATTACAACTTTTACACTTCCATTGGCCAAGTTTTTCGGTGCCAATCCCGCACATTCCGGTTATAATGCTGAATTAGGATATAGCCGGGCATTAGGTTACCAGGTAACCATGGGCGTATTCGGAGGAATCGCAATTGTCCTGCTGCTTATAACATTCCTTACTACGCGCGAACGTGTTCAACCTTCTAAAAAACAAAAAAATTCATTTCGGGAAGATCTTTCCAACATCAGTAAAAACATCCCCTGGATTATATTATTTGTTGCATCCATTTTCTGGCTTATCCATAACATGATACGTAATGGGATGATCGCATATTATTTCAATTATGTCAATGGTCAAGGAGGGAAGATACTCTGGTCATTTACGCTGGGGGTGCTGAAACTGGATTTTGATCAAACCACAACATTTCTTACAATTGGTACTTTTGGCATGTTGGCCGGAGTTTTACTAAGTACCCCTATTAAGAAACATTTTGACAGAAAAACAGTTATTATTTTTCTAACGTTAGCTACAGTGGTTCTCAATACTGCATTCTATTGGTTACCTCAGGATAATTTTGTTTTACTTGGCATTATGAATTTTATCTGGTCTTTATTGGCAGGAGCTATGCCGGT
The DNA here is from genome assembly GCA_963781805.1 of uncultured Bacteroidales bacterium. Taxonomy (GTDB): domain Bacteria; phylum Bacteroidota; class Bacteroidia; order Bacteroidales; family UBA10428; genus JAFGPL01. Next base: position 3,560,038 of record CAWAHF010000004.1, read on the forward strand.
CTTCATATTTGCGATGTTTGCAGATGTTGCAGACTTTCATGAATGGAAATTCAACCAACGTGCAACAGGTTTGGTTACTGCCGGGATTATGTTTGCCATCAAGGCCGGTGTGACAGTTGGAGGTTTTTTAGCTTTATTTTTACTGGGTCAATACGGTTATCAAAAAGATGCACCAATTACACCTGAAATTATGGGTGGCATCAAGGTATTATTTAGTCTGATACCAGCCGCTTTTATGTTAATTTGCGCTGTCATTTTATTTTTCTACCCTGTAAATGATAAACTTCTTATGACCATAGAACTGGATTTGAATGAACGTAAAAAATCTGAACAGGAAGAAATGTAGCTGTTTAAAAATGAAGGTGAAAAAGGCCTTCGATGAAAAAAATATTAATTCAAAAATAATAGGATATCATGAATGAAAATAAGAATATCAAAGGTGATTTTACATTGCCCGGAGAAGCCGGATATGAAGAATTAACCCTGCAACTTGCTGATAAGTGGGGAGCTGATGCTATTCGTGACAGCGATGGAACTGTCTTATCCGACAAAATTATATCTGCTGATTATGATATTTATTCAACCATTTGCCTGGTAAGAGCAGACAATGAATGGGCTAAAGCAAACAGAGAAAAGCTTCAGCAAAACTATCTGATGAGTTTTCCTGTTGTTGCAGAAGATAAAAAAGTTGATATCGATTTATTAAACGGATTCTTTCGTGAGCAGTTTGAAGTGAATGTCAACGATGATCCAAAAACCTGGTGGCAGGTTTTCGATCGTACCTTAGGAGAAGAAGTCTCTAAAGAACACTGGGTGTTTGATCCCGGAAAGGGTATAGTCACTATCGGCAAGGTTACCAAATGGCATAAATATACTGTGAATTTTCTGGCCTATCGTATCTGGGAAGGTATTTCAATGTATAACCACACCACAAATAATTGGGGAGACAGGGAACACCAAATGCCGGTTGATCCGATTTATCCGGAGACACAGCAATTCATGCTCGAATATCTTCAAAAATGGCTTAACGAACATCCCAAAACCAAAATAGTCCGCTTTACTTCCATGTTTTATAATTTTGCCTGGTTTTGGGGAGACCCTGAGATACAACGATTCAACTATGCCGACTGGGGATCTTATGAAATGACAGTCAGCCCGCTGGCCATGAGCATGTTTGCCAAAGCCAGGGGTTATGAAATGACCAGCGAGGATTTTGTAAATAACGGCTCTTACTGCACCAGCCACAATGTCCCGTCTGAAAAATTGTTGGAATGGATGGATTTTATGAATGAATTTGTGGTGAGTTTTGGCCGTAAATGCATTGATCTTATTCATGCTGCGGGCAAGGTTGCTTATATGTTTTATGATGACCATTGGGTGGGAACCGAACCCTACGGTGAACGGTTCAAAGATTTTGGTTTTGATGGACTGATCAAGTGTGTATTCAATGCGTTTGAAGCCAGATTATGTTCCGGAGTCAAGGGTGTTAAGACTAAAGAGCTTCGTTTACATCCCTATCTATTCCCTACCGGATTGAAAGGAGAACCAACATTCATGGTAGGTGGTAATCCGGCGTTGGACGCCAAAAGATTTTGGGCTGATATACGACGAGGGTTATTGCGGGCTCCTGTGGATCGCATCGGATTGGGAGGATATTTACACCTGGTGCAGGATTTTCCTGACTTTGTTGAAAGTATTGAACAGATCACCCAACAATTTCACACGCTCAAGCAATTCCATGCCGACGGAGAACCTTATACAGCACCGTTGAAAGTAGCTGTCCTGACTGCCTGGGGTTCATTACGTTCCTGGGTGTATGTCGGCCACTTTATTCACGGAATGGAACTATACGAAATTACCGAATCATTGGCAGGCCTTCCGGTAGAGGTATCTTACCTCAGTTTTAATGATATTCTGGAACATGGTATCCCAAAAGATATTCATGTAATACTAAACGCCGGAAAAGTTGGAACTGCCTGGAGTGGCGGCAATCACTGGAAAAATAACAAAATTATCGAACTAATTACAGGTTGGGTTGCAAATGGCGGCGGATTTATAGGAGTGGGAGAACCTTCGGCTGTACAATATTCCAGCCAGTACTTCCAATTGTCACATCTGTTGGGCGTTGAAAGGGAAATCGGACTGACGCAAAGCAATGTGAAACTTAGCAATATCGTATCTGATAAACGTCACTTTATCCTCGAGGATTTGGAAGGTGAGATTGATTTCGGCAATGATGTGGACAACATTTACGCATTAAATAAAAATTTAAAAGTTCTGGTTCAGACAGAAGGATCACTTAAAATTGCACTACATTCTTTTGGCAAGGGTCATTCGATGTATATGTCGGGATTTAAATTTACTCCGGAAAATACCCGATTGCTCTACCGGGGAATTTTTTGGGCGGCAGGAAAACAACATGAATACGGACCCTGGACATGCAGCAATATTCTCACGGATTGTGCCTATTATCCAAAGACTAAAAAACTTGTCGTAATTAGCAGCAGCGATAATTCAGAAAAAACAAAAGTATTTGATGCACAAGGGAAATCTTTTGAAGTTAGCCTTGAACCACATGGTATAAAGATTCTGGATATGTAAAAGGGATTAATGATCCAAAAAAACGAGGCAGACCTAAATTAAAAGAATGGAACACTGATAACACAGATTAAACAGATTTTTACAAATAAAAGACTGAAAAAATCAGTAAAATTCTTTGTTATCTAAGTGCAATTTAAATAACAAATTTTCAAATTGTAAATATCCAGTTACGTACAATGTTTTTTGGATAGTCTCGTCTGATTGAAGGCTTATTTAACAATTAATATACAAGCTTTTTAAATGTTAAAACAATCTGATTAAAAGACAAAGCTTATTGATTTTACCTCTCCATTGATTTTTTTAGCTTGATGATTTCAACTCCTGCATCAATAATGGGGCCAAGACCGTGGGTTTCATTCGGTCTGGCAGGACGATTGTAATAAAAAGCAATATTGTCTTCAATACCGGTTCCCACACAGATATTTTTCAATTGTCCGTCCAGGGTAATTTCCTTGTCCTTCAATCCTTCCCAACCTCTTAATGCGATGGATGCATAGCGTTTGTCAATCCAGCCTTCATTAACTGCCTTGGCAATGGAATACACAAACATGGCCGAACAGGAAGATTCAGCATAGGAATCGGTTTTATCGAGCACCTGATGCCATAAACCGTCTGCATTCTGATATTTTGCGATACCCAACATCTGACGTTCCAGATTTTTTCTCAACTCTTCACGCTGCGGGTAATCCTTTGGCAAATAGCTTAATAAGTGCACCTGTGACATCATAATCCATCCGTTGCATCGTCCCCAATGGGCAACCCCGTTTCGCTGCAAATCGCTGTAGTAACAATGGTAATACAGCTCCTTTTCCGGATCCCATAAGTATTTCGTAAAATTGAAAACCTGTTTCAGGGCATCATCAAAATATTTATTTTCTCCTGTAAGATTACCCATCCGCGCAAGAAACGGCACACTCATAAATAAATCATCTGCCCAAAGTGTCATTTCATGAGGTCCTGTTCTCACCAGAGTTCCGTCAGGCAACCGTTCCTGTTTTTTCAAGATATGATCAGCTGTTTTATCAATATAATCCCTGAAATCTTTTCGTTTATCCAGGTTATATACTTCAATGACAGCCGCCCCCATAGCGCCGCAATCATCCAGTTCGCTCATGGTCCACAATTGTCCATATGGCCAGCGGTAATGTGCACGATCATTCTTAAACCTGTCCTGAAAATATTTGTAGTTATCCATTCCATTGGTTACATGACGTATCGGATAACTGGTATATTTTTCATCACTTAAAAAAGCCCCCAAATCTATCATGGCCATATCAAGCACTCCCATGGTATACCCCCATTCTGTAAATTGATCTGCAAATCGTACCTCAACATTGTCGGGTATTTCTTTGGTAGAATGATAAATTATCCTTGAATTTACCGCCTGATAAGCCAGAGTTGTGTGATTAATAATGTTATCGGCGATTGAACGGACAATTTTTTCATCCATATTTTCCTCCTGACAAAAAACCGGGACGATTAAAAAAATTATCAAAATAGATGTCATTATTTTTTGCATTGATTTCCCTCCTCTGATTTGGTTAAAAATGTGACTGCCTGTAAAAATAACAAAATTTGATAAGTTCATTCATTCTATCTACTGAAAAGAAATCATTCAAATAAAAAGGAGGAAATTGCCTTTAAATTACCATTCGAAAGTAATCTTTTCAGATGTTGTGCATTCTTATAAGTCTTTTGTAATTTAGACCAATAAACTTTAAAAAGACAGAAGCACAGATAAACATTCTTATGAAAATAACATCCATTCTAATTTTTATTTTTTATTCAAGCCTCAATTTATCAAGCCAGTCTACCAGCGCAATAGAAAAACAGGTGATCTATCTTTCGGGAACGGATAATGTAACTACCAAAACCTGGAACTTTTATTGTACCGCCGGTCGCAAAAACGGATTCTGGACTACAATTGAAGTACCCTCCTGCTGGGAACAACAAGGTTTCGGATTATATAATTATGGCAGGGATTATTTTACCTATGGTGATGGATTCAAATATGCTGATGAAAAAGGAAAATACAAATACGAATTTACAGTTCCAAAAGACTGGATAAATAAAAAAGTAAATATTGTTTTTGAAGGATCCATGACAGATACCGAGGTAAAAATCAATGGCAAATCAGCAGGTGAAATTCATCAGGGAGCATTTTACAGATTTAGTTACAATATTTCCGATAAGCTTAATTATGAAAAGAGCAATCTGCTTGAAGTTACCGTAAGCAAAATGTCATCAAATAATTCTGTAAACCATGCAGAAAGATATGCCGATTACTGGATTTTCGGAGGTATTTTTCGTCCGGTGTATCTCGAGGCATTTCCGATGGAACACATTCAGCGACTAGCTATTGCTGCGTCATCCGATGGCTCATTTACAATGCAGGTTTTTCCGGAAAAACTGAAAACAAGCCGCATAATCTACACGGAAATAAGAGATGCAGCAAATACCGTGGTTTCAATAAAGTCAACCCCGGCAGAAATTGGAGATTCCGTCGTGCTGGTTTCAATGAAAATTTCACAACCAAATCTATGGACTGCCGAAACACCAAATTTATATAACGTCTGCGTTTCACTTCGTGATAAAAAACAGAAAACACTATATCAGATAATTGAAAAGTTTGGTTTCCGTACCATTGAAGTCAGGCATGGAGATGGCATTTATATCAATGACAAGATGGTCCGAATGAAAGGGATCAACAGGCATGTATTCTGGCCCGAGACAGGCAGGACCGTTAGTCCGGCAATTGATCTCATGGATGTAAAATTAATTAAGGGGATGAATATGAATGCCGTAAGATGCTCTCACTATCCTCCTGATAAAAGCTTCCTTGATATCTGCGATTCATTGGGGTTGTATGTTCTCGACGAACTTGCCGGATGGCAGAATGCCTATGATACCAGGGTTGGAAAAAAGCTTGTTAAAGAAATGGTCATTCGCGATGCAAATCATCCATCCATTATTTTCTGGAGCAACGGCAATGAGGGAGGAACGAATTTCGACCTGGATGATGATTTTTCGATTTACGATTTATCAAAGCGAGTGGTAATTCATCCACATCACAGACCAAATCATGCTTTCAATGGCATTGATTGCAATCATTACGAACCTTATGAAAATGTCAAAAGAATTCTTCAGGATTCTTTGATTTATATGACAACCGAATTTTTACATTCCCAGAATGACGGAGGTGGCGGTGCCGGATTATATGATTACTGGGAGCTGATGAGGAATTCTCCTAAATCAGGGGGTGGATTTATCTGGGCATTTCTTGATGAAGGAATTGTAAGAACTGATCTCCATAATATCATTGATGTGGATGGCGTGAATGCTCCGGATGGTATAGTCGGGCCTCACAGAGAAAAAGAAGGTAGTTACTATGCTATCAAGGAAATCTATTCTCCTGTAGTTGTGGATTTAAAAGAACTGCCCGATTCGTTTGATGGTCAGCTTCCTCTGGAAAATCGCTTTGATTTTACAAATCTGAATAAATGCCGTTTTAAATGGAAACTTGTATCATTCAGGTTGCCGGAAGATCCACTTACGGGAAATGAGGTACTTCATCAGAATTCTATGGATGGCCCGGATATTTCTCCGGGAGAAAAAGGAACGTTAAACCTTAAGCTGCCGACTGACTGGAAAAATGCTGATGGGCTCATCATGGAAGTATTTGATTCTTTCGAAAACACAATTTTAACAACCTCATTTCAGATAAAAACCAATCGTGAAATACTCGACCGATTTATTGATCTTAAAGGGAATGAAAAAGTTGACTTCAAACAGAGTGACAGTACCCTGACGCTATCCGTAAACGGAATTGCGGTTAAATTTAATAAGTCAACCGGTTTTATAAGTCAGGTAGAAACAGGAGTAAGAAAAAGAAGTCATTTTATGAATGGTCCGTTGATATCTACCTCGATCCAATCAGTTGACAGTTTTTCTTACTACCCCGAAGAGGATGGTTATGTGTTGAATTTCAACTATAAAGGCGACTTAATATTTGCCAGATGGAAGCTTTATAACAGTGGCTGGCTTTCACTGACTTATTCTTATGAGCTCAGCGGACAATATGATTTTACCGGGATTAGTTTCGAATATCCTGAAGATTTTATGCTAAGCGCTAAATGGTTGGGGAACGGCCCGTATCGGGTCTGGAAAAACAGGTTAACAGGAGGTACATTGAATGTGTGGGAAAATGCGTACAATAATACAACCACAGGATATTCGCCCTGGATATATCCCGAATTTAAAGGATATTTTTCAACTATCACATGGATGGAATTAAATACGGTAGAAGGCAACATACTCATGGCATCAGAAAACAAAAAGCTGTTTGTCAGACTATTTGATTTTTATGGATTACCCGGACCTGAACCTATGCCGGAACTTCCTCCTGGCAATATTTCATTCATGGATTATATTCCTCCTATCGGAACCAAGCAAGGGACACGAATCAATGCGAAACCCTGGACATTGGGCCCACTGAGTATGAAAAACGAAGTAAATGGAAGATTTTCCAATACAATTTATTTCTTTTTTGGTATATTGCATCCCCTAAATAACAAAATGGAAGTAGAACAATGATATCGTAATTAAGCACCCAACTTAACCCTATGAATTCCAAATCAATATTATCTTTAACTCTTATTGCCATTATCCTGTTGATTTTTTCTGCTTGTTTTAGGGAAAGGGAACATGCAAGCCAAAAAATCGACAGAGAGGTGCTTGTTCGAAGACATAATGTAATCATCGATAAAATTGACTCGCTTTCATCACTGACGGTCGGAAACGGCAGTTTTGCCTATACTGTTGATGTTACCGGACTTCAGTCATTCCCTGAAAAATATGAAAAAGGCATCTGCCTGGGCACACAGTCGGATTGGGGATGGCACAGCTTTCCAAATACAGAGAATTATAATTATCAGGAAACATTAAAAGAATTTGATTTTCATGGAAGAAAAATAAGCTATGATGTTCAACGATTTGCATCAGAACGAAAAAGAGCTGCCGCAAATTATTTCCGTCAGAATCCACATCGATTACATCTTGGAATTATTGGTCTTGAAATGTATAAAAAGGATGGTACGCGGGTTCAGGCTGAAGATATTAAACAAATTCATCAGGAACTTGATTTATGGAGCGGAACCATTTCTAGCAAATTTACAGTGAATGATCAGCCTGTTGAGGTTACAACTTACTGTCATCAGGATTTGGACCTGGTAAGTGCCGAAATTAATTCTCCGCTGATTGCATCGGGACAATTAAAAATCTGCCTGAGATTCCCTTATCCTTCAGGCGGGCATGTTGATTCCGGTTGCGATTGGACAAAACCTGAAAAACACAAGTCAGTGCTTAAAAATATATCTGATAGCGCTGCTGAAATTTTCAGAAAAATAGATAATACCAACTATTATGTAGACCTGAGATATAATAGCCCTGCTACCATTGACGAACCGGCTCCGCATCATTTTATTCTTTCACCGGATAAGGGGAAAAAGGTCTTTACCTTCTCATGTCAATTTTCCAGAGACAGTACATCTTCGGAAATTCCTGATTTTAATGCCACCCGTAAAAATAATAGTACCAGATGGGAGGAATACTGGAATAGTGGTGGTGCAGTAGATTTTTACGGCAGCAAAGATAAAAGAGCGTTTGAACTTGAACGAAGAATCGTTCTTTCTCAATATCTTATGAGAATACAGTGTGCCGGTAATTATCCTCCGCAAGAAACAGGCTTAACCTTTAACAGCTGGTATGGAAAATTCCACCTGGAGATGCATTGGTGGCATGCCGTGCATTTTGCCCTGTGGAACCGTATTGAATTGCTTGAGAAAAGTCTGGATTATTATGCAAAGATTGCTGAAAAAGCTCGTAAAACTGCCAAAAGACAAGGATTTGATGGTGTCAGATGGCCAAAAATGACAGATCCAAGCGGTCAGGATAGCCCGTCTGATATTGGTTCTTTCCTGATCTGGCAGCAGCCTCACTTTATCTATTATGCAGAATTGTGCTACAGGAATCATGGAGACTCGGCAACGCTACATAAATATGCAAACCTGGTTTTTAAAACCGCCGATTTTATGGCATCTTATGCCCAGTATGATAAAGCTAAGGACAGATATGTACTTGGTCCGACACTAATTCCTGCTCAGGAATGTTTTAAAGCCAGCAAGACAATGAATCCTCCATTTGAGCTTGCATACTGGCACTGGGGATTAAGTACTGCCCAAAAATGGTGTGAAAGAATGCAAATGCCAAGGAAACCTCTATGGGATAGTGTATTAGCCAAGCTTTCACCGTTGCCAGTCTCAGATAATTTATACCTTTTTGCTGAGACAGCGCCAGATTCATATACTAAAAAACATACCTATGACCATCCGATGGTATTGGGAGCCTATGGCGTTTTACCATTATCCCCGATGATTGATACTTCGATAATGCACAACACGTTTGATCGCATTTGGAAAGACTGGCAATGGGATAAAACCTGGGGATGGGATTTTCCAATGACCGCAATGACTGCAACCCGGTTGGGTATGCCTGAAAAAGCTATCGATGCATTGTTTATGAATATCAGGACAAATACGTACCTCGTAAATGGACATAATTACCAGGATTCGAGACTTAGAATATACCTGCCCGGAAACGGAGGTTTGTTAACAACTGTTGCGTTGATGTGTGCCGGTTATGACGGATGTGAAACAATTAATCCCGGATTTCCAACAAACGGCACCTGGAAGATACGGTGGGAGAACCTCTCCCGGATGCCCTAGTCTATTCTTTTAGATAACATTAGCTAAATATTAACCCTTTTTTGTTAAATCCAATCATCCTGTACAAGATGACCGATTGGCAACGTTTTATTCGTCCGTTTAATAAAGCTTTCGAAAGATGGGGCATTTTTCCTCAACTGATGGTAATTTTCCACAATCTAATCCTGCTTTGTAAAGAACTTAAAATCCTTTTGAAAACATTCATATACATCACTTGTATCAGCTACTGTATTAATTTTCAATGCATATTCATTTTAGTACTTCAAAAATAAATGCCGGTTTTAAAATAACTTTTCTTATCTTTTCAAAACGGGTCTCTGTTGGTATGATTTATGGGCATTAAGCGCAAATGAAATCTAATCTTAAATAAGAAAGAAATATCGTTTAATGAATTTATTACAGACGATTCGGGTATGCTCAACCAACATTCAAACAGTTGCAGCATAGACTTTATGTAATGGGCATTATTAAACTACTTAAATTTAATTGCTTAACCTAATATATGACAGGTTTTTTTGATTCAGTCAGACAGTTTTTTTCTCAGATGTTTGTTTCGTCTTCATCGCAGGCAAATGAAATAAACAGGTTGTTTTTGGATTTTATTATCCTGTCAGCAGTAATCCTGGGTATTGTGACATTTATGGTAATTGGTGGGATTATTGTTTACAGAGCAGGTAAACAAACCGGTGAACCCAGGCAAATTACGGGAAACAAACCACTTGAACTTATTTGGACACTAATTCCTTTAGTCATAGTCATCGTGTTATTTTTTCTTTCTCTCCATGTAATGAGGGAGATAAACAAACCCATAATGCCCGGAGAAAAACCGGATATCGTAATTATCGCTCATCAATGGTGGTGGGAAATGAGGTACCCCAAACAAAACATTATAACAGCCAACGAACTTCATATTCCGATACATAAAAGATTGCTGATGAACATAGAATCGGCTGATGTGATTCATAGCTGGTGGGTACCGTCTCTGGGTCGGAAAATAGATGCAATACCGGGTCGAAAAAACTCCGGGTGGATTGAAGCTGACAGCATTGGGGAATACGAAGGCACATGTAGTGAGTATTGCGGCACTCAGCATGCCTGGATGAGGATAAAGGTTATCGCCCAATCTGCCAATGATTATGCACAATGGATTAAAAATGAAAAACAGTATCCTGTTTTACCAATGGATAGTCTGGGCAGGGTTGGTGAAAAGATTTTCCATCAGAAAACCTGCGGAAGCTGTCATTCCATAACAGGTACATCAGCCGATGCACACATAGGCCCTGATTTATCCCACTTTGCCTCACGCGAAACCATGTTAAGTGGTATGATGGCAAACAATAAAGAGAATCTTACCAAATGGCTGGATAATCCTCAAAAAATAAAGGAAGGTTCGTATATGCCTGACTTTCTGATGAGTGATGGAGAAATTAAGGCGCTGACAGATTATCTTGAACAACTAAAATAGATTTTAAATACAATTTACGATGTAAATGAATTAATCCCTTAGCGAATGAAATTAAAAATTGACATTCCTGAATCAACTTCTCCTCTGCCCCGTCTAACATCACCCAACGGACTTTTAAGCTGGCTTTCTACAGTAGATCACAAACAGATTGGTATCATGTATCTTTTGTCTTCTCTATTCTTTTTCTTTGCCGGTTTTGTAGAAGCGCTCTTAATGCGAATCCAGCTGATGAAACCCGAAAACACAGTCTTGTCTCCCGAAGCCTATAACCAGATTTTTACCATGCATGGTACAACCATGATTTTCCTTGTGTTGATGCCCATGATCATAGGCTTTATAACCTACATGCTGCCTTTAATGATAGGCGCCAACGAAATGGCATTCCCCAGGTTGAATGCGTTTAGTTTCTGGACTTTTCTATTTGGTGCACTATTGCTTCATTTCAGTTTTCTAGCGGGAGGAGCTCCGAATGTTGGCTGGTTTAGTTATGTTCCATTGAGTGAATCGTTTTACAGTTACTCTCCAGGCATCAACTATTGGGCTTCCAGTATATTGATTATGGGTATCGGATCGGTTGGCGCAGCTTTGAACTTTGTTGTCACTACGATTACCATGCGGGTAAAAGGAATGAAATTTAACCGGTTGCCATTATTTGTCTGGATGGCATTTGTAAATAGTTTTTTAATTCTTGCAGCCTTCCCCGTATTAAATGCAGGACTGGTAATGATCCTGATTGACAGGTTACTTGGAGCTCATTTTTTTACCACCTATACAGGAGGATCTGCCTTAATGTATCAACATATTTTTTGGACATTTGGGCATCCCGAAGTATATATCCTCGCTTTGCCCGCCTTTGGTATCATTTCTGAGGTAATTCCGGTTTTCTCCCGAAAACCGATATTCGGTTATCCGTTTGTGGCTGCCTCAACAGTGACTATAGCGTTGTTATCATTTGGAGTTTGGGCCCATCATATGTTTGCAACCGGACTGGGTACCACCTTTAATGCTTTTTTTGCCGCCACAAGTATGTTAATAGCCGTTCCCACAGGTGTTAAAATATTCAACTGGTCAGCAACCATGTGGGGAGGAAAGGTACAGCTAAGCACAGCCATGCTGTTTGCGTTGGCTTTTCTTATTGATTTTACCATAGGAGGATTAAGCGGTGTCGGGTTTGCAATTGTTCCGGCCGACTGGCGACTCACCGATACATATTTTGTGGTTGCGCATATTCATTATGTTTTTATTGGAGGAGCTATTCACGGAGGTATGGCGGGAGTATATTACTGGTTTCCTAAAATTACCGGCCGTAAATTATCCGAAAAAATAGGAAAATGGCATTTCTGGTTGTTTTTTATCGGATTCAACTGTACATTCTTTGTATTTCACTTTTTAGGGTTATTGGGCATGCCCCGCCGGGTATTTACTTATCCTAACCTCCCGTATCTTGGATCATTGAATATGTTTTCAACTCTAAGCGCAATGGTGTTTGGTACTTCCTTTTTTGTTTTTTTGGGTAATATTTTATATAGCATCCGTCATGGTGAACGGGTTGGAAACAATCCCTGGAAAGCATGGACCCTTGAATGGTATACTTCTTCACCGCCTCCACTGAAAAATTTCGAAACGGTACCCCAGGTTCGAAGCGCCAGACCGCTTTGGGATTTGGAACACCCCGATGATCCCGACTGGAAAAGAAATATAAAACATTAACATATAGAACATGACCAAGAGTAAATTAATGATGGTGATATTTGTAGCTTCAGAATCCTTTTTCTTTCTAGCGCTTATCATTTCGTATGTATTTTACAGCCGGTCCGGAGGAACTCTATCGGAGACTGCCCATTATCTGGATATTAATAAAACATCGGTGTTTACAGCTTTTCTTTTATTAAGCAGCCTTACCATTGAACTGGCAGACAAAAAACTAATCAAAGGTAAACGATCTGCCATGCTGATATGGCTTGCCGTTTCAATTATTTTCGGCTTAATCTTTCTCATTGGTCAGGGGCTGGAATATATTTCACTAATACGTGAAAAAGTTACGATCAGCAAAAATGTTTTCGGCTCGGCTTTTTTCACCCTGACAGGCTTTCATGGCTTTCATGTGTTTATTGGCCTGATAATCTTAAGTATTATGGCAGGATTGATCGCCTCGAAACAATTTAAGCATGTGGAATACGATGCATTCAATACAGCAACTATTTACTGGCATTTTGTTGATGCCGTATGGGTGGTTGTTTTTACCGTAGTTTATATAGGATCTGTAATATGAATACAATCAGTTTATTAACCGGCTTCTGGCATGTTAACTGGCTTTCACTGGTTATATCGGTGAGCCTGATTATATTTCAGCTTTTGACCGGTCGTAATACACCTGCAAATAAAAAGGTAGTGTTTTATCTGGGCATATTGTTGTTGTTGCTATCAACAGTTTCTCCTCTGGCTTATTTGGGTAAAGGATACCTGTTTAGTGCGCATATGATTGAACATATTGTACTATTGTTAATCATACCCCCGATGCTTCTTGTCGGTATCAATGCAAATCTGCTTGAGAAACTGCAAAAATCAGGTTTCAGAAAAGTGGGTGAATTCTTGTTTACCCCAGCTATTGCCTGGATATTGGGAATTGGCGCCATGTATTTTTGGCATATCCCGGCAATTTTCGATGCTATGAAGAAATCACCTTTGGTACATGGAATCCATATCATTTCCTTATTGGTTCTGGGAATCATTTTTATCTGGCCGGTCTATTCCCCTATTCCCTGGAAAAAGCTGAATCCAATGCAAAGTGTATTATATCTTTTTATTGCATGTGTGGGTTGTACTGTGCTTGGAATTTTCATAACATTCGCACCCTCAAATATATACACTCAATTTCTTAATGGGCAAAATCCGGCAGTTTGGAATATGGTTCATAATACCTGGGGTATTGATCCGTTAACAGATCAGCAGGCTGGAGGTTTAATAATGTGGGTGCCCGCATGTATTGTTTATGTTACTAACATTTTAGTGAAACTTGCCGGATATTACAGTCAAAGATCCATTGAAAATGAAGAAGTCCAATTTTAAGCATTGAAATTATGGCCAGATTAAATGAAAATATTGATCCTGTCGAAAGAGATATTCAAACAGACTATCCTTTGCAAAAATCAGATCCGGAAATTATACCAAAACCGACCATATGGCCAATAAGCCTGGCTTTTGGAATAACTTTTATTTTCTGGGGATTTATTGCTTTTATAGGTCTCACTTTTGTTGGTATACTAATTACAATTGTGGCCATAGCAGGCTGGATTACTGATTTAAAAGAATAAAAAGATGGACAATGATAACCTGAATAGAAGATCTTTTCTGTTGAAAATACTATGGGGTTTTAGTGGATTGATAGCTACGCTCACGCTTATTCCTGTGATTGGAGCATTATTGGCCCCGTTGTTCAGAGAAATACCCCGTGCCTGGAGATCTGTTGGAAATATTGACGATTTCGAGGTTGGAAAAACCGTTCTGGTCAAATACAAAAATGCCTCGCCATTGCCCTGGTCAGGCTTGTCTTCAGAATCTGCTTCATGGCTGCAACGTGTTTCAGTAAATGAATTTATCGCATTTTCAATTAATTGCACCCATTTAGGTTGTCCTGTTCGTTGGATAGCAGATGCTGAGATTTTTCTCTGTCCGTGCCATGGAGGAGTGTATAACAAAGACGGCTCATACGCTGCAGGTCCCCCTCCTTATGGACTTAACAGATATCCGGTGCGCATTCGCAATCATCAGGTCGAAATTCAAACCAGTCCGGTACCCATCACCAATCTTGGAGGACGGAAATCATGAACATATTTAACCGATTCTGGAACTGGTTTGATGACCGGACAGGGATATCAGAAACGATAAGGCCTCTGGCTAAACATCTTGTTCCCCGAAATGCAAAATGGGCTTATGTTTTTGGAAGCGCTACACTGTTTTGTTTTATATTACAAGTTGTAACAGGTGTAGCATTGGCATTACTCTATCAACCTACCACTGAAAATGCATATCAATCTTTGAAATATATTACACATGGTGTCCCGCTAGGAAGTATGCTCAGGGGAATACACTATTATGGTGCTTCAGCAATGATCATACTGGTTGGAATTCATATGATCAGGGTATATCTTATGGCAGCTTTTAAATATCCCCGTGAGATAAGCTGGATTTCAGGTGTTATATTACTCCTCTTAACTGTTGCCATGGGATTTACCGGACAGCTGTTACGTTTCGACAGCAAAGGAATCTGGTCAGTCGTAGTCGCTGCTCAGCAGGCAGGCAGGCTACCCTGGATTGGAACGCTGGCCGGCAGGTTTTTTCTGGGAGGTGACACCCTTGGAGGAGCCACCCTCAGCAGATTTTTTGCGTTTCATGTATTTTTAATCCCTGCAATTATTTTTATTCTGCTGGGACTGCATCTATTCCTGGTGGTTCGAAATGGTATATCTGAGCCTCCGGTTGCCGGACAACCTGTTGTGAAAAAAACATACCGCGACTGGTACAAAAAATTAATGAAAAAAGACGGTGTTCCTTTTTGGCCGAATGCTGCCTGGAGAGATATGACTTTCGGGTTGGTAGTTATTTTGGTAATAATTCTTTTGGCATATTTTATCGGCCCTCCGGAAATCGGTAAACCTCCCGACCCAACGGATATAGACACCAATCCCCGGCCAGACTGGTATTTATTGTGGATATTTGCCATGTTTGCCCTAATCCCCCGGGCGCTTGAATCTTATGCCATCGTACTCATTCCGGTAATCGGAGGACTCATTTTGATTCTCCTGCCGATTTTATTTAATACAGGAGAACGCAGTCCCTGGAGACGTCCCTGGTCCATTGGAATTGTGATTACCACGGTAACAGCGGTTGGAGTTTTTTGGTATATCGGGGTCAAAGCTCCCTGGTCACCTCGCTTTAATGCTCAACCACTTTCGGTACATGTGATTGGAAATGTGAATGAACAAGCCAAAAGTGGTGCGGAACTATTTTATAAAAAAGCCTGTATATACTGTCATAGCATATCAGGGAACGGAGGTATCCATGGTCCGGATTTAACAGATGTCGGGAACCGGTTAACTCCTGATCAGATGACCCTTAAAATTGCCAATGGGGGGAAAGATATGCCTGCTTTCGGAGGAATCTTAACGCAGGAGGAAATGAACGAATTAGTGGCCTTTTTAAAAACCCGGGGAGATACCCTGCAATAATTCCGTTATCGCGAAAGTTGTGTTCATTGAAATGTCGGAAAATTAAGAGTTCTTATTTTCTCTTAAAGTGTGGAATTTCCACGAAGATGTGAGAAAAATCCACACAGCACTAATCCTGATTATTTTGTATCATACATATATTCAATCCAATACCATTTTAATAACGGATTGCCATAGCTACAAAAAAAGTTGGAATAATTTTTCGTTTATCTAAGTTGATAGGTTCATAATTTTTTTAATATGCAAGATCAAGGCAAATTTCGAGTCCCTTTTTTATTAATTATCATTCTGATATTTATCGCGATGCAATTTCTGTTCAATCCCTCCGAAAGGAAGGTTGAACTTACCTATGATCAATTCAAAGACAGCCTTCGGGTAGACAAAATTAAAAGTGTAGTAATTTCACAAGATGAAATTACAGGGTATTTTAAAAACCCTGCCGATACATTAAGCAAAGCTCAGACAGATACAATAAAGCATAAAAGTCCCGGATTGATTTTACCATGGAAAGCCTCTAAAAAATTACCTGAAAAATTTCAGGTAGTGAGACTCGATGATAAAGAATTACTTGATGAATTGGAAAAACATCATGTTGAATACCAGGGAAAAATCCAATCGAACTGGTTTGTTAATTTATTAGGTTGGGTTGCTCCCCTGCTAATTTTATTCCTGATTTGGGGATTTTTGTTCAGACGAATGAGCAAAAACATGACGGGAGGAGGAGGTGCGCAAAATATATTCAATGTAGGGAGAAGCAAGGCTAAGTTATATGTTCTGGATGAAAATAATAAGGTAACCTTCGATGATGTAGCAGGTGTTGATGAAGCAAAAGAAGAGTTGAATGAGATGATTGAATTCCTCAGAAGCCCAGGGAAATTTACCCGCCTGGGCGCCAAGCTTCCAAAAGGAGTTTTACTGGTTGGACCACCCGGCACCGGGAAAACGCTGTTGGCTCGCGCTGTTGCCGGAGAGGCGCAGGTACCGTTTTTTAGCCTTACAGGTTCCGATTTTGTGGAAATGTTTGTGGGTGTAGGAGCTGCCAGGGTACGCGATCTGTTTAAAGAAGCAAAAACAAAAGCTCCATGCATTATATTTATAGATGAAATAGATGCCATCGGAAAGAGCCGTGGCGCCTTACAAATCGGCAGCAATGACGAAAGAGAAAACACATTAAATCAACTGTTGTCAGAAATGGATGGATTTGCTCCCGGCGATGCAATTATTTTAATTGGATCTACGAACAGACCAGAGGTTCTTGACAGAGCTCTCCTGCGTCCAGGAAGATTCGACAGACAGGTATTGGTTGACAGGCCTGACTTGAAAGGAAGACAGGATATACTTAAAGTGCATACCCGAAATCTTAAATTACATAAAGATACCGATTTACGTGCAGTTGCAGCACAAACTCCCGGATTTTCAGGCGCTGATTTGGCAAATATCTGCAATGAAGCCGCTTTGCTGGCCTCGAGAAAAGGTAAAATTTCGATCGAACCTGGCGATTTTCAGGAAGCGATTGAGCGTGTTATTGCGGGGTTGGAAAGAAAAAACAGATTAATTAATGAAAAGGAGCGCAAAATTGTAGCCTATCATGAATCGGGTCATGCACTTGTAGGATATTTCACTCCGGGAGCTGACCCTGTGCAAAAAGTTTCTATCGTCCCGAGAGGAATCGGTGCCCTGGGCTATACCATACAATCTCCGCTTGAGGACCGGTTTTTAATGTCGAAAAATGAGCTGCTAGGCAAAATAAAAGGAATGTTAGGTGGCAGGGCTGCTGAAGAAATTGTTTTTGGTGATATTTCTACCGGAGCTTCAAACGATTTGGAAAGGGTAACCCAGATTGCTTACGATATGATTACGATTTATGGAATGAGCGATAAAATTAAAAACCTGTCATTGAAAAAAAGATATCAGAATCAGTTGCTTGGTAACGATATGATGACTGAGCGAAGGTCCGAAAAAATGGAACAGATTATTGATGATGAGGTATTAAGCATTATTGATAAATGTTATACTGATGCAAAAAATCTGTTGATCGAAAAACGGGACGGACTTAACAACATGGCGGAACTATTGCTTAAACAGGAAGTATTAAATGCAGCGGATGTTAAAAATATATTGGGTGACAATTAAAACTGTCGTGGCAAAATGGATTGAATATATCAGTTCTAATGTTCAGAATTTAAATCCGTATATCAATTTTTAACAACTCCAACGATTCCGGGGGCCAAAAATCATCTTCTGCATCTGTAATTTCCAAATAAACTGCTGCTGAAATTAAATTCCGAATTAAATACATTCAGCGCCTCAACCATTTCCTCGCAGCGCTGACAATCCCTGTAAATATCGGAGCAACTATACCAGTACAGCCGGTATTTATTCTTCAGGGCATATTCTATCATAAAAGAGTAATTATTTATTTTTTCAACTACCTCCAGGGATTCATCTTTATAAGAATCCAGTTTATATAAATCGCTCTCATTAAGTTTTGTCAAAAATCCGTTCCATCCCGAACGGGGCGCTTCCTTTTTTATCCAGAAGGTATCAAGTCCGGCATCAGCCAATTCATCCAGGGTATAGGATTTTCTGTTTAGGTTATCCTGTTCTGCCACCCGCTCAATAAACCAATAATGATAGCAGTTCCATTTGTATTTTGTTTTCCGGATGATATATACCTCACCTCCCTTGGCTGCTCCGGCCATAGCCCACAATCTTATTTCGAGCGAATCAGCGCCGTTCTCAATGGACTTGATATTCAGTTCATCGGTAATGTTCTTTTTTTTCAGGTAGAGCAGTTTATTTATTTTGTTATTGACGATGTCCGGTATTTTATAGTCAATACGTGAATGGCCATCTCCGATGGAAGCAAACCGGCAACTAAAAAATAAAAGCGGAATCAGGAATAAAATATACCTTTTCATAACGATTGGATTAGAACATACTCACCATTCAAACGCGTGAGAATGTGTTTTTAATTGTAAATCCGAACGATACAATTAATAGTTCGTTACACGAAATTACGAAAATTCGGTGATTGATTTATAAAAGAGAAATTGTGAAATGGGAATTATGGATGAGGGGAATAGATTAACACAAGTTACGCTGAAGCTAAACCCTGGTGATGCCAGGAATTACGTAATGCCGGATACTATTATAAAATCTAACCGGATATATGGTTAAATTATAAGTAGCAATAGCTACATTAAAATTAAAAGCGTAGTGAAAACTATACTAAGGAGCAGGCTTTTTTGTTAAGGTAATTAAAGGAGAAAAGTTGGACATGTCCATTTAAAGTATTAATTCTCCTGCAAACAAATTCCCGGCTCTATTTCACCCTTCCCATCAAATCTGCTGCAAATTTTTGAAGAATTCCTTTTTTCTCCTTATTTACCGATACCATTTCAAGCGATGATAGTGCTTTCCGGTAATATTCATTCATTTTTAATTCTGTCAGTTCTTTAATTTTCAGCTGATTAAATATAGCGGTAATGTTCTTAATCTTTTCTTCTCTCACATCAACGTCTAAAGAATACCATTTCATCAACTCCACGAGTGTTTCACCCTTTGCCAGATCAAATGCGTTTAATAATAAAAATGTTTTCTTGCCGGCTGCAATATCTCCCCCGATGGCTTTTCCAAAAACCTTCTGATCGGCGTATACATCCAATAAATCGTCCTGCAATTGAAATGCTATCCCCAGGTTCTTTCCAAATGCATGCATCAAACCGGCATCTGTATCATTTGCCCCGCCGCATATACTCCCTATTTCAAGCGAAGCTGCCATAAGAACTGCAGTTTTCAATTCAATCATTTCAAGGTAATTGTCTACCGACACTTCTTTCCGCAATTCAAAATCCATATCGTATTGCTGTCCTTCACAAACACCAATAGCCGTTTCATTAAATATTTCAAAGATTTGCAGCAATATATCCGGAGAACTTTTTGATAAATATTCGTATGCTTTAATCATCATGGTATCACCGGAGAGTATGGCTACATTTTCGTTCCATTTCCGGTGTACAGTAGCCTTCCCTCTTCTTACTTCCGATTTGTCCATGATATCATCGTGCAGCAATGTGAAGTTGTGAAATATCTCTATGGCCAGCGCAGGATTTACGGCAGTGTCAATAGTATCGGAAAATAGGTTGCATGCCAGAAGTACCAACGAGGGACGGATACGTTTCCCGGCAGGGTTTAATATATAACGAATAGGATTATACAAAAGTGAAGGATTTTCGGGTAATTCCATATTGGCTATTTGGAATTCTATAATTTGTTGGCATTCCTTGAGACTATACATGTGTTTTTTTCATAAAAATATGGTTATAATAGCTATCAACAAAGAAAATGACGGAAAAACTTTTTCGCTGTTTTAATTTCTCTTTGTCAGCTGCAATTATCCCAAACTATTAAAGTTTGTTAAAATAAATACAGGAGCTTTATCATTATTGTTTTTCGTCATTTTATGGCTAATTTTGCACGGATAAAAAAATTAACGGATTGCTTGATTGTATGATATTTGAAAGCTAATTTTATTAAATAACTTGATATGAGTAAATTACCTTTTAAGTCAATTACGTTGGTCTTCGTAATTTTATTCTCTCATGTTGTCTTTTCGCAAGGCTATGATATTAAAATCAGGATGAAAGGATTGAATGATACAACTCTATTGCTGGGGCATTACCTGAATAAATCGATGTATCCGGATGATACAATCATGCTGGACAATAATGGGTATGGTATTTTTAAAGGTAAGAATATGCTACCCGGAGGAATGTATGTTGTATATCTCCCATCGACTAAATTCTTTCAGATTCTGCTGGATAAAGATCAACAATTCTCCATTGAAGCCGATACTGCGGATTTTGCCAATTCTGTTAAGATTAAAGGCTCGGAAGACAACAGTGTTTTTTATGACTTCCAGAAATATATGATGGCATTAAGTGAGGAAGCATCTGCAATTCAACAAAAACTTAAAACATCTGAAAATGGTGCTGAGAAGGAAGAATACAAAAAAAGGCTTAAAAGTCTGGGTGATGAGCGTATAGAACATATTAACAGTATTATAAAGGATCATCCCGGTTTATTTGTTTCTACATTTTTGAAAGCTACGCTGGATATTGAAGTACCCGATCCCCCTCTGCTGGCAAATGGTAAAAAAGATTCTATCTGGCAGTATTATTACTTTAGAAATCATTATTTCGATAATTTCAATTATACCGATCCAAGATTATTGCGGACCCCCCTGATTGAAGATAAAGTGATGGATTATATCACCAAAGTGATCCCGCAAATCCCGGATTCTATCATAGTATATTCCGATTCCATCCTGGATAAATCGGAGGCAGATTCAAATGTGTTTCGTTTTATGCTGATTACATTATTTAACCATTTTGCCAAAAGTAATATCATGGGGATGGATGCGGTTTATGTGCATATTGCAGATAAATACTACCTTACCAAATCCTGGTGGAGTGACAGAAAATTTCTGGAAGATTTGAAAGACAGGATTGAAAAAACCAAACCGCTCCTGATTGGAAAAACTGCTCCGGATATTGAGCTGATGCTGGTACCTGCTGAACATTTTATTGCGGCAGAAAATGATACTGCCTTGAAAAGATTTCCGCATGCCGGTTCCAAAATTAATTTGCATGATATCAATGCAAAATATCTGGTTTTGGTATTTTGGGAAGCAGATTGCGGACATTGTAAAGTTGCCATTCCAAAGCTTCATGAATTATATGAAAGCTCGCTTAAGAATAAGGATGTTAAAATATTAGCTGTTAGCACCTTATTTGGAGAGGACGGAAAAATAAAATGGGTCGATTTTGTCAATCAACATAAATTATACGATTGGATGAATGCCTGGAACCCGTATTCTTATCAATATAAAATTCAATACGATATTCTTACTACGCCTCAAATATTTATTCTTGATAAAGATAAAAAAATAGTGGCCAAACGTATTGGCCCGGAACAAGTTGAGCCAATGATTGCTGCGCTTGAAAGTATGGAAAACAAAAATTAATACGTATTCATGAGAAACGACAAAAAGGTAAAGCTGGTTTTAGAAGACGGCACTGAATTTACAGGTTATTCATTTGGTTCTGAAAAATCGGTTTCAGGCGAGGTGGTTTTTAATACGTCAATGACCGGGTATCCCGAAAGTCTCACAGATCCTTCATATAAAGGCCAGATACTTACCCTTACCTATCCGATAGTAGGCAATTATGGTGTGCCGGGGGACGAAATGACAAATAATCTGCAACGGTTTTATGAGTCATACGCTGTACATATTTCCGGATTAGTGGTATCGGATTATACCGAAGAGTATAGTCACTGGAATGCAAAAAAGAGTCTGGGCGATTGGCTCAAAGAATTTGATATCCCCGGAATTTCATCCATAGACACCCGTTTGCTGACAAAGATTCTCCGTGAAAAGGGAACTATGTTGGGAAAAATTATTTGTGATGGAGCGGATGTCGTGTTATATGATCCAAACGAAGATAATCTTGTGGCGCAAGTGAGTATACACGAAAAAAAGGTGTATGGAAACGGCAAATATAAAATTGTGCTGATTGATTGCGGCGTAAAATACAATATCATCAGAAATCTGATTAAGAGAGATGCGACAGTGATACTTGTGCCCTGGGATTGGGACATTTCAAAGGAAGAATATGATGGTCTTTTTATTTCAAACGGACCAGGCGATCCCAAAAAATGTGACAAAACCATCCACAGTCTTTCCGAATCATATAAAAGAGAGAAACCTGTTTATGGAATATGTCTGGGAAATCAATTAATGGCCCTTGCTGCCGGAGCCAATTCCTATAAACTGAAATACGGACACCGCAGTCATAATCAGCCTGTACTGCAGGTGGGAACTAATAAGGCATTTATCACATCTCAGAATCATGGCTTTGCGATTGATAATCAAACGCTCCCTGACGACTGGGAACCCTTGTTTATAAATCTGAATGACAATACCAACGAAGGAATGAGACATAAATCAAAACCTTACTTTTCTTCCCAGTTTCATCCTGAAGCATCCAGCGGACCGACTGATACAGAGTTTTTGTTTGATCAGTTTATGGACAAAGTGAAAGAATATAAAACAAAAAATAAATAACACCTGCTTTGGCAGGTTTTTTTATGCTAAAACCGCAGATAAAAATTGATAAAGAACTTAAAGCCCTTTGTCCCAATCTGGTTTTAAACTGTCTAGCATGTGAACTGCTGGTTCAACCTTCCACCAAAGCATTTCAGGATTATTTTAAAACCACCATCCAAAATATCGCAACCGGTTTAATTCTTGAGAATATCAATACGCTACCGGCAATTAAGGCATCCAGAAAAGCGTTTAAATATTTAGGAAAGGATCCCGCTCGTTATCGCTTGTCGGCTGAAGCATTACTCCGACGGGTTGCCAGCGGAAAAGAGCTATACCGTGTAAATAATGTGGTGGATATATTGAATTTAATTTCTATTGAATCAGGATTTTCTATTGGCGGATATGATGCGTCAACTATTTCTGGGGATATTCATTGTGGAATCGGAAGGGAAAATGGAATCTATCAGGCTATTGGAAGAGGTGAACTGAATATTGACCGGATGTCAGTTTTAAGAGATAATTTGGGGGCTTTTGGCAGTCCTGTCAGCGATTCGCAAAGAACAAGGATTACAGAGAATACTAAACATTTCCTAATGGTTTTTTTCAATTTTTCCGGAGATGAAAAGATCATCCCTTGGATTAAAAAAGCCGAAGATCTTCTAAAAAAATATGCAAATGCACCTCTATTCGACTACAGAGTTTTGACTTAATCAGGCAGCTTCAGCAAATTCAACAAACCTAAAAACCGTACGGATTAACATTTCTTCAAATATTTGTCCTGCTTCCAGACTGTCATCATCACCTTCTTCATAATGCCAGTTAATCTGAATACTTTTAACATGATTATTGGCATCAAGAATTTTAAGCAGATCAAGAATTTTCTTGGATGATGAACTGTTAAAATATTCCAGGTTAAAATCAAAGGTAACCGTGTCAACAGATAAATTTATTAACCAGTTTTGTAAGGGTTTGAAGAATAATTCTGCATTTTCAGGAAGTGATCTTCCTTCGATCGAGAGCCTACCAGTGATGTTAAAACTAACATGTGGTGTAGAATTGGTGCCGATAATTGATAAGCTTTCCATTATTTTTCAATTTTATTTAAATTCGATTCTGAAATCTTTACTTGCGTTTACGAATATTTGCTGTTAAGGATGTATTCAATTGACAAATGACCGTTTTAAGCAGGTGTATTTACCTATTTTTTGGGTTAAAGATGAGCAATATCATTTCAATGAATGATACAAATCATATTATAGGTTATATTATGTTGAATTTCAAACGTTTAACACATTGGTACTTGATTCCAATGTGTTACCTGATTTAACCTGCGTCACAAATCTCAATAGTATCTGAAAAGTAATCCCCGGATACCTGAAATTTTATTTTAGATTACAGGAAATTGATTCTTATTGAAATAAAAATCAACTTTTTCGAATTACCTGCATTTTCAAAGCTTTCCATTAATCTGTCAAAGTAAAATCAAATATTGCAATTTAAACAGAGTATTGGAATCCTGTAAGTTTTTCACTTTCTACCCAAAGGCGTTGTGCAATTTCCTTATTATAGGACAATGGGGATGACTTTACCGGTTTTTTCTTTATAAAATATTTTCCTGAAATACCTTCCACCTCATTGGAAGAGGCAAGATAAACAGAAGTTTGAGCCCCTTTTTCTGCTCCTATTAAGAGAGGTCGAATAAATTTCATCATGAACCCACTGAATCCTGTTAAATCACTTCCAAAATTGGTGGCGACAGTTCCAGGGTGTAATGTATTGGTTGTAATATTTTTATCCTTTAATCTTCGGGATAATTCATAGGTAAAAAGAATATTTGCAAGTTTTGCCTGACCATATGCCTTAAACGAAGAATATCCTTCGGTAAGCATCAAATCATCAAAATGAATTCTGCCAATAACATGAGCAGCTGAACTTACGTTAATAATACGTGCAGATGTGCTTTTTTGAAGCAATTCCAGTAACATCCCAGTCAACAGAAAGGGACTCAGATGATCAAGTGCAAAAGTATATTCAAAATTATCAATCGTTATTTTTCTCTGCCCAATAATCAGGCCTGCATTGTTAATTAAAACATCAAGCTGCTTATATTTCTTCATAACCGCCAAAGCCAGATTTCTGGTTTCATTTAAAGAAGATAAATCGGCAATTAAATATTCTGCACGTATTGCCATATTTAATGATTTAATCTCGGTCAATAAATCTTTTGCTTTATTTTCATTCCGTGCTACAAATATAATATTGGCATTCATTTTGGCAAGTTCCAGTGTGGTAGCTCTCCCAATCCCCGAAGTGGCGCCAGTAATCAAAACATTTTTCCTCTGCATTTAGCTTGTATTTTAGTTGATTTAAAAACGTTTTAAAAACAATAACCAGCGAATATAGTTTTGTTAATGAAAGTTAAATCAGATTCTTTTCAAAATCTGTTATTTGTAACAATTCCTTAAACATTAATTCCAAAAATATTCCTGACAACAAATCCTATCCCAAATGATATTAGTGCGACTCCAAGACTGATGATAAGCATTTCGGCAAATCGCTTTTTAAAATCATACTCTTTGGCTACCGAGATATAAAAATTAAACAGAAAGATTATAATAATAGCCAAGAGTATGGTAAAAGCGAGACAAACCAAATAGTTTTTAAACAGAAAATAGGGCAAAATCAAAACGATAACCGTCAAAATATATGCTACTCCGGTATATAGTGCAGATCTGGCAGCCTCAGTTCCACTCTCGTCGGCTTTTGTTGAAAGATATTCCGATGCGGCCATGGAGAGTGATGCAGCAATTCCGGTAATTAACCCAACCAATGCAATCACCTTCGTATTTTGCAACGCAAGCGAAAATCCCGCCAGCGCTCCGGTTAACTCAACGAGTGCATCATTCAATCCAAGTACAACAGAACCAACATAGTTCAACTTTTCTTCCTGGATCATATGTATGAGTTGACGTTCATGTTCATCTTCATCGGTGGCGATATTTACAGCCTGAGGAATAACGTCCGCAAAGTTGCCATAATTTTTGTTTGCCTGGCTTTCTCCTCTTTCCATCAGCTTTATTCCAAATGTTAGCCCGAATATTCTGGCAACTAAATAGTAAAATCTTATTTTTCGTCTGGCTGGTTTAACCTCTACATTTGTAAACGATTTCCAGAAATCGTAATGGCTTTTTTCTTCACTGGCAATTCTTTCCAGGATTTTCTGATTTTCTTTATCTTTAATTTTTTTAGCCAGCCTGTTATAAATATGATATTCAGTTATTTCATTTTTCTGAAATACCTTAATCTTCTCCACTTGTTCTTCAGTTAATGATCCTTGTTGCATAATGGTTTGGGTTAAAATGAATAGGTTTTTGACCACTAAATTTAAAAAAAGTTAAGATGTGGACAAAAAGTTCCGTCAAAATCAACGGTAAATTTGTCTGAAAAGGTTTTAAGAAATAATCCTAAACCCTTCTGGTAAGGCACCAAAAAAATTGAAATCTCTTTAATTCAAATTGGTTCTTGAAAAATAAAGCCTTATATTTACGCCCTAACGGATGTAAAAACAGCATTATTTCCGAATATAGTATCAAATTCTAAAATGTTAATAAAATGAGTGAAGAAAAACTGGTTACCAACGAAAATGTTTCAAAAGAATTAGTTAAAGAAGTATTTGACAGTGCCTTTCTCGATACGGGATATGATCAGGGTGATCTTTTTATCAAAGAAACATGGAGAACCTGGGTATTTGTCGATGAAAAAAACAGGTTTCTTTCATTAAATCTCTATTTTAACCTTAATCTTAATTCATCGCTTGCTGACAGGTTAGATTATGTAAATTATGTATCAAAAGAATTCATACTGGTTAAGGTTGCTTTATATGACAAAACTGTCAGGTTTGGGTCCTATATCTGGCTTGAAGGAGGAGTATCTCCAAAAAATATCATTAAAACCTACAAAGCTTTTTTAATGGTGATTGAAGAAGCTCTGAACACCGATAAGAAAAATATTTTAGCTTAAATCCCCGATGTAATTAAGTATTTCCATCTTTCAAAACGAAACCTTGCATGAATTAAAAGTCTTGCAAGGTTTTTTAGTTTCTGAACACCAGGGTTTGATTTCAGTATTACTTTTTCTTTGTTCATAAGGCTCTTTTCTTTATTCATCCAACTAAGTTTGATTTGGAGTATCAGCCAATTGTATATTTGATTCAAAATTATGGAATTATGAAAAGAACAATAATTAATATCACATTCCTGCTATTTGCCATCAATATAAATTGCCTGAAGGCAGAAAATCAAACACAAATCATCAGGGGAACTGTTGTAGATGAAGTAACCGGTTTCCCCCTACACGGAGCTGCAGTTATTCTTTTAAACTCGAATCCACCTGTTGGGGCAGTTACTGATATGGATGGTAATTTTGCGCTAAAAAATGTCCCGTTGGGCAGACAGTCCATTGAGGTGAGATATATTGGATATGAATCTAAAATGATTCCCAATCTCCTTCTTTCAAGCGCCAAGGAGGTTGTCTTGGAAATCCGTTTGACCGAACAGGTAACTGAATTTGAAGAGGTAACCGTAAAGGCTTTTTCTCGAAAAAATCAGTCGATAAATGATATGGCCCAGATTAGTGCACGTTCTTTTACCATCGAAGAAACCGAGCGTTTTGCAGGAAGCCTGGGAGATCCGGCACGTATGGTTGCAAATTATGCCGGGGTAATTACCCAAAACGATTCCCGAAATGATATTATTATCAGGGGAAATTCTCCGACTGGGGTTCTATGGAGACTTGAGGATATTGAAATTCCAAATCCCAACCATTTTGGAGCCATGGGAACTACCGGAGGACCGGTAAGTATGATAAATAATAACCTGTTAACAAATTCGGATTTCCTTACAGGAGCATTTCCTGCAGAATATGGAAATGCATTGTCTGGCGCTTTCGACTTAAATATGCGATCGGGCAATAACCAGGTTCGGGAATACACCGGACAAATAGGATTTAATGGATTCGAGCTGGGCGCCGAAGGCCCCTTTAAGGTGCAGAAATCGGGGCCGAAAGCATCTTATCTG
Source organism: uncultured Bacteroidales bacterium (assembly GCA_963781805.1). Taxonomy (GTDB): domain Bacteria; phylum Bacteroidota; class Bacteroidia; order Bacteroidales; family UBA10428; genus JAFGPL01. Next base: position 3,588,300 of record CAWAHF010000004.1, read on the forward strand.
GCTAATTTTAGGTATTCCACACTTGATGTAATGCATAAACTGGGGTTTAATTTTGGAACAGGCACGGCTGTACCGGAATATAAAGATTTCACCTTTCTAATCGATATACCGGGAACAAAACTGGGAAGATTCAAATTCATCGGTTTGTTTGGTAATAGTTATATTGAACTTGGGAGAGATCGTGAAGACACCTCAAATAATCAATATACAGTTAAAGGAATTGCAACTAATTTTAGAGCAGACTTAGGGGTAATCGGACTATCCCATATCTATTATCTGAATGAAAATGCACGGTTTAAATCATGCATTTCCTTCCAAACCACTGCATCAAAAGCAATCCTAGATTCAATTCAAAAAGAAGAAGGAGATGTCTATCCGATGTATAGGGGGAGGGAATCTGAAAACAAGGTTTCATTTTCTACCCAGTTTAAACAAAAACTAAATTCAAAAAATAATTTTAGCCTGGGTTTGATAATCGATTACTATTATATTAATTATCTGGATAGTTCGCGATTTAATGATTACATATTCAGACGAACCATTGATACGAAAGCAGATATGATGCTGTATAGAATTTATACACAATGGCAGCACAGGTTCAGCGACAACTTATCTTTGTATGGAGGAGTAAACATGCAATACTTCGCATTGAATTATCAACTGGCAGTTGAACCCAGAATGAGTATTAAATGGAGTATGGATAAGAAGCAATCCTTCAGTTTTGGTTATGGAAAACATAGCCAGATACAACCAAAAATCATTTATTATACCATTACCAATGATACGGTTAATAATTTATCCTATACTACAAATAAGGATGTTAAATTCACTCAGGCTCATCACTTTGTAATTGGTTATGATTATCTTATAAACAAAGATTTCAGAATCAAAATTGAATCATATTACCAAAGATTGATCAACGTACCGGTGAAAAAATCTTTTGGTGAATTTTCTATGATCAATACAGGAGATTTTTTTGGCATACCTCAGGAAGATAGCCTGGTTAATAAAGGGACAAGTAGAAATTACGGGATTGAATTAACGGTAGAAAAATTTCTAAGCAAAGGATATTATTTTCTGTTTACTGCTTCCATCTTCGATTCTAAGTACAAAGGCTATGATGGAATCTTAAGAAATACTTCCTTCGATGGTAACTATGTATTCAATTTGCTGGGAGGTTATGAATACACGCTGCGTAAAAACAAAATGCTTACAGTAGATGTCAAAACTGTATGGGCCGGCGGAAGACGGTATGTTCCCATTGATGAAGCTTTATCTGCTTTGAGTAATTCCGAAAAAAGAGATTGGAGTTTAGCTTATGACAAAAAATACAATGACTATTTTAGAACCGACTTACGCATCGGATTTAAAATAAACGGCAACAAGACCAGTCAGGAATGGGCTGTTGATTTGCAGAATATTACTGGTTTTCAGAGCCTTTTTTTGGAAGGTTGGGATTCTGCAAAAAAAGAGAAATATTATACCTATCAGCAAGGATTTTTCCCGATGTTTTTATACCGAATAAGATTTTAAGATCATAACTGTAGTTTTGTTGATATGAGAAAGAACTATTATATAAGTCTGATGATACTTATTCCACTTGTTGGATTAATAATTTCATTGGTTTATCTGCTTGGACTCAAAGAAACTTACATCCCCAATACATTCCTTCAAATTGCCCATGGCATTTTAATAACTGCAGGCCTTTGGCTGGGATGTATGGCAATCGTCGAATTTCTCTGGAGAAAATATCCCTGGGAACATCATCCGAAAAAGCACCTGTTTCTCGAAATTATTGCCATCATTCTTTATACAATGTTTTTTTCCGGAACACTATATTGGTTTGAAATTAAACTCAACCTGCATTTTTTAAAGGACACTAATCCTTTTCTGGATGCGGTTGTGACAATTCTTATTACCCTTTTTATAACCTCCATACACGAGGCGTTTTTCTTTTATCAACAATGGAAACACAACTTTTCAAAATCAATAAAACTTGAAAAAGACAGTCTGGAAGCCAGGTACGAAGTCTTGAAGACCCAGATAAATCCCCATTTTCTGTTCAATAGCCTCAACAGTCTGATATCCCTGGTGGAAGAAAATGAAAAGGCAGTGGATTATATTCAGAATCTTTCAGAATTTTTACGATATATCCTTAAAAGTAGCGATCGGCAGGTAGTACTGGTCAGAGAAGAGCTTGAAACACTTCAAAAGTATCTTCATATTCTTAAAATCAGATTTGATGAAAACATTGAAATTGAAATTCAGATTCCTGAAAAATATTTTCATTTCTCCATTCCTCCCCTAACGTTACAAATGCTGGTTGAAAACTGTATCAAGCATAATGTAATTTCTACCGAAAAGCACTTGAAGATTCATATTTGTACGAATAATGAAGGAATTACTGTAACAAACGCACTACAGCTTAAAACAGGAAAAAGTACAACCGGACAAGGTTTAAAAAATATTTCTGAAAGATATCGCTATTTCTCTTCGCATGAGGTTAAAATAAAACAAACTAATCATACCTTCGCGGTAACAGTTCCTTTATTGTTAATCGATTTATGATAAGAGCTCTTATCATCGAAGACGAACAACCTGCAATTAAAAGGTTACAAAAATTACTTTCCGACGCTGCCCCGGATATTCAGGTAACAGATCATTGCGACAGTATTGAATCATCAGTAAAATGGTTAAGGCAAAATCCTCATCCTGAATTGATTTTTCTCGATATTCAATTGGCAGATGGATTAAGCTTTGAAATATTTAAAATGATTAAGACGGATAGTTTTGTGATTGTTACCACAGCCTATGACGAATATGCCATTAAAGCTTTTGAGCTGAAAAGTATTGATTACCTGCTTAAACCCATAAATAAAGACCACCTGGCCAGGGCAATTGAAAAATACCGGCAGATGAAAGGCACGTTGCAATTTGATGTAAATGAATTGCTGAAATGGATGGATCAAAAAAAATCGGATTATAAATCAAGATTTGTCATTAATGTAGGAAATAAGATAAGAACCGTTGAAGCATCTGATATTGCCTATTTCTGTTCGCTTGAAAAAAATACATTTTTATCATCCAAAGAAGGAAAAACGTATCCTGTGGATTTTTCGCTGGATCATCTTGAAACCTTGCTGAATCCTGAAGAATTTTTTCGGGTTAACAGGCAATTTCTGGTGAATTTTAAGGCAATTTTAGCTATAAAAATTCTTTCCAAAAGCAGGATTAGACTTGAGTTGTCTCCTGGTTCAGAAACAGAAGTGTTCGTTAGCAATGCACGTGCCTCCGAATTCAGAAAATGGCTGGATAAGTAATGAAAAAATCCAACTTGCCCAGGTAACATGGGCAAGTTAGATTTATATAACAAATGATTAACCCGCTAAATTTTAGCCACTTGTAATCATCTTTCAATGAGCAATTTTTTTACATCCCAGAAATTAAGATTACTATCCAGAGACTTTGCATAAATGGAATAGAAATATACCCCGTCCGGATTATCTTTTGTTTCCCATACAACATTATGCTTTCCCTTTTCAACAATTCCTGATTTGATAGTATATTCATTCCCAAGCAATGAATAAACTTTGATCAATACCTGGCATTTTTCGGGTACAACATATTGTATGGTTGTAAAGTCACTAAACGGATTTGGGAAATTCTGTAGCAAATCAAACCGGTTGATTGTATTATCAGTAATCGATGTAATAGCCTGGCAGGCATCCCCTATTCCATCATGATTGCTATCCATCTGATCAGGATTAGCTATGGAAGGACAATTATCGAACAGATTTTTAACTCCGTCTCCGTCTTTGTCATCATCACATACATCGCCAATTCCATCCATATCTTCATCGGCCTGATCGGGATTATACGTATATGGACAATTATCTTCGCTATTTATAATCCCGTCTTTATCTCCGTCAAATGAATTTTCACATACATCCCCAATACCGTTCGAATCGCTATCTGCCTGATCGGGATTTGCAATATATTTACAATTATCAATTGCGTTCAGGACACCATCTCCATCTACATCTTCATCACATACATCCCCGATACCATCCGAATCCAAATCGCTCTGATCCGGATTATAAGTTAACTTACAGTTATCACTGCTATCCGGGATTCCGTCTCCATCGGTGTCAGCGGTATCTGGTATAGCAAAACTTTCGTTCCCGGAAATCAGGAATGACCAACTAATTGTATCTTTTGTACTATTATCTGCCATATCTGTAATTCCGGTAAGAGAGACGTTGAAGGTATCTCTTGAAACATCATCATTTCCTGTCTCAGGAATAAGCACAATTTTACTTCCGGAGCAGCCGGTCTGGGCCGGATAGATTTTATGGGTATTCATATCTGTAATATCCAAGTTTGCAGAACCAAACTTATCACAATTAATATCCTCGTTGAATGTAACGGAAATAATATCACCTTTATCCAGAACTCCGTCTGTGGGTTCCGGGATACCATATAGTTTAGGTGCAGATCTGTCAATTGTTCCGGTCAACACATTTGAATAGGTATATCCATCGGCACATTCAACACTGGCACGCAAATCATACATTCCGTCGGGAATATCAGGAACAACCCAGTCATAGACAGTATATGTGTCATCAAGTCCTGTATTGTCAAAAGTAACATCGGTTATCCAACCGTTCTTCCCGGAAGGAGAATATTGAAGATTCAAATGTGTTAAACTATTCAGAGTATAATCTTCAAACCTCATTCTTAAAATATCACTGTCAGCCTGATTAATCAACCAACCCTGGTAAGGCCTGGTAATAGAAATATTGCTGCAGGTACTCTTAAAATGAACATTTAATGAAACCGTATCAGCGATGCTTTTGTCCAGACAACTTGATAGCAGGGCAAATTCAAGTCCGTTGTAATCAAAGGCCAAAGGACCTTTCTTTATAGTAATGGTAGCATCTTTTGATCCCTGAGGGGGAATATTATACGGAGTAAGAATCCCTCCCTGAACCGGACTGCCGCCAAGCGTAATCTGGGCTCCATCGGGATTACTTTCCTGCAAGAACACAAGATTATATACAAAGGATTCATCACTCTGACTTGTATTTCCGAGATTTAGCTTAAATATAGCCTGCCCGTTAGGATCATCAACGAATTTATTTAAACCATCAGAAATCAATTGAACCCCTTCTCTAGGCTGCGTACCCGGTTCCCATGGGCATTTGCTGCGTCCGCTGACAATTTTAAATACAGGAGTACCATATATTTGATCAGCAAGAATATCCACACTAAAGAAATCCCCCACATCATCGTCATTTAAGACATATCCGGTTTTGGTGGTAGAAATTGTCGTATTTACTTTAGAACCTCCAAGATCCATACGCAAATGGGCTTCAACTCCTCCACTCACTCCTACTCCACCGACTTCAAGGCCTGCCTCGGCTGCAACACTGGCATCTATATACATACTGAATTCGATCGATCCAATTGATGTCCTCGTAACTTCCTGTGATGCCTGATACTGAGCTCCGGCGCTAAAGGAACGATTTTCAATGAATTTTGCATTTTTCTTTTGTTCATTGTTAATATTCAGTGTTTGCTCCCAAACCTTGACCTGGTTATTGTAAATGGCGGCTGAATCGGAACCTTGCGACTGATAAATATCCCTCAATTGTTTCAATTGTGGAATAAGTACGTTCCGGATATGATTTCCGGTATACATAAAGGTGGTATTGAATCCCTGTGTACCCATAATTATATCAACACTCTTATTCACTTTGCATTCGTTGGGATCATAATCGATAATATCTGTTAGTGCATAAATCAGATTTAAAGATGAACCAACAAAAACATCCCCTTCTTCTCCGGTTATATCTTGATTACCGGACGTTGAAAAGTCTTCAAGATTACTTATGCTAAGTTTGAATTCATTCTGACTTGCAATGGAAGCGCCTACTTCCAGGCTTGATTTAATTTTACCCCAGATGGAAGTTTCAACCTCAACTCCAATACCAGCTTCAAATTTCACGCCGGCTTTTACTTCACCCCAACGATTAACTGATCCGCTCGCCTTTGCCATAAAGCTTAAAGCCGTTTCAGTAGTTGTTCCTTTAGACATAAAGCTATAACTGGCATCCCCCGGTGGATCACGAAGTATCATGAAAGGAATTTCAGGAGAAACACTTACAAAGGTTTTTTCTCTGGGCCGGTTCCCTACAATCAGGGCATCTGTATGATACGTATCTGTTTGTCCTTCGATATTTGCAGTTACTTCGAACGTCTTGAGATAGGGTGAAATTATATTCGGATCACCCGGAATCAAATTGTATTCAGCCCTTCCACCTTTCAGGTACAGGGTGTCCACTTTAGCGGGACCATTTACAAGGCCATCATATACAACAACAAACCCGGTATCGGTTAAACATTGTTGATCTCCAAATTTCTCAACAACTTCAACAATTAGTTGCGTAACCTGACCCTGTTGTACAATGGGTATGTTCTCATAATCCCCGCAACCCATAGTATAAAATCCTGTAATCTCCACTGTGGGTGCTTTTCGATAGATAAAATTCTTAACAGCTCTTCCATTGCTAAGATCGGCATCCTGGGTATGAAAATAATTTTCTACATCAGATTCGTCTGCAATTTGAGGATCTTGCGGATAGAATTTTGTAAGTGCAATATAATATTCCCTTGCAGGAAGCCGGATTCGGTAATAACCTGAATCATGATCTGTTGTAATGGTAGTGTCAAAACAACTGGCAGGATTGGCTTTGCTGTATATGTGAAAATCGGCATATCCGATATAAATATCACAGCTTCCCTGTATTTTTCCTTCAAGAATATTTGTCGTAGTATCGGTAAAATTCACATTATCTAAATCTTCGGTAATGGTATAGGTTCTTGAAGCAGGACTAAATGTATGATCATCTAATTTGGCTGAAATCTTATATTTCCCGGAATGATCAACAGTCAACTTATATTCTCCGTTTTCGTCCGTCTTCACACCTCTGTACAAATCATCTACCCATAATTCTGCTCCCTTAACATTACAGGTATCATTGTTCATTATCTGGACGATTTTACCCGAAACCGTAAATGATGAGGTATCTGTAAAATTGAGTCCGTTTACCGAATGATTATCTAAATCGATGGTCCTGTCCGAATACCCGGGATTAAAACCATGGGTTCCACGCATAGGTGTAATCCTGAATTTAGCTCCTTCATAATAATAAATATCATTGATTTCATAATATCCGCTTGCATCTGTTGTGTCGCAATAGTTTGTTATGTCCCCCTGAGGAACATCATCCAGTCTTTCTGCGCAAACGATTACGCTGTCAACTCCTCCAAGCGAAATGGTTTTTATTTCACCGGAAATTTTCCCGTTTGCCTTTCTGTTACCGATCACAACAGCTGATTTATAAGGTACAGAGCCCTTCAGAGGAGTAATAATGTAAGTATATTTGAATCCCGGGATACCTTTGTCATCGGTATAGTTAACCGAAGGAAGATTTCTGACATCAAGCTCCAATGAAGAAATGCTATCGGATCTTTCAATTCGTATTTTGTCCGCACCAATAGCACTCGGATCGGTCCATTTTAATACCACATATGTGGGATAAGTTGTTGCTGTGGGATTAAGAAAGAATGTACTTCCATAATCTCCAGCCCTATAAGATGTTTGTCCTCCCCAGGAATTGGTATAGGCTTCAACTGAATAATAATGTGTTTCTCCTGGTTTAAGTCCTGTGTCAGTATAAGTCTTGGTCGTACTATTGTATTTATCATATATCAATACATTATCTCTGTAAATTCGATATCCATAATGGCTTGTTGGAATATCCGTTTGCCCTTCCCATGTGATTACAATAGATGTATCCGTTTTATTTTCAGATGCCTGGACATTTTTAGGTCCCCTTATTGAATAAGTTGATCTTGTTAACGTTCCTGTCGAAGACCAGTGCCCACTGCAACCATCAATACAACCAAATATAATAACATTATTATGACCTGAATAAGGTCCATTAAAGGTAAATTTTCCGGTTTGGGCAGGTCCAAGGGCATACTTATGTCCTGAGCCTGAATAGCTTGAAGGAACCCCCGCAAAGGAACCTGCGCCTGCTCCGTTGTTATAAAAACTCATTGTCAGGCTTTTATCACAGTCACAACTAACTGTGGCACCTGACCAGGTATAATAAATGTAGTAATCACTTCCGTTTGATAAAGCATTCCAGGTCATTGAATTGGTGCTTTTCAAAGGTGGTGAGGTTGAATCAACCTGAAATCCGCTACCAGATGTTAATTCTGAATCGTTGTTCTGAGCCTGAATCAATCCAAACATGGAAAGGAAGAATAGTACTAAAATTTGATTTTTGTTTTTTGCCAATAAAATAGCGTAGAATTGTTTCATAACTTTAACTTTTATTTATTAAAAAATTGTTTCTAATATATTGTGATATTCTCTTTAATAACCTTTCTGCTAAATAATCCCGTTTGTATTGACCAATTTATATTGACTCTTATATTTCAACTCTAGCCGTAAGAATATCAATCTGATATTAATACATAATAATATATAAAGGTATTTATATCCTTATATATGAGCATATGTTATACCTTTTTTAATAATAATTTAGACTGATCACTAATTAATAAATCAAGTTGATAAAAAAAGAAACATTTTTAATTAATTAATGTTCGGTGCAATATCTGTTTTGACACTTCGGGAAGTAATGTTGAAGGATGAAAACAGATTATTCTCTGAGTATTTCAAGAATAGAAATAAATTTGAATGCTGATCAATTAAAAATAATTTTGCCGCAAATCGATAAGGTATTTTAATCTGCTTTAAAATTTATTTATTTAGAATTAACCTATAAATAATATGTGAGAGAAAATAAATTCCCTAAAACAGTTAATAGAAAAGTCATAAAGTCTGAAAATGAAGTTTAATTATAGCATTTTCAAAACAATTTGTATGGTATTTTCATGTTAAATTTATTTTTACGATCACTACACAATATTATAAACAATATCCTGGTTAAATATTATCCAATTGTCACTTAGAATAATAATCAACAAGTTATAATTCATCTCATTTCGATAAATTCCTTAATCCCAATTAATTTTCTAATTTTGCAGTCTAATAATTGTTGTATGTTAATTAAAAATGTTGAGAAGATCGCTTTTGCGGGAAAAGATTTTTCACTTACTTACGCTGAATTGATTTATCGGATTGAATTTTTTACTAGCCTGTTTCCAAATAAATCAGATCAAAAAGTATTGATACTCTCCGAAAACAGACCAGAATGGGTATTTGCTCTTTACGCAATCTGGAAAAACAATTCCATTGCAATTCCTGTCGATTACCAGTCATCAGCCGACGAAGTAGCTTACATTCTTGATGATTCTAAACCTGAAGTTGTATTTTGTTCAGCAGACAAAAAAGATATTTTAGCCGATGCAATTACCAAAATTGACTTTTACCCAAATGTTTTAATTTTTGAAGAAATATCCGTTTCATCTCCAACAAAGAAAACACAATCTCCTGGCATAGAAATGCCTGAGCTTTCAAAAACTGCATTTATTGTATATACTTCAGGAACTACCAATCGACCCAAAGGAGTTATATTATCCTTCGAAAATCTGAAGTCAAATGTAATTGCAGTATCAGAACTGGTATCGGTCTATGCCCGGGAAGATAATATTCTGATGTTATTGCCTCTACATCATATTCTTCCGGTAATGGGTTCCGTAATTATTCCTTTTTATACAGGATGTACAGTTGCTATGTCTCCTTCAACTTATTCCGAAGATATACTTCAAACCCTGCAGAAATATAAAATATCTATTGTCATTGGTGTACCGAAGCTTTATAATGTAATTTGCAAAGGAATAATGGATAAAATCAATGCCAGCATCCTGGCCAGGATGCTGTTTTCCATTGCAGGAATTTTAGGCTCAAAAAAAATCTCGAAATTTTTATTTAAGACAGTTCATAAAAAATTCGGTGGGAAAATTAAATACCTGGTAAGCGGAGGTGCAGCCATCAATAAACAGGTAGTTCAGGATTTCAAAACCCTGGGTTTTGAACTACTTGAAGGCTACGGTTTAACTGAAGCAGCTCCAATGATAACTTTTAGCCGGCCATCCAATGTCAGGCTAGGCTCTGTAGGCCAACTACTTCCGGGAACACAGGTTGAAATTCGTGATGGAGAAATCGTAGCAAAGGGTAAGAATATAATGAAAGGGTACTTTAACAAACCCTTCGAAACAAGCGAAATCTTAAAGGATGGATGGCTCTATACCGGCGATTTGGGCTATATGGATAAGGACGGCTATCTTTACATAACAGGACGCAGAAAAGAACTTATTATCCTTTCCAATGGCAAAAATATTAATCCCGAAGAAACTGAAACTAAGCTGTCGGCTATTTCTTCTGCTATTAAAGAGGTTGGTGTATATTCATTTAATGATACGCTGCAGGCAGTAATCTATCCCGATTTTGTCTGGTTGAAAAAGGAAAGAATTGAAAATATTCAACAATATTTCAAATGGAATGTAGTTGACAGGTATAACGCACAGTCTCCTACTTACAAAAAAATATTGGGCTTCGCACTGGTAAATGAAGAGCTTCCCAAAACCCGGTTAGGAAAAATACAGCGTTTCAAATTGGAAAAATACACAATCCAATTGAAAAAAAGAGAGATAGGAGATGTTGTAAAAGGATTTCAGGAATATGATATTTTAAAAAAATTTCTAGAAGAACAACTTGAAAAACAGGTAAATCCATTTGATCATCTGGAATTGGATTTGGCTATTGACTCATTAGGTTTGGTGAGTCTTTCGGTGTTTCTTCATACTTCCTTTGGGATAGATATAAAAGAAAATGAATTTTCAAAATTCGAATCCGTTCTAAAACTTGCTGAATTTATTAAGGAGAACCATTCAAAAATAATGGTTGATAATATAAACTGGAATGATATATTAAAATCTCCTTTCCATTTCAATCTTCCTTCATCCGGAATTACAGGGGCATTTTTAAGATATTTCTCCAGAATGTTTCTAAAATTTTATTTCAGGATAAAAGCCGAAGGATTATCAAATCTTCCTGAAGGTCCCTGTATAATTGCATCTAATCACCAGAGCTTCTTTGATGGCTTTTTTCTTAATGCCATTTTCAAGAATAAATTGATGCGCAAAACATATTTTTATGCTAAGGAAAAACATTTCAGATCTATACTGCTTAAAGGTTTTGCCAGGATCAATAATATAATTATTATGGATATCAATAAAGATTTAAAACAATCTATACAAAAACTTGCTGAAATTCTTAAAAAGGGCAGGAATGTTATTATTTTTCCGGAAGGAACACGAAGCAAAGACGGCAGATTAGGCCAGTTTAAAAAAACCTTTGCTATTTTAAGTCAGGAATTAAATATCCCTATTGTTCCGGTTGTGATTGATGGGTCGTTTAGGGCGCTTCCTGAAGGTTCCTGGTTTCCAAAACCATTTTCCCGAATTAAAATTAAAGTACTTCAGCCGGTTTATCCGTTAAATCATTCCTATGATTCTTTAAAAGAAGAAGTATATAAAAAGATTTCTGGAAGTTTAAAATAGATTATTACTTTTAAAACAAAATATTTAAGACCATGACCGTAAGTAAAAGCTCTCAGGCATTAAAAGAAATGATAATTAAAGCTATTGAAGACCATAAAATTACGAGAGAAGAGTACGATATGATTTTACATTTGGCTAATGAGGACGGAATTATTGACAGACATGAACAGATATTGTTGGGACAATTGCATGATATGATTGAAAATAAGATGGTTAAGTTTGTTCCAAAATAATAGTTTGCTTATACTAGTTATTGAAAATATGTAATTTACGTATGTTAATGTAATTCATCCATTTAATTGTTGTGAGTTTTATTTACTTTATTATGGTTTATTATATATAATATTTGTTCGAAGTATATATTTATAATATTCTGTATTTAAATACGTAATAAACTATTATTTAATTTTATTGTTTAAAAATATTACGTGAGTTTTTGTAATGTTATCGCTCTATAATTTTACTATTTTCTAAATCAACTCGAATTTTGGTTAGTAATGTCAATTTGAATTTATTTTTATTAACTTGAATTTAAAATCGAAGCATTGATGATTAACTTATTGTAATTTAAATACATATTGTTTTGATTATAACTCAATTTTAGTGAAATATATCTTTCATTATCTGCAAAGATTTAACCTGGCCTATATTCTCAAAATGCAACTTATAATATTCCAGAAGTTTTTCCAACAAAATCTGTCGATTTTGATGCTTAATATTGATCTTATCCAAATCCTGAAATGATTTCTCATTCAAATCATCAAAAGTTATTTTTATAAATTGAGGCAAATCAGAGAATATCCTTATATCATCGGTATAAAACAACATTTTTTCATTAACCTCTTGTTTTTCGGATACTTGAAAAGTGCGTTGAGGAAAAATTCCGAGATATTTGGAAAACTGAATTAAAAATACCAGATGAAAATTAGAAACGCCTTCTGTCATAACATCCAGAAACTGAATAGAACTTGCCAAAAATTCGAACATCGTATGATTTGATTCTGCCTCATGCAATGTTTTATATAAAATTTCTGCAATAAACAGGGCTACTGTACTTTTATTGATCTCATTCTGAATATGTATAAGAGGAATATTATTTTTAATTTCCTTGATCCGTTGGATATCTCTTCCGGGTTTATAATAGCATTCAAGATCCAGGATGGTTAACGGTTGAAAATGACTTAACCGGATGGAGGACCTTTTACTTCGAATCCCATTTATTATATAAGCTTGTCTTCCAAAAGATTCGGTGTAAATATGAGCTATTATGCTTGATTCTCCATATTTTATATAATGAAGAACTATTCCGCGAGTTTTATGAAGCATCGTATTCGGATGTAGACAGAGACAAAATTAGTGAATGAACAACAGTTTTGTTACATATGTTTTTGTTCCGTCGTCATTTGTGCAAAAAACCAGGTATACCCCGGTACTAACTTTTTCACCCCTGAAATTCTTGCCATCCCAAATGGCTTGCCCTCCAAGGGCAGTTGTTTCGAATACAAGATTTCCGCTAATATCCGTAATTTTAACATTTACATTTGCTACCAGTCCCGTAACCGTTATGTCACCTGAATAAGTTTCCCGCACCGGATTAGGATAAACATATACATCCTTAAAATCTTCACTTCCTTGAGTAGCCTGATCTCTGAATGAAAGAATTCCTTTATCGGTACCAAAGAACACTTCTCCATTGTCGCCGTTTATGGCAATGGATAAAACATTGTCAGAAAATAACGGACTGGTTTCCGTGTTAAATTTATGTATCTCCTTTTTCCCATCAGACGACATAAGAAATGCACCTGATTTTTCTGTGGCAATCCATTTTCGATTGGCACCATCAACTGTAATACAATTGATTTTTTCATTTTTCAACAAATAATCGCCCAGGGAGGAACCATCATTTCTGGGAATTAAAATCTGATTTCCAATAACCGTTCTCGTATCATCAATTATCCCGATGGGATTATAATACACAATCGGACCACTGCTGGTACCAACCCAAACGTTTCCATCATTATCTTCAGTCACAGTATAAACCCGTTCGAGTAATTCACCATCCTGATTGATAGCTGAAAAAAAGCGTTCACTAAACGTTTTATCCTGATTTTCACGAAATACAATTATCCCTTCACGTTCTAATAATAACCAGATTTGACTTGATTTTGTACAATAAATATCTGAAACGCGGGTATTAAAACCAAAACCATCATATTTAAGTTTGATATTTTCCCAGGTTCCATCGGTTCGACGAACATATACCGGGTTATCTTCATACTTGGTACAAACCCACAAATTATTGTTTTGATCAAAACTCATCCCCGTAACAAAAATATAACTATGCCCAAAGCCTTCTATTGTTTTTAGAATGCTATTCGTTTCATCATAAATGGAAACGGAAGTTCCATTGATTTCAATAACTCCAAAGCCCACACTACCACCAAAGATATGATCCGGATTATTAGGATCTATGGCTATTTCACTGAGATTTGGAAAGGCTTGCATTTCAGGAATGGTTTCTCTGTTATAATTAATCCACTTTTCATTTTTAAAAAGATAGGCGCCTCTTTGATCATATCTGTTGCCTTCGGCCCCAGTTGCTACCCAAATATTTCCATTCGAATAGACCAATTCTGTAACATCAGGGTATTTTGGTCCATCAGGATAAATGCCATTGTCCAGTCCTCCGTTTACTGATTTTAAAAGTCCGTTTTCACGATCTGCAATCCAGAGATTTTTAGCTTTATCATACAATGCATACTGCGGATAGTTCGTGCCTTTCTGATATATAATATTAAACGTATGACTAAAGACCTGAGAGTTATAATCCGAAACTACCACCAGATTGTCATTTTGAATATCGAGAAGTCGATAATTAATCTGTTCCGGACTCCAGACAGACCAACCAATTGAATTAGATTCAATTATATCGGACCTTGAAGTTGAAGGATTCTGATAAATTGCTAAAATATTCCCGCCAAAATAAACCATGAATTTATATTCTGCATCAGGATCAGGCAAATTATTGATTTTACTCCAGTAGTTATAATCCACCAGATTTGGACTATTTATTGGAGCTGAGTAGATTCCCTGGTTTGTGGAAGCAAGGATATTCTCCCCATCATATGCGATATCATTCACAAAAATCTGGCTTCCCATCGGTCCGAATAAATAGGAATCCTTGATCTCTTTTTTTTGCATATCTAATACCACAATTCCAAAACCACATGCCAGATAAGCGTAATCATCAATGAAGAAAATACTGTTTATTATTTTTTCACCTACTATCACTTTTCTTTTAATATCAGGTATATTTACAATAGAATCATTTTTTATTAAATCTATGTTCCCATTTTCATAACAAACTAATAAAGTTTGCATTTTTTCGTCATAATTAATTGCTGTTATACTTACATCAGCTAAACCATTTACTTTGGAATATTTTTGCAGACTGTTATCTGACTTGTCAAAAGAAAACAGTCCTCCGGTGGTGGCACAAAAAATTTTATTATTCACTTCGGTCAAACTCCTGACATTTGAATAGGGCAGATGATCTCTCCATGATCCGTTTGGTATTTGCGCAAAGAGATTTATACTTCCCAAAAAGAATAAATTAAGAAGAAATGACTTTAAATTTATTTTCATGTGTCTTTAATAAGGAACAGAAATAATTACGTAGGTTCGAGTGTTTTATTATCTAATTATCATATTTATTTATCAAATACTTAACTAATTTGTTAACCGCAACAGACCTGTGCGAAATTTTATTCTTCTCCTGCAATGACATTTCTGCAAAAGATTGAACAAATCCTGCAGGTTTGAAAATCGGATCGTATCCAAATCCTTCAATTCCTGACTTTTCTCTGAGAATTTCACCATTTATATATCCTTCAAAGGTTATTAGCTTACCTTCCTCAACAAGTGCTATAATAGTTCTGAATTTTGCAGCACGATTTTTAACATTTTTCATCTTTTGAAGCACTTTGTTCATATTATCATCATAAGAACAGTTTTCGCCTGCGTACCTGGCAGAGTAAACTCCTGGTTCTCCGGATAGAGCATCTATCTCCAATCCGGTATCATCAGCAAAACAGTTCAAATGGTACCTGTCATATACAAAAAATGCCTTCTCAGCTGCATTCTCCAAAATAGTCTCATGTGTCTCTGGAATCTCATCATTAAAACCCAAATCATTGAGATTGATTAATTGAATTAAACTGCCAAGTTTTTGTTTAATTTCTAAGAATTTATGCTGATTATTAGTGGCAAATACAAGTTTCATTTTTTACCTAAAATCTTTAAAATGAAAAACAAGGAATTGCTCCTTGTTTTTCAAAAAAGTACTATGTTATAAGTTAAATTATCCTCCAGATGCACTGAAACCTCCTCCTAGTTTTGCCGGTTTGGGATTAATGCAAATAACAGGAATTTGTTCTTCGTTTGCGATAATATACTGTTCCTGTGCTCCCAGGACATAATCTGCAAAGCTAATGTCCCTCGTAGTGATTAACATTATGGCATCTGCACTGATCTCTTTGGCATAGTCAATTACTTCATTCTGGAATTCTTTAACGCCTGCAGAGGATTTTATTTCGTATTTAATACCTTTTTGCCCAAAATACTTATTAACAAACAGTAAATTAGATTCGACACCTTTAATAAAATTTGAATCTGTATGTTTTGCATAAAAAATATGAAATTTAACTCCAAAATATTTTGCGAAGAAATTAGCCCAGTTAATAATCTCCTTATTTTCTCTTCGATAATTAATAGGTAAGACAATTTCCTTATAAATATCAGTTTTAGGATGATCCTGAACCACAATGAAAGGCGATTTAGAACCTGCGATAACTTTTAAAGCCCAGCTACCCAAAAATTTTTGCATACCCTTAATTCCATGAGTTCCCATTACAACCATTCTTGCCTTAATTTCATCAGCAAGTTCGACAATGGTTGTAAAAATATTACCTGATCTTACAATAATATTGGGCTTAACATTCGTATTGGTAAATTTTTCAGAAATTTCATCCGAAATCTTCTTTTCAGCAGCAGCGATCTCTGAATCCTTTTTAACTATGTGAATTAAGGCAATATCATGCTTAATATGTTTTGCAATATTGATAGCATGTTCCAGGGCTAAAACTGATTTTTCAGTGAAATCCCAGGTAACTAAAATTAAATCACTGTATTCCATTTGTTATGGGTTTTGATTTATTCAGGTTAACTATTACAAACAATAAAAATAAAAAATAATTGCATTATTTTATTGAGTTCTTTTAAAATAAACGATAAATAATAAAAGAAATTATGTAAATATACGAACTGAAAGGTTATTTGGATACAATATAATCAATTATATTTCATTGTATTAGTTAAAACCAGAAAAAATTGGTTAATTTCAATTATTCTGGCTTAATTTGCAGCCATAATTGCAGGTATGTACATTATTGACTATTTTTGATTAACTGACCGATTCAAACTTATCCTGATAGCTTTTCAATTAGGATATTGAAGAATTTAAATTGACTAAAATTATTTTTATGAATAATACCGATTGGAAAAATTTGCCTTTTAGCTACATCAAGACCGATTACAATGTAAGGTGCTATTACAGAGATGGCAAATGGGGAGAGATAGAAATTTCATCTTCGGAATATATTAATATGCATATGGCTGCAACTTGTCTGCATTATGGTCAGGAGGCATTTGAGGGGATGAAAGCTTTTCGCGGCAGAGATGGAAAAATCAGGATATTCAGATGGAAAAATAATGCCAAAAGAATGCACGAGACATCCCTGGGAATAAAACTGGCTGTGGTACCCGAAGAACTTTTCAGAAAGTCAATCTTTACAGCAATTAAACTTAACGAACGTTTTGTTCCTCCTTATGGTCATGGAGCTTCTTTGTATATTCGCCCACTTTTATTAGGTACTGGTGCTGAAGTTGGAGTAAAACCTTCGAAAGAATATTTGTTTATAGTTTTTGTTACACCTGTTGGGCCCTACTTTAAATCCGGCTTCTCTCCGGTAGATATTATGATTTGCCGTGAATATGACCGTGCGGCTCCGTTAGGTACAGGAGCTTACAAAGTAGGCGGAAATTATGCAGCGAGTCTTAGTTCACTTGACCTGGCTCATGAAAAAGGGTATGCTACCTCTTTATATCTTGATGCAAAAGAAAAAAAATATATTGATGAGGCAGGACCTGCTAATTTTTTTGGAATCAAGAATAATACCTATATAACACCTGATTCTAAATCTATATTACCCTCCATTACCAATATGAGCCTGATTGATATGTGCAAAGATATGGGAATGAAAGTTGAAAGACGCCCGATACCACTTGATGAATTATCAACTTTCGAAGAAGTTGGCGCATGTGGGACCGCAGCGGTAATTACTCCAATCAGAAAAATTGTAGATCCGGTTCAAAACATTTTCTACAACTATTGTAAGGATGGGAAACCTGGTCCGATATCTACCAAACTATTCAATTGGCTTACTTCCATTCAAACAGGTGAAGCAGAAGACAAATTTGGCTGGATCGAAATTCTGGATTAAACATGTCCCATTTATTTGAATAATCAGTTTTATAATCGATTAAATATTAGATTTTTAACCTAGCTTTAAGATTTCATTATGCAAACGGTAAGAACTTTATTTTTAATATTTATTAAGAAAAATTTGTTACAATTATTAGTATCTTTGGTGCTCTTTTTTTTAAGCTAAATGCAAACCGGCGAAATAAAGCATATAAAGCGACGGCTGATTGGTTCCTACTTTACTTCTATGGTAAGCATAGCATTAGTGTTATTTATGCTCGGCCTAATAGGTTTCCTAGTTTTAAATGCGAAAAAACTTTCAGATTATGTGAAGGAGAATATTGGTTTTACGGTATTTCTTCGGGAAGGGATAAATGAAGCAGACGCATTTAAGATTCAGAAAATTCTGGATACTAAACATTACGTTAAAGAAACCACATATGTAACTGCAGAACAGGCAGCACGCGATTTTCAGAATGAAATTGGCGAAAATTTTATTGATTTCCTGGGATTCAATCCCCTTGTACCATCAATAGATGTTAGATTACATGCTAATTATGCGAATCCTGACAGCATTAAAATGATAGAAAAAGACTTGCAGGAATTCACCGAAATAAAAGAAGTTCACTATCAAAAGTCTCTCGTTTCTCTGATTAATGAAAATGTAAAGAAAATCAGCCTATTCATTCTGATAATCAGCGGTATATTATTTTTAATCGCATTTGCCCTGATTAACAATACCATACGGCTTGCCGTTTATTCAAAAAGATTTCTGATAAGAACCATGCAACTTGTAGGTGCAACCAATCGATTCATAAGACGACCTATACTTACTACAAGTTTAGTTCAGGGTTCTGTAGGAGCTATTACAGCAATTGCTATGCTTACAGGAATGATATATTTGCTGCAGAAAGAATTGGAGGGAATTATTGGTTTCGATGATTTTACTATCCTTGCGATTCTTTATTCAAGTGTTTTTATCCTTGGTGAAATCATAAACTGGATTTCTACTTATTTTGCTGTAAATAAATATCTTAAAATAAAAACAGATAAACTTTATTTATAATACAATGTCAAAAAGTAATAATAACTCTGATTCAACGGGTTTCGCACTTCGTAAAGAAAACTATGTCTTGCTGATTATCGGTTTTGCCATAGTCATTATCGGATTTCTTTTAATGATGGGAGGAAAATCACCTGATCCTAACGTTTTTAATGGAAAGGAAATTTTCAGTTTCAGAAGGATTACATTAGCTCCCATGGTTGTTTTATTTGGTTTCCTCTTTGAAATATGGGCTATCATGAAAAAACCCAGGGAAACAGAAAACGTTTGATTTATAGATTTTTATATTAATCTTTTTTGGTAATAGAATTTGACACCTGAATTATTCTTCGGAATTGTACTCCGATTTTTTTAGAATACCTAATATGTAAAAAAAGAAGTTGAACTATGACATGGATTGATGCACTTATTTTAGGTATTATTCAAGGACTAACTGAATTCCTGCCTGTTAGCAGCAGTGGACATCTTGAAATCGGAAAAGTTTTGCTTGGTGCTGATATTAAAGAAAACCTAACTTTTACGATAGTTGTTCATGGTGCAACGGTTTGCAGTACCATTGTCGTCTTTTATAAAGAAATCGGAGAATTATTTAAAGGTCTTTTTTCATTCAAATGGAATGATTCAACCATTTATGTTACCAAATTGATTATTTCATGCATCCCGGTTTTAATTTTAGCTATTCTGTATGAAAAAAGAATTGAATCACTTTTTACCGGCAATCTTTTACTGGTAGGGTCTATGTTACTCATAACATCATTGTTACTTGCTTTTACACATTTTTCAAAACCTAAAGAAAAACAAATTAGTTTTTTTCATTCCATCATCATTGGAATTGCACAGGCAATCGCTGTGCTTCCGGGAATTTCCAGATCAGGAGCAACTATTTCCACAGGGCTACTTTTGGGAAATAAAAGAGAAGATGTTGCCAAATTTTCATTTCTTATGGTTTTAATTCCAATTATTGGTAAAAACCTGCTTGATATAGTTGATGGTACATTTGCCAAGGAATCTGCCGAAATGATCCCTTTGATTATTGGCTTCATAACTGCATTTTTATCGGGATGGCTGGCATGTAAATGGATGATAAATATTGTAAAGCGAAGTAAATTGATTTACTTTGCCGCTTATTGTTTTATTATAGGTATGCTTGCTATAATTTTCAGATAAAAATTGTAGGAAATATTTTATGTTGGATTTTATTTCAGGAGAAGTTCTTTTATTTGATAAACCGCTTTATTGGACTTCTTTTGATTTGGTTAAAAGGGTGAGGGGAGCCATTAAACATAAACTTCAGATAAAAAAAATAAAAGTTGGTCATGCAGGAACATTAGATCCGATGGCAACAGGTATGATGATAATTTGTACTGGTTTAGCAACCAAAAAGATTGAAAAATATCAGGAATTGACAAAAGAATACATTGCTAACATAAAATTTGGTGCAACAACACCCTCATTTGACCTTGAAACAGAAATCGATTATACATTTGATGTAGATCATATAACAGCTGAAAAATTAAATCAGGTCATTGACGAATTTAGAGGTCCCATTGAACAAAAGCCCCCTGTTTTTTCAGCGAAATTTGTAAACGGAAAACGGGCATATGAATATGCAAGAAAAGGAACCGAAGTTCAGTTAAAATCTAATCTAATTAACATTTTCGAACTCGAAATAATTGATTTCCAGTCTCCAATGCTTAAATTAAGGGTAAAATGCAGTAAAGGCACCTATATCAGATCTCTGGCCAGAGATCTTGGAAATAAATTAAATTCCGGGGCTCACCTGATTGAACTAAAGAGAACTGCCATTGGAGATTTTTCACTGGATAAAGCAATGACATTTAATGAATTCGAAAATTTTTTAAAATATATGTAACAAAAAGTAATTATTTGCGTATAACGGGCGAATTTTTAATAGGGCATAACTAATACTAAAATCAGATGAAATTATCACAATTCAAATACAGTCTTCCTGACGATTTAATTGCAAAATATCCTGTCGATAATAGGGATGAGTCTAGAATGATGGTTCTTAACAGAGCTACAAGAAAAATTGAGCATAAAATTTTTAAAGAAATAATCGAATATTTTAGCGAAGACGATGTTATGGTATTCAATAATACCAAAGTTTTTCCTGCACGTTTATATGGAAATAAGGAAAAAACCGGTGCTGAAATTGAAGTGTTTTTATTGAGAGAACTGAATAAAGAACAGCGGTTATGGGATGTATTGGTAGACCCGGCAAGAAAAATACGTATTGGTAATAAACTCTATTTTGGGGAAGATGATATACTCGTTGCGGAAGTTATTGATAATACAACTTCAAGAGGTCGGACGCTTAGATTTTTATTTGATGGCGATTACAATGAATTCAAACAAACATTATACAGGTTAGGAGAAACTCCTCTGCCAAAATTTATTAAACGTGAAGTCCAGCCCGAAGACAGAGAAAGATATCAAACTGTTTTTGCCAAACATGAAGGGGCAGTTGCTGCTCCCACTGCCGGATTGCATTTCAGCAGAGAGCTTTTAAAGAGACTTGAAATAAATGGAGTTCATTTTGCAGAAATAACTCTTCACGTTGGTCTGGGTAATTTCAGAACAGTTGATGTAGAAGATCTTACGAAACATAAAATGGATTCGGAAAGGATTATTATTCCAGACGATGCAGTTGAAATTGTTAATAATGCAAAAGATAATAAAAAAAATGTATGTGCTGTTGGAACCACAGTATTAAGAACTCTTGAAAGTTCAGTCTCAACGAACGGGTATTTAAAACCTTACGATGGATGGACTAATAAGTTTATTTTTCCTCCTTATGAGTTTAATGTTCCGACAAGTATGATTTCAAATTTTCACCTTCCTTATTCCACGTTATTAATGACGGTTTCGGCCTTTGCAGGATTTGAATTTCTTTTTGAAGCATATAAACTGGCAGTTAAGGAAAAATACAGGTTTGGAACCTATGGCGATGCAATGTTAATTATTTAGTAGCGCGGTAATTGGTAAATTAAAAAAAGCATTTTCTTTTAATGCTTTGAAATTCTAATTATTAGAATAGTAAGTAAGAGAATAATTTGTTCAGGTTTATAGCTGCACAAATATTTATCAGGTATCACTATCTATGTAACGCAAAGCAGAAAGCTGAATTCTTTCTATTTCAAAGGCTGTTTGCCAATCAATTTTTGAATCATAGTTGTTGAGTAATTCTACTTTGCAATTGGTACATATCAGGTCTTTCGCAACATTTTTTTTACATCGTTTACATAGTTTAGGCTTTTTATCTGCTGCATTTTTTTCCATGACTGCTGAGAATTTAATATATTTTTTTACGCATGTTCGATTTGAAATGTTGCAATAAAAACTCCCTTCCACGATGATTTATATCATATAATTTTGTCCAACTTTTCCTTCCAAAGGCCGTATTTATTGATATAAAAAGGGATGAGTATGAAAATTGTGGTTGAAGGAACTAAAACAACTCCACTTATTGATTTCATTGATGGGTACATGAAGATTCAGGGGAATTCAATACCAACAATAAACCTGGAATTTTACAAACAATTGATGAATTATCTAAAAACGTATGCTGAAAAACCTCAAAACACAACAGTTGTCGATATCAGTTTCGAATACATTAATTGTTATTCTAAAAAATCGATGATGAAAGTTTTCAGGATCCTTGAAAAAATTCATCAAAAAGGGAATACGATTATCATCAATTGGTTTTATTCTGAAGAAGATGACAATATGCTTGAACTAGGCTGCATTTATAGTTCACTAATTAACTTGCCGTTCAATTTTATCTTAAAATAACGGTTAAAAAATCAAAGGGAACCGTTAATGTTGCCTTTGATTTTTTGAATTATTTACAGTTCTTATTGTTTTCAAGGATAAATTGCTCTAGAGCCATAGCCATAGAGGGTGCCTCGGGTAGAGGAGCCTGTAGATCCAGTCTGAGGCCTGCTTCCTTCACTGCCTGGGCAGTCTGAGTTCCAAAGGAGGCAATTTTTATTTCGTTCTGCTGAAATTCAGGAAAATTTTTCAATAACGATCTTATACCTGAGGGACTGAAAAATACAAGTACATCATAATTTATAGCTGACAAGTCCGATAAATCACTACTTACAGTTTTATAAAGGATTACAATTGTGTGTTTGATACTGTTTTTTACCAGAAGAACAGGAATTTCTTTCTTGTGTTTATCGGATAATGGCACAAGGAATTTTTCTTCTTTGTGTTTATTAATCAAATCTATTATATCAGAAAATTCACCATTCCCAAAGAAAATCTTACGTTTTCTGTAAATGATATACTTTTGCAGATAATAGGCTATAGATTCTGAAACACAAAAATACTTCATGCTTTCAGGCACTGAGATACGCATTTCACAATTGATTCTGAAAAAATTATCAATCGCTGTTTTGCTAGTGAAAATAACAGCCGAATGAGACAGAATATCTACTTTCTGTGACCTGAACTCTTTGCATGATAATCCCTCTACCTGTATAAATGGTCTGAAATCAATTTTTACATTGGTTTTTTGCGCTAAATCAAAGTAGGGTGATTTATCAGATTCAGGTTTGGGCTGAGATACTAATATTTTTTTTATCTTCATACCTGAGAGTTTAGCAAATAACTTACTTTAGGATAATGTTTTAATAAATTTATACCCGATTAATACGGGTAAAATTTCAAGCGTACAAAGGTACAAAATCGAATACAAAATAAAAATATCGTGCTTAAGAATTATTTGAAATCCTCGAATTATTTTTAGAAATAATGACAAAATATAGATTCCTGCCACGATTATAAATATAGTTTCAGATATTCTATTTTGGGTATAAAACGAAGCAAATGATAATGGAATTATAACAATACCAAGGCTTTTATTGAAAACATATACATTATGAAGATATTCATTGATCTGATTTAATCGATCAAAAATATACCCAATAAGTTTTTGTATCAAAGATTTCAGAATGGAAAAAATAATCATGAAATTAAGAATAAGCAGAAAAAAGCTGAGTTTGTCAAAAATCGTCGGTTTCAATTTGTAGTACTGGGTAATTTTAAAAATAATAAGCGATATAGAAATGGTATAAACGAAATTCAATACCACAGAAACTCGTCTGGCGAGTATATTTTTCTCATTAAAAAGTTTTGAGGAAGCTTGAAAACTAAAAATGGAGTTGAATAGTTTCAGCAAATATTTCCGGTAAAAAACCTGAATCCACACAAATAAGAAGGCTAAAATAATATAAGTCCAGAATATCCAGTCGGTATGTATCCCATTCCTATGGATAAAATGTGAGTTTTCATTTTGGATATTTACATTAGTTAACTGTAACGAATCACAACCGGCAGAATCCTGGTCAATTTTAAAATTCTTTTCATGTCGATAAAGAAATTGTGCGAATTCATCCAGGGAATTCCAGGTGATTTTATGAGGATTAGTAATGCTGTCTTTCTGTCTGGTTTTCGGAATAATTTCATTTTCTCTATCAGAGATGGTTGTTGGCTGAATTTTTGTGGTTTTATTCCTGGAATTTATCAGAGTATCCTTACGTACAGAGATTTGAACAGGTTGTTTCGGTCCAGCCTTTTTTGATTGGAGATTTTGATTTATTACCGAATCGCGAATTTGCTGATTCTCAATTTTTGTCGTAAGTGTATCTGTTTTGGGCTGATTTGTAAGGGTGGTATCCTGCAATTTGTAAAAATCCCTGAAATAAAAAGTGCCACCATTCATGATTGGAAAATTTGTCAAAATTACATCAATCGTGATAATATTCGGATAATTCTATGAAATTCTTTATCAACATAAAGAATATATTTCTTAGGCTGATATGCCTAAATTATAATTGTGATATTAGCTTAAACTATCTTATAGCATGTTTATTGCTAAACTGAATAACATTATTCGATTGAAATTATCTCATTAAAATACAGAAATCTATTTATTCAATCTGAAATTATTGAAGTTTCCTGTTATTGTTATGTCGGGTATGATCCCTAAGTATTTTTTTTTGAAGATTTTTTTCAAACGCCTTGGTAATATTGATCCCTGTTTGATTGGCAATACAAATCAATACAAACAATACATCTGCGAGTTCATCAGCCAGATTTATATTTTCGTCGGAATCTTTAAAGGATTGTTCTCCAAATTGTCTTGCCATAATTCGTGCTACCTCACCGACTTCTTCGGTAAGAATTGCCATGTTTGTCAACTCATTAAAATATCTGATCCCAAACTTTTTTATCCACTCGTCTACCCTACTTTGTGCTTCTTCAAGAGTCATTATTCCTTGTTTTTTGTGTCTATAATTATAGTTACCGGACCGTCATTTAAAAGTGAAATCTTCATCATAGCACCAAATTCTCCGGTTTTAACTGGTTTTCCTAATTCCTTTTCAAGAGATATAATAAAATCCTGGTAAAGCGGGATCGCTTGCTCAGGTTTTGCCGCTCTGATAAAAGATGGCCGGTTCCCCTTTTTTGTACTTGCATGCAACGTGAATTGACTTATCACCATAATTTCACCATCAATTTCTTTTATCGAAATGTTCATCAATCCGTTGCTATCATTAAAGATTCTAAGTTTTGAAATTTTGCTGCACAACCATTCAATATCCTCCTGATTATCTGATTCTTCTATTCCCAGAAAAATTAATAATCCGGATCCAATTTTTGATTTCAATAATCCATTAATATCAACCGTCGCTTGCTCAACTCTTTGAATTACAACTTTCATTTCTTTACTATTCCAAAAAAATCAAAATAAATATGTTTGTTGGTTAATTCATCGAAATGCCGAGTATACCTGATATACTTACAACATTGATCAAAATTTTTGTTAAGCCACAAATATGCCTTTTTTAACGAAAGATCTTTTGATTATCTGTTGCAAAGGTACCATATAATTAAACTCCTCGTAGAACAGAAAATTTAATAGTACTATTCTCAGGTAAAACAATTGTTTTTCAATTTCTAGTTAAAAATTATCTTTGGATAACAAACAAGTAATAGTATTTTATTGTTTTAATATCATTTAGATTAACAAATATTATGAGATTTTGTAAAAAATAAAGCGTTATATCCATTAATTTTGTGCCACGAGTAAAATGAGTAACATGATGAGAAAATTTTTAAAAAAAAGGATTTATATATTAATTGCAGGGATAATCCTCCTTGGATCTTCCTTTGGTTTTGTTTATATCAACGATCGTGATTTTAAAATTGCAAAAAACCTTGATATATTTTATACGCTATTTCGGGAACTGAATTTATATTATGTTGATGAAACGGATCCTGAAAAACTTATCGATGCCGGTATTGATGGGATGTTAAAATCCCTGGATCCATATACCACATTCATTCCCGAGTCAGAGATGGCTGATTTTACATTTATGACAACCGGTGAATATGGAGGTATCGGAGCGCTGATCAGAAAAGGAGGCAATATGACGATCATTTCTGAGCCTTACGAAGGCTTTCCTGCTTTTAAATCAGGATTAAGAGCCGGAGATACTATTGTTAGTGTGGATGGAAAATCAACGGTTGATAAGACCGTAAGCGAGGTGAGTGAAATGTTAAAAGGGACTCCAAATACCAGTATTAAAGTCGGAATCAAAAGATACGGTGAACCAGAGACAATTAAAAAATCCATCGTCAGGGAAAAAATTACCATAAAGAACGTGCCTTATTATGGAGTCGTAGATAATAAAGCCGGTTATATTAAATTATCAAATTTCACAAAAGATGCCGGGAAAGAAGTTAGGGATGCTATGATCAATCTGGAAAAAAAGGGGATTACATCTGTAATATTAGATTTAAGAGGAAACCCGGGTGGATTATTAATTGAAGCGGTAAATGTCGCCAATGTTTTTGTTGGCAAAAACCATGAAATTGTCTCTACACGAGGCAAAGTCAAACAATGGGACAATACCTATGAAACTTCTGAAAATGCAGTCGATACAACAATTCCGATGGTTGTGTTAGTAGACAGAGGTTCCGCATCTGCTTCCGAAATTGTAGCCGGATCTCTTCAGGATTTGGACCGTGCAGTTATTGTTGGACAAAGAACCTTTGGCAAAGGACTGGTTCAAACCACAAGACCATTAAGTTATAACACCGAACTTAAAGTTACAACGGCTAAGTATTATATCCCTAGTGGCAGATGCATTCAGGCTATTGATTATTCACATAGAAATCCTGATGGAAGTGTAGGTTATATTCCCGATTCTCTGATATCTGCGTTCAAAACAAGAAACGGACGAACAGTATTCGACGGTGGTGGTATTTCTCCTGATGTGAATGCCGAAGATTTTACACCTAGTCAGATTATTATCAGTTTATACACCAAAAATCTGATTTTTGATTATGCGACTATATATGCCGCCAAAAATTCCACAATCCCTTCGCTCGATTCTTTTAAATTCTCAGAGAATGATTATACTAAGTTTGTTGACTTTCTTAAAAATAAAGATTTCGACTATACCACAAATAGTTACACTAAACTGGAAGAATTGATTAAAGTAGCTAAACAGGAAAAATATTATGATCAGGCTAAGAATGAGTTCGAAGCACTTAAAGTTAAACTTGCTCATGACAAGACCAAAGATTTAATGAATTTTAAAGACGAAATTGAAAATCTTCTGGTAGAAGAAATTGCCAGCAGATACTATTATCAGGAAGGAAGAATTCGTGTATCGCTCGAGCATGATATCCAACTAAATAAGGCATTTGAAGTACTGAACAATCCGGAAAAGTATTTTACACTATTGCATCTGATAAGTCCTTCCAAGGAATTTAATCAAGCTAGATTGAATTAATGATTTTCGAACCTTGCTAATTCCTATTTAAACATAGTTTTTATCATAGGTACTGTACTGAGGTTGACAGAGATTAACCCTATTATTTTAGATAAGATTTAATTTCTGCATTTAGCTTATAAGTGAGTATTTGTGTTACCTTGTTGGACACCTCAAACGTTAAATTCTCTATTTTTCTAACCGGTAATACGTTGATTGACGTCCCGCAAATAAAAGCGCCTTCATATGTTTCAAGTTCGTTTACCAATACCATTTTGAAAATAACAGGAATCTTTTCTCTTTTGCAGATACCCAGGATATGTTTTCTCGTAACGCCGGGTAATACAATTTCATTGGGTGCAGTTCTTAGTTCATTTGATTTTATAAAAAATACATTCGACCTGCTACCTTCCGTTATTTGATTTTTACTATTTACAAGTAAGGTTTCAACGTATTGAGTATTTAAAAGCTTTTGTGCAACCAATCCCCGGATATTCTGATTAATAAATTTGGAATTTGGATTGGTCCTTTCTCCTGTGACCAAAGCTACATCCACCCCATTTTGATATTGTTGTAACGACGGATAGTAGTGTTTAACCTGATAAATTAAAAGTTGAGGCTCTTTATCCGTTATGATTTTATAATTTACTACAATTTTTATATTCCCATTGATGATACGAGTTATGTCCAGATATTTTTGAATATACGTAATGATTTGTTTTTTATTGGGTTTAGAATGAATGTTAAACAAGTCTATAGAATTTTGAAGTCGCATTAAATGATCTTCAACAAACAGACATTTCCCATCTATTATTCTAATAACCTCATAGAATGATAATTCGTTTTGAATTAATGTATCTTCAAATTGACTGCCGGCAATAATATTCCCGTTTAATAAAAACATTTGATTAACGCAATCATTCATAGAATATTAATTATTGAGATAAAAACTCAAATGTTATAGTTCCTCTTTGCCTTGGTTCACCCGTAAGATCTGCGCTAAATATAAATGAATATGCAGATGAAATTGCTTCATCGACCAGACACTCATCTCTTGTATTTGAGTCATTCGATTGGCTTGCATTGATTACCCTACCCTCCTGATCTACCACTATATTTACAATCACTATTCCGCCAATTTCACATTTATATACCGGAACATCCTGATGTCTGATTCCTCTGTTCGCTAAATTTACGATTATTCGGGTTTTTCCTTTGTATTTGTTTTGTTTTGATATTTCCTGTTTTGATTCCTTTTTCGATTGTTCAACAAATTTTGGAGAATTATCTTCCGGGATGGTTCTGTCTAACTCTTGTTTTAAATCTTTAATACCTAATTCTTTTTTTACTTCGTCTTCATATTTTTCTGTGCTAATTTCCTTTTCAAGTTTATTGGCAACATTTACAGCAATATTCTTAACAGTTTTGTCATCTAAGGGTTGAATTTTGGCAGGAAGTTCTTTTTGTGAAAGGTAGTCATCAATTTTAACCATGTCGTTTAAAAATTCTATTCTCATAGTTTCAACATGTTTTTTTTTGACATCGCCAAGTTTAAAAATCAGAAAAAGAAGTACAATTACCAAATGAAAAATAATCGTACCTAAGATACCATTAAGTGTATTTCTTTTCCCTTCCTTCACTTTTTTAAAATTGATTATCAATATTCAATTTTTCAAATTTAATCATTTCCAAAACACATTAACGAATGCATTATTGCCATATCAGATGTCTTTTGAATTATTTCTTAACAAATCTACAGGTCTGAATATTGCCTTCCGATAAATTTATTATTTCAAGTAAATAGACTCCGGGATCCAGCTTAGTTGTTTTGATTTCATTCTCAATATTTTGAATGACTGACTCATAAACCTCTGTTCCATTAAAGTTTTTTATACTTATCAGATAATCGGTTACACAAGCCGGCAAGTTAACCATCAAATAATTATCGCAGGGATTTGGAAATACTATCAGGTTATTAAAAAGGTTATTCCTAATACTGGTGCATGTAACTGGCTGCAGATTGATTTCAACAGTAGTATCATTAAAATGTTCGTTAGATACAATGCATACATAATTCCCCTGAGATTCTAAAGAAACAGAATTGATTTGCAAATATGGGATTGAGGCATTTTTTATATCTTCACCATTTAGTAACCATTGAAAAGAATAATCTGCAGGATCCAATAGCAAATCAAAGTAGTAGTTGCTTCCTATGCAGGGTGAAAATTCAGTGGTTTGAGGCTGAATTTTAAAAACTCTATTTCCTGTATATAATAATGTTCTGTCTACTGAATAACCGGAAACTTTTACAGTTAGCATGCTGTCTTCTACAAATGATCCCGGATTCCAGAAAATGAGTGTATCGTCGAGGTTCCAGAACTCATTTTTAAAAATTGGATTTGACGCTGTTAAAATATCAATATCGAATTTTAATGGATTTCCATCATCCGGATTTACAACTTTCCAAACAAGTGGTCCAGAATTATTCCAACTATCATTTTCGACAGGCTGTATTATTGAAAGGTAAGGCATTTCGTAAGAATGAACTAATTCGGCAAATCCTGTACCTGTAACGGCAGAACCTTTATAACTGCCACTGACGTGTATACTGCCTTCATAAAACCTCATACCAATTTCCTGTATATTCACTTCACAGTTTTTAATTATCGCTTCACAATTCAGATTTAAATCCAATAAATCTGAGGTAATATTCCAGGCAGAGGAGTAGCATTTTTCACTATCCGGAGTATATGTATATGCAAGTCTTTTTATTTTAAATTGTTTTGTAGTAATAAAGGTAGTATCATTCAATAATGCACTGCATATTCTGTATTCCTTGGTATCCGGAATTTTATTCCCCTCATCAAATATGTTCCAGATATTCAAATCAATACCATCAGACAATTTAACATTAAACCATTCGTAACTCTCGTTCTGATATGGATTAAAATCCCCATATTGCCTGTCAAACCAAGCAATTCCGGATATTTTTTCTTTCTGACCGTCTAGTTCCAAATTACCACTTAAATTAAGGTCAGTTAACGAATAATAATATGAATAATTGGTCTCACCCAAGTTTAACAGACCATTGTCATTAATTATCAAAGGAGGTTTATTTGAACTGCATTTAAAATTTATGGCGGCATTCGACATTGATGCATTTAATTCATATTCAAACGGTAGCATGTTGCCATAGGAATCCACCTGATTTACCCATTCTTCAGATGGATTTCCCGAAATAAATGAGGCGTATATATGTAGACTATCGACAGCTAATACTGGATAGTTGCAAGGCAGCGTTTGACTGTATGAAACTCCGGTTGTTTCATCAGTTAGCTGGAATATTCTGAATCCATCAAAAATAAAGGCAGGTCTGTGAAAATAACTTACCATGAAACTATATTGATGTCCTGAAATTTCACCTGTAAAATGTCCGTTTGCATACCACCATTCAACAGATTCAGAAGGATGATATCCTTCATCACGGGGAAATTCAATAAGACTGCCTTGGGGACTATAGGGATAAATTTTCCAGGATTGAGCATTGGTACTATGATAAACACTCAATAATATTGTTAAATATATAACCCTTATTAAACGAAAGGTTTTAGTTGGATTACTTATAATTTTCATTACAAAAAATTTATGCAATTATTCAAGACCAGATATTTTTAAATAGTATCATCTAAATCTGATTCATAACTCAATTTTAACGTCAAATGTCTCGAAGCCAAATTAATCTGAAAGTTAAATCAAAATATGGAAATAATCGAACCTGTCCAACTATAAACATGAAATCCGGCAACATTGTTTTAATGGATTTTGTTATCTCTTATGCTTATTATTGAAGGAAATAATACCTTTATCTGTTAATAATGATAATACATTGATTTTTTGAAATTTGATGAAAAGGAAGACTTCCATATTCGTGTTTCTCTTTCTGTTATCTCAATCATTCCAATTCCTTTTAAATGCTCAGTACTTTTCTTCGGGAAATGAACCATCCAATGTGAAATGGAGATATATAGAAACAGATAAATTAAGAGTAATTTACCCAACATCAATAGATTCAGTTGCCAGTCGATTTGCGAACATCATAGATTCCTCCTATTTTTTACTAAGTAAATCAATGAATGCTAAATCAAAAAAGATATCCGTAATTTTCCATAATCAGAATGTATTATCGAACGGATTTGTAACCTGGGCGCCAAAACGGATGGAAATTGTTACTACACCATCACGCAATTATCAAGCTCAGGATTGGATGGAAGGTTTGGCTTTGCATGAATATCGCCATGTATTGCAGGTTGACAGATTAAATACAGGGCTGACCCGAATGCTGACATTTATTGCCGGACAAACAGCAATAGGTCTGCCGGTTTCTCAGGTACCTCTCTGGTTCAACGAAGGGGATGCTGTAATCTCAGAAACCATTTTAGGCTCAGGCAGGGGAAATCTGCCAACTTTCGAAATGCCATTTAAGGCATATTTACTTGGTTCTGATAGAAAAT
Source organism: uncultured Bacteroidales bacterium (assembly GCA_963781805.1). Classification (GTDB taxonomy): domain Bacteria; phylum Bacteroidota; class Bacteroidia; order Bacteroidales; family UBA10428; genus JAFGPL01. Next base: position 3,620,826 of record CAWAHF010000004.1, read on the forward strand.
TTTCATACGATAAATCCTATTTTGGTTCACTGAAAGATTTTGTGCCTGATTACTATAAACTAGGTTATTTTTTGGTTGGATATTCTCGTTTAAGATTTGGTGATAACACCTGGGATCATATAATTCATCGTGTCGGTAAAATTCCGGTGATACCTTATGCTTTAAATCGTTCATTAAAATCGCAGTACTCTACGAGTTTAAATAAAATATATAATAAAACGCTTGATACGCTTACGACAACCTGGCGTAGCGAATATGAGAAACTTAAGTTAACACCCTATTTAGCAGTAAACATACCAGAAACAAGATTTTACTGCAGTTACAGATATCCTCATCTATCAAATGATGGAACAATCATTATGTATAAAACCAGTACGGATGATATAGATAAAATTATCCGATTAGATATTAACGGAAAAGAATCTGTTTTAAATGTGACGGGTAATGTGGTTGACGGACGATTATCCTGCGGAAGTAATCTTTTGGTTTGGGATGAAATTGTATCAGATTTGAGATGGGAACAACGAAATTTTTCTGTTATAAAAACGTTAAACATTGCAACTGCTACTTCCCAAACAATTACCAAAAAGTCAAGATATTTTTCACCCTGTATTTCGTTTGATGACCAACGAATAGCAGTAGTTGAAATTGATTTAAGAAATAATAGCTGGCTGGTTATACTTAATGCAGAAACCGGAGAGATAATTAACCGCATAGCATCGCCCGAGAGAGGATTGATTACTTTTCCTTACTGGGTTAATTCCAATGAAATAATAATGATTTTTACAACAGTAGATAAAGGAAAAACGATATATAAATATTCTCTTAACCATAAAAAATGGACAAGACTTATTTTACCAACATTCAAAAATATCTCACAATTGGCTGTATGGAAAGATTATATAATATTTTCAGCGGGATATAGCGGAATCGATAATATTTATGCCCTGGATTCAGACAGCAACAACATTTTTCAAATTACTTCAGCGAGATATGGCGCTTTCGATCCTAATGCTTCTGGAAGAGACACATTGTATTATGTTGAATATACCCATAACGGATACGTTCCTGTGAAAACGAAATTAAATCCTCAAAAATGGATTTCCCTGGAAAACATTCAGAATTTTTCCTCAAATTGGTCAAAAGACCTGATAGATAAAGAGGATGTGACATTCCGAACGCCGGTTTTTACAGATTCTATTTATGTATCAAAACCCTATTCCAGAGCTAAACATCTGTTAAACATTCATAGTTGGGCGCCATTCTATGTTGATCCTCAGGTTAACTCCCTGGCCGATGTTACTATTAAGCCTGGTTTGATATTATTATCTCAAAATAGGTTAAGTACCGCAATTTCAAGTTTTGGTTTAAGTTATGAAAACAGTTCTTTTATCTTCAGGCCAACTTTCACCTATACCGGATTCTTCCCGGTTATCGATTTTTCAGCAAGATTTGGAGGCCCTAATAACAGACATATTTTACCGGAAGGAATAATTCCAAGAGACACTGCTTATCCCAATATTAGTTTTACTTTAAGAAGTTATGTACCCTTCAGAATTTATCGAAATAAGTATTTTAAACTCATTGTTCCCGAAATAGATATGGAATATCAGAATACTTCATATTATAGTAATGAATTGCATACAGGAATAGTTCAGGTTAGTTATAAATTATTATTATTCAGATATTTAATTTTATCTCAAAAAGATATTTATCCCAAATGGGGAGAGCTAATAAATATTGCATTTACACACACGCCATTTGAAAAAAGTCAATATGGTAAATTATTGAGTTCTACAGTAAAGTTATATGCGCCGGGCATTACCAGGCATCAGAGTCTTGGAATTAGCGGAGGGTTCCAATATCAGAATACAAAAAACAGATTATATTATTATGCCTTTAACAGAATTGGTTTGCCCAGGGGATATTCGTCTGTTATTGATGCATTTGTATCAGAACTTTTTACAAAATTTACGCTTGATTACAATTTTCCTGTACTTTACCCCGATTTTTCTCTGGGTTCGATGATGTATATTAAACGATTTAGAGCAAATATTTTTACTGATTATGCATTTGGCTATCATGCCAGGGAATATACTGAGAATGGCAGTACAATACGAACCGGAAGTTATTATTCTTACGGAACAGATATAGTATCCGATTTGTATTTGTTCAGGTTTTATTTCCCTTTTTCATTAGGCGTAAGAATTTCCTATCTCCCCTATTATAAAACGATTCATCCCGAATTAATATTTACTGTCAACACGAATGTTTTTTAGATATGTTTTTGGAATTTATTAATTTTAAAAATATAAAATCTGCTAAACCAGATTAGTAAAAATTAAGTAATCCTGCAATATCCCCAACAGAAGTTTTCAATCATTAAATTACAATTAGCTATTTGATTGGATAAGGATTTACTTAGCAATCTAAAAGATACCCTCACTCCTATCATTCAGCGGTTACCCTAAATCAATTAATTTTCACGCTTTTAAATTGATTTCTTCCCAAAAATTTTGTATATTTATCGTTGTCTATCACCTGTACTTTTTCTCTTCCGATTTTAAGATTTACTTCCACTAAATCCTACAGGTACTATGAAAACATTACCCATCATCGAAACAACCGGAAGCATTACCAAAATGGAGGTGCTATCGAGTATTGAAAATCAAATTCTTCCTGGCTCACTGGTACTGACGAATAAATATCCATTTCCTGGATTTACCCCTGATAAGGAGAATGACAATTTACCAAAACGACCTCATTCCTATTACCTTGCGCTAATGTACAGGTATTTTCCTGAAAAGCTGGAAAGAATTGCAAAAGCTCTTAAGCATGAAAACATTATTGAATGCTGTTCAAGCACCGGGGAAATTATTATGCAGAATAATATTTATCCCTGCATCAGAATAAAAAGACTTAAAGCGGATAAAATACTTATCGATATTCAGGAATTTTACAAAAAGAATGACATTAAGTTTATGGGCTACAAAAGAATCAATTCTGAGGCCAGGATAAAAGTATTTAAACATTTTAAAGTTATCGAAATTGGTGATGGTATTTACAGGGATCTTTCAGAAGGAGAAAAATTCTATTTGAATATTCCCGTGCAATTAAACTGGAAACTTTTTGATTATTTAACTAAAAGAGTAAAATCGAACCTCCAGAATTCAAATTTTGATGCAGCTATAGGAGTAATTAACCGGTTCACCGGACCGGAAGATGTGATTAGAGTTTACGATTCAAACAAAACTCTTGAAAGAGCCATGGAAATAAAGAAATATTATTTAAGGGAATTTAAAAAGGAAAAAATATTGCTTCATAATTTGTCAACCATCAATATTTCTACTTATTATTAAAATTCTACAAATCCTATTCCTATTCATTTTATAATTTCAAAAAAAGAAAAATATCTTTATCACGAATTCATTGATTTATCTGTATCTACCCATTTGTATAACTTATCCGAGCGTCTAATCGTCTCTTGAAGCGGAATAGAAAATCTTTGCCCTTGTGTTGTTTCTTCAACCGAAATTAAATCGACCCGAATTTCAGTAACGGTGGATTCAATAACTCCTGTAGATGGACCTGTAATAATTACATCATCACCTATCTTTAACCTCCCGGCTTCACACTGAAATTCTGCAACCTTCAGTTTACTAAAGTAATTCATTCCTTTGCCTATATATACCTTTCGTTTTGAAGCCTTTGAGCCATAAACTTCACTCCATTCGCCCAGTTTTTGTCTTAAATAGTAACCATCCCAGAATCCACGGTTAAAAACCCTTGTAAGTCTTTTGTTCCATTCAGTGATTTTTTCAGTATTATAAGTGCCGTCAAAAATCGAATTTATTGCTTCATTGTAACAAGAAACCACAGTTTTAACATATTCAGGGGGCCTTGCTCTTCCTTCAATCTTAAATATGGTTACTCCGGCATCAATCATTTTATTTAAAAAATGAATGGTACATAAATCTTTCGGAGACATAATGTATTCATTATCAATTTCCAATTCAAATCCTGTCTCCTTTTCTTTAACTAAATAGGCTCTTCTGCAGTCCTGAAAACAAGCTCCTCTGTTGGCAGAATAATTATGTTCATGAAGACTTAAATAACATTTTCCGGAAATAGACATACACAAAGCACCATGAGCAAACATTTCCAGTTTTACAAGATTCCCGGAGGGACCATTAATATTATGTTCTGTTATGTTTTGGCTGATTGATTCAACCTGGGTAAGATTTAATTCCCTTGCCAAAACCATCACATCTGCAAAGTTTGCATAGAATTTTAACGCGTCTATATTACTGATATTTAGCTGTGTAGAAATATGAATTTCCATATCTTTTGATCTGGCATAGCTTATTACAGAATGATCGGATGCAATAACAGCATTCACTCCACATTCTTTAGCTGCATCAACCAAATGTTTCATCTGCTCCAGTTCTTCATCGTAAAAAACAATGTTTAAAGTAAGGTATGTGTTTACATGATGTTTTTTACATATTTCAACAATCTTCTTCAGATCAGAAATAGTAAAATTTGCAGAAGATCTGGCTCTCATATTTAGCTTATCAAGACCAAAATAAACGGAATTGGCTCCAGCCTGGATAGCTGCCATTAATGATTCATATGATCCAACCGGAGCCATTAAATCTATATTTTCTCGTTTAATATTTTGCATCTCTTAATTAAATAATCAGTTTAAATAATATAATTTATATTATTATTTAATAATCATTTAAAGAATGTTTTTAATCCTTCAAAATATGAATCGTTCCACCCATTTACTATATCTTCATATGCCTCCTCAGGGATATTTGTATGTGATAGTTGAATAATAGTGGAATTACCTTTCATCGTTAAAAATAGTGTAACAATTGATTTTACAGGTTGTTCTCCAAAATACCATTCCTGCACAATTTTTTTGTTTTCAATAAATTCAATATTTTCTCCACAAATATCTCCGTCCCACATTTCAAAGGGCGTACCTGGAACAGGATTCATAACTGCATGATATCCTGTCCATAGTTCAATGGTAAAAGGATTTGTTAAAGCCGAATATATTTCTTCAGGTGTTGCTTTCAACCGGTAATTTTGTTTGAAATTTCTCATCTCTTATGGTTTTAAATATATTTAAGCCATTTGCGTGTCCCCTCATATTTGCATGATTCGCTTGCGTATTTAGACGCTTTTACTAAAGATTTGGCAAAGTTATGTCCATTTAGAATATAATAACAGAATGCTCCATGAAAAATATCACCGGCTCCGAGTGTATCTTTAACTTCAACCTGATTGACAGGTATTTGATATTTTCTATTATTTTCCATAACCAGTATTGAATCTCCACCCCTTGTAATTGCAGCATTTGAAATACCAAATTCCTCCAAAAAATTAAATGATTGATCAACAGTATTGCATCCTGGAGGAAAGAAATTAGAGGAGCAGATAGCGAAATCAATATATTTAAGAACCTTCTCCATACCAGCTTTCCAGCTTCCACCATCTAAAACAACAGGCTTATGGCTTTCATGAGCTTTTCGAATAATGAATTCCGCCAGATTTAAATAATACCCGTCAAAAAGGCAAATGTCATATACATCTGTAAATATATCTGATTCAAAGAAATCATGTTGCCCTGGCCTATTTGTGATGACGGTTCTTTCTCCATTATCCAGACTTGTTACGATACCGGATATGACAGGTGAGACCTCCCGGTTTTCTGCAATATCAAATATGTCAACTCCAAGAGATTCAATTTCTTCTAAAAGAAATTTATTGAAAACATTCTTTCCGATGTGGGTCAATAAGACGGAGCTCCCTCCCATATGAGAGAAACATACAGATGCATTTGTTGCAGGTCCTCCTGCACTTAATAGTGTTTGTTGCGAAAAATTCTTTGTGTTAGGTGCAGGGTATTTGGGCATTAAAAACTGGATATCAAGCGTTGTGAGTCCAACAAATAATCCTTTCATTCAATAATATCATTTAATACGTTAAAACAAAAATACAATTTAGTGTTCTTGTGAGTGAAATTATCATAAAAACAAATAAAAACTAAATCAATGCTTCTTTATACAATAGATTATTTATCTCAAACATTTTTATGTTTTCTTCTTACAAAAATTTAAATAACCTGCAATTTATGATTCCAAATAAATTTTTTAATATGCTTACAGAAATTAATCAGAATGATTCTGCAACTTAAGTATAGCCTATTTGACTTGAAACATATCTAAATTGAGTTGGTAAATGGCTGACTTTTTTGACAGTTTGTAAATATAGAAATCAATTTTGAATTTTGTATCTGTTGAACCGAAACGGAAGCAGGCTCTACTGAGGAGCAACCTGCCAGGGATAGGTTCTCCCGACGAAGTATCGTTTGATAGCGGGTTTCAGTTTTTGTGCCCGCTATTTTTTGATGATACTTTTGAGGGTATATGCCTAAAAAAACCTTATGCCGCATACTCCACAGGTGTTTTATAGTTTAATGCCTGATGGGGCCGTTCTGTATTATAATCTTGAATCCATCTTAGAGTAATTCCTTCTGCTTGAGAAATACCATAGAATAGATTAGCATCTAGTACATCCTCACGAAATGTTTTATTAAATCTTTCCACAATTGCATTTTGTTGAGGCTTTCCTTTTTGAATCCTACTCCAGATTATCTCATTTTTCTCAAGCCATTTCTGGAATAATTTGGATCGAAACTCTGGCCCGTTATCCGTTCGAATTTTTTTAGGTTTTCCACTTATCTCGATCTTTTGTTCCAGGTATTGAATTACTACTCTTGCTGGTATATTAAATCCGATTTTAATGCCTATACATTCACGATTAAAATGATCAACTATATTCAGGATACGTATCTTCCTTCCATCAACCAACGCATCGCTCATGAAGTCCATCGCCCATTCTTCATTTCTTGAAAAAGGTATCTCAATAGGATTAACAGGTGTCTGTTTCATTCGTCGTTTAAGTTTTTTACTCAACGAAAAACCAGATTGCTCATAAACTCTTCTGATCTGACTAGGACCATATTCCGGGTATTTCTTTCGCACTAACGCAATAATTTTATTACGCCCTTTACGACTATTCCCCATTATATCTATTATGGCAGATCTTATTTTTGCATCTTTTTCAGGCATTCTCTTCTTATAATAAGCTCTTGTTCGGGTGCAACTAATGATTTTACACGCCTGGGTATGACTTAATTTACGATATTGTTCCTTTAAATAAATTAAGCATTGCACCTTCTGACCAGGCGTTAAAACTTTTTTGTTACAATATCTTTAAGCGCTTCATTCTCAAGACTTAGATTTGCATACATCCGCTTTAAACGTGAATTTTCATATTCTAGCTCCTTTAAACGTTTTAATTCGCTTACGGTCATTCCTGAGTATTTATTTTTCCAGTTGTAAAAGGTAGCATCACTTATACCGTGTTTACGACATATCTCTGATACCTTTTGTCCTTGTTCTTGCTCTTTTAGAATAGCTAAAATTTTTGTCTCACTGAATTTGATCTTTTTCATACGCTACTTTTTAATTGTTAAAGTTAAAAACTCTATTTTTAACTTGTCTTAAAAAAGCAGCCCAGTACCAGTTAACCGGAAAGCGCAAAATATTTCTTTCATTGTGGGTCAAATTATCTTTTTCTTATTTTGAAGGTTACTGTGAAACAAATATATTTATTAACTATTTTAGCGATGTGAGATAAATAATATCATTTTTGCATGGCAGGACTTAATCATATTAAATTACCGGTAGCACCTGAACTTAAGGAATTTGAAAATCAATTTAAAGACATTGTAAAAAGTGATATTAAATTATTAAATATTATTATCAATTATGTCCTTAAAACAAAAGGAAAGCAACTACGTCCCTTGTTTGTGTTTTTATCGGCCAAAATTCATGGAAATATTTCCCAATCAACATACATAGCGGCATCACTGATAGAATTGTTGCACACGGCATCATTAATTCATGATGATGTTGTTGATGAATCATATGAACGCAGAGGTTTCTTTTCCATTAATGCATTATGGAAATCTAAGGTTTCCGTGCTATTTGGTGATTTTTTGCTGTCAAAAGGATTATTGCTTTCCGTTGATAATAACGAATTTGAGTTATTGAGAATTGTATCAAATGCTGTTAGAGAAATGAGTGAAGGTGAATTAATGCAAATATACAAATCAAGAAAACTCAATATTACAGAATCAGAATACATCGAAATAATCAGAAAAAAAACAGCAGCCCTTATTGCAGCATGTTGTGCATGTGGCGCAAAGTCAATCGGTTCTGATGAGGAAGTGGTTAATAAAATGTGGAAATTTGGTGAACTGTTAGGCATTGCCTTTCAAATTAAAGATGATTTGCTCGATTATGAGACCAAAGGATTGACAGGTAAACCTTCAGGGAATGACATTAAAGAGAAAAAACTTACCTTGCCCCTAATTCATAGTCTAAGCGTCAGTAACAACTCTTTGAGCAATAAAATAATAAGGATAATTGATAAAAAACACAAGTCTACTCAAAAAATAAATGATGTTATAGAATTTGTAAAAGACAGTGGAGGAATAAGTTACGCCGAAGAAGTTATGAAAAAGTATAAAAAAGAAGCACTTGAAATTCTTTCAATATATCCGGAAACACCTGCTCTTCAATCAATTAGAGACCTTGCTGATTTTGTTGTAAATAGATCTAAGTAGAAATATTTATAATATAAACATCTGTATATCAGTATTTTAAATATTTTTACCCGCAAATTAATTCTTATTTTATTTTGTATTCTGAAAATAATCTTTTATTAGTTGAGCTTTTCTTTTATCTAAAATTCGTTCCAGATCGTTTATGTCTGCCTGTTCTATATTTGAATACTCTCCAAAATAATTAAATAATTTCTCAATTGTATTTTTTCCTATACCTGGAATTTCTTCAAGGTTCAATTTTAGGGTTGCCTTTGTCCTTTTTAACCTGTGAAATGTAATTCCAAATCTATGTGCCTCATTTCGTATTTTTTGAATCAGTTTTAAACTTGACGAATTTTTATCAATATACAATGGGATAGGGTCATTTGGAAAAAATATTTTTTCCAATTTTTTAGCAATACCAATTATGGCAATTTTATTCTTTATTTCAAGTTTTTCAAGGCTTTTTACAGCCATGTTTAGTTGTCCTTTTCCGCCATCAATTATTATTAGTTGGGGTAAAGAGTTTTTTTCTTCCAATAATCGTTTATATCTTCGAAAAATAATTTCCTCCATTGAAGCAAAATCATTTGCACCTTCAACAGTCTTGATATTAAAATGTCGGTATTCATTCCTTTTAGCTAGCCCATTTTTAAATACTACACAAGAAGCAACAGGAAACTTTCCTTGAATATTTGAATTATCAAAACATTCGATATGTGTAGGAAGATCTTTTAATCTAAGATCACTCTGTAGTTTTCTTAAAATACTGTTCTCCTTTTTTTTCTCAACAATATTGTCATTCTTCTTTAGCTTTTCAATTCTATAAAAATTTGCATTTCTAACAGATAAATCCAGAAGCTTCTTCTTATCTCCCTGCTGAGGCACAAGAAACTTTACTCCGTCAAATTCAACATTAAGTTTAAGAGGCAAAATTATTTCTGAAGCACTGCTTTTAAATCTTTCTCTAATATTTGTTATAGCATATAATAATATTTCGTTCTGACTTTCGTCTAGTCTTCTTACTATTTCGATATTATGAGAATGAATTATTGCACCATTCACAACCTTTATATAATTAATAAATACAGATCTTTTTTCATCTATTAAAGAAAATACATCCGCATCAACAATTTTTGGATTAACGACGGTAGATTTTATTTGAAACTTTTCGAGCGAATCAATTTTATTTTTGATTAGATTAGCTTCTTCAAATTTTAATTCATTTGAAAATTGTTCCATCATCTTTTTCAGATGAGAAATTACTAAACTCAAATTTCCCTTTAGAATATCTCGTATCTGATGAATTGATTCATTATAACTCTGTTCATCTTGTAGATTTTCACACGGACCATTACAATTACCTATATGGTATTCTAAACAAATTTTAAATTTATTTTCGTCAATATTCTTTTTTGAAAGAAGGTAATTACATGTTCTTAATTTATATAATTGCCTAATTAATTCGAGTAATGATTTAACCGTTTGTGCTGAGGTATAAGGCCCAAAATATTCTGAACCATCTTTTAATAAATTTCTTGTTGAAAATACTCTTGGAAATCGTTCGTTTTTAATACAAATCCATGGGAAGGTTTTATCATCCTTTAATAGAACATTGTACTTGGGTTGATATTTTTTTATTAGATTGTTCTCTAGCAATAATGCTTCCGATTCATTTTCTACAACAAAATGATTGATTTTTGAAATTTGCTTTACAAGAACTTTTATTTTGTTTGACTTATTTTTTTGAATTTGAAAATAAGATGAAACTCTTTTTTTTAAATTTTTAGCTTTTCCAATATATAAGATTTTTCCTTCGTTACCATGAAATTGATATATGCCAGGCAATTCCGGTAATAAAGATGATAAGTATTTCAATTCATCTTGTCTCATTATTAACACGACTGGCAATATTGGTTAATATTAGTACATTTTATTGTTCCACGTGGAACAATTATGTTAATATTGTTAATAACTGTTCCACGTGGAACTATCTTCCAACATAAGCAAGTAAAATATTTATATCGGCTGGAGATACTCCAGAAATTCTTGAGGCCCGACCAATGCTATTAGGTTTATATTTTGTAAGTTTCTGACGCGCTTCTGTTGATAAAGACAATAATTTATTATAATTGAAATCTTCCTTTAGAGTTACATTTTCTAAACGATTAATTTTTTCAGCTAAAATTTTTTCTCTAATTTCATACCCTTTATATTTTATATCAACTTCTATAGAATTAATTAATTCTTTTCTATTTTCAATTTCACCATTATCATTAGTGAAAATGCCATTTAAAAAACATAATAAATTAAAAAGATTTATTTGGGGTCTTAATATTAAATCATAAATCTTAATTTTTTGTTTTATACCCTGAGTACCACTTTTATTCAAGTATTCATTTATAAATTTTGGCTCTAAACTTTCTTCTTTTAAAAATTTAATAATTTCTCTTTTTTTACCAAGTTTTTCAGAAAATATCTTGTATCTAATTTTGCTAGCCAAACCAATTTTATATGATTTCTCAGTCAATCTTTCATCACAATTATCTTGTCGTAAAAGTATTCTGTACTCAGCACGAGAAGTAAACATTCTATAGGGTTCATCCACACCTTTTGTAACCAGATCATCAATTAATACACCTATATACGATTCATCACGTTTTAATATAAATTCTTCTCTATTATTTAATTTAAGATGAGCATTAATTCCAGCTATAATTCCTTGACCTGCAGCCTCTTCATAACCTGTAGTTCCATTAATTTGTCCTGCAAAAAATAAATTTTCAATTTTTTTAGTCTCCAGGGTATGCTTCAACTGATACGGAGGATAATAATCATATTCGATTGCATATCCAGGACGAAATATTTTAACATTCTCTAACCCTTTTATTTTTTTTAATGCTTGATATTGAATATCCAATGGTAATGAAGACGAAAAACCATTTATGTAATATTCAATTGTATTTTTTCCTTCAGGTTCAAGAAAAAGTTGATGGCTATTTTTAGAAGCAAAAGTTACAATCTTATCCTCAATACTAGGGCAATATCTTGGTCCAATTCCATTTATTATTCCAGCATACAGCGGGGAATCCTTAAATCCCTTCTCAAGTATTCGATGAACTTCCTCGTTAGTATATGTTATATAACAATTATAATTTGTCTTTATAGGTCTTTTTGTAAGAAATGAAAAATTACCTCCCCCGGAATCTCCTTTCTGTTCTTCTAATTCAGAAAAATTAATTGTTCTTCCATCAATTCTGGCTGGAGTACCTGTTTTCATCCTACCTACCTCAAAACCATTTTCCTTTAATTGATCAGATATCCCATAGGATGAGGATTCTGAAATTCTACCACCCCTCAATTTAGTTCTTCCTATATGTATTAAACCATTTTCAAAAGTTCCTGATGTTAAAATGACAGCCTTAGCTTCAAATTCAATATTCGTTTTAGTATTAACACCGCAAACATAGTTACCTTTAAATTTCAAACTAATTACAGTGTCCTGCCAAATATCTATGTTTTTATTTTTTTCAATTATTTTTCTCCATTCTATTGTAAACCTGGTCCTGTCACATTGCGCTCTTGGACTCCACATCGCAGGACCTTTTGACTTATTTAACATTCTAAATTGAATCATCGACTTGTCAGTAACAATTCCTGAAAATCCACCCAAAGCGTCTATCTCCCTGATAATCTGTCCTTTGGCTATACCGCCCATAGCAGGATTACATGACATTTGAGCAATTTTTGTCATGTCCATAGTTATTAAAAGTACTTTAGACCCCATATTAGCAGCAGCAGAAGCAGCTTCACATCCAGCATGTCCTGCTCCTATAACAATAATATCATAGTGCATCAAGATCATTTAAACAATTGTTATGTAAATTACAATAGGTAATTTCTTTATATTCTAACTTTTATCTTTTTTAAACAAGTAATAATCTTCTTTGTTTCGAATTTTCTCTTTCAATTCCTCATTATAATCATCATAACCAATTAAATGTAAAATCCCATGAATAATAACTCTAAACATTTCAGATTTTATATCACCCTTAGAATAAATCTCAGCATTATTAATTATGCGATCCATACTAATATAAAGTTCGCCGCTAATCCTATTCTTTTTAATTTCGGCAAAAGTAATTATATCAGTATAATAATCATGATTTAAAAAAAAATTATTGATTTTTTTAATATAATTATCAGATGCAATTATGATACTTATTTTTCCCGGTAAACACTTTTCTTCCCGAAATATTGTTTCTAATATTTTGCCAATAACTTTTTTATCTATCTTTAAAACAGATTTCTCTAAATAATTAATCTCCAGACTAATCACCTACTTTAAATTGAACTCCAATTCCACCGTGGCACCATTTCTGCTAAATTCAATACTATCTGACAACTTTTCCATTAAAAATATACCTCTCCCATTAACATTTTCAATATTTTCAGGTGCCGTAGGATCAGGAATATTTTTATAATCAAAACCATCACCCTCATCTTCTATTTTTATCTTCAATTTACTTTCTTCTTTACTGATTAAAATATTGACGAGTTTATTTTCATCTAATTTATTACCATGCAATATTGCGTTATTTGCAGCTTCCAACGAGGCAATTAAAATATTTCCATATATATCAGAACTAATATTAAATTCAGCAGACAATTCATCAACCAATTTCTCAACCTTTCTAAGATTTTCAATTCTTGATGACAATTTAAATGTTCTTTCCATTAATTTTCAATTTATATTAGCGAATAAGTAAGATTGTATACTTTAATTCACCAAATATGTTACTAAATTAGTCAATAAATAAAATATTTTGGCAAAAATTAATTGCTTTTTTATTTCTCTTATCTGCTTAACCAAAGTTCAGGATCATTCTTTTCCATCTCCTTCCAAACCTGAAAATTTAATATCGTTTCATTATTGTCAGAATCTGTAAAAATTCTACCAATTTTTTGTTTTGTATTTACCCTATCACCTTCTTTTACAAAAACTTCATCAAGATTATTATATAGTGTGAAATAATTTCCATGTTTAATAATTAGTGCAAAATTCGAACCTGGTAAAGTAAAAATCTTTGAAACAGTACCATTAAAAACAGCACGTGCATCACTATTCTTAACTGTACTAATATATATTCCATCATTTCTAATTTTAACGTTATGCAAAACAGGATGTTCCTGCACTCCAAACTTTCCTGTAATTATGCCTTGATTAGTTGGCCAGGGTAATCTACCTTTATTTGCTTCAAAATTATTTGATATTATTTTTTCCTCGGGAGTAAGCATTTCATAAAGTTTTTTCCCTCCAACTTTTTTTCTCTCTTTCTCAACCAATTTTGTTATTTCATTCTCTATTTTTTTTGCTATTTTCTTTTTTTCTTCAATTTCAGCTAATAATTCGTTTTCCCTTTTTTGCAGGTTATTAAATAATTTACGCTTTTTATCCTTTTCTTTTGTTATGTTTAATAATTCTGACTCCCTTTCAGCAATAAGTGTTTTTTTATTCTTTTTTTGCTCTATTAATTCATTGTTTTTATTTAAAATAACCTTTTCAAAGGCTAAAATCAATTTTGCCTGACGATTTTTATATTCCAAATATAATTGCATATACTTAACGCGTTTATATGCTTGATTAAAACTATTTGAAGCAAAAATATACATCAAAAAATTTTCCTTTCTTTTATTTTTATAGGCATTATATATTATTTTGGCATATTCCATTTTAATATCCTTTAAATCATTATTCAAAGAATTAATCAGTTCAATATTATCGATAATATTTTTGTCAAGGCTCTTAACTTCAATATTTAAATTCTCAATATACTTATTTTGATATTCAACTTTTTTAGTTAATAAATTAAGTTCAGAAATGGATTCTTTTTTCTTAGTATTTGCTTCTTCAATCATTTTTTCCATTAACTCGATATCCTTTTTTATTTTATTTTGCTTATTTTTTAATTCCAATGAAGATTGAGCATTCAAAGGATTACTAAATAAAAATAAAATAATTAAAAAATTTATTAATCTATTTAGATAATTAAATGACATTCTTTAGAAAAATTATCAATTAATTAAATTATTAGAATTCTGAATTTTTTCTAATAATTCCTTATTGGTTGAATCAATATTATATGCTTTTTTCCAAACATTTAAAGCTTCTGAGTATTTTAATAGCTTAAACAATATATCACCATAATGATTCAAAATTTCAGGATTTTTATTATCAGAGTATTTGACAGCTTTTTCAATATATTTTAATGCAGGCTTCATTTCATTACGTTGAAATAAGACCCATGCATATGTATCCAAATAAATAGCATTATTAGGTTCTTTTTTTATCGTAAGTTCACTCAATTTTTCAGCTCTATCTAAATTTTTCTTACGTAAAGTCAAATAATAGGCATAATTATTCCGAATTATCAAATTTTTTGGATCTATATTTAAAGCTTTTTCAAAATAAAAATCGCTGCTATCCTGTTCATCTATATTTCTAAAACTTTCTCCTAAATAATTAAAAAACTGTACTTTATCGAAAGTATCATTTGTTTTATTAATTCCTTCCTTAAAAACATCAATTGCTTTAGTAAGATCATTTATTTTCATTAAACCTATCCCCTTAAACAAATATAAATTAGCTGCTTCACTATACTTTTTAAGTGCCAAATTGGCATAATATAAAAGACTATCATTATTTCCTAATGCATTTTCAATGTAAAGAACTTTTTCATATTCATTGCTGTCTTCCTCGTTCTTTGAAATTATAAATTTTAATTCATCAAGTGCATCATTTAACAAATTACCTTTCAAATAAACATCAACAGCTAACTTATGAACTCTTATATCATTTTTATAAAAATCTGCAAAATATCTGGTTAATTGCATTATATCCTTTTCATACGATTTGAATAAATAATTGTTATTTAATAAATTAATAATTATCAAGAGTTTATCCCTTATTTCAATATTCCTGTTATAAATTGCATCCCTATAATATTTAAAAGCTTCTTTACCTCTATTATTATTTATTAAAAAATCTGCATATGATAAAATAACTTTATAGTTAGTTGAATCTAACCTAACAATTTTTGTATATATTCTATCCGCTTCATCTTCTTTGCCAATATCAGAATAATATTCAGCCAGTAATCCATGCAGATCAATATTATCAGGAAAACTAGCAATTCCTTTTCTTAATTCTTTAATGGCTTTTTTCTTCGCATTTTTATTTTCATATATACTATATTTAAGATATACCAAACGTTCATGCAATCCTTCTATTTTTATAATCTTTTTTATAGTTTTTAGTGCCTTGGAATATTCTTTATTCTCTTTATACAACAATGCCAGATTATATAAATGAGTGCTATTATCTACATTTAAATTAACAATTTTTTTATATACAATAATTGTACTATCAATATTATGTTTTAATTGAAAAATACTTGCAAGGTTTTGAAGGTACCATATATTTGAATTTTCAAGATCAACACTTTTTTTTGCATAATTTTTTGCTAAATCTATCTGGCCTAATTTCAATAAGATAGTTGAAAGTTGATAATAAACAGCTGCGCTTTTAGGGTTATATTTTAGACATTGACTATATAGATTAATTGCATCCTTAAAATTTCCGAAAATAGATAATTTTGTAGCTTCAGTAAAAGCATAATAATATTCCAATTCCTGCTCTTGAGTCTTAAAAATGTTTTCATTTTTTGAAACTGGACTCCTAAAAATACCACAAGAATTAAAAACAAAAATTAATATAAAAAAATATGTTACTTTTTTCATTCCTAAACTCCTGTATGACCAAAACCTCCAGCACCACGTATTGTTTCATTTATTTCATCAACATTAATCCAATCTGCCCGCTCATGTCGAGCAATAATCATTTGGCAAATTCTATCACCGTCTTTAATAACAAAATTTTCGTTTGAAAGATTTATTAAAATTACTTTTACCTCACCTCGATAGTCAGCATCTATAGTGCCCGGAGTATTTAATACAGTAATTCCAAATTTTGCCGCAAGTCCGCTTCTTGGCCGTATTTGTGCTTCATAACCTTCAGGTAATTCAATATATAAACCCGTTGAAACAATTACTCTTTGCAAAGGTTTCAAATTAATATCATCTTTAATATCAGCACGTAAATCCATTCCAGCAGAATGAATAGTCTCATATTTAGGTAATTCATGTTTTGATTTATTGACTATTTTTACTTTCATTATTTAATACGTTGAAAAGTTTTTATTAATCCTTCCCTCCAAATAACAAAAATAGCAAAGATTGAAACTATAACTGTCTTAATAGCTAAATTTAAAATCAACGCTTTAACATCAATTAACTTACTTAGGATAACTAATCCTATTCCAATGACAAAATATAATAATATTCTCATTATATTATATTTAATATGGTAATATCTAACACTAAAAATAAATGAAAACAAAACCATTAATCCATAAGCAATAACAGTAGCCACAGCCGATGCATGATAACTATATTTTGGTACATATAGAATATTTAAAACAATAGTTGCTATGGCACCTATTGAAGCAATATAAACAGCATAAATAGTCTTTTCCGAAAGTTTAAACCAAACTGAATGATTATAATAAATACCACTAAAAATATAAGCCACTATTATGTAAGGCACAACACCTAATCCTTCCTGATAAGCAGGAGCAATAAAATACTTAATATAATTTAAAAATATCATAATAATCAAACCCATAAAAACAGCAATACCAACAAACAAATTCATTAAGGAAGCATATTGCTTTTTAGAATCAATATTCTTTTCATAATTGAAAAAGAAAGGTTCAATGGCAAATCTATACATCTGAATAAAAAGCAAAATGAAAGCAGCAATTTTATAGTTAGCACCGTATATCGCTAAATCATGTAAACCTTGTACTTTATTTGGAATCAATTGTTTTAAAATACTTCTGTCCAAGGACTCATTTATTATACCGGCAAATCCAGCAATTAAAAGCGGCCATCCAAATTTTAATAGTGTTTTTAATAAATTCCAATTAATCTTTTTAATCGCAAATTCTCTCAATTCAGGCAATAACAATAAAAGAATAATACTACTAGTAAGTAAATTTGCCAGTAAAACAAATTTAACACTAACATCACCATTACTGTTTTCTATGAATGTTTTTAACCCGATAGCAGGTAAAAAATTATAGAAAACCAATATTAAAATAATATTTACAAAAACATTTATACCTTTAAAAATGGCAAATTTTTTAGTTTTTTCTAATACTCTAAGCTTTGCAAAAGGTATAGCAGAAAAAGCTTCAATAGCAACAATAAAAACCAAAAAAATTATAAGATCTTTTTCACTCGAGTATTTCAGAAAATTGCTTATTGGCTTAATAAAAATAGTTACCAATAAAATAAATGCTAACGATGTAGCAAACACAGAAGTTATTATAGTAGAAAATACCTTATCCTTTACATTTTTTTTATTATAAAATCGAAAATAAGCAGTTTCCATTCCGTAGGTAAGTAATATCAATAAAAAACTTAAATATGCATACAATTCAGTAAGTTTACCATATTCTCCTATATTATCTTTAAACACATAATAAGTAAAATATGGAGTTAAAATGATATAATTTAATACACGCGGAACCATTGTTCCCAATCCATAAATTAAAGTCTGTCCGCCTAATTTCCTATAAATACTTTCATTCATAAATTATTGTAAAATATAAATACATCTTATATATATTAAATTCATGTATAATTAAAATTCTTAATTATTAAATTTAACTTTTTATATTATTAAAAATAATTCAACAATTTAGGTAAGTTTAAAAAAATCAATATTTATTTAACTTTGTTCAAAATTCGTAAAATGAAAAAAATATTTTTTGTAATAACATTATTTTGTTTTTCTTTAGTTTCATTCTCTCAAAAAGTAGTAATAACTACAACATACGGCAATATTACAATAAAACTCTATGACGATACTCCTTTTCATCAGGAAAACTTTTTAAAACTAGTAAAGCAAAAGTTTTACGATAGCCTGTTATTTCATAGAATAATTAAAGATTTTATGATACAAACAGGTGATCCACTTTCTAAAAATGCAAAACCCGGAGAATCTTTGGGTAGAGGTGGTACAAATTATACCATGCCAGCTGAATTTAGAAAAGAGTATTATCATAAAAAAGGGGCTATAGCTGCAGCCCGTTTAGGTGACAATATTAACCCTTCAAAAGAATCATCGGGATGCCAGTTTTATATAGTTACTGGTAGAGTATTTACCAATCAGGAATTAGATTTTATGGAAACAAAGGGTATGCATATTAAATTTACAGATGAACAACGAAATGTATATACAACAATTGGAGGTGCACCCCATTTAGACTATTCATACACAGTATTTGGAGAAGTAACTGATGGGTTTGAAGTTTTAGATAAAATTTCATCTGTAGAAACTGATAAAAACGATCGTCCATTAAAAGATATTCGTATTTTAAAAATGAAAATTTTAAAATAATTTAAATTATATGTTTCCTAACATTGACAATTTAATTAAAGAAATAAACTCATTCCCATTAACCGATTTAGATGAACTTGAACTATATCGAATTAAGTACTTAAGTAAAAATGGGACTATTGCCAAACTTTTCGAAAATTTTAAATCATTTTCCTCCGAAGATAAAAAGGTTTATGGTCAACAATTAAATACACTTAAAAAAGTCGCCTTACTTAAATATGAAAATTCGAAACACCTATTTGAAAAGGAATATATTAGCACTTCATCAGTTGACTATACTTTACCATCTGAACCAACAATTTTAGGTTCAAGACATCCTATTTCCATTGTAAGAAATGAGATTATTTCCATTTTCAATAAAATAGGATTTGTAGTATCCGAAGGCCCTGAGATTGAAGATGACTGGCATAATTTTTCCGGATTGAACTTTGCTAAAGATCACCCTGCAAGAGATATGCAAGACACCTTTTTTATTCAGACCCAACCCGAAATTTTATTAAGAACCCATACTTCTTCAGCGCAGGTACGAGTTATGGAAAATAAAAATCCACCGATTCGTAAAATTTTTCCTGGACGTGTTTTTAGAAATGAAGCAATCTCAGCTCGTGCTCATTGCATTTTTCATCAGATAGAGGGTTTATACATCGATAAGAATGTTTCATTTGCAGATTTAAAACAAACATTACTATTTTTTGCAAAAGAATTTTTAGGAGACAAAACTGAAATAAGACTTCGGCCAAGCTTTTTTCCCTTTACTGAACCTTCAGCAGAGATGGATGTATCATGCACTATTTGCGGGGGTTCAGGCTGTAATGTCTGCAAGTATACAGGATTTGTAGAAATACTAGGTTGCGGTATGGTTGATCCGAATGTTCTTGAATCATCAGGAATCAGCAGTAAGGATTATACCGGATTTGCATTTGGAATGGGTATAGAAAGAACTGCGATGTTAAAATACCAGGTGAATGACTTAAGATTATATTTTGAAAACGATATAAGATTCCTCAACCAATTTCGATCTAACTTTTAAAATATTAAAAAAGAGTTCTATCATCCTTAAAATTCACCTTTCCCATATGACGATACGCTAATGGCGTAGCTTCCCTACCTCTAGGTGTTCTTTTAATAAAACCTTCCTTTATTAAATACGGTTCATAAACCTCTTCAATAGTCCCAGGATCTTCACTTACAGCAGTAGCAATTGTATTTACTCCTACAGGTCCGCCATTGAATTTATTAATAATAGTACTCAAAATTTTATTATCCATACTATCAAGTCCCATTTTATCTATATTTAAGGCCTCTAATGCATATTTTGTAATATCAAGGTTAATTATTCCCTTACCTTTAACCTGAGCAAAATCTCTTACTCTTCTTAATAAGGCATTTGAGATTCTCGGAGTTCCTCTTGATCTTGAAGCAATTTCTTCAGCAGCATCATCAAAAATTCTGATTTTCAAAATTTCTGAGGACCTTTTTACTATTTTTAATATAATATTCTTATCATAGTATTCAAAAAGTGAGTTTATTCCAAATCTAGCCCTCAATGGACTTGTTAATAAACCAGCCCGGGTAGTTGCACCAATTAAAGTGAAGGGATTTAGCGTAATTTGTATTGATCTTGCACTTGGTCCCTTATCTATCAATAAATCAATTTTATAATCTTCCATTGCAGAATATAAAAATTCCTCCACTGCCGGGTTCAGTCTATGTATTTCATCTATAAATAAAACATCAAATTTTTCCAAATTCGTTAAAATACCAGCTAAATCACCGGCTTTCTCTAGTACAGGTCCTGAAGTTGTTTTTATATTTGCATCTAATTCTCTTGCAATAATATTTGCCAAAGTAGTTTTACCTAATCCGGGGGGTCCGGCAAGTAAGACATGATCAAGAGGCTCTTGTCGCATTTTTGTTGCCTCCACAAAAACTTTTAAATTTTCAATAATGCTTTCTTGTCCGCAAAATTCAATAAAATTATCAGGTCTGAGTTTTCTTTCTATTTCAATCTCTTCCTTTTCTATTTTTGAATCTCTAATATTAAACTCAGACATTTTATTCTATTTAATTAGTTTGTTTTCATTTTCTGAAATATTAACTTTTTCTCCATTAATCCTAACTTCCTTGTTATTATCATAACTAATCGTTATAATTAAATTTCCTTCTTTATCAAATTTCTTCCAATGATTTTCTTTAATACCTTGAGAATAAAATTGTTCCTCTTTTAAAACTCCATTATCATAAAAATATCTATGTTTTCCATCTGGATTTCCCTGCACATAATTTCCTTCAAACTCTAGTTGATCATTATCATAAAAATATTTCCATTTTCCATCTCTTAAACCCGTTACATAAGATCCAATTTCCTTGTGATCGTTAATATAATGATACCATTCTCCTTCCTTTTCTCCCTCAATATATTCTCCCTTTTCTATAATTTTACCGGTTTCATCATATTCTACAGATTCTCCATCTTCTTTGCCATTTAAATAATATTCTTCTTTTCTAATTTCACCATTATCGAGGAACCATGTCCAAACTCCATCGTTCATATCATTTTTAAAATCTCCAGTTTGTTCAACCTTTCCGTTATTGAAATAATATTTCCATCGGCCATTTCTTTTATTATTTACATAATTTCCTTCGGATTTTAAATTTCCTTTATCATTAAAATATTTCCATTTTCCTTCTTTTTTTCCCTCTTTTGTTATTATTCCCTCTGCTACCTTTTTCCCATCTTCATTAAAAATAAAAGAATTTACAACATTACCATTTTTATCAAAAAACCTGTGTATACCGACTGGTATAGTATCACGGTATG
Source organism: uncultured Bacteroidales bacterium (assembly GCA_963781805.1). Lineage (GTDB taxonomy): Bacteria > Bacteroidota > Bacteroidia > Bacteroidales > UBA10428 > JAFGPL01. Next base: position 3,642,858 of record CAWAHF010000004.1, read on the forward strand.
TTCCGCTAAATATTAATCTACCACTATTATCATACTTATTAATAACATCAACACTATCCTCTTCTATATTCTTATTAGTTGATATTTTATCATCATCATATTTTAATAGGAGTGTAATTTTTCCATCATTGTCGTATTCTTTAAATATTCCATTTTTCTTTCCATTATCATAATTCGTCTCGGACTTTACATTCAAATTTTTATAAAATTCCATCCATTGTCCTTGTTTTTCATTATTTTCATTGAAACGATTTATTTTATCTCTTTCTATAAGAATTCCCTTGTTGTATCTATAAATTGTTATAATATTACCTTTATCATCAAATTCATATGTATTATCATCAAGTCTGTTATCCTTATAATTTGCAATTTTTAAAATATTTCCCTTATTAAAATAGTAATATGCTTTACCTTCTTTTTTATCGTTTACATATAACTCTTTCGAAATAATATTTCCAATATATTCTGGTTTATCATTTCTATCTGTATTTAATGTATAGCTGTAACCATTACGTTTTCCATACAAATAGTTTATCTTTTCTAATGTATCACCATAACTATTATAAAATATCCATGTACTATCTAAAAGAAAATTTTTTCTGTTTCCTTCAGATTTTATAACTCCTGTCGGATAATAAGTTTTCCAATAATCATCAGGCTTACCATTTCTAATTAATCCTTCACTCGAAATTTTTTTATTTTTATAATATATAATATTATATCCATCTTTTAAAGAATCATTCTGTGCTAAGCTATTTTTTGTAGCTAACACAAAAATTAACATATATAATATGTATTTTAATACTATTTTATAATCCTGCATTTTCAGAAATTTCTAACATTTTTTTAATTGGTCGATATGCCATTTTACTTAATTCTTTATCTAAAACGATTTCAGGAATTTCATATTTTAAACAAAGATATATTTTTTCAATTGTATTCAATTTCATGAAATTACAATCATTACATCCGCAAGAAGAATCTATTGGTGGTGCAGGTATAAAAACTTTATCAGGACACTTCTTTTTCATTTGATGAATTATCCCGGATTCTGTAGCTACAATATATTCTTTACTGTCATCATCTTTAACAAATTTTAATAATGCAGAAGTTGAACCTATAAAATCAGATATAATTAAAATTTGCTTTTGGCATTCAGGATGAGCAATAATTTTTGCGTTTTTAAATTTTTCTTTTAACTCCAATATTTTTTCTAAAGAAAATTTTTCATGAACATGACAGGCACCGTCCCATATTATCATATTTCGCCCTGTAATAGAACTGATATAATTCCCCAGATTCTTGTCAGGCGCAAATAGTATCTTTTTTCCTTTTGGTACACTGTCTACAATTATTTTAGCATTGGACGAAGTACATATAATGTCAGATTTTGCTTTTATTTCAGCAGTAGTATTAACATAACTAATAACAATATCATGTTCATTCTTCACTAAAAAATGTGAAAAATTTTCTATTGGGCATGAATCAGCAAGTGAACAACCAGCTTTCAGATCAGGAATTAAAACTTTTTTTTCAGGACAAAGAATTTTCACAGTTTCAGCCATAAAATGAACACCTGCCAGAATAACAATTTTCGAATTAATTTTTTCAGCTATTTGAGCCAAAGCAAGGCTATCTCCAATAAAATCTGCCAAATCCTGAATTTCAGAATTTTGGTAATAGTGTGCCATTATGGTAGCGTTCTTTTCTTTTTTTAATTTATTTATTTCAACAATTAAATTCATTTTTGGATCTGTTTTTTGTTTCAGGTATCCATATTTTAACACTGTATTATATATATTATTATTCATTTATTTAAAATTTAATTATTATAATATCTTGTTGATACTGTTAGTTTTTTTTATATACTTTACTTGATCTTTAAGATATTGATATTCTATTAAACAGTAACTAACAGCAATGTTAATTTTTTTGTGTTGATACAGAAGTTTTTGTTGAATTATAAACATTCTGTTAATAACGTAATATCTGCAAAATTAATGAGAAATTTTTATATAACGGATTGTTTAAATTTTGTGGATTTTTTTGAATTAAAATCTATAATTATATCTTTGATTTGATAATAAAAATTTTATACACATCCCAAAATTGAAAAGTCAAATTAATTTATTAATATTTCTTTATATAGTTTAACATAATATTAACATATTTGTTGTTGATAACGAAAAAGGGGTAAATGTTTATATTATAACATTTTAAATATTATGGCTTAAGAAAATGATGAAGATCGCATTAGCCGCAGACCATGCAGGATATGAACTTAAGGAAGAGGTAAAGAGGCATTTGGAAAAAAGTGGTTACAAGATTACCGATTTTGGCACTTTTAATTCTGAAAGCAGTGATTATCCTGACTTTGCACATCCCCTGGCGACATCTGTAGAAAATGAGCAAAATGTTATGGGGATCTCAATCTGTGGAAGTGGAAATGGAATTAATATGACTGTAAACAAGCATGCCAAAATAAGATCCGCTCTTTGTTGGAATATTGAGATCGCCGAACTAGCCAGGCGGCATAATGATGCTAATATTTGCGCCCTTCCTGCGAGATTTATTTCAAAAGATTTGGCATTCAATATCGTGGATAAATTTCTCACCACTCCCTTCGACGGTGGAAGACATAAGGTACGAATTGATAAAATACCCATGAAATAATGTTATCGAATACAAGCAAATATGCAATAAGGGCGACTATCTATATCGCTTTAAATTCAAATGACAAACATAAAATAGGTATTAAAAAAATAAGTGAAGATTTGGATATACCTTCTCCTTTCTTATCAAAAATTCTTCAGGTACTTGTTAAACATAAACTACTTGCATCAACAAAGGGTCCAAATGGAGGTTTTGGAGTTGGAAAAGATCCCAATTTGATTTCCTTATATGATATTGTAAATATTTTTGATGGGAATGATTTATTTGAGAAATGCCTGATATCGATGAGAAATTGTAAGGAAGGTGGAATGCAATGTCCATTACACAACAAGTATGAAATAATCAGAAATCAGTTATTGATTTTATTTAATGAACAACACATTGGAGAGTTAGCTGAAGAAATTAAAAAATCAGAAAAATCGATTATTCTTTAATTCTTAAAAGCCAATATCCACTCAAACCTACGGCAACTCCGGAAATATCCGATAAAAAATCATAAACACTACCGGTTCGACCTAAAATAAAAAAATATTGGATCAATTCAGTAGACATTCCTATAAATATTCCTAAACCAACTGCAATTAGCCAGTCAAATTTCTGAATAAATTCAGGATAAATTCCTTTTGCCAAATCTGTAATAAGAACTAAGGTGAATACAAAAAACAGTATAAAATGAACTACCTTATCCATATGTTTAAACAGGGATATATGCGTAATTTTATTTCCCGGCATAAGTGTAACTATCATTATTATTGCTAACCAAACCAATGAGTTTCGAAACCTCTTAATTTCCATAAAACATTAATAATTTCGGCAAATATTACTCTAAAATTTTTAAATTGACAGATTATTCATTTTTTTTTTCTAAATTGTGACATTGTGCGGTAATTTTCTCTCAATTTTGATCTGCGCTTTCCACTCTGATTTTTGAACCGGAACAAACTAATTAGGTTCAAAACAAAGCGACTCTTTCTCTAAGATCAAGCTAGTTAATTTTACATTTTTTCACCGTGCTACCTGTATTTATTTATAAGCTTGTTTATGAAAAGAAGAATGTCAGCAGATGAAATGCTTGCCTTTTTAAAGAAAGAGAAAATAAGCACGTGGTTTGATTTGGGAATTTTTATAGATCGGTTTAAAGAAAATAAAGAACTCCCCACTGCTAAATTTCAGGGGACATACGAGGAATTTTGTAATTTTCTGTCAGAAAAAGCAATGGCATTTGTGACTTTTCAATTTTCTGTTGACGGAGTCAGTATCGAAGTAGAAAAATATGCCCAAATATTCAGGGATTTATTTGTAGGAATCAAAATTCATTATATATCGGGGAAATTTTACCCCGAATCTGAAAAATTAGTTCATTTGAAAACTGTAAAGCATGAAATTTCTGAAATGCAAGGTTTTGATGACTGGAAATTTTACCATGATTTTTATTTTACAAAACTTGAGAGAGGAAGCAAAAGATACAATGAATTAATCATTGAGTATTGGGATGATGTATTATTAATTGCAGAAAAGTTAGGCAGATACATCGAAAAAAATGATATTTTCCTGCTTTATCTTATTAATGTTTGTTCAAATCCAGGGAATGTTTCATTGTCGCTTGCAGTTGTTTTAGTATCTGAACTTATGGGTATTCCGGTAATTAATAACAATCACGATTTTTATTGGGAAAATGGCAACATTCAGATTGAAATGGAAACGAAAGGATTAAAACCAGGAGCACGTGATTTTTTCTTTTCAAATTTTCATCTGGGTGAATTCTTTTCACTTATTGAAGTCTTATTTCCTTGGGAATCAAGGTCATGGATAAATGTTAATATCAATAACAAGCAATCGGTTCATTTAATACAGGAAAATGGGCATAATCCCGCAAATGTTGCTGAAATTGGCACTGCAGTTGATACAGATATGTACTTTTTTATAAGTAAACGAAAAAAGATCAACGCATTTTATCAGTTTGAGAGAATTCTTAGCAGGTATAGCGATGCACTGATATCTTACTCTGTATCGGATGCAATAAAAAACAAACTTGTAGATATAAGAAATTCGCGACCTATTCTTATTGGATATAAAACCAAGCCCGTAAATAAATTTTTGAATGAAAACATTATTTTTTTACAACCAACAAGAATTATTGCACGAAAAAGAATAGAACTCGGATTTAAATTATTGAAAAGGCTTTTCAACAATGATGACATAATTAAAAGACTTAAATCCACACCTAATTTGAAGTTCACCTTATTGGTAACCGGGCCGATTGCGCTTGGTCACTATGAATATTTTCAGAAACTTATAAGCAGGTTTTCTGAATTACTTAATGTTACAGATCCTTTTATTCAACAAAGAGTGTACCTGGCTTTTTTATTTAGCGAATTGGATAAAGAGCTCTTTAAAAAAAGGTTTACAGCACCTGTTGGAATTCCGGAATTATATAACATAGCATCGTTGATATTGCTTCCAAGCCATACAGAGGGTAGGGGATTGCCCATTATTGAAGCTGCTGCTTGTGGAACTCCAGTTTTGTGCAGGAGATATTTTCCTGAGGATGTTTATTCTGAAGTTATCGGAGAAAATTTGCCTGAGGAAGACAGACTGAAAGTTATTGAGTTTGACGGTAAAAAAATTACCTCAAAACATGCACAGGAAGTTATTGAAAGAGTATTATTTCCTCATAAATACACAGAAGAAGTCTTACATAATAAACTTGCAGTAAAAAAGAGATATAGTCTTGAAGCCCTAACTGATAATATGACTTATATACTAAAATTGGTTTATCATCAAATTTCGGGGAATGAAAAAATATTTGCAAAAACTTTGAAATCATTAGATAAATACCACAAAATTGTAAATCATGATTGCAAAGAATTGCAGAAAATTCTAAATACCTCCAAGAGGCAATACTTATCAGGATATGGTAAAATGGCCTTTATGCTTCAATTAAAATCACTTATAGATCCCAGTGCGTTCAGAAAAGAAGAACAACAATTGAAAAGCTATATTACTTCTTATGCCAAATCTTTGATAAATGAGAACCAATTTACCATTAATCAAAATCATCTGGATTTTTACAACGCAGTTGACAATATATTCTATTATTACAAAGAGGAGACAGAAACAAGATATGATCATTCATTTGCATACCGTCACCGCAATAGGTATTATTATCCCTACAGGGATTTTACACCTCAGGAACTTACAGGCCTGGTAAATATGCTATTTATAGACATTGTCGGAAAACATACAAAAAGAAAAATTGATGAGAGTTCACATTTTTTTACAGATTGGGATTTAGCCCTGGCACAAATGACGATGAGCTCTGATATTGCCATTGATGACAGAAGAATATTAATTAAGAAATTGCAGTCTAATTTACCCATTGGAATTTTTCCGGGAGATTATGTCAAATATGAGCTTGAATTTTTTGCTCTTCAGTCAGTAAGATCCAGATTAAACCTGAAAATTGAAGAAGAACTTACTGAAATAATGATACTTAATAATAAGAATAATCTTTCTCCAATTTATGTTTTCGCGCAGACAAAACCTATCGGTCGATGGTTTAACATTGAAGAAATTACCGATTATATTGAAAATGGTCAGGAAAAAGAATTATACCTGTTGCATAAACATGGCGTTTTAAAAATTATAGGTACCGAACAGTGGTGCCTTGGTATTCATTTCAATCAGTTGGGAAGTGAGGCCCTGAACGCTCTGAACAAAATACATGATAAGAATGGGTTTTTAATATCGTGCCGACCCGAAGCAATACTGATGACAGATATTGTAGATTTAGATAAATTTCATATTGGGAAGGCTGTACATCCGATTACTGCAAATTTACTTGGGATTTCAGAGGATTCGGGATATATCCAGTTTGTTCCGGCGGGAATTCGACCCACCATTGCATATCCAACACCCATACAAACAGCGAAAGATTTTGATGACCTAATTAAAAGCAAGCAATTTATTGAATTGAGCCAAAAATATGGTGAAGAAAAAATATTCGAAATAATAAAATCGGAAACTGAAGAAAGAGGTACTCCTGTTGCCTTAATTTTGAAGAAACTTCAGGCAAAGAAAGCTTCAACTAATTATGTGGAATATTACCATATAAACGGAAAATATCCTGATGGTAATCCATATAACGGAGTATATGCAAAAGTCAAGTTAAATGATTCTGAAAATAAATGGATATTCAATACGATTTCAAGCATTCATAAACCAAAAAGTGTAACGGAGTTTATTAAAGAATTTGAAGCTGAGAATGGTGTATTGGTTCAAATAGGATGGAATGGCGGTTATATATTAAATGCCGAACTGATTGGAAAACTAGGATTGCCGGAATCATACATTGGAACTCCTCTGGGATTAATCATCCATAACAGAAATCTGGTTTGTCCTCCTTTGTTTAACAAAGCAGCTATGATGATATACCCTGACGGAAAAATTGATATCAAAAGGGCAAATGTTAAAAACGGAATATCAATATATGGAAAGGAATCAACGATAGAATTTGGCAAGGATATATATAATAAGGATTTTCTCGAAAATGAGCAGCCTGGTTATTTCGATCTGTTGTATCCAAAAAATGAAATAGTATCAAAAAACAGGGTAATTGTGAGATTGGCGGGAACAAATGTGATGGATATCATTTATCCAAACAATAACCATTTCGTAGAGGTACTACCTGTTGGCTTAACATTGTCTTTTCCGGAAAAAAGTTTTCCGGAAAATATTATTGTAAAGGATTCGCAATTAAAATTATCCATAAATGGTCTGGAAAATGTGCTTCATGCTATTGGTGCGGGTCCATTGCTAATTGATGAGGGGAAAATAGCAATTGACATGGAAAAGGGAGGCTGGAATACAGAAAATTCCATAAAAACCCAGGCAGCAAGACTGGATTATACAGATATGCGGGGGCCTAAAATTGCAGCAGGTCTTGATGATAGAGGTAATTTGTATATTGTAGTTATAAATGGCAGGATACGTGAATCGGTTGGAGCAACGCATTTAGATATGGCTAAAGTTATGCATGAATTGGGGATAGTTAAAGCGTTGGGGTTCGATCCAGGTGGAAGTAGTACACTCGTAGTGGATAATAAAGTTTTAAATATATCTCCATATAACCGGGATTATAATAAAAATATCTATTCCATGAGTCCTCAACCAAGGGCAGTTTCGAATGCAGTTGTGGGTTATGTTAAAAAAATACCCCCAACTATTTAAGCCGGGGGCATCACAACACAATTAATCCGCACTAATCAAAGACTCTGAAAGAGTATTTTAATATTTTATATAAAAATACAACATTTAATATGAATATTCAATAGCTAATGCTTTTTCTAATGACTCTTTATTAATTTCATCCTTAATAATATAACTCCGTGCACCTGCCTCAATCATCTGAACAATAAATTTCATTTCAGAGTGAAAAGAAATAGCAATTATGATCAAATTTCTATACAATACAGTTGCCTCTCTTGTAGTATCAATTCCATTGATTTTTGGCATATTAATGTCCATGAAAACAACATCGTACAGCTTATTTTTCAGTTCTTTCAGACATTCTTCACCATCATTTGCAATGGTTATTGTTTCAATTTTATCTTCAAACGAATCAAGGAGCATAAATTTTAATGCATTACAAAAATGCGGATTATCATCAACTACAAGTACCTTGAGTTTTTTCATATAGATGAGAATTTAATCAAAAGTACTTAAAGAGAGAATATTGTTTATTGTTTTTAATACCCAATTATAAAAAGATTACACCTATTTTGAAAGGTGGTAAATACTTAAATTAACTGGGTATTTACCGACGGTTTTAAGACTTTAAATGATAGAAATATATTTAAAACTTTAATATTTAGCGCATTAATAAAGGTGTGTGCTTTTGCAGGTTAATAATCTTTTAAGGAGGTTTGAAAAAAATTTGAATAGTATAATAAGATTTTACAATAGGTGTATCGAATAGATAAAATCAAAACGGGATGTCAAAAGAACATCCCGTTTATCCCACCTAAATCCAACCAAACCCTAAAACTAACTAAAACCCTTATAAAAAACTTAAAACCTTTCTATTTTTTAAATCTTATTTTATGATACAAAAATAACGTACAACAATCCAGAATTAATTAGCAAAAACACTTATTTCTTTTAGATTTTTACTCATTTTATTATTCGTATATACACGCATAATAATTGGGTATTTACCGACAGTTTACTATAATTGATTTTGATAACAGCTATTTTGAATTGTGAATTAACTCACGCAGGAATTAATTTAACGACCCAGAAAATTAAATCCTACATGTAAAAAACAGGCATATTCAAAGTGAAATAAGTTTGTGTTTTATGGAGTAGACTACAAGACTGATAGAATTTTTTGATTCTGTTTTAAGTAATAAGTTTGATCTGTGCCTTTCAACTGTTCTCTGGCTGATAAAGAGTTGTTCTGAAATTTGCTGATTAGAAAATCCCTTACAGATTAGTTCTAAAACTTCTTTTTCACGACGTGTAAGGAAGATATTCTCGTCATAGGTTTTGTTTTTTATCAGGTTAAGCAATAATTCCTGGGAAAAATAGGTTCCTCCGGAAGTTATTTTATCAATTGCATCCCGCAACTCCTTATTATCCACATCTTTCAGAATAAATCCTTTTACACCAATATCAATCATTGTATTGTAATATTCGCTTTCTCCATACATCGATAAAACAAGAATATTTAAACCAGGATATTTCTCAAGCGCAATTTTTGATGCGTTAACACCATTCATGATCGGCATATTAATATCCATTAGTACAAGGTCGGGTAATCCAAATTCAAGTAAGTCTAAAAATTCTTTTCCATTAGAAGCCTCACCAACAACTTGAACATCATTCATTTCGTTAAGTATAAACTTTAATCCGTTTCTGAATAGTTGATGATCATCGACAATAATAATATTATGCTTTTTCATAAAAAGGTTTGGCAGATATTGGATTTCAGGTATACGTAATGATTTTCGAATACTAAATTATTTTAAAAATAATTAATAATTAATAAAATATCAACTTATTAAAATATTACAATGGTATTTCCAATTCAAATTTTATCCCTTTATTTTGTCCGGCAGATAATGTATGAGTACCTTTTAAAGATCTTACCCGACTTATGATGTTAGATATTCCCATGCCTCTTGATTCTTTTTTATCCATATCTTTGATATTAAATCCTCTACCATTATCGGAGTAAATCAATTTTAGTCTTTTACCCAGCAATGTAATTTTTAACCCAATTTTATTTGCATTGGCATGTTTAATGGTATTATTAAACAATTCTTTAATAATTCTGTAAACCGATGTCTCAATTTCTTCAGAAAATCTGTTATCGGTAATATTGGTGGTAAAATCAACTTTCATATGTTCTTCAATACGTCTTGAAAATGACTCAACAGCAGCTATGAGTCCGTAATTTTTTAAAACATGAGGGCTCAAATCGTTGGATATTTCTTTCGTACTTTGAATGGCTTCTTTTGTAATTTCATTCAATTGTTCTAAAATAAATTTTTGTTTTTCCGCGGTAACACTTATTATCGAATTAATATACATTTTTATACTGGATAATAATGGACCAAGATCATCGTGCAGATTTTTGGCAAATTTTTCTCTTTCTCTTTCTTCTGTTCTTATAATGGCATCCAGAATTTTTTTCTCAATTTGCTTTCTTTCTGTGATATCTCTTATCATTGTGAGGATAGCTGTTCCGCCTTCATAATCAATAAGGGTAAAATTTGTTTCTGCAGGATATACTTCATTTGTTTTTGTAACAATATTTAATTCGATTGATTGGGGATTTAAATGATTTACTGCAGCATTTATGCTTTCGGCAGCATATTTATGGTATGAATTTTCTATTAATTCAAGCAAATTGGTATTTCGAATATCTTTTTTTGTAATTGAGGTTCTATTTAAAAAGTTCTCATTGGCTTCGATAATTGTATTTTCCAAATCAAGAATAATTATACCATCGCTGCTTCGGTTAAATATATTTCTGAATTTTAATTCGCTTTCAAATAAGGCTTTATCAGCTAACTTTTTCTGTGTTATATCTTCATAAGTACCTAAAATCCCTATGGTCTGGTTATGAATATTCTTTAACTGGATTTTATTCGTTCGCAACCAAATGGTGTTTCCATCCGGTGAGGATTGAGGCTCTTCAATGTTTAGTATCGGTTGTAATGATGCAAGTATTTTTTCGTCATCGGCATGATATAAATCTGCCTGCTCCTTCCAGTTAAGCTCATAGTCGGTCTTTCCAATGATTTCCCTGGGATCATCAAATCCGGCATCTTTGGCAAATAGTTTATTGCATCCTAAAAATTTAAAGTTTTTATCCTTCCAAAATACCCTTACCGGTATTGTATTCAATATTAATTCAAGCATCCGGTTGGTTTCAGCCAGTTCAGATTCTCTTTCCTTTAAAGCATTTTCCGCAAGTTTTCTTGAAGTTATATCCCTGACAATTGCTTGTAAAAATATTTCACCCGACAATTCGATTTTTTGCAGGGCAACCTCAGCATCGAAAGATGTTCCATTGAATTTAATATGCTGCCATTCAAAAAACTGGGGTCCAACATAAAGAGCATTATGTATTTTTTCCAACGCCTTTGATTTCGAATCTCGTCCATCGGGTTGTAATTTTGGAGAAAATCTGAACGGGGTTTTTCCGATAATTTGATTTCTTGTACAGCCATATATTTCTAATGTAGCTTTATTACAATCCACAAACTTATCTTCATTCATCATAAAGATGGCATCTGAAGCCGATTCGAAAAGTAGTCTGTATTTTTGTTCGCTTTCGATCAAATCGGATTCAGATTTTTTTCGCTCGGTAATATCTCTTACCAGGGCCAGTAACCTTCCATCCGCAAGCTGTTTGGTACTCATTTCAACCGGGATTTTTGTCCCATCTTTCCTTAAAAGATTTCGTTCAATGATAATATTATGACCCAAATTCAACAAATCATACCTTAAAGGTTTTAAATTAAGTTCTGATTGATCAAATAACACATCAATTTGTGAACCTGATAATTCATTTTTATCATAGCCGGCAATTTTGCACATATTGCTATTCAAATCACTTATTTTTCCTGACATATCGCCTACCAGTATTCCGTCTGCAGCCTGTTCAAATAAGGTTCTGTACCTTTCCTCACTATCAATCATTGCTTGTTCCGCACTCTTTCGGTCGGTTATATCTCTGCCAACATAAATAATTTCTTTTAATTTCTCGTTTTCGTCAAATATTGCTTTAAGAGACCATGCCAGCCATCTCCACCCGTCCCTGGTCATTTCACGTTGTTCAATAATACAGGTATACGGTGGCTTTTTTAGTTTATCCAATGGAATGCTATTTTTCAACTTATCATCTTCGTTTATTACGGGCAGATATTTGGTATGTAGTATCTCATTTTCCGTCATACCAAATTTTTCGCAATACGAAGGACTCACGAATAAGATTTGGCCTTTTGCATTTACCTTAATTATCATATCAGATTGACCTTCAACTATAAGGCGGTAATTTTCTTCACTTTTTTTAAGTGCAAATTCGGCCATTTTTCTTTCGGTAATTTCAGATATCGAACCTATGATTTGAATTGGAACTTTCTTATCATCTCTTTCAAATACCAGCGCTGAAAAAGATATCCAGACATAGGTTTTATCCATTCTGTACATTCGCATTTCCAATTCAGACACATCTTCAATTATCGAATTATGCATCTTATTAAAAGTATCTAATAGCAACGGCAAATTTTCAGGATCTATTAATGCTTTGATTGAATCATCCATATCATAGATTTCATCGACAGTAAAGCCAGTTAAATCGAGGATTTTATCTGAAATATAGGTGATTTTCTTTTTTTCAAGATTGTAAACATATATAATAGAGGGAGATGCATTAATAATGCCTTCCAGGTATTTTGAGGAACTTATCAGTTCTTCCTCGGTCTTTTTCCTCTCGGTAATATTTTCAAAAGTTATCCCGACCCTGTTGTTTGACAAAGGGAATGCTTTAACTTTAAATGCACCTGCAATTATACGTTCGTCCGAATAATGAATATCCTCTATTTCAACGGATTTTTTTGTTCTTATAACTTCTGCATATTTTTGAGGTATACCTTTTGCTCTTAAACCAGGGAAATTTTCATCAAGTGTTTTTCCGATAATTTCACCTACAGGCACTCCTGTAAGTTCTTCAGTTGCAGGATTGGCAGCTACCATTCTTAATGTTCTGTCATCATTAATATCTTCAATTTCATAAATGTGCATCCCGGTTTGAATATTCTCAAATATATCTGTTGTCTGAAGTAAAGTCTCCTCCAACCTTTTCTTTTTTTCATTGTTTCGGGCATTAATCATTACCAACTTGGTATTATTGTTCCGGATGCTTGTTAGTGATGCTTCAACCCAAAAAGAATCTCCTTCTTTTTTTTTCATAAGACATTGGAACAAATCGGTATATCCGGAGGAAACAAGATTAAATAAATTATCAATATTATTACTTGTCCGGAGAGAAGTGGTATCAAATAAATCCTCCAATTGCTTTGTAATAATTTCATCAAGCTGATAACCTAACGATTCAATAACGATTTGATTTGCATTTATAAAATGCTTCTGGTTTAGATCATAAATCAATATTAAATCGGTTGAATAAAAAAAAAGTTGTTGATAAACCTGTTCGTTCATAAGATACTGATATTCCGATTCAGGTATCGATGCCTTTCGTGAGGGATCGGATTTTGAAGTTGTGTGTTTCATTTATAAGTTTTTATAAAATAACATTCAAGTTAAAGTTATTAATTTTTTAAGTGAAGCAGTTTGTAATACTTAGATTATAAATAATTTTGGATTCTCTGGAAAAATCCATGGCAGGAATTTATATTCATATTCCATTCTGCAGGAAATTATGTATTTACTGCGATTTTCATCGATGCAATATCTTTGAAAATAAAAACAAATTAGTCTCAACTTTGATTAATGAAATAGAATTAAGAGATGGATATCTTGAAAATCAAAATATCGAGACGATTTATTTTGGAGGAGGTACCCCTTCAGTCTTAACGATGCATGAGATAAACAATATTCTGAATAAGATCTATTCGATATATAATATTGTTCCTGATGTTGAAATAACTTTTGAGGCTAATCCTGATGATCTTACAAACCAATACTTGTCTGACTTGAAAAATAGTACACCAATTAACAGATTAAGTATCGGAATACAGTCTTTTATTGATCGGGATCTTAAATTTTTAAACAGACGCCATGATTCTGTCAGAGCAATTGAATCTGTTGAAAATGCTTTGAAGGTGGGTTTTTCAAACCTGAGCATCGATTTGATCTATGCAATTCCCGGAATGACGCTTAAGGAATGGAATATTAATCTTAATCAGGCTTTTTCATTGAATATTCAGCATCTCTCCGCATATCATCTTACCTATGAACCTAAAACTGAATTATCTAAAATGTTGGATAAGAAAGAAATTACATCAGCAACGGAAGACGATAGTATTGATCAATATAAATTGCTTATTAAACAGGCAGAACAACATAATTTTGAACATTATGAAATTTCAAATTTTTCAAAAAACAGATTGTATTCAAGACATAATACCAATTACTGGAACGGGAATATGTATTTGGGAATCGGACCTTCAGCCCATTCATACAATATATTCACCAGACAATGGAATGTATCTGATAATGATGCCTATATAAAATGTATTGAAAAGAACGAAAAATTCTATGAAATAGAAACACTAGATATCAAAGCCAAATTTAACGAATATATAATGACCGGATTGAGAACCATGTGGGGCATAGATTTGAATTATATTCGCAATACGTTTGGAAATAAGTTTTATAACAGGTTTAAACAGAATTCAATGAAATTTGTTGAAACCGGTAAAATGCTGAATCATTCTGAAAATTATATATTGTCAAAAGAAGGAAAATTAATTGCAGATTATATTATTACGGAATTATTCATTGATTGAGTTAAAATTTTAAAGCACTTTCAAAATTATTTTATATCTATCATGAGTTAAATTATTGGCAAATGAAACTTTTTCCATTGTATAAGCAGGATTTACATATACATACAATTTTTTCAACAGGTGACAGCGCGGTGGTAAAAGAGCAGACCATTGAACTGGTTTCAACAATAAATCATGCTGAAATTATTGGGATATCTGACCATTTTGAATACATTACAGGTTCAAATTTTACTTTATATGCCAAAGAGGTAAGAAATTACAGTTTAAAACTAGGGACCGAAATTGACGGGCACAAACAAGTGGATGAGGCTATTGAATACCCATTTGATTATTATATTTTGCATTGCTGGGATCACCCCAAAGATTATGAAGCAGTGTCAAAATTAATATTAACAGGTAAACCGGTAATTATAGCACATCCATATGCCATCGGTACAAATCTTAGTAAGGTACCTCAGGGATGTTACATTGAAATAAATAACAGATATGTATATCGTTATGATTGGAGAAATTATTTTTCAGACTTTAAAACTAAATTCAGTTTTGTTCTAAGTTCGGATGCACATCAGCCTAACTGGCTGAATCAAAATATTTCACGATTTGTTGCATATGAATTGGGGATAGAAGAAACCATAATTTTTTGATTTTTAGTCTAAGGGACAACAGAATTTTTCGGAAACAATATTTTAAAGTATAATTCTGTCGCCAAGATTTTTAGACAGATTTCGTTTTAATTCGTTTAAAATAATATATCGTTGTTGCAGAAGCATTATATTGTCGGGATCATTTGATTCCTGAGCCGTTTTTAATTGCTTTTGCGTTTCTTTAATCAGGGCAAGTACTTTCTGATTTTTAAAGGCATTTATGGTTTCAGGAACTATTTCCTTCAGTTTCATATCTTCGGTTTCAATCAAATTTTCATGCTTTTTCCAAATCTTGCTTAACTGGTGGGTAGAAGTTAATAAATCAACACATACATTGGCAATGGTATTGTCCGGATGAAAGAGGAAGTATTTCTCTTCAATTTTACCATCGTTCGTAATCATATTTTTTAATTCGACATAAATAGTCTTCAACAGATTGTCTTTAAATTCCAAATCATCACCATCAATCTCATTAATAATATATTTTGCAACCGGGACCAATTCCTCCTGGTTTTTAGTATTTAATACGTTTATAACTTGCTGATTACCGTACATGAGAAGTAAACGTATAATATCTCTTTCGATATACGGCGGATCCGGAACAGAGCTGGGTTTAAGAGCAGATTTTTCATCATCACCGGTATAAACCGGATAAGATAAATCCGTTTTATAACGTTGCTCAGCAAATTTCCTTCGGATTTTCCTTATTTCCGAGTACAAGATTCTCTCGTCAACATCAAGAATTTTACCGCATTCCCTTATATAGACCGTTCGTGTAATTCCATCGGGAATCATTGCAATGGAATGAACCACATCATTGATCAACGTTGCCCGTTTTACAGGATCAGACTGAGCATCTTTGATAAGAAGACGAGTTTTGAACGTAATGAAATCATTTTCACTTTTCTTGATAAAGTCCTGAAATTCGTTAGCAGTTCTTTTCTTTGAGAAAGAATCGGGATCTTCTCCTTCGGGAAATAAAACAACTTTCACATTCAGTCCTTCTTCAAGAATCAGGTCGATTCCTCTTAGGGATGCTTTAATTCCTGCTTCATCGCCATCATAGAGTACAGTTACATTTTTAGTAAACCGTTTTATAAGTCTGATTTGTTCCACGGTTAATGAGGTACCCGAAGAAGCTGCCACATTTTCAACACCTGCCTGATGCATGGATAATACATCCGTATACCCTTCAACAAGAAAGCATTTATCAGTTTTGATAATGGATTGTCTTGCAAAATAAATACCATACAGTATATTGCTTTTGTGATAGATTTCAGATTCCGGTGAATTAAGGTATTTTGCAGTTTTATCGTCACTCCTTAAAATTCTTCCTCCAAAACCCAATATCTGGCCTGATAATCCATGTATCGGAAACATAACTCTTCCGTGAAACCGGTCGAAATTGTAATCCTCCTTTTGAATAGAAAGACCGGTTTTCGTAAGATATTCCAATTTAAATCCCTGGTGCAATGCGGTCTTCGTAAATGAATCTTTTTGCTCACGGGAATATCCTAACTGGAATTTTTCAATGAAATTATCCCTGAATCCCCGTTCATGAAAATATGCAAGTCCGATAGCACGCCCCTCATCTGTTGAAGTCAGATTTTGAGTAAAATATTTCTGGGCAAATGTATTAACAGCCAGCATGCTTTCTCTATCGTCTTTTTGCTGACGTTCTTCATCCGTATCTTCTTTTTCAAAAATTTCGATATTATATTTTCCGGCTAGAAATTTTAAAGCTTCAGGATAGGACAATTTTTCATGTTCCATTAAAAAGGTTACCGCATTTCCGCCAATGCCGGAGCTAAAACATTTGAAAATACCTTTAGAAGGACTTACAAAAAAGGAGGGGGTTTTTTCGTTCGTGAACGGACTCAATCCCTTATAATTCTGACCTGAACGTTTCAAATTCACAAATTCACCAATAACCTCAACAATATCAGTTACAGAAAAAATCTTGTCTATTGTTGCATGATCAATCATAGGGAGTGCTATTTCTATGGATAACAAAATTGCGCAAAATATGCAGGATGTATGCCATTTTTACGAAATAAGTTTAACAAAATTTGAAATATAATAGGTTAATAAATACTCTTATTTATGCAACTATTTATAAGTAAAACTGTTTGAAAATAGAATAAACAAAGTTTTGTGATATTTTGGTTAAAATATTCCTGATTCATTTTTCGGAATTAAATTTGTACCAAAATCAAATTCATATAACTAAATTGTTTTGAATATGAAAAGCATGATGCTTGCAGGCATAAGGCAAATGGAACTATTGGATACCAATATGCCCGAAATTAAAGGTGATTTCGATGTTCTCATCAGGATGCAATCTGTCGGAGTGTGCGGTTCAGATGTACATTATTACACCCAAGGCAGAATCGGAAGCCAGATTGTCGAATACCCTTTTGCAGTAGGTCATGAAGGAGCAGGAGTAGTTGAAAAAGTGGGGAGTAAAGTTACCAACGTCAGGAAGGGCGACAGAATTGCCATAGAACCCGCAATGCCTTGTTTTGAGTGTGATCAATGTAAAGCAGGCAGGCATAATACGTGCAGGAAGTTAAAATTTCTTGGTTGTCCCGGCCAGGCAGCCGGGTGTCTTTCTGAATTTATTGTTATGCCTGAAACCAGTTGTATACCTGTTAAAGATAATGTAACATTTCATGAAGCCTCAATTTCAGAACCACTTGCAATTGGCCTTTATGCTGTGAAACAGGTCGGAGAAATCGCAGGCGCCCAGACAGGAATTTTAGGTTTCGGACCCATTGGAATGAGTGTACTTTTATGTGCAAGAGCGTTAAATGCAGGTGACATAATGGTTACCGATAAAATAGATTCAAGATTAAAAATTGCACAATCATCAGGGGCATTCCTGACATGTAATGCAGCAAATGAAGTTGTTGTTGACAAAATATTAACCAAAAATCCGGGCGGACTTGATGTGGTATTTGAATGTTGCGGACAACAGGATGCAATTGAAAATGCACTGGATATTGTAAAACCGGGTGGCAAAATTTTAATTATTGGTATTCCCGAATTCGATTCCTGGAGTTTGACAGCAGATAAAATGCGACGAAAAGAGGTTACCATAATCAATGTCAGAAGACAAAATCATTGTACCGAAGAAGCAATTGATATGATTACCAACAAAAAGGTGGATGTATCGGGAATGCCAACACATACGTTTAAATTTGCAGATACTCCCAAAGCCTTTGAACTGGTTGCAGATTACAAAGATGGAGTGATGAAAGCCATAATTGATTTTGACAACTAATTTAAGTAACTTTTCGTAAGAAATTTTCGTTTTATCAATCAGATTAATTAAATGATACTAAAGATGTTCTGGGAATATATAAAAATAAATCATCGAAAACTTATCCTGATTTTGATATCTCTTAACTTAATAATTTTACCCGGATTTACCCAATGGTCGTCTGATACAGTTTATTTTAATAAGGACTGGAAACAGTCGAAACGAGAAAATGCTAGCTATTATCGACTGCTGAATATTGATACTGCAAGGATTTTATATAATGTAAAAGATTATTTTTTAACAGGACAGTTACAAATGGAAGGTGCCTATCGATCGATCAATCCCGATGTAGAAGTTGGAGATTTCAGCTATTGGTATACTAATGGTGAAAAACATATAGAGTGTCATTTTGATCATGGAATATTGGATGGTCCATATCAGGAGTGGTTTGAAAATGGCAATCTTAAATCTGAGAAAATTTATTGTCAGGGAGTAATCAACGGATTGGAAAAAGAGTGGAATGATGACGGACATCTTATTAAAAGTATTCAATATAAAGATGGAGTAAAACAGGGGAATTTTATTACATACTATCCAAATGGTCAACCCATTCGAAAAGATAAATATGTAAACGGCATGCTGAAAAAAGGAAAATGTTACACCCATCAGGGAAAGGATACTACCTATTTTGAATATTTTGTAATGCCTAAGTTTAAAGGAGGCCTGGAAGGGTTTAAAAAATATATTTTAGACAAACTCAACTATCCCGATTCCGCTAAACAAAGTAGTGAAGAAGGAAAGGTTTTTGTGAGATTTACAATTGATACAGACGGGAATGTAGGCAGAGTAAAGTTGGTAAAAGAGGATAAAGAATATTTTAATCAGGAGGCATTGAGAGTCGTAAACACATCTCCCCAATGGATTCCGGGAAAAAGAGACGGAAAAGTTGTAGATGTATCTATTACACTACCGATAATTTTCAAACTAAAATAATCCCAAAAGAATTTAATTTATCTTTTTTTGGGAATATTCCATTAATTAAATGATAATTAGATTTTTAAATTAGATTCAGACTCTAATTCAAAAAATTTTTCTTCGATATTTGACGTATACAAATTCAAATCATATTTATTTGTAACTATAAGTAAATGTGTTTTATGTATAATTTTTGGAGCAATACGCAAAAATTTGATTTTGATTATATCATTAAAATATTATTAAATTTGCAGCTGAAACTAACTAAAATGTTGGTGCAAATCTTTGAAAACATAAAACCCACCCGTTATAAAATAATTTTCTATCAATATTTTACATATAAAAATTTGAACTAATTATATCTTTCATGGACGTAAACGGAAAACTGTTTAAAAAATTCCTTGATAGGCAAGGGGCTTATGAAAAGCAACAAGGGGATAATGCTGCAGAAAAGCAGCACTCAAAAGGAAAATTAACTGCCCGCGAAAGAATAGAATTATTATTTGATATCAACACTTTTGAGGAGATTGATGCTTATTCAATGGCTGCGCCTTCGGGAGGTGAATTTGGCAGAATTATTACGGCCTATGGTGATGGTGTCATCATTGGGCATGGAAGAATAAACGGCAGACTAGCTTTTGTTTATGCACAGGATTTTGCGGTCATGGGAGGATCCTTAGGTACAGTGCATGCAGCCAAAATTACCAAAATACAGGATATGGCTCTGAAAATGGGAGCTCCTATGATTGGACTTATTGATTCGGGAGGTGCCCGTATTCAGGAAGGTGTCTCCAGCTTAGCCGGTTATGCAGCCATTTTTAACAGAAATGTAAGATCTTCGGGTGTTATTCCCCAGATATCTGTAATTATGGGCCCTGCTGCAGGTGGAGCAGTGTATTCCCCTTCCATCACAGATTTTGTATTTATGACGAATAAGACGAGCTATATGTTTGTAACAGGTCCCAATGTTGTTAAAGAGGTTTTGAATGAAGACGTTTCCTTTGATGAGCTGGGTGGAGCCTTGATTCATATGAAAAAAAGCGGAATTGCTCATTTTGTTCATGAAGATGAGGAAAATACCATCAGAGGTTTGCAGAAATTGCTTTCATACCTGCCATCGAACAACCTTGAAAATCCCCCTGTTGTTGACTGGTGTGATACTGAAGAAAGAATTGAAGAAAGGTTACGTGAAATAGTTCCGGACGATCCAAATAAACCATATGATATCAAGGAGGTAATTAATCTAATCGTGGATAAGGGAACTTTTTATGAAGTTTCTGAAGGTTTTGCGATGAATATTGTGGTTGGCTTTGCACGATTGAAAGGTAAAACCATTAGTATTATCGCGAATCAGCCGAAAGTACTGGCAGGTACCCTCGACATCAATTCATCCACCAAAGCGGCAAGATTTATAAGATTTTGTGATTCTTTCAATATACCGATTCTTACCCTGGAAGATGTCCCGGGATTTTTACCGGGAGTAGATCAGGAGCATAATGGAATTATCAGACACGGAGCAAAATTATTATATGCCTACGCAGATGCCACTGTGCCCAAGATTACGGTTATTTTAAGGAAATCATATGGAGGTGCATACTGTGTGATGAACAGTAAAAACCTGGGGGGAGATTTTAACTTTGCCTGGCCAACTGCTGAAATTGCAGTTATGGGACCGGAAGGAGCTGTATCAATACTTTACAGAAGAGAGTTGCTTGAGTCAGAGGATCCCTCGAAATTAAAAAAGGAACTTGCAACTAAATATCGTGATGAAATCGCAAACCCTTATGTTGCAGATGAGAAAGGATATATCGATGAAGTGATCGATCCGGCTTTAACCCGTAAAAAGCTTATTGCGGCCTTTGATGCCCTCGAAAACAAACATGTTGGTGTTCCATCAAGAAAACATGGGAATATTCCATTATGATGTATGATACAACAGTTTGAACATAATTTAAATTATTAATTCTCATTTCGTAACATAATAAAAAATTTAGTAGTTATATTTAATCTAAAAATATGAAGATTAAAAGCCTATTAATAGCCAATCGTGGTGAAATTGCTGTTAGAATTATTGCAACGGCTAAAAGGCTGGGTATTAAGACTTATGGGATTAAGACACAGAAAGAACCAAGCGCTTATTACCTGAAATGTCTGGATGAGATCATTGATTTTTCCGATACCATTGAAGAATTACCTGAATTTCTCGACATTGAAAGAATCATTAGTGCTGCAAAGGAATGTTCCGTTGATGCCATACATCCGGGTTATGGTTTTCTTGCCGAAAGCCCATATTTTGCCAAGCGATGCGAAGAAGAAAATATTGTATTTGTAGGGCCTTCGGCTTCGGCCATATATAAAATGGGAAACAAGACCATTGCAAAACAGATTGCAACCAAATACAATGTACCATTGTTACAGGGAAGTCTGGGAAATGTCAAAGATCACAATGAAGCTATAGAAATTGCAAATAATATAGGTTATCCGGTTATTTTAAAAGCCGCTGCCGGTGGAGGTGGTCGCGGAATGCGAATTGTTGAAAAGGCTTCTCAAATGGAAAAAATGTTCAAGATAGCCTCCTCGGAAGCAGAAAAAGCTTTTAACGATGCATCGGTTTTTATTGAAAAATATGTTAGAAATCCGAGACATATTGAATTTCAGATTTTTGGTGATAAATTTGGAAACTATATTCACCTGGGTGAACGTGAATGTTCCATTCAGCGCAAGCATCAAAAACTTATTGAAGAATCCCCATCAATTGCCCTTGATGAAAAACTGAGAAAAGAAATGGGGGATGCTGCTATTCGCATTGCGCAGGCAGTGAATTATTTTAGCGCGGGTACGGTTGAATTTTTACTCGATGCTGACAAAGCGTTTTATTTTATGGAGATGAATACGCGTATCCAGGTGGAACATCCTGTCACCGAACTTGTAACGAATACTGACCTGGTAGAATTGCAAATAAAGATAGCGCAAAATGAAAAGTTACCTATGCAACAAAAAGATGTGGTGCTTAAAGGATGGGCTATTGAATGCAGGATAAATGCAGAAGATGTTCAGGGAGGATTTTCTCCAAGCATCGGAACGATTCAGAAAATTACTTACCCCCGAAGCAAAAATATTCGTATTGATACGGGTGTGACAGATATGTCAATTGTCACTCCCTATTATGATTCGATGATTGCCAAGCTAATCGTTTATGGAGAAAACCGTGAAAAGGCACTATTATCGTCAGTAAACGCATTAAAAAAATTCTGGATTAAAGGAATTAAAACTACTATACCGTTTTGCATTAAGGTTTTATGTCATAAAAAATTTAAGAAAGGTGATTTCAATACGTCTTTTATTGAAAAAGAAATGGATACACTATTCTATCAGGATAAAGATGATGAAATGCTCGCCGCATATGTTGCAGCCTTTGATTTTGCTGCTGAACTGGAAAATGACAGAACTACATTTGTAAACTTTGAACAGGGAAAAAATATAAGCCCTTGGGTCTTAAATAAACGAATCCGTTCACTTTAACTTCTGAAATATGAAATTATATTCACGCAAAAAGAAACCAAACGAATACATTGCGGTAACTCCCAAGGATAAAAAATATAAAATACTGGATCCATTTAGCGAGGAAGTAAGTATCAACGGTAAAGAAACCGGTATTAAAATTTTTGAAAGTGAAGAAGGATTCACCTACCTGGTTTATAAAAACAAAAAATATCTGGTTGAAATAACTGAAAAAAAACAAAATAAATATACAGTAATGATTAATGGTGTCAGCTATTCATTTACTGTTGAATCTCCAATATCTTACCTCCGTAAAAAATATCTCGCAAAACATCAGACTAAAAGTAAAATTGAGATGATTGTTGCTCCAATGCCTGGTAAAATTGTTGATTTGCTCGTTGAGGAGAATGCGGAAATAAAGGAGGGTGAACCTATCCTAATTCTTGAAGCAATGAAAATGCAGAACGAAATAAGTTCACATGTTAAAGGCAAGGTCAAAAAAATTCATGTCAAACAAAATGATTCGGTTGCCAAAGATGAATTATTGATCGAAATAGAACAATAAAAAACCCTGTCATAACATAATTTTCAACCAACGTCATTCATTCCCGGGATAATTTTGTTTGATTCTTTTCCGAATAACCTCCAACTTATTAATTGTTTGTATTTTATCGGTATATGTCATGGCTCCGATCAGGAATTTTGATTGTTTTGAGATGATCAGTTTTCCATTAAAGAAATCATCAATTAAATCATATTCTCCTTCTTTAAGAACTTTATCTTCTTTAAGGAGACTTAAGTATCCATCGAACATTTCAGCCGCCTCTTCGTTGGTTTTGGCTTCGACAATAAAAAGGATGCAGGGGAATATAGAATCGTATCTTACTGTAAATGCAGTTCCCAGAAAATGATATCCCAGAAAATTTTCAGGAATCACTTTATCTGAATACTTTATTTTAGAGTCATCAGGAAATAAATCCAATGCTTCAGGCATTTTGTTGGCAGGTGCAATGGTTTGTATGATGTGAATACCAACATTTTTTAAATTTTCTAAACCTGCGGGTTGCTGGCCAATATCTGAGATTTTAACCAAATATTCTCCTGTGCTGAAAATAAAATTTCCATCCATATAGATGCTTTCAATACCCAACTCATTGGTTATGTATTTTGGGTTTCGTTCTGAAATATACACTCCATATGCTCCGTTAATACTATTAAATTTAAATAATTCAACTTTAATAAGATTATTCTGTTTATTCGAATATTCCGCTATCTGTAATGATTGAAATCCATTCGTATTATATATTTCGGCTTTGTCTCCCAGGAATCCCCACAGGTCGATAATTTCGTAAGAATGTTTGTCAATATTGATTTTCCAGTTATCTAATGTTGGGAAAAGATTATCCTGAAAACCGGCTTTAAGATTTAACGAATAAATTATACAACAAACAAAAATAATACGGGACATAAGTTTTTATTATAGCGTTGAATTAGAACTATTATTTTAATGCAAGTTAGGATAATTTGATGAAGGGGAAAACTAAACAGAAAACAATAACTTTCTAAAAATTTAAAAAAACCAAGGTTTTGTCTTCACTCGCAACTATCTTAGTTTTTGAATCTGACCTAATAATTGGCTCATAATAAATCAATTATAAGATATAAGTTGTTATTTTTTTAGCGAAACAAAATTTAATTTATTTTGTTCAAATATCAGAAAAACAATTACTTATTTGTTTTTTTTACAATTATAGTTAATAACTTTGTCGATTATTTTTTAATATTTCACATAAACAGATTTAGTTTTGTCTGTTAATTAATACCAGGGCATGAAGATTTGGAAAAAAACGATACTCGCTTTTTCATTAATTCTTACGATAGTTATAACTGCTATTACCATAAACTCAGGTTCTAATGCGATTGATGTACCAAATCATGTAAAATCAGATACAAGCGGATTTTTTCAACGCAAGCTGCTTTACAGCAATTTAATCTTTAAATATGACACTTTCATCAGGCAGTCGTTTCTGAAGGAAAACCTGCCCGGAATAGCCTTTGTCATCGTAAAAGACAACCAGATATTGGTAATTAAAACATATGGAGTAAGAGAATTTGGGAAACAAGATTCAATTAACCTGAATACAGTTTTCAGACTTGGTTCGGTTTCCAAAGGTTTTGCCTCAGTATTAACTGGGATTCTGGTCGATGAAAAGAAACTATCCTGGGACGATCAGGTAATTAAATATCTTCCTGATTTTACCCTGAAAGATACAAGTTACACCAGAGAATTAACGATTAGAAATATTTTAAGCCAGGCATCGGGTCTGCCTACGCATACTTACACCGATATGCTGGATTGCAATGTTCCTTATGAACAAATTAAACCATTGTTGGCAAGTGTTCCATCTATGTGTGCTCCCGGAAAATTATACAGCTATCAAAATGTGGCTTACAGCCTGATTGGGGATATTGTAAAATCGGCAACGGGAGAGGATTATAAAACACTTGTAACTAACAAAATATTCATTCCTCTTTATATGCAGCATGCATCACTTGATTTTGCAACGATTTCTGCCGATTCCAATGTAGCCATGCCTCATATTTATGCTGGTAATCATTTATGGAAATCGCAAAAACTTAACAACAGATACTATTCTGTATCACCGGCATCGGGGGTTAATGCAAGTATATCGGATATGGCCAACTGGCTGCTTGGGCTTTTAGGAAATTATCCCGAATTTATTCCTGATAAATCACTCGAAGAAATTTATTCACCTCAAATACCAACTCCCATAAAAAGAAGGTTCAGACATCAATGGAAAAATCTTGGCAATCTCTATTATGGATTAGGATGGCGTGTATTTGACGTAAATAGCGACAGGATTGTTTACCATGGCGGATATGTAAAAGGCTACAGAGCTGAAATAGCGCTCGACTATAAGGAAAAAATAGGTATTGCGGTATTATTTAATGCAAATTGTCACCTGTCAAACATCTGCATACCAGAGTTTTGGGAATATTATTTTGATGATATTCACACTGAAAAAATGTTTACTTCAAAGTATTAAATAATAATATGCTGATTATCAACAACATCTCAGGACGTCATAACTTTTTCTCCGGTTTTTAAACTTTTGTGTAAAGATTTTTGCCAATTACCAAAGGAAATCGCCTGTTGGTCAAATAAACCAAACTTTATATTTATAGATATTCCACAATAATGTAAATTAGATTGCTTTTTAAAGCATAAAATTTATTCCTCCCACCTATATTATGTTAATGAAAACTCGTTCTTAAACCGCCTGATGAACCTATTCTATCAGGCGGTTTTCTATTTTTAAAGAATGTCTCGGATAACTACTGAAGCGCAAAAACAACCAAACAAGGAAGGCATATAGGAAATGGTTCCAACTGTGGATTTTTTATATTTTTCGTTTCTAGTTTCAATTATTGCTCGTTTGGCAACGTTTTCCGTGGAAAAAACTACTTTAATTCCTTCATGAATATTGTGTTTTCTTAAATATTTCCTAACCATAAATGCAAATTTGCAATGATGACTATCAGAAATATCTGTAATCTCAATTTTCAACGGATCAAATTTTCCTCCGGCTCCCATCGAACTTATTATCCTGAATCCTTTCTGTTTTGATTTAACAAGAAGTTGCACCTTGGGAGTTAACGTGTCAATGGCATCAACGATATAATCATAATTTTCATCGAGTATTTCATCTATAGTATCATCTACCAGGTAAACAGGCTTAATATTAAGTTGAATATCGGGATTAATATCTCTTAATCTTGCTTCAAATACATCTGTTTTTTTAAGGTTTTCGGTACTTTTTAACGCTATAAGCTGTCGGTTTCGATTAGTGGGATGAACAGTATCCGAATCTACAAGGGTTAACTTACCAATTCCGGCTCTGCAAAGTTGTTCAACCGCATATCCTCCGACACCTCCCAAACCTGCAACCAAAACATGCGATTTCTGAAGCCTGGTTATACCTTCAGGACCAATAAGCAATTCTGTTCTCTCTTGCCAGTTGAGTGAATTCATAAAATATTTCCAAAACAAGTTTTGAAATTGTCGAGAATTTGATCTGATAATGCTCCGATAGAAATATTTCTTGTTTTTGCAGCTTTATCGTACGCCTCAAGAATGGTAACTCCAGCGTCATCAGTTTCCAAAAACAGTTTATTCAACGGCATTTGCTGAAATACCTTAAAGGCTTTGCTGTTTTCTTTAAACAGCATAATCCCGAAGGAGAGATAACCATTATATTTTAAAATTTCTTCGGCTATCTGTTGGCTTGCATTAAACCAGTGAAATATCCAGGGGATTGAGCGGTTGGATTTTTTTCTGATGCTTAGAATATCATCATATGCTTTAACACAGTGAATAATAACCGGTTTATTCAAATTTTCAGCAATATCGAGCTGTTGTTCAAATACATGCAATTGATCAATATAAGAAATATCAATTTTTTTGTCAAGTCCAATTTCACCAATGGCAATCACACGTGAATTCTCCGAAGCAGCTTTGACAATCGAGATATCCGAGGTATATTTTTTTGTATTTACATGCCAGGGGTGCAAACCTATCGAAAAAAATCCGTTTTTATCTATGGTATCTGCATCCTGTGGGAATAGGTTTTGCAAAAGAACGGTATTATCCTGCTGATAATACTTATGAACGTGAATATCAATATACATTTAAGTATGTATTTCTTTTAATCCTTTATCAATTCTCGAAATTGTCTCTTCTTTGCCCAACAATGCAATGATATCAAAAAGATGAGGCCCGCTGTTTGTGCCAACCAGCAGCAACCGTAAGGGATTCATAACTTTACCGAATGCCATGTAGTTGTATTCAATATATTTTTTAATCTCCTCTTCCAGAGAATAAGAATCAAAAGTTTTCAATGATTCTAAAAGATTCCGTATTTCAAGGATTGTTTGAGGAGTATCTTCTTTCCAAAATTTTCCGATTACCTTTTGATCATATTCTGCTGGAGATTGAAAAAAATAGGATGACTGCGGCCAGAACTCATTGATATAATTAATTCGATCTTTAACCAGGTGACATACACTTAGTACATATTCTTTTTTAAAAGGAATCTTTTTTTGTTGCAAAACAGGAATAAATACATTTGCCAGCTCTTCATCTTTTTTATTCAATATATACTGGTGATTGAACCATTTGGCTTTTTCAGGGTCAAACCGGGCTCCGGCCTTTTGTACCTTATCAAGTGAGAAAGCTTCAATCAACTTATCCATGGTAAATAGTTCCTGATCTGTTCCCGGATTCCAGCCCAGAAATGCCAGCATATTTACCACTGCCTCGGGCAGATATCCCGATTCACGATAACCTGAAGATATCTCTCCATCAGGCGATTTCCATTCAATAGGGAAGACGGGAAAACCGTCTTTATCGCCATCTCTTTTACTTAGTTTTCCCTTTCCGTCGGGTTTCAGTATAAGGGGTAAATGCGCAAAAATAGGCTTTTCCCACCCAAACGCTTCATAAAGCAACACATGAAAGGGTAGGGATGGCAGCCATTCTTCACCTCTTATCACATGCGAAATCTTCATGAGATGATCGTCCACTACATTGGCCAGATGATACGTTGGCAACCCATCCGATTTGAAAATCACTTTATCATCGATTGTGGATGAATTAAATGATACTTGTCCCCGAATGATATCATTCGTTGGAACAGTATTATTTACAGGTGTTTTAAATCTTACAACATAGGGGTACCCATTTCGAATTAATTTAAATGCCTCATCATCACCTAATGTCAATGAATTTTTTACAAGATCTTTATTTTCCCTTATAGAATGGTCATATGAAAAAGCTTTTTTATCAGCCTCAAAGGATTTTCTTAGTGTATTGAGTTCTTCAGGAGATTCAAATGCATAATATGCTTTTTTTTCACTAATTAGCATATCTACATGTTTTTTATAAATTTCTTTTCGCTGTGATTGCTTATATGGTTGATGAGGACCTCCTACCGATACACCCTCATCAATTTTAATTCCACACCATTCCATAGATTCGACGATGTATTTTTCAGCATTTTCAATATACCTTGTCTTATCGGTATCCTCTATTCTAAGGATAAAAGTTCCATGATTTTTCCTGGCAAAAAGATAATTATAGAGCGCCGTGCGAACACCGCCAATATGTAATGGTCCGGTGGGACTGGGGGCAAATCTGACCCTGACATTTTCTGGCATACTATTTTTTTTGCGAAGATAAGGAAATCGATAATAATTCTGAAACTGTGCAGGATTTAGCTTTGATTTTGAACATTTGAAATCCCGTGTTGTTATTTATAAAGAATCTAAATAATGTAGAACCTTTTAAAAACTAATGTTATGATAGTTACAAAATTTGAATTACCAAAACTCGATTATGCATACGATGCACTGGAACCTTATATTGATGCAAGAACAATGGAAATTCATTATACAAAGCATCATGCCGGATATACCAATAACCTGAACAATGCACTTCAGGGAACGGAATACGAAGGTCGGGATATTGAAGATTTATTCAGCGAAATTTCAACATTGCCTGTTGGAATCAGAAACAATGGCGGAGGATTTTATAATCACAGTCTTTTCTGGAAAGTACTTTCACCTAAAGGTGGAGGAATGCCGGGAGGTGATTTGGGAAATGCTATTAACACGTATTTTGGTTCATTTGATAAATTTAAAGAACTGTTTTCGAATGCTGCTGGAGCACGGTTTGGTTCGGGTTGGGCCTGGTTAGTGGTAAGCAATGGCGAGTTAAAAGTCTCTTCCACACCAAATCAGGATAATCCGTTAATGAATGTTGCAGATGTTAAAGGTACACCGATTTTAGGACTGGATGTTTGGGAACATGCCTATTATCTGAAATATCAGAATCGCAGACCTGAATATATTGCTGCTTTCTGGAATATCGTTAACTGGGAAGAAGTAGCAAGAAGATTTAAGGAAGTGTAATTTTTGATAAGTTAAATTTGAAATAATCCCGGTTACATTCCGGGATTTTTTTTTGGAAGCTATACTTCAGTCATTTTTTTTGGAAAGCATAAAAATGGCGATTGTAATTAAATAAATATAGTAATTGCCCATCATGAGTCGTTGCCAAAGGCCTTTGTAAAAAAGGATAAAATTGTCCGGATTGTTATATAATTTAGCCAGACTAAACAATATCAACATCAAAGGTCCAAATACAGAAACAAAGACTGAAAGCTTAAAAAAACCTTTAAATTTTTCCTTCGGAAAAAGTTTTACCATGAATAACGGAAGAATGATTATGCTTCCCACTCCTATTCCACTAAAGGTATCATGAATTATCAGTGATAACGTAAAGCCCTTTTTTAGATAGTCTGCCGGAAAAAGACCCGAACCCATGCCTTCGCCCAATGCATAAATTGCAATTAAAATAAAAGGAAGAATTACAGGTTTTCCACGATGCCTGAACCTAAAATAAAACCCAACAGCAAAAATCAGTAATAATAAACATAACAAAACCCACCAGCCGGACATAAGTTTTCCGACCGGACTTTTGGTCGCACCCAACTTACTCATTGTATCCGTAAGATGACTATACCCCGGATAATATATGGCCAGTATATAGGTGATTGCATAATCTGCAAAGCAGGCAAATATCCCTGTGACTGCTGCAATTTTTATAAATCCTTTATGTTTCATTTCACTTCCGTTTTTGTAAACAAGTATCTATATATTAACTAAGATCAAACCTTTATTACTTTTGATAATATAGCCGGCGCCTGTAAAAGATCGTAGTCATTATAATAAATCAAATATTTATCAAACCAGATTTGGGCAAATTTTTCTTTATAAACTCTCTGGCCCTTATAATGTGCAAAAGAACGTATCTTTTCGTAGGCAAACTTCATTGATTTTTCAGGAAATGTTTGTGGATCGGTTATTCTTGACAATGGGGTAAATCCAATATTTACAAATCCGATATTTTGTGATTTGAAATAGTTGAACAGTTCAACCAGCAGTGAATCAACAACTCCATTCGGAGCATCTTTTGTCTTTCTGAGCAAATCATAGGTTCCTTCATTTTTACCATAATCGGGAATAACATTCAGAAAAGCTGCGATCTTCTCCTCTTTATTCTCAATGCTTATGATAACATGGTTTTTTATTTCATTTTCGTCGAAAATTCCCTGTGAAAAACAAATTTCGCTTCGGTCGGTATCTTTAAGCCAATCATCACTAACTGCCTTTAATTTTTGAATTAAACCGCCTTTAAGCGGGGGTTGATAAATATGTGTGCTATATCCCAGTTCTTTCACTTTATTTAAGGCATTACGAATCGATTTCGCACTACCGCCTTCTAGTGTGAATTTATCCAAATCAACAATTCCTTCCTGCCCAATAAACATACTTTTCATCTTCACATCCTTAAAAATAGATAAATCACCAGCCGGAACCCGATAGTACATTACCTTTAAACCATTTTGGTAGCAAAACCGGTTAAATTCCGTAACGCATTTTTTCTTTGTCTCAGCATCCGGGGCGATAGGATTTTCTAAAACTACAGCATAATTTCCACTTATCCTGTAAGCAAGAAAGGCATCCTCAGTTGATGTCCAGAATAGTATTTTATCTGTATATGTTTTAAAATAATCAAGCGAAGAGTTGCTGTAAGATTTTACTAATTCATTAGCTTTTATAATTTCTGTCTCAGAGGGGGAGGTGGTGAATACATATGGACGAATTAGGGTGAAAATAAAAAAGAGGATGGATAACAGTCCGCTTCCTCTGATGGAAAATAGAAAATCACGGGCAAAAGGATCGTTAGGAACCAAATTTGAACTACCCAGTTGAAAAAAATTAAGTAATGTATAACGAATGGATTGCCATAAACTAAAATCAATATGAAAATGTTTTTTATCCAGGAAAAAAAATCCAATAATTCCATAAATCAAGACAGCTGCAATTGTCAAAAGCGAAGTCTGCAATCCGATAATCCGTAATTTTGGATTCGTACGGATATTATATTCTTTACGGGTAGTAATTAAAATAACCAACACAATTAATGCCACAGATGCTTCTTCAAAATCAATACCTTTTGTAAGATGCCCTATTAAAGAGATTAAGGTTAAAACCACCGCAAACAACCAGGCATTTCTTAATCCTTTTAGCATAAAAACAGAGGTTACCAGGAGAAATAATCCGGTAAACAGAACAAACATATTGGAGGAATAAATTAATTGCGGAAGTAGAAATTCTTTTAAAAAGCTTAGTCTTGATGCAATAGTTGGAGTAAGCACAGAAATAATATTGATTATACCAAGCCCGAATAGCAAAATGGATGGAAGGATTCGCATTAATAACTTATCCACCTTCAACAAAAAACTCAATATTCCTGACAAAAAAGGAACCCAGAATTCAAAAAAGCGAAATAGCAGCATAATAGCTATTGCTTCCACATTAGTAAACCCAAAACGTGTCAATACATATGTCATTGAAATCTCTATAGCGCCAAGACCTCTTAAAAAAGGAGAAACTATAAGGAAAACAACCACCACCAGGTATGCCATTACTGCCGTAAATAACGAAGGAGTAAAATTGAGTGCAAGCATAGCGATATAAACATGCGCTATACCAACAAATTCGATAAAAACTGAAAAAATAATGGTGTAAATAAACTGTTTTCTGTTGGTGTGATTGAACCGAAATTCATTCAGATAAACTTCAATATTAGGAAATTTTGTAACCAGCCAATTGTACAATTTACCTCTTGAATCAATTATTTTATAAATTAAATAAATTGAAGACAACATCAGGATAATACCAAGTAGCGCCAGCCCTTCACTGCCCCCGATGCTTTTTTTGGCCAAAGCAACCAAGAATGCAGGTATTGCAACAATTACAACGGATAAAATACCAACAAATCCATAAATAGAAGATGCAAAATAAATCTGTGTTTTAGTGATTCCGTTTTTTTCTATATCTTTTGTATAAAATGCTAGGGAAGAGACTCCTCCGGCAGGTAAAAAAACGCTGATGAAATTTCTTTTTAAAAAGAGCAATACCGCCTGCCAATATCCAATTCTTGTATTAGCTGCAGCAAAAGAGGTTATATACATCTGGCCCTGCAGGGCAAAATAAAGAAGCGCCAATGCCAGTCCGGCAAAAATCCATGCAGCATTTGCATTTAAAATAATACTTTTTACATGATACAATTCAGCCTTTTCATTTTTTATAAACCAGATTGCCAATCCGATAAAGAAAACAGTAATAACAAACTGCAATATTAGTTTACCATTTTCATTAAAGAAGGTAATGCTACGTTCTTTAATAAAATTTCTGATGGATATCATCTGAGTGGTATTTTTAAAATAGATTGATAAATCCTGCTTAATTATGAATAGAAAATAATATAAAACAGAAAATTATGAATTCTTGTTCTTTTATAAATCAAAGTTTTTGTTAATATTCGTTAAAAGGTCTAAATTAGTATAAAAATGTTCTGACTAAGCTTTTAATTTGTAACGATTTATTAATTTGAATAAAAAACTAAAATTATGTCGTTTGAACTACCTAAATTACTTTATTCGCTTGACGCGCTTGAACCACACATAAGTAATAAGACTCTTGAATTCCATTACGGCAAGCATCATCAGGCATATGTAAATAACTTAAATAATTTGATCAAGGGAACCAAATTCGAGAATTCAACCCTGGAACAAATTATTAAGGAAGCTGAGGGAGGAATCTTCAATAATGGAGCACAGGTTTGGAACCATACCTTTTATTTTTCAGGTTTTTCAGCAAAGGGAAATAGTGAACCTTCAGGAGATCTGGGGACTGCAATAAATAAGCAGTTCGGTTCTTTTGATTTATTTAAAGAAGAATTTACAAAAGCAGCAGCTACGCTCTTTGGCTCAGGTTGGGCATGGTTGGTTAAAAACAGTAGTGGTTCTCTGGATATTATCCAGGAGAGCAATGCCGGAAATCCGCTCAGAAAAGGGCTGATACCAATAATCACATGCGATGTTTGGGAACATGCTTACTATCTGGATTATCAAAACAAACGTCCTGACTATGTTAATTCCTTCTGGAAAATTCTTGACTGGGAAATTATTTCAAAAAGATTTTAAAGAAAGATAAAGCAATTCTTCAAGTTTATCTTTTAAGGTATCGAACGAGAAGAGTTTTTTCCCCAGGGCATAGTTGTGTTCGGCTATTTCTGTATTTAGTTTTTCGTTATATATTACTTCTTTCATTTCAGCAACAGCGGAATCGGTCAATTTACTATTTTCAATCATAACTGCTTTAAACCCTTTGCTCCCGATATCTGGCCAGTAAACCGGTTTGTAATTATTTACAAAAATAGGACGTTTAGCCAATACCGCTTCAACAAATGCATTTCCAAATCCTTCGTAGGTACTGAAATAGGTACAGGCTCTTGCCTGGGCATATGCATCTGATAAAGAGTAATTCAAATCGATGTTATTTGAAGTATACCCTTTATTGTTAAAAAGATGATGAGCGAAATTCACCTGATGCCCAAGTTTCAACAGGTGAATTAGTTCAATAAGTTCCATATAATATTTGCTGCCTGCATCATCATTGTAATTTCCGGTTATGATAAGTTTTATTTTATTGTCTTCAAGTTTGTGAATTAATTTTATTGCTGTTTCTATTCCTTTTCGCCCTACAACCCGGGTTATCTGAAAGAGAAGAATATCATTACTATCAAATCCAAGATTATGGTGCAAACAATTATTCTTCTCAGTAACAAGACCAAAAGGTTTGTCAAAATCCATAACATTTGGTACAATGATCGAATCACGATTAAATCTCTTTTTAAGTGTCTGCTGGGCATATGTATTTATTACTGCATGTATTGAGTTGGGCAATCTTAACGGAAAGGTTTCCTCAATCAGTTCATTAATTTTTTGATAAGGGGATACATATCTGTTTCCTCTTTCCCAGGCAAAATCGTGGTCGTGTGTGATTGTCGGAAGTCCAAGTTTTTGTACCGCTTTTTTAATGGCAAGACCCATTTCGAGGTGAGAAGGCAAAGCAGAAGCATTTTCTGAGATTAACAGGTCGATGTTTTTTTCATGCACCCAATCGAGTATTTTTTTATATATCAATTTCGAATAAAGATTTATATGTTCAAGTAGTTCTTCTTCATTTGAATCCGGATAAAAGAATGCTTTTTTCTGGCCCCAGTAACTTTCAGGAGAAAAAAAAGACATTTCGGGTACCAGTGTTTCATATTCAGGGTTCATTGCTCTTTCTTCAAACTGGCCTGATATAATATACGTTTCATGGCCCATTCTATTTAAAACTTCAATCCATTTTTCGGTTTCAAGCGCTACGCCATCCACACCGCCAATTCGTCCAATGATAATACCAATTTTCATTCTAAACCTAAATTTTGGTTTGTAGTTTAAAATTAACTAAATACAGGCTTTTTGCCAAATTTAAAATGCTAAGTAATCTGGAATTACCTGAAGTTAAAATTATTAAATAAAAAAACCCCGGTTTGAACCGGGGTTTTACCAACAGTGGTTCATTTTATTTTCTTAGCACAAAGGTTGTTGAGCCTATTTCTGAACCCTCGGCATACAGAAAAACATTGTAGGTGCCGGCAATCATATCTTCTGTTTTATCCCAATAAATACACATGTCAATATCTTTATTTTCATAGTCTACTTCTCTGTAGGACGAATAAACCAATTGTTCTCCGTTAACCTCAATCATTGTACTACCACCGGCAGTAAGTACGACATCGTCTGGTCGAAGGAGACGCATGTAAACAATCTTCTTGCCAGCTTTGGCAATTGCATTTTCCCTGATTGTAAAGCATACCCTTACTTTCTCTATCTTATTGCTTCTGTCGGTTGATTTACTTCTGCTATTTAATCCTTCAGCGGTGATATTCTTAGCGCTTAGTACCGATGCTTTTGCAACCTGGGTACTTAAGTCTTCTTTTTCTTTGGTTAGTTGAGATTTATCTTGTTCGGCTACCTCCAGTTTCGATCGTACCTGAATATTTTCGTCGGTTAATTCACGGTTTTTTGTATTCAGTGAATCTATTTGTACAATGTAGTTACGCATTACTTTTCTCAGCGTTTCAAGTTCTTGTTTGTACATTCTAATTTTTTGTGTATTTGATGCATCCACCCGGAGCAATTTCTTGATTTTGTCCTGCTGAGAACTCATCAGAGTACTCATACTGTCGTTCTGAGTCTTAAGATCATCATATTCGATGATCATTTCATTCAGTTGTCTTTCTAAATCCATTTTCTCTTCTGTTATAAGTTGTTTTTCTTCCGAAGTAAGCCTTAACTTATGACTTTGTTGATATAACATAATTCCGACAACTGTTATGGCAACGGTTAACAGACCGATAATGATCATTAGCAAGGTGGTAGATTTCTTTTTCTTGTCTTCTTCAATGTAACTCTTATTGGTAGGATTGTTTGTAGTTTCCATAATCTGTATTTTATTTGATTAATTTAAGGCAAATATACAACTAAGTGTAAAATGCATCATATCATTTTGTTAAAAATAATTTTCTTATAAACAGATATCTTGATTATAAATCGTGAAATATCCTGATAAATTGTGTGAACGTCGATTCATTATTTTTCATTAATCTTACTTAATTCCAAATTTAAATAGTCCTTGCCTGTGGTTACAACAAATTGATCCCGTAAACTGTCAGGGAGATTTAATAACTCAGTAAAATAGGAATTCTCTATTCCTGTTTTGATTTCGGTTTTTATAAATTGTGAATCATATGCAAGGAATATATATTGGGCTTTGGCCATAGTAAAAATGGCTTCTCCGGATACCGAAAATACCGAATCGCTATTTAATTTGATCTCAGCATTTACCTGCATACCGGGATAAAATGTATCATGCGAATGGACTGTGGCGTAAACAGAAATTGCATTTGTACTTTTGTCTATTAACCTGCCTGGAGATTGAATTACTGCTGCAAATTTTTTATTTCTGTTCAAAGTTGGCCAATAGGATACTTCCTGTCCTTTTGTTAAATTATCGATTTCCTTCAAGGGCACTTCCAGATGAAGTAATAGGGCGCTATTATCTGTAATTTGGAAAATTATTTCATTTGATCCTGCAAATTTTCCTATACCGGCATTTACTTTTGAAATATAACCGCTGATAGGCGCTTTTAAATCTATGACAGTCCTGAATTTTTCAAGACTGAGGCTGTCGGAATTTATCCCTAACAGTGATAATTGGGTCTTTAAGCTTAAAAGTTTAACCTCCAGCGTCCGAAAATCAGCTTGTGCCTGTTGCATTTTTTTAATGGATGAGGCATTCTCAACCGTTAATTCTCCCTGCCTTTTGAATTCTTCTTTGTAATAATCAAGTTGATTCTTTGTTTCAAGATACTCCTGTTGTAACTTAATATAATCGGGATGTTCGAGCCGTGCGAGTATGTCCCCTTTCTTTACATAGGTTCCGGGTAAGTAAAATGTTTTTTTTATAAATCCTCCCAGGGGTGCACAAACAAAAGCTACCCCATTGGGCGAAGATTCAATCATACCTTTGCATTTAACAACATTGGCAATGGGGCGTTTTTCAATTTTTGCTAATTTTATGTCTGCCTGTCTTATTTGTTCTTTTGTTAGAATTACCTTCTGATAAGCGCGTCCATCATCTGTTACATTTCTGCTATCAGATGTTTTGGTTTTGCACGATATGATAGTGAGAAGTAAAATCACTATCGGCACGATGAACCGTATAGATTTAATTGGCATAAAATTCAAGTTGAATAGCTGTTTGATTATAGTTGTTAATGGTTTCATAATAGCTCATCTTTAGCTTTAAAGCGGTTGAAATACCCTGTAGATATTCCGGGTATTCAATTTCTTCCTTTTTAAATTGTAATTCAGAAGTTTGCATTAAAATTTCTGCCTGTGGCAACGCATTTTCTTTAAAATAGATTATCTGCTTAAAGTACTTGCTTAGTTCAAATAAAAGGTTTTCAACATCTTGTTCTATCTGAAATTTTTGATTTTCCATTGAATTCGCTGCGATTTGCTCATTTATCCTGGCTTGCTTAATGTTGGATGACTGAGGTAAAAACCATACCGGGATAGTAATTCCTACCTGCCAACCTTGCAGTCCCTTCATTGTACCAATAGTCTGATTAAAATATCCCGCTGAAATTTCAGGAAAAAACTTTGATTTCTCTGTCTGATATTTACTTTTCTCCAACCTGGTTGTTTTTTCATAAACATTCAGTACAAGTCCGCCATTATACTCAGTAGACGGGGTAGGCTTATCGATCATGTAAAGCTCGAATTCATTTGTATCGGGTAAAATTTCATCTGTAGTTACAATTAGTTGTTTAAGCTTATTCCCGGCAATGGTAAGTTCATCCTGGGCAGTAGTATAATTAAGTTCATTTTCAGCCTGTTGAGCGGTAATGGTTACTTTTTCCTGCAGATTGGTTTCGCCCAATTTATAATGCAAATCTGCAATTCGTGTCAAATCTGAATAGTACTTATTTTGCATCTCCAGAATTTCAAGTTTCTTGTACTGAAATAACCAGAAAAAGTAAGCTGATTTTACTTCTGCAACAACCTGTTTCTTCGTCAGCTCATATTGGGCTTTATTCAATTCAATAAAATTCAAAGCTGTTTTATACCTGTTGATATGTGTGAGCAGTGAACCAAAATTTTGATTTATTTCAATATACTTGTCATGTATGGGAGAATAGAGCTGGCCAAACTGGTATTTAAATTCTGTCGACGGAATATCAAGCGCATTGTTCTTTGTTAATTCGGACCGATCGAGTTCCAATTGAGCATTTTTTAGCCGGTAGTTGTTGCTCAGAGCTAAATCTACTGCCTGTTGCATCGAAACGATTTTAAATGATGTTTCCTGAGACGATACAGGAATATAAAAAGAAGTGAACAGCAACGTTAGAAAGAAATGTATAAGTATTTTAATGTACAGATTCTTGATGGTTTTCCAAAGCATCACAAACGGGTTAATTTTCAATAAAATTAAATAAATTGAATGATTAATTTGCATAGACACATATCTTTCGGATAAATTCAAATTGAGCAAGAGAAATACGTAATCGGAATTACGCTCTCAGTATCTATTGTACGGGCTTTTAGGTACTTCTATTGCTCTATTCTTGATAAATGTTCGGTTGATAACATTTATCAACAGTTGAAAACTAGGAATAGCTTAAATTGACTTCGGTTCAATAATTTTGTAACTTGCTTCCAATCTGATATTTCCGGACAATTATGGAAAACAAGGTGTTTAACAGGGTATATTCTATTATTGATTTAATTATCCATCCCGGCAAGCATAATACTACTCATCAAGCAAGGAGAATATGTCCGGTATCTGGTCTGGATATTTCAATGCAAACCCCCAACAGTAAATTTTTAAGTTATTCAGGTGTGAAATGGTACTACGAACATAAACGCACTATCTATAAAAAATTATTGGAACCCAGACTTACTGATTTTTGGCAAGGTAGCCCTCTGGATGTTCAATTCAGGGAAATTGCCCATGCAATCAGAAATTCTGACAGTAACCCCCGCAACAGCACCAAGCGGGCTGTGAACAGATTGTTGCATGATAAAGATACACTATTTGATAATACTCTGCTTATTGACAAAAATAAATTGAAACAGGTTGGATTGCAGGTAAGACAGATGTAGAAAAATTCATTTGTAGAGGTCATCCCAAAGTTTCAGAAATACTCCGTTGGTCCAGCCAAAACCATCCTGCAAAGGATATTCTCCTCCACCGCCGGGTTTATTCATATTTACCACATCATATTTCTCCATCATTTTGCCGGTTGCAAAATATACCTTCATATTCAGGGATAACCAACGATTTGCTATGGAGTCTGCCAACGCATTAATACCATAGTTTTTTAATCCGTGATAGGTTATCCATTGCAATGGTGCCCATCCGTTCGGATAATCCCATTGTTCTCCGGTATTAATGAGCGTTGTAACCACTCCACCTTCTTTCAGGAATTTCCGGCGAATTGTCTGAGCTACTAAATTTGCCTGATTTTTACCTGCGAGATTGAAAAACAACGGGTAAACTCCGGCCAGGGTAAATGCATCTGATTGCCTGTGATCGATAAAATTATAATCGAAATAATATTTATTTTCTTTATTCCAACATATGCTATTGATGAGTTTTTTTCGTGCGTTACATTTTTGCTGATAAAAATCTGACCTGGGTTTATCTTTTTTTAGCTCATAGCATTTTTTCAACGTCAGTTCGAGATGGTAGAGAAGACAGTTTAAATCTATCGGGAGAATTTCTGTTGTATGAATATTTTTTAAGGATGTATTTTCTTTCATCCAACGACTGCTGAAATCCCAACCCGATTCGGCAGTAGCCCGGATATCTCTGTAAAAGGATTCACCTCTTCCTGAATGTGTAAACAATTCAAAATCCTGCTTATATGATTCAGGACGTGGTGTAGATAAGGAGTCCCAGTATCGGTTCAACATTTCATCAGATTGAAGTTCAACTATTCTTTGACTGTAATGGTTATTTTTATTCAGGTTTGCCAATCCTGCCATCCAAAAATTATACTCCTGTTGCATACAATCAAGATATTTTAGATACACCGAATCACCATCCTTTTCAGCCAGAAGTTCAACCATTAATGAAAAGTATGGCGGCTGTGACCGACTTAAATAATAGGTGCGGTTCCCGTTTGGAATATGGCCATATTTTCTGATCAAAAAACTGAAATCGTCAATCATGTTCCGGATTAAATCGTATCTGTCTGATATAGCTAATCCAAGCATGGTAAAATAACTATCCCAATAATACATTTCCTGAAACCTTCCACCGGGAACTACATACGGAGAAGGCAGAGAAATAGACGAGGAATTTGGGTTCTGTTTTTCAGGGTATCTGGTTAGATCAATCCATAAATTATGAATATGTTGCAACAACAGGGTTG
The DNA here is from genome assembly GCA_963781805.1 of uncultured Bacteroidales bacterium. Classification (GTDB taxonomy): domain Bacteria; phylum Bacteroidota; class Bacteroidia; order Bacteroidales; family UBA10428; genus JAFGPL01. Next base: position 3,683,940 of record CAWAHF010000004.1, read on the forward strand.
TATCTGTAAACAGGGTGTCGAAATTCTCGGCGACAAAATTTTTCAGGTTGAATGATGATGATTTTTTCTGAAGGTAATATTTTTGGATAATTGTATCCGGAGGATATTTTGGGATGCAATCCGGAAATTTTTTCTGATCATTGAATATAGAATTCAGCTGCACATCTATAAACAGACTGTCATACTTAACGGCAGGGTTAATTTGGGGAAAAGTGACTGATTGTATTGACAAGAAAGAAATCAAACAAATAATCAATATGTAATTTATTTTCAAAAACATATGAGGAACGATTGTAGAAAATAATTCAATAGAATTACAAATTTAAGCAATATGGTATCAAAATTCCTGACTAAACAGATTTTATACAGTCAGTTACTATTTAATAAATTGTGGATGATTGAAAAAATCTGGTATTGTTGATCCATGGAAGGACAGGAGAACTAAAGTTATATGTAAAAGCAATTTCATAATCATAATACGTATGAAAAAATTAAGGATACTTGCATCAGTAGTTGGGAAATTGCGATTTTGGAGTGAATATTTCATATAGGTTCTAGTTAATAAAGCCATAAGTTATTTCTGTGCTAGACCTTGCAGCTGGAATGGGAGATATAAAATAACACATCCAGGGTAAATATTACATGCAATAGCATTGAAGAATGTCTTGAAAGTTAAATATTGCTTTTTATAATAGAATATTATTGTTTACGTTTACTTTAGATATTCTGTAATTCAATTAGTTGAAATGAATAAAATTTTAGTTGTAGTAATGTTTCAGGTACTAAATTTTTTTCACGAAACAATACAAAGAAATTTAAAGGCATTCTCCGTTTCAATTATTTTGATAACAAGCTTATTTATTTTTTTCCTTTTTTTTGGGTGTTCTAAAGAACTTGATATGAATCTGGATGGAACTAAATCATTAGTACTTAATTCAATTTTTCATCCTGGTTCTGAATTTTCTTTGAGATTTTCGACTACAACATCTCCGCTTGAAAATTATGATACAATAAATGAATACGTTCATTTAATATTAAAAGAAGATGATATAATTCTTGCAGATACAAATTTTAAGTCGGATCGTATTTCTTTCGGTATGTTACCCAAATCAAATACAAGGTATTCTGTTGAGGTTTCATCAATCGGCATGCGCACAATATTTACTTCAGATTCAATACCAAATCTGGTCAATATTGACGAAGCTTTTCTAATATTCCCTGCCGGTGTTGATGAATACGGGGATTATCTTGCTGAAGCAAATATTTGTTTTATTGACCCTGAGAATGAAACCAACTATTATGAACTGCTCATCTATTCAGGTCAGACTAGAAAGTCATACTGGCACGATATGTATCAAACATCTGATAAGGTTTTAGTGAATGAAGGTGATTTGGATTATCATCCAACCTCCTTCTTTTTTTCTGATGAATTATTTAATGGCCAGCGCTATACAATGAGAATAAAGCATACGATAGGATACTCAACAAATAATAATGTTTTTATTCCAACTAAGCAATTTGTCATCCTTCGTTCTATAAGCAAAGCATATTACTTATATCGTAAATATTATACACGGCATGCATACAATCAGCAAATACAGGGTGATTTCCTTGATTTAATATTTAAAGGTGAACCTCAAAATATGTACACCAATATTACAAACGGCTATGGGATTTTTGCAGGATATCAGGAAATAACATCTGAACTATATCATCATGAATAATATAGTACGAAAGGTATTTCTTTTTTCTTTATATATTTTGCCTCTGACATGTTTGGCACAGAGATACACCATAAGCGGTTATGTTATTGATAAGAACTCGGGTGAATATCTTATCGGGGCAAGTGTTTATGATACGCTCTCCTGTTTCGGCACCATTACTAATAAGTATGGTTTTTTTACCATTAGTATTGTTAAAAGTAATTTATGTTGTCTTAGAGTTTCTTATGTTGGTTATGAATCATATTATCAAAGTTTTTTCAGTAAGAATGACACTACCATATTTATAAAGCTCGTTGCCGGAAAGAATCTGCAGGAGGTTATGATTGTTTCATCACAAAAAGAAAAATTAGAACAAAGAACTGAGATAAGTAAAGTTGAAATACCCTTACAACAAATTAAAACTTTGCCTAGTTTAACCGGTGAACCGGATATTCTCAAAGCATATCAACTTATGCCTGGAATACAAGCAGGTTCGGAGGGCAACAATGGTTTGTTTGTTCGCGGCGGTACTCCTGATCAAAATCTTTTTTTATTGGATGATGTTCCATTGTACAATGTTAGTCACCTTGGTGGATTATATTCAGTATTCGATCCTTCTATGGTAAAAAGTGTGGAAGTATACAAAGGGGGATTTCCGGCACGTTATGGAGGAAGGGTATCATCGGTAATTGATGTCCGTAATAAAGATGGTAGTTTATATAATTATCATGGAGAAATTGGACTCGGCATTTTTCTGAGTAAAATATTTATGGAAGGTCCGGTCTTTAAAAATAAATCTTCATATGCTCTCTCGGTGAGAAGATGTAACCTGGATTTATACACTTTTCTATATCATAAACTTCTTGGTAATAATGAGATGAATGGTTACAATTTTTATGATATTAATTTAAAAACTAATTTTGTTTTGACTGGTAAGGATAGAATATTTTTTAGTATTTACTCTGGAAATGATAAATTCTACCAAAAAACAAAAGAAAAAATTTCTTCACCAACCGAATTTGACTATACCTCAAAATACTATATCAAGTGGGGAAATAATACCGCAAGCCTAAGGTGGTATCATGTTTTCGGAGGAAAAATATTTAATAATATCACAGTAGCTTATACAAGGTATGCATATAGGAATTATAACCTTTCTGAAAAAACAACTAATGATGATAATAGTAATTCATTCTTTGAAGAATATCAATTTTTATCGAATCTTCATGATTTAATATTTAAAACCGAACTGGAAGTTCCGGTTTATAAGAATAGGATCCGAGCTGGTGGAATTTATATCAGGCACTTTTTTAATCCAGGTTCTGTTTCTCATTCTGAGAAACAAAAGATAAACCAGGTTGAAACCATTTTAAATTCACCTGATCCAAATATTAATCTGTGTGCTGATGAGTTTGCAGCATACATTGAGTATAACTGGCATTTAAAGAAAAAATTATCCGGCAATATAGGCGTTCATAGCAACAATTACCTGATTGACAATAAAATATTTCCATCTTTTGAACCAAGAATTCTTTTAAATTATCTTCTCTTAAAGAATTTATCTGTCAAGGCATTTTATTGCGTAATGAAGCAAAACCTGCATTTGTTGACAAATTCTAATACTGGTCTGCCAAGCGATTTGTGGCTACCTTCAACTTCTAAAATTAAACCAGAGAAATCACAACAATTTGGAATTGGAATAGCTCACACAACAAAAAACAATTATGAGTTTAGTATAGAAGCATATGTAAAAAGTCTGGAAAATTTAATCGAATACAAAGAAGGAATATTGGTATACCAAAGTTCCTTGACATGGGATGAAAAAACTGAAACTGGAGGTATTGGAAGTGTTAAGGGGATTGAATTTTTATTACAGAAAAAAGTTGGAAAAGTTAATGGTTGGGTCGGATACACTTTGTCGAAAAATTTTCGTCAATTTGATAATCTGAATAATGGTTTAAGTTTCCCCTATTTATATGATCAACGACATCAATTTTCTTTGGTTATTAATTACGAGCTTAATGATAAACTATCATTATCTGGCACCTGGTTATACCATTCCGGACATTCCATTACCTTACCAACAGGTAAATACCAAATAATTAACATAAATTATTCAGACTCATATTATGATGATCGTACTATTATGAGTGATGTACATATTTATTCAGAAAAAAATGGATATCGAATGCCAGATTACCACCGTCTCGATTTCGGACTTAATTTTACCAAGCCTACAAAAAGAGGAATTAGTAAATGGACAATTGGTATTTATAATGTTTATAACCGACAAAATGCATATTATCTTTACTTTAAGACAACGAATGAAAAAACGAGTCTATATCAGCAAAGTTTGTTCCCTCTTTTGGTAAATTTTGGTTACTCATATATTTTTTAGTTGCAAAATGGTTATTGGACAAACCTTTTAAAAAAATCATTATTATTCACCATTTGAACAAATATTCCCTGACTGAAGACTTAGACTCGGATTTAGAAGAACAAATTTCAAATCTTTGAGATCTTTTAACTTATTTTTTCATTAAAATTTCCTTTAATCTTGTTTCAACCTCAGCAATCCTGTTCTGACGTTCCAAAGAATATGTTTTTTGTTCTTTATCGAGGTAATTTAAGATAATGAGTGATTTTTTAAAGTTCGCCAGGCTTTTTGATAAATCATTTTGTGCGAAGTCCAGTTCAGCTTCAGCAAATAATAGTCCTGAAATTATCTCAAGGTGTTGTTGTTCGTAGTTATACTCATTTTGTAATACTTCCAGTAAATTTTCGGGAGAAACCTTAAGTATTTCAAAAGAATTTTTCTGTAAAAGTTCCTTATAAGCATTTTCTATGGCGTCTGAAGCCTCTTCATAGTTTTTTTTTCGAATCATAGCTAAAATACCTTTCAGCATTTCCCCGAACATTTCAACCATACGTAGAATGTAGTCTTTTCTGAACATAGTATAAAATTAAAACCTTCCTTCAAAGAAACAAATAAGAAAGAAGGTTAGTTTTTATATCAAAAATTATGTTTATATCCCTGCCACAACCACATCGTTAAACACAAGGCTGGGAGTTAACCAGTCTCCGTATTTCCATGGGTCGTTTCCGATATCAGCAAGCTTATTCCAGAAATTCAGATGATTATCTGCAATGTTCATCTCGGCTATCGATTGCACAGGAATACCGTTTTCAAATAATTTTCCGATAATACCTATGGAGAAGTCGCCCGTGGCAGAATTCGAATTACCTCCTATAAAGCCTGTAATCAATATTCCTCTGCCAAGATCTTTCATAAGCATTTCGGGTGAATTTTCACCCGGTGGAATTATCAGGTTTGAGGTACCACCAGTGGTAGGTTCGCAATTCAACTTTCTGCTATAGTACCAATCGATGAAGAATTCTTCTATTTTACCTCCATTTACGATGGTTCTTTTTTTGGCAGAAAATCCGTCCCCGTCATACAATTTGCTACCAAAACCTTTTGGTATGAAAGGAGTATCAACGATGGTAAATAATTTACTTGCGACAGCCTCTCCTTTTTTATCTGCAAGGAAAGACCGTTTTTGCTGAATATTATTCCCGTATAATCCGCTTAAAAAACCCCAGAGTACATTTCCAACTACTCTGTTTTGGATAATAATTGGCAGTGTTTCAGTTTTGATTTTTTTACCTCCAAGCAGATCCAGTGTTCTTTGAGCTGCTTCTTTTCCAATAAATTCTAATGAAGGCATGTCCTCAAACGAACGGGCGCCTGCCCAGAAATATCCGCTAGGTTTTCTGTCTCCTTCATCTGCAATGGTTACTGAAGCTCCTGCCCAACAATCTGTAGTCCGTGTCGACCCTTCAAAGCCATTACTGGTCAGAATAACTTCCTCCCATTCACTCTTATTCATCCCTGCTTCAACCGAAATAACTTTTTCGCCAGCTTCTTCAAGGCTTACCTGTTCAATTGTTTTTGCAATTTCGTGCTGTTTTTCAGCAGTTAGTTTATCGTAGTTTGGATCTGCCAGTTGTAATTCTATCGTTTGCCTTCCTTTGTAATAAGTTGGATCTGGCAGGGAACGGAAAGGATCATCTTCGATGAATCCTGTATTTTCAACAGCTTTTTTTATAAATCCCTCCAGTGTCGATTTTCTTAAATCAGGGGTGCTTTGTGAAGAATATTTCCCGTTTATATAAATATTCAGACTCAGGCCACGTGTAGTGGCCTCCTTCACTATTTCAGGTTTGTGGTCACGATAACGGATTTCTATAAATTTTCTTTTCGACATTTTGGCCTTGCAATCAGTAGCTCCGTTTTTTAGCGCAATTTCATTTGCCCATTTACATAAGTCGTACATTTCCTGGTTCATGATGCACCTCCTTTCTGCTGAGTTCCGCCAACGGTCATCGATTTGACCAGACACGTAGGCAACCCAAATGAAACCGGGACACTTTGTCCTCCTTTTCCACAAGAACCTGCTCCTCCCTCATGAAGCTTTAAATCGTTGGCAATCATGGTTATATTTTCAAGCATTTTGGGACCGTTGCCCATAATATTTACATCTTTGATAGGGGCTGTAAGTTTACCATCTTCGATCATCCTGCCTTGTGAAACGTAGAAAGCAAAATCGCCTTCGCCTATCTTCACTTGTCCGTTGCTAACATCTTCGATATAAATACCATTTTTTGCAACTTTAATAATATCTTCTGGGGTATTGGTACCTCCAAGCATATAGGTATTTCTCATTCTTGGCTGCGGATAATGTTCAAAACTTTGCCTTCTGCCATTACCTGTTGGTTCAACACCATAGTGTTTTGCAGATATCTTATCATGCAGATAACTGGTTAATATACCATTTTCAACCAGAATGGTTTTTTTGCCAGGAATACCTTCATCATCCACATTGATGGATCCTAACTGATTAGGATTTGTTCCATCATCTATTATGGTCACAAAAGGTTCGGCCACTTTTTTACCAAGCATTGTAGAATAGGTAGAAATGTTTTTACGGTTGAAGTCGGCTTCCATTCCGTGACCTATGGCCTCATGTAACAGTATACCCGTAACACCGGGTCCCAATACCACTGGCATTTCACCTGCCGGCGGCTGGATGGCCTCAAATAGTTTAGTGGTTCGGGCAACAACTTCTTCAGCTATCCTGGTTGGAATTTCATCGGTGTAATACGAAAAATCTCTTCTCCCTCCCAAATTATACCACGATTGTTCTGTACGGCCGTCTTTTTCACCCACTGTTGAGGCATACAAAAAATTCCTGGGAAGAATATCTTCTGCCTTGGTTCCGTCACTTGAGTAAATCAGGATTCTTTTCACACTGTCGTGAAATCCTGCATTTACCTTAATTATCAGATTTGACAGCGCAAAACATTTTTCATTGATGCCTTTGACAATTGGCAGTTTTGATTTCAAAGGTATATCAATCATTGAAGCATTAAAAGGATAGTAGTTTTGCGTATTAAGGATTTTGAAACTCCCACCGATTGCTTTTGGTGATTCATTCACAAGGGAGGAGGCAGTCGCAGCTGCCGATAACATCGACTCTTTGGATAATTCCTGCGTAAAACCGTATCCCACCTGATCGTCTTTTACCGTTCTAATCCCCACACCGAGTAATACATTGCTGTACGATCGGTTAACTTTCCCATCTTCAAGGGTGAGCCAATTTTCAATGGTATGTTCAAAATAAATATCAGCAAAATCTCCACCTTTCGATAATGCCTTTTCCAGCAGCATCTGACACATGTTATCATCAATGCCAAACTCCGTCTCAAAATATCTCATTTGTGTCATATTAGGTTTGATAAACATACTTCCGCTAAAACCGGGAGTAAGGAATAATAATCCCCCTGCGGAAACAGAATTTCTTAAAAACGTTCTCCGGTTAATTTGGTTCATTTGTTTAAATTATGGTTAGATTTATTTCTTGCGTTAAAATACAATTATTATATTTAAATTCAATTTTTTATCCGGTTGAATCGTGTTTAAAATAGTATATTATTTTTTGATTTTTCTTAATCTAAACTTGTATGCCCAGCAAAAGGAGGCTGCAATATTTTCCGGATTGGGCTTTTACGACGCGCTGAATCTTGGAGTTACCTATCCTATTAACAAAAATTTTGGGATAGGTGGATCTCTTGGTTTTGATAAAAATATACGTAACAACGAAAAATATTTTACAGGAAATCTGGAGATTATTACAGGAATTTTAAAGAATTATAACTCTTCAAACGGTGATACTAAATTATGGATTCATAACAGAATATATTATTGGACTTATGAAGACAGGTTTTATAAATTTCGGGTAATTACCTATAATCCGTGTGTTTCGTATCGAACTTATTTAAATCCCAGGTTATTTTTATCCTTTTGTGCAGGACCTGCCGTCAATTTTGTGGTTTTTAATCATAGAAAAACCTTCGATGAGGTCGGTTGGCCTCATTACGTTCAATTCAATCCTGGGTTCAGGATTAATTATATTTTGAAAAAATGATAAGAAGGAATTTTATCCTATTAATTATACTATTGCTGCTAACAGCATGTGATAAAATTTATTATTATCCTGACAAGCCAATTGAAAATGTTAAAACACAATTCATTGCTCACAGGGGAAGCGGAAGTACAGAAATTCAGGGCAATACTTATGAAGCAGCCGAATACGGATTAAATACGCTTGGAAATATTGAAGTAGATATTCAGTTAAGTAAAGACAGAACTATATGGCTTTCACACGATGCTGAATTAACTTTATGTAATAATCTGAGGTTAACTTGTTTTCCCGAAGTATATGATTCAGAAATTATTGAGCTTGATAGTTGTTTGGGTCTATCCTATACGTTTTCAAGATTAGAGGATATTTTCCGGTTAATAAGGGACAGCTTTCCAGAAAGCATAATTTCTTTGGATGTCAAGGTTTGGAAACCATGTAAACTCACAAGTCTTGAAGTCACAGGAATTTTGAATGTAACCGCTGAAAAGATTTCAGACCTGGCTAATATTTACCAATTACATAAAAACATACTGGTTGAATCGGAAGTAGCGACTTTCTTAAATTATCTAAGGAAAAAGAGTGACAATAAAATAGCATGTTATTTGACTACCCTGGGTGATTTTGAAAGAGGAATGCTTCTTGCTTTAAAGGAAGGATACAGCGGAATTTCTTTTAAATATAATTTTGATGAGATAATTACGATTGATCATGTTAATTTACTGCATAAAAAGGGACTAAAAATTCAGTTATGGACTTTAAACAATGAAGAAGAGATGGTTAACGCATACTCTCTGAATCCTGACTATATTCAGACTGATAATATATTTTATGCAAATTACCTGAAAAATTGATTGAAGAAATAGACTGCAAAAATTGGGTCATAACTATTCATTATGAAAAGATGTTTGGTTACCAATATCTTATTATACTATCTGTACACCCTCTCAGGATGAGACGGAAATGATAGGATTCTTACAAAACAATATTGATTCACAGTGGCAAAATTTCCATGAGCAACAATAATCTCATCTTGATTAATGTTTAATATCCGGTTTGACATCAAACTATCATTTCATTTTCATTAATTGACTTTTAGTGGATACCAGTATTATTAATGATATTTATCAGTAAACCTTTTTGAAAAACTGACGTTAAATATGTTGAGGCTTACTTAAATGAAGAGGTTTGATATGTACGGATGGATTAAATATTCTACGCTTGGCAGATTGGTGGTATTTGCATGTTTAACATTTTTTTTCTTACCTACATTTTCACAGCAAAAAAAGCACCTTCATGATCAATATCGGTTTAGTTCGCTTTCGGTAGACGACGGATTGAGCAATAATCGTGTATGTGCCGTTGTTCAGGACAAAAACGGTTTCATGTGGTTTGGTGTAAGAACAGGAATTTCGAAGTTTGACGGATATAAAATAATAAATTACGATTATTATCGTACAGATACTTCAGAAGAAAAATTCAAACAAATCAGGGAATTAGTTTCCGATAGATATGGAAATTTGTGGGCTGCAGGTGAGAGTGGCATCTGTAAATATAATCCGATGCTTGATAAGTTCGAACTCCTGGATGATCCTGATAATCATGGAAGAATTGTCAGATCTTTGGGACTTGCAGAAGATCATGATGGAATCATTTGGTTTACAAATTCTCATGAAATAGTAAGTTACAATCCGATAACAAAAAAATTCAACTATTATATTTCCGGTTCAAATAGTCCGGAATCTTTGCCAGATGGAACACCTGTGAAAATTCTGGTGGACAAAGAGAATAATATCTGGATTGGTTATCAGAATGATGGTGTGGTATACTTCGAAAGAGATAAAAACAAATATACGCACTTTTTGGCAGATGGGAATCCTGGTTCATTGGGAGAAAATCTCATTGAGAGAATATACCAGGACAATGATGGAAATTTATGGATTGGATTTAATAATAAGGGATTTTCAAAATATTTGTGGGATAAACGACAATTTAAAACCTATTTTCCGGACTCAGAAAACTCTGAAAGTGGTAGAGTTAGGGGAATTCTAAAAGATACTAAGGGCAATTTCTGGCTGGGTACTATGGCAGGTTTATATTTATTCGATGAATATAATGAAAAATTCTATTGGTACGCTCACAGTAGCCACCCGGTTTCCAGATTATCGCATAACTCAATACAGTGTATCTATATTGATAATCAGGAAGATCTTTGGCTTGGAACGTATGCCGGCGGTGTATGTTATACAAATTTAAATACTACCGGTTTTGTAAGATATGATTACTCTCCTATACAAAGTCCGTATTTTCTTAATGATAAAAATGTTTATTCTATTGCTGTAAATCATGACGGTAATTTATGGATTGGTACTGAAAAAGGCGGACTAAACTTTTTAGACAGAGAAACCGGAAAGTTTTCGTCCTATACATATATTTCTGGCAACAAAAATTCAATACAGAGCAATAATGTCAAAGATATCCTGGTTGATAAATTAAATAATATATGGTATGCAACCTATGGCGGAGGTTTTGGCTATTATGATACAAAAACAGGAAAATTTACCAATTATCTTCGTACGGAACAAAATCCGGAAGGATTTCCGGTTAACCGGATTTATAGTCTGTATCTTGATCCGAACAATTTCGATAAGTTATGGTTGGGAACTATTGAAGGTCTTTATTCTTTTAACATCAAGGACCAGAGTTACGAAAAGATTACACCTGAAACTGCTAAATATACAAGTACACCAGAAATTAATTCTCAAATATTTACATTTAACCATTACCAAGACAGGCTGTTTATCGGCACGAACAAACTTATTATCCTTAATCTGAAGGAAAATAAATTTACTACATTCAATCAGATTTCAGGGATTAATATTTCTTCAGTAAACTTTATCCTCGTTGATAATAAAGGCTATGTGTGGTTAAATATTAACAACAAATACCTTGTTCGTTCTGATCCGGAATTCAGAGAAATAAAAATTTTTAAATCGGAAAACGGACTTCCAGAATTTGATTATTATGAAGCATGTGATGACAATTCGGGAAATCTTTGGTTAAGTTCAAACAAAGGCATCGTTGAGTTGATGAATATTGTAAACAATCAGGATACAGTAATTTCAAAAATATATACGAAATCAGACAATTTACAAAGCATTGAATTTCTTTATCATTCCAAGGCAAAGGCTCCCGATGGTGAAATATTTTTCGGAGGTATCAATGGATTCAATTCATTTTATCCCGAAAAGATAGTAACGAATCCATACCCTCCGGAAGTTCATATTACCGGCCTGGAAGTAGCGAATAATGAAGTTCTTGTTAATCAGAAAATATATGGAAGTATCATTCTGGATAAGCCTGTGATTGATATGGATTTTATTAAAATTCCTCACAGAATCAGGGTATTTAACATAAAATTTGTCGGATTGCATTTTGTTTCTCCCGAAAAGAACAAATTTGCTTATAAACTTGAAGGATATGATGATCAGTGGATTGAAACAGATGCTTCCGTTAGATTTGCTAGTTATTCCAATCTACGTGGGGGTACCTATAAGTTTAAAGTAAAGGCTGGCAATAACAATGGGGTATGGTCAAATGAAAATAAAGTACTGACAATTAAGGTTATACCACCTTTTTGGAAAACCTGGTGGTTTTATATATCGGTAGGGGTTGCACTCATTCTTATGGTACTTCTTTTTATAAGACAAAGAGAAAGACAACTTAAAAAGGATAAAGAAATTCTGGAGAAAAAACTGCAGGAAGGAGATATTGAAATTAACAATCGTAAATCGGAAATTGAGAAACAGAAAAAAGCTATTGAAGAAAAGGAACAAGCTGAAAAAATGCACAAATGGTTTAATGAAGGATTAGCTGCATTTTCTGAAATTCTGAGTAAAGAAAAGAAAGATATCAGGAAACTTTCACAATCATTAATTTCCAAAATGGTCAATTATGTTGAAGCCGAGCAGGGAGGAATTTTTCTATCTGAGAGCATAGATGAAAATCAAGTACTTTTAGAACTGATGGCACATTATGCATATAATGCCGAAAAACTTGAACAGGTTTCTTTTAATCCCGGCGAAGGTTTGATTGGCACGTGTTACCAGCAAAAAGAAATTTTGGTAATTGATGATTTACCGGATTCCTATGCTAAAATTAATTCAGGGCTTGGGGATACCAAGTTGAAACATTTGCTTGTTATTCCACTTATTTACGATAACGAGCCTGTTGGTGTAATTGAAATTGCTTCATTGCAAAAGATTGAATCATCTAAAATTGAATTTATTGAAAAAGTTTGCGAGAGTATTTCTTCTGTAATTTCTTCAATTAAATCTAACAATATCATCAACGAAATGCTTATAAAAACTCAGGAACAGAGTGAAGAATTGCATGCGCAGGAGGAGGAGATGAGGCAAACGATTGAGGAAATGAAAACTACTCAGGAAGATATACAGTTGCGCGAAAGGGATATGAATAGCGAATTGAAGTCTTTAAAAGAACGGCTTATCAAACTAACAAAAATTAATGAAGAACAAAAAATCAAACTCAAACAACATTCACAAAAATAGTACTCTTATCCATCTTTAACTTTTCGGTTTTTTCCATCCATCAGAATTTCTTTAGCAGCTTCATATCCAATCTGAAAAATTTCTTTTCCTTTTTTAACATCAAACAATCCATATTTTTTAAGTTTTTCAGGTTCAATAAAATAATCGAACAATTCTTTCTTTCTGTCAATCTCAGCTGCAATGGCCAAATGAAATGATCGCTCGGCTATATGAGCTATTCCCGTAATGTTATCCAATTTACCAATAGGATTAACATGTACACCAATTATTTTTTGACATCTGTTAAGTATTGGCATTACCGGCAAATTGTCCATTATACCTCCATCGACATAAACTGTCCCCTTTGTCTTTTTAGATTCAAAAAGTATAGGTATACTTGATGAAGCAATTAATATATCTATCAAAGTTCCGGAATTGATATATTCCGGTTTCCCTATTTCGATATTAGTGACAGTCACAATCAGAGGGATTTTTAGTTCTTCGAAAGTTTTAACTCTTAGAGTGGATTTTAAAATGTCTTCAAGTCCTGTGACTTTAAAAAATCCAGTCTTGGGGATGGTAATTCTGAAATACTCGGAAATTTTTTTATGCATCAGAATATCTAATATTTCTTCAGGACTGTAACCGTCTGCATATAAAACTCCGGCAATGGATCCGGCGCTTACTCCGGAAATAATATCCGGTTTCATATTATACTCTTCCAGCGCTTTGAGTACTCCAAGATGTGCAAATCCCCTGGCTGCTCCGCCGCTTAAAACCAGACCTGTTTTATATTTTTTAAAAATCTTAATCATTGTTCAGATTATACGTTTAAGTGAATAAAATTAGTCTAAAATTGAATTAATTAAACCAATTGTTTACTATTATGTTATAATAATAACAATTGAAAAATTTACGGAATGAAACTAAAGATTGCTTTTTTCGACACAAAACCTTATGATAAAGAATCATTTGATGAGTTGAACAAAAAATATGGTTATGAAATAAAGTATTTTAAATATCATCTTACATCGGATAATATTGTTCTTGCCCAGGATTTTGATGTGGTAATTATATTTGTAAACGATATTATCGATGCGCAGATGATTGATAAGTTGGTTGGGTTCGGAATAAAGTTAATTGCGCTGCGATGCTCAGGGTATAATAACATAGACTTGAAAGCTGCCAACGAGAGAATTAAAATTGTTCGTGTACCTGCATATTCACCCAATGCCATTGCAGAGCATACTGTTGCTTTAATGTTATCACTGAACAGAAAGGTTCATCGGGCATATTTTCGCACACGCGATTCTAATTTTGCTTTGCATGGGTTGCTGGGGTTTGATATGCATCATAAAACAGCGGGGGTTATTGGTACCGGGAGAATAGGTAAGGCGCTGATAAAAATTTTGAAAGGATTTGAGATGAATGTGTTGGGTTATGATAAATTTCCGGATGAAGAGTATGCAGCAAAACAGGAGTTTAGCTATGTGGGACTTGATGAATTGTTTGCAAGGTCAGATATTTTATCTCTAAATTGTCCTCTGACCAAAGAAACAGAATATATAATTAACCGCAATACCATAAACAAAATGAAGAGGGGCGTGATGATTATTAATACCGGAAGGGGTAAGCTTATTCATACTTCACACCTTATCGAAGGTTTAAAATCCGGTAAAATTGGTTCAGCGGGGCTTGATGTTTACGAAGAAGAAAGCCGCTTCTTTTTCGAAGATCTGTCTGACAGAGTGCTTACCGATGATATACTGGCCCGATTACTTACCTTTAATAATGTGATTATAACTTCGCATCAGGGATTTTTTACCAAAGAAGCGCTATATAATATTGCTGAAACCACAATGGAAAATATACACAGTTTTATTGATAATGGAATAGTTAAAAACGAAGTTTGTTATAAGTGTCCATAATTCATTAGGTTTTACTTTCGGATTTTGAATATCAATAATAAACATATCTTTGGAGAAATTTAATTTCTGATTTTTTAATGAAAAGCAAACAAAATACATCTAAGAAGAAAAAGGCATTTAAAAGCTTAAAAGATTTAACAGGTCAACTAATAGCTGTCTTCAGGAATTATCCAAAACAGACATTCAATTATAAACAGCTTGCCCGTGAATTACAGATTACAGACTATAAGGAAAAGAATATTATAAATGAAGCTCTTAAAAATCTAAAGAATTCTGGATATCTCCAGGAGGTTTATACCGGGAAATACAAACTCAGATCAACCGGAGCAAATATCATTGGTAAAGTTGAAATATCAGCAAGCGGATATGGTTATGTTATTTCAGATACACTATCCGAGCCGGTTTTTATATCTCAGAATAACCTGCATCATGCATTGAGCGGAGATACTGTTAAAATTTATCTTTTTGCCACCAAAAAATCAAGAGGACCTGAAGGCGAAGTTGTTGAAATAATTAAGAGAGCAAGGGAAACGTTTGTGGGAGTTGTGGAGGTTTCCAGCCGGTTTGCATTTCTTTCTCCCGATAACAGGCATATGCCTTATGATATTTTTATTCCCATAGAGAAATTAAATGGCGTAAAAGACGGACAAAAAGCAATTGCTAAAATTGTGGAATGGCCGAAGAATGCCAAGAATCCGTTTGGTGAAATTATTGAAGTTCTGGGAAATCAGGGGGAAAATGAGACCGAAATGCATGCAATACTGGCTGAATTCGGATTGCCGTACAGATTTGCCCCGGAAGTAAACAGTGAAGCTGAAAAAATTTCTGATCAGATAAAAGACAAAGATATTTCAGAGCGAAGAGATTTTCGAAAAACGCCAACATTTACCATAGATCCGGAAGATGCTAAAGATTTTGATGATGCCCTTTCCCTATCCAGGCTGACAAATGGCAATTGGGAAGTTGGAGTTCATATAGCAGATGTAACTCATTATGTAAACCCCGGTACCATAATAGATAATGAGGCATTGGAAAGGGCAACTTCTGTTTACCTGGTAGATCGAACCATCCCTATGTTACCGGAAAGATTATCAAATAATATTTGTTCTCTCAGGCCTCACGAAGATAAACTGTGTTTCTCGGCAGTATTTGAATTGGATGATGATGCAAATGTTATTCACGAATGGTTTGGAAGAACCATTATAAATTCAGACAGGAGATTCAGTTATCAGGAAGCACAACTAGTTATTGATTCGGGAAATGGGGATTTAAAAGAGGAAATTCTCAGACTGCATATTCTGGCGCAAAATCTCAGAAATGAAAGATTCAAAAAAGGAGCCATATCATTTGAAAGAGATGAGGTGAAGTTTGAATTAGATGCCCAGGGACGTCCGCTCAGAGTTTTTTTCAGGGAATATGGTACAGCCAACGAATTGATTGAGGAATTTATGCTCCTTGCAAATAAACGTGTTGCCAGTCTGATTGGAGATGTGAAAGACAAAAATCTGCGAAAGACCTTTGTTTACAGGGTACATGATAAGCCAAATTTTGAAAAACTCCAGAAATTTGCGCAGTTCATAAGTAAATTTGGTTTTAGGATGAATTTATCGAACAGTAAAAAAATTGCTGAATCGCTTAACGGTATTCTATTGAATGTAAAAGGAACCAAAGAACAGGATTTGGTCGAGAATCTTGCTTTACGGGCAATGGCCAAAGCCATTTATTCAACAGATAATATTGGTCATTACGGATTAGGATTTCCTTATTATACTCATTTTACTTCGCCTATTCGCAGATATCCTGATATGATGGTGCATCAATTGCTTGCAGATTATATGAATGGATCTTCATCCCAAAACAAAAAAATTTTTGATGAAAAATGCAAACATTCGTCTGATATGGAACAACTTGCTGTAGAAGCAGAAAGAGCTTCTGTAAAATTCAAACAGGTTGAATTTATGAGCGAGAGGATTGGACAAATTTTTGATGGTATTATTTCCGGAGTTACTGAGTGGGGTATTTATGTGGAGATTGTAGAAAACAAATGCGAAGGTATGATTCATTTAAGAAACCTTCAGGATGATTTTTATGAATACGATGAGGACAATTATTGCATTACCGGAAAACATACTGGTCGAAAATTTCAGTTGGGAGATAACGTTAAGGTTGAAATAGTACGTGCAAACCTGCAAAAGAAACAACTGGATTTTGCACTTTCAGTTTAAAAATAAATTCTGATTTTAACCTGTAATTCGTTATTTTGAAAATTCAAGAACATTGAACTGTATCTTGAGCAGCGAACGGAATAACTCTCCTGTTTCCTGAATAATCTCATCATCTTCTTCATAATACCAGTTAACTTTAATAATTTTTTTGCCTGAATGCTTTACCTGTAGATTTTTCAAAATATGAAACATCCATTTGCTCGAACTGGTATTCAGGTAATCGAAATATAAATCAAGAATCAGGAAATTTTTAAATTCCACCAGGTAATTTTCAATTAAATTGTTTAAATCCTGGTAATAATTAGCAGGGTCAATAAGATTGGAAGATCCTATGAGTTGAATTCTTTTTTCTGATTTATTTACTTCAATCAAAGGAGAATCAAATGTTTTCTTTTTCAGAATATCAGTCATATCAAAAAAATAAAGGGTTAAAATATGCAACAAAGCAGACTAAGCTGCAATAATATTGGAAGAGAAATTTAAAACAGAACGATATTTTTCTCCCATTTTAAGCACAAAATCATCCTGATAGCTCCAGTACCAGTTAATTTTTGGATTCACAAGCGCGGTCGAAATTTTTTCAAGTTTCTCCAGTATATGTTTCAGCCATTTGACCGATGATTTATTTAGTCGAAATAACCTGATATTAATTTTTCTTGTATTAGCAAAATACCGCTTGAAAGTCAACATCCATCGGGTAACATTTTTGAATAACAATTCGGGACTTTTAAACTTATGGAGGCCAGAAATTTCAATAATTCCAGCATTTCCGTCGATAAAAACTGACGGGGATTTATCACTTCCTTCAATGTGATAATTGTTCATCTCCTACTTTATTCCAGATATACTAAATTATCTTATGCACACCATCTGTACAACTGTTCCGCAATGATATATATTACTACCCACCGGTGATTAATATCACCAGAATTTGTATGACAGCTTATTTTATTCATTTACCGATAAAATAATTCTTTTTACCGATTTGTTTTATTTCGGTTGGAAACTGGAATTTACTTTTGTCTAAGTTTTGTGGTCTATTTCAGGAATCATAAAACCAAAATGTACTTAAGGTTGTTATCTACCTTGTGTTTTTAATGCAAAAAATCTGGTAATAAACTAAAAGACAAAAATTTGTCAGTAAACACAATTTGACCGTAAATTCAATATGTTTGCATTGGAATGAATAAACTTTATATGAAACCTTTTATGTTCAAAAAATTAATGAATGAAATTATGAATTTAAGAATCTTCACTTTGTTGATCCTTTTTGCAGGTGTTAGCAATCTGAATGCCCAGACTGATTCGGTTTATCGCTTCAGCTTAAAGCAGGCGCAGGAATATGCAATTCAAAACAATCGTACAATCAAATCGTCACAAATTGATCTTGAGGTGGCTAAGAAGAAAATCTGGGAAACAACAGCTATTGGATTGCCACAGATTTCGGTGACAGGAAACTATCAACATATTTTTAAGGTACCTGAGTTTGGAATCCCGTTGTCAGGATTTTCTCAGGATCAGCTAATTTTAAGTGAACCTGTGAATGGTTTTGATCAATTTCAGTCTGTGGGAGGATTGAATCAATATTATTATGAGGGACCAAAAATTCCTTTGGGAGCCAAGGATAATACAACCTTTGATTTTACCTTGTCTCAATTGATTTTTAGTGGTGAATATATTGTTGGCCTACAGGCTTCAAAAACATACAAGGAATTGTCGGAACAGCAGTTGGAAAAAACCGAAGTGGATATGAATGAAACGATAGCCTATTCATATTATAGTGTTCTGATTTTGGCACGAAATATCGATATATTAAATGAAAGTCTGGCGGTAGTGACAAATACACACAATGAAATGAATGAAATGTACCGTCAGGGATTTATTCAGGAAACCGATGCCGACCAGATTTCTATCATCCATTCACAGCTTGAAAATACCATTTTTACGCTTAATGGTCAGCTGGATGTGAGCAAGAAATTATTTAAAATGCAGCTGGGTCTTAATTTTGAAGCGCAAATTGAACTTAGCGACAGTATTGAAGGATTGCTGCTAAATACCAATTTTAAATTACTTGATTCGGCACAGTTTGACGTAAATAATAATGTAAACTACGAATTGGCATCAACAACTGCTGATTTATCAAAACTTAGTCTTCGCAGAGAAAAATCCAAATTCCTTCCGTCTTTTTCTGCCTTCTATCAGCACGAGGAACAAACCAATCCAGCAGCCTTTAATTTTATGCCACCTGATATTGTTGGAGTAAGGATGAATTTTACGATTTTCAGCAGCGGTCAGCGACTTTCAACCGTATCTCAATCGCAGATGGCATATGAAAAGGCTCAGCTTGCTCAAAAAGACGCTGAACAGGGGTTAATCATGCAATTCGAGACAGCCAAAAATAATTATATTACGGCCTTAAAAACGAATGAAACAAACCTTGAAAATTTTAAGCTGGCTAAAAAAATATTTGATCATTCGGTAATAAGTTTTAAGGAAGGCGTTGCAACAAGTCTTGAACTCACGCAAAATCAAAGGCAGTATTTGACAACCGATTCTGAATATTTAAGTGGAGTGTTGAAATTGTTAACTGCCAAGGCACAACTGGATAATCTTTTAAATTAATAACACTTAGTAAAAAGTAGAACAAAACAATAAATTCAATTATGAAAGCAAGCAAAATTCTTATGACAGGACTATTGATGATTTCTGTTTTTTCGTGCAGTCCCGACAAGCAATCACAACTTAATGACCTGTACAGTAAACAAAAAACCATTAATGAAAAAATAAAAAAATTAGAAGCAGAAATTGATGGGAAAGAGATTGATTCGTTAACAAATAATGGAGTTTTGGTAACAGCAACTAAAATTAATTTTGGGGAATTTAATCATTACATTGAAATACAAGGTAAAGTTGATGCTGATAAAAATGTTGCCATTTATCCCGAATCGATGGGTATTATTGATGAGATATATGTTAAATCAGGTAATAGGGTTAAAAACGGTCAGGTTTTGGCAAAATTGGATGATTCTATATTGAAGAAAAATCTGAAAGATTTGGAATCGAGTTATCAATTTGCCAATGAAATTTATAATAAGCAAAAAAATCTGTGGGACCAAAAAATTGGATCGGAAGTGCAATACCTTACTGCAAAGAACAACAAAGAATCACTTGAAAATAAAATAGCACTTCTAAAAGAACAGATCGATAAGTTATCCATCAAAGCTCCGGTGGCTGGAGAAATAGAAGAAATAACCTGCAAAGTTGGACAAAGCGTTAGCAACATTGCACCGGTTTTCAGAATTGTTAATTTTTCGGGACTTAAAGTTACTGCCGAAGTCGCTGAAGGATATGCCAGCAATGTCAAAAAAGGGGACAAGGTACTTGTACACATTCCTGATTTAAAAAAAGAATATACCGGAATTGTGAACTTTGTGGGAAATTTTATAGATCCTATTAACCGGACATTTCAAATTGAAGTCAGATTGAATCAGGTTTATTCCCAACTTAAAGCCAATATGATCACAGTTGTAAAAATAAATGATTACAAGGCACGCGAGACAGTTGTTCTTCCAATCAACATAATTATGAACGATCAGAAAGGCAGTTTTGTATATACGGTCAAAAAGAATAATGGAAAATTAGTTGCATCACGAACCAACGTAAAAACCGGGGTAACTTATAATGGTGAGATTGAGGTTATCGATGGATTAACACAAGGTGATGAAGTAATAACCGTGGGATTTCAAGATCTTGAAAATGGAAAGGCAATTCGTTTATAGTAATCTTATTTAAATAATAGACAAATGAAAGAAAAGAAATATAAAGAATTTGCTCCTACCAGTTGGTCAATAAATAACCGAACCAGCATATTTGTACTAACTTTTTTCCTGGCAATTATTGGTTTGGTAAGTTATAATCGTATTGCCAAAGAACAATTTCCTGAGATTGTCATTCCTACATTTATTGTGAGTACACCCTATCCGGGCACATCTCCTGTTGATATAGAAAATCTCGTTACACGCCCGCTCGAAAAAAACATAAAGGCGGTAAAAGGAGTAAAAAAAGTATCAAGTAATTCCATTCAGGATTATTCTTCCGTAGTTGTTGAATTTGTTACGGGCGTTGATGTATCTGATGCCAAACAAAAACTGAAGGATGCCGTTGATAAGACAATTCCGGATCTGCCGAATGATTTGCCTAAAAATCCGACAATCATTGAAATTGATCTTTCCGATATTCCAATCATGTATGTGAATTTATCAGGAGATTATAGTCTTGACAAACTAAAGAAATATGCTGAGACGATGCAAGACAAGATTGAAACTCTTCCTGAAATTAATAGAGTAGATATTGTCGGCGGACTTGATCGGGAAATTCAGGTGAACATCGATATGTATCGTATGCATGCTGCCGGATTATCGTTTAGCGATATTGAAAGAGCCATATCCTCTGAAAATGCAACTATTTCCGGAGGATCTATCAATATGAATGGCATGCAGAGAACTGTGCGAGTGGTTGGAGAATTTAAAAGTATTGAGATGATTAAAAACATTGTCATCAATTCCACAAGTCATGCCTATGTTTACCTGAAAAATGTTGCGACGGTGGTGGATACATTTAAGGATCAAGAAAGCTTTGCCAGACTGAACGGACAGAATGTAATAACAATGAATGTACTCAAAAAGAGTGGTGAAAATCTGCTTGACGCATCTGATAAAATAAAAGACATTATCACTGATCTGCAAACCAATATTTATCCTTCTGATTTAAATATTACCATTTCGGGCGATATGTCGAAATTCACCCGGTCAACACTGCTTGACCTGAATAATACGATAGTCATCGGATTTATTCTTGTGGTTATTGTCCTTATGTTTTTTATGGGACTTACTGATGCGATTTTTGTTGGGCTTGCTGTACCGCTTTCAATGGCCTTAGCCTACATTGTGTTACCTGGCTTAGGGTTTACAATGAATATGCTTGTGATGTTTTCATTTATCTTTTCACTTGGAATTGTGGTTGATGATGCAATTGTTGTAATCGAAAACACGCATCGTATTTTTAACCAGCGAAAAATGAATATTATTGATTCAGCCAAAGCTGCTGCGGGTGAGGTTTTTGTTCCTATTTTATCAGGTACCCTTACCACTCTGGCTCCATTTTTCCCACTGGCATTCTGGCCTGGCATTACAGGAAAATTCATGTACTTTATTCCTGTAACTGTTATTGTCACCCTGTTTGCATCACTGATTGTAGCCTACATTATCAATCCGGTTTTTGCGGTAACATTTATGAAACTTGAAGATGGCGAAGAAAAAGTTAATAAAAGAAAAATTCTTATAAGAGGTTCCATTATTATTGTGATAGGGTTATTATTTCATCTGTTCAAAGTTCCTGCATTAGCTAATCTTATAATTTTTATAGGTGTCTCTTTTATAGCACATCAACTTTATGGAGAAAGGTTTCTCAGAAAATTCAGAGAGACAGTAATACCAAAGGGAATGGCGTTATATGAAAGGTTATTAAGATGGGTTCTGAGAGGTCGAAGGGCTTATCTGCTTTTTTTGAGCCTTGTGGGTTTGTTCTTTCTTACCATTGTAATAACCGTTCTTTCTAAACCCAAGGTTGTTTTCTTTCCAGATAATGAGCCTAATAACATATACGTATTCATTAAAATGCCAGTTGGGACTGATGTACTTGTAACAGATTCTGTAACCCATATTGTTGAAAAAAGGGTTATGAATGTTCTCGGCGAAAAAAATCCGACTGTTGAATCGGTAGTGGCTAATGTAGCTTTAGGTGCATCTGATCAAATGTTTGATGCCGGTAGTATTACATCAAATAGAGGTAAAGTCTCGGTTAACTTTGTTGAATTTGCTGATCGTCATGGCATTTCTACATCAAAATATCTTGAATCAATACGAAAAGTTGTAAGCGATATTCCCGGAGCTGAAATTTCGGTAGAAAAAAACAGAATGGGCCCTCCGACCGGAAGACCTATTAACATTGAAGTAAGTAGCGAAAATCTCGATGAGCTTATTTCTATAACAGATAGGTTTATCAATTACTTAGATTCCCTGAATATACGTGGTGCCGAAGAATTTAAATCTGATTTTGATAATAATAAGCCAGAGGCGATCATTGATATAGATCGTGTCAGGGCAAATAGCGAAGGTATTTCGACAGGACAGATAGGTGCAGCAATTAGAACAGCTATTTTTGGAAATGAGGCATCAAAATACCGGGAAGGAGAGGATCAGTTTCCAATTCAGGTCAGGCTTGTAAAAGATCAGCGTGAAAATATTGATAAGATGATTAATCTAAGCATTACATATTTAGATATGAATACCGGTAAGATGAGACAAATTCCACTCTCTTCGGTGGCAAGAATCAGATATCAGAACACCTATGGCGGAATTAAACGTTTGAATTCAAAACGTGTAATTACTATTACTTCGAATGTACTGGTAGGCTACACAGCCAATGAAATTATAAAAGATGTAAAAGAGGCACTGGTTTCTTTTAACAAGCCAAATTCGGTTGAAATAAAAATTACAGGTGAACAGGAAGATCAAAAAGAAACTCAGGATTTTCTTAATCTTGCTATGATGATTTCTATGTTGCTCGTATTGTTTGTTATGATCACCCAGTTTAATTCTTTAACAAAGCCTATAATTATTTTATCTGAAATATTCTTTAGTATTATTGGAGTATTACTTGGCTTCTCTATTTTCCATATTCCTATCTCGATAATAATGACGGGAATGGGGATTGTAGCTCTGAGTGGAATCGTGATTCGAAACGGAATTTTGCTTGTTGAGTTTACGGACGTACTTAAAGAACAAGGATACCGGACGCGCGAAGCCATTATTCAGGCTGGAAAAATCAGAATTACACCTGTATTTTTGACTGCTATTTCTACGATACTGGGGTTGGTTCCGCTTGCTATTGGATTTAATATTAACTTTATAACACTATTCAGCCAACTAAAACCTCAAATTTATTTTGGTGGTGACAATGTGATGTTCTTCGGACCATTATCCTGGACCATAATTTTTGGTCTTTCCTTTGCAACCTTTCTTACACTTGTCTTTATCCCGGTAATGTACTTAATAATTCATGCCGCCAATTTAAGATTAACAAGATTATATAGAAAATTGACCCGTTGATTATTAAAACAACTGTATTAAAAAACTGAAAATAGGTTCATGCAAAATCGAATAAAATTTTATCATTTATTCTTAAATGACTTTGCATGAACCATATTTTAGTACAATTACACTTTAATTTATGGATTTAAAACTTGAGAATAGTCTGTTCATTGTATGCGGAGCAACCAGCGGATTTGGTCTGGCAATCACAAAATTGCTTGTATCAGAAAATGCACGCGTTATTGCCGTAGCCAGAGGGATGGATAATCTCGAAAAGCTTGGATCTGAACATAAGAATAATATTGAAATTTTTTGCGGAGATATTACTCAGTCTGAGACGATACAAAATTTAAAGAATTTTATTGGGACAAGAAAAATAGATGGAATTCTCATAAATGCAGGAGGTCCTCCGGCAAGGAAATTTACCGAAACCAACCTTTCTGACTGGGATAATGCTTACAAAAATCTTTTACGATGGAAAGTCGAACTGGTACGGACTTTTCTACCAGCTATGGAAAAAAAAGGGTATGGTCGTTTTTTATTTATTGAAAGCGCCTCTGTAAAACAGCCCCTGGAAAATCTTGTTCTTAGCACTTCTTTAAGATTATCCGTTGTTGGGTTGGTTAAGACTTTGTCTCAGGAGTTACCCGACAAAGGTGTTACATTTAATATTCTCGCACCAGGTTATCACTATACACCGGCTTTAGAAAGGCTCATACAAAAAAGGGCTGAAGATGGAGGAATTTCGTTTACTCAGGCGCAAGAATTAATGGAAAAGGGTATGCCGATGAAAAAAATGGGAAATGTGAACGATTTTGCTTCATTGGCAGTATGGCTTCTTTCGCCTCTTTCAGAATATATTAGTGGCCAGATATACGCTATGGATGGGGGTGTTATAAAGTCAACCTTATAATTGGAATGAAATTTAATTGGTAAATTAATATCAGAAGGGTGAACTTACCGATATTCGAAATGAAAAATTATCAATAACTTTTTCGTAAGTATAAGTTCCATAGCGATAATAGGCTCCTAAGCCAATTTTACATATTTTCAGATTAACTAATTTTCGTATCATCATCCCCGATTCAAAATAACCTTTTTCGGGAGTCTTATAGATTCTTTGATTTACCGGTAAGTGATCTAATTTACCAAACATCATATTCGTAATCAAATGAAATTCGGGTTTAAAGTTTTCTGATCGTATCAGGAGCGTTCCGAAATTATGATCAAAAAATACCGAGAAATACTGATCAGAAAAAAATTCATTCATACGCATCGTAGCAAAACTGTTAGGTACATCGATGGTAAATACGCGATAACTGGCTTTACCATTGAATAACCTTACAATTGGCACCTTCCTGTCTATTATTCCGCCTTCTACTTTAAAGGAAGAAGTGCCGACGTATCGCAGGTAAAATGATTTTTCAATTTTAACATCAAATCGGCTATAGGTATATGATCCTCCCAGATAATCAATTCCGGCGGAATATTGAAACCAAAAGGTTGGATACTTTGTTTTCGCCGTTTCCTGCGAAAAAGCCTTAATAAATTTTTGCTGGGGTGTTTCAATAAGTTTTTCTTTGTAAGCAAATCTGAAACCCAATGATACTTCGGTTATTTTATATTTCTGGGGGAGTCTGATAAATTCTGGATCGGTGGTTGAAGGATCAAACCGGGTTGTATAATCCGAATGGGTTATCATTCCTTTCCATTTGAAATAGTTGAATAACCTGAAATCTGCTTCAACTCCGTATTTTCGGGCACTGGCCAAATTACTGTAAAGAAATGAACGCCAGTAAGCATCACTGAAAAGAGAATTATTCTGAAATATTTCTTCAACACCGTGTTCTTCCACATCTTTAGCATAGTATAATCCTGTTTCAAGTTCCTTTCTTTTGTCTAGTAGCAGGTTTATATTTCCGCTGAATTTCCATTCTTTATCACGTGTACCGTATGCAACGTACCCGCCAGGCCTGAACCAATCCGAAAATTTATGATTGGTTTGCACGTCAAGACCAAGTCTTAACCCTTCATATTGATTATAACGGATTACGTTTTTAATATCAATATTAAAAATACCTGCAGGCACAAAACCCGACTTAAGAATAAAAAAAGAGCGGGCATATCTGTCCAGATGTGCCACCCTGCCAATGCTGTCCATATACTGGTAGGTTCTTATCTCTTTTGTATTTAGAGGTGCAACTCTGTATTTATTCCAAAAATCATCTTTACGGTTTGCTACAGATTCGTCCATCTCAACCGCTACCTGATTGAAATCTCTTCTTCTTAATTCAGGATTTAGTTCAATGTCTTTAATATATGTACGCCCAACTCCTATGGGGATATATTGATTATCATTAGTTGAGTAATGAACATATTCAGGATTAATGGTAACTTCAGTATTTAGTTGAACAGGAAACCATTGCGTATGATCCACATAATCATATTTTTGCTGGATTTTTATGTTTAAAAATCCTGTACGGGCTGACTTGGCAATCACATTTTCAATAGCATACGTATTCGTATTGATGTACAAAACACCTTCAAGAGCTTCAAAATTCTTGTTTCGTTTGGGTTGAAAAGAAATGATGAAAACGGTGTCTTTGGCGTTATATATAGTGTCCTGGATCAGAAAAAAATATTTGTGTATGCTCCCGGGGCTAATAGGATTTACATAAATTCTGTTCCCAATATCGATTACATCGTTGTAAAATGTAAATGACTGTATTTGAGAAGCAAGTAATACAAAAAGCGGCTCCCGAAAACCTGAAACTCTTGATGCAAGTACTTTTTCATATGAATAATCAGGGAATAAAAAATCCCTTTTAGTAGCGCTTTCCATCAGGAAAATATGTTGTTTATCAATATTAAAATCATCATCCGCTCCATGCTTAATTTCTTCCGACAGTCTGGACATTAACTGTTTTTCAATATTCAGGTATGGCATAATCCGGCTCATAAGCGCAGTATCATTCAACACACTGTCGATTGCAGGGACAAGAATACTTAGTACTGCAGGAACATGCATTAAGGAGTCAACTGCCTCTATTACGTTGGTAGCATTTACCGTATCAGAAAAATATTTGTGTATGAAGGAATTTAATCCATCTGAAAAAATGTTGGCAGTTAAAGTAGAGTCGGATTTTAAAATATATTTTTTAACCAGGGTTGGATTATCTCTCAGAAATACAAAACCGAGTTGTACTTTCTTAATATTCTGGGAATCTTTGAGCAATGGTTTCAACACCTGGTGGATCAGTTGTGTATCCTGAAGCATGGACACGATCTGTCCGGAATCAAGATTAAAAGTCTTAGTTCCGCCCATTTCGATCAGGATGCTTTTATCTGACTGAGCGAAAGTATCTGGCAAAAGCTTTTGGAATTCTACCGTATCCGTAATAAAAATATTGGTATCTTTTTCGCTTTGCTTTACAGCGGTAACAAGGAATTTGTTATAACTATTATAGGAAAAGGAATGTTGTTTTTCGGGATTATTTATTTTCCGGCTTTCGATCACCTGTTGAATAATTCGGTTTGCAGGATTTTCACCGGGTTTCACATAAACTTCCCCTATTTCGGTTTTTTTGTTTCTTAAAGGGATTGTAAGAAAAGAGGTGGGATCTTTAATATAAAAAGATTTGGAATAATATCCGACATAGCTTAAACGCAGTGAACTTATCGGTTGAAAAGAATGAAGCCTGAACTTCCCATCAATATCAGTTGTGTTGCCCTGCAGACCATCATTTATGACAATGCTTACAAAAGCAAGCGGTTCCAGGGTTTCAGCATCTACTACTTTACCTTCAACAGAAAAATCCTGAGAGAAAAGTTTGTAGGAACAAATCAACAAAAAAAACAGGGTTAATCGTCTATACATGAAAGAAAAAATATTCAATTAAGAGGTTATAAATCAGCACAAAAATTATTTTTTATCAATATCCTGAAGTTTTTCCATCCCTTCAATATTCATTGCTTTGGCAAGTTTTGAAATGTTTTTCATATCAATATCGCCCTGTATGCTGATAAGAACATTGTCTCCATCTCCGCTTACTACCAGCAATAGCTCGGATATTTTTCCATCCGTATCCCTGACCAAAAATTTAACATCCTGATTTTCCTCTTTGATTACCATAAGTTCTTTGTAACCGCCGGATGCTATTTTTTTATTCATCTCTTTTAGAAAGTTTATACTTTCATCTTTTTTTTCCGAAGAGATTATTTTAATCCCGGTAAGCTTACTCATTACATCGTGCATTTCTTTGGCATCAGGATCTGTGGATTCGATATTACTAAACAAATCGAACATATACTTTGAAATAAAAACTGTTGTAAATCCTTCTTTCCCTGAATACTTGTCGAAAAGTTCATCTGCTGCCGACTGTGCGTTGGCTAATGTCATGGTAAACAGGACAATCATAAATACTTGAATCCTTTTCATAATTATATATTTAATTTTTTTTGTTACTATCTAAAAATTGCAGCATTTTCAAATCATTTATTCCGGTATCCAGTTTTTTTAAATTCTGCAATGATTGCACCGGACCGGTAATTTTTGATACATTCGAAAGTTTAGCGGTTCCCTTGTTGATGGTTTGAGAAACATAAAGCAATATTTTTTGAGTTTCTTCATAGGCTAACTTGGGATTCGTATACGTGTCCTGCAGAGCTAGTTGATTATTAGTTATTCGAGGCTTTTCTAAAAACAAAAAATAACTTCCTATTAGCAATGCAACTCCGGCTGCGATTCCCAAAATCCAGTAAAAGGTTGTTCCTCTGAAGTTCACAGCTTTTAAAGTCTGTTTATCGATTACCTTTTCAAGGTTTTCCATGAAATCATCCATAGGCAATTCCTCGTCAGATGCTTCTGTATACATAGAAAAAAGCTCTTTCTCAGGCATAAGATGTTCAGGTATGTTTTCAGAAGTACGAAAGAATTCTTTCAGCTGAAATTCTTCTTCCGGTGAGGTTTCACCGGCAAAATATTTCTTAACCAGTTGTTCTGCTGTTTTCAAATCCATAGCTGTCCATTTTTATTAATTCTTCACGAATTTTTTTTCTTGCTCTTGATAAATTTACCCGAATGGTGACATCATTCATTTCGGTTATTTCTGCAATCTCCTCAAAATCAAATCCATCAATATCTCTGAGCTTAATCACTATTTTTTGCTTTTCGGGTAAAGTATCAAGAATTCTGTATAAATTTTTGATCTTTTCGTTCCTTTCCAGCTCTTTATAGGGCTCCTGGTTCTCTTTCTGATGATCAAATCCGGTAGTATAATTTTCAATAAATACGGGCTTTTTTAATTTCAATCTGTCCAGACACCAGTTTTTTATTATTTTAATGGCAAATGCTTCCAGGTTGTTAATTTTGATCAATTCATTACGCATATTCCAAAGCCTCAAATAAACCTCCTGAACGGCATCCTGTGCCAGGTGATCATCTTTCAACAACAGCCGGGCAAAGTGAAATAACTTTTTACCATAAGGTAGTACAAGATTTTTAAACTCATTGGAATTCATTTGCCGTTATCTCTGTTGTTTATTCAAAATTAGCGGGAACTCATTAAGTTCCCAACTAATTTTACTGTATATTGCCGGTTTCCAGCATTTTTAACATCTCGAAACCCTTTAAATTGATAGATTCGGCTAAATTACCTAATTCATTTAAAACAATATTCCCTTTGATGTTGATTAAAACATTATCGTCCCCGCTTGCAATCAAAAGAAATTCGGTTATGTGTCCGTTGGTTTCTTTCGCAAGAATATTTACATTATCATTTTCGTCTTTAACTGTAAGAAGCTCTTTGAAATCATTTTTATCAAGCTTGTTATAAATCAGTTCATGAAAATTTACACCTGATTTTACCCCGTCTTCCTGGGCAAGAATTTTTATTTCTTTAATTTCGGTGGTGAGTTTTTTTCCGTGAGTGCTGTCATCTTTCAAATCCATAAGCATCTTAAACAACTCTCCCGAAATATTCACAGTGGTAAATCCTTCTTTTCCCTCATATGTATTAAAAACATCATTCACCGGGTTCTGAGCAAAGGCAGTTATTGTAAAAATGATGGCAATAGCGCCAAATATTACTTTTTTCATTTTAATTGGTATTAAAGTTAAATATTTAAAATTATCTGGTTGATATCAACAACATCTTCAAGACGAACCAACCAACTATTTGTTTCAGCCCTGTATTAAGTTTTTATTATTCGTCTGAAATGGTTAACAAAACTATCGGGTATTCCAATAAAAAAATCTTACTTTCCTGACATAAAGGGGTGTAAGATTTTTTTAAACAAATAAAATCAGATGTATTCAATCATTCTTTTTCAAGACTTATTATTTCTTCAATTTCAGAATTGATTTGGCTCAGTTTTGTGATAATACCATATTTGTAAGTAAGATAAAACGTAATTCCCATAACAAGCAAGGTAAGCGAATAAAAAGGGATCATTTTCGGAGAAAGAACATTTATTTTAACTAACAGAAAAATCCCGGCAATAAAAAACGGCGCAACTATTAATCCCAGTTTTGTTATTTTTAGTTTATATTTTTCCAATTTATTCAAATTCAGTTTAATTGTGGTTATGGCATTTGAAAAATCAATTTTATCTACCAGCAGATAATATCTGAGTGCCCAGGAATAAGTTAAAATGAAGCATAATGAAGATAAAATCAGGCCTATAAAAAAACTTTTATCATTCCGATAATCCAAATCAATGAAAATATAGATTACCATCGGGATGGGTATTATCAGGTTAAAAATTGCCTTAAATTTCATCCAGTTTATTTTCCTCTCTGTTTTTGATAGGATGATTTTTCTGAGAATCTCTCTATTGATTCGTGTGTTTTCTGTAATGTTCTTTTCATACTGAGTCCATATGTTTTGTAAATCAGTTAGTTCCATAATATTCGTTTTTGATTTTTACTATTTTTTTAATTTGTTCTTTTATCCTTCCTATCCGGGTTCCTACATTTGATTTTGAAATTCCTGTTATTTCAGCAATTTCGTCGTGTGAATTACCATCGAGATAAAGGATAATTATAGCTTTGTTCAATTCATTTAGCTCATCAATACATTTATAAAGGATATCAGTATTTAAATCTTCTTCTTCTTCGACCATTCTTGCGATTGATTCCGACTGTTTTATCTCCGAAAAGAAAACCAGATTTTTTTTCTTCTTCCTTTTATAATTCATTGAAGTATTCAGGGCAACCCGGTAAATCCATGTGGAAAGTTTCGAATTACCTTTAAATCGGGGAAATGATTTCCATAATTCTAGCGCAATGTCGTTTATTAAATCATCCCGATCGTATGTTGTTCTGGCAAAAGCCCTCGATATCTTCAGGATAATTCCGATATTTTCCTCGAAAATTGTTTCAAATTGCTCTTTGATTTTTTTGTCTGTCATGTTTCATGTGATTACTTTTTTGTTAATGCTAAAGTATTGTGTACACAAATTATCCAATTAGTAACATTCCGATGTTAAAAATCACATAAACAATAAATTTTAGATAAAACAAACAGATAATATTATTTTTTAACTGTAACAAATTGTCAATATGTGACCTGTCTGAGCAATTTGTTAAAAACAGGGTTTTTTGAACAGCTATTTTTTAGTTAAAGAGGCCTTAAAAGAATTATATTCTTTTTCAAACAATCCACCTTCAGGACTGTCGAGCTCTGTCCACACATTATCAATTGCTTCCAGCCGGTTTACTGGGTCGGGATGCACCCTTAAGAATTCGGGTACATTATTATTTTGTTCTGCTTCAGATATGCGGGTATAAAAATAATCAATACCCAGGGGATCATAATCTGTGGTGGATGTATATCTTACAGCATATTCATCGGCTTCGTATTCCTGTGAAGAATTAAACTTTTCTTCTGAAAATCCGGTAAGATAGGTGGTTATTTCTGTAAGCAACTCAGGATTATTATTCCATATCACGCTCAACAGAGGATCAATATGATATTTCGATTCAAGGTTTTCTGTAATATGTCTTCGGTCGATGTGTGCAATCAGATGAGAAAGAACACCAGCAAATTGGGCTCCATTATTCAGGTATTTTATCAAGCCGGTATAAAAATATAAATTGCCTCCTGGGGTGGCAAAAGCATATAATAAATTATTATCAATAATTCTGATTTTATACGTAAAGGTTTTTTTCCGGATTATGTATTTTGAAATAAGAATGTTATCAATTACCGTATCCAGGTAGGCATAGGCATAGCTATATTGAGGTGTATCCAGGATTGGAAATTCAGCAGGCGTATTTAGAATAATGCTGTCCACTCTTCTGCCAAGATCTGCTTCCTGTTCATAAGAGATAAGTCCGGAGCTTTCTTTAGCACATCGGTTAAATAGAACTATTGCCAATAAGCTGATAAATAGAGCTTGAACAACTTTTTTCATGAATCAATTCTATTTTAAATAGTTGCCGGAGTCCGAAATTTTATAAAATTAGTGCAATTTACCGATTTCAGCAGGACATTTACCGATTTGTAGTTTTTTTAAATTATATTGCTTTGTATTTTTGACTTGTAATTCAACTTAGTGGAGGAAAATAATATGGAACACAAACGAAGTGATAAAAGACTTATTGTCGGCATTATCATTCTATTGGCAGGGGTTGCATTGTTAGCAAGCAATTTTGGATTCCTGTCATACGAAATCAGGCAATATGTATTTCGTTGGGAAATGATTCTTATAGGAATAGGGCTTATTTCGATTTTAACAAGCGAAAATAAAGGATTTGGTTTTGTGCTCATTGCTGTTGGAGGGATTTTCTATTTTAAAAATGTAATAGACACCAATTTACAAATAGATTTCTGGAAACTTTTCTGGTCTTTCATGTTAATTTTAATGGGATTAGTGATCATGTTTCATCATCATAAATCACACAAAAAAATGCACACATTTGCCAAATCTTCGGCGGATGTGCTTGATGAGGTAACAGTTTTTGGAGGAAGCGAAAAAATAATCAATTCCGATAATTTTCAGGGAGGTAAATTAACAAGTATCTTTGGCGGTCAGAAATTAATCTTCTCTAAAGCTAAGCTAAGTTCTGGTCAAAATATGCTTGAACTTTTTGCAATATTTGGAGGATTCGAACTTGTAGTTCCTGAAGACTGGGATGTGAAAGTAAAAATAACACCCATTTTCGGTGGGTTTGTTGATAAACGTTTTTCCAGGCCATCTTCTGATCAGAAAAGTGATAAAGAATTACTGATTTTTGGAACAGTAATATTCGGAGGGGGAGAGTTAAAAAGTTTTTAGTTAAGCGCCATGAATAATCCGCTCTACGGAAATCGTTCCTACTTTTATCTTTATGCAGGATTATGGATTCTGATTGCTATCATCCATTTTTTTATTCTGATTTTTTATCATTCATTCGGCTTAGAAATTGCATTATCAGAAGCTGTTGTTGGAAATTTTATAATAGCAGTTCTTGGATTAAGCCTCTGGTTTCCGGTTTTCTATATTAGCTACCGAAAATCAAATATTTTAATATCTATTGTTCAACAGATTTTGATGAGCGCCATTGCCAGCGGGCTGGCATTTGGATTAATCTACCTGTTTCTTGCTACCACTTTTGAAGGTAATAAAGGATACATAAGCTACCTGAATTCATCTATCCTGTGGAGACTCATTGCGGGAGTGATGTATTATTTTATTGTGGTTTTGCTGTATAACCTGATTATTTATTATCAGAATTTTAAGGAAAAAGCAATCAGTGAAGGTGAATTAAAAGCCCTGGTAAAAGATTCGGAACTTAATTCCCTCAAATCACAGATTAATCCTCATTTTTTATTTAACAGCCTGAATTCCATTAGCTCGCTTACCATTATCAGTCCTGAAAAAGCAAGGGAAATGATAATAAAGCTATCTGAATTTTTGAGATATTCGTTATCAAAGGATGACGAACATCTCACTACACTTGAACTGGAAATAAATAATGTTAACCGGTATCTGGATATTGAAAAAATAAGATTTGGGAAACGGCTGAATGTGGTAAAAAATATCGGGAACGAATGTCTTTCAAAAAAAGTGCCCTGGCTTATTCTGCAGCCTGTAATCGAAAATGCTATAAAATATGGAGTTTATGAAAACATCGATGAATCGATTGTTGAATTAAATTGCTGGTGCAGCAACGATTTTTTGAGATTATCCATCAAAAATAATTTTGACTTAGAACTTATTGTGAACAAAGGTGAGGGAATAGGACTCCAAAATATCAGAAGAAGATTAAAATTGATTTATAATAGTGATAACCTTCTGAAGATGAACAGCGAAGATGGAGTGTTTGAAGTTATTTTTACCTTTCCACAAACTGTAGAAAAAATATAATATTCATTAATAAACATTTAATAATCATATAATCATGGACAACGAAATAAGGGTACTCATAATAGATGATGAAGAGTTGGCACGTGAACTGGTTAAAAATTATATCAAAGGCATTCCTGATTTGTTGCTGATTGGAGAATGTAGCAACGGTTTTGAGGGGATAAAGGCGATTCAGGAACTGAAACCCGATTTAATATTACTTGATATTCAAATGCCTAAGCTTAATGGGTTTGAAATGCTTGAATTACTGGAAGAAATGCCTGAAATTATTTTCATTACAGCACATAATCATTATGCAATAAATGCTTTCGAATTGAATGCAGTCGATTACCTGTTGAAACCATATTCCTCCGAACGGCTTATTTCTGCAATTCAGAAAGCTATCACCAAAATTAGAACTGAAGTAACCCCCAAAGATAACATACAAAAACTAGTTAGTCAGCCACTTACAGAAAAACTTGAACGGGTGGTTGTTAAATCGATAAATAAGATTAAAGTTATACCTGTTGAAAAAATAAATTACCTGGAAGCCCAGGATGATTATGTAATGATTTATACCGACGAAGGAAAACATTTAAAGCAGGCAACCATGGCCTACTTTGAAGAAAATCTTGATAAATCAGAATTTATCAGAATACACAGGTCCTACATTGTAAAAATAGGATTGGTTGTGCAACTTGAACCTTATGGGAAAGATAATTATGTTGCAAAACTAAAAAATGGAGTAACCCTAAGGGTGAGTAAAAGTGGTTTGAAGAACCTGAAAGAAAAGCTGCATTTTTAATCTGTGAAAATGGTCTTAGGTTTCCAGAATTAAATTTTCGAAAATCAGCATGTTGAAAGTAAATTAGGAGGGAGAAAATTAATTTATAATATCAAACCCGGTATACTTTCTTAGTATTTCCGGTACTACTATTCCCTCCTTTGTCTGATTGTTTTCGAGCAAAGCCGCGACTATTCTGGGTAATGCAAGAGAACTTCCATTCAGTGTATGCGCAAGTTGCGTTTTTTTAGAGATTTCGTCACGGTAACGAAGCTTTAACCTGTTGGCTTGGTAAGATTCAAAATTCGAAACCGAGCTTACCTCCAACCATTTGTTTTGTGCAGCTGAAAAAACTTCAAAATCATAAGTCAGGGCTGAAGTGAAACTCATATCCGCTCCGCATAATTTAACAATGCGATAAGGCAAACCGAGCTTTTTAACCAGCCCTTCTACATGAGAAACCATCTCTTCAAGGGTTTCATAGGATTTATCAGGGTGTTGAATCTGTACAATTTCGACCTTATCAAACTGGTGAACCCGGTTTAGCCCCCTGACATCTTTTCCGTACGATCCGGCTTCGCGCCTGAAACAAGGGGTGTAAGCAGTACATTTAACCGGAAGACTTTTAGCATCAAGAATTACATCACGGAAAATATTAGTCACCGGTACCTCAGCGGTTGGAATAAGATAAAAATTATCAAGGGTGACATGATACATTTGTCCCTCTTTATCAGGCAGCTGGCCTGTTCCGAAAGCCGAATCAGCATTCACCATTAAAGGCGGCCAATACTCGGTATAGCCGGCTTTTTCATTTTCATCCAGGAAGAATGAGATTAGGGAACGTTGAAATTTTGATCCCTTGTTTTTATATACCGGGAATCCTGCTCCTGTAAGTTTTGTACCAAGGTCAAAATCAATGATATCATATTTTTTTGCTAAATCCCAGTGAGCCAATGCATTTGAATCCAGGGTAGGGGTTTTGCCGCCACTTCTTATTACCACATTATCGGCAGCGCTTTTTCCAGCAGGTACTGAAGGATTAGGTATATTCGGAACCTGAATTAACAGGGTTTGAAGTTCCTTTTCAGATAGATCGAGCTGTTGACCCAGTAATTTAATTTCATCTTTTAAAACGGATGTTTTTTGTTTAACTGCATCAGCCTCGTTTTTTTTACCACTTTTAAACAATTCACCTATTTCTTTCGAAAGATTATTCATATCGGCTTGTTTGGAATCAAGTTCAAGCTGAAATGCTCTTCGCTGCTTATCTGTTTCAAGAATTTTGCCAATAATTTCTGTTCCATCAAAATTCTTTATTAGAAGCTTTTCAAGCACCATTGCAGTATTTTCCCGGATGAGATGAATTGTAAGCATTTTTATTATTCTAAAAGGTTAAAAAAAATCTCCTGACTTCTTAATAAAAGTAATCAGGAGATTTTTTATATGTCAGATTCTTATATTAGTCTGTCAAAGGCACTATTGATACAAATGATTTATTGTTTCTTTTTTTCTTGAATTCAACTATTCCATCAATTAAAGCGAACAACGTGTGATCTTTACCCATCCCGACATTAAGTCCCGGAAAATGAGTCGTTCCTCTTTGGCGTACAATAATATTACCGGCCTTAACTACCTGGCCACCGAAAAGTTTTACACCTAATCGTTTACTTTCCGATTCCCTTCCGTTTCGCGTACTACCAGCTCCTTTTTTATGTGCCATTACTAAAAGCTTTTAAAATTATTATTGATCTTTTTTGGGACTACTTTTCTTTTTTGCTGCTGCGGGTTTTTTTTCAGCCTGTGCTTTTGGTTGCGTCTTTTTTACCTTTTTGGGTTCTTCTTTCTTCGATTCAGAATCTCCGGCTTTTTTGGCTGTTACTTTTTTGGTTTTTGGCTTTACTTTCTCCTTGGGAGTTACTTCTTTAGTTTCAGGAGTAACAGCAACTGCTTCAGCCTTTTCTGTTTCCTCTTTCTTTTCTTTCTTAGGTGTTAGAGCAGTCTTTTTGGTTGCGTTTTCAAGAATATCGGCAATTAAAATCTCGGTCAGATATTGTCTGTGACCATTCATTTTTTGATAA
This sequence comes from uncultured Bacteroidales bacterium, assembly GCA_963781805.1. Lineage (GTDB taxonomy): Bacteria > Bacteroidota > Bacteroidia > Bacteroidales > UBA10428 > JAFGPL01. Next base: position 3,721,170 of record CAWAHF010000004.1, read on the forward strand.
CCTTTTCTTCTTTTTTTCTTGAATACAAGCAACTTATCTCCTTTAATATGAGATACAATGGTTGCTGTCACCAATGCATTTTTAACATAGGGATTACCAACCTGTATTTTACCTTCATTATCAATCAGCAATACCTTATCAAATTCCATTAGGGACCCTTCATCTTCCTGGAGACGATGAACAAATACCTTTTTATTTTTTTCAACCTTAAATTGCTGACCGGCTATAGATACAATCGCGTACATTGAATTCTATTATTAATTTGGGACTGCAAAAATATAAAAGTTTGATTGAACTACAAATAAATAGAGATAATATTTTATATGTCGGACTTTATTTCTTTGCATAAATTTAAAATACCCGGCTTTAGCTTTAAACAATATATGAGTAAAGAAAATATTCCTGTAAATCATGAAATAAGTTGGTATGCTAATTAGAATACTCATAATCAAGAAAAAACCAAATTTTTATTTTTAGATAAATAAAATGAGTGAAGTGAGAAATTTCGCAGCTGATCTGTGTTTCACTATTAAGCGTATCACAGATACAATTAAATTTTGATTTCATTATATTTGCATCTATCTTAGTTTATTGAAAATGCACATTTTGGATAATGAGTAAAATAAGACTCAACGTTTTAGGAATTTCTTATAGTCAGACTCAAACGGGTGCTTATGCCCTGGTTTTAGCAGAAGAAGAAGGTAAACGAAGAATTCCGATTATTGTGGGAGGTTTTGAAGCACAGGCTATTGCCATTCAATTGGAAGGATTAAAACCTCCCCGTCCCCTGACACACGATTTATTTCTGAATTTCTCAAAAACATTTAATATCGACTTAATTGAGGTAACCATTTATAAACTGGAAGAAGGAGTTTTCTTTTCAAAACTCACCTGCGATAATGGTAAAAATATAGTCGAAATAGATGCAAGAACCTCCGATGCCATTGCTTTGGCATTACGCTTTAAATGCCCTATCTATACAACCGAAGAAATAATGCAACGTGCAGGTATCATTCTGGATTTCGAAAAAGAATCTGCCAATCCTCCCCCGGATGAAAAAGATCCAGGTCCCCGCGATGTTAAAATTGAAAATAAACCCCGAAGTGAAGAACTCAAAAATGCGCGCATGCAGGATTTAAAATCGATGCTTGATGAAGCCGTTCGTGATGAAAATTACGAGAGAGCATCTTTAATCAGGGATGAAATTAATCGCCGTAGAAATAAATAATCTGACCTAAGAATTTTTAACCATATTAATTTCAAAGTTTTACAATAATTTTAACGTCAATTCATATTCTTCTCTTAACTTTTAGATATAGCTGGTTACTATTCTATTTAAAACACCCGCTAACATTTTTTTAAATTAGCGCTAACATTAAACGAAATTAATAAAAAGGAATTTCATGATGTTAATGGACTGTTTCTATAAAGGACATGAATATTTAGTGTGAAAGCTAAATTCAATTAACTTTGCAAAATCTTTTATTTTAAAAATTTATTACAAAATACCTTTAGCTGATTCAATTGCAATTTTGAAGACTCCGACGAGATGAATGATACCGGAAAAATAAAAGACCTCGAACGTCAAATTGCTTTGTACCTGACAGATCTGGAAAAGTATAAAAACATATTTGATGATGCACCTCTGGGAATATTTAGGGCAACTTTCGGGGGAAAATATGTTGAGGCAAATAGAACACTGGCAAAAATACTTGGATATGACGATACAAATGATTTGATCAATACTGTTCATGATATTGGAAAGCAGATTTATGCAAATTCTTCTGAACGGAAAAAATTGATTCGTCAAATTTTAAAAATTAAAGAACCAGCAAGATACGAGACACTTTTTAAGAAGAAGGATGGTTCATTATTTCCGGTGGCATTAACGCTCAGATTTATTATGGACAAACGGAATAAACCACTGTATCTTACCGGGGTTGTTGAAGATGTTTCTGAAAGAAAAGCCATTAAGGATAATCTGATAAAAGAAAGAAACCAATTAAGGACGATTATTGATAATATCCCTGACTTTATCTATTTAAAAGATTATAAAGGAAATTTTATAATTGCAAATAAAGCATTTGCCGAACTTGTGCATGTTTCCTCCCCCGACCAACTTATTGGCTTGGGAAACCTCGACAATCTGACGAATGAAGTAGACATTAATTTATTGAAGAATGATCTTGATATAATTCAAAAAGGCAAACCGGAAATTAATATTGAGGAATCGATCTATGATAACCATTCCTTAAAATATATTGATATTTATATTTCCAAAATACCGTTTAAGGATGCTTCAGGCGATACTGTTGGGATGATAGGAATTGGCAGAAACGTAACCGAACTTAAACATGCTGAACAACTTATTACAGAAAGCCAGATCAATCTCAGAACAGTAATCGAGAGTGCTAATAGCGCCATTTGGTCGCTCGATAAAGGCTACAAAGTAATTACAGCAAATTCCTATTTTATAAGATTTTTCAAATCGTGTTTTGGTCAAGAGATTAAATCGGGTGACAATTTTTATAATTTATTACCCGACAAACAACGATTAAGCTGGAAGAAAATATTTCAAAAAGCGCTTGAAGGCAATAGCTGGACAAGAGACGATGGTTTTATAATCGACGGAAATCAAACCTTTTTTGAATTATCGGTACATCCTATTGTGGATGATGACAAAAAAATTTCGGGAGTTACCTTTTTTCTTACCGATATTACAGAACGTAAAATAACGGAAGATGCTATCAGAGAAAGCGAAGAACGCTTCAGACAACTGGCAGAAAATACAAACGATATTTTTATTTTAAGGGATAAAAACGGGGTAATATGGGCAAATACTGCCTTTGAAAGATTTTTTCACAGAAAAGTTTCAGAGCTTTTGTTAAATCCTTTGATACTTGATGATATTGTACATCCCGAGGATAAAAAGAAATATTATAAATACTTTCAGAAAGATTATGCCGGTAAAAATTCTGCAGTAGGATCGCGTTACCGGATAATGCTCTCCGATAAGAAAATACGTTGGGTGTGGGCAAGAACGTTTCCGATTTATAATCATAAAAATAAAATATACCGGTATTTTACAGTAATCAGTGATATTACCGATCAGTTTGAGCTTCAGAATGTCATTGCAAAAGCAAAAACACAACAGAAAGCCATTTTGGATAATATTCCATACCTGGCATGGCTAAAAGATAACGACGGAAGGTATATTTCAGTAAATGAGCCTTTTGCAAATAAATTTGGCCTTGAGCCGGATGATATTATCGGGAAAACAGATTTTGATATAACTTCAAAAACGGTTGCTGAAAAAATTCAGAAAACCGACCATGAGGTAATGAAAAAAGGACACAGATTATTTTTCGAAGAGGTTGAGAAGTTTGAGGAGAATAAAAAGTGGATTGAAACATATAAGACGCCGATATTTAATAACGAAAGCAAGCTTATCGGCATTACGGGAATTTCAAGAGATATCACCGAGCGAAAAATTATGGAGGAAAATTCCCGGGAGAGGGAGGAGCATTTCAGTGCCCTGCTTCAGAATTCGTCCGACTCAATTACGATTCTTAATAAAAACGGGATCATTATTTTTGAAAATTCTCCCAAAAGTAAAATATCGGATTTCGCTATTGATGAACTTATCGGAAAATCAATATTTGAAATAATTCATCCGGATGAGATTGATAATTTTCATGAATTATTTAAGGAAATTTTATTTAAACCTGGAAAACAGGTTAAAAAAGAATATAGGGCACTCCATAAGAATAAAAGATGGATATATGTTGAAAGCATTTTTTCAAATCAGATTGGCAACCATGCGATAAATGGTATTGTTGTGAATTCGCGTGATATTTCCGAACGTAAAATGGGAGAGCTGAAGGAAAAGGTATATCATGATAACCTGATTTTTCTTAGTAATTCTGCATTGGATCTGCTCGGAATATCCTCGAAGGAAGATATTTATCATTATATTTCCGATAAGCTATGTCAGTTTCTTGAAAGTGCAATTGTAATTGTATCTTCCTTTGTTGAAGAAAAGAATATTTTTAAGATTGAATATCTGTCAGGTCCTGATGGCATTGAAAAACTAATACCCGAATTGTTCGGGAAAGATCTTGTAGGACTAACTTATCCCAACAATCGTAAACTGTCTGATCTCAGCAATGCAGGAGCAGTTACAAACATAAAGGATCATATAGAGTTATTTCAATTTAAAGAAATCAACTACAGCGATTTTGAATTGACGCTTGAAAAATTAAAAGTTCACAAAATTTACAACATCTCTCTTGCCCGCCATAATAAACTTCTAGGAAATATTACCATTTTAACACTGAATAAGAGCATTATCAAGTTCAAACATATCATTGAAACTTTTGTACATCAGATTTCCGTGGCACTTCACAGGAATCAACTCGAGTTTGAACTGTTGATGGCTAAAGAGAAAGCAGAAGAATCTGATAAACTCAAAACCGCCTTTCTGGCGAACATGAGTCATGAAATCCGAACTCCCATGAACGGAATCCTGGGCTTTGCTGAAATGCTGAACGATGATAGCCTGAGTATAGGTAACCGGAAAAAATATCTCGATATTATTCATAGCAATGGTAAAATGCTGATCAATCTTATTGATGATATAATTGACTTTGCAAAGATTGAAGCAGGACAAATCAATATTTCAAAGCAGGATTTCTCGTTAAATATCCTGCTTTCACAAATACATTCTTCATTTCTAAGTGAACATTTAAAAAAGGAAAGGTCAAAGGTTAAATTACGGTTAAGGAAATCGCTGACAAATGAAAACTGTTTTATACATACCGATCCAAACAGACTAAGGCAAATTCTCACCAATCTTATCGGAAATTCCTTCAAATTTACTAATGACGGGTTTATTGAATTTGGCTACAAAAAAACACGCACTAAGTTCCTGCAGTTTTATGTTAAAGACACCGGGATTGGAATTCCTGCGGACAAACTCAGGGTTATTTTCGATCGGTTTATTCAGGCAGATAGTTCTTCGACCCGAAAATATGGAGGATCCGGCTTGGGTCTGGCTATATCAAAAGGATTTGCTGAATTGCTTGGCGGTAAAATGTGGGCCGAGTCAAAAGTAAATGAAGGTTCAACATTCTACTTTACAATTCCTTATATTCCAGTAAATAAATTGTATGATGCCGATATTTCAAGGCAGAGAATTAAAAAGAATTATGACTGGGCAGGCAAGGTATTTTTGATTGCAGAGGATGATAAATTCAGCTACAAATTTCTGGAGAGTTTTCTTAAACAAACAAAAGCAGAAGTATTACATGCCATTGACGGTAAGGAAGCGATTAGCATATGCATGAAAAAAAATATAGATCTTGTTCTTATGGACATTCAAATGCCGGAAATGAATGGATTGCAGGCGACAGAAGAGATTAAAAAATTTAAGAGACAACTTCCGATTATCGCTCAAACCGCCAATGCTATTACCGAAGAAAAAGAAAAATGTTTCGAAGCCGGATGTGATGATTTTATAACGAAACCGGTAAATATTTCAGAGCTCTATTCCAAAATAGATAAATGGCTTGCTGTAAGAAATTCTTAAGTTAATCTTTTTCTAATGGGGTTTTTAACCATCCTGACCTTTGCTATTTTTTTAGTTTACTTTATTCTGATATTTTCTTTTTTTGTCGGCTGGATAGGCGCTAAAAATTTTATACCTACAGTACCAGAGGAATTTCCTTTTGTAAGTGTTGTTGTTGCTGTGCGCAACGAAGAAAATGTCCTGCATAATTTATTATCCGGTTTGTTTTTGCAGGATTATCCACCCGGTAGTTTTGAGATTATCATTGTTGATGACCACTCTGAAGATCAATCATATCAAATTACTGAATCCTTTAGATTGCAAAAAGACCAACGGATAAAAATTATGAGACTTAAAGATGAAAAAACCGGGAAAAAGCAGGCATTACATGCCGGAATTCAGGAGGCTCGGGGTGAATTAATTATGATAACCGATGCAGACTGTTGGATTCCAAAGGGTTGGATTACTACATTTATTTCATTTTATTTACAAAAAAATAAACCCAAAATGATACTTGGGTTAGTAGATTTAAAAATTACAAAGGACCTGTTTGGGTTTCTGCAAAATCTGGAATTCCTTAGTCTGATTGGCTCAGGTTCTGGTGCAGCCTCCATTGGCCGGCCAATCTTTTGCAATGGGGCCAATCTTATGATAGAAAGAGAGGCTTATTTCGAGTTGACAAATCCGCTTAATGAAAAGGTAATTTCAGGTGATGACACATTTTTGATGCATAACCTGAAAAAGAGATATCCTGCCCAGATTAAATTTCTGAAATCCCTGAGTGCGTTGGTATTTACCAATGCGACTGGCAGTTTTAGTGAATTCATTAATCAACGTAGAAGATGGGCATCAAAATCAACACATTATGCCGATTTTGACATCATTTTAACAGAAATGGTAGTCTCATTTACAAACATTATTCTATTTATCTGGATGATTTATACTCTATTTTCACCGAGTCAGATATTTCTGTATTTGTTTATCATTAAACTGATTATTGATTGGTTATTGATTGCGCCTGTATTAGCCTATTTTGGGAAAAATAAATTACATTTTCTGGTGCCTGTATTATCGGTAATTTATCCGGTATACTATTCCTGGGTTGTACTTATCACAACTTTTTCAAAAGGATTTAAATGGAAGGGGAGAAGGTATGACGTGAAAAATTCCGGATAAGAAACTAATTCAAAATTTACATAAGTTGGGTTAAGAATTTGATTACAAAACTTACCCAACGAAGAAATCCTATGTTTATATTAGTTATAGGGAAATTCAACTATTTTGTCAGCACAAGTTGTTGTGTTTCGGATTTCCCGTTAACAGCTACTTTAACAAAATAGGTTCCCTTGAAAAGGCCTTCATTTACCAGATTTGGTTGCAAGGTATAATTTCCTGCTTTCATTTCTTCATTTAGGAATGTTGAAATTTTCTTACCCGTTAAATCAAACAGTTCAATGGTTACCAAACCATCATTTGCAACAACATAATTAATGTTAATAAACTGGTTTGTAGGATTTGGATATAAATCAAATAATTTATCCGAATTTACATTTACTAATGGATTCTCTGCAGCTTTGGTGGCTTTATTATTAAATGCAGCCTGGTACGTAACAGATGTGGATTCATTTACCGACATCTTTATTTGAGTCAATACCAGCAGTGGATAGCGAAACCAGTCACAATACCATCTATAAGTGACTATTTCGTAAGTTTGCGTAATTCCCGAAACCACCTGGCTGAAAGTTTTCAGGGTTTTAACACGCAAGGTATTTTCTACGATGTAATTGCCCGGAAGAATTAAAGTTCCATAACCATCCCCGGTAACTTCATAATTCCCTGAGATATCTCCCGTGGAGTTTCCACTCTTGTAAATGCCGCTAAAGGTTCCGCTAAAATTATCTCCCATGGTAAAGGGGTATATCATTTTTACAAAGGGTCTGTCAAAGGTGGTTACCACAAGATTGTCCAGGGAACTATAACCATACTGCTCTATCCGGTTATTTGATATATTGAAGTAGAAATGATTGTTAAATTCCTGCAGATCGGTATTTGCCTGGGGAAACAAGGAAGAATTTGTAGAATGATAGGAACTTTTAACAACTCCTGTAAAACCGTTTGTGGTTTCAATTCCGGAAAAATTCCAGGTCACATTTTCACCTCCGTTTCCGGGATCAACATATTTACAAAGATTCATTTCATTATTCGATTCACTCTTAATAGCATGTTTTTCGAATTTGAGTACGATAGGTTTTTGAGCGAATAAATTTCCGGCAGTGGCCAGAAGCAAAATATAAAGAGCTGTACTTTTCATGGGATTTTGGTTTTTTACTAAATTAAGTAAAAATTATCTTCAAAATTACCAAATAGAGATGATATTCATCAACTGATGACGGAATTATTTTTTAATTTCCCAACTCAGAAATAAATTTGATACGCATTAATCGGATATCTTCTTCGGTGTATTCATTTTCACCCAATTCTTGTAGGGCGTCTTCAATAGACTCTGATTCAGCATCTTCTTTAAAATAATCGAATATTTCCTGTTGATGTTCTCTGTCCATCACAGTATCAATATAGTAATCTAAATTTAGTTTGGTTCCTGAGTTTATAATAGATTCGATTTCATCCAGAAGGGTTCCCATATCAAGATTTTTAGCGTCGGCAATATCCTCGAGCGATAATTTACGATCGATGCTTTGAATAATATAGACCTTAATTCCGGATTTATTAACAACCGATTTAACTACCATATCCTGCGGACGGACAATCTCTTTTTCATCAACATAGTTTTTAATGAGATCCACAAATTCCTGTCCGTATTTTTTTGCCTTGCCCTGACCCACGCCGGTTATATTTTGCAATTCTTCAAGAGATATGGGATATTGGGTAGACATATCCTCGAGTGAAGGATCCTGGAAAAGTACAAATGGGGGCAGATTGAGCTTCTTCGAAATCTTTTTTCGAAGATCTTTCAAAATCGTAAATAATTCTTCATCGATGGTTCCTGAGCGTTCGGTCCCATAACCGGTTAAGTCTTCTTCATCAGTGTCCGGATATTCATTATCTTCCGAAAGCAGAATAGAGTATGGATGTCTCAGGTATTCATGTCCCCGTTCATCCATCCTGAGCAACCCGTAATTTTCAATATCTTTTTGAATAAATCGTGCAATAAGAGCCTGCCGAACAATGGCATTCCAAAATTTTGTGTCTTTTTCGTCGCCACTCCCAAAAATTTCAAGGTGATGGTGTTTATAAGCTTTAATCTGACTGGTTTTTACTCCTGTCAGGATATTTGCCACATGATCGGCTTTGAATTTTTCTTTTATTTCAATAATGGCATTCAATACCTGGATTATATAAGGTTGTCCTTCAAATTTGTTTTTTGGTTTCAGACAATTGTCACAGTTTTCACAGGTTTCAGTCATTTCTTCACCAAAATAGGCAAGCAATTGTTTTGGCCGGCAAACAGATGATTCGCAATACGAAACCGTTTCCAGAAGCAGTTGTTTCCCTATTTCCTGTTCCGCCACCGGTTTTCCCTGCATAAATTTCTCGAGCTTTTGAATGTCTTTGTAAGAATAAAACGCAATGCATTTTCCTTCACCACCGTCACGTCCGGCCCTGCCTGTTTCCTGGTAATAACCTTCCAGGCTTTTGGGAATATCATAATGAATCACAAATCTTACATCGGGTTTATCTATACCCATCCCAAATGCGATGGTGGCTACGATTACATCGGAATCTTCCATCAGGAACTTATCCTGGTTATCACTTCGTGTCGCTGAATCCATTCCTGCATGATAAGGTAGCGCCTTGATTCCGTTTACTTTGAGAATTTCCGCAAGCTCTTCAACTTTCTTTCGACTCAAACAATAGATTATCCCTGACTTTCCGTGATTGTTTTTAATATATCTGATAATCTCTTTCGTAGCATTTTTCTTCGGTCTGATTTCATAATAAAGATTATGCCTTCTGAATGAGGCTTTATAAACATCCGCATTCATCATTTCCAGTGTTTTCTGAATATCATGCTGAACTTTAGGAGTAGCAGTCGCTGTTAGCGCAATAATTGGAGCGTTTCCGATCTCATTAATAATAGGCCTGATACGACGGTATTCAGGTCTGAAATCATGACCCCACTCTGAAATGCAATGTGCTTCGTCAACCGCATAAAAAGAAATCTTTATCTGTTTAAGAAATTGAATATTCTCTTCTTTGGTAAGTGATTCAGGAGCTACATAAAGTAACTTCGTTTTTTTATCGGTTACATCCTGTTTTACTTTGGTAATTTGCACTTTGGTAAGGGAGGAGTTTAAAAAGTGAGCCACTCCGTCTTCTTCGCTGAAACTTCGCATGGCATCTACCTGATTTTTCATCAGGGCTATGAGCGGAGATATAACAATTGCAGTACCTTCCATAAGTAATGAAGGTAACTGATAACATAAGGATTTTCCTCCACCCGTTGGCATAAGCACGAATGTATCTCTCCCGGCAAGAACGTTAAGAATAATGTTCTCCTGATTTCCTTTAAATCCGGTAAATCCAAAATACTTTTTTAAAACTTCTGTTAATGAAGCACCACTCCCACTCATTATCTCTAAAATCAATTAATTGGCCAGATTTGTAGTGTTCAAAATGAAAATGAATTATTCTCTATAAACTCAGTTTTTGGCAGAAACTTATACGAGAACACTAACAAAATGTTATAATTGAATGTAATACATCTCCACTCCCACATTGTTCATAATAATAATAAAGAATTATGAATACATTTGTAAACTAAATTTATGAACTTTTTTTCAATTTCACACGCGTAGATATTTGGTTTTTTCAATAAATCATGTATAATCGCAATATTTAATTTTCACCTTGATGAATGAAAATTCAAAATCTGAAATGACATTTCTGGATCATCTGGAAGAACTCAGGTGGCATCTCATCAGATCGTTTATAGCAATTATGGTTGTTGCCATTGCTGCCTTTGTTGCAAAACATTTTGTTTTTGACCAGGTTATTTTAGCTCCCAGAACTCCTGAATTCTGGACGAACAGAATGCTATGTAAACTGGGACATTTTATGAATGTTCCCAAACTATGCATAAATTCCAAGCCATTGCAACTAATGAGCATATATATGGCCGGCCAGTTTATGGCCCATATTAAAATATCACTTATTGCAGGATTAATTGTAGCTTTTCCCTATATATTCTTTGAATTTTGGAAATTTATTAAACCTGCATTGTACCAAAATGAAAAACAGCATACCAGGGGAGCAATATTTTTTATCTCATTTTTGTTTATGACGGGAGTACTCTTTGGTTATTATATTATTTCACCAATGTCGGTTCATTTTTTAGGTTCGTACAAAGTGAGTGATGTGGTTAACAATGATATTAATCTGATGTCGTACATATCTACGGTTGCTTCGGTAACGCTGGCCAGTGGTGTTATGTTTGAGTTACCGGCATTGGTATATTTCCTCAGCAAGATTGGATTAATAACTCCTGAATTTCTTAAAAAATACCGACGTCACGCCCTGGTTGTTATCCTTACAGTGGCAGCGATTATTACACCTCCTGACATTTTCAGTCAGATTTTGGTTTCGTTTCCGTTAATTTTCCTTTACGAAATAAGTATTGTTATATCAAGGCGGGTGCGAAAGAATTCGGAGGCTAAAGTTGCAGCATAATCGATTCCTTTTAATATTGAATATAAAAAAGAAATGTTTCGACAGGTATCTAAGATAATAATCAACGCATGAAATTAAGAACAGAAAATTTGGTTAAAAAGTATCGCAGCAGAATCGTGGTGAAAAATGTCTCGGTTGATGTGGAGCAGGGTGAAATTGTGGGTTTACTTGGGCCAAACGGGGCAGGCAAAACCACATCCTTTTACATGATTGTAGGGCTTATACAACCAAACGAAGGACGAATTTTCCTGGAAGAAAATGATATTACAACAGAACCGGTATATAGAAGGGCGCAGAAAGGAATCGGATACCTGGCGCAGGAAGCCTCCGTTTTCAGAAAATTAAGTGTTGAAAATAATCTGAGAGCGGTACTTGAAATGACTGAACTTTCAAAGGAAGAACAAAGATTCAGGGTGGAATCTTTACTTAATGAATTTGGATTGCAAAAAATAAGAAAAAGTCTTGGTATTCAGTTATCGGGGGGCGAGCGAAGACGTACAGAAATTGCCAGGGCACTGGCTTTAAATCCGAAATTTATATTATTGGATGAACCCTTTGCCGGGGTCGATCCCATTGCGGTTGAGGATATACAGGAAATAGTAACGAAATTGAAAACCAAGAACATAGGGATTTTAATAACTGATCATAATGTGCACGAAACACTCACAATTACAGATCGTGCTTATCTGCTCTTCGAAGGTGAAATTTTAAAATCGGGTACGGCCAAAGAACTGGCTGAGGACGAACAGGTGCGTCGTGTATATCTTGGAAAGAATTTTGAATTAAGATAATGTAATTCTGAATCGTAACATCCAATCAATTTCTCAATTTATTTTATGTATCGCAATATTTTATTATTCCTGGGTTTTTCCTTGGCTTTTTCAAGTATTTTTAGCCAGACATATACATTGTCAGGAAACGTGTATGATAGTTTAACCGGAGAATCCCTGGCATTTGTAAAAATCAGTTACGACAATAGCGGCAAAGGAACGGTAAGTTCAATCAATGGCAATTTTAAGATAAATCTTCAGACAAAACCGGAAAGAATTATTTTTAGCTATGTTGGTTATAAGCAAAAAACAGTTTTGCTCACTCCGGAGATTAATTGGGGAAAAATGAACATTAAACTTACACCCATAATTTATGATTTAAATGAAGTATTTATTTACCCTGGTGAAAACCCGGCGAATCGAATTATCAAACAGGTTTCGGGAAATCGTAAATTAAACAATCCGGAAAAAATTGGCTCCTTCTCTTATATTTCTTACGATAAAATGATTTTCACCCTGGATATGGACAGTATTGCCGAATTTAAAAATCAAAATAAAAAAACCAGCCAGAAACAGGAATTTTCTGAAATACCAGGGGAAGATCATACAGATACCATTACCAGGAAAATGATTGAAAGGCAATATCTGATGTTAATGGAATCGATAAGTTCCCGGAAATTCATTTATCCCGATAAAGACAAAGAACAAATTATAGCCTCCAGAGTATCGGGTTTCAGGAAACCTTCGTTTATTTTAATGGCCAGACAATTTCAGTCTTTTTCATTTTACAATGATTTTGTTTCTATCTCTGAGAAAAAATACCTTAACCCGATAAGTCCGGGTAGCACCGACAGGTATTTTTTCCTACTCGAGGATACCACATATACTGAGAGGAATGATACGGTTTTTATCATCTCCTTTCGTCCGAAAAGAGGTACAAATTTCAATGGGTTGAAAGGTGTTCTCTATATAAACTCCTATAAATGGGCAGTTCAAAATGTTATTGCGGAAGCAAATCAGAATGAAAACGAGTTGATATCTATGAAGATACAACAAAAATATGATCTGGTGGATGATCACTGGTTTCCTGTGCAGCTTAATACAAATATGATTTTTAACAATGTGGTTGCCGAAACAAAAACCAGAAAGATGAATGTCATTGGCAACGGGAAATCATATCTTATAAACATACGGCTAAATCCTGAACTTGACCGAAAAGACTTTGACAATGTTTATGTTGATGTAAATAAAACTTCAAACATGATGCCTGAGGAATACTGGCAGCGTTACCGGGTGGATTCATTATCAGCAAAAGAGAAGGCAACCTATCGGATAGTTGATAGTATTGGGATGATAAAAAACTTTGACAGGATTTTTAATAATATGGAAACCATGATGACGGGTTACCTTCCCGGAAGATTTTTTGATGTTGATATCCGATCGATTATAGATTACAATGGATATGAAGGGTGGCGCCTGGGCCTGGGCGGGATTTCAAACAGAAATGTATCAGAATTTTTTACACTTGGCGGACATATTGCATATGGTTTGAGAGACAGGAACTGGAAGTATGGAACATCGGTTACTTTTCACCCTAACAGCAAAAATCATATTCAACTCACAATGAGTTATTTGAACGATTTGGAAGAATCGGGAGGGTTTAGATTTATTGAGGCACCCAAATTTTTGTCCTCCGAATCCTTTAGAAAATACATGGTAGAAAACATGGATTTGATTAAAAGAAAGCAGTTGGATATAAGCTGGAAAATGATAAAATATCTGGATGTGAATTTATTTTTCAGAACCAGCAACACACAACCTTCCAATCAATATATGTACAGTGTAAACACAGAATCTCCAAGACTGTTAATCAATGACTTTAATTTTACAGAAATTGGAATCATGACGCGTTACGCATTCAAGGAAGGATTTATGAAAACTCCTTCGGGAAATACTTTTTCATTGGGTACAAATTATCCGGTTTTTTGTTTGAATGTTACTAAAGGGATTACCTTTCTGGATGGAAGTTATGACTTTGTACGGATTGAATCGGAAATTTCAAAAACATTTACTTCCAGAAGATTAGGCGATTCAAGATTTTGTCTGAACGGAGGAGTGGTGACAGGTAAAGTGCCTTATTCGAGGCTTTATGCCGGAACGGCGAGTTATAAACGTTTTGGTGTAGAATCGGAAAATTCATTTGCTACCATGCGTTTCAATGAATTTTTATCAGACCGGTTTATTTCATTTTATTTTATCCAGGATTTTGGAAGTTTACTTTTTCATGGAAAAACGTTTAAACCCAAAATTTCCCTGGCAAACAATATTGGATTTGGAAAACTGAACAAAAAGGAAAATCATAACAACATTGAATTTAAAACCCTGGAAAAAGGTTATTTTGAAAGCGGATTGTTAGTTAATAATCTCCTGAGGCAAAAATTATTCGGCTATGGATTGGGAATATTTTATCGCTACGGACCGAATTCCTTTGCTAGTGTTCACAAAAATTTTGCATTGAAACTCACTCTTGCCTTAAACCTTTAGTCACCGGATTTTAAAACATTTTGTGCCAAATATAAATTTTGATTGACATAAGTATTACAATAAAAGTTAAAAACAAACTAAGTTTGTGATTTATTTACTGTTAAAAATTCTTCATGCGGGTTATGCATAAATCAGGATTTGTAAATATTTTAGGAAATCCAAATGTCGGTAAGTCTACCTTGATGAATGCGCTGGTTGGCGAGAAAATTTCAATAATTACTTCCAAAGCGCAAACTACACGGCATAGAATTATGGGGATTGTTAACGGAGAAGATTTTCAGATTATTTATTCAGACACCCCCGGCATCATCAAACCAAATTACCAGTTACAAACTTCGATGATGAAGTTTGTTGCCACCGCATTAACAGATGCTGATATCATTTTGTACATTACAGATGTTGTAGAACAATTTGATAAAAATGAAGGTTATCTAGAGAAACTGCAAAAAATCAATATTCCAGTACTTGTAATTCTTAACAAGATAGACCTGAGCCAACAGGAGAGCGTAGTTTCACTAATGGAACAGTGGAAAAAGCTATTACCTGATGCAGAAGTCATTCCGGTATCGGCTTTGTTCAATAGCAATCTTGGATATTTATTTGAAAAAATTCTTGAATTATTGCCCGAAAATCCTCCATTCTTCCCAAAAGATACGCTTACAGATAAATCCGAAAGATTTTTTGTTTCTGAAATAATCCGGGAGAAAATATTACTGAATTATAAAAAAGAAATCCCTTATTCTGTTGAAATAGCTATAGATTCATTTAAAGAATCTGAGGCATTGGTTAAAATAAGCGCCATTATTTATGTAATACGGGAAACACAAAAAGGAATTATTATCGGACATCAGGGCAAAGCTCTTAAAAAAACCGGAACAGAAGCCCGGAAGGATATTGAAAAATTTCTGGGTAAAAAAGTATTTCTTGAATTATTTGTCAAGGTAGATAAAGATTGGAGAGACAAACCGGGAATATTACGTACATTTGGGTATTAGAGGAATTTATCGGGTAATTCGAAGATTTGGGAATTGGTTGATTAGTTGATTTGGAGATTGAGAGATTTGTAGATTTGAGGACGAATGAACTTATCGGTTAGCAAAATGGTGTCAGAGAACTGCGGGAATTATTTATTATAATATTAAACTCCAAATAACAAATATGTCAAATATTGTTGCAATTGTGGGAAGACCGAATGTTGGGAAGTCAACCCTTTTTAACAGACTTACCGAAAAGAAAGAAGCTATTGTTGATGAAACAAGCGGAGTTACGCGGGACCGGAATTATGGAAAAGCTGTATGGAACGGCATCGACTTTTCAGTGATCGACACCGGCGGATACGTTAAAAATTCTGATGATATCTTTGAAGAAGAAATCAGAAAACAAGTACATCTTGCAATTGATGAAGCCGATGCAATTTTATTTCTTGTCGACGTAATGAACGGTCTTACTGACCTTGATGAAGCTGTAACTGAGATACTTCGGAAAACAAGCAAAAAAGTATTACTGGTGGTAAATAAAGTTGACAATTTTGCACTTCAATACAACGCCAGTGTATTTTATAGCCTAGGATTAGGCGAGCCTTATACAATCTCCTCAGCTAATGGGAGTGGCACAGGTGATCTTCTTGATGAATTGGTTAAATCCTTTCAAAAAAAGAATACTGATGAAGAGGCAGACTTACCCAGATTTGCTATCATTGGTAGGCCAAATGTAGGAAAATCATCACTTATTAATGCGTTGATTGGTCAGGATAGGAATATTGTTACACCTATTTCCGGAACAACGCGTGATTCTATTTATACCCAATATAAGAAATACAACTATCATTTTTACCTTGTCGATACCGCAGGATTGAGGAAAAAAAGCAAAGTCTCCGATAATATTGAATTTTATTCGGTGATGCGTTCGATCAGGGCTATCGAAAATTCTGATGTGTGTCTGTTAATGATTGATGCAACAAGAGGGATTGAAGCTCAGGATTTAAGCATTTTCAACCTGATTAAAAAGAACAGGAAGGGAGTTGTATTATTAGTGAATAAATGGGACTTGGTTGAAAAAGAATCAAATACAACAAAAGAATATACCAAGTTGATCAAATCAAGGATTGCCCCTTTTCAGGATGTACCGGTAATTTTTACATCTGTAGTTAACCAGCAAAGAATTTTTAAAGTATTGGAAACTGCAATAGAAGTATATGAAAACCGAAAAAGAAAAATTCCAACATCAAAATTAAATGAATTAATGTTGGAAGTAATAAAAAACTTTCCACCTCCGGCAGTGAAAGACAAATATATTCGTATTAAATATGTTACACAGCTTCCAACCTATGCCCCATCGTTTGCTTTTTTTTGCAATCTGCCTCAATACATCAGAGAACCTTATAAACGATTTCTCGAAAACAGATTGCGTGAAAGCTTTAATTTTACCGGAGCACCTATTCAGATATTCATGAGAAAAAAGTAATTTTGCATTGCAGGTGTGTAACTAATAAATTCATGTTTAGAAAAATTTTCATTTCGCTTTTTCTGGTAATAATATTCGTGGTTGCATGCGAAAAAATAACCACTGTTAATCCTGTACCAGTAATAAAATTTAAAGATTTTACCCTGAAGCAGGGTATAGATTCCCTGGGAAATCATGTATATGTGGGTACGTTGTTATTTAATTTCAGCGACGACGATGGTGCAGATCTAAATACATCTCCTTATGGAGATACAATTTATTCTATTATTACTACTCCCTATATTAAAATTGATACTCAATATATCGTTTCGGATTTTGACACGGTTCATAATTATCTGATTTACGATCAGGATATGAATATTAATAAAACCGGACAGAATAAAACGCTGCACGGAGATATTGAAATTACCCGGTATTATTATATAATTCCTGCAGATACGGTACGTTATGAGTTTTATATTATCGATAATGAAGGAAATATAAGCAATACTGAAACTACCTCTGACATTGCATTTCGATAATTCTATATCTTTAACAAATCCCTGTAATCTATTTTTTCCAGTTCAGCCATAATTTTGATTGCTTCCTTCCGGTCCTTACCACAAATTAATTCCTCTGCTTTAAACTGATGACATACATTCGGTCTTTCAGGACTATGAAAAATGCTGCAACGATAATCTTTTGTAAGATGAATGCACTTTGTGCCGGCAGGTTTACCATGCGGCATACCGGGAATATATGATGAAATGGATGCGACTATACAGCAAGCCCCACATCCTGAACGGCATTCCATTTTGTCCGGTTTTGGTGAATAAAATGGGTCTATTTTTTATAATCAGTACTAAGTACTCTAAACTCGGTACGGCGGTTCAGAAAATGAGCCATCTCCTGCTGGTCTTCGTCTTTCAGACTGTAAATATAACTATCGTTAAGCGTGGTTCCGACCGGTAGGAATGGATATAACTCATGATCCTGCTTATCCACAACTTTTGGTACAGATTCTCCATATCCTTTGGCAACCAGACGATCACGGCTGATGCCTTTTTCAATAAGGTAGTTCACAACAGACTGGGCTCTTCTTTTTGAAAGCTCCAGATTATATTCATCGCTGGCTCTTGAGTCGGTATGTGAACCCAGTTCAATGGTGATATTGTCATTTTCATTCAGAGTTTCAACCAGTTTATCCAGGCTGATTAACGATTCAGGTCTTAATTTAGCACTATTTAAATCGAAGAAAATATTATCTATCCTTATAGGCTCATCAATCGGTGTAATATAAATTTCGGTGGTAAGTTCAGTACTTTGATTTAATCCTTTGGTGGTTTCTCTTTCTTTTCCTTTAAGGTATCTGTCCTTTGATGCAATAAATACATAATCTGTTGCCGGATTCAACATAAATTTGAATTCACCTTGCTTTCCGGTCTCGTTTTCCAGGGTAATCCCGTCGCTTCCAATTGATTTAACCGTTGCGCCGGGAATTATTTCATCGGTTTTTTGATTTTTAACCACACCTGTTATGCTGAATTTTAAAGGTGGGAGCATGAACGAATAAATATCATCATTCCCGCGGCCTTTACGGGTAGATGATAAATACCCGCTTTCGCGTTTAGCTTCAAATACAATTCCAAAATCATCCGAGGAGGAATTAATCGGATATTTCATATTTTCCACCGTCCATTGTCCGGAAGCATCTTTTTTAGCTTTAAAAATATCCAGACCGCCCATACCAATAAAACCATCGGAAGAAAAATAGAGCGTGCCATCGGCATGTACATATGGGAAAACTTCATCTCCAGGTGTATTAATCTGCGGGCCCGCATTTTCAGGTTTTCCCCATTTCCCTGATTTATCATTCCGGGTAACAAACCATATATCTTTGCTGTTTTTGCCCTGAAGATTCTTTATACTGCCCTCCATATCAGAGACAAAATACAATGTAAGTTCATCGGGAGTTATTGCAGGATGTGCAACAACTATGCTATCCCCTTCGATTTGCAAGGGTTCAACTTTGCCCCATTTTTCTCCGTCACGGGTTGCAGAGTATATTTCGCAGCCCATTGCTTTGCGTTTGCTCACATTGCAACGAGTGAAATACATAGTTTTATAATTATTGAAAATGATGGGAGTACCTTCTTCTGCATCCGTATTAACGGGTTCATCCAATGGTATAGGAGTACTCCATTTCCCTTTTCTGTCTTCAGATGAAACAAAAATATCGGAAAAATTCTGGCCGGTTACCCCTTGTTCTGCTTTCCCCTGGGTTTCATCACGAGAGGAAGTAAAATACACTTCACGGTAATCTGCGCTTCCAAAACAAGGGCTGTAATCGCTGAATTTTGAATTAAAAAATTTCATCTCTTCAACTACGTAGCCATTCGGATATTCCATCCATTCCAGAGCCAAATCGCATGAAGTAATTCCGTCGTTTCCCCGGGGATCGGAGGGAACTATTTCTTTGTAGGCCTGAAATTGCTTTTTTGCTTCTTCATATTTCTGATTCATTTTTAAAGCATCGGCATAATATAAAATTGCAAGCGGATTCGGATAATTCTTAGCAAGCACTTTGCCGTACCATAATTCTGATTGAGCCGGATTATTGGTTTTACGGTAACATTCTGCTATATAAAATGCAATATCAAGCTTATCACTTTTAGACATGGTTTTATCGTAAGCATCTTTAAACTGATCAATTGCCAGATAGTATTCTCCTGCTTCATATGTCTCGAATGCCCTTCCGGTTTTTTTTGATTGGGCTGAAATATCCGAAACATAAACTATTAAAAAGATGTAAAGGCAAGTTTTAAATATCCGTTTCATTTTTATACTTTTTACTTGTAAACCGACACCCCCAAAACGAATAATTTATTATTTTATTCTGCTAAGTGGGATGAATCCGTTTTGAAGTCCAAATATATATTATTCCAATCGTTAACCAAAGCCGGAGGTTTAAGATTCTGTGAAAATGAGATTTTTAACCGGCAATAACAATGTAAAAATAGTCTAAAAATAAATTATTGAGGACCGGAATTCGAATGGATTATTAACATTCTGCAAATAAAAATAATAGGATGACTGATAAAACAAAAAAGACCGGGAAACCGGTCTTTTACAAATTGTTATGGACAATCAAATTAAATGAGATCACATTTTAATTATCATAGTACAATGAAAATTCGTAAGGATGAGGTCTTAAAGAAAGCTCACTGATTTCAAATTCATGTTTGTATTCAATATAGGTTTGAATGACATCATCAGTAAACACATCACCTTTTAAAAGAAATTCATGATCATGTTCGAGAGCCGAAAGTGCATCTGACAATGAACCCGGTACAGATTTAATATTTGCTTTTTCAGATTCACTGAGTTTGTAAATATTTGCATCAAGTGGCTGACCCGGTTCAATTTTGTTCTGAATGCCGTCAATAACAGCCATAAGCATAGCGCTCCAAAGGATATATCCATTGGCTGTGGGATCTGGACAACGAAATTCAAATCTTTTTGCTTTGGGATTTTCGCTGTACATTGGAATACGAATGGCGGCTGAACGGTTACGTGCAGAATAAACCAGGTTAACAGGCGCTTCATATCCGGGGACAAGACGTCTGTATGAATTTGTTGTTGGCGCTGCAAATGCAAGAAGGGCAGCTGCATGCTTTAATATTCCACCGATTGCCCATAAACCTTCCTGAGAAAATCCGGCATATTTATCACCAGCAAACATAGGTTTTCCACCTTTCCATAATGAGAAATGACTGTGCATTCCACTGCCGTTGTCCATGAAAATAGGTTTTGGCATAAACGTAACAGTTTTTCCATATTTTTTGGCTACGTTTTTAATAATATACTTATACCACATAAACTGGTCTGCCATATTCAGTAATTCTGAAAACTGCATATCAATTTCGCACTGGCCGCCTGTTGCAACTTCGTGATGATGAGCTTCAACCACAATACCAATTTTCTGCATTTCAGCTACCATTTCACCGCGCAAATCTGAGTAAGTATCGGTAGGACTTACAGGAAAATAACCCCCTTTGTAACTGGGTTTGTAACCAAGATTCGGTTCTTCAATACGATTGGTGTTCCATGCACCTTCCACCGAATCTATCTTATAAAATCCGGTATTCTGAGTTTGATCAAATCTAATTTCATCGAAAATAAAAAATTCGGGTTCTGGTCCGATGAAAGCTGTATCGGCGATTCCTGTACTTTTTAGATACTCGGTTGATTTTTTGGCAACATATCTGGGATCGCGGGAATAAGCTTCTTTTGTGACAGGATCATAAATATCAGCAATTATACTTACCGTAGGTTCTTTAAAAAAAGGATCAATCTTAGTTGTTTCCGGTTGGGGTATCGCCAGCATATCACTCTGGTGAATTCCCTTCCATCCCCTGATGGATGAACCATCAAAACCTAGTCCGTCTACAAAGATACCATTGTCCCATATATCAATGGGATAAGAACAGTGTTGCCATGTTCCAAGAAGATCGACAAACTTCAGGTCGACCATTTTGGCATTGTGTTTTTTAGCAAAATCAAAAAATTCTTTTGGTGTCATACGTTAAAATTTTAAATGATTAATTAATTGATGCCCTTTATTTGTTATGTTTATCTTGTAAATAATATTTCCCTGTATTTTGGCAGAGGCCATATTTCGTCATCTACCACCATCTCCAATTTATCAATATGATATCTGATATCATCAAGAAAAGGAACAATGCTTTTCGAGTAGGCAATTGCTTTTTCGCGTTCATCTTCTATTTTGTTAGCCACTTTTCTGGCTTCTATCATATCATTCACCCTCAGCTTTATATAACTGACGTGCTCTGATATGCTTCGTATTAGCTCGATTCTCGCTTTTGACAACTCGGTAAATTCTTTTTCACTGAAAATTTCTTTAAGTCCTTTGATATTTTCAGTAAGTATTGTCTGGTATTTAACAGCTGTCGGAACAATATGATTAATAGCCAAATCTCCAAGAACACGAGATTCAATCTGAACCTTTTTGGTATAGATATCAAGTCTTACATGATTTCTGGCTTCAATTTCCCGTTCGTTTAATACACCCAGATTGACAAACAATTTTTTCGACTTATCGGTCAGATAATAATCATAAGCTTCAGGAACATTGGCAACATTGGTCAATCCGCGTTTCTCAGCTTCTTTTTTCCATTCTTCACTGTAGTTGTTTCCTTCAAAACGAATGGGCTTTGATTCGGTAATATACTTTCGCAACACCTGGAAAATTGCTTCATCTTTCTTTATTCCTTTATTTATAAGCTTTTCAACATCGCTCTTAAATTCGAGCAATTGCTGTGCAACTGCTGTATTCAGGGTTGTCATTGCCGAAGCACAATTAGCAGATGAACCTACAGCCCTGAATTCAAATTTATTTCCTGTAAATGCGAAGGGAGAAGTCCTGTTCCGGTCTGTATTATCCAGAAGGATTTTCGGAACTTTTATAATATTTAATTTAAGCTCTGTTTTTTCGTCCGGTGTCATTTTTTTAGACGTGACCATTTTTTCCAGCTTATCCAGCATTTTGGTCAACTGGCTGCCAATAAACACCGAAATAATTGCAGGAGGCGCTTCATTTGCTCCAAGTCGGTGCGCATTTCCGGCAGATGCAATACTGGCTCTTAGCAGGTCAGCATGGGTGTAAACAGCTTTAATGGTGTTGATAAGAAATGTCAGAAACTGGAGGTTAGTTTTTGGATTTTTGCCCGGGGCCAGCAGATTTACTCCGGTATTTGTCATTAACGACCAGTTATTATGCTTTCCGGAACCATTGATATCTTTAAAAGGTTTTTCATGATGCAATACCATGAAATTATGATGTTTGGCTACCCGTTTCATGATATCCATCAACAGGATATTATGATCTACTGCCAGGTTACACTCTTCAAATATGGGTGCACATTCATACTGGTTGGGTGCTACCTCGTTATGTTTGGTCTTAACCGGAATACCAAGTTTATAACATTCAATCTCAAGTTCATGCATAAAACAGGCTACCCGCTCGGGAATTGATCCAAAGTATTGGTCTTCAAGTTGCTGATCTTTAGATGATGCATGACCCATCAACGTACGTTCGGTAAGTAACAGATCAGGACGCGCATTATATAAGGCTTGATCAATAAGAAAATACTCTTGTTCCCAGCCTAATGTTGAAATCACTTTGTTAACATCTTTGTCAAAATACTGACAAACCTCAAGTGCGGCTTTGTCAATAGCATGTAGTGCTTTTAAAAGCGGGGTTTTATGGTCCAGTGCTTCTCCGGTGTATGAAACAAAAATGGTGGGTATGCTTAACGTTTTGCCAACAATAAAAGCAGGAGAAGATGGATCCCACGCCGTATAACCTCTTGCCTCAAATGTATTTCTGATACCCCCGCTTGGAAAGCTTGAAGCATCGGGTTCCTGCTGAACAAGTAAATTACCTGAGAAATTTTCAATCACACTGCCGTCTCCTTTGATCTCAATAAAGGCATCATGCTTTTCTGCAGTGCCTTCTGTTAATGGCTGAAACCAGTGGGTATAATGGATTGCGCCCATTTCCAGCGCCCATGTTTTCATACCTGCTGCCACCTGATCAGCTACTTTCCGGTCAATTCTGGTTCCTTTTTCAACTGCTTCCATTACCTGTTCAAAAGCTTCACCCGTAAGGTATTTCTCCATTTTAACCTTATCGAAAACATTTATTCCAAAATAATCTGATGTCAGGGGACTGGGGGGATCTACCTGTACAGGTTTTCTTTCAAACACTTCTTTAAGTGCATTAAATCTAATTACTGCCATAAAAATTCAATTTCGATAACGAATGGCAAATATATTAATAAATTTGATTTACCCGTAAAAAAATACAACAAAAAAATAAAAAACCCCTAAATTATTTAATGAACACATAAAAATATTGGGGTAGCTTTTAAAAAAAGCAAATATTTTACAAATGCTATTTTTGAAGGCAGATAAAAGAATTACCTTTGATATTTTGTAAATTATACTATATTTACTTAATAATTAATAGTATATAAGATAAATCAATTATTAATTGGCAGGATAGATTAATATTGCATGAATTAATTTTATGTAATTGTTCACAGATTTTATCAATCTTCGATCTGAAATTTATTATTTCTTGTTGTTTTTCTCTTTATTGTATTCATCTGCTGTGTACTCAAGCTCATTAAACCAGATAATCCCAAATCTCCTGATAAGAGATTCCCGGGTAAACTTATATACCGGAGTGTTTAGCTTATTCCCCAAAACAATAGCAGGTTTACATATGCTCCATTTATCGTAGTTTACAGCATCAAAATCTTGATATTTTCTTACCCTTACCGGATATAAATGACAGGAAACAGGTTTTCTGAAATCAATTTTACCATCGTAATATGCCTTTTCAATCCCACAGCGGGCTATCCCATTTTCAAAAAACGTAAAGGCACATTCCTTACCATGATTTAATTGGGTTACAGGCTCTCCGTCTGCATCAATATAAAATACCCCTTTCTGTTCTATTTCCTGCCTGTTTTCCGGTTGAAGATAATCTTTGATGACTTCATAAATTTCTTTCAGCTTTTCTGCCTCTTCCGGTAACAGAGGGGCGCCTGATTCTCCCTGCACACAGCAGGCTCCTTTACATTTCTCCAAATCGCACGTGAAATTTTCTTCCAGCAGGTCAAGACTTACTAATGTGCCATTTATCTTTAGCATGGGAATTATTATTAATGCATAAAATTACGTTAATTTGTATAACAATTAACGAAACAAAAATGCCAAAAACTACTGTCGGTGCAATAATCTTCAGAATAAATAAAGATGTAACTCAAGTATTATTGACCAAGCGGAATATTCCTCCTTTTAAAAATTACTGGTGCTTACCGGGTGGACATATTGAGAAAAATGAAGAAGCTGAAAAAGCTATCGTCCGTGAAGTAAAAGAAGAAACCAATCTTGACTTTTCCCCTAATTTTTTGTGTTATCTCGATGAAATATTTCCTGGAATGGAAATTCACAATGTAGTGCAAATGTTTTACGGAGAAGCAACCAACACACCAAAAGCTGAACCTGGTGAAGTTTCGGATATCGGGTGGTTTAATCTTGAAGATGCTGTGAGCATGGATTTGGCTTTCAGGCATATAGAGGGGTTGAGAATATTTATGGAAAGAGTAAAATGAATCTAATGATCGCTTTCTTTGTGATTCGGTGTTGGGGAGCCTTTCCTCAAAACCCTTTGTACTCCCGTTGGGCATATTGGTTTTTTTTATTCCGCCCTGGGTGCAGATACTTTATTCCTTAAGATTATTAATTGAATAGTTCGAATGAACTGCGGATTATTTCATGATCCGGTGTTGGGGAGCCAATCTCAAAAATCCCTTTGCACTCCCTTCGGTCGTCGGGTCTTTTTTTATTCCGCCCGGTAAACATAATATCTTAATCTGTATTAAAGAATTTCATATATTATTTTAAACTGCGGATTATTTCATGATCCGGTGTTGGGGAGCCAATTTCAAAAATCCCTCTACACTCCCTTCGGTTGTCGGGTCTTTTTTTATTCCGCCCGGTAAACATAATATCTTAATCTGTATTAAAGAATTTCATATATTATTTTAAACTGCGGATTACTTCGTGATCCGGTGTTGGGGAGCCAATCTCAAAAATCCCTTTGCACTCCCTTCGGTCGTCGGGTCTTTTTTTATTCCGCCCGGTAAACATAATATCTTAATCTGTATTAAAGAATTTCATATATTATTTTAAACTGCGGATTACTTCGTGATCCGGTGTTGGGGAACCAATCTCAAAAATCCCTCTACACTCCCTTCGGTCGTCGGTTTTTTTTATTCCGCCCGGTAAACATAATATCTTAATCTGTATTAAAGGATTTCATGTATTATTTTAAACTGCGGATTATTTCATGATCCGGTGTTGGGGAGCCAATCTCAAAAATCCCTTTGCACTCCCTTCGGTCGTCGGGTCTTTTTTTATTTCCCTCGGTTCTCAAGCAAGCTTGAACCGAGGGAAATAAAAAAATCCCCTCTTCGCTTCGCGAAAAAGGGATTTTTGAGAGGTCGGTGGCGGATTCGAACCGCCGTCTTTGGTTTTGCAGACCAGCGCCTAGCCACTCGGCCAACCGACCAATGTATTGTTTCGGGAGTGCAAATGTATAAAAATATTCTTAATTCCTGAGCCCTGTCTCTAAATTTCACCTCATGTAATAAGATCTTGCTATTCTGCATATTTACCCAAACATTCCGGACAAAGGCAATCGTTATATTTTTCCATAATCGCCATCATCTCTTTTTTATGAATATTCAGATGTTCACACCAGCAATCATCATTTCCAAAACATGAAAAGGACTTGCCGCACTCAGGGCACTTTTTTATTGTTTCCTGTTTCATCTTAACGGGATAATGTAACACTTACACATTCGGTTTTACCTCCCAAAGGTGGATTGACCTTGGAAACCTTTACTGTGGCAGCGTTGATTATTTTAAAATTTGAATACAAGACATCCAGTATTCGCGATGCAATGTGTTCAAGCAGATGAGATTTTTTCGACATCTCTGATTTTATAAGCTGGTAAACTTTCTGATAATTCAGGGTGTCTTCCAGTTTGTCAGATTGTGAGGGTTTATCCATATTGATATCAATGGTGAGATTTACTATAAATTTATTTCCTACAATCTGCTCTTCCTCATAATGTCCGTGGAAAGCATAGAATTCCATATTTTCCAAATGAATAAAGCCCATTATTTGTATGATTTAAGATTTTTTAAGGCTGTAGCAAAGTTCATAAAATTTTCAGGAGTTAAAAACTATTGTTGTTAAAATACAATTTATCTATATTTTTGTCACGACTAAAACTAAGTTCGAGAGTAATGATAAAAAGAATTCACAAACACATTACCCTTATATGGAATGAGAATCCTCTTGTTTTGATTCTTACCATCGCAATTGTTCTCAGGTTGGTTTCCGTGATTTTCTCAAAAGGCTATGAAATGCATGATGATCATTTCCTGATTATTGAGGCGCCTCAATCATGGGTGGATGGAAGGGATTACAACAACTGGCTTCCATGGAACCAGTCTAATCCTGAGCCGACAGGGCATAGTTTTTTTTATATAGGTTTTCATTTTTTGTTCTTCTATGCGCTTAAGATTTTTGGAATAACAAATCCACAAATTAAAATGTTGCTGGTTCGGTTGATCCATGCATTGTTTTCATTACTAATTGTATCGTTGGGTTACCGGATAACCGAAAAATTGTCTGACCGGAAATCCGCAAAAATAGTGGGACTTTTACTTGCCTCGTATTGGTTTATGCCATTTTTCAGCGTACGCAATCTTGTGGAAATTGTCTGTATCCCTTTTCTAATGCTTGGATTATGGATGATATTAAATGCAGATACCCGAAGGCATCTGTTGCGTTGGATATTCTTTGCCGGATTTGTTTCCGGAATGGCTTTTTCCGTGCGTTATCAGACATCCGTGTTTCTTGCAGGAATAGGGTTGGCGCTATTATTGAAAAAACAGATATGGCAGGCAGTTGCTTTTGGGTTCGGAGTTATGCTTTCTGTGATTGTATTTCAGGGAATCATTGATTTCATCATCTGGGGATATCCTTTTGCGGAATTCCTTGCTTATTCGGCATATAACGTCAGACACCAGTATGATTTTATAACCGGCGGGTGGTATAATTATCTCGGCGTCATTTGCGGAATGTTGATTCCCCCATTTAGCCTCTTATTATTTTGGGGATTTCTTCGCACCTGGAAAAAACATCTTTTAGTATTTTTACCAACTATTATTTTTCTGGTTCTTCACTCCTTATATCCCAACAAACAGGAACGCTTCATATTTCCTATCATTCCTTTTATTATCCTTCTTGGGGTTATAGGGTGGAATGAATTTTATGAAAAGTCAAAATTTTGGCATAAGCAGAAACTAATCTATAGTATCATTTTAATCTTGTTCTGGGTTATTAACACAGCGGGCCTGGTTCTATTTACTGCTTCCTATGCAAAAAAAGCAAGAGTTGAAACAATGAGCTATTTATCATCCTATAAAAATATCAACTTCATCTTAATTGACGATTCAAACCGATCGAGTGCGACAATGCTCCCCAGGTACTATTTAAACCAGTGGCCATCATTTTATGTGTATCCGAAACCCGTTCAGGAAAATTATAATTGTACCGAAATTTCTAAACCCGGAGAACAGTTTTTTAAAGTCGATAACCTCGAATGTCTGAATCGGATTAGAACCGATTCGCTTCCTGATTTTGTTATTTTTATTGATGAAGTAAATTTGAAGGATCGGCTTGCTAAAATATCGGAATATATACCGAATCTAGAATTCATTAAGAGAATTGATCCCGGCTTCAGAGATAAAGTGATGCATTCAATAAACAAGGTCAATTACAATGTTCCCATTTATATTTATAAAACCCCTTATTATAAATAATTTATTCTGCTCAACTTAATAATCGCATTAAAGTTTATATTTTTGGCTTTTAAATTTAGCTGCCGGGCAATATTCTATAATTAACTTAAATTAAAGCTTTTCTTATGAGCAATGAAGCTGAAAATAAAAACCTGCATTTTATCGAAGAAATCGTTGAAGGAGATATCAAAACGCAAAAGCACGGAGGTAAGGTATTGACCCGGTTTCCCCCGGAACCGAACGGATATCTCCATATTGGCCATGCCAAATCGATCTGCCTGAATTTCGGACTTGCAAAAAAATTTAACGGGAAATGCAATCTCCGGTTCGATGATACCAATCCGGTAGCGGAAGATGTGGAATATGTGGATTCAATTAAGGAAGACATCCGGTGGCTGGGATTCGACTGGGAAGACCGGGAGTTTTTTGCATCCGATTATTTCGGGCAGCTCTATGAATGGGCAATTTTGTTGATTAAAAAAGGACTTGCCTATGTGGATGATTGCAGCGCCGAAGAAGTATCCGAATCGAGAGGTACCCCCACAAGACCGGGCAAAGAGAGTCCGTTCAGAAACCGATCGGTGGAAGAAAATCTTGATTTATTCAACAAAATGTTTAAAGGTGATTTTCCTGATGGGACAAAAGTATTGCGGGCAAAAACCGGCATGTCATCTCCCAATATGCATATGCGCGATCCGGTGATGTACCGGATTAAACATGCCCATCATCATCGCACGGGCAATAGTTGGTGTATTTATCCCATGTATGACTATGCTCACGGACAATCTGACTTTATTGAAGGAATAACGCATTCCATCTGTACACTTGAATTCGAAGTACATCGTCCGCTGTATGACTGGTTTCTTGACAATATAATTGATGATCCAAAAATCAACCTTTCCAGAACAAGGCAATATGAGTTTGCACGTTTGAATCTCAACTATACCGTGATGAGTAAACGTATGCTGCTCAAACTGGTTAAGGAGAAGTATGTCAACGGGTGGGACGATCCACGGATGCCGACTATTTCGGGGTTGCGAAGAAGAGGTTATACCCCCGAATCCATCAGGGATTTTGCCGAAAGAGTGGGTGTTGCCAAACGCGAAAATATAATTGATATGGGATTATTGGAATTTTGTATTCGCGAGGATCTGAACAAAAAAGCCGGGAGGTTGCTTGCCGTCATTAATCCCCTGAAAGTTGTGATTGAAAACTATCCGGAAGATCAGACGGAAGAACTTGATGCGATAAATAATCCCGAAGATGAAAGCATGGGAACCCGTAAAGTACCTTTTTCACGGGTTTTATATATTGAACGGGAAGACTTTATGGAAGAACCCCCGAAAAAATTCTTCAGGTTATCACCCGGGACTGAAGTTCGTCTGCGATATGCCTATTTTATAAAATGTACTGAGGTTATGAAAGATGCTTCCGGTCGTATTACCGAACTCAGATGTACCTATGATCCCGAATCAAAAGGAGGAAAATCTCCCGATGGCAGGAAGGTTAAAAGCACGATTCATTGGGTTTCGGAACAACATGCTCTTGAGGCCGAAATCCGGCTTTACGACAGGCTTTTCATAAATGAAAATCCTGCTGATACCGTAGAAGGAAAAACCTTCATCGACAATCTTAATCCTGATTCACTTAAAACAGTTACCGGATATTTGGAACCTAATGCTAAAGGTGCAAAACCGTTAGATAAATTTCAGTTTGAACGGCTGGGTTATTTCTGTCTTGATCCAGATTCTGAACCAGGCAAACTGATTTTTAACCGCACTGTCACGTTAAGGGACTCCTGGGCTAAAATTTCATCCAAAGAAAATTAAGATGAGGTACATTTATTCCTGCGGCATACGGATTTATTACCTGGGAATTCTGGCTGCCTCATTATTTAATAAAAAGGCGAAACAATGGTTGGCAGGAAGAAAAGGCCTTATAAAAAAAATAGCTCAAACTATTGATCAGGGAAATCAGATTATTTGGTTTCATGCCGCCTCGCTCGGAGAATTTGAGCAGGGAAGACCGGTAATGGAAGCCATCCGGAAAGATTATCCCGATTATAAACTTCTGGTTACTTTTTTCTCGCCCTCAGGGTATGAAATACGAAAAAATTACTCCGGAGCCGATTATATCTTTTATTTGCCGTTGGATACAGCAAGGAATGCATCAAAATTTATTGAAATTGTTCAACCGGTAAAGGTTTTCTTTGTCAAATATGAATATTGGTATCATTACCTTAAAATTTTGCATCAGAAAAAGATGCCGGTATATCTAATTTCAGCCATATTCAGAAGCAACCAGGTATTTTTCAGATGGTATGGTGGTTGGTACAGGAAAATGCCGGGATATTTCAATCACATTTTTGTGCAGAATGATGATTCTTTAAATCTTCTTAAAAAATACGGCATTACACATACCAGCAAATCCGGGGATACACGATTTGACAGGGTGGCAGAAATTTCACGGCAGACCAGAACAATAGCTGTAGTTGAAAAATTCTGTAATTCCAAAACAACGGTTATTTGCGGTAGTACCTGGGAGAAAGATGAGGAAATTTTGCTAAAGTATATCAATCAGTCAGAGGATGCACTCAAATTTATTATTGCACCTCACGAAATTCATGAATCTCATATTCAGAGAATAATATCGGGACTCGAAAAACCTTATATTCTCTATTCAGAAGCAACTGCAGTAAATGTGACCGGCAAACAGGTTTTAATTATCAACAACATCGGGATGCTTTCTTCACTTTACAAGTACGGTCAATGTGCATATATCGGCGGGGGATTCGGTGTCGGGATTCATAATATTCTCGAAGCAGCAGCATTTCATTTGCCAGTGGTTTTTGGACCCAACTACCACAAATTCAGGGAAGCAGTAGACCTAATCCAATTGAAAGGGGCTTTCTGTATTCATGATTTTTCCGAATTGTCCACGGTTTTTAATAGTTTTCTGGGGAATGAAGAGAAAAGATTGAAAGCCGGAAATATTGCCGGTAAATATGTCGCCGATAACCAGGGTGCAACATCTGAGATCATGAACAGAGTTTTTAAAAGCAACTAAGAACAGGTTATTCCTGGATTATGAACCTAATTACTGCAAAACATACAGATTATCTTAAGCACAAATTCAATAAACTGGCTGACAGTTTTCTTTCGGAAGATAAAATTTGCAACGATCATATCGAACTCAAAAGGGAACACACATTTAGTGTTTGCGATGAAATAACTCTTCTTGCGGTGCAGATGGGACTTTCGCAAGAGAAAATTACGATTGCAAATGTCATTGCTCTATTACATGATATCGGCAGGTTTGAACAGTTTTATACATACCGGACCTTTGATGATTCCCGTTCTCTGAATCATGCTGAACTTTCTGTCCGAATCATTCAATCTGACGGTTTTCTTGAAGCTATCCCTTCGGACTACCAGGATCTTGTATTTAAATCTATTTTAAATCATAATCTACCTTCCCACGATTTTTCGATGGATGACGAAATCACTTTTTTTTCAAAGCTTTTACGTGATGCCGATAAGCTGGATATTTGGAGGGTGATAACCAACGACGAACTGAGAAATATCATCGAAAAAAAAGATGACAATGAAGATTATGAGATTCCTGACCCCATCTTTCAAAAATATAACCAACGAAAATTTGTCACCCACAATCAGGCGGCTACAGATAATGACATAAGACTTTTGCGGATAAGCTGGATTTTCGATATAAACTTTAAACAGACATTTAAAGAAATAAAGAAAAGAAAACTAATGAATAAGATTTTCAGGTTAGTTCCGGAATCAGCAAGAAAAAAAGAAATTGAAGCCATTGTTTACGGGTATATTGAAGAAAAAATCGGATAATTTATTATTTTTTTACCATTTACATATCCATGTCGTTTAGTTAAGGAAATAGGATTCGGCTCCGCTCAGCCTGACCCATGATTATGTTTATCACACTGAACGGAGTCGAAGTGTTTCTTTTTAGTTTGTAGGCTTAATTAAACAACATTGATTTACATATTCCAAAGGGGCCTTTCCTCCTTTTTCAAAAGGGGGTTGGGGGATTTCCCTCTTTTACAAATGAGTCAGTCAAACCAAATTAGCATTCTGAATCCCCTAAATCCCCCCGACAGTGAGATTTTAGGTATCAAAACCGGCATCTGGTATTTGATTATTTCTTCTGCTTTTCTAAATATTTTAATTAAATCCAAAACCAATTGCTGCTTTAAGTCTGATACCAAACTGGAAGTCATTTCTTTTTTGTGATGCATTATAATCATACCCAAGAAAAGGAGCAAAATCAATAAGCAGATATTTATTTATTCTTGTATTTATTCCCCACGATAAAGTTATACCCGGATTGAAAATAAACTGTGAATCTTTGCTTGGTTCGCTGCCATTTACTGGGAAAGGCAAATATTCAGTAACTGCATATCTAAATCCATAAATAGAGACTCCCAAATAGTTACCCATAAAATTATTAGCGCTGTAATTGTAATTTATTTCTTTGTTTTTATTATAGAAGTATCTTACCATAATGCCAGTATTGTAACTAAATCCTTTATAGTAGTCTCCATTTTTTTGATAATAAAATGTATTGGAAATTCCAGCTGCCCAGGCTTGACTAATTTTACGTTCATAGCTGAACCCTGTTGTAATTGCGAAAGCAGAGTTTCCCCTTGTTGTAACTGCCTCAAAAATATTGGAGCCTTCGCCATAACTATAATTCAAACCAACCAAATCTAAAGTTAGCAAGTTCTTTTCCTCAATGAGGTTGTAGTTCAAATATTTATATTTAAGTTTATAATTATAATCCGAAGAATCTTTTAGTTCTTCTGAATATTCTATTTTAACCGTATCGGTTTGTGCATAAAGATTGCTTTTAGAGATATTCATTAAAATCGCAATACCGGATAGGATCAAAATCGTAAATAATTTATTTTTCATTGGTTGGGAGTATTAATATGAATTGGACAATACGTTGTTTCAATATGAATGTATGGGTTTGAAGAATTTGTATTCATTTCAAACCTTGATATTCTGGCTTCTTTCTTTATTTTGCTATTATAATTTCCAGGAAGATTAAGATTAGAACTTTGCGTAACAAGGTTATAAGAATATTTTTTAAAATTTCCGACTTCAACTCCAATCTCAGTTCTGGTTGATTTTACCTGAAGCTTTTTAAGATTTTCTCCGGCATCAAAGTTGATATTTCCATAATTTGAAGCAATTTCATATGCTCCGGATGCATTTACAAAAGACAGTTCCGAATTCACTGCATTGCATATCACCAACGCCTGAATATTGGTAATCCGGGTATCTGCATAATACAGGTTGAGATTTAACTTACCTGTTATGGCTTTCATATTGACCTGTCCGAAGGAGTTGTGTATAT
Source organism: uncultured Bacteroidales bacterium (assembly GCA_963781805.1). Lineage (GTDB taxonomy): Bacteria > Bacteroidota > Bacteroidia > Bacteroidales > UBA10428 > JAFGPL01. Next base: position 3,755,046 of record CAWAHF010000004.1, read on the forward strand.
CTGCCTGAACAAATGAGTTTTCAATAATTACATCTCCGTAAAGATTCTCAATCTTAATTATTGAATTATCCGGTATCCATACATTATATTTTACACTAAGGTTGCTGGTGATCTGGGCATTCTTATCCGATTGAAATATATTGGACATTGAAATGCTTTCGCCGGATTTATCCAGATTATAATTAATAAATTTTAAATCCTCTTCAGCTTTCTCCTTTTTCGGATTTCGGGCAATAAGCTGAATCTCAATTTTTACCGATTTATTTTTCCAGCTATTTATGCTGATATCGGATTTTTCACCCTTAATTTTCACTTCGGGTTTTGAAGTTGTTTGGTATTCTTTGCTGATCGTTTTTGTAACAACATAAATCTTCTGTTGTGGAAAGGAAGATACAAAACAGGCCAGAAAAATAATTGTTAAGAAATGTCTCTTCATGTGCGTACTATTTTAAGTAATTCCTTAACCAGTCCTGCTTTCTGATTCTCCATAGCAATAAGAGATTTAACCAGCGAAGGAGAATCACCATATGTAGCGATAATATTCTGAAGATGTTTTATTTCGGTATCAAGTTGCATAAGCCTGTTCATCTCTGATTCAAACCCCGGATGATTGCATTTATCCATAGAATATGTGCAAAGTTGCTTTAACATATCTATCGGATCTTCCCCGTTCGTATTGGGTATGTGTATGAATGATTCTTTCAGTTGGTATTCTTCGCTGATTTCAATGCGGGATGTGTTGGAATATCTTGAAATAAATACAACGAAAATCGCCACAGTTGCAGCTATGCTGATGGACCATGTAATCACCTTTCTGATTTTTATACCGGAAATCTTTCTGTTCCTGTTGAGTTGTTTTTCAATACCTCCCCATAAATCCTGATTATGATTGACGGTGGGAAGATCTTTAATTTTGCTTTTTAATTTTTCATCAAAATCAAGTTCTTCGGATATATTGTTCCACAAGCGCTCATCGGGAGAATACTGCGGCAGTTTTCCTGCTATCTTTTTCAGGTGAATGTTAAAATTATTTTTCATAGTTGTAGTTCTCCTTCAGATATTTCCGCAATAGTTTTTTGGCATAATTCAACTGAGATTTTGATGTACCTTCTGATATATCCAGCATCTGAGCCACCTCTTTATGCATATAACCTTCCACTTCAATCAAAAGAAAAACTGTCCTGTTGCCCGGTGATAAGGATCGGATTGCTTTATCCAAATCTTCGGCGGTAAACTCATCATTAAAATCGTTTTCTTTCAGATCATGAAAATTTTCAATCATTTCAAACGCTCTTTTAGATTTCAGAAAACGGACAGATTTTCTGACCACAATGGTTTTCATCCAGCTGTAAAGCGGGCTTTCGTGTCTGAAGTTTTTCAAATCCCTGAATACCTCAATAAAAACATCCTGAAGGATATCATGTGCCTGGTCAAAATCGTTCAATATACGGTATGCAATGGTAAACATGGGCTTTGAATATTTGTCAAACAGGGCTTTTTGAGCCAATCTGTTATTATTGATACACTCGGCTATGATATGGTTATCTTCAGACATCAAAAAAATCATTACATATAAGGGTACAATTTCAGTAAAATGGTTGGAATTCCAGCATTTTTTTTTGGTTACGGCTTAAATGCCTTTTAATCAATTCTTACTTCAACTTTTTAGATAAACTAATACAGATCCCTTACAGCAGGAACTCCCCCTTTAAAAGAGCCAATCCCGGCTATTCTATCGGGAGGGTCGGGGGGGTGTTTTGAATCAGGGGGAATAACTTGTGTATTTTATATTGGTTTTGGTTATTCTGTAATTAAATTTTGAATTATAGTATATTTCCATGATACAACCCAACCCCTATCCCCCTTTTTTAAGGGGGAATGGCTTTCGTGAAAGGAAGAAACATTGGATATTATTGAAGTACATAGAATAATAGTTAAAATTATTGTTCAATTTTAGCAGTGTGAATTCCCCCTTACTAAAGGGGGCGGGGGGTTGTCTCTACCGGTTTTTTATCAAATGTTACACGTTATCTTTTAATCTCTGATAAGATTCTTTCATTTCTGTGTTTTCGGGATAGATATTTTAATTTTGGATTGTATGTACTCAAGGCACAACCCCCTATCCCCCTTTTTTAAGGGGGAATAACTTGTGTAATATTTATTGGCGTTGGTTATTCTGTAATTAAATTTTGAATTATAGTATATTTTTATGATACAACCCTCCGCCTATCCTTAAACTTCGGCGGACAAGCCTGCCTTTGTTGAAACTTCGGCAGACAAGCCTGATCCCCTTTGTTAAGGGGGAATAGCTTATGAATTATTTATTGGCTTTATTATATTGGCAGATTATATGCTACTTCAAAAAATGTTTATCTTATATTTATGTTATAAAATTAAGCATCCTGCTAATCCTTTGCAGCGTTTAACTCCCACTTTGCTAAGGGGGAATGGCATTCGTGACTGAAATTAACTTTGGATAATATTGAACCTTCCTGAATAATAATTAAGTTTATTGTTTCGTATTTAGCAGCGTGAACTCCCCCTTAATAAAGAGCCTGTCCCGGCTATTCTGTCGGGAGGGTTGGGGGGTTGTCTCCCCCTTTAAAAGAGCTAATCCCGGCTATTCTGTCGGGAGGGTCGGGGGGTTGTTTATCTTTGATTTTCTATCCAACCTTCAATAATCACAATCACATTGTTTATATTTTTTTATCTCTTAATTAACAAATTGAAATTAATTATCGATGTTCATTATTCATTAAAAACTGTTTACTCAGAGACTCTACTTAGGCATTCCTCCGAATATTTTTACCAGGGTACGGTGAAATTTATGAATGCCGGCAGTTGGTTCGGCGAACATAAAGGCACATTTTTTATAGATGATTTCCACCTGGTACTCTTCGGCAATTTTAATAGTTTCTTCGGTTTCAGACATCTGCTGCACCCAGATATTCGGAATCCCCTTGCCAATGGCTGCACGCAGAATGGTATCTGTCTCCTCTTTTGGGGTAACAATCAGCAAACTCTTGATACCTGAAGGAATTTCTGAAACATCTTTATAGCATTTTGTTCCCTCAATTTCTTCGGCTTTTGGATTGATGGGAATAACTTCCATTCCCTGCTTCAGCAGCTCTTTATAAATTGCATAACCAAATTTTTTAGGATTTCTTGAAACTCCTGCAACAGCTATTTTACGTGGTTCAAAGAAATTTTCAATGGCTTTTTTCGTTACTTTCATAGGTAGGTTTTTAAATGATTTTGGAATTAAGTCTTAAAATTAATAAATCCTATATTTGTCTAAAAGTATCAATAATAAATATTTTTATGAGGCTAAAGAGGAAATCGTTTTTTTTAATGCTTGGCATTTTATTATTATTTATTTCATGCGGTGAAATTCAAAACATTGAAATTCGGGGAGCCGATAATTTCAAATACAAAGGATTTAAAGGGAATCATGTGCAATTTGAGGCAGATATTGATGTATTCAATCCAAGCAATCATAAGATAAAGGTGGTTGAGATGGATGTTAAACTGCTTGTTAACGATATGTATCTCGGCAGACTGCAAAATTCAGAAGATATTGTGATTTTACCACATACTGACGGATATATCACAGTGCCTCTTAGCTTAAGAATAACCAACTTGTTTTCTGGTATGGGCACCATTAATAAATTATATAATCAGCACAATCTGAAAGTGGAAGTGGATGGTTATGTTAAGGCAAGAACTGCCTTCATTACCAAGAAGGTAAAAATAAATAAAACCACATATGTTGATTCCCTGAAGAAATGAAGATAATACTTTGGTAAAAATTGATTAATTTTGCAGTCGAATTTCAGGTCTGAGTGAAAGTGAAAAATTTACTGTTCATTACGATGTTAATCATGGCAGGAATGCCTGGTATTTTTGCGCAAAGCAGTGTGGATATTTTTAAAAAACTCGAATCCAAATCGATAAATGGAGGAGCTGTGCATATTGCGCAAAGCGATAATATCAAACACGTATTTTACATGCACCTGCAGGCTCAGCGAAAAATTACCAGAAACAACGGTTGGAGAATCTGCGTATTTGCAGACTCGGGTCAGGAAGCCAACAGGAAAGCAGAAAGTGTAAGATCAATTTTTATTACCAGATTTAGGAATGTACGATCTTATAAAATATTTAATTATCCTTTTTACAGGGTTTATGTGGGAGATTTCAGATCAAAAAGCGAAGCAATGAAATTTTTAAAAGTACTGGAACGGGAATTTCCAAATGCGTATATTGTTCCGGATGTTATTTCGCAACCGGGCGTAAATTAAATTGAGAGGCGGTAAGCATGAGTGATGAGATAAAGCATGAGTGTGGAATTGCCCTGGTGAGACTACTCAAGCCGCTTGAATATTATCAGTTAAAATATGGTACATGGAGATATGGTTTGCAAAAACTGTATCTTTTAATGGAGAAGCAGCATAATCGGGGCCAGGATGGTGCAGGTATAGCCGGTATTAAATTGGACCTCGAACCCGGAAATGAATACCTTCATCAGGTGAGATCTATCAAATCTTCGGCTATAAATGATGTTTTTAAAAAGATTGAAAATAATTTCGATAAACATGGAAACCACCCGGATCGTCTTACAGATCCTGTATGGGTAAAACAAAATCTGCCTTTCGCCTGTGAACTGCTTCTCGGGCATCTGCGTTACGGCACACATGGTAAAAACAAAATTGAAAACGTGCATCCCGTAACACGGTTAAATAACTGGAAGACCCGAAACCTGGTACTTGGCGGTAATTTCAATCTGACCAATGTAGATGAACTTTTCCAGATCTTAATCGATCTGGGTCAGTCGCCCAGAGATTTTATCGATACGGTGATTATGCTCGAAAATATCGGTCATTTTCTGGATACGGAAAATCAGAAAGAGTTTGATAAGTATAAAATGCAGGGATATTCCAACAAAAATATTTCCCAGCTGATTGCCGAAAATATCTGCGTTGAAAATATCCTTCGTGAATCAAGTAAGAAATGGGATGGGGGATATGTAATTGCCGGACTGATTGGTCATGGCGATGCATTTGTCATCCGGGATCCCTGGGGCATTCGACCTGCTTTTTATTATTACGATGAGGAAATTGCAGTAGTAGCCAGTGAACGGCCTGTACTTCAGACAGTGCTTAATGTCGATTTCGACGATATAAAAGAAGTGAATCCGGGCGAAGCCATCATAATAAAGAAAAACGGCAGAGTATATACCAGTGTAATTCGCGAACCTTACGAAAGAAAGTCATGTTCATTTGAACACATCTATTTTTCCCGCGGCAGTGATAAAGAAATTTATAAAGAGCGTAAAATGCTCGGAAACCTTCTTACTCCCCAAATCATCACTGCGGTTGACGGGGATCTTGAAAATACGGTCTTTTCCTTTATTCCAAATACCGCTGAATCTGCCTTTTATGGAATGGTTCAGGGCATTGAGGAACATATGAAAAATGAGTGGAAAGAGAGAATTTTAAAACATGGGAAAGACATTACTGAGAAGGATCTGGAACACCTGCTTTATTTAAAACCACGTATTGAGAAAGTTGCTATCAAGGACATAAAACTGAGAACTTTTATTTCGCAGGATAAAGGCAGGGACAATCTGGTCGGTCATGTGTATGATATAACCTATGATACTATCCGCAAAGGAGCGGATAACCTGGTAGTAATCGACGACTCAATCGTCAGGGGTACTACGTTGAAATACAGTATTATCCGGATACTCGACCGTCTGCAGCCGAAACGAATCGTTATTGTTTCCTCATCGCCCCAGATAAGGTATCCCGACTGTTATGGAATCGATATGGCAAAACTAAACGATTTCATTGCGTTCAGGGCAGCAATAGAATTATTGAAAGAAACGGGCAAGGAAAACATCATCAACGAGGTATATAAAAAATCCAAAGGACAGGAAGAATTTCCCAAGGAGCAAATAGTGAATTATGTTAAAGAAATTTATAATCCATTTACTCAGGATCAGGTTTCAGACAAGATAGCCCAATTGCTTAAAAATTCCACCGTTAAAGCCGACCTGAAAATCGTTTATCAGACCATCGAAAACCTTCATATTGCCTGTCCGAACGATTTGGGCGACTGGTACTTTACCGGCGATTACCCGACTCCCGGAGGCAATAAAGTTGTCAACCAATCATTTATTAATTTTATCGAAGGCAGAAATATCAGAGCCTATTGAACTGTTTTTTCCCCTTACGAAGTCTTTCATGATTCCCAGATAACATTAATCTCTTTCCTGAAATTTATTTCCCGATGGTGTTGTGATGTGTCTTTTATATGTTTGCTTTAATTCCTGTATTCTTTTCTATTATAAGGTATTCAGAGTTGTTATTTTAATTCATTACCGACCTGTTGGAATGTTAACAGGGAATGTTTAATTTAGATAACCGATTTAGTTTCTTACTGTCAGGAGACATTAACCCGCATTATTGGCTGCACCGGGCTAAAGGTTCATAAGTTTTGTAAATTATGAATTTTCAGGGTTAAACAAGCGCTCTCGAAACTTGTTTATAAAAGTACCTCCTTGCGTAATCAGAATGAAATCAGATAATTCAAAAACAACGGAATCCGGTCATCCGAAAAACAGGAACACCTTTCAGACAAATTTTTTTATGCGAATTTGTTTTAAATCACTCTATTTTTCCGGTTGGCTGATTATCTGGCTAACTCTGTTAAATTCTGCAAGTCTTTCTGCCCAGTCACCTGATTCCAGAATTGATATTTATAACCCAAACATGAGATTGCTGGAATATCTTGTAAAATTAGAGATTGACAGCATTCGAAGAAATAATTTCCTGAAGCCGTTATATAACGATTCCATTTGTTTTCTGGCCGCTAAAGACCAGGGAGAATACCTGATGGATTATGATGAAATCAGCCATTTTCGTGAAGAAAATCCTGCAAAAAGAAGTCCGCAGGACAGAGCTGATTTTTATGGGGCAAAAGGGTACAGGGTTGGTGAAAATATCGTCAAGTTGTATGTGGATATGCCTTTTCTGTATTCAAAGGGCGCTATCAAGATGAGAAATGTTATGATTCGGACCTATCAGGAAACGGCAAGATTTATTGTACAGGCATGGGTGAATAGCGCGGAACATTACGTCAACATTTTATCTACTCTGTATGATGTAACGGGAATTTTTGCCGTATTCAACGAAGATAACAGATCGCTCATCTGTGTGCAGGTTTTCGCGGATGTGGACAGTTCGTACAGGCTGAAATCCTACCCCTCAGTCTTTCCATATGACAAAATTATAACCGGCACGGAAACCCTGCAATTTTCAGATACAGAGGGGGGACAAAACTGTAATTTTAACAATGCATGGGGTCTGGATTTGATGGGCGACAGCAGAGACCTCGATTCTTCGAAGGTTTTAAATAATATTTTATCGAATTGTTTCGTGATTTTAAAAGATCATGATTTGTTTATCAATTTTGGATTGTACAATGCGGCTATAAAACTCTTCGGGGGTGAAAATGACGGTCTGGCTCTTGAAATGGTCCCTGAAGATATATATTCCTGCAGGAATCAGAATCAGGCGGTTCATGATTTCCCTGAGAATTGTCCTGTGAAAGGAATGATCACCAGACCCGTTTTCAGGGATAAAATTCTTAAAAAAAATCTTCAGTTTAAGGATATTCATTCGAACCAGAAATTTTTAATTCCATTGGCAGGTATATTACCTGATGTGAATTTGGATTCCTTTGAAACAAACATCCTGGTAATTAAGAACAAAAAAATCTGGAGAATTATTCAGACCCATCATTTGTGCGGCAATATGCCTGAGGTTAATCTTCTTCCCCGGGTATATCCCGGAGATCAACCGGAGCATGATAAATTTGAAGATTCGATTTTTTTAGCCGCCAATTCAACTACGGGATATAACATTAATCCGACAGATACCATATCTTGGATGATATCGGAATATAACCGGATATTTGAAGATTTTCTTTCATCATGCGGACAGGATGCTAATAACTGCGAAGGAGACAGTGAATATAACCAGTTGAATTCAATTCAATACTACTTGTTAAGAAAGTATCAGCAAGCTGAAATTGATTATAGTCGTATACGTTCGCTTCCGGCACTCATTACAGATGATCAGGGTAATCTGACACGATATCAACCCTTCGGGAAACTTTATTATGACCGGGTGATGTTTGAATATACCCATAATCCTTCTGAAATGACAGGTGACAGACTGCTCAATATCCTTGCCATGCTTAAAAAGCTGAGAAATCCACTACCTGAAGTTCTGTATAATTACTGGGCTTTAGATATCCGTATGCAACATAAAAGTGTTTCTGATAATTTTACACCTGCAACCTTGCGCGAGATTGCAGATGTGATTGATCGGTCCAGGGGAATAGTTCCGCAAAACTACCTGGATACGCTCACATTGTTTTACCATTTCACAAAGATTCATGACAGCTACCAAAACGAACTAATCGATTTACGGCAAATTTATAAATCGATGGATTTTATCTATAATTTTTATTCGGCAAACAACATATCTGTTGACGACAAAGTAAAGATCGCCAGACTTTTTATCCTGTTCCGGTTGTACAATTTCGCATTTCAATTGTTAGAACCGGTGATACAATCCAATTCCTTTTATAAAGAGGCATACATACTGGATTTAAAACTGTATTATTCGGGAATGATAGTGAACCCTTCCCTTAAGGAATATTACTCCCGGTTGATTGAGGCTTCCGATTTTCTTACGGATAAAGAATGGACCGGTCTCTTTGAAGGACCTTGCCGTATTAATTTCCAGAACCTGAACTACAAGCCTTTAAGAATGTTGTATTGTGCCAAGAAAAGAAACATGGAACTTAGTAACAGGTGAGGAGAACTCCTGCGATCGGCTAAGGGAAGATAGTTTACCAGTAAATGTATCGTGACAAACCGTAGACATGAGGGAGTACCCCTCCGTTCTGCGGACACCTCCCCTAACTATCCTTCCCGAAAAGCTTCGGATAGCGGGGGGCAGGGGAGGAAAAGCCCAAGGTTATGATACCTTCCAGTTTTAAGGCGGGACAGGTTTTTTTATCAAAGGGGAGAAATCCCCCGACCGCTTGAAAGCGGCCACCCCCTTTTTCAAAGGGAGGAAATCCCCCGACCGCTTGAAAGCGGCCACCCCCTTTTTCAAAGGGAGGAAATCCCCCGACCGCTTGAAAGCGGCCACCCCCTTTTTCAAAGGGAGGAAATCCCCCGACCGCTTGAAAGCGGCCACCCCCTTTTTCAAAGGGAGGAAATCCCCCGACCGCTTGAAAGCGGCCACCCCCTTTTTCAAAGGGGGAATATCCCACACTACTTTTGGTATCTGTTTCACCTCTGCGAGAGATATTTCAGCGAATCTCTGCGTCAATCTGCGGGAAACCTCTTCCTGTTTGTAATATAATAGCTATCGACTTGATTCATAAACATTTTCTATCGAAGAACTTAATTTAATTTTTTAAAACTCCCACTTTCATAGTATATTTACATTAAATCCGCGGGAATGAAAAAATTAAAATTCCGCAGCAAAGAAATTGAAAAATTAGGCTTTCCTGCAGGTGAACCGATAAGCCTGGTCATCAATATTGTACAAAAACATTTCAAACGAAGTGACAAGTCGGATGTATTTTCCCTGTTGGAAGATGTATTGAAAAATCCCCGAAAGTATAAAGATGATCCCAGGCTGAACAAATTATCCGAAAAACTCCTTAAACCTTCAAAAACTGAAAAGACTCAAAAACCTGTAACTTTTGAACACCGGCTTGAACCAGCACTTAAAGATTATGTCATTTTTGGTCGCGAACACATTGAAGCCGAAGCCCTGAATCAGATGGACACTGCCATGCGGTTGCCTATTACAGTAAAAGGGGCATTGATGGCGGATGCCCACAGTGGATACGGACTTCCCATTGGCGGTGTGCTGGCCACAAATAATGCCGTTATTCCATATGGGGTAGGAATGGATATCGGTTGTCGTATGTGTCTTTCGGTATATGCCATCGATCCGGCAATCATTGAAAACGACAAAGGCAAATTAAAGAAATTATTACTGGAACATACCCGGTTCGGACAAAAAGACTATTTCAGAGAGAAAAAGGAGCATGAGGTACTGGACAGGGATGAATTCAATCTGGTGAAATTTTTGAAAGGCATGAAGGATAAGGCCTATGAACAACTGGGGACCTCCGGCAGCGGGAATCATTTTGTGGAATTTGGTACCCTGGAATTACCTGAAAATAATGATTTCAATGTTCAGAGCGGTTCTTATCTTGCGGTTCTTTCACATTCCGGTTCCCGGAATTTCGGGGCAAACATTGCGCTGCATTACACCCGGCTGGCTAAATCTCAATGTCAGCTACCCAAAGGAGCAATCAATCTTGCATGGTTTGATCTTGCCTCGGAAGATGGAATGGAATACTGGCTGGCCATGAACCTGGCAGGCGACTATGCCCAAGCCAATCATCAGATCATTCATAAAAAAATAGCGAAAGCCCTTGGTGAAGCTCCCCTGTTTGTGGTGGAAAACCATCACAATTTTGCATGGAAGGAGAAACTGGAGGACGGACAGGAGGTAATTGTACATCGCAAGGGAGCTACTCCTGCGTCCACGGGAACTTATGGCGTTATTCCGGGATCGATGACACTGCCCGGCTTTATTATCAGGGGCAAAGGTAATCCGGTTTCACTGAACTCTGCCTCACATGGCGCCGGCAGACAAATGTCGAGATCAAAAGCTAAGGAACAGTTTACAAATAAAGCTTTGCAACAAATATTGAAAAAAGCCGGGGTTGAATTGATAGGCGGTGGGACAGATGAATCTCCCATGGCTTACAAAGATATATATCAGGTGATGGAATTCCAGAAAGATTTGGTGGAAATAACAGGTACTTTTTATCCAAAGATTGTGAGAATGAGCGCGGAATGAAAAAAGTGGCAGTTCCACCTGTGCTAAAGCTTCGGTGGACAAAGGGCAGGAGCAGTGGCAGGTGCAAGGGGTAGTGGGCAGTTCCATCTTCGCTTAAAGCTACTCCTTTGCTGGCCGGAGTTTGCAAAAGGAAAAAGATTTAACCGCAAAGCACGCAATGAATGCGCAAAGTACGCAAAGAAAGATAATTAATATTACCATATTTGAACCCCAACTCCCTCATACAAAGTCATGCCGAACTCCCGCCTCCCAAAGCTTTATGCGACGGGCAGGTGATTTGGCATCTCACATACCTGCGTTCCCATTTCTTTTTATCTCTCCTAACCCCTCTGTGTCTCCCTTGTCTACCCTTCACTATGCGCTTATTCTGAAGATATAAGCTTCGATGGACAAAGGGCACTAATAGCGACAGTGGCAGTTCCATCTTTGCTTAAAGCTTCCACTTTGCTAGTGCGAGTTTACAAGAGGTAAAAGAGTTAACCGCAAAGCACACAATGAATGCGCAAAGTAGGCAAAGAAAGATAATTAATATTACCATATTTGAACCCCAACTCCCTCACATAAGGTCATGCCGAACTCCCCCCCTCCCAAAGCTTTATGCGACGGGCAGGTGATTTGGCATCTCACATACCTGCGTTCCCGTTTCTTTTTTATCTCTCCTGCCCCACTGTGCCTCCCCTGTCTATCCTTCACCATGCGCTTACGCTGAAGTTCCGGTGCAAACATATGGCTAAGGCTGGCGGAGAAGGAGAGATATAAGCTAATTGCTTATAAAAGTCTGTCTTTATCAGAACAATCAGGCTGGGTGTTCTGAAAGTTAAGGAACTTATTTCAGGACTAGAAAGTGCGAATTTTCAATTCATGACCCCTATTTTCCTTATTCCCCTTATTCCCCCTATTTCCTTATTCCTTCTTTGCATCTCTCTCCCTCCACCTTCCTGCTGAATATCATATTTTTAAAAATGTATTTAATGTAAATTCGCTTAACGAACCACACAACTTATATGGATAACATCTTAATCATAGGCGCTGCCGGCCAGATTGGCTCCGAACTCACCATGGAGTTGCGAAAAATTTATGGCGATCTCCATGTATTTGCCACTGATATTAAAGACGCCCCTTTGGATGTGCGTGAAAGCGGCCCTTTCCAGCTGCTTGATGTGATGGACGATAAACATCTCATCCATTTTATTATCCGGAACAAAATAACCCAGATATACCACCTGGCTGCCGTATTATCCGGCAATGCCGAAAAGCTGCCTATGGCAGCGTGGCATATCAATATGAACAGCCTGATGAACATTCTCGAAGTCGCCAGGCTTGTGGAAGAGGTGGAAAAGGTATTCTGGCCAAGCTCCATTGCCGTTTTCGGACCTACCACTTCCAAAACCATGGCCCCGCAGATTTCTGTGATGGAACCTGTCACCGTTTATGGCATCAGTAAACTGGCAGGAGAACGATGGTGTGAATACTATTTTAAAAGATACGGAGTAGATGTAAGAAGCCTTCGCTATCCCGGGTTGATCAGCTATAAGACTGAGCCGGGCGGCGGGACCACCGACTGGGCCGTAGAAATTTATTACGATGCGGTGCGCCAGGGATCCTACAGGTGTTTTTTGAAAGAAGATACAAGGTTACCGATGATGTTCATGGAGGACGCCATGAGAGCCACCATCAACCTGATGGAACTGGAGCGGGAAGAAATCACGCTCCACTCCTCTTACAATATCAGCGGGCTGAGCCTGAGTCCCAATGATGTGGCAGCGGATATCAGAAGACATATACCGGGATTTACCTTAAGCAGTTATCCCGATTTCAGGCAGGATATTGCCGACAGCTGGCCCGAAACTGTTGACGACAGTCTTGCCAGGAGACATGATCACTGGAAACCGGTTTACGGACTGAAAGAAATTACAGATGTAATGATCGAGGAGATCAGAAAGAAATTATAATAAATGCAAATTAAGGGTCGAAATCAAATATTATGGACTTTATCTTTGTGAATCTTTGTATTTTAGTGCCTTAGTGGCAAAAGGAAGTTAGCCACAAACCTGCCCGCTGTATTGCTTTGGCAGGAGGGTGTACATAGTCACAAGTAGCACTAAGGTAGGTTTGCTAAATATTGATTACTAATTATATATTAATGTCGTTTAATTAAACAATAAATTATATGAGTTGCTATTCATAACTTCCCTTCGACTCTGCTCAGGCTGACTATCGTGTCAACGTATTAATAAATAGTGATTTATCACTATCGAGGTCTCAGGGTGACTGTCAGGCTTTGCGGAGTTAAAGCCAATCTCCCTTAATTAAACGACATTGAATTAATTTACTATTAAGTGTTAACTTTTAAGTCGCATAATAAATTAAATATGCATATTGATTTTAAAATATTTCAAAATGAGCAACGTAATAGATTCCTGCTTACGCAGGAATGTATGAATATGGCATTATATCCCTTATAAAACGATCGTTTCATTATGTCAGGGATATCAGGAAACAAATGTTGAGAAATTTCTAAATTGATTTTATGTTACATAATTAAATCCAGGATTTATGTACGGCAAAATAAAAGAATACCTGCAGAACGAACTTTCCGGCATTGAAAAAGCCGGGTTGTTCAAAAAAGAACGGATTATCACCTCACCCCAGGATGCAGTCATAAAACTTTCAGATGGCAAAGAATTCCTGAATTTCTGTGCCAACAATTACCTGGGACTCTCGTCCAATCGCGAACTTATTGAAGCCGCCAAAGAAGGTCTTGATACGCATGGATATGGTATGTCATCTGTACGATTCATCTGCGGAACCACGGATCTGCACAAAAAGTTGGAACAGAAAATTGCAGAATTTTTCGGCACCGAAGATTCCATTCTCTACGCCGCCTGTTTCGATGCTAACGGCGGATTATTTGAACCGCTGCTTGGCGATGAGGATGCGATTATTTCCGATGCGTTGAATCATGCTTCCATCATCGATGGGGTGAGGTTGTGCAAGGCAAAGAGATATCGTTATGCCAATGCCGATATGCACGAACTGGAAGAAAATCTGAAACAGGCACAGGAACAGCGGTTTCGGTTAATCATGACCGACGGGGTATTCTCGATGGATGGGAATGTTGCCCCGCTGGATAAGATCGTTGAACTGGCTTCAACATATGATGCCCTGGTGGCTGTTGACGAAAGCCATTCTGCAGGTGTGGTCGGCAACACCGGCAGGGGAGTGACTGAACTGTTTAATATAAGGGGGGAAGCTGATATCATTACAGGCACACTCGGTAAGGCGTTTGGAGGAGCCATTGGAGGGTTTACCACCGGAAGAAAAGAAATTATTGAAATGTTGCGCCAACGATCGCGGCCCTACCTGTTTTCAAACTCATTGCCTCCCATGGTGGTGAATGCAGGCATAAAAATGTTTGAGATGATGGGCAGGACCAATGCCTTGCAGGACAAATTGCACAGAAATACAACCTATTTTACGGAAAGAATTAAAACATCCGGGTTTGATATCAAACCCACCCGTTCGGCCATCGTGGCCATTATGCTTTATGATGCAAAGCTCTCACAGGATTTTGCCTCCAGGTTACTGGAGGAAGGGATTTATGTGATTGGATTTTATTACCCCGTGGTACCGAAAGACCAGGCCAGAATACGGGTACAGCTTTCCGCCGCACATGAAAAGGAACATCTCGACAGGGCGATTGAAGCATTCGTAAAGGTAGGAAAAGAGCTGGGGGTGATCTAAAACATTCCTGCGTACGCAGGAATCCCCATTTCATTCTTCCTTAATTTGCACTTAATTAATAACCTGCCGGTCTGACAATTTTGTTATCCGGAAGAAACAAAAAGGAATTTTAAATCCGAAAAAACAGGGGAAATCCCCCTAACCCCCTTTAGAAAAGGGGAAATCCCCCTAACCCCCTTTAGAAAAGGGGAAATCCCCCTAACCCCCTTTAAAAAAGGGGGAATCGTTCTCTTAACGTGAAAGAATTAACCGCAGCGCCTCCGCTATATTGTTTCAGCACTTGCGGATAGCCCTCACTTCATTGCAATTTCGATTTGTCGGAAGAAATGATCTCATAATTGAAACAAAAACATAAAATATTATATTTTGCTGGCAGTATTTTCACCACATTAGGTACAATAGAAAACAATAGACTTCTCTCACTACTCACTTTTTGCTTTACAGCTTACTATTTACCATTTACTATTCACCTCTTCCTCCCTATTCCCCTATTTCACATATTCACTCCTCCCTCCACCGTTCGCTATTAATATCGTGGTGCGCTGCACCTTGTATATAGATGGAATAACACACTACAACCATTATACGGCGCTGCCGCTGTTGATTACCCGCGCCCGAATTCCCCTCTCATATTCTCTCACATTCTCACCTCCTCCTCCAATCACTCTTGTCAACCAAAGTTATTTTCAAAATCCGAAGCTTTAATCGAAGGATTTAGCGAAGGTGAAACTTACTTTTCACTTCCTCTACCTCCCCCCCATATTCCCCCTATTTCCCCTATTTCCCTATTTCCATCTTCTCCCCCTTCCCCCTCTCACTTACTCACTACTCACTATTCATTTCTTCCCCACTTTTCACTATTTTATTAATTCACGTTTAGCTATCTTTGCTAAGCATTTGAAAAAGCCCTAAAAAGGGCTTGTATCGCTTATACCTCCTACGATTCGGGCACATTTGGCATGTGACTGAGGAGGCGGAGCTGTATCAACACGTTACATTCTTCTAAACAATTTTTATTCAAACTATGGAAAACTATCCCGAATACATGCGCGAAGAGGACAGCATCGATATTAAAAAGTACCTGTTCCAGATACTTTACCACTGGTGGTGGTTTGCCCTTACCATCTTTTTATCCATTACCATCGCATACCTGATAAACAGGTATTCCCAGGAAGTATACCAGGTAAACTGCTCCCTGGTGATAGGAGAAGAAGCCTCCAAAGCCGGAAGCGCTGAAAATATTCTCGAAGAGCTTTCCAGGGTTAGGGGCCGTATTAAAAAGGCTGTGGTTGAAAATGAAATATCCGTCTTAAAGTCGTACAGAATGGCGCGTATGGCCCTGGAAGAATTAAACTTTAATATAACCTATGGAGGAATCGGCAGAAGAGGCATTGCCAAAGGACAGCTTTATACCAGATCGCCTTATATCGTCGAACTCGATACCACAAAAAGTAACCTTGGGGGACGAATAATATATATTACCATTTTATCCAAAGAGAAATACAAAATTTATATTGAGGAGACAGATGTTGAACAGGTGAACAATTTTGATA
Organism: uncultured Bacteroidales bacterium; assembly: GCA_963781805.1. Classification (GTDB taxonomy): domain Bacteria; phylum Bacteroidota; class Bacteroidia; order Bacteroidales; family UBA10428; genus JAFGPL01. The sequence continues at coordinate 3,771,304 of CAWAHF010000004.1, forward strand.
AACCATTTTCCAATGATGATTTTCACTTTACAATTCATTTAAAAAATCCAGATAGCTTTGATTTGCAGAAATTGAACTCCCCCAGATTTTACTTTATTATAAATGATATCAATGCCTTGTCAAATCAATACAGGGGACGGTTAAATATCCAGGTAAACGATGAAAGAGGTTCCATTCTTATTCTTAGCATGCAGGGTTTTGTTAGAGAACAAATCAGCGATTACCTCAACTTACTTTGCAGTGTATATATCCGTGCCAACCTGGATGATAAAAACCGGGTTTCTGAAAACACCATTAAATTTATCGATGCCCAGCTTAGTGGAATTGTTGATTCGCTGGAAGTTGCCGGATTAAGGCTCCAGAATTTCCGTTCGGCCAATAAGACCATTGATCTAAGCCGGGAAGGCAATTACCTGTTCCAGCAGATGGAACAGCTGCAATCGGATAAGGCTATACTGGATATGAGCGCCAGGTATTATGATTATTTGCAGACTTATATCCGTGAGAAAAAAGATTTCAGCGACCTGGTGGCTCCTTCGGTTGTGGGAATTCAGGACAACCTGCTGAATACCCTGGTGGCACAGATAAATAAACTGAATATTGATAGAAGAACAGTATCGTTTTCGGCACAGGACAACTCACCCCAGATGCAAATGGTGGATGCCCAGATAGAAAATACAAAAAGCACGTTGCTGGAAAATTTAAAGAGCCTGATTAAAACCAACCAGCTGGAGATGACCGATATGAATGAGCGGCTGGCAAAAACTCAAAAAGGAGTACAAAAGCTTCCCTATACCGAACGGCAGCTGATCAACATCCAACGCAATTTCGATATCAATAACCAAATTTATACCTTTTTGTTGGAAAAAAGGGCTGAAGCAGGCATTACCAAAGCATCCAATACCGCGGACCATAAAATACTGGACATTGCACGGCCCGAAAATGCAGCAATAATGAAACCCAAGACCTCAATGAATTATATGATGGCCTTGATGATTGGCGGTCTTTTCCCTTTGGTTCTCATTATATTGATCGAGTTTTTCAACAATAAAATTGTCGATCGCAAAGATATCGAACAGAGCACCAATGTACCTGTGCTGGGTTCTGTGGGGCATAGCGACCTGAAATCAGAGCTCCCTGTATTTGAAAATCCAAAATCTGCACTCAGCGAATCATTCCGTTCCTTGCGTGCAAATCTTCAGTATATTCTGAAAGAGAAAAATGAAAAAATTATCTGTGTCTCTTCTACCGTAAGCGGGGAAGGCAAGACTTTTTGTGCCACCAATCTGGCTACCATCATGGCTATGGCAGGTAAGAAGACCTTGCTGGTAAGTTTAGACCTGCGAAGACCAAAGGTACACCGGGTATTTAACATTAAAAACCAGGCTGGGTTAAGCACCTATCTCGTTAATAAAAGTAAGCTTGAAGAAATACTGATACCCACGAATGTGGAAAATCTTTCCATTGCCACCGCCGGACCGGTGCCTCCCAATCCTGCCGAACTGATTGGCTCCGATCAAATGACCATATTCCTGGAACAGGTAAAAAAACAATTTGATTATATTGTGATAGACACACCCCCTGTGGCCATTGTCACCGATGCATTGTTGCTGAAAAACATGGTGGATACCTATATCTTTGTTATCCGGCATGGCTATTCGACCAAACAGGTACTGCAACTGATTGATGACCTATATAATAAAAAAGATGTTAAAAAAATGGCGCTGCTGGTAAACGATGTACAGGTGAAAGGGTATTACGGCTACAGTTACCGCTACGGGTATGGCTATGGCTACGGATATGGCTACGGATATGGGTATTATGGCAAGGGCTATTACGAAGAAGAGGAGGTACAACTCACCACCCGTCAGCGTATTGACAAATTCTTCCGGAGGATGTTGAAGTATTGATAAATGAACAACCTCGCAGCAACCTGCCCGCCGTTAACATTGGCAGGCGGGGCTGGCGAGGTATCTATATAGAAATTAATTTATTTTCGATGCCGCCGCCTGGTTTAAGTCTGCTGCTTTGGCAAAAGGTACGAAGTTGAAAACATCTGTTTATAAAAAGCTTTAAGTCACAGACTTAAACCAGAAGAGGACTTATGGTGACTGTCAGGCCGGAGTCAGCGCCAGTTTGCAAACAGCCTTGATAATAAAGTATTAATGTCCTGTTACAAATGACATTCACATTTTGCTTACTTACTGATTTGGTGGAAAATACCCGGATTAAAATGCCAATTTCCAATCAATATTTGGTATTTTTGTAAAAATATGCTGATATGAACAGTCCTGAAATAAAAGCATTTATCAGGGAACACAGTTCTCTTTTTTGGTATACACCCGAAGATAAAAAAGAAGAGATTAGCAATGATTTTCTGGTCGAAAGTATCTTAAACTATGGGGATATTCCTGCCGTACTCAAATTATTTAATTTATTAGGTATTAACAAAGTTGCTGAAATATTTTTCAAATCAATAAATTCCGGTGATCGAAGAAGAGGGAACTATCACGAGCTTACAATCAATTTTTTTGATCTTATCTTCAAAAGGTATGTACACTGAAATATTAACAGGCAATCAACTCGAACTATTGCCTTATATTAAATATTTTCAACGTTCATTTTACATGGTTAGAGGTACAGCTATCGCACTTCATATCGGACACAGGCGATCAATTGATTTTGATCTCTTTACTTTAACCAAACTCAATAAATCCAGGATTAAAGCGACACTATTGCAAATTCCTTTTAAACAGGTGCCCATTTTTGAAGATTACGACCAACTTCATTTGACTATAAACCAAATTAAGGTTACTTTTTTCAATTATCCATACAATGTTTCTCACCCTTTAAAGGTAGATACATTCATTACAATGCCTTCACTATTGTCATTGGCTGCAATGAAGGCTTTTGCCCTGGGGCGCAGGGCAAAATGGAAAGATTATGTTGATATGTACTTTATTATACACAATTATTACTCCATAGAAGAAATATGCAGGGAAGCTGAGAAAATTTTCAGTCCGCAATTTTCTGAAAAATTATTTCGGCAGCAATTAGCATTTCATAAAGACATCGATTATTCCGAATCGGTTGAGTTTATTAATAATCCGGTATCGGAATCAGAAATAAAGGAATTCCTAATCGGGAAAGCAACAGATATTTTTTAATCCACCTTAGGAAGAGTGCCAGGCTTGTCCGCCAAAGTTTGAGCGTAGACGGGGGGTTGTATCATGAAAATTTACTTTAATCCAAAATTTAATTACAGGATAACCAAAGTCAATTAATAATTCATAAGCCATTCCCCCTTAACAAAGGGGGATAGGGGGTTGTAATTTGTGAACATATTACAATCCAAAATTAAAATATCCCGCCCGAAAACAAAGAAATGAAACTATCTTATTGGAGATTAAAAGATAACGTGTAACATTTGATAACAAATCGGGAGAGACAACCCCCCGCCCCCCTTTGCTAAGGGGGAGTTAAATACTGCAAAAGATTAGCAGGAAATTCAATTTTAATAACATAAATAAAAGATAACCAATTTAAAAGTAGCGTATAATCTAACAATAAAATAAAGCTAATAAATGATTCATAAGCAATTCCCCCTTAACAAAGGGGGCCAGGGGGTTGTACCATGAAAATAGACTATAATTCAAAATTAAAGTTTCTGTCCCGAAAACTCAGAAATCAAAGCACCCTGTCTGAGATTTTACTTTGGAATGAACTCAAGGGCAGAAAGATTAAAGGATATCAGTTTATGCGACAGAAACCGATAGGAGAATATATTGTGGATTTCTTTTGCAGCCCTTTGAAACTGGTAATTGAAATTGATGGTAGCAGTCATGATTTTGATGAAGTAGGATATAAAGACAAAACAAAGCAAAAATATTTGGAGGGAATTGGTTTACATGTACTTCGCTTTGATGATTTAGAGGTAAAAAGAAATATGAATAATGTAATTGCTGAAATTAAAGGTTGGATAGAAAATCAGGGATGAACAACCCCCCGCCCCTCCCGACAGAATAGCCGGGACAGGCTCTTTAGTAAGGGGGAGTTAAATACTGCAAAAGATTAGCAGGAAATTCAATTTTAATAACATAAATAAAAGATAACCAATTTAAAAGTAGCGTATAATCTAACAACAAAATAAAGCTAATAAATGATTCATAAGCCATTCCCCCTTAACAAAGGGGGACAGGGGGTTGTGCCTTGAGAACATACAATTCAAAATTAAAATATCCCTCCCGAAAACACAGAAATGAAAGCACCTTATCAGAGATTAAAAGATAGCCTGTAACATTTGACAACAAACCGGGAAAAACAACAACCTCCCAAAGTAAAGTATTATATTTTTATGCCAATACCTGTAAAAACGTTGAAATGATAAATAGAGAATTATACCTGAATAAAATTTAATAATTAGCAAAACATTATGTACAAATATAAAGTATATATTTATATTTGTACAAAACATATATTGACTTTCATAAAATGATAAAGCGGGAATTACAATCAGTTATACAATTTTTGGCTAAAACATACCCGGTGATTACAATTACCGGTCCGCGACAATCTGGTAAAACTACGTTGGCAAAAATGGCATTTCCTACATATACTTATTGTAATCTGGAACACCCCGAAAATCGTTTATTAGCTGAAAAAGATCCGAAAAGTTTCTTTAAACAATTTCCTGCACCTTTGATAATTGATGAAGTGCAGCGAGTTCCCGATCTGTTTTCCTATATTCAGGTTTTTGTTGATGAAGAAAAGAAAAATGGGGCATATATTTTAACCGGTAGTCATCAACTAACATTAAATGCCTCAATTAGTCAATCTCTTGCCGGAAGAACAGCGCTTGTTACGCTGTTGCCTTTTTCACTTACCGAATTAAATTTAATAAATAAAAATTTTGATCGCGATGAGTTAATTTATAACGGATTTATGCCTCGCATTTACGATCAAAATCAAGAGCCAACTACATTGTATCGAAATTACCTGCATACATATATTGAAAGAGATGTCCGGCAATTAATTAATTTAAAGGTTTTATCCCGCTTTGAGAATTTTCTTAGATTACTTGCCGGCAGAATTGGCCAAATCATAAATTTAGCCTCGTTAGCATCTGATACAGGGGTATCTTCACCTACTATTTCGGAATGGTTATCCGTTTTGGAAGCTTCTTATATTATTTACAAATTACAGCCCTATTTTGAAAATCTTGGCAAAAGAATTATCAAATCTCCCAAATTATATTTTGTTGATGTTGGATTAGCTTCGTATTTATTAGGTATTGAATCAATCGGGCAAATAGCCCGCGATCCTTTACTTGGTGGTTTATTCGAAAATATGGTGGTTCTTGATGCACTAAAAACCCGCTATAATGCAGGAAAAGATGCAAATCTCTATTTTTTCAGGGATAATCATAAAAACGAAGTTGATCTTCTGTATAAATATGGACAGAAACTTATACCGGTTGAGATAAAAGCTTCCAGAACATATAATTCAGATTTTTATAAAGGAATTACACAATTTTTAAAGATAAATGGATTAGGTACAACCGGACATATTATATACGCTGGCGAAAAAACCTTTCATACAAATAACATCTGGTTTAATAATTATAAGGATTGTCAATTTATTTTTAATGCACAATAAAAAGAGCCCATTATGATTTCAATTCCTCATGTTAAGTGGGATGATTTGTTTCAGTTTACAAATTATTATTCAGGAAAATTCACTTTTATCCAAAGCAAATTTCAGTCACGAAAAGCATTTCCCCTTAACAAAGGGGAGTTTATGCTGCTGGCATTAAACAACAATTTTAGGCTTAAGACAGGAAAGTTCAATATTATCCAATGTTTCTTCCTTTCACGAAAGTTATTCCTCCTTAGCAAAGGGGGATAGGGGGTTGTGCCATGAAAATAGAATATAATTCAAAATTTAATTACCAGATAACCAAAGCCAATAAATAATACGCTAGCCATTCCCCCTTAACAAAGGGGGATAGGGGGTTGTATCTTGAAAATAGAATATAATTCAAAATTTAATTACCAGATAACTAAAGCCAATAAATAATTCATAAGCTATTCCCCCTTAACAAAGGGGGACAGGGGGTTGTATCATGAAAATAGAATATAATTCAAAATTTAATTACCAGATAACTAAAGCCAATAAATAATACGCTAGCCATTCCCCCTTAACAAAGGGGGCCAGGGGGTTGTGCTATGAAAATATTCTATAATCCAAAATTAAAGTATCTTTCCCGGAAGCTTAGAAACGAAAGCACCTTGTCTGAAATTCTGCTTTGGAATGAACTTAAGAGGAAGAAGATAAAAGGGTATCAGTTTATGCGTCAGAAACCGATAGGAGAATATATTGTGGATTTCTTTTGCAGCCAATTGAATCTGGTAATTGAAATTGATGGTAGCAGTCATGATTTTGATGAAGTAGGATATAAAGACAAAACAAAGCAAAAATTTTTGGAAGGAATTGGATTACATGTTCTTCGGTTTGATGATTTGGATGTGAAAAAAAATATAAATAATGTAATTGCTGAAATTGAAGGTTGGATAGAAAATCAAAGATAAACAACCCCCAACCCTCCCGACAGAATAGCCGGGACAGGCTCTTTATTAAGGGGGAGTATATGCTGCTGGCATTAAACAACAATTTTAGGCTTAAGACAGGAAAGTTCAATATTATCCAAAGTTTTTCCCTTTCACGAAAGCCATTCCCCCTTAACAAAGTGGGATAGGGGGTTGTGCCTTGAGTACATACAATCCAAAATTAAAATGTCTGTCCCGAAAACACAGAAATGAAAGCACCCTACCAGAGATTAAAAGATAATGTGTTACAATTGATAACAAACCGGGAGAGACAACCCCCCGCCCCCCTTTGCTAAGGGGGAGTTCACGCTACTAATTTTAAACAATGATTTTAATTATTATTCAGGAAAGTTCAATATTATCCAATGTTTTTACCCTCACGAAAGCCATTCCCCCTTAACAAAGGGGGATAGGTGGTTGTGCCTTGAGTACATACAATCCAAAATTAAAATATCCCTCCTGAAAACACAGAAATGAAAGAATCTTATCAGAGATTAAAAGATAACGTGTAACATTTGATAAAAAACCGGTAGGGACAACCCCCCTCCCCTCCCGACAGAATAGCCGGGACAGGCTCTTTATTAAGGGGGAGTTAAATACTGCAAAAGATTAGCAGGAAATTCAATTTTAATAACATAAATAAAAGATAACCAATTTAAAAGTAGCGTATAATCTGCCAATAAAATAAAGCTAATAAATGATTCATAAGCCATTCCCCCTTAACAAAGGGGGATAGGGGGTTGTGCCTTGAGTACATACAATTCAAAATTAAAGTATCTTTCCCGAAAGCTTAGAAATCAAAGCACCCTGTCTGAGATTAAAAGATAGCATATAACATTTGATAAAAAACCGGGAGAGACAACCCCCCGCCCCCCTTTGCTAAGGGGGAGTTCACGCTACTAATTTTAAACAATGATTTTAATTATTATTCAGGAAAGTTCAATATTATCCAATGTTTTTACCCTCACGAAAGCCATTCCCCCTTAGCAAAGGGGGATAGCGGGTTGTGCCATGGGAATTAAAAAAATTATTGTTTTATATAAAGGCTGGAAGAATGAAAAGGTAGAAAGATGCTACTGAATTGTCTTATTATTCTATTGTTTCCATCTTCCATCCTTCCAAATCTCATTTATTTATATTTTCAATCCGTTAATTAACTTATACTCTTTCGAATTAAAATCATATTGTGCAGAGAAATACGATTTTACGCGCTGTGCACGTTCCGATTGAAGCATCGGGTGGAGTGCGATTGCTTGTGCACAAACAAGAGGATTTCATTTCCACTCACCCTCTGTTTAAGTTGGAACCTAAACCAGAAGAGGTAGTTGTAAATTTTTTTATACAAAATTTGGTTTACAAAACAATAAGATTTATTATTGCGAATATTTTCGGAACGAATATTTTCGGAACGAATATTTTCGGAACATATACTTATGAATCCGTTTAAGTTTGGCAGCATAGTAGACGATCAATATTTTACCAACCGCACTGAGGAAATCAGGCAGGTTAGAGCCATGCTTGAAAGCAGCAATCACCTGGTTCTTATAAGTCCTCGCAGATATGGTAAAACAAGCCTGGTATATAAAGTAATCCGTACCCTTGCCAGACCGGTAATTGCCATCGACCTGCAATTAATAACCAGTGTTGAAGATTTGGCATCGCAACTGCTAAAGCGTATATATCGCATTTACCCTGCAGAACGGATAAAACAATTTATACGGAATTTCAGAATTATTCCTTCAGTGACGTTGAATCCGGTAACCAATGAAGTCGATATTGCTATTCAATCAACATCGCAGCACTTTCCAATGCTTGAAGATGTGTTGAATCTTATTGAAAAACTAAGCAGTGAAAAAAAACGGGTGATAGTAGTTATGGATGAATTCCAGGAAGCCGGCCGCCTCGATACGAATCTTTTCCGTCAATTAAGATCGGTAATGCAGCTTCATCTGCATGTTAACTACGTATTCCTTGGAAGTCAGGAATCGATGATAAAAGAAATATTTGAGAAAAAGAAATCCCCTTTTTATCATTTTGGCTTTTTGTTAACCCTGAACAGAATTAACAGGCCGGACTTCAGAAAATATCTGGAAAAAGGGTTGATGATGAAAATCGACAAACCGGGAGCTATTGCTGATGATATTCTGGATTTTACCAGGTGTCATCCATATTATACACAACAGCTGGCCTTTATGGTGTGGGAGAATATTTCAGACAATACTGATGTAGGGAATTGTACCATTCAGGCTATTGATGCAGTTATCCGCATTCACGACATAGACTATGAAAGATTGTGGGGAACTCTTAATAAAACAAATAAAAAACTTTTAATCGGCATGGCTGAATCGGGATTAACACCTTTATCGGAAGCTTTTTACAGGAAATTTGATATAGGTGCTTCCAGTACTGTTTTCAGCAGTCTTAAACGTCTCATGGAAATTGGCTATATTATTAAATCTGAAAATGTCTATGAAATTGACGATCCTTTTTTCAGCCGGTGGATTACTCAGCGCAGGAATAAATAATATTTTATAAAGCAATTCATCTGAAAGGAGCTTGCAGTATTGAGCAAACTGCATGATAATGTACTATAATAAACATACCTGTCTCCCGCCGGCAGGTGGATATAAGGCATATAAACTAATCCGGGTTTTGGCATGATTATCAAACAGGTGGAATGGGATAGATAATAAAAATCATCAGAACTGAACTTTTTTTCTCCGATACTTATCAATATAATAACAGATACATCCTGGAGGGTTTTGAAATTACTACAGGGATTGGCAGGATTGAGCAACAAATGGCATGCAATTAACTGAAAACTTAAAATTGAATTTTAAATCAGTTTGGAATACACCAGTTTAATATTCTGCAAATGATTATTAGAAGTTTTTTGTATAAGAAAAATATTCCTACTTTTTGCTCAAATTATTTTCGTATAGGAAAACTAATGAATGACTCTGAAATAATCTATCGAGAAGGATATTTCTATTAAACAATGGAATACATGCGGCAGGTGAGGTGAGTGAACATAAACCAATAAAGTTTATACAACCTAGAAATTCAACCTCCGAATTAATATTACAATATAGATTTTTTTCAGCATAAGTTTATATGGACAAATGATCATAATTGAAATATTTGATGCGTTTTTTTAGTATTTTTGTAGGAGTGAAAATTTAATTTTTATAAATTCCGAATGCATAATAAAACATTTAACATAATTGTTGAGCAAGGTATGGATGGGTATTTAATTTCAACAGTTATTGAATTACCCGGATGTCATACTCAAGCCAAAACTTATGATGAACTTTTCGCCAGAACAAAAGAGGCGATTGAATTATATCTTGATGAAAAAAAAAGATTTAAACCTACCAACCGATTCGTTAGTTTGCAACAAATTTCAGTTTGATCATGTCAAAGTTGCCGATGATTACGGCCAAAGAGCTGATTAAAATCCTTTTAAAACTTGGATTTGAGTTGAAACGACAAAGAGGGAGTCACAAATTTTTCCAACATAAAGATGGCAGAACCACAGTAATTCCAGATCATGAGGCAGAACGATTAGATCGCGGATTGCTGAATAAAATTATTAAGCAGGATTTGATGATGACAATTGAATCCTTCCTAAAAATTAAATGATAATTTAAGTACTCCATACACTCTTGGAACTAAAACTCATCCAGAGACTGGCAGGTTTGTCTGCTGAATTTTAAGCACAAGTGGAGAGTTGTAAAATGAAAATTTTCGACAATTCAAAATTTAATTACAGGATAACCAAAGCCAATAAATAATTCGCAAGCAATTCCCCCTTAACAAAGGGGGCCAGGGGGTTGTATCATGAAAATAGAATATAATTCAAAATTTAATTACCAGATAACTAAAGCCAATAAATAATACGCTAGCCATTCCCCCTTAAAAAAGGGGGCCAGGGGGTTGTGCTATGAAAATATACTATAATCCAAAATTAAAATGTCTGTCCCGAAAGCATAGAAATCAAAGCACCCTGTCTGAGATTAAAAGATAGCATATAACATTTGATAAAAAACCGGTAGAGACAACCCCCCAACCCTCCCGACAGAATAGCCGGGACAGGCTCTTTATTAAGGGGGAGTTCACACTGCTAAAATTGAACAATAATTTTAACTATTATTCTATACACTTCAATAATTTTCAAAATTTATTTCAGTCACGAAAAGCATTCCCCCTTAAAAAAGGGGGATAGGGGTTGGGTTGTATCATGGAAATTTTCGACAATTCAAAATTTAATTACATTATAACCAAAGCCAATAAATAATTCGCAAGCAATTCCCCCTTAACAAAGGGGGATAGGGGGTTGTATCATGAAAATAGAATATAATTCAAAATTTAATTACCAGATAACTAAAGCCAATAAATAATACGCTAGCCATTCCCCCTTAAAAAAGGGGGCCAGGGGGTTGTGCTATGAAAATATTCTATAATCCAAAATTAAAGTATCTTTCCCGAAAGCTTAGAAATCAAAGCACCCTGTCTGAGATTAAAAGATAGCATATAACATTTGACAAAAAACCGGTAGAGACAACCCCCCGCCCCCCCTTGCTAAGGGGGAGTTCACGCTACTAATTTTAAACAATGATTTTAATTATTATTCAGGAAAGTTCAATATTATCCAGTGTTTTTACCCTCACGAAAAGCATTCCCCCTTAGCAAAGGGGGATAGGGGGTTGTGCCTTGAGTACATACAATCCAAAATTAAAATGTCTGTCCCGAAAACACAGAAATGAAAGCGCCTTACCAGAGATTAAAAGATAATGTGTTACAATTGATAACAAACCGGTAGAGACAACCCCCCGCCCCCTTTAGTAAGGGGGAGTTCACGCAGCTAAAATTGAACAATAATTTTAACTATTATTCTATACACTTCAATAATTTTCAAAATTTATTTCAGTCACGAAAAGCATTCCCCCTTAAAAAAGGGGGATAGGGGTTGTGCCTTGAGTACATACAATCCAAAATTAAAATGTCTGTCCCGAAAACACAGAAATGAAAGCACCCTACCAGAGATTAAAAGATAATGTGGTACAATTGATAACAAACCGGGATAAACAACCCCCCGCCCCCCTTTGCTAAGGGGGAGTTCACGCTACTAATTTTAAACAATGATTTTAATTATTATTCAGGAAAGTTCAATATTATCCAATGTTTTTACCCTCACGAAAGCCATTCCCCCTTAGCAAAGGGGGATAGGGGGTTGTGCCTTGAGTACATACAATCCAAAATTAAAATGTCTTTCCCGAAAGCATAGAAATGAAAGCGCCTTACCAGAGATTAAAAGATAATGTGTTACAATTGATAACAAACCGGGAGAGACAACCCCCCGCCCCTCCCGTCAGAATAGCCGGGACAGGCTCTTTTCTAAGGGGGAGTTCACGCTACTAATTTTAAACAATGATTTTAATTATTATTCAGGAAAGTTCAATATTATCCAATGTTTTTACCCTCACGAAAGCCATTCCCCCTTAGCAAAGGGGGATAGCGGGTTGTGCCATGGGAATTAAAAAAATTATTGTTTTATATAAAGGCTGGAAGAATGAAAAGGCAGAAAGATGCTACTGAATTGTCTTATTATTCTATTGTTTCCATCTTCCATCCTTCCAAATCTCATTTATTTATATTTTCAATCCGCTAATCAACTTATATTCTTTCGAATTAAAACCATATTGCGAAGAGACATACGATTTTACACGCTGTGCACGTTCCGAAAGGTCATTGTAGGCGGCAGTACGTTGTTTCCGTGCATCGTTTAATTTCTGAAATGCGGCAGCAACCTTATTGTTTGTGTCATTCAGTTTCGAACTTAATGCGTTTAGATTTTCCAGTGTAATGGAAGGATTCGATGTAGTGTACCCGTTACATTGCGCCACTGTGGATACAAGGTCTTTAAAAAACTGCGTTTTCGATCCGAACGACCGTTGTGAACGCGAATTATGATCTTCCGTTTCTCCATTGTCACCTGTTGTCGAAGGTTTGATTAACCTGGTGCTTCGAAACTTTTTCACAATGGAAGATACCTGCACATACTCGGGTGTATTTTTACCATATTGCGCAATTACAGCCTTAAGAATAGGTGAAAGAATAAAATCCACTGAATTGCTATCCGATTTGAAAAGATCCTGTCTTTCTTTCACTGCTGTGCGGAATAAACTTGTATTCACGGCAACATCTGCATTTAGCGATTCGATGCTGCCGGTAAGAGTCTTCAACGACTCCGGCTTCTCCTCCTCACGCGGAGGATCATAGTTCTGAAAACCTTCGACATAGGATACCATGTCGTTTCCGTTTTTTAATCTCGCTCCATAAGAGCTTTCATGGTTGGTTGGCATAACTTTAGATGTTAATTGTTAAACAAAATAGTAACGAAACATAAAAAACAAAAATTGTGCCTGAGTTGGAATTACCTGTATATGACTTAATTTGTTTTAATTACCCATAAAAATATGATGTTTCATACCAGGACAAGACCTGTTGTGTGTTAAACAAGAATGAAAGTGTATTAAACAAGAAGGCCTATGTATTAATCAATATTAAGAGTGAATAGAGCAAGAAAGCCAGTGACATAAACAAGATATATAGTGGTATAAATAAGATTACCAGAAATTATAAATAAGGTTGCCTGTGACTTAATTAAGATTGACCAGGATACAAAAAAGATTGAATAAGACTTAAAAATGATTGACCACAACACAGGCAATAATGACCGGGGAAAGAACAAAAATGATAATGAAACAAAAAAATTTGGCTTTGGAACATAAAAGCAGACCCAGCTATAAGATAAGTTTTCAGCGCAGGTAAAAAAAGTTTGGTTTATTCGAAAACATTGGCTGTGTTACCGAAAATTATTTACTAAAAACATTTAAATTAATAACTCCGGATAATTTTTGCACTCCGGGAGTAAATAAGCTCTTACCTGCTTAACAGTAACTTGATAAGGCTGATTTGGTTAAAACCAGTATTACTTATCGAAAATTCATAAAACAGGTTAGATTGTGCAAATAAGAAATTGAAATACCTTTACAATTACGTTTAAATTAAAACATATATAAAAATGGCTATAAATGTTTTTGTACCAAAATTTCATACGGATGAAATACTGGAAGAAATCAGAGAATGTCTTGACAAAGGCTGGACAGGGCTGGGTTTTAAAACAGTAGCTTTCGAAGATGCATGGAAAAAATATACCAGATTGCCTTATGCTCATTTTGTAAACTCAAATACCTCCGGACTGCACCTTGCCGTTTTTGTACTTAAAAACAAATTTGGATGGAATGAGGGGGATGAGGTGATTTCAACACCTCTCACTTTTGTTTCAACGAACCATGCCATCTTATACGAACGGCTAAAGCCTGTGTTTGCCGATGTTGATGAATATCTTTGCCTCGATCCGCTGGATATAGAAAGAAAAATAACATCACGTACCAGGGCAGTTATGTACGTTGGCATGGGTGGAAATACCGGTAAACTGAACCAGGTAGCAGAGCTTTGTAAAAAACACAACCTGAAACTTATACTTGACGCAGCCCATATGGCAGGTACAAAGTACCATGGAAAGCACGTCGGGAGCGAAGCAGATGTTGCGGTTTTCAGTTTTCAGGCGGTTAAAAATTTACCAACAGCCGATGCGGGAATGATATGTTTTAAGGATGAAGCATTGGATAATTGGGTGCGCAAATTAAGCTGGCTGGGAATATCAAAAGATACATATGCCCGCTTTAATAAAAATGAAGGCAGTTATAAGTGGAGATATGATGTACCAGATGTAGGTTTCAAATATCATGGGAACAGTATTATTGCCTCTATTGGTCTTGTGCAGTTAAAATACCTTGATGAAGATAACAGAACAAGAAATAAACTGGCTGAACTTTATAATGAATTATTAGCCAGCAGTAAAAATATTAAAACGATACCAATTGCGCCAGATTGCTATTCGGCCAGACATCTCTATCAGATAATCGTTGATAACAGAGATGATATCATGTTGGAGTTTTATAACAATGATATATATCCTGGGGTACATTATTGGGATAATACTAATTACTCGATGTATGATTATGCAAAAGATACGTGTCCCAGAATAAAAAAGGTTTCGGAAAGTGTAATTTCTTTACCATTGCACCTCAATTTGACTGAAAAAGATATAAATTTTATTGTTGAAGTTTTAAAAAAGTCCATATCTAAATAGTTGGAGTTATCAGATTGGGTATTCGAAAAAAAATATTATTCCAGCCTAAAACCTATATTGATTTATTACGATTTTCTGTTCGTAAAAAAATATGGGGATTTCATAATGCAATCCTGATGTTTAAGACATTGCATAAGGAATCAATTATACCAGTTCTTAAGGCAAACGGGGCAATAATCGGTTCAAAATGTGATATTGAAACCGGTTTGACTTTTCATAATTGTAAGTCATTTAAAAACCTTGTTATTGGAAACAATAGCCATATCGGGAAGGATTGCTTTTTTGATTTACGGGACAATATAATCATTGGAGATAATGTAGTTATATCAATGCAATGCAGCTTTATTACACATATTGATTTAAGTTTTTCTCCGTTATCAAAGAAGTTTCCGGCTACTTCAGCTCCAATAGTCATTAACAATAATTGTTATGTTGGAGTACGAACTACTATATTAATGGGAGTTAATATTTACTTAAATGCATTCATTGCGGCAGGATCACTTGTAAATAAAAATGTAGAAGAAAGTTCACTTGTTGGAGGTGTTCCTGCTAAATTAATTAAAAAATTAAATTGAATGTCAAAATTAACCATTGGTCAAAATCAAGAATACTGGACAAATGAGTGGGAAAATTTAAGTATAGAAAGTGAAATTCACATGTGGGATTTTTTTGGATGCAGACCATGGATATTAAAGTATGTACCAAGATATGGGAAAGTAGTTGAAGCAGGATGTGGCCTGGGACGCTATGTTTTTTTCCTTAAGAAACTGGGGATAGATATCGAAGGAATAGATTTTTCAGGAGAAACGATTGAACATTTAATTAAATGGAAAAATGAAAATGATTTTGATATCACATTTAAGGAAGGTGATGTAACTAACTTGCCTTATGGTGATAACAGTATCAGCGGATATTTATCATTCGGAGTAATTGAGCATTTTATTGAAGGACCTCAAAATGCGCTTAATGAAGCATTTAGGGTGCTAAAGCCGGGAGGTATAACTATTATTACAACCCCTTCAAAAAGCTGGACATATTATTATCTGAGGATAAGAAAAAAAATTAGAAATATTGTAAAACTTTTACTAGGAAAGAAAATTAAAAAGCCAATATTTTTTCAATATTGGTATACTGCAAAACAATTAAAAAAATTTGCTGAAAAAACGGGTTTCAATGTAATCAGATATGATACAACGGATATGCTCTATACGTTTTATGAATTTTATAGGGCTAAAAAAAAATCTATTAAAAACAGGAAATGGGTCTTTAAATTATCTCAACTATTAGATAAATCTTTTGTCAGGAAATGGGGGGCACAATCAGTTTTAATTGCTATGAAACCCGAACAAACGTTATGCTGTTTTTTTTGTGGAGAAAATACAGCTTCAATTGAATCATTAAAAGAATATGATGTGCCGGTTTCCAAAAATTGCATGAAAAAGGAAATTGTTAATTTTTATAAAAAATCTGCTTCTCCTCCATATTATCATACACCTTACTTTGTTGAACCTGAGATTTCAAAGCCAATCGAAAAGGAATGTGAATTTTCTAAAGAGAAATATAAATCTGATAAATTATTTGAACAATATGGATTTTCAACAGCTGTTAACCCTGCATTACTGAAAAACCCCGAGGTTAATATTAAACTGGCAAATACAAGCATTAAGGCGATTTGGAGAGAAAGGAGAAACAATTAATATGGAGTTAAAGAAATTAGTTAAAAATACCTCATTTCTTGTTTTTTCGAAATCTGTTCAATTCATCCTTGGGATTATACGCTCAAAACTGGCCGCCATTTTTATTGGGACCACAGGAGTTGGTATAACCACACAAGTTAGTTTTCTTACTACCATGATCTCAAACCTGGCATTATTTAGCATGAATGATGGATTGGTAAACCAGGTTGCCAGGAATAAAGAAAATACGGATTTTACTGCAACATTGAAAGAATTAATGAAATCGTATGCAGTATTAATATCTTTTACAATAATTCTTGCACTTACAGTTTGCCTTTTATTTGCTAAAAAATTAACCGTTTTTTTCCTTGGGGATGAAGAATATATTATTTACTACCTGGTTGGAGTAACATGTATACCGATTGTTATCCTCAATAGTTTTTCTTTTGCGATATTAAAAAGTTACAAAGCCACAAAACTTATTTCAAACTCAAATATCTTAAGTTCAGTTATAGGACTAATAGTATATATACCATTAATTTATTTTTATAAAATACCGGGAGCTGTAATCTCAGTCGCCATAAATTTTATGGTGGTCTTAGTTATTAACAATTACCAGGCTCGTACAAAGATTTTAAAAAACATCGGGGTAAAATTTAAGGAATTGTTTTATGCAAAAGCAAAAAAAACTCATTTTAAAGAACTTTTATACTTTGCTTTTTTTGGTGCAACAACTGGCCTAGTATTGCTAATTTCCGAAAGCATTTGTAGATCAGCAGTGGTAAATATATTAGGCATTTCTAAAATGGGTATTTACAGCCCGATTACCTCATGGAGTGGTTTATTTACAGGGTTTATTATACCCTCCTTAAGTGTGTACCTGTTTCCTCGATTCAGTGAATGTAAATCCAATGCAGAGATATCGGGAATTTTAAACGATACTTTAAGATTAGTTAGCTTTATTATGATACCGGTATTATTTCTGGCTATACCTTTTCGAAATATTATAATTCCGATATTTTATTCCAAAGAATTTTTAGAGGCAGGTATTTATTTACCCTGGCATTTTCTGGGATTACTTTTTTATATGTGGTGGTATCCTATGACTCAGGTACTCACGCCTACAGGGAAAATAAAAATTCATGGCATATTTATTATAGCTATGTCAGCTATTAATGTAGCAGTTGTCTATATTTTTGTCCCTATTTTTGGATTATATGGATGGATGCTAAAATTTATTTTTAGTCCTGTACTTTTTTCTTGTGTTTATTTTATTTATATAAAAAGAATATACAGGTTTAATCTTGCCAGAAAAAATATTTTACTTATGCTTTTTGTATTACTGGTCACTTTAATTTTAGTAGCTCTTGACAAATTCCAGATTAAATACTTAATTACACTTTTGTCATTAGGATTTAGTGTTATTTTCTTAACAAAATTAGAGAGAAAATATATAATAAATAAAATCAAGTCATTTAGAAATTGAATTCTTGATCTCTTGGGTATTAATATTTATATTTCTTAAAATAGATGAACAAACGTCCTAAATTGATTGATTATTTATTTTGGATTACCCTGATTTTATTTACTAATCCGGGAGGAATTCAACAGGCCTTTAATATTCAGGAAGTTTACGAGTCAATTAATTTAAATGATTTTTTATTTGTTATATTAACCCTGTTGTACTTATTGGTTCCAAAACGTAATACTTTTCCATTACCTCTGAACAAAAATTTAAAATTTGCACTTTTAATTTTTATTGCTTATTATTTTATAATTTTCGGATATCTTACTCCTCTGGTATTAGATCCCAAGACTAATGTTACCTTCAACTTTATTAAATTAAGATATAGTCTTTATTGTTACTCTCTTTTTTTCTATGCATACCTATTTTGGAAGCGATCATGGACATTGTTTATTAGAGTATACTTATACTCGAGTATTCTTATCCTGCTATTATTTTTTCAGTCGTTATTTTCGAACTGGCAATTTCTTCCGATTGAAATTGTATCCAGGGGATTTATAGAAGTTAACCGTAATGTGCTTAAATCTTATGGATTTATGCCATGGCTTACGTCATTCGGAGTTATATTGATTGTGTTTAATATTAAAACAAAGTATAGATTTCTTACAATAACAGGTTTTATTCTCATGAATCTTGCATGGATAGTATCTCTTACCCGTCGTTATATTTTCGGATTAATTATTTGTTTTATAATAGCCTATATTCTATATAATTATATTAAAAAAGGCAATTTAAATAATTTTTTCCTGATAGTTGGTCGAATTCTGATTTCGCTTATTTTATTGATTTATTTACTTCATTTTACTTTTCCAACCTATGTGCAAGCAAATTTAAAAGTTATAAAAAGTACTCTCCATGTCATACGCTATGGTGAAAATATTACCGGTCAAAAGGATGAAAGGTTAAATTTAATTGGGCGCAGTACAATCATGCAGGAATTTAAAAAATCCCCTCTCTTTGGGACCGGATTTAACAATAAATGGAGAACCAAGGAAGGTGATGAAGCAGGTTTTGAAGCCTCCGATTATCCTTTTCAGGCAGCTTTAGCAATGGCAGGTCTTTTGGGTTTGCTTGTTTTTTTACCGTTTTACATATATCTTATTAAAATGCTGGTATTTGATATTAATTTTATAAGAAGATTTAAAATAAAATTTAATCACAATTTATCCTTCTTGCTTTTATCTTTTATCCTGTTTCTGGGCTATACGCTTATACAATATATGAACTGGTTCATACCTCTTTCAAACGGGGGCACTTCTGAGTCCTTTTTTGTATGCTGTGCCTTTTATATTGGTACCAGAGAATTGTTTTACCAGAACTACAAAGAAAAAAAATTATTTATACATGGTACAGAATGATAAATTAATCGTAATTATTACAATAAATTTTAATCAAAGCAACTATTCATTAAGTTGCCTTGATTCACTTTTGAATTTGGAGTATGGTAATTTTATTGTATTAATAGTAGATAATGGATCAATCTTCGAAAACTATAATGAATTGAAAAGTAATCTTCCTGATGATCCGAGAATTCACCTGATACCACTTGAAAAAAACAGGGGTTATTGTGGTGGAGTTAATTTTGCACTTAAAGAAGGAATTAAATATAATCCTGAGTATTTTCTGATTATGAACAATGATACTATTATTGATAAAATGGCAGCTAATGAATTAGTTCAGACTTGCAATAAGTATAATAATAAAGCTATCGTGTCAGGTAAAGTTTATAATTATGACGAGCCCAAAAAAATTCAACAATTAGGAGCTGTATTTATAAGTGAAAGATTTCTGAGATATAAACCAGTCGGGCTAAATGAAATGGACTTTGGTCAACATGATCAGGAAAAAATTCGGGACATGATGGATGACGTTTTTTGGCTGTTTCCTCTTAAACTTTATCATGATATTGGAGGGTATTCTGAATATTTTTGGTTTAATTCAGAGCAGGCTGATTTTGCTTTACGAGCAAAAAAACAAGGTTATTCTCTTGTTTATACGCCGGAAGCAAAAATATGGCATAAAGGCAGTGTTTCTTTAGGAGGAAGAGATTATAACCCTGCTTTGGCTTACTGGACCGTACAAAGTACTTTATTATTGAAATTTCTAAACCTACCATTTTATAATTTCATGGTATGTTATTTTAGCAATCTTAAAAGTGTAATATCTACTTATATTAAAACTATATTTTTTTACATTTTTAAAGGCACAAATCGATTAGACTATGCTGCTGCAAAATTCAGGGGATTTATGTATTTTAATTCATGGTTGATCACAAGAAAGAAAAATGACGGAAAGAATCCCTTTTTAAACAAAATATGATTAAAAACAAAAGAGACTATTTGTTTTATCTTAAAGCAGACAGGATAGCTTTGGCACGAAATAAAATATCCGGATTTAAATGGAAAATTTTAATCAAAAACCTATTTTTCCAGGACTATATCTGGAAATTTCAAAAACTTTTACGGAAAGTTGAATATTATAAAAATTGTAAAAATGATTTGTCTTCAAAGATCAAATATTTCTTTTTGCTTAGAAGATACCGGAGATTATCGTTGAAACTTGGTTATACAATATCTGCCAATGTTTTTGGGCCCGGGCTTTCCATAGCTCATATAGGAAATATAATTGTGAATAGCGGTACCAGCATTGGATGTAATTGCAGAATACATGTCGGGGTTAATATTGGAACGGAAGCAGGTTTTGCTCGTAAAGCGCCTCATATTGGTGATAATGTATATATTGGACCGGGTGTTAAAATATTTGGGGACATAAATATTCCAGATGGTACTGTTATCGGGGCAAATTCAATTGTAAATAAAACGATAGAAGAAAAAGAATATCTTATAGCTGGTATTCCTGCAAAGCCCAGAAAGTTGATAAATTCAGGTAAGTTTTTAATTAAAGCTACCAAACTGATTGAATGGGGTATTCCAGAGAAGGAATTTAAGGGAAAAACGTCAATGGAAATTTATGATTTATTTTTGGACAAAGGATATTAAGTTAATGGTATGGTACTGATTTATGTGAATCCTGGCAACAGTTCTGTAATGAAAGCCCAGGTTATTTCCTTGCTTAATAGATATTCAGGTATACGTATTTTTGATGAAATAATACTTTTACAGGGGTATAAAAACAGGAATGAAAAAGATAGTATACTTCCTAAACTTAAAGGAACAAGATATAAAATTGTTTGGTTTAAAAGATATCCAGGCTTTACCTGGTTTAAACCGTTAAGTTATTGGGCACTCAAAAAGTGTATAAACTCATTAAATATTAAAGCACAAGAGACAATTTTACATGTCAGAGGTGAAATTTATGGAAGTTTTGTTGCAAAATTCAGAGACAGGCATAAAAACTCCTTTAATTTGCTGGTTGATATCAGAGGATTTATATTAGAAGAATATGAGGAATATTATCAATATAGTAACCTTCTTAAGAAAAATAAACAAAGAAATGCCTTAAATGCTTATTCTATTTTAAAAAAAAATATTCCAATCACGGTCGTATCTGAATCCTTAAAAGCTTATTTAATTAGCAGGCATAAATTCAATTCTAACTATATATCTGTTCATTCTAACATTGCTGATAATATTTTTCTGTATAGTGAAGATTTAAGAATAAACGTAAGAAATCAATTAAATATTGATGAGGATACTCTTGTTGCTATATGCTCAACAGGTGGTGGAGCTCTTTGGCAAAAAGACCGGGATGTTATAGAAAAGATGTTATCACTGGATATACATGTTATTAATTTATCTCCGATTGAGGTTAATATACCTGGGGTTATTAATAAATTTGTGACTTTTGAGGAAGTACCATCCTATCTGTCAGCTGCTGATATTGCAGTTTTATGGCGTGATAAGAGTATTATTAATCAAGTCGCTTCTCCTTCAAAATTCAGTGAGTTTGCAGTAAATGGTTTATTTACAATTCATAATGGCACAATTGATCTTGTTACTAATTATATAAATAATACGGGTTTAGGCATTATTATAGACTCAATTGAAAACCTGAATCTCACAAGAATTAAAAATAAACTCGATTATAACAGAAGCAATGCAAGTATTAATGGATATAATCATTTCGGAATAGACAAGATTTCTGATAATTATATTGACATATATAAAAATATTTTTACAGGATAAAATTATCAATTATAAGAATCATTTATTTAGTTTTTGGATTTTATATATTATTTATTATCAGTCGAATCAGAGATGTAATTTCTGATCTAATCCCTATCATGAATTTATAAAAAACATGAGAATTCTCACCGTATGCAGGAAAATATCAAGGAATGAAAAATTGCATCAGTATGCTATAGCCGAATTCATTTACGAACAGAATGAAAAAATAGCCGGTTTTGGAGTCGAGTTTGATTATTATTTAATAGAAAAAGGTGGTGTCCGGGGCTATTTCTATCATACATTAGATTTCATCAGGCTCATTAAACAAAAAGGAAAGCATTACGATATTATACATTCTCATGGTGGTCATATCGGTTCCCTTGTCAATATACAACGGAAAATTCCCGTAATAACTACCTATCATGGTACTGATATTAATAAGGTTGGTACAAGACTTCTTTCTCTTATCTCATTGATATTCTCACGAAAAAATATATTTGTTTCTGCTGGGTTATTAAATAAAGTTCGGCTGGTTGCGCGGGGTGAAGTTATACCGTGTGGTGTGAATTTTAATGATTTCAAACCTTTGGACAAGTCATATTGCAGAAATGAACTTGGATATAATCAGAATGAAAAAATCATTCTATTTTCCGGTCAGCGTGGTAGGAAAATAAAAAACTTTAAGCTGGCCGATAAAGCTGCAAAACTAAGTGGGGTTGATAAAATGATTGAATTGAAAGGACTTAATAGAGATCAGGTTGTTAAAACTATAAATGCCTGCGATTTAATCCTTTTAACATCAATTAGTGAAGGCTCACCTATGATAATTAAGGAAGCTATGGCCTGCAATTGTCCGATTGTATCAACGGATGTGGGAGATGTGAAAGAGGTAATAGGCAATACCGAAGGGTGTTTTATTTGTAGTTTTGATTCACAGGATGCAGCAGACAAAATTGAAACGGCGTTACGTTTTGGCAAAAGAACCAATGGAAGAGAGAATATTAAACATCTTGAAATTGGATTAATCGCTACTAAAGTATTTGACATTTACAAAAGTGTATTAAAATAATAGTTAATGTGTGGTATTTGCGGCATTATAAATTTCAATAATAATATTGTAGAGAAAGATTCTCTGCAACAGATGATGAAAATAATGAAGCATCGGGGACCCGATGATGAAGGCATATTTATTTCAAAAAATATAGGATTTGGACATGTAAGATTAAGTATAATTGATTTATCTACAGCAGGTCATCAGCCTATGTTCTCAAAAGATGGGCGTTATATTTTAATCTTTAATGGTGAAATATATAATTATATTGAATTAAAGATAGAATTAAAAAAACTTGGAAATAAATTTTATACCAATACGGACTCTGAAGTATTATTGATCTCTTATATTCAATGGGGTAAAGCTTGTCTGCATAGATTTAACGGAATGTGGGCTTTTGCAATTTATGATACCTTTAAGAAAGAATTATTTACTGCACGTGATCGATATGGTATCAAACCATTTTATTATTATCTGGATAATCAAAGATTTATTTTTGCATCTGAAATTCCACCTATTCTTGAGCTCATAAATAAGGTTTTACCTGATAAGCAGGTAATTTATGATTATTTGGTGTTTAACAGAACCGATCAAACGGAATCTACATTTTTCACCAGTATTAAAAAACTTCAACATGGGAGCCAAATAGTTATTAAACACAATAAATTCGAGTTACAAAAATGGTATAAATTAGTTGATAATCTCAAAGAACCTTTTAAAACTGCTGAAGAATTCAGAGATGCGTTCAAATCTTCAGTAGGATTAAGATTAAGAAGTGATGTGCCTGTCGGAGTCTGTTTAAGCGGTGGACTGGACTCTTCCTCTATAGTCTCGGTTTTGTTAAAGGATTATTCAAAATCTGATCTTCAGACTTTTTCAGCAATTTATGGCGAAGGCGTGTATGGTGATGAATCTAAATATATTAGATTATATAATGATAGTATATCCAATATGAATTTCATTCAACCGAGTGCAAATTCCTTATTCAATGATATGGCTTTGTTTATAAAAGCTCACGGTGAACCTGTATCATCCACATCTCCCTATGCACAATATAAAGTTATGGAATTAGCATCTAAACATGTTGTTGTTACATTAGATGGACAAGGTGCAGATGAAGAACTGGCCGGATATCATTATTTTTTCGGTTTTTATTTTAAGGAATTGCTTCTATATTTTAAATGGCTAACTTTAATTAACGAGCAATATACGTATTTAAAAAATCATAAATCTTTATATGGTTTGACCAGTTTAATTTATCTTCTCCTTCCTGCTGTACTTAAAAATGATATAAGAGTTAATCAAAAGGTTGTTATCAGAGAACATTTAACAAAACAATATTCAAAGTCTAATACAATTACTGCAAATCTATATTCTTCGAATAATTTAAATTCTGCATTGATTAATCACTTTGAATATAAACTCGAACATTTATTAAAGTGGGAGGATCGAAATTCTATGCATTTTTCTCTTGAAGCCCGCGTTCCTTTTCTGGATTATAGAATCGTTGAGAAGACTCTTTCACTTCCCTCCAATATGCTTATTAAAGATGGATCAACAAAATATATATTAAGAAATGCCATGAAAGGAACTCTCCCGGAAGCAATAAGGTCAAGGAAAGATAAGATTGGTTTCAGAACACCGGCAGATTCTTGGTTTAGAGAAAAAATATTTTATAACTACATTAAATCATTACTTTTAAATAATAATTCAATACTTAATGAATATATAAATACAAATAAAGCCTGGTCGGAATATCAAAAACACTTAGAAGGCAAAATAAATATTGGTAAAGAAATATGGAAATGGATAAACCTGGAATTATGGTTAAAACAATTTGTCATTTAAAACAATTTATTCAAAATTACTGCATTGTCGCCCTCGCAAAATATTAAAAATGCAATTATTACTAAAAGCTACTCTAATATTATTATAAATCAATAATTTACACGGCATTTCTAATTTTATTTTCAAAGTAATAAATAATATTTTTTATGTAGAACTGGTTTATATTTTTTATTGTCAAAAATAATATATAATAATTGCACTGCCAGATAAACAATAATTATCCATCGTAATATGTCAATAGTAAACTACCGGAGGAATCCACTCTATATTATAAAAGGAATTTTTAACCGTATCCTGCATATTATTGCTTATGTAACGTTTCCGTACCAGGTTACGGTTTTTTTACACAGATTAAGGGGTGTTAAAATAGGGAAACAAACCCATGTGGCAAGACTGGTTTCTTTCGATGATAGAAATCCGGAATTAATTGAGATAGGAAATGGTGTGGCAATTACTACCGGTGTTATGATATTATGCCATCAGCGTGACTTAACAAACTATAAGCCGGGAATGTATGCAATGCATTGCCCCTTTAAAGCAGGGAAAGTAATAATTAAAGATGGTGCGCATATCGGGATTGGGGCAATCATCATGCCTGGTGTTACTATTGGGGAAGGAGCGGTAATAGGTGCTGGCGCAGTGGTCACTAAAGATATTCCTCCATATACAATTGCAGTAGGTGTACCAGCCAAGGTTATCAAGACATTCGAGAAACAGAACTAAATGAAAATCTGGGTGGATATTACAAATACTCCTCATGTTCATGTTTTAACTCCTATCATAAATAAGTTTAAGAGTGAGCATGAATTTATTATTACTGCCAGAAATTTCTCTGAAACAGTTCCCTTATTGAAGAAAAAAGGTTTTGAACCTATTTTAATCGGGGGTCACGAAGGGAAAAGTAAGCTAAAAAAAATTAATGGGATGTTTTTCAGGTTATATCATCTAAACAAGGCTATCCCCAGATTTGATATTAGTTTATCGTTAGGCGGTGTATATACCTCTATTATCAGCAAATTAAGAAGTAAAAAAGCTATTGTTTTCAGCGATAACGATACTTCTTTTAAAGTTCCCTCTTATTTATTTGGTTCGGAGTTTATTTTCCCGGTTTTTTTTAATTCGGATAAAATAGCCAGAAGGTACAGAATAAAAAAAGAGAGGATACATAAGTTCAATGGATTTAAAGAAGATATCTATATTGCTTCATATATTCCCGATCCGTCATTCTTAAATATATTACCATTCAATGATTTTATTACCATCCGGCCCGAAAACTTAAAAGCTTCCTATGTCCCGGTGAATAGCAAAACAATAGTCCCCGAATTATTCGAAATCTTTAAAAATTACAATATACTCTATTTACCAAGATATACCGAAGAAAGAACATATGCCGATGGGTACAAAAATATCTTTATTCCACCCGAACCATTACCAGGGCTTGATGTCTGTTACTATTCAAAAGCAATGCTTACCGGGGCAGGCACTTTTGCACGTGAGGCAGCATTACTTGGTACTCCATCGGTTAGTTTTTTTCCGGGTAAAATATTTTTAACTGTTGATAAAATCATGCAGGAAAAAGGGTGGGAGTTTAAATCACGGGATGTTCATGATATTTATGAATATGTAAAATCGGGTAACAAAAGACCAAATCAGATTGAGAACAGTAAAAAGGTGCAAAGTGAAGTCTTTGAAATATTCAGGAATATTATAGAAAAATATAGTTAGTTTTAATTATTTCAATAAATAATATGTCCATCTTAATTCATGATATAGTTATACAAAATTCCTTCCTGACAGACCCATAGAGGGGGCCTCTGATATGGAATCTGTTTTTTGGAATGGATTCCCGCTTTCGCGGGAATGTCACTTTATGGAAATAGTTAAGCGGCATCATCAGAGACAATCATTTTTTTATTACATGATATTGAAATATTAATTTTATGCGGGATTTTACCATAAGTAAGTATAAAGAACTAATTATTCATTTAAAAAGAACTAATTATACCTTTTTAAATATTAAAGATGCACTGATTCATCCCAACTTATACTCAGATATGAAACTTGCAATTATCAGGCATGATATTGATACCAAATACGACCTGCCTATTGCACTGGAAATGGCAACATTTGAATCTGAACAGGGGATTAGCGCAACCTATTATTTCAGGACCCTGCCAGCTATTTATGATGAGGTAATTATTAAAAAAATATTTGAACTCAGACATGAAATAGGATATCATTATGAGGTTATGTCTCTTATGCATGGGAATCCTGAAAAATCCATTGAACTTTTTCAGAATGATTTGAAAGAAATGAGATTAACCTGTCCTGTAACTACCATATGCCAGCACGGAGGAGCAATGGGACATTATGAGACCACCTCTTTTAAAGGAATATTTAAGATTGGAATAGGAATGTTGTTGGGAAAAATTAAAATAAAATACAATCCCAGCATTAATCTTTGGGATAAATACGATTTCAGGGATTTTGGAATTATGGGAGATGCTTATTTATCTCTGGATCATAATAAAATAAAATATTTCTCTGATACAGGAATGCGCTGGGATGGTGAAAAGGTAAGAATGGCAGATAAGGTGATTGAAGGAGAAAATGCTGATATTAAAGCACATTCTACGGATGATTTAATAAATTTGATAACGCGGGATAAATTAAATACGATAAATATACTTGTGCATCCCGCGAATTGGAATGAATCATTTTCAAAATGGTTGAAATGGAAAATAATACAAAAATTCAGAAATTTAGTAAAACGGATTTATAAAATTTTCGACTCAAACAGGTAAATTTTATATGACTGAAGTTAAGAATTCAAAGAAGCAGCCCATTTTAACTACTGGTAGGGGTTTCGGGGATCAGCTTAATAAGAGTAGCAAACGAAAAGGAGTAAATTAAATACATTTTCTGTTTATAAAAACCAAAAATGAGATTTTAGAAAGAATAGCCTATAATTTTCAGGTTAACAGCTGGCAGCTTCCAAAAAATTACCCTGTATAAATCCATAGTCAAAGTCAAGGTATTCTTACTCTTCAGACTAAGTGGGTTGCATTCGGATTACGCACCATTTGCCGATAAAATTGCAATATGGATTATCGAACATATGTAATCTGAGAAAGATTACTATTATTAGCATAAAAATACATTTATTAATCATACAATTCCTTGCATGCGTCGGAATCAGGCTAGGATGTTTTTGGCATTAAATCATATTGTTGAAATTTAATGGATAAGACAAGATACAGCTTATTAACCAATGATGTAGAAACAACTTCTATCTGGTTCAACCGTTCGAGAGATGAAACCGGATATCGGGTATTTCGGGAAGGGATGCCCATGTTGCTTGAATTATATGCAAAATATAATATTAAAAGCACTTTCTTTTTTTTAGGAGATATGGCGCTGAAATGGCCCGAAATAGTAAAAATGATCCTTCCGTATGGTCATGAAGTCGCTTCGCACGGATGGTCGCATGAGGTAACAGATGCTTTTGATGTTATGCCGTTAAAAACTCAGGCAGAACATTTAAAAAAATCAAAAGCTTTGCTTGAAGATATTTCAGGTCAGGAAGTAATTACTTTTCGTGCTCCGGCGCTCAGAATTAATGAAAATACTCCCAGAGCTTTAATAGAGGCAGGATTTAAAATTGACAGCTCCATTGCTTCCCAACGTATGGACATGTTTTTTTCGTTTGGCAGCCGGAATAAATTATCATGGATTTTTGCTCCAAGAAGCGTCTATAATACATGTATTGATACTTTAGCCAGAAAAGGAAATTCGGATTTAATCGAAGTCCCGCTTAAATCCTATTTTTTGCCGTTTAATTCCACCTTTATGAGGATTAGCCCTTTGCTTCACAAAGGATTGATTTATTGTGCTTTTTTAGAAAACAAAATAACTCATTCTCCCTTAGTATTCCTGATACATCCGAATGAATTTATTGATGAGAGTTCTAAAACACGGCAGATAAACCGCAGAAGCAAATACTACCTGAACTATCTGGTAAAAGATGTTATCAGAGGTAAATTGAAGGTGAAAAACCTTGGGAATAAAAGTTATGAGCTTTACCTTCAAATGATTTTGTTATTGAATAAAAATAATTTTACATTCGTTACGATTAAAGATTATGTCAATGAATTTAGAGGAATTTAAAGGGAAATACGGATATGTTGAAATGCCATATTATAAATCAAAACATGGTATAAATGATGCTATTAGTAATGCATTGTCCAGAAATGAAAAAAATAAAATCTTATTTATTTTTCACAAATTTAAAATTCATATTCTCGGATTGCTGGCCTATTTTTGCCCGTTAAATAGCATTCGTGTAAGGTTTCACAAATGGCGCGGGGTACACATAGGCAGGAATGTTCAGCTGGGAATGTTTTGTATTCTGGATAATTCATATCCTGAGTATATTTTTATCGATGATGAAGTATCACTGGCACAAAGTATTACAATAATAACACATAGTAATCCATACGAACATTTTAAAAATAGTTTAACTTCATATAGAGCGCCTGTTGTAATTGGCAAAGGTACCTGGATTGGCTTAAGAGCAACGATTTTGCCAGGGGTTGAAATAGGGAATTATTCAATTCTTACTGCGGGTTCTGTAGCACAGAATAATATTCCTCAAAATGTTGTTGCTCACGGTAATCCGGCAAAAATGGTTTCAAAAATAACTATTTGAAGAAGATTCAGTTTTATTTACATTATCCTGCCCATTTTCATCTTTTTAAGAATTTGATTAAAATGTTGCCTGAGAATTAAATTCGTGGTTTGGTAGTTGCCACTTAAAAGGATTTGTTAACACATTTGCTTGACGAAAATAATATTCAATATATTACCTAGCGGAAGGTTGTATACAAAATTCAGTATGCATATGCACTTTTGCTTCAGGGCTTCAGGTTATTCAAAATATATTTAAAATACAAGCCCGGGTTACTGATAGGAACATCAACTGAAATTACACATATTATAAAATTGCTAGGAGTTCCTTCTTTTTTTGTAAATGAAGATGATATTGATGTTGTTCCGCTTGTAGGCAAAATTACCTATCCGTTTGCCGATTATATAATAGCACCTGGTTTAAAAAATCAAAAGAATAAAAATAAAGAAACAATCAAACGTTTATTTCATGAGAAGATAGATCTTAAAAAGTTTTTGCTAAATTTAATTATAAAAAAACTGAACAATGAATTTGAATAATTATATAACTTATTATTTACCTGAAAAAATTGTTACCAATAACGACCTGGCAAAGGAATTTCCGGAATGGCATGCTGATAAAATAGAAGAAAAGGTAGGAATAAGAACCAGACATGTCGTTTCAGAAAATGAAACTGCACTTGACTTGGCAACTCAGGTCTGCAATAAGATTCTTAATGATAGTAATCGCTCAGGAATAGATTTTTTAATCCTTTGCACACAGAGTCCTGATTATTTTTTACCTACAAGCGCATGCATATTACAGGATAGAATTGGATTATCACAACAAATTGGAGCCTTTGATTTTAATTTGGGATGTTCAGGTTACATTTACGGATTAGCGATCGCTAAAGGACTTATTGAATCAAAAATTGCACATACTATTCTTTTTGTAACAGCTGAAACATATTCAAAGCATATCCATCCACTTGATAAGGGTAACCGAAGCATATTTGGAGATGCTTCAACAGCAACATTACTGGATGAGAATTTCATTAAAATAATAGGTGAATTTGAATTGGGAACAGACGGCAAAGGATTTTCTAATCTAATTGTTAAAAATGGAGGATTAAGAAATAAATTCCGGCTGGATGAACAAATAGTTTCAGATGCAGATGGTAATGTTATTTCTGATAATTACTTATATATGGATGGACCAGAAATTTTCAATTTCACCATTGAAACAATTCCAACATTGGTGAAAAATGTTTTGGAAAAGAACAAAATTTCATTGGAAGAAATTGATTATTTTATTTTTCATCAGGCTAATAAATTTATGCTGGATTATTTAAGAAAAAAACTAAAAATTGATCCTCTTAAATTTTATATGAATATGTTAAATACCGGGAATACTGTTTCCTCAACAATACCCATTGCTTTGACCGATGCTTATAATCAAGGTTTAATTAGGGATGGAAATAAGGTATTAATTGCAGGATTTGGAGTTGGTTATTCCTGGGGTGCAACAATAATAACAATTTAATTAATATGAAAAAGGTAGATTTTTTTAATGGGATTAAGGAATTGCTTGCAATAGAAAATGCAAGTGTTAACGAAGAATCTGTGTTAAGAGATTTGGAAAACTATTCATCGTTAGCAACTTTAGCAATCATAGCTTTTATTGATGAAAATTTTGGCATTACTGTTTCTGCTAAGCAATTGAATAATGTTGTAACAATTTTTGAACTAATGAAACTGATAGGTCTAGAAAAGTTTGACAAATGATTATTGATTTTTCGGATAAAAATATTTTAATAACTGGTGCGACCTCTGGTATTGGATTTACATGCGTTAGTTCTTTATTGGATCAGGGAGCAACAGTGATTGCATTGGGGCGCAAAATAGAAAAATTATCTGCAAGAATTAAAAAGGATAATCAAAAATTATTAATCTACAAGGGCGATCTCACGGATGAAGGGTTTATAACCGAACTTTTTGATGATTTGTCTAAAAAGTCTTTCAAGATCGATGGTTTTATTCATTCCGCTGGCATAGAATTGATATTACCTGTTTCAGCAACAAAAATTAAACATTATAAGGATATATTTGATATTAATGTATTTACAGGGATTGAATTTATCAGAATTCTCTCTTCTGCCAGATTTTGCCCTAATGATGGGGCATCATATATTCTTATATCCTCAATTATGGGAATTGTTGGCAACGAAGGATTATCTGCCTATTCAGCCACAAAAGGCGCACTAATATCTGTCGTTAAATCTATTTCTATAGAGTTAGCTAGAAAAAAAATTAGGATTAATAGTATTAGTCCAGGTTTTGTTGAAACTGAAATGTTTAATAAATCCATACAAAATGCCTCAGATCAAGCAATTCAAAGTATTAAAAATGCTCATCCGTTGGGTTTAGGTAAACCTGAAAATATTGCTGATCTCTGTTCATTTTTGTTATCGGAAAAATCTTCATGGATAACTGGTACCAATATTGTGATTGATGGTGGATATACTGCACGTTGACAATTAGAGTTCATAAAATGAACTTCAAAAAAGCAGTTGATCTTTAGTTAAAACAATGTATTTTGCAATACAGGAATTCAATTCCCGATTTACAAAATGGTAACCAGAAGCATTGAAAACAGTATATTGTCGGTTTTGTCAAAAATTCCGGTAATTGTTATTACCGGTCCCCGGCAATCGGGAAAAACCACACTGGCAAAAAAACTCTTTGCTAATTACGAATATTACAATCTTGAATTTCCTGATAATTAATGTTAAAGATTTTATTCAGTTCTGCCTTTTTATAGCTCCCTGCATCTGCAGGGTTTTTTGTTTTTGTATATTATAGTTCGAAGTTCATTTAGTAAAAGTCAGAGTCTATTTACAGCGATTACAATCCTAATAAATGTAAATATTTTAGGATTTAAATCCCAAATAATCTAATTTTACTTGTATGTTTTAAAGAAAGATTATGATTAAACGCATCCTTGAAAACAAAATATCTGATAAAATAAATAAAGGTAAAGCCATTATACTCTTAGGAGCAAGGCAGGTAGGCAAGACCACTTTGTTAGAAAAAATTTTTAATAGGAACGATGATGTTCTTTGGCTTGCCGGCGATAGTCCCGATGTAAAAGCCTTATTTGTTGCACCCTCTGCAGACAGGCTACGTTTGTATTTTGGTAAAAAAAAAATAATTATTATTGATGAAGCCCAGTTAATTCCTGAAATAGGTCTGCGGCTTAAATTGATAACAGATTATATTAAGGATGTCCAGTTAATTGCAACCGGGAGTTCTTCTTTTGAATTATCAAACAGGTTAAACGAACCTCTGACAGGCCGAAAATGGGAATACAAAATATATCCACTTTCGTTTGGTGAGTTGGTGAAACACCATGGCTTGCTTACTGAAAAAAGAGCAATTAATCATCGCCTTGTTTATGGTTATTATCCGGATGTATTCAATCATCCGGGAGAAGAAAAAAATATTCTTAAACTATTAATGGACAGTTATTTGTATAAAGACATCCTGATGCTGGAAAGTATTAAAAAACCTGAAAAAATCGTCAGGCTTCTGCAGGCCTTAGCCTATCAGATAGGTACACAGGTATCATTTAATGAGTTAGGCCAATTGTGTGGATTAGACAATAAAACTACTGAAAAGTATGTTACACTTTTAGAGCAGGCTTACATTATTTTCAGGTTGGGTTCATACAGCCGGAACCTGAGAAATGAATTAAAATTTAGCCGGAAAATTTATTTTTATGACCTTGGCATACGTAATGCTTTAATATCAAATTTTACATTAGCCGAAAACCGTACAGATATTGGTGTATTATGGGAAAATTTTTTGGTTGTTGAAAGGCTGAAAAAAAACAATTATGAAGAAAATTGGATAAACAGCTGGTTTTGGCGGACTACCGAACATCAGGAAATTGACTATATTGAAGAAACCGGGGGAATATTAAATGCATATGAGTTTAAATTAAATGCGGGGAAATCAGTGCGGGTATCTAAATCATTTACCAGGGCATACCCGGATGCCAATTTCAAAGTCATTCATTTTGATAATATTGAAGAGTTTTTATTATAATACTATATGAAAATCAAATAGTATCAAATTATATGTACTTAGTGGTTGAAAATCATGTACCAAGAAGTTTCAAAAACATCAAGTTTACATATTGTAAAGAAGGTTATGTTATTAAAAGATTCTGGAGTCGGGAACCGGATGTTGGAGGTATCGGGATTAATCTTCGGTTTTTCTGCTTACGCAAACCGGGTTCAATTATTCGTCGTTATTACCAAATGTTTTTCAGGCTTTTTTAAGAAATAGCTATTGATCTTTATTTAAAACAATGTATTTTGCAATACAGGAATTCAATTCCCGATTTACAAAATGGTAATCAGAAGTATTGAAAACAGTATATTGTCGGTTTTGTCAAAAATTCCGGTAATTGTTATTACCTGCCCCCGGCAATCGGGAAAAACCACACTGGCGAAAAAACTCTTTGCTAAATACGAATATTACAATCTTGAATTTCCTGATAATTATGAACTTGCCCGGAACGATCCAAGAATATTCCTGAATTTTATTGACAGAGGTATTATTCTGGATGAAATTCAGCGTTTGCCGTCGATACTTTCGTATATTCAGGGTATTACATACGAAAAGAAACTTAATGGTAAGGTAATCCTGACCGGCATTCCAGATTCAATGTATTTTTTGGCGCGATAGTAGTGGAAACGAAATTGATTGTTTACTTGAAGATGCAGATAAATTGCGGATAATAGAAATAAAATCTTCATCAACTATTCACGATGATTTTTTGAAAAATATAAAGATATTCAAAAAAATCTCCTCTTCTATGGTCTCAGAAAGTTACGTTATTTATGCAGGATATGGGAGCAGGTTTTATAACGATTGTCAATTTGTGCCCTGGACGGCAATTAAGGAACAAAAAATTGTTGTTTAATTAAAAATAGGAATTAATGGTCGAAATAATTAAATGTATTTTTTGCATAATTTTGGTAGTGAAGCTTCTAAAGAATCGTTATCCCCCGCTGGCGATGGTGCCAATGTCGTTTAGTTAAGCCTACAAACTAAATAAACACACTTCGACTCCGCTCAGTGTGACAGCCATGAACATGGGTCAGGCTGAGTCCCAATAAAAATCGGGAAAGCCTATTTCCTTTACTAAACGACATTGGGCGGTGGTGCAGGGGGTGAAAAAAGAACGATTCAAAGTATAAAAGTTTTCAAATAAGGAGGTATAAAAGACATTAACCCAAATCAGTCATTAGAGAAATGAAATGTGGTGTAAGCCATACTAATGACCAGATTTGGGAAAATCCCGAATTAGAAAACCGAAGAGCGCAGCGATGAGCTCAACGTAGTTAATCTTACATTTCAATTCTCCTGAAATGTTTAGATTTTCTTGGTCGAACCTTTAGCTCAGCGTCAGCTAATTGTCATTATAATTAATTATAATGACAATTTTGGGATTAATAATGTTACATGAACTTTAGAAGGGTGGATTAAAGAAAAGGAGAGGCTGAATAAACCCACCACTGCTTCCCGCTATGGCGGGACAGGCTCTCGCAAGAGGGAATTATCCACCACCAACCGCCGCCAGCGGGGGATAAGTGTTGAATAATTGTTTGCTTTTAATAAAAGTTTTAATCCTTAATTCGCATTAATAATAGATTAGTACAAGCTCCTGCTAAAATCATATTTCCGGGCAATGAACCTCTTCTTTGATATCAACCATCCATCTTACGTTCATGCATTTAAAAATGTCCTCTCCAACCTTCAAAAAAAAGGCCATACTGTCATAGTTACGGCTGCCGGGAAAGATATTACACTAGCTTTGTTAAATGAGTTTGCAATACCTTACACTTCAACAGGTAGTTCTTATAATTCGCTTTTACCAAATGTTTTTCAGGCATTTAAAAAAATATTTATTCTCATAAAAGTTATCAGGCGAAATAATATCCAATTAGTTATCAGTTTTGAATCTCCTTATGCGGTAATAGCAGGAAGCATTTGCCGAAAGAAAACAATTACATTTGCCGATACCGAAACTGCAGGGTTTATTCATAAAATAACAGGAAGCCTGAGTTCCACAATTGTTGTTCCCTCCTGTTTTCAAAAATCTCTTTCCATACAACAGTTAAGCTTTAACGGATACAAAGAGCTGGCTTACCTGCATCCGTCAAATTTTCTGCCTGATAAAAAGATATGTGAAGAATACGGTATTGAAACTGACAAACCTTATGCCATCATAAGGTTTGTTTCATTTAATGCCCTTCACGATAAAGGTTTTAAAGGATTCTCAAACGGGAATAGAATAAAACTGGTCAGAGCGCTTTCAGGAAAAATGAACGTGTATATTTCTTCCGAATCTGCATTAATCCCCGAACTTCAGCCCTGCCTGCTTAAAACACCTGCAGGTATTATTCACCATATACTTGCTTTTGCTTCATTGTATATTGGCGATAGCACCACAATGGCTGCCGAAGCTGCAGTGCTTGGTGTTCCGTCTGTATGTGTAAATCATATGGATTTAGGTTATTTAAAAGAATTGTCAGAAACTTATGGTCTGATTTTTAAATTTAATCTTTCGGCTGAAGGTCAGAATAATGCCATCGAAAAAGCAATGGAAATAACAGATAATCAAAAAATAAGGGAAGAATATCAGTTAAAAAAGGAAAAAATGATGGCTGATAAAATAGACGTGGCAGCCTTTATGGTATGGTTTGTAGAGAATTACACCGGGAGTGTTGAGGGAGGTGAATGGGAGATGGTGAGAGGGGAGTTTGAGAGGTGAGAGATGAGAGGTGAGTGGTGAGAGATGGGAGGTGAGAGGGGGAGAGATGAGAGGTGAGTAGTGAGAGGTGAGTTTTTGAGAAATGAACAGTTGGCGCTATTATGTAAAACACTTTAAATTTAGAATATGGAACAAATTGATTGTTGGAGGCAATCCTTAAAGTTCCCTGCGATCAAATGGTATTAATTGACATTTTAATATTGGGAAGGATTGATAATTTTTGTATTTTTGATAAAATTTAATGGTATGACAACAAAAGAGTTAAGACATAAGGTTATTAATAAAATAAACAAACTGGATGATGAAAACCTTTTAAATGATTTAATTCGATTAATTGACGATAGCACTGAAGATAAAGAAATATATCGGTTAAGTGACAATCATAAAAAGGCCATTAATATAGCCATTGACCAGATAGAAAATGGAGATTATTTAACTAATAAACAATCAAATAACCAGATTGACGAATGGTTAAACAAATAATATGGTCAAGACTGGCTCATAATGATAGGTTGAAAATACTTAATTATTGGATAAAAAGTAATAGGTCAACTACTTATAGTAAAAGACTAAATCAAATATTTGAGCATACCACAGTTTTAATCAGTAAATATCCCAGGATAGGTAAACAAACAGAAATAGAAGGGATCAGATACAAAATCGTTAAAGATTATCTATTTACATATCGTGAGACAAAAGAGTTTATTGAGATTTTGACAATTTGGGATAGCAGACAAGATCCAGACAAATTCGATAGGATAATAAAAAAGAGCAGCAGCTAAATGTGGTATAAATCATTGGGAGAATAGTGCTTGTTTTGGCATTCTGCCTTGCACAAAGCAAATCCATGGTGGATACAGACGCACTCCGAAAACCCCAATGCTTCATACCACGGGACCGTTAGAGATTTATTGGTTTATAAACTTGTTAGGGGCGTAATTTTTTTTTTAATCGCTTCCTGCATCCGCAGGGTTTTTGTTTTTGTATATTATGCTACGCAGTTCATTTAGTAAGGCATTACACACCAAAAAAAGGCTGTTCTACCGAACGGTCATTTTTGTTATAGCCTACTCCATCAAATTTTGCGAGAAGAGGGGCTATCACCTGTTTCACAATGTTATTCACTTTTTCCAGATCTGCCTGCAACCTGGTAATACAGTCGTTGCCATATATTGGTGAATATGCTGTAAACGTCTCCTTATCGGCGCTTCCACTGGTAATCAGAAAACTTCCAAACACCCGAAGTTCTTCGATTTTGCAAGGAATTTTCAAATATAAATTTTTCTGTAATTTTTTCTCTTCTTCGAATTATGTCAAAAATTAACGGGGTTAAGTTGTCTCATCCTATCTTTGTATATTGGTTAATAAAATTTGTTACCGGAAATGTTCAGTAAGAATATTTTTACCGGATTAGGGTATGGATTATTTTGGATAAAAAAAATAGTGGATGGACTTCACCCTGAAAACATATCGGAATTTACTTGAGGCACTGCAAAAAAAAGGATATTACTTTCAGCACTTCGATCAGTTTCTTGAAAAGCCAAAGGAAAGAGTGGTTATACTGAGACATGATGTGGATTTGATTCCTTCCAATTCCTTGCGAACGGCGAAATTGGAGAACCAAATTGGTATCACGGGCAGCTATTATCTCAGATCGGTGCCGGCAAGCTTCGATGAAATGATAATGTCTGAGATTGCAAAACTTGGCCATGAAATCGGCTATCATTATGAAAACCTGACTACCTGCAAGGGAGATATGGCTTGCGCTATTAAAGATTTTGAGAATAATTTGGCACGGTTTCGGGAACTGGTTCCTGTGAAAACCATTTGTATGCACGGTAGTCCGCTGAGTAGATGGGATAGCCGTAAGCTCTGGGAAAAATATAATTACCGGGATTATGGAGTGATTGGAGAGCCATATTTTGATATTGATTTTACGAAAGTGCTATACCTTACCGATACAGGCAGGAGGTGGGATGGGGAGAGTGTTAGTGTGAGGGATAAAATTAGTTTCAAGTTTCAAGTTCCGGGTTCAGAGTTTGGAGTTTGGAGTTCAGAGTTCAGGGTTATTGAATGCAAAATATAATTTTCGGTCGACGAATGATATTATTGATGCCATTGAGAGTTCCTCACTTCCGGATAAAATTATGATTACAATGTATACGCAGCGGTGGGATGATCGGGCATAGCCGTGGGTAAAGGAGCTGGTGATGTAGAATATGAAGAATGTGGTAAAAAGGGTGTTGGTGATGAGGAGGGGGAGAGGGAAAAGAGGTATAGGGGAATAGGGGAATAGGGAGGATAAACAGTAAACAAATTTCAGGAAAAGTCAAATCAAATCTTCCACCTGTGTTATTACTTCGGGGGGCAGGCGCTTTAGAAAAGAGGGAGACGTCTTTTAACCGGCTTTAAAGTATATTATAGGCTGTATTGACAAGCTATTCCAGATGATCTGTGATGCAGGTTGCTCTTTTCTGCCCTGGCAGGGGAGATACAGAGAGGTCAGGTGCTGCAGACTTTGTATCTTTGAGTATACTACGGTTAATTGCTTTTATAGCAAAGTGACACAAGTATTTTTGCTAAGGGAATATTTTCTTCTGATGGTTTTGACTAATTAGCCGGGAAAGGCTTTTTAGTAATGAAAATATACCCCTCCGTCCTGTGGACACCTCCCCTAAAAATAGGGGAGGAAAAAATTCCTCTGTCTGCTTGAAGGCAGTCACCCTCCCGCTTAGGGGCGGGACTGGCTTTTCTGAAAGGGGGGGAAATCCCCCGGCCTTCGGCCACCCCCTTTTTCAAAGGGGGAGAAATCCCCCAGCCTTCGGCCACCCCCTTTAGAAAAGGGGGAGGAATCCCCCGGCCTGCAGCCACCCCCTTTAGAAAAGGGGGAAGGACCACACAGCTTTTAAAATATATTTCTGCGAAAATTTGACAGGCGACAGACTGGTCTGAGGGAAATCTTTTCTTTGCACATCGGCTGTATATCTTTTCTGCAAACCCTCTGCGAACATCTGCGGGAGATCTCTTATGCTGCAAGTTGAAAAGGCCGATACTGAGAAGACGTAAATGATTATGGAAAAGGATTGAGTTTATTTTTAATTTATAAAACTTGAAATTTGGATTAAATTCTTTTTTATAAAAGAGCTGTAAAGGGTTGTTTCATATAATAATGTATTTTTGCAGGGATGTTAAATTTTTGATCTATGAAAATTATCTCTGTTGTAGGCGCACGTCCGAATTTTATGAAAATAGCTCCGTTTATCCGGGCAATTGAGGCAACTAATCAAAAGTCAACCCATTCAAAAACTGAACATATCCTGGTGCACACTGGTCAGCATTATGACGACCGGATGTCACGGACTTTTTTCGAAGAGCTGGGCATACCTGATGCCGATATTAATCTGGGCATCGGATCGGGAACACATGCCGAACAGGTAGGGCAGACGATGATTGCGTTTGAAAAGGTGCTTCAGTCTGAAAAACCAGACTGGGTAGTTGTGGTGGGGGATGTAAATGCTACCCTGGCTTGTTCTGTAACTGCAAAAAAAGAACATGTCATGTGTTGTCATATCGAGGCAGGGTTGCGATCGGGTGATATGTCCATGCCTGAGGAAATTAACCGGCTCGTTACCGACAGGCTCTCGGATCTGCTGCTTACTCCCGATGAACTTTCCGGAGTAAATCTTCGCCGGGAAGGTGTGCCGGAAGATAAAATCAAATTTGTCGGCAATATCATGATTGATACGCTGGAGGCAAACAGGGATAAGGCTGAAAAGCTGGATTTGTATGGTATTTTTGAGAGAAATTCTATCAATTCGTCCTATAAATTATTCAGCAATGCTTATATACCACGGGTGGCATCGATGACTTTGCACCGGCCTTCGAATGTGGATCACCGGGAGATTTTAACTGCATTGACCCAGTTTTTGGTAAATGAGATTTGCAGGGATATGCCGCTGGTCTGGGCGGTGCATCCCCGTGCCAGGAAAATGCTGGAACAATTCGGATTGTGGGAGGATGTGTATCATAACAAAAACCTTATACTGCTTGAACCTATCGGATATCTGGAAATGCTAAAGCTTAATATGAGGTCGAAAATCATGCTTACAGACAGCGGAGGACTGCAGGAAGAATGTACTATATTAGGTACTCCTTGTCTTACCATGCGCTGGAATACCGAGAGGCCGATTACCTTAAGGGAGCATGGGGGGGCGAGTATACTGGTCGGGAATAATATCGAACGCATCCGGGAAGAATATTACAACACCTTATCCAAACCCCGTGTACCTTACAGGCCTGATAAATGGGACGGGCATACGGCGGAGCGATGTCTGGAGACGATTTTGGGGGTTTCTTTGAGATAATTTTGCTCTGGTTACATTATTTTAGAAATCCCCCTGCCGCTTGAAATCCCCCTGCCGCTTGAAAGCGGCTATCCCCCTTTAGGAAAGGGGGGAGGAAATCCCCCTATCTGCCTAAAGGCAGATTTCCCCCTTTTATCAAAGGGGGAGAAATCCCCCGTTCGCCTGATGGCGACCACCCCCTTTTATCAAAGGGGGAGTTTATGCTGCCAACATTAAACAATGATTTTAGACTTTTGGCAGGAAAGTTCAATATTATACAATGTTTATTTCAGTCACGAAAAGCATTCCCCCTTAAAAAAGAGAGTCAGGGGTTGTATCATGGAAATTTACGATAATTCAAAATTTAATTACATTATAACTAAAGCCAATAAATAATACACAAGCAATTTCCCCTTATTCAAAACAACCCCCCTCCCCTCCCGACAGAATAGCCGGGACAGGCTCTTTAATAAGGGGGAGTTTATGCTGCTGACATTAAACAATGATTTTAGACTTTTGGCAGAAAAGTTCAATATTATCGATTGTTTCTTCATTTTACGAAAGCCATTCCCCCTATGCAAAGGGGGAGTTCGTGCTGCTAAAATCGAACAATATTTTTAACTAGTGTCATGTCAATCTTATTATGTCATATAGTCACCCTGAACTTGATTCAGGGTCTCTGGAAGATTAAAGAGATTAGCTTCGCTGAGCCTTTTAGGGTTCCGAATCAAGTTCGGAATGACTTTACCGTTTTTTAATACTTGACATAACACTAGTATTCTATGCACTTCAATAATTCCCAAAGTTTATTTCAGTCACGAAAAGCATTCCCCCTTAAAAAAGAGAGTCAGGGGTTGTATCATGGAAATTTACGATAATTCAAAATTTAATTACATTATAACCAAAGCCAATAAATAATACACAAGCAATTTCCCCTTATTCAAAACAACCCCCCTCCCCTCCCGACAGAATAGCCGGGACAGGCTCTTTGCTAAGGGGGAGTTTATGCTGCCAACATTAAACAATGATTTTAGATTTTAGACAGGAAAGTTCAATATTATCGATTGTTTCTTCATTTTACGAAAGCCATTCCCCCTTAAAAAAGGGGGATAGGGGGTTGTAAAAGGAAACTATACTATAATTCAGAATTTAATTACATTATAACCAAAACCAATATAAAATACACAAGTTATTCCCCCTTATTCAAAACAACCCCCTCCCCTCCCGACAGAATAGCCGGGACAGGCTCTTTGCTAAGGGGGAGTTTATGCTGCTGACATTAAACAATGATTTTAGACTTTTGGCAGGAAAGTTCAATATTATACAATGTTTATTTCAGTCACGAAAAGCATTCCCCCTTAAAAAAGGGGGCCAGGCTTGTCCGCCGAAGTTTAAGCGTAGGCGGAGGGTTGTGCCATGAAAATTTACGATAATTCAAAATTTAATTACATTATAACCAAAGCCAATAAATAATACACAAGCAATTTCCCTTTATTCAAAACAACCCCCCAACCCTCCCGACAGAATAGCCGGGACAGGCTCTTTGCTAAGGGGGAGTTCACGCTGCTAATTTTAAAAAATGATTATAATTATTATTCAGGAAAGTCCAATTTTATCCAATGTTTCTTCCTTTCACGAAAGTCATTCTCCCTTAACTAAATGACATTGGGGGCAAGCTGGTCAGAAGGAAATTAATTAACCGAAAATTTTCAATAAACAGTTCCTGATAAGTGCAATATTCATCCGAATCCAACAATCAAAATCTTCTGAGTATATTTGTAAAAATCTTCAGATAGCATCCGATGAGACACATACTTTTCCTTTTAGGATTTTTTCTTGCACTTATCCCGGATTCTTTTAGTCAGGAAGTATACCAGCATATTTCGTCCACCGAAATCTATGCATTTTTGGATGAAATGGCCAACGAAGGGTATATTGAGATTAATTCGGCTGTAAAGCCCTATTCACGCAGGTATATTGCGTTAAAGCTGGAAGAACTGAACCAGAAAATTCAAGAACTGAACCAGAGACAACAGAAGGAATTACTGTTTTATCTGAAAGATTTTAATAAAGAGCTGAAACCCGATAAAAACTTTGACAAGCGATTCGATATCTTTTATTATAAGGATTCCTTGTTTACCTTTTCTTTTAATCCTATCCTTGGGTTTCAATACTGGACGAATGATAACGGAACCAATTATCATCGCCGGAACGGGGGTGAAGTATTTGCTTATGTGGGAGAGCACGTTGGTATTTATG
Source organism: uncultured Bacteroidales bacterium (assembly GCA_963781805.1). Classification (GTDB taxonomy): domain Bacteria; phylum Bacteroidota; class Bacteroidia; order Bacteroidales; family UBA10428; genus JAFGPL01. The sequence continues at coordinate 3,814,468 of CAWAHF010000004.1, forward strand.
CCAGTCTGACCGATAATCACGAAGATAAAGTTCTTTCAGGGGTGAAATACCTGGATACCCGTCCCGGAGCAAAATATAAAAGCGGAAATGACTACAGCGAAATGCGAGGAGGAATAACCTATTCATGGAAGTGGGGAAGCATTGGTCTGGTGAAAGATCATTTTGAATGGGGGACCAATTACCATTATCCCAGCATTCTATCAGGCAAAATTCCTTCGGTGGCACAGCTGAAACTGGTGATGAAACCGGCAAAATGGTTTGAATTTAACTACATCCATGCCTGGCTGGTTTCGGGTGTGGTTGACAGTCTGCGCTCATATCAGTTTACCAACAGCTATGGCACCGGGACAAGAATAGTGTATCGGAAAAAGTTTATTGCGGCCAATTTTTTTACATTCCGGCCCTTTAAAAAATTTTATGCATCGGTTGGGAATTCGATTGTCTATAGCGATATGGATGCCCATCCGGCTTATTTGATCCCGTTTTTGTTGTATAAATCCATCGATCATACCCTCAATCAAAACGGAGGTAATAATGGTGGCCAGAATTCACAATTTTTTATCGATATCAGTTCCCGCCAAATAAACCATCTGCATCTGTATGCCACCCTGTTTTTTGATGATGTGGCCATATATCGTCTCAAAGAGAATGGACATCTTGATACATATAGCCTGAACGCCGGTTTCAGAATTTCAGACTTAATACCTAATACTTTTTTCACTTTTGAATATTTTCAAAGTTACCCGCTGGTATATAAGCACGATATGCCAACAACAACATTTGAATCGAACTTATATAATATTGGACATTACCTGCAGGATAATTCGCGTGGTTACTATACGGAATTGGCATTTCGTCCGCTGCGAGGTTTATATCTTAAGATGTATTATAATAATGCCCGCCACGGACTTGATTATACAGAATTGGGAACAAAAAGGCTGGATGCAATTACTCATTTTCTCGACACCATCGACTGGAAGCAGACTACATTCGGATTAAGTGCGAGTTATCAGCTCCTGAATGATATCTTTGTTTTTGCCGGTTACGAACATATGAATACCACCGGCAATGCGAACAAATACACCACACCTTATTTTCGGGGGAATATCAATACATTTTCGTTTGGGCTGGGATATGCGTTTCATTAGTAAGAGGATATCGACTTTGTGAATTTTAAGCCGGTAAGATTCATTGGTAGTTGAAAGGGTTATAAAAAAACAAGTTTTGCACTGCAGATTAAAAATCCGATAGAATAATTTCGTGATTTGCGTTACTTAAGTTGCGCAATATGAGAATATAAATTTCCATTCCATTTATTAATTTTGGTATATAGATCCTTCATTTTTTTGAGATAGAGAAGGCGAATCAGATCTTGTGTTAACATACAATTGGTTAAATTTTGAAAATGTACTTTAATGGAAGGAAAAGAACCACCCCAGCCTGCACTAAATATTATGAGGAAAGTTCCGGCTGGCAAGCCTCCCTCCCGCTTTAAGGCGGGACAAGCTCTCCTAAAAACAGGAGGGGAGAAGAACCACCCAAACCTTTGCAATAGCTTCGGCTTGCAAGCCTGCCTCTCCTAGAAACAGTTGAGAAAAGAACCACCCCTGCCTCCCGCCATTGCGGGACAGGCTCTCCTTAAATTAAGGAGGGGAAAAGAATTACCCCCAGGGCTAAGAAGATTTCAAAATAAATGCTTCCAGCCAATCTCCAACCTGGGAGGTTTTATGTGCATTATCTTTTGTGATATCTTCGGTTACAACCCCGGCTTCAAGTGAAGCATTTACCGCAGTGCGAGTTATTTCAGCTTCTTTACGCAGATTCAAAGAATCGAGCATCATGGCTGCCGAAAGAATGGTTGCGAGCGGATTGGCAATGTTTTTTCCTGCTGCCTGGGGATAGGAACCATGGATGGGTTCGAATACGGAGGTATGAATCCCGATGGAAGCCGATGGTAGCATTCCCAGAGATCCTGTGATCACAGAAGCTTCATCCGATAAAATATCTCCAAACATATTTTCGGTGACGATTACATCAAACCGGCTGGGCCACTGGATGATCTGCATGGCCGCATTATCAACAAACATATATTCCACTTCTACTTCCGGATATTCTTTTTCCATTTCCTGAATGGTTTCCCGCCACAACCTGGAAGTGGCAAGGATATTGGCTTTATCCACTGCAGTGAGTTTCTTCTTTCGTTTCAGGGCATATTCGAAGGCAAGCCGCGTTACCCGGGATATTTCTTCCTTTGAATATACATTGGTGTCGTAAGCTTTTGTGCCGTCTTCGGTTCTGCCGCGCAGCTCGCCGTAATAAATGCCGCCTGTAAGTTCCCGGATCATCATAAAATCCACACCTTCAATCAGGTTTCGCTTGAGGGGGGATTTGTCCAGTAACGAAGCAAATGTACTTATCGGCCGGATATTGGCATACAATCCCAGCTTTTTGCGCATGGCCAGCAATCCCTGTTCGGGTCTGATCCTGGCTTTGGGATCGTTGTCGTATTTCGGATGTCCGATGGCGCCGAACAGAATGGCATCTGAATATTTACAAAGCTCATAGGTCTCATCAGGAAAAGGATTCCCTGTTTTATCGATGGCTACGGCTCCAACCAGTGCTTCGTTGAATTCAAATCCGTGATTGAATTTTTTTTCAATGGCTTTAAGCACTTTAACTGCTTCCCTGACAATTTCGGGACCTATTCCGTCGCCGGGCAGCAGGGCAATTTTTGCTTTCATTTTTTAGTAAATATTTATAAAAAGATTACATACCGAAATCAGGAATTCAGTTCAATGAATATCTTTGTTTTTGTTATAAGTGAATAGATATTTGCCACAAAAACACAAAGGCACTAAAATTCACCAAATGAGGAATCTGAAATTTTGATGAAATAATTCTTTTTCAGAATTTATAAAATTATATTCCTTTTACAACCAAATCTCCAACCTCGGAGGTGCTATATCCCATATGTCCGGCTGCCATACTTTTTAGCTTGTTGGCCGTAACATTGATGATGGAATCTTCTATTGCTTTGGCAGCTTTATCTTCACCCAGATGTTCCAGCATCATTCCGCCACAGGCAATCGAAGCCAGCGGATTGATGACATTTTTACCTGTATACTTGGGAGCAGAACCTCCAATGGGTTCAAACATCGAAACTCCTTCGGGATTGATGTTTCCTCCGGCTGCAATGCCCATTCCGCCCTGGGTAATGGCGCCGAGGTCAGTAATGATATCGCCGAACATATTGGCAGTTACAATCACATCAAACCATTCGGGATTTTTAACCATCCACATACAGGTGGCATCCACGTGGTAGTATTCACGTTTGATGTCGGGGTAATCTTTTTCTCCGATTTCGTGAAATGCGCGTTCCCAAAGATCGAATACAAACGTGAGCACATTGGTTTTACCGCAAAGGGCTAGCGTTTTCTTCCTGTTACGTTTACGGGTATAATCAAAAGCATAGCGAAGACATCTTTCCACCTGCATGCGGCTGTAAACCATATTCTGTATAGCCACTTCGTCAGGGGTACCCTTCATCATAATTCCACCCATACCTGTATACACATCTCCGGAATTTTCACGAACCACTACATAGTCGATATGTTCAGGGCCCTTGTCTTTCAAAGGTGTGGGGACGCCGGGATAAAGTTTTACCGGTCTCAGGTTGATATATTGATCAAGGTCAAAACGCAGTTTGAGCAGAATCCCTTTTTCAAGAATTCCCGGTTTTACATCGGGATGACCGATGGCGCCAAGAAAGATGGCATCGAATTTTTTCAAATCATCAGCTGCCGATTCGGGTAAAACTTCACCTGTTTTCAGGTATCTGTCACCGCCAAAATCGAATGTTTGAAAATTCATTGTAAAACCAAATTTTGAAGAGGCTGCTTTAAGTACTTTAACACCCTCGTTTACTACTTCAGGACCTGTTCCGTCTCCGGGAAGAACTGCAATGTTGTATGTTTTCGCCATAGAATAAATTTTTAAAAGATTGAAAAACCGAGCGCAATGATAATTAATAATTTAATATTAGGCAATAGTTTAGAAAAACTGATCCCCTGTTTATAAGGATTTAATTCCTCCGAATGCGGCAAATATCATGTTCTTATGTAGAATTTCGGTGTATCCGAATCCCACATTTTTAAGAAGTTCCAACTGATATCCCACTGACCTGGGAGTGTCTTCTATTTTCATCTGTTCAAATACCCAGTTTTTAATTTCTTCACCTAAATTCTTATCCAGAAAATCTTCATAATTTTCCCAGAGCGCCTGATGCACTATTTCATTGTCATGTGTTATCAGATCAGAAATCCAGAAGGAACCTCCCGGTTTCAGGGAAACAAATATTTTGCTGAAAACTTCCAACCAGTCACTATCGGTTCTGAGGTGATGCAACGAGGTGCCTGCCACAACAATATCATACCTGTTTTCTTTCAGTGGAACAGTCCTGATATCACCTCTTACCCGGGTTATTTCACCTGTAGTAACAGTCTGAAGACGTTGATGCGCGCGTTCAAGCATTTTTTCACTTAAATCAATTAGTGTTACATTAATAGTTGGCAGACTGGTTGCAATCCTGATGGAATAATTACCCGCACCACAACCAATGTCAAGAAGTTTGGTTGCTTCCGGATTTACACCCGAAGCGACTCTTGCAATCAACCGGGCAATAAGAACTGAGTCAACGGCTGTGACCTGACCGGTTTCAAGATTGGAATAATTATCCACCAACCCGTTAAATTTTTGGCGTATCTCTTCTATGCCTGATTTATTTACATTATCTGTGCTCATACCGTATTTATCGGATAATCAATATGAATTTGTTAAAATAAAGTGAGTTCGATATAAATTTATTAGCCTCTAAGACTCCAGCTCACAAAGAATTCACTAAGAAATAACATTAAAAAAGTCAATTAAAAAATATCAATACAGCTTCCAAACGCAAATTAATATTTTTCGATGATGTTCAACATCTTCATGGTAGCTTTTATAGCAGCCACTGTCTGGTCGGGATCCAGGCTGCGTGTTTTCAGTTCGCGTCCGTTTTTCTGATCATCCCAGGTAATAATGGTTGAAACCAATGCATCTGTTTTACCTCCCGGAGGAATGGTTACCACATAATCGGAAAGACGAGGAACCTCTTTATTCAGCGATTTGTAAATTTTCTTCAGCGCTTTCATAAAGGCATCATATTGGCCATCACCTGAAGAAGTATCTTCGTAATTTTTTCCTTCAATTTCTATTTTTAGCGTTGCCACAGATTTCAGACCCTTTGCTGATGATAGCGCAAAATTTATAATCTTAATTCTGTTTTCAATCACTTCGCTGTTTAACACATCAGAAACAATATAAGGCAAATCATCCGTAGTAATGGTTTCTTTCTTATCTCCAAGCTCAATGACTTTTTCAGTTACTCTTTTAATTTCATCTTTACCGAGTTCTATACCAAGTTCCTGAAGGTTCTTAAGGATATTGGCTTTACCGGCAGTTTTACCAAGCGCATATTTTCTTACGCGGCCAAATCTTTCGGGCAGGAGGTCATTAAAATACAGATTGTCCTTGCTGTCCCCATCGGCATGAACTCCACATGTTTGGGTGAATACATTATCTCCGATAATGGGTCTGTTGGCAGGAACCCTTAATCCCGAGAAAGTTTCAACCAGTTTGCTTAATAAATATAATTTCTTTTCATTCACCGTAACTTTCAGATGAAAATGGTCGAGAATTACACCAATGACACTTGAAATAGGAACATTGCCTGCGCGTTCCCCCAGACCGTTCACAGTGGTATGCAATCCCCTGATACCTGCTTTTAATGCTGCAAAAATATTTCCGGTGGCCAAATCGTAATCGTTGTGCGCATGAAAATCGAAGTGTTTTCCGGGATAACGGTCAATAATTTCTTTACAGAACTCGTAGGTATCATCCGGATTGAGAATTCCGAGGGTATCGGGGAGCATAAATCTTTTTACAGGCTGTTTGGTAAGATTATCGAGCATGAAGAAAACGTACTCTTTTGAATTACGCATCCCATTTGACCAGTCTTCCAGATACAGATTTACATCAATATCATTTTTGTGCGCATAATCAATGGAGAACAGAATATCTTCAAGATGTTGTTCGGGTGTTTTTCTGAGCTGACTTTCAACATGCTTGCGAGAACCCTTTGTCAGAAGATTAACCACTTTTACTCCGGCAGATTTAATCCAGTCCAGAGATGCAGTACCGTCAATAAATGCCAGAACCTCGATCCTCTGAAGATATCCATTTTGTGACGCCCATTTCACAATCTTCTTGGCGCCCTCAAACTCTCCCTCCGATACCTTTGCAGAAGCCACTTCTATTCTGTTAACTTTAACCTCTTCAAGCAAAAATTTGGCAATGCTCAGCTTCTCATTCCCGGTAAATGACACTCCTGAGGTTTGTTCCCCGTCTCTCAGGGTAGTGTCCATTATTTCAACTGTGTTATTCATATTCTTTTCGAATTAAACTGTCAATCTATATTAAAAACTCTATTCTTATAGTATTCAGGCTATGCCTGGTACATTTTGATTTCTAAGTATGATACAACTTTGCAACACGATCTTATAGAAACACCCGGATGAAATAAATGTTAACCAGGTATTGGCTTTTATGAATAATTAGTGCGAATTAAGGGTTAAAACTTATTAGCATCTATAATTTGTAATTAGTATTTTGCATATCTAAAGGCTTTTGTGGCTATCTTCCTTTTGCCACTTAGGCACTAAAACACAAAGATTCAGAAACATAAAGTCCATAATATTTGATTTCGACCCTTAATTCGCATAATTAAACTTTATATCACTTCCCGGTTAAAAGGCAATCCGGCTTTTTTCGAAAGACTCAATTTTATCTTTGATACTGAGTAAATAGTCAATATCATCATATCCGTTTAGCAGACAGGTTTTCTTGTAGGGTGAGATATCAAACTTTTCAGACACTCCTGTTGACAGAATGGTAATCTGCTGTTTTTCCAAATCAACCTGTACCTTTGTGTCCGGATTCTTTTCAATCTCCTCAAACAGGCTGTTGAGAAATTTTTCAGAAACCTGCACCGGTAGCAGACCATTGTTTAAAGCATTGCCCTTAAAAATATCTGCAAAAAAACTGGAAACAACCACTTTAAAGCCATAATCATAGATGGCCCATGCAGCGTGTTCACGACTTGAACCGCTCCCAAAATTTTTACCACCCACCAGTATCAGGCCTGAGTACGTATTTTTGTTCAAAACAAAATCCGATTTTGGTTGATTGTTTTTATCATATCTCCAGTCTCTGAAAAGGTTATCTCCAAATCCTTCGCGGCTGGTGGCTTTTAAAAACCTGGCAGGAATTATCTGGTCCGTGTCCACATTGTCAATCGGCAGTGGAACACAAGTTGATTCTATGGTATGAAATTTATCTATAGACATAATTATTTGTTGATTTGTTGATTTGTTGATTGATTTTTGTCAGAAGTTGGAAGACAGAAGTTGGAAGACAGAAGTTGGAAGACTGAAGTTTGATTTACTGTTTCTGCTTCTGACACTGTCACCGCTACTTTATATATAATCATATCCGATTTATTTAATTAAATCACGTGGATCGGTTATCTTACCGGTTAGGGCAGCAGCAGCTGCGGTCATGGGACTTGCAAGGAATGTTCTTGCACCCGGACCCTGACGGCCTTCGAAGTTCCTGTTGGTAGTTGAAACCGCATATTTCCCTTCCGGCACTTTGTCATCGTTCATTGCCAGGCAGGCTGAACAACCGGGTTGTCTCAATTTAAAACCGGATTCTTCGAGAATTTTTATCAAACCTTCTTCAATAGCCTGCTTTTCAACCTGTTTTGAACCGGGTACAATCCATGCGGTTACATTGTCGGCTTTTTGTTTTCCCTTGATGTAATGCGTGAATTCGCGCAAGTCTTCAATACGTCCATTGGTGCAGGAACCGACAAATACATAATCAATGGTCTTTCCAATCATGTGTGAGCCGGGGGTTATTCCCATATAATCGAGTGACTTAAAGAAAGAAGTTTTTTCCTTATCATGCAATGCTGAACCATCGGGTACTTTTTCGGTAATTTTTATGCCCATACCGGGATTTGTTCCATAAGTAATCATAGGTTCGATATCCGAAACATCGTACTTTAATTCGAGATCAAAAACTGCATCGTCATCAGTCTTTAACGTTTTCCAATAGGCAAGGGCTTTATCCCAGGCAGCGCCTTTCGGAGCAAATTCCCTGCCTTTCATATATTCGAAAGTTGCTTCGTCGGGAGCAATCATACCTCCTCTTGAACCACATTCAATGCTCATATTACATACCGTCATTCTTCCTTCCATAGAGAGATTTCTGAATGCCGAGCCAGCATATTCAATAAAATATCCTGTTCCACCCGATGCAGAAATTTTTGAAATAATATACAGGATGATATCCTTGGCTGTTACACCTTTTTTCAATTCTCCGTCGATGGTAATCCGCATTTTCTTAGGTTTCGGCTGCAAGATACATTGTGTTGCAAGCACCATTTCAACTTCGCTGGTACCGATACCGAATGCCACGCTGCCAAATGCACCATGCGTAGCCGTATGACTGTCCCCGCAGACGATGGTCATTCCCGGCTGTGTAAGGCCGAGTTCCGGTCCGATTACATGTACAATGCCCTGATATTTGTGATTCAGTCCGTACAACGTAATTCCATGATTTTTACAATTCTGCGTAAGTTTATCAACTTGTGTACGTGATAACAAGTCTCTGATAGGCAAATGCTGATCGATTGTAGGTACGTTATGATCCGGCGTTGCTACCGTATTTTGAGGTCTGAATACCTTAAGCCCTCGTTTATCGAGTCCGACAAATGCCACAGGGCTTGTAACTTCATGCACAAGATGTCTGTCTATATACAGAACACTGGGACCATTTTCAATCTGTTCAACGACATGACTGTCCCAAACCTTGTCGAATAATGTTTTTCCTGCCAATGTATTAATTATTAAAAGTTAAACAATTCTATTTATTGCGTCTATAAGCGCTTCGACCGATGCAGTAATAACATCTGTATTACCGGAAAATCCATAATAATAATTTCCCTTGTTTTCAATCTGGATATGCACTTTTCCGATGTCGTCGCTTCCTTTTGTTATCGCTTGCACCAGGTACTCTTCCACCTTGAAATGATGTTGTACAAGTTGTTTGATTGCACTGAAGGAAGCATCCACCGGACCGTTACCTGCAGCAGTATGTGTGAATGAATCTCCGTTAATATTGAGTGTCACAGTTGACATAGGAATGGTTGATTTTCCGCACAATACCTGCAAGTGCTCCAGTTTAATTTTGTTGTTTTTCTTATTTGCGGTATTCCCGATAAGAATTTCCAGATCTTCATCTCTGATGTCTTTTTTCTTATCGGCCAGTTCCAGGAACCGGGTATAAATTTCATCAAGTTGTTCCTTATTCAGGGTATAACCCAATAACGACAACCTGTGTTTTAGCGCTGCGCGACCACTTCTTGCTGTAAGTGCAATTGAAGATTCACTGATACCCACATCAACAGGATCGATGATCTCATAATTCTCGCGATGTTTTAATACGCCATCCTGATGAATTCCGGAAGAATGCGCAAATGCATTTCTTCCTACAATGGCTTTGTTGGGCTGCACAGGCATATTCATCAAACTGGATATCAAACGGCTGGTTTTGAAAATCTGTTTGGTCTGAATATTTGTAACAATATTCAGATTTTTATGGCTTCGCATGGTCATTACTACTTCTTCGAGCGAAGTATTTCCGGCCCTTTCGCCAATCCCATTGATGGTCACTTCCACCTGTCTGGCGCCATTCAGAATTCCCGAAACGGTATTCGCGGTAGCCATGCCCAAATCGTTATGGCAATGCGTGGAAATGATTGCATTTTCAATACCCTTTACATTCTCTTTTAAAAACCTGATTTTTGCTGCAAAATCTTCCGGAAGACAATATCCCGTGGTATCGGGAATATTAACCACAGTGGCTCCGGCTGCGATGACCGCTTCGATAACTTTTGCCAAATATTCATTTTCCGTTCGTCCGGCATCCTCAGCATAGAATTCCACATCTTCTACAAACCGCTTTGCATATTTAACACAGGCAATTGCGCGTTGAAGTATATCGTCCTGGTTTGAATTGAATTTGTATTTGATATGATATTCGGAAGTTCCGATTCCCGTATGAATTCTTTTTCTTTTGGCGTATTTAAGAGAGTCGGCAGCCACTTCAATATCTTTTTCAACTGCCCGGGTAAGCGCACAAATAACCGGATTTTTCACGGCTTTTGATATCTCCATTACCGACTGAAAATCACCGGGGCTTGATATCGGAAAACCAGCTTCCAGGATGTCAACACCTAGGAGTTCGAGAGCTTTGGCCACTTCAATTTTTTCCACTGTGTTTAACTGACAACCAGGGACCTGTTCTCCATCCCTCAGTGTTGTGTCGAAAATGTACAATCTGTCGCTCATGATGTTTTGTTTTAGGTTTGAATTTAAAATTTTGTCTAAATTAAAAAAGCCATCCTCTTTTATGAGAATGGCTGCTGATATCTTTCTATCGTTTATACAAAACCACTCTCACCCTGATATTCCAAGAATACCAAGAAGAATAAGGCTAAGTATAACGATAACTCTGTTCATTACTTTTTGTAATTCGAAGCAAATATATTGATAAAAATCATAAAACAAAACATTTCTTCGCATTTTTATTCTCAAAACCTTTGTACGACTGCGAACCGGAAGTTCGTTCCGTAAATGCTATTCTTCCATAGCCTCGATTAGCTCTTCTGTTACCTCGAGGTTGTGAAATACATTTTGCACATCATCTATTTCTTCGAATTCCTCAATAATCTTCAAAACTTTCTGTGCGTCTTCCAGACTCAGTTGCTTGGTATCGTTAGGGATACGCTGAAGAGTAGCATTTTCAATTTCCATCTCCATCTCATCAAGTTTCTTCTGAACACTGCCAAAATCTTCCAGGGCACAGGTAATCATAAATACATCTCCTTCATATTCACACTCTTCGACTCCCGCATCAATTATTTCGAGCTGAAACTCCTCGGGATCCCAATTTCCCTGTTTCACTGTAAAGGTTCCTTTTCGATCAAAAAGAAAGCTAAGCGATCCGTTTGTTCCCATATTGCCGCCTCTTTTATTAAACAGCGACCTGACATTGCTGACAGTACGCTGATTATTATCCGTAAGGCATTCAATAAAAACAGCAATTCCGTTGGGAGCATATCCTTCGAAGGTAACTTCCTGCAGATTTCCCCCTTCTTTATCGGCTTTATTAATTGCGCGATCAATATTGTCCTTGGGCATATTGACCCCTTTGGCATTTTGAATTGCCAATCTCAGCCGGGGATTGTTCAAAGGATCAGCGCCTCCTTCCTTAACCGCAATCTGGATTTCTTTTACGATACGCGAGAAGATTTTACTTCTCTTGGCATCGATGGCGCCCTTTTTCCTTTTTATGGTAGACCATTTGCTATGACCTGACATACAAATTTTGATTTTAGTATTGCAAATATTTGAGTGGAGCAAAAATACAAAAATTGCTCATTTTAAGAAATAGGGAAGCAATTCTTCAGAAAAAAAATAAACAATTCAAAATAATCTCTCCGAAACCGACAGCCAGGATGCCATTAAGGGAAGGCTGTATAAGAAAAATATGCATTTATAGCCCTGGTTTCTTTAGGATTGAGAAATTTCAACTGATTGTTTTTGTTTAAAAGCCCCAAAATTTCATTCAATTCATCCGACACATTAAACAATCTGAATTCTGTTTGGAATAAATTTGCTGAATTGTTAATGGCAATCAACCTGCTGTAGGAATATGAATCGATAAAATGTACTCCTTTCATGTTCATATACAAATGTTTAATCCCATTTCCAATTTCCTTTAAAAGGAAATCTTCGGCAATTTTAATATTCAGAAGGCTTAATCGATTGATATTGGTAAATGAAATGATCAGTTTGTCCCCACGCGTTTCTCTTGAAATCATCTTGCTGCGATATCTTTATTTCAGTTGGTGAAACTAATCAGATATGGCATCGGTTTCTGAACGAGTTAGAGGAAGTTATAAACAGATCGTATGGATTTATTGACAATTTTGTTTGTATGCAAGGCATACCCCTGGGATTGCAAAAACACAAAGGCAGATTTCAGTAATTTTTTGCCAAATTATCACGATGTTATTTATCAATCAATTTAAAGCCTTTGCCATGAATATTTAAAATCTGCACAGATGGATCATCTTTCAGATATTTGCGAAGTTTGGCTATATATACGTCCATGCTGCGGGCATTGAAATAATTGTCGTCAATCCAGATGGTTTTTAAAGCAAAGTTACGTTCAAGTACCATGTTTTTGTTATTGCATAATAATTTCAACAATTCCGATTCCTTTGTTGTAAGATTATGTACAGTGTTGTCGAAGGTTAGCAATTGTTTGTCGGCATTGAAGTTATACGTTCCGATTTTATACTCGGATTGTGAAGAAATCATCTCCTTTTTTGACCTGCGTATGATAGCATCGATACGAAAAACAAGCTCTTCCATGCTGAAAGGTTTTGTTATATAATCATCGCCACCGGCTTTAAAACCTTCAATAACATCATCTTTTAAGGATTTTGCAGTAAGAAAAATAATCGGAATTTCAGTATTGGTCATTCTGATTTCCCTGGCGAGTGTATACCCATCTTTTACAGGCATCATAATATCGAGGATGCATAGATCGTAATGGTTTTTTATAAAACTCTTATAAGCTTTTTCCCCGTTAACAAACCAATCGCAGTCATAAGATTTTACAATTAAATACTCTCTGAGTAACGAGCCCAGATTTTCATCATCTTCCGCTAAAAGAATCTTAATTTTTATCATGACTTTTCATTATTTGTTGGCAAATAAATTTTAAAAAGGGTTCCTTCATATGGTTGACTATCCACTTCGACGTATCCGTTGTGTTCTTCCACAATTTTTTTAACATAACTTAATCCCAGGCCAAATCCTTTAACCGTATGAATGTTACCAGTGGGAATGCGGTAAAATTTTTCAAATATACGCTTAATATCCTGTTTATTCATACCTATTCCATTGTCTTTAACTGCAATAATCAAATGGCCATTCTCATTCGTTGTGGAAATATCAATTTCAGGATTCTGATTACAGTATTTAATTGCATTATCTACCAGGTTTGAAAACACATTGGTCATATGTACCTGATCGGCATATATATTGTGTTTGCCTGCATTAAACCGGGTTGAAAATTTTCCGTTTTTATGTTTCATCTGAATTTCAAATGTATTGACTACATTCGTTATTATTTCGTGTATATTACATATTTTAAATTTCAACTCCAAATTTCCTTTTTCAAAAATAGCAAGTTGAAGTACTTTCTCAACCTGGTAACCAAGTTTTTTGCTCTCATCTGAAATTATGGTTGAGAGATAGAATACATTTTTTGCTTCGTTCGGAATGCTTGAATCGGTAAGCATTTGCGATGCCAGAGAGATGGTTGAAATAGGGGTTTTAAGTTCATGTGTCATATTGCTCACAAAGTCACTCCTGATTTCTGATAGTTTTTTTTGTCTGAATATAATGAAAACGGTTAACGTAAAGGCAAGAATTAAAACCAACGTAAGCGTAATCGAAGAAAATGCCATTATGCCGAGCGACTTGAAAATAGATTTGTTTTTATCGGGAAAATAAAGCAAAAGAAAGTTTGATTCGGAATAAAAGTCATCAGGGAAAAGCTTGACTTTGTAATAAGCAATTTTATCATTGTGCACAAAATTCTTTGATTTAAAAGCCATCATGGTATTCCATTTGGTAACGGCAAATTCAAAGGGAAGGTCGATTCCCTGTTCATGAAATGTGGATTTAAGTAATTCGTACAAATCCTGCTTATTAATTCTGTCTTCCACCCTGGGACTAAACCGGAACATATTATCAATAATGCTGTTAATTAACGATTTACGCTTTGCATATTGAAGTCTTATCTCTGATTCGTGGGAAGGTTCATCCTTAGGTTTTTTAGGCCGTTGCTTAAAAAGTGACTGTTTAGCTCCTTCTTTTGATGCGATTTCCGAATTGCTGTCAAAATTATCTGCTTCATCACCTGCTTCAATATCATGCTGAAGTTTTATTGCCGGACCGTTGTTAAATTCAGGAATATCCTCACCATGGGTATGTTCCATGCGATACAGATTTGTATCGATATATGCGGGGTCTATCCTGTCAAGAACCTGTGCCACTGCTTCCTGTTTCTCGATGTTCATAGAAATTTCGGAAAGAGATCTGATAATCAGTTGATCAAATTGTTGTTCCTTAACTATGATTGAGCTTTTTATCCAATAAAACTGAAAAAATATCAAACCGGAAATTACCAGACCAATAAAAATCATCAATATCCAAATCAGGCCTTTTTTCATTGTGATACAAAGATAGCCGTAGATTTTTTTAGTGTTAACAATTTAACGATCTTTAACATATGTTGGTTTTTGTTAACGAAATACTGCAGTAGCTTTGAAGTATGATTTTGATACGAAATTAAATGAAAAAGACCAGCACAAAATTTTAAAGTTTGTGTTATTAAAATAAAACAAAAAAGAGATTAAAAAAATAGGGGTTAGTTTATTGGATTAGTTTCATAGGTTTAATAGTTTTTTATAGTGGTTTTTAGGTTATTTAAGTAGGTTAGGGTTTTTATGAAAAGGGTAGCAACCAAAGCTACCCTTTTTTTATTGAAATACATGTACATTTAGGATATAGCGTAAGTGATAATCTATTGATATCCGGGTCTTATTTAATCGATTTAAACATTCAAATCAACCAGGAAACATTTAGTTCAACGACAGATGAATTGAAATAATAATATTTTCTACTTTTTAACCCGATCGCTAAAGGGTAATAACTGGTTGATTTGCTAATGTGTCAACGTAGATTTGGCTGATACCGGAAATCTTATTAATCCGGATAGTTGATTTTTGATTTATTCATTGAAATCGTATGTGTTATCAACGTTTTTTGAATGATTTCTATTAAATGGGTCGCATGGATTGGTTTTGAGATAAAATCGATGCATCCCGCTTTGATACATAATTCCCGGTCGTTATCCATTACAAAGGCCGTTTGAGCAATAACAGGCAGACCAGGCCTTATAACCTTCAGATATCTGATGGCTTCCAATCCGTTTATTTCAGGCATTTTAATATCCATGAGTACGATATCTATATCGGGATTAGATTCCACCAGATTGATTGCCTCAAGTCCGTTTTTTGCCCATATTATTTTGGCTCCGGTTCTTTTAAGTATCTCAAACAAATAAAAATAATTAATTTCCTCATCCTCAGCAATTAATATTTTATGATTTCTGAACGGGAGTTTGTCTTTGATTTCTGAAATCTGCAGCACTGGTAATTCTGGTTTTTTTTCTGTGACATAGTTTACAGGCAGAACAAAATGGAAAGTTGTGCCCACTCCCTCCTGGGATTCAACCCATATGCTTCCACCCATGAGATCAACAATATTCCGTGTTATGGTCAGACCGAGTCCGGTACCTCCGTATTCTTTGGTGTAATTGCCTTCTATCTGGATGAAGCGCTCAAATATCATGGATTGTTTATCTTCCGGAATACCTATACCGCTATCTCTAACATAAAAGTAGGCATTCTGATTATCAACCAGATTAAAACCAAATTCAATGAATCCTTTATAAGTAAATTTCAGGGAATTGCTAAGCAGATTGGTAAATATTTGTTTCAATCGGTTCGGATCAGTAGATAATAATTTGTCTCTATCTGGTTCATTTATAGTTAGTACAAGTTTTATATTTTTATCATCATCTTTTTTGATGAATTCATCAAACATGGAATAAAGATCATTAAGAAGTTCATAGATTTTAAATTTTGCAGGTCGTATTTTTATCTGCTTCGATTCAATCTTAGCTACATCAATAATATCGTCTATTAGTCTTAACAAATTACTGCCGCTCTTTTGTATAAGTTTAAGATATTCCTTACGGTCGGGCTCTTTAATGGTATCTTTCAACAAAAGCTCGGAAAATCCTAAAATAGCATTCATTGGAGTTCTGATTTCATGCGACATATTTGCCAGGAATGCTGTCTTTAAATGATCGGATTCTTCTGCTCTCGATTTTGCAATCTCAAACTGAGTTTCCATTTCTTTTCTTTCTGTAAGATCATCGAGGATGATAATTACACCATTGAATTTTGAACTTATGTCCAGCATCTTTTTAAATTTTACCAGGAAAAATCTTTCTCCTTCGCTTGTATTCAGGTAAGATTCAAAAGCCAGCTCCTCAAGTGTACTTCTGGAAAAATCGCTGAGTTTATCTTCAAATATTTCAATATGTTTATCCTGTTTAAAATTTTGATAATAAAACGAACCGGGAGTATCCTGAAATAAAAATAGTTTTGCAGCGCGATTATTCAGGTTTAGTATTTTGTTTTCATCATTTACAATGAAAATTGGTGAATAAAAACTTTCGAAAATGGTAAGATATTTGTTCTTTTCATTGGTAAGATTCCGGTTTGCAGCCTGTAATTCTATATTCAGGGTCTCTTTACCTTTTTCGGACCATTCTGAAGTATATGCTATTTCAATTCGATCAAAACACCTGGTAATAAAATGTTTAAATTCCGGTGTAAACTTTTTTTTACCTTCAGAACTATCTGCCAATTCCATATAACACTGACGGTAGTATTTCATCAATCCCATAAACATGGACAATGTAATTCCTCTTTCCCTGTGTTTTTTAGCTTCGATTATTCCAAAAAGTGAAGCAGGATCTTCGGAATAATTCTCATCAGGATTTAATTCGGGAATAGTTAATTTGAATTTCTCTGCCATTTGGATGATAGAATCCGACAATCCCTGGATGGACAATCGCCAGGCTTCCTGCAATGTTGAAGTATATTTGGAATATTCATGTTTTATGGCATATCCCAATATCCTGTTTATTAACCAATCTTCATTGTCAGTTAACAATTGCTTGAATGTATTCAGGATATTGTTTCCGTCAGAATGCATAACTGAAGATTGTATCTGGATTTTACGGCATTAATACCACACAAACACCGCCTAATACAAATTTAAGGTATGCCTGTCATGCAAAAATGTTTTACAATGTGAGATTAATTACCGTTTACAGGTGATATTCATCATCGGTTAAAGGGAAGATATTTAATAATTTGAAATTTCAGAGAAAATCCAATTTTTTTATAGCTGTGCAAATTGGTTTTGGTTGACATTGAAAATTTACGCCTTAAAAAAGAAGTTTTTCCATCGATTTTGATGAGAGACCGTCAATAGAAAATGCCAGGGTTATAATTTCTACCTGTTTTAGCCGGATTAGCAAATTTTCTGTTTCCTGTTGGGTAGCTTCTCCATGTATGAGAAAAAAATAATCCACATTCTTATATTCAGGTAACAGGAAACCGTCGTGGCACCTGTTGGAAATTAAATCATACCTGAACAATCCGTTTTCATCTGTAAAACTGAAAACAGCGAAAGTATTTATATCTCCGGTCTTGTCGCTGGTAATATTGAGGTCTGAGGTTTTGGACAGTTTAAATTGTAGTTGAGAATTAATAGCCCAACTCAACCTGTAATCATTTTCGTGAGAAGAAATTCCGATAATATAAAAATCAGGATTAATTTGAACAGATAGTTTATGAAACTTTTTCTTCACTTTAGAACAGTATTATTCTTCAATCAACTTTAAGGCTTGTCTGGCAGCATTTTGTTCCGCCTCCTTTTTGGATGAGCCTGCACCTCTGCCCATAATTTCATCAACCACAATGAGATGCGAAATAAAGATTGTGTTAGTATCGCTTTGTTCTTCGAAACAGGTAAAGCTAATATCTTTTTTATTTTTTTGTCCCCACTCAATAATTCTGCTTTTAAAGTCGCTTTCGGTGTCCTGAAGTTTATTCAGGTTGATATGGTTGTAAATAATCCTTTCCAGAACAATTTTCCTTGTTTTTTTGAATCCTTTATCCAGATAAAGTGCGCCAATTAACGCTTCAAGCGCATCCCCATAGATTGATTTATGATTTTCGCTGTTTAATTTTGTTTTGATGATATTTGGAATGCCCAGTTTTATGGCAATATGATTCAGGTTTTCACGATTTACAATTTTTGAACGCATCTGGGTAAGAAATCCTTCATCCTTTTCGGGGTATTTACTAAAAAGATGTTCCGCTACAATTGCATCGAGTATGGCGTCGCCCAGATATTCCAGGCGTTCATTATTAATACTTAAATTTTTGAAAATATTGAATGAAATGGATTTATGAACCAGAGCTAACTGATAAAGTTCATGGTTCCTGGGGACGAAACCGACAATCCGTTTGAGTAGCTTATTAAATTTTTTTTCCGGAGGATAAAGAAATTTTTTCGGTGCCAATGCTGAATCAAACACAAATTAGTTTGAATATTTTTTTACTACTACAGAACTATTATGTCCTCCGAAACCAAATGTATTGCTAAGCGCTGCATTTACTACTCTGTTTTGAGTCTTATTAAATGTAAGATTTAGTTTTGGATCAATTTCAGGATCAATGGTTTTGAAATTTATGGTCGGAGGAATGATATTATATTTTGTCGAAAGCGTTGCTATAATTGCCTCAATAGCTCCTGCTGCTCCCAGTAGATGCCCGGTCATTGATTTTGTACCGCTTATATTCAATTTGTAGGCATGATCACCAAAAACCTTAACAATGGCTTTTGTTTCCGCAAGATCTCCCAATGGTGTGGCTGTACCGTGTACATTTACATAATCAATATCTTCGGGTTTCAAATTAGCATCTTCAATGGCAAGTCTCATAACATTTGATGCTCCCAGTCCTTCCGGATGAGGTTGGGTAAGGTGGTAAGCATCAGCAGTCATTGCTCCGCCAACAAGTTCTGCATAAATTTTAGCTCCTCGTGCTTTGGCATGTTCAAGTTCTTCCAGTATCAGTGTTCCCGCACCTTCTCCCATTACAAATCCGTCGCGGGTTGCATCGAAGGGCCTGGATGCTGTCTTGTAATTTTCATTATTGGTAGATAAAGCCTGCATGGCATTGAAACCACCAACACCTGGTTCATTTATAGCTGCTTCTGATCCACCGGTGACAAAGATATCAGCCTTGCCCAGCCTGATTAGGTTAAATGCGTCAATGATACTGTGCGTAGAAGTTGCACAAGCAGAAACCGTTGCATAGTTAGGCCCTCTGAAACCATACTTCATGGATATTTGACCGGCGCTGATATCAGGAATAATTTTCGGTATGAAAAAGGGATTAAACCTGGGAGTCCCATCGCTTTCAATAAAAGCTCTTAATTCTGAATGGAACGTACCAAAACCACCAATACCCGAACCAAAGATTACCCCAACACGATCATGGTTGACTTTTTCAAGATCCATACCAGAGTCCCTGATGGCCTCATCTGAAGATACCAATGCAAAAATGGTAAACAGATCAAGCCTTCGGGCTTCTTTTCTGTCAAAGTAATCTTCGGGGTTAAAGTTTTTAACTTCGCAAGCAAATTTAGTCTTAAACTTTTCTGTATTAAAGCGGGTGATCAAATCAGAACCACTCATGCCATTAATCAGGTTAGCCCAAAAATCTTTGACGTTATTACCGATGGGTGTAATAGCACCGATACCCGTAATAACTGCGCGCTTCAATTCCATAAAAGTGAAAGATTAGGAGAAAATTCTACTTTGCGTTTTCTTCGATGTACTTAATAGCTTCGCCAACTGTAGAGATATTTTCAGCTTGATCATCAGGAATTCCGATATTGAATTCTTTTTCAAATTCCATGATTAGTTCAACTGTATCAAGTGAGTCCGCACCTAAATCATTTGTGAAACTAGCTTCAGGTGTCACTTCATTTTCGTCTACTCCGAGTTTGTCAACAATAATTGCTTTTACTCTTGATGCAATGTCAGACATAATGCCAATTTTTAATTAATAATTTATTCGTTAATAATTTGAAAGTGCAAAGAAAATGCAAAATTGAAAATAATCAAACAAAAAAATTTTTTTTCTTATCAAAATTATATTTTTTTGAATTAAAAAAATGTATTAATCCTTAAATTGTTTATATATCAATTATTAACACGTATTTAATTCACCTCTTTCTGCATAATTTTAATAACCATACAGAATTCCGTGCTGCTAATATTACAAATATTCAATATTTTTATCACATTTACATGCAGAATTTATTAACATACTGAAATAAAATAAAATGGAGCCTGTTAACATCGCGATATTTGCCTCAGGATCGGGATCAAATGCGGAAAACATCGTAAATCATTTTTCGGAAAGTGTCGATATCACAGTGAAACAGATACTTACGAACAAAGCAGATGCTTATGTACTTGAACGGGCAAAGAGACTAAACATCCCGACACGTGTGTTTAACAGGCAGGAGTTCTATGAAGGTGATAAAATTTTACAGGACCTCACCTATAATTCAATTCAATGGATTGTGCTTGCGG
The DNA here is from genome assembly GCA_963781805.1 of uncultured Bacteroidales bacterium. Lineage (GTDB taxonomy): Bacteria > Bacteroidota > Bacteroidia > Bacteroidales > UBA10428 > JAFGPL01. The sequence continues at coordinate 3,835,024 of CAWAHF010000004.1, forward strand.
GTTTTCTCTGGCTTATACCCGAATACCTGATTGATGCCTATCCAAACCGGATTATAAATATCCATCCCGCTTTGTTGCCAAAATACGGTGGGAAGGGCATGTTTGGTATAAAGGTTCATCAGGCGGTAATCAATAATAAGGAGACAGAATCGGGAATAACCGTTCATTTCGTAAATAAGGAGTATGATAAAGGGGACATTATTTTTCAGGCCAGGTGTAAGGTAATTCCGGAGGAAACAGCAGATTCTTTAGCTGCAAAAGTTCATCAGCTCGAATACATAAATTTTCCCGTGGTGATTGAAAAGTTAATTAAAAAAGGGTAGAAGTAAACGAAGGAGTAATTTAAATTTTCCAACATCCTTTACCCTTTTCGCTAAAACGCGGGACAGACGCTGTTAGGTCAATAAACCAATCCTAAAATGAATCCAACCTTTGCACTACAACATTTTTCACCGAATCGAATGCAGGCATATCTTCTTTTTTTACCGGATCAACAGATGGCGCTTCTACTTTTAAGGGATCCACCGGAGTATTGTTTTTATAAAATCTGAAATCCAGATGCGGCCCGGTGCTTAACCCGGAACTGCCAACATACCCGATAATATCGCCTTGTTTCACATACGTTCCTTTGGTAACTCCTTTGCCATATCTGCTCAAATGAAAATATGCCGTAGTATAAACACTGTTATGCCTGATTTTTATCATCCTTCCGGCGCCACCTTCAAATCCCATTTTTATAATTTTCCCATCTCCGATAGCTACCACGGGTGTTCCAATTGGCGCTGCGTAATCCACCCCAAAGTGCGGACGACGGATTTTCAGGATGGGATGCATGCGGCTGTATGAAAACCTCGAACTTATATGTGAATATCTTAGCGGCGCTTTCAAAAATGCTTTTCTTAAACTGTTGCCATCCACATCAAAATAACTCTCGATGCTGTCCTGAATAAATGGAATGGCATAATAATCCCGGTTTTCATGTCTGAAAAAGGCTCCGAAGATTTTATCAATGCCAACAGAATTCGTATCCACATACATTTCATTATAAACAACCCTAAAACTATCGCCAACCTGTAATCCAAAGAAATCAATGGTCCAGGCATAAATTTCAGATAATTCAATGGCCATCATAGGATTGATATTATTATCTTTCATTGCATTCCATAATGAGCTTTCGATTTTCCCTGCCGAGGTTTTTTCAACATATTTCACCTTTTTTTCTCTGACAGATATTTTCAGGCTATCGGTAAAATCAAAGAATATATATTCAACCGGTGTATGCTCGTATACAAAATATTCAAGCTGATAAAGGCTGTCGGTACTCAAAAAAGCCGTATAATCATTCCCTGCCTTGATTTTTCTCACATCAAAAACTTTCTTTTCATTCAGAATCAGGTTTTTAATACTCCCTTCGGGCAGATTGAACAAGGACAATATTTCAAGCAGATTTTGATTTCTTTTCACCTTCCCGTGTTCTACAAAAAAAGAATCCACAGGCAGTCCAAAAAGTTTGTTTACAACCAACTCTTCTGTTGTTAGGGTATCATTTACAGCTTCTATGTTAATATCTTCAACCTTTCGTTTTTCAAACAAATAGATAAAAATTAACCCCACGATGATTATGATTGGTATAACAAACAGTAAGATTCTCTTTGTTGGATTCATCCTGTATATTTATAATTAGTATTCAAGTTCTGTAATTATCCCACCACAATATTGACAATTTTTTTAGGAACGACAATGACTTTTTTTACCTGTCTGCCTTCAATCCATTTCTTTGCCATCTCGTGATTCAATATGTTAGTTTCTATCTCTTTCACAGGCATATCCAGCGGCAATTCAAGCTTAAACCGAAGTTTACCATTAACCGAGACCGGATAATCGAAGGTATGTTCAATAAGAAATTTATCATCGTATTGAGGAAAAGGTTCATAAGCCAGCGTGGAATGGTTTCCATATTGATACCACAATTCTTCAGCAAGATGCGGCGCAAAGGGAGCAAGACACTTAATAAATTTCTCTGCGGAGTCTTTCGTTACGTTCCCTTTTTTCATGCAATGATTGGTAAATTCCATCATCTTGGCAATGGCCGTATTGAAATGCAGGCTTTCTATATCGCCCTGTACTTTTTTTATAGTTTGATGTAGAATTTTTAACGTTTCCGTATCTTCATCACCAGCAACAAGATTGTTTTTTTCGGAGAAAAATTTACAAACCCTGGACAAGAATCCGAATACTCCTTTCACGCCGCTTTCGGTCCATGGCTTTGTTGTATCCAGCGGACCCATAAACATTTCGTACAGGCGTAACGAGTCGGCACCGAAATTTTTTACCACATCGTCAGGATTAACCACATTTTTAAGCGTTTTGGACATCTTGGCCACAATCTGAACCAATTCTTCCCTGGTAATTTTAGAATAAAATTTACCGTCACGCTCTTCCACTTCGTCAGATGGAACTTTCGAACCCGATTTGGTTTCGTAGGCAAAAGCCAGAATCATACCCTGGTTGTAAAGTTTTGCGTAGGGTTCATCGGTAGAAACAATTCCCAAATCGAACAATACCTTGTGCCAGAAACGACTGTATAACAGGTGCAATACAGCATGCTCGGCTCCGCCAATGTATAAATCGACCGGCATCCAGTAGTTTTCTTTTTCGTTGGAAAAGGGTTCTTTGTCGTTTTTAGGATCGACAAATCTAAGGTAATACCAGCAGGAACCGGCCCATTGCGGCATAGTATTGGTTTCTCTTCTGCCTGTTCGGCCTTTCTCATCTTTTACCAAAAGCCACTCTTTGGCATTCGATAAAGGAGATTCTCCGTTTTCGCCTGGCTGGTATTTTTCCAGTTTTGGCAGAACCACTGGCAATTCTGCATCATCAAGTACCGATATTTCTCCGTCATCCCAGTGAATTACCGGAAACGGTTCTCCCCAGTACCGCTGTCTGCTAAACAACCAGTCGCGGATTTTATAATTTATTTTTGCTTCTCCGATTTCTTTCTTTTCAAGCCAGTCAGTTATTTTTTTAATACCCTGTTCTTTGTTCAGTCCGTTGATATCAATTCCTCTTGCACGATCGGATGAATTGATATAAATCCCATCTTCTGTCCAGCACGCTTTGCCGGCAAGCACGTTGGCTTGTAGCTCGTTATCAATGGTTGCCGGGGTCATTATGGGTACAATGGGAATATGGAATTTTTGTGCGAATTCAAAGTCACGGGTATCATGTGCAGGGACAGCCATAATAGCGCCTGTTCCATATCCGGTCAATACATAATCTGCCACCCAGATGGGGATACGTTCACCATTTACCGGGTTTTGTGCATAACGTCCGCTAAATACTCCGGTTTTTTCCTTGGATAAATCGGTGCGGTCGAGATCAGATTTAAGCGATGATGCCTGAATATAATCCTTTACTGCTTTTTCGAATTCGTCAGTCACCAGTTTTTTCAATAACTCATGTTCGGGCGCAATGACCATGTAAGTAGCGCCAAATAATGTATCAGGCCGGGTGGTAAATACTCTTAACACCTCATTTAATCCTTCCACAGCGAAATCAATCTCTGCCCCGGTAGATCGGCCAATCCAGTTTCGTTGCATTTCTTTCACACCTTCGGGCCAGTCGAGTTTATCAAGACCACTCAATAGTCTTTCAGCATATAAAGGAATCCGGAGCATCCATTGTTTTAAATAACGACGTTCAACTTCTTTGGTTCCACACTTTTCGTGGGATCCATCATTCAAAACTTCTTCATTGGCACAAACAATTTTACAGGTTCGACACCACCATACCTGGGCATTGTCATAATAAGCCAGTCTTTTGCTGTCTTTATAATCCCTTATTGCCTTTTCTCCGTTGGATTTGATGTCTTCCGGAATTTCAAGTTCATTAATATGTCTGCCCTTTTGCAGCTTTTCATCAAACCAGGTATTATAAAGCCTGATAAAAATCCATTGGCTCCATTTGTAATAATTGGTATCGGTGGTATTGATTTCCCTGTCCCAATCGTAGCTCAGCCCAAGTGATTTAATCTGGCGGCGGAACGTATCACAGTTTTTATTTGTAATGATGGCCGGATGGGTGCCGGTTTGAATGGCATATTGTTCTGCCGGAAGTCCGAAAGCATCCCATCCCATGGGATGAAGCACATTGAATCCCATCATACGTTTATAACGGCAGACAATATCGGTTGCAGTGTAGCCTTCGGGATGACCTACGTGCAAACCGCTGCCGGAAGGATAGGGAAACATATCGAGTACATACATTCTCTTTTCTTTCGGGAAAGAAGGATCTTCAGTCGTCTTAAATGTCTTGTTTTCATCCCAGTATTTCTGCCACTTCTTTTCTATCTCTGTAAAATTGTAATCCATTCTATGTCAATCAAGTTTTAATTCAAATTTGGAATGGACAAAAGTATAAAATATTGTAACAAATAAAATCTTTGTTTTGGCGTCATTTTGTATGAATCCCAACAGGTCATATCGTATGGATATAAACAATTACCCTAAGTATCTGCTGAGTATTAGTATGAATCGTGTGATAGAAATTCGCTGTCTACCAGTTTTCATCGGCTTTGTCAATAACCTGATTCGAATAGCCTTTTCCGAGGTATTTATCGATGAAACCATGAGCAAGATAGATCAATGGTGTGAGAATGATTGCGAGGCCGACCTTATAAAAATATTGCACTGTACCCACTGAAAAAATATCTTTCAGCTGCCAGTTTCCCAGCAGATAGAAGGCTATAAACAAAATCAGGTAACTGTCGATAATCTGCGAAATAATGGTGGAACCGGTGGCTCTCACCCACAAAAGCCGATGACCCGTTATTTTTCTGAAGAAATGAAACACATACACGTCGATAAACTGGCTTAGTAAAAAGGCAGAAATTGAACCGATGACGATACCAACGCCCTGCCGGAAAATTGTTTTATATGCATAATTGATATCAAACGCATTCCCTGCATTGTCTATACTGTTTGCATCGAGCCAGAATTTAGCAGGTGGAAGTTTAGTCCCGGTAATGATTATGATGGATGCATACGCAATAAGACCTGCTGTAAGAAAACTTATGCGTCGCACACCCTGTTTGCCAAAATATTCATTCATGATATCGGATGTGATAAAAACGAATGGCCAGATGATCACCCCGATGCTCATATTTATTTTTCCGGGGACATCTGGATCATCTGTGAGCCCCAACATTCCTTCGACACTGAATATTTTTACCCCTATAAATTCGGCAACGATGGCATTGCAAATAAAGAAGGCGCCAAGCAGAACATATAGATTGAAAAGCTTTGAAGGGATTTTATTGGAATTATTCTCCATTTGAAATCTGAAAGTTTAGGTAGATAACAGATTAATTTATTAATTGTTAATTGTAAAGATAGGATAATTGTTCTGACTGATTTGAATCAATGCTTGTTAGAATTGAAAATTCATGATTATATTTGCACGCTGGCCCCGTAGTTCAATGGATAGAATGTCAGATTCCGGTTCTGAAGGTTGTGGGTTCGAGTCCCGCCGGGGTCACCAAAACAAAAAAATACCCTGAAATAATTTAATTTTCAGGGCATTTTTTTGTTTTTTAATCTAATCATTTACCTGTTAATCCACGATTTTCCAGCATGGGTTGTATATCAGGTTTATGTCCGATGAAATCGTAAAACATTTTATTGCAGTCTTCGGTGTTTCCGCGCGACAGGATCATGTCGCGGAAGCGTTGTCCGTTGGTTCCCGTCATACCCCCCGTTCGCCAGAGGCTTTGAAGAAAAAAAACAGGCTGTTCGGCTAAGGCTACAGCCTTAGTCGAATATATCTGTACAGGCTATTGCCTGAAAAACAATTATATTTGCTGATACTAAAATTCAAAATGTCAACAGGATATAAAATGTCCGAACCTGATGGATTGTATTATCTGACATTCCAAATTGTCGGATGGGTTGATTTATTTACCCGACAGATATACAAGGACATTGCTGTCGAAAGTTTTAAGCATTGTCAACAGCATAAAGGATTAAATCTATTTGCTTATGTTATCATGTCAAATCACATACATTTATTAGCTCAGAGCGCATCGGGAGATTTAAGCGGAATTGTAAGAGATTTCAAAAGCTATACAAGTAAAAAGTTTTTAGAAGTAATTGATGAAAATATTGAAAGCAGAAGCGACTGGATGAAAATTGTTTTTGAGTATCATGGAAAATACAAAAACAAACAGACTTATCAAATCTGGACACATGAGAATCATCCTGAGTTGGTATTTAGTCAGACTTTTATTGAACAAAAAACAGATTATATTCACAACAATCCGGTTCGGTCAGGTATAGTTGAAAAACCTGAAGATTATATCTATTCAAGTGCACGGAATTATGCGAATCTGGATTATGTTCTTGAGGTTTTAAAAATGGATTTTTTATGGAAAACTGTTTAAAGTAAAAAGGCTGAGCCTTAGGCAATATATTCGACTTAGGCTGAGCCTAAGCCGAACAGGGTTCGAGTCCCGCCGGGGTCACCAAAACAAAAAAATACCCTGAAATAATTTAATTTTCAGGGCATTTTTTTGTTTTTTAACCTGATCATTTACCTGTTAATCCACGATTTTCCAGCATGGGTTGTATATCAGGTTTATGTCCGATGAAATCGTAAAACATTTTATTGTAGTCTTCGGTGTTTCCGCGCGACAGGATCATGTCGCGGAAGCGTTGTCCGTTGGTTCCCGTCATACCCCCGTTTTCTTTAAACCAGTTGTAGGCATCGTCATCCAGCATTTCCGACCACAAATAGGCGTAATAACCTGCCGCATATCCATTGCTCCAGATATGAAGGAAATAGCTGGAACGGTAACGCGGAGGTACCTGCGGAAGATCAAGATGAGTGCGTTTCAAAGCGGCAATTTCAAAGTCGTCGACTGATTTTATCGAATCACCGGCCGGAATGGTATGCCATTCCATATCAAGATCTGCCGCTGCCAATATTTCTGTCAGTGCATAGCCCTGGTTGAATTTCTGAGATTTTTTGATTTTTTCAACCAGCTGTTGCGGCATCGGTTTCCCGGTTTTGTAGTGCACTGCATAATGTTGGAATACCTTTGGCTCCAACGCCCAATGTTCATTAAACTGCGAAGGCAGTTCAACAAAATCGCGGGCTACGCTGGTGCCCGACAAACTGGGGTATGTTTGATCGGCAAAGAAACCATGCAACGCATGTCCAAATTCATGAAACATGGTGGTCACATCATCGTAGGTGATGAGGGCAGGTTCACCAGGAGCCGGTTTGGTGAAGTTGCATACATTGTAAATCACCGGTTTTGTCCCTAACAACTTTGATTGTTCAACTACATTACTCATCCAGGCGCCGCCTGATTTGTTGTCGCGCTTGAAATAATCACAATAAAATAAACCGATTTCGCTGCTGTCTTTGTCATAGAGAGTATACACACGCATGTCGTCGTTATAAACCGGGATGTCGTTCCTGCGTTTGAATGTCAATCCGTACAACTGGTTGGCGGCATAAAATACACCGTTTTCCAGTACATTGAATAATTCAAAGTAAGGTTTCACCTGATTTTCATCCAGATCGTACCGGGTTTTGCGAATCTTTTCAGCATAATAATTCCAATCCCAGGGTTGCAGTTCGAATCCACCTTTTTCTTTATCAATCACTGCCTGAATGTCGGCAGCTTCTTTTCGTGCTTTGGCTGTAGAGGCGGGTACGAGTTGTTTCAGGAAAGTCTGAACAACTTCAGGTGTTTTAGCCATCTGATCCTGTAAGGTCCATGCAGCATAATTGGGAAATCCGAGGAGATGTGCCTTTTCGGCCCGAATCTCAGCTAACCGTTTGATAATCGCTCGGGTATCGTTGTCGTCTCCTTTTTCAGCCCTGTTCCATGAAGCCTCAAATAATTTTTGACGGGTTTCCCGGTTCTCCAGTGATTGCAGGGCAGGTTGCTGGGTGGTATTTTGCAAAGGAAGCAACCATTCACCTTTCTTACCGGCCGCCTCAGCATTCTGTGCAGCTGAATTTAGAGCGCCTTCCGTAAGTCCCTTTAGAGCTTCTTTGTTATCCACTATAAAGGCGCCGGCTTTCGCAGCAGCTAACAACTGATTGGTAAATTTGGCGCTGAGTCCGGCTTCTTCTTCATTCAGCTTTTTTAATGCGGTTTTATTCTCTTCCGACAGATTAGCACCTGCCTTGATAAATTGAGTCTGATAGTATTCCAGCAACCGGGTTGATTCTTTATCCAGATTAAGTTCATCTTTCCTCTGGTAGATGGTTTTGAATCTTTTGTAAAGCTTTTCATTCAAATATACTGCATCTTGCAGCGCTGCCAGTTTTGGGGCAATATCTTCACTCAATTCCTGCAAAAGAGAATCGGTATTGGCGCCGGAAAGCATGTTGAAAACCCCATTGACCCGGCGAAGAAGTTCACCACTCTTTTCCAATGCAACCAGTGTGTTTTCAAATGTAGGTTCCTCAGGACTTTCGGCAATTTTTTCTATTTCTGCTAATTGTTCTTTAAAGCCTTCATCGAAAGCAGGGGCAAAATCACTGTCCTTGATTTTTGTAAAATCGGGTGCCTGAAACGGCAGGGTACTGGCATGAATAAATGGATTTGAAGCCAGGTTTTTCGCGTTTTCCATAGATTTCTTTCGTTCTGAGTTTGAGTTGCATGCTGCCAGAAATAACAGGAGTATGCTTGTTGCTAAAATGGATAATTTTTTCATTTGTTTCATTATTTTATTGCTTACAAGTAGAGATTCAATTGTTGGTTTATGTTCAGAAAATTTTAAAAAGTGGGAAAATACTATCTTTTGATGATAAGAACAATGATGTTTTATGTTATTCTTGAATTTTCCGATAAAAAAAATGAAACGCTCAATTTTCCCGGTTTTCATAATACCAAAAAAAATCTATTCATAGACAAGAAGGAGAATTTGACAGAAAAACACTAAATGGCTATTACAGACTAATTTTGTAACTATATGGAGTAAGATGCTATTTCAGTGAAATAACTTTTAAGAAATTAGACCCCAAAAATTTTATTAAAACTACCCTTATCAAAAGAATAATGGTTAGATATCTGTAAGGAAGTATAAGAAACCTGCCAAGGCGATAAGAAATGTTTAAAGGCTGAAACAGGCTAAATGCACTCTGTTTTTCAAAATAGAGAAATATTTTAATTAAAAATTACAACCTATATCGTATTCCGGCATGCAACGAAATCGGGAAAATTGGTTCTATATAATTAATAATTTCCATCCTCAATTTCACCGGGATTTCAATTTTGTCTGAAATAGAGATTGAATAACAGGCTGATGCCAATGCGCCAAACTTAAGTCCGTACAAAAAATTTAATTCAGGACCTATATCAAATGATACTGCACTGTTTATTCCTAATCTTACAATCGGGGTAATCTTAAATGTATTAATTGAATATTCGCGATAAATATCATAAGATCCATATGGCGCCCTTATACTATACCAGAACAAATGCTGGTACATTAGTTCGGCACCAAAACCAATATTTCCGGTTACAGGTAAAAAAAATTGTCCGCTCACTCCACCGTTAAATTGTCCCCAATCTGTTGCCTCAGTATGGGCAATTTCATCTTTTTCAACAATACCTTCAATATCTACAGCAGAATAACCAATTCCTACAGTAACTTCGGCTGATTTTTGAGAAAAACCAATTGACGGTAAAATAGTTAGCAATAGAATGCATAGTTTATTTTTCATGGTTTTTTCTTTTAGGAGTATAAATATAGGGTTTTTATAAATTAATAAAAAATTCGTAAGATTTGGAAAGCTACTAAAATTGAAATCAATAATTTAAAACGAAATTCATTGTCTTAAGCAAAGGCAAAATAGGGTATTTAAAAATTTTATCCGGTACAATTATGGTTTGAGATTACTTTTAGTTCTCTTTTTGAAATCATCTGTCTAAAGGGTATCCATTATTATTAAAATTATATAAAAGTCTTTTTAACTAGCATAAAATCCATGATTCATACTAACAAATGAACCAAAAACTTGTCTAAACCTGAAATTGAATAATTTTTTTGCTTTTTTTATTTAAAAATTGTACATTTATTGCTTGATTATAAGTAGTTTACCTCAATATCTTTTATTGATCAGAGTTTATGTAGAAATCCAGAAATGAAGTTGTGGTGAAAAGTAAGGTATTCTGTCTTCTTTTCACTCAATAAATGTTTTTTTTCATCGCTAGTATGCTATAATATTAATCCGTTATGAAAAACCTAAACTTTTTAGTAATTGCTTTTGTCTTAGTAAATATAGGAAATATTAAATCGCTAAGGGCTCAAAGTTCTGAATGGGATAATTCACCTGAAATTTTCCAGGTAAATCGTCTTCCAGCCCATGCAACTTTAATGCCGTATTATGACATATCACAAGCTCTAAATGCAAACAGATATGCGTCTCATAATTGTCTGCTTCTAAATGGGACATGGAAATTTAATCTGGCCGATAATCCCGAATTGTGTCCGGATGATTTTTATAGAGATGACTATGATATGACCGATTGGAATAATATTGAAGTTCCGGGAAGCTGGCAGACACAGGGATTTGACTATCCAATCTATACAAATTCCACATTTCCATGGACAGGATATGAAAATCCAATTCCACCTAATGCTCCGACAGTTTATAATCCTGTGGGTTCTTATAAGCGAACTTTTATATTACCTGAAGGTTGGGAACAAAAGGAAATATTTCTGTCTTTTCAGGGTGTTGAATCAGCTTTTTACGTTTGGATAAACGGTGAATATGTTGGGTATGGTGAAGATAGTTTTACAGCTGATGAATTTAATATAACCGATAAAATACACATAGGTGAAAATACGATTGCTGTGAGAGTTTATCGTTGGTGCGACGGAAGCTGGCTGGAAGACCAGGATTTTATCCGGCTAAGCGGAATTTTCAGAGATGTTTACCTGTATTCAACACCAAAAGTTCATATTTATGATTTTAAAATAATAACCGACCTTGATAATGCTTACATTAATGCAGATTTAAAATTGAATGCTAAAGTACATAATTATAATACAGTATCTGTATCCGGGTATACATTGACTGCTTCTTTGTATGATGCTAATAATCAACTTATATTTTCGACAAATCCATCTGATATTATGCTTGATGCTGAAAATGAAATAACCATTTCACAGAAACATTCGGTAGAAAATCCTTATAAATGGTCTGCTGAAAAACCTTATTTATATACACTGATAATGGTTTTAAAAAATGACCAGCATATTGAAATAGAAACAGAAAGCTGTAAAATAGGATTTCGTGAATTTGAAATGAAAAATAACCGTATGTTGATAAACGGTCAGCCGATTACAATTAAGGGCATTAACAGGCATGAAATAGATCCCGTTAAGGGTAGGGCAGTTCCTTATGAACGTATGGTTCAGGATATTACCATAATGAAACAATTAAATATCAATGCTGTTCGAACCTGCCACTATCCCAATCATCCTCTTTGGTATGACTTATGCGATAAGTATGGAATTTATGTTTTGGATGAAACAAATTTGGAATCGCATGGGGTTAGATACAGCCCGTATTACATACCTGGCAATCGGTCAGAATGGACAGCTGTTTGTCTCGACCGAATACAAAATATGGTTAAAAGGGATATAAATCATCCAAGTGTTTTATTCTGGTCCTTGGGTAATGAATCCGGGGAGGGGAGTAATTTTGAGGCAATGTATACTTGGGCTAAGGAAAACGATTCTACACGCCTTGTACACTATCAACAACAGGAAAATGTTTCTGATATGCATAGTGATATGTTTCGTTCTGTAGATTGGATGCATGAACAGGGATTGGCAAACCAGGGCAAACCTATTATTTTTAGCGAATATGCCTTAGCATTAGGAAACAGCGTAGCTAATTTATATAAGTATTGGGATGAAATAGATAACTTTCAGAATCTTCAAGGCGGATTTTTATGGGGATTGCTTGATCAGGCATTATGGTGGCCTAAACCTTCAGGATTTGGCGCAGGTAATTATTTTGCATATGGTGGTGATTGGGGTGATGATCCTAATTCAGGATTCTTTTGTGCCAATGGCATTTTAAATCCTGATCGTTCAATACAGCCTGAAGCATTCGAGGTAAAAAGAATATACGAGAACATTAGAATAAAAAGGATAAACCTTTTAAAAGGAGAATTCGAGATAGAGAATCAAAACCTGTTTACGAATCTGAATGAATTTAAAACCTCATGGAAAATAATACAGGACAGTATTCCTATTGTAACTTCTACACTTTCTGATCAGGAAATGAATATCCCTCCCTTATCAAAAAAATCAATAAAACTTGATTATGGTTTTTTGCAATTGAATCCGGGATCAGAATACAGGCTTAATTTTCAGATTAAATTAAAAGAAAACGCAGTCTGGGCAAATTCAGATTATGAAATAGCCTGCGAACAGTTTGAACTTCCTTTCCCGGTAAATGCTAAAAATATTATTGATACTTTGCAACTTACATTACTCAATATTATTGAAACAGCAACTAAACTGCATATTTCAGGCAACAACTTTGATATTGAGTTTGATAAATTAAATGGATTTTTAACTTCTTACAATTTTGATGGAACTGAATTGATAAATGAAGGGCCTGTGCCTCATTTCTGGAGAGCTCCTACCAATAGTGAAAAGTTGAGGTATGATATTCATACAACCTGGAGCGACGCAAGTTTAAACCGGAATATTGACAGTATTGTAACTCAAAAAATCAATAATAAAGTTTATAAAATTACAGTTGCATATACTTACCCTACCACCATATCATCGAAGGGTTCTGCAGAATATACCATCTATGGTAATGGCGATATAATTGTTGAAAGCAAGTTGAAACCCGATGCAAGTCTGCCCGATATTCCTGAGTTTGGTATGCGATTTAAGATACCTGGTGGATTTGAGAATTTAAAATGGTATGGTCGTGGCCCCCATGAAAATTACTGGGACAGGAAAAAAAGTGCTCTTGTTGGGGTATATCAAAATAAAGTAGATAGTATGTTCATCCCTTATGTTATGCCAGGTGAGACAGGTAACCGGACAGATGTTCGATGGGCTGCATTAACAAATGATCAAGGGAAGGGAATTTTTATCACCGGTATGCCATTAGTCGAAATCAATGCATTACACTACAACCCATGGGAAATTGAAAATAAAAATCACCCTTATGAATTGGTGCGAGATGATAATATTACTTTTCGAATAAGCTATCATCAAAAAGGTTTGGGAGGTAATGATACCTGGACAGATGAAGGGAATACAAATCCTGAGTTTACCTTATATACAGATAAGACATATGAGTATTCTTTTAGGATCTCACCAATTATGACGGGCATGGATTTTATAGAAAAGAGTAAGATGAATTATAAATCAGAAAAAGTAAATCTTGCTTTGAACAAACCCTCTCATGCTGATAATGAAGATTCTGATGATAGAAATTTTGCTCCTAAAGGTAATGATGGAAATTCTGCAACAATTTGGAAGGCAGATGATGAAAATTCCGGACACTGGTGGAAGGTAGATTTGGGTAAATTATTTATTCTTAATGAAACTGAAGTTGATTGGGAACTTGATGATATTTATCAATACAAAATTGATGTTTCTTCGGATGATACAAATTGGGTTTTAGTTGTAGACAAAACTACTAATGTTATTGCAAAGCAAATTCAAACTGATGCGATTTCAGTTAAAGCACGTTATGTAAGAATTACTGTTACAGGACTACCACTGGATTGCAGAGCGGGTTTCAATGAATTCAAGGTATTTGGCTTTAATCCAAAACAATATAATTTATCTTTTTCTTCCGTGAATGGAAGAATTGAAGTTGATAAGACTTTCAATCCCATAGACTCAGGCAGGTTGGTACAAATTGTCGCTATTCCTGATGAAAAATATAAATTTTCGGGATGGAATGGTGATCTATTTGGAAATAACAATCCTGATAACATTATCATGGATAAGGATAAGCTAATCTCTGCACAATTTGTGCCTATTTCAAGTACTTTATTACTTGAGAAAACCGGGGCAGGTAACGGTCATATCAAAGTAGACGGGATTGTCCATACATTACCGTACCAGGCAACGATTAATACTGGTACCAGCGTTATTCTGGAAGCAATTCCCGAGTCAAACAACAAATTTTCGGGCTGGAGCGGTGACCTGTCCGGACTCACTAATCCTAATACCATTGTCATAGAAAAGGATAATACGGTATCTGTTCAATTTGATTCCATAACACATACACTTTCACTTGAAAAAACCGGTAAGGGTAATGGTCAGATCCAAGTAAACGGAGTAGTTCAAACATTTCCATACCAGGCAACCTTTAATTCAGGCAGCAACGTTATTCTGGAAGCAATTCCAGAGTCAAACAACAAATTTTCTGGATGGAGCGGTGACCTGTCCGGACTCACTAATCCTAATACCATTGTCATAGAAAAGGATAATACGGTATCTGTTCAATTTGATTCCATAACACATACACTTTCACTTGAAAAATCTGGTAAGGGTAATGGTCAGATCCAAGTAAACGGAGTAGTTCAAACATTTCCATACCAGGCGACCTTTAATTCAGGCAGCAGCGTTATTCTGGAAGCAATTCCCGAGTCAAACAACAAATTTTCGGGTTGGAGTGATGATTTGACCGGACTCACTAATCCTAATACCATTGTCATAGAAAAGGATAATACGGTATCTGTTCAATTTGATTCCATAACACATACACTTTCACTTGAAAAATCTGGTAAGGGTAATGGTCAGATCCAAGTAAACGGAGTAGTTCAAACATTTCCATACCAGGCGATCTTTAATTCAGGCAGCAGCGTTATTCTGGAAGCAATTCCCGAGTCAAACAACAAATTTTCGGGTTGGAGTGATAATTTGACCGGGCTCACTAATCCTAATACCATTGTCATAGAAAAGGATAATACGGTATCTGTTCAATTTGATTCGATTACATACATCCTTTTACTTGAAAAGACCGGTGAGGGAAATGGCCAGATTAAAATAAACGGAATAATTCATACACTTCCTTATCAGATGATTCTTAATGCAGGTACCGGTATTGTTCTCGAAGTAATACCCGAAATAAATAATAATTTTTCGGAATGGAGCGGTGATTTGTCAGGTAGTTCCAATCCTGATACTTTTATCTTGGATGGAACTAAACATATTATGGTAAAACTTGATCCAATAACATCATTAGTTGAATTCAGAAATAGTAATTTACGGGGAGAAAATATTCTTGAAAGTTATCCAAATCCTTTTAATCAAAATATCCAAATTCGTTATTCAATTTTATCTCATAGCCAGGTAACACTTTCTATATATAATCAACTTGGTATCCTTGTTTACAGGTTGATTGACAAACAAATTATAAAGGAAGGAACATACGATATTACATGGGCGGGAAATAATTACTGTAATGATTTATTGCCTTCAGGAGTATATTTTTTGGAACTGATTGTAAATCCTGAAATTGATAAGAAACGGTATTACTCCGAGACTATTAAACTACTTATAGTCAGGGAGTAATTTAATAATAGAAATTACAAGTATATTTCTATCAATGATTGTAAACCTGTTTTTGTTCAATAGACTTGTAGTTCATAGTAAATTTAGCATAAATCCCCCATTCCTCTTTGTTAACAATTAAATAATTTAAACCATAATATCTTTGGTTGTTTTCAAAAATCGAAAATATTGTCTGTGATTAGTCAATTAAACGGTAATACAAATATCATAGACGAAGTAACAAATACTTAGGAAGGCCATTATTGTCTAAGTTTATTTACTGCTAAGAAAAAATGGAATCTTCATTTAGATAATCCCAAAATTGTCATTACAATTAATGATAATGACAATTTTGGGATTATATATCAGGGTATTATCTACCAGTTATCCTGGTTGGGTTTTTCGCCGTGTAAGATATAACTGTATAAGGATGTTATCTGCTTATTTACCGTATTCTCAAACGTATCGTGAGACTCTTTGAATTTTTCCATTAAAATACCGTCGGGATTATACCAAAATTTGTAATGGGTGTCGTCAGACGCAAATGTTACCCGGCATTTGGCATCTTTAATTTCAACATTTAATGTAAATTGCAATTCGTTCCAGTAGTCCACACCATTGATTTTACCCTTCCATCCATCCTTCGAATAACAACTGAACTTAATTAACGAATATTCATTATCTATCCGGGTTACCGATTTAGGACTTTTATTATTTAACGCAATCCATTCTTTTATCTTTGTGTAAATCACACTGTCAGTATAACTTGTATCCAATTTAAATACGATGGGTTTTATGCCGTCTTTTGTCAGCTTAAATTTTGGGGCTGTTTGGGTAAAACCAAATCCACCGAAGGTTACAATAATGCTAAGGAAAAGGTATATTTTTTTCATTGGTTTTGAATTGAATTAATGTTTTGAATAAACCTTGTTTGCAATTGTTTAATGTAACATTTTTAGAACGCATATACATTTCAAATATTGTAAAGTAGTATAATTTACTGATTTTGAATTCAGTATTTCACGATTTAGAACCAGACTCCTGACTTAATCGAATTGCCTTCTGTTGCTCTTTGTCCACCGAAGATTCAGCACAGGTGGAACTGCCACTGCCACTGCCACTGTCTCTTCCTCCACAACTCCATCCCTCCGATACCTCTATCCCTTTACCCCCCTTAAAACCCTATCCCTTTATTCCTTCCACTTCTTCCTCAATACCCCGCTGCCTGTCCGTCTTTTCTCGATTCGGAGGCTCCATAGTAAACTTTGTTGACTGAATCATACATAATAGCCTGGTAACCGCCATATCCTCCCAAATCAAATCCAATTTTGTGCCCCTTTTTCATGAGTTCACGGATGGTTTCGTAAGGAATTCCCGATTCAATATATAAGGTACCTCCATCTGTCATTTTTTCACCGGTCGGTTGCGAAGAACCATCATGTCTTACACGGGGTGCATCTCCTGCTTCCTGCAGGTTCATCCCGAAATCTATCAGGTTAACGATGATCTGCACATGTCCCTGGGGCTGCATACTGCCGCCCATTACCCCAAAACTGATGTAAGGTTTTCCATCTTTGGTGATGAAAGCCGGGATAATGGTATGAAAAGGCCTTTTACCGGGTTGATAGGTATTATTTTGGTCTTCTTCCAAGGTAAACAATTCTCCGCGATCCTGCAATACAAAGCCCAGTCCGGGAGGGACCATTCCGGAGCCCATGCCTCTGTAATTGCTTTGGATAAGTGAAACCATATTGCCCCACTGGTCGGCTGTGGTTAGATAAATCGTATTTCCGGCCTCGGTAAATCCTGCCTCATAACTTTTAGCAGCTTTTTCCGGATCAATAAGTTTTCTCCTTTCATCTGCATATTTTTTCGAAATAAGTGTTCCCACGGGAATAGAAGCAAAGGCAGGATCGGCATAATATTTGGCCCGGTCTTCAAACGCGAGCTTTTTGGCTTCGGAGAAATAATGTATGTAATCGGTTGAACCGAATCCCATAGCTGCAATATCATATCCTTCCAGGATATTTAATATTTGAAGTGTGGCGATTCCCTGCCCGTTAGGAGGCAGTTCCCAGATTTCATAGCCCCTGTAAGAGGACGATATCGGTTCTACCCATTCCGAATGGTGTGCAGCCAAATCTTCATAACTTAAAAATCCACCCATTTTCTGTACATGATCGGCAATGATTCTGGACAGTTCTCCTTTATAAAATTCGTCCCGGCCTTTATCGGCAATTAACTCTAACGTATGGGCAAGATAAGGATTCCTGAATATTTCCCCCTTTACAGGAGTTTTTCCATTTGGCATATAAGTTTCTTTAAAATTCGGATATTGCTTCAACACCGTGGCATTTCGCTCCATATAATAAGCAATCAGTTCGGAGACCGGAAAACCCTCATTGGCATAATTTATGGCAGGTTGAAGAATTTCTTTCATATCGAGTTTGCCAAATTTACCCTGAAGTTCGAACCATCCATCCACACAGCCGGGAACGGAAACAGGTAAAGGTCCGAATGCTGGAATTTTGCTGTAACCGTGTTGTTTAAACCAATTTAGCGTGAGTTTAGAAGGCGAACGGCCGCTGGCATTCAGTCCGTATAGTTTCTGAGTTTTGGTATCCCAGACAATGGCAAACAGGTCGCCTCCGATTCCGCTACCGGTAGGTTCCACCAGTCCGAGAACCGCATCGGCAGCAATGGCAGCATCAACAGCAGTTCCTCCTTTTTTAAGAATATCAAGGGCAACCTGTGTAGCCAGTGGTTGGCTCGTTGCTGCCATACCATGTTGAGCAATAATTTCAGAGCGTGTTGCAAAAGTACAGCCTGTAATTCTATCCTGCGGGTAAGTCTGAATTACAAAAACAGAAAAGATTATGAAAAGGGTAATTGATGTTTTCATACTGACAGATTTAGAATATTCATTCAAAGTTACATAATAACCGGTAAGGTTTGGTTTTAAGCAGAAGTTAAGTTTATTATCAAGGGGAAATGATATGGTTAATGATTTATTTGGAATTAGTATAAATTATCACAAAATGAATGAACAATTATAAAATTTCATATTTTTAAATCGAAATTAATAACAAAATAATTGAATAAATATACAATAGGTTTCAAATTGAAAGTTTTAAGTGGGTTTTTTAGGTGATTTACTTACTTATTTTAAAAATTTGAGACGAATTACTTAATAATTGATTGAAAAACGAAAGTTCAATTTATAAAATCAATGAAAAATCAAGATACCAGAATATCCCTGTTTTATTGCTCAAATTCCCTTTCAGAAGAAGAAATCACGTCCATCAATGACCGGTTAGAAGATGTAAAATTAAGTCTGGTAAGTCTTCCCTGTTCTGGTAAGGTTAATTTACTTTATTTGCTTAAAGCCATTGAAACAGGTTCGGTTGGGGTCATTTTGGCAACATGCAAATTTGGTGAATGTAAATACCTTCAGGGAAATTATCGTGCCCAGAAAAGAGTGGAATCTGTCGATGAATTGCTCTCTGAAACAGGATTTAAAAGAGGACGGGTAAAATTTATTAATCTTGGTGAGGAAAGCAAAGTGGATACAATGCTGAAAACAATTTACGATCTGGCAAAAGCACTCAGGGTTGAATTAAATGAAGTACAGGAATAGTGCTTATTACATAATTTTAAAGAGTATATGAATAGTTTGTTAGCAAAAAAAATTGAAGCAGGAGACTTTATTATAACTGCAGAATATTTGCCTGATACAAATATAAATACCATCCCTGCGGATGAATTAAAGAGATCTGGGGCTGTAGCTATAAATGTGGCAGACAATCCAAACGGACCAATTATTTCAAGTCTTGCAGCCGCAGTAAGGTTGCAGCAGGCAGACATTGAACCTGTTTTTCAGATTGTTACCCGCGACAGAAACAGAATTGCGCTGCAATCTGACATTCTCGGAGCAGTTTCTCTCGGGATGAATAATATTTTGTGTTTATCCGGGTATCATCAGTCGCTCAGCGATTTGCCGGAGTCTGCCAATGTTTATGATATCGATTCCATCCAGCTCATCAACTCAATCAACAGGATGAAGACTGAAAAGGTATTAATGAATGGTAAAAAAATTGAAGGAAACTTTTCAGTATTAGTAGGCGCAGTAGCAAATCCATATCTCAGGCCTCTCGATTTGAATATTCTCAGGCTAATGAAAAAAGTAAAAGCCGGGGCTAATTTTATTCAAACCCAGGCAGTATTCAACACCACCGATTTCAAGGAATGGCTTGATGCTGCTCATCAGGAGGGGTTAACTGAAAAAACGGCCATTATTGCAGGAATATATCCACTGGAAAGCTATGATGAAGCCATCGCCTTACTTGAAAAACATACTGACTTCTATATTCCGAATTCTCATATTCAGAGATTAAAGGATGCCGGTACAGCTGAAGAACAAAAGAAAATGGGCATAGCCATTTGTGTTGAGACTATTAAAAAGATAAAAGGAATGAAAGGATTAAGCGGTATTCATATTATTTCCGGGGGAAAAGAGGATCTCATTGGTGAAATTATTACAGAAGCCGGATTGTAAAATTCTAAAATATGCCTGAAAAATATCATATCAAAACAACATATGTCAAGCCGAGACTTCCCAGAATAGGAAGGTATGGTGTCGTTGACTGGCGCGAAGATTGTGCAAGATGCCACAATTGCGTTAAAAAGGCATGTGTTTATGACAAATACAGAGAAGAAAATACTTTTATACATGATATCGATGAGGTACACGCACTTTACTATGAATGTATGGGCTGTTTTTCGTGCATTCAAAACTGTACCAAAAACCTGTTGATGATTTCCATCAATTCGGAGTATAAAAAATTAGGGAATAGCTATTGGACACCAAACATATTCAGTACTATTTGGCTGGAGGCAGAAACCGGTAAAGTCCCTGTTTCAGGAGCTGGGTACCGGGGCAAATTCTCAGGCCATGGGTTTGATTCTATGTGGACAGATATGTCGGAAATTGTCCGTCCCACACGCGATGGAATTCACGGCAGGGAATATATAAGTACTTCGGTGGATATAGGAAAAAAACCTTCCTATCTGAGTTTTGAGGATGATAATCTCACTTCATCCCTACCCCCGATTATTTCTTTACCTTTCCCGGTAATATTTGATCTTCCATCAGAAAAACATACATTGCCGCACCTTGATCCGTATATTTTGGAAACTGCAAGGCAAACCGGCCTTATTGCCCTTATCAGTTCGAAGAAATGGGATGCAATAAAATTGGAAAATAAAGAGGAGTACCTCAGTAATGTAGCTTTTTTTCTCGAATCCGATGGTCCCGAAATTTCAAGGGCATTATTAAACCGTACCAGGTTCATTGAGATTCCGGATGAGAATGAGGTGGTACAACATGTCAATAAGATGAGAAAAGATTTTCCAAATTGTGTCATTGCAGTCAGAGTGCGTTTAGATAAAAATGCTACAAATCGTGTTGAAAAGCTTTCCCAATCGGGCATTGATACTTTTCATCTTGTTACGGATATGAATGGTGATGAAATTGATACCAAACAGCCCAGGTTCATTAAAGATATTGTGAGAGAAATTCATGGAATGCTTATTAAAAATGAAAAACGCGATGAGGTTACGCTTATTGCCGGAGGAGGGATTGCCATGGCAGAACATGTTGCCAAGGCTTTGATTTGCGGAGCTGATCTGGTTTCTATTAACATTCCTCTGATGATTGCCGTGGAATGTCATTTGTGTGAGTCGTGCAAACCCGGCGATTATTGCCCGGCCAAGCTGGATAAGCAACTTGATTTTAACTACGGAACAGGCCGCATGGTCAACCTGATAGGTGCATGGTACTGGCAGATGGTTGAACTAATGGGGGCTATGGGTATGCGTGAAGCCCGCAGACTGAGAGGCGATGTGGGTCGTGCGATGTTTAAAGACGAACTTGAAGAAGAAATTTATGGACCAATATTCAGAAAATAATACCAACCTGCAGGAGATAATTCCTGATAACACATTAAAAACTCGTGTTCCACAGGTAGATATAGAGCGCAAGGTCATACCTGCTCCATCGAGGTATCGGAATGAAATTGCAAAATACATTATTTTTCGTGATGAAGAAAAATGTACTCTTTGTGGCACCTGTGTTGAAACCTGCACCAAAGGGGTACATGTGTTTAAAACGGGATACAAGCTTTTTGCAACACCCTTAAGTTATAAATGTAATGGTTCGGTTTGCGAAAAAACAGATAATTTCTGTATTAGCAAATGTCCCCAGGGAGCGCTAAAACTGGTCAAAAGTCCTATGATGGAAGTATTGGGAGATTACAGGTGGTCGTCGGATATGATTCTGGCAACCTGGAAAATGGCCGAGACCGGAAGCACACTACCTGAGGATTGTGATTTTGAATATGAAACTGGTGATTCCGACGGCGGATTTGATCGGATGCGAATAAAATTTCCGGCAAAACCAACCCCGGTGAAGGAAGAAGAAATTGATATCAGTATTGATTTGAATAAGAGAGATGACGGGCGTCCTAAAATAAAAATTGATGTGCCCTGGTATGGTGGTGGGATGTCATTCGGTTCTATCAGCAATGTCACACAATTGTCAAAGGTAAGGGCTGCCACCGCATGGAATACATTCTCGTGTTCAGGTGAAGGAGGATATATGGAACGTCTCCGCCCGTATGACGATCATATGATTACCCAGGTTGCTACCGGATTATTTGGTGTAAGGGAAGAGACGATACAACGTGTGCGGATTGTTGAATTTAAATATGCACAGGGTGCAAAACCCGGTCTGGGAGGACACCTTTTGGGTACAAAAAATACTTCTTCAGTAGCCAAAATGCGTGAAGCTGTCCAGGGAATTCCGCTTTTTTCTCCGTTCCCGTTTCATAGTGTTTATTCCATCGAGGATCATATGAAGCATATCGATTGGATTAAACATATTAATCGAAGAACACTGGTCTCTACAAAAGTGTCAACACCTACTGATGTGGATATGGTTGCAGTGGGCAGTTACTATGCCGGCACACATATCATACATATTGACGGTGGCTATGGCGGAACCGGTGCAGCGCCTGATATTGCCAAAAAGAATATCGCTATGCCCATAGATTATGCGATTCCTAAAGTACACCGTTTTCTTGTATCGGAAGGAGCACGCGATGTGGTGACCCTTATTGCCAGCGGAGGTATCCGTAATTACTACGATGTAGCAAAGGCTATTGCATTGGGTGCCGACGGAGTTGTGATTGGAACAGCGGAACTGGTGGCATTATGTTGTCTGCGATGCAGTCGTTGTTCCAGCGGACGCGGTTGTCCGAGAGGTATCGCCACAACCGATCCCGGGCTCATTACGCAAATGACGGTAGAATGGGGAACTCAACGGATATTAAACTTATATAATGCATGGGCCATAGGATTGAAAGACATTCTGAAACGTCTTGGACTTAAAAGTATAAAAGAATTGCGTGGAAGAACCGATTTATTAATTCATCTGGATTTGTCTGATAATTAGGAAGGAATATATGGAAAGTAACGTCATCAATAATATTCTGAAATCGAAAAAAAAGCTCGCTGAGACAATTGGCTATTTTGAAAGATCAGAAGGGATGGAAGCTGAAGGAGGTTGTGGTGTTATCGGATTTTGCTGCACCCGACCAGTTCCCGGAAAACATATTCATGAGCCTTCCAGGTTGATGCATAACAGAGGCAATGGCAAAGGTGGAGGAATTGCCGCAGTTGGGTTTATTCCTGAACAACTTGGAGTAACCAGGGAAGTACTGGATGAATGTTACATGTTGCATGTTGCTTATCTTGATCCTGAATCCCGCACAAATGTTGAAAAAAAATATATCAATCCGGTATTTGAAATCACTAAATCTTCTAAGCTTGATACTGTTGACGATTGGAAATCAGTGCCAGGCCTGGATGTTAAGCCCCCGGATGTATACAGATATTTTGTCAGAGTTAAGGAAAATCTGTTAAAAACTTTTATTACAGATAACAAATTTGAAAAATTAGAACTGCGTGATGCGGAGGATGAGTTTGTTAACCAGAACAGCTTTAAGCTGAATCACGAATTTTATGTTGCTCCACCAAACCAGATGGCTTTTGTCATGTCACAGGGGCGTAATATCATGATTCTTAAAGTGGTTGGCTATGCAGAAGCGGTGACACAATACTACAAAATCGACGATCTGTGCGCACATGCTTGGATAGCTCACCAGCGTTATCCCACACGGGGGCGTGTCTGGCATCCGGGAGGCGCACATCCGTTCACGGCGATGAATATGGCTTTGGTACATAACGGAGACTTTGCAAATTATCATTCGGTGACAGAATATCTTAAACAGCGGAACATCTTTCCCCAATTCATCACCGATACTGAAGTATCTGCCCTGACATTCGACCTGCTTTCAAGAGTCTATAAATACCCGGTAGAGTATATTATTGAAGCGTTGGCTCCTACCACTGAACTCGACTTTGACCGGCTGGCGCCGGAAAAACAAAAAATATACCGTGCCATCCAGGCCTCACATATTCATGGTTCACCTGATGGTCCCTGGTTTTTCATCATTGCCAGAAACCTTCTTGCAAACCGCAGCTTCCAGTTGATGGGAATTACCGATACGGCCATGCTCAGACCACAGGTTTTTGCTTTCGTTGACGGCGAAGTACAGGTTGGCTTAATCGGTTCCGAAAAACAAGCCATTGATGCCACATTGCTTAGCTTATCAAAGGATGATAAGAGAATATGCCCTGTAGCTGACAAATACTGGAATGCACGCGGGGGTAGCCATTCCGACGGAGGCGCCTTCATGTTCAATATAATTCCGGATGGTGGCGGAAAATACAAGCTGGAATGTAAAGATAAATTCGGTTCTCCGGTACATATTACCGATAAAACAGAAGGGTGCGATTTTACCATTGAAACAGAAACCTCTGAGATAAAGGATCAGATCATTGCAGCCATAAAAAATCATGTGGAGAGAGGTGAAGATTTGACTGAGTTTTTTAGATTAAATCTCCCTGGATGGGCATTTGAAGATATCCGGGCAACCTGTCGCATCATAAGAGAACTCTCCGTAAAAAATGAACATACCAGATATGCCATTGATACCCTGACGACGTTGAACGATCAAAATTTTCCAACCGGGGCAAAGAGACACAGTCATGTATTGCATATTGTTCGCACAGAACTGGATAAACTGTTTAAAGGACTGCCTAAATTAATTGATAAGAAAAATCCTGAAAGCAAATACCGGTTAATCGATTTTGATACACGAAAGGATCTCAGGAAGCCACTTACCCATGAAAAAACCCTCGTAATTGATGCAAAGCTTTTTCCTCCTGAGGGTAATGATTGTGATGCTATGTACCTGGTTAGAGCATATATGCTGGGATGGCGGAATTTTATTGTATTTAACTGTGCCGGACAACGATATATTGGTTGTGGATTGGGTCCGCAAACCCATGATGTGAAGATAGATGTCTATGGGAGTTGTGGTGATTACCTTGCATCGGGAATTGACGGAATAACCATCGCCATTCATGGGAATGCGCAGGATCAACTTGGACAGATTATTAAAGACGGTAAACTTGTAATTTATGGCGATGTTGGTCAGACATTTCTATACGGAGCCAAGGGAGGTTCAATTTATGTAAAGGGGAATGCAGCCGGTCGTCCAATGATCAATTCCGTTGGAAAACCTCGTGTGATTATTAACGGCACAAGCCTCGATTTTCTTGGTGAATCATTTATGGCTGGTGATCCGCACAACAAGGGAGGATTTGTCATTGTAAACGGGATTAAGTTTAACGAAGAAGGTGAGCTAGTTCCTTTACCTGAGCCTTATCCGGGAAGTAACCTGTTTTCGCTTGCTTCCGGTGGCGCTGCTTTTGTAAGGGATCCACACCGCAAGCTGGTAACTCAGCAGCTAAACGGTTGTCTGTTCTCCCCGCTAACCGAAAAAGACTGGGAATTAATATATCCTTATTTAAAGGAGAATGAAAGACTCTTTCATATCAAGATCGATGATCTACTGACAGTGGATGGCAAAAAAATGAAACCTTCAAGGGTTTATCGTAAGGTGGTTCCGAGCATCGAAGGTGTTCCTTCAACCCCTGAAAGGGATGTTTATAGCGAAGGAGAGGATATCGAAGATATGGTAGAGGAGGATTTGGAAGTATAAGTCTTAACAAATCAGAAACATGGCTATTGTAATCAGTAAAAAGAAAAATGGGCAATCTTTGATATCTTCGGTAGAAAGGATATCGGGAGTGAAAATCGGAGAATGCCTGCAATGCAAAAAATGCAGCAATGGCTGTCCGGTGGCTGCTATTACCAAAATGGGCCCTGCCGAGACTATCCGCAGGTTACAGTTAAGCAATGGAAACGAGTCCTTCGAGAGTGATTTGATATGGATGTGCGTATCATGTGAAACATGCTTTGAACGGTGTCCTATGAAAATTGATATGTCTGCCGTGAATGACGCCCTAAGGGTACTTTCCACCCGGGACAAGAGCAAACTACAGAAAGAGAGAGTTCATCTTTTTAATAAATCATTCCTGAATACGGTCAGGCTGTTCGGAAGAACCTACGACCTGGGAATGATTGCAAAATACAAACTGGGAACTTCAACCTACCTGCAGGATACGAATAAATTCCCGATGATGCTGAGGAAAAGGAAGATTGCTCTCCTGCCATCATTTAAAGGAGATAAAAAATATATCAAACGAATATTTAAAGCAAAAGACAAAGAAAACTAAAATGGGTAGTTTCACGCAAAGAGCGCAAAGACTAATTTGTAAATAAACGCAAAGAACGCAAAGTTAATGTTGACAATGAATGAAAATGAAATATCTAAGTTAGTGATTGGGGCAGCAATTGATTTGCATAAGTTTGTTGGACCTGGATTGTTGGAATCGGCTTATGAGAATGCACTTGCATATGATTTAATAAAAGCAGGTTTTGAGGTGAAACAGCAGGTTTCTATGCCATTTATATACAAAGAAGTAAAATTAGATGTAGGTTACAGAATTGATTTAATAGTAAATAATAGGGTAATCATCGAAGTTAAATCTGTTGAAATTTTAGCTCCTGTTCATTTTGCTCAAACACTGACTTATTTAAGACTTTCTGGACTAAAACTTGGATTGTTACTAAATTTTAATTCTAAACTTCTAAAAGAAAATATTCACAGAATAGTTAATAATTTTTAATTCTTTGCGATCTCCGCGACTGTCTTAGCGGTCTTTGCGTGAAAAAATGGATTCAAATATATAACGAAAATAAAAAAAATGAGATACGCATATTACCCGGGATGTTCAGCAGAATCGACAGCACGCGACCAGTATATGTCGGTGATACATGTGGCCAAAGCACTTGATATCGAGTTGGTTGAACCCAAAGGGTGGACATGTTGCGGATCCACTCCTGCGCATCATACCGGTAAAATACTTTCCATAGCGCTGCCTGCAGCCAATCTTCTGATAACTCAGAAAATGGGGCTTGATATGGTGGTCTTCTGTGCTGCCTGTTATAACAGAATGAAAGTTGCCAATCATGAAATTCGAACCAATCCTGAAATCCGGAAAGAGGTGGCAAAATCATTAGGAGAAGACTACGATGGAACTGTTCGTGTCATTCATTTTGTTGAACTAATCATTAAAGAGATAGGAATTCAACGATTGAAAAAGCAATTCACACATATGCTGGATGGATTAAAGGTGGCAAGCTATTACGGGTGTCTGTTGGTGAGACCAAAGGATGTAACAGATTTTGATGATCCAGAAAATCCGACACTAATCGATCAACTGGTGAAGAGTATGGGCGGTGAAAGCGTTGACTGGCCTCATAAGGTAGCTTGTTGTGGTGGAGGATTTGCTATTTCCAGGACTGATATTGTCATTGAATTATCCGGCTCTGTACTTGAAATGGCTGAGTCATCTGGCGCTCAATGTATAGCGGTAGCATGTCCCATGTGCCAGATTAATCTGGATATGCGTCAGAGCAATATCAATAAAATTAAAAATACATCTTACGAAATGCCAATTGTATACATTTCACAGTTGATAGGCTTGTGTCTTGGAATTTCACCCCGTAAGCTCGGGATGAATAAATGCATCGTTTCACCAAAGCCGGTGATTGAATTTGTCAAAGAGTCGGTATAATTAATTCAGGAAAGGATGAGTATGAACAATAAGAAAAAAATGGTTGGAGCCGTCCTGGTGGAAGGTGGTGGAATTGCAGGTGTTCAGGCATCTCTTGATCTGGCCAACTCCGGATATAAAGTTTACCTTGTGAATCGTTCGGCCACTATTGGCGGAATGATGTCACATCTTGACAAGACTTTTCCTACAGGGGACTGTGCTATTTGTGTTATCTCTCCCAAGCTGGTTGAATGTGCCCGAAACCTAAATATTGAAATACTCTCTCTTTCGGAATTGGTAAACCTTGAAGGCGAACCGGGAAATTTTAAGGCAACTATAAAGAAATCACCCCGTTTTATCGACGAAACTATTTGTAATGATTGTGGGGAATGCACCACTGCCTGTCCTGTTGAAATAGATGATAAATTTAACCGGAACCTTGGGAAAAGAAAAGTAATTCAGAAATACTATGCACAGGCAATTCCGAATATGCCCAATATGTTAAAACTCGGGCATGCCCCATGCAAAATGGAATGTCCCGCCAATATTAACGTTCAGGGCTATGTTCAGCTTATCAAGAAAAAAGAATACGTAAAAGCTGTTAATCTTATCCGGGAAAGAAATCCACTGGCTGCAATTTGTGGGCGTGTTTGTCCTGCACCGTGTGAAAGCGCTTGTACCCGTGAACAGGTGGATAGCGCAATCGCCATACGTCAGCTAAAACGATTTGCCTCTGATGAGGAACTAAAGCTGGTAAAGTCCGGAGAACTGGCTTTGCCCGAGGAAAAATCGCCAGAACCAAATGCAAAGAAAGTGGCCGTTATAGGCGCCGGCCCTTCCGGATTAACTGCCGCTGCCGATTTGGCGGATAAGGGTTTTGCGGTTACCATTTACGAAGCAAAAAGCATAGCTGGGGGGATGTTGTATTGGGGCATACCGCAATACAGGCTTCCTAAAGAAATTTTGGATTATGAAATTGAACTCATCCAGCGAAAGGGAGTTAAAATTGTTTTGAATTGCTGTGTCGGAAAAAATATCAGTTTTGAAACACTTCAAAAGGAAAATGATGCAGTTTATATAAGCGCGGGTGCACATGTAAGCAGAAAATTAGGGATTAAGGGTGAAGAAAAAGAAAGTGTGCTTTATGGTGTGGAATTTCTCAAACAGGTAGGAGAACAAGAAGAAAAACCAGTGTTAAAGGGCAAAGTAACTGTGATAGGCGGTGGAAATGTGGCGGTAGATGTAGCCCGAACAGCTTTGCGTCTGGGCGCCGATAAAGTGGAACTTGTATCCCTCGAACAGCGTGATGAGATGCCGGCATATAAAGATGAAATTGAAGCCACCCTGGAAGAAGGAATTGTCATCCGAAACGGATGGGGTCCCAACAAAATTATGGGAAATGGTTCGGTTACAGGAATTGAATTAAAACAATGTGTCAGTGTATTTGATAAAAATAGAAAATTCAAACCGGTTTATAATGAACGAAAACTTTCGAAAATCAAAACCGATCATTTGATTATTGCCATTGGTCAGATGGTTGATATTCAGCTCTCTGATCATCTGGGAATTGAAACCGAAAGAGGTTATTTTAAGGTGAATCCAATTACACTTGAAACTTCGGTTAAAGGAGTATTTGCCGGTGGGGATAATGCCTCAGGACCTGCAAGTGTAATTATGGCTGTGGCATCGGGAAAACGTGCAGCTGAATCAATCGGACGATTTCTGAATAAAGAAGATATGCTTTCGAATCGGTTTGAAGAAACGCTGAAACCGTTGACCGAAGAACTGCTTCCTGATCTTAGCGGACTTAATAAAAAGAAACGCGCTCTTGCAGATGAGCTTGAATCTCAGGAAAGACTGGGTAATTTCAATGAAATTGAATCGGCATTTTCAGAAGATGATGCCATTGCTGAGGCAGAGCGGTGCCTCAACTGCGCCCAATGTTCTGAATGTATGGAGTGTGTGGCGGCATGCGAAAAGAAAGCCATCAATCATACGATGACCGATGAAATGATTGAACTTGAGGTTGGCGCTGTGGTGCTAACTCCCGGAATTGAAGAATTTACCGCGGGAGTTAAGGGTGAATATGGATTCAATCTGTACAAAAATGTGCTTTCAAGTGTTCAGTTTGAACGCATGCTGTCAGCTGCAGGTCCTTTTGGCGGTCATGTTGTAAGAAGAGATGACGGGAAACCGGCTAAACGAATTGCATGGATTCAATGTGTGGGTTCACGTGATTCAAAAACCAATGAGTATTGTTCCTCGATATGTTGCATGGCAACAACAAAACAGGCAATGATCGCATCAGAACACCTTACGGACATGGAAGGGACCATCTTTAATATGGATATCAGGGCACATGGTAAAGATTTCGATCAGTATTACGAACGTGCCAAAGCCATGAATAATATTCATTATATAAAGAGTATGCCTTCACGGATCATCCAGGTTCCGCAGACCAATGATCTGCGCCTGGGTTATATAGATGGTATAAATGGATATGTGGAAGAGGAGTTTGACTTGGTTGTTCTGGCTGTAGGTCTTGATCCGAAAGATTCGGTTACCGAAAGTATCAGTAAACTGGGAATCGAGATGAATGCCTATGGATTTTGTCTTACTGACAGGATGAATCCATTGGCCACATCCAAACCCGGCGTATTTGTCGGCGGAGCTTTCCAGGAACCCAAAGATATTCCCGAAACAGTTATGCAGGCAAGCGCTGCAGCTTCTATGGCAATGGAATTGCTGGCACCTGCAAAAAACACAATGATAAAAACCAGGGAATATCCGCAGGAACACGACGTAAGTGACGAAAAGCCAAGAATCGGAGTTTTTGTTTGTCATTGCGGGATAAATATTGCAGGAACGGTGGATGTTGAAAAAGTTACTGAAAGTATAAAGGACGAACCAGGAGTTGTTTTTGCCTCACATACCATGTACACCTGTTCAAATGCAAGTCTTTCAAACATTAAAGAACAGATATCGCTTCACCGGCTCAACAGAATTGTGGTGGCATCATGCACTCCACGAACACATGAGCCCATATTTCGTGAAACCTTGCGTGAAGCGGGATTGAATCCCTACTTGTTTGAATTATCAAATATTCGTGATCAATGCTCGTGGGTTCATTCCTCAGAGCCTGAAAATGCTACGGAAAAGGCAATTGAACTGGTTAAAATGTCCATTTCCAGGTCGTTTCATTTATTTCCACTCGAAGGTGAAAGAATACCTATTCATCAGAATGCAGTGGTTTTCGGAGGCGGAGTCAGCGGATTAACAGCTGCATTGTCTTTAGCTGAGCAGGGATATGATGTTGATTTGATTGAAAAATCATCAAAACTCGGAGGGAACATGGAATTTATTCACAGTACACTTGAGAATGAATCCACCCTTGATTTTATCGATCAACTGATTGAAAATGTGAATAAGCAACGAAATATAGATGTTTATCTGGACTCTGAAATTGAAAGTGTGTCGGGTCATATAGGCGATTTTAAAGTGAAGCTTACCCGGGAGGGAAAATTAAAAGAACTTATATGTGGAGCGATAATTATTGCTACAGGCGCAAAACCGGTTAAAACAGAGGAATACTCCTATGGAATTGTTAAAAATATCATGACCCAGATTGAACTTGAGAAATTGTTGCATTCGAAAAAAGCTGATAAGAAAGGCGATACTTATGTGATGATACAATGTGTTGGGTCAAGAACTCCGGAAAGACCTTATTGTAGCAGAATTTGTTGTTCAATGGCTGTTAAAAATGCATTGAAAATAAAGAAGGATGATCCGGAGGCGAAGATTTTCATTCTATACCGGGACATCAGAACCTACGGTTTCAGGGAGAAATATTACAGGGAAGCCAGGAAAGCAGGAGTAATTTTTATCCGTTATAATGAAGAAAATCCCCCCGTTGTTTCAGATATCGATGGGGTATTGAGTTCAGTAAAAGTGGAAAGTCCCGATTTCCCAGAATCAATTATTATCGAAGCAGATAAACTGATATTGAGCACTGGTCTGGATGCAAATGAAGATAACAGGCGCATTTCGGATATGCTTAAAGTGCCCTTAAATTCAAATGGATTTTATGTGGAAGCACATATGAAACTCAGACCCGTGGATTTTGCAACAGAAGGATTATTCCTGTGCGGTCTGGCACACTCACCTAAAATGATCGATGAGAATATTTCCCAGGCCAAAGCTGCTGCTGCACGTGCGGCGACTATTCTTTCAAAAACCCATCTCGAAGTTGGCGCACAGGTTTCTGTTGTCGATCAGGAAAAATGTATTTCGTGTATGACTTGCGTAAAAGCATGTCCTTATGGTGCACCCATGCTTAACTATGATCATAAGGCAGAAATTGAAAAAGCCAAATGTATGGGTTGCGGGATTTGTGCTTCCGAATGTCCTGCCAGAGCCATTCAGCTGAATCATTTCCGCTCAGGACATTTTAAAAATATGATAGATACGTTGTTTGATGTTGTCGAAACAGTATGATAAATGGATAATAAAAACTTTGAACCTAAAATAGTCGCCTTTTGCTGTCACTTCTGCGCCTACGCATCGGCAGATCTGGCCGGTTCTATGCGATTGCAGTATCCCACCGGTGTAAGGATAATTCGTACTCCCTGTACAGGCCGGCTGGAAGCCGAGTACTTTATGAGAGCTATTGAAAACGGCGCAGACGGAGTGCTTATTGCCGGATGCCTGGAAGGTGGATGTCATTTTATTGAAGGAAATCTTTTCGCAAAAAGAAGGGTGAATGCCATACGGGACCTTTTGGAAGAGTGTGGAATTAAAAAAGAGCGTCTGCGAATGGTCAATGTTTCGGCAGCCGGTGCAGTTAACCTGGTAAAAATAATACATGAAATGGTTGATGAAATTAAACTATTGGGACCTAATCCGATAGGAACTAAAAATATAAAACTAAAAGAGGAGACTTCGAAATGATTGTAGCAGAGAGAAAAAAAATACCCGAAATTCTTGATATCGTCAAGGAACATAAAAATGTACTTGTATTGGGTTGTGGAACCTGTGTTACGGTTTGCCTGGCGGGTGGTGAACGTGAAGTATCAATCATTTCTTCAGCGCTGAGAATTGCCACAAAAAAAGCGGGAGTATACATCAAATTCAATGAATATACCATTGAACGGCAGTGCGATAATGTATTTATTGAAGGGGCAGCCGAAGAAATCAAGAAGAACGATGCTGTACTTTCATTGGGCTGCGGTGCAGGCGTGCAGGCCATTGCCGAGAGATATCCCGACAAGCCGGTATATGCAGGACTAAATACTGCTTTTTTGGGAATTCTTGAATCAAGAGGTGTCTGGACTGAAAAATGCGCCCAGTGCGGAGCCTGTTTGCTGGCGGATTTTGGCGGTATTTGCCCTGTAACCCGCTGTGCAAAGCACATTTTGAACGGTCCGTGTGGAGGGTCACGCGAAGACAGATGTGAAGTGAGTCCTGACCAACCATGTGCCTGGCAGATGATTTATAAACGGTTGAAAGATATCGGAGAATCAGATAAAATTAAGAAAATTTATCCGATGAAAGACTGGAGCAAAAGTCTTGACGGAGGATGCCGAACCATTATAAGAGAAGATCACAGGATTTAAAAAATTGCTTGTAATATCTTACAATTTTTTATTTTCTATTTTATATATGATTAAAGATGACTTCTGAATGCCCTGTCTGTTATCGGATTTGCCAGGAACGGAGACAGTCCTAATTTTTCAATCGTTTTTCTGCAGAATTCAAGAGGTTTGGTTTCGTTTCCGGAATAGTTCTCTTTAACCAAATTATCAATTTTTCTCATATAATTATCTCCATCTTCAATTAAAACTTCTATTTCCTCCCTGTTTTTAAACGGTAGAGTCCAGGAGGTAAGTAATATTGAATATTGGTTGTTTTCCCAGATTGCCTTGAGCGAATTCATTAAGTCCTGAAAATTATCATAATTCGGGATGTCATTTTTCAGGGGAATGGAATCGGCGGTAAAAAGAATTTTGTCTTCTTTAAAATACAGGTTGATCAATCCTTTAGAATGTCCCGGTGAATGAATGTTTTCAATGGTAATGTCATCATCGACTTTCGTGCTTTGTCCGTCAACTAAAAATTCATCTATCTTTACCGGCCTGTCAACCAGGTTGAAAAATCCCGGAACCGGTCTCTGCTCATTTTGAAGGGATATGTTTTCTATCCATTCTTTCTCCAGTTCATGCGCCAGCACTTTACAGCCGGTTATTTCTTTTATCTTTGCCGCACTGCCAATATGATCGGGATGTGAGTGAGAAAGAACAATCGTATCAATATCAGTATGTGATCTCCCATTTTTACGGATATATTCAACTATTTTTTCTTCACTCCCTTTCACACCAGTGTCAACAAGTGTAATCTTGTTTCCGAAGATTATCAATACATTCACAAATCTGGGTAACTTTTTGTCAGGACCAAGAGTGATTTCAAAGTCTATTTTTAGAAGATGTATTTTATCTGTAAGTTTCATATCATTGTGAATTAAGATTCAACCTATAAAAATAATATAATGATATTTTTTTTAAGGTTTTTTGAAAATATTTTGGGTTGATTAATCAATGATAGATTCAGGACAAAAAACCTTTAACGGATGTGATGAATTATTTCTAAAAGATAATTAAAGGTGTACAGTTTGCGAATATCTTTTCATTGGTTATTTTTACAGACTAAGTGAAAACTCAATTTTGAAACTCAATATGAATACACTGGTAATCTATTACAGTAAAAAAGGCACTACCCGTCAGTTTGCCTACGAAATCGATAAATATCTTAAAAGTTCAGGGTACGGTTCGAGAATGATTTCCATTTATGACGTTCAGAACAATGATATCAAAAAGGCTGATATTGTTTTGATTGGCTGCTGGACACACGGCTTGTTTGTGGTTCTTCAGCACCCGGATAAGACATGGCGTCAGTATGCAGCACAGTTTCCCGATCTCAAAGGAAAGAAAGTTGGATTTTTTACTACGTACATGCTTGCAACAGGAACCATGTTCAGTAATATGCAGCGAACTTTAAGAGATAAGCTGGATAAACCGGTAAGATTGAATCTTAAATCTAAAAACGGAAAATTGTCTGAGGGAAATAAAACACTTATTATGCAATTTCTTAAGTAAACTTATTGAAAATTTTCAACAAACCCTATCCATGATCAGAAGGGAAAATATGAAATATCTCACTAAATTCCTGATTACTATATTCTTTGTATTATTCAGTATGTCAGCAGGGTTCTCGCAGAAAACAAGGCATTTTGAGGTGAAATATTCAATTGGTCTCATGAAGACCATAGTGCAGGATGAGTGGGATAATTTTATGATTTATAGCAATAAGAAATTTCAACCCTTTAGGATTGAACTTAGCTATAATGATAAAAAATGGATCCAACTGGTAAGCTTTTATTACATGACGGATAAGCTGAAAGCTTTGAATGGAGAGGAACTCTACAATTATAATTATGTTGAAATCCGGCATGGGGAATTAAATTATGATCTTTTATATCAGGTGTATAAATCGGAAAATCAGAAATTTTCGGTTTTTGCAGGTATGGGGGTGCATGGTTTTGGTTCGTTTCGTCACAGGGAATCATTAAATAAGCAATATCCTTATACAGACTTTGTCGATTCGTACGATGTTAATTCAGGATCATTACAGATTACAGCTTGCCCAAATTATACCAACGGTAAACATTATTTTGGCCTGACACTCTCCACCGGTTTTCTAAGTTACTTAACACGTCCAGATTACTATAATTCACGATTC
Organism: uncultured Bacteroidales bacterium; assembly: GCA_963781805.1. Taxonomy (GTDB): domain Bacteria; phylum Bacteroidota; class Bacteroidia; order Bacteroidales; family UBA10428; genus JAFGPL01. The sequence continues at coordinate 3,870,528 of CAWAHF010000004.1, forward strand.
AATTCCAATGATGGAAAATGGCTTATTGTTTCCTTTAATAAACATTTTAATATGCTATCGCTGATAGAATACAAATATGATATCTCAAAAAGATTTTCTTTGAGTCTTGAATACAGGTTTTTTTATTATAGTTATTCCCTTCCCTATAAGCTTAAAGTGCTGAATAAAAACTATCTGGCAGGTTTAATCTATAATTTTTAGGATATGCGATCTGTAATTTTCTTTTTGGCTATAATAGTATTAGGCGGATGTGAGAATATCATTTTCGATGAAAAATCATTTGATACACCCGAAAATGTTTTTGAGGTATGCTGGCAGGAATTAGACAGACATTATTCTTTTTTTCCCTATCTGAATTTGGATTGGGATTCGGTTTATCTGGTGTACAAACCAAAGATAATGAACGGTATGTCTGATGCAGCCTTATTTTCTCAGCTTGCAAAAATGTCCAATTTATTAAAAGATGGACATGTGAATCTGTTCAATTGGAATTCCATATCAAGTTATGCCGGATGGTATGATAAATATCCCCTGAACCAGATAAATATTAAAAGGTACCTTGAAGCCATCCAATATCCAAATAATATCATTACCTATGCCAAAATCAGGTCGCATAATATCGGTTACCTGACGATTAAAACATTCGGTGGAGATAACGAATATTTTAGGGTAGTTGATCAATTCGTTGAAAAATATTCCAATACCGATGGAATTATTATCGATGTAAGATCTAATGGAGGTGGCAGTTCCATTAATGCCGATACCATCGCCAGCAGATTTACGGATACAAAATATTTCACTGTTAAGTCCAGGTATAGAAACGGACCCGGTCACAACGATTTTACCGAATGGATTGACAGATATGTTCAACCGGCAGGTAAGATAATTTATACCAAACCAGTTGCAGTGCTAACAAACAGAAGATGTTTCAGCGCCACGGAAGGGTTTCTGGCAGACATGGATGTATTACCCAATGTTACGATTATCGGGGATACTTCCGGAGGCGGAAGCGGCAATCCAATACAGAAAATACTTCCCAACGGGTGGTTAATTCGTCTTTCAAACTCACAGGCACAATTACCATCAGGACGGGATTATCAATTTACGGGTATTTATCCCGATGAGCCGGTTTGGATAAGCAGGGCAGACAGCGCCAGTGGAGTAGATACTATTCTCGAAACTGCGATAGGCATCATTGAAAGCAGTAAATGATATTTCATACTACTGAATCTTTCACATTAATCGTAATCTTATAAGTTTACATTAATACTTAAATATTATAACTTGTAAAAAGGCATACATTCCCGGATTTTTAAAAACATCTTTAAATAAGCCCACAACCAAACATTCCTGCGACAGCAGGAATCTCACAATAGAACTCAAATGCATTTTTACAGGAGATCCCTATACAAGTCAGGGATGTTATTTAGGCTTTTTTTGAGATGTTTTAGCATTAGGATGCTAATTTACCAATAAATGCACTATTTCAATAGACATGAAACTTCAAATTGGCCTTTGGTTAATAAGAATTAAAATTCGATTGACTTATTATAAGGGATTTATCCTAATTTTATATTCTGAACATTATTCCTGACCATGCTACTAAACTATATCTGGATTGGTTTTTTTCTGGTGGGCTTTCTTGTAGCGCTTTTCAGGGTTGTCGGGTATTATTTTCGTGATTTTTTTGCACAGTATCTGGGAGTAATATTCGATAAAACAGATTTGAATGTTTTTGCCGCTATGGTGAAAAGCACTTTCGAAATGGCTGCTACCAGTATTAATATTATTATCATTCTTATCGGGGTAATGACATTATGGCTGGGTATCATGAGAATTGGGGAAAAGGGGGGAGCCGTGCAGATTTTATCCAGAGCTGTCTCACCCTTTTTCAGAAAAATCTTTCCGGAGGTTCCTAAAGATCATCCTGCCATTGGGGCCATGCTGATGAATATTACTGCGAATATGCTGGGGCTGGATAATGCCGCTACTCCCTTTGGCCTGAAAGCAATGGAAGAATTACAGAAAATCAATCCGCAGAAAAATACCGCTACCAATGCACAGATAATGTTTCTTGTATTGAACACCTCTGGACTGACCATAATACCTATCAGTATTATGGCCTATCGAATGGGGGCGGGGGCAGCAAATCCTTCGGATATTTTTCTTCCCCTATTGCTTACTACCTTTATTTCAACGCTGGTTGGACTGGTTGCCGTTTCAATCGTACAGCGGATCAACCTGTTCAACTGGATTGTATTGTTTTACCTTGGTGGTTTAAGTACTTTCGTTGCCCTGATTTTATGGATGGTGAAATCGATGGATAAAAGTCAGGTAGATATTACAATGTCCTTCTGGGGTAATTTTATTTTGTTTCTGATAATCATCTTCTTTTTTGTGTTGGGATTAAGAAAGAAGATTAATATGTACGATGAATTTCTTATCGGAGCCAAAGAGGGTTTCGGAGTGGCGATTAAAATCATCCCCTATCTTGTGGCTATGCTGGTTGCCATTGGTATCTTCCGTGCTTCAGGAGCATTTGATTATATCCTGGCGGGTATTGCGAAATTTTTTGGATTGTTCGGTTTTGATACCGAATTTGTGAAGGCTTTGCCAACGGCTTTGATGAAGCCTCTGAGCGGCAGTGCCGCCAGGGGAATGACCATTGAGATAATGCATCACTACACCGCTGATTCTTTTGTTGGAAAGCTGGCCTGTATATTTCAGGGATCCACCGAAACCACTTTTTATACGCTGGCTGTATATTTCGGTGCCGTTAATATTAGCCGTACACGTTACACTGTCGCGTGCGGTCTCATTGCAGACCTGGCTGGTGTTATTGCTGCCATTTTCATCGCTTATATTTTCTTTCATTAATTTATTATTTATATCTTACAATTTATTTGCATATTTATCTGTTATTAGAGATTACAGATAAATAGTTAGAATTACATATTGTTAGTTACTCATTGGAAAATTATTAACCTAAACACATAGCAGATGAAAAAAGTAAGCTACCTGACCAACTTTTTAATACTGGTTGCCCTGACAACATTCGTAACGTGTTCGAATAAACAGGGAAAAACCAAAGATGAAGCAACAGCAGACACAACAGCAGTTGAAAAATCAACTGCCGTATGTATGTACGATTACAGTGTTAACGGATTACAGGTATTAGAAGATTACACACAACCCAAAAGTCATGTGACATTTATAAAACTGGGAGAAACTGTCACTATCCTGGGGAAATCCGAAATAGACAGCGTCAGCAAGAGAGAATACTGCAACGTGGAACTGTCAGACGGAACGGTCGGCTGGTCTCTATGCAAATATTTAATTATCAATGCCACTCCGGCAGCAGTAATCGTAAGTACTCCTGTGTATGAACGGCCTGATATCCTCACAAAATCAGCAAAAAAGGCATATGATGATATTGATATAGTAGCCATCACCGAAGAAAAAGACGGCTGGTGTAATGTAATTGGAAGAAATAATCTAAATTCAGGATGGGTACTGAAAGATAATCTCTCGACAAATAAAGAAGATTTTGATATGGCAATTTTGGCCCGAAGAGATATCTATGATTCAAATGGCAATATCATAGATGATAAACTAAACGATTTTATCAATAATGCTCCGTACCCAGGCAGCAAGATAGTATCTATCTTACGGGACAGGCTGATAAAAAATGTAGAAAATGCCGCAAAGGAGGAGCCAGTAGAGAAAGAATCAGGGGCTGAGGCATTGCCTGAGTAGTCAGGTGTTTAGAAATTGCAGAAAAAGGTATCGAATTGATCTAAAATAAAAAAACGTGAAAGCATTTTTGCTCTCACGTTTTAAATTTTATTTAGTTCAAAATTTATTTCAGAACCGATTTCTTATATACAGCAGTCTTTGCTATCATATCGTGAAAAGCTTGTTTTTTAGCGCCAAGTACAAAAAAGCATCCGATAAATATAATCAGGCCTAATAAACTACCAAGATTATTTAAAAATCTTACTCCGGATGCAAAAGCTAACATACCAAAAAGAAAAGAAATGTTTTTAATAACATACCTGAGCATGAGTTTTCCAATACCTGCTTTGGTACCATCGTCATTTCCAATACGAATTCCAACAATCAATTTTCCAATGGTAAATCCGGTCAAACCTTCCAACAGAAACCAAACTACTCCGATGACGTACACAGCCGCCATCGCTGCCATTAATCCACCCAGGAATCCTGTTGCAGCCCCTGTAGCAGCTTCAAAATCTCCACTCGCCGAACCCATAGAGGCACCGGCAGCAGCGCCTCCAAAACCAATGATAGGGGCCAGGATCGCTGAAATAATACCAACTAATACCAAATCGAGAAGATACGCACCAAGACGTGGTCCAAAACCAGTTCTGTTTTCCATAGTTTTTATTTTTGTGGTTAATATGCACAAAAATTACAAATAATAATTTATTAATAAAAATGAAAATTTTTTATGTGCAAATCTGAAAGAAGAATTTTGTTTTCAAATAATTGTATAATTCAAGTCAAATAATTAATATTGCACTCCTGCAAAAAATCAGGATTTTCAGAATGGTCCCATAGCTCAGCTGGTCAGAGCATCCCGACCAGAATGTCGGGAGGGTCCAAGGTTCGAGCCCAAGTGGGTAAGAGCGAAAATAAAATGGCCAGATTTTTGAAATATTGGTCCCATAGCTCAGCTGGTCAGAGCACCTGACTCATAATCAGGGGGTCCTTGGTTCGAGCCCAAGTGGGACCACACAACTGGAAAGGTTGGATTTTTTCCTTCCTTTCCTTCTTTTTTTATACCCCCATCATCACCTCTCCCGCCTCTTCCAAATCCTTGCCAAACGAAACAATTCCCTCCTTGTGGCCGCCCATAACAAAGAGTTTCTTTTCATACACATCGGTTTCCCTGAACAAACGAATGATCTCAAAGGCCATTTGAGGGGTGCCGTATTCAACGTCATAAGAGGTGATGGGCAGAGTATCTCTTAATTTTTCCCATAGTTCCAGATGATGTATATGAATCACAGCCCTGATTCCGGGATTGCTTTCATACACCGCCGCATGGCTCATGGTTTCTGCCGAGGCTCTGATTTTTCCGGTACACGTAACCTGGTTTTTTGCAAGATTATATTCTGTAATTAAAGCATAATCTTCTTTCGTCAAAACAGGTTTGTTACCGGTTGCGGTACCTGTAATAATAAAAGTATGCTCTTTATGTTTAATGCTTAAGTTACCATAACCAATACCATCAGGGTAAGCGCCAATAAGTTTTTTCTGATAAAGTTTTTCTCTCCAGGAATTTATTTTTTCAAACAAATCATTCGGAAAATCAAAAGAGGAATGATTGAGAATACATTCAAATTTAATATAGCCTTCTTCAAACTTCATGATTACCAAAGTTTAGTCAATTTTAACAGTATTAAATGGGAAAAGAGTTGTCGCCTTATTTAAACCTTTGTTAATGCAATCTTTATCAACTCAAGAATCTTGTTGCTGTTTTGGTCGATTATTTCCCGGATATCAGATGTGGTTGGTGGTTTGATATCGGTACGCCACGAATCGAAATCGGTGCACAGGGCGATTACAGCAATCGGTATGCATAGCTCATTTGCCAGGATAACCTCGGGAGCTGTGGTCATATTAATAATGTCGGCTCCCCACAATTTATACAGATTAGATTCGGCCCGGGTTGAAAATCTTGGTCCGTCAATGGTGATCACTGTTCCCTTGGTATGAACAGTCAGGCCCAACGTAACCGAAGATTCTATAAGGTCATCGCGTAAATCATCGGAAAATGGATTCGCCATGGGGGTATACCTGAACTCACCGGGCTGATATTCTTCATAAATGGTTGATGAATGGTGTCTGGTGAAATCAATGAATTGATCAAAAACGATAAATTCCCCCGGACAAATTTCTTCCCTAAGACTGCCACATGCCGTGGTTGATAAAATATGTGTACATTCCAGTTGTTTGAGTGCGTAAAGGTTCGCCCTGAAATTCACCCTGGAGGAGGGTATGCTGTGATCTCTTCCGTGCCGGGAAATATGAACAACCTCAAAGTCGTCTAATTTTCCGGTAATCAAATCAGAACTTGTTTCTCCAAAAGGCGTCTCAACTTTTAACGATTCAATATTTTTCAGAATATTCAACTGTTCCAGACCTGTGCCACCGATAATTGCTACTTTCTTCATAATTCAGTCAATTCATTTTTATCCTGAAAGAGTTCTAAGATACTATTTTTTTCTGGTTTGCAAATTCCTTTTTCGGTAATTAATCCAGTGATAAGCCTTGCTGGTGTTACATCAAATCCGAAGTTTGCGGCTTTGCTATCTTTATCAGTGATAAGAATATTTACCAGGGTATCGTCTTTCATGCCTTGTATGTATCGCACTTCATCCTGATCTCTTTCCTCAATAGGAATTTCTTCCAGTCCGTCCGAAATAGTCCAGTCGATGGAGGATGAAGGAAGAGCGACATAAAAAGGCACATTGTTATCGCTGGCTGCCAACGCTTTGAGGTAGGTTCCTATTTTGTTTGCAACATCTCCGTTTTTTGAAGCCCTGTCGCAGCCAACAATTGCCAAATCTACCATTCCGTGTTGCATCAGATGACCTCCTGCATTATCGGTAATAATGGTGCAAGGAACACCGTGTTGCTGCAATTCCCAGGCGGTTAACCTGGCGCCCTGATTCCGCGGACGGGTTTCATCCACCCACACATGCAGGTTAATGCCCTGATCATGCGCCAAATAAATCGGGGCAGTTGCCGTGCCATAATCAATACAGGCAAGCCATCCGGCGTTACAGTGTGTAAGTATGTTTACAGGTTTTTCATTATTTATCAGCGAAATCCGCTCTATAACGGGTAATCCGAATTTACCGATTTTTAGACTGTTTTGTCTTTCTTCATCAATAATTTCAAGCGATGATTTAAGAGCAGTTTCTATTTTCTTGTTAATTGTTTCTTCGATAGCTATGGCATTGAGCGCCCTGTCAACTGCATAACTTAAATTTATGGCTGTTGGTCTTGCAGATTTAAGAAAAGAAGATTTTATCTCCAGGTAATGATTCAAATCTTTTTTTCCATCGTACTCGCGAAGAGCAAAATATATCCCAAAAGCCGCAGTTGCTCCAATAAGCGGAGCTCCGCGAACCTGCATGGATTGAATGGCATGAAAGATTTCATCAGATGTTTTAAGATCTGTAATCTCAAATTTAAATGGTAGCAATCTTTGATCAATTATCTGAACAACAGTGGGGTCATCCGGCTTTAACCAAATCGTTTCATAATGCTTGTTATTGACATTCATTTTTTACACCTAAATTTGTTCTTTAATATTTGAAAATAAAATTAATGAATTTATTGCAGGGTATACATCTTTCCGAAATACAATTTAAGAACATTATTTTTGACTGGGGAGGAGTTATTACCAATATCGATCCCGGCAAATCTGCGGATGCTTTCCTAAAATTGGGATTTTCGGATTTTGATAATCACTATGGAATTGCTGAGCAGATAAAATTTTACAGATGGTTCGAAGAGGGAAAAATGACTGCATCTGAATTCAGAAATAAACTCAGGGAGTATATTCCGAAAAAAGTCAGCAACGAAGAGATTGATCTTGCATGGTCTGCCATGTTGCTTGACACACCCCGGGAACGATGGGAGTTATTGGGAAAGTTGAAACAGAAATTCCGCACCTTTCTGCTTAGTAACACGAGTTCCATTCATGTGGAAAGATATTTTGATTATCTCTATCAACAATATGGAGTAAGAGGATACAAACATCTGTTCGAAAAGGTATATTTTTCATACGAATTGGGTATCCGAAAACCAGATTTGCGGGTGTTTGAATTTATATTGAAAGATAACCGGCTGATACCAGCAGAAACACTTTATATAGATGATGTATTAAAAAATGTAGAAGCTGCAAAAAGTGTTGGAATGTTAACATATCACCTGCAATTACCTGATACATTAACGGATATATTTAAAGATGGCAAGGATTAAAATTGAATTTCCTGAGAAATATTTATTTGAAACTGAAATTATTGTAAGGATTTCGGATATTAATTATGGCGGTCATCTGGGGAACGATGCAGTTTTGGCCATTGCCCATGAAGCCCGGCTAAGGTTTTTGAGTAGCATGGGTTATAGTGAAATGAATATTGAAAACGCCGCTATCATTATGACGGATGCTGCAATCGTTTATCGAAACGAAAGCTTTTATGGGGATGTTCTTAAAATTGCGCTGGCAATACAGGATATTACAAACATCGGATTTGATATTTTATATAAACTGATTCGTACAGTTGACAATAAGGAAATAGCAAGAGTGAAAACCGGGATTGCATTCTTTGATTACGAATCAAAAAAAATTATTGCCATCCCGGTAGTCTTCAAAGCAAAAATATTACTTGCTGAATAAATCTTATTTCCTTGTCATCGAAATAAATCAACATGAGTTCGGCATAACCAGGAAGCATCTTAAATCCGCAAAATATAGTTATCTCTCTAAACAAGGCTTCGACTACGCTCAGCCTGACATCCGCTCAGCCTGACATCCACTCAGCCTGACATCCGTTCAGCCTGACAGGTCACACTGAGCGTAGTCGAAGGGTCTGGCGGCAAAGGATTTGCAATATAACTTACGGATCTAAAGAAGCAAATAACAATTGATAATACGTACCAGTTATATTGACTTCACCTTAATTATCGGGCATCTCCTGGCAATTAAAGGTTGCCTATTTTGATCTGTCAGGATAAGGAGGCACCGGTTGCACATATCCCTTATAATTCTTCATTTCTTCTTTAATCACTTCGATGGCTTTATTCAGCTGGGCATCCACCCCGGCATATTCCTGAGCAGGATTGTTATCCACATAAATGTCAGGATCAACACCATATCCTTCGATGGGCCAGGATTTTCCGTCGGGACTGTAGCTGGCAAACTCAGGTTTGTATTGTTTTCCTCCATCGATAAGCGGGAGGGGTCCTCTGATTCCAACCACACCACCCCAGGTTCTTACGCCTATTAGTTTTCCCATTTTCATGGTCTTGAAGCGGTAAGGAAATATATCTCCATCGGATGCGGAATAGTTATCAATCAGTAACACTTTTGGGCCGACAAATGTACCCGAAGGGTCAGGAGTTCCTTTGGTCTGATTTCTGGCAACATCGGTCAATACCATTTGTCGCACCAATCTCTCTATAATCATCGATGAAACGTTACCTCCGCCATTGCCCCGGTCGTCTATAATTAATCCCTTTTTCATAATCTGCGGATAAAAATGTTTGATAAACTCATTAAGTCCGTCAGGACCCATATCCGGGATATGAATGTACCCAACTTCACCATTTGTAGCTTCCGAAACTTTTCGGATATTGTTTTGCACCCAGTCATAATAATATAAACCTGACTCATCGGCAAGGGGTATTACAACAACTTTCCTGCTTCCGTTCATATCGGGTTTCGAATTAACGGTAAGTTCAATTTGTTGATTAGCATCACCAACCAGCGATGCATAAATATTAATCATTTCCTTGGTTGAATTGCCATTGACGGCCAGAATAAAATCTCCTTCTTTTACATTGACCCCGATTTCGTTAAACGGTGAACGAAGATCTTTGCTCCAGTTAGCGCCTTCCAGAATTTTATCCACCTTGTAATATCCCGAAGAATGTTTACTTAACTGGGCTCCGAGTAAACCTGTAGGTATTCTTTCGGGTTTTGGTTTTTCTCCGCTAAGCACATACGCGTGTCCAATGCTTAATTCACCAATCATTTCACCAATAATATAGGTAAGATCATCCCGGTGTTTGACATAGGGAACCAAAACTGCATACTTATCATGCATAGCCTTCCAGTCAACACCCTGCATGTTTGGATCATAGAAAAAATCGCGCATTTGTCTCCAGCTTTCATCAAAAATCTGTTTCCATTCTTTCGAATAATCCACCCAGACTTTCATATTCGAAAGATCCACCATATCTTTTAATTCGATGGGAGCCGAAGGCAGATCAATCACAGCATAGCTTTTGTCTTTCTGCACAACCATTTTTTTACCGTCAGCCGAAATTTCAAAACCCATTCCGGTTCCCAGGGTTTTTGCCTCTTTCTTGTCGAGATCAAACATCCCGATGGTTGGCTTTTCGGCTTCTTCTTTTTTCTCGTTGTAATATATTTTATTTGAAACCAATTCAACACCACCGTAATTTGATGCCTCAACAGGGATTTCAATAATTCTGTCCCGGATGCCATCCAAATCAATTTTAACATCGACTGTTTTTGCTTTTTCTGCTTCCGGTTCTGTTTTTTTCGCAGTACTTTCTGTCTCTTTGATCTTTACTTCATTATTTTCAGGCATTAATGGAGATTTGGCAGATTTTTGAAGGGTTACCAGATATATTTTGCTCATATTTACATAGGCATGATTCCATTCTGTCTCGCTGTAAATGGGATTGAATGTACGCGATGAAACAAAAAGCAGGTATTTGCCATCATCACTGAATGCAGGATCTTCGCTCTCATACCATCCTTCAGTAATTGTCGTTTTTGTTTTTGAAGCCGTTTCATACAAGATGATCTTACTGAAATCTTCATATTGCGGTCTCGAATAGGTTATCCATTTGCTATCGGGTGACCAGTTATAATCCCGAATTTCCCATTCATCTGATTGATCAACAAGCACAACCTCTTTGGTTAGGATTTCCACATACTCAAGCCTGAATTTTTTGTCACTCCAGAGAATTTTTTTGCTGTCGGGCGACCATTTAATATCAAATTTGTAGGTGTCGGCATTTTTTGTCAACTGCACCGGAGGTTCTGAACCATCCTGTTTTTGCATGTACACTTCGAATTCACCGGTTTGATCAGATAAATAAGCTACATACTTTCCGTCGGGCGACCACCAACCATTCCGTTCATGAACTCCTGAGCTTTGGGTTAGGTTTCGGGTAACACCTTTTTTTGCGGGAACCGTATAAATATCTCCCCTGGCTCCAAAAACCAGGCGCTCACCATCGGGAGAAATATCCACCGAATTGATGATTTTCGATGCATCCACATAGGCATTTCTACCGCCCGGAATATCATTAGTTATGTAAATGGTAACCTTGGAAACCGATTTTGATACCAGGTCGTAGATATAAATAAATCCGCCCTTTTCGAATACGATCGCATTGTCTCCCAGCGAGGGGAATTTAATATCATAATCGGTAAATTCAGTTAGTTTTTTAATCTCTTTGGTTTCTGTATTGTAAACAAAAAGGTTCATAATCCGATCGCGATCCGAAAGGAAATATATTTCTTTTCCGTACCACATAGGATATATATCCTGAGCTTTATTATTTGTTACATTGGTAACCTCTTTGGTATTAAAATCATATATCCATATATCATCGGCCATACCGCCTTTATAATACTTCCACGTTCTGAATTCTCTGAAAACCCTGTTAAAGGCGAGTTTTTTGCCATCGGGTGAATAGGTACAGAAGCCTCCGTTCATTAAAGGAATTTCTGAGGGTAATCCCCCAACAGAGGGGATAGTGAACAGTTGCCCCCGAAACGAATTGAATGAATAACACCGGGAGCGATAAACAATATTTTTGCCATCAGGAGTCCAGGACATAACAATGTTATTCGGGCCCATTCGGTCTGCAACATCGTCGCGTGTTAATGTTGCCGTATACGTTCTTCTTACAGGTTCACCACCAACTGAGGGAATGGTAAAAACTTCGGTGTTGCCATCATACTGACCGGTAAAAGCAATGGTTTTTCCATCGGGAGAGAACCTTGCGAACATTTCGTAACCTACATTGGTTGTCAGTTGTCTTGCGGTACCTCCCGACCTGCTTACCGTATATAAGTCTCCGGCATAACTAAAAACAATCTGGTCGCCGTGTATGGCAGGAAAACGAAGCAGTCTTGATTCTTCCTGGCTAAACGCACTCATTGATAATCCAATGGCTAATGCAAAAACAAATAATTTTTTCATATAAATATTTTTTGGATTTATAACATTTGGAACATTTTCCTATCGTTTGAATTTCAGAATTTCTAAAAATAATAAAACCGGATAAATAAATTTATGACATATCTAAGGATTTACCCAGTCTCCATTTTTTTTAATGAGACTAATCAACTCTTCCACTGCTTCTTCTTCTGGAATATTGCGTTTCAAAACCTGTTTTGCTTTGTATAATGTGATTCTCCCTTTTGCAGCTCCTACATATCCATAATCGGCATCAGCCATTTCACCAATTCCGTTTACAATGCAACCCATGATTCCAATTTTTAATCCTTTTAAATGTGCGGTTCTTTCTCTTATCCTGGCAAAGGTCTCAATAATATTGAAATTGGTACGGCCACACGAAGGGCACGAAATAAACTCCGTTTTTGATATTCTCGAACGTGTTGCCTGTAAAATAGCATAGGAGGTTTCAATAATTTTAGTTATTCCGATTGCTCCTGTATCCGAAAGCCAAAGCCCGTCTCCCAAACCGTCAATGAAAAGTCCACCCAAATCTGCTGCACTTTTCAACTGAAAATCTTCAAGATTCATTTCGGAATAGGAACGTTTAAATATAACCGGAATATCACAAAAATTGTTCATAAATTCCATCACCACACGACGTTGTTCATGAAAACCGGCATCACAAACAGCAATTGCAGTCAAATCTTTTTTCAACCTACTAAACATGGACGGAGTTAAATCATCGAAAGTAAGTTGCACAAAATGAGGAATTTCTAAGTAATCGTTTTTATTGAAATATTCCGATGCGCTTAATAAGGGATAAAGATTTTTATGAAAGTCGATTCCGGAATTCCACAGAGAATAATCTGTCAGGATTCCTTTGTCTGCAGGAAAGTCAAAATTACCAGGGAATTGTTTAATATAGATCAAATCAGCCGATACATCTGTAAAAGACCAGCCGCCGGTTTCTGAATTAAATATCCATCCCACATCCTGTAAATCGGTTGGAGTTAATTTTTTGTGTGAAAAATCTCCAATCACCACAGGTACCTGTCCTCCTCCAATATTCTTGACCGGTCGCGTTATTCGTTTGTTAAATTCAAAAGGATTTATCGGGTAGGAGATTATTGGAGTTAAATGAGCCATATTCTTTTTACCTGAAAAATATTCAACCAGCTTTTTTGCCACCGGTATTTCATTTTCAGGCTCTTCGGTTAGCGAAACCCTGATGGTATCACCAATTCCATCTGCCAATAATGCTCCGATGCCTGCAGCCGATTTTATCCGGCCGTCCTCTCCTTCACCGGCTTCGGTAACTCCAAGGTGCAATGGGAATAACATGTTTTCCTCCATCATTTTATTTACGAGCAACCGTGTTGCCTCAACCATGATGATGGTATTGCTGGCTTTCATCGATAGCACCACATTGGTAAAATTTTCTTCAACACAAATGCGGAGAAATTCCATGGCAGATTCTGCCATTCCGAGCGGTGTATCTCCATACCTGCTAATTATCCTGTCGGATAATGAACCATGGTTGGTGCCGATACGAATGGCTGTTTTATGTTTTTTACAGATAGTGATAAGTCTGCAGAATTTCTCCCTGATTTTTTCAAGTTCATTGTAGTATTCTGCATCGGAATATTCATTCTTCTGAAATTTTTTAGAGTCAGCATAATTCCCGGGATTAACCCTCACTTTTTCAACAATTCCAGCGGCGATTTCAGCTATTTGAGGATTAAAATGGACGTCTGCCACCAAAGGAAAATTAAATCCCCGATTTCCAAGTTCCTGTTTTATTCCGTTGAGATGAACAGTATCCTTTACCGACGGAACCGTAATTCTTACAAGCTCAGCCCCGGCTTCGGCAATCCGGATACATTGTTCAACAGTTGCAGTAATATCTTTTGTATCGGTATTGGTCATAGACTGCACCCGGATGGGATATTCCCCTCCAATGGATAAATTACCAACTGATACCTTCGAAGTTTTTAATCTTAGCGATACATCCAGACTTTCGCAATATTGCATTTTATCCATGAGCTTAACCGGCAAAAGGAATACAAATTTATAGCATGTAATCTAATTTTTTGACATCGCGGAGACAAAGATTTATTTGATCTTATTTCTTTGGAATTGAAAACCCTGATTGAATCAAGTAATTTTCTAAATTTGTCGAAAAGTTATTTACAACTTGAAAAAATTGGTAATTCTTACCGGCTCAGGCATTAGTGCAGAAAGCGGACTAAAAACGTTCAGAGATTCCGATGGTTTATGGGAAAATCACGATGTGATGGAAGTTGCCAGCATTGATGGTTGGGAGAGAAATCCGGAACTAGTACTGCAGTTTTACAACGAGCGCAGGGCACAGCTTAAATATGCAAAACCAAATGCAGGGCATATTGGATTGGTTGAGCTTGAAGAATACTTTGATGTACAAATTATTACACAAAATGTGGATAATCTTCACGAACAGGCTGGCAGTAAAAAGGTACTTCACTTGCATGGATTGCTCACTCATGTGCGCAGTACAGGTGATCCGTTCCTGGTTTATGATATCGGTACCAAAGAGATCCATCTGGGCGATACATGTGAAAGGGGTTACCAGCTCAGACCCGATATTGTATGGTTTGGTGAACCCGTTCCGGCAATCGAAGAAGCTGCTGCATTGTCAAATACTGCAGATATTTATGCTGTAATCGGAAGTTCACTTGTGGTTTATCCGGCTGCGGGACTTTTGGGCCATGTTCCAAAAGACATTCCGGTGTTTGTAATTGATCCGCAGGCAGTGTCGTTTCCTTTTAACCGAAAAATAGAATTTATCAAAGAAAAAGCCGGGAAAGGAGTGCAGATACTTAAAGAAAAACTAATAACAAAATACCTTTAAAAAAGTGAAAAAGTTTTTATTTATTGTTTTAATGCAATTACCTCTTTTGGTCTTCGGTCAGAGGTTTGGCGGTGGAATTTTAGGCGGAGTCTCGGCAAGCCAGGTAGATGGCGATTCTTATGCCGGATTTGATAAGGTTGGACTTCAGGGAGGTGTATTTGTAAATACATTTTTTTCGGATAAGTTCGGGGTACAAATGGAGATAAAATATACCGGACGTGGAGCCAGAAAGAAAACAACAGAGGAAGATCCTTCCGTATATAAATTGTCTTTGCATTATATCGATATTCCGCTTATGCTGAATTTTATTGTCCAAAAGAAGTTTATTTTGGAAGCCGGTCTGGTGCCGGGGTACCTCTTTGCTTCTGCTGGAGAAGACAATGGTGGAAAACTTCCTAAAGATTATCTTGTGGATTTTAAAAAAGTGGATCTGGACTGGTTACTGGGATTCAGATATAAAATTACCGACAATCTCTCAGCCGGAATAAGATATTCCTATTCCTTATTTTCTATAAGAGATTATGTCAACAGCAGTTCAAATTACAGTGTAATTGCCAATTTATTTGGTTATTCCACGGGAGATTACAATAATTACCTGACCATGGGAGTTTACTATCAGTTTAGGTAATACAATACGTACATTAATTATTTTTCAGGAAAAGGCCATGATGATAGAACTGAACAAAGAACAGTACCGAAAGCTGGCAAAACTGGTTTATATTGGTGAATGGGTGGCAAACAGCCATAAAACCAACGAAGAAGAGTATGAATTTACAGACATAGAGCAACATATTTATTCCTATTTCAGAAATTTTGAATGTGAAGATATTCTGGAATATGATGAGGAACACGATATGTTCTTTCCAACTGCAGATTTGGATGATCAAACCATGGGATTTATCGACGAATTTCTGGAAACCAATAAAGGAGATTTTATTGGGTTTAATTAGGGATTTTTACTTGTCGGTTTATTGGAACGTAAGGATTTATAAGACTTGGAATACTAATTTATCCTTTAACTAAATATTTAAGCAATAGCATACTGACAACTATTATTTTGGGACTTTGTTTGGTCAGTTTTTTCTTTTCGATGATTGTTCTTCATTATCTGGATAGATTTGAGGTCATAGGGGAATTGTTAATTAATTTGAATGGCTGGCACTCAATACTTGCCAAACATTAAATTGAATGCCGGAGCAAAAGGAAAAAATTCTTCCCAACCTCAACCTAATCCTCTCTCATTCCTCCCACTTTGTTCTGAAATAGGTATAAGCATTATCAGCTACACCATCCAAATCCTGCCATTCATTATAAAAAATAAACGAATTCACATCTTCCAGAGATATCTTTTCTTCAGTTGTAGAGCCAACTAATCTTACAGCACGACCATCATTTGTCTTTATGCAAAATGGCATAGTGAATCCTTTTTCAACTTCTGTCCATTTATAGGTTAAAACCAGGCTGTCGCCCTTAGCGGTAAAGTTATAATTGAGCACTGGTAATTTGGTATCGTACAGGTATTTATCAAAAAATGGATTATAATCTTCTCCTGTTTGCTGATTAACAAAATCAATAAAGTCTTTGCTTGAAACAGATTGATACCTGAATTTTAAATTAAAATTCCGGATGATATCAAAGAAGAGGGAGTCGTTATCGATGGTGCAACGCAGACAATGAAGCATAACCGCTCCTTTGTCGTACACATCATTACTGGCAAAACTGTTTTCGTTCACATTATAGTTTTCCACCATCGGCCAGAAATTAAAAATCATTTTAAGTTTATTGTTCAATTCTTCGAGATAGACTTTTTTACCACAACAGTGTTCGAGATACAGTAACTCCGCATACGTGGCAAAACCCTCATGTATCCATATATCAGCCATATCAGCAGCCGTAACAGCATTACCCCACCATTCGTGTGCCGATTCATGAACAATGATATAATCATATTTTATATCCCCGCATCCTTCAAATGTCGTATTGTTGAATCCGTGTCCATATGCAATTGCTGTTTGATGTTCCATTCCTTCATAGGGAGATTCAACCAATCCGTAGCCATCCCTCATAAAAGGATACTGGCCAAATACACTATTGTAATACTTCAGCAAATCCTTCGTCTGCTGGAAATGTTCCTTGGCTTTTTCAAGATTGTATGGCAATACATCATACTTGAGCATCAGCTTCTGTCCGTTTAGTTCGACCGAATCAGTAATATGCTCGAATTCTCCCAGATAAAAGGTAACGTTATAGTTGTTAATCGGATAACTTACAAACCAGTCGAACCTGCGCCATTTTTTATCGATTGGATATGAATTCCTGAGTACACCATTAGATACAACTTTATATTTGCCGGGAGCTTCAAAACTAATTTTCATTGAATCGGGTTTATCGCTCAGATGATCTTTGTTTGGCCACCACGAACTGGCTCCCAGATGTTCGCATGCCACGCCGGCCCAAAGTTTTCTGTGTTTATCCCGTTTCCATACAAATCCGCCCTGCCAGGGCGGGTTTTTGGCAATCTCTGGTTTCCCATAATAGGTAACCGAAATATTATGTTTTTCTCCCGGATTGAGTTGTTCGGGAAAATCTACAAATATTGCATTATATTCCCGGGTGAATTTGAGTGGAGTACCTTTCCAGCTTATTTCAGACAGGGTGTAATAATCGAATAAATCTATTTGAATTCTTTTGGTGGGCTCTTTTACCAAAAACCAAATGACATTTTTCCCGGTAATTTTTTTACCTCTTGGAATAATTCTTACGGTGAGATCATAAAAGTACACATCATAACAGGTTCTTTCGGGTCTTAATGCTCCCCGCAGTGTGTCTTTTCTTGTGTAATGAGGTCTGTATCCATTGTCCCGGTATAATTCATCATGAGGATAGAATTGTTTTTTGAGCAATTTTAACTTCATATCTGAATTGCACAGATAATCATAAAACTTTGAGTTTTTATCGAAACCCAGGCTCACGGCTTTTGAAATATCGGCACAGGCTTCATCCACATCGCCAAGGTTAAGCTTCGCAATTCCTTTATTGTAATATGCATACGGATACTGGGGCAACACGCTGATAATTTGATTCATTTTTTGGATTGTCCCATGAAAATCTTTTTCGTTAAAACATGTAATTCCTTCATTCCAAACATCCTCTATGGTTTGGGAATGAGAAAACAGCACGCTGGTTAAGAAGGCAAACAGAAAGAATAATTTTTTCATGAAGCGGAGAATTATGGATTATACGCGGATGAGTTCAGAATACCCTGATAGTTTCTTTCAGTCATTAAATTTTTAAGCGTAATTTTTTTATGATTATTCAAGTAAGACTTTACAATGTTATAACCTATCCAAACAGCAGCACGTGCAGGCGATTCGGAAGAGAAATCTTTGGTAAACGGGCCTTCCCTGATAAATTTTTCAATCGTGAACCTATCCGAATTAAATAACAGTTTATTTTCAATAAGATATGTCCACATCTGTGATTCATTGTTTTTGCAAAAATTCATTTGATTTTCAGTAAATCCCCATGTTAGAAGTTCAGACTGATTTGGCAACATTTTAGTGACAAAATACATCACCATGCCTTCGTAAACCATGTTTGTTATCAGGTTGTTGATTGAATCATGGAAAGGATATTCAGTAGTTGCCCACAGATGCATACAATCTGTTGGAATTCTCTCCTTATGCATATTTTTTACCATGTAATCATATACTCCCAATTGTCTGTAAAGTTCTTCACCGGTACCGAGATAATCATCGAGACCAATTGCCAGAAGGTTTTCATCCGTAACCACTGCCTGATTAAATCCCGAAATGTAGGTTACAATTCGCGGAATCTTTTTATCGGGAAAATAATAACTGTAATGCCTGAATGCATTCGTAAGATCTGATTTCACTTCATCAAGATTTGGAAATACCTCCTCTGTTCTCTTATAAATTTTATAATTTGTAAAATCGGTAACAAACTTTTTAAGATATTCGGGATAGTTGGGTGATTCATCAGACCCAATTCGAATAATCCTGTAATTAAATATCTGGAAGAAGTTTCCGTATTTTTGTCTTAATACGGGTATAATAGAATCAATTTGCGAGGGATCGACTGCGAATAAATCTTTTTCAAATCTGTCTATATGCAAGTTTACCGTAATGCCTTTCAGATTAATATTTTTTTCATTTCTTTTACAGGATAACACCAGGACAGGTACCAGAATTAAAATCAGAATTTTCCGCATGGTCAGTTAGTAAATTTTAAAAAATAAACGTAATTATTTTTTTTCTATTATCGATAAAAAGCAGTAAACTTTTTTAAACGCTACAAAGATTAACCATAATGAAAAAGAAAGCTATGTTTTTTATATTTTTGCATTACTAAAAACGGTTATCATGAAAAAACTCTTAATTATCACCCTATTGATAGGCTCTTCTATTTTTTCGTTCTCCCAGAAACTTAAGCTGGGTGTTTGTCTGAATCCGCATTTTGACTGGTTTAATGAGAATACAAGTCTTATGAAATCTGATGGCTCAAAAACCGGAATCATGGGCGGTCTGGTGATTGAAAATTATTTTTCAAAGAATTATGCGTTTACAACAGGAATTCTGCTTGGTTCCTATGGGGGGAAAATGGTGTATAACGATACCATCATGATTCGTACAGACGAAAAAAATATTAATGTTCCACCGGCACTTCAGGTGAAATATAAGCTACAGTATATAACTGTTCCGATAGGACTGAAGTTAAAAACAAACCAGATTGGTTTTTTTTCTTATTATGCCCATTTAGGTTTTTCACCCCAGATTAATATCCGGGCCAAAGCGGAAGCGGGATCTCTCCTTGATAATGCTGGAATTGGTAAGGAAGTGGGCCTTTTTAATATATCCTATTATTTTGGCGGCGGACTTGAATATAGCCTGGGAGGAAATACGGCAATAGTGTTGGGAGTTACCTATAATAATGGATTTCTGGATATTCTTACAAAGCAGAATTCTAAACAAATCCTTAATTATCTTACAATAAATATAGGTGTGATGTTCTGATTCTGAAACTTAACATGAAAATCACATTAGCCCAGTTAAATTATATCGTAGGTGATTTTGAAGGCAATGCATCTAAAATTATCAGTACCCTAAAGGATGCAAAAAAGCGAAATATTGATCTTGTAATCTTCTCTGAACTGGCTCTCTGCGGTTATCCGCCACTTGACTTTCTTGAACACAAATATTTTATTGAACGAAATGAGCAATTTATCGAAAAAGTTGCCCGTGAAACTGAAGGAATTGCCATTATATTGGGCGCTCCAAGATTAAATAAACATACCAAAGGTAAAAACTTGTTTAATGCTGCCTACTTTATCAACAATGGGAAAATAGAAAAGGTAGTTAACAAAACGTTGCTCCCAACGTATGACATTTTTGATGAATATCGTTATTTCGAACCCAATACTGAATTTGAAATTATCAGTTATAAAAATCAGAAAATTGCTCTAACCATTTGTGAAGATCTCTGGTATCAGCAGCCGATACTAACTGGTTTTGGAAAAGATAGGCTATACAATGTTTCTCCAATGAAAAAGCTTGATAGTTTTAATCCCGATTTAGTGATAAATATTGCCGCGTCGCCTTTTTCCTATACACAGAAGGCAATTAAAACCAATATTTTAACTTCAAATGCTCAGCAATATAAATTACCTCTAATCTATGTAAATCAGGTAGGTGCAAATACCGAATTGATTTTTGACGGTGGTTCATTGGTAGTTAACCAACAGGGAGAAGTAATTGCAAAATGCCATTTGTTCAAAGAAGATGTAAGAGATATTGATACCGAATCGATAGTTGGGGCTCAGGTTCTTACGGATAGGAATCATGGAGTTGATATTATAAAAAACATTCATGAAGCGCTTGTTCTTGGAATCAGAGATTATTTTTGGAAAATGAATTTTACCAGTGCAATTCTGGGATTGTCGGGAGGAATAGATTCTGCAGTCTCAACCGTTTTGGCAGTTGAAGCGCTGGGTCAAAAAAATATCAGGGTTTTGCTCCTTCCTTCTAAATATTCCTCTGACCATTCAGTTTCTGATGCGATAAAACTTGCGGACAATCTTGGAATCCAATACGATATCTTAAGCATTAAAGATATAGCCGGGCAATTTGATAAGGTGCTGGAGTCATTATTTGCAAATCTTCCGCCCGGCCTGGCCGAGGAGAATATACAGGCGCGCATCAGGGGAAATCTGTTGATGGCTGTTTCGAATAAATTTGGAAATATTCTGCTTAACACCTCAAATAAAAGTGAAGCAGCTGTGGGTTATGGAACTCTGTACGGGGATATGAGCGGGGGATTATCCGTGTTGGGCGATGTTTATAAGACTGATGTTTACAAATTGGCAAGATATATTAATTCAAAAAAGGAAATAATTCCTGAAAACACAATCTTAAAACCACCATCTGCAGAACTTAAACCAGATCAGAAAGATACAGACTCATTACCTGATTATGAAATACTCGACAAAATTCTTTTCAATTATATCGAATTGAAAAAATCGGCTGAAGAAATTATTCAATTGGGAATTAACAAAACCATTGTTTCAAAAACAATTAAGATGGTTAATTCCAATGAATACAAACGATTTCAGACCCCTCCTATTTTACGGATATCTTCAAAGGCATTTGGAACCGGCAGAAGAATGCCTCTGGTTGCTAGATATTAAACTGAATTAAACACTCAGAGGACTCAAAAGTTCAAACTATTGATTCAATAAGAGTAATGGAGACCAATACCGTTTAAAAATTCAGGACTGATTTTTGTTCGGACAAAAATATTGGGATTTAGTATGTTTACATTTTTATTTTATGAATCTGCAGATTTTGCTATGTTAGATAGATTATTTTTGGCGGGACCTCTAATATATTTGCATGCCAAATCTTTTGGATATGGGGAGATTACAGAATATTATAGTGTATGGAAATAAATTGTAATGAATGTATTGAGAGTGTAAATTCACTTTTTACTGATCTTAATGACTCCGAGAAAGATCAGTTGAAAATAAATTCTGTCTGCAGACAGGTTAAAAAAGGTGAAATAATATTTAAGGAGGGGGATAAACCGGCAGGCCTGATATGTCTTTCATCCGGGAAGGTAAAGGTTTTTAAGGAAGGGGTCGGTGGCCGGGAACAAATTGTGAGAATGGCTAAACCCATTGGATTTATAGGTTATCGCGCCCTTTTTGCTGAAGAAAATCATACCACCACAGCCATGGCTCTCGAAGATTCATTGGTTTGTATTTTCAACCGGGAAAGTCTCTATTCGGTGATGAAAGCAAACATTGACATGACCATGCGAATTATCAAAGCGCTTGCTACCGAACTTGGATTTACGTTTAACAGAACAGTAACTTTAACCCAAAAACATATCCGGGGAAGACTGGCTGAGGCGCTGATTTTTCTTATGGATACCTACGGAAGCGAAGATGACAACGTAACGATAAAAATTCGCCTCTCACGGGAAGATCTTGCCAATCTTTCAAATATGACTACTTCGAATGCTATCAGAACCCTGGCAATGTTTGCAAAGGATAAAATTATCGATCTTCAGGGACGTAAAATAAAAATATTAAATCTTCCGCAGCTTCAGAAAATAAGCGAACAGGGTTGATACTCATCAATCAATTACAATCCTTTAACATACGACTATTGCTTACTGGTAAATTTTATTTTCTTTCAGGTATCCGTCTGCAACAACTGTAAGTTTAATGGTTTCACGATTTACTACCATGGAAGGAAGTAGGAGTGACGGTACCATTTTTTTACCGTTATTGACTGACTGATGAATCTCTTTGAAAGTATCGTCATTTGCCAGTCTCATAGCTATTTCTGCTGCTTTGAATGCAATGGCTTCAATGGGTTTATAAACCGTCATCGATTGTGTCCCCGCGACAATTCTCTGGCAGGCCTTTACTTCGGCATCCTGACCACTGAAATGTACTTTTCCCAATAAATGATGTTCTTCAAGCGATTGGGCAACTCCGTCTGCAAGGCCATCGTTAGCTACCAGAACAACATCCACATTTTTATTATTTTTCAAACATTCGTTCATGTGGTTGTATCCATTCTCCTCGGTCCACTTGTCAACAAATTTGTCGTAAACAATTTTTATATCTCCCTTTTCAATCAGAGGTTCCAGCACACCCATCTGACCTAGTTTAATAAGGGTAGCATTATTATCGGTGATGGCTCCTCCGATAATTGCATAATTTCCCCTCGGACATACCTTCGTCAGATAATCGGCTTGAAGTTTGCCAACTTCGACGTTATCAAAAGAAATATGAAAGTCAAGATTGCAGTTTTTAATTAGGCGGTCATACGACAATACTTTGACGCCATAGCGATGAGCCAGCAATACAATATTCGAAGCTTCGTTTAAATCTACCGGAACAATTACCAATACCTCAACTTTTTGTTTAAGCAATTTTTCGGCTTGTTCAAATTGTTTTGCAGAACTATTATTGGCAACTTCAACCAAAACTTCTGCTCCAAGATCCTTAGCTCGTTGTATAAAAAAATCCTTATCTCGTTCCCATCTATCCTGTTCAAAATTGTCCATCAATAATCCTATTTTCACCTTCTTGTGAGTGCAATTGTGAAACAGAAAAAGAAGAGGAATCAAAACTGTAAAAAGCAAAAGAGTGCGTTTCATAGGCTTTGATTTTAGATTAGACAATGAAAATGGAAGGAAAACCTAATTTACAAAAAATATGGCAGGAAGTCAATGTTTCCGTTCTTAAAAACAATCCAAATGATAGAAAAAAGACAGTGGGCGGAAAAATTAAATGATTCAGGTGGTAGCTTTTGTTTGGAAATAAAAAAGGAAGGTTGTTTGACCTTCCGTTTACAAAAATGATATGTTGGAACTATTTTATTTACTGAAAATTTCGTCTGAAACAGTCAATCTTTTCCTGCCTTTTGCCCTGCGCCTGGCTAAAACTTTTCTGCCATTGGCAGTTGACATTCTTTCCCTGAATCCATGCTTATTTTTTCTTTTTCTATTCGATGGCTGAAACGTTCTTTTCATCAGTATAATTATTAAGACCAAACTTTTTTTAGACCTGCAAAGGTAATGTTTTTTTTATTTCATGCAAAAATAATGTAAAATTCATGAATTAAGATATCTGAAATTGTGTATGAAACCATCTTGCAGGAATATAGTGCTTTTAGACCCGGAAACATATTTGTTAAAGGATAATCTTGAGAATTAATTTTTAATTTTTTAAGGTATATACTATGTTTGTGTAAAAATAAAAACTAACTATGAATGTATTGCTGATTGGTTCGGGGGGTAGGGAACATGCACTTGCCTGGAAAATTGCACAGAGTAATAAATTATCCAGGCTTTTTATTGCCCCGGGTAATGCAGGTACAGCAGAATCGGGAGAAAATGTTGAAATAGACGTAAACGATTTTGAAAAAATTGCAGAATTTGTTATTGCAAATCACATTGATATGCTTGTTGTAGGTCCCGAAGATCCTCTGGTAAATGGGATTCAAAATTATTTTTCGGAAAATAAGGAACTTAGTAAAGTTGCCGTTATCGGTCCGGGAAAAGAAGGAGCAATGCTTGAAGGCAGCAAGGAATTTGCCAAACAGTTTATGTTCAGACATCAAATTCCGACAGCAGGGTATAAAAGCGTCGATCTGGAACATCTTGATGAGGGGATCAACTTTTTAAGGCAATTACCCCCTCCGTATGTGTTAAAAGCCGACGGTCTGGCTGCGGGGAAGGGTGTTTTAATACTTGATGATCTACAAAAAGCAGAATCAGAACTCAAAGCAATGCTCGAAGGAAAATTTGGTGATGCCAGTAAGACCGTAGTGATTGAAGAACATTTAAGCGGTATAGAGCTTTCCGCATTTGTACTTACCGATGGGAAAAGCTATAAAATATTTCCCGAAGCAAAGGATTATAAACGCATCGGGGAAGGTGACTCAGGATTGAATACAGGAGGAATGGGGGCCGTATCACCTGTACCTTTCGCCAATGTAGAATTTATGAACAAAGTGGAAGAAAGAGTAATCAAACCAACCGTATCCGGTTTAAAAATGGATGGTATACCCTATTGTGGTTTTATTTTCTTCGGCCTCATGAATTGCAACGGAGATCCATATGTTATCGAATATAATGTAAGGATGGGAGATCCCGAATCGGAGGTGGTAATTCCGCGTATTAGTTCAGATATTCTGGAACTGTTTGAGGGAGCTGCAAATCAGACGCTTCACACAAAAGATCTTGAGATCATTCCTGAAAGTGTTACCACTGTTATGCTGGTATCGGGAGGGTATCCCGGTCCGTATGAAAAAGGAAAACTGATAGAAAATCTCGATAAAACTTCTAACTGCATGATATTTCATGCTGGCACAAAGATTTCTGAAAATGACATACTTACCAACGGAGGAAGGGTAATTTCCATAAGCGCTTATGGTAGTGATTTTAAGGAAGCCCTGGAGATTTGTTATTTTAATGCAGGCATCATTGATTTTGAAAAGAAATATTACCGGGGAGATATCGGATTTGATCTGAACTGAAAATTTAGCATAAAAAACCTTGAAAGCCAATGGCCTTCAAGGTTTACAAAACAATTGCATAAATATCCACTAACCCTAGTCAATCTTTAATATTTTCATCTGCTTTTTAAAAGTATCTCCGGTAACCACCACTGAATAGATTCCCTTTGCCAGATTGATTTTATCTGAACCATGTCCGTTCCATTCAATGTTAATATACCCGTTATAATTGTAATCGTCCGGAGTGAACTCCTTAATTTTTCTTCCGGTCATATCAAAAACCTCAACCTTTACACGTTGCCATTCAACCTGCGCAGGTAGGGCTATTTGAAGAATCACCCGGGTTGAAAATGGATTGGGGAAAGACCTGATTTGGATTTCTTCACTCTTAAATTCTTGTTTATCGGTTCCGGTTACATCGCTTCTAACTTCACCAAAAGAATTCAATGCCACAGCATCTTCGGTAGCCCCGGTAGCAGAGGACCCCGGATTCTGAGGATCGACCGTGGATTCCATTCCGGGTTCAAGCGCAAGAAAAGCTGTGTATCTTGACAGAACACGTTCTTTCAGACTGGCATCGATGATGGTTTGAACAATTTTGTTGTCGTATGTATTTGTATTTTCCAGCGTTTGAATAAAATTTCCTGTCCAGATTTCTTCTGCCAATGAATCGGATTCAACAATATCATCGGAATTGAATTCCAGCTGCATCGTTTTTACCTGCCCGTTGTAAATACCGGATGCTTCAATTACAAACGGGAAGTTTCCATAATATTTCCCAACCTGTAAAATTGGCCTTCTCAGGTATGTGGCAAGATTTTGGGAATTTATATCATATCTGCCGTAACAAAACCCGTCTTTCAATGATGTATGCAAATCGAAGGAGTTAAGAATTCCTCCCATATCCGTAAAGGACTGACTCAGAATTCCCGAAACCGTGTTATCCCAGTAATTATATTCATAATAATTACCATGCGATTGCCGCGTAAGCATCGTATAGAGATATTCATTCCCCCTGAAATAGTTTCCACCTATATCATACCAAATATACCACCTGTCATAAAAATCCACCACATGTGTTACAGGCAAAGGTCCCAGCTCTTTAAGTTTGTTAACTAAATCGTTGGCTACTCCATTTTCTCCGTAATTGTCAGAATTTGAAAGAAGTAACAGTTCTCCTTTCCCGTCGGCAGAATGGATAAATTTTATACCTGTCTCGAGTAATTTTGGAAGATCGGTAAAATTCTTTACAGGATCAGAACCAAGCTTTGCAAACGCCGCGAAAATCGAAGCTGAATCTGCCGGAATCCAATCTTTGCTTGCTGCTGTAATCTGCTGACCCGAGATCATTATATTAAAATAATCACCTTCACCAAGATAATTCAGCAGCGCTGATTTCAAATTGCTAAAAACTTCATTTCCATCAGTATAATAGCTATTCCCTTCCTCAAAATCAAACATAATCAGCACCTTGCGTTGGTCCTGCAAACCAAATACAGTCGACGGGAAAAAGACCATTTGATAAAGTCCGTCTTCATCAGATTTATACCTGCTAAGATATATTCCGTTTTTTACAGGTGAATCGTACGAGATATGTAAGTTATCTGCGAAATAGGAATTATCAATGATAATTTCGGATGTCTGTTGGGTTCTTTTATTTTTTTCTGTTTTAAAGGAAAGTTCAGGATGTCCGAGTATCCTGGGATCCTTCCATTCATCATTAGAATATGCAGTTACCTTAATATTCTTAACAGCTTCCAATGAAGGTTCTAAAATATCAACAGGCAGTTGAGCGCTGACACTTGATGCTGACCAGTTGGCCGGAATTAAATAGGTAATTTTAACTTTTCGCTGGCCATCACCCAGCATCGGAAAAATCCGTAATTGGTAGTTATCCTGCCAATCTTTATAAAGCACCGAAGGATCGCGTCTTCTTTTTACAATACCTTCGTAAATCTGATAGGCTGTCCATCGATCCATAATTTTTGCATGTACAATGCTGTCGTCAGCCCATAGCCATGAATCATGCACGATAGATCCTTTCGGAAGGGAGAAATAATAATTCACTTCCACTGTATCTTCTGCTGTAAATCCAAGATTTTTTGCACTAAAGGTCAGATAAAGTTCGTATTCCAAATAAATACCTTTGGGGCGGATGGTAACAGAAACTTCGTCAATGCTGCCCTGACCCGATTTCTGCCAATCTTGCGGATCGCTCACATACAACCAGCTATATGCCAACGTATTTAAAATAAATGCTACGGGAAGCAAGAGAGTAAGTAAAGTTCTTTTCATATGGATTAGTTTTATAGTTATCAGTTATTTCTAATACAGATGAAAGAATCTTTCGAAAGGTTGCTTAAAGGAAAAAATTTCTGAAGCAAGGAATGTATTATATTTTGGTTACACCTCCGGAAACTATGAATTTCATTGCTTCGGACGGTGAAATATCCAATGGGGTAACATGTTCCACGGGGACGATAAACATTTCACCTGAAAAATTATATGAGTGTGGAAAATATACTACTACCTTGTCTTTAATTTGAATATCTGATAGTTCGGTTTGGGTTACAAAGCCCATTTTTTCCAGGTTGGAGATATGATTTACTTTTACCAGAACGGGTTTGTTAAACTTTTTTTCATCACCCACAAATGCAGACATCAGATCTTTTATGGAAGAATAGATTAGTTTTATAAATGGAGCTTTTGCCATAATGCTGTCTATCAGCATTCTGAAAGGCTTAAAAATAAATGTTTGCCCAACGAGGCCCAGCAGTGTAATTAGTACAACAATTACCACAATTCCGATTCCCGGTATATTAACATGAATCAGTTTCTCAATAAGGTTTCGAACACCAGTATCAACCTTAATGAAGATAAAAAAAACGATATAAATGGTGATTGCGGTTGGAGCAAGATACAATAAACCCTGCAAAAAATAGCGCATAAATTTATTCATAAAACTTTTCATGGTTATATTTTTTTGTTAATCTATCTGAATTAAGAGTCTTTTCTTCGACTGGGGCAATTTATCGACCACCAGTTCATAGGAATCGTCAATCCATTGAAAAATAAGCTTATCGCTGACTGAGCCGTCAATATGAATGGTATTCCAATGATTTTTATTCATATGATACCCAGGAGTTACCGAAGGATACATTTCACGAAGTTCCAGCGCTTTTTCAGGATCACACTTCAGGTTTACTGTAAAGTAACCTTCAAGGCTAATCAGCATAAACATTTTATCCAGCACCTTCATAACAAGTGTTTCCTCATCGAATGGAAAGCTCTCTGTCACACCCTTTTTGGTCAGGCAGTATTCCCTAAGTATTTCAATATTCATATAAAACAATGTTGAACCGGTAGTGTAAAATTAGACAAAATAGCAGGTTAAATCAAACGGGATAAGCAACAAACAGACGGGAACATTACCTGTAACTTTCCTCTGAATTACTTCCGTAAACGGTTAATCATCTCAACCATCTCAGAAAATTCGGGAAGGAATTTCAGGATTTTATCGAATTGCAGCTCTGTAGAAAATTTCAGAAGTTTCTGCCCATACTCTTTTAAAGGTTCGATTCTGTATTCGTCAGCCAGCGCAATTAATGCTTCGGAAAATTCTTTGAGCTCCTCAACAGAAAGAACCTTACTAACGTGATTATATTTTTGAACAAACTCAGTATTTAATTTTTCCCTGAATTTATCAGGGATTTCTTGAAGCTCATTGAGACTGTTCTTCAGAATGGTCAATTGTTCTGCCATCCCGGGCTCTCTGCCTTCAATATATTCAAGCTCGGATTCGGGGACAGGCAGGGTAAAGGTAAATTTGCTGCCTTCGCCGGGTCTGCTTGTAACGGTTATTTCACCTCCGTTTTTTGTAATAAGCTCCTTACAAATTATAAGTCCCATGGCTGCTCCTCTTGAATCATCAGTTGCTGAGCTGGGCGAAGGATTAAAAACGAATAACTTTTCCATTTGTTCCTCAGGTATACCTGTGCCGGTGTCGGTTATGGTAACTTCATTAAAATGTCCTTTGGTTGCTACAGACAGATTTATTTTTCCATCTTCGATATTGTACTTTATGGCATTGGAAATCAGGTTTTGAAGAATCGTATACACCATCTGCCGGTCGGCATAAACAAATTTGTTTTCGGTATTTTCGTAAGTTAAAACAATACCCTTTTTGGACGCAGCTTTATTATTTATTTCAACCAGATCTTTAATAAGCCCTTCAAGACCGAGCCTTACAGGATTGTACTCATAGCTTCCTCGTTGAAGTCTTGACCACTCAAGCAAATTTCCAAGAATTTCCTTGATCCCTTCGGAAGAATCGTAAATGTATTGACTGTAACGAATCATTTTGTCCAGGTCCTTCTTATCGGCATATTTTAACATCAGTTCAGAAAAACCATAAATCGTACTGAAGGGATTTTTTATATTATGCACCACGAAAGAAAAGAATTTATCTTTTTGTAAATTAAGCTCTTTCAACTCAGCGCTCTGTTTCTCAAGAATTAAATTGAGCTTTTTAAATCGGTTGTTAAAATAAAATAGCACAAACAACAGAATTACTGAAACCAGGATTAACAGCGATGAAACAAATACAATGATGTTTTTACGATGGATTGTTTTATTATTTTCTTCATTCTTTAAGCGAAGTAACTGATTTTCCTTTTCAACATTTTCAATCTCATATTTTGCCTGCATCATGGCAAGCTTCTTAGAATTTGTATCATTAAAGATGCTGTCGGATAATACCTTATATTTTACATAATGATTATATGCATTTCGGTAATTACCCAGGGAAACGTAAATTTGCGAAAGAAGATATTCCGATTCGTAAAGAATCACGTTATAATTCTCTGATACTGACAGTTTATGGCTTTTAGATGCAAATTTGAGCGCTGATGAAAAATGATTGGTATTAAAATAAACCTTTGCAATATTCAGATACGATTGCGCCAGTGAATACTGATTTAGCTGTTGCAGCGATAATTTTGCCGCTTTTTCAAAATTGCCCATCGCCATCTCAAATTTCTTAAGCCTGAGATACCCGGTACCAATATTATTTAACAGTTTAACAACTTCATCGTTATCTTTCAGGCTGTCAGCAATCATCAGCGATACCAGGAAATACGACAATCCTTTGTCAATGCTGTCCTGCAATAAAAAAGCATTACCTATATTATTGTAATTTGATGCGATATCATCGATATTTTTAAGTTTTTTATTGATAGCCAGCGCCTGCATAAAATACGAAGAGGCCTGATTGTAATCACCGGTGAGCATAAAAATGTTGCCAATACTATTATCGCATAAAGCAATCTGTGGTTGATTATTTAATGATGTAAATAACTTAAGCGCTGCAAGAAAATGTTCCAGAGCCCTTTCATAGTGGCCTCTCATCCGGTAGATTTCGGCAATACTTTGATGCGAAATAGCCAATTCATACGAGAACTTGTTATGGTTTGAAATCTCTAATCCCTGATAGGCCAGTTCGAGTGCTTTGGCTGAATTATTATATTTTAATTTATCAGCTATTGAAATTAACCTGTGAATTTTGGCAGAATCATTAAGCGAAGCAATTTCCTGTTGAATACTATCAGCATTGTTCACTCCTTCTGCAAGACAAGTTATCATAGTCCGGCTGCCGATAAGAAAAATAAGAAATATTAATTGTTTCACTTCCCCAACCTCCTTGGCTAATCTGCAAAATTAGAACTTAAAAATAAGCCATTGTGATTAGTTATCAACAAATATTTTCTGATAAGTGTGTTTAACAAATGCATTTTCACAGAAATGTAATCAATTGGTTCCTGGAATGAAAATACTACGGTTAAAATTATTTTCCGTTAACCTCTCTTTTTGTTTTAATTACTTTATTTAGGTCATCGAAGGTACCTATGTCTATGTAATTACCCTTTTCGAACAACACATAATCTAATTTCATTCCGCTGGCTAGTGCACCCTGAATCACATCTCCAACGTACAATTCTCTTGGAATATTTTCATTTCCGGGCAATTTTCCGTCAGGATGATTTTTAATAAAAATGTTCAGAAAATGATTCATATACTCGCTAAATCCCGGTTTCCAGATTGCAATAAACCAGCTATACTTAAGATCCGGTCTGTTTTGTTTTATAACAATGTTCCGGATGGTACGATCGGTATTGAACTCAATCATGTCAGATTTCAGATAATTGTCCTGAGGAACTATCCCAAGAACCAGCTCTGCATTGCTGTTAATTAGTTTTGATTTTATTTCACTGAAGGCATCTTCGGGTTCGAACAGAATATCAGGAAAACCAATGGCCACCATTTTATCTTTCACAAACGGATACGCCTGGTTGAGTGTAAAGGGCGTTCCATAGGGTAGATTCATTGTCAGGTATCCGATGTTTACCTGCAACTCTGTACCATCCCCAAAATATTGAGGAATATCCCATTTCCCTTTTCTGATGATGAAATAAATCTCAGTGATTCCGGCTAACTGATAATAATTAATAAGGTGTTCGGAGGTTACTTTTAGTTTTCCCTGATGCTTAAAAAGCGGTAATACCTCTTTGCTGCAGGGAAGCCTTCCAAGCCTTTCTGCTACGCCGCCCGCAGGAATTAATCCGACAATTTCCATAGTATATTTTAAATCAAAAACTGCAAAATTTCTGTTTAAAAGAATAGCTAAAGCATACCTTTTAATCCCAGAAGTTCAGCATTCTTTTGCATTCCATTAATCGTTTCCCGAATAATATCATCAAGCTCCATAGCCAGCATACCGGCTCCTTTTTCAATAATCTCGCGATTTGCGCCAGCCGCAAATGCCTGTATCTTCCATTTTTTCATAACCGATTTTAACTCAAGGTCAAGAATGCTTTTGGAGGGTCTTACCAAAACGCAAGCGGTGATTAGCCCGGTAAGTTCGTCAATAGTGAACAAAACTTTTTCCATTCGGTGGATAGGTTCAATATCCGAACAAATTCCCCATCCATGACTGATTACTGCATGAATATAATCTTCGGGCCAGTTTTCTTCCCTGAGGATTTTTTCGGTCATTTTGCAATGTTGTTCCGGGTATTTCTCATAGTCTAAATCATGTATCAAACCGATGATCCCCCATTTTTCAATATCTTCCTTGAATAACTCAGCGAAATGCTGCATAACAGATTCCACAGCCAGGGCATGTTTTATGAGACTTTCGCTCTGATTGTATTTCAGCAGTAATCGATAAGCCTGGTCTCTGTCGGGCACGTTTGTCATGTATAGAAAATCTTAAAACTGATAAAGCTTATCAACTATTCCATATTCAATTGATTCCTTTGCGTCCATCCAGTAATCCCGGTTAAAGTCTTTCTCTATTTTTTCGGCAGTCTGGCCACAATTTTTTGCCAGAATTTCGGCAGAGATTTTCCTGGTTTTTACGATCTGCCGTGTGTGAATCTCAATATCAGCTGCCACGCCACGTATCATTCCTACGCTGGGCTGATGAATCATAACCTCTGCATACGGGTAAATATACCGTTCTCCTTTGGTTCCGGCAGAAAGTAATATAGAACCCATAGATGCTGCAAGACCCATGCAAACAGTTGATACCGGTGAACTAATAAGCTGCATGGTATCAAATATTGCCATACCCGAGGTTACCATACCTCCGGGACTATTTATAAAAAAGGTAATTTTCTCACCTGGTTTTTGCTTCTCAAGATAAATGAGCTTACTTACAATATCTTTTGATGATTCATCATTCACCTCTCCCCACAAGAAGATTGTTCTTTCTTCCAGAAACTTTTTGTCGATAATTTTTTGTAAAGGATTGAATGACGGCATGTTTATTTCTTCTTCTTCATCCTGTAGTTTTCTTATTAACTTGTTCATTTTATCATTTTTTAATGGTTCTTCTTCAAAACGTAAGAATGTAAATTTACATCTTCTACGGATATTTGAAAACCTGTCTTGCTCAATATTTGTTCATTTTATGCATAATTCATATTATTGCAGCTTTTAAACCGCAATGCAGCAAATGAGTTCATATCTTTTTGATCTTTCTGCCTTCCAGTGGATATTGGTTATGCTATGTGCTGTTTTGGTGGGAATGGCCAAGACAGGATTATCGGGCGCGGGGTTGCTCATCGTACCGGTTTTTGCGGCAATATTCGGAGGAAAACCATCGGTCGGACTGGTTTTGCCCATGTTGGTTGCCGCAGATATTTTTGCAGTCAGTTATTATCATCGTCATGCCGACTGGAACTATGTTATTAAATTACTTCCCTGGGCCTTTGCCGGGATCATAACAGGATTGTTAATCGGGAAACATATTCCTGATGAACAGTTTAAGAAAATGATTTCTGTTATTGTATGTATTGGAGTCGTACTTATGATTTGGCAGGATCTGAAAGGAAAAAATCTGAACATACCTGATTACTGGTGGTTTGCAGCTATGCTTGGATTTACCGGCGGATTTGCTACCATGGTGGGCAATGCGGCAGGTCCAATAATGGCGCTTTACCTGCTTTCAATGAGGCTATCAAAGAATAGTTATATTGGCACGGGAGCGTGGTTTTTCTTTATCGTGAATGTTATAAAACTTCCGTTAAATGCATTTGTGTGGAAAACCATTGATGGTCAATCCTTATGGTTCGATATGTGGTTGGTACCTGCAATAATTTTAGGAGCATTTGCCGGAATTTGGATTGTAAAAATTATTCCTGAACGTTTTTACCGGATATTCATCATTGTATCCACAATGGCATCTGCTATTGTATTGTTTTTGTAATATTTGAATGAACAATTCCAATTTTTAATTGCTTTAGTCTCTGAGATTATAGTTAATTTTAACGAAATATAAAACTACGAAACAATGAAATCAATAATCGTGCTGATAGCAGGTTTAATGTATTCATTTATAATCATTAAAGGTCAGAATAATGTTGTAAGAGCGCTCGATAACTTTTCAAAAATTGAGGTGAAAAATGGTATTTTCGTTCAATTGGTAAAATCAGATAAGGAATCAGCAGATATTAATACCCAGGAGATACAGCCAAATCAGGTAATTACAGAAATAAAAGACGGAATACTCAGTTTTCGGTTAGATAAACAACCATTCACTAAAAGTAAGGTGATGGTGAAGCTCTATTATAAGAATATTAGCATGATTAAAGCATCGGGAAAATCTGAAATATCTTCTAATTCCCTGATAAAACAGGATTCTTTGTCGATTGATCTTGCCTCCGGCGCCAAAGCGTACCTCAGTTTGGATATTAAATATCTGAAAAGCGAGCTGACGGAAGGGGCATTGATTTCGGCAGACGGTTATGCAGTTAAACAGGAAGCCAGTGTTGCAACAGGGGCAACCTTATCGGCGTTTGATTTGGAAAGTGATGAGATTACAATTAAAGTCTCAGCAAACGGGAAAGCCAAAATTAATGTTGATAAATCTCTTACAGCCGACGTTTCAACAGGCGGATATGTTAGTTACAAAGGCGCCCCGACAGTTAAGGATATAAATACCTCCATCGGAGGAAAAGTTGAGCAATATACCGAGTAAATGATTTTTCAGCAATTCAAAGTTTATGAACATTTCTTTAAAGGTTGACGAAAACATTGTCGAAATTAAAAATGTCAGCAAAAGCTTTAAAGAAGTCAGGGCAGTTATAGATATCTCTTTAGGTGTTAAAACCGGGGAATATTTGGCATTGTTGGGCCCCAATGGCGCTGGTAAAACCACTCTCGTGGAAATGATGGAAGGCTTACAGCAACCCGATCAGGGTGAAATTCTGCTACTTAACAAACATTGGAGCGGACATAAAGATTACCTGCACCGTGCAATTGGAATATCGCTTCAGGAAACCCGTTTTATAGATAAGCTCACAGTTAAAGAAACCCTTCGGCTGTTTGCATCATTTTACTCAGCACCGGTTAGCAGAGTTGATGAAATCATTGAATTAACGGGTCTTGAAGAAAAAACAAAAGCTTATACAGTGAACTTGTCGGGAGGACAGCGTCAAAGACTTGCCCTGGGAATTGCATTGATAAACAAACCTAAAATTTTATTACTGGATGAACCAACGACCGGTCTGGATCCTGCATCCAGAAGAGAAATATGGAAAATTCTGCTTGATCTGAAAAAACGGGAAAAAACCACCATGATTCTTACTACCCACTATATGGAAGAAGCTTCATATTTGTGCGACATGATTGTGATCATGCATAAAGGAAAAATTCTGGCCAGCGGAACGTTGCATGAATTATTGTCCGGAAACAATTCAGGTGAAATTATTGAATTCATCCCTGAAAATTATGCTCAAAAACCTGATTTTTCAGGTCTTCCGGGTATGCGGAATGTGGAATGGGATGATCATTCGGGCAAATGCAAACTTACAATTAATGAGATTATTCAGACCTTACCTGCTTTTATGGAATATACCCATTCCTTAAACTATCATCTGCAAAGTTTAGAATGCCGCAAGATGACACTTGAAGATTTGTTTGTAGAGATGACAGGAAGAAAATTTTCTGACAACGAAGAGTGATATGAGGAATACATTGTTACAATTGATATCCATCAGATTTAAAGACTTTATGCGTGAACCGGGAACAGTATTCTGGTCGCTTATTTTTCCCATTGCCATGGCATGGGTTTTGGGAGTGGCATTCTCAAAGAAAGGAGAACTGATCCAAACGATAGCCCTCGTTAAAAATCATTCGGTTGTAAATAAACAATTGAATGACTTTCTTGCCGGTTCCGAACCCCTGATTGATAGTGCAAATGGAGATACTATTGGTTACCGCAAGGAAATTGCCAATGAAAAACTGGGTAAGTCGGTTTACAGGTTTGTCCCGGCAAGCTGGGATTCAGCAATTCTTATGGTTAAAAGAGGAGAGACGGCGGTAATGATTAAAGATACAAAAGACAGTTTATATTATTATTTTGACCCGAAAAGTCCGGAAGCAAAATTGAGTTACATCATGCTTTCTTCGGCCATCAATCATCAGAATTATATTTATGAGACTGCTTCCATAAAACCTCTGGACACTGTTGGCACAAGATACATCGACTACCTTGTTCCGGGATTGATTGCCATAGGTATTATGAACTCCATTCTTTGGGGAATTAGTTATACACTAATAGATATGCGATCACGGAAATTACTCCGGAGAATGATTGCTACCCCAATGAAAAAATCTCATTTTCTCATTTCTCATTTTATATCCCGGCTCAGCCTTACAATCATCGAAGCCTTGATTTTACTTACGTTCTCATGGTTTTATTTCAGGCTTTCCATCCAGGGAAGCATAGTGGCATTTATCATGATGTTTCTTGCCGGAAACATCTGCTTTACAGGGATAGCTGTTCTTATTTCTTCACGCACTGCCAATTCAAATATCGGAAACGGATTAATCAACTTTGTCACCATGCCCATGACCATTGTTTCAGGAATATTTTTCAGCTATCATAATTTCCCCGATTTCGTAATACCTATTATTCAGAAGTTGCCCTTAACCATTCTCACAGACAACATCCGCGGTATTTTTATTGAAGGGATAGGAGTAAAGGAAATTCTTCCCGAATTTTTTATTTTAAGCGGAATTGGTTTATTACTATCCTATATTGGTTTGAGAATTTTTAAGTGGTACTAGGCACGTCATTGAGGAATTTAGGCCTGGCCGTTATTCCTGTAGCCTGTCTGCCGATCCGGACAGGCAATCTCACAACTCTGCTTGCCCGATAGTTAAATACCTTGCGTTCTGATACTCGTATTTCAATTATGAGATCCTTTGTTAAGTTATAGAACTAAGCCAGAATCGAAAGCAAACTCCTTTTACAGCTTAACCTGCCTGCCGGTAAGGCAGGTTTTTTTCTTAAAAATTTATTTTTGGCCTAGAAGAGTGTTATGCGAAGTAGTTACTCTCCTATATTTCTCAGTAAATCCTTAAATTTAATTGTTGCCAATTCACTTTGTTGTCCCTTTCGGCAAAAATCCATTTCTGCTAATTGCCTGTTAGGATTTTCAATAATCATTTTTCCATTCATAAGTTTTCTCTTAAGCAGAATCAATGCATCTTTGAACCGTTTGTCTTTTTGAGCTTTCTTAAAGAAAGACAAGGTATAACAATAGTAAAATAGATTGTATCTAAAAAAAGGAAATTCTGTTTTCATAAAAAGTGAACCGATTCCATAATGGCAAGGTCCAATCGGTTTTTTTATATCCCAATGCCATAAAAGAAAATCAACAGCTTTATCCAATCGCTTATCAGTATTTGTTAAACTTGTAAATCTAAAAGCATCTAATGCTTCCAGTGTTGGTCCGGGATTCGAATACTTTGTTTCAGGTCCTTTACCAAAACTGAATTTATTGCACATCCAACCTCCATCCAATTGTTGTGTTTCCAATAAATGCTCAAATGTTTTTCTAATTCTGTTATCATCTGAATATCCCAAATAACAAAGAACTCTGGCTGCTCCAATAGTATGACAGGGATAAATTGCTCCTGAAGGGGAAATCTTGAATCGTCCATCTGGTTTCCAAATACTAAAAATAAGATCAGCAATATCTTGAATAATAATATCTTTTTTAGTGAATCCTAATTCAAAAAGCATTAATGCAACATCTCTTGTATCAAAAGGACTCCCTTTACTAATTTTCTTGTCCTTTGTTGCCCATAATTCTCCTCCATTATGATTAATTTTAGACATAATCACAGCAATATCATCTTTATATTTCACTTTCGGATTCATCTATTTCGCACAACGGTTGCGTGTATGAAACGTTTGGCATTTCGTTGGTGTTTCCTGCGATGAATCAGGGCACTTTCAAATATAGAAAACTTTCTGATAATCAGGAAGCATGTTCTTTGAAATTGATTCATCATAACTTTAAATGAGATGAGAGACATCATATTTATATAGTTGTTTTGTCGGAAACGAGCTGATTCCAAAATCAATTGGTAAATCAGAGGTCTCACAAGAGATTAAACGACAATCCCTATTTTGATGGTTGATCTCTCGGATACGCTTTACTGGAAGCGTTTTCAACCGGAACAAAGTGGAGCTCATGACCGAAGGGAATAATCCACCCAGCGGTGCTTTCCTTTCAAGGGTTAGGTACTGAACGGCTAGGGTTAAAAGGCAGAAAGTCATTGTTGACGAAAATCTGTCAGGAGTGAACATAGGAGTTGAACGAAAGTGAACCGACCGATGACGTGTCGAAAATAACATTTACGAGACTGAAAACCGTGTGTGGGACGGTCACACGGGATAAGAACAGAGAATACCAGATTATCGGCTGTTCCGGTCTCCGGCATTAAGGTTGCAAGAACTATGTTTTGGCTCATTTAAGGAACAGGAGAACCTATCCATTGGTGTCAAGAGAGAATGCCGAAAACCTGTAAGGCAAGGCAGAGAGTACCAATACAATGGAATAGGGGCGGATTAACCCGTAGTAGCGATGTGTGCCAAATAAAGGCTTTGGAAACTTAGTCACAGCGAAGGGGTTAACGTAGTCAGGCATATTTGCCAACCTTGACTTGTTCAGGGGATGAGCTTTCATTTTAGCCGAAACCTTAGCTGGTTTCACGACTGCGAGGAGCCGTGTGAAGGGAGACTTTCACGCACGGTTCTGAGAGAGGTTTAGGGGTGAAATTCCCCTTTACCTACTCGGCTCTTTCATCTCTCAATATTCAATTTCTAAAGGTAATTCATTCGCTGTTTCTACTAATATTTTCACGTCATTTATTCCTATCGACCCTTTGAAAATATTATGTTCTTTTATCCTTTGGTTAATCCTTGCATGTAAATCAATCGGGTCAGATTTTGAAACTTTCTCTACTGTATCTACTCCTAAGTCGTAAAGCATCTGGGCATAAGTTACTCCCACCCATTTTATTCTTGACAAATCTGTCAGTTTTGTTAATTCCAAAATTTCTGTATAATCTATCCCTATTGAATCGGCAAGTTTTTGTCTATCAAGTTTTGTTAATACTTTGTCGTATAATTTTTCGGTATTTAAAATGCCTATTTTCTCCAATTTGTCAATTGTGTACTTCGAAAACCAAAAAAAGTCGGCGATTTTGTTTGGTTTTGGAAGAGTACTGTTTAATTCTCTAAGTAGAATAGGCAAATAATCACCTGACAAGCAATCAACTTTTGATAATTCTGTGAACTTATCTTTCTTTTTGAGTATCTGAATCAATTCTTTTACATTTTTAATTCCGAGATTCTCAAAATATCCAAATCGTTCATCCAATTTTTCTTTAAGAACCATTCTGCTTGGTGGCAAGTATGAAGATTTCAATTTTTTCGGATAATCCTTAATTGTTATTTTCTCTAAATCAATATAATAACCCATAATTAGATAGTTTTAAAAAGAGAACCTGCTTTGAAACAGGCTCTCTAATTTTTTACATTGGTTTCACAGGAACACAGAT
Source organism: uncultured Bacteroidales bacterium (assembly GCA_963781805.1). Lineage (GTDB taxonomy): Bacteria > Bacteroidota > Bacteroidia > Bacteroidales > UBA10428 > JAFGPL01. The sequence continues at coordinate 3,910,364 of CAWAHF010000004.1, forward strand.
GTCAACAATAAATTTCCCATCTTTTGGCTCCTCGGGGTACATTTCAAAACAAGGTTTATCATCAGGTTGGTATCCGCTTGACGGAAACCACTGTCCATAAACCCAATCCCATGCTTTTTGAAAATCTTGGGCGGTAAGTTCAAAACGGGCAATAACATACTTAGCTGCCTCAATTTCCATTTTACCAATCTCTCCGTCAACTTTAGTTTCAGCAGGTACGGTAATGCAAACACTCATTCTAAGTTTGTCTTCAATGGTTACATTTGGGTCATCATGATAAATAACCAATGATTTAAAATCTTCACCTCCGATTAATCCTCGTGGTCCCGCCCATGAGAACAAACTATTCCAAATTCTTTCGAATAGTTTATCATCGCCTTTATAAGGGCCAATGTGCCTGATGTAAGCAACTGTCATTTTCGGAAGTTCTTTGACTTCCACACTTTTGTTTAACTTCATATTTGTCCTCCATTTAATGGTTTTTAATTCAGGACAAAAATATTGGGTTGGCTTCTCATCGCTTTGATGCCTATTGCTATCTTGTTGACTTAAATTGCTATTGTTTGATTTATTTAATCTGTATTGAGAGGCAGAAATTTGAAAATAACTTTTAAAATTTCGAGAAAAAATTGAAATATCTGAAAATCCACACTTATGAGCTATTTCTGAAATACTCTCATTTTTATTAATTAGAATTAGCGTTGCTGCTTTTTCAAGTCTAACTCTTAATATAAATTGAAACGGGGTTTCTCCAACAATTGACTGAAAAATTCTGTTGAAATGAAACTTAGAAAAATTAGCTATTGTTGCTAACTCTTCTAAAGTCATAGGGTTTTCAAGATTGGATTCTATATAATCAAATGTCTTGTTGATTCTTGATATGTATTCAGAATGCATTGTTCTTGTCTCACTCATATTTATATCTAAATTGTCGGTATCCTTGGTTTTTACACTTGTTGCCAACGTTTTGCGCATATTAGCCCGTTGGCGTTTTAAATCGTTTCGTTATCAGCTTAAAGTTTACCTAAATTAATGAGATAAAAAATAGCAAACCACCAGCACGCCAATGGCTTATATGCGCTGTTGAACTAAATCCCTACGGGATAGCTTTTTTCAAAAATAGTAATAATCCATTTATATATTAATGCTTATATCTGTAAATACAAACTTTTAAAAATATACAGAAATGAGAAAAAAATCAGGATTAACGATTGTAGAACAGGCTATAGAGCTTGTTCCTGGATTTGCCAACGTATTTAAGAAACTGGAACAACAGGTTACCCTGCGTGGACAAAGCAAGAGTACTTTGAATAATTATATTCGACGTATAGCCTTGTTTGTACTGCATTTTAAACAACTGCCTGAAAACATTTGCGAAGATGAGATTAACGAATACCTGGTGGCGCTGGCCCTTGACCCTAAATCTCCCTCGCGCATTAGTTTTAAGCACATGGTGTATGGTCTCAGGTATTATTACCGCCTACTTGGGATGAATAAAAAAGCCATTGCTTTACCTTCACTAAAGCAGGATACAAAGCTGCCGGTTATTCTTAACCGACAAGAATTGAAAGAGCTATTTTGTGCAACTGCATTACTCAAACAGCGCATTGTGCTTACGCTTATTTATTCTGCTGGATTGCGCGGACAAGAGGTGATCAATCTTAAACTATCCGATGTTGATTTTGAGCGGATGACCATCCACATTAGGCAGAGCAAGTACAAAAAAGAACGTATTGTTCCGCTTTCGAAAGCCATGGCTGTCGGCCTAAAAAAATATATCGCAGCTGAGAATCCATACCTATGGCTCTTTAACGGGAAAGAAGCCAGTGGAAAATACAGTGTCCGTGGCTTATCGTGGATCATGCGCGAAAACCTCAGGAAAACATCGATTACAAAAGAGGTAAACCTGCATTCGCTCAGGCATAGTTATGCCACACATCTGCTTGAAGAGGGTCTCAATATTGTTACGCTAAAAGAGCTTTTGGGGCATGCCCGGATCACCACAACAATGATTTATTTGCATAGCCTGCCCCGATAACGAAGTGTATCGGGGTTGCGCAGTGTAAACTCATCAAACCTCACAGTCCGTTAGATACACTATACAATCGTCGGTAACCATGCGTTCTGATTTAGAACTTGCCGATGTAGTCCGTCGTTTTGGGAAGCAGTATATCGAAAAGCGCCAGCCTTCAGCTGAGAAAATGAAAGTGCTTTTTAATATCATGCAATGCCGGACTTCGGCTCTTGGCGGGCACGAAGAGCACTGTGATTGCTGCCCCGAGGTGCGCTATAGTTATAACAGTTGCGGCAATCGCCACTGTCCTAAATGTCTGGCCGTAAAACAAGCTATATGGGTTGAAAAGTTAATAGAAGATACGCTTCCAATACAGCACTATCACATTATTTTCACTGTTCCGCATGTGCTTAATGCAATCTGTTTGTTTGACAGAAAAATGTACTACAAAGTACTATTTTCAGCCGTTTGGCGAACGCTTCACAGTTTTGGGTACACGCACTATGGTGTTGAAACAGGCGCGGTCTGTGTGCTTCACTCCTGGGGGCAAAACCTCTCCTTGCATTCGCACATCCATTGCCTGGTTCCTGCTGCCGGATATAGCCTAAAAGGCAAATGGAAACACATTGGGAAACAGCAGAAATATCTCTATTCAATCTTTCAATTGAGCGATGCTTTTAAAGGTAATTTTTTGGATAGTTTAAAACGTGCTTTGAAGAAAAGGCACGTATACTCCGAGTTCGATTCTTGTATCCAGGCGGCATATAAAAAGCCATGGGTGGCGCATTGTGAACCTTCAATGGCTAAAGCTGAGCATGTGATCCAATATTTGGGGCAGTACACTCATCGCGTGGCCATAAGCAACGACCGCATTCTTGCAATGAGCGATACCCATGTAACTTTTATTGCCAAAGATTATCGGGACAAGGCCAAAAAAAAACCGGTGAGTTTGACCGGGGTCGAATTTTTACACCGGTTTTGCCTGCATATTTTGCCCAATCGGTTTGTGAAAATCCGACGATTCGGTATTTACAACCACACCACAAAACGGAACCTGGAGCTGCAATTTGTGCCCGAAGTGTCGAAAGTTGAAAAGAAATTATCGGATAATAAAGATGATGAAACAACCCTGGAGCGTATAAAACGGCTGACGGGTTTTGATATTGGAAAATGTCCAAAATGCAAGAACGGACGAATGCGCATCGTCAGGGAACTGCCCCGTATCCGCTCTCCTGGTCAACCTGTGCAACAGTTGCTCCTTGCGTCTTTACAATAAACTGATTCTACTTCCTTTTATTCTTCATTTTTATGAGGGAAGATTTTGTATTGCCTAAACTTTGAAAATCTGTTAGTATTTAGGCTTTTACTTAACCCAAAATAAGGCAAATACAAAATAAAGGCTCACAATCCAAAGAAAGTTATCTCCCAATACTCCTTAAAAAACACATAAAACCGTCGATAAGTGCATAGAACCAAAGTTGTGCTTTATTGGCCGGGATGTAGTACAATCCCGAAGCAAGTTCGGGACAGGCTATGCACTCATCGCTGGGTCTTGCAGACCGCTCATAGTGCTACTTATTAGGGTTTGGTGGTTATTTTTCTATCAATTTTTGAATTTCTTTTATAAAATCAATCATTTCATAATGCATCTCAACAACCTCGTCTTTGTCAAATATCACAAATGCATCATAATCTCCCTTTGTCCTATTTTGATATGCATTCCGAAGAATTTTCCCAAATCTCTTGTCTAAAATGTCTGTCGCGATATATTCTTTATTAAACCACCCAATAAGTTGAGCATGTTTTGAAGTCTCAAATTGATATTTAATCGCTAATGCAGTTATTGAATAATATAGTCCATAATAGATACGGTTTACTGCAACAGTTAATCGATTTGAGTCAATCAGAAACTTTGCTAATTCAATAGTATCTGTGGCCTGAATCATTCGGTAATTAACTAAAGAATTCCTATCACTTTCGTTTATCATGCGTGAAATCCTTGGTTAATTGCGTTTACAAAAATCGGTTGTTTACCTCTTGGTGTGTCTAAATCTGCTTCACTTAAAATATGTGTATCAGTCAGAATACCATATTTTAAGTCAATATCATAACAAATATCTGAAATCTCCCTTTCTATTTTCCAATCAGTCTTGTTTTTAACTAAAATAAGAATATCGTAATCAGAGTCTTGTTTATTTGTATCTATCAATTGAGAGCCAAATAAAACTATATCTATCAAATTGTCACTCAGTCGTTTTGAAAGACTGAGCTTTAAATCATTTAATATTTTAACCTTATTACTTGTCATTTTAAATCATTTATACAAATATAAGAAATCAATCAGAATTTTAAGAATTTGTATCAGGGTGTTTCTACACTTAACCCTAACGTTTAGTATATGAAAAGTAGGCGATTTCGAAGCACAAAACTTTCAGTTATACTCAAAATTTGAAGCGAGTCAAAAGCCTTCTTTTTACTGATATATCGCCTATTTTTTATATACATTGTTAGCGGTTCGTTGCTATTTTTTTCCAGTATGGTTTTATTATTTTCCCTTCTTTATGACTTAATATTAAAAGAATAATTGTTGCAATAAGACAAAAAACAGTTGCTTGTATTGAACCCTCTGGTCCAAATAGTCCACCCGTGAACCATTCTGCTCCTTCTATTTTTGAGGTTACCAAAGTTTTTGAAATTGCATTTCCCGATACATTTGCTCCGAAAATCGCAGATTGTGTAAAATTCCAAGCAGAGTGAATGGCAATTGGAAACCATAAATTTCTTGAATATATATAAGCAGCTGCAAGTAATAATCCAGCTTGAATTGCTAGTCCAATTCCTGCGCTTAATGAACTGTTTGGATTGGTAAGATGCAATGCTCCAAAAAGAAGAGCTGAAATTATTAGGGCTATATAACTTCCTAGTTTTTCTTCCGTAAGCCTAAAGATTATTCCTCTAAATAAAGTTTCTTCAAAAACCGCAGAGGTAAAAGCCATTGTCAAAGGTGGGATGATAAATAAAACAGGATTTATGGATATTACGGAATATCCGCCTTTTAGGTAAATTACCAAAATTGTCAACGATTGCAGGATTACTCCTAAAACAATTCCAATCGCTAAGTTTTTAATGATGCCGTTTTTTGAGAATTCTGTAATTTTCCTTTTTTCGTAAAATTTGAATAAATAAGTGTAAGAAATTATAGAAAGTATTGCGACAAATATTCCTCCAATTAGATTTTTCACGTCTTTATCAATACTTGTGAAGTCTAATGTTTGTTGAATTAAAGTCTGTCCAACTCCAACAATTCCTCCACAAACAATAAGTCCGATTATTATTTTTGTCAAAGTAAAGTGAAGAATTTTTTGTCCGACGTTTTTTTGGTTCATTTTTCTTTCAGTTTAAGATTTTTTCGGATTCTTTCAATGTACGCTAACGTTTTACAATATGAAACGGTTGGGATTTCGGAGCACGTCCGTATCCATCGAGGAAAACACTGGCGCGAGAACCAAAGCTTCGCAAACCACTGAACCCCAACTGTTTTATATTGTGTGTTGTGTGCCGTAATTTATTGTCAATCATTATGTTTTGTTTTACCAATTGGACAAACAGAAATGCAAATTCCACATGTCGATGAATCCAAATTTAATAGCTTTTTGGACAATTCTTTAGCAGTATTTCTACATTTATGAGCATCAAAAAACAAATCTCTATCGGTAGTTATATCCCATAATTGACCCGATGCTGCATTAGCTGGACAGTTTACAACGCATATATCACATTTTCCACATTTACTTTTATCAATCGATTCTTCTGATATCTCTAGTGGATAATCTGTCAATAAGCTAACTAATCTTAACCGTGGCCCAAATTTTTTGGAAATAAATAAATCAGTCTTACCAATCCATCCCAATCCTGCACGGGTGGCAATCATTTTATGTGAAATTGGGGTTCGTAATGTCTTTCTATATTCTGCATCATTTGAATCCTGCCCATTATTTGAAGGCTCAACAACAATACAGTCATGTCCCAAATCTATTATTTGTCTTTTGATGTTGTGTATCAAGTCTGACAAATCTGAGTTAATCTTATGATAATAATCAAAATATTGTAATGTAGGACCTTTTTCAATTGAATCAATTATTTTATCATCAAGCCGTTTCCCAATCACCATACCATATCTAAATGGTAAATTTAAACCATTCAAATCTGCAAATCCAACTATATGATCTTTGGGATTATCAACACTATTTTTAATCATTGAATTTATCATGGTTTCAGTGTTCTATCTTATGGCACACAACGTCCAAATATACTTACCTTTTATTCTAAAAGTAACTATATTTCACATATAGCTTTAGTTATTGTTTTGTTGTAAAGGGTCATGGATTTTTACGACCTCCATACCGTATCCATTTTTCGGCTTGTACCACAAATACTCCTGTTATTGTGTTCATCTGGTTAGTCCAACCAGTAAGCAATTTACAAAAATTTTTGAAATGACAATGACCGGTTAGATGGCTTATAACTTTTAATTTAAAGGTGTGGAGATTTCATTGGTAGGAGGCGCTGAATGAAGTCAGGAGATAATAAAGCCACAAGTTACAAACTTGTGGCAGGGGTGCTTACTGGTGGGGCAGTCTACGATTGGGCGTTCGTGCGTTATATATCATATAAATAATTACTCAATTGTAAAAAAACTTCTGACCTTGCTTTCTGTAAGGTTATCCGGTCCTATTGCTATTATTTTCCAATAATATTGAGTATTGGGTTCTAAATTATTAATTGATAAAATGTGTTGCGTCTTAGATTTTGTATCAGGTAATACAATTGTTTCATATTCGCATGTATTAAGAAAAACTATTGTCATAAGACATAGACTATATACAATTATTTTTTTTTTGGGAAATAAGTAACCCAAAAGCATTATGCATAATAATATAAATATCAGATACCCGAAACTTGCCTTGCTAACTTGATTTGAGGAATAAATCTCTTTTCTGGGGTTTTTAAAATCTGAAGTCTTGTCTATCCATATTTCATAGGATAGGGCATCTCCAAACCATGTAAAATTGATCGTTTCGTGGCGTATCCTTTCATTGTTTTCCGGTTTGTTTGCAAAGACATTGTAAAAACATGTTTGAAAATCAATATTTCTGTCTCCTTTAAACAGTTCTTCTGAAAGATTAATTTTAAATACTTCATTAAAATTATGCAGCTGATAGTAAAATATCTCCTTATTTTTCAAATTATAAATGGCTGAAAGTACAGTAGGATAATCTTCCTGATGAACATTATTTAATATTGTACTAAAATAATCAACAGATATTGCATCGACATTTTCAAGCATTTCACATGCTATTTTGTATCGGGGACATGAATACCATCTAGCTAAATCAGGGTCAGCCATAAAAAAATTAGTCATTACCTGGTAGGATTTTTGACTGTGTATGATTTCCAGGTTTTCTTCCCCCCATTCAATTATGACAGAATTTCCGGTTGAGTCTCCTATTAATAAATGATGCTCGTTTAACCATCGTAAATCATATATTTGACAAAGAGAAACAGCATCCTCTATGTTTTTGCATTCACCTAACAGCTTTTCTACAAATTGACTTCGGCTTAAAGTAGGTTTGTTCCTAAAATGAATATCATTTCTTAATGGTAAGGAAGTTTCTTCGTAATATAACCCACGTTCATTCATTCCCCCGCCAACATACTTATCAATGATACAATAAACAAAACCATAACCACCATTTTTTGCCTCTTTGAAACATAATTTTGATTGATATACATTCCAGTCTTTATTCGAACCTGCAAGAACTTCATCTCCTTTACTATAATAAATTGCCGTGCAGGCAAATACTCTAAAAGGAAAGCAAAAACAAATCAGAAGAATGCAATACTTAATCATATTTTCTGAGTTTTAAGGCTAATGAAATAGAGAAATAACTATGAAATATCTTACTTTCCTCTGTCAGCTTGTCAATATTAACCAATCCCCTGTAATATCGAGCATCAAGTATAATATTCCTGCTTTCATATCCCAGTCCGATATTTAATCCAACATCATAGCTTCTAATATTATCCAATATTCCAACTTCACTTATTGATAGAATTTTTAAACGGAAAGATGGGCCAAATAAAACAAATGGGGTTTTAGGTTTATCTATCAGCGTATACTTAATTAATAAAGGAGATTCAAGATAGAAATAATAATGCATTAAATAGGCATCTCCAATTACGTTAATTTTCGCACCATTTGAAGTAAAAAGTAAATCTCCCTGTGCCTGTATGTTTTTTCGTATGGGTTTTAATATAGAACCTCCAATTGTAATCCCATTAACTGACATAATTTTCTTCCCTGGTAGATTATTACCGACATATTTTGAATTAACATAACCAAGTTTTAGTGCAAAATTTGTTTGCTGACAAAATGTTCCATTTATTGTAATTAACATTAGAAAAAATGTAATGAAGCATCTTATTTTAGCCATAATGTGATCGTTTCAAGTCTTAATATGGACAATCAAGTCAGTATTAACCCTTACTATGTGTGGAGCACCTTGCATGACGCCCAACGTTTGTTGTAAGCACTTGAAAAAGTCGAAAAATACAAATAAACTTTTAAAGAAGCAAAACAACAAGTGTGTATTTTTACTCCCTTTGGTCGTGAGAACGCTTTCGCTAAGTTCCATAGGGTGAAAGTCTCCCGAATCAAGTTCGGGACAGGCTCTTACACACTGGGGTAACGCCCGGAAGTGTTAGTAAGCCGCAAAGCTTGTCCCGTACCGAAGGACGGGGGTGGTTTGTCGCGAGGCATGCACTGAAGGAAGCGGGACTACAAAATCCGATACTGATACTTCGACAAGCTCAGTATAAACCAAGCAGGAACGGCATATGAGGCTGGGAGATGGGGATAAGCAAGCATCCCGATGATGAGTTTTGTTAATTTTGACTTGCAAAATTTTACAAACTCAATATCGGGACTGCAGGAATTGGAGGAAGGAACCGAACGCAGTGAGTTCATGAACACCATTAAAAATTAATTTTATTGTGAATAAAATGCTCTTACTGCGCCTTCGCGTAGCCGCTTCGACGGAGCAAGGCCGGGGGAGGTCTTGGATTAGATTCGGTATTTCTATAAACCAAGAAGTCAGCAGAGGCCATAGTAGCTGGCGGAACTTAGCTCCAGCGATCTCACGATCGCAGGGAGTAAACGAGCCGTCATAGAGAGACGGAGGTCTCACAGAGCCAGTGAAGAGCTGAACGTTAGGTTGTCCCTAATTCGATAAGGAGGTCAAAACTTCGAGTTTACTAGCCTTATCTTAAATAAAGACAAAGGCATTGTCGGTGAAAAGAGCGATAGTGCTGATACCTGATGAACCGCTGTATACAGCCTGTCCCGAGTATTCTCTCGGGAAGACCCGGGAGTTTACCCTGACGAAGGAAGGGTACAGTAGTGTGAGAGGTGAACCAGTGGGCTACTCGCTCACTGGCCATCTCGATTAGCGGTTCGTTGTTTTATTTTAGGTTTTTCATTGCATTCATTAATGTCGTATAAATCTCACTTGGTTTGCTATTATGCCAATCTGTGTCAGACTTATTTTCGGAAACTTTATTATCAACTTTTTCATATAACCACCAAATGTTACCAAATGGGTCTTTTAATCTCGCCAATTTTAGTCCGTTGTAAAAGTTGCTCAGTTCTGTAACAATTTCTGCTTTTTCTGCTTTGGCTTTGTCGAGAATTTGTTGTGCATTGTCAACATAAACTTGCAGAAATGCAGGTGTAAAAGGCCAGTCACCCTTTGAGTCGGCCAATAGAATCATTGAATCTCCAATTTGGATTTCTGCGTGAATCAATGTCCCATCTCTATCAGGAGTTCTTACTTGCTTATTTTCTTCTGCATCAAATACTTTTTCAACAAAGTCAATAAACTTGGCTGCACCTCCTTTTATTATCACAAAAGGATTTACTTTATTGTAATGAGGTGTTTTTAATTCTTTTGTCGTCATATGTATTGTTTTAATTAGTTCCTTGTCTGTTGTGAGGTGAGTTCTGCACAATGCCCGCTAAACGTATCGATAAACCAAATTACGTTTATCGGTACCTGCCTTGCCGGCAGACAGTTTATAGCACAATGAAAATTTGTTTGTAACTGTATGACTTGTCTGCCGTAGCTTTTGCGAAGGCAGATGTATTCTTTACTTGTACAATTTTTCCATTTTTTGTCAACCTGTTATTTTCCATAGGCAGATATGGTTTTTTGTTTAACAATTGTGTCGTATCGGAAAAACACCCCAATTTACAAATAAATTGAAATAAAACGCTACAAACCAGGGGTATAATTATAAACCGGTTTTACGCAAGATTTTTAGAAATCTATTCTCAATATGTACTTGTCTTTAATGACTATATAGTTGACAACAGGTGTCGAAGCCGGAAAGGATATATGTTATGCGTTTAGAAAACGCGCGCCATTGGGGTGGCTGGCAATATTGTCCTCTTATTTTTTTAAATCAACCAATGACCAATGTGTCCGAATAATTTTCCATTTATTATCACAATCAAGCCTGTAAACTTCTTTACAATTCCATTTATGTCCAGTTTTCCCAACATACGAAATCAAGTTAAAAGTCAATACAGCCATTCTATCTACCTATTGAACTTTAGGATTAATCATATCGTACTTATCCACATGAATTTTCCCCCTTATTTTCTCATACAATTCGGTCAACTTATCAATTCCGTCTAATCTTTGCTCAGTCATAGGGTCAAAGTAGACAACATCCTTTGCTGAAATCTCAAGGAATCCAGAAGGGTCTCCGTTATTCCATCTCTCTAATGCTGATTTTTCCATTCCAACTATTAACTTTGAAATCGAGTCATTGTCTTCGGAATAAACTGAAATTGTTGTCATTATTGCAAAAGTTAAAATTAAATTTCTTATTGTCTTAATGCTTTTTTAAGTGTGGGTATTTTGGCAAATTTTTGTTCTTAACTAATATCTTTTAATTCAATTATTTTGTCGTCCTTAAATTTGAAAATAGATTTACCTTTTAATTCAATTTTATCTCCTGCTTTAAGTCCGTTTTGAAGATCAATCGCTAAAATTCCCTTATAGTCGATGTCAATTTCTACTTGGTCGTTATTAAAATCGATATTTGTAATCCTTTGTTCTCTTTTCGTAAAGTACTGTTTAGTTTGTTCTGCTTGATTTTTTAACTCAGCGATGCTATTTGTTGTCAAAGTGATTTCTCCATTAGAAATGTTTTCAAATCGCACATTATCATGCATATCAGAAAGCATTTTCTCAATGTCAAAGCTATTATAGGCTTCGATGTATTTTTCAATTATCTCCTTGTACAATTTTTTTTTCATAACTAAAGCTGTTTGGGGTGACTTTTTTTATTGCGGCCAACATCTCCATAATCATAGTTGTGCTTATCATTGTTACAGCATAATCAATTTGTCGTCATCACTATCTGATGTATCCACCTTTGTAAAACTACGGCGGACAAGCCGGTTACATCATGATTTTTTTCACAAAAGGTTAGTGTATTGTATTGTGCCATATTTTCGATTGTTTTTGGCGATATGTTATAACAAAACCTGAATTTTCTTAATTTAATTATGCGGTTCTTCATCATTATTGTTCAACCATTGTGTTGCTTTAAAAGCAGACTGCAAATTACAAAATATTTCTCAGCCACAGATCAGGAAGGGGAAAAAAACAGATGAATAAAATACGCACGCGTTACACTGCGTTAAACGCGCGCTATTGGGGGTCAAAGTAGACAACATCCTTTGCTGAAATCTCAGGGAATCCAGAAGGGTCTCCGTTATTCCATCTCTCTAATGCTGATTTTTCCATTCCAACTATTAACTTTGAAATCGAGTCATTGTCTTCGGAATAAACTGAAATTGTTGTCATTATTGCAAAAGTTAAAATTAAATTTCTTATTGTCTTAATGCTTTTTTAAGTGTGGGTATTTTGGCAAATTTTTGTTCTTAACTAATATCTTTTAATTCAATTATTTTGTCGTCCTTAAATTTGAAAATAGATTTACCTTTTAATTCAATTTTATCTCCTGCTTTAAGTCCGTTTGGAAGATCAATCGCTAAAATTCCCTTATAGTCGATGTCAATTTCTACTTGGTCGTTATTAAAATCGATATTTGTAATCCTTTGTTCTCTTTTCGTAAAGTACTGTTTAGTTTGTTCTGCTTGATTTTTTAACTCAGCGATGCTATTTGTTGTCAAAGTGATTTCTCCATTAGAAATGTTTTCAAATCGCACATTATCATGCATATCAGAAAGCATTTTCTCAATGTCAAAGCTATTATAGGCTTCGATGTATTTTTCAATTATCTCCTTGTACAATTTTTTTTTCATAACTAAAGCTGTTTGGGGTGACTTTTTTTATGGCGGCCAACATCTCCATAAGCATCGTTGTGCTTATCATTTTTATAGCATAATCAATTTGTCGTCATCACTATCTGATGTATCCACCTTTGTAAAACTACGGCGGACAAGCCGGTTACATCATATTTTTTTTCACAAAAGGTTAGTGTATTGTATTGTGTCATATTATCGATTGTTTTTGGTGATATCTTGTAACAGAACTTGAATTTTCTTCATATAATTATGCGATTCTTCATCATTATTGTTCAACCATTGTGTTGCTTTAAAAGCAGACTGCAAATTACAAAATATTTCTCAGCCACAGATCGGGAAGGGGGAAAAATGCTGATGAATAAAATACGCACGCGTTACACTGCGTTAAACGCGCGCTATTGGGGGGTTAACGTAGTCAGGCATATTTGCCAACCTTGACTTGTTCAGGGGATGAGTTTTCATTTTAGCCGAAACCTTAGCTGGTTTCACGACTGCGAGGAGCCGTGTGAAGGGAGACGTTCACGCACGGTTCTGAGAGAGGTTTAGGGGTGAAATTCCCCTTTACCTCGATTGGCCACAGTTAATTTATTTTTTTATTATTTCTACCGCTTTCAATATTAATGGATCACATTTATTTTTCAAATCATCAAGCTTGTTATACATTTCAATATCAGGTGGAATACCTTCTCTTTCAAAACACACTTTATTAGCATCGTATTTTTTTTGATTTGAAAGAGTTCCCCAAATATTCTTGCTTTCATCAATAGTGTAATTCATTGTATTTGAAAAAATACCTTCTGTCCTAGAGCCAATTATCGTAACGTTAGGCAATTCCTTTGCAACAATTAAGAATCCTTCAGCAGCACTAGCTGTCTTACAATTAGTTAATATTACAATTGGGTTAAGAAATCTTAATGTTTTGTCCGGTTCTAGCGAGTAAGGAATTAATTCTGAAAAATTTTCATGACTTCCTTTTAATCTTGTACTTAAGTAGTAAGTAGTTCTCTTTTTGTCTAAAAATCTAGAAACTAAAAAATAACACCACGTGTTTCCTCCATTATTATTTCTCAAATCAATGATTAAAGCCTTTTTATCAATCATGTTATTTAGGAGGGAATCAAATAGATTAGTTGAATTAACACTATCAAGCAGCAATAAATTATCATCAAATAGAGCTTCTGTTTTTCCATAGCATCGACTAATCCTAATATATCCAATATTGTTTGATTTCGTTTGATAAAACAAAGAAGTCCCTCTTTCAATAGGCCCAAATCCTTGTACCTTATCAAAGGTATTTCTTTCAAGAGTTTGATTGCATACTACCCACAGACTATCTTTCAGTTTTCTTTTAGAAAATTCGATATCAAATGAGCACTTATGGGGACTATTAAAAATAAACGAATCACCTTTTAGAATGTACGAATGATTATCATTAAAAGGTTTTAGCATTTCTTTGAAGATAATAATCAATTCATTCTCATCAGTTTTGGGTGTAACTTTACTTCTATAAATATCATATTGTTGCTTCCAATTTAATGGATATAGATTAAAAAAAGCGTAATTATCTTCATATGATTGCCAAAAGTTTTCAAATGATTTCTCCGGGTCACTTAACCCTTGTGAGTATATCAAATCGGAAAATAAAAAGAAACTAAATATCAAAATCCATAATCTCATAGTATGTTGTTTTTTTTAATTGTGGCAACGTGTTGCCAATATGGAAAGTAGCGGATTGCGGAGTACGTACCTATCCACCGAGACATAAGCCCGATGCGGGCTACCAAAGTTCAAAAACCCACTGTTCCCGCTATTTTCTATATTGGCTGTTGTAAGCCGTTATTCTTAAACAATAATTCTTTAATCGAATATAATATTTTTTCCTCTTTTAGTTTTTTATAATATTTAATAGAGTCCTCAAGCAATTTTAAGTTACCAGACACAACGTATTTCTGCGATTGTTCAATAATTAATGAATTAAAATCATATCCTGAATGTCTTGTTAGATTTCCAATCTCATCTAGTGTAGAAGAGTAAACACGCTTAGAAGATATAGCAAATAAGTAGTCCATGTATACTAAATCTGTAAACTTTTTGGGAACTGACCTAAATAATATTGGATTATCCCCAAGTATAAATAAATCATTTTCGAATTCGCTTAATTTTATGAAATTTGTTTCTTTGGGACGATTCTCTTTTCCCATTTTATCTATTGAATTTTGATAAAGTCCTGTTCTCTTAAGTTTTTGGAATGCTTCATCATTTCTCAATATTTCTGGATCTATACCTACTGAGTTAATAACTACACGCTTATTTAAATCACTAACCGCATAATCCGTTAATGGAAGTCTCCAAAATAGATTGATAATAAAAAACTGAAAAATTGCTTGGTTCTCATCACTTAACAAGTCTTTAGTGATAGGTTTATTTTGAAGCAAATTCAAAATCTTGCCAGTATCATTATCGAGTTTTTTGAATATTATATCTTCAATTGCTGATGAGCTATCTGTCTTATTAATATTAATAGTATTTCTATTCTCCTCATGAAAGATACTCCCTGGAGGTCTTGGATTATCCTTAATCATATCCTCTTCCTTATCATAGATATAGAGTAATCTAGAAGAATTCACAAATCCTCGTGATACAAATCTAGGGATATAATGATGTTTATTCGATTCGGCTTTCATAATGGCTTACAACGGTGGCAATATGCAAAGTTGGGGATTACGGAGCGATTCACTATCAAGCTAAACTGCACTTGATGCGAGCCACAACCTTTGCATAACTTATTAAACCCCAATTTTGTATATTGCATGTTGTAGCGCGTATTTATTTTTTGTCAAATCTCGATTCTTTCAACACTTTCAACATCACATCCCTATCCGTTGTGTTATTATAATTGATGTTTATTCCAAAATCAAATCCATTTATCAATCTTGAATACATTATTTGATTAAGAATCAACTTACCATCCTTACCATATATTTTAGTTTCAAAGGTTTTAAATTCTAAACCACCAATAATGGCAATCCCTGAAGATGAATCCGCTTTAATTCCTTGGTCTCGATAAGTGTCAAATATTAATTTGTTCGTAACTAATCAGTTTGTATTTTCATATTGGCCACAATATTTAAAGCATTTAAGACATTCTGTCCGTTTTTGAGAGCTGTATCGGTTATTGAACGTAGTATTGCAAAAGCTTGCGCACCACCTATTGATCTGAACTGTCCAGAAACCTTTTGTTTAACTTTAACATTTCGTATTGCTTTTTCAGAGTCATTGTTGTCCGGTGGCACTTTTGGATGATAAAGAAAGGTGAATATGTAATTTTTGTATTTGTTCATTCTTTTTTGAAATGAAACAGTTTCCTTGAATTTATTTTCAATCTTTTGCCGCAACAATTTTTCCAATTCTTTTTCCAAACCGTCTCTCTTTTTATTTGGATAATAATAATCGTTTGAAGCAAGCAATTTCTTCAATTTTAATGCCTTCATCAGCATGTTTTTGAAATCGGACGGCCATTTGACCTTATCCTTTTCCATCAAATAGTTCAATTCCCGCAACAGGTGCGAAGTACATAATTGATGTCCGGAGGATGCTGCCTGAAAATGCGGCTTCCAACAATCATGCACCAAAATGGCGCTTCCCATGGCATCACCACAGTTTGACTGTATGGTATCGAATCCCCGGTTAGAAGAAATACTGATCAAAGTAGCAGTTTTGCTTTGCCATGTCCAAAACCACTGTTTCTTACCGTTTACTTTTGCACCTGTTTCATCCGAACCTATCACCTCGCTATCATATACGGTTTGTTTTATCATCTCATACGCAGGTGCGGCTTTTGCCACAAGTTTATTCAACAAATAATGAAGGCCACCTTCGCTAACCGGCAAACCAAATATGTCATGGAAAATTTCCAGCATCCTGGCAAATGGGATATATTGCCTGGTATGGAAGTAACCAATCAAACTTTCAACCCCGCACCCATAACTCACCGGTACAGTAACATCCCCTGGAAATCCGGATATTGTTTCATGGCCGCATGTGCACCTTTTTTTATAGACCCTGTGTTCAATAACCTCTGGTTTAATGGGGGGAATATCGATAACCTGTCTTCTTCCGGCATATTCGTACTGAACTTGTTGTAATCCGTTCCCGCACTTTTCACAATAACAGGGGATATGTTCAACTACCCTATCCGGGGTATCGGTCATCTCCAATGTATAACCTTTATGCCCTTTCTGTCCCCCAACTTTCTTACCGCTTTTTCCCCTTAGGCTTTTGTTCCTTATCGGCCTGTTCTCATCTCTTGAAGGTGGTATGGAACTGTTGTTGCTGTCCTTTTTCGTTTTGTATCTCGACAGTTCTTCCTCTAATTGAATAACCCTTCTCTGCAACTCAGCTATTTGTTTTTGCTGAATGGAAATTATTGTAAGCAGTTCATTAATTGTCGGGATGGCTTTCAATTTGTTTTTTTCTCAAAACTCCTTTATCATTCCAACATATCAAAGAACTTTGGCTTTTACTTATCAAAACCCCCTAAACTTTTTTGTTAATATCACTGCGTTTTTGGAAATCTAACTTTTTCTATCTTAAATATTTGTTCAAAACATTATCTTATGGTTAATATCGTATCCTTTTTGGAAATACTGATTAGTTACATTTGTTCAAATTTTTACCATTTTCAATATATTCACCAGGATATTCTTCCTTAAATGGTTCGGAGGTAGATGCAAATAAATTAAATTGATTCTTTTTAAAGCTAATTAAATGTTTTAATCCGCTTATATCTACTTCGGCTCCTGCTGTTTTTTCAATAGCAGCTTTTCCTTTTTGGTCATTTGCTTCGATTTTATCTTTAGTTACAACTTCCCAACCATCAGGAATTTTTATTGACCACCCAATCTCTGTACTGTTATAAATATTTTCTTTAACATGGCCTTCATCAACATGTTTATTAGGGTCAACTTGTCCACATGAGACTATTAAAAGGCCAAACACTAAAAAGTTCAAATAATTTTTCATAGAAGTCGTTTTTTAATATGCGCTACAACGTTGAGTATAAGAAACGTAAGTGATTTCGAAGCTCTTACCTGTCAAATTGCACTGAGCCAAATTTGCGATTGGACACAAATTTATCATTTCAAAACAAATCGTCAAATCGCAGATTTGGCGGAGTTGATTAAATGCTCTAAAGCTTCGTAAACCACTGAACCACTTATGTTTTTTATACATTGTTGGCAAACGTAATTATTTAATTTGTCGTCTTATAAACTGAAAAAATCTATATGCTCCTAATCCCAAAACCGAATAAATCAACCCTAAAATCAGAGTAATAATCAACGGGATTTTAGCTTCGGTAAACTCTCTAAAAAGAATAAAATAACTAATCCCATATATTATAATTCCGAAAATCAACATATATACAATTGTTTTTCCTGTTTCAGTATTAGAGTCCTCCTTTCTTTCCAGTCTGATTGATTTATGAACAATATTTATATAGCCTATTGGAATCTGACCGTTAAAATTTTCTACCAACAAATTAAATGTTGCCTCATTTTTTCTATTAAAGACAGGTAAGTGAAATTTCTTGTTTTTCAAAACCCAGTCTATTTCTGCCTTTAATTGAGGTGGTGTAATATGTTCAGGGTTTCTCTCTTGTTCTTGTAAATCTTGTTGATTCCTATGTAATACATTATTGAAATAATTAAAATGTTCATTTTCAATTAAAATCGCTGTATTTGAACCATTATAAAATCCACTTTGACCTAAAATCTGACTATTAGCATCAACTGACAAATCAGCATTGATATTTTCTAAATCTTGGTTGCTGGTATTCTGTATTTGAAATGTTAAAACACTTAGATGTTTAATATCTCTGCCATTATGTGATACTTTAATATCTCCCCAGTAATCGCTCTGTGAGGATGTGGCAATAGGTTGATTTAAAATTTCATATTTGATGATTTTAAGTCTATTCTTAAATTTCTCAAGATAAACGCCAATAATTACACTAATCAAGCCCGTTGCAATCAAACTCGCAACAGTCGGTATAAATTGACTCCAAAAATCAGGTTCTGCTTGTGTATTCATGTCGTGTCTTTTTTATGTTTGCCTAACGTACAGCGATAAGGTGTAGTTGCGTAGCGACAGCGGAGCAATTCACTTTATCGCATGTTGTGCGCTTTTTAGTTATTTTTATTGCATTTATTTTTTTATTTCCAAAATAACTAAAAAGTCCCAGTTTAGTAGCCCGCTCCTTAAATTATTTTGTCTTTCCTTTTTCAAAATAATTGTCCTTTACTGTATAAAACAGAATTGAGCTTTTCGGAAATTGCATATCACAATCCCTTGTATGTGCAGTTGACGTCAATTCTGTTTTTAAGTTCTTTATTTTTACAAGGTATTTTTCCTCTTAGCTGTTTTTTTTAGTCAAAAAATATACACTTTCTCGAAAAAATCCTGTAACTTGCTCAAGCTTCCACGTTTGCAACGCGGCGCTGGTCTTGCAAAGCGTTCCTGAAAACAAGCTCTCAGCCCGCTTCTGTATTCCCAGCCGCTTCGATTCCATCTCGCTTTAAGCTTGAGCAAATTACTCCTTGATCGTTATTTATATATTTTTTGTACTGAACAGCTTATCATTAAATAACCAAAATACCTTGCTTGGCGGGCTACTAAATTGCGCACCAACGTTTTACAATATGAAACGGTTGGAATTTCGGAGCACGTCCGTATCCATCGAGGAAAACACTGGCGCGAGAACCAAAGCTTCGCAAACCACTGAACCCCAACTGTTTTATATTGTGTGTTGTGTGCCGTAATTTATTGTCAATCATTATGTTTTGTTTTACCAATTGGACAAACA
Organism: uncultured Bacteroidales bacterium; assembly: GCA_963781805.1. Classification (GTDB taxonomy): domain Bacteria; phylum Bacteroidota; class Bacteroidia; order Bacteroidales; family UBA10428; genus JAFGPL01. Next base: position 3,929,639 of record CAWAHF010000004.1, read on the forward strand.
GAAATGCAAATTCCACATGTCGATGAATCCAAATTTAATAGCTTTTTGGACAATTCTTTAGCAGTATTTCTACATTTATGAGCATCAAAAAACAAATCTCTATCGGTAGTTATATCCCATAATTGACCCGATGCTGCATTAGCTGGACAGTTCACAACGCATATATCACATTTTCCACATTTACTTTTATCAATCGATTCTTCTGATATCTCTAGTGGATAATCTGTCAATAAGCTAACTAATCTTAATCGTGGCCCAAATTTTTTGGAAATAAATAAATCAGTCTTACCAATCCATCCCAATCCTGCACGGGTGGCAATCATTTTATGTGAAATTGGGGTTCGTAATGTCTTTCTATATTCTGCATCATTTGAATCCTGCCCATTATTTGAAGGCTCAACAACAATACTGTCATGTCCCAAATCTATTATTTGTCTTTTGATGTTGTGTATCAAGTCTGACAAATCTGAGTTAATCTTATGATAATAATCAAAATATTGTAATGTAGGACCTTTTTCAATTGAATCAATTATTTTATCATCAAGCCGTTTCCCAATCACCATACCATATCTAAATGGTAAATTTAAACCATTCAAATCTGCAAATCCAACTATATGATCTTTGGGATTATCAACACTATTTTTAATCATTGAATTTATCATGGTTTCAGTGTTCTATCTTATGGCACAACCGGGTAGCTTACGCCCCCTAAGAACCGTACGTGCGACTTTCACCGCATACGGCTCAGGCACTTTTAAGGCCAACCTTGTTAGGGTAGACCCGGCTATTGTTTTTACCTCTGCAAACAAAAGTAGTGATTTGTTTGCTATTCAAAGCTAAACGTTTCCTTAAGGATACCCTTTTCTCAAAATATGAATCAAATTCAGACAGGTAAGGATTGGCCTTCTGAGCGATTTTAACATGATATCGAATAGGTACCATACCGATTTTATATAAGCGGTAGGAATATATACCTTTATAAGATACACGTTTATCGGAAAAATGATTGCCCAAAAAGTACCTTTTGAATACCCACCTGTGGCCTTTGTCACCATGCTGGCGGGTAGCCCATTTCCAGGTTTGTCCGAAGATGAATACCTCCAGTTTTCTGAAGGTATTCTTTGAGCAAATACCCTTGTGATAGTTTGACCATCCCCGGATAACCGGGTTTAGTTTTCGTATAAGGGCATGAGCAGGCAGTCCATGGCTCTCGCGTATGATGAGTTTTATCTTATCTTTGAAAGCCTGTACAGATTTCCGTGATGGTTTTATCAGCAGTTTACCCTTGTACTTACGGATATGCTGTGATAAGAAGTCAAAACCCTGGTCAATATTGGTTATTTTGGATTTCTCATCAGAGAGCCTAAGCCCCCGTTCTTTGAGGAATTCCTTAACAAGTGGTATGATTTGATTAGTAATTACCTCTTTATCCTTAGCGGTAATAATAAAATCATCGGCATACCTTACAAAATTGACTTTCTGGTTTTTCCACCTTGGAAACTGTTTGTTTATGGTGGTTTCCAATCCGTCAAGCACCATATTCATGATGATTGGGGATATGATACCGCCTTGTGGAGTACCTTTAAGGGAGGGGAATAACCTACCTTTCTGGATATATCCTGCTTTGAGCCATTTATCAAGAATGGATTTGTTGACCGGGATATGGTTTAATATCCACTGATGGTCAATTTCATCAAAGCAGGCCTTGATGTCGGCTTCATACACCCATTGTGCGCAATTTTTACGGCACAGGATAAGAAAGCATTGTGCAATGGCATCGGCACACGAACGTTTTTCCCTAAACCCATAAGAATTTAGGTCGGCCATTGTTTCGGCCAGAGGGACAAGAGCAATCATGTGCAGGGCTTGCATAGCCCTGTCATCCATGCACGGGATGCTTAAGGGACGTTTTTTGCCATTCTTCTTAGGGATATATATCCTACGTAAAGGTTTAGGGGTGTATCCCCTGTTCTTAAGGTTTTCAGCTGCGACGAGTTTATCATACCCGTCTATCCAGATTTTATGGTCAACACCGGGGGTTTTGCCTCCCTTGTTGTTGGCCACCCGGAATACAGCCAATAGTTTAGCATAAAAGGATTTGGTAATGAGAAACATCAGGGCTTTAGCTTTGCCCCAGCGTTTCTCTTTAACAGCCTTGGCAATACGTCTTTGCAGCCTGTTCACCCGTTGAATAACCTTTCGCCATATAATGAGGTTCCAGTTATCGGTTTGGTGTGCCAGTGCACACGATGAATTTTCATTCTCGTTCATTTGCTTTCCAGCATTTACAGGTTCTAAAAAGTATCATGCCATAAAGTACCAGACAGAGGTGGGCTGGTTTTCACCTGTGGCGATGTTGTGGCCACTATCCCTGGCATTACATCAGGGCATTCGCTTTGTCTGTCCTCTCTGTACGGTGTTTCCCCATGCCTTGCGGTTAGGGTTTTTGATCCCGCTGTTACAGGAAAAGAGAGCACCGTGCTTCCATGTTCCATGTAAATAACAAAAGATACAGGTTTAGGCCTATCCTGTCCACCGGCTGGGCAACATCCCCGTAAACGCAACGTTGACCACGTTTAACCTGCCAGCTTACCATTTTGGTACAAGGCGTGTCATCCTCTTTTTCGCCCTTACGCCATTTCGATGGTTTCGGAATATTTACCTGAGTTGGCCATGCCTGCTCACCCCAGCCCTAAATCGGTTTTTGAGGCCCCGAAGACTATCCGCTTCACAGCTTATAGCCCCGCCATAGGGTATACAACCCGGCGTTTGGTACTCGTTTCCCGGAGCTTCAACCGGTAATAGCTGCACTATACACCAGTTGTCCGGTAAGGGTACTGTTGAGGGAACAACAGGTTTTATCAAAGAACAATCCTTTGTAAAACAATTATTTACACGACTTCAAGTCGCAACAACGTTTGACAATATGGCAAGTGGCGGTTTGCGGAGTGCGTTACTATCCACCGATACAAAAGCTCGATGCGTGCTACAATGCCCTAATTTACTACAATCCCCGCCATTTGCTATATTGTGTGTTAGCGGTTGGCAATTATTGATTTTATATATGATTCTGGTGTCAAAACACCAATTTCACTTTTATTAAAATCCTTTAAGTTTCGTGTCAGAATTACATCTATTTCTCCATTTTTCATTGCAGCAAAATTCTGTAAACCATCTTCAAAATCTTTAAACCCTGAATTGAGTGCATTACTGACAACTTCTTTATCCATCAATAAGACATCAGTTATCATAAGTAATTGTTTAAGGTTTTCAATCACTTTGTCATGTCTGGCAGTCTGTCTAAGTAGATAATAAACATTACTATAAATTACAGGCGTCACGTATCCTTTGATTTGATTACTCTCACAAAGCCCAATTACTTGGGATGCATATTCCGCAAATGGTTGTCTGTCAAAAAAGAAGTCTAAAATTACATCGGTGTCAATTAGTACTTTATCCATCTATAAGTATTTTTCAGATAATCCTTTTGATAACTCCTTTTTATAATCAAAATCTTTAGTTGCTTTAAATGCTCCTCTCAAGGATGACGTGATAGGTGTAGAATCTATCACCTTTGTATTGTCTTCTTTAATCATTACTTTAAGATAATTTTCGATAATATCAGAAAGGCTCCTTCCTTTGTCTTTTGCATATTTCTTTGCTTTATCAATCAAAGAGTGCTCAATTGTCAATGTCAATTTAGAATTCATAACACGCCGATTTAATAATCAATTCATACGTGCAAAATTACTATAAATTATCAATCCGTGCAAATTATTATCATATTACACGTGTCATTTTTGCTTACCGCTAACGTGCTGCAATATGGCAAGTGGCGGTTTGCGGAGTGCGTCTGTATCCACCGTTGAAAATGTTTGAAGCGGGCTGTAATGCCCTAATTTACTACTTTCCCCGCCATTTGCTATATTGTGTGTTGAACTAAACCTCACTGGAGTTCGGTGGTTTTTACGCCACAAAAAACCAGTATATTTGAGGTATTGTTTCATTAATTTATTAATTATGACAAATTTAAAAAAAGATTCGAACAAGAAGTTACACTTCGTAATTTAAGTCCACGAACGCGAAAAAGTTATTGGTGGCACATTGACAATTTTCAGAAATTTCTTCAAAAGGAACCTGAACAATGTGAAGTAGAAGATCTTCGCAGTTATTTTCAATGCATGCTTACCGATGGGGTGCATAAGCCCGGTAGTGTGAAAATGGGGTACTACGCCCTTAAATTTCTTTTTACCCAAATCTATCATAAAGAATGGGCAGCCGAGTACCTCCCAACACCCAAAACAGCCAAAACCCTTCCGTTGGTGCTTTCTAAAGATGAAGTGTCTGATGTCATCAACGCCATACCAAACTTCAAACACCGTACGGTTATTATGTTTATATACTCCACCGGCGCCCGGGTATCGGAGTGTGTCAATATTAAACTCTCCGACATCGACAGCAAGCGCATGCAGGTGAATATCCAGGAAGGAAAGGGCCTTAAACAAAGAAAAGTGCCGCTTTCACCTGTGCTGCTTTCCATTTTGCGCAAGTATTTCAAAGAATATAAGCCACAACATTACCTGTTCGAAGGCGCCGGCGGCAAGGGTACCCACCTGGGTGTTACTGCCGTCCGTGAAATCTGCCAAAAAGCAAGGTTCCGTACTCCCCATATCAAAAAGGATTTCACGCCACATACCTTCCGGCATTGCTTTGCTACGCATCTGCTCGAGCAGGGAACTAACCTGCTGGTTATTCAGCGGCTGATGGGACATGCCGATTTAAGCAACACGCTAAAATACCTTCATGTACAGCAGTTAGGCATTGAGCAGGTTGTTAATCCATTGGATAACTTAAACGGGTTGGAGGCATTATGCAAAATCAACTGACCATCGCCGATATCCTGAATGAATATGGCGACAGCTATATCAGCAGGAACAATATCAGGGGACAGCAAAAAGGGCTTATCCACCTGCTGTCGTCTTGCCATACGCATCTTATGGGAAGCCATTTTGAGAAATGTGATCACTGTAACTATCTTGGCAAAGCTTACAACTCCTGCCGAAACAGGCATTGCCCGACTTGCCAGCAGAAAGATAAACTGGAATGGATGAACAAACGCCTGCAAGAATTATTGCCAGTGGGGTATTACCATTTAGTCTTTACTATTCCACATGAGCTGAACCCGCTTTGCCTGAAAAACAAAAAGGTTATGTATAACATCCTTTTCAAAGCAGCTTCGCAGACTTTGCTTGAATTGTCCAGGGACACCAGACACCTGGGTGCCGACATCGGGCTGGTTACCATCCTTCACACCTGGGGACAAAATATGATGGAACATCCCCACCTGCACTGTATTATGCCTGCAGGCGGATTGAGCTTCGATAAAAGTCACTGGGTGCACATCAATAAAAAGGATGATTTTTTTATCTACTACAAAGTACTGTCAGCAAAATTTCGTGGAAAGTACCTCGATTTATTGAAACAGGCACACGACAATGGAAAACTTGAATTTAAAAGGGCACTGGCCCCCCTGGCCGCAAAAAAGAAGTTTGCCGGTTTCATCTCCCAACTCTATGCAAAAGAATGGGTAGTAAACATACAGAAGCCTTTTGGCAAACCGGAGAAAGTACTGGAATACCTTTCCCGGTATGTTTTCCGTATAGCAATTACCGACAGGCGGATCATTGAAATCAAAGACGGTAAAGTGCGCTTCACATGGAAAGATTACCGCACAGGGCTGTTTCGTGAAATGAAACTAGAAATCAATGAGTTTATCCGTCGTTTTTTATTACATATATTGCCCCAGGGATTTTATAAAGTTCGATATTATGGCATATTCTCAAGCAGGTACCGTAAGGAAAACATCGAACTGGCTAAAAACCTCCTCGAACAAGAAACCATCTGCAAACAGGAGGAAGCTTTTGAAGACGGCCGGTCGGTGTGGGTTAAGCAAGATACCGTATGGAATGAAATACTGCAAATCATTTGTAATTTCCGTAGACCTAACTGCCCTCATTGCAAAAAGGGAAGGTTGCGATTTGCCGGCCTGGTGCCCCGTAATCAATGTGAACCTGGTTAAGAATTTTAGTTAAAAAGTTCTTTGATATCCTGGTTCATTAAATTGACTGCTGAATTGATATTTAGCCGAACAGGTAATCTATGTCTTTTGCTGAAACATTTTAAGAGAGAAAAAGCCATTTGGCAAAAGTGTTACCCATAAAATGGTTTAAAATGCAGCAAAAAACCATTGAAAATCTATTCCCAAATGATTAAATCCCCTTATATAAAATTTTTGATTTACAGCGGCTTAGCCCAACAAGATTTAAAACACAATTGAGCGTGCGTTTTCAACTTTTAACCTTTGATTGAAGGTAGTATCTACTCTAACATACTGCCTCTTTTTTTGGCTCAACTGTGCCTTAAATCCTATATTGTTAGCGGTATGGCGTTTATGTTTTTGCTAATTGTCATATCGTTGGAAAGTGAAAAAGCATTACTTCAATTTGAATTATTTTTTTTGAATCATCAGGAATTGTGAATTCATAATTAATTGAATGCTCATAAGAATCTCTAATGTATCTATGAAAATTAGGATGTTTAGTTATCTCATCTTTTATGGTTTTTACAATAGATGTCATTTCTTTTTGGTCAACAAAGAATATTAGCGCTGTTTTCGTATCTCTGTGTGTTAAATAACCAAGTAGTTGGTCAATTGCTTCAATTAATTTCTTCTGTCCCTTCCAAAACTTGCATTCAGCCACAAATATATTGGTCCCATCATTTGAGTATTTAAGTAAAATATCTGTTTTCCCTTTCTTATTGAAAGCTTCTCCAATTCCAGATGTGGATTCGTATCTTGTTTCCAAAAACAAAAGAAAAATATCTCGTAAATCCTCTTCGTATTTATCCTTGTAAATTGAAGGTTTTCTCTCTATGGCTTTTCCCACATTATAAAGGACTTCCTTAATATCCTTGTAAACCTCTTCTTGTAAAATCGGAATTTTTTCTTTTGCAACAGTCTTTGTTGTTTCTGTTACAGGTGTTGGTATTGTTTTTTTTGTTACAGTAGGAGGAACTAGGTAATCTGTTGATTTTGGATTGACTTTTAGTCCAATTTTTTCCATAAAATCAAACTTTTGAGCTACCACACCTTTTCTATTTTCTAAATTTTGCTTAATAATGTTTTCAAGTCCGTCATTCCATGGCTTTATTTCTGCATGAATTCGTGGTAGATTTGATTTAAGAGTCCCAATGATTTTATTTACTTCTGAATTGTAGATATTCTCATCAAGATTAGCAAGAACAATTGTCGCTGAAACATATCCAGAATTAATCGAAACACCCTTATCCAAATAAACAACAGTAGAAGTTGATGGGTGACAATCGAACAGGTCTTTATTCCCATCAAATGGAATTGTCACATAAATTTCAAAGACCTTTTGCTGGTATGTTTCTCCCCAATCATTCTTTCTTTGTCTTTTCGTCTCTTTTGGAGGCGATGGCTTTGGGTCTTTTATCTCTATTGGATTAATTGTAAATTCCTCTTTCAATCTCTCAACTAATGAATTAATATTAGTTGAATCCGTTATTTCAAGATTATCAATTTTCTCCATCAACGATTTTCGATATGCGTCAATGTAATTGTTTAAAAAATATTTATTAAAAAGATTACCCATCATAATTCATGTCTTTTTCTATGTTAAAAATTTGCAGTCTGTTTTTTACGCTTACCGCTAACGGTTAGTGTATGATTTCGTAAGGGATTGCGGACTTCAAACCTGTCAAATTACACACCAAAATTGATGCGGGAAATAATGCTCGAAAACCTTTGAAACCCTTATGAATTATACACATTGTTGTACGCTGGCCTTTATTGTTTCTTAAACTATTTGTCTCATTTTTAACGCACTGGCTCTCAATCCGTGCGTTGGAGCGTGACGGGCTTGAAGGCTCTTTTGGCATTTTTGGATTGAGGGCAAGCCCTGTGAGAATGCCAAGTGTGCCTGAAAGCGAAGGGATGGTGAGGGATGGGGTGCTAATCATATCCTAATTCCTTTCGCATTGTTTTTAAAATATCTTCATTCAATGTTTCAAATTGTCGCCAACGAGAATCATGCCCCATTGTAGTCAATTTCTTCTTGCATTTTTTGTGCATCATTTGTCTTTAAAGTGCCAAGAACATTTTGAAATTCATTATTAAAATCAGTAGCTAAAAATCTATATTGTTCAATCATTGGTCGAAGTTCTTTGCTACAAACCAGCAATAAAGTTGATAATTCTTGCCTAAGTATCATTAAAGGTTCAGATGCTTTTTTTACAAATTCCATCAATTTTTCATTGAATTTAATCAACGCATTATTCATTTGTTCTTCATCGCCTGTTAGAATTTGTTTATAGAACTCTGTGCTAATTCCATAAATCATATTTGGGTCGGTTCGAACGCTATTCATGAGTTCATCAGCCTTCTTCATATAACCTGAATAAACTTCGAAACGTCTATCAGACATTTTTTCCTTTTTCTGCAATTTCCGATTTATGAAATACATAAACACACCCCAAGTCCAACCAAGAAATGCAATAACGATTAAAATGACATCCTTTTTTTCCATTAAATTGCATCCTCCACAATTTTAATTTCTTTCTCTGTCAGACCATATAATGCATAAACCATTTGGTCAATTTCTTTATCAATCTTTTCTATATCTGTTTGTAGGTGATTTATTTCTGTTTTGTTATTATTGAAATAATCTGCCCATTCGTCTTGTTCAGTGAGTGATAGATTTACTTTTTGTTTTTTAAGTTCAGAAAGTAAAGTTTTAAAATCGAAATCGTAAAAAGAATACAGTTTATTGTTGATTTTTTCAATTTCGAAGTTGTCTTTTATACGATTAATAAATCGGTTTATTTTCTTTTGAAGTTCTATGTTTAGGTCAATAATATTATCTGCTTTTGAAACGAAAATTTGTTGTTCTACAATAGGAATTGACTTTATTGGAAATTGTTTACAGTTTGCAATTAATATTTTTTGAAATAATTCTTTTTCTAAATCAAGAAACTTGTATTTGTGGTAATAGGTTATTAAAGTTGAGTTCAATATGGAAAGAATAAATTTCACAAGAAATTCAGGTTTAGGAATAATGCCAAAACCAATTTGAGTAAAATAATAGGATTGGTCAGTAAATCCAGCATAAATGCGTGGTGGTTTTCCTGAAACAATTTGCCGAATAATTATTCTTGGCGAAGTGAAAAAACGTTCTTCTCGCATTGCCCCTAACCAATCACCATATTTAATAAATTCTTCAATTTGTGAACTAACAAAATACCTTGTGATATTACCTCCACTTATTAGTGGTTTATATAATTCGTTAATTTTTATTTTAGAATGAAACTCTCTGTTTTGAATTGTCTCTTGAGAATGACCTTGATATTTGTCGTAAGGCGTTATACCCAATGAAAACCCTGCAATATTACCAAGTTGAAGAGAGTTTCTATCGCATTTTTGAATTATGGAAATATCTGCATCAGTAACATAAATATTGAAATTTGTAGATTCTGATTGCTTCCAGAAGCTCTTGTTTTGCTTTACCAGTTTTTCATTATCAATGAAATTAATTTTTATATCTTTTGGATAAACTAAAGTGTTTGCAAAAGCATAGTTTTCTCCTTTTCTAAATTCAAAAATTATAGTTTCAACTTTTGCATCAGGAAAAACATCGTCTGGTAGTTTAATGATAGTGGTAATATCATTAATGAGCAAATTTCTGATTTTTGAGTATGAAGAATTTACTAAAATTGAATTGGGATTGATAAAGGATAAAAAACCTTTGCTTTTCAATATTGAATGTCCCTTTTCAATAAAAATTGAATACAAGTTTATTCTGTTTTCTGTTGTTGAATACTTTTCAAATAACTCTTTAACTATTTCATGTTCTAATCCTTTGATATCAACATAAGGTGGATTTCCAATTACAACATCAAAACCGCCTTTTGAAAATATTTCAGGAAATTCACTTTGCCAGTTAAATGCTTTATCTCCAGCAACCTCTGGATTGTCAATCAGAGAATTACCACATTTAATATTGTTGTTTAGTTTGTTTAGTTTCCTGCCTTTTTGAGCAGTTCGTAACCACAGTGATAATTTGGCTATTTCAACGGATTCCTCGTTTAGGTCAACTCCGTAAATATTTTTTTCGAGAATATCGGTTGTGATGTCAGAAAAAACTAAACCACTTCCAAAAAGCTGTGCTCGTAAATCGTCAATCTTGCGATGTTCAGCAATTAAAAAGTCTAATGCCTCATTCAAAAATGCTCCCGAGCCACAAGCAGGGTCAATAATGGTTAAACTTAATAGCCAATTGCGATAATCAGTTATTTTTTCATCGAGAGCTTTAATAGTATCTTTTTTACGGTTTTTCCGCCCTTTGGCATATTCTTCGTCAACAATACTTAGCTCAGTACGTTTTTCCTCGCAAAGTTTACCAACCGTATTTTCAACTATATATTTTGTAATATATTTTGGAGTATAAAATATCCCGTCTTTTTTTCGTTTGGTTTTTTCCGTATCAACATTCTCGCCTTTTATTTCGGCTTGTACATTTTCAATTTCGCCTAATGAATGTTCAAAAATATGACCAAGAATATTTACATCTACATCAGTTTCAAAATCGTAGTTGCTTAATGTTAATGTGTGGTTATGAAGGATATCATCGTCAATCGAAATATTATCCAGTATTTCATCGGGTGCAAATAGTCCGCCGTTGTATGCAAAAATATCGTATTTCTTGCCTTTGTAACCTGTGTTCATGTAACCGAAATACTTTTTAAATCGGTCGTATAATGGAACATATTCGTCTAATTCATCTTTTAAAGTCGTCCATTGTTTTACAATCTCGCTGATTGAATTTGGTGGAAGTAATAATCTGTCTTCAGCGAAAAAGATAAACAGAAAACGGTCAAGTAATTTTTGAGTTTTCTTAAAAAGTAAAAGTTTATCGGTATCAGGATTGTTTTTTACAAGGTTGTTGTAAATCGCTTCTCTGAATTTTGAATAATCAGCATACAGTTTTTTGGTAATGTTTTCTTCCTGTAAAAGCGATGACTCTTTAATCTTTTGAGGTAATCCATTTAGCAAATTGTCTTTTGCCAAACAAAGCCACATTAACGAAAACTGTTCCCGCGTCAGGTTGAATAAATCAAAGTCGATATGGTCAACCGCATTTTGAATATAAAAACGGAGTTTTTCAAAGTTTGAAGTAATTACATAAACACATTTCGGATGATGGTTTTTGTACCCGAATGCTTGCGTTTCAATTTTGTCTAAGTCGGTCGTGTCAGTTCCTTTTAATTCAATAACTGCAATAGCATCTTCGCCTTTCAAAATCGCCCCGTCAGCTTTCTTGCTGTTGGCAATGTTTTTTAATTCAGTTGTCAGGTTGAAATTGGGTTGCGGATTGAGTGTATATTCAAAAATCGAAACGAAAAGTTCCCTCAAAAATCCTTCTTGGAATTGTTCTTCCTTTGCATTCCTAATGTTTTCCTGTATCTCTGAATTACCAAAATAATCTTGAAACTGCTTATATTTCTGGTCAATCAGAACGGAATCTAATTCGTTTAAATATTTTTTCTCTACCGATTTTTGAAACAAACTCATTTTATCCTTTTAATCTAATTTTTAATCCAGTAAATAATTTGCAAAATACAATTTTATCGTCATTTTCAATCTAAAAGTTTCATGCTAATCCGTGTGCGTGGGCAAAAAAAGCATGTGTTTGGCAGCGAAGGGACGGTTGCAGGGATGGGCTGCCAAACTCTTGCTTTTGTGGGTTGGCATTTTCCATTTTTTTCTTTTTAAATCTGCTATCATGTTACTGCTGTGTCGTTTTCTTGGCTTGCGTACAACGTTTTACAATATGAAACGGTTGGGTTTTCGGGCTGCGTTCTTGTCCGCCGAAAAGAATGCTGAAGCGAGATACAAACGCTCGCAAACCACTGAACCCCAACTGTTTTATATTGTGTGTTGTACGCAGTTATTCTTTCAAAGATTTTTTCAATTTCCATCTACTCCAAAGTATACTTGCTATTATCGAACTGGATATTCCTGTTACAAGTCCTAAAAAATAATTCAATATCCTTTTATACCAAGGCTGATAGTTTAAAACCAACTGAAGTGATTCTTTCTTTTCATTTATAATTTCCTCAAGACCTTGCATTTTCTCATATTCCTCAAGAATTCTTTTATTTTCAATGTCAGTTTTTATCATATCATCTTTAATTCCTTCTAAATCTTTCTCTAATCCTTGTATGTTTTTTAGTGCTTGCTCCACATTTTCTATCCGGTGTGATAATGGTTTATCAACATCTTTTTTATCAATCATAAAGGTTACTATCGAGGCGAAAACTGAAATCAAAACTCCAGCAATAGAGGAAGTAAACCACTTTCTAATTGATTTATTTTTCTGAGCAACGATTTTAAAATATCGTTTAGTAATATCAGCATGCTTATCCAATAATTTAATTAAATCACCTTGAGATATAATAGATATTTTATCAGTCTCAAAATCACTAATAGTTTTTTTGTCAATAATTGCAGATGTGATAAATATAATTTTATGATAATACTCTAAAACTTTATTTAACCTTTCTATTTCCGGTTGTAAAACACTCTTATCAATTTGGTATTTATGTTTAACTGAAACAGCAATCTTTTCAATCCCTTTATAAGCTAAAATATCGACTCCTTCATCAGAAGTTATATCCAAAATAAAGGCTTTATCAAATTCAAACTCTGCCTTTAGAAGCAGATGACATAACTCCTCAAATTTCTCAGGTGTCAAGTCAAATATTTGATATTTTAATTTTTTTCTATCCATTGATTTTATCTATTCAGTGAGGTGTCTTGGACTAATTGCGTACAACATCCAAATATACTTACCTTTTTCTCAAAAGGTAAGTATATTTCGCATATAGCTTTAGTTATTGTTTTGTTGTAAAGGGTCATTGCTTAGTTTGGTTAAACAAATATTCTTCATTTTTAATTCTTCAAAAATTGTGTCGCTCGAGAAATACACTCCAATTTACGACTAATTTCATACAAAGCATTACAAACCAGCAGGCTAATTATAAACTTATTATAAACAAGTGTTTGTCTGTCCATAAATGCAGGTATTTTGAATGGGTTGATATTGCTTACTAATCAGGACTGGTCACCTTTGGGGCTGTCCGGTTCATAAAAAACGCCATCCGGTTCACTTTAGGACCCGATCGGTTCACCTTAGACCCCGTTAAGTTCACCTTAAACCCCGTCTGGTTCACTCTAAAAAGTGAAAAAGTTCACTTTAGAGGTCGATCAGTTCACTTCAGAAGGCGATCGGTTCATGTTAGAGGGCAATTCGGTTCAGTTTAAATATAGTAGCAGTTGCAGTCAGGAGGTTGCGTAGGGGATTTAAAGTAATGAAAAAACGGCAGTATATGATTTTCATTACTGCCGCTTTTAATTTAGATTCGGGATTGGTGTGGATTAGGCTGCCTGTGTTTCATCATCCGTCTCTTCACTTTTGTGTCGCTTTTTTAAATTTGCTTTGTGCATAAATTCACTCCGGTAACCCCGCAGGCGATTATCATCGCCCGAGAATACATACTTGCCGCATGCCCGTACTTCATCCACAGCCTGCTTCATGAACGTGTAAGCACGGTTGCGGATATCGAGCTGTTTCGTAGCGCCGTCTTCGCCCTTGGCGCCTGCCAGCAGCTGTGCCATTTCAGTTGCCAGCTGTTCAGCGGTATCAAGCTGCGCAAGATCGAACTTAATGGCTTCGAGTAACGGGGCGTTTGCCTTTCCGAGCACGGCCAGGTCGTTCAAATCCTGGATCATGTCCTCCCGGCTGGTACCGTCGGCAATCACCACCACCTTTGCCAGCAAGGTGTCATCATTGCGGAATGCATAACGGAAAGCATCGAGCAACATATCACGAAAATCAAAGGCTGCGGGCGATTTTTCCAGCCACTCTTTTTCGGCTTCTTCCTGTGAGCGGTAATCTTTTGCCCACAATGACTGGGCCTGGCGGCATGCACCGGCGCGCACCGCCAGCTCTTCGACATAATTCCAGTCAAGGCCGTGCGACTCGAGTTCCGCTTTATCGTCCTCTGCCTGGATTTTGAGATCAACTGCCTCCTGTATTGCAATAGAGACAGGCATGGGAGGGTTTTTAACTTCCTCTTCGGGGATGGCCAGTAAGGCATCCATAACGTTTGTTAAATCATCATTCGACATAACTTCATTTAGTTTATTTATATTATTAATTGTTTTATCGGGCACAATATAACTCCATTGATCAAAACTCAAAAATTGATTTCCGCAACCGGTTTTTGAAAATTTGCAAAAAATGCAAAAATGAGAGGCGATTTTCCATTTTTCCCGAAAAATTTGCAGAAATCAATAATGGGATCCTTCGGATTTGCAATTATTGCAAAAATTAAGGGTATCATTTGCAAAAAATGCAAAAGTTTTTTTAAGTTTTACGTTGCGTACATTGCGCCTTCTTAGCGAACTCCGCGGTTAAAGGTTTTTTACCGCAGCGCCTCCGCTGAGTAGCTTCAGCGCTCGCGGAAAGTACGCAAAGGTTTTACGCGAAGGAACGCAGAGAAGTCATGCAATGACGGCCGGTGCTGTTGGCAGGGTTTCAATTGAACATTATTCTGAAAAGTAACAAATAACCCGCAATCTCAAATGATTTGTGGAGTAGAAAGCTCTTATCTCCCCTTCTCCGCTATCCGTAGCCTTAGGCAAAGGATAGACAGGAGAGACAAAGAGGGGTCATAGATGCGTTTGTCGGTGAAGCTTCGTTTCACTCGTGACGGCGGGTGATGTGGGCAGGGGTTTCAATGATCGGTTTTTACTTTGTGTGCTTTGCGCCTCCTTCGCTTGCTCAGCGGTAAAAACATTTAACCGCAGAGGAACGCGAAGGTGTTGGATATTGAAGCCGGTGTTTCAAATTAAAATATCAGGATTCCAAGTATTCCACCCAATAACAAACAACGTACATTATTGCGAAGGAGGTACGAACGCGGCAATCTCTTGGCAATCCGGTTGTTATATCAATATTATCCTGTTATATAGTCACCCTGAACTTGATTCAGGGTCTTTGGAAAATTAAGGAGATTAGCTTTGCTGAGCATTTCAGGGTTTGAATCAAGTTCGGAATGACTTAACCGTTTTTTAATACTTGACATAACACTGGCATATTATACTATATTCATATCCTTGTTTCAATTTGTAAATTGCTTCACTACAATCGCAATGACGGCGCATGCTGTGGGGCAGTGTTTCAATGGTCAGTTTTTACGTTGCGTCTTTGCGTGGCCCTGTTTCAATGATGGGATTGCATCGCTGCGCTCGCGATGACGTGGGGTACTGTGGGTGGGGTTTTAAAAGAGACTGTCCGCCTTAGGTTACATTTCTAAAATAGGCTTCTGCCACCGTTAAATCCAGTTTTGAGGTGATTTTAA
Organism: uncultured Bacteroidales bacterium; assembly: GCA_963781805.1. Lineage (GTDB taxonomy): Bacteria > Bacteroidota > Bacteroidia > Bacteroidales > UBA10428 > JAFGPL01. The sequence continues at coordinate 3,945,143 of CAWAHF010000004.1, forward strand.
TATTTTCCGGATTGCCTTCCACCATGCTTATTTTTTGCCCGATTTTTTCAACAACGGCAGCATCGTCGGTAAATGATTCGTCAAAGGGTTTTTTATACGCTTTGATTAACAAATCGCTTAAAAAGATTTGCGGGGTTTGTACTATTTTATATTTTGCACGATCAGCCATATGATTTTCTGAACCCTGCACTATACGCAGTGTTTCGCAGATGGCTATAACCGGAATTGCAGCGCCTGTCTTCTCCGCCTTTGCAAAACACCTTTTAATGGTATTCCGGCTTACCAAAGGGCGCACACCATCATGAATTGCAACCAGTACTCGCGGTTTTAAACCTCTTAATCCGTTTTTTACAGAATGAAATCTTGTTTCACCCCCTTTTCGTAATTCATGTTTTATGCTAAATCTGTATTCTTTACAAAGTTTTTTCCAGTATTTTATCTGGTTCTCAGGAAGCACAACGATTATTCTGATAGAATTTTCAAAATTCCAGAATTTCTTTATGGAATGCATCAGGATGGGCAACCCGGCTATCGGTAAAAACTGTTTTGGAACTTCTGTATTCATTCTTGTTCCTGCACCGCCTGCAACAATTAGTGCAATCTTGTCCATATGCTATTGTTTAAATGCGAACTGAATTAATGCAATAAAGATAATCATTTCATGAATTACCTGTTGTTAATGTTATAAGTTGAAATAATGACGTTTCATGATGACTTTTTCCTGTTCCGCTATTGTGAGAGGGTGAATCTTGCCGTCAGGCAGGCAGGAGAGAGAAATAAAAGATATTCTTTATTAAACGACATGGATAGTTGAATGTTGATTTTATATCTGGTGGCAATGAATTTTTTAAAGATTGTATTAGTGAAATTCGGTTGAAACAATGGCAATTGAAATAATTTCAACTTAATTTTACAAAAAATTTCATCGTATGATAAGCAGTAATATTCTTAACTTCCTTACAGAACTATCAAAAAATAACAATAAAGCGTGGTATCAACAAAATAAAGAAGCATACGCTACTGCAAAACATGATTTTGAACTGGTGGTTGGCTTACTGATACATGAAATTGCATCGTTTGATAAAGATATCGGGACATTGATGCCCAAGGATTGCATTTTCAGAATTTTTCGTGATGTACGATTTTCCAAAGATAAAACGCCTTATAAGACAAACTTTGGGGCATACATGGCAAAGGGAGGGAAAAAATCCGGATATGCCGGTTACTATTTGCATATTGAGCCTGGTAATTACTTTCTCGCCGGAGGAATTTATATGCCCATGCCTCCTGTATTAAGGTCGATAAGAGATGATATCTTCCACAATATCGACGAATTTAAAGCGATCGTTGAAAGCGCTGAATTTAAAAAGTATTTCGGACAGGTCTGGGGAAGTAAACTGAAATCGCCTCCCAAGGGATATTCTAAAGACTTTAAAGACATTGAGTTGTTAAAATTCAAAGATTATAACCTACTCCACGAACTTTCATTGGAACAAATTACCAGCAGTAATTTTATAAATAATGCCATAAAAGTTTACAAAGCAATGATACCCTTCAACAGGTTTTTAAACCAGGCGGTAGAAAATGTGGTTTAATCTTTCTTGATATATCTGTTAACCATTTCTAACAGTGTGGACATACTGATTGGTTTGCTCAGATAATTATCGCAACCTGCTTTTTCACATTTCACCTGTTCTTCAGGCAAAGCATATGCAGTTTGAGCAATTACAGGTATATCTTTATTTATTTTTTTAATGGCAATGGTCGTATCAAATCCATCCATAAATGGCATTTTCATATCCATTAAGATAATATCGTAATGTTCTCCGGCGGCAACGAGGTCAATTGCTTCCTGTCCAACACGTGCCCAGGATACTACAGCATGGGTATCATCAAAAATATCTTTAATCAGCAACCAGTTTATCTCTTCATCATCAACTACCAGTATTCTTTTCCCCTGAAAATCGTAAATTTTATCCATAGATTAATTAGCTAAGAAATGTTTTATACCATGTTAACAATATCAAAATAATTACCTGTTGATATATTTATGACTGTTTTTTATCAAGTTCATTCCAGGCAAGGGCTCCGGCGCCCAATACTCCTGCATTGGTTTCCTGTAAGGATGAAGGAAGAATTTTGATTTTATTTCTGTAAATGGGCAACAGGTTTTCTTCCATATACAATTTGGTTGGAATAAGAATTAAGTCATTGGCTTTCGCTAATCCGCCAAGCAAAAAGATTGCTTCGGGGCTGGTATGACTTACGGCATCTGCTAATTTTGAACCCAAAATTTTTCCTGTATATTCAAATGCTTCCAAGGCAATCTGGTCGCCTTTTCTGGCAGATTCGGTTATCATCTTGGCGGTAAGATCAGCGTAACTTATTTTTCGCAACTCACTTTCATACGTGCGCTCGCTCAAAAGATGAAATACTGTTCGCTTGATACCTGTTGCGGACACATAAGTTTCAAGACAACCTTTCTTGCCACAGCCACAATCCCTTCCTTTTAGTTTAACATTCACATGTCCCAGTTCACCTGCAAAGCCGTCGTGACCGTAAACCAGATTTCCGTTTACCACTATTCCGCTACCCAAACCGGTTCCAAGTGTTATAACAATAAAATCCTTCATTCCTTTAGCGCCGCCAAAAATCATTTCACCCAATGCTGCCGCATTGGCATCATTTGTAAGCACAATCGGAATTCCCTGGAAGTAATTTTTTAATTTATCAACAATCGGAATTATCCCTTTCCAGTTTAAGTTGGGGGGATGTTCAATGGTTCCTTTATAATAATTGCCATTGGGTGCACCAATTCCAACTCCCAATACGTTGATTTCTTCATGGATAGACGACATGGTATTTTCCACTACGGAATGCAGACTTTCCAGATATGCTTCAAATTCCCTGTATACATCGGTTGAGATAAAATCCTCCTGCAAACAATTGCCTGCACGATCTAAAATCCCGTATTTTGTATATGTTCCGCCAATATCAATTGCTATAACTACTTCTTTCATATAAATATCTAAATTTCAATAATTAAATCACAAATTCTTTATTCACCTGTATCAGTCTTCTCTTTTGGTATGATTCGCTAAAATTTCACTTCTTCTTAATTTTTATTGAGTTTTCTTCGCTGAACCATTTTTTTAGCTTAGGTATGAATCTATTTTCTTATGAAGGTGAAATGCTGATCTCCACACATTCAACTATATTTTATTCAACCAGAATGCAAAATTAACATTATATTAAATAAAATGATCTTAACCTGCATTATTCGGGCTAAATATAATTATGTTGATAATAAATGGGTTCATGATCAATTTTTATGTAATTAAAATTCATTATATTTATTAGAATTAATTTTAAACCATTCCTGTCATGGAAATTAAAAATTTTATTGTACCGATCGATTTTTCGGAAGAATCATTAAGAGGACTCGAACTGGCAATTGTTTTCTCAAAACAAGGTTATGTAAATATTCAGATGGTCTATGTCCTGAAAAAATCTGTTGACTACATGCCCGTAAATGCTGAAATTGAGAAAGAACAAGCAGAAAATGCTTTTAAAAAAATCATGGAAAAATATAACCCTCAATTATATAACAATTCAAAACTGAGATATATTATAAAAAAAGGGAAGATTTACCAGGAAATAGTAAATCAGGCTCAATCTTATAAAGATTCTATAATTACAGCATCGACCCATGGGGCTTCGGGTTTTGAAGAGTTTTTTATTGGGAGCAATGCCTATAAAATTATTTCTGCTACCGATCGACCCGTGATTACCATCCGAAAAGGAAATTGTCCTGAAAGTATCCGTCGTATCGTATTGCCAATTGATACAGGTGAAGATACCCGGCAGAAAGTGCCGTTTACAACTGAACTGGCAGAATTATTTGGCGCTGAAGTTCACATTATCAGTGTTAATACAACAAAAGATGATAAAGCTATCAATAAGTTGAGAGCATATTCCACTCAGGTGGCAGGATATATGACAGGCAAGGTAAAATACGAAACAGAAGAATTATTTGGTGAAAATATTTCTGATTTGGTAGTAAACTATGCCAAAGCGGTTAAAGCCGATTTAATTTCCATTATGACGGAACAATCCTCCGGAATCAGTCTTATACTTGGAAATACCGCACATCAGGTAATTAATAAAGCGGAAGTTCCTGTAGTAAGCATGACACCCCGTGAATTGAGAATATCGGGCGGTTCTTTTAGAACCTTTGGCGACTAATGTTGGACACTTTCATCCGGGACAGATTCAATGGTATCAGAATCCTCATTTTTAATGGTATCCGATTTAAAATACCTTTTCTGAAAGATGAGGATTAAAATTACTCCTATGGAAATGGAAGAATCGGCAATATTGAAAATGGGCCTGAAGAAAAGAAGCTGTTCGCCTTTCATAAAGGGAAACCAATCCGGAATTCTTGTATCGATGACTGGAAAATAGAGTAGATCAACAACACATCCCCGAAACATTCCTGCATATCCTTTAAAATCGAGTTTAGCTACTCCGCTGTAGCTAATCCATTGTCCAAGTTGTTCATTATATACGGTTCCCTTATCGAACAAATAACCATAAAATAAACTGTCGATAATATTTCCCATAGCGCCGGCCAAAACAAGTGACAAACAAATGATAAGACCGGTCGGAGCCTTTTTTTGAATAAGTTGTCGCATATACCAGATGATTGCAATACTGGCTATAAGCCTGAATATAGTTAATACCGGTTTGCCAATTCTACCCGGAATATCAATTCCAAAAGCCATTCCCGGATTTTCAATAAACTTTAAAATAAACCAGTTTCCTATAACATGTACAGACTGGCCATAAAACATATGTGTTTTTACCAGAATTTTTAATGTCTGATCAATAATAAGGACTAATCCGACAATTAAAATTGATTTTGTTGTATTTGACATTAAATAGGCGTTTTGTAAATTTTGAAAATAAAAATGATTGAAGAATCAGCTTCAATCATTTCTAACAAATCAAAACTTATTCAAAGTTTTAACGTTGTTTTTGTTTAGCATCAATTGATAATGTAGCATGTGGAACTGCTCTCAAACGTTCTTTGGAAATGAGTTTTCCTGTTTCACGGCAAATCCCATATGTTTTATTTTCAATTCGCACCAGGGCAGCCTGCAAATGTTGAATAAATTTAAGCTGCCTTTGAGCAAGTTTCCCCGATTCTTCTTTTGATAAAGTTGCTGCACCTTCCTCAAGAACTTTAAAAGTAGGAGAAGTATCCTGCGTGTCATTGCTTTCACTTTGAGTAATGGCACTCTTTAAAAGTTCATAGTCTTTCCTGGCTTTTTCAAGCTTATCGTGGATAATCTGTTTAAACTCCTCTAATTCTTCATCTGAATATCTCGTCTTCTCTGCCATAGCTAGAATTTTTTATAGACACCTAAAAATAAGAAAAAAAAAGAATATAAATGTCGTTCGTTATTAAATCTTACTAATTTTAATATAAGTCTTTATACTGTCATCAAGCTCAATGAGTTTCGACAGTTCCAAATTAATTTCATCAACTATTTCAATGTTTTTAGCCAATGTTTGGGTACTTATAAATTCTTTAAAATTTTTTACAGCATCATTTATCTCAACATGATCTTTAATTTCAATCGAAATTTTATCCGTCACTTCGAATCCGCTATCCTTACGAATGTTTTGGATTCTGTTGATAAGTTCCCGTGCTATTCCCTCCTGCCTGAGATTCTCGGTAATTGTAATATCCAGTGCAACTGTAAGTTTACCTTCCGATGCCACCAGCCAGCCCGGGATATCTTCTGAAGTGATTTCAACATCGATTAGTTGAATATCAATAGATTCATCGCCTGCATTAATCTGGTAGTGTCCTTCCGACTCAATTTTCGCAATATCATCCTGGGTAAAGCAAGCTATTGAAGCTGAAATTTGCTTCATTAATTTACCGTATCGCGGGCCTAATTTTTTAAAATCGGGCTTGATTTTTTTTAAAAGAATATTGGAAGTGTCTTCCAGAAATTCCACTTCCTTTACATTCACTTCCGAAAGAATAAGACTCTGAACCGCCTGAAACTGTTTTTCAAAACCGTTTCCCATTACCGGAATCATTATTTTGCCCAACGGTTGTCTGACTTTGATATTCACCTTTCTTCGCAACCCCAGGATCATGGATGACACTTTTTGAGCAATATCCATTCTTTCCTCAAGCTCTTTATTTATCCGAGATTTGTTGCATTTGGGGAAGGTAACCAGATGGACTGATTCTTCAACATCTTTTTTAGTAATTGAATTTAAATCTCTGTAAAGTCTGTCCATAAAGAACGGGGCTATGGGTGAAGCCAGCTTTGCAATGGTTATAAGACAACTGTATAATGTCTGATAGGCAGATATCTTATCATCATCATATTCGCCACCCCAGTAGCGTTTTCGGTTAAGTCGAACATACCAGTTGCTCAGGCTTTCCATTACGAAATCCTGGATTGCTCTACCTGCTTTGGTAGGTTCCAAATTATTATAGTGATCATCAACTTCTGATATAAGTGAGTTGAGCAATGAGATGATCCACCGGTCGATTTCAGGTCTTTTTTCAATAGCTATATCAAGTTCTTTGTATGTAAATTGGTCCACATTTGCATATAATGCAAAAAATGAATAGGTATTGTAAAGTGTTCCGAAAAACTTACGTTTAACTTCATCAATGCCATCAACATCAAATTTCAGATTATCCCAGGGTTGGGCATTGGTAATCATATACCAGCGCAGTGGATCGGAACCGTATTTTTCAATAATTTCAAAGGGATCTGCAGCATTACCAAGACGTTTGGACATCTTGTTGCCGTTTTTGTCCAACACCAGTCCATTGCTGATAATGCTTTTATAAGCAACTGAATCAAATAACATTGCGGCTATTGCATGTAGCGTAAAGAACCAGCCCCGGGTCTGGTCAACACCTTCGGCGATAAAATCGGCCGGGTACACCTTTTTAAATTCATCTTCACTGATTGCAAACGGGTAATGCACCTGTGCATAGGGCATAGCGCCCGAATCAAACCAAACATCGATAAGGTCTGGTTCCCGAAACATTTTTTTACCAGAATCGGAGACTAAAATGATTTCATCGACAAAAGGTCTGTGCAAATCAAAGCTACTGTAATTTTCAGATGAGTAATCATACTCTTTATAATTGGCCAGTGGATTGGATTTCATAAATCCGGAGGTTACTGATTTTTCAATCTCGGATTTAAGTTCCAATACCGATCCGATGCATCGTGTTTCTTTTTTATCCTCAGTAACCCAAAGGGGTAAAGGAGTACCCCAATATCTCGATCTTGACAGATTCCAGTCTACCAGGTTTTCAAGCCATTTACCAAATCGTCCGGTTCCCGTTGTCTCAGGTTTCCATATGATGGTATTATTCAAGTCAATCATTCTGTCTTTAAGCGCTGTGGTTCTGATAAACCAGGAATCGAGCGGATAGTACAAAACGGGTTTGTCCGTTCTCCAGCAGTGCGGATAATTATGAATATGTTTTTCAATCCGGAATGCCTTGTTATCTTTTTTTAAATACACTGCAATATCAACATCCAGTGTGGCATCTTCGGATGTCAGACGTTCATCGTATTCATTTTTTACATATCTCCCCGCAAATGGTTTATACTCTTCAACATTCACAAAATTTTTCACAAAATCACTATCCAGGGCTTCAACTTCAAATAATTTACCCTTCTTATCAACCAGCGGACTAACCTGCGATCCTTTTTCCACGACAACAATGGGAGCAATATCGTACTGTTTTGCAATTTTAAAGTCATCGGCTCCAAACGTGGGGGCAATATGAACAATTCCGGTTCCTTCCTCTGTGGTTACAAAATCTCCCAGTAGTACCCGGAATGCTTCTCTCCGGGGTTTTATCCAGTTTATAAGTTGATCATACCGGATATTTTCAAATTGATTGCCTTTATATTCGGCCAGTATTTTAAACGGTATATATTTATCACCTGACTCGTAATCTTCAAGTGAAAGTTCTTTGTTTTTTTCTGAGAAATAAACCTCCGTAAGATCTTTAGCCAGAATTGCAATTATTGGTTCTCCAGTATAGGGATTAAATGATCGAACCTTGACGTATTGTATGTTGGCGCCAACGGCCAGGGCTGTGTTGGAAGGGAGTGTCCACGGAGTGGTTGTCCAGGCGAGAAAATATATTTCAGCATCTGCATCCTTAAACAGAAATTCTGATTTTTCATTTCGGATAACTTTAAACTGTGCAACACAGGTGGTATCTTTTACATCACGATAACATCCGGGTTGGTTGAGTTCATGGGTGCTCAATCCTGTGCCAGCCGCCGGTGAATAGGGTTGTATGGTATATCCCTCATAGAGCAGGTTGTTATCGAATAACTTTTTCAAGAGATACCACAACGTTTCTATATACCTGTTATCGTACGTTATGTAAGGATCATCCATATTTACCCAATAACCCATTTTATGCGTAAGATCCTCCCATTCGCGGGTATATTTCATGACCTCTTTTCTGCAGGTATCGTTGTATGTTTTAATGCTTATGGTTTTTCCGATATCTTCTTTCGTGATTCCCAACGATTTTTCTACGCTTAACTCAACAGGGAGGCCATGGGTATCCCATCCGGCTTTCCGTTCGACTTTGAATCCTTTCAGCGTTTTATACCGGCAAATAATATCTTTTATTGCCCTGGACATTACATGGTGTATACCAGGAATACCATTTGCTGACGGAGGACCTTCATAAAAAATAAAAGGTTCATTCCCTTCCCTGGTAATTATACTCTTTTCAAAAGTGTTCTCGGCATTCCACTTTGCAAGTATTTCTTTATTTATTTCGGAAAGGTCGAATTTTTTATATTCGTGGAACCTTATACTCATTGTTAGTCAGTATTTTATATGAAATTTAACTTCTTAAAAAATGTTCACAAAGATATATTTCTGAATAGAAAAAAACAATTTCTGTCGAAAAATGTTGCTAATAAGTTTAATATCAAAATTTTTCAGGCCTTTTTCAGGGTAAATGAAAATGTACTGCCTTGACCAACCACACTTCTTACATTTATCGTCTGTTCGTGAGCCTCAATAATATGTTTTACGATAGATAAACCTAAACCGGTACCACCCATCTCCCGCGATCGGCTTTTGTCGGTTCTGTAAAATCGCTCAAATATTCTTGGAATATCTTTGGATTCAATGCCAATACCATTGTCGTTAACTTCGATCATAATATTTTCAGCAATATCTATGAAATCAACTTTGGTAATGCCGTTTTTGATTCCATATTTAATAGAATTTGAAATCAGGTTATTAATAGTTTCCAGAATTCTTTTGCGATCGGCAATAACATATATGGGTTTATCGGTCTTTCCGGTAAATTTCAATTTTATTCCGCGTTCGGCTGCCATCATCTCGTGTATCTCAAACGATTCTTCAAATAGTTTGATCAGATCAAACTTTTTCATCTCGAGTTTCAACTCTCCCGATTCAAGCCGTGAAATAGATTCAAGGTCATTTATAATTGAGATTAACCGGTTTATGCTTTTTTCAGCGCGTTCAAGGTACAACCTGTTCACAGATTTATCTTCCAGCCCGCCATCCAGCAATGTTAATACATAACCCTGAATATTAAACAAAGGGGTTTTAAGCTCGTGTGAAACATTACCGAGATACTCTCTCCTGTATTTTTCGAGTTGTTGCAACTGAGCAATTTCCAGTGTCTTTCTTTTAGCCCAGAGGATTACATCTTTTTTAACAGCTTTTAAAATATCTTTATCTTCAAGATCACTGGTTAAATTTTTTTTGGTAATACTAACATTTTGTATGGTTCGGTACAGGGGAATTATTTTTTCCTGTATAATTCTGTTTATATAAGTCGATGAGAATAGAAAAACTACAATAAAAATCAGCAAGCCGGCTATCAATGCTATTAAAATTGTTCCTTGCCGAATGAGTAAATTAGTAATTAAAATGCCGGCAGCCACCAGCAAAGATGAAATAAGAGCGATGTATATTGCAGTTTGTCGGGGCGATAATGAATTCATAGCTTCCGGATTGTTGATTCGGGTTAGTAGATTGATGTCTTTTTTGATCTATTTAAAGAAATTACCAGATTTTATGTAAAATTGATAATTAAAATCATTTTCAAGGTTATCAGAATATTAAATTTATCCGATAATAAATATTTTAAATTATGAAAATCAATAAATCAACTTTAATCCGGTGGAAAATATACTTTGACAGAGCTCGCATGTATATTGGTTATTTTCAGTTTTTAATGCTGGTTGTTATTTTTATTAACTCAATCAAAAATAATACTTTAGGCAGATATTTGGTTGATCACTCACTTATTTCTATTCCCTTGCTTTTTATTTTTTTTATAGGAGGCTCTTTGTTATTGGGCTATCTTGATTCCAGACTGGGAATAAGAAGTGAAGAAATGCGGAATTTATCGTATCATAATCCGGTTCAAAGAGAAATGCTTGAGATTCTGAAGGATTTAAAGGAGGAATTCCTTAAAAAAGACTCAATTGAAAAAGAAAAGAAGTAAATCCGCTTCGTATTTATTTTCCTAACTGTTGTTTCAGGATTTTGGAAATATATTTCCCAATAATGTCAAATTCAAGATTAACAGCAGTTCCGGGTTTAATTTGGTGAAAATTGGTAACCTCATATGTGTAAGGGATAATTGCTACTTCGAATGATCTCTCTTTTGAATTTACAACCGTAAGACTAACTCCATTAACAGATACAGAGCCCTTTTCAACGGTTATATAATCGTCTTTAACCGGCTCATACTCAAATGTAAAATACCAGCTTCCTTCAGATTCCCGTACATTCTTACATAAAGCTGTTTGATCTACATGGCCCTGAACAATATGACCATCCAACCGTGCATTCAGTTGCATGCTTCGCTCAAGGTTAACCTTATCGCCAACTTTTAGCAATCCCAGGTTTGATTTTAGAAGGGTTTCTTTGATTGCAGTTACAGTGTAAGTATCATCCATTTTTTTCACTACAGTAAGGCAAACACCATTGTGTGAAATACTTTGATCTATTGTTAGTTCTTCTACAAACGAACAAGTTAATGTTATATGCAGGTTATCTTTTTCTTTATCAATTGCTACAACTTTAGCTGCTTCTTCTATAATTCCTGAAAACATATCTGAAGTATTAATTTTAAAATGAATGAGTGCAAAATTAGTCAGTATTTCCTATATAAAAATCCATTGGTTAAATAAAGTAAAAACCTGTCATCTTTTTTTTCGCGTTAAAAGATTAGATTTGTGTAAACATTCAGGTTGATTTAAAATGATTCTGGTAACAGGCGGTACGGGTTTAATTGGCTCTCATCTATTAGTTGAGCTTGCTAAAATCAATGATAAGATTAGAGCCACCAAAAGAGTTAACAGTAATACAATGAATGTATTAAAGGTATTTGGATATTATGCTGATGATGCCCGTAAACTTTTCAATAAAATTGAATGGGTAGATGTTGATATTTCAGATTATTTGTCCCTGGAGAAAGTATTCACAGATATTGATAAGGTATATCATTGTGCCGGATTGGTGAGTTTTGAAAGAAAAAATAAGTATCAATTGATTGATACTAACATCACAGGCACGTCAAATTTGGTTAATCTCTCTATAGAGAAAAAAGTAAATAAATTTTGTTTTGTTAGTTCAATTGCAACATTTGGTGAGTACGACGGTATTCATGAAATTAATGAAAGTTCGCGATGGAAACCAGGAAAAAAGAGTTCCCTTTATTCCTTAAGTAAGTTAAAATCTGAAATGGAAGTTTGGAGGGGATTTGCCGAAGGATTAAACGGAATTATTGTGAACCCTTCTGTTGTTATTGGCCCTGGATTTTGGAATACGGGCCTGGGAAATATGATCAGACAAATATCCAACGGATTGAAATATTATACAAAGGGAATTACGGGTTATGTTGATGTAAGAGATGTGGCACGAATAATGGTTCAATTAATGGAATCGGAAGCTGCCGATGATCAATTTCTGATTTCATCCGAAAATTTATCATTTAAAGAAATAATTGATTTGATTGCAGAATTTATAGGATGTCGTAAACCAACTGTCTATGCGGGCCAAAGAATTACGAGTCTTGGTTGGAAAGTCGAAAGAATCAGGGCTTTGTTAACCGGAAAATTACCGACCATAACCAGGGATAGCGCAAGAATTGCCCACAAACGTTATCTGTATTCCAGCAAGAAAGTCAGGGAGAAATTATCTTATAATTTTATCCCAATCAAAGATACCCTGGAATTTACCGTTGATAAATATCTTACGGAGAAAAAAAGTCAGTTTAAAAATATCTGATACTAAGCAGATAATGCTTATTTGCTTCTATACCGTTTAAATAGAATGTTAAAGCTGGCCCTGAAAAAATATTTAAAGTCAGTGATAAAAGGATGTCTATCAAATGCATCCAGATACTTTATCTCCGACGCCATAATTTCTTCCAGTGTTTGTGGATTATCCGCATAAAACGGAGGTACCAGGCCGGGTTTATATTTTATACGTCTTTCCTGCAATTCTTTGCTGTACAAACTAAAATATTGCTGGCTCAGAGGTCTTACTCCAACAAGTTTCAAATCACCTTTTAAAAGGTTAATTATCATAGGAAATTCATCAATCCAGAACATACGCATGAATTTACCAATATTTGAAATCCTGAAATCATCCTTGAATTTACCCCCATTATCCAATCCGACTTTGTTGTACACATATTCCTGCAAATACTCTGCATAGGGATGCATCGTTCTCATTTTGTAAACCTTGATGTTTTTGCCGTTTTTCCCAATTCTTTCCAATCTTATTAGAGGGCCATAACTGGGGCGTTCAGGATACACCGGTTCATCTTTCTTTCTTGCAACAAAATAGAGATGATTGTCAATAAATTTTTCTGCAATAATTTCAAAACCACAGGAATATAATCTGCCGAAAGTCTCAGCTTTTGTAATTACCCTGTTTTGTCCACGGGTAAGAAAGAAGTATATTTTTTTGGTAAGCAGAAATTTCGGAAACACTCTTTTAATTAAAAAATCGAACGAATAAAAAACATAGTTTAAGATAGGTGGAAATTTTCTGAGGATTCGTTGCTTTCTTAAGTTTTTGGTTTCAACGGAATCAATTAATATTCCTCCCATAGGGAGCTTGGCATTTGCAGATTCAAAAAACTTATTCAGATATCTTATATCGTTAATCCTGTTAATATTTACAATTGCTTCAAATTCTGGCGCTAATTGTGTATCTATGTTGAATCGTGAAATTGTATTAATGATTAATGTATTTACAGATTCAATTTTTGCATAGCTGAATATAAAATCAAATGCTTCTTTACTTATTTCAACCAGGAGTGCCTGTTCTCTGGTTTTTATGGCCTTCTCATCAGAAGTTTTTATCTTTTTTCTTAATTTGCTTAACGTATCGTTAATCCGGTTTAGTCCGTTTCCATTTCCTTTTTGGTTGAGCAGGGAATTTTCATATCCATCAACAGCTTTATTTACAGCCATATAAATAGTGCCAAATAGGATTTCAATTGCAGATGCCATTCCAATAGTACCTATTACCAATAATCTGGAGTAATAGGCAACTCTCGATATATACATCAAACTGGCGATGATGGCAAACGAAAAAATATTACTTACAAGGATATTTTTTATAATATCTTTGTTATCTCCCATTAGCAGGGAAGAATATTTCCTGAAAAAAAAAGAGCAGATACCCCAAATAACCAGAAAAAATAAAAATTCGTCTGCATAATTAATTAAATAACTTCTGGAAGAACCGGATTTAATCCAAGCGCATAGCAGAAATGCTATCGATAGGATAAACAGATCTATTATAAATACTATATGCGCCTTGTTTTTAAACATCGTATAAAATTACAATAACGGAAGTTTATGCAAATATTATCGTGGTAAAATTAAATATTTTCTTAAATAGTGGATGAACAGAAAATTTTTATTTCTAATAATTTGTCAGGTTTGAATCTTTGACCTGATATATGCCTGGGTATTTTCAAGCTCGCCAATAATTTTATTTACAAATTGTAATCTTTGTTTCTCAGATATTCCGCTTATCAGGCTTGATTTGCAGATCAAATAATTTATCCAGGTATTGGTTTCTTCACAAAATTTTTCGTTTGAAGTAACCATCTTATTAAAGGTATTGTAAGTAAGATAAACTCTTTTGATATCATTTACTGAAATAAGAATGCAATTATTCCCAATCTCAATCTCGCTGTAATAGAGACTGAAATTAATGTTCTCAGTATCAGACTTTTTTCTGCTGTTATTTGCAAGCTCACTTATATATTGTACCAGTTTACATGCCTGATCACAAATGGTTAGTGCATCATTGTTATCTTCAAATAAACCGGCATCAAAATAATATTCAATTTGTTTTCGGAGGCTATTCACCGTATATTCTGTCCATATTTCCACTGAATTAATATGTGAATACGCATTAAGTATTTTAGAACCAATGGTCAGAATTTCCGGATCAGTGTTCCTGAAACTGTATTTCTGATTTTGATATTCAGGGACATTAAGTACCGATTTCAACCAATAATACATCTTAAAAGCAGCCAGCTCGGGGAATGCAAACAAGTGAAAAATAGGGATATCTTCCGCAATATAGATAACCTTTCCATTATTGATTTTATTTAAAAAATTGAGATCCTCAAGGATGGAGTTAAGATATCCTTTAAAGCTTTTAGTTTCAGGGCTTACTGCGTTGTAAGTAAAAGTCACAGATGTTGATTCAAACTCCACAGCTGAATCCATAGACAATTTAAAATGATGGCATAATTTAGCTAATTCTGTAAAAGATAAATCAGTTTCACCCCGTATTCTTCTGTAAACGCTATCGTTACTAAGATCCAGAATCTGAGCAAGTGATTCAACATACGAAATGTTGGATGGAATAAAAAATTTAATTTTTTCTAAAAATTTTACCTGTTTTTCATATATGGTTTTTTTTGGCATAAAAAAATTTTGCGGAAATCAATAATGGCACCTACCAATTTTTGCAATTTATGCAAAAATCCCAGATCGGTTTTGCAAAAAATGCAAATTTTTTTGCTTAAAGGCATATTTCGGTACAAAAAGTTGCATTTTTTGCAAAAAAATAAAAAGTCTTAGTAAAAATCAATTTTGATTGTATTGAGTTAGCATTTATATTAGCTCTAAGTTCTAATCTAAAATTATGGTTATGAGTTTAATAAAAATCTTAAAAATGTTCAGGTCAGGATTAAAAAGATATAGCTTGAAACTCCCTTCGGTTTTATCGGGATTAGTTCTACTGATAATTATTACCGGGTCATGTTCAGAGAAAGATGACTCTTCTCCTAATACTAACAAAGCCAGGTTATGTATTAATCTAAATGTTGAAATGAAGATAAATGAAAGTAGTATTGCTATGAAATCTACGTTGGATACCCGGAATTTCAAAGTACTGTTGTATAAGGCATCGGGAGAGTTTATTATGAATTATGAAAAAGCCTCAGATTTGCCTTCCGAAATTGAGCTGGAACCCGGTGAATATTATGTGATTGCACATTCCGATAATTTTGCGGTGGCAGCATTTGATAACCCTTATTATGTTGGCAAAACAGACACTATATTTTTGAAACCTAATGATTTTAAGACAGTTGAAGTGACCTGTTCTCTGGCCAATTGTGCTGTAACAATTACGTATTCTGATAATATAAAGCAATCCTTTTCTGATTACTATACCGAAGTTAGCATAGGTACTGATAAACTTGTTTTTGACAAAGCTGAAACCAGATTGGGCTATTTTGATATTCAGGCCATGAATGTTAAATCCTTTCTGATGTACACCTTACCAAACGGCTCACAATATAGTAAAGAATTATCTGGAAAAATAAGCAATCCGGGCAGTGGAAAACTATATGAAGTTGTTCTGGATGCGGGAATTACCGAAGGTTATACTGCAATTAATATTTTGTTGGATGAAACTGTTGAAAAACAAACCCTAAAAATTAATGATACAGAATCGGATGAAATTCAGTATGGAGATTTATTAATTTCTGAAATTATGTATGATCCTGTTTCACTTTCCGATGCAGATGGAGAATGGTTTGAGGTTTATAATAATTCAACCAAGAATATTAACATGTTGAATCTGGTCATAAAGACTTCCTCTTCAAGTCACATAATTACATCTGAAATTAATCTTGCTCCTGGCGAGTACTATCTGTTTGCAAAAAAAGATGAGGCAGTCAATGGACCTAAATATATATACGGCAGCGCAATTAATCTTACAAATACAGGAGGCTCAATTTCCATTTCAACATATGGTTCGGATGGGACAGATGGTTTTGAAATTGCTGCCATTACTTACGATAATGGTAGTTCGTTTCCTAAAGCTTCAGGTGCTAGTCTAAATCTGAGTCCTGCCTTGTACGATGTTGATTTGGCAAAATCCGGTTCTTCCTGGTGTCTGAGTACTTCTGTTTATAATACAGGAGACTTTGGAACACCGGGACTTCCGAATGACGAATGTGAATAATCATGCATCCGTCTGTTGACGTTACATTAATAATGCATGGGCGTTAGGTTGGAAATTTTCAACTCGCTTAATTCCTCCGGGGCTCGGGAAGCTCCGGAGTTTTTTTTGAATCAGGACATGTAATTTTCAAGTATGATCATTGAAAAGATTTTTAATAACCTGTTCAATTTTTGTGGTTTTGATTATTTTTATTTTTGAATTTGTTTTCAATTTAAAATTATTGTACCCTGAAAGAATAATTCGTTGAAAACCAAGTTTTTCTGCTTCCATTATCCGTTGTTCAATACGGCTTACAGGTCTTACCTCACCCGAAAGACTAATTTCACCGCATAAACAAGTACTTTTATGAATGGGTCTGTCTAATCCCGAGGAAATCACAGCGCCAATAATTGCAAGATCAATAGCCGGATCAGTTACTTTTATTCCACCTGCAATATTCAGAAAAACATCTTTGGTTGCAATTTTAAATCCTGCTCGTTTTTCCAAAACGGCCAGCAACATATTTAATCTTCTTGCATCAAAACCCGTTGATGAACGTTGGGGCATACCATAAGCAGCTGTACTTACAAGAGCCTGTACTTCGATGAGAAAAGAACGGTGACCATCAAGTGTTGCTGCAATAGCTACTCCACTCAATTCTTCATCTGACTTTGAAATTAAAATTTCTGACGGATCTATAATCTCTACGAGACCATTTTCATGCATTTCAAATATTCCAAGTTCAGAGGTGGATCCATACCGGTTTTTTGTGGTTCTGAGTACACGGTATGCAAGATTATTTTCTCCTTCAAAAAGCAAAACACAATCAACAATATGTTCAAGTATCTTTGGACCGGCAAGGGTACCGTCTTTGGTAATGTGGCCAACAAGTATTACAGGTACTGAACTTTCTTTGGCGAACTTTAAGAATCTTGCGGCGCTGTCTCTGACTTGCGAAATACTGCCGGGTGATGATTCCATGGTCTCGGAATATATGGTTTGGATTGAATCAACTATTATAATATCCGGTTTTAGATTCTCTGCCTGGACAAATATATTTTCTAAAAGTACTTCGCTTAATATGAAACAATTAGGATTAACATTTACACTTATTCTTTCTGCTCTCATTTTTATTTGTTGAGCGCTTTCTTCTCCTGAAACATAAAGAATTTTGAGCTGATCCAGCAAAAGTGCAAGTTGCAATACGAGTGTAGATTTTCCAATCCCCGGTTCACCCCCGATTAAAACTAAAGAACCGGGAACCAATCCGCCCCCTAAAATTCTGTTTAATTCGTTGATACGAGTATCTATGCGTTCCAGATGATCTGATTTGATTTCTGTAATACTGACAGGCGAGAATGAAGTTAGTTCTGATTTAAAAGACTGATTTCTGGATGTTTTATGGATTATCTCCTCAACAAATGTATTCCATTCACCGCAGGCGGGGCATTTCCCAATCCATTTAGCAGCTTCATTGCCACAATTTCTGCATATAAATACCGATTTGGTTTTGGCCATTGCAAAAATCTTTTTCAGGAATGATTACTTTTTAATTTTTCGATAAGCGAGGTTGAAGAAAAACCCTCAAGAAATTCAATTGTTTTAACCTTACCTCCTTTTGATTTAACGATATCGTGACCAACAATATCTTCAGATTTGTAATCGCCTCCTTTAACAAGTATATCAGGTTGAATTCTCTTAATCAGTTCATACGGAGTATCTTCGTTAAATAAAATCACAAAATCAACAAATTTCAGAGAAGCCAGGATAAGAGATCTCGAAATTTCATCCTGCAGTGGGCGTTCTGGTCCTTTTATCCTTTTTACCGAATAATCTGTATTAAGACCCACGATTAAAAGATCACCAAGACTTTTGGCTTTTGATAAATATTCGATATGTCCACGATGTATGATATCAAAACAGCCATTGGTAAATACAATTTTAAGCTGTTTGAATCGCCACATGAATACGTATTGAGAAAGTTGTTCTGCAGACAATACTTTTTCTTTAATATGACCTAAATGAGCCATAATAGATCTTTTGAATTATGAATCCAAAGTATGAAAAAAATGTCAAGTTAAAAAATTTCAAAAATTAATAGCTTTCCTGAACTAAGGTAGTTTATTGGTAGCCGTATCAGGAAAAATTATGTTGGGTTTAAAGGTTTTTGCTTCCTCGAAATCCATTAAAGCATAAGACATGATAATTATAATATCACCAACAGCTATTTTTCTGGCCGCAGGGCCATTAATACAAATCTGGCCTGTATTTCGCTCACCTTTAATTACATAGGTTTCGAGACGTTCGCCATTATTAATATCCAGAACCTGCACTTTTTCTCCTTCAATCAGGTTCGAGGCTTCCATTAAATCTTCATCAATGGATATACTGCCTACATACTGCAAATCTGCTTCAGTTACAGTAACCCTGTGAATTTTCGATTTAACTATTTCAATCATCATAACAGTACAAAGTTACAAAGAAATATTCACATTATCTATCAGCCGCACCTGCCCAACCCATACGGCAATGCAACCCACTTTACTTACCGAAGACTTAATATCTGAAATCGGTTCGAGAGTTGTCTCATCAACAATCTCAAAATATTCAACCTCTAAATTATAAATATCATGAATCTGCTTGAATACGTAGTGCTTAATTTCTTCGATAGATGAAAAATTAGTGTAACAATCTCTTATATAAAAGAGAACCTGAGAAATTTTAGAAGCACGTATTCGTTGTTCAACAGAAAGTCTTGCATTTCTTGAACTCATCGCCAGTCCATCTGTTTCACGTACAATCGGACATGCGATAATTTCAACAGGTATTTTGTAACTGTTAACGACAAAGTTAATGATTGAAAGTTGTTGAAAATCTTTATAGCCAAAATAGGCCCTGTCAGGTGAAATAATTTCGAACAGTCGGGATACAATTTGTATTACCCCATTGAAATGTCCTGGTCTGTATCTGCCTTCCATAGATTTGTCCAGTCCACCTAAGTCAAATATTCTTATATCGGGTTCAGGATACATTTCTTTTTCCTGTGGAACAAAAACGATATTACATCCGATATTTTCCAATTCTTTCAAATCCTTTTCCAACGTTCTTGGGTAATTCAAATAATCATTTTTGTCATTAAACTGAGTTGGATTGACAAAAATACTTACTACAGTTATATCATTTTGTGACTTTGCTTTTTGAATTAAAGAAAGATGACCATCGTGAAGTGCACCCATGGTAGGAACAAAACCGATAGAGACGGTAGATTCCTTTGCTGAAGGCAATTCATTTTGTAACGGCAGAATATTATAGAATACTTTCATAAAATTAATGCGGTGCAAATATATATATTGTTGATTTAATCCAAATTGTTTACAGTATGATATAACTTAAATTATGTTAAAATTCTAGTATAAACCAATTTCTTTCAGTTCACAGAGTTAATCTCTTCTTATATTGTTAATAATTTTTAGTAATTTTGCAAAATGTCTGAAAAAACAATTACCCGAATATAATGGAAGGTATTAAAGTTTTGTTCGTTGCACAGGAGATTACCCCATATTTGCCAGAATCTGAGATGTCAATTATATGCAGAAATTTACCCCAGGGAATTCAGGATCTGGGAAGAGAGATACGCACCTTCATGCCCAGATATGGTTGCATAAATGAACGACGAAATCAGCTTCATGAGGTTATCAGACTTTCAGGGATGAATATTATAATAGATGACACTGATCATTCGCTTATTATCAAGGTTGCTTCTATTCAGACGGCCAGGATGCAGGTATATTTCATAGATAACGAAGATTATTTTCAGCGAAAATTTGTTCTCGAAAATGAGAAAGGAGATTTTTATGAAGATAATGATGAAAGAGCGATTTTCTTTTCGCGAGGTGTTTTAGAAACGGTAAAGAAATTACAGTGGTCTCCCGATATAATTCACTGTCACGGATGGATTACCAGTCTTATACCTCTCTTTATTAAAAAGGTATATTATGATGATCCTCTGTTTATGGATTCCAGGGTTATACTTTCTTTATATAATAATGAATTCCCTAATTCATTGAACAAATCTTTCAAGTCCAAACTTGAATCTGAAAGAATAAACAAGGAAGATATTTCGTTAATATCTAATCCAACATTTATAAACTTAAATAAACTGGCAATAGACAATTCAGATGGCATTATAATAGGTAGTGAAAAAATAAATGTTGAGGTAAATAACTATTTGCAGCAATCCGGAAAATCTTTTTTGCAGTTTCAAGGTGTTGAAAATTATATTCATAGTTATTCTGATTTTTACGACAAAATTTTAACAGCTACAGTTAATGATTAAACAAATTTCCTTTTTCAAATCACACATTCGAAAGCTTTCATATTTTTTCTTTTATCTTGGTGTGTGTACAGGACTATTATATAGTTGTAAAGATGCGCCTTATGAAGTGGGTCTTGATTTATTACCGGCCGAAGATCATCCTGTTGTAGAGCAGGTTGATACACTAACACTAAATGCTTCCACGATAGGACCTGTTGGGATACCTGCCTATGACAGTATAAATTTTCCTTTCGGGAATTATAATGATCCTGTTTTCGGCAGAACTTCTGCCAGCGTTATGTTCGAGCTCTCACCAGCAAGCGCTTTTATGGAAATAGATCCTGGTTTTATGGTTGATACTGTAACATTAAATATTTATTACACATCAATTTATGGAGATACACTTTATCAGCCTCAATTTGAAGTATATCGCCTGACAGAAAGAATAGATAAAACATTAAGGTACTATTCTGATTATGATCCGATAGGAAAATACGATTTTGAAAATCTTGCTATTTCTCCAACTGAAAAGCCTGATACAACCAATAGATTTGCAGTACGGTTGAACCCTTCGTTCGGTACCGATTTGTTAAATACACCCGGTCTGAATGATAGTATGACATTTATAAATTATCGAATCGACTCAATATTCGATGCAAATTTTAAAGGATTGTACTTAAAACCAACCGTAAATAACATTGATACAGGGATATTAAATATTGATTATATAAGTTTGATTATCAAATTTCACACAGCTACCGATACAACACTTATTGCTTTCTATTATTATCCTTATGATAATATTTATGCTGACACTGATTCAACCACAAGAACTATACTTGGGGATCGATGTATCAAAATTTTTGACCATGATTACTCGGGTTCGGGAATTGCACATCTAAATGATAATTCCTATCAGGATACCGTTTTGTATTTGCAAACACTGGGAGGTACTCAAATTAACTTAGAGATACCAAACCTGGAACAACTTAAAGAAAAAATTGGCAGAGTATCTGTTAATAGCGCGGAATTATTTATTCCTGATTTAAGTGATTCGTCACAGTACCTCGGAAAATATCCATTTTATCAGTTGGGATTGAGGATTGTCGGAGATGGTCTGGAATATGTTTCGGATGATGTTATAACTACTTCCACTTCTTCCTATGTGACTTTTATGGATGGCAGACTTAACCCCTACTTTTGGGGATATAAATTCATCCTCACAGCTTATATTCAAAATTATATGAACGGGAATATCACTTCAAATAAACTTCGGATTTTTGCCGGAAGAATCGATTTGAATCCTTACGTATATCATACGAATTTCGATCCTACCAATTATAAACAGGTAATTTTGGCAGGTACAGCGAATACAAATAAAAAAATTACGTTTAAGATTGCATATACTAAACTTGATAATTAAATATGTGTGGTATTGTTGGCTATATTGGTGATAGGGAAGTTTACCCTGTTTTAATTAACGGATTAAAAAGGCTTGAATACCGTGGATATGATTCAGCAGGTATTTCAATAATTAATAATTCATTAAATATTTATAAATGCAAGGGTAAAGTTAGTGATTTGGAAGATCATGTTAAGGAAAAAAATATTTTAGGAAATATTGGCATTGGCCATACCCGGTGGGCGACACATGGAGAACCAAATGATGTAAATGCACATCCTCATGCATCAATGAACGGAAAGTTTGTTCTCATTCATAATGGAATTATTGAAAATTATGCAAGGCTAAAAGAAAGATTAGAGCACCGGGGAGTTACCTTCAAGAGTGAAACTGATTCGGAAGTTCTGGTTAACCTGATAGAATATATATACCTAAAAGGTCAGGTATCAGCTGAAATTGCTGTCAGACTTGCTCTTTCGAAAGTAATTGGCGCTTACGGCATTGTCCTGATGTGTATAGATGAACCCGACAAGCTTATTGCGGCCAGAAAAGGTAGTCCTTTGGTTATTGGTGTTGGCAACGAGGAATACTTTCTTGCTTCTGATGCTACTCCTATTGTTGAATATACCAAAAGTGTTATATATCTTAATGATGATGATGTAGCCATATTAACTAAGACTGAACTTGTTCTTAAAACGATTCGTAATGATAAACAAACTCCGAAAGTTCATAAGTTGGATCTTGACATCGGAGAAATTGATAAGAATGGATACGAACATTTTATGCTTAAAGAGATTTTTGAACAACCGCGTTCCATTCTTGATACATTCAGAGGTCGTGTTTCGCCCGATCAAAAAGAATTGCATTTGGGGGGATTATTTAACGTAATACCCCAACTAATTGATGCAAAAAGGATCATTATTATAGGTTGCGGCACATCGTGGCATGCAGGTTTGGTAGGAGAGTATTTATTCGAAGATTTAGCCAGAATATCCACCGAGGTAGAATATGCATCCGAATTTCGATATAGAAATCCAATTATAAATAAAGGAGATATTGTAATTGCGATAAGTCAAAGTGGAGAAACCGCGGATACGCTTGCTGCAATAAAACTAGCAAAAGAATCAGGGGCTCTTGTTCTCGGAATTTGTAATGTAGTTGGATCAAGTATACCACGCGAAACCGATGCAGGTGTTTATACACATGCCGGTCCTGAAATTGGTGTTGCATCCACCAAAGCATTTACTGCTCAGGTAACAGTATTAGCAATGATGGCAATCCTGATAGGCAGAAAGCGGAATATTCTTTCAGAAGAACAATATTTGAAACTGATCCATGAGCTGACCTTAATTCCGGAAAAAATTGAAAAAATACTTACGTTCGACAAAGATTATAAAATTATTGCCTCTCTCTATAAGGCAGCAAATAACTTTCTTTATCTTGGCAGAGGTTATTTATACCCCGTAGCTCTCGAAGGAGCTCTGAAACTTAAAGAAATATCTTATATTCATGCCGAAGGTTATCCGGCGGCTGAAATGAAACATGGTCCCATTGCTTTGATCGATGAAAAAATGCCGGTAGTGGTGATTGCAACCAAAGATTCTTCGTATGAAAAGATTGTGAGCAACATTCAGGAGGTGAAAGCCCGCAATGGAATTGTTATAGCACTGGTTAATGAAGGAGATACAATAATTAAGGGATTGGCTGATCATGTAATGGAGGTACCTGTGACGAATGTGGTATTTTCTACATTGCTTGCAGTGATACCATTACAACTGCTTTCTTACCACATTGCTGTAATGCGGGGATGTAACGTAGATCAGCCAAGAAATTTGGCAAAGTCTGTAACTGTTGAATAATTAGCGGTTAACATACTGATTTTCATAATATTTTTCATAATCTCCGGAAATAACATTGTTTAGCCAGGAATCGTTTGCCAAATACCAGTCGACCGTTTTTGACAACCCCTCTTCAAATACGAGAGAAGGATTCCAGCCAAGTTCCTTTTGTAGTTTTGAAGAATCAATGGCATATCTTAAATCATGACCTGCCCGGTCTTTAACAAAGTTTATTAGCTTTGCTGATGTTCCGGGCCTTCTCTGAAGGCGGTCATCCATTATTTCGCACAATTTATAAATCAGATCAATGTTACGCCATTCATTGTTGCCTCCTATATTATAGGTTACACCCGGAGTTGCTTTATGAAATATCAAATCAATAGCCAGGGCATGATCCTCAACAAACAACCAGTCGCGGATATTTTCACCTTTTCCGTAAACAGGTATCGGTTTATTGTTTTTTATATTATGAATGGCAAGGGGAATTAATTTTTCAGGAAATTGATAAGGTCCGTAATTATTGCTGCAATTTGAAATAACAACAGGAATTTTATACGTGTTGAAATAAGCTCTGACCAAATGATCTGAGCTGGCTTTGGAAGCTGAATAGGGACTTTTAGGTTCGTAGGCAGTTGTTTCTGTGAAAAAACTACCTTCTTTAGCAGTACCATATACTTCATCTGTAGAAATATGATAGAATAATTTTTCTTTTAAGTCATCTCCCCATATTGCTTTAGCTGCATTTAATAAATTTACTGTTCCTAAAATATTAGTATATATAAATTCCATGGGACTGGCAATTGATCGATCCACATGTGATTCAGCAGCAAGATGGATTACTCCGTCAAAATTATATTCTCTGAATATTTTAAACATTTCCTCAGCCTCTGTAATGTCCGACTTTACAAATTCGTAATTCGATGATTCTTCGATATCTTTTAGATTTTCAAGATTTCCGGCATAGGTAAGTTTATCCAGATTAACAATTTTATAATCAGGATACTTTGTTACAAATAATCTTACAACATGTGATCCTATAAAACCTGCACCTCCGGTAATTAAAATCTTTTTCATTTTTTTTTAACTTTTGTTAGATCTAACTTAAATTACTTCGTATATTTTTTTCCCAATTCCACGCCGAAAGTAACGTTTCTTCAAGTGATACCTGGGCTTTCCATCCGAGTTCCTCATTGGCGTATTTTGTATCAGCATAAACCTTTGCAATATCTCCGGGTCTTCGTGCCACAATCTTATAATTCAATTTTATTCCGGTTGCCTTTTCAAATGTTTGAATAATTTCTAACACAGACAAGCCCCGTCCGGTACCAAGATTAAAAACTTCGTAATGTTTTTTAGTTTGATTGTCGATAAGTCTGGTAATAGCTGCTACATGTGCTTTAGATAAGTCAACGACATTAATATAATCCCTTATCCCGGTACCATCGGGTGTATCATAATCATTTCCGAAAACCCGAATTTCATCTCTTATGCCGTATGCACTTTGAGTTACAAAGGGGACAAGATTTTGCGGAACTCCTAATGGTAATTCTCCTATAAGTGCAGACGTATGCGCACCAATCGGATTGAAGTATCGAAGTGAAATGGCTTTTATGTTAGAAACAGCCTGAATGGTATCCTGAATTATTTCTTCTGCTATCTGTTTTGTATTACCATAGGGGGAACTTGCTTTTTTAATCGGAGCAGATTCTGTCACTGGCAATTTATCCGGCTGACCATATACAGTACAAGATGAAGAAAATACAATATTCGCTATTTGATATTTCTTCATAGCATGTAATAAATTTATCAAAGATTCAAGGTTATTATGATAATATTCAAGTGGTTTCTCAACCGATTCACCGACTGCCTTAAGCGCTGCAAAATGAATAATGGCATCAATCTTCGGATATTTCTTAAAGAGTCCATCAACTTTTTCAGCATTACATAGATCAAAGTTTTCAAAGCTGAGCCTTATACCTGTTATTTTTTCAATTCCATCTAACACTTCAATTCTTGAATTAATGAGGTTATCAACAATAATAACCTCATACCCGGCATTTATGAGTTCTACTGAAGTATGGGATCCGATATATCCGATGCCTCCGGTGACGATAATTTTTTTTTTCATTTTTCTTCTAATATTTTAAAGCTTTATAACCTGTCCGTTCTTTAATTTATATCTTTCTTTGCTTTCAGGACAAATAGCTAAACCTTCATTATCAAACTGAAGCTTATGTCCATATTCACTCATCCAACCTGTCTGACGAGCCGGATTACCTATTACAAGCGCATAAGCCGGAACCTCTTTTGTTACAACTGCACCGGCTCCAATAAAGGCAAATTTACCTATATTGTGGCCACATACAATAGTTGCATTTGCCCCAATGGTTGCTCCCATGCCAACCAGTGTTTTTTCATACTTTTCTTTGCGTACGATAGCGCTTCTAGGGTTTATAATATTCGTAAATACCATGGAGGGGCCGAGAAAAACATCGTCTTCGCAAACAACACCTGTATAAATTGATACGTTGTTTTGCACCTTTACATTGCAACCGAGAACCACTTCAGGTGAAACCACAACATTTTGTCCGATATTGCAGTTCTCTCCAATTATGCATCCGGCCATAATATGTGAAAAATGCCATATTTTTGTACCTTTTCCAATGGCACAACCTTCATCTATAACTGCAGATTCATGAGAGAAATATTGTTTATTCATTTTTATTATTTTGAAATGAAGTCTATAACATGATTACAAATATATTCAAGTTGTTCTTCATCCAATTCAGTGTGAATTGGCAGGGATATAACAGATTTACAAAGCTCCTCTGTAACAGGGAATTTATTTTCTTTAGAACTCGGTGATGCAAATGCTTTTTGTTTATGAAGTGGTACAGGATAATAAATCATGGTTGGAATACCTTTAGAACTTAAATATTCCTGCATTTCATTTCTATCAATCTCTTTTAATTTAATGGTGTATTGATGGTAGATATGATTTGTAAAATTAGCTGTTTCCGGCAGAATTAACTTAGTTGCATTTTTCAATGCTTTGTTGTAATATTCAGCAGCTATCTGTCGGGCACGGTTATACTCATCCAGATGTAACAGCTTCACATTTAAAATAGCAGCTTGTATCGTATCAAGACGTGAATTAACTCCAATCAAATCATGGTAGTACCTGATTTTCATTCCATGATTGGCAAGCGTCCTTATCTTATCAGCCAATTCAGTATCATTAGTCATTACAGCTCCACCATCGCCATAGCCACCCAGGTTTTTTGAAGGGAAGAAAGAGGTACAACCACACGTACCCATTGTACCTGCCTTAGATACAGAGTTATTTTTATTATAGTATTCTGCCCCTGATGATTGAGCAGCGTCTTCAATCACGTATAATTGGTTTTCAAGGGCAATTTCCATTATCTTATCCATGTTCGCACATTGGCCAAACAGGTGCACTGGTATAATCGCTCTGGTCCTTTTGGTGATTGCTTTTTTTATGCCCTCAGGATCAATATTAAATGTAATGGGATCAACATCTACTAGTACGGGTTTTAATCCCAGCAATGCAATGACTTCAACCGTTGCAATAAAGGTAAAATCTGGTGTGATAACTTCGTCTCCGGGTTTCAGGTCCAACGACATTAGAGATAGCTGAAGGGCGTCTGTTCCATTTCCACATCCAATAACATGATTTATATTCAGGTATTTAGCCAAATTATTTTCAAATTTTTTTACATCAGGTCCTTTGATAAACGCGGTTGACTCTATAACCTGGTGGATCGCAGTGTCCATTTCAGCTTTTATTTTTGCATATTGCGTTTTAAGATCAACCATTCGGATTTCTTTCATAGTCGAATTAAATTTTCTTTTTTTCATTATTGCATTAACGATGCTAAAATACCTTATGTAAATGAATTGATCTAAATATTTATTACAAGATATCCAAAATTTTACATTTATGAAGATGAAATAAAGTTCAACGGATAAGAACTAAGGATTGATTGTAATTTTATTATTTTTGGGCAGGATTAGTAATATTAAAAAGAATTTGTTCGATTGGATATTGCAAAATATATTAAAGAATTAGTTATCAGGAACGAATGTATCGTTTTACCCGATTTTGGAGGATTTGAAACGCATTATCAACCAGCTTTTCACAATAAACCTACAGGAAATTTTGTGCCTCCCTCCAAACAAATTATGTTTAAACCGGAGTTTAAAACAGATAACGGAGTGCTGGTTAATTACATAATGGACAGGGAGAAAATCAGTCAGAATGAATCCAGAGAGATAGTTCATGATTATATTCAGAATATTATATCTGAAATTTATGCTAATGGGTTTTTTATTATAGAAGATTTTGGCAAACTAATTAAAAGTGCAGAAGGTAACCTGGAGTTTTTTGCAATTGAAAAAGAAAATTTCCTGTTGGATTCTTTTGGATTGTCTGAAATAAAATTGCCTGAAACAGATTCAAAAAATGAAGTTATCAAAATCGAAGAAGAACCCTTACAGCCAGAGAAACAAAAAAGATCCTACCGGAAATTAGTCCTGTCATCAGTTGCGGTGGTTATAATTGCTGGTATAATATTGCTCTTTTTTAAATTCGATTTTATAGATAAAATAGACAGCCTTTTGCAAAATAAACTTGGTGCGAAAGATAATCCAGCTAATAAGATTGTCTTTGGACATAGAAGGACAATTAATTATAGGGACACTGCAACCGGCATGATAAATGAAAAACTGAATGAGCGTACAGAAAAAGAGAAAGCGCTTTTTTATAAAGAAGAGAAAGCTACTCCTTCTAAGGTATTTAAGGTTTTAAATCCTTCTGATTTCGGAAGTGATAAAAGATATGTTATTGTTGCCGGGAGTTTTAATAAAGAGTCATCTGCATTAGAACTGAAAAACCTATTGGATAACCAAGGATATAAACCGATGATTCTTAAAACAGAAAATGGACTTTTCAGGGTTGTATTGGATTCGTTCGAAGAAATAAACGATGCAATTGAAAAACTTAAACTGTACAAGAAAGATTTGGATAATTCGGTATGGATTCTTAGAATTTAGAATTTTAATATTATAACGTGAAATTCAAAAATCTATTTAATATAATCTTCATAAATTTTCTTAATACCATCTTCAAGTTGAATAGATTCTTTCCAACCGAGTTTATTTATTTTCTTTACGCTCATTAACTTCTGAAAAGTACCGTCTGGCTTTGAAGTGTCCCACTCAATTAAACCATCAAATCCTATTATACATTTTATCATAAAAGCCAATTCCTTAATGGTTAAATCGACTCCGGTGCCAATATTTATATGTGTATTTCTTATTTCGATTTTTTTATCGCGTGAAGTAATGTCAGTTGGATCTTTTAGTTTGACAAGGTCTTTAAAATCAATATTTTCCATAAGAAATATTAATGCATCTGCCAAATCATCACTATGAAGAAATTCCCTTTTAGGAGCTCCTGTACCCCATAATTTAACTGTGAGTGGCGTATCGGTCGAAGAATGTCTGAATATCCCATATTTCTCCAACTTTTCACCAATTTCAATTTCAGTTGATTCACCGTCTACCCCCTCTACAGGTCGGTTATTAAAATCTTTTCGGATTGCCTTCCAGTCATTTTCAATAAGACACTTACCCAGATGCATTTTTCTTATGAGCGCAGGAAGCACATGCGATTTTTCCAGATCATAATTATCATTTGGTCCGTAAAGATTCGTTGGCATTGCTGCGATAAAATTGGTTCCATATTGCAGATTATAACTTTCGCACATTTTTATCCCGGCAATCTTTGCAATTGCATAGGGTTCATTGGTATATTCCAATGTATCTGTTAACAGATATTTTTCTTTCAGAGGTTGTGGTGATTGCTTAGGATATATACAAGAACTGCCTAAAAAAAGCAATTTTTTAACTTTATTAATATAGCTATTATGAATTATATTATTTTGGATCATTAAATTTTCATAGATAAATTGCCCCCGATAGGTATTATTCGCGACAATGCCACCGACCTTAGCTGCAGCCAAAAACACATACTCCGGTTGTTCCTTTTTAAAAAAATCAATAACTTCTTTTTGATTAAGCAGGTTTAAATCATCTATGGTTCTGGTAATAATATTGGTATATCCTTTCTTGGTAAGATTTCGCATCAAGGCGCTTCCCACAAGACCGGTATGGCCTGCAACATAAATTCTGGATTTCTTTTCCATCATTTTTTACTTATAGTATGATCATTCAAAATAATTCAATGTTTTATATCCACCATTTCTAAGGTACTGTTCTTTTTTCATCAGTTTCAAATCAGAACTTATCATATCTTTAATAAGTCCCTTTAAGTCATATTCAGGTGTCCATCCGAGTTTGGTCTTTGCTTTTGTAGGATCTCCAATTAGAAGATCCACTTCTGTCGGTCTGAAATATCTTGGATCAACCGAAAGTACTTCCTTCCCAATTTCAATATTATATTCAGGGTTATTGCAGGCTTTAATAAAGCCCTTTTCATTCTCTCTTTCTCCCCTGAATTCAATATCAATACCTATCTCTTCAAATGCCATTCTTACAAAATCCCTTATTTTCGTAGTGATTCCGGTAGCTATAACATAATCATCCGGTGTTTCCTGCTGAAGAATTAAATACATTGCACGAACATAATCTTTGGCATGACCCCAATCCCTTTTTGATGACAAATTTCCAAGATAGAATTTATCTTGTAATCCGAGTGCTATTCGAGCTACTGCTCTTGTAATTTTTCTGGTTACAAAGGTTTCCCCACGAATAGGTGATTCGTGATTAAAAAGGATACCATTGCATGCAAACATATTATATGCTTCACGATAATTAACAATAATCCAATAAGCATACAATTTTGCGACAGCATATGGACTTCTTGGATAAAAGGGTGTTTTTTCAGTTTGTGGTACCTGTTGAACCAAACCATATAGTTCGCTTGTTGAAGCCTGGTAAATTCTGGTTTTTTCAATTAAGCCTAAAATTCTGCATGCTTCAAGAATTCTAAGGGTACCTAAGCCGTCAGCATTGGCAGTATATTCAGGGGTATCAAAACTTACCATAACATGGCTCATTGCGGCAAGATTATAAATTTCATTGGGTTGTATCTCCTGAATAATTCTGATAAGATTTGTAGAATCTGTAAGATCACCGTAATGTAAAGTAAAATTTCTGTTTTCTACATGAGGGTCCAGGTATAAATGATCGATACGATCCGTATTAAACAGAGAGCTGCGTCTTTTTATTCCATGAACAAGATACCCTTTTTTAAGTAAATATTCTGCAAGATATGCTCCATCCTGCCCGGTGACGCCTGTTATTAACGCAACTTTTTTATTTGCCATATCTGTTTTCTTTTAAAATTTTCTTACATAATTTATGATAATCACCTTTTAAACCTATTGGTTTGGCATTCCTTATATTATATACTGTTTCAATGGATGCTTTGGATTCATTTAGCTTAAATCCATTGCCATTTAAAATTCCTTCATAGCTTTTCGTATGTAAATCTGTAAATCCTTCGCTGAATTCAAAATTCTCATCATTTAGTGTTATTGATCTGTATGTACGATTATTTTTTTTCTTAATTTCATCCGGGATATCAGCATAATCAATACTTAAAAACCATCGTATTCGTGCATTTTCAAGTTCAAGGAAGCCGGATGCTTTATCTTCTTCTAGCAAATGCACAACATTTTTCTGAACTTTGCCGAATATCCAGATTAGCATATCAAAGAAATGGACACCAATATTGGTTGCAATTCCTCCCGATTTATGAATATCACCTTTCCATGATATATAGTACCAGTGTCCACGACTTGTTATATATGTTAAGTCAATATCGTATTTCTTTTTAATTGATTTTTCCTGCTCAATTCTTTTTTTCAAGGTAACTATTGATGGATGCAGTCTAAGTTGAAGTATGTTAAAAATTTCTTTTCCTGATTCCACTTGAATTTCTTCAAGACCGTTAAAATTCCATGGGTTCAGAACAACAGGTTTTTCGCAAATTGCATGGGCTCCCGAACGTAATGCAAAGCGGATATGCGAATCGTGTAAGTAATTTGGTGAACAAATACTAACAAAATCAACCTGTGTTCCACGACGACGAAGCTTATCAATATGCCTGTCAAAACGCTCAAATTCGACAAAAAAATCGCTTTCGGGGAAATAACTGTCAATAATTCCCACACTGTCACAAGGATCAAGAGATGCAACAAGATGATTCCCCGTCTCTTTAATTGCTCTCAGATGCCGGCCGGCAATATACCCTCCAACCCCTATCAATGAAAAATTCTTGGTATTGTCTCCTCTCATTTCAGGTTAAAATTAGAAAAAAAATAACTTCGTAAAATTAAATGTTGTGGAAATAAGGTATAATACTGATACTTTATAATAAATCATTATGATAAATTTCTAAAGACTCATATAGGTGAGATTTTTAATCTTACCGCGATACAGTCCCTTAATGTCAAATACGATTCCACGAGTGTTGAGTAATTTGCTGAAATCATCTTCACTCATAGTATGGTATTGTTTGTGTGAAACAGCTATCACAACTGCATCATATCCGGGATTAGGTTTATCAATAAGGGAAAACCCATATTCTTTATTTAGTTCTGAAGATGAAGCATATGGATCTATTGTCTCAACAGTAACCCCATACTCCTTCAAACCATTTATCACATCTGCTACTTTAGAGTTTCGTATATCGCTGACATCTTCTTTAAAAGTAGCGCCCAATACCAAAACCTTGCAATTCAGGACGTTTTTGTTTGCCTTAATAATCTTTTTCACCAACTCGGTTGCAATATATTCTCCCATTCCATCGTTGACAGCTCTGCCTGAGTTTATTATTCGGGCATTATGTCCCAGCTGGTTTGCTTTGAAGGTTAGGTAATAAGGATCTACACCAATACAATGTCCACCAACGAGACCCGGATAAAATTTAAGAAAATTCCATTTTGTACCTGCTGCCTCCAGTACTTCATAAGTATTGACATTCATTTTACTGAAAATCATCGATAGTTCATTCATCAAAGCAATGTTTACATCACGTTGGGTATTTTCAATTATCTTGGCAGCTTCAGCCACTTTTATAGATGATGCTTTATAAACCCCCGCTTCTACAACCAAACTGTAAACATGTGCAATTTCTTCAAGAGATTCCTGATCGCAACCAGATACTACTTTTTTAATTGTTTTGATCGTATGATGTTTATCTCCGGGATTAATTCTTTCAGGTGAATAACCCACTTTGAAATCTTTCATGTAAGTCAATCCGGATAATTCTTCGAGGATAGGTATACAAATTTCTTCGGTAGCTCCCGGAAATACTGTTGACTCATATACGACATAGTCATCCTTCTTTAATACTTTTCCAACAGATTTAGTTGCAGAAATTAGGGGTGTTAAGTCAGGCAAATTATTCTTATCGATGGGAGTAGGGACAGCTACAATATGGAAACTGGCGGTTTTTAAATCGTCGAGTGAAGTTGAAAATAAAATATCAGAATTATTAAATTCTTCTGGATCAAGCTCTTCACTTGGGTCAATACTCTTTTTCATTAAATCGATTCTTTCCTGGTTTATATCAAAACCAATAACCGATATTTTATTCGCGAATGCCAGTGCAATTGGTAGTCCAACATAACCTAAACCTACTAACGATAATTTTGCCTTTTTTTCTGTTAAGTCTTTGAAGATGCTCATATTTTCTCATTTAAAAGGAAATTATTTCTAAATCAAAAATCCCTAAAGTTAGTACTCCAGGGATCGATGCAATTAAATTATCAGGACAAATTGAATGCTTTTTTTATCTGATCAATGTAGTCTGTTTTTTCCCAGGTAAAAAATTCAATTTCTTTATATTCAGATTTTCCGTTAACTATAATTTCCACTTTATCGGTATAGGGTTTTCTGCCCATATGACCATAAGCTGCTGTAGGTGAAAAAATAGGATTTTTTAATCCAAATCTCCTGATTATAGCTCCTGGTCTGAGATTAAATATCTCTTTAATTTTAAGTGCCATTTCACTATCAGAAAGTTTGACTTTTGCTGTCCCATAGGTATTTATATAAAGCCCAACCGGTTCTGCAACTCCAATGGCATAGGCTATTTGAACGAGAACTTCATCTGCCAGTCCGGCAGCGACCATATTTTTAGCAATATGTCTTGCAGCATAAGCTGCCGAACGGTCAACTTTAGAGCTGTCTTTCCCTGAAAAAGCTCCACCGCCATGAGCACCCTTGCCTCCATAGGTATCCACAATGATTTTTCTACCAGTTAGGCCTGTATCTCCGTGAGGGCCTCCAATTACAAATTTTCCTGTTGGATTAACATGCAAAATATAATCATCTTTAAATAGTATCTGAACCCTTTCTGGGAGTTGTTTTATCACCCGGGGGATAAGAATATTCTTTACATCCTTCCTGATCTTCTCAAGCATTGCGTCATCCTGATCAAACTCGTCATGTTGAGTTGATACGACGATTGTATGCACTCTCATTGGAGAATTATGTTCATCATACTCAATAGTAACCTGAGATTTAGCATCAGGTCTCAGATATTTCATCTCTTTACCTTCGCGTCTGATAGAAGCAAGCTCTTTGAGCAAATCGTGTGCCAGTTCGAGTGATAAGGGCATATAATTATCTGTCTCTTTACTGGCATATCCAAACATCATTCCCTGATCGCCGGCACCCTGTTCATCTTCATTCCCACGTTCAACGCCCCTGTTTATATCCTGTGATTGTTCGTGAATTGTTGAAATTACTCCACATGAATCACCTTCGAACATATAATCTGAGTTTGTATAACCTATATTCTTAATTACTTTTCTTGCTACCTGCTGAACATCAATATAAGCATTTGTCTTCACTTCACCGCTCAATACCACTAATCCGGTTGTTACCAATGTTTCACAAGCTACTTTTGAATCAGGATCACTTTTTAAAAATTCATCTAGTAATGCATCTGAAATTTGATCGGAAATTTTATCAGGATGTCCTTCTGATACCGATTCTGATGTGAATAAATATCCCATATATTTTATATTTTTTATTAATAAAGTTGGTAAAAATAAATATTATTTGTTATTCTGCAAAGAACTGATTTGACGAGCAAAAATACAATTTCTAGTTACTCGTCAACTCTCTGAATACATCTTCAAGTCTTTTGTCAATCTTTTGCATTGACAAAACGGTTAAATTATTATTTACAGCAAGGTTAAAAATTTTAGGACGAATGTCATTTTTAGACTCTACCTGAATTATCCAGGTAAAATCATTTACCTTTTTCAACAGGTTAACATTATCAAGATTTTGCAGCAACTCACGATCGATATTTTTATCAAATTCAACCACAATACTTTGATAGGAAGGGTTACTACCTGTTTTGATAATAGAAGTTTTATCATTTGCTACAATTTCTCCTTTGTTTATAATAATTACCCGGTCACAAATAGCTTCTACCTCCTGCATAATATGTGTTGACAGCAAAATAGTTTTTTCTTTGCCCACAGCAACTATCAGGTTTCTGATTTCTACAATCTGATTAGGATCAAGTCCAGTTGTTGGTTCGTCAAGAATCAAGGTATCGGGATTATGTAACAGAGCCTGTGCCAATCCCACACGTTGACGGTAACCTTTTGATAGTTGACCTATCTTCTTATTTACTTCAGGTATGAGCCCTGTAAGTTCCAAAATTTCAGAAATCCTTGAAGCAGATTTTTTACCCAGTTTGTAAAAGCCAGCAGTGTATTGAAGATATTCTTTGATATACATATCAGGATACAACGGATTATGTTCCGGTAAATAACCGAGATTCTTCCTGACAAGTATTGAATTAAAACCAATATCATTCCCATTTACAAATACACTCCCTTCATCAGGAGTCAAAAGTCCACAAATAATTTTCATTAGTGTAGATTTTCCTGCACCGTTTGGGCCAATAAATCCTGCAATTTCTCCCTGAGAAATCTCAAAAGAAACTTTATTTAAAGCAAGTTGTGTCCCGTAATGTTTTGTTACCTGCTCAATTTTTATTGACATTGATTTACAATTAAATTCATGGCTAAATTAATAAAAGCAAACTCATATGCGAATAAGAATATTGTGTAATATGAAATTTTCCTCATTCTATAAATCAACCCGTACAGATTTATGTAGGTCCTTCTAAGAGGTTTAGTTCTACTGTATTCAAAACCATTTATTAATTTGATTGTTCTATTATATTTACTTTTGGCATTTTATTTGTACCTGAGTCATTTATAATTTGTTAATTTGGCGTTCTTTTTTATATTTGCGGGTTATTAATTTAGGATAATAAAAAAAATTAAAATTATGAGAATGGTTTATAAAATTACAAAGATGATTTTGAGTTTGATATTTTTTGCCGTTTTTTCGGTGAGTTCATATTCTCAAGTGAATATTAACAATGCAATTGCTGCTTATAACGGTGGCTTGCAGGTTTTACAGGCAGGGGATTACAGTGCTGCAGTGGACTCATTCAAATTATGTATTTCAATTGCAAAAGAGTTAGGTGAAGAAGGTGATGATATCAGAATTCAGGCTGAAAATCAGCTTCCTATAGTAAATTATGAAATCGGAAGAAAATTGGTTAGTGAACAAAATTATGATTCAGCAATTGTTAAACTAAAAGAAACAGTCGATATCGCGAAAGCTTTTGGTACCGATGCTGATGTTAAAAGAGTAACGGATGCATTGGGACAAGTTTATTATATACAGGGCGCCGTATTATACAAACAAGGTAAATTCAATGAAGCGTTGGATATGTTTAATAAATCTCTTGAAATAAATCCAAATAATTCAAAAGCGCTTTATATGACAGCTCTTTCATATAAAAGTTTGGATGATGATGCGAATCTAATTGATGCTGTCAAGAAAGCATCAGAAGCTGCAAAAGCCGATAATGATAACAGGCTGGCTGAAACTTCTTTGAAACTGGGGAGAGATTATTTTTTGATCAAAGCCAACAAGGCGAAGGACGAAAAAAAATATGACGAAGCCATAAAATACCTGAAGACATCTATTGAATTTGATAGTGAAAATTCAACCACATATTTTCTTCTGGCCCAGACCTATGGAGCTCAGAAAATGTGGGATGAAGTAATCAGTTCCGGAAATAAGGCTCTTGAATATGAAAAAGATACCCCAACTGACAAAGCAAAAATATATTATGAAATGGGTAATGCCTATATGGAAAAAGGAGAAAATGATAAAGCCTGTGACGCATTTAAAAAAGCATCTTACGGAGCTTATAAAGAGTCTGCTGAATATCAGGTTCAGCATGTTTTGAAATGTGAATAAAAGTTATACATTACTATTGAAAATATATGGCTGTCAAAACCTGACAGCCATTTTTTTGTATTAGACAATCTATCTATAATTTATTCTTCATATTAGATAATAAGCTGCTGAATTTTAAATTCAAAATTCTATTTTTGCAGAAAAATAAATATATTTCATGATGAAAGGTAAAAAAGAGACGGTGAAAAGGTTACTGAATTCCACCGAATTTGACAGAACAGTAACTACCGAAGGTTGGGTAAGGACAAAGAGAGGGAATAATACCATAGCATTTGTCGCGTTAAATGACGGTTCCATCATTCACAATATTCAGGCTGTAATTGATGTTCAAAAATTTGATGAGAATTTGCTCAAAAATATTACCACAGGTTCATGCATTCAGGTTACCGGTAAACTTGTAAAATCAATGGGTAAGGGTCAAAGTGTAGAACTGCAGGCTGAAAATATTATCTTATATGGAACTGCAGATCCGGATTCTTATCCCTTACAGAAAAAAGGCCATTCATTGGAATTCCTCAGGGAAATTGCGCATTTGCGTCCCCGGACAAATACATTTGGCGCTGTGTTGAGAATCAGACATGCCCTGGCATTTGCAATTCATAAGTATTTTAATGATAATGGTTTTTATTACCTGCATACCCCGATTGTTACTGGCTCTGATTGTGAGGGAGCTGGTGAAATGTTCAGGGTGACAACCCTCGATTTAAAAAATATACCCGTGAAGGGTGATGGTTCTATTGATTACGATCAGGATTTTTTCGGGAAAGAAACAAACCTGACGGTTTCCGGTCAGCTTGAAGGTGAGCTTGGGGCTATGGCTTTATCACGTATATATACATTTGGGCCCACATTCAGGGCAGAAAATTCAAATACTCCCAGGCATCTGGCAGAATTCTGGATGATAGAACCCGAAATGGCTTTTTTTGACATCAACGATAACATGGATCTGGCTGAAGAATTTCTTAAATCCCTCATTCGTTATGTTTTGGAAAATTGTAAGGATGATTTGGAATTTCTTCAAAATATGTATGATAAGGAACTGATTGAAAGACTAAAATTCATTAATAGTAATAATTTCGAACGCATAACATACACTAATGCAATAGAAATTCTTGAGAATTCAGGACAAAAATTTGAATTCCCGGTTCATTGGGGAAGCGATTTGCAGACCGAACACGAACGATACCTGGTTGAAAAACATTTTAAAAAGCCGGTAATCGTTATTGATTATCCTATGCAAATTAAAGCTTTCTATATGAAGCAAAATGACGATGGAAAAACGGTTCGCGGAATGGATGTATTGTTCCCGAAAATTGGCGAAATCATAGGAGGTTCCCAGCGTGAAGAGGATTATGCTAAACTGCTGAAAAGAATAAACGATTTAAAACTCCTTCAAAAAGACCTTTGGTGGTATCTTGAAACACGAAAATATGGTTCGGCCCCTCACAGTGGATTTGGTCTTGGCTTTGAACGATTGGTCCTTTTTGTTACCGGAATGGGAAACATCAGAGATGTAATTCCTTTCCCAAGAACACCAAAGAATGCAGAATTTTAGTATATTTAGTTTATCTAAATAGAACGGATGTTAAAACAAAAGTTACAGCAAAAGTTACTGCAGAAGCTGTCTCCTCAGCAAATCCAGATGATTAAATTGTTGGAAATTCCAACAATACAACTGGAACAGCGAATCAAGAAGGAACTCGAAGAAAATCCCGCGCTTGAGGAAGGAGAAGATAATGATATGGAACTTACTGCAACCGATGATGATACTGGTGATGAACTAAAAGACAAAGATCAGGAAGAATTTACAATTGAAGATTATATCGAAGATGATGAGGTACCGTCATATCGTTTAAATACATCAAACTATTCAAAGGATGACAAACGGGAAGAAATCCCGTTTTCGGTAGGTTCAACATTTCAAGATTACCTTGACAACCAGCTTGGCCTCAGACCCCTTGATGAGAGACAACAATTACTCGCCGGGTACATCATCGGAAATCTTGATGAAGATGGCTATTTAAGAAGGAAACTCGATGCAATAGCTGACGATATGGCATTTTCGATGAATATTACAACCAATGAAATAGAATTGACAGGTATCCTGCGGATCATTCAGGATTTTGATCCTGTCGGGGTGGGTGCGCGCAGCTTGCAGGAGTGCCTGATATTGCAGATAGAAAATAAAAATCAGGATATACCCGAAATAGCTTTGGCAACGGATATTCTTAAAAATCATTTTGAAGAATTCACGCGCAAGCACTACGATAAAATAATTGCACGGCTAAACATTTTGGAGGATGATTTAAAGCTGGCTCTGGAAGAAATCCTGAAATTAAATCCTAAGCCAGGCAGCGCTTTTAGTGATCCTCAAAACAAAGATTTCAGCCACATTGTACCCGATTTCATCCTTGAAAATATCGACGGGGATTTGCAATTGAGCCTGAATTCGAAAAATGTTCCGGAACTGAAAGTTAACAGAACGTATAATGAGATGCTTGAATCATATCAGCACAATAAAAATCTGTCCTTAAAGGGACAAAAAGAAGCGGTTACATTTGTAAAACAAAAGCTGGATTCGGCCCGGTGGTTTATTGATGCAATCCGTCAAAGACAGAATACACTTATTGTAACCATGCAGTCCATTCTCGATTATCAGTTGAAGTATTTTTTAGATGGGGACGAAACCAAACTGAAACCCATGATTTTAAAAGATATTGCCGACAGAACCGGTTTGGATATTTCCACCATTTCGCGAGTCGCCAATAGTAAATATATCCAGACAAATTTTGGAATTTTTCCATTAAAATATTTCTTTTCTGAGGGAATGCAAACGGATACGGGAGAAGAGGTCTCCACCAGGGAAATCAAAAAAATTCTGCAGGATTGTATAGAAAGCGAAGAAAAAAAGAAACCTTTGACCGATGAGAAATTAGCTTCAATCCTTAATAAGAAAGGGTATCCGGTTGCTCGCAGAACTGTTGCAAAATACCGTGAACAATTGAATATTCCTGTTGCACGGATGCGTAAAGAGCTCTAGTTTAAAATACTGATAATATGGCTAAAATTCTTTCATATATTTTACATCCTGTATTCATGCCTATAGTTGGATTATTAATTCTTTTAAATTCAGGCACCTATATTTCAATATTGGATAAGAATTTAATTAAAGTGATGTACCTGATTGTCGGTACGTTTACAATTGTTTTACCTTTAAGTTTGCTACCTGTGTTCCTGTATTCTAAAATGATCAAAAATATTCAAATGAGTGACCGACGTCAGCGAATTGTTCCCTACTTTATGACATTCATTTCATTTTATATAGCTCATATACTAATAAAGAAATTACCCATCAGTTCATTAATTTCCGCATTTCTTTTTGCTGCTGCCATGACAGTATTGGTAATTCTGATTATTTCTTATTTCTGGAAAATCAGTTCTCATATGGCAGGAATAGGAGGATTGATCGGATTAATATTAAGCCTTGCTTTTATATTGAAAGCAGATTTAATGTATTACTTAATAATTGTTGTTTTTCTTTCAGGATTGTTGGGTACTTCCCGCCTGGCACTAAAAGCTCATAATTTGGCTCAGATATACGGTGGTTTTTTTGCCGGAATGGCGACTGTTTTTTCTATCTGTATGCTTTATTCGTGAGCATATCTAATGCTTCCTCGAGTAAATTTATAGTAAATGAATTATTGTGCGGAATATTTTTTTCAAAATTTTCCATGGAATCAAGCGCCATGGTTAGGTTGAATTTATTTTGAGCCTGAGACAAAAACATACCCTTAAAAGTTAAATATTCTGCCAGATATTCCTGCTCTGTTTGTCCGGGTGTAGGGACAATAAGTGCAGTTCTTCCCAAACGAATGAGATCCATAATTGTTGAATAACCCGAACGACAAATAATATATTCAGACTGGGAGACAAGTGTTTTAAATGTATCATCATCTGCAGTATTTAGCATTTTTATATTGCCGTCAATCATAATTTCCGTTTCTTCACCCGGTAAGCCACGCAATATGATTGCCTTTATGTTCAACAGATTTAGTTCTTTTAAAATAATATTTTCAAAAACTGTCCTTTGCGGCTCAGGCCCTGAAAGAATAATGAGAAGTTTATAATCTTTAGGAACTACCATATCTATATATTCCATTTCTGTGAATCTGCTCAATATGCCAATATATCTATACTTTACAGGCATTCTTTTTCCATGAGACAATTTACCGCTCAAACATTCAATATTATTTTCAATATCCGGAATCCAGCAATCATCAAATTTTTGTATCATCAATCTGGTAACGAGCCATACCAACGGTTGTATAAATTTTATTCCTGCCGGAAGTCTGATAAAAATCTGATGGGTGATTAGAACCGAATAAATATTTCTATTCCATAATCCGTACCTGTTATCAGAGATGACTATTTTCACCTGATAATTCTTAATTATTTTTTTAAGAACCAGGTGTTCTTTAACAATTGAAATAACAAATAATGGTATTTTAAAAAGGAGATTCAAAAATAAGTATCCTTTTCCATAGCGAACAGTAAAAGAGGGAAGTTCAACAGAAGGTAAATGTGTAAAACAATGGACAAGAAATTTTCCTGATAAACCTGAGACACCAAGTATTACTTCAAAGTCTTTCCGGATTAAACCAGAGATAACAGGGATCATCCGTGAAGCATGACCCAATCCCCAATCAAGAGAGGAAACCAAAATAACAGGTTTTGAATTATGTCTCAATCTATTGATTTTATTTGCAAAAAATTCTTATCCTGAAACCATGGTGTCAATACCCATTTCACGAATCAACTGTGCAATATTTTGCAATTCCTGCTCACTGATTTTTTCCAGTCCGTTATACGGAGTATCTCTGGCAAGGGTATAAATCATAACACTTTTTGGATGAATATCTTTTACTGCATCTTTCCAGAGCCCTAGTTGTGTTTGCGTTGTATTATCAATATAATTACCGTGATAAAGGCCTCTGAAAAACATAGTTTGAATGATGAGGTTTCTATTGAATTTTTTCAGTCCGTCAAGTGTCTTTTTAAGAGAATAATTGCTTAAAGGACAATTAATTATGTTTATGGTTTCTTCAACAAGCGAATCAAGCTTAAGAATATTCAGGTCAATTTTCTGTAAGGATTCAAAGACTTTTTTGTCATCTATGCGTGTGGCATTTGAGAGAACAGCAATTTTTGCATGAGACAGATATTTGTCTCTAAGTAATATAACATCATCAATGATACCATCAAACTGAGGGTGCATGGTGGGTTCGCCATTGCCTGCAAACGTTATAGTATCAATATGTTCACCATTTTTGTTTGCTACGGTTAAACGTTTTTCCAATAGATCTTTAACCAAATTTCTTTCGGGGAGTTTTGCATTTCCGGTATTTTTTCCCGTTAGGCCACATTCACAATAAATGCAATTAAAAGTACATACTTTTTTAGTGTTCGGCAACAGGTTAATTCCCAGAGATGAACCCAATCTTCTGCTAAATACAGGTCCGAAAACAGTGCTATTGAACAAAAAGGTTCCCATTTAACGAATCGTATAATGAAACTTAATTATAATCTGCAAAATTAATAAATCTGACGGTCTCTTATGGAATTCTGTAAACCAGAAACAATGTTATATCTGTGAAAAAATGTAATCCAGGCTAAAAAAAATTTTATTAATCTGGAGGGCTCTGAGTCAAAAGGTTATTTAAGAATGGTTTATTAGTTCTATTTAGTGATAACTAGATTGAAAACAATAGCATATTTTATATATGTGGTGTCAGTATTGTCATCGTCCAGAATATATCCACGCAAATTAGTAAATTTTGGATCACTTAAATTTCTTGATACTGAAAAGATTTCAGGTCTGTTGGTTTTCTTTATGGGTAGCTGACGGAAATAATCTCTTACACCTTGTTCCGTGCTGTCATTGTACCAAAAATATGCAGTAATATGCGGATTTACAGATTGATCGATACTTTGCAAAATGATCTTGGCACTGACCGTATAAACTCCTTTTCCTGAAATAGGTACGTCAAAGGGTATTTTATCTCTCTTGCTTTCAAAAGGTAACTTATGAATCTTTTTATCTTCAAATATTATATTTTTTTTCGATAACTCTTCTTCTG
This sequence comes from uncultured Bacteroidales bacterium, assembly GCA_963781805.1. Lineage (GTDB taxonomy): Bacteria > Bacteroidota > Bacteroidia > Bacteroidales > UBA10428 > JAFGPL01. The sequence goes on from CAWAHF010000004.1 coordinate 3,988,754, forward strand.
ATTTGGCAACATCAGCTTCCATTTTTGATACCCTGTCCGATACCACGTTGTATATTTTATTCAATGCATCAGACTTTCCAGCATAATAAACGATAGAGGAGTCAAATTCGGCTTTTGTTATATCATATTTTTTAAACACCCAACCGTACAAATTGGCTGAATCCAGGTCGGTTTTATTTCCAAAAGAATACCTGTTCATAGCAATCTCATCGGCTAGATGAAGATCGACCAGTATGGAAGCCATTTTTCGCTGTGGAATGATAAAGTGTTTTTTACCTGAACAGGAAATTATAACTAAAACACTAAATATCAAGATTAGATTATTCCTAAATCTCATCATCGTTTAATTCTATCTAATCTTTAATACGATTAAATTTATAACTTAGTATAAGTTCATGAGAACCAAAACTATATTTTCCAATGGGATTTAGATTTAAATCATAGGCATAGCCGATCTGAATTTTATCCTCATAAATATATCCGGCCAGTATTGATATTGCTTCACCTGTACGATAAGCTAATCCAAACCACATCATATTTCTGTACCAGCCTCTTACATTAAAATCGAGCTGGAAAGGAGCTGGGGTTACTTTTTTAAGAATAAAGGTAGGTTCTACGGCCCATTCACGATTAATATAATATTTGTATCCGCCTGTAAGGTAAAAATGACTTTTAAGCTTGCTTAATCCTGTGGGTTGATCACCAACTCTAATTTTATTATTAATAAGGTTAGTTGCAATAAACCCTATGTTATAGGTAGAAGAATATAAGTAGGCTCCAATAGTTGCATCAGGAAGATAATGGGTTTCCTGGGCATTAACATAAACCGGGTCGCCTGGATCCTGAACAGTAATTTTGGACATATCGATTCGGTACTGCATAATGCCAAGGTTCAATCCCATTGAAACTTTTAAATCTTCACTGATTGGATAATAATACGCATAAGATCCGTGTGCGCTTCCAATACTCACTGCACCGGCAACATCATAAGTTATTGTACCACCCCATCCCATTGGGTATTTAACTGTCGGCCCGAAAATACTAAGCGTATTTGTAATCGGCGCGTCTTCAAAACCTACCCATTGAAACCGGTTATTTGAAATAACCTGAAAGTAGTTATGGGTTCCCGCCAAGGCCGGATTAATCGCAAAAGGATTTGTCATAAACAACGTGGTAAGCGGCTTTTGCTGAGCCTTTATTCCCAGGCATATGACCAATAATATGATAACAGGTGTAATTCTTTTCATTTTATCTAATAAGTGTTACAGCTCCTGTCAAAGGTTTTACATTACTGCCTTCAACATCTATTATATAATAATATGTTCCAATTGGTAATTCTTTTCCCTTAAAGGTACCATCCCAGGCATTGGATCCGTCATAACCTGACGAATGGAATATCAACTCACCCCAACGGTTGAATATTCTTACTTTGATTCGCTGGCCATAACCTTCTGAATTTTCAATAATCCACTTATCATTGAATCCATCTCCGTTTGGAGTAAAGCCGGAGTAAATTTTCAGATCACGTAATAAAATTGCAGTGAACCTTACATTGGTAACACAGCCGTATACAGATGTCCCGGATACTGTATAGTGAACAGAATCAGCAGTAAGTGATACGGTACCTAATCCTGCTGAATCAATTTCAAGTCCCTGAACCGGACTCCAAACATAACCGGCTGCCGGATATTTGCTCACATCGTCAGTCATCAGCGCCATGAATTGATAGGATTCTCCATCTGACAAATAAATAAGAGAATCCATTTCGGTACTCAGATTATCCGTCAGTTCATAAAGTTTCAATTCCGATATTGGAAAAACATCTATGGTTGCAGTATCCAGGCCAAAACAACCGTTTTTAAAGGTTTCCAGTATAAGATTTACTTTACGGTTGGTTGACATGGTTGTTATCAGGCTTCCAGGATCAGAGATGTAAATGTTCTCATCATTGATTACAAGATCATTGGGGTCAAAAGTCCACAATATACTATCCGGAGCTGTAGCTAATCCCTGTAACTCATACGGAGTAAATGCACAAATAGTAGCATCTCCACCTGCGAAAGCAAAGACCGCTGCCTGATCGTACATGATGATGACTTCTGTGGCTACCGGACAGTTGTTGGCATCGGTCACCGTTACGAAATAGCTGCCCGAGGCAAGGTCGTTCCTGATACTGTCAGTAACAGCAGGATTATCACTCCATGCATAGGTATAGTGTCCCGCACCACCTGTTGAGGTTACCTGGATTGATCCGTCATTAATATATTCCTGGCATGAAGCAGCTTCGGAAACAATTGTTGGGACAATAGGTGGGGGTTGATTGATTATAAATACCGAATCGAAAATCTGCGCCTCACTATCAACTATTCGGATATCAAAGCTCCCTGCTTCAAAATTCTCATCTGCAAAAATATCCTGATCATATCCGGTAACTTCTCTTAAAATATCGCCCGTACCAGCATTGGTAATTGTGACATTGTAGGGTTGTGTGCCATTTTGTATTAAAACAGTGAAACCTCCATCGCTAAATCCGAAACAAGAAACATCTTTATAGTCAAGTATATCTACAATCAGAAGTTTTGCAATAATTCTTACCGTATCAGAATAAGTACAACCATGACTGTCCTCCACAACAAAATGGTAAACACCAGGATCAAGATTTGTAAATAGGTTTGTATCCTGAAATGCAGTACCATTGTCTATAGAATACTGGTAAGGTTTGGTACCTCCTGTTGTAATCAATATCAAATCGGCTTGTTGGCCTCCCGGTAAAGGTGTAACAATTTTTTGCACTGCAATAGGCAAAGGTTGTTCAATTGAGACAGTATCTATGGTTAAGACGCAGCCAAGGGAATCGGCAATATTCAGGATATGTGATCCTCCTGAAAGATTATCGAACAAGTTATTTGTCAGATAGGATCCTCCATCCAGACTATAAACAAACTGACCCCATCCTCCATTTGCACGAACATAAAGAGTACCGGTAGTATCACCAAAACATCCGGTAATCTCTTCAACACTGAAACTGTCGATATTGATCACAGGTGGATTAATGATTTGCTGAGGAGTTGCATAATTATCGATGCAACCGTTTTTATCGCGAACAGCCAGATTGTATATTCCGGGAATGAGGTTAGAAATTTCAAGACCCGGAACGAAAGTTGAACCATTGTCAACAGATGATTCATACGGACCAACACCGCCGGATACAAATAATCTGAAAGATCCTGTGCTGTCGTGGCAGACTGCATTTTTTGAAGTAACAAGTGAAAGTATAAGTTCGGATGGCGATACCAGAGAGATTAGAGAAGTACTGAGTGTATCACAATGATTGGCATCAGTAATCCTTATCGTATAATCACCTTCTCCCAGATTTTCAAATACTCCGTCATTGTTGACTTCTACACCTGGTGTAATCCAGTAAGCATATGGCTGTGTACCTCCGGAAGCATAAACCCTGATGATTCCGTCAGTGACTGTATTACATGTAATGCTGTCAATGGAAACCGAATCAAGTTGAATACCAACGGGTTCATAAATACTGATTGTTGTATCTTTATAACAACCATGAAGATCTTCAACTCTTAATGTAAAGGTACCTCCGGAAAGATTTACAAATCTTCCGGAATCTGCAGCCGATGAAGGTATATTTCCGGGTTGCAGGGTATAGGTCAGCTTGCCTGTTCCTCCAATTGCCCTACATGCAATGGAACCTCCGTTTATACCCCCGCAAATAAGAGAATCAGTGAATTCAAACGATTGGAATTCAATTTTTGGCGGAGAGGACACTTCAACAGTAGCTATAGAGGTACATCCAAGTGCATCGGTTATTGTTAAAGAATATGAACCTTTGCATAGATATACCGAATCGGTTCCGTTTCCTGCATCGGGCGAAGGGCTCCAATTATAATCAACATATGGTTTTGTGCCACCAACAACCGAGACAAGTCCAAGTGCATCGCAACTTTCAAAACACTTGGTGGTTAAACCAATAGGCGCAATGTATGAAGTTGTACCGCAATCTCCTGAAGGTGACTGATTGATTGCTTTATTGATTGCTCCTGACTCATAAGCAACGGTTTCCAGGATTCCAAGGTATGAAGTATCAGTGAAATTAATACTCGCATAAGTTAGAATCCCATCTGTAGGATTAATAATATTATAATCACAATCTAATAAAAGTACCGACCATGCACCGTTTGCCGGGTCTTTTCCAAATATGGGTGTAAAATCACCATTTGTCCTGAAAGTACCGCTTAATGGTATTCCCGGAATTGGTGGTAAGGAACAAATATCTAATGTATCGGGAACTGAAGGATCGTTAGTGAACGTCAAGTCTGCTTCGTCGGCCCAATTACATAAGAAGAAATTATTGGCAATTTTTAACGGAATTCTTGTACCATCAGGTGCCTGAAGATAATAACTAAGATCTTCAATGGCCTCTTTATTCTGAACCTTTACAGAAACATTGATCAATGTATTTGGCCCGATAACGAAAGGAGAGGGTGCTCCAATAGTTGCAATCAGCTGAGGAGGTAATGTAATGGTAATTGAATCTGTAACATCAGAACAGGAACCATTACCGGTTGCGGTCAGATATAATTTTATTGAACCGGTTAACATATCATTCGAGCCGGGATAATAGATTGGATTATCAATAAACTCATTGTCAAATGAACCATCTGAAGATCCCTTATCCCAATAAAATGTATTATAATCCGATAAGGTTGCATTAAGCGTAATTTCAGATCCCCGGCATAGGGTTGTATCATTTCCTGCATTTACAACCGGAGCCTTATTCCATGTTATGGTTCTTGTGTCAGTTGGGTTAGTACCTGAACATGCACCTGACCCTGTTATAGTTAAAGTAGCAACAAAACTTCCTGAATTTGTAGTAGGCGTAAATCTGGCCAAAGCCGGATTTGCATTTTGAGACCAATTACCTAATCCTAAACCTCCTGACCAAGTTACTGAAGTATATGTACCTGCCGAGCTTGAACCTGTCATAGTAATTGGAGCTCGCGGATTTCCATCACATCGGTCGATATCAGATCCGGCATCTATGGTTGGTGATTCTCCCCAGGTTATCGTTCTGGTGTCAGTCGGATTTGCTCCCGAACATGCTCCTGTACCGGTTAATGTCAACGTAGCCGTAAAACTACCCGACGCGGTTGAAGGAGTGAAAGTAGCCAGGGCAGGATTCGCATTTTGCGACCAGGCACCGAGTCCTGCACCACCGGTCCAGTTAGCAGCAGAGAATGATCCCGAAGCTGTCGCGCCTGACATCAGGATAGCTGCAAGCGGAGTTGCATCGCAGCGGTTGATATTTGCACCAGCATCCACCACGGGAGTCTGACCCCAGGTAATGGTTCTTGTATCGGAAGGATTGGTACCTGCACAGGCGCCACCACCGGTAAGGGTAAGGGTAGCCGTAAAACTACCAGAGGTAGTAGTCGGTGTAAAGGTAGCCAAAGCAGGATTTGCATTTTGTGACCATGAACCCAGTCCTGTTCCTCCGGTCCAGTTATTTGCAGAATAAGTTCCTGTAGCTGTTGCCCCTGTCATAGTTATTGCGGCAAGTGGAGCAGCATCGCAACGTGTGATATTTGCACCGGCATCCACCGAGGGTGTTTGTCCCCAGGTAATGGTTCTTGTATCGGAAGGATTTGTGCCTGCACAGGCGCCACCACCGGTAAGCGTGAGTGTAGCTGTAAAGCTACCTGAAGTGGTGGTTGGAGTGAAAGTAGCCAGGGCAGGATTTGCATTTTGCGACCAGGTACCAAGACCACCGCCTCCTGTCCAGATGTCAGCAGTAAATGTCCCTGTGGCTGTAGCTCCGGTCATGGTGATTGCAGCCAGCGGTGTACCGTTGCAACGGTTGATATCACTTCCTGCATCCACTGTGGGAGTCTGTCCCCAGGTAATGGTTCTTGTATCCGTAGGATTTGTACCCAAACATCCGTTAGTGCCGGTTAACGTTAGCGTAGCCGTAAAACTACCAGAGGTAGTAGTCGGTGTAAAGGTAGCCAAAGCAGGATTCGCATTTTGCGACCAGGCACCGAGGCCTGCACCACCGGTCCAGTTAGCAGCAGAGAATGAGCCCGAAGCTGTCGCGCCTGACATCAGGATAGCTGCAAGCGGAGTTGCATCGCAGCGGTTGATATTTGCACCTGCATCCACCACGGGAGTCTGACCCCAGGTAATGGTTCTTGTATCGGAAGGATTGGTACCTGCACAGGCGCCACCACCGGTAAGGGTAAGGGTAGCCGTAAAACTACCAGAGGTAGTAGTCGGTGTAAAGGTAGCCAAAGCAGGATTTGCATTTTGTGACCATGAACCCAGTCCTGCTCCTCCGGTCCAGTTATTTGCAGAATAAGTTCCTGTAGCTGTTGCCCCTGTCATAGTTATTGCGGCAAGTGGAGCAGCATCGCAACGTGTGATATTTGCACCAGCATCCACCGAGGGTGTTTGTCCCCAGGTAATGGTTCTTGTATCGGAAGGATTTGTGCCTGCACAGGCGCCACCACCGGTAAGCGTGAGTGTAGCTGTAAAGCTACCTGAAGTGGTGGTTGGAGTGAAAGTAGCCAGGGCAGGATTTGCATTTTGCGACCAGGTACCAAGACCACCGCCTCCTGTCCAGATGTCAGCAGTAAATGTCCCTGTGGCTGTAGCTCCGGTCATGGTGATTGCAGCCAGCGGTGTACCGTTGCAACGGTTGATATCACTTCCTGCATCCACTGTGGGAGTCTGTCCCCAGGTAATGGTTCTTGTATCCGTAGGATTTGTACCCAAACATCCGTTCGAACCGGTTAACGTTAGCGTAGCCGTAAAACTACCCGACGCGGTTGAAGGAGTGAAAGTAGCCAGGGCAGGATTCGCATTTTGCGACCAGGCACCGAGTCCTGCACCACCGGTCCAGTTAGCAGCAGAGAATGAGCCCGAAGCCGTCGCGCCTGACATCAGGATAGCTGCAAGCGGAGTTGCATCGCAGCGGTTGATATTTGCACCTGCATCCACCACGGGAGTTTGTCCCCAGGTAATGGTTCTTGTATCGGAAGGATTGGTGCCTGCACAGGCTCCACCACCGGTAAGGGTAAGGGTAGCCGTAAAACTGCCAGAGGTAGTAGTCGGTGTAAAGGTAGCCAAAGCAGGATTTGCATTTTGTGACCATGAACCCAGTCCTGCTCCTCCGGTCCAGTTATTTGCAGAATAAGTTCCTGTAGCTGTTGCCCCTGTCATAGTTATTGCGGCAAGTGGAGCAGCATCGCAACGTGTGATATTTGCACCAGCATCCACCGAGGGTGTTTGTCCCCAGGTAATGGTTCTTGTATCGGAAGGATTTGTGCCTGCACAGGCACCGCCCCCGGTAAGCGTGAGTGTAGCTGTAAAGCTACCTGAAGTGGTGGTTGGAGTGAAAGTAGCCAGGGCAGGATTTGCATTTTGCGACCAGGTACCAAGACCACCGCCTCCTGTCCAGATGTCAGCAGTAAATGTCCCTGTGGCTGTAGCTCCGGTCATGGTAATTGCAGCCAGCGGTGTACCGTTGCAACGGTTGATATCACTTCCTGCATCCACTGTGGGAGTCTGTCCCCAGGTAATGGTTCTTGTATCCGTAGGATTTGTACCCAAACATCCGTTCGAACCGGTTAACGTTAGCGTAGCCGTAAAACTACCCGACGCGGTTGAAGGAGTGAAAGTAGCCAGGGCAGGATTCGCATTTTGCGACCAGGCACCGAGTCCTGCACCACCGGTCCAGTTAGCAGCAGAGAATGAGCCCGAAGCTGTCGCGCCTGACATCAGGATAGCTGCAAGCGGAGTTGCATCGCAGCGGTTGATATTTGCACCTGCATCCACCACGGGAGTCTGACCCCAGGTAATGGTTCTTGTATCGGAAGGATTGGTACCTGCACAGGCGCCACCACCGGTAAGGGTAAGGGTAGCCGTAAAACTACCAGAGGTAGTAGTCGGTGTAAAGGTAGCCAAAGCAGGATTTGCATTTTGTGACCATGAACCCAGTCCTGCTCCTCCGGTCCAGTTATTTGCAGAATAAGTTCCTGTAGCTGTTGCCCCTGTCATAGTTATTGCGGCAAGTGGAGCAGCATCGCAACGTGTGATATTTGCACCAGCATCCACCGAGGGTGTTTGTCCCCAGGTAATGGTTCTTGTATCGGAAGGATTTGTGCCTGCACAGGCGCCACCACCGGTAAGCGTGAGTGTAGCTGTAAAGCTACCTGAAGTGGTGGTTGGAGTGAAAGTAGCCAGGGCAGGATTTGCATTTTGCGACCAGGTACCAAGACCACCGCCTCCTGTCCAGATGTCAGCAGTAAATGTCCCTGTGGCTGTAGCTCCGGTCATGGTGATTGCAGCCAGCGGTGTACCGTTGCAACGGTTGATATCACTTCCTGCATCCACTGTGGGAGTCTGTCCCCAGGTAATGGTTCTTGTATCCGTAGGATTTGTACCCAAACATCCGTTCGAACCGGTTAACGTTAGCGTAGCCGTAAAACTACCCGACGCGGTTGAAGGAGTGAAAGTAGCCAGGGCAGGATTCGCATTTTGCGACCAGGCACCGAGTCCTGCACCACCGGTCCAGTTAGCAGCAGAGAATGAGCCCGAAGCCGTCGCGCCTGACATCAGGATAGCTGCAAGCGGAGTTGCATCGCAGCGGTTGATATTTGCACCTGCATCCACCACGGGAGTTTGTCCCCAGGTAATGGTTCTTGTATCGGAAGGATTGGTGCCTGCACAGGCTCCACCACCGGTAAGGGTAAGGGTAGCCGTAAAACTGCCAGAGGTAGTAGTCGGTGTAAAGGTAGCCAAAGCAGGATTTGCATTTTGTGACCATGAACCCAGTCCTGCTCCTCCGGTCCAGTTATTTGCAGAATAAGTTCCTGTAGCTGTTGCCCCTGTCATAGTTATTGCGGCAAGTGGAGCAGCATCGCAACGTGTGATATTTGCACCAGCATCCACCGAGGGTGTTTGTCCCCAGGTAATGGTTCTTGTATCGGAAGGATTTGTGCCTGCACAGGCACCGCCCCCGGTAAGCGTGAGTGTAGCTGTAAAGCTACCTGAAGTGGTGGTTGGAGTGAAAGTAGCCAGGGCAGGATTTGCATTTTGCGACCAGGTACCAAGACCACCGCCTCCTGTCCAGATGTCAGCAGTAAATGTCCCTGTGGCTGTAGCTCCGGTCATGGTGATTGCAGCCAGCGGTGTACCGTTGCAACGGTTGATATCACTTCCTGCATCCACTGTGGGAGTCTGTCCCCAGGTAATGGTTCTTGTATCCGTAGGATTTGTACCCAAACATCCGTTAGTGCCGGTTAACGTTAGCGTAGCCGTAAAACTACCAGAGGTAGTAGTCGGTGTAAAGGTAGCCAAAGCAGGATTCGCATTTTGCGACCAGGCACCGAGGCCTGCACCACCGGTCCAGTTAGCAGCAGAGAATGATCCCGAAGCTGTTGCACCGGTCATACTTATCGCAGTTAAAGGATTAGCTACACAAATGGAAATAGGAGAACCTGCATCAACAGTGGGTAAGGGAGATACAGTAACTGTTACATTCGAAGCTTTTTTTGTGCATCCTTTATTATCAGTAATCCAGGGCTCGTAAGTATCTGCAGATAAATTTGTAAAACTGTTTCCACCCTGCGGACCTGTAGTATCATTTGTTGAATTGATTATATAATAATTAAACGGAGTCCAACCTCCAGCACCTGAAATTGAGACTGATCCATTGTTTTGTCCCTGGCAGGTGGGATTCGCAGTTGCATTTACGGATAGTACCGCAGGCACACTATCATGAGCAAGATAAGCGAATGTGAGTGTTACACTGCTTTGCGGACCACAACCATGTGAGTCATTAATCCTGCAATAATACTTACCCTGTTGAGCTGTTGTATAATCTCTTGTTGTCACTCCTGTATTAACATAATTTGTGGGAGCTGGAGGATCGTCATAAAACCATATATAAGAATAAGGTGCAATACCTCCTGTCGGATTCGCCCTGAGAATAGCATCGTTACCTTCATTACATGTTAGCGCCTTCGTTACTGAAATAACACCACCGCTTAGCTGCAGAGGTTCATAGATGGTAACAGTACCCTGGCCGATATCATTATGGACATCGGTCACCAGAATGTAATATTTTCCTGTATCCAGATTATTAAAAGTATAGGTCGGTAAACCTTGATTGGTTGCACTTGCTATATGAACATATCCCGGGAAGAAGTAATAGTTTTTCTTACTAAGATAATAATTATAATTGCCTGTTCCGGTTAGTATATCAACTGTAATTGATCCATCCTGGCTGTTGAAACATTGTGCTGAATCAGAACTGATATTTAATGTAACATTATCTGCCTGAGCCTTACTTAAAAATAGAAATATAAGGACTATCGGTATTAGGAGCTTTGATTTCATTGCTAATTTCATATTTTTCTAATCAGATTAATTAGATGTATCGGTTGAAATAGAAATTGAAACAGAGGTGATATTTTTTTCTGCATCCTGAATTAACAAGAAGTAATCTCTGCTGGTTAATGATGAGAATGTAACACCATTTTCTTTTATATTCTCCTTGCGATCAATTTCCTGTCCCTCGTTCCATGGAGCCTTGTCATAAAGGAAAAAGGAATATTCCGGACTTCCGTTTTCAACTGTAATCGTTAAATTAATTGTACCATCCTGATTGTGTTCAATTGTATAATTTGCTGATATCTGGTATTTATATGTCATTGACATTAAGATCATCATCATGAATAGGATCAATGTTGTTTTCTTCATAAAGAAAAGTTTATTAGATTTTTCAACTCATTTGTTTATATCTACGAAAATATCAATTAATAAGTTTCAAGTCCTTAGCCTTAATCAGTCTGGCTTTGGAGAACCTGAACCTTACTAAAAGTAAAATAATTTATTCCATACCAAAAACTATTATTTTAACAAACGCTACGCATAATCCCTGAAATAAATTTTAAGCATCAGAATTACAGTAGATTATATAAGTTTTAAAATTTTTGATTTTGTTAATATTTAGTTGATAATCAATCGAAAGTTAAATCTTTTACAACTTTTTAGATTTGGAATTATGTTTAGTCAACTAATTAAACTCTCTAATCAAATTGTTCAGTGCGAATAATTACGTATAGTTACCTTTACTTATTTAAATTGAATACATGATGACCATCTTTAAAAAATTATTATTAATAGCATTATTATCGGGATATTTTATTAACGGTAAATCTCAGGATGAAAAATATCTCTTAAGTAATAACAAACAATTATCCTGGTCACTTTTTATAGCCCCTGAAGCAAAATATACACGGATTTATGGCATAGGAACATTATACGGAGGGGTGAAGGGCGCCATTCTTTACAATAATAAATATGCGATAGGATTATCAGTAGGTAGTTTTTTAACCGAAGCTGTGAAAGATGGACCTGGTTCGGAAGGAAATATAACTGGATTAAATCAGGTGATGGGATATGGAGGATTTTATTTTGATTATTTCTCTTCTTTTAACTCTCCAGTGCAGATATCTTTTCCAATCGTTATTGGTGGTGGAGGTATCATCCTTCTTGAGAAAAAAGAACCAAATTCTGTGGGAATCGTTGATGAAAAATTTGTGGAAGGAGGTGTATTCTTTGCACTTGAACCTGCGATAAATATGGAATTAAATATTTCCAAAGCTATAAGAGTTGGATTTGGTATTGGTTACAGATTTATTATTAATTCAGATTTAGAAAGGTATTCGAATAAAGATTTGTCAGCTCCATCTGTAAATATGAATGTTAAATTTGGGATATTCTAAACATTCAAATAATTTACTCGTAATTCTGAATAATCTATTGTAGCAATAAGATTTTTCTGCAAAGTCTGATACTAAATATGTATTACTTCTCCATAGGCAGCTGCCGCAGCTTCCATAATAGCTTCCGAAATGGTTGGATGAGGATGGATTGATTTGATGATTTCATGACCCGTAGTTTCAAGATTTTTAGCCACTACTATCTCTGCTATCATTTCGGTTACATTATACCCTATCAAATGGGCGCCGAGTATTTCACCATATTTTGCATCAAAAATCAATTTAACAAAACCTTCCTTATGACCAGATGCACTGGCCTTACCTGAAGCTGTTAACGGAAATTTACCAATCTTCAACTCATATCCTGCTTCTTTTGCCTGTATTTCGGTATAACCTGCAGATGCAATTTCCGGAGAGGTATATGTACATCCCGGAATATTTTTGTAATTGATGGGTAAAGGATTTTTACCTGCAATTTTTTCCACACAAACAATTCCTTCGGCAGAGGCTACATGAGCCAAGGCCGGGGTGTTAATAATATCCCCAATGGCATAAATTCCCTGAACATTGGTCAAATAATACTCATTCACCTTAATTTTCCCTTTCTCCAGTTCAACACCTATTTCTTCCAGACCAATATCCTCAAGATTAGGAACAATACCAACAGCAGAAAGAACAATATCTGCTTCCTGCTCCTCAGTTCCTTTTTTGGTTTTTATGTTGACTTTGCATTTTCCTCCCTTGGTATCAACAGATTCAACAGTTGAACCGGTCAGTATATTCATTCCTGCTTTTTTGAAAGAACGTTCCAGTTGTTTTGAAACTTCTTCGTCTTCAAGAGGTACCAGATTTGGCATAAATTCAACCAGGGTGACTTTGGTGCCAAGGGAGTTATAAAAGTAAGCAAATTCGCTGCCAATAGCGCCTGAACCCACGACTACCATTTTTTCAGGTAATTTGGGCAGAACAAGGGCTTCTCTGTAACCGATTATTTTTTTTCCATCCTGCTTCAGGTTTGGCAACTCTTTCGATCTTGCCCCGGTGGCTATAATAATATGATTTGCAGATATTTTGGATTTTTTCCCATTCTCATCTGTAACTTCCACCGTCTTATTATCCTTTAATCTACCATAACCTGCGACTAGTTCAATTTTGTTTTTATTGAAAAGAAACTGAACACCTTTACTCATTCCACCTGCAACATCCCGGCTTCTCTTAATCATAGCCGGAAAATCGGGATTAATATTTCCTTTTATTGATATTCCATAATCCTGTGCATGAACCAGAGAATCGTATACCTGGGCGCTTTTAAGCAATGCTTTGGTTGGGATACACCCCCAGTTTAAGCATATACCTCCAATCTCACTTTTCTCAATAACCGCTACTTTTAATCCCAACTGAGCCGCTCTGATTGCCGCAACATATCCTCCCGGACCACTTCCAATAATTACTATATCATAATTCATCTGATCATTATTTATGATTTGAACAAACTTATTTTAGAATAGTTTTAAATAACAAAAATACCAGAATTTTAACATATTTTAATAGAAAATTAATATCAAAGTGATTACTCAGGTTTAACAAAATTCTTAACTTGCTGAAGTTATTATAATTTAAGATATTCTGGCATTATGGTTACCCGATGCATCATTTCAATTCTTGTAATTTTTTCCCTCAATCAATTAAATACATTCGGTCAGTCTGAAAGACCCAAAGTCGGACTCGTTTTAAGTGGTGGCGCAGCCAAAGGAATTGCACATATTGGAGTTCTGAAAGTTTTGGAAAAAGCAGGATTATCGGTAGATTATATCGGTGGCACCAGTATGGGAAGCATAGTCGGAGGATTATATGCATTAGGTTATGATGCGGAAATGCTTGAAAAACTGGCACTCCATCAGGATTGGAATTATCTTTTAAATGATGAAATACCTCTTAATAGTATTTCAATAGAAGAAAAAAAAGAGATTCAGAAATATTTCTTAACCATACCAGCTGAGGGTTTTCGTCTGAAACTTCCGGGCGGGCTTAAATCGGGACAGAATATTTCAATGCTGTTATCAGGATTAATCTGGCCCTATCACAACGTCACTGATTTTCGAAAACTACCCATTCCTTTTCTATGCATTGCTACAGATATAGTTAATGGTAATCAGGTAATTCTGGACCACGGATATCTTCCCGATGCAATCCGCGCAAGTATGGCAATACCCACATTATTTACACCCCTTGAGATTGATGGCAAATTGCTGGTTGATGGCGGAATGGTAAATAATTTTCCTGTGAAAGAAGTTAAAGATATGGGATCCGATATTCTTATTGGTGTTGATTGCGGATTTAAAGCTTATAAAAAAGATGAAATCAACAGCATTTCAGCAATTATTGAACAATCGTTGTATATTCTATCATCTGAAAAAAACCAGAGTAGTCAGGATTTGTGCCGGATTTTAATCGAACCTGATTTTAAAGAAAATGCAGCCATAAGTTTTTCAAATGCCGCAGAACTTATCAAGATAGGTGAGGATGCTGCTCTTAAACATTTCGATGAATTAAAACATTTGGCTGATTCTCTGAACGAGCTATACGGGGAAAGGGAAAAGATAGAATACAAACACCCTATGAAAATCTATGTTGATAAGCTTGAAATCGAAGGATTACATAATGTTTCCAAAAATTTGTTACTCGGTAAACTTAAATTAAAAATTCCTTCATTTGTTAGCCTGAATGAAATTAATGCTGCAATATCGCGTGCTTTTGGCAGCCTTTTTTTTGAATCAGTTACCTATAAAATCGAAAACGAAGAAGCCGGTAATATATTAAAAATCAGGGTTAAGGAAAAACCAAATATGCTCTATCGGGTAGGGGGTCATTACGATACTTATTTTGATGCGAGCTTATTATTGAACGGTACACTCCGTAATACAATTATTAAAGGATCAAAATTAACTGTTGATTTAAAGTTGGGCAGTAATCCTGCTTTTGAAGCCAGATACCTGTTTCCCACGCGATTCAGAGGCTCAAAAAGCGGGAGTATACTTATGCCCGAATGGAACATTGGATGGATACCGGATATTGAATTGCTTTTCAGCACTCGTAATTATGATATTTATGAATATAACGAGGGACATAAAACTGCAAAATTCAACTATCAAAATACCTCCACAGGCATTAATTTTAAAAGCAACGTGAGTAATTCTATGGAAGTAGGATTTGGCCTTGTAACAGAATTTACAAGGATTAAGCCCGATATTTATAATCAAATCAATGCAAATCTAATTCATAATACTGCTTTAAACCTGTTCACTTACCTGGCGTATAATTCATTTGACCAATTCGCATTTCCTTCAAAGGGTGTTAGTTTATTATCCAGACTGGAATATGTTAAAGATATTGATGCACGACAATATTCTGATATTTTCAGATTTTCTCTGAGATTTACTAAAGCATATCCGTTATCTCCGAAATTCACTTTGTTTTCGAATATATACGGTGGGTCCCTGATTGGAGATTCCATACCGCCAGATTATCTATTCTATTCGGGGGGATTGGTGCAAAACGATTTTAAAGTAGGAGTCTTTCCTTTTGTAGGACTGGAATTATTTGAAAAAGTCAATAAGAATGCTTTAACTCTTGGAATAGATCTTCAGTATGAAATTTTTAAGAATCAATTTATTAAATTACGAGGTAATATTGGCAAAATGAGTTCATATTTTGAAGATATCTTTACTACTCACGATATCTTTCTGGGTTATGGAATAACGTATGGTATCAGGAGCTATATAGGACCTATTGAGTTTTCATTGATGGGTAATAATCTTCGAAGTGAAGTATTGACCTATGTTAATATCGGGTATTGGTTTTAGCGTTTTGCAGCGAATAGTATTTTTTCAAAAGCAATTTTGCTGCTGCAAACGAACTTATCCTGTCATCCAGAACATCTTTTTCTAACAATAAAATCATTTCAGCTATTTCGGGATTATGGTAGAAATTATCCGTTAGATTTTGATTTATTGATTCATACATCCAGTAACGGGATTGTTTTCTTCGGTTTTTCTGAATATACCGGTTAGTTGTTGTAAAATCTCGGTATTCTATAATTGTATTCCATATTTTTTCAATTCCGGTATTTTTTAAAGAAGAACATGTTAATACCTTCGGTATCCACCCCGATTCAGTTGCCGGAAACAGATGCAATGCATTGGTATAATTGGATTTTGCAATCTCTGCTTTGGCAAGATTATTTCCATCTGCTTTGGTAATTGCAATAAGATCCGCCATTTCCATAATACCTCTTTTAATTCCCTGCAACTCATCTCCGGCCCCGGCGAGCATGAGCAAAAGAAAAAAATCTGACATGGAATGTACTGCTATTTCAGATTGACCAACACCTACTGTTTCAATAAAAATAATGTCGAAACCAGCCGCTTCACATAGAAGAATGGTCTCTCGTGTTTTGCGGGCAACACCTCCAAGTGTTCCTGCTGAAGGTGAAGGTCTGATAAATGCATTTTGATTGGATGAAAGATCTTCCATACGGGTTTTGTCTCCCAGTATGCTTCCTTTCGATTTTTCGCTGCTTGGATCAATCGCCAGAACTGCTATTTTATGGTTCATTGAAGTAAGCATGGTTCCCAGTACTTCTATAAATGAGCTTTTGCCAACACCAGGTACACCGGTAATACCTATCCTAATTGAATTGCCGGAATAAGGGAGACATTTTTCAATAACTTTTTGTGCCAGTTGGCTATGTTCCGGCAAAAAACTTTCAATCAACGTAATTGCCTGACTTAGAATAATCCGGTTACCCGATCTTATTCCATGAAAGTATTCGTCAACAGAATACTGTTTTTTCTTTTTAAACCGGCTTAACGCTTCTTCATTCACAGATGATGGTTTCGAAATACCATTATGGATGCTTAAAGCGCTTTTATTTTCTTTATTTTTGTTCATGAACCCGATTATTCATGTTTAATCACGTTTCCTTCCAGCCATAACAATTTTTTATAATTTCTCGGATCATTCGAAATCACAGTTATTGCATACTTCTGTTCTCCCGATTTACCTGTCGAATTAAATATAGCTTTTATCGTGGTAGTTTGACCCGGAGAAATGACTTTTTTTGAGGGTTGAACAATTGTACAACCACAAGAAGCTCTTACTTTTCGGATTATTAAATTGGTCTGTCCATTATTCATTACCGTATAATTATTTTCTATTTTTTGATTTGGTTCTAAATTACCGAAATTTATTTTTTCTTCAGAGAAAGCAATTTTCGGAGCCTTCAGCAAATCCTCAGAGGTAAGTTTCGAAAAATCTTCTTTCACCACTGCGGTAACCGTAAATATATCATTGGAAACCTTTTCATTGTTTACAAGTAATTCCAGTCGATCTACAATGTAGTCCCAATCATCCAGTTTATTGCTGTTAAACTCCACCTGAATTATTCCTTTTTCTCCCGGTTTAATAAGCATGGGAGATACTGTAATCAGCAGATGATCCGGAACATTCCTAAAAGATACCGAGAGTGGATTATTCGTAGAAGCATTTGCTATTTCGAAATCCTTTTTCTGTATGGTTCCTTTAATGATAGAACCAAATGCCGCGTGAATATTTTCAAGTCTCAGATCACCCATGGAATATCTGAATTCACTAAAAGGCTTTTTGATTCCCTTAACATACCCTGTTATTTTTAAAACAATGGTATTAGTTTCAGCATTGCTATTGACCGTTATTGATTTGGTGAATGGTCCGGGACGTCCTCTGGGATCAAATTTAACATTAATCGAACCCAACTTACCAGGTACAATAGGCTCCCTGGTCCACTCAGGAGTAGTGCAGCCACACGAAGGTTGAACGTTTCCTAAAACCAACGGTAGCGTTCCATCGTTTGAAAATACAAATTCATAGCTTACAGGTCCCTGATTTTCTTCTATTTCACCAAAATTATGCTCTAGCATTTTGAAATTGATTTGAGCGTTGCTGTTCTGAGAAAAATTTTCTGAACAATAAACTATGGGTAAAATGATAATTAATGTTATAAGTAATTTTTTCATGGCATTAAAATTAAAACAGAAGGTGATACTTATTTGTTATAATACCTCGTTTACATAACAAAATTATAAAAATACCGGGGAATAATATGATCAAATACTAGTTTATACAGGTCTTCATACATAGTATATGCGGATGAATTCATAGGGTAATATGGATAATTGAAGAGAATAATATAATTTTATGTTTTCTTATAAGCCAAGAATAAAATGAGATTTCTGTACCGATTTGTTTGTTATATGCTATTGAGTTTTATTCTCATACCAGAATCAAACGGACAGTTTTACAACGGTCTTCAGATGATATTTGGCAAGAACCGTGTTCAATACAATAATTTTTACTGGTCATATCAACGATACGAAAAATTTGATGTATACTTTAATCAGGATGGTAAAGATTTAGGCGAATACGTTGCTGACTTTGCAAAACAGGAAATTCCAAGAATTGAAAGTTTTTTTGATTATTCGTTGGACAGACGTATTATCTTTTTGGTATACAACAAATTATCTGATTTCAGGCAAAGTAATATCGATTTAATTTCCGGAAAAGGACGAATATAATATTGGCGGTGTAACAACTGTAAGTAAAAACAAAGTTTTTCTTTATTTCGAGGGAGACATTAAAAAATTTAACGCTCAAATTACCGGTGCAATTGCAAGGGCTATTGCTTATCAAATGCTTTATGGCCAGGATTTCAAAGACAATCTGGCAAATTCCACGTTAATTAATTTACCTTCATGGTATTTTGAAGGACTCATCTCTTATTTGTCAAAAAAGTGGGACTATCATTTTGAAAACAGAGTAAAAGACGGAATTTTAAACGGCAAATATGAAAAATTTAACCGCCTTGAAGGAGAAGATGCTATTATAGCAGGACATTCATTCTGGAGATTCATTGCCGATACCTATGGAGAATCTGTTATTCCAAATATTATTTATTTAACCAGGGTAAATAAAAATTCCAATCAGGGATTTCTTTATGTGCTTGGACTCCCTCTCAAAGAACTCTCATATGAATGGATGGGATACTATCTGAACCAGTATTCTGATGATAAAACGAAACCGGCTGTGCCCGAAACGGGAAAAATTCTAAAAAGGCCATCCAAAAGAAGAGTATTCCAACAGATAAAAATTAATCCTAATGGCAAATATGTTGCCTGGATTACGAACGAAATGGGGCAGTATAAAATCTGGTTGTACAATACCGAAACTAAAAAGAAAAAGAAATTATTAAAACGAGAGCATAAACTTGAACAAATTACAGATTATTCATATCCTGTGCTGGCATGGCATCCATCAGGACGAATTCTCACGTTTATAACCGAAGAAAAAGGAGGGTTAAAACTTTATTATTATACCCTTGCCACAAAAGAACTTGATGTGAGAAACCTGCTTTACTTTGATAAAATCCTGGATTTTTCATTCTCCAATGATGGTAGTCTCTTTGTTTTCTCGGCTGTTAAAGATGGTAAAACTGATATTTTTGTGCACAATATAGCGTCAGGAACCGATTTTCAGGTGACCAATGATTGGGCCGATGACTTTCATCCCAGGTTCATCAATAATTCCGACGATATTATATTTAGTTCAGATCGCATATTTGATTCAATAAGCAAAGAGCAAGCCAGCGATAAAAATGCACTTACATCCGATCTTTTTATCTATGATTACAAAAATAAATCAGATTACCTCATGAGGCTTTCTGATAATGATTCCTATTCAGATAAAACACAACCCCTGGAAATAAGTAAGAATACCTATTATTCTTTAAATGATAGATCGGGTGTTATTAACCGTTATATTTCAAAGTTCGACAGTACAATAAGTTATGTAGATACAACTGTACACTACAGGTATATTGCCAATAATTTGCCTTTAACCAATTATTCGAGAAATATCCTGGAACAGGACTATAATATGAAATCGGGAATGTTAGGGGAAATAATTTTTAATAAAGGGAGATACAATCTTTTTCAGGAGCCAACAGAGAGTGAAGTGATACCATCTGTGGAAATCAAGGAGACGCCTTATAGAATCAAGTTGAAGAAAGAATTAGCCGTTGAAGATAGTCTTAGGAACATTAAATTAAAGGTTATAAATATCACAGAGTTGAGCGAAGACTATATTATAACGGATACCAGGGATACATTTATACTGGGCAATAATCAGATCGATATAAATAATTATGTATTTGAGCGCGAAAAAATAAATTTCTATAATACAAAACTCAGGAGCAAGAACCTGAAACTACAGTTTGACACAACCCTCGAACGCAGACCAAAGATCAGGCTCTATCGTACTGCTTTTTACCAAAACTATTTTGTCAATCAAATAGATTTCAGCTTCCTGAATGAATCTTATCAGGCATTCACAGGAGGAGCTGTATATTTTAATCCGGGAATGAATGTATTGTTTAAAATTGGTACAAACGATTTATTCGAAGATTATAAAATTGTGGGAGGTTTCAGACTATCACCCGATTTTACTAGCAACGAATATCTGCTGAGTTTTGAAAATCTCAAAAAAAGACTTGATAAACAACTTGTTTTTCACCGACAGGCATTCAGGAATTATGGCCTTGCCAGCAATGATTACCAATTTGTGGTCAAGACGCATACCCATGAACTTTCCTATATCCTCAGATATCCTTTTAACCAGGTTAGTTCCTTTGCCACTACATTTACATATCGAAACGACAGAACTGTTTATCTCTCAACCGATCCAACTTATCTGGAAAAAAATAATATTTCAAAAAACTGGATTGGAATAAAATTTGAACATATTTTTGATAATACCCGGTTTTTGGGAACAAATTTATATAGCGGTTCGAGATATAAAATTTTTGCAGAGTTCTATCAGCAAATTGCAGCAGGTTTTGATGATTTGATTGTATTTGGAGCTGATTTCAGGAACTATCTTAGAATTCATAGAAACCTTATTTGGGCAAACCGTTTTGCAGCCAGCACTTCTCAAGGTTCGAGCAGACTTATTTATTATCTGGGAGGAGTTGATAACTGGACCAATCTTACCCCTTTAAAAATCCCTACGTTTATTCCCATCAGTGAAGTACCCATTGATATGAATCAGAATTATGCATATCAGACAGTAGCAACAAATATGCGGGGCTTTTCACAGAATATTCGTAATGGAAACAACTTTGCGCTGATTAACTCCGAGATCAGATGGCCGGTTATTAAGTATTTTATTAATCATCCTCTTAGCAGTAGTTTTTTAGAAAATTTTCAGGTTATCGGATTTTTTGATATTGGTACAGCATGGTCAGGAAAAACCCCATGGTCGGGAGAAAATGCCTACGATTTTACAGAAATTGACCGACCACCTATTAAGGTAACTCTCAATTCTGATCGGAAACCAGTGGTTGCCGGTTATGGTTTTGGCCTTCGAAGCCAACTGTTAGGTTATTTTGTAAGATTTGACTGGGCCTGGGGAATTGAAAATAATCAGATACGACCCAGGGTATTTTATTTTTCGCTTAGTCTGGACTTTTAATTAAAACTATGACACTTTCAAATTTTTTATTACTCACTCTGGTTGGTTTATCTGCCGGATTTCTAGCTGGAACATTTGGTGTTGGAGGCGGTATAATAATTGTACCGGCTCTGGTTTTTGTTTTTGGCATGACACAACACGAAGCCCAGGGAACAAGTCTGGTTGTATTGCTTTTTCCTGTGGGTATACTGGCAGTATGGAACTATTACAAACAAGGATTTGTGAATTTTAAATTTGCTCTGGTACTTATTTTCTTTTTTGTAATTGGCGGATATTTTGGTTCACTTTTTTCGACGAATATTTCAGATAACCTGCTTAAAAAAATATTTGGAATTTTAATGTTGATTGCCGGAGCACAAATGGTTTTTGGTAAATAATAAAAGAATTTCTCAAAAATTGATTTTAGTTTTAAAAATTTGAATATAACTTTGCATTTTAAATTTAAATTTCATTATTATGGCTTATGTAATTAGTGATGATTGTACTGCTTGTGGTACGTGTATTAGCGAATGTCCTGCTGATGCAATCTCTGAAGGGGATATTTACATAATAGATCCCGATTTATGTACCGATTGTGGTGCTTGTGCTGATGTCTGTCCGGTTGAATGCATTAGCCCGGTTTAATAGATATAACAGCTCAATATACATGTCCATCCTTTTTAGGATGGACTTTTTTTTTGGAAAACGGCGGGTTCAGAATCTCGAATTATAAGATGTCAATCAGATAATCTTTATAATTCATCAGGTTATTATCTGAAACATTATATTTGTATTACATATCTAAATGCTGATTAAGAATGGAAATTTTATTGCTTCTTATTGGATTGATTGTTGGGTCGTTGACGGTCTATTTGATTATGAAAAACAAGTTTTCAGCTTCATTATCGGCTATCGTTGACAAGGAAAATATACTGCAGCAGACAATTACTGATTTAAAAAATCAGTATGCTGAAAAAGAGAAGGCGCTTTTTGATTTAAACGGAGCGTATTATAAAAAAATAGCGGAATATACTGCGCTGGAATCAAAACTGGCAGATCAGAAGAAAGAAATAGATGAATTACAAACCCGTTTTGCTATTGAATTTAAAAATCTTGCAAACGAAATACTGGAAGAGAAAAGCAAAAAATTCACCGAACAAAATAAAATTAACTTAAATGATATTTTAAAACCATTAAGTGATAAGATAAAAGATTTTGAAAAGAAAGTAGAGGAAACTTATGATAAAGAGGCACAGCAACGTTTTTCACTTAAAGAAGAAGTTAAACGACTGGCAGAATTGAATCAACAGATTGGGCGCGAGGCAAATAATCTGACAAAAGCTTTAAAGGGTGAAGCTAAATCCCAGGGTACCTGGGGTGAAATTATCCTGGAAAGTATTCTTGAAAAATCAGGATTGGTTAAAGATCGGGAGTATTTTATTCAGGAATCATTTAAAACTGATGAAGGTAAAAGATTACAACCCGATGTGATATTAAAATATCCGGGTGATCGAAGTATTATTGTTGATTCTAAAGTCTCATTAACTGCTTACGAAAGATACGTTTCGGAAGATGATGATACAAAAAGGGAAATTGCACTTAAGGAACATTTGATTTCTGTCCGAAATCATATCCAGGAGCTTAGTTCCAAAAATTACCAGGATATGTACCAATTAAATACCCTTGATTTTGTAATGATGTTTATGCCTATTGAGCCAGCATATATGCTTGCGGTACAAACCGATTCTGAAATCTGGCAGTATGCTTATGATAAAAGAATTCTGTTAATCAGTCCGACAAATTTGATTGCAGCAGTTAAAATGGTCGTAAGCCTTTGGCGCCAGGAATATCAAAATAAAAATGCCCTGGAAATTGCGCGTAGAAGCGGTGAATTATTTGACAAATTTGTAGGTTTGATTGATGATTTGGTGGACATTGGACACAAATTACAACAAACACAAAAAAGTTATGAAGCCTCAATGAATAAACTTACGTTAGGGAAAGGTAGTCTGGTGAAAAAAGCCCAGGATTTAAAAGAATTAGGAATAAAAACCAAAAAAGACATACCGCAAAACATACTCGATCGGACCGAAATGAATGAAAACCTTCAGTAAGGTTTTAATCCACAATGTGATACTCCTGCAAATTATACATCCAGCTTTCAACATGGTATTCTTCTTCTTTATCTATACTTTTATCAGTGTTTTTCTGTGTATTGTATGTTTTCAGCATCCAGTCTTCAACCTGATAGTTATATTCATATTCCTGGGTGCACAATACTTCATTTATATTGGCCGATTTATCCGAATTCCAGCAACTTAAATCTACCATCCAGATTTCAATATTCTGATTTTCTTCCTTTTCATTTGCAGAGTTACCGGAATGGTAAAGTAAATAATTGGAATTATTATCCCAGGTGATGTTCCGGATGATCTTATCCAGATTTTTAAGTTCTTCTGAAATCTGATTGCTTGAATTAAGTTGAGCCATTGACGTGCTTGCACAAACCAATGCAACAAATAGTACTGTAAACATTGATTTGATTACGTTAGGTAAAAAATCTGTAGTTTTCATGTTTGTTGCTATAAGTTGATGATAGTACAATTATTACATGTATCATGCCAAACCATGTAAGCATTACATAATCAATAATATAAATCAGGAATTTTATAATTTGGAATGTTAAAAGTGGGCGATTCAGAACATTATTTGTTCGAATTCGGACAATTTATTATTTAACGCAATATTTATATTTTCTACACAGGTGATTTTATAGGCAATTAAATAAGATTACTGACATCCGGATGTTTTTACCCAACTGGTCATGCTGCACATCCATCCTTCATATTCTATCTTCTTTTCAGATACTAAATTTTCAGAACTTAAATTAGTGTGTTGTTTATTATCAATATGAAAATCACTCATCCATTTCTCAACAACTTGAGATTCTTCATTTTCAATACTATTAATATTGTTAGAAAATTCTTTGTTATTAGTAAATACCTCAGAGGAATCAATATGAAACAGATTAATTCCGGCAGAATTCTCCAGTAGATTTAAATTTTTGTAAGATGGAAATAAAGCGAAAATGTTCGGTATGTTATTCTCGTAAGGTATCGTAATTGCATTTGAATAGGAATTCAGTCCGTTACTGGTATTGGATTGGATTTGAATACCCCAAATTGTGATTGAATTTGAGATTGCAAAAATAAAAATTAACGAAAATAAAATTTTTGTTTTCATAATTCGAAGGATTGGTTTGGTTTAGTGAGAATATTGAATTCATTTCAATTACTCTTAATCTTAATCGTAAATTAGATAATGTAAATATAAGGATATAAATGTCCGAATATCCATATATATCATTAAAATTATTCTAAATAGAACTGACTGATAAAGCTTATTAATAGGGAGTGTTGGAAAATTTATAAAAACAATTATCAATTAGGCTGGTTTGATTTGTGTAATGAAATTCAAAGTTTAAACAAAATTTTCCGTGTCTGACAGTTAATTGATTTTTGGGCCTATAACTATAACCACTTCTCCTTTGACAGGTTTTTTTAAAAAATAATCGATTAATTCAGATAAGGTGCCTCTCTTTGTTTCTTCATATATTTTAGTCAATTCGCGAGAAACAGAGACATTTCTGTCAGTCCCCATATAAACCGATAATTGTTCGAGAGCCTTTACCAATCGGTGAGATGATTCATATAGAATGATGGTTCTTTTTTCTTCGGCTAAAAATTTAATACGTGATTGACGTCCTTTTTTATGAGGTAAAAATCCTTCAAAACAAAAACGATCGGTGGGAAATCCTGAATTAACTAAGGCTGGAACCAAAGCAACGGGACCTGGCAAACATTCTGTCTCAATACCCTGACGAATACATTCTCTTACTATCAGATATCCCGGATCTGAGATGGAAGGAGTACCTGCATCCGAAACAAGTGCGATTTTTTGACCGGTTTGGAGAAACGAAACTAATTGAGGAAGCGTCTTGTGTTCATTGAATTTATGAAATGGTTTCAGATTGTTTTCAATTTGGTAGTGTTTCAATAAAACGGAAGTTGTTCTGGTATCTTCACATAGAATGAGGTCAACTTCCTTCAATATTTTTAATGCCCGCAATGTTATATCTTCAAGATTACCAATTGGAGTCGGTACCAGGTATAATTTACTCATCTTTGGAGGTAATAAATTTTCGTCTGATAAGTTCCAGAATTTTCTGAACCGATTCGCTATTCATATCCCACTGAAAATTTTCGATCAGGTAGTTATACGCTTCGTTAAAATCTGAAGCGTTGTTTAATATCTTCATTGTTTCACCATATTTTTCTGCATCTCCTTTAAATAATTCCTGAATAAAGGAGAAACGGTCGTTGATACCAATCGCATTATTAATATTTGTTAATCCTTTTGATTGTAATTTGGTGGAAAGATCATAATAAGATTTAGATTGGATCAAGTTATCATGCAAAGAAGTCGATTGCTTTTTAAATCTGTCGGAAAGTGTTTTTGGAGCAACAGATTCTTCATTCTTTTCTTCATCACTTTCTTCATCTGGTTTGGATTTTTTATCATTTACAGATTCAGGGTAACTTGTCTCCTTTTCCTTAGGCTTGATTGAGTCATCTGCTTCAGGTTTGGTTTCTGGTACTGAAATATCCGGCTTTAAATCAATATTTTCTCTCTCTTCCTCATGCGGGGTTTCAACAGCATACTTTTTAAGCATGAGAAAAACGTCATACAAATTTCGTGTTTTGGCCAATACCAGGTCCAAATCTAAAGCAGGAATCTGTTGATTTTCAGCAAATCCGTCAATAATATTTGCAATTTCTTTTATATTTTCGGCTAAAATGTCAATAGTATGTTTATAATCCATTTTTTTTCCAATAAGATAATTACTCCAAATAGTTAATTTTGTAATTAAACGATAAAATTAGGAAATTCTTACTAGAATGTGTGACGAAAATTATATTAATTCCGGTACCAAAAAGGGATGGATAGAGGTAATTGTAGGATCGATGTTTTCGGGAAAGACCGAGGAATTAATCCGGCGATTAAAAAGAGCGAAGCTGGCTAATCAGAAGGTAAATATTTTCAAGCATGCATTAGATAACAGGTATTCAACAGATGAAGTGGTATCGCATGATGATAATTCAATAGGATCAAAATCTGTTTCATCTGCAAAAGAAATTTTAGCACATGTATCCGGGATTGATGTAGTAGGGGTTGATGAATGCCAGTTTTTTGCCGAAGACCTGATCGAAATCTGCAATTATATTGCTAATTCGGGTGTTAGGATTATCGTAGCAGGCCTGGATATGGATTATCAGGGAAAACCTTTCGGATTTATTCCAAACCTGATGGCGGTTGCTGATTATGTTACCAAACTTCATGCTGTTTGCGTGAAATGTGGAAATCCGGCCATTTACTCACATCGCAAAATTGATAAAGACGGACTCGTTTTACTGGGCGCGTATAACGAGTATGAGCCCCTATGCAGAGGATGTTTTACTTTTGTTATTAATCAAAAAGTCTGATAAGCGGAATTGAAATTATTTGTCCCCTAAATTAAATGATTGATACTAAGGAAAAAAAATGGTATGCTGTTTATACCAAGTCGAGAGCAGAAAAAAAAACTGCGTTGGAGATTGGTGATTCAGGCATTGAAGTTTACCTCCCTTTACAAAAAACAATTCGCCGATGGAGCGATCGGAAAAAGAAAGTTGAGGTTCCCCTAATCCGTTCCTATATTTTCGTTAAAATAGCCGGGAAAGATTATTATAAAGTTCTTAATGCAAATGGAGTTGTTTCATTTGTAAAATTTTCAGGAAAACCGGCTTCAATTCCCGAATGGCAAATCCAGAATCTTAAAATTTTACTGGGTTCCGGAAAATCTTTTAAAATTTCTATGGAAGATTTTCACGAAGGAGATTTAGTTACCATAAAAACAGGAGTTCTTAATGGGATAAAAGGAAGAATTACAAAAATAAGAGGGAGAAACAAATTGGTTATCAGTCTGGACGCGCTTGAATTCTCCCTAACCATAAGTATCCATCCTTCTTTGGTTGAACCGTATTCAAAACCGCAGCATTCGTAAGAATTACCCGAATTATTTAGAATCAGTATAAAATTATTCAGATATAACCAGAATTGTACAAATTAACTATATTTGGGTATAAATTTAAAAACCACTGATATGAAAAAAACTTTACTGACTTCAGTCTTTGTGCTCTTTGCGGCTGTTGCCGGTGTATTCGCAGGCAATGCCGATTTGTTCAGCTACGATAAGAATGAGTTGAACAATGAATTTGCAGAATTAAATTCTTTGGAAAACTATGTTAAAATTAATGAAGGATTGACTTTGACAAGTCTGGTGGCAGAAAACAATCCTTTGGTTTCAGGAATTACAATGCGTAATCCATTTGCCCCGGCAATTCCATTTGATGAGGTACCATTGGGAATACCTTCATTCTGGTGGGGATGTTGTATTGGCGTATGGGGTATTGCAGTTGTATATTTTGTAACCGAAGATAAGGAAGAAGTCAAGAAAGCAATTAAGGGTTGTGTAGTTGGAACCCTTGTAGGTTTGGTTCTGTATGTTGGAGTTTATGTGTGGGTACTAGGTAATGCAGCTTATTGGTACTAATTGAAAAAATGAATTTGAAAATATTTGTTTTTTTACTCATTTTGTTGCCCAAAGTAACTTTTGGGCAACATTTTTTTAGAATAGAAGGGAATATCACTGTAAAAGAAAAAAGTGATTTACAATCTCAGCTTACTATTGGTAGATTTTATTTTGACAAAAAGATAGGAAAGCTTGTCTATAATATTACATTCCCCGAAAAACAGGTGTTAGTTTCAAAAGATACTGTTTTATTTCAATTCATAAATGATACGTTGGCTAGTCGAACGAAAAGTTTTGAAATGAACAAATTCTCAATTTTTAATTTGTGTCTGGAGAATCAGTTGAACAATTATGGATTGGAAAAATCGTTTTACAGTGTCGAAAAGGTTGAAAAGGACGGTGATTTGGTAATTTCAACCTGGGCTCCCGGAAAAAATCAACAGAAACACTTTGGGAAGGTAATGATCTCTACCAAAAACAATCGTCTTTTCGGTATTGTTTTTTTAAATCCTGGAGGAGAGATTGTTGGAAAACAATTCTTTGAGGATTATGTTGTTGTTGATGGGCTGGCGTTTCCAAAAACAATGGTTAGGTTCACCTATTTTGGTGATAAAAAAACTACGCAAATCACCACGTTTGACAATATTAAACTGAATAATCTGGATGAAAAAAAATATTACGATTATCCTGTTCCTGTGCATTAGTATCAACTTCTTCGGTCAGACTTCTGATGATATAAACAAATTCAAACTTCTGAATTCCGTTGAACCCCAAACCGATAAGTATCAATATGCCAGAACATATAAAAACGAAGTTGAATTTATATTTACCCGACTTTTTTTGTTTTATAAAAACTTTGTTTCCTCACAGGATGCAAGCTCATGCACCTTTACACCCTCATGCTCAGAGTATGCAATGCTGGCCATTAAAAAGCAGGGAGTGATTGTTGGCACAATAAATTTTTTTGACAGGTTCTCACGTTGTAACGGTCTTAGTCCCGAAAATTATATGGTTGATAATCAAAAGAGAGTGTTAATCGATCCTCCCAGAAATTTTAAATATGAGACTTTACAATAGGTACCTGGCTTTCGCACTTTTCTTTTTTTGTTCACTTCAACTAAAGGGACAGGATTTATTCAGTATATCCAACTCAATAAATTATGCAAATTACTTATTCACTGCAGGTGAATATGGCCTTGCAGCAAGAGAATTCGAACGAATCATCTTTCTCGATAGCACAAATTTACAAGCAAAATTCAAATTGATAAAATCGTACAGGCTTCAGGGAGATTATATTTCGGGGATAAACAGGACAACTGTTTTTTTTAAAAATTATTCTGCTATTCCCCGAGAGATCACTTCAGATTTTGGTAAAATGTTGCTGTATGAAAAACACTTTGATGAGTCAGACAAATTTCTAAACACAAATAGCAATCTTTCCCCGGAGAATAAATTATTTTTTCATCTCTCCAGCCAGATGCTTCAGGAGAATTACCAGTCAGCGGAAAAACTGCTTGATCAAAATTCAACCATTGAGGCTGGCTATATTTCAGATTATGGAAAAATTCTTAATCTCGAAAAAAACTTCAATTATAAAAAACCCGGAATAAGCATTGCTATGTCTGCCATTATTCCAGGCAGTGGAAAGTTTTATTCCGGTTTTTGGAAAGACGGATTGATTTCATTCATATTTGTATCCGCTACTGCCTATCAATCTTATCGCGGATTTAATAAAAATGGTATCGAAAGTATATACGGTTGGATATTCGGTAGCCTGTCTGCCGGATTTTATATAGGGAATCTATATGGATCAGGTAAAGCAGCCAATCAACATAATGTGATATTCAGAAATAAAATTCATCAACAGGTTGAGGACGTATTTAATTCATACGATTAGTATCATTCTGATTACTTTACAGGTAGTAAAGTCACAGGATTTAAAGCAATCAATGGTGTATGCCGATCAACAATCTGAAATGGGGAATATAGATGAAGCCATTTCATTGTATCGCAGGGTATTGTTTTTTGATTCGCTCAATGTTTATTCATTTGAGGCTTGTGCGCAGCTGGCATCTTGTTATACATTAAAAAAAGATTATGTCAAAGCCCGGGAATTTTCAAAGATAGCAGGCAATCTGGCTTCTTCGGATAGTTTACGAAATGAAATGATTTTCCAGGTGGCTTATCTTTATCTACTTGAAAATGATCATAATTATGCATTAATAGAATTATTCGGAATTAATGACTCAGGATCCTATTACTTTAAATCTAAAAAGAATTTTTATCTGGGCATATCCTATTTTCAGTTGACAGATTATTCAAGAGCCAGGAATTTTTTTTCAGGGTGCCTGGATAGTGCGGATATAAGGAACCAGCAATTGCTTGATGACATTTTTTATAATATAGCACATTTAAGAAAACGATACAATCCTAAAACGGCTACTACCTTGAGTGTTTTCATTCCGGGTTCGGGGCAATTGTATTGCGGGGACTATAAGGGGGCGTTAAATTCATTGTTACTTACTGCAGGTTTGGCAATATTATATGTAAATACTGCAGTGAATTATACATTTATTGATGCAACAATATCTGTTCTTCCCTGGTTTCAGAGATATTATCAGGGAGGATTTGAAAATGCCGGGAAAGCAACCATTATTAAAAGAGAAAGAAAAATTAAAGAACAATATCAACAAATTTTATCGGTAATTGAACAATCAAAATCATAACTCTTTTATTCAATGTTTGATAATACGTTAAGGTATAAAATTGGCATTAGTTTAATTCCGAAGATAGGGCCGATTCTCACAAAGCGTCTTATTGCCTATTCCGGAAGCCTTGAGGGAGTTTTTAATGAAAAAAAGAGAACTTTGTTGAAAATTCCGGGGTTTGGAGAGAAAATTATCAATGAGTTAAAAAGTGCCAATGTTCTTGAACAGGCAGAAAATGAAATAGATTTCATTAAAAAGAATAATATTCATCCGGTTTTTTATCTTGACGATGAGTATCCTCAACGTTTAAGACAATGCGAAGATGCACCGGTAATAATTTATGTTAAGGGGAATATCAGGCTAAACAGGCAAAAAATGATAAGTATTGTAGGTACCCGAAATGCTTCCGATTATGGAAAAGAATTATGTAATAAACTGGTTGAAAGTCTGGCCATTAATCATAAGGATATTTTAATTATCAGCGGACTTGCCTATGGCATAGATATTTGTGCACATAAGGCAGCTTTAAAGAATAATTTGGATACCGCAGCAGTACTTGGACACGGATTTTCCACACTCTATCCGTCAACACATAGAAATGTGGCAAATCAAATTATTGAACAAGGTGCATTGATTACTGAATTTACCAGCAATGAAACTCCTGAAGCCCCCAATTTTGTCAAAAGAAACCGAATTATTGCAGGGCTTGCAGATGCCACCATTGTGGTGGAATCGGGTGAAAGGGGTGGGGCGCTGATTACCGCCGATATCGCAAATTCGTATAATCGTGATGTATTTGCATTTCCGGGAAGAATAGGAGATAAATATTCTTCGGGCTGCAACAAACTGATTAAAACCAACAAAGCAGCTCTAATTGAAGATTATTCAGATTTGGAATACCTGATGGGCTGGCAGGTAACGTACAAACAGGAACCGGCACAAAAAAAATTGTTCACCGAATTAAATGATGACGAGAAAAAAGTTATGGAACTGCTAGAAAATAATGAGGAAATGAGTATCGATCAGATTGCTTTACAGTGCAATATTTCTGTAAGCAAAATATCGTACCTGCTGATAAATCTCGAATTTAATGGTCTTGTAAAGTGTCTTCCGGGAAAAGTATATAAAAAGACCGGGTAATTGCTTCTTCTTTAAATGCATTATTGAATGTCAGAAGGAGGGATAAAAAGCATATCGGAAGTGTTTTATCTCAGAATTATTGATTATTGAAATCACATCAAAACGGGATTCGCAATCAATTTCATTTATTGTAAGGTATGCCTCGGCAGCCTCAATTAAATAATTCTGTTTTTTTTCATCTACAGCCTCTTCAGGTTCTCCGAATTTTGTATTCATTCTTGATTTGACTTCAACAAATACCAACTCATTATCTTGTTGTGCAATAATGTCGATCTCTTTATGATCAAAGCGCCAGTTCATTTCCAATATTTTATAACCCTGATTCTCAAGAAACTTACGGGCAATTTCCTCACCTTGCTTACCTTTTTCTGTCTTATTTT
The DNA here is from genome assembly GCA_963781805.1 of uncultured Bacteroidales bacterium. GTDB lineage: Bacteria > Bacteroidota > Bacteroidia > Bacteroidales > UBA10428 > JAFGPL01. The sequence goes on from CAWAHF010000004.1 coordinate 4,020,960, forward strand.
TTGCCATGCGAAATTCTAACTGAAATTAATGCTTGCCTTGTTTTCATTTGCAACCAGTTCGATGTTGTGTCCCATATAAAGAGCAAGATTAGGATAGTCATGTCCTGCCTGAAAACCATATATTACCGGATAGCTGTATTCAGCAATAATTTCTGCTATTACTTCATGAGTTGATTTCCCATATTCCGGATTTGTATCCCTGATTTTGCTCATTCCACCAATTATCAAACCCTTCAGTTGACTTAATTTCCCGCTGATTTTGAGATTCATCATCATCCGGTCTATATGATAGATTTCTTCATTAACATCCTCAATAAACAGAATTTTATGGGTCGAATCTATCTCGTATCGCGTTCCCTGAAGACTGTAAATGATAGATAAATTTCCTCCTGTCAGCTCTCCTGTCGCTCTACCCGATTTATTTAATTTATCCGGTTCGACAGAATATTCCATATGTTCACCAAACAAAAGATTTTTCAATGAGAGAAGAGAAATATTATCAGGTTCAAGATAACGAAAATTATTGGGCATTAATCCGTGAAGACTTTCACATTTCAAATATGTATTTAAATATATATGGAATATGGTTATATCGCTATAACCGATAATCCACTTAGGCGATTTCAGAAATTCAGTAAAATTCAGCCTATCAATCAATTTAATGATGCCATAACCTCCCCTTGAACAAAATATTGCTCTTAACTCCGGATCATCCAACATATGTTGAAAATCCTCTAATCGTTGTTCGTCTGTTCCGGCAAAAAAATTGTGTTGGGTATAAAGATATTTTCCTATATCGACTTTTAATCCCCAATCATTAATTGTCTGAATTGCAGGCTCTATATCAGTTTTTTTAACAATACCGGCTGGCGAAACTATTCCTATTTTATCACCAGGTTTAAGAAATTCAGGAGTTATTGTCATAGTTTTTAATAACTAATGCGAATTAAGGGTTAAAACTTATTAAAAAAATATATAATTAGTAATCAGTATTTTGCAAACCTGCCTTAGTGATACTTAGTGAATTTGTGCCCCCGCCTGCCAAATCCGCCTTAGGCTGAGGCGGGCAGGTTTGTGGCTATGTTCCTATTGCCACTAAAGCACTAAAACACAAAGATTCACAAAGATAAAGTACATAATATTTGATTTCAACCCTTAATTTGCATAACTACCAAAACTACTCAATAAACACTAAATAGTCAATTAAGATTTCGGCACAAATTTATTTTACCTTATTCATTCCAATAAGAAAAAGGCTAAAAAATTTGCTTTTCCAAAAGATACCGATAAACGTTTAGAACCGATTTATTTATTAATTCTAACTAATCCGGAAAGTACAATAACCTAGAAAAATACTTTCTGAGAAATTAAATGATTACGATTTTCAAATTTAATAATATATAAACCCTTAAGTTTATAACTCAAATCGTTTAGCGGTAATCGATAATCGCCTGTATTTTTTTTCTCATTTAATAAAATCATTACTTGTCTGCCGGTAATATCAAAAATTGAAATATGAACAAGGCTATTTTGATCAACATGATAACTTAAAACAGATTCCCCTGTTACCGGATTAGGATAAATATTAAAATTGGATTGATCATTTACCGGGCTTTCAACAGATGAAATTATTATCACAGAATCTTCTGTCATACCAATACTTTTTAACCAGTTAGTGCAAAAATCCGGCCAACGCTCGAGATTATGACCAACAGCTTTACAAATACCTGTTCCATGACCACCATTTAGAAAAACATCTAACTCTGTTTTAACTCCCGAATCAACCAGGGCATTATACAATCTCAAACAATTCTCGGCGTTGACTCCATTATCATCTTGCGCACGTGCCATGAAAGTTTTTGGGAATGTTGAAGTAACATGTTTTTCTGCAGAAAGCTCATCAACTAATTCCTGGCTTGGACTACTGCCAATTAAGGCGTTACGAGTCCCAATATGGGTAATAGCCGCATCCATGCTTATCACAGGATAGAGTAATAACATAAAATGTGGATATGCACTAATCGAATCTATGGTATCCATAGCAGGATAGGCCACTTTATTATATAAAGATGCTAAAGATGAAGCCACATGACCGCCGGCAGAAGCCCCGAAAACTCCTATTTTTAAAGTGTCAAGGCCCCAGGTTGCTGCATTCTTTTTAACATATCTGATGGCCCGTTGCGCATCCTGTAATGGAACATATTGTTTATTAATATGAGCGTCAACAGGTAACCTGTATTTTAAAACAAATGCTGTGATGCCAATTGAATTCAACCATTTACCAATATCAATCCCTTCAACATCATATACAACCCTGGCATATGCACCACCGGGACATATTATTACAGCACTGCCATTTGGATTCGCCGGGATTAAAGGGGTAATTGTAGGTTTGGTTATTTTCTCAATAGCCCAATCACGGGTACAGGTACCGGTTAAAGATCTGACAATAATATGTTCCTGAATGCTTAATGTATCTGAACCGGGGCCAATACTATCGCCCGGCCAAATATAAATTTCGGGTAATATGGTATCATGTTCAAATCCCTGACTTTTAACTTTGCCATTTATTAGTAAGAATAATAGTGCTAAGGCAAATGATAGATAATTAATTAATTTCATATTATTAAAATTATTATTGATTTAGATTCTTTGAATAAATATACTAACTATGGTTTATTTAATATTCAAATTATTGACAAAATAATAGGAAAAATTATCATCCAACTAAAAAAAGTCTTAATGGGGATTAAAATTTAATTCAATTTATCATCACCAAAAAGATTAATTGTTTCTTCAATAGCATTACTTTTAATACATTTGCGGGATGACTAAAATCAGGAAGAATGGCAAAATATAAAAGACATCTTGTTACAGCAGCCTTACCCTACGCCAATGGTCCGGTTCATATTGGCCATTTGGCCGGTGTGTACGTGCCTGCTGATATTTATGTCAGGTACCTTCGATTGAAAGAAGAAGATGTATTGTATATCTGCGGATCAGATGAACATGGTGTACCTATTACTATTAAAGCTAGGAATGAGGGGGTGTCTCCACATACTATAGTTGAAAGATATCATACAATCATTAAAAAGGCTTTTAAAGATTTTGGTATTTCGTTTGATATTTATTCCAGAACTACTTCGAAAATTCATTACAAAACTGCATCTGATTTTTTTAAGACTTTATATGAAAAAGGAGAATTTATTGAACAAACAACCAAACAATATTTTGATGAGGAAGCTAACCAGTTTCTGGCTGACAGGTATATCACAGGTACATGTCCCCATTGCGGCAATGATTCTGCCTATGGCGACCAATGCGAAAAATGCGGAACTTCTTTAAGTCCAACCGATTTAATTAATCCAAAATCGATGATTAGCGGGAGCCAGCCGGTGTTGAAAGATACCAGACACTGGTACCTTCCACTCGATAAACATGAGACTTTTTTAAGACAGTGGATTCTTGAAGATCATAAAGAATGGAAAACCAATGTTTACGGTCAATGTAAGTCCTGGTTGGATCAGGGATTGCAACCCCGGGCTGTAAGCCGTGATTTGGACTGGGGCATTCCTGTCCCGGTTGAAGGGGCAGATGGAAAAGTGCTCTATGTTTGGTTTGATGCCCCGATAGGTTATATTTCAAATACACGTGAGCTCACGAAAGATTGGGAACTGTACTGGAAAGATCCTGAAACCAGGTTAATCCATTTTATCGGGAAGGACAATATTGTGTTTCATTGCATTATTTTCCCGATTATGCTTAAAACCGAAGGGAGCTTTATCCTTCCGGATAACGTGCCTGCCAATGAATTTCTGAATCTTGAGGGCGATAAAATTTCAACATCACGGAACTGGGCTGTATGGTTACACGAGTATCTTGAAGAATTTCCCGGGAAAGAAGATGTGTTAAGATATGTACTATGTGCGAATGCCCCTGAAACAAAAGACAACGATTTTACCTGGAAAGATTTTCAGGCCCGGAATAATAATGAACTGGTTGCCATACTCGGAAATTTTGTCAACCGGGCGTTGGTGCTAACTGAAAAATATTTTAACGGCAAAGTACCTGAAATTTCAGACCTTACAGATTTTGATAAAGACACCATCGAAGCGATAACGAAAATTAAATCGGAGGTAGAAACCAGCCTTGAAAATTTTCGTTTCAGGGAGGCGCTTAAAAATGCAATGGATCTGGCCAGGCTCGGAAACAAATACCTTGCAGATACCGAACCCTGGATACTTATAAAATCGGATGAGAACAGGGTGAAAACCATATTGAATATTGCATTACAAATTACTGCCAATCTTGCTACCATCGTTGCTCCCTTTTTACCACATACCACAGAGAAACTTATCAGGTTATTGAATATCGGGAAAATGAAATGGTCGGATGTGGGCCATGCAAAAATTTTGCCGGTTGGGCATAAATTGAATAAATCATCCCTCTTGTTTGAAAAAGTTGAAGATATTGAAATTGAGAAACAGCTGGCAAAACTTGAAGCAACAAAATCAAAAAACAGCCACATGCACGTGAATGTCAAACCTCAGAAACCTTTGGTTTCCTATGAAGAATTTTCAAAGATGGACGTTCGCACAGGAACCATTCTTGAAGCTATAAAGGTACCTAAAGCTAATAAACTGTTACAGCTTAAAATTGATACCGGTGTAGACGTCAGAACCGTAGTATCTGGAATTGCAGAATATTTTGAACCTGAAAAAATTGTCGGAAAACAGGTTAGTATTCTGATTAACCTCGAGCCCAGAACGATACGAGGCATTGAATCACAGGGAATGATTTTAATGGCCGAGGACTCAACGGGTAAATTAACGTTTGTTTCTTCTGTAGAAAATACAGAAGAGGGATCGGAAATAAAATAATTAGTAAATTCTAATACGATGTCAAAAGAACTTGATTTAACTGTAAATTTTCTTAAAGAAAGAGGCGTACTTCAACCTGAGATTGGAATTGTACTTGGTACAGGCCTGGGAAAACTGGTTGACGAAATCGAAGTCATCCATAAATTTTCCTATGAAGATCTCCCTAATTTCCCGGTTGCAACCGTTGAATATCACCACGGAAAGCTGATTTATGGGAATTTAAAAGGTAAAAAAATACTGGCCATGCAGGGGCGATTTCATTTTTATGAAGGGTACAATCTGCAACAAGTTACCTTTCCGATTCGGGTAATGAAACAATTGGGAATCAACTATCTCTTATTATCTAATGCGGCTGGCGCAATGAACCTGAAATTCAAAAAAGGATCTCTGATGCTGATTGATGATCATATTAATTTTTTACCGGATAATCCACTTCGTGGTAAAAATGATGAAGAGGTTGGCCCCCGTTTTCCGGATATGAGTTCTCCTTATTCGACTTTCTTAAACAAAAAACTGCTTGAAATTGCTAATCGCGAAGGAATTACTTTGCACAAAGGTGTATATGTGGCCGTTATGGGGCCAAATCTTGAAACCAGGGCTGAATACAGAATGTTTCGGAACTTTGCCGATGCAGTAGGTATGTCCACAGTTCCGGAAGTTATAGTCGCCAATCATATGAATCTTCCGTGTGCTGCAGTTTCGGTACTGACAGATGAGTGTGACCCGGATAATCTTAAACCGGCAAATATTAATGAGATTATTAAAATTGCAGGAAATGCAGAACCTGATTTGATAAAACTTTTTACCAACCTGGTTTCGGAATTATAATTTTTTTCAGATGCCCGATTGAAGCGCTAGTTAATCGTTTTTTCCGGGTTTAAATTAAATTCAGTTGAAGGGTTCCAGTTGTATAAATTATATATTATCAATGGATCTAAGCCTTCGGGAATTTTATGATATTTCCGCAAGTATTCCAATAATCCCCTTTCACCGCCAAAATCACCTGCATACCAGTTAAAAATCTGAGATACTTTAACGATGTTTTCATCGGCATAAAATACTATTTTAGAATCCAGGAATGAAACAGTTGCCAATTCCAGCTGATTTTCAATTTTTTCCGGATCATAAATCCTGACCGGGGGACAACTTATAGCGCCACAATTTAAAGCAAAATGTATTCTGGGATCGGGCTGGCTTAACCGAAATGCTTTTTCATAGGGCGAAATATAAGGTTTTTTGAGGTATCCTCTGCCCCATCTTACCTTAGATATTCTGAGCAATCCATGTTCAATGAAATTGAGGGTGAATTGGTGATCCGCAATGGTTATTCTTTTTGAACTGAAATGTGACACCCTCCCATGTTGGGTATTAATTATCTCCGGATCTGGCTTTAACAGGAAAATATTAAAGGCATTGTAAATATTTATCCAAAATGCTTTTTTCTGATTGTCATTTGTGAGTACTCCTTTCATTTCATTAAAGGAAAGTTCAGAAAGCCTTTCCAACGTTTCCTCCGCGTTTTTTTCCTGTCGCACTTCGATTAAGAAGTTCTTAGCAAGATCCTGCAAATTCATCCTTTTCTCCTCCGAAAAATTTAGAACATCAGCCACAATACAAAGTTCAATATTTTTAGGAAGAAGTGAAAAATTACTTATGAACAGAGGATTACTACTTTATTAATATAGACAAGATGCAATGGTGATGAATTATAAAGGAAACACCATCTTAATTTTTTTTAAAGCTGCTTTATAAAATTGCAACTTATCATTAATTATGTTGTCTTTAGAAATAAACTTAAAATCATGAGAATTTTTACAATGTTTTTGGTGGTTAGCTATTTGTCAATTATGGTAAATAACAATGTTTTTTCGCAGGAAAACGTTGATCAACCTCAAAAAGAGAGGCCATTTCAAATTACATTTGTCACTCCGATTGGCACTAATGGTACAATGGCTCCCGGAATTATAAATGGTGTATCTCTCAATGTTCTTATTGGTGTAAACGGGGGTGTTGAACAGTTTGAACTGGGAGGATTAATTAATATTGATAACGGGTCGGTCACAGGGGCTCAAATCAGCGGTTTCGGAAATATTGTTACAGGACCGGTAAACGGATTCCAGCTGGGAGGTTTTACAAATATCAATGGTGGTTATACCAAAGGTTTCCAGGCGGCAGGATTCATAAATATTGTGGATGACAATGCAGAAGATTTTCAGGCTGCCGGTTTTGGTAATATAACAAAAAATTTCAAAGGATTGCAGCTTTCAGGTTTTGGAAATTTTGCCGAAAAAATGAATGGTTTTCAGGGAGGCGGATTTATGAATATTTCCACAAATATGGATGGAACACAGGTGGCAGGCTTTATGAATGTGGCTGAAAATGTTGATGGATTCCAGGCCTCAGGCTTTTTAAACGTTGCAAAAAAAGTAAAGGGAGTTCAAATTGCAGGATTTTTGAATATCTGTGATTCAATTGATGGAATTCCCATTGCTCCCATAAGTATTGTAAGAAAAGGTGGATATAGAAAATTTGAATTTTGGGGAAACGAAACGTTTTATATGAATACCTCCTTCAGAATTGGTGTACCAAAATTTTATACAATTTTTACCATCGGTTATAGACCTGGCTTTTCGGATTTTAACTGGGGACTCGGTTTTGGAGCTGGAACATCATTTGCCATTGCACAAAATCATTCTATAGATCTCGAGGCGCATACATACCATATAAATTCAAATTTCTGGAGAAGATGGGAATATAATCAGCTGAACCAGTTGAAACTCAATTTCAATTACCAGATTACCGAACACTTTAGTATTGCTGCAGGCCCAACCTTCAATGTTCTTATTTCTGAAAATGAATCTTTCGCTGACAGAATATCTCCTGTCTGGGCGTTTAGTATCTATGAACGAAGAAATACGATAAAGGGTTGGTTTGGATTCAATTTTGGGTTTAGATTTTAAGTAAACGCACATGATTGCCGGGGCCTGAAATTCTTTCAGGCCTTTTTGTTTTAAGCCTCATCAAAAATTTGAAACGTTAATGATGTTTTTTCGTATATGAGTTTTAGTAGATATTGTGTTTAATTAGTTGGAAATTAAAAGGTATCTTTGAGTAAGAGCTTGAGAATGTGTAAACATCTAAAAACCCGGAATAAAAAATCGACCTAATTTAAACCCTTAAATACACTATTTTAAATGCCATTTGTCAAAAAATGGCAAAATTAATAACTAACAGGCAAACGTACAGATGCCGGGCAGATTAACAAACCTACTAACTCTTTTGGGTATACTAAATTTTGGTATACCCATTATCGTCTTTGGTCAGTGTGCTTTAATTACCGATAATTTTAGCGGACAAAGCCCAAGCAGTGTGTGTGCTCCTGTTGATCTTACCATGGATGTAAAATACAAGTTCATTGTTCCGGTAGATCCTGCAAAAGTAGAGATTCTTTATGTCTGGAATGATGGTACCGGAGCTACTACCACTGTACCTGCAATATCTCAGGGTGACACTATATTCTCTACCACTCAAAGTCATTTATATCCACCTGCTGATAATTGTTCATATACAGCTGAATCGTATGTTATATATGATGGCGCTACCTGTGTTAGCAGTAGTCGCCAGGAACAGACATTCAGTGCGTGGGCAAGAGACAACGAAAACGGGGGAGTAATTATTACAGAACCTGTAGTAGCCCAGTTTTGCGAAGGAGAAGATATAGTAGATGTTACATTCGACGATAATTCTACATTCAACTGCAATATAAATATAGAACCGGATAAACCTAACAGGTTAACCCGGTGGGTACAATTTATTTATGGAACCACTTCGATTGGGGGCGACAGAATTCCGGATATTACTATCAGAGATCCTTATGGGAACGTTTATACTATGACAGATGGATCGGGAAATAATCTGCCTACAGTTTCAGGTCCAATTATTGAAGTGCCAATTCCGGCAGACGGGCCAAACCAGACATCATGGGCAATTAGCGCACCGGCAGGCGGGGTGGCCGGCGATATTTTTGAGATTACCATGCGCAACTGGAATGTCTGTAATCCATACGACAAAAATCCTTTTGATGCCATTCCTCCTTCCGATCCGATTGATGGGGAGTATCCGCCCATTACGACCACTGCCCTGATTGAAATTATCACTACACCTCCTCGTATTACAAATCCGTCTCTCGAATTTTGTGTAGGTAGCAATATTAATCTTACATTATCGACATCGGGTGGAATGGTAAACTGGTTCAGAGATTCACTCATGACTGATTATATTCATACCGGTAACTCGTTTGATCCTACCGGATCGCCTACTTTTCTCGATAACAATGTGGCAGGAAAATATTCCTACTATGTTACCGAAAGTATAGGGGCATGCGAAAGCGCTCCAAGTAAAATTACCTTTGAAATATTTGATACACCTACACCTCCCTCAGATGCGGGTCCCGATATAAGTATTTGTGATGACACCATAACGCTACACGGGAGTGTGCCAATTATTGGAACAGGAACATGGACAACCACCGGAGGAGCTATTATCAGTATCCCGGACAATCCAACCACCTTTGTAACCAATCTTGATCCGGGTCCCAATCTCTTTAGATGGTCATTGCGGAACGGTCCTTGTATGTCGGTTGATGAAATAATTGTTTATTCAGACAAACAACCTGCACCGGCCAATGCAGGTCCAGATCAGTCTTTTTGTGACAATGCCAATGCCAATCTTGCAGCCAATAATCCAACTAATAATGGAGACGGAACCTGGAATACTGTGTCAGGTAGCGCTGATTTTTCAGACATACACGATGCACATGCAATAGTATCAAATATTTCAGGCGGTGAAAATATATTCGTTTGGACGATTGAAAGCCAGTTTAGCTCTTGCATAACCACATCTGATACGTTGAAAATACTCAGGGATGAAACTCCACAGCCAGCAAATGCAGGGCCGGATGTTAGTGTTTGCGATATAAATTCTATACCATTGACAGGAAATGCAGCATCAAACGGAGGTTCAGGTCTTTGGACAATTTTAAGCGGAGGATCTGCTATTTCGAATCCTTCACAACATGATGCAACCGTTACAAATTTATCCTTTGGAGTAAATAGTTATCAGTGGACCATTTCCAGTCAATTTGGAATTTGCAGTGGCTCTTCTGATCAATTGACAATTACCAGGGATGAAATGCCTGCTGCTGCCAATGCAGGAATGGATCAGTTTCTGTGTAACTCAACCTCCTCACCGCTCGGTGCCAATACGCCAACTATTGGCAATGGCGTATGGTCTGTTACTTCAAAACCGGTTGCTATAAACCCTGTCTTTAATCCTTCTGTTAACAATCCAAATGCAACCGTACAAATTTTATCCGGAAATGAGGGTTTATATAAATTTACCTGGACTATTACCAATGCCAGTTGTATTACCTCGGATACACTAAGTGTGGATTTTGGCAAACCGGTTCCAATAGCCAACGCCGGGAATGATGATACCATTTGTGGTCAGTCTGCTTTATTGAGCGGAAGCAATCCGGGCATCGGACATGCAACCTGGTCGAAAGTGAGCGGACCGGGAACTGTAATTTTTTTACCGAATTCAGCTTCACCATCTGTGCTAGCCCGGATCAATCCGGGAGATGAGGGATTATATCTTTTTGAATACAGAATTAGCAGTGGTTCATGTCCTCCATCAGCCGATACAGTGAGTATACTGTACAAACCACAACCCGGTGTTCCGTTAGCTTCGGATGTTCAAAACTGCGGTCCGGGTGCTTTGACGTTAAATTCATCGATAGGCACAAATGGGACACAGAACAGATGGTACGATGCATCATCCGGTGGAAATATACTGGCTTCAACTACTTCATATACTACCCCGATTCTTAATGCGGATCAGAGTTTTTGGGTAGCAACATATGATAATGCTACGCAATGCGAGAGTCCGAGAAGAAAAGTTAATGTCCTCATACATCCAATACCGGGAAATCCGTCAGTTGCGGATGTATTAAATTGCGGACCTTCTTCTTTTAATCTTGTTGCTTCGATTGGTACCGATGGAACAACGAATAAATGGTATGATGCGCAAACTGGGGGAAATCTGCTGAGTACTTCAAAAAATTTCAATACAGGAATTGTGGATAGTTCGTCAACATTCTGGGTATCATCGTTTAATGCAACTACCGGTTGTGAAGGATTAAGGAACGGAGTTGACGTGATAATCAATCCAAATCCTGATCAGCCAGATGCACCAGATCAGGCCAGATGTGGTGACGGCATATTAAATATAAATGCCGTACCCGGCAATAATACCACACAACTAAGATGGTACGATCAGAACACAGGTGGCAGCGTAATAGATACAACCTATAGTATCACTTCGATGTACCTCACTGCAACAACATCATATTGGGTAACCGGTTTTAATTCGGTCACAGGTTGCGAAAGTAACCGTAAAGAAGTTCGGGCTATCATCTATCCGATACCAGGATTCCCTGCAGCTGCAGATATACAAAATTGCGGACCCGATACGCTGATACTGAACTCCAATCCCGGAACCAATGGCAACATTAGCAGATGGTACGACAGCCTGGTTGGAGGAAATTTGCTCTCTGAAAACAATAGCTATGTAACAGGTTATCTGACCAATACCCGAAAATATTATGTGTCGAGCTATAATGACACAACACATTGCGAGAGCAGCAGAACCGATGTAAATGCTGTTATTCTCCCGACTCCTGCCCTAAATCCAATACAAGGCGTGGGACAGGTAGGTCAGGGACAAACCAATGTGATTTACTCTGTGAATTATAACCCGGGATCTTCGTATACCTGGAGTATTCCTCCCGGCATAAACTTACTGCTTGAAAACCAGAATTTCGTCATTCTTGAATTTCAAAATCTTGGAATCTATAATATTTCAGTATTTGAAACCAACAGTATCGGTTGTCCGGGACCGACATCCTATAAACCTATACAGGTGAGAGAAGATCTTTTATTTATAAATCTTAATATAACCAACGGCAATGTATGCGTGGGTGATAATCTCCAGATATCAGCGGTTCCCGCAGGAGGTACACCATCCTATGCATTTGAATGGACGGGGGATACCCAATTTCTGACTGCAACAGATATTTCTAATCCCGGTTTCAATGCGGACGTTCCGGGAGTATATACTTTATATATAAATGTAACAGATATCAATTTAAACAGAATTACCGATAGTGTTACGTTAGTTGTTCATCCAAATCCTTATGTCACGATGGATATTCCTGATACTATGGTATGTGCAGGTAATAATCTGCAACTTAATACCATTATCGCAGGCGGTTCAGGAATATACGATTTGTACCAATGGACCGGCCAGACAATGCCATTGTCTGCTAAGGATATAAAAAATCCTGTATTTAATTCGGTAATTAAAGGATTTTATGATTTGAAATTTACAGTGACAGATAACAATGGTTGCAGGGCAGCCGATTCGGTCATAATTTTTAATGATACTCCCAAATCGTATTTTACAACTGACGCAACTCCACAATGCGGTCCGGTTACCTTCTATTTCTTCAATGCATCCGAAGATGGGGTATCCTATGTATGGGATTTTGGAGATGGGGATAGTTCAACTCTTGAAAATCCGTCGCATCGATTTGTTAATCTTAACTCATCCATTGAATATTATAATGTAAGGTTAATCACCAGAAGTATAAATGGTTGCACCCATTCATCCAATGATTATGTTACTGTATATCCGAATCCGCATTCAGAAATAACCGTGAATCCACAAACCGCATGTCACCCGGCAAATATCATTCTTAGCGCAACCCCGGGAGGTTTTAGTTATGACTGGGATTTTGGCGATGGCAGTAACGAAACCGGTGAATATAATGCATTACACACTTTTTTGAATGAGACAGAACATGATACAACCTATAAAATTACACTTATTACTACTTCATTTTTCAACTGCTACGATACCTCCTTCATAAACCTTACGGTTTATCCTTCCCCCGATGCATCATTTGTAGCAACACCCGTTTCACAAATGTATCCTGATAAAACTGTTAATATAATAAATACCACTGAAGATCGGAATTGGGATTATAAGTGGTATTTCGGCGATAAAACCATGTCTATTGATAAAGATCCAACATCACATAATTACCCTGGTGTAGACGAGTATACCATTTCACTTGTTGTAAAAGGAGAACATTGTTCAGACAGCACGTGGATTAATATCGAAATTTTGCCCCATCCGCCAGTGGCGCAATTCAAGCCTGTGCAGCCGGGCTGTGTGCCATTAACTATCCAGTTTGAGAACACCTCTTCATACTCAACCTCATTTCTCTGGGAGTTTGGCGATGGGGCAATTTCGAATAAACCAAATCCGGAATACACGTATTATGAACCCGGTGTATTCAGGATTAAACTTACCGCTACAGGTGAGGGTGGAACAGACACGTATAGTATAAACAATGATGTTTTTGTTCTTCCAAAAGCCTTTTTTGATCTTGCTCCACGGTTTGTTTATGTAAATGATCAGGAAGTTAATTTTTTCAACTTGTCCGATAACGGGGACATTTACCTTTGGGATTTTGGAGACGGAACAACTTCCAGTGAATTCAATCCAAGACATTTATACACAAAAGAGGGAACATATGATGTAACCCTTAGCGTATGGACAAAAAACAGTTGTTTTGATTTGTATGTAGCTGAGAATTCCGTCCTGGTTCAACCCAGTGGAAAACTGATTTTTCCGAATGCTTTCCGTCCTGAATCTCAAATTCCTGAAAACAGGGTATTTAAGCCGGGAGTTATGGATCAGGTAGATGAATATCATTTGATGATTTTCAACCGATGGGGTGAATTGATTTTTGAAAGTTACGACCGGGATGTTGGTTGGGATGGTTACATAAATGGTGAACTTGCCAAACAGGATGTCTATGTCTGGAAGGTGGAAGGAAATTATACCAACGGTCAGGGATTTACAGAAGTAGGCGATGTGACTTTATTACATTAAAAATCAAAATTGAAAAGAGTAATCTATATATTGCTTTTATTAACGGGGATATCAACATATGGACAAGATCCACAGTTTTCTCAGTTTTACGCAAATTATTTGTACCTGGCACCTTCATTCACCGGATTGACAGAGAATAACCGGTTGGCGATGAATTACCGAAATCAATGGCCAGAGATTCCAAACGGATTTGTAACCTATACGGTCTCTTTTGATAAATATTTTGAAAAGTTCAGGAGCGGACTTGGTTTAATGGTTATGAATGATGAGGCAGGTACCGGTAAACTTCGTTCCACAAATATCGGAATCAGCTATTCATTTGATTTTAAAATCACAGCATCCTGGCACATCAGACCGGGGATGAGTTTTTTATTTACCCAACGGGCGATAAATTTTGAAGATTTGTTATGGAACGATCAAATTTCTGCCAGTGGGAATGCTGAGTCATCCTCGGAATTAAATCCGATGAATAAAGTTGGAGACATTGACTTTTCAACTTCGGCGCTCGCATATTCAGACCGTTTCTGGTTTGGATTTACCATCGATCATTTGCTACATCCCAATCAATCCTTTTATTTTTATGAAGAAGATAAAAATAATCCGTCACTTGTGCCAATTAAATATTCTTTGTTCGGCGGCACAAAATTTATTAAAAATGAAAGTCTTTTAAGACCTATTCCCACTACCTTTCAGATAGCTTACCTTTTGAAGGCTCAAAAACAATATCGTCAACTAGACATTGGCGTATACTGGTACCGGAGCCCGATTGTGCTGGGATTCTGGTATAGAGGTATTCCTCTTTATAAGGAAGTATTTAACCGGGATGCGTTTACGTTGCTGGCCGGATACAAGCTTAACAACCTTAGTATTGGTTACAGTTACGATTTCACCATGTCTAAATTAATTTCACGCACAGGAGGTTCACACGAAATTTCCTTATCGTATTACTTTAAAACCAAAAAGTTCAAAAGGAAGCCAAAAATGGTTCCATGTCCTGAATTTTAATTTTTGGTGTACCGTTCCCCGCCTGATATTGAAATCAGGGTGATTAAAATTATTGCTCTATTACCCGCCAAATCATTTGATTAATTGTTATCTTATAGCAATTAAATTTTAATAGATGAAATTGACATCTTTAAAAATACTGGTTTTTAATTTTTTGTTGCTTATCCTTATAAGCGCCTTATCCTTTTGGTTTTTCCAAGGGTATAGGCTGCTAACTCTTCAGAATCTTAAGATACTTTCGTTGCTTAGTTTCTTATGGTTAGTCGGTACATTTCTCTTCAGAAAATACAGGTTTTCATTTCGCAGAAGATTTGGAGGAGTTCTTAACCGAATAATTATAAGCAATATAACTGCATTTACTACTTTTTATCTGTTGCTGTTTTTACTTCCGATTACCAGACCAACATGGAAAATCCTTTTAACCGTATTTCTTCTGACTAATCTAGCCGAGATTGTATATGCTTATTTTTATTTCTGGTTGAAATATGCATCTGTTGAACCTGAATTTGATTTCCGGCAAAAAAAGAAAAAGACAATCTCCAGGTATGTTCCGCATATCACGCTAACTAATTTACTTACAGAGAAACAGATCGAACACAGGGAATTTACACTGCTGCATGAGATAGGAAAGGAAGCATATCAGTTTATTTATTATTATGCGGCGCTCGATACATCAAATACCCTGATCCTGAATACATCTTCCGACTTTAACATCCAGACTCAATTAACCCCTTCTTTCGATTGCATTTTAAACATCAGAAAAATAAACGACATAAGACGAATAAATAAATTCTTTGAAGCTGCAAATTCAAAACTTCCTGAGGGAGGATTATTTATTGGTCTTGTTGAAACCAAAAATGAACGAAAAAAAAGGATATTAAAAAAATATCCACTGGTAATCAATTATATCTATTATATGTTTGATTTTGTTTTCAAGCGGATAGCGCCAAAATTTATTTTCACCAAACAGTTATATTTTATTGTCACCCGCGGTTTAAACAGGATATTGACAAAAGCTGAAACTTTTGGACGTTTATATTCTTGCGGATTTGAAGTATTGGAGGAAAAAGAGATAAATAATTACCTGTACTTTGTTGCTATTAAGGTAAAAAAACCCTTATATCCATCACATCCCAGTTATGGACCCTTTATAGCTTTAGAAAGAGTGGGCAAAGGAGGAGAAATGATAAAGGTATACAAATTACGAACCATGCATCCCTATGCAGAATACCTGCAGGACTATGTTTATAAAACACAAGGTCTTCAGGATGGCGGTAAATTTAAAAACGATTTCAGAATTTCCACACTTGGCGCTATTTTCAGAAAATTATGGATTGATGAATTACCCATGTTGATCAACCTGCTCAAAGGAGAATTGAAACTGGTGGGAGTTAGACCAATAAGCAGGCATTACTTCAATCTTTATACAGATGAGTTGAAGAAAAAAAGAACCAAAACCAAACCAGGATTAATCCCACCATTTTACGTAGATATGCCTGAAACCATGGAAGAAATAATGGCTTCGGAGAACAAATATCTGGACTTACATGCAACGCATCCAATGATAACCGATACCAGGTATTTCTTTCTCGCGTTGTACAATATAGTGATTAGGCGAAAGAGGAGTAAGTGATTTTATTTCATTTCTCAAATTTTAATCTATAGAAAGATTTCATAGTCAGAACTAATTTTTATTTAAGCTGATAGGGTTCTTCGGGATATGGAATTTGTTTCGGTACGTTGGGTGAATCTATAGCGGCTGCATCTTCCAGTCCTTTCCCGGTTACATTGCAGATTCCAATTAATGGACCGGTATATCCCGAGACATTTATATTTTTTAAACTTGCTCTTTTGATATTTGCGAGGGTTATCCCCTTAGAACAGGAACCTGTAATATTTTCCAATGTAAAACCATCCAGGGGTTTGTCTGGATGAACGGAACTGCCATCAACGAGTACTGGAATAGCATCGACACGAATATTTGTAAAAATGAAATTTTTAAGGGTAGGTATTCCTTCCATTCCCGGAACAGGAACCTGATCCTGCAATCCGCTTCCCAGGGTATTGAATCGTAGGAACCCTCCCCGCATACCTGAAACATCAAGATCATCTGTAGAAATGTTTTCGATAAATGCGCCTCGTCCCGGACGACTTTTAATATAAATAGCATACGTTCTGGCCGCTGTAAATTTGCAATGTTTTATCCGGATATCGCGTATACCACCCGATGTCTCGCTTCCAATACCAATGCATGCAAAGATGGAATCGGCCAACGTACAATTCACGATTTCAACATCTTCGGTAGTTTGCAGTAATTTATATCCCTCCATCCCGCGACCTGATTTTATGGCAATGCAGTCATCTCCTGTGGAAATGTCACAACCATCAATTAGCACATGTTTACAGGAATCGATATCAATACCATCGCCATTTCCGCCTGTACTGCGAATGGTTAAGTTTTTTATTACAATATTTTCACAGTAAGTAGGGTGTAATGACCACATCAGATAATAATCGGTTGAAAAATCTTCAAAACGTAAATTTTTGCAACCAATAGGTTCGATAAGTGCAGGATGGCGTAATGGATTTTGAGCATTTGGCCGTCCGCCCAGGGCGTGGTTTCCAAAAATTTTCCCTGGACCAATGATACCAGTATTTTCCACATTCGACGCATAAATCAGGCCGGTATACCCTTCAATCCATTTTCCTTCCCAGCGTACCTGGGTAATTGGATAGTCAGAAAAATCAGGAGTTCCTGTCAAAACAGCATCATTTTCCAACCTGATAATAGTATTTGATCTGAGTTCGATAGCGCCAATGAGATAATTGCCAGAAGGAACAATTACCTCACCGCCTCCCAGCACCCAACAACGGTCAATTGCCTGTTGAACAGACAAGGTATCTTTGGTGGTCCCGTCGCCTGTTGCACCGAAATCGCGAATATTCAAAGTCAATCCTGTTTGATTTGTTGGATTTTTCGGAGAAGTTGAGGCAGAATTATTTGGCTTGTCATGATTGTCTAATCTAAACAATGAAGCAGCAATAGGCGCTGCCACAATTCCCTGTCCTGTAGTCTTTAGAAAATCTCTTCGGGTTGTTGGCATTTCTGTTTTTATCAATTATAAATAGTTGTTTATAAATTCAATAAAAATATCCCAATCTCCGGGAAGCACCCCGTGACCCCCGTCATGCATATAGTATCCCAGCGGATTAAGCCGACTTTTATCGCCTGCTGCAGGCCATGTGTTACCCGGCCCTTTTTCTCCAAACAAAGCATAAACAGGCTCAGCAGCAACAGCGGCCAAAAATTCACCTTTCGGATCAGACCAGTAATCGGTACTGCCGGTTTGCAGGAGTAATGGTCTTGGAGCCATCAGGGCAATGAGCATATGTGCATCAAACGGTAAGCTGTCTGGATTGGCTGCAAAGCCGTGATAGTTGGCTGCAAACTGGTAAAAATATCGTGAAGTATCGGTTATGTGCAGGAGGTTTTCACCGTAATTTCGTTTACTTAGCGCAGCTCCTCCCTCACCCGAACAGCTGGCAATTACCATTTTAAACCTGGGATCATGAGCTCCCGTCCATAATACGGTTTTTCCCAAACGCGATGTGCCTTGCAGAACAATACGTTTTGAATCAATCTGAGAATCGGTCTCAAAATAATCCATTGCCCGGCTAAGTCCCCATGACCAGGCAGAAATTGCACCCCATTCATCGGGGGCCGGTTTTGTTGTCCCGGGTTTTAAATAGTGGCCTATGATACCGTATTTTAATCCGGTTTTAAAATCGGGTTCAATATCACCATAATATACAGTTGCCACTCCCAGCCCCTGATCAAGAAATTTTTCAACCGGAAGTTTTCCAAAATCCGGAATTGTAACAGCAGGAATTTTTTTTCCGTCCCGTGTCCAAACTTTACCTGGTTTTACTCCGGGATCATCGACAACAGAAGAATTGGCAAAAAAATTAATGATAAAAAAAAGGGGAGCCGGTTTGGTTGCATTTGCAGGTATATAAATAAGCAGATCCATTTTATAATCCGATGTGTCTTTAGTAAAATATACAGTTACCTGCTTGCGAATGGCTTTTCCTTCAAATGCCGGAGTTCCGCTGTCAAAAACATCAAATGTCATTTCTTTGGGCTTTGGCGGCATTTTACCGAATTGATTTATCTCGATCTCATGAAGAATTTCAGGTCTTCGTTTTTTCATCCAAACATCCGAATTCTTTACTATATCTCCGTTTTGCAGCATCAATGGGTCTGGAAGGGTATATGTGCCAACGGAATCTTCGTCATAGTTCACCGGAAAACCGGCAGAAGTCTTATTAAGCTTTTCTTTCTGGCCATAACAAGGACTCAGCATAAGAAAGGTGAAAAGAAAGAGCAATGCATATTTTATTAAGTTATTCATTTTTTATTTGTTGTTAAAGATGATGCGTTTTATTAGAATGCATTTATTCAAAAAAATATAATAGCAGGGATCGTAAAATTATGAAATTCTAAATCATAAATCAATGTCGTTTAGTTAAGGAAATAGGATTCGACTCCACTCAGCCTGACCCATGATCATGGCTGTCATACTTAGACCTCGATAGTGATAAATCACTATTTATTAATAAGTTAACACAATAGTCAGCCTGAGCGCTGCGCCGTCGGCAAGCCTTTGGCGGCCGATGGGAGTCGAAGGCTCGTATTGAGTGTCATTAGCAGCGGTGTCGAAGTGTGTCTATTTAGTTTGTAGGTTTAACCAAACGACATTGAATCATAAATGAATAACAGCAAGTTTCGGATTGTGGTTAGATTTTAATATTTATAATTTTGTTTCAGCCTAATAAATTTCAACAAATAATGATACAGGATGAATTAAATTTCAGTCGGATTACAAAAGCTATTGAGTATATTCAAACACATTTCAAATCACAACCTAACCTGGATGAAATTGCCGAAAAAGTGCATTTAAGCCCGTTCCATTTTCAACGGCTTTTTAAGGAATGGGCAGGAACAAGTCCAAAAAAGTTTTTGCAATACATCAGCATTGAATATGCAAAAAAACTATTAAATCAAAATTCAATAAATTCATTTGATGTAGCCTTTGAAACAGGTCTTTCAGGTACCAGCAGATTACATGATTTATTTGTTACGATTGAAGGCATGTCGCCTCTGGAGTACAAAAACGGAGGAAAAAATCTCCCGATAAGTTACAGTTTTGAGGAAAGTCCCTTTGGGAATATTCTTATAGCTTCCACGCCAAAAGGTATTTGTCATTTAGCATTTGCCGATTCTAATACTGAAGCTTCAAAAATTTTGCACAATCAATTTCCAAATGCATCCCTCAGTCAGGCTACTGATGAGATTCAACAAAGTGCATTGTCGGTCTTCAAAATGGACTGGAAGAATTTAAGTCAAATAAAGCTTCACCTGAAGGGAACAGGATTTCAGTTGAAGGTTTGGGAAGCGCTTTTGAAAATACCAATGGGACGACTCTCAACATATGGAGAAATAGCTAAGGAAATTGATAATCCTGATGCAGCCAGAGCAGTAGGTTCAGCCATCGGGAATAACCCTGTAGCATATCTTATCCCTTGTCATCGGGTTATTCGATCAAGCGGTATTATTGGAGGTTATATGTGGGGATCAACGCGCAAGGCTGCCATGATTGGATGGGAAGTCGCAAGAACAATTAACAGTTAGAGATTATATCCTTTTTGCCTCGAAATAAAATAACTACATTTGAAACTTCTAATCTTTAACCATTATTATTTTATGCAAATAAATCTGTTAAGGTTGTTGCCTATTATGTTAATTATCTTCCTAACTGACGTAGTATTTGTCAATGTGAATGCTCAAAACGATACTTCTTACTATGTGTATGTCTCCCTTAAAGGAGACAATGGGATTGCAGTTTATCAGATGAACTACCAGACAGGGGATTTGGAAAAGATTTACACCGAGCCTGTTAGCGGTGGTCCTGCCTCTCTGGCCATTGATCCGCTAGAACAACATTTGTATGTTGCCCAACGGAGTTCAAATTCTATATCGGGTTACAATATAAACAAATCCACGGGAAGGTTAAGTTTAATCAATTCCATTGCGGCCGTTGACAATCCTGTGTATATTTCCACAGACCGAAGCGGAAGGTTTCTTTTGTCGGCTTATTACAATGCAAGCAAGGCAGCTGATTATAGCATAAAATCGGGTGGTGTGATTGAAGGGACTCCGGTTAAATCAATTTCCACGGGAATCAATCCACACGCCATATTAACTGATCCCTCAAACAGGTTTTTGTATATTTCGAATATGACAGGCAATAAAATTCAACAATTCAGTTTCGATTCGGCATCAGGAACCTTTGCAGCTCTTGAACCACCGGAAATATTACCGTCTGAGGATATTGGACCAAGGCATTTTGTTTTTCATGGTACAAAGAAAATAGTTTACTTTGTCAATGAAACAGGCAATAGTGTTACGGCCTATCATATAAATGATACTACCGGTTGCCTGACAGAAATTCAGACAATTTCAACATTACCAGCTGATTTTACTTCAACAAACAAAAGTGCGGATATTCATCTTACACAGGATAACAGGTTTCTTTATGCAAGCAATCGGGGTCATGAAAGCATTGCTGGTTTCCGGGTAGATTCAATTTCAGGTCTGCTGACAATCGTTGATCAATATCCGACAGTAACTTCTCCCCGCGAATTTGATATTGATCCTTCGGGCACATTTCTATATGCAGCCGGAGAAACATCTAATGATCTTGCCTGTTACCGGATAAACAAAACTACAGGAGAACTGGATTCGTTGTACACCATCTATGTTGGTAAAACCCCTTCGTGGGTGCTGGTGCTGCAATTTATTGATTCTGAACTGTCGGGAATGGAGGAGAGAAATAATTTACAGGAAATGAATGAATCCGCCGGTGTTCACCCGAATCCTTTCAGTTCGGCCTGTACCATTCAATATTTCCTTGAATACCCATCTGCGGTTAGTGTTGAAATTTATGATGCCACCAGCAGACTGGTGAAAATTTTTAAAAGTTTTTCTTACGAATCCGGCCTTCATCAGATAGAATGGGATGGAAAAGACAATGATGGTAATTTGATGGATAACGGGGTTTATTTTTGCGCAATTAATATTGGCGAAAAGAATAACATACTCAAGATACTTTTGATACGTTAGTCCTTTGGAGATTTATTATAACATTCCCAATTCCAGTTTTGCCTCGTCAGATAACATAGCCGGATCCCAGGGAGGATCAAAAACAAGATTGACCTCCGCACTGCTGATACCTTCAACAGAGGCTACTTTTTCCTTCACCTCCAGCAGAAGATTATCTGCAACCGGACAGTTCGGTGCTGTAAGGGTCATGGTAATGGTGGCTTTATCCTGATCGTCGATTTCGATATCGTAAATTAGCCCTAAATCATAGATATTAACAGGAATCTCGGGATCATATATATTTTTTAGTACCTGTACAATTTCGGTTTCTATCTGAAGCAAATTATTCTCCATTTCTAATCCTCCTAGGTATTTGCTTTATTTTTAGCATTGTAGGCAATGGCATATAGTTTCATTTGTTTTAGCATTGCCAGTAAACCATTTGATCGTGTTGGAGATAAATTCTGCCGCAAACCTATTGCATCAATGAAATATAAATCCGCATTCATAATTTCCTCAGGTTTGCGATTTGAAAGAATCCTGATAAGCAAAGCAATAATTCCCTTAGTAATAATTGCATCGCTGTCGGCCGAAAATCTAATGGCATTATCCACATATTCTGCATTGAGCCACACTTTCGACTGACATCCGTTTATGATATATTCATTATTCTTAAATTTCGGATCTATCAATGGAAGATCTTTACTCAACTCAATCAAATAGTTATATTTATCCATCCAGTCGTCATACAATTCAAATTCTGAAATTATTTCTTCCTGGACTTCGTTTAATGTTTTCACTCTTGAAACAATTAATTTTAAAACAAGTTCGAAAATATATACTGATACTTAATAGATTTGCGAATGCAAAGATAATTAGTATCAGTTATACCGCCATTTTATTTTCATAATTTAAAATGAAGGCGGTAAAAAATTATCCGAACATCTCCTTAACCTTTTGTATGGCTGCACAAAGCATATCAATTTCCTCTTTTGTATTGTACATTGCAAGCGAAGCCCTTACGGTGCCTTCAATACCATACCGTTGCATAAGAGGCTGGGCACAATGTGTTCCTGTTCTTACGGCGACTCCCAGCTTATCAATAACCATACCGGTATCTGAAAAATGAATCTTATCCACAAGAAATGAGAGGATAGAAGATTTGTTTACGGAATTACCAAAAATTTTGATATCTCCCAAGTCATTCAATCGTTTCGTGGCATATGACAAAAGTTCATGTTCGTAGGCCGCAATTTCGGAAAGGCCGGTAGAGGAGATATAATTTAGCGCTGCACCAAGCCCGATGGCACCTATATAGTTGGTTGTTCCTGCTTCGAACTTTAAAGGAATGGGCTGATAAGTTGTTTTCTCAAAGGTAACCCTGTCAACCATATCACCTCCTCCCTGGTAGGGAGGTATTTCTTCCAGCCATTTTTCTTTTCCGTATAAAACTCCAATTCCGGTAGGGCCATAAGCTTTGTGACCCGAAAATACCAGGAAATCACAATCCAGTTTTACAACATCCAAAGAAGTATGCTGAACAGATTGAGCTGCATCAATAAGTACCGGGACATTTCTTTTATGGGCAATTTCAATGATTTTTTCGATAGGATTGATCGTGCCCAGCACGTTTGAAATATGAGTCACTGAAATGAGCCTGGTTTTTTCTGTAATGAGATTTTCAAATTCTTCCAATATCAGTTCACCGGTATCTGTAATTGGTGCAATTTTCAGCAGTGCGCTTTTTCGTTCGCACAACATTTGCCACGGTACGATATTGGCATGATGCTCCATGGTTGAAATAATGATTTCGTCTCCCGGTCTGACATATTTTTCACCAAAAGAAAAGGCAACTGTGTTTATAGAACCTGTAGTACCGCTAGTAAAAACTATTTCTGAAGAATTTTTAGCCCCGATATAGTGTTGAACAATTTTTCTTGCATTTTCGTATTCTTCGGTTGCCGATTCACTCAAAAAATGAATTCCCCTGTGAATACTACTGTTTTGTTGGGTGTAGAACTGGTTAATACATTCTATTACCTGAATGGGTTTTTGGGTAGTCGCTCCATTGTCGAGGTACACCAAAGGTTTATTATACACCTTTTGCTGCAGAATCGGAAAATCTTCTCTGACTTTTTTAATATCAAAATTCACAGTACTATTTTTTATTATTTAATTATCCGCAATGAATTTCACATTCGTTGCATTTGGAAAGTTCACCCTTTAACCGTTTATCAACGAGATCTATTACTCTTTCCTTTAAGTGGGTCGTGCTGATATTTTTAACAATATCGTCAGCGAAAGCATACATAAGCAAATGACGGGCTTCTTTTTCAGGAATACCTCTGCTTCGTAAATAAAACATAGCATCACCGTCTAGTTGTCCTGCTGTTGCACCATGACTGCACTTTACATCATCGGCATAAATTTCGAGTTGAGGTTTACTGTTAATTCTTGCAGTAGGTGAAAGCAATATATTGTTATTTTTTTGATAAGCCAATGTTTTCTGAGCATCTCTTGCTACATATATTTTTCCGTTAAAAGCGCCTGATGCATTTCCATCTAAAATACCTTTAAATAGCTGATTACTGTTGCAAAATGGTTTTGCATGATTTACTGACATATAATTTGAAATATGTTGATTTCCGTCAGCTATAAATAATCCGTAGGTATGATTTTCTGATCTTTCTCCATTAAGATTTACAAACGTATTATTTCGGATAAATCCGCCATGCAGTGAAATAATATTTGAAACTACACTGCTTCCGGTCTCTTGTTGAATATGTGTGTTGGAAACCTGTGAGGACATGTCGTTCTCATTCTGAAGCATAGTGTATTCAACTTTTGAAGAATCATCGGCATAAATTTCAGAAAGCGAATTTGTAAAATAATTCTTTTTGCACAATGTATGGTCGCATACGATGAAATGAGCTTCTGAATTTTTACCGATAATCATCAGGTTTCTGCGGGTAATTCTCAAATTTTTAAAAGAATAACTGAGATTTATAATCTGAATGGGTTTGTCGATTTTAATATTATCGGGTACATAAACAAAAACACCATCCTGGGCAAAAAAAGTATTTAATGCCGCAAGACTATCATCGGATGTATTTACATAATTGCCATAATGTTTATTAAAAATATCCGGAAAATTAACCGACGCCTGGGCAAGACTTGTTACAATAACTCCCTCTGGCAGATTGGCTGGTCTGTTGTCGTGGTAATAAAATCCGTTCAATACCAGAATAACATGTGTATCGAGTTCCGGGATGTCGCATTTGAAAATATCCGGTAAATTCACTTTAAAGGTATCGGCTGAAAATTCGGTGTTAAAATCACCCTTAAGCACCGGTATCAGGTTTGTATATTTGTATGCTTCAATTTTTCGTGTAGGTATACCAAGCCGGCTAAAATTTGTCAATGCCTTGCTTCTGGCGAGTTTAATCCGATCACCCACATTTGCATCGATCAGCGATTTGTTATCCTGAAATAATTTTATCAGATATTCTTTCAATTGTAATATATTATCTGTTTCAGCCATGAATTTACGTTATTCTATTTCTGCTTTTAACCAATCATATCCTCTTTCTTCTAATTCAAGAGCCAGCTCTTTACCGCTGGATCTCACAATAGAACCCTTAAGCAATACGTGAACATAATCGGGAATGATGTATTCAAGAAGTCGCTGGTAATGAGTAATAACAATGGTAGCATTTTCGTTGGTTTTTAACCTGTTTACACCGTTGGCTACAACTTTCAGGGCATCAATATCCAGACCGGAATCGGTTTCGTCGAGTATGGATAATCTGGGGTCGAGCATTGCCATCTGAAAAATTTCGTTTTTCTTTTTTTCTCCACCTGAAAAACCTTCATTTACCGAACGATTTGTTAGATTAGACTGTAATCCGACAAGCTCTATTTTTTCCCGCATCATTTTAAGAAACTCAGATGCTGAAATAGGTCCCTGTTCATTGTATTTTCTTTTTTCGTTAATCGCAGTCTTAAGGAAATTTACCATCGTTACTCCTGGAATTTCAACCGGATATTGAAAGCCTAAAAAGATTCCTTTATGGGCTCGTTCTTCCGGACTCATTTCCAGGAGATCTTCTCCAAGATATGTAATTGTACCCTCGGTAACATGATACAAATCTCTTCCGGCAAGCACAGATGCAAGGGTGCTTTTTCCCGAGCCGTTGGGCCCCATAATAGCATGAACTTCTCCGGCTTTCACCGTAAGATCAATTCCCTTTAAAATCTGTTTTCCTTCTATTTCAACTTTTAAATTTTCAATTTTCAACATAAAAAATCAATTTTGAATGAATTTAACCAACACTTCCTTCAAGACTTATCTGAAGTAACTTCTGTGCTTCAACTGCAAATTCCATCGGGAGTTTACTCAATACCTCTCTGGCATACCCGTTTACTATCAATCCAATAGCTGCTTCGGTATCAATTCCCCGCTGGTTGCAATAAAATATCTGGTCTTCCCCTATTTTGGAAGTTGTTGCTTCGTGTTCAATAATAGCTGTATCATTTTCAATTTCAAGGTAAGGGAACGTATGCGCGCCACATTTGTCTCCCAGCAAAAGGGAGTCACACTGTGAAAAATTTCTGGAATTTGCCGCGTTTTTGGAAACTTTTACAAGTCCCCGGTAACTGTTATTACTCTTACCTGCCGATATTCCTTTCGAAATAATTGTACTTTTTGTATTCTTCCCGATATGAATCATTTTGGTACCTGTATCTGCCTGCTGATAATTGTTGGTTACAGCTACAGAATAGAATTCACCGGTGGAATTGTTTCCTTTCAGAATGCAACTAGGATATTTCCAGGTAATGGCGGAACCCGTTTCCACTTGCGTCCATGAGATTTTTGAATTGTCTCCTTTACATATTCCCCGTTTCGTAACAAAATTGAATACGCCGCCTTTACCGTTTTTATCCCCGGGATACCAGTTTTGTACGGTCGAATATTTTACTTCTGCGTTTTCGAGCGCTATAATTTCTACAATGGCAGCATGCAACTGGTTTTCATCACGCATGGGAGCTGTGCATCCTTCAAGATAACTAACATAGCTGTCTTCTTCTGCAATTATCAGGGTACGTTCAAACTGGCCGGTATTTGCTGCATTAATTCTGAAATAAGTCGACAATTCCATGGGGCAACGCACCCCTTTTGGTATGAAACAGAAGGAACCGTCGCTGAAAACAGCAGAATTAAGAGAAGCAAAAAAGTTATCTGTATAGGGTACAACCGTACCCATGTATTTTTTAACCAAATCAGGATGTTCTCTGACAGCTTCGCTAAACGAACAAAAAATAATACCTAGTTCCGCCAGCGTTTCACGAAAGGTTGTTTTCACAGAGATACTATCCATTACAGCATCCACAGCAACTCCTGAAAGGCGTTTTTGTTCGTCCAGAGGAATACCAAGCCTGGCAAAGGTTTTTAAAAGTTCAGGATCCACTTCATCAAGGCTGGATAGCGATACTTTTTGCCTTGGTGCAGCATAGTATATAATGTCCTGGTACTTTATTTCCGGAACAACCAAATGAGCCCAATGGGGCATTTTCATGGTTTGCCAGTGACGGAAGGATTTCAGTCTGAATTCGAGCATAAAATCCGGTTCATTTTTCTTTGCAGAAATCAATCGGATAATATCTTCATTCAATCCTTTTGGAAGTGTATCTATCTCGATGTCAGTAACAAAACCGTATTTGTAGTCATCTTCTGTAAGCTCTGTCAATATTTTGTTCTGATCATTTTCCATACGTTAACTATTAATATAATAAACAAATTATTTTAATCAAAATACTGTTTATTTAGATTAATTATAAATAGTACAAATATACAAAATCTATTTTAATAAATCCTGATATTTGCCAGGTTTAACAATATTTTGGAGTGTATAATGGGGATAACTTCAGGTGAAAATGATAGTCTTTCAAACCTTGGCGAATTTGGTCTGATTCAACGACTCACAGAGAAGATTAAACTAAAAAATCCGAGTTCAATTTTAGGAGTTGGCGATGATGCTGCGGTTCTGAATTATGACAAGAAACAAGTTATTGTTACTACTGATATGTTGACCGAAGGTATTCATTTCAATCTGATTTACACTCCGTTAAAACATCTTGGGTATAAGGCGGCCGTTATCAATTTTTCCGATGTCTTTGCCATGAATGCTCTTCCCAGGCAGATGCTGGTTTCTATTGCTGTCTCTGCCAAATTTACCACTTTGATGATGGATGAGCTGTATGAAGGAATAAACCTTGCCTGCCAAAAGTATGGTGTCGATATGGTTGGAGGAGATACTTCATCTTCGCTAACCGGTCTGACTATTTCAATAACTGCTATCGGTGAAGCCGAAAAGGATGAAATAGTTTACAGGAGCGGGGCAAATGTTAATGATTTGATTTGTGTATCAGGCAACCTTGGCGCTGCGTATATGGGCCTTCAATTGCTTGAACGGGAAAAGAGGGTATTTGAATCAACCGGTCAGCAACCGGAGCTTGAGGAGTTTGGGTATATTCTAGAGAGGCAGCTAAAGCCTGAACCCAGAGGCGATATTATCCAGTTATTAAGAGAATTGAAAATCAAGCCAACTTCTATGATTGATATTTCCGATGGATTATCATCGGAACTACTGCATATCTGTTCTGCCTCTGAAATGGGCTGTAAAATCTTTGCAGGTAAGATACCTATCGATCCGGAAACAATTAAAATGGGCAATGAAATTAACATTGATGCAATGGTTGCAGCCCTGAACGGTGGAGAAGATTATGAATTACTCTTCACGGTTCCGATTTCGGATTTCGAAAATGTTGGCCGGAGACCCGAAATTTCAATCATTGGTCATGTGGTTGACAAAAGCGAGGGTAAAATCCTAATAACTCAAAACGGAGCCCAGGTGGATCTTGTGGCACAGGGATGGAATGCATTTAGCAAATAACCCCCCTCACTTATTCGCTTGAAACTTCTGACAAACAAAGAATTAAAAAGTTCGGAGAAGGATTCAGCCTTCTCCAAATTTATCTGTACAGGCTATTGCCTGAAAATCATTTTATTTGATGATAAAAAGCAAACTATCAACAGATTATAAAATTACTGAATCTGAAAGTATTTACTTGTGTTTAAAGGTGTAATATTATTGTAGATACGCGGTATCTATTTTTAAAGTGTTAAATACCAATATTTTGGTAAAATTGATAAGTAATATCTGAACGGTATTTTTTCAACAGAACAAGAATTCAATCTGAAGTTATTGATGCAGTCAAATTCATTGCTAAAAAACATCTCTCAGGGATTCAATTATTTGTTTATTGTATTATGTAATCTAAATAAAAGTCTGCACTTGAATTAAATCATTTTGTTATTTTGCATCAAATTTTAAAATTGCATAACCGCTAAAGGGAATAGTTAAGAATGTACCTTCCATAATTACTTTAAATTCAAGATGAGAATCACTGATGGTCAGAATTTCCATTTCATCATCATCATCCATTACAAGTGTTTTATCATCTATAAGTTCCCAGGTTCCGTTTTCATTTATCAGATCTGAAGATAGCGTATAGGTTCCATCACTTTTAAAATTGAATTCCCCACCTGCATAACCCATATGCATAAAAGATGCAGTAAGTACAAGACCTACGTCATTTACATCTGAAACTGTCAGACTATCATACTGCCATATATTACCTACAAGGATATCCTTTACACTATTCATTTCATCTTTCTGACAAGAATAAAAAGCGATTACACCCAAAAGGAGTATGGCAATCAAATAAATTTTTCTGTTTTTCATGGTTTGTGAATTTAAATTTTTTTTAAGTCTACGGAATTTACACAGGATTGGTTCCCAAATATTTAATAAAAATCCAATTTTTTAATAAATTGCGGTTACCATTTACCGGTTCTCATACTAAATGTTACTACAAGAGCCATTAAAATTGCAATGCCGGCCCCGGCAAGAAAAACAAATTTGAGATTTCCAATTCCGTAAACAAATGCCATCAGAGGTGGCCCGAGAGACTGACCAATTCTAAGTACCATGCTATTGATAGACATAAATGCCGCACGCTCTTTCATAGGTGCATAACTTACCAAAAGGGTCTGAATTATTGGAATATTTATACCATGACCCAGTCCAAAAATCATAACCGGAATTACCACCATCCACCATGATGTTGAATATGCCAATAATATAAGTGAAACAGTATAGAATATCATTCCTTGAAATAACATCGTTTTTTGTGAGAATCTTTTACTCAACTTTCCAATCTGAAAAGAAGTTAACGCTGTAGTAAACGACATGAGGGACATGGTCAGTCCAATGGTTAATGAATTACCATTAAATTTTTCTTTCAAAAATATTGGAAAATAGGTAAGTAACGCACCATACAAAATCAGGAATATCATTGTGTTAACAATAAATAATCCAAGAATATTTAAATTCAAAATCTTTTTAAAGGTGTTGAATAAATATTGCAATAGATTTTGATCTACAACTACTTTGGGAATATCCAGTTTAATAGCGATATATATTCCTAGTGGAATTGCCAGCAGCGGTAAAACAAAAGGCATATACCATCCTGCGAGAGCAAGTGTGCCGCCAATAGCCGGATACAGTGCAGTACCAATACTCAATACACTTGCATTATAACCCATTGCTTCAGTTCTCTTATTACCAGAAAACAAATCTCCAATAAGGGTTACATTGAGTGAACCAAGCGAGGCAGCTCCAATTCCCTGAATGAATCTCAACCAAAGCAAATGATGAAAATCTCTGGCAAAGACACAAAGAAATCCGGAAATTCCAAAAAGAAATAACGAGGGTATAAGAACTCGCTTGCGCCCAATTCTGTCGGCAATAACTCCAAATAAAGGAGGCAAAACAATACCAGGAACAGTAAAGTAAGTAATAAGCAATCCCACCTGTTTTTTGGTAATCTGGAAAAAATCTATGATTTTTGGAAAAACCGGCGCAATGCTTGCAACACCCATCACGGCAAAAAGGGTGACGATAAAAATAAGCTGTAAATTTTTATCTTTATAAACTTCTTTGTTCATCTACTGGCCCCATTAATTTTATATTTTTGCTTCCCATTTAAAAAACTGACGGAGTATACCTTCTGTAGACATTGTCCCCCCTGCCAGATTTATGGAAGTCTCAATAAGGGCGAGATGTGAATATGCCTGAGGAAAATTTCCAAGAAGTCGTTTGCTTTCAAAATCGATGTCTTCGCTATATAGACCAAGATGATTGCTATAGGTAAGAATTTCATCAAACATCTTTTGCGCCTCTTCTTTATCTCCAATCCTGTAAAGACTATTAATTAACCAAAAAGTGCACATGATAAAGGCCGAAGTCGGAATACCGAAATCATCAGAATTCTTATATCTGTATATCAGCCCATTATGGCTTAGTTGCTTTCGAATGACCCTTACTGTTGATATATATCTTGGATCTTTTGCATCAATAAATCCGTAATTTTCCATGAGGAGAACAGATGCATCCAAATCAGATGATCCATATGCCTGAGTAAAGGCTTTAATTTTTTCATTCCATGCATTTTGAAGCACATCTTTTTTAATTTTTTCTTTAAGTTTTTCCCAAATCTCAATTTTTTCAGGCTGACGAATCAAATTCGCAATTTTAATGGCTCGATCAACAGCAACCCAGCACAAAACCTTTGAAAACGTAAAATGTCTTTGTTCATTCCTTATTTCCCATATTCCCCTGTCTGGTTTTTTCCAGTTATTTCCTACAATCTTTGCTATGCTTCGGGTAATTGTCCATAAATCTTCACTGTTCTCAAGAGTAACATCAAAAAGCCTGAACTGCTGGAATATTGCATCCATTAAAATGCCATATATATCATTCTGTTTTTGCTTATAGGCTGCATTACCAATTCTTACGGGAGTTGAATTTTCATATCCTGAAAAATGTGATAAGTTGTATTCATCTAAATTTCGTTCCCCGCTAATTCCATACATAATCTGGATTTTCTCATCTTTATCGGGGATAATCTGCCTGATAAAATTGAGATATCTTTTTGCAACATGATCATGACCCAACTCTGTCATAACCTTAACAACCATAGATGCATCCCGCATCCAGCAGTACCTGTAATCCCAGTTCCTAATTCCGCCTATTGTCTCTGGAATAGAGGTAGTTGCAGCGGCGAGTATTGCTCCCGAAGCATCATAACTTAAAAGTTTGAGAACCAGTGCACTTCGCAGAATTTCCTCATTGTATTTTCCATATATTTTTGTACGCTCCGACCAGTTGAGCCAATAGACTTTTGTTCGTTGAAGCTTAAGATATTCGCGATCGACGTTTTGTTTCAGAACCTTTTGATTGTAACTTAGTAACAGATATGCATCCGCTTCTAATTCTATAACTTCACCGTTTTTAACTTTTTCTTTATCGAAACTGGTATACAGGTAGACCGAATCATATGTTCCCTTTGTGGTGTAACTTTTTATATAATCATTATGAATCTGGGTTTTGGTCTGATGTGTTGCGTATTCCAGCTGTGGATTATATTTGATTCTGAATGAAGGCCGGCCACTTTTATGTTTGATATACCTGATTATATCCGGTGGCAAATAGTGAGATCCTGATTCTGTTATATATCGCGGCATGAAATCCACAATTTCGAAACTATGTGATTCATTGCTCACTTTCGTTACCAGGATGTTTGTTTTTCGGATATAAGACTGAGAAAATTTATAACTATCATCCAAAATGAACTCAAAACTGCCTCCCTTGTTTGTATCTAATAAATGAGCAAAAATTGACGGAGAATCAAATTTTGGAAAACACATCCAGTCGATTGAACCTGTTTCTGAAACCAGGGCCGCGCTGCGACAATTACCAATTATACCATAATTCAGATTATGCATTTTAATTTCTAATTTTTGTAAAAATAACCGTATTTGATTTCAGATAAAAATAAATTTGTTTTTAAGCAGAAAATTTTGTATAATGTTCATTATTAATCATTTTTATTAGAGTTATGCAGCGAATTATCCTTGTATCCAACCGACTTCCTATAAATATTTCTATTAAAAACCGGCGAATTATTATTGATTCAAGTGTAGGAGGTCTTGCCACAGGCATGAGTTCTGTTCATAAATATTATGAAACCAAATGGGTAGGTTGGCCTGGGATCGATTTTGACAGCACCGAATTTTCATTAATCGAAGAGATTAACAGAGAACTTGAAATGAAAAATTGCATTCCAGTGTATCTGAATCAGGAAGAGATGGACAACTACTATTTTGGGTTCAGTAATAAGACTATCTGGCCCTTATACCATTATTTTTCTCAATATGCAGAATATGAAACTACCTTTTGGGATTCTTATGTGGAGGTAAATTTAAGATTTGCAGAAAAGGTACTTGAATGTGTAAAAGATGATGATATCATCTGGATACACGATTATCATCTTCAACTTTTGCCCAAGATGATTAAAGATGCCAGACCAAATTTGCAAATTGGCTTTTTTCTGCATATCCCATTTCCCTCCTTCGAATTATTCAGAAGTTTACCCTGGAGAAAGGAAATTATTGAAGGATTACTAGGCGCCGATTTGATTGGATTTCACGCCTACGATTACGAACGTCACTTTATCAGTTCGGTGCGAAGATTACTTGGGTACGATATTAACCTCAACCAGATTAGCTTTGAAAACCGGATAGTGAAAGTTGATTCATTTCCGATGGGAATTGATTATGATAAATACAATAAGGCTGCTATTAAGCAACTTAAGATGAACGGAAAAGAAAAGTCAAAAATTGCTGCTGAACTTGAACAACGTTTGGCACTGTCTCCTGATATTAAACTGGTATTGTCTATCGACAGGCTCGACTATACCAAAGGTATTGCCAACCGGCTGCGGGCATATGAATATTTCCTTGAAAAATTTCCCGAATTTCATACTGAAGTTTCCCTTATTATGTTATGTGTGCCTTCCCGTTCAAATGTAGAACAATATCAACTGATGAAAAGTGAAGTGGATGAATTGGTTGGAAGAATTAACGGAAAATACGGATCTATTAACTGGACCCCGGTACTTTATTTTTATCGTTCACTCCCCTTTTCTAATCTAATAGAGCTTTATTTATATTCAGATATAGCCTTAATCACTCCAATAAGAGATGGGATGAATCTGGTAGCAAAAGAGTACGTGGCTACAAAAATAAACAACAAAGGTGTATTGATTTTAAGCGAAATGGCTGGCGCTGCCAAAGAAATGGGTGAAGCAATACTTATTAATCCGAATAATTATGGTGAAATCGCGGAAGCACTAAAAACTGCAATTTTAATGCCTGAAAACGAACAAGCTGAGAGGATTACTGCCATGCAGGAGCGATTAAAACGCTATAATATTGAGAAATGGACCAAGGATTTTATAAGCAGCCTTATCAGCACTACCATTTTGCAGGACAGGTATGCTACCAAGAAGCTTATCCCTGCAGAAGAAATCAAGCTTCTCGAAAAATACAGGTTGGCCAAAAAAAGAATTTTATTTTTAGATTATGATGGAACGCTGGTTGGATTTCAGCAAAGACCGGAACTGGCTTCACCTGATGAAGATCTTTACCAGATACTGGATAAACTTGCATTAAAAAAGGGGAATGAAATTGTATTGATAAGTGGCCGGGATAAAGAGACTTTTACAGAGTGGTTTGGTAAGAAGAACTATTCACTAATTGCCGAACACGGGGTATGGATAAAATCTCCCGATTCTGACTGGGAACTTATCGAAAAAATGAATAAGGAATGGAAATCGCTAATCAAGCCGGTTATCGAGTTTTATGTGGACAGAACACCGGGTAGTTTTTTAGAGGAAAAAAATTATTCCGTTGTCTGGCATTTTCGAAAATGCGATCCTGATTTGGGAAATCTGCGGGCTTTAGAATTGAAAGACGAGTTAACAAGCTTTATTGCCAATAATAACCTGGAAATTCTTGAAGGCAACAAAGTCATTGAGGTAAAAAACAGTGGTATAAATAAAGGAAAGGCAGCATCGCAGAAGATTTTTGGTGAGAATTATGACTTTATTATGGGGATTGGCGACGACTGGACAGATGAATATCTTTTCGAAGAATTACCTCAAACTGCCTTTACAATTAAGGTGGGTATGGTAAATACCAAGGCACGATACAATGTCGACTCTTTTAACGATGTTAGAAGCATTCTCGGAAAACTTGCAGGAATTAAAATCAGGTAACAAATTCAGCCGGATAAATTTATTACCGGATATTCTTCAGATTATATTCGTTTAGATTTTCAATCAGTTGGTTATTGGTATATGGTTTTTCATCTGAGATTATCAGTACTAAAGGATTAATAACCCGGGCAACATCTGATAACAGTTCTGTAAAAGAGGGAATTTGAACCAATATCTTATCTGGCTTAAAAATCTGAACCCCGTTTTTTATACAATAGATAAATGATTCCAATAACTCAAAAAGTTCATCTTCAGAAGGTATCCGGTCATTAGATCGATTCATTTCATAACCTGGGATAGATTCTGCCAGAATCAGATATGCTTCTCTTTTACCACTATGTTGGATTTTATCGAGGAACTCCATAAATTCTGTTTTTGAATTCAGGGGAAAGAGATTTATGGAATAGGTATAGACAGGAGTACCTTTTGGCACAATTTTGAATTCACAGGGTTTTAAATCAAGATTTTTGCGAAGAAGTCTTAAAATCCTGTTCATATAACTCTCAGAGAAATTCTCCCCGTATATTGCAAGGAGACTTCTGCCAAGAGAGGAGATAATTGTGTCGGGCAAAATTTTTAAATGCATCGTAAGGTAATAATTACAAATAGGGTGTTTTAGTTAAATGTTTATTTGAACATTATAATATCAGTATCTTGGTTTATCTTTTATCTCTTTATAATATTGTTCCACACCAACAACCTTCATTCTTTGGTTAATCTCCACAAACCGCTTGTACAAATGTTGATCAAAACCTGTATGGTTACAGGGAAATTCGTTGCATTGAAAACAATAGTCCACTTCTTTACTCTGATGACATTCCCTTATCTTACAATCTTTGAAAAGAAGACATTTTTCATTTCTGCACCCTTTACATTCTACTGTCGTGAAATAGTCCAGGAGTTCCTTAAAATCCGGATACTTTGTAAAAACCGGTTCTTCGAGTAAATCAACAAACCTTTTGGCATAGTTCTCAAAATTTCCCAAAGATTCTTTTAATTGCCGACTGGATTTTTTTATATCCCCATCGATAAATGCAAAGCATTTGCCGCAGTGCAATCCGCAGGGAGCAAGGCGATTTAGGATATCGTTAGAATTCATAATTATTTTTGCTATTCTAAAAACAGATCAGTCGCATATTCCGGAATTGCATCAATACTATTTATCCCGGTTTTTCCAATATCCTCTTTTATCGGTGGGTTTTCAAAATAGATTTTATAATCAGGATTCAGCGGATAAAGTAAAACCTGCAACTGGTTATTAATTATTCCATTACCAAGATGTTTTAGCTCAATCGGCCAGTAAGCGCCATTATTGAAATTGTCCGATAACAGTCGATAGCCGAGGTAACATTTACCCTTATCACCCATATAATTAATATGCAGGTAAAGATTATTCAATCCTTCCAGATAATTGTCAGGAACAATAATGGACCACTCGGAAAAATCCGGAATGTTTTCAGTATATTGAATTGATTTTGTATCAACAATTTCAGGCGACTTTAATCCTCCGATATTCGTTCCCGGTACCGGGATTAAATATTGTTCAACTGTAAGCCATGATTGATCAGAATTAATTTCAAATTTATCCGAATTAAAATATTCCACAATTAATCTGGCAACCATTGCAGCTTCTCCCGCATGAAAGGGGAAATCCAACATGAGAATATTTTCTCCTTTTTGAACATATCCGGTTACATCAAGCCTGTTAACGGTTTCTGTGATACCCTTTTGGTTCAGCCAGTTTTCGTTCATCTTTATTTTGCAGGCAATATCGGTATAGAAATAGATTACGGCTGATTTGACCGCTGAAGGATTTCCCAGGTTAAATTCTTTGATAAAGAGCTTATGAAATAGTTCATTCTTCGGCTTAACTTCTTTTACTGAAGTTTTAAGCCGCAAAGCCTTATCAAAAATATCAACCTTTTTTATATCAGGTATTACCTCTTTTTCTGGAAGATGAAAGACATATTGTGAATAATCGCCTATTCTCCCTGTTAATTGCATTTCACTTTTCAGATTTAAGCCTGAAGTATCTGAGAGAGGAATGAGCTTCATCTCAGGTGAGGAACCAAAAAGATGAAGCTTTCCGCCATCAAGATACAGATTTACATTTGTCAGAAAGGCCAGGGTAGGGGCATGCTCCCGGAATATCCATATATTATTTGATTCCTGGTATGACAGAATAATAATTCTCTGTTTCTTCCTATTTTTAGTTAATATGTTTATTGATTGTTCAATTCCGGGTTCCAGGTTTGTTAAAATATACCTGCCATCTTTATGTAAAACTTTTCCGGATGAAGATGCAACCGTTTCAATGATAGAATCATCAAAACATAATTCCGGACCAATTCCCAGGTTTTGAATAAAAAGCCAGACGGTCCTGTTCTTCTCATCTATTCTGCACAATGGCTGAGCGGTTGCATATTTCAAAAGTAGTCCGTCAAGATTTAGATTTACCGGCCAGATAAAAATGCAACTATCAGGAATGTCTATTGGTTTTGATGGAAAAACAATGTTTTCATTTTTGAGTGCAATATTAAAGCTTACATCCTTTTGTGTCGGTTTGACAAAACCCCTGTAATAATTTAGGCCAAACAAAAATCCCGAATTTCCATTTACTCTCATCCCATATTGAAGTCCGGTTTTACTATTTTGCTTCTCAATTTTTACGGGCATCATGGGCGCAAGCTGAGAACCGAACTCATTCAGAAAATAATGCAATTTCTTCACCTGGTAGTATGCCGGGGACAATTCTCCGGTTTCCCTGATTGCAGCCTGAAAATCATAGGAAATATCAGGATATTCGTTCCAGTAACCGGTTTCATCCCTGTTTTCTTCCATAGTAGTGTATGTTCCAACAGGATTCGTACCGCCGGTAAAAACATAATATCCGGGCAGGTTGCTGCCTGATCCGGTTTTGACAGTAGCTATGGCCAAACCATCGATAGAACTCAGTACCGGCCTGCGGTGCTCACTAATCTGATTTCCAATCCCGAGTTCACAGGTAAAATACGGATATCTCGAGTAATCCTGAATGTAACCTTTGTTTTTAATAACCGATTCGTTTCCAATCTGGTTGTCATTCATCGGAGCTTCGAAAGAATAATTGTCATTTTCTGTGATTTTCTCAATATGGGCAGCCCAGGGTTCTGCAGGATAACCTCCCCAGAGAGGAATGACTTCATCCTGTGGTACCGATGCATTGCCCCAGCCGGTTACTGAATACATGGGAACATCTAATCCATGTTTTAAGGCAGTATGTTTCAACCAGCGTATATGATCTTCCCCATTTTGTCCTCTTCTGTATTCATTTTCCAGTTGAATTCCGATTACCGGTCCCCCCTCTTTATAAAGCAGTCCCTTAAGTTGTTTGGCAATTTCACCAAAATATCTGTCAACATAATGCTGATAAACCGGATCATTTGATCTGTCTGTAAGATATTTTTTTGAGAGTATCCAGTCGGGAGTCCCACCGTTTCTAACTTCGCCATGACACCAGGGACCAATTCGCGGGTATGCCCATAATCCGTGCTTTTGACACAGAAGAATAAATTCTCTTAAGTCTTTATTACCGGTCCAGTCAAACTCTCCCTCAATTTCTTCGTGATGTATCCAGAAAACATAACATGCAATGATATTGATTCCATTGGCTTTCATTTTGAGAATCGCATCTTCCCATTGTTCCCTGGGATATCTTGAATAATGTATTTCTCCCATCACCGGAATTATTGGCTTGCCCCCAAGGGTCATATACTGACTGTTGATAAGTATTTCTTTCCCTGATGGTCCGGGATTTCCCATCTTCAGATGTCCTGAAATTATCTTTCGGGGAGATATATCCGCGTTAATTCTAATTTCTTTTTGACCGAATAATGTAGGTAGTGGAAGAAGTAAAATGATAAAAAAAAGGGTAAGGATTTTTAATTTCATACGATTTAATAATTAATCCACAAAAAATTTAATCAATAAATGTAAGAAGAATTGTGTTTTTTAAAATAAATAATCGGATAAATTAAGGAACCCATCCCAAAATCTTCACTGGTTGAACCGTCACAGGCTCTTCATTTTCTGTGTCTCTCTCACAGTCGCTCGGCTCTTCCGAGTGACTTATATTTTGAAAGGCTTTGCCTTAGCATTCATCCACTTTAAACCGGCTTTCGGAGTTTGCACTGCTATAATTCCAATCTTCCGGTTTACATACATAGCCAGCTACTACAGGATTATTATGTATATAATCCCTTTTTTGATCAAACATTGCATTAGAGGTTAATTCGGTTGGATGACTTGTTTTCTGCCAGAATTGATATTTCTCATTCTGCCGACGAAATTTTGCAAAATATCGAAACATGTGTAATAACCAATCTTTTCTGCTCTCATAATTTTCCGATTCTATCAATTTTATTATCTGCCTTGCCGTGTGAGCCTTTAAATCCCGCAAAACATCCTGCATTTTTTCATCCAGATTCCTGCCAATAAAATGAATATGGCTTGGCATAATCACGTAGCAGAAATTTTCCATATTTTTATTAATCCTGCAAAATTCAAAACTATCAAGGATAATTTCCGAATATACTGACCTTGTAAAAATATCAATCCACCCAACAACAGTTAATGTAATAAAATATGGATTTTCAGTTTTGGCTTTTCGTAATTCTGACATGGTAACGAATTTTATTTAAATTGGTAAAACCAATAAAACATAATCGTCACTCGGCAGAGCCGAGCGACTGGTTGGAGCATTGATTTTGATTTCATTTTGATTGAAATTGGAAATTAAAAGTCAATACCATCATGATTTACAATTTTCAATGCTTGATAAATGCACTTATTAAATATTCGATAAATTGATATAAAAATTAATATTAGTAATACAAATGTCTGATTTTCGCGAAGGAATTAATAATCTTCAACTAGTGTCATGTCAAGTTACGATTGACGGATAAAGCCGATTGAGTTTTATCCTGGCATCCTTGGTTGTAAATTGCCAATTTATTTTAGCATCCTTATTATTCCTATGGTTTTGCCAAGCATTCACTTCATTCATTATTGTCTTTTTATTGTCTATTCTCCGACTTAAACATTGTTTAGTTAATACATTTAGCTCAATTTCAGCCATATTTAACCAGCTTCCATGCTTTGGCGTATAAACAAACTCAAACCGGTCCCATATTCTTTTTGCCTCAACCGGTTCAAACGTTTCATAAAGTGCAGCGGCTGTATGTGTAGCTAAATTATCCATAACTAGGGTAATAATTTCTGCGTCATCATATAAATTATCTGCAATTTCACGGATTAATATTGCCCAATCGTTCTTGGTTTTCTGATCGGTTACTTTTACATAGCGCTTCCCTGCTAAAGGTTCATTTACCATAAATACATTACATACTCCACATCGTGCGTATTCATAATCATATTTCTTCTCAAAGCCAGGAGACATAGGAACTGGTTGTCGGGTTTCTTTAATCAATTGTTTAGGTGATTCATCCATACAAATTACTGGCCTTGCTTTGTTATACGGTCGTTTATAAACGTCTAATACCTGTTCCATTGCTGCAACAAAATGACTGCTTTGATGGGGAGGTATCACCCAACCTCTTACTTT
Source organism: uncultured Bacteroidales bacterium (assembly GCA_963781805.1). GTDB lineage: Bacteria > Bacteroidota > Bacteroidia > Bacteroidales > UBA10428 > JAFGPL01. The sequence goes on from CAWAHF010000004.1 coordinate 4,061,869, forward strand.
CCAAGGTTTAAGTTCGTTTTTTTTAGAACCATTCTAACTGTTTCATGAGAAATGTCTTCAACATATTTTAATTCAACCATTCGATCTGCAAGTAATCTTAACGACCATTTAGCATATCCTTTTGGTGGCTTACCGCAAGCTATCGCTATTAAATGGGCTTCTGCCTCACCATCGAATCTCTTCCGGTATAACCGATTGGTCGGTGCAATCTCAAGGGCTGCATCAAATCCTTCTAAAACAAATCGTTTTTTTACTCTGTCAATAGTTCTCATGCCCGTTTTAAGTACTTTACAAATCTCTTTATTTGTTTGTCTGTTTTCTGAATATTGTCCTTCGTCAACATTCAGTAGGATAAGAGAATGAATAACTTTTTTTGCAGTATGACTGCCTTTTCTGGTTATTTCCATTAATAATTCTCTTTCCTCCTGGCTAAGTGTTACTTTGTACTTTACCATTGTTTTTTGACAAAGATACAAAAAATATTAATACGTCATACTATAATTGACATGACACTAGTATCATGTCAATCATATCATGTAATATAGTCACCATGAACTCCTGCCTGGCTGGCCTCGGCAGACAGGTGATTCAAGGTCTCTGGAAGATTAAAGAGATTAGCTTCCGCTGAGCCTTTCAGGATTCCGAATCACCTGCCCCCCGCTTAAGCTCTGTCAGGCAGGAGTTCGGAATGACTTTACCACTTTTTAATACTTGACATGACACTAGAACTATCATTCCCAATAAAACCATGTACACTTCTTTACAATCCCCCAATATTCCAATAATTCAGAAATTTCATAAGAATATCCATATTCTGTAAATTTATTCCAGGACATTACAGTGCAATCTTCCTTCAAAGGAACGATCTTTTCTTTTGATTGTGCCAGTAATTCCAAAGATTTCCTTTCACAATGATTGCTCTTGAAATTTGTGGTATCTGCAAAAGTGAATGTTAGCATAAAAATAATTAAAACTGTAAAATATAACTTCTTATGATTGAAAGTTAATTGCCTGATCAGATAATAGGATGAAATCCCGTAAAAGAAAAATAAACAAAACATCACAGGCATTATAGTATCCCTCCTTAGGATGCCAGGACGATATGTTCTATAACCGCCCAATGGCAAAAGAAGAATATAGATGGCTGAAAATAATCCAATCCATTTCAATAACATAAGAATTCTTTTGCTTTGGGGATTGGACTTTTGCCTGGAAATTATAATTGTATTAATAATAATTATCATCAACAGTAATGAAGGTCCCGGTCTTTGCACAAATTGTTTAAATCCGTATGGAAGTCTGGTATATCGATCAGATAAGCTAATACTGTTATGAATACTATCTGAATTATTCAAACCTATATAAAAAGAATATAAACATACAGCAATGGCGATTAAAAATAAAACCGGATAGTCTTTAAATGATTTCTTAAAACTATGCAAAAAATTTTTAGTTAAGGATTTATATGATGTTGAGAAGAATTTAGAAAAAAAGGAATAAATAAATATTAAAATGCATATCAATAGGACAACTGCTGGATTAAGGGGTCCATTAAATGATAGTATTATAAGAAGAATTACAGATAGAAATATGTACAAAAGATTTGATTTTAATTTTTTATTATGAAAAACGGATAAAAAATAGGGCAGGAAAAAAATTAAAACCAATGAAAGTGGGAATGCATAAAAAAAAGTATACGTAATAGACTTATCAATAATTCCCATTTGCCCGTTGTAACCAAATGCCTGAAATAATGGCGTGATTAAAATAGCAGCTAATAAAAAATCTTTATCAAAAATTTTGCTTTTACCACTGATATATATAGATAAAAGATAAATTATTAAAATTTGGATAACTGTTTTTGCAAGTGCGCATGATAAATAGACACTATTTACAGGATTCGTGAATTTCTGAAAAAAAAATGGCATTGTCCTGAAATAGCTTCTCATAGTCCAGTGAGCGAAAAATCGGTTGGTTGCAACGTATACAGAATCATGAAGCAATACATTGAATCCGAATGGATCATTCAACACTGTCTTGTTACTTTCAGAAGGCAAAATAATGGTGGGCATATCGCCATCAAGAGGAACACTATAATGTTCAAAAAATGAATACACGATATCTATGCAAAGCAATAAGAACAAGCAAGTAGTAATAATTTTGTTAATAAAATTTTTATTCATTAATAAGAATTTTTTTTGTCCCATTTAACTCTCACAGTCGCTCGGCTCTTCCGAGTGACTTATATTTTGAAAGGCTTTGCTTTAGCATTCATCCACTTTAAACCGGCTTCTACTGGATTATTGTGTAAATAATCCTTTTTTTGATCAAACATTATATTAAAGGTTAATTCGGCTGGATGACTGGTCTTTTACCAGAATTGATATTTCTCATTCTGCCGACGAAATTTTACAAAATATTTAAACTTATGTAACAGCCATTCTTTACTGCTTTCATAATTTTCCGATTCTATCAATTTTATTATCTGTCTTGCTGTGTGAGCCTTTAGATTTCGCAAAATATCCTGCATTTTTTCATCCAGATTCCTGCAAATAAAATGAATATGGCTTGGCATAATTACATAGCAGAAATTTTCCATATATTTATTAATCCTGCAAAATTCAAAACTATCAAGGATAATTTCCGAATATACTGACCTTGTGAAAATATCAATCCACCAACTACAGGTAATGTAATAAAATTTGGATTTTCAGTTTTGGTTTTTCGTAATTCTGACATTAAAAAGAATTATTTTTAAATTGGTAAAACCAATAATACATAATCGTCACACGACAGAGCCGAGCGACTGGTTGAAAAAATTTAATCAATAAATGTAAGAAGAATTATGTTTTCTAAAATAAATATTCTGATATTTTGTTATAATTCTTTAAAAGTCGCTCGGTTTTGCAGAGTGACTTATATTTTGAAAGGCTTTGCCAAAGCATTCATTCGCCCCAATTCTACTTTATTATCACATATACCCTTCTGGTAATATCAAGTGCCGTGGTAAAGGTGTTTAAATCAGGATAAATAATACCGTCAGCCCCTGAATAGTGGCCATGACCAATTAGTTTCAAATCATATTCTTTTTGTTCATCTTTTGTATTAATTCTGGTATAATAAACCAGTGATGGCTGACAGGATGTTTTATATTCCTCATTGTCTGGATATTTATTATTGGTCCAGTATTCATTCCAATCCCAGGTTTGGTTAATCTCGAAATAAATATCAAAAACGTTGATAGAATTGTATTCAAGCTTTGAAAACAGTACAAAATTATTTAAAGGCGTAGCTCCTGTGTATGCATCGGGAATAGAAGTTTTCAGCGTAGGCACATACAACCCATCCGCCTCTTTCACTCCCCGGTTGTGTGACCAGACAGGCAACGCGGCAGGACGCCTTCTTTCACCGGGCAGCCATTTACCTGAAGATGTTTCGCCATGTTTAAAGATTCCTTTTGCTATAGATTCAGAGACATACAATGTCTGAAGGTAGGTATTTAATGTATCTGTAACCCACGCCGTCATAAGAGGAAAGTTATGTTCTTTGCCTTTTTCAAAAACCAGTTCGATGGTCAGTCCAGCCCCATTTTGTGATGTATAAAGAGTATCAACAAGTCCGGGGAGTTTGTTTAACCGACTGGTTTGACAGGTATTAACAAACAGTAAGCACATGCTTGTAACCATAAATACTAATAGAAATTGTGTTTTCTTCATATCCCCATAATATTAAAATTCAACCATTATACCGATGGTAGGTAAAATAGTACCTGAACCTCCCGAAGGAAGGGTAACCAGTTGATATCTTTCAATGCCATTATCGTTTATAATATCGTTAATCCCTGCATTGACTATAGAACTCCTCACTAAAAGATCAGGTTCATATGCTTTAAAGTTATATACATTCTGAATATCAAGATATAACATGAGCGACCAATTTTTGAAAAAATATTGTTTGTCGATTCGTATATCAAGTTGATGAAAAGGTTTTAATCTCAAACTGTTAAACCTGGAATAATCGAGTACAGGTTGTCCGTTGATATCCCAGATTTCTTTGACCGAAGAGCTATAAACACTATAGGGTGTGTAAGGAGCAGCGCCTACAAATCTCCACTTAAAACCAATATCCCAGTTTCTGCTGAATTTTCTTGTAGCAGTGAGGTTAAAAATATGACGGTTATCCCAGGAAGTCGGAATAAATAAATTACTGCTGGACTTCAGGTTTGTATTTTTAAATTCGCTCCACACAAGTGTATACGAAAGAATTACATTAAATCCTTTAAAATCAAGATCCCTGACAAACACTTCCATTCCATAGGCACGACCTTCGGCATCAGGCACCAGTTCCTCATCTCCGAAGGTTCCAAAATCAGCTCCTTTGGTTGCCAATGCCACCGAGTCGGCGACCGAAAAAGGATAATGACGATAATATTTGTAAAATCCCTCAATGCTGAATTTGGATTTATCATTGGGCATGTAATCGAAACCAGCCACCAATTGATCGGAGGAAATATAGGTAAGTCGGTTTATTTTATTGATATAGGATCCGGAATTATCTTTATAACCCATTGCAGTATAAGGCGGCCTTTCATAATACCTTCCTGTATTTACATTTAGAAAAAGTCTTTTGGTAATCAGGTAAGAGGCTGAAATGCGAGGAGAAAACTGGTTAACCAAATTAGCCATTTCGCCTGAATAGGTGCTTCCATCAAAACGGGTACCGGCTGAGAGGGTAAGTTTGTTTTTAAAAAACTCCCTGCTTATCTGTCCAAACAAACCATAATTCACCATATTTAAATCAGTGGAATAGTTCAGGCTGATAACTGAATCAGAAACAGAAATCTTCCTGAAGGTGTTATTCCTGTAATTAGCATGCTCAAGATTCAATCCCAGATTCAGTTTGATATTCTGTGTGGTTGTTACATTATATTCGTATCTGAATTTGTTTTCTGTTTCCTGCGATGAATAGTCAAATGTTTTTGGCAAGTTCTCGTTGTTTTGCTCATACTTATATGAAATATTATTAAGATGGCTCCGACTCACGACCCATGTTCCGTATCCTTTTTCCGCAAAATGCTTATAAACTGCTCCTACAGTATAATTCCACTGTTCATTTATCGGCAAATAATTCAAAATATAGCGTTGCTCAGGAGTTTCATCGGCATTCAGGTTAAGTTCAAACTGATCAATAGCTCCCAGGCCGATCAGGGTGAGTTCATTTTTCTGGTTAAATCTTGTTCTTACCTTAACCTGCATGTCATTATAAGTAGGCAAAAAGGGCAATTGGAGCGCGGCAAATAAAAACTGGAGATAGGACCTTCTAACCGAAAAAATGTATGTCGTCTTTTCTCCGACAGGTCCGTCGAGTGTTAAGGCAAGATCTGAAGCGCCAATAGTACCTCTGAATTTCATTTTTTCATTATTCCCGTCTATCTGCTTAAAATCAAGCACAGCACTTAGTACATTCCCCCTGTCGGCAGGAAATGCGCCGGAATAAAAATTCACTTCCCTGATAAAATCAACGTTGATAATTCCCACCGGACCTCCCGATGCTCCCTGAGTGGAAAAATGATTCAGGTTGGGAATTTCCACACCATCCAGGTAAAATTTGCTTTCACTTGGGCCACCTCCTCTTACAATTACATCATTTCGATAGGCAGGTGTTGAGGCAACTCCGGGAAACGATTGGATAACTTTTGATATATCACGGTTTCCACCAGGATTCCTTTCTATTTCAGAAATTCCGATTCTTCTTAACGAAACAGGGCTTTCCTCCTGCCTTCTAAATGGAGAGGCTTTTATAACTACCTCATCCAATTTAATATTGGCTTCCTGCAGAGCGATTTCAAAATAACTTTTTTTTGCATTGGTAACTAAAAATTCAGTCGATATATAATCTTCAAATCCAATAGAGGATACCGAAAGCTGAACATACCCCGGTTTTATACCCGTAAATAAAAATTTTCCATCAAGATCGCTTGTAGAACCAATAGTTGTTCCCCAAATAATAATAGTTGCAAATGGAACCGGTTCGTTATTCTTTGCATTGTAAATTCTGCCTTCAATTACTCCGCTTTTCTCTGACTGTGCTTTAAGAATAACCGGATTACCTGACATGAGCAGAACTGTAAGAGAAATGAAAAATCCACGAAACTTCATACGCTGTTTTTTAATATCAACAAGATATTTTCTTAAATGTTCAATGTTATAAATTTATTATTAAACATAAATCGATTATTTTCTTCAAACGGATTCTTTAAGAAGTCGTTTTAATATATTAAATTCTATGCTTCGGCAAAGAATTTTATTTCGTTTGAAAAGTCAAGGAATGAATATTTCAACTGCAAAATTCCAATAAAGTCAACCATTTTTCTTCTGAATTTCGCATACTCTTTTGATTCCGGATTAAGCGGTCTGTGATTGATTGCTGTTGTAATTTTATCGATGTCCCGCATTACTGGAAGTACACCGGCATCCATGTAGGTGTCTGTAAATCTTTGCCAAATATAATCTATCGCAATCTCTGATGGGTGAAGCATGTCTTTTGCATAGTATCTGTAATCCCTAAGTTCATCCATAAATATTTCGTAAGCCGGAAAATAGGAAACAAATTCAAAATTCTCTTTAATTTTATGAATAGCTACCAGCAAGGTAGACTTGCTGAGTAGATTGTCAACCGCCCCGTCTTTCCAATGTCTTATCGGACTTAGTGTGAAAATGATTTTCAGCTGCGGATTTAGGGTATGTAATTGGTCAAATAGTTCTGTGTAATCGGCAGCTATCTGATCGCTGTTCAACATAAATCTTCTGAATTCGTGCGAGGGAATTTTATGACAATTTGCAACTATCCTCTCTAATTTGATAAACTCATATACCCAGGCAGTTCCAAAGGTTATAAAGAGAAATTGGGCATTTGATAGAACATCTGCGGAAGTTTTCAGGGAATGATTTATCCTTTCCAGACTCAAATGTTTGTCTGCATTGTCGAAAGCAGTGTAATGCGAAAAGCTTATCCATTTTTCATTAAAATAATACAAATCACTGTCGCTGAAAAGCTTTTTCTCAATAAGTACTTTAAGATTATCCTTAATTGAGGAGGGATTATACAGAACTCCGAACGGATTATGTACGATGGGAAATTTCAGTCTTTCAAGGTGGATGCCTATATTATCTGCAAAACATGAACCTACAAAAAAAGAAATAGTATGATAGTCCAGTTTGAAAGTAAAGGGTAGTATTTCGACTTTTGTCCTGAATTCCATGGTAGGTTTTCCCTTTATTCGGCCACTATTTTGTTTAACCATTCAATCATAAAATCAAACACTTCCTCTGCATTAAAATCATTGTGAAGCTCATGAAAATTATCTGGCCACTCTTTAAAAGTGGTTTTCCTGCCGGTATTCATTACAAATTCCCGGGTTGTTTTTAACGAAGTGATTTTATCTGCGGAACCATGCATCACAAGCATTGGTGAATTAATTTTATAAATGCTGCCAGAGGCTTTTACACCTGCATCCACAATTTCAAAAAACAAACGTAATGAAACCTTATCATGAACCAGGGGATCTTTAATGTAATTATGCACAATTTCAGGATTTCTTGAGAGTCCTTCAGGATCCAGACCTGTTTTTGTAATAAGGTTTGGAAAGAAGTAACTGGCTAATCTTCCTAAAAACAATTTACCTCTAGGAATCTGAAATTCAAGCTTTAACCAGGGCGATGTGAGAATGATTCCCGAGAAAGTGTACAGGTTGGAAATAGCAAAATTAACGGCCAGGTTTCCTCCGAAACTATGTCCATAAAGAATTCTGGGAATATCCTGAAATTCTTTCTCTACCTTATGACAAATTATCTCCAGATCTTTTAAAAGGTTCTGATAGGATGATGATTGTCCCCGCTTTCCTCCGGATTTTCCATGACCTCTCATATCAAACGCAAAGATAAAATATCCGCTTTCAACAAATTTTTTAGCCAGGTAATCATATCTTCCACTGTGTTCTCCTAATCCGTGTAAAATCAAAATCACAGCCTTGGGTTTCGCGGTTGATTTCCAACTTCGGGTAAATAACGAAAGCTCATCATATGATGAACATGTGAACTGTTTTTCGACAATCTCTTCCTTTACAAGAACATGATCAAGTTTATACATTTCCGATAAATAATGCTTTTAAAGTGATTTGACATAATTTTGTTAAGATAATTTATATTTTGGTATCCATTTAAATTTATCTTATATTAAAGTTAATAAAATGCAAAAAACAATACAAATTAATACACAGAATCATAACGGATTGTATGATATTACCCATGAAATTAAATCATTTGTCAAATCCGGCAGAATTACAACCGGTATGGTTAATGTTTATGCCCAGGGAGCGACTGCAGCCATAATGATTCAGGAAAATTGGGATGATTCTGTGCAAAACGATGTGATTACACTTTTGAACAAACTTATACCTCATGGTATTTGGCAACATGATCATCAGGACAATAATGGAGATGCTCATCTGAAAGCCGGAATCGTAGGTCCTTCTGAAACAATTCCGATAGTTAACGGCGAGATGGGGCTTTCGACCTGGCAAAATATTTTTTTCTGTGAGTTTGATGGTCCTCGAAATAACAGAAAAATCGTGGTTACAATTCATAATTGTGAAACATAATTTTATTTCAAAACAAATGAAATGTTTCTTTTCAATCCTGAATACTTTGCTCTTTTCACTGCAGATCCTTCAAATAGGCTATTATAATTCTCTTCGTCAAGAATGTTCCAATCATCACGTTTCATCTCAAACAATTCTTTTTTCAGATTAAATTCATTTGTTTTATGCTCTGGAATTTTCCTGTTCCAGGGACAAACATCCTGACATATATCACAACCGAAAATCCTGTTATGAAAAGCATTCCTGATATTTTCAGGTAAAACTCCTTTGTATTCAATAGTGAAATACGAAATACATTTTCTTGCGTCTACCACCTTAGGCCTGATAATTGCTTTTGTCGGACAATTTGTAAGACACTTGGTACATCCGCCGCACATTTCATTTATAGGATTATCATATGCAAGTTCAACATCTACGAATACTGTACCAATAAAGACAAATGAACCAAATTTGGGAGATATCAGCAACGAATTTTTTCCTATCCATCCCAACCCGGCTTTTGCAGCCCATACACGCTCCAATACCGGTGCAGAATCAACGAAAATCCGTCCAGTGACATTCGGTACGGTTTGATGTATGTATTGAAACAACCTTTTCAGTTTCTTCCGCATCACTTTATGATAATCCTTGCCATACGCATATGATGAAATAACAGGCGCTGATGGATCTTTTTGTTTTAATCCGGAATGATAATTGAGTAATACCGAAATAACCGATTTTGTGCCGGGCAGGAGTTGGTTGGGATCAATTCTTTTTTCAAAATGATTGGCCATATATTCCATTTCACCATGAAGTCCCTTATCAAGCCAGTTTTTCAAATGCCCCGCTTGCTCATCTAACCTTTCTGCCCGGGATATTCCACACGCGTCAAAGCCAATTCTAATTGCTTCGGATTTTATTAAATCAGAATATTTTCCCAGCATATTCATTTACTGCGGAAAAAATGGAATGAAGAGATTGTAAACAGGTTACAATTTTTTCTTTATCTCTACAGTATCGTAGCCTTCTATAATGTCGCCCACCTTAATATCATTGAAATTGGTTATATTCAAACCACATTCAAGGCCGCTGACAACTTCTTTTGCATCATCTTTGAACCGTTTGAGTGTACCAAGTTCACCAGTATACACCACAATACCTTCACGAATAACCCGCACTCTGGTATCGCGTCTAATCTTGCCTTCTTTTACCATACATCCTGCAACGGTTCCTACTTTGTCAATTTTAAAGGTTTCTTGTACTTCGATGGTACACACGATATCTTCTCTGATTTCCGGTGAAAGCATACCTTCCATAGCCGATCTTACCTCATTAATGGCATCGTAGATTACCGAATACAACCGGATTTCTATTTCTTCTTTTTCTGCAAGTCTCCTTGCCTGCATAGAAGGACGAACCTGGAATCCGACAATAATGGCATTTGATGCAGCGGCCAGCAACACATCCCCTTCGGATATCTGTCCCACAGCCTTATGGATTATATTCACCTGAATTTCATCATTCGAAAGTTTGATAAGTGAATCGGACAATGCCTCAACCGAACCGTCCACATCACCTTTAACAATGATATTTAATTCCTGGAAGTTCCCTATGGCAATACGTCTTCCAATTTCGTCAAGGGTAATATGTTTCTGGGATCTCAATCCCTGCTCACGTTGCAAAAGTCCTCGCTTGGTTGCAATTTCTTTAGCTTCGCGTTCATTCTCCATTACATTGAACTTATCTCCGGCCTGCGGAGCGCCGTCCAATCCAAGAATCATCACCGGTGATGAAGGTCCGGCATCATCTATTTTTTTTCCGCGTTCGTTAAACATGGCTTTAACCCTGCCTGTATGTGTACCGGCAAGTACAATGTCTCCTATCTCCAGTTTGCCTGCCTGCACAAGAAGTGTTGCAACATATCCCCTTCCTTTATCCAATGAAGATTCAATGATTGTTCCGATGGCATGTTTATTAGGATTAGCCTTTAATTCCAGCATCTCAGCCTCGAGCAGCACTTTTTCCAGCAAATCTTCCACATTCAACCCGCTTTTTGCCGATATTTCCTGTGATTGGTATTTACCTCCCCAATCTTCCACCAGAATATTCATGTTCGCCAGAGCTTCCTTTATTTTTTCAGGATTTGCTTGCGGTTTATCTATCTTATTTATGGCAAAAACCATTGGTACACCGGCTGCCTGAGCATGATTGATGGCTTCAATAGTCTGAGGCATTACACCATCATCGGCAGCCACAACTATAATGGCAACATCGGTAATTTGAGCTCCACGAGCTCTCATAGCGGTAAATGCTTCGTGTCCCGGAGTATCCAGAAAAGTTATTTTCTTGCCATCGGTTAGTTCTACATTATAAGCGCCAATATGTTGGGTTATTCCGCCTGCTTCACCTGCAATTACATTGGTTTTACGAATGTGGTCAAGCAATTTGGTTTTACCATGGTCCACATGTCCCATAACCGTTACAATAGGTGGACGCGGTAGAAGATCAGTTTCGGTATCTTCTTCTTCTTTAATCGACTCCTGAAGTTCGACACTGACAAATTCTACTTTGAAATCAAACTCATCTGCAACCAAGGCCATGGTTTCAGCGTCAAGTCGCTGATTAATAGAAACAAACAAACCCATACTCATACAGGTTGAAATAACTTCGGTAGCAGGCACTTTCATCATATTGGCCAATTCACTCACAGAGATAAATTCTGTTACTTTAAGAATTTTAGTATCAAGTAATCTCTGTTCCTCTTCAGCCAACATTTTTTGGCTATTAATTTCACGTTTTTCGCGCCGATATTTCGAACCTTTTGATTTTCCTTTCGGAGCCAGACGTGACATTGTATCCTTAATCTGGCGATCTACTTCAACTTCACTTACTTCAGGTTTGTAACCCTTCTTAAGTTTTTTCTTTTTGAATTTATCCCGGTTATCTTCTACCGGTTTCTTATCTGTACGCCCTTCATCAACTTTTATTCGTTCTTTTTCTTTCTTTATTCTTTTTCTTTTCTTCTTAGCGTCTAACAGGGATAAATCTTCTTTTTCATTCGTCTTCTGATAACCTCCCTCACGCCCGGCTTTCTGCAGAGATTTGCCGGGTTTTGATTTATCAGATCCTTCATCTGAAAGTCCCTCTTCAGAATCTTCTGGGGATATTGGTTTTGAAATCTCACTTTCCTTCTGTCTGGCGGCTATCCTGGCTTTGCGTTCAGTTTCTTTTTCTTCCTTGGTTTTCCTGGGTGGTCTTGTACGTTGATTCATGGAATCCAAATCAATCTTTCCAACCACCTTCACTTCAACATCCTTGATTTCGGGTTTAAGAACTTCAATTTCTTCTTCCTGTATTTCTTCCTCACTTACTTCCGGTTCTTGTTCCAAAACAGTTTCCGCTTCGACAGGTTCTTTTTCAACAGATACGGGTTCATCTATTTTGGTTTCAGGAGTAACAGGAACTTTAGGTTTTGTTTCTTCTTGCTTGGGTTCCTGTTTCTTTTTCTCCTTTTTCTCAATATTCATTTTGCCAACGATATTGAGTTTAATATTATCTCCGCGTTCGATTTCTTTTTCAGTTTCCGTCTCAAACGTTGAGGAAGAAGAACTTGAATCTTTAATTAATACTTCATCAAAATCCTGTGTTTCCCCTTCTGTTTCCTCGTCAATATCATTAAGGGTAATGGTTTCCTGCTGTTCTTTCAGATGTTTCAGATTTAGTTTTTCAGATTCCTTTTTTACAGAAAGATCGTTGCTATATTCCTGAAGCAGCAATTGGTAATGTTCGGGTGTGACTTTGGTGTTGGGATTCGGATCAATTTTGACCCCCTTTTTGTGAAGGAAATCAACAATTGTGGAAATTCCAACATTCAACTCCCTGGCAATCTTACTCAACCGTGTAACTTTTGTTTCTGACATAATCAGCGTAATATGATTTTTATCTGTACTAATTCGGCTAATATATAATTAATAGATTAGATTATTCAAATTCAGATCGCAATATTTTCATGATCTCCCGAATGGTTTCCTCTTCTAAATCGGTTCTTTTTACCAAATCATCAATACTTAAATCCAAGACACTTTTTGCTGTATCACAGCCAATTGCCTTGAGTTCATCAATAATCCATCCGTCAATTTCATCTACAAATTCTTCCAGGCTGACATCTTCCTCATCTTCGGTAATAGTTTCACGAAATACATCTATTTCAAAACCTGTAAGCTGACTGGCAAGTTTAATGTTTAAACCTCCCTTTCCAATAGCCAGTGAAACTTCAGAGGGTTTAAGATATACTTCCGCCCGTTTATGTTCCTGATCCAGTTTAATGCTTGATATTTTTGCCGGACTCAATGCCCGCGTAATATAAAGCTGCAAATTATTTGTAAAGTTAATTACATCTATATTTTCATTTTTCAATTCGCGTACAATGCCATGAATTCTCGATCCTTTCATGCCCACGCAGGCGCCTACCGGATCGATACGTTCGTCGTAGGACTCCACCGCAACTTTTGCTCTTTCGCCGGGTACTCTCACAATTTTTTTAATGGTGATTAATCCGTCAAAAATTTCAGGTACTTCCAGTTCAAACAAACGTTCCAGAAATACAGGTGAGGTTCTTGACAATATAATCAAAGGATTGTTGTTCCTCATCTCAACTTTGATAACCACTGCCCTGATCGAATCACCCTTTCTGAAATAGTCGGAAGGAATCTGTTCTGATTTCGGCATGATCAACTCATTACCTTCTTCGTCCAGCACCAGAATTTCCCTTTTCCATACCTGGTAAACTTCACCAGCCACAATGTCGCCGATGCGATCCTTGTATTTCAGGTAAACATTGTTTTTCTCCAAATCGAGTATTCGGGCTGTAAGATTTTGTCTCAGTGAAAGAATAGCTCTTCTGCCAAAATCAAGAAGTTTTACCTCGTCGGTAACATCTTCTCCTACTTCATAATCTTCATCAATTTTTTTTGCTTCGGTTAGCGAAATTTGTATATTCGAATCTTCCACGCTGCCATCTTCAACAACCTCCCTGTTCCTCCATATTTCAAAGTCACCTTTGTCGATATTTATAATGATATCAAAATTATCTGCTGTGCCGAACATTTTTATCAGCATATTTCTGAACACATCCTCTATCACACTCATCATGGTGGTTCTGTCAATGCTTTTGAGTTCCTTAAACTCTGAGAATGTTTCAATCAGATTAATATTTTCCATACTGAATTAGTTTAAAATGTTATTTTAACTTTCGCTGATTTAACAGCTGAAAATTCAATTTCTATTTTTTTGGTTAGAATTTCTTTTTTCTTTTTATTGCCGACAGATTCTTTGGTTTTAATTTCCAGCGCCAGTTTCTTCTCATCTGCGCCAATCAGTAATCCCTGATAAGAAATTCCTTCATGTGTAAAAACCTCCACCTGTCTGTCTATATTTTTTTTATACTGGAATAGCATGGTAAATGGCCTGTCGATTCCGGGTGAGGAAACTTCAAGTTCATAATCCTCAAGATCCCTGTCGAGCCTGCTTTCAATCAACCTGCTGATATCAACGCAAGTAGCTATTGAAACACCCTCCATATTATCAATCCATACCTTAATCCTGTTTAATTTATCCACGGTTAAATCAACCAGAAAAATGCCCTTTGCATCAAGTTCCTGATTTATAATCGATTTTACCTGGTCAACTGTTATCATTTTAAAATATAGTTAACAAAATAGGGGACTGAGGTCCCCTATCTATTTCATTCTTCATTTCGGATGCAAAGCTATGAATAATAGTTTAAACATCAAAATATCTGTATTATAAATTATGCAAAATTTACATGCAATTAGTATTTTACGAATTTTGTAGCTTATTTTGCAGTGTTGAATTTTATCTGTCTTTTGCTTTAAATACAGGAACATACGTGAGATCAAAAAAAATTTACAAGGCAAAAATTATCAATGATCCTGTTTATGGATTTATTAAAATTCCTTCCAATTTTGTATATGAACTCATAGAACATCCTATATTTCAGCGATTAAGGCGAATAAAACAGTTGGGGTTAACCTATTATGTTTATCCGGGGGCCACCCATTCGCGGTTTCAGCATGCTATCGGAGCCGCGCATCTTATGGAGCAGGCTGTCCAGAGTATACGACAGAAGGGTATTGAAATATCCGAAGAGGAAGCTGAGGCTGTATTTATTGCCATTCTTTTGCACGATATAGGTCACGGTCCATTTTCGCATGCGCTTGAAGAAAGCATCATTCAGCAGTATAATCATGAGGCTCTCTCTGCAATGCTCATGCTAAAACTGAACGAAGAGTACGAAGGAAAATTAGCGCTCGCACTTGATATATTTAATAACCGCTATAAAAAAAGATTTTTACATCAACTGGTTTCAAGCCAGCTCGATATGGACAGACTTGATTATCTGAGGAGAGATAGTTTTTATACCGGTGTTACCGAAGGAATTATCGGCTCAGACAGAATTATAAAAATGCTCACTGTTGAAGGAGATCAGTTAGTAGTTGAAGCGAAGGGAATTTATTCCATCGAAAAATTCTTAATTGCCAGGAGACTTATGTACTGGCAGGTATATTTTCACAAAACGGTTATCTCAGCAGAATTTCTTTTGGTAAAGCTTCTGCAGAGAGCCAAAATGCTTACCTTGTCGGGAGAGAAAATGTTTGCAACCCCGCCTTTTGAGTTTTTCCTGAAAAACCAGGATTTTCAACCCAAATCACCTGAAATAGATCATCTAATCGAAAACTTTATTGCCCTGGATGATGATGATATTATGGTTTCGGCTAAAGCTTGGATAAATCATTCCGATAAAATTTTATCCCTTCTCGCAGGGAATCTTGTCAACAGGAATTTGCCCAAAATCAAAATACAGAAGCAGGCATTTGATTTGGAAACAATCCATAAAATTAAAGCTTGTGTATCAGATCATTTTAAATTATCTGCAGACTTAACAGATTTTCTGGTTTACACCAATATAATATCAAACAAAGCCTATAGCGCTTTTGATGACAGGATTAGGGTTATTTATAATACCGGCGAACTGGAGGATATTTCAGAAGCTTCCGATCTATTTAATCTGAATGTTCTATACAAAACACAGCGGAAATACTTTTTATGTTATCCCAAAAATTGTGGAGTATCATTTTAATGATTAGTTTTGTGCCCAAATTTTAAACTATCATGCAAAAAACAGGAAAATATTAATATCCCTGTTTTCAAAATAGTTTATCCGGTACATTTTTTATAACTAATGCAGGTAATTTATGGAATTCACAGCAAAAACCATATCAGAATTTCTTAAAGGTGAAATCATAGGAAATCCTGATGTGAAAGTTTCGGAAATCTCTAAAATTGAAGAAGGCAAAAAAGGATCGTTATCATTTTTATCTAATCCAAAATATACCAAATATCTTTATACCACCGAATCATCCATCGTCCTGGTTAATAGAAGTTTAAAACTCGAAAATGAGGTGAAAGCCACACTTATACTGGTTGAAGACGCTTATGAATCTTTTGCTTCGCTGCTCCAGTTATATGCTCAATCAATCCCAAGGAAGACAGGTATTGATAAAAATGTACATATTTCTTCATCCAGCACCTATGGAAAAAATATTTATCTGGGAGAATTCGCCTACATTGGAGAAAATGTTAAAATCGGGGATAATGTAAGTATTTTCCCGCAGGTATTTATAGGCGACAATGTTACCATAGGCAATAATACCATGCTTTATCCGGGAGTTAAAATATATCATGATTGTATTATTGGAGCCAACTGTACCGTGCATGCAGGTAGTGTTATCGGAAGCGACGGTTTCGGCTTTGCACCCCAACAGGACAATGCATATAAAAAAATACCTCAGATAGGCAATGTAATTATTGAAGATTTTGTTGAAATTGGATCAAACGTAACCATTGACAGGGCAACTTTCGGATCAACAATCATTCGTAAAGGAGTTAAATTAGATAATCTCATACAGGTAGCTCATAATGTAGAGATAGGAGAAAATACTGTTATTGCAGCACAGTCAGGCATTTCGGGATCAACCAAGATAGGCCGTGATGCAATGATTGCTGGCCAGGTGGGGATTGTCGGACACATTAGAATTGCCAACGGAGTAAAAATCGGGGCTCAATCAGGTGTTAGCAACAGTGTGGATAAAGAAGGAGAAATTATTCTTGGTTCCCCGGCTTATAATATAAGTGAAAAAAGGCGGGAATATGCCGTCTCACGTCAGTTACCGGCAATTTATAAACGTATAAATGAACTTGAAAAAGAAATACAAAGGTTGAAAGAGAGCGAAAAATAACCGCGTTTTCTTTTGCTTTGTTTAAATTTTTATGACTTTTGCGTTTTTATTTCCCCAATTCTAACAGTTTAATTTACAATGACTGATAAACAAAGAACTTTGTCCAAACCTGTCGAACTTAAAGGACTTGGTCTGCATAGCGGAGAAAATGTAAAAATCACCATACACCCGGCGGCTGAAAACCACGGATATATTTTTAAGCGTATCGATCTTGAAAATCAACCCACAATCCGGGCTATTGCAGATAACGTTGTCTCTACTTCCCGGGGTACAACACTCGAAGAAAAAAAAGCAAAAATCTCTACCGTTGAACATTTGTTGGCTTCTCTATATGCACTTGGAATTGATAATGCGCTCATCGAGGTGGACGGTCCCGAAATTCCAATTATGGATGGTAGCGCCATTAAATTTGTTGAAGCTATAAAAAAAGCAGGTAATGTTGAACAGGATGCAGAAAGAAAATATTTTCAGATTAAAGAAAAGGTGGTTTTCAGGGATGAAACCAAAGGACTTGAAATTACAGGATATCCCGACGACACCTTCAGCATTGATGTACATATAGGATTTGATTCTAAATTGCTTGACAATCAGTTTTCCCGGTTGAATAATTTCGATGAATTTGAAACCCAGATAGCTCCCTGCCGTACGTTTGTTTTTCTTCATGAAGTGGAACAACTGTTAAAAAATAACCTGATTAAAGGAGGCGATCTTGACAATGCCATTGTATTGATGGATAGAAAGGTTGATCAGAAAGAACTGGACAGGCTGGCAGAAGTATTTAATAAACCCAAAATACATGTAAAACCGGAAGGCGTGTTGAATAATGTTGATTTATTTTTCAACAACGAACCAGCACGACATAAACTGCTCGATATAATCGGAGATCTTGCTCTGGTAGGTGTAAGACTTAAAGGAAAAATTATAGCCAATAAGCCGGGACATTATATCAACACCGAGTTTGCTAAAATACTCAGGAAACTTATCAAGATAGAACTATCGAAACCAAATTCACCTGAATATGATGAAAATAAGCCTCCATTATATGATGTGAATGAAATTATGAAAAGGCTTCCGCACCGTCCCCCTTTTTTGTTGGTAGATAAAATTACCTTCCTTGATGAGTGGACTGTATGCGGGATTAAGAATGTTACGATGAATGAGGCTTTTTTTGTGGGTCATTATCCCGACGAACCCATTATGCCAGGTGTTCTTCAGATTGAAGCCATGGCGCAGGTTGGAGGAATTTTGTTATTGAGTTTTGTACCAGACCCGGATAATTATGTTCTCTATTTTTTGAAGATCGAGAACGTAAGGTTTAAGCAAAAAGTGGTTCCGGGTGATACACTAAATATACGAATGGTATTGAAAGAGCCGGTTAGAAGAGGCATTGCCCTAACTTATGGACAGGGATTTGTGGGAGACAAACTGGTTATTGAATGCGAATTTATGGCTCAGCTTTCTAAAAAACCTAAAGTATAAAGAGATTAACGATTATTTATTACATTCAATATTATGAATCAGCCATTATCATATGTCCATCCGGAAGCAACCATTGCAGATAATGTGGTTATCGAACCCTTTGTTTCGATTGGAAAAGATGTTGAAATAGATAAGGGTACCTGGATAGGTCCTAATGTCACCATTATGGAAGGTGCACGAATTGGTAAAAATTGCAAAGTATTTCCGGGAGCTATTATCTCAGCTATTCCACAGGATTTAAAATTCAAAGGAGAAAAAACCTTTGTGGAAATCGGAGATAATACTACCATACGCGAATGTGTTACCGTAAACCGGGGAACCGCATCCAAAGGCAAAACAGTTATAGGAAAAAATTGTCTTATCATGGCATATGTGCATGTGGCACACGACTGTACTATCGGGGATAATGCAATTCTTAACAACAGCGTGGGACTAGCCGGTGAGGTTGAAGTTGATGATTATGCAATTATCGGAGCTATGTCGGGAATACATCAATTTGTGCATATTGGTAAGCATGTAATGATTTCCGGCATGAGCAAGGTTGGGAAAGATGTTCCTCCTTATATAAAAGCCGGACGTGACCCCTTAAGTTATGTGGGAATAAATTCCATTGGACTGAGACGGAGAAATTACAGCAATGATATTATTAACGATATACAGGAAATTTACAGGATTCTATATCAGCGCGGATTAAACAATTCCGACGCCATTGAATTTATCGAAGCCAACTTACCTGCCTCCACTGAACGTGACGATGTAATTCTGTTCGTAAGAAATTCAAAAAGAGGAATTATCAGGGGATATTTTGACGATAAGGAAGATTAGACGTAAATAAAATTCCCGCGAAGGCGGACATCCCCGTCTAAAAAACAGATTCTAAAACATATCCTATTTTGTGCGATGCAGCACCCAATCTTTTAAGTTAAGATAATTGCCACAAAGCCTCTAAATCTCAAAGTACCACTAAGGCCTGTTATTAAGGGAGACACATGACTTTACATAACAAACCTTATAAACTTTTTCAAGTAAGCCATGTCCTAAATTTATGTGAACTGTAAAAGCCGCATCAACCACTAACTTACCAATCTTCTCAACAGATTCAGGAACCGGACTGAACATATCTTTGTGAATTCTTAGAGTTTTTGAGCCTTTGTGGCATATTTTTTTTTAATAAAGGTCTAAGCTAATATATTATTTTTCAATCAAAAATAGAGAAATAGTTAACTCAATTTTATCCTGAAGCACCCAAAATCGAATATTGTAAAACACTTTGTTGTTGATACCCTTTACTTTACATAAATAGCGATCACATCGCGCACAAAACAGGAAAACAGATTCAGAAACATCTGTCCGCCGTATAACTCCTTCAGGTGGGAATTCGGAATGACCTTTCAGGGACTTTTGAGACAATCCCTAATAAATTTGATCCTGTGTATTTACCATGGGCACAAATCTGACAGGCAACACAGATTTTTCAATCAGTTTACCATATTGTTTTGTTAACAGCACCAGATGCTGAACATTCTTTTCTCCAACAGGAATGATCATCTTTCCTCCCTCTTTCAACTGATTTTTTAAGGGTTCCGGCACATGTGTCGGTGCACAGGTTACAATAATGGCATCGTAAGGAGCATGTTCCTTCCAACCCAAATATCCGTCTCCGGTTTTGACTTTTACATTGGAATAACCCAGTAAATTCAGCAATGTGGCTGCCTTCTGACTTAGCGGAGCAACGATTTCGACACTGAAAACCGAATCGCATAATTCACCCAGAACAGCAGCCTGATAACCCGAACCGGTCCCAATTTCAAGTACCCTCGAAGATTTGTCAAGCTGCAGCGTTTCTGTCATAAAAGCCACGATATAAGGTTGCGAGATAGTCTGGCCATACCCGATAGGCAGGGGATGATCTTCATAGGCTTGAGTTACCAGGTTGGTAGGAACAAACAAATGGCGTTCGACTTTTCGCATGGCGCTGAGTACACTGCTGTCGGTAACTCCCCTGGAAATAATTTGCTCTTTTACCATTTTTTCCCGAAGCAATTTGAATGTGTCTGTCTGCGGATGGGTGCGGTTGATGCAGCCCATTAACAGTATAAGGATGAGTAAAGAAGTAATCCGGATAGGGGTAACCGATGTTCGACAACGTATTAACATAGCCAGGTTTTGAAGCCTAAAGTTAAGTAAAACCAATAATATTTGACAGGGTCAAAATACAATATAAGTAAATCGATTGGTAAGAGAATAGAATATTGGGGGATAAGGGTGGAAGAGTGGGATAGGGGTATAGGGCATTGCTGTCAATTTTAGAAAAGCTGACTGAAGTCAGCTCATTAAAGGTATTGGTTATCTAAATTCACCATGCTGAAGCATGGAGTTATTCTTATTAGATTAACTCCCAACTTCAGTTGGGTGCAATTTAAGGTATCCATTTAATATTAAGTGCGCTTTAGCGTACTTTCCAGTCTTAAGTATACAGCAATGGGGTATAGGGGTATAGCGGTATAGGGTGTCTAGTGTCTGGTACTGAAATAGGGTATTCCGGGAAAAGTTTGGATGAGAAACTGGCTGGTCCTGACAGACAGGCAGGTTCGTGTATGAAAAGATTATATTTTGTTATTCTGGAATATAGGTCTGAAAAATGATTTTAATACGTTGAAAATCAGGTTTAATGAACATATTCCAAGAATGGACATTGCAATATCAAGCCAGTCAAAAGTTCCAAACCCCTTTATCGTTTCAAATAATTCATACGTCATAAGGATTCCAAAAGCTATGAAACTTGAAATCAGCAACCTGTGTTTTGCTTCATCGTATGTAATTAATTTTTTCTTTAATCCGATGACAGGCAATGCAAACGCGCACCCAAAACTTGGAATAATTCCAAACCAGAATAAAACAATATGATTTCCTCTGAAGAAGGGTCTTAATTCCATTGGAATAACATATAAAATCCAACCTACTAAAAATAAAGCAATTAAAGGAAAGCGCTTTTTATTTTTCACATCCAGTAATATTATCATCACCAGGGGGAATAGGATAAGAAATATTTTTGCTGCTAATTGTCCGATTTTGTAAGTCATTATTTTTATTTATTGCAGTTGATTCGTATGGTTGCTATCCTGTCCACAAAGACAAAAAAGTTTATAAAAGTAACTGAAAAATAATTGCCGCCAAGCACCAAAACCTAAGATTATATGAAAAATTTATCGGTTAAGTGTTATTGGCAAAGTCAATACTGAAAATGGTCACCCGGCGGAACCGAGCGACTGGAAGGTATCAAGACTTTTCCACAATTTTTATTTCTTGTTTTGTCAAATCATTCATTGTCTGAACTATGATTTTTGTTGGGTTTCATTACTCTTTTGAATTGCAGGCAGGTATTGCTAAAGTTAATCAGCAATCCTATATCTAACCTATACGCTTCAAGATAGTTGATTGCCTGTGCCAGATGCACAACATGGGGCTATATAATTGGAGACGAAGACATGTTCTAGCAGAGGAGATTATTTTCTCTTTCCAATAAACCAATTATCTATTTCATTTAATTCAATTTCAATTTGCTTTTTTCTTTTAAGACTTTCGATAGAAGAATTATTTGTGAGGTTGTTATATTCCTTTATAAGTTCATGTCCAATGTGAACTTTAGAAACAAATTTTGCAGCATCTTCTTAGCTTAAAAATTCCATTTTTGTCATAAGTTGTTATTTTAAAATTATTAAAAAATCACAAGTTCGCACCAGCAGAGGGGGAGAGTGTCAAAAAAGATTTATTTTTTGTTTTCCAACTCTATTTTGTCAATGTCAGTGACAGTGATGTTTTCGTTTTCTTCTAACATTAATAATTCAGAATTGAGAACCTTGTGCTGATACAATATTTTGCCGCTTTTTAAAATAACTTTTACTATTTGATACCCCATCCCAGATTCGGGAAGTTTTACCAAGATGTTTATGAAATTATCGGACAATTTTAAAGTTCGGGATTGCATGAGATAATAAGTAAGTGGTACATGATAATAAGTTCGACCTGCATGCTCTTATTAGCAAAGAGTTTATCTCTGTTGGCACAAGTCAATTATTATTAAAGTTTATTAGCAATATATTCAATGTCAACATAAATACCAGCGGCAATTAGTTCTTTGCATATTTTTATTTTCCATGCTCCATCTATATCATAATTCTCATATAGTATCCCTTGTAAATCAGATGGTATATCAATTTGTCCTTTCTTTAATATTCTTACTCTTTCTTTACCAAGTTTCCCAATAAAGTAACCTATTTCTAAAATAACATTCTGTCTTGCTCTTGCTGAACCATCTTCTAATTTATCATCAGGTGATAATAGGGCTATAGCATAATTAGAATTGGATGATTCTTCTACTAACTTATCAATTATTGTTCTTCCTTTATCTGCTACTTCATGAAGTACAATGTTATTAACACCAGCTCTGGTTAGTAATAATTGTACTTCTGTTTTTAGTTCATTATTATGTCCATGTATTATAAAAACGGTGTTGCCTTCTACTTTGTTTACATAACTTTCTTCAATTTCGGGATTGGCATTTACAATTTCTTGTAATGTCTGTTGAAAATATTCAAGGAACTGATTATTAAAATTATTAATTGCATCATTGATATCACCATGTTGTACATATGTTAAATTCATTGGTAAGTTATAGCCATCTGCACCTTTTTCAGCTATTTTCCGATATAACCCATAGATTAAAGATTTTGCTTCTTCAAATTTAGTTGGTAAACTCCAACGACCACGAATATCATCAGGCCATTCTTTCCATTTTTCTCTCTCATTTTCGTATTTATCAAAAACCTGATTTTCTTTTATCTCCGAATTTAAATGCTCAAATAAATGTGCTACTTCACTGCCAAAAGATTTTAAATCGGCTTTTTGTATATTTCCAAGAAAGAATCTTATAAGTTCTGGTTTTAATGCCATGTTTGTCTATTTTAATTTGTGCTAACATCCACATAAACACACTTGTGTTTATTATTTCTGTAATAAAAGTACAACTAGTTTTTTGTCCTGCAATATCCACTATAATTGAAGAGAGAAAAAAAGTATATTTTGTAAGCGTGGTTCATTTAAAGGATTCAATTCATTAACCCAATTTAAGAAGAAAGTTTGAGATAAAGATTTTTTTGAGGGACTATTTCAATTATTTTGAAAAATCAGGATGTATTAATTAACATCACACTTCTGCATCCCTCTCATCAAGCTCGTTAAGTAAAGGATATTTATTTTTCCTCTCACTGCAGAGGCCGTCCAAAAAGTCTTGAATATTTAACCGCAAAGACCGCCATGAAATCTTCAAAGGTCGCAAAGTATTGATATAATGTCATTAAACTTTACGCACTTTGCGCAGACTTTGAGTACTTAGCGGTTAAAATTTCTTTTTGGACAACCTCATAAGGTCTTAACTTAACAACATTGCCCCTATAACAGAGGGGATTTATGGTATCCCGATTTTTCAAAATTAGAAATACTAGATAGCAATTCAAGAAAGTATCAGTAAAGACAATATTTGCCAAAATGGAAGTTAACCAACACCCTGAAAACATTTTACCAGATTAATTGTTGCCATTTCATAATATTGCTGCAAAAAAATTTACTTTTGCAATATGTCTGCTAACATAAAAAAGTACAGCGCCTTATTGGGTCTTCTAATATTTTTGACCCCGTATACCCTCGTTAGTATACATAGTTTTGAACATAAGGATAATTTTCATTGTTCGGCAACCACTGAATCACATCTTCACCAACTGCATCACCATTGTTACCTGTGTGATTTTGAATTTCCGGTACTTATTCAATCTTCCATACAACCAGCCGTCGCTGAGATAAGCAGAACATTGATATTAAAGATTACCCCATTCGAATTCTTTCCGGGCAACCTTTGCAATCACAATATATTTCTGCGCGCTCCTCCTTCGGTTTAATCATCCTTTCAGTTAATAAACCGCAGGTGCATATATCTGCTCACCTGTGCGTCGTTTCAATTAAATTTTCGGAAAATTACGGGAAGGTCTCAAAAAGATGGCCCCACCAATTTAATTAAATCAACAAAAGATGAATAAACTAACTATATTCCTTATTTATATCATTGCATTCGCCGCACTGAATACATTTGATAACCGGGCATCAACCATTGAAAAAGTAACTTTTACAGGCCGAGTGACAGATAAAAATACACTTGAAGTATTGATAGGGGTAAATATTTATATTCCCGAACTAAAAACAGGCACTGTTACGAATTCCGGAGGAGAATTCATCCTTGAGGATTTGCCTGCCACCCCCATCCTTTGCCAGGTAAGTTACCTCGGGTATAAAACCATTGTGACAAAAATTGACTTGTCCAAAACAACTACCCGTGATTTTCAATTGGAATCGTCTGTTCAGGAAATTAATGCCCTTGTGGTTACCGGAACATCCAAAGCAACAGAAATGAAACGCTCCCCTGCTCCGATAACCATTGTACCAAAAACCGAGTTGGTTCAATCTTCTTCATCCAATATTATTGATGCGATTTCAAAAATACCGGGAGTATCACAGATTACAACCGGCAACAGCATTTCGAAGCCTGTAATACGCGGGCTTGGCTACAACCGTGTAATTGTGGTTAACGACGGTATTCCCCAGGAAGGACAGCAATGGGGAGATGAACACGGTATAGAGATAGATCAATACGGCGTTAACAGAATTGAAATTTTGAAAGGACCGGCAAGTTTGTCCTATGGATCGGATGCCCTGGCGGGAGTGATCAATATTATTTCGGAACCTGTTTTGCCCAGGAACATGATCAAAGGAAATCTGCTTCTTGAATCACAAACCAATGATGGCTTAACGGGAATTTCAGGAGATATTGCCGGTAATCTGAAAGGTCTGGTCTGGAATGCAAGGTTTAGCGGTAAACAGGCGCATTCTTACAAAAACAAATATGACGGTTACGTTTACGGATCGGCATTCAGAGAAAATAATATTCAGTTGCTTATCGGGTTGAACAAATCATGGGGTTATTCCCACCTCAAAATAAACGCTTACCATTTGCAACCCGGCATTATAGAAGGGGCGCGCGACAGCCTGACAGGAAAATTTACCCGGGAGGCTATCAATTCTCAGGACGAATTAAGTGATGCTATCGTTACAAATAAAGATTTATTGTCCTATAAACCGGGAGTTCCCTATCAGCAAATCCATCATTACAAAGCCGTATCCACATCAAGCTTTATTGTGCGAAACGGGAATATCAAAACCATTTTCGGATTTCAGCAAAACCGGCGGCAGGAGTTTGGCGATGCCCTGAATCCGAACAAATACGGGCTTTATTTTCTACTGAACACGTTCAATTACAATATCCAGTACTTGTTTCCTGATAAAAACAACTGGCAAGTAAGCACGGGTATCAGCGGCATGTGGCAATCCTCGCTGAACAAGGGCACAGAATTTCTGGTACCCGAATACAGATTTTTTGAAACCGGGGGATTTGTAACCGTTGATAAGCATATTAATAAAATTGATATTAGCGGCGGCCTCAGGTATGATGTAAGATTTCTTGATTCAAAGAATCTGTTTATAAACAATTCCGGAGAACGTGTTGAGGCGGGAACACAGGGATCTAACCTGCGATTCAGCGCTTTTAACAATCAATTTTTCAGTACCAGCGGCAGCTTCGGGATAACTTATCAGTTCAGTGAGCATTATTATACAAAACTTAACCTTTCACGTGGATACCGGGCCCCAAACATTGCCGAACTGGGTTCCAACGGAGTACATGAAGGAACTAACCGGTATGAGTTGGGAAATCCGGCGATGAAAGCAGAACACAGCCTTGAGGTGGATTATAGTTTTGGCATAACCACTGAGCACGTCTCAGCTGAGGTAAATCTGTTTAACAATGATATCGGTAATTATATTTATCTCAGGAAACTAATCAATTCATCAGGCGGTGATTCCATTATGGATTTTTCAGAACCGATACCTACCTTTACATATAATCAGGGAAATGCAAATCTTTCCGGCGGGGAAATCAGGGTTGATATTCATCCTCATCCGTATGACTGGATCCATTTTGAAAATTCATTCTCTTTTGTACGGGCTGTGCAAAAACAAGTACCGGATTCGCTCAAATATCTTCCGTTTATACCGGCTCCGAAATTCAGGTCGGAACTCAGAACGGACATAAAAAAAGCCGGCAACTTTTTTAGAAATACATATTTTGAAGTTAGTCTTGAAAGGTATTTTGCCCGCAAAAAGGTTTTTATGGCCTATGACACCGAAACACAGACACCGGCCTATACCTTAATAAATGTTGGTGTGGGAACCGATATTGCCAAGAGGGGCAAAACCATTTGTTCGGTTTACCTGAATGCCTCCAATATTGCGGATATTGCTTATCAGAGCCACCTGAGCAGATTGAAATACACGGATATAAACATGGCAACCGGACGAACAGGCGTATTTAATATGGGAAGAAATATCGGTATTAAGATAATTGTTCCGCTTTCGTTTGATAATCGGAACAAGACAGGGTTGTAAGCTAGGGAGTATGTCTTGCAGTAATAGAAATCAGGGCATATGCTATACAAAATTGTAAAAAGGAAATGGTATGTGTTGTAAGGTGTGCGATGTAGAGAGAGAACGGAGCAGATAATTTACAACGGGTTGTAAATGGGATGAATATGGAACAGTCCCGCCTATCCTGTTTCTAAAAGGAGGATGAGGTAGTTTACATTAATGATTTATGGCCAAGCGAGACTAAATGAGGCAGGAGCTGCAAGCTCGCACCGGCAGAGGGGAGCCGTAGCATCTTCTAAACTGCTTTCTTATCCAGACAACTAGCATTGATTAGAAGCACCGAATCTTCGAAACTCTTCGTCCCAGCAATGGCTTTTAAAGTGTGTTATGTGCCGGGTGTTATTGATTTACTGTTCTTAGTTAGCGTTTTTAAATGCTTTAATTCCTGCAAAATCTGATGCTTTTCCTAATTCATTTTCAATTCTCATAAGTTGATTAAATTTTTCTATACGTTCTCCACGGCAACCACTGCCGGTTTTTAAATGTCCGGCATTAATACCTACTGTTAAATCTGCAATAAAACTATCCACAGTCTCACCACTCCTATGAGAAACAAAACAATTGTATGAATTTTTATATGCGAGTTCAATTGTCTCGAGTGTTTCAGTTACGGTTCCTATTTGATTAAGCTTAATCAAAATTGAATTTGCAACGCCTTTTTTAATTCCTTCTGCCAGTATAGATTTATTTGTACAGAACAAATCATCACCAACAATTTCGATTTTCCTGCCGATAACATCTGTCAGGTTTTTCCAGCCTTCCCAGTCATTTTCAGCTAAGCCGTCTTCCAGCAAAACAATTGGATATTGGTTCACCCAGCTTTCCCAAAGTTTGACCATTTCATCACTTGAAACTAATTTCTGTGAACTTTTGAAAAATTTATATTTCCCTTCTTCCCACATTTCACTTGCAGCGGGGTCAAGACAGATACTTACATCTTTTCCAGGTGTATATTCAGCTTTATTTATGGCTTCTAAAATCATTTCAACAGCCTGTTCATTCGATTTTAAATCAGGGGCAAACCCGCCTTCATCACCTACACCTGTACTTAGTCCTTTCGCTTTTAATACAGATTTCAATGTATGAAAAACTTCTTCACCTATACGAATGGCTTCTTTGAATGATGTTGCATTGTGAGGCGCAATCATAAATTCCTGAAAATCTACTGTATTGTCGGCATGTTTCCCACCATTAATAACATTCATGCAAGGAACAGGCATGATGTGAGCATTACTACCTCCCAAATATTGGTATAAAGGAATATTTGCACTTAGTGACTTTGCCCGGGCAAAAGCCATAGAAACACCAAGTATTGCATTTGCGCCTAATTTTGCTTTATTATTTGTACCGTCCAGTCCTATTAAAAAATAATCAAGTTCTCTCTGGTTGGTAAAACATTTCCCTTCAATTTCTTTGGCTATAATAGTATTGACATTATTAACCGCCTTTAAAACGCCCTTGCCTCCATATCGTTTTTTATCACCATCCCTTAATTCTGTTGCTTCCCGCTCACCTGTTGATGCTCCGCTTGGAACCATGGCACGGGAAATCGTTCTGTCTTCTAATTTCAAGTTCACTTCTACTGTAGGGTTTCCTCTTGAATCCAGTATTTCGATTGCTTCAACTTTTTGTATTTTCATAGTGTAAATCCTCCATATTTGAATTCGTTTTTTTATTAAAGTTAATGAATATAGTGGTGCGTTTTCTCACCTTGCACCCAACTGCTTATTTCGGCACTTTTTTTCTCGGCTGACAATATATTTTCGTATATACCGGGACATTTTGTTTTTTTATTGTAAATAATTTCATGACCTGCCTCTGATGTATATTTACTAAAGTTCAACGTAATTAAAATATCTTTCAGTCAGCAATTTATAAAATATTTTTTAGGCGGAGATCGATTAAAGGAGATTATTTTCAACGGGTTGTAAACACAGAGAATAATGATCAAACCTGCCTGCACTATTACCACCGTGCAGATTGTAAATGTATATATTGCAGCAATGTAGTATTGCAACGAATTTTTTCATCATTGAGGAACGAGCATAGCCTATCTGCCAAACAGGTTGGCAATCTGCTAATTTAATTGAGATTTTTTCTCCGACAGCTGGCAATGGCGTGCTTTGTTTATGGCTTAAGTCAGTGACATTGAGCTCACACCAACAAAGGACTTGTTCTTGCGTTGGTTTTAATCCGGTAAGGTTCAGGCAAATCTGTCATCCGATTTTACTTTCCCGGCCAGTCCTTTTTTATGTTCAATCCAATCCTCTTTTTCGGTGTGATGAATGTCAAATTCGGAAATATAGGGCTTAATGTCCAGGAGGGGAGTTTTGTCCAACATATCCACATTTTCAATTTCAAGAATATTTCCTGTAATACGTACCAGTTTTACCACCGAAATACCTATTGCATTTGGTCGTTTGGGCGCCCGGGTAGAGAATACTCCATGAAGTTTGTCATCAAGAAAAGGCTTTACCCATAATTTAAATCCTTTGGATTTATGCAGATGGAAGATAAGATAGATATGCGAAAAACCTTCCAGATCGGTTAAACCTTCTGCGTATTTTTTCCTGAGTTTAATATATCCTTTGTTTCTTTCGCCGCCAACTGGCTGAATGGGCATACCCACGTTGGTTTTGTAATGTGTGCGGATGGTACCGATGGGTGAATAGTTGATCTTCATTTTATTACTGGTTTAGTTTTTTGTTTTAGTGGCAAAAAAAATCATTTTAAAGCTGTCGCAAAATCACTAAAACACTATAATTCACCAAAATTCAAATTATCCATGATTTAAATATCAACTAATTACTTTTTACTTAACTAAAACTCATATATCATCTCTAACGGGATTTGCATAATTCCTTAATATTCTGTTCTACCGATATTACGTCCCTAACAGGACTTTGATAAATTGTTAATTCAGATTTTTAAGATTTTCCAAAGCCTCGGGCACATACTGATGAAGGTTTTTTGCAATTTCACAATCCCCGAGTCTGTCACATTCGGCACAGGTTTGGAAATTTTTCGAAACCACACATTTCCTGATTTCACATAGATCCCAATGTCCGATTTTAGCGCCCGGTTGCCTGCAACCGTTACAATTAATCATATTCGGGGTAATTTGTGTATTGTATTGTACGCTCCATTTTTCAGCTGTTTTAATGCGCAATTCATTATCGTTGGATATGGTGGCTGTTCTTGCCTCACAGACACCACAATTCAGGCCGCAACAAGCAATTAGGTTTTCCATTGATTATTTGGTATTTGGTTGATTTAGATTATTGTTTTGGAAACATCTTAAGATTATTTATGCAGGAAGATCATTTTAGGAACCAATTTATGAAAAAAAACGATCGGAGGTGATTTTTTGGATGAAATATTTTCTTGCCGGATCATTAATTAACATAAGGGCATTGTGAATCAAGCCCAGCGGATTTATTTCACTGCTTCGCTATCGCGATGGACAAATTCAGGGGAAAAAGCCGGAAGGCAGACTGCGATATATTCAGCGCCTCCTTCGAATGGAGTACTGTATTTCACCCATTCCCCTTTTTCAGCAACAATTGCCTGACCGGATTCTACCAGATAGGCCTCATGTTCCGTTTCAACTTTCAGTTTTCCTTTTAACACCACCGTGTATTCGTCGAATTCGGGAGTTTGTCCGGGTTCTTCCCATCCTTTGGGACTATTCATGCGGGCAATGCTCACAGCCTGGGATTGTGAATTTATTTTCCCGACAAACTCTTCTATGATTTTGGGTTTATTGCCATGGGCTGCAATTTTTTCGGGTGATTTTATTAATCTCATTGGGTTATGTTTTAGAAATAGAATACATATTAAACCAGTTCTATTAAGAACATCTATCTGATTGGTTAATGATAATAAAAAAAAGGTAAAATCAATGCAATAAACCAGACCTAATTGATAATCAGGAATTCTATATCTTTCTGGGTTTCGTTACCTAATTTGTCTTGCGCTCTAACTTTGATGTTGTAATCTCCCTTAGCCGGAAAATAGTTGATAAGACCTGCATACTTCTTTTCCTGTGCTCCGTTTACCGAATAATACATTTGATCAAACCCGACAACTCCATCGGTGCTTGATAGAAACAATACCACATGACTGGGATACTCTTCAATTTCTTTATTTTCTTTGATTTCTTTTCCAAGCGGATTTGTACTAAAACGTGTGAATATTTCCGGGCCTGTGTTATCAACGACTACCAGAAATTCCGATGAACTTGTATTTTCAACGTTATCATAACCAGTTACCTTTACCTTATGTGTACCCTGGTTTTCGATGGAAAACTGATTCTGGTAAACATTTGCATCTGAATCATCCACAGTGTACTCAATTCTATCCAGACCAGACTCACTATCAACTGCTTTCAATATAATTTTTGTTTTACCCGAAATATATACGGTATCTCTGAAAACAAACATAGGACCGGCAAAACCGTGTTTTACATTCGGACCTGTTAAATCTACATAGGGAATTGTGGTTTTATCGCCCGACTCTATACTTTCGGTTCTGTTGTTTACATTGTCAAGCGCATAGGCCTTAACGGTGAGATTTCCGGTAACGTTTGTCAGCATAAAAGGTCGTTCATATTTTTTGAATTCTCCGTTATTTAACGAATAATAGACCTCTTTCACTCCCGATTTATTATCCAGCGTTGTCAATTTCAACTGACTTCTTCCGGAAGAATATTCCTTACCGTTGGCAAAAAAACTTTTTCCGAGTATTTCCTGCACGATAACCGGAGGAGTCTTGTCTACATAAAATTCAAATGTGTTAGGACTTTCAATGTTATCAACCTTGTCTTTTGCATAGAAGGTGATTTTATGATCTCCCTGACTAATATAAGCCCCTGATATCGGAGTGACATAAGCTTTTTCGGGGCCATCATCAATAGTATAAAAAATATTCTCTATCCCAACGCCCGAAACATCATCGGATTTGAGAATAATTTTTGAGCGGGCTGAAAGCATATTTTCGAATGAATCGCCTGAAATTTTATAACTGGTTTTGGGTTTTGATTTGTCAATAACGATTATCAATTCATGCTGGTGTTCCACGTTTCCTACATTATCAACTGCATAATACTTAATGTTGTATTCCTTTTCCGATTCAAGTTTTAACGAACCAGAATAAGCAGTATAAGGAGCTTTATCAATCGAATAATAAATGTTTTCCAGTCCTGATGTAGCATCGGATGCTTTTAAAGTAACATTTACCATACCATTGACATAAAGTTTATTATCCTTTTTATAGGTTCTTACTCCGCCAAAATCGATACTGGTTACCGGAGATTTACTGTCGGAATATACCTCGAAGATTATATCCTGCAGAGGATAAATAATCCTTTTTGTAACCGTGTCGACGGCTGAAGGGGATCGAAATGTATTGTATCCCTCTGTATCAAAATACATAGGATTTGCGTATTTTGGCGTTTCCTCACTCCTGAGAAGATACGATTTGCTGTTATCGTCAGGAGAGGTCGCAAGTCGCAGGTATACCGGAAGTTCTCTGTTGACGTAAATTTTACCTTCCGGCGATACGTAAACTTTTTTTTCGTGCTTTAGCGGTTCCTGTGCAAAAGTAAATACGCAAACAAACAATGCAGCAAATAAAAGAATT
This sequence comes from uncultured Bacteroidales bacterium, assembly GCA_963781805.1. GTDB lineage: Bacteria > Bacteroidota > Bacteroidia > Bacteroidales > UBA10428 > JAFGPL01. Next base: position 4,094,533 of record CAWAHF010000004.1, read on the forward strand.
GTTTTGTTCATGTTAAGCATATTAATGGTTTTATTTTTCGTTTCAGTTTAATGGTTTATGGATGAATCAAAATATCCTTCCTGTTGAAAGGGCAATTTATAAATTTCAGCAAATTCTTCACCGGTCTCTTTTATTTCATTATCCTCGTGGCTGTATTTCCATTTAATGACAACATTAAAACCTCTCAGGTAAAGGCTTTCGAGGATAGAAAGAATATCATTCAGAGCGCGAACAGATGCCGAATTTATGTATTCAAGTTTAAAAATAAATTCCGTTTCAGTATTGGGCTCCTGTGTATAATTTTTTATCCACTCCTTAACCGGTTGATAAAAAGCCATGGCTTCTTCAGGTAAAGATCTCCCTGAGATTTCAAATTTATTCCCTTTTTTATCAAGATAAATTTCGGGTGTTGAATCGGTTATTTTTATATGAAGTGAGTCCATCGCTGTAATTTATCCAGGTTAATAGGTTTGGAATATGAATGGAATATTGACCAAATCCTGATATTCCTCTCCCGCTTCCCGCATTTCTTCATCTTCTTCAAGATAATGCCATTCTATGGTAATTTTTTTGCCTTTTTGAACCAGCTTTTCAAAGCTGTTTAGTACTTCGAGCAGATAACGTTGTGAGGCTGAATTAAAATAGATAAGCTTCAATTTTAATAGTGTGTTATCATTAGGTCTGAGTACATAATTCTCAACCCAGTCAATAACAGGAGCATAAAAATTAATAACTTCTTCAGGTAAAGAACGTCCTGTTATTTCAAACATACCCGATGATATATCGAAGTGAATCTGAGGAGTATCGTCTGTTCCGTTTAGAATAAGAGGTTCCATGTAATGCTATATTTGATCGTTTAGATGTTTAGTCATTTGAATGCTTTCTAAATTAATAAATATATTTTGGTTAATCAAGGTATTGCTCAAGTTTGACTAAAAAGGATCTCATGTCAATCGGTTTGGCAATATAATCGTCGGCTCCAGCCAGCAGACTCTTTTCCTGCTCATCTGCGTAATTTAATGCTGTTTGTACGATTACCGGGACATCTTTTTTAAAGCTCTTAATTGCGGTGGTGGCTTCATAACCATTCATATCGGGCATATTGATGTCCATAAGTATTAAATCAATACTGTTATTTTTACAAAACTCAACGGCTTCCTTTCCGTTTTTCACCCTTATCAGCTTAGCTTTTGTATTTCTCAGGGCTTCAGCCATCAAATAATAATTCACATCCGTATCTTCTGCAATAAGAATTTGTTTGTCCTGCCATCTGAATCTTTCATCAGCAATCCGTATTTGTTTTTTACCGGTAAACCTGAATCCTATTACAAGAATATCATCCAATTGGTCCCTGTCACCCTTCCATTTTTCAAATTCTTCCTTTAAAATCTTTTTTTGCTCTCTCATAGGTTTTTGATTGATATGAACCAGGAGCTCCTTAAAATTTTTTGATAAAAATTTATAGTTCCGTTCGCCGCCAAACTGATCAACTAAACCATCTGAAAAAATATATAATGAGTCTCCGATGATAAGATCAATTTTATGTTTTGAAAAGGGAACATCTTTGTTTTTATGGTGGCTGAGTGGCATTTTATCTCCGTTATATTGCAATAATTCATTGTTTCTTATCAGGTACAAAGGATTATGAGCCCCGGCATACTGTAGTTTTTTTGAATCAAAATCAATAATGCAAAGAGAAATATCCATTCCATCTTTTGGTTCGTCCTTATCACCTGTCTGATGAAGGGAACTGATCAAATTCTTTCTCAATTCATTCAGAATTTCATCAGCCTGTAATGAACTTATATGCTTGTTAACTGCAATCTTATTGACAATCTCATTCAGAAAGGCAATACCCAACATGCTCATAAATGCTCCGGGAACTCCGTGTCCGGTACAATCAGCAGCAACCAGAATCAGAGAGTTTTCTTTTTGTGAAATCCAGTAGAAATCTCCGCTTACAATATCGCGGGGGATAAACAACACAAAATAATCCTGCAGTATATCATCAAGTAAAGGTTTTGGCGGTAGCAAAGCATTTTGAATTCGCTGGGCATATTGAATACTGTCAGTAATTTTTTTATTCTGTTCCTGGACAAAATCCCGCTGTCTTTCTATTTCCTGATTCTGTTCGGTCAGCAAACGATTGGCTTTCTTCTTCTGTCCAAACTGATAATAAATCAGTAACAATATTAAACCCAATAAAACCAAAGCAGTAACGGCATACATGGAGAGCAACCTGCTGGCTTTTGTGCGGGCTTTCTCCTCCCTGATAGCCATGTCCTTTAGATTATTCTCAGAGGTCATTAAATCATTCTTTAATTGAATCTCTCTCAAACTCTCTTTGAATTCGGCCAGTGTATCCATTGTGCTGTGAAGATTCCTTTCACTCTGCTGTGCCTTCGTTTCTGCTATATTTTTTTGTGATTCTATCGATTTAATTTGTTTTTTCTGAAGTTGTGAAAGTATGGCAGCCGATTTTTCATAATTGTTCTTTGATTGTTGAGTATCCCCAAGTTTTTCATATCCTTCCGCCAATTGAAGATAACAACTTTGGGCAAGTTTCATGTCATTATATTCCAGAGCAAGGCCAGCTGCTTCTTCAAGCTTTGGAACAGCAGAAGCATATTGTTTTAACTCAAACTCTACCTGTGCGACATTTTGTAAACCAGATGCAATATCCAGTTTTTTATTTTGAGCCCTGCAAATTCTTAGCGCTTCGTTAAAATAATTCAATGCACCATGAAAATCTTCCAGCTCAGAATAGATGAATCCAAGGTTTGTGTTAATTTTTTTAACAGCATTCAGATTATTGAGTTCTTTGTTCAGATTCAATGATTTTTTGAAATAATCAGTTGCGATTTTACCATTATTGTTTTCCCAATACAGATAAGCTGCCTGGTTCAGGTATTTTGCTTCTTCTTGTTTATTTCCCTCAGTATGATTTTTATTGATAAGCTGTTCGAGCTCATTTACCCTGGATTTTATATTTTCCGGAAGAGGTTTCTGTCCGAATCCTTGTTGTAAAAGAAGAAGCATACCTAAAAACAAACTAATTTTATTCAATAATTTATTCATATATTGCATATTACATAAATAAATACGAAACAATAAGTTACAACATTTTTTTAAACTGTGCAATAACGATTTTTTGTTTTAATGAACAACCTGTCAGCTGCCTAAAAAATCCACGAGTTCAGAAAGTGTTTTTTGAATGGATAATTTTTCTGTGACAAATCTTTTACCTTCCTGACCCAAAGCTTTCATTAATTCTTTGTTGGCATATAGCAATTCTATCTTATCTGCTATGGCATTTACGTTTCCGGTTTCCACGAGAAAGCCCGTTTTATCGGGGATAACCAACTCCGGATTGCTTGAAATATTAAAAGCTATTACAGGCTTTTCAAAAAACATAGCTTCGGCAATTACATAGCCAAAACCTTCCCAAAGCGAAGTGAGAACAAAAATATCAATCGAAGACATAAATCTGTTAATATCGTCGATAAATCCCGGTAGCTGTACAATATCTTTTACTTGATTTTTAGCAATAAGTGCTATCAATTCTTCTTTCAGTGGACCGTCTCCGCCAATTATAATTTTTACAGGTATATTCTTTTTTTTTAGCATTACAGCAAGATCAACCAGATAATGCTGACCTTTTTGCTTGACAAATCTCCCTAAATTTCCAATCACAATCTGATGCTGCTTTTCCGGAGATGATGCTACAACAGAGACATCATTGTATTTCTTAAAATCGAGACCATTATAAATTACCTTAATCCTGTTTTCAGGGAAAAGGTTGTGGTTATTCTGATTAATGGTTCTCTTGGTTTCCTCTGAATTTGCTATGATATCCGTCACAATTTTCTTAAACAAATATCTGTTAAGTATAGAATTTTTAATCGGGATAGCGCTTCCGCGCCTGTAAATAATTCGTTTAACACCTGCCAGTTTTGCCGCAATACCGGCAACTTTCAAATCTGCCGAAAGGTTGATAATAACCGAATCCACCCTTTCTGTTTTGAAAATATTCCTGAGTCTTGCCAATTTAACCGGGTTCAGAAAACTTAGGTTGGATATGCTGATTTTATATATCTTCTGGCCTGTATTGCTAATGCGTGAATGCAATTCACTTACACTATTGGTTATAACAACCGTATCCCATCCCTGCCGGTGAAGTTCACACGAGATCTCAAAATGCCACTTTTCACCGCCTCCCCAGGTTTTCGATGAGTTTACGAATGCAACAACCATATTACTGTTTTCGATGGAGTTCTTTCAACTTTATATCTTTCAGGAAGAAGGAATAAACTGTCATAATGCTTATTACAAAACCATAATATCCATCAAGAAATCCAAGCTGAATAATATATTTTTTCAAAAAAATGAATAGCATTCTTAATAAAATCATTGCGGTTGAAATTTTTTTGCCTTTTTGAAATTTTGTTTTGGCAGATATTTCAGAGAATTTATTTATTTGATTCACATGCTGACTGATGGAATGATATGAATAATGTAATAAATCACCTTTGATATGTTTTATGGTGCATCCGGGATTCATCTCAAACCTGTCGTGAGGATTCATACCTGTCCATCTGCCCTTGCCACTGTCCCACAGCCTGAGTTTTATATCGGGATACCATCCGCAATGATGGATCCATTTTCCGCAATAGTTATTCAGCCTGTTAAATATATATCCATCGGCAAGCCAGTTTTCCTTAACATTCTGAATATTCTCCGAAAGTTCTTCCGATAGAACCTCGTCGGCATCCAATGAAAGAATGTGTGGAAAATGTGCCTGTGTAATCGCATAATTTTTTTGCTGAATATGTCCTTCAAATTTATGGGTTACAAATCGCACTCCGTGCTTTCGGCATATCTCTTCGGTTTTATCCGTAGAAAACGAATCGATAACCACAATATCATTGGCAACAGATTTCACCGAATCAAGACACCTGCCTATATTTTGCTCTTCGTTAAAGGTGATTATTACAGCGGATAAAGATATTTTCATAGGTTATTCATGATAATAAATTCTTTTAACCCTTTCCGAGACACCTGTCAGAATCTCATACGGAATGGTCTTCAATTGTTCCGCAAGTTTTTGCATCGGGTATTCATCTCCGAAAATAAGCACCTCATCACCCTCATGTGCTTCAATTCCGTTGAGATCGACCATACACATATCCATACAGATATTCCCGACGAAAGGTACAAATTTATGATTTATCAATACCTTGCCCACACCGTTGCCGAGCCTGCGGTCAAGTCCGTCGGCATATCCAATGGGAATTATACCGATTATTTTACCTTCTCCTGATTTCCCTGCTCTTCCATATCCAATGGTTTCATCTGTATCGACTTTCTTAATCTGAAGCAACGTACTCTTAAGCGAACTGACATTTCTGAGCTTTGATGCATTGAAAGGACTATAACCATACAGCCCGATTCCGAGACGAACCATCCCGAACTGGGCTTCGGGAAATCTTTCTATTCCGGACGAATTCAGAATATGCCGTATAAAAGGATTAGGAAGTTCATTTTGTATCTTGTCTGCTATCCTTGTAAAAAGAGAAATTTGTTCCCTGGTGAATGCATCGTGTGGAGGCTCGTCGCTGGCAGCAAGATGAGAAAAAACCGATTTAACCATCAGATTGCGATTGCTATTCAAAAAGAATATTACATCATCGATTTGCTTTTCCTGGAATCCCAGCCTGTGCATGCGAGAATCGATTTTCAAATGCACCGGGTATCCGATTTCCTGATTTCTTAATACCGCCTGATTAAACGCATGGAGTATGGAAAATCCGTATATCTCTGGTTCAAGACGGTGATGTATCATTAAATCGAAACTTTCGGGCTCCGGATTCATAACGATTATGGGGATATTAATTCCGGCATTTCTGAGTTCTACTCCCTCGTCGGCAATTGCTACGCCCAGATAATCAACCCGTTGGTATTGTAATATAGTTGCAATTTCATACGAACCACTTCCATAAGAAAGCGCTTTCACCATGACCATAATTTTGGTGTTTTCATTTAACAGCGAACGGTAAAAATTCAGATTTTCCACCAGGTCATTCAGGTTAATTTCCAGCCGGGTGCGATGTTTCTTCTCCTCAAGCGCTGCCGAAATTTTTTCAAACTGAAATGGCCGGGAACCTTTAATCAGAATGGCTTCATGGTGAAAGTTGATTTCGGAAATTTTGTTAAGAAATTCTTCTGTTGTCGCAAAAAATTGAGATGGGATCCTAAAAATCTCCTGGTTACGCGATAACGCTGATCCTATCCCAATGAAAGAAGTCAGATCTTTTTGAGAGAGCAATTTTGATATTTTGTTGTACAATACCTGTTCTTCTATGCCGGTTTGAAACATATCGGAAAGAATAACCGATTTTCTGCTGTGTTGTGATTGCATGTTCAGCATATCCAGTGCAATTGACAATGAGTTAATATCAGAATTATAACTGTCGTTGATGATGGTACAGTTATTTTTTCCCTTTTTTAACTCCAGGCGCATGGCCACGGGTGGCAAGGTTCTGAATTGTTCAGCCGAACGTTCGCTAAATTGTCCTGTTTGCAGGAGATAGGCCCAGATGTGAATGGCATTTTCCACCGAGGCATCGTCAGTAAAGGGTATGGTTATACTAACTTTTTTCCCTGAATAATCTGCCTGGATTTTACTTTTTCTATTCTCTCTCTGAATATTCAAAATTTGCAGGTTTGCTTTTTCTTTGACCGACCAGGAGAAAAGCTCTGCATTTTCGAGATCTTTACAAGATTGAATTGCCTCATGGACAACATCATGATCTTTGCAGTAAATAATTCTTTTGCACGAATAAAATAACTTTAATTTCTCTTCTGCCTTTTGCTTCAGGGTGGAAAAATTTTCCTGATGCGCCTCGCCAATATTAGTAAAAATGCCCGTATCCGGCAGAATTATGTTTCCCAGCTTTTTCATTTCGCCCGGTTTTGAAATACCGGCCTCGAATATTCCCAACTCATTGTCGCGATTCATTAGCCAAAGCGAAAGAGGTACCCCGATTTGTGAATTGAAGCTTTTCGGGCTACGCACAATATTCTTCTCCAGCGCCAGCACATGGTATAACCATTCCTTCACAATGGTTTTTCCATTACTTCCTGTAATACCAATAACAGGAATATTAAATTTTTTGCGGTGCCAGGCAGCCAATGTTTGCAGTGCAACCAGAGAATCTTTAACAAGGATAAAATTGGCTTCAGGATATATATCTGCAAACGTATTTTCATCAGAAACTACAAAAGTCCTGATCCCTTTTTCATATAATTCATTAATAAAATCGTGCCCATTGTGCCTGTCTCCGTGAATGGCAAAAAAAACAGAATCGCCGGAAGAAATAATTTTCCGGCTGTCAAAAAGGATATTTCTGATGACAAGATCATTTTTAACAAGTGATCTACCTATAATCTGTGCAATTTCACTGACGTTGTATTCAGCCATTTTCCCGAGTTGAACTATGCTAAATAAAATTATAAAAAGCTGCCTTTTATCCAATCTCCCACTGTGTACCCTCTTTTGTATCATTCAGAATCACTCCGAGATTACTCAATTGCTCCCTGATTAGGTCTGAGGTTGCGTAATCCTTTTTCAATTTAGCTTCATTACGTATATTCAGAAGCATTTGAATGAGATTTTCTGTTAACCGGTTGTTATTTTTTGAATCCTTCGAGTCATCTTGTAAACCGAATATTTTAAAAACATAATCGTTATAGAGTTTTTGTAAACTTTCTAAATCTTTCTGGCTAATGGTTTCCTGACCATCATTTACAGAATTGATAAACCGGATGCCCTCGAACAGATAAGAAAGGGCAACTGGATAATTCAAATCATCCATCATGGCTTCATCACAATTTACCTTAATCTGTTCAATATTTATGCTTGATTTTTCCGAGGTTTTCAGAATATTCAATGTTTGTAGCCCTTTTATCAGGCGTGAAAATCCCTTTTCTGCAGCCTGTAGGGCATCATCCGAAAAATCGAGGGTGCTGCGATAATGAGCCTGCAGGACAAAAAACCTGATAGTCATCGGACTGTATGCTTTTGAAAGTTTCGGGTGGGTTCCGGCAAAAAGTTCTTTCAGGGTGATAAAATTATTCAGCGATCGCGCCATTTTCTGACCATCAATGGTAATCATATTATTATGAATCCAATACCTGACATGTTCCTTTCCGTTGGCAGCAACCGATTGAGCTATTTCACATTCGTGATGGGGAAATATAAGATCCATGCCGCCACCATGTATATCAAAGGTTTCTCCAAGATATTTCGTTCCCATGGCAGAACATTCCATATGCCAGCCCGGAAAACCCTCGCCCCATTCAGACGGCCAGTGCATCAGGTGCACAGGACTTGCCTTTTTCCAGAGAGCAAAATCGAGTGGGGAATGCTTTTCATCCTGTCCTTCCAGGCTCCTGGTGTTTGAAAGCATATCTTCGGTATTTCTGCCGGAGAGTTTACCATAGGTGTACTTTTGATTGTATTTTTCAATATTAAAATATACCGAACCGTTTTTTTCATAGGCATAACCATTATCCATAATTTTTTTAATCATCAACTGCTGTTCGATGATATGTCCTGAAGCTGTTGGTTCTATGCTTGGAGGGACGGTATTCAGCACACGCAGCACATCCTGGAACGCATTCTTATATTTCTGTACCACTTCCATCGGTTCAAGTTGCTCCAGTCTTGCTTTTTTTGCAATCCGGTCTTCTCCTTCCCCTGAAATTTCATCTTCCAGGTGGCCAACATCTGTAATATTCCTTACATAACGTACTTTATATCCCAAATACGTCAGGTACCGATAAAGAATATCAAAGGTAATTGCCATTCGCACATGTCCCAGGTGAGGTTCGCTGTAAACTGTAGGCCCGCAAACATATAATCCGACGTGTGGCGGATTTAGCGGCTGGAACTTTTCTTTTTTTCGGGTTAACGAATTATAAATGTTCAATGGATGTTGCATGTCTGGATAACTTGCTGATTTTGGTTTAAAATTAATAAACTATTTTTATTCAGGTTGTATTGTTTTAAAAATAGACTAAAATTGCACACGTATTCCATTTAAAATTCAAACCATGCTTGATAATTCAACCTTTGTTACCATTGTTAAGAACACTCCTCTTATATCCATCGACCTGTTGATTTTTAATCGTGAAGAAAAATTATTGCTTGGCTGGCGCGTTAATGCACCGGCTAAAAACTGCTGGTTTGTACCCGGAGGCAGAATCGCAAAAGATGAAAGGGTATCGCAGGCTTTTAAAAGAATCTGCCATGCAGAGCTTGGAAAGGAAATTGACATTAACATGGCAGCGTTTCAGGGAGTTTATGAACATATTTATCCTGTTGAAAATTTCACAGGAAGCAACGATTTCGGAACACATTATATTGTACTGGGATTCAGGCTTGAATTTGATGATGATTTTTCTGCTTTGCCTTTAATGCAACATGAACGTTATCGTTGGTCAACCCTACCCGAGGTGCTGGAGGATGTAACGGTTCATCAAAATGTGAAAAACTATTTTAACGGTTACATGTTATTTTAGAAAAGAGATAGGTTCATTTAGCGTTTTTAAATGAAATGTCTATCCAAAAAGGGTACATCATTTTGTTTGGAAATTAAAAAATAATATGGAAACAACAGATACAAAAAAATTTGAAGAAAAAAAGTGTAAACCCTGTGAAGGAGGAACTCTTCCGCTTACAGAGCAGGAAACGTTTGAAAACCTGAAATATATTAATGATTGGAAATTAGATGGTAAAAAAATTAAAAAGAGTTTCAGATTTGTGAATTTCAGGCAAACCATGGATTTTGTAAACAAAGTTGCTGAACTGGCTGAAGAAGAAGGCCATCACCCTGACATGTACGTTTCATATGGTAGTTGTGAAATAATATTATGGACACACGCCATTGATGGGTTGTCGGAAAATGATTTTATTCTGGCTGCAAAAATTGACAGGCTGTAAATAAGATTTTAATAAATGCCGTTACTCCATTATTTCGGCATATTTCTGGTAGGTGAAAGTAAAACGTTTTAACATTTCTTCATAAATTTCTCCTGATTCGAGCATTTCGTCATCGCCGTCTTCGTACATCCAGTTCATAAAAATTTTTTCGATGTGGTGGTTATTTTCGAAATCTCTGAACAGGTCGAAAAGTTGTTTGGAAACACTTGTGTTAAAATAATCCAGGTTAAATTCTATTTTAATTTCTTTAACTTCAATTTCCTGAGCCCATTTTTTTAACGGTTCAAAGAATGCAATTGCATTTTCCGGCAACGCTCTGCCATCAAATTTAATTTCACCATTTGTTTTAAAACTAACATAAGGATGTGAACTATCACCTTCAATTATTAAATCTTCCATGCGCCAGAATTTAAGATTAGGATGAAACTAATAAAATTAATATAATCAGGGACTAAATTTCATTTTTAATTGATTAACAAATTATATTCGTTGATGAATTGAAACTTTTCAACCATTAAAAAAATTCGTCCCAACTACGAATGCTACTAAGATATAAGCTGCATCTGATTTTATCAAAAAAACTTATTAACAATATACAAATGAGTATCTTAAAGCTAATTTCGCTGGTTCAGATTAACTTTCTCACTTCAGCAGCTTTCAGAATAATGCTTGCCATTTCCTCTACTGCCAGGGTCATACAATTTAACGTAACATCAAATTGGGTATAATCTGTATTTTTCCCTTCAAAAAATTCTCTGAATTGTCTTCTTTTAGTATCAATGTCCAGCGTATACTGTTCCGCTTCTTCGAGTGAAATATTGTGTTTTGTACTGGTTCTGAGAACGCGCCATTCAAGCGGAGCCTCCATATGAATATGAAGTGATTTTGCTATATCGTGTGCAATTGCCACACCGCCACGACCTACGATAATAACATTCCCTTCACAGGCAATGTTCCGGATAACCCTGGCGATTGTGTTCCTGATTTTCCGATCGCTTTTATAATATTTGGTAGAATGAGCAGCCAGAATATCGTCCAGGAGTCCCTTTTGCTGATATTTGAAAACATATTGAATTTGTGAAGGTTCCATTTCCAGTTCTTTTGCCGATTCACTCATAATTTCTTTCGTGATGTACTTCCATTCAACATCCTTTCCTCTGACAAACATTTTCCGTGTGAGTTCATCGGTAAGTTTTTGGGCCAGTCTTTTGCCAGGACATCCATACTCACGGGAAATAGTGATAACAGGACCCGGTTCCTTTAATTTTCCGCAATCTTCCTGAAGACGATCGGACATGTATTTAAGCAGGTCAACTTTCATGGGGTTGATTTTTGGTATGAGTTCTTATAAAATTAATATTTTATACATAATTTTTCAAGCTTTTTGAAAATGCTTAACTAAAATACCTTTATTTTCATACTTTTTTTTCAAAATGAAACATGAAGAAGAAAGTTAAAACACTCATTAAAGATTTAAAATTGCAGCCACATCCTGAAGGAGGGTACTATTGTGAAAATTATCGTTCAGATATTTCTTTCAACGGAATAAATCAGTTAAGTAAAGATGAAAACAGAAATCTTGCCACCAGTATCTATTTTCTGTTAAATGAATCGCAGGTATCGACATTTCATCAGCTTGCCTCCGATGAAATATGGTACTTCCATACTGGCAGCGCTGTTAAAATCTATATGATTGAATTGTCGGGTAATCTTGATATTAAGATTTTAGGAACCGATACAGTAGCTGGTCATAATCCGCAGGTTTGCATTCCGGCAGGAACAATTTTTGGCGCTGAATTAATAGATAAAGACTCATTTGCATTAATAGGCTGCATGGTTACACCCGGCTTTGATTTCAGGGATTTTAAATTAATTCCTAGAGAAGAATTAATTGAACGATTTGCCCAACACTGTAAAATTATTAATAAATTAACCCAATAATAATTAAACCCTATATTTCAAATGAAAAGACCCGTTTCAAATGATGAGCTGAAAAATGCGATCCGTAATGTAGCTGATTTCCCCAAAAAAGGTATCCAATTTAAGGATATTACAACATTGCTTAAGGATAAGAAATTGTTTAATTATGTTATTAATTTAATTTCTGATTATTATACTAATAAAAATATTACCAAAGTTGCTGCCATCGAATCCAGGGGATTTGTTCTGGGAGGTGCAATTGCACACAGACTTGGAGCCGGATTAGTACTCATCCGTAAACCCGGTAAACTTCCGGCAGATGTTTACAACATAACTTATCAGCTTGAATATGGCGAAGATTCGCTCGAAATTCATCAGGATGCATTAGAACCGGGAGACATTGTTCTTTTACACGACGACCTCCTTGCCACAGGAGGAACTACCCTGGCTGCTCTGGATTTAATTAAAAAATTTGATATTGAAAAGGTGTTTATCAACTACCTGATTGAACTTGATTTTTTGAAAGGGAAAGAAAAACTTAAAAATATTGATGTCTATTCATTAATACATTATTGAAACACTAGTTATGAAAACAAAACTAATATTTGCATTATTTCTACTGATACTTGTAGTAGTCTTTACTCTTCAGAATGCAGGTACGGTGCCTCTGAAGTTTATAACGTGGGAAATTGAAATGCCGCTTGCACTAATTATTATTATCACCATTACAATAGGAATAATCCTGGGAATTTTGTTTTCAATCCCGGGAAAAAAACGGGAGGATGAAAAGAAGGATAAGGATTTCGATACTCCGCTTGAATAATATTTCTAAGCAAATAGATACCTGCTCCTTTTGAATAGAATTAATTTACCAGGCTTTTTCCCGTCATTTCTTTTGGAATGTTGATACCCATAATTGTTAACAGTGTTGGAGCAACATCTGCCAAAATTCCGTCTTCGATTGAATTATAATCGCTGTTAACTAAAATACAAGGAACCGGATTCAATGAATGTGCAGTATTTGGGCTATCATCATGATTTACAGCATAATCGGCATTGCCATGATCTGCAATAATCATTACAGTATATCCATTCTTAACAGCAGTTCGGGTAACTTCACCCACACATTTATCCACAGCTTCAACAGCATCCTTAATCGCCTGATAAATGCCCGTATGCCCGACCATATCTCCGTTGGCAAAATTCAGACAAACAAAATCAACGACTCCTATCTCAAGCTCTGAAATAATTGCATCTTTCACTTCGAGTGCACTCATTTCGGGCTTTAAATCATACGTTGCAATTTTGGGTGAAGGAATTAAAATTCGTTGTTCCTTCAGAAATTCTTCTTCCCTGCCACCATTGAAAAAAAATGTGACATGGGCATATTTTTCTGTTTCCGCAATTCTTATTTGCGAACGTCCCTCATGAGCAATTATTTCTCCCAATGTATTATCCACATTCTGTTTATCAAACAATACCTTAATCCCTTTGAAATTATCATCGTAGGTGGTCATGGTTATATAGTCAAGTGGGATTGTCTGCATGCCGCATTCGGGCATATCTACCTGTGTGAGTACCCTGGTTATCTGACGAAGTCGATCGGTTCTGTAGTTGAAACAAATCACCACATCGTCCTTTTCAATAAGTCCGACAGGAGAACCATCGGGATTGATCATTACCACAGGTTTAATAAACTCATCGGTAATTCCGCTGTCATACGATTTTTTTATCGATGAAAGAATATCTGCAGATGGTGTTCCGATGCCATGCACCATTAGATCATATCCCTCCTTCACCCGTTCCCAACGTTTATCTCTGTCCATGGTATAATACCTGCCTACAAGCGAAGCAATTTTACCATTCGATTTTTCCAGGTGATCAACTAATTCTTTCATAAATCCGTAACCGCTTTTGGGATCTGTATCACGACCATCGGTAAGACAATGAATAAAAACATTTTCAAGATTAAATTCCTTCGTAATATCGCATAGTTTGAACAGGTGTGAACTCAGGGAGTGAACCCCACCGTGCCCAATTAATCCAATGAAATGGACTGATTTGTTATTGTTTTTGGCAAACTGAAGGGCCTCGATAAGAACTGGATTTTTTGAAATTGAGTTATCCCGGATCGACTTATTAATTCTGACCAAATCCTGATATACTATTCTTCCTGCACCAATATTCAAATGACCGACTTCTGAATTTCCCATTTGTCCTTCGGGTAATCCCACGTCTTCTCCGCATGTTTTAAGCACTGAATGCGGGTATTTATTCACCAAATCATCAATATTAGGAGTGTTTGCCTGAAAGATGACGTCACTCTTACTTTTATCTCCTAATCCCCATCCATCAAGAATGATAAGTAAAGCTTTCCTTTTCATGTTAATTAAAAACTCGTATTTAGTTCGATTATTTCCGGCTTATTAGCCGGATTATCCCGCTGTTCCCAGGACAATAAGAAGTACCGAAAAAACAGTCATGAGATTTGAGGCACTAATATAGATATTAAAGTTTAAAAAAATAAAAAAATCTTATGAAGGAAGATTTTTAGTAGACGAATGAGACGGAATTTTTGGTAAAAATTTAACAGACGGATGAAGAAGAGTTACACTATCTGTCGGCTGCATAATAAAATTTCTGATAACCTAACTTCTATTTTTAAATATAATTGCGAAAAAAAGGGTATCACTATTTATGATACCCTATAAATATTTCTGTATAGATCTTATTTTGCTTTTCCCTGGTTTTTAACAGCTTCGGTAGCTTTTCTTATCTCTTCCTCATCCCCAAGGTAATAGTGTCGTATAGGTTTCAAATCGTCATCGAGTTCATAAACAAGGGGAATACCTGTCGGGATATTCAGCTTTAGCACTTCTTCCTCGGTCATGTTATCAAGATATTTGACCAAAGCTCTCAGACTGTTGCCATGAGCAGCAATAATAACCCTTTTACCATCTTTAATGGTAGGTGCTATTTGTTCGTGCCAGTAAGGCAAAAATCGGGCTACTGTATCTTTCAGGCTTTCAGTCAGAGGAAGATCGTCTTCATTCACAGTTGCATATACCCGCAACTTTCCAGGGAATCTGTCATCGGTTTTTTCAAGTGCCGGAGGGGGAATATCATAACTTCTACGCCAGATAAGCACTTGTTCATCTCCGTATTTCTGAGCAGTTTCAGCTTTATTCAATCCCTGTAATGCGCCATAATGCCTTTCATTAAGTCTCCACGATTTTACCCAGGGAATCCATAACTGATCAAGTTCTTCGAGACACAACCACAAAGTTCTGAGCGCCCTTTTCAAAACCGATACAAAGGCAATATCAAACTCGAAAGCATTCTGTTTTAAAACTTTTCCCGATTTCTTTGCTTCCTCAATACCTTTTTCAGATAAATCAACATCAGTCCACCCGGTGAAAAGATTAAGTTTATTCCAGATACTTTCACCATGTCTCAATAAAACAACTTTATACATATTTTTTAGATTAAATTAAAACATTACAGAGAATTTCAATTTTTCAAGCCCTGAAAAGTATATCCAATATCTTCCACGGCGCTTTTTATCTTGTCAATATCCAGGGTATCACCCTGTATTACCACTTCTCCTGAACTTAAGTCTGCCAAACTTCCGGATACACCCTGAACAGATTTAATACTTCTTTCAACATTCATTTTGCAATGACTGCAAGTCATTCCTTTAACAATAATTTTAACTTCATTCATTTCTATCGGTTTTATGCTTATTGGAATATTTGTTTTCTTACTATTGAATTTTTTCAAAATTTTATTTACATATCCGTTCAAAATCAATCCGGACAACAATATTCCCGAACCCATCTTTAACCATTCGGGCAACAAACCATGTTCATTACCCATATAATTTTCATGCAGAGCACCGAGAAATAGATCACGCGGTAAAAAATAATCTATCAGTAAACCGAAAAACAGCGCACCGGCAATTATGGATGCAAGATAAACCGTAAGGGTTTTTTTACCCATAACCTTACCTATTACGGTAATGGTTGCTGCATTGGTAGCTGGTCCGGCCATAAGAAAAACCAGTGCAGCCCCCGGAGAAATTCCTTTCATCATTAAAACAGCAGCAATGGGAATTGAACTGGTAGCACATACATATACAGGGATTGAGGCAGCCAGGATAATTAACATCCCAAGAAAGTCACTTTTAATATGCGAGGTAAAAAAATCATCGGGTACAAAAACTGCAATCAGTGCTGCGACAAGTAATCCAATTACCAGCCATTTGGCTATGTCCATTAAAAAAATGCCAAATGAATAGTTTAATACCCTCATAATTGCATTCCCTGAATGCTTATTATTGTCTGCTGTATTATATTTTGAATGAGAAACCACCGGTTCCCCCCTTTCAACCCGGTTGGTTAAAAATCCACCCAAAAGTCCCGTAACGAAAGCAATTATCGGACGTAGCAGAGCGAACGGTAATCCAAGCATGGAATAGGTTACCAGCATAGAATCGATGCCTGTTTGCGGAGTTGAAATCAAAAAAGATACAGCTGAACCTTTGGATGCTCCGCTTTTATAAAATGAAACACCAGTCGGAATCACACCACAGGAACATAAAGGCAGAGGCACACCCAGCAATGCAGCATTAATTACCGAACGCGAATTACTCTTGCCTAAAATCTTCTTTATTTTCCCATCGGGAAAAAAAATATGCAATATCCCGGCAATTAAAAAACCTAAGATCAACCAGGGAGCCATGTCAAATAGAATACCAAGAAGTTCTTTAAAATATGTCTTTATAAAATCCATACAATTATCGGGAATGAATCATTTCTTTATTATCACAACAATTAAATTCGTATTGAACGGTAACATGGGTAATATTGAATTTGTTCAGCAGGATTGCATGTATCTTGTCTTTGATTTTTTCTGTCTGACTAATCCTATAATCATCTGTGAGATCAATGTGACATTCAAAATGAATTTCATTATCATTCAGGTTCCATGCATGCACATGATGGATGTTATCGACCCCGCTTAAACCCTCAAGTTCTCTTTTAACACTCTCAAGATCAAGATCCCTTGGTTTTGCCTGCATTAAAATATCAATGGCATTTCTTAATACCGAAAATGTTTCGATAAACAGGTAGATTCCAACAAGCATGGTAATTACCGCATCAAGCCAGTAAATTTTTAAAAAGTAAATAAAAATGGCGCCTGCTATCACTGCAACAGACGAGATCGTATCCCCGAGCAAATGAAGATAGGCCGCTTTTACGTTCATGTTTTTCTTAGAATCCTGTTTTAAAATAAAAACAGCTGCAAGGTTTGCCAATAAGCCAATAACAGCAACTATCAGCATGATATTACTTTTGATAGGTTCCGGGTGCTGCAATCTTTTAATGGCTTCAATAAAAAGGAAGATAATAATAACTATCAATAAAGTCGTATTAAACAAGGCAGCCAGGATTTCGATTCGTTTGTAACCAAAAGTTTTCTTATTGCTATATTCTTTTTTGCTTATACGATGCGCAACATAAGCGATAAAAACCGCTGAAGTGTCTCCCAGATTATGCAGTGCATCCGACAGTAATGCAAGGCTGTGTGAAAACAA
Source organism: uncultured Bacteroidales bacterium (assembly GCA_963781805.1). GTDB lineage: Bacteria > Bacteroidota > Bacteroidia > Bacteroidales > UBA10428 > JAFGPL01. The sequence continues at coordinate 4,112,052 of CAWAHF010000004.1, forward strand.
CCCGCCAATAATTTCAACAATGGTAATGATAAGATTAAGCAAGGTTGAAATCAGTAAATTTTTACCTTTTATCTCTGTATGACTATGCTGATGATCCATAAATTTGCAAATCTACCCTGCAAAGATATTAAGAACTATATCCAATGAATGAATTATTTTAAAAAATAAGAAATGACGCTTTCTGCTAAGAATTTTTTCCAGGAATTCTACAACCGGAGTTATGATTACAAACTAAATTCATTTTGATGGCAATTTAATAAAACTCATTTTTTAACTGGTCAACCCACTTTTCTACACGAAAACCAGTATGCTCGTATTGTGCATCTTCATCAAGGGCAAGTCCGACAAACTTTCCGCCAACCAGCGCTTTCGAATTATGAAAAATGTATCCTTCTGTTGGCCATGATCCGACAAATGAACAGTTCTTACCAGACAATAAAGAATGCAGAATACCCATTCCGTCAAGGAAATTTTCATAATAGGTAAACTGATCTCCTAATCCGTATAACGCAATTTTTTTCTTATGCAATGGAATATCATTTAATTTATTTAGGTATTCCTTCCAATCATCCTGTATTTCTCCATCACCCCAGGTTGAAACACCAAATATCAGGTTTTTATAAGGTATAACCTGTGTTGCATCTGTATTGGAAACATCATAGATATCAGTAGTTTTCAATCCTATCTTTTTTCTGATCATATATGCGATTATCTGGCTGTTCCCGGTCGATGATCCGTAAAATATTCCAACTTTCTCCATAAGGTTTAAGGTTTTAGGCACAAAAGTATATAAAAAGATAATTATATCCGCATATCTTTTTTAACATTCCTTCAGATGCACTATTCCGAAAACTATTCTTCTTTTTTTGGCAGGGGTCGTTTTAAATAAACGAGAACCAATCCGGCAATAACAAGAGGAATACTTAACCATTGACCCATATTAAGCTTCATGGAGCTTTCAAAATCCTCCTGATTTGCTTTCATAAATTCTATAAAAAACCGGGCAGTAAAAATTAGGATTAGGAACAATCCGATATAAAATCCATTGCGTAACCTGGTTCCTTTTTTAAAATATATTCCCAATAACAATAAAAAGATAACCAGATACGCCGAAGCCTCTAATATTTGGGTAGGATACCTTGGATATCCTAACACCCAGGTTTTAAGCAACAGGCTGCGATCTTGTTTTACAATTTCATAATTTAATTGTTCCGGATTGGGATAAAAAAGATCCAGATCGTATAGCTTATTGTTGAGGAAATTTTTCAGGCGATTTTCAGCAAAACGTTTTACTATATTCTCATCCTTAATTTTGTTGGTAAATTGTATTGTTACTTCAATCGGAACAGCATTTGCAGTTGTATTGATAACCGAATCGGTTTTATGGTAATAAATTTTCCTGACCTCCTTATCGGATGAGACATACCTCGAAAAATCGTGAACAAACAGAAAACCACTTTCATTATGTGTGTATTTACCGTAAATTTCTGAATTCATCAAATTACCGGTTCGAATCATCACTGCAGCTAATGCCACAACAATTGCAAGCTTGTCGAGAGTCCACAAATACGAAAGCTTGGTCTTCCGTGAAAAAAGATAAATTCCAACCAGAATACCAACTGCTGCACCGTGACTGGCAAGTCCCTGGTATCCTGTAAATCTGAAATCTTTGCCAATGGTTCCTTTCCAGGGCAATATTATTTCCAGGGGATGCTGACTATAATAGCCAAATTCATAAAACAGACAATGCCCTAATCTGGCTCCAATAATTGTACTTAAAACCACATAGATTGTAAGTTTCTCAAGAATGCCGGTATCAAGTCCTTCACGTTGCAACATTTTATAAATTATAATATAGCCTAGCACAAATGCAGCAGCGAACAGAAGACTATAATATCTGAGTTCAAAGAAACCCAGGTTCACAAGTTGTGGCCTTACATTCCAGATAATGAAGTTTAGCATATCGGTATGATTAGTTTCTGCAAATCTAATAAACTATTGACTAACTTAGCAAGAAAAAAAAGTTTTGGAGCGATACAACAGTTGATATGACTGATTATTTTTTATGTCAACTTGTTAATTATTGTTATTTTTGATGCAATTTGCAATATTCTGTTACCGTAAAAGTTTTAAGTTTGAATCTGTATTACCCGAATAAGTTGATAACAACCTTAAAAAAAATCTGCTTGCCAATAACCGGGATTTTCCTGTTTTTATTGATCAGCAATTGTGCCAAAGTTGGGTCGCCATCAGGCGGACCAAAAGATGTAACTCCCCCGGTAATTGTTAAAAGCACTCCAAAAAACTTTAAAAAGAATTATAAAGGAGACCGGTTTGAACTTACTTTTAATGAATTTGTATCGATTAAAGATTTATCCAATGAATTAATTATCTCACCCCCATTAGAAGAAAGGACAACGTACAAGCTTAGAGGGAAAACCTTCATTTTCGATCTAAACAATAAATTAAGAGACAGCACTACCTATACATTTAATTTTGGGAATTCCATTGTTGATTTTAACGAGGGAAATCCGCTTGCTAATTTTGAATTTGTTGTGTCAACCGGAAATATTCTTGATTCACTGTCGCTGACTGGTAATCTTGTGGAAGCAAAAGACCTGGTTCCTATGAAAGATCCTGTACTTGTGATGTTATTTAGTGATCTGAATGATTCTGCCCCGTTACTCGAAATTCCTGCTTATGTGGGCAGGACACAAAAAAATGGAGACTTTGCCATCAATAATATCAAAACGGGAACCTATAAGATATTCGCTCTGAAAGATGCAAACCGTGATATGATTTATGATCTTCCGGATGAAGCCATAGCATTTATCGATTCTGCTTTTAATTTTGATCCTACAATTACAAATTTTAAAGAAAACATAGAGATTGATACATCTCTCATATCTGAATTTGTAGATTCCACCATGTTTACTGATTCCCTGATGACCAGTTTTGTAATTGACAGTTTAACCGGCGATACTATAAAAATTCCCCAGAAAAAAATTTATGCCTTGCATGTTAATTTATTGATGTTTACCGAGGAAACCAAAATACAGTATATTACTGAAAAACTTAGGGAAGAGAAAGGAAAAATAGTTATTGAATTCAACAGACCTCAATTCGATTCTGTTCATATCACACCTTTAAATTTTGATGATAAACCGGGCCTTATCCTGAAAGAAAACTCAAAATTTAATGATACCATAACCCTCTGGATTACCGATACCACAATAGCAAATCTCGATACCCTTGACTGGAAAGTTTCTTATACAGCGCTCGATACATTGAATCAACCGGTAACTGTAACCGATACCCTTATACTAAAATACAAAGAGAAAAAAGTTGCTAAACCACCTAACCGGAGGGGAAGAAAAGAAGAAACCGAAGTTGAAAAAACACCGGTGCTAAATTTACGGATAAATATTTCTAACAATTCAAAAATGGATTTGAACCGTCCGATTGTTATTAATGCGGAGAGACCCATCCTCCAGTTCAATATAGATAGTATCCGGCTCTATCAGATTGTTGATTCAGTTGAATCGCCAGTCGATTTTGATTTGATGAAAGATACATTGCGTCTTCATAAATTTGCCTTCCATGTGAAATGGGATGAGGAGGCTAAATACAGACTATTTATAGCTCCTCAGGCTTTCACCGATATTTACGGTGAGACCAATGATACCATTGATTTGACATTTACTACTCAGGTTTTGGATTATTATGGACAAATCAACCTTACAACCGGCAGTGAAAACACACATTTTCTCATTCAACTTCTCGATAGTAAGGACAAAGTAATCAGAACCAAGACCATTGATAATTCAGAAATTGTGGTATTTGATTATCTGGTTCCGGCAACTTACAGGATTAAAGCAATTCTCGATACCAACAAAAACGGTAAATGGGACACAGGTAATTATCTTAAAAAAATTCAACCCGAGAAAGTGTTTTTCTATCCGGACCAGGTAGAGGTGAGATCAAACTGGGTTGTAGATCTTACATGGAATATTAAATGAAATGGTTACCGGCGTTTGGAGGTTAATTGTATTTTGCTACCGCAAGCGCTGCTACGCTTACAGTAGCACCCTCGATTTTCAGGATTTCGGTTGCACACGACTCGAATGTTGAACCGGTGGTTACCACATCATCTACCAACAAAATATGAGTATTTTTAAAGATATCCGGTTTTTTAACCTTAAAAATCCCTTCTACATTCTCCCATCGCTGAAACCGGGATCTGCGTGTTTGAGAATTTGTATCCACAATTCTTTCAATAGCCCGGGATTCGGTATTTTTTCCCAGCATCTCTGCAATGCCTTTTGCGATAAGCTCACTTTGATTGAAACCTCTTTTTTTAAGTTTACGCGGATGCAACGGAACCGGTACCACCAAATCAACTTTCGACATAACTGTTGATAATAGTTCCGCCCCAAATAGTTTCCCTACTTCTGTTCCGATATACTGCCGCCCTTCATATTTCAAACCATGAATGATGTTCAGGTACTTGCTTCCTTTGGTATAATAATAAAATGCAGAAGAGTATTTCAACCTTATCCGTCCCCAGAACAACTGGGCAATTGGGTTATTTTCCAAATCTGTAATATGTGTACGCGGTAAATCGACCAGACATTTGGTGCAAATGACATGCTCATGTAAAAAAAGATTATTCCCGCATGCTGCACATATCTGTGGGAAAATCAGACTGATAAAATCAGAAATATATTTTAAAGGTTTGCTCAAAAAACAGGTTACAATATTTTTATTTCGTGCGTTAGCTTCATTGCTTTACGGTATGTTGCACTTACGCCGCAATAGGTAGTTTGCGATAATTCCACGGCTTTTTCAAGTTTACTCATCGGCAAATCTTTACCCTTAAATTCATAAATTAAGTGCATGGATATAAACTGTTTGGGATGTTCTTCGGTTAGTTCGCCTTCAACATTAACATTAAAATATTCCAACTCCACTCTCATTTTGTTCAGAATTGAAATAACATCCATGGCTGTACAACCTGCAAGTGCAACCATCATTAAAGGTTTGGGACGTGGTCCCTGATTGGTTCCACCTACATCAGCCTTTGCATCTACTTGTATTTTATGTCCGTCAACTTCAGATTCAAAGACCATATTGTTTGACCATTTTAAATCTATACTCTCTTTCATATTCCAGTTTTTAAATTAGGTGGTAAAACATAAATTCAAAATAATAGTTTAAATCCTCTTTTGGTTTGTGTGAATTTAAATCTTAAGATTATATTAAAACCTATCATTCCGACAATCTTTGTTTGAAACCTTATGCGTTATATCAGGTGATTAATTATTCTCTTTATGTGTATAAAATATGTTAAAGATATAAGTAATATTTCTGATTTTTAAAAATTTGTTTTATCTTAATAACTTTGATTCTTTTAAGAAACATATTTGAACGTTTATCTAACATTATTTTAGTCATCTAACAAAAAGCATATATGATTGATTCCAATTCAATATTCAGACATCTTTCGGAAGATGAGTTAGGTCAGATTCCTATAGACCAGGAACCGGAACACTATAAACGAGGAACCATAATTTATGAAGAGGGAAGCAGGATTCCCGGCTTTTTTTGTGTTCAGAAAGGTATCATAAAAATCTATAAAACCGGTTTTGATGGCAAAGAACAAATCATCAGATTTGCCAAAAGAGGAGATATTATGGGATTTCGCTCCACGCTTGCCAAAGAACGAGCCTGTACCACCGCAAAAGTGATTGAAGATACTGCTATTATTCATGTTTCGGCTGACATGGTCATTCACCTGGTAAAAACCAATGGCGATTTTGCCTACGATTTGCTGCGAATTGCCTGTAAAGAACTTGGTGAAGCAAACGATAATATTACAGATATTGCCCAAAAGACTGTGAGAGAAAGGCTTGCGGAAGTGCTTATTCATTTACGCAAAGAGTTCGATCTTGATAATGAAAAATTTATTAAAATATCACTTACCCGGGAAGAATTGGCGAATATTGTTGGAACTGCAACCGAATCTGTTATCCGGTTGTTATCAGAATTCAAACAGGATAAGCTGATAGAACTTCACGGAAGGCGTATAAAAATATTGGATGAAAAAATGCTGATAAAAATTGGCAACATGCACGATTAAAACACGCGCTCTGTCGAACTTCCTGTTGAGATAACTGTTTTTAACAGAGATAGCTACATTTAGCATTCTGGTGTAAAGCAAAATTTTTTATGTCCGGGAAAATACAATCATATGTGCTGGTAATTTCACAGTTTTCATGTATCAGTATTCTGATTTTAACACATCATCTGTCATACAGCGGAATATTATCATCTTCTGTCATGGTTATAGGCATTGGACTTGGATTTTGGGCCATTTTCGCCATGCAGAAAAGTCATCTTTCTGTGATGCCGGATTATACACCTGGCAGCCAGTTTATAAATACCGGACCTTACAGATTTATCCGCCATCCCATGTATTTGGCAGTAATTATTTTTTGTACCTCCCTGATAATAGATGAGTTCTCCTTTGTCCGATCCGGGGTGCTTCTATTCTTAGTTTTAACATTACTGATTAAGATTGAATATGAAGAAAAGCAGCTAATTGCAGGATATGCTGAATATGCTTCATATTCCCAAAAGACCAAAAAGCTGATCCCTTTTCTCTATTGAGTTCCGGTTAGTTTTCATGACAAATCAGGGATAAAGAAATTAATTTTCAGAAAACTCATCAGCCAGTAATCTGCCACTTTTAACAGTCTTGGAAAACATACTCATAAATCGGGCTGCAGGCGCTCCATCTGCAATATTATGATCAAATGAAGCAGTAATGCAGAGATGTTCACGGGATTCAAATATTCCGGCATTTTCAATCACTTTGTGACTGATACTTCCGACAGTAATTAAGACTGTTGCAGTTCCGTGAGGGATAAACCAGACAGGCTCTTTGCTAAACATACCAACGGCAGTTACACCAATCTTTCCATACCGTTTGGCCATGTTTATATTTCTGTCTGCAATACGTACAAAAGTTTTTAACAAAAAACCGGGAATAAAGCGTATCCAGAAAAATCCCGACAGCTCACCGATATTTGCGCTTTGATGCTTTTGAGCCTCCCTGATTTCAGTATGTATTTGCCGAAATGTTTTTTGTTGTGTATTCTTTATAGCGACTGGTTCCGGTACTTTTTCGCCGGTTATTTCCCTTTCAATAAGTACACTAATAGTAATATCATCCAGCAGAATGAGCCGGTTGCGTTTTATAAACGAGTTAAATTGCGGAAATTCCTTTATTACACTTGCGAGACATGCTACAATATATGCGGTTAAGGAGAGTTTCTCCCCTGTTTTCTCAAAATGTTCTTTAATCAGTCGCCGGGGTTCTGAAATATCAATTTCAGTCAAACTATGTATTGCATTTTTTTCTTTCGTAACCGATGCTGATGCCCTTACAGTTTTTCGGTTGAAACTTAACGGTATTGATTTATATCCTGAATTCATTTAAAGCAGCTTTATGGTAAAGCTGCACCTTTCATCCCCTTTCAATACCGACTTGTCCAATGTTACCTTAACGGGCCGGTTATACAGACTTTCATAAATTTTCGTTTGGGTGCCTACCGAACAATTGCATAAAGTTTCAGGAGCTTCTTTTTCCCTGATAAACGGACAATTACAGGTATCACGTACTTTTTCATTCACTTTAATAATACCTCTTTCCTTATCAACCTCAACGGATTCTGCCCTCATACTTTTGATAAACTCAAAGAATCCTTCGGGATTGTTTTTATACTTATTGGCAAAATCTTCACCACATTTAGCACCAAGCTGGTGCAGAACATTTATTAAAGATTCATTATCTAATGTATCATTAAGTATCCTGATTAAATCATTAAACCGGTTCTGCATGAAATCAATCCTCCAGTCCGGAGGGTTTTCATCCTGTTCATCATCAGAACCAGCCAATTTGCTATTTGCTGAAATAATTGACATACCAAAGCAACCACATAATCCGTATGTGCATGCATTTTTTAAAAAATCCTTTCGTTCCATTGAGTTCAATCGTTCATTAATTAAACATCTTTATTGTATATGTATCATCTTTTTAACTATTCTTCCCGATGCTGACTGGTATACATAAACATAAATTCCATCTACAAGATGAGCTGTGTTGAAAGAATAGCTGTGCATTCCTGCAGGTTCGGTACCTTCATAAAGTCGTTCTATTTGCTGCCCGAATATATCACAAATATCCAGGGTAAAATATTCACTTGCAGGCAAACGCAAACGTATTGTTGTTTCGCCATTGAAAGGATTGGGATAGTTGTCAAGCTGAATTTCTTGCTGAACCTTCACTTCATCTAAGGCTACAGGGAATATATCCAGATTTGCCGTATAGAGTGTTGCCCCGATAAATGGCCCAACTGCATGTCCATTCGTGCCAATTCCCAGAAAATATTGACCCAGGGTAAAAGCCGGAGCCTGGCCCGGACATAAGTGAGTGATATTTATTAAATTCTCATTTGGCCTGTCAAGAAAATTATCCATGATTCCCTGCATGCCTGTTTCAATACAGTTCTGGAAAGAGTTATCAAGATATCCAAGTCTGATCCCTTTGGCAATGGAATAAACAAACATACATGATGCCGAAGATTCGGGATAATTGGCGGAGACACCAGGCATATCAAGGACTTGCCACCAAACATTAAGGGAATTATCCTGAATAGTTGAAATGGCTTCTGATAATTCCTGAAACATTGTTATAATGCTATCTCTGCCTGTATAGGACTCAGGTAAAAAATCCAGCATATCGACCAGTCCCATTTCAACCCAGCCAATGCCCCTTCCCCAGAAATAAGGAGTACATCCGGCCGTTGCCCCTTTGCTTCCATCGTACCATGCGTGATACATCAGTCCTGTAACAGTATCACCCATATATTTTTTAAATAATAATGCCTGTTTCACTGCATCCTGATATACTTCCGGTTTATTGAAAATTTTGCCATATTCTGCCATAAACGGACCTATCATGTATAAATCGTCCAGCTGCAATCTGTAATAGGAAGAACCACCTTTATGATAAATGCCTCCATCGGGTGTTCTGGGCATAGCGTTTAAATATTTCAGGGTTGAATCAATAGCCGGAATGTATTTGGAATCGCCTGTTTTAGAATACATAAACAAGATTAGGCTGGCTCCATTAATAAAATCCATATCATAAACCGACAAGCCGGTTATATTTTGGTAATATGACAGATTATTATCAACTATATTTTTAATATAATAAAAATACACCGAATCACCGGAAGCTTCAAACAGCTCCCTGAGTCCCTTCATGGCTGTAGCAAAAACATACATATTCAAAGCAGGACCGTTTGCAATGGATGGACTACTCATCAGGTGTTCGGCCATAAGGGTAGACCAGATAGAAATGGTATCAGATTCAGTTGCTTTAATTACTGAACCGGTAAAAAATGTTATCATGAATAAGACACAAATACCAATTTTCAATTTGCCGGATAACCATTTATTTGCCTTCGAAATATTTGGTTTTATTATACAAATTAATGTTTTCATGGTGCAGAGGATTTTGTTGATAATAATTCTTGCTTATGGCAGGGTTTTAATAATGCTTCGAACATTTTCAAATCTATAACAGGAAACAATCATCTATCCATTCGATAGTCAGGAATTAAAAAGTAAAAAATTTTTCAGGATTCAATTTATGAAAAAATTATTATATACTTGATTAAGGGGATTAAGATTTTCAAAAATATTGCCTTGAAATGATTATTTCAATTAATAATTTTAATTTAAAAAGGATTATATATAGAAATTACCAAATTATTAAAAAATCTTTTTTTCTATTTAAGAAAAAATCTTACAGGAATAGTGAAACTAAATTTGGCAGGTTTACCTTCTATTAATCCTGGCTCCCATCTCGGAGATGATTAAATAACTCTTTTTGCTTCGTGTCCTAACGCTTCATCAGGAGTGCTTAAGATGAAAACTTCATCAACATAACCTAAAGAATTTACATAAAAAAGAATAATTACCTCTCCCTGTACTTTATTTTCTGCTGAAATAACAGGATATGTTAAGTTCTTGACTACATATTTTCGAAAACTATTAATATCGCCTTTTCTAAAACTTGGATTCTTAATCACTACTGACCGACTAAATGCTTTTATAATCTTTATACATTTTATTTTGTAGAACCTCTACGAGGTATCACTGCCTTTGGGGTTATTTTTTTCTACAATTCCTAATCCGCTACGCGGAAATTCTCCGTAGAGCCTTTCCCGCTATAAAGCGGGAAAATAAAGTGTTGTAATAAAGCAATAAAGTAAAGATCCTATTCCACGTAGTGGATAAACAAATAATTTAGTCGGACACTACTGATTCTTAATATATAAATAATGACTTGTATCTGTACCTTCTTTTGTATAACATTTACCAATTATTAAAGTATCATTTTTATAAAAATCTTTACGTCTAATTTGACCATTTTCATAATATCCAATGACGTTTCCATTAATCCTATTATCTAAATAATCAATTTCATACATTAATTGTCCATTCTCATAATACTTCAAATTTTTACCCTCTTGTATCAATGGTATTAAAGATTTAAATTGTCCAATTTCAATTAATGTATCATTCAATAAATACCTTTTTAATTCAATTCTATTATTTAGGGTATCGATTATCTGATAGTACTTTGCATATTCCTTGTCTGTACGAACAAATCTTGAATCGAGATAAATTTGCCCACTTATTTCTATAAAGCAAAGAATAGTAAAAAATATTATTAGATACGCTTTCATATTATTCATGATGAATTTTTTTAGAGTCACAATTTATTCAATTAAATATAAGCTGTTTAAATAAATCTTGTTCTTTTCATAATGCCCATTTCATATCACAATATAATAGCATATATTTAAATACTCAATAAAAAAATTTTAATCATTCATTAAAATTACCTTTAACCAATCATTATCCATTATAAATTCAATTATAATTTATTATAATTTACCCGGAAATTTTTAGATAATTTTCATAATCTCATTTCAACAGCATAGTCTGCCAACTGTTACTACCCCCCTTCCATTAACTCGCCTTAAGTATATACCCTATTCCCCTGAACGTTTCCAGGGTAACCATTGAATCATCTTTAAAATATTTTCTCAACCGGCTGATAAACACGTCCATACTGCGACCCAGAAAATAATCATTTTCCCCCCACAATGTTTTTAATAAAACCTCACGTTTCACCAGGTGATTCCTGTTTTTAATCATGTATCCTAGTAATTCCGATTCACGCTTTGTAAGCTTGTATTCATTCCTGGGGGTTTTCAATCTGAATTCATTGATGAATAAAACCGATTTCCCTATAGTCAAATCGATTCCCTCAGGATTTGTGTTCCTGCGCAGTGCCACGTTTATTCTTAAAACCAGCTCTTCCGGTTCAAAGGGTTTGGTAATATAATCATCAGCCCCTACTTTTAAGCCTGAGATTATATCGTCTTTACGATTTTTGGCAGTAAGGAAAAGAAAAGGCATTTCAGGTTTGATTGTCTTCAATGATTTGGCAAGCTCAATGCCATTGATATCGGGCAACATGATGTCGATTGTTGCGAGATCTACCAGGTCCTTTTTTAGAATTTCCAGTGCTGATTTGCCATTAGGTGCAAGATAAACTTCAAATCCATTTATTTTAAGATATTCGGATAATAGTTTACCCAAATCAGGATCATCTTCAATAAGTAAAATTTTCATCTTTCTTTCTGGTTTAATGGCAATCGAATAATTATAGTGGTTCGCTTTCCGGGTTCGCTTTCTGCATCTACTAATCCTTCGTGTGCCTCAACAATCATCTTCACCAGATAGAGTCCAAGACCAAGTCCTTTAATACCACCGGTAAACTCGCCTTTCACCCTGTAAAATTTTATGAATATATGTTCAAGTTCATTTTTGGCAATTCCGATGCCGTTATCAGTGAATTCCATCTTCAGATATTCATTAACCGATATGCGTAAATGAATAAGAACATCTTTAGGTGAGTATTTGACAGAATTACTTAATATATTATAAATAAGCCTTGAAAATTGTAAAGGATCGAGTGCATAACTAAATTTATCATCAACAAGATACTCTTCCTGAATATTGATTTTTTTATCCTGATTTTCCAAAAGAAAATCCTGAATTAACTGTTGAACATATAATTTAACTTCTATATTCTTTTTGCTAAGGATCAGTTGATTACGCTCCAGCTGACTGGTTTCAATAACATGCTCAATCATTTGAGTCAAAAATCGGTTTTGCTTATTGATAATACTTGTTATCTCATCAATTTTGCCGGAATTGAATTTTATTTCTGATCTTTTTAACGAAGAAACAGCAACAGATATGGTGGAAAGCGGTGTTTTAAATTCATGTGTGATATGATCAATAAAATCGCCTTTCAAATCGGCCAGCTTTTTTTGCCTGGCATATGAATATATTGTATAGATAAATGCCAGAAGTACAACTACTATTGTAACAATAATAATCATCAGCAATCCCCTCATCTCAGCCAGAATAATTGCTCCTTTTTTTGTAAAATCAGCATAGAAATCAAAGTTTATCCGGTAAAAATCCCCTTCGGTTACGTATGACTTCACAAAAAATCCTTTTTGTTCTTTATTGAGTAATGCTGAATTTTCAATCTCTCTTTGATAAACTGGAATAATACTGTCAAAATCAAGAAAGGCAATTTCATTAATAATATACTTCGATATGAAAGAGGTATCAAGCTGACTTAATTTTAGATTTTGAATAATCTTTAGTTTATTCTTTTCTTCATGGTTTAATACATCTAAGAATTCACTAAGAATTTTCTGTTTAGTATCCGGATTTAATAAATCATTATGAATTACAGGTTGATTTAAATAGTCTAATGCAATATGATTAAAAACGTAATTAAGTGAATCAAACAGATACACCCTGCTATATTGATCATATTCTGTCAGTGCATTATATACAACCTGGGCATATTGTATGTCGAAATCCCTGCTTTTTAACCTGTAATATTCACGAATGATATAAATCTGAATTAAAATCAAAACAACAACTGCAAGTATAGAAACCACAATAATCAGTTTGGATCTCATAAATAATTCTTGGTATGCCTTCAAAGATATAAGTTTTTTTAATGCCAGTTTGACGTTAACCTGTCATTAACATTACATTAACCATATCATTTTAAATGCCTTTGTATATTTGTTTCATAAAAAATTATTACATAATACGGATTATTCAATTTATTAAAATAAGAAAAAGATGAAAAAATTTATTTTGTTATTGATCATTACTTCAGCACTTGGTATATTTGTTGCAAGTGCACAGAAAGTTGAGAAAGTTGAGAAAATTGTAATTCCCAGTACCGGGGAGAGTGCAATGGTAGAACCTTTTCTTTTACAGGAAACTAAAGAAAGTTCAGATCTTATTCTTAGTAAAAGTTTTACTGGTGAATCAATAGAAAGTACAAAAACTTTTGATGTAGAAACCAGTGCATCATTACTTGATATTAATCTTTCCGGTTCTACAAGGAGCGGAAAAATTTCTATAAAATTCGTTATGCCCGACGGGAAAGATCTTAAAACTATTGAAATTGATCCTGCTTCTGATGTAAGGTGGACGAAGAAATTTGATTTAACGGATAAATCAAAAAATTATACAGGTAAATGGAAGTTAATTATCACTACCAATAAAGCTGAAGGAACTTACAGACTTTATATTCATTCCAGATAAGCAAACTTTAATTCGTTCAAAAGCCGATGTTAATATCATTTACATCGGCTTTTTTATTAAAATAAATTATTCTCCTTTACAATAGTTCCATAGAAATCTCCACATTCAATGCCTTGGAAACCGGACAATTAGCTTTAGCATCTTCAGCACACTCCTGTAATTTTTTTTCGCTGATATCCGGAACATTTACTTTCACAACCAGATGAGAACTCTTAATGGTGCCTTCCTCAAGTGTAACAGTTGCAGTAGTTTCAATCGTTTCGGGAGTAAAGCCTGAATTTCCCAACACGTTACTCAGTGCCATACTAAAACAACCCGCATGGGCTGCGGCAATCAACTCTTCTGGATTTGTTCCGGTCCCATTTTCAAATCTTGATTTATACGTGTATTGTGCATTATTAAGAACGCTGTTTTTAACATACATGAATCCGTTTCCCTCTTTCAGGTTTCCTTTCCAGATAGCAGATGCATTTCTTTTCATATGATTGGTATTTAATAAATAAAACATTAATCTTCATAATAAACAAGTTGAATCTGTGATTGTTTTGATTAATTTTCAAATTGTTTATAAAGTTTACCACGTATGCATATTATGATTCTTATAATAGGTTTAACGTTGAATAATTCTATGCTATTTAGCTTTTTGTAAAAATATCCCGTTAAAATGACCTCTATGGGTTTACTATAGAATTGAAGAGATACCAAACATTTCAGGCAAGTGCAACGAAACCATTCGCACTTCTGATTGTTAATCCTGATTGCAGATACTATTTTAAGCGAATTGCAGTTGTTTCTTGAGATATCCTAAAATTCTCATTTAAAACAGTCTTATGAAAAATCTGATAAGCTCCATAAAGGCAAAAATATTATTAGGATATTTCCTTCTTTTCATTATTTCCAGCATTATTATCTATGTAATTTATACCGAAACTGTAAAATATTCCCGAAAAAATTCTGATTTAAATCCTCTGGATCAAAAGGTTTTTCTGGTTAATAATATACTCACCAATCTATATCAGGCTGAAGGTCTCGAACGCACCTACGTACAGACAGGAAACCTTAAATATTATGTCCATTATGAATATTTTATGGATACCATTTACAGTCAGATTGATACATTGAATTTACTTTCAGCAGGTAACCCGGAACTTTTATATACAGACAGTATCCGAACTCTATTTGATAAAAAAAGAAGTAACCTGAGAGAACTGGTTTCCATCAAAAAAAGCAGGACATCCGGAGAATTAATGAAACAAACATTGGATAAATTATCCAAAACCGGGGACTCCGCTGAAAAAATTTTCAGTATTAATAAAAAGGTTTCAACCAACCGCGATACCATTTTCATTAAACAAAAAAAGAAGAGTTTTATTTCGAGGTTTTTTCATGTGTTTGCATCAAATGAGTCCAGTGACTCTGTAATGCAGGTAAAAATTAATCATTCTGTTCAGTACGACACTGTGCAGAATTCATTTAATCCCGCGGATTCAACGGTGCAATATCTATCGCTTATCATGAAGAATTTTCAGGGTGAAAATAATGAAATTGATCAGCAACTTGAGCAAAAGGAACGGGAAATTCTGGAAAACAATCTTACGATTTCTGCTCAATTGCGCCAGCTGTTGAATATTTTCAAGAATGATGAGATAATCCGATCGTTCAATGAATTGAAAATTATTCAGGGACGTATCAGGAAAACCACATGGTATATAGCTGGCCTCGGAACGGTTGCCTTACTCACCATTATTGGTTTTATAATTTTAATACTCAGAGATATCAGCAAAAGTCAAAAATACAGAAAAGAGCTGGAACGGTCGATTGAATATTCCAATTCGTTGCTTAAAAGCAAAGAACAGTTCATGCTGACCATAAGCCACGATATCAAATCGCCTTTAAGTTCGGTGATTGGTTATGCCCGGCTTATGAATCAAAGTGATGACAAAGGACAGAAAGATCATTATCTGGCAAACATTACCAATTCTTACGAACATGTTTTGAAGCTGATTACTGATTTAACTGATTTGTCCCGGCTTGATTCGGGAAAACTTAAGATCAGAAACATTTGGTTTAAGCTTGATACACTTATTGACGACACTTTTTCCGGATTTTATCCTGTGGCATTAGCCAAAAACCTGGAATTTCAGCTTCAGAATAAACTTGACAACTCAACCGACTATCTGAGTGATCCGGTACGAATAAAACAAATATTGTCAAACCTGATATCAAATGCAATTAAATTTACCGAAAAAGGGAAAGTAATTTTGAAAGTTTCCCTTTATGAAAGTCACAGGAATATTGATCGCATCAAAATCGAAGTGGAAGATACCGGGATTGGAATTTCTGAAAAGGATAAAAAAGTAATTTTTAATGAATTTACCCGGGTTTCTTCGGAAGAAAAAAAACAATATGAAGGCGCAGGTTTGGGTCTTGCTATTACCCAAAGGATTGTTGAACTTATGAATGGAACGGTTTCATTAAAAAGCGGTCCCGGAAACGGGAGCAGTTTTACCATTTTTTTACCGCTTGAAAAATGGATTAAACCGGCATCTGATAATCAGGTTGGAACGGAACTGTCAACTGAAAAGCCTGTGAATAAACAAATTATGCTGATTGATGACGATGAAACATTGCTTGACATAATGGCCGAAACGTTGGAAAAAGACAAAATGAAAACACATAAGTTCCAGTCTGCCAATTCAGCAATACAATCTTTAAAGAAAAATCCTTACGACCTGATATTGACCGATATACAGATGCCAACCATGAGTGGTATTGAATTACTGGCGTTTATTCGTAATAAAACTGATAAAAATATACCGGTTATAGCAATTACAGGCAAACGCAGCTCCGAAAACGAGAATTATCCCGAATCCCGATTTTCAGCATGTCTGTTTAAACCCTTTCTTCCTGAACAGTTGCTGGAAATTGTAAATAAGGTATTATCCGAAAGAATTCCCGTTTCATACACACAGACTCCATATATTCCTGATAACCAGAGCGAAGAACTAAATTACAATCTGACAAGGATTAGGAAATATACTGGCAATGATGATGCAGATTTTAACAAAAATTTGTTATCATTTATTGAATCCACCTATAAGAACCTGATTCTGTTTAAAAAATATCAGGACGAAAAAGATTTTAAGTCGCTTCAGGATCTGGCTCACAAAATGTTATCCATGTTCCGTCAGATAGAAGCTATTCAAATAATAGCACAATTATTGAAGATTGAGGCAACAGAAAAAAATCCAATTTCTGATGAAGAATGGATTGAATTAGGAAATACCACACGTGAGAAAATCACGTGGTTTATTGAATTATTCAGTAAGGAACAAAATATTTCAGTTTGAGATTTGTGAATTTCAACCTTATAAGTTCCGTCTGAAACGCTAAAGGCTTGGTCGATAGTGCATCCCCAATAATCTTTTAAGATAGCCTTACTTACTGCATCAGGAAGTTCGGTAACCTTTATTTCGGCATACAATTCTCCGCTCTTGCTAATTGCCGGAACAGCTTCGAGATAAGTTGCACCCAATTTCTGCGGCAGGCAAATTGACATAACCAGTGCTGCAGCTAATACCAAGAATACTTTTTCACGAGGAATGAATTTTAAAATCTATACTAAAAATTTTCCTTTGGTTGATTGAAAGGATTATGCCATGCATTTAACTAAAATCGAAGTTTATGTCCAAATCAATTCAGCTTCAACAGCTTATTCGATGAAAATTTAATTCAGAACATAAAAGTCACTTAAATTACTTATGTTGATTCCCCATACAGGTTGTGGAATTTTCTGCAATCTACTTCGGATACATATAAATCGAAGTGAAAAACTTAATTTAGCAGTTTAAATTTTAACATTCTTAAAATTTGAACAGGGAATATGAAATAAGAAAAGCCTCGTGGGTTGGTATTTTCGGGAATGCATTTCTTGCATTAATTAAGATTGTAATAGGTCTTATTGCAGGCAGCCTGGCAGTGGTAGCTGATGGTATCGATTCCATGAGCGACATCATAACTTCCGTAATTACACTAATCGCTGCAAGGATACTTTCAAAACCTCCGGATATTAGATTTCCTTATGGTTATGGCAAGGTCGATACCATTGCAACCAAAGCATTGTCTTTTATTATTTTGTTTGCAGGCGCTCAATTAGCCATATCAACCGTTCAAAAACTTGCACATGGTGCGATTACCGGGCTTCCATCGAAAATTGCCATTGTTGTTACCATAGTATCTATTGGAGGTAAATTTTTGTTAGCATGGCACCAGAAATATGTTGGTAAAAAAACCAACAGCGATATGTTGATTGCCAACGGACGTAACATGCAGAATGATGTTTTGATTTCGAGCTCAGTTCTCGTGGGACTAATTCTTACTTTTATTTTTAAATTGCCCATCATTGATCCAATTGTTGCCGTTTTGGTAAGTATTTGGATCATCAAAGTTGGCATTGAGATTTTTATGCAATCAAATGTCGATTTAATGGATGGTACACAGGATTGTACCATTTACGACAAAATTTTTTCAGCTATGGAAAAGGTGGAAGGAGTTCACAATCCTCACCGGGTACGCGCCCGAAAAATAGGTGATAAAATAATGGTATCGGCAGATATCGAAGTCGATGGAAAAATATCTCTCCAGAAAGCCCACCAAATTGCGCATGATGTTGAGGACAGCATCAAAGAGTGCATTGATAATATTTTTGATGTCGCCATTCATGTGGAACCTGTCGGTGACAAAACCTCTGAAAAACAAATCGGGCTTTCGCGGGAATCGTTTTCAGAATAAATTCCCTGAAGTGAGATTCGATGACCTAACTATTTATATTCATTATAAATAGCTACCTTTGAAGTCAAATTTTGAACTATGCAGATTTTTTCCGATATGTTAATGGCAGATATTATTCATCTAAATTATCTGCTTTTGCCTGTAATAACAAGGTTTGATATTCGGTTAGGGTTTGGAAATAAGAGTGTCGAAGAGGTTTGCAAAGAACATGAAGTAGACGTTCATTTCTTTCTGGAAATTGTAAATTCATATCACGATCCCGATTATTTTCCAGACAAAGAGCTACAACATTTCAGGCTTGAACTGCTTGTCCATTATCTACAGAAAACACATGAATATTATCTGTCCGTTAAAATACCCCAAATTGAATCTTTTATTCAAGCGCTCATCAACACATCAAATAACTATAATAAAGACAGGCTTGGGCTTATTGAAAAATTTTTCGGGGAATACAAAGAAGAATTGATTGCACATATCGAACGTGAAGAAAATCTCGTGCTACCTTATGTTTTGGAGGTTGAAAAAGTGTTTCAGCAGAATAGCAGTAGTCAACAAATTGTCGATAAAATAAAATCATACTCTATTGTTAAGTTTGCTGATGAGCACAACAACGTTGAAGATAAATTATATGATTTAAAAAACATACTGATTAAATTTTTTCCTCCTTTCGATGATGTTTTTCTTTGTAATAATATCCTCACAGAACTTTTCAGACTTGAAAAAGATCTGAACAATCACGCCCGTATCGAAGATAAAGTGCTTATTCCAAAAGTAAGGGAAATGGAAAAATCAATCCTCGCCAGGCAGATACAAAAATGAGAGGAATTTTTATCATAGAAAAGTCATTCCTGATACGTTCTGCATTGGTTAGAATGATTTCCGAGGTTGAAGATCGGAGCTACATTCATGAATTAAATTCGTTGGCAGAACTAAACTATTTTGACAGCGAAACAGAAAATGCAATCATTATCATTGATGAAAAGCAACTCCCTGAGAATTATGAAAAAGAATTTAACAGGCTGGAACTTAAAAATTACCGGTTAATTCAGATTTGTAGTAAAAATGAATCCAAATTTAAAGAAGCAGATACAATTTGTCTGGATGAAGAACAGGATTCAATTATGAGAAAAATCAGAAGTTTACCAACATCCCGAAAAGATAAGAATAGAGAAGAAAACGGAAAGGCAAAAATATTATCTGATAGAGAAACAAATATTCTCAGGTATGTTGCATTGGGATATACAAATAAGGAAATTGCCGATAAACTTTTCTTAAGCAGTCATACGGTTATTGCACATCGCAAGAATATTTCTGCAAAACTTGGAATTAAAACGATTGCGGGATTTACAGTATATGCATTGCTTAACAATATAATTTTACCGAATGAGATTGGCACAACTTAATGATTTATATTTGCATATAATTTAAGAACTGAATTTTATGTTTTTCTTTAGCGGCAGCAGCTCTATATTAATATATCTTCTTTCCCTAGCAGTCGTCTGGGGCGCTATTCTTGTGAATAGTTTTGTATATACCACACTGAAGAAAGAAATTAAGAATCAAAATAGCTTTAAGGTAACCGTTAAGGATAACTCTAGAATTTCGTATGAAAAAACTTATTTTGTTCAGCCCCATAAATATGCTCATCAGAAAAAGACAGGGATTATGGTTTATAAAAAACCAATTTGCTCAAAATATATACCATTACAAGCCATCATTAAGTTTTTTCCAACAAATATTTATTCCTGTTTTGACAACACCTGTCTTTTACGTGCTCCCCCGCAATTAACTATAACCTCAGTCTCCTGATTTATTCATTCAGGAATTTCCTTCATGTTATACATTTATTAGTAGTAGTTTTCACTTAAATTATCAAAAATGAAATATATAGTTATTGCAATTATACTGAGTATTGTTATGATTTCCTGTGAAAAAGATAATAACAATTCAGGTACAACGGATGTCTCTATTTCCATGGGACCAAATTATATGAATGATGTATTTTATGGCCTCAATGACAACACTATAACTGAAGTTAACCGTACCAATTGGGATATTGCTTTTGGAACATTTGTTATGAGCCCTTCAATTATCATTAATGGAGGCAATGGAGTTGTGTTATATGAGGTATCGAAAGATACCAACGATTGGTACAACCCAGTAGATACCTCTGAAATAAGCAGTTGGCCAAAGCTCAATAATTCTTTGCAAACGTGGGATATCGGAGCATTTAGTGCAAATATGGGTGGCGGATTTGATTTTGGCTGGGGTGTTTACCTCGGAGCGCCATCTCATAACGTTGTCGGGAATTCTGTGTTTTTGATAAAATTGCCTGATAATTCCGCTAAAAAAATACTTATCCGAATGAAAAACGGATATCAAAACAGTGTAAATTTTGTTTATGCCAACATCGACGGATCGGATGAAATAAACGTAACAATATCTGATAATAATTATGCAACCAAGGAGTATGTTTATTATTCCCTGTCATCCAACAGCGTTATCGATCGCGAACCAGCGAAAGAAAACTGGGATCTGCTTTTTACCCAATATTACGATACGCAGATTAATTATATCGTTACCGGAGTTTTGAGTAAACCTGGAGTTACCATTGCTAAAGTAACAGGGGTTGCCCCGACAGCCGCCGATACAACCATGGCCGATTATTCTTCATCCATTTCAACCATTGGGTACGACTGGAAACAAATAGATATGATGACCTATCAGTACAGCCTGGCAGATAATGTAAGTTACTTTGTAAAAACTACTACAAATCATGTTTACCAGATTTATTTCACCCGGTTTGATGGTAGCGCCACCGGAAATATCGGGTTAAAACAAAAAATGATAAAATAATACGAACTCCGTAGTTTTGTGAAATACTGTTCTGTCATATTAGGAATTGTTTTATACCTCATGCCTTCTGGGTTGCTTTTGGCACAGCAAAAGGTATATACCATAATTAACAAAAACACGGGTGAAAAAGTACCTTTTGCATCAATATCACTGGAACAGAAAAATAGTATAAAGAATTTGTTAAGCGATTCCAGGGGGCAATTTCAGGTGGAAGGTTCATCCCCAATGATTGTGAATATAGTGTGCCTGGGGTATAAAACATTTTCTGATACGCTTTATAGCGAATCCAATCCAAAAATCGAACTTATTCCCGATGTGTTTAAGCTCGATGAAGTAGTTGTAACCGGCCAGGTTACCCCGAGAAAGTCCGATAAATCAGTTTACAATGTGAGTGTACTTACCAAAAAAGATATTGAGCTTAAGGCAACAGATAATCTTACCGGATTACTGACAAATGAGCTGAACATAAACCTCACACAGGAAGGTGTTTTGGGTCGTTCAGTGAGTTTCAGGGGCCTTGGCGGTGAATATATTAAGATATTATATAACGGTATGCCGGTTTCAGGCAGACAGCTTGGGATTATCGATCTTGATCAGATAAATCTTACAAATGTTGATCATATTGAAATTATCGAAGGGCCATTATCCGTTATTTATGGCAGTAATGCCATCGGAGGTGCTATCAATATCATAACAGGCCAGGGAGGTAATGAAAAGATACTTACTGATATAAGCGCTCATTATGAAACAGCAGGTATCTATAATGCTAATGCAAAAGTTTTTTTTAAGCTGAAAAATCATCATATTGGTTTATATGTTGCCCGCAACTTTTTTGCCGGATTCAATCCTCAAAAAAATACCCGGTACGATATCTGGAAACCTAAATTACAGTACATTCCGGGCATGACATACTCCTACCGGGGTAAAAAATTTCAATCGGAGTTTTATGCGGAATACCTGCACGAAGAACTGAGAGATAAAGATTCGTTATCGACGGTATATTTATACGAAGGCGCCGATGACAGGTATTACTATACCAAAAGGTTAAACACCGGTTTCTCTATGGATTATCAGTTTACGGAATCTTGTAAAATCATGCTGCAAAGTGATTATTCATTTTATAATAAGATCAAGAACAGTTACCATGTTGACCTGGTCAATCTTGAAAAATTTTTAATTCCCAGTCCTGAATTTCAGGATACCACACGGTTCAGACTTCTATCCCAACGATTATCATTCTCAAAGGAATGGAAACGTTTGGAAATCCTGACAGGCTATGATTTTAATATTGAGCATGGAGAGGGCAAGAGGTTATCCGGTGAGAAAAAGATTGGAGATTATGCTTTCTTCTCGAGTTTTATTATTTCACCGGGTAAAAGACTTCAGTTTCAACCGGGAGTCCGGTTCAGTTCCAATACAAAGTACAAACCTCCTTTGGTGTATTCCATGAATATGAAATATGAACTTTCCGATTTCAGATTTCGTGCTTCTTATGCAAAAGGATTCCGAACTCCTTCACTCAAGGAATTATATATGGAATTTGTTGATCAAAATCATCATGTATACGGAAATGAAAATCTGTCTGCCGAAACAGCTGAAAATTATAGCTTTTCAGCTGCTTATTTTAAAACTACAGGGGAAAATAATTTAAATGTTAAACTTGATCTGTTTCTTACAAATATTCGTAACAAAATTGACTTTTTATATAAATTTGACGCACTCGGAAACTTAGTAAGCGCAAGGTATTTTAATTTATCTGTAGAAGATTATCAATCACTGGGGACAACGTTGGTCTCTGAATTATTCCTGAATCAGGGAATCAATTTCAAGACAGGTATTTCTTATATTGGAATTTCCTCACTGGCCGGTAACAATACCTACCGGTTCCACACCGATGTATTTTCTTCCGTTAGCTATTCGATCCCGCGATTTTTCCTTGATTTTAAGGCTTATTATAAGTACACTGATAGAACATACTTTTATGTAAATAATATTGATGTTTTGGATGCGAGTAGTATCAAAGAAGAACATACCAATGGGTATCATAATCTCGATGTGACTATCAGAAAACGTTTTCCCGAACAGCACATTTCTTTGTCTGCAGGGATAAAAAATGTATTTAATGAAGTCACTGTATTCTCAGATTTTTCAGGCTCATTTCATGGGGTAAGCAATAATAATTTACCTGTGGGCTGGGGAAGAACCTTTTTTATCCGTATGAATTATACATTCAGAAGCAAATCAAAATGAGAAGATATGTTGTGATCCTATTGCTGCAATTTTTGCTTTGGTCTTGCTTCGAAAAAGACAAAAGTGTGCAGCCCTATCCGGGTGAAATAACCACCATCGATCATGATGTAAGCTACTATCAGAGTTATTTCGATTTGGAAACCAATCGTGTGATGAAGTTCAACCTGGTGAGCGATTGGGATCTGGCATTCGCTTGCAGACCTGAATCCTGGCAAATACGAACAAATTCAGGTAACGATCTGTTTATCTGCAAGTCAAATCTGAGCCAGGTAACTGATTTGTTTGTAGTCAATGGGAATGAAGAGTGGAAATATGATCAGCCCGATGGAAATCCGGACTCATTGGCTGTTGGTGTTTGGTGCGATACCAATTCTTTTCCCTATCCTTCACATAATGAGATATTTGTTCTTGCCAGAAAAGTAGATCCAGCTTATGTCCCTGTAGCAAAATTTCAATTGATTTCTGCCGATTCAACAAGCTACCTGTTTATATGTAATAAACCGGACGAAACTGAAATCCATCAGGTTCGGATAAACAAAACTGATTCGGTAAATTTCACTTATTTCAGTTTTGCAGGTAATTCTCAACTAGACCTGGAACCTAAACGTTCAGGTTACGATTTAATTTTTATGCCTTATTATGATCTGGTATATGGAATCGTTGAATATCCGTTGCCCTACCTTGTGCGTGGCGTAATACTGAACAACAGCAAGGTGGAAGCAATGCTTGAAACTTCCGGTTCATATGATGAAATTACATATTACACCCTTGATCAATCAAAATTTACCCGGAGTCAAAATATTATTGGATGGGAATGGAAAGATGTATCCATCGATTTTTCTGCAGGCACAGCTGTGTACACAATATACCCTGATCGGGTGTATATCATTAAATCTTTCGAAGGAAACTATTTTAAGCTTCGTTTTCTCAGTTACTATTTAAACGGAATTTACGGATTCCCTGGATTTGAATTTAAACAGCTGCTTCCAGCGGATTAACCAAGGGAATAATAATTTTTTTTATTTATTACGAAAATAATCGTACTAAAATTTTTTTATTACGACGACTATCGTATATTTGTACGATAAAATTCGTAGTAAAATGTCAAACGAAGTAATGAAACCAACAGCTGCAGAACTTGAAATTCTACAAATTCTTTGGAAATACAAGTCTGCAACGGTGAAATTTGTTCACGAAAAAATCAACAGGAGTAAAAATGTAGGGTATACCACCACCTTGAAAATCATGCAAAATTTGGCTTCAAAAAATATGGTGGGCAGAAAACAGGAAGGTAGAAGTCATGTGTACATACCATTGCTCAAAAAGGAGAAAACCCAGGAATTGTTGCTTGACAAATTTCTGAATACTGCATTTTCCGGTTCCGCTTCAAGTCTGGTGATGCAGGTATTGGGAAACCATCAAACCAGCAGCGAAGAACTTAAGAAAATTAAAGAACTAATTCAAAAACTGGAGGAACAGGAACAATGAAACTAATTGAAACATTATTACCTGCACAGGTAGTTGAAGCCTTTGGCTGGATGATTCTTCATTCCCTTTGGCAGGGAGCTGTCATTTCTGTTTTTCTTGGACTTATAATGATTCTGACTAATAAGTTCAGCGCCAAAAGCAGATATTTTATTGCTGTAGCGGCTTTCTTATTTATGCCCGTCGTTTCGGTTTTTACCTTTCTTAAAAATTATCAGCCGCTTATTGCTGTGCAATCAACCCGGTTATCAGCTTTGACGATGCATAATGCACCGGCATTTCAGATGAAACCGGATAACGAACAACCGCCTGCTATCGGGTCAGTAACTGAATCAGAAAAAGGATTAAGTATGAAAGAATACCGAAAATATTTTTCGCAGCATATTCCGTTGATTGTCACCATCTGGTTTTTAGGGATGCTTGTATTTGCCTTAAAATTCCTTGGAGGACTGGCATACATCCAACGACTGAAACATTACAGAATTCATCAGGTTACGGAAGAGTGGCAAAAAACATTTGATAAGTTGTGCAAAACAATCCATATACAAAGAGCCGTGAAGATAGTGCAATCGGCAATGGTAAAGGTTCCTATGGTAATTGGTTTTTTTAAACCGGTTGTTCTGATTCCCGTAAGCACCTTTACCGGAATACCTTCAAAACAGCTGGAAATAATCATTATGCATGAACTGGCGCATATTATCCGGCGCGATTATATCATAAACATCTTACAGTCGCTGGTTGAAATCATCTTTTTCTTTCATCCAGCCGTCTGGTGGATGTCGAAAGTAATACGTACCGAACGCGAACATTGCTGCGACGACATTGCCATTGAAAAAACCGGTGACTCTCTGAATTTTGCCAAAGCCCTTGCAAATATCCAGGAACAATTTCTGCTGAAGGAAAGTCTGGCCATGAGCATTCACGGAGGGAAAAATAATTTGTTCAAACGTATTAAACGATTAATAAGCCAACCAACCATGAAAACAAGTTTTACAGAAGGATTCACAGCATCCTGTATTATTTTTACAGGTATTTTCATTATGATGATAAATATCGGCGCATCGAGAAATTTATCTTTTGAAAATCCCATGCTAAATGAAAACCCGTCAAAAAAGGAAGTTGCAATAAATGTTGACGATTCAACTAAGATATCTCCTGTAGCCAAAAAAGAGAAACCGGCAACAGTTGAAGATCAGTTGTTTGAATTGGAAAATAAAGAAAAAGTCCAGAAATCTAATCAGAAAGATGAACAGACTGAAGAATTGCAAAAGGAAGCTGAAAAGGCACAATTGGAGGCCGAAATGAAGCAAACTGAAGCCGAAAAAGCAAATCAGTATGCTGAAAGAAAAAAAGACGAGGCTGAAAAAGCCCGCAAGGAAACCGAAAAACAGGCTAATAAAAATGCTAATTCCGGACATGACAATAACCCTACTGAAGATGAGATATTAAAAGGTGTGGAAGCCGGACTCAAAGATATGGATTTGAATAAAATTGCAAAGGAAGCAATGGATGGGGCACAGGCAGGAATCAGCCAGATCGATTTGAATGCCATCGTAAAAGAAGCTGTTGATGGAGTAAACGAAGGCATTAGCGAAATTGATGCCAATCTTATTTCGAATGAAATATTAAGTGGTATACAATCGGCCGTGCAGGAGATGGATTTAAACTTAATTGCCGGCGAAGTATTGTCCGGAATAAAAAGTGCACTTCAGGAAATAGATGTAAATAAAATTGTTAATAATCAGGTCAGTACCCCTGTGCCTGGAGAGAATTTTACCGGAAATCCGGAACATTTATCCAGAATTTCCAAGGGTGTTGGAGATTGGAATAAATGGAGAAATGACAATCCGAAGGTAACACCTGACTTAAGAGGTGCTTTACTTACGGAAGCTAATTTAAATTCGGCTGATCTGCATAATGCCCTGCTCGATAATATTGATATGAAAGAAGCTGTACTTGACTGGGCAAATCTTGAAGGAGCCAGTCTGAGATATGCTTTACTTAAAGAAGCTACCTTCAATGGTACAAAACTGTCCAACGCTGATTTTATGGGTACAAATCTTAAGGAGGTAAACCTGTCGGGACAAAATTTGCGTAATACTAATTTCAGCCAAACCAACTTAAAAGAAGCAGATCTAAGTCTGACAGATTTTAGAGACAGCGATTTAAGTTATGCCAATATTCGTGAAGCTGATTTTACCAAAGCCGATTTAAGAAATGCAAATTTGAAGGGCGCTGATTTGAGTGAAGCGAAAATATCCGGTGTAAATTTTAAAGGGGCAATCGCCGACAAGTACACACAATTTCCAGAGGGATTTAATGCAGTTTCGCAGGGAATCGAAATTAAAAATTAAAAATCCGTATATAAAAGAACTTCTTAACCTCAAGTTGAAAAATAAAAAAAGTCATCTGATTCGGATGACTTTTTTCATTATTTAAGTGCATAACTCAGTAGGAAAATTGATACTTTTTTCTTAACTCCTTTTGGTAATTGGCAATTTTTCCTTCAAGATCAATTATTTCACTTCTGAGTTTTGTAGTATCACTACCTTCACTTTCCAATTCACGAATAAATCTTTTGTTAATGATAATCTTCTTCTGACATTCGTAAATATTGGAAATCAAACCCTTAATGTTATATTTGATATCAAGCATAGTTGGTTGTTTTTAGTTTTGCTTAATTTCAAGCTTAGTAAATTTATAAAATGGTTATTTGTATAACAAATTAAATCATATGATGTTAATTACCACAACCAGGTGATTCAACTCATCATGTGTAACCATCTAATTAAAAGAACATTAAATTCACAAATTTTAAAACATTTTTGCCTTGATATTTTTTTTTATTAACATGTGTTCCAAATCTTGTTTTTTTATGTTAATAAGATTACATGTTTTAAAATTTTATGAATTAAGGCACCGCATTTAAAACAAGAAATTTCGTTTATTAAAGAACATACAATTTATGCAATTATTTTGTCTTTAAGTTTAAAAATATGTTAATAATGGTTAAATCTAAAATTATTCTGGTGACTGGAGGCAATAAAGGTATTGGGTTTGAAATATGCCGGCAATTACTCGATTTAAATACAACTATTGTTTTGATATCAAGAAATATAGAGAGAGGAAGAGCGGCCATGGACCGGTTGAAAAACAGCAATTCTGAAATTTATTATCATAAGCTTGATGTAACATCAGCCAACGATATTCATACGATTTAAGAATTTTTGCTTGAAAAATTCGGCAGGCTTGACGTACTTATCAATAACGCCGGTATATTACCGGATAAACAACCTGCTATTGAAACGGATACAGATGTGATTAAAAAAACAATGGAGACGAATGTTTATGGTGTGTTTCAACTTATTACAACCTTATTGCCCCTTTTACGAAAAAGTGATGATGCAAGAATTATAAATATGTCGAGTGGGTTGGGGGCTCTGAACAACTTGGGAGGAGGCTATGCTGCATATAGCCTGTCGAAAGCATCTTTGAATATCGTTACGATGATGTTTGCAAGTGAACTTGCGAATAATAAAATTAAAGTGAACTCCATGTCGCCCGGTTGGGTTCGGACAGCTATGGGAGGATCTGGCGCACCAAGAAGTGTTGCCAAAGGGGCTGAAACTGCCGTATGGCTTGCTACTGCTGAAAATATTGAAACGGGTAAATTTTATCACAATAAACAAATCATCGACTGGTAAATTGCTATCCGTTAACGTTTAATGACAATTAATGGTTAATTATAGCAGCATGATTCCCGAACAAAACCTTCCGGTGTGGAAACCCTCTTTACGTGCCGAATAGAAATCAGCAACATTTTCGAATGTGCAGATACCCGGTATCTCAATATTTTCTTCTGTTATCTTTTCAGATACCAGCTGATACCTGGCAAGTTCCCATAAATTCAGGAGTGCTTTTCTTTCGGATGTATCAGTCTCTATAATATTCCGTTTTTCACCAGTAATCCGTTTCACTTTCCCCCATACTTCAGGGCCAACTTCGTAATGTTTTGCTGAAATCGATGGACCTATACATGCGGTAATATTTTCGGGCTCACAACCAAATTCAGATTTCATTCGGAGGATCATGCCGGGAATGATTCCGGCTACTAATCCACGCCAACCTGCGTGTACGACTGCTATTGTGTTCGTTGAAGCATCCAGCAGGATTAATGGAATACAATCTGCCGTAGTAACGCACAATACCTTTCCTGGGATATTGGTCACCAATGCATCGGTATTCACAAGCTCCGTCTGAAATGTATCTGCGTCAATCCGCTTAATATTCGGTGTATGACATTGATTCGGGTAAAAAAATACGTCTGGTTCGAGATTTAGATTTTCAGCAAGAATTTTCCTGTTGTGAGTAACATTTTCAGGCAAATCATCAACGTTGTAACTCAGATTGAGACCCTGACATTTTCCTTTACTGACACCTTCGTGTCTTTCTGTAACGAAATGTTCAATATTCCCGATTCTACGAAACAATTCAAACTGCCAAACAGAAATATCATTTAGTTTCCGCCTATACATCATATCTTAGCCTGAGGATCAAACAGATCAATCCCTGACGCCGATTTTTTTGTGCGTATCATCACAGAATGGTTTATTTTTCGAACCACCACAACGACATAGCAAAATTTCTTTTAATCCGGAGGTCACTTTACCCGAAGCATCTTTTAAAACAAAATTGCCTGTAATTTTAAAAGGCCCGTGTGGTAATACGGTTACTTCATATTTGTTATCATCTTCCATTATTCTGTCATTTACCTGTGAATCCTATTTTTCTGTGTGTTCCATCGCAAAAAGGCAATTCGTTAGATGCTCCGCACCGGCACAAAGATGTCATTCTCATCTTTTTAAACTCTTTCCCATCTGTTCCGATAACAACGAAATTCCCCTTCAGAATCAGAGGTCCTTCAGGCATTACCCTTATTTCGTTTTCTACAACAGGCTGTTTTTCTACACTTTCTTCCGGAGTTATATTTTTGTTATATTGATAACTTAATGCAGCTGTGGGACACATTTTTACCACCCGGATAATCTCTTCGGTTGAAGCGCCATTCATATTCACCCATGGCCTTTTTCGGGGATTGAAAACCTCAATAAGCTCCCTGTAGCAGGTTGTAGCATGAATGCATTTTTTCGGCTTCCAGTAAACTGTTATTTCACCGTTTGAATAACTTCTGTCGTGGGTACTGTTAAACTCATCTTCCATGTTTGCGGTTAAATCAATTTTTGCAAAAATACAAAATTATGTGAACTATGAATGGGCATTCAAAGGGTATAAAATTGTAGCATTTCAATTTACAAATCCTTATTGCAACCGGTCAGTAAATTAAAAATCATCTCATGGTTATTCCCTGTAAAATCCGAACCATTTCACAAAAATGAAGATTCTCGTAGATCATTTGTTTGATTTTTAGTTGTCTTGCTTGCAGGATATGCTGAAATAGGTTATTTCATTAAAAAATTAATAATTTTACCTTTCTTTTACAGGCGGCAAACATTCAACTGAAAATTACGTTTAATAAAACGTTGATTCAATTGGTATGTTTATTGAGATATTTCTCAAAAACAGTGGGATGAAAAAAGTGCTTTTTATATTAATTCTTGGATTTTCAGGAATCTGTATTGGTAAATCGCAGGATACACTCCGCTTTAAAAAGGATAATTTTGTTTTGTATGGGCTTGTCTTAGATGGGGATACCTTATATATGTCTTCGATAGATGAGGCATATATTTTCCCTCGACAAAAATTCAATTCTCAATGGGAATATAGAAGATATCTGCGACTTATCAGAAATGTAAAAAAAGCTTATCCCTATGCAAAACTTGCAAAGAAGATGTTTGATGATGTTGCAGCCCATTATGAGACATTAAAAAGTGACAGAGCAAAAAAAGCCTATGTAAAGCAGGTGGAGAAAGAAATTAAAGTTGAATATGAAGATAAACTTAAAAATCTGACCATTACCCAGGGCAGAATTCTGATAAAACTGATAGACCGGGAAATCGGTGAGACTTCGTATGATGTAGTGAAAGAACTGAGGGGTTCATTCAATGCATTTTTCTGGCAAACCATAGCAAGAATTTTTGGTTCAAATCTTAAAAGTGAATTTGATGCAGAAGGTGAAGATAAGCTTATCAATGAAATAATTATTATGATTGAAAAGGGAGCGCTATAGCGTTCTGTCTATCCTGCGATGTTTAAAGTTACTTCACAATAAATTTCTTTGTTCGTTGTTTTAATAGTTGCGGTGAATAATTACTAGTGTCATGTCAAGTATTAAAAGGTGGTCTATTCATTCCGAACTTGATTCGGAATCTCTTTAATCTTCCATAGACCCTGAATCAAGTTCAGGGTGACTATATGATATAATACGATTGATATGACACAAGTTTTAAATACTGATATTCAATACGCCTATGAAACGTACCTTTATTGCCATTGATATTCCGATATGCAGGGAAACTAAAGAAATTATTCAAACATTTTCCAATCGCCTTGAAATTAACAAAATCAAATGGCTGAAAGAAGATAATCTTCATCTCACATTGAAATTTCTTGGAGATACGGATGAAACCCTCATAGAATCCATTGGCGCCAAACTTATGGAGTTGGCAAATCAGTCAGCTTCTTTTTCATTAACCGTTAAAAATACCGGAATTTTCAAGAGTATGGCTAATCCTACAATCATATGGATCGGGATTGAAGAAAGCGAACCGCTGTCGCGGCTTAAAAGTTTGATAGATACTGAACTGATTGAGTTCGGATACCCGACAGAACAGCGAAAATTCACCCCACATCTAACCATTGGCAGGATTAAAAGTCTAAAGGATAAAAAAACCCTGCAACAACTAATTCAGGAATTCCAGCACAAAGTCTTTTTACATTTTCAGGTTGCTGAAATTATCTTTTACGAGAGTATCCTTTCCTATAATGGTCCTCAATATATCAAGCTTGGTAATTATCCTCTCAAAAATTCCGTGTGATTAAAAGCTGCAAATACAATATCCGGATCAGACTCCTTTGCGGCGGATAATGGTAAGCAAGGTATAAATGATGATTTTAAAATCGACATATAACGACATATTGTCGAGATAAATCATATCGTATTTTAAACGTTTTATCATCTGTTCCACATTTTCGGCATAACCGAATTTAACCTGTCCCCAGGAGGTTATTCCCGGCTTAACTTTAAGAAGGTGCAGGTAATGAGGCGCCTTTTTGGTAATTTTTTCAATAAAGTATTTCCGTTCAGGTCTTGGTCCGACCAGAGACATATCTCCCCTTAGCACATTAAAAAAGTTGGGTATCTCATCCAGTCGGGATTTCCGCATAAACCTTCCAAATGGGGTTATTCTGTTATCCGTTTTTGAAGACAATTCAGGCCCGTTGGTTTCCGCATTTACATACATCGATCTGAATTTAAATATGGTGAAAGGTTTTCCATATCTGCCAATTCTTTCGTGGCTGTAAAAAATGGGTCCCTTAGATGAAAGTTTTACACCTATCATGAGGAAGATACAGAGTGGAGAAAGAATTATCAGGGCCAGAAGTGAAAAAACCATATCAATAACCTGTTTTATATTCTCCTGCCAGGCAGGCATTAACTGATGGGAAATCTGAATCAACGGCACACCCAGAATGCCCGACATCCGCACCCTTCCGGTAAGAATATCATACATGCTGGGAATAGCGCTAAGAATTACATTACAGTCAATGAGCTTATTGATAATCTTTCCTATTTTATCGTGTTCAGATGATTCAATAGCCATTATCACTTCTTCCACCTTATGCTGCTTGATCACTTTTTTAACATCGTCAAGTGCACCGAGATGCGGTAAATATTTCTCAAGTTTATGACCGTTGTTGTCGTTCACATTCACGAAACCCACAAATTTATTTCCGCTACTCCTGGGTTGGTTTTCCATTTCCTTATAAATCTCTACGGCCTTTTCATTGCTTCCTATCAGTAATGTGTTGAACCCGATAATACGGCGGTGAATTTTGTGAGTGGTATTTGTAGTAATAATTAATCTGGGTACATATGTCAGCGTAAAATGGATGGTTAATAAAACCAAAAATGACAGGTAATAATTGGAATAGCTTTGAATTGTGTCATTAAGAATTAACGTGAAAAATAATATTATTACCCCGAGAATGCTATTCGATAGGGTTTGCCAGAGTTCGGAAAGCCTTGATTTTCGAAAGATATTTTTGTAATATCCGGATGAATAGTAAATAACCAGCCAAAATATGGGAATGAAAAACAATCCGAGAAAAAAACTGGAATTAAAACTATGTAACGCCTGATGTATACTCTGAGATTCAATGTAAATTTTCCTGAAAATAAAAAAACAACCCCAGCTAACCAGTGCAGTCAAATAATCTGAGACAAGATACTTTACAAGTTGATGAATTCGGTTCATTCGCTAATAACAAATGATACAATCAGAGGAAACATTTTATCCCCTTGTTGAAAACCACAAAGATAAAAATATTATTAAATACAAAGCATGAAAGATGTTAATATATAAAGCGGCTCGGTCTGAATGTAATCTAATTACCAGCATGTACTTTGTTCAGGCTGTCCATTATTTTCTCGGCAATGTATAACGATTTGAAACCATCCTCGGGTTTCGATACCATTTTGGAGTTGTTAAGTATGGAATAAATAAAATTGATGAGCTCATCAAGCAGGGGATTATTAGGAATAATTTTTTTGGTAACAGGATTAAAGGCAATTTCATTCGATGCCGGTTGTTTTTTTCTTTCCGGTCGGATGATAGTTATCTCATTGGTTAGAAAATTGATGTTTGTGATCCTGTCCTGCTGGGTAAACAATCCATAATGGTTATTGTCTGAAGTAATGCGGGAACAATTCAGATTTGCAACACAGCCATTATCATATTCCATCCGCACATTAATAACATCGGGATTTCCATTAACCATTTTAATTCCGCATGTTTTTATGTTTTTAACATTTGCAGGCATTATGGTGTTGATAATTTCAATATCAGTCATGATGGCTCTCAGAATGCTTTCATACGAATTATCGCTTTTATCTGAGAACTGGTTATGAATTTCAATAAGCCTTACATTTTTCAAATGGGGTAATGCCGCATTCAATGCGGCATGGTATCTTACAGGCCTTTCAACCATTAGTGTCACGCTGGCTTCGTTGGCAAGATTAATCAAGTGATTTGCTTGTTGTTTGTTTTTTAAGATAGAAGTACTGATGAACAGATGCTTGGTTCGTTTTAGCGCTTTTTGAGCTATTTCATAACACGATTGGTTTCTGCAGACAAAGTCTATGGCATCAACACATTGCACCATATCCTCAAACGATAAAAATTCCTTTATCAAACCATTATGTTCCTGATAGGAATTTAAGTTTTGCAACGGATCAAAATATCCGGCTATTTCCACACCAGGTACCTTGGTAAATATTTCCGCATGCGTATACGATTGCGCAAAAGTCCCTATTAAACCTATTTTCAGCATCCCTTTTGTCTTTGTGCAAACATAAAATATTTAGAGACACACAATTTTTTTTTTAGAATCAACTTATCAACTATTTTTGTTTTCGTTGTTAATTTGAGCTTATAATTTACATTCTGGCGATGGAAGATAGTTTTTTGCATAAAGGATTAAGAAATAAACTGGTGGAAGATATCCGGAAAAAGGGAATTGAAGATGAATCGGTACTGACTGCAATGAATAAAGTACCCCGCCATTGTTTTATGGATAGTGGGTTCATTAATTTTGCCTATAAAGACCAGGCCTTTCCGATTGCCGCCAGGCAAACCATTTCGCAACCTTATACAGTGGCATTTCAGACAGAATTATTACAGGTTCGAAAATTAGACAGAATTCTTGAGGTAGGCACAGGTTCGGGTTATCAGACGGCGGTGCTTATAGAAATGGGAGCTATTGTATTTTCTATCGAGAGATTCAAAGAACTTTACCTAAAAGCAAAATCAACCCTCGATGGTTTAGGCTATCGTCCGCAGTTATTTTATGGTGACGGATACCAGGGACTACCCACCTATGGTCCATTCGATAAAATATTAATTACGGCTGCTGCACCGGAAATTCCGGAAGAGTTGCTTACCCAATTAAAAGTTGGAGGAAAACTGGTAGCACCCGTTGGTGATTCAACTTCTCAACTTATGACGCTGGTTGAAAAAACCGGCGCTGAAAACTACAAAACAAGCGAACACGGTTACTTTGTTTTTGTTCCTATGGTAAAAGGAGTAAAATAGTTTGTGCAAACAGAAGTTAAAATCTATATACTAAAACCCGTTAAACATGAATATCAGAAGCTTTACAGTGAATGGATTTGCAATGAATACATTTGTATTATCGGATGAAACCCTTAATTGTGTTCTTATCGATCCCGGATTCAGCAATCCTTCAGAAGAAGAAATGCTTATCAGGTATGTAAGTGAAAATAAACTGATTCCCTTAATGGTTTTAAATACCCATTGTCATGTGGATCATATTATCGGAAATAAATTTGTGTGTGATACATATCAAATTCATTTGGCGGCTCATAAAGAAGATGACTTTATCTTAGCGCATGCATCTGAAATGGGTAAAATGTTTGGAATGGATGTACAGGCTTCCCCAAAAATTCAAAAATATTTATTCGATGGCGATCTGATAAAATTCGGAAACTCCGAACTTGTTGTAATTCATACCCCCGGACACTCGCCCGGAAGTCTTTCTTTTTACTGCAAAGAAGAACAATTCGTAATTGCCGGTGATGTGCTCTTTGCCGGAAGTATTGGTCGAACGGACCTCCCCGGTGGCAATTACGAAATCCTGATAGCCAGTATCAAAAACAAACTTATGGCACTGCCCCGTGAGACAGTTGTATACCCGGGTCACGGGCCTTCTACAACCATTGGGCATGAACATGATACAAATCCTTTTTTGCAATGATTATATGAAATAATTTGCAAAAATTTTAATACCATTGCAAAATACAATCAACCATATGTCCATCGAAAATTTTTCAACCCGT
Source organism: uncultured Bacteroidales bacterium (assembly GCA_963781805.1). Classification (GTDB taxonomy): domain Bacteria; phylum Bacteroidota; class Bacteroidia; order Bacteroidales; family UBA10428; genus JAFGPL01. The sequence goes on from CAWAHF010000004.1 coordinate 4,148,257, forward strand.
CATATCGGACCCAGAGATTCGGAATTGCCGATTATGCTTAAAAAGATTGGCGTTTCTTCGCTCGACGAGTTAATTGATAAAACCGTTCCGACTTCCATCCGATTTGATAAATCCCTGGATCTGCCCGAAAGCATGACCGAATACGAATATTTTAAATATATCAAACGCATAGGCGCCAAGAACAAAGTTTTTAAATCGTATATCGGCGCCGGATATTACGGAACCATTTTCCCGGCAGTTATACAGCGAAATATTCTTGAAAACCCAAGCTGGTATACTTCATATACCCCGTATCAGGCAGAGATCTCACAGGGAAGACTTGAGGCTTTGTTAAATTTTCAGACCGTAATTATAGACCTTACCGGGATGGAGATTGCCAATGCATCCTTGCTGGATGAAGCCACTGCAGCAGCCGAAGCTATGACTATGATTTATGGATTACGTTCACGGGAGGCTGTCAAAAACGGATATAACAAATTCTTTGTAGATGAAAACATATTCCCGCAAACACTCGAAGTGCTTAAAACCCGGGCAAAACCATTGGGAATAAAACTATTCACTGGAAAGTACGATTCCCTGAAATTGGAACCTGAAATTTTCGGAGCATTTATCCAGTATCCGGCCAATGACGGAGTAATACGAGACTATAAAAGTTTTGTTGAAGCAGCGCATCAGAACAATGCCCTGGTTGCTGTGGCAGCAGATATCATGGGGTTGGTGATGCTCACCCCTCCGGGCGAATGGGGGGCAGATGTGGTGGTTGGTTCAACCCAACGGTTCGGTATCCCCATGGGATATGGAGGCCCACATGCGGCTTATTTTGCCACGCGGGATGAATTTAAACGAAGCATTCCGGGCAGAATTATCGGGATAACCATTGACTCAGCAGGCAACAGGGCGTTCCGTATGGCATTGCAAACCCGGGAACAACATATAAAACGCGAAAGGGCTACTTCAAATATCTGCACGGCGCAGGCATTACTGGCAACCATGGCGGGTATGTATGCAGTTTATCACGGGGCAGAAGGATTGGAAAACATCGCCGGGCGTATTCACGAGATCGCTCTGAAACTAAATGAAAAACTTATTGAGCTGGGATATCAGCAGGAAAACAAAGATTTTTTCGATACGCTTAAAGTAATCTTACCCGATAATATCTCAAGGAAAGACATTGAGATCCTGGCGCTTGAAAGGCAGATTAATCTCAGGTATTTGGATGATAAAACCATTGGCATAAGCATTGACGAAACCACAACTCTTTTTGACTTAAACCAGCTGATTGAAGTCTTCTCCTATGCCAATAAAAAACCTGTAAAAAGTGTTGATTCACTCGATGTATTAATTGTCCTTAGCCATTTTTTTACACGCAAAAATGAAATTTTAAAGCATCCCCTGTTCAAGCTGTACAGGTCAGAGACCGAAATGATGCGCTATATAAAAAAGCTCGAACGAAAAGATTTTTCACTTACCCACTCGATGATACCGCTGGGTTCCTGTACCATGAAGCTGAATGCTGCCACGGAACTTCTTCCGCTCAGCTGGCCTGAATTTGGTGAAATTCATCCGTTTGCTCCGTTTGACCAGGTAGAAGGGTACCAACAGCTTTTCTATGAGTTAGGTAAATTCCTGCGGAAAATTAGCGGTTTCGAAGAGTTGTCTTTTCAGCCAAACTCAGGTGCAGCCGGCGAATATGCCGGATTGATGGTGATAAGAAAGTACCACGAAAGCCGGGGCGAAAAACGCCGTGATGTAGTGATGATTCCCTCTTCGGCTCACGGAACCAACCCTGCAAGCGCCGTCATGGCAGGTTATAAAGTAGTGTCAGTGAAGTGTGATGAAAATGGTAATGTAGATATAGCAGAACTGAAAGCTAAGGCGGAAAATCAAAAACAATACCTGGCTGCTTTTATGATAACTTATCCCTCCACACATGGGGTATTTGAATCGCAAATTAAAGAGATGGCCGAAATCATTCATGCAAACGGGGGACAGGTTTATATGGATGGAGCAAACATGAATGCTCTGGTGGGACTTACCAGTCCTGCGGAGATCGGCGCTGATGTATGTCATATCAATCTGCATAAAACATTCGGAATTCCTCATGGAGGAGGCGGCCCGGGCATGGGACCCATTGCTGTGGCCGGACACCTGGTAGAATTTCTTCCTGCTCACCCGGTAGTGCCTACAGGCGGTGTAAATGGAGTAGGAGCAGTTGCTGCGGCTCCCTGGGGGAGCGCCAGCATCCTGACCATTTCGCATGCTTACTGTTCGATGCTGGGTGCTGACGGCCTGACCAAAGCAACGAAAATGGCAATATTAAATGCAAACTACCTGACTGCATGTCTGAAAGATTACTATAAAGTGCTGTATAGAGGCAAAAACGGATATGTGGCGCATGAGATGATTCTTGATTGCCGTGACTTTAAACAACTGGCAGACATTTCGGAAGCAGATATTGCCAAAAGGCTGATGGATTACGGATTTCATGCACCTACTCTTTCTTTTCCGGTACATGGTACCATAATGGTCGAACCAACTGAAAGCGAATCGAAGCAGGAGTTAGACAGGTTTGTAGAAGCCATGATATCCATTTACATGGAAATTATGCAGGTGAAAGAATCCGGAAGATACGGAAAACAATATTCTGAAAAACGCCCCGCATACCGAAAAGGCGGTTGTATCCGATGAATGGAATTATCCCTACAGCCGAAAACAGGCAGCCTTCCCGCTCAAATGGATCGAGGACAATAAATTCTGGCCGTCCGTTGGCCGGGTGGACGATGCATTTGGCGACAGAAACCTGGTGTGTTCGTGCTTACCCGTTTCTGCATATAAAGAAGATCCTAATGGAAAATAGTCACATTTGAAGCTAATACCTTCCGGAGTGTTCCGAAGGATTTTTCAGGCAATAGATGATTTTTGAACTCATATTATTCTTTCTGGTACTATCCGACATTCATTTTAAATTTTACGGCTTTATAATCTTCTGGTTCATTGACAGAAGAATTAATAATAAAATTGATTTCAAAACTTTTATATGTATATTTATATATCCTTGCCTTTTATACAATTCATTTCTGAGATGAATTAATCTTATTTCTACAAATAAAAAACCAAAGAAATGAAACCACCAGTATTTTTTTACGGCTTATTATTTGCAGCAGCCAACTTGATTGGTTATGCGCAAAACGTTAGTATCCCAGATATTAATTTCAAAACGGCGCTTCTTGAATTGGGTATGGATACCAGTGGTAACGGAGAGATTAGTTATGCTGAAGCAGATGCAGTAACCACGATTGATGTTAGTTCTAAAGAGATTTCAGACCTTACAGGTATTGAGGCATTTGCTAATCTGACAGTTTTGAATTGTTACTCCAATAAGTTAACTTCAATTGATGTGTCAAATAATATACATCTACTTGAGCTTCGCTGCTTTGGCAACAAACTATCTTCGATCGATGTATCAAAAAATACCGATTTAATAAAACTCATGTGTTATGATAATTCGCTGGATTCAATCGATATATCAAACAACCCCAAGCTAACACACCTGTATTGCATGAATATGGGACTACCTTCTCTCGATATATCAAACAATGCCCAGCTACTTTATTTGTATTGTGAAAATAACACTATCACATCACTTGATTTATCAAATAATACTGCGCTAAAGGAATTAATTTGCTATTTTAATGAGTTATCTGTGCTGGATATATCCGCATGTTCAACTTAACACTTCTAAGATGTTATGACAATCAACTGAATGCTTTGGATGTTTTAAACAATCATCAGCTAAAAGATTTAATGTGTGCTAATAACCTGCTTACTGAAATTGACATCTCAAATAACCCGGGCCTTGTTACTTTTACTTGTGGTTATAACCAGTTTACTTCACTTTATCTTGCAAATAATGTTTTATTAACAAGTATTGAAATTAGTGGCATGCCTACGCTGACTGATGTATGTGTCTGGGAGTTACCTTTCCCGCCTGATGGTGTTACGGTAGATACAATGTACAGTTCTAACATTGTTTTTTCTAAATCTTGCATAAGTTACATGGCAGAAAAACGTGTAGACCCTAATGAATTTTCGGTATATCCTGTTCCTGCGTACGATTTAATTTATATAAATATTAAAAGGGCAACCGACTATTCAATAGAAATAAAAGATATTCTGGGTAAAACAGTTTATTCAGATAAAAATTATTACGACAACAAGGAAATATATGTTGGTTCATTAAATAAGGGAGTCTATTTTGTAAATGCAAAAACCGGAAGTTATAATATCACACAAAAGTTTTTTATTCAATAGATATTAATCCTTTGCCGGCCTGAGGCAGCTTTTCGACATTAAATGGTCGTAATAAAGAAAATACTAAACATCAAATTGACAGATTTTTTAATTTCAAAATGTATAATCTGAATGCAGGATAACACCAGTTAGTAGATTTTCACAAATCTCTGTGATTCTCTGTTTTATTCTGTGAAACTCTATGGTAAAAAATATAATTCATCGAAGCGCAGAGAAATACCAAAAATTCACACGGAGAGCACAAAGTGTAAGGATTGTAGCTAATTGATCCAAGTGTATAAATTCAACTCTGACACATAAATCAACATTTCCAGCTTTGGTGACGATATTTAACTCTTTTGATTCATTACCCTTGGCTATGAATAAATAATTTAAGGAAATGGCACCCCTGACAACTGTTCACATACGGAAAAAAACTTTTCCTGAATTTCTAAATTCTGTGCCTGGGGATTAAAATTTACCTCCTTTTTGTGATGCAAATAGCGTCCGCTTCGTTTTGCTCCTTCATCCTGTCCAACTGCAAGCCATACTTGTGTGGCGAATCCCTCATTCAGGTCATCAGGAGCTCCCCTGCCTCCCATCTTCGTGGGCACCCAACCCGGATTTACAGCATTTGAAGACACATCCGGCCACTTTCGAGCAACGGTAAGGGCGAGAATTAAATCATGCAGCTTGGTATCTGAGTAACTTGGAGAATTCCTGCCTTCAGAAATTGCAGTTAACTGTTCTATACTTGCATCGCCCTGCCTGTGCAGACCAGAGCTGAGGTAAATCAATCTTTCCGGCCGGTTAATCATTGCCACCAGGATATATGGAGCAATACTGTTTACTGCAAATACCAACGGTATTCCATCTGTGCTTTTAGCCCTATCCGGTACAAGGTAAATACCTGCATTGTGTATAATTGCATTAAAAGTACCCAGTTCATTCACCTGTTCTGCAAGTCTTTTTGTTTCTTCAATGCTCGATAAATCAGCAATAAGTACTTTTTCAGCACCAGGAACTCCTTTTATTGCTGATTTCGCGCGATCCTCATTCCGTGCATGAATAACTACCTGATGTCCCATAGAAACAAGGGCTTTTGCTGCCAGTAACCCAAGACCATCGGATGAGCCGGTTATAAATATTTTTGCCATTTTATATCATCTTTAATTTCCTTAAATCCTTTTAAAAACAAGAAAACAGGCGAACTCAAGTTATAGCATTTTCTCTGTTTTCCGAAACCGAATACCTGAGTGTTAAAATTTCAATTACAGGAAATTACAATAAAAGAACATCCTAACGAAAGCAAAGTTTAAAGTATTAGTTATTTTGGTTTGATAATAATTTGTGGTTTTACATCTCTATTTTAACGTGAGTTTGATTTAAGAAAATTACTTTTCAATTTTACTTTTACAAAAATCATTGATTTCTAAAGGACAATAGGTAAGAATGCTAATACCTCACCCCGGTCATTTCTTCCGATATTTCCCATAGCTTCCTGGCAATATTGACATCTTTTGAGAGTTTATTCGATTCTACCTTTACGGGGTATCCCTTCATTTCCATAAATCCTTCCGGACCAAAATAATCACCCGGTTTAGCCTCTGGATCCGTAGCCGCTCTCAGCGTCGGTAAAGTCCCCATTTCAACTTTTTGAGAAAAAAAGATATTAAAAAACCGAAAAAATCGTGAATACCTGGTCAGTTCGGTTGCTGTAACTCCAGGATGAGCTGCTATAATCACAGGAGCATCTTGGTTACCATCAAATTTACGGGCCAATTCATAGGTAAAATACAAGTTGGCAAGTTTGCTGTCGCCATAAGCCCGGTTGGTGTTGTATTTTCTCTTTTCCCAGTTGATGTCAGAAAAATCGATTTTCCCTGATCTGTGCGCAATACTCGATGTGGCAACAATTCGGGAACCTTTTGTTTTCTTCAGCAGTGGCATCAAATGGCCTGTCAGGGCAAAATGCCCCAGGTGATTTGTTCCCATCTGTATTTCGAAGCCATCCTCGGTTTTCGAATAAGGACACATCATCACCCCTGCATTGTTGATAAGAATATCAAGCCTGTCATATTTTTTTATGAATTCATCGGCAAAAGATTTCACAGACTTCAGGCTGGAAAGGTCAAGTTTCATGACCTCAACTTCGGTGTCGCGGAACTCCATTTGTATTTCTTCTGTTACTCTTTCTCCTTTTTCGATGTTTCTTACCGCCATAATAACTTTTGCACCTTTACCTGCAAGCACCCTGCTGGCTTCTTTTCCCAGACCGCTGGTGGACCCGGTTACAACTATGATTTTCCCTTTTTGTTCAGGGATATTGTCAGCATTCCATTTTATTTTCGTCATGATTTCAGTTTTTATCATTATATAATTAATGTTGATGCATAAAAGAATCGTTAGCCATCTAGTTGCCTAATTAAACCCTTTCCACCATTTGCCGAACTTTTGAGTGTTATCTTTCAGTAAGACAGGCTCCCCAATTTGTGGTGTTAAAACTGCAACATCCAGTTCTATATGGTTCTCAGTTATTTTATTCAACGGTTCATCCCATGGGTGGTTTGACAGGGCAAACTTTGAATTATGAACTGGTAATATAGTATGCGCTTTCAGGTCTTTGGCTGCTTTAAAAACCATATCAGGCATCAGATGAATCAGATTCCAGTTTTCATTGTATTGCCCTTGTTCAAGTATTGCAAGGTTAAATGGTCCATACTTGGTCCCTATTTCGGAGAAATGTGTATCGTATCCGCCATCTCCACCAATAAAGATATTATAATCCGGAGCTTGTAAAGTAAAAGAAACCCATAATGTTTTATTTCTCTTTAATCCTCGTCCTGAAAAATGACGGGCAGGCGTGGCTGTTAAATTCCATCCTTCCTCTAAAGTTATCCCATCATACCAGTCCAGTTCTGTAATTATGGAAGTATCAATGCCCCAATATTCAAAATGCTGCCCAACTCCCAGACCACAGACTATGTGCTTTATTTTTGGTTTCAAATCAATTAGGGTATTATAATCCAAATGATCCCAATGATCATGGGTTATAATTAAATAATCAATCGTGTCAAAATCTGAGGATTTATATTCGTTGGTACCTTTAAAAGCCTTATTTATAAACGAAAAAGGCGAAGCATAATCACTAAAAACAGGATCTACTAAAAATTTCTTTCCTTTTAGCTGAATGAAATAGGATGAATGTCCAAACCAAATCAACACATCCTCATCCGGACTTAAAGCTTTGATATTAGTTTTAATTGCAGGAAGTTTCTCTTCCGGAGATATTCTGATTTTTTTCCGGAACAAGAAACCTGACATTATCTGTAATTTGCTTTTTTCTGAGGTAAATACCGGTGTTTCACTCAGATTCTTAAATTCTCCATTTCTAAAATTTGTAGATTTTTTAATCCTCTCCAACCTTTCTCCTTTAGGTGTTTGCCCAAATCCGGGCTGATTTAATATCAGCATACCTGTTAATATTATTAAGATAAAAATTGCTATGAGTATTCGCAATATACCAATCATTTGTAAAAATTATTTTCTAAAGTATTCAAACACGGCAACTAATCCTCAAAAATCATGTGGCCTTATTTTCTTGCATTTTCAAATATCATTGTTAGCATGTCTTTTGTCTAAAGAGATTTAACTCCCCACATTCCTGCCATATCCCATAATTTATCAATCAGCACAGGAATATCTGCTTTGGTTATCTTACTATTTTTAAAATTGCAGGAACTCCAATTTTTAAGTTTCATCGCGTTAATGCCATTATGTCTTCAATAACACTTTCTACATTAAAAATGTTTTTTACAATAAGGTCGAAACGGTTTTTAAAATGACAACGTCTGCCAGCCTGATTTTTTCTATTGTTTTCTATTTATTCATCAATCATTTTCTGAGAACCTTCGGAATATCTTTGTCCCTGCGTTTTTATTTCAGAGGCGGTCTTTTTAATGTCATCAAGCTCTTCTTTTGTAAACTCAACATGTATTGAACCAATGTTTTCTTCCAAACGATGGATTTTCGTGGTCCCTGGTATAGGAACAATCCATGGTTTTTGGGCCAATAGCCATGCAAGGGCAATTTGTGCCGGTGAAGCTTCCTTAGCTATGGCAATTTGTTTCAACAAGTCAACAAATACCAGATTAGCTTTTAAATTCTCCGGTGACATACGTGGGGTTGTGCTGCGGAAATCGCTGTCTTCAAAAGTTGTGTTTTCATTGATTTTCCCAGTCAGAAATCCTTTTCCAAGAGGACTGTATGGCACGAGTCCAATTCCCAGTTCTTCGAGTGTGGAAAAAATTTTGGTTTCGGGTTCGCGCCACCAAAGAGAATATTCACTTTGCAGGGCAGAAACCGGTTGTACGGCATGTGCTTTACGAATATTCTTTGCACTTGCTTCGGACAAACCAAAATATTTCACTTTACCTTCAGCAATTAATTCTTTGACTACCCCGGCTACATCTTCTATGGGTACTTCCGGATCAACCCGGTGCTGATACAACAAATCGATAGTTTCAACTTTTAGTCTTTTAAGCGACCCGTCCACTGCCTGTCTTATGTGTTTCGGTTTGCTGTTTAGCCCGGCCATTTTGCCATCCTGAATGTTAAAACCAAATTTGGTAGCAATCACTACTTCATTTCTCATCGGCGCCAGCGCTTCACCAACAACTTCTTCGTTGGCAAACGGTCCGTAAACTTCAGCTGTGTCAAAAAATGTAATGCCTAATTCATATGCCCTTCTGATTAATTTTACAGCTTCTCCTTTTTCGGTTACCTTACCATATCCAAAGTTCAGTCCCATACAGCCAAGACCCATCGCAGAGACTTCGAGCCCCTGATTCCCTAACTTTCTTTTTTGCATAATATTTAATTTATTAATTCTTTTAAAATTGATAGTGCAAATTTCTCTATATATATAAGAAACAAATTACCCAAATTATGGTTTTATTTACCAATATTCCTGAATGTGATTTCAGACAGTAATATCTTTAAAAAGAGTTCTTTAAATTTGTTTCGGAAGAATAAAAGAAGCAGGTATTATGAGTGAAATACCAGAATTTATACAGTTACCGAATACAACCATTTGGTTGGACAGGAAACCTTACATCCATTAGTCAGCATTATCGATTTTGAAAAGATTGAACCCTTTTGTTTTTTCAGGGCTCACATGGGAGTATATGCCATCTTTTTAAAAGAGGCAAAATGCGGCAATATGACGTATGGCTGCAGTACATACGATTATGAGGAAGTCACATTGATATTTATAGCTCCGGGTCAGGTATATGGAGTAGAAAGCGAGGTAAAACAAAAAGGAGTAGGACATGCTTTGATTTATCACCCTGACCTGATACACGGAACATCGTTAGGCCGGAATATTAAAGATTATACCTTCTTTTCCTATCTGGTAAATGAAGCGCCTCATCTCTCGACGCGAGAAAGGGCTATTGTGAATGATAGTTTTGATAAGATTAATAATGAACTGGAGCATGCTATAGATGCGCAAAGTAAAACGCTTATTGTATCGTATATTGAATTGTTCCTCAATTATTGTAAACGTTTTTATGATCGTCAGTTTATCACCCGGGATCCTGTTAACAAAGACTTGCTTGCACGGTTTGCAAGAGTGCTCGAAGAGTATTTTTCATCTGAAATGCCTCTTGAATCAGGCTTGCCATCAGTTCGTTACTGTGCCGAGAAACTGTTTTTATCGCCCAACTACCTGGGGGACCTGTTAAGAAAGGAAACTGGTAAGTCGGCACAAGAGCATATTCAGCTAAAATTGATAGATATTGCGAAGGAAAAAATTTACGAACCCGGTAAATCCATATGTGAGATAGCTTACGAGATGGACTTTAAGCACCCCCAGCAATTTACCCGCATGTTTAAAAAACAGGTAGGGATGTCGCCGGTTGAATTCAAATCTTTGAATTAAACATAAAATTATACTTCAAGGGGTATTTATATTTATTAAACCAACGATCCACAGGCTCGTTTTCAAAATGCTTAGCAACGGCCAGTATACATACAAATTCCAAATAAATCTGGACTACTTATTTTCGCTTTTGGCAACAGTTTTACTTTCCTTAGCATATTAAACTTACTATTTCACAATCAGCTTCTTATATATGATACCTTCTGTACCTTTAACCTGGAGGATATATATTCCTTTTTGCCAGTTTTCTATATCTATTGTTAATATTTCCCCTTTTGCAACATTAGTATAATATAACATTCCCTTAAGGTCGTAAATTGAAATTGAACTGTGTATTTTCAAACCTTCAATATTTAGTTTTTCAGAACCAGGATTTGGAAAAATATAAAGAGAATTCGAGGTATGAAGAGTTTCTTTAGTTATAAAATTGCTCATCCAAAACATCCAGGTTTCACCCGGAGTAGTCCCTTTTTCATTTACTTCATCAATACGCCAGTAATATACACTGTCGTCGCTTACATTTTGCGGAAAATAAGGTATATCATAAACATCAGCAACAAAAGGAGGTGGATTGGTTGTTCCAAAATATATCTTATGATAATCCGCTAAGAATCCTTTTCGCCATCCTAAACCAAACTCCTGAATAATAAATAATTCTACAAAAGCGGCGCTATCTTCCGGATAAGGGAGAAAAGCCTGTAAAGGTAATCCTCCTTCGTGGGCGGAGGTAACGGTTAAATAATTCGACCACCGGGATGTGTCGTTTTCTGTGTATGCGCATACCCTGTAGATATATTTGGTACCCGGCTCTATTATACTATCAGTAGAGTAAGTAGTATCAACTCCTAATTCTGCAATTTTGGAAAAATCCCCATCTGTTTTTCGTTCTAAAATATACCCCAAAACATTATGCTGGTTATTGATCCATGAAATATGGATAGCGTTGTAAGTTACCGAATCATAGGCCAATAATCCGGGTGGGTATACTGAATCCATCATTTCCATTTCAATACTTGCAAGGACAAATGCCCCGTCGACATGGCTGACATACCTACTTGATGAATACCTTGCTCTTCCTGCATAATAGGCATAGTTAGCACCAACACTAGTGCCTTCACATACATTATTAATTGTTATTCTATTACTGATTGTATCCGTAAATCTGTCAAGAATTCCCTGGTAGCCTGTAGTGGCTGTTTCCAAATAAGATGAGTCGACATAGCCCATGCGCACTCCTTTTGCCAGTGCATAAACAAACATGCAGCTTGCTGAGGATTCTATCCAGTTCCCCTCTCTGTCAGGCTGATCCATTACTTCCCACCAGACAAGCGAATCAGGGTCCTGGTGTTCGGCAATACCTTCGGCCAGATTGTTAAATATGCCTATAATACTGTCTCTCATCGAATGATTTTTAGGCAGATAATCCAGTATATCAACAATGGCCATGGCATACCAGCCAATAGATCTTCCCCAGAAAACGGGCGATTTTCCGGTCACAGGGTCTGCCCAATAAGGTGGTGTTGCTGATGGGTTATTATTTGCATCATACCAGCCGTGACAGGGCAATTTAGCAACACTGTCCCATGAATGAACATACATTTCGGTTACCTGACGGGCCACATCATCAAACAATTCCGGTTTATCAAACATTTTATCGTATTGTGCATAAAAAGGGCTGGCCATGTAAATACCATCCAGCCACATTTCATTTGGATAGTATCTTTTATGCCAAAAACCACCATAAGAGGTCCTTGGGGCATTCTGTATAGAATCAAAAACATTATCGGCATTCAATTTAAATTTGTCATCCCCTGTTAGCTGGTACATGGTTAACAATTCTCGTCTCATTGGGATATCATCAACACTCCATGTCATCATCAACAAGCCGTCTCCATATACTGAGAGTCCGTTGTCCGTTACGGTTTCAACCATGTTGATGTAGGCGGAATCACCGGTTACAAGATATAACTGCTCAAAGCCATGAAATAAAACTGCCTTGCAATATTCACAACCATATTGTCTTAAATAATTCAATAAAAACTGATCGCTGTAATCGACTGATAACCGATCCTGACAACCTGTATTATTATAAACAGAGCCTAACAGAAGCATGGATAACAGGATGGAATAAAGTTTTATTTTCATGATTTTTTGATTAAAGTTTTCATTTTAAGGATAGTCGATATTGACCCGGGATAGATAATCCTCATAGGTAAAATCAGGGTTCTTTATGTTTACCAGATAAAACATGTTATTATTAAGACGAACAATATCGGTTTTGCCCCTATGTAATTGCCTTAAATGCATTGTACTGCACCAAACTGCTCCACAAATAGTAGATTTCTTTGGCATCACGATGCATCCGGATTAAACGCCTGTCCCAAAAGGGATGGGCTTTTTATATAAGAGCTGAATTGTCTCAGGCAAAAGGCTGACAGGAAATACTCATCTCAGGTACAGCCTATGCTGAACGAGGGGTTTTATTCTGCAAGGTTATTTGAACTAAATACATAATCCCGCATATTATCCAGGAGATTTGTACTAACCCAATATTGTTTTATCTCATATTTTTCCAATCTATCACTCCAAATTCCTTGTTTGAAGAAAAAATAGTTACCGTCATTTGAAATTTTTGGTGAAAAATTTGTCCCCGTACAATTAAAAAATGGACCTAAATCCTGAGCAATTGTCCAGTCATTATCATTTTTGCGAAAACTTATATATAAATCTGTTGCGTTCCGACCTTGTTTATTAAAATATCGTGTAAAAACAATATAATTCTCATTTGGTGATACACTTACTGAACATTCACTGCGTGGTGTGTTCAGATTACCTAAATTACGGGCTGAATCAAGTTTTATACCATTAAATCTTGTACAATAAATATCGCACTGGTTACTTTTTCCATCAGGACGTCCATTTCCAGCAAAATAAATATTCCCGCTTTTTGAAATAGAAACTGTACATTCATATTTATCAGTACTTACAGGCTCTTTAATTTTCTCAGCGATTGTCCAGTTTTCGCCATCTTTTTTTGCTCTCCATAAATCTCCATTACACGAATATGAAATATATTTGCCATCTGGTGAAAATTTAGGATTGTACCCAATTCCGCTATCAGGAACAAAGTAAGCAATTTCAGAATTCATCCAGCTTCCTTTATTTTTTCGTGTATAATAAATAATTTGCTTATTAACAGATGTATCATTAACTGTATAAATAAATTCTTTAAAATCAGGGGAGAAATCAAATTCATCAGGGATCCCATTTTTAATAAAATCAAATCTCGGTTCAAAAATTTCCGGTATATTACCTGGTGGCGTTTGTCCATAGACCTCTTCGTTAATAGCCTTTTTTTCTGTTATTGAGCAATTCGACAAGCAAATAACACACATAAACACTTGAATGATAAGAATAGTTTTTTTCATAATTTATAGATTATCCATCTTGTTTAGCTATTATTCTTTTCAGCAATATTAGGTATTCTGTAATCCTAAAATGCCCTGTAACCAGTATATATTCAAACCTTTTTCAACCTTATTTCTTTACAGGCTCCCAGGTATTTTAAAGTTACGTTGTGGCAAAGTACAAAATATTATTTATAAGTGCAAAAAGCACAAACGGAACGCTTGTCTGCTGACCAGGCAGGCTTACACCAGTTAGAAGATGACGTTATCCGGCACGAAAAGAAAGATGAATCGACGAATGCGGCATAGTGTTTTTTGACCCCTCTTTCTGAAGCCTGTCCTGTTGGGGATGGACTTTTTTGGTAAAAGCAGTGATTTGTTTCAGGCAAATGTTTGGGTGGATATATTTCATCGCAGGCATAGCCTAAGATGAACGAGGGGCGATTATATTGTATGTAATCCTATGCTTTTCAAATAATTATAAATTGGGTCATAATATTCTTTTTTGCGAGTATGGTCTTCACTATTCCCTTCAGGAATAACAATTACCATTCCCTGCCTTGCTCTTGTTAGTAATACACGATATGCATTCAGAAGGTATTTTTTACGTTCAATGCTATTTATATTTTGCCACTTATTGCCTCTGAAAGAAAAGGATTGCCAACCATTCTGGGAATATCGTAAATCGCCGTCCCAAACAACACAGCTCCAATCCAATTCCAATCCCTGAATGTGAAATTCGGTTGCAACATCTTCCAAATAAAATGAAGAACGAACATCATCTTTTCCGTCCAAAAACCAATTTACATGATTCATTGGCGTTTTGACATCAATAGCAAACGGTTTTAACCTCAATGCTTGTGACGATACCACAATACCATAGCGCTCACTGCCTCTCGCTTTTTCTTTTAACCATTGTTTCGCCGTAATAATATCACGAGTTAGTACGATTGGGTATTTTTCTACAATCTGATAAAAATCCTCCTTTGCTTTTTCTATTTCAATATCCAAAATATTTTTTACAAAAGATGATAACCTTTCTGCTCTAAATAATCGAAGAGAAACTGATAGGTGTAAATTTTCATCAAAACTTACTCTGTCTTTCAATTTCTCAATTGCTTCTGTTGCTAAATATTCTGAATCTGTAAGATTTGGTGAAATATAAACTTTCCAATCGGGAAAAGTTTTATCCATAGCATACAACCATTCGGATATTCCCGCTTCACCTGTGTTAATTTCTTGGCCACCACCAACCAAACAAATGATTACAGCCCAATCTTTGTGCCTGTTCAAACACGAAATCAAAAACTCTGGTTCGGAATAATCAAAATCAAGAATACCTTTTCTCTGTTTCATAAACTTAATCGTCTGTTCCTTATTCCATGCTCGTTGTGCTTCATCAAAAATTGCAACGTGGTCATAAGGTGCTTCAGGATTTTTCAGATATTCATCTCTGTAATGGTGAATGATTTGTATAAATGCTTTTACTGCCTGGTGAGCTATCTTTTTCGTTATTCTGTTCCCTTTATCTTTTTCTCTTTGAACTTTGTCTCTTGCCAATGCTTCTTGCAAAATATCGACCAACGGTTTATTACCCGATAAATAAACACTTGCATTACCGTTTTCATTGTCAAGGTGAGAGGTAGCAACATTCAGGCCAACAAGTGTTTTGCCTGCACCTGGTACACCTGTGACAAAACAAATAATTTTCTCTTTATTGCTTTTTGCAATCTCGATTATTTTAGAAATTTTTTTTGTTGTAACTGTTAAGTTCTTCGCATCCGCATCGCTTCGAGTTATATTTTCAACGCTATGTGTGGTGTAAAGTGAAACAGCAGCTTCAATAATAGTTGGAGTTGGCATATATCCACCACTTAGGTATTCATTAACATTAATTTGTGGCTCATCAGAAAAGAATAATAATGCCTCATTAATCAGCTCTCGCAAAGAATTGCTACCGATTTTAACAGGCAATGCCAAATTATCATTGTGGGAAGTAAGGATTATCTCTGAATAAGAGTTTTTAGATTCGGTCGCAATTAAAACAGGCACTAAAACCACGTTATGGCTTGTTTTGTGAAAATTTTTCAAATCCAACGCATAATCCCAAACCTGCTCAATATCGTGATGATAAAAATGACTTTCGCCAACCTTAAATTCAATTACAAAAACCACTTTTTTGGTAACAACAAGCGTATCAACCCGTTTTCCCATACGAGGAATTGAAAGCTCAAAGAAAATTTCTCCATCTATACCTTGCAAGGCATTTTTTAAAATTGGTATTTGTTGTTCCCACGATTTGTTTTGCAAAAAAGTTGAGTCAAATTCGTTGGAACGGGTTATTGAGCCAATGATTTCATCAATACTTCTTTGTGAAAAATCGCTTATTGTATTTCGGTAGTAATAATTCATTAAATTAATTTCTTAAATTCCTCTAAATTCGTTGCAATTGAATTAGGGCTTGCACCAGTGTTGGAGCAGTGTCTTGTTAAGATTTAAATACATTTTCATTATGCCATATTAAGAAATCTTTATTAGGTATATCAAAATTGTTTTGAGGAAGAGAAACCAATTTTTTACCATGAAATATGTAATAGTTTCTGCCATTCTCAAATTCTTCTTTTATCCTTTTGCTTATTTCAATGTCATATTTGTCTGTAACTGTAATATATCCTGTGTCGAAAAGTTTATAATATATTATATATCGTGCTATTGCAGAAAAGGCAACCCAATATACAAATAATTTTATACAAAACGCTACAAACCAGCAGGGTAATTATCAACCGGTTAAATACACAATAGGGAATCAAAATCAATGAAATAACCTCAAATCAGTTCACCTCAATTTTCTTATGCAGTGCTTTCTGGTTGTAATCCGAGGGGCTTATGCCGTATTTTCTGCTGAAGCATTTTCCGAAACAGGAAAAATATTCAAAAGGATACTTCAGACCTTTGATGAAATATGACCAGAGACCCTGTAGCTCATTATTCGTTTGAAGTCTCCCTAAAGAAGACTCCAAACAGATGAAGGTCTCATCGTTATTATGTTTAAAATGTTAAAATACAAAATTTACTTAAATGTTCTTTTTTTGATGTACAATGTTCACGATTATGAGTAAGAACCTTCTTGTCAGATTCCTTTGAAACTTATGCAAGGTTAAATAACAGGAAAAACTATAAACCCAGACATTACTGTAAGTGTAAGTATTTTATTAATCCTGCGTCAGGCTATTTTTAAATTTTTCATTTAGATTTTGATACTTACTGGTTCTATAAAAGTAATTTTTTATGATAGGCTCCGGGATTACCATTTTTTAAATTAAACTAACAACTCTGTTTTTCTCCATCGCTTAAATTATTTCATAGCAGATAAAATTTCCCGGCCAAAATCCATGCATTCACTGCGTTTAAGATTATCATATTCTTCCATATTCGGGAAAGATTTCATTTGTTCCCGAACAGCAGGTTCCATAAGCCCCCACGTAATACGTCCCAGAAATACTTTTAAAGGTACCTTTTCAGCTCCGGTTATTTTAATAAGATGATTTTCGAAAAAATTTTTATACTGTTCTTCTGTAACCGGTTGCCCCATATTACCACAAACAGCAAATAATCCTCTGATTTTGCTTTTAAGAGTATCTTTATGATTGGTTAAATACTCCTGTAATTCTTTTGAGGTTACTCCGCTTCGTATTGATCCTCCAACAATAATGTATTTATATTTCGATAAATCAGGATTTTCACGAACATCAAATACATCGGCAATACCATTCATACCTTCAGAAATCCAGACACTTGCATCTCGTGAAGTTCCACACCATGTACCATACAATACAGCCCATTCAACATTATTGGTTGTAGGGTAAAATTCCAGAGCCCATATTTTTCGGGGAATCAGCAATGTTCCGATTGTCAGTAGACCAGTTTTAAAAAAATCTCGTTTTTTCATAAGCCTAATATTTTAAATATTTGTTAATTATGCGAATTAAGGGTTAAAACTTATTAAAATATATAATTAGTAATCAGTATTTTGCAAACCTGCCTTAGTGGTACTTAGTGACTTTGTGCCTTTGTGGCTATCTTCCTTTTGCCACCAAGACACTAAAACACAAAGATTCACAAAGATAAAGTCCATAATATTTGATTTCGACCCTTAATTGGCATTAATTACAGTAAGTTATCTTTGGTATCAGTTTAAAATTGCAAGATATTCTGTGCCAACTAGCTAATAAGCATTCTTTTATCCTTTCGAAATCGGGTGATAAGCGAAACTTCATCAGGCCAATTCCTTTTTGCGTAAGATATATTAATTTATTCCTTTCATAAAGGGTCAGTTTATCATTTTCCAAAGGCTTTGATTGGTTTTTAATTTGACATAGTATTTTTACAGCATTAGAAAGTATGCTGAAATATATAACTTTTTTCATTCAAACTAAATAAAAGCATCAGGATAATTAACATTTAATTTCAATCATCACTAATTCATTACCGGTGGTAATGGTATTAAATTTATTCGATTATGACATCGTTACAACGCGTAGACACTAAGTATAAACAGAAAGTTAATTCTTTACGCCATTTCGAATAATTTCTCTGAAAATTTTGCTCAGACAGTAATGAAATTAGTAAAAACTCATCACAGGAAAATGTTGGTCTTATATCCAAATTTTTATTAACTTGTTACCTTAACCAAAATCTGAAAATAATGAGACCAGCGCTGACCTTCTTTCTTCTGATTGTTGTACTGATAAGTTGTAGCAGGAAACAAGAAAATTCTTCGGTTACAGATCTTTCAAAAAAAAGTTGGTATATCTGGCTGGACGAGAAAGCCGAATGGATGAATGATACCCTCCACCTGCCTCCCGTTGATATTTCGATGCTCCCTGTAAATCCGCCAACCTGCGGCTGGGATGAGCTGTATAATAAAAAAGAACAGATAACCCGTCTGCCCGCTACGGTTGAGGAATACTTTTGGCCGTATACCAAAAACCAATATGGGATATCTGGAAATTACACAGGTGTTTCCTGGTTTTATACCACTGTATTTGTTCCTGAAACTTCCAAAGGGAAACGACTTGCGTTGGAGTTTGAAAGTGTGCGGATGCGTGCCGAAGTATTTGTCAACAACCAGTTGGCAGGTTATGATCTTATCGATGGTACCCCTTTCCAGGTGGAAATCTCTAAATTTGTAAAATGCGGTGATTACAATACGATTGCCGTTCGTATTACGGATCCCTGCGGCAACTTTAACTGGCGCGATTCCCGGCCATTCAGATGGGGTGATTATAAAATCATTGCGAGTCATGGTTTTGGAGGAATTACCGGCAGGGTATTTCTTCATACCACCGACCCTGTTTTTATCAGTGATATATATATTAAAAACAAACCGGAACTTACCCGGGCAGAGGCTGATATCGAACTAATCAACGAGGAAGGTTCGGTTGCAAATGGAGAATTGACAATAGAAATAGCTGAATTCAATCATCCTGAAAAAATTGTATTCACCAAATCCCGTAAATTAGATTTAAGTGCGGGCAGCAACCAGGTAACCGAATTGATAGATGTAACTGATGCAAAATTATGGTCGACAGAAACACCAAATCTCTATGTAATTAGGGCAAAGTGGCAAGGTAAGAAAACAACAGATGCAAAAGAAATGAATTTTGGTTTCCGCTTTTTTGATATTGCATCCAAAGATGGCTCGCGTTATTATGTCCTCAACGGTAAAAAGATTGTATTAAGAACCTCCATTTCATGGGGTTTCTGGCCGGTGAACGGTATTTTCCCAACTCCCGAATTAGCAAAGAAACATGTGGCCGATGCCAAAACACTCGGATTAAATATGTTAAATTTCCACAGGGCCATAGGAAACAATTTTGTATTTGACGAAGCCGACCGGCAAGGTTTGTTATATTATGAAGAACCCGGTGGATATAGAACCGGAGTGGATAGCTTCTCCCGTCAATGGGCGCGTGAAAAATTGTTACGTATGGTGAAACGGGACAGGAGTCGTCCTTCACTTATCATCTATAACATGCAAAATGAAATAGGCAGGGATCCTTCGGACTTTGATAAAGAAACTATCAGGCTTGCACATGCAGTGGATGAAACCAGATGTATTACGTATACTTCTACCAATTTCAGCAAGGATTTTTACGACGGGGCATGCCCCCGTGATGCGGCGCCGATTAAGATGCATATGGTGCCCTATAATTCCGAAATTCTGTATTTTGGTTATTGGGATCAGCATAATGCCGGAGGACCCGGATGTTATCAAGATGCATTGTACAACTCCCCGGATGATTACCTGAGATATACTGATAATAAGGAGGAAATTGTATTCTGGGGCGAAGAAGGCGCTATCGGCACTGTAGCCCAGTTGCCCCTGATAGTAAAATCGCTGGATGCAACCGGTGTAGATGGCTGGGATGGCGCTCACTATAAAAATATGTACAAAGCCTATGATCAGTTTCTTCGGGAAAAAGGATTTTACAACGGTTTCAAAGATATGCAAACCCTCATTACCGATATTGGCAATGTGGCGCTTTATTATCAGGGCAGGATTATTGAAAACATCCGGATGAATAACCTGGTAGATGGCTATGTGGTTAACGGCTGGGAATCGGAAAAAATTGAAGATCATTCCGGTATAGTGGATGAGTTCAGAAACATTAAAGGAAATCGGGAAATTCTGGCCTATTACAATCAACCTGCATATATTGCAGTGAAGGTAAGAAACAAAGTAATTGAGCTGGGAGACAGCTCTCTGGTGGATTTTTTTATCATCAACGAAACAAATATTCTTGGTACATGCGACCTAAAAATTACCTGTACCGATTCTTCAGGAATTCTGCTCGAAAAAAACTTGCCGGTGGAACTTGCCGGTGGAAATAAGTATGGGCAGTTGCTTTCGGCAGGGTTGTCAATAAAACCCGTTTCAACAGGTTATTGCAAGGTAAAGACAGAACTTATTCAAAACAGTAAAATTGTGGCTACCGGTCATGACGAAATATTTAGTGTCTCGCTTGATTTTAAACCCGGAGAAACAATAACCTATGGCGACGATACCGAAGGCAATGTTGCGATGATGCTCAATGCGTCGGGAATTTGTAACATTCAGAAAGTTAATTCCGATAATTCACTCCCGTTGGAAGATCAGAGAACCCAAATGGCGGAGAGGGCGCCCATTGGAAGGGTGTATGTGGTGGGTTTTGAACCACCGCAAAAATATTCAAGAAACCAGTCTGCTTTGTCAGATTGGGTTATGGACGGAAATACCCTGATCATTATTAAACATGCGGATAAATGGGCCGATTACCTGAACCAGAAAGAAGTGGTAGATTACAGGGGAAATGTCAGGATTGGCAATGTGTGGTTTGGCGGAAATCATTTTGTAAGGGAACATCCTTTGTTTAAAGACCTTCCGGTCAATTGCGCGTTTAACTGGGAGTATCAGTGTCTGGCACAATATAAGCGATACCGGATGGGATTGAGACTTGTGGGCGATGAATGTATTGTCGGTGTTCAATGCGAACACAAACCGGAGCTTTTCAGCGCAGTTAGCATCATACCCCTCGGAAGAGGTCATATCATCATATCCACGCTTGATTTGGAAGGAGCAATCAGATCGGGTGAAAAGGCCGCTGTGGTTGCCAAAAAAATTCTACAAAACTATGTAACCTATTCCTTAAACCATTAAGGTTGACGTAACACTTTCAGTAAGGGTGCGATAAGATAATAAAAACCTTCAACATATTCGGTCATGGTAATGTATGCCATTGAATCAATATAACGGATGGTATGAGATGAGAAATCAAGGATTTCCGGATAGTGATGCCAGATGATTTCTTTTACTTTCTGATAACATTGGGTCATTAATTTTGTTTTCTCTGCCTGAAGTTTAATCTTATTGGATTCGTGGGTTACAAAATCATTAAATTCATAAGGTGATAAGGTTTTTAGTTTCGCTTCCAGGGATTGTTTTTCCTCTTCAGTAACATTCCATTTTGGTATTTTGGTCTGTTTCAGGGTTAAAATATCATCCTCCGAATCATTATATAAAAAATAATCGAGAGTTTCATTTATGTCCACTGCATACTTGTGGGCATCATTAGATATTTCCCTGATAAAAAGATGTTTGTATTTCTTAATCCCGGAAGTGTTTTGGATTGAAAGTTCAATCAGGGCATTTGTCAAATTCGTTATAAATCGGATTTGACGCTCGATTTCTTCTTCAAGGTCTTTATCCAGACGGTTGCAGAATGATTCAAATTCTTCGTAAAGCTGCATATAAGGATTTTGTAAAAACTACATATATAACGTTGATTCCTGTCTTTTTATTCTCTTTTAAATCTGACAAAAGCCCATTATACTCATGGATAATTATTTAGGTAATTATATGCGAGATATTAGATTTATTTCGCTGTATAAGATTTGATTGAACTGAAGCATAAATGAAAATATAAACATAGCAAGCTGGTAATTTTAAACGGATTATATGCCAACATTCATTTCATCTATCAAATCTGTCGCTCCTACGGAGCTTTTAGATGTTGTTTCATTTGAGCTACCAATATTTCGCTCCTACGGAGCTTTAATATGTAGTTTTTTATAAGGTTATATACTATCGTTTTGATGGTACTGAATGGCTGCTTTATTTGGGCTACCATGCTTTCGCTCTGATGGAGCTTTAATTTCCTTTTGCATGATGTCTACCATACTTTCGTCCCGCTGGGACTTTTAACCTTCAAATATTTTTAGGTGGGTCTCCATTCTTAACCCGTAAAACTATTGAAATGACTGAAGATCAACACAATACAGACATTTCGAAAAAACTCATAACTATCAGATAATAAAGAAGATATATAAAGTTACGGGAGATGATCAGATACCCCATTATTTTTATATTACATTAATGAAAGCTCCGTAGGAGCTACACAGGTAATTGTCTGTCATTACTGTGGCAGGATCTATACAGGATATTCAAAGATTTAATTGCAGTTTTGGTGAATTTTTGATAAAGGATAAGCAGCAATAAGTTCCATTTAACAATCATTTTAAGAACTAATAATTGAAGCTTATTGCTGCTTTAAAAATTTTAGGTTTACTATTCCCCACTAATTGTAAATACCATTGAATTCAATTTTCTTTTTGTTCCATCCGGTCCGATCGCTATTATTTGCTCAACCATCAATTTTTGATTTTTAACCAGCGAATTTATCAAATCAATTTGAGTGTCAGAAAATTTATCTGTATTTGAAATCTCTTCCCTTACAGTGTTTGAGTTCGGAACTGTAGCGCTCAATACAAAAGAAGCTACGTTGAATTGTAAATCAAAATCAAAATTTTTCATATCTGCTAAAACCCCACCTGCAGCCAGCAACTCTTTTTTAGAAATATAACCTTCTGTTCTAAATTTAGGAATTTCACCATTTAAAATTTTGATGGCAGCGACAGGATCAGGTACTGTCTTGACTCTAAATTGTGATTCTTGGATTAACTTTCCATTTGCCATTACAGATACCATTAAACTACCGGGTCGTTTGGGTAGAATTATGTAATTCCCGTTTTTGCCCGAAATGGTACCATTATCCACAGAAACCGTAAGTTCAGAAGCATCGTATCCTGAAACCGCAATCGCAATGGGATTTTCCACCCCATAATAGACTACATTCATCTTTGTTGGCGCAATGGCAGCCACCACATCGGTTTTGTTCTGGCCATTTACACAAGCTACTCCTAAAAATATAAGAGCAGCGACAGGAACTAAAGCTAAAATTTTTAACTTTGTTTTTGAATTAAATTTACTTTTGGTTATCATAATCATTCGTTTTTTAATTAATGAATGGTTAAAACTGGAAGAAAGGCAGATGAGTCTTTCTTCGGTAATTTGATTTATTAGGAGCGCCTGGTATCTGAGCTTGTCAATTCCGGTACTGAGTGCTCCTTCATCTGCCAAATACTCATGCACAAGCTGAATCTCTTTCCGCATCAACCAAACCACCGGATTAAACCACATTACGGCCGCTAGCAGTTCAACCATCATCAGGTCGAAGGAATGCAATTGCATGGCATGAATTTTTTCATGTTGTATTATTTCGTCATCATCGTTTTCATTCATATCGGTTTGGATAAAAATCCAGTTGAAAAAGGAAAAAGTATTTTTAAAACGACTATTGGTGATGTATAAATAATTTTCCCTCCTGCTTTTATCCGATTTCAGATATTGTTGCACAAGAATTAAAATTTGAGCTAAGACGCGTGCTAACATAATTATTGTAACCAGGAAGTATAGATTTCTTAATAGAAAAATCCAGTTTATCGTAGATGATTTTGATTCTGTTGATGTTATTTGTTCGGGAGAAGTGTTTTCGGGTGTACCAGTGATAACCATCTTACCATGATTGGTTGGGGTATTTGTATTTTGTGTTTTCTCGATTTGATTTTTATTCGATAAAATATTTGTATGTATACTGAAATTGCTGATAGGTATCAGCATTGACAGAACCATTGAACTCAGGAGGAAGTACCGCATTTGTTTAAAATTATCACCGCTTCTGAAAATAAGCTGATAAGCCAGATAGAATAAACTCAGGCTGATTGTTGCTATCAGGACATATTTCAATGTTTCCATATTATTTCTTTTGATTGTTTATTTCTTTTTCCAGCATCTCTTTTAATTCTTCCAGTTCATTCAGGCCTACTTCTTTATTATTTACAAAATAGGAAACCATCTGGTTTAATGAGCCATTGAACAAACCTTTAAATGTATCTTTCAGTATGTGATTTGCATACTCTTTTTGAGTTACTACCGGAAAGTAAACGTTGGTTTTGCCATAGGTCTTGTGAGAGACATATCCTTTTTTCTCCAACACTTTTATTACCGTGGCAACCGTATTATAGGCCGGTTTTGGGTCGGGAAGCACGTCCAGTACATCGCTCACTGCTCCGTCCGATATTTCCCACAGGGCTTTAAGTATCTCTTCCTGGGCTTTTGTAATTTCCTTCATAAAAATAAATTTGAAACAAATATACTATATTATTTTAAATTCAACTATAATTATAGTATTAATTTCAAGAATAATTTTATTAATAGAAATTTTAGAAAGTAAGAGTTTAAATATTAAAAGGTTAGATGTTGTAAGTTAGAGATATTCTTCGGAGTGGCTATTATATTTATTGGAATGGCTCCCCAACGATTTTTTTATAATACCTCTTTTGGAAGATTTGATGAAGTTCAATATTTCTGTTTTTTGTGAAGAATTCTCAATATTTTTCTCAATATGTTCTAATGCCTGAGAAGTGTTGAATTTTTCCTGGTAAATGATTCTGTAAATATCATGAACTATATCGATTTCAACTTTCGAAAACTCCCTTCTTTTAAGTCCTACATAATTGATTCCCTGGTAAATTACAGGAATTCCAGCTGCTTTAATAAAAGGAGGAACATCGGAAAGTACGCCGCTCATACCGGATATCATAACATGTTTTCCGATTCTGCAAAACTGATGGATGGTGGACATTCCGCCAATGATCGCCCAGTCGTCGATTTCCACCTCGCCCGCAACCTGAACTCCATTAGATAGGATACAATAATTACCAATAAGACAATCGTGAGCTACATGTGAATATGCCATTAATAAATTATTGGAACCTATTTTGGTTATGCTTTTGGCAGCGGTTCCCCTGTTTATGGTGACACTTTCCCTTACAACTGTATTATCGCCTATCTCAACAAAAGATTTTTCTCCTTTAAATTTCAAATCTTGTGGAATTGCCGAAACTACAGCGCCCGGAAAAATTTTACAGTTTTTACCTATCTGTGCACCTTCGTAAATGGTGGTATTTGATGCAATCCAGGAGCCATCACCTATGATAACATTCTTATCAATGCGTGCAAATGCCTCTATAACAACATTTTTACCAATAATAGCATCTGGATGTATTTCTGCCTTTGGTGATATTTGCTGACTCATTTTTAGTAGGGTGTACGATAAAAGCGTCCGAAAAATATTAAAAATTATTCAATCTGCTAAAAAATTATATCATTAATTTTCAATAGTTATCAATTATTTGCTTTAAAGAGTAATTAAATATTTGTGTAAATAGCCTTGAATCATGTATTCCGATATATCTGTAAAATTAAAAATGAATATTTGTCCAAATTTTTTTTTAGCATTTTTTTCATTATAAAGGTATATCCGGTAATCAATTTTGTAATCTCAACCTAAATTTTCAAAATTTGATGAAGAAGATCAGAATCCCTATCGTAATTAAAACCAGTCCCGTTACCCTTTTTTCATGGTGTTCGAGAAAATGCCATTCCAGCTTGCTGATTCCTTTGGTGGCAAGACTTACCAGCACGGCCATGAAAAATACCGTGGTAAATGTATATACAATGGAAACAACAATAATACCCGGCCAGCCCATTGTACCTGCCTGAAAGAAAAAAGCTTCCAGTTCGATACATGGTGAAAAGAACATAGCAAAACTTATACTGGCAATCAGGGTCCACTTAGACTTATTGCTTTTCGATGTCTTGTTTAAATTGTTCAGGGTATGGTTGTGCTTGTGTAATCTGACAAAATCGATTACCAAATATACCAATCCTATCGTTACCAGAACAAGCGGAGCAATATGTGTAGTAATGGTGTCATAACTTTCTGAGAGTTTATATCCGGTAAATCCAACAATGATTCCCACCAGAACAGTGCTGGAAGTATGGGCCAATCCGGCAATAACGGTGGCAGTTATCGTTTCGCGGTGTGTCCATTTTTCTGCCTTGCCAATGGCGGCTAAAGGTATCCAGTGGTTTGGAATGGATGCATGTACCATGCTTAAAATCAGGCTTCCGAATAATATCTGTAACATCTGACGGGTTTATGTTAAATCATTCAACTGTACCTTTGAATCAGGAATTCTTCAATTTAATTATTCTCTCCAAATCTTCAGGTGTATCAATTCCCATACCTTCGTATTCTGTAATATCGGTTTTGATATGGTATCCATTTTCAATCCATCGAAGCTGTTCGAGCGATTCGGCCATCTCCAGTCCGGAAGGAGCCAGTTGGGTTATTGTCTGCAGAATTTCTTTCCGGTACGCATACATGCCAATATGTAAATAGAACGGATGAGCCATCACCCAATCTTCCTTTTTTTCCTGATTTCTCAGATAAGGAATAACAGACCGGCTAAAATAGATGGCTTGCATATTTTTATCAACAACCACTTTTACTTTATTCGAATCGAAAATATTCTCATTCGCAGAAAAAACCTTTATCAGAGTGGCAATTTGAGTAATTTCGTCTGTAAAACAATTCATGAGTTTCAGAATCTGTGACGGCTGAATAAAAGGTTCATCACCCTGAATATTTATGGCTATATCAAAATTTTTCCCTTCCTTACTTTCAATTATCCTGACAGCTTCAGCACATCTGTCTGTACCACTTCTATGCGTTGAGGAAGTATTAACAACCTTTCCTCCGAAATGTTCCACAGCATCGAAAATACGTTTGTCATCTGTAGCAACATAAACATATTCCAGTGCCTTGGATGCCTGTTCGTATACTTTCTGAATCATCGATTGTCCAAAGATTTCTACCAGGGGTTTACCCGGAAATCTGACAGAGGCATATCTTGCCGGAATAATTCCTATAAATTTAACATGTTCACTCATTCAGGTTTCATTCTAATTCTATGATTAAACAATAACCGTTAAAAAAGTTTAAAAGCATACCTGTATTGCAACGCAATTTATATAAAAATCTTATATTATTGTAATTTTGTCAATAGTATGACAAAAATTCATATTTTTGAAAAATTCAAGGTTTTTGAAAATGAATTGAAACACCAATAACCTGATTAAATGGAAATTCAATCGATAAAACAACGTTTCGGAATTATTGGCAACTCAGTAGTGCTCAACAGGGCGATAGATGTAGCTGTACAGGTGGCTCCTGTTGATTTGTCGGTGCTTATTACCGGTGAAAGCGGTGTTGGAAAGGAAGTTTTTCCGCAAATCATTCACCAGTTCAGCTCGCGAAAACATGGCACCTATATCGCTGTTAACTGTGGCGCTATACCTGAAGGCACAATTGATTCGGAACTATTCGGACATGAAAAGGGTTCATTTACCGGGGCGTATGATTCCAGAAAAGGATATTTTGAAGTTGCAAATGGGGGTACCATTTTTCTGGATGAGGTAGCTGAGTTACCCATTTCCACACAGGTGAGGCTTTTGAGGGTTCTTGAAACCGGTGAGTTTTTGAAAGTTGGATCATCCAACGTAGTCAAGACCAATGTCAGGGTAATTGCCGCCACCAATGTGGATATTCAGAAAGCTATCGCTGAAGGAAAATTCAGAGAAGATTTATTTTACAGGCTGAACACGGTTCCTATTGACATTCCTCCATTACGCGACCGAAAAGAAGATATTTCTATCCTTTTCAGAAAATTTGCTCTTGATTTTGCAGAGCGTAACAGAATGCCCACAATTATACTGACCGATGATGCGCAAAGAATGCTTGCAAATTACAGATGGCCTGGAAATATCAGACAATTGAAAAATATTACCGAACAAATTTCCGTTATTGAGCAAAACCGTGAAATTTCTATGGAAATACTCAGAACATATTTACCCAATTATAATGAAATTAAACTCCCTGCATTATTAGATAAAGTTGACCAAAAAACGTTTGCTTCTGAACGTGAAATCCTATATAAAATATTGTTCGATTTAAAAAACGACGTAACTGATCTTAAAAAACTGGTTCTCGATATTATGGAAAAAGGTTCGGGAAATATAGAGATACACGGAGATAATGCACACCTGTTAAAAAAGCTTTATGATCTTTCCGAACCTGACACCGAAAATGAAGATTCAACACCCAAAATTGACCTGAACCGAGTACAACATGACGATATTCAGGATACCGAAGAGATTGTGGAGGAATCATTATCGCTGGAAGACAAAGAAATAGAATTGATTCGAAAAGCACTTAATAAGTATAATGGGAAACGGAAATATGCAGCTAACGAACTGGGTATATCAGAACGCACATTGTACCGGAAAATAAAAGAGTATAATATTTAATATAGAAGTATTAAGTCTGTATCTAGACAAATGAAAAGAAATCTTAAAATATTTTTAATAATTGTGATCTTGATGTCACAGTATTCCTGTTTTACAATTAGCTACAATACCAAGATGTCATCGATACCGGATGGAGCTAAAACCATTTCAGTACAATTTTTCGATAACCGGGCTCCTATTGTCGAAGCCACACTCGGTCAAACGCTGACAAATGATTTAAAAGATTATATTCAGTCCAATACAAGATTAATACTTGTAAACGGAATAGGTGACCTGGATTTTGACGGAGAAATTACCGGATATGATTCCCGGCCGACATCCATCTCTGCTAACGATATAGCTGCACAAAACAGGTTTACCATTACGGTAAAGGTGAGGTATACAAATTCACTTGATTCATCAACCGATTGGGAAATGAGCTTTTCGAGATACCAGGATTATCCGAACAGCGAATCTTTTGAGTCTGCCCAGGTGAATTATACCCCGGATTTACTTAAATTGATAATAGAAGATATTTACAACAAAGCTTTTGCCAACTGGTAGATTATAGAAAGAATGGATAAGGCCAAACTGACAAAATATTTAAGGCGTCCCGAAAATCTGGATGAAAAATCTATCTTGGAATTGACCCAGTTGAAAGAAGATTATCCATTTTTTCAAACCGCCTACCTGTTAACAACTAAAAATCTTCACAATCTGGGAAGCGATGATTTTGACAAAACCCTTCATCTAACAGCGGCTTATGTGGCAGATCGACGGATCCTTTATGATTTGTTGTATCTTCCTAAATTATATCCGGAGGAAACAACATCTCCTCCCTCCAACAGGATTATCAAGGATAATCTTAAAGACAATATTTCCGATACCGTTTTTTCGCAATTGCAGAACTATGAGAACAGCAACCCGGATGATATGGAATTAATCCCCGAGGTTGCGATTGATGTGCGGAAAGAATATGGTGAAGGAATTGAGATGGATGATTTCCGATTCAAAATAAATCTCACGGAAACAGAGGAACCGCAAGCTGCGTCCGATCAGGAAGAGAAAGTTTTTCAGGAATCAGAAACACCGCCCATGATTAAGGAAAACGTTTCAACGGCTGAGATCTTTGAAATCGATGAAAAAGAAACAGGCAGTATTGAGGAAAAGCCTGAAGATACTTCATCCATTGAGAAAACTGATGAAGTAGAAACGAATCGAAAAGAAATTGGCGATGAAACGATTGAATTTGAATTGGAAGAGGAGATTTTGGATGATCAAAAACCAGAACATGCAGAATTGAAAAAAACAGATGAATTGAATACCGGTGATTCCAATTCAGATGAAGTACAACATACTTTTACCGACTGGCTTAAAGCTTTTGAAACAGATGATAATTCAATCCAGACAGTAAGTTCAGAATCAGAACAGAATAATGACAAAAAAACTACTAATTCAGACTTAATTGATAAATTTATTTATTCCTCTCCCAAAAAGCTTACTCCCCCGTCTAAAGGCGATCCTGTTGAGGATATTTCAAAGAACAGCATAAAAGAACATGAAGGCTTTATTACAGATACACTTGCAAAAATTTATATCAAACAGGGATATTATTCCAAGGCCATTTTTGCCTACGAAAAATTAATTTTGAAATATCCGGAAAAAAGTAGTTACTTTGCAAGTCAAATTGAAGAAATTAAAAATTTAATTAAAAACTTATAATTCAATAAGATATGTACACTTTAATTGCAGTTTTAATTATTATCGTCTGCATTCTCTTAACGCTGATTGTATTGGTGCAAAATTCTAAAGGGGGTGGTCTTGCTGCTAATTTCTCCGCTGCAAACCAGATTATGGGAGCCAGAAAATCGGCCGATTTTCTTGAAAAAGCTACCTGGACGCTGGCATCAGCATTGCTTGTTTTAAGTCTGCTTGCAAGCATAACCATACCACGTGCGAAAAAAGAGAGCGAACAATCAAAAATTCAGGATCAGTTGGAAAATGCTGTTGATCCGGGACGTTTGCCTGCATTTCCCACAACTCCCCCAAGTCAACAGAATGACAAATCTGACAACAATACTAAATAAAAATATCGTTCTGTTGATGAAATAGTGTCAGTATGTCATACTTGCTGACACTTTTTTTATCCATGAGAAAATCTTTTCATTATGAATTATCGCTCAGAATTTCAAATAATTATACCTTAAAATAGATGTATATTTTAAAATTATCCAACAATTATCATCTGAAATTCTGTCGTCAAAATTGTCTATTTAGGTGTCATCGAACTATTTGGCATAAAATATGTTATGCCCATATCTAAAATTTAACATTGTTTAACCCATAAATATAAAATCAATATGTCGGAAGTTAAAATTAAACCCCTGGCTGACAGGGTGGTTATTGAACCCAAAGAAGCAGAAGAAAAAACTGCTAGCGGATTAATTATCCCTGATTCTGCTAAAGAAAAACCTCAAAAAGGCAAAATAGTTGCTGCTGGTCCCGGAACAAAAGACGAAAAAATGGAAGTTAAAATCGGAGATATTGTATTATACGGTAAGTATGCCGGAACCGAAATATCTATTGATGGCAAGGACTATTTAATCATGAGACAGTCTGATATTCTGGCAATTGTTTAACATTATTTGTAAGAAACTCATAAACATATTAAAAAATGGCAAAAGAAATTAATTTTAATATCGAAGCCCGCGACCAATTGAAAAAAGGCGTCGATCAATTAGCAAACGCAGTAAAAGTTACGTTGGGTCCTAAAGGACGTAATGTTATTCTTGATAAGAAATTCGGAGCACCTCAGGTTACAAAAGATGGTGTTACAGTTGCAAAAGAAATTGAACTCGAGGATATTTTTGAAAACATAGGTGCACAACTTGTAAAGGAAGTAGCATCAAAAACCAATGACGATGCCGGTGACGGTACTACTACCGCTACTGTACTTGCACAGTCGATTGTAACCGTTGGTTTGAAAAATGTGACTGCAGGTGCAAATCCCATGGATCTGAAAAGAGGAATTGATAAAGCAGTTAAGGTTGTTGTTGAGGATTTGAAAGCTCAATCGCAGGAAGTTGGAGAAGATAACGAAAAAATTGAACAGGTTGCATCAATTTCAGCCAATAATGATCACGATATTGGAAAACTGATTGCCGAAGCAATGGCCAAAGTAAAAAAAGAGGGAGTTATAACCGTTGAAGAATCAAAAACAACAGAAACTTCGGTAGAAGTTGTTGAAGGTATGCAGTTCGACAGGGGATTTATTTCTGCTTATTTTATCACCGATGCTGAAAAAATGGAAGCGGTGCTGGAAAATCCATATATCCTGCTATCAGATAAGAAGATCTCCACCATGAAAGATTTACTCCCCATTCTGGAACCCGTTGCACAGGCAGGCCGTCCAATGCTTATCATTGCAGAAGATATTGACGGTGAAGCGCTTGCAACCCTCGTGGTTAACAAACTTAGAGGCTCACTTAAAATTGCTGCTGTAAAAGCTCCCGGATTTGGCGACAGAAGAAAAGAAATGCTTGAAGACATTGCTGTTCTAACCGGTGGTGTGGTTATTTCCGAAGAAAAAGGATTGACTCTTGAAGGAGCTAAGATGGATATGCTTGGTAATGCAGAAAAAATAGTTATCGACAAAGAAAATACCACCATTGTAAATGGAGCCGGAGATAAGAAAAATATCGAAGGAAGAGTAAAACAAATTAAAGCCCAGATTGAAACTACAACTTCTGACTATGACAGGGAAAAACTCCAGGAAAGACTGGCCAAGTTGGCAGGCGGAGTTGCTGTACTTTATGTTGGAGCAGCATCGGAAGTAGAAATGAAAGAAAAGAAAGCAAGGGTTGAAGATGCACTAAGCGCTACCAGAGCTGCTGTAGAAGAAGGTATTATACCAGGCGGTGGTGTAGCTTATATCCGCGCCATTGAAAAATTGTCGAAGCTGAAAGGCGACAATGAAGATCAGACTACAGGAATAATCATTGTGAAAAGGGCTCTTGAAGAACCACTTCGTCAGATCGTTGAAAATGCAGGACTCGAAGGTTCTGTAGTTGTTCAGAAAATCAGGGAAGGTAAGGGAGATTTTGGTTACAATGCTCAGACAGATAAGTATGAAAACCTGTTAAAGGCGGGTGTTATTGACCCGACGAAAGTTGCCAGAATTGCCCTGGAAAATGCAGCTTCTATCGCTGGTATGTTCCTTACTACAGAATGTGTAGTTGCTGAAAAACCACAGGAAGAAAAAGCGCCTGCAATGCCTCCGGGTGGTATGGGTGGAATGTATTAATCACATTCGGAATAAAAATCAACCCCTTCAATTTTTTGAAGGGGTTTTTTATTTGCTAAATGCGTTCCAATCAACTGGTTCGGCTTAGGCTGTGTCTTTGTCGAATTTATATTTTCAGGCATTTATGTATATTACGTTTGTTTTTAAGTATCTATGCATACTAATAAAAACAGAACGTATGAAAAAAAACTTACCTCAAAAAAGAATTGGAAGATACTTCTAAATTTACTTTTTACATTTGTTATTCTGCTGGTTGGCAGTTATATCGTTTTACATATCCGCATAATGCACAAAATAGATAAAATTTGAGTGTTGCCATGAGTTAGTATGAACGGGATAAAATAGATGCTTTGATTTTGGTTCTGAATGACAATGATTAACCCCTTGATTTCAAAATCAGGTTCATCTGGGCGCCTGGAAAGCTTAGGGATAAAAGAGCATTGCCTGTACTGAAAAGTCAGTGAACCGGGACTGAATGCGAAAATTCCTGATTTGTTTGTTAGCGCGAATTAAACAAGGCTATTGCCTCTCTTACGAGAAATCAGATAGATTTAATGAGGTTCAGGTAAGAAACACCAAGCTGTTTGAAGGTGACAAAAGAAAAATCCCGAATGCTGTCTGATATGCATACCGGGATAATTCAACCCTAACCTAATACTAAACCTAATCCTATGAAACTACATTCCTCCTTTACCTTCTTCTTTTTCGTATTCTGCTGATCTGTTTATTTTCTTCACTTTACTACCGTAGTTAAAATTGTATGTAAACTCTATTCCAAAAAGCTGGAATACTTCAACTTCACCGGCCCATGTTTCAATATATCCGGGTTTGCGTGTTACTACTTTGCTGTAAGTGAAATCGCGAAGAATCGGATTATAATATCCTTCGATGTTTGCCCTGTCAGATATCTTTTTCTGTACACCAAACAACACGAGTAAGTCTCTTGAGAAAGTTCGCTGGTAACTTATGCTTGGACTGCCATAGTTTCCCATGATAATGAAATTGAAATCTTTCGGTAATGTAACAATATTGCTGAAATTAAACCGGTAGCTCATTTTTTCCTGTTTTTCGTCTGAGCCGTCTTGCTGATTTGAGCTATAAATGCGATCATACAAGGTGAAATTCGCATTGAATTTCCATTTTTTCATGAGTTGCAATGCAGTGTTAAGTCCTATACCATATTCTTTATTGTTTCCAATGTTATCCTGACTTATAACCGTAACACCTTTATCATTAATAGTTGTCAAATCCTGTATTGCATTAGTTGTGGTTCTGAAATATATCTTTGGTGATATGTAATTGCTTTTAAAGTTCTTTGAATATGAAAGTTCAAAACGATTTTCTATGGTCGGTTTCAAATCCGGATTACCAATACGCAGATGCAAGGAATCGCTCCAGGTTTCGAATGGATTCAGACTGCTGATATTTGGCCGGTAAATTTGTTTTCTGTACGATAATTTAATGCTTTGATCCTTGCCAAGTTTCTGATTCATAGTAGCCTGAGGCAACAACACAAAATAATCTGATGAAGACATGTCGTTTATAACGATAGCGGAATATTCACCTTTCAAACCCATCTGCCAGGATAAATTTTTAACTTTTCCGCTTATATTATAATAGGCAGATTGTCTATTTTCCTGATATTGAAAATTATCATTTGTTTCACCTGAGATATTTTCTGTCGAAAAATTATTCGTAAAATCATTATTCATCCATGAGAGATATGTTCTTACACCCAAATCGCTTTTGATATTTTTTAAAATAAAGGTATAGTTAAGCTTGAGTTCTGCATTGTCTTTGGAATTATTGGTATAATCATTACGATTCTGAGTATAATATATGGTAGACATATTCTCAGGATCAAAATAATTATCCAGGTAATTATTTTTCGAAATACCGGTTTGCTTATTCAGATAAGCTTCTGCTGTAAATTCGTTACCTTCTTTATCAAATTTTCTTTTGAAGAATAAGGAATAGTAATAATTACTGTTCTGATCCTTGCTATCTTTAGATGTATTAAAGAACTCGGTTAATACATCATGTTGGAAAGTTTTATTTGCATAATTATAATCGTCTGTTTTACCAGTAAAATTGCGCCATTCACCCAAAAAATTTAACGAAGTTTTATCATTGATGAACCAGTCGATTCCGTAATTCATATAATTATTCTGCCAGCTGTTGATCCCTTTTCCTGTTTTTTCATAATAATAAGGATTACTGAAGGATTCATCCAGCTGTGTTGTAAGCATTTCTTTACCATGAAATCTCTCAAGATGCATTCTGTCGCCAACATAAATTCTGAAGTTTTGATTCCCATATTCCAGGTTTGCTTTCGGATTGAGAATTAATTTATCCGGATGTCCAAAAGGTACTGTAAATGAACCATTTACACCGTAACGTTTTACTTTTTTCAGCACGATGTTGATTACTCCCGATATATCTGAATCGTACTTTACGCCGGGATTTGTTACCAGTTCTATTTTATCGATTAATTCAGGACTTAGCTGGGCAATGAAATCTTTGTTTCGTAGCACACCATCAACATAAAACTGAATGTTGGATTGTCCTTCCAGGGTAACATTTTCCATAAAGTCAACGGCTACAGATGGGATATGCTTTAAAACATCAAGACCTGAACTGGAAGCATTGCGAATTTCATCTGACAAGGTAAAGACAGTTCGGTCAATTTTTTCTTCTCCTTTTAATCTTTCCTGGGTTATAACAGCTTCCTTGAGAATCGCGATATCTTCTGAAAGTTTCATTTCAGGCAGTTCTATTTTTTTGTTCTGACGATTGAGTTCAATATTTGAATACGTGGAAGATTTATATCCGATAAAGGTTACTCTAAGGTTATATTTTCCATAGGGTATATTATTTATTTGAAACGAGCCATTGTCATCCGTTATTACACCCGTAATTATGCTTGTGTCACTTTCATTTACCAAAGCAACAGATGCATAGATGATGGGTTGTGAAGTACTGTTATCTATAATTCTGCCTGAAATGCTTCCGTTACTATTTGGGTCGGTTTCTGCGGCATTAAGTTTTACTGTAAGAAAACTTATCAAAATCAGTATAATTCTAAATGTGTTTTTCATGTTATATAACAGTTTTGGTTTTTTAAATGAACTGATAGCATTTTACATATTTTATGCCAAAGTTTTTAAATAACATAATATAAGATGTTTATGAAATAATTGAATTAAAAATACAAATTTGATGTTGAATCAAAAACAGACAATTAGTGTTCGAAAATGAACACTGAAGAAGTTAAATTTGTCTGAACATGGGGTAAAAAAAATTGAATATATTGAAAAGTTAAATTTGCTTACAAGAAGGTAAATTGGATTTTGGTTGAGTTTGAAAAACAGAGCTATGTTTGGGAAGTGAAAAAACCATGAACACACAACGTGTTCATGGTTAAGTTATTATTTACATTTTTGATATTCTTCTGACAAATTAAGAAATATTTTTAGCCTGAATTCGTCTGTAGTTATCATCGGATAAAAGTAATTCTCTGTTTTACTGTTTATTTTTTCAGCCAGTGCAGGGCAATCTGCCAGAATCTTTGCCAGTTTCTTAGCTGGATTAAATTTCATTTCGCTGAGTCCATAAGCTGCAGTTTCACCAGGAATCATAGCATAATAACTTGTGGTTACAGGAACACTCCCGCCTGTTGAAACGGTTGGCTGGGTTTCAACCTTGAAAACTTTTAGTTTTGCATCGGGACTGGTTAACAGCAGCGCAAACACTTTATTGTTTCCTACGGATATCCCGCCCTTCAATTCAATGGAGGCATAGACTTTATCTTCTATTGTAAATTCTTTTACATCATCACTTTTGTACTTGGTATCGTCTTTAGCGCCTTCGGGAGTAACATGTACCCTGGCAGGAGTATAAATCCAAAATACTACCTTACCCGTTACTTCAGTGCCATCGGTTAAAACGACTTTCCCCTGACCCGAATACGAAATATAATCAGATTGGGCAAAAAGGGAAAAAACAGAAAAAACAAATGTTGAGATAATGAAGAGTAATTTTTTCATGATTTTTAGTTTTAGGATTAGTTTTTAAAAATATACTTTTCATTTTCAAAAAGTAATCTCTTTTTAATTATTTTTTCAACAATTTCTTATCAATCAGATTTATTTGACCTGAAACTGTAAAAAAAGTTCTTCCAATAAAAGAAATTATTAAAAAAAAATAACGCAAATCATATGGTTTGCGTTATTCGAAATATCATAACAAAAAAGGGTTAAAAATCGCGTTGATCCATCATATAATTATAAAAAGAGACAAGATCCTCTTTTGTTTCGTTGTCCATCCATTTCATAGCACTTCGTGGATGCTGGTTTAATACTCCTGTAATGAGATATGGGATATGATAACCCCACTCAATTTCCTTCTGCAATGGAATCAGGTATTCCTGGATAACCTTATAAACGGGTTTGAGTTTGAATTTGGGATTCTTCAGAAAGGAAAGCAATACCTCAAGCGGACAGTTCCCGGCGCCTCTTCCTATTCCAAGTAATGTTGCATCCAGCATATTGCCTTGATGAATGATTCCCGTTACAGTATTCGAAAAAGCAAGCTGCATGTTGTTGTGCATATGTACACCAATTGTTTTCCCTGGTAATCTTTCTCTGTATTTATTTATAAGGAGTTCAATCTGCTCACAATACATGCTGCCGTAACTGTCAACCAGGTATACCACCGGAACTTTTGATTTATTTAAATCCTCCAGGGCTTCATTCAAATCTCTTTCCATAACAGTAGATACTGCCATCAGATTAATAGTGGTTTCATAACCTTTATCCATGCAGTGTTCGGCAAGCCAGATTGCTTTATCTATCTGGTTTACATAACACGCAACACGAATCATATCCAAAAGACTTTCTGATTTTGGAGGAATATCATCGGGTTCGACCCTTCCAATATCTGCCATTGCAGACAATTTCAGATTCGTTTCATTTTTACCTACAATACCCGCTAAAGCTTCTTCATCGCAAAATCTCCATTTTCCGTATTCCTTGGGTGAAAATGATTTTACATTGCTTTTATAACCAATTTCCATATAATCAATTCCTGAAGCAACGCAGGCTTGGTAAACAGCTTTTACAAAATCATCCGTGAATTGCCACTTGTTCATCAAACCTCCATCACGGACAGTACAATCAAGTACTTTAATCTCCTTACGGTACATATAGGTATATTTTAAATGTTTATGAATTTATGCATTTCCATGGTCTCTAATGAGTTTTAGTTCTTCTTCAATAAAATGACCGATGAGTTTACGGTACATTTCTTCGATAATATCTGGATTCAGACCATTTTCGGCAGCAAGTTTTCTTCGGGAATAAATAACCGCTTCTCTTCTTTCATGAGCCACAATACTCTCTTCATTTTTTTCTTTAAACTTTACAATCTCCTTTACATATTGAAATCGGTTTCCGAGTAATTTAATAATTTGATTGTCAAGTTCATCAATAGCCTCTCTGATATCTTCTATATTTTTGCAATCCTTTGGCAGTCTCATTATTGCATGATTATTCAAATTAGCATTAAAAGCATGCAAATATAAGAAAATCGTAATTGCATACAAGAACAATTAAATTATACTTAATTTATTCACATGAATCGAGATGGGTGAGCAGAGACTTCATAAAAAAATTTTCAGAAATCCTGATATGCCTGATGCGTTGAAACATATTAAGGGTAGGAGAGATACAGCAATGTCTATCCAACTGGGTATAGCATGGGCGAGTAGTATTGATGAAGGAAGGCTAGCATAAATTGCTGATTCAACCAACATACGGCCTCATCTCACAAGAGGAATATAGCAAGGCTATGGAGATTTTTTTCTCATAGTGCCAACTTCTTCAGGAGTCACCTTACCTGTTTTGTTATCAAATTCGGAACGGATATAGGTAAGCACATCTGCAATTTGCTGGTTGGTTAAATAATTTTGCGGGGGCATTGTGTTATTAAAAATGTCTCCGTTTATTTCAATTTCTCCTGTGAGACCATGCAACAAAATATGGATTAAGCTGTCTTTAGTTCCCGATACCCGATCAGAATTCCTTAAAGGCGGATACATTCCCGGTACTCCCGATCCGTTTGTTTGATGACAGGCAAGACAATATCTTTCATAAACCAGCTTTCCCGCTTTTAAGTGTTTATTGCTTTTATGAAAAATTAAATTGGGTTTATTTTTGCATGCAGAAAGCATTACTGCAATTAACAGGAGGAAAAGAATTCGTTGAATTATTGTTAAAATGGTTTTGCTAAACTTTTTTTTCATTTGATCCATAGCTATGTGAATATTCATCAGGTTTTTGTATTCTGAAACATTTAAATATTAGGGACAGATTATTAATTGTCGAACTTAAAAACCGGATACCCATTACAAAGATTGTAAATTTGGGATTATAAATCAAGAACTTATCAAGAACAGGAGAAATGATTTTGCTGATATTAATATTTGTTATGTTAGGAATGGTTATAAATCACCCTCCAAATTCTGCCTTTCTGTGAATCAGAAATATATAGCGATCCATCTGGTCCCTGAGCAACACCGCAAGGCCTGTAGGCAGCATCCGAGGGATTCATTAACGGATCCATACCGGCAAAACCATCTGCAAAAATTTCCCATTTGCCTGTTGGATTTCCATTGACAAAGGGTACAAATACTACATAATACCCCAGCTGTTTTTGAGGAGCACGGTTCCATGAACCATGAAATGCAATAAAGACTCCATTTTTATATCGTTCGGGAAACATATTTCCAGTATAAAAAATCAAGTCGTTTGGAGCTGTATGAGCTGGAAAAGCCAACAGTGGTTGTTTTTTTTCACTGCAACGTTCAACCTTATTTCCGCCGTTGCCGCCATATTCGGGAGCAAGTACTTTTTCATTTTTCGAATTATCATAATAGCAGTATGGCCAGCCGCAATCATCTCCTTCATCAAGGATAAAAAATTCTTCTGCAGGCAGGTTAACACCTTCATCTTCATTATAATATTCAGGAAATAATTGAGCTAACTGATCCCGGCCATGTTGCACTACATAAAGATGGTCATCAGTATTATTCCAATCAAGCGCCATGCAATTTCTCAAACCGGTGGCGTACCTGTATCCATCTTTTACCTGATCCTGTCCCTGAACATCATCTTTAAAACGCCAGATTCCGCCAGCCCTTTCAAGCAGCGGACAGGGATCTATTCCCGGAACTCCCGGAATTCTGTCCTGACTTTGGCACGCATTTGAGGGGGCGCCAACATTCACATAAATGTTTCCATTGTTATCAAAGGTAAAAGGTTTTGCCGCATGCTCTCTTTCTTTAAGAAATCCCGCGGCGATAAGTTCAGGTTTCGGGTCGGGCAATAATTCTCCCTCATGCATTTTATATCTCAAAATAGCTGTATCAGCCCCAAAATATAAATACTGCTTATGAAGTTGAATTCCTGTTCCGGGAATTTCTCCAAAATACTTAATTATATCTGCTCTTCCATCGTTATTGGTATCGCGCAATGCAGCAATTCCTCCATCATTATGCAGTAATCTTAAAGCCAGATAAACATCACCGTTATCACCAACAGCAATATGCCTGCCGAATCCTAAATTATCTGCAAATACCATTGCTGAAAATCCCGGGGGAAGTGTTATTCCACCGTTATCTGCATCTCCGGTCAACTTTTTATTACCCTTAGAAGTATCTCTGTTGCAAGAAAACAGGAAAAGCACGCCAGCGATAAACATATAAACAAAGACTTTGTAAAAAGTATTTGAATTTTTCATAGTTTTAATATTATAATTAGAAATTTGCCAAGTTATTTAATTTTATAACTAATGCGAATTAAGGGTTAAAACTTATTAATATATATAATTAGTAATCAGTATTTTGCAAACCTGCTTTAGTAGTACTTAGTGACTTTGTGAATTTGTGGCTATCTTCCTTTTGCCACACAATAAAACACAAAGATTCACAAAGATAAGGTCCATAATAATTGATTTCGACCCTTAATTCGCATAACTAACAAATGTTTATATGGATCTGTTCAAGATCGATTTCTTATGTATTCTTTTGCATTGAAATATTTATTCTAAACTGAAGTGGTATACATCGGGCTGTTTAAAAGCAATATAACCAGAATATTCTTTCTGTTTGTGGTATTTTTCTGCATGTCTGCAAGATTGCATTCTCAACGATTTGCCATAATAGGTGATTTCGGTTCCGGTGATGAGAATGAACTAAAAATATCCGCGATGGTCAGTTCATGGAATCCCGATTTCATTATAACATTGGGTGATAACAATTACTATGAGGGGTCTGCTGCTACAATTGATGCTAATATTGGTCGGTTTTACAGCGTATATATTTACCCTTATTATGGCTCATATGGTACAAACAATTGTTTGTGTAACCGATTTTTTCCAAGTCTCGGGAATCATGATGTTGATTATGGAAACATCCAGGCTTATTATGATTATTTTACATTGCCGGGAAATGAGCGTTATTATGATTTTGTAAAAGGCGACATCCATTTTTTCGCGCTCAACAGCAATCCATCGGAACCCGATGGTGTTTGTTTCAGTTCAAAACAATCCAGGTGGTTAAGGGAAAAATTATCACATTCAACCGAAAGGTGGAAAATTATTTATTTTCATCATGCACCCTATTCATCGGGTTATCACGGAAATTCTGTCTGGATGCAATGGCCTTTTGCTGAACTTGGGGTTCATGCTGTTTTTTCAGGTCATGAACATAGTTATGAAAGACTTGAAATTGACTCACTCATTTATTTTGTGAACGGTTGTGGCGGAGCGTTACTAAGACCATTTACTGATACGATTCGTGGCAGCAAGAAAAGATATTCTGAAAATTTCGGAGCTCAACTAGCCGAGACTTATAGGGATAGCATAGTTATCAGCTTTTTTAATGCTAATGACAGTCTCGTCGATCATTATGTTTTGACGTATCATCCTAATAAAGATACAACCAGCGGAGATTTAAATACAAATCCGGAGGATGAGAAATTCTTCTCCTATCCCAATCCATTTAAAGGTTCTACAACGATACAATTTTCTGTTAACAAATTTTCATCCGTAAAATTAATGGTATATAACAGTACAGGAGAATTAGTTAAAATACTTGCGGATCAATTTTATTGTCCCGGCACCTATTTTATTAATTGGCATGATGAATTTTTGGTATCCGGAGTTTATTACATTATAATGATCGATAACAATAAAATTAAACACTCTTTAGTGACCAAAATACATTAGAATTTGTTACAAATAAAAAACCAGAGTGTTTTTGGGGGTAAAAATTATGAGCTTTTCTGGTTAAAAAGAAAAAAATGATCTAGTAAATAGTTGAATACCAGAACTGTTTTATAAAAAAATTAGAATTTTTAAAAAACTTATGGTTAGGTTGGTTTTTGAAATATTTTTTTACATACATTTAAGCCATAATTCTGACTTAATTTTTTAACTGTTTTTTAAATTTTATTATTTTTATTTAATAGCAATACATTTCATTAAGCTGTGGGAAAGAAGAGAATAATTAAAAGATATGAGCAATTGCCAGAGGAGATTTTAGAACAACTAAAAGATCAATATCCGGATGGCTTTGATGATTCACTAATCTCATTCACCAATCCCAAGGGAGAGATTGAATTTGGTCTGCCATTTGAGACAGAAGATACCACCTATCTGATAAAAATGCCTAAAAATCAGGTTGCCGAAGAGGAGGATAATTTCGAATCCTCTGCTTCGTTTGGCGGATTCGACAATTTTGAAAATCTCGAAATTGTTGATGATGTTGAGGATGAAGAAGAAGAAGAATAGGCTTCAGTCTTATTTTTAATTTAATTTGAGAATATTTATTCCTGACTAATCGGAATACGAGTTGGATCTAGTCTGTTTTCATTTGTATATTAATTAAGAGGTAGATTTAAAGCAATGGTAATATCCTTGGGCCGACCCTATCCGGATTCCAAAAATTTGTTTAATTATCTAAAAACTTGTAAGTTTGAATATATTTACCAACAATTATTTAGGTGAATCTATTCAATCCGGAAGCAAAAGAGAGTTTTAAACAACTCAGCTTGATTTTTACAATTATACTTCTGAGTATTTTTTTATTGGCCGGTTTTGTAGTCCTGTTTATCATAACAGAAAACGGGGGTTTGATGCGCGAAAAGGATGAAGGCTATTTGATTGCAAAATGGATATTTGTGACCTTGGTTATTTTTCTTATTCCTTATTCAATTGTTCATCATCGCAAAAGAGTTGAAAGCATAGATAAATCGTTATCGCTTAAAATCAAACTGTTGAAATATAGAAATTCGTTTATCGGAAAAATTATAATCCTCGATTTCATTTGTATGGTCAATGCGGTTCTGCTATTTCTCTATGGAGACCTGTATCTGCTCATTCCTCTGATACTTTTTATTTTGTATTTTTTGTTGAACAGACCTTACATCGAAAAGATTTCTGAGGAACTTTATCTGTCTCCTCAGGAAAATAGTGAACTAAAAGAATAAAGTATAGGGTTAAGAAACTTACAATCGATTAAAAAATTCCTTTAGTTCAAATTTGATTTGTTTGTCGAGCTGGTGCCACCGTATATCCTTTATTGCTCCTTCCAGAGCATATAACATATTCAGACAGGCGCCCGGATCAATGGTCTTTAATCTGATAAAAACTTCTTTCGAACCGGCAGCTCTCAGGTCAATATCATTTTTAATTCCTGCCTGATTCAGTCTTTTTGCCAGCTCTTCACCAATATTGGGTAAGTCGGTTAAAATTTTAGTCATCTATAGATATTTGGATGTTGTAAAGATATGAAAACGGTAAATTATTTATAAATTCAGCCTTTCTGTTTTTGAATTTAAAATATGAGAAATGAAGGAGATTGTGTATCTAAACAATCAGTATCTGCCAAAAGAGGATGCAGTTATTTCGATGAATGATCGCGGATTTCAGTTTGCAGACGGAGTGTATGAAGTAATTAAGTTTTATAAAGGTATCCCGTTTCGAATCGAAGAGCATATGATGCGCCTTGTTCA
Source organism: uncultured Bacteroidales bacterium (assembly GCA_963781805.1). Taxonomy (GTDB): domain Bacteria; phylum Bacteroidota; class Bacteroidia; order Bacteroidales; family UBA10428; genus JAFGPL01. The sequence goes on from CAWAHF010000004.1 coordinate 4,192,340, forward strand.
CAGCCTGAATGCAATTAAAATTAACTATCCTGATGTGGCAAATCTTAAGAACATTTGTTCAAATCTGTTACAAAAAAATATGTTGAACAATACAGATTCGGGAATTTATATTCAGATAACAAGAGGAAGTCATCAGCGGATGCATGCATTTCCTGAAGGAATAACTCCTACGTTGTGTATGGAAGCTTTTGAAATGCCTGCCCGAAAAGAATTGCTTCAAAAAGGAATAAAGGTTATCACACGTCCGGATATCCGATGGTTAAGATGCGATATCAAATCAGTTTCGTTGTTAGGGAATGTATTAATGATTCAGGAAGCAACTGAGTTGGGGGCAAAAGAATGCATTCTCGTTCGGGATAAAAAGGTAACCGAAGCCACACATTCAAATGCTTTGGGAGTGAAAAATGGAAGTATTATTACGCATCCCGACTCAACCTACATTTTGCCGGGAATCACCAAAGGAGCTGTAAAGGATATTTGCAGGATGTACAATATCGAATTTAAGGAACAACCTTTTACTGAAAAGGAAATTTATACACTGGATGAGCTATTCCTGTCGGGAACAGGTAATGAAATCATGCCGGTAATCCGGGTGAATGAAACCAACATTGGGAACGGATCTCCGGGACCAGTAACCAGGATGATTCAAACCCATTTTTTTGAGATGACTTATGGGAAAGTATATGAAGATTGCTGGTGGAACTGGTAAGCTATTTTACCGATTTTAGTTGATTAAACCATACAATCGTACTTATTCCCCAGGGTATTAATCCTGTTTCATGGGTAAGCGTATCTTTCATTACCAATTGTATCTGGTTGGGTGAGACCCCTTTTTGAAGAAAATCATCGTAAATATGTTGTGACTCAAATGATGGTACATTATCATCGGCTTTTCCGTGAAAAAACAATAATTTAACGGCAGTTGGCCAGGCTTCCACACTGTTTTCGGATAATTCAGTATGTAAGGATTGAAAATCAGTACCCGTCTCAAAATTATTTATAAGATCAGGTGTAATTAAAGCAGTAACGGTATCATTTAAATAGTGATCGATGGTTGATCCGCTTTTGGTTCCGTCGAACAAATCGGGAATCAGCGATGCATAAGGTTCGTTGAAATATTTCTGCAAGGGTTCATTCAGAAATCCGTTTCGGATATGCGATTCAATAAAATATGGAAGGTAAAATGGTGACGGGTATACCTGCAACTGAAAAATATATTCTGCCACTGCGGGAACATTATAAGCTCCGGCTCCGCAAGAAGCAGCAATAATATCTTTTGTAAACCCCATATTACCTTCAAGTGCTGCCAGGGCTGATAATGTGGCCCATCCTCCCTGTGAGTAACCCATAAGGTACAAGGTTCCATCATCCAAAGCCTTTACTTTGGCGTCTGATAAAAATTCATCACAGGCATTTACCAAATCCATTACTGCAGCATCGCTTGATGCTCTGTGGTAATAGGGATGAAGGATTTGTTCTGATTCTCCAAAGCCGAGATAATCTGCCATTAGTATAATATATCCGTCGCTGCCCATACTCTGAAGTAAGGTGTATTGAAGATTTATAAGATTTTGCGACGGAGCATCGGCATGAAGTGTATTGGTTCCGTTCTGAAAGCTCAGGATGGGAAAAGATTTTGATGCATCCGGAATGCATATTAATCCTGAGGCATTAATTTCGGAACCTTTAAAAGTGGTTTTGTAAATTACTTTATATACTTCAACATCATATTTTGCACTATCTATAATACGTTGGATTCCAGGGTCGTTAGTCGGTACAAGGTTCATAATGGAAATTGCCTGTGATGCCGTTATGGTCTTAAGTTTTTGAGACGATACGAAATAATTGTAAGTTGATTGTTCTTTATCTTTTTCGCAGGAAGTAATTACCAAAAAGAGAACCAGCATTAATAATAAACCTGATTTTGATTTTTTAGGGATTAATAAATGGTTCATATTTAAACGATTAGATACGATATAACATAAAACAACTGAATTTGAAAATCTTAATTGCTTTTTACTAAAATTAAAACACGCAACCATCTGATTTGTTGAACCCAAAATAGTTTTTCATCTTCAACAATTGACAATTCGAATAGTAGATTTTAATCTTTTCAAAATTGCTACGGTGTTAGATTTTAAATTTCGTGATTTCCCAAATATATCCATTAGAAAGGCTTGCACCCTATTTTCTTTTTCGAATGATTGATTTGGTTTAAACATATTGTTCAAAGTACAAAGATAGACATTGAACAATTCGATAGCAATTAATTTAATTGAATAGTATTTTCTATCTTTCTGTTTGGTGCCAACTAGCTGAAGTCATTCAATATGAGAGTAATTCTCAACCACATCAGGTTCAGTATGAATAGTGGTTTGAATATCGAGTTCTTTCAGAATTACTATTTCAATTTCTGATGCAATCTGGTGTGCTTTACGAATAGTATATTCTTCGGGAACTTTTATATGAAATGTTAATTCTTTGTGAGGCCCATACGTATGCATATGAAAATGATGGGTTTGGAGATTCATTTTAGATGTTTTTCTGGCAAGCGCATCAATTTTATTGATTAGTTCTATGGGTGGGGTTTCTCCTAAAAGGTTCGCAATGGATGATTTAATAATATCGTAAACTGCCCAGAATAACAAAAGGGAAACGATCAGAGCCATCAGACTGTCAATCCACCAAAAAAAATTCTTGAGAAAAATACCCCCCAGGATAACAAGCGATGAAAGTGCGTCGCTCCGATGATGCCATGCATCTGCTTTAACTGTTGAAAGATTCGTTTTTCTGAAGATAGACAGTGCATACTGTGCAAGTCCTTCTTTAACTAACACAGATAGTATCGTAACAATAATTGCAATGGTGCCATAATGTGCTGACTCGTGCAATTTAAATTTTTCGATGGCTTCTCTGATAAATTCGTAGGCTACAACCGAAAGTACAAAACCAATAAAAATGGAAGCAAGCTGTTCCCACCGTCCATATCCGAAAGGATGTTTTGAATCTGATTTCTTACCCGATAATTTAATACCTGCAATCAAAATAATTGAAGTGAGGGAATCGGATAAAGTGTGCCAGGCATCAGCCATTATGGCAACCGATCCGGAAACAATACCTGCCCAGTATTTTACAATAAACAGAAGAATATTAGCGATGATCGAGACGATTCCTTCCCTGATTCCTTTCTTATTGTTGTCTAAGTTTTTCATTTTTTTAGTCGATTTACAATTTTTTCACCAAACGGTTGAATCATTAAAGCAATGCCCATTCCCTTGAAAAACAAAGATATAACAGGTAAATAAAATATAAAGTATTTATCAGGCTGAATATAATATTAAATTCAATACGCTTTTTCTTAATGTTTTTGCGAATCATTATTCCAATATTCGGGATAATGGTTGCAGTCAGAAATAGCAGAAAATGGATATTGAAAAGAGAATCATACGGAACATCATCTTCTCTGAGTTCCTTGTTGCCAAATAACAGCAGGTAAGTGAATATTAAAAAAGAGAGTAAATAGAGCAGATAGCTGATTTTAATGGTGATGGTCGATTTTTTCCTCTTACGGTGAAGCCTGAAAGGCTGAAGTATGATTATGGATATGACAAAAAGTAAAATATATCCGATAAGAAAAAAAACCTGAAACACACTTTGAAATACTCCAGCCATTATACACTAATTATTTTAATGGTTTAAAGATAATAAATTTTTCCCCTCAAAAACTTCTGTACTTCCCGGTCAAACTTTTCATAAAATGTACAAGTCAATAATGGTTTTTCCTTTATAGTTAGAATTTGTTACTATCGTTTATTTTATAGAACAACCTTTAGAAACAGAGGTCGGAATACAGTTTCTCTTTTTTTCAATCCTGGAACAGATTCGTTCAAGGCAAACATTGGTACAGTCATATTTCAATGAATTGTATGAGTGCGGGTTATAAAGAAAAGATAATCACGGAATATCTTTCAATAATTTCAAAATAAGTAGGGGAAAAAATATGGAGTTTTATTAAAAGGTGTGATGACGAAGGTATCTTCTTAGTTTCTGAATTCCTTCTTTTTTTAATTGTCTTACCCGTTCTGTTGATATATTAAGCCTGACAGAAATTTCATTTAGGTTAGATACAGGCGATCCGTTCAGTCCAAAAGACATTTGAATTATAATTGTTTCTCTTTCAGAAAGTTTTACAAGCGAACGGTTTATTTCAAATACCAGGGATTCATTTAGCAAATTAGTATCGGGAGAAGGAACATCCGTCGATTTAAGTACATCATAAAGATTTATGTTATCTTCAGTATTAATTAACGGTGCGTCTAACGATGTTTGATTGCTATTGATACTCTTTGTATGGTTGGCTTCTTCAACGGTAATGTTTACCTCGTTTGCAATTTCTTCCACGGTAGGTTCTCTTTGAAATTTCTGCTCAAGATTTGAAAAAGCTTTCGAGAGTTTATTAATGGTTGAAATTTTATTTAGTGGCAATCTTACTATTCTTACTTGTTCTGCCAGAGCCTGGATGATGGTCTGTCTTATCCACCATACAGCATAGGAAATAAATTTAAATCCCCTTGTTTCATCAAATTTATAAGCAGCTTTTACCAGGCCTAAATTTCCTTCATTTATCAGGTCTGAAAACGATAATCCTTTATTCTGATATTGTTTTGCCACTGATACCACAAATCTCAGATTAGAATTTACCAGTTTTTCCAATGCCAATAAATCTCCTTTACGAATTCTTGCAGATAACTCAACTTCTTCATCAACAGAAATTAGTTCATACTTGCTAATCTCTTTCAAATATCTGTTGACAGATTCATCCTGTCTGTTGGTAATTTGTTTCGAAATGACCAGCTGTCTCATTTTTCACCTTTGGGTTTGACTTAATATACTGTTTTCTGGCAAGATTAAATTCCTCAATGAGGCTTGCAATCAATTCGGCGACCGATGTAATTTTATCAACTCTGTGAGCATTACTTCCTGCAAATGCAAAACCATTGTTCAAATTTCCCATTTGGGCTTCAACCAAGGCATTCGAAATGCAATACGAAATATTTTTATAATTACAGGTTCGTATGCAATGATGTTTGCAAAAAGTTGGCTTTCTATTACCGGCTTCAACCTCTTTGAAAAAGTTATTTATTATTGCCCTGCCTGGCATCCCAACAGGACTATGTATTATTCGGATATCATTTCTGGTTGCCTGAATGAATGAATTTTTAAATTTTTCTGAAGCATCACATTCATTGGTGGCAACAAAACGAGTGCCCATCTGAACGGCGGTTGCACCTAATGACATGATATTAAAGATATCTTTGCCGGTATAAATTCCACCTGCTGCAATTACCGGTATACCTATGTCTTTTTCATCCTCGAATGGACGTATTTCTTTAACTACCTCCGTCACCAGGTTTTCAAGCCTGTTGGTTTCAGCACTAAGCTGATCACTTTTAAAACCGAGATGGCCTCCGGCTTTGGGACCTTCAACCACGATGGCGTCGGGTAAATAATTAAAATTCTGTTTCCACTTTTTACAAATTATGGAAACAGCCCTGGCAGAGGATACAATAGGAGCAAGTTTAGTTTTTGTTTCTTTAAGTAAAAATTTAGGTAAATCCAAAGGCAGTCCTGCACCCGAAAAAATAATATCAATCCCTTCTTCAATGGAAGTTTTAACCATATCGGCAAAGTTTGATATTGCTACCATAATATTTACACCCAGGATTCCATCAGTCATACTGCGGGCTTTGCGAATTTCAAATCTTAGGGCATCAATATTCACCTGGTTGAAATTTTTATATGGTCTATTTCCAATCAAACCGATGCCAACAGTAGAAATCACTCCGACTCCTCCCATATTCGCTACTGCCGAGGCAAGCCCCGCGAGCGAAATGCCAATCCCCATACCACCTTGAATGATAGGTACGGGGATTTCTAAATTTCCTATTTTAAAACTCTTCAACTTCCTAACTTAAATATTTAACATTCACTGCCATCATCCCTTTTTCGCCGGACTTCGTTTCAAATTCAACTTTCTGTTCGGCGTCAAGTGTAGTGACAGAACTTGATAAGCCTGAACGATGAACAAAAATATCCTGATCATCTTCAGTCAATATGAAACCATAACCTTTGGTTTCATTATACCATTTTACTTTTCCTTTTGTCATTGTTAAAAAATTTATTATTTAAAAAAATTATCTCGTTTTGGCTTTGCTTCATTTACAACAATTTCTCTGCTGTCCACTTCCGTGCCATTTAATTCTTCGATGGCAGCTCCAGCTTCTTCGTTGCTGTTCATTACAATAAAACCAAATCCTTTGCTAATTCCACTGTATTTATCTGTGATTATTTTTGCAGATGTAACTTCTCCATATTCCTCAAAAATTTGTTTTAATTCAGCGTCATCTACCTTATAACTAAGGTTACCTACATAAATGTTCATGTTATATTATATTTATTAATAAATTGTTAATGATTGATTTAATGCTTAAAAATTATGTTCTTTGCTCTTTACTACCTATTTATGTTATACTGAATACTTTTAATGGGTATAATTTATTCCATTTGTTTACATTGATTTAACAGATTCATACACCCAGAATTAAAAATAAGGCAGTAGGCATTGAGGAAACATCATCCTCGGGGGCACAATTTCTTAAACCAAAAGTTGCTCAAAGGTAGATATAAATAAATTAGAATTGCCTGTATTTAAAAATAATTTACTTCTATTGCAGATAATAGTAAAGACTACTAACAGGTTAGATAATTATTCGTGCTACTTTTTTACGTTTTATAGCAGGTTAAAAAATCATTTGAATAGTCTTTAAATCCTTACTGAATCAAAAGAGAGTTTGGAACAAAAATTTCTAACATAAACCTGTATGCCATGTGTAAAAGTGGATAAACATTTTACCTGCCAGCGTAAAATGCAGATATATCCCTTGCTTCTGCAGTAAATGAAGATAAATGAAAAAGTCCTGAAAATATCAGGTGGATTAAATCAGTTGGGTGGAAGATGTGACTAACCGATTATGATTTTGTAACTCGTAATTCGAACCAAAATCAGGATTAGCATAAATTATTTATTCGTTGAAATACAAAGAAGGAGGGCTCGTCCCATTTTCAATAAAATACCTGATTTACTATTGTTAAAAAATAAGAAATCCCGGAATTCAACCGGGATTTTGGGTGGAAGATGGGACTCGAACCCACGGCCCTCAGAACCACAATCTGATGCTCTAACCTACTGAGCTACATCCACCATTTTAATAAGTGCGCAAATATAGCTATCTTTTAACTTTTAGAAAATATTTTATGGTAAATAAATTCTGAAAAAGCTCCGCCTTGGTTTTCGTTGTTGACAATTGTTTTGCAATCAAATCCGAGATTTTTAACCTTCGGATATTGTTTAAAATATTCTTAATTCTTGAAACTCAAATTTCAAATACAGAGTGTCTTGAAATTTGTAGGTTGAACGAATTATCTCCGGACCGAAGGGAGTGATCCCGATAGCACAATTTGTCCCGCAATGAAAGTCAGGAGCATGTCGGGATAAATGAACTAAACTCCGATGCTTGCGGCGAGATGGCATAAGTTCCTTTTTGATCCCCCATCCACTCAAGACGGGGTATTTCATTTTAGTTTTTTAAATCAGGTTTCGCGGTCCATCGGATCATCCTGACTATAGAAATTCTAAAGAATCCTGATTTGTAGAAAAAAGAGTATATTTATAATCTGAAAAAAATGACATCGAGGCCTGTCATTAATCTTGACAATAAGTTTTAAAGGATTTAATTTTTGTTTATACCCTGAACCCCTTAAATAACCGAAGGATATGAAAATGATTGAAGTGATAGATAAGAAAACCAAGACCGAATTTCATATGGTTCCCAAAGTGTTATATAAAAATGATAAGAACTGGACCTGTCCGCTGGATGTTGAAATTGAGGGTATTTTTGATCCGAACCACAATACATGTTTTCGGCATGGGGATGCAAAAAGATGGATATTAAAAGATGATACAGGGAATTATTTGGGAAGAATTGCGGCATTTTATGATAAGAACAAAGCATATCATAATCCACAACCTACAGGAGGAATGGGATTCTTTGAATGCATAAATGATCAGACTGTCGCCAATCTTTTATTCGACACAGCTAAAGAATGGCTCAAATCTCAGGGAATGGAAGCCATGGACGGTCCCATCAATTTTGGCGAAAATTTTGTTCATCAGGGATGCCTGGTAGAAGGTTTTACGGTTCAGGGATATGGTATGCCTTATAATTTTCCTTACTATAAAGAGCTGTTTGAAAATTACGGGTTTAAAACTTATTTTGAAATGTATAGTTTTCACGATGTATTTTCAAGAGACTACCCGGATCGAATGCGAAAATTTGCAGAACACTTTTTTGAAAAAGAAGATTATAGTTTCAAACATCTCGAAATGGATAAAGCTGAAGTGTATCTCAGGCAGCTGGTAGAAATGTATAATAAGGTCTGGTCAAATTTTCATGAAAGTTACACGCCCTTAGAGTATGAGGATTTCTACGGAATATTTAAAGATTCAAAACCGCTACTCAATGAAAAAACTATTTGGTTTGGTTATCACGAGGGAAAACCGGTAGGATTTCTAATCGCCTTTCCTGATGTGAACCAGGTTTTCAGGAAACTGAAAAACGGTAAACTAAACCTCATCAACATTATTAAGATGTTTTATTTTCGGAGAAGAGCCGTTACACGTGCCAGACTGCTGATTTCGGGTGTTATTCCGGAATACCAGCGGTCAGGGGTGGTGGGCCCGATTTATATTAAACTTGTGGATACAATGCGGGAGTTAGGAATGACCGAGCTTGAGCTCTCCTGGGTTGGTGATTATAACATTACTGTAAACCGCATGTACGGACAGTTTGGAGCAACCAAGGAAAAGACACATATTACCTATCGGTGTCTGTTCGATCCGAATGCTGAATTTATCAGATTTACCAACCGGAGCGAGAAATTCAAAAATGTAAAGAAAAATGAATAGGTATATTTTGGTAAATTGATTTTGATTGTGTATTTTTGCACTCCTATTTTTTTAACAGGTTGAAATTTATAAAGAAATGAAAAAAGGAATACATCCTGAAAATTACAGATTAGTGGCATTCAGAGATATGTCAAATGGATATACCTTTGTTACAAAATCTACTGCCAACACCAAAGAAACAGTGAAACTTGAGGATGGTGTTGAATACCCGCTGGTGAAGCTTGAAATCTCAAACACTTCTCATCCGTTTTACACAGGTAAGATGAAACTTGTAGATACAGCAGGACGTGTTGATAAATATATGAACAGGTATAAAGACCACCTCGCAAAAAAGCAGAATAAATAGAAAATTATCAAGATAAAATCAAAGCTCCGTTTTTCAGATATTGAAAATCAGGAGCTTTTTTTATGTATTTTTGTTTGGTACATACGAATATCCGACAGTATGAAAAGTTATGAAAATGCAGGTTATATATTGTTTGATGACCATTCCTGGAACCAGTTGCTCCCGTTAACTTTTACACGTCCGGTTGCTGCCATACGTTTAGGAATACTTACGATTAGAGAGAAGTGGGAAAAATATCTGAAAGCTGATTGTTCTTTTCTTACACAGGAATATTTAAGAGAAAAATTTCCTTATGTTTCAACGAAACAGAATATTTTAATCAATGGTTCGGTTTTGCCAACCGAAAAACTGGTTGGAGAAATACTTCAACTCAAAGAAAAACAAGCACTGGTTAAAGACAATATGATTATAGCATGCAATTTCGGTGATCAGGACCCTGCATCATTTTCATATCAGGAATCAACAGATTATTCGATAGTTCCGTTTAAATCTGATATCTCAAAAGTAAACCATGTTTGGGAAATTTTTAATATGAATAGCAATGAGCTCCGGAATGATTTTCATCAAATTACACAAAACAGAAAATCTGCAGCAATAAGCCAATCGAATAAGATATTCTATCCGGAAAATATTTTTATCGAACAAGGAGCAGTAGTCGAATGTTCCATTATTAACGCAAAAGAGGGTCCTGTATATATCGGGAAAGATGCGGAGATTATGGAAGGTTCGGTGATTAGGGGAGCGTTGGCTTTGTGTGAGCATTCTGTGCTAAAAATCGGAACCAAAATTTACGGTCCAACCACTATTGGACCCTATTCGAAGGTGGGAGGTGAGATAAACAATTCTGTAATTTTTGGGTATTCAAATAAGGCACATGATGGTTTCCTTGGCAATTCGGTAATTGGTGAGTGGTGCAATCTGGGTGCTGATACAAACACATCAAACCTCAAAAATAATTATGCATCAGTCAAAATCTGGGATTATCTTAAAAACAGATTTACCGATACGGGTCTCCAGTTTTGCGGATTGATTATGGGAGATCATTCCAAGTGCGGAATCAATACCATGTTTAATACAGGTACAGTAGTGGGTGTAAGTGCAAATATATTCGGCGCCGGATTTCCAAGAAACTTTATTCCTTCTTTTTCGTGGGGGGGGGCTGGTGGTTTTGTTACCTATGCACTGCCTAAAGTATTTGAGGTTGCCGGTATAGTGATGAAACGTCGCGATATTTTTTTATCAGAGGCAGATAAGAATATTCTAAGATTTATTTTCAACGAAACAGCCAAATTCCGAAAAGAAGAGAAATGATGAGATTATTAAAGATGTGTTAGCATATTGGCACAGCTATTGCATGTCTTATGTTTGAATTTTATTTCAGGGAGGTCTGACACAATGTCGGATAATTAAAACCATACGATTAGGAGAGAGGATAAAAATGAGTCAAGGATTTGAGAATTTAGAAAGATCACTTATTTCAGCATCGATGAACGAAGAGGCTGATTTTATACCATTGATTTCAGACGAAGATGAAGATAGTCTCAACAAAACAGATATTCCCGAAAGCATACCGTTACTTCCTTTAAGGAACACTGTTTTATTTCCGGGGGTAGTTATTCCTATCTCGGTAGGCAGAGACAAATCAATGAAACTAATAAGAGATTTCTACAAAAAGGACAAAATTATCGGAACGGTTGCACAAAAGGACCCAAACCTTGAAGAGCCTGCATTCATCGATTTATATAAAACAGGAACAGTTGCACAAATCATTAGAATACTTGAAATGCCCGATGGTTCAACTTCTGTTATTATACAAGGAAAGAAACGTTTTTTTATCGAAAGTCTGGTTTCAACAGAGCCTTATTTTGTAGCAAAAATTCAGTCCCTGGAAGATATCAGGCCGATGAAAAAAAATGATGAATTTGAGGCAATTGTAGGTTCATTGAAAGATTTATCTCTTAAGATTATTAAACTATCATCAAATATACCCCCCGAAGCATCATTTGCCGTCAGAAATATCGAGAGTTCTTCATTTCTTATCAATTTTATCAGTTCCAACAGCGATATAAAATTACACGAAAAACAACGGCTTCTTGAATTTGACGACCTTAAAAAAAGAGGTATGGCTTTACTTGAATACCTGAGTCGTGAAGTACAAATGTTGGAACTTAAACTCGATATCCAGACCAAAACAAAACTTGATCTCGATCAGCAGCAAAGGGAATATTTCCTACATCAGCAAATGAAAACCATACAGGATGAGCTGGGTGGTAATTCTATGGATCAGGAAGTAGAAGAACTCAGGAAGCGGGGTAAAAAGAAAAAATGGACCAAAGATGTTCATACCGTTTTTAATAAAGAGGTAGATAAACTTCAACGGTTAAACCCGGCAACCGGTGAATATTCGGTACAGGTAAATTATTTGCAGACACTGCTGGATTTGCCCTGGAGTGAATATACCAAAGATAATTTCGACCTGAAACGCGCCCAGAAAATTCTTGACAGAGATCACTTTGGACTGGAAAAAGTGAAAGATCGGATTCTGGAACATCTGGCAGTATTAAAACTTAAAGGGGATCTTAAGTCTCCGATACTTTGCCTCATTGGTCCTCCGGGTGTTGGGAAAACATCTTTGGGGAAATCAATTGCAAAGGCCCTTAACCGGAAGTATGTCAGAATGTCATTGGGAGGTTTACACGATGAGGCCGAAATAAGAGGTCATAGAAAAACCTATATCGGTGCAATGCCCGGTAGAATTATTCAAAATCTGAAAAAAGCAAAATCATCAAATCCTGTATTTGTACTTGATGAAATTGATAAGGTAGGTAAGGATTTTCACGGAGATCCGGCGTCTGCATTGTTAGAAGTTCTTGACCCTGAACAAAACAGCACTTTTTATGACAACTTTCTTGAGATTGAGTATGATTTATCGAGGGTAATGTTTATTGCTACCGCAAATACTTCTTATTCCATTCATCCTGCACTGCGCGACAGAATGGAAACCATTGATCTGAGTGGATATATTCTTGAGGAAAAAGTTGAAATTGCCAGGAGACATCTGATTCCGAAACAATTACGGGAACACGGACTTAATAAGGGACATCTGGTTCTCTCCAAGAATATTCTTGAGTTTATAATCGATAATTATACAAGAGAGTCTGGTGTTCGGGAACTCGATAAAACCATCGCAAAAATTGCCAGAATTATTGCCAGGAAAATTGCTCTCGAAGAGGAGTATAACAAAAACGTAACCATAGAGGATATAATTAAAATTCTCGGTTCGGCAAAATATATTAAGGAAAAATACTCAGGAAATGATTTTGCAGGAGTGGTAACCGGCCTTGCCTGGACATCCGTAGGGGGTGAAATCCTGTTTGTAGAAACCAGTCTGAGCAAAGGTAAAGGAACACTGACCATTACCGGAAATCTGGGCGATGTAATGAAGGAATCGGCTGTAATTGCCCTTGAATATATAAAATCCAATTCGGAAATTCTTAATATAAAACCTGAACTTTTTGAAAAATGGAATTTTCATATTCATGTTCCCGAAGGTGCCATTCCCAAAGATGGTCCGTCAGCCGGTGTAACTATGGCGACCTCTGTGGCATCGGCTATCACACAACGAAAAATTAAAGGAAATCTTGCAATGACGGGAGAGATTACATTAAGAGGCAAAGTATTACCGGTTGGTGGGATTAAAGAAAAGATACTTGCTGCTAAACGGGCTGATATCAAAGAAATTATTCTTTCGGAAGAAAACAGGAAAGACATCGAGGAAATTAATGAAATCTACCTGAAAGGATTAAAATTTCATTATGTAAAGACAGTAATGGAAGTACTTGATATTGCTCTGCTTAAGCAAAAAGTGGACCATGCCAGAAAATTCGACTAATATTGTCGTGAAAATCTGATTTGTATGAGACTTAACCCTTGAATATTTGTTGGACTTCTGTTGGTATTGATAGGATTAAGTATTATCCTCAGAATTTTTGTTGATGTGTATCTTTTCAGAATATTATTGAAAGGATGAATAAGATACCTCAGACTTTATCTGCAGCTCTTCAATTTTTCTTTCCAATTCTGAAATTTCTTTTTTCATCTTACATGTATCTGCACCATCCTTTTCATATTCTCTGATAAATTGCTTGAGCATTATGATATTTCTCTGGTGCTCGAAAATACGGGTAACTAAACTCTTTCTTTCTTGCATTAATCGGATTGTTAAGTTAATTTTTGGTGATTGATAAATTGTTATACGTAAAGACAAAAAAAGTGTTATGATTTTTGTCAGTTTTTTTACTTACATTTTAGTTTTAGCTTGACCATTATTATCCCGAATTAACATTTATTCCGGAATTTTTTAATATTTTTTAAAAAAATATATCGATTTTTGAACGTTTCCATTTTTCGCGTGTACCATGGTAAATCAATTAATAATGCCTGAAAAAGTAACTGTTTTTAAAAAGAAAAATTATGTTCTTCTAATTGCTTCACTGGTGTTAATAATTTCAGGATTTACAGCAATGGGCTTGCATATGGGGACGAATACCGCGGAAAACCTGTATTCATTTCAGAAGATAACCTTATCGCCATTTCTAATAATTTCAGGTTATCTGTTTTCAGTTTGGGCAATTTTTAAAAAATAAAATATTAAGTGGCACACGAAAAAGATTATCGCACCTGCTCTGATACCGAACTGATGAAACAGATTTGCAGTGCCAATACATTAGCATTTAACGAACTGTATAGCAGGTATAGCAAGCGGATGCTTTATTATTTCTATAGGATGCTTGGAAATTGTGAAGCGACAGCACAAGATTTTCTGCAGGATCTTTTTTATAAAATTATTGACAAACCTCATTTGTTTGATTCTTCACAACGTTTTTCCACATGGATTTACAGCATAGCACACAATATGTGTAAAAATGAATATCGCCGAAGGACCTTACGAAATTGTTCTTCTCTGAATCCTGAAAGTCTGGCCAATTTTACTGATAACTCTGAATATGAAACCGATGTAAGCGAAACCGTAAATATTATATATAACGAGCTTAATAATCTGGGTGAAAGTCATAAAACTGCCTTTATATTAAGATACCGCGAAGGATTTCAGGTAAACGAAATCAGTGAAGTCTTGAATTTGCCGGAAGGTACTGTAAAATCGAGGTTATATTATGCCCGTCAAATTTTGGCAGATAAGCTTAAAAAATACGATCAAATGATTTTTTAACTGAAAAACATTAAGAAATGAAAGAAGATTTTTTTTCTGAAATACTAAAAAATGATATGCAAGAGCTGGAACCGGATCCCGGGATTGCGACACGGCTAGGGTATGTTATGCAATTGAAGGCAGGAACAATTCAGCCTTCGGAGAATTCGTTTCTGATGTTTTTTAAAAGTTTTTTCACCCTTCAGTATTTCGGAATAAAGGCAGGAATAGTTACCACCATGCTGGTATTCAGCTTAATCCTGCAAAATATTCCGGATAACGGTACGATACATCTAAATTCTAATGTTCTGATTGCCGATAGTTCACAATGTGATTCGGTTCATTCTGCCTATTTTGATTCTCTTGCTTTGGTTCAATAACCATAAGATGTGGATCATTATATATTAATGATGCCGAAATTTATTATCCGGCTATTTCGCAAAAAATTCAATTGAATCCTGCTATATCATTTTACTTGCATAAAGTCATCATAAAAGTTCTTAAACTTTTCGTTATATTCTTTCTGAAATGCTGAAAGTCCATTCGAATCTGCAATCCCTAATAATTGATTCAGATAGTACAGGTAATTTCGATATTCTTCTCTACCGGTTCTTTTCACTGTTTTATCGGTTGTTTTAAAGTAAGATAGTTCTTTATCGAGTATCAATGCATAATCATTTATTAGTTTTAATCCTTTTTCATTATCACCAGCTTCAAAATATTGAGATAGCATCCGGGTAATGAAATAGTCTTCGCTATCAAGCCACAGGGGCATTATTTCCATACATTTATTCAACACCGTTACCGCCCTATTTTTCTGATTGTTTTGTATCAGAGCGTCTGCCAATTGCGCAAATGTCCGTCGTATCCCCATAACCTGTAATTGTGTTCTGATGGTATTATCTGCATAAACTCCGCGATGATTTAAATTTCCCCATCTGAACTCTTTCATCAGTTTTTTATAAGTCGCTTCAATATTCATAGGGTATCCGTAAACAGAATTCAATTCTTTTGCAGGGTAGGGGACAAGGCGGTATGCAAATCCCTCTTTCACCAGATACCTTTCCAGGCCCAGATTCTTCAATTCTACCGGGGATAAGAAACAGAGCGGTCTTTCCCAGTTATTTTGGGCAATAATATCGAGCAATATCAGGTCGCTTCTTAGCAAGTAACTTTTATTTATGCTGAAATAAACAGCATCTTCTGTTCTTGTTATTTCATCCTCAGTAAACTGTCCCGACTTTCTTAGCGCATCTTTATCGATGGTTATTTTGAGCTTATGTGCCGGAAGATAGTCCCTGTGATTCGAATCGTTCATCATGAGTTTGGTCCGGGGATTATCACTTTTAATGAATTCCAGTGCATCGTGAATTTCCACAGAACTATCAATTCTGTTTACAATATAAATTACTTCCCGCTGACCGTTATAAAACTTTTCCGGTGGGAATGATATCGGCAATGCCTCCGCTTTATTGATACCTTTGCGCATCTGGTCGATATACCATTCAGCTCCCAGGTAAGGTTGCAAAACAGCTCTTACATCGGTTCTTACAGATTCCACTTCCTGGGCATACCATAGCGGATATGTATCGTTATCACCATTGGAAAACAGAATTGCATTTTTACGACATGAGTTTAAATAGTCAGAGCCAAAATCTCTTGCTGCAAAGCGGTTCGAACGATTGTGATCATCATAATTTTGACAAAATAAAATAGTTGGCACAATTATACCAGCCACCAACGATATCGAAAGGGAAGGAATTGCTGTTAGATATTTTTTCAAAAATGAAAAAACAGCAATTATTCCCATACCTATCCATACAGCAAATGCATAAAAGGAACCAACATAAACATAATCTCTTTCCCTGGGGGTAACAGGTACCTCATTCAAATACACGCTGATTGCCATTCCGGTAAATAGGAATAAAAGTATTATGGTTATAAATCCCTTTCTATGATTACGGTAGTGCCATATTGCACCCAGGATACCAAGAATTAACGGTAGAAAGAAATAAGTATTCCTGGCCTTATTTTCGGTTATTGAAGGTGGAAGGTTGTTTTGCGTACTTAGTCTGAGCCGGTCAATAAAGTTGATACCACTTATCCAGTTGCCGTGAAATGCATTTCCTAATCCTTGTGCATCATCCTGCCGGCCCGCGAAATTCCAAAAGAAATACCTCCAGTACATATATCCCAATTGATACCTGAAAAAGTATCTTAAATTTTCTAAAGACGTAGGTTTTAAAATTGTTTCAGATTTACCGTTTGTATCAATTTGTATATTCTCCCCTTTTATCTTTCCCCAATATTTATAAGCTTCCATATATCTGGGAGAATTATCACTCATCCGTGGGAATAAAGTCAAAAATCTCTTATCGTAAGTATAGGTTGGATTTAAATCGGTACGGATGTAGCGTCCATTCTCAAATGAAAAAGTAAATCGTTTTTTAACTCCGGTAACCGGTGCGTTGTAATACGGCCCATAAACCAAGGGACGGCTGCCGTAATGTTCCCGGTTAAGAAAATTGCAAAGACTGAACGGATTATCCGGATTATCCATATCGATGGAAATATTCTCCTGCGACCTAAACAGGATGGAAAGATAACAGGTATAGCCGGTGAGCATAAAAATTAGCGAAAGAACAATCGTTTGCCTTATAATATTGCTTTTCCGGATCGCTTTTAAAAGTAATATGACGAGTATTGTCCCCATTAAAATAAAAAAGAGATATAAACCTGTATTTAAGGGCAAATGAAATGAATTCACACAGAACAGATCAACGTAAGACGCAATTTTGGCTATCCCCGGAATAAATATATACATCATAAAACCCAGAGCAATAACGGATAATAAAAGAGATAAAAGGATTAATTTGCGATTGACTGGTTTGTTATTTGAAATGAAAACAAAAAGGATAGCCGGAATAGCCAGTAGATTTAAAAGATGCACGCCAATTGAAATAGTCAGAATAAAGGCGATAAAAATAAGCCATCTCGATGCATAAATCGGATCGGATTGTTTCTCCCATTTAAGGATTGCCCAGAAAACCAGGGCGGTAAGAAAAGAAGAGAATGCGTACACTTCTGCTTCCACTGCCGAGAACCAAAAGCTGTCGGTAAAAGCAAACGAGAGGGAACTGATGAATCCGGCAGCCATTACTAAAATTATTTGTTTTTTGTCAGGCTGATCATTTTTTGGCAGCGCCTTTTCAACAAGGATGGTTATAGTCCAGAAAAGAAACATGATGGTGAGTGCACTCGATAAAGCCGAAAAAAGATTAACCATCACGGCAACTTTTTGAGGCTGATTTCCAGCCAGTAATGAAAAAAGCCGGCCTATCATAATAAAAAGGGGTGCCCCAGGTGAATGACTCACCTGCAGTTTATAGGCGCATGCAATAAATTCGCTGCAGTCCCAAAGGCTGTTTGCCGGTTCAATGGTTAGAATATAAATGGTCAGCGAGATAAAAAATATAATCCAACCTAACAGTATTTTGATTGTTTTGAATTTCATAATCCGATTTTTAAAATTTTGAACTACTACCGGTACACCTTTAAAATGGATTGGTTCAATCCGGATGATCTGCAAGAGTTTTATTATTTTTGGAGTCTTTTGACTTAATTTAGGTGAAACATCTTTCAATTCAACGATGGAATACAGAAGATTTGGCAAAACAAACAAGAAGATTAGTGTCATTACCCTGGGTGGGATGAGGTTTATTCACGGGGATGACGAACCCAGGGATCAGATTCCGCAAGATACCCTGAATCAATGCCATTTTGCAGTGAAAAAAGCTTTGGAGTGTGGTATTAATCATATTGAAACTGCTCATGGATATAAAAAAAGCGAGCATGCTCTTGGAGTTGTGCTGAATGATATTTTGAAAATCAAGCGAAACAGTTATTTCCTGATGACCAAAGGATCTCCCAGAACTGCAGATGAAGTGCGTAAACTGATCGAAAACCAATTGAAAGCTTTAAAAACAGACTATTTCGATTTCTATGCCTGGCATGGGATTAACAACCGGGAACGGTTTCATATGGCATGCAGTTCCAAAGGACCCGTTCAGGAACTCTTAAAACTTAAAGAAGAAGGGATTATTAAACATGTTGGTTTCAGCACACACAGCAGGCTAGAGATAATTATAAAAAGTATTGAAACCGATTTATTTGAATTTGTTAACCTGCATTACTACTATTTTTTTCAACAAAATTATGCAGCAATAGCGCTCGCTCAGTCAAAAGATATGGGGGTTTTTATTATTTCACCCAATGATAAGGGGGGGCAATTGTATAATCCTCTGGACAAACTTAAAATACTCACCAATCCATTAACTCCTGTTCAGTGGAATGCAAGGTTTTGCCTGAACAATCCTGCTATTCATACACTTTCATTCGGGATAACCGATCCGGCGCACTTTGATGAGATGGATGGTATATTTCCTGCATCAATTCCATTGAATTCATCTGATAAGAAAATTCTTTATGAATTAGATAACCAGCGGTTGCTGGACGAATACGCTGATTATGACGGGTATGATTTGGCGGATGATCCATCCGGTATAAATATACCTGAAGTACTCAGGTTAAGAAAATTATGGA
Source organism: uncultured Bacteroidales bacterium (assembly GCA_963781805.1). Taxonomy (GTDB): domain Bacteria; phylum Bacteroidota; class Bacteroidia; order Bacteroidales; family UBA10428; genus JAFGPL01. The sequence continues at coordinate 4,211,522 of CAWAHF010000004.1, forward strand.
AATGCTATGATATGCTTGATTTCTGCAGGTACAGGTATAACCTGTTTGAAGAGCACCATCACTGGTTCCCGGGAAAAACTGCTGATAAAACCAATGTTGATAAAATAGATATGTCAAGAGTTCCAAAAAACATACCTTTGAAGGAAATTCTGTTGGAAGCGCATAATGCCTTTTTCGTTCACAAAAACAAAAATCTGCAATATATTTAAGTCGATAATGTTAAAAGGATATAGATATATTTTATTCACAATTATTTTCTCTGGTATATTCATTTGCCCGTTAAAAAGCCAGATCTTAAAAGATCCGGTTGCCTTTGAAAAAATAAAAGAGGGTGTAGAAAATATTTACGACTTAAAGTTTGACAATGCCAAAAAAGATTATTGGTATATTAAGTCCAGGTATCCTGGTAATTCTATTCCCTACCTGTTTAAAGGGATGATGATCTATTGGGAATATTTTCCATTAATTCCGGGAACGGCAGAAAGTAAACTGTTTGTTGAGAATTTGGAAAAATGCCTTGACCTTTCGGAAAAATATCTGAAAAAAAATGGTGATGATGCGGAGCATCTGCTTTCGGGGCTGGGCGCTTTGGGAATGTTGCTCATGTATTATGCCGATAATGGGCAAACCAGGAACGTAATTGGCCTGGCCGCCCCCACTTACGAATATGTAATGAAAGCCTTTGATTATACCAATGTGTATAGTGATTTTTATTTTATAACTGGTTTATATAATTATTATCGCGAAGCCTATCCGGAAGCCAGGCCCATTTACCGGCCAGTGGTTGTGTTTTTCCCCCATGGCAATAAAAAACTTGGGCTGCAACAACTAAAAATTGCTTCTGACAGCGCCATTTTTTTACAGGCAGAGGCTTTTTCATTTCTTGCGGGCATATACCTGACATTTGAAAATAATCCCTCAGCAGCAGTAGAATATAGCAGAAGACTTGTGTCGAGACATCAAAATAACATTATATTTCAGACTGGCTATATAAGGGATTTGTTGCTGGATAAAAAATATTCCAAGGCAGAAGAAATTCTTGACAGTATTCCTTATCCTGTGTATAACAGATATTTACAAGCGCGGATAGATGTTTTCAAGGGTGTGCTCTATGAAAAGAAATTCAAGAATGATAAAATGGCAGAACAATATTATTGGTCCGGAGTTAGTAAATCAGAAGAATATAAAACTTTTGCAAATGATTATGAGGCATATGCTTATTTTGGGTTAAGTCGGATAAGCGAAAGAAAAGGAGATAAAAAAAACATGAAAAAATACCGGAAGCTTGCTGATAATATGGCTCCCTATGCCTATATAAATTTTGACGATTAGTTTTTCAGGTATAGCACTTTTCCTATTTATATATTTACTACAGCTCCAGCGCCATTGCCGCATTTTCAGGTAATGCTCTGAAAATCGTTTTTGCTTCGTCCTGTGGAATTTTAATTTTTATCCATGGATAATATTCAGGTACCTCAAAAGAGAATATTCCGGATGCTATATTATTGAAAAACTTAAATTTATCACCCGTTTTAGTTGTGAATGATTTGAATTTATCAGTGCCGGAAGGTTTTTCTTCCTGTTCTACAATAAGGATAAGGGGTTTATCAAACCAGAAGGTATACCTTACATATTCTTCGGGAGGCAACTGGGGAATATCGTTGATTTTGTTTGCTTCTATTGTATCCTTTGGAGCCTGTTTTATAACAATGGGTATTTTAACAATGGTAGATTTATACTGCTGAGCGGTAAAAGGAGTTGAGATGTACTTATATAAACAGGCGTTGCCCGTTTTCGAAAATATCCTGCTAGTGCTGAACCTGGAAATTTTAGTCCGGTGAATGGTTACTCCTTGTAGTTCCAGATTAATAGTACTATCCTTCAGGTTTATCGAAAAACAGATTGAATCCTTATCTGTAAGCAACAGTTTTGAGTTTATCATAGCTGTCGATCTTAAAATACTGTCCATTGTGGAATTTATGCCGGCAAGTTCCCAGTTCTCTTTAGGATCTGACTTAAATTCGGTTTGTAATATTTTAATTGTTTTTAATGGAGCCAATATTGCGAAAACCAGGTAGACCAACAGAAACAGAATAAAAAGTCCTGTAATCAGGCGATAAATCCAAAGTTTTTTTAATCGCTGATGAATTCTTTGAAGAGAGTCGGGTTCTTTAAAATCGTTCATTATAAAATAGTATAAAACGGTTAATAGATAAATACCTTTGAACCTACATCCAGATTTCTATAAACAGCTTTCAGATCCTCATCTCCAAGGCGAATGCAACCATGTGTAACCGGCATTCCCAGGAAACGTTGATAAAGCGTGCCATGTATCAGGTAACCGTGCCCGAGACTCATGGCATAATCGCCCAGCACTCCATATTCATATCTGTCGTAAGAATATTTTGAAGGAACAGGTAGACCTTCCTCGATAAAAGCCCAGTCTGGTTTTATCCATACCGGTGAAGTTATTTTTCCCTGTATTCTAAACACTCCCCTGGGGGTCTGAAAAATCCATTTTCTTTCATCTGCTGCCTGCAGCATGATATAGCTTCCGGTGGAACATTTACCTTCCCGGACAAGGTTTTTACCCCGGTATAAAAAGAATTCATTAATGGTTGAATTGACTATGAGGTAAGGCTGCTGTGGCGTTTTCCAGGTTAATTTTCTGTATAGCACAGCGTTGGCCCGTTCAAGTTTTTTTGTTTTTGTAGCTATCTGTTTTTCGGTCAGTACTGCAGATAATATGGGGATTGGATTATGTTTAAAAACAATCGCCAGTTCCTGAAATACAGGAGGGAGAATAAAAAAAGCCAACATAATTCCTGTCATGACAACAATCACTTTTAAAAAAAGGAAAATGCCTTTTATACTGTGTTGAATTCTCGGATTCTCTGTCAGGAATTTCAGATAAACCGGAATTTTTTCGGAAAGTTTTTTCTGCCATTCCGAAAACTTCTCTTTTAATTGAGCTATTAAACGCTTATAATCCATTTTATTTCAGGTTAAACAAATCTGAAAGTTTCCTTAACGAACCTACAACTATTACAGGTGTACCAACAATCACTGCTTTAAATACTAAATCCATATTGCTATTGGTTAGAGCAATACACCCGTTAGTCCAGTGAAAACCTTTCCCGCCTTCGCCATGTATTTCTATGAGACCACCAATGTCAGAAGTTATTGGCAACGTTCCGTTTTTTATTTCTAGATTAAATCTTTTCTGATCGTCATCATTGGGATAGTTCAGCAAGAGAGCTTTGTAATATTTTGTTTCCCGGCTGGTGATTTTTTTTGTCACCAGGTACCTCCCCTCAGGCGTGGCATAATCTCCTTTAAATCGCTTGTTCCCTATCCAGTTGGGACCCAATTCAATTTCAAAAGTATCTTTTAATTTACCATTGGAATAGAGATAGCACGATTTTGCAAATTTATCTATAATAAGAACGCATTGTCTGTTTTTCCCTGATCGGTTAATTGCATCGTCTACGAGTTTTTTCCAATTCGGATAATTTTCAAAATAATTCTGTAAACGTTGGTTGGCTGATTCAATTACCTCGTTACATAAGGTCGCTGCCTGTTGAAGTTTAGCGTAGGCAAGGGGATAGTTTTGAGAACCGAATGCCGATGTGCTTTCGATAAAAAGCAGTCTTCCATTGGTGTATTTTTCAATCAAATTTTTAGACAAAGGAACAGTTTTAAAAATACTGTCATACCTGTCGATACGTTCTTTAAAAATAGTAATGTCATTCGTCAGCAATTCTTCCAGGTTCATCATGCTGTTTTTTGACTCACTCTTCAGTTCTTTCGAAAGCTTAATTACTTTATCAGCCAGTGTTTTCATATCTGAAAAATCGCGTTTCAGAAAAAAACGCAGATTCTCATTTTTCCATTCCAATATCAGTGAGTCATATAAGTTCAGAGCCAATGAATATTTCATGGGAACATAATGCTGTGCTTTATAAATTCTTGATGCAGCAATTGACTCTCTGGCTTGTATCACCTCCGCCATAGGTGGCCTGGGTGCAATCAAACGAAATATTAAAAGAAGGATAAAACCGGAAATAACAATTCCGGCGAATATAATTGTCCTTATTCTAAAGCTCTTTTTTCTCATTTTCAATAACTATAAAAAACCCCGGGAAAAAAATCCCGGGGAATCCGTCCTAAATCCACTCTAATAAGTTGAAAAAAAGCTTTTTATTTTTTGCCTTTATATTTTGCAATTGCATTTTTCAATTCAGCATTAATGGAGGTTGCTTTTTCTTTAGCGGCCATAAGTTTTTCATTTGCAGCCATATATTCACCGTTGTCAGAAAGAGATGTTGCTTCGGTTACACTGGTTTCAATAACAGTAAGTTCGTTCTGCATTTCCTGCAGAGCAGCTTTACCTTCCTTACCTTTTGGGGCTTTTGTTATTAGTGCTTTGTCTTCTGCAACAAGGGCTTTCACCTCAACCAATGCAGTCTGTACTTCTTCTTTAACCTCGTTTTTCTTAACGATTGCATTTTCTGTAGCCTGATCAGCCATAACTTTTACTTCCTGCAGTTGCTTGTCAGCTGCATCGTAGTTTTTAAACATAAATTTTGATTTCTGACTTTCAACTTTTTCCATAGCTGATTTCAGTGAATCCTGAACTGCCATGAATTCGTCGGCGATATACACATCAGCGCCTGCCATTTTAGCAGAATCAACTGCTGCATTTGCTGCATCAATATTAGCCTGTGGTACTTTGCCACAGCTTGAAAAAATTACGGTAAGCCCTAAAGCCAACATACCTAAACCAAAGATTTTTTTCATAGTTTTTTACCTCCTAAAAGTTTTAATAAATATTTTTTCGATTATTTTCCGGGTTAATTTTTTACAGAAAATTTTCTAAGAAATGAAATTCGATATTTTGACGGAGAGTTAATATAAAGTCACAGTAAAAGTAACTATAATTATTGAATATGTAAGTCAATGATTTTAAGTTTAAAAGATAATTAACATAAATTAACGTTTCGTTTTAACAGAGCAAACTTTTTTATTCATGCAGGTAGTCATCTTCACCATTATACACAAAAGTTTGTTATCAATCATGTGAATTAAAATTCCGGTTCTCACTAAACATTTAAATTGATAATCCTCCATTGGAATGAACCAATTTTTGTACATTTGATGCCGTTCACACGCTTAATCAATGATGACATATGAGAACCAGAGACTATATCAGGTTTAAGGATGAAGAACTGGTTGGTCTGATAACGAATGATAAAAGATCTGAGTTGTTTCAGATTTTATATGAAAGATACAAGACCAGGGTGCTTGACAAATGTTACAGTCTGCTGAAAGATAAAAAACTGGCAGGTGAGTTTGTGCAGGATATTTTTTCAAAAGTTTTTGAAAAACTGGAAGGTTTTAAAGGAATTTCGTCATTCTCTTCCTGGCTGTATGCAATCACCTATAATCATTGCATAGAATACTTTCGGGTAAAAAGAAAATTGCATTATCCCGAATGGAACCGCAATAGTGTATTGCCTGAAATTATTGATGAACAGGAAGAAGATCTTTCAGAAATAAAATATGAAAGGCTCTTAAAAATATTTGATATCATACATCCCGAAGAGAAAGTACTTCTGCTCATGAAGTATAAGGATAATATGTCGCTTAAACTCATACAAACCACACTTAAAATAAGCGAAAGCGCTGTAAAAATGCGGCTGAAAAGAGCCAGGGCCAGGGTGTTGTATCTGTATAATACATTGTATAAAGATTAGATTTTTGTGACTTTGAATAACTGGTTCGTCTTAAGAATGAATTAAAAAAAACCATTATGTCTGAAGATTTTTTTAAATCGTTTTTAAAAGGAAATATTATTAAACCACCCAAGGCCGTCAGAAATTCTTTTATCGTAAAATTTCCCGATGCCATCAATGTGGAGTGGGTGAGGATTGAACAGGTTTACGAAGCCATTTTTTATGAAAATGAAACTGAAAAAATTGCCTGTTTTTCGGAAGATGGCGGCTGGATAGAAACCAAAACCAATCTTGGTGAGATTGCACTAAATACTGAAATAAAGAATAAGGCAGAACGATTAGGTGAAATTATGAACTCAATAAAAATAGAAACAGCCCAGACTGTTAATTATGAAATAATAGTGCGTGATAGACTATTGAACCGGTTTCTGCTTCTTATGTCATCCAATGGTGAAATAAACAGCAATAGTCTGATTGATTGATGCAAAATTCAAATTAAGATTAGCTTTAATGAGGGCCTGTTCATTCGGCAGGGACGGACTATTCCATTCCTTGCGGCTTTATGGTTTGATAATCTCATATCCTTTAATTACCTCGTAATCCGGGTAATCAAGAAATCTTACAATCACTTTTTGTTGACTTTTAACAATATTATTTCCATTCATAAGCAATTTAACAGAGGCAAGCGCAGAATTTCTGTATTTTTTATCTAAGCCTGTAAAATCAAAAACTATCAACGAATCATTTGAAATTGGAGTAAATAATTCATATTCTGCAGCAGCAAACAAAGACATGGCCGAAAATTCAGATTCCTGACGCTGAACCGAATCAACTACCCTAAAAAAATCAGTAATCATTGAAACGGAAGTTAATGAATCCACCGGATTATTTCTGACAGAATCATTTATAAATTGGTCAATTCCTTTTAACTCTGGTTGGTTTATCAAACTGAAATCCATATCTGAATTTGTCGAGCATCTGGAAAACAGTACTAATAAAATCAGTAAGCAGGTCAATCTTAGAAAGTCAAGGTATTGTTTTCTGTTAGACATTATATGTAAATTAATATGAAGAATGCTTTTTTCATAGTTAGTTAGCCACAGTAAATTATTCTTTTACAAATCTTCCGGTAAATAATATTGCATTCGTTCTTTCATCCAGTATCAAGAATATAAAAGGATGATCTGCATTAAATATCTTTGGAGGTGGTGGAGGTGGCGGATTTCCGCCGCCGCCGTACCCTACCACAACCATATCTACTTTTGTGACTGCAGCAGCTTCTGTTTTCTTTTCATCAATTTCAATAAAAGTCTTATGTATAATTGCACCTATTCTCAATAAATCCGAACTTGAAATTCCAGTAAAATCAGCCTTAGTTGAGAACATAACAGGATAGCCCATTTTTATAATTTCTTCTATAGGAAATATTTCGGACTCGATCTTAAATTTTGGGAATGATACTATTACCTCGAGCGAATAACTTAAACTATCTATTTTTTTGAAATATGCACTATTCAGTTTCTTTTCAATCTCCAAAATCCCGTATCGTTTTTGAGGTAAAATTACAATCATTGAGAATTGATGGCATTTATATGGCAAGTAAATGCATTGTATATCCGAATCCTCATAGTAGCGATAATGAGACTGGTCTCTCATATATTTTACATCTGTTTTTTCTCTGTCTAATGTATAAAATTTCTTTTCTTGTGTTTTTTTTACGTCAAAGGGCGTATCCCATTCACCTCTAAAATAAATCGCATTAACAATACTCAACATTATTTCACTATCCAAACCCTTTATTTCAGTTATTTTTCCGTTTGTTTTTTTTGATATCCAATTATTAAGCTGTTTGTTAGCTGCAACCAAATTGTACTTATTGAAACGGAAAAATTCAGATTTATAATTCTCCCTTATGTTCTCAATAAATTTAGTATCAATATCAACGGCATCATTAATCCATAATGAATTTGCAAGAAATATTTCGTTTTTACTTTTCTTATCGACTGACCACTGAATACATTTTTTGAAATCCGAATCATTAAGGTTGGTTGTTTTCCGTACAAGTTTACTGTAGCATAAAGATCTATTATCAATATTCTTGATTGATAAAAGACTATCAATTTCTTTTCTTGTAGAAGTCTTTGCTCCTTCATTTGCTATGGATAATGCAATATTCATGCTAAATGGAGAGATAAAAAAATTAACCGAATCCGGTTTAGTAGCATGATAAATCTTGAAAGCAAAATCATTATTCGATTCAACTAATTTTTCCTGTGTGTAAGTATTAGCTGTTGCAATTAGTGCAATTATTAAAGCCAGAATCTTTTTCATAATTTTTATCTTTGAGACAGTTCACATTGGAACTACCCCCAATCTCTGCTGTTTTATTATATTCAACCAGCATATAATCCAACCCTTAATTCCTTCACCCCTCCCGCTCAGATAACCAAATCTTCAATAACCTTATTACTTTATGTATCGGGAAAATAATTGTTTTTGTATTATGATATGATTTTTTATCCTTTTCCAAAGCTTTTATTTCATTCCTAATTCTCAATTTATAATTTTCAATGGACAAACCTGAAACCTGAAACTCCAAACTCGAAACTCAGAACTTCTTCAACCAATTCATAATTCATAATTCTTCTTTCTCAACCCGAAACTCCAAACCTGAAACTTGGAACCTGAGACTTGAAACTCAAAACTCAAAACCTCTTTCCCAACCAACGTATTCAAATTCCGGAAACAGTAAAGATCAGTTTGGACCTGATAAAGCAACGGTGCCGTTAGTCTTTAAAAGCTTCCTTGTTTTTTAGGATATATCTGATTAATAAACTTGCACTATCAATCTCTAATTCGTCTGTTTTTGGATTTGGCCTGTAAAATTTATTATTCAATGTATCCCATACCGGATTAGCAGCTATTTCAATCTGCCTAAGTACTACAATTCTAATATTTCTGTCTTTTGGTACTCTATTGTTCGGGAATTGACTATTAGCAGTTTCAACAATTTTTGCGGTTTTGTATGCTCCGATCGTTTTTAGCGCTTCCACTGTCTCATGACTAAAATTGCCACTGGAGTTAGTATAGAATTGATTAAATCCTCCGTTGTTCACTTCCGTCAATAAGTTATCAATATACAGAAATACTTTTTGAGGTTCGGTTAATTTATCAATTTCCTTCCCATAGTTTGATTTTTTATGGATGTATTTTGAAATTTTTATACTCATTTCATTCTCATTATTGGATTGAAGAATCTTATCAATATCAAAGGTTGAGTCGTTAGTATCGAATAATGACTTCTGGATTTGTTTATTGCTTAGAAGAATACTGTCTGCAGTCCGTTGGTTATCACTTGCCTGTTTTCGCGAACAAGCAAAAATCAATAGCAACAATGTGGAAATAAATACTAGCCGTTTCATTAATTTGCGCTGTTTATTACTTTGATACTTAATAAAGCTAAAATAATAATTTTTTGATTCTGCATTGACAGCAGTTACTAACTGCTTAAAAGTACTTTAAAATTCGGGCTGTAAATCCAAATTAGTGAGGGCACAGACGGGACGCCTGTCTTACCTTCCGATCGCAGGAAAGCGCCCAGGCAGACTTGCGCCAGATAGGTGGATAACACATGTTATTCCGATATATCCGGATTAAACGCGAGCCAGTGAGGAGGTAGGGATTCGTTAGCCCTGTTTCAATATTCTGTAAATTGTATTATCAATTTTTTATTTTGTACTTTTATTTATCCACAAAATATTTATTTCTTATAAATGAAAACAAACATAAAAAACGCTACAAAGAAATTACAGCTAAAAAGTTGTATTATCTTACTATTATTCACATTAGGTTTTCTATCTGCAGAAGCTCAACCATCCGGCGGACCCTATGGGCCTGTTCAACAAACTTATGATTTACCAAAGGTTTCCGGTAAAATTTATTATGTTGCTCCCGATGGTAAAGTCGAATCACCTGGTGAATTGCCGGAACAGCCAACTACTATAGAATCTGCCATAGAAAAAGTTAAAACCGGTGATGCTATTATTCTTCGGGGTGGCATATATCGCACCGGCGACCTGGAGTGTAACCAGGGCATAACCATTCAACCTTATTCCAACGAACAACCTGTTTTTAAGGGTACGTTGGAAGCTACAGACTGGAAAAAGATTAATGATGGATTGTGGAAAACATCCTGGACAAAATTTTTTCCGTCTAATCCTGATGATTGGTGGTCGCGAGACAGGTTTGGTAAAGCAACGCCATTGCATATTTTTAATAACGACATGGTTTTTGCAGATGGTAAGATTCTAAAATCTGCTGGTTGGGAAGGAGAGGTAGACAGGAACTCATTTTATATCGACTATAAAAACGGATTTGTTTACATAGGCGCTGATCCCACAAATCAATTCATTGAAATTACCGCACATAATTACGGTTTACACAGGGTAATAAAAGATGTGCATGGAAAAACGAACGACCATAAAGGGCTGATATTAAAGGGCGTTATGCTTACGCAATATGCTTATTGTGCTTTGGAAATTGATGGATATGAACCCCAGGGGCCAGCTGATCCTTCTACTTTTGGTAAAGATGTTATCGGTTCAATTATTGAGGATTGCACATTCTCGTTTTGCGGGCGTGTGGGCGCGTACCTAAGGGGCGATAACCTGGTGTTGAGGCATTGCAAAATTCACGATACAACCACAGAAGGAATCTACCTGTTATCTTCTTCCGATTGTTTGCTCGAAAAAAACATGTTTTCCCGAAATAATATCGAAGACATTACAGGTTATTACCCGGCTGCTGTTAAAATTTTCAATCAAACCCACCGGGTAACCTGCCAGGATAACCTGGTGTATGACTTACCTATATCCAACGGGATTTGGTACGATGTGGGAAATGTTGACGGACGGTTTCTGAACAATTGGATTGAAGGAGTCGGAAATAACCAGGGTGCCGGAAGCAATAACAAAATGTGGCCAAGCAGTAACGGTTTCTTTTTCGAGATTTCGAAAGGCGCCATTTGTGCAGGTAACCTGTTTGTTAATTGCGATCATGGAGTAATGATTCTTAATAGTTCCAATGTTCAGGTATATCAGAATACATTTGTAAATAGTACAGCCTGCGTAGGGCGCGATAAACGCAGCGCAGTGGGTGATCATTTCGGGTGGCATCCAAGTACCGGTCCTGATGTTGACCAGCGTTTTGGTCACGTATTTGTAAACAACCTGTTTACCGGAGATGCAACTTTTCAAAGGCCGTTAATGCTCGTATGGCAGCATCCCGATCTTTGCGAGAGATTGAATAAATCGCCCCTGAAACAATATGACTACAATGTTTATGTTAAAGATGCCAATAGCGGATTTCAAACCCTGGTTTACTGGAGCCCTTCAACCGGCCCTGAATGCCAGACACCTGTTACATCGCTCGATGGTTTGAAAAAAGTATTCGAAGGCTCCTCCATTCATAGTAAGGTGTATGAAGGTTATAATATGCCGCTTTTCAAGTGTCCGGAACTACTCAACTTTCAGCTTAATCCGGCATTTCCGGGAGCAAATGCTGCTACAACCTTACCTGTTGATGTACAAAAATTATTGGGCCTTTCGCCGAAGCATAAACCTTACATTGGAGCATATGCTGTAAAATAGGTAAGAAGTTGATATAAGCACCCTTTTGGAATGGATATAGATGGATTCGGGGTACAAATCCGAATCAACTTGGGTTTCCATTGTCGTAGTTCTTTTTGAATACGAATATTTAAAATTATTGCAATAGCAATTCGTATTTAATTTGTCGATTATTTTTCAAAATAGACAAAATATAAACACCTTTAGGATAGGTAGATAAATCAACAGATAAAATACCCGGGTTAATATTCTTTTTTTCGAAGATCATCACTCCCAATAGATTTATAATTTTTATGTCATTTATTTTCTCACCACTATTTGTGATTCGAAATTGCCCATTAGCAGGATTGGGATAAATATTAATCCCATTTATTTGCAATTCATCAATACCCGATCCTGAACTAGTTACAGTTAATTGAGCTATGTTTGAGTTATGTTCGCCGGCATAACATCCAGCTACAAATATGCATTTATAAGCACCTGTATCGCTTACTTGTGCATTGTTAATTTCCAGGTTGTCGGTTGTACTGCCGGCAATATGTGAATCATTGCTTAGCGGATTGTCATTTTTATACCATTGATAGCTGAGTACATCACCTGATACCTTTATTTTAAAATTAGCATTCTCACCTTGTGCAACAGTAAGACTTGATGGTTGCTCATTTACATTAACGTAAGTATAACTATTCAGTACCATATCATCTGAATTCGAACCGCAAACATGGTTTTCAACAATCCACGTATACGTATAACTTCCATGCGAAATATTTGACAGATTGGTAGTATAAGAATTGGGTAATTCTATAACCACATTTGGATCGGAGGATGACCATGTGCCGGTTCCGGGAGATGGATTATTAGCTAAAAGTCCGCTAACTGTTTGGTCGCAAATAGAAATGTCCACTCCGGCATCGGCAATAATTGTTTCGTAGCGACTTATAACAACCTGGTCGGAACTAGAACCACATGCTCCATTATTAATAACCCATGTAAAAGTAGTAGATGGTGAAATTCCTGCAGGGAGATTGCTCGCAATAGCATTCCAGGCGTGAACATCATCAAAGCTTACTTCTGCTCTGTTTGCGCCCCAAAGACCAATACTAGGGCTTGCAGGATTATTCGCTTGCAGTTCATATTTTGAAGTATCACAAATTTCAGCATCGATACCTGCATTGGCGGTAATGTTTTGATAGTTTTTAATGATCATTGTGTCTTTGCTAATGCCACATGATTTATTGTCAATGCTCCAATACATTTCAATGGCACCAGTTCCAAAATTTTGCGTTGTTGTATTAAAAATGCCTGCATCGTTAAAAGTTGCACTTGTTGCATTGCTTGTCCAGTTTCCAGTATTGGGTGCAGGGTCATTTCCCAGTAATTGTAGGTTGCTTGCTTCACATAAATTCTTATCCGATCCGGCGTTAGATTGAACGTTTTGATCTACGGTCATGATAGCAAATTCTGAAGTATCTTTAGGATATGCCGGATTAGCCCCGATAATTCTACACCTGTATTTGTAACCGTTCATATTTGCATACCAGGCATTCACGCATAAGGAATCTGTTTCTACGCCATGGTAATGACTATCAGAAGTAGATATATCGCTAAAACCGGATCCAGCATCTTCTTGCCAGCGAGGAGGATATGCGGCATTAATGGTTTTTACGGTAAACAATACACTGTCGGTGCCCACACAAACCGGAGCAGCATCTTGCGGGTCTTGCAAAATAATAGGCGTAATGTTGTCTAACCATGAAATATTAGTTGAAGCCATGGCAATATCTAAGTCTTCATTCCCCTCGATATCCCCGATTGAAATTTTATTGAGAACAGAATGAACAAATGAACTATTTGAAAAAACTGCACCGGAATTTTCATTTGTTAAAATAAATATTTTATTATTATTTTTATCAAGTGCAATAATATCGTTGTCCCCGTCTAAATCCATATCGGCTACAGAAATACCTGTTATAACTGCTGATGCATCGTTAAAAACAATCAGAGAATCATGATTAAAAGTCCCATCGCCCTGGTTTTTTATCCAAATAATTTTATCGTTATTACTATTCGTATAAAATCCACCTATAATATCTATATCACCATCATTATCCATATCGCCTGCACTAACCCTCCACGGTATTTCCCCAAAAAAAGTTAAAGAATCGGCATTCCATGTTCCGTCATTATTATTTAAAAACCATTTAAAATATTGATTATTTTCAGTTGATGCTACAAGCATATCACCGTATCCATCTTTGTTAAAGTCAGAGACATATAAATCAACCGGGCAAAAATTGCTAACATTAATGTCTGCACTTCTATCGTATACTATAATTTCAGTTCCAAACGTACCCTTACCATCCGTGTTTTTGTACCAAACAAGTTTATTTGAATGTAATTGTGTGAATGTTGCTGCTATATCAATCGCACCATCGCCATCAATATCATAGGCAAAAATTGCGGACATATAATCTGCCCCATTTAAATTTAAAGCGCCTTGTTCGGTAAAAGCACCTGCGCCATCATTTGAATACCACGTTATTGAATTATCTGAGGCGTAAATTACATCTTTATAGTTGTCGCCGTTCAAATCAGCAACAAATAGCCTTGACATATACGTAGCGAGACTTGAGGCAATAGGGTTAAGTGATTTTGTAAAATTACCACTTCCATCGTTTTTATACCAATACAAACTTGTTTCATTTGAAGTATATACTATATCACTGTCACCATCATTGTCTATATCTGCCAGAACAATATCTGTTGCGCTAACAATTGTAGATATATTGTTCTCACTATAAAAAGTAATTTGAGCATTTACACATATGCTTATGAATAACCCAATTGATAAAAACACATTTTTTTTCATAATTAAAATGTATACGTTATTACTCCGATTTTTATGGCAACTGACATCTAAATATAGTTACTTTTTCTGTAAAAGTACCTATAATTCGCATATAGCTTTAGTTATTGAATTGTCGTAAAGAGTCATAGAATTTTACGAGCTCCATTCTGTGTTTATATCTGCCTGCCGGTTTTAGGCAGGTTATTGTTTTCATCTGGTTATACCAAACAGTAAGCAAATTACAAAAATTTTCGAAATGACAATGACAGGTTATAAGGCGAATAACTTTTGTTGTATAGGTGTGGAGATTTCATTGGTAAGAGGTGTTGAATGAAGGCAGGATGTATGTCACGCGTTAAGTAAACGCGCTCCATTGGGAGCGTATAAAACAGCTGACGGGTTTTGATATTGGAAAATGTCCAAAATGCAAGAACGGACGAATGCGCATCGTCAGGGAACTGCCCCGTATCCGCTCTCCTGGTCAACCTGTGCAACAGTTACTCCTTGCGTCTTTACAATAAACTGATTCTACTTCCTTTTATTCTTCATTTTTATGAGGGAAGATTTTGTATTGCCTAAACTTTAAAAATCTGTTAGTATTTAGGCTTTTACTTAACCCAAAATAAGGCAAATACAAAATAAAAGCTCACAATCCAAAGAAAGTTATCTCCCAATACTCCGTATAAAACACATAAAACCGTCGATAAGTGCATAGAACCAAAGTTGTGCTTTATTGGCCGGGATGTAGTACAATCCCGAAGCAAGTTCGGGACAGGCTATGCACTCATCGCTGGGTCTTGCAGACCGCTCATAGTGCTACTTATTGGGTTTAGTTTTCTTTTTTTTCAATATTCTCCATGTTTAAGTTAATAAAGATTTTCACAACATATTAGTAGTCTATCTCTACCTCTTCTTCAAAGATGACTCCCGCCTCATTTATTTTTAATTCAATTTCCACATCGGTAATATCATTTTCCAAATCAATTTCATAGTAAATTCCAATATCTGAATCGAAACATTTTTTTATATTATCCATATCAATCTCAAAACCTTTGTATTTCTCTAAAACGATGTTTTTAATATCTAAAGGAAGTTCATCGTGATAGGCAATAGTATTGTTAAAATAGCGAGCGGCTATACATTCACTTTTGCGATCGACAAGTGTATTTGGCCCTTTTGTATTTTTAATCAGGTCAAAAGCATCGTATAAATCGCCGGTAGCAGTATAGGATTGATAGCGGATAGTATCGTGATCAACCGTAATCACTTGTACCAGTTGTGTGTTTTCAGCATTACGATCTTGTTTTGCTCCCCATTGCTGCCATCCATTTTCACTTAAGCGATACATTTTACCTCCGCCTACCGATACAACATACATTGTACCTGTCTGATCGAGGTTATTAGTTCCCGAAACAAGATTATGCTCATCGATAGCCCGTCCACGAGCATAAGCGTGGTCGTGCCCTTGAAGCGCAAGGTCAACGTGAAATTCGTCAAAGATTGGTTTTAGCAACTCTCTCCTTTTTGAATCTGAACGATTTCTTGAAATTGGATAGAGCGGGTGATGATAGGTGACAATAGTCCATTTGTTAGGATTATTGGTCAATATTTCTCTCAACCATTCTGCTTGTTCTTCGAGGTATATGCAGGAATTCACACTAATCATTCGCACTCCCTGAAAATCCATATAATAGGCGGTTTCTTTTAGTTCATCAATACCCTCCGGACCATTTTCGGGCAAGGTGAATTGTGGACGCCATTGAATACTTAATTGCTCCAGAGAATCATCTTGTCCTTCATAAAGAACACCATACTCGTGGGTAGTACCCGGTGTAGGAATACTTGGTATCATACTATGGATAAAACTACCGGCTTTAAACCATTCTTCCCATTCTTCTTCACTATGAGGATTACCCCTTAAGTCTCCTGCGTGAACTATGAAACGTGCATCAGGTGCTAACTGAAAACCCATACGCAATGTGCGTGACCATAGGTCAAAGATATCGTTCTGGGCATCGCCCATGTATATAAATGAGAATTTATCATTGGTTGTAGATGCGGTTTTAAACTGAATCCATTCACTCCAGTGGTCGCCATCGCCAACGCGGTAGCCATAAAGAGTGTTGGGTTCTAACTCATTAAAAGTGACAGAATGATAGTTAGCCACTATGCCGGCATCTTCTACCAGGCTGCCATCGAGCAATGTGGTTGTAGCCGTAAAACGTTCAGCAGTTCTCCAAAACTTAGGAGCAGCAGTTGCTATTGCAATTTCGGCATAAGCGGTTTTTTCCTCGGTGTTAGTTCTCCAGGTAACGTTGGCAATAGTGGTAGGGTCAGCCCCAAAGTTTAGCATAATGCGATCGGGGTGAAGGCTTGGTTGTATCCACTCTTCCTCATAATCAGGAGATTCGTAAATAACTTCGTGATTTTGATTTTGAGATTTACTGTTTCCAACCCATAAAACAAATGCCAATGCACTAAATAAATATCTAATTTTCATTTCAATTAATATTTTAATCCACAAAATTGCAATGTATGTAAATATTGTTGGGTCATCAAATGTTTCAATTGTGCTAACTAGTATTAAGTATCTTCATGGATTCTAAAAATTAAAGCTAACGTTTTGCTAATATGAAACGTAGCGGTTTTCATAGCGTTATCGTGTCAAGATACAAAATACTTTGAGTAATTGTACAGGTGCCTTGCAAACCACTAACTCAGCTATGTTTTATATTGGCTGTGTGCGCCCTGCATGAGCATGAGCGCACACTTGTTGTAAGCTCTTGAAAAAGTCGAAAAATACAAATAAACTTTTTAAGAAGCAAAACAACAAGTGTGTATTTTTACTCCCTTTGGTCGTGAGAACGCTTTCGCTAAGTTCCAGAGGGTGAAAGTCTCCCGAATCAAGTTCGGGACAGGCTCTTACACACTGGGGTAACGCCCGGAAGTGTTAGTAAGCCGCAAAGCCTGTCCCGTACCGAAGGCCGGGGGTGGTTTGTCGCGAGGCATGCACTGAAGGAAGCGGGACTACAAAATCCGATACTGATACTTCGACAAGCTCAGTATAAACCAAGCAGGAACGGCATATGAGGCTGGGAGATGGGGATAAGCAAGCATCCCGATGATGAGTTTTGTTAATTTTGACTTGCAAAATTTTACAAACTCAATATCGGGACTACAGGAATTGGAGGAAGGAACCGAACGCAGTGAGTTCATGAACACCATTAAAAATTAATTTTATTGTAAATAAAATGCTCCTACTGCACCTTCGCGTAGCCGCTTCGGCGGAGCAAGGCCGGGGGAGGTCTTGGATTAGATTCGGTATTTCTATAAACCAAGAAGTCAGCAGAGGCCATAGTAGCTGGCGGAACTTAGCTCCAGCGATCTCACAACCGCAGGGAGTAAACGAGCCGTCATAGAGAGACGGAGGTCTCACAGAGCCAGTGAAGGGCTGAACGTTAGGTTGTCCCTAATTCGATAAGGAGGTCAAAACTTCGAGTTTACTAGCCTTATCTTAAATAAAGACAAAGGCATTGTCGGTGAAAAGAGCAGTAGTGCTGATACCTGCCGAACCGCTGTATACAGCCTGTCCCGGGTATTTTCTCGGGAAGACCCGGGAGTTTACCCTGACGAAGGAAGGGTACAGTGGTGTGAGAGGTGAACCAGTAGGCTACTCGCTCACTGGCCATCGATTGTAAGTAGTGCCTTTTTTTATCGTCTATGTATCAAATTAATTTCTGATAATTCTTGTCCAATCTGATGTATCCCAAATAAAATCTTCTCGGTTTGTTTATCAGATGGTTTTTTATGTCCTTGAACGTATTGTGATAAAAGAGTTGGATTCATCCCAATTTTATCAGCAAGAAACTTAGAATTTAGTACTTTGTAATACTGAAAAAATTGTTTGAAATCAATCTCAAATTTAAAATTATCGTGTGTCAATTTTATTTCATCATCCTCAAAATATAGATTTGCAGCCTCAAATGCATTATCAATTAATTCGGGTATTGTCCGACCAGTTGTAAATATTGGATAATCATCACAAAAAGCTGAAAATCCAGTATCGGTTTTCTCAACTGTCACTTTAATTTTTTTTATTGTCGTTTTCATAACTATCCTTTTTATCTATCACTATTTAATTCCAGCATCTTTAAGGATTTTTTTCTCCAGTCCTTTACCAACCTCTTGACTCCCATGGTTTGGGAAAATAATCAGTCCAGGTTTTGTGTCATGTTTCATCTTTACATGTGAACCCTTTTGAGAAGTCGGATACCAACCAATCTTTAATCAGTAGTCGGTAAAGTTCGAAACATTTCATTTATTTTAATCCATTTTTAATAAAGTCAAAGGTAAATAATAATTTACTTTTATCCAAGAAAATTATCAATTAGCAGAATGTCCTCTGGCATTACTTACAATAACGGATTGCCGGTATGAAACGTTGCGCATTTCGAAGCACTTTCATATCAGACCGTTGCTGCCGTTGATTAAATGTTATGTTGCTCAGATATACCACTATCTGCGCAATGTTTTATGACCGGCTGTTGGTGCGTTTTTCTCTATTTTAATAAATATATCTTCTTTATCAAATTTTTCCTCTTCAATGTCATAATCATCCTGTAACCCAAGCCAGAATTTTGCTGAATTACCAAAATATGAACTAAATCTAAGAGCTGTATCTGCGGTAATTCTCCGTTTACCTTTAATTATCTGTGAAATACGTGTCTGTGGTATATCAGTATCCTTTGATAGTCTATATGCAGTTATCTCAAGAGGACGTAAAAACTCCTCAAGTAAAATCTCTCCTGGGTGAATGTTTGCTAATCTATCCATTTTTAATCCTCCTTTTTAATGATAATCCATTATCTCAACATCGTGAGCATTATTGTCAATCCACCGAAATACAATTCTCCATTGGTCATTTATCCTAATACTACAAAAATCGGAACCTTGTAACTTCTCTAATCTGTTGGATGGCGGTATTCTCAAATCTGTCCAGTTTTGAGAGTTGTTTATCATCCTTAATTTTCTCCGTCCAATCTGTTGTATCTCAATCGGCATCTTTTTGACACGTTCTCCATTCCAAATCTTTTCAGTATCCTTTGAACCAAATGAAACAATCATACTATCATTTTACATTACTAACGTCAAAGATAATTATTTTGTTTCAAATTATCAAATCAATATCGAAGTGTTCGCTAAAATGCACCACAACGTTGAGTATATGCAAAGTAGGCGATTGCGGATTTCAAACTTATCAAACCGTTACAATTTTGAAGCGGGCTACAACCCTTGAATTTACTACTATTTCGCCTATTTTGTATATACATTGTACGCCGTAATTCATTCATATTCTACACTTTCCGTGTCTTTTATATTTAAAATCAGAAATCTTAATTGTATCATTATCTAATTGCATCGTCCGTAATACATTTTTGTCAATCAAGAGTCTTTGGTTAATTAACGAATAATTCGCGAGTTGCATTTCGTCTGTCTCTCCAACGAAAATCTGATAATCATTCGACTTTGGGTTCTCAGTGATTATTCTGGACAAAGTGTACAACTGTTCTGGAGTATATTGTACAACCAAAACATGATTGATTCGTGAGACTAATATACATTATTTTTTCTTTCTTAAAGATTCTCCTTTCAATTCAAAATGATGAGCATTTACTGACAATCTGTCCATAATTGCATCCGCAATAGTTGACTCACCAAAAAAATTATACCATGCATTCAACGGTAGTTGAGATGTAATGATTACGGATTTTTTACCATATCGGTCTTCAAGTATTTGTAATAATGACAAACGCGTAATATTATCAAGCGGATAAAGTCCAAAATCATCCAAAATAATCAAGTGAGTCTTTTCGATCTGGTTTAAGAGCTTTATATATGTACCATCTAGTTTTGACATAGATATCTTATCCAGGAAACGGTTCATTCCAAAATATAAAGTTCGATATCCAAAAGAACATGCCTGGCGGCCAATAGCACACGCCAGAAAGCTTTTTCCACAACCTGTTGCTCCAGTGATTAATATATTTTCAGCACGTTCTATAAAACCACAATCTGCAATTGATAATAGTTTTTCTTTATCAAGGTTTCGGTGAGTGCTGCAATGTATGTTTTCTATGACGGCATTATATCTTAGCCTGCTCAGTCGTAAATATAATTCTGTTCTTTTATCGGTTCGTTCCTGGATCTCAGATTCCACAAGACGCGCCATTAGTTGGTTAATGGTTGGCTGATCTTGTACAGGCATTGTTAAGACAGCCTGGTATGTCCTTGCCATACCATGTAGCTTTAATTTTGTTAAATGATCAATAGTAAGTTGTGTATTCATATTGTTTATATTTAAATGATTAATTAAAGTTATAAGATTGAGATCCCCTGATGTTTTCATGCACTGGTATTTCAAATATTTGTAGCTGTTGTGATTGTAATTTATCAAGGTTGTTCTTCAATATGTTTTTAATAATCCCATAGTTTACTCTGCTGCCGCATAAAGCTCTTTTGCAGGCTGCCTCAAAACGATCATTGCCATATATATCTGACAGTTTTTTTAAACCTATACAAGCTTTATATGATTGTTCAACAAATTCTTTGGAAGCGAGTATTTTCTTAAATACTTCCTCTGAGTTGAAGCCTATTTTTGAAGCTATCGATATAAAATATTCAGCATTCCATCCCTGCATTTCTTTATACTTTAAATGTTTTTCAGGCATGTGTTCTGCAAGAGTTGTATATCCTTGACTAAAACTGTGTTTATGAGTTGCTATGCGCTGGAATCCAATATAGATTTCAACGGTCTGTTCATCATATATAATTTTTGTTTTCTGACCGATATATTTATGAGGAACGCTATAGTAATGTTTATTTTCACCCAAAAGCACATGGTAGTTTTTCTGGACCTTACCATAAGTTATATGCTTTATGGTAAAAGGTTCTGCCGGAAGCGGTTTTAAAAGAGACTTTTCATCACTGATAAATCTTTCATAACGGCTAATTGGTATTCTTTGGAATGATTTGTTGTTTAGTTCTTCATTAAGCCGTCTGATACGTTTATTTAACTCATACAGGCTATGGAAGACTTCATTTCTTAAACGCGCATAAATCCTCAGGTAAGATATGTATACACTGTTTTCAACTGAAGGCTTGTCTTTTGGCTTACCGGGCCGTGTGGCTTCCAGATTTGTATCATAATGTACTGCCCATTGCATTGCCAGTTCCTGGAAGGTAAACTCATAACGCTCATTTTTTTGAATGAACTGTTTCATGTTATCGGAGAGCATATTGCGGGTTACACCCCCCAGGTATTCCAGGCATCTGCTCAATGCTGAAAACAAAAACTCTTTTTTGGCTGATTGTAATGCCTCGACATACATGTAGCCACTATATGGTAATACGCAGATTAAAACAGGACAAATGATAACTTCACCGGTTTCAATATCCACATAATGTAATGATTTACCGGCAAAATCAAATTGTAAATAATCTCCTGGAAAATGATCAAAATGCATGGTAGCCTTCTTTTGATCAAGATACCTGGATAAATGCAAACAGAATTGGGCATACCTGTACCCGTCAGGATATGCTTCCTGGTATTCTTCCCATAACAGTTGCCGTGTTACTCCGGGTCGATTTAGTTCTTTTTCAAAATATTCAAAATGATTTTCAAGTTCTCTTAAACGTTCATCCGGTTGATTTACATTATTTGGATTATAAGCAATAGCTGTTAATTCCTCATCGGTAAGCTTTAGCAACCGCTCATAGTTTTTTCCTGTACTCTTTAATTTTAATAAATAATTGTTCAGGGTTGTCCTGTGAATGTTGGTCATCCGGGCGATTCTATTCTTACTGATACCCTGTGACTTTAATTGAAGTATTCTTCTTATTACTACCATACTGATTAATTTGTTAGCCATTTACGATTCGTTTTTTAGGTGAACCGCAAAAGTCACAAATCAATCATGCTCTACATAAAAATCCGGATTTAAAAGTTGTACAATATATGCCAGAATGTCATCTCATGAAGCCGCTCCGCACCGCCATTTTTTTTATACTTTCTTCATTTTTATTGTACAATATACTCCAGAATGGGTTGTACACTATACCCCAGAATGAGTTGTACAATATACTCCAGAATATTCATCTCAGGAATGAAAACTCTCCGGGAATAATAATCATCAAACATTCCAATTATCTCTATTAAAAATATTCACTAAAATATTTGTTGCAATTCCTTTTGAATCAATCGGAATCAATGAAATATCATTAATCACTAAGGTATCATAGCTTAAATCCATTGTATCACCAAACGAGCGTAGCAACTTGCAATCAAATCGTGTTATATCTGAATCCAGATTACATTTCTCAATCAGTCGACTTGTCATAGTTTTACAAAGCTTTGGTATATTTAAAATCAAGGCGTCTCCATTTTGAATCCAAGTGCCTTGATAATCAGCCTGTCCAATAATATCATTGAGGGCATAATAATAAACTGAATCCTTACAAATCGAAATGTAAGAATAATTAGGTGAGTACTTATTAAAATCCTTATTGTAATATAATCCAGTTATCCTATTTGAGCAACTCACGATCAAACAAGTTATTGCAATGATCGGAATCAAGTTTTTTATAATGTGTAGTGCTCTCATTTTATGCCCTACGCTGAGTATAAGCGTAGGGCGGGATTTAAAGGCACTTAACTATCAACATACCAAGACGTTTATAATTTCTCAATTTCAGTACTTTGCCCACATTACGTTTATACATCGTTGTGGGTAGTAGGTTTATTCTCGAAATGAGAAGAGGACTTTGCCTGGATATCCATCGACAATCGTTTGCAATTCAGTATTTTTGATGTTTTTGATTTCATCCATATTAACAAATTCAAATTTTATGCCCTGCTTATCCAAACGTTCTTCAATTGATTTTTTAAACCATCTACAATGAACTTTTATCTCTCTGTTTGATTTCTTCAGCTCCGAAAGTTGCTGTTCCAATTTATTAGTTGACTTTATCTCCCAGCTTATATGAACATATGCAACAATAGCACTATTTATTAATATAATTAGGCCTGTTAAGTAGGTTAAGCTCTTTAATTTCTTTGACAATGGTTGAGTCCATGCAAATATTAGTGAAACGATAGGTAAGTACCATAGTTGCGGCGCGAATCTCGGTATCCAGAAGTGTTTATTTAAGAATATGGAAAAAAGAATGCCCGAACTTACCAAAAATAGAACTATTAAGTATCTCTTGTGCTTTAATGATATGATTATACTCAAGATTAGTGACAATAACAAAATACCACTAAAGTAAGGACCAAATCCTGATACACGAGCCTCATGAAATCTATATACCGACCAGTCAGAAGGATTCGACATGAACGGATACATTAGTTCAGCATCCTTTTCATTGTTAAAAGGTGCATTCCCCGGTCTACTAAAAGTTGCAAAGAAAAATCTGTAGGCAGTGCTTTTACCAACCATATTTTTAGGTGTTTCATGCTTTTCATTCATGTCATTCTTTGCTTTCTCTTCAGCATTTTCTTCTATACCAGGATTTATAATAGGGTATAATGGATGCCCCCAATTAACTGTATTTGTAACATATGGATTATAGCCAAAAACCAAAACACCAAAGACGAAAGCGATGGCTTGTCCGATTATTGCGTGCTTAATAAGGTATCTGTAATGAATTGCTAAGTATACCAGGATGAAGAATGAAGCTATCGCACAGAATATTAATCCGGTAAACTTAATATTAATAAGGCATATTGCTGCACATGCAGCTAATGATATACTCATAATACTTTTGTCTTTGAACCACTTAATAAACGCTGCTACATAAATTATAAGGTAAGATATAAGTAATTGGTCAACTAAGAAAGAGAATAACTCATTTATCATTACAGGATTTAGAACAATCAATGCACTTATTAAATGTGATTTTCTTGATGAAATTTGATATTCTCTTGCTGTGGAGTAAACCAAAAAATAAACAGCAAACATTACCACAATATTAATACCCTTAGATGCTTCAAAATTACCAAAAGTGCTAAATATATTTGCGGATATATACCAAGGTCCTTTAGCAAAATGAAGGACAGAGGTTTCTAAACAACCTTTAAACTCAAAATCAGGTTGATAAAATGGGTTCCAACCTTCTTGAAGAAAGTGTATGCTGGCATGATGATACCACAAACCATCCCAGGAAAAGTCGTAAAATGCAGATGCAGTCAGTAATGAAAAACTGAATACAAGACAACAAATACCAATTGAAATAGCAAAATTGGTTGTGTCTATGTTTTTTTTATTTAGAAAAAAGAAAAACCCAATAGCGGTTAGAAATCCTATTGGGAAAAGTAATCCACGAATATTAATATTTAAAGTAAAGCTTATTATAGAGAATAAATGATTGAAAATAATTATAAGCAATATCAAAGCTCCACTTCCAAAAAAAATCTTAGTAAAATTTACATTCTTCATATGAAATATATTGTTATGATTATTAAAAGTTTATAGTAGCGTACTGCAATATCGCATCAGCGAGGTTTTTGGAACGTGTTTTTGTCCACCGTTGAAAATGCCGAAACGGAGACTGAATGACGGATGCACAACAGACCGCCCCGCTGCACTATAAGTAGTTACAATGCGTTCGGCTGTGTTACATGCCATTTAATCTTTCTTTTTTATCTTATGTTTTCATTATTATCAAATATCCTATATCTATTAGCACCCGGATATCCTTCTACAACAGTTTTTAATTCAATGAATTTAGTTTCATCTCTATTTTTCATCTCTTTTCTTGTTATTTCTTTATATTTAATGCCCCAATCATCTAATTTTCGATTCATTGATTTATTGAACCAATACATACAAATTTCAATTGTTTTGTCCTGATTCTTAATATCCTTCAATTGATGTCGCAGGATATTCGTTGATTGATGCACCCAGCTCAAATGGATAGATAGAACAATCAGTCCATTTACAATTATTAAGCTTATAAGATTCCAGTTAAATATTTGCCTGAGTTTGTTTGAAGATGTCAAAAATGATGCTAGGATTAAACTGATAGGAAATAACCATAATTGAGGGCCAAATCTTGCCCACCAAAAATGCCTGCTTATAAATAGTGAAGTAAATATCGCTAATAACGGTATTAACAAATGCCATCGTTTATTACCTAAAACAACACACAAGAATATTAAATACCCAAAAGACAATACCAAAACACCACCAAAGAAAGGTCCAAATGCAGCTATCCTTAAATCATGAAAGCGATATACATCCCAATCCGATACTTTTGATGAAAAGGGTAAAATTAATTCCGCATTTTTCTGATTATTATAAGGGGCATTACTGGGCCTACTAAAATTCGCATAGAAAAACCGAACAAGAGTAGGTTTTCCCATCATGTTTTTAGGAGTTTCATGTATCTCATTGCCATCTTTTCCATCTGAAATGTGGCTCGGATATTTTGCTGTCCCCATAATTGGGTAAAATGGATGCCCCCTATAAATTAAATTTGTTATATAGGGATTAAACCCAAAAATACCAACCCCCATTATTATTATGAAAGCATGAACAGCTATATACTTTAATATAAATTTTGGTTTATATATTGAAAAATAAACAAAGCCGAAAAATGCAAAAACAATTAAGAAAACTAATCCTGTAAATTTAGTGTTTATGAGGAAAATACTTGACATTATTCCCAGCAAGAGAGGCACCTTATCATAGGTACGCAACCATGAAAACATTGCCACAATATATATCACAAGGCTTAAATATAAGTTGTTGTCATTTTGAAATGTGGTGATTTCACTCCAAACAACAGGATGCAATATTACTAAACATGCCAGTGCCAATGACTTAATTTTAGAAACTTTATAATCAAGCAATGTTGCATAGGCCATTAATGAAGCAATAGCCATCATTATAATATTCAAGCATTTTCCTGTACCAAAAACACCTAATGTGCTATAGACAGAAGCTGAAAAATACCATGTCCCTTTTGGGAAATGCAAAATGGATTTATGCGCTTCATCTAAAGGATTAGTAAATGCATTCCAACCGCTTTCAAGTTTGTAAATAGCTGGATGGTGATACCATTGTCCATCAAAAGTAAAATCGTAATATAGAATTGAAAATAGTAACGAAAAAATAACCAGGATAGAACTATAAATTGTAGGTAAATATACTTTTATTCTCTTAAAACCATCCTTTTTGCCAAAATGAATACTCAAAAATGAAGAAATTAAGAACGACATAGGAAAAATAAAGGGTAAAATCGTTGCGTTAGTCAGAAACGATATAATTACTAAGAAATGAACAATAAAAACAAAACTCATTAATAAGAAGGCTGTATTCCAGTAGATACGATTTTTTTTAATCTCTCCCATATTTTTTTTCTGAATTAATTAATATTAAAAAATAATATGTATTTATCCATTGGTCAGTAATATTCCCGTTATTTTATTTATCAAGGTCTTAAGCTGACGCGAAACGTTTGACAATATATTACCACACGTTAATTATTTGTTTCATTTAATATTTTCTCTATCTCATGTCTTAAGTCCTCACCTCTAAGATTAATTGCCAGAACCTTACCATCTGCAATTAAATAATTTGTTGGTAAGGCTTTTACATTATATAAATCTCTATAAATTTCCATATTTGCATCCCAAAGTGATACCCATGTCATTTTATCTTTTATCATTGCATCTATTAGTCTTTTCTTTGATTGGTCTGTACTTATAGAAACAATCTCAAATCCTTTATCTTTAAAATCATTATATAGTTGTTCATAGTTTTTATGTTCTTTTCTACAAGGACCACAACCTGAACCCCAAAAATCCAATAAGATTATTTTACTTTTTATCGATGAGAATTTAATCTCCGTGCCTGATGTATCGCTTAAAGAAAAATTATAGGGGTAATCTCCTATACCCAATATTGGGTAGTTAATAGGTTCATTCTGTTTATTTAAAAATGAATTAATTTGATTACCATAAACATTTGATTTCAATTCAGGATTGAGGCTTTTATAAAACCCCTGTAACTTTTGTACATCAATTTTATCAGGCAGAAATGTAATATAAAAAACCAATTCAGGGGCGGTACAATAATAATTTGGATTGTTATATACGAAATCATCCCATTTTTTTTGTAATTCTAATTCACAGGCTTTAAACCTTTTTCTCATTTCCGATTTTATTTCCTCTGGAATATTCGGATTCATTTTAACCGAATCAGAAATTGCTTTTCTCTCATTTTCAATCCTGGCAATTTTTGAGATATATTCATAATATTCTTTTTGTATTGTTGAGCCTGCAATATTTGATTGGAATACCTGACCTTTTTCTCCAATTAAATCCATTGATTTATTTTCAGCCCAAAATGTTAAGTTTTCATATTCGTCTATTTTATAAAGGTTTTGAGGTCGGACCCTTAGAGAAAATTTGGTTGGTTTTTCAAGTTTTCTGGAAAAATCAAACTTCTCATCTTTTAGGATAATTACAGTTTCATCATCCATATCAATGTTCATGTTGTCAAGACGTGGATTAATAATAATTTTTGTACCATTATCGAACCCCGTTAATGTTCCCTTTAACGTGAAAATCTGGGAATTGACATTTTGAGTAAAAAAAAGGACTGTAATCAATAAAAATTTAAAATGTTTCATGTATCTATTTTTTAATGTGTGTTATAGCGCGTTTATTTTATGCCATATCCATTTAAATCATTTATTTGTATTGCAAACGATGAGCCTGTTTTCTCAATTTCAACCATCGATTCTTCCGCTTGGTAGGCCCACTTATCGGACCCTTTTACCGTTTTGGGTTGCTTAAAACAAACAACTTTGAATATAAAATGCCTTTGTATATCAGATTTTACAGTTAGGTTTCCTGATTTTTCGTTTATAGCAACCTTAATATCCTCGTATTCCGTTCCTTTACCAATGGGCATGTGATAAAGATACGCTGAATTTTGGTCGGGATATATCTCGAAGCATACCGTTAGCGTATCCTTTTGGTCAACAGGGATAATGGCCCCGGATTTAATAAATATAGGATATTTTGCCAATGGGTAATACTTCACTATACTATCCGAGGGATTGTAAACCTGATTCATATCCCAATAGTCTATCCATCTGTTTTTTCCCGGAAATTTTACACCAATACTATCGGATGCAGTTGTGATGGCCCGGACAAAAATACTTTCGCCAAGCAAATGGCTTTTATGGTTAAGCGAGGGATTTCGAATTATTGACTTTTTCCCGAAATGACCATCTACCGAAGTACTGAAAAGATAGGGTGCAATCCTTAAATGCAGGTTAACGTATTTTCTGTAAATATCAACTGTTTCCTCATCATGGTTCCACGGAAGGTGGTGGTCCAGCGCCCCGTAGCCCCCCCCATTTACCATAACAGGCACAACACTGGCCAGTTGAGTATAACGGATCAGCTCTTTTTTTGAAGAGGGACTTCCACTATATCCTCCTATTTCGCAAGCAGGAGCTATATAATCTGCTTCGGCCGAATTATATAAACTCAATAATTGTTCTGCCATACCTTTAAAGTCTCCTTTAAAATCTCCTGACCATTGAGCGTCTGAATTTTGTACAGGTGGTAAATTGATGGTTCCTTTTCTTGTTCCACTATTTACCTGGCCATAGGTATAAATAATTGATTCAGGATTTTTTGATTTAGTATATTCAAATATGTCCATATAATATAAATACCTGAATTCTTGTTGTGTCAAATACCCTTTTGAAGTTAAAACGCTGTCTTCTAAAAAAATAGCACTGGCATCAACTTTCCATCCATCAATGCCCATATCCAATACTTTATCTACTTGTTCGTGCCACCAATCAACAGCCTCGGGATTTGTAAAATCAATATGTACACCATGTCCTTTCATCCATTTGATGATTTCCCCTTCAGATGTACAGTAGTTATTTTCAACTACAAAATCGAAAGTTGGACATTTGTTATTAATAACTTCTTTTGAAGTTGAATTTACCATTGCCGTGTACCAAAGAAGTACTTTTATGTTTTTTTCATGCATGTTTTTAATTAAACCCCTGTAATTTGGATATCTTAACGAATCCCATTCAAAGTTATTATAAGCGGTAGACCATGGACTATCGAATATCACAACATTAACCGGGATATCACGGTCCATAAATCCATTCACAAGATAGTTAACCGATGCTGTGGTACGAATGTGATCTTCCCAAATCCAGTGACCAAATGCAGAAAAAGGAACAATGGGTGGCTTGCCAGATTCTTGAGAATTTACATGAATTGAAAGGATTAAAAATAAGAAAGTAAGTGTTGTTTTCATCTTTTTGTTATTTATTAAAATTTTGTTTGTCAAAATTCTGACTAACGGTAAAATTAATCAAATTTATAGTCAATCCTTTTATTCATAATGCTTCCCCGTCAATCAAGTTGCTTAAAAAGCTGAAAAAAGTTGCAAATTTTATCGTTAGCAACAGAATTTAATAAGAACTGTATGAATAGATAATTTAGTCTCAAATCTATTCGGGAGGTTCTTATGTGGGGAATGCGCTATAACGGTGGCGGTATGAAACATTTGGGAGAGCGGAATGCGTTCGTATCCACCGTTAGCGCAAGTTATATACAAGTAACATTTAACCAACTCCATTTTCATAAACATTTTTAAAAATGATATGCTACGCTACCGTAGTTGGGTGAAATGAGAAAGGATATCTTACTTTTATCTCTTTTTTTATGTAAGACCGGTATTATATATCCTATTAAACTACCAGCTATTGCTCCCACAATTACATCGGAAGGATAATGCCAGCCTGATTTATACCTTAAATACCCGGTAGTTGCTGCCCCAAAAAGTGAAGCGCCCCAAATAATATAACTACCATAGCCTTTACCATAAATATCGGTATACACTTTTGATAAAAATACGGCTGAAAAGAATGCAATTGAAGTATGGCCCGAATAGAATGAAATATACGAATAATCTTGACCCGGCTGGCACAACCATCTTTTTTCCCTTTCTGTTATGGACGTGTTATTATAAAGATAAGGTCGAATTCTCTGAGTGAGACGTCTGGTAATACCGTTTACACCTCCATTTAGTGCGGCACCTTCAATATACATTACACCCAATATTAAAAAATTCTCCCATTTTTCATTAGCTATTTGTGGTAAAAAAAGAAGCGCTGGACTTGCAGCAAGAATACCTTTTGTAATATCGCTTAAATCAGCCAATTTAGGCGACCAATACTTTATAACCGATCTGTCGTACCATACAATATCGTTGATGTTGAGCCTTTCAACTTCACTGTAAGTGAGATAATTAATTTTTCTATTTTTCACAAGATATAGGGTAACAGCTTCAGATGTTAAGGCACACGACAACAAAGGGATATCTTTTGAAAAACTCAACTTGTAAGGAAAATCAGATGATTGGCAAAAGCTTCTGGTTAAACTGCCAAATAAAAACATAAGTAACAATAAGTATATTTTCATTCCTGTTTCTTTTTAAGTATCTATTAATAATTAGATATAGTAAAACTTTCAACTGAGGTTTCGGTATTATACTTATCAGGATTAACTGCCACAACTTTCCAGAAATATTTCTTACCGGCTTCGAGGTTGTCAATTGTTTTAACATGAGTGATACCTGATTTTGTATCCGGAAGATCTGTGAACAAATCTTCACATCCTGTAAAGACCAGAAACAGTAATATTCCAATGGGTATGATTTTTCTTTTTCTAAAAATGCCAAGACTTACTGCTAAAATAAGATAGAGCCAAATGTATTTGAAACCTGCTGTTTGAATGGCCGGATGATAATAGGAAACAATCCGGGGATTTGTAAATTGCTCATCAGTTGATATCCAAATTTCATAAGTATCTGCATCTCCAAGCCATTTAAATTCGACCGATTCAGAATTAATTATTTCATTATTGGTTGGAAATAAAGTCCCAAGGTTTGAAAATAACTCCGGTAATTTATAAAACTGATATCCTCTTTTTAATGCTTCATTAATATCTAATACTAATACCTCTTCAAAATTAAAGTAATTATAGATATACATTTTCCCCGAAACAAAATCGTAAATATTGGAATAAACCGAAGGGAAAATCCTATTATGATTTCCAACATGTTGCAATATATTCTCAAATAATGGAATAGATATAGAATCGTTACTTGACAAATTAAATTTAATTAACTCATATCGAGGACATTGAACCCATCGGTATATTTCTGGATCATTAAGATAACTGTTTAAAAAATTGGTTGCAATTTGATATTTACCAGTATTTTTAATGAAAAGAAGAGAATCCTTTTCTGTTTTTTCAATTACAACTGAATTACCAAACCTATCGCCAATAAGGATATGC
Source organism: uncultured Bacteroidales bacterium (assembly GCA_963781805.1). Taxonomy (GTDB): domain Bacteria; phylum Bacteroidota; class Bacteroidia; order Bacteroidales; family UBA10428; genus JAFGPL01. Next base: position 4,243,136 of record CAWAHF010000004.1, read on the forward strand.
GCTCCACCAAAACCCGGACAATTATATTTTTTAAATAATGCTATTGCTTCATCAACTGTGGCACATTCTGCTAGCATTTTATCAGCCAGAATTCCATTATATCTAATTGTTCCTTTGGCATGAAAATCTTCATTTCTTGTTCCAATATCCGCCCAATCATAAAAAACCCCTTGGTCATTAACACCGCCCCAGGAACAAAAATCGATGCCCCAATCTTTTAATCCAAAAACCATAAAACCATATTTACCTGGAGTGGGTGGTATTAATTTGATCATGGTATTAACATCATCCCAGTCTTCGCTATTGCCAGCAAGAATTGATTTTCCATCATTGGCATAGAATATTGAGCAGGAATGACCATCGAGCGATAAAAGACTATATAGCAAAATGCTAATTATATATTTTTTCATATTTTACTATTTATTTAAAATAAATTCCAATTAAAATACTTAAAGTCGAATTTCTTATATTCTGGTTTAGTTCACTATTGTCAACCGACGTTAACCCATAATTATACCTAATTGACAATTCCAACTTCTTAAATCCAGCTCCAACTCCTGAAACAAAACCCAAGTCTAACTTTTTTATATCGTAAAGTGGCCCGTGCCCTATAATCAAGACATTATAGTCTAATGCACAACCTCCAATAACAAAGGGTTTTACCGGCTTGTCAATTAATAGATTTACTTTTAATAGTAATGGGATATCAAAATATATTCCATATACATTCTCATATTTGTTACTATAGGTATTAATTTTTGTGCCTCTTAATCCTAGGGCAACATCAGAAAAGATATCCATTCGTGGATTCAAAGGATAATCAAGAATACCACCAATATAAAAGCCAGGCAATGAACTCTGACTCATACCTGGCTTATCCTTTCCAATAAATTGAGAACTATTGTATCCGATTATCAATCCTGTTCGAAGTTTATCCTGAGCATTCATTTGCAATACACACAGTAACAAAAAAATCATTAAAAATATTTTCATAATTTGTATTTTTAATAAGATGTCTGAAAGCTGTTTTACCCTATTAGAAAAATTTTTTTGAAAATTTTACATTGGAAGTGGTTGGCCTTGCTTGCACATAAATTGAGATAGGATGGCGGATTACTCCGCCTAACCCCTCCGCAGATCCTGAAATACAAATTTATTCCCTGGTATGGCAAAATAGGTGTAGTAACCATTGATTTTCATGCAGGGTGCTCTTATGGCGTACAACGAGATTGCTGTATGGGTAGTTTTGCCCTACGAGAAGCACCGAAATTGATTAGAATTACAAACATATAAACACATATTAAAGATGAAAAAAGATAGCAAAATTACCTATGACAGCGTGTGTGTGCCCTGCATGAGCATGAGCGCACACTTGTTGTAAGCTCTTGAAAAAGACGAAAAATACAAATAAACTTTTAAAGAAGCAAAACAACAAGTGTGTATTTTTACTCCCTTTGGTCGTGAGAACGCTTTCGCTAAGTTCCAGAGGGTGAAAGTCTCCCGAATCAAGTTCGGGACAGGCTCTTACACACTGGGGTAACGCCCGGAAGTGTTAGTAAGCCGCAAAGCCTGTCCCGTACCGAAGGTCGGGGGTGGTTTGTCGCGAGGCATGTACTGAAGGAAGCGGGACTACAAAATCCGATACTGATACTTCGACAAGCTCAGTATAAACCAAGCAGGAACGGCATATGAGGCTGGGAGATGGGGATAAGCAAGCATCCCGATGATGAGTTTTGTTAATTTTGACTTGCAAAATTTTACAAACTCAATATCGGGACTGCAGGAATTGGAGGAAGGAACCGAACGCAGTGAGTTCATGAACACCATTAAAATTAATTTTATTGTGAATAAAATGCTCTTACTGCGCCTTCGCGTAGCCGCTTCGGCGGAGCAAGGCCGGGGGAGGTCTTGGATTAGATTCGGCATTTCTATAAACCAAGAAGTCAGCAGAGGCCATAGTAGCTGGCGGAACTTAGCTCCAGCGATCTCACGATCGCAGGGAGTAAACGAGCCGTCATAGAGAGACGGAGGTCTCACAGAGCCAGTGAAGGGCTGAACGTTAGGTTGTCCCTAATTCGATAAGGAGGTCAAAACTTCGAGTTTACTAGCCTTATCTTAAATAAAGACAAAGGCATTGTCGGTGAAAAGAGCGATAGTGCTGATACCTGACGAACCGCTGTATACAGCCTGTCCCGAGTATTCTCTCGGGAAGACCCGGGAGTTTACCCTGACGAAGGGAGGGTACAGTGGTGTGAGAGGTGAACCAGTGGGCTACTCGCTCACTGGCCATCTCGATTGCCGTCGTGCTTTATTTTTCATTGTTAATTATTTGGTCAATCTGGATTTTATTTTCAGGTAGATAATTTGTTGCAACATCCCATATTATCTCATAATCAACCCCAAAATATTCATGCGAAACCATGTTTCTTAGATAGTACATTTCTTTCCATGGAACTTCAGAATACTTTTCTTTTATTTTTTCATCCAACTTTTTTGACGCCTCTCCTATAATCTCAAAATTCCTGATAACCGCATCTACTGTTTTGTAATCCCTTTTGAAATGTTCAAAATCGTAACCTTCGATATATTCAGCAATCCGACTCATCGCAGTCTGAATATCTTCAAGGAACATTTTGTAGCTACGTTCTTCCTTTCTCAATTTACACGTATTTAACTTGATTTAAAATCCTATCCTTTATTTGTTCCTTTAATGCATTTTTGGTTACTAAATCAATCTTACGTCCAAAAATACTTTCAAGATAAATCTCTAATGAAAAATATTTCCATCCAATAGGCCTTTCAAATTCAACGAGTAAATCTATATCGCTATCTTCTGTATAAGAATCATCAGAGAAAGAACCAAATAATCCAATTTCCTTGACAGAGTAATCTCTGTACAAAATTGGTTTTAAGTCACTCAGCTTATTCAATATGTCGTTCTTGCTAATCATAAATCCAAAGATACAAATTTTTAAATTACGTACGAATCTGTCTTTTTAGCATGCGGCACAACGTTCGAGGCTATGAAACGTAGGGGATTGCGTGCTTGCGAATGTATCAACCGATACAGACCTTGCCAGCGGGCTAAACTGTAGCCTAACCACTTAAACCCCTATGTTTTATGAGCCTTTGTGGGTATGTGCCTTTTAATCTTGGTCATCAATCCCTTTAACTGTCATTAGTAAAAAATCAAGGCATTTTGAATAGTCCAAATCCTCGTATTCAAGTCCAATCTTCCTGATATTTGAATAATAATCCTTAAGTCTTTTATAATAGTTTTTTTCCAATTGAACTGAAGTCGCCTTTTGTCCAATTTTCTCAATTAGGAACCATTTCTCAATTAATCTTGCAGTCCGTCCATTTCCATCTTGAAATGGATGGATTTTTACAAAAACAAGATGTAATAATGAAGCATAATAGAATATCTCAAAAGGATTTAAATCTGTATTTAGTAACAAGTCAATGTCATAAAACAATCTGTCAAGCTCCGATTTAACTATCTCTGGACTTGCCGCAACATATTCAATTTTATCATCGCTATTGATTACAAACATTGGATTATTACGAATAAATCCTTGTTGACTTTTGGGTAATAAACTTTTACTCAAAATGGAATGTGTCTTTTGAACGTTTTCAAGTGTCAATCTATTATTGTCAATGAAATCATATGCTGAATATAAATCATCAGCTTTTCGGGTATAATCAGGTTTAAATTTAACTTTTAAGAATTTGTGTTTAAAATAACTATCAAAGTCAATATCCTCTCCCTCAATCTTTGATGAATAAACTGATGAAACCGATTTATAAAACTGAAAATAATCAACTGGCATGTTAAGCTTTTTGATTTTATCAATTTTATTCAATGGAGATTCTCTTACCGCTTTGGTAAAATCATCCAGTAATTTATCAGTTAGAATTTTAAAATCCATTTATTATCCATTTATACAAAGATAATCTTTTAATCCCTGTATTGAAATCAGCTTATAATTGAAAACGTGCGGCTCTCTTGGCATTACCCACAACGCCTGCGCATATGGAAAGTAGCGGTATTCCAAGCCACGTTCCTATCTGCCGTTAGTGTTTTTGCCACAAGGTACAAAATTTCGCAATCCGCAGGCCCAGCTATTTTCTATATGCGCTGTAGGCACTGGCGGTTTATATTCTCAAGCAGTATATCTATCAAGTTTGCACTGTCTCTCAATCCAGCGTTGAAGCGGGACGGGCTAAAAGGCTCTTTGGCAAAATTAGGTTGAAGCGTTGGCTTTGTGGGGTTTGCCAATGTGCCTTGTAGCGAAGGGACGGTGTAAATCGGATAACTCATATCAACTAATCTTCCTTTCCAGTAAATGTAATAGTCGGTTTTGTAAAATAATTACCTCTTTTCCAAAATCTTAGGAGAAAATCAATGTTATCGAGGTACATCTTACCTTCTGCACCTTTAAAAAATTCTAAATCATCTTTAAAATTATCAATACAGTACATTGCCAATTCTGTAGATAATTCCTCAGCAAATAATAATCGCATGATGTGTTCTTCACTCTCCTTCTTGTTGAAAAACGGATTGTTTTTCATGGGAAAAGCACTATTCACTGATAATGCGATTTCTGCACCGCTTTTCGGATTAAAAAACACTAAACCACTTTCCGAAACTTCTGAGAAATCTTTTGCTTCAGGTTCATTACCAAAGAATCCATCCTCTCTGGCTCTTTGTTTTGCTTCATCTTTTTCTTTTTGAGAAAGATTTAACGAATTGTTGAAGAACTTGATATAATCTTTAAGAAATGATTCTATTTTATCCGAATCCATGAAAGCAATTTGCTGATTATTATTGAATCCCTTAAATGCATCGAACTGTTCACCTAAAATCTCATTCATATTTTTTTCTTGATGGTCAAGAAAATTAACCACACTTCTACTTTCCATTGAATTCTTTTCGTCAAGAATAAGGTCTGGATTAAATTCACTTTGAAAATATACCCCAGAAAACCACCACTCTTCTCTCCATTTGACAATACCCATAAAAAGAATGGTGTCAATATCCGTTAGGCTATCATAATGGTCAAATGATTTTTTAGTTAAGCTAAATTTTTTTCCAGAAGCTATATGCTCAAGAAAAACATTTTTCTTGTCTTGACCTTTATAGAAGAAATATCCTCTTATTTTTTGGGAAATTACAGGAAAATATTTACTCAAATTGTGATTGTTCCCCAAGATTTCAGCTACCCATTCTTGTCCTTTTAATCCAAGCAATCTTGTATATGTATGATGCAGTTTATGGTCTCGATTCTCGTTTAAAAAGGTAAGTAAATGCTCATCATTTTTACTTTTCTCTATGATTTCAATTTCACCTTCTCTCAAATCTAAAAGTGAATCAGGATAAAATAAATATGATTTAAATAGAATATTATCAATCAAGTTTCTGGCTACGTAGAAATCAGTTTCATTCTCATCAATAGAATAGAATGTTTTTAATATTTCATTTTCAGGGGCATATTCCCAGGCATTTTCAAATACATCCATTACTTTATCCGATGTTTCAATAATAAAGTCATTAAATGGGGCTATAAATTTTTCTTGCTGGACTGTATTTATAAAATACCAAATCAGAAAGCATATGTCTGGCAAATTAATTTCTTGCTTATAATATTCATCTATCTTGTAAAAAGGCAAAAATTTCCCATATAGCTTTTTATGAACGTTGATGAAGGTGTTCCAAATATTTGTTTCTGAAATCAAATCCTCAAAATATGATGTTAAGAAGCATGCCAGCACATCAATTTCATCGTTATCTAAATAAATCTGAAGAACAAAAGATTGCTTATTTGTAATAATCGATTTCTTAACATAATTGCAGAGTTTTAAATAATATCCATCTGTAGGGGTTTGACTTTCATAGGGTTTTAAGTCGAGCCAACGTTTTATATATATTTTTTCTTTTAGCTTATCCATTATAAATTTAACTTGATATTGCCTTTGAATTTAACATTTCAATTTCATATTCTTGGTGTGTGAGGGCAAAGAAAGCAAGTGTGTGGAAGCGAAGTGACGGTTGTGGGAAGGGCTGGAACACTCTTGCTTTGTGCGTTGGCTATCATTTCATTTGTCTTTTTATCGGTTTAGTATAATGGTGCACTGTCGTTTTCTCCGCTTGTGCCTAACGGTGGCGGTATGAAATCGTTGGGGATTGCGGGCTACTTTCCTGTCCAGTTACACTGAACTTAATGCGTTGCAGAATGCCTGAATAACCACCTATACCCCAATGTTTTATACCGCGTGTTACCTGCTGTGTTTATTTCATTCCAATAAAACATTTTCCAATTTCCGTCAAAAGTTGTTTTAATTCAGTTGCAAAAATAAACTTCACATCCTTGTCGTGTTCAAGCAGTCTAATGTTGTCATCCTTTTTTGCTTTGGTAATAATAACTATTTTTTCAATGAGTTTTAAGTTCTCACTATCCCAATAGCTGTCTGCCTTGTTTATTTGCGAAATAACTTCTCTACCTACAAAACCCTCATAGTCTTTTACTTGTATAGCTATTGCGTAACCATAATTTGATAAAACACTTGGCATTTTGATTAAAATGTCTGTGCCGTGATTTTTTTCTTCCTTTCCTCCAACCCTTTCAATTTGATAGAAAGGAAACATTTGTTTAAGTCCGTAAACCAATGCAAATTCCCACTCCTCTCTCGTGAATTGTTCAGTCAGTTTTTCATAGAGTTTATCTGCAAATAATGTTTCGTCAAAAACATCATTAAATACACTTCCTATTGAACTTTCAAGTCTGCTGTTATGGTCTTGTCTTTTAGAAAGTTCTGTAACTTGAGAATTTAATAATAACTCAACATCGTCTGAATAATGATTAATATTCCAAAATCTTGAAGGATTTTTTAAAGTAGAACGTAAATTTCCAGTAACATTCTCGTTGTTACGTGTGAACTTTTTAAGATATTTTGCTGGAAATATATGTCCATAGTCGCCAAGGTTAGGGTCAATGTCAAAAACATATCCTTTGTTCCAATCTTCTGTTGCTTCAACCAGAGCAACTTCTCCCCAATTTGGTAATTGAGGAATTAAAAGATTGTCACCCTTTTTAACCTTATTAAACATTGGTCTGTTTCGTCCTGCACCTTCATCTAATTTGAAGTCTCTCAAATCTTGAGCTTTGTCCCAACCCCAACCTTGTCTTAAACGGCCTTCGTAAAGTTCATTAGTGAAGAATTTGATTTCTCTTGTGTCAACTCTGTAACACCAATAATTTTTTTGACTCATTTTGCCTTTTTATAAATTTATGTGTATAGTTTGTCAAACTGCGGCGCTGTAAGTTTGTAATGTCAGTTTCCTAACATAGCAGGACCGGGTAGCTTACGCCCCCTAAGAACCGTACGTGCGACTTTCACCGCATACGGCTCAAGCACTTTTAAGGCCAACCTTGTTAGGGTAGACCCGGCTATTGTTTTTACCTCTGCAAACAAAAGTAGTGATTTGTTTGCTATTCAAAGCTAAACGTTTCCTTAAGGATACCCTTTTCTCAAAATATGAATCAAATTCAGACAGGTAAGGATTGGCCTTCTGAGCGATTTTAACATGATATCGAATAGGTACCATACCGATTTTATATAAGCGGTAGGAATATATACCTTTATAAGATACACGTTTATCGGAAAAATGATTGCCCAAAAAGTACCTTTTGAACACCCACCTGTGGCCTTTGTCACCATGCTGGCGGGTAGCCCATTTCCAGGTTTGTCCGAAGATGAATACCTCCAGTTTTCTGAAGGTATTCTTTGAGCAAATACCCTTGTGATAGTTTGACCATCCCCGGATAACCGGGTTTAGTTTTCGTATAAGGGCATGAGCAGGCAGTCCATGGCTCTCGCGTATGATGAGTTTTATCTTATCTTTGAAAGCCTATACAGATTTCCGTGATGGTTTTATCAGCAGTTTACCCTTGTACTTACGGATATGCTGTGATAAGAAGTCAAAGCCCTGGTCAATATTGGTTATTTTGGATTTCTCATCAGAGAGCCTAAGCCCCCGTTCTTTGAGGAATTCCTTAACAAGTGGTATGATTTGATTAGTAATTACCTCTTTATCCTTAGCGGTAATAATAAAATCATCGGCATACCTTACAAAATTGACTTTCTGGTTTTTCCATCTTGGAAACTGTTTGTTTATGGTGGTTTCCAATCCGTCAAGCACCATATTCATGATGATTGGGGATATGATACCGCCTTGTGGAGTACCTTTAAGGGAGGGGAATAACCTACCTTTCTGGATATATCCTGCTTTGAGCCATTTATCAAGAATGGATTTGTTGACCGGGATATGGTTTAATATCCACTGATGGTCAATTTCATCAAAGCAGGCCTTGATGTCGGCTTCATAAACCCATTGTGCGCAATTTTTACGGCACAGGATAAGAAAGCATTGTGCAATGGCATCGGCACACGAACGTTTTTCCCTAAACCCATAAGAATTTAGGTCGGCCATTGTTTCGGCCAGAGGGACAAGAGAAATCATGTGCAGGGCTTGCATAGCCCTGTCATCCATGCACGGGATGCTTAAGGGGCGTTTTTTGCCATTCTTCTTAGGGATATATATCCTACGTAAAGGTTTAGGGGTGTATCCCCTGTTCTTAAGGTTTTCAGCTGCGACGAGTTTATCATACCCGTCTATCCAGATTTTATGGTCAACACCGGGGGTTTTGCCTCCCTTGTTGTTGGCCACCCGGAATACAGCCAATAGTTTAGCATAAAAGGATTTGGTAATGAGAAACATCAGGGCTTTAGCTTTGCCCCAGCGTTTCTCTTTAACAGCCTTGGCAATACGTCTTTGCAGCCTGTTCACCCGTTGAATAACCTTTCGCCATATAATGAGGTTCCAGTTATCGGTTTGGTGTGCCAGTGCACACGATGAATTTTCATTCTCGTTCATTTGCTTTCCAGCATTTACAGGTTCTAAAAAGTATCATGCCATAAAGTACCAGACAGAGGTGGGCTGGTTTTCACCTGTGGCGATGTTGTGGCCACTATCCCTGGCATTACATCAGGGCATTCGCTTTGTCTGTCCTCTCTGTACGGTGTTTCCCCATGCCTTGCGGTTAGGGTTTTTGATCCCGCTGTTACAGGAAAAGAGAGCACCGTGCTTCCATGTTCCATGTAAATAACAAAAGATACAGGTTTAGGCCTATCCTGTCCACCGGCTGGGCAACATCCCCGTAAACGCAACGTTAACCACGTTTAACCTGCCAGCTTACCATTTTGGTACAAGGCGTGTCATCCTCTTTTTCGCCCTTACGCCATCTCGATGGTTTCGGAATATTTACCTGAGTTGGCCATGCCTGCTCACCCCAGCCCTAAATCGGTTTTTGAGGCCCCGAAGACTATCCGCTTCACAGCTTATAGCCCCGCCATAGGGTATACAACCCGGCGTTTGGTACTCGTTTCCCGGAGCTTCAACCGGTAATAGCTGCACTATACACCAGTTGTCCGGTAAGGGTACTGTTGAGGGAACAACAGGTTTTATCAAAGAACAATCCTTTGTAAAACAATTATTTACACGACTTCGAGTCGCAACAACGGTTGGCAATATGGCAAGTGGCGGTTTGCGGCGCGTGGTCCAACCCACCCGAGGCAAAAGTCCGAAGCGTGCTGCAATACCCAAATCTACTGTTTTTCCCGCCATTTGCTATATTGCGTGTTGAACGAAACCTCCTTACGTCGGTAGACAAGCAATTCATAGTAATGTTTTTTTACTTTGTCATTTGAAACTAATCTAATAAAAGTATGAAAAAAAAGTATTTCAAGCATCGAGTTTAGAAGAATTGTTACATGCAGCACATGTACGAATGGAGGTTGAGCATTTCTCAAACAGTTCTATCAATTGTTATTTACATGCCATTAAAGAGTTATGTAATTTTTGTGGCAAGCTTCCTGATCAAATAGGAGAGGAAGAGCTGTACTCTTACCTGGTACACCTGAAAAATGTCAGGCATTTGAGCCGGGAAACCATCCGTAATCATCTTCAGGGGATCCGATTTGTTTTTCGAAGGTTATATAAGCGTATAGACATTATCCAGGATGTACCCTATCCAAAGTCAACGAAACGGCTCCCGGTCATCCTAAGCAGTAAAGAGTTAAAACTTTTGTTTAACAGCGCTCACAGCCTCAAACATTGTATGGTATTGAAAATCGCTTATAGCGGTGGTTTGAGGCGTAATGAGATAAGCCGGTTGAAACTGGTTGATATTGATTCTAAAAATTACCTGATCCGAATTGAAAACAGTAAAGGGAACAAGGACCGGTACACATTACTTGCCAAGAGCCTGGTTCCGGAATTACGGGAATATTACCGAAGGTATAAACCGCAAAAATACCTTTTCAATGGAAGCACCAAAGGCTTGCCATATAGTGAAGAAGGCCTTCGCTGGACATTCAGCCAGGCATTGCTCAAATCGGGCATCCAAAAACAGGTGAGCCTTCATTCATTGAGACATTCCTTTGCATCGCATCTGCTGGCTATGGGGACCAACCTGTTTACTATCCAAAAACTGATGGGCCATGATGACATCCGCACCACGATGATTTACCTGCAGGTAAACCACCAATTGCGGGAGGAAAAGCTCACAAGCCCACTGGACCTGATATCATGACGGGCTACACCCGCCCTGCCTTTGAAGTTGCACAGATCATTGGCAGGTACAGGCACAGCCTTGAAAACAGTGGTAAACTTACCTCGCGTCATAAGAGAGTGTTTACCAACCTGGAGCAGTGCCGTACAGCGGCACTGGGTTACCACAAAGATAAGTGCGATAATCCGGATTGTGGCTATGAAAATATCTCTTTCAACAGTTGTCGCGACAGGCATTGCCCCAAGTGCAACGGCCTGCGGCGTGAGAAATGGGTGCGCATGCGCACCAACGACCTGTTGCCGGTAAAGTACTATCATGTGGTATTTACAATTCCCGACAGCCTGAACCAGATGTTCCTGGATTACCAGGTATTGATGTACAACCTGTTGTTTGCCAGTACCTGGCAAACCATTGCACAATTTGGCGCCGACCATAAACACCTGGGGGCGAAAATGGGGATGATTGCTGTTTTGCACAGTTGGGGGCAGAACCTTTCCTTTCACCCGCATGTGCATTGCCTTGTACCGGCCGGAGGTATTACCGCAAATGGGAAATGGCGTAACACCGTAAGCCTTCTGTAAAGTACATCTTGCATGATACAGCTCAGTGAATTAGCTTTGCGACAAACACAAAATTATGACACAGGTTGAAAGACAAGCAAGAAAGGAAGAGATGTTTTCAAAAATCGAACAATGCCATCAAAGTGGTTTAAATAAAAAGATGTTTTGTCAGCAAAATGGAATTGCTCCATCGCTTTTCTATTATTGGTTAAAAAAATACAAAGAAAATAAGGAAGATATATCAGGATTTGTCCCGATAAAAGTCAGGGGACAGATAAAATTTACTGACCCTGCCATCGAGGTGCAATATCCCAACGGGGTATGTTTAAGACTGACCGGCCCTGCAAGCGGACAAATGCTCCGGATGCTGGTTAACCTGGTTTGATGGTATGTTTTCATTAACCTCTTCATTAAGGTATTATCTATATTCCGGCGTTACCGACATGCGCAAAAGCTTTGACAGTTTATGCGGACTGATACAAATATACATGGGATATAACCCTACTTCCGGAGAAGTGTTTATTTTTATTAACCGGCGGCGCAACAAGATAAAACTGTTACACTGGGAACATGGTGGTTTTGTTTTGTATTATAAGCGTCTGGAATCCGGCACACTTGAACTGCCCCTGATGGACGGAAAAACAAATTCCTGCCAGTTAAGCTGGCCGACATTGGTTATGATGATAGAAGGTATTTCCATTGAAAAAGTTACTATGCGCAAGCGGTTTTTTATCAACAATCAGTGAAAATAATCTTGATAAAAACCATTGAAAATATTAGGGTTACAGGCAATATTTTGACATCTTTGTGACATGCAAAACGGGCAGTCCAAATACCAGGAAAAAGACTTTGAAATATTGGTAGAAGAAAATAAAAATCTTTCTGGGAAAATCACCATTCTTCAGTCAGAACTTCTGTATTACAAGCAGGAACTGGACAAGCTTAAACGAATGATATTCGGCAGCAAGAGCGAGCGGTACATACCTGTTAATGATGGCCAGTTAGCCCTTGGCTTAGAAAGCGAAACTGTTGAGCAGAAACAAATTGAGACAGAACAAGTTACTTATACCCGTCAGAAGCCACAGAAAGAATCAAAAATCAATCATTTCAGGGCTCCCATTCCAGCTCATCTGCCCCGGGAGGAACACGTTATTATGCCTGAAGGCGACTTGAGTGAGGCAAAAAAGATCGGGGAAGAGAGTACTGAAATATTGGAATACAGACCTGGTAAACTTTATGTAAAAAAATATATCCGTTATAAATATGTATTACCGGCAGATGGGGGAATTGTAATCGGAGAACTTCCTTCGCTGCCTATACCTAAAGGCAATGCAGGTCCCGGTCTGTTAGCACATCTTACCATAAATAAGTTTGTTGATCATCTTCCATTTTATCGCCAGGCACAAATGTTAAAGCGTGAAGGTATAGAAATAGCAGAATCAACCATCAATGGATGGTTCACTGCAACTTGTGACCTTATCGAACCGCTTTATGACAAACTCAGGGAGAAAATAACCAGTGCAGACTACCTGATGGTAGATGAAACGCCAATAAAAGTACTTACCAAAGATAAACCGGGTTCTACACATAAAGGTTATCATTGGGTTTATTACTCACCGCTTGACAAGCTGGTATTTTTTGACTATCAGAAAGGCCGGGGCAGAGATGGCCCAATGGCATTTCTTAAAGATTATAAAGGGGCAATACAAAGTGATGGTTATTCAGCATATGATGTTTTTGATAAGCAAAAAGATATAGTATTGCTTGCCTGTATGGCCCATGCACGAAGAAAGTTTGACGAGGCGCTTAAAAATGATCCGGAAGGGGCCGATTATGTTCTCTCACAGATGCAGAAGTTATATGATGTGGAGCGCCAGGCCAGGGAACTGAAATTTAACTTTGATAAGCGAGAGTCCTTACGCATTGAAAAATCATTGGCAGTGTTAAACGAGTTGGAAGCCTGGATGAAAAAAAGAAGCATTGAAGTGTTGCCTAAGAGTTCAATGGGTGAAGCCCTATCTTATACATTAGGATTGTGGAACCGGTTGATCAGGTATCTTGATGACGGCAGGTATGAAATTGATAATAACCTGGTAGAAAACAGCATCAGACCGGTAGCGCTGGGACGAAAAAATTATCTTTTTGCCGGGTCACACGAAGGGGCTAAAAGAGCAGCCATAATGTATTCCTTTTTAGGCACATGTAAAAAGAATGGTGTTAATCCTTTAACCTGGCTCACCGATGTTCTTACCCGTATTCCAGATCATAAAGCAAATCGTCTGGAAGAATTGCTCCCTAACATATGGCTGGAAAATAAATCCATCTTATAAGATTATTTTTGAAGTATCAAACATGTACTTCCCAGAACGGATACGTAACACCCGCAGCGAAGGAAAATACCTTTTCCCGGTAAAGGCTATGAGCAAGGTTTTTCGTGGTAAATTCACCGACGGACTGATCGGCCTTCATAAATCGAATAAAATACAGTTGGAAACTCCTTTCATTGCCGGAAAGAAATACCTTCATCCATTCTACAGGAAAAAATGGGTGACCTATGCCAAGCTCCCCATGCATAATGCACAGCAAGTTGTGGATTACATTGGGCGATATACGCATCGCATTGCTATCAGCAATCACCGGATTAAAGCTGTGGAAAACGACCGGGTGAAATTCTCTGCAATAGATTACCGTACATCCAGTGTGGTAGAGGTTGATCTGGAGGCTGAAGAATTTCTTCATCGGTTTTCTCTTCATATTCTTCCTGCAGGATTTATGAAGATCAGGCATTATGGTATATTGAGCTCGCGGTCAAAATCAGCTGCATTGACTTGTGCCCGTGTATCGTTGGAAGCAGAAATTCCTGAAACACCAAAAATCGACAGCTTTTCAGTGTATGAATGGCTTGTAAAGCTATATGGCATAGACGTAAGGGTATGTCCAAAATGTAAAACCGGCAAAATGATATTAATAGCTGTTACCTATCCGCGGTCCCGGGGAAGCCCGCAGGAAAGTTTTAGCGAAAATACCTGCTTTGCAGCTTAATGCCCATTTTTCATACTGCCTCGTACTGAGGAGATGGATAAGGTATGCACGGTTGTATAAAAAACAGGTTATTTTTCGTTTTTCGGCCTTGTTTTTTCGGTTTGTTATTCCAAAAAATGAGGTCTAATGACCAGGTTCTTTGTAATATTTTGGTGAAAAGTTTACAAGTTGCCTTAAGAATGAGAACCTGAAATGCATTCAATTCACATATTAGTTGTGTTGCGCCGGTTACCGTTCAACAACGAATATAATTAACCGGTTTAGCTTTTAGCCTTTTATTTTTTTTGGGTTGCCGGTTAATCATATTCTAAATGTTACACACAGTATTTATTGTAAGTAAAATTCATAAACTTCATTACTCTCAGAATTATTTAAAATAGCTTTATCACCAAATATAAATTTAAAATTATACATAGAATTGTCAGAAGAATGTTTATAGACATATGTAAGTTTATTATTTAAATCATATTCTATTAATTTGCCATCTGGTATTGATAAATATAACTTATTTTCAATGTTGAAACTACAAGGCTCAATTCTACGAGAGGTTAAAATAGTATCCTCTGCAGACATTTCATTTATTAAATCATCATATCTCCATAATACTATTCCTTCTTTATTGCTTATTTCGGAATATAGAGTTTCTATAAAATAACCGGTATTATTCAATGAGAATCCTTCCTGGAAGATCTTGTATTTTTCAAATTCTTCTGAATATACATCTGTCCAATTATTTTCCAAAGGATCAAAAACCCAAACTTCAAGGTCAGTAAACAAAGTTGGAATTAGAAAAAGTCTATTATTTACTACAAAATGGGCTTGAAAAAACGGTATATCTATTTTTCTGGGAAATTCAAGCATTTCTTTCCAATTGTCTGTTGTCGGGTCATATTCCCAAAGATCATATAAACTCTGGTATGACGAATTCATTCCTAAACCAATATACCCTTTACCTTCAACTGAAAAATTTATAGTATTTGACCTTAACTCGCCAGGGAAAGACTGGCGCCTATTCCATAGTTTCTCATTTAAATCATATTCCCATAAGTCTGCTGGTGCGCGATCAAGAATATTATTTGCATAAATACCAAGGGTAGTATATCCTTTGTCTCCAATGGTAAAATATGCACCATAAAATCTATTCCCTCCTGGAAAATTAACTAATTTATTCCAGGGACTAATTACATCAAAGCTATATGATGAAAGAACTTCTTGTCCAGCAACATTGACTGAAATATTTATCTGCGATGCATTCATATCTGGGCAACGTATAATTAATGTATCAATAGATGCATATATTACACTTGCATCAACATTTCCAAATTTTACAATATTGTTAATGGAATACTCGCTGAAATAATTACCTGAGATAGTTATTATTTTTCCTGGCGTTCCGGAATTTGGATTAATTTCAAAAATTTCAGGTTTTTTACATCCCTTGCTTATAAACTCCTTCTCATTACTGTACACCAAATATTCTTTTGATTTAACAAAGGCTCGAACATAATAATGATGTTCTGCCAACAAATCATTTTCTATTCTCTTTTCAAATATGTAATTGTTAATATCTCCTTTAAAAGAGATTTTTCTATCTTCAATAGTTGGTGTAATTTGTAATCCAATAATAAACCCATATTCCATAATTTCTGAATTTCCTTTGCAGAATAATTCTGCTTTTAAAGTGGCACCGCCACCATCAATATCTGCTACATCTTTCAGCTCAATAAAAGGGTAAGGTCTTTCGTGAAATTGTGGTTGTTTTTCGCATCCAAAGATGAAAAATAGCAACAATATAAGAATGATTTTATTTTTAATCATAGTTAAAAATTAATCCCTGTAATAAAATAAAGGTTAGAACTTTGAATCATTCCGGAACCTGATATGTTAAATAGATTATTTTTTCTAATCTCAAAAAATACTGAATTTCTAGAATTTAACATGTATTCTATTCCACAACCAAAGGAGTATCCGAAATGAGATTCCTCTATTAATGGAGAATCAAAAACATCATTAATCTGAACTACATTTTCATTGATAGTGGTTTCATAAAAATTGCTTTCATTAATAAAATGATATGATATTATTCCTCCCAGATTAATAAAAGGCCTATTTTTTTGGTGAGGATATGTATAACGAATACTTATAGGTAGTTCAAATGAAGATATTTTTGTAATAAAATCCAGGTCTTTATTTTCTATCTTATTATAGTATGAGTGTTTATGCTTAGCATAGTTAAATTCTATATACAGTGAAAAATCACTAACAAGAATAGGTTTGTCAATAAAAAAACCAAAACCAAATCCCCCTGAATACTTAAAATCAAATGTATTTAACTCTTCTTTTGAATTGCTTGTTGCTATGAATTTAGTTAAAATGTAATTTATATTAATTCCATATCTAAAATGAGGAAATGGTTTTAATACACAATTATTGTATCTCTCAACAAATTTTGTCATGGACAACTTATTGTAGCTAACATATTTCGTAGCCTCAGATACATTTGGACAGTCTTTTGTTAATTCTAACAATTGTGCATTATAATTACTGTCATTTTCATCTTGTCTGTGTATTTCAGTAAATAATGTACTGTCTTTCTCTATGTAATAAGATTTAGTTCCTTTATTTTTATAATAGTACAAAGTAGTTTTTCCGTTATATAATCGTTCTAAAAAAACTTTTGCTGAAGAATCAGATATTTGGATTTCTTTGGATATATAAATCTGCCCATTTTTAAATCCGTATTCTTTGACCTTATAGGGTGTATATTTTATTATTTTATCACCTTCTTTTACTCGACAAAATTTTGAGTTCATTAAATCTCCACCATCAATCAATTTTATGTTTATTGATGCTGTACTATCTGTTGCAAAATATCCTCTCTGTCCATATGTGATATGGGGTAAAATAATAATATTAATTAATAGATACCAATGTTTCATAGTTTGTCTCGTCCTGGTTTTAGTTGACACTTTTTAGGTTAATAATTCTTGTTTAAATATATTGTTTTTTCCTTCAAGGGATATATCCCTTGAAGGAAAAAGTTTCGACCATCTTTTTAGCCGGTAATTTTCCTTCATGTGCGCCTCAGCCGGTACCATGCCATGACAGCTTAAATGTGGCCTGTCTGTATTGTACAGCCAAATGGCATACTTTATCTCCCTTTTTGCATCCTTTTCATTTGCAAATCCATCGCCTATCTCATACTCGGTTTTTAGAATGCCATTTACCCTTTCTGCTACAGCATTTTCGTATGGGTCATACTTACTGGTCATGCTTATTTTTATATCGTTATTATCCAAAATCTCAATATACGAAGGATTACAATACTGGAATCCCCGGTCGGAATGGTGTATCAACTCACGTTCCGGATACTTTCTGTTTTTTAAAGCCATTTTTAGTGCGTTTACAGCATTAATTGTTTTGAGGTTGTCCGATAGTTCCCAACCCATGATTTGCTTTGAATAGGCATCTGTAATCAGGTATAAATACAAAAATCCCTGTTTGGTCCTGATATATGTAATGTCGCTTACAAATACCTGCTCTGACCTTATTATCTCTATATCCTGTATCAGGTTGGGGTACTTATAAAACATATGCTTGCTCTGGGTGGTTTTTACAAACCGTTTGCGATACCTGACCAAAAGATTTTCATCACGCAGTATGTCAAAGAACTTGTCCCGGCCACATCTAATAGCCAGTTCTTCAAGTTTTGGCACCAGTTTGCCATGAAGCTTTTTACCTCCCATCCGTTTATGCCTTTTCCGAACCTCCTTTATCAGCTCTACTATTTGTTGACACGTTCTGTTCCCTTTCCGGTTCCTTTCCAAAACCTGATAATATCCTTGTCTGCTTATCTTTAATACCCTGGTCATCACTGAAATTTTTAACCTTTTTTTTGCTTTTTCAAGGTATCTCTCTGATATTGTGACAAGAATTTTTTTTTGACATCTACACCATATTCATCTTCTATTATCTCAAGGGCAGTTTCCAGAATATCACGTTCAAGTTCAGCCTGCCTGAGCTTTTTCTTTAATTCGGCTATCTCTTGTTTTGGTGATCGTCCTCCCATTTCTCTTAATTTTTTGTCTAAGTTACCGTATTTTTTCATCCATTTTTGTATGGCAGTCCTGCTCACACCGTATTTCTTGGCTGCCTGGTTTATCGATATCTGGCCATTCTCTATCTCTTCAATAATGCTGATTTTTAATCCCCAACTATATCCCTGGTAAGTAATTTTGGTGGCCTGCTGTTCTGTTTTTCTTTCCTTCATATGCTACAGTTTTTGTTAAAAACTGTCAAGCTATTTCAGGACAAGACATTCATTATGCTTGCCCATAACGGTGGCGGTATATTTAGTTGCCGTGCCATTGCGCTATCTTGTCTGTTTACCCGAAAGATATAAAAACGCCGAAACATTAGCAAACCCGCAACCCGGCAATTGAATATCACCGCATGTTATGGCCAGTTTATTATTAATCCAGTTAAAAAAGAAATCATATTACAAGTCAATGAACTTAGAAATGATTTAAGAAAATTCACTCTCAATATTACCCCGATTATAAATGTTTCTAACAATATAGCAAAAGATTCTCCACATATCACATACCAAATCCTTTGGTCAATGTAATTCGGAAGAATAAACCATAAATATGGTAAAGTTGTCGTGCTTGCAATAATTCCTGTAGCTATTAATCGAGTAATGCTTGTGTTTTCCAATTTAATTACTAATCGAAAAAACACACAAAGTACCACAGTCTCAATGAAAACTGTTAAAAGCAAACTTTTAAAAAATAGTAACTCGTAATCCATATGCTAAGCCTTTAAAATCTTTAGCTTTATCATAAATTGTATCGCAGCAAATAAAACCAAAGCGGCAGTTAAAATAAATATTAATACAATTAAATCATTTTTCAGCCACAAGTTTTTCCCTATTATTGTTGGCAATGAACCAATAAACAATGCAACAGTAGTTAATCCAAACGACAGTCCCTTATTATTTGGAAGCACGTTTAGAATTGCAATCAACGTAACAGGCATTGTGAAATTGAATACAAATGCTCCGAATATTGCTAAAAATGGAATTGTTGAATAAAATGCAAGAAGTGGGGAAGATATAACCAGTCCACTAATCCCAACTTTTAATAATCCAAATTTGTCGGCTAATATCCCTCCAAAAACTTTACCTAAAGCCAAAGACGATACTAATACAAAAAGTAATGTTTCATTTTCTTTCCACGGAAACTCAATCGATAACCCAATTAATGAGCGAACTGTTATCGGAAGCATTATTAACACAATTAATAGAATGCTATAACTTTTGCTGCTTAGAAATCTGTTTTCTATATTTCGCTTAAAACATGGTGTTTTAATGATGTAAATCAATCCACATATAATTAACAATAACACAGGCAGCAACCAATTATAGAATTCTAACTTTGAGAAGGAAAGCAACGAACCAATTGCCAGTCCAAGTGCTCCAGGAGCAACAAAAATGCCAATATAAGTAGCTTTCTTTTTATTCAACGACAATACAAGACTGCCCCCACCAACATGATACAAGGCATTTCCGATACTTACAATTGATATAGCTATCAAAGGATTATCCCAAAATATATATGCAGTAGCAATTAGTATTAATCCAATAATTGCAACCCCCTTTGGATTTAAGTATTTATCAATTAAGTATCCAAATGGAGCTTGCAATACAAAGGCAAATGCGTTGTATAAAAGCATAGCCAGAATAGCATCTTTTATTTCTAAAACTCCTAATAGCAGAAAAGCACATGCTGTATCTACTAAAAAATGGGCAATCGAATAAACTGTGATAAACCGTGATAATATAAATGTCTTATCTTGGTGCATGTTCCGTTTTAACTGAAATCGGTTTATATGGGTCAATTACATCATCTTTGAAATATTGAATAGAGTCAGATTTTGTTTGATCAGCATCGTATTTGTACTTGTAAGTCATTTTTGTTTTATACAAATAGTAAATAGTATTCTTATAATTGGCTAAATTAAAATCAATGGTTACTGAACTAAAATCATAAGAATTGAAATCTTTTTCTTTTATTGAAAGGTTTAGCTTTTGCACATTCTTATCAGTGTCCCAGTCAATCTCATCTAATTTATGTTGTTTATAATAATCTAAGTTCATAATATATAGTAATACTTCACAGGATTTCTGAACTTTAATACAGTCATTATTTTTAATCCTAAAAGCTTTCTTTGATTTTAGAGTTACACAATCGGTTAATCCAATTACAACTAAATCGGGGAAATTATTCAGATTTGCAATTCTTGAACAAATCTTTGCAGATGTAGGCTCAATAATAATTATATCTCCATGCAATCTATTTGTAAAAACTGCAAGTAGTAGTATTAAGGCAATTTTTAATCTTTTCATATGTATGTTTGTTTATTTGCGGGGGTCCTCTTAAATTGGCCATAACGCAATGAGTATATTTTGTTGCCGGATACAATGCCTTCATTTGACAGTTTGCACGAATGTAACCAAAAGAACTTAAATTGGCAAACCAACTGGCCGGCAATGAAATATACTTAATGTTACCGCACGTAATTATTTATTTATCAACATATTGGCAAAATATACTATCAATGGCAGAACTCTGCCGAATCAGCAGAAGGACAAAAATACCAGGGCGTGGGCAGGCCAATCTAACGAAATGACCGGGCGTGCCATCACTGCCCATTTGATTAATTCTGGTAAATATGTACCGACATTAAATTCCGCCAAAATTTTTTAAATAAGTACCTGCTCTGCTGCCTGAGCGAACATGACCAAATTACCGAATGTAAGAACGTACCAGAATGCAAATTTTTTATGTGCGGTTAACGTTTGATGGTAGGGTGTCGTGCGGGATTTCGTAGCTACTTTACTATCAGCTTACACCGACCTTTTTTACGAGCCACAAACACTCGCGAACCGCTGAAACCCGTATGCACTCTACCATGTGTTAGCAACTGGTGTTATTTATATGTCTTATTATGATTCATTTATTTAGCTCTCTTTTATCAATTGTTTTAAATTCGCGCCAACCTATCAACAAAGCACAAATTTATTTTGTTTTTTTGTGCGATGGCCAAAATGTCTATGGCAACTGGGGTCGGCTTTGCAAGCTCTTTGGCAAAGCCTTGGTTGCAGTGATGGCTTGTGCGGCTTTGGCAATGTGCTTGCAAATTAGCTGGCTACTTATTTTTTAATTCAATCACTTGTTTTTTTAGTTTATTTATTTCAATATGTTTTGTTTTGTCTGGAACCAAACTTACTGCGTTCATAATTGAATCAGAAAATTCAGATTTTATTAATAATTCTTCACGAGCAAAATTTAAAATAGCGAGCCAGTTATAATAATCATTATTTAGTGATTTTGAATCCTCCATAGCTTTAATATAATCTTTTCTTCCTGCATCATAGTTGCCTTTTCTGAAGTTTATTAGACCCCTTGTCGCTGTTAAACAAATTTTAGTTGAATCGTTAATGTTTGGAAGATTATTGATTTTATGTAATAATTTCTCAGCTTCAGGTATCCGGTTTTCCAGTGCTAATGAATATGTTAAATTATTTATTAATTGCGGATCATTTGGATGAGATTTAAGACCAGCTCTTAAAAATTCTCTAGCGGTTTTTTGTTTATCTAAAATCGAGCCTGCAATATGCGAGCCCAAAAGAATAGGACGTTTAGAAAAAGGCAAATCACAAAGCCAATATGCAGAATTTTCTAAAGCTAAATCCCAGTTAGATTTATAAAAATTTTCTAATGCAATTGCCTCAAAATTGTTAATTATTTTGTAATCAGTTGGATTGAAGGTTAATATATTATCAATATGCATCAACCATTCTATTTGTGCAATTGTATTATCATTTGGAGAAATAATGGCCCTATTAAGAAGTTTTCTCGTATTCTTTATACTTCCATAATAAAATTCCAGCGTGGCAATTGATGTAGCTAATTCAGTAATATTTAATGGAGAAAAGTTATTTGAATTAATTAATTCTAAACCAGTTTTGATGAATTTTGAATTTCGCTCCCTAATTGTTGCTAGAGCGATTTCAGTAGATGTAATCCATGGGTCAAATTTGACCAAATCGGATTTTCTAATAATATCATGAATATAATCTACCATGCCAAAATGTGCAAATAATCTAGAAGCAGCTCGAAGAATAAATCTATTATTTGGACTCATTTGCAGAGCAATATGCATATTAGTTATAGATTTATCCTGTTTACCGATAAAAGAATAAAGTCTTGACAACTCCACATATAATATTGGGTTGTAAGGAAATTTATTTAATTTAATCTTGATTGCTCTTATTAGATTCCCAGTATGATTAGATTTAATATATTCATCAATATTGTTAAAATTTAAATTTTTACTAGGACTGATTGTTTTTTGCTCTATTATTTCTTTAGCTAATTCTGAAAGTGAAAATGTAGATTTGGCTTCATTGTTTAGTATAAATATTGCAGCTTCTTTTACAACTGGATTTTCAGGAAAACCATTGACAAAAGCTGAACTAATCAAATCGCCGGCTTTTGATATAGTTTTGTCCTTTTGCCAATCAAAGATATAGTCGTCTATGGAAAGATTATGTTCACGAGGGTTACTAGAAATATTATCTAGCTCACCAAATTCGACAGTGAGTTTGTAGCTTCTCCAATTAGGTATTACTCTGCGTTTCTTTTCTTCAAAAAAATTAGCCATTATTTTAGAAGATTATATTTAGCTTTTTTATGCAAAACATCAAATTTTGTGACAATTCTTTCTAAGTTAAAAGAATTACCTGGGCTCAGAATGTTTTTTGGATGACCTCTTTCTTCCGGAAAGGGATAGCACAATCTCTCAACTAACCATCTTAATTCATTCTTTAAATATTCATTTTCAAGAATTGATTCAAATTCACTAAGTGCTTTTGAAAAGGCATCAATAATATATGGTTTAATTTCTTCAAAGCTCCCACGCCAAACATCCCAACGAAAACTACGCGGAATATATTTAATAAGTAAAGCTGACATACTAATTGCACTAAAATAAAAAACAATCATACTCCCTAGAAGATAGCAATCAGTTGCAAAAACTCTTTTATTCCAATCATTCTCATAATAGCCGTACATTATCTCTGGTGGAGAATAATTCAAGTCTCCAGTAAAAGGTAATTCACCATATGGACTATCTATATTTTTACATATGGAACGACCAAGGTCTCCTATTTTTGAGTTTAGTTCAAATAATAAAATATTTGATGGTTTTAAGTCTTGGTGTGATACTTCAATAGAATGAAGTTGTTTTAACCCAACAGCAATATCGTGCAATGATTTGAGTCTCCATGCAAAATCTAATTTCTTTGAAAAATCTAACTTACTACGAACATCACCATCTGCTAAATCAAAGATTAAATATGGCACAACAGAAATTGTATAACCATCCACAATCTCCTCACCTGCATCCTTAACGAATGATACTTTTGTTACATGTCGATTTTTACAAAGTTCCGATAGTTCTTTCTCGTAACGATATGCTTCAATCATATCTGACATAACATCAATTACTTGTTTTCCAGGTTCTGCAATTTGAAAAAACTTTGCAAAATCAAAAGCCTTTAAAAAACTAATATCCTTATCTTTTTCTACTTTATAACACACGGAAAAGAATGAACCAGTGGCATTATCCGGCTTATTTATTTTTTCAATGACTTTCCATCCATTGTTTAAAGTTCTTCCTTTTAAATTGTGAGCAGCATTTGATTGATCCATTTTAAAATAATTTAATACAAAATTATTATTAATTGTGTGTCAGCAAAATTGCGGCTCTTTTGCAAGCCTTTAGTTTGTGCGTCAGCTTGTGCGGGCTTGCAAATGTGCCGCAATGTGGGTTGGGGTTTTTATTTTTTCTTTTTGAGCGTTGGAAGAAAAAAAACAAAATAAATTCCTCCAAATTTGCACCAACCTATCAAAGAGCTAAATTCCACTTGTCAATATACTATCAATTTCGCACGTATCTATCAAGATGCACGGTTTTTCATACACTTGTTGCTAACGCAATGAGTATATTTTGTTGCCGGATACAATGCCTTCATTTGACAGTTTGCACGAATGTAACCAAAAGAACTTAAATTGGCAAACCAACTGGCCGGCAATGAAATATACTTAATGTTACCGCACGTAATTATTTATTTATCAACATATTGGCAAAATATACTATCAATGGCAGAACTCTGCCGAATCAGCAGAAGGACAAAAATACCAGGGCGTGGGCAGGCCAATCTAACGAAATGACTGAGCGTGCCATCACTGCCCATTTGATTAATTCTGGTAAATATGTACTGCCGCTATATTCCGCCAAAAATTTTTAGATAAGTACCTGCTCTGCTGCCTGAGCGAGCATGACCAAATTACCGAATGTAAGAACGTGCCAGATACAAATTTTTTATGTGCGGTTAACGCAATGAGTATATTTTGTTGCCGGATACAATGCCTTCATTTGACAGTTTGCACGAATGTAACCAAAAGAACTTAAATTGGCAAACCAACTAGCCGGCAATGAAATATACTTAATGTTACCGCACGTAATTATTTATTTATCAACATATTGGCAAAATATACTATCAATGGCAGAACTCTGCCGAATCAGCAGAAGGACAAAAATACCAGGGCGTGGGCAGGCCAATCTAACGAAATGACCGTGCGTGCCATCACTGCCCATTTGATTAATTCTGGTAAATATGTACCGACGTTAAATTCCGCCAAAATTTTTTAAATAAGTACCTGCTCTGCTGCCTGAGCGAACATGACCAAATTACCGAATGTAAGAACGTACCAGAATGCAAATTTTTTATGTGCGGTTAACATCCAAATATACTTACCTTTTTCTCTAAAGGTACTTATATTTCGCATATAGCTTTAGTTATTGTTTTGTTGTAAAGGGTCATTGCTTAGTTTGGCTAAACTAATATTCTTCATTCTTAATTCTTCAAAAATTGTGTCGCAATAGAAAAGCCCCCTAATATACAAATAATTCCATACAAACCACTAAAAACCAGTGGAATAATTATAAACGAGTTATAAACAAGGTGTTTAGCTGTTCGAAAATTCAGGTATTTTTAAGGGATTGATAATTGCTTAAGAATCAGGGCTGGTCACCTTAGAAGCTGTCCGGTTCACAATAAACACCGTCCGGTTCACCTTAGAACCCGTAAAGTTCACCATAGAACCCATCCTGTTCACCCTAAAAAGTGAAAAAGTTCACCTTAGAAGTCGTCCTTTCACCCTTGAAGGCCGTCCTTTCACTTCAGAACCCGTCCTTTCACCTTGGAAGGTGAAACTAATCACCTTAGACCCCGTCCCAATCACCCAAAAAAGTAAAACCAATCACCTTAGAGGCTGTCCCAATCACTTCAGAACCCGTTCCAATCACCTTCGAAGGCAAAACCAAGAGCTTAATGTGTTCTCCTTATCAGATAAAATCTGTTTTTGGCATATTGCACATCATTGCGGTGTCTAGGCTAAGGCCTTGGCGTAAGCAAAAGGTTTTGGCCAGGTCCTTCGCCAGGGGCTTCGACCATCGGTGAATGGCTATCAGCGAAGACGCAATGGTTAATGTTTTTACCGCAGACTGCTTAATCACCCCAACCCTTCCTGAGAGGAGGGGAAATGGAAACCCTGAAGGATCCTGATACATGAGAAGAATTAAATGTCTTGCTTTCATTTTTTCATTCTTATCCAAAGATGCTTGCAAAGCATAGAAAATGGATTTAGTGGAGTAGATTTTCTCCCCTTCTCCGCTATCCGTAACTATAGCGAAGGATACACTGGGGAGACACAGAGGGGTCATGGATACGTTTATCGGAGAAGCTTCGATTCTCTCGCAATGATGGTGGGTGCTGTGGGCAGGGTTTTAATTACATATCTGTTATTCAAGCATATTGGTTCCCAAATAACAAACAAAGCACGTCATTGCGAAGGAGGTACGACTGAAGCAATCTCTCAGCATTGCCAGCTCATTATACTAAACCGTAACCCGGTATGGAAATTACGTAATATGAACACCAAGCTTATCAATTAGGTTTTGTGTCTTGCTGGTAACTTCTGAGAGGCACCAGTTTTGATTGATTTTTATTTTTTTTATAGCGGCCAGGTTCAATAGTATATCCTTTGGTGAATATCTTTTGAGCAGTTTCTTTTGCAGTAGAATATTGTATAAGTAGTAATACCATTTCAAAGCCATAAAGGAGATGAACATCCAGCCTTGCAGAGCCATTTCATTTTGCATATAAGAGCTGTCAGCTTTTAAAATGTTCTTCATGGCATCAATCATTGTTTCGACCTCGCCTCTTGTCTTGTAAGTTTTATATATTTCTTCGGCAGATTTGTCTTTAAGGTTTGAGATGAAGGCCACGGTTCCGAAAGTTTTAAGCCTTAGCTTAAATTTTTCCAAACTATATTTTTCCGGGTGGGTTTGTATGCGTGTCAGGTAATCGTTTTCTTCTTTTGTCTTTAACGATGAATCATAGAACAGGTATAATTCCCGGCCTTCCAATTCAATTTTGTTGAACCAAATAAAACGCTTCATATATTCAAAATACCCATCAAACCCGCTATTATCATTAGGTTGGATTACATCGTAGTTTATTTGTGGGTTGCTCCGCCTTAAGGGGATAACGTAATCCAGACCTAAAGTATCAATTGTCTCCAGATTATCAGCTGAATAGAAACCTTTGTCAGCAATCACAACAGCATTGGCAATGCCTGCTTCCTGAACCGTTAGCTTAAATGCTTTGACATCTCTAATATTTCCGGGTAAAAGGCGATAAAATACCGGGGTTTTTAATGTGCTTGAGAACAAGAACAATACATTTAACTGTGGGTCGAAAACCTGCTTTGAGTTATAACCAATTTTTGCGCTTTCAATGTTTTTTGAATGGGAAACAAAATTGGTTCCATCAAAAAGAATATAATCGTCATTCCTGACAAAGGCTTTCATATACTCAACTACTGCCCCCCTGTCATTACCTATTTTCCTGTACAACGCCGAAACCCTTTTTTCGCCAAGGGTGACCGTGTTGAATAGTTCTGAA
This sequence comes from uncultured Bacteroidales bacterium, assembly GCA_963781805.1. GTDB lineage: Bacteria > Bacteroidota > Bacteroidia > Bacteroidales > UBA10428 > JAFGPL01. The sequence continues at coordinate 4,270,465 of CAWAHF010000004.1, forward strand.
AGAAAGCTGTTCTCAAAATGGAAAGCCGTATTCTTAATAGGAGGATTAAACAATAAACGTATAAAGCCCAATGAGAAGATATCTTGCCAAATCTCAGGAAAAACCTGTTTCAAAAAAGTGATATCCTCCGAGAAACTCTCCATTACAAAGGAGGAAGCCCCATATTCTTTCACTTGCAAGGGCTGGTCAAAAAAGGAAGTGAAATTTCTTTGGAGTTTATATTTGCTTGATTCCACGAATCCATTTTCTTTAGTAATCCTTCCCAGAAGCCTGCCTGTAATCTTTCTTGCTCTTTTCTTTTCGGGATCCCATTTACTGGAGACTTCATACAAATAGTACTTGTCTTTGATCCTTCGGAGTTCAGTCCCCGGTTTTTTGTGGGTTAAAGCCCACTCTGGGTGTGGTGAATTTTTCATAATATTACGTATATACGTAATAGCAAATATCCGAAAAAATACCTGAACCGCAAAACAATTCAGGCTTTTTTATTAACTATTACGTATTTTTATGCTGGGTTACAGACTAAATTTGTGTTTCAATGATGGGCTTGCTTCGTTCCTCGTATTCTAAGAAAAAACCAAGTGTTTTATAAAAAATTTTGTTGTTTAAATGTCACATATGGTGTCTGACGTTTAACAGTAGCAAACACTCTATTAACAAGTTTACAACTAATAGCATTGATAATTACTTTATGGTCCTTCCCCTCACCTTCTTTTCTTTTGTAATAAGCTCTAATTTCCGGATCATATCTACGTGCGGAATTAGCCCCATTTGACAATAAAGATTTCATTTTTTTATTTCCTAATTGGCTGACACGTGTTTTACCCTTTAATATCCCTGAAGTATTTTCAAATGGTGCTATACCTGCATAACAAGCATATTTTCTTCCATTTTCAAATGCAGCAAAATTATTGGTTGTAACTAGCATAAAAGCTCCAATTACTAATCCGACTCCTTTAACTGAGGTTGCCAACTTAAAATTCTTTTTCATCTGTGGATCTGTCCCTATCAAAGAAATAATTTCACTTTCAATTTCTTTTATGCGATCTTCTTGTTCCTGAATTTGATCAGCTATTTGATTGGGTATTGTTTTTAAGCCACTTATTCTTTGATATTTTTGATGGCTTTTCAAACTGTTCTTTAATGATGTTTTGATTTTTACCATTTGATCACGATACGTAAGATATTGTCTTATCTGTATTATTAATGTAGATGGGAATGAAAATAATTTAATTTTTGCCCTATTAGTATAGGCGTAATCTGCAATTCTTCGAGCATCAATTTTGTCATTTTTGCCCCTGGTCAAACCATTACTTCTTTTAATTTTCAATCCTGGCTCTACACAATAATCAAGACCCATCTGACTCAACCATGCAAATAATAATAAACCATATGTTCCTGTATGTTCCATACAAAACAAACAATCTGAAGGATTTACTTTTTGTTTGGTAAGCCAATTGTAAATCTGATCAAAACCTTTAAAATTATTTTCAACTTTTTTATCCTTAAATGAACCATATGTCATCTCACTTATCAAGGATAAATCCAATGAATCATTAGAGATATCGATCCCGATGAAAGACTTCTTGTTTTTTAAGCTGTTCATAGTAATTATTTGTTTATTATAGAATTGGTTACTTAATTAGTACCTTTAATAAGCCTGAAGCTTAAAATTCTAAATGATCACTGTAACCAAATAAGGATGCAAAGGACTAATACGAGCCAAGAATCTTTTTCACGCAATGACATAGTTCACCTTTGATCCCTTCTAGTATATTATTAACATTTTACAAAGTTATTAACTCCCCCTAGAACCCCCTTTTTCAACATCATAATTATGATCTTATATTATATTATTATCTTTTGTAAATCTAAAGGCAATGACGGGGTGTGCTGTGGGCAGGGTTTCAATGATCGGTTTTTACTTAGCGTCTTTGCGTGCCCATTTTCAATAGTTGGTATTTATTTTACATGCCTCGCTTCTCAGCTTCCCAGCAGTTCTTCTTACTTTCGTTGCAATCATTTTACCATCAGCCTTACCGGTCAGTTCTTTGGAGGCAACGCCCATTACCTTGCCCATATCCTGCGGTGCGGAAGCTCCAACTTTTGCAATAATTTCTTTTAAAATTTTTACCAGTTCTTCTTCGCCTAACTGCTTTGGCAAGTATGCCGAAATAACTTCTGCCTCATCAATCTCTTTCTGATACAGATCATCCCGCTTCTGCGTTTTGTAAATATCGGCAGATTCCTTTCGCTGCTTTACCAGCTTCTGAATAATCTTCAGTTCTTCATCCTCTGTTAAAACAGAATTGGCGCCTTTATCGGCCTTTGCTATCAAAAAAGCTGTCTTAATTGCCCTGATGGCTTCCAGTTTATCTTTTTCCTGTGCCTTCATGGCGGCTTTTAAATCTTCGTTTATTTTATCAAACAGGCTCATATTAGTATCAGGTTATAATTAAATTTTAAACCCATAAAGTTAATCATTTGTCCTGACATAAATTAATCCACCTTATCATGCAAATATGGATTATTCTTACTCAGCTTTGTTCCGGTCTCTTCATCGTTGAGAGAATATTTGGAAATATTCGATTCTTCCGATGGTTTTGACTTGTCAAGATTTAATTTTTTTCGTACATAAGCAGGTTCATTCTCCAGCGCCTCTATAAAATTATTATTCTCAGCACTGTTATACTTAAGCTCTTTTAACCTTTCGTGGGTTTTTCGGATATTGCGCACCCGATCGGCTGCTTTTTTAGGATCAACCGGATTTTTGGTCTTCGAAATCTGAAGGATTTGTTCTTCCTCCCTGTCGTTTTTTATATCGAACTCAATCGTTCGTTGCGTCTTATCTTCCGGTTTTTCGTACTCCTGATTTTTGTCTTTTATTACAAATCCCTGATCTTCCGTTGGGGCAGGAGCAAGGTTGCTATCAGATAAAGCCACTTTATCGAGCTGCCTGCGCCGTACATAAAGATCAGGTATGCTGTTGGTTCCGAAACCTGTAGCGATTAAAGTTACACTAAGATTACTGCCCAGACTTTCATCCACTCCGTTTCCCCAGATAAGATCGGCATCGGATCCTGCACAATCCTGCACAAAATCGGTAATCTGACCAATTTCATCCATGGTGACCTCATCGCTGCCTGAGGTTATGTTTATTAATATATTCTTGGCGCCCTTAATATCATTATCATTTAGTAGCGGCGATTTCAATGCATCCTGCACAGCCTGAATAGCCCTGTTCTCGCCCGAGGCTGTTGCAGAGCCCATGATAGCCACTCCGCTTTCGGTCATTACCGTTTCCACATCGGCAAAATCAACATTTATATAGCCGTGAACCGTAATGATTTCTGCAATTCCTTTGGCTGCAATGGCCAGTATATCATCAGCTTTTGAAAACGCTTCCGACACCCTTAGATCTCCGTAGATGCTGCGTATTTTTTCATTATTAATGACCAGTAATGAGTCAACATGCTTTTCAATTTCTGCAATTCCTTCAAGCGCCTGGTTGACGCGCCGCTGACCTTCATTACGGAACGGAATGGTAACAATGGCAACTGTAAGCACTCCCATCTCTTTGGCTGCCTTAGCAATAACAGGCGCAGCGCCCGTACCGGTTCCTCCTCCCATTCCGGCAGTGATAAAAACCATTTTGGTGTTTCCGGATAAGGCTTCTGTCACATTGTTTATGTTTTCGATGGCAGCCTGTCGACCTATTTCAGGTTTGTTACCCGCTCCTCTTCCTTCGGTTAGCGATTCACCCAGCCGGATTTTAATGGGTACCGGACTATTGGCCAATGCCTGCGAATCGGTATTGCAGATAATAAAATCCACGTCTTTTATTCCCTGCTTAAACATATGATTTACTGCATTGCTTCCGCCTCCGCCCACACCCAGCACTTTGATGATAGACTGATTGTTTACTGGTAAATCAAAATTCATTATTTCGTCCATAGCTATACTGTTTTTCAAAGACAAATTGTAAAATATACTGGTTTAGTATCTTCATTTTCAAATTCTCGTTTTTTGTGAGAATATTTTCCCAAAGATATCGCAGACAGCCATTCACCGGCGGCCGAAGCCTTTGGCGAAGGACTCGGTCAGAGCCAATGGCGCCGGACGATTTACGCTGAAATCCATCTGCAAAATCTGCGTAATCTGCGGGAGGCGACTCCTTTCCTGTTTGGTTCCGGCTAAGCCATTCATTGTGATTGTTTTCCGCATCACATCCGTGCATCATTCTCTTCGAAAATATCGGTAATGGTTCTTTTAATGGAATCGAAGATGCCGCTTTTCTGACGCGATTTTTCAGGTTTTGAGTTTTCTTTGCCCGCCGTTTCTTCAACCGGTTCAAAATCTTCCTCCTTTTTGTTGTTCATCATATCATCGCCTTTTAAAAGCAGACCTATACTTGTCGAATACATTGGCTGATTAATATCATCGGGCGTTTCGCTTATGAGATGTTCATTCGGATAACCGATTCGTACATCCAGTCCCGAGCGGAATTTCACCAGCTGAGGCAGATGTTTCAGAAGCGAGCCTCCACCTGTAAGCACAATGCCGGCGCTTAATTTATCCATACAATCCGAATTTTCAATCTCAAACAACACGGCATCGATTATTTCTTCCATTCTCGATTGAATAATGTACGCAAGGCTTTTAAAGGAGATTTCTTTCGGCTCTCTGCCGCTTATTCCGGGGATGGTTACCACCTTGTCTTCCGGAGCAAGATCACCCAGCGCCGAACCGAATTGAATTTTCAAAGCTTCTGCCTGACGTGTAAGTATCGAACATCCCTCTTTAATATCGGAGGTGACCACGTTCCCGCCAAAGGGGATAATGGCAGTATGACGAATTACATCGTCCTGGAAAACCGCAATATCTGTTGTACCGCCGCCAATATCAATCAGCGCCACACCAGCTTCTATTTCATCCTCAGTCAATACCGACATAGACGATGCCAGGGGTTCCAGGATAAGATGACTTACTTTCAATCCGCATCGGTTCACACATTTTTCAATATTTCTGGCCGATGCTATCTGTCCCACCACAATATGAAAATTGCCTTCCAATCGCTTTCCCGACATGCCTATCGGGTTTTTAACACCGGTTTCGTTATCCACAATAAAGTTTTGCGGCAGCACATGGATAATTTCTTCCCCAACATCAATAGGAATCTTATGCATATCATTTATCAGGGCGTCGATATCCTCTTTGGTTATCTCATTTTCATAAGAATCCCGGTTAATATACCCCCTGTTTCTTATACTTTTAATGTGCTGACCGGCTATCCCCACAAATACATCGTTCAGGGTCAGTCCGGTTTGTTTCTGAACCTCTTCCACGGTATATTTTATGGCGCTCACCGTTTCTTCGATGTTCAGTACCACTCCCCGTTTTATACCTTTCGAAGGAGTTTTACTCATACCGAGAATTTCAAGCTTTCCATTTTCGTTTTTTCTGCCGACAATCGAAACTATCTTGGTAGTTCCGATATCAACTGCAGCCAGTAATCTACTTTTTTGCCTCATAATATTATCTTTTTGTACATATGATTTGATTCTTAAATTTCAGATTGATAAAGAGGTAATCGTTCCAACCCGATTTATTGAAACCCTCAAGATATAAAGTCCTGAGGTTATCGAATTTTTCTTCGTAATCGGTTAAGCGGCCAAACTGAATGATGTTTGCGCCCACACGCGGAATCAGTTCAAATTCATACGTAGGGGTTACATAAATTTGTTCTATCTGCGCGCGCCAGAGATCACTCTGATCAATATAATTGACAAGCGTTAGTAAATCATAGAGCGTTCGCCTTGATAAAGAGACACTGTCGGGATTCACTTCGTATATATTTTTTGTCTTTTTTATATCGAAAGGTTCATAAATAGAACCGTTTGCAATTAAAATATCCGGACTGAAATGTTTCGACAACGGAAAAATATATCCCTCGCTATCGAGGTAATATCCTTTTTGGTTATGGTTAAATATTCTTACCACAGGTTCACGATGTGTGACAAGCACATTCAGTTTACCGTCTTCTGTAAGATAACATTGAGCCGATTTGATGGCCGGAAATTGCATAAGGATTTGTTCAATCTCTTTCAGATTGATATCTTTCAACGACATTCCGATCACATTTTTTCTGCTGCTGATAATCTCGTTTACCTCGGCGGCAGAAAGGAATCCGGTTATCGACTTATCTTTGATTTCGATATTTATCCCGTTGCAATGAACCTGTTTTCGGGTATCTGAAATCGTGCTTGAAATAATTACCAGGTAAAGCAACAGAATACTTATCAGCAATATGTTTTTCAGTTTCCTCATGTTTCCTTCCCGTACTTTTTCAGGAACATCTGCCTGATGGGTTCACACAGCGTGTCGATATCACCTGCTCCCATAGTAACGAGTATATCAATGTCTTTTTTCTCAAGCGTATTCAGCAATTCATTTTTAGAGATAAGAACTTTATTTTCAAGATTTACATTTTTAAAAATCATACCGGAATTCACATTCGTTATGGGCAATTCTCTCGCCGGATAAATATCAAGTAAAATCAATTCGTCCAGCTTGCCAAGCGCCTCTGCAAATCCAACGGCAAAATCGCGGGTGCGGGAATAAAGATGAGGTTGAAAAACCCCCGTTACCTTTTTACCGGGATAAAGCTCTCTGACAGATCTGATCGTAGTTTCCAGTTCTTCGGGATGATGTGCATAATCATCAATATATATCGCTTTATCAGATGAATAGATTACGTCAAACCTTCTTTTGATACCCTTAAATTCAGGGAGCCATTCCTTAATAATATTTCTGCTGATCCCACTTAACGTGGCCACGGCCACAGCCGCAACAGCATTTTCAACATTCACCAGTCCCGGATGCGCAATAGAAAGATTTTTGATGATTTCAACCGGGGTTACCACATCAAAATGGTATCTGCCATTTTCGAGGGTAATGTTTTCGGCATAAAAATCTGCATGGCCCCGAAGCGAGTAAGTGAAAACTTCGATTTCAGCATGCTGGACCCTAAGCTGAATCCCTTTTTTTATAATAAGCTTGCCACCCCGCTGTATTTGTGAAGTAAATGCTTCGAATGATTTAATAACCTCTTCGTGTGTTTCATAAATATCAAGATGATCTGCATCGGTTGCTGTAACCACCGCTATTTCGGGGTGCAGCCACAGAAAGGAGCGATCGTATTCATCTGCTTCCACCACAACATATTCGCTATCTTCTGACTGAATGTAATTGGTATTGAAGTTTTTTGAGATTCCACCCAGAAATGCATTGCATCCCGGTTCAGTATGATCCATCAGCCATGCAACCATAGTTGTGATGGTGGTTTTTCCATGTGTTCCGGCGATACATAGCGCTTTTTTATCGCGGGTAATATAACCGAGAACCTCTGCACGCTTATGCACCTTAAATCCGTTTTTTCTAAAATATTCCAATTCCGAATGTTCAGCCGGTATTGCAGGTGTAATTACAACCAATGTGTCACCGGAATTTAGAAATTCCTTAGGGATTAAGGATAGATTATCATCGTAATGAATTTTTATTTCCGAAACTGAAAGTTCTTCGGTGAGCGGGGTACGTATGCGGTCGTATCCGGCAACTTTTTTTCCGGTTGACGCAAAATACCTGGCCAGGGCGCTCATCCCGATTCCTCCGATTCCTATAAAATAAACGTTATGTATCGCTTTAAGATTCACGTTCTATATCAGTTTGTATATTTCATCCACAATTCGTTCAGAAGAATCCACCTTAGCCAGTATTTTAATATTCTCCGACAACTGTTTCAATCGGGATTCATCTTCCATTAATCTGACGGCCACCGGAATAAGTTGTTCTTTTGCATTTTCATCGGATATCATTTCAGCAGCGTCTTTCTTTACCAGTGCCATTGCATTTTGTGTCTGATGATCTTCAGCCACATTGGGCGAGGGTACCAGTATGATAGGTTTACCGACTATACAGAGTTCCGAAATGGTTCCGGCTCCTGCCCGTGAAATGATCAGGTCAGCCACTGAAAATGCCAAATCCATCCGGGTTATAAAATCGAATAGTTTTACATTGGGTGCGCTGTTTCCATTTAAAAAGTAACTAACCTGTTCGAAATAGATATTGCCTGTCTGCCAGATAACCACAAGGTTTTCTATAGCAGATAACAGACTTAACTGATGCATCATAGCCTGATTAAGGGTGCGCGCTCCAAGACTTCCCCCAATCACAAGCAACACTTTCTTTACAGGATCAATTTTAAAATAGTCGCAAGCCGCCTTGCTTTTGGGGTTGATTTTGATTAAATCTTTTCGTATCGGATTTCCTGTAAGGACAATTTTTTCTTTCGGAAAATATTTTTCCATCCCCTCGTAAGCCACACAGATTGTTTTTGCTTTTTTTGCCAGGAGCCTGTTGGTAACCCCTGCATAGGAATTTTGTTCCTGGAGTAGGGTGGGGATCTTTTTTTTACCGGCAGCTCTCAACAACGGGCCGCTTGCATATCCTCCCACTCCCACGGCAACATCGGGTTTAAAATCGTTAATGATTTGCCTGGCCTTGCCAATGCTTCGTAAAATTTTGACTAACGTATCTATATTGGCAAATGGATTCTTCCGGTTAAATCCCCGGATGGGTAAACCAATAATTTTATATCCTGCAGCAGGTACTCTTTCCATCTCCATTCTGCCCTGAGCTCCGACAAAGAGAATTTCGTTGTCAGCATTACGGCGCTTCAACTCTCCGGCAATAGATAAAGCCGGAAAGATGTGTCCTCCGGTACCGCCACCGCTGATAATTATTTTATAATTCTTCTTCATTCACCTTCTCAGTTTGTTCTTCAGGTTGTTCCAGCCCTCTGCTGATACTTAGCAAAATTCCCAGAGAAACACAGGTTGACAATACCGATGTGCCTCCCATACTAATCATTGGCAGAGGTTGTCCTGTTACAGGAAAAATATTTACAGCTACTGCCATATTGATCATGGCCTGCATAACAATCAACACGGTGATACCCATCGCCAGAAATGCAGGAAATGTTCGGGTACTTTTTCGTACAATCACACCGGCCCTGAACAGCAGGTATAAATAGAGAAACATTACAATGATTCCTCCTACAAGACCATACTCTTCGATTATGATTGCATAAATAAAATCGGAATACGGATGTGGCAGGTAGTTACGTTGAATGCTTTTTCCCGGTCTCAGCTTAAAAAACCCGCCTGAAACAATAGCAATCTTAGACTGGTTAACCTGGAAATTATCACCGTTGTCTTTATCCTTGAAACTTTCTATCCTGTTTTTCCAGGTTTCCCATCGGCCTTCCCAGTTTGAGTTCAGTGCTATAACGATGATGAGTAACACCCCTGCAATGGCAACTCCGCCAAATGATACGAGGTATTTAAATTTCACCCTGCCAATAAACATTAAAATATAGCAACTGGCAAATAGCATTAAAGCTGTAGAGAGATTTGCAGGCATAATTAAACCGCAGATCAGTACAATGGGTCCAATCATTGCCAGAAAAGTGTTGAGGTTCTGATTGGCAGATTCCTGGCGCAATGATAGCATCCTGGCTATGTACATAACAAGGGCCAGTTTGGCAAAATCGAAGGTCTGTATAGTCAGACCCAAAACAGGAACTTTCAACGACCGGGTGGCCTGATTGATGTTGGCGCCAAAGAAAAGTGTAAACAAAAGCAAAGGCACAGAGATAACAAGTAAAATCTGTGAAAATCTGGAGAAATATTTATAAGGCACCAGGTGTATTAGAAAAACAATAAACAAACCGGCAACCAACACCGTGGAATGTTTAATTACATAATAACTGGTATTCCCGCCCTGGTAGCGCCATGCCAACATACCTGTAGAGCTGTAAACTGCAAGTACCGAATATATCGTAAGCGCAATCAATACCGCCCAGATTATCGGATCCCCTTTCAGATATTTTTTAATGGTTGTTATCATATAAACTATAGCTCTCTAACACAATTTTTAAATTGCCGGCCACGATCTTCATAATTCTCAAACAGGTCGAAACTTGCACACGCCGGAGACAATAACACCGTATCGCCGTCTGTACCTAATAGATAGGAAGATTGTACTGCTTCTTTCATCGATTTTGCATCTACAATATTTGGAATAATCCCGTCAAATACTTTGTGTAATTTTGTATTGTCAGTTCCAAGGCAAACCAGCGCCTTTACCTTCTGTTTTACCAGGTCTATCAATTCACCATAATCATTGCCCTTATCCACTCCGCCTGCAATCCAGATAACCGGGGTGGTCATCGATTCAAGTGCATACCAGGTCGAGTTCACATTAGTAGCTTTGGAATCGTTTATAAATTCAATCCCATGTACTTTTAACATTCGTTCAAGCCTGTGTTCTACACCTTTAAAATCCATCAGGCTTTCACGGATGGTTTCTTTTCTGATTTGCAATACACTTCCGGCAATTCCGGCAGCCATTGAATTATAGATATTATGTTTTCCTTTCAGCGAGAGATCTCCCAATGAAACAGAAAATTCACTGTTTTCAACTTCGAATCGTAACTGATCATTTTCCAGGTAGGCGCCTTCCTGTCGTTTTTCTTTTAATGTGAATCCAAGTTGTTTGGCTCTCATTACGATGCGTTCAAGTTCGCGTATGGTAATTTCATCGTCGGAGCAGTAAATAAAATAATCATCTTCTGCCAGATTCAGTGTAATTCGCATTTTAGAATCTACATAATTCTGAATATCATAACTATATCGGTCGAGATGATCCGGGGTGATATTTAACAGGATGGCGATATCTGCTTTAAATTCGAACATGCCATCCAGCTGAAAACTGCTAATCTCCAATACATAGTAATCATAATTTTCTGTAGCCACCTGTAACGCGAAACTTCTTCCGATATTCCCTGCAATCCCTGCATTCAGACCTGCTTTTCGAAGCATATGATGGATCAGGGATGTGGTTGTGGTTTTGCCATTGCTGCCTGTAATACAAATTTTCTTTGCATCGGTAAACCGACTGGCAAATTCAATCTCCGAAATAATTCGAATCCCTTTTTTTCTTAACATTTGTACGATTTCCGATTTTTCAGAAATCCCCGGACTTTTAATTATCTCATCTGCATTGAGAATAAGCCTTTCGGTGTGCTTCCCTTCTTCCCATTCTATTTCGTAATTATATAAGATTTCCTTGTAATATGGTTTTATCTTATCATAATCGGTTACGAACACATCATAACCTTGTTTTTTTGCAAGAACAGCTGCTCCTGTTCCACTTTCACCGGCACCTAGTATTACAATTCTTTTTTCCATTTTTTATCGGATTTTCAAGGTTACAATAGTAACGACAGCCAGCAAAATGCCTATGATCCAAAACCGGGTTACTATTTTAGGTTCAGAATAATTAAGTTTTTGAAAATGATGATGCAAGGGGGCCATCTTGAGGATTCTTCTTCCCACACCAAATCTTCGTTTTGTATATTTGAAGAAACTTACCTGAAATACGACCGAGAGACTTTCGGCCAAAAATATTCCACAAAGTATTGGAATTAATAGTTCTTTACGAATGAGAATAGCGAACACCGCAATGATGCCGCCAATAGAGAGACTCCCTGTATCGCCCATAAAGATCTGGGCCGGAAAAGAATTGTACCACAGGAATCCTACCAGTGCGCCTATAAAGGCGCTGATATATACCACAAGTTCACCGGTATTGGGAATGTACATGATATTCAGGTAATCGGCAATAATGGTGTTACCGGAAACATAAGCCAGAATTCCCAAAGTCGTACCAATAATTGCAGATGTCCCGGCCGCCAGGCCATCCAATCCATCGGTGAGATTTGAACCGTTGGAAACTGCCGTAAGAATAAATATAACCGCAAGGATAACAATAATCCATGCCCACTTTTTGGCATTGTCGCCTAAAAACCATATCAGATAGGCATAATCAAATTCATTATTTTTCAGAAATGGAATATTTACCTTGGTTGATTTTACATCACGCGTAACATATACTGGCTGTTCCTGGGTTCTTTCTCCGCTTGTCACAATTCTCGTTACGGGATTACCATTAACATCCAGTACCTTATCACGAACAACAACCATGTCGCTGAAATGGATGGTAATACCAACCGCCAGTCCAAGGACAATTTGACCTCCAATCTTAAATTTTCCCCGAAGTCCTTCTTTATTCTTTTTATAAACTTTAATATAATCATCGAGAAAACCGACAAATCCAAGCCAAATGGTGGTGATGATCATTAGGATGACATAAACATTTTTCAGGTCACCGAACAATAATACCGGGATTAGGATGGATGCGAGAATAATTAAGCCGCCCATGGTTGGTGTGCCTTTCTTTTGCATCTGGCCTTCGAGTCCGAGGTCGCGTATGGTTTCACCAATTTGTTTCTTCTGAAGGATGCGAATGATACGTTTTCCGAAAACCATGGAAATTATCAGAGATGTTATAATTGCCAGTGCAGATCGGAACGAAATGTAATGAAACAATCCTGCTCCCGGAAAATTGGTCCTGTGTAGATATGAAAAAAGATAATATAGCATTCCTTTATTGTGGATTTATTTTGTTCAACATAAATTGTTCAGCTATAATTTCTTTATCGTTAAAATGATATTTCACTCCCTTGATATCCTGATAGGGTTCATGACCTTTGCCTGCCACCAGAATAATATCTCCTTTCCGGGCCATCATACATGCACTTTTAATAGCTTCTCTCCGGTCGGAAATAACAAGGTAATGTCGTTTGAATGGCTCTTCAATTCCTGCTTCCATATCTTTTAAAATTGCTGCAGGTTCTTCAAATCTCGGATTGTCGGAGGTCAGGATTACTTTGTTGCTGTTTTCAACACAAATCCTTGCCATTTTAGGTCTTTTGGTTTTATCCCTGTTACCCCCTGCGCCCACAACCACAATTAGCTGTTCATTACCTGTTCGTATCTGATTGATGGTATTCAGCACATTTAGCAATGCATCAGGTGTATGAGCATAATCCACAATTGCAATAACCCCATCGTTTGAATGCATGTATTCAAACCGGCCTTCGACTGCTTCAAGAGCGCTGATGCATTTTAAAATATCGTCTTTCGGCAGGCCAAGGAGCCTTGCAGTTGCAAATACAGCCAGTAGATTGTGTGCACTAAACTCTCCGATGAATTTTACCCATAATTCTGTTTGTTCAATACGAAGCAGCATTCCTTCAAAATGACTTTCAATAATCTTTGCCTTGAAATCGGCCATTGATTTCAATCCGTAATATTTAACGGTGGCTTTGGTATTTTGCACCATCACCTTACCATTCCGGTCATCTGCATTAATCAGTGCAAACGCTTCTATTGGCAGGTCGTCAAAAAATTTTTTCTTGGCTTTCAGGTACTCCTCAAAAGTCTTGTGGTAATCCAGATGGTCATGTGTGATATTGCTGAAAATTGCTCCTTCAAACCTCAATCCGGCAATTCGTTCCTGTACGATTGAATGAGAGCTTACCTCCATAAAAGCATATTCACATCCTTTATCCACCATTTTCTTAAGTAATTGATTTATCTGGATGGTATCCGGAGTTGTATGAGTGGCTTCAACTGCCTCGTCATCAACGTAATTTCTTACTGTTGAGAGCAGTCCGGCCTTATAACCCAGCGTTCTTACCAGGCGATATAGTAACGTAGCCGTTGTTGTTTTGCCATTGGTGCCGGTTATACCCACAAGTCTGAGATGTTGGGATGGATTATCGTAATAATTTGAAGCAATTATACCAAGAGCTTTTGCGGAATTCTCAGCTACCAGATAGGTAATATGTTCTTTCAGCGTTGCAGGCAACGTTTCGCAGACAATTGCAATAGCTCCTTTTTCAATGGCTACATCAATAAACTTATGTCCGTCGGCCGAGGTTCCTGAAACAGCGACAAACAAATATTCCGGTTCGACGGTTCGGGAATCGAAAGATATTCCTGAAATTTGGATATCTGTATTTCCTGTGGTTTTTGTAACCTTACAATTATTTAATATGTCAGAAAGGTTTTTCATATAAAACTCATTTCTAATTCGATTATATCTCCTTTATTAATCCTGGTTCCGGGTGGAATCGACTGGTTTTTTACACTGCCCCGGCCTTTGATGATAACCTGTAATCCCGAATTTTCCAATAGGTAAACTGCATCTTTAGCTCCCATCATCACCACATTAGGTACTAGATTGGCTACCATTTTTTTGTCTTTTACCTCGATGTAATCTTCCTGTTTTGAAGTTGTAATCCAATCGCTTTCAGCATCTTTCTCTTCAAGTTTTAAATCAAGTTTTTTAGCTACCAAATTCAATTCCGATTTTTGACCATCTTTCGAATACGGCAGATCTGCAATAATTGGCTCATTCCTTGTGCGTTCAAATTGTTCTTCGATATCCAGCGCATAAACTTTCCGGGCAATTTCCAGAAAAACAGGTCCTGCAACTTCATTGCCGTGATAAATACGTTTTGTCGGACTATTAACCACAACAATGCATGAATATTTTGGATCATCGGCAGGAAAGTATCCTACAAATGATGCCTGATAACTTATCCCGTTTTCCGATTTGTAACTTCCCGATGCAACATTGTAAATTTGGCTTGTCCCGGTTTTTCCTGCTATTTTAAAATCGGGTATCTTCAGGTTCCTGGCGGTTCCGTTTTCAACCACTCCTTCCAGCAGCTTTTTTGCCTTTGCAAGCGTCGATTTCGAACACACTGAGTGATCAATAATTTCGGTATCGAACGTTTTTACCAACCTGCCATGAAATCTTATATCATCTACAAATTTCGGTTTCACCATTTTTCCGTTGTTTGCAATGGCATTGTAAAAGGTCAATAACTGTAAAGGTGTCAATCTGACTTCATAGCCATGTGCCATCATTGCGAGCGAAATACCCGACCAGAACTTATCTTTTGGATATTTAATGTAAGGCTGTCCTTCCCCCTTGATTTCAACGCCCAGCTTTTCATTTAACTTCATATTGTACAGACGATCAATAAAATGGTATTCACGACCTCTGTAAGCATTGGTTATTATTTTCACCATTCCAACATTTGATGAAATTTCGAAAACGCGCTGTACCGTTATTTTACCACTGCCACCTTTCCAGAAATTATCGTCTTTAATTGTTTTATCATAATATTCTATTACGCCATTTTTCGTATCTACCGTATCGGTAAGATCGACATAACCATCTTCGAGAGCAGCTATTAATACAGGTAGTTTGAAGGTTGAACCCGGTTCTACACTTTCTCCTACGGCATAGTTTTGAAGTTCTCTGTAATTACCGTTTTTATCTTTTCCGAGATTTACAATGGCCTTGATACGGCCGGTTTTAACCTCCATCAGCACAGCGGAGCCGTGATCCGCTTCCTGGTTTATCAGTTGCTGGCGGAGAGCTTTATCGGCAACATCCTGGAGGTTGATATCAATGGAAGTATAAAGATCCATACCATCTTTCGGATCCACTTCATTCTTATCACTTACAGGCATCCATAAATTTCCCGGAAGTTTTTGTTTAAGTGATATTCCCTGTATGCCTGCCAGTTGCTGGTTGTAAGCCCCTTCAATTCCGACGGATCTTTTGTCCTGTGTGGTAAAACCTATAAATCGTGCTGCAAGGTTTTCATGTGGTTTTACCCGCATATCTTTCTGAATGCTGATTAATCCTCCCTTATACCTGCCATATCTGAATATGGGAAAATGCTTAAGTTTTTGAAGCTCCAGGTAGTTAATTTTATCTTTAATCAGGTAAAATCTTTCACCACGCTTTCGGGCTGCAATCAATTCCTGTTTGTATTCATTTTTTGTTTTTGAAGATTCATTCATAAACAATTTATATAGACAAAAAGCGAGGGAATCAACGTTGCTATAAAAGATTTTGTCGGTGAGTGCGGATGTTTTCAGATCCATCCTGATTTGATAGTAGGGGATGGAAGTGGCCAGCAAACGACCATCGGCAGTATATATATTGCCCCGGTTTGATGGAATAATTACATTTTTAAGTACGGCTTTCTCGGCTTCTTCATTCCACTTTTCGTGTTCGAATGTTTGCAGATAGATAATTTTGCCAATAATCCAGATGCCAAAAAAAAGGAATCCCAGGTAAACAATTCCAACTCTCCATAATATGTCCTTCTTCAATGACATCGTTAATTATTATTTTTTATCCAACACTTTTGGTGGACTTGATAGTTCCTTTAAACCCAGATCTCTGTCGTGAACCATTTTAGCCACAGAGGAAGGTTTACTTATATTCATGAGCTTGGCTGTGGTTGTAATTTGTTCGGCCCTGAGATTTTCAACTTCGGTTTGTATCTCATTTACCTTTCTGAAAAGTTTCTCAGCATGGTACCTGTTACCGATATATAAAATTGCCAGGAATGTAAGGAAGAGGATGAACTGCAATTGTTTTGTCACTATGTCGCGAACAAGAATACTGCCGTCCAGAAAATCGCGAAGCGAAAAAGACTTAATCTCTTTAATCTCCTGCTTCTGATCAATAAACTCTATATTTTTATCTTCCTTTTTCATTTTCAAAGGGTAATTTGATACCAATTCTTAGCTTTGCGCTGCGTGACCTGTTATTGATGTTTATTTCTTCTTCAGAAGGTACAATCGGTTTTCGGCTCAAAGGTTTGAAGGGCACTTTGACATTGCCGAAAACATCTTTAAGAGCTTCCTCACTAAAATTTCCCCATCTGAGGTAATTTTTAACCAATCGGTCTTCGAGTGAATGATAACTGATAATGGCAATTCTTCCGTTATTTCTTAGAACCTGTGTACTTTGAAGTAGCAAGGCTTTAAGGTTGTTTATTTCCCGGTTGACTTCAATCCGGATAGCCTGAAAAACTTTTGCCAAAAATTGATTTTCATTTCTGGGGGGGATACAAACAGAAATCGCCTCAATAAGCTGGCTGATTGTGTCAATTTTTTTCCTGCTTCTGAATTTGACAATTTCTCTTACCAGTTTTGGGGCATGTTCTATTTCTCCATAGATTCTGAAAACGTTTAAAAGCTTGTCTTCAGGATACTCATTGATAAGATGACTGGCTGTAAATGAAGATTTTGTGTTCATCCTCATATCCAACGGGCCATCCTGCCGAAATGAAAATCCCCGGTTTGAAGCATCAAAGTGATGGGATGAGACTCCGAGATCTGCCAGGATTCCGTCTATCTTATCTATATGATAATACCTGAGAAAATTTCTGACAAATCTGAAATTACTTTGAACAAAAAGGAATTTTTTATTCGTGGGGATATTTTTACCAGCATCAGCGTCCAGATCGAAACTAATTAACCTGCCTTTCGTGAGTTTGGCCAAAATTTCACGCGAATGGCCTCCTCCCCCGAAAGTGGCATCTACATAGGTGCCTGACGGATTAATATTCAGACCTTCAATCGTTTCTGATAATAAAACTGGTACATGATAGTCCATTATCCATTATTCTCCAGATTTAAATTCCCAAGAATTTTTTCAGCCAATGTGGCAAATTCATCATCACCCGAAATTGATTTATCGTATACCTCTTTTGGCCATACTTCTATTTTATTATATTGCCCTGCAAGCACTATTTCTTTATTTGCTCCGATTTCTTCAAGCAATCTTTTTGGAATTAAAAGCCTGCCATTACCATCCAGACTTACTTCGGCTGTGCCTTTATAGTAGGTTCTTAAGAACTGATTATGCTCTCTGTTATAAGGATTTGTCTTCGCCCTGATAATATCGTTCTGCCGATCCCATTCCTCCATCGGATAAAGCACAAGACATTTGGCAAAAATGTCTTTCTTAATTACAAACCTTTCCTGATTTGCAGGAGATATCTGCTTTTTAAATGCAGAAGGAAGCAATACCCTGCTCTTGGCATCCAGGTTGCACGTATAATCTCCGATCAGGTTTGTCATTATATGGGTTTCTGTTAATCGGTAAAAATAATATAAATTTTACCACAATTTACCACATTTAACCATTATTTACCACTTTGTTGATAACTTTTTTTGATCAAACCCTTTGTTTTTGAGGATATTGAAGATAATTAGCAGAAATTCAGCGTGTTATTTATCAAGTTTAAGCTTCACAAGTAGCTACACTGATGTATTGAAATTCTTCTGTTAATGATATCTGAGTTGAACATTGATAGGTTTTTTTATAATTTTAGCAAATTTAATACAAGTTTTACGTTACAAAATATCCATGGCTAATTCAGTAAAGAATATACAACCAATTTATATTAGGGAGGTTTTTAAAAGTAAAAATCCATCTCTTGCCAGGCTTTTACCGGGATTTGTGTATCGTTACCTGGAAAAGATCATTCATCAGAAAGAGTTAAATGATTTTATTGAAAGGCATGGAAATAAGTATGGGATGGATTTTGTGCATGCAGCGTTGGATGAATTCGCCATTAAGTTAACAGTTGAGGGAGTGGATCAGGTTCCAAAAAATGGAAGGTATATATTTGTTGCCAATCACCCGTTAGGTGGATTTGACGGGATGTTAATGATGAACATTCTGGATGAGAATTTCGGTGTAGTCAAGTCTCTGAGTAACGATCTGCTTATGAACATTACTAATTTACACCCGGTGTTGTTGCCCATAAATAAACATGGCAGACAGGATGCTGAAAATGCAAAAATTATGGATGATACCTATTTATCTTCTCAGCAGATTCTTACTTTTCCGGCAGGTTTGGTATCACGAAGAATTAAAGGTCAGATAGTAGACCTGGAGTGGAAGAAAAATTTTATTACAAAGGCCATTTACTATAATAGGGATGTTGTTCCTGTGCATGTTTCCGGAAGAAATACAGAATTTTTCTATCGACTAGGAACATTTCGAAAATTTATTGGCATAAAAGCTAATTTAGAAATGTTTTATCTGGTTGATGAGACGTTTAAACACCGAAACAAATCTATAACTATAAAATTTGGTGTTCCAATTAGTTATAAGGTATTTGACAAATCGAAAAAACCATTGGAATGGGCAAAATGGGTAAAAGAAAAAGTATATGCACTCAACGGGGTTAATCATATTCCGCTATAATTTTTATTTCCATCCTAAAATTGTCTTTTGGATTGATGGAATCTTATTTTTTTTAAATTTGTAGATTGATTAAACAAATTATACATGAAACCTATTATTCCACCAGTTGACCGGGAATTGATCGAAAATGAACTTACTGATGAGAAGTTTCTAAGAATCACTAATAATGGTAATAATCATTTATATGTGATCGACCATCACGACGCACCAAATTGTTTGCTCGAAATTGGAAGATTGAGAGAACTTACATTCAGGGCCGCTGGCGGAGGTACTGGTAAAGAAGTTGATATTGATTTATACGACACAGCCGAAATTCCCTATAAACAGCTTGTTGTTTGGGATCCTGTAAAAAAGGAAATCCTGGGCGGATACAGATTTTTTATCTGTTCTCAGGCAAAACCTGATGAAGAAGGAAATTTTAGCCTTGCAACCACCAGGCTTTTCAAATTTTCAAGAAAATTTAAACAGGAATATCTTCCTTATGTAATTGAGCTTGGCCGTTCATTCGTTCAACCTGCATATCAATCTACCAATAGAGCAAGTAAAGGCATCTTTGCGCTCGACAATTTATGGGATGGTCTGGGGGCTGTATGGATAAATAATCCTGAGACAAAATATTTTTTTGGTAAAGTAACCATGTATACAAGTTATAACAGGGAATCGAGAGATCTTTTATTATACTTTTTCAGAAAATATTTTGGGGATAAAGAAAATCTGGTTACTCCTTATGAACCACTCATCCTTGAAACGGATGAGAAGACACTGGCTTCAATTTTATCAGGAAATTCATACAACGAAGATTATAAAATTCTGTCTCAGTTTGTTAGATCGCATGGTGAAATTATACCTCCGCTAATAAATTCTTATATGAACCTCTCTCCTACCATGAAGTCTTTTGGTACGGCAATGAATTATCATTTTGGAGAAGTCGAAGAAACAGCTGTTCTGGTAACCTTAAACGATATGTACGAATCAAAGGTTGAACGCCATATAAAGTCTTATCAGCCCGAAAACTAGTCTTAAATCATTTAAATATAATATTGACTGTTCCCTTCTTCCAGGTAATTAAATCTTAGTCCTCTGTGTTGTTTTGCCAATTCAAAAAGTTCAACAACTTCATTATTTACTTTAATTATAGTAAACGTGGAACCAACTATCTCTGAAACCCTTGCTATTAAATCAAGGGCTGTCAGACCCGAACTGTCTATAAATTTAATATTGGATAAATTCAGGATTAGATTAGATTTTGGATTTCTTACCAACTCAAACAAATTCTTTTTTATTTCTTCGGAAATTAAAAAATTAATTTTGTCTGATTCATTGATGGATACCCGGTAGTTTCTAAACTGTTTTTTTACCACCACACAATTTTTTTCAACGCCCTTCATCTTTGTAATTTTCTGTCTAGCTACTTAGGTATACTGAATATCAGGCCAATTGATTAAAACTTTTCGACGAATACCTTTAAAATATTGATAAATATTTATTTCAGAGAACAGATCATATTTTTCTTAGGTGAATAAACAATTTTTAATGATGAACGTTTACCTGTAACAATGTTCTAAATTAATTTATATCCATAAAAAGTTCTTTTTTGATGAAAAATTTGACTCGCTCGATTGCATTTCATATATTTGAATCCCTTTTTTCATTTTAATAGGGGACTTTTTATTGGTAATTCTTTTTAACCATAAATAATTGAACCTGAATCTCATGAAAATTTCGTACATTTTTGATCGAATTTTAACAGGTAAGTTATCTAAAGTTTTAGCCATTTTCTCGGTGATTATTTTCCTATTCTTCCAAAGCGGGCTGGTATCTGCACGCAATCCTTCCGTTGTTTCCAATGACAGAGAAGTTCTCAAACTTAATCCTGACTATAAATTGAAAAGACTTTCAACGGGTACTGTGATTATTTATTCCAATAAGGAAAACGGCGAAGTTGTCAGGCATGAATTTGAGAATGTATATGCTGATATCCTATTAGGGGCAATCCGGAGACAATCTATTGATCAACTCATCCCTGTCCTTTCAAGGAAATATTACTTCGGGGAAGATGAATGCAGAAGGGAAATTAAACATGCTGTACATGTACTTGAAGAATGGAACATTTTGGTTTCCCAGGCAATAAAACCTCTTTAAATACTTCCTGTTAAGATACTTTTATGCTTCATATTTCTCTAAAAGAGTTTTATGCTATATTTTATATTTATGCATAATACCTGGTTTCTTGAGGAGAAGTAGTGTATTTCAGCAGAAGGGATAAAAATATTTGTCAGACTGTTGTAATACCGGGCATCAAAACCAAAGTTTCCAAACCTTGTAGCATACTGATAACCAACTCCGAAACAATATCCGAATTCAAATTTCTTGTTGACTTTATATCCATTGTATTCTGGTATACTATCCGTTATATTAGTCTTTTCTTTTTCTGATTTAAGAAATGAACCATAGGGACCAAGGTCGATAATCAGTTTCGATTTTTTCTTTCCAATAACAATATGTGTCAAAAAAGGTATTTCATAATAATTTAAATCACGGGAGTAACTTTCAATCGAATCAGGGTTTATCTTCCATCCTTTTTGTGCATAATTAAATTCAAGTTGCACTCCAATTTTGGGTCCAGACAGGTAGGTAAAAAAAATCCCGCCATTATATCCGGTATGAAATGACTGATTTACTTTTACGCCAAAATTAAGCATCGATAAAGACATTCCCTGGGTTGTGCCAAAATAAAACTCCGATGGTCCATTTTTCTGAGAGTAGCATGCAGGTATCAGCACAATTAATACTAAGAATATAAAATATTTTTTCAATCTTTCTGGTTTCAATTTGGCTATAAAAATAAGAAATGCTGAACTAAAAGACAGTATATCCCCGAAATAAAATGTTTGATACGTTTATCAGGTTTCATTTTGTCATACTCAGACAATTAAAAAAAATATCTGTATATCTTTAAATAAAAAATCAGATCTCCTCTTTATAAAGATCTGATTTTACAACGTTTTAGAGCTAAGTATATTTTATATTAACGTAAATTTTGGTTAAACAATTTCCAGAAAGAACTAATCGAAATAAGTTCGTCCATCTTACATTCGTCAATTCTTTAAATAAAGACTATTTTGAACTTCAAAAATCAAATGGTCAGTTTTGCAATGAAGTTTCCAAATCGGTAATAACCTTTTTGCTGATTTTCTTTGGATTCTTTTTCTTAATTTCATTTAAAAGTTTCAGCGTTTTTTGACCAAATTCAACGAGGCCAACAGGATTCTTATCGAACTCATAACTTCCGATAACAAATTCAAGCTTCGATTTAATTTCTACATATTCTGAATTACCAAGTTTTTGTAAGGTTTGAAGTGCAGCTTTGCATGCATTTTTCAGTTTTTCATTTTTTGCATTCATATTTAATTGGTTTTGAATGATTTTGCAATAAAATTAATCTAATTTCTGATACGTTGTAATCATAAAATCGAATTAATTTCAACCTCCTGAAAAATAAATCGAATGTAAATAATAATCAGAGCAATAGGAGGAATGCTGTAATTTTTTAAACCCCCATAAAATATATATCAGCTAACTACTCATCACACAAAGTGCATCATTCAAAACCACAATAGCCTTTTTATAATCTTCGCGGTTAATTACAAATTGCATATTTACCTGCTTGAGTGATTGCGAAACGCATTCAATGTTGATTTTGTTGTTGGATAATGACCCCGCAGCTTTGGCTAAAATACCGGGTTTTGCGATATTTGTCCCTAGTATACAAATCATTGCCACAGGTTTAACTGTAATTTCATAATATCTTTGTTTTAGCTCGGCAATAAATTCTGTCTTTAAATCACTTTCCCAGATTACCTGAGTAATACTGTTTGCATTTGTTGTTTTTAGAATATAGCTAATATGATATTTTTGAAAGATTTGCATAATATTCAGGTCAAAACCCACCTCGCCGACCATTAAAGGATCATGAATTTCTATGGCATAAACCTTATCTGTACCCGAAATAATTTCAATTTTTGATTCACTGCAGATGTAATTTTTAGCTATGAGAGTACCCGGATGATTGGGTTCGAATGTATTTTTAATCCTTATACTTATGCCTGCAATTTCTAATGGTTTTGAAGCTTTTGGATGAATTGCCTCCATTCCGATATCTGCAAGTTGATCGGCAACATTAAAATTGGTATAACCTACAGGGATAGATTTTTCAACACCCACAATATTCGGATCGGCCGAAGACAAATGAAATTCTTTATGAATAACTGCTTCATCAGCTTTCACCTCGACCGCAATTTTACTAAATGTAACTTCACTATACCCCCGGTCAAATTCCCTCATAATACCTTCGGTGCCTTTGGCATAACCGGTTGCAATTGGAAGGGTTGACGTATAATCAATATTTTTGAATTCCTTTCTTATTCTCTCATCAATGGTTAGATAATCTGAATCGTTAAATCCGCATAGGTCGACAAATGCCGCATTAATTTCATTATTCTGTAAAATATTTACCGAATTAAATGCGGAGTGTGCTTCGCCAATAGATGAAAGGATTTCTCGTGCTGCCAGCAGTATGTTTTGCTTATCAACATATCCGGTGGCCAATACATTCTGAAGATTGAGCAGATATCCTTTGGCCAGATTAATCCTGTCTAAAATAAACTGATCAGCTGTGACTTTATCCAGTTTTATATCAATAAAGGTATGATTGATAGCAATCAACTTTTCCATCAGTTGGTTTAAAGCCAGCGTAAAATCATTCCCGTTAACAAATTTTTGATAAATACCCGGCTCCCCGGTTTTCTTGTGTTCAAGCAGCCAGTTTGTAACATTGTTATATGCAGAAACTACAAAAATTCTATTGTAAAAACTATTCTCTCTCTTTTGACCTATAATAATATTATGCAGAACATCATGAAACTTCGACATGGATGTTCCTCCAATTTTTTCAACAGTTAACATCTATTTATCCTATTAGTTGGAGGGCAAAAATATAGAATTTCAATTAATTTCTAAACGAAAATTCACTGCTAGAAACACTTAATTTTTTATATATCAGTTAAAAAGTAGTTTAAAAATATGCTTATAGCCTATCAGTTCGCCTTTTTCATCATATACCTCCATGCCTAAAGAGGCAGATAATACTTTCTTTGTAAATATTAACAGAGAATCGTTGAATAACCAGGCTTCGGTAAATTGGATTTTACCTATCCTATTCCGGTTAATTTCCTTTTTTTTCTCCATTGATTTTAAATCATCCGATGTGATAATATTGTTACTATTTAAATCATATGCCACAGCTTTTTCATTGTAGACTGATTCAAATAATTTATCGATAAATTGTTCTTTTTTTAGATTTTTCAGGCATTTTTCCGTCCATTTATCACCTGAATTTAGATTTTTAATAATAACATCATAAATAATCGTATCGGCAACAACATACCCGGATTCTGTTGAAGGTAACGCGCTTATTGATAAGAAATTATCTTCTTGTTTATCCTTATCCCTACAACAACCTGAAAGCAATATGATAATTGCAGTTAAGTAAAAAGGAATTCGTTTCATAGCTTTATTACTTGAATTAATTTCCAGCTTCAGTTATTAAATATAATCATTTTTTTTTACCTGTTAAAATACAATCTTTTGCCTTTAACATTTTCATTAAAATTGTTATTATGATATGCCAGTTCACCATTGACAAAGGTATGCGTTATGCTCGAACCAAAGGTGACATTTTCAAATGGTGACCATTTACATTTGTATTGTATATTGTCTTTATTTACATGGTAGGATTGATTCAAATCAGCAATGACAATATCTGCATAATATCCCTTGCGGATATACCCTCTTCTGTCAATTTTAAAAATTATGGCGGGAGCATGGCACATTTTTTCAACAATCTTTTCAAGCGAAATTTTCTTTTGATGATAGAATTCGAGCATTACCTGCAACGAATGTTGAACCAAAGGTCCTCCGGAGGGCGCCTTAAAATAGGAATTACTTTTTTCTTCCAGGGTATGGGGTGCATGGTCGGTTGCTATAATATCCAACCTGTTGTCTAGCAATCCTTCGAACAAACTATCACGGTCTTTTTTTGATTTGATAGCAGGATTCCATTTTATAAAATTTCCCAGCCGATCATAATCTTCATCACAAAACCACAGGTGATGAACGCAAACTTCGGCGGTGATTTTCTTTTCTGTCAGCGGGGTGGAATTGTCAAATAATTCAAGTTCTTTTTCAGTAGATAAATGTAGTATATGAAGCCTTGTACCATATTTTTTTGCCAGATTTACTGCGAAACTTGAGGATTTGTAACACGCTTCGTGAGATCGTATTATCGGATGGTATTTAACAGGAACCTTTTCCCCGAATTTTGTCCTGAACGAAACAATATTTTCCTGGATAATGGGTTCATACTCGCAATGAACGGCTATGAGGGCTTTCGATTTTGAGAATATATTTTCGAGGGTTTCAGCATTATCAACAAGCATGTTACCGGTTGATGCGCCGAGAAAAATTTTTATGCCGCAAACAGATTTTTGATCTATTCGAAGTAACTCATCCAGGTTATCATTGGTAGCACCCAAATAGAAGGAATAATTTGCAAACGATTTTTTTGAAGCCAGCGCATATTTTTCTTCAAGTAGATCAATGGTGATAGTTTGAGGAATAGTGTTTGGCATTTCCATAAAGGATGTAACTCCGCCTGCCACAGCAGCTCTTGATTCTGACTCAATAGAAGCTTTGTGAGTCAAGCCGGGTTCACGAAAATGTACCTGATCATCTATAATGCCGGGGATAATTATTTTTTTATCTGCATCAATAATTTCGCAGTCATCTATTTCAGGAACAGGGTTCGTGTCCAATAATACATCCTCTATAAACGCACCATCAATCAAAACACTTCCGGGAGTTATTTTTCCGTCATTTACAATTAAGCCGTTTTTTATCAGCTTTTTAGCCATCATTAAGCTACTTTTTTATATTTCTTAAAATAACTGAAGAATTTCATTTTAATTACTCCCCATAGCGCTTCATTAAAAATACCGCCACTCATTTTCGATGATCCTTCTTTACGATCTGTAAAAACAATAGGAATTTCTTCTATTATAAACCCCATTTTCCAGGCAGTAAATTTCATTTCAATCTGAAATGCATAGCCTTTGAATTTTATTTTATCTAAATCTATATTTTCGAGTACTCTTCTCCTGTAACATTTAAAACCTGCCGTTGTGTCATTAATCTTCATACCGGTAACAATACGTACATATTTTGATGCAAAGTAAGACATAAGCACTCTGCCCATGGGCCAGTTGACTACATTTACACCTGATTTATATCTTGAGCCGATAGTCACATCTGCTCCTTTGCTGCAGGAATTATAAAGTTTTATCAAATCTTCAGGATTATGTGAAAAGTCAGCATCCATCTCAAATATGTATTGATAGCTTCTTTCCAATGCCCATTTAAAACCGTGGATATAAGCAGTGCCCAATCCCATTTTACCCGGTCGTTTAGACAAGAAAAGATGCTCGCCAAATGACTCTTTTTGGAGATGTTGAACAATTTCCTGGGTACCATCAGGAGAGCCGTCATCAATTATTAATATATCAAATTTAAGAGGAAGAGAAAATACTTTTCTTATTATCTTCTCTATATTCTCTTTCTCGTTATAAGTTGGTATTATCACCAAAGATTCATTCACAGAATTAATTTAAAAAGTTACACGAATATATACTTTTTCTCTTAAATTATCTTGCAGATGATTTGATTTGCAGTGCAAGGACCCTATCAATTGCTTCATTTTTTTTGAAGCAATTGATAGCTAATTTGAAATATTGTCAATAAGTTGGATTATCTGAAACATTTTTTTTCTGTACAATTTGTGTTAAAATTAGTTCTGAAATTGGTTTAGAAACTATTTGTACCATGTTGTAAGTTCTGGGATTAGTTGGAATTCAGCCAGATAAAAAAATAATTTGAAATTTATTAAAAAACACTTGCTGATTAAAAAATTCGTTATACATTTGCAGCCTCAAATTCAGGTAACACAAGAGGTTCTTTAAAAAAATGAGAAAATTGGGAAAAAAGGCAAAAAAAGTCTTGTAGAATTAAAAAATAAGATATACATTTGCACCCTCTTTTCAGGCAACGTTCTTTAAAATGATAAATTGAAGAGAAAAAATCGCATAAGTATTGCTGGTGAAAAATTTAATTATACATTTGCGTCCGCTTTAAGTAGTGAGTTAAAAACGAAGACCAGTAATAAAAATCAAATTAATTTATTAGGTGTAAAATTGGACACCAGAATATTCAACAAGAAGAATTTGTTCTTTTAAAAAGTATGATATTTCTGGCGAGGTAAAAGATATTTTCTTAACTTAGCTGGTTAACATAAAAGGTTCTTTGAAAATATTGAAGAGACAAGAAAGGTTTAAGCGAATTCATTAGAATTTCGCAATTCTTTGATGAGTAATAAATCTTGAGCATATTAAACTTCTTAATTACAATGAAGAGTTTGATCCTGGCTCAGGATGAACGCTAGCGGCAGGCTTAACACATGCAAGTCGAGGGGTAACAGGTGTAGCAATACATGCTGACGACCGGCGCACGGGTGAGTAACGCGTATGCAACCTACCTTTAACTGGGGGATAGCCCAAGGAAACTCGGATTAATACCCCATAATATCCTGAATTCGCATGTTTTCAGGATTAAAGTTTTAATGGTTAAAGATGGGCATGCGTGCCATTAGCTTGTTGGTGAGGTAACGGCTCACCAAGGCAGCGATGGCTAGGGGGCCTGAGAGGGTAGTCCCCCACACTGGTACTGAGACACGGACCAGACTCCTACGGGAGGCAGCAGTGAGGAATATTGGGCAATGGACGCAAGTCTGACCCAGCCATGCCGCGTGCAGGATGACGGCCCTACGGGTTGTAAACTGCTTTTTTACGGGACGAAATTCTCCGACGTGTCGGAGTTCGACGGTACCGTAAGAATAAGCATCGGCTAACTCCGTGCCAGCAGCCGCGGTAATACGGAGGATGCAAGCGTTATCCGGATTTATTGGGTTTAAAGGGTGCGTAGGCGGAATAATAAGTCAGTGGTGAAATCTTGCGGCTCAACCGTAAAATTGCCTTTGATACTGTTATTCTTGAGTATAGTTGAGGTAGGCGGAATGTGTAATGTAGCGGTGAAATGCATAGATATTACACAGAACACCAATTGCGAAGGCAGCTTACTAAACTAACACTGACGCTGAGGCACGAAAGCGTGGGGAGCAAACAGGATTAGATACCCTGGTAGTCCACGCCGTAAACGATGATCACTCGCTGTTGGCGATAAACAGTCAGCGGCTAAGTAAAAGCATTAAGTGATCCACCTGGGGAGTACGACCGCAAGGTTGAAACTCAAAGGAATTGACGGGGGCCCGCACAAGCGGTGGAACATGTGGTTTAATTCGATGATACGCGAGGAACCTTACCTGGGCTTAAATGTAGGGCGACTCTCCGGGAAACCGGAGTTTCCTTCGGGACGACCTACAAGGTGCTGCATGGTTGTCGTCAGCTCGTGCCGTGAGGTGTCGGGTTAAGTCCCATAACGAGCGCAACCCTTATCGTTAGTTGCCAGCGGGTAATGCCGGGAACTCTAACGAAACTGCCGGTGTAAACCGTGAGGAAGGTGGGGATGACGTCAAATCAGCACGGCCCTTATGTCCAGGGCTACACACGTGTTACAATGGCCGGTACAAAGGGCAGCTACCTGGTGACAGGATGCTAATCTCTAAAGCCGGTCTCAGTTCGGATTGAAGTCTGCAACTCGACTTCATGAAGCTGGAATCGCTAGTAATCGCGCATCAGCAACGGCGCGGTGAATACGTTCCCGGGCCTTGTACACACCGCCCGTCAAGCCATGGAAGCCGGGGGTACCTGAAGTCTGTAACCGCAAGGAGCGGCCTAGGGTAAATCCGGTGACTGGGGCTAAGTCGTAACAAGGTAGCCGTACCGGAAGGTGTGGCTGGAACACCTCCTTTCTGGAGAGGTTTATTACGATAAATCGCTTTTTCCTTTTAAGTCTCTTCTTTTTTATATTTCCCTGAGCAAATTTTTACCCGGTGACTTTTCAAAAAATGGTCCCGAACCTGCCAATATTCAGGGTACATAAGAAATAGGGCAGGGCTCTTTTGAGTTGGCTTAATTTACTGGAGATAGCCGGATGAGCAAATGGGACAAATGAAATTATAGTCCCGTAGCTCAGTTGGTTAGAGCGCTACACTGATAATGTAGAGGTCCCCAGTTCAACTCTGGGCGGGACTACGAAATTTGGTGAAATAGTGATTTAAAGATTTGGAGAATTAAACCAATAAATAAATCAACTCATAAAAAAATCACCAAATAAATGCCTGGGGGATTAGCTCAGTTGGCTAGAGCACTAGATTTGCATTCTAGAGGTCAAGGGTTCGACTCCCTTATTCTCCACCTTCGTTCACTAAAATGAACTTCGGTGGACACAGTCCACGAATGATTAGGTTCTTTAAAATAGATACAATGGTTATATAATCCGGTTCGATTCCGGAAGTATCAGCAAATTCCTCCGAAGTTTTAACGAAGGAGGATTTATCCAAAATAGTTTTTAACTAGGAAAATAAATTTTCCTATGCTGAAGCTACAGAGGATGATAAGTTCTTTGACGTATTGGTAGATATATTTATTTATTAAGTTGAATAGCAACAAAGAAAGTGATTAAGGGCGTATGGTGGATGCCTTGGCTCACAGAGGCGATGAAGGACGTGATAAGCTGCGATAAGCTACGGGGAGGTGCAAATAACTGTTCGATCCGTAGATTTCCGAATGGGGAAACCCCTCACACTGAAGGTGTGAGATCCCGACTTGTCGGGAGGCTAACCCGGAGAACTGAAACATCTTAGTACCCGGAGGAAAAGAAAACAATAGTGATTCCCTAAGTAGTGGCGATCGAACGGGGAACAGCCTAAACCAATATTGTTTCGGCAATGTTGGGGTTGTAGGACCACAATGTAGAGAATAACTTCGAAGCAGAATTTTCTGGAAAGTTAATCCATAGGAGGTGATAGGCCTGTATGCGTAAGAAGTTATAATCTTAGTGGTATCCTGAGTAGGGCGGGACACGTGAAATCCTGTCTGAATCTGCCAGGACCATCTGGTAAGGCTAAATACTACTGTGAGACCGATAGTGTACTAGTACCGTGAGGGAAAGGTGAAAAGCACCCCGAACAGGGGAGTGAAATAGTTCCTGAAACCATGCGCTTACAACCGGTCGGAGCCATGCTTAGGCGTGGTGACGGCGTGCCTTTTGCATAATGAGCCTACGAGTTGCTCCTCACTAGCAAGGTTAATCCGCTCAGCGGAGTAGCCGAAGCGAAAGCGAGTCTGAATAGGGCGTATAGTTAGTGGGGGCAGACGCGAAACTTTGTGATCTACCCATGGACAGGCTGAAGTACCGGTAACACGGTATGGAGGGCCGAACCAGTAAACGTTGAAAAGTTTTTGGATGATCTGTGGGTAGGGGTGAAAGGCTAATCAAACTGAGAGATAGCTCGTACTCCCCGAAATGCATTTAGGTGCAGCCTCGAGGTGAGTGTCGTAGAGGTAGAGCTACTGATAAGGCTCGAGGGCTTCACCGCCTATCAAACCTTGACAAACTCCGAATGCTACGACATATACTCGGGAGTGAGCCCATGGGTGCTAAGGTCCGTGGACAAAAGGGAAAGAACCCAGACCATCAGCTAAGGTCCCTAAATATATGCTAAGTTGATCAAACGTGGTCCGACTGCAGTGACAGCTAGGATGTTGGCTTGGAAGCAGCCATTCATTCAAAGAGTGCGTAACAGCTCACTAGTCGAGCGGTTGGGCGTGAATAATAATCGGGCATCAAGCATATTACCGAAGCTATGGATTTCCGACGTAAGTCGGAACTGGTAGGGGAGCATTCCAGTTGCGCTGAAGCTGTATCGTGAGGTATGGTGGAGCGACTGGAAAAGCAAATGTAGGCATAAGTAACGATAAGGCCGGTGAGAAACCGGCCCGCCGATAGTCTAAGGTTTCCTGATCAACGCTAATCGGATCAGGGTTAGTCGGGTCCTAAGATGAAGCCGAATGGCGTAATCGATGGACAACAGGTTAATATTCCTGTACTAGCATAAATTGCGATGGAAAGACGAAGTAGTGAAAGATCCGCGTACTGACGGAATAGTACGTTAAAGGGTGTAGCTATAGGTTTGGGTTAATAGCTTGAATCTGGTGAACCTGATAGTACCGTGAGTCTTCGGACAAGCGGATAGTGATCCTAATCAAACTTCCAAGAAAATTTTCTAAGCTTCAGATTTATGCTACCCGTACCGCAAACCGACACAGGTAGACAAGGAGAGAATCCTAAGGCGCTCGAGTGATTCATGGCTAAGGAACTAGGCAAATTAGACCTGTAACTTCGGGATAAAGGTCCCCCGCGCGAGCGGGGCGCAGAGAAATGGTCCAGGCGACTGTTTATCAAAAACACATGGCTCTGCTAAATCGAAAGATGATGTATAGGGCCTGACACCTGCCCGGTGCCGGAAGGTTAAGGGGGGAGGTTATTCTTGATTTATTAAGAAGAAGCCTTGAACCGAAGCCCTGGTAAACGGCGGCCGTAACTATAACGGTCCTAAGGTAGCGAAATTCCTTGTCGGGTAAGTTCCGACCTGCACGAATGGTGTAACGATCTGGATACTGTCTCAGCCATGAGCTCGGTGAAATTGTAGTCCCGGTGAAGATGCCGGGTACCCGCAACGGGACGGAAAGACCCCGTGAACCTTTACTATAGCTTTACATTGATTTCGGGTAAGTGATGTGTAGGATAGGTGGGAGACTGTGAAGCGGGGGCGCTAGCTCTCGTGGAGTCAACCTTGAAATACCACCCTTTGCTTATCTGGGATCTAATCCCGACTTGTCGGGAGACAGTGTATGGTGGGTAGTTTGACTGGGGTGGTCGCCTCCAAAAGAGTAACGGAGGCTCCCAAAGGTGCCCTCATGGCGAATGGTAACCGCCAGAAGAGTGTAATGGTACAAGGGCGCTTGACTGTGAGACATACAAGTCGATCAGGTACGAAAGTAGGGCATAGTGATCCGGTGGTTCCGTATGGAAGGGCCATCGCTCAAAGGATAAAAGGTACTCCGGGGATAACAGGCTGATCGCTCCCAAGAGCTCATATCGACGGAGCGGTTTGGCACCTCGATGTCGGCTCGTCACATCCTGGGGCTGAAGAAGGTCCCAAGGGTTCGGCTGTTCGCCGATTAAAGTGGCACGCGAGCTGGGTTCAGAACGTCGTGAGACAGTTCGGTCCCTATCTGTTGTGGGCGTTGGAGATTTGAGAGGACCTGACACTAGTACGAGAGGACCGTGTCGGACAAACCTCTAGTGTACCTGTTGTGGCGCCAGCTGCATCGCAGGGTAGCTATGTTTGGAAAAGATAAGCGCTGAAAGCATCTAAGCGCGAAGCTTACCTCAAGATTAGATCTCCCTTAAGGGTCGTCAGAGACGATGACGTAGATAGGCTGCAGGTGTAAAGACGGTAACGTCAAAGCTGAGCAGTACTAATTACCCGTGAGCTTTCTTGTTGACAGCTTAATAAATAAATTATCACCTTTACGTCATAAGGTATTCGTTCGTTCTTTTGTAACGAACTAAAGGCTTCAGGTGACTGTAGCGGTGGGGCTCCACCTCTTCCCATTCCGAACAGAGAAGTTAAGCCCGCCAGCGCCGATGGTACTGCATTCGTGGGAGAGTAGGTCGTCGCCAATCTTTTTATCCCGTCTGTTTCTTAACAGACGGGATTTTTTTTCTTGATTTATCTAACTTAAGGCAATATCTTTACTCCCTTGATGTTTTTTTGTTGTTCCTGGCAACCATGAAAAAAATTATTTCGATAATTACCCTATCCCTTTGTTCTTTTTATGCATTTACACAAAAGGACTCTGTTCCCAGCATATCTTCCTGGAATATCTCGGAAGATTTCTTTGGGAAAGATCTTATTGATATTGATACCTCCATTGAATCGATACAATTCGATAATCCGGTGAATAAATATTATTTTTCAAATTCCTCCCTGGGGAACTATGGCTCACCTTGTATCTCCAATACCTTTTTCGAAAGAAATGAGAAGAATGAATTTTTATTTCTTAATAATTATTATCCCTACCTCTTTACCTGGGATAAAACCCTTTTTGTGAATACCCGAAGGCAATTTACAAAATTGTCTTACATTAATGGTGGCGGCAGTACCGATAAGGAAGAAATTCTTGAAGTATTTCATACGCAGAATGTAAATAAAAAATTGAATTTTGGACTGAAATATAATACAAATGCATCCAGCGGTCAATACCGTTTTCAGAGAACAAAAAGAAACTCATTCAATTTTTTTTCAAGCTATGATGGTGACTATTATACGTATGACTTTAGTATAAATACCAATAATTTTATCGTAAACCAAAATGGGGGCATCGTTAGCGATACGCTTCTCCTACCCGATTATTATCAATCTCCTGCAGACCTAATAACTGTTTTTAAAGGTGAAGGAAGTCAACCCCGTGAAACTGCCTATGTAGTTGATACCTTTAAGAATCTGAATTTTATAATGGTCCATAATATAAACCTTTCGGAATATCTGAAAAGGAATGATACCCTCTCTACGGATTCATTATCTAAGAAAACCAGCATTGGCCTAATGGTAATTACCAAATATGAAACAGATAAAAGACTTTTTTCGGATAAAGTACCTCAGACGGGTATAGAGGCAGGATTATATGATTCTATTTATTATAATAAATTAAGAACATTTGATTCAATATATTACCGAAAGCTTGAGAATACAGTAAGATTGTATATTAAAGATAATAAAACAAATATTTTATATGCAGATTTGTCAAATGAACTGATTAAGTACAATTTTACAAGTAAGGATCAGAAAAGCCGGAAATATCCATCGGGTTCGGGCAAGAAGGAATATCCGTTTAACTATAATTTTTTTGAATCAAATCTTAAAATTAGTGCCGGAGCTATTTCAAATACACATCTTTTTAACATATATCTGTATGGATATTATTATTTAAGCGGATATAAACAAGGGAATTATCATTTAAATACCAGCGTGAGCTTGCTCGATAAAAGCAGAATTCCTGATATTTCAGGTTCTATTGGATTCTCTTCGGAAAAGCCATTCTATCTTTACCAACATTACTTTTCAAATTATTTTAACTGGTCTGAAAATTTTAAACCGTTAAAAAATCTACGGTTATCACTTAAATATAGTCATTCACCAAATAAATTTGAATCAGAGCTAAATTATGC
Source organism: uncultured Bacteroidales bacterium (assembly GCA_963781805.1). Lineage (GTDB taxonomy): Bacteria > Bacteroidota > Bacteroidia > Bacteroidales > UBA10428 > JAFGPL01. The sequence goes on from CAWAHF010000004.1 coordinate 4,304,887, forward strand.
GTTACTTCGCGGCCATATATTCTTTGATACCAGCGGTTTTCCGAAGCAATATAATAAATTACTTTCGGTACTGGAATTGAGAATTTTTAAAAATTTTAACTTTTGGAAATTTAGTTCTTTGAACAAACTGGCATTTCAATATGTTAATAACGAAACAATTCTGGGAATACCAAATGTCTGTTTTAATAATTCAACGTTTTTCAAACAGGATATTCACTTTAATTTTACAGGCGGTGGATTCACTGCATTGTTAGGATTTGATATATATTATGATACAAAATATTATGGATATGCGTATATGCCACCAACAGCAAGCTTTATAAGACAGGTAGAAAAGAAAATCGGAGGATATCCCGTTGTGGATATCTTTTTAAATATTAAATTGAAACGTGCATTATTCTTTTTTAAATTTGAACATATTAATTCAGGATTAATTGATAGGAATTACTTCTCAATATTACACTATCCCAGAGCAGAAAGAATGTTTAAAGCAGGCATTTCATGGAATTTTTATGATTAATTGATTTGTCTTTTATGGGAAATTGCTAATGTCAACAATACAAAAATTTAGACTGGTATAACTTAAAAAATAAGTTATGAAAAAAAATCATGTTAAAATAGCAGTATTACTGTTATTTATACTTGCTTCATGTAAAGACTTACACAAAAGTACTAAGGATGAGGCGACAATTTCTGATCTTGAAAGAATTCGACAAAACGGAAAATTATCTGTAGCAACTGATTATAATTCAACAAATTATTTTATATACAGAGGTCAACCTATGGGATTTCAGTTTGACCTGCTTCAGGAATTATCAGATTATCTCGGTGTTAAACTGGAAGTTACCGTGAGTAATAACTTGTCTGATAATTTTAAGAAACTTAAAGATGGGGAAGTGGATCTTATTGCATCTAACCTCACCATAACCAAAGACAGGAAGAAGTTAGTTGACTTCACTTTGCCTCATAGTCAGGCATGCCAGGTATTGGTGCAACGAAAACCCAAAGGATGGGAATACCTGAATAAATCTACACTAAATGAAAAATTAATCAGGAATCAGTTAGATTTAGCAGGCAAAACAATTTATGTTCAACGTCATTCATCACATGTTGCCAGGTTAAAAAATCTGTCTGATGAGATTGGAGATACTATAATTATCAAAGAAGTGGATGAAGATGTGGAAATGTTGATTTCAAAAGTTGCAAGTGGTGAGATTGATTATACGGTTAGCGATGAACAGGTGGCCGATGTTAACCAGACTTATTATCCTAACATTGATGTGGAAACAAAAGTAAGTTTTCCGCAAAACATGGCTTGGGCAGTCAGAAAGGGATCAACAGATTTTCGTAATGAAGTAAACAATTGGTTATCGGACTTTAAGAAAACGAAACGGTTTAATTTAATTTATGCCAAATATTTTAATAATCGTAAATCATCTGAGATTGTAGGCAGTGATTTGTATGCAATTAACTCCGGTAAAATTTCAGAATATGATAAAATTATTAAAAAGTACAGTAAAGAAATCAATTGGGACTGGAGGCTGGTTGCTTCTCTGATTTATCAGGAATCGCGTTTTAAACCCAATGCAGTATCTTGGGCAGGTGCGTATGGGCTAATGCAGCTTATGCCTGTAACTGCTCAAAAAATGGGCATAGGCAAAAATGCAACCCCTGTTCAGCAGATAAAGGCGGGGACTGAACTTATCAAGTGGCTGGAAGAAAGATTTGATAACATCAAGGATCGCTCTGAAAGGATAAAATTTGTACTTGCCGCATACAATGTTGGTTTGGGACATGTACTCGATGCCCAGAAATTGGCAGAAAAAGACGGGAAAGATCCGAATATTTGGGATGATAATGTAGATACCTACCTGTTAAAGAAATCGGATCCGGATTTTTATAATGATCCTGTAGTTAAATATGGATATTGCAGGGGAGTTGAAACTTATAATTATGTAAGCCAGATTCTTGATAGATACGAGCATTATAAGAACCTTATCAAAAATGATAAATAACAAGACCCGGTTTTACCGGGTTTTTTTATGGTTTACCGGCAGGATATCCTGATCGTTTCAGGACTTCAATAAATTCAGCTAGCATCATGGCTGTAGCTCCCCATATATGGTTTTCATTAATATCAAAAAAAGGAACTTCGATAGTGAATTCCCTGATGTTCATGATTTTCCATTTTATGACAGCCGGATTTAGCAGGGTAGTCAGGTTTACATTAATCAGGTATTCAACTTCTGAAGGATCGGGAATAAAATCGGGCATTTTAGCTGTATAACCCACATACGGAAAAACTTCGAAATTACTTACAGGAATTTCAAGTGGAGTAAGCTGCCCGATGATTTCAATATCTTTTAGTTGAATACCAATTTCTTCCTCAGTTTCCCGCAACGCAGTGTATTCGAGATCCTTATCTCCCGGTTCGAATTTGCCTCCGGGCAGACTAATCTGACCGCTATGTGCTCCTTCATATTCAGAACGCTTGATAAAAACGGTAAATATCCCTGCATTGTTGGGATAAAGCAATAGTAGAACTCCGGCTTTTTGATTTGGACTTCCCGCCGGAAAAATATTTCTGGAGTTCGGTGCCATACTGTATTGAGATTCTCTACCCGGAAGTTTTTCGGAAAGTTGTTTCTTTAAATTTTCAATGACTGAAAACATGACAGTGTCTGGAATTTAATCGTATCTGATTGTTTTTACCGGACTAATTCTTGAAATTACCATGGCTGGCAACTGAAGAATTAACAATGTTAGTATTAGAGTGCCGATATTTAAAATAAGAAAATAGAGTCCGTTAAAATTAATCGGAACATAATCAATAAAATAGGATGATTGTTCCAGCTTTATAATCCGGAAAGTATACTGAAGCCAACAAATCGAAAGACCTATCAGATTTCCCCAGAATAGACCTTTTATCATAAGATAGGTTGCCTGGTACAGGAAAATTCTCTGGATCGTCCGGTTTTGCGTTCCAACTGCCTTAAGGATGCCTATCATATTGGTACGATCCAGAATCATAATCAATAAGCCGGAAATCATGTTGAAGGAGGCCACAATCAACATGAGACCCAGAATGATCCAGACATTTTTATCGATTAATCCCAGCCAGTCAAAAATTTGTGGATTCTTTTGTTTGATGTTAATTACGCGCAATCTTGCACCCTCTTCGGATATTTGAGATCCAACAATTCCCGAAACCATATAGGTCATATAATCCAGATCGTTAAAATTTTTAATCAAAACTTCAAAACCACTTATCTGATCCCTGCTCCAGTTATTCAATTGTTGAATATGACCGATATCGGCCAGAATGAACTGCTTATCAAATTCTTCGAGACTTGTTTCATAAATGCCTGAAACTCTGAATGGCCGACCCCTGGGTTTATCATCAATAAAATACATCCCAAATTTATCACCTACTTTGAGTTTTAGCAATGAAGAAAGATATTTGGAAATCAGAACTTTATCGGTTTTAACCGAATCATTAACATGAAATATTTCTCCTTCTTTCAGATTTTCTTTAAAGAAACTCCAATCAAAATCACTTCCAATTCCTTTTGCAATAGCTCCCTGAATATCATCTTTGGTTTTTATAATTCCCGGCTTGGTGGCAAAAATCTGGATATGTTTAATTCCATAAACCGAATCAAGCGATGGATAGAAAGGCTGGTTTTTGGAAATGGGTTTTGTTTCGAAAGAATTGTTTGAATCGTAATTGACTATTTGAATATGTGCTCCGAAACCCGCAATTTTTCTTCTGATTTCATTCTTAAATCCTGTAACAACGGCAACCGAAATAATCATAACTGCCAGACCAAGTGATATAGCAAGTACCGAAATCTTAATAATCGGTCTTGAAATCGCCTGTTTGCTTTCTTTATCAATAGTTAGTCTTCTGGCAATAAAAAATTCGAAGTTCAAATCGCGGTAATTATAAAGTTTAATATGCTAATTTAGTGTCTTCATTTGAATACCTTTTGATTCTATGCAAAAAATTACACTTGTTTTTTTGCTCTTTACTGCAATTTCTATTGCGAATTGTAAGAATATAAAATATAGTGAAACAAAAATTATTACCGGGGCCGAGCGCATAGAAACGTATCTTCCGGGTCTTCGGAATAAAAGAGTCGGGCTTGTTGTAAATCAATCTTCAATAGTCGGCAAAACGCATTTGCTTGACACACTATTATCTCTGAAAATAAATGTAAAAATTATATTTAGTCCGGAACACGGATATGGAGGAGTGGGTGATCCCGGAGAATCCATTCAAAATAAGATGGAAGAAAAATCGGGTATTCCGATTATTTCTCTTTATGGAAAAAAGAGAAAACCTTCACCCGAAGATTTGGACGGTTTGGATATTGTGGTTTTTGATATTCAGGATGTGGGGGTGAGATTTTATACCTATATCTCCACATTGCATTATGTTATGGAAGCTTGTGCGGAAAGCTCAGTCCCTCTCTTGCTTCTTGACAGACCCAATCCGAATGGTTTTTATATTGATGGGCCCGTAATGGAAGAAAAATATAGATCTTTCCTGGGATTGGAACCGATTCCTATCGTCTATGGACTAACCATTGGGGAATTGGCCAACATGATTAACAATGAAGGATGGTTAAATGATCATATTAAATGTGCAATAGAAGTGGTTAAATGTGAGAACTATACGCATAATTCAGTTTACAATCTTCCTGTCAATCCATCTCCAAATCTTAGAAACATGAAGGCGGTGTATTTATACCCTACCATCGGGCTTTTTGTTGGAACTGAAATGAGTCTGGGGCATGGTACCGATTTTCCTTATTTAGTTATCGGTCATCCTGATTTTCCTGAGAAGAGTTTTCACTTTGTTCCCCATCCGAATTTAGGTTCAAAAAATCCTGAATTAAATGGGATAGAGTGTTACGGAGTGGATTTAAATAAATTAACTGTGGATAGCGCCAGAAATCTCAAAAAAATTGATATCAGATTAATTCAGATAGTTTATCACAAGATGAATGAAAGCAGTAGTTTTTTTAATACTTCCTTCAATTATCATGCGGGAAACAGTGAATTGCAATCACAAATTATTCATGGGGTTTCGGCAGAAGCAATCAGAGCATCATGGGCCGATGGAATTTCAGAGTATAAAAAAATCAGGGAAAAGTATTTACTCTACCCTGATTTCTAATCTTTTAGTATAATCTGGTTTTAGTATCCCGAATCAGAGGTAATGTATACGCCCTTTGATTTAATTATTCCTGTTCTGCCCGGATAAGCTTCAATCCCCTTTCTTAGACATATCATAGCGTTTTTCAAATCATCGAGATTCAAAACATATGCGATTCTTACTTCCTGTCTGCCAAAGTCGGTATTGTAATAGAAACCTGCACCAGGCGCCAGCATTACAGTTTGCTTCTGATATTCAAATTCTTCAAGCATCCACATCGAGAACTTTTCCGCATCATCTACCGGTAATTTTGCCATACAATAAAAGGCTCCTTTGGGCATGGGACAATAAACACCGGGTATACTATTAAGTTCTTTGATGATATAATTCCTTCTCTCAAGAAATTTATTGTAAATGTCCTCCAGGTATTCCTCAGTAGAATCCATTGCAGCTTCGGCTGCTATCTGTCCAAGATAGGGAGGCGACAACCTTGCCTGACAAAATTTAAGCGCTGTTGATAACAGTTCTTTGTTTTTGGACACCATGGCACCAACCCGCAACCCTGTTGCGCTATAACGTTTAGAAACTGAATCAATTAACACGACATTGTTTTCGATGCCCTCCATATTCATCATTGAGATGAATTCATTCCCATCATAACACAATTCCCTGTAAACCTCGTCTGAAAAAAGAAACAAATTGTATTTTTTTACCAGGTCACGCAACTGTTCCAATTCACTTTTTGAATAAATATAACCCGTTGGGTTATTCGGATTACAGATAATTATCGCCTTGGTACGTTTTGTGATTTTTTTCTCGAACTCAGAAATAGGAGGCAGAGCAAAACCATTTTCGATATGAGAAGTAATCGGAACAACCACTACATCTGTAGCAGTGGCAAAACTAAAGTAATTTGCATAAAATGGCTCCGGAACAATTATTTCATCACCGGCATTCAAACATGTAAGCAACGTAATGGTAATAGCTTCCGAGGCGCCGGTAGTTATCAGAATATTTTCATAGGTAACATCGATATGAATACCCTGAAAATAACTTGCAAATTTTTTTCTAAGGGATTCATTGCCTGCACTATGTCCATAATCGATAATTTTTATATCGAAATTTTTTACTGCTTCGATTGCTTTCTCAGAAGTGGCAATATCAGGTTGTCCGATATTAAGTCTGTATACAATATTTCCTTTCTGAGCAGATTTCTCAGCAAGGGGTACTAGTTTACGAATGGGCGAATTTGGCATTAGGACGCCTCTCTTCGAAATGTCTGGCATTATGTGTAATTATGAAATGAAAAAATTCAATAAAACAAAACAAGGAAGATATCCGAAATATTAGTCATTTGTTGAGTCTGCCTGCGTTTTTTCAACAGGTTTTGGAGTTACATTCCCAATTATTTTAAGTACAATTGGATTATCTGTTGCATTCGAAGCAACGGAAATTGATTTATTGATTGGGCCAACCCTGTTGGTATTATAAACGACAATAATTTTAGATGATTCACCTGCTTTTATAGGTTCTTTAGGCCAGGAAGGAACAGTACAGCCACACGTAGAATGAACATCATTCAGCACAAGCGCTTCTTTGCCCGTATTGGTAAACTCAAATTCACATTGTCCATTATCGCCTTGCATTATTTTTCCGTAATCGTGTTCAGTCTTTTTAAACTCAATTTTTGGGCCGTTTTCATTCTTTTTCTCCTGGTTGGTAGTTTGTGAACAGCTTATTGAAACTGCAAAAACAGTAAACGCAAATATTGTAAATAGCTTTCTCATGATTTAATAATTTTAAAGTTGAACAAAATTAAATGAATTCATTTAAAATACGAACTATATTTTTGATTTACTTCTTACAATTTTAAGATTTATTAACAAAATCTATTCCAATTAATAATCAGTCGGGCAAAGATTCGTTTTATTTGAATGATTTATTCAGTATGCATTCATTAAATTCTTTTATTCCCCTGCAATAAATTGCTACTTTTGCCAAGAATTAAATTTTTGATTTTATTGAATACAAGATGAATATTCCAAGCAAATACAATCCAAAAGAGATAGAAGATAAATGGTATAAATTCTGGATGGATAATAAATTGTTTCATTCGGAACCTGATCAACGTAAACCATATACAATTGTAATCCCACCTCCAAATGTCACAGGTGTTTTGCATATGGGACACATGCTCAACAATACCATTCAGGATATTTTAATTCGTCGTGCCCGAATGCTTGGTTTCAATGCCCTGTGGGTGCCTGGCACCGACCATGCCTCTATTGCTACCGAAGCAAGGGTAGTAAACAAATTGAAAAGTGAAGGAATTGATAAGAAAGATATTTCCCGGGATGAATTTTTGAAACATGCCTGGGAATGGACGCACAAGCATGGCGGAATAATACTTGAACAACTGAAAAAGCTTGGAGCATCATGCGATTGGGAAAGAACTAAATTTACCATGGATGATGAAATGTCTGAAAGCGTTATTAAGGTGTTTGTTGATCTTTACCGAAAAGGGAAAATATATCGGGGAGTTCGGATGGTTAATTGGGATCCCCAGGCTAAAACAGCCGTTTCGGATGAAGAAGTCATTTACAAAGAAGTAAAATCGAAACTGTATTACGTCATTTATAAAATTGAGGGTGAAGATGCATTCGTTACCATTGCCACAACCCGACCGGAGACAATCCTGGGTGATACTGCAGTATGTATAAATCCGGAGGATAAAAGATTTAAGCACCTTAAAGGTAAGAAAGTTTATGTTCCGATGATAAACAGGTTGGTTCCGATTATTGAAGATGCATACGTGGACATGGAGTTTGGGACAGGATGTCTGAAAATAACTCCTGCACATGATGTTAACGATTATGAAATTGGCATCAGACATAACCTGGAAAGCATTGATATATTTAACGATGATGGAAGCATGAGCGAGAAAGCCGGGCTTTTCGTCGGAAAAGATCGGTTCAAAGCCCGTGAACTTGTTGTGAAAATGCTTGAAGATGAAGGATTGCTTGCAAAGACAGAAGATTATGTAAATAAAATTGGATTTTCGGAAAGAACGGATGCAGTTATTGAACCAAAACTTTCGATGCAGTGGTTTCTGGAAATGAAAGAACTCTCAAAACCTGCACTCAACCATGTTATGAATAATGATATTGCCCTGATTCCATCAAAGTTTAAAAACACCTATAAGCATTGGATGGAAAATGTAAAAGACTGGTGCTTATCGCGGCAACTCTGGTGGGGGCACCGCATACCAGCATATTATATTAATAATTCAAATGATTATGTGGTTGCAGAAACAGTTGAAGAAGCCTTAAAACTTGCTCAGGAAAAAACAGGTAATAATGAATTAAAATGGACAAATTTAAAACAGGATGAAGATGTTCTTGATACCTGGTTCTCTTCCTGGCTCTGGCCTATCTCCGTTCTGGATGGTATCAGAAGTCCGGAAAATAAAGACATAAAATATTATTATCCGACAAGCGATCTGATAACTGCTCCCGAAATATTATTCTTCTGGGTAGCGCGTATGATAATTGCCGGTTATGAATATATGAATGAAAAACCATTTAATAATGTCTATTTAACGGGCCTGGTCAGAGACAGCCATCGAAGGAAAATGTCAAAATCATTGGGTAATTCGCCCGATCCGATAAATCTGATTGAAAAATACAGTGCAGATGGTGTAAGGGTTGGAATGTTGCTTTGTTCACCTGCAGGAAATGATTTGTTATTCGACGAAAGTCTGCCTGAACAGGGCAGAAACTATGCAAATAAAATATGGAATGCATTCAGACTGGTAAAATCCTGGAATGTTGATGCTTCAATTCCTCAACCTGAGCATGCTCAGCATGGGATTACATGGTTTTTTGAACGTTTGAAACAAGGTATTTCAGATATTGAAGCATGTTTCGATCAATATAAAATATCAGATGCTTTGATGCAACTCTATCGTCTTTTCTGGGAAGACTTTTCATCATTTTATCTGGAGATTATCAAACCGGAATTTGGAAAAGCTATAGATAAAAATACCTATCGTTCAACAATTGATATATTTGAGCATCTGCTTAAATTATTACATCCGTTTATGCCTTTCATTACGGAGGAGATATGGCACCTGCTTAAAGAAAGGGCAGAACTGGAAAGTATAATGGGTACAAGCATGCCTCAGGCCAAACCTCATGACAATGAAATTCTTTCATTATTTGATGATGCAAAAGAGGTTATCGGTTTTATAAGAAATACCCGGGCAAATAATCAGATTCCAAACAAAGACAAACTTGAACTTAGTATCAATGCCACGGGCTATCATAATCATTTTAATTCGGTTATTCAGAAACTTGGAAATCTTTCTGCAATAAAAATGATTGATCACAAACCCGAAGGTGTTGTGAGCCTTATAACAAAATCGGCAGAATACTATATCGCTCTTGGAGATAGTATTAATCATGAAGAAGAAATTAAAAAAATTAAATCTGAATTAATTTATACCAGGGGATTTCTTGATTCGGTTATGAAAAAACTGAATAACACAAGATTTACGTCAAATGCCCCGGCAAATGTTATTGCAATCGAAAATATTAAAAAGGCAGATGCTGAATCAAAAATCAAAGCTCTTGAGGAAAGGCTGAAAATTCTGAAAAAATAATTGATAGAGGTCGATTTTATTTGTCTGAGTGATCAAATTAAACACATAATCGATTAATTTGTAAGGCATTAATTGTCGTCTGGAACAATCGCTTAAATATAATTATAAAAATAGTTGTATAACTATAAAATTAGTTATACATTTGTGTTATGGAAAGCAAAGAACTAACAAAAGCTGAAGAACAAGTGATGCAATACCTCTGGAAAATGAAAAAGGGTTTTCTGAAAGATATTGTAAACCAGTTTCCTGAACCAAAACCCGCATATACAACTATTTCTACAGTCATCAGGATTTTGGTAAAGAAAGAAATTATCGGATACAATACGTATGGGAAAATTCATGAATATTATCCACTGGTATCAAAGAGAAACTATTTTCAGAACCATGTAAAAATAATCATCGATAATTTTTTTAATGGTTCTGCCCCTGAGTTTGCTTCATTTTTTGCAAACGAACAAATGAATCTTTCAGAACTGGAAGAGATTAAAAAGCTGATTGAAGAAAGAATCAAAAATATAAAATCTGATAAATAGTTTTATGATTGCATATCTGTGGTATATTTTAAAAGTAAGTGTTTGTTTGTTAATGTTCTACGCTTTCTATAGTATATTTCTCAGAAACTGTACGTATTTCTTTCTAAACAGGATATACCTGGTGTTAGGTATGATTCTCTCTTTTATTATTCCAATTCTTGAATTTTCAATATTTAAAAAACAGTCAGATTCAGAATTTTCAACTATGATAAACAGATTTTTGATTATTCCGGAAAATGATTTTTTTCAACCTCAAACTTTTTCGAATGGCATAAAAACGATCAACTTTACAACAGCCTTGTCGGTGATCTATTTTACCGGACTGGCTCTTTTGTTCTTCAGACTTTTGCTTTCTTTTCTCAGGATTAACCGAATAAGGAGAGATTCTGAAATCTTAAAAATAGGTAAACTTAATTTTGCAAAAACGAATGCAATTTCACCTTTTTCGTTTTTTAAAATTATTTTTTTACCGGAAAATGAAAACAATCCAATGATCATTGAACATGAAAAAGCTCATATTACACAATTTCATTGGTTTGATCTGGTGGTTGCTGAGATTGTTTCTTTGCTGCTTTGGTTTAATCCATTTGTTTTTCTTTACAAAAGTTCCCTGAAATTACAACATGAATACCTTGCAGACCATAGAGTGATCAGGAATAAATTCGATTTGGAAAAATATCTTGATTGTATGGTTAATCGTATTCAGACGGTGAGTTCACAGGGACTTATTAGTCAATTTTATTACAAAACCATTAAAAAACGTATTGTCATGATAACCAAAAATAAATCTTCAATTAAATATCTGGGAATATATCTGTTAGTGATTCCTTTGATATCTTTTTTGCTATTTGCATTTACTTTCGTCAGATACAATGCAGTTTCAAATTCTGTAAATCTGTCTGTGAAAATTCAGGATGAAAATGTACCATCAATTTCACCTGTAGATATAAAAAAAGTGACGCATATCTCCGGTTTTGGAGAAAGGAAAAATCCAATCACCGGAGAAAAGGACTTTCATTATGCTGTAGATTTGGCTGCGCCGGAAGGTGAGAGGGTAATGGCCACAGCGAATGGAATCGTTGCCAAAGCAGACTTCGATTCAAAAATGGGGAATTACATTCTGATAAAGCATAGCGAGGTATTTTCCACATTCTGTTCTCATCTGAAAAGTATATCTGTAAAAGCAGGCGAACAAGTTAAGCGTGGGCGGACCATAGGATTCGTAGGAAATACTGGTCTGTCAACCGGACCTCATGTGCATTATGAAGTACTTAAAAATGGGGAAAGGGTAAATCCGAAAGAATACATGCCCGAATAGGATTAAATCAGTATAGTGTCATGTCAAGCAGTAGTCACCCTGAACTTGTTTCAGGGTCTCCGAAAGATTAATTCCTACATTTAATGCCTGACATGACACTAATTTTTTTAATAATCACCTTTTATTCTTATCCTTGGCAATAAAATAGAGTGGAGATAAGATCAACAACGCAAGACTGATACCAATAAAACTAAACTCAATTCCAAATTTATCGGCAAAGAATCCGAACAACACTGCAATAATGGCTGCAAACACAGTGTTCGCCTGCGATTCGGCCGATAGCACTGAGGCAAGTATATTCTGATTTAGTTGTTCGGTAACATAAGATATGGCCATGGGTCTCCGTAAATTTTCGAGTATATATATAAAACTGAATAACAAAACAGAGATAAACATTAAATTCAGTTTGTAAAAAATACCAATTAGAATTCCTGTAGTTAAACCGATAATCAGGGTAAGATTTAACGGCTTTACCAGGTTCTTAAACTTATCGGCTACCTTACCCGAATTTCTGGAGGCAAAAGATGTTGCAAAGTATAACAGAAAATAAATTATACCTACCATCAAAGCTCCTTTTTTATGATTATCCATTGTGAGGAATATGGGCACACTTAATGCAAAGGTTTGAATTACCGGTTGCAGGTAATCTTTCACTGCCTGGTAATATCCGCTGAATGCCGACATATTGGTTATGGCTTTCAGTAACCGTATGTTTTTAAATGAGTAAGCAAATTCAAGTAAAACCTTTTTAAACACAATGAGTATATTTTCATTGGGTTGCTTGACTGCTTCACCTTCGAGCACTTTGGGATAAGATGCCATCAGAAGCAAATCGATAAGATAGGGTACAAGACTGAATAAAAATACGGATGAATAATTACCCGAGGTGAAAACAATTGCAGCGGCAATAAGCGATGAGAGCGCTGAGCCCATTTGTGACCATGAACGTGTATGCCCATAATAGTGTACTTTTTGATTTTCCCAGTCATGCAATTTCAGATATTGAAAAATCATGGCTTTATGGGTACCTGTACGGAAAGCATCTGCGGCGCCAAAAAAAATACAAGCCACTGCAAGGGAAACATATCCCAAGGCAAAATAATAAAGAACAAATGAAACGATATAAAAACTGAATGAAGTCATCATGGTTCTTCTTCGACCGAAAGCATCGGCGAGCATACCGCTAGGAATTTCGAAAATATTACGGGTAATTTCACGAATAGCATATAATGTGCCAATTTGGGTAAAACTCATACCCAGCTTCAAAAAATAAAGCATAAAAAACGGCTCAAAAAACCGCTGGTTTTTCAAAAACCCATACAGGCAAAACTTATAGTACTGAAGATCTTTTTTAAAGGTTTGAGGCATAAGAGGCTGTTGATCTGGTTTTTTTCAGAGAATAAAATTAATCTATATCAAAGAATTTTTACAACTGTGGAATTAATTCTTTGAAAATGTGATTTAATCAAATGCTATTTCTTCGGCAAAGACAAATAGTTATAAATAATATCCCACCCTAAAAGATAAATTTTGCAATGTTGTTACAATAAAATTTGTTTGCCCTTTGAAATTTCCATAATCTATTTCCAGAGAAATAATATGTTTATCATCCAAATAATAATGACCACCAATACCTGAGATAAATCCTACCATGGTATTTGAGATAGGAATATTATCATATTTATACTCATCTAAAAGACTCCAATACTGAATTTCACGAAATCGTTCCAAATTTGAGAAGTGGTTAAATAATACTCCGCAACCTATATTTAAAACCGGTCTGAATTTCCCTTTTGGATAAGTATATTTGAATAAAAAAGTTTCTTTAAAAGATATTGAACTAATATGCAATTCATTATCTTCACGAAGATAAGAGGAATAGACAATTGAATTTGATCCGGAATAACTGGTTTTTCCAAATTCCGAATTTAGTTGAAAGGATATTTTATCATTAATCCTTGGGATCAAAGTATTCACGCTTACTCCAAGTAATGGGTAATGTGAGAGACCTATCGCAATTTGAGAATAAAAATCATCCCCAGCAAATCTCAATTTTGAAACTCCGTATCCAATATAGGGAGCAAATTTTATTCGAGCATAAGGTATTTTTTTTTGATAGACAAGACAAATTGAATCTTTACATACATAGTTATGATAGTCTGATGTAATTTTGATCAATGACTTACATGATAGTTCAGCATCATTTAATTCTGGTTGTATTTCGGGACAATCAGCAAAAGTGGCTTTCAAAAGTCCAATATGCTTATTTGTAGTTTTTATAAACCATCCTTCATCATTAATGAATACTTTTTCTTTTTCAATGGTTAATACTAACAATCTTCCGTCGATCATTTCCAAATAATAATGATCACCCTGATTATCTCTGTAACAGAAAAGATCGACAATACCATCAACCAAATATTCCACAAAAACCTGAGTGGTTTTATCTTTTATCAGAATATTTTTAGAGACATAATATTTGCTGTCTATGAATCGATAAGCTTTTAATTCATTAGGTTCATATGTTATTGGCTTTTTTCCCTCAGTAATTTTAAATACACAGAATTTACAATTTCTTTCATCACCCCTATAATCGATAAAGCCGTAAGTGGTATCGTTGTCATTGGATATGATATAACCGGGTAAGAAATTTGTCTGACAGAAAACTGTTTGAGTTGTGAAAATTAACACAAATGGAATGCAAAAATAAAATAAAGTTTTCATAACGATTAGCATGAAATGTCTAAAATATAACAAATTATGATTTAATTTATGATTCAATCTAAAATAATATTAATAAGAACTTTTTCAAGATATCATCCCTAAAAAAGTATTAGAAATATTATATTCAGTTAGAAAAAATTTAATCTCCAATCTACTGAAAATATAAATCCTAGATTTTCTAATTGACTGAGATTTATGAATAATCATTTTAAGTCAAAAAAAAGACTCATGAGAGATATCATGAGTCTTTTTAAAATTGGAACATAATGTCAATTATTTTCTGCTAATCTGTTTTCTATATTATTATGAACTTATCCTTACTTGTCTGACAAAATGCACACTTTTCATCAACATTATTGTTATCATATGTATTGCCACAGACAGGACAAACTGCGAAAACATATGGTAGTGTATTTTCATTTCCATTATTCAGAGCTTCGAGCGAAGTTGAATAAAACTGCTGGTGTTTTTTTTCCGTATCCATTGCCCATGTAAATGATTTTACAGCCTTTTCAACTTTTTCTTCTTTAGCATCAGCAAGAAACTGAGGGTACATGACATTCATCTCATAAGTTTCTCCTTCATTGGCAGCCTGAAGGTTTTCGGCAGTGGTTTTTACTTCAAATTCAGGGGTAAAATCTTCCATTTTTTCTCCCAGCGCTTCTAAAACTTTTTTGTGATTATTTGCATGGATTGATTCTGCATTTGAAGCTGCATCAAATAATTTTGCAATTGTATCGTGTCCTTCTTCTCTGGCTTTTTGAGCAAATGCAGCATATTTAGCACTTGCCGTTGTCTCACCCTTAATTCCTGCTTTCAGATTTTCAATGGTTTTAATTGGTTTTACTTGTTTACAACCGGCTAGGGCTATTAAAACAATTAGTGCTAGGAATAAAATTCTTTTCATATTATTTTAA
Organism: uncultured Bacteroidales bacterium; assembly: GCA_963781805.1. Taxonomy (GTDB): domain Bacteria; phylum Bacteroidota; class Bacteroidia; order Bacteroidales; family UBA10428; genus JAFGPL01. The sequence goes on from CAWAHF010000004.1 coordinate 4,320,200, forward strand.
TTTTAAGTTATTATTATAGAGGCATCATATAATTATAAACAAGGGTACCGCCATAAAAACCGGTAATAGTTACAAAAACCGTTGCCAGACAATACAATCCGAATAAAATCCATTTAAGAATCGTTTTCTCTTTCTTAATTATCTTAATGACTATACCGAAGACTGCTGTGATAATCACCGTTACTAATGTTAGTGTGGCAAACAATTCATGAACTTCTTTTATTTCTCCCGCCGAACCCGACATCTCAGATGTAAAAAAATTACCGGTTAGCCAGGCTGTCAAAGCAGCAAGAGCACCTAAAATAAGGAGATAAAAACCTGTTACGGACAAGCAGGGTTCTTTCTTATTAAAAAATAAAGAGGCAATTTCTGCAAAAAAGCCGACAATTATCAGAACTATGGGAAAATGGATCATCATCGGATGCAAGTGAGCTGTAGTTATCATAGATTTAGGTTTTACAATTAGTAACCTAATTTAGAAATAAATTTTCTAATTAACGCATTGAAACATAATTTATTTTTATTCTATTTTATTCCTCTTTTATAGTCTAAATAAAATTTGATTTATCATCTTTTTTTTATCTTGCCAAAGCCTATCTATTCGGCAGACAAACAACAACGCACACAATCTTTATTTTTCAAATAATATGTAATATGTTGATATTTAAGAAATTGTCTGCAAGATTGGTTAAAAAAATAACAATAAACATGAATGACAATTGGAGGATGTTTAAATGATATTTGAACAGACAACGAAATTGTTAAGGTTGGACTTCTAGCATTTTACGAACTCAAACACTCCATGAGCAAATTTCCATGGATATAAGTAACCTAATAATTTAAAAATCGTTAAATTTATAACTACTGATCTGACCGCATGGGCAATGCATTAAATTGTACATTATAACTGTACTGATGAATCAGATTATTTTAATCCTGTGGATATATTGTCTCTCGGTTCAAACCTTATTTTCACAGTCATATACAAGCAAGAATAATTATACTGGCGACTGGGAAACACCTGCAAGCTGGAGCCCAGCATGGACAACACCCCAAACTTACATTAGCGGGGGAGGCGATTTTGTCATTAACGGATTTATTACAGTAAATGGTCCTCTATCATTTTCTTTGCTTTCCAGTAATCTTATTATAAATGACACACTTGTTATAAATGGAGATTTGATTCTTGGCAGTTTAAATAATGTAACAGTAAACGGCAATGGAATTCTTATTGTCAGGGGAAAACTTACAATTGGCGACTATTCTAATATTATAACAAATAATTATATTGTCATCACTGGCGACTTTTTAAAATTGGTTTCAACAAATCATGGTTCATTGATCAGCAACAACAATCCTGCAAAGGTATTTATCGGGGGAACAATTCTTCCAGATGGAATAACGAACAATAAGTTGAATTTCCCTGCTCTCAATTGCGCTACGCCATCTAATCCCTACCCAAATTCGAATTGCAACTATGGAAATATGACAGATATTATCAATGATCCCATATATTTTTTCTTTCAATCTACTTGTATAACAACAACTCCGACAATTACTGCCGGCGGTCCGACAACCTTCTGTGATGGTGGAAGTGTAACTTTAACCTCAAGTGCAGGTTCAACTTACTTATGGTCAACAGGTGCAACCACCCCAAGCATAAACGTTACCACAGCAGGAAGTTATACAGTTAAGATAACCAATGCAAGCGGATGTATGAGTGCAGCTTCAGTAGCAACCATAGTTACAGTAAATGCTTTGCCGGTAACACCAACCATTACTGCTGGCGGTCCAACAACCTTCTGTGATGGTGGAAGTGTAACTTTAACCTCAAGTGCAGGTTCAACTTACTTATGGTCAACAGGTGCAACCACCCCAAGTATAAACGTTACCACAGCAGGAAGTTATACAGTTAAGATAACCAATGCAAGCGGATGTATGAGTGCAGCTTCAGTAGCAACCATAGTTACAGTAAATGCTTTGCCGGTAACACCAACCATTACTGCTGGCGGTCCAACAACCTTCTGTGATGGTGGAAGTGTAACTTTAACCTCAAGTGCAGGTTCAACTTACTTATGGTCAACAGGTGCAACCACCCCAAGTATAAACGTTACTACAGCAGGAAATTATACAGTCCAGGTAACCAATGCAAGCGGATGTCTGAGTGCAGCTTCAGTAGCAACCATAGTAACAGTAAATGCTTTACCGGTAACACCAACCATTACTGCTGGCGGTCCAACAACCTTCTGTGATGGTGGAAGTGTAACCTTAACCTCAAGTGCAGGTTCAACTTACTTATGGTCAACAGGTGCAACCACCCCAAGCATAAACGTTACCACAGCAGGAAGTTATGCAGTTAAGGTAACGAATGCAAACGGATGTCTGAGTGCAGCATCAGTAGCAACCATAGTAACAGTAAATGCTTTGCCGGTAACACCAACCATTACTGCTGGCGGTCCGACAACCTTCTGTGATGGTGGAAGTGTAACTTTAACCTCAAGTGCAGGTTCAACTTACTTATGGTCAACAAGTGCAACCACCCCAAGCATAAACGTTACCACAGCAGGAAGTTATACAGTTAAAGTAACCAATGCAAGCGGATGTCTGAGTGCAGCTTCAGTAGCAACCATAGTTACAGTAAATGCTTTGCCGGTAACACCAACCATTACTGCTGGCGGTCCAACAACCTTCTGTGATGGTGGAAGTGTAACCTTAACCTCAAGTGCAGGTTCAACTTACTTATGGTCAACAGGTGCAATCACCCCAAGCATAAACGTTACTACAGCAGGAAATTATACAGTCCAGGTAACCAATGCAAGCGGATGTCAGAGTACAGCATCAGCAGCAACCACCGTGAATGTAAATTTATTGCCGGAAGTAAATGCCGGAACAGATGCAACTATTCCAAATGGAACAAGTACAACAATTGATGCAACAGTTACAGGAACAGGTCCATTTACTTATAGCTGGACACCTTCTGCACAACTTATAAGTGCTTTAACAGAAGATCCGACAACTGTAAATTTATCTACAACAACAGTATATACATTAACGGCAACTTCGTTAGCAACATCATGTTCTAACGCGAATGAAGTAACAATAACAATAAGCGGAGGTGCATTGAGTTCAACTCCTATAGCTACCCCCGGTATAGTATGCGCCGGAGCAAACATACAACTGCATGCAATTGCAAGTGGTGGTTCAGGTTCTTATACCTATACATGGACTTCAACACCTATTGGATTTACATCCTCTATTGCTAACCCAATAGCTAATCCTACGATTAATACAACTTATAATGTAGCTGTTTTTGATGGATTTACTACTGTTAACTCACAAGTTGTAGTAATGGTTAATGCTTTACCTGCAACTCCAACAATTACCGCTGGCGGTCCAACAACCTTCTGTGATGGTGGAAGTGTAACTTTAACCTCAAGTACAGGTTCGACTTACTTATGGTCAACAGGTGAAACCACTTCAAATATAAACGTTACCACAGCAGGAAGTTATACGGTTCAGGTAACCAATATAAGCGGATGTCAGAGTGCCTCATCAGAAGCCACCATAGTAACAGTAAATGCTTTACCGGTAACACCAAACATTGTCGCTGGCGGTCCGACAACTTTCTGTGCCGGCGGAAGTGTAACTTTAACCTCAAGTGCAGGTTCAACTTACTTATGGTCAACAGGGGCAATCACACCATCCATAAACATTACCACAGCAGGAAGTTATACTGTAAGAGTAACCAGTGCAAGCGGATGTATGAGTGCCTCATCAGAAGCCACCATAGTAACCGTAAATGCTTTACCGGTAACACCAACCATTACTGCTGGCGGTCCAACAACTTTCTGTGCCGGTGGAAGTGTAACTTTAACCTCAAGTACAGGTTCAACTTACTTATGGTCAACTGGTGAAACCACTGCAAGTATAAACGTTACCACAGCAGGAAGTTATACAGTTAAGGTAACCAATGCAAGCGGATGTCAGAGTGCCTCATCAGAAGCCACCATAGTAACCGTAAATGCTTTACCGGTAACACCAGCCATTACCGCTGGCGGTCCAACAACTTTCTGCGATGGTGGCAGTGTATCTTTAACCTCAAGTACAGGTTCAACTTACTTATGGTCAACAGCTGAAACCACACCAACCATAAACGTTACCAAAGCAGGAAGTTATACTGTAAGAGTGACCAGTGCAAGCGGATGTATGAGTGCCTCATCAGAAACCACTATAGTAACTGTAAATGCTCTACCCTTTACACCAACCATTACTCCCAGCGGTCCGACTACCTTCTGTGATGGTGACAGTGTAACTTTAACCGCCGGTGCAGGAACATATTACTTATGGTCAAATGAAGCAACCACCCCAGGTATAAATGTTACCAAAGCAGGAAGTTATACAGTTCAGGTAATCAATGCAAGCGGATGTCAGAGTGCAGCCTCAGTACCCACCATAGTGACAATTAATAGTTTACCGGCAATACCAACCATTACCCCCGGTGGTCCGACAATTTTCTGTACTGGTGAAAGTGTAATTCTAACCTCAAGTACAGGTTCAACATATTTGTGGTCGACAGGATCAACCACGCCAAGCTTAAACGTTGACAAAGCAGGAAGTTATACTGTTCAGGTAACTAATGCAAACGGATGTCAGAGTGCAACATCAGCAGCAACAGTGGTCGGTGTAACATCATTACCTCTGGTAGATATTACCAGCAGCAACAGTTCAATATGTGTATATGATCTGAGGACTTTAACAGGTAGTCCGGTAGGGGGAACCTTCATTATTTCTGACGGTCCTGGTACTATTACAGGAAATGTTCTATCGGCAACGGGAATCGGCATTATCAATTTAGAGTATATATATACCAATGTCTGTACCAATAAGGCCACACAATCCATACGTGTTAATGAGAACCCGGTTGCAATTGCCGGGCCCGATCAGGAACTGAAATTTGTCTTTGAAGCACAAATGAATGCAGAATTGTCTGCATCCGAATCAGGGGAATGGTCTTTAGTTTTCGGATCAGGCCACATAAGTGATATTCATTCTCCGACAACCCTGGTAACTGAATTGTCTTTAGGGGATAACATATTCCTATGGAATGTACTGAATGGAAATTGCGAAGCCAGTTCAGAAGTTAAAATTACCGTTTACGAACCTTTTGTCCCCTCGGTAATTACTCCTAATGGCGATGGCAAGAATGATTATTTCAAAATTGGTGAAATTGCTGGTCAAGCTGAGCTGATAATCTTTAACCGGTGGGGAAATGTGGAATATACAAATGACAATTATATAAATGATTGGGACGGAAGAAATAATAAAGGTGTTGAACTTTCTAATGATACCTATTTCTATATCCTAAAATTCAAAAATGGCAACATAAAAAAAGGGTCTATTTTAATTAAAAGGTAAATGAACCGGTTTTTCATGGGCATATTGTTAATATTACTTTCATTTCAACTCTTGGGACAGATGTTTCCGCTATCCGATAACTATGTAGATAATACCCTGGCCATTAATCCTGCTTTTGCCGGTTGCCACGATGCATTGAGTGCAACCATCTCGTACCGGAATCAATGGGTTGGATTTGATGATGCTCCAAAAAGTTATACACTGTCCGTTCATACACCGATTGATAATAACAGGATTGGACTGGGATTACTGATTGAGAAAAACAGTATTGGTATTTATAAAGAAACCAGTTTTATGGGTAATTATACATACAGGAGAGAATTATATAACGGTATATTGGCGTTGGGGTTAGGTTTTGGCGTAACTGTTTATAATATTGCCTGGAATGAGCTATCTGCAACCGATGCTGATGATATGCAACTTATGAATAACAACTCATCAACAGTTTTGCCGGCTTTTAGTCTGGGCACTTATTATTATACACAGAAGTATTTTATTGGCATTTCGCTACCTATGTTCTTAAGTCATGAGATGGATCAAAACACAGGTAATTATAGAATTAAAAACAATTTCTCTGAGTATAATTATTTTTTTTCCGGAGGCTACGAGGTCGGTATTAGTCCGGATATTAAACTTCTGCCTTCCTTATTAATAAAATATCATCCGGATATTAATATCCAGATTGATTATAATGCAATGATCAAATTAAAAGACAGGATTTGTATGGGTATTGGTTATCGTAACAAAGATATGCTGGTTGGAATGGTTCAATGTCAACTCAATTATCAACTCAGAATGGCATATTCTTATGATTTTGATTTTAGCAGCATCGGAAAATATAAAAATGGATCTCATGAGATCGCCTTAAACTATGTATTTAGCTATGAACGAAAGGTAATGGGGCCAAGACAGTTTTAACGGACTAATTTTATGAGCAAATACTTTTATATCATATTACTTATCACAACGTTAATAAAAGCTGAATTATATGCCCAATCTCAGCATTTTATAGTAAAAATAGCCTCATTCAGTACCAGGACAAATGGTGAATTTGCCCCTGTATTTTATATGGGAGGAATTGTATTTTGTTCAAACCAGCGCGACAATTCCCTGGTTAGTTATAAGGATGACCAGAACAGGCTTTTCAACATATTTTATGTGACAAAAAAAGACAGTACAGAATGGAGACAACCAAAATTACTGGCAAAGGAAATTACCACTGATTTTAATGATGGCCCGGTTACTTTCAATAAAAATGGCGATACCATGTACTATTCCAGAAATAATTCTATTGCAAATTATCTGAGAAACGTTTCTGATACTTCAAATAAACTGGGAATCTATTCTGCAGAATTATTAAATGGCATATGGACCAATATCAAGCCCTTTACCTATAATAATCCGTTGTATTCTTTTTGCACGCCGGCACTTACACCCGATGGAGAAAGAATTTATTTTTCTTCTGATATGCCCGGCGGTAGTGGCGGTATGGATCTTTATTATTGTGACAGACACAACAATGAATGGGAACATCCTATAAATTTGGGTCCGGTCATCAATACGCCAGGGAATGAATCTTTTCCTTTTGCATGCAAGTATACTAAACTATTTTTTGCATCAGACGGACATAAAGGATTTGGCGGCAAGGACCTGTTTTATACCCAGGAAATAAATGGAGAATGGATAGCTCCTGTGCATCTGGATTCAGCAATAAATTCAACGGCCGATGATTTTGGGATTGTTACCGATTCAACTTTCGAGAATGGCTATTTTTCAACAAACAGGAGGAAAACTGATGATATTTTCAGTTTTAGTTCCGCACCTGTAGAATTTACAAACTGCGACACCATGAAGGAGAATAATTATTGTTTCACCTTCTATGATGAACAACATCAACTTATTGATACAATACCGGTAATTTACCAATGGGATTTTGGCGAAGGGATAAAACGTATTGGTACAGAGGTGAAGCATTGTTTTCCCGGTCCCGGAGAATACTCGGTTAAGCTTAGCATAATTGATGAACTCACTGGGAAAGCAATCGCAGAACAGGTTGAATATAAAGTTGAACTTGAAAATATCGAACAGGCATCTATTAATTCATACAATGTGGGTATTGTGAACAAATCAATATCTTTCGATGGCACAAAAATAAATCTTAAGGATTTCAGGATAACAGATTATTTATGGAACTTTGGAGACGGTTTTAAACCAGGCGGACCTTTTATGAATTCGATATTCAAAAAGAAGGGGGAATATACGGTTCTAATGGGTTTACTTGCTAAAGAAGATAGTCTGGGAATAATTCCCAAAACTTGTGTTATGAAAAAAATAAGAATTTATAATACCTATCAGGAATTGGCGTTAAAAGGCGATAAAAATGAAGGTGGAATAAATGAAAAAACTGATTCTGTTTTAGAACAGAACAAAACATTACAAAATAGGTTTTATTTTATGGATGACCTGAGTGAACGGGAAAAATCAAAAATCAAAGACGTGTTAAAGGAATCGGGGAAATTGGATTTCAAATTTAACACATACGGGATTATGCCTGCTTTTTATCCATTTCTTGACAATCTTGCCGTGATTTTAAAAGAAAATCCGGATATCAGGCTTGAGATAGTGGTGCATACAGTTGAAGAAGAAAAACCGCACAAGATAATGGGAACGTCAGAAAAATGGGCTCAGGAACTCGCCTTTTATTTCAAGGACAAAGAAATTGACAGGAATGCTTTCCACAGTATAGGTCTTGGCTCATCTCAATCGGTCTTCAAACCATTTGCGCCTGACAGTAAAACAATTGACGGAGTAATAGAATTTATTTTTATGAAATATTAATTATCATTGTATTGATTAAATATATTTGGATCATATTATTTATTTTGAACACAGGTATACATGTTTTGTCGCAACCTGCTCCGGCATCTGACGAAAATATTCCATACCTGGTGACTTTTGGAGGAGATGCCAGTACGGCCTGGGGTGATGATGATTTTTGTCAGATATTTTTTTGTGTGATTCCTTCATCGCAAATCAGTCCTGTATATATCCGTGTTTATGATCCGGATACTGGAGGTGACCTTGATGAAGAGAAGGGAGCATTTAATTCCGTTATAAACTTTTCAATTTATGCAGGGAAAGGTTGCTGGTCGGATACAGCAGCACAGAGTATACATCCGGCGGGAAACTATAAGAGCGGATACTTATTGGCATCAAAATCATTTGGTGCTGATATGAAATACGATAAAAAGTGGTATAGCTTTGGACCATTTAATCCTTTTGAAGGAGAGTATGTTGAGAAACTTGGGGGCCGTGTATTTAAAATTATTGCACAAGGGATATCAGGGGATGACGGTAATATTTATAAATACTTTTTAAGCACAAGCCTTGTTGAAAATATACCCGTTGAGGGAGGTAATTTTTTTACTTATAAATATCATTTCAGGTTGTCAGATAATCAAAAACAAGTATGCCAGATATATCCATTTGTTGATGATAAGACCATATCCATCGAAGTCTCAAATTTTGACTGGGACAATGATGGAATAATCCGGATTTTTTCAATTGCCAAAAATGGTATCTTCTGCGATGTTTCCGGTGAAGACCAATGGATTGTGAGAAAATTTCCAATAGTGGCAGAAGAAAAAAATTCGACCATTGAGATACAATTCATTAAGAATCAGTCTATACAGGTAAGAAACAATAATGTTGTGGTTGCTGTCAGGAACCAGTATGGAATTTCTTTGCCTTTTTATGTTATTCCGATAGGAGGTGTTCCTGTATATTCTCCGAAAATACGAATGAAATGATTTACCGGGATATGTAATGTGGTTATCTCTAAAAACGCATAGAAAGGTTTATTTAAACTGGAGAGGGATGTTAATGTTTTTCTTTTCAGTTCTGGTTAATCATGCGTTTCCGCAGGATTATAATTTTCGCAATTTCAATACAGAAGATGGATTAGCCCAATCCTATGTTTATTCGATCATCCAGGATATACGGGGCTATTTGTGGATTGGTACAGGAAACGGATTATCAAGATATAATGGATTTGTATTTGAAGACTATACAACCAGCGATTCATTGGCTGACAATTTTATTACCTGCGCCATTGACGATGGAGAATTCATGTGGTTTGGACATATGAATGGCCAGCTAACTTATTTTGATGGGAAAAGGTTTCACTCTATTGATTTACCGCAGTTGAATTCAACCCCTGTAACACATTTAGCAAAAAGTCCGAATGACCAGATTTGGGTAAGCATCTATTCTGATGGATTATTTAAATTAGGTAAAAAGACAGGTGAGGCAAAACATTATATTTTTAAGGATCAGGTATTTGTCATAACATTTGAATTTCTAGATGACAATAACTTACTTGTTGGCACAAATACAGGCTTAATATATTGCCGATTGAAAGAAGCAGGAGAAATTGAAATAATCCGGCCTGTTACAGAAATTCCGGAATCCAAAATAACATCCATTCTAAAAATGAGGAACAGGTCAGGATTTTATATTGCAACGGAAAATGATGGCATATTTCAACTCACTAATGAGAACAATCAGTTTAAGGTTTCAAAAATAATTGCAGATCCGGATATAAACTTCTCCGGTATACAGGATATTTATGAAGACAGCCAGTCAAATTTATGGTTGGGTTCCTTTGGAATGGGGCTTATTAAAATGAATTTTTCCGACTCAGGTAACTCGATAAATTATTTTAATAAATCCTTTGGATTTTCTTCAAACTATGTAAAAACTGTATTTGAGGATCGTGAAGGAAATATCTGGAGTGGTAATTATGGTGAAGGATTAACTATAATTACACCTAAGACCTTTTCTGTCAGTACTTTTGATAATCCTATCTATGGGAGTGATATTATTTCAATTTGTTATAGCCGGCAATTCAGGTGGATTGGAACTGAAAATGGACTGGTTAAAACGAATCTGTTAACGGGAAAAATAGTTAAGTTTTACAGCAAAGGCGATGGATTGCCAAAAGATGCGGTTACGACTATATATTCCCAAAATGGTAAGGAACTTTGGATTGGAACTGAAAAAAATGGTGTATTTCTTATGAATGTTGAAAATGAGAAAATTCTTAAATATCCCATTGGAAATGGAGCGCTCGAAAACTCAATTTCCAGAATAACCGGGAAAGGAGATCAGATTTGGATTGGAACAAAAAAAGGATTATGCAGCATAAATTCAGTTATAAACAGTATAAAGTGGTATACGATTAATCAGGGTGGCTTACCTCATAATTTTATTAACTCTTTATATTTAGATAGAACTGGCAGGTTGTGGATTTCGACTCGCAGTAGTATCCTGTCCTACATCCAGGATGAACAAGTCTATAAGGTGCCATTATATTCCGGAAATGGAATATTCACACTAGGCCCAATCACTGAAGATTCAGACTCCCGTATTTGGGTTGGATCGAATGGAAATGGTGTTTTCAGGATAAAGTCCGATTCTATTATTAATCTTACTATAAAAGAAGGTCTTTTGTCCGATTATTGCTATTCGATTATTTGTGATGATTATAAAAACATTTGGGTTGGTCATAAAGACGGATTAAGCAAAGTCAGAACTACTGATTTTTCTGTAAAACCTATACAGCATATTGAAGGTTTAACAGATAATTACCAATTTAATCCAAATGCAATAGTTAAAGATCAACATGGAAAAATCTGGTTTGGATCGGATAAAGGCATGGTTAGTTATGATCCATCCATGGAATATCCCCGGTTTTTACCTCCTGTTTTAGGAATTACTTCAATCAGGATTAATGACGAAGAAAAAGATTATACTGATAAAATAATACTTTCGCCTGGAAATTATAAATTACAGATTAATTTTCTGGGTATCAGTTTAAAAGAACCGGCGCTTGTTAACTATCAATACAAATTGGACGGATATGATCAGTGGTCCGAAATTACGAAAAACACAAGCATCACCTATTATCATTTATCGGAAGGGGAGTATAAATTTATCTTAAAAGCCTCCAGTGGTGATGGTGTTGTTACTAAAAATCCGCTAAGCATAAGTATTATCATAAAAAAGGCTCTCTGGAAGAAATGGTGGTTTTATCTTATAATTGTCCTTCTGATGATTATGCTGACTTTCTTTTATATAAAAAGACGTGAATATAGATTTGTGGTTGAGAAAAGAATACTCGAAGAAAAAGTCCGGGAACGGACATATGAAATTCAATGTCAGAAAGATGAAATTGAGTTACAACGGGATATAATTGATGTAAATAATGCGAATATCACTTCAAGTATAAGGTATGCGAGCCACATACAAAATGCGGTTTTACCTCCCATGGAACTTATAGATAAATTATTGCCAAATAATTTTATTTTGAGTAAACCTAAAGACATTGTAAGCGGCGACTTTTACTGGTTGACAGAAAAGGATAACAAAATTGTTTTTGCTATTGCTGATTGTACGGGCCATGGCGTTCCAGGAGCATTTATGAGCCTGTTGGGCATTACATTATTAAATGAAATAGTAAACATTGAGGGAATCACAAGATCAGATGCAATTATCACAAATCTGCGCGAACACGTTATTCATTCACTTCAGCAAAACAGGAAAGATATTACTACGTTTGATGGAATGGACATTGCTTTATGCGTGTTGGATCATCGCCAAAAAAGAATTCAATATACAGGGGGGATGAATGATCTTGTTTACATACGAGATGGGAAAATGGAGATAGTAAAAGCAGATCATTTATCTGTCAGTGTTTTACAAGAAGATTCCGATTCCTTTACCATGAAAGAAATTAATTATAAAAAGGGAGATATATTATACCTGTATTCTGATGGTTATCCGGATCAGTTTGGTGGGGAACGTAACAAAAAATATTTAATTCGCCGGTTTTATGATACATTATTGGAAATACATGAATTGCCGATGAAACGCCAAAAAGAAATTCTGGAAAAGAAACTTTATGAATGGATGAGAGACTATATTCAAACGGATGATATTACTGTGATGGGAGTTCGTTTATAAGAATCAGATTATGGTTATGTTTTACAATACCCTAATTTAGTTCTATTTAGACTCAGCTTGTTCTTGATAATGGAAAGTTGTCCTTTTTAATCTTTCTTTAAATATCTGTCCCTTTTCCAAGATAGAATCATCATCCTTTTCGAATTTCCATACAACATCAAACTTACCTACATTTCTATTGATATCTAGAACTTTTAAAATTTCAAATATTTTTTTTAAGGAAGAGCTATCAAAATAGTCGAGATCAATGGTAAGGGTTACCGTTTCGGCATATAATAGGCTTACCCAATCAATAAGAGGTTTATAGAATATGCTGGTATCTATAAACAGAGATCTTCCTTTAAGAAGCAAGGTTCCGTTTGTTTCAAATACAACTTGTGGTGCATAATCTGTTGCTTCTATGTTTAAGTTTTGCATCATTTCAATTAGTGCATATAGGATACTCTTTTAGGTATACGAAATTGTAATATTCAAGACATTTTTTTCTGATAAATCTGGATTATTCAGTGACAAAATTGCTTTTTAAATTAATGAATGAATTTTATTCACCTGAAAAGTGCTAAACTAATTCCACATAAATGGCACGAAAATTCTGCCTTCTTCCCTTGTTTGGCAAAGAGGCAGTGCCATAAAATATCTGTTAAATCCAAATTATAAAATGCAATTTTTATTCTCCGCATTTCAGACTATATTGCAAATTAAATCTTTGTAATTTGAAAACTCTCATCATCGGAGACATTCATGGTTGTTATAACGAATTGATGCAACTATTGGACAAGGCAGGTTTATCTGAAGTAGATAAGATAATCGCCCTTGGAGATCTTGTTGACCGCGGTCCTGATTCATTAGCTGTAGTTAACTTTTTTAAATCACATAGCAATGGCGCTAGTATTTTAGGAAATCATGAAGCCAAACATATTAGTGTATTTTGGGGAAATCTTAAACCTGCACCCTCCCAAAATATGGTTATCCAAAAAATATCCACATTGGAACATGCTGAGATGGTTAATTATTTTGAATCCCTGCCGCTTTATCTGGAAATGAATGAAGCATTATTGATTCACGGCATGCTGGAACCTGATATAGCGTTGGAAAAGCAACAGAAAAAAGTACTAATCGGTGCAACAGCAGGAGAATTATTGTTGCAAAAGAAATATTCTAAGCCTTGGTATGATTACAATCATGGAGATAAACCTGTTATTGCCGGTCATCATGATTATTCCGGTGAGGGAAAACCTTTGGTCATAAAGGATAAAATATTTCTGATGGATACGGGTTGTTGTTATGGAAAGAGTTTAAGCGCTTTATTGCTGCCTGATTTTAGATTAATATCGGTGAAAAGCCAGAAGAATTACTGGGGACTTGCCATGCAGAATTACAAAAAAAATGATTTGAGAACATAAAATGTATCTTGATACTTCCGGACAAAATGACAGGATGAACTATTGATTTCAGTTATTGTTTATTTAAATTATCAGGTTTGCAGCCTAATTATTAATTCTAAGACTTGGTAATAATGACTTCTCATAAAACTGAATATAAGATTATTGAAGGCAAAACCTATAGTTTATTTGCCGGTACCAATTCTCCTCAAGGATATTATACAACCATTGCAGTTATTGTCGATGAATTGCTTAAGCATACAAACAGCATTTCTGCAGCTTTGAACCTGGTTCGCAAAGAGAGTAGCAGATCGGGTTTTTTCAAAAGCAATTTTCATTTACGGGAAAAAAGCGGTCTGCTCCCTAATTTTGAAATTAACAGAAAACCTTTATACGTCTATACAACAGCCGCCAAAAAGCATCTGAAAAATCTTCCGGTACTTAAATTCTGGGATAGAAGGCTCAGCACCACCGAACGACAATATCATCTGTATATGATTGAGATTGAATTGACAAACCGATTCAACAGGGAAGCATTTAAACAAAGTACCTGGAAAATCGCATTATTGCCTTACTGTTTGCGGGAGTTCGACCATGAATGCAAATCATTGCAAGGTGATTTTGATGTGGAATGCAGAAATTGCTCAAAAACATGTTTCATTGGTCGAACGAGTAAATTGCTCCGGGCCTGTAAAATAGAGCCTTACATTTGGATGGGTGCAGGATTAAAGAGCATAAAACCCCTGGCACAACAAAATAGAAAAATACCTGCCGTTCTGGGTATTGCATGTATTCCCGAATTGGTGGCCGGCATGAGAAGATGCCGGAAAATCGGGTTGCCTGTTATCGGGCTTCCTTTAAATGCAAACCGTTGTATCCGCTGGATGGGTAATTTTCATGAAAACTCTGTCTATATTGAAAAGCTGGAAGAAATTATACAATAAGTCCTATGGAACCAAATCGAAATGTTACCTCATTGAAACTTACACGCATTGACGCACTAACCGACGGTGTTTTTGCCATTGCCATGACGTTGTTGATTCTTGAAATACGGGTGCCATTGACTGAGTTGATTCATTCCGAAAAAGATTTATGGATTCAGTTGGGCGAACTAAAGCATTACCTGCTCAGCTATTTTCTGAGTTTTCTGGTACTTGGAATTTTCTGGGTGGCTCATAATGCACAATATTCATTTATTACCAATACCGATCGCGAGCTCCTATGGATTAATATTATATACCTGATGTTTATTTCCTTTCTTCCGTTTTCTGCTGCCCTGATAAGTAATTTCACACAATACCAGGCAGCTATTACCGTATACTGGTTTAACCTTTTTGCCATAGGAATGACATTACTTCTAAACTGGCTGTACGCCAAACGAAATAATTATATTCCCGTTTTAAATGAACACCCTGAAATTCACAAACTCGTGCTTAAACGCATTCTCATCGCACAGGCATTTTATGCATCCGCCCTGCTGGTCAGTTTTATTAATCCGGTCATCAGTCTCTGGGTTTTCCTAGGGATACAGCTTGCATATACAATTCCAACTTCGTTCGATAAACGGTTACGAAGTTTGTGGAAAGCAAAGTAAATTAATAGGTCTTTAATTGACTTCACCCCTGGTTTTTGTTTTTTCTAATGCGAGCATAGTATTAACCCACATTATTGGCTGCGTCGACCTAAAAGTTTATAAATTTTGTAAATTATGAATTAAAATGTGGATCAATCTCGACCTTGGGAAGCTTAATTTTGGGTATCCAAAATTTTAACTAATCTAAAGGATCTCACAACTGGAGGGATTAACTTAGTCGCTATCGGAAACAGAGAAAATTACCTTCGATGAACTCGTCGTACCTCCTTGGTTCTATGAACCGGAACAACCTGTTTCGTACTGAAAGTTGGGAAACTGGAGCTCACATAAGATAGTTATCCTGGTTAAATATTAAATGTATCTTGCTGCAATATTCATATTTGTAAGTTTGCTACTTGTTGTTAAAATGTTCATTTTAATGATATTTTATCTATTATTTAAGATATTTATTGGACGATAGAGATAATATAGCAGGCAAAATATACTATAATTTTTTTAGAAAGCAGATTTCAGTTAAAACGATTTAGCTGACGATTCATCAATAATTCTTATCAGATAATCAAATTATTATTCGGGACTTTTAAATTTTGTTTATTATTGAAGTGACAATTCTTTCAAAACTTCTAAATAGATGGAATTCACATGAAATTAGTTATTAATAATTTTTTCAATGAATAAACAAATTTTATATTGTGAAAAATCAATATTATTCAGGTTATTTTTACTTTCATTTTTAGTTGGATTGAATTATTTTAATAGCTATTCACAATTATATATTAATGAAATTTTAACGGCTAATGTCACCATCAATCCTGATGATGAATATAGAAATTATGGCGACTGGATCGAAATTTATAATGCTTATGACTATTCAGTTAATCTCATCAATTATTCTATCACTGATCATAATAATGATCTTGAAAAGTACAGGTTTAAAAATTCTATCTATATTGAAGCTGGTGGTTTTATTTTAGTATGGGCTGATGGATATGACAATTGGGCGCATTTGAATTTTTCACTTGATAATGATGGTGAATGTATTGCATTAATTAATCCAGATGGAGATATTGTTGATTCAATCACGTATAGGAAACAAATCCCAGATGTTTCATTTGGCAGGCAACCCGATGGCAGTAATAACTGGGTGTATTTTGCCGACCCTACTCCTGAATCCTCTAATAGTTCAACTGGTTTGGCAAATCTTATACAAGCATCAGACGTTCATTTTTCCTTGAGTTCAGGATTTTATTACTCGGAACAGACGATTTCTATCTCATCCATTTCACCGACAGCAATTATTCACTACACAACCGATGGATCAATTCCTAAGGATAATTCCCCCGTATATGGCTCACCAATTCAAATATCATCAACCACAGTGCTAAAAGCCAGATGTTATGAAAATGGTCTTTTGCCTGGTAATACTAATGCAAGTACTTACTTTATTAATGAATCTTATGATATTCCTGTTATTTCATTATCCACTGATCCATATTATTTCTTCGATTGGTCATGGGGTATATACGTTATTGGCAGCAATGGTATTTTAGGTTGTGGAGATATAACTGCAAATTATTTTCAGGATTGGGAAAGACCTATCAATTTTGAGTATTTTGAAACTAATGGTGAATGCAAAGTTAATAAAATGGTTGGTACAAAGATTCTCGGTTCATGTACCCGAAATCGACCCTTAAAATCACTCACTTTAATTTCAAGGGAAAAATATGGTGAAAACGGAATTAATTATAGATTTTTTCAGGATAAAGAAAATACTCAATTCAAATCACTAAATCTTAGAAATTCTGGAAATGATTTTGAAGAGACAATGTTAAGAGATGGATTTATGCAAAATCTTATTAAAGGTAAAATGGATATTGATTATTCAAGCTACCAGCCAACAATTGTATTTCTTAATGGTGAATATTGGGGTATTTTAAATCTTCGTGAAAAGATGAACGAACATTATGTTGAATCCAAGTATGGTATTAATTCAGATGACATTAGTGTTCTTGAGAATAATATGGAGATTGTCTCTGGGTCAACGGATCATTATTATAATTTGATAAATTATATTAACTCTCATGATCTTAGCATTCAATCAAATTTCGATTATGTTAATTCACAAATGGACGTCTACGAATACTTAAATTATTATATTACCAATACTTTCATTGATAACGAAGACTGGCCTCATAATAATAATAGATTCTGGAGAGAGAATAACTCAGCAGGCAGGTGGAGATGGATGCTATATGATACTGATTACAGTTTTGGTTTGTTTGATTTCTTTAATGGAAATAATCTATCTGACATTTCAAGCACTGACTGGTCACATGATATAATAAGAGGACTGATGGGAAACCAGAATTTTAAAAATGAGTTTATTCAACGATTTGCAGCTCATCTTAATACAACATTTGAACCTAACCGTGTTGTCAGAATTCTGGATAGTATTGCCGGCATTATTGAAAATAAAATGCCAAGGCATATTGCAAAATGGGGATACCCAACAAGTTATGATCCGGATTGGTTGGGATATATTCAAAAAATGCGGAATTATGCTCATGACAGAGTACCGAATATGACAAATCAAATTCTTGATTTTTTCAACCTTACGGGTATGTACAATCTGCATACTTCTATTTCAATTCCAAATTCAGGGAGGATAAAACTTTGTGAAGTTGACATTACTAATGCAGTTGAAGAACAATATTTTAATAATATTCCAATTCGATTAGAAGCTGTCCCTGAAGAAGGATATATTTTTGTCAGTTGGTCTGGAGATACCAATTGCATATCAAATCCTATCTCATTGTCATCTTCATCGGACCTATTTATACAAGCAAATTTTGAAGAAGAAAATATACCGGACATTAATAATATTTACATCAATGAATTTGCGGCAAATAATTCCTGGATATACGACGATCAGGGCGAATCAGAGGATTGGATAGAACTGTATAATGACAATGATTTTACGGTTGATATAGGTGGATTATATATCAGCGATGTAATTAATGAGCCTTTAAATCTTCAGATATCAAAGAATTCACCTGATTTAACTACAATACCTCCCTATGGATACCTGGTTTTATGGGCGGATAATGAAACGGAGCAGGGAGTGCTGCATCTGAATTTCAAACTTGATAAAAATGGTGAAGAATTGAGCCTGGTGCAGAGAAGAGCCGGAACCATCGTTTATCTTGACTCTGTTCGGTTCGGTAATCAGTTTTTAAATACAACTTATGGTCATTATCCTGACGGCAATAATGACTGGAGCTATCAGATACCTACTCCGGGAAGCTCAAATGCCACCTCTTATACCCCTGTTACAGGAATTATTATTAATGAATTCTCGGCTGAGAACGACCATATCAGACCTGACGAATTCGGAGAATATGATGACTGGATAGAATTGTATAATTCAACTGATGAACCTGTTAATATAGGTGGATTGTTCATGACCGATAGTCTGGGTTTCCCCACCAAGTGCAGGATACCAACTACCTGCACCGATTCAACAACGATACCTCCGTTTGGCTATTTAATCCTCTGGGCTGATAATCAGAAAGAACAGGGTATTCTACACCTTGATTTCAAGCTCGGGAAAAACGGCGAACAGATAGGATTGGCAGGACATGACGGAACAACTTATATTGATTCGTTGACATATAGCGATCAATATGCCAACTCATCTGTAAGCAGGTACCCCGATGGAAATGATGAATGGTTGTTTGTGCCTCCAACACCGGGTAACGCCAATATACTTCCTGTTATTTCAGGTCTATATATCAATGAGTTTTCTGCAAGTAACTCAAATATCATTGCTGACGAGAATGGTGAATATGACGACTGGATTGAAATTTACAATTCAACAGATGAACCGGTAAATGTTGGGGGTTTGTTTATTACTGATAGTCTCGGTGCCCTGTCAAAGTGCAGAATCCCGTCAACCTCATCTGATTCCACAACGATACCTGCAAACGGGTATTTAATTCTCTGGGCTGATAACCAGGAAAAGCAGGGCGTGTTGCACCTTGACTTCAACCTGGGTAGGACCGGAGAACAGATCGGTCTTACAGGATATAGCGGAACAGACTGTATTGATTCACTCACCTATGGAGAACTTATGTCAAACTCCTCTCTAAGCAGGTATCCTGATGGAAATGATACATGGGTCTATACACGCTCAACACCTGGAAGCACTAATACTTTCAGCACCATTGCCGGCTTAATCATAAATGAGTTCTCAGCAAGCAATACAAATATTATTACTGATGAATATGGTGACTATGATGACTGGATTGAAATATACAATTCAACTGATGAACCTGTGGATATAGGTGGTCTGTATATGACTGACAATCTTTATGAACCGGCCAAATATAGAATTCCATCTTCAGACCCCGGTTTAACGATCATACCTGCATACGGATTCCTGATACTTTGGGCAGACGACCAGTTAGAGCAGGGGGTTTTACACCTTGGTTTTAATCTTAGCAAAAATGGTGAATATATCGGACTAACGGAATACAACGGAAAGAAATTTATTGATTCGTTGGTTTTTGGAGAGCAGCAAGTAAATTCGTCATCAAGCAGATATCCTGACGGTAATGATACCTGGATTATTGCATCGCCAACACCGGGAAGTACTAATACGGTACCTGTTATTTTAACTTATTCTATTATAGGATCGGCCGACCTTCAGTTCACATTGGCTGAACTAGACGGCTATACTGCATTTAATGTATACCGCGATACCATTGCGTTTTTCATACCTGATAAGACAGGAGGGACAAACAGAATTGCAGAGAATGTGACCGATGAAAATCCTGTTGAAGAAGGTATACAATGGACAGATTTCAATGTTGTAGGCAATCCTGCCAAAAATTATTTCTATATATTCACTGCTGTGGGAGGTAATGAAAGTGCAAACTCCGCGACTATTGGTGAATTTGATTACAATCTGATAACAACACCAACAACTGATTTTAACGAAATTACCCTGCCATTAAATGCTGATGGTATCACTGATGCTGCAGGATTGATGTCTGCTATCCCGGGATGTAATTCTGTCGCCCGCTGGGAAGCCGAAGATCAGGGTTATTATCAGTATATTTCTTTTCTTCCCATGACTAATTTTACGGTTGAATCAGGACATCCATATTATGTCAATGTAACGGAAAATGTAGTTTTTACGCTTATCGGTAAAATAGTGAAACCTACATTCAGTCTGATCACTACTCCTACAACCGATTTTAATGAAATCATGCTGACACTTGACAAAACAGATATTAACCTGGCATCCGAATTAATGGCTGATATACCTTCATGCAATAGCATTGCGAGATGGGATGCAGGAGATCAGGGATACTACCAGTATGTTTCATTCCTACCTATGACAAACTTTATGGTAAGAGTCGGTTATCCTTATTATGTTAATGTAGCCTCTGATGTAACCTGGCCGGAGGAAGGCGAAGGTTCGGCAAACCTGAAAAGCACTTCGCGAAATTCAGATGAACAGGTAGTTTTCAGAAAAAGCCACGCGCCTCACATAGTATATGGAAGTATAAAGAAAAAGGAATTGAACCTGAATGAAGATAATATCGATATGGAAGCTTATATCAGCTCATTACCTGAAGAAAAGCTGAATAAAAATTCAGTTGGTTGCTTTCTTCAGGATGGATTCTGGGTCATTCAGTGTAATACGTTTCGTTCAGGCTGGACAGCTGGAAATAAAGTAGTGGTAGAACTCAAAAATCATAAAGGTGATCTCTTGGGAAATGTTGAAGTTGAACTTACTTTTAATCCTGCTGACAAAGCCGAAGATATTAAAATTGAAGGAAATAATAATTGTTCCATGTCCCAGAACATGCCTAATCCTTTTAGTAATGAAACACATATACAGTTTCAGATTTCTGAAAACGGAATGGTACAGATTGAGGTTTATTCGATATCCGGAGAAAAAGTAAGGACACTGGTAAATGAATATATGGATGCAGGAATTTATGATATTACTTGGAATGAACAGGATGATTCAGGCAGAAAATTAAGGGAAGGTATATATGTGTATATACTAAGGAATAAAGATAATATCATCGTAAGGAAAGCATTATTGTTAAAAAATTAATATCTGTTCAGTCAAAATTAGCAGATATGAGGAAAGTGACTTATAACATTAAACATAAGAGACGCTGAAATGAGAATTACCCTTTACATTAAAAACAGAACGATTTGTCTTTTCGGAACGTTCCTATTGTCCATGACGACATTTTTCCTGAATGCTGGTACCCCTCATATTGTCGGAGGAACTGTTACCTATTCGGGAGGAGGATCCCCCCCATCAGCTTCATTTTCTGCATATGTAACATCAAGATCAGGTGACATACTAACCCAATCTTCAGTTGGATGTGGTTATAGCGGAGGAAGTTATTGGGTGCAGGTCGGCAACTTTGATAATGCATGGACTGCAGGGGAAGTATTTCGTATTGAAATTAGTGATGGAACGGGAGGTTACGTTTCGGGTGAAATAGACTTAACTAATGGTCCGGGAGATCAACTTGACCTGACAATTTATCTGCCGGATATTTCAATAAGTCCGGATGAAGTCAATTGCGGCAATGTTTTAGTTGGCAGTAGTAATACCGAAAATTTTACTGTTGAAAATGCAGGAGGATCCACATTAAGTGTAAATTCAATTTCAATCACTGGTGCTGATGCAAATGAATTTGACATATCAGGCGGAGGTAGAAGCTTTAATCTTTCCCAGGGAGAAGATCATACTGTTGATGTACGATTTCATCCTTCATCTCTAGGATCAAAAAATGCCACGTTGATCATAGAAAATAATGACCCTGATGAAAGCACGCTTTATTTACCATTAAGCGGAACAGGAGTAGTACCCTCTATTTCTGCTTCACCTAATCCTGTGGATTACGGCAATGTTAGTGTAGATAGCTATTCAGATAAAATCATTGTAATCAGTAATAGCGGCAGTGGTAATTTGAATATCAGCTCAGCATCAGTTACCGGCTCAGGAGCATCGGACTTTTCAATACATAGTGGTGGAGGTATTGCTGATTTAGCCCCCGGCTCAACACATGATATCGTAGTGCGTTATAGTCCTGCATCTATCGGAACGATAGGTGCAAGTCTGCGAATCGAAAGCAATGATCCTGATAACAATCCGTATTATGTTGATTTAGAAGGTACAGGCCTGGCTCCTGATATTTCTGCATCACCGGATCCGGCTGATTTCGGAAATCTAAACCTGGGTACTTATTCGGATATTACAATAACTGTAAGAAATAATGGGAATACAGATCTGGATATACATTCAACCAATATAACCGGTATAAATGCCGGACAATTCAGTATTGAAAGCGGTGGAGGCTCTGTAACACTGATTTCGGGTGGCACACATGATATAGTAGTTCGCTGCAGTTCAGAATCAGCGGGAGAAATAAATGCCGGTTTAAGCATTGAAAGCAACGATCCCGATGAAAATCCATATACTTTAGCCCTCATGTGCACCGGCAATGCACCTGATATTAGTATCGTTCCTTCCTACTCTGATTACGGAAATGTATTGAAAGGAGATAGCAGCATAAATAATTTTACAATTACCAACATGGGAAATTCCACATTAAATGTGACATTAACCAATATTACCGGAGCCGATGCCGGTGATTTCACTATAACCGGGGGTGAAGGAAGCTTTTCTCTTAATATTGGTGAAACACATAATATTGATGTTCGGTTTATTCCGACATCCGCCGCCGTCAGGCACGCCATGTTGCATATTGAAAGTGATGACCCTGACGAAGGTGTGCTGGATATTCCGTTAAGTGGAACAGGGGTCGAACCTGAAATAGTGGCCACGCCTGATACCGTTGAATATGGGAATGTTAATATCAACACTTATTCAGATTTTACCATTCAAATAAGTAATACCGGTAGCGGTGAACTGATCATCAGTTCAACATCAATATCCGGTTCGGGAGCATCATACTTTACCATTCAAAGTGGAGGAGGTTCCGTAGTTATTATGCCCGGTTCAACGCATGATATCGTCGTACGTTTTAGTCCGTTATCAGAAGGAGCTGCGGTTGCGGGACTCAATATTACAAGTAATAACCCTGATGAAAATCCTTTAGTATTATCTTTAACAGGAAATTGTGTCGGTATACCTGATATATTAATATCTCCTGCCTCAAAAAACTTTGGAAATGTTTTGGTTGGAACCGGTTCAAATCAGACTTTTACCGTAACCAACACGGGTACAGGAACTCTCACGGTAAGTTCAATGATTTTTTCAGGAGTCAATTTGGACGATTTCAGCATTGGAGAGGTTGGTGGTTTTACCCTGTCACCTTCCACCAGCTATCCCTTACAGGTAAAATTTATGCCTGTTAAAACAGGAACTGAAAGTGCCACCCTGATCCTTATAAATGATGATCCTGATGAAGACTCAGTTAAGATAACCTTGACAGGCAAGGGCGTATCAACACCTGTCCCTGGTATAGCCATAGAACCTTTGTTTGTAAATTATGGAATAGTGCCATTGGATTCAGCAGGAGAAAAGACTTTCTTTATATTAAACAACGGAAATGCAGATCTGATAATAACCAATGTATTTATAGATGGATCTGACACGGATAATTTCACTGTTGAAGAATTAACATTTCCTGTCACCTTAAATCCCGACAGCTCATTTGATATAAAGGTACTTTTTAATCCTGATAATGAAGCAGACATGACTGCAGATATGAATATTGTAAACAATGACTCAGATAACGATACACTAAAAGTAACGTTATCCGGTACAGGTTATATGCCGAATTCTAATCCCCCATATATAATGCACTTTTATCCGGGTCATGGATCACAGGAAGTGGCAAGAAATGTAGGTTTGCAGTTAAAAATAGTAGACGAGGTCGATGGAATAAATCTAAATACCCTCAATATAAGTATTGATAAAAATATTATTGTATCAGACGGGATTGATCAGACTGATGGTAACGTAAAGATTATAAATGATTTACATCATTGTTCTGTATTTTATATTCCCATAAATTGCCTTCCCGAAAACCATGCTGTTTCAGTTAAAATCCAATGTCGGGATCTTTCACTTTTTCAAAATGAACTGGATAGTACACTAAGTTTTAATACCGGAAGATATATCCCTGTAATCACTACAAAATTTGCGCTTGGATCCGGTGGAGGTACTGTCACAGATACATCCGCTGATATTGAACTCAGTATTCCTGAAAATGCTTTAAAGGACTCTGTTTATATATTTGTTGGAATTATTGATTCATTAAAAGAGCTACCTTCTTTACCTGATACAGTATCAGCAACAGACCATGCCTTTTATTTCGGAATTGATGGATTGCTGTTCAATAAACCTGTGATGATTGGAATACCATATACACAGGATGATTTAAACATAGCAGGAGTGTCAGATCCTGCTGACCTGTTAATATATTATTTCTCGGTATCAGCCGGTGAATGGAAATTTCGTAAAGTTATTGATTATGATGATAATCATATTTACATCATTGTTAATGAACTTGGTTCACTGATTATTGGAAAATCAACGATTACTGAAATAAATGACTTCAAAGCAGGTGATAACATCAGAAATGAATCTGTACTCTTTCAGAATTATCCTAATCCTGTTATTGATAAGACGACTATCAGTTTTTCTATTCCCAAATCCGGGCGCATTCTTTTAAGAATATATGATGCTGATAACCGAGTACAGGAAGTACTTATCAACCAATATTTTCCTGCCGGAAAGTATGATATTTTATGGGATGCAGCCTATTATCCCTGCGGTATTTATTTTTATCAGCTGCAAACTGACGAATATTCGCTGGTTAAAAAGATGATTGTTAAATAGCATAATTGATAATTGTACTATTATATAAGATTAATTATCAAATTAATTTTCGAATTATTTAATTACTGATTAATATTGAGATGATAAAAAACATCAAAGATTTTTTTAGTTATAAATTATTGATAATAGCTGTTATTCGATTTTATTCGTTAATAAAAGTAATTATCAGAAGCTGTCTCAATTATTATTAAATTATTAACAAAATGATATCCAAATACTTAAGATGGATTCAGCCTTTTATCATTGCTGGTTTAAATACCTTCTATGGTTATTCCCAGTTAATTTTAAATGAATTCAGTGCCTCTAATAATACGATAATAACCGATGAACATGGGGATTATGATGACTGGATCGAAATCTTCAATTCATCTGACCTGTCCGTGGATATTGGAGGTATGTATATCACTGATAGTCTTGGTGATCCAGCCAGATACAGAATACCCGCAACAAATCCCGGCATAACAACTATACCTGCCAAAAGTTATCTATTGCTTTGGGCTGACAGTCAGGTAGATCAGGGGAACCTGCACCTTGGTTTTAAACTTGCAAAGAGGGGAGGACAGATAGGACTGACTGGATATGACGGGGTAAGTTTCATTGATACGGTGACATACACTAAACAATATTTAAACTCATCATCAAGCAGGTATCCCAATGGGAATGGTTCCTGGATTTATCCACCTCCTACCCCCGGAAGTGCCAATATTTTGCCTCTTATTTCAGGATTATATATCAATGAATTCTGCACCTCCAATACTAATATAATCACAGACGAATTCGGGAATTATGACGACTGGATTGAGATCTACAACGCAAATGACAACCCCGTAAATATTGGTGGATTGTTTTTTACTGACAGTCTTCCAAATCATATAAAATACAGGATATCTACATCATATCCTGACATAACTACGATACCTGCCAGGGGTTATATTTTGCTTTGGGCTGATAACCAGGAGGAACAGGGTGTATTACATATCGACTTTAAGTTTGGCAGAGACGGTGAACAAATTGGACTTACAGGGTATGACGGAGTAACTTTTATTGACTCGCTGACCTATACTAAACAATATCCTAATTCCTCATTAAGCAGATATCCTGATGGAAACAGCCAGTGGATTATTCCGCCGCCTACTCCCGGTAGCAGCAATACCCTGCCTGTTATTACAGGATTATATCTCAATGAATTCAGCACCTCTAACACAAGTATATTAACCGATAATCAGGGAGAGTATGAAGACTGGATAGAAATTCAAAATTCAACTAACAAACCTGTGGATATTGGAGGATTGTATTTAACAGACAGTCTCGGTGTTCCTGCAAAGCACAGAATACCCACGACATATCCCGATTCGACCACCATACCCGCAGGAGGTTATTTATTGCTATGGGCTGACAACCAGAAAGATCAGGGAGTGTTGCATACCAGCTTTAAGCTTGGAAAAGAAGGTGAACAAATCGGACTTGTGGGGTATGACGGAGTAACATTTATTGATTCAATATCATTTGATGAACAATTTACAAATTCCTCATTGAGTAGATATCCCGAAGGGAACAATCAATGGATCAACCTGCCGCCTTCCCCCGGGAGCGCAAACGTTCTGCCTCTGGTTACAGGAGTATATATCAATGAATTCTGCACGTCCAATACCAGCATAGTAACTGATAATCAGGGAGAATTCGATGACTGGATTGAAATTTACAATTCATCTGACTTACCTGTGGATATTGGAGGATTGTATCTGACAGACAGCCTTGGCAATCCTGATAAATGCAGAATACCAACCACATACCCGGACTCAACAATCCTACCTGCAAAGGGGTATATATTACTTTGGTTAGATAATCAGGAAGAGCAGGGAATACTGCACCTAGGCTTTAAACTTGGAAAAGATGGTGAGCAAATAGGATTGACAGGGTATAACGGAGTGACTTTTATCGATTCATTAACATTCGGCGAACAATATATGAACTCGTCCATGAGCAGATATCCTGACGGCAACGGTAAGTGGGAATATGCACCATCATCTCCGGGCAGTAAGAACAGGCAATTCCAAACCGAAGGCATATTCATCAATGAATTTATGCCCAACAACAATGATTTCATTGCGGATGAGCATGGTGAATATGATGATTGGATTGAATTGTACAATTCGACCAATGAAGCTTTAGATTTGGGAGGGATGTATATAACTGACAGTCTTGAAGATCCATGCAAATACAGAATACCAACCACTTTTCCTGATTCAACCACAATTTCGGCTATGGGATATATTTTGCTTTGGGCTGATAAACAGGAAGAACAAGGTATATTGCATCTTAATTTTAAGCTAAGTAAGGCAGGTGAATCCGTTGGATTAGCAGTCTGTCAACCGGATAATAATACCTTTATCGATTCAATATCATTCCGGATGACAATATCAAATAACCAGTCGTATGGAAGAATTCCCAATGGAATCAATAACTGGTCGATGCTTAATAGTCCAACTCCCGGTGAATCCAATATCCTCACTGATATAAGAGATAATTATTCAGCAAAGAACCAGCTCTTTCAGAATTTTCCAAATCCATTTAGCAGGAACACGGAAATTAATTATTATTTATCTGAGAATTTTCAAAATGCAATGATTAAGATATATGACATAATGGGTTTACATGTAAAGAACATTCCCCTGCTTAATGCCGGATATGGTCATATAATTATTGATGATAGTCAACTTAAGCCAGGAGTATACATATATGCCTTGATTGTTGATGGTTTGGTTGTTGAAAGAAAAAGAATGATTTTGACGGAATAGATCAAATTGCCCGGTGTCTACTTAGCAAATAATGTAGTTATCAGTCTCTGGGTTTTCCTGGGGATACAGCTTGCATATACAATTCCTACATCATTCGACAAAAGGTTGAGGAGTTTGTGGAAAGCAAAGTAAATTAGTACTGATACACCCTTACATAATCGATCTCATAAAATGCCGGAAATTCTGTATTTGAAGGATCGCCCCCTGCATGTCCTCCAATGGCAAGGTTGAGGAT
Organism: uncultured Bacteroidales bacterium; assembly: GCA_963781805.1. Classification (GTDB taxonomy): domain Bacteria; phylum Bacteroidota; class Bacteroidia; order Bacteroidales; family UBA10428; genus JAFGPL01. The sequence continues at coordinate 4,348,551 of CAWAHF010000004.1, forward strand.
GATATAATGCGGTTGATGGAATGGATTCTTTCCTTCTGTATCCCTGTTTACAGTTTCAGACAGGTCTTGTGAATTTAATAGCTTGTCATCCAGGTAGAGCCGGATGCTCTCTTTATCCCAATCCATTCTCCATGTATGAAATTCTTTTGTCCAATCTTTGTCTTTTGCCAGTAGAGAGTCCAGGGGGAGCCTGAAGGAGTTCCATACAGCCTTCCATTTTTCTTCAGCGCCCCAGGCAATATTTGCCAGCACGGTGCCCTTGTAATATTCCATGATATCAATCTCACCGTTATGTGGCCAACTGCCATTAATTCCAAGTGTCCAGAAAGCAGGCCAAAGACCGGGACGAGTATCAATCCTGGCGCGCATTTCAAAGCGTCCAAACATCCAGCTGTGCAATCCCCTGGTCAATAAGCTCGATGATGTGTATTCCGCTAGTTCACGGTTTTTTCTCCAGTCTTCACTTCCCTGCACATAATCCGGATTTTTCTTTTGTTCATGCTTTGCCTCAATATAAAGAATTCCATCACGACAATACCCATTTTCCGGCTGATACCATTGCAGCTCATGGTTGCGTACAAATCCCCTTTCAAACTTCCAGTTTGTTGAATCGGGTGGGCCGTCTTTGTCAAATTCATCGGCCCAGACCAATGTGTAATTATCAGATGTATTAACAGAATTTACTTTTTCCTGACTGAAAACACAACTATATATTAAGACTTCAATACAAAAGAAGTAAAAAGCGTTCCGCAATTTCATACTGTATATTTTAATTACCCAAAATTAATAACATTGGGAAGATAAGACCATGACCTCCAGACGTGTACTCCCTGCTTCATTCTCATAACCCCGGACCTCCAACTTCGAGCTTCTGACTTCAATATTCCGTTTCAGGACTTCCAACTTCCAGCTTCCTACTCCTGGCTTCCGACTTTCAACTTCAATCCCTCTCTTCTCAGAAACTCCCCTGTATAACTCACTTTATTCATGGCAACTTCTTCGGGCGTACCGGTGCAGATAATCTCTCCGCCCATGGCTCCGCCTTCTTTGCCCATATCAATAATGTGGTCGGCAACTTTGATTACATCCATGTTATGCTCGATTACAATTACTGTATTTCCTTTATCCACAAGTTTGTTCAGTACTTCGAGCAATACCCTCACGTCTTCGAAATGCAAGCCGGTTGTCGGTTCATCGAAAATATATAGTGTCTTGCCCGTATCGCGTTTAGCAAGTTCTGCGGAAAGTTTTACCCGTTGCGATTCTCCTCCTGATAAGGTGGTGGAAGGCTGACCCAGGGTAATATAACCGAGGCCAACCTGCTTAAGTGTTACCAGTTTATTTAAAATGGAGGGAATATTTTCAAAAAATTCTACTGCCTGGTTGATGGTCATATCCAGCACATCGCTGATCGATTTGCCTTTGTAACGGACTTCAAGTGTTTCGCGGTTGTACCTCTTGCCATTACATTCGTTGCATTCTACATATACATCCGGAAGAAAATTCATTTCAATAATGCGTACACCTGCACCCTGGCATGTTTCACATCGTCCTCCCTTTACATTAAAGGAGAACCTTCCCGGTTTATAACCCCTGATTTTGCTTTCGCGGGTCATTGTAAACAGGTTTCTGATATCTGAAAAAACACCGGTATACGTTGCAGGATTTGAACGTGGCGTTCTTCCAAGCGGGGACTGATCTACTTCAATAATTTTATCGATATGTTTAATCCCTTCAATTTGTGAATATGGCAAAGGTTCAAGGTGTGAACGGTAAAAATGTTTGCTCAGAATGGGATACAGCGTATCATATATCAGGGTTGATTTACCACTGCCGGAAACTCCGGTAACGCAGATAAATTTTCCCAGCGGAATTTCTATATCAATATTTTTCAGGTTATTTCCGCTTGCTCCTTTCAGAATTAATGATTTCTCTTTTCCCTTCCTTCTTTTTTCCGGTATCGGAATTCTTTTTTCATTATTGAGGTATTGAGCTGTCAAACCACAACTTTTCATTATTTCTTCCTGTATTCCCTGGGCAATCACTCTACCGCCGTTTCTTCCGGCATAGGGACCCAGGTCCACAATATAATCTGCCGATTGAATCATCTCTTTATCGTGTTCGACAACAATAACGGAATTTCCCGTGTCCCGCAGTTCTTTCAGGGCGCCTATAAGTTTAAGGTTATCTTTTTGATGAAGTCCAATGCTCGGTTCATCCAGAATATAGAGAACATTCACGAGTTGAGAACCAATTTGTGTGGCGAGTCTTATACGCTGGCTTTCACCTCCTGATAAACTTTTCGCGCTGCGGTTCAGCGAAAGATAATTGAGGCCTACTTCGAGCAGGAATCCAATTCGTGACCTAAGTTCTTTGAGAATTTCCGATGCTATTTTTTTTTGTCTGTCCGAGAGATGTGGTTCCAGATTATTGAGCCAGTCATACAAATCCCTGATATCCATTTCGGCGAGTTCGGCAATGTTTTTGTTATGAATCCTGAAATGAAGTGATTCCTTGTTCAATCGATGACCTTTACATTCAGGACATGTAATTTTTTTTATGAACTGAATAGCCCACTTGCTTTCTTCTTCCGCATTGTTTATACTGCGCGTATTGGCAATGTAATTTACAATGCCTTCAAAGCTCAGGAAATAATTGGATGAGGATCCCAGGGGAGTATTTTCAAGTTTAAAGGTCTCTTCCGATCCATATAATATTACATTTAATCCGTCCTCAGGGATATCTTTGATGGGAGTATTCAGATTAAATTCATATTTATTTGCTATGGCCTCAATCTGCCAGAATATAAGTGAATTTCTGTATGATCCAAGAGGCTCTATTCCGCCGCGCCGGATGCTCAGTTCGGGAGTTGGAATTATTTTATTGATATCAATTTCATTTATCTGACCCAGGCCGCCACATTTATGGCAGGCGCCACGGGGAGAATTGAATGAAAATGAATGAGGTGCAGGTTCGTTATAGGAAATGCCGGATGTGGGACACATCAATTGCCGGCTGAAATATCTTGTTTCCTTCGTATCCTGGTTCAATAGCATGATGATACCTTTTCCCTGATCCATGGCTGTGGCCACAGAGTTTTTCAATCGTTTTTTGTCTTTAGAGGTAACAATTAACTTATCAATAACAATCTCAATATTGTGGGTTTTATACCGATCTACTTTATGTCCGTATTTTATTTCGGTTATTACCCCATCGATTCGCGCATTGAGGTATCCCTTTTTTCGTATTTGTTCAAAAAGTTCTTTATAGTGCCCCTTTCTGCCCTTAACCACCGGAGCAAGGATGATGGTTTTTTTCTCAGAAAACTTTTCCAGGATAAGATTCAGGATCTGTTCATCGGTATATTTTACCATTTTTTCACCGGTTACATAAGAATAGGCAATTCCGGCCCGTGCATATAACAACCTTAGGAAATCATATATATCGGTAATAGTCCCTACAGTTGATCTTGGATTTTTACTGGTGGTTTTTTGTTCAATGGAAATTACCGGACTCAACCCCGTAATTTTATCCACATCAGGACGCTCCATAGTTCCAAGGAATTGCCTCGCATATGCAGAAAGTGTTTCAATATACCTGCGCTGTCCTTCTGCATATATGGTTTCAAATGCGAGGGATGATTTGCCGCTTCCGCTCAATCCCGTAATTACGGTAAGCTTATTTCTGGGAATAGTAACATCTATATTGCGCAGATTATGCACCCTGGCTCCAAATACATGAATCTCTTCGTCTGATTCAAGCAGACTGTAATCTTTCTCTTTGCTCAATTTGTTACTCTGTTTTAAACTCTGTGGAATCTGAATTTTCTTTCATTAACTTTCTATAGCTTCTGTATCCTTTCTCCGGTATTTTTATAATATAGGTCTTCTTGTTAATATTTGTAAGAAAAGTTTCACGCAACCACGGATTGAAATATTTCAGGAGTTTATAATGAATTCCGTAAGAATCGGCAAAACTATTAAAATCAGAAATAGCAGAATCTACCTTTACATCGAAAGTCGGTACAACTGGATAATAATCTTCTTTATCAAGATGGAAACCATATTTTTCGGGATCTGCAATTACCAGTTTAATAGCCAACACTCTGAAAATATATCGGGCTGTTTCGTCATTTAACAACAAATCATAATAATTATTGCCGTTCTGCCTGTCCAGCTGACGATCCATACCGTTTCTGCCAGCATTGTACGAAGCTGCTGTCATAGTCCAGTTGTTATATTTCTTGTAGGATTCCAGAAAATACTTACAGGCAGCCTCGGTAGATTTTTCAATGTTGTAACGTTCATCCACTTCGTTAGTTACTTCCAGTCCATAATCTTTGGCAGTTCCATCCAATAATTGCCAGAATCCAACCGCCTGTCTTGGTGATACTGTATTTTCCAGTCCGCTTTCCACTACGCACAAATATTTAAAATCATCAGGAATCCCATTTTTTTTAAGGATGGGTTCGATTATCGGGAAAAATCGTGCTGATCTTTTAATCAATAGAAAGGTTTGGGAATGAAAATATGTATTTACCAGCATTTCTCTGTCAAGACTTTCCCTGGTATCAAAATTATCAAGAGGTACCTTCTCATCCGCAAAATATAACATCGAAGGCAACTTAACTGCGGCTACAGAATAATATTCAGAAACCCTCTTAGTTGAATTATCACAATTTGTAAATCCTTGAATTACAATAGTCAAAAAGATAACGACTAATAATGAAAGGATATATAAATATACCGGAATGGTAACTTTTCCGGTTTGTTGTTTATGTTCTGCTGAATTTTTTACCATGATTGACTTTTATAAATGAAGAAGTGCAAAATTAGTCAAAAAAAACAGGGATATCTGAATATGTGAATTCTCTATTTATAAAAAAAAATAAACTCTGAACTTATTTTTCCGTATGATTTGAAACCAATCAATAAAAATTAATTCTACTTTGACACATTAAAAAAATCAACCTGTTTTTACTCTTAATCCCTGAAGGGAACAGGTTGATTTTTCTGTATTCTCCCTTCAGGGTCAGGGGTAAAAAATGCAGAAAAATCATGCTTTTTAACCAATCTGTCAAAGTAGAATTAATTTATGCAAATCAAAAACATCGAAGGCTTATCTGCAGCTGACATCAACCGCGAACTGGAAAGAGGCGGTAAATTTGTAATTTATCAGTATTGTGTTTCAATTCTGGTAATGACTTTCAAACGTCCGAGCAGTATCTATTTCATTAGGGCTGGCGAAACCGGATTTTCCAAAGGTATTATTTTCACACTCATCTCTCTTATTTTTGGCTGGTGGGGTATACCCTGGGGGCCTATTTATACCATCGGCAGTTTAGCAACAAATATGGGTGGCGGAAAGAATGTTACCAGGGAAATTGTGGCTTCATTAAACGCAGTATCAGCATAAGATTCATAAAATAAATAGAACATATTTAAATGAATTTGCGGAATTGAAAGTCTTTGCCGATATTCCTTATTATTGTATCAAAAATCTATTCTTTTTGGAACAATAAATATCTTAATTAAGAATTTCTACTGCTTTCGCAATTGCTTTTTCTAATCCCTGAATATTTTTCCCGCCGGCTGTTGCAAAGAAGGGTTGACCGCCGCCGCCCCCTTGAATTTCTTTGGATGCATCACGAATTATCTGACCTGCATTCAGGTTTTTGCTTTTAACCAATGCATCTGATATCATAATTGTGAGATTCGCTTTTCCATCCAGATTAGCTCCCAAAACCAGGTAAAGATTTTCAACCTGATTTTTGAGTTGAAATGCCAAATCCCGGATAAGATCAGCCGATTCAATTTCTATTTTTTCAGCAATCAGATTAACATCCTCTCTCTTTTGTATTTTATCAAGAAGTATCTTTTTTAATTGTGCAACTTTATCTCTATTGAAGGATTCCAACTGTTTTTGAAGTAGAGAATTTTCTTCAGCAAGATTCTGAACCGCCCTTTCAAGATCTTGCGGATGTTTGAGGATATTGCTGATGTTGCTTATCAGTTTCTCTTGATTCATAAAATATTCCTCAAATTTTTTACCTGTTATGGCCTCAATTCTTCTTACACCCGCTGCAACAGCTTCTTCACGTATAATTTTAAAATATCCGATTTCTCCGGTTGACCGAACATGGGTTCCTCCACATAGTTCAATGGAATCGTCAAACCTGACAACCCTTACATTATCACCGTATTTTTCACCGAATAAAGCCATTGCGCCAAGCTTCTTTGCTTCCACAATCGGCATATGTGAGATATTTGAAGGTATATTATGCCGGATTTTCTCATTGACTATTTTTTCTATTTCAATTAGTTCTTCATCAGTAACTTTTTGAAAATGAGAAAAGTCAAACCGGAGATAGTCAGGATGTACTAACGAACCTTTTTGTTCCACATGTTCCCCCAGCACTTTTCTAAGTGCATAATGTAATAAATGTGTTGCGGTGTGATTGCCTGCAGTTTCAGATCTTAATCCCGAGGAAACAACGGCTTTAAATTTGGCATTCAAATTTACCGGCAACTTATCGGCGAGATGAATTATCAGATTGTTTTCTTTTACGGTGCCAATAATATTATATTTAGTTTTCCCATCGGAAATGTACCCCTTGTCACCCACCTGCCCGCCACTTTCGGCATAGAATGGTGTAACATTAAATACCAGCTGATAAATTTCTTTTCCTTTGCTTTTAACTTTGCGGTAACGGTTAATATTAATGGGGCTCTCTAATTGGCTATATCCGACAAATTTTTCAGAATCGGATTCATTGGTTTCGGAAATTTCAATCCAGTCTCCTGTATCAACGACTGCCGCATTCTTCGATCTCTTTTTTTGTTTTTGCATTTCCGATTCGAATTCATTTCGGTTAACAGAGAGACTATGTTCTTTCAATATCAGTTCGGTCAAATCCAGGGGAAATCCGTAAGTGTCATAAAGCTCAAATGCAATTTTTCCTGAGATAACATCCTGGCTATCTTCTTGGCTTTTTTCGATAATCTGATCAAGCAGCCTGATACCTGTTTCAAGAGTTTTTAAAAAAGAGTGTTCTTCTTCTTTAATCACTTTTTCGATGAGTTGCTGTTGAGCTATCAATTCAGGAAACGCGTTTCCCAGGGACTCGATTAATACCGGAATAAGCTTGTAGATTACAGGTTGATTATGTTTTAAAAAAGTGAAATTATATCGTACAGCTCTTCGCAGAATTCTTCTGATAACATAGCCGGCTTTCACGTTCGATGGAAGTTGTCCGTCTGCAATAGCAAATGCAACAGCACGCAAATGATCTGCCACCACACGCATAGCAATGTCTGTCTTTTTCGAATCTCCGTACCTTGTACCCGATAATTCGGATATTTTTTTTATAATGGGCTGAAATACATCGGTATCATAGTTTGATGTCTTTCTCTGCACAACCATGCAAAGTCTTTCAAATCCCATTCCGGTATCGACATGTTTTTTTGGAAGGAGCACTAATTTGCCATCAGCCTTACGGTTAAATTGAATAAAAACCAGGTTCCATATTTCAATCACCTGGGGATGGCCCTTATTTACCAGAAATTTGCCGTCTTTCTTTTTTCTTTCTTTATCGGGACGGATATCCACATGAATTTCAGAGCATGGACCGCAGGGACCGGTTTCACCCATTTCCCAAAAGTTATCTTTCTTATTTCCTGGAATTATTCTATCCTCACTAATCCATTGTTTCCAATATTTATAGGCCTCATCATCCTTTTCAAGTAATTCTGATTCATCGCCTTCAAATATAGTAACATAGAGCCTGTCTATATTTATCTTTAACACTTCAGTCAAAAACTCCCATGCCCAACTAATCGCTTCTTGTTTAAAATAATCTCCAAACGACCAGTTACCAAGCATTTCAAACATGGTGTGATGATATGTATCATGTCCGACTTCTTCCAGGTCATTATGCTTGCCTGAGACCCGCAAACATTTTTGTGTATCGGTAATACGGGGAAATTTAACCGGCGAATGTTCAAGAAAAATATCTTTGAATTGATTCATACCTGCATTGGTAAACATCAGGGTTGGATCATTTTTAATGACCATAGGCGCTGAGGGTACAATCGTGTGGTCCTTTGATTCAAAATACATAAGGAATTTTTGACGGATATCCGTTGAATTCATTTCAATTGCATTAAAATTTTGACGAAAATACAAATTAGTTATAAACAATTCTTACCCTAAATGTTTTGCAAAATTAGTTTTTTTCATATAGATTTGTTGCAATCTCGAGTATTTAGCAGATTTTTAGAATATTTCTAATTACTATCAAGAAAGAAAAATACATATTTGATCATAAAAATTTAACTTTTCGCGAAGTTAAGACCACACCAGGGAAACGGCTGAAAAGTACCCTGGTTTTTATATTTGTTCCCCTTACAGCAGTTTTTATGTCATTATATGTACTTGAGATTTACAATAAATCACCCAAAGCTGTTTTTCTTGAAAAACAAAGCGATTTGTATACTAAACAGTTGAATGTGTTAAATCAAACTCTGGATAGTTTGAGTAATATTTTAGTCGAAAACTATTACGAAGATGATAACTCCTTCAGGGCTATCCTCCAACTGGATTCGGTTCCGTTATCCATTAGAGAAGCAGGTACCGGAGGAACGGTAAAAACATTTCATCTCCAGAATTTCGGCAATTCATCTCTGGTGGTTGAGCTCGCTCAAAAGATTGACAAAATGGACCGACAACTGATGATTCAGGAAGAATCCTATACTCAAATTGATAATAAAATTAAAAACTGGATAAAAGAAATTAATAGCGTTCCATCCATCATGCCAATTTCCGTAAATGATTTGATTATGGTAAGTTCCACCTTTGGAATACGCACAGATCCATTCCTGCAGGAACCAATGTATCATAAAGGTTATGATTTTGTTGCACCGCGTGGAACAAAAGTATATGCTACCGGAAACGGAATTGTAACCTTATCAAATTATTCACGTAAAGGTTATGGAAATGAGGTTATTATTGATCATTCTTTTGGATTTAGTACCCGATATGCACATCTGAACCAACTATTAGTGGAAGCGGGTGATAGCATAAAACGAGGGCAAGTTATAGGATTGGTAGGAAACACGGGACGTTCAACCGGACCGCATCTTCACTATGAAGTGAGGTATAGGAATGAAGCCGTAAATCCGTTCTTCTATTATTCGGATGATTTATCGGGTGAAGAATACGAAACAATGGTCAGGAACAATAACTCAAAAAATTGAGTGTTCATAAATTCTAACGGAGATGTCAAAAGTAAAGTACAGATTTAATCCGGAATCACTAAACTACTACAAGGTAGAATCCACTTTTGGACAAAAGTTTAAAAGATTCCTTACCTATTTTTCTGCCAGCGTATTTGCAGCAGTAATTTATTATGTCATTTTTGCTTCGTTTGTAGATATGCCTAAAGAGAAAGGTTTGAAACGACAAATAGGTGAATTAAAAGCCAATTATAACAATTTCTCTCAAAAATTAACCAGTATCGAATCCGTTATTGAAGATATGCAGGAGAGAGATGATAATATTTACAGGACAATTTTTGAGGCTGAGCCTATTAATAAATCGGTGAGAGATGCAGGTTTTGGCGGTTCGGATCGGTACACTGAGTATGAAAAACTTGCCAATAGCGATTTGGTTGGCAATATTGCCAAACGCCTTGATCAGATAATGTCAAAAGTTGTGATACAGTCTAAATCGTATGATGAACTTATTGAATACGCAAAAAATTATTCAACTGAGATTGCATCTATTCCTGCTATACAGCCTATTTCCAATAAAGATCTTAAACGAACTGCTTCGGGCTGGGGATGGCGAATACACCCGATTTATAAAATACGAAAATTTCACTATGGTATGGATTTTACTGCACCAGAAGGTAGCGATATATATGCTACAGGTGATGGTGTAGTTGCTGTTGTGGAAAGTTCACGCCGTGGTTATGGAAATAAAATTGTTCTGGATCACGGTTTTGGATACAAAACATTATATGGTCACATGAGCGCTTTTAATGTTAAACAGGGACAAAAAGTGAAACGTGGTGATGTAATTGGTTTTGTTGGTAACACAGGGCTTTCAACTGCTCCTCATTTGCATTACGAAGTATTTCACAATAATCAAAATGTAAATCCCATAAATTACTATTTCAACGATCTATCTGCAGAAGAATATGACAGAATGATTGAAATTTCTTTGAAAACCGGACAAACTTTCGATTAATAAAAATCGGTTCTAATTTATATGCGGCAACATACAGAATTATGGAGAAACTGGAGACTGAGCTTTATAATTCTGTTTTTTGCCGCTTTTTTTTCTAATCTTTTTTCTCAGGATAAATATATTCCTGATACTTCTGATTATCAAATCCTGATTCCTACATTTCTTGGGAATTCATCCCGTAATTATTATGGAAATGAAGCGCCCGACAGCCTGAATGTATTATGGAAATTAAATCTTGGTTTTGGTGAGACCGTAATTTCAAGAAAACTGGGTTCGAGAATATGGGCAGGAGCAGGCTGGACTGGCCAACCATTACTTGTAATGGAAGATACGATTCTATTTATCATACAGGGAGCTTATGACCATCATCTTAAAAAAATAAATGCGACAACAGGTAAAATTGTATGGCAATATTTATTTGATGATGTTGTAAAAGGAACAGGTACTATTTGGAATAATCCTTCTTCAACCGAAATCAAAAACAAAGTAGTTATCTTACAGGGAACCAGACTTGGTGTTGGTAATTATCTTGATAGCGAGCATATTCCAAGCTACAGGGCAATATCTTATTTTACAGGTGAAGAGCTTTGGCGCCTGGATGTAAAATGGACAGACAGCTACAGTCGGGACGTGGATGGATCTGCACTCATATTGAACGATACGGCTTATCTTGGACTTGAGAACTCACTTTTTACAAAATTTAGTCCCGACTATAAAAATGCCGAATTGAAAGATGGGATGTTGCAACCGTTAATTTATCAGGAAATCCCATTGTATGAGAAAAAAGATGCCATTGCACATAAAAACAATATTGTTACCGAATCATCTCCGTGCCTTCTTAATGGGAATATTTATATTGCTTCCGGTTCAGGGCATGTATATGGATACAGTCTGAGCAAACAACAACTTATCTGGGATTTTTATATCGGTTCAGATATGGATGGTTCGGCCATTGTTACCAGCGACAGTTGCCTATTGGTGTCTGTGGAAAAACAATATATAAAGGGGCCAGGGGGTGTTTTTAAACTAAATCCGGCAAAAACACCCGATAAAGCAGTTGTATGGTTTTTCCCCGTTGAAAGCAAAGAATATGCAGGCTGGGAGGGTGGAATAATTGGTTCGGTGGGAATTAACGATAGCTATAACCATGATAGTCTCCCATTAATTGCAGCCTTTAGCGCCATCGACGGGAACCTATATGTTGTGAATCATAAAGAGATAGTACCTGATAAAAAAGTCCTGGGTCCGGACAGCGTTCAGTTATTTCCCACTCCCAGATTACTGTTTAAGGAAAAAACAGGACCGTCTATTTCATCTCCTATAATTGTTGAGAATAAAATTATAGCTGCTGGGTATAATGGCATTTATCTTTTTCAATTTAACGACTCGATGGAATTTAAACTGCTTGACAAATTCTCCACTGCTTTCGAAGCTACTCCGGTTGTTTATGATAAGAAGATTTTTATTGCTTCGAGAGATGGTTATTTTTATTGTTTAGGTAATCTTCGTTAAAATTATGGTTTATTTGTATTTATTTTTTAATTTAGTTTAAAATTTAACCTACGTTATTAAGCAAAGACATGCCCTATAAAGAAAACAAGGTAGAAAAGTTGTATTATTCTATCGGAGAAGTTGCGAAAATTTTTAATGTAAATACCTCACTCATCCGTTTCTGGGAAAAGGAATTTGATATTATTAAACCAAAAAAAAATAAAAAAGGCAACAGATTTTTTACAAAACAGGATATTGATAATTTCCAGCTCATTCATCATCTTGTCAAAGAAAGAGGTATGACTTTAAACGGAGCCAAGAAAAAACTCAAAGAAAATAAAGATGATACGTTAAATAATTTTGAAGTTATCAAATCATTAACTGAAATAAAAAATCTACTGAATGAGATAAGAGATACACTCTGATTCTGTTACTCTGAATCTTATAAAAACTTAATTTTTCAATTACAGACATGAAATTAGCAACTATAATTTCTGTTCTTGAAGCATTTGCTCCTCCAACATACCAGGAAACATACGATAATTCAGGGCATATTTTAGGGGATGATCAACAGGAAATTTTTTCAGCCCTGCTTACGATTGATATTACTGAGGAGGTGATTGATGAAGCTTTAAAAAGTGGGGCAAATCTTATTATTTCGCATCACCCGCTGATATTTTCCGGAATTAAGAAAATCACAGGCAAAAATTTAATTGAAAGGTCGATTATTAAAGCTATCAGGAATAATATCTGTATTTATTCGGCGCACACCAATCTGGATAATGTGCTGGGCGGAGTGAATTCAAAAATTTGCAGCAAACTGGGATTGGTGAACTGTAAGATGTTAAGCCATGTGAAAGGGGATCTGAAAAAACTGGTAACTTTTATTCCGGGCGAACACGCTGATAAGGTCAGACAAGCAGTGTTTAATGCGGGTGCGGGAGTAATTGGTGAATACGATCAGTGTAGTTATAATGTTGAGGGGTTAGGAACCTTCAGAGGCTCTGAAAATACAATTCCTTTTATCGGAAAAAAAGGCGAGTTGACTTTTGAAAAGGAAGTACGTTTTGAGACGATTTTTCCATCGAGATTTCAGTCAGAAATAATCACAGCCCTTCTCAAGACACATCCTTACGAGGAAGTGGCATATGATATCTATCCGCTGGATAATTTATACGAAAGAGTGGGGTCGGGAATGATCGGAGAAACCACAGAGCCCGTGAATACTCCCGAATTTCTAAAAACGTTAAAAAACATATTTCATGCCGGCATTGTCAGATATTCGCCTATAATTAAAAAAAGTATATCAAAAGTTGCTGTGTGTGGCGGTAGTGGTAGTTTTTTAATTGGTAATGCAATTCGTGCCGGCGCTGACATGTTTATAACCGGCGAAATCAAGTATCACCAGTTTTTTGAAGCTGAAGATAAAATTGTTCTTGCAGACATCGGGCATTATGAAAGCGAACAATTTACAAAAGATATTTTTTATGAATTACTTATTAAAAATTTCCCTAACTTTGCCGTTCATTTGTCGAAGGTGAATACAAATCCAATAAATTATTTATAATCAATGGCAGAAGCAAAAAATAAAACGCAGGAAGTAGTAGAATTATCAGTTGAGGATAAACTTAGAGCGCTTTACAGATTACAAAAAGTAAACTCGGAAGTTGATAAAATCAGAACGCTCAGAGGAGAACTACCTCTCGAAGTTCAGGATTTGGAAGATGAAATTGCAGGTTTGGAAACCCGTATTGATAAATATCAGGAAGAACTTAAATCGTTAGATCAGGCAATTTCCGCCAAGAAAAATGAAATTGTTAATGCCCAGGCTCTTATCGATAAATATGAAGAACAACAGAAGAATGTTCGTAATAACCGCGAATTTGATTCATTATCCAAAGAAATAGAATATCAAAAGTTGGAAATTGAACTTTTCGAAAAACGGATTCGGGAATTTACTATCCAGTCGAAAGAGAAAAGTGAAATCATTGATGAATCGAAGAAAACTCTTGAAGACAGAGCAAACGACTTAAAAGAAAAGAAGTCGGAACTTGATGAAATCGTTACTGAAACACAGAAAGAAGAAGATGATATGCTCGATGAACGCAAAGAAATTGAATTAAAAATTGAGGAAAGATTGCTGACTGCCTACAAGAAAATCAGAAAGAATGCACGTAATGGTTTAGCAGTTGTTACTGTTGAACGTGACGCATGTGGTGGTTGTTTTAATCAAATCCCTCCTCAGCGGCAACTTGATATTCGTTCGCGGAAAAAAATAATTGTTTGTGAATATTGTGGCAGAATTCTCGTGGATGAAGAAATTCTTGAAAATTAATGGTAAAAATCATTTTTTAAGACTCATCATAAGGAACTGCCAGAGCGTATTTGGCGGTTCTTTTTTTATTACTGTCTTTTTAAGGATTCTGACGCTTTTCTTTTGTTGGATTATAAATACCCGGATTTATGCCCAATCGACGAGTCAACTTAATCAGGACCATATAGTTGAAGATATCCTGTTTCTTCGTTTTGATAAAGCCGGAAATGAGATTGAAAAAGCCAACCAATCGAATCCTTATAGTCCTGTATATCTCTACCTTGAAAATTATTTGGAATTTCTGGAAAACCTGATAGATGGAAATTCAGCATCTTATAAGACTTATAAAACCAATTCCGAAAGGAGAATAAGAAAGATTGAAAGAAACGCTTCGGATAATATCTCTTCGTTACGGTATCTTGCTGAAATGAATTTTCAGTCGTTTGCATTGGCAATTTATCACAGGGAAAATTTTACAGCTTTAAAACATTTTCTGCTTTCTTTAAACCAAAGCAACAATTATCTGGCAATGAGCAATCACTCTTTAAAAAGCTACCGGATGAAAGGACTGATAACGATTATACTGGCTTCAATTCCTGATGAATATTACAAAATTGCTTCTATTATCGGAATAAATGAAAATCTTGACAATGGAATTAATATGCTGGAAGATTATTCTATTTCTTGTAAACAAAACAAAACTGAATATCTCGAATCGGTAATCCTTATGTTATTTGTCAGGCATATCTTTATAAGAGATTTCAATGAAAATTTTGAATATTTACAAAATATGCCAATTGTTTATCTGGAAAATCCGATGTTCAGACTTGCATATCTGCTATCAGCCTCCAAAGCCGGACAAAATGATTTGGTAATCAGTATTCTCGAAAAATATCCACAAAAAAAAGATGAACATCGTATTTGCTATTTTAACTATTTGCTAGGTGAGTCTTTATTAAACCAACTTGATACGTTGGCGAATCATTCGTTACATGATTTTTTAGAATGTTCACCTGGCGGAATTTATACAGCAGCGGCATATAGAAAACTGGCCTGGTGTTCACTCCTCGGAAACGATACAATTGAATTTTATAAATTTCGAACTAATGTAATCACCACCGATAACATAATTGTGGATGCCGATAATCAGGCTGTAAATGAATTTACTATCCAGGAAATACCCAACGTGGATCTGTTGAAAGCAAGATTGTTATTCGACGGAGGATACTACCGACAAGCCCTGGAAATGCTTCTGAATTTTGACGTGAGAAAAAGACTAAAAAATGTATATGAGCAAGTAGAATACACCTATCGTCTGGCAAGAATTTATCATATGCTTAACGATACTGAAAAGGCAATCAGGTTATATCAACTCACGCTGGATAATGGCTTGGACTATCCGCTATATTATGCAGCCAACTCAGCCCTGCAGTTAGGCATTATTTATGAAAATCTTGAAGATAAACATCAGGCGGAATTATACTACAACAAAGTCTTTGATATAAAGGATAGTGTGTATGGCTACAGATTTCGTCATGATGCCAGAGAAGGTCTTCGGCGACTTAAAAAATAGTACATTTATTCTGAAATTTTATAATTAGCATAAAAATGATTTTCAGGAATATTCTTGAGATGTTCCCTGGTGTCGTTGTAAAATTGTGTTATTTTATATTTCTCATAATCAGGAAAGTTAAAAAAATCTTCATTATTGTTGTATAATGCAACAGGTAATATGTAAAATGTCGATTTTTCATTCCGGTCTTTTCTGTAAACCCATGTTGGTGTATAATTATAATCTGCAGCTACCGTCTGATTGCCTATTTTCCTAAGGGTGATTTCAAAAATTATTCCACCGTCTTTGTACCTGGCACGCTGATTTGAGATGAAATTACCGAGAGAGTAAACGATAATATTAAAGTGTGAGGTGTCATTTTTATCCGGATAATAATATTTTACAGGTTGAATTACATGAGGATGCGAACCAATAATTGCATCTGCCCCTTTTTTCAAAATGAATTCAGCCAGTTTTTGTTGTTCTTTGTTTTCGTCACGTTCATATTCAATACCCCAATGGAGGGTAACAAAAATGAAATCAGGGTTTGCCAGTTTAGCTTTTTCCAGATCTTTTCTAATTATGGAAGTATCTAATCTGTTGATGATCGAAGGAGGATTAATGGTTAATCCATTGGTTCCATAAGTATAGTTAAGAATGGCGATACGGATGTTGTTTTTCTCCACAATCAACGGATAATTTAATTGGCGTGAGCTATCATTGAAAAAGGTACCGGTATGAATGATTTTTAAAGAATCGAGAATTGTCAGGGTTCGGTCAAAGCCCCGTGTTCCCCTGTCGAGGGCATGATTATTGGCGTTTATCATAATGTCAAATCCGGCTTTCCGGGCTTCGATGGCTACGCTGTCGGGACTTGAAAACTGCGGATAACCTTTGTATGGCGGGCCTGCCAATGTTACCTCTAGATTACAAAGTGCAATATCGGCAGTTTGAAGGTATGGTTTCACATATCTGAACGAAGGTTCATAATTATATCCACCGGTAGAATCAATATAGGCGCCATCAATCTGACCGTCATGACCCATAATATCACCTGAAAACATTATTTTGAGAAATGATGTATCTGATTGTGATTGTTGTGCAACAAGCAAACTCCCTTCACATAACAGGGCAAAAAGAAAGAGGACCAAAACTAAGCGCCTGCAGGTATTTACATTTTTGAATCTCATGTAAAACTTTTAGGGTAATTACCAACTGCCACCTGCACCACCACCGCCAAAACTTCCGCCTCCAAATCCACCAAAACTTCCTCCGCCAGAAGAGAAATTCCCAAAGCTTCCACTATGCGTACTTTGAGAACCGCTTATCATCATCATAGCCATCCAGAACGGCATATTATGGCCAATGGAGTATTGTCTGGCTCTTCGGGCTCTTCCTATGAATGAAAAAAGAATAATGATTACAAATAATACCAAATAACCAATGATCCCCGAGTTGGACTGATTGTTATGTCGTTTGCTGTATTCATCTGCGGTGAACTCGCCCTTTGTCAGGGACATCAACGTGTTTACACCTTTATTAATTCCTTCGAAATAATTACCTGCTTTAAAACTTGGAATAATTTCAGTATCAACAATTCTTTTTGCTATGGCATCAGGAACCACTCCTTCCAAACCGTATCCCGGAGCTATGAATACCTGTCCTCTTGATGAGGCTGTTTTTGGTTTTATCAAAATCAATATTCCGTTGTTTTTTCCCTTTTGCCCAATTCCCCATGCCCTTCCCAATTGAACAGCATAATCTGCAATTGCATCTCCACCGAGATCATTTACTATTACCAGAGCTATCTGAGTGGACGTTTCACGATCAAAATTTACCAGTTTTTGTTCCAGTTGCGCAGCTTCATTACTGGTCAGAAAACCAGTGTAATCATTTACTAGTCTGGGTGGAACAGGTCGTTTCGGCAAATCAATGGAAAAAACAGGCAACGAACTAATAATAAAGACGACAAAAAATAATATTCTAAATCTGAATTTCATATTTTTATTTTTTTCCAAAAGAGATATCATCTGATAATTCATTTACATCATCCTGTTGATAAGCAAAATATTTTTTTAAATGCATCCCCGCCATTTGAATTCCTTTGGCAAGTCCCATGACAAATTCCTTCTTATTGAAATAATCCTGCATAACGCTTTTGGTTTCGTCCCAGAAATTATCAGGCACTACAGCATTGATTCCCGCATCGCCCAGGATTGCAAACTTATGGTCTTCAACTGCCAAATAAAAAAGTACTCCGTTTCTTAATTTGGTTTGATGCATTCCAAGCTTTTCAAAAATATAGGCAGACCGGTCGAGTACATCATATTTGCATTTTCCTTCAATATGAACCCTTATTTCTCCCGAAGTATTAAGTTCTGCCTCTTTGACTGCAGTTACAATAACTTCTTGTTCCTCTTTACTGAAAAATTGTGAAGGTTTCATCTTTATACGTTAAAATTCAACTTTTGGAGCTACATCAGCGCCCTGCTGTGCCTTAAAGGGTTCTTTGAGCTCAAATTCGCCACCGGCAATTTTTATAGCTACTTTCCGTAATAAACCCCTGATGTGTGTATTATATCTTCGCACGCTGTTATTGAAATCGTTTCTGGCTACATTTATTCGGTTCTCGGTGCCTTCCAGTTGTGCCTGCAATTCCAGAAAATTTTCATTGGCTTTTAAATCGGGATATCTTTCAGCTACAACAAGCAGTCTCGATAAGGCTGAGGAAACTCCGTCCTGTGCAGCCTGAAATTTTTGAATAGCCTGAGCATTTAGATTTTTCGGATCAATCGTTATCTGTGTGGCTTTAGCCCTTGCCTCCGTGACCATAGTAAAGGTTTCCTGTTCATGTGTAGCATATCCTTTTACAGTGCTAACCAGGTTTGGAATCAAATCTGCTCTTCGCTGATAGGATGATTCAACATTTGCCCAGTTTGCATTTACATCTTCTTCATAAGCAACGGCCTTGTCATATGAATTCACAATAAACCTGACAAATATCCAGACGATAACAAGGATAACACCAACGACAATTAATATGTTGCGCGTTTTCGTATTCATAAGATTATAATTAAGTTAAACAATACAAACGATTTACAGTTCATTTTGTAATGAACCAAGTAAGGTGCAAGTTACGAATCTTCATACGAATTAGCAACGCAATTCAAAATCAATAATAAAGTTTTACCTAACCAGACCGTTACACAATTATGTTTTCTGTATTTGAATAAACAGTATACTTCTGACAGTTAAAATCGTAGTATTCAGGATATTTTTCTTTCCAAATTCGTTCATGTTTTGGGATATCACAAACAGCAGGAAAAGTAAAAGCGCCGAAATACATGGCAGGTGTTGTTAGCGGATCACAGAAATAATAAAATCGTGTAAAATATCTCAACAACGAAGGTTCAACAAGTATTACCCAATTATCCAAACCGAGCATTTTACTGTTTTGGTAGATAGTTCTGAAGAGACCCTTTATAATGTGATTCCTGTTTTTAGGTGAAGTAACAATAAATCTTGATAATTCGGCGCAATTGGGTATGTCGGGAATTTGGTTCTTAAAAGCCGGGTGGTGGGTGTATGGAAGCCTTTCAAAATCTTTAGCTAAAATAATTCTCATCGTACCGATAATCTTGAAATCTTCATCCATGGCAATATAGTGCAATGCCTTTTCGTCGAATTCATCTATCTCAAATTTGGTGGGATAATCTCCGGACGGTAACCAGTTCTTTTCCTCGCAGTATACTTTGTAACGAATATTATAACAACTTTTTAATTCCTTTTCGGTTTCTACGGGTTTAAAATAGAGAGCAAATTTGTTTGAGTTCATATGGCAATTGATTTAATTTTTTATAGTATTAACAATAAGAAAGTTATGCATAATAAGAGAGAATGTTACAAAAGTCACGATGATATCAATCATCATTTTTACTGATAGTTATCAATGTTTATCTGAAAAATAGATTCGATAAAGTAGTTTAAGTAGTTGTAATTTAATACGATAAAATTTAAGATTATCTGTGCATTATTAATTGCATATTATTTAATTGAAAGGACTATTTTTGTTGCCATGTAAAATAAATCTTAGATTTTATGAAAAGCAGAACTACATTTCCGGGAGTATTTTGGGTTGCAAATACAATTGAAATCTTTGAACGATTTGCATATTATGGCATATTTATGACATTTTATGCTTATATGGAATTTAGAGGTTTCAGTCGGGGTGACCTTGGAACTGTGCAAAGTATTTTCTTATTTATCTCTTATTTTATTCCTGTTTTCTCAGGCACCTTGGCTGACAGGTATGGATTTAAAAGAGTTCTGATTGTTTCATATCTCGCGTATATTCCCTCAATACTCCTGTTAATGATTACCAAATCACTTTCCGGGATTACATTTACAATGTTAAGTATTGGATTTGCTGCAGGTATTTTTAAACCCCTGATTTCAGGAACTGTCAGACTCACCACTGATTCTTCAAACAAAACTATTGGTTTCGGGATATTTTATATGATGGTAAATATAGGTGGAACTCTTGGTCCCATTATTGCCGGAAAACTCAGGGCTATATCCTGGAATCATGCATTTATTATGGCAGCAATTAGTATTTCTATCATGTTCATTATTACATTATTGTTTTATAAAGAGCCAAAACGGGAAATTAACAAAATAAATGTATGGGAGAAAATTACTGAAATTTTCAGCACTCTAACAGATGGAAAATTTGCCCTTTTTTTGCTGCTTTTAGGATTGTTTTTCTGGCTCCCTTTCTGGTCATTTTTTAATATTTGTGGAGCCTATGTAAATGATCATTTTGATACAGTGAGATTTTTTAATGGCATTGAAAAAGTTTTAGGAACCTGGTTTGCTCGCTTATTATCCCGAAATGAAAACGGTGTATGGAAAATAAACGGAGAATCTATAGCCAATACAGGATGGATTATTCTTTTTTTTCAGGTACTTATTTCCAGAATATTTGAAAAACGTAAAGCAATTCCTTCCTTTATGTTTGGATTATTTGTAGCTTCTGCAGGCTTTGCACTAATTGGATATTCAATAAATCTGGCGCCTGCAATGGTTATTGCCGGCATTTTCATTTTTGGAGTAGGAGAAATGATTACATCTCCAAGAATACAGGAATATATAACATGGATTGCGCCAAAAGAAAAGGCAGGACTTTATATGGGTTCAAACTTTTTAGCTACCTGTATAGGTGCATTATTAAGCGGAATTACATATACCAAGCTTTTTGGTATATTTGAAAAAAACAATACTCCTGAATATATCTGGTACCTGCTCTGTGGACACCTTATTCTTGGTACACTCATAATTTATATTTTTACAAAAACATTAGGGGAATTTAAGGAACAGGAAAAATAAATTATTTTGAAAATAAATCTATTTCATTTTGAAAAACTATGGATTAATCTGTCTAATCACAGGCGCAGATTCCGGTTTAGGAAAAGCAATTGCCAAAACCCTGGCTAAAGAAGGATATCAACTGATTTTGATAAGCAATAATATAGAAGGATTAAGAACAACCAGAAATGAGATTCTTCTCGAAACGGTTAATTCAGAAATAGAAATCTTCAGCGTGGATTTTTCTCTTCAGCGCGAATTAAAATTATTTTGTGCGAAATTTAAATCAAAATACGCTAAACTGGATCTTCTTATCAACAATGCCGGAGTGAATATACCTGGCAGAACCGTTACCTCCGAAGGTATAGAATATATGTTTGCGGTTAACTACCTGGCTCCTGTACTATTAACATCTTTGTTGATGGATAATCTTAAATTATCGGGAAAAGCACGGGTAATTAATATTGGTTCCAATGGTGAAAAATATGCTACGCTTGATTTTGAAAATCTTCAGGGTGAAAAATCCTTTAACAGTATGAAACAGTATTGTCTTACCAAGCTATGTCTTTTGATGTTTACATATAAACTGGCTGAAATCCTTAATGAAAGCGGTGTGTCAGTTTGCTGTGTCCATCCGGGTGGAGTCAGGACCAATATCATGAAAAAATATCATTGGTTTAGTATCCCGCGGATTACCTGGCTTCTTCTTTATCCGTTTTTAAAATCACCTGACAAGGCTTCTGAATATATTACAAGTTTGGCTGCATTTGAACCTTCAGACGTTCAGGGATTCTATTTTTCAAAAGGTAAGTTAGCCAAATCATCGCAGTTATCATTGAATAAAGAACTAATTGCAAAATTATGGGATACAACACTTCAGTTATTAAAATTGAATTAAATTTAGGACGGGATTGGCTGCAGGGGCGAAATAATTCTTGATAATATCCGTTAATAAACAGATATTTGCCACATATTTTCAAAGCGGATGAAGAAAATCTTATTGACCATTTTTGTTGCCAGCCTTATAATTTTAATCGATATGTCCTGTCAGAAAGAAGATTTCACTTCAGACAGTTCGGTTACATTAAACTTTTCTACAGATACCATTACTTTTGATACCATATTTACCTCAATTGGTTCCACCACCAAGCAACTCAGGCTATATAATCCACAAAAGCAATCCATCCGGATTTCAAAAATATACCTGGCAGGTGGCGAAAATTCATTTTTCAGGATAAACGTTGACGGGGAGGCTTCCAATAGTGTTGAGAATATTGAAATTCCCCCGAAAGACAGCCTTTACATTTTTATAGAGGTAACCATCGATCCCTTTGGTGTGAATAACCCGATGGTAATTAATGATTCAATCGTTTTCATTACCAATGGAAATGTTCAGGATGTTAACCTAATAGCTTATGGCCAGGATGTGCACCTGATTGACGGGGAATTACTTAAATCTGAGACATGGATAGCAGATAAACCCTACCTGATTTACAATTCCATGGGGATTGACAGCGCACATACACTCACCATTGAACCTGGAGCAGAATTATATTTTCATAAAGGATCTCAGCTGATTGTACTCGGCACATTGATTGCCAACGGAACCAAAGAAAATCAGATTATTTTCAGGGGAGACAGGCTTGATGAAGTATATGAAGGATTGTCCTACGATTTTATTGCAGGCCAATGGGGAGGACTCGTAATTTATCCCTATAGTCATGGCAACAAACTCAATTACTGTCATATAAAAAATGCAGAAATTGGTCTGTTTATGCCCGGAGCCCTGGGAGGTAAATATGAATCGGAGATTGAGTTACGAAACACTATTATCGAGAATAATTCGTATGCGGGGATATATGCTTTTTCAGCAAAGATTACGGCCCTCAACTGTCTGATCGTAAATTGCGGCACCTATACTTTTGCCGGATTAACCGGGGGCGAATATAATTTTTATAACTGTACTATCGCCAATCATTACAAATTTCAATCGGGCTCGACAGAGCCTGCAGTTGTATTAACAAATTTCATTTATTATAACGATTCGCTGATTATAAACGATTTACAGAATACAAAATTCAAAAATTGTATCATTGATGGCCAGGGCCCAAATCAACTGATGTTAACAAATAAACCTGAAAAAACCTTCGATTATTTATTTGAAAACTGCCTTATTAAAGTAATTAAAGACTCTATTGATGCTGATAATACTGCTTTATTTAGAGATGTAATTTACAATGAAGATCCGAAATTTAAAAAAATACCTTCACTGGATGAGCCTCTTCCTGACAGATACCATTTTGATTTTTCACTTGATACATTATCACCCGCAAAAGATAAAGGTACTGCAACTGTAATAACCGAATTTCCCGAACTTGAATTTGACATATCAGGTAATTCCAGGGTCATGGATAGTGGTCCCGATATAGGCGCCTACGAACGAATTGAATAATCTTTTACTAAATTATTATGCCATTCAGAAAGTTCTTTTTCGTCTTTCTATTATTCCTGTTTGAAATCTTTTTTGGTCCCGGTTTATCTCCGAATTCGCTTGCAGTTAACGGTGAGAATATTCCCGGAAAAGGAATTTGCAGAATCATGTTTTACAATGTTGAAAACCTCTTCGATTGTGAAGATGACCCAAATAAAAATGATAATGAATTTCTTCCGGATGGCAAATTGCACTGGACTGAGAAACGATTCAGGCAAAAATTAACGAATATCTTCAAAGTTATTGCGACTGCCGGAGAAGCTGAACCGCCAGATATTGTTGCTTTTGCCGAGGTTGAAAACAGGTATGTACTGGAACAATTAATTCATAATACACCCTTATCAAAATATCGTTATGATATTGTGCACCGGGATTCACCAGACCAAAGAGGTATTGACGTAGCCCTGATTTATCGTCCCGACAAGATTACAAAAGTTTCAGAGAAATTCTTCAAAATAAAATACGTTTCCAATTCATCCCGTCTTACCCGGGATATTTTGTACTTTTCTTTCAGAATTAACCAAAAAGAAATTATCCATCTTTTTATCAATCACTGGCCATCCAGATATGGCGGTCAACTGGCAAACGAAAAAAACAGGATGTTTGTGGCTTCGGTTTTAAAGTCAAAAACCGACTCGCTTTTTGCTCTTGATCCGGAATCTAAAATCATCATTATGGGAGACTTTAATGATGAACCCGGAAACAAAAGTATTAAAACAGTTCTTCAGACAGAGAAGCCGAACGCCTCGTTTAACGATTCACAATTATACAATCTTTCGAATGTTGAAAAAAGCAGTATTGTGCAGGGTACACATAAATACCAGGGTAACTGGGCTATATTTGACCAGATTATAGTGTCGGGAGCAATATTCCATAAAAAAGGAATTTATACGCTTCCTGATTCTTATACCATTCTTACCTCTCCATTTCTTTTTGAACCAGATGCAAAATATCTTGGCTTGAAACCCAAACGAACCTATACAGGTTTCAAATACAACGGTGGATATAGTGATCACCTGCCCGTTTATATTGATTTATTTCAAACCCGTTAAGGAAAAATTTTCTTAAATCAGGCTTTTTGCACAAATTTGTGGAATGAAAAGATTTGCAATTTGCCAAACCCGGCACAGAGTGTTGGGGTCGATATTTATACCGGTTTTTTTCAGTCAGCTACAAGACAAAGAGTTTTATGCAATAGATGAACGGATTACTATAAATAACCTGGCAAAATTTGAACCCGATTTAAAAAATGATGAAATAGAACTTGTCAGGTTGATCGAGGAATATTCTGATGGTCAGTTGTCAAAAATATTTTCAAAGAAGAAATCAAGTCCTCAGAATTTTTTATCCTCGGTTGATGAAAATTTTCTTGCTGCCCAGATTCGACCCTATATCGAAAGAAGATTGTCTAAATGTATTGATATTCTTCAGGGAAATGACATTCCGATCTACCATAAAGATAAAATGAATAATATTTATGAATCGGAACGTATTGAAATTGTTGAAGATATGGTTGAGTCGGTTTTTAATTTTAAACGGGTAAATGGCGAGCTTTCCTATTATCTCACAATAAAACATTCAGATCACGAAATAATTCTATTTCGCAAAGATGGTATCCTTATGGTTAATGAACCCTGTAGGATGGTGATAGGTAACCACCTGTATATATTTGACGACATCGATGGCAAAAAACTTTTACCATTTTTTTCAAAAGAATATATTCAGGTTCCGCAAAGAGCCGAGAAGAAATTTCTTGAAGGATTTGTTAAAAATGTTATCCGGAACTATAAAGTTAATACTGATGCTTTTAATATTATAAACAAGGATGTATCCCCAAAAGCTATCCTCTCGCTGGAAAAAGATTTATCCGGCAAACCAATGTTATTGTTAAAATTTAAATATGATGAGGAAACTATCTATTATGCAAATAAAAAAACAGAGCTGAAAGTAATTTTTAAAGAAGAGAATGGTGTTGCTAATTTTTACAGATTATCAAGGAATTATGCGTTTGAAAATGATATCATTTTTAAACTGCTCGAAATAGGATTGAAAAATGAATACGGCTCCTATTTTTTGCCCCTGAAATTGAAAAATACCGAAGATTTATATATTTATTATGAACTTGTTAACTGGTTAAACTTCAATGCAGATGAAATTGGCCGTGCAACTATTGAAGTTGAACAGGATAATCTGAATACTGCTTATTATCTGAAAAAATTCGAACTCCTCACAACAGTTTCTGAAAAAGAAAATGACTGGTTTGATATACATATAATGGTAAAATTTTCTGATTTTGAAATTCCATTTATAAAATTCCGTAATCATATTCTTGATGAAAAAAGGCAATATGAACTTCCGAATGGGGAAATAGCGATATTACCTGAAGAATGGTTTTCAAGATTTAAAGATATGTTAGCTTTTGCACATATCAAGAATGGGCAGATCAATCTGGAAAAACAACATTATATCTTACTTCAGGAAGGGCTGAAAGGATTAAAAGATGGTTATGCAAAAAAGCTGAAAAAGTGGTTCGAGTATGAAAAAGATGAAATGGTTGAAATGCCGGAAAGAATAACTATTTCATTAAGGCCTTATCAGACAGACGGATATGGATGGATGATCCGATTATATGAAAATGGCTTTGGTGGTTGTCTGGCAGATGATATGGGTCTCGGAAAAACATTGCAAACACTTGCTTTATTGATGAAGGTGATTTATGAAGAGAAACTTAAAAATTATGGACCCTCCACTTCCCCTTTCGAAAAGCAGCTTACCATTTTTGACATGATGGATTCCAACAATGCAATGAAATCAAAACCATCTTTAATTGTAGTTCCTACATCTTTGATATTTAACTGGTTAAATGAAGTTTTAAAATTTACACCAACCCTTAGAATATCTTATTATGGCGGACAAAACCGAAAACCTTTACAAACTTATTATAACGACAGTGAAGTAATTATTACATCGTATGGCATTGTAAGAAATGATTTGGATATATTTAAGAACTTTGAATTTTTATATACCATTCTGGATGAAAGCCAGCTTGCAAAAAATCCGGTATCAAAAACGTATAAGGCTTTAACACAGCTGAAGACATCATACAAACTGGTTCTTACCGGAACGCCTATCGAAAATTCACTGATTGATTTATGGGCTCAGATGAATTTTTTGAATCCCGGATTACTGGGAAGTCTGGAATTCTTTAAAAACGAATTTCAAATTCCAATTGAAAGATATAAAAATGATGAGCAGGCTGGTAAACTTAAAAAACTGGTAAACCCGTTTATACTTCGCAGAACTAAAAGCGAGGTGGCAAAAGATCTGCCTGAACTGAGTGAACAGATAATATTTTGTAATATGTCCGATGCACAAAATAGTTTTTACGAAACAGAGAAGTCCAAGGCAAGGAATATCATTATGCAGAATATTGGAACCGCCGGAATTGAAAAATCATCTATTATATTACTTCAGACGCTCACACGTCTCAGACAAATTGCCAATCATCCCAGTCTGGTCGACTCCGAATACTCAGGTGCATCAGGCAAATTTGATGAAATTACCCGTACCCTCGAAAGTATTGTTGCCGAAGGGCATAAGGCTCTTATTTTCAGTTCATTTGTGAAGCATCTCGATTTGTTTGCAAGCTTTTTCGATACGAATAAATATTCTTATTCGTATCTGACGGGAGCAACAACAAATCGTGGAGAGGTGGTAAAACGATTTCAGGAAATGGAAGAGATAAGCTTTTTTTTGATTTCACTTAAAGCCGGTGGTTTCGGATTAAATCTAACTGCTGCGGATTATGTATTCCTGCTTGATCCCTGGTGGAACCCGGCTGTTGAACAACAAGCCTTAAGCAGGGCACACCGGATAGGACAGGACAATAAGGTATTTGTTTACAGGTTTGTGACTAAAGATACTATTGAAGAAAAAATCCTTAAATTGCAGGAAAAGAAATCCCGGCTGGCCGATATGTTTGTTGCACAGAATAATCCGTTTGCCGGTATTACCGAAAATGAGATTTTAGATCTACTTGAATAACACAATTAATCATTGCGAGGTATGAGATTCAATTCTTTTGCTTTGATAAGCATAAATTGGTGAGCTTCTATGTAATTATTTTGAATTTCTCCATCAAGAATGGCTTCTTTGATTGCATTTTTAATTATACCTACTTCACGGCATGGAGGAATATTAAAGATTTTCATAATAATCTCACCATCAATGGGTGGCTGAAAATTACGAATATGATCTTTTTCTTCAATCTGAATTAATTTTTTTCTCACACGTCTGAAATTGGTGAGGTATCGTTTTACTTTCTCATCATTTTTCGATGTAATATCTGCTTCACACAGTGTCATTAAGTCATCAATATCGTCACCTGTTTCAAAGATCAATCTTCTTACAGCAGAATCAGTTACATCGTCATCAACAAGCGCAATAGGTCTTAAGTGCAGTTTTACCAATTTTTGCACATAATGCATATTATTTCCGAGCGGTAATTTAAGTCTGCGAAAAATTTGAGGTATCATTTTTGAACCGATAAAATCGTGACCATGAAATGTCCATCCCACCTGCTCATCATAATATTTGGTCACTGGTTTTCCGACATCATGCAATAACGCTGCCCATTTCAGCCAAAGGTTATTCGTTACCACTGCTATGTTATCCAGTACCTGCAATGAATGATAAAAATTGTCTTTATGGCCTTTACCTTCGCAAATATCTACACCTTTCATAGCATGTAACTCAGGCAGCAGAATCTCAAGCAAACCCGTTTTATCAAGAAGTTTGAATCCGGTCGAAGGTTTATCAGATTCCATTATTTTATTTAACTCATCAATAATACGTTCACCCGAAATTATTTTAATTCTTTCCCGGTTTGTCCGAATTGCCTGTAATGATTTTTTTTCAATTGTAAAATTTAATTGAACGGCAAATCTAATGGCTCTCAACATTCTTAACGGATCGTCTGAATATGTTTTGTCAGGATCCAATGGGGTACGGATTATTTTATTTTGCAAATCATCCATTCCATTAAAGGGATCTTTTAACTCTCCGAAATTCTTGCTGTTGAGTGACGCTGCTATGGTATTTATGGTGAAATCTCTTCTGTTTTGATCATCTTCAAGCGTTCCATTCTCAACAGATGGCTTTCGGGAATTGCGCGAATAGGATTCTTTTCTCGCACCCACAAACTCCAAATCATACTCCTTGAAGTTCAACATGGCTGTGCCGAAATTTTTATACACATTTACCTTAATTTTTTTTCCAAGCTTTTCGGCTGTCATTTTTGCTAGTTCAATACCATTTCCAATCACCACAAAATCAATATCTTTTGAAGGACGATTGAGTAGGAAATCTCTGACATACCCTCCGATAACATAACATTGAAGATTCTTTTCCGTTACAATGTCAGAAATTGGTTGAAACACGGGGTCGTTTAATTCTATTTGCATATGTAAATATGACAATTTGTGCAAATTTGCCTGACAAAGTTACAATTATTTCAACTTTTCAATGAGTTGTTGGTTTAATTTATATATGGCATACATTTTGAATAATATAAAAATGGACATATATAGATATATTAGATATAATATAAATTAAATTTAAAAATCATGTTGGAACATTTAACAAAAGAAACTTTCAAACAAAAGGTATTTAATTTTGATATCAACAAGGAATGGAAGTTTGAAGGAGAAAAACCTGCTCTTATAGATTTTTACGCCGATTGGTGTATGCCATGTAAGATGGTTGCTCCTATCCTTGAAGAATTATCGGTGGATTATAAGGATAAGATTGATATATACAAGATAAATACGGAAGAAGAACGAGAACTTTCTGCAATATTTGGCATTCAAAGCATACCATCATTGTTATTCATTCCCAAAGACGGCCAACCGCAGATGGCATTAGGTGCATTACCTAAAGACACATTTGTTAAGGCATTTAAAGATGTGTTGCAGATTGAAAAATCGAATTAATGTTGATTTGAGATTTCTCAGTAACAGAAGGACTTGAGTTTAATCAGTTTATTGTAATTTTATTGACATAAAACCGGTAGAATATACCGGTTTTTTTATTCTGCAAATAAAAAAAAATGTTCTAATTTTACATCAACTTCGCTAAGGGGGTGCCTTAAAAAACAGGCTGAGATTATACCCTTAGAACCTGCTCCGGGTAATGCCGGCGAAGGGAAGAGTGGCAGTGAAGATGCTGCCTCATAGTTTTCAACATATAAAATTTTAAAATTATGAAGCGAGTACTGTTTTTACTTGCATCGTTGTGTTTACTGGCACAATTGCATGCACAATTCACTATTTCCGGAACCATATCGGGTTCTGACGGAGAAAAACTTATTGGGGCCAATGTAACCATTGCAAATACATTCCGGGGTACAACTACTGATGTTTATGGTAAATTTAGGTTGACAGGATTGAAAACCGGAAGATATTTGTTACTGGTTTCGTATATCGGTTACAATTCCTACCAACAGGAGATTGAACTTGAAAATGATAAGAATTTCGATATTACACTTCAGGAAGCCTCATTATTGGGTGATGAAGTTATAATTAAAGGGACCCGGGCAGAAGGCAGAACTCCTGCTTCCTACAGCAATGTTGATAAGGATGAAATTTCAAAAATAAATGTAGGTCAGGATCTACCGGTGATTCTGAATAGTCTGACATCGGTGGTAACGACAACAGATGCAGGAAATGGTATTGGTTATACGGGAATGAGGATCAGAGGAACAGACATTAATCGTATCAATGTGTCCATAAATGGAATACCGTTTAATGATCCGGAATCGCACAGCGTTTATTGGGTAGATATGCCGGATTTTGCTTCTTCTATTGAGAATATTCAAATACAACGGGGCGTGGGTACCTCATCAAACGGAGCTGCTGCATTTGGAGCAACCATCAACCTTCAAACCAATGGGTTGGTTACTACCCCTTTTTCACAGGTAAATGTAGATTATGGATCATTTAATACGTTAAGAACAAATATTTCATTCGGAACCGGTTTGATGAAAGATAAATTCACACTCGACGGACGATTGTCCAACATATCTTCCGATGGATTTATTGACAGAGCCTGGTCAAAGCTAAAATCTTTTTATCTTTCCGGAGGATTTTACAGTGGAAAAACAATTCTGAGACTTTATGTTTTTACCGGGTTGGAAGAGACGTACCAGGCATGGAATGGCGTACCAAAAGCAAAACTAACTAACGATTCTGCCGGAATAGCAGAATATATTGCAGGTTCAGGATTGTCAGCACAACAGACCAATGAACTTTACAATTCAAATAATCGCACCTATAATTTTTATACCTATCCGAATCAGATAGATCATTATCTTCAATCACATTATCAGTTACATCTGTCGCATCAATTTGGCAAACATCTGTTAGTTAATGCAGCAGTCCATTATACAAAGGGCAACGGATATTATGAAGAATATAAATACAATCAGAATTTTTCAGATTATGGTTTACCAGATCCAACAATAGGATCAGATACAATTGTCAACACTGATTTGATTCGTAGAAAATGGCTGGACAATGACTTTTACGGAGTTGTATCAAATATAAATTATTCATATCGTAAATTCAATCTAACTATTGGGGGCGGTTGGAATCGTTATCTTGGGAATCATTTTGGTAAAATCATCTGGGCGCAATATTCTATGGATTTTGCAAATGACTATGAGTGGTATCGCGGTAAAGGTGAGAAATCTGATGTTAATCTTTATACCAAATTGAATTATGAGTTTTTACCCAAACTGAATTTATACGGAGATATTCAGTACAGGGGTATCAGATATGATATAACTGGATTGAATGATGACAGAAGAGATGTCACCATGCAAGGACTTGACTTTGATTTCTTAAATCCAAAAGCCGGAATATTTCTGCAGCTAAACGATCAAAATAATATTTTTACATCGTTTGCTGTAGCACACCGTGAACCAAACAGATCTAATTATATTGATGCACCTGCCGGAAAGTTGCCAACAAGAGAAATACTGTATGATTTGGAGGCAGGTTACACCCTAAATCTTAATAAATTTAAGCTTAACCTGAATCTGTATAATATGTATTACAGGGATCAGCTGGTACTAACCGGTGAAATAAATGATGTAGGTGATGCCATAATGGTGAATGTACCAAAAAGTTACCGGAGAGGTATTGAGGTAGCAGGTGAGTTAAAGTTAGCTCCGAAAATTTTGTTAAGCGCCAATGCAACACTAAGTACAAACAAAATAAAGGATTTCACAGAATATATTGATAACTGGAATTATTGGGATGATCCTGAAAACCAGCCCTTACAAATTTCCAACTATATAGGAACGACCGATTTATCGTTTTCTCCGGAATTAATTGGTTCAAGTGTAATCTCATTTATGCCTGCAAATGGATTGACACTGAACCTTTTCAGTAAATATATAAGCAGACAGTATGTTGATAATACTTCCTCGGTTGAAAGAAGTCTTAATCCTTACCTGGTAAATGATTTTTATATAATCTATAAAATTATTAACAAAGGGGTGAAGGAGATGAATTTTAAATTAATGATTAATAATATACTCAATGAAAAATATGAAACCAATGCCTGGGTATATCAATATGTTTATGATAATCAACGATATACTCTTGATGGTTATTTTCCCCAGGCAGGAATAAATTTTATTGCCGGAATCGAAGTAAAATTCTGATGTCAGGGCTTATTTCAGCAAATTGTTAAAAAGTATTAAAAAAGTATGTAAGCACGTAACAAAATGATACTTACATTCGTTATATGATTAATTGGGTTTATAAATTTTAAGGTTTAGTTGGGTTAATAATTATTCTCATAGGGTTTTCGTAAAATTTTTAGGTTTAATTTTTTAGGGTTTTTAACCAGGGATTACAGAGTCCCTGGTTTTTTTATTCTTTTTTTTCGGTGTCGATAGTATTCAGAATTTTTTCAATTTCAGATTCGGTTTCATACAACCTGCTTTTGCAATATTTTATAAGTTCCGAGGCATGTTTAACAAGCTTTGTAAGCTCATCAACATCTAACTCATCATTCTCTATTTTAAATAAAATTTCTTCAATTTGGTGAACCGCTTCACCATATGTTAACTCTTTTTTTGCCATTGTTTAATTTTTTTTCCGGGAAGTTCTTAATAGGATCAAATATATCTATCTATATTAATTTTTGCACTATAGCTCTTACATAAAGTGGCGAGTCTGTTAGCAGGTGATCTAAGATTCAATCGGTATATTGGATTTAAATAATCACGGTATACCCCAATAAGAGATACACCGTGATTAGAAATTGTTTTCTGTTTTATTTCTTGTTCCGGGGTTTGTCAGTTGTTTTGGCAATTGAATCCCTCATCTGGGTATCCGCGTCGATGTTTTTCATTTTGTAATAATCCATAATTCCCAGATTTCCACTTCGAAAAGCTTCAGCCATTGCAAGTGGAACCTGGGCTTCCGCTTCAATAACTTTGGCGCGTGCTTCCTGTGCTTTGGCTTTCATTTCCTGTTCAAGAGCCACTGCCATAGCTCTTTTTTCCTCAGCTTTTGCCTGGGCAATATTTTTATCTGCATTCGCCTGATCCATTTGTAAAACAGCGCCTATATTTTTTCCTACATCAATATCTGCAATATCTATCGAAAGAATTTC
Organism: uncultured Bacteroidales bacterium; assembly: GCA_963781805.1. Lineage (GTDB taxonomy): Bacteria > Bacteroidota > Bacteroidia > Bacteroidales > UBA10428 > JAFGPL01. Next base: position 4,381,695 of record CAWAHF010000004.1, read on the forward strand.
GAATGCAGTACCGGCATCCAAACCTTTACTTAGTACTACTTTGGAAATGGAATCAGGATTTTCAAGTACCTCTTTGTGTGACTTCGATGAACCAATAGATGAAACAATTCCTTCTCCAACCCTGGCAAGAATAGTTTCTTCACCTGCACCACCAACCAATTGCTTTATATTGGCCCGAACAGTAACTCTCGCTTTTGCTATCAGCTGTATACCGTCTTTAGCAACTGCTGCAACAGGTGGAGTATTAATTACTTTAGGATTTACAGACATCTGTACCGCCTCGAACACGTCGCGCCCTGCCAAATCAATTGCTGTTGCCATATTAAATGTTAAATCGATATTGGCTTTTGATGCTGAGACCAATGCATGCACAACTTTTTCAACATGACCGCCTGCCAGATAGTGTGCTTCTAATTCATCACGTTTAATAATTGCAATACCTGCCTTGGTGGCTTCAATCAATGCCCTGACGATAACTGACGGGGGTACTTTTCTCCACCGCATAAAAATTAATTGAAGCAAAGAGATCCGAATTCCCGATACCAGCGCCTGAAACCATAAGCCAATTGGCACAAGGTAAAGAACCAACATCAATACAATTAGCAGTCCAATAATATAAAAAATGTAAATACCAGCTCCCATGATGATTTATTTTAAGGGTTTAACAATTACGTTTGTATTTTGAATTTTTACAATTTCAATCTCGCTGTTTTCATCAACAAATCCGGCAATAGATTTCGCTTCAACCATTTTGTCATTAAAAATAGCTTTTCCAATCGGGGCAAGTCGGGTAATTGCCTTTCCATGATCTCCTATTTTAAAGGTTGTATCGTGTTTAACATCTGTTGCAATTCCTTTTATGTTTGAATTGAGCATTACTTTATTCCAGATTTTTGATCTGAATGAGACAAATACTAAAATAATCAATAAAGCCAAGGTTGACAATAAAATAATATTTCCGATGGCTATACCGTGATTATGGTATGCGGCAAAAATGGCTCCTGCAAGACATAAAAAACCTCCAATTCCAGCAATTGTAATGCCCGGGATGATAAAAAACTCAAGGAATAATAGAATAATGCCTAAAATGATTAATAAAACAATGGCGCCAATAGACATATATAATTAGTTATTAGTCAATCGTAGCATTTAATCCCCGATCAATCAAACCCTGTTTAAATGGTTTAAGAAAGCTCAAAGCTCCTTTTTTTATATCACATTTGCCTTTATAATGAACAAGATAAGTACATTGTTCTGCCTGAACTGTCTCCATTTCACAAATCTCAATAAGTGAATCGATGACAAAATCGAATGTATGAATTTCATCATTATGCAGAATAAGATATCTGCTGTCGCCCACATCACTATCCGTGAGTTCATCTATATAAGGTTTTTCTTTGATATTACTTTTTTCTCTCATGACACTGCTCCTAATTATTTTTTTTAAATCAGGTTTTCAAAAGCCAATTAGCTAAAGTTAAATATAATCAAAATTAAGAATTTTTTGCCATTTTGATGATGGGTTAAAACTTATATTGTGAATATTCAATTTGCTGTGCTTTTTCAACGCTTATTTGTTCATTCTTATAGAATGCAACAATAAAAGCATCCGTAAATCCATTGGTTTTAATTTTTGGCAATGCCTCATTAGCTGTTTTAAAGGAAGAGAACAAACCTGCATAATATTTATAAATTCCCCGACCGATAATATAATCATAAGATACAGGTGAAAATCCCTTAAATGAATTATCATCTATTTTTTTGCTGTATGCTCCTAATTGGACATAATATACCAATAAATCAGGGAAAGAATTTCTGGTTGGGACAGGATGGGAACTAGTGTACACAGGAACTTCGCTTAGCGTAAATTCGTTCATTATTTTTTTAATATTCCCTCTATCATCTTTCAGAGTTAATGCAGATGAAGCTTGTTCACCATCCTGCCTTTCCGTTTCGGGAGAATTCCCTTCTTTATATTGATATACTTTAATGCCGTTAATTTCTTCTTTTAGTTCTATAGCAGAAGGAATATTCATGAGGGTATCATTCTGTGAGGACTTTGAGGGAATCGATTGTATTCCAATGTAATATTTGTCTGCTTCCTTTTGATTTTTCGTTGATTCCTTTTCAAGTACAGAAATTTCTCTTGCGAGTCTGTTCTTTTCTTCCGTTCCTTCTGTTTCTTTCAGTTGGGACCGTTTCATTTTGCTCTCACGGCTAAGAGAATCTGCCAATAACTGCAATCGAAGCGCTTTTGCAAGATCCTCATTAACGGAATCTTTAGTTAATGGATTGGAATTAAAATTGGGTTCAATTTCATGTTGAGTTGCTGACTCCGACGAATTATTTATTTTACTTTCCTTAGTTGATTCAACCTGTAGCGCATCATTTTCTTTTTGTTTATAATCAGTTGCCCTCGGTAACGATTCAATATTTTCAACTTTCGTATCAACATTTTTAGCTCTGTTTTCCTCAACAGAATTTTTAGTAATTGGCTTATTCTCATTGTTATCTTCCAACTCTTTTTCTGTTTTGGCCAAAAACTCATTTACCCTTGTTTTTTTAATTTCTGATTTTTTCCCATCCCGGATAAATCGTTTATAAGAGCTAATTGCCTTTTCAAAGTCAGCATTCTCATAATAAGCCTGTCCTAAATAAAACCAGGAGTCTGATTTATTGCCTTTTACAGCAGCAAACCTCAAATTGTCTATAGCTTCGGTTGGATTGGTCCGGAGTTCAAGCAAACACCTGCCAATATAATATTGATATTCAGGATTCTGTGGGTAGGCAGTATAAAGTGTATGGTAAACGTTAACCGCCGCTTTAAAATTCCCTTCCAAAAATTTCTTTTTTGCCTCGGATTCAGTTTTAGTTAAATCAGTTATCTGTGCAACGAGTATCGTATTAAAAGACAAAATGGAAAGCAAGGGTATGATAATAAGTTTTTTATATAAATTTTTGGAATTCATAATCTGTAAATAAAACGTTAACACAAATTAACAATACATTCTTCAAGAATGACAACAATTTTTGAATTTTTATAATCAGTAATGAATAAAAAATATATCTTCGCAACTCAGTTTAAACAATTAATATTATTATTATGAAAAACAGAAAGGTAATTTATTTATCTATAATACTTTTAAGTGTATTATTTGCGCAATGTAAGAATGTAACCGATAAAGACTATTCTAAAGTTAAAGTTACTAATGAAGTGGACTCTGTCAGCTATTTTTTGGGTACACTTTGGGGCACCCAGGCGGTGCGTAACAAAATTAGCAAGCTTAATTACGATGCGTTGATTAAAGGTTTTGATCAAGCTATGAAGAGTGATAGTACGATGTCTCCGGATTTTATTGCTTCAGCTTATGTTAATAAGTTTGTAAACAAAAAGTACGAAGCAGAAATGAGAGAATCAAAGAAAGATTATATCGAAAAAAACGCTAAGTTTTTGGAAGATAATGCAAAAAAAGACGGCGTTATTACATTGTCAAGCGGACTTCAGTACCAGATTTTGAAAGAAGGAAACGGACCGCGTCCGACGCTCAAGGATAAAGTAAAAGTTAATTATACAGCAACTTTGATTGATGGAACCAAATTCGACAGTTCTTATGACAAAGGTGAACCTGCGGTTTTCGGTCTAAACGGTATGATTAAAGGATTTTCAGAAGCGCTTGTTTTAATGCCTGTCGGATCGAAATGGAAAATATTTATTCCTGAAAGTTTAGCATACGGAGCCTATTCAAAACCCCCGATCGAACCATTCTCAACACTGATCTTTGAAGTTGAGCTTCTCGACATAGTAAATGGTGGTCAGGGACAAGCCGCTCCTCAAAACTAATTTTTAACTTTATATACCTAAAAAAATATGAATAGGCCCTTTCCTTATTATTGGGGAAGGGCTTTTTCTTTTATCTGTACTGATTCATATATTTATTCAGATTTACAGAACTTAATAATTGAAGAAATGTTTATAGTTTATATCAATTCGTATTACAATGGACAAGGTACAGAATCTGCATCACGAATATCTCAAATCGCATTTGGATATTGACGATTTAAATACAGATCCATTTACTCAATTTCGTTACTGGTTTAATGATGCATTGAAAGCAGATCCGGAGTATGCTGATTCAATGGTACTGGCGACTGCTGATAAAACAGGTAAAGTTTCTGCAAGAATCATATTGATGAGAGGTTTTGACCATGAGGGATTTACCTTTTACACGAATTATGATAGCAAGAAAGGGAAACAGCTTGTCGTTAATCCAAATGCTTCACTCGTGTTTTTTTGGAAAGAACTTGAGAGACAGGTGAGAATCGAAGGAACGGTTGAAAAGACAAGCAGAAAAGAATCAGATGAATATTTCAACATAAGGCCCGAAGAAAGCAATATTAGTGTTTGGGCATCTAATCAAAGTCAACCGATACCTAATCGGGAATATCTTGATAAACAATATCGGGATTATGCCATCAGACATAAAGACAAAATTATTGAAAGACCCGAAAACTGGGGAGGATACAGAATAATACCCGACCTGTTTGAATTCTGGCAGGGAAGGGAAAACAGACTTCATGACAGGTTTGAATATACCTGGTCACCGGCGGGTTGGGATATTACCAGGCTTGCACCTTAAAAATCAATTGTGCCATAAGCATTAAATGAGTGATTGAAATATTCTCCTGATCATTTTCAAATAATAATGCGAATTAAGGGTTAAAACTTATTAAAATATATAATTAGTAATCAGTATGTTGCAAACCTGCCTTAGTGGTACCTAGTGACTTTGTACTCCCGCCTGCCAAAGCAATGCGGCGGGCAGGTTTGTGGCTATTTTCCTTTTGCCGTCAAGATACTAAAACACAAAGAATCACAAAGATAAAGTCCATACTATTTGATTTCGACACTTAATTCGCATTAATAATGTTGCGCTATTCGGTTTTTTAATACAACAATTTTATGCTGTTTAGGATATTTTTGATATTGTCCTAAATTTGTAACGCATTATTTCGTTTTACAGTACTAATTTTTTTGTTTATGGCTAAACGATTATATACCCTTGATACACAAGGAAAACAAATACTTGAGGTATCCTGGAAGGGCAAATACAAAAACCTTGAATTAAAACTTAATAACACATCTATCGGTATAGTGGAGAGCAAAAAAGAGCTGATTCCGGGTAAGAAGTTTGAAATAAATCCTAACATGGTTCTTTCTGTTCGGATGGTTCAGGAACTCTACCTGTTTAAAGAACTGGAAATTCTGCTAAACGGTTTACCTGTTGAAGGATCAATGACGCATCCGGTCAAAAGGATCAATGATGTTTTCTATATTCTTATTTTTATTGTATCCATAAATGTTATTGCTGGACTTATAAGTGTTCTGGGAGATGTGCCATTTTTGGAACGGGTCGGGGTTGGATTTTGGAATATTCTTTATGGAGGAATATTCTTTTTACTCGGGATGATGGTTAAAGATAGAAAATCAATGTTTGCCATGATTTCTGTTATTGTTTTAATAATGCTCGATATTGTATCATCTTTTCTGTTTTTAAAAGAATATCCTAATCCGGCAAATCCATCGGGACCAGTTTTTTTTAAAATTATTATACTATTATTTTTATTACGTGGAATAAGAGCCATCAAAGACTTTCGAGCCATGGAGGCAAAAAAAGAAGCCATAGCAAAAGCCGAAGAGGAAAAGAAAATGAAAAAACCTCTTTCGGAGCAGATAACCGAAAACCACAACAAATTTATGCCGGATGACCATTCAGAATATTTACCCGGCTAAACATCGTGCAATAGTATCACTTCATAAAATGTAAATTACCAGATTTTCAATTTATATCGTTCTAAAAAACATTGAAGACCATCTAATGAAAAAAATAGATTCCTCTTTCATATCGAATATTGTGGATGAAGCGAGAAAGTCTCCAAGAAAAAGAAAGAATTACAATTTTCATGAATTTCCCGAAGATCCAATAAATAGGATGGTTCATGGCATGGAACCAGGTACATATGTTCAGCCGCATAAACATGAAAATCCGGATAAGAGAGAAGCGTTTATTATTCTTAAGGGGAGAGTTGCTGTTGTGGAATACGATGAATACGGAAATGTGTCAGATTTCATCATGTTAGACAGAGATATTGGAAATTTTGGCGTCGAAATATCACCTCGTAACTGGCATTCATTAATTTGCCTGGAACCGGACAGTGTGATTTATGAGATAAAAGACGGTCCTTATAACCCTGAGGATGATAAATGTTTTGCACCCTGGGCTCCAAAAGAGGGAGATAAAGATGCATCAAAATTCAACGAAAAAATATTGGAAGTTATCGGGGGAAAAATTTAAAATTATTTTTACAGGATTCGGATTAATTCCCGAAACTGATTTATTTCAAAGGTTATCTTGTAATCATGTTTGATATTATCTTTATTAAAAAAGACCTGATCCATTCCAACATTCTTCGCTCCAAGAATATCATTCTCCAGATTGTCACCAATCATAATACTTTCATTCTTTTTTGCATTTACCGATTTCAATGCATATTCAAAAATTCTTCTGTGTGGCTTATGCCTGCCGGCATCTTCAGATGTAATAATTTTGGCGAAATAAGAATCCAAACCACTGTTCCTGATTTTTGTATATTGTACTTCGGGAAAGCCGTTTGTGAGGATATATAAGGAGTATTTAGTTTTCAGATATTCAAGTGTTTCTATTGCCCCATCCACCAGAATTGATTTTTGAGGCGTAATTTCCATATAAGATTCACGTATCAATTTTGTAAATTTGGCATCGGATATGTTAAACCTGTTGAGCGTAAGTCTGAATCTTTCTGTTCTAAGTAATTCTTTTTTGATCTTACCCTGGCTATACCGGTTCCATAGTAATTCATTATAATAGATGTAAGTCTCCACAAATTTTTCAAAATCAGGAATTATGTTCCCAAGGTTGTAAATGTTAAAAATATCCCTGAACGCTTCGTTGGCATTGGCTTCGAAATCCCATAACGTGCGGTCTAAATCAATATAAATATGTTTGTATTTGCTCAATTTTTTATGAGTCTTTAAATAACTTTTTACGATAGATATTCCTGCAAAATAAATGATTTATGCGAATTAAGGGTTAAAACTTTTATTTTAAACAAACAATTATCCACCCCCTGCACCCCCGCCAGCGGGGGATAACGTTTCTATAGAAGCTTCATTACCAAAATTATGCAAAATAAAAATTTAATTATTTCGGCCCTTAATTCGCATGATTTATTATGAATTATAAAACCGGATTTTTTCATTTATTAAAATCTTATATTACTTTAGCGGCCATTGAATGAAAAAATCGAAGATGAAAAGACGTTTTCTTTTCTTTATATCAATAGGTTGGCTGGCTTTTTCTGTAAAGGGACAGAATCTTCAATTGCATTACGATTTTGGCAAAGAAAGGCATTTTTTTACCTCCACCCTGGAAATGTATAAAACCGATACCCTTGGCTTTACCTTCTGGTTTGTTGATTTTGATTTTAACTCGCCTGATAAACCCAGGGGAATATCAATGGCTTACGGTGAATTTTCAAGAGATTTTTATATTCCGGGGATCAAAAAAATTAAGGGATTGGAAGAACTGACCCTGCATATTGAATATAATGATGGGGTTCAGATTGAAAAAGCTGACAGCAACCAAACCATCGGATACAACCTCAACAGCACCTGGCTGGCAGGATTTGGGTACCCGGTAAAAATCGGGCAGGTAATTATAGGAACCATGCTCTTGTATAAATATCCGCGAGGTGCAACATCTGCCGATTTTCAGTTTACAACAGTCTGGTATCAACCAATATTTCACGATAAGTTAATACTCACCGGATTTATTGATATATGGTCCCAGGACAAAATTTATGAAAAGGGAAAAGAGATCGTATTTCAAACCGAGCCTCAGTTTTGGTTTCGGTTATCGAACAAATTGTTTGTTGGCAGCGAAATTGAAATCAGTAAAAACTTTCCCTTTGGTCCGGAAGAATGGAAAGTACAACCTACACTTGCCGGGAAATGGGAATTCTGAGAAATTAAGTATGTTATTTGATAGCTGGATTATGTTAACTTCCAGGCATAAATGAAAAATACAATTGTTACCAGATTATCAGGAATCGCAAAGAACATGGAGAAGACAAAAAGAAACATAGAGAATTAAAATACCTGATCGAAGTCTGATTTTGAAAAATCGATGGCGGCAGCCATTTCGGTTTTTCCTGCAGCCAGCGCAAACGGCCTGAGCTTTTGCACAATCGCCATGGAAATAGCTCCCATGGTTTCGATGTTTTCCTGAAGAAGATTTGTGGCCCCTCCGGTGGTACCTGAAGCCTGGTCCAGCGCAAGGCCTGCTACTTCGCCCCGGTATCCTTTGATATTTAAAAACGTATCTGCAACGGGTTTTTTACCTTCCCACAGGGGGGTATCGGCAGTAAACCCGGATATGACAGTGTCTGCCATGTTGATAAAATTTACTTCTGTTTGTTTCATACTAATTAATTTTAAGAATTAAAACTAACTGGTTGGATTTTACGGTTGCCATAACATGCGAATATACGGCTGTATTTTTTCCACGTAACATGGTACTTTGTTGCAGTGATTGGATTTAAAACAATAAAACGATTGCACCCAACTGTAGGTGCGGCGATGAAACCAGCGAACAGAGCCTGCAAAACACCGGAAACAGGTAAGGGAACAATGCCTGAAGATGCTGGAACAGAATGATTACATGACGGAGCAGCAGTTTCAGCACGTAAAACAGCGCCGTCACATGACAGAACAGCAGTGAGAGCACACAAAACAATACCCGCACCTAACAAAACAGCAGGGTAAGCACATAAAACAGTGCGGACACCAAACAGAACAACAGCTTTAACTAACAAAACAAAACCGGAAGCAAACAAAACGCTGAACAACGCATATAAAACGACAGGATAGTTACAAAACCCGTGAGAGTGTTTCAAACCCATGATTCGTGCGATTACTAAGTATTAAATGATTAACGAAACCACTAGAAAATAGGGTAAGATAAGTTTAAACTGGGCACAAAAATACAAAGTAAACGACCACCTATAATAACAATTGCCAGATAAATCACATCTAATTTTTAAGTTGGAGCAAGCATAACAATACTCAAAAGGAGACTGTCTAAAAAAATGTTTGTATAATGATTTCTTTGTTTTTATTTCTTTTACGGTACTGAAATTACCAAAATTCACATATTTATGAAATTATTATCGGAATATTCATTAAAATAAACCGTAAGATACAGTAAGGTTAAACTTTTGATTGTGAGCGTTACATTTGAAATGATATGAGAATGACAACAAATTTATTGCCAAAAATTTTTGACAATAAAAATATTGCCAAATGAAATGGGTAAAGCCAAATACTATAACAGGTCCTCCTGCTGAAGGAGCAAAATATCTCAGAAGACAATATATTAATGACGAATTTTGGGATTGCATCAAAAAAGGTGAGCATATTCTTTTTTCGGCTCCAAGAAGAGTTGGAAAATCGTCAATTATGAAAGATTTGGAAAATGACTGCCCAAATGGTTATATCAGCATATATAACGATATAGAATCGGACAAAACACAAAAGGATTTCTTTAAAAGATTGCTTACGCTTATATTAGAAAAAATAGAAACTCAAAAAAGATTAAAGAAAAAAATAGCACTTTGGCTTAAAACAAAAAGTATTGGAGAAATCTCAGTCGAAGGAACTATAAAATTTATAAGTAAGGACCTAGATTATAAAGAAGAATTGTTAAATCTGATTAAATTACTTGGTAAAGAATCAATTCATATAGTAGTGCTTCTGGATGAATTTCCTGAGGTAATTCAGAATATTAAGAAAAATGAAAATGAATATGCAGCTATTGATACATTGCATACTCTTAGAAGCATAAGACATGATAAAAACTTTAGGAATTTCTCGTTTGCTTTTGCCGGTTCAATTGGATTACATCATGTTGTATCATCAATAGACAGACCAAAATTAATAAATGATCTTAAACCAATTTATGTTGAACCGTTAACAATCTCTGAAGCCTTTGAATTAATAAGACAACTTCTTAAAGGAGCAACAATGCAGATGGGGACTTTTGAAAAAGAATATTTATTTAGTAAAATCACCTACCAACTACCTTATTTTATACAATTGATGATTGAAAAATGCGATTCAATTTTACATCAAGAAAACAGACCTAAATTAACAATTACTGACATTGATAGTGCATTTTCAATGGTTATAAAAGAAGGACGAAATTTTAGTGACTGGGAATCGAGGTTAAAAGATTATTATTGTTCATCTGATGCAAAGTATTGCATAGCTATATTAAGCCATTGTGCCCATTTCGATTCGTATATGGTTCAGCAGGCTTACGATCTTTCAAAAAAATTAGCACCTGTAAGTGGATACAAAGAACTTATTGACGATGTACTACTAAAAGATGGTTACCTGGCCGAAGAAAATGGCTTTTATACTTTCCTTTCTCCTTTTCTTAGGGAATGGTGGAAAAATCGTCATCCAAAATTTGAAATTGAAATCTGATACAATATGAATCCTATAATGTTTTACCAAGTTGCAAATCTTTCCAATCAGGAAGTAATAGATCAATTTATCCTACGTAAGAAAGAATTCGAACATATTATCTCTGAAATACGAAGAGATGATATGCAAGAATCTATCCAACATTACATTTTCGTTGGTCAGCGTGGAAGTGGTAAATCCACTCTGCTCAGGCGTATAGAAGCAGAAATAAATACTAATAAATCATTATCGTCAAAACTTATAGTCGTTAATTTAAGTGAGGAACAAGCAGGGATTTATCGTCTGCATGATCTTTGGGAACGTGTTTGCCAGGAATTAATTGTAAAAGGATTAGATGTAGATGAAGTAAACTGGGAGGAGTATGGCAATGACCTTAATGCTTATGCAAAAGCTGCATACTTCACAGTTCAAAAAAGTTTGAAGAAAAACAGAAAAAAACTTGTTTTATTACTCGATAATATTGACAGGATACTCGAAAATATAAAAACAAATGATTCCCACCTTTTCCGTGAATTACTCATTAACTACAAGGATATGCGTATTATCGGAGGAAGCACCAGGTTAAGCGAACATCATTGGAAATATGATCAACCGTTTTATGAATTTTTCAGCATTATTAGGTTGGAGCCTCTTACCATAGAGGAGATGAAAGAATTATTACTTTTCTGGAGTAATTTTATTAATGAACCTTCACTTGCAGAGTTTGTTAAGAATAAATCCGGCAGATTAAATGCAGTACGTATTTTAAGCGATGGTATGCCACGTACCATGCTAAATTTACTGGAATTGCTTATTAACCAACCCAATCAACAAGGATATGAATATTTAAGGTATATTGTTGATCGTGCTACACCTGTTTATCAGGAGCGATTAAATAATCTTACAGCATTTCAACAAAAAGCTGTTCTGGAATTGTCTTTTTTTTGGGATACAGTCAAAATTAAACAACTATCAATAGCAACCCATATAGAAAGCAAGACGCTTTCAGCCTCATTAAACCAACTGGTAGAGCTTCAAATAGTGGAAAAAATTCAGGGCCGAGGCAAGAATATGATGTACCGTCTTAAAGAGAGGTTCTTTAACTTCTGGCTCATCATGACACAGGGAGGTCCAAAACAGAAAAGCCAAGTTAAATGGCTCACAATTTTTCTTGAAACTTGGTACGATACCAAAGAGTTAAAAACACTTTGCTCACAATTTATCAGAGAACTTACAGAAGATAAGTTAAATATAGATCTAGCAATCTTAAAGGCAAAAGCGCTTGTCCATTCAAAATACCTGTCAATTGACGAACGTGATAAATTACTGGATAACATTGCAAGCCTATTTGGCGATCAAGTAAAATATTACGAATTTTTACCCTTAAAGGCTAAAGATATCTTTACTAAAGTAGTTAAATTGATTGGTACACAGCAGTTTGATGAAGCCCTGACAGAGCTTGAAAACATTGAGCAAAGCAGTGGAGAGAAATTTACCCTTCTTGGTTTTATTTATTGGGGTAAAGGAAATAAAAAGGATGCAGAGAGGTCATTTATTAGCGCAATTAAAAATGGAGATGCATATAGTAGTTTTATCCTTGCTGTCTTGTATGAAGAATTGAATCGAAAAGAAGAAGCCGAAAAGAATTATCTAAAGGCTATAGAGAATTCTATTATAACTGCTTTAAATAATCTTGCTATTTTTTATAAAAAATTAAACCGAAAAGAAGAAGCTGAAAAATATTATCTTCAGGCTATTGAAAAGGGCCATATTAAAGCACTTTTTGAAATTTCAGTATTGTTCTATTCAGAAAACCGTAACAAAGAAAAGGCTTATTTATATTTAGAACAATTTAATTCTAAAGTTAACAACAGTTTAAAATCAAAAGCTTTTGAGATAATTGTATCTCTATGGACCGGGAAAATGGAAAAACTCGAAAAAGCAGACAAAGTAATTTATGAAATTGTTGTCTCACAAGATATATCCTTGCTAGAAATATTTATAATTGACCTACTTATTCATCATCAAAAATACTCAGTATGGCATTGGTTTAAGCAGGAACAATCCGAACGATCATTGAAAGAACTGGCAAAGCCACTTTATTATGTTACAGCAAGATTAATTAACAATGAAGATACTAAGGAAGAATTATTGGCTTTAGCTCCTGAACTTAAAGAAACGGTTAATTCAATGTATGCTTATATTATTGAAAAACAGCAATTTTACTATGGGCAGAAAAAAATGATCTTTAAGGATTCTACTCCAAGCTAGCGTAGGCGTCCCGAATTGTGCCCCTCATTATTTGCACTTTGCAGTTAAGCCCCCAATGGCGCGTGTTTACTTACGAGTGACATAAATCCTGCCTTCATTCAACACCCATTGCCAATTCAATAACCAATAAGCCTTATAACCTGTCATTGTCATTTCGAAAATTTTTGTAAATTGCTTACTGGTTGGAATAACCAGATGAACACAATAACCTGCCTAAAATCGGCAAGCAGGCAGATAAAAACACAAGAGAAATTGTGGTACAAGATGAAAAATAGAAACGGAAAGGAGTTCATAAATATCTATGACCCTTTACAACAAAACAATAACTAAAGCTATATGCGAAATATTTGTACTTTTAGAGAAAAAGGGAAGTATATTTGGGTGTTGTAGCTAATTAGAACACACGATTTAGATAATATTAATATTGAAATAAAATATAATCTATCAGAATTATCAATTAAAAAGTTAAAACTTATGAAGAAACTATCATTTTTTATTTTGCTGGTATTAGGATTTTCATCTTGTGTTTCATATAAAGTTGCTAAATATGAAGTTGAAGCACCGATTGAACAAAAAATACCTAATTTAAACTTATTGGTAATAGAAAATAATTTTGAAACTTTCTATTTAGAAAAAACAATAAGAAATTGTAACGATAATATAAAACCTGATAAATCATTGATTCCTTCAAATATAGCTTCTGAAAAAGGATATTATATAATTAACTCACCAAAAGGATTCATCTCTAAAAAACAATCACTTCTAAATCTAGATGACAATTATAGTTTTTCCAATAATGGATATATCGTAAATATTAAACCAACTGGTCTTATCCCAGGTGAAAATATAGCTTTTAATGAAGATTCTCTGTTAATACATTCTAGATCACCTATTGGCAGTAATTATTACAGGTTAGATTTTGATTATTTCGGACGCACTTTTGAATTTCAGGATAAACTTATTTCCGAAAGCAAAATAGTTCCTTATAATTATAAAAGTACAAAAGATGAATATGTCAATATTTATAAAAAAATCTTAACTGAAGGTTGTCCTTCTTATGCACCAAACGGGAAAGTTACATTTCATGCTGAATATTATAATGTTCAGTCAGACTATATTTCTGATAAATTGATTTCGGATATTAAAGACATTTACAATTACGAGTTCTCAAACAATATTTGTAATAGTAATTCAACAGTCAATGGTTATGTGGTTTTAAAGCTATTATCAAGTAATAATAAGAATTCTGGCACAACTCTATATTTCATTGAAGCTTTAACATTGTTTACAGTTAATTTTATTGGTGTACCATTGGCCGCACAAACAAGAGACATGACAGTTCAAGCTGATATTTATTCAAATAATAATGAATTAATTGCAAGTTATATTGGCTATGGTAATGCCAAAAAATATTGTGCAATGTATTGGGGATATAGTGTGAAAATGGCAGCCCAGAATAATTCAAATGGGTCATTATCTAGAGCTACAAACTCTGCAGCATTTTATGAAGCCCTTTTAGATATAAAAAAGCAAATTTCAAATGATGCTGTTATACTAAATACAAAACTTAAAGAATAACTGGCTATAATACATAGGACTTTAAGCGGCTCGAAGTGCCAGGCGAGAAGACCCGGTTGAACTAAATTCCGGAATCAGGGTATACAGTTATCAGGGTATTTTTTGAGAGAGTTTATACCATTTAGCAGGTAGAAAAAAAGGCAGGATTTTTTGTAAATTGCTTACTGGTTGGAATAACCAGATGAACACAATAACCTGCCTACCATCGGCAGGCAGGCAGATATAAACACAGGAGTAATTACAAGACGAAAAAAATACACAGAATGGAGTTCGTAAAAATCTATAACCCTTTATAACAAAACAATAACTAAAGCTATATGCGAAATAGAGGTACTTTTAGAGAAAAAGGTGGGTATATTTAATGTTGTGGACCATAGTAAAAAATGTGCTACATAAACTTGTTTCTTTGTAACTTATAAGTTACCTTTGTTAAAATTTCAATATGTTAAAAATTAGGGAAGTTGTAGGATATAAGCATTATTTCAAAGATTTTTTATTACAACAATCAAAGAAAGTTCAAGATAAAATTTTTAAAATAATTGAGATAATTGAATATCAGCAACGAATACCTGAAAAGTATTTAAAACATATTAAGGGCCAAAAAGGATTATATGAAGCTCGAATATCTCTTGGTTCTGATATTTGGAGGGTCTTCTGCTTTTTTGATCAAGGTCAACTGGTGATTTTGCTTAATGGATTTCAAAAGAAATCGCAAAAAACACCAAAATCAGAATTAGAAATGGCAATTAGATTGATGAAGGAATATTACGAAGAAAAATAGAAAAAGATGAAAAATAAAAACATTACAACTTGGTCTGATATTAAAGATGAGGTATACGGAAAGAAAGGTACTCTTCGTCGAGATCAACTTGATAGAGAATTTAAATCTCTTAGAATAGGACTTATGCTTCGTGAAGCAAGAGAACAGAAAAAATTAACCCAAGACCAATTGGGTTCTATAATT
Source organism: uncultured Bacteroidales bacterium (assembly GCA_963781805.1). Classification (GTDB taxonomy): domain Bacteria; phylum Bacteroidota; class Bacteroidia; order Bacteroidales; family UBA10428; genus JAFGPL01. The sequence goes on from CAWAHF010000004.1 coordinate 4,397,069, forward strand.
GATAAGAAACGAAGTTACATTTCAAGGATTGAAAATGATGCTAGTAATATAACGCTTAAAACATTGTTTGATATTGTAGAACATGGTTTGGGCGGAAAAATAAAAATACAAATTGATTTATAAAAAACTATGGTTGGCAATAAGTAGCACTATGAGCGGTCTGCAAGACCCAGCGATGAGTGCATAGCCTGTCCCGAACTTGCTTCGGGATTGTACTACATCCCGGCCAATAAAGCACAACTTTGGTTCTATGCACTTATCGACGGTTTTATGTGTTTTATACGGAGTATTGGGAGATAACTTTCTTTGGATTGTGAGCCTTTATTTTGTATTTGCCTTATTTTGGGTTAAGTAAAAGCCTAAATACTAACAGATTTTTAAAGTTTAGGCAATACAAAATCTTCCCTCATAAAAATGAAGAATAAAAGGAAGTAGAATCAGTTTATTGTAAAGACGCAATGAGCAACTGTTGCACAGGTTGACCAGGAGAGCGGATACGGGGCAGTTCCCTGACGATGCGCATTCGTCCGTTCTTGCATTTTGGACATTTTCCAATATCAAAACCCGTCAGCCGTTTTATACGCTCCAGGGTTGTTTCATCATCTTTATTATCCGATAATTTCTTTTCAACTTTCGACACTTCGGGCACAAATTGCAGCTCCAGGTTCCGTTTTGTGGTGTGGTTGTAAATACCGAATCGTCGGATTTTCACAAACCGATTGGGCAAAATATGCAGGCAAAACCGGTGTAAAAATTCGACCCCTCGCTGGTTGGAGTTTGCAACTCCGACTATAATTGAATAAAGATTATCCCCCCAATGGCCGTTTAATTTAAGCGTGGCATAAATATTGCCTTACTTCAACACCTTTTACCAATGAAATCTTCACACCTTTAAATTAAAAGTTATAAGCCAACTAACCTGTCATTGTCATTTCGAAAATTTTTGTAAATTGCTTCCTGTTTGGAATAACCAGATGAACACAATAACCTGCCTAAAATTGGCAAGCATGCAGATATAAACATGGTACGAAGTTCGTAAAAATCCATGACCCTTTACAACAAAATAATAACTAAAGCTATATGCGAAATTTAGGTACCTTTCTGGAAAATGGTAAGTATATTTGGATGTTGTAGCCAATAATATGAGACGCATCAGACACATAATAGCATTGTTTGTAATAGGGATAAATTTATATCCTTGTATTCCTGATACAATAACGATTTTCAGGACAGGTGGTGGACCTTTTGGATTTGGAATAATGCTAATTCCGATTCTAATGATTATTCATCTATCACTTATTTCAGCGATTTTGACTTTTATGAAAAAATATAATCGTAGAAATGGATTGATAGTGCTTAATGTAATCGGATTGGTTGTTGGAATATTTTATGTTTATATGTGGCTTACAGTTGATACCAAACCTATTGACCAAATAGATAAAAACAGAATTGAATTAAACCCCAACTTGATTACAGAATTTCACTGTGATGACAGATTAAATCCTAATAATCCAGATTTTGAATTTTATGCGATTGCTTCGTTTTACGCTGATTTGAATAATAATGAAAAAGCGGATACGATAATTCTAAAAAGACTTAAAGGTTGGGAAAATGACCCTGGCGATTTTCATCAAATCCAAATTACAACTGATAATGGAACTATCTGGACTGAAACAAACTTTGATGGTTGGGTTCGCTTTGATAATAATTATTACGTTCCTGATTCTGTAAAACGGTTGAATCAACTTGATACGGATTTGCTATTATTAACAGACTTTGAGAATACTAAAATCCTTGGGTTATTTGGCTGGGTTTATGCGAGTGAATCTGGACTCTTAACAATAATTGATTTTAATACGGAACAACCAAGGATAATGATTAATAAAAATCTGGATTTAGTTGGTATTGATAGTCAAAAAATTACCCTACAAGATTCCGAAGATAAGTGTTGGATTGAGAATATAAATAACAGATTAATAATGACTTGTGAATAAATTACTGGCTACAACACGCGGTCATAAAACATTGCGCGGATAGTGCTATATTTGAACGAAATAACAATTAATCAACGGCTTAGCGAGCTGATAAGTTTGTGCTACTAAGTGCGCAACGTTTCATACCGCCAACCGTTTATGCTTTATTATAACGCAACCAATTACAATGAAAACTAATCATTTATTAAAAATATGAGATATGAAAAATAATTGTTTTTATAAAAGTTTAGTTTTAATAATAATCACCTCATTTACAACATTTTCGTGTGACATTATTAATCCAGGTTCAAAGAATAGATATTCAATTGGACATTTTCCATCTTCTCCGGTTAATTTAAATGTTTTTAATACAGAATTTGATGATTACAACTCCGACATACCTGTTTTTGAAGAAACATTCCCATTTTGTTTTTCATCAAACAGAAATAGCAACGGGGCGGACTTCGATATTGTTTACAAACTAATGTCTGTCGATTTTTCAAAAAAAACCGGCGAACTTGACATTTATGAAAATATTCATACGAACCTTGATGTTTATATTGAAAATGAAAATATCAGAAGTGCATTAATCAAAATTAATTCACCTTTCGATGAATTTGGTCCCTGTCTTATTCCCATGGGTAGAAATTATGATGGAACGAATATGAACGGGAGATTTGAAACTTATATTTTCCTTTATTCAAACAATTCAATCGGAAATCAGGATATATTTTTCACCCAGAATCTTGAAAATGAAAATTATGAAAATCCCAGCTCAGTTGAATATTTAAACTCAGATTCTGATGATGCATATCCAACATTCAATAATGACTACTCCGAACTTTATTTTACCTCAAACAGGGAGGGCAAATTTGACATTTACAAAATTAAAACCGATAATAGTAAAGAGATTCTTGAAATTCTATCTGAATATAATTCAGCCTCAGTTGAAATAGATTCTATCCTTTCCTCTGAATTTGATGACAAATGTCCTTCAATAACGAATAACATTTTAGTTTTCACTTCAAACAGAGATGGAGGCTTTGGTGGATATGATTTATACTATTCAAATTTTGAAAATGGAAAATGGAGTGAACCAATCAATTTCGGAAGTGAAATAAACTCTGAGTATGACGAGTACAGGCCTATCGTAAGGTCAAAACCTTGGGAATTTGACAATGACATGATGATATTTTCTTCCAACCGACCGGGCGGAAAAGGTGGATTTGATTTGTATTATGTTGGGATTCAAAGAAAAGAAGAAATTAATTGAAGATAAATAACAAAACATAACAAAATGTAAATGTTGCGGGTTTCAGTGGGTAATCCAACTTTATGGGCAATTAAAAAAAACATCATCAATGAGACATATATTGATTTTAATTATTACATTATTTTCAGTACAAGCATACTCGCAATTATAAAGAGCTAATAAAGGTTGGAGGATATATTTTGCAGAAATTAAAAATGATTCTGCACATATTGAAATTTATTATAATTCTCCACCAGATTTTGTTATAAAATCTTTCGATGATGTAATCCCATTGAATGACACTAATTTTATTAAACCTGTTGAATTAAGTGTAAGGAAAGACCATTACATCCTAAAAGTCAGAAAACATATTGACAAACGATTTGAAAAGATACATTTAAAACCTTATGAGTCAGTTGATAGAACGACTATTAGAAATAAATCATATTCATCCCATAAAAGAGTTCAGATGATGAAATTGCAAGATAGTCTGTCAGGACCTGATACTCTTATTCGTTTGGACGTTAATAATATTTACAGGAAAGTAAATGTTAATTTGACGGAAAATGAATAATCAGAATTAGTTGATAAAATTACTGATTCATTGACTGAAGAAATTTGCCATTTAAAAAATCCAAATATTGATTTATACTATCAGAAATCTGATTCAATCACTAAACTTGACACAATAGAAATTTATAACTTATTATCAAATTCAAATTATAAATTTCAATATGGTAATTTCATATTGCATAAAATCGCTATTGACAGACCAGAAATTTTAATAGCATATATTGATTTGGAACCGCTAAATGAAAAATTGGTTCTTCGAACAATAAGAAACCATAATAATTTCAAGGAAATAACAAAAAATGTGAAGGAAACAGAACTTTCAACTAAAGGTAAAAAGAAAATTTTAAAACAAAAGACAAAAAGGATATTGGCTGATATTGGGGTTGGAACGGCCTATGTAACAATAATTTTAGTAGAATTGGCGGCGCATACAGCGTTTGGAATTTGGATTTTCTAAAATTAACTGGCCATAATAGCCGATAAAAAACTATCTGATAAAATAATCCTGATTTAGTTTTGAAAAAGTAAACTGATTAGTTAACTTTGTGTGATGACTAGAAAGATAATTGCATACAAGGATAACTTTGTTGATTTTTACAAAAGTCAGGATTCAAAGATTCAAGAGAAAATCGAATACGTTCTTGATTTAGTAAGATTTGAAAAACAAGTTCCGAAAAAGTTTTATAAACTACTTGATGATACTGATGGAATTTGGGAGATTCGAGTGATTACGACCTTTAAGAGTATTCGGATTTTATGTTTTCAAGATAAAGGAAATCTGGTCGTATTAACAAATTGCTTTCTTAAAAAGTCGCAAAAGACTCCCAAAAGGGAGATAAAACTTGCAGAAAGGTTAAAAAAGGAGTACTTGATTGAAAAAAATGGAGGATAATAAAATGAAAAATGTAACTGATTTCGAGGACTTATTAAAAGACAAGTATGGAGAAAAAGGGACTCCAACCAGAGATAAGTATGATTCTGATTCATTAGCATTCAGATTAGGTGTGATGTTACGAGAAGCAAGAAAGGACGCTCAGATTACCCAAGAAGAATTAGCGGAACGCACAGGGACTAAAAAGAGCTATATTTCTCGTATTGAGAAGGGACAAAGTGATATCCAGATTTCAACTTACTATAAATTGATTGAGATTGGATTAGGAAAGCATTTAAATATATCGATTGGATAATAAAAGCTACAACAGGCAATAAATAAGGCTTTGTGTGGTCGGGGAACGAGACCCCCAATGGCGCGCACTTAGCGCGTGGCATATAATCCTGCCTTCATATTGAACCTCTTACCAATGAAATCTCCACACCTATACAACAAAAGGTAAAAGCCTTATAACCTGTCATTGTCATTTCGGAAATTTTAGTAAATTGCTTACTGTTTGGAATAACCCGATGAACACCATAACCTGCCTAAAATCGGCAGGCTTTGCTCCGCCGAAGCCCCGCCTGACCGGACGGGCAGGTTCGCGAAGGCGATGCAGGCTGATATAAATGAATTTGAGTTTATTGAAATGTTTGCACAAAATGCAAATTTGTCAGAATGACCATGCGAATTAAAATACTACTTATATTATTAATACTTTGTATAACTATCAAATCTCAACAGGTAGAATTAATTGAATTTAATAAATACAAGAATAGTTATAAAGATTGCAGTATAATTCCAACTTGTATAGATTATTTATTTCTTAAGAATGACACACTGCAAATAGCATTTACAACAAGAGAATCAAGATATAATGCAGAACCAGAATTATCATATAATTTAAAACGTGATACAGTTGAAATAAATTATTATCCGCCAATAGTGAGCAGGGATACAATAATTTATAATAAAGAGAAAAAAAAATTTGAAGAGGTTAAATATATTGAAGCTATACAAGTGCCTGTTATACTGTCAAGGGATAAAGGTTGTCAGACATTTTTGTTCAAATTTAAGGGAGTTCAAAAAATACCGGAATATTTATTGTATAATGGCGGGTTGCTAACCAGTTGTCCGAATACAAATATTGAATATGATTTATTTATAGGTGATACAATAAACATTATTAATTAAAATGGCTATAAGGATGGTATCTGGCTGAAGTTTTATGATAACGGACAGATAAGAAAAAGAATAATATATAAAAATGGACAATTCATTGAAGGATATTTATATTATATCTTAGGAGAAAAAACTCAAATTATAACAGAAGATGGCATTGAGATGGCAATACCAATTAACTTAGATAAATAATGCTCTGTGTACAAAACTCTTATAAACCAAAAGCAGATTTTTAAGCAATTTTTGAGCTATATTTTGTAATATTGAAATGCATTAATTTAAAGAAGAAAACAACACATGCAGGCTAAACGGATAGATGAGTTTTTTCATTGTTTAGTTACGACGGGCATTTTGGAGTGAAAAATATATTCACTGTATATTCATTAACGTAATAAAATTTATAGGTTTGATAGGGTTTAACGCATGTGATTATCATCAAAGAAAAAATACTAAACACTATGAGAAAATTAATTTTAATTATGGTTGTCATTACTCCAATCATTATAAAAGCTAATCCCATTATGATTGGAGCAAGTATCTCAGAATTATATTTTGATGAATCAGGCGATTGGACTATTGAAATTGACAATAAATATAATGTAGTTAATTATTTGGAACATTTCGAAATAGAATGCAAATCAGGAAGCGCAACAATAGAATATTTTGATAGCGCTGATTTTATTGTTATTAAAAATATCAATCTAAGTAATTCAATTTCAATATCAAAAGACAGTGATTTAATTAAATTATATTCATATATTGGAGGAGATTACATAATAGACAGCATCGCAATTGGTAAATATCCTGGATCGTACTTGCACAATATTAAGAATGGTCAATCTGTTGCCAGACTTTATGAATATGGATCATTCTTCAAGGACAAGACTCCGACCATTGGGTTTGAGAATGATCTGAATGGAGCCGTTAATGGGAAAATCTATGGTCATTTTTATGACTTCAATGATGTATTAATAATGAACAAATATTTCTTTATTAATGAAGGATATTGTACACCAATTCTCCAGGAGCAAGGATATCCGGGAGATATTGAAATAAATAATGAAGGATTTTACTGTGCTGAAATTACATCAAGGAGTTATGAAATATATGAATTGAGGATTTATGACAATTCCTCAAATTCTATCTTAATGCATTTTAACCAGATAAGTTTCGACCTGAATGAAAATGATAGTATTAATATTGATTTTCGAAGGAATCTAACATCTGTAGAAGAAGTTGTTAAAAATAAGATTTTATTAAGTAATTATCCTAATCCTGCAAGAGACCATACATATCTCATCTTAGACTTAAATGGTTTAAAGTTGACTTCAATGTTAATAACAGTATATAGTACTAATGGTGAAATTATAAAGTCATTTAAACCGGTTTCATCTGTATTTTTATGGAATTGCAGTGAATTAGTACAAGGTACATACATTTACACTCTAAGTATTGATAATAATATAGTAGGTGCAAACAGACTTCAAATAGTAAAATGATCAAAACTATACAAATATTAATAGTAATACTTATTGGACGGAGTATTTGCTATTCACAAGAAAATTTGTTATTCGAGTCAGAGAATCTAACCTTTAATATACAGGACAGTGTCTTTTTTGTTGAGGGCTTATACTATTTCAATTCGGCAATAGAAAATGAATACCCAATTTTTTATCCATTTCCAACTGATAGTGTTTATAGTAAACCATTTAATATTCATGTGGAATATATTAATACATCACAAGAAATTAATTATAATATAGCCAGTGATTCTTCTTCAATCGTCTTTTCAGTTTTGATTAAAGGCGAAACTCCATTATTAATTACTTATAATCAGTATTTAAAAGCAAATAAAGCAAAATACATTTTAAATACAACAAAATATTGGGGTAGACCTTTAAAACAAGTTGATTTTAAATTGGTAACTGCATTGGATGTTGTAATTAAGAGTTTTTCTATAACTCCGGACAAGAAATTCACTTTGGAAAATAAAAAAATATATTTATGGCAAAAAGAGAACTATATGCCTAAAAAAGATTTTGAAATTGAATTTTAATATAATACACTAAGTCCAGCACTCTTCCAAGCCAAAAGAAATTTTTAAGCAATTTCCGGGATGTATTTTGTAATATTGAAAGGCATTCATTTTAAAAAGAAGAACACAGCACATGCAGGCTAACCGGATAGATGAGTTTTTTTATTGCATTTTAGTTTTATTATTAAACTTACTAACATATTTAAACAGTCATTAGTTCTTGATTTTAAAAGATTTCTGTTGATCTTTCCAACCTGATAAACTATTTCAACTATTTGAAGTTTTCCCTGTTCTATTATATTTGTATGACGGAGTATTTAATTTCCACAATCTGCTCACTATGCATGCAATAAACGAGTTCTTTATTTTTATCGACCAGTTTTTAGGTTCTTCCAATTGGTTTGTTTATTTGTTATTGGGAACAGGTTTATTCTTTACACTATATCTTCGGTTTCCACAGATCAGATATTTCAAACATGCTGTTAAAATTGTCAGAGGTATTTTCGATAAATCAAGTGATGAGGGGGATACCTCTCATTTTCAGGCGCTCACAACTGCCTTGTCGGGAACGGTAGGAACCGGGAATATTGCAGGCGTTGCCCTGGCAATTCATGTCGGAGGACCTGCAGCCCTGTTCTGGATGCTTGTTACTGCGATGCTGGGTATGACTACCAAATTCGTCGAAGTAACATTGTCTCATAAGTACAGGGAAAAAACCCAGGATGGAACAATGGCAGGCGGTCCAATGTATTACATGCGGCAAAGACTGAACATTAAACTTGGTAACGGAAGGATAATTAAAACAGGTTTGTGGCTGGGTATATTTTTCTCTTTTGCTACAATTCTGTCTTCTTTTGGCACCGGAAGCCTTCCGCAAATAAACAGCATTTCAAGTGCAATGTTTTCTTCATTTGGAATTAAACACTATATCTCCGGTCTGGTACTCTCAGTTTTACTGGCCTTAGTTATCATTGGAGGGATTAAAAGAATTGCCAAAGTAACATCCAGGCTTGTTCCAATTATGGCTATTTTTTACTTTATTGGTGCATTTTCTGTTATTGCTTATAATTATGATAAGATTATCCCTTCGTTAATTTCAATTTTTACAAGTGTGTTTACTGGTTCTGCAGCTGCCGGAGGCTTTCTTGGTGCCGGATTTGCTTATGCTTTTAATAGAGGAGTCAATCGGGGACTTTTTTCAAATGAGGCGGGTCAGGGTTCGGCTCCAATTGCTCACGCTGCGGCCAAAGCTCATGAACACGTTTCTGAGGGATTGGTTGCCATTCTTGAACCGTTTGTCGATACCATTATCATTTGTTTTCTTACAGGTCTTACATTGTTGACATCCGGGGTATGGAAAGAGAAAATTCACAATCGTTTTCAATATACTGATCTACAAATATTGAATGGGACATATGATGATAAATCCCCTTCAGAACAGAAAAAACTTTTGTTGCATATAAATGGAAAAGAATTGTTGCCAACATTTACCGGCAATCTGGATGTTGTGCAAGGTGTGGTTCAAAATCAGGTAACCATACTTCATGCCCAATCGCTGGCCGAAGGTGTAAGGATTTATGATAAATCGGGGAATTTATTGACAGGTAAAATTAAGGTTGAAGAAGGAAAAATTCCCTCTGAAACCAGCGATTTTTATTTTGAAGGAAATTCATTAATTCATAGCGCCCCGCTTACAGCAGAGGCTTTCAAGAAAAGCCCCTTTAAAGATTATGGCCAATTTATTGTCACCATAGGATTGCTATTATTTGCATTTTCCACAGCTATTTCCTGGTCGTATTATGGCGACCGGGCAGTGACATTCTTATGGGGAACCAGATTGGTATTGCCTTACCGAATTATTTATGTAATCGGATTTTTTCTTGCATCTATAGCCGATACTACTGTAATCTGGTCCCTATCTTATATAACCATTGCCCTGATGACCATTCCAAATCTGTTCGGCTTATTGGTCTTACACCGCGAAGTTAAATCAACAATTAATCAATATTGGTTTGATTTTCACACTGAACATCCCAATGCAAAACTACCAGGAGGTGTATTGAAAAAGAAGAAAAAGTCAATTAATTGATGCATTTATATAACGAATCTTAGAATCAGATATTAATGATTCATCGAAAATTTATATTTTTAAAACATTAATGTTTACTGATTTTAGGAAATGCAAAGAATCATCCGGAAACAAACTCTTATACTACTTATCTTCCCTTTATTATTTCTACTCTTTCAAATTCTAATTAAATTAAATTTTCGTTATTTTTTTATTTCTGATTATGATCCCACCTATGCATTTTTACTAAATGGATTAAACCTGTCTGTTGGAAAATTTGGCAGCGGTCTTGCCGGATTTCCTGGTACAACCATGCAAATGTACCTTGCTGTTGTAATTCGCCTGGGTCATATATTTAATAACACTGGCTCAATACCGCAAGATGTACTCCAACGTCCGGAATATTATTTGAATCTGGCAAGTATTGGGATTGGAATAATAAATATGCTTGTCTTTTTTATAACAGGCCTGCTAATTTATAAGAAAGTCAGAAGATATGATATTTCTATGGCATTTCAACTTACGCCGTTTATTTCAGTTTTCGGATTCAGGTATGGAATATTTATTATGTGCGAACCGTTTTTAATTCTGGCAATACAGCTTATAATGCTTCAACTGGCACTTTACCTTTTTTCCGATGAAAAATATCTAACGTCAAGAAATATACTGTGCCTGGCATTAACAGCAGGTTTTGGCCTTGCAACCAAATTGACTTTTATACCAATATTCTTTTTGCCTTTCTTTGTTATTAAAGGTTTTCATGGAAAGCTTAAATACCTGATTATTACGTGCATTACATTTTCTATATTATTTTTACCAGCCTATCCCAATTTAGAAGATTTCTTTGCCTGGCAAAAATTGATTCTGCTGCATACCGGATTATACGGAGGTGGTTATAATGGTATTCTTGATAAAGAAGTATTTATAAAAAATGTACATTCTCTTCTCACTGAAAATCATTTTCTTCCATTCACACTTATTTTGCTGATAATAGCTGTTTTAGTCAACGGTTTGATTAAGAAGGTCAGGGACAGGATTCCAGTTAAAAACAGAAGGATATTAATTGGTTTATTAGCCACTTATATCATTGGTATCATCATTCTTTCAAAACATTACAGAGCATATTATATGGGTTTCTTTCACGGATTGTCGGTATTGTCAATAGTGCTTATAATTTCAGGTATTCAATATTTGGGATTAACCAAACTTAAGAACCTTAAATCGAATATAACAAATCTTTTAGTTTCAATTCTGGGAATAATTATTATCATAGATCTGTTTATACAATTGAAACCCAATATAAATAGACGTGCAATATTCAGAGAATCCACCTCAACTATTAATAAACTGGCGGGCAATAAGCAGAGGATTTTGATATACAATAATATGGCTGCATCTTTTAAAGAAGGGGGTATATATTATGGATTAAACTATATAAAGAAAAATAGAAACTATTTTAATTTTATTTTAAAGCAACTCTATCCGGAAACCTATTTTTTTAATATTCATACTAACCGTTTTAGTGATTGGATAACAGAACGCAATCTTGCTGATATTATTTCAAAAGATACGAATACCTATATTGTAAGGAGGTTAGGAACTGCTGAAATCCCTGCAACCCTGTCTAAAAGTATCAAGTTTTATTCAAATAAAAATATTATTAAAAGTTCCGGCCTATGCTATTCAAACTCACCCGCTGGCGATTTTGTATTTTTAATTGATAATAAACCTTTTACGTTGCAAGAATTTAATTCATTACTGGAGAATAGTAAGACGAATTGCGAACATCTTACCGGCGATGGTCAATTTTTTTTATCCGAAACCGGCGATGAATATTTCCAGAAAGGATATATGCGGTGCAACGAAAAATCATATTCCGGAAAATTCTCAGTTAAACTTAAGCCAAATTTATCATATGCACTCGATATAAAGATGAATGCTAGTAGTATGGATTATTTTAAGGCAACACTAAAAGCATCTCCCGTAAATGAGAAAGTACTTATTGTAGCGGATGATATGAAGAATGGCATTTACAAGGCTTCTGGCAATTATTCAAAAATCGGGAACGGATGGAAAACTATTATGCAAAATTTTGAGGTTGGCGAAAATTATGCCGGAAAGGAAATAAATTTTTATGTTTGGTACCTGGGAAAGGATTCGTGTTATGTTGATGATTTTGAAATCAAAAAGTTTAGAAGGAAAATATGTGATTAAAAAATTGTCAATGTTCCACCAATTTTAAATGATCAAAACTAATATCTGCATTCCCATAATAATAAATACGAAATTCAAGATTTGTATATCGTTTATTTGTTTTAAAATCCAGATCGACAGAATCATAGTTAGTTCCTGCAACAAAATCTTTTCCAAACTCTTTGGTGGCCAATATTTTATTACCCCAATCACCAGCAACATCAAACGTTGCAAAAGGTGAATTATCAACCTGTTCAACCTTTATATAAAATCGGGCAGTAAAACTACCTATTCCAATCGGAATATATGGGCCATAGAGAAAATGCTTGTTTTTACATGAGTCACATTCTTTAGATACAAATAATACATCTCTGTTTAGTGCAGGATCTTCTTTTAACTTTCCGCAGTTGGATTTAAACTTATTTGAAAAAAAGATTTTAGATATTTTTGATTTTCGATAATTGCATAACTGAGATCCCCCTAATCTGAATTCTTCACCGTTTTTTATCAGTACATAGCCAAATTGTTCCAACGTATCCGGAAATGACTTCATCCACATATCTTTTATTACGTATATCTGTGGCTGAGCAAATACCGAATCAACAAGGCTTTGGTTACGAACCACACTAATATCATTTGGTGTGGCCTTAATATGATCAGGATCTGGTGCAGAGGAAAGATATGAATTCCAATATTCCGCAATTATTCCGATTCTCCCTAATCTTTTAAATTCACTGGCAGTCTTAATTGTAGGTGTCAGTTTTTTTGGGGAAATGTATTTAAAATTGTAAATGGTTCCAAGTCCTCCGGTAACGACAGTAAGAAACAGGAAAATTAAAAGAATATTCTTAAGTGATGCTTTTTTAAAGTCTTCAATTGTCATCAAAAATATTAACCAGAAAGAGACATAGTTACAAACAAAATATCGGCGGGGTATTCCGTTTAAATAGGCCCAATGAGATGAGATAATGATGAGGAATACTAAGACTAAATCCATGGAAAAAATTAACATCCATTTGACATGATTTTCCATGAATTTAATATAACGATAACTTAACGAAATTATAATAATTGAAATAGCAAGCATGTAGGAGTAAATACTGGTAAATGGTTCTTTAATTTTAAATAAAAATAAATCCACTATTGTTCCTGCAAATATTCGAATTGAAGCTGCCAGGGTTTTAAAATCAAAAAAATCGTAGTAGTTTTCTACCTTAACTGCATTCTTTTTAGCATAAATTATAAATGCAGTACCGAGAGCAAATCCAACTATTATGTAATAAAGTTCGGAGTTCTTCAATATTTTGTTTAATGAGAATCTGTTATATTTAAAATAAAAGATAAGGTGAATTGACAATATTAGAAAAATTGTGATCACAGCTAAATCAGATACCCAGATAGCCAAAATGAAAATTACTGTCACTGCAGCAAGAAGAAAATATTTCATTAATAGATATTTCTCAAAGGAGTTGTTATAGATTTTATTAATCAAAAATGCGGCTATTCCAATCAGCGCATATTGTTCACCCATACCCACTTTCAGTATATCAATCATTCGTAAAGGAGGTAAAAACCATACCATTACAAAAATAATTTTAACATATTTTGACCTGAACAGTGTTGTGAAACCTAAATAACCCAGAATGAGGAGTAAATAATGAGAAAAGGATTCGGCTGCAACGGGTGTTAAATGGCATATTTTGTAGAAAAATTGTCCTATTAATGGTATTAAAGAACCAAATCTATCTTGTCCCCAGAAGTACAAATCATGAGAAATTTTAAAATCATGAATCATTAAGATTACGACACCATCATCGGAATTTAAAAATGGAGAAAATAGTGAAGAGTGGTGCAGAAAAGACACCAGGATTATAATTACAATAACCGCAAAGTGATAATATTTTTTTATATAATTCATCTATATGCTGATTGAGAACCTATAAAAATAGGAAATTGAATAATTATTGAAACTAATTTATTCAAAATAATTTTCCGATGAATTATTTGCAAAACATCCTTATCTCTTGAAATCCAATATGAATTAGACCGTTCTGATTTAATTTCTGGATTAAGCTAATTTTTGTAAACAAAAGGTGATATTAATTATTCCCTGTTTTTTTAACTTTTTGATGAGTCTTTGTAATCGGATTATACAATCCGGGACCACTAAAAGAGTCAGAAAAGTTGAAGTGATCAACTATTCAATAACTCACAATCCCATGGGTGATCGCAGGGTACCGTCTCTCAGGGTTAGATAAAATTTTATGATAAACTTTTTGCAGGTATAAATATTACATTTATTTTTAAAAACTTATTTTTACAGCTAAAACAAATTCAAAAAGACATGATGAAATATTTAATTAGACTTGGAAGGTATCTGATAATATTATTGATCTTGATTTTCTTTTTAATCGTCTTAACCAACATCGGCAAACAAATTTCGTTTCAGGAAATTATCAGCGCACTACTTGAAAACAACAGAATAAGGATTTTTTTGATTATAGCGGGCATTTATGCCTTGATCTATCCAGTGCTTGTGTTCGGAAAAACAGAGAGATATATGAACGGAAGTTTTGAAAAAAACCGGGATGGTTTATTAAAATCCTTTGAAGAGCAGAAGTATGTTATGACTAAAGAAACCGGGACGAAGCTTGAATTCAGAAAGAAATCGGGTTTTAGCAGGATAATGTCATTTGGTCAGGATAAGATTGACATAGATATTTCAGGTAATCCTATTATCATAGACGGATTGAGAAAAGAATTGAGAAGATTAGATGTTTCACTCGATATGAATCTGCTGCAAAAAAAATAAAAAAAGGCTGAGCGAACTCAGCCTTTCATAAGTCTTTCATATTTTTTGGAAATAAAATCCCAGTCCACAACGTTCCAAAATGCATTAATATAATCTTCATGCCGGTTCTGGTATTTCAAATAGTATGCATGTTCCCAAACATCCATTAATAATAAGGGGGTGCCTTTAACCTCTGCAATATCCATAATCGGACTATCCTGATTGAAAGTGGTAGTAATTTTCAATTTTTTACCGGAAAGTATCAGCCAAGTCCAACCCTGACCTTGGACAGTTTTGGAAGCTTTCGAAAATTCACTTTTAAAATTTTCGAAGGAACCGAATTCGTTAGTTATGCCGTTTAACAATTCTTTATGTGGAGATCCTCCATTTGGTGAAAGAATTCTCCAAAAAAGTTTATGATTAAAATATCCGCCACCATTATTTCTTATTGCATCCGGGTATTTTGATACTTCAGTCAGGATTGCTTTGGCGTTTTTTCCTGTTATTCCGGCATCTTTAACTGCAGCATTAAACTTCTCGGTATAAGCAGCAAAATGGCTGGAATAATGCAGTTTCATTGTGGCTGCATCAATGTGTGGTTCCAGGGCGTCAAATGTATAGGATAATTCCGGCATTTTAAATTCCGGTATGGTATGCTCCTTAAGGATTTTGTTTACCACTTTTCGCGAAGTAAATGAAGATAAAGCAATAACTCCTCCTATCCCAACTACTCCTGTTTTTATAAATGTTCTTTTATCCATTTAGATCATGCTAAATTTACATCTGCATTTCAACAAACTTACTAAAAAAAGTTTGTTTTTTTAAAAATACAATCTGTTAATAATTATTTAGTTTGGTTATTAATAAGCTTATCAACAAGTCCATCAAAATTAAGTTCAGACTGATTTCCGGAATCCATATCTTTCAGGGTAATTATTCCTTCTTTCATTTCATTTTCTCCAATCAATGCAACATAGGTTATTCCCTTTGAATTTGCATAAGTCATCTGTTTTTTTAGTTTGGCTGGTTCGGGATATAATTCAGCGGAGATACCTTTTTCTCTAATCTTTCCCAATAGCTTCAAACAATATCTTGATTCGGTTTCACCAAAATTTATGAATAAAAGTTTTGTGGAAGTAATAACTGTTTTTGGAAAGAGATCTAATTGATTCATCACATCGTAAATGCGATCGGCGCCAAACGAAATTCCCACACCTGAAACATCGGGCATGCCGAAAATGCCGGTAAGATCATCATATCTGCCTCCTCCGCAAATACTTCCAATTTCAACTTCTTTTGATTTAACTTCAATAATTGCACCTGTATAGTAATTTAAGCCACGTGCCAGGGTAAGATCAAACTCAATATCGGTATTAAAATCCAACTCTTCCAGAAGACTCAGAATTTCTTCAATTTCAGCTATTCCTTTCATGCCGGTTTGATTGGTCATAAAAAGGTTTTTTAATTTGTTAAGTTTTTCCCTGGTTGTTCCTTTTATCAGCATTATGGGTTTAAGCTGTTCAATAGCATCATGGGTCACCCCCTTGTCTTTCAACTCATCAATAACATTATCGATTCCGATTTTTTCAAACTTATCAAGTGCAACAGTAATGTCCGATATTTTACCGGGGGCGTTAATAAATTCTGCAATTCCTGCCAGTATTTTTCGGTTGTTCAGTTTAATTAAAACCTTAATACCCAACTTTTTGAAAACCTCATCGATTATCTGTAATAGCTCAATCTCATTTAGCATGGATTCGCTACCTATAACGTCAGCATCGCACTGATAAAACTCCCGGTAACGCCCTTTCTGAGGCCTGTCAGCACGCCACACAGGCTGAATCTGGTATCTTTTAAAAGGGAACATTATATCATTCCTATATTGCACAACAAAACGGGCAAAGGGAACGGTTAAATCATATCTGAGGCCTTTCTCGCAAATTTGCATTGCAAGCTTGTTGCTATCGTTGGTAAACCTTGAGAAATCGATATTTTTAAGAAAGTCTCCTGAATTTAAAATCTTAAACAGCAGTTTATCCCCCTCCTCTCCATATTTTCCAAGAAGTGTGTCAAGGTTTTCCATGGCCGGAGTTTCTATGGGCTGGTAGCCATATTTAAGGAATATCTGTTTGATGGAATCAAAAATAAAATTTCGTTTTCCCATTTCAGATGGCAAAAAATCTCTTGTTCCTTTTGGTATGGATGGTTTCTGAACTGCCATTTCCTGTAAAAATTATACTATTGCGCAAAAGTAAAACTTTAAACTGATTAATGGAAGAAAAATGTTTATTCCAGAGCAAATCACTCACTTAAGCCAAATTTTTAAACGGTTGGATAAGCTCACTATTTATCATGATTTAATTACAAATTGATCATAAATTGATTAGCAGTTTTTGATTTGTTTAGAAATTATTATATTTGATATAATGATCTACGTTTAAGAAAATTTAATTAAGGTATTCTGACAAAGTATGTTCTGATGGATATAATTAAAGCAATTCCTTCCGATTTGGTTGAAATAATGTATCTCCTGCGTGTATGTGTGAAAGATATGAATGAAAAGGGCATGAAACAATGGAATAATGTATACCCGGATCTATTATTAATGAAAAAAAATCTCTATGGGGGATTAATCTATCTGGCGAAAGAAAGAGGGGTTTGCAAAGGAATGGTTACACTAAATCAGGAGATGCCTGAAGACTACAATGAAATTTTAACAAATACTGACGATAAAAAAACTCTGTTTATTCAATGGCTTGCGGTTCATCCTAAATGGCAAAACAAAGGAATTTCAAAGATGCTTATGGATTTTGCCGAAAATTTTGCTAAAGAAAATGGATACAAATCCATTCTGCTGGATGTGTTTAATAATCATGAAATTGCACATCAGATTTGTCAGAAGTATAACTATCACGAAGTAGGAAAGTTTCACTCTACCATGCAAAAAATAGCATATGTCTGCTATGAAAAAGAACTGGAGTAAGCAAATTAATTAAAACCTGAAAGAAAGCCCCCCATCAATCACCGGATACGCAGGCTCACTTATCGGAAGTTCTGCTTCGAATAAAAATGCTATTGTCTTATTCAACATAATTTCAACACCCACAGGTATCCATAGAGGAATGTAAAGGTCTGATCCGAAATTCAGATCCATATCCAGACCGGTATAAAATGAGATATCGCTTTTTATCCTGAATGAGGCATTTCCTGATACATCTAACCCAAAATCGTAGTAATTATGGCATCCTGTGGTAAGAGACAGGTCAACGGATTTATTATTTAAAAGTTTCCATTCCAGATCGGCTCCAAAATAATCCTGAGCTTCCAGTACGGCATATTTCATGCTAAAATCAATACCGGATTTTATGCCAACTCCACCCATGAATAATACTCCGAAATTCTCATTCATGTATACAGGCGCTATTCCCAGGGAAAATTTAACCGGCTTAAGTATTTCCGCGGTATTAAATACCTGAGCGTTCAGAAATAAACCTGATACAAGCAAAATAGTTGCTAAGGAAAGTTTGCGGATCATATGCATATTTTTTAAGTGATAATGACAAATATATAAAAAAAAGCGATTCCCCGCAGAGAACCGCTTGTTGAAAACCCTGCTTAAATAAACCGGGAATAATCCACGGCCTTATATAGAAATTTTTTTACCCAGGTAGAAATCCAGGATTTTTAGTTTAAAAATATATTCATATTTTGCCTGTAGTAGATTAGATTTTGCTTTAAGAAGATCATTTTTAGCAATATTGAAATCAACAGAATTTACCATGCCTACTTCGTATTTTTGTTGAGTATAATTGAAGGACTCAGTATTTGATTCAACAGCTTTAATACTTGCCTGGTATTTTTCATAAGCAGCAATTGCATCGGCATGCGCCTGCTGAACATCTTTATATAAATCCTTTTTTATCTGTTCGAACTCATATTCAGCATTTCTCACAGCTATCTTAGATTTGGAGATACCCGATTCAACTGCTCTTCTGTTAAAAATGGGTATAGATAATCCAATTGAAACCTGTCGATTTTGATTGTCTTTCATCTGATCAATATAGTTATAAGTTTCAAGAGGATTTAGAGGATCTTTAACTTGATCATTATATCGTGTATTATAATAACCACTCAAAGATAATTCCGGAAATCTGGCACCTTTTGCAGCATTCAAATCTTTTTCTCTTCCAGTTAAATTGTAATCTGCACTTTTTATTTGAGGCAATACATTTATTGATTCTGAATAAATATCTCCAACACTTTGAATTTCTTCAGATTCTAAATTTGGCAACCTCGGACGTTCTATTTTGAAACTTTCAACAGAATCGAGTTCAAGTTCTAACAATTGAATCAGGTCAATATAAGTTAACTTTAAATTATTTTTAGCATTTGTAAGGCTAAGATTATCATTAGCCAACTGTGCATTTATTTCAAGCAATTCGCCTTTTGCCTTATTACCCACCTCAACGAGCTTTGATATCCTTTCTGATTGTTGTAACGTAACGTCTCTTTGGCTTTTGGCCAATTCAAGAACTTCGTACGCAAATAATATCTGCAGATAGGAAGTGGCAATATTCAGGGTTATGTCGTTTTTAATCTTGTCAACATTTGCAAGATCCCGCATTAAGTCAAATTTGTTTCTTTGAATGGTATTATAATTCTGCAAACCATTAAAAAGCATCAAATCACTTCCCGCCCCAATACTACCATCTTGTTGTCTTGTATTTTCCCAGGAATATGTTTCTGTATTGAGTGACCTGCCTGAACTAAATTTATGATTGAACTGGGCATTCAGATTGGGAAGAAGCGCAAATTTGGACTGAGACAGATTAATTTTTGAAATATTTGCTGTCAATTCCTGTCTTTTTATCTGAAGATTATTTTCCAGTGCATAATTAATACATTCTTCCAGGGTCCATACTTTTTGGGCATTAACATTTGTTAAACTTATAAATAATACGGGTAAAATAAATAGAAATATCTTTTTCATAATTACAGAGCTTAATTTCTGGGTGATTAAATTTTTATGTTTTTAATGGATTATTGTTTACGTCTGTATAATACATGAATATGGTCAGAATTGGAAGCCGGATTGAAAATCTGGATTATTTCCCATGCATGGTCATAGGATTCGATGGCTTGTTTTAATTTGTATATCCTTGCCAGGGAAATGGTCAATGGATCGGTTGTTGAATCGGCAATTTCACCGGCATCCCATGGAAAAGACTCTATGCGGTATTCAAATCTGGAAAGTTTACCTTTGATAACAACAGTGACTTCGGCAACATCGTTATCGGTAAGACCCGGGACCGGAACACAAAGCTCATTCATGACGATTGGTTTTAGGTTATAAAATCTTTTTAATATTCTCGGTAACTACATGCCCGTCAAAAAGATGGATTATGCGGTGCGCTTTTTCGGCATCCGAAGGTGAGTGGGTGACCATTACTATCGTAGTATTTTCATTATTCAGTTCGGTAAGCAGGTTCATCACTTCTTCTCCGTTGGCTGAATCCAGATTTCCTGTTGGTTCATCAGCAAGTATAAGTTTAGGTCTTGCTACCACAGCCCTGGCTATGGCTACTCTTTGTTGTTGCCCGCCAGAGAGTTGCTGTGGAAAATGTTTCCTCCGGTGAGATATTTTCATTCGTTCCATTGCTTCGGTAACTTTCTTTTTTCTATCGGATGAGGAAACTTTCAGATAAAGCAACGGAAGTTCAATATTCTCATACACAGTTAACTCATCAATCAAATTGAAACTTTGAAAAACAAACCCAATATTGCCTTTTCTAAGATTGGTGCGTTGCCGTTCTTTAAATCCCGAGACTTCTTCGCCTAAAAAAAAGTATTTTCCACCCGATGGATTGTCAAGCAAACCGACGATATTTAGCAGGGTTGATTTGCCACAACCCGACGGCCCCATAATGGCTACAAATTCTCCCGATTCTATCGAAATATCAACTTTATTTAAAGCTGTAGTTTCCACTTCATCAGTTCTGAATATTTTTGAAAGTTCAACTGTTTTAATCATTATAATTCTGTTTTATTAGGTTATTTTATGTTCTTGAGTATTAGCTTATCTATATTTCCAAAGTTGTCATAATTTGAGACGATTACTTTTTCACCTTGTTGCAATCCATCCAACACTTCGTAGTAACGTGGATTTTGTCTGCCTATCTTAATATTTCTTTTTGTTGCAAGGGTGCCTTCTTTGTTTACCACGTATACCCATTGTCCGCCGGTGCTTTGATAGAAACCTCCTTTGGGCAGTAACAATGCATCTTCCGATGCCCCCAATTCAAGCCTGATACGGGCGGTCTGACCAATTCTTATCTGATCAGGTATGTCACTGGTAAATTTCATATCCACTGCAAATGTTCCATTACTTACTTCGGGATATACCTTCGTTATTACCAGGTCGTGATTTCCTCCTGCAAACTCAAATTCACCTCTCAGACCTTTATTAATACGAGCTATATAATGTTCATCTATTTCCACCCGCATCTTATATGAATCAAGAATGTTTATGGTTCCAATTCTTGAACCATAATTAATAACCTCTCCAATTTCAGGATTCAGAATAGCCAGTTCACCATCAGCAGGTGCTTTTATATTCAAGTTATCGAGCCTTCCGCTTACCAGTTCAAGATTTCGTTGCATCCGGCGGATGGATTCTTCATCGGCTTTAATTCTTGAGTTTATATACAACGAATCGTCAATTTGTTTTTGCGTCTGCAATTCTAATTGTTTGAGTGTGAGTTCGTATTGTTCTTTTGCATACTCGAATTCCTCTTTTGAAATATGGTTCCCCTGAATAAGTTCTTGATCATAATTATAAGTACGTTTCAGCTTCATGAGTTGATAACGTAAATCAAGAACACGGGTAATATTATTAATTCTCTGGTTGTTCAGGCTGATCTGGGTAGATTTTAAATCGTTAATTGTTCTTGCCACGGTGGCTTCATTATTCGATATTTCTAACAGCAGGTTGGTATTACTAAGCTTGATAATTACATCTCCTTTTTTAACCATACTGCCTTCTTCAATCAGAATCTCTTCGACCCTGCCTCCTTCAATGGCATCAAGAAAGATTGTTTTAATGGGTTCCACAGTTCCGTTAACCGAAATATAATCCTGGTATTTACCATAAGTTACTTCCTGGATGGTGATTTTTTCAGCATCCACATTCAGTTTTGAACTTTTATCCCCGAAAATTATTTTAAGAAATGCAAGGAGCAGGAGTAACGAAATACCGCCAATCCAATAATATTTTTTATCAAGACCATGCTTTTCTATTTTTCGATCCATACCGTCCATGAGCAATTTCCAATTTTCTTGTGAATTTTACATTTATTATGCCAAAAATAATAAGATATTGTAAATCAACACCTATTTATCAATTATTTAAAGATTGATTTTCTGTTTTTGTACGAATATGCTACATAAATAGTACGAAATCGTACATTATAAAATAATTATGTATTTTTGTTTAACGCTAACCTTAATTCATTTCTGCCATGCTGGAAAAGTCAGGTAAAATTCTTATTGTAGACGACAACGAAGATATTCTCTTTGCTTTAAAACTTTTACTAAAACCTTATACTGAATCTATTACCTCTCTCAACAGTCCTGAAAAGATACCCGAATATTTAAAATCAGAATATTTTGATGTCATCTTACTTGATATGAATTTCAGTAAAGATGCCATTAGCGGTCAGGAAGGTTTTGACTGGCTTGAAAAGATACTTTCCATCGATCCCGATGCGGTGGTTGTATTTATTACTGCATACGGAGATGCTGAAAAGGCTGTGACCGCAATGAAATCAGGCGCGACCGATTTTGTTTTAAAACCCTGGCAGAATGAGAAGTTACTTGCCACTGTATCGGCCTCTATAAAATTGAGAAGATCGCGACTCGAAACGGATAGTTTGCGGAACAGGCAAAAGGAGATGTGTGCTATGCTGGATCAACCGTTCCAGGATTTTATTGGAGAATCGGAAGCAATGAAGCAGGTTTTTACTACCATTAAAAAAGTTGCTAAAACTGATGCCAACATTCTTATTCTGGGTGAAAATGGAACCGGAAAGGAATTGGTTGCCAGAGCTTTGTACAGAAATTCACTTCGAAAAGATGAAGTATTCATTAATGTTGACTTGGGCTCAATTACGGAGACTCTTTTTGAGAGCGAACTTTTTGGACATGAAAAAGGGGCATTCACAGATGCAAAAAAGGAAAAGCCGGGCCGATTCGAAATTGCTTCAAAAGGCACACTCTTTCTCGATGAGATTGGAAATCTTTCTTTACCTCTGCAAACAAAACTGCTTACAGTTATCGAACGAAGAGAAGTCACAAGGGTAGGGGCAAATAAACCAATTTCTGTGAATGTAAGGTTAATATGCGCAACCAACAACGATCTTTACGAGTTGGTCGGGAAAAATCTTTTCCGTCAGGATTTGCTTTACAGAATAAATACCGTTGAAATTCACTTGCCTCCGTTAAGAGAAAGAGTTGATGATATTTCCATTCTGGCAAATCATTTTTTAAAGAATTATTCTAAAAAATATAAAAAATCGGTTAAAGGGATCAATTCCGCTGCGCTGAAAAAGTTAATGCATTATTCCTGGCCCGGCAATGTAAGAGAACTTCAACATGCTATAGAGCGGGCATTGATCATGTGTGAATCAAATTTTCTAGAACCTGAGGACTTTATATTAACGCCGCCCAAGAAGCAGGGCTCTGAACAGGAATTTGAAACATTTAATCTGGATGATATTGAAAAAAATATTATTCTGAAAGTACTTAAACAGAACCAGGGAAATATTACCCAGGCAGCACAGGAATTAGGACTGACCAGAACCTCTCTTTACCGCAGAATGGAAAAGTATGAGCTTTAAAAACTTCAGGTTCAATCTGATCGTAAGGATACTTATCCTTGCTGCATCCATGTTCCTTTTCTTTTATTTTATTAAAAGTCAGTTTTTTATTGCTCCTGTTATTATTGCTCTCACAATGATTTTCCAGGTTGCTTCACTCATCCGATTCATTGATAAAACAAACAGGGAATTAACCAGTTTTCTTGAATCGATCAGGTTTTCAGAATTTACCCGTTCTTTCCAGATTGAAGGGATGGGTAGCTCCTTTGACGATCTCAACAAAGCTTTTAATGAAGTAATCAAAGATTTTCAAAAAGTCCGATCAGAAAAAGAAGAACACTTTCATTATATCCAAACCATTGTTCAAAATATTGATGTTAGTTTAATTGCATATCAAAACGACGGAAACATCGAATTGATCAATAAAGCAGCCAAAAAGCTGTTTCAGGTAACCAACCTGAAAAATATTAAGGGACTTGAATCTCTTAGCATCGAGCTCGTAGATGCCTTGTTGAATATTAAACCCGGCGAAAATAAGCTGGTAAGAGTTAATGATGAGGAAGATATTTTGCAACTGGCAATATATGCCACTACCATAAAAATCAGAGACAAAACAATTATTCTTACTACCATAAAAAATATTCAAAATGTATTGGAGGAGCAGGAAACAGAGGCCTGGCAAAAATTAATCCGGGTGCTTACCCATGAAATCATGAATTCAATCACTCCCATAGCCTCATTATCTTCTACGCTTACCAATATGCTTACTAATTATAATCCATCGGGGAGTGATGATACAAAGGATTTGGAGAAAGTTGCTCTTGATGAAATTCAGGAAGCTTTACAAACCATTAACAAACGAAGCATCGGGCTGCTGCATTTTGTCAATACATACAGAAATTTAACACGAATTCCCAAGCCAAATTTTAAAGTGTGTAGTCTTGCTGAACTTTTTAAGAATATTCAAAATTTGCTTGAAGAAGAAATTTTACATAATCAAATTGAATTCAACGTAAAAATCGAACCTGAAAATATAAAAATTACTGCAGATGAACAGCTTATGGAACAAGTACTGATAAACCTAATTAAGAATTCAATTTATGCGCTTCAGAAAAGAGAGGATGGAATTATTCAATTGAACGGATTCTTGAACAAAAGAGGTCGGCCTACTATCCAGGTTGTTGATAACGGACCCGGAATTCTGGGGGATGTCCTGGATAAAATATTTATACCGTTTTTTACCACCAAACCTTCAGGCTCAGGGATTGGATTAAGTTTATCCAAACAGATTTTAAGATTACACAATGGTTCAATTACCGCTCACTCAATACCAGATAAAGAGACAATCTTTTCGTTATCCTTTTAATAAATTCCGGATCAGAGAATATCTATCTGAATATCATTTACCCTAACAGCATCTCCTTTTCGCAATTTTCTTCGTTTCCGAAACTCGGGAGTAAGGTTTACCATAATTTCACCGTTCTCTACCATTAATTTTGCTACAGCACCGGTATCTGCGATATTAAGTAATTTAAGCAGTTTTATTAATTCAATATACTCCTGTGATAAGATGAATTTGATTTTTTCCATGAATCAGGATACATTCAATAACATACCAATGATACTAATTAAAATTTTAATACTTCCTTTAGTTTCAAATTTGTTCAACAACTAGTAATCATTTAATTACAGGATTAAAAGTAAAGATTTATTTTTATATCTCCATAAAATGTTCTAAATTGGAGCCGAATACAAAGCTTTACGAAATGAGTGAGAATAAGAAATCCTTCGTAAAAGATCTTGACCAATTGATTGAATTATTAAAAAAATTAAAAGAAAAATTTGGCAATGATTCTCATAAAAATATTGATCAATCTTTTTTTGATAATTTCGAACAGATACTATCCAACTATAACTATATAAAAGATGATGTCTCAGAAAAACTGCTGAACCAATTTGGAGAACCCATTCAACATTTGGTTTCTCAAATGATTAAAGAACTTAAAGTTGAACTGGATGAATCTGAATATCAAAATGATAATATCCAGATGGATTTAAACCGAATAGATCAACTTCTGACATCTCCCGAAATTCGTGATGATGAAATAAACCGTTTGCTTGACCGGCGTTCTGAACTTCTGGCGATAAAATCGGGGCAGATAACGAGGTATGATAATTAGTACCTCTGCGATTAGATTTTAGTTGCATCAACAAAAAACACGAAAATTATACTGATTTAATTAACTCATACATTAATCCTTCTTTTAGTGCAAAATTTGATTGGATTATCGTTTTGATTTTTGTTTTGTCTATCAGGAATTTTACCAGTACAGCTGCAAGTACAATAAACTCGATACGCATTGTTTCAAGACCTTTCATCTTCTTTCTTTCCTTAATGGTGGAATTTACCAATCGCCAGGATAAATCTTCAAATTCAGTTAAATCGATGTAAACAGCTTCAGGATATGAACCGATTTCCGACTCAAATTTATCTTCATTTCTTATCATGGCGGCTAAAGATTCAAATGCTCCGGATGCACCAATAATTATATCTGCTCCGTGCTTTTTAACTTCTTCTAATACCTCAATTAATTTTTCTTCAAAGAAATTGGTTAAGATTTCAATTTCTTCAATTGACAACGGGTCGGAGGGTTTGAATTTTTCAATAAGATATGCGACTCCAATCGGATAGCTTTTTTTCCAGTATATCTGATTCTCATCGGCAATAATAAATTCAATGCTTCCTCCGCCGATGTCGATTATCAGCGCTTTATGATGATCGAAATTTACCGCTTGTCTTACGCCAAAGTAAGTAAGTTCAGCCTCTCTATCGCCTTCCAGTACCGATACATCAATATTAAATCTATCTTTAACAGATTTGACAAACTGACCACCGTTTTTTGAGTTCCTGATAGCAGCTGTGGCATAAGCATAAATTGTGTCAACTCCTGTTTCTAAGAATGTGTGGCTAAACTTTTCTATAGCATTCAAACCCCTGGTAATTGCATCTGTTTTTAATTCTTTCCGTTCAACGCTTCCCTTTGCAAGCTTAACTGCAATTTTGCTGCTGTGTAAAATTTTAAACGTATCCTTTCCACCGCTTTCGGCAATAAGGAGATTGAAAGTATTAGTTCCAAGATCGATAACGGCAATTTTCATAATATTTTAATAATGCCTTATAAATGACAAAAGTAGAATTAATTTTTATACCTTATCCATTTCCACAGTTCTTTATACGATGCTTTTTTACCGTACATCAGAATTCCGGTTCTGTATATCTTACCGGCAAGCCATGTTGAACCAAGAAAAGTAAACAATAATATAACCATAGATGCAACCACCTGGATGGCTGGAATATCAAAGCCAATTCTGCCCATCATTACTACCGGAGATGTCAATGGAATTATGGAAAAAATTACAGCCAACTTTCCATCTGGATTTGTAAACGCATTCACCATCATAAATAAGCTAAGCGCCAAGGGTATGGTAACAGGCAGCATAAATTGCTGGGTGTCGGTTTCACTATCCACTGCGGCTCCTATTGCAGCAAACAACGATGCATAAAGGATATATCCTCCGATAAAATAAAATAAGAAAGTAGATATTATGACCAAAAAATTAATATCCTTAATTTCATCCAGATAGCTTTGTATTTCTTCTGTTTTAGTGGTCATAGGTTGTTGTTGTACAGATTTGGCCTGAAACAGGCTTTCAGGAGTAATTTCAGTAGCTGCCGGTGTTTTATGATTTAATCCCAGGACTTGCTGTGTGACAGCTACAATGCTGAATGTCAATAAAAACCAGATAAGAAACTGCGTCAGGCCTATCAATCCAATACCTATTATTTTACCCATCATTAATTGAAAAGGCTTCACCGATGATATAATAACTTCAATAATCCTGCTTGTTTTTTCTTCAATAACTCCACGCATTACCTGGGCACCGAAGAAAAATATAAAGAAATAGATGAGGAATCCACATACATATCCTACCCATCTTTTAATTTCCTGTTGTGATTCCTCCTGAAATTCACCGTTCTTATCCAGCTTAATGGTTTTCAAAGAAATATCTGTGTGCACGGAATTTAAAACATCAACAGGTATATTATTCTTTCTTAATTTGAGATTCTGGATATAATTTTCCAGGCTTTGTTTGATATGTAATTCTAATCCCAGACTGGGTTGTTTTTTCGTATACAGTTCTGCTGTTTCCGAATTTATTATGTTGTATGGAATGTATAATATGGCATAATATTCCGATTTTGAAAGCGCCAGTTTCAAAGCTTCGATTGATGCGTAAACATATTTAAATTGAAGATTTTCTTTATCCGGTATAACGTCAAAAAACCTTAATGAATCGGGGACAGGTTCATTCATTTCGTTATATTCAACCACTGCAATGGTTTTAAGATCCGTGTCTTCAACCTGTGATAACCATGCTGGTAAAATAAGAAAAGCAGCAAATAGCAGAGGACCAATAATGGTCATTATAATAAACGATTTTTTCCTGATCCGTGTTAGGTATTCCCGTTGAATTATAAGAGCAATTTTTCTCATGTTACCTTTCGTTAGGTTTTTCTTTTCCTGCTTCCTGAACAACCTTGATAAATATTTCATTCATCCTGGGAATTACTTCATTAAATGAAATAATAGTATAGTGTGGAATAATAAGACGAAGCAGATCATTTTCATTCGATTCTCCTATAATTTTAATTTTAGCCAGCAGAAAATCATCATGTTTTTTATGTTCAACAAGGTTGAAATTTGAATTCAGTATTTCAGGAAGCTTTTCAAAATCTCCCCGTAATCCGACTTCAAATGTATTTGATTTATATGTATTTCGGATATCCTTAATATTGCCCTCCAGAACCGATTTTGATTTGTTGATTAGGGTAATATGATCACACAACTCTTCAACCGAACCCATATCATGAGTTGAAAAAATCACTGTTGCACCTTTTGCTCTGAGATTCAGGATTTCCTTTTTGAGCATATCTGTATTGATGGGATCAAAGCCACTAAACGGTTCATCGAAAATAAGAAGTTTTGGCTCATGCAAAATAGTGACTACAAACTGAACTTTCTGTTGCATTCCCTTTGACAGCTCTTCTACCTTTTTGTTCCACCAGGCCTGAATTTCGAATTTCTCGAACCAATATCTCAACTTTTTCAGTGCATCGTTTTTAGTTAAACCTTTAAGCCGGCATAGATACAATGCCTGTTCACCAATTTTCATTTTTCGGTATAATCCACGTTCTTCAGGCAAGTATCCAAGCTTAAAAACATCATCATTTCTGAATTTCCTGTTTTCGAAATATAATTCGCCTTTATCCGGTGCAGTAATCTGGTTAATAATGCGAATAAGTGTGGTTTTACCTGCGCCATTAGGGCCAAGTAATCCATATATACTATTTTCCGGAACTGATATACTCAGATTATCAAGCGCTAAATGGTTCGAATATTTTTTTTCAATGTTAACTGCTTTGAAGATTTCCATTTCGGGTAATTGGAGACAAATTAAGTTGGGTTTCTATTCAAACATATTTTTCATTTTTTCGAAAAAACTGCGATCAGATTTATCCGGATTAGGCTTGAAGTTATCCGAATCATCCAGCTTCTCAAGTAATTTGGCTTCTTCTTTCGACAATATTTTTGGTATCCAAACATTTATACTAACCAATAAATCACCTTTTCCATAGCTGTTTACTTCGGGCAATCCTTTTCCACGCAATCTCAGTATTTTCCCCGGCTGTGTCCCTGATTCAATTTTAATTTTGACTTTTCCTTCGATGGTTGGAATTTCAACATGCGAACCTAAAGCCGCCTGGGGAATACTTATATATAAATTGAATAGCAGGTCGTTTCCATCGCGAATCAGTTCCGGATGAGGCTCTTCTTCAATGAGTACGAGCAAGTCACCGTTGATACCTCCCCGCCTGGCAGCATTTCCTTTTCCCGAAACAGTCATTTGCATTCCTTCGCCTACTCCTGCCGGTATTTTAATATTAATAATTTCGTCGTCCTTAACAATACCTTCACCGTGGCACGAGGTACAGCGTTGCGTAACTACTTTACCACTGCCTTCGCAATTGGGGCAAACCGAAGTAGATTGCATTTGTCCTAAAAATGTATTGGTGATACGTGTTACATGCCCTGTGCCATGACATGTTGAGCAGGTACTGTATGAACTGTTGTCGTGTGCACCTGTACCTTTGCATTGCTTACAGGATATATATTTTGTGACTTTTAATTTTTTTTCAACCCCTTTGGCGATTTCTTCAAGATTAAGTTTGACTTTCACCCTCAGATTGGCTCCTTTGTTGGTCTGCCTGGAATGCCTGGAACCACTGAATCCGCCAAATCCAAAATCTGCAAAAATATCTCCAAAATGGCTGAATATGTCATCCATGGTCATTCCTCCACCGCCATATCCTCCACCCGAAGAACCTACACCGGCATGACCATATCTGTCATACCTGCTTTTTTTATCGGGATTGCTCAACACCTCATAGGCTTCGGCAGCTTCTTTAAAATTTTCTTCAGCTTCTTTATTTCCCGGATTTTTATCGGGATGAAATTTTAATGCCTGTTTCCTGTATGCTTTTTTTATTTCTTCGGGGGAAGCGTTTTTTGAAACCTCTAATATTTCGTAGTAATCTCTTTTTGACATCTTAAATTAAGTTTATGGTTATATTGGGAACTATCATTCTCCAACAACCACTTTGGAATATCTAATTACTTTTTCGTTTAATGTATACCCTTTCGTGATTACATCAACCACTTTGCCTTTTAATTCGGGTTCAGGAGCAGGGATTTTGGTAATAGCTTCATGAAGGTCGATATTGAAGTCCTTGTTAGCAGATTCAATTTCTTTTACTCCATTTTGATTAAGGAATTCCTTAAACTTGTTATAAATCAATCTAAGTCCTTCTTTAACAGCTTCAATATCCTTTGTGTTTTCCAGATGTTGGATTCCTCTTTCAAAATCATCTAAAACCGGTAAAAGGTTTATAATAAGTTGTTCTCCAGCTTGTTTGGTTAGATCCATTTTTTCTTTTAAAGTTCGCTTGCGGTAATTATCAAATTCCGCAGATAACCTTAAATATTTGTCATAGGATTCTTTATTTTTTTCTTCAGCATCTTTTAATTTTGAATGCAGCTCTTTAATCAATTTCACGTTTTTTTCTCCTTCTTTTGAATGAGGTTGGGTTTTTTTAACTGCTTCTTTCTTTTTGCTTTGATTTATCTTGTTAGTCATATCTCCTTTCTCTGAGTTATCGTTATTAATCATTCTGTGAATATTAGATGTTTGAATGGTGATTTTTTAATTTAAATTGAGATTGCAAAACTTTTGCCAATATGTCTCAGCAGACAATTTGACAGATTCCTGAAAACATGAGGTGCAAAAATAGCAAAATAATGATTTATTATTCTATTGTCTCCATCTATTAACGAATAAAACAGATGCAATAAAAAACCCTGTAATTTAAAATAATTACAGGGACAGCTTAATTGGATTGGTGGTAGCACCTGGAATCGAACCAGGGACACACGGATTTTCAGTCCGTTGCTCTACCTACTGAGCTATGCCACCCTATTTTTTGAAGCGCTGCAAATCTAAAGAAAAAAATTGTTATACAAAAAAAAATGGTTAAAATTATGGCAGTGATATGCCTTCAAATTTGAAGTATATGTAGATTACATATTCCGGATTATGAGATAAGCATTAGCGGATTTATTATTAAAGATTAATTTGTATTCTTATGCCTGACTAATTTTTAAAGCGCTTACTTCTAAAATTAAGAGAATTAATATGCCTTTGATCTTTTCATTCATTGAAAAACACACAGGCCATAATGACCGCATATTGCTGATGGAAATATTTTAAAATAAATTTATTACAAAAAATGCTAGAATTTCTTAATTGTCCATAGCAATTATTTCATTTACAAAATATTAGCTAAAGTATTGATTAAGTGGTTATTAATCTCACAGATCCTGATGAATTCGTTGTCTTTCCTACAATTATTAAAAGGTTGATACAAAATAAATATGTAATTTTTTATGCATGAAATTTGCTAAACATAAGAAATAGTCTATATTTGTAAAGGATTTGACTAGTTATCTGAACATTTTACTAACCCTAAATTATTTGTATTATGAACAAAGCACAACTAATTGATGCAATCGCAGCTCAAGCCGGACTCACTAAAGCCGGTGCAAAAAAAGCTTTAAATGCAACAATCGGAGCAATTTCAGGTTCTCTAAAAAAGGGAGATAGAGTGGCTTTGGTAGGATTTGGTTCATTCTCAATTTCTAAAAGAAGTGCAAGAACAGGAAGAAACCCTCAAACCGGAAAAGAAATCAAAATTGCTGCTAAAAAAGTTGTAAAATTTAAAGCTGGTGCTGAATTAGCAAAAACTGTTAAATAATTGCATCAATGATGAAACCAAGGGAGCTGATAGCTCCCTTTTTTTTTGATCCCAATTAATAATCATGAAAGAAAAATTGTTGCGGCACCTGGAAACTTTTATTACTCCACGCAGATCCGAACTCATTGATATAGTACTGGAAATGCGTACCGGGTATATTACCGTTGTTCTTGAAGATATCTATCAGCCTCACAATGCCAGTGCTGTGCTTCGTACCTGCGATTGTTTCGGAATACAGGATGTGCATATTATCGAAAACAGAAATCAGTACAAAATTAATCCGGACATTACCCTTGGTTCGGAAAAGTGGCTGAATATATATAAACATCATCACGATACTAAAAATAATACGCTGGAAGTCATTGACATGTTGAAAAATCAGGGTTATAAAATCATAGCTACCACCCTACGAACCGATAGTTTTTCTCTTGAAGAATTTGATCTGACCAAACAAAAAATTGCGTTATTTTTTGGAACGGAACTTAACGGATTATCGGATGATGCGATACACCATGCGGATGAATTTATTAAAATTCCTATGGTAGGTTTTACCCAAAGTTTTAACATATCGGTTTCAGCAGCTATTATTTTGTACAGTCTCACCAATCGTTTACGAACATCTTCTGTTTCATGGGAGTTAACCCACAATGAAAAAATGGACCTTAAGATAAAATGGATTAAACAAGGGCTAAGAATGGGCGATAAAATTGAAGAATTCTTCTTAACTCAAAACGAAAAATAATAAAAGTTGCTCTGGTGCTTTAGCCCATTTTTTTAAGTTTAAATGTAATTTTTTTATATATTTGACCAAATTATTGATGAGTGAGTTAAATTGTTTGACGAAAACCCTGTATTATGAATTGTATAATAATTGACGATGATTTAATGTCAAGAAGAATCATAGAGGAATTTGTTAATAGAACAGATCAGTTAAATCTTTTAAGTTCCTACGAAAATGCAGTTGATGCCATAAATGCATTTAATGGTGATGAAGATATCGATTTGATTTTCCTGGATATCGAAATGCCTGAGATGAGCGGGATTGATTTTCTTGAAACATTAACCAACCCTCCTCAAATAATTATTATTTCATCCAAAGATAAATACGCGCTTGAAGCATTTAATTACGATGTCACAGATTATCTGCTGAAACCTATTTCATATAGCCGTTTCTTTAAGGCAGTCAATAAGGCTAATCTGAGGTTTAAAAATAAGGTCGAAAATAAGGATGATGAAATATTTATCAAAAAGAATTCGGCATTGGTCAGACTAAAATATGACGATATTCTTTGGGTTGAGGCACTTGAAAACTATGTTATTTTTGTGACATTTAATGAAAAATATACCATCCATTTCACGATGAAGGCTATCGAACAGAAATTACCTTCCAATAAGTTTACAAGAGTACATAGATCTTTTATTGTCAATACCAAAGGAATAAATGTTATCGAAGATAATTCGGTGGTTATCCGTACCCACGATGGCAAGAAATCTATTCCTATTGGGAAATCTTACAAAGATAAACTGCTCGGGGACATTAATCTTATTGCAAAATAAACTTAGGTTCAGAACGTTTTTTATTCAACATCAACTATATTCCTTAGGGTTGGATATTGCATAACAATTACCCGTTTATGAGAATATCAATAGTATTAATTTATAGTCTCTGGTTCTGTTTCATTTTTGAAAGGGCAAATTCGCAAGATCAGGAGATTGGTGCATTGTATCAGGATGAAATTAAAATTCAGGAATTATTTGAGTTTTCTACCAATTCAAAGGAAGATAGAGAAAAGGACGAAATCAATAATGATATTGCAGAAAAATTTACTGATGTCCTGAAACTTAAAGGTTCCTTCGATTATCCATTTGATTCGCTTAAGCAAGTTGGGAAAATTACCTCTTCTGATAATCATCTGAGGGTGTATACATGGAATGTGCCATACAACGATGGCACCAACAAATATTTTGGATTTATTCAGTTTATTCCTGAAAAGGAAAAACAGTCCCTGCTTTTCAGGCTGATTGACAAATCAGACGAAATTAAAGATCCTGAATATCAGGAATTGAGTAAAAACAATTGGTTCGGAGCATTATATTATTCCATTGTTACGGTAAAAAGCCAGGACACAAAGTATTATACGTTACTTGGTTTTGATTTTAACGATTTGTTTAGTTCAAAAAAGATTATTGATGTGCTTTATTTCAATGATGCTAATGAACCGGTTTTTGGTAAACCCATTTTCCAGCTAGATAAAAAACTGATGGATAGAGTTATTTTCGAATATGCTGCCCAGGCTGCGATGAGCCTGAAATACAATAAGGACAAGGATATGATAGTCTTTGATCATTTATCTCCGTCAAAACCATCGTTTGCTGGTAAATTTCAGTATTATGGCCCGGATATGTCCTATGACGGTTTAAAATTCGAAAACGGAATCTGGGTCCTTAAAAAGGATTTGGATATGAGAAATTAGCCAAGTTCCTTTCACACCAGTTAAATAACTCTTAAAAATTATTTTAAATTAACCGAGTTTAGATTTTGTATAAAAAGTACAATTGTCGTTTATTTTCTGACATTTTATTCCGGTTTTCTCCAAATTATGACGTATTGGCAGTATGATTCTTATGGCATAGACTTTGAAAAAAGGTGTGTATTAACTATAGTAAGTTTAACTTAACATATATATCCTATGCAGAACGGAAGAATTGGAGTTACTACAGAGAACATTTTCCCAATAATTAAGAAGTTTTTATATTCAGATCACGAAATTTTCCTGCGTGAATTAATTTCAAACGCAGTAGATGCAACCCAGAAGTTAAAAACATTAGCAAATCTTGGTGATTTCAAAGGCGATCTTGGGGATCTTACCATCAGGGTAAAAGTTGATAAAAAGAAAAAAACAATAACCGTTACTGATAAGGGTGTAGGTATGACCGCTGAGGAAGTTGAAAAATATATAAACCAAATAGCCTTTTCAAGTGCTAATGAATTTCTGGAAAAATATAAAAACCAGGAAAATGCAATTATCGGCCATTTCGGACTGGGTTTCTATTCTTCGTTTATGGTTTCTGATAAAGTTGAAATATATTCTAAATCTTACCAGGACGGATCCAAAGCCATAAAGTGGGAGTGTGACGGAAGTCCCGAATATAAAATCGAGGAAATTGACCGGGATATCAGAGGGACTGAGATTATTCTTTATATTGATAAAGAATCGAAAGAATTTGCAGATGATGTTAAGGTTGAGCAATTGTTAAAAAAATATTGCAGGTTCCTTCCGGTTTCAATAGCATTCGGAAAAGAAAAAGAATGGAAAGACGGGAAGGAAATTGAGCTCGACAAAGATAAGATTATCAACGAAACCAATCCTTTATGGAAACAAAAACCAGCCGAGTTAAAAGAAGAGGATTATAAGAAGTTTTACCAGGACTTATACCCCATGGCAGATGAACCTTTATTTAATATTCATCTGAATGTGGACTATCCGTTTAAGCTCACCGGTATATTATATTTTCCAAAAATTAAAAACAATTTCGAAATTCAAAAGAATAAGATTCAACTGTATTGCAACCAGGTATATGTCACCGATTCAGTTGAAGGTATCGTTCCTGAGTTCCTGACGTTGTTGCATGGAGTGATTGATTCTCCGGATATCCCCTTAAATGTATCAAGAAGCTATTTACAAAGCGACTCAAATGTCAAAAAGATTTCAAGTCATATTACTAAAAAAGTGGCTGATCGGCTTCAGGAAATTTTTAAGAACGAAAGGGAACAGTTTGAGAAAAAATGGGACGACCTAAAATTGTTTATAGAATATGGAATGGTATCAGAGGAAAAATTCTACGAAAAAGCTGTAAAATTTGCATTGTTCAAGAATACAGATAGCAAGTATTTTACATTTGAAGAATATGAAAACATAATAAAAGATAACCAAACCGATAAAGATAAAACACTGATTTATTTGTACAGTACAGATTTTGAAAAACAATTTAGTTTTATTGAGTCTGCAAAAAATAAGGGTTACGATGTATTATTGATGGATGGTCAGCTTGATACGCATTATATAAATCATCTTGAACAAAAATTCAGTAATTCCAGATTTACCCGAGTTGATTCGGATATCGTTGATAATCTGATTCGGAAAGATGAAAAAAAGGAATCAAAACTTACCAAAACACAACAGGATGAACTCGTTCCGGTTTTTAAGGGACAATTGCCAGCGAATTCGAATTTTGTGGTAACCTTTGAAAGTCTTGATGAACAGGATAATCCGGTTCTTATTACCCAATCTGAATTTATGCGTCGTATGAAGGATATGGCAAAAATGGGCGGAGGATTTGGATTTTATGGTGAAATGCCGGATAGCTACAATGTTGTTATTAATTCCAATCATCCGTTAGTTCTTCGAATTGCTGAGGAAAAGGATAAAAAAACCGCAAAAGAAATAGAAAAATTTGATGAGAAAATCAAGCCAATACAGACGAATAAAGATGAAATAAATACTGCCAATAAGGATAAAAAGCCGGAGGAAATAAAGCAGGAAGACAAAGATCGAATTGAAGATCTGGATAAGAAATTAAATGAACTCAACGAAAAACGGGAAAAGGTGTTAACTGAATTTGGCACCAAAAACAAACTGGTTAAACAGTTAATTGATATTGCCTTGTTATCAAATGACATGTTAAAGGGAGAGGAACTTAATAACTTCGTAAAACGCAGTATTGAATTGCTGTAATATTATCAACCTACCGATATAAACCAGTAAAATCTACTGGTTTATATCGTTTTACCACCCAATACATATCCTGCCAGTTTTAGGTAGCTTAAATGTATTTCATATGCTGTTTTTTGGTTTCATTCCAAAAGTCTAGGGAATGTTAAAACTTATCATTACATTTAAATGGATATTTTTTTCCTTCCTTAACGAGTTTAAAATAACCTGTCTGTGAAAAACGGGTATGTAAAGAATGAATACGTGAAGAGTGAACTTATTAAACTCAAAACCACGTTAATAAATAGTTTATTAATAGTGGTTGCGGTTTTAGGTTTGCCAAGTCTCATAGCTTCAATAATTTCACTGAAATCAGCAGGAACATTTCCGGTATTCAGTCTTATTGGTTACTTTGTAATAATTGTACTGGTAATTTTTTCTAAGAAAACATCATTACACATTAAATCCGGTGTATTTATAGGAATCGGTTTTATCTTGGGTACAAAAGCATTAATAAATCAGGGTATTATAAGTGATGGATTGTTATATTACCTTATTCTTGGAGTTATAAGCTCAATATTATTGGGAACAGTTTATGGCATTATTGTTACGTTCATCTCATTGTTTTCAGCTTGCATCATTGCTTTTTTATATCATAATGGTACCCTGGGATATACATTTAATATACGACCCTATGCTGAATCAACGTCTACCTGGTTATCTTTTATCCTGGTAACCTTTCTTTTCAGTTCAATTGCCATAATCTTATCAAGCAGGATTAATTCTTATCTATTTGGAATTTTTGAAAGTATGTCTGCCAGATCCAATAACTTAAAGGAAGCAAATCAAAAACTTGCAGAAGAAATTGAACAGCGGATAACGTTTGAGATATCCTTGAAAAATACAGCCAAAACTTTTAAAAACATCTTTAACAGCATTAACGATGCAATCGTCATTTTTGATGAAGAGAATAATATTGTGGAAGCGAATAATGCATTTTATGAATTTACAGGGTACGAAAAAGATTTGAAAAGGCCATTTAATCTAGGAGATTTACTGGAAGATTATGACAAAATCAAAACATCTGTTTTTGAAGGTGCCAAGGATATTTTCTCATTTTATAAAAATGAAGTTAGATTAAAAACCAGGCGTGATCAAAATTCCATCCCAGTAGAAATCACACTAATTCCTTTTCCCGGAGAACAATCTGAAACCAAGCTTATAATTCTGAGAGATATTACAAAGAGTAAAGAATCGGAACGACAGGTTTTAAATGCCATTATACAGGCGGAGGAAAAAGAAAGAACCAGGGTTTCGCAGGATTTACATGATTCTCTTGGACCGCTTCTGTCAGCAATAAAATTGTATTCAAATTCTATAGTTACTGCCAATGATGCTCCCAAAAGAAATGAGATACATTCCAAGATTACAGAACTAATGGATGAAGCCATAAAAACTGTAAAGGAAATTTCCAATAACTTGAGCTCACATGTGTTGAAATCTTTTGGCCTGTTCGAAGCCATTGATTCCTTTGCTGAAAAAATTCAGGCGACTTACCCGATTAAGATTATTACGATGTTTGATCAGGAGATTAAAACAAGCGAAATGCTTCAAATATCATTATACAGGGTGCTTGTTGAACTGATTAATAATACCCTGAAATATGCTTATGCCAGCCAGATAAAAATCAAAATCGGCATGAAAGATGAGAAGTTAATGATCGTTTACCAGGATAACGGGAAAGGATTTGATGTGGAACAAGCTATTTTGGAGGGAAAGGGAATGGGTTTATATAACATGCATAGCAGGATAAAATCGCTTGGTGGAACTGTAATGGTAAAAAGCAAATCCGATAAAGGAATACGTGTAGAAATACAGATTTAATCCTGAATTACTAACCAATCAGGGTTCTCATTTCATCTTTTAAAAAGTTAATGGTATCAACGGTAAGGAACTGAGGTTGTTTCATTGTAATTTCCAGAATTGCCATACTCATAGTTATAGAAGGATCTTCCGGTTTAAATTTTTCCATCATCGAATTAATTAGTTGAATAATTTTCGATTTGGAAGTTTTTACCATTTCCCAAGCTTGTGTAGAGATATATAACTGTTGTGCTATATTGTGATCAAATTCTGATTTGATGGCAGTTAACAGTTCAGCTTGCAGTTGTTTGCAAGTATAACCGGGTTTGTTGATTCTGATCAGAAGATTCTCCGGAGAAATTCTTTCAAGAAACAGGATTATTCTTTCATATGCCTGTAATTTCAAAGGAGTTACCAGCTCCTGATTTTTCGCAATTATCTGTAGACGCCTTTTCCGATCTTCTTCTTCAAAATGTTTTTTAACCAGGTAATAAATTGCAATTAACATTACCAGAGAAGGTAATGTAATTTTCAATATTTCATATAATTCACTCAAACTTACCAGTGGTTTAAATATCCGGTTACAATATTAAATATTTTCTGATTAAAAGCTTATTTTTACCGCCTGAAAATTGAATACCGGACTGAATTATTGAATAAGGAAAGATGGAAAATATATCTTCGAGAATTGCCAATTTAGCTCAATCTGCCACAATGGCAATGAATCAAAAGGGGACTGATTTAAAAGCACAGGGAATAGATATCATTAATTTAAGTGTAGGAGAGCCTGATTTTAATACACCCGATCATATTAAGACAGCTGCAAAAAAAGCTATTGATGACAATTTTTCATTTTATCCCCCGGCAGCTGGGTTTCCTGATTTATTAAAGGCTATAGTACTTAAATTCAAGCGGGAAAATAACCTTGATTTTACCCCTCAACAGATTGTGGTTTCCACGGGCGCAAAGAATTCTCTGGCAAACGTTATTCTTTCGTTGATAGGAAAGGATGATGAAGTGATTGTGCCTGCTCCTTACTGGGTTACATATGCTGAACTGGTTAAACTCGCCGAAGGAAAAAATATTATAATCAATGGCAGTATTGATAACGATTTTAAAGTAACCCCTCAACAAATCGAAGAAGTTATTACTCCTAAAACCAAAGCATTGCTTCTATGTTCTC
The DNA here is from genome assembly GCA_963781805.1 of uncultured Bacteroidales bacterium. Classification (GTDB taxonomy): domain Bacteria; phylum Bacteroidota; class Bacteroidia; order Bacteroidales; family UBA10428; genus JAFGPL01. The sequence continues at coordinate 4,437,069 of CAWAHF010000004.1, forward strand.
CTAACAATCCGTCAGGAAGTTTTTACAGCAAAGCTGAACTTGAGGCAATTGCACGGGTTATTGAGAAACACCCCCGAATTTTCGTCATTACCGATGAAATATATGAACATATAAATTTTGTTGGCCAGCACGAATCTATGGGACAATTTGACTTTATCAGGGACAGGGTTGTTATTATTAATGGCGTTTCCAAGGCATATGCAATGACCGGTTGGAGGATTGGTTACATGGCTGGCCCGGTTTGGCTTGCCAAAGCTTGCATAAAATTGCAGGGACAACTCATAACGGGAGCAACCACAATTGCTCAAAAAGCTGCCGTGGAAGCTCTTACAGGCGATCAGTCGTGTGTGACCACAATGAATATAGCTTTTAAGCGCAGACGGGATTTGATGCTTAACCTGTTGCAGGATATTCCCGGACTAAAAACTTCGGTACCGGGAGGCGCTTTTTACGTGTTTCCCCAGGTGAGTTCCTATTTTGGTAAATCAGATGGGAAAGCTATCATTAAAAATTCAAATGATCTTTGTTTATATCTCCTGGACAAAGCTCATATAGCAACCGTGCCAGGTGAGGCATTTGGTGATCCCTCGTGTATCAGAATTTCATTTGCAAATTCCGATGCCAATTTAGTTGAGGCCATGAAAAGAATGAAGCAGGCGCTCTCTGAACTTAAATAGAGGTTTTCGGGTTTAAAAATTTTATTGGATTATCAGTACTTTGTAAGAAAAAGGTAAAGTGTAACTCGTTGAAAAAATTTACAGATAATTCGTATCTGCTTGCTATTGTTGCATGTCTGTTATGGTCTACTGCTTTTGTGGGAATAAAGCTTGGAATTAAATATACTACCCCGTTAAATTTTGCCGGCACCAGGTTTTTCCTTTCCGGATTAATGATATTGCCGTTTTCAGGAAAGTTTCTTACATATCTGAAAGATGTCAGGAAAAATCTCTCGTATGTGTTTTTAGTGGGTTTGTTTCAAACCTTTCTGCTATATGCTCTTTTTTATATTGGGATTAATATGGCTTCGGCTTCGCTGACTGCCATAGTTGTGGGCGGGGGACCTTTATTTGTGGCGCTACTGGCACATATAACCATAAAAGATGATAAGTTAAACTTCAAAAAAACAGCATCCATATTAATTGGGATATCAGGAATAATTCTTATTGCTGCGGATAAGTTTAATTTAGACTGGGAGAAGGGTAAAGAATTCTGGGGCGTGGTTATTCTTGTTTTAGGAAATATTGCAGGAAGTTACGGAAATATTCTTGTTTCAAAGGAGAAAAGAAATATCAGACCACTTACTCTGAATTCAGCACAGCAAATAACCGGTGGACTTGGCATTTTTATTTTATCCTTATTTGCAGAAGAGCATGTTTTCGGACTCAAACCTCCTGCATATTACATTTCACTTGTATATCTCAGCATTCTTTCAGCAGCAGCTTTCTCAATCTGGTTTGTCCTTTTAAAAAGACCAGGAATAAAGGTATCCGAACTAAATATCTGGAAATTCCTGATCCCGGTTTTTGGGGCTGTTTTAAGCTGGATAATTCTTCCTGAGGAAAAACCTGCATTGATACCGGTTATCGGAATGCTGGCAATTGCAGTATCACTCATTATATTAAATTACAATTCGAAAAAGAAACAGGTTGGTAAATGAAAAGCAAAAACCCTGCAATTATGCAGGGTTTTTTGCAATGAAAAGAACTGTTGTAAGACTACTTAACTTAAAGTAAAAGCAACTATAAACCTAATTATGAACCCTCTTGATTATTTTCTTTTTTATCCGATTTATCCAGTTTACCGGCTTTAATCTTATCTTCTTTTGTTAAACCCGATAACACTTCAATATTAATTCCATCTGACAAACCTGTCGTGACAAATCTTTTTTCAAATATTTGCGGTTTTGTTTCCACTTCAACATAGGAGGAATCGTTATCTTTTTCAAAAATCAGCAAACTTTCGGGGATAACCATAACACTGTCTTTTCTTTCCAGAACGATATCGGCATTTGCACTATAGCCTGCCCTGATAAAGTTATTTTTCTTTAATTTCACATCGGCTTTTATTTCAAACTGGATTGCTCCGTTTTCTTCGACTCCCTTTGGAGCAATGTATTCGAGTTTTGCATTAAACGTTTCATCTTCAATAGCGCCTATAGAAAGGATTAAATCCATTCCGGTCTTTATTTTACCAACTTCGGTTTCATCCACCTTTCCTTTAAATATCATCTCACCCATATCAGCAACCGAAGCAATGGTTGTGCCTGCATTGAAGTTATTGGTTTCGATTACCGAGTTGCCTTCTTCAACAGGAACATCGAGAACCATACCTGAAATGGTCGATCGGATTAACGTATTTGTAACCCGTCCGAGCTTTTTGGTTACGCCTTCCTTTATTAATTGCAGATTGTTTTCAGCAGCATCAAGCTCTTCCTGTGCAGTTCTGAATTCCAATCTGTATTTTTGAAAATCTGCTTCGGGAATTACTCCTTCATCAAAGACCTTCTTTTGCCTGTCAAAATCAATTTTGGTTTGTTCGTAATTAATTTTAGCCCGGTTCAGTCTCGATTCTGCTTCGTTCAACCTTTCCATATCAGGTATTATTTTCACTTTGGCAATCAGATCACCTGATTTAACGAAGTCACCAGGTTCTATATAAATTTCCTCAATAATTCCCGAAACCCTGGGCTTTATTTCAATTTCTTTTCTCGGAACAATAGAACCTGTAGCTACTGTTTTCTTTATAACATTAGTGACAAAAGGTGTTTTGGTTTCATAGATAACGGGTTTCTTTTTTGATTTTTTATACAGAAAAAACATGGTTCCCAAAATAGCCCCGATAAATACGACAAGTAAAAATATTTTTAAAAACTTTTTCATTTCTACAGATAATTAATTTGATTTCTATATTTTATTAATTTATTTATTCTGCTCTCAGTGCTTCAACAGGTTTAATTTTAACTGCCTTAAAAGCCGGGATAAATCCTGCAAAAATTCCGGCACAGATTAGGATTAAAAGAGCGGTTACCCCAATATGAAAGTCAACTCCGGGATTTTTAAACATTCCTGAATCTCCTCCTGAATTCTGTAATTGTTTATTGATTAACTCCAACAAAAACACTCCTATGGCGAGTCCGAACATTCCCGAAACGGCAGTTAATACAACAGATTCTGAAATTATCTGATTGATAACCCTCCAGGGAGTGGCCCCAAGGGATCTTTGAATGCCAATTTCTCTGGTTCTCTCTTTGATGACGATCAGCATAATATTGCTGACACCTATTACACCTGCAAACAAAGTTCCGATACCAACAATCCAGATTAACATTCTGATACCCAGAAAAAGTCCACTCATTTTCTTAAATTGCTTGTCCAGGTTAAAATTTCCGAAAGCCTGCTTATCATCGGGATGAACTTTATTTCGTTCCGCAATCAGGCTCATGCATTTATTTTCCAAATCTTCTACCGAAACACCTTTTTTGGCTGTCACAGCAAAATAATGCACATTGTTTCCAAGGTTGTAAGCAACCTGTAGCGAGGTGAATGGCAAAACTATAGTCTGTTCCTTATCACCCCCGAAATTCATGTTTTTATTTTTAGGCTCAAAAACTCCAACTACCTGGAAGTAGACACCTTTAATCCGCAAGTATTCGCCAATCGGATTTTCATCGGGATTGAACATTTCATCCCGAACTCTTATTCCTATCACAGCAACTTTCCTTTTTTCTGCAATATCTATATCGTTTATTTCTCTGCCGAGAATCATATCTACCGGATCAATTTTGAAAAAATCGGGGTAGTCTCCTACAATATTATAGGATGCAGTCTTTAATCCCCTTACCACATTATTGCCACCATCTCCACTCCATGGCTGGACTCTTGGGGCAAGCAAATCTATTTCCGGAATATTGTCTCTCAGGGCTTGCATATCATCGTTGTCGAACATCCACCTGCGTCCTCGTGGTAAGCCTTTATATGGCATGCTGGTAGTTCTTGTCCATATAAAGGCGCTGTTGGTTGCAAAATCCTGAAAGCCTTCAAATACTGCATTGGATAGACCATTTCCAGCACCCATCATCACAATAAGCATGAATATTCCCCAGAACACACCAAATGCTGTCATGAAAGTCCTTAGCTTGTTACTCCTAAGGGTACTGTATATTTCCTGCCATCTGTCTCTATCGAACATATTCTTTTTTTTATTCGTCTCTTAATGCAACAACCGGTCTGATTTTAGAAGCTTTTAAAGCAGGCATCAATCCTGCAATTGTTCCGGCAAAAACAAGAATTATTGTAGCTGCCACAGCCACGGAAAAGTTTACTTCCGGATTTAAGAAGAAATCATTTTTAGGAATAATTTTTGAAAGACCCTCCAAAAGGCCAATTCCTGATATCAAACCAATGTAGCCTGCTAAACCGGTTATTATAATAGCTTCGAAGATAATCATTCCAATAACCGATTTAGGAGTGGCACCTAACGCTTTTCGGATACCAATTTCTTTTGTACGCTCATTTACAACTATAATCATGATATTACTTACCCCCACCACACCTGCAATAATCGTAAATATACCAATGATGGAAACGAAAATTTTTATGCCAAGAAACAGGTTACTAAATTTTTTGTATTCCTTGATTGTGTTCCACATCCACATGGCATTTTTATCTTCCGCATCGAATCTGTGTTTTTCCGCCATTTTGGTACGAATCGTTTTTTCGAGGGTTTCGCTCTCCTCAGCGCTTAAATTGCTCGTGATTGTCAGGTTATGAATATCATTACCGCCATTGGTAATCATCTGTGCGGTGCTTACCGGAAGATAAAGCCGATTCTCATCCCGTTCTGATCTGTCGGTAAACACACCTACAATCTGAAATAATACACCGTTTAATTTTACATATTCTCCTAATGCTTCTTGTCCGTTTTTAAAAAGTGCATCTTTTGCCCGAATGCCTATTACTGCTACTTTTCTTCTTTTATGAATATCAATATTATTAATAAATCTTCCTTCGGTAACCGTCAGATTCTCGATATACCCATAGTCCGGATGACATGAAATAAGGTCAAATACTCCGTACTCTTTTTTATAGGAAACAACACGGTTTCTCCATAAATAATACCTTGCTGATATTTTATCAATTCCATCTACAGAATTGCGCAGAAATTCATAGTCCTGATTTTTAAATTGAATTCGTCTTCCGGGTTGCATCCCTTTGTAAGGTTTGCTGGTCGTACCGGCCCCAAACCAAATGGTGTTTACCGCATCTTCTTTAAATTCATTATCAATACCGTTTTGCAGGCCATTACCCGCACCCAGCAAAATAATTAACATAAAAATTCCCCAGGCAACGCTGAAACCGGTTAAGAAAGTTCTCAACCTGTTTTTGCTCATGGTACCCAGAATTTCCTGCCATTTATCTAAATCGAACATAGGTTGTGGTTTTAGGATACAGCTTTCTGGTACTCATAATTGTGATAGACAATGTTTTCAATCATTCCGTCTTTAAGAATGATCGAACGTTTTGTACGGGCTGCAATATCATGCTCATGCGTAACGATAATTACAGTTATTCCGTTGCTATTGATTTCACGGAGCATATCCATAACTTCCAGCGAAGTGACTGAATCGAGCGCTCCGGTTGGTTCATCGGCAAGTATAATTTTCGGATTGCCAATCAATGCGCGGGCAATTGCAATTCGCTGTTTTTGCCCGCCTGAAAGTTCGCTCGGCAAATGTGTCCACCAATCTTTCAGTCCCACTTTTTCAAGATATTCCATGGCTAGTATGTTTCTTTTCCGTCGGCTTACTTTCTGATAATAAAGTGGAAGTGCAACATTTTCAAGTGCATTCTTGAATGATATCAGGTTAAAACTTTGAAAAACGAAACCTATCATCCTGTTTCGTAAATAGGCAGCTTTCGTTTCGTTTATGTCTTTGATTAACTGACCATCAAGATAATATTCTCCTTTATCATAACCGTCAAGAATTCCAACCACATTCAAAAGGGTTGATTTTCCTGATCCTGAAGCACCCATGATGGAAACCAATTCGCCCGAATCAATTTCCATGCTGATACCTTTTAATACGTGAAGGGAATTATGACCTGTGATGTAAGATTTGTGCAGTTTGTTAAGTTTTATCATATTAGCAGGGTAGATTAAAAACTAAAATATTACCAAATATCATGCCATTACAATGCATGATTTTGAATGATAGAATATTAAATTTCAAATGTTATTTTTAAATTCCGAAAAATAGTCCTTCAAGTGTTACGGAATGATACAGCCAGTGTACGAAAGTGAACAAAATCTCTGCATTTTCAACAAAAACGTAAAATCCATCAATATATTGCAGATATATGACTGATATATCATTAATTGGGGAAGTTGTTTAAATTAATATACTGAATTTCTGAATTTAACAGGATAATCTGAATTCTGTAATCCTCGGGTGTGATTCTTTCTGGATAAACCGGATAAGGAAACACTTCTATCAGTTTTAATATCATACCGTCAAATAAATCTTTTAAGGTATCGGAACCTGGCTGTGTTATTTCAATCTGTTCTGTATCACCTGATTTATTTTGAACCGTAAACCTCGCTGTCACCCTTCCTGCCCATATACATTCCAAGTTTAACGGACATCTGGAGTCTTCGGTTATCGTATCGAACCGGATATAGGCTCCGGGAACCTGATAAAATGCTAGTTCTCCAATAGTCAGAGTAATTGTATCTCCCAGCTTACCTGAAACAGATTGGTTATTCAAAAGATTTGTATCTTTCTCACAGGAAAACGTGAGGAAAATTAAAATGATTCCACTTAGAATACCTTGAGCCATACTATTGGCTGGTTTTTTATAACGGTTCACTTTAGTTATCATAACTGGGCAAAGCAACTCTGCCGATAAAAATAATCGATTTTGATTCTTTTTCCATAATTACGAATATGAATGGCTTGTTCGCTGTAAAGTAAATTTTTCCATCACCTCCGGCAGAAGTATAAGAAATTTCAACTACTGTCACTGCTGCAGCTTCTGTGCCTTTTTCGTTTACATCCACATAGGCTTTTTGTTTTACCATCGAAATGTAAAGATTTCCCTGGGGATTGATTTTGGTGAAATCGGCTTCAACAGGAGAAAATGCAATACCCATTCCCATAGCCGAAAGTACGTTATTGAGTGAATCTTCAAATTCAAATTTAAATTTAGGTAAGCTCACAACAACTTCCTTTTTGGTAAAAGATTCATTCCATACCTTCCAGTTATCAGGATTAAGTTGACTGATAATTTCCTCAGTAGTATTTGTCTGTGAAGGTAACAAAACTACCATACTGTAATGCTCGCTTCCATAAGGAAGTTCAACAGCGCTGAAATCATTATTACTCATATAGTTCAGTTCAGCGTCCTGCATCATCATATCAACTTTAATACTATTCTGATTCGGTATATAGAAATCTTTTTCAGTCGTTTTTGATGCATCAAATTCGAATTTCCAGGATCCATAAAAATAGACTGCATTTATCAGGTACATAATAGCGCTGGCAGGAATATTATTAAGTATTTCCGTGATTTTATCATTGGTTTTTTCAGCCACCCAGTTATTGATTGTTTCCAATGACTGAGGATTGGTAAAATCCAGTCCCTGAACTTCGGCATTGAAGTAATTCTGGTTGGTTTGTATAAATTCAGGTAATACATCAAAGTTTTGGCGGTACCAGATTGAATTTGCAATGTTAAAAGTTACCTTGGGATCTATCGATTTCAGACCCGCCATTAAATCTTTATAACTTTGATTTATATCTGCTGTTGCCATTCCTGTTTTCATGAGTGCCGTTTCCATGGAGTCTTTTGTGGCTCCGTTAGCACCGTTGTATGTCATGGCAAGCGCTAAAGCTGCACTTACCGGTGAAATCATTATGTTCTCATCCTCGGGTAAACCAGCAATTACTTTTTTAAATAATTCCATTCCAAACGCGTTATCAGAACTTATTAATTCCTCGGTGCTTTTAGTGATATTGATTTTCCTGTCAACCTGATCGGCAGTTTTTTCACATCCTGAAAAGGATACTATTAGAATTGTGCTAATAATTAAACCCAGCTGTTTCATTTTATTTTTAGTATAATTTAGTGTTTATATAATGATGTTGATCAGAAATAAAAGGTTGCGTCAACATATGCCGGAGTTGATGATTCATATTGAAAATAGAAAAGTTAAAATTAGCCGGAATCGGACAATTCAGATATTATCCATGTGTTTTGAAAAAAAATTACAAATATTTTCTTTTCACGCAACCATTTAAATGATTGAATCATCATATCAGAGCGTCCGGTAATATTTTGATTTATAATAACTAAATAATGTAATTTTGAGATAATATCAGTACTGAGCATTGACGGAAGCATTAGACAATATCATCAAAGGCTGTCAGGAAGGAAATCCCCGGGCGCAGAGGGAGTTATACCTGCGTTTTAAAGACAGGATGTATGGGATATGTCTGCGATATGCCGGAAATCGTGATGATGCCCAGGATATTGTACATGATGGATTTGTCAAGATTTATCAGAAGATTGTGCAATTCAGGTTTGAGGGTTCTTTTGAAGGTTGGATGAGGAGGATAATGGTTAATACTGCGCTCGAAAAATACAGGATGCATTGCCAGGTAATAAATATTGGGGACTCAACCCGGGAAATTGAAAAAACAAATTTCGTTGAAATTTTATGCGATATTTCAGTACAGGAACTCATGAAATTTGTACAGGAATTATCTCCTAAGTACAGACTTGTATTTAACCTTTATGCAATTGAAGGGTATTCACATAAGGAAATCAGTGAGCAGCTGGATATATCGGAAGGAACATCAAAATCCAATCTTTCAAGAGCAAGAGCTATATTGCAGGATAAAGTCAATAAATATTTCAACCAGCTAGTAAAAGTAAAGTGAAGGAGACATGATGGAAAGTAAGGAAGATATTGACAGGTATTTTAAGGACAGGCTTGAAGATTATACCGAAAATCCTGCTCCGGATACATGGGATAAGATTGCTGACCAGCTTGGACATGACAGAAAGCGAAATGGAATTGTATTTATATGGAGAATTGCTGCCGGTTTGGCATTGCTTATTTCATTGAGTATTATGTTGCGTAATTCACAGAAACCACAAGACAACAAACTGGCAGAAAAAAATACAGTGAAGGTGGATTCGGCAAAAGGTACTATTTCCACAGGAATAATAACTCAGCCGCAGGGGGTTCTAACTAAAAAGGAAAATTCAAATCATAAACTTTCAACCAGGATACCAGTAGAAAGCCGGAAAGAAGTTGTTGCTGGAAATGTTAAAAACACTCAGAAGAATAGGATAGTTGAAAATAAAAAAATTGCCGCCAATCCCGATGTAGAAGCTATGGATGGTAAATACGCTCATCCTGTGGATAATATGAATTTATTGGAACCCATAGCCTGCTATTCAATCGAAAATGAAACCCAATCCGTCCCACCATCTATTTTGTTTTCAGAAAAATCAACAAAGCAGGTTGCATCATCCCTTACCCTGGATCAATTATTGGCAATGAACCAGGAAGAACCGTTAGAAAAGGAACATAAAAATTCATGGTTGATTGGAGGCCAGTTTGCTCCGCAATATTCTTACAGAAACTATGTTTCAGACAGGTATCCGGATTATGTTGTTGATCAGATCAATGCTAAAGAAGCCCCGGTAATTACCTATTCGGGAGGAATAAATATTTCAGTTTCACCTGCAAAAAGATTATCAATCCAAAGCGGAATTTATTATTCAAAATTCGGACTGGAACAAAAGGATCTTGCGCAGGTAGCATTGAATAACAGGTTTGATAACACTCCTCCAGGCTCTGATAACACGGCTGCAGATGAGACATCTTTTCTTGTATATTATGGTAATTCAACGGGTAAATTAACTGTAAATCAGGTAGATAATTCTGCACAGGATAAATCTCTGACCAATGCGTATGCTTATGCGATACAAACCAGCTCAGAGAACAATATTATTAATAATTCAAAACCTGTAATTTCTGCCGAGGAATATTATGAATACCTGGAAGTACCGGTTAATTTGAAATATAAAGTTATTGACCGGAAAATAGATTTTTCCCTCATTGGGGGTTTGAGTACAAATTTTCTCGTTTCTACCGGAATAAATTTAAAAAACAGTGATAATACATCAAATAACTTATCCAGGGCTACCTCAGATCTTACCCGGATTAATTATGCAGGTTCGGTTGGTTTCGGTATTGAATATCCGTTATTTGAGAAATTTCATGTTACCATCGAACCAAAATTTAAATATTATTTGAATTCCATTGACAAGGAGGCTAATAGCAATGTACATCCCTATGCAGTGGGAATATTTACCGGGATAAGCTATGTGTTCTGAGTTGGTTTTGGATAAAAATTCCTCTTTTATTTTATCAGAAAAAATGCGTTGAGAACATTGTTTAAAAATACGGCTGAATTGATCCGGATTTTTTCGGTATCAGTGTTGTTTTCTTTGCGTCATAGAATTATATTCGCTCTTTGTTTGAAAATTCTCTGATGTTTAAGAAAACCGATCAACATGAATAAAATATCAAAAAAGGTTGCTGTCTCAGATGATGATAAAATCAGAAGAGCATTTAAGAAGAAAAACTGGAATGAAATAAAGACTTCTGATAGCTGGGATATTTTTAAAATAATGGCTGAATTTGTTGAAGGATTTGAAAAGCTTGCACGCATCGGGCCATGTGTGTCATTGTTCGGGTCAGCACGCACCGAGCCGGATTCACCCTTTTACAAGCTTGCAGAAGATATTGCATTTAAACTTACCCAGCACGGATATGGGGTAATAACCGGCGGCGGACCTGGTATTATGGAAGCTGCAAATCTGGGTGCCAAGAGAGGTAAAGGCATGTCGGTTGGAGTTAACATAGCCCTGCCTTATGAACAGGAACCGAATCTTTTCATCGACGCAGATAAGCTTATTACCTTCGATCACTTTTTTGTAAGAAAAGTTATGTTTATGAAATATGCCCAGGGATTTATTGTTTTACCCGGTGGATTTGGAACATTTGATGAACTGTTTGAGGCGCTAACCCTTATTCAGACTGAAAAAATCGGAAGATTTCCGATCATTCTGATGGGGAAGAATTACTGGGAAGGACTTATTCAATGGATAGAAAACCATATGCTGTCGGAAGAAAAAAACATTGGTCCGGACGATTTAAAATTGTTTACAGTATTAGATACTGCCGACGAAGCAGTCGACCATATTAATTCTTTCTATTCTAAATACTTATTGAGTCCGAACTTCTGAAATACTTTAATAGATATCAATAAAATCTTAAAGATCAGATATCCAGCAGATGATTGTTAACAATTATTGTTGATAACCAGTTGTGATTAAACCTGTATTTGTTTAATTTTATTCCTGATTTAAATCGTTTTCCAATGGGCAGATTGCTAATTTCCCTGGTGAATATTTTGATTCTACTTCTATTTGGAATTTCGCAACCATCCGACGTTACCCTTAACATGAATGCTCCGGCTCAGGTGGTTGCAGGCGATGAATTTGAAGTAACTGTTACCTTATCTAAAGGTGATTTGGAAAGCTTTTCACGATTCCAGGCCGATTTACCGGCAGGACTTACAGCAGAAAGTGATTTATCTGCCAATGCCGATTTTGCTTTTTCGGATAAGAGGTTAAGAATGATTTGGCTAAGACTGCCCGACCAACAGCAATTCACATTTTCGTATAAAATTAAAGTAGATGAAAGGCTCAAAGGCACCTTTTCGCTGGGCGGCCAGTTTTCGTATATACTGAACAACGAACGGGAAACTGCATCCATCTCACCGCAATCGATCAATATTCTACAATCGCCTGATATTGATCCTAATCTGGTTGTAGATATAAATGATTTCGAAGAAAAGGTAATTCAACGTATTTCTCCCATATCGGAAGATGTTGACAATATAGCTTGTATCCGGCAAAAACCATTTCTGAATGACAGCAAAACGGAATACGTTGTTAATATTCTGGTTAGTAAGCAGGATAAGAAAAAATTTGCCAAAATCGAGGAAAAAATACCTCCGGGATTTAATGCTGTTGCACTTGAAACCAATGATGCTATATTCACGTTCAAAAATCAGACGGTAAAATTTTTGTGGATGAACCTGCCAATAAATTCCGATTTCAATGTAAGCTACAGATTAATTCCCAAAGAAGGGGTGCAACAAAAATCACCAAATATTTCGGGAACTTTTTCGTTTATGGTTAATGATAAGACGCTGAGCGTTGATATTTCACAAACAGACAGATCGGTTGAAAATCTGAACGATCAGGAGGTAAATGACCTAATTGCAGAACAGAAAAATAAACCTGCGAATGTTTCGGAAAATCAAATGGCTGAAAATGTAAATCCTGTAGTGGAACAACCTGTTGAGAAACCGAAGGAAGTAGTTACTAAGCCAAAGAATACAAAAACAGAGGTTAAAAAACCGGTGTCAAAAAGTAAATCGAATGATCTGGCATATATCCTCGAACCCGAAACCGGTATTTATTATAGGGTACAGGTTGCTGCAGGGCATAAAAAAATTGACATTAAAAAATATTTTAAGAAATTCCATCTCGATATGGATGTTAGAAAAGAAAATCATGAAGGTTGGGTTAAATACTCGGTTGGATCATTCCAGGTTTATAAGGATGCCAGGGATTACAGGGTTCATATCTGGAATACAACCGTCATTGATGATGCATTTGTATCTGCCTATAATAGCGGAAACAGAATTACTGTGCAGGAAGCGCTAATGATTGCCGATCAAAAATGGTACAAATAAAAACGAATACAGAATTGATTCGCATATTCAGATCATGCGGCATAACATTGTTATGTTTGTTTGTTCTGGGCTCATTTACTGTTTATTCACAGGAAAATGAGTTTGATAAAGCGTTGAAGGAAGAGGTGGAAAATATTAATCCTGTTTACAAACCTGTGGTTGGTTTCGGAGTAGGTATCATGAATTTTATTGGAGACGTTAAAAACAGCAAATTCACACCAACACTGGGAACCCTTGGATATAAAGTAAATCTGGCCACATATATTGATAATAAGCATTATACAAAAGCCAACTTTTATGTTATGGGAGGAAAATTAAATGGAGATAAGGTTTCCCTTGATCCATTAAAGAATTTCAACTTTCAGACAGACATATATGCTTTTGGAATTAATATCAATTATGATTTTGACAATTTTTATAGAAAGAAATTCAGCCTGGTTCAGCCATTTGTTGGTATAGGCATTGAAACAGTGCTGTTTAATTCAAAGACTGACAAAAAAGGTACTTATATTATTCCTGAAACGCATACAGTTTCGGATCTTACAATTTACAATTACTGGACAGACGGCACCATTAGAAACCAGCCACAATTGCCTGAATACCAGCTTACCAGTGTTATAATGAAACGGGACTATATTTATGAAACACCTATACAACAAATAGACTGGGGTTTGGGAAATTATCCGGAATATGCCTTTTCCATACCTTTTGAGTTTGGACTCGATATGCATGTCTCCAACAGAATTACCTTGCGTCTGGCAAATTCATTCCATTACACTTTTACCGATAATATCGATCATGTAAGCAGCAAGAATGATCCAACCATTCCAGGCGCTATTGTTGGAAATAAAAAAACCGACTGGTTTAATTTTACCTATGTATCAATACATCTTGATCTGTTCTCATCCAAAAAGATGCTGACCATGGAACGTCTTTTCCGCGAAGTGGATTACGATTATTCCGTGCTTTTTGGCGATGAAGATAACGATCTTGTTCCCGATGGTTGGGACAATTGTCCGGGAACACCGGCAGGAGCAAAGGTTGATTCACTTGGGTGTCCGATTGATTCGGATGATGACGGAGTGCCTGATTATAAAGACGATGAGATGTTTTCGAGGAAAGGCGCTTTTGTCAATGACAGAGGAGTTGAAATTACAGAAGATCAACTTATTTCACAACTTGATCAATCGATGGCAGTGGGCAGGAATGAAATTAATCTCTACATCCGCACTCCTGATTCTTACAAGACCGCAAAACCTAAGGGAAAGAAGGTGCCTATTCCACAAAAATTTAAAACAGTCGACAAAGATAATGACGGTTATATTTCATTCGATGAAATGCTCCAGGAAATCGACAGGTTCTTCGATTTTAAATCTTCTTTAAATTCAAATGATATCTACGAACTAAATAACTTTTTCTTTTCGCAATAACATTTTTTAAGATACAGATCCATTAAAATCTTGTTAGTCTTTCGAGTTGTCTTTGCGTATCCTTTTTCTTCAGGTCCTCACGTTTATCATACTCCTTTTTGCCTCGTGCAAGTGCAATTTCAAGCTTCGCATATCCATTGTCCGAAATAAACAACCTGAGTGTAATTATGGTGTAACCGCGCTCCTTTACATTCTTCGAAAGCTTTTTAAGTTCCCTTTTAGTTAGTAGCAGTTTACGTTCGCGACCGGGGATATGATTGTAATGTGTACCCCAGTTATACTCTGCAATTTGCAGGTTTTTTACATATAATTCTCGCTGGGTAAATGCACAATACGAATCCACAAGACTCGCCTTACCCATGCGTATCGATTTGATTTCGGTACCTTTAAGCTGCATTCCGGCAACAAATTTTTCAATGATTTCAAAATCGTGCCAGGCCTTTTTGTTCTTGATATTGATGGTATTGGCCATATGTTTTGTCTGAAAACCCTTAAGATTTTCCAATGATCTGTCTTCTGGCAATGCCAGCGATTGAAAATTGATTTACAAAATAACACTATTTTTGCCGAATCACAATACGATTGCAATGTCAAATTCTACATATAGCCTGATTGTTGTTTTAGGTCCTACGGCTTGCGGGAAAACCCGTTTTGCGGCCGAACTTGCAAACCTTACAGATGGTGAAATTATCAGTGCTGATTCACGGCAGGTTTACCGCCGGATGGATTTAGGCACGGGCAAAGATTTTAAAGATTATCTGGTGGATGACAGAATCATTCCAAATCATCTGATTGACATATTAGAGCCTGGTGAGAAATATAACCTGTTTGAATTTCAAAAGGATTTTTTAAAAGTCTATAATGAAATATTGCATAGAAAAAAAAGAGCTATTGTGTGCGGAGGTACAGGTTTATATATTGATGCGGTTACCAGCGCCTATAAACTCATGCCGGTTCCGGTAGATGAAAGCCTGAGAAAGAAACTGGAACAAAAATCACTGGAGGAACTTACCGGGATTCTATCTTCCTATAAAATACTGCATAATAAAACGGATGTAGATACGAAAAAAAGAGCCATCCGTGCGATTGAAATTGAAGAATTCTATAAGTCCCATCCAAGAATTGCGAATGAATTTCCCAACTTGAAAAGTTTGCTTATAGGTATTAAATACGATAGAGAGGAAGTTAAGAAAAGAATTACAGACAGGCTCTATTTCCGGTTGAAAGAAGGCATGATTGAAGAGGTGGAGAATTTGATGAAAGAGGGTCTCTCTGCTGAAGACCTGATGTACTATGGATTGGAATATAAATATATCACCTTGTATTTAACGAATAAGCTACCCTATGAAGAAATGGTTGAAAAATTAACTATTGCGATTCACCAGTTTGCCAAGCGACAAATGACCTGGTTTAGGAAAATGGAAAAAGAGGGAGCAAAAATTCATTGGATGGATGGAAATAAATCGATGAAGGAAAAGCTGGAAGAAGCAATTTACCTTTTTAACAGGTAATTATTTTTTTAACCACCAAAGAAATAATAGAGCACATTGCTTATGTTTTGAATATGAAAATCCAGTGTAACATAATTTAATATATTATTTCTATTGTGATCTGCTGTACCTAATGTGGTTAGTTAAAGCAGAATCGGTTTCCTGGTTTTTAGTATTTCCTTTAAATCGGGAGGTAATCCAAAATGTTCATTGGTAAAGTCATCGAGTTCCTCTTTTGTTTTGGCGGATAGAAGTTTCTGGATTTCCTCAATAACATCCATGCTTATCATGTATGGAAAAACAGAGAGAATCAGTTGCTTACCCTTACAATGCGCCATAATCTGGTATTCATCAAGCTCTGCAATGGATTTGTCGTTAAAAATACATTTGGAGATATAATCGTCCACCGAAGTGTCCTGGGATTGAATTAATCCGTATCGTTTTCCCAGGAAATCAAAATTCTCCTCAAAATATTTATGAATGCGTGTAAGAGACTCTTCCGACATGCGATGCTGCATTTTTTCAACACAATCCATACACATGGCATACTCAACTTCAACATATCCGTCTTTAAAAGCCTTTTCAATTACATATTCGGTTGTTTCATCAAGCAAATATTTGTCGCATGAGATGCAATTGCTGAAATGTTCCTCACTGATAAACGTTTTAAAAACCTTAGGAATTTCAACCGTATTTAAATTCTTTTCATTATTTGATTGATCCATATTCATTTATGCTGAAAAATTCTATGAGAAAATAAATCTCAAAATGAAAATGATGCTGAGAATGTACATCACCAATGAAACTTCTTTTGCTTTGCCCGAGAAAACTTTTAACAACACATAACTCAACATGCCAAAGATAATGCCTTCTGAGATGCTTAATGTCATGGGCATGATAATAATTGTCAGAAATACCGGAATGGCTTCTTCCATGTTTTCCAAATCTACCTTCTGAAGCGGGGTAAGCATAAATAATCCTACCAAAATTAAGGCGGGAGCTGTTGCTGCAGAAGGAACCATAAGAAATATTGGGGCACAAAATAGCGAAAGTGCAAAAAGGACAGCAACCGAAATTGCAGTCATTCCGGTTTTACCTCCTGCTGCGACGCCGGAAGCGCTTTCCACGTATGTAGTAATCGTACTGGTTCCTAAAATTGCCCCCACTGTGGTGCCGATAGCATCGGCAAATAAGGCTTGTTTTGCCCTTGGAATTTTTCCATTATTATCAAGCATACCGGCCTTGCCGCAAACTCCTACAAGTGTACCAATTGTATCGAAAAGATCAACAAACAAAAAGGTAAAAAGCACAATCAGCATATCGACAGTAAATATCCTTGAAAAATCAAATTTGAAAAATATAGGCGACAGCGAGGGAGGCAGACTCAACAAACCGCCCTCAGGAACTTTTGTTATGCCTAACGGAATACCTGCTATTGCTGAAACAAAAATTCCTATGAGCAATGCTCCTCTTACTTTTAAAATCAGCAAAACACCAGTGACCAGTATCCCCGCAAAAGCAATCCAAACCGCATGGTTTGTCATATCTCCAAGAGTGAGTAGGGTTTTTTCATTAGGAATAACAATGCCTGCGTTTTTCAAACCAATCAGTGCAATAAATAATCCAATTCCCGCAGATATGGCGTGTTTAAGGTTTGCCGGAATGCTGTTTATGATTGCTTCGCGAATGTTTGACATGGTCAGCAGAATAAAGAGAATTCCTTCAATAAAAACGGCAGTCAGAGCCATTTGCCAGGAATAACCCATAGCGTTTACAACGGTATAGGCAAAAAAACCGTTTAAACCCAGTCCCGGTGCAAGAGCAAAAGGCAATTTCGCCCAACATGCCATTACCAGTGTCGCAATACAAGCTGAAAGCGCTGTTGCAGTAAAAAGCGCATTCTTATCCATACCTGCATCTCCAAGAATCGACGGATTGATGGCAAGAATATATGCCATGGTCATAAAGGTGGTGAGACCAGCAATAATCTCGGTTCTAAGACTGGTTTGGTTTATCCTGAAACGGAATAACTTCTCAAACATGGATTAAATCTGTTTGATTTACAGTAAACTTATATTCAAAATTAGGAAACCCTTTTGAAAATAGTAAGTGAAATGAAATATTTAAGATGATTGATGGCTAATAATGCCAACTTTTACAGCAGCCTGAAAACACGTTTTAGTTCCATCATTCTTCAGTCCTTCAAATAACAGTTCATCATGCTCTTTATCAACATATGAGTTTACGGTTATCATTTCACCAAGCTTTGCTTCATTCAGATAATTCATCTGGAAAGAACGAATAGTTTTTTCAGGAAGATTTAAATCCGGAATACTATTGATCACCCATTCCACATATCGGTTACTATTTACATGATTATTGATGTCGATATCCGAGATTCCGGGTATGATTCTTTCTATTTCAGTTTTTGCAGGAAGTATAAGTTTATTCAGTTTTTTATTTACAGCATGTTTATCCTTGTTCTTAATCAGAATTTCGGTATGTAATTCAGGCGCTTTGGGTCTTTTAGTTCTTAAATCCACCAGCATCCAATAGGTGGTGGCAGCTCCCATCTTTTTTTTAAGGTTATTGTAAATTATCATGTCGCGTACAAAAAAGAGTCCGTCGGTACCTTTGGGCCATGTCTCGATGGTAATCTCATCTCTCCAGATAGGATATTCTTCCATTTCAAAATAAATACGCATTAACATCCATGCCAGGTTATTCTGATGCATATATTCATAACCTAAATCCAGATGGGAGGCATGTTCCCAGGCGGCTTCCTGTAAAAATGCTGTCAGATAATTTGGTTTCAGCCTGGTGTTTTTATCCACATGATAGGTGTTAATGGTGAAATTTACATGCAACACCGGCAGATATTCTTTATTAACAAACATATTCATGTTGTATGTGATGAATTTATAAGAAACCTAAACTAGCAAAAATAGTGTGAATCAAAAAATATAGCATGAAAGAATCCTATATCTATCAGCTAAGTGATGGAATTTTAAACACAGGTTTGCCTGAATAAAAGAGTTGATTTTTAGTTAATTAATATATTCCTGTACCATCGATGTTATTAAAAAGTTAATAACAATTCGATGAAATTGGGTAAATTTTACCCGGTAATTATTGTTACATAAATCAGAATAAAAAATTTCATAATCCAACATAAAATCAACTAAAACTATGAATACACAATTTTCGCACGATCTTGAATTGCTCATGACTTGCAAAATTATCGTTGAAAACCTGAATACCAATCAACCGGAGCTTGTCAGGCTTAATCCGGAATGGACCAAAGATTTTGCAATTAATTTATCGAACCGGGTAGAAAGAGCATTTAATTTTTATCTTGGGCACGAGACCAATCGTGAAACTGAACAGGTAAGGAATAAGTTTAATCATATCCAGGCACAGGCATTAAGGGCCGTGGCTTTTCTCAAAACCCGGATAGAGGTTAGCTATGTCCTCGATAGCAAACGTAAAAATCAGGTTCTTGATACCCTGGGTTTTAAGTTATACCTGAAGGCAATTCATGAAAAAGATAGCGATAAGTTGCTTGAACTGTTAAGCCACATAAAAGAGAATCTTACCGATGAAATAAAGAAAGATCTGATTAAAAATGAGAGCGATCGGAATTTTATTGACAGAATTACGGTGTTTGCTACAAAACTTCAGAAAGTCAGGCAATCACAAACTTCGTTACTAGCTACCAAAAAGGCTATTGCCGAACAGGCAAAGGAAATTTACAACGAACTTCTCCTGGATGTTCTGGATATTTGCAGTGAGGTTACCGGATTTTATAAAGATAAGCCCGAGAAAGCGAACCTTTTTAATTATTCAATGATAGCGCAGAAGCATTTTTTAACTGCAGAAAGATTGCAGTAAATCACTTTAATAAATGTAATATTTCTGAATCGCATTAAGTGCCTAAAGTTATTTAATCTATAATCTCTAAGTACTCCAAACTCAAGGCACTTTAAGTACTTCTTTTCACTCATTATTCATAAATCCCTGCTTTTCGATAACACTCAAAAATTGTTTTGAAAAATACATATTGTCCTTTTTAGGATAGCGGTTATCCGTAAATACCTGGGCCAGGGTTTCTTTATTGTTTTCTTTCAGCAGTTTGACTGTTAATTCCATAGCTTCTTTGTCTGCATATATTTTGTCAATGGAACTTTCGGTATAATCGGTATATTTTTCGTAATGTACTACACCACTCAAGGGCAACCTGTCAGTAAGCTCAGGCATTTGGGCCGGGTAACCCATAACAATGGCGGCAACGGGCACAACTGCTTTAGGCAAATCGAGTATTTCTATAATTCTGTCTGCCATGTAAGTCACCGTCCCCAGATAACATATGCCAAGGCCATTCGCTTCAGCTGCCAATGCTACATTCTGGCTTACCAGAAGTGCATCAATGGCAGCGGTGAAAAATGAAAGAAAGTTATCATATCCTGCATTTGCTTTACGCTGCCAGCACCATTTGTTAAATCGGTTGAAGTCAGCACAAAAAGTAATATGAACAGGAGCTTCCAGAACCATATTCTGCTTAAAATGTGCTTCCCACAACTGTTGACGTATTTGTTTTTCACGTGTTACAATTATACTGTACACCTGCATATTCCCAGTGGTTGATGCCCGTATTCCGGCTTCCAGGATAGTATTAAGCAAACTATCTTCAATCTCTTTTTCAAGGAAATTTCTTATGGAACGATGGTTAAAAATTGTATCCAGCATATGATTCTATATTTTTAATTTTAATATGTCTATTTCTTTATATTTTATCTGTTTTCACAGTTTTAATTATTAAGGCAATATTTCATCCCTACGGTTATTTTGTTTTTCAAAATATTTCTACCTATATATCGCCTCTATGAGGCTAATAACAGTGTCGCAGACACTTAATATCGGTAGAAATATATTAAAACCATTTATTGAAGTCCCATAGGGACGTAATATTTTCAATCTATCAAAGCAGAATTAAAATTGGTTTTCTAAATTTGAAGTAAAAATATCACTAGTGACCGATTAAAATATTAATAAAAAGAGGGCTACTCCCAAAAACGGTTTCGCCCAATGTCGTATGTTTGTTTTACCACAAAAAAACAACGACATGAGCAAAGATAAAGAGATTCGTTTTGTCGGACAGCCGATCTTGAAACAAATATTGAAATTGACTGAAGCAGTAAACATACAAAGCTTAATAAACAAGCACCAGAGCGACCACTATTACAAGGCCTTTAAGACCAGGACACACCTTGTCACCATGCTCTTTGGTATCTTTAGCCGCTGTGATTCCATGACAGAGATATGCGAAGGCCTTAGGGCTTTAGGAGGTAAGTTAAATCACTTAGGTCTGTCCAAAGCTCCAGCCAAAAGTACGGCAAGCGATGGTTTGCGTAACCGGGATCATGGTTTTTTCGAGGATTTGTACTTTGCTTTGGTGAAAAAGTATCAATCTTTTTTATCGGACAGCCGAACTTACGGGTTAACCTTTAAAGAAGTATTGCTCATCGATTCTACCACAATCCGGTTATTCAGCGATATACTCAAAGGCGTAGGTCGTAATCCCAAAGGCGATGGCAAGAAAAAAGGAGGCTTAAAAGTACACATGTTAATCGATGCGGTTCAATCTGTGGGTCGTTTCGTAAAAATAACTGCAGCAAAGGTTCACGACAAGAACTTTTTAAAAAGTCTGGAATTAATATCGCACAGCATGATTGTTTTCGACAGGGCTTACAATTATTACCATCAGTTTGCTTTATGGACCAAGCAACAGGTTTATTTTGTCACACGTCTAAAAAAGAATGCCGTTTATACGGTTGTCGAGGAACTTCGTAAGCATTATCGAAAAAGAGGACAAGCTAAGGTGCTTAGTGATGAAATTATTGAACTCGAATACAATCCGGAAGACGAAAATGGCAAAAAGCAAACAAAGGTTACCCGAAAGATACGGTTGAGGAAGGTTTGTTACCAAGACGAAAAGAACCGGTATTACGAGTTTCTGACTAATAATTTCGACATTACAGCGGAAGAAGTGGCTTTCCTGTATAAAAAACGCTGGGGCATCGAACTACTGTTCAAGAAAATGAAACAGAACTTTCAGCTTCATTATTTCTATGGAGAAAATGTGAATGCCATTTACACTCAGGTTTGGTGTACACTGATAGCCCAATTGCTGCTCACTGTTATTCAGAAAATAGCCGACGTAAAGAAGGCATTCTCTGTAGTGGCGTCTTTGGTTAGAATTCACCTAATAAGTATGCTTGATTTAAATCAACTGTTGCGTGGTAAAAACCGCATGTTCAGCAAGCAAAACTACAGTCCACCGGGTCAATTATCAATAAATTGGGGTGGGGTCTGATTTAACTTTAAAGATAAAATGTACTATTTACGGGGCTTGTGAAACAAAAATATTAAAATACCGAGTTTAGTCGGTTAATAGTGTAAAAATATAAAACATGAATCAAATAAAGTATTTTACTGTTGATGTTTTCACAACTGAACGTTTTGGCGGGAATCAGCTGGCTGTATTTCCTGATGCTGCAAAAATTCCTGAAAAATTGCTGCAAAAGATAGCCAGGGAATTCAATTTTTCCGAAACAACCTTCGTTTATCCTCCAAAAAATCCATCAAACGATTGTACGGTAAGAATCTTTACTCCCGGGATGGAGGTGCCTATGGCTGGTCATCCTACCATTGGCACTGCTTATATTTTGCTGTCACAGGATATCATCAAGCCAAAAAATAAAGCATTTCTGATGCTCGAAGAAAATGTGGGTGATATCAGGGTTGATTTTATTGCTGATAATTCAGGAATTCATTCGATTACCATGAGCCAGCCGATGCCGGTATTCGGACCTGTAGAAAAAGATTACAAACTTTTAGCTGGAATTTTATCCATACCTTCGGATGAAATAGATCTTCAATTGCCGATTCAGAGCGTTTCCTGTGGAAATAATTTTCTGTATGTTCCACTTAAAAGTTTGAAAGCCATCCATAGAATTGAAATAAGAAATGAACTGCTGAAAGTTGGAAAGTTACAGCTTGATTCCACCGAAATATTTGTTTTCACCAAAGAAACTATATACGGTGCCTCAAATTATCACTGCCGGATGTTTGCTCCTTTATTCGGAGTACCGGAAGATCCGGCAACCGGAAGCGCCGCAGGTCCTTTTGGATGCTATTTATTTGCCAATAAAATCGAAAAAAAGTTCCCTGTTATTCTGGAACAGGGTTTTGAAATAGGCAGACCAAGTATTTTAAAAGTAGATATTGAAAGCAACAAACAGAAAATTACCGGAGTGAAAGTAAGTGGTGATGTTGTGTTAGTGAGTGAGGGGAAGATGATCATTTAGGTACGTGTCAAGTTTAGCTTTTTCTATAGTCGTGCTATCGCGATATATCCGGATTAGCATCTCCGGAGATCATGAACCACCTGCCTTCAGCGAAGCTCTTGTTCATCCGTATTTGCAACCAGAATTGTCAGAAATAAAATTTTAAATTTAGAGATGTGATCAAAAACTTGTTCCTGCTTATAATCCTGTCAATTTCTTCAATATGTTGGTGTCAGGTTAAGATTACAGGAACTGTTACCGACGAAAATACCGGAGATGAACTACCAGGGGTTATTATAGCAGAAATAGGAACTGATAATTCTACTAAAACAGATATTGATGGACATTTTATCATCAATGTAAATGATTCCACATCGATCCTGACTTTTGCTTTTGTTGGATATATAGATAGAGAGGTGTCCTTAAAGGGACGAACAATAATTAATATTCCCATAAAAGAATATGGTATTTATGAAGCATGGGATCAAAAAATTGCTTTCTATATAAAAAGTGGAATCATCAATAATCCGGTTGGCGGACAATTTGAATTTTCAATACCTGCCTTTCATGACAAGCTGGGCATTAAAAGTGGTATAAGTTACCAAACGAACCTGAAAGAAAACCATATCCTGAATTTTGGTTTAGGCTTACATCATATCCGAATAGGGTCTAAAGGAGTTGGATTAGATATTGAGTCAAATTATCGGAATATTTTATCGGTAAATATTATTAATCTTGAAGCTTTATCAGTTGAGACAACATGGTGGTTTAGATTTCCTATGAAAGTGATTGCAGGTTACAGTCATTTAGATTTGGAACAAAATGAATTAACAGACAATCACCATAATTCAGGATTTGTTATTGGAACGGAGATTTGGGTACCCAAACCAATCAGTTCGGATATTATGGGAAAAGTTTCAATTTATGAAAATGCAACCGAATATCAGGCAGAAATCCAAAGAGCTTTTAAAAGAATACAGACCTTTGCAAGGTATTATCATGTAAATTCATTCTCAGAATTTAGCGTTGGAATCGGAATAGAATTTACCTACTTTTTTAAATATCAAAGGAATGAATATCCTACAGAATACTAATTAGTATATCTTATTATTCTCAATAATTACATATGTAAGCTCCGGTAGGAGCGAAATATTGGTAGAACGTAAAACCCCAACCATCAAAAGCTCCAGAGGAGCGAAATATTTGGATTTTTGATGAATTCATTTTTAGACTAAAAAACTGTGAATGGAAAAAGAGAATTCAAAATCAAATCAACTTGTCAGTAGTAGCACATTATAGTAATCCTAATATTTAGTACTTTTACAAAAATGGTTTAATTATGAATAATACCTCTTTAAAATCAAATCTGCATAAATTGATTGATTTAATTGATGATACAAATCTGTTAGAAGAGTATTATCATGAGATGAAAACTATAATTCAAAAATCACAAGGTAGCGCTTGGGATACGCTAACCGACGAGCAAAAGAAAGAACTGTTATTATCTTACGATGAAAGTGAGGATGAAAGCAACCTGATTGATACAAAAAGGGTAATGTCTAAATATAAAGATTGGTTGTGAAAATCCTCTGGACAAAGTCCGCTCAAAATTCATCTGATTCAATTGTTGATTACCTTAAAACAGAATGGAGCAACCATTCCGCAATTAAGTTTGTAATTAAAACTGTTATATTTCCTGGAATCCTAAAGGAGAATCCAAAGATTGGAAAGAAAGAAAATATTAAAAATGATTTAAGGAGCTTCGTTCTCACCCGTCAGACAACTGTTTTTTACAGGATCAAAAATGATAAAACCGTTGTTCTTTTGCAATTTTTTGATACAAGACAGGATCCTAAGAAACGATTAAAATAATTGATTATTAAAATCATTCTTCATTTGAATCATCTTTATTTTGTTGACCTTGTCTTCCCAATTGTCATCTGCAGCTCCTACAGAGCTTATAAATCAACCGTTAAAATTTCTACCATAATTTTGAGCCTATAGCTCATGCTGGATAAATTCATCTGTCGCTTCAACAAAAATTAAAGTATAGCAGAACTAAAATGTACGTTGTGATATAATTCAACATCTTGATGATAACCTGGTGCTTTGGTGTCTTAGTGGCATTATTACGCTTTCAGTTAGCTCCGTAGGAGCGACAGAATATCACCTCCCATAAACCTTGCAGAACACCATCGCAATCGTGCGGTAAATGATATGTCCGAATTTGGTATAGGGGAGATAGATAATAATAAACCAGACCATTACCAGGTGAAACATATAGATATGGTATGCCATGTGCCAGTTGTAAAATCGTGCAGTTTCGACCACAACACCCGAAAGTGTTAAAATCAGCAGCACAGTCAGAAATATCCAGTCGAAATAATTGCTGGCCCCATAGGTTTCCTTGTTGCGGATGCGTTGAACCATCATCATTGAGATGCCGACAGTGAGTATTAAGGCTGCTACATTTCCGAGTATTTTAAACGGGTTCAGTATACCCAGCGGGTAGCCGTTGGTAATGGTTGCAACAATGGCATAAGCTGTAACCACAAGCAATAACACAAACCCGTACATAATCAGCAGATGGGCTGTTCTTCTGGTATTTTGAGCGGAACACTTTGAAAAATTATCGTGAAGGCTGATTTCTTTTACTGTTTCCAACAGACTTTTAAAAACCGGTTTTTGTTTCTGCTGTCCGGGAACATATTTTTTCATATCGTTCCAGAACCTGTTTAAACCGGCAATGGTGAAAGCTATGGTTATCAGGGTCAGCACAGTGAAAGAGCTGTTCAACCATGCATGCGGGAAAAACTTTGAATAATTCACCGGGCCATCGGGTATATGTAATGTTCCGGCTGCATAAATAATAGCCAGTATAATGAATAACGGAATTAAAAGGGCAACAGGCAACAGGGCTGGTTTTGCCAGCAGCTTTCCCAGAAACTTTGGTTTTGCATAATGCAGATACGTGAGCTGTCGGAGGGTGGCAATTACATCCGCCGGTCTTACCCCTCTCGGACAATGTTCGGTGCAATCCCCGCACTGGTGACAAAGCCAGATATCGGGATTTCCATATATTTTTTCTTTCAGTCCCCATCCTGCCCAAATCATCTCTTTACGCGGGAAAGGCTTATCCTCCGGGGATAAGGAACAAACCACCGAGCATTCTCCGCATTGCATGCAGGTTTTGAGCGGAGATTTACTTTTCTCCTCTATTTCCTGAATAAGCTCAATATCGGGTTGAATCAGGTTCATTTTAGTTTAAATTAAGCTCTGGATAAAATATCTCAAAATAAGTCATGCCATACGAGACTGTCTAAAAAGTATTAAATACTTAACCGCAAAGACCGCAATGAAAAGCGCAAAGGTCGCAAAGTAGTGATATTTTGTATTTAAACTTAGCGTTCTTAGCGCAAACTTTGTGTACTTTGCGGTTAAAATATTTTTTTTGACGGCCACATATGAACTTATTTTGGGATATTATTGGTGAAAACATTATTATACTTATTTATTTTAATATATATTGTCATTCTTTATGTCATAAACTTTTAAAAGGATTTGGGCCAATTTCCTTTATGGTTTCAACATAATCATTAATCATCCCGAAAATTTTATCGTAATCGTTAATCTCCACAAATTCGGTTCGTATGCGCTCTTCTTCAAGCATCATCGAAGTAAGGGTTTCCTGTAAGTTTTCACCCCGTACTTCCGTCAGCTGGCTCCCCTGTATAAAATGACACTGGTAATTGTCTCCGGGTTTACACCCAATCTGCATAATTCCGTCATATCCGTGCGACAGGGCGTCCGAAATCCATACCTTATTAATCGAACCCAGGCATCGAACCGGAATAATCCGCACATAAGGGCTTAATTGATATCTTTTGAATCCTGCCATATCCAAAGCAGGATAAGCATCGTTTTCGCATACAAATGCCAGAATCCGGGGCTTTTCATCAAATTCATCAGGAATATTTACAGACTTAATTACCGCTGAAACACTGTTGATGGAAAAATCTTCAAAACTGATTACCCGTTCGGGACAGGAACCCATACAAATACCACACCGTCTGCATCGGTTTGGATTGGGCAGGGGAGTGCCTTTTTCATTTTCATCGTACATTCCAAAAGGGCATTCCTCGGTACATCGTTTGCAATCGGTACAACGCTCCATGTACATTTGCGGGTACGAAATATCTCCCGATCGTGGATGTACAGCCTTGCCTGTTTTAACAGCTTCCAGACACTGGATTGCTTTCAACGCAGCGCCGGCAGCATCTTCCATACAGGAAGCAATATCCATGGGAGCCCGGGACGTTCCTGCCGCATATATCCCCGTTCTTCTTGTTTCGTATGGGAAACAAATAAAGTGAGAGTCAGGGAAGTTATATTTCAATTCCGGCATTCCCTTTCCCAGCCTGTATTTTAAATTCAACTCTTCAGATCCGGCAGGAGTCATTCCGGTAGCAAGCACCACCATATCCACTTTCAATGTGACTTCTTCTCCAATCAGGGTATTGTTAATGGTTACCAGTAATTCTCCGTTTTCTTCCACTACAGATTGAATTTCTCCTTTGGTAAGAAATATCCGGTTATCCTTTTGAACCTCTTTATAAAAAAACTCGTAATGCCCCGGTGTCCGGATATCTTTATAGATAACATAAACCATCGAATCGGGTTGCTTTTCACGAACATAGGTAGCCTGTTTCAGCGATGTACCGCAACAAAAGTTCGAACAGTAGGGAAGATGCTCTTTATCCCTGGAGCCGGCACATTGAATGAACAGGATATTTTTTGGTGGTTGCTTTCCTGACTTGATAAATTTCTCAAACTCAACATTGGTAAGAACATTCTGATATTTACCGTAGCCATATTTTTCAAGCTTACCGGCATCATAGGGTTTCCATCCGGTGGCAGAAATAATGGTAGCGATTTTTATTATTTCTTCTTTGCCTTTTATGTCCAGACTAACTATAAAATCTCCGGGTTGGCCCGATATTTCTTTGATGACAGTTGAGGTAGATAAACTGATATTGGGATATTTTTTAATCTCCTCAATTTTGTCATGAATAACAGGCTTCTGTAATTCAACATATGGAGATTTGGTTGGAAGTTGTCTGTACAATTCTTTCGACCAGCCTCCGGGTACTGGTTCTTTTTCGATCAGGTGAATTTTATACCCGGCTTTAGCAGCTTCAATTGCTGCGTTAATTCCCGTAATTCCGGCTCCCACCACCAGAATATCCGAACTTAAATTTTCGGCAATATAAGGTTTGGGTATGCCAATATTCTGTACCCTGGTGATTCCCATTCGCAGGTAATCTTCGGCCAGCATCTGTGTGTCTTCAGCATTGGGTTCACTGCACCAGCTAACCAGTTCACGAAGATTTACCCTTTCGGTAATGATATTTTTTCCAAAAGCAAATTCCTTATTTTTATGGCGTGAAGAACAGGCCGCAACAATAACCGAATCAAGCTTTTCATTTTCAATGTCCGATTGAATTTTAGAGGTGAACTCATTCGAACACAATGTCCCATTCAGTTTACAAATTTTTAATTTGAATTCTGTTTGTACCGTATTGCTGAGACTTTCCAGATCTATTGAACCTGCAATATCACAACCGCCGCATATAAAAATTCCGATGTTCTTTTCCAATCTATTCTAATCTAAAATTTGTATTGCTTTCAATGCTGCCCCTGTTGCATCTTTTAAAGATGTTGATACATCCATGGGTTTTTTGGCACATGCCACAACATAGATACCTTCTGGCAAATTGTCCTGCATGATAAATCCGTATGCATCGGTATTCAGCTTGATAAATTCAGGATGCACCGGAACGATACCAGATGCCAGAACAACCAGGTCAGAAGATTTATTAGACTTTTTCCCGCTCATGATATCTTCGGCTGTTACTAATATTTTCCCTCTATCATCTTTTTCAACCTTACCAACTTTCCCTTTTATAAGTTCAATATTTTTATTATCCTGCACCCGGTTTAAGAAATCTTCATTCCGTCCTGTGACTCTTAAATCAATATAAAAAATTGAAATCTTTGCATTAGGATTCCTTTCTGAATAAGTAAGCGCCTGTTTTAATGAAGCCGAGCAGCAGACTCCTGAACAATAGGGCAGAAAATTCTCATCCCTTGAACCTGCACATAGAACAAATGCAACCGATTCCGGTTCCTCAGTGTTTCCGTTTAGTAGTAATTTGCCACCAGTGGGTCCGTTAGATGCAAGGTATCGTTCCATCTCAACATTACTGATTACGTTAAAATACTCCTTGTGATGATAATTCTTTTCCTTTGATATCTGATAGGGCTCCCAGCCAGTAGCCAGAACAATGGATGATACATCAAGAGTCAGTGTTGTATCTTCCACCGAAAAATCAATAGCGTTATATTTGCAAACGGTTTTACATTTTGCACAATTCTCTTTGGTGCAAACCTCTTTATCGATATGGTATTTCTGTGGATAAGCCATTTCATGTGGAAGATAAGCTGCTTTTGTTTTATCCAGACGATAATTGAATTCATTCAGTCTTTCTTCCGGACAAATCGTTGCACACTCTCCGCACAGGGTGCAATTATCATTAATATATTCTGCCTTTTTTAAAATGGTTACCGAAAAATTTCCTTTTAAGCCTGAAAAACTGACTACTTCTGCATTGGTCAGTAAATCAATGCTTTCATTGTCTTTTATTCTCCTGAAATTGATCTCCAGTCCACAAGTGGGGGGACAAAGCTTTGGGAAGTAGTTATTCATTCGGACCACCTGACCGCCCAGATAAGGTTTTTTCTCAATTAAAATGACAGACCTGCCGGTTTCAGCAATCTCAATGGCTGTGGTAATTCCGCTTATACCTCCGCCAATTACCAGGATGGGTTTTTTGGGTAATGCTGGCATTCTTTGTCTCGATTAGTATACTGTTCTATAAGTAATTAAGAATTATAAATTATGAATTAAGAATTATAAGAGAAATTGTTAATTGATTTAATCTAAAGATTTTTGCTTTGTCGTTATTAGAATTGAAGATATAATTCTTTGTAATTCCTCACATTTTGACAGAAGACTATTTACCAATGTAACATTTATATATCCACTATCTTTCAATAACCTTAGCCAGTAATTTGTTTCCCTGGTTTCTTTTTGAGCAATATAAAACTTTGCCATAAAATCTTTTTTTGACTGAGCACCAATTGCCTCTTCAGAATTAGCTCCGATTGAAGTCCCGCTCCTCAGAATTTGTTTTGATAGTTGATATTCCTTTTCAGTCTGTGTCATATGTTTATACAACTTAATAATATTTAAAGCAAAATCATAGCTCTTTGTCAGAATGATATTTTCTTTCTTCATTGGTTAATAATTAAATGTTTTATATCAAAGAAACTAAAATACATTCCAATAATTCATAATTTCTCATTCATAATTTCTCATTCATAATTCACAATTCTTTAATCTCCCTCTTCATAAGTTCCCATTCCTCCATTTCAGGATTCCATCGGCAGTTAGCAAAGCATTTCCATTCTTCCTGGTTCATTTTAGGAAAATCTGTCCGGAAATAATATCCCGGCCACCGTGTTTCCTGCCGGAACAACATGGTGTGAATATGCGATTCGGCCTGCCACAGGCGGTGAACATTCTCCCAGCATCTCATCAGTTCGTTCAGATTTTCTGCAGCAAGCTTTTCAGCGTCTTCCTTCATAAACTTCAGGTATTCAAGCCCTTTTTTCAACAAAGCTTCCGATGTCTGAAAACCGACAGATGCACCGCCGGCATATTCATCCATTATCTTCTGCAGGCGAAACATAAACATTTTGGGTTTAATGAAATTCGGATTTACATCCTTATCGTTTGTATATCCGTTATGCTCTTCAAAAATTTTAAGCGGATTAAGTATCCTATTTTTCAGTTCATTTAGTTTTTCCTGATCAATTGAGGGAATATCAGGATGGTCAACACAAAAAGCTAATGCTGATTTTGCAGCAATCCGTCCTTCGGTAAATGAACCCGATGAGAATTTATGACTGGATGCCCCTGATGCGTCACCTGCCGCAAACAACCCTTTCACGGTACACATATTGGCATATCCCCAGTGCATTCCCTCCGGCGATAAATCTTCGGGACCGCTAACCCACGCTCCTGATGCTCCGGAGTGAGAACTGATAAAATAAGGTTCGCATGCCGAAAGCTCGGAAGCCTGCTCTTCGGGAGCGACATTGTGCGATGCCCAGTTCAACGCCTGGCTAATGGTCATATCCAGAAAGTCTTCCCAGGCTTCAGACTCCAATTCTTTTAATTTTCTTTTTGCTTCTTTTTCGTCGGGAATAATAGCATACAGTTCTTTAATAGCTTCGCTGGTCTGCATGTAAATGGGCCCATTGCCTTCTTTGAGTTCGAGCAGCATCAGGTAGTTTCTCAGGTTTGCAGGTACAGGTTTGGCTGTCCCGTAAGGAGCCCAGTTTTCAAGTTCCGATGCGCGGGTTTCCATATAATCTTCCCCCAGGGCATTCGTGGCTTTTGCCTTAAACAGCAGAAACCATGCCCCCACGGGTCCATAAGCATCTTTAAAACGTACCGGCACAAACCGCACTTCCTGGCAGGTCATCTCGGCGCCGGCCTTCATGGTAAAATAGGCGCTTGCACCGGAATTAAACGGTGGATACCATGAACGTCCCAAACCTTCACCCACCGACCGTGGCCTGAAAATATGCACTGCTCCGCCCATAGCGGTCAATACAGCCTTAGCTTTGAAAATATAAAATTTATTTTCCCTCACACTGAAGCCTGCAGCGCCAATGCAACGTCCATCCTCAATAATTGGTTCTGTAATAAAAATACGTTCGTAATATTTACCATTTTCACCAAGCTCTTTCAATGCATTCTTTGCAGCTTCCGAGACAATATTTTTATATGATTCGCCATGAATCATAATCTGCCAGCGGCCTTCATTGATATATTTTCCAGCTTCATCTTTCCAGATGGGCAATCCCCATTTTTCAAACAGGTGAACTGTAGAATCTACATGGCGGGCAATGTTGGCAACCAAGTCATCGCGGGCAATGCCCATCAGGTCGTTTTTTACATACTGAACATAATCCTCCACGGTGTTCTTTCCGTCTTTCAGTCCGAGATACATGTTGATGGCTGACAATCCCATCGCGACAGCACCGCTGCGTTCCATGGCTGCCTTATCGACAAGGGTTACCCGTAGGTTATGTTTTTTTGCCCAGTGTGCCGCTTCAAAAGCAGCTCCACATGCAGACATACCACCGCCCAGAATAAGCAGGTCAGTTTCTATGGTAATGGTTTCGAAGGTATTGATATCCATACTTGATTGTTTAATTAGCTTATTCGTTTCAAATCACACTTCGACTACGCTCAGTGTGACAAATCATACTTTTATTAGACTGGGCATAGTCGAAGCCCTCATTTTTTATAGAGTTCTGTTCCCAGTGAGTCCGGTTCTGTTCTTAAATGCGGATCTTTCAGGTCGTCTGTTCCTGAGGAAAATCCTGCATCGGGCTGGATACTTCCTTCGGGAGTGGTACGAATGGGAAATTTAAACCGCTTGATTTGCTTGTTGCGGAACCTCACTGACCACAGAATGGCATCCGAGCTTCGCATAGGCTGTACCGTTGCACCCAGCGGCATAAAGTCGGCATAACCCCGGACTTCAATGGCCTGAGTTGGACAAATTTTCACACAGCTATAACATTCCCAACACATGTCCACGGCACGGTTGTATGCTTTGTTCTTTTCCTTATCCAGTACCATCAGGTCGTTCGGACAAACATACTGGCAAGCCGTGCGGTCAAGTGCTTTGCACCCGTCGCATTTGTCGTTGATTACAAAACTTGGCATAAAAGGTTATATTTAATTTGATAAAGTTTACAAACATAAAAAAAAAGGCGATATGCAGGTAAAACACTATTAACAAGTATTGAATGATGTAATAACAAAGTAATTTACTTACAGGAATATAGAGGCAATTTGGAATTATATGCTACTGGATTTGCAGGGACAATTTATACTGAGACTAAATAAAGAGCATTGACTTAAATGGCTATTATATTGTTATATTATAATTATTAACTTTGAATAAAGTATCTAAATATGAACACGGTTGAAATTAAAAAAAACATTCATAATCTCGTCGATAGTATTGAAAATGAGAATCTACTTACCAACATTTATAATCTTCTGAAGAATAAAGTATCTTACCGTGAAGGACAGTTATGGGATAAACTTACAAATGAAGAACAGGAAGAATTATTAATTGCACTGGAAGAAAGCGAAAAATATGAAAACCTGATACCTCATGAAGATATGAAAAAGAAGCATAAGAAATGGCTCTAAAGATCTATTGGTCAAAGCAAGCAGATAAAAAGTTTGATCAAATTATAGCATATCTTCAGAAAACTTGGGGAGATAGAGTCACAAATTTATTTGTAAAAAATGTTTATGAATTTTTAGATATTTTATCTGATTTTCCGGAAATCGGATCCATAGAAAATAAAGAAAAAGAAATTAGAGGATTTACTATTCTAAAACAGATAAATATTTTTTATAAGATTTACAATGAGAGGATTATCTTGTTGGACTTCTTTGATAACCGACAACATCCAGGAAAGAAAAAATTTTAATAATATTTTTCAAGAATCTTATTTTCATTCTGATCTAGTATTATAATGAAAATATCTATTGATTTGAAAAACGCTTAAATAATCTAAAACTTCACCCCCAACATCATCTCCACATCCGATTTTACGTTGCCATCAATTTTATCCAGGGCGCTTCCAATTGTTTCGATATTATTGTATTTTGTGAGGCTGTATCGAAGCCACAAATTGAAATGTCCCGAAGCGTATTTTATCATGCAATACCCACGCATACCTTTGTTGTAGAAAGAGGGCACCGAGTAAGAATAAGGCAAAGAATTTTCATAGGTATAAATTCGTGAATCATACGAATCGCAATGAAAAAGCGAGTATCTGAGCCATAAGGAAACCGGAAATGTTTCACAGGTGAAAATTACATCATGACTTATCAAGTAGCCTGTTTCTTTTGAACCGACCTCATTCACAAAATTGCTTACTTCTAACCTGTTTTTGAACCTTACATTACGAAAAACCTGATAAGCTGCGGATATCCTGGTTTTGTTAATGGTATAATCTTTTGTTACCGGAACAGGTAAAGATTCATCATTTTCATTCGATGGTTTTGTTTCTGATTTATATCTCAGTATAACTTCGAAATTCTTTTTCGGGGTATATAAAATCTGCATTAAGTAGTCCCTGCCCTCTGTCGGTGAATTTGTGTTGTATCTCAACCAGGGAGATTTGAATGCATCGAAATAGGCAATTAACTTTACATACTTAACCGGATAAATGGTTGTTCCCAGGTAAATTCCCTGTTCGTTGTTTTTGGAAGTGTATTCCGAAAAAGGATTGTTACGGTAAGCAAAAAAGCCCTTCGAGAAATTACGATACAGTAAGGTGAAAGATGCCAACTCTCCTGTCTGAACCATGATGCCGTTCAGTGTAGCCCAGTTCTCGTTGCCATAAGAGGTTTCACCAAATATCTCCACATTACGCATTCTATACCTGTAATCTAACCCTGCATTAATCAGCGAGGAACCCCGGAAGCTAAAAAGATTGTAAGGTTTATCGGCAGGATTGTAGTTTCCGTTAAATGTATAATTCACAATGGTGGCACCGATTCTGAATTTTTCATTAATGTACTGAACATTCAAACCTGAGGTAATTTCTTTAACCGAATGAAAATCCTGGATTTCCAAAGGAGTTCGGTGATATCCTGTAGTCTGATAAGATGAAAATTCATAATCACCGTTGTTAAGGGTATCGGTAATGTTTGCATCTATACCCTTTTTTGAAATAAAGCCGGTGATTTCAAAATTCTCCATTTTGAATGTACCGGCCACACCTCTGAAAAACTGATTTTCATCGGACGATGAATATTTTCGGATACCGGTTGTTCTTTTAATCACATCGCTGCTGAAGGCTGATTTGCCAAATGCAAGTCCGCTGAATAGCGTAAGTCCTTGGCCAAACTGTAGTTGATAATCCCCTATGGTCAGGTTTTTTAAAGGCCCGACATCATTTACCTGCAAATACCCTGAGTAAAAGTCGAAACCGTTTTTATTGTTTCCGCCA
The DNA here is from genome assembly GCA_963781805.1 of uncultured Bacteroidales bacterium. Taxonomy (GTDB): domain Bacteria; phylum Bacteroidota; class Bacteroidia; order Bacteroidales; family UBA10428; genus JAFGPL01. The sequence continues at coordinate 4,472,353 of CAWAHF010000004.1, forward strand.
AAAAGGTCTTCCCCGGCATCTTTTTCTGCCTGAAATCCGAATCTTAGTTTTTCGAGATAATGATAACTATACTTTGCACGAATTTTAAAAGGACTGCCCAGGTATCTGCTTTTATCCGGCTGATATTTTAGGATGGAATCAGAAATTGTTTCATAGCCAGTTTTTTGTTGTAATGTTCTGGTCATTAGCAGAAAAAGTTCGTTTTTGCCATAGGTTAGTGCATTTTTCAGTTTAAAATCTTTTTTCTGAGGCACAGACTCCAAGGTAATAAACCTTTTTAGGTAAGATACAAGTTGATTATCGAATCCATAGATATATTGTATTTCGGCGAGAGAGACAATTGGGCCGGATTTTTTCACATAATCCAGCAGACTCTTGATTTGAAAATCAGTAAGAAATTGAAGCTTTGAAAGCTCGTCGTAGGTGCAGGAGTTCAGATTAATAGGATTTTCAGCATAGTAGGTTAGGTCCTCGACAAGACTGGAATAATCCAGCTCGTTTTCATAGTTTTCGGAGATTTCCTCAATCACATTTTCAATTGCTTCAATATCATACGGTTGTTGGGAATACAATATGGAACAAACCGAAATCATATAAACCGCTGCGAATAACCGGTATTGAATCATTGCGGGATAAGGGTTTTATATTAGTGCGACCACAAGATAATAAAAATCAGTTAAATGTCAATAATTGTAATTAAATTTTTTTGTTTGCATTTCCTTATAAATTATGGAGTTTATTATGAAGAGGATAATATGAAAACTTTTAAAATATATTTAGTGAATGGGATGTATCCTTGATTACCGGCATAAATTTTGAATATCACCTTAAAGAACATTTAATTCTAAAAACCATGAAAACTATTTATATCCTAACTCTTGCTTTTATTTTTTGTCTGGGTTCAATAACACTGTCAGCCCAACACACCAAAGAACGGCCTGACAACCTGGAAAATCAAATACAACATAATCAGCCAGCACCCGACAACCGTCATCACGAAAGGAAAATAACAAAAAAAGAATTGGTTTCAAGAATAAAAAACCTGGAAGAGACCTATTCGGAACACCTGAATTACTGGGATAAACAGGAGATGCAAAAAGAGATTGATGAAATCCTTTATCTTGTAGATGAATTGCTTCCGGATGAAAAAATTCCGGTTATTCAACCCATGAATGACGTTGAATTTAATTTATTGAAAAGAAATGTGACTGAAGCTTCTTTTGCTGATAACAAAAAGCAAATCGTAACTGCGTCGGCTGTAAATCATTTTTTTGTAGTTATCCAGTTAATCGAGTTGTTGAATATATTTCCGTTCGATGATAACAAACTTGAAATTATCCAGGTTGTTTATCCAAAAATACTTGACCCGGGAAATAAATATCTTTTATACAACTGTCTTATATTTAGTTCAAGTAAGGAAAAACTGGATAAAATAATTCAGGATATTAAGATGAAAAGCCGGGATCGGTAGGAGTTTTGAAGTTTAACCTCTACGAGGTAATACATGTTTCTGATTTGAATTTTACAATCATTTATGCCCTACGGGCAATTAATTTAGATGGATTAAGAAAATAATTTTTCAGATTAGTCAGACAGGATGAGTTGAAAAGCGGGTTTTTGTGTAATAAATACCGCGTAGCGGTTTAAATATTGTAGATAAAATAATATTTTTAATAAATTTTCCCCGTAGGGGATAAACCCTAAATTCATGAAACCAGGTACATTCACACAATTGTATGTTCAGTTAGTATTCGCAGTTAAAAATCGGGATGCAGTTTTGCACAAGAATATCAGAGACAGAGTGTTTAAATATATCAGTGGCATTGTGACAGAAATGAAACATAAATCTATAATAGTCAATGGAATATCAAATCATATACACATTTTCATGGGTTTGAATCCTAATGTATCAATTTCAGATACCGTACATGACATTAAAAGGAGTTCGTCCCTGATGATCAATAATGAGAAATTGTGTCCCGGAAAATTTGCCTGGCAGGATGGTTATGGTGCTTTTACATATAGTCGTTCTCAAATTAATGATGTTTATCAATACATTCTGAACCAGGAAGAACATCATAGAAAAACGACTTTTAGGGAAGAATATATTCATTTTCTTAAGAAATTTGAAATTGAATATAACGAGAAATTTTTATTTGATTTTTTGGATGATGTTTAACCTCTACGAGGTAATACATGTTTCTGATTTGAATTTTACAATCATTTATGCCCTACGGGCAATTAATTTAGATGGATTAAGAAAATAATTTTTCAGATTAGTCAGACAGGATGAGTTGAAAAGCGGGTTTTTGTGTAATAAATACCGCGTAGCGGTTTAAATATTGTAGATAAAATAATATTTTTAATAAATTTTCCCCGTAGGGGATAAACCCTAAATTCATGAAACCAGGTACATTCACACAATTGTATGTTCAGTTAGTATTCGCAGTTAAAAATCGGGATGCAGTTTTGCACAAGAATATCAGAGACAGAGTGTTTAAATATATCAGTGGCATTGTGACAGAAATGAAACATAAATCTATAATAGTCAATGGAATATCAAATCATATACACATTTTCATGGGTTTGAATCCTAATGTATCAATTTCAGATACCGTACATGACATTAAAAGGAGTTCGTCCCTGATGATCAATAATGAGAAATTGTGTCCCGGAAAATTTGCCTGGCAGGATGGTTATGGTGCTTTTACATATAGTCGTTCTCAAATTAATGATGTTTATCAATACATTCTGAACCAGGAAGAACATCATAGAAAAACGACTTTTAGGGAAGAATATATTCATTTTCTTAAGAAATTTGAAATTGAATATAACGAGAAATTTTTATTTGATTTTTTGGATGATGTTTAACCTCTACGAGGTAATATATATTTCTTATTCTGATTTTTACAATCATTTATACCCTACGGGCAATTATTTTAGATGGATTAAAAGAATAATTTTTCAGATTAGTCAGATAGGATGAGTTGAAAAGCGGGTTTTTGTGCAATAAATACCGCGTAGCGGTTTAAATATTGTAGATAAAATGAATAATTTAAAAATTTCCCCGTAGGGGATGAACTCCATCCATCAATAATCAATCTAACTCAGCCATGTCATGTAAATGTCGCCCCAATGTCGGGGAAAAATCAATACATTTGTTTTGTTAGTTTTTAAGTTCACTATAATCTTGTCCAAAATTTTTGATGAATTATGAAACAACCTGATTTAGGTAAAAAGATCTCTGAACTTCGAAAAGCGAAAGGTTTAACACAGGAAGAACTTATAGAAAAGTGCAATATCAGTGTGAGGACCCTTCAGCGGATTGAGTCAGGTGAGGTTACTCCCAGAAGCTATACAGTAAAAATAATCTTTGCCGCCCTGGGATACGACTTTTATAATTCATCAGATGGTTTTTCGGTTTGGTTTGTAAAAACCGGATTGACTATTTCATCATGGCTCGGGCAACTTTATAGATATGTATTCGATTTATTCAACTTAAAAACAAACACCATGAAAAAAATAATGATTTTATCGGTTCCATTTTTGACAGTCTTTTTTATACTGCTCTTCACGGGTATTTATTCTAAAGCACAGGATAAAATTAAAATGCGGGAGAGCTATAATACACTTGTCTCTGACCCTGGATTTGTCAGGCAGTTTAATAACGGCCAGATTGATTCTGTTTGCACGAGATACCTCGATAATGCCTGTTTTATGCCGGACCAGTATCCGACCATTTATGGCAAAGATGATATCCACACCTATTGGCAGCAATTATATAACCGGGGTATACGGTTTACAGATACAAAAGCCACCTTCTCCATTGTTAGCGATTCCATCGCTGTGGAAAGAGGTACATGGACCGTAAGTGTGAATCAGGTGCTAAATGTATCCGGTATTTATTTGACCCAATGGCATTATGTAAATGGCACATGGAAGATTGAAAACGATATGAGCAGAACGGAAAATCTTGATGTTGAAGCTAATAAGTAGAAATGTCTTATTGTTTACACAAGGTTCGCCTACGGCGGATAATTTATATTAAAAACTTTGCGATTTTTGCGTAATACTTAGCGGCCTTTGCGTGAACAGGACTTAATTCGATATTGCAGCTTAAGAAAAGCTGTTCAAGAAATAACTTTTCTAAAACGAGTAACTCAACGAAAAGTGAGCCGAATATCCAAGTATTTTATTTTCGGTGAAAGCCATATCTGCTTTTATTCTTGTTTGGGAAAAACCTACTCCAAAAGAATAGTTTGAATACTGATACGTTGAAAATCCTGCCCTGGCACAAACATTTTTCAGGAAATAATACTCGGCTCCTGCAATTACCACCCCTTTGGTATCAATATTCTTCTCTGCTTCGGTAACCAGCAAAAGCTTTTCATTTAGCTGGTACCCTAATCCCAATTCAAATATCACCGGAATATCTTTGTCTGTAAACTGTTTGAAAGACGCTCCTGTTGGATTGTAAACATGAAATCCCAGGGTGAGTTTTTCAACAGGTTTGGCCATTAAACCGCCTTCAACTGCAAGCACAGAAATATTACCATAATCCTCAGACTGATATATTCCCAACATATTCAACTGTACCCCGGCAGCAAATTTTTCTCCGAATGATTTTCCAAATGCCAGCGCCATTTTGCTTTCAAAATATTTTGGATTTCCAAAAATGGCAATATTGGTACCAATGGTTCCGCTTCTGGTGGGAATGGCCATGGCAAACGATTGCAATGAAAACAGCGATAAGGCATACTTATTTTCGTAATGAAACCCAAGGGTGAAATTTTCGATATAAGCCAGTCCTGCCTGGTTATGATAGTTTGACCATAAATCAGTCAGCATGGTTCCTGCCCCAGACAATCCATTTTCTCTTGCTCCCGATGCAAAATTATCCTGAGAAAATAAGGAGGTATTGGATAGGATTAGAATAAGGATAGCGAATATATTGTTCTTGAATGAATTTCTTTTTGTAATTCTCATCAATTAGGTGTTGTTATAATTCAACATGCAATATCCAACATGGGACATTAAATGATGAATATAGAAGGTAAATTTTCTGCCTCTCAGACTTAGTTCACCTTAAACTTATACTTCACATTTTTTAATTCTTCATTGGCTTTTACAATCTTGCTTTTCAATCCTTCTTTGAATATTTTAAGGGCTGTTGATATGTTGTCATCACCAATAGCAAGTATTTGTGCGGCAAGTATTCCGGCATTCTGTGCTCCATTAATACCTACCGTAGCAACCGGAATACCCGGGGGCATCTGAACAATGGCCAGGAGTGAGTCCATTCCATCCAGCGAAGCATTAATAGGAACTCCTATTACAGGCAGGGTCGTCATGGAAGCAATAACACCCGGCAGATGCGCTGCCATTCCTGCAGCAGCAATAATAACTTTTATCCCTCTTGCCTCCGCATTTTTGGAAAATTTTTCCACTTCTTCGGGAGTGCGATGGGCAGAAAGGGCATTGATTTCGAAGGATATTTCAAGTTCATCGAGAATTTTTGCTGCTTTTTCCATCACCGGTAAATCGGATGTACTGCCCATGATTATGCTAACTTTGGCTGTCATTGTGGCTATTTTTTAGATTTAAATTTATTAGCCTAAAAATAGTCCAATAATTTGTAATTTCGCAACGAACTTTTACCTGCAAGGGTATTATGGATAAAATTACTTTACAGAACAAGAATTTTGAGCTATTTATTCCTTATGAAAAAATAGAAAATGCGATTCAGGAAATTGCTGAAAAGATAAATCAAGATCTTGCAGGTAAAGATGTTATTTTTTTGGGTGTGTTGAACGGGGCATTTATGTTTGCAGCCGGATTGTTAAAAAGAATCAACTTTGATTGCAGGATTTCGTTTTTAAAGATGGTTTCGTATCAGGGAGATTCCAGTACCGGAGTGGTTAGAAGGCTTATCGGATTAAATGAAGATATTTCAAATAAACAGGTGGTCGTGCTGGAAGATATCGTTGACTCGGGACTTACGGTAGAAAATACGTTGATGCAGCTTAACGGATTTCAACCTGCAGAGATAAGAATTGCGTCCTTGCTGCTCAAACCGGCAAATTATCACAACAAATTTAAAGTCAGCTATGTAGGTTTTGAAATACCGAATGATTTTGTTGTTGGCTTTGGTCTCGATTATAACGGGTACGGTAGAAATCTATTGAATATTTATAAAATGATTAATTAATAAATTTAAGTTGTATGTTGAATATTGTATTGTTTGGCCCTCCGGGCGCAGGTAAAGGAACACAAGCAGTTAAAATTATAGAAAAGTACAAACTGGTTCACTTGTCAACAGGTGATATACTGAGAAGTGAGTTGGCAGCAAAAACCACTCTGGGTATAGAAGCTAAAAAATTTATGGATAAAGGGGAACTGGTACCCGACAGTGTTGTAATTGGGATGATTGAATCCAAAATAGATCAGCAGGCAGATGCAAAAGGATTTATTTTTGACGGATTTCCACGCACCTCAGCCCAGGCAGAAGCGCTGGACAATCTATTGAATAAAAAAGGTACACCAATATCAATTATGTTGTCACTCGAAGTTGAAAAAGACGAACTTGTGAAGAGATTGCTGGGTCGTGGTCAGGATTCCGGAAGAAGCGACGATCAGGATGTATCCATCATCGAAAACAGGATAAAAGTCTATAATTCTGAAACTGCTCCGGTGAAAGGTTTTTATGAAAAGCAGCATAAGCTGCAATCCATTACAGGAATGGGCAGTGTCGAAGAGATATTCGACAAGTTGTACAATGCGATTGAAAAAGTAAAATAAGGAAGAAGTACTTGAAGTTAGCTAGAGTTTTGAGTACTTAAAGTTTGAAGTACTTAGAATTTTTAGTAAAAAGACGATTTAATCAAAAGAATACAATTTATTAAATAGTGGAACTCATATCAGAGAACGAAATAACTTTAGGCACTTTATAATCACGGCACTAATTATTTATACATGTCAGATTCTAATTTTATTGATTACATAAAAATTTATTGCCGTTCAGGAAAGGGTGGGGCAGGTTCGGTACATTTCAGGCGTGAAAAATTTATTCCCAAAGGAGGGCCCGATGGCGGCGATGGCGGCAGGGGCGGGCATGTTATTCTTAAAGGTAACCGCAACCTGTGGACATTGATTCATCTGAGATATATGAAACATGTTTTTGCCGGTAATGGTGAAAATGGGGCCGGCGCCCTAAAAACGGGTGCAGATGGTGAAGATATGATTATTGAGGTACCTCTTGGTACTATTGCCAGAAATGCTGAGGATGAAGCGTTTCTTTTTGAAATTACACAACATGAAGAGACCAAAATCCTTGCTCCCGGCGGCAGGGGAGGTCAGGGGAACAATCATTTTAAAACAGCTACCCGTCAGGCTCCGCGTTTTGCCCAACCTGGCGAACCGGCAATTGAAGGTTTGTATGCATTCGAATTGAAAATTCTGGCTGATGTCGGACTTGTTGGCTTTCCCAATGCTGGAAAATCTACGTTACTTTCAGTTGTTTCTGCTGCAAAACCAAAAATTGCCAACTATGCGTTTACCACACTTACACCAAATCTCGGAATTGTTTCCTATCGGGATAACAAATCCTTTGTGATGGCTGATATTCCGGGGATAATTGAGGGTGCAAGCGAGGGGAAGGGCCTCGGATTAAAATTCCTCAGGCATATTGAACGTAACTCAGTTCTACTATTCATGGTTGCTGCAGACAGCAAAAATATTCATGAAGAGTATAACATCTTGTTGAATGAATTGAAAAAGTATAACCCTGAACTTCTTGATAAACGAAGAATACTGGCTGTTTCAAAAGCAGATATGCTGGATGAGGAATTAATACTTGAAATTAAAAATGATTTACCTGATATTCCTTCCCTGTTTATTTCATCTGTAACACAGAACAATATTGACAAGCTGAAAGATTTATTGTGGAATGAGTTAAACCATTAGCATACATGCTGGAATATCTTGTACATATTGACACAAAGCTTTTTCTGTTTCTTAACGGGATACACTCTCCATGCTGGGACAAGATAATGTTATTTGTAAGCGGCAGGTTTGAATGGATACCTTTATATATCTTTATTGTAGGTTGGATGATTTACAAATATCGGTGGAAATCTTTGCTTTTTATATTATCCACGATTATCTTAATAATCCTTAGCGATCAATTATCTGTGATCCTTTTTAAAAATACGATTCATCGCCTCAGGCCTTGTCATCAACCTGAAATCCAGTCGTTGGTGCATCTTGTGAACAATCACTGTGGTGGAAAATTCGGATTTATTTCCAACCATGCGGCAAATTCCTTTGCTCTTGCAATTTTTACCACTTTTATATTCAAATATAAACTTTACAGCATATTTATTATTCTTTGGGCTGCAGTTGTCTCTTATAGCAGAATTTATCTTGGCGTTCATTATCCAGGAGATGTGATTGCAGGAGCTCTGTTTGGTATCCTACTGGCCAGGTTATTTCAGTATTTATTAATAAAAATTGATAAGAGATATTTTCTAAAATTAAACTTGTAGCAAAAGAATTCAATCAATAAATAACTGAAGAAAATAAGTATGTTTCATTTATACCTTACACTGGTTTATATTATTCCCAATATTTATGTTTTTTTCCGCATAAAACATCTGTTTATCAGTAAGGATTACAGGTATTGGTATATAATTGTTTATTTGCTGTTGGCTGCTATTTTCCCATTTACCCAAGCTTATGCTCACCATGATATGCATTTGCTGTTAAAGATACTTTCTGGTATCTCAGGCTATCTCCTCCCGTTCTATCTTTATCTGTTTCTGTTTGTACTCTTGTACGACCTGTTTCTGTTACTCAATTTATTGGTAAAGATTATTGCTGTTCAAAAAAGGAAAAGTTTTTTATTCAGACTATATACGCTTAGCACGATGATCTTTTTATCAGTGGCGATAGTAATAGCTGGTATTTTCAATTTGAATACCATTCGTGTTTCGAAATACGAGATAGAAGTTCCGCGGAAGAATTCAACGATTGATCACCTGCGGATTGCATTTGTGGCTGATATCCATATACAACAAAATACCCGGTTACGTTTCATTGAACAGTTCGTACGGAAGGTAAACGCCACCCATCCTGATCTTATGCTTTTCGGTGGAGATATTACAGAAGGTAATTGGGAATCAAAAAACCTAATTACTATTGAATCAACATTACGGAAAATTCAGACCAAATACGGGTCCTATGGCATTCTCGGGAATCATGAATTTTACGGCAAGCAGGAAAAAGGAACATTTTTCAAAAAAGCAGGAATAATCCTTCTTCGCGATACTATGGTCAGAATTGATAATTCTTTTTATCTGGGAGGAAGATACGATCAACACTTCAAGCAGCGGAAAACATTAAATGAATTTCTGAAAAACTTTTCTCCTGATCTGCCTTCAATTCTGATGGATCATCGTCCTACACAATTGCATGAGGTTAGTTACTCCCCCATAGATGTTCAATTTTCAGGACATACACATAATGGTCAATTATTTCCCATCAACCTGATAATACATCACATCTATGAGCTTAGTTGGGGCTACAGGAAAATACGAAATACACAATTTTTTGTAACCAGTGGATTACGTCTATGGGGGCCTCCGGTTAAAACAGCCGGAAAATCAGAAATAATGCTGGTTGATGTTAATTTTAATTAATTTCAGTTAAAAATCAAGTTTTTGAAATAAATATTTTTCAGCATTTGTTTTGAACTCTTTGAGGTCAATTACGTTGGCATACCTACCATCTGTGAGTGTTGCCAAAACGGTTGTCTGAACATCTTCAGCTTTTACTGTTTTGTCTCCAAACGTTACATCTCTTGTGGCACATGCATCCTGTATAACAATACATTGATAACCAAAATCGTGTGCTGCCCTTACAGCGCCTTCCAGGCATAACTGTGTCTGCATACCAATAATGACAAGTCTGTTGATATTATTGTTTTTCAAATACTCCAATAAATCTGTTCCAAGAAAACTATTAACCTCCTCTTTTGTAATTACTTTTTCGGTTGAAAGCGGAGCTACATTTTTCTGTATTTCAAATCCCCTGTTTGATTTATGGCGGACATGCACCACCAATTGATGCTGATCTCTGAAGACTTGCAGAACTTCTTTGGCTGCCAGACTTGCAGGTATTGCATTAACTAAGCCGGGACCATCTCCGGGAAAATAAAAATCCTGTATATCGACAATCAGCAAGGCCGTTTTAATGCTATCCTGATTTTGTTGAGCATTGATTAAAAAAGGGAAAAGCAGAAACGTAAAAACAAGTCTTAATTTTCTTTTCATTGTTTTTGATTTAATTTATTCATTAGAAACCCTATTTTTCAGATGACATATATGATATCCCAATTTTTCCCCAAAACACTTCTATGGAATATTTATTAACGGGCATTCAACTCGGCAATTTTTACGATTGTTAACATCGCCTTTTCCATAGAACTTATGGGTATAAATTCAAATTTGCTATGAAAATTGTGTCCGCCGGCAAAAATATTCGGACAGGGTAATCCCATAAATGATAACCGTGCTCCGTCTGTTCCGCCTCTTATGGGTATAACTTTTGGTTTAATTCCCAATTCATTCATAGCTTTCATGGCAAGTTCAACAATATGGAAGTTTGGTTCTATTTTCTCCCGCATATTATAATATTGATCTACCATAGTAAGCTTAACGGTCCTTGCTCCAAATTTCATATTCAGGTGGTCGACGATTTTTATCATCAGGTCTTTTTTCCTACTGAATTTTTCTTTGTCGTGGTCGCGAATAATGTAATTTACAGTGGTTGATTCTACATTACCATGGATATCAGTTAGATGGTAGAATCCCTCATAATTATCGGTATGTTCAGGGGTCTGATGTCCTGGTAACATGCTGTTAAGTTCCATGGCAATCAGCATGGAATTTTTCATTTTATTTTTAGCAGTTCCGGGATGCACATTTAATCCCTGGATAGTTATTTTAGCGCGTGCAGCATTGAAATTTTCATATTCTATTTCACCAATTCCCCCACCGTCAATGGTGTAAGCAAAATCAGCACCGAATTTCTTAATGTCAAATTTATCGGCTCCCTTCCCGATTTCTTCATCGGGAGTAAATGCTATTTTTACTGTACCATGTTTTATTTCGGGGTGCTTTATCAAATACTCCATTGCAGTTACAATTTCAGCCACTCCCGCTTTGTTATCTGCCCCCAGCAATGTTTGCCCGTCAGTAACTATCAGCGAATGTCCCAGGTAATTGTTAAGCGAAGGAAATTCAATGGAAGAAAGTACAATATTTGATTTCTGATTGAGAACCACATTTTTACCGTAAAATGTATCGATGATTTGGGGATTAACATTTTCAGCTGTAAAATCGGGTGATGTATCCATGTGGGCAATAAAACCAATGGAAGGAATCTGTTTGGCAATATTTGCGGGTAAGGTAGCCATAAGATATCCGTTTTCATCCAGTTCAACTTCAGTCATTCCAATATTTTTAAGCTCTTCTTCAAGTATTTTACCAAGTTCCAGTTGCCCTTTTGTGGTTGGCGTGCTTTTGGAATTCTCGTCTGATTGTGTGTTGATTTTTACATATTTGATAAACCTTTCAACTAATTTTTCCATAATTTATTAAGTTCAATTTGTAAAAGTTAAAGTACAAAATTTTTAAGAATGTTATTTACTGTTTAACAATTCATTATTCACAAATGAAAATTTAAGTTTAATTTTAATGCAGTCAATAAAAACTTATGAGAATAATATTAAGGCAGAGATGATTTGTATCTTAAGCCAAAATCAGGACCCTTTTTTCAATCTTGCAGCAGAAGAGTTTCTGTTGAAAAACAGCCCATCGGAATACTTTATGTTATGGCGGTGTGATGCGACCATAGTGGTAGGAAAACACCAAAATACCCTTGCTGAGATTAATTATCCTTACGTAAAGAAAAATAATATCAGAGTGGCAAGGAGATTGACCGGAGGTGGTACCGTATTTCACGATTTGGGAAATATCAATTTTACTTTTATCCAGGAAGGCGAAAAAGGTAAGCTGGTCGATTTTAAACGATTCATTACTCCTGTACTGGAAATGTTAGAGGGATTAGGTATCCGTGCAGAACAAGGAATGAAAAATGAAATTTTACTTCATGGAAAAAAAATCTCAGGCAATGCCGAACATGTTTACAAGTCAAGAATATTACACCATGGAACGCTTCTGTTTAATTCCGAACTGCATAATTTGAGTGAGGCACTTAAAGTGATTCCAGGAAAATATAAGGATAAAGCTGTTCAGTCAAACAGAAGTCAGGTAACTAATATTCAGCAGTATCTTAGCAGAAAAATGAACACAGACGATTTCATGTTGGCTTTATTTTCTTCATTTAAGAATTCATCACTGGAAATCAATGAATATGTATTTAATCAGACGGATATCCGGGCCATCGAAAAACTGGTAACTGAAAAATACAACACCTGGGATTGGATATATGGTTATTCGCCTAAATACAGCTTTGAAAATAAAGCATCCATTATCAATAAATGGATTGGTATTGAATTGAATGTGGATGCAGGAATTATTCAATTAGCCAGGATTACCGGCAGTTACATAGGCAATTATATAGCATCCAGAGTTGCAGAAACATTAATTGGAAAAAAGCATAAGGAAGATCACATCATGAGTGTATTAAAACATCAGGTTCCGAAAGATACACCGAACAATGAGATAGAGATGTTAGCAGATGCTTTTTTCTAACAAAAAAAGCATCTGAAAAGATGCTTTATATAATTTTTAAGTTTGCTAATTATTATTTGTTTCTTCAGGTGGTTCATACCCATATACGGTACCCTTAATAATATAGCCCGGAAATTCACCATATCCTCCGGTTTGTTCTTTATAGGTAATCAGAATAATACTTCCCTTCATATTGGCAGCTCTTTTCTGCAACTTGATAATTGCCCCTTTTTTTGCTGCTTTTGGACTCCTTGCACTCGGTGGTGAGGTAGATTCCACTTCTCCCAACTTATATAAATTAGCCACATCTTTTTTATTTTCTGTTAACCAGACAGCCTCCCATGAGTCTGCAGGTACATCAATAACTGCCGGTTTGTTAAGTTCTTCCACACGACCGTTTTTATATATAATTTTATACACATCTTTTCTCTCTATGGTGAAAATTTCATCTTTGCCAGGATATGTAAAACTGATATATGAGGGAGTTACTGTAGTAACATTTACAGGTAATATCTTAGTATCAATTCTGAAAATTGTATCGGTCGGTTCTTTCATAGCATTATTCTGACCAAACAATCCGACTCCTAAACAAAATACTATCAATGTAATAAGCGATTTTTTCATGATTTGAAATTCTAAGATGAACATTTAATCTTTACCAGCCTTTACGGCAATAACTTTATTAAGTTTTATAATATGCGAACTAATTATTCGATCTTTTTATTAACTGTCATTTCCTGTTGATAAAAAGTAAAATGCTATGGAAGCAGGAAGCAAAAATACCAGCAAATATTCGTTTATCTCACCCGAAAATGATTTAATCAATTGATAAACAGAAAGTAAAAATATTATCAAGCCAGATAATACAGTTATAGAACCTTTAGATAAAAAACCTCCAATGACCAATAGGGCACCAAATACAAAATATGCTGCTGCAAAATAGAAATTAATATCTTTAAGGTTAAATGTTTTAAAAGTGCCAAAATAGGTGAAGAAAATAAAGACTGCGAGACATATTCTCAATAACCATCGCGCCAGAGGAGTTGTAGATTTTAGTGGTTTCATGCTGATTATTTTAATGGTTGTAACTAATCAGTTTGTATTTTCATATTGGCCACAATATTTAAAGCATTTAAGACATTCTGTCCGTTTTTGAGAGCTGTATCGGTTATTGAACGTAGTATTGCAAAAGCTTGCGCACCACCTATTGATCTGAACTGTCCAGAAACCTTTTGTTTAACTTTAACATTTCGTATTGCTTTTTCAGAGTCATTGTTGTCCGGTGGCACTTTTGGATGATAAAGAAAGGTGAATATGTAATTTTTGTATTTGTTCATTCTTTTTTGAAATGAAACAGTTTCCTTGAATTTATTTTCAATCTTTTGCCGCAACAATTTTTCCAATTCTTTTTCCAAACCGTCTCTCTTTTTATTTGGATAATAATAATCGTTTGAAGCAAGCAATTTCTTCAATTTTAATGCCTTCATCAGCATGTTTTTGAAATCGGACGGCCATTTGACCTTATCCTTTTCCATCAAATAGTTCAATTCCCGCAACAGGTGCGAAGTACATAATTGATGTCCGGAGGATGCTGCCTGAAAATGCGGCTTCCAACAATCATGCACCAAAATGGCGCTTCCCATGGCATCACCACAGTTTGACTGTATGGTATCGAATCCCCGGTTAGAAGAAATACTGATCAAAGTAGCAGTTTTGCTTTGCCATGTCCAAAACCACTGTTTCTTACCGTTTACTTTTGCACCTGTTTCATCCGAACCTATCACCTCGCTATCATATACGGTTTGTTTTATCATCTCATACGCAGGTGCGGCTTTTGCCACAAGTTTATTCAACAAATAATGAAGGCCACCTTCGCTAACCGGCAAACCAAATATGTCATGGAAAATTTCCAGCATCCTGGCAAATGGGATATATTGCCTGGTATGGAAGTAACCAATCAAACTTTCAACCCCGCACCCATAACTCACCGGTACAGTAACATCCCCTGGAAATCCGGATATTGTTTCATGGCCGCATGTGCACCTTTTTTTATAGACCCTGTGTTCAATAACCTCTGGTTTAATGGGGGGAATATCGATAACCTGTCTTCTTCCGGCATATTCGTACTGAACTTGTTGTAATCCGTTCCCGCACTTTTCACAATAACAGGGGATATGTTCAACTACCCTATCCGGGGTATCGGTCATCTCCAATGTATAACCTTTATGCCCTTTCTGTCCCCCAACTTTCTTACCGCTTTTTCCCCTTAGGCTTTTGTTCCTTATCGGCCTGTTCTCATCTCTTGAAGGTGGTATGGAACTGTTGTTGCTGTCCTTTTTCGTTTTGTATCTCGACAGTTCTTCCTCTAATTGAATAACCCTTCTCTGCAACTCAGCTATTTGTTTTTGCTGAATGGAAATTATTGTAAGCAGTTCATTAATTGTCGGGATGGCTTTCAATTTGTTTTTTTCTCAAAACTCCTTTATCATTCCAACATATCAAAGAACTTTGGCTTTTACTTATCAAAACCCCCTAAACTTTTTTGTTAATATCACTGCGTTTTTGGAAATCTAACTTTTTCTATCTTAAATATTTGTTCAAAACATTATCTTATGGTTAATATCGTATCCTTTTTGGAAATACTGATTAGTTACTAATGGTTTAATTTGGATCTTTATGTTATATTTATATATGATTCAAATATCAGACCAAAACGATTTGAAGAACTAAAATTTCTTCTCCCGGATGTCTAAGATACAAAAATCAATATATTGGTATAGTATATTTCCCATTAAATTTGCTAACAATCATGGAATTGTATCTTAAATATGAATCCATATGAGGACATTTATTTTGTCTTTGTTCTTTTGGCTTTTTATGCTGTTTTCGAGTATTCTTATTTTTCCGGTTTATTTAATTAGTTGGGTGGTTGTATTTCCATTTGACCGGCGAATCAGGGTGGCACATTTTCTGACAGGATTGTGGGCATTTTCCTACATTGCTATTAATCCATGGTGGCATATACATATCACAGGCCGTGAACATATAGACCGAAAAAATACCTATGTTATTGTTTGTAATCATCAATCTTTATTAGATGTTTTGGTGCTATTTGGCTTGAAAAGGCATTTCAGATGGGTTGCAAAAATTGAGATTTTTAGAATCCCCATCGCGGGTTGGGTAATGCTACTTAACCATTATTTATGGGTAAAAAGAGGAGACAAGCAAAGCGCTGCAAAAATGCTTTATAAAGCCGAAAAGACTATTTTGAAAGGTAACTCCATCATGATTTTTCCCGAAGGAACAAGAACCAGAGACGGGAATCTGAATCCTTTTAAAGATGGTGCTTTTAACCTTGCCCTTGATACAAAGGTGAATATTGTTCCGGTTATTATTGATGGTACGTTTGAGGCATTGCCAAAAACAGGACTTGTCTTAAGACCTAATCAATATTTTGTAGTAAATATTTTGAATGAAATTGATATATCCAATTACAGTAAATCTGATCTTGAAGAATTGAAAAAACATACCTGGCAACTTATGAATGAAAATCTTAAAAAGATTCGAATGAAAAAATTTGAAAACCAGCAGGATCAAACTCCTTCCGATACCGCAAGATAGTCCATCATCAAAGGAATATCAAAGGGTTGGATTCCGTTTTTTAGCAAATACTTTTTATCTTCCTCAAAAACTTTATTGAACCAGTTGAAATCATTTTCAGACTTTTTAATGGCCAGACGATAATTCTCAATGGCTGATTTTTTATTTCCCAGGCTCCACTCAATATGTCCAAGGTTGAGATAGTCATTTCGTTTTCCATTTTTAGAAATAAATTTTTTCATATATTTCTGAGCGCTCTCCAATTTGTCAACCACAAAATAGCACCAGGCTATTGCTTTCTGATTCTTACTGTCATCGGGATGTTGGTATTCTATTTTAAAGAAGTATTTTAAAGCAGTTTCATATTCCTCAAGTTCCATATATGTCTGGCCCAAATAAGCCTGAATCTGTATATCTTCGGGATTTTGCTTTTCAGCTTCATGATAATATTCAACTGCCTTTTTGAAGTTTTTGGTTTTACGATAACAAAAAGCAATTTTATTGTATAACCAGAACCTATTTGTCTCAAAAAGTTCGGCTTTATGATAGTATTCCAACGCCAATTGAAGGTTCCCGGTTTGCTGATAACAAAATGCAATTTTCTCGTAAAGCTCAAAGTTACTCTCCTTATCCAAGACACAATTTAAGAATAATGCAAGCGCTTCGGAATAATAGTTTTTTTCAAAAAAGAATTCTCCGATATTGCGTAAAATTTTATTGTCTTCAACCAAAATCTTGAAAAATCCCGAATTATATATATTGAAATTCAAATCAAATATGTCTTCAAATTCATTTTTCCACGAATGCAATTTATAGAACCGGTATAAATCCTGAAAATATTGTGCAATTATGGCTTTGTTATGTGTTGTGGCATTTACCAGCTCATCGTCATCCTTCATTTCGTTCATAGCTTTAAGCTCCATGTTAAACAATTCTGTCATCATAGATTTTTGAGCTGAAGGCATGTGTTTGACATTCAGGCAAAAAGAATATTTGTCTGAATTACACATAAAAGATGTATTTTCCAATCCCTCGGCAAACTGATAGATATCAAGATTCTCCTTAATATTATCAAGTGAATTGATAACCACTTTATTGTCTTTGTAAAATGGAAGGAACCAATTGCTTATTTCATCGAAAAAATCAAATTGTTTAAGCATGGCGAAAGCGCCAAGAAAAACATCGGCTCCTTCAATCTGCATATTTGAGAATTCCTCGAATTTTTTATAAACGTCCGGTGAATCTTTGAAAAAATTTTCCCATTCTGGATTTTTTTCGTCTGATAAATTAAATGACGAAATATTTTCAATATCGAGTTTTTCCTCCAATTGCGATTTGATTTTCAAAACCTCAGGCAAAATCTCATCTTTTATTTTTTTGGCAATTTTTTCAGTTTCTTTTGATTTGATAAAATGAAAAATAACCAGTTCAATATTGTCATTTAGCGCTTTGTCACCCTGCATAGTTTTCAGTCTATTTAAAATTTCAGGATAATAAACCAGCCTTACATCATAAAAGTGCAATCCAATTAGCCAGCCAATCAAGGCTCTTTGCCATACCTGATCTTCTGCCTGTTCATAAAAATCAAGCAACAGCATAATTTTATTACTGTCAAAATGGCGGAAAAGAGATAATGTTAATGCGGTTACTAAAATGGATTTGTCATACCAGGGCAGTGCTTTTGTTTTAACGATCTTGCTTACAAGATCAATTTCGGCTTCGCCAAATTTATCTGTAAACCAAATTAGCTCAAAGATTCTGGAAAGGCTGTTTTTATACCCGTTTTCCTTATCGCTATCCGAAGGTTTATGTTGGGTTTTTGTATCTAAAATTAGTTGAACTTCTCTTTCAAATTCAAGCTCTTCAACCAGTTTTTCAGAATCGTTTTTAGTAATTTTTGAATTTCCTGATATTCGGTTCCTGAACTTATAATAGCTTAACATGTTAAACCCTATAATTAAATCCTCGCGTATGTCATCGGCCAATTCAATAAGCGATTTAACAAGCTTCTGATACACTTTTTCCTTTTCTGGATCATCGTCTAGTTCAAAGGAATATTTTAGCATATTTTTATAGGTATCATAATTATGTTCCAACCGTATTTTTAAATCGGTATTTCGACATTTTCCTGCAAGTTCATTAAGTATGTTGAATGCGGGCATAAGCCGTTTCTGAAATATATATTTAAAGAAAAACTGATATTTTTCCAAAAGTTGTTTGTAATTCATTTTGTCAGTATATTTTTTATAAATTTTAAAAATCAGCCTACAGGTAATTAAACAAATATCAGGCCAATTCGGGGAAAGAAATATCGAATTAATTGCTGACTACATTAAACGGGAGGTTGCAATTAGAAGCAAATTCTTCACCCATTTCCTTCATTTCTAAATCGCCGAAGTCATAATACCAGATGATCTCCACTTCACCTCCTTTTTTAGTTATCAACTCCAGAACTGAAATAATATTCAAAATCATCTTGGTGGAAGAAGTATTAAGGTATTCGAACTTTAGTTTAAGATGTGTCACTTGGTTTGGATTTTTACAGTATCCTTTAAGCCAGTCGAGTAATGGATTATAAAACTCAAAAATGTTTGCAGGTAAAGAGACTCCTGTTATTTCAAAATGGTTGGTGTATTTATCGAAATGCACCAATGGAGTATCATGAGTTGCTTCTATATTCAAAGGCTTCATACTATTCTGCTAATATTGGCTTAATAGTCATTAACATAACCTTAAAAATAATAAAAAGAAAGCTGATTTCAAAAAATGAAAAATTAATTGTCTGACAGTTACATAAGAGCATGAGTCCTGAATTTTCTCTTTGATTGTTACTAAATAGGTTCTAATTCTTGAAAAAACGGGATTTTTTATTAAGAAGAAATTAAAGATTTTATTATAACTTTATTTTCGATATGAACCAAATAGGTAAATTGAAACTAAAATGATTAAACATTATAAATTAAGATTTTTACTTGCAACCATAGTTTGTTTCCTGGCCCAATCCATTCATTGTTCTGTTTTTTATTCTGACCATTTTACTTTCCATTTGATATCCTTACAGGAAGGTTCGCAACCGGGTGAAAAGACCAACCAATATAAAAAGTATATTTCACAGGGTGACAGCCTATTAAAACAAAAGCAATATCAGGCGGCAATGACTCAGTTTCAAAAGGCTACCGAACTGATGCCATTTGAGGAATATCCCCGCCTGCAGATGCAAAAAATTGAAGCAATTCTAGGTGTTCAACAACTTGAAGAACAAAAAAAACATAATGTTTCTGTTAAATCAGATACCATACGTAAAGAAAATCCTCAGCAAGTGCAGGTTCCAACAATAAAGCAGACAAAAGAAGAGAAATTGCGAAAAGATAGTCTTCGGAATAATATTATGGAGAAGTATAAAACAACACTTCAAAATATAGAATCCATTGAAAATCAGAATGAGAAGTCTAATGTGTTATCAACTATTGCCAGTGAGCTTCAAGATGCAGGTGATAATGACAAAGCGCTTGATCTTTATTCCAAATCACTGAAAATTGAGGAAAAACTGGGGAATAAGAAAAAAGCTTCAGACATCCTGACAAAGATGGCCGAAGCATATAAAGATTCGGGTCTGTATAATACATCTATCCAAACACTTGAAAAATCTGCTTCTCTCAAACAGGAAGTCGGCGATGAAGAAGGAGTATCCAAAGTCTTGAATAACATTGGTAAAATTTATGAATCTACTTATGATTATGACCATGCCATTGAGAACTTTAAAAAATCTGCAGAGGTAAAAAGCAAATTAAAAGATGAAAAGGGATTATCTGATGTAATGGATAATATTGGCAACATTTATTTTAAAAAACAGATTCTCGAAAAATCAATCGACTCTTATAAAAAATCTGCAGAACTCAGTGAAAAATTAAATAATACGGATGAGTTGGGCGCTACATTTAATAAAATGGGTGTGGCATACTTTGAATTGGGCAAATATAATGAAGCTGAAAAATATTACCAGCGTTCGTTGGATTTAAAAAAACAAACCGGGAACGAAAAGGATGAATCGATGGCATTAAATAACCTTGGAAACATAAATTATAACGAGAACAGGTATCAGAAAGCCATTTCATTTTACGAACAGTCGCTTTCGTTGAAAGAAAATACAGATTATACCTATGGAAAAGCAGTTAGTTACTTCAATCTTGGAAATGCATACAGGCAACTTGAATCAATTCCCGAAGCAATTAAATATTATGAAGCATGTAAAAATCTTTCGTTGCAAAATAATTATGAAGAACTACTGGCCAAAAGTTTAAAGGTTCTAATTCAACTTTATACCAACAGCAATCAGGTAAACAAAGCTAATGATTATGAAAAAATGCTGGCAACCTCGGAGTATCAGGATGTTGATTTTGAAACACAACTGTCTGAAAGTCAAATTATAGGCGAAACAGATGCAAATCAGGAAATTATTTTTAAACTTACCGAAGAAGTCAGAAAACAAAAGGAAATCGCTGAACGGGAATCGAAGGAACGTGCACGCGAAAATCTATTAAATAGTCAAAGACTACGGATTAAAAATGAGCAAATAGCGAGGCAACGTATCATCCTGATTTCTATGATTGCAGTGATTATACTGGTTATTGGCGTGCTGAGTCTTATTTATTATCAAATGGTTCAGAAAAAGAAAGCAAATAAAATACTAACTGAAAAAAATAATTTAATATCCAAACAGGCCAAACTTATAACAGATAATATTAAATCGGCAAGCGCAATACAGCGTGCGGCCATGCCTCCTGATGAAGTGATGAAAAAAGAGCTGCCGGAACATTTTGTTCTCAATATGCCCAAGGATATTGTGAGTGGTGATTTTTACTGGATGGAAAAACGTGACGGTAAAATATTTGTAGCAGTTGCAGACTGCACAGGTCATGGTGTTCAGGGTGCGGTTGTCAGTATGTTGGGAATGGCTCTGCTCAACGAAATTGTAAATAAAAGCTTTGGTGAAAAACCAGGTGAAATCCTGAGCCAACTTAGCATTAAACTAAAAGCAGCGTTGCATGCAAGCGGTGATGTTGCAGAAATACGCGAAGGTATGGATATTGTGCTTTTAAAGTTCGAAAAGTCCTTGAATGAACTGGAATTTTCCGGCGCCAATAATCCGATATATATCATTCGCAACAATGATATTATTGAATATAAAGGAGATAGATCACCTATTGGATATTACAGCAAGGAAGTGAACTTTACTAACCAGCATGTTAAACTTCAATCAGGCGATTCCATTTATATGTTTTCTGATGGATTTGCAGATCAGCTTAACGGTGAAAATTATAAAAAATATCTTACGAAACGATTCAGGAATCTGCTGGTTGAGATTGATGTTTTGCCAATGGAAAAACGCAAAGAAAAGCTCCTGCAGGAATTTCATGATTGGAAAGGCGGATTTCAGCAGGTAGATGATGTTATGATCCTTTGTATTAAGCTCTGATTACACTAAACGATTACAATTCTTTTCAAACAGAGATAAAAAAAGGCACATTAATTTGTGCCTTTTATTTTAACCCTAAGAAATTTTCACATAACCAACTAGTCAATCCTAACAATTAAAGAACCAATTCAGCTCCTGGTTTGAATTTCACAACTTTCTTTGCAGGAATTTTAATTTCTTTTCCAGTTTGAGGGTTACGTCCGGTTCTGGCGCTTCTTTGTACAACAGAGAAAGAACCAAATCCAACAAGACCTACTCTGTCACCTTTTTTAAGTGCACCGGTAACAGCCTTGATTGTAGCATTTAAAGCTTTTTCACTAGCAGCTTTTGTCAATCCTGACTTGCTTGCAATAGCATCAATTAATTGTCCTTTGTTCATAATTCTATAAGTTTTATTAATACTCTTGTTAAAAATAGAAAATAGTCTTGTGTATTAAAAGTATTTCACAATGAAATAATTAACTAAAAACCATAAGTTATCAACTATTTTCAGGGTATCTGTTAATAATTCTGCGGTTGAAACCGTTGGGATTGTTAGGTTTTGGTCGACAAGAATATTTTTGGTGTTTGTAATAATTTATAAATCAGATAATTATAAATCTTCTAAAAGAACATGTCTTTCCATAAGGTATATCTTTCAAAGTCTGCTTTATTACACGGGTGCGAGAATATTTTTTTTGGTAATTGAAAAATATTGCTGATTGTTTTATAAAATCTGGATCAATCTGTATGAAAAGCATATTTCCTGAGAATTAAAACCAATACTTACTCGTAAAACTTAAAAATCAATGGAAAGTTGTTGATCAAATCTTTTTTCTACTGAATTTGAAACGGAGAGACCTAATAGCCGAACGCCCCTATTTGCATAATCGATAACCGATGCCAATTCAACCGTGGTTTGATGGATCAATTCCGTTGTAAGGCTGCTGTTAAAGCTTTTACTTCTTGTTATCTGTTCAAAATTTTCAAACTTAACTTTCAGAGTAAGAGTACGACCCGTAAAATTGCTTTTTCTAAGTCTCTCTTCCAGAATCTGGCCTATATTGTATAGTTCTGTTAAAATTTCATTTAAATGTATCAAATCTGTTTCAAATGTTCTTTCAGCGCCTACCGATTTTCTGTTTTTCTCCGGTTCAACTTCTCTCCGGTCTATTCCTCTTGCAATATCATAATAATAGGAACCTGCCTTGCCAAATTGATCAATTAAATCACGCCTTGAAAATTTTTTAAGGTCCAAACCTGTTAAAATACCCATTTTATGCATTTTCATGCTGGTAACTTTTCCTACTCCGAAAAATTTTTCAACAGGTAATTTTTCAATAAAAGACTCTGAGTCTTCTGGTTTTATAAGATATAGGCCGTCTGGTTTATCATAGTCCGATGCAATTTTAGCCAGAAATTTATTTATTGAGATGCCGGCTGAGGCTGTAATGCCGATTTTATCTAAAATTCTTTTTTTTATTTCTTTTGCTATCAAAGTAGCCGAACCAATATTTTTTTTATCCTTCGTAACATCCATAAATGCTTCATCCAGGGATAAAGGTTCAACGAGTATTGTATATTCTGTTAAAATTTCAAGGATTTGTTTTGATACAGATTTGTAAACATCAAACCGGGGTGCTATAAAAATCAACTCGGGACACTTTTTTTTGGCTGTGATTGAGGCCATTGCCGAATGAATTCCAAATCTTCTCGCTTCGTAACTGGCAGCGGCTACCACACCACGGGGATAATCACCACCTACGACAACCGGTTTATCTCTAAGTTTCGGATTATCTCTTTGTTCCACTGAGGCATAAAAGGCATCCATATCGATATGAATTATCTTTCTATAAGGATTTTCTGCTGTCATTTGGTAAATTCTACAACGAATTTAATACCAATAATCAAATATTGAATACTTTTATAAGTATAGATTTAAATGACAAATGGAGATAGTTAAAACAGCAGATGGCTCTGATACGTTATATTCCCGCAGTCTTGATGAAAGTTACCATTCCACCTATGGAGCCGTAACCGAATCGATGCATGTGTTTATAGATGCAGGATTTAACATTCTGAAAGAAGATTATTTAACTATATTCGAGGTAGGGTTCGGGACAGGATTAAATGCACTGCTTACGCTCATTGAATCTCAGAAAACAAACCGAAAAGTTAAGTATTATACGTTGGAACTATATCCGTTGGAAATGGATGTAATTCTAAATTTGAATTATACCAGTATGGTCTCGTTAGATGAAGATAACGAAGCTCATTATTATTTAATGCATCGTTGCAAATGGGGCAAAGATGTAGCAATTACCAATAGTTTTTGCCTTCATAAGATCAAAGGGAATTTAGAAACAATAAAGATTCCGAAAAATATTCATCTGGTTTATTTTGATGCCTTTTCTCCTGAAAAACAGCCTGAAATGTGGACCCTCCCAATATTCAATAAAATATATGAAAAAATGAAGCCTTCGGCAGTATTGACAACCTATTGTGCCAAAGGTAACGTAAAACGTATTCTTAAATCTGTCGGGTTTAGAATTGAAAATTTGCCTGGACCCCCGGGTAAAAGAGAAATGATAAGAGCTATTAAATAAAAGTCTGGATTATCCGGATATTCAGGCTTTATACTTCCGAACATTCAACTCGTGTTTAGTGTTAATAAATGGATAGAAAAAGAAGCTGATTCTTTCCTATTTAATTAACTCAATATTTGTATTTTTACTAAATCAATAAAATTATGGAATATTTAAAAAAAGGTGATAAAGCACCTGATTTCACCGGGAATAATCAGGATGGTAAATCATTAAACTTAAAAGATTTTAAAGGGAAAAGGGTAATCCTTTATTTTTATCCAAAAGATGATACACCGGGTTGTACAGCTGAAGCATGTAATTTACGTGATAATTATAATGATTGGATTGCTAAGGGATATGAAGTAATTGGAGTGAGTCCGGATAATGAAAATTCACATAAAAAATTTAAAGACAAGCATCAGTTACCTTTTACGCTTATTTCGGATCCGAATCATGAAATTCTAAAGGCTTACGGAGCCTGGGGTATGAAAAAAATGTATGGAAAATCGTATGAAGGAGTATTGAGAACTACCTATATTATAAATGAGGATGGAATTATTGATGAAGTTTTTACCAAGGTTGATACTCAAAATCATACAACTCAATTATTAGAGGCACTAAAACTCTGACTAACCAAAACAACTTAAATAATGGCAAAGGAACAATCAATAGATGATGTCAGACAGCAAAAATTAAAAGCGCTTGAACTGACTTTAGGCAAAATAGAGAAAGATTTCGGCAAAGGTGCAATTATGAAAATGGGTGACCATGCAATCGTTAACGTATCATCCATACCTTCCGGTTCAATAGCATTAGATATAGCATTGGGAGTCGGAGGTTACCCGCGTGGACGTGTTACCGAAGTTTTCGGTCCTGAATCATCGGGTAAAACTACACTCACTATTCATGCTATTGCCGAAGCCCAGAAAGCTGGAGGTATTGCAGCATTTATTGATGCAGAACATGCTTTCGACAGGTTTTATGCCAAGAAACTTGGTGTTGACGTTGAAAACCTATTCATTTCCCAACCCGATGACGGTGAACAGGCGTTGGAAATTACCGATCACCTCATTCGTTCCGGTGCTATTGACATTATCGTAATTGACTCGGTTGCGGCATTAACACCGCGAGCTGAAATAGAAGGTGAAATGGGTGATTCAAGGATGGGATTGCAGGCCAGGCTAATGTCGCAGGCATTGCGTAAATTAACTGCCAATATCAGTAAAACCAATACATGTTGTATTTTCATCAACCAGTTACGTGAAAAAATTGGAGTTATGTTCGGAAATCCGGAGACAACAACAGGCGGAAATGCTCTAAAATTTTATGCTTCCGTCAGAGTGGACATCCGAAGAATGAGCCAAATTAAGGAGGGAGAGGAAGTAATGGGAAACCGTACAAGGGTTAAGATTGTAAAAAATAAACTAGCGCCTCCTTTCAGAAAAGCAGAGTTTGACATAATGTACGGTGAAGGTATCTCCAGGATAGGCGAAATCATCGACTTGGGAGTTGACAATAATATTATCAAAAAAAGCGGTTCGTGGTTCAGCTATGGCGATACGAAACTTGGACAGGGCAGGGATGCTGTTAAATCATTGCTTGCTGATAATCCGGAACTGTCAGAAGAACTTGAAACCAAAATTTTTGCTCTATTGAAGCCTCAATAAAGTGTTTTTATATAGGGTTTGATGGATTAAATTCAAAAACCAAAAATCAAATTATAAAAAAACCCGCAAGTTGCGGGTTTTTTCATTTAATAATTTACATTATCCTAAATAAGGCTTTAATAATTTGCTTCGTGATGTATGGCGAAGTCTTCTGATAGCTTTTTCCTTAATTTGTCTCACTCGCTCACGAGTTAGGCCGAATTGTTCCCCAATTTCTTCAAGGGTCATTTCCTGACAGTTAATGCCAAAAAAGAACCGGATGATATCGCGCTCTCTTTCGGTTAATGTAGCCAAAGCCCTTTCAATTTCTTTCATTAGCGATTCACTAATCAGCTTATTATCGGCTTTAGGAGAGTCACTGTTAATCAGGATATCCAACAGACTGTTGTCTTCTCCGTCCTGAAAAGGCGCATCCACGGATACATGTCGTCCCGAAACCCTGAGCGTATCTGTTACTTTTTCTTTTGGTAACTCAAGTGTGTCAGCCAGTTCCTCAGGTGTGGGAATCCTTTCGTATTGTTGTTCAAATTTATTGAAGGCCTTATTAATCTTATTTAAGGAACCTACCTGGTTTAAAGGGAGACGAACAATTCTGGATTGTTCTGCCAGAGCCTGAAGTATTGACTGACGTATCCACCAGACAGCATAGGATATAAATTTAAAACCTCTGGTTTCATCAAATTTTTCAGCAGCTTTCATTAAACCCAGGTTTCCTTCATTTATTAAATCGGGGAGACTTAACCCCTGGTTCTGATATTGTTTGGCAACTGACACAACAAAACGGAGGTTTGCTCTTGTAAGTTTTTCGAGGGCTGACTTATCACCTTTCTTTATTCTCTGAGCAAGTTCAACTTCTTCCTCTACTGTGATAAGTTCTTCTTTACCAATCTCCTGTAAATACTTGTCGAGCGAAGCGCTTTCTCTGTTGGTAATTGATTTTGTGATTTTTAGCTGTCTCATGTGTACCTTTCAAAAAAATTTCAGCGAATTTATACTATTTTATATTTAAATTCAATATGAATTAGTTTCTGTCAATTTAAACGGCCTGCCGGGAGCAAGCCTTTTCAGAAAATCTTGAAAGGTTCTTGCATTTTTACAGTCCGAAGGCATAATATGCCACCACACCATCAGGATAAATACCTTCAATAAATATCCCTCCCTTTGCAATTTCAAGGATCTTTTTTAATTCTTGAACGGTTTCAACGGATTTGTTGTTGACTTTTGTTATGATGAATCCTTCTCTCACTCCTTCGGCGCTTAACTTACCGGCTGAAAGCTCTGTTACTTTTACACCGTTAGAAATACCAAGCGCTTTTTTTTCATCATCACCAAGTTCAACTAATTTTGCTCCAAGTACGGTTTCGTAGGCTCCTGATTTAACAATCTTTGTATCTCCTTGCAAATTACGTAATGTTACTTCAAATTGTTTCGTTTTGCCATTTCTTTTTATCAAAACCGTAATTTTGTCTCCCGGTCTGTATCTGTTAACCTGCTCGGTTAATTCAGCGGGACTTGAGACGTCAACCTCATTGATCTTAAGGACAATATCTCCCGTTTCGATACCGGCTTTTTTTGCTGCTCCACCATCGCGAACATCAGAAATAAAGACTCCTTCAATTTTATCCAATCCTTTCTCTTTTACCAGGTTAGCATTAACTTCGTTGATGGTAACTCCCAAAAATGCTCTTTGAACTGCGCCGAATTCAATGAGATCAGAAATAACCTTTTCAACTATACTTACCGGTATTGCAAAAGATATACCTGCATATCCACCGGAAGGAGATACTATCGCGGTATTGATTCCAACCAGTTCGCCACGAGTATTAACAAGCGCTCCTCCTGAGTTTCCCCGGTTAACCGCTGCATCGGTTTGAATAAATGATTCAATCCTGTAATTGTCCTGGATAATTCCAAGATTTTTTCCTTTTGCACTGACTATTCCAGCTGTAACTGTTGATGCAATATTAAATGGGTTTCCAACTGCCAATACCCATTCTCCGACTTTTAAATCATCTGAATTACCATATTTTATGAAGGGCAAATCTTTGCCGCTAATTTTTAACAATGCGATATCTGTACTGGGGTCTTTTCCGATAACTTTAGCTTCAAATTCTCTCTTGTCATTTAAAGTAATGCTTATTTTTTCAGATTTTTCAACCACATGATTATTGGTTACAATATATCCGTCATCGGAAATAATAACTCCGGAACCAAAGCCCAAAACAGGTTCAGGTTCGCGATATTTATCCCCGTAAAAGAATTCATAAATCGGATTTCTAAATGAAGTTCCTGATATTTCGGTGGTAACATGCACAACTGCATGTACTGTCTTTTCAGCTGCATACGTAAAATTGAACGAGTTTTCATCATATTCACCGGGAAGATTTACATATCGAGCAGGTGTTTCTACCCTGGCATTTATAATTTTTTTACCCTGATCAAAAAAAAGTGTATAAGAAAAAAGAGCAATCAAACCTCCAACTATCGATATAATTAAAAAAAGAAATACCTGTTTTGCTTTCATAAATTCCCTAAATTAATGTTCCTTTTTAAAAATTTAACTAAAGTAAAATTGGACTTCGAATAAGATTAATCAATAAGATTCTTTAGAACCGCGTGAATAGAATGCAAAGATAACATAATCAATTACCAGTTTAAACTAATCCTTATTAATTCTTGTCTCGTAACTTTTCAAATCGGTCAAAACAAATTTATTCAGGTTTAGCTCAAAATAATTATATTTGATAAACTCTATAATTTTCCAAAATGGATCCAACACGTATTTTTGATTTGCTCGCAAATTACAGAGACAGGTTTGCATATAAAAAAGATGCCATCGCCGCCAAGGAGAAAGGTTCATGGATTAAATATTCTGCAACAGATTATGTAGCCTATGTTGATTTGGTAAGTTATGGTTTGCTGTTCCTCGGGCTTAAAAAAGGAGACAAAATTGCCACAATCTCTAATAATCGTCCTGAATGGAATATTATGGATATGGGTATGTCTCAGGCAGGAATAGTACATGTACCTATTTATCCTACAATTAGTGAGGAAGATTATGAGTATATTTTAAACCACTCACAACCATCCTTGTTATTTCTTTCTGACAAATCATTGTGCGACAAAATATCGCCGATTGCCAGCAAAGTTAAATCTATTAAAGAAATATACAGTTTTAATGATCTGGAGAATGTAAAAAACTGGAAAGAAATTATCGAATTGGGTAAACAACATTCGGAAAAATTTCATGATGAGCTTGAAAAAATTAAAAATTCAATTGTCCCTGATGAAATGGCTACCATCATATATACCTCTGGTACTACAGGAGATCCAAAAGGAGTGATGCTTTCGCACAAAAACATAATGAGTAACGTCCATTCCATTTCACAAATATTTGATTTTAATGATACCCATCGTACCCTAAGCTTTCTTCCTATAAGCCATGTTTTTGAGCGAACAGTGAATTATTATTTTCAGAAAGTTGGAATCAGTATTTATTATGCTGAAAACATGGGTACCATTGCCGATAATTTAAAAGAAATAAAACCTCATGTTTTTATTGCCGTACCCAGAGTGCTTGAACGGGTTTACGATAAAATTATCGGGATCGGTAAAGACCTGAAAGGGATTAAGAGACATATTTTTTTCTGGGCAGTAAATTTAGGTTCGAGGTATAAGTTTAATCATCAGAATAGCTGGTTTTATTACCTAAAGTTACAGTTGGCCAGAAAACTGATATTTAAAAAATGGTACGAGGCGCTCGGAGGACAGGTTCAACTTGTTGTTGCAGGTGGTGCCGCATTACAGCCAAGACTTGCCATTATTTTCAATGCTGCCGGTGTTCCTTTGATTGAGGGATATGGTATGACAGAAGCATCTCCGGTAATTGCCGCCAACAGACCGCCTGGTAAAAACGAGGTATGTGTTGGTACCGTTGGTCCTGCTATTCCGGGAGTTGAGGTTAAAATTGCCGAAGATGGTGAAATATTATGCAAAGGTTCCAATGTTATGCTTGGTTATTACAATGAACCTGATTTAACACATGAAATTATCGATTCAGACGGATGGCTGCATACGGGAGATATCGGAGAACTGATTGACGGTAAATTTCTTAAGATTACAGACCGTAAAAAAGAAATATTTAAGCTTTCCAGCGGTAAATATATTGCTCCACAGCCAATTGAAAATAAACTAAAGGAATCCCTTTTCATCGAACAGGCAATGGTAGTTGGTGAGAATGAAAAATTTGCCAGTGCAATTATCTCTCCTAATTTTCAGTTTTTGCATAGCTGGTGCTCTCTGCATAATGTAAAATTTCGTGACAACATAGAGCTGGTTCAGAATCCTGCGGTTATTGCAAGATATCAACGTGAGGTAAATACAATTAATAAACAGATTGGAAGTACTGAGCAGATTAAAAGGTTCAGGCTGATTCAGGAAGAATGGACTCCCATTTCAGGAGAATTATCCCCCACATTGAAACTAAAACGAAAGTTTTTATTTGAAAAATACAAAACCATTCTGGCAGAGATTTATTCGGTTCAAAAAGGGAATGGAACTGTTTAATCTTTGTATCGTCAAATAGGCGCGCAATAAGCAACCCGTTAATATTTAATTTATCACTACTGACCGACTAAATGCTTTTATAATCTTTATACATTTTATTTTGTAGAACCTCTACGAGGTATCACTGCCTTTGGGGTTATTTTTTTCTACAATTCCTAATCCGCTACGCGGAAATTCTCCGTAGAGCCTGTCCCGCTATAAAGCGGGAAAATAAAGTGTTGTAATAAAGCAATAAAGTAAAGATCCTATTCCACGTAGTGGATAAACAAATAATTTAGTCGGACACTACTGTTAATTTATATATTTTTTCAAAATATTCATTAATTTCTTGATATCCAAAGGTTTTGAGATAAAGTCGGTATAACCAGTTTCCAAAGCATTTTGCTTATCCTTTTTCATTGCCAGAGCTGTTTGAATAATTATCGGAACCTTTGCATTAAATTGTCTTATGGCTTTGGTTGCAGACATACCATCCAATTGTGGCATTTTAACATCCATTAAAATTAAATGAGGATTTGAGATTTTTGACAGTTCAACTGCTTCAATGCCATCTTTGGCCCGAATGATATTAACATGGGTCAATTCAAGCATCTCCTTTAAAAATTCGAAATTGGATTCTTCATCTTCGGCGATAAGTATTGATTTTCCGGACCAGTTAATTGGTTTTTCAGATAGACTTTTATTACTCTCTGCGCGATTAATAAATTTGATTCCATTGGCCGGCAAAGAAAAATAAAATGTTGAGCCATCTCCATATTTTGATTCTACCCATATCTCACCTCCAAGCAGCTCGACAAGGTTTTTTGAAAGGGAAAGTCCAATCCCGGCGCCACGAAATAATATTCTGTTATATTCGTCTTCAATCTTTTTAAATCTATGAAAAATGTCTTCAAGATTTTTTTTCTGCAGACCTATTCCAGAATCTGTGATGAAGAAGATGATTAAATCATTTTCGAGTTTGAGTCCAAATTTAATAAAACCGCGATGGGTAAATTTTACTGCATTGTATAACAAATTTCTCAAAATCTGCTCCAATCTCACTACATCAGTATGAATGAATATATCCTCTCGGGGAATATTGAAACTAAGTTCAATCTGATGTTTTTGATTTTCATCCAGAATCTGTCTGAAACTTAAAAAAAGTTTATTAAAAAGGTCATCAATACTTACATCTTTATATACAATTTTTAGCTGCTCAGAATCAATCATAGAGATATCAATAATATCTTCTATAAGTCTGAGAAGATATTTACTGTTTTCATTTATTATCTGAACATATTTGTCTTTCTTATCAATTGCGAGTTCTGGTTTTTGAAGTAATTGTGAAAATCCTATAATGGAGTTCATCGGTGTCCTTATTTCATGCGACATATTTGCCAGAAAGGCTGATTTAAGTTTATCTGACTTTTCAGCTTTTTCTCTTTCTTTTACATAGTGCATTTTTGAAAATATTATGATCATTCCTCCGGCACAAAAGAATAAAACTGTTCCGGTAAATAAATCGAAAATTCTGGCAAACTCAGTACTATAATTCAAAATCAATGACGGATAAAAATATTCTGTCAGGTACAAAACTGAAATATTTAAGAAGAGAACACTTATCAGTACAAGTAATCGGGTTCCTTCCATCGCGAACAGTATGTATGAGAAGAAAACAAAATAAACAAAAATAATTGGTCCCTTTGACCCCCCATTGAATAACCACATAATGCTAAGCATTACGAATACGGTAAGTATTGTTAATGTTTGAGTTTGTTTAAGAATACCTTTAAATCTGGTAAAGAAATAGATTACAAAGAAAAAGACAGAAGAAATGGATGTAGTAAAAATTAATAGATGATGAAGTTTTAGCAGTATATTTATTACGGTTGCGTAAACTGTAACCAAAAAAGTAATAAAAACAATAGCGGTAAAAAATCTCTTATCAAAATCATCTTGTTCGGAACGACCAATTATGAGAGTAGACAGAGAATGGAAATATTTTTTAAATTGCCTTATGAGCACTTGATTTTAAGTTGTAAAGTTGTGTTACTTTAAATAAGTTTAGTAATTGTATATTAAAAATAGCTATTTTTAAATTTTAAGCAGGTACAAATCGCAATTAATATTCTTTAAAAACTTATTTATAGATAATATCAACATTGTGTTGTGATTATTTATAATTTTCTTAAAAAAACAGCCTGATATGCATATTAGTTACAATGATATTTTTGACAGGAATATAGGTCTTTTGTCAGCCCAAGAACAAAAAAAATTAAAGATATCGAAGCTGGTAATTTTTGGGACGGGCGGACTAGGAGGTGTTATTGCTGAAATTCTTGTTCGAAGCGGTGTTGGAAACCTGATCCTGGTAGATCGCGATAAATTTGAAATATCTAACCTGAACCGGCAGATTTTTGCGTTTACTGATACGGTGGGTCAAAATAAAGTAGATGTTACCGAGAAGTTTTTAAAACAAATTAATCCCGAAATCAGGATTGAAAAGTACCTGAGTGTTCATTCCGGAAATATTGCCGAAATCATGAACAGGGTCAATATAGCATTGCTTGCACTTGATGATGTGGTTCCGATTGTGATTATCAGCAGGTATGCAAGAAGACTTAATATACCTTTGATTGAAGGCTGGGCAATTCCATTCGGAAATGTCAGGGTTTTTACTCAACACACGCCCCCGCTTGAAGAACTGTATCACCTAACTGTGGATGACAAAAAACCGGATAACCTGTCAGATGATGAAAAAAAAGCTATGAACCTGGCTATGCTCGATGAACTAAAGCAAATTGAAGGAATTCAGGACTATTATCCCGAATTGGCCATGCAACGAATCCGTCAGGGGAAGATTCCATCTTTTGCCCCTATGGTTTGGTTTGCAGCTGTAATGATGAGTATCGAAGCAATAAAATTGTTGCTCGGCTGGGGAAATATTGCCCTGTCTCCCGATTTTTCATTCTATGATCCCTTTACCCATACCATACCCTAAAAATAAACCGGATGAGAATAATTAACACACATGCTCATATTATAGAGACAGATAAAGTATTTGGGGACGAGAACCAATTGTACTTAAAATATCTAAAGCGTATTCCGGCATTTGTCCAGGCCGATGAGGTGATCAATATGTTATCTGTTGAAACGTTTCTTAACCAAATGGATGAGGCAGGTATAGAGCAATCGGTAATTTTTGCAATGTATTCTCCGCTGCTTTATGCATCTAATGAGTTTGTATCGGACATATGCAAAAAGTATCCCAATCGTCTGATTGGTTTTGCATCTGTTGATATTCATACGGATGATCCTATTGAAATACTCGAAAATGCCATTAAAAATCTTAATCTTAAAGGACTTAAGCTTCATCCGCCCTTACAGAATTTCTTTCCGAACGACAAAAAATACTGGCCTTTATATGCCAAAGCTTCAGAGTTGAATATTCCGGTAGTTTTTCATGTAGGAACAACCCCTTTTGGCAGCCTGGTTAAACTTTCGCAAGCATCACCCATACTTATTGATGATATTGCAAATGATTTCCCTGATTTGAAGATAATTCTAACTCATCTTGGTACGCTCTGGAATAACGAATCGTTTATGGTGGTTGAAAAACATCCCAATCTTTATATTGATACGGCTGCATATCCTTATGAAATCGTTGATTTACTTAACGAAAATTTAATTAAGAGGGTAGGAGAGGACAAATTTATTTTTGGAACAGACTTTCCGATGCCCTATGAGGGTAAAATGCATTATTTAAAAGATTTTACAGAAGTGATATACGGCTTGAAAATTTCTGATGAACTGAAGGAAAAAATTTTCTTCCGAAATTTTCTGAACTTAATGTCAGGAAAATTGACATGAATATAAAACAAAAAATCAGGGGTTTTAAACACAAAAGGATAACCCGGTTTCTAACCAAATCTAATCCTGATAAACTTGAATCTCTGGCATCAGACAGAGTCGTCTCTTCATTCAAAAGGGCGGCAAAAGATATTCAAGTTTACAAAGAAATTCTTAAAAAGAATAGCTTACAGATAAAGGATATTAAAACTATCGATGATTTTAAAAATAAAATTCCTGTTATTTCAAAGAAAGATTTTTTTGTTCCTTACGAAGCAGAGCAGTGGTTTGTGAGAGCAAAGTTTAAAAAGATAAAAAATTTTATGACCAGCTCTGGCTTTTCGGGTACATTTGCTTATGGGGCAGACAAAAATCTTCCCGGAAAAATTAGTCAGGGAGTCGATTATACGCTCGATTATTTGTTTAATACAAATTACCGGAAGACGTTTCTTATCAATTGTATACCTATGGGTGTGCATATTAATACTTCTCTTGCTCTTGCCGAAGTGAGTGTGAGGAGCGATATGGCGCTCGCATTGGCACAAAAAATATCTCCAGAATTCGATCAAACCATTATCGTTGGTGATCCACATTTTATAAAGAAACTTGTTGAGGAAGGTATTGAAACTGGTGTTAACTGGAGAAAAATCAATGTAAGTTTTATCTGCGGACAGGACTGGTTTCCGGAATCTTTTCGTACGTATATATCCCAACTTACCGAGATGGATATTTATCATGATAAAAACAGGCAGATAATTGCTACCATGGGAATGACAGAGCTTGGGTTAAATATTTTTCATGAATCGTTTGATACTGTGCGAATCAGAAATATTTTACAGCAAAAACCTGAGATGAAAAAAAAATTGGTAGTAAATGAGATTCATGCAGCGCCTTTTATTTTTCACTACTACCCACACAGAAATTATATTGAAGAATTTAGAAAAAACGGGGAGGATACTATGCTTCTGTTTTCGGTGCTTAACAAAGATGCTGTAATTCCCCTGTTTCGTTATGATACAGGCGATTCGGGAATATTATTCTCTTATAACAATCTTCAGGATATATTAATAGACAATGGGTATGAAGATTTTGTACCTGAATTGAAATTACCTTTAGCTGCAATCTATGGAAGAAGTAACAATTACTTTTTCTATGATAATAAAAAAATATATCCCGCGGATATAAAACTAGGATTATATGAAGATTTTGAGCTGGCTGCTAAAACCACTGGATATTTCAAAATTGGAAATAAAGATGTTTCGCCGGTTATTGAAATACAACTTAAACCAGGAATCAAATGTAATGCAGGATTAAGTTCAAAATTCAGTAATGCACTATTAAAATATGCAGGGAAGGATATTCCGGTTAAATGCTATCCATACATTGAATTCCCTTACGGAATGGGATTAAGCTACGAACACAAATTTGTTAATCTTTGAAATATTAGAACTGATGCGCAGAAAAGAGAAAAGGATTGAACAACATAATATCATTCAGGAAATTTTGGAGAAGTCTGATATTTGCAGGATTGCCTTTTGTACAGACGATATTCCCTATATCGTGCCTGTAAATTATGTCTATTTTAATCAGGGTATATATTTTCACTCTGCTCCGGCAGGAAAAAAAATAGAATTTATCAAAAAAAATAATAAGGTTTGTTTTGAAATAGAAGGATCATCAGAAATTATTCCTGCAGAAAAGGCATGCAATTGGGGAACCAGATACCGTTCTCTGATTGGTTCTGGAACGATTACTATTTTTGATAACCGTGAAGATAAAATAAAAGGGCTCGATATGTTAATGAAAAAATACTCGGGTAAAGATCACCTTGAGTATAACAATGGTAACCTTGACAATATGGTAATTATAAAAATTGATATTACCGATATTTCTGGTAAGCAATCGGGTAATTGGCCGGAATAGCTAACCTGTGATATCAAAACAAAAATACATTTGTCATTGATTAAGTGGCTTAAAATTTGTAATTTTTAGTGGTTAATTTTCTAATATTCTAAACATTTATAAAATGAGTGCAAAATCTGCTTTAAAAGCGCAGGAACAACCGATTAAAAAGATATTGGTGCCCGTGGATTACTCAGACTGCTCAAAATATGCCTGTCGTTATGCAGTTAATCTGGCATGCAAGCTGAGTGCTGAAATAAAACTTTTACATGCCTATTTTGCACCTTCGTTCGATCTGATCGAATTATCAGGTACAGTGCATATTCAACAGCAGTTGAAGGATGAAGCATCGGCAAACCTGGAAAATATAGAACGGGAAACGGCTGATAAATTTATGGAAGAATTAACTAAATATATTGCAGCCTGTAATCTTGGGAAAATATCGGTTTCATATGAAATAACTGCTGGACTGCCCGAAGATGAAATTATCAGGTACTGTAATGAATATCAGCCAGATATAGTTTTAATAGGTACCCATGGAAAAGACAAAGCCAAGAACATAATGGGTAGTGTAGCCGAGAGTATGATTCGAAAACTGGAGTTTCCGATAATGGCAATTCCTGAGAACTATTCTTTTGTAGGAGAGAAGAATGTCAGGAATCTGATGTATGTTACCGAATTTGATGAGGCTGATTTTGTTTCAATAAAAAAATTAATGGATATTATCAGCCCGTTAAATCTTAAAATTCATTGTGTGCATTTGGCCGAAGGAGAAGGCGGATGGGACAAAATCAAAATGAATGGTTTCAAGGACTATTTTAAAAACGTATATGACAAGACAGAAGTAGTATGTGGATGGATTAATTCCAAAAATCTGTTATCTGAGTTTGACAGGCAGGTTCAGGATAAAAACATAAATATAATATCTATTACTACCCGGCAAAGAGGAATCATCGATAAATTGTTCCGAACCGACTTGACCAAAAAACTATTTTATCACATCAATATTCCTTTACTTATTTTTCATTCTTAAATCAAATCATATTTGCTTTCCATATAATCAAGGAATAAACTGCAAATCGCAAGATTCTTGTCGAAGAAAAAATAAGATATTTTTTCAGGGAAAACCGAACCGAACCCACGAGCATACTTACTCCTGAAAACGGCAAAGGTGTTACTGCAGCCACAATTATCAAATACGGACCATACACATTAAGAAGTTTTTCGGATTTTTTAAGAAATTTTCTCCTGAAGAACCTGTACATTAAGGTTGTGTTAAGGTACCGGCCGATAAAATATCCAATCAAACCAGCTAAATAGGAAACAGCTGCAAGAACTGCAACGATTGCAATATATTCAATAATGCTGTTGTATCTTAAAGCCCAAATCATAAAGATTTCCGGAGGAATAATGCCGATAATCACTTCAGAAAAAAAGAATACGGTATATACAATAAATGAATTATTATAAATGGGAGCCAACCATTCAATATAATTTGGGCTTATAAATTTCTTAAATACGATAAACAGGCCAACGATTAACATCAGCCAAATAAAACCACGAAACAGATTACGAAGCAGGAAGGAAGATTTTTTAGGCTTACCGTTACCCATCTAACATTTATTTGAGCCCAAAAGTAGTGATTTTTAATATTGAATCTCAGTCATATTGAATTTCAAAAAAGAAAAATTTTTCATTGAGGAGAAATACCAAAATCGGGAAGTAATGGTTAAGTATTAAAAGGATTTGGTACTTAACATTATCAAGGCACAGTCGAAAACACATTCTATATGGTTTTGCGCGGCTAATTCTCCAAATTCATTATTCTCGGTACCCGGATTAAAAATTATTCTTTTCGGCTTGAGGTCAATCAGGTAATCGTAATACTCAGTTTGAATTTCAGGAGAAACATATAACAGTACGGTATGAACATTTTCAACGGGGGGTTTACCGGTTAATATTTGTATTTCTTCTATTGTTCCCGGATTTCGGCCTATTGCAACCACATGGTAACCTCTTTTTATCAAGCTTCTTACGGCTTTATATGAGTATCTGTCGGGTTTAGGACTTGCTCCCAGAACAATCATATTTTCCATAATGAATCAATAATTTTTATTTTTTTCGCGGACTCCTTCTTTTTTCATTTATCAAAGCCACTGCATAAGCGGCAATACCTTTTTCATTTCCAATAAATCCCAACTTTTCGGTTGTGGTTGCCTTGATCGAAACATTCGACTCATCCGTACTCAGAACATGAGAAAGAATTTTTTGCATTTCAGGAATGTATTCTTTTACTTTTGGTTTTTGCAAACATACAGTGCAGTCAATATTGCCTAGTTCGTAGCCGTTTTCTTTCAGGAGATTAATGGTTTTTTTAAGTAAAATTTTGCTGTCAATACCTTTAAACTCATCCGATGTATCGGGGAAATGATAACCTATATCCCGAAGATTAGCTGCTCCCAACAAAGCATCACAAATAGCATGAATTAGGACATCTCCGTCAGAATGTCCCACAGGGCCCTTTTTATATGGAATGATTATTCCGCCAAGAACGAATTTATTGCCAACTTTTAACGGATGTACATCATACCCGAATCCAATCCTCATACTCATTTTTATCTAAACTCTCTGAATTTATCGAAATCAAGGCCTAACGTAAATCTCATGGTATTAGCAAGCGGATTGTTACGACCCGACGTGGGTACCAGATATGAAAAATCGAGTGAAAATACATTCAATTTTAAACCAACACCAACCGAGAAATATTTCCTGTTTCCTTTGTTTTTATTTTCATGAAAATATCCGCCTCTGATGGCAAACTGATCCCTGTACCAGTATTCGACACCTGCTGAGATCATAATTTCATTCATTTCTTCTTTAAATCCGTTGGGAGCATCATAGAAAGACTGAATCCAGCTAAGCGGTAGTGATTTGGGTGCAGTCATACCATATGTAACAGAATCTATAACCACTTGAGGAGAAGGAACAAGCAGCTTATTCAAATCCAGGGCAAAGCTAATATTATTGTAGTCGTCGAGATCCATGGTAAGCCTGCCGCCAACACGCATATTAGCGGGAATAAATTGTTTTTCCGAATCATCGGTATATGAGATAGGCGTACCTAAATTCGACAGGCTGATTCCCCAAGCATATTGGCTTGGTTTATCATCAATTTCAATATTTTTCTGATAATAAACAGACAGGTCGGCAGCAAATGAGATACCAGCATTATATTGCTGATTATTTACCGTACCTCCTCCGGTAATATCAGAACGAATAAATCTAAGGGTCAATGCACTGGATAAATTATCTGTAAACAGCCTGGAATAACCTACATCTAGTGTAAATTCATTAGGAGTAAACTGACCCACGTAATCACCCCAATCATTTCTGAATATCAAATCACCGAGGGAGAAATAGAGCAGTGATGCACTTAAAACCTGTTTTTCATCAAAACGTTTGTAAAAATTAAGATAGGCCAGGTTAATATCGTTTACAAGTTTTCTGAGCCAGGGGGTGTATGATAACGATAATCCCATTTCTCCCGGAAGAAATGCATATTTTGCGGCATTCCAGTGTTGTGAGCTTGCATCAGGTTTGGTGGCAACACCTACATCACCCATCGCTCCTGCTCTTGAGTCCGGAGCTATTGAGAGAAAGGGAACTGTGGAATGAATAACATTTTGTTCAGAGCCAAGCAGTTTTGACACATTCACATTTTGCGAAAAACTGCAAAATGCTATGAAAGAAAGTATCAAAACACTGAGAACTAATCTTTTTAAAATCATTATTTTTTTAATTTTAGTGGAGCAAATATAAAACATAATATTACAATATGAAATTGAGAAATTAATTTAATATCATTAACTTTTCGAATCGTTCAGCATGCTCTCCGTTGGAATTATCTACCGATACCCGATAGGGATATATCCCCCGGGGAAGTTTATTTCCATACAAATCTGTTCCATCCCATTCTATGGGTTCTGATCTGTAACCGGTGGCATAAGAATTTTCCTGCAAGGTACGAACAAGTCTACCGGATAAATCAAATATATCTATTTTAACGACCAGATCCTTATCGGGCATGTTATGCTCAAATTGGAAGTAAGTTAAATCGGTAATAGGATTAGGATAATTGTAAACATTCTCCAGAACGAGATTTTTAGAGTCGATCACTCTGAATGTGATTGTTTTTTCTGATGAGTTGTTGAATACATCCCAAATTTTTACATTCAGGGTATGTAATCCCGGATCGATATCATTCAGCTGGTAGGTTACTTCTCCCATCTGGTATGCATCTGTTTGTGTCTGATAATATTCATTCATCACTAATGGTTCGTTGGAGTTGTTATCCAGAATGGCGATAATATCATGACCAATGCCATTGCCGGTGGTATTTATACCGTGTTCATCATATACCTTTACAAAAACTTTAGGATCTTTATTGGATAGACCCCCGTCTCTGAAATTTTCATCATTCAGGTAAACCTCAAGCTCCGGACCCGTATTATCTTCATCCTGTAATACAGATGTCCCCCCGATTAGAATATCATTAAAATACCCATCAGCATCAACGTTGTCGTTGTGAGCATAGTAGACAATCTTACCTTTTCCAATGGTATACGATATATCCTTTGGTACAACAAAAGTAAATTTAAATCTTCCATCGGTAACGCTTGCTCTTCCTTTAAACAAAAGATTTTCCTGCACATTAAACGAATAGGCGGAAGAACCCGGATCATTCTGCAGAGTGGAAAATGTCTGAACTTTATCATATACCGACGGGACTATGGTACCATTAAAGCTGCTGAAAGGTTCATTTGAATTTGTTTCAAGATGTCCGGCAACCGAAATTTGCATAAATGCTTTTAATGTATCAGA
Organism: uncultured Bacteroidales bacterium; assembly: GCA_963781805.1. Lineage (GTDB taxonomy): Bacteria > Bacteroidota > Bacteroidia > Bacteroidales > UBA10428 > JAFGPL01. The sequence goes on from CAWAHF010000004.1 coordinate 4,513,589, forward strand.
TAATGCTATTACATCCTGGCCGTTTATTGAGTCTGTTATAACTTTGTACCGGGGATATGCCAAATCTAACGCCGGATCTCCCAGCAGAGTAAAATTCAATTTGTTAGTGGTTGCTCCAATTTCATTTTTAGCTTTGCGAATAATATCCCCCAGTCTTTCCCGATTGCCTTGTGTCACATTTTGCAAAGCATTATAATAAAAATGTTGATTCAAAAGATAATTTGCATCAGCATAAACAACCCTCGTGGTAGAAAATAAAGCAATAGCTCCGCCATCAGGATTAAGAAGAGCTTCTTCTCCTGCTGATGTCTGTTCTTTATACTGTCCATCTTCTTTATCAATCATCATATTGTCCCAGCGACTAAATTCACACGTTGCAGTTATAAATAACGGTTTAATCTTATTTTGAAGTTTTTCGATTTCCTGTTTTACCAATATTCGTTCTTCGGCTAAACCATTTTCACTACCATGTCCGTTATAATTAAATATAAGAATACCTTTATTAAAATTATCCTGAATTGCTTTATTTACCTCTGGATAACTATTACCAGTTGATGATGTAACCTGTTTATAGGCATCGAGGAGTACTTTTTTAACTACAAATTCGGGATGTGTTGTTCTGATATAATCAGCAAGAGAATTTGCCTGATCCATATGCAGATTGCCATCCTGATCATCCCCCACAAATAGCAATGTATTTCGCCAGTCCTGCATCGTAGTGGATGTATTGTAATTTAAAATTTTATCTATCACATTTCTCGCCTCAATTGAATCGGTGACAGGTAATCTCCCGATAGCAATATCAAGAAGATAATATTGCATTGAATCATTACCCCCTTCATTATCATCCAGTAATCCGTAAAAATCATCTGAAACATAGGAATAGGTAGGTGATAAAGAATTCTGCGACTGGTAGGTTGGTATAAAGTTAGGATTTCCTTCGGCGGTTGAGATATTGTTATACGAACCATCTCCTATTAACAGCAAATATTTCAATTTGTCTTCTTCAGATTGAGATTTTGAATAAATCATTCGAACGAAATCTCTGATAGCGCTAACATCAGGCATACCTGATGAAAATTCATTGTATATTTCTTGTGTGGTGGTAATATAAACACTTAAATTGTCTTTATCTCTGCGATAATCTGCAAGTCTGCCAGCCTGAAAAAGAAAGTTGGGATGCGTAACAATAATCATATTTTGAGAACTTAACCCATGAAGGTTTTGATTTTTTACGTGAAGAATATCCTGATCAATAACAGGTTTGAGAAAAGTTGTACTATTATCAAATGCAACATATTGCCTGAGCATATCTATCCTTGCTTTAAAAGAAATGCCCTGTGCATAGGCGATAGTGCCAATATTTTCAACATTCGTATTGTCTGTTACATCCCAAATAACTGTTTGTGCATTTCCATTCTGAATTTTGAATTCACCGATATTTCCTTCCGCAACCGATTTAATATCTCTGAAGAACATTGGTTTCTCAGAAAGTGTAAGGTTTCTGCGGGCGTTAATGGTTAAATAATCCAACCAACCCAGTTCGGATGTTTCACTTTTATTGTAGGTTATTTTAATCGAAATATTTTCGTTACCACTTGTAAATCTGGTAATTTTACTGTTTTGTTTGGCATAGGTTCCCAGACTGTACGACATATCAACATTTTCTACGTTGATATAATCATTTAACTGATTGTTAATGGTAATTGTGAAAGTTCGCTGTTTTGAAGAACGGCTCAATACATTTGTTTTCAAAGAGATTGGAGCAGTAGATACAATATTCGGAAACCTGAAGGTGGTATCGAAGGTTGTTGAATAATCGAATTTTTCACCATACCATTGTCTTCCCGACAGCACATCATTGTAAATATTCTTTTCATGATAATTATAGTCGTCAAAAGAGGTAACTGTAATATTAGCCGTTTCGGTTACCACAGGTGCATTGGCAATTTTCTTTCCTGCACCGAATGAAGAGGTGAGAAAATAGTATGCATAGGGTGAATATTCATTGAGTACATGCAAAAACATGCTGTCTGATGGGCTGTACTTCCAGCTTACCGGTCCTTCTCCATAAAAAAGAATATAATCTCCCTGGTTAAAGATGCCATCTGTGCCCATATCCATAAATATGGCATTTTCCCGCAGATCATCAGGACGTGGTTCACGGTTCATTAATGGCAGTTGGTTACCTCCGTTTCCGTAAACTCTGACGTTTTCTGGATTAGATATACCTATATTAACAAGATCGGTATAGGTGAGTTTATAAATTCCGGTTTTAGTAATTTTTACCTTAAACCAATTTCCTGTTGATAAAACAGATTGATTTACATTTTGGGATTCAGACTGAATATTTCCGATAGATTTATATGGAGGGTTGGATGTCTGAATTAAATCAATAGTAAATGAGATTAATCTTTCAACCTGTCCTGTTTCCTTATTTCTTTTTAATGGTAGAATACTCAGTAATAATTGAGATTTTTTTTGGTTAACAGCCTTTACCGTGTTAAATGTAAGTTCGGTTGGTACTTCATCCGTCATCATGATGTTTTGCAAATCTTCGGGCGGAACTAATTGAAAAACAGGATTTATAATATTAATTTTGGGCTGAGAATAATAATCAGCAATGTTTATTAGTTCATTATAATATGGGAAAAGAGTTTCAGGGTTTTCATAAACAGCATTTTCAAAATTCAAATATCTTCGCGTAATGGTCGAATCAGCTGGATCGAAATTATTTAAATGCTTACTGTTTCGCCAATTAATATTTCTTTGGAGAAGGGACTTCTGAGCAAAAACAGATGAGGAATATATTGTTAATAAAATGAAGAAATATCGCATAGAATTAGTTGTAATTTTTCACGAAAATAGTAAAAATTAAGTACCCTGCAGCCATTGTTTGACGAACTTGATGCATATTTAAACGAAGAACAGATTTTATTATTGTTCTTAAAAACATACACAGAAACAGAAATCTTATGCAAATGAAATATTTAATATTTTGTGTATGCATTTTAGCTTCAGGCAGACTTATAGGTCAGGACCAACATTTTTCGGATATGAACAATACGCTTGGTTATTCAAATCCTTCCTATATTTCGGTTTCTGAGGATGCCCTGTTTAGTGCTACATACAGAAATCAATGGCCCGGACTTAATTCGGCATATGTTACCTATTGTACTTCTCTTATTTTTCCCGTTGAAACAATGAATAGCTCATTTGGAATTAATCTTATGCATGATAATCAGGCACGGGGTGCAATTACGAAAACCTCCGTAAGTGCGCTCTATTCATATACTATTAAAGTTTCCAGATTGATGAATATTGCAGCAGGTTTATCCCTGTCATATAATTTCAGAGGCATTAACCAAAACAAATTTATCTTTGAATCTGATCTCACCGGAAATGGCATTAATACAACGCCTTTAGATTATAACAATTACAAATCCTCATTTGGTGATTTTTCTTTTGGATTGACCACTATTTATGATAAAAAGTTTTATTCAGGTATATCGGTAAGTCATATTACAAAACCTGTTGAGCATGTCGGTGATGCAGGTTTTAACACATTATCCAGAAGATACCTTGTTCATGCAGGAGGGATTATTTCTTTGACTCACAACCGACGTAAAGAAGATATTTTATTATCTCTCGGAGTATTATTTCAGCAGCAGGATCATTTTCAGGAACTTTTATACGGAACTAATTGCTCTATTCAACCGTTCAGATTCGGATTGTGGCTAAGACAGGATCTTAAATTTAATTACGATGCAATTATATTGTTAACAGGTTTTTCGTGGAATATGTACAATTTTTATTATACGTATGACGTTAATCTGAAAAAAATAAATTTTTTTTCAACAGGAATGGGGGCTCATGAAGTAACATTTTCAATCAATTTTCAGTATAATGAGAAAAGAAAAAAAAGAGGGGCAATAAAATGCCCGAAGATTTAGTTATATTTGAGGAAATATTGTAAATTAGAGTTAAATATTATTATATTTGAGTAATAAAAACTGTAAGACCATGAACATCAAGTATTCAGTACTGGCAAAATTTTTTGGATTATTATTAATTATTTCAGCTTGCGGAGGCGGGGGAACAAGAAAGGTATCAACCACAACCGGTTGGAATTATAACGATCCCGAATCCGGTGGATTTGAGGTGAAATTTGGATACGATCAAGAGACCGGTCCAGGACTGGTATTTATCGAAGGCGGTACATATTCGATGGGTCGTGTGGAACAGGATCTGCTTTATCAATGGAACAATGTTCCACGCAGGGTTACTGTCACATCATTTTATATGGATCAAACCGAAGTAAGGAATGTTGATTATAGGGAATATCTCTGGTGGATTAGTCGTGTATTTGTTGATTATCCTGAAGTTTACAAAAAGGCTGTGCCAGATTCCCTTGTATGGAGAAGGCCAATGGCGTATAATGAACCCTATGTCCTTTATTATTTCAGACATCCCGCCTATAATGATTACCCGGTTGTTGGTGTAAACTGGCTTCAGGCTACAGATTACTGTTCCTGGAGAACGGACAGAGTCAACGAAGGTATCCTCATACGTGAAGGTATTCTGAACCCTGATCCTAATCAGCTTGGTGAAGAAAACTTTAATACAGATGCTTATCTTGCCGGTCAATATGAAGGATTGGTAAATAAAAATCTTCCTTCTCTCGATCCGAATAAAGAATTCAGAAGTGTTGAGCTGGAAGATGGTATTTTATTGCCAAAATACAGGCTTCCCACCGAAGCAGAATGGGAATTCGCTGCTCTGGCATTGATTGGCAATTCTTACGAAGAACGTGTTTTTGAAAGAAGAATATATCCATGGGATGGTCATAATGTCAGAAACGATTCTAAAAAGAACAGAGGCGAAATTAGAGCAAATTTTGTTCGGGGTAGGGGTGACTATATGGGCGTAGCCGGAGATTTAAATGATAATGCACCAATACCTGCACCTGTTGAATCATACTGGCCAAATGATTATGGATTATATTGTATGGCTGGTAACGTAAATGAATGGGTTGAAGATGTTTACAGACCATTGACATTCGAAGATTTCAACGAATTGAATCCATTCCGCGGAAATGTTTTCACAACTTACGAAACGGATGAAGAAGGTAATCTCGCTGAAAAAGATAGTCTTGGCCGTTTGAAATATCGTCCGGTTACAGAAGAAGAAGCCATTAACAGGTGGAATTATAAGAAATCATATTACAAGAATTACAAAGACGGAGACTATGAATCCAGCGTTATCGATGGCAATAACTGGGCAATGGACGCCAAAGCTCAAAGTGATGATTCGAGAAGAATGTATGTAAGAGATGTTGAAGGTCAGGAAGCTGCTACATTAATTAGTGACAAATCCAGAGTTTATAAAGGAGGTTCCTGGAGAGACAGAGCATATTGGATGAGTCCTGGGACAAGAAGATTTCTTGATGAAAGCCAGTCTCGTGACGACCTTGGTTTCCGTTGTGCCATGACCAGAGTTGGAACACCCGGAGGATTTTAAAGGTTTAAAATAACATATTTCCTAAAACCTCATTAGAAATAATGAGGTTTTTTTATAAAATTTAGATGGGCCCGATCGAAAAGATATATTCTATTTTCTGTGAAAATCCGATTATAACAATTGACTCCAGAAAAGTACCTGCAAATTCTATTTTTTTTGCTATTCAGGGAACAAATTTTAATGGGAACGATTTTGCAACCGATGCTCTTAATAAAGGTGCTTCCTATGCAATTGTTGATGAGTCGGTAAAAGGTGTCGATAAAAGATTTATCAAAGTTGATAATACGCTGCAGATACTCCAAAAGCTGGCTACTTACCATCGGAAAAAATTAGGGACAAAAATATTGGCAATTACCGGGACCAATGGTAAAACTACTACCAAAGAACTATGTAAAAGTATCTTAAGCAGGAAATACAACGTTTTAGCAACTTTAGGGAATCTGAATAATCATATCGGCGTACCTCTCACCCTGCTACAACTTTCAAAGACTACAGAAATTGGTATTATTGAAATGGGGGCAAATCATCCTGGCGAGATTAGTGAATTATGCAGGATTGCTCAACCCGATTTGGGTTTAATAACCAATATTGGAAAAGCTCATCTGGAAGGTTTCGGAGATATTGATGGTGTGGTTAAAGCCAAGGGAGAATTATATGCCTATCTGCAGCAAAATAATAAGACTATTTTTGTTAATCGGGGCAATAACTATACAAATTCGCTTCTGCCAGAGAACGATAAAAATGGCATTGCTTATAATGACACGAATTATCGGGCGGAACTAATCTCCAGTAATCCGTTTTTATCTGTAGATGTAAAATTGTCAGATAAAAGTTTTATTATAAATTCAAAACTTATCGGAAAATACAACATTGAAAATATTATTGCATCTGCGGTTGTTGGAAATTATTTTCGGGTACCTGTCAACCAGATAAAAGAAGCGATTGAAGCATATATTCCTGATAATCTTAGGTCTCAATATATTGTGACAGAAAGAAATAAGATTATTATGGATGCATATAATGCTAATCCTTCAAGCATGCAAACAGCCATTGATAATTTTCTTGAATTGGAGGGAGAAAATAAACTGATGATTCTTGGACAGATGTTGGAATTGGGCGATGCAACCGAAAAAGAACACAGGAAGATTATTAATTATCTTGAAGAAAAGAACTTTATGAATGTAGTATTTATCGGTAAGCTATTCTCAACTATTAAAAAAGATTCTCCCGGCCGGTTTTATCATTCTGTTGACGATTTAATTTCGAAACCTGAATTTACCAAAATTCATTCATCTATGATATTAATTAAAGGATCCAGAGGAAATAAGCTTGAAGAATTGTTAACTTATTTATGACAGGTGTAAAATTAAGTCATCTTAAAAACAGGGAGTTTTTCTTTAATCTTAACTGCGAGCAATTATCCGGACATAATAGTGGAGATTATTTTCCTGTATATGTAAAGTCTAAGATCATGCAAAAAAATGACTATGTAGTTTTCAACTTAATTTTATAGAAATATTAAAAAAATTTTTCTTTGGATTATCTGTAATGTCGTTTGACGGAAATATTTTTATTTTTGAAATTCTTTGTTAATAAAGATGAATAACCTTTATAACCCACATATTTCGGTTGATGTTGTTGTTTTTGGTTTTGACGATAACAGTGGATTAAAAGTATTACTGATTGATCGGGACAAAAATAGTCAGGAGACCTTTAAAAGAAGGAAATTACCTGGTAATCTGATTAGTCTAAATGAGCGATTGTATGATTCTGCGATTCGGGTATTGAGGGAGTATACCGGAATTGAAAATTTGTATCTTAAGCAGTTTGCTGTATTTGATAATCCAGGTCGTATAGATAGGAATGAGGATTTACAATGGTTAATGCATGAAACTGATACTACAATTGAACGTGTGGTCACCATTGCTTATTATTCGTTGGTTAATTTTAATCAATATGCCTGGACCGAGCTTTCCAGGGCATATAGTGCTAAATGGTACGGACTTGATGAAATTCCGCAATTGATTTTTGATCACAATCAGATAATTGAAGAAGGTCTGAATACCCTGAAGAAAGAATTCCTGACAGAACCACTTGGTTTTGAACTACTACCCAAAAAATTTACGATCAACCAATTACAGCGAATTACTGAAGCAATTCTGGGGGTCAGGATTGATAACAGGAATTTCAGAAAGAGAATTAGTCGTCTGAACTATATTGTTCCATTAACCGAGCATCAAACAGGGGTATCACATAAACCTGCCAGGTATTATATGTTTGATCAAAAGAGACTTGATTTGAAAAAGCGGGAACACACCGGTTTTATTATTTAACTTACCAAATATCATTGATAAAAAATTTTAGCTGGCAAAAATTCATATGATAATTCATTTTATTTTAATATTTTAGCACTTATAGCTTACAATCTTACAATGTCTGCACAGGTCCAATTCTTGCTTTTTGCTGTTTGTTCCATTCCTATTATTGCAGTATCATGGCGAACCCTTTTTCAGATTAGAAGTCATGGATTATACAGGTTTTTCAGCTGGGAGTGTATTTTGTGGCTGGGTTTAACTAATTATAAATACTGGTTTAGAGATCCCTTAGGCCTGAATCAGATTCTGTCCTGGCTGTTACTTATTTATTCCCTGGGTTTAATCATTTTTGGGGTGATGGTTATGAAAAAGTCAGGTAAACCTGATCCTGACAGAAATGAAAAAAATTTATATCATTTTGAAAAAACAGCCGAGTTAATAAAATCAGGATTGTTCCGCTATATTCGCCATCCGCTTTACGGATCTCTGCTGTTTCTTACCTGGGGGATTTATCTGAAGCAAACCACAATGTCTTTATTGGTGATATCTGTCTTATCAACGATTTTTTTAATAATCACAGCAAAAATTGAAGAAAGAGAAAATATCAGATTTTTTGGAGATGAATACAGAGAATTTATTAAAGAGACAAGGATGTTTGTACCTTTTTTATTATAGAAGTAATTATTTAAAATTTAGTATCAATATTTTGTAATTATATTTTTGAGGATCATCAATTTATGAAATTCAGTTTAGAGCTCATAATCCTGCTTCTTTTCGTATACATTTTCTGGCTTCATTATCAATTAATGAAAAAGAATCTATTTGTAAATTCCATTGTTGAAAGATTATCGAAACTTGAGAAAAGCTGGAATAAAGAGTATATTATGCAATTCTTAAAAAAACTTCAACATATTGATGCTGAGAGTATGATTCGGGAAGATAAAATTCTGCATGAAAATATTCTGTCGTATCTTTTAGGAAATAGTGAATGCAGGACTTTTGTGCATTATACCAAAGAAGAATCAACTGCAAAAAAAATCATTACAGAAGGATTTAAGTTTACCGAGTCTTTTCATAAGACTGCCGAGGCAATCAGTAATGATCAGATTGACTTGATTTATAAACATAATGTGCGCAAATATTTTGGAAAGTATGTTGTCGTAATATGCCTGTCTGAGAAGTTATTCGCGTTGTACGAAAATAAATTGAAAAAAATTAAAAACGTAAATCTCAGTGTAGAACAAATACTTACTGAAGAACCCTCATTTATGAATGAAAATCTGGAGGAAATATTTATTTGCCCCAAACAGTTTATCAAAGGGTATCTGAATTATGAGAGTGGTGTAATTGTGAGCAACCCCGGCTTTAATCCTGAATATGACTCACCGGTATTTGAACAGAATTTGAAAAAAGTTGAACGTAATTCTGATAATACAAAGTAGAAGGGATCTGTTTTTCGGTTTAAGGCTCGGGAGACTTAAATTTTCTGTCTTCGTGGCCAAATCTGTCAGAGATAAATCCTATGATTTCGTTTGCAGTAGTTTCAATGGGTTTATTTGTGACGTTTATTTTTGTGAATTTTCCACGTTCAAAAACCAGATTGGCATGCTTAATTTCCTTTATTACTTCGGAATAATCTACATAATTCTGATTGGTTACATTGTGCATCTGCATAAGTCGTTTTTGCCTTTGAGAAATGAGATAATTGATATTGATTGTCAAGCCAAACACTCTGTCAGGATTTAACTCAAATAGTTGTTCGGGAGGACTTATACCCATTACAATGGGAACGTTTGCCACCTTCCAGCCAAACATCGACATATACACACTCAAAGGGGTTTTCCCGCTTCTGGATACTCCGGTTAAAATAATCTCTGCTTCATACAGCCTATCAGGGTTTAGACCGTCGTCATGGTTCATGGTGTATTCAATTGCTTCAATTCTTTCAAAATATCTTGCATTAATTCTCCGGTAGAGACCCGGAACATTAGACGATTTCAAACCAAGCTCCTGTTCAATATAATCAGCCAGCGGACCCATAAAGTCAATCTCCCTTACTCCATGTCTTTTGCATGCATCAATCAGAATCCTTCTTAATCCTGAGTTTACCATAGTATGAGTCAGCAGACCTTTTGCATTCTTCACTTTTAATACAACTTCTTCTATTTTTTCTGCACTTTGTACTTCAGGAATTACAACAACAGGAAGTTTATTTTCCGGATATTGGATCAGTAATGAATGGATCATCGTATGACCCGCAATTCCTTTGCCGCCTGAAACAACAAATATTGGAATATTCGTATTGCCAGAATTCCGACTCATGATGGTACGTATTTAACCTTTAACACATCGATATAAATTAATGATTAAAATTACTTGTATACTAACAATTTAATCATTAACCTGTTTAATCAGAAATGAACAATAAGTGAAAAAATATGATCAATGAGATATTAGCTTATTTCTAATACATGTCCAATAATTTGGTTCCATTAAAAAAAAATCGATGGATATTAATCATATTTCAAATTCATCACCCCGTGCAGGAATATGTGAATTATTAAATCCTGCATCAGTAAGCTTGATTTGGTAATGTTCCTGGGTTTCCTTTTCTCCATGTACAATAAACGTCTGAGCTATCTGTGGCATGTCCTGGCACCCAAGAAACTGAATCATCTCTTTGTAGTCGCCATGTCCGCTGTAAGAATCTATTCTTCTGATATCTGCATTAACTTCATACATATTTCCATGAATCGAAATATGTTTTTCACCTCTAAGTATCCTGGCACCAAGTGTGGCTGGTGCGCAATAACCTACCGCAAGAATGGTATTACGGGGATTGGAAATACTGTTAGCCAAATGATGCTTCACTCTTCCTGCTTCCATCATTCCCGATGCAGAGATAATAATACACGGTTTGGTAATGTTATTCAGTTTTTTGGAGTCTTCGGCGCTTTTGATATAAAACAGGGTATTGAATCCAAAAGGATCAGGATCGGTTTCCATCACCTCAAGAATGTCTTTGTTAAAACATTCCGGATGCATCCTGAAAACATTGGTAGCATTAATTGCCAGGGGACTGTCCACATAAATATCTACTTTGGGTAGCTTATTGTCGTTGTAAAAATTATTGAGAGAATATACAATCTCCTGGGTTCTGCCCACGCTGAAGGATGGAATAATCAATTTCCCTTTTTTATCGACACAAGTTTCAAGAACTACCTCCAATAACTCATTTTCTGATATAATTTTATCTTCGTGTAACCTGTCTCCATAAGTTGATTCGGTGATCAGAATGTCTGTCTGCGGAAATGCCTGCGGGGGTTTTAAGATACGGTTCACGGGTCTGCCAATATCTCCGGTATAAGCTATTTTTGTAACCTTTCCCTTTTCTTTAATTTCGATATTGGCAACTCCGCTTCCCAACATATGGCCAGTATTGGTAAACTTTACCTTAATATTTTCATCAATATGTAATTTCCTGTTATAGGGAATGCCAATAAAAAGAGCCATCGATTCGGTTGCTTCATCTTTAGTATAGATTGGTTCAACAGGAGGAAGTCCTTGTCGCGCACGTTTCTTATTAAAAGTATAGGTATCATGTTCCTGTATATGGCCTGCATCGGCAAGCATAATGGTACAAAGATCGCGGGTGGCATGTGTACAGATTACCGAGCCTCTGAATCCGAGTTTATACACGAAGGGGATTAGCCCTGAGTGATCGATATGCGCATGTGTCAGAATGATGTGATTGATTTCTGAAGGTTCAAATCCCAAATCGCGGTTCATGGAATCAGTCGCTAAACCTTTCCCCTGGTACATTCCACAATCGAGGAGAATTTTTTTGCCGCTTTCAGTTGTTATCAGATGTTTGCTGCCGGTGACTTCTCTCGCAGCTCCAAGGAATTTAATAATCATTGAAATTGAAATAAGTGAATAAAAATATTCAGGAACTAACTTCCTGTGACTGCCATAAAATTAAACAATTCTGTGAAGTATTAAAACAAATTACTTCGGATGTAAAAATTATCTGTAATTTTCTTCTTCATTCATCTAAGCGCATGAATAATCAAATAGCTAAGATAAATCAGATATCCTGCAAATAAGATGAATGATTCCCATCGGTCGAGTCTTTTTTTCTTTCCTGTAAACATGGCAATGAACAAAAATGCGGTTCCTGTCAGATAAATAATTATGTCGAAATTAAATGATATGTTGTATTGAATAGGGCGGATTACGGATGTGATGCCTAAAACAAACAGAATATTAAAAATATTAGAACCAATTACATTTCCAATAGCCAGATCACTTCTTTTTTTAAATGCTGCAACTGCAGAGGTGGCTAATTCAGGCAGCGATGTTCCCGTGGCAACAATGGTAAGACCTATAATTTTCTCATTTACATGTAAGGTTTTGGCAAGTTCTACAGCATTATTAACAACCATTCTGCCACCAAAGATCAGAAAGGCAAATCCACCGGTAATATATAAAACTGTTTTGGTTATACCAAACACTTTTATTGAGTCAGAATTGGTATCAGGTTCGGCCTTAAGATTGTGAAATGCATAATAGATAAAAAGACTGAAAACGGACAGGAGGATAATTCCGTCATACCATTTGATAACGTTTTGAGAAGATTTGAACAAAAAGACATCATTTGCCAATAATAATAATAAAATCCCTGCAAACAGAGACAAGGGGATTTCTTTCCAGACAGTTTTGGACTGAACGACAATAGGATAAATTAAACCTGCCAAACCGAGTATAAGAAACAGATTGAAAATATTACTGCCAATAATATTTCCCAGAGAGACATCATTATAATTTTTAATTGCTGCAACAATATTCACTACCAATTCCGGAGCTGAAGTACCGAATGCCACAATCGTCAGACCTATTGTTAATTCAGAGACATGGTATCTTTTGGCCAGTGAGGAGGATCCATCGACAAGGAAATCGGCGCCTTTTATAATCAACAAAAAACCTAAAATTAATAAGCCTGTATCAGCCAGCATCACGTTGGTTTTATTGCTTCAGACACCTGAATATATTTATTCATATTCTCGAAATTAATCATTCCTACAAATTCATTAGTATCAAAAACCGGCGCTATTTTAACTGTTGAGGTTTGAAATTTTTCATAAATGTCTTTTACGAGGTCATTTTTATCCACAGCAAAATAGTTGATATCCATGATTTTTGATATTTCAACATCCTTACCATACGCTGACAGACTTCTTAGGATTTGATTTTTAGTTATAACCCCTGCTACAATCGAGCCATTCATTACAATGAAATCTTCCTCCTGCCCGTTCATCATTATTTTAATAACGTTTTCAAGCTTCATCTCAGGATTTAACAGGGTGAAATTTTTCATCATCAAATCACCAATTCTTTTATCTTTAAGAATGTACTTTGATCTTACATCCTGCAATTCTGCCCGGGCACCAATAAACACAAAAACTGCTATAACTATTAATAAAGGATTGTAAAATAGTCCCCAGATTGCAAAACCTATAGCAAAAAACTGCCCGGTTTTGGCAGCGATATTGGTGGCCTTTACCCGGTTAAATCTGAAAGCAAGACCTGCCCTTAATATTCTCCCTCCATCCATAGGGAATGCAGGTATCAAATTAAATATTACAAGACTAATATTAATAATTAATAAGGCGGGAAGAAATTTGTAAAGATTTAAGTATCGGAAGGATAATTCTGAGAAATTAAATCCGGCAATAAATAGTATTACCGCAATAAGAGATGCAATAGCTACATTTACCAGTGGGCCTGCAATGGCCACAAATAATTCCCGCTGAGGTTCTTCAGGTATTTTAGTAAGGCTTGCCATACCTCCGATAGGCAATAAGGTTATTCCCCTTGTTGTAATTCCATATTTTCTGGCGGCCAGGGAATGGCCAAGCTCGTGTAATACAACACATCCGAAAATTGTAAGCACAAACAATACAGAAATCAATATCTGATTTATGGAACTTCCATTTTTCACATCAATAAAAACAATAAAGGCAATCAGGATTAAAAATGTCCAGTGTATGGTAATCCTGATTCCAAAGGGACTTCCGATATATAATGAATTTTTCATAACTATTAAGAATAGACTTCTTGAACTTGAGACTAAATTAAAATAATAACAACAATTGGCAGCTATTTTAGTTAGAGATTTTAATTGTCAATTATGCAATATCTAACTTATTTTGCAACTGAAGGAATCAGAAATCAATCGTCTCTGCTATTTGAGGGAGGTCTTAAATTAAGTTAATTCCCGGGAAATTATACAAATATGGAACTCTTTAATAACTGTTCAACCATTTGTATCTTCTGGCAGTATCTCCAAATTTTACTGCAGCCATAATTTCGTGAGAACCATAGGTGAATCTCATTAACTTATTAAAATTATAGTCAAAAGCATAACCAATAAAATACCTGTCAACTTTGGCACCGCCAAAAATTGTCATTGCGCTGCCTGTGCGAAATCCTATTCCGGCCCAGTATTCTCTTTTTATATCCAATTTCACTTGAATATCCAACTGGGCTCGCAATGTTTCGGGAATTTTCAATAACATAGAAGGTTCCAGCAATAAGTCATCATTTAATTTGTATCTGTATCCTCCCATTATGTTGTATTGTCTGTTAAGGCGATAGTTTCCTGCTGAATTTTTACCAAACTGAACAGACGATTTTAAAACATTTATGGCAGATAAACCTGCATAATAATCTTCTCTTAACGCATAAATGCCAATACTGGCATCGGGTATAAACAACGATTGTTTTCCGCCTGTAATCAAATCGTCAGGATTTATGTCTGATAATACAAGCTTTTCGGTGTTTAATCTCATCTGAAAAAAACTGACAGTCAATCCAAATGAAAGCAATGTTTTGTCCAGTTCCAGATGATAGGCATATGTACCTTCAAGTCCTGTCCGATCGATTGGGCCGTTATGATCGTTATAAATATGTCCTCCTATACCTATTTTGCCCGATCTTGCACTTTTTCTCTTTTTCTTACGAATGGAAACATTTTTAAGTATGTAACTTTCCTGAAGAAGTTTGGAATCGAATGTTACAGAATGTGTTTTCGGAGTACCTTTAAATCCGATCCACTGCTCGCGGGCTGTAAGACTAATCGTAGTAAAGCCATCGGTGCCAGCAACAGCAGGATTAATAAGAAACCTGTTCATTGTATACTGGCTGTATAATGGTAGTTGCTGACATTTCAAACTGCCAGCAGATAGAACAAGGGCGATTAAAATAGTAAGGCATTTAAACATAAATCGAATCAACCAATACTGATTTTTTATTTTCAATATGTTACGTGTATTATTATATAATGTTTAACTCCCTGATAATCTTTTACACAAATCTCTGCAAAAAAAACATAAACAAACCAATTATCATGACCAGAGATGTTAACAATTTACACACATTATTTCATTCTAAAGCTTTTTCATTTGTTACCTCACAATCGTCAGGTTACCGGTAATTGGTTTAACACCTGGTACATTGAGTTCAATGATATAGTAATAATTATCCATTGGCAAATCTTTTCCGTTGAATTTACCGTCCCAGTTATTTTTATAACCGCCATCAACACTAAATACTAACCTGCCCCAACGGTCGAAGACATCAATTTTAGCATTTGGGAACAATTCGATGTTGTTAATGACCCAGGTATCGTGATTACCATCTCCGTTAGGCGTAAATGCATTGGTAATAGTTCCCAACAGGTTTTTAGGAATACATTCACTGATATTAAGTGTATCCGTATCGCTACAACCATGAGAATTTGTCACAGTTAAGGAAATGGTTTGTTTTCCCGGATAAATGTAAATATAATTACTGGTTTCTCCGGTCGACCATAAATAGTCGCTGTATCCCAAAATATCTAACCGGTATGCACCATTACCACACAAAATGGTATCATTGCCAAGATTCAGAATAGGTGATTCATAGAGTGAAACCATGGCGGAATCGGCTGCCTCACAACCAAATTGATCTGTTACCATGACTTTTACCTGGCCATCAGCATTTGCGGTAAACATAGGCAGGGTGCTGCCATCCTGCCATTGATACAAGGTAAATGGCTCACTGGTCGTAAACACATGCGTCTGACCAGAACAAATCTGAACATTACCTCCTAAATCTGCTACAGGAACAGATACTTTTACAGTGGTATCCACAACAGGGCTTTTACATCCAAATTGATTGGTTTCAACAACATTTATTTGATAGTTGCCAGAATTCAAATTCCAGAGTACAGGTAAAACATTTGTGACTTCATTTACTATATTCAGAGCAGAGATTGTCCATGAATACGTTGATCCTGTATTTGGAACAATGGCATACACTCCTGAATCGTTACCACATACAATATCAACATAATTCAGATAATTTGTATTTGGATCTCTTAGATTTAATATTTTAAATGATTTCGGTGCAGGATACGCTTTAGTCCAATTGCCTGGGACCCAATCACTATTACAACCGGTTGTTGAGTTGAAAACTCTTGCCCAGATCATGATAGAATCATTTTCTTGCAATGTTGTTGAGTATGTATATGGGCTTTCAGCAGCTTTTGCAATTGTTGTAAGACCATTATCGTTTGAAAATTCCACTTTATCGAAGGTGCCATTTTCAACTGTAAATAAGACTGAACCTGCTCCACATCTTGAACTATCACGTATAGTTGCAGATGGAATATTATATACCTCAATATAATTGCTGATTGTAAGCGTATCTGATAATCCTTCGGTAACGATTAATGAAATTGTTTTAAGGCCTGCACTGCCGAAAATAACTTTGTGAGGACCAACACCTGTAATTATTTGTGGATTTGCTCCGGTACCAAAGTTCCAGTCATATTGAGAGGTCGCAGTTGTTCCAATAGATTCACTGGTAAATGTAATAGTATCTCCCAGACAGATTGTGGTTTTATCTGCAATGAAACGTGCATCAAGTTCACAACCGATGAGTTTAACTGGAAGTGTTTGTTCGGTTCCTTTACAACCTTCAGTATTAGTTTCAATCACACTTATTGTACCACTAACAGAACCGAAATTAATACTGACAGTATTTAAAGTTGTATCAGATGTGATGGATGAATTTGCCGGGATTTTCCAACTATAGGTTGAACCCACGGTCTGAATTACGCTGTATATTTTATTTTCTTCGTAGCATAATGCGGTGGTATCACCGGAAATGGATGAAGTTGATGGAACCGGTTTAATAACTGCTCTGACCTTCAAGCGAGCATCAGATTCACAACCGCCAATGGTTTGTGATGCAAAGTAATAGTTATTATTTACTAATAAGGTTGTTGTATCCATTGAAGTACCTCCTATTATGGTTGGATACCATTGGATACCAATTCCTGTTGCTGTAAGATCTGCAATTACAGGATTGATCAGACAGAAACTTTGAACAGTGTCACCTGAAGGTGGAGTATTAAATTTGGTGATTATGGCAGAAGAATTCATATCAGAACTACCACATCCATTTGTTGCCGTGACTGTATAGGTTCCTTCGGTTTTATTGTTCCAGATAATGGTATCGCCATTTCCAATAACAGACATACCATCGTTTGAACCATCTTTTTGTAACTGGTAATTAATACCAATATCACTTCCATTCAACTTGACCGGAAGACCCGGTGAACTTGTGCAATAGGTATCTGTTCCGGTAACATCAAAAAGTGCAGGATTTCCTGAAACAACAATTATTCTTGCCGTTCCGTTCATATTGGTGTTTCCACATCCGTTGGTAGCCACAATTCTGTATATACCGGCTTTTTTATTATTCCAGGTGATCGGATTTCCATTACCGATTATGGGTAAACTATCATTTGCTGCATCTTTTAAAAGCTGATAGCTGACACCGGTTTCACTTCCACTGAGTTTTACTGTTAATCCTGGATCGCCTGTACAATATGTCCCTGTCCCAGTAACATTGTAAACCGTTGGATAAACTCCTGAAATAATAATTTCTGCAGAATCATTCATAGGTGTGGTTCCACAACCATTGGTTGCATTGACTTTATAAATTCCTTCTAATTTATTTGGCCAGTTAATTAAACTTCCGGAACCAATTACAGGGGAACCTTCATCAATACCATTCTTTACTAATTGATAACTGACACCCAGTTCGCTTCCATTAAGTGTTACAGTTAATCCGGGATCACTTGTACAATATATTCCAGTACCCATAACATTAAATACTGCCGGATTTGAACCAGTAACAAGAATAGCTGCAGAATCATTCATAGGTGTGCTTCCGCAACCATTGGTAGCAACCACTGTATAAACTCCTGCAGTTTTGTTGTTCCAGACTAATGGATTTCCATCACCAATGACAGCAGCGCCATCATTGACACCACCGACGAGCAATTGGTAATTTACACCAAGTTCACTACTGCTGAGTGTAACAGGTAATCCCGTACCACTGGTACAATAGGTGCCTGTTCCTGTGACATTATATTCGGCAGGTATTCCAGAAGAAATTTGGACTGTACTTGACACCATTATAGAAGGGCCGTTACAACCGTTCGCCGTGACCTGGATATCAACAGTTCCGGAGAAACCATCAGCCCAGGTCATCAAACCTGAAGTAGCGTTGATGGATCCAGCAGCACCATTACTGAGACTCCAGTTGAATCCGGTGCTGTTTGTAGCAGTTGTTGAGTAGGTTGTTGTAGTTGTACCGTTAGTTAGTTTGCATGTAGGTTCTATTCCTGCAGATATGGTAATGGCTGTGGGAGTTCCCACTGTTGGTGTGACCGTCACTGTAGCAGTAGCCGTAGCCGTTGTATTACAATCCCCCTCGAGCCGTACCCAGTAAGAAGTTGAAGTTGCCGGGTTCACGTCATAGGTCGCCCCGGTATGCAGCAGGTTGGTACATGCCGCTTCCGAATACCAGTTGTAAGTAGCATTGGTACCCGGGGTACCTCCTGTCGGGGTGAGTGTCTTGGTTGTTCCCAGGCAGGTATTGTTATTAGATACGGTGATTCCTGTAGGAGCCACGGACGGTGAACTGACAGTCACTGTAGCAGTAGCCGTAGCCGTTGTATTACAATCCCCCTCGAGCCGTACCCAGTAAGAAGTTGAAGTTGCCGGGTTGACATCATAGGTGGCCCCGGTATGCAGCAGGTTGGTACAGGCTGCTTCCGAATACCAGTTGTAAGTAGCATTGGTACCCGGGGTACCACCTGTCGGAGTGAGTGTCTTGGTTGTTCCCAGGCAGGTGTTGTTATTAGTTACGGTGATACCAGTAGGCGCTATCGAGGGTGAACTGACAGTCACTGTAGCAGTAGCCGTAGCCGTTGTATTACAATCCCCCTCGAGCCGTACCCAGTAAGAAGTTGAAGTTGCCGGGTTCACGTCATAGGTGGCCCCGGTATGCAGCAGGTTGGTACAGGCTGCTTCCGTATACCAGTTGTAAGTAGCATTGGTACCCGGGGTACCTCCTGTCGGGGTGAGTGTCTTGGTTGTTCCCAGGCAGGTATTGTTATTGGATACGGTGATTCCTGTAGGAGCCACGGACGGTGAACTGACAGTCACTGTAGCAGTAGCCGTAGCCGTTGTATTACAATCCCCTTCGAGCCTTACCCAGTAAGAGGTTGAAGTTGCCGGGTTGACATCATAGGTGGCCCCGGTATGCAGCAGGTTGGTACATGCCGCTTCCGAATACCAGTTGTAAGTAGCATTGGTACCCGGGGTACCTCCGGTAGGTGTAAGTGTCTTGGTTGTACCCAGGCAGGTGTTGTTATTAGATACGGTGATACCAGTAGGCGCTATCGAGGGTGAACTGACCGTCACTGTAGCAGTAGCCGTAGCCGTTGTATTACAATCCCCCTCGAGCCGTACCCAGTAAGAAGTTGAAGTTGCCGGGTTCACGTCATAGGTGGCCCCGGTATGCAGCAGGTTGGTACAGGCTGCTTCCGAATACCAGTTGTAAGTTGCATTGGTACCCGGAGTACCACCTGTCGGGGTAAGTGTCTTGGTTGTACCCAGGCAGGTGTTGTTATTAGATACGGTGATACCAGTAGGAGCCACGGACGGTGAACTGACAGTCACTGTTGCAGTAGCCGTAGCCGTTGTATTACAATCTCCTTCGAGTCTTACCCAGTAAGAGGTTGAAGTTGCCGGGTTGACATCATAGGTTGCCCCGGTATGCAGCAGGTTGGTACAGGCTGCTTCCGAATACCAGTTGTAAGTAGCATTGGTCCCCGGGGTACCACCTGTCGGGGTGAGTGTCTTGGTTGTACCCAGGCAGGTGTTGTTATTAGATACGGTGATACCTGTAGGCGCTATCGAGGGTGAACTGACAGTCACTGTAGCTGTTGCGGTAACCGTTGTATTACAATCCCCTTCGAGTCGTACCCAGTAAGAAGTTGAAGCAGCAGGGTTCACGTCATAGGTATTGCCGGTATGCAGCAGGTTGGTACAGGCTGCTTCCGAATACCAGTTATAAGTAGCATTGGTACCCGGGGTACCTCCTGTCGGGGTGAGTGTCTTGGTTGTACCCAGGCAGGTATTGTTATTAGTTACGGTGATACCAGTAGGCGCTATTGAGGGTGAACTGACCGTCACTGTTGCAGTAGCCGTAGCCGTTGTATTACAATCCCCTTCGAGCCGTACCCAGTAAGAAGTTGAAGTTGCCGGGTTGACATCATAGGTGGCCCCGGTATGCAGCAGGTTGGTACAGGCTGCTTCCGAATACCAGTTGTAAGTTGCATTGGTACCCGGAGTACCACCGATAGGTGTAAGTGTCTTGGTTGTACCCAGGCAGGTATTGTTATTAGATACGGTGATACCAGTAGGCGCTATCGAGGGTGAACTGACAGTCACTGTAGCTGTTGCGGTAGCCGTTGTATTACAATCCCCCTCGAGCCGTACCCAGTAAGAAGTTGAAGTTGCCGGGTTCACGTCATAGGTGGCCCCGGTATGCAGCAGGTTGGTACATGCCGCTTCCGAATACCAGTTGTAAGTAGCATTAGTTCCCGGGGTACCTCCGGTAGGTGTAAGTGTCTTGGTTGTACCCAGGCAGGTATTGTTATTGGATACGGTGATACCTGTAGGCGCTATCGAGGGTGAACTGACCGTCACTGTAGCAGTAGCCGTAGCCGTTGTATTACAATCCCCTTCGAGCCGTACCCAGTAAGAAGTTGAAGTTGCCGGGTTCACGTCATAGGTGGCCCCGGTATGCAGCAGGTTGGTACAGGCTGCTTCCGAATACCAGTTGTAAGTTGCATTGGTACCCGGAGTACCACCGATAGGTGTAAGTGTCTTGGTTGTACCCAGGCAGGTATTGTTATTAGATACGGTGATACCAGTAGGCGCTATCGAGGGTGAACTGACAGTCACTGTAGCTGTTGCGGTAGCCGTTGTATTACAATCCCCCTCGAGCCGTACCCAGTAAGAAGTTGAAGTTGCCGGGTTGACATCATAGGTGGCCCCGGTATGCAGCAGGTTGGTACATGCCGCTTCCGAATACCAGTTGTAAGTAGCATTAGTTCCCGGGGTACCTCCGGTAGGTGTAAGTGTCTTGGTTGTACCCAGGCAGGTATTGTTATTGGATACGGTGATTCCTGTAGGAGCCACGGACGGTGAACTGACAGTCACTGTAGCAGTAGCCGTAGCCGTGGTGTTGCAATCCCCTTCGAGCCGTACCCAGTAAGAAGTTGAAGTTGCCGGGTTGACATCATAGGTATTGCCGGTATGCAGCAGGTTGGTACAGGCTGCTTCCGAATACCAGTTGTAAGTAGCATTGGTACCCGGAGTACCACCTGTCGGGGTGAGTGTCTTGGTTGTTCCCAGGCAGGTATTGTTATTGGATACGGTGATACCTGTAGGCGCTATCGAGGGTGAACTGACCGTCACTGTAGCAGTAGCCGTAGCCGTTGTATTACAATCCCCTTCGAGCCGTACCCAGTAAGAAGTTGAAGTTGCCGGGTTGACATCATAGGTGGCCCCGGTATGCAGCAGGTTGGTACAGGCTGCTTCCGAATACCAGTTGTAAGTAGCATTGGTACCCGGGGTACCTCCGTTAGGTGTAAGTGTCTTGGTTGTACCCAGGCAGGTGTTGTTATTAGATACGGTGATACCAGTAGGCGCTATCGAGGGTGAACTGACCGTCACTGTAGCTGTTGCGGTAACCGTTGTATTACAATCCCCTTCGAGTCGTACCCAGTAAGAGGTTGAAGTTGCCGGGTTCACGTCATAGGTGGCCCCGGTATGCAGCAGGTTGGTACAGGCTGCTTCCGAATACCAGTTGTAAGTAGCATTGGTACCCGGGGTACCACCTGTCGGGGTGAGTGTCTTGGTTGTTCCCAGGCAGGTATTGTTATTGGATACGGTGATACCAGTAGGCGCTATCGAGGGTGAACTGACAGTCACTGTAGCTGTTGCGGTAACCGTTGTATTACAATCCCCCTCGAGCCTTACCCAGTAAGAAGTTGAAGTTGCCGGGTTGACATCATAGGTGGCCCCGGTATGCAGCAGGTTGGTACAGGCTGCTTCCGAATACCAGTTGTAAGTAGCATTAGTTCCCGGGGTACCACCTGTCGGGGTGAGTGTCTTGGTTGTACCCAGGCAGGTGTTGTTATTAGATACGGTGATACCAGTAGGCGCTATCGAGGGTGAACTGACCGTCACTGTAGCAGTAGCCGTAGCCGTTGTATTACAATCCCCTTCGAGCCGTACCCAGTAAGAAGTTGAAGTTGCCGGGTTCACGTCATAGGTGGCCCCGGTATGCAGCAGGTTGGTACAGGCTGCTTCCGAATACCAGTTGTAAGTAGCATTGGTACCCGGAGTACCACCTGTCGGGGTGAGTGTCTTGGTTGTACCCAGGCAGGTATTGTTATTGGATACGGTGATACCAGTAGGCGCTATCGAGGGTGAACTGACAGTCACTGTAGCTGTTGCGGTAACCGTTGTATTACAATCCCCCTCGAGCCTTACCCAGTAAGAAGTTGAAGTTGCCGGGTTGACATCATAGGTGGCCCCGGTATGCAGCAGGTTGGTACAGGCTGCTTCCGAATACCAGTTGTAAGTAGCATTAGTTCCCGGGGTACCACCTGTCGGGGTGAGTGTCTTGGTTGTACCCAGGCAGGTGTTGTTATTAGATACGGTGATACCAGTAGGCGCTATCGAGGGTGAACTGACCGTCACTGTAGCAGTAGCCGTAGCCGTTGTATTACAATCCCCCTCGAGCCTTACCCAGTAAGAAGTTGAAGTTGCCGGGTTCACGTCATAGGTGGCCCCGGTATGCAGCAGGTTGGTACAGGCTGCTTCCGAATACCAGTTGTAAGTAGCATTAGTTCCCGGGGTACCACCTGTCGGGGTGAGTGTCTTGGTTGTACCCAGGCAGGTATTGTTATTGGATACGGTAATACCAGTAGGAGCCACGGATGGTGAACTGACAGTCACTGTAGCTGTTGCGGTAGCCGTTGTATTACAATCCCCTTCGAGCCGTACCCAGTAAGAGGTTGAAGTTGCCGGGTTCACGTCATAGGTGGCCCCGGTATGCAGCAGGTTGGTACAGGCTGCTTCCGAATACCAGTTGTAAGTAGCATTGGTACCCGGGGTACCACCTGTCGGGGTGAGTGTCTTGGTTGTTCCCAGGCAGGTATTGTTATTGGATACGGTGATACCAGTAGGCGCTATCGAGGGTGAACTGACCGTCACTGTAGCTGTTGCGGTAACCGTTGTATTACAATCCCCCTCGAGCCTTACCCAGTAAGAAGTTGAAGTTGCCGGGTTGACATCATAGGTGGCCCCGGTATGCAGCAGGTTGGTACAGGCTGCTTCCGAATACCAGTTGTAAGTAGCATTAGTTCCCGGGGTACCACCTGTCGGGGTGAGTGTCTTGGTTGTACCCAGGCAGGTGTTGTTATTAGATACGGTGATACCAGTAGGCGCTATCGAGGGTGAACTGACCGTCACTGTAGCAGTAGCCGTAGCCGTTGTATTACAATCCCCCTCGAGCCGTACCCAGTAAGAAGTTGAAGTTGCCGGGTTGACATCATAGGTGGCCCCGGTATGCAGCAGGTTGGTACATGCCGCTTCCGAATACCAGTTGTAAGTAGCATTGGTACCCGGGGTACCTCCGGTAGGTGTAAGTGTCTTGGTTGTACCCAGGCAGGTATTGTTATTAGATACGGTGATTCCTGTAGGAGCCACGGACGGTGAACTGACAGTCACTGTAGCAGTAGCCGTAGCCGTGGTGTTGCAATCCCCTTCGAGCCGTACCCAGTAAGAAGTTGAAGTTGCCGGGTTGACATCATAGGTATTGCCGGTATGCAGCAGGTTGGTACAGGCTGCTTCCGAATACCAGTTGTAAGTAGCATTGGTACCCGGGGTACCTCCTGTCGGGGTGAGTGTCTTGGTTGTACCCAGGCAGGTATTGTTATTAGATACGGTGATTCCTGTAGGCGCTATCGAGGGTGAACTGACCGTCACTGTAGCTGTTGCGGTAGCCGTTGTATTACAATCCCCCTCGAGCCGTACCCAGTAAGAAGTTGAAGTTGCCGGGTTGACATCATAGGTATTGCCGGTATGCAGCAGGTTGGTACAGGCTGCTTCCGAATACCAGTTGTAAGTAGCATTGGTACCCGGGGTACCTCCTGTCGGGGTGAGTGTCTTGGTTGTACCCAGGCAGGTGTTGTTATTAGATACGGTGATACCAGTAGGCGCTATCGAGGGTGAACTGACGGTCACTGTTGCAGTAGCCGTAGCCGTTGTATTACAATCCCCTTCGAGCCGTACCCAGTAAGAAGTTGAAGTTGCCGGGTTGACATCATAGGTCGCCCCGGTATGCAGCAGGTTGGTACAGGCTGCTTCCGAATACCAGTTGTAAGTAGCATTGGTACCCGGGGTACCACCGGTAGGTGTAAGTGTCTTGGTTGTACCCAGGCAGGTATTGTTATTAGATACGGTGATACCAGTAGGAGCCACGGACGGTGAACTGACAGTCACTGTAGCTGTTGCGGTAACCGTTGTATTACAATCCCCCTCGAGCCGTACCCAGTAAGAAGTTGAAGTTGCCGGGTTGACATCATAGGTGGCCCCGGTATGCAGCAGGTTGGTACAGGCTGCTTCCGAATACCAGTTGTAAGTAGCATTGGTACCCGGGGTACCTCCTGTCGGGGTGAGTGTCTTGGTTGTACCTAGGCAGGTATTGTTATTAGATACGGTGATTCCTGTAGGCGCTATCGAGGGTGAACTGACCGTCACTGTAGCTGTTGCGGTAGCCGTTGTATTACAATCCCCCTCGAGCCGTACCCAGTAAGAAGTTGAAGTTGCCGGGTTGACATCATAGGTATTGCCGGTATGCAGCAGGTTGGTACAGGCTGCTTCCGAATACCAGTTGTAAGTAGCATTGGTACCCGGGGTACCTCCTGTCGGGGTGAGTGTCTTGGTTGTACCCAGGCAGGTGTTGTTATTAGATACGGTGATTCCTGTAGGAGCCACGGACGGTGAACTGACAGTCACTGTAGCAGTGGCCGTAGCCGTTGTATTACAATCCCCTTCGAGTCGTACCCAGTAAGAAGTTGAAGTTGCCGGGTTGACATCATAGGTATTGCCGGTATGCAGCAGGTTGGTACATGCCGCTTCCGAATACCAGTTGTAAGTAGCATTGGTACCCGGAGTACCTCCTGTCGGGGTGAGTGTCTTGGTTGTACCCAGGCAGGTATTGTTATTAGATACGGTGATACCTGTAGGCGCTGAAGATACTGAATTAATGACTATTGGATAATCAGCACTGACTGTTCCTGTTCCACAAACATTAACACCTTCAACAGTCAAATTTCCGTTTGTTGCTCCAACAGCAAAGTTTATTGCTACCGGATTTGTATTTCCTGTTATGGTAGCACCTGTTCCTGAATATGACCAATTATATGAAGTAGCATCAGCTATAGCGCCAACAGAATACGATACTCCGTTTTGTCCTTCACAAACTGTCGAAGTTCCCGCTATTGCTCCTGCTGCTCCTGGTTGAGGATTAACATTAATAGTTGGTGTTGAGGTTAATTGTGAACTACAACCATTATTAGACGCCAGAATATTAAATGTTGTGTTAACAACTAATGTGCCAGTAGGTAAATTAATATTTCCTCCTGTACCTGCAACAGGTGAACCAATATTAGTTGCTCCAGTCCTTAACTGGTAATTAAAGCCAGATTGGGAACCTTGGACTGTGATATTGGAGGAAGTATTATAACAAACAGAAGCAGGTGCTGATAATGTTAAACCTGTATTGGGTTGTGGATCGATTACAACATTAACACTATCTGTTCCGGTAATACCAATATTATCTTCTAAAACTGAAACAGAACCATTTCCAGTGACATTCCAGGTAACAGTGATGGAATTCCCTGCACCGGAAACCGGTGTTCCGCCAATAACCGTCCAGGCATAAGTATGTCCGGCGATTGAGGGGGTAGAGTATATGACAACCTCATTTAAACACACGTTAGGGTCAGTTGGTGTAATATCGGGAGAAGGTGTGTTTACCACTATGATTGATTGGATATCAGAGGCCACACATCCATTTGAAGTGGTCTCAGAGACTTGAAGCTGGTATGAAGACGCTGCGGCCATTGTAATATCAGTTGAAGCGGCTGAAGGTGTAGCAATAGTGCCACCGCTTGCACCAACCCACTCCCATGCATATGTACTGCCAGTATTGTTTGTAGTTAGATAATTTCTGATTTCACCGGCACCTACTGTAAAAGTTCCCTGAATATCAGGGATATAGGTACTGTTTACTGTAACAGGAAATGTAGTAGCATCAACTATTCCAGACGTAGTATTATCGGATACAGCGGTAAGTTGGATGTTATGGGATCCAGCTCCTCCAAAATCAGCCCCTGTTAGTTGAATGTTATACGTACCGATACCTATGCCCGATTGTACAAATGAATTGCCCCCGGCAGTATAGGATAATGTCCAGTTTGGAGTCCCTGTTAATACAACGGTGACCGTAACTATCTCACCGTTATTGCAAATGGTAGCTGGCGAAACATTTGTTATTCTTGCTGTAACACCGCTTACACCGACAGTAAAAACATAGCTGTCAGTTGAAACCGGGGTACTTGAAGCAACAGTACCGGAAGTTAAATTACCTGTTAACACATTTCCTTTTTCTTCCCATCTGTTAGCCGGAGTAACCCATTCAACAAGACGTGTAGAATTTACAGATACGATATTACTGAAATCATCCCAGCGAATCCGCACATTTGCTGTTGCAACACCAGGCCTCGTTATTGTCCAGTATTCATTATCACTGACCGTGGTTATTGGAGATAATATATTTAATCTGGAGTAAGAGCCATCCGGATTATCATTGGTATATTGGGCTCTCCAGTATCCTGTTGAGCTTACGTTTGAAAGCATTACATTACCATACCTGACAGGTTTCCCGCCTGAAGCATTATAATTACCAACAGGGAAGTTAAATGACTGGCCACTAATAATTTGTTTGCTTAAAGGTCCGTTCACAAAGGTTGCATCACTTCCTCCTGTAACAGCTGATTGGGATGTGTTTGAAATAGTAAGAAGGTTAGCATTTGTGGTATTAATCCTTCCATTAATAAGGATAAGTCGATTTGAAATTTGTGCAGTTCCATTTAAAGTAATCCCGTTAGCGTTATTAATTCTGAAATTATAAAAGTTTTCCGGACTCGGAGTTGATATAGTTTGTTGACTGGTTCCTTCAAAGGAAACTAAACCTGTTCCCGGTACAAAACCATTGGTAAAATTATCGTCCCAGTTTCCCCAGACAATAATGTTTTTATTATAGGAAGAATTTATTAACTGACTGCTCCTGATTATAATATTTCCTTTAATCAGAAGATTCATATTCGCCATGCTTTTACTATTAGGTCCTGTAAATTCAACATTTTGGTATGTTTTTATTATTGGAGAAATACTAGACCCGGAAACGCCTGTACCATAATATTCAATAGTACTTCCTGTAGTATTCATGAAATCATTAAAAATTCCTCCTGGAAAAACAAACTGATTTGATCCTGTATTGCCTATGATTATTCGTCCATTACCGCTAACATGACCAAAATTATGACCTGTTGTGCTGTTAAGATTGAGAACTCCGTTATCCAGAACAGAATAAGCACTCCTGTCATCATTGACTACATTTATTCTATGTCCGACTTTTATTATTATGGGATTCCCGCTTGGAGGAGATCCTGCAGGAGTGCCGTTATGACTTCCGGTCGCCCAGCTACCTGCTGCATTCCAGTCAGCGCCGGTAGTGGTAATATTTGGGGCAAGATCGTAACTGTAATAGATTGGTTTAATTAAAAAATTACCTGGTTCACCGCAGGTATATTCACCATCAAGGTAATTGCCGGTAATAGTAATTGTGTTTGCACCGGTATTCATAACCCCTGCTCCCAGGTTTGTCCAGATATAGTTATAGTATCTGGCTCCAACATAATTGGTTTCAGTTCCGGTTACATCAGTCTGAATATAATTATAGGTATGGGTAACAGAACTCATACCTCCAAAAGGAGTACTTGTAACATTCCAATAGTATTGAAGCTCATTGGAAAGAAGGTCTGTAAGTGATGGTATTTTTACATTTACCGGTTTCAGTGTAATACTACCTGGTGAAGCTGCGCTGAATGTCACATTGTAAGTTGCCGGTGTAAATTTTCCTGCAACTCCTATAGGAAATGTGAATGATGATGGTGAAACAGCCGGGTAAATCTTTTTAACACCGGCATCGCTTAAAACTCCGTTAGTTATAATCCAGTTTCTGTTTGCAGGCACACCTGGAGTTCCACCAATGGTCGATGTATTTTCGAGGGTCAGAAGAAAGTCGTTTGTATAAAAATAGCCTGTGGTTAAGGTAAGTACTCCGTTAATCGAAATATCACCATTCAATGTTACACCATTGGCAGCGCCATTGGTAATGTTCATATTTCCAAACTGTCCATTCCCATCACTTGTAATAATTTGATTTGTTGTTCCCTGTATTGTAAAACTACCTGCTCCGGTTGATGTATGAATTCCGTTGTTGATTATATTTCCCTGGGCAATAATATTCAAATTACCCGCATTTGTAAGAGTGCCGCTGGTAATCGATAAAGAATCAGTAATTGTAGGTTGAAAAGCTCCCGGGCTTGAAAAAGTAATAACAGAACCCGAATTCTTGTCTATAATTAGTTTTCTGAAAGTAGTGTTAACTCCAAAAGAGGCTGTTTGTGTATTCCCTCCGTTGAATGTGGTTTTATTTGTTCCAGCATTGTAAGCACCATTGTTGGTAAAATTACCGGCAATATTAATATTTTTATCATTGGAATTAAATGTACTATTGGTTGATATAAATAGGTCGCCGGTTAAAACTAATGGATTTACCATCATATTTGCAGTTGCAGTATTACCAGCTAATCCGGTAATATAAAGATGATGCAGATTACAGGTGGCATCAATTGTATAGATTTGATTACCTATTGCTGTTACAGGAGCAAGATTGATGGTACCTCCTGTTACATTACTTATATCTGGCCGGATGTAAAGATCTCCATAATCAACCCCTCCACCTCTGTAAATATTTATAATCCCATTTGAAAATAAAAACAAACTACTATCGTTGCAGATTTCAAGTTTTGCGCGTGTATTTACCTGGTTTTTCCCATATATATTCACGATACCATTTGATTGTGCATACCTGAGATACCCCTGAGTATAAGTGACATTACGACGTATCTGCCCTTTTACATTTAATGTCCCACCCTGGATTATTATTTCAGGTCTGCCTCCTGCCGCATATTCAATATCATTTCTGTTATTATTTGATGTGTTTCCTACATTTACAATTCCACTAAGAATCTCTAGCTTTCCTGCCAGGGTAAGTAAATTGTTGTTATCTGCTGTAATAATATTTAAAGTGCCTCCGTTTGCTGAAAGACAAGCTGATTGCGGAATATTAAAACTATTAGCAGTTGTTACATTAAGAGTACCGTTGCTTAATCGGAAAGTTCCGTTTAATAATGTTAGTGCCGGGTCAAAATTTGTTGTTATAGAAGATGATACATCAAGAACTGGAGCTTGTGAGGCGCCTTTATTTACTTCTAAAGAATAAAATGTTTTGGCAGCACCTGTAATTGTAGCATTTGTTGTTCCTTTAAAGTAAGTTAAAATTCTACCTGTCCCATTGAAAGCCTGGAAAGTTCCCGAACCGGACAGGTTACCATATAATTCAAGAATATGATTTACAGCCGCACTGTTTTGTACCCTGAAGGTACCAGTAACATCAAGATTTCTTAATACCTGAATGGTCTGAATATTTGTATTTCTTACTTCGAATAAACCTGATACTAAATTAAAATCATGGTTTACGATTATGCTACGTGGAGCAGTTGTATTTGTTAATACCTGGCCTGTTCCTAAACCTGATACTGTTAAATCATTGTATATATTAAGGTTACCTGCAGGCAAGTTAATTGTGGTAGCATTTGCAGGGCTAAATTTCAAATTGTAATAATGGTCTAATATCAGACCGGTAATATCAGAAGTTACCGGTAAGGTGATATTTGCAGCAGTTGTATAATATTCAACCGTACCACCATTTTCACCAATAAAATCACCAAAATCACCCTGAGGAAAATAGTTATTACTCCTAATTCGTAATGTTCCTGTACCTGTAACTCCCTGATCGGGAAATGATTCGAAATTGTGACCGGTGAAGTTTCTTAAATCAAGCGTTGAACCACTGAAAATAGTCAGACTTCCGCAAACTATTCCATTTTGATTTATATAAACAGTATGGTTATTTGAAGCATCACCTATAATAACAATGGTATTAGCATCAGGTATACTTGCGCCTCCCGGGCCACCAACAGCGGTTGCCGACCAGGTTGCAGTATTATTCCAGTCGCCATTTACCCCTGTGCTGTATCGGACAGGAATAATATTAAAAGCAGGAAGCTCACCGGCAGTGTATTCTCCGTCAATAACGGAAGCAGTGTCAAATAGTATTTCGTTAGTACCATCGTTCACCAAGAGGTTGTTGTTGATAACTGTCCAGGAATCACCACTCCGGTGAACAGCTGGTATATATAGTGCTTCATTACCCCGTACAAAATAATTTGAACCGGCATTATCATAATAATATTTATGAACTACCGAACCTCCGGGAATACCTGTAAACCCTGTTCCTGTTGTTTTCCAGTAACAGGTTAATGCATTATTTACACCCTGAGCGAGAGGATGGCGGCTATTTACAGGTCTGTTTGTCACTGTGCCATATTGTGTTGCACCAGATGAAAATTGTATCGATGCAGGCATGTAGTAATACGTACTGTTAGCGGTATTAAAAAATCCGAATGGGAAAACAAAGGCACCCGTACTATTGTAAACTTTGCTTATCCCTGCGTCAGATTCCAGACCATTTGTTTGAATCATGCGAGAAGCATTAAAATTTTTACCTGTACCAGTGAGCCCGTCATAAACATCGGCGCCCGTTGTCAGAGTCAGATTATTTAAACCAATATTCAGCCGCGCTGCGGTATTGGCAAGCCTGAGGTCACCAGTAATAGTAAAGTTGCTACCTATTGTCACTGAACCAGCGGTTTTATTTAGAGAAAGGTTATTAAAACTGCCTGTACCATCTCCTGTTATTAACTGTGCTGCTGTTCCTGCAAGTCGTATGCTTCCTGCTCCACTTACGGGTTTAAAATGAATTCCGGAATTAGTAATATTTCCCTGTACCTGCAAAATACGTCCATTATCTATAAATGTACATCCGTGATCAATTTGAAAATTAGCATTTATAACAACCGGAACAACAGGATTGGCATTATTTAAAGTAAGACTGGAATTATTGGTTAAAACCATGTTATTCAGGTTTCCCGTAATTGTGCCTTGAATATCAAAAGTTTGCGAGCGACTTCCATCAAAATAAGTTGTGTTAGTGGCAGGTGTATAAGTTGTACCACTGGCAATATTGAAATTTCCCCCGATGTAAATATTCTGAGTATTAATTGTATTATCAAAAGCCGCATTATTCTGTAAAATAAAATTGTTATAAACAATCAATGGCTTTGCAGTAACTGAAGTTGGCGTACCAGAAGTTGCATTAAAATTTCTAACTCCAAAACTATAAGTACCATTTGTTCCAATAACATTGAGATCCCAGAATGGTACTGTAGACGTTATATATGCAGGACGAATGGTTGGAATCGTCACATTAATTTCCCCACCGGTAATGCTGATATTTTCAGGATTAGATCCTAAAACAATGCTGAAATTAAAACCACTTGTGCCACCACCTTGATCAATCTGGGGAGTAGAACCTAATATATTTATTACCCCTCCGCTCATTTTAAAAACGTTGTCAGGATAAGTAAAGCTTAAAGTAGCATGTCGTCTGGAATTATCAGCCCAACTTAATGTTGCTGTATTTGTTATTAGATTTAGTGTGCCACCTGTCATTATAAAGGCTCCCCGATGCGTTCCTGCTTCATTTGAGGTACGTAATTGTGTTGCGGTGATTGTTCCTCCATTGATTGTCAGATTGCTTGTTCTTCTTGTTATAATTGATGCTCTTGTGTTTGTAGCATCAAATGTCCCACTGTTTATTAAAAGCTTTCCGTATATAACCACTGCCATATCGGAAGACACGTCTGCTGTCGAAACATTAGCTCCATCAATAATCAACTGAGCTACTGAATTAATATCATAATTGTTTGTTGATGCAGGTGGAGATGTTAAACCAGGTATAATGATGTTTTGACCTAAGATTAATGTTCCGGAGGTTAAACCTAAAGCTTTTAAATTATCGTCCCCATCGTTTGTATGAGTATTATTATTTCGTCCATACAGGTAAAAATTACTACTATTGTCGGCATTAATATTTAATGAATAAGTCCAATCCGTACCTTTGTATATTCCTATTCTGTAAAATTCGCTATAACCATTACAGATTAAATTCTGATCTTTTAAATCATTATTAAATACTACATCTGCATGAGCCGTTGTATTGTATATTGTCCCGGTGTAATCAGGTGCATTTCCTTCATAAAAATCAACACTCCCATAGTTTGTAAAATCACCCTTAACCGTAAAAGTATGATTATAATTTCCTGTTCCCAGTTGTATATAACCGGGTGAAGAAACTAAAACATTGCCATTAATGGTTACCGAACGTGATGCACCTGCATTGTTGTTAATTTGAAATCTTCCCTGGTTGATGGTCAGATTGCCATTTAAGGTCATATTACCCATTAAGGTTGCAACTATCCCTGTATTTGATAAATTTATAATCAGGTTATTATAAGTGAGTTGGATGAAATTGAAATTTGCATTATTATAATATTCCACTGTTCCCCCTCCCGTTGCAACAAAAGTTCCTGCTGCAAAACCGGGAAAAGTCGGTGTAGAAAGCCTTAGGAGTCCGGAACCATTTAAATTTGCCCCGAAATTATGTCCGGTTGTGTTTGTTATATCCAATACTGCTCCTTCCTGAATAGTAACCGAAGCAACAGTTTTAGCTGCTTCACCAATGGGAATGGTAATAAAACGGCCATTAAGGATCACAACATTATCTGATACTCCAGGATTTACATTTGAGGGATTAATCAGGGTTGTTCCGGAAGGATCAAGCGTCCATGTGCGCCAGTTGGTACCACCAACAGCCCAATTACCAGATTGATAGCTATACCAGGTGGTTTGTGCTTCTATCAAATTAATAAACGCTAAAAACATTCCTGTTACTAACAAGAATATCTTTACGGATTGAAATTTAAAAATCCTTTTCAATCCTGATAGAATTAATATACTTGCCATATTTCCGTTTATTCAATCTGTTTTAATAGGATTATTAAGTATTTCAGTTATTTATACGGTGAAATTAAAAAATGTATTCCTTTTTATGCTATTAAGTTAATAACAATTCACCCTGTTATTTGTAATGAAAAGATACAAACTCTATCAAAGTTCGTAATTACAGAGGATTTGGCAACGATTAATTCCAATGTATCTGGAGACGATGTTTTATAAAAAATTGATAAATGGAAGTTTTTCTTTGATAAAAGAACTTGCAAACATTAGGAAAGACTAAATATGCAGCAAAAAGAAACTTCAAAAACCTAAGACATCCAGACTATGAATGGAAGATTTAATGGGAATTGTATCTATGTTCACTGCTCGTCTTTTTGCAAGTTCATACCTGACTTTTGCAAGTGGTATTTCACTGTTTTTAATATCAACCTGGATACTAAATTCGCTGTAACTTTTACCGACATTCTTTGTCGGCTCATCAGCAAACAAATTGTTGTCAGCAAGAAAACTTTCTATTTCAACAACCTTTTCATTTGGGACATTGAATATAATCATTACCTTATTTTCAGCATTTACTACACCATAAAGGTTAAGCAGAAACATTTTCAACAAATCACTCTTAGTTTCATCTTTTTTAAGTGAAGGATTTACCCAAATACCTGTTTCAGATTCCATAAGAGTATCGATAATTTCTAAATTATAGTTCTTAATAGCGCTGCCCGATTGTGTTATATCAACACCCAAATCTGCACCTCCGTTTTTAACCTTTGATTCGGTCTTGCCCCAGGTTTCATAAATTAAAATTCCGTTTTCAATGCGCGAAGGAGTCTTATATTTCTGAACTGAAAAAGCTGAAAATTTATTATACATGCCGATTTTTTTTAAAATTGTCTGTATCCAGTCAAGCGACAGATAAGGCATTTCCGTAACAACAGTAATAAGGTTTTTTGATTCACAAAGCTGTTTGAAAAATCCTTCTGTACCATCCGGATGCATTGTATTGGCAATACCGACTATTTTAACATCGCCCCGTTTCAGCGACAAAACTTTTTCCAGATTTATTTCCGTTTGATACTCAAGTCTGAATTCAATGATTCTTTCTCTAATCCAGTCATCTCCGGCTATGGCAACATCAATTTCGTTAATTCCAAGCTGTGCTCCGAATTCCTGCGGACGACCGTCCCAACCGAATAAATAGTTGACTGTACTGAATTTGCTTGGTCCGCCTGATTCATACCCTGATGTTTTAAATCCTGCATTTTCGAGCAATTGAATCAGATTCCCTCCACGGTTTGGGTTTGCAAGCGAACCAGCAGGCATGCCTATTTTTAAAGATTGTTGAGTCATTATTCCAAATTCAATTAATAAAAGATATAATCAAAAATAAATCGCTTTCACGCAAATTCGCGCTAAGGATTCGCAAAGTTGCGCAGAGATTAAAACTTTGAGAAACACATAGTCTTGCTTTGTGAAACTTAGCGTAATAATAACATTTAGTAAATTTTATCAAAATTGAAACAACCAATTATTTCATTCTTCAATAAATTCAAGTTTATCATTATTGATAATCTTTCGGTAATAACAGGATGTATGCGGCAATCCATCCGCTTTTTTTGCATGACAGGCACCCTTACCCATTGGGGTTACCAGATAAAGCAACGAATTTTGTTCACAGTTAATCCTGACTTCTTCAATTTTCAACAAATCACCTGATGTAAGTCCCTTTTTCCAGAGCTCATTGCGACTACGACTGAAGTAAGTGGCAAAGCCGCTTCTCAGAGTCTCCTCGAATGCCTCTTTGTTGGCAAAGGCAAGAATTAATACCTCTTTGGTAGTATAATCCTGCGTCACAACGGGTATTAACTCCTTCCCGTCATCTCCAAAACTAAGAAGCAATTCATTTGTATATTCTTTTGCCATAAGTATTCAGTTTAGTAAAAAATTTCAGGGGCATAAAAGTAATGGAATGATTTAATAAAAAAAAGTGAAGATTGGAGATTCGGGTTTTCTTAAAGCTATTTTTCGAGATTAATCAATCTCAATTTGAAAAACTACCTATGTTCCGAAGGGTTATTAATAGTTTCCGAATTTATTGCATTTTTGCAATTTCAAAATTCATTGAAATTAATTGTGAAGGAAAATAACAACATAAGACAGGGATATATCATCCGTATTATTTTTTTCCTGACCTATGCATCAGGTTCGGCATGGCTCTCATATTTTAACCTTTTTTTAAAGGAATTAGTCGGGTTAACCAACGAACAGGTTGGAATTATTTCCGGAGTGCAACAGCTAAATTCCTTATTGTTTTTGCCATTCTGGGGTATGCTGGCAGACAGGTATGGAAGAAAAAATATTCTGGGTATGAATATGTTTCTGATTTTTATATTGTTATATGGATTTATATTTCAAAAGGTATTTCTTTCCGCACTCTTATTCACCTTTTTATTTACAGTTTTTTATAACTCCATTATTCCGTTATTAGATAGTATCTCACTTGACTATCTTGAGCAATCGGGGAGATCTACTTATGGTTCGCTAAGGCTCTGGGCTTCTATCGGTTGGGCTCTGTCTGCTGTGATTACCGGCTACTTTATCAAACCTGAAAAAATTTACCTGATATTTCCAATTGCTTCCGGTATCATGCTCGTTAACTGGCTTCTTTTAAAATGGACTTACAAGCCTCTGAAAGTTGTTGAAAATTTAAAATCACTGAAGCTAGTCCACCTCAAAGAGATTGTATTTAAAGATAAGCGGTTGATAATTATGCTGATAATTATATTTTTTTATGGAATTTTTTCTGCGCCTATTCAACTGTTTATCAATGTTTATTACGAAGAAATTGGTGCTGCGTATTTTCATATAGGATATGCCTATGCTTTTCAGGCTTTGAGCGAGGTGCCCTTTTTCTTTTTCGGTAAAAGAATTGTTGAAAAATTCGGAGCCCGGAAAATGATTGTCGCTACTATGGTTGTTACTTCTATCAGGATGTTATTGTACAGTCTTACCTCCAATCCCTGGGTTGCCATTTGCATTGGAACCTTGCATGGGATAAGTCTTGCACTTTTTCTGGTAGCAGTTATAACATTTGTACACCAGTTTATTCTATCAGAATGGAGAGCTACCGGACAATCATTTGTTTATGCTTTTTATTTTGGTGGTGGGATGGCTGCAGGAAATCTTTGGATAGGCTTTATCTCTAATCATATTGGCATGAAAGGAACCATGATGGTGGAAGCGGTGCTTGCGATGTTTCTGGTGTTGATCACACTCGTCCTTTTTGGTACAATTAAGAAAATCAGCCAGAAGAAGTTTCGCTTAACACGGTTTAGGGCATCATAATTTCCTGTTTGAGAAATGAATGGAATCTCCCCATTCGTTGTAGCCAACTTTATTATCTGCCAAGGTAACCCGGGCTTCGAGGCAACTAACGCAATCTTCTGTACTATCGTCAGTACAGGGTTTATCATCGTATAACTTATAATCGTCACGATATTCACCGGGAGTAATATTTGGCATGATGACATTTGCTCCCACTTTCAGTGCCTTTTCCCTGCCAATTTTATCGATAGCCTGAAGTGCGGTGGCAGATGCAATATTTATGTCTTTCATCATAATCCTTAATAAGGCTATCATTTTCAAAGTTAAACTAAAACGTTGTTCTCTGCTCATAAGCAGGTGACGATAACGATAGAGCGGTGTATCCGCGTGTTCAATGTAAGGGCCCATTCCAACCATATCAATATCAAAATTCTTCATAAAGAGCAAATCTCCAGCCAAATCTTCATACGTCTGAAAGGGCAGACCAATCATCACACCTGTGCCCGTCTGGTATCCTGTTTCTTTTAAATGGGTAAGAGCTTTAAGCCGATTCTCAAACCGGTGGTTTTCATCATTGGGATGCAACTTTTTATATAATTGGGGATTGGAGGATTCTATACGTAACAGGTATCGGTGAGCACCACTCTCAAACCACCGTAAATAGGTTTCTCTGTTTTGTTCGCCTAACGAAAGAGTAACTCTAAGATTACCTTGGGAAATCGTGGAAATCTTTTTTAACAACCGTTCTACTCTGGTTACAAATGATTGACTGCTATTTTCACCCGATTGCAGAACAATGGATGCAAACCGGTTGTCATATGCAAACTTTGAGGCATCCAGAATTTCTTCATCGCTCAGGTTGTATCTTCTTATATTTTTATTATCGTTTCGAATGCCGCAGTAAAAGCAGTTCTTCATGCAAATGTTCGAAAATTCGATCAATCCGCGAAAATAGACTTTGTCTTCAACAAACTGTTGTTTTACTTTCGCAGCCCTTTCAAAGAGTGCAGTCCTTTCATCCGATTCAGTTTGAAGCAATTCTATAATATCCTGTTTATCGAATTCAGATTTATTTAATATTATTTTGATATGTTCATCCATTTTCAGAGATTGAAGCCGCAAATTTACTCAATCTGCATCAAAGTTAATTTATAAATATTGTTGGTGTTTTATTCAGGATTCGCATTTTGTGGATTGATTATTCATACCTGCTAACAATTTTGTGCAATATTCCATTTAGATAAATACATTTAATTTCAGTTACATAGAAGTTTTAATTTATACAATCGTTTTGAATAATCAATTATAAGTAATATCTTGTTACGACCAATTTATAAGCATATAAATACCAGATTATTAAAAAAGTTTTTGTAAAAACTTAATCAACAAAATATAAGGCATGATAAAATTCTGTTCCAATTGTGGCAAAAGCGTTTCAATATTTACAAAAGTTGGGGATCATTGTCCGAATTGCGGAGCAGTATTCGGTTATGAACGCACAGATAAAGGTAGCTATGGAAACTCATCTTACAGCACAAAAGGATGTTTGAAAATTTTACTAATTATTTTATTGATTAGTGCAGCTCTTACGGTACCAATGACACTCATCAGACATATAAATGAAAAAAATACTGCTGCTATGGTTCTTCAACTGCAAACAGGTGATGATGAAGCACTTTTGACGACAGTAGAGAAATGGATGGAATTATCAAAGGTAACTCAACTTAGGATTGCTCAGATGTATACAGATAAACTTATTAGGTCATCAGATTTGGAAAAAGAAAAACTTATTCTGCGCATGCAGAAAATTGCCAGAAACATGAAAGCTAAACTGAAGGATAATGAAGATTTCATGGATGTATTTCCAGATGAATTTTATGATAAGCTGCAAATCCTGCAAAATAATTCTGATAGTACCATTAGCAATGCCGCTGTACAAACCCTGGATTCATTGTCTGTTCTTAGTGGCAATAATTTCACGGAATTTTCCTATTGAACTTGCACGGATATAAAATGAGATTATAGATTCAATTTTTTCTTTACGAAAAGAAACAATAAAGTAATATCTGAAACATTTTAATAACTAAACAATTATGAAAACAATCCTTATTTTTTCTGCACTAACATTTCTATTAACCGGTACGTATGCACAAAGTTTTCCTGTTGATAAAAATACTGGAAAGG
The DNA here is from genome assembly GCA_963781805.1 of uncultured Bacteroidales bacterium. Lineage (GTDB taxonomy): Bacteria > Bacteroidota > Bacteroidia > Bacteroidales > UBA10428 > JAFGPL01. The sequence goes on from CAWAHF010000004.1 coordinate 4,552,743, forward strand.
TTTCTTATTCGGGGGAAGTTAGTCTAACAGGAAAATCTAAAAATCAAATTTTTGAGCAGCTAATAAACTGGATAACTGATTACACTGCTTTCAGGGGAAATTTCAATGCTATTTATGCAGATCATGAAAACGGTGTAATTAAAGCAGGAATCTCTCTTGATCTGAATCAGACCTTTAAAACCACCTTGTGGTTTGCTAATTGCAGCTTCTCGTTAAACATTTCTGAAGATGCATGCAATTATAGGATAACAAATTTTTATACCTACATGTGTCTTTCATTATACAGAAGCATGTTAATGAATGACACACCTTTTGGAATGGAACTTGAAAAAAATACCCAATTTAAAATAAGCGAAATCTCAGCAAATGAGTGTACCAAAACACTTGACACTCAGATTAACCAACTGATTGAAGCATTAAAACAAGGGCTTATGTCTGAAAATTAAACCTGGCTGAACGAGAGAATCCAGAAAATAATTACATATAAAAAAAGGCTGCAATTTGCAGCCTTTTTTTTTATATGATAAATTCAAAATTTACTACTGAACAATTGAAGTAAATGCTTCGTTGCTTGCATATTTCAAAAATTCAACGTCTTTCTTTGCATATTCTTTAAGAGAAGCATCTTTACCTACAGCTGTGCGAAGATTGTTGTAAACTCCTTCGTCCTGACCGCCTCTGGCACTTGCAACTGCTTTCAGATAATAAACCATAGCATCGTCAACATCGCCAAGTTCACCAAGAATAGATAAAGCTTTTGCATTATCACCATTCAACAATTGGGCAAGTGCAGCATCAAAGGAAGGTTTATTTCCAAAATAGTTAACTGCAGCTTTATAATCACCTTGTTTAATCTTAATAATACCTAAGTTATAGTTAACCTGATCTCCGGCACCCATTGCAGAAGTAAGTAATTCTTCAGCTTTGGCAATATCTCCTTGTGCCAGTGCAACAGCTCCCAAATTGTTTTTAATTGCATTTTCATCTTTCAGGGCTGCTGCTTCTTCAAATGCCTTCTTGGCAGCATCTACATTACCCAGCTTCATTTCAACAATACCTACACTATTTTTTGCTCTGAAGCATTTTGGAAAGTTTTCAGCAGCTTTTTGGTATACTGCCAGTTTATCGTTTGGATTGTCCTGGAGTGATGCACCACGTAAAATTTCTTCTACCTTCAAGGAATCGGGATTTGATAAAGCAAGCGCTTTCAGTTCATCATCCGATTTACCGACTACTTCAACATCCATGGTCAGAACCGATCTACGAAGTTTTGGTAATATCTTTTCGGCTATTTCTTTAAATGCTGCAGAAATGTTTTTTATTTCTTTTTCACGAACTTCAGGATCGGAATACATAGAAAGTACTCTTAAAATCAGATCCTTATCTTGTATATTAGATTCTTCCATTAATTTCTTAAAGCCTTCCCAGTCTTCGGGGGTTGACATTACCTTAATAAAATCTTTTTGATCTGCTTCAGAAAGTTTGGCTTTGGTAAATACTCTCTTCAGGAATCTTTCTGCTGATGTTCCTCTTTTTTCTGCCAAGGGGGTGTTAATTTTTACCAGATCACCATCGGGCGAGGCATAAGCCGAAACTTTTACATCTTTAAGCTCAATACTGCTATCCTTTTTAACATCGGCAACATCTTTTTCGAAGTTTTTAATTCCTTCTTTTTTCAACTCAGAATCTCTTACATCGGACTTATCAATTACATAATGTATATCAGCCGAATAAGTTTCAGGAGTAACTCTTACATAGTTATCTCCAATAAAAATAGTCTTTGGATCAACCTCTACCAAATTAGGTGTGGTAATAATTCCGTCAGCTATTTTTATTCCTGGAATTTCGATGGGTGTTTTCTCTTTTATACTTGCAGACATTTTAACCATTAATTCCGAACGCATCATTTCATCTTTGTAAGGAACTTTACCGGTATATGTATAATCACCGCCGGCATAAGAAATAACTTTGTTGTTTGCTTCAACAGATTCGCCTTGTAAAGTAGTAGGTTCAAATTCAACTTCACCGCCGTCAAATTTCAGATAAGGTGTAGCAACAACAACTGCCTTCTTATTAAAATATTTTTCGGGAAACTGAGTCTTAATTGTAACCTGCACTTCCCCTCCATTCATCTCAAGTGGACTCGGAGTAACTGAATAGCTAACATTACTTGCGTTGTCTTTCATTTTTGTGATGCCTCCGCAACTGCTGAGAATAAATGCTGATGCAACCACAATTGTTAAGTAGTTTTGTTTAAGTTTTTTCATAATAAATCGGATTATTTGTTCTACATACTTTAAATGTTTCTTTTTTGCCCTAGATGTAAGTTACAAACTTACAAATGTTTTCATTAAAAAAAAAATATACGGTTTTGTATTCTATTTTTTTTGATAAATATAGGAAAAAATCAAAGATACTATAAATCAGTGGAATAATTTATAGAAAAAAATATTTTTAAAAGAAATTTATCCACTGAAAGAATGGCTATAATGCTTGATATTACTGTTGAATGTTTAAATTGTCAAACGGATCTACCTGAGGTATATTTTTTTTATTTTATCTCAGGTTTTAATTTCATATTATAATAAATAAATGCCAGAATATCTGCTCTCTCTTCAATTTGAAAGGTGACAGGTTTGCCGGCACCATGTCCTGCATCTGTCTGAATTCGTATGAAAGCCGGATTTTTACCATGCGTTTTTTCCTGCAAGGTTGAGATATATTTAAATGAATGTGCAGGTACCACCCTGTCGTCTCTGTCAGCCGTTGTTACCAGAATTGCCGGATATTCCTTTTTGGATGAAATATTATGTAACGGTGAATAGGATAGTAAATTTTCATATTCGGTTTTGTTTTTCACAGAACCATAATCGCTTTCCCAGGCCCAGCCAATTGTAAAGTCTCTGAATCTTAACATGTCCATGACACCTACTGCCGGAAGCGCAACTTTAAAAAGATCCGGGCGCTGATTAACCACTGTGCCAATTAAGAGGCCTCCGTTTGATCTGCCTTCGACAGCAAGTTTTTCACTGTTCGTATACTTCTCTTTTATAAGATATTCGGCAGCTGCAATAAAATCATCAAATACATTTTGTTTATTAAGTTTAGTTCCGGCCTTGTGCCATTCTTCACCGTATTCTCCGCCTCCTCTTATATTGGCATTTACAAATATTCCTCCATTTTCGAGCCAAAGGATAAGATAGGGATAAAATCTGGGAAGAAGTGAAATGTTGAATCCGCCATATCCGTATAAAAGCAAAGGATTATTGCCATCGTTCACTATTCCCTTCTTATGACTAATGTAGAGGGGAATTTCGGTGCCATCTTTACTTTTGCAAAATTTAAGATCGGTAATGTAATCGGTTGCATTATAATCCAATTCAGGTTTAAATAAAAGCGTGGATATTTCCGATGTTGCATCATACCTGTAAACCTCCGGAGGCAAGGTATAAGAGGTGTATGAATAAAAAAATTCCTGATCACCGAATTCTCCGTTCAGTTCGGTAACATCTCCCGGCAAATCAAACCTGATTTGGTTAATAAATTTTCCCCTTATGTCGAAAATTTTTAGTTCGGCATGGGCATCTGTCAGGTATTTCGCTATCAGATTATTACCCGCAAGATAAACCATTTGCAGAATAGACTTGGATTCCTGAATAAGATCTTTTTTTTCCGATTTACCTGACGGGCTGAAGGTAAAAACCTGTAACTTATATCGCGATGCATTTTTATTTGTAAGCAGAAAAAAATTGTTTCCAATATTTCCAACAATGTGGTTTTCAGAATCAAAAGTTTCCGATATGCATATAAATGGATTTGTAACCTGTTCAAGATTTTTAAGATAGATCTGATTGCCGTAAGTAGACTCAGCTTCCTCAATAATCAGATATCTTTCATCATTGGTAACCGTTGCTGATAAAATTCTGTCGGGGAATTTATGGTTTTCAAAAACGGGTAAATCATCCTTTTGGGATGAATGTATCCTGTGGTAACAGATTTGATGATTTTTATTTGTATCGGTCAGATTTTCATTCGTATTTGGTTCAGGGTATCTGCTATAAAAGAAACCATCTTTGTACCATGCGATAGTTGAAAATTTGACCCACATTAAGCTATCAGGCATAATTTCACCGGTTTCAATATTCTTTATATAAATTTTCCTCCAGTCCGATCCTCCCTGAGATACTGCATAAGCAAGATACCTGCCGTTTTTTGAAATGCTGTATTCACCCAGCGAAATTTTACCTTCTTTGTCGAATTGATTTGGATCCAACAATATCTTCGGAGTATCTTTCAGGGATTCCTGATAATAAAGTATATCCTGGTTTTGCAATCCGTTATTTTTTAAAAAGAAATATTTGCCAGCCTTTTTTAAGGGACTTGTCATTCTGGGGTAATTATAAGTCTGAAACAATCTTTTAATAATTTTCTCTCTGAATGGAATCTTATCCAGATAATCAAAAGTTAACTTATTTTCTTCAGCAACCCATTTTTTTGTTTCTTCTGAGTTGGGATTTTCCAGCCAGCGGTAAGGATCCTGTATCTTCTTACCAAAATATACATCGAATGTGTCTGATTTTCTGGTCACCGGATATTTGAAAGGATTCTTCGAACAGTTCGTCATGGTAAAAAAGATTACAATGTCAACCACTAATATTACTTTTTTCATTTTCTTCTGTACCGTTATTTTTCAACGTAATAAAAAAAGTTTTAAAAACCAGATTGTTGTTACATGAATAAATTGAAAAAGTGATTGTTGAAAGTGCTCGTTAAAATAAAAACAGGCCTTATTAATTCAACTTTGACAGATTAATTGAAATAATAAGATTTTCAGCTTTTTGCCCCGATCCCCAAAAAGTGAAAGCTGAAAATCAACCAGTTTCCTTTAGGAACAACGTAAAGCGTCCTCACAAACGCAGAGCGTAAGTAAGGGTAAACTCTGGTTGATTTGCTAATGTGTCAAAGAATTAATAAGGTCAATAAATTATCTTTCCCCTGTATTTTCCGGTTTTGGTAGAAGAACTTTCCTTGAAAGTCTCAGGTTTCCGTTTTTAGGATCAATCTCAAGCAATTTTACTTCCACTTCCTGACCTTCTTTAAGCTCTTCTTTTACCTCATTAAGCCTTCTCCAGGTGATCTCAGAAATATGAAGCAGTCCCTGTTTGCCAGGTAAGATTTCGATAAAGGCGCCAAAATTTGTAATTGTTTTTACAATCCCCTTATAAATTTTTCCGACCTCAGGAACTTCAACAATTGCCATTACTCTTGCAAGAGCGGCGTCGATAGAACTTTTATCAACAGCAAAAATGTCCACTTTACCAACATTATCGATTTCTTCTATGATAATAGTGGAATTTGTTTCTTCCTGAATTTTCTGGATAATTTTTCCACCAGGGCCTATCAGAGCGCCGATCATATCTTTGGGAATGTTGATCTTGACAATACGCGGTACAAATGGTTTGTAATCGGTACGAGGTTCAGGAATGGTTTCCATAATTTTATCCAGAATATGAAGTCTTCCTATTCTTGCCTGTTCAAGGGCTTCTTTAAGTGTTTCATATGAAAGGCCTTCAACTTTTATATCCATCTGAGTAGCGGTGATACCATCTTTTGTACCTGTAACTTTAAAATCCATATCACCCAAATGATCTTCATCGCCAAGAATATCGGAAAGTACAGCATAATTTTTCGATTCTGTATCGGTAATCAATCCCATGGCAATTCCCGAAACGGGTTTTTTAATCTTAACTCCGGCATCCATAAGTGACAACGTACCGGCACAAACTGTGGCCATGGAGGAAGAACCATTCGATTCCAGGATATCTGATACTACTCTGATTGCATAGGGATTGTCTGAGGGTATCATACGCTTAAGCGCACGATGTGCAAGGTTTCCGTGACCTATCTCTCTGCGGCTCAAACCTCTTGATCCTCTGGCATCACCGGTGGAGAAAGGTGGGAAGTTATAGTGCAATACAAATTTTTCTGAACCCTGGATGAGCACTTCATCTATCATTTTTTCATCGAGCTTTGTACCCAGGGTTATGGTAGTGAGAGATTGAGTTTCACCTCTTGTAAAAACAGCTGATCCGTGTGCTGACGGTAAATAATCAACCTCGCACCAGATTGGTCGTATTTCATTCGTTTTTCTTCCATCAATCCTGATGCGTTCGCTTAATATCAAAGTTCGTACAGCGGCTTTTTCTACCTCGTGAAAATACCGGTCGATCATTGCTTTTTTCTCCTCGGCTTCTTCTTCAGTAAACGATTCAATCAGCTCTTGTTTAACAGCTTCATATGCATCATACCGTTCATGTTTGCCAGGAGTAGTTTTGGCTATCTGATAAATTTTATCATAGGTTTTTTCCCAAATCAGCTTTTTCAGTTCTTCATCGTTGGTTTCGTGCGAATATTCTCTTTTTTGCGTTGTACCAACTTCTTCAGCAAACTCCATAAGGGCTTTGCAGTGTTTTTTTATTTCTTCGTGGGCAAACATTATAGCTTCGAGCATATCTGCTTCGGAGACTTCATCCATTTCACCTTCAACCATTAAAATGTTTTCATAGGTTGCACCCACCATGATATCGATATCTGCATTTTTAAGCTGGGTAAATGTAGGATTTATCATAAATTTCCCATTGATCCGGGCAACTCTGACTTCTGAGATCGGCCCGTTAAATGGTATATCAGAAACTGCTAACGCTGCAGAAGCTGCAAGCCCGGCCATTGCATCAGGCATCGTGTCTTTATCCGCACTGATTAAAAGAATGTTTACAAAAGTTTCGGCATGATAATTATCCGGAAATAAGGGTCGTAATGCTCTGTCGACCAATCTTGAAATAAGAATTTCATAATCGCTCGGCCTTGATTCTCTTTTCATAAAGCCGCCGGGAAATCTTCCCACTGCAGCAAATTTCTCTTTATATTCTACCTGCAAAGGCATATAATCCAAATCTTCTACAGCTTCTTTTGCTGAAACAACGGTTGCCAGAAGCATTGTATTTCCCATTTTAACCACTACCGAACCATCGGCTTGTTTGGCAAGTTTGCCGGTTTCGATGGTAATCGTTCTGCCATCGTTTAACGCAATTGTTTTTTCGTATGATTTATACATAATTCCCAATAAATTACTAATTGTTCAAAATATTTTATAAAGAAAAAAAGGCAATTTTTTGAATTGCCTTTTTTATTACTTACGCAGATTCAGTTCGCTTAGAACTTTACGGTATCTTTTAATATCCCTGTCCTTAAGATAGTCCAGAAGTCTTCTTCTCTTGCCTACAAGCTTAAGAAGGGCTAGTTGTGTACTGTAGTCTTTTTTGTTAATTTTTAAGTGTTCTGTAAGATGAGTGATACGAAATGAGAATAATGCTATTTGACTCTCTGCAGAACCAGTGTTTTTTTCTGACTTTCCGAACTTTTTAAAAAGGTCTTGCTTCTTTTCTGCTGTTAAATACATATTAATGATACTTTTTATATCTTTTAAAAATAAGACTGCAAAGGTATTTATTTTTTTTTATTTATCAATAATTGTCATAAAAATCTTTAAATGGTTTAAGTTATTAAAAGATGATTGGTAGTCAGTAATTTGTTCATTTTTTCCCGATTTGTATTACTTATCTGAAGTGAGTTTATCGGATGGTTGAAGATGAAATAATTTTGTTGCCAATCTGACAATACAAACATCTTCGCCTGTGGCAATAAAGATTTTTAAGTTGGAGCATTCCCTGTGTTTCAAATGCATTTTTTGGATAAAATCCTAATTTCCCCCAGTTTCTAATAATTGAATTCTCTTCGGGAGGAATTTTTGTGAGAAAATTTAACGCCCGATCTTTCAATTCTTCTTTTCCGCTCTGCATACCATATAAGAAAAGAAACGGAGTTATAGTGTTAATAACAAGGTTATAGAAGCTAGTCTGGCCAAAAATCTTTTCTCTTTCATTGGCGGCTTTTATCCCAAACTGATAATGATTGTTCCAGAATGAAGTGGCAGAGATTTTAAAAAATTTTTGCAACTGTTTAATGCTTTTCGTTTCAATAATTCTGGTAAATAAAAATGATGATTTGTACAATAAAACTGCAAATTGTGAAATTCTGACAGTTGGGAAATTATCCGGCCTTAATCTCATAAACTTCCACAAATGTTTTTCAAGCGATTTCAACTCAAATTTCGATTTTAGCAAACGATACTCCCTCTTCAGATTCTTATAATAATCATCATTAAGGTCATCCTCCAGAAAACCGGCTTGTCCGTAAAGCAATGCTTCAATCTGGAGCAGATTGTCTTTATGTTTGGTCAGGAATTTTAGAGGGATTGATCGGGCTAGCATTTCAAACGTATCGGAATTAACTTTGAATCCGAAGTTTCTGGCCAGATGGATATAAAATGTCTCTGACCAGTCATTTTTGGTTCTTCTGAGTGTGTTCAGAATTGCTTCTGTTTTTTCATGCAACCTCTCTATAGTCAGAGCCTCTAGCCAATAAAAGTAATTGAAATGATCAATTTTTTTAATATTTTCCTCACAAGCAATCCATTTGTTATTGGCGTTTATAAGTTGCTGATAGTGTTCGAAAAATTGTGTATCGAATTTAAGTTCCAGGGTTGGAATTTTTATCCCATTCTGTAACCTCGATTCCTGATCATTCTTATAGACAATTTGCAGTATTACATTGTTATAAGCTTTATCGGTATGGTGATTATGACGATGCCAGTCGGACGAGTTGATATGAATTTCAACATTTCCGGCCCAAATGGTTTCCCCTATTTTCAGTTTCGAATTTAAAAAATCAGGTCCGGCATTTGAATTGTGTTCTCCCAGCTTTAACACAGTTACCTGTTCACCGGTATCGGTTGTAAGGGCTGAAGGATCGTAGAGCGCATATTTCCAAATATAGTGCAGAAATTCTTCTGTCATGAGCATTGGTGTTGTTTTAAAACTTCTAAAATAGGAAAAAGTTTTCAGGATTTCCAACCAATGCTAAAGATATTTTGGTGATTTTAAATTAATTGGATGAATTGAGTAGTATGGACATCTGTTGTTGAATTTCTCCGGCTTTAATCGCTGCAACCTCGTCAAATCGCTCGCTGCTGTCGGCATAAATAATTGCCCTGGAAGAATTTACAATTAAACCGCAGCTGGAATTTTTCCCGTATTTATACACATCCTCAAGGCTTCCTCCCTGGGCTCCGACCCCGGGAATTAGCAGAAAATGTTCAGGTACATATTCTCTCACAACCACCAGCATATTCGCCTGCGTTGCTCCCACTACAAACATGGTGTTATTTTTATCTCCCCAGGCAGATGAGGTTTTTAACACAGTTTCGAACAACCTTTCATTTTTATCGGTTCGAAGAAATTGAAAGTCCTCTGCTCCTTTATTGGAGGTTAATGCAAGAATAATTACCCACTTGTTTTTAAAATTAAAAAATGGTTGAACAGAGTCAGATCCCATATAGGGTGATACGGTTACCGCATCAAAATCGAATGTTCTGAAAAAAGTCTCAGCATACATTTGCGAAGTATTTCCGATATCGCATCTTTTAGCATCGGCAATAAGGAACAGTTCGGGATATTTCTTACGTATGTATTTAACAGTCAATTCCAAGCTGACCCAACCATCCATACCTTTGCTTTCGTAAAAGGCAATGTTGGGTTTGAACGCAATGGAATAGGGTGCAGTTGCATCGATAATCAACCTGTTAAATTCATATAACGGGTTTTTGTGTTTTTTTAGGAATTCAGGAATCTTATTGATATCCGTATCCAAACCCACACAAAGAAAACTTTTCTTTAACTGAATATTTTTATATAGCTGGTTAAAGTCCATCAGGTGTTAATTTAATCCGCTTGCTTTTAATCTTTCAGCATTTTCAGCCATTTGCAGTTTATCCAGTATTTCCTGAATATTTCCATCCATTATTGACTGAAGGTTATACATGGTGAGGTTTATTCTGTGATCGGTCATTCTACCCTGCGGATAATTGTACGTTCTAATTTTTGCTGAGCGATCACCGGTAGAAACCATGGTACGTCTTTTAGACGCTATTTCATCAAGATATTTCTGATATTCAAGATTATAAAGCCTGGTGCGTAATTCCGTCATTGCTTTGTCAAGATTTTTTAGCTGAGATTTCTGATCCTGACACTGCACCACGACACCGGTGGGCACATGTGTAAGTCTTACGGCAGAATAAGTAGTATTAACAGATTGCCCTCCGGGTCCGGAAGAACAAAATCTATCTATTCTTATATCTTCCTGTTTCACCTGAACATCCACCTCGTCAGCTTCTGGTAATACAGCAACTGAAGCAGCAGAGGTATGTACCCTTCCCTGAGTTTCTGTTTGTGGCACACGCTGTACCCTGTGAACTCCCGATTCATATTTCATAATGCCATAAACTCCATCGCCTTTCACATGCAGAATAAGTTCTTTAAAACCGCCTACTGTGCCTTCAGTAAAATCATATATTTCGACTTTCCAGCCTTTTACTTCACAATATTTATTATACATTCGATATAAGTCACCTGCAAAAATACTGGCTTCATCACCTCCGGAACCGGCTCGTATTTCGATTACAGCATTTTTGTCGTCCTGTGGATCGACAGGTAAAAGGAGCAATTTTATTTTTTCTTCAAGCGGATCAAGCTTGCTGCTTAATTCTTCAAGCTCGGCTTTGGCCATATCACGCATCTCATCATCTTTTTCGGAGGAAAGAATTTCTTTGGCATTATTAATATTGCTCAGGATATTTTTATATTCTTTATAGGTATCAATAATAGGTGTTAATTCCTTGTACTCCTTGCTAAGCCTGACATATTTCTTCATATCAGACATAGCGGCAGGATCTGAAATCTGACGGCCAATTTCATCAAAACGGTTTTTTACACCTTCAAGCTTATCGACTATTAGATTATTCTTCATATTACTCTAAACAATTATTAATAAATATAGTTACCGTATTCGTGAGAAATTGTTAATGCTTTTTTTCCTGACTTTTCCACCCGTCCGATAACCTTGGCGTCTACATTTAATTTTTTAGAAATTTCAATTATTTTATCAGCAAAATCCGGTTTAACATAAATTTCGAACCGGTGACCCATATTAAATACTTCGTACATCTCACTCCAGTCTGTTCCTGACTGTTCCTGAATTAATCTAAACACCGGAGGTATTTCAAACATAGAGTCTTTAATTACATGTAAATTTTCAATAAACTTCATCACTTTCGTTTGTCCACCTCCCGAACAATGAATCATTGCATGGATATCATCCCTCAACGAATTAAGAATTTCTTTAATTACCGGAGCATAGGTGCGTGTGGGTGATAGTACTAATTTTCCGACATCTTCTTTTATATCTTTATATTTATGTGTTACTCTGTAAACGCCCGTATACACAAGCGATGAAGGAATAAGATCGTCAAATGTTTCAGGATATTTGTCCGCAAGATAATTGTGAAATACATCATGTCGTGCAGATGTAAGTCCGTTGCTTCCTATGCCGCTGTTGTATTCAGTCTCATACACAGCCTGACCAAAAGAGGCAAGACCGACAATTACATCACCAGGTTGAATATTGGCCACAATAACATCTGAACGTTTCATCCGGCAGGTGACTGTGGAATCTACCACGATAGTTCTTACCAAATCGCCGATATCTGCAGTTTCGCCTCCTGTAAGGTATATGTGAATTCCCCACTTTGCCAGTTCATTTATCAATTCGTCGTATCCTTTCAGAATATGAACGATAACGTCTCCCGGTATTTTAAATTTATTTCGTCCAATGGTCGATGAAAGTAAAATATTGTTTGTTGCACCTACGCAAATCAGGTCATCCAGGTTCATGATGATAGAGTCGCGTGCAATGCCTTTCCATACAGAATAATCTCCGGTCTCTTTCCAGTATATATATGCCAGCGACGATTTAGTTCCAGCTCCGTCGGCATGCATAATATTGCAATATTGCGGATTACCGCACAAAAAATCAGGAAGTACTTTGCAAAAGGCATTTGGATACAATCCTTTGTCAAGCATTTCCACTGCTTTATGCACATCTTCTTTACTGGCTGAAACGCCTCGTTTATTATACCTGGATGCTTTGGTCATAATTTAAAGCTGAATTAAAATTGTGGCAAATTTAATAATTATGTCGATACTTCTGATCAACAGTAAATAATCTTAATTAACATCCTATTGTGAATTTCTGTATCAGAATTGGAAAACTACCTTTAAAACTAATAAATGATTGAAACGTATAGAGATTAATCAGTATATTGAATTTCAGGATATCTAAAACCAGCGCTTCTTTCGGAAAAAGAATAAGCCAACCACAGAAAGAAGAACAGATAACACAATAACCAGGCCAAATCCATACTTACTTTTTTCGAGATAATTCGGGATATTCATACCATAGAAACTTGCTATCAATGTGGGTATCATCAATATAATGGTAATGGAAGTAAGCTGTTTCATTACAACATTCATATTATTTGAAATAACCGATGCAAAAGCATCCATCATCCCGCTTTGAATATCGCTGAAAATATTGGCCATTTCAACAGCCTGTTTATTTTCAATAATCACATCTTCGAGCAGGTCTTCGTTAAATTCGTTTACCTTAAAAAATTTAGAATTACGAAGCTTTGCCAGCAGCAATTCGTTTGATTTCAAAGAGGTAATAAAATATACCAGGCATTTCTCCATTCGCAAAAGTTTCTGTAATTCTTTATTTCGCGTAGATTGTTCCAAATCTTTTTCAATTGAATTGGTCTCTAAATTTATTTGTTTTAAATATTTCAAATAAATCTTGGCCGACGATAAAAAAAGGTGCAGAATAAAATTGATTTTATTTTCAAAATCGACTTTCTTGTTTCTTACCGGCTGGGTAATATCCGGAAGAACTTCGTTGGTTGAAATGCAAAGAGTTACCAGGTAATCATTTAAAAGTATGATTCCAAAGGGCACCGTGTAATAAGGTAATCCATTGCCACGGTTATAGATTGGAATACGAACAATAATTACCAGCCATTCGTCGTCAATTTCCATACGCGAACGTTCATCCACGTCAAGAATATCACTGATAATATCCGCAGGCACCTGGTATTTCCCGGTGAGCTGTTCTATTTCTGATGGATCGGGGTTGATTACATTTATCCAGCAATTCTTTTCAGGTTCGTTTATTTCATGTAAACCTGTTCCGTTTTTCCAGTAAGTTATCATAACATGTACCTCCCGCAATTAATACCAAAGGGAAGCACATTCAGAAAGATGCGGCCCTTTATGGTAAGTTAATATATTCTATTTGTCTTTTCTCCGAACCTTCTTCCATATTTTAAGGATTTTTTCGCCGCGCAAATATAGCATTTTCTTTTCTGGAAAAAACTGATGATACTATTTTTTTTAAACAATCTTCCATTTTTAAAATTTCAATTCAAATTAAAATAAATAGCCGAAATCTTGGTTGGTTATAATAGTGAGTATATATTTGAAAAATTTTCTATATGAAAAAAGTCTTTTTAATTATCCCTGTTGTCCTGTGGTTATTTTCGTGTTCCGGAAAAAAGGAGAATGTGACAATTAAGGGTTCGTTTCGGGAGGCTCATCCACAGGTAATTTACCTGAAAGAATTATCGAAAAATGGTGTTGTACTTCTCGATTCTTCAAAGGTTGGTAAAAACGGAAATTTTATTTTACATACAACAACTCATCAACCGGCATTCTGCGTATTATGGGTGGAAAACAGCAGAGGGATAAATCTGCTGGCTATGCCCAATGATGTAATTACCGTGTATATTAACTCAAACCAGTTTGATATCGATTATACTGTGGAAGGTTCACCTGAGTCGCGTCGTATAAGTAAACTTATCAGGCAACAGTATAAAACAATGGAACAGATTACAGAGTTAAGCGATGAATTTGAACAAATTAAAAACAATAAGGATTTTGTTATTCAAAAGCAAAAGCTCGATAGTATTTATTCTGATATATTTCAAAAGCATAAAGCATTTTCTGAAAAATTTATTTTGGAAAATCCCGGATCTTTAGTTAATTTAATGGCACTGGACCAACAGTTAGGTAGATCGGCTCCGGTTTTTGAAATGAAAAAAGATTTCAGGATTTTTGAAATGGTAGATTCTTCATTATCAGAAAAATATCCATCTCTGGAAATAGTCAAAAACCTTAACAGAAAGGTTGTAATGGCCAGAGAACATGTTAAACTTCAACCGGGGGCTGTTATTCCTGATATTGCACTTCCTGATACGTCGGGCAATATAATTAAGTTAAGCTCTTTAAGAGGTAAATATGTTGTGTTGAGTTTTTGGGCTTCATGGAGTGCAAAATGCCGTGAACAATCAAAAATATTGCAAAAAATGGTTCAAAAATATCCTGCACGACAATTCGAAGTTTACCAGGTGTCATTAGACAAAACGAAGGAATCATGGGAAACAGGGTTAAAAGAAGATAAATGCAACTGGATTAATGTAAGCGATTTAAAATACCTTGATTCTGATTTGATTAATAAGTTTTTGTTGAATGGAATCCCCTTTTACTATCTTATTCAAAAAGACGGTCAAATAATGCTTAAAGGAGATAATTTATCTGATATTGAAACTAAACTTAACGAAATTTTTTAGTGTATGAAACCGATCTTATCAGGTCTGATAGTAATATTTTTTTTCGTCTCATGTTCAAGGAATAACATCACGGTGAAAGGCAAAATTGCCAACGCAAAAGACATGACCGTATATTTTGAGGAAGTTGATATATATTCCACGAAACTTCTCGACTCCATAATGTTAAAGTCAAAAGGAAAATTCCGTTTTGCGGACAAATCCCGTACTCCGAAATTTTACCAGCTCCGGTTCAAAAATAATCAGATAATCAGTTTGTTATTAGAACCCGGCGAAAAGGCGATTATCGATGCTGATTATAACGACATATACGGTAAGTTAAGGGTTAACGGCTCGGAGGGTACCCGATTGGTAAACCAACTAAACAGAGAACTATACATTGCCAGAGAGAAGCTCGACACCTTGTCCGTCCTGTTTGATATGACAAAGGATCCGGTGGTAAAAGACAGCCTGGCTAAGGAATATGACAAAGTGATGGAAAATCACCGGAAATTCACCATTACCTTTGTATTGACATGCAGTAATTCTCTGGCGAGCTTTATGGCGCTGTATCAGCAATATAGCGAGGGATTTTTTGTTTTAAACAAAGTCAAAGATTTGCAGTATTATAAAATTGTTACAGATTCTTTGACAAAGTATTATCCACGGGTTAAGCAGGTGATAGCGTTGAGAAAAAATACCGAGCAATTATTGAACAATTATCAAAGCCAGAAATTGTTGAGTCTCAGTAAGGGAAGTGAGTTTGGATTACCCGAGATTGCTTTGCCTGATACTTCGGATAATATTATTTCGCTTAAATCAATGAAAGGGAAATACATTTTGCTGAGTTTTTGGTCTACCTGGAATGATGCCGCAAGTGATTATAATCTGGGACTCAAAAATGTTTATAAGAAATTTAGTAAAAAGAATTTTGAAATCTATCAGGTTTCTTTTGACAAATCATTAACTTCCTGGAAGAAAGCTATAAAATTCGATGAATTGAAGTGGATTAATGTAGTCGACACTACATTTCCCAATTCAAAAACGGCTGGCACATATAACATTGAGTCACTCCCGGCAAACTTTCTTATTGACAAAGATTTTAGCACAATACTGGCCAAAAATATTAATCCTGCACAGTTGGACACTAAATTGGAGAAATTACTTAAATAAATTAACGTAGAATTGGCGGGCACAAAGTATTATTTTATATCAGATATTCACCTGGGATTATTTCCAAATGAAAAAAGCCGGGAAAGAGAAAAAATACTAGTCAATTGGCTTGATAGTATTAAAAAAGATATTGCGGGACTCTTTCTTGTTGGAGACATTTTTGATTTCTGGCATGAATACAAAAGGGTAGTACCCCGGGGATTTACCCGGTTTTTGGGAAAGTTGACTGAGATTGCCGATAGCGGCGCCAAAATTCACTTTTTTACAGGTAACCACGACATTTGGGTTTATGATTATCTGCCTCAGGAAGTCGGACTAAAAATACACCGGGATAATCTTAAATGTGAGATAAATGGGCTTAAGTTTTTTATTGGACATGGCGATGGCCTCGGTCCCGGAGATACAGGTTATAAATTATTGAAGAAAATATTTACGAATAAAGTTTTGCAGTGGTTATTTGCCCGTATTCACCCAAATTTAGCAATGTGGTTTGGGTATAACTGGTCAAAAAAAAGCCGCTATGCCAAGGGTGTAATGGCAGATCCATTCAAGGGAGAGTATAATGAGTTGCAAGTTACATTTGCCCTGGAAGAATTAAAAAAGGAACATTTTGACTATTTTATTTTTGGACACAGACATATACCCTTTGAGATAAAGTTGGGTGAAATAAGTAAAGTTATCAACCTGGGTGATTGGATTAATAATTTTTCCTATGCGGTTTTGGAGGATAAAAAACTGCAGCTTAAAACAGTTTATCCTGAAAACGAAGTGAATATTATTTATAAGTCAATACCTTATAAAGGTTAAATTTTACCTGTCAGCAAACTTTTATATAAGGCATAGTTTTCATCATCAAAACAAACAAAAATTATTTTTTCAATTTCTTCAGATGAATCCGAAAATGCTTTAACCGTGGAAATAGCAATTTTGGCTGCCTGTTTTTTCGGGAAACCATATATACCTGTACTTATATTCGGAAAAGCAATGGTCTTTAATTTAATGTTTTCAGCAATTGCAAGGCTATTATTATAACAATTTGCAAGCAATACCTTCTCATTATTAGTACCTCCATGCCATACCGGTCCAACGGTATGAATTACAAATTTGGCGAGAAGATTATATCCACTGGTAATTTTTGCTTCACCAGTCGGGCAGCCGCCAAGAGTCCTGCATTCGGCCAGTAAACCCGGCCCGGCTTTTGCATGAATGGCTCCGTCCACACCCCCACCGCCCAACAACGAACGATTGGCAGCATTAACAATGGCATCTACTTTAAGCAGTGTAATATCGCCTTTAATTAATTCTATAGTAGCCATAAAACTGGGTATCTAAAGAATAGTTGATGTTTGTAAATCAAATATACAATTACAATTTCAATTGTATATTTAATTTTGACCAATTACAGGATAAAGTATGTGAATCTCAGGATTTTAGTCTCATATTTCAACCCTGCTTTCTGATATGTGCTTTTAGTTTGGTCTCATAGGCTTTCATCAACCTGTTCATTACCTTATCTATTTCTGTATCGATAAGTGTTTTTTTGAAATCCTGTAAGATAAAGGTCACCGCATACGATTTTTTACCCTTCTCAATCCTGTCGCCTTCATAAACATCAAAAAGTGTAACACTTCTTAGCAAATGTTTTTCAGTTTCGAATGCAAGTGTTTTTATCTCCTCGAAAGTTACAGATTTATCAAGAATCATCGACAAATCTCTTTTTACTTCAGGATATTTGGGAAGTTCCGAATAACTTATCTTATGATCTGCAAGGTTACTTAAAAGCCTGTCCCAGAATATATTGGCATAGAATATGTTGGTTTTAATATCAAACAATTTCAACAACGACCCGGTAATTGGTCCAAGTTCGGATATTACTTTATTATCCAGGGTAAATTGCAGACCGTCCTCAAAAATATCTTTCTGATTTGCCAGTCTGGTAATATTAAAAGAATTTAAATCAAATCCCAATCGAAGAAATACATTTTCAATATATGCTTTAAGCGTAAAGAAGGTTAAGGGCATTTCCTTTGCGCTCCAGTTTGGTTCCGTTTTATTGCCTGTTAAAAATAACCCGACATGCTGATATTCAGAATAACTATCCAAGGGATCTCCTCCTTTTACCGATGGGTCATGAAAGTAACATTTTCCAACTTCATAGAGCATTAAATCAGTAAGTTTTCGATGCGCGTTATGAACAATAGTTTCAAGCCCACCAAACAAGAGAGTTTGCCGCATAACATTTAAATCGTTACTAAGAGGATTCAGGATGGTAACCAGATTTTCAGGCGGGTAGGTTTTCAGGTTGGTATAATATCCCGATTTTGTTAGCGAATTGCACATAATCTCATGAAAACCATTATTTGAAAGAAAATCAGAAATAAGATTTATTATTTTTTCCCGATCGGGCTTTTCAGAATATGAAATAGAACTTTTGAGTACATCCGTTATTTCAACATTATTATATCCATAAATTCTCAGTATTTCTTCAATTACATCGGCTTCACGTGTAACATCTACCCTGTATGGGGGAACAATAAGCTGCAGTTTTAACTGATCTTCACCCATAATTTCAAAATCCAGCGATAAAAGAATTTTTTTGATTTGATCTTGATCAATCTTTTTTCCGATAAGGCGGTCAATATTTTTAAAGCTGACTTCTACCCTGCAAGGTTCTATTTTCACAGGATGGACATCGACAATTTCCGAAGTAATTTTACCACCGGCAATTTGTCTGATAAGCATAGCAGCTCTTTTCAAAGCAAAGAGGGTAATGTTTGGATCCACGCCGCGTTCAAATCTGAATGAAGAATCGGTATTAATCCCATGTCTTTTTGATGTTCGACGTATCGACACAGGATTAAAATAGGCGCTTTCCAAAAAAACATTCCTGGTTTTTTCGGTTATTCCACTTTCAAGGCCGCCAAATATTCCGCCTATGGCGACAGGCCTCTTCCCATCGCAAATCATCAGATCTTCCGATGATAATTCATGCTCCACACCATCGAGCGTAGTGAAATGGGTACCGGCAGGCATGTTTTTAACAATAATTTTTCTGTCTGCAAGGGTATCGGCATCAAATGCATGCAAAGGTTGCCCCAGTTCATGCAGTACAAAGTTTGTAATATCTACTACATTGTTTATCGGGTTCAATCCTATCGAACGCAATCTTTTCTGGAGCCAGTCGGGAGATGGAGCAATCGTAATCCCTGTGACAGTCACTCCGGTATACCTGTAACATGAATCCGGATTCTCAATGATTACGTTCACCGGATAATCATTCGATTCGGTTTTAAAATCGGAAACATCAGGTTTTAGAATTTCAACTTTTTGGTGTTGACTTAGATAAGCAGCAAGATCACGGGCAGTTCCGTAATGTGAACTACTGTCAATTCTATTGGGTGTTAATCCTATCACAAAAACCGTATCATTTTCCAGATTATAATATTCACTGGCAGGTTTTCCCACAGGTACACTATCATCCAATACAATAATTCCGTCATGACTTGATCCTATACCTATCTCATCTTCGGCGCAAATCATTCCTTCGGATTCTTCACCGCGGATTTTTACTTTTTGCAATGTAAGGCTCTCATCACCTTTATACAGGGTTGTTCCAACCGTGGCTACCACTACCTTTTGTCCGGCAGCAACATTCGGAGCCCCGCAAACAATATGCAACGGTTCATGGTTTCCTATATCAATGGTGGTTATGCTTAATTTATCTGCATTGGGGTGTTTGCCACAGGTGAGGACTTTTCCTGTCACGAGGCCTTTCATCCCTCCTTTAACCTGCTCATAAGCTTCAACAGATTCAACTTCCAAACCGATGCTTGTAAGAATTTGGGAAACTTCGTTAGGATCGAGATCTATTTTGAGATATTCTTTCAACCAACTGTATGAAATATTCATTTTATATAGATTTGCCTATGATAATTAAGAATTATGTCGAAACAGCAAAAATAAGAAAAATTGTATTGGAAAGACATTACATAATTTTTTATCGGATGCGTTCATTGGGTTGATCAGGTAACCAAAAAAGTCTGAAAATTCAATTGAAAATTGATTATAGATTATTCATGGGTGTTACGGTGGTAAGTGGGATTTAGGATAAGATTGTAATTATTTTTAAAGTAATATTGAAAATATTTGGAAAAAAGGATATTTATATCTTTCTTTGTATCAATAATAGTAATTCTTCCAAAATAAATAATAACAGCAGTTATACCATGTTGATAAAACACACACTCACTAGAACCTATCCAAATTTGAAAAGAAACCTTCTCATGGTATACTGCTGTTGTTCTATGAAATAATTTTCGGAAAAAGTATCACATAGATTTTCTACTTTTACACCATCACAACTTCATTTTAACAATTACTTTGTTAGCGTTTAATAACCATTTAAATTTATACACATATGAGTTCCAATTATCGATTTGAAACCCTTCAGCTTCATGCAGGGCAGGAGGTTGACAAAACAACTAACGCCAGGGCTGTGCCCATTTATCAAACCACATCGTATGTTTTTAACAATTCGCAACATGCTGCCAATCTGTTTGGTTTGAAAGAATTCGGGAATATTTACACAAGGATTATGAATCCGACCACCGATGTTTTTGAAAAAAGAATTGCGGCGCTTGAGGGAGGTGTTGCGGCTTTGGCAACTTCTTCGGGACAATCGGCACAGTTTCTGGCAATTACCAATATTATGGAAGCAGGCGATAACTTCATTTCAACCTCTTATCTTTACGGGGGTACTTATAATCAGTTTAAAGTACAATTTAAGCGATTAGGCATTCACGTTAAATTTGTAGAAGGGGATAATCCCGACGAATTTGAAAAACTGATTGACGGTAAAACTAAAGCAATCTATCTGGAAACCATTGGTAATCCGAAGTTTAATATTCCCGATTTCGAAGGAATTGCAAAAATTGCTCAAAAACATAAAATTCCACTAATTGTAGACAATACTTTTGCGGGGGCAGGATATCTTTGTCGACCCATAGAGCATGGTGCCAATATTGTGGTTGAATCTGCCACCAAATGGATCGGCGGTCATGGTACCTCTATTGGCGGTGTTATTGTAGATGGTGGCAATTTCAATTGGGGGAATGGCAAATTCCCACAGTTCACTGAACCTTCAGAAGGATATCATGGAATGAAATTCTGGGAAGTATTTGGTGCCGGAAGTCCTTTTGGTAATATCGCTTTTATTATCCGTGCAAGGGTGGAGGGATTACGGGATTATGGCAATGCATTGAGCCCGTTTAATGCGTTTTTATTATTACAGGGTCTTGAAACGCTTTCATTGAGAATGGACAGAATTACTTCCAATGCACTTACGTTAGCAAAATGGCTTCAGGAACAAACATGGGTTGAAGAGGTTGGCTATCCCGGACTGGAAAACAACTCATATCATACCCTCGCAAAAAAATATCTGAAACATGGATTTGGCGGAGTACTTACGTTTAAAATTAAAGGAGGGAAGGAAACCGCAGATAAGTTTGTTAACAGTGTTCAGTTAATCAGCCATCTGGCAAATGTGGGTGATGCAAAAACGCTAATCATTCATCCAAGTTCGACCACACATGACCAATTGTCGATCGAAGAACAAAAGCTTTCGGGTGTTGAACCGGGTCAACTGAGGGTATCTGTCGGAATTGAACATATCGAAGATCTTAAAGAAGATTTAATCCAGGCATCAAAAAAAGCGTTGGGCTGATTCATACATATATGAAGTGAATTGAATCAGTTTCTTTTCACTTCATATTGCTTTAATATTTTAAGAAATCTTCTTCGGTTAATTCTCCTCAATCGAATATTTTCGAAATAATTAATAAGTTGATTCAATAGGTTGAAATAGAGAATAATGTACAATAAAAATACCGATAAAAATATCCTCAGAATATTAAACCAGAAAGTGTCCAGGTAAAACATTCCTATTCTTTTAACGGGAGCATAGTAATGAGCCCTCCCATATTTTGAGTCGGGATATACAAAAATAGGATCCTTTGTACGAATTATCTGGTTATCGCTTATTTTATACTCCAGAATTTCATCTTCGTTGAGTACAAGTGATGCAACTTTCGTGTTATAATATTGTTTTTTAAAATTCACAAAAGCATCAATACCCCCCAAATGAGCTTTCAATTTTTCAAATATTTTATCCTTTTTATCTGTTGAATTTCGATATATGTTAAGTGCGTATGCTTCTGAATGAGATAAATAATTAAGTAATTTTTGATAGGTTTCCGGTGTAAATAATTCAATTGACAAGCTGTCAGTAAAGGATCCGGGATTGATTCCTGTATAAGCTTTTATCTTAAGCAATTCATTTTTTATGATCCTGAAATTGGTCGTTATTTTTTCAATCTCATTCTGATTATTAATATTTTGCATGCATTCTACACTTATATCTCTTAACTCAGGAATCAGAAAAGATTTAATGTAAGATGCCTGACTGGCAATTCGGTCGACCGTATAGAAATTTTTTTCGAATTTATTGTCTTTGAATTGAGTCACCATCAGACCCTCATAAGCCCATCGTGACGTGATTATATCTCCGATTACGGGAATATTTTTCTCGGTTTTTATGCGGTCGTTCATATTCTGGTAATCAATCACAACTCCGCTAAATAACAATTGCGGTACCAGGATGAGC
Source organism: uncultured Bacteroidales bacterium (assembly GCA_963781805.1). Lineage (GTDB taxonomy): Bacteria > Bacteroidota > Bacteroidia > Bacteroidales > UBA10428 > JAFGPL01. The sequence continues at coordinate 4,575,188 of CAWAHF010000004.1, forward strand.
GGAACCAGCACGTAAATGGTTACAACAGAATTAAAACCTGCCGAAATATTTAAACCTATAAGGTTAGCCCAACAGGCAGCTGCGAAAAGCGTTAGGAAGAACCTCCAGTCCATTCCTTTAATTTCAAGCAGATAATTTCCCAATATTACAAAAGTAGCCATCTGAATTGCCGAAAAAATGATCATTACAAATATTTTGGCATTCAGATAACTTGATCTGCTTAGATTCAGAAACTTCTCACGTTCAAGTATTTTCCTGTCTTTGAATATCTCTTCCGCACTAATCACCAGCCCCAGAAACAGAGCCACAATTACACTCATAAACAGGTATCCTGGGATATTCGGATTCTGGCCAAATGTATATTTTTCCGTAATGCCCGAAAGCGAACGCGAACTCTTTGTGAAAAAAGCCAGAATTAAGGCTAATAAAGGAGCTTCGAGTAATGTGAGCAGGATGTATTGGCGGTTTGTTAGTTTAGCCAGGACGTCGCGTTTTAAAAATATTTTCAATTGTTGCCACCTGGAAGGAATACTAAAATCAGATTTGGGCAATTCTGAAGTAAATGACCTTTTGATCTTTTTTATTACCGGATCGACATTTTTCATATACAAGTCGTACCATTCTTCAGGCGAAGTTTTTCTTTTCCGGGTCAACCGGCCGTTTACATCTACCACCCGCGCTTCAACATTCCGCAATATCTGATCGGGATTGATGTTGCCACAAACCATGCATTCTCCTTCTTCCGCATCCACATAATTGTTCATTTTCTTAAAATAAACAATGGCATCCAACGGATTTCCGTAATATATTACACGCCCGCCCTGATCCATTACCAGCAGTTTGTCGAGCAGTTTGAATACTTCTGAAGAGGGTTGATGAATATTGGCAAATATAAGCTTCCCCTTAAAGGTTTGCCTTTTTAAAAGGAGTACGACTTTTTCAGAATCTGCAGAGGACAGTCCCGACGTAGGTTCGTCGACAAACAGAATAGAAGGCTCACGCATCAACTCCAGGGCAATATTTAACCTTTTTCGCTGGCCGCCGCTCAGGAAAGTATTTAATGAATTGCCCACCTGCAATTCCCGGGCTTCATAAAGATCAAAATCAATTAGTGAATTTTCAACCACCTTAAGTATCTGTTCCCCGGTATAATGACTGAAACTTAATTTGGCGTTATAGTATAGGTTTTGGAAAACCGTAAGTTCTTTGATCAGAAAATCGTCCTGTGGGATATACCCGATTGCTCCTCTAATCTGTTTATGATCCTGGTGTATGTCTAGTCCGTTAATAGCAATTTTTCCCCTGGCAGGTCTTATATTTCCGCATAATACTTTTAGAAGGGTAGATTTACCCGATCCACTGCCGCCAATGATACCTATCAGTCTGCCGGATTCTTCGGTGAGAGTAAACCGTTTCAATCCGTTGGGACTGTTTCCATATGAAAATTCAATATTTTTGGCTGTGAAAACAAATTTTGATTTGGCTTTCGCCTGAATAAATTTACCTGATATCCAGGTGTAATAAATCGAACCTACTTTCTGGTTTTTAAGTACCGATCCCGGCGACCAGATGTAGGATCTGTCTGTACGTATATTATGTCCGTTTAACAAGAGGGATTCATTACCTTTATATCGCATTACGAAAGTATTGGTGCTTACAATATGCAGCACCATTATTTCACCTTCGAGCTTTTCGTTATAAATATGCTTTATTTTTGGTTTTTCATTCTTTGTGGCATTTATAAACAGGATGTTTTCTTTATGAATAACCTCTTCAAATTTGTCCAGTGCAAATGATTTTATATCATTAAATTCATGTTCGCCGACCTTTAAGAGTTCGGCTGCTTTTTTAACAAACCAAAGCTCAATTTCTGTCAGCCTTTTATCTTCGTTAATATAATCAAGTAAATTTATCAGTACAATAATTTTCTGCTCTCTCTGAAGCTCTTCATTTATCTGTTCACATAATTCCTTAAGTCTTTTCTCTATCCATTTTATATTATCTTCAAAATTACCTTGATTATCTGCTGAATCGGAATGATAATTTAATACATAGCGATCGAAATGCTCAATATAAACACTTACCAGTTCATTACTAAATTGCTTTTGAAGAAATTCAATAACAATTTCGCGCTCGTTGCTTGCCTGGCCCGCCTTATTTACATTGGCCACAAGCGCAAAGAGCTTCATTAATGCCTTTAGAACCGATTCGTGCATCTGTTTTTTAAAAAATTTGTGTTCAAATTAATAAATCCGAAATTCAGAAAAAAAGCCCTTACTAGTGAGCAGGGCTTTGGGAATATATTAAAAAAATCATTAAACTATGCGATAATGCTAGATCGTATGTTTTCGATTGCCTTGGTAAGTTCATCAAGCTGTGGTTTTGTTATACTATCTCCAGCTTTGCTATACATAGCCTTTACATTTTCCAATGCTTTTATAAGACTATCCGTCAATTCATTCCCTTTTGTTTTTTTCAATTGATCAAGAACGATATCCAGAGAAGTTTTCTGGTCAAATATAATTTTAACAATTTCTGTATTGCCAAAGGTGTTATCTGATATGTGGCTGGCAATATATAAACCTTCTGTCCAGATACCGGCAAGCATTAAAGAAGCCAGCGACGGATCGCCATTCTTTGCCATCTGTTTATATGCGTTATAATATAAATTGGTGACAATATTCACAAGCGTATCCTTGTTCTCAAGCTTTTGTTTCATATCTTCAGCATAAAAATCTGTAAAATTGATATTTACATTTAAATCATCCATTAACGATTTCAGATTATGTGAATAAAGCTGAATTTCCTGTTTTTTATTATAAGTGGAGACATAACTCAGATCGGCAGCATATGTACCAAGATTTAGCGCTCTGTTTCTTTCGGTATAATATTTGTCAATATTATCTATAGGATTCAGTACTTTTCCGATATAGGAGGCGCCAATGTATTCCAGTTTCTTATAAAGTTCAAAAGGACCCGGCAATGGATAAACAACATCTTTTACTTCAGCCATCAGACTGTCCTTGGTAATCAGGGTAGTATCAGTTCCTGAACTCCCGGTTGAAGCTTGTTTGCATGAATTAAATCCAATAGCAATAAACAAAGTTATCAAGACAAACGGAACAAATAGTTTAAAGAATCTCATTTGATTTACGATTTAGGTTTATATATTCAAAAGCAAATATAAGGATTTTCTTTTTTTACCCTATCTGTGAAAGGGTAAATTATTATAACAATTTTACTTGGCAGCCTAATACAGATAGTAGGCATAAAATGGGATGTTTTAATTCAACGTGTTATAAAATAACTTTTCGGTGACAAGAAGATGCTGATTTTTACATAGATTTTTTAAATGTTAATTTGATGTATTATATAAATGGCACAAATTTTGAACATCGCAAGTTCGTAAACACTAACCTGATAAATTATGAACCGAATAACCTTGACCATTGCCATAATTATGGTATTTTTCTTTAATAGGATTGTATGTCAACCTACCCTGAAAGCTATAGTCCTGAAAGACTTTTCAAAGTATAAAGCCGGAGATAGTATTCGGTTATATGGTTGTAAAGTCAATAAAAGTGATACATTTTTCTTTATCAAGGAACAATCATACTTTTATCCGGTTCCTCAAAAAAAGATTCAGATAATTATGAACCATTTCGATTTCTGGGATAATATCTGGTTTGAATACAAAGGAATCGATATCCATAAATCAGGATGGCAAATGCCAAAAAGAAAGCAACTTGAAAAAAAATCGCTTGATTATCTTGCGCAACTCAAGAACAACAATCAGATTTACGACGATATATTTCTTGAGGATTATCTGCTGGATATAATAAAGAAAATCCATCCGAGGGATTTGTACAAAGGAAGAAAATTGTATTTTACTGTAAAAATTCTCAATTCGGATGAGGATGTAATTTACACCCTGGAAAATGGTACCATTTTAATCTCCACCCAGATCATTGCAAATCTCCCTAATGAAAAGGTATTATATGAAAAACTTACCGAAGCGGTTACGCATATTATTTTAGATCACAATATATCATGCATCATTCCATACACGGAAGGTTCAGCTTCGCAGCTTGGTCTGGTGTTTGACAACGACGCCAAAAATGAAGCTAATTTGGTGACGCAACAATTTATGAAATATTATAATGGGTTGCATTCCAATTCATTAATCTTTTTAAGTGGAACAGAGTTTGTTGATAAGATCTCAACGGTTATCAGCTATACTGCCTGGCAGGAATATTATTCGGAACACTATGCCGAATCAAACCGACTTATTAACAGAATTATACAATCAAATCTGGCTTACGAAGAAGATTATTTATTGAAAGCCAAGCTATTGAGAATTACAGGTTCAGATGATAAACAGATCAATGAAGCAATCGGATATCTTGAATTGGCTGATTCTTTGAGTAATCATAATTTGTTGGATATTTATCCTGAAAAAGGTGTTATGTATATGAAAGCAGGACGATGGAATGAAGCCCGGAATACTTTTGAAACATATAAGGAAAAGATGAAAAGCCAACCCGAAATGGTTTCTGAACTCAGATGGTGCAATCAAATGATACTTAAATGTAAAAGTAATGAAGGTAACGTATTGATTGACAATGATAAACTGGATTGACTCACAGAAGAGGGTGTATTTAAACCTAAGGGATTTTTAACTCAAAAATTTCAAATATTCGGGCTAAATTTGCCTTTTCAAAATTTCTGAAATGAGAGTGGAAAAAGATTTTATTGGCGAAAGGCAAATCGAGGATCATGCCCTATATGGTATCCATTCGTTGCGTGCCAAAGAAAATTTTCCCGATTTAACCCGGTTTCATATAGAATGGTATCAGGCTGTCGGAACCGTTAAGCATGCATGTTACCTGACCTATAAAGATTTTGCGGCAAGTATGCAATTTAAATACAAATCAGGTAATTTACCATTAATCTTAATGGATGATAAAATTCTGAATGTCCTGATAATTTCGGCAGAGGAAGTGGAACAAGGAAAATATTTTGATCAGTTTATTGTTCCTGCAGTATCGGGTGGGGCTGGTACAAGTATAAACATGAATGTAAATGAAATTCTTGCCAATGCATCACTTCTGAAGTTAGGTCATTCAGCCGGAGCGTATGAAAAGCTTGACCCGATTGAACATGCCAACATTTATCAGTCAACCAATGATGTTGTACCCACATCGTTAAAGGTGGTCTTGACACGTCTTTTTAATCAGTTGGAAGATAGAATAAATGATCTCAGATCGACCATTGAGGAAATCGAGAAAAAATCAAGAAATTATCTGCGTATTGGATATACACAAATGCAGGAAGCCGTGCCAACTTCTTATGGACGGTTATTCAGCACATACAGCGATGCACTTTCGCGCGACTGGTGGAGGGTTTCGAAATGCATGGAACGGATTAAAACGGTTAACCTGGGTGGCAGCGCTATTGGCTCTGGTATAACGGTGCCAAGTTTTTTTATCCTGGAAGTAGTTCAGATGCTTCAAAAAATTACCGGATTGCCATTCACCAGGGCAGAGAATATGTTTGATGCTACCAGTAATCTGGATGCATTGGTTGAGGTACATGCTACCATTAAATCGCATGCGGTTAATCTCGAAAAAATGGTATCTGACTTAAGATTGCTTGCATCGGATATTCTAAATGCCAGAGAAATAGTTATTCCTAAAAAACAAGCCGGTAGTTCGATTATGCCCGGAAAGGTGAACCCGGTGATACCGGAATATGTGATTAGCATAGCCCATAAAATTTATGCAAATGACGTTTTAATTAGTTCGCTTTGCGCACAGGGTTGTCTTGAACTAAACGCCTATCTGCCTGTAATCGGGCACACCCTTATCGAGTCGCTCAAATTATTGATTGGCGCAGATGAAACATTGAATAAAAATCTATTTGCCGGTCTGGGATTGGATCCCAAAACTGCATATAAAAAACTGATATGTAGTTCCTCAATTACAACAGCTTTACTGCCTTTCATCGGGTATAACAATGCAACCAGACTCGCCTTGATGATGAAGGAAAATCAGTTAGATGTTTTTGAAGCCAACAACCTGCTTGAAATTATCAGCAATGATAAATTAAAGGAAATCGTTCAACCTGAAAATATCCTGAAGGAAGGTTTTATATTAAAGGATCTTAGTTGATTCATAGGTTACTTTTTTTGCATGAAATGAAAGGAAAGGAAAACAAACCACATATTGGTATTTTCGGAAGAAGAAATTATGGCAAAAGTTCTCTTATAAATGTGCTTACCGCACAGGATATTGCCATCGTCTCCAAAACCCCGGGTACCACAACCGATCCGGTTAAAAAATCTATTGAAATCGGAGGTATTGGACCTGTTGTCCTGGTGGATACGGCAGGGATTGACGATACAGGAGAACTGGGAAATTTACGAATAAAAAAATCGCTCCAGGTTATAAATACTATTGATTTGGCGATATTGTTGGTAACCAATAACCTGTTTGGAGATTTTGAATCAGAACTGATGACTGAGTTTTATAACAAGGGTGTACCTGTTGTGATGGTTCATAACAAGTCCGATATTGCTTCCCTGCATCCGGATTTTAAAAATGAAATGAGAAACAGATATCAAACAGAAATTGTTGATTTTAATGCTCTTCGGCCTGATAATCCCGAACCTCTGATTGAACTTGTTAGAAATACAATTCCCGAAACTGCCTATAAACAGCCATCGCTGCTTGGAGATCTTATATCTTACGGGGATATTGTTTTGTTGATTGTTCCTATTGATATAGAAGCTCCCGAGGGCCGGCTCATTTTACCCCAGGTACAAGCTATACGGGATATACTTGATAACGATTGCATTGCAATAGTTGTTAAAGATCGCGAGGTAGATGCTTTTTTGAAGAAATCAGGAATCAGACCAAAACTGGTTGTAACCGATAGCTCGGTATTTCTGAAAGCCGATGCATCCATCCCTAAAGATATTCCGCTTACGGGTTTCAGTATTTTGTTAGCACGGCACAAGGGAGAGTTTAACAAGTACCTGGAAGGTACGCCAAAAATCTCTGAACTTAAAGATGGCGACAGAATACTTATGCTGGAGTCATGCACACACCATGTGTCCTGCGACGATATTGGCAGGGTGAAAATTCCCCGATGGATAACCAATTTTACCGGTAAAAATCTGGAATTTGATGTGGTTGCCGGACTTAACAGGCTTGATCGACCGATAACTGATTATGCCCTTGTGGTTCAATGCGGCGGTTGCATGATTACACGAAAACAATTGGTTAACAGGTTAAAACCTGCAATTGATGCCGGGATTCCGGTGACTAATTATGGTATGACCATTGCCTATGTCCAGGGAATTTATCAGCGGGCTATAGCTCCTTTTACCAGGATTAATGTAAGCCGGGAGGAATTACTTTAGTATATTATTTATAATAATTCATTTTTGAAATCAGTTCGTAGACCTTTTCAGGCAAAAAATACCTCATATTCTTTCCATCAGAGATTGACTTTCTTATAAAACTTGAAGAAATTTCAATAATAGGAGCAGTTAACACTGTAATATTTTTGTGAATTTCCAAATCAATTTTTTCGCTGCCAATCCTAGGATAGATGTACCGATGATAGTTTTCCGAGATGATGTCATGATTTTTCCATTTATGAAATGTCGGAAGATTATCCGATCCAAGAATCAGTGCGAATTCTCTGTTTGGGTATTGTTCTTTGAGATAGGTCAAAGTATCAACGGTGTATGATGGTTTTGGCAATTTGAACTCAATATTTGAAATCCTGAAAGGATCATTTTTCCCAATTGCAAGTTCCAGCAACTCATACCTGGCATAGTCAGATAGCAACGATTCTTTTTTTTTAAATGGATTCTGAGGACTGATTACAAACCATAACTCTTTAATATCTGTAAATTCAACCATATAGTTCGCAATAGCCATATGACCGATATGCACCGGGTTGAAAGATCCAAAGTAAAGTCCGGTTTTCATTTTAAGTTGTAAGAAAAGTTCTGACGATTTGTTCAGCTTCCTTCAGGGCAGTTTCTAATTTGTCGTTAATGAGAACTTTATCAAATTTATCAGCGTATTTTAATTCAAATTTGGCTTTTGAAACTCTTCCGCGTATTTTATCCGGTGTATCCAATCCCCTTTCCTCCAAACGTTTTTGAAGTTCTTCTATAGACGGGGACATTACAAAAACAGACAAAGCATTCTCGCCAAATTGCCTTTTCAGGTTGAGACCTCCCATTACATCCACATCGAATGCTACATTTTTATTATTTTGCCAGATTCGATGTAATTCACTTTTTAGCGTTCCATAGTAAAGATTTTTATATACTTCTTCCCATTCCACAAACTCATCCTCATCAATTTTCATTCTGAATTCATCTATAGACAAGAAATAGTAGTCTTTTCCATTCATTTCTCCTTCACGTTTTTTCCGGGTACAAGCTGAAACGGAAAATTCAAGATTTAGATCTTTGAGGTCAACAAGATGTCTTACAATGGTTGTTTTTCCTGAACCGGATGGCGCCGAAAAAATAATTGATTTACCGCTCATATTTACAAAACGTTCATTAGTTGTTCTTTAATTTTCTCAAGTTCATCCTTCATCAGGACTACTATTTTTTGTATATCGAAGTCGTTCGCTTTCGAACCTATCGTATTAATTTCCCGGCCTATTTCCTGGCAAATAAATCCCAGCTTTTTTCCAGCCTGTTCATCCTGTGCAACCTCTTTGAAATAATCGCAGTGATTTTTTAACCGAACTTTTTCTTCAGTGATATCCAATTTCTCGAGATAATAGATCAATTCCTGTTCATACCGGTTTTTATCGTATGAATCCTGTGAAAAGAATTCATTCAGATTATTTTTTAAACGTTCCTTAATCTTCTCAGTTCGTGCATTTTCAAATTTTAATATCTTGCCAAGCAATGCTTCAATCATTTTTACCCTTTCCTGAATATCCGATTGAAGCGATTTACCTTCCTGAATCCGAAAATCATCCAGTTTACTTAATGCTTCTGAAATTGCCGATTTTAATGCATTGCTTTCAGTTTCATCTAATTCTTCTTTTTCGGCTTTTAACGATTCAGGGAGTCTGAGAATACTCTGAAGCAAGGGTTCATTCTGCTCAATTTCCAATTCTTTTCGAATTTCTGTCAGTTGGTAATAGTACTGTTTAACTGCAGTTTGGTTTATGGTGGCAGTAGGATCTCCATTTAAATTATCAATGGTTATGGTACACTCAATTTTACCTCTTTTGGCCGAATTCATTATGATATTCCTGATTTCTGATTCTATTTCCCGGTAAAGAATTGGCAACCTTAAATAGATATCAGCCTGTTTGCTGTTAAGCGATTTGATTTCAACTGTAATGTTTTTCTTTGGAAGCTCACAAACAGCTTTTCCATAACCGGTCATTGACTTTATCATTTCAAATCAGCCTTTCTTAAATTTGGTACCATGAATATACAAAAATATAGATTAATTTGAAATATCAATCCGAATAGATTATTAAACCCAAAATTCAGATTCTATAAAAATATGCTTTTAAATACACAAAAAAATTCAGTGGTGTATTATATCTCCCGGAGGATTAATAATTCGCCTTAAGAATCATATAAAAAAACGTTTAGAGAGACGACCTCTGTAACCTTTATGCTAATTTCCTACAAAATTTCATTTTATCTTTGTTCAAAAAAGAGTGAAAATTCTGATTGTAGAAGATGAGCCGGAACTTCGGGCGACAATCGTCAGTTTTCTTGAAGAAGAAGGTTACCGATGTGAGCAAGCCGATTGTCTTGATCTTGCCTCTGAAAAAATGAATATGTATGAATATGATTGCATGTTGGTGGATATCGGATTACCTGATGGCAACGGTCTTGAGCTTGTGAAAGAATTAAAAACATTACATCCCGAAACGGGTATTATCATCATCTCTGCGCGCAATTCCGTTGACGACAAAACTTCAGGACTTGATCTTGGCGCTGATGATTATATTTCTAAACCATTTAATCTCACTGAACTCAATTCACGAATTAAATCCGTTTTACGTAGATTGAAATTCGATGGCAGGAAAGAGCTGACTATTGACAAACTTCGCATTTTACCTGAGTATCGGCAGGTTTTTGCAGTTAATGAGCCTGTTCTTCTGACAAAGAAAGAATTTGATCTTCTTCTCTTCTTTGTATCTAATCCAAAGCGGGTTCTTACCAAAGAATCCATTGCAGAGCATCTGTGGGGTGACTTTGCCGATTCGGTCGATTCATTTGATTTTGTGTATTCACAAATTAAGAATCTTCGTCGGAAGCTCCTGGAAAAAACAGGGATCGATTATTTTCAAAACGTCTATGGCACCGGCTATTCTTTTAATGCAACTATGAATTTATGAGACTTCAGACTAAAATAAATTACCGGTTTCTGATGCTTTTGTTGATCGTATTTTTAGTTGCGGGATTGATATTATATTTTGCTTTGGGCTGGGTAATGAACGATAACTTCGACGAAATTCTCGAACACAGGAGTGAAAGGCTGAAAACATCCTTATTAATCAATTCCGGTATAGATTCTATTCTGGAATCACCGGATCAGTCAATAGTAATTGTCCCGGTAGCGTCGTTCTATACGCACAAAACATTTTCGGATACTGTACTAGTTGATACTGTTGAAAATGAAAATATTAGTTACCGGAAAATGACTTTTGGACTGAATTCTCAGGGGAAATTCTATAAAATTGAAATAATGGTTTCGAAACTTGAAACAGAAGATCTGGTGGAACTGATATTTTATTTTATGCTGGGTTTTTTTACTTTTATTGTCTTGTTACTATTCTTTCTGAACCATTGGCTTTCCTCCTCCGTATGGCATCCGTTCTATAAAATCCTCGACCAGTTGAGAACATTTAAAATCGGCCAAAAAGATGTTGTGAATTTTGCAGTTTCAAATGTTTCTGAATTTAGGGAACTTAGTAAAACGTTGACAAATATGGTACTTAAGGCGCAATCGGATTTCAACAGCCTAAAGGAATTTACTGAGAATGCTTCACATGAAATTCAGACTCCTTTAGCCATAATCAAAACAAATCTTGAATCAGTACTTCAGGATCAAACTATCTCTGACCAGAGATATCATCAAATTCAATCAGCTTATGAATCTGTTACACGGTTGTCTAAACTAAACCAGGCATTGCTACTGCTTTCTAAAATAGAAAACCATCAGTTTATTGAAGAAGAAGAAATAGATCTTTGTAATCTTATCAGGCATTGTCTTGTGGCAATTGAAGAATTGATAGAGTTTAAAAAAATTGAAGTAGTCCAAAATCTTCATCAGCCGGTTAAAGAAAAGCTAAATCTTTATTTGGCTGAAATTCTTATCAATAATTTGTTGAGCAATGCAGTAAAGCATAACGTGGAAGGAGGACAAATTAAAATTACTTCTTCTCATCATCAGCTTATTTTTTCAAGTACAGGTAAACCTCTTACCATACCCGCGGAAAAACTGTTTCAACGTTTTGTCAAGCAAAATGCAGGAAATGAATCTACCGGATTGGGTCTTGCAATTGTTTCAGAAATATGTAAAAACTATAGCGTAAATCTTCAATACGGTTATCAGGATGGTTTTCACAATTTTACTTTGTTGCTCAATTCAGAAATTAGTGCAAATTCGGGTTAATAATGCATGGTTCATTATGTAAAATTTAAAATATATCGTCAACTTTGGATTAACTTTATTCTTAACTGACAAAAACTGAAAACGATGAAAAAATTGTATTATTCAATAAGTATAATCGCTTTGATGGGCGGTTTTTCAGTGTTTTCTCAATCCAACTACAAAATTGTAAATAAAATTCATGTTGAAGGAGATGGAGGTTGGGACTATATCTCAGTGGATGAGGTGAATTCCCGGATTTTTGTATCTCATTCCAGCGTAGCCCAGGCTGTTGATATTAAAACCGGCAAGCTTGCTGGTACAATACCTGACACCAAAGGTATTCATGGAATTGCTTTTGCATATGATTTAAACAAAGGTTTTACAAGCAATGGCCGGGATTCTTCGGTTACTGTTTTTAATCTTAAATCATTTGAAGTGATAGCGAAAATTGAAGTAACCGGCAGGAATCCGGATGCAATATTATACGATTCCTTTTCGCAAAAGGTGTTTACATTTAACGGACGCAGTGCAAATGCAACCGTGATTGATGCAAAAAGCAACAAGGTAATAGCCACCATTCCGCTGGATGGAAAACCCGAATTTTCGGTGACCAACGGAAAAGGACTCATCTATGTGAATATTGAAGATAAAAGCCTCATCAATGTGATAAATGCAACCACCCTGAAAGTGGAACAACACTGGCCAATTGCTCCGGGAGAGGAACCAAGCGGTCTTGCCTTGGACAATAATACGCATCGTTTATTCAGTGTTTGCAGCAATAAATTAATGGTGGTTATTAATACTGAAACAGGAAAAGTCATTGCCACACTGCCTATTGGCAGCAGATGTGATGGCGCAACGTTTGATCCTGTTTATAAACGTGCTTATAGTTCAAATGGGGAAGGCTCGGTAACAGTTGTTCAGGAGATAGATGCTGATAATTTCAAAGTTCTGGAGACAATTCCTACACAATTAGGAGCCAGGACCATAACAATAGATAAGTCATCTCATCACTTATATTTACCCACCGCAGAATATGAAGCGGCACCTTCTGAAAACAATCGTCGTCCGGCAATAAAACCTGATTCATTTGTCGTTCTGGATATAGAGACACTAAAATAAAACGGTCATTTTACATGAGGTTGAGATTAAAATACACGTTCCTGATTATTCTTTTTGCAAGTGTTTTAAATGCTCAGGAAAGAAATGTAAATTATTATGTTAATCAGGCATTAGCAAACAGCCCGTTATTAAAAGATTATCAGAATCAGGTATTATCAAATCAGATTGACAGTATGCGCATCAGGGCAGGACTTGGCCCGCAGGTTAACATAATCAGTAATAATATCTATGCGCCGGTTGTAAATGGCTGGGGTTATGATGAAGTAATAACCGATCAGGCAAACATCAGTGCCATGGTATCTGTATCGAAGGAAATAAAAAGCAGAGCAAACCGGCAAAACCAGTATGATGCATTGCAATGGCAAAATCAATCAATCAGGAATAGTGGAAAAATTTCCGAACAGGACCTGATTAAATCTGTTACGGAACAATATATTGAAACGTATGGCTTATGGGAACAATACCAATATAACAATGATATCATTGGTCTGCTGAAAAAAGAGGATATTATTTTAAGAAAACTCACAGAAAAAGGCATTTATATGCAGACCGAATATCTTACTTTTTTAGGTACTCTCCAGCAAAAGGAATTGGAACTTCTGCAAACAAGAATTCAATACCGCAGTAACTTTTCAACATTGAAATACCTGTGCGGTATTTCAGATACATCTGTTTTGGCCTTATCTGAACCCGATATTGAAATTGCTGTTTTACCACAACTGGAGCATTCTGTTTTTTATCAGCAATTTATTACAGATAGTTTAAAGTTAGTTACTGTAGATAAGCAAATTGATTTTGAATACAGACCAAAGACATCGGTATCGGCCGATGCCGGGTATTATTCATCTTTAGCATTTCAACCTGAAAAGAATTTTGGTGCAAGCGTCGGATTGAATTTATCGGTCCCGATTTATGACGGTCATCAAAGAAAGATGCAACATGATAAAATCAGTATCGCGGAACAGACCCTGCGAAATTACAGGAATTTTTACAAAATTCAGTATCAACAGCAGATTCAGCAACTTATGCAGCAACTGGATGGCAACAGACAGATTGCTGAACAAACCGGAAATCAAATCAGGTATGCACAGGCCCTGATAAATGCAAATCACAAACTCATTGAGACCGGTGAAGCTCATATCCCGGATTATATTTTGGCAATTAATAACCTCATGACATTAAAGAGTATGTTGATTCAAAACAAGGTGGAAAATTTCCGAATTATTAATCAAATTAATTATTGGAGCAGACAAAAATGAAAAACAATTTAATACTCTTCTGGTGCATTTTAATATTCACAGGAATTTCCTGTAATTCAAACCATCAGGCTACCGAAGATTTAAAATCTGAAAGCCGCATACCTGTGACCATTACCAATCCATCCATTGGAGATTTGACGGATGTAATTATGCTGAATGCGACATCCTCCTTTTTGATGAAAACATATATTAAAGCTACGGCTAACGGTTATTTGGATAACGTTAACGTAAAAATCGGCGAAAATGTAGCTAAAGGACAGAAACTATTTACCATTCGTACAAAAGAAGCGCAATATCTTGGAAATACAATTAATGAAGTGGATAGCTCGTTTCGGTTCAACGGATTGAATCAAATTAATTCTCCTGTAAACGGTTATATCACTCAGCTCAAACTTCTACCTGGAAATTATGTTCAGGAAGGTGAAGTTCTGGCGGAAATAAGCGATAAAAACAGTCTGGTATTTTTGTTGGATTTACCTTACGAACTGAAACCTTACCTGCCATTTAATAAGACACTGGAGCTGTTATTGCCGGATGGTCAGAAATTAACAGGCACAATTACATCTTCCATGCCTTTGGTCGACCCGGTTTCACAAACGCAAACCTATATCATCAAGGTATCGTCTGTTCAGCCACTCCCTGAAAATCTAATTGCCAGGGTAAGTTTTATCAGAAAAGTGAAACAAAATGCCATTTCTCTCCCCAAAGAGGCTGTTCTTACCAACGAAGTGCAAAGCCAATTCTGGATTATGAAAATGATAGATAGCACAACAGCTGTCAAAGTGGATATTCAAAAGGGGATAGAAACAAACGACAAGGTAGAAATAGTCTCGCCTGTTCTAAATCCTGCTGATAGTATATTGCTTACAGGAAATTATGGGTTGCCCGATACTGCCAGGGTTATCATCGAAAATCCGGTAAAATGAAGAAACAGTTCTACACCACCTATAAAAATCCGTTAACGGTTGCAATTGCCATTATAATCATGGGCGGATTGTTTGCATACAGCAAATTGCAAACCTCACTTTTTCCTGAAATTACGTTTCCAAAAATCAAGATCATTGCAGATGCGGGACAGCTGCCTGTTGATCAGATGATTCTTACAGTCACCCGGCCATTAGAACTAGCTGTCAAGAAGGTACCTGACCTTCAGACCATACGTAGCAGTACCAGTCGCGGAAGTTGTGAAATATCGGCCTTCCTGGATTGGAAATCCAATATCGATATCAGCCAGCAACGCATTGAATCCAGGATTAACGAGATTCGGTATACCTTGCCAGCCGATATTCAAATCACTGTGGAACGGATGAACCCGTCGATACTTCCGGTGATAGGTTATACCCTTGAAAGCAACAAACGATCTCCCATCGACCTGAAATACCTGGCCAATTATACCATCAAGCCATTTCTTTCCCAGGTTAATGGAGTTTCAGAGATTCGAGTAATTGGCGGTAAGGAAAAGGAATTTTGGGTACTTCTGAATATTGACAAAATGAGCGCACTAGGGATTACGCCCGAATTTGTTCATACCGCATTATCCGAAACAGGTTTTGTAAAATCCAACGGATATTTAACGGACTATCGCCTCCTGTATCTTACAGTTACAGATGCATTAATTACCGATAAAAACAAACTTGAGAATATTGTACTTAGCAATAAAGGAAAGCGAATTATTACATTGAAAGATATTGCCGACATCGAAATACGGGAAGCAAAAGAATATATAAAAACGAATGCGAATGGTAAAGAAAGCATTCTTATTGCCGTTGTGAAACAACCAAATGCCAACCTGATTGAGCTGTCGAATAACATGGAGAAAAAACTTTCGGACCTTAAACATACGTTGCCTTCTGATATTGTTATTCAACCCTACTATGTTCAGGCAGATTTTGTTAACGGAGCAATAAAAAGCGTTAGCGACAGCCTGTGGATTGGTTTAATCTTAGCCATTTTTGTTGCCATTTTGTTTCTTCGATCTTTAAAGGCGAGTATTACAATTCTTATAACCATTCCTATCACGTTGTTTTTAACACTCATCATTCTATATGCCATTGGGCAGACATTAAATATCATGACACTCGGCGCCATTGCTGCTGCCATTGCGCTGATTATCGACGATGCCATTGTAGTAGTTGAGCAAATACACCGGACACATGAAGAACATCCCGATGAGAAATCACTTATATTGGTGCAAAAGGCAATTCATTACTTATTTCCCGCCATGGTGGGATCATCGTTGAGCACCATTGTAATTTTCCTGCCTTTTATTTTAATGACCGGTGTAGCAGGGGCATATTTTAAAGTGATGACCGATGCCATGGTCATAACGCTGGTGTGCTCTTATTTTGTGACATGGATACTACTTCCTGTAATTTATTTATTACTGACCAGGAACGAATCCAGGCACTCATCTTTAATCAAAAAAAAGGAGAGCCGCCAGGTAAAAAGCCGTCAATGGGTATATTTCTTTATTCACCGGCCATTGATAAGTATTTCGTTTATGTTTTTACTGGTACTGACTATTTTATGGATATTCCCACGGCTTGAAACTGGTTTTATGCCTGAAATGGACGAAGGCAGTATTGTACTTGATTATAAATCGCCGCCCGGCACATCGCTCGAAGAAACCGATCGCATACTCCGGGAAGTGGAAAAATTGATTGTAGCAGTTCCGGAGGTGGAAGCGTATTCACGACGTACCGGTACACAAATGGGATTTTTCATTACCGAACCCAATGACGGAGATTATCTTATTCAGCTTAAAAAAAACAGGAAACGGACCACTACCGAAGTTATTGATGACATCCGTACCCGAATCGAAGCTACTCAGCCTGCGCTTGAAATCGATTTTGGGCAGGTAATAGGAGATATGCTTGGCGACCTGATGGAATCTGTTCAACCCGTGGAGGTAAAAATTTTTGGGAATGACCGGCGAAAACTCGAAGAACTTTCGGTGCAGGTAGCTGATATTGTTTCAAAGGTTGAAGGAACAGCAGACGTTTTCGACGGATTAATTATTGCAGGACCTTATGTAAGTATTGAACCGAATAATGCCCAACTGGCACAGTTCGGCATAACTCCTGTTAATCTTCAATATCAGTTACAAACATCCCTGGAAGGAAATGTTGCCGGAGTAGTATTTGATAAAGAACGATTTACGAATATCCGGCTTTTATATCCCGGAAATCAAACACTTGATGTGGCCGAAATTAAGCGAATGCAGATTTTTCTGCCAAATGGAAAATTAAAGCCTATCAACGATCTTGCTACGGTTAGACTTTTATCTGGCGATGCTGAGGTTCAGCGTGAAAATCTTCAAAACATGGGGGTTGTTACCGCGCGATTAAATAACCGTGATTTAGGTAGTGCCATGAATGATATTCAAAAAGAGATTTCAAGGCAGGTAGTGCTTCCCCAGGGGTATAGCATCGTATATGGAGGTGCATATGCACAGCAACAACAATCTTTCAGCGAATTGCTGATCATCCTGATTGTTGCAAGCTCGCTCGTATTCTGTGTTATACTTGCGCTTTTCAGGGAATTTAAGAGTGCTTTTGCCATATTGGGAATGGCAATTCTTGGACTGGCAGGAAGTTGCCTGGCATTGTATATTACCGGAACGCCGCTGAATGTTGGAAGTTATACCGGATTGATTATGATTGTTGGTATTATAGGAGAAAATGCCATATTCACCTACCTGGAATATAAAAATTCTTTGGAAACAATGAATGTTGACGATTCTGTGGTATTTGCAATTTCCACCCGTCTACGACCCAATCTTATGACTGCCCTTGGCGCAATTGTTGCTTTAATGCCTATTGCGTTTGGCATTGGCACGGGAGCTCAGATGCATCAACCTCTTGCAATTGCAATTATCGGAGGCTTCATTATTGCCCTGCCATTGTTGTTAATTGTATTACCGACAGTCATACGATTAATAAACAGATAAGGAACTGAAATTCCTAATTCTCTACAAAGTCAGTGATTATATTTGTTTTGTAATCATTTAAAAAATAATAAAATGAAGAAAACAATTATTTCAATGGCATTGGCCCTGTTCCTGCTCAACGTTCATGCACAGGAAAAAAAGGAAGCTACAGAACCTGAGAAACAGATTAATGCTCCTGAAGCTGTTAAAAGCGCATTTGCCGCTCAATACCCAAATGTAACAAAAGTAAAATGGAGCCTTGAAAAGCCAGGTGAATACGAAGTTGAATTTGATTTGAATAAGACTGAAATGTCGGTATTATACGATGAAAAAGGAACATTGCTTGAATCTGAAACCGAAATTAAAGAATCGGATCTTCCTGCAGCAGTGAAGTCTGCCCTGACAAAAGATTTTGCAGGATATAAAATAACTGAATTCGAAAAATGCGATGCAAAAGGTGTTGTTACCTATGAAATGGAAGCAAAAAAGGACAATAAGGAATACGAATTGGTATTTGATAAAAACGGTAAACTAATAAAGCAGAAAGAAGAACAAGACGAGGATTAGATAATATAATTATTACTGATTTTCCTAAAAAAAGAGGCTGTTTCAAAAGCTCCTTTATCAAACGATTTGTCATGTTGAACGAGAGTGAAACATCTCATATTCTGTAATGTAGATTCTTCACTAGCGTTCAGAATGACAAAAAGGATCAGCTTTTGAAACAGCCTCTTTTTTATATAAATAGAAAATCTTTTAATATAAATATTTGTATCACAGTTTGTAATTTTATACTTTAAACTGAACAAATTATTTATACCATGGGTAAAAAACGACATGATTATTCTAAAACCAAAATCATAGCAACAATGGGACCGGCTTGTTCATCGAAAGAAGTGTTGAGCCGGTTGTTTGAAGCAGGAATAGATGTTTGCAGACTGAATTTTTCGCACAGCAATTACGAAAATCACCTGTCAGCTATTAAAACCATACTTGAACTGAATGAGGAATTTGGTTCCAATGTTGCCATACTCGCTGATCTTCAGGGGCCGAAGCTTAGAATTGGAGAAGTAGAGAACAACAGTGTATTATTGGCTGATAATGCGGAAATTATTTTTACCACCAAATATTGCGTTGGAAATTCAGAAAGAATTTTTATGAGTTATGAACATTTTGCCAAAGATGTAGTAGCCGGAGAATCTGTTTTACTGGATGATGGCAAAATACAACTTAAGGTGATAGAAACAAATGGTAAAGATAAAGTCAGGCTGAAGGTCATTCATGGTGGAATGCTGGCTTCCAGGAAAGGTGTGAATCTTCCGGATACGAAAGTCTCTTTGCCCAGTCTTACAGAAAAAGATATAAAGGATGCGAATTTTATCCTTGAACATGAGGTTGATTGGATCGCTTTATCCTTTGTACGCAGCGCTACTGATATTATTGAACTCAAGGATTTGATCAAAAAGAAAAAGAAAAATGTAAAAGTTATTGCAAAAATTGAAAAACCCGAAGCGCTGAAAGAGCTTGATAACATCATTGATGTTTCGGACGCCATCATGATTGCCCGAGGTGATTTGGGGGTGGAAATCTCCTTCGACCAGGTTCCGTTGATTCAAAAGCAAATCATCAATAAGTGCATTCAATATGCCAAGCCGGTTATTATTGCCACGCAAATGCTGGAAAGTATGATTACAAATTTCAGACCCACCAGGGCAGAAGCCAGCGATGTGGCCAATGGTGTATTTGACGGCGCCGATACCCTGATGCTGAGCGGGGAGACTTCTGTTGGTAATTATCCTTATGATGTAATTAAAGCCATGCAGAGCATCATTGATTATGCTGAAGGAAAAGAGTTTGTATTGAAGCATGAATATCTACCCGATCCGCACTCTCCTTTCTATCTGCCGGATTCAATCTGTTATAATGCCTGCAAGATGGCCGATCTGACCAATGCAAAAGCTATCATTACGTTTACGCACTCGGGCGCTACTGCTTTCAAAATTTCTAGCCACAGGCCCAAAGCAGATATTTTTGTGTTTTCATCAAATACAGTCCTCATCAGGAAGCTCTCGCTGGTATGGGGCGTCAGGGCATTTTACCTGCCGCATGCAGACAATATCAACGATGCCGTGGCACATACCATGGAATTTCTAAAAGATAAGAAATATTTAATAGAAGACGATGTGGTAGTGCATGTGGGAAGTATTCCCATGAAAGATGAAGGAAAGACCAATATGATGAAGATTAGTTATGTCATGTGAGAAATTCTTATAATGAATTATTCTAATTTTCTAAAAAGACTCTCTGAAATTGAATCGAAGTGGCTTCCTGTCCTTTACAAAAAAACAAAAGAGGAATTTGATAACAGACCGCTTCCATCGCACGATCATACACATCATTTAAGAGTCTGGTTTTATGCCAGGGAGTTGCTCGCCGAACTTTGCAGCAAAGGTTATAAATTTGATGAAAACGAATTACTGAAAGCGATAATCGCAGTCTTTTTTCATGATGTTGGTCTCACCCGAACCCTTAATCCTGATCATGGTAAAGAAAGCAGACGGTTATGTGAAAATTTTTTAACGACGAATACCAATATTTTGCCTGAGGTTATGGATGATGTGCTCGAAGCCATTGAAATGCATGATGATAAGTCCTATCTTGACAAAAGAAATAAAACAGATACATATACGATACTTACCATTTCGGATGATTTGGATGCATATGGTGCAATCGGCGTTTACAGGTATTTCGAAATCTATAGACTTAGAGGTATATCGCAGTATAAAATTCCTGAATTGGTGATAGAAAATCTCGAAAACCGGTTCAGATTTCTTATCGATAATTTTGGAGAGCTGGATACATATATTCAAAAGCAGTACACAAGAAAACAATATACTGCCAATTTTTACAGGCAAATCATTCATTTGGAGATTGAATTGCAACAGCATGCCGTTAACACTTTGCAGATTCTGGATCAGTTAATGGAAAAAGCCATTGAGAAGAAAAACGGATTGGATTTTTTGCTTCATAAGAATAATGAATTATCCATAAAGGATGAATTTTATGAAAGGTTAATTTCAGATATAAAAAAAGAGCTTTTGTTTTTTAAAGATGCTTTTCACAAATTGAAAATTCCGGAAAACTGAGATTTTAGTATCCGGATGAGTCTGAAAAATATTGGCATCCCTCCAAAAATTTGTATTTTTAAGAAAAATTAAAAATTTGAACAACAGATTTGTTTTCTTTAGTTCAATTCTCTTAACAATTATTCCCCTCTCTGAAGTGCACGGTCAATGCCTGCAAGAGAATTTTGCTTTTCAGGCGGGCGAAAACATCAGTTATGATGTATATTACAATTGGGGATTCTTTTGGCTTGACGCCGGTTGGGTTGATTTTAAAGTGGATAAAGCGACATATAAAAACAGGGATGTCTTTTATTTTGACTCATACGGTTTCAGTCATAAAGGATATGACTGGATATACAAAGTCAAAGATAGTTATGAGGCTTACCTGGATATGAATACCTTACAACCGGTATGGTTCGAAAGAAAAACATCTGAAGGAGGTTATAAAGCTCATGAACTTTACCAGTTTGTTCATGATGTTAATAAAGTTTTTTCCGCCACCGAGACTTCAAAACGTCCCTATAAAAAGGATACGCTGAATTTACCACCCTGCACATACGATGTGCTAAGCCTGATATATCTCACACGAAATATCGATTATTCAGGGATGAACATCAACGATACAATTCCGGTATCCATCCTGATTGATAATGAGTTTTACAATATTTATCTTCGATATTTGGGCAAAGAAGTGCAGCAGACAAAAAGCGGTGAATATTTTAATTGTTTAAAAATCTCTTCACTCCTGGTAGAAGGGTCAATATTCAAAGGAGGAGAAAATTTATTTGTATGGATTACCGATGATAAAAACAGGGTGCCGGTGTTGGTGGAGGCCAAAATACTTGTTGGTTCTATTAAAGCGTACCTTTCCAAAGCTGAAGGGTTACGAAATAAGGTAACATCTAAAGTAAAGAAATAATGAAATGTATAGTTATTTGTTTTAGTGCAATTTTAAATCTTGTAGGCTTAGGTTCCCTTGATGGCCAGCAAGATGAAAACCTTTACAGAGTGCTCAAGAAACATGATGCTCCTGTCACTGCGCTGGCGTTCACAGCGGATGAAAAATACCTGGTAAGCGGAGGAGAAGATAAGGCTATTTATATCTGGGATTTTCAGACCGGAGAACTGGCCTATTCCATCACCGATAACTATTTTCCTGTAAAAGCGCTCCAGATTACTGCCGACAATCAAATATTGGCTGCATCCGGGCCGGATGTGAAAATTATAGACTTTAATGGTAATCTGCAGAGATCTTTTGCAGGTTATACCACCTACATCTGGTCATTCGATTACAATCAGCAATCTGGCAGGTTAATTGCCGGATCATATTCTAAAAAAGTGAATATTTGGGATTTTAAAACGGGTATAGTTGAAACCAGTCTCGATGGCCACGAGAAAAGCGTATTGGCAACCTGTCTTTCACCCAATGGCAAATATGCTGTAACCGGTTCACTCGATCGGACTGTCAGAGTATGGGATGCCGATTCAGGCAAACAGCTAAATAAGCTTGAAAGGCATTCAGATAATATTCTGGTGGTAAAATTTCATCCGTCGGGAAAATACTTTGCAAGCGGATCACTGGATAATACCATTCGGCTCTGGGATTTAGATTCCGGCAGGGTGGTTAAAACATTTGTGGGTCATGAAAAGGGAATTATGGATATTGACTTCAGCCCCGATGGTTATTACATTGCAAGCGTCTCTGCTGACAATACGGTAATACTCTGGGAGGTGTATACCGGAAATAAGCTCTATTCCTTTGTCGATCATGAAGGTCCGGTAAATGTGGTCAGGTTCAGCCCTCACGGGAACTATCTGGTAAGCGGCTCATCAGATAAAACCGTGATGATATGGAAACTAAACAAAAGCATTTTTGCCAATTATTATTTTCAGGATGAAATAGATAAAGTGACAGATCAATCGGATCTTTTCAAGCCAAAGCAAAAAGGAGAAAGTAGACAGCAGTACGAGGACAGACAATTGCAATCGCAGGAAACACTTGATGAGATTTACGATAAATACTATCAGCAGTACCTGAAAATTAGAAATGAGCAGAAGTTTGGAGAGTGAGAAGAGTTTTCACGCGAAGAATTTTCACGCAAAGACGCTAAGATTTCTAGTAATGATTCCTTTTAGATTAAATTTCAAATTAATACACTCTTCGCCTTAGCGACTTTACATGAAACATGACTTTCAAATTGAACCGGGTAATTCCTGATTATCAAGGGTAACTTTTTAGTTGCTTTTATTAATTTGTTCATAAAAACTCGACCAGTCAGCGTATACCTGCCATAATTTCGTTTTTCCATTTTCCACTACCGCTTTCCAGGCTGCAGTGCACTCCCAGTAAATTCCATCTGGTATATTCTCCAGGATGTATGTACCACTTGTCCGGCCAAACAATGCTACCAAATTACCCTTTTCAATGGTTTCCTCAATATCAATTTTATAATCCGGGCACATTTTAAAATAGGCTACCCATCCGCTGCTCATTTGTTTGCTTCCGTTCATCTTATTTCCCCTGGAATCGATAAACACATGATCCTCAGTCATCAGATGAGCTATTCTTTTCACATCATGCGAATTAATCGCATGAACGAACTCCAGTGCTGCTTTTATACTCATTTGAATATATTTTAATTGATGGTATTATTTTCAATCTAAAAACTCCTTCACTGAAATCAACTTTCATTATCAGGAATAACATGTTGTTCTTATTCTTTAAATTCAGAACTTGAAACTTGAAACTTGAAACTTAAAACTTGAAACTTGAAACTTGAAACCAGAAACTTTAAACCCGGAACCCGGAACTCAGAACCTGGTTCATTCCATCCCTTTCACAAGTATTGTATCACAATCTGCTGCTTTCAGCCTGTATTTCAATATCTCCTGGTATTCGTCCGAACGATACCATGCTTCAAAATCTTCTTTACTGTTAAATCTGATAAGCACGCTCCTGGTATAATTCCATTTTCCTTCCAGAATTTCCGGATGATTATCCACAGCTAAATATTCGCCATTATATTTTTTAAAAATCTCCCCGGCACGGTTGATATATTTTTGGTATTCGGCTGGGTCATTTATTTTTATTTGGGCAATGAAGTAGTAGGGCATTTGTTGGTATTTGGATAATTTTTTTACAGACAAAGGATCAAAATTATTGATAATTAAGTAAATTTCGTTTTTAAATACAAAATATTAAATTTTAACTGTTCACCATTCATCTTCATTAAAATATTATATAATACAATCAACCCCATGAAACACATAGCACAATTAATTATCTTATTAATCATTTCAAAAGGCATGTATGCCCAGACAATAGAGTATAATTGGGATACAATTACTTTTGAAAACAATGATGAATATCTGGTTATTGATACTTCCGAAAGTAATATCTGGCAGGTTTGCATTCCAAACAAAGTTTTTTTTAATTCTGCATACTCTCCTGACAAGGCAATAGTTACCGATTCAATCGGATATTATCCGAAAAACAATCATTCATTTTTTGATGTGTATATAGGACAATTTAATGACTCATTATTTCCACTCAGTGTTTTTGTTGAGTTTAGACATAAATTTGATACCGATGCCTTGAAGGACGGAGGTTATATTTCTGTTTCATACGATGGAGGAGATACCTGGATGAATATTATTCATGACAATTTCGGTTGGCTGCCACCATGGCAAACTCAAGATTTATATTCCGAAAGTGATACTTTATTTAATGGTGAGCCCGGATTTTCAGGAAGATCAAGTGGATGGGTAACGACTGTGTTTTGGAAACATGTGATGCTTGTTAAAAACACTAATAATGTAGGTGATACAATGATTATCAGGTTTAATTTTATCAGCGATTCCACACAATCTGATAAGGAAGGTTGGATGATAGATGATATCAGGTTATATTCGATGGACATAGGAGGCGGATTAGAAAATAATGAGATTTTCAAATCCTTAAACATATATCCGGATCCTGTTTCCACTTTCATGTCGATTGAATTAGATAAAGAGTGCCGCACCATTGATATTGAAATCATTGATCCGAACGGAAAACTGATTCAACAAAACCAGTACCATGATGCGGATAACATTACGCTTCGGTGTGCCGGTTTAAATGACGGAGTATATTTTATCAGGACCACTCTAAATTCAAAAGAAATTTATGTAAATAAGGTCATAATTAAAAAATGATTTGTCAGATTTACCTCTTTTAATGCTCTCAAAATCTATATTCAACTCCCTTGAATGACGATCAGATAAACACACGTCTAGGCTATTATACTATTTAGACCTCGGAATCAGGGTTGATGCAATGAATCAGCTGGGAGAAATCGGCGATGAGCTTTGAAACTTTCCAAAAGTTTCGAACTTTTGGAAAGTTGAAAAAACATGCATAATCTAATTTTTATATCAAGTTATTAGATGTTGTATATTAGATATGCAGCATTTCCTAAATTATTTCGTCATATAATATAAAATCATAAAAATCTTGATCATGAAAAAATATTTAATCATAACTGCTATCGTTTGTGTTCTTTTGTTTATCGGGTTGTCAGCCATTTTTGCCCAGGTAAAAGAAACCCGCAACGTAGCAGGATTCTCCAAAATTGAGATCAGCAGCGGAATAGATTTGTATATTGAACAGGGCAACCAGGTGAGTATGCAGGCAGAAGCCCGGAGTCAGGAAATCCTTGATAACATGATTACCGAAGTTCAGGATAATACGCTGAAAATTTACCAAAAGAAGAATTTGCATAAACTGGGTCATATGGCTGTTTACATCACTGTTAAAGATATCGAAGCCATAAAAGCCAGCGGAGGTTCCGATGTTCGTTCGGATAACGGATGGAAAGTCGATAAGCTTGAGATAAAAGCGAGTGGCGGAAGTGATATATTTATGAAAATCGAAGCCGATGAATTCATCTGCAAAATCAGCGGAGGATCAGATGCTTCACTTTCCGGTAATGTTGGTAAATTTCAGGTAGAAGCCAGTGGAGGAAGCGATATTAGAGCCAAAGACTTAATAGCAGATATTAGTGATTTAACCATCTCAGGAGGTTCGGATGCAACCGTGACAGCTAATAAAGAAATCATTGCAAATGCAAACGGAGGCAGCGACCTTACATATTATGGAGACGCAACTATAAGTAATATAAATGCTTCAGGCGGATCGGATGTAAGGAGAAGGTAAAATAGATATTCTTCAGTTTACCTTTTGCCAATAATCTCAATACGTCTCTAACTTTAATATTATCAAGGGAAGATAATATGAAAAAGAAACCTTATGCATTGACAGGAATTGCAATAATTGTTTCGATTTGGATTATTATTAAACATGAAACCAAAGAAGAATTAATTGCTGATCCTGTTCCCGGCTCCTGTACGATTTTCTCTGCTGCTATAGGTGAAAAAGTTTTATTCGGGAATAATGAGGATTATAAAAACCCGAATACATGTTACTGGACCGAACCCGGCGATGATGAGAATTACGGATGTTTATTTTTGGGATTTGAAAATAATCAGCTTCAGGGTGGAATAAATGAAAAAGGACTTTGTTTTGATGCCAATTCCCTTTCTGGGTCAGCGTTGAATCCTCATCCTGAACTTCCCTGTCCTCCTATCGCACCGCCTCCCTATGAAAAGTATACGGTATGGGCACCAGTTACAATATTACGGAAAGCTGCAACAGTAGAGGAAGTAATAAAAATTGCTACAAAGTATCAACGACGCAACTGGGACCGAAAAACATCTGTATTAAAATATCAGGTTTATTTTGCAGATGCAAAAGGCGATGCGGTTATCATAAGTGCAGGACCTGATGGAGAACTGACTTTTACCCGGAAAAACCCCGGAAAAATTTATCTTGTTTCGACAAATTTCAATATCGTAAATCAAAAAGATGCCTGGGTATATCCTTGCTGGCGGTATAATAAAGCAGTACAGCTGTTAAATAAAATACATAACGAAGATGAACTTACCGTAGATTATTTCAAAACCATTTTAGACGATGTACATCTTGAGGAACCTAACAGTCATACACTCTATTCAAATATTTTTGACTTACGCAAGGGCATCATGTACCTATATTACTGGCATCAGTATGAGGAAGTGGTAATTGTGAATGTGGCCGATGAAATTAAAAAAGGTAAAATCATTGTCAACCTCAAAGATTTGTTTTCAAAAAAAACGATTGATAAAGCATTGGTTGCATCACAGCATTATTCAGGGAATAAATAATTTTACGAAATATTTTTTTCTGTAATTTTGCGTTTCAATCCGAAAATTAGTTAACAGAATGAAATTACTGTATTCTTTGGTGTTTTCTATCCTTATCGGATGGAATGTTTTCTCTCAACCCGTCTTTAAAAATCCGGGATTACCTGACAAAGAGTCGTTTACCCTCCATGAGTACTTCGATCCGAAAATTGGGTATATTACCTCTAAAATCGACATTGATTTAATTGAAAGAGACGGTTCAAAATATTACTCTGTTCAGGTAAATGAAGGAGGCGATTATTTAAATCGAATTGAATTGAACTATTCTGATCTGACAACCATATCTGAAAAACGTTATAACCTGAAAACAAATACACTGGAGCAATATTATATCCGGAAAAACGACACCATTCATTTCTATGATAAATCGAAAGGCATAAACAAAATTATCCCTACCAACGAAACCAACATCTATTCTTCTTTTGCCTATTTCATTAGTTTCAGGGGATTTCCGTTTAAAATCGGTAACAGCGTTACTTTCAAAACTTATATGTACATGTATGGGGATGTGCTGACCATGAAACTGAAAAATGTGGCCATAGAAAAAATTACCGTAAAGGCAGGCACCTATAATTGTTATGTGCTTGAACTCTCGGTGGGTGGATGGCAGTCATTGTTTGCAACCGATAAATACTATCTGTATTTTGCCGTAGCTCCACCTCATATATTTGTGGAATACAAGGAAAAGATCGATGGAACCTGGATGCCGGATGAAATTGTCAGTCATAGTCCGTAGGTTAAAAGGCGCTGAAGGAATTGGGAATAGATAGTTGGAGATATTCTGGCCTGTGAGAAAAGCTATGATCAGAAAAATATATTGAATCCGTTGACGGTATTATTTTATTATAGTCTCACCTGCAGTTCGACTACCCGCTTGCCACAGTATTACAGCGGGCAGGCACTCACTGTGACTGTCAGACTGAGCGTAATCGAAGTCTTTATTTTCAATTAGTTAGCAATTCACCCCGTCAACAGGTATATTTTAAATTAACGTGAGTTCGATATAAGATATTTATTTTAAATATTTAATTTTCAATAGCCCCTACCTTCAGGTAGGGGAATATGAATAGATCCTGCCGAATGAAATTTGCAAAATTTATAATAAAGTGGATAAATTATCTTATTCACAAGATGAATTATCACGGATTGCGACCTCTTCTCATTATTTAAGAAATATCATAAATAATCAGGAAGATTTTAATCAATCATTCCTTGGAGGTCGTATAAACGTGCTACCATGGTTAAAGGAGTGAGTGATGTTGATTTATACTATCAATACACCGCAGGATATTACCCTCAAGATGCTTTAACAAGATTAAGACAATACCTTTTAAACTCCTATCCTCGTACTGTGATTAAACAAGATAAACCCTCAATCAAGATTGATTTTAATAGCCTACCCTTCAACATCACACCTTACAAACAAGATTTTTCTTCTAGATATATTCTAAATCAAGATTTAACAGCTTGGCAGGCAATTAATATGTCGACACTAGAAAATAATATTCCTATTTTAAGAAATAAAAACTCCAATTATATTGCCCTAATAAAAATCCTAAAGTGTTGGAATTTCAAGAAAAATAAGAGATTACAAAATCATAGAATTGAAGAATTGGTATGTAGCCAGTTTCTTTTTGGAATCACTATCGGTACAAGTATTAGTAATTGGATGTATGACTTTTTCCTCAATAACGGATTTACTCTAGACGCTCAAAAAATGCATGCTTTAATTCTTCAGGATAATAATAACGATCAAAATCTCGAATAAAACTTGAATAACTTTATCGGATAAGATTATGGATGAAATAATAAAAGCCCTTTAAAAATTAAAGGTGGAATGATTGTATACCCGAAGCACTCACTTTAATACTGCATCACGTATTACGAAAAGTGCAAATACTTATCGTATTCTGCCTATTATTGGTACTGTAGCAGCAACGTTTAGCTCAATTATGAATGTTGGTGTTTGGGACAAGCTATCAATTGATGATACTTGGTGTCAAGTACTAGTGAATATTCTCGGAGCATTGGGCGGATTTTTAATCCTCTATACCACAACATTCAGTGATTATCGGTCTAAAATTGAACTTGCTAATAAGCATTCAACAGTGGGGCATACTCTGAATTTAACTTTTAAAAAAATTAGAAATACTGAAGCAAAATTTAAGGACGGACATATCATCCCCCAACAATTGGTTAATGCATTGGATGAATTGACTGAAGAATTTATTTCAAATAGCCGTACTGCTCCTGAGGCAAACAAAAATGATTATGAAACAGCTAGAGAGGATTTTAAAAAAGGTTATTTAACTGATTATAAAGAGGAAGAACTTAATTGTTAGGCGATTTTTTTCAATGCAACAACCAAATTATCGGCACTTATCTTGATTTACTGCCAATAATTTGGTTATATTTGTTCAAAACATATGACTATCGATACAAAACTTAGAATTCTGGAACTTAAACAGCAATTTACTCAGAATGGGTTAATTACCACTTCTGAAATGGTTGCCTTTTACAAGAAATTTGAGCCGGAAATTCCGCGAACAACAGTTAACTGGCGAGTATACGAACTTGTAAAACAGGGCATACTCAACAGAGTTGGAAAAGGAAAATTTAAAATAGGCAGGTCGCAACTGTATCAGCCTGAGATTACTACTAAACTATTTAAAATCAATAAATCCATTCGAACCAATTTCCCCTTTATTACATATTGTTTATGGCAACAACAATGGATTAATGAATTCTTACAGCACATTGCTAAAACCGGTGTTGTTTTGGTTGAGGTTGAAAGAGATAGTGCTGAATCTATTTATCATTTCTTAAAAGATTCATTTACATCCGTCTTCTATAAGCCAGGAAAAGAAATGTTACAAGAGTATATTCAAGGACTTGATTCTGCGCTTCTAATTAAACCGTTAGTTAGTGAGGCTCCCATTCAGGAAGTTAGAGGTGTTCCAACAGTTAGTATTGAAAAACTTTTAGTGGATGTGTATTCCGATGTTGAATTTGAATATGCCCGGGGTCAGGAAACCGTCCATATTTTTGAAAACGCTTTTAGTCGTTACAGTATAAATCAAGCAAAACTCTTGAGATATGCGGATAGGAAAAAGAAAAGACAGGAGGTGGAAGAATTAATTAGGAACCGCAACCTCAGTGAGAGTATTTAATTTATAACCACCTAAAAATGATAGCAAAAACATGTCTAACTCTCGAATGGATTAATGAAGCCTCTGAAAAAAACAATAAGGCTGACAAAATTCTTGTGGAGAAAGTTATCCGTGCCTTAAGACTTTTAGAAGGCTTGGTAGAAAGTCAACTTAAGTTTGTTTTTAAAGGTGGTACTTCCTTAATGTTATTATTAGGGTCCATTAAAAGGCTATCCATCGACATTGATATTATCATGGATAAAAAAGTTTAATTGGATAAGTATTTTAAGAAAATAGTTGAAGATAAAGGTTTTAAACGATTTGAACTCCAAGAAAGAAGCACTTCCACTCATATTGAAAAAGCACACCATAAATTTTTCTATGAACCGGTTTATAAAACTGAACAAACTGAAGAATATATTTTGTTAGACATTTTGTTTGAAAAATCACTTTACAATAAAACTATACAAACTTCCATTGATTCAAAATTTGTAAAACAAGAAGGCGAACCTTTAAAAGCAACCACACCCGATTTTGATAATATTTTGGGTGATAAACTAACTGCCTTTGCTCCAGAAACAACAGGTATACCTTATGAAAGAAATGAGCAAAGTATGTCGATGGAAATAATGAAACAATTGTATGATGTTGGAAGTCTATTCACTAAATGTTCCGATGTTGAAGCAATTAAAAAATCATTCCGGGATTTTGCTACTGACCAATTGAAGGATTGAAACTTAGGTGAGGATGTAAACTTAGTAGCCGATGATATTTATGATACAGCATTAACGATATGTACACGAGGTAAATTCGGCAATGCAAAATTCATTGAACTTGAACAAGGTATTCGAAAAGTAAACGCGTTCATCTTTTCCGAGAGCTATCATATTGAAAAGGCAATTACTGATGCTTCAAAAGCTGCATATTTAGCAACAATAGTAAAACACAATAAAAGTAAGGTTGAAAAATTCTCAAATGCACTGGAAATTAAAGACTGGAATATTGAGCAACCTTTCAATACCAGGTTAAACAAACTTAAGAAATCAAATCCCGAAGCCTTTTATTATTGGTTCAGAATATATGAAATAGAAAAGGAAAATAACTAATGACAAACGAAGAATTAAAAAAATTAGAAGACGACTTGTGGGCATCGGCCAATAACCTAAGAGCTAATTCCGACCTAAAATCGAGTGAATATGCCACACCTGTGCTGGGGATTATTTTCCTAAAATTTGCCGATAATAAATACAGTCGTTACGAAGAAGAAATTGAAAAAGAACACAAGTAAAGTCTGGAATCACGCCGCCCCCTGCTGGTCCAAGCTTGTAAAAAAAACTAAAACTGGTTCAAGTGTCTCACTTGGACCTTTTTGTTTTTTTGGAGAGGGTTTTGATCCTTCCCACTGTTGTTGGTATGCGAATGTGTTAATACCATCCCTGCGGTCTGTTTTCATTGAGTTTAATCATCCGGTTGATAGGAATAATTTAAACCTAAAATTTCGATTCGTTTCTGTAGAAGCGTTTTATATTTTTTTTTCATCTCCGGGGTGAGAAAGCTTATTTCAATTAAACTGAACCATGAAGTAAGAGCTGTATTTATTGTACCCAATGTCTTTTCTATGATTTTGTCGGTTAGTCCACAACATTCTTTTCCAAAATAATTGATAAGGATATCTCTTTTTAAGTTTTTTTTCTTTCCTTTTAAAGGCAAGGCAATTTCTTCAATGTTTCCACTTAAAACGATAGAAGTATTTAGTAAATCATAGGCAGGGGAAAGTTCTACTTTGCGGTCATGAATGATAACAGAGTAATTTTTTAAGTGCATATCTTCGTTTCCAACCAGGAAATTAAAAAGCATCCGTTTAAATAACCGGGAATTCTCGATCGCCGGAAAGGTACAATACCTATGAATCAGCTTCACCAGTTTTTCCATAGAATAATTGTACTTGGTTTCGCGGCTCATTCCGGCTAACTGGGCAAAATCTTCAACCGGTAATTTATCTTTCTGTCCTCTTCGGTCAAACCGTTTGATAAAGTATGTAAAGGAATTGTCTTTTGAATATAAAAGCCCATGCAATGGTACTTCTATACCAATGGTTGTTGCCAGACGCATTGTTAAATCTTCATTTTGAGGTAATTCAGGAAAAATATGGTGTTGAGGTTTAAGAATATATCTTCCTTTTTTATCGACAATCTCGAACTGCCCTTCTTTAATTTTCAAAATAGCGCAAAGCTTGGGTTGAACACCCTGGATGGACATTTTATTAGCCCTTAGCATGGCTTCAGTTCTAAGTTGCGCTGCAGTATAATTTAGCAATTTAAGTTCTTTCAATTCAGAAGAAAGGAGTTTTAAACCTTTTTCACTATAAAGATTTTCGCCACAAAGTTGATATGAAATAGGGCAACGGTTCATGCTGCAACTTCTTTTACTGTAACGTTGCCTACCAGATCATCACCTACAGCCACAAGCTGGGAAAAAAGATCATTACGGTCTATTTTTCCAAATTTTAACAGACCTTCCAACTGATATCCTTCAGGAAGCAATCCGTCGAAAAACGGGGGGAAAGAATTAAATTCATAAACATGTTGAGAGACAGGCATGGTTAAAGAAATGGGAGGGCCTGAGTATCCTTTCAGGTACTCGAAACGGTATTCTTTACCGAACTGAAGTTCAGTAAGGGTACCTGCTTCAGTGTTATTTATTAGAACTTTAGCTTTTCTCATTTGTCATAATTTTATCCATTAGCGGACTTGTTAGCTTTACTTTTATATTAAGCACCGATAATATTTTCCGTAATGTATCGAGTTGTACAGTTTCTTTGCCCTTCTCAATATCAAAAACAGCAGTTTTACCAATACCTGCCATTTCAGCCAACTGAAGCTGTGTAAGTCCGGCTTCCTTACGATGTTTTCTTATAATTTCTGCCAGTGTTTTTGGTTCCAACATAATTTATTGTTATAGCAGTAAAAATACAATAATTGAATTAAAATAGCAAATCTATATGTTAAAAATTACTGTTATAAAGGTAAAAAAGGTAACTTTTGATCATATTATTAAGAGTGGAGAATTAAATTACTGCTATAGCAGTATATATAGAGTAAATCGGAAATGGTTAGTATAGACAGTCAATAATTGGCAACTTATGCCAGCCGAAAGAGGTACATCTTATTTTGAAAATAAAAACTGTTTCCCGGCACCCAAACCGCAGCTTAACAATCTATTTTAATCATTTGTCCGAAAACCGCTACCGGGAGCGGTTGGAGGAGGGGAAATTTTTTAATATTTATTATTAGTTTACCTGACAACATTCTTCATTAACCTTAAAAAATGAATACTGTTTAACAAATTTTCGTAAATTGGATGACAAAATTGAATAATCCTTTTCAATAAAAGTAAAGTTTTTTGATTTTTGAGATTGTATAATTCAGAATTTTGGATTGAACTATTTTAATTACGACTTATCTTATGGTTTTGAAGTTATTTAAATATGAATCGATTATATGCTAAATAACGAAGCATTCGCAAGAATAAGAATAAACAAATTGCTTGAAGAGGCAGGTTGGAGATTCTTTGACAATGATAAAGGCAAAGCAAATATACTACTTGAAAACCATGTAAAAATTACCCAAAAAGAGATTGATGCCTGGGGTAATGATTTTGAAAAGACAAAAAATGGTTCCTTAGACTTTTTATTGATAGATAACAATAATAAACCCATTTGTGTACTCGAGGCCAAAAAAGAGAGTTTGCACCCTTTGGTTGCAAAGGAACAAGCAAGAAAATATGCAAAAACTGTAGATGCACAATATATTATTCTTTCAAATGGGATTGTCCATTATTTTTGGGATTTGAAGAAAGGAAATCCAAAACCAATTTATAAATTTCCTTCCCCTGAAGAGATTGGAGCAATTAAGAACTGGAATCCTGACAGAAATGCTTTAGCAAATGAACCGGTTGAAGCCGATTTTATTGCCTTAGTCCAGATGCCTGATTATGCTGAAAGACCTGAATGGAATGGCAGCATAGAAAACAGCAAAAACTTTATTCGGAGAAACGGACTAAGATTTTTAAGGAAATACCAGTTAAAAGCGGTTAGAAGTTTACAAGCTGAAGTACGTGATGATAAAGATCGATTTCTTTTTGAAATGGCAACAGGAACAGGAAAAACACTTACTGCAGCTGCCGTCATCAGGTTATTTTTAAGAACTAAAAATGCCAGGAGGGTACTGTTTCTGGTTGACAGGATTGAATTGGAGGATCAGGCATGGAAGGCTTTTACCAATTATCTGAAACCAGATTATAGCACATTTATCTATAAGGAACACAAAAATGACTGGCATAAAGCAGATATTGTAGTAACTACAATTCAATCATTGATGTTTGATAACAAATATCGTTATCTTTTTTCTCCAACTGATTTTGATTTAATTATCTCTGATGAATCTCATCGCTCAATTTCGGGAAATGCAAGAGCTGTTTTTGAATATTTTCTTGGCTATAAGTTAGGCCTAACTGCTACCCCAAAAGACTATTTAAAAGGTGTTGATTTCGACAAAGTAAAAGATAATGATCCCAGAGAAATTGAACGCAGAATGTTGCGTGATACATATACTACTTTTGGATGTGAAGGTGGTGATCCAACATATCGTTATTCATTGCTGGATGGTGTTAAAGATGGTTTTCTGATCAATCCGATAGTCGTTGATGCACGGACAGAGATTACGACGCAATTACTCTCCGATAAAGGGTATGCTGTTTTGATAACTACTGAAGAAGGGGAAGATAATGAAACTTTTATTTCGCGGGATTTTGAAAAAAGATTCTTCTCAGAAAAAACAAACAGGGTATTTTGCAAAACCTTTTTAGAAAATGCCTTACATGACCCAATAACAAATGAAATTGGAAAGACAATTTTATTTGCAGTAAGTCAAAATCATGCACGTAAACTCACTGAAATTTTAAATGAATTTGCCGAACAATTATTCCCAAATAAATACAATTCTGATTTTGCTGTGCAGGTTACATCGCAGGTTACAGATGCCCAACAGATGACTATTAATTTTGCTAATAACAATCTGAACGGGAAAACAAGCTGGCTGGAAGGTTATAAAACAAGCAAAACAAGGGTATGTGTTACAGTTGGGATGATGACCACAGGATATGATTGCGAAGATATACTAAACCTGTGTATGACGCGACCCATCTTTAGTCCTACTGACTTTGTCCAGATTAAAGGCCGTGGAACGCGAAAATATACATTTGAATATAAGCATAAAAATGAATTAGGTGAAGAAGAGACCATACAATTCGAGAAAGAATTTTTTAAACTGTTCGATTTCTTTGCCAACTGCGAATATTTTGAAGAGAAATTCAATTACGACGAAAAATTAAAACTTCCTCAAAAAATCGGAGGCATCGGTGAGGGTGGTAGTGGTGGTGTGGATATTGATAAGTACGCCAGTTTTATTCCTGATCCTTTAAAAATCTTAAATGAACAGCAGATTGGATTAGAAGGGATGAAAATTGATCGCAAACTCTTTCAAAAGTTTGAAGATCGCATAGTAATGGATGATATCATTAAACGAAATGTGGAATTAGGCAACTGGGAACAAGTGGTTTCGCATATTCAAAACGAGATTTTCGATAAACCTGAAGAATACTTTAACCTTGAAAAATTGCGAAAAGCTGCAAAGATTGACCGTAAAGTATCAATCCGTGAAATGGTAGAAAAGGTTTTTGGCATTATCCCAAAATTCAAATCAAAGGATGAATTGCTGGAAGAAGAATTCGACAAATTCATTTCCATTTATCCGCCTGGAGAAGATGTAAATGTACGGGCTTTAAAGTATTTCTTTAAAGCATACATTGTTGACGGTGAAATACGAAAAATTATTGAAGCCAAAGACTTTCATGCATTACAAACCAATCCAACGCTTACCATTTCGCAATTCAAGGAAGTGGCGACCAAATACAGGGAAATGATTCCGCTGTACATTAAAGATTACATTAATTTAGAGCGCTTTGCCGCTTAGTATAGGAGCATTATGTTAGATACAACTACGAAAAAGAGAATAGACGATTGCCGCGATATTTTGGTGGGTAAATTACCCGATCCAAAAGCCCAGATTGAGCAAATTACCATTGCATTAATTTACAAGTTCATGGACGACATGGACAAGGAAGCTATTGAATTGGGCGCAAAAGCCAAATTCTTTTCGGGCGATTTTGAAAAATACAGCTGGGATAATCTTTTCGATACCAAAGTTACAGCCATTGAAATGCTGACATTGTATTCCGAGGCAATTGTTAGCATGGAGAAAAACCCCAACATTCCACAATTATTCCGTGATATATTTAAAAATGCCTTTTTACCTTATCGCGATCCCGAAACACTAAAATTGTTTTTAAAAACCATTGGCGAATTTGAATACACACACAGCGAAAAATTAGGCGATGCTTTTGAATATTTGCTTTCGGTAATGGGTTCGCAGGGCGATGCAGGGCAATTCCGCACGCCACGGCATATTATTGATTTTATGGTGGCAGTAGTTGATCCAGGTAAAACAGATACAATTCTTGACCCTGCCTGTGGTACAGCAGGTTTTTTAATATCAGCCTTCAAACATATCACTAGTCAGGCTGAGCGGAGTGGTCAGTCCGAGCGGAGTCGAGGACTAACGCCCGATGAACGCAAACGCCTGATTCAAAACTTTGTTGGGTATGATATTTCGCCCGATATGGTGCGTTTGAGTTTGGTAAACCTGTATTTGCACGGTTTTTCCGACCCACATATTTGGGAATACGATACGCTTAGCAGCGAAGACCGCTGGAACGAAACCGCAGATGTTATTCTTGCCAATCCGCCCTTTATGAGTCCGAAAGGCGGAATACGGCCACACAAAAAGTTTTCGATTAGCAGTAACCGCAGCGAAGTGCTGTTTGTCGATTACATTGTCGAACATCTTAATCCCAAAGGCAAAGCTGGTATCATAGTACCCGAAGGGGTAATATTCCAAAGCGGAACGGCTTATAAAGATTTGCGAAAAATGCTGGTCGAAAATTACCTGTTTGCGGTGGTAAGTTTGCCGGCAGGGGTTTTTAATCCATACAGCGGGGTAAAAACATCCATATTGCTCATAGATAAAGAGTTTGCCAAAACCAACGAAGAAATATTGTTTGTAAAAATCGACAACGATGGATATGGATTAGGTGCTCAACGAAATGCTATGAAAGGTGGCCAGTTAGACGATGCCATTATAGTTTTAAGACAATTCAAGGACGGTTCATTTACCGAATCAACATTAGCTCATTCAGTGCAAAAGTCTGAATTCGCTAAGAATGGAGATTATAATTTTAGTGGTGAGCGTTATAAAACAAACGAAATTTATTCATCAGTTTACCCATTAATTGAACTAGGTGAAATATTAAAACTATCAAGTGGGAATGGGCTTACAAGCTCAAATATGAAAGTAGGTGATTATCCAGTTTATGGTGGCAATGGTATTGCAGGTTGGCATTCTGAATATTTTATTGAAAAACCAACTATTGTAATCGGTAGAGTTGGAGCTTATTGTGGCTCCATTCACATAACTAAGCCTTATTCGTGGATAACTGATAATGGTCTTTATGTAACAGAATATTTGAGAAATGATGTTAATCAAGATTTTCTTGCTTTAATGTTGAAAGTATTGAATTTAAACAGATTTGCAAAAGTTGGTGGGCAACCTTCAATTTCTCAATCAACAGTTAAAGAACAAAAAATCCCCCTTCCCCCTTTATCCGTTCAGGAAGAAATAGTAGCCGAAATAGATGGCTATCAAAAAATAATTGATGGGGCAAAAATGGTTGTAGAAAACTACAAACCTAAAATTGATATTGATGCGGAATGGGAAATGGTGGAATTGGGTGAGGTCATTACACTTCAAAGAGGATATGATTTACCTAAACAGAACTGGAAGGATGGCAATTTTCCAATAGTGGGTTCGAATGGAATAATAGGATTTCATAGTGAATATAAAGAACAAGGTCCAGGTGTGGTTACTGGACGAAGTGGGACTATTGGCAAAGTTCATTATATCGATTATGAGTTTTATTGGCCACACAACACATCATTGTTTGTTAAAGATTTTAAAGGGAATAATCCTAAATTCATAAAGTTTCTATTGGAAACATTAGACTTAAAAAGTCTTGGTGAAAGAACAGCTGCTGTTCCATCACTTGATAGGAAGAATGCATATAAATTGAAAGTATTTATTCCTCCTCTCGATAATCAGCGTAGCATTGTCTCCCAAATTGAAAAAGAGCAAGAATTGGTAAATGCCAACAAGCAACTGATTGAAATATTTGAACAAAAAATTAAAAATAGAATTGCAAAAGTTTGGGGTGAATAAATACTTATTAATGATGGCAGATATAAAGTTGTATAAAATAAATAGTGGAATCGTTCAGTCTAAGAAACCTGTCGATTTTCATTATGAGCGTGAAATACAAAATCTCTGTGAGAAGAATTTGGAAATTATCTTTGGGATCCGTTTTTTAGCTTCTGAATACGCTACAGGGAATAAACATAAAGGAAGAATTGATTCTTTAGGTATAGATGAAAACAATTGTCCAGTTATTATCGAATATAAATTAGATAGCAAAGAAAATGTAATAAATCAAGGTCTATTTTATTTAGATTGGTTAATGGACCACCAGGCCAATTTTGAAATGCTTTGTCTTAAAAAATTGGGTAAAGAAATAGATGTCGATTGGACAAACCCCAGGCTTATTTGTATTGCCAAAGATTTTACCCATTATGATGATTATGCTATTGGACAAATTAATAGAAATATAGAACTTGTTAGATATCGCTTTTTTGAAGGTGATAATATTATATTTGAATTAGCTGGTACTTCTCAGAAAAAAGAAACAACAAAAGGTTCAACTCATATTGTTCCTAAATATCGGGATATGGATGATGCCATTAAGGCTGCATCTGATGATTTATTATCACTGTATCAAGAATTGGAAGACTTTCTTTTCTCTTTAGGTGATGACGTACAGAAAAAAGAATTAAAGTACTACCATGCTTTTTCTCGCATTAAAAACTTTGTATGTGTTGAATTGAGAACCAAGAAGAAAGAAATCATCCTTTATTTAAAGATAAATTACAACTCTATTAAGTCTCCAACAGAACAGATGAGAGATGTTTCTAAGATTGGTCATTACGGTACAGGTGATACGGAGATATTAATAAGATCATTGAATGATCTTGAAATATCAAAAAGCTTAATCGAAGAATCATACACTAACAGTTAATTTGTGGAAGAAGCTTATGTAATATTAGACTATTTACCAATTCGTTTCAAACAACAAAGTGAACAGGAGTATATTAGTTTTCTTTGGGATTCTTTTCAGAGCAATTATGAAAATGGGAAATACCAATTTTCATTTATGGCTTATCACATGCTTTTTATGAGCTTTGTTTATTTTAATATTTGGCAGATAAAAACTATCCGTAATGATGATTTTGAGAAAATCCGCCTTGGTTTTAAGGAAGATATTGGCAAGGCAACGAGCCCATTTGGATTTAGTGTTGAAGATGAACGCAAAATTTTTGATTTACTTAAATATTTATGCGTTTCGCATTCCGAAGTAAATGCCTTAATTGGTAGATATAAAAAGCTTGTTAATGAAAGAAATAATATCGCGCATGCAAATGGAAATATTCCCTTTCGTACAGAGACATATTTAACAACCAAAATTTCAGAAATCATTCGCTACACTGATGAAATACAAAATTATAGCAAACCTGTGATTTTAGAGTGTTTTGAAAGCTTCCTGATTGAAAGCCAAAACGAAGAAACAAGACAATATTTTGATTTGTCGGAACAGATCAATGAGGTATTAATACATGAGCATTACTTATCAAAAAAGGATTTGGAATTTTGTTTGGATTATGATATTACAAGGTTATCAAATCAACCGAAATTTGAAGAGATTGAAAGAATATTTGAAACATTAAAAGCAGAATATGCAGAGGAAGTCACAACCTGACCCTTCGCGGTCATACACATTGGCAAGTCGCACAAAAAGCCGTCACACAAACCAAAACTTGCCAAAGAGTATGCCTGCCCCAACTCACGGAGAAAAGAAAATGTAAAAAATGAATTAAAAATGACTGTATTAGATTCTATAGTAAATAGGCATTCAAAAGTTGCTTTTTTAATCACATTATTGTTTTTCAATTTTAATTAAAAATAAAATTCAATGAGTATAGCAATTTATATAGCTCCTGTAAGTTCATCTGAAGAATTGTTAAAACAATTACTACATGATGAATATAAAATGGAAGAAAATAATATTGAACTTGTTTATAATTATCGTTTTAAGGCAATATTTGAAGCTTTACTTGATGATTCCTATCTATTGGCAGAAACTAATTATGTAGATAGAGTATACAGGGATAGCTATTATAATTATTTTTCATCAAAATTACGTAGACAATTTAGGGACTGTATTCGTATTTCAATTTTTAAAAATGAAATTAAAAATGAGGATTTTAGAGACCACAAAAAAATAGGTGAATTAAAGAATAGATTTTTCGGATTTCTAATTTTACGTCCAACTGAGCCTAACTTATTAGGCAGAAATATTATTTCACCAAATGCATTTAAAAAAAGTGGATTTGGTTGTTGCACAACTAGTTTTAAAACAACTGTAAATGGTTTAAAATTTGATATTGAAGGATTTCCCCATTCTTCACAAGATACAGAAACACTTACTTGTGCAGAAACAACTATTTGGGCAATCATGGAATATTTTAGTAATCGATATCCAGATTATAAACCTGCATTACCTTCTAATATTATTCAAACATTGAGTAGGGTGTCTACTGAAAGACAAATACCCTCAGAGGGTTTGGATATTCAACAGATGTCATTTGCTCTAAGAGAATTTGGTTTTGGTACAAAAATTTATAGTAAATCAGAATATAATGATGAATTTGAAAACTTGATTAGTTGTTATATAGAGAGCGGGATCCCGCTTATTATTGCTATGGAAAACAGACCATATGGGAATATTGGTCATGCTTTGATATGCATTGGGCATGAAATAATAAATGATAATCATTATGAAAGTCTATTGAAATATACCCCTTCAAATGACCGATTGAAAATGAAACTAAATCAAAGGAACATTACTATATATGATTTTGATGATATAGAAAAGGAATTTATATTCTCTGATGACAACCATAAAATATATCAGAGTGCATTATTAAAAAATCCCGCAAAACATTATCAGTCACATTGGCATAATTGTGTCATTACATATTTTATTGCACCACTATATCCTAAAATATATCTTGATGCTCCTGAGGCAAAAAACTTTGTACTTCATTTCTTAAGCTCAGGAATCGAACCATTAAAGAATAATAGTGATATATTACTTCGTTTTTATTTGGCGTCAGGAAGGACATTTAAAGACAGTTTAATTAAAAATACGAACTTTAATGAAACCATAAAAGATTTGATTATTGAAAAGAAAATGCCTAAATTTATATGGATTGCGGAACTTAGTACAAAGGAACTAATAAAAAACAAAATTGCCAATGGATTGTTAATCTTGGATGCTACAGAACCAAATACACAATTTAATAAACCATTGATAATCGGGGCCTATCAGGGTAATTATATTGAATTTGATGAACAGAATGAGGTGTTAATAAATAAAAATTTAACTTTGTCCGAGTTTAGTATTTTTGAAGGCAACCTAAAATACTTCTGATAATGATAACTAAAATTAGTAAAACAGAAGACTTAAACAAACGACTCAGAAAGGAAGGAAAGATAACCTTACTGAATGATTCCTCACGTAAAGAAGCCATACACGAATTGAACCTTGATATGGAAGAATCAAAAAGGGAATATCAAGTAAAGGATCGTAAATCTCAAATCTCTGCTTCGAAAGTTATTCTAACTTCCTAAGTAGCCCTATTTAAAATTTTTGCGCTATAAAGGGGCTTTGTACGGCCCCTTTTTGTTTTTG
Source organism: uncultured Bacteroidales bacterium (assembly GCA_963781805.1). GTDB lineage: Bacteria > Bacteroidota > Bacteroidia > Bacteroidales > UBA10428 > JAFGPL01. Next base: position 4,617,746 of record CAWAHF010000004.1, read on the forward strand.
TCTATATTAAGAAAAAATATCTAATTTGTTAATAGGACACCGTTTATATACAGAATTTATGCAAATATTACTTTACTGAAGAAAGCAGTAAAAACAACAAATGGGTTGATGCAGCACAGATTTGGATTCCATATTTGAAAGAGGAGTTGGAGATATTTGATGCCTCCATTCCTGTTCTGATGACATCAGATTTAATATTAAAAGCGCTGGTAGATGATATTGAAAAATACGGTCAGGCAGTTGATTTTTATGAAGGCAGGAATAAAATTCCAGTCCCGGCAAATGAAAATAGGTTGAAGCGTCCGTTAATACCTTTTTACAGGGGAAGAAATCCGGCCATTAATAAAAGTTACAGGCTGGGGTCGGGGAATTGGAATGAATACAGAACAAAGGTTTATAATTGTATTTTTGGATAATCCGGTTAAAAATTGCCTGGTTACCTGTTACAGGTGCAATAATGCAAAGACAGATGAATTTGACGATATCGAATTTAAACCCATAGGTGAATTGATTGGAAAAACGTTGAGAAAAAGATTAAAATAATGGTACCTGATTATAAAACAAATACAATTTATCTTGCTGATGCGGGCTTTGATGAAATGAAAAAGGAATATAAAAAGTTTAAAGAATTTCTTGAAAAGCAAGGTGTAATCCTAAAAATTCTTAAAGGAACAGAAGATTTTTATTGTCGTGATTTTATGCCGGTACAGGTTTCAGAAAAGGAATTTGTTCAGTTTGTATTCCGGCCCGAACGTTATTTAAATGATGATGAACTGGACTATATCAGCAGCCCTGAGAGAGTTGAACTGGAAAATAATCTGATACAGCCAACATACAGCAATATCATTCTGGATGGTGGAAATGTAGTGAAATGGGAAGACAAGGTCATCATTACTGACAGGGTGATTAAGGACAATTTGTATCAGTTTCCTGATTCAGCATCCATCCTAAAGCAGCTTGAAAAGGAATTCAATTGTAAGGTTATCATTATTCCCGAATATCCAGGTGAAACTACCGGTCATGCAGATGGATTAATTCGTTTTATTGATAAAGATACTGTCTTTGTAAATGACGCATACTCAGTACCCGAAAAGGAATGGTTAAATGAATTTCTGAAGGTACTTTCAGAAAATGAACTGATACATATTAATCTTCCCTGTACCCTTGAAGAAGGAGATGAAATCGCAGAGGGCCTTTATATAAATTATCTTCATGTAGGTAATCTGATTGTTGTACCTCAATTTGGACAGGATGAGGATCAGGTAGCTCTGGATATAATGACCCGGGTATTTGGCAGTAAGTGTAATGTCTTACCTTACCCGGCGAATTGGATTGCGGAATATGGGGGTGTATTTAATTGTGCAACATGGACGGTATTGGAGTAAATTGGTTTTGAGTTCCAGTCAAAATTAATGGGATTAAATTGTTTTCAAAAAAGTGTTTTGTATACTTGAGTGTATACCCGCAGGAAACAAAAACCCTGAAAAATCAGGGGTTTCAAATTTAATTCAGCCATCCGGACGGGATTGTCTATCCTTTGGAAAGTCGACCCTTCCCCTGCCGGGGGCTACCATGCAAATCTTCAAAATCCGAATCTACTCCGTAGCTTCGGTTTTTTATTTCCCTTTCGCTTATGAATGAAGCCATTGAACGCACCTTAAATGCAGAAAACTGTATCCCAAATCCATGATTCAATAGATTTTACGCGATCTCCGTTACCGTTCTGTTTGGCCATTTTATAATTAAATACTTAATTTTTATTAAAAATATTTTGAAATAGTTGTTTTAGGTCTAATTTGACCTTATCATAATCTGGCAATTCACCTACAATCTGATATTTCAGGCTATTTTCCCAGGCTGATTTTACAGATTTATCTTTCTCAGAGTTTAAAAGCTGGTCAATCCCGGTAAATGAGTGACCTTTAAAAGTAAGCTTTTTATGAAATGCTTCGACAATACCTTTATAATTCAAATCACTAAAATGCTTTGATAGAAACCAGATATCATAATAATCACGAGGAGCAGTATAGGAGCGTTGGATTAAGGATCTTATTTTTTCGGCCAACACTTCCTCAAGACTATAACAGGGAATTTGCCTGGCATAATCTGTCAATTTATCAGAATATGGATGAATAACATTTTTATTTGAGACTGGGATAACCAATAATTCATATAATGTTACTTCAATTTTAACTTTCGATTGCCATCTCTCCGGCGGCGGGGGAGCTTCATTACGGGGATGCTCAGCGCCCCAAAATTTAATAATTGCCTCATAACCTGTAAGTTTGTCATTACGACGTAGATCTTTTAAAGATACTATATGTGTTTGAAGTTCCACTCGATTGCGTAACAGACCAGTAATTTCTGTCAGGTGTTTTTGAGTCAGTTTGAAGCTTTTATTGTTGGAAGTGAAATCAAGATCTTCAGAAAAACGATATTCAGAAATATAGCACTTTTTAAGACAGGTACCCCCTTTGAATACAAGTTTTTGCCTGAGTTCGGGTATTGAGTATATGGCATCCAGGAAGTTGCCTAAAACCCAATCTTTGTCAATTGTGGTTTTTACAACACCTTTCCGGGCAGCAATATCTGTTATTTCCTTTTGTAAAATCATTTATCAGTATTGATAGTTACATATATCAAGTATTTCTTCTCTGCTTAGGTTCAGCCGTAATCGCCACTCTTTAACGAACTCTCCCTTATCGGTACCCAACGGGTCCACCGGATTATAACTAGGATTGACTTGGTCCTTAGCAAAATTAATAAATGTCTTTAAGCTTTTCTTTTCAAGCAATTCTGCCAGGAAACCCATCCGCTTTGTGGCAGCCCGGTTATTAATACGAGTACAATAGGTAATCATTTTTTCACTAGTAAGTTTCGATTGGTTGAAAGCCCTGATAAGTTCGGCATATCCCCCGGAATAATGAGGGTAGTCAAAGCAATCTACAATTGTTTTTTCCACATCAGTAATACGATAAGTCCGGTTCCCGAATCCTTCCACAAGAATACCTGTAAACTTTGATGGAATTACTTTGATAAACTTATATGTTGTACCAAAAACGACTTTACTTTTTTTGAGTTCAGGTGTTTGGATGAAAACTATATTTGGAAACTGTTCTGTTAAGCCATGATAATTAAGTGCAGACCAATAGGCAATTGCTCCTGATCCGGTCATAAAAGTACCTATTACCTTTTCATCTCGGAAATTTGCCCGACAATACTTTCCCTTTTCGATCCTTGAAAGAAAACCTTTGTTAACCAGGTTCTCGAGAATGGAGTTAAGATTGCTAAAATTGTAATTGGTTGCTTTATCAATCTCTGAAATAGTGAATATATCAATCTCATTCTCATCAATTAATTTAAGGAATTGCTGTTGATCCTTTAGAATATTAACGGAATGATAGGTTCTTGACATTACTTCTAAATATGTTTTATGGGCAAATATTTACCCCATATAGTATAACTAAATAACATACCAAATTAGTTATATTTTTTTAATATTGAGAATTAAAAAAGATTTTATACTGCTTTTTGTATTACTAATGAAAATGACTTCGTAAATATTAAATTTACGAGGCCACTTGATTTTAATAGTCGGAGTGAGAAGATAATCAAATATAATAGTTACGGGTAATTTCTGTGTTAATTAGTGTCTGACATAAATGTCTTAAAAAACAAAACCCATTGGTATTCAATGGGTATTAACTTTAAAAAGCGTTCCGGACAGGATTGTCTATCCTTTGGAAAGTCGACCCTTCCCCTGCAGGGGGCTGCCATGCAAATCTTCAAAATCCGAATCTACTCCGTAGCTTCGGTTTTTTATTTCCCTTTCGCTTATGAAGGCGGGCATTCAACGTTTCAGGGAAATAAAAAATCCGATGAAAACTCATCGGATTTTGAATCTTTGCGGTCTGGACGGGACTCGAACCCGCGACCCCGTGCGTGACAGGCACGTATTCTAACCAGGCTGAACTACCAGACCAATTGTGCTTAATCATTTTTTTTAAGCGCCACAAAATTAATGCTAATTTTATTACTTCCAAATCAAAAATTCATTTTTATTCTCCTTTTTCAGTAAAACCCGCTTAAAGAAAGTCTTAACGATTGAAGGGATTAAAATCAATCGGAATATTATTTATCTGCAAAAATGCTGAAATTCACACTTCCATAATCTCTGTGCTCGCGAAAGAAAACATGATTTGAAAAATTATGTTTGGATGAATGTTCAAGAATAAACCATCCCTTTGGCTTAAGCAGTTTATTTTCAAAAATTAGGTCAGGCAGTAACTCCATATCTTTATGGGTATAGGGTGGATCTGCGAAAATTAAATCGTAACGGTTTATGTTTTTTTTAACATACTGAAAAGCATCGGCGTGATATGGATTAATCTCTGATATTTTAAGCTCTGCGATGACCTTTTTTATAAACGCCAGCGATCTGAAATCACTTTCCACCAGGTCCACCTGCGGACATCCCCTTGATGCAAATTCATAGCTCATGCTTCCCGTGCCGGCAAACAAATCGAGGACTGTTGTATCATTAAAATCAAAATAATTATTCAGAAAGTCAAACAAACTTTCTTTGGCAAAATCGGTGGTGGGTCTGGCTGAGAAATGTTTGTATACCCTGATGTGTCTTCCTTTATATTTGCCGCTGACTATCCGCAATTGAAAAGATAAAAAAGGTTAAAATACTTATGCCGGTTGATGCGCTCAAAAATACCGCTGAACGAGGGCGAAGCAGGTTCCAGGTACATCATGTTCGGAACATATTTTGACAGCGCTTCCTGATATGCAATCCTGTCGCTTAGTTCACCGCACAGGGTCATTGGTATGGTCTGAGCATCGATCTTTAGCTGATTAATGATAAATAACACATAATAAAGCAGATCTGTATCGTTCTGATACAGGAACGTGTTATAAAGGATTAATTTTTCTTCCTTCTTTACTGCTATATCAAAAAATCCCGCATTCAGATTCAGATGTATACCTGATGGTAAGCTGAAATCTTTCAAAATGGTTTTCACAAAAGGGGTGGCCTGCTGAAAATAGTGGATCCCTCTGAATTTGTTGTAAAATAAGTTAGCGACATACGTGGGCAGAGCAAATACATTGCAGGCCTTAATTTCATTCAACGGGTTGTAATGTATTTCATCAAGTTCTTCAAGCACATGGTTAAACTCAAAATAATCCCGCAGGTTTAACTCATCAAAAAAGATATCGGGAACGAAGGTCGATTTTTGTGTAAGAAAAATCATGGAGGTACTTCCAAACGATGTATTCAGGCAGTCATCCTCATCAATTATTTGTTCCAGCTTGTCTGTCAGCGTATCAACATTGTTTATTTTTTCGAATTCGTACTTTTTGAATACGATGTAATGGTTACTTTCAATGTCAAGTATACAAAAACAAACTCCATCCGGATCGACCTGGATGGAGAGATGGTAATTTTTCGAATTATCTTTGCTATAAGATCTGTCCAGCAGACTAATATCAGCCATAATCTGGCCTTATTTTTCCCAGTTTCCTGTATTATTCGTAGCCTCGGTAAGTGAGCCTACTTTTAATCCCGGAAATTTGGTTATCTTTTCTTTATCGTAAATATAGTTTGTAATCAGTTGTTTATCTAATCCAACCAAAAGCGAATCGTATAGTGCATAGGCTTCAAATACTTTTACCAAAACTTTAGATCCGGTCATTACCTCACCGGCCCCAAGTGTAAAAACGTTTTGTTTGGTAAAAGGAATAAATTTTATGTTATCTATAGGATAATCTTTTCCAAAAAGTGAATCAAGCACATTCTTCTTTGAGACCGATACTTTTACCAGTCCCTTTTTTATCCCTTCTTTTTCTGTATAGGCGTCAGGATCCCAGCCAGGCAAATAGTCTTTCTTAACAATCGGGAATGAGTCATATTTAACAAAGTTGATCAGGGTATCAAAACTTCCGGTAAATTTTCCATAGATATCTTTATAAGAAACCTCAATGGTTCTGATGTCTTTTAATTTGCTGATGGTTGCATCTTCCCTGACTTTAACCTCCCGGTTAAAACGAATCGGAGATTGAATACTTTCCCAAACCAGGAATCCCAATAGAACAATCGCCAAAAAAAGAATAATCTGTATTACTGTTTTCATTTTAAATATCTTTGATATTAGTTTGGTTGCGAATTTAAAAAAAAAAAATGATTAAATTTCTTTGCTTCATAATTATTCAAGCCAAATGATTAAAAATCTTATTTCGGAAAAAATATTTCAAAAACTAGGCCATTCTCCAACAATTTCACAAAAAACTCTGATACATAGTTTATCTGAATTTATCAATGAGCCGGTAAACAGATCCCTATTCATTATCAGGGGTTATGCCGGAACGGGCAAAACATCTGTTATCAGCGCACTGGTAAAAACCCTTGATGAATTCACCCTTAAATCGGTATTGCTTGCACCCACCGGAAAAGCAGCAAAAGTACTGGCACATTATTCGGGCAAACCTGCATTTACCATTCATAAAAAAATTTTCAGACAAAGCTCATCGAAAGATGGATTTGGCAAATTTGAACTGGAAAAGAATCTTTATACGAATACTGTATTTATTGTAGATGAAGCATCTATGATTTCAAACGAATTGGCTGATAATTCTATTTTTGGTTCGGGCCGGTTGCTTGATGACCTCCTGGATTATGTGTATAACGGAAAGGGGTGTAAATTAATCATTTCAGGAGATACAGCCCAGTTGCCACCGGTGGGCAATATGTATAGTCCGGCCCTTGGAAAAAACTTCTATACAGGTAGTTTTGTAAAGGTATATGAATGTGAACTTACCGAAGTCGTTCGACAGGAGCAAGCCTCAGGTATACTCGAAAATGCAACCTATCTGAGAGAAATTATCGGATACACAAATGCTCAACTTCCTAAATTTAATATTCTTGGATATCAGGATATAAGCAGGATTACCGGCAATGAGCTAATCGACCAACTTGAAAAATCCTACGCAGAAGTTGGAACAGAAGAAACAATCATTATCAACCGCTCGAACAAAAGATCCAACATGTACAATGCAGGCGTCAGATCAAAAATACTTTACAGGGAAGATGAATTGGTGTCCGGAGATTTGCTGATGGTGGTGAAAAATAATTATTACTGGCTACAGGAACAGCATGATGTTAATTATATAGCAAATGGTGACATGCTTGAAATCGTGCGTATTAAAAAGTATGAAGAAAATTACGGACTTAGATTTGCAGATGTGACCTTAAAATTGCTGGACTATAATCTGATGCTGGATGCCAAAATTATGCTTGATACATTAAAAGCTGAATCTGCATCGCTTACAAGTGAACAAAACAAAGATTTCTTTTATAAAATTTATGAAGATTTTGCCGATTTAACGCCTAAACGGAAAGGATATACCAAGGTAAAAGAAGATCCCTATTTCAATGCATTGCAAATTAAATTCGCCTATGCTGTTACATGTCATAAAGCCCAGGGTGGGCAATGGCAACATGTTTTTATCGATCAGGGGTATATCTCCGATGACATGATCAACATCGATTATCTCAGATGGCTCTATACCGCCATAACACGAGCCACCAAAAAAGTATTTCTGGTAAATTTCCCTGATAAATATTTCGGTTAAATACCAGTCTAATCTGTTATGAAAGATTTAATCATACTAAAATATCTCTTTCTATTTAACCTGATGGACATATTTTTGTTAATACTTATATATAGCAATTGAAAGCAGCAAAATTCATGTGGAATTTTAGACATAAATTGACTATTTTTGGACGTTGACAAAATTGGTTTATCATTTTCCCGCTTTCGAATTTTCCATTTTATTAAATCTGAATTTAACTCATTATGGCTGAAAAGAATTATTGGGACGAAATATGGCTGCCGGTAAAATTCGACGGTATTAATGAGAATGAAAAGTATGAGGTTTCCAATTACGGTAAGGTAAGGCTTTACAAAAGTGACCTTCGGGACTGGAGAATAATGAAAACAGCAAATGTGAACGGATATCAGTATTATTCTTTCAAGTCGAATATCAGTTGGAAAAAGCGCAAAACCAAATGTGTACACGTGCTTGTGGCCGAATTGTTTTGCACAAAACCCTCTGAACTACACCGGAATGTTATACATGAAGATTTTAACAAATCGAATAATTATTACAGGAATCTGAGTTGGGCAACCAACGAAGAAGTAAATGAACACAGCCGGAAAAGCCCGCATTATAAAGAGGCCCTTATTAAAAGAAAGGGAGAGATTACGAATTCGAAACTCACAGAAACAGAGGTTATCAGGTTAAAGAAAAAGCTTAAGAGAGGCAAAAATCCGCTGTACAAAATTGCCAAAGAATTTGGCATTACCCATACACAATTAAACCGGATTCGAAGAGGCGAAAACTGGGGACACGTAAAGATTGACTGATCCCGTTAAATTTTAACTCAACCAATTTTAATACTTGCCAAAGGTTCTAAGATTCTTATTAAGATTTACTCCTCAATTCTTTATATGTCTTTCGGAATGATAAGACGAGCGCACATTTGGTCCGCTTTCCACAACTAAAAATCCTTTTTCAATTCCTTTTTGCCGGTATTCTTCAAACAGGTCGGGATGTATATATTCGGTTACCGGCAGATGTGCCTGGGTGGGCCGGAGATATTGACCTATTGTAAGTACACTTACCCCTGCCTGAAGTAAATCGGACATGGCTTCGAATACTTCTTCTTTTCTTTCTCCAAGCCCTACCATCAATCCGGATTTGGTACGTATTTTTTTTGATGAGATATAGCTCAATAACTCAATGCTGTGTTCATACCTTGACATGCTTCTGATAACAGGGTTCAGTCTTCGCACCGATTCAATATTATGCGAAATAATCTCAGGATTTTCATTTACAATCAGATCAAGCGCTTTTGTCCCCCTTCTGAAATCGGGAATAAGCACCTCCATAGTTATACCCGGATTGATTTCCTTAACCGTTCGTATGGTTAATGCCCATACGCCGGCCCCGCCATCAGGCAGTTCATCACGGGCTACCGATGTTATTACACAATGTTTTAAGTTCATCGCTTTTATGGTGTCTGCAAGCCTTTGAGGTTCGCTATAGTCAACAGGGTCTGGTTTTAACGTTGTAACCTGGCAAAATTTGCAGTCGCGGGTGCATTTTTCGCCAAGAATCATAAATGTTGCGGTACCTGCGCTCCAGCATTCTCCTTTATTAGGACAATTTCCGCTTACGCAAATGGTATGCAATTTTTGTTGCAAAACCAGATTTTTTATTCGGGAATATTCTGCGCCGCTGGGCAATGCAGTCTTCATCCAATGCGGGAGTCGTGATTTGGTTTGATGTAACATAAGAATACCTCCAAACCTGCAAAACATATCTTCCCTTTAAAAGTTCAAAAAAATCATGCACCCGATTGCGAATCGGACAAAACAATTTTTAATATATGAACTCTGTAAGGTCAGGTAAAAATCTCGGAATGTCTATTGGATATGTTTTTCGGCATTGAAAGACGATCTTACCAATGGGGCGCTTTCCACCATATCAAACCCCATTTTCATTCCTGCTTCTTTATATAAAGCAAACTGTTCAGGATGCACATACTCAACTACCGGCATATGGTTGAATGTCGGTTGCAGGTATTGTCCAATGGTAAATATTCTGCAATCATTTTCCAGTGCTTGTTCCATAGTTCTCAGAACTTCTTCGGGGGTTTCTCCAAGTCCCAGCATGATACCTGTTTTGGTTGTCGAACCTGAAGATGCAATGTGTTTAAGTACGTTCAGGCTTATATCAAATTTTGCCACGCTTCGTACAACAGGAGTAAGCCTTTCAACTGTTTCGAGATTATGCGAGATAATTTCGGGAGAAGATTCAATAATTCTATTCAGAGAAGTTTTATTATTTCTGAAATCGGGTATCAGCGCTTCGATGGTAATTCCGGGATTTAACTCTTTAATCCGGGTGATAACGGATGCCCAAAGATTTGCACCGCCGTCAGGCAAATCATCCCTGTCAACTGAGGTCAGTACACAATGTTTAAGTTCCATAAGTTTTACCGATTCGGCTACCCGGCCGGCTTCAGTCAAATCGGGAGGTAGAGGCTTACCTGTTTTGACCCCGCAAAATTTGCAACTTCGTGTACAGATATCCCCGAGAATCATAAATGTAGCAGTGCCCCGACTCCAGCAATCGCCAATATTCGGACAGTTGCCGCTTGTACAAATTGTGTGCAACTGATTACGTGTAACTATATTTTTGACCCTGGAATAGTTTTCACCTGTTGGCAACTTCATCTTCATCCAGCGGGGTAATCTTCGCGCTCTGTCCATTTATCCGAAAGCAAATACAGATTTTCTGCAAAGGTAGTTGAAATAATCAAAAATTTTGGGAAACGAAATCTTCTTAAAATGAAATTAATCATCAAAAAATGTCCGGAAAAAAGATCAATTTGCAGAAACATAATTTAACTTCGCAAGGTTTTTCTGCTTGATTTTTTGATATGAGGAGTTTTAAGAATCTCAATTTCAGGTTTATAATCCATATTTTAAGCACTGTACTTATTTTCGAAGGATTATTTATGATCCTGGCTTTAATTGTAGCGTTCTATTATCACAGCACCGATTTGGAAGGAATTCTGATTTCCATTATCATAACAATATTTTTCGGGTTAATATTTTATATATTAACTGCAAAAAATACTAAAAAGGAATTGCAGGTAAGAGAGGCATTTATTCTGGTAAGTTTGTCCTGGATAAGTATTTGCATGTTCGGAACACTGCCGTATATTTTCTCGCATTCCATCCCATCGTTTATCAATGCGCTTTTTGAATCCGTATCCGGTTTTACAACCACCGGCTCTTCTATTCTAACTGATATTGAAGCTATGCCGAAAGGAGTTTTATTCTGGCGCAGCCAGACACACTGGATGGGAGGTATGGGAATAATTGTTTTGGCGCTGGCAGTTTTACCTGCATTGAAATTTGGCGGAACCCAGCTCTTTAGCGCCGAAGCATCGGTGGTTGTGCAGGAAAAAATCAGCCCGCGAATGGTTGAGGTTGCAAAACGGTTGTGGGGTATTTATATCATTCTCACCATTATAGAAACACTTTTGTTAATGGCAGGCAGTATGCCGTTATACGATAGTCTTTGTCATGCGTTTGGTACGGTGGCCACAGGAGGTTTCAGTACAAAAAACAGTAGCATAGGAGGGTATTCCCCTTATATTCAATATATTGTAATGATCTTTATGTTCCTTTCCGGCATCAATTACCTGATGCACTATTTTTTATTGAATGGCCGGATTAAAGATGTATTGAGAAATGAAGAATTAAGAGCATATTTTTATCTTATTCTCATTGCCGGAATCGTAATTACCTTAATCCTGATTACTAAAAAGCACCTGGGGGTCGAACCCGCTTTGAGATACTCATTTTTTCAGGTGGTATCGATTATTACCGCCACAGGTTTCGCAACCACCGATTATCTTCTGTGGCCGATAACTGCATGGATTATCATTTTTAGTCTGATGTTTATTGGTGCATGTGCAGGCTCAACAGGTGGAGGTATAAAAGTTATCAGGCACGTGATTCTTTTTAAGAAACTTTTTACCAGCCTTAAACAGGCGCTTCATCCCAGGGGAATATTTTTAATCAGGTATAACGATAAACCTATTTCGGAGGAGCTGGTTCAAACCGTTGTCTCCTTTATCATATTTTACTTGATGATTTTTGGGGTTGGAACAATTATTATGACTGCAACCGGTTTGGATATCAGGTCATCTGCAGGTTCTGTAATTACTTGTCTTGGAGGAATCGGACCAGGGATAGGAACCGTGGGTCCTGCTGCCAACTTTGCCCATGTAGCTGAGTTTGGTAAAATATTCCTTTCGTTCATTATGTTACTGGGTCGTCTTGAAATCTATTCTCTGATAGTTGTGTTAACTCCTGCCTTTTGGAGCGCCTGATACACATTTTTTCACCTATGGGTTATAGGAACTTTGTTATTTTACGTTCAATTAACTCTGGTTATTATGAATGAAAAAATTTCGATATGGAAGAGATATTTTATATTTGCAGAAAATTAAGAATTAAATGGCAAACTTTGAATTGAGCGAACAGGAAAATATACGGAGAAATGCGCTGGAAGAATTAAGGCGTTTAGGGATAAATCCGTATCCGGCTGAACGATTTGATGTAAATACGACCGCCTCAGAAATCATCCGCAACTACTCTCCCAACAAGAAAAATTTTCAGGATGTTTCGATAGCCGGAAGACTGATGACAAGAAGAATTATGGGGAGTGCATCTTTTGCCGAACTTCAGGATGAAAAAGGCAGGATACAGTTATATTTTCGGCGGGATGATTTTGCTATCGGTGAAGATACTTCCACGTATAATGTGGTTTTTAAACGACTGCTTGATATCGGAGATATCATTGGTGTCAGAGGATTTGTTTTTGTAACCCAGATGGGTGAAATCTCAATTCATGTAAAGGAATTCAGAATCTTAAGCAAATCCATCAAACCGCTCCCTATTGTCAAGGAGAAGGATGGAACGGTTTATGATGCCGTTACCGATCCTGAATTCAGGTACCGGCAGCGTTACGTTGATTTGATTGTAAATCCTGCAGTAAGGGAAGTTTTTATCAAACGAACAAAAATCATTAATTCGCTAAGAGAGCTATTTAATTCAAAAGGATACCTTGAGGTTGAAACTCCAATTTTGCAACCGATTCCCGGGGGCGCTGCGGCCAGGCCCTTTATTACGCATCACAATACGCTGGATATGAATTTGTATTTGCGTATTGCAAATGAACTCTATCTGAAAAGACTTCTGGTCGGAGGCTTTGAAGGTGTTTATGAATTTTCTAAGGACTTCAGAAATGAAGGAATGGACAGAACGCATAATCCTGAATTTACCGTGATGGAAATTTATATTGCCTACAAAGATTACCTGTGGATGATGGATTTTACAGAAGAAATGATTGAAAAGGTAGCCCGGGACTTGTACGGAACAACTCATGTTCAATTTGGCGAAAAGGTCATTGATTTTAAACGACCTTTTAACAGGATAACCATGATTGACGCCATCAGGGAATTTGCAGGCATTGACATATCCGGTATGGATAAAAATCAGTTGAATGAAGTTTGTAAGAAACTTGAAATCGAGACAGACAATACGATGGGTAAAGGCAAGTTAATCGATGCTATTTTTAGTGATAAATGCGAACCTCACCTCATTCAGCCGACCTTTATTATGGATTACCCGGTGGAAATGTCTCCTTTGTGCAAAAAACACCGTGACAATCCGGAACTGACTGAAAGGTTTGAACTCATTGTTAACGGGAAAGAGTTGTGCAATGCATATTCTGAATTGAACGATCCAATCGATCAACTGGAGCGTTTCCAGGAACAGTTGCATTTGTCTGAAAAGGGCGATGACGAAGCCATGTTTATTGATCAGGATTTTGTAAGAGCTCTTGAATATGGTATGCCGCCTGCATCGGGAATGGGAATCGGGATTGACAGGCTAACCATGCTAATGACCAATCAGCAGAGCATACAGGACGTGCTTTTCTTCCCGCAGATGAAACCTGAAAAAAAGGAAAAAACAGATCCAAAGGAAAAATTCATTGAAGCAGGAATTCCTGAAGAATGGTATACCGTGCTTCAAAAACTTGGATATACGACCCTGGATAAACTGAAAAAAGTTGAAAAACATGGTAAACTGCATCAGGATATATGTGGCTACAATAAGAAAAACAAAATGGGATTGAACAACCCAACTCCTGATGACGTGAAACTTTGGATTGAGTAGCTTCTTTCAAACATTAGATTATTTAAAATTATTATAAATAATAACTTGTAATTGCAATTTAATATGTGTATTTTTGTATGCCTTTAAAAATTTTAAATTATTAATTAATTGACGCCCGCTAAGCAAGAGAAAAACTCTTGCTTAGCTTTTTTAAGGCCTTATATTTATCAACAGCCAACCCATTCAAAAAATATTTTTCAACACATTTAACAGGTTGATCTCATGCTAACTAAATCCCCTTAGTGCCTTATGGTTGTTAATTTCGCTGTTGATAAACAAATTCAAAACCATCCTTTCTTTTACATATATTTGCACCAAATTTGACGCTCTATGAATGCAGCAGCAGCAGCTTATACCGAAGATGCGATAAAAACATTAGACTGGAAGGAACATATCAGGAAACGGCCTGGTATGTATATCGGTAAGCTGGGTGACGGTTCATCACCCGATGACGGGATTTATGTGCTATTGAAAGAAACACTCGATAATTCCATTGATGAATTTATGATGGGATTCGGGAAGCTTATCGAAATCACAGTAAATGAAAGCCTTGTATCTGTCAGAGATTATGGAAGAGGAATTCCTTTGGGCAAAGTAATGGACGTTGTTTCAAAGATGAACACGGGCGCAAAATACGATTCAAAGGTATTCAAGAAATCTGTAGGATTAAATGGCGTTGGGATAAAAGCTGTGAATGCATTGTCTTCGAGTTTTGAAATTCAGTCATTCAGAGAGGGTAAAGTTAAAGCTGTTCAATTTGAGGGAGGCAATATGCGCAACGACTTTCCCGAAAGTGATTCAAATCAGAAAAACGGAACACTTGTAACGTTTGTCCCGGACGAAACGCTATTCGGCCAATTCGGGTATATAGACGAGTATATCGAAACGATGGTTAAAAACTACGTCTATCTGAATGCCGGACTTACCATCCGGTTTAATGGCTCCGACTTTTATTCAAAAGACGGATTGCTTGATTTGTTAAATGAAAACATCACTACCGAATGTTTATACCCCATTATTCATCTGAAAAATCACGATATCGAAATTGCCCTTACCCATTCGGATCAATACGGAGAAATTTATTATTCTTTTGTAAACGGACAGAATACAATACAGGGAGGCACTCACCTGGTAGCTTTTAAAGAAGCCATTGTAAAAACCATTCGTGAATTTTACCGAAAGGAATTTGAGCCTTCCGACGTTAGATCTTCAATTATTGCTGCCATTTCTGTAAAGATTGAAGAACCTGTTTTTGAATCACAGACAAAAACCAAACTGGGTTCGAAAGATATGGGACCGGAAGGACCATCGGTGAGAAATTTTATTATTGATTTTGTTAAAAAGCAACTGGATAATTATTTGCATAAACAGTCCGAGACAGCAGATATTCTTATTAAAAAAATTATTGAATCGGAAAAAGAACGAAAGGCAATTTCGGGGATACAGAAAATGGCCCGCGAAAGAGCCAAAAAAGCTAATCTGCATAACCGAAAATTAAGAGACTGCAAGATTCATTACAGCGATGATGATGATCGGAAGTTTGAAACAACATTGTTTATTACAGAGGGAGATTCAGCGAGTGGTTCAATTACAAAAAGCCGCAATGTGAACACGCAGGCTGTATTTAGTCTGAAAGGCAAACCGCTCAATACTTTTGGACTTACAAAAAAGATTGTTTACGAAAATGAAGAATTCAATCTTTTACAGGCAGCCTTAAATATCGAAGATGGGGTGGAAAACATAAGGTATCACAATGTGGTGATTGCAACCGATGCAGATGTGGACGGAATGCATATCAGATTATTGCTTATAACATTTTTCCTTCAGTTTTTCCCTGAACTTGTACGAAATTCTCATTTACATATACTTCAAACGCCTCTTTTCAGAGTCAGGAATAAAAAAGAAACTATTTATTGTTATACTCCGGAAGAAAAGTCGAAAGCCATGTCCAAACTTGGACCCAATCCGGAAATTACCAGGTTTAAGGGATTGGGAGAAATTTCACCTGATGAATTTAAATTTTTTATTGGTAAAGATATTCGGCTTGATCCGGTGAGGCTCAAAAAGGAAGACTCAGTTACAAAACTGCTGCCGTTTTATATGGGCAAAAATACTGCTGAGCGCCAGGAATTTATTATCGAAAATCTCCGGATAGAAGAAGATCTGGTTGAAGCATAAATTCAAATTTTAGGTTAACAGGATTTACATGAGCATTGACGATCTTGAAATAAATGAAGATATTCAGGGGAATGACACTCCCGGAAAAGAAGAAGAGAGTGGTGGCGAGGATCATTACAATCCTTCGGAACATATTACCAAGCTCTCCGGGATGTATCAGGATTGGTTTCTCGATTATGCTTCCTATGTAATTCTTGAACGGGCGGTTCCTCATCTGCATGATGGTCTGAAACCTGTTCATCGAAGAATTCTTCATGCCATGCGTAACCTCGATGACGGAAGGTTTAATAAGGTAGCCAACATCATTGGGAATACCATGCAGTATCACCCGCATGGTGATGCATCGATTGGTGATGCTCTGGTACAAATTGGGCAAAAAGATTTGCTGGTGGATACACAGGGAAACTGGGGGAACATTCATACCGGCGACAGTGCGGCGGCATCAAGATATATCGAAGCACGGCTCTCAAAGTTTGCATTAGAGGTGGTTTTCAATCCCAAAACCACTACCTGGAAAGCATCGTATGACGGCAGAAATAAAGAACCGGTAACCCTGCCTGTAAAATTTCCGCTGCTTCTTACACAGGGAGTTGAGGGTATCGCAGTGGGTCTTGCTTCAAAAATATTACCGCATAATTTCAATGAATTAATTGATGCATCCATTGCTATTCTTGATGGAAAAGAGTTTGTGTTATATCCCGATTTTCCTACCGGCGGACTTGCAGACTTTTCCCGATACAACGATGGTTTAAGGGGCGGGATGGTAAAGGTAAGAGCCCGGATTTCCAAGGTTGATAAAAAAACCCTGGCAATTACCGAACTTCCTTTTGGTAAGACTACCACCGCATTGATCGAATCGATTATTAAAGCAAATGACAAGGGGAAAATCAAAATCAGGAAAATTGACGATAATACAGCTGAGAATGTTGAAATATTGATTCATCTGGCGCCCGGAATTTCTCCCGATAACACCATTGATGCCCTGTATGCTTTTACTGACTGTGAAACACCTATTTCTCCAAATTCATGTGTGATTGAGGATAATAAACCCCGGTTTTTGGGAGTAAAGGAGATGTTGCGAATCTCAACCAACCGAACACTTAATCTGTTGCAGAAAGAGCTTGAAATCAGGTTGTCGGAACTTGAAGATTCGTTACACATGTCATCGCTCGAAAAGATATTTATCGAAAATGAGCTTTACGAAAATATCAAGAACTGTAAAACCGAAGAGGATATCCTTAAAACAATCGACAAAAGTCTCGATCCGTTTAAGCCTCAACTTATTCGTGAAGTCACTCGGGAAGACGTTGTCAGGTTATCAAATATTCCCATTAAAAGGATTTCAAAATTCAGCGCATTTAAAGCCGATGAGCAGATTAAGTCCATTGAGGATGAGATCAAACAGGTAATAAGCAATATCAAAAATATCGTTCCTTTTACAATTAAATATTTTAAAAGAATTAAGGATAAATACGGAAAGGGCAGGGAACGGAAAACTGAAATACGCAGTCTTGATACCATTGAAGCCACCAAGGTGGTTGTGGCAAATGAAAAGTTATATGTCAACTGGGAAGAAGGATTCGTTGGTACTTCACTTCGAAAGGATGAATTTGTATGCGACTGTTCCGATATTGATGATGTTATTGTCATCAGGAAAGACGGCAGTTATCTGATATTAAAAGTTACCGAAAAAGCCTTTGTAGGCAAAGATATTTTTCATGTAACTGTATTTAAAAAGAACGATTCACGAACGATCTATAATGTTGTATACCGTGACGGGAAAACTGGTGTAACGTATATGAAACGTTGTGCCATTACCGGACTTACCCGTGACAAGGAATACAATTTAACCCGGGGCACACCGGGTTCAAAAATCCTGTACATGAGTGTAAATCCGAATGGTGAAGCCGAAATTGTGAAGGTGCTTCTAAAACCCAGACCCCGGTTGCGCAACCTGATTATGGAAGTGGATTTTGGCGCCCTGGCGATAAAGGGTAAAAACTCACAGGGGAATATTGTAACCAAATATGGCGTGAGCAAGGTACAGTTGAAAGAGAAAGGCATGTCAACGCTTGGCGGTCGCAAAATCTGGTTCGATGAGGACGTACTTCGACTTAATCACGATGCCAGGGGCAGGTTTCTGGGTGAATTTAAAGATGAAGACAAACTTATGGTTGTAACTAAATCGGGAATTTTCAGGACAACTAATTTCGATTTGTCGAATCATTTTGAGGATGATCTTATCCTGATAGAAAAATTCAATCCTGAAAAAGTATTTTCGGCAGTATATTATGATGCTTCGCAGAAATATTATTATTTAAAAAGGTTTAGTATTGAATTATCTGAAAAACCTGCCAATTTTATTGGTGAGGAAGAGGGTTCAAAACTCATCAGAATTACAGAGGTAGAATATCCGAGACTTGAGATTGAATTCGGAGGGAAGAATAAAAACCGTACCAACGAGATAATCGAGGTGGCAGAATTTATCGGGGTGAAAGGTTACAAAGCCAAAGGCAAACGTCTTTCCAACTTTGAGGTAGCGCTGGTAAAAGAGCTGGAACCGATTAAAACCAAAGCAGAAGAAATCAAAGAAGCAGAACAGCAACAGTTACAACAACAACAACAGGAAAATCCTCAGAATAAGGATTCAAAAGGTGAACAAATGACGTTTGAGTTTTTATAATGTAATTTTGATCTAGCTGACTATTATAATTGCCTGGCTTACCTTGGGGTATAAGAATAATTTTGTTATAAGTAATGTTTAAGTTGTAATGAGCATTTCATCCAACATATCTCAAAATAAACCACAACACACATTCCTCCAACAGCAGGAATTTCAAGTAAGGAACATATTATTTTTTGGGAGATCCCTGAGCCAGGTCAGGGATGTTATCGGGCTTATGTTGAGATATTTTTATATATTCTCATGTTAACTTGATTTTAATCAGATCCAAAATATTATTCAAATCTTCTTTTGATCTTACCTCTATCCTTATCCCCCTGCCTTCGGCATATTTTGTAGCTGATGCAAGTTCCTGTTTTAAGTGATTCGGGAGGTTGCTGATTAATACTGCATCTACAGCTCTATCTCCGAAAACAAAAGCTGTGCGGAAAAAGTTCTTACATGGGGTGATAAATAGTACATTCCGTTTCTTATGAAATAATTTCAGAATCCAACCCGACTTTGGATTATAATATTTCCATTCCGGCCTAAAATCGCCATACTCATCATTGATAAACCGGCATATTTCATCATAATACACCTTTGTTTCTCCCAGTTCCACTGAGAGCATTTTATCATTGGGAGTAACTAATTTTTCACTGAAAATACTTGAGGACATAACTATTTTATCTTTTGTGTTTTCAATTTAATTAACTTAATTACATGAATTCTTTTTTTGTGCCTATTTCGGAACATACCATTTCTTCGTCC
Source organism: uncultured Bacteroidales bacterium (assembly GCA_963781805.1). GTDB lineage: Bacteria > Bacteroidota > Bacteroidia > Bacteroidales > UBA10428 > JAFGPL01. The sequence continues at coordinate 4,637,183 of CAWAHF010000004.1, forward strand.
TGTTGAACTGTCTTATTGGTAAATGACAGGATATAGCCGGCCCTCATTTTTTCACTGATTGATGCGAATGAATAACTTTCCAGTCATTTCCGATTTTTTCAAATACAAACGACCAGAAAAAAGGTGTAGTGAAGGATGTTCCACTTAGGGTTTTTGCAGTAGCTTCTCCGGTTGCAATAAGAATAGCAACATTTTCCGGCAATACTGTAATCTTCTTTTCCTTGATAACAATTCGCTGGTTTTCTATGCTCTTTGAATTAAATTTAAATGTTTCAAGCAGGTTATTGAAATCGGAATAATAAATATTGTTACTAATAAATCCGGCATGATACCTGTCATCAACACCGCTGGCAAGTTTTTTGGCATCAAGGCTTTCAGCAGCTTTTACCAAGTTATTAAAAATAGAATCAATTTCGTGTTCTCCCCTGGAGACATTCAAGTTTGTTTGTTGAGCATTGAGTAATTTGCTGGTAGCTGTCAACAACAGAACCAGGCATACGAGTGTAAGATGTATTTTCATAGGTTGGTAAATTTTAGTTGCTAATATAATGAACAATTCAAAGATAAATGATTCGAATGTCAACCCTATGTCAACAGGTTGTTAAAAAAGAGAGATCTTTGAAAAATAAAAGAAACCAACAGAATGTATAATAAAACTACTCATACTTCAGGGTTTTGTATATTTGTTTTTTTGATTTCAAATTGATCGTAATGAAAAGACTAATATTTCTACTGGTAATTTCCTTTTTCGTTTATAATGTCTTTTCTCAGTCCGACACCGTAAAGTACCTGTTTATGGGACATACAAGAGATGATAACAGGGACTATGAACATGTGTTGAAAACAATTGAGAAAATTGATTACACAAAGTTTTGCCTGACTTTGTTAGGGGGCGACCTTACCTGGAATACTTCTGCTGAAAGAAGTACACTTGAATATTGTGATAACATATTTCATCTGGGTAGCGACAGCACACACCTGTCATCCGGGAATCACGATTTGGATAACCTGAACCTGTTGCTGGAATTCACAAAAAAACCACGTTACTATACCTTTAGCAGGAATAACATTGTATTTATGGTTTTAAATACGGAAGTAAGTTCACCCGATATTAAAACCGAACAACTTACAATGGTTCAAAATGTTGCAGATACGATTGAACATGCGAAGTATCTGGTCATTATCCATCACCGCATTTTATGGATGGTGGGAGTGCCCGAACTTTCCTATCTGATGGATTCGGTTGCTGCCAGTACAAAGGGGCTTACACATACAAATTTTTATACCGATGTATATCCGCTTTTGCAAAAAGTCAAAAGCAAAGGTATTAAGGTGTTGTGTCTTGCCGGTGACAGAACCGATGTAAATATTACGTACTTTCCCGAAGACAGTATTACCTTCCTTGCTTCAGGCATGAGAGGAACCGTACTGGACGATAGCAATTTTGCAATTGTGCTTACTCAGATATTATCGAAAGATACACTCGAATGGAGTTACATTTCCCTAAATCACATAGATACACTTAAGGAAAGTCCTCCTGTAATTTCGGCGCTTGAAAAGGGGATCACCAGCGGAAATCCGGAACTCTTTCCAAATCCTTCTCATGGAATTTTAAATGTCTGGTTAAAGGATTTTCAGAACGAAAAAATCCACCTGGAGATTTTGAATCAAATGGGCGAATTGGTTATTGAATCCAGCTTTACCGGACAAAATAAACCTGTTGAAATAAGATTGACCGACTTAAATTCCGGAGTCTATTTCATGAGGGCAGGAAATAAAAATGGAATGTTCATAAGAAGGTTTGTCTATACGAAAGAGTGATACTTCATCCTCTTGAGGGTGTTATTCAGAATTAGTGCACTAATTTCTCGTCGAGCCAGATAGAAAATCTTTTAGAATTCGTAAGAATAACAATAATTGTAAAGTAAATAATCAGGGTTCCGATTCGTTGAAACAATAGCTCTTTGAATTGTTTGAAATTATCAACAAATTCAAAAAGAACAATATACATGGAGCTAAAAAATGTCGGGAAAAGGCTAATCAGAAAATAGAGACACAATATGATAACTGAAACATGAATTATCTCACTCTTAGATAAAGCTATATCGATTTTTTGATCATTTTCTTCTTTGAATATCTTATTCGCCAGAATTTCTGATCGGGCAATAATAAGATATCCTAGAAGTATCAGAATAGTCATGGAGAAAATAACTCCCAGTATTTCCATTAATCCGATTGCATAGGCTGAAGTTAACCGGATATATACACTAATTTGTTGGATAAGATATACAAAGGTCCTGAATATGATTCCAATACCTAAGACTACCAGTGCCAATTGTATTATTTCTGTTTTTTTCATTTTGGTTATTTATTAAATAACATCTGGTAACGATCAAAAGTCAATTTTCTTTTTATCCGGGAATTATTTAATCGACTTTCTTACTCTTTTATAATCTTAATTCTGGCTTTAGTTGAATCACTCATATTCTCCAGCACACATATATACACTCCGGCAGGAATATTAGCTGAATTCCAGGTTACTTGATTTTCGCCTGCAGGTTTTATACCATCTTCGAGCACAGTAATTTGTTCACCTGTTACCGCGAATAAACTTAACCTGATAAGGCAGGCTTCATTCAATGAATACATAATTTGTGTATAATCTTTTACCGGATTTGGATAATTGTAAAAATGAGTGAATATGGATGACAATGGTTCATTAATAATGCCTGTATTTATACCAACTAAAAATTGTTTGGTTACCAGTTTCGACCATAGCGTATCCTTCTTCACCCTTGCCAGAATGTTCAGCGTATCGCCGGTTAAGGGAATGGCATTGTTATCGTATGTGAGAATTGATTTTTTTACCAACGGACTGTAATATCCGGGATCTGTTCCATCGAGTGAATAGCGGATTTCTCCGCCAGACGGCGCTGACATAAATAACTGATAATCTTTTGGGATTTTGTTGCTTTCTGTATTAAATAACGGAGGATCTATTGATGGGTACATCCCGGTATTTATCAGTTGATTGAATACAATTTCAGTACGTCGGGAAAAATAGGCGTAGATAAAGGAGTGGTAACTTAAATTCCAAATATCATTCATATTAGATACCCAGCGTGCCTGGTCGGCAATCAATGCGGTATCAATTTGGCTGAACCAATTCCTGTATCTTGTAAGTCCCGGATCAGGAGTCAGCGCTCCGCCTTCGAAAAAATGTTTGGTTACATGACTTATAAACAGGTTACTGAACTCGCTGTTTTTCATTAAATCTGTAAAAATACCTGTAGGGCGATTATCATATATGTTACCTGCAACCCTATTGGTGGAAACAGATCCTAAAACACTCTCACAGTCCCATGGCAGAAAATGGAAGCCATCCGATTCGGTCTTATTTCTGGCTGCTACCCAATTGTGATTGTCCCAATCGGTAGTGCCGGCATAAAAATTCATCAAAATATAATCAACCAGATTCACGGGATTTACCATTTTCTCATAAGCCGGATTTGGCGTACCATCAGCATTATTTCCCAGCAATTTCTGATAATTTTCGTTGCTTTCAATGTTATCACCAGCCATGGTCACAAGTTTTGTCCAGGCGATGGTATCACCAGACGCCAATTCAGCATAATCTTTCACTATATCATAATCGCCGGCGTTGCCTCCCAGGTTATCGCGCATAGAGTTATCATCCATGCGTTCGCTCAAATTATACATTCCCCAGTAAAGGCCATTTAAGTATACGTGAACAAATTTACTTCGGGCGGCATATTGACCCATATCACTCAAAGTTGATTTAGCCCACGGATCTTTAATCTGCAGACCCAGGCGGGGCGCAAACCCTCCTCTTAGTATCAGCCAGTCGTATTGTTTTGGCGAACCTTTCCCAAAAACCTTTTCTTCAAGTTTTGAAGGCCCATATTCTGATTTGAAACCAATACTGAATGAGTGTTTTTCGGTTTTTGCCCTTGTTCTGCAGGCTCCGCCATGTATTTTTATTCCGCAATTAGCTTGAAAATCCAGGGAACCGTCTGCCTGATCCGAATTAAAATACTCTATCGATGCCGGTCGTATCCAGCCACGGCCCAGATGGTACTTCAAATCTATGGTTGGCCCATCAGGCTCCCCGTTATACATATATATTCCACCTGAATCTGGGTTGGTGCTTTTGGAGAAAAAATTATCGATATCGCTGACGATTGAAACAACTGGCAGACTTTCCAATGACTGAACAAGCACATTATGAACAACAGGTATCGTATCAAACTTTTCCTTCATATCATAATTTCCCGGAATTTCAAAGTAATTGTTGGTTCCGTGAACCGGGCTTAACCAGGTGGCCGGATAACCCGCTGGAACAGTCGGCTGGTTTACAACGTCGTTAGGAAAGATATACGATTGTGTTTTAGTCTGCCCCGTTCCAAGGCCTTCTTTTACAACAACAGCGCGTATTATTGTAGTAGTGTTGATAGTTATCGGATCGGTGTACTTCTGTCCGTTCGTTTCTGAGGGAGTACTGGCATCACTGGTAAAATAAATATCTGCAGTATCTAGATTGCTTGTAAGTTCAAGGGTAAAAGGGGTATTATAATAACCATGTTCTATGCTAAACTGAGGCGTTGTAACATAAGGACTATAGGAATTCTCAGATCCCGGTGTGGGATTGGTGCAATAGGTATAGGACTCATTCAACAAACCATAAGATACATCAGGATATTGAACAACATAATTGGGGGCAAATAATGATACAAACTGCGAACCATCAGGTTTACCAAGGCCGAGAAACTCACCGGTACCATTAAGTTTGAAATTTGTATGCAGTTTATCCTTTTCCAGTTTTCTGTCTTTACCCGATGCAAAGACTACAAGATATTCGCCGGCTGCTAAGGTAAATTTTGGAAATTTCCATTTGAAAAAATTATCAGCTTCATCTGTGAGACTCCAGCCCTCAAGATCAACATCTGTGGAACCGCTATTATAAATTTCGATCCAATCTTCAAAGTTGCCATCCTCATCCTGAAGAGTAGTGTTATTCAAAGCCATGAACTCGTTTAAAATAAGACTGTCTTGTCCTTTTGCTGAGATACTTAGAAAGATTGCGACCAAAGCGAAAGCGGAGAAAATTTTGATGCCATTCATTGCAAGAAGGGATAATGAAATTAATAAATTAGAAATAAATTAAGTTTGGAAAAGTTTTAAATCTTTTCTTATCAGCTTTTTCAATTTTTCGTAAATATAAAAAAAATGTAAAGATTACAAATCGGAACAGGTTTAATTATAAGAAAAATGAGCTAATTGAAAATATTCGTGTGTTGCAGGAAAAATGAAAGGGATTATTTGAGACAAATTTTACCATTTAGGAGGATTATAAAGTAGTGAAGAATTCACTTACCTGCGTTATGGGAAAATCGTGAAGATTGTTGCTCTAAAGATTAGATTTGATATATTTTACTTAAGAATAACAAAATTTACACTTTGAAAATTTAAATTGTTCCTGACTGTGCATTTATATAATCCCGGGGTGAGTTTATCATTAACAAACAAGATTTCGTTGTATCCTGCGCTGTACTGGTGTGAGGGCAAATGTTCAATAACTTGTCCCAACTGATTATACACATCCACACTCAGGTCTGTGTTATATTTTAAATTCAGCACCAGCCTTATCTGTAAAGAACCCGGATTGGGATAGATGTACATTTCCTGGATAAAATCATTTTTATGCTCTTTTAAATCACTCAATAGTTTTACAATATTACCCTGTCCCCGGATTTTGAAAAAATCTATGTTTACCTGATCCTCAGGTTTGTTAAAAGCGATAGAAACCTTGTAAGGTTGTATTTCGAATTTATGATATATCTGAGTGCTATATAACCAGCTTGATTCTGACCCTGTATTATCAACCTTAAACTTCCCATTGTCAAGTACATCGTTTACAATTAAATCGGCTTCAATGGTTTGGGAAGTTTCGCTCGAGTACCGAAAAGAAATAGCATAATATGCAGACTTATCGGGCAGAATATACCAGGTAAAGCGCGTTGTATCAGTTTGTGAAGTTTTAAGATATGAGGTACCGGTATAAAAATTTGCCGTATTTTCAACGGTTGCGTTTTCAAAGGTGTTATCTTCAGCCTGAAATATTTTGGCATCCGATTCTATAAAAAAGGCTGATACAGCCATATCCCTTTTGATATCGAATTGAAAAGGATTTGAACCAACAATTGTATCACCAAACCAGGAATAAAAATTCCAATTATCCTCAGGAACAGCATTTAGCGTCATTGAAGTATTCTCAATAATTAAATTTCCGAAAGGCTCGGATGTTACAGTACCTGAACCCTCAATACCGGTTGCAAATGTATATTGTGTCAGGTTAGTTTCTGTAAAACCGGCGGTGAGATGAATATTTGAATCAAGTGGCAGGGTGAATGGATTATCATTGCTTTGAAAATCTCCGCTCCATTCCTGGAATACCCAACCTCTTTTTGGTTGAGCGCCGACTGTAACATCCTTCGCAAATAATTTTTCATACCAGCCTGCACCCATTACCTCCCCACAGGTGTCACAAGGTACGTCAATAGTTACATCAACCAAATCCTGTAAACCTTCAAAAACCATACGGGCAACCTCCGTTGCACCTTCGGTCTGAAAATGAGTCTTGTCGTTCGAGGGGCTGCCATTTGGATAATCGGCAGTTACCTTATAGGTTGGATAGGTGCCTGCCGGAAAAACCATAAAATAATGATTGGTTGTATGTGTTTCCCCCTTGGATGTAAAAAAATCAATAGAACGTTGGGTGATATCAATTAAAGGTACATGCAATTCTGAAGCTACCTGCTTCATAGCACCCGGATATTCTCCATGAACATTGTTAAGTACGCCGCCCGACCAGGGATAATCACGGTTAACGGGAGTTAATAAGAGTGGAATGGCGCCCTTTGTCCGTGATGATTCGACATACCATCTCAGATAAATTTTAAAACTGTCGAGACTGGTGCATCTGTCGGGATAGTCGGTACAACTTGCCTCATCATTATGTCCAAACTGAATGAATACATAATCGCCGGGTTGAAGCAACGATTCTACCTGGCTCCAGGAACCCTCCTGCCAGAATAAGCGAGTACTCCTGCCTCCTTTGGCATAATTGAATACCTGTACACTATCGGCATTGAGAATATTTTTAATTTTAGAAAGACTATCAGATTGCAGGAATGATTGTAACTTTTCGCCCCAACCAGTCATGGGATAATAATCTGTAAGGTAATTTGAGCGTACGGAATAATCCTGCATGGTTGAATCACCGATAAGGAATATTCTTACAATTTTCCCATTTACAATCGTAACATTAACCGATTCAATTGTTTTAGCGCCTTGTTGAATGAGTACAACTGTATAATGACCCGGATTATTTATAAATAATGTTTTATTTGTCTCACCCACAAGCTTTTTCCCGTTGAAATACCACTGGTATTTTTCAGAAACCGGGGCTTCGATTATTTTACTGCTTTTATGGATAACGATTTGATTCCGGGGTTCTGCTTTCAATGGTTGTGCAATCATCATAAATATCAAAAGCATACAATACACTAAGTTATTTTTTTTCATTTTTTTTGATTTAGCCAGTAAAGTTCAATTAACCAGATCTTAAAATTAGTTCATTAGAAAAAAAACGAATTGAAATTATTAGCAGATTAATGGTAATAATTGACTGACATGGATAATTTATCAGTTTTCGGATCAGCTCAATTAATTAAAGGATTAATCAAAGACTTTGCTAAAAACATCCTTTTATCAATTCCCATTTATGCTAAGTAATCCTTAAATGCGCATACGAATTTGGGATTCAGGAGATATTCTTCTTTTTCTTCTGACCTATTGATAAATTTTTACTTAATACACTTATTTAGTGTATTTATAAATAAAAACTTTATTATTCCGTAAAGCAGGAATAATAAGCAAGTTCATGCTTTCGATGTATTCAAAATCGGCACATTTTATTTCTGATGGCCTGGTATTTAATAATTCAGTTACTTCACCGTTTTTCTTTACCAGGTAAAGATTTCCATTATAATGAGAAACAAGGTAATTGGTGCCACATTTTTTTATGCCATCTATTATCCCGGCATGAAGCGTAGCAATTGTGTTGATCTCCTTATTCTCAAATGAAACTGATTTAAGCGTGCTGTCGGAATTAACACCTAAAATCAACTTATCTCCATCTACAAGTACCCCGTTGGTTTTGTCAACTTCCACACCTGTAATCCATTTTTCAACCTTACCGTCTTTAATCCGGTAAATAACATCACCATCGCTTACACTTACATATATGTCTCCATTTTCGTTTACTGAAATATCATTAAGGAATCCTGGTTCATTTATCCGGTACCTGGTTTCGACTTTATTTTGTTTAAGATCAAAAACCACCACACCGAATCTTTCAACAATATAAAGTTGGTCATTCAACACACAAATACCAGTGGGACATGTAAGGTGTGTGACAAATTTGTTTTCAAGAATAATACCCTTCAAATCGATTTTTGTGATGTAGTCTTCATTATAAATCATCCCGTTTTTTGGGTACTTATTATAATTACTAATATAAAGGCAGTTTCTCACTTCATCGTATGCTACCGATTCCGGGCCTTTAAAAATCGTATCACTTTCCCATAATTTTGTCAGTTGTGCACCAGCCTGTATATTGGCAAGTATAAAAACATTTATTAATAGGATTAATTTTTTCATACTATTTTACTTTTCAATGTTTACTTGATCATCCCTGTTCAATCAATTCCGTTATTTCATCCAGATGAAGTTTAAAATGCCGAAGGTAATCCTCCATACCATCACGCATGGAAATAAATTTATGGGTATCTGCTTCCCATGTATTCTCAAGTTTGGTGATATCTACATTTCTGAATATATGTACTAAATGAATATTAGAATATTTCCAGAGATTCACCAGGTTTTTCCAGTCTTCATCCTGATAATTTTGAATGGCTATCCATCGGTCATTATTACCATATGAAGCATAATTTGGAAATATCAGAGGACTCTTCTGGTATTGAAGATGAATCGTTCGGTGTGTATTGTTTGATGCCGAATCGCACATATGACCAACAATCTGTTTTATAGTGCGGTTCTGGCTGTTCCTCCGTTGGGTTAAAATATCCTGTGGAAGTGCAAGTAATATAGATTCCCAGGTTGTAATCAGATTTAACAGCTCTTTGCACATGGGTTCAAATTCGTTCATGGCGTATTTATTTTAAATGTTGATTTTTCCGGATATTTATTTGATAAATAGTATATTTTTTTGCTATCTGCCAATACTATTAACTTTCCATTATTCCATTCTTCCTTTTCTACTCCCTCTTTTCCCTTCATTTCCCCTATTTCGCCTATTCCCCATATTTCCCTCTATCCCTATTCCCCAAAATCAATCAACCTCCTTACCTTTTCCATTTGCAAAACATATCCCATAAAACAATACCTGCGCTTACAGCAATATTGAAAGAATGTTTTGTACCATACTGAGGAATTTCAAGGCTCATATGGCAATGATCAATCACTTCCTGTTCAACTCCTTTTATTTCATGCCCAAAAATTAATGCATATTTTGTATTTACTACTGGTATAAAGTCCTGGAGCATAATACTTTTATCGGTTTGTTCCACGGCAACAATTTTAAATCCTTTTTCCCGAAGCAGTTTCACAGCATCCAGTGTATTTTCAAAGTATTGCCAGTTGACCGATTCGGTAGCCCCCAAAGCAGTTTTATGTATCTCTTTATTAGGTGGAGTGGCCGTAATTCCACAAAGGTATATTCCTTCAATCAGGAACGCGTCTGCCGTACGAAAGATGGAACCTATATTATTAAGACTTCTTACATTGTCCAGAATTATTACCAGTTGATGTTTGGAGACGGCTTTGACCTCGTCAAGTCTTAACCTGTTTAGCTCTTCATTTCTGAGTTTTCTCATTCTGGGTTGAAGGTGATAGTTTTTAAGGTGCTATAAAGATACATTAAGTTAAAAAAAATAAATATTTTCGTAACCTCAAATTTTATTAATTTTTTAGGAGATGAATATTCATGAATTCCAGGGTAAGTCTATTCTTAGAAAATATGGTGTGGCAGTGCCTTTCGGGGTGGTTATAAATTCAGCTGAAGAGGCGATTGCTGCAGCCAAAGAAATACAGGAAAAAACCGGTACCGGTACATGGGCTGTTAAAGCACAGATACATGCAGGCGGCAGAGGCAAAGGTGGCGGAGTGAAGATTGCTAAATCACTTGATGAGGTTGTAAAATATGCAAATGAGATCATAGGAATGCAACTGGTTACGCATCAGACAGGACCTGAAGGAAAAAAAGTTCATAAAGCTTTAATTGAGCAGGGCATTTATTATAAAGGTGAAAGTGAATTAAAAGAGTTTTATATGAGTGTTCTCCTTGACAGGGCTGCCGGTCGGAACATTGTAATGTACTCTACCGAAGGGGGAATGGATATTGAAACGGTTGCTGAAAAAACGCCACATCTTATCTTTAAGGAGGAGATAGACCCCAAGGTTGGTCTGCAACAATTTCAGGCCAGAAAAATAGCATTTAATCTTGGATTATCAGGGAGTGCATTTAAAGAGATGGTAAAGTTTGTAGCAGCTCTTTATAAAGCTTATAAAGCTTCGGATGCCTCTCTATTCGAAATAAATCCTGTGGTTAAGACTTCAGACGACAAGATAATTGCAGCTGATGCAAAGGTCAATCTTGATGACAATGCAATGTTTCGTCATCCTGAATATACCGATATGAGGGATTTAAACGAAGAAGATCCTTCTGAAATAGAAGCCTCAAAATTTAATCTGAATTTTGTAAAACTAGATGGTAATGTTGGTTGTATGGTAAATGGCGCTGGACTTGCAATGGCAACCATGGACATCATTAAATTATCAGGTGGGGATCCGGCAAATTTCCTCGATGTTGGAGGTACAGCCAATGCACAGACCGTGGAAGCCGGTTTCAGAATTATACTTCGCGATCCAAATGTTAAAGCCATACTTATAAATATTTTCGGGGGGATTGTAAGATGTGATCGGGTTGCTCAGGGTGTAGTTGACGCATATAATACGATTGGAACCATTAATATTCCGGTAATTGTGAGGTTACAGGGGACAAATGCCGATGAGGCAAAGAAACTTATTGAAAATTCAGGTTTAAAAGTTCATGCAGCAGTTTCGCTGCAGGAAGCAGCAAACCTTGTGAAAGAGCTGGTTTAGAAAGAAGTAATCTTCTCAACCAATGTTAATATTCCATTAGTTCATACAACTGTTCATAAGGAACGAACAGATGCTGAAGTTTCATTAATTCTATTAATTCTGTAAGTTCACTGGAAATATTGCAAAAGAATATTTTTTTATCTTTAAAATCGGATAGTTTTATAACTTCCAGTATCATACCAAAACCAGCCGAGTCGATAAAATAAATTCCGTCCAAATCGATGACGATTTCTTTCTTTCCTGTTCTGTCAAGTATTCTTACAAGTGTATCTCTCACAAATTCGTAATTCAGAATATTTATTCTTTTAAGACTGCGGAAAGACAGCAAAACCTCCTTATCTGAATGAGTAATAGTTAACATGTTGATTTTTAATTAAAAGTGTAGTTTAAGACTTTATCAAAGTTATTACCCGGTAGCATAGGATCGTATCGGTGTTTACACTCAAAATGATAGGGTAATGTATCCAAATCATATGCGTAGAAACCGTCAGAAAAGTCGGAAATTGGATTGATTTATAGGTGAAATGGCAAGTTTTAGTATCTTTAACACATCACTTAAAAAAATTATTCTCTATGAAATTTGAACACTTTGGAATAAATGTACCGGAACCCATAGCCATGGCAGCCTGGTATGTAAAACATTTTCAAATGAAGGTGTTACGTGCAATGAAAAATGATCCCTTTACCCATTTTCTTGCAGATGAGTCGGGTAGGGTATGCATGGAACTTTATGCAAACAAAACTGTTGAGATTCCGGATTACCTGAAGCAACATCCCCTGAAGTTTCATGTTGCTTTTGAAGTAAATGATCCTCAGAAATTTTCGGAGATTTTGATCAAAGACGGAGCAACCTTTTTCGAAGAGGTGAAACCTGATGCTGCTTCTCACCTGATAATGCTTCGTGATCCCTGGGGAATCCCCCTGCAGTTATGCAAAAGAAGTTCTCCTATGCTCTGAGAGTAAAAATAAAACAGGTATTAATTCAAGGATTGGTTTGAAAAATTGTTGAGGACTTCAACAAATTCAACGGGGGAAGATAATATTTGAACCTGATCAGGAAGTTTATCCTGTGATAACGATTCTGTCTGGCTTCCGGAAATGTAAATCGTCTTTGATTGTAATTTCTCTGCAAGGCTGAGTACATAGGAATACACATCTTTTCCGTTGAATGATGAAACAAGAGCAGTCACAATATAATCGGTTGGTATCAGCCTGTTAATTTCAATGAGATCATTAAGTGGAACCGATTGACCAAGATAAATAAGTTTATGACCTCTTTTTTTGATTAGATAAGCAAAAAACAAGAGTCCCAACTCGTGCAGTTCACCTTCCGGAAGGAACAACAAAAAACTTTTGTGATCCGCACCATTAAGGGTTATTTGAGAATCGATTGCTACTGTTAACTTCTGACGGATAAGATTTGAGACAAAATGTTCCTGTGCAGGATTTATGGCGCCTGTTTGCCACATGATTCCTATCTTGTAGAAAAAAGGATAAATAATCCTTATAAAAGTTTCTTCGAACCCCATTTGAATAACTGATCGCGTAAGAATTTTTTCAAACTTGTCTTCATCAAGATCAATCATGGAAATGGCAAGACTTTCTACCTGACTTTCCACGTCAGACATGTTTTGCTGCAAATGATTTATTTTTTCATTAACCTCATCACTGGAAAGCTTTGCGATTTTTGAAATTTTTAAACCATGCCGGTTAAGAAAGGAAATATTCAGAAGATGTTTCAAATCCACGTCGCAGTATGTTCTGATGTTCGTTGAGGTTCGCTGGGGCTCAATAAGACCATACCGCTTTTCCCAGATTCTGATAGTATGTGCCTTTATACCAGATAATTTTTCCAGATCTTTTATAGTATATGTTGCCATTGATTTGAAACCTTGAACATTGGTAAATTAACAACCTAGTTAAGAATTTGTTTAATCGGGATGAACTTATAAATTATTTTGCACATTCGGAAATGATGAACCTTTTTATATATTTTTTGCATAAATTTTATCAGGAAATTTTTCGTGCAAGCATTATTCCGTCTCGTATGGGTATAATTATATTTTCAAACCGGGAATCATTTTGAATCATTTTGTTGAATTGAATGATACCATTGGTTTCATCCTCTTTTCCTGCTGACTCATCGATCACTTTCCCATCCCATAAAACATTATCTGTTAAGAGTATACCCCCGGTTTTTAGTTTATCGGTTACAAGGTTAAAGTAATCCGGATAACTGGTTTTATCAGCATCCATAAATATAAGATCAAACTGCAGGTTCAACCCAGGGATGATTTGCAATGCATTACCGATATGCAACTCAATCGAATTTTCCAATCCTGCTTTTTTAAAATATTTTCGGGCAAAATCGGTAATTTCATCATTATATTCAATTGTATGAAGCTTTCCCCCGGGTTTTAAGCCTTTAGCAAGACAGATAGCTGAATATCCGGTAAAGGTGCCAATTTCTAGGATACACTCAGGCTGAATTATTTTACTTATTAATTCCAGGAGCTTTCCCTGGTAGTGGCCGGATATCATTCTTGGATACAGCACTTTAACATGTGTCTCCCGATAAAGCTCCGACAACAGGGAATCTTCCGGAGTTGTATGCTCCAGGATATAATCCCATAAATTTTGGTCAATATTTAACATACTCAGATGTAAAAAAGGTAAGAAATTTTTTCAGAATTGAAGATTTCATTTGCCGCTTCCAGTATTTGCTCTGCTGTAACAGATTCTAATTTATCTGTGACTTCCTTCAGGCTTTCCACCCGATCAAAAAGAATCATACTTTTTCCCATTGAAAACATCAGGTTTTCATTGTTTTCTGATGAGATGGTAAGATGTCCGACTAGTTGTTTTTTGGCTTTGGACAACTGTGCGGTACTCAGGGAATTGTGTTTCAATCGTGCTAATTCATGGGATACTATCTTTAAGCATTTATTCAGATTCGACTTGTCGGTCCCGAAATAGATATTTACAATTCCTGTATGGCGATATGCATTATAGGAAGAATCCACATTATAGGCATACCCATTCTTTTCCCTGAGTGAAAGATTCAACCTGGTATTTAAGCCAGGTCCGCCAAGCAGGTTATTTAGCAGGTATAAAGCATACCTTTTTTCATCCTGAATATTGTAGGCAAGATTTCCAATCACAGAATGTACCTGGTACGTATTTTTCGGTACGCTTTTATAAAAAGGGCTATAGTTATTATGAAAAACTCTTTTCTCTGTATTCATTTTTGATTGCAGTCTGCCAAAGTATTTTTCCGACAACCTGATGAATTTTTCAAAAGGGATATTTCCGACGGATGAAATTACAAATTCATTGGTATGATAGTTATTATTCACAAACGTTAGAATATCCTGCCGGCTAAATGATTTAAGGAGTTTTTCATCTCCCAGTATGTTTCGCCCGATAGAGCTTTCGGGGAATGTCAGTTCCTCAAATTCATCGAATATCAACTCATAAGGAGTATCTTTATACGAATTGATTTCGTCAATGATAACATCCTTTTCTTTTTCAATCTCCTTTTCAGGATATACAGAATTGATTATAATATCACTTATCAGCTCGAGTGCCCGTTCGTAATGGTCTTTAAAAAATGTTGCATGAACACAGGTCTCTTCCTTGGTTGTATAAGCATTAATCTCACTTCCCACATCCTCCATCCGGCTAAGAATATGATGCGCTTTTCTTTTGGTTGTCCCTTTAAATAAAAGATGTTCAATCAGATGAGCCATACCATGTTCATGAGGTTGTTCATCCTGCGAACCGGTTTCGATAATAACGCCGCAATGAGCAACCACCGAATCAACCCTTTTATGAATCAGGCGGATTCCATTCTCTAATGTATGCCTTTCAAATTCCATTTGTTAAAAAGAACACAAAAGTAATAAAAGATTGAATGTGTTTATTTTGTTTAAAATATATTCTATTATTCTAACTCAACTAAGAATAATGTCAGAGGAATTTCAACATATAAAAATGCCATAAATGGTCGTTATCACTGGCTATTAGTCAGGTTACCATTATGATTAAAATAAATTTTTAAGAATACAGGGCAATTAGAAAAAAATTTATACTTTTGCGCCCGGAGAGATGGCAGAGTGGTCTAATGCGGCGGTCTTGAAAACCGTTGTACCGAAAGGTACCGGGGGTTCGAATCCCTCTCTCTCCGCAAAACAAAAAGCCCTGTTGCGATAGCAACGGGGCTTTGACTTTTTGGATCCGTTGAAAATTTATTTTCATAAGGAGACAAAAAGGCAAAGACCATAGGCGACCGAAGGGAGTCAGGGCTTTTTGTTTTAAGCCCCCCCAAAAAGGGATCACGACCGCAGGGAGTACTCCCTTGCCAAGTTCACATGAGCAGTTGCATAAAAAGAAAAAAGAAATGGAGTCAGGGCTTTTTGTTTTAAGCCCCCCCAAAAAGGGATCACGACCGCAGGGAGTACTCCCTTGCCAAGTTCACATGAGCAGTTGCATAAAAAGAAAAAAGAAATGGAGTCAGGGCTTTTTGTTTTAAGCCCCCCCCCAAAAAGGGATCACGACCGCAAGGAGTACTCCCTTGCCAAGTTCACATGAGCAGTTGCGTAAAAAGAAAAATGAAATGGAGTCAGGGCTTTTTGTTTTAAGCCCCCCCAAAAAGGGATCACGACCGCAGGGAGTACTCCCTTTGCTGTCAACTTTAGAAAAAGCTGACTGAAGTCAGCTCATTAAATGTATTGGATATCTAAATTCACCATGCTGAAGCATGGTGTTATTCTTATTAGATTAACTTCCAACTTTAGCTGGGTGAAATTTAAGGTATACATTACAAATACCAATATTTTCCTATTTTTGCATTTATATGGAGAGCTGCCGGAGTGGTCGAACGGGGCAGACTCGAAATCTGTTGTGCCGCCTAGCGGCACCGGGGGTTCGAATCCCTCGCTCTCCGCAAAACAAAAAGCCCTGTTGCGATAGCAACGGGGCTTTGACTTTTTGGATCCGTTGAAAATTGATTTTCAACGGAGCCAAAAAGTCAAAGACCATAAGCGACCGCAGGGAGTCAGGGCTTTTTGTTTTAGCTACCCCCAACAAGGGATCACTCCTGAAAGGAGTAATCCCAAATTGATTTTCAACGGAGCCAAAAAGTCAAAGACCATAAGCGACCGCAGGGAGTCAGGGCTTTTTGTTTTAGCTACCCCCAACAAGGGATCACTCCTGAAAGGAGTAATCCCAAATTGATTTTCAACGGAGCCAAAAAGTCAAAGACCATGAGCGACCGCAGGGAGTCAGGGCTTTTTGTTTTAAGCCCCCCCAACAAGGGATCACTCCTGAAAGGAGTAATCCCAAATTGATTTTCAACGGAGCTAAAAAGTCAAAGACCATAAGCGACCGCAGGGAGTCAGGGCTTTTTGTTTTTAGAAACCTCTTTCAGGGATCATGACTTCAGGGAGTATCAAAACGTAAAGTAACTTACGAACAACGGGAGTATTTTTGCAAAATCAAATCAGGGTTGCAGGTAAGAATCTCAGAGATTTAAATTTCTTCTGCTACCAAAAAACACATGGGAATTCTGAATAATTACATACTAAATGAAGCTATATAACCAACATATGTAAACCTGGATCGGGTCAGTGACTCCTCAAAAATATTACCTATATCCAGACTGTCTTCATCCTCGATATCATAGTGCCAGTTAAGTGTGATATTCTTAACATGATTATTTGCCTCAAGCACTCTGAACAATTCAAGTAACATCACTTTTGAAGCGCTGTTAATATATTCCAGATCAATATTGAAAGTGACATATTCTGCTCTAAATTCTTTAATCCAATCAATAACCGGGGTATATAACCGGAAAACACTCTCAGGTATTGATTTTCCTTTTATAATAAGATTTCCATCCGGATTAAATACAATTGTCGGGGTTTTGATTGTTCCTTTAATAATAAGGGTTTCCATGAACTTTTTATAATTTATTACGCAAAATTTAATAAATGATTATATGCATTTTCCGAAAATATGTTCTCTGAATTTGATAAACGGAGGCATGTGAATGATAAACGAATGAAAAGGTAAGGTTTTATAATTCAATCAAATATTTACTGGTTATGTGATTTGAGATTTATAGACCAAAATTTTTTACACTTTTCTATATTATAAAATTTAAACTGTTGACATAGGGCTGTCATTTTTGTATCTTACTTTTGAGTTAAATTTAATCAATGTCAACTAAAATCAAATTTTTATGAAAACCAAACCTTTAATTTTTAATGTTATTACCTTAATGCTTTTAACAGGCTATATTCATTCAGTTAAAGCACAGGACCAGGCCAATAACTCTAATCAGCTCAACATTGAGGTTAAACAGATTGATGCTCAAAAAGCACTTGTTATAAGGGCAGATGTGCCAACAAGTGAAGTTGGTCCCAAGATGGGTGAAATCTATGGAATGTTGTTCGGATATATCGGACAAAATCAGATAGATGCTGTCGGACCTCCATTTGCTGTCTATTATTCTTTTGATCCCCAGGGTAACACTGTTTTTGAAGCAGGAGTTCCGATAGATACCATTGCACCTGAATATGGTGAGATAAAATATAAAGAATTTGAGGCAATGAAAGTAGCAAGCACCCTATATACAGGACCATATGAAAAAATGGAGCCTGTTTATGCAGCAATACAGAAGTATATCAAAGATAATAAGCTAAAAGAAAAAGGAACTTCCTGGGAGGTATATCTGACAGATCCTTCTGAAGCACCCGATCCAACTAAATATCAAACTCTTATTTATTATCCAGTTGAATAAAGTTCATAGCCGGGGGATAATCTGAATGAATTATTTCCCGGTTTTTTTTACTGGCACCCATATGGAATCATTCTATCCGTTTTTTATAAACCAGCTATTACAGTCTCTAACCTTTTTTGAATCTCACCGGCTATACCTTCCAAATCCGGATTTTCAACTCCCATCATGGAAGCAACGGGATTGATAGCTGCAACTTCTGTAGTCCCATTATCAAGTTCCTGGACAATGACATTACATGGCAACATTGTTCCGATTTTGTCTTCAATCTGCAGCGCTTTGTGTGCAAAATTTGGATTGCAGGCGCCAAGTATCCTGTATTTTCTGAAATCAATGTCAAGCTTCTTTTTAAAGGTTTCCTTAACATCAATTTCGGTGATAATACCAAATCCCTGATTTTTCAATAATTCAGTGACTATGGTTATAGCATCGTCAAATGAAATCCCATCGAGAATTTTAGACATATAATATTTCATGGCAAATATTATTTAATCTTGTTTTTCGTTCGAAACATTTTTCTTTCTAAGCTTCTTAATATAAGAGAGTAATAAATCACCAAACAAATATCCTAGCAAAGCTCCGTAAAGTCCGGTTGAATACCAATGAGAAGTTATAGGACATGTCCCTGATTTGCAACCTACAAAATACCAGTAAAAATAACCGCCAATGGCACCTGCAAAGGCAAAAATCATATGGATTCCGTATTTTCTAAAAAAGTTATTCATAAGTTTATTCTGAGTATATCAATTTACGTACCAAAACATGTATATATATAAATATATTAAGTATAATACGAATTATGCTGATTATAATACACTTATAAAAATATCATTGACTGCCATAAAGTCATCTATGAAGCTGTTTGACTCAGGCAACATCAATTTCTTTGGTTACAGCAATTGCGGCTATTGTGCCATCGGCAACTGCTGTGGTTATCTGCCTGTATTTTTTACTTACCACATCTCCTACCGCATATACACCCGGTATACTGGTTCGCATATCCTCATCGGTTTTAATATATCCGTAATTATCCAGTTTAAGTCTTTTTGAGAACAATTCAATATTTGGTTTCATTCCGACAAATATAAAAACACCATCCGTAAGCAGTTTTTTTCTCTCTTTGGTCGGTAAATATTCTATTTCCACCTCCATTTTATCGTCGAGCTTTTTAAACGATCTGGGTTCGTTTTCAAATATAAACTCAATGCGCTTATTGGTAAACGCTTTTTCCTGTGCAGTCTTATTTGCCTGCAATTTATCAAACTGATGAACTACGGTTACTTTTCGTGCAAATTTCGAAATAAAATCAGCTTCTTCGATGGCTGAATTTCCACCTCCAACCACGATCACTTCCTTATCGTTGTAATATTTGGCGTCGCAAGTAGCGCAGTAGGATATTCCATTGCCCTTATATTCCTTTTCACCGGGTATTTTCAACAAATTGGGCGATGCTCCGGTAGCAATAATAATTTTCTTAGCCTTCAGTGTTTCATTTTCATCAATAACTACCTCTTTTTTTTCGAGGTCAACTTTCGTAACATCAACCGCTACTTTGTATTCAGTACCGCACTTCTTGGTTTGTTCCGACATGTTGTGAGAAAGCAGGTAGCCGGGAACAGGGTCAATAAATCCGGGATAATTTGAAACCTGGTGTGTTGTGGAAACCTGACCTCCGGGCAATCCGATATCCACCATTACAGTGTCAATACGAGCCTGACACAAGTATAAACCAGCAGCAAGGCCACCTGGTCCTGCACCAAGAATAACCACATCACATTCTGTAACTATTGGTGCTATTTTTGATTTAATAAGATCAATTTTTTCAACCGGTAACAAATTGGCAAATTCCTGAATTAATTCGGAACGTTTGATACCCCCGGAAAGCCTGTTGCCAACTTCATTTCCATTATTGAAAAACAAAACGGTAGGTGAAGACTTTACCCCGAGTTTTTCTGCAAGTTCCTTGTTTTCCTGCCGGAAGATTTTTAAAAATTTAATCTCTTTTCCAAATAGATCACCAAGAGATTCGAATTTTGGAGCCAGAGCTTCGCATGGGGGACATTCTGTGGAATAAAAATCCAGAGCCACTTTTCCTCCATGAAGTACTTCCTGATCAAACTCTTTCGAACTAATTTCTTTCATAAAATTATTAAATTAAGTATTTAAAATATCTTTAAAATAGAGGGCTGTTCCAAGACCAATCAATTCTGCTGCAGGTCTGCAATCGGGCGCATGCAGTTTACCGGTGTTGTTTTTGGCTATCGCGGCACATCCACCGCCGCATGCCAGTTTTACAGAACAATTTTTACACATCTCAATGGATAAAATATCTCTATCTTCCCATTCTGATATTACATCATTATTGAGTTCAACCTGTGGATAAAACATGCCCAATTCTTCTCCGGTTTTTCCAACAGTTGCTGTACAGGCGTATATTTTTCCGTTATAATCAAACGCCCATTCTGTCTTAGTCCCGGGACATGAATCGAACAGGGGAGAGGGCAGACGACCCTCTTCAAACAAAAACTTTGAAACAGAAAATGCCGGCTGATAAAATCTTAAAATGTGGGGATGTTTTTGAATCAGCTGAAAGATATTTTCGTAGAGGGACAGCCTGGAAAAAAGTTTCTGGTTATTTGCCTGACAATGATGTAGTTCGTAATTTCTGCCAATCTGAGTTTTAAACAACGGATTTTCTGTCCACCCTTTTTCTATAGCATAGGTAGCAAGTTCGGGAAGGTCGTTAATATTATCCTTATCAATCACCATGCGGAGATTTACAGGTATTCCTTCCTCCATAGCCAGATCAATAGCATTAACAATCCGGTCAAATGTAGGATCGCCGTTTTTTAAGGGACGTCTTCTATTATGAAGTTCCTCAGTTCCATCCAATGTAACCTGAATCTCACGAATAGTTGCTGTTTTAAAAATCGGAATATAATCCGCAAGAAGATAGCCGTTTGTCACCACTGCCAAATCGATGTTATAGTTAGCAGCTTTTTCTGTAAAATATGCTATAAGTTTTTTATGATTTTCGCCTGGTAACAAGGGTTCCCCGCCGAAGAGTGTAATATATTTTTTTCTGTTTTTAAAGCGGGTGCTTACATATGAAAAAAAGGCATCAATTAGTACGGTGGACAACCCTGTTATCTTATTGGAATATTCATCCTGATAACAATATAAACAGCCAAAATTGCAGGAATAATTAGATACAAAAAACAGCTGAACCTCATCCGAATCCCTGTTTTCGATAAATTCAAGATATTTCAGCCGGAACAATTTTTCTTCTTCCAGGGGATCTGTTAAGTACCCTTTTTCTGTATATTCATCCGGATCAATAAATTCACCTTTTGCTATCCCTTCGGCATCTTCGGCTGAAATAATGTCAGCATTACCGGTAAGAATATTCGCAAGAATGAATTTTTCTGTTCCGGTTATTTTCGATAAAATATTATGTTTGGAGAAATACATCTTCGTAAATAAAAGGGAAAAAAAGTGGGAAAAATCCCACCTTTTTTCTTAATCGTGGCAGCCGGCAACAATTTTTGACTGTTTTGCACAACATTGTGCCACTGCCTTTTTTGAATTTTCACTTTTTCTGATCAAACTTCTCATGATATGATTTTAGATATAATTAAGAACAACAACAAGAATTAATTTTTTTGGCGGCTATGGTAAAACTGCTAACCCTTATTTTACCTTTGGGGTAGGGTGTACTTTCTTCCAGAATTTCTACCGATTTGAAACCTGCCCGACTAAGTGTCGAAAGATATTCATCTTTTGTTACGGCGCCTGCCCAGCATTCGGAAACTGCTTCCGGATCATTTCTGTATTCAACCGGCACTTCAGTTTCAGAATAAATATCGCTTACCACAAATCTACCACCGGTTTTTAATATTCTGTATATCTCATTCCATACCTGCTGCTTGTTTTCAATATGATTGATGGTGCAGTTGGAAATAAGCAAATCAACTGAGTTATCAGGTAGTGGTAGTTCTTCGAGATTTGCCTTGGTAAATTTTACATGCCTGATATTTAGTTTTTGTGCCGTTCGGGTGGCTTTTTCAAGCATTCCTTCAGAAACATCGATGCCATATACAAAACCATCTTTACCGACTTCTTCCGCCATTTTCAATACATCATTTCCTCTTCCGCAACCCAAATCCACACATATCTCACCAGCATGGGGTTGTGAAAAATTAATGGCTCCACCGCATGAAAGGCAGCAACTATCTTCAGCCAGCAGATTATATCTTTTTTCGATTTCCAGGGTATTCATCTTTGAAAAATTTCCGCAAATATATATATAAATATCTACATGTGTTAATATAAAATCTGATTTTTTCTAGTTTTAAAGTTAATGAATTGAAAGAGTACAATAAAGAATTTAATATTTTTTTATTGGAAAGAGTTTGTTTTATTTCAGGATCTATTTTAAATGAATTACCCGCTCTTTAGTGTCCACTTGTGCCTTTAATCTTCACTCTGCTTATAGGCGTATATTCGCTTCGCTTTCCCATAAACCTGTATGGGTTATGAAGCCACTTTACCAAGTTCCAACTCTGGTTATAAATGCAAGAAAATAATTTACATTTTTCCACCTAACCGATCTCCGGCTAAAAAATATTTTCTAATTTGCTGACTGAAAGATAATCTAATTCTAAAGGCATTACCAATACGTTAAATAAATAGTTGGGTTTAGCTTTAACCCGGAAAATTAAAAGAATTTCCTCTGTCTCCAACAGAGACTAAGTTACTCCCTTCAGTCGTGAGATTGGCTGTGCCTTAGTTGGGATTAATCCCGCATTTTAATTTATAATTTGCAAAATTCATGAACCTTTAGCTCGGCGTAGCCAATAATGCGGGTTAATAGGTGTGTATGTTTGCATCAATAAAAAAAAGGAGTACAAAAAAATGTACTCCTTATTAAAAAATCCACTTGGGAGATATATCATTTCCTATTTCCCGGACATCTGTTATGCATGCCCTGATGCATTCCCGGGTTACCTTTATGCGCATCGAAAACTACCCGTTGTTCTGGTGTAAGTAATGCACGAACTTCCTGCCTATGGGCGGCTCTTTTTTTTGCCATTTCCGTTTTCATTTTCCCTATTTCGTCAATCTTTGCATCAATCTTACTGATGTCCGGATTGTCTTCGGTCTGAAGTTTATTGAGCTCCGCATTTTCAATCATCATATCATTTCTGAAATTATTCATTTCTTTCATATGCGCTGTTCTGAGTTCGCCAATCTTCTTTTCCTGTTCCGGAGTCAGATTGGGTATCTTTTCGCGCATTTGTCTGCCCGGTTGATCCCCTTGATTAAATCTGCCGTTTCCCGGACCCTGCTGTGCCATCAAACCTGTGCTCATTAATGCAATCGCTGCAGCAAAAAGCACTTTTCTCATCGTTGCTATTCCTCTTTCCATTACTGTTAAATTTAAATTACACAATATATATATCAATTTGAATTATTCATATGTTGCATTCTTCTTCCCTGTCTCATATGTCCTCTGACAGGTGGAGGCATTCTTTCTTCACGTTCAAGCGTATTCATAAAGAACTGATAGAGTTGTTCTCTTTGTTCCGGGCGACAAATATTTTTTATCTCCTCGTAGTAATTACTCATTTCTATATTTAATTGTGTGTGCAACTGACCTATTTCTTCTGATATCTGTTGAATTTTTTGTGGGTTGGAATTTGTTTTTTTCAACTCTTCAAATAGCTCCATCCGTTTCTTTCGAATAGTTAGGTCGATTTTTTGTGCTTTTTGGTGAAATGCGAATCTGGCATTTCGGAACTGGTCAAATTGTTTATCGTTCAGGTCAAGAATTTCTTTCATAAACATCCCTTCTCCATGCATCATTCTTCTTCCGTTTGCTGGCGTCTGGATATCGGTAGCTATCGTATTTTTCTGACTGCTTTTGTAATAAACTATTGAACTGATTGCTATTATATTTATCAAAAGAAGGGAAATCAATATCCAGATTAGAATTTTGTTTTGCGAAAAAAAGGTTTTCATCTCTATTCACTTTTAATGGATAATAACTCAGAATTTACCAATTGATTTTGAACATCATACAAATAATACACTTCCGTCTGATAGTCAGAACTCAACGTTTTTTTATCGCTATATCCCTGCCCGATTCGTTTTCCGGCGTATACTCCCAAAAGTATTAGTACAACAGCCGCAGCAGTTTGGAATGCAATTTTCAGACTGAATATAAGCGGTCGCTTTTCGGAATCTGTAAGTTTACCCTGAATACGTGTAAACATGAAAGGATCGGGACTTACTGATTTTTCTTCCGAAATAAAGGAAAATGTTTCTCTGAGCTTTTCAACAAATTGCCTGCAATGTTCGCAAACCCGGATGTGATCTTCAAGTACTTTTTGCGATTTCAGATCTAATTTTCCTTCTAGGTATTCGAAATATAAATTATGTCTGTTACAGCATTTCATCAGTTGGTTATTTAATTTATTTGACAACTTTTTGTTAAAAAACTTGCGTTTTATAACAAATTTTTTTGATACAGGGTATACAGCTTTTTCTGAAGATTCACTTTTGCCCTGTGAATCAATGACTCAACTGCAGCTTTTGAAATATCCATGATGTCAGAAATTTCCTGGTAAGAGAGATCTTCATATTTACTCATTACAAATGCAATGCGCTGGTTTTTCTGAAGCGAATCAATGGCCTTTTTGATGAGGATTTTACGCTGATTTACTTCCACGAGAGCGTCGGGGGTCTCAGACATTGTATTTATCTCATTGCTGATAACCTTTTCCGAAGAAGAATAATCTTCGGATGTAGTTAATCTTGTCCTGTTTTTTCGCAGATAATTCAATGACTTATTAACAGCTATGCGATACAGCCAGGTTGATATATTCGAATCTTCTCTGAAATTCCTGACTGACCGAAACACTTCAATGAAGATTTCCTGAACCAAATCTCTGGCATCTTCCCGGTTATGGACAAAGCCCATACACAACCTCAGCAAGTGAGTTTGTTTCTGTTCAACAAATTCACGAAATGCTTTCTCGTCGCCGTTTTTTAAACTTTTAATTAATTCCCTTTCGGTCATCAGCAAAGAATAATAAATACTATTTAGACACCACAACATATCAAAACTTGTGGAGTGCGTCTCATTCTTTTAAAAAAAAACAAAGAAAGTCGGTAAACCGGGTGTTACCAACTTAAGAATAAAGGTAATTAAAAAGATAGGCTAAATCTCATTGTACCGGTCAATGCATTGTCGATTCCTTTTGTGGCTCCGGGGTGAATAATATATTGTAAGTCTGGTTGTATGAAATAGTTATTTCCGATAAAAAATTGATAGGTAAATTCAAGAGCAGTCTCTGCGCTGAGCGATTCCGGATAAATATTTTTAAAATCTTTGCCTACTTTCATAAATGCTACACCACATCCCATATTGTCGTGTATGCGCCGTCTGAAAGGAGTGTGCGTATTTAACCCAAAACCTATGTAGGAGGAAACCAGATTGCGGCTGGCAGGGGCAAATCCAAGCTGCAAAAAAACATTTACTCCGTTATCGAAATATCCCGATGGTTCCAGGATTCTTTTATCCACAATACCGTAGATACCGTAATTTCCTTTAATATGTGCGGTTGTATCGGTAAGACTATTGAATTCGTCAGAATGATAGTAAGCGCCTAGTTTAAAATTGTCGCCATTTGCGTCAAAGTTATTATACTCATATTCACCTATGTAAAGTAAGCCTTCGCCTTTCTGGTGTTCAAAATTCAGGTTGTACCTATTGCTTGAGATATCTTCGGGATCTCCGTCGTATATGGCGGTTTTGAAATTGCTCTTTTCTCCTGTAGCATATTCCATAAAGATGCCCAGCGCTCCAATGGGAAATATTCCAACCGGGACATTCAGCGATATACTGGGCATAATGCCAAAAGAACTGTTAATAAACAAACCGCCATATTCCGAAACACATAAGTTGCTGTTCATATCCTGTTGGCCCATCGTCAGGGTAAATGGACCAAAAGACTGTTGGAAATAAAACTCAAAAAACCCGGTATGATCTCCGGCTTCGATATTGGAAAATACCTGGTAGTCGCCTGTGTAGGAAGCAGAGGGAGTGGCGCCATGAATATTCTGGCCGTGCAATAAAAACATTCCCCCTTTCCAAAGGCCGCATTTTTCAGTATTCAGGATAAGAACTGCATCCTCCAGCCCCATGTATTGAAACGCCGGTTGAGGATTAACTCCGCCTGAAAAAATTCTGTTAAAATCACCGGTTACGGATGTTTCAAAAGTAATGGCAGATTCATTGGAATCTTGTCCATATAATTCGGGAAGTAATTCAAATGCAATGAAAAGACAGAAGTATATAAAATGTTGATTTCTTAAAAAAAATAAATGTACCATTTTACCTGATTTAGGAGAAGTGCTGCATTTATTCAATATAACATTAAAAATATTTAAGGGAACATTTCTTCTGCAATATAAATTTTATTTAACAGGATTGCTATCTTTTTTTAAGACAATTTAAAAAAATGTATTTGGCAGTATCTGCTTATTTCCTGTTGCCATTTTATCAAAGTAAAAATTAATTGGCGACCAGTCAATTTTTTGTAAAAATTTTTGATTTCGGTTTGACAATTTTAGAAAACTAAGGTGTTTCAGCTCTGAATGTGCGATATTATTTATTTTGATGATTCTTGCCTGGTGCATCGCAATTTTTTTATTTTGTCCAACACTACCGCTTGTTTCTACATATGCTATTCTATACATTTTTTTGAATTAATATTATTTTAATAGGCATAGTAAGTTTAATTTAAAGGTTTTCAGTGAATTTTTGATTAACCCACTGATTCCACCTCGCCCTTATATTTATTAGATGTTGTGGTAAGCTTAGTTATCTCGTCGCCTGTCAATAGTTTTTCCAGGTCAAGGATCAAAATAAATCCGTCGTCGTTCACGGCAACTCCTTCAATAAATTCAGCTCTGTAATTATCCCCAATGGCAGGAGGGGGTTTAATATCTTTCTCTTGAATCTCAATGACCTCGCTTACTTCATCCACCATCGTTCCGATAATTAATTCATTTGCGGGTAAAATTAGTTCTAGCACCAGGATACAGGTTTTCGAAGTAAGTTCAATACCAGGCAATTCGAATTTTTTTCGGGTATCGATAACCGGTATTACAGCTCCCCGCAGATTGATAACACCCAGTATATAATCCGGCGCTTTTGGTACTTTGGTTATTTTCTGCATTTCCAGTATATGCAGCACATTGGCGGTATTCAGAGCATATACTTCATTTTCCAGTCTGAAAGTCAGATACGAATTAATTTCAAAATCAAGGTTATCCGCTGACATAAATCGTTAATTTTAAGAGGTTAATAATGAATTCATAAAGATTATCTATAAAATTAATTAAGCCATTCATTCCGTTCAATGAAAATATGATGAGATAGCTTATCGGATTTCTATGATTTTAATCATTTCCCTGTAGAAAATTTGTCCGGGTAAATAGTGTTTATACTGTTGAAATTAAACGAATTAGAAAATAATTCCCTGAATCGGGTAAAAAAAATCAAGATAGACAGAGGGTATTTTTAAAACTAAGCATCTTAGGATCGAATGCGAAAAGAATCATTTCAATATAATAAAATAATTTAACGATTATGAAAGCAAAAAATTACAGAGGGATGATGAGAGTTTTATTCACAGCTTTACTTTTTATCGTTGCATTTCAGTTTAGCTATGCAGATAAGGGGAGAGGCAACGTAGTGAATAAAGACACTCTGAATATCAAAACTTTTCATGGAAAGGTAATTGATTCAAACACCAAAAAGCCTGTTGTATTTGCCAATGTATACTTAGATGGAACCAGCATTGGAACAGTAACGAATTCGGATGGTGAATTTGTTCTTAAGATACCGGCAAATATGAAAGAGAATAAGCTTGGAGTTACATACCTGGGTTATAAAAATGCCCTGATTCAGTTGAAGGATCTGAAACCAATGGATAATACCATTGCCATTGAGCCTTCTCCAATTCCTATCGAGGAAGTTATCATCCGAAATGAAGATCCTCTTGAACTAATCAAGGGTGCACTTAAAAACATTAAAAACAATTATCCGGTTAATCCTGAACAGGAGGTTGGTTTTTATCGTGAGACCATCAAACAGAACAGAAATTATATTGAGGTTGCTGAAGCTGTACTTGATGTTTACAAATCAGCCTATAATGATAATTTTGATTTTGACCGGGTAAAAATTTTCAAAGGCAGAAAAAATCAGGATGTTAAGAGAATGGATACGGTTTTGTTTAAATTCCAGGGTGGTCCGAAAACCTCTTTTCTGCTGGATATGGTAAAAACTCCGGGAAATATTCTGTCAGCAGATATGCTGGGATATTATGACTTTAAACTTATAGGAATTACCAAAATCAACGATAAGGAAAATTATGCTATTGAGTTTGACCAGAAAGATAATGTTGATTTTCCTCTGTATCAGGGAAAGATATACCTTGATGTTAAAAGCCTTGCTATTACAGGAGCCGATTTCAGATTCAGCAGTAAAGGCATTGATTTGGCAAGTTCCGAACTCGTCAGGAAGAAACCTGTTTCAATGAAACTTGATGTTGAAAATGCCAACTACCTTGTAAATTACAGGGAAGTGAACGGGAAATGGTATCTGAATCATGTAAGATCAGAACTGGTTTTCAAATGCAAATGGGACAGGAAGCTGTTTAGTTCCACCTATGTTACTATGTTCGAAATGGCTGTAACCGACAGGGATACATCAAGTGTAAATAAGTTTAAATTCAGAGAAGCTTCTAAAATGTCGGATGTGTTTGCCGACCAGGTTAATTATTTTGCTGATGAAGATTTCTGGGGTGAATATAATTATATCAAACCAGACGAATCGATTGAATCTGCAATTGCTAGACTAAATCGGAAACTTAAAATTCACAACGACTAAGTTGAGTTTAATATATTTTCAAGTGTCAGTCCCGGACTTAATCGTATTTAGGTGTTGCAAAGGGTTAGTTTGAGGCCGGACTGGCACTTATTTAACTGATTATGTATATTTTAGGGTTAATAATGGATAGTAGTTGGGTTTATAAAAAACTGACAGGAGACAATCCTGTCAGTTTTAATTTGAAAGTTCTTTCAAAACGATTATGGCTGGATTTTAGTAGCTTTGCATACTGATTTTAATGGTGTTGGAAAATGATTGACACAGATAAGAATATTTTTGACAGGATTCATATCGATGATATGCTTGCATATGAAATTCTTTTCAGAAAATTCTATTCGGCACTATGTAACTATTCTTATAAAATCGTTAAAGATATGGACACTGCGGAGGAGATTATTCAGGATTTGTTTTTCAATATCTGGGAAAAGAGACATGAATTAGTGATCGAAACTTCTGTAAAATCTTACCTGTACAAATCCGCATATAACAAAAGTATCTTGTTTCTCAGGCATAAGTCGGTTACAGAGAAATATGAAAACTATGTTAAAAGCAGCGGTTTAATTACCGAACCCGATGCATCCGAAGAACTCAGCCTGAAGGAGCTTACAGAGGTGATTGACAGAACACTTGATGAGTTGCCTGAACAAAGCCGAAAAATATTTAGTCTTAGCCGGTTTGAAGGACTGAAATATCATGAAATAGCTGAGAAATTATCACTTTCTGTTAAAACCATCGAGGCCAATATGGGCAGGGCTTTGAAGCTTTTCAGGAAAAATATTAAGACATATTTTGAAACAACCTGTTAAAATTATACGATATGATACGCAATGCACAATGGATATTATTCTCGAAATATTTTGCAGGGGAATGCAATGAGAAAGAGATAAAGAAAATAAACAATCTGACAAATCGAAGAAAAGCCTATAAAAAAATCTTTGACAGGTTGAAAGAAGATAATGAATTCATAGAAAATTACAAAAAGATGAAAAGGGTGGATGTGGATAAAGCCTGGAACAAATTGTCAACCAGGATTGAGACTGCCGGTGGAGATAGAATTATACAGATGACAGAAAAGCGAAACCGTAAAATCAGCAGACAGTCAGTTACCTGGGTGGCAATGGCAGCATCCGTACTACTTATCGCCGGGTTGCTGTTTACTTACCGGTATTTTGAGAATTCTCAGAAACCGGGTGAGGGATATTTAACAGCTGAAGCAAACGGTACGGAGCTCCCCGTCGTTTTACCTGACGGGTCTAAGGTTACCCTGAACAGGAATAGCAAAATTACATATCCTGAAGTTTTTGGAACCTCTCAACGATCGGTTTCTTTAACCGGCGAGGCATTTTTTGAAGTGGTTCATAATCCCGATAAACCCTTTGTGGTTAATGCCGGAAAAGCAAGGATCAAAGTTTTGGGAACATCGTTTTCTATAAACGACCGGTCCGGTAGAAACCAGGTGGAAGTTTTTGTTGAAACGGGAAAGGTTAAGCTTTACGCTGAAGATGCAGAAGATAAGAGCATGGTGATTGAACCGGGGTACGTAGGACAACTTACCCGGAAATCGCAGGAATTATTTTTAAATACCGATAAAAATATCCTTGCCTGGAAAACAAAGAAAATTATATTTTCCGAAACCAGGCTTTCCGAAGTGCTCAAAGTGTTGGAAAATGTTTATGGGGAAGAAATCAGGTGTGAAAACAAGGAAGCTTTAAACTGGCCATATACCAATACTTTCGACAATCAGGACATTCAATCTGTAATAAATGTTCTTGTTAAGAGTTTTCAATTTAAAGCTAGTCGAATACAGAACGGATTTATTTTATCAGGTGGCAGAAGCGGAGTGAATTAAATTAAAATTCTATTTTTCCATTTGGGAAAATATTTTGACATGCTTTTTAAAGCCTTTATCAATGGTTACAGGTCGGCAATTATCAGGATTAATATTTTTTGGACTGTGGATTTTTTTCCAACAGACGCCGGGACTTGGGCAAAATTCTGTGCTTGATCAAAAAATTGAATTCTCCTGTACCGACTGTCCGGTTGCCGAAGCCCTTTCTCAAATTGAACCAAAAATAAGCTATTATTTTTCTTACAATCCTGATCTTTTTACCGGTACAAAACCTGTAACCGCAACATTTGAAAAAATATCCGTAAGAGATTTACTGGATTCGATTATCCGTGATACAACTGTATTGTATAGCGTAATTGAAAAACAGATTGTATTGTATCGCTTGACAGGTAAAGACATTAACGGTCTAAAACAATCCAAAAACAGGAAAAGTAGGCAGATTATAGTCTCGGGTACGGTGATGGATCAAAATTCCCAAAAGCCGATTCCCTTTGCAAGTATTTGTATTGTCGGGAAGAGTCTGGGCAGTGTCACCAATATGCAGGGAGAATTTATCATTAAAATCCCTGGTTATTTATGGCAGGATAGCCTGGGAATATCCTGCATCGGATATAAAACCCTGATAAAACCGCTGATAAAAGTTGAGAACCAGGATAGGTTTGAACTACAAACAGATTATATACCTATACAGGAAGTTATCATCCGCAAAACCGACCCAATCTATCTCATTAGATCTGCATTGAAGAAAATTCCTGAAAATTACGATATGAATCCTGCTATGCTTACCTCATTTTACAGAGAAACCATCGAACGGGGGAGCAAATACCTGAGTGTTACCGAATCGGTGCTTCAAACTTATAAAACGGGATACGGACAAAATATAGGTACTGATCAGATAAAAGTGCTGAAGGGAAGAAAAAGCCAGAATGTTAATTCGGGTGACAGTTTGCTGGTTAAATTAAAAGCCGGATTGAATACAACCATTTTGCTGGATGTGGTAAAAAATCCTGCAGACTTTTTGCAGGAAGAGTTTTTTAATTATTACAATTATCACCTGGCAGATATTATATCGGATAATGATCGGGAAACCTATGTGATTGACTTCAAACAAAAAGAAAATGTCACCGAACCTTTGTACTACGGCAAAATTTATATAGATGTTAATTCGCTGGCCATTACGAATTTTGAATTCAGTCTGAGCAAAAACGGAATTGAAAAAACAGGCAACCGGTTTATTGTTAAAAAACCTCACTGGCTAATTGTAAAACCGGTGGAAGCAAATTACCGGGTTAATTACCGCGAATATGGTCAGAAATATTACCTGAATTTTATGCGGTGTGAAGCAGGATTCAAAATGCGACGAAGGAAACAACTGTTCAGCTCGCTGTATAATTCCAAAATCGAAATGGTAATCACCGATATTGATACCATGGATGTAAAGCGTTTCAAGTATAAAGAGATTACTAAACCCGAAACTATTTTTACCGATCTTATCAACGAAAAACCTGAAACATTTTGGGAAAACTACAATTATATTAAACCCGAAGAGTCTCTCGAACATGCTGTAGACAGAATTAACGTCATAATTAAAAACAACTGAGATCCGGGAAAAGGCTATTCTGGGATAAGATTTCAACCGATGAATTTCTAGGCTTAAGAGCAGCTTACCTCCAAAGCAAAAATTTTATATCATACAAGTAATTGGATTTTTTTAACTTTGAGACTTTTTAAAATCAATCGAGGATTTCAAATTCCATTGAATGAAGAAAATTGTTCTTTTACTTTTCATCCTTAATCTTTTCTCACTAAAATCTCTTGCTCAAACCTTTGAATGGTCCACAGGCTTTCAGGGTTTTTTCGATAACAGGGAATATTTTAATGAATTCTCCTTTGATCAGACTATATTTGGAGCAAGAGTATTTGCCGATGCCGGATTTGCACTGGACGATCACAACCGGTTCCGGGCAGGTCTAAATTACCTGTATGAATTTGGCAGCAAAGGGGATATAATTCCTCCCGATATCACTTTGTATTACAATGCTCAGAAAGGCCCGATGAAATTTTATATCGGGGCATTTCCGCGAATGGCGCTCATTCATCATCCGCTGATATTATTAACAGATACCCTGAATTATTACAGGCCGAATGTAGAAGGTATGTATGTCGAATTTAAAAAGGGCTGGTTTACCCATAACCTTTGGATAGACTGGACCGGAAGACAAACGGCCGACAGGCGTGAAACCTTCCTTTTGGGCGGAACGGGGCATTTCGGAAATAAGTTATTATTTTATGAGCACAATTTTATCATGTATCACTTTGCGGCCCCTGCTATACCCATTCCCGATGATCACCTTCGTGATAACGGTGGAATAACTGCCGTGCTGGGATTGAATCTTTCCTCGAGGGTACCGATTGACAGCGCTGTAATTTCTTCAGGCGTAGCCATTAGTTACGACCGGCTGAGAAATGTATACGACACCCGAACAGCGGCGGGGTGGTATTCTGAACTGACCCTTGTTCACAAAGGATTTGGCATACATGGCATTTGTTACCTGGGGGATGCGCATACATTGCTATACGGCGATAGACTATACTCTTCAACTTCTTACCAGAGAATCGATTTGTCATACAGCAGAAGCAACGGCTCCAGAATTACGGGCAAGGTACAGTTCTCATTTCATATTGTTCCCGGCGCGCTGGATTATTCCCAACTATTTGTGGTTTATATTAATTTGGAACGAAAGGTTTGGAAAGACAATAATTGAACAGGAGTTATTAGATATTGATGAAAGGTATTGGATGACTTTGTCAATCACCCTTTTGAATTTGAGAATTGATTTTAAATGTAATTTACTTGTTGATTATCAAATCGGAAATTTTTTTAAATTAGGAGTTTGGAAATATGTTTTGTTTTTGATACATGTTAAGGTGTATCAAATATTTTGTTAAGTTGGATTATCTAATAATATGTTCCAAAATATCCAAATCAATAAAAACACAGAAAGTATCCGATGGATAGCAATTTAAGAGCAGGAATACTAAGTGTAACAGGATTAATGTTGGTAAATCTCTGTCAAGGATTTCTTCTTATATCAGATATTTCTCCAACATATTCATTTTTACCACCGGCGATATTGAATCCTGCATTTCTCTTATTTTTAATATCATTTTGGATTACTCTAAAATATGTTCTCGTTGATTTATATAATCTGATTGATCTTAAACGTGATATAACCTGGCTAATAAATAATTTAGGGGTGTTGTGCGGAATAGAACTAATCTATACTGTATTTAGAACAAAGGAGATTTATTTCATTGATTTTTTAATCAGGATTATTGTTATTGTTAATTATATAATTCTGTTTTGGAAAATATATCAACTGGATAATTTTAATTTTAAACCGGTAAATGATTTGCAAAATTATATAGTTGCCATTATATTCATGGGTGCACTATTAGTAATTTGTCATTTAATAAATGAATTTTTTTGGCATAAAAATATTGAAATAATTTTTCAATTTTTGAAGATTATTCCATTGCTATTTTTGGTTATTTTTTTCCATCATGTCAATTTAGATAAAAAGAAGTTTAAAATCACTTAAAAATTACAATTATTGCTTTTAATGTCTTCAACCTTTGTAATGGCATCTAAAATTGCCGGCATTTACATTTAATCATATATAGTGTCTCTAAGAAAACAATCAAATAAATGATAATATTTATAATTTTGAAAAAACAGGATACCATAAATCCCTTTTATGAGAGGGGTGTAGGGGTGTGTAGTTTAAAAAACACATCCTGATTTTTCAAAATTATTTAGTTTTCTTAGTAACACTAATTAATTGAATTGGCCTTTATAGGAAATTTTGTAAATTGCTTCATGTTGTAAAATAAAGGGTGAACTTTAATTAGATAAATAAAACGGTATGAAAAAAGTAATTTTAATATTATTAACAACATTCATTGTACATACAATATCTGCTCAATTTGTTGCAAGAATGGAAGTTAAAGAAGATATTCCGGGAATTTGCGATAAAAATAATGTTTATGCTTTGTTTCCATTGAAAGGACAGGAAGCAGCAAAATGTCCTGTAACAAAAGAAGAAATATTAATACGTTTGAATGCGGAGGTGCAATTTCTCAAAGATAATCCCGGGTATGAGGATAAAGGAATGATTGGTTTAATCATTAATTGTAAGGGTGAAGTTGTAAAGTGTAAGATGGATAATAAAACAAAAAGTACAGAATTGGATAAACAAATCGAAAATGTTTTTAATTCACTTGGAGATTGGAAACCCGGGAAACTCAATGGAAAAAAAGTTGACAGCTCCAGGCTTTTCAGTTTTAAAATTAAAAATGGAGTTTTTACCTTCGATTTGGGTTCTGAATGAAAGCCATGTTCCTGCGAGTTTATATTCATGCTCTTCATAATGTTTTTGTAATTTCTCTTAAGTTGTGATTTTTTATATCAATTTTTAGAGCGCTTTTTATTACATTTATCTCACCAAAATTTATGATTATGAACCGTTGGAATTTGCTGTCAATTATTGCTTTATTATTAATTCCAGGATGTACATTTGCTCAAAAATCAATCCAACTCTTTAACGGGAAAAATCTGGAGGGTTGGTACGCATTTGAACCTGAAACCGGAAAATTAACTTCAGCTTCTGATCTTTTTTCAGTTGAAAATGGTATTATACGCTTGTTTGGTCCGAATGCGGGTTACCTGATGTCTGATAAATCATTTCACGAATTTAGGCTTACAGTGGAGTTCAGGTGGAATACCGATACCAGCTTTGTGCGAAAAAACAACCGGATGAACAGTGGCGTTATGTATCTGGTCCCAACCAATACCCCTGATATGCTGTGGCCAAAAGGAATACAGTTTCAGATTAAGGAGGGCGCCACAGGCGATTTTATCTTGCTTCAGGAGGTCACACTTACGGTGAATGGTAAAAAAACGGAACCCGGGAAAAGTATTGTGGCTCAACGATTAGCAGATGCAGAAAATCCTCATGGAGAATGGAATACCCTGATGGTTACTTTTAAAGATGGTAAAATCACACAGGAGCTCAACGGAAAACTGGTAAATGAAGGTTCTGATCCCTCGGTAACAGAAGGCAGAATTATGTTGCAGTATGAGGGGTTTCCGATCGATTTCAGAAAAGTGGAAATCAAAAAGCTATAAAATCTGAGCGGATAGAGAAGATTAATAGAAGAGGAAGAAATCAATATTGATTTTTTTAATTGAATAAACTATGCAGATCTATTCTCACTGAAAATCAGAACTTTCGTCCCACACTTATAAAAATTCCGAAATCACCAATGCTGTTATGTGCAAAATCAATGCGTAACATTTTATCATAATAAGTCACCAAATCAATTCCGGCGCCAAAAGAGTAGAGTGTTTTGTCTACAAGATCATTATCAAGCTGCTTATATTCATTGTAATAATCGTGCACATAACCTGCATCAAAAAACAGATTGAGGTAAGATGCGATATGTATCTTGTTAAATTGCCTCCAGGGTAGAAAATTCAGCTTTATAATTTTCACCGGAATGAGTTGATATTTTATAGAGGATTTAAACAACAGAAAATTGTATCCGTCAACCACATAGTTTTCATATCCCCTTAAAAAATCATCGTACCCCAGCCCCATGATAACAATGTAGGGTATTCTGGTATGACCGGTAAGCTGTATTTTCAATCCCGCATTTGCATAAAACCTGTTATGAAGTTTCTGAAACCTGTAATATGCAGCCCGGAGTTCTGTTTTATTAAAATTTGAATGGAGCAATCCGGAATAAGCAAAAGAGCATTTTAGAAGACTGCCGGTCAATGGGTAATACTTCAAATCGGTATGGTCGCTTTCAAAGGAATATATCAAGGTTAAAAAGTTGGATTGACTTTTGTCCGATCCTAAAAATCCAGGATTTAAACTGACAATGGTATCGGAAACTTTGTAATTGGCATATCCAAAAATAAATTGATGTGTGTCATAAAGTTTGTTACGGTAAGTATATTGAAGGAAATAATTTTGTTTTCGGTAAATAATATCATTAGCCTCAATTATTTTTGGCCGGTTTTTTTCAGTAATGTATTCCAGCTTATTTTGAGTATCGTAAAATGCAGCAATATTTAATGAATGCTTTTGTTGTCTGTCGAGATGAATATTCTCATAAATAAACCCATACTGGGTTGTGAAACCGGTAATAAACCGAATAGAAATTTTTTCCCTGCGTCCTCTGAAATTGTATTGCGATAATCCGAATCCATAATTTAACCGGCTGAAATCCCTGCTTTGCCACCAGGCGCTAAAATTTCTATCGGCATGGCTCAACTCAAATTCCGGCCATGTATACCATCTTTCTTCCAACCGGATTCCGATTTTAAGCAGATTTGATTCTTCGGTGAGCGTGTCGAAATAGACATAATTAAACAGCGAGGTTTTTAACAGATTGTCACGGCTGCGTTCAAACATTGGCTCAAGTTCGCTTGCTTTAACCGTGTCGTTAATTTTAAAACTAAGCTCTCGAAATATAATCTGATCTTTTGTGACTTTGTTCCCTCTGATTTCGATTTTTTTAATAATATATTTTGTTTGCCTGTCAGTCGAATCAGATAATAAATACGTATAGCCGTTCCGTCCGAATACATTTGTACTTAACAGGATAAACAGTATTTCAAACAAAAAGGCTATTTTCATCCGTAAAAAATCAGTGATGCTCAGATAAAGATACAAAATCAATTGTGGAATAATATCCCGAAGGCATAACCTAAGGCGGATATATTATTCAACGAAGAAATTCCGGTTCTGTTTTATTCTATTTTGATTGGGTAGGATAAAAAGAATATTAGAGAAACAAAGGGTTAAAAATGTAATTGATAAAAATATCTTTTTTTCTTTCCAAAAAACTGGTATAAGATTCCGTCGGGGTATATCTCACCCGGATAATTTACCTTTTCAATTTTTTTAAGTTCTTTTCTTTTTCTGACCAGCTTTCTCAGACTAAAATAAAAAGAATAATGAGCCTTTAGCACCGACCAGAAAAATAAGAATTTACCCTGGAAAATATAGAGGATAGATGAGAAGCCGTCAAGTATAAGCCTGGTAATAAAGATAGAAACAAACTGTCTTGAATCAAGATTTTTAAATAGCAGAAAAAGGTTGTTACGGTAATTGAGATAAATTTTAGGCGGAGTGTTGTTTGGCAGGGTCCCGCCGCCAACATGATAAACCGTTACGTCGGGGGAATACATAATTTTATATCCCAGCCGCTTTAAACGCCAGCAAAGATCAATTTCTTCCATATGGGCAAAAAAATCGGCATCCAGTCCTCCCGCTTCAAAATAAGCAGATGTTCTAAGGAACATACATGCTCCGGATGCCCAAAAAATTTCGCGGGCATCATCATATTGTCCGTTATCTTTTTCAATGCAGTTTAAAATTCTTCCCCTGCAAAAAGGATACCCGTATTTGTCAATAAATCCGCCTGCTGCTCCTGCATATTCGAACAAATCCCTGTTTTTATACGATTTCATCTTAGGCATGCAGGCTGCAATGCTTTTATCTGCATCCATCATTTTAATAATAGGTGAAAGCCAATGAGGTGTCACCTCAACATCCGAGTTCAGTAATACAAAATATTCCGCATCGATTTGCTGCAATGCTTTGGAATATCCCAGGGCAAACCCATAGTTCTTGTCCAGCCTGATTAATTGTACCTGCGGATAATTTTCGAGCAACCATTCTACTGAATCATCTGAAGAACCGTTATCAGCAACATAAACCACAAAGCCTTCACTATTTGAATTGCTCATTATGGAGGGAAGATACATCTCCAAAAATTTCCTGCCGTTCCAGTTAAGTATTACGATCGCTATTTTTATCATCTTTTTTCTTTAGTCGTTTTTCAACATCTTCCCTTTTAAGCTTCCATCGTTTATGCGACCATAACCAAAATTCCGGTTTTTTGATAATGATGCTTTCGAGTTTACGTGTGTGAGATTCTGTTATTTCGAATTCTTTTGTTTCTGTCGGATTCTCAGTAATTATTTCAAATTCGGCTTCGTAGTAGCCGCGTTTTATTTTTTGTATATCCAGATAAACCACTGCCTGGTCAAGCTTCCTGGCTATAACTTCACTGCCGGTTAATACAGGGGTTTCCTGGTTAAGAAATGTGGTCCAGTAGCGAATGCTGCTCCACACCGGCCGCTGATCCGTAAGAAAGTATGTAATGGTAAGAATATTTTTTTTTGAAGCAGCAAGCATGTCTTTGTAAGCAGTTTTCATGGGGATTAATTTCACCCCGAATTTTCCCCTGATCCGGATAAACAGCTCGTCGAAATATTTATTTCTGAGCGGGTGATACAGGGCATAATTCAAATGCCCGGTGTAAAGCGGAAGGCTGTTTAACCAGTCCCAGTTGCCATAATGACCAAAAACCAGGATTATGCTTTTCTTTTTTTCAAACAGATGGTTCAGGATTTCAGGATTTTTATACCTGTACCTTTTTCTTATTTCTTTCTCCGAAATATTCAGCGCATAAAAGCTCTCTATAAAGCTGTCGCAAAAATGATGATAGAATCTATGGGCAATGGTTTTTAGTTCTTTGTGTGATTTTTCAGGAAATGAATTTTTCAGATTCATCATCACAACTTTTCGGCGGTAGCCCAACAGATAAATGATTATAAAGCATATATCCGATATTATGTATAAAACTCTTAAAGGTAAAAGAGTTAATAACCAAATGGGGAAATTATATGTGTTAAACAGCGTTCGATTCATTAAGCCCTGAAAATATCCCGAAATTTAAATTATTTTTTTTTATTCATAAAACTTCCTACATTTTCGAGAAATTCATCAAATATAAGGCTATTGCCCGAAACCAATTCTTTACCAAACAGAAAATTATTTCCCCCTTTAAAATCTGTCGATTTTCCACCTGCCTGTTGAATTAGAAAAGTGCCTGCAGCCAAATCCCATGGGTTTAGGTTATATTCATAAAAGGCATCGTATCTGCCACATGCCACATATGCCAAATCTGTTGCAGCTGATCCCAATCTTCGGACGCCATGTGAGTTATTGAAAAAATATTCAAGCGACTGCATAAAAGGCATCAATCTGTCGAAATTATGATAGGGAAAACCTGTAGCAATTAAAGAATCACCAACTTTCGCAACATCAGAAACATGTATTGTTTTGCCATTCAGATAGGCCGGGCTTCCTTTCCAGGCAGAGAAACATTCTTTTAAAAAAATTTCAAAGACCACGCCTACCACAATTTCTTCATGTTTTCTCAGGGCAATACTTACTGCCACCGGTAGAGCGTTGTGAATGAAATTCGTGGTGCCGTCGAGGGGATCAATTATCCAATTATAAACATCGCCTTTTATATTACTGGTTCCTTCCTCGGCTATAAAACCCGACTCGGGAATTAATTTTTGAAGCGATTCAACAATTTGTTTTTCGGCTGTTTTGTCTGTCTCGGTAACGAAATTATGTTTTCCTTTCGATTTAAGGTTTTTAATATTATTTTTCCCTAATTGATTATAAATGTATCGCCCTGCGTTACGGGCAATATCAATGGTATCTTTACAGATTTGTTCGTAATTCATCTGATCTATTAATTATTGTGCCAAAGATATAAAATGCAATTGGTTATTTCCCCAAAATGAAATTTCGATTTCATGAAACGCTTTTAACTTTTGAACTGATCGAAGTAATACTTGTAAAGCTCTTCCTGTGATCGTATAGGGGGTTGAGTATCTGACTTAACGTAGGGATTATCCTGATGAATATTAATGATTCGGGCTTTTGTATTGTCTTTCAGTTGCAGTTCGATCATATTTCGAATCTCATTTTTAATGTCCTTGTCATAAATCGGGCAGGTTATTTCAATTCGTCTATCGAGATTTCTTGTCATCCAGTCGGCAGAAGAAATATAGTACAGCTCATCACCTCCATTGCAGAATATAATAATTCTGGAATGTTCGAGAAATTTGTCAACAATGCTAATTGCTTCTATATTTTCGCTCATACCGGGAACTCCCGGAATAAGTGAACAAATACCTCTGATGATAATTTTTATTTTCACCCCGTGGTTGTTTGCCTGGTACATTTTGTAAATTATCTCCTTATCAACCAGACTATTTATTTTTAAAATAATATATGCTTCTTTTCCTGCATCTGCATTTTTAATCTCATTATCAATCAGCCGGTACATTTTTTTGCGGGTATGCAGGGGTGAGGGTATCAGGTGTCTGAAAGAGTAATTTTTATAGGTGTTTTCAAAAAAATCAAACATTTTATTCACCTCGTTGGCCATACCTTTGTGTGCAGTAAATAAGAACAGGTCGGAGTATACTTTAGCATTTCCTTCATGAAAATTACCTGTTGCAATACAGGCATAATTAACCAGTTTTTTATTTTCTTTCCGGGTAATACTCAGCAGTTTGGCATGTACTTTCAGGCTTGAGATTCCGAAATATACATTAGCGCCCACCTCTTCGAGTTTACGCGACCAGTAAATATTGGCTTCCTCGTCGAATCTCGCCTGCAATTCAATGATAACATTCACATGTTTTCCGTTTCGGGCTGCATTTATCAGTGCGTTCACCACTTTAGAGTTTCTGGCAACCCTGTATATGGTCAGGGAGATTTCTGTTACCTGCGGATCGATGGATGCTTCCTGCAACAGGCTGACAAATATGTTAAAATCCTGATATGGAACATGAAGCAGAAAATCTTTCTTGGCAATGGCTTCCAGAATACTTTTATGATATTTAATCATTTTATGTCCTAACGGAACCTCGTACTTATATTCGAGTTGGTTTCCATTTACATTCGGAAAATTCATAAAATCCTTGAAATTATGGTATCTTCCACCCGGGATAAGATTGGCATCTTCGTTAAGGCCAAGCTGGCTTATAATATAGTCGAGTAGATCTTTTGCTATCGAATTATCAAATACAAATCTTACCGGTTGACCTGTCTTTCTCTCGCTCACTCCTTTGGATATCAGCTCCAGGAAACTCTTGCTGAGATCATTGTCCATATCAAGTTCTGCATCCCGGGTAAGCTTAATAACCCATGATTCAAACGTATCAAAACGAAAAATCGCAAACACATCATCGAGCGAATACCTGATTACATCTTCGAGCAGAATGATAAACTTTCGTTCCTCGTCCGATGGCAGTTCGATAAACCGGGGCACATGATCCGTCGGCACTTCAATCATCGCATATTCCGGATTATGTCGATTCTCGCTTCGGGTAAGCTTTACAGCAAGGTAAATGCTCTTGTCCTTCAGGTAAGGAAACTCATCAATATTATGCAGCATGATAGGTGAGAGCACCGGATAAACATTTTCACTGAAATACTTTTTAACATAGATGGATTGTTCCAGGTTTAGTTCCATCTCGTTGATAATAAAAATATTATTCTTTTCCAGCTCGCCAACTATCTGATGATAGGTATATTCAAATTTGTTTTGCAGGTTAAGTACTTTTTTCTGGATATTGTTCATGATCACCTTGGGTTTTTCACCTTCAACCCTCTTCGAGCCTTCCTGAACATCGATCATTCTTTTAATGGTGGCTACTCTCACTTTGAAAAATTCATCCAGGTTGTTGGAAAAAATTCCAAGAAATCTGATACGTTCAATGAGTGGAACATTGGGATCCTGAGCTTCCTGAAGTACCCTTTCGTTAAAGGAAAGCCAGCTGATTTCTCGGTTTATTATTTTTTCCTTTTTGGCCATTCGTTTTAGGTTATTATCCGGGATATAAGATAAAATCTATGTTAAACGTGTAATTCATTCTTTGGAAAATCGTTATGCGAATCCCCCACAGTCTCTTTCCCAATTTCTTTCCATTCACTTGTATTAAAAAATATACTAACAATGCCACAGGTGGGAATGTTCTCGATAGGTTTATTTGATAGAAAATTTGCCAGGTTGGTAA
Source organism: uncultured Bacteroidales bacterium (assembly GCA_963781805.1). Taxonomy (GTDB): domain Bacteria; phylum Bacteroidota; class Bacteroidia; order Bacteroidales; family UBA10428; genus JAFGPL01. Next base: position 4,680,021 of record CAWAHF010000004.1, read on the forward strand.
ATTCCGGATTATGTCCGAAAATCATCACGGAGTATATAGCATCGTCAAGGTTTTTCAATAGTGATATTATGGTTTCGATATCCGTACCGTACAGATCTGATTCTACCTTAAACTGGCTGAAAGGCAATTCAAGTACTCTTGCAAATACAGATGCTGTATGAAAAGCCCTGTTGGCAGGACTGGTTAATATTAATCCCGGCAGGGTATTTCTGATTTTAATTCTGCGGGCCATTTCATATGCATTCACAATACCGCGTAACTTAAGCGGGCGGTCGAAATCTGAAATATTCTGATAATCCCATGAGGATTTTGCATGACGAACCACATGAAGTACTTTGGATTTTTTCATTTAAATGATTCTAACTTATTTATGCAAAGTAAGAAAAAATTTACAAAAGATTGCTAGCAAGTTCAGCCAAATAACTTCTTTCACCTTTTACCAGGTTAACGTGAGCAAAGATATTCTGTCCCTTCATCTTATCGGTCAGGTAACTTAATCCGTTCGATTTATCATCCAGGTAGGGAGAATCGATTTGCTCAATATCACCTGTGAAAATCATTTTGGTGCCTTCGCCCGCACGCGTTATAATGGTTTTTATTTCGTGAGGAGTAAGGTTCTGCGCCTCATCAACAATGAAATAAATTCTGGAAAGACTTCTTCCTCTGATATAAGCTAAAGGGGTAATTATCAGCTTTTCAGTTTTCAACAGCTCGTCTATTTTCTGATACTCCTTGCTGGTTTGCTGGAACTTGTTTTTAATCACATCCAGATTGTCGAACAATGGTTGCATGTAAGGGCTGATTTTTTCCTTGACATCCCCTGGCAAAAATCCCAGATCTTTGTTGGATAAGGGTACGATGGGACGTGCAAGAAAAATTTGTGTAAAATCCTGTCGTTGGTGAAGGGCTGCCGCGAGCGCTAACAGCGTTTTCCCGGTCCCTGCTTTTCCAGTCAGCGAAACGAGCTGAACTTCAGGTCTCATGAGTGCATCGAGTGCAAAGGTTTGTTCGGCGTTTCGCGGTTCAATACCATAGGTTTTTTGTTTAATAACCCTGTTTAGAATATTATTGACAGGATCAAAATGTACCAGGGCGCTCGATGAATTTCCTTTTAAAATGAAATACTGGTTGGGTAGAGGTTTTCTGTTGAACTTAATTTTAGTAAAAGGCAGGCCCTCGGGGCCTTCATATAGTTTATTGATAATGCTATCTTCGAGGTCTTCAATCGTCGTAATATTTTTGTACAGTTCGGCGATATTTGCCACCTTATCATTTTCATAGTCCTGCGCCATAATCCCGATAGATTTGGCTTTCATCCTTAGGTTTATGTCTTTGGATATAAATATAACCTCACCAGGTGTATGCGAATGATGGACAAATTCTGCTATGGAAAGAATACGGTGGTCGGGTGTATTTTCCGGGAAGGATTCCTGAATCTTTTTAGACACAGGTTTACCGGTTTCGATGGTAAGTTTCCCTTTTCCTTTGCCAAGCGATACGCCACCGTTAAATAATTTGTCTCCCGACAATTTATCCAGTTCACGCGTAAACTCGCGGGCATGAAAGTTTATGATATCGTTTCCCCGTTTAAACTTATCAAGTTCCTCAAGCACGGGAATAGGAATGACGACATCATTATCCTGGAAATTGAAAATACACATGTAGTCATGAAGCAACACATTGGTATCCAACACAAAAATCTTTTTGCTTTTTGCCATTATATTCGAGATATAAGATTGTTGATTTATCTTCCGAAAATAATAACTTTTATTGTCTTAATTTTGTTTCAATTTTTCAAAATAAACCTTGTTATAAACATATTTACAAAAGTTTTGAACCATTAAACTTATTTTATACAATAACAATTTTTCAATATGGAAGTTATCGAGGCAATTTTAACCCGACGGAGCATCCGGAAATTTACCGGGCAGGAAGTTACAGACGAGCAGGTAGAAACGCTTTTAAAAGCTGCCATGTATGCCCCATCGGCTGTGAACAAGCAGCCCTGGCATTTTATCGTTTTCAGGGATAAAAAGATTTCCGAACGTATCATGTCTTTTCATCCGAACTCAACCATGCTGAAAGATGCTTCATTTGGAATAGTGGTATGTTATGATGAAAATCTGCAGCACGATACTGGCTATGGTCAGGTGGATTGTTCCGCTGCAACCCAAAATATTTTGCTTACAGCGCATGGTCTGGGCCTGGGAGCCGTGTGGATAGGCATTTATCCCAGGCAACACAGAGTGGAAGCTTTGCATAAATTATTCTCGCTGCCCGAAAATATTAAGCCTTTTTCAATTGTAGCCGTTGGTTATCCGGCCGAAAAGAAGCTTTTACCGGAGCGTTTCCGCAAAGACAGGATACATTATGAGAAATGGTAAGGTCTGATTTGATAGATGTTAACACATGAATTATCAGCAAGCTATTGATTATCTGATTGACAGGCTTCCCATGTTTCAACGCACCGGAAAGGCTGCATACAAAGAGGGATTGGAGAATACCATAGCGCTTGATACCTATTTTCAAAGTCCCCATCGGAAATATAAAACAATTCATGTGGCCGGTACCAACGGAAAAGGTTCGGTTTGTCATATGCTTGCATCGGTTTTTCAGCAGGCAGGATACAACGTTGGATTGCATACATCGCCTCATTTGCTCGATTTTCGCGAACGTATCCGTGTAAATGGGGAACTCATGGAAAAGCAGGCGGTAGTTGAATTTGTAAAGAAACATCGGGAATATTTCGAATTTCTGAATCCTTCTTTTTTCGAAATGTCTGTTTTTATGGCTTTTGATTATTTTGCCCAATCCGCTATCGATATTGGTATTATTGAAGTAGGACTGGGAGGAAGGTTGGATTCCACCAATATCATTACTCCGCAGCTTTCGATTATTACAAATATCGGATTGGATCACACCGAGTTTCTAGGTGATACCCTCGAAAAAATTGCCGCCGAAAAAGCCGGGATAATCAAGGATGCAGTACCCGTAGTTATTGGAGAATATACCAAAGAGACACAGCCTGTTTTTGATTCGATAGCCCAACGTCATCATTCACCGATTGTATATGCACAAGATAGCTATCATGCAGATTACAGCATGTTGGGAATGAACGGAAATCAGCTTATTAACATAACCAATACGGATTTAAAGACAGGATTTCAATATGAAACGGACCTGCTGGGAAAATATCAGCAGAAAAATCTGGTGACATTGCTTACAGCTATAGATGTTCTAAAAAAGAATGACTTTAAAATATCGCATGAAAATTTGTTCGAAGGTTTGAAAAATGTTAAGAAAACAACGGGACTCAAAGGCAGATGGGATATTTTCGGATATAATCCTCTGGTGGTTTGCGATACCGGTCATAATACCGAAGGACTGGCAGAGGTTATGGGGCAAATCAAACAGACTCCATTCAAAAAGCTTCATATTGTTATCGGTTTGGTTGCTGAAAAAGATATATCATCCATCCTGAATTTATTTCCAAAGGAGGCTGTTTATTACTTTACCAGACCATCCGTACCCCGTGGGCTTGATAATCAAAAACTGGCGCAGATTGCCGGGGGAAAAGGATTACAGGGTAAAACCTATTCAAAAGTCAGCGATGCGGTAAATGATGCGAAAGCAAATGCCTCCTTTAATGATATGATTTTCATTGGAGGAAGCACTTTTGTAGTTGCCGATTTTCTGGCATCAGAAAAATTTTAACATTTATTTTTGAATGACAAAAAAGTCTTATATATTTGCAGCCGCTTAAACAAATAAGCAAACGGGCGCTTAGCTCAGCTGGTTCAGAGCATCCCGACTGATAAGTCGGGAGGGTCACTGGTTCAGCAGGTTCTAAAAAATATCGGGCGCTTAGCTCAGCTGGTTCAGAGCATCCCGACTGATAAGTCGGGAGGGTCACTGGTTCAGCAGGTTCTAAAAAATATCGGGCGCTTAGCTCAGCTGGTTCAGAGCATCCCGACTGATAAGTCGGGAGGGTCACTGGTTCAGCAGGTTCTAAAAAATATCGGGCGCTTAGCTCAGCTGGTTCAGAGCATCCCGACTGATAAGTCGGGAGGGTCACTGGTTCAGCAGGTTCTAAAAAATATCGGGCGCTTAGCTCAGCTGGTTCAGAGCATCCCGACTGATAAGTCGGGAGGGTCACTGGTTCAGCAGGTTCTAAAAAATATCGGGCGCTTAGCTCAGCTGGTTCAGAGCATCCCGACTGATAAGTCGGGAGGGTCACTGGTTCAGCAGGTTCTAAAAAATATCGGGCGCTTAGCTCAGCTGGTTCAGAGCATCCCGACTGATAAGTCGGGAGGGTCACTGGTTCAGCAGGTTCTAAAAAATATCGGGCGCTTAGCTCAGCTGGTTCAGAGCACCCCGACTGATAAGTCGGGAGGGTCACTGGTTCAGCAGGTTCTAAAAAATATCGGGCGCTTAGCTCAGCTGGTTCAGAGCATCCCGACTGATAAGTCGGGAGGGTCACTGGTTCAGCAGGTTCTAAAAAATATCGGGCGCTTAGCTCAGCTGGTTCAGAGCATCCCGACTGATAAGTCGGGAGGGTCACTGGTTCAGCAGGTTCTAAAAAATATCGGGCGCTTAGCTCAGCTGGTTCAGAGCATCCCGACTGATAAGTCGGGAGGGTCACTGGTTCAGCAGGTTCTAAAAAATATCGGGCGCTTAGCTCAGCTGGTTCAGAGCATCCCGACTGATAAGTCGGGAGGGTCACTGGTTCAGCAGGTTCTAAAAAATATCGGGCGCTTAGCTCAGCTGGTTCAGAGCATCCCGACTGATAAGTCGGGAGGGTCACTGGTTCAGCAGGTTCTAAAAAATATCGGGCGCTTAGCTCAGCTGGTTCAGAGCATCCCGACTGATAAGTCGGGAGGGTCACTGGTTCAGCAGGTTCTAAAAAATATCGGGCGCTTAGCTCAGCTGGTTCAGAGCACCTGCCTTACAAGCAGGGGGTCGTTGGTTCGAATCCAACAGTGCCCACAATAAAAATTAAAAGGGTGAATATTATATTTACCCTTTGATGTTTATATGCAGTATTACTTTTATATAATTTATTCAACTCAGGCAGATAAATATTACCTGGGACATACAGCTAACCTGCCAGGACGTCTTCGCAGGCACAACAGTGAACATAAAGGATTTACCGGTCGGTGCTCTGATTGGGTGATAGTATACACGGAATCATACGCTACCAAACATGAAGCCTACTTAAGAGAACGAGAGATAAAAACCTGTAAAAGCAGAAGAAAGATAGAACAACTAATTCAAAAAGGTTTGATAGGTAACGACAGAACATAGCTGGTTCAGAGCATCCCGACTTGAAAGTCGGGAGGGTCACTGGTTCGAATCCAACAGTGCCCACAATAAAAATTAAAAGGGTGAATAATATATTCACCCTTTGATGTTTATATGCAGTATTACTTTTATATAATTTATTCAACTCAGGCAGATAAATATTACCTGGGACATACAGCTGACCTGCCAGGACGTCTTCGCAGGCACAACAGTGAACATAAAGGATTTACCGACCACAGCTAAAAAGCTATTCAATCCCTCTCCGAAAACAGCTACCGGGGCGGTTGGAGGGTGGGGAATGGATAGATTTGAATATCGAACACGGAACACCGAATACTGAATTATGAAGTGAGCCTCCGATGGTGTTTATTCGTTCCCCAGGTGACTTACGTTTTCAACCTCTTCCAATAGTTCCACCGCTCCTTTTGCAGGTTTATTAGTTGTTGGTATTGAGGCCTGCCTTCTTCATATCATGAATTAAAAGCATAAACAAGGTAATGGAAGATTGCTGTTAAGGACTTTTTGTAAATTGCTTACTGGTTGGAATAACCAGATGAACACAATAACAGATATATACACAGGAGTATTAGTGATACAAGACGAAAAATAAACACGTCATGGAGTTCGTTAAATTCTATGACCCTTTACAACAAATCAATAACTAAAGATATATAAAAAATATATGTACTTTTAGAGATAAAGGTAAGTATATTTGGATGTTATGTTTAATTGAGGTGCGAACTTTGTCAGACGATTTTAGCTTGATATTAAAGTGTAATCAGTTTTCAATTTCTCTGTTAATTATTTCGAGAAGTTCCTTCGACATCTGCTTCATGGCTTTAACTACTGATTCATTATTTCAAATTCAAAGACATTCCTTGCAAAAACTAAACATATTATAAAAGGAGCTTTAAGCGATATCTTTTATCAAACAAATTGTTAAACAAATTGTTAAACGAATGTTTGATGTAGTCAGGCACTATTCATGACCTGATGCATTCAATTTTTCTCTTAATACTAAAAAAAGATTGTAATGAACAACTACGATTTGTATAACTCAAATTCCCAAATTTTCAAGCAGTTTACGCTCAAAGACACTCTTTTTGTACATTATAACTGTCCGCAAAGAGAAAAGATCCTGCAATTGTACTCTCAACACAATCAATTTCTATTTACATTAAGCGGAAAGAAAAATTTTATTCATGGAGATGATACCTTTTTTGCTACAAAAAATTCAACATTTTTATTGAAAAGAAGTGCTTTTTTACAAGAGTTGCCGGATGATTATACTGGCTTTGAAGTCCTGGTTTTTTACATTAAAGATCATTATCTAAAAACTATTTTTGAAGAGTACAGGTCCTATCTCCCACTAAAAAACCTACCAGCCATATCCGTCAATATGTTCATTCAGTTTGAGGTTAACGAACAAATATATTCAGGCTATCAAAGCATGATTCCCTATTTTGAGCGAAAAAATCTGGTGCCTGAAAGCATTTTGGAGGCAAGGTTCAAAGAACTAATGTTCAATATTTTAACACATCCGGCAAACCGGCAAGTGCTTTCTTATATTCATAATATTGCAGATGATATAAAAACCCCGATCTGGGATATAATGGAATCAAATTTTATGTACAATTTAAAAATAGCCGAATTTGCCAGACTGGCAAATAGGAGTGTGGCTGCTTTTAAACGTGATTTTGAAAAACACTATCATACCACACCCGGAAACTGGATTATAGAAAGAAGAATGAAACGAGCTAAGCTGTTAATAGAAACAAGCCATAAAACAATTGGAGATGTCGCTTTTGAAAGTGGGTTTGTGAACATATCTCATTTTAGCCGGGTATTTAAAAATAAAATAGGGTTCTCCCCAATGGAATATCGTAATCAATTGATCAAAAATTAAAAGTTTGATCAAATAGAAAAGCAATTGAGCTTCAGAGCAAAGTGGGTTAAATACATTACTCTTTATTTTGTAGAGAAATAGTTAATGTTTAATTAAATCTTTACAATTATGGAAAAAGTATTCGATCCGGTACATTATAAAAGTACCACAAGAGAACAATGGCAAACAGCAGCTGAAGCATGGCATAATTGGCATCCAACACTTAAATCCTGGTTAGGGCCTGCAACTAACCTGATGCTGGATATGGCTAATGTAAATGAAGGACATCGGGTTTTGGATGTGGCAGCTGGTGCAGGGGAGCAATCAGTTACAGCTGCTAAGAGAGTTGGTCCAAAGGGATATGTATTAGCAACAGATTTAGCGCCTAACATACTTGAATATGCCTTATTATTAGCTTCCGAAAAAGGGCTCAATAATATTGAAACAAAGGAGATGGATGGTGAAAATCTAACGGTTCCTGATAATTCATTTGATACAGTAATTTCAAGAGTTGGATTAATTTTCTTTCCTGATCAACAAAAAGCATTAAAGGAAATGATGCGAGTTGTAAAACCAGGTGGCTATGTCGCAGCAATAGTGTATTCAACTGTGGATAAAAATAAATTCTTTTCTACTCCTGTTTCAATTATCAGAAGACGGGCACAACTTCCTCCTCCATTGGCAGGGCAACCTGGACCCTTTAGTTTAGGAAATGCCGGGGTGCTGGATGATGCATTTAAACAAGCCGGTTTTACTAATGTGAGGTCACATGTTGTGGATGCACCTGTAATTATGCCTACGGCAAAAGATTGTGTTCGATTTGAATATGAGTCATTCGCGGCATTACATCAAATGCTCGGGGGATTATCCGATGAGGAAAAAGCTGCTGCATGGGAAGAAATTCATGCAGAGTTAGCAAAATTTGAAGATGAAAATGGGTTTTCAGGGCCTTGTGAACTTGTGGTTGGAGTTGGACAAAAACCATTACAATGAGAAATAAAAGCGACCTGACAATACTTTTTGATGAATTAATATAATTAAATTGAAAGGAAATGTAAAATGGAAAGATATCTTATTGAAGTACCTCATGAAGGTACTGAAACGGCATGTAATAATGCAGTACGTATATTTTTACAAACTGGATCTCACTTTCTTAAACAGGCTGATTGGGGTTGCCATGATGGTGAACATAAAGCCTGGATAATAGTTGAGGTAGAGAACAAGGAACAGGCCCGTCAGGTCGTTCCTTCATTATTCAGGCAGAACGCAAAAATTACAAAACTCAATTCTTTCACAAAATTTGTAGAGGATGAACCGCTTCCCGACACCCAAACCACAGCTTAACAAGTTATTCAACACCTGTCAGAAAACCGCTACCGGGGCGGTTGGAGGACGGGGTATGGATAGTTTTGAATATCGAACATGCCTGCCTGCGCTGCAGCTTGTGCCTCCGCTAAAGCTCTGGCGACACGCGGACGGCAGACAGGGAACACAGAATGATCCCACTTACGCTGTTGCATTCACCGGCGGCCGAAGCCCTTGGCGAAGGACTCGGTGGGCAGGGAATGTTGAAGTGAAGAAAAATATACTGTAGCCATATATAGCTAATTAATCCCCGAACTTTAAACAAACCAAGTCATTGCCAGCGGAGCGTGGCAATCTGTTCGAATACCAACCGGTTAATTTAACAACGTATAAAGATTTCATCCTATTTAAAATGGCATATTAGCCTGCACTGTCCTGTTACATAGGGTAGCTATGCCCCCCCACTGGTCGGAATTTGCAATTCCGACCTCTTATCTTTTCTAAGGTTTGAATAGCAGGAGTATTAAACTCCAACCTTAATCCTGCAACAATTGTCATATATCGGATTAAATGAATTGTCCGGACTGATTGCATCAAGAATATTCTTATTATATATTTAGGCTTTGATTATTAACAATACGTATAATATGTGAATTAAGGGTCGAAATCAAATATTATGGACTTTATCTTTGTGAATCTTTGTGTTTTAGTGTCTTGGTGGCAAAAGGAAGATAGCCACCAAGGCACAAAGTCACTAAGTATCACTAAGGCAGGTTTGCAAAATACTGATTACTAATTATATATTTTAATAAGTTATAATCCTTAATTCGCATATAATATAAAAAAGAAGAAAATGAGAAGTTATTATTACCTCGTTTTTATGACTATATGCCTGTTACCCGGATGTGAAAAGGATAAAAAGGCAGATTATTTCGTTAATTGTACACCGGAAGATCTTAATTTAAATGCGAAGGACTATTCCATTGTCTTCGTCATTGATAATACTTTTGGCAGATACGATAGTTATGATGTCAGTCTGTTAAGATCGGCAGGATTTAACCTTAAAACAATCAGCTTTTATAATCTCGACACGGAAGATTTTTCTGATGATGACCTGATAATTATTGGATGGGATCCCGGCTTCCTGAATCGTGACAGTACATTCTATACAAATGTCATTAACTCGGGCAAACCCATTATTCTTAAGTCCGCCGATATCGATGCCTTTGGACTGGGCACCTCTACAGGCAATACCTCTTATGGCTTAGACGTCACCATCAACAAACAAAATCCGGCGAATTGTATTACTGCGTACTTTACAAATAAGGCAACACTGTCGGATTATTCGATATACCGTATTTTTGTAAGCTCTGCTCAGGGGGTGGAGGTCATAGCATCCATCGATGAAGGCGATGTTATCATCTTAAAGAATAATATTCTGTATTATGGTTTATTGTATATTTCGGGAATCACAGATGAAGGCAATACCTTATATCTTAACTGTGTGAAATATATGATACAAAAATAATTAGAAGATTTTTCATATAATTGTTGCCTAATCGGACATGCAGCCCGGACTTTCCCCTTGCTGGTTCGGGCTTGTAGATAGGGCATCTCCAACTAGTCCATGCTTATAAAAAAACAAAAACCGGTTTCTGCCTTCAATGCATTTCGACAGACAGGCCTGAGTGACCCTTCCCGCTGGAGTTGTTGGTATGCGATTGTGTTTGTACCATCCCCGGAGGGATGGGAAGAGGGGGCATGCATTCAAAACCAAAGTATATAAATCTTTCTTAAAAAAACTTCAAAATATTAATCAAATCCAAAGACTCCGATTTGGAAGAAATGATTTATTCTTGCTTCAGAATTTTAGTTGTTAGGGTGTTGTAGTTATTTGTTATTCGTATCAGATAATATCCCGGTTTCAGAAATTTCAGATTCAGAGGGATTTTCACACCCTGGTCAGCAAATCTCTCTTCCGAATAAACAATCTGACCTGTATAATTCATCACTTCAATGTTTATGGGTCCCGATAGTTCTTCGGGCAAACTTATGGTTACCTCACCACTGAACGGATTTGGATAGCTTTGAATTTCTGTATTTGCCTGCCTGAATTCCCTTACAGAGCTGATTATCCTTGTACCGGTGGAGAAATAAACCGGCCACTTTGTAAAACTGAATAATCCTGTGGTGTTCCCATCCGAAGTTATTTTATCTGAATTTAAAAATACATAGTCAATCTGGGGATCCCCATCGGTATTAATGGTTGAAAAGGCTAGCCGGCTATCGTCTTTATTAAACGAAGGCCAACCGATGGTGTTGTTTTGTGCTATCACATCCACGTTGCCTGTTTCAATATTGCAGCCAAGAATGTAATACTCTTCCGGATTGGAGCTCAGATAGTCGAAAGCAATAATGTCGGGCGAGTTTTTAGAAAATGCAGGATTACCGATACTCACATTATCGGGAATACTTGAAAACAATTTGAATATGGTGCCATCGCCAAAATCTTCCGCATCATTATTCCACACCCTGATAAAATTAACATCCCAGTATTCAATATTGGAGCCATCGGTATTCTCAAGCCGATTAAACACGTCAAACACCAGGTATTCCCCCGTGTAATCGAATTCGAGTGCGTCGGCATAAAGCGGACCGGCCGACTGAATGCCCTGTGTGTAAGTTGGCGTATACAGGGTAAACTGCGCCCATTGTTCGCTTACAAAATCATATACAAAAATAGAGGTATCAATATCGGTTGTAACGGCAGCAATCCGGTTGCCGTCTTTCGAAACAACCACATTCGACCAGAAAGGCTGGTTCTGTATAATGTATTCATCGGGCGTTTCATTCGGCGCTGTAATTATGGAATGTAGGGTATTGTCACCGGCAACGAAAACAGCAACACTTCCATCGTCGGTCACACTTGGACGGCTTAAAAATTCAGAAGTGGTAAGAGGATCGATCACGGATTTATCAAGTGTGGAACGATAAAGCGTATTTACATCTGTATTATCGGTATTGTAAACCAACACAAATTCGTCTCCCGGGTTAACAGGCAGCGTGGGATTTTCATTGGTACTCTGGCCATTGGTAATTCCCACAGCATCAAATGCTGCCCCTGCCTGACTGACCTCTTCTGAAGTCGATCCATAAATATCAGTAGCTGCTTGTATTACTGCAAGTCTCAAATCAATAAACTGCGAAGATTTTGTAAGATAATTGTTTAAGGCTTTATAATAAACTCCTGCAGCTTTCTCCTTGCCTATTGCAGTGGCGAACAGGTAAAATGCATAATTAGGAATGCCGCTATTTGTATGGACACCATAATTATCTTCTGAACCGGTATATTTTTCACTCATGATACGGGGTTGATAGCCTATATCGTTCAGACTGCTTCCGCCGTTATGCGGATCGGATAACGAGCGGAGGGCTCCGGAGGTATAAACAGCGGGCTTTACGACATCTTCACCAATCAGCCAGTCATCGCTGTCCATCATGGCTCCGAAAATATCTGCCATGGATTCGTTAATTGCTCCTGACTCACCTTCATAGACGAGGTTAGCAGTATTCTCAACCACACCGTGAGTCATCTCATGACCTGCAACATCCAGTCCGCCGGCCAACGGTTTAAATGCTACTGCTCCATTACCATAACACATAAATCGTCCGTTCCAAAAAGCATTGTCTAAAGGCTCCCCGGTCTCTAAATCCGGAACATTGATGATGGACCAGATGGTTCCTCCGTTGCCATCAATTGAATTCCGGTCATGTTTTTGCCGGTAATACTCATATGCAAAACCGGCATTGTAATTTGCAGATACGGCGGTTGGGTTGTTCCAGATGTTATTATTGGATACCACATGTTTAAAAGATTGGTTATCACCCCAGGTATTATTCAAATCGATGGTAATGATAGCGCCTGCCGGATCATCCGGTAATGTGGAATTTGCAGTGCTAAACATATTCCGGCTGGCATCAAGCATGTAATAAAAACTGCCAATCTGGTAGGTATTTACAGTTCGGTTAACACCGTTTAAATCAGTTGCAATTGCTGTTCTTGCACCGTCAGCATAACATGTATTCTCATAAAAACCGATAACTTTTCCGTTATGTGCATCGATAAAATATTCCCAGCGATGTTGGTCCCCGGTAAATACAGTTAGATGATAACTCAACAGATACCCTGAGTACCTGGAATGAGTTTTGTAAATTACCAGCTTGCTAACGGGAGTTTGTAAGGCAGCCGGCAGTATGTCATAGCTTTTATCTGAAATCGTCTTATGCAGTGTTTTTAAATGTGCCGAAGCAGTGCGAAATGCTTCCTGTTCTGTTATAACTGGGACAATATTTATATCACCTTTAATTATTTTATATCTGCCATTAAATATTTCACCCAAACCAGACTGGTTCAGATGTACATATGCATCCGCACCATATACTTCAATTCCTTTGTAAATCTGCTCTAGCCGAACATGTGTTTTCCCATTTCCATCTGTGCCGATATGACTGATTTTAAAGTTTTCTCGCGGTGAATCCACCTGAAGGAGGTCTTTCAATTCATCCAGATAAGCAAAAACTTGATTCTCTGCATTCTGCGAAGTTGATTTCAGTGAAGATGCTACTTTTGGGCTGGAATGGATAAAAATCGGGAGGTTCGTTTCTTTCGATCGTATTACCTGAATTGTATTATCAGGAATAGTTTTCTGTACTGTTAATTTTTTGCTTATACTATTCTTAAGCTGTGAATTTGTTAACTTACCAGTTAATGTGCTGCCCACTGTATTTCCTTTAATGTTTCTGGCATTGAGAGAAGAAATATCAATGGGATGGGCACTTTTTTTCCTGGAAACAAAGGTTTGCTGCGATCTTAACAGCATAGTGGGATGAAACAACCATATGCTTATAAGCATCAGGATGAATATTCTTTTGTTCATATAAGATGGTATTATCGGGTTTCTTTTTTAAGTTTCCTGTAAGTAAGTTTTGAAAAATCAGTTATTACATTTCGATATATGTTTACTAATTCCTCTGGTACTTTAAAACCTTTGGCTCCCCAAGTATAATTCGTCTCTTTTCCATCATGATAAAGTTTTATGAAATAAGACATATTGCCAGGTTCGCTAAAAGAAACAATTTTCAGTTCATTCAGTTCATTAATTATTCTACTGGCTTCGGATTTTTTTATTTTACTGTATTCCAGATATTTCATTTCAGTTCGTCCTGACCCTTTCAAAACCTTCCCATTTGGGAACAATTTATATACCGAATACTGTCCGGTAAAGCCTCCGCCGCTCCCGAAAACAATATAGGAAGACTGAGATGAACAAAACAAGTCGGTTAGGGCAAGAATGGAGATTAGTAGAAAATTTTTCATGGCTTTTAGATATTTAAAGGGATAATTCTTATTGTATTTTAATGATAAACCACAGCTTGATAAATTTAATACTTTCGCGGTAATAATTTTTCATAAAAGTCGATCGAAGTAAGAATATAGTCTGTTGGAAGAAGCGAATTCTTCTTACAGATAAACGATTAACTCACACAATAAGTTCATCACGTATTTGGTAAATCAGTAGGGAATAATTTCTACCTGTTCAGGATTTTTATCAAATGAAAATTTAAACCGATGGTTTCTAAGGTCAGATTAAAACTGGTTATGTGAAAAATAGTTGGAGTTCATTCTTCCATCTTATAAATACGTTCTATTATTCTCCATTTTTCATCAGCGGTTGCATCGGATGAGGTGTTCTGGAATTTCGAAACATAAGCCTCCCATTCCGATTGTCTGGATTTGGTGGCAAGTTCTGCCATGGCTTTATCATGATCAAAATCCGGAACGGTATCCATAATCATAAACAATTTTGTCCCATCAATATAAATTTCCATATCAACTATGCCCACATCACGCATTCCCTGGGATATCTCTGGCCATACAGCTCCGGGTGCATGAACTCTTTTATAGTCCTCAATCAACTTGGGATCATCATTCAGGGTAAGGGTTTTGCAATATCTTTTATATATCTTATTCATCTTTATTTTAAAATTTAGACCTGCAGGAATGAAGCTAAGTCATTCATCTTAATGCATAGCGTCTTGCGATTATGCCATAATAGGCTATCACTGCAAAGCAAATCAATGGTACCCAAAAAGCAATATTTATGTTTCCTGTTGCATCGGAGACCACACCCTGGAGTTGCGTGAAAACAGCTCCTCCAAAAATTGCCAGGATTAATCCCGAACCTCCAAGTTTTGTATCTTCACCTAAGCCTCTGCAAGCCAGCCCGAAAATTGTCGGGAACATGAGAGACATACACCCTGAAATGCCAATAAGGGCATATACTCCAATATATCCGCCAACATAAATTACCATGGAAGTGAAGATAATTGCAAGGATGGCCAGGGAGGTTAATAATCTTTCGGGAGTAATATATTTCATAAGCCATGTACATATAAACCTGGATAAAGTAAATAAAATCAGCGATGCCAGGTAATAGCTTGCTGCCATTTGTTCGGCTGTTTTTCCAAGAGAAAGTGCAACTTCTTCCAGATTTAACTCTTTCATTGCATACCTTATGGTAAATGACCAAACACCAATCTGTGCTCCGACATAAAAAAACTGGGCAATTACACCCCAGACATAATGCTTCTTTTTTAACAACCGTCCGAATGTTGAGCCAAAATTAAGAGGACCTCCGGCTTCGGCTGTTTTTGGCATTTTCCTGTTAATGGCAATTAATACCCAGATTACAATTAATAGCAATCCCAGCGTTACATAAGTAATTGTAACCGCATTAAGTTCCCCGTTCTGAATTTTTTGAAGTACCTCAGGACTCATTGCATTACGTTCTGCAGCATTGGCCTTATTCAGATGCGAAAGAATAAATTGTTGACTAAGCAATATTCCTGTTATGGAACCAATGGGATTAAAAGATTGTGCAAAATTAAGCCTTCTTGTTGCAGTTTCGTCTGAACCCATGGAAAGAATATAGGGATTTGCAGAAGTTTCAAGTATGGATAATCCTGCAGAAAGAATCCAGATGGCTGCCAGAAACCAGTAATAGTCTGCAGTCAGTTTAGCCGGGAAAAAAAGTATTGCACCAATGGAGTATAATCCTAAACCAAGCAATACCCCTGCTTTATAAGTATATTTTTTGATGAATATTGCTGCAGGAATAGCCAGTAAGCCATATCCTGCGCCGTAAAATACTACTTGTATCAAAGCAGTTTGGGAGTCGGTCATACTCATAATTCGTTTAAATGCAGACAATAAAGTATCTGTCATATTATTTGCTACTCCCCATAAAAAGAACAAACTGGTAATTAATATAAAAGGAAATAATATACCTGCAGGTAAAAGACGTGACTTCTGATTATTTTCCATCTGTTTAAATTTTTTTTTCCGCCGTTAAGTTAAGAATTGAATTTTATTTTCAAACAAAGTTTGCTTTCTTTTTAGTAATTCACTTTTTCACTTTTACCTGATAAAATATGAATATAAATACTTTTAATAATCAAAAATTTTGGTTAAATTTTGCATAAATAACCTAAATATTAAATATATGAAACTAATTGAACGAGCTAAAGGAATTATTTTAAATCCTAAAAATGAGTGGAATGTAATTCAGCAGGAACAAACCTCTTCAACAGATTTATTAATAAGCTATTTAATACCGTTGACTCTGATACCGGTAGTAGCCAGTTTTATCGGATTTGGTCTTATTGGACAAAATATGCCAATCATAGGGCATGTTGGCTCTATCTCTTTTGGCATCAGGTATGCTGTAATAATGCTCTTAAATATGTTGATAAGCGCTTACCTTGGCGCATTTGTCATAGATGCACTGGCTCCAATATTCTCAACTTCCAAAAATTTTAACAATGCGTTCAGATTGGTAGTGTATTCTTATACACCCATGCTTGTAGCCGGAGTATTTTATGTTTTCCCCGGTCTTTCTATTCTGACTATGTTAGTTTCAATATATGGTCTGTACGTACTCTATTTAGGATTTAAACCTATGATGCAGGTCCCCGATGATAAGGTCACTGGTTATTATGTAGTGAGTTTAATTGTTTTACTGGCTGTCTATTTTATTATCTCAATGATTTTAACTTCCATTATTATACATCCTGCCTTAACAAGCATTCGACCTTTTTAAAAAAAATACTAATCCATTTTGAAACTTTCCAAAAGATTTTAGCTTTTGGAAAGTTTTTCTTTTAACTATATCTTTGCAGCGCTATTTGGGTGTTTAGCTCAGTTGGTTTAGAGCACTACCTTGACAGGGTAGGGGTCACTGGTTCGAATCCAGTAACACCCACCAATAATCAAAGCTCATTCCATCGGAATGAGTTTATTTTTTTGGAAGCGTTGAAAAAGATTTTTCATAAGCGATCAAAAAAATAAAAAACCCGGAACGTCAGAGACGGGCTTTGATTATTGAGTGCCTCCCCCAGACCTGGATCATGAAATAATCCAGCATTACCTATTAATGTTAAAGCTCTCTCCTCAAAAGAATGGGTTTTATTTTTGTGGAAGCGTTGAAAAGCATTTTCAAAAGGAAACACAAAAATAAAATACCCGGAGCGAAAGTGAAGGGCTTTGTTTATTTGTAACTCCCCCAGACCTGGATCATGAAATAATCCAGCATTACCTATTAATGTTAAAGCTCTTTCCTCAAAAGAATGGGTTTTATTTTTGTGGAAGCGTTGAAAAGCATTTTCAAAAGGAAACACAAAAATAAAATACCCGGAGCGAAAGTGAAGGGCTTTGTTTATTTGTAACTCCCCCAACCCTGGATCATGAAATATTCCAGTAACATCCATGAAAAAACAAAGCTTTCCGAAAGGAAAGAATATATTATCTGCGAAAATCAGCGCGGTCTGCGGGAAAATCTATTTTAACCTAATCACCTTTTTTGGGGTATTTTTCTTGATTCTTCACCTAATTATTCTAAAAAACACTATTTTCATCATTCTAAACTTTGTACTAAATTTTTCTAGCGATGGCTTCAATATTAGTAATAGATGATGAAAAAAGTATCCGAAACACACTCCAGGAAATCCTTGAATATGAATCGCATAAAGTAGATCTTGCTACCAACGGTCCTGAAGGATTAGAATTGTTTGACAAGGGAACGTATGATATTGTATTGTGCGACATTAAAATGCCGGATATGGATGGATTGGAAGTTCTGGACAAACTAATGGAAAAATCGCATGATGCAGCTGTAATCATGATTTCGGGTCACGGAAATATTGATACTGCCGTAGATGCAATTAAAAAGGGTGCATACGACTTTATAGAGAAACCCCTCGATTTAAACCGATTGCTGGTGACCATCCGCAATGCAATGGAACGCACCGAACTGGTCACTGAGACCCGCAATCTGAAGCGTAAAGTCAATGGGACCTATGATATTGTTGGTGAATCTGAAGCAATTAAAAAGGTTAAGGAAATGATAGAAAAGGTTGCTCCAACCGATGCCCGCGTATTAATAACAGGTAATAACGGAACAGGAAAAGAACTGGTTGCAAGATGGTTACATGAAAAAAGCGACCGTGCATCCGGGCCGTTTGTTGAGGTGAATTGTGCAGCCATACCCTCGGAGCTTATCGAAAGCGAGTTGTTTGGTCATGAGAAGGGAGCTTTTACTTCTGCAATAAAGCAACGAATTGGGAAATTTGAGCAGGCAAACGGAGGGACCATCTTTCTGGATGAGATTGGTGACATGAGCCTGGCTGCGCAGGCTAAAGTATTAAGGGCTTTACAGGAGAATAAAATAAGCCGTGTGGGAAGCGATAAGGATATCCGGGTTGACGTGAGGATTGTTGCAGCCACAAACAAAGATTTGAAAGTTGAGATAGGGAATAAAAACTTTCGCGAAGATCTTTATCACCGGTTGAGTGTAATTCTTATTCACGTACCCACGCTCAATGAGAGAAAAGAAGATATTGCTCTCCTGGCTGATCATTTTATTACACTTATTTGCAATGAGTATGGCCGGCCAAAAATTACTTTAAATGATGATGCAATAAAAGAATTGCAGAAAATAACCTGGACAGGTAATATCCGTGAGCTTAGAAATGTGATAGAGCGGTTAATTATTTTATGTGATAAGACGATTACTGCGAAAGATGTGTCAGATTATGCGATGCCAATTTCCAGGTAGATGAAATTTGTAAACTGATCTAATTTCTGCTCTTGCATTAAAGGTTATTTAAAGGAAATAAATTTCACATAGACCTGATAAATTACTAGTTTTGCTTAATTAACTGTTTAAATGATAATATCATGGATTACTTGCATACGGTATACTTCCAAAATACAGTCTTACAATATTTAATTGCCGTTGGTCTTTTTATACTCTTAATCGCTGCTATCCGAATTTTTAAATATGTACTGTTAAGACGACTTAAAAAATGGGCACTACAAACCAAAACCACATTTGATGATTTTATCGTTAGCGCTATCGAAAAATCAGGAATTCCATTGCTCTATTTTACTGCGTTTTATATAGCGGCTAAAACATTAAATCTTAGTGAAAAATTAGAAGCGTTTTTGCACGATGCTTCAGTTGTGGTTATAACCTTTTTTGCATTGAAGTTACTTACCAACGGGATAAAACATCTCATACAAAGCAGGATGGAGCATCAGGAAGACAGTGACATCAAGTTTAAGCAGATCAAAGGGATTATGGTCATTATTAATGTCGTGATTTGGATGCTTGGATTTGTCTTTTTACTTGATAATTTTGGTTATAATATTACTGCTTTTGTTACCGGACTTGGAATTGGAGGTATTGCCATTGCGCTTGCCGCACAAAATATTCTGGGTGATTTGTTCAATTATTTTGTGATTTTTTTCGATCGTCCTTTCGAAGTAGGAGATTTTATTGTGATAGATCAGAAACTTGGCACAGTTGAATCTATAGGTATTAAAACCTCCCGTATTAGAAGTTTATCCGGAGAAGAACTTATTTTTGCCAACAGCGATCTTACAAATTCACGTATTCATAATTACAAACGGATGCAGAAGCGCAGAGTGCTCTTTTCATTAGGTGTCACCTATCAGACAACCCTTGAAAATCTGAAATCCATTCCTGATATAATTAAAGACATAATTACAATTCAGGAAAACGCAGATATTGATCGCGTCCATTTTAAGGCATACGGGGCTTTTAGTCTCGATTTTGAAATAGTTTACTACATCCTAAGCAGCAACTACAATCAATACATGGATATACAACAATCCATCAACCTGAGCATTTTTGAAGAATTTGCCAACAAAGGGATCGAATTTGCTTATCCGACACAGACGGTGTTTGTGGAGAAATGATAGTAAAGTCTTATGTAAATTTTATTTATTTGAGGTTTGATGGATACTTTAACTTTAAAAATATTTAATACTTTTAGATGAGAAATAATTATATCAGAATGGAAAATAAAAAATGTGGTATTGAAATATTTTTTGTCTAAAAACATTTTTTTTAATGAAAAAAGTATTGATTATTCAAATTTCAACTTTACTTGGATTTTGGATATTATTTATTAGTTTACAAAATGAAAATATTTACACAAAAACATTTGGCATTGTTGCAAATAATTGGCAAAATATTGATGGGGTAATTCAACATGTCCCCATACCATTTCAAAAACTGACAAATGATAATTACATTCAATGGGATGCAAAACTTTATAGCCTTATTAAGACGTATGGTTATGATATGGAAAAGTCTGGAGGAGATTATATATTTGCCTTTTTTCCATTATTTCCTGTAATCTGGAAACTCAGTAGCTTGCCTCCAATTGGGATTCTTTTTTTAAACTTTCTTCTATTATCTTTTTCAATAATTATATTGTTAAGAATTTTTTCCACAAAAAAATTATATTTTAGATATGCTATAATAGCTTTGAGTTTTCCAAGCATTGTAATATTTCTTATTCCCTATTCAGAAGCGACCTTCTTTCTCATGATAACAATAGGAATTTATGGTCTTGTTCATAGGAAATATTGGATTTATTTTATTGGATTATTGTTAGCCTCCATGACAAGACCCTCTTATACTTTTTTAGTTTTAGCCATTTTAATACTCGAACTTTTTTTCTTAATTATTCATAAAGGATGGAAAGTATTCCTCAAAAACACCTTTTTTAGGATATTGCCTTTATTAATTGGGACATCTCTGGTTTCACTAATTCAACTTTTTTATGGAAGCGGTAGACTTTTTAAATTTATAGAGGTACAAAAGTACTGGCAAAATATTTTGTCCATTCCTCATAATTTGAGAGATTGGTCGCATGAGGGTTTCGCCATAAATTTGGGGGTGATTTTTTTAATATTTGTTCCTTTAATTGTTGTGATTATATATTTTCTTCGACAACGATTTGTTAAAAGAAGGTTAAATGATTTTCCTGAATATGATAATCTCAAACACTACACAATAGTATTATCGATGCTTTACATCATTGGAAATACATTATTTGTGATTTTTTTTAGAGGCGGGAGTCTTCATTGTTTATTCAGATTTGCAATGTGCAATCCTTTTTTCTATATCTTATTGTTTACTACCTTTGAATACCTGAAAGACTTTTCTTTAAAATTTCGTTTGTATAGTATTTGTTTATTATCAATAATGAGTATCCTGATCTTAGGTATTGCAGGTTACTCAAGGCATTGGAATTTTTCAGATTTTGGGATATTTGTATTTATAGGTATTTTGTCTATTTGGTTATTTCAAGATATGTCAGGTAAAAAAATTT
Source organism: uncultured Bacteroidales bacterium (assembly GCA_963781805.1). Lineage (GTDB taxonomy): Bacteria > Bacteroidota > Bacteroidia > Bacteroidales > UBA10428 > JAFGPL01. Next base: position 4,701,274 of record CAWAHF010000004.1, read on the forward strand.
ACAAAATCGGCTTATTCATAGTATATGTTTTCAATTTGATCTGGACAGCATATTTATTTAATATGTATATCTCGAATGGTTGGATATTTGCATGAAATCAAAATATGAATATAGGTTGATGTACTTGTATATATCTTAATATTTAGAATTTTATATGATTTTTCAAGCTTAACTTAATTTAAATTATAAGGAGTATCTTTTATTTTTGATAATCTATCCTGTTCCACCATCCATTTAGCGTCAAGGATTATCATATCCTCAAGATTAATGTTGCGTTCTTTTGCTTTTTTTTCAATATCCAACAACCAATTTTTGTCACTTTTAATACAGTTTCGATAATAATTAACATCCTTGACAATTTGTGTAATACTTGGTTCCACCTTATGTGACATTATATAGTTCTCAGCAATTTCACTTTTTATACAAGAGTACTCAAATAATCTTATAGGACTAAGGTCTAATTTTTTTTCGAACAATAAATAAGTATTAGTCTCTTTAATTCTAATAATATTCCCTGTCCCTATGCAGATTGTATCAAGTTTTGAAAATCCCTTTAAAATAAAATAACCATTAGGAAAAATATTAACAAATCTAACTAAATCTTTAACAGAAACAGGTGATAAGGAACCATCCACAATAAAATTATTTTTGTAATATACCTTTGAATTTAGTGCAATATAGTACGTTTTTTCCCAATCCATAAAATCGATTACAAGACCGTCGTTATATGTTACTAATGAGTTAATTGAATTTAAAAAAGCCTCTGTGTTTGTGTCCTTTATTAGTGGTATTGCTTCATAATTTAATATTTCATTAAAGACCTTAAATTTCTCAGATATGATTCTGTATGGAATTTTATGCCATACAAATGAGAATGGAATCATCATGAGGATGAAAATTGCGGCTATAATATTTTTAGTAGCAATTCTTTTTTCATTTTCAAAATAAAAAGCAAAAAATGGAACAGATAACAACAAAAGAGTAATTGTAAAGCGATGCTGCAAATATAGTGTACCATTAATAGCTTTAAAAATAAATGTAACAAGCATGATGAAAAAGGGTATCGACCATATAAGATGACTTTTTTTGAACTTTCTTTTAGAAACTGCTGTGACAATTCCTGTAATAAATAAGACTGAAATGAAAGGAGTTAAAGCCAATAGCCAGGAGAATGGGAAAAAGATAATTCGTTTAATAATTTCTGCTTTTGTAATATTTAGGTTCACGCCTGTTTGGACTATATTCCAATTATAAGCCGCAGTTACTCCATAAAACATATCCTTATGTGCAATATTGTTACCAATCATCCAGAAAACTGGAAATATCAATGCTGTACAACAAAACGGGATAAACATTTTCCATTCTCTAAATAATAAAAGCATAAATGCAAAAATGGCCATTAATTGCCAGGATTCGTATCGAAGGCCTGCTGCAATTGTAATTGAAATTCCTGCCAGCAGTGCATACTTAATTTTGTTATCAGATTTTCTTCCTTTTGAGAGATAATACATCGAAAGAAGAATGAAAAAGCCGTAACAAACTTCAGCCATTGCCATAAAGCTGTTTCGAAAAACAACAGGACTCAGTGTATAAACCAGTGCTACAAATTTTGCGCCTCTCTCGCCAAATTCATTCTTTGTGAGAAAATATAAAGGGACACAGGAAAAAACAGCAAAAAGTATATGCAATACTTTCGGACCGTATACATTATCCGGAATTAATAGCATAATAAATGCATTAAGATAATAATGTATTGGTAGCCAGACTCCTTCGGTGATAAAATGAAAATCATCCATAAGGTATCTCGAGATAAAAGTTCTTGAAGTAGCATCTGCATCTACGCTTTGTGCATATGGCATTAAGAATAATCTTAATATGAGGCTTCCAAGACAAATAAGAATGATTTCTTTATTTTTTGAATAAAATTTCCCTATCCTATTATTAATCATCTAATTGTTTTTTCGTTTAATCAAAGATAAGAATCTTTCAAAATGATTTATATAAAATATTTTTATTGAAATTAGAGAAGGTTTTAGCCAATTATTATTTTAAATATTAGTTTTGTTGTTACTAAGACATTTTGAATATGAATCTTACCATCATCATTCCTTTATACAACGAAGAGAATTATATAATAGAAGTACTCGAAAAAATTGATAGGGTAACTATTCCAGATTTTGTGAAAGCTGTTGAAGTGGTAATTGTTGACGATTGTTCTTCTGATAATTCAAATAAAGTGATCTCAGAATACATTATTGAAAAACCTCAATATAAGTTATTCCGTCAGGAATCGAACCAGGGGAAAGGGGCCGCTGTTAAAAGAGGATTTGAGGAAGGTACAGGTGATGTGTTTTTTATCCAGGATGCCGACATGGAATTAACACCTGATGATTTGCCTGAAATGCTTAAAGCAATGGTTGACCTTAACATTGAATTTATAAATGGCTCAAGATACCTGCCAGGCATTGTCAGACCGATTTCCTCTTATAAAAGGTATCTTGCAAACCGTTTTTTTACATTTCTGACTTCTATATTAATAAACGCTAAATTAACGGATATGGCTTGTGGCCATAAATTAATACACCGTAACCTTATATCTAAAATTAATCTGAAAGAAAATAGATTTGGTTTTGAAGCTGAGTTAATTCTTAAGGCTCTTAGAATAAAGAAAAATAATATTGCCGAAGTACCGGTCAGATATTTCCCAAGGAATAGCGGAGAAGGCAAAAAGCTAAAAGCCTCAGATGCTTTTAAGATTTTATGGACTATCGTAAAATATGGATTATTCAAAAGAAAATAACCAAAACTAGTATCAACTTATGCGATTGTTAAATAAAATATTTCATTTATTATCTGCATCATTTAATTCTAAAACAGTAGTTTTTCTGATTGTAATAATTGTGCTTGTTAGAAGTTTGGATCTTGGTTACTGGAAAAATCATGATAAAATCATTAGTTGGGATGTAATTTCTTATTATGCATATCTCCCTGCAACATTTATTTATCATGATCCAAAATTGGAATTCTTAAAAAATCCGAATAAGGATTTTTCTAAGAAATTTTGGCCGGTTTCTTCTCCTACTGGTAAACCGGTAATAATGACAACTATGGGTATGTCGATATTATATGCTCCCTTTTTCTTTTTTGCACGGGGATATTCCTTTTTGACAAACAACAAGTCTGATGGGTTTTCTGAACCTTATCAATTCTTTCTAATATTGAGCTGTATATTTTATCTGGCAATAGGTTTGATTTACTTAAGAAAGCTTTTAAATTCTTTTTTTACAGATATCATCACTAGGATTTTGCTTGTAATCATTGTATTTGGAACAAATCTCTGGTATTATGCTACCATTGAACCTACCATGACTCATGCATATCTTTTTGCACTTATAACAATATTCACTTATTATGTTAATAAATGGTATAAAAAACCGGGATATGAATCATCTCTAATATTGGGATTTTTAGGAGGATTAATAAGCCTAATAAGACCTTCTGATATTATTATTGTCATAATCTTTATTTTTTGGGGAATTGGAAGTTTTGCTGATCTCAGGAGCAAACTGTATCTCTTTCTAAAAAAGTATTATTTGATTTTTTTAATTATGATAATTGCATTTATTGTATGGATTCCTCAAATGCTTTACTGGAAGATGCAATCGGGACAATACCTTTTTTATTCATATATCAACAATGAACGATTTTTTTTTGGCAATCCTCAAATTATCAATGCGTTATTTAGCTATAGAAATGGATGGCTTATTTATTCCCCTGTAATGGTATTTGCTTTGTTTGGTATGGTTTTTTTATGGAAAAGTAAAAGACGACTATTCTGGACATTTACATTATATTTAATCTTTCATCTGTACATTATCAGTTCTTGGTGGTGTTGGTGGTGGGGAGGTTCTTTCGGAAACCGCTCAATGGTTGACACCTATGGGATTTTAGCCTTATCATTAGGATTTTTTATTCAGGCAATTCGAAAATCCAGAAGATTTATTAAAATTCCGGTTTTTATTGTTATATACATACTTGTTGGGTTAAGTATATTTAATACCATGCAGGCTAAACGCAGCATTATCCACTATGATTCAATGACAAAAAAAGCTTATTGGTCGGTTTTTTTAAGATACCGTTTACCTAAAGGTTATTATAAAATGCTGGAATGTCCTGATTATGATAAGGCGAGGGAGGGAATTCAGCAAACTACAAAACCAAAATGAAGTAAATTGGTTATAATTAATCTTACTTCGCATAAATCATTATGATTTATTACTTTACTTTGTATATTCTTACTAATCCATATTCACCAATCTTCTCCTTTAGAAATGGTTTTACATAATCCTTTTCAAGATATTCTTCCGTATTTATAAAAAGATATTTGGCTCCAAGGTTAATTGAGGTAGCAATTCCTGCACTATCCTGATTTCTTCCATGTAACTCAGTATATCCTTTGCGATTCATCATGTACAATGTATAACAATTTGTCCCGTCAGGGATACTTATAACTAAATCATTCTTTGAAATTCCTAATGAGTTAACATATGGTTGAATAGTTAAATATTCTTTAAAAGGAGGCAAATCTTTTCTATTTCCACAATATCGATCATTTAATTCTCTTCTGCAATAACTCATGCTTAAAATGAAAAGTATGATAAAAATTATTTTAATAAATAATGAATTAAAAATCCCATTAGCTTTGCGCTTTAATAAATAAAAGAAACAAAGCAAGATAAAATAAATCCATGGGAATATAATTAAAATATAGTAATCATGAGCTTGAAATTGTGAATACCATAATATTACATAAGCAACTGAACCAAAAGTCAATAAAATTAAAATAAAATTAAGTAACCGATAGTTTTTTCTAATAAATATTATACAAAAAACAATCCCAATTAGTAATAAATAAATAATCTCTTTTTTAAACAACTGTTGATTCCACCAACTGTTATACCATTCTTTCCAAATTGTCTTGTCCTGATATAGCTTGACAGTTTTTAACAAAAACTGTAGCATATGAAGGAAAGAAAAACAGAACAGCAGGCCACCAAAATTACTTACCAGGGATATAGTTGGGGATTAAAAATCAGCATTATTGAAGAGATAGAGAATGGCCAGATATCGATAAACCAGGCAGCCAAGAAATACGGTGTGAGCAGGACTGCCATACAAAAATGGATGAAAAAATACGGTAACTTAGACAAAAAATTAAGAGAAATGGGAGGACGATCACCAAAACAAGAGATAGCCGAATTAAAGAAAAAGCTCAGGCAGGCTGAACTTGAACGTGATATTCTGGAAACTGCCCTTGAGATAATAGAAGATGAATATGGTGTAGATGTCAAAAAAAAATTCTTGTCACAATATCAGAGAGATACCTTGAAAAAGCAAAAAAAAGGTTAAAAATTTCAGTGATGACCAGGGTATTAAAGATAAGCAGACAAGGATATTATCAGGTTTTGGAAAGGAACCGGAAAGGGAACAGAACGTGTCAACAAATAGTAGAGCTGATAAAGGAGGTTCGGAAAAGGCATAAACGGATGGGAGGTAAAAAGCTTCATGGCAAACTGGTGCCAAAACTTGAAGAACTGGCTATTAGATGTGGCCGGGACAAGTTCTTTGACATACTGCGTGATGAAAATCTTTTGGTCAGGTATCGCAAACGGTTTGTAAAAACCACCCAGAGCAAGCATATGTTTTATAAGTACCCCAACCTGATACAGGATATAGAGATAATAAGGTCAGAGCAGGTATTTGTAAGCGACATTACATATATCAGGACCAAACAGGGATTTTTGTATTTATACCTGATTACAGATGCCTATTCAAAGCAAATCATGGGTTGGGAACTATCGGACAACCTCAAAACAATTAATGCTGTAAACGCACTAAAAATGGCTTTAAAAAACAGAAAGTATCCGGAACGTGAGTTGATACACCATTCCGACCGGGGATTCCAGTATTGTAATCCTTCGTATATTGAGATTTTGGATAATAACGATATAAAAATAAGCATGACCAGTAAGTATGACCCATACGAAAATGCTGTAGCAGAAAGGGTAAATGGCATTCTAAAAACCGAGTATGAGATAGGCGATGGATTTGCAAATGAAAAGGATGCAAAAAGGGAGATAAAGTATGCCATTTGGCTGTACAATACAGACAGGCCACATTTAAGCTGTCATGGCATGGTACCGGCTGAGGCGCACATGAAGGAAAATTACCGGCTAAAAAGATGGTCGAAACTTTTTCCTTCAAGGGATATATCCCTTGAAGGAAAAAACAATATATTTAAACAAGAATTATTAACCTAAAAAGTGTCAACTAAAACCAGGACGAGACACCCATTCCATATAAGGGCGAACTATAAATTGAAATAAAAAAACTATATTTAATTATAAATAATCACTAGTGACCGATTAAAATATTAATAAAAAGAGGGCTACTCCCAAAAACGGTTTCGCCCAATGTCGTATGTTTGTTTTACCACAAAAAAACAACGACATGAGCAAAGATAAAGAGATTCGTTTTGTCGGACAGCCGATCTTGAAACAAATATTGAAATTGACTGAAGCAGTAAACATACAAAGCTTAATAAACAAGCACCAGAGCGACCACTATTACAAGGCCTTTAAGACCAGGACACACCTTGTCACCATGCTCTTTGGTATCTTTAGCCGCTGTGATTCCATGACAGAGATATGCGAAGGCCTTAGGGCTTTAGGAGGTAAGTTAAATCACTTAGGTCTGTCCAAAGCTCCAGCCAAAAGTACGGCAAGCGATGGTTTGCGTAACCGGGATCATGGTTTTTTCGAGGATTTGTACTTTGCTTTGGTGAAAAAGTATCAATCTTTTTTATCGGACAGCCGAACTTACGGGTTAACCTTTAAAGAAGTATTGCTCATCGATTCTACCACAATCCGGTTATTCAGCGATATACTCAAAGGCGTAGGTCGTAATCCCAAAGGCGATGGCAAGAAAAAAGGAGGCTTAAAAGTACACATGTTAATCGATGCGGTTCAATCTGTGGGTCGTTTCGTAAAAATAACTGCAGCAAAGGTTCACGACAAGAACTTTTTAAAAAGTCTGGAATTAATATCGCACAGCATGATTGTTTTCGACAGGGCTTACAATTATTACCATCAGTTTGCTTTATGGACCAAGCAACAGGTTTATTTTGTCACACGTCTAAAAAAGAATGCCGTTTATACGGTTGTCGAGGAACTTCGTAAGCATTATCGAAAAAGAGGACAAGCTAAGGTGCTTAGTGATGAAATTATTGAACTCGAATACAATCCGGAAGACGAAAATGGCAAAAAGCAAACAAAGGTTACCCGAAAGATACGGTTGAGGAAGGTTTGTTACCAAGACGAAAAGAACCGGTATTACGAGTTTCTGACTAATAATTTCGACATTACAGCGGAAGAAGTGGCTTTCCTGTATAAAAAACGCTGGGGCATCGAACTACTGTTCAAGAAAATGAAACAGAACTTTCAGCTTCATTATTTCTATGGAGAAAATGTGAATGCCATTTACACTCAGGTTTGGTGTACACTGATAGCCCAATTGCTGCTCACTGTTATTCAGAAAATAGCCGACGTAAAGAAGGCATTCTCTGTAGTGGCGTCTTTGGTTAGAATTCACCTAATAAGTATGCTTGATTTAAATCAACTGTTGCGTGGTAAAAACCGCATGTTCAGCAAGCAAAACTACAGTCCACCGGGTCAATTATCAATAAATTGGGGTGGGGTCTGATTTAACTTTAAAGATAAAATGTACTATTTACGGGGCTTGTGAAACAAAAATATTAAAATACCGAGTTTAGTCGGTTAATAGTGATAAATAATACTAAAATGAAAATGAAAATGAAAACATACACATTACTAATATTAATAATTGCAACTTTTATAAATATCAATTTAAAAGGACAAATTTCTCATATCGATAATTTTGATTACACCTATTACTGCCAGGACATGGTCTTATCGCCAGACGACAGTATTATATATTCACTTCAAAGTGATGGCTCAACATTTTGGATGGGAACAAATATTGACCGTTTATATCTTGACAATACTACAGGTCTTATTGTTAACATGATTTCAGTGAATGTTGAAGGAATTTTAAGACGTATTAATCGTACCGAAGATGGGTCTCACTATTATGCTCTTGATCAAAGGGGAAAGATAATTTGTTTTACACCTGATTTAGTCCAGTTAAGTGTATTTACTGATACAATATCGGAATTGTCGTATAACAGTAATATTGAGATAACAAAAAAAGGCGACCATATATACTTACCATGTTTTAATGGAATATATATTTTAGACCGCGATTCAATATCAGGGAATCTATCGTTAAATTCATTTATTAAAGATGATACTCTTGGGAATAACCAAATTTCAGATTTAAGAGATTTGAAAATCAGCAACAACGATAAGTTTATATATACCATCTCATATCAAGATTCAGCAATAAATGTGTTTTCGAGAGATACAATTACAGGCCATTTAAATCGCATACAGACCATAACCGAATTTGACAATGGGAAACCACTCGCTTTTCCTAAAAATATGGATTTAAGCCCAAAAAATGATTTTATTGTTATCTCAATCTCAGGAGAAACCGATGATGCCATCGTTGCTTTTTCAATTGATACTTTATCAGGTTTTATGTCCTATGATACATGTCTTGTAGGGTCTTTTGCAAGCGAAGTTACAGATATTGAAATAAGTAATGACAATACTTATTTTCTTGTAACAGAATTACGTAATAAAAAATTGCATGTTTTCAGAAAAGACAATATAATTCATAACAGCATGAGATATATTGGGGAAGTCCAAAAGTTCGAAAAAGATGCATTTACCTATGATTGGGATGGCCCAAGATTAATTAAGATTAGCTCTGATATGCAAAACATTTATGTATCTCAAAAATATGCCAATACACAATTAAACTATTTTCGTATTTATAATTTTGGATTGCCAGTTGATATCGGTTCGGATATTTTAGGATGTAATGGGGATAGTATTAACATAAATGCCACAGAAAACAACTATGTTAGCTATATATGGAATGACGGCAGTACAAACTCATTCCGGTATGTCAATGAAGATGGAGACTATTCAGTAAGGGTTACTGACGAATTTGGTCGTAGTGGAATTGATACCGTTCATGTTGGTTTTATATCGGTAGTTGCAGATATTTCAGGAGAAGATCGTATTTGCCTGGGAGATTCTGCAACTCTAATAGCTGTGGGGGGAAACACTTATTCATGGAATAATGGCTTTTCTGATAGTATTATTAAGATTTTTCCGGAACATGATACTACTATTATAGTTACTGCAATGATTGATAATTGTAATGATGCCGATACTTTTAATATACAAGTACTTACTTTACCTATCATTGCACTAAGCAACGATACATCTATTTGCTTGGGTGATACAGTTATTTTATATGCAAGCGGCGGAAGCAGTTATTTATGGGGAAACTCCTCAACTGATTCGATTATTACTGTTGTGCCAACCGTTACTAGACAGTATTTTGTATCTGTATCAGATTCCACTTGTTCCAGAACAGATAGTGTGAATGTGATTGTTCATCCTTTACCTCAAATGACTTTAGGTGAAGATTTAAACATAGAAAATGACACAATTGTAATGATCTACCCTAATTCGGGTTTTGAGTCCTATCTATGGTCGAACAATTCAACAGAAGATTATTTTCAGTTTGATGCTTCAATACTTGATATCGGTAAATATATTGTTTGGTTGGAAGTTAAGAATGAGCATGGTTGTAAAGTTTCTGATACTATCTCAGTAACTGTTGTGGAGGCAACAAATACAGGATTAAACGATTACTTTACAGGAGAAAAACGACTAATAGTATTTCCTAATCCGAACAAGGGGTTATTTGAGATTAATGTTCCCTTTACAGGTCTGGTAAGCGTAAAATTAGTAGATTTCTCTGGAAAAATAGTTGCTGAATTTAAAGTTAATTACAATGATTTACATGGAAAGTTAGTTTTTTCAAATATTAAAGTGGGCTTATATTTTATTCAGGTTAGTAATGAAAAAGAAAAATATAGTTCAAAGATACTTGTACAATAAACATAATTATCAACTCTGATAAGAGGCCAGCTTGTAACAATGTATATACAAAATAGGCGAGATAGTAGTAAATTCAACGGTTGTAGCCCGCTTCAACATCGTAACGGTTTGATAAGTTTGAAGCCCGCAATCGCCTACTTTTCATATACCCCCGTATAGCGCGCGTTTAACGCAAGTTAACGCGTGCTATTAAATATAAACAGTATTTAAATACCCCCATTCCTGCCGCAAGTCTGTGACTTGTGGCTTTAGAAATTTATATATTTGAATTAATTCCAAAATACAAAGTTCCCCATGTTTGCCATTTCAAAGATTTTTAAAACATGCTGTTTATAAACAGGAAAATGGAGACTAGTAAGGATATATGGTTACTTTTGGTTCGCATATATACTGGTGTCATGTCAATTATATTATGTCATATACTCACCCCTGGCTGGTCGGGGTTTACTCGCTACGCTTTCCGATGAATCGGAACAGGCAATGAGATCGCTGTGCTAAGTTTCAACCTCGGCCTTTATTACCACCATTCCTTTTTACAGGATTATTAGTTGTAAGCATTCATAGCTACCCTCTTCATCTTAATTAATAACAGCATAAACCAGATAAAAAAAGATTGGAATTTCAGGATTTTTTGTAAATTGCTTACTGTTTGGAACAACCAGGTGAACACAATAACCTGCCTAAAATCGGCAGGAAGGCAGATAAAAACACAGTATGGAGTTCGTAAAAATTTATGACCCTTTACAACAAAACAATAACTAAAGCTATATGCGAAATATATCTACTTTTAGAGAAAAAGGTAAGTATATTTGGATGTTGGGCACAATGGTTGTGGAGCATGCGATGATAAATGTTTATCAACAATTAAAATGATACTATTGAAAATATAAATTGATAATGAATCCATTAAGATTATTTGATTACGTATTCTATTGTATAGCTGATTTATATGATTATGTTTTTGGATATGAAGAACAAAAAGAATTATCAGCAGCTTTGTTCTTAGGACTATTTCAAGGATTTAATGTTCTGACAATATTGGGATACACAAAACCTTTAAAATCATTCAAAAATCCTGTGATTATTTATATTGGTGCGATTTTGTTTTTTATAATTTTTAATTTGATAAGATATTATAAATTCACAAAATATGATAACCTAGAATCAATTTGGGGAACTGATTATGGAATTAAAAAAGTGATTAAGGTACTTGGAGTAATATGTTATATTGTACTGACTATTGTTATTTTTGTCAAGACTGGAAATTTAAATTTTAATAGATAATATATAGAGATTTTTAATAATAAAACCACTGTGCCCAACACGGTGTCATATGCCATTGGGGGGATAGTGCTAGTTTGGGCATTGTTCCCTGCACAAAAAACAGTGTCGGTGGATAAGGACGCATTCCAAAATCCCCAACGGCACATACACCGGGAACGTTGTTGCGACTTGAAGTCGTGTAAATAATTGTTTTACAAAGGATTGTTCTTTGATAAAACCTGTTGTTCCCTCAACAGTACCCTTACCGGACAACTGGTGTATAGTGCAGCTATTACCGGTTGAAGCTCCGGGAAACGAGTACCAAACGCCGGGTTGTATACCCTATGGCGGGGCTATAAGCTGTGAAGCGGATAGTCTTCGGGGCCTCAAAAACCGATTTAGGGCTGGGGTGAGCAGGCATGGCCAACTCAGGTAAATATTCCGAAACCATCGAGATGGCGTAAGGGCGAAAAAGAGGATGACACGCCTTGTACCAAAATGGTAAGCTGGCAGGTTAAACGTGGTCAACGTTGCGTTTACGGGGATGTTGCCCAGCCGGTGGACAGGATAGGCCTAAACCTGTATCTTTTGTTATTTACATGGAACATGGAAGCACGGTGCTCTCTTTTCCTGTAACAGCGGGATCAAAAACCCTAACCGCAAGGCATGGGGAAACACCGTACAGAGAGGACAGACAAAGCGAATGCCCTGATGTAATGCCAGGGATAGTGGCCACAACATCGCCACAGGTGAAAACCAGCCCACCTCTGTCTGGTACTTTATGGCATGATACTTTTTAGAACCTGTAAATGCTGGAAAGCAAATGAACGAGAATGAAAATTCATCGTGTGCACTGGCACACCAAACCGATAACTGGAACCTCATTATATGGCGAAAGGTTATTCAACGGGTGAACAGGCTGCAAAGACGTATTGCCAAGGCTGTTAAAGAGAAACGCTGGGGCAAAGCTAAAGCCCTGATGTTTCTCATTACCAAATCCTTTTATGCTAAACTATTGGCTGTATTCCGGGTGGCCAACAACAAGGGAGGCAAAACCCCCGGTGTTGACCATAAAATCTGGATAGACGGGTATGATAAACTCGTCGCAGCTGAAAACCTTAAGAACAGGGGGTACACCCCAAAACCTTTACGTAGGATATATATCCCTAAGAAGAATGGCAAAAAACGTCCCTTAAGCATCCCGTGCATGGATGACAGGGCTATGCAAGCCCTGCACATGATTGCTCTTGTCCCTCTGGCCGAAACAATGGCCGACCCAAATTCTTATGGGTTTAGGGAGAAACGTTCGTGTGCCGATGCCATTGCACAATGCTTTCTTATCCTGTGCCGTAAAAATTGCGCACAATGGGTGTATGAAGCCGACATCAAGGCCTGCTTTGATGAAATTGACCATCAGTGGATATTAAACCATATCCCGGTCAACAAATCCATTCTTGATAAATGGCTCAAAGCAGGATATATCCAGAAAGGTAGGTTATTCCCCTCCCTTAAAGGTACTCCACAAGGCGGTATCATATCCCCAATCATCATGAATATGGTGCTTGACGGATTGGAAACCACCATAAACAAACAGTTTCCAAGGTGGAAAAACCAGAAAGTCAATTTTGTAAGGTATGCCGATGATTTTATTATTACCGCTAAGGATAAAGAGGTAATTACTAATCAAATCATACCACTTGTTAAGGAATTCCTCAAAGAACGGGGGCTTAGGCTCTCTGATGAGAAATCCAAAATAACCAATATTGACCAGGGCTTTGACTTCTTATCACAGCATATCCGTAAGTACAAGGGTAAACTGCTGATAAAACCATCACGGAAATCTGTACAGGCTTTCAAAGATAAGATAAAACTCATCATACGCGAGAGCCATGGACTGCCTGCTCATGCCCTTATACGAAAACTAAACCCGGTTATCCGGGGATGGTCAAACTATCACAAGGGTATTTGCTCAAAGAATACCTTCAGAAAACTGGAGGTATTCATCTTCGGACAAACCTGGAAATGGGCTACCCGCCAGCATGGTGACAAAGGCCACAGGTGGGTATTCAAAAGGTACTTTTTGGGCAATCATTTTTCCGATAAACGTGTATCTTATAAAGGTATATATTCCTACCGCTTATATAAAATCGGTATGGTACCTATTCGATATCATGTTAAAATCGCTCAGAAGGCCAATCCTTACCTGTCTGAATTTGATTCATATTTTGAGAAAAGGGTATCCTTAAGGAAACGTTTAGCTTTGAATAGCAAACAAATCACTACTTTTGTTTGCAGAGGTAAAAACAATAGCCGGGTCTACCCTAACAAGGTTGGCCTTAAAAGTGCCTGAGCCGTATGCGGTGAAAGTCGCACGTACGGTTCTTAGGGGGCGTAAGCTACCCGGTGCTGCAAGTGTATCAGCGAAATTCAAGCTTTGAAACTTTGAATCTTAAAATAAACTGATTCAAATTTAGATTAGCTCTTTGACGATAGTTAGGTGCAACTTGAGGGAATTTATTTTGGTTTTTACTCCAAGACGCAAAAAGTAAGAAAAAAACCCAGCCTACAAAACAGCACATTTGCAAATCGCTGCAATTTAGTCCTGCAATCCAAAATTTACAAAAGAGCTGTTTTTACTGACGCACTACGGGATTATCTTAGACTTCTGAACTATGATCGTAAAAAGATATATCCTGAATATTTTAGGATTTACAAAGACTGCAATCCCACTTAATGATCCTAAATGTTATTAATGGTAAATCAACAATTTATGAAGCACTAGAGACTTTTTTAATTAAGCAAACCTTTTTCAATTTAAAATGTTCTTATATAAGTTATTAATATTTAAATATAATGCAGACAAATTATAATCCAAAAAACCAATCCTGATGAAAAAGGCAACAGAAGTAATAGCCATCTTGCTTATATTAATGCAAGCTGCGAGAGCACAGGATCAGGAGAGGGTATATGACGCAAGAGAATGCATTGAAGTTATTAAAACTGAATTTAAGGAAGGAGGATGTTTGGAAAATGGAGTTTGGTCAGGTGAATTTTATGTTTATGTACAGAATAATTGTGATAAGGCAGTTAAGATTAGAATTGCAATAAAAAAAACTAATGGAACCTGGGATGCGGGTGCAAATTCGAAAGTAAACCCTGGTGAAAAATGGAAATGGAGAGCTTGTTATCCAAGTTTAAATGGTGAATATGAAATTCAAGCACTCTGGTATGATGATTATAAAACCAAGTTTACTAGAGATGGGACAAACGGTTTCAAGCCATCAAATTCAAACAATTATTCAAGTTCTTCATCCACTTCAACACCCACAAAAATTCCTTCTTATGAAGAAGCAATGCAGCAAAAACGAATTCAGGAACAGCAGGCGGAGGAAAAAAGACAACGGCAAATAGCCGAAAATCAACAAAATGCAGCCAATTTCCATAAGGAACTTGTGGCTCAAAATAATTCGAAGTATTCCGGAAATAGCAATACGGCTCAATCATCCTCTGAACAATATACTACTAATTCTCAATTTTCAAATCAGCGAACCGAAGAACAAAATCGTCAGGATGCTATGGATAGGTATAACAGATCTGTTGCAGCAAGTAATGCATGGGAGCAACAAACTATGGCGAAAGGCGATGTGGCGATATCGCAACTGAGTAATGCCGTAGGTGATATTTTTGCTGCTGATCAGAGGCAATATGAAGCCAGACAAGCTGAGGCGGCTGAACGAAGAGCAGAAGCCGCTGAGGAAAGACGAATTGAAGAGGGAGAAAGAAGGGTTGAAGAGGAAAAAAGCCGAATTAATGGATTACAGCAAGGGTATATTTCCTCACTTACTGAAATAAAATGGCCAAAGTCTTATGAAAGTTATTCCGAGGATGCGCTTTACTTCTATGCCGTTACAACAAAAAACACAACAGTAATGTTTTCAAATATATTCATTATTGAGAAAGCAAGCGATGGCTCCTGGCCCTACAAAAGCGACCTTGATATGAAAATTGCTAAAAATATTGAACCCGGCTCTCAAATGCAGCTAATGGGTTATTTCAGAACCTATAATGAAGCTGTTGCCCATCAGGATCAACAATTAATATTAGCCCAAAAATCCTATCTCAGTACCGGAACTTTTAAGACACAACTGGGCATAACAAGCAATAATGTTTCTCATTCTGCAACAAATAATGATAGTTTTGACAATCCCTGGGATTCAAGTAATTCATCGGAATCTGAACAGAAACAAACAGAAACCAATCAGGAAAAAGATTTTGATAATCCCTGGTAAAACAAATAAAATCTCATTTGAATGAAAAGAATATTACTTTATTTATTTCTTTCAGTTTTATCCTTTAACCAAATTATTGCCCAGGATAAAGCCTTGATTGCAAAATCGGAGTTTTATGCTGCCGAGGAAGCATATAACAATGGGAATTATAATAAATGCCTGATGAATCTCGAAAAATCTGAAGCTGCTGCAGGTAATACTTATTCAATTCAATATTTAAGAGTAAAGTCCTTATTTAATTTAGAGCAATTTCCACAAGCTCAAAAAGCCATTGCTATCTACTTTGAGATCACTCCGGTTGAAATGGAGAACCAACCTCAGTATAACGAAATAGTAAGATTAGTAAGTGCTGTTAATGAAAAAGTCAGGGAAGCAGAGAATATAGAACTTCAAAAAGCACTTCTTAATGCCAGGTACAAAATTTTTATTGACAGCAAAGAAGTTCCATGGTATGGCTCATTTAAAAACACAGTAATTTATTGTGATGAATATTTAAACAATCCCCAAAAAGGATTAATACCCGGAACTGAAATATTTAAATCGATCTATCCACAAGGTTCTCCAGCTCTTAATTCTAAAGGATCACTTAATTTTGCAGCCGTTGAGCTAACTCTAAATAAATCCAAAATCCAGGAGGTAGTAACCATACTCTTTAATAAAATAAGCGAGTTAGATGGGCTTGAAGTTTATTTCTTATCCGATCATCTTAAAAACAAATTTATTCTGATTAATGATCCAGAAAAGTTGAAATCATTATATCTGGAAAATGGCATCGATCATATTTCAATTATGCAGGCAGTAATTAACTCCATTAAAGTACTTTCATCATTTACGATCGATCAAACACATTTAATAAATCAAGGTTATTTGAACGCAGGCGCTCATTTAGTAGACCCTATTGTTTCTGGTCACCTCGTTCCTGTTTTTAACTTCTATAACCAACTGCAAATAAAAAAACTCAAAGAATTTATTGATAAAACCAACGAAATGTATTTGTCATCCAATGATATTGATCAGAGCCCCGTTAAAGAACTTAATTATAATAAAGTAAAAAAGTTGTTATCTGAACTTGATTAGATTTCGTATCTAGTCATTTGAAGCCAGGAGTAATTGGTTTTCAACACTATGATAAGCCAAGTCCTGGAAATACTGGTTAAGTGCTTTTTTAAACATTTGACCTATTGATATAAATTTTTCCTTATATGGAAACAAATAATAAACTATGAAAAAAACTATAGTAATAGTTCTCACTCTTTTTTTTGTACCGCATAGTTTTTTTGCCCAGGATAAATCCATAATTGCCCAATCGGAGTATTTTGCTGCCGATGAAGCATATAATAATGGAGATTTTCAAAAGTGTCTGGAACATTTGCAGAGATCCGAAGAACAAGCCGGGAATAATCAGTTGATACAATATTTAAGGGTGAAGGCTTTGTACCAATCCAACGATTTCTTTGCTGCGGATGAAGAACTAATAAAATTTTTCGATATAACAGAGAAAAAATTTGAAAACTCCCCAAAGTATCAGGAAATGGTAATGTTAATTTCTGATGTGAAAACCAAAAAACAGCAACAACTTGCAAACCCTGAGTGGATAAAGCAATATTTCGATTCAGTAGGGGTATTTTATAATGAAATTGCGGTTGTTCAATTAAGAAATAAATGGGGGTTTATTGACAAAAATGGAAATCAAATTACTCCACTTAAATATGATTCAACTAGCCCAGGTTTCATGAAAGGGTATGCAGCGGTATGTTATGGAGGGAAATGTGGATTAATTAATTTAATGGGCAAAGAAATAGTCCCGATAAAATATGCTACAATGCCAACCCCTTTTTATGAAGGATTAGCGGGTGTAAATCTTGATGGTAAAAGAGGTTTTGTTGATATGGAGCAAAGAGTAGTAATTCCTTACATGTATGAAAAAGTGTATGTTTTCGTGGAAGGTTTAGCGGCGGTTAAATTAAAGGGGAAATGGGGTTATATTGATAAAAGCAATAAAATTATCATCCCTATACAGTATGATTTAGCTTACCCATTCAGTGAGGACATGGCAAGGGTTAAGTTAAATGGGAAATGGGGTTGTATTGATAAAAGCAACAAAATAATAATCCCTTTACAGCATGATGAAATGGGGAGCTTTATAAATGGAGTTGCCTATGTAAAAGTAAATGAGAAATTTGGTTCAATAGATAAAAATGGTAAGGAGGTTATAACTATAAAATACGATGGCCTGATTAATCCTGATGGAGTAAACGACCGCCTGATGATCGCAAAGGTCGCGAATAAGTATGGCTTAATAACCAAACTTGGACAAGAATTGACACCTATTATATACGACAATATAGATAGTGAAATCGACGACGACCCGTATCTCTGGGTGATCATTAATAATAAAAGAGGTTTAATAGATAAAAATGGCACCGCTATCACAGGATTGAAATACGATGTGATTTATGAAATGGAAGATGATATGAGACCTGTAAAAGTAGGAGATAAGTATGGGTATTTATCAAAAAAGGGTGAAGAAGTAATACCGGCTATATATGATGTGGTCTATAATTTTGAAGGAGGCCGGGCTAAAGTGGAGCTAAAAGGTAAATCCTTTTATATTGATAAATTGGGGCAAAAATTAAAATAAAATAGAAGCTATATACGTATTAAAATGAAGAATTTATGCTAAATGATCAATATGAAATACATTCAGGAAGTAGGAGATTAAAGGATAATTTCGGAGTTTCGTTACACCGTTCTAATGTCTATTGTTTTCTAATTACATTATTGTTAAGTGCTAATAGTTATTGTCAATCGCAATGGGATTCAGCTTCCATAACCTATTTTAATGCTGATTTTATTAAGGCAGCACAGTATTATTCTCAGTATATAGTTAGTAACGAAACATCTGCACCTGCCTATTACAATTTAGGATTGTCTTATTTTTATAGTAATGCTTATGAGGAAGCTGCGACAGCGTTTGAGAAATCCATTGCCTTGGCTGATAATATTGATTCTCAGGTTACACGAGATCAATCCCCGTATAGCGCGCGTTTAACGCAAGTTAACGCGTGCTATTAAATATAAACAGTATTTAAATACCCCCATTCCTGCCTCAAGTCTGTGACTTGTGGCTTTAGAAATTTATATATTTGAATTAATTCCAAAATACAAAGTTCCCCATGTTTACCATTTCAAAGATTTTTAAAACATGCTGTTTATAAACAGGAAAATGGGAAGAGGTAATTGAATAATGCTAATTTTGGTTCGGTAATATTCAAGTTTGTGCATCATTCCGGATGAGTTCCTGCAAAAAATGAAACTATAGTGACATAGGGTTGTCATGCAGACAGATTAAATTTGAATAAAACCATAAACTGAGATTAGAGAAATGGAAAAAGATTATATAATTATTCAGAATGCTCATACAAATAACTTAAAAAACATATCCCTAAAAATCCCCAAGAATAAATTTGTTGTTTTTACAGGAGTTTCGGGTTCAGGAAAATCATCCTTACTTTTTGACACTATCTATACTGAAGCCCAAAGACAATTAATTGAAACATTCTCGACATTTGCACGAACCCGTATGCCCAAATTATCGTGTCCCGATGTGGATGAAATTTTTAATCTTTCAACAGCTATGGTTATTGACCAGAAAAAAATGGGAAATAACCTGAGAAGTACTGTTGGAACAGCTACAGAAATTAATACCTATCAGCCAGCCCCCCCCTCTTCTGCCGCAAGTCTGTGACTTGTGGCTTTAATGCCCCCCCCATCCCTGCAATATTTGAATTATCTCCAAAAGCAAACTTCCCTTGCTTACCTTTTCAAAGATTTTTTAACCTGCCCGATTCAAAC
Source organism: uncultured Bacteroidales bacterium (assembly GCA_963781805.1). GTDB lineage: Bacteria > Bacteroidota > Bacteroidia > Bacteroidales > UBA10428 > JAFGPL01. The sequence continues at coordinate 4,720,799 of CAWAHF010000004.1, forward strand.
GAATTTTACAAACCATATCCAAATAAATCATCGGTTCAATAATTCCCTTATTTGATTTGATCAGAAGTTTAGAAATAAATTAGCTTTGCAGAATAATTTTAGCGGCAGATAAATTCAATGAACCTGCAAAACCTTGCTCCCGGATATCTGAACGAACTTAAAAGGCTTTTCACAGATTGGTCAAAAGAAGAAGCCCGGTCGGTGGAAGCCCTGCCCGAATCGGGTTCTGTCAGAAAATATTACAGGATAACGGGAGCGAATAATATCTCAATTGGGGCATACAATCCCGATAAAAGGGAAAATAAGGCTTTTTTATATTTATCGCACCAGCTAAAAAATACGGGGGTGAATGTCCCTGAAATCTATGCCGAAGACCTGGCGAAGGATATATACCTGGTGGAAGATCTGGGCGATTTGATGCTATATAATTTCCTTAACGATAATCTTGAAAACAAGGAAGCCATCATCAATGTCTACAAATCGGTCATTAGGGAAATGCCCAAATTGCAGGTCGATGCTGCCACAGGCCTCGACTTTTCGGTGTGTTATCCACGTGCTGAATTCGACCGGCAAAGCATGCTCTGGGATTTGCACTATTTTAAATCGTATTTTCTGAAACTTACCGGTGTTAACTTTTACGAACAGGATTTGGAAGATGATTTCAATGCATTGACTGATTTCTTGCTTCAGGCAAAAAGAGACTTCTTTCTGTTTCGTGATTTTCAATCAAGAAATATTATGCTTCATAATGGTAAAATCTATTTTATTGATTACCAAGGGGGAAGAAAAGGTGCGCTCCAATACGATATTGCCTCGCTGCTTTTTGAATCCAAAACCAATCTTTCACCAGATGTCCGGGCTGAGCTCCTGGATTACTATATCGGAATCTTCTCAAAAACAGAAAACTTCGATAGTAAAAATTTTCTGAAATATTATCCAGGGTATGTGTTGATTCGGATGCTGCAGGCTTTTGGAGCATACGGATTTCGCGGCTATTTTGAGCGAAAACATTTTTTTCTGCAAAGCATTCCGCCTGCCGTAAAAAACCTTGAGTGGCTGATTCGAAACGTTGATATCGGAGTAAAACTTCCGCAATTATTGAACTGCTTTGAACAAATAATCCAATCCGGATTTACCAAAGAGTTTGAGGAACTTACAGAAGGTTTGACAATATCTGTCAACAGCTTTTCATACAGAAACGGTATCCCGATGGATAATTCCGGCAATGGCGGCGGTTTTGTTTTCGATTGCAGGGCTTTGCCAAATCCCGGCCGTTATGAACATTATAAATCCTATACCGGGAAAGATTTTCCTGTAATTGAATTTTTAAAAGACAAGCCGGAAGTAACAAGTTTTCTGGATCATATCTACTCCATTCTTGAAACATCAATAATTAATTACAAAGAACGAAATTTCTCGCATCTGATGGTTAATTTCGGATGTACCGGCGGACAGCACCGATCGGTATTTTGTGCAGAAGAAATAAGCCGGAGAATTCAACAAAAGTTTAATATCAGGGTTAATATCAGGCATAGGGAGATTGAAAAATAAAATGCTGATGCCATGACCAAAACAATGTGCAAAAAATCGAAGAAAAAGAGAAAAATTATACGGGAAAAGAATGCAGTTTATTATTGCAAATCATGCGGTATAACTGCGAATAAGGAAAAGCATTTGTGTCATCCCAAAAAAATATAATTGCAAATGAAAGCCATGATTTTGGCAGCGGGAACAGGTACCAGGCTTAGACCATTAACAGAAAATAAGCCCAAAGCGCTGATTGAGGTGAATCAAATTTCCATGCTGGAACACCAGATTAATTACCTGATGTATTACGGAGTTGACGAAATCATCATCAATATTCATCATTATGCAGATCAGATAAAAGATTTCATCAGGCAGAAAAAATATAACGTCCGTATAGAATTCTCTGATGAATCGGAGCAATTGCTCGATACGGGCGGTGGACTTAAAAAGGCTTCCTGGTTTTTTGATGACGGTAAATCCTTTTTTTTAATCGGAGTTGACATTTTCACCGATTTGAATTTATCTGATTTACTTCATTATCACGAAAGATTTCACCCGATGGCCACCCTCGCGGTGAAAAAAAGAAATTCAACCCGTGATTTTCTGATTGATGAGAAAAACCTTATTTGCGGATGGAGAAATAATTTAACCAGTGAGGAAATTATTGTAAAAAATGCCAATTCAAAACTTACCAGCTATGGTTTCAGTGTGGTACATGTCATAAATCCCAAAATCTTTGACTTAATAACTGAAACAGGATCCTTCACCTTGACCAGTCTTTATTTGCGACTTATAAAAGACAATACGATAATTGCTTATCCTCATAATCATGACAAATGGTTTGAACTCGGACGATTAGAAAATTTAGAGAATTCGGAAATAATTGAAAAGATAGTTGAAATTATGAAAATCTTTAAAACGTATTAATTCGCCGGAAAACTGACTTTTTGATTAAACCTGTTAGAATTTATTCCATTTTTTCTTAACTTTAGTATACAAGCAATGCAATTTCTTGAGGCAGCTGTATTATAATTTTATTTAAAAATAGGTGAATATCCTAGAATTAAGTGTATTGGGTTTTTGCTTCTTCACATATATCATTTTCAGACTGTTATTTTGATTCGACAAACAATTTATTCCATCCGGCAAATCTCTTTTTGATCTGATAGTTACTTTTTAAAACATATAAAAACCAGCATATGAAGATGAAAAACGCATAGTATGAGATTCTGGATAATCATTTTGGCAAAAATAGTTTTTTTACATCAGGCGAATGTTTTTGGTCAGGGACAATATACTTTACAAAATCAACTGAAATTTAAATACTTAACAGTTGATGAAGGATTGTCAAATAACCATGTACAGTCCATCACCGAAGATTCATACGGATTTATCTGGATTGCAACAGACAATGGTATTAATCGTTTTGATGGTCAAAACATCATTCAATACAGACATAATCCGGAAGATTCTAACTCAGTCTCATCAAATATTATAAATGTTGTATTTGCTGATAGCCATAATAATATTTGGGTTGGGACTCAGAACGGTCTTAATCTGTTTGACTATGACCTGAATATTTTTAGAAAATTCAGGGACAAAGACCTTAAAGAATTTATGGGTGAAATATATGATATTATTGAAGACAGGCAAGGAAAAATATGGATCGGTTGTACCAATGGTCTTTTTAATTTTGATCCTAAAAATAGCAGCAAGGTATCTTTTAAAGCTTCGGATAAATTAAATAACGGATTACCCACCGATCATATTTACAGATTAATTGCAGACAGACAGAACCACCTTTGGTTATCAAGTCTTAACAAAGGGATTTGTATGTATGATCAGAATGAACAAACCATAACATGTTATGCTCCTGAACCTGGTAACGAAAAATCATTAAGCAGTACCAGGATTGAACGTATATTTGAAGACAGTGAAGGAAACATCTGGATAGGCACCTTTAACAACGGTTTGAATTTGTTTAATCCCATTGAAAAAAATTTCACAAGGTTTATTCCTGATCCGAATGATAAATACAGTTTAAGAGTCAGGGCATTTTTCGAAGATTTCAATCATAACCTATTCGTTGGTACCCGTGGTGGCTTATTCTTATGGGAAAAGGAAAAAAAGAAATTTATTCATTATGCCCATTCAGGGCACAAATTTTCGATCCTGAACAGCAATTCTATCTTATGCAGCTATATAAGTAGAAATGGTGTTCTTTGGTTAGGTACATTTGCGGGAGGTGTCAATTATTCCGATTTATATCGGAAATTATTTTATAATTATATTTCAAAACCTGAAGATATTAACTTCCTGAGCAATCCAAATGTCTTCGGTATTGTTGAAGACAATAATCAGAATGTCTGGATTGGAACAGACGATGGTTTAAACGAACTGAACAAAAAAACCGGTACATTTCAGTACTATTATAACCATCCTGGTGATAAAAACTCATTAAGTTTTAATGATGTTAAAGCTTTGGAAATTGACGAAAAGGGAAATTTGTGGGTTGGAACCAACAACGGCGGCCTGGATTATTACAATCAAAAATTAAAAATATTTGAACATTTTAAAAGCGATTCATCAAATATAAATAGTCTGACTAACAATAAAATATACGGACTTTTATATGACAGTCGTAAAACACTTTGGATTTTATCTAATTCGAATATTGGTGATCAATACAGCAACATAGATATTTTACCGCATGGATCCAGTCGTTTCTTTCATTTTAAGGAAAAGGGATATTTTGGAATCACCGAATGTCAATCAGGCGACATTTGGATTGGCAGTATAGGGGGTGTTTGGCATTTTATCAGGTCAGACAGTGCATTTTCATTTATAGAAAACAAATCGATGATCGGAAAAGTATATACTGTTAAAGAAGATAGTCGAAGAAATATCTGGATAGGAAGTGATATGGGTTTAACAAAATACGAGACAAATCATAAAATATTCAAACATTTTAACGAAGATCAGGGACAACCCTTTAATATTGTATATGGAATTCTGGAGGATAAGCACAATAACCTTTGGATAAGCACCAATTATGGTCTGGTGAAATTTTTAAATGCGGTTGACAAAAAAGACAGCATGACTTTCAGAGTTTATGACAGACAGGATGGATTGCAGAGCATGCAATTTAATTATAATGCCTATTCTGTTAATAATCAAGGCGAAATGTATTTTGGTGGCATAAACGGATTTAATTCATTTTATCCTGAAAATATAACTGATAATCCTTTTGTACCAGAAGTGGTTTTTACAGGTTTTAAAATTTATAATAAAAATGTAAAGATTGGTGCTAAAATTTACGGAAAAGTCATCATTAATAAGGCAATCATTAAAGTTGATACCCTGAGGCTATCATATAAAATTAAAGCCTTTACACTTGAATTTGCTGCACTACATTACTCAAATCCGGAAAAAAATCAGTACACCTATATGCTTAAAGGATTTGATTCAAACTGGCTTAATGCGGACCATCGTCGTGAAGTTACCTATACAAATCTTTTACCCGGTAAGTATACTTTCATGGTTAAGGCATCAAATAACGATGGAATCTGGAACGAAACACCGGCATCCATAATCATAATTATCACACCTCCATTTTGGCGTACTGTCTGGTTCAGAATATTATTCATTTTGGTCATATCATCACTGTTGGCAGGAATATATTTTTACCGGATTATCAGCCTTAAAAGACGACAAATCTATCTCGAAAAACTGGTACAACAGAGAACAAGTGAAGTTGAAGAAAAAAACAAGATGCTCCTTGATCAGACATATATTTTAAATGAAACCAATACACTGCTTGAAGAGCGACAACAGCAAATCGAAGAACAATCGGAAGAATTACTTGCTCAGGCTGAAGAGTTAAATGAAAAAAACCAGAATCTCAGAACCTTAAATCTAACCAAGGATAAATTCTTCTCAATCATTGCCCATGATTTAAAAAATCCATTCAATGCAGTTCTTGGATTCTCTGAATTATTGTCTATTAAATACGATAATATCAACGATTTAAAAAGAAAACAATACATAGATGTAATCTTCGATTCTGTCACAAAAATTTATAGGCTTCTTGAAAATCTTTTACAATGGGCAAGATCTCAGACAGGTAATATTTCGTACTTGCCTGTAGAATTCCTGTTCAACGACCTCGTGGATGCTAACCTGGAACTATCTGCAAATCAAATTAAAGAAAAAAACCTGAAAATAGAAAAAGATGTACCATTTAATCTGAAGATTCGCGCTGATAGGAATATGATAAATACTGTAGTACGTAATTTATTAACCAATGCTATAAAATTCACTGAAAATGGTGTCATTAAAATTAAAGTGTATAAATCTGATGATTCTTATATTTTTAATATAACAGACACCGGTAGAGGTATACCGGCATCAAAACTTGAATCGATATTTGAGATTGGCAGTTCAAAATCAACCGAAGGAACAAAAGGAGAATCAGGTTCGGGACTTGGATTAATAATCTGCAAAGAATTCATTGAGAAAAACGGAGGTTCCATCTCTGTTTCCAGCACAGTGGGAAAGGGTTCATCCTTTTCTGTAACATTGCCCGCAAAATAGAATAAATCTTTTCTTCAGATGTAATATTCAGGAAATAATAGCTGAATGTATAATGATAAACATCACACATCTCAATTGTAAAATGCCTATTTGTTGCTTTCAATCTTTTGATTTATAAAATGATTCCGGCATTTCCACAGATTCATTTCCGGCATCGCCGGATAAGAGTCAGGATTTCCTCCTGCAGAAGTTGACATAGCCACCTTATTAAATAATATAATTATCCTCATCATTTTTTAAGATAAAAAAAATGACTAACTTTTATGTGCATATGATATTGCCATTAGAATGAAAAGAGTATTCATTATATTAATACCATTATTCTTATTCGAAATTTTGACTTTTGGTCAAGTTAAGTTTAAGCATTACGGAATTGCCGACGGTTTTTCGGATAATTCTGTCAGGCATATTATTCAGGACAAAAAAGGATTCCTTTGGTTTGGCACTTTAAACGGGCTGGACAGGTATGATGGCAATGAAATTAAAGAATATAAAACCGAACCAGGGAATTTAAACAGCCTTACATATAGCAGAATATTATGGTTTATGGAGGACTCCTACGGCTATTTGTGGCTGATAACCTTCAACAGCGATTTTCATCGTTTTGATCCCCGAAGTGAAAAATTTGTCAATTTCCGATCATTGATAACTGATTATAGTAAAACCGAGGCTAAAAGCCAGATTACAGAAACATCTCCGGGAATCATGTGGATAATGCTTAGATATGGAGGTGTTGTCAGAATCCGGGAATCTGAGAATGCACAGCAGTATAGCATAGATATCATTGATACAACAAATTTATTACCGGGAAATATTGTAAACTTTGTCCAAAAAGATAAAAATGGCGCTTTATGGATTGGGACGAATAATGGACTTGTAAAATTCACCACGGATACCTTCAAGGTAAATAAGAAAAATAGTTCTTCGAAATTTTCAGTGGAAAAAGGCAATAATTTTATTGGATACTGCGAAACCGGTGATAAAATAATTTTCGCTACATCAGACAGTGGTTTGTTTCTTAACAATCCTGATAAGGGTTCTTCGCACTTTCAACGTATCCTTTTGAAAGGTAGAATTAAAAGTATTGCCAAAGGTAAAGCCAATGATCTACTCGTTGTCACCGGAAATGATGGCATTTACTATCTCTCAGACGATGCCAACCATATCGTTCAATATAAAAACAAAGAGGTTATAGGAATTGATTCTGAAATATTAGATAAATTTCTGATTTATGTTGACAGGAAAGGAAAATTTTGGATTTCGGCGAGACGAAGAGGTATCACCCTCTTCGATCCTGTCACCCGAAAAATTACATATTTCCCTTTGAATGCAGCACAACGAATATCGCAGGGAGACGATGATAAACATACACTTTTTGAAGACAGTAATGGTGATTTATGGATAGGAATATATGGAAGCGGGATATTCAAATACCATCGGGAAGAGAATACATTTGAACAATTTCAGCAGCAACGTGATAATTTGAATAGTCTGTCCACGAATTATGTTCTTGCAATTTTTGAAGATTATTCAAAGAATCTTTGGATTGGAACATTTCAGGGAGGTTTGAATAAAACCGAACTATCGAGATATGCCTTTAACTACACGCATCCCGTAAAAAATCCCAAATCCAATACATTAAACGAAGTGAGAAGTGTTTTGGCAGATTCAAAAAACAGAATCTGGATTGGAACAAAGGCAGGTAATATATATTGCTACAATGAGTCAGGTGCTGTGATTTACAAAATTCCTGATGACCTGAATAGTAAAAAATATGAACAGAGCAATGTATATAGTATGCTGGAAGACAAAGATGGTAATTTCTGGATTGGTTCGAAAGGAGGAGGATTAATAAGAATAAAAGGTCTTTTGAATGCGCCTGATATGAAAACAGCAAATAGTGCTGTGGAAATTTTCAAGAATGATCCATTGGATACGAACAGCCTTTCAAACAATGCAGTTTATGCACTTTATCAGGATAATACAGATCAAATTTGGATTGGCACCTATAATGGAGGTTTAAGTCTTATCGAAAATCCTTCAGATAAAATAATTTTCAGGAATTTTAATCACAACCTGAATGATAAAAATTCGCTCAGCGACAACAGGGTTCGTTATATCATGCAGGATTCCAAAGGAAATCTTTGGATAGGCACGTCGGATGGATTGAATCTGTTAAAAGAAAATTATATAAATACATATGAGAAAAAATTTATAAGGTTCCGAAATAACCTTGCGGATATAAATTCAATTTCTCGAAATGATGTTTATTATATCCTGGAAGATCAGCAGCACAATATATGGATTGCTACATCCGGAGGTGGATTGAACCTCCTGCATACCGACCAAAAAACAGGTAAATATTATTTCAGTTACTTTGATCGTAGAAAAGGACTGCCAGGTGATGTGGTTTTTAGCATATCAGAGGACACAAAAGGAAATTTATGGTTGGGAACCGATAATGGATTGTGTCGTTTTTCTGATAATGGTAAAGAAATAGATAGTTATATTGCTGAAGACGGACTAATGGATAATTTGTTTTCAGAAAGCGCATGTGCACAAACATCATCCGGTATAGATATTTTTGGCCAGAAAAGTGGTTTTATTCGGTTTTATCCGGATAGCGTGCTCAAAGAAAAAATTATCTATCCGATTGTCATCACTGATTTTTATCTTTTCAGCAAAAGACAGCAGCCTGGAAACATTAATTCACCGCTCAGCACTACAATAGAGAAAACCACAAAAATTACACTAAAATATAACCAGAATTATTTTGGTTTTCAATTTTCTATGCTCGATTATCTTCATCCCGAAAGGTGTCAGTATGCTTATTACCTGGAAGGCGAAGGTGTTGATACATCGTGGAATTATGTTGGTAACAAACATACTGCTACGTATACCAATCTCGATCCCGGGAACTATATTTTTCATGTGAAGGCTTCAAATCACGAAGGGTATTGGAATGAAACTCCTGTTTCAATTATCATTCATATCAAACCACCGTATTGGGATACAATATGGTTCAGAACGTTAGTATTTTTAATGATAGTAGCTATTCTGCTCGGAATTTATTTTTTAAGAATCAATCGTCTCAGGAAACAAAAAATCTACCTGGAAACACTTGTACAGAAGAGAACCAGCGAGATTGAAGAAAAAAACAAAAAGCTTATCGATCAAACATATTTATTAAACGAGACAAATACATTACTTGAAGAAAGACAGCAATATATTGAGGAACAATCGGAAGAACTTCGCACCCAGGCTGAGGAGCTCAACGAAAAAAATCAGAACCTCAGAACCCTTAACATGACGAAGGACAAATTCTTTTCCATTATTGCTCATGATCTTAAAAATCCAATCAATGCGATACTTGGATTCTCAGAACTGCTCACTTTGAAATACGACGTTATATCAGATGAAAAGAGGAAACAGTTTATAGAAGTCATTTTCGATTCGGTTCGTAATATATATAAATTACTTGAAAATTTATTGCAATGGTCCAGATCTCAAACAGATAATATGCTGTTTAAACCTGAAAAGTTTAAACTTGGAGATTTGGTAAATAATAATCTTGAGCTTTCTTCAAATCAGATTAATGAGAAAAATTTAAAGATTGTAAAGAATATTTCTGACGGGGTAGAGATTTTTGCAGATAAAAATATGATTAACACTGTTATTAGGAATTTAATCACCAATGCAGTTAAATTCACTGAAAATGGAGATATCACCATCAATATTAAACAAATTGATGATTCTGCTTGTTTCGAGATCACCGATACCGGAGTAGGAATTCCAGAAGACAAAATTAATAAGGTATTTGAAATTGACAACTCGAAATCGACCGAGGGAACCAAAGGAGAATCGGGAACCGGACTGGGATTAATTATATGCAAGGAATTTATTGAAAAGAATGGGGGTGAAATTTTCGCAAAGAGCAAAGAGAACAAAGGTTCTACGTTTGGTTTTTATATTCCCATAAAATCCTGATTTATAACTATCCGACATTCCATATTTTATCAATGCTAAGTGGGTTTTAATCAATTAAAACAATTTTATTCACATTTGTGATAATCGTTTATTAATTTTGCCGCAATTTTGAATGCAAAGTATGATAACCAATGGGTAAGAATGATACCGACTTGATACAGACGATACTCACTCCCTTTCAGCGGTTTTTTAAAACCGAATCTTCCGGGGGTATAATCTTACTTTTTTCCACCATAGTTGCTATTATCTGGGCAAATTCAATTTTCTCCGATTACTATTTTAATTTCTGGGAACAAAAAATATCGATTTCTTTCGGAAACTTTCAATTTTCCGAAACTTTACTACATTGGATAAATGATGGACTGATGGCAATTTTCTTCTTTGTGGCAGGACTGGAAATTAAGCGTGAATTGATGATAGGTGAACTCTCTACTGCAAAAAAGGCATCGTTGCCGATATTTGCTGCTATAGGAGGCATGATTGTTCCCGCTGCACTTTTCACTTTTCTAAACCAGAACCAGGAAACCAGTTCTGCATGGGGAATACCCATGGCAACGGATATTGCCTTCTCACTGGGCATTTTGAGCTTATTAGGCAAACGGGTACCTGTTGGTCTTAAGGTGTTTCTGGTAGCATTTGCCATCGTAGATGACCTGGGAGCCATCTCTGTTATTGCAGTATTTTACAGTTCCGAAATTCATTACAAATTTCTACTGATAGGTCTTGGATTATTAGTTTACCTGTTTTTATTCAATGTAATAAGAATCAGGTTTATTCCATTATATATGATCCTCGGATGGATTATCTGGTATATGTTTCTTGAATCAGGTATTCATCCAACAGTAGCCGGTGTGCTTATTGCCTTTACCATACCGGTTGGTAGAAAGATAAGAGTCAGCACATTCAAAAAAAGAATAGATTCAAATCTTACGGAATTTTGTGATGATGGCTGCAATGATAAGGTAATGTTAACACATGAACAACTTTCGGCAATCGACAATATGGAATCAGAAACCCTGAAGGTTCAAAGTCCGTTGCAATCACTAGAGCATAGATTACACGGCTTTGTAACTTATTTTATTATTCCTCTCTTTGCCTTTGCCAATTCAGGAATTGTTATTCAAAGTCTGGACTACAGTACCTTTTTAAATCCTTTAACTACAAACCTGGGATATAGTATGATTGCAGGGAAGTTTGTCGGAATATTCGTATTTGCATGGATTGCCGTTAAATTTAAATTCGCTTCAATACCAGAAAATGTTAAGTGGGTGCACATTTTGGGAGTTGCAATCCTTGGAGGCATGGGCTTTACTATGTCGATATTTATAACCAATCTGGCATTTCATCAGTCTGAATACATCAACTCTGCAAAGCTTGGAATAGTTATGGGTTCTTTTGTTGCAGCAATGTTGGGATTTCTTATCCTGAGGATTACTCTAAAAAAACAAAAAACAGAACCTGCTGTTAATACGTCAGAATCTTAATAAATGAAAGAAAATATTGATACACTAAATAATTCATTTAAGGACAAACAGCCCTTAGACATTTTACGTTATTTCGTTTCAAATTACACAGGTGAAATAACACTGGGAAGTAGTATGGGCGCTGAAGACCAGGTAATAACTGATATGATTGTTAAACTCGACAAGAGCGTAAAAATATTTACCCTCGATACCGGCAGGCTTTTCCCGGAAACCTATCATTTGATTGAAAAAACCAACCAACAGTATGGTATTTCAATTAATATTTATTTTCCTGACAATGCTATGGTTGAAAAAATGGTTCATGAAAAAGGTATCAATCTTTTTTATAAAAGTGTGGATAACAGAAAAGAATGTTGCCATATCAGAAAGGTAATACCGGCACAAAGAGCGCTACAGGGAATGAAAGTATGGATAACCGGTATCAGGAAAGACCAGACACTTTCGCGTTTTTTTAACAAGTTTATAGAATGGGATGACTCAAACAAACTGATAAAAATAAATCCGTTGTTAAACTGGACTGAAAAGCAGGTATGGGACTACATCAGGCAACATAATGTTCCTTACAACGAATTACATGATAAAGGATATCCAAGCATTGGATGCCAGCCTTGCACCCGTGCAGTTACGAATAAGGATGATAACAGAAGCGGCAGATGGTGGTGGGAAAATACGGGACCCAAAGAATGCGGACTACAGCATAGTGCAGTTGAAAAGTGAAACCAAACCATTCTTTTTTTGCTCTCTTTTGAAAAAATTTATTTATCAGGTAATTTTTTTTATTAATTTATACTCTATAATTCAACCATTTAGTGTATATTTATAGTGAAACTCTTTTAAGAGTTTATCGTAAACCTGATAAAATTTTTGAATATGGCAAATGGAGCTCAGTTTATTCAGCACAAGGGTAAAGAAATTTATTTTGTTGATTATACCCATATCAAAACAAATGAAGAATTTCTTAACGTAATTAAAGGAACTAACGCTTTCAGGGAAGAAACGAGATCGCAGGGAAAAAAGGATCTGTTGGTCCTTATCGATATCACCGGCAGTTATGCATACGGACAAGTACTGGATGAATTAAAAAAATCGGGAAGGATTACCAAAGACATGTCAAAAAAAGAAGCCATTGTGGGTATATCCGGCAGTCAAAAAATCCTGCTTCAGATTGCACAAACTTTTACCCGGATGCAACTTAAAGTTTTTAATTCCACAGACGAAGCCAAAGATTGGCTGGTCAATGATTAAGGGCAATTTATTCATAAATTATCAATTCCACCCTTCTGTTTTCTGCTGACTTCCAGGTTTCGTCCTCTATGGGCCAGACGGGAAAACTTTTACCGAACGATCGGGGGTGAATTCTTCGTTCATCAATACCTTTTGAAACAAAATATTTTTTAACAGCATCCGCTCTTTTTTTAGTAAGTAAAAAACATTGTTCTTCAGTACCAACATGATCGGCATGAGCCAGAACATCTAATTCCGATTCAGGATATGTTTCCAGATATTTCAGGTATTTTTCAAGATTTGGTATGTAATCTTCACGGATATAATCTTCGTTAAACACAAAATTTACAGCAACCTGTGGAGCCGATACAGGCTTTTTGCCGTCTATAGTTCTGTACCAATAGTTCTCCTCGTCAAACTCCTTGTCTGAGATATCAAAATCATCACCAATAAAATAATCGAAAAAAACACTTCCGGTTTTATGAGCATGGTTATTAAAATTCAGAATTACCCGGTGATTGCCAGGACTTTCAATGGGTTTGTACCTGATTTCATAATACTGATGCAACACTCTGGGCATCTCCTCAAAAACCCTGGTTACATTCTCGGGGTTATTGATAAAATATATTTTCCCATCACTCAGATTTGCCAACTGCAACAGCAATTCCGAATTGGTACCTGTTCCATAAGAGATAATGAATAACCTGGTGTTTGACTGTCGTAAATGCTGGGCCAATTGATTTGCCGTAAATGCATAATGTCCAAAATATATAAGTGAAGAATTTTCGTAGCCATCTGTAAATAAAATCATTACCTTTTTCCTGTCTGAACTGTCAAGTACTGTTAAACCCTTGTCAGCTCCGGCATACAGGGCCGTTTTTCCTCCAAAACCTGTAAGCTTATCAAATTTATAATAATCAAAGACTTCTTCTGAATTAGATAAAAGCGGCGATACCGTACTTATTTTATCATCAAATTTTGTAATAGAAATCCTGTCATTCAGGTATTTTCTGAGGATAAATGTTTTAACCGATTCTTCAAGATAATCAATGGTGCCGGCCATTGAACCGCTGTAATCCAATACCAGAGAGAAATCATAAGGAGTTGAAGCGCTTTCCTGTATCTCCCTGATATTAAATTTTAATGTATTGTTTTTATTATCAATTGTCTCACTTAATCTTGAAAAATAAATTTTGCTGATTGAATCATTTCCCAATGGAGGCGCAAGTCCTGAGATATAATTTCCGGATGTATCCACTACTACAACCCTTACAATCATTTCATCGGGATATGCAGTTCTGTCAACAGATATTATGTCCATTTCCAGTGGAACACCAACAGGTTCATCGTAAATATTCCGGGTGGAAGAAACATACTTCCTGAAAGGATAAACATTTATCTTCCATACCTTGGTAAGTATTTTTAATCCGTCTTTAACTCTTAAAACATAGGTAGTGGTTTTGTCAGGATTAATCTGAAGTTGTCCTTTCCCAGGCAGATCAGCTGCAAGACCCTCAATGGATATACTATCACCGCCATTGACATTCCAGGTAAGTATTGACCTATCTCCACGCAATATAGAGTTTTCACCCCAAAAATAACTGATATAGGGTTCCATAACCCTGATATGAAATATTCCTAACGTATCAGTTACATCGTATCTCCTTCCGGCCAGCAAGGTAATAACAGTATCCTTTCGGGGATGAAAAACTTTATCTCCTTCAGCAGGCAATAAAAAATCCTTGTTGTCAACGTATACTCCTTTGCAGCGTTTAGTCTTCCAAAAAATGCTTAAAGTATCGCCTCTGTATATAATTTTCTTTGAAATACCCGAATTTTCAATAACATTAACTTTGGTTGTATCTTTTAAGGAATCTATATTATACTTCCCCACAGCATAAATTACCGTTTCAAAGGTTGTATCTCTATGTAAATGAAAATTATCTGCCAAACCAAATTTTTCGGGAATACCTTTCAATTGAACATATAGAGCATTCTCTGCCCTCCACCGTATTTTAATTTCTTCTTCATCTGTTGCTGAATCAGGTACTTCAAAATATTTGATAACCGGCAAAACCACATTGATTTTTCTTTTTTTGCTTACAAATGTTCCATTTTTTAAATAAAACTTAATCTCAATAATTTGTGTGCTATCGGGGAAATATGTGTAACTTCCGGAAACAGGCAATTCATCCTGAATACCAACCAGCTCTGCCGACTCAGCCTTATTTATATTCCAGGTAAGTACAACACTTTCGCCACGTTCAATTACTCTCGGTATGATTTTAAATTCCGGTCCATTCCTGTTTCGTTGAGCCTGGGCATCAAATGTTGAATATAACAGGAAGACAGCATTTATCAACCAGATTGCAACTGGATGAGCATCTATGACACAAAGATTAATCATCCCTTAAAAAGTAGCTTTTTATTGCTAAAAGGTACTCTTTTTACACGAAAAATGTATTATCTCTGTGGATGATTTGCAATGAATAACAGAGGTTAAATTATTTTAAATTAATACGCACGGGCAATAAGAACTTTATATTTCGAAGGTTTCCCACTAACAATACATTTACCGCCCAGATGATCCGCATTTAAAAGAATGCATCTGATGGTTGCCTTCGTTTCATTTTTAATTTTTTCTTCAGTTTCCGATGTACCATCCCAGTATGTTGAAATAAATCCTCCCTTGGTTTCAAGAATATCTTTCATTTCATCATAACTCTCAACTTCAAAAGTATTTGCATTTCTGAAATCAAGCGCTTTTTTATAGATGTTCTGTTGAATCTCTGACAACAAATTCTGAATATGTTCTGCAATTCCTTCCTGAGGTATGATTTTCTTTTCAAGTGTATCGCGCCTTGCAACTTCAACCGTACCGTTTTCAAAATCTTTAGGTCCAAGGGCAAGCCGAACCGGTACACCTTTTAGCTCATATTCTGCAAATTTCCATCCCGGTTTGTGCGTATCACGATTGTCAAATTTGACCGACAATCCTTTATCTTCCAATATTTTCTTAATTTGCTCAGCTTTTTCGGCAATCATTGCCCGCTGTTCGTCATTCTTATATATCGGAACAATTACGACATGGATTGGAGCAAGTTTTGGTGGCAGTATGAGCCCATTATCGTCTGAATGAGTCATAATCAATGCGCCGATTAACCGTGTAGTCACTCCCCAAGACGTTGCCCAGACATAATCAAGTTTCCCGCTTTTGTCAGTAAAAGTCACATCGAAAGCTTTTGCAAAATTCTGTCCTAAAAAGTGGGAGGTCCCGGCCTGCAATGCTTTTCCGTCCTGCATAAGCGCTTCTATGCAATAGGTATCAATTGCGCCGGCAAATTTTTCATTTTCTGTTTTTACTCCTTTAAATACCGGAACAGCCATAAAATCTTCGGCAAATTCAGCATAAACATCCAGCATTTTAAGAGTTTCTTCCACAGCATCTTCGCTTGTTGCATGAGCCGTGTGTCCTTCCTGCCAAAGAAATTCGGTGGTTCTCAGGAATAACCTGGTACGCATCTCCCAGCGTACCACATTTGCCCATTGATTATATAATAAAGGAAGATCCCGGTAAGATTGTATCCAGTTTTTGTAGGTATTCCAGATAATCGTTTCCGATGTAGGACGAATAATCAATTCTTCTTCCAGCTTAGCTTCTGGATCAACAATTACACCTTTTCCGTTCGGATCATTTTTAAGTCTGTAATGTGTTACCACCGCACATTCTTTTGCAAAACCCTCAACATGAGCAGCTTCCCTGCTAAAAAAAGATTTTGGAATAAATAATGGAAAATACAGATTAGAGTGACCTGTTTTCTTAAAAAATGCATCAAGTGCAGCCTGCATTCTTTCCCAAATGGCGTACCCATGAGGTTTAATCACCATACATCCCCTTACAGCAGAGTTCTCTGCTAAATCTGCTTTAACTACCAGATCGTTATACCACTGTGAATAATTTTCTTCTCTGCTGGTTAATTCCTTTGCCATAATTCGTTTTTTGGTATGGTATTTGTAATAATATATCTGAATTAAAATTGGTACAAAGTAAAAAAATAAAATCATATCTTCACAATGTTAAATTTTTAGGAGGTCAAATCATGAAAACACTAACAATAATAGCAGTAATAACCGGAGCAGTTCTAACCTCGTGCTCCAGTAGTTTTCAGGCTACGTCCGATTATGATGATGTTTATTATACTCCATCATCCGAACCGGTTGTCACCGCGAAGCCGGCAGTAACTCCTCAATACGGACAGCCAGCTAGTAATTATGAAAGATATCTTGCATCCCGGGGGGACCAGGATAATTACACTGAAACTTATCAGGATCCGGATACGATGCAATATCAAAACCAGGAACTGGCAAACGATAAAGATTATATTGACAGCGAATATTACGATGAAAATGGTAATCCTGTAGTTAATAATAATTATTATTATAATGATGACGATTATTACTATGCATCAAGGATAAGAAGATTCCACAGACCATTTTCTTCTTTTGGTTATTATGATCCTTATTATTATGATCCTTATTGGTATGATTATAGTCCGATGTCATTGTCCTTTGGCTATTCCTTCGGATACTATCCTTCATGGGGTTTAGGATTTTCGTATGGTTACCCATATTATTCTTCCTGGTACAGCCCATTCTGGTATGACAGGTACTATTCTCCTTATTATTCCTATTGGGGCGGATATGGTGGTTATTATGACGGATATTATGGCAGTCACTATGGACATAATTATTCTTATTATGATAACCATAATTACAACAGAAATTATTATGGACCACGAAGAGGAATATCAACAGGCAGATCAACTGCAAATAGTCATTCCGGGACCTTAAAAAATACTGGTAACTCATCGGTAAATGGGAGAAGAAGTATAAACAACACCACTGCAAATGGTGGTGCATCTACCGGAAGACGTGAAATTGCCGGCACAGATCGAACTTCCGCAACCAGAACAGCGGTTAGTCCCGACAGAAAGAGTACTACTACTTCCACAACTCGACAGGGATATTCGACAAATACAACAAGAACGGCCACAAATGACAGAAGAAGTACTTCATCAACCTATACAAGACCAACTGCCGCTCAGAGGCCAACATATACGCGTCCGTCGGGCAGTACAAGTTATAGTCGGGGAACTACTCAATCGAGAACATCAGGAACATATAATCCCACTTCATCATCACGAAGCAGTTCAGCATACACAAGGCCATCGGGTAGCCAGTCTACAAGATCATATTCAGGAAGTACCACCAGAAGTACAAGTTCAAGATCAACAAGCAGTTCAAGTACTCCTTCCTACTCACGGCCAAGCTCAAGTACTTACAGCAGGCCGAGTTCTTCAGGTACAACTACACGGTCCAGTTCAAGTTCGGGTACTACTTACTCCAGACCAAGCTCCAGTAGTAGTTATACCCGTCCAAGTAGTTCCAGTTCCGGAAGAAGTTACTCTGCTCCCAGCAGGAGTTACTCAGCGCCGAGTAGTTCAGGTTCCAGCAGAAGTTATTCTGCACCCAGCCGAAGCTATTCCGCACCAAGCAGTTCGGGTTCCAGCAGGAGTTATTCAGGCGGTTCAAGCAGTTCCAGTTCACATAGCTCCGGTGGCGGATCACGTTCCAGCTCTAGCGGCGGAAGAAGATAATAATTTACAACTTTAAAAAACAGATTTTCTGAAAATAATCAGAGATAATGGTAAACCCTTTTTTAAAATTTACGATTATGAAAAAAGTAACAATCATAATAGCAGGTGTTTTGCTCGGTTTAGTTTCCAATGCTCAAAACTATGTTGATGCACTCAGGTATTCACAATTATTTCCAACCGGAACAGCCCGGAATCTGAGCGTTGGGGGAGCCTTTGGTACGTTTGGGGGAGATATGTCATCATTCTATACAAATCCTGCCGGATTAGGAGTATACAGAAAGTCAGAATTCACTTTTACCCCAGGTTATAATTACACAAAGAATAATGCCAATTACTATAACCACAACTCTGAAGATTTTATGAATAAACTCAGTTTGGATAATATTGGTTTCGTATCGAGTTATAATAACAAAAAATCCCAGGGCCTTGTTGGATTTAACTTTGGTTTTGCCTATAACAGGCTAAAGGATTTCAATAATAACATAGTCATCTCAGGAGACAATCCGAATTCATCTTTTGTCGACTATTTTTTAAGTTATGCAAATGGTACCTCACCCGATTACCTTGATGGATACTGGGAATGGCTGGCATATGACGGGATGTTAATAGATACCATTCCGGGCTCCGGCAATCAATATGATACTCCGGTACCCGTATCTGTTTCACAACGAAGAACACTCACTACCAAGGGGGGTATTGGCGGATGGGATTTGGGTTTCGGAATGAATTACAGTAATGTATTATATTTTGGCGCTGCCATGTCAATTGTTCACCTGAATTATTCTGAAATAAACGATCAATATGACTATGATTTGACAAATTTCAGTGATTTCAGAAATTTTACTTTCACTCAGGATCTTTCTGCCAAAGGAACAGGTGTTAATTTCCGGCTTGGTTTAATTGCCCGTCCGGTAGAATTTTTAAGACTCGGGGTCAGCATTCAAACCCCTACATGGTATAGCATTGAAGACAGATTTTATACAACACTTCACTCAGAATTTACAGGTAACTCATATACGGTTTATCCTAAGGATTATAACGACAACAGTCTGGGTGATCTTGTAACAGATTACAAACTTGTAACACCTTTTAAATCAACAGGAAGTATTGGTTTTCAGTTTGGTAAAATGGGATTATTGAGCTTTGAAGCCGAATATATAAATTATGAAGCTATGCGATTAAGAGAGGGTTACGATGGATATAACTATGCTACTGAAAACGATGATATTACAAATACATTCAGAAATGTATTAAATTTAAAAACTGGAGGTGAAATTCGATTTGGTAATATTGCTGTCAGAGGTGGATTTGCTTATTTTCCAAGTCCTTATGAGCAAGATGAACTGAACAAAGATGCCAATTATATGAATATCAGTACAGGTATTGGGCTCAGGGATAAAAACTTCTTCATTGACTTAGGAGGTGTATACGTAATGCACAAAGAAAAATACAATTTGTATACATACCCGGGAGGAGACAATATTGCTGATCTGAATATAAAAAATATTCGATTGCTGGCCACAGTAGGCTTTAGGTTTTGACATATTTATACAGGGTTAGAAGATGTGATTTTAGGGCATTTATTTTAAATGCCCTTTTTTATTGATGATGCAAGTAAATTAAGAGTATTTGGCCCCTCATTAAAAATTAAATCGATAATGCTTAAATTTGGAATAAAACCATATTTATCCTCAAAAACCTGGTGATATCTAACAGGTTCAAAATATTCATCCTGTCTGGCAAGTCTTTTTTTTGGATTGATGGATTGCCTATAATCCTCGAAATGTCCTGAAAAACTATATTTTTCGGTAAATTGAGGTAAATTATCAATTTCAATCATTTCGAGCAGCGTTACTAATAAACGCATATTAAAATCACACAGAAATAGTTGCTGCTTCTCATAGAAATGAACGAATTGATCTTCGAAGAAATCAAAATAAGGTGAGTTTTTGTAGGCTGAGATAATTGATTTCCAATGCAACTTTTGCCAGGACTTATTATTGTCTATTCTAATGTCTGAAATTCTGGTTTTTACCCCTTGTTCCTTAGTTACAGGAATAACCATCGTTAAAGGGCCATTGGCAGCATAAATTATACAACGGTTCCGGAAAGATTGTTTCTGAAAATTTTCATGTCTTTCGATATAGATTTTATCGTGAAAAAGAAATTTGGAAATGTATTGTATGGGTGGTAAATAAGATGTTGAAAGCAAAGCCACACTGGTATTAAGCATAATTCCTTACGGGTCGGTTTGATGTATTATTTATTCTGAATTTCGTTCCCTATTTTTTAGGATCAAATCAACATACTAATTAACAGCCTTAAAGTTTATTAATCATACTGGCCATGTAACCTGCTCCAAAACCATTGTCAATATTTACTACCGTCACTCCGCTGGCACAACTGGTTAACATCCCAAGTAATGCGGACAGACCCTGAAAGTTAGCACCATAACCTATACTTGTAGGCACGGCAATAACCGGTTTATCGACAAGTCCCCCGACAATGCTTGGTAAGGCGCCTTCCATACCCGCAACCACTACAATAACTCTGGCCTTCCGAATTTCGGTAAGTTTATCATACAACCGATGAATACCTGCTACTCCAACATCAAATATGCGTGTTACTTTGTTACCAAAAAGTTCTGCTGTTATAGCTGCTTCCTCAGCGACCGGTATATCCGAGGTACCTGCGGTAACAATCGCAATGGTTGTATCGGTAATTTTGGTCACTTTTTGTTTAATTGCTATGGTACGCGCCAGGGCATTAAATTCTGCAATGTCACAAATCGATTTAACAGTCACATACATTTCTTCGGTTGCCCGGGTGGCAAAAATATTACCTCCTTTTTTAAGCATTACCCGCACAATGTCCTTAACCTGTTCAACGGTTTTACCTGCGCAAAAAATCACCTCGGGATAACCGGTTCGTATCTCCCTGTGATTGTCGATTTTTGTATGTCCCAAATCCGTATATGACATATCCCGCAGTCTTTCGTATGCTTCATCTGTACCGGTTCTACCAGTCTGAATGTCTGTAATTAATTGTTTTAATTCTTCAGGGCTCATTGATTCATATTTTTATTCATATTACCTGTCTGATATCCTTCAAGATCAAGCGTAATATATAAAAATCCGAGTTTCTTAAATTCTTCAACAATAGTATCCATAATTGGTTTTTTAACAATTTCGGAAATCCTCTTCGGATTCACCTCAATTCTGGCTATTGATTCATTCATCCTGACTCTTGATTCTTTGAATCCCAGCTTATGCAAAAATAATTCAGCCTTTTCGATACGTATTAAATTATTTTCGTTTATAACGGTATTATAAGGCATTCTTGTAAGCAGACAGGCGTAAGCAGGTTTATCCCAGGATTGAATACCAAGTTGCATTGAAAAATATCTGATGTCATTTTTACTGAAATTGCATTCAAGCAGAGGACTTTTTATTCCCAGTTCGGCAAGTGCTTTCATTCCGGGACGATAATCCCTGGTATCATCAGTATTTGTGCCATCAACTATCTGATAAGAACCTAATTTATTAACTTCGGTAATAAAACGATTAAAAATATAACTTTTACAAATATAACATCTGTTTTCAGGATTGTTCCGTATGTTTTTCGGGATTTCAGACTCTGTAACTATATGCTTAATTTCCAGTTTTTTAGTTATAACTCTTGCTTCTTCTATTTCCCAGTCGGGTACATAAGGTGTTTTTATGGTAATTGCAATTACCTTTTCACCAACTGCTTCTTTCGCTACCGTTAACAAAAAGGTACTGTCAAGGCCACCTGAAAAAGCAACGGCAACATCACCGAGAGATTTCAGATATACATTTAATCCGTTAAGTTTTTGATCATGCGTCATGGTGCAGACCGGATTTTAACCAGAATTCGTTTACAACCTTATATACTTCACTTAAGGGAATCTGCTGTTCTTTGGCAATCCGCAAACAATCTTCATACTCTGGTTTGGATTTTAGAACGCGACCCTTATAAAAAGCTGATTTAATCTGAACTTTACCAAGAGGAGTCTCCAACATATCACTCTTTCGTTCAAGCATAGTTTTCTCAACAGGATATTTTCTTATTCCAAGTGTGGAAGTTTCTTCAAATAAAATTTTTTCAATTTCAACTTCAACAGAAGGATTGCAGAGTACACTGAGAGTAACTGCCGGCCTCGATTTTTTCATTATAATAGGTGTAATAAAAACATCATTTGCTCCAGCCTTAAACAATGCATCGAAAATATAATCATATAGCTCGGGATTCATATCATCGATATTGCATTCTATGATATGAGACGTATTAGAAACTGATTGATCCTGTATATTTTCTTCGCCGAGGTAAACTCTTAGCAAATTGGGTATATCAAAGTCTTTGTGACCAATTCCATATCCTGTTTTTTGGATCAAAAACCGGGTATTGTCTGTAAATTCATTCACAATTGTTGCAAGAATAGCTGCACCAGTGGGAGTTGTGGTTTCCTGCATTACTGCCCCCGATTTCACCGGAAGCCCCTTTAAAATTTCAGCGGTTGCAGGGGCCGGTACCGGAAAAACTCCATGCGCGCAATTAACAAATCCACCTCCGAGTTCAATCCTGGAACTCATAATCTTATCCGGCTTAAGGTAATCCAAACATATAGCGCAACCTACAATATCCACGATGGAATCAACCGCTCCTACTTCATGAAAGTGTATTTCATTTATCGGTTTGTCATGAATTTTTGATTCTGCCAAGGCTATTTTTTCAAATATTTCCATACTGAGATTTTTCACCTTTTCATTCAGACTGCTTCCGACGATTATTTTCCTAATATCGTTGAGATTTCGATGCTCATGATGATGGTCATGATCGTGATGAGAATGTGATTGGTCAGGATGTAAAAGATGAACGGTTACTTTTGTTCCGCTAATACCCTGTTTTTTTGTTTCCGAGACTTCAATTTCATAACCACCAATTGCAAGTTTCTTTAGTTCATTTATTAAATATTCCCTGTCAATACCTAAATCAATCATTGCCCCAAGATTCATATCTCCTGATATTCCGGCAAAACAGTCATAATAAAGTATTTTCATTTAATCCCCTGTATATGTAATTCAAAATTTTGCCAAAATTATAACAAAATGATGACAATTCTGATGAAACAAAGAATTAGAATCAATTACGAAGACAATTGCCGGATGGAAATTAAAAATTAAACATACAACAAAACAATGTATAAATTCAGATATATAAATATTTTACTTAGATTCATTCTAAATTTAGATAAAATCGAAATTTGGTTGCGCTATTGATAATATTATTAATAATTTACTAACTAAATTTACTTCTGAATGTAAATGTTTACAATTATGAAACGAAGAGAATTTATTATAAAATCAGCAGGTGCAGGTCTACTTGCAGGTGCAGCAATGTCTGCAGGTACGATGAATAATATATTTGCAGCAGAACGTAACGACCTAAATTTGCCATATGATTTAGTAGCCGTTAAAGGAGGCACTGCATCTGAGATGTTTGACAAGGCCATTGCTTCGTTAGGCGGTATATCAAAATTTGTAAAGAAAAATCAGTCCGTAGTTATAAAGCCTAATATTGGCTGGGATTGTGCACCACAACTGGCTGCCAATACGAATCCCGGGCTTGTTGGCCGAATTGTGGAGCAGTGCTTTATTGCAGGTGCTAAAAGCGTATATGTATTTGATAATCCTGTAAATGAATGGACACGCTGTTATAAAAACAGTGGTATTGAAGATGCCGTTAAGAAAGCGGGAGGAACAATGGTAACCGGAAAAAGCGAAAGTTACTATCATGCGGTAGATATTCCGAAAGGAATCGTACTGAAAAATGCAAAAGTGCATGAGCTTATCCTGGAATCAGATGTTTTTATCAACGTTCCCACGCTAAAAACACACGGTGGCACGAAGCTTTCCATCTCTATGAAAAATCTTATGGGGGTCGTCTGGGATCGCGGATACTGGCACAAAAATAATTTGCATCAATGCATAGCTGATTTTACAACCTTTAAAAAACCTGACCTGAATGTTGTAGATGCATTTCGAGTATTAAAACGAAATGGTCCGAGAGGTGTATCAGCTGCTGATGTGGTTGAAATGAAATACCAGATTATAAGTCCTGATATTGTTGCTGCAGATGCAGCAGCTTGTAAAGTGTTTGGAATAGAGCCGGATCAGTTGAAACATATTCCATTGGCAGCAACGTTAGGAAGTGGTACAAGTAATCTTGAAAAATTAAGGATAAATCGAATCTCTATCTAACGGAATGAAACAAAAACATCTTAGGATTGTAAGATTATCTATTTCCATTTTATTTTTAATATTACTTTCTTCTCTATTTCTGGATTTCAGAGAATTGGTACCGGAATCATGGTATAATGGCATTCTTTACCTGCAGTTTGTTCCTTCATTTTTTAGGTTTGCCGAGGTTTTGAGTATAGCTGCTGCAGGTTTTATAGTGGTATTGATATTAACCGTACTTTTTGGCAGAGTTTATTGTTCAACGATTTGTCCGCTTGGGATCTTGCAGGATTTTTTCATTTTTCTCTCCCGAAAATTTAAGTTTAAGAAAAAACATAAACCTGCTAAATCCTATAAAATTTTGCAATATGCACTTCTATTATTTTCAGTACTTTTTTTGATTTTCAATTCTAACCTTATCATTAATTTACTTGATCCGTACAGTAATTTCGGGCGCATTTCATCTGATCTTATCAAACCCTTAATAGTAGGCACAAATAATTTGCTATCCAAAGGGCTTGGAAAAATTCATATTTTTTTTCTGTATCCTGTATCTTATCATGGATTTCACTGGACTACCCTATGGATTTCATTTAGCATTTTAGCTTTGGTATTCTGGATGAGTTTTAAATGGGGAAGGTTATATTGCAATACCATCTGTCCTGTCGGAACACTGCTGGGTATCATATCAAAGTTATCATTTTACAAATTAAAATTTGATGCTTCAACCTGCACAACGTGTGGAAAATGCTCAGTTGTCTGCAAAGCAGGATGTATTGATTTCAGAAATGTTAAACTCGACTTCGACAGGTGTGTAGGATGTTTTAATTGTATTGATTCTTGCGACAGCAATAGTATCAAATACAAATTTTCCTATAAATCAACTGAAAAACAAAATAATAAAGAGGAATTCACAAAATCTAAACGGGAATTTTTAAATAAATCCATATTCTATGGTATCGGACTATTAAGTTTTCAAACTATCAAAGCAACAGGTAAGATAAAAAATAAGGAAAATCAGGATCTGATTCCTGAACACAAAAATTATCATGTATCTCCACCTGGCTCAGAAAGTCTGGAACATTACAAATCTCATTGTACAGCTTGTCATCTGTGTATATCTGTTTGTCCAACAGGCGTTTTGCAACCTTCATTTCTGGAATTTGGTTTTACAGGAATGATGCAACCCCGAATGGATTATCACACCAACTATTGCAATTATGAATGCACCAAATGTGGTGAAGCTTGTCCTACTGGGGCTATTATGCCACTGGTAGAAGAAACGAAAAAACTGACTCAAATTGGTCGGGTAAACTTTGTGATGCACAATTGCGTGGTCTATACCGACAATACTGCGTGCGGTTCCTGTTCCGAACATTGTCCGACCCAGGCAGTACGAATGGTCCCTTATAAAGATGGACTAACAATTCCCGAAACCTATCCGGAAACATGCATTGGCTGTGGCGCTTGTGAATATGCTTGTCCGGTGCGTCCGTTCAGGGCAATTTATGTAGACGGGAATCCCGTTCACAAAACTGCCCAAAAGCCTCATTTTGAAGAAATGAAGGTTGAAAATCAGGAAGAATTTCCTTTTTGATCTGGTAATTCCGGTAAAAAGAAAATTCCTTTTTTCGGTTATCGTATAATCGACCCTAAGCCAGTTCCTCATCTGATAAAATTTTCTATATAAATGACAAGCATTTCATTCAGGAAAAATTTCTTTTTTACAATTACATCTTTTTTTAGGACGAAATTGCTAATCCTTTAGACAAGAAAACTTGTATTCAGGGAGATATTTTATACTTTTATCACAATTTTTTATGAAATATAGCTATTGTTTCTCCCTACAAAGATGTTTAATAGAATTCTCTTAATATTTGCTATAAAAAAGCAGGAAATATTAATCTTGCTGCTTTCGGTTCTCCAGGCGATGCTTGTGGGGGCTTTTATTGGAGGTTTTGATATTTCAGTTCATGCAATATTTCTAAAATCATACTCATACCTTGAAATACCTCAGGCTTTTGTTATTGCAGGAATCTTAGGCATATTTTTATTTCTGATTTATATATATCTTTCAACAAGATTGTCGTTCAGATTATTTATCCTGCTCAACTATGTAATTCTTTTTATATCTTCATTTGCTGTTTATTTTGTTTCCGATTTAGAATACAACAAGCTGTTTATTAAATTTGGTTATGCATTGATGTTTCCTTTAAATATTATTGCATTTCTGAATTTATGGAGATCGATGCGAGAGATATTTACTCCTTCTCAAACCAAACGGTTGTTTATATTTCTCCAAATTGCCTTTTACGGTGGCTTGGTGGCAGCGAGTTACGGGATAATATTGTTTTTATTCCAGACAAGGACAGTAGAGTACATAACTCTTTTAAGTTCCTTATGTATCTTATTGGTAATTATTATACAGCTTATCCTTAATCCATTGCATAAGTTCTCTAAGTATTTCTATCATAAGCCAAAAAAGATTAATCCGTTAAGATCAAGATTTATTGAACTTTTCTATTCAAAATATACGGTATTGCTTTTCTTGTTTGTAATTCTCTCTTCTGTTATCGGGTTTTTAGTTCATTATAATTTTATAGCTGCAACCCGAAATAACTATCCTGATATTGTGGGATTTGCAAAATTTTTGGGACTTTTTACCGGATCGCTATTCATGATACTTTTTTTCGTAGACAAGATTCTTATAAGAAAAGTTCTTTACTCGTATGATTCTCCATATAGTTTAGTTTTAATTTCTTCGGCGTTACTACTTTTTCTGATACTTTTAATGATCATTTTTTTTACGCTTGGAAATACAAGGCTTATTGCCAGATTTTCATTCTATTTCGTAGTAATTGCCATAATTAAAACATTTTATGAAATTTCAAAATATACCATTGAGGTTCCCTCATTAAGAGTACTGTTTTATACGTTGGATATTCGTTTTCATTCCACCATAATTCCACGTATCGAAGGAATAACAAGAACTATTGGATTGCTAATCACCGGATTATTGCTTTATGCATTGCTTAAAATTAAGTTTATTAACCTTTTTTACTTAAATATATTTACATCGGTTTTGGTAATTGTATGGATTTTTGTAGCCGTATTACTTATCAAGGCTTTTCAAAACGCACTTCGCATTTATATTAAAAGAATCCGGGCAACAAAAAGAGAAAATGAAATAGAATTATCTGCAGTGGATGAAAAGCTTCAATGGCTTTTAAATCATGGAACAGACGAAAAGATAATAAGCTCCCTGCAAATTTCGGAACGAATTGAACCAATTGCTTATGAAAATCATATAGTTAACCTTCTTCATTACGATGATGAATCAGTACAAAATCATGTTTTAAATAAAATAAGTGAACAGAATATACTCATTGCCACCCCAACGCTGAAAGAAATCACATTTGGTGTTCAAGCATTAGATTCATTTAAAAATCAGATTGTTCAAAAATTCGAACAAAAGATATCAAATGGATCTACTGAAAAGCAAATTGAAAAGTTAGCAAATTCCTCAAATACCAACGACAGAGTGTTGGCTGCTGAATTGATTGGTTATCTTAATAAAAACGAATTTTCTTCTATCCTTATAAATCTGTCACGGGATTTTGAACCGGATGTAAAACAGGCCTCAATAAAGGCTTTGGCCAGAACAGCATTTTCAGAAAACAGCCACACACTGGTCGGTTTTTTAAATTCATCCACCTTTTATTCATATGCATTTGAAGCATTGGTAAGAATTGGAAATGATGCCTGCGATCACCTCGATCAATTATTCCTTGCTCCGGATTCAGATAATAAACTTTTGGCCAGAATTGTTAAAATTTATGGGAAAATAGGCAGCCAGAAAACGATAGAATTATTATTAAATAAAATTGAGAATCAAAATAAGTTTATTGCCGGCCAGGCTATAATTGCCCTCAGAGAAGCAAGGTTTCAGGCATCATTGGGAAATATTAACAGAATACTCAATGCAACTGTACGAAACTGTAATATAATGTCGTGGAACTATATGGTCTATGCTTCTCTCCAAAACAACAAAAAATACCAGCTTCTGGCAAATGCAATGCACTCTGAGATTGAAGATAATTACAACTTATTATATCATTTACTTTCACTTGCATATAATTCCAATTCTATATCAAACATCAGAAAATTAATTGATAGTGGTAGCGATACGGATATAAGTTATGCTATGGAGTTGCTCGATCAGATAGTAATTGATGATGTTAAACAAGTTCTTTTTCCATTGCTTGAAAACCTGTCAGCTAAAAACCGAATTAGAAAATTGCAGTTTTTTTTCCTATCAGACAAAATTCCACTTCAAGATTTACTGGCAGAAATAATTACACGGGATTTCAATTTGATTTCTATTTATCTTAAATCCTGCGCAATAATTAGTTGGCCTCTTCAAAATAATAATGTGGACAATATTTTATTGTTCTGCCTGTTTCATCCGCATAAACTTATCAGGGAAACTGCAGCATACGTTATTGATAAGTTAGACCCGGAAAAATTAGAGGATGTATTCCCCAGGCTTGAATCTGAATATGTATCGGATATTCAACTATCTCTCAATAAAATCAAATCGCATACAGATATTTTGATACTCGAAAAAATTGAATTTCTTAAAAAATGTTATGGTTTTAAAAATGTTTCAGAGGATATTCTTTTTGAATTGGCCAGTAGTTTAAAGTTTCAGCGGGTTTTTAAAGATGAGAATCTTTTACTTTCTAAAAATAACAATCAATACGCAATACTATTCATCTTTGAAGGAGAAATTGAAATAAAATCAGCTAATGATAAATCGGTGGTATTTACCAAAGAAAATATTTTTTATACCGAACCGTTTTTAATTGATTGTCAGTCACAGATAAATATTAAAGCTTTGAGTGATGTAATTTTGTTATCGGTTGATAGAGATATTTTAAATACTTTGATTTTTGACTATTTTGAACTTCGAAAAATTGTTCTCGAATTAATTGACGCTACTATTTAATATTTAGGGTATATGAATTTTGAATATGATGTATTTATAAGTTATGGTTCAGCTGAGGGTAGTGAAAATGATACCAATGATCAATGGGCAGCGAGATTCTGCGAATATCTTTCTATTATCCTGGAAAGGATCAGTAACAGAAAATTGACCTTTTTGCTTCATGATAATTTAAGATCCAGAAAACAATTTTTAGGAACCGAAAGTCCTGTAGTTTTGACCAAAACTGCCGTTTTTGTAGCACTTATATCACCCGAATTTGCCAATTCAGTCTCTTATCAAAATGAACTTCAGGAAGTATATGATGCTGTCTACCAGGGTATAGATGAATCAACTCGAAGTGTGAACCGAATATTTAAAGTACTTACCTTACCTATTTCTGATGAACAACAACCAGATTGTCTGATTAATGAGATTGCTTATGATTTCTATGAAATTAACAGATTTAATAAAAAATCAAGAACTTATGATTTATTGAACGAAGCCCAACCAGAAGATAATTTCTGGTTTAAGTTGGTCGACTTGGCTTACGATATTTACAATACTTTAAATTTGCTGGCCGGAAAAGACAATCAAACCCCGGCAAATGATAAATTTGTTTTTTTGGCGGAAACATCTTTCGATCAATCCGAAAGCAGAGATGAGATAAGAAGAGAATTGCAGCATTTGGGTTTCAATATTTTACCGTTGATAAAACTTGCAAATGACAGCGAACAACTTGAACCATTGATGAAAAATTACCTGGAACGTTCGGTTTTGTCCATTCATATTATGGGAGCATTTTATGGTGATTTTATAAAGAATTTGAAACACTCCTTAATTGATATTCAAAATATTCTTGTAAAAACATATATTGAAAAATCGAACAAAGAATTTAAAAGAATCATCTGGATTCCCAGTGATTTAAAAACAACCGATCAACGTCAATCATTATATCTCAATAGGTTAAAACGTGATGAATCATCTGCAGGAACCGAGATAATCGAGGCCCCTATTGAGGTATTTAAAACTATTTTAAAGAACAAACTAATCGAAATTGAGAAACCTTCACGTCAAAAATCATTCAATAGAAAGGTTTATATTATTCATGAAAATGGGGATAATAATAATCTTAATATTATTTATAATATACTAAATGACAGTAATATAGATATTATAAAATCGGATTTTAAAGACCAGGATACCGGAATTATTACAATCCATAAACAAAACCTGGTTGATGCGGATGCCATATTAATTTATCAGGGAAAAAGCAATAAGGAATGGTTATACAGTAAAATTCAGGATGTAATAAAAGCACCAGGATATGGCAAAGAGAAACCCTACAAGACTATTGGGATGATAACAAAAGAAAAGATTGATGATAATATGGTAAAATTTTTGCATAATGTCATTATTCATAAATCTGACTCTCTTGATGAAGTATTTTGCAGTGACTTTGTAAATAATATTAAACAAGAACACAATGGTGGCTAAAAAAATTCAGGACACATATGAATTATTATCTGCCAGGAATCCTTTCCCAGGGCTGAGACCCTTTTCTATTGAAGAGAACCATTTGTTTTTTGGACGGGAGGGTCATAGCGAAACTGTATTGGACTACTTGGCTAAAAATCGATTTGTAGCAGTAACAGGGGCTTCAGGCAGCGGTAAATCTTCTTTGATATACTGCGGACTCATACCTACCTTGTACGGTGGTTTTATTTTGAATGCCGGTTCAAATTGGCGAATTATAACTACAAGACCCGGTAACAGTCCGGTGGAAAATTTGGCAAATTCAATGACAGCCAGCGATAAGGAAAGTAAGTATAGTCATGACGAATCTATTAAAAAGAAGATTAATTATACTGTCCTCCGCAGAAGTTCTTACGGATTGGTTGATGCAATTAAACAGATGAAAATTCCCAGAAATGAAAATATACTGTTAATCCTTGATCAATTTGAAGAGTTGTTTCGATTTAAAGAGAGCCGCAAAGATTCAACAACCATTAATGAAACGGAAGCATATATTAAATTAATAGTAAATGCCATTAATAATGAAGAACATCCTATTTATGTGGTAATGACCATGAGGTCCGATTTCATTGGGGAATGTTCACAATTTCAGGAACTCACTAAACTCATCAATATCAGTAATTTCCTCATACCTCAAATGACCCGAAACGATTTTAAAGAAGCCATATTAGGTCCGTTAGCAGTAGGAGGAGCAACAATTGATCCGCAATTGTTGCAGCATATTTTAAATACGATTGAAAATAAGACGGATCAATTACCTGTTTTACAACATGTAATGATGCGAACATGGGACTCCTGGGCAAGATATAGCGAACCCAATTCACCCATTAAGATGAGGGACTATGAAGCGGCAGGAAAAATGGAAAATGCATTATCCATGCATGCCAACGAGGCTTACGATGAGCTTACAGAAGAAGGGCAACAGATTTGTAAAATACTTTTTAAATCTTTGACGTTGAAGGGTGCCGATAACAAAGGTATCAGACACCCGGTGAGTATAAGGGCTATTGCTGAAATTGCCCAGGTAGTCGAACAAAAGGTAATCGAAGTAGTTGAAAAATTTAGGATAAAACGACGTTCATTCATCACTCCTGCAGAAGGAATCAATCTTGATTCGGATTCAGTTATTGATATATCCCATGAAAGTTTGATGCGTATCTGGGATAAACTAAAAGTTTGGGTAGAAGAAGAATTTTCGTCCGTGCAAATGTATCTCAGACTTTCGGAAGCTGCATCTTTATATCAGGTAGGACAAACAGGATTATGGCGACCACCGGATCTTCATCTTGCTTTAAACTGGAAAAGAACACAAAAACCCACCCTGGCCTGGGCAAAAAAATACAATCCTGCTTTTGAGAAAGTTATGGTATTCTTAGATGCCAGTGAAAAAAAATATTTGCAGGAAGAACAAAATAAGGTAAGGGTTCAGAGAAAGGTCCTTGATAGAACAAGACGATTTGCTCTTTCAATGGCAGGAGTATTATTTGTTGTTGTTATTCTTCTATTTATGGTGAACGGACAACGAGCAGGTATGAAGGATTTAACAAATGAACTCGCAAATAAGAATTTCGATTTGGAATTGAAAACCCAGGAGGCAGAACAACTCAGGCAACTGGCTGAACAAAAGGCAGGAAAAGCTGAGGTAGACAAATATTATGCCCAGATGCAGGCAGATACCGCTGAAAATGCACGTAAAAAAGCAATAAAGATATCAAAATTGAGTGAGGAAGAAAAACTCCAAGCCCAGCATAAAGCAGATTCAGCTGCATTGGCAAGTTTGTTGGCACAACAAGAAAAAAACCAGGCACAACGAAATGCAGAAAAAGCATTAATAGGGCAAACGGAAGCAGAAAAGCAAAAAGATCTTGAATTCAGACGCAGAATGCTTTCCATTGCACAAACCATTGCGGTAAAATCCCAGGATATAAGTGATCCTGATCTGAAAGCATTACTGGCAGATCAGGCTTTTATTTTCAATAAACAGTTTTCAGGACAGGAGAATCACCCGGATATATATTCCAGCCTGTATTCAGCCCTTGTTTCGTATAATGGTGAAAATTTTAACTTATTCAAAGGTCATAATGAAGGTACTGTATGGTCTGTTTATTTTCTTCCGAGATCTAATACTTTCTACAGTTCAGGTTGGGATGGGAAAATTCTTGCCTGGGATTTGAATAGTAACACAACTAAACCACGAATTCTTATCGATAATAATTTTAGTAACAAAGCATTGGTAATCAGCAATAATGGAAGATGGTTAGCATGTGCTACAACCTCAACAGCCATACAACTTTTTAAACTCAATCAACCAAATACACAGCCACAACTGTTGACCGGACAAAAGGGTTACTTTGAATCTCTCTGTTTTGCACCAGATAATAATGGCCTGTATGCTTCAGCCAGTGATAATTCAATTATTTATTATGACCTGATAAATAATTCAAAAAAGATTTTTGCAACATATAGTGCCAGAATTCGAAGCATTAGTATCTCTCCAAACGGAAATTATTTAGTTGCCGGGGCAGAGAACGGGGTGATTCTGTGGAATATAAATACCTCTGAACAAAAAGTGATCTATTCGACAACTAATGGATTTGTAAATGTAGTTTCATTCAATAACAGAGGTTCGTTAATTGCCTGGGGTGATATGAAGGGTAGGATATCTCTTTATGATTTCAATTCCGGCAATATAATTCATACTCTTAATGCTCACAATGCCAGGGTGGTAGATCTAAAATTTAGCCCGGATAATAGTCAGTTAGCTTCATGTGGCAATGATTCAAAAATAAAAATCTGGAGTACAAAGGATTTTACTCTTCGTCCTGTTGAAATTCTTGTCTCTGATGACTGGCCAATGTCACTTGCATTTAGTCCGGATGGTAAGAACTTGATTTCAGCCCATCAGAATGCTAAAATCTATCTATGGCCTACAAAGGCAGATATTATGGCTGATCAAATTTGTTCAAAAGTAAGTCGTAACCTAACACAAAGAGAATGGGAAGCTTATGTAGGTTACGATATTAATTATCAGAAAACCTGTAATAATAAATAAAATAAGTAGAACTTTACTCATCAAGCATAAAATATGAAACTGATTTATATGAAGTTATCATTTTTTCTACCTGCGCTGATATTTATTCTGCAAGCTGTCAATGGACAGGATGATTGCGGCAGTAAACTCCTTGAGGCCAGGAAATTATACAAACAGGGTATTATTGAAGACATACCCAGTATGCTAAAACCTTGCATCGAGAATGGTTTTACCAGAATTCAGCGAAATGACGCCTATAAAATTTTAATTCTTGCTTATTTGTTTGATGGTGATCAGTTGAATGCAGAAAATACGATGATTGAATTTCTGAAAAAAAATCCTGAATATGAAGTAATGTCTGATGATGCAGCCGAATTTGTTTCCTTATTTGAATCATTCAGAACATTGTCAGTTTTTTCATTTGGCCTTAAAATAGGACCTAATTTTACAAATCCAAGAATTATTGAACCTTATTCTACGGGAAACTCTGAATATACCAAATCAAAAAACATTCTGGGCGGAGGCTATCAGGTTGGGATTTCCTTAAACAGGTATATTTCTAAAAAGCTGTTTCTTAATCTCGGAATTAATTATGTTCATAATTCCTATAAATTTACTGATGAGTTTACAACCAATGTGAATTCTGAATTACCCATTGGTACCATTGTTAGTTTTAAAGAATCTGTAAACCGTTATGAAATACCACTATCGCTTGGCTATGAATTTGAATATGGCGCATTAAATTACTTTGTGAGAACAGGTGCCAGTATTAGTAAAATCGGAACTGTTTCGGGTATACCCGAAATGGAGACCACCGGAGCAAAAATAACCATGACAGATTTCCGAAAACGTTTTTTCTATTCCTATCACATTGGTGCAGGAGCAAAATTCAAAATTCCGAGAGGCTTTCTGGTATTGGATATCAGGTATCACTTTGGATTGAATAATATCGTTAAATCATATCTAAGGTTTGAAAATCCTGAACTAAATATCAAGTATCATTATCTTGATGACGATTTTTCGTTAAAATCATTATCAATCGCTTTTGGATACTATTTCTCCTTCTATCAGCCAAAAAAGAATCAATAAAATGAAAGCAGCTACTCTATTCATAATATTTTTCCTCCTACTAGGAACAGCTTGTGATAATAATGATATCAGCCCAAAGCAGAGTGAAACATTTTTAAAGTTTTATGGTGGTAATTCGCTTGATCACGGAAACGATGTGAAACAACTACCTGATGGTGGTTATTTTGTGATAGGAACACTTTCAATAAGCGAAAACAATACGGATGTGTTTGTCCTTATTACGGATAAGTTTGGAAATTCAAAAACGGATGTTAGAACGTTTGGAGGTCCTTTAAGTGATAAAGCTTCCAAGATTCAAATTTTATCAGACGGAAGCGCGGTTGCAATAGGAACCTACCAAAAATCAATTGGAAATAATGATATCTGGATATTACGATTTAATAATCTAGGCGATACATTATGGACCAGGAAATATGGCAGAAGTTATGGCGATGATGAGGGTAATAATCTGATTATAAATAGTTCTGATGATATTGTTGCAGTCGGTTATTGTGATAGTCTTAATAATGGAATTCATAACAAACAGATTTGGGTACACAACATTACTCTTGATGGAATAGAAGTTTGGCCCTATGCAAGAAAACATGGCTCAAAGGATATGGATGAAATTGCTAATTCAATTGTTGAAGTGCAAGATGGATATATTATGATAGGAACATCAAACAGAATTCCTTCAGAAACAAACATTAAAAGTATTTACCTGGTAAAAATTGATAGTACGGCATTACATGGATATCCAACAACTATTGGAGGTATTGACGACTATTATGGTAAAATGATTAAAACATTGCCAGATGGTAATTTTATTATTCTTGGAAACTCAATTAATACATCAACTGGTACGTCTAATATAATATTATCAAAAGTTGATAATGAACTTGTCGAACTATTTACAACAAAAAACCTGGATGATGGTGAAAACGAAACTTCCAACGATTTACTGATTAAAGACAATCAGATTTATATCCTGGGAACAACATTTGATCCAAAATTAGATACTAAAAAAATGTTAATGATAAAATCAGATAACAACGGAGAAAATCCTGTTTTTTATAAATATGGATTTTCCAAAGAAAAACTGGATGGATATGGAATGGATAATACTTCTGACGGGGGATTTATCCTTACCGGTTCAAATCTGTTATTATTTAAAATAAAAGATTTAAACGATTTTTAAACCTCAGATAAATCCTTTCCCTGCCGATTTTATTTCTTTTAAACCTCAAACTGCTATGTTCATCAAATTGACTTTAATGGCATGACATTAATTTAGTATTTTTACTTGTTGCTATGCAAGCTATTTTAATTTGACTGACAAAGTGTGAATAAATCACTAAGGAACTTTAGAACTATTTTATTTCTTAAAGTGTTTAATTGTAGAAAATAATTTCATAAATACTATGAAGCTAAGAAAACTTCCCCTAACCATTATATTAAATTTATTTCTGCTTATTTTATCAGCTATTCAGGTTAAATCACAAACTCCTCTGAAAATAATGCCTTTGGGCAATTCCATTACTTGGGATGATAGAAATCCTGATACAAGACCTGATGGTGATAAAGTTGCATATCGCTACAGACTTTATCAGCTTTTAATGGCCGATGGATATACCTTTAATTTTATTGGAAGTGAAAATTCAGGAGGTAATTATTTGCCTTCGGGTTATGCTGATAATGCCGGATTTCCTGGCATTTCAGCATCACAATTATTGACATTGCTACAAACCGGAAGAAACAACTATTTAGGTGGTGTTTGTGAACTACCCTCTTGTCCCCAAAATTATCTGACATATTATCAACCAGATATCATTTTGTTGCATATAGGAACAAATGGTTTATTTGATTCTACATCAGTACCTGGAATTGTATCTAGCATTTCTAGTATTCTGGATCTCATTGATACTTATGAAATTTCTGCAGGTAAAACGGTGCCAGTCTTTCTGGCACAAATTATAAATCGTGGGGGAAGCAGTTCTTCGGGCAATCATCAACCTACAAGTTATTTTAATCAGCAATTGGCAATCATGATTGCTTCAAGACCTTCTGACATTATTCGATTGGTTAATATGGAAACAGGCGCAGGAATTGATTATCGAGTATCCCCTACAGGTGATATGTACCAAGATTTATATCATCCGGTAACTTCAGGTTATAATAAAATGGGAACAATGTGGTATACTGCTCTTGAGCAATACAATTATACAGCTCCTATAATTAGCACAATTCCTAATCAATCTGTAAGTGAAGGAAGTTCTTTTTCCACAATTAATCTGAACGATTATGTATATGACCCACAGGAATCAGATGCAAATATTACCTGGACTTCTTCTTCCCCTGCCAATCTGAATGTATCGATTAGTTCCGGTAAAATTGCTACAATTACCGTTAAAAATTCTGAATGGAATGGTAGCGAGTCTGTTACCTTTACAGCCTATGATAGCGGCAATGGTGGGACACCAAAGTCTGCTGCTAAATCCGTAACGTTTACGGTTACTGCTGTAAATGACGCACCTGTCTTATCGGGTTTGGAATCCTCTGCAATAAATTATACTGAAGGCCTGGGAAATGTAAATATTACATCATTATTAACTGTGAGCGATGTTGACAATACTACCCTCGGCTCGGCCACTGTTACTATATCAGGAGGTTTTGTAAGCACCGAAGATCAATTGAATTTTACAAATCAAAACGGTATTTCCGGAAT
This sequence comes from uncultured Bacteroidales bacterium, assembly GCA_963781805.1. Taxonomy (GTDB): domain Bacteria; phylum Bacteroidota; class Bacteroidia; order Bacteroidales; family UBA10428; genus JAFGPL01. The sequence goes on from CAWAHF010000004.1 coordinate 4,758,875, forward strand.
GTGGAACCCTTCCAATGGAACACTCACATTATCAGGAACTTCGTTATTAGCGAATTATCAATCAGCTTTAAGAAGCATTACCTATATCAATACCAATCAGAACAATCCTTCCACAACAGCACGAACCTTAAGTTTCGCTGTAAATGATGGTAGTTCTGACAGTAATATTCCAACAAGAACCATAAATATTTCGGGAGTAAATGACGCTCCAACCCTTAGTAATATTGAGGTATCAATTAGTAATTATCTTGAGGATCAGGGATCCGTAAATGTTACTTCAACCATAAATGTAGGCGATGTTGACAATACAACTATTTCATCTGCAAGTGTAAGAATTTCTTCAGGATACTTAAACTCTGAAGATATCCTTCATTTCACCAACCAAAATGGCATTTCTGGTTCATGGTCCTCCGGACTGGGGACATTGACTTTAACCGGATCATCAAGCCTGACAAATTATCAGAATGCTTTAAGAAGTATTACGTATGAGAATACAAATACATCAAGTCCTAACACAACAAATCGTGTTGTCACTTTTTCAGTAAATGACGGCTCGCTCCCCAGCAATGTGGCAACAAGAACCATAACTGTAACATCTGTAAATGATCCCTCGGTTCTTGCAGGAATAGAAACTTCCACCATCACATATACCGAGGGGGATGGTCAGATTGGAGTCACTTCTGCCATAACCATCACCGACATTGATAATACAAATATTTCAGGTGCCACTGTAAATATTTCAACAGGATATTCCAGCACGGAGGATTACCTGAGGTTTATCAATCAAAATGGCATAACAGGAAATTATAGCAACACAACCGGAAGATTAATTCTTAATGGAAGTGCATCGCTTGCAAATTACCGTACGGCATTAAGAAGCATTAAATATGAAAATATCAACACAACAAATCCTTCAACTATTGGAAGAACAGTGCGTTTCAGGGTTTATGACGGTTCCGATAGCAGCAATGTAGTTACCAGGAATATAGCAATTAACGGGACAAACAATGCCCCCTCTCTGAGCGGAATTGAGAGCGGTTCTTTGAGTTATACGGAAGGACAATCACCTGTACTTATTACATCTTCAATTATTGTACAAGATGTTGATAATACGAATCTTGTTTCGGCTACGATCAGCATTTCCGGTTTTATATCGGCTGAAGATCGATTATATTTCTCCCCTCAAAATGGTATTTCTGGGAGTTATACACCTTCAACCGGAATTCTTTCCCTTACAGGTACTTCTTCTTTAGCCAGTTACCAAACCGCATTAAGAAGTATAACGTATCAAAATATAAATAATGATAATCCGAATGTTAGTTTGCGATCTATATCATTTTTAGTGAATGATGGCACAAGTCCCAGTAATGGGGTTTCCAGGGCACTAACCATTTCTGCTGTAAATGATGCACCGGTTTTAGGCAATCTTGAAAGTAGCACATTAAGCTATACGGAAGAAGATGTGCCTAAAGTAATAACAAATTCCATCACGGTTAATGATGTTGATAATTTGACCTTAGCAGGAGCCACCATCCACATTAGTTCAAATTATATGGCCGGTGAGGATACGCTGAGATTTGTAAATCAAAATGGTATTACTGGCAGTTGGAACGGATCTACGGGAACACTTACACTTGTAGGAACTGTTGCCCTTTTAACTTACCAGACTGCTCTTAAGTCGGTAACCTATCAGAATACCAACAAGCTCAATCCTTCCACACTTGCAAGAACAGTCAGTTTTACCGTGAATGATGGTATTACCAACAGTTCCCCGGTAACGCGTGATATCACGATTATTCCAGTAAACGATCCACCGGTTTTAGGAAATATTGAATCCACCGCAATTAATTTTACTGAAGGAACAATACCCATTTCACTTACTTCGGCATTAACTGTAACTGATTATGACAGTCCAAATCTCAATGCTGCCTATGTAAATATATCGTCCGGTTACGTAAGCTCAGAAGATGTTTTAAGTTGCAACAATCAAAACGGTATCAATGTTTCATGGAGTTCAGGAACAGGTATACTTACACTTACAGGCTCATCGACGGTAGTCAATTACCAAACTGCACTAAGAAGCGTAACCTATTCAAATTCAAATGGCAATAAACCATCCATAACACCCCGTATAATTTCATTTATCGTAAATGATGGGAATGCACCAAGTAATATATTATACAGAAACCTGACCATAACAGGGGTGAATGATCCTCCTGTATTAAGCGGAATTGAAGGAGCACCAATAACTTATACCGAAGGTGACTTGCCTGTTATTATTACTTCCGATCTTGTTGTTGCAGACGTTGACAATGATTCGTTAGTATCAGCTACGATTAGCATTGATCTAAATCCGGCTTTGAAAGAAGATACACTCAGGTACCCTGCTAAAATTGCAAATATTACCGGTACTTATAATCCTGCAACATTTACCATGACCCTGTCAGGAAAAGATAAAATATCAAACTATCAGTTAGCCATCAGAAGCATTAAATATGAAAACAGGGATACGCTTGATCCATCAACAGCGCTGCGTAGAATTTCAATAAATGTCAATGACGGTTTAGCATCTGCAACAACCCCTGCATACCGCTATATTTCCATAACTCCGGTCAATGATCCTCCAACAGCGAAAAATGTAATCCTTTCGGGAACTAAAACTATTTTCTCACTCAATACTTTAAATTATACCTATTCTGATCCGGATAACAATTCGGAGGGAGCAAGCATATATACCTGGAAGAGAGCTGGTAATCCCGGTGTTGATTCAACTTTATTCAAAACAGTAATTGGCAATGGAGGAAATTCAATATATAGGGAATATGTACTTCAGTATGCAGATGGCGGATATTATATTAGAGCCAGCGTTCAACCTGCCGATGTACTTGGAGCAATATCTCCGATAAAGTACTGTAGTCCTTGGTATTATGTAAATGCAGCACCGGTTGCTAAAAATGTTAAAATTGGCGGTACCATTGCCATTGGACAGACAGATACCATTAATTTTACATATTCTGATAAAGAAGATAATCCAAAAGGGACACATAAATACTTCTGGTACCGGGCAAATAACCTGCCAGATACTATAAATAAAATCCTGATCGCATCTACACAAACCTATGCTATTACAGCAGCAGATAATTCAAAATATATCAGTTGTGCTGTAGCGCCTGTTGCATTGTTAGGATCACTTATCGGGGATACTATTCAGACAGGATGGTATGGGCCTATAAGTATATTGCCATCTGCTACTATAAGCGGAACGGATACAATTTGTCCGGGAGAACTGGCAAAAGTAAAAATTGCTTTAACGGGAACCAGTCCCTGGTCTGTAACCTACAAAATTAGCAGTGGTATTCCGATAGTTATTCCAAAAATAGTTGGTAGCGACACAACCCTGTTAACTAATAAATTAGGGACATATATTCTCACCAAGGTCTCAGACGCCAAGTTTAACAACGGAGTAGTAAACGGAAGCGCCATAATAAATCAGCACGATTCTGTTAAGGTAATACTATCTGCTATTGGAGATACGTCTATTTGTAATGATGGAATAACAACTGCCCATCTGAGAGCTGGTTTTACCGGAGTCAATCCATGGCATTTTACACTTAGCCTAAATACCACCGATACGATTTATACCAACATTACCCAGAATCCATTCAATTTTACAACAAGTAAGCCAGGTTTGTATCATATTAAATCAACCGGCGACAAATTTTGTACTTCTTTAACCGGAAGCAAAGATACCATTAAAGTAAGTTATAAAATTTCTCCCGAAGCAACGATATCAGGTATTGATTCAATTTGTCCCGGAGATACCGCAAGTCTGACTGTTACTTTGACCAAAGGCACATTACCGTGGAGTTTTACCTATACGATTAATAATGTAAATCAACCACTTGTAAACGGAATAACCAAAAATTCTTACACCCTGAAAGTTACCAATCAAGGCACCTATAAAGTCACTTTGGTTTCAGATGCATTATGTACAGGCAAAGCTACGGGTCAGGGTGTGGTAATTTACAGGTCCGCTCCAACAGCTATGCTTTTGGGAGGGGGTACGGTTTGTGAAGGTTCTAACGCTACCTTAAGGGCAGATTTAACCGGAATATCTCCCTGGTATTTTAGCTATAAAAGAGGCTCCGCCATTATTGATACAATTAAAAATATTACCGCTTCTCCTAAAACATTTAATGTGAATAATGCCGGAACTTATTCACTAGCTATGGTTCATGATAAATATTGCAAAGGTACTGTTTCGGGTAGTGTTACGGTTTCGGTTATCCCTGCACCCAGTGTGGATATTATTGGATTAAATCAAACATATAGTGTTGAAGATAATAGTAAGGTTCCTATCTTTGGATCGCCTGCAGGTGGTACTTTTAGTGGAGATGGATTATTTTTTGGTATGGATACCACATTCTTTTTGCCTCGCTATGCAGGTACTGAAGGTTCACCTCATAAAATAACGTACAGGTACCAGGATCCATCCTCCGGTTGTTTCGGGAAAGATAGTGTTCTTGTTAATGTACTTAATGTTGAGGCAGATATTGTTTTCCCGGATGATATAACATTTTACTGTTACAACAGTCCCCCATTTACGATTACAGGCGCAAATATTGTAGGAGCCATCGGGACATTTACAATATCAGGTGGAATTGGTTTAACAGACAATGGCGATAACACTGCTTTAATTGAGCCTTCAAAACTTAGTGGACAGGTTTATGAAATAACCTATACCTATCTTAAAGATGGTACACCTTTGTCAAAAAAAGAAAATATTACCATAGAATATGTAAATCCCATATGGTTCGTAGGATTTAATAAAAACATTTTCTGCAATAATGAACAGGCTATTGAATTAAACGGAAATGTTGCAGAAGGAATCTTTTACGGAAAAGAAGTCACTGGGAACATAATTACAGGATTTTACTTTGTTCCATCTTATGGTACTTCGGGTATAGACAGCATTTTCTATTCATATACAACACTAAAAGGTTGTTCACGGAAAGTCTACGAAATCGTTACTCTAAATGAAGCTCCACAAATTGATTTCGATGTTACAGATACGTGCGTTGCTCCGGGATTAAATGATTCTACTGCTTTTATCAATAAAACCATTTCATCGGATGGAGTTACCAATTGGGCATGGAATTTTGATGATCCGAATTCTGTTGCTGAAAATACAAGTACCCTCAAGGATCCAACACATTTGTACAAAACTTCGGGAAGAAGATATGTTATACTCTCTGCAACCAGTACAAAAGGTTGTGTCGGCTCAAAAGAAATTCGTTTTAATTTTGGTGATAAACCTCACGCCGATTTTGACTGGATATCTGAGTGTTATAATCCGGGTTCAACTATAGCGTTTAATGACAACTCTTCAATTAAAGAAGGAGAAATTAATTCATACAAATGGAAGTTTTATACCGGAGATAATTATGATAGTCTTTTGGTTCAAAATCCCGAATTCAGTTTTCAGGATGCAGGTGACTATAAAATAAATTTGGAAATAAAGTCAAATTACGGATGCGTAGATACAACTTCAAAAATCTTCCATCTGCGACCTACATTCAAATTAGCTGAAAGCGATTATATGGAAGATTTTGAAACCGGTCCTAATGGTTGGGTTGCCTTAAAAGATGATCAGAGTGAAATAAATAGCTGGCAGTTGGGTCAACCGACAGAGGGTTTTAACGGCGCTGCCTCGGGTGTTAATGCATGGTATACCGGGATAACCAAAAATATGGCAGAAAATTCATGGATTTCAAGTCCCTGCTTTGATTTTACGGATGTTAAAAAGCCCATGATAAAATTCGATATGTGGCGAATCTTCGACCAAATAAGAGATGGCGCTGTTTTGCAGTACCGGATCAATAACGAAGCTACCTGGCACAATATCGGTGGAATTGATGATGGGATTAACTGGTTTAATAAATATGATATACAAGGGCAACCGGGGAGACAGGCAATTGGATGGTCCGACATCAAAGATACAAAATGGGGTGAAGCCAGACATAACCTGAATATGCTTATCGGACAAACAAACGTACAATTCAGAGTTGCATATGGTTCTGATGGTACTGGCTCAACCAATAAAGGAATTGCGATAGATAATATTGGAATCTGGGAAAGAGGTAAAATTGTTCTATTGGAACATTTTACCAATTCATCTGATTCTGCCAGTAAAGATGCAGATGATCAGGTTTGGTCGGCTATTAATAAATTGAACGGGGATGTTATGGATATTCAATACCATACTTCATTTCCGGGTTCTGACCCATTCAATTTGGATAATCCGCTAGTATCGAGCACACGGGTATTCTATTATGGTATACTGGGCGTACCTTTCACATTTCTTGACGGCGGAGTTACTACAACATACGGTGGGACTGCTGTAACTCACAAATATGATTACAATATTAAATCTTTGGCTGACCATACCAATGACATAAACCTCCAGTCGTTAACCGATCCTAAATTTAGTATCGAAATAAACAGCCGGATTCAGAACAATACAATGAATGTAAATGCAACTCTGATTGCCACCCAGGCATTATCGCCACGTGAACTAACGTTGCATATAATTATCATCGAAAGAAAAATAACTACAGTGGAAGGTACCAATGGTGAGAAAATATTCAGAAATGTAGTGAAAACAATGTTACCTAATACAGCCGGAACCTATATTTATAAAAGTTGGTCGCCCGGGAGCATGGAAACAGTGAACTACTCCTGGAATCTAAATAATGTGTTCGACGCCGATGAATTACGAGCTGTAGCATTTGTGCAGGATGAGAGCACAAAAGAAATTTACCAGGCAGCCATTGATAAATTTGATTTCCCCAGCGGTATCAATGAAGATTTCACCACCAGCCAGGAATTTAAATGCATAGTATATCCAAATCCTGCATCAGATATGGCATATATCAGGTTAAATCAACCTGTTCAGCATGATTTAACGCTAAGTGTATATGATGTTTCCGGTAGATTGATTGATACAAAAAGAATTGAACCCAATACTGAGGATATATCCCTGGAAACATATACCTACGAAAAAGGAATATTCTTTATTAGAATATCCGATTACAAAAAGATAAATCAAATACTGAAACTGATCGTGAACAGATAGTATCTCCTAAAATACCAATTTCAATAAACGGTTGGTTGTTTTTATACGGATTAACTCAAGTCCGGGCAACGTTTATTTGTTAGTTTCTAGTTTTTTATTGATTTAAAAGCCTGCAATACTTTATTGTATCCTGCAGGTTTTTAATTTCTGAATTTTTAATACAGAAAGTAAAAACATTACTATCCAAATTTTCTCTTTGATTCTTTAAACACTTTATTTTTTTTCATCAATAAAAAGATACCCGCTCTCCTCTTTTCAGTTTGAATTATTGACCAGATAATCTAATTTCCTACAGTGATTCTTATGAAATAATTTAACTTTTGCTATTGTGTTAACTGCTTGAAATTGGATTAATTAGAATCATTCTAAATAAGAAAAAATGTTATATTTGTTAATATAATGTTAATTTATGTTAAACAAATAAAAGAAGTGCAATCAAACTTTTCGTTATTTATATTTTATTTAGAATAAATATAAATAGATTTCTTTATTCACTTAATTTAGCTATTTAAGAGTATTATTTCTTATTTAAAATGTACTAGTAAAATGGTAGTTCTAATACCATACCTATTTGCATGATGTTTAATAATACTGTAATTTTGTTAAACAATTAATTTAAAATTTAAGGCCATGACAGCAATAGAATTTAACTATCAATTGACAAGTCTTAAAGGTAGCCTTGAAAGATTTGCCTACAGCCTGACCTCAAACTTTGAAGATGCACGTGACTTGTTGCAGGAAACATTTGTTAAAGCGATCTCATACCGGGATAAATTTGCCGATAATACGAATCTGAAAGCATGGACTTTTACGATTATGAAAAATACATTTATAAATAACTACCGCAGAGCCTCCAAGGCGAATACAACTTTTGATAATACAGATGATCTCTACTTTCTGAACCTAAACCAGGAATCGGGTCTGGAAAATCCGGATGAATTTTTATCGGCCAAGGAAATACAATTAAATATTGAACTACTTGATGATGAATTTAAAATCCCATTTATGATGCATGTTCAGGGTTTTAAGTATAAAGAAATTGCTGATAAACTAAACCTTAAAATTGGTACGGTAAAAAGCAGAATATTCTTTACACGTAAAAAACTTATGGATTCACTCAAAGGATATAATTAATCAAAGGTTCATCATTCTAACTTTTAATTTTCCTGCATAAAATATTCAATATGAATAATAACGGACATAACCTAAAATTAAAGGGGCTCTCTGTAGATCATAATGACCATTTACGAATTCTGGATGATGAAGCAATCATAAAGAACAACAGCATCCAGATAAAATTAGATGCAGATGCATTGGATGAAGGCTCAAAAATTGAATTAATACAACGTCATTTTCAGGAAATAATGCAAATTCTTGGTCTTGACCTTACGGATGACAGCCTGAAAGGTACCCCTCACAGGGTTGCAAAAATGTTTGTAAAAGAGATATTCAGCAGTTTAAATCCGAAAAGCAAACCAAAAATCACGCTGTTTGAAAATAAATTCAGCTACAAACAGATGTTGGTTGAAAAAGACATCAAGGTGAATTCATATTGTGAACATCATTTTGTACCCATTATCGGAAAAGCTCATGTAGCTTATATTTCTAACGGATATGTAATTGGATTATCAAAAATCAACCGCATTGTGGAATATTTTTCAAAACAACCGCAATTGCAGGAGAGACTCACTGAGCAAATCGCAAATGAACTCAAACATGTTTTGAATGCAGAAGATGTTGCGGTAGTAATTGAAGCGTCTCACTTATGCGTTACAGTGAGAGGTGTGGAGGATGAACACAGTACTACCACCACATCCAGCTTCCATGGTAAATTTGAAGATCCGGAAATACGAAAGGAGTTTTTCTCGTATATTTTTTCGTCCCCAAGATCATTTATATCATAGCTTTTTTAGAGAATTATCGTAATTGAAAAATCCTGTAACTAATTTACAGGATTTTTTATTTGGTTCGTACACAGGTAATATCAATATAAATAGTTCAATCCAATATATAATCCTCTTAATCCGTCATCCTTTTTTGCAGCCAACCCATAATCCACAGCAACTATAAAATTTTCGTTCAGTGCAAAGTGCAGTCCTGCCCCATAGGCGACATGAAGAGATTCCTTTGTACCGGGAAAATAAATTGCTTTGTCTTCTGCCGGCACACCAGATAAATCAAGAGGATAATCTTTAAGTACGCGTCCCATATCTGTGAAGACATTCAGTGCAATATACAAATTCTGATTGAGAACTACGGTTCTTAAAAACTTCCAGCGAAATTCAAAATTACTGTAAACAAAATCTTCACCCACTACCCTGTTTCTTAATACTCCGCGAATAGTCTTGGCGCCTCCAAGTCCGTCTCTTGTCAGGTTTGGTGCTGTGTTATATACAAAGGGCAACATATAAAACGGCATTTTCCCAGAAAGTTTGGCTTGATAAGACAAGCGGTAAGCAAATGACAATTTCTTTTGAATCAGTGTAAAATATTGTCGGTGAGTGACTGCAATACGCGTAAAAGAATAATCACTGCCCAGAAAAGTAGGGGATAACAGCAATTGAAGATCTGTCCACATTCCCTTCATCGGATTTGGTTCATTATCACGGGTATCGTATACAATACCCAGTTTAACGAGCATTGTATTTCCTCCCTCTGCCTGCTTTTGAGGTATTACACCCCATGATACATATTTATCATATAATAGAGCAGTATCAGGAAGCATGTCTTCTGCATCTTTTCCTTTATTGAGTTTTGCAATATCAACTGTGCCAATTTTGTTCGAGGTGAATTCAAGTCCGGCCAGCCATCTAACTTTTCTTCCCATAATTGGTCCGTAAAAATCTGTCCTGAATTTTGACAGGTGACGATCCAGGCGGTAAAACATACGGGAAATATAGGCAGAATTATTCGTGATTTCATAATTATGATTGTAATATGCATCATACCCGTTGAAACCGTAAAAATCAAGCGCCTGTTCAGTTAACAAACTGGCCTCAGCTGACACTCTGATTTTGGGAATCAGATATTCAGAATCGTAGGTAAACTGATTAATCCCGCTTCCCTTGGTAGTTCGCGACCATTCAAAATACAATGAATGTAAGTATTTAGGATAGGTTGAACCATCACCGAAATGAAAGAAATTTACCACAGCGCCATACTTAAATCCAATATCCGAATCGTAGGCAATGGCAGGGACAGCGCCAAATGTCCAGCCCTTTTTTATTTTCTCTTTTGAATCTGGATTTTGTTCCTCATCCTGGCAATAAACGATGATAGTTGAAAACAGAACTAAAAGCAATACAAACAACTTTTTTATTTGCATAATTTTAGGTTATAGGTTTTTAAAACCCTAATATACAATTTTTTTTCATCTGTTTTATTTTTGAATTTTTAACATCAAACGCCCGGCTTACAGCCATCGGACAATCACAATAAAAAATATTCATGCTTGTTTCGTAACATATTTCTGCTTAAATTTCAACATAATTCTGACAAAAACTTAAGGTTATGCGTGTTATTAAATTAATTCTTATCATAATTCTGATACCCATAGGCCTCTTTATACTTTTTCTCATCCATTCCACTATGGATGATTATCAGCCCAAAGAAGTTTTGAAATTTTGTCATCCCAAAGTTTGGGATACACTAAAGACCGACGAAAACTATACCCTTATGAGTTGGAATATCGGGTATGCAGGCCTTGATGCCGGAATGGATTTCTTCTATGACGGAGGTAAAAGGGTGAGGCCCTCAGTAAATCAGGTATATGAAAATTTCAGTAATATAAGAGAGTTTGTTGAAGACAATGATTCCTTAAATTTTATTCTTTTGCAGGAGGTAGACAGATCATCAAAAAGAAGCTATCATCTGAATGAAGTCATGGAATTGCGTGAGAGCTTAGGTTCGTTTGAGCACTATTTTGGAAAAAATTATGATGTTGCCTTTGTGCCCGTTCCGGTAACCAAACCCATGGGAAGAGTGTTATCAGGTATTGTATCGTTTACAAAAAATAAGCCATACGAATCATTCAGATATTCATTCCCGGGTAACTATAGCTGGCCCACAAAACTTTTTATGCTCGACCGATGTTTTTTGGTAAGCAGGTTTAAAACAATCTCTGGAAAAGATTTCATTTTAATCAATACACATAATTCTGCGTATGATGATGGTTCACTCAGAAAGCAACAAATGGAATATCTTAAAAACTTTATCGAAAATGAGTACAATGCAGGTAATTATGTTTTGGTAGGAGGCGACTGGAATCAATCCCCGCCCCATATGAAGCCGGAGCAACTCGATCAACCCTTTGACACATTAAACATGAGCTTTGTTCCGGATAACTATCTTCCCGACACATGGACATGGGCATTTGATCCGGGCAAACCCACAAACAGAAGGGTTACTGAAAAATATGAACGGGGAAAAACCTTAACAACCATCATCGATTTTTTATTAGTATCACCCAATATAAAAATTATCAATATAAAAACAATTGATTTGGGATTCAAAAATTCTGACCATCAACCTGTTATTGCCACATTTAATTTCAAAGAATAGGCTCAAAATGCAAAAAATTGTTCCATTTATATGCCTTCTTTTTAACATTTCTGAAAATGTTTCAGGTTTTGAATTGTACATCCCTTACAACATTCAAATAGCCTATGAAAAAGGTACAAGAAGTTATGACGGAAGACCCGGACCTGATTATTTTCAGAATAAATCATCCTATCGGATTAAAGCTGATTTTGATCCTGATTCTAAAATCCTGAAAGGACGTGAATGGATAACCTATCAGAATAACAGCCCTGAGGTACTTAACAGAATTGTTATCAGACTGTACCAGGATTATTTTAAAAAGGGAAATTCACGTGATAAGGCAGTAAATCCATCTGATGTTTATAACGGTACAAAAATAAAATATCTTTCTATCAATGACACCGTTTATAATATTGAAGATCCCTTAAGCATTACTCGAAGTGGGACATCTATGATTGTGCTGCTCCAGGATTATCTGCTTCCCCGAAAATCCCTGAAAATAGTTATTGATTGGGAGTTTAAATTTCCTGAAAAAACCACAGAGAGATTTGGCACCTACAACAACACTTCATTTATGGTAGCTTATTGGTACCCTCAGATCGCGGTATTTGATGACATAGACGGATGGGATTATATCGGTTATAATGGTACTCAGGAGTTTTATAATGATTTCAACAATTTTAATTGCGAGATAACTGTTCCTTCGAAGTACCTAGTCTGGGCAACCGGTGAATGGCTAAATCCTGATGAAATTCTGAAAGAAAAATATTTATCCAGGTACAATCAATCAAAAACATCTGACGTAGTTATTCAAATCGTATCCGGAAATGAACTTGAGAGACCTTCAAAAGGTCGTAAGAAAAGTATTTTCAGATTTAAAGCTGAAAACGTGCCTGATTTTGCCTTCGCTACCAGCAATAATTATGTGTGGGATGCCAGAAGCATTCAATGCTCAGACTACGGAACCCGGAAAACAGTAAATGCAGTTTATTCAAAAAAATCTGAAGGATTCAAATCTGCGGCAGACATAACTGCGATGTCAATATGCAAATTATCAACTAATTACGTAGATGTCTTATTTCCATTTTCGAATTTAACCGCATTTAACGGATCGGAGGGAATGGAATTTCCTATGATGATAAATATTGGCAATTTTAGCACGTATAAAGGTATGGTTTATGTGATCTCTCACGAGACAGGACACATGTATTTTCCATTCATGGTCGGTACAAATGAACAAAAATATGCCTGGATGGATGAAGGTTTTGTTACATTCCTGGCAAAATTGGCAGATGGAGATCTTACCGATAATAAAAATCCGTTTAATGATATCCTTAACATTTTTGAAGCTTTCTCCGGCAATGAAGAAGATGTGGCATTGATGGTACCCTCAAATCAACTACGTGGTATTACGTATCAAATGCAGGCATATTATCGCTCATCTACTGCGCTTTATTACCTTCGGGAATACCTTGGACAAGAGCTTTTTCAAAAGGCCCTGATAGAGTATATTAACCGTTGGCAGGGTAAACATCCTACTCCCTACGATTTTTTCTTTACTTTTAACAATGTTACAGCTAAAGACCTCAACTGGTTCTGGGATGCATGGTTTTTCCATTCCGGATGGATAGATTTAGCTGTTGAGAATGTTGAATCCATTAAAAATGGTTATAAGATCATTATTCAGAATACCGGGAAATTACCCGTTACCTTTAATCTGAACCTGTTGTATGAAGACAATGAAACAGAAACCATCAGCATTCCGGTAGACTCCTGGAAAAATAATTTAAAAGATTTTGTGTTTATAAAAAATACAATTAGAAAAATCAAGCAGGTTTATCTTAACGATACGTTTTTACCGGATAAAAATAAGGAGAATAATTACTATCAATTAAATAATTAAACAGTAATTCTAATGAAAAATATTAAGAGAATTTTACAGATATTAATGGTTGTAATTATTTTGATATTTATTGCAGGTTTTATTTTTGTGCGTCATATATCTCGTAAAGCTTTACCTGATTATACAAAGGATATCAACCTGGCAGGTCTGAATGCCAATGTGGAAGTATATCGCGACAAATATGCCATACCTCATGTATATGCCAAAACAGAAAATGATCTCTACACAGCGGTTGGATACTTAATGGCCGAAGATCGACTGTGGCAAATGGATCTGTTACGCAGGGTGACGCTAGGGCGAATTTCAGAGATTTTCGGAAAAAAATACATTGATGCCGATATTTTGTTAAGATCCCTTCGCTACTCGGATAAATCAAAGATGTTACTGGAAAGCTTAGATTCAAATATAGTCCGGGCTCTGGAATCATTTTCAAACGGTGTGAACCAGTACGTTGAAACACACGTTAAAAATCTGCCGCCCGAATTTACAATTTTAGGTTATAAACCCGAACCCTGGCAACCCATTCATTCGCTAAATCTTATAGGTTATATGGCATGGGACTTAAAAGCTGGCTGGAGTGAATTTATTCTTGAAGATATCCGTAAGGTAGTTGATTCGGTGCATTTTGCTGAAATACTACCCAATGTTTCCATTTACAAAACATTTGTTTATCCGAAATTTGATTCGGTTATGAAATCCGGTTCATTTGGTTCCGACATGATGTCAATAATGAGCCCATTGAACGATTTAGGAATTGAGATTTTTAACGGAAGCAATAACTGGGCGGTATCGGGAAAAAAATCGATTACCGGAATGCCAATTCTGGCTAACGACATGCACTTAGGATTGAATATTCCGGGTATCTGGTACCAGATGCATCAGGTAGTAAAAGGGAAAGTAGATGTTACAGGTTTGGTGTTACCGGGACAACCTTTGATTATCTGTGGCCATAATGATAAAATTGCCTGGGGAATGACCAATACCTATGTCGATAATCTCGACTTTTATCAGGAAAAAATAAATCCTGAAGACAGTAATCAATACTGGTATATTGATGGATGGAAAAATTTTGAAATCAGAACAGAAAAATTTGCCACAAGCGAAGGAGATACCATTATTAAAAATCTGCGATTCAGTTTCAGGGGACCGATTGTTTCGGAAATTAAAAAAGTACCTGATAAAATAATTACAATGCATTGGGTTGGTGATGAATTCAGTAATGAGATGCAAACTGTATATTTATTGAATCGTGCAGGTAACTGGAAGGAATTTAAAGATGCACTGAGAACTTTTCGTTCCATCAGTCAGAATGTTGTTTATGCGGATAAAGAGGGAAATATTGGTTTATTCTGTGCAGCAGGAATTCCCATACGAAAAAGAGATGCCGTTTATCGAATCTTACCCGGCTGGACCGATGAATACAACTGGAAAGGTATGGTACCGTTCGAAGAACTGCCCTATAGCTATAATCCGGAATGCGGATATGTTTCATCTGCTAATAATAAAACGGTGGACGATAGTTATCCTTATCATATCAGTAATTGGTACGAAGTACCTTACAGAATAAATCGAATCAGACAATTGTTAACCCAGAAAGATAAGCTTTCAGTTAATGACTTTAAGGCTATTCAGTTAGATCAAAAATCAAAAATGGCTGAACAGATGCTGCCGGTATTGTTAAACTCACTTGAGTCCTTTAATGATCTGACATCACTCCAGATGGAAGGACTGAACTTGTTAAAAAACTGGGATGGTGACATGAACAAAAACAGTCAGGCTGCGGCAATTTTTGAAACATTTTATAATAATCTTAGGCAAGACATATTTGCAGATGAACTCGGTAAAGAGTTATTTGATAAGTTGAATGGAGCATCATCTATCATCAGGCCCGCAATTTATCGAATTATTGAAGAGAAGGGATCTGTTTGGGTAGATGATATTACTACAGTAAAAACAGAAACACTGGCGGATATATGTGTGAAAAGTTATCAGGAAGCTATAAATGAACTGGAACAAAAACTGGGTTCGGCACCTACAGATTGGAATTGGGGCAAGTTACATCAGATAACATTAAAACATTATCTGGGGAGCAAAGATATTCTGGACAGGGTATTTTCATTAAACCGGGGCCCGTATAAGGTAGGCGGAAGCTTTCATACGGTTTCGCCGTATTCTTACTCAATGGCTAACCCCAAAGAGGTCAACCATGGGTCGTCGCACAGGCATATCTATTCGTTAAATAACTGGGATAGCTCGTATACCATTATTCCAACTGGAAATTCAGGAATACCGGCCAGCAAAAACTATTGTGACCAGACCGAAATGTACATTAAAGGAGAATATCATCGGGATCTGTTTGACAGTATTGCGGTTATCTCAAATGCAATATACCATATGTCCTTTAAGCCTATAAAATAGAACAAAAAATTAGGAAAAAAAGGAGATTCAGACTTCCGGTTCGTTCTTGTTGGTGTTGTTTCTTTCGATTGAATACTTTTGAATTAAAAGCGCTTTATCTGATAAGGTAAAGTAGAATCTTGCTCCTTTTCGAAATGTAGTATCCAGCCAGATTTTACCTCCCATTTGCTCCACAATACCTTTCGAAATGGAAAGTCCCAAGCCTGTACCCCCAAAGCTTCTTTTTAACGATTCTTCCCCTTGGCGGAATCTTTCAAAAATAATTTCGCGTTTACCAACATCAATGCCTATTCCTGTGTCTGTAACAAAGAAAAGCAGTTCGTCATTAGTGAATTCATACCCAAATTCTATTTCACCTTCGAAAGTAAATTTATAGGCATTCTTGAGCAGGTTATTAATTACCTGTTGTAATCTGAATGGATCAGTATATATGTTGTCTTTGCCGTCGGGAAGACCTATCACAGACACGAGTCTGATATTATCCTTTCCGGAAGTCTTGCCCGATGCACTGAAAAACTCATAAATTTCACGGATTTTTTCATTCAGAGAGAATTCCACTTCATGAACTTTCATTTGATTTGACTCAATAAGGGAAATATCAAGAATATCATCAATAATGCGAAGCAATTGCTGCCCACTATTCAATATGATATCAATATACCTTTTTCTTCGGTCGGAAGCAATTTCACCTCTGTTCAACAAATCACTAAAACCAAGTATACCGTTTAAGGGAGTTCTTATCTCGTGAGATAAATTAGCCAGAAAGACTGTTTTCAACCGATCAGCTTCTTCAGCTCTTTTTACAGCCAGTATAAGGTCATGTTCGTATTTTTTACGTTCTTTGATTTCACCAACCAGTTTTTCGTTGGTATTACTTAATTCAACTGTTCTTTCTTTAACAGTTCGATCAAGGCTTTCATTCACCTCTTCCATTTTTTTAGTAGCAATAAACGTACGCAAACGGGTGGTAAGGATTACCCTGGAAACAACCCATGCAATTGTTGCCAGTGTTAATACAGAATAATATTCATCAATCATCTTCTTTTGGTCCAATGCTAAATGATTAAGCATAAGATAAAGAGTTACAAGACTGATTATCAGAAATAAAAGAAAATATCCTCCCCTGATATAAAACAGAGTAGCTGCTGAAAATACACCAATTAGAAAAGTAGGAAGTCCATTCGCGGTTACCGACTCAACCGATGATACCATTGCTCCCCAGTTCAAGTGAAATATAAAGTAGGAAACCATGATTATTTTGTGAATGGTTTTTACTTTATCCGCAGACTCGGGTTTATAAAAATGAGACAAGAGAAAATAAAGCAGTGTAAAAAATGCAAGAATAATGTCGATTCTAAAAAATAGTTTTGTTTGCTCCGAAGTATAAATTCCGGTAAATGTAAGATCGGAATATAGCTGGAAGATTACCAGAAGAATAAGAAAATAGGACCAATAACGTAATCTTGTATAATTTGTATAACAAATATCCCGATAGAATCCACTTTTATATTCGGGATAGATTAAGAGCGGATTTATCTTGCGAAATATATTAATAAAAAATTGCCGGAAATCCTGGAAACTCATTAAACTTTGGTTTGTATACTTAAAGGTACAAAGATATTTATAAATAAGAATGGTTAAAATCCGAAATCAGCCATTTCTAAAAGCATGCAATTATTGCAATTGCCATGAAAATAACATGCTTCTTATGCAGTCAAATTACTTACTTCAAAAAACGGCTGCTCTTTAATAATAAATGATCCAGGCATCGGGGTGTCCTGCAGTTCGTATATTTTTTAGTTCGGTAATCGCAGCTGATTTATCTGAGAATGAACCGAAACTTACAGCGTGCAGATTTCCAATCTTTCCAAATTTTTCCGAATGATAGCCATCTTTTTTCAGTTCGTTTACAAGCTTATCAGCATTATTTTCCTCTTTGAAACAACCGGCAACAATATAAAATTGTTTTCCTTCCTTTATCGCCGGCTTAACCGAAGCGGGAGGTTTAACTTTTTTTGCCGGTTCCTCAGAATTGGGCGAAGACATTTCTTCCGGTTCTATAACCGGATTTTCAGGTTCTGTAGTACTCTCTTCGCTTGTTATTTCCGGAGTATTTTCGGTAGTTGTGGTTACCTCAGTAGCAGCTTGTTTGTCTTTTTTAAAGATACCTGTAATTTTATCGTTAAAAACAAACCAGCTGACAATTGCCCCATTCACAAGAATAATTAATAAAATCCATATAACTATCTGAAGTGTATTACTTTTTGAACGACTCTGGTGCTCGACTTTTTTTGCAGGTTTTGGTTCAGGTTGAGGCTTAATTACTGTCTCTTTTTCATCTGTCGTTTTAATAGGAGTTACAGTTATTTTTTCACTGGTTTGGTTCTTTTTGTCTGGTGCAACGGCCTTTTCTTCTTTGTCAAGGGTTATTTCAACTTCGGTTTTTTCTTCTTGTGGTTGTTCCTGAGGTTTTATTTCTTCCTTCTTAATATCTTTCTTAGGTTGCTGTGGTTTAGATTCCTCTTTTTTTTCTAATTGCTCTGAAGCCGGTTTTGGTTCTTCTTTAGGCATCTCTTTTTTTGGTTCTGTATTGGTAGTTGCCTTAATTTCTTTCTCTTTTTCGGTTTTGGGTTCTTCTTCAACAGGCTTTGGCTCCTTTTCTATAGTACTTTTCTTCTCTTTTTTAGGAGTTGTTGACTCAGTACCTGTAATTTCGGTTAGTGTAAGTTTTCCAGAACTTTCTTTAATAAGTTTTCCCATTCCTTCTAAGACTATTTCTTCACCTGCCTCAAGTTTTTTATTTAATTCTTCTACAAAGTGTGTTACTTTAAGTTTGGCAACATCTTTCGAAATATTATCCTTTGCAGAGAGATAATCAATCAACAGGCCGTCATTATATCTAAGGAACTCATTAAATACAATAAGTCTCGGGGATTTTTGTTTAATAATAAATGCACCAAAATCCGAAATGATAACTCTTGCATTCGAATTTAGTAAATCATTGATAATTTTATTCATAACTTTACTTTTTACAACTACCAAAAAAAGAAATTTTTAGCCTAAATATCAAACGAATTAATGTAATTATTTTAACAAAACACAAATCACATTTAGTATGTTTGTCTTTACTAATATTTCATTATTTTTAATAATGCTTAATTTCAAGACAAACATCAGATAACTTTATCATAAAAAACGCATTAAAGGTACATCTTACAAATGAAATTTAAAAAAATATTAGGGATTGATATTGGTGGCTCAGGAATAAAGGGCGCCATAGTAAATACTAAAAGCGGCAGATTTGTTAAAAAAAGGCATCGTATCTTAACACCTAATCCCGCAACACCACAAGCTATTGCGAATGTTCTGAAGCAACTTGTCGAACATTTTCACTGGGATGGTCCGATTGGCTGCGGGTTTCCTGCTGTTGTTCTGAACGGAATAGTTAAAACTGCCTCTAATATCGATAAATCATGGATTGGATTGGATGCAGGAAAGTTATTTTCGGAGATAACCAGATTGCCTGTAATGGTTTTTAACGATGCAGATGTGGCAGGATTAGCCGATGTAAAATTCGGTGCAGGCAAGGGAGTTAAAGGCTCGGTGCTTATGCTGACGATTGGCACCGGAATTGGTTCGGCATTCTTTACCCACGGAAAGCTTTTACCGAATACTGAACTTGGTCATCTGATTCTTAACGGTGAAATTGCAGAAAAATATGCTTCGGATGCAACTCGTAAAAAAGATAAATTATCCTGGGATGATTGGGGAAACCGGTTAAACGAATATCTGCTGGAAATGGAACGATTGTTCTGGCCGGAACTCATAATCATAGGAGGCGGTATGAGCAAAAGAATGGACAAGTTTTCGGACAGGTTGACCGTTAAGACCAGGGTAGTTCCTGCAAAATTGTTAAACAATGCCGGCATTATTGGCGCGGCGCTTGCAGTAAAAGCCAATCGTAAATTACTGAAAGATTAATTTTATTTTTAATCCGGCTTACTTATTAAGTATGAGTATGCTTTTCAGGTTTATGAAGGATTAAACAAGGTACGGTTAACAATGGATCGGCCGAGTGTTATTTCGTCGGCATATTCCAGTTCATCTCCCACCGATACACCGCGTGCAATGGTGGATATTACAATATTATACTGACTAAATTTCCGGTAAATATAAAATCCGGTAGTATCGCCTTCCATAGTAGTGCTTAGGGCAATTATTAATTCCTTTACAACCTGATCTTTCAATCTGGTATCCAGTTCTTTTATGGTCAAATCATTCGGACCAATACCATCCATAGGTGAAATAATGCCTCCCAATACATGGTATAAGCCTTTGTATTGGTTTGTATTTTCAATAGACATCACATCCTTAATATTTTCAACGATGCATATGGTGGATTGATCGCGTGAAGTATCACTGCAAATATTGCAGATTTCGGAATCCGAAATATTCTGACAGATTTTGCAGTGTAAAATTTCATTGCGTAGCCGGATAATAGCTGTTCCAAATTCGTTTACAGCCTCTTTGTCTTGCTTTAACAAGTGCAAAACCAGTCTTAATGCTGTTTTATGACCGATACCGGGCAATTTGGCAAATTCCTCAACTGCTTCTTCCAATAGTCTGGAGGGGAAATGAATATAACTCATTGAATTGCCTTCTGATAAATAATTCAAAAAAATATAAGCGTCAAAATTAATATCATTTCATCCGCATTACAATTTTTTTTGCAGAATTGTTTTTGCTATCCTTGTAAAAAAAATTTTGTATGAGTCCGGTATTTCTAATCGTAGTTATTCTGCTTTATTTCTCCGTATTAGTAGTTATTTCGCGAATTACCGGGAAAAATGCCAACAGCTATTCCTTCTTTCTCGGTAACCGGCAATCACCATGGTACCTGGTGGCTTTTGGAATGATTGGTGCATCCTTATCGGGAGTGACATTTATCTCCATCCCGGGGGAAGTGGGATCCAGTAATTTTTCATATATGCAGATTGTTTTGGGTTATCTGGTGGGTTATGTTGTTATTGCCAATGTGTTGATGCCGCTCTATTATAAACTAAATCTTACTTCAATTTATGTTTATCTGAAAAACCGTTTTGGACTGGTATCTTACCGAACCGGGGCCTTTTTCTTTTTAATTTCAAGAATAATCGGATCTGCTTTTCGTTTGTATATTGTTGCCATGGTGCTTGATAAGTTTGTTTTTTCCACTTGGGGGGTTCCATTCTGGCTGACAGTAGCACTAACCATTATCTTTATCTGGATTTATTCATTCCGGGCAGGAATTAAAACCATCGTGTGGACAGATACACTTCAAACGCTGTTTATGCTGTTGGCAGTTATTTTTACCACCTGGTATATAGCACACGAACTTCATTTTTCTTTTGGAGATATGTTCGATTCTATAAAAGATAGCCGCTATTCCCAAATCTTTGTATGGGACTGGAAACCACCGAATAATTTTTTCAAACATTTTCTTGCCGGAGCATTTATCAGTATTGTTATGACGGGTCTGGACCAGGATATGATGCAAAAAAATCTGAGCTGCCGAAACATCAGAGAAGCTAAAAAGAATATGTATTGGATGAGTACCTCCCTGATATTCGTTAACCTGTTGTTTCTCACCCTCGGCGCTTTGCTGTATATCTATGCCCATTCAAAAAACCTGATTGTTGAAAATCTCCATAATTACGATGCCGCCTGTAAACTGGGTCTTTACGATGATGCTGTGGCATTGTACAAATGCAGTTCCACAGATCAGTTATTTCCTTACCTGTCACTCAATCATCTCCCGGTTGCAGCTGGTGTAGTGTTTATACTTGGATTGGTGGCAGCTGCCTATTCAAGCGCCGATTCTGCACTCACGGCACTTACAACCTCTTTTTGTGTTGATTTCCTGGGATTTTCAGAAAATGACAGCAGGATAAAGCAGCGGTATCTGGTTCATATCGGATTCTCAATCCTCCTGTTCGCTGTTATTATTCTGTTCCGTGTAGTGAATAATGACAGTGTGATTAACTCGGTATTTACATTTGCCGGATATACCTACGGGCCGTTGCTCGGTCTTTTTTCATTTGGTTTGTTTACAAAGAAAAAAATAAAAGATAAGTGGACTCCTGTTGTGGCAATTGTTTCCCCGGTTTTATGTTACATCGTCAGCTCACACTCCCAGAAATGGTTCGGAGGTTATACATTTGGATTTGAGTTATTGATACTCAATGGCTTTTTAACTTTTATGGGATTGGTTATCCTGCAACGCAACACCAAAGCTTAATCCCAGCAATTATTGCAATAGGGCCAAAAATTGGCAGACGAATTTAGTTAACATATCTGCATTTTTACTAATTTCAACGCTCTGTTTAACCTTAAAAATGAATGAAATGAGAAAGAACTGCATCTTAGTTTTAATGGTAACTATCAGTCTTTCTTTTACGACTCTAAGTCATGCCCAACGATTTTTAGACAAGTTAAAAGACAAGACCGAAGACAAAATTATCGACGGAATCTTTAATGATGAAAAGAAAGATACCCAGGAAACTCAACAGTCTGAGCAGTCAACAACTGCAAATACACGTGGCGAGGGATTAAACGCAACTTCCATCGATGTTCCCGGGAGCATGGATGAAGCTTCAACCGCCTATCAAGCGAGCAATTACACCCAATCACGCAATGCAATCAGACAGGCTATACAAGGAATTGAACTTGAAATAGGTAAAAAAGTATTGGAATCGTTACCTCAATCGGTTAGTGATTTATCAAAACAAAAGGATGCGGATAATGTTACCAGCTCGGGAATGAACTTTGCCGGATTGGTAATAGAACGCGGATATGCCAAAGGCGATCAGGAATTAAAGGTAACCATTGCCAACAATTCTGCCTGGCTTTCGGCAGTTAATTTATACCTGAGTGGCGGGGGGTATGCCTCAACTGAAAACCAGGAGAATTATAAAAAAATTACGTTCCAGGGTTACCAGGGAGTAATTGAATTTGATCAAAGCTCCGGATACAAACTCAGCGTACCGTTTGGACAGACCTCGATATTTATTTTGAACGGAACGAATTTCGACAACGAACAACAAATGATGAATGCTGCCGGAGAATTCAGCATCGATAATATTAAGAAACAATTAGGCGAACAATAAATATTAAGATTATGAAAATGAGACTTTTATCCATAACATCCGTCATTCTGTTCATTCTATCAGGAACCATATATGCCCAGAATTTTGACGACAATATTTCCAAAGCCAAATCATCATATAAAAGCGGCGACCTGGATGGTGCACGATTTGCATTGCAGGAAGCGCTTAACGAAGTAAATACTGCAATTGGCAAGGAAGTGCTTGAACTCCTTCCTAAAACCATGAAAGACATGGCCAACAACGATTCGGAAGATAATGTAAACAGTAGCGGCGCAGGTTTTTCAGGACTTAATGTAAACCGTACATATGGCAACTCAGAAACCGGGAAATCGGCCGACATTACAATTATTACCGACTCGCCATTAATTGCAGGTATCAACAGCATCTTGTCTTTGCCGGCAATTATGACATCCGGCGCTGATTCCAATCAGAAACGAATTAAGGTGGGTAGCTACAAAGCTTTGTTACAGATTAATGATACCGAAGATGGTAAGAAAAATTATGATGTCCAGGTGCCTTTTGGAAGTTCGTTGCTTACGTTTCATTGTGACGGATATACCGAATCTGATGTGGTGACAATGGCAAATACTATTCCTGTGGCCAAAATAGATGAGAAAACCAGGTAAAATATCACCCCGATGAAATAAATAAAAAAGCTCCTGAACAGGAGCTTTTTTTATTATATGCAGAATGATTTATTTTATTTTCCGAAATTTAGATTCACACCTAATCCAACAATCCAGGTGCTTTTATCATATGTTTCTTTATATAGCAGAGTATTACGTTCAAAGTTCTTCGTACCATCGGTATACATGGTATAAGAACCACCTGCTTCAACTTCAATCATATCATTGATTTTATAGGCTGCACCAAATCCAATGGTACTTGACTGCACATTAAAGCTCAGATCTGTATTGTATGCAGGCGTGGTTCCCGGTTTTGTATATAAAAATCCACCACTCACCTTAAGGTTGTCCGTAAGATTGTATTCCAATCCAAGTGCCAACTCATATCCGTTTGCTTTCAAAGAATCCTGTCTGCCGTCCCAATTAGCATTTTTATCAAGGTAATAATACATAACTGCTGAAACCAGTAATTTATCAACGGGTCTGTAGGTTGCTCCCAATGAAAATGTACCCGGAATATCCATTCTTGCTTTGGCTCCGTCGGGAAATTGAGTTATAGGAGTTCCTGTTGCAGTAAATCCGACAATAATATCTTTGGAGGTTTCATTCTTTAACTCCAGTTTAGTATTATGTTCATATTTAAATGCAATATTTAGTTTTTCAGAAGGATGAAAATTAACACTTATCATTGGTGTGAAACCTGAACCGGTTTTTTTAGCATCGGCTTCCTGATCTCCAAGTAATGTAGCTCTTGCTGTATACTGAGTTGCAGCGCCCTGAAATGCAGCTATCGCTTGTGCATTGGTATAACCGGTGGCATTAATTCCCAATTGCATTAATCCGCCAACAATAGTGAGACTTGCGGGATCATTCGGCTGCAAAAGTCCGGCAGTAATTGCACTCTGTAAATTGGTTCCGCTGGTTGAAGCAGTGGATGCAATTCCGTTCATGATGACGTCAGCTCTTGTCCATGCTGCACTATTATTATAATTGTAAACTTCAATATCTTTTAAATGACCTGTATAAGTCTCCTTAGCCATCACATACCTTCCACCAATGGCTACCGAAAGCATATCGTTTATTTTATATGTAAATCCCAGTTGATAGCCGAAAAAGACAGATGTTCCTTCAAAGAATATATTGGCTCTGTATGCATTTACTCCCAGCACTGCAAAAGCAGGAACGAGATCTGTTAAAGGATATTCAAATGATGGAACACCGGCATCGTAGGTAGCGCCACCACCACCGCCAATGGGTAAAAATCCAAATGAAACCGTAAATTTATCCGTTTTATAACCCGCATAAATACTTGGAAATAATGGGGCTGATACATCACCGGTATATTTGGATTCATTTAACAATGGATAGGAGCTTGTTATAGTTCTTTTCTGTCCAATAGTCTGGTTATTTAAAGAAACAAAAAAACCATTTGAAGGCAAGAGGCTAAGTCCGGCCGGATTAAAATAAACGGCGTCCATACCAACCGTTGCATTTCTTGCAGGCATTCTGACCCATGAAGCGCTTTGATTTGTATTAGTCACAATTCCCCCTCCAAATAGCATTACTGAAGTCAATAGAAGAGCAGATAGAAACGAAAGTGTTTTTTTCATAGCAGTTTAGTTTATTGTTAATAAGTGCAAGATAGTTTATATTCGTATATTTTCAAAAAAGAGTTATGAAACATGGTGAACAGCTGCTACAGCACCTATTCTATGATTTGTAAATTCAAGGATTTGTCTGTTTCAAGATAACTTTTTCACCATGTTGTTTGTAATTAAATGCTTACAATTGCAGCAATTCATTATCTTTGAATCATAATTTTTTTTATCTAAAATGAAGTATTGGTCGCTTATACAGGAGAATTTAAAAGTTTCGGTAGGTTCGGTATTGTCAAATTTTCTGCGCTCTATCCTAACCATTATAATTATCGCGATTGGCATTACTGCCCTGGTTGGCATTCTTACAGCAATCCAATCTATCAAATCTACCATCAATAAACAGTTTGCCACGATGGGAACAAATACTTTTACCATCGAGAGCAGGAGCATCAATGTGCAGATCGGCGAGAAAAAATACCGCCGGAAAAACCATCCGTATATTTCCTATAGACAGGCAAGCGAATTTAAAGATCTCTTCAGGTTCCCGGCTACGGTATCAATTTCCACGAATGCTTCGGGAACTTCCACAGTAAAGTACAAATCGAAAAAGACCAATCCTAATGTGACTGTAATAGGGGTGGATGAAAATTACCTGACAACTGCAGGATATCATATTTCCAGTGGGCGCAATATTACATTTTCAGATGTTCAGCTAAATCGAAACATCGTGCTTTTGGGAAATGATGTGATTAATAAGATTTTTAAAGATGAAAAT
This sequence comes from uncultured Bacteroidales bacterium, assembly GCA_963781805.1. Lineage (GTDB taxonomy): Bacteria > Bacteroidota > Bacteroidia > Bacteroidales > UBA10428 > JAFGPL01. The sequence continues at coordinate 4,785,014 of CAWAHF010000004.1, forward strand.
CCACTTGAAAAAGTGGTCACCATAGGTAGCGGAAAATATCTTGTTGTCGGCATATTGGAAAAAAAAGGATCAAGCATCAACAGCAGCGATAATCTTTGCCTGATTCCATATACCAATGTACGACAATATTTTTCGAATCCACAACAAAATTACAATATCAGTGTAACGCCTAATACCCCTGAACTCTACGATGCAGGAATGGGATACTCAGAAGGATTATTCCGAACCGTAAGGAATCTGAATGTTAAAGACGAAACCGATTTCAACATTACCAGCAGCGATTTTCTGTCAAAAATACTAAATGATGTATTGAAAAAGGTATTGTTTGCAGCAACAATCATTGGCATTATCACGTTATTTGGAGCAGGCATCGGACTTATGAACATTATGTTGGTATCGGTTAGTGAAAGAACCCGGGAAATAGGTACAAGAAAAGCCATTGGCGCTAAAAGCAGTATGATCAAACAGCAATTTCTTTTTGAAGCCATTTTCATCTGTCAGCTTGGAGGTATTCTGGGAATCCTCCTGGGAATTTTAGTTGGAAATGTTGTATCTTTATTACTGAAATCGTCATTTATTATTCCCTGGGGATGGATAATGGGTGGTCTGGCTCTTTGTTTTGTCGTAGGGTTGTTTGCCGGAATGTATCCGGCTATAAAAGCTTCAAAACTCGATCCCATCGTGGCATTGCATTATGAATAATGAATATTCTTTTATATGAAACAACTTATCCTTGAAAAAACCGGCAATACTCCTGCAGTAAATTTTAATCCTGAACAAGGACACTTGAAAATTGAAGGAAGGTCAATACCCGAGAATCCCGGAGAGTTTTTCGACAAGCTAATCAACTGGATAAAAAAATACTATGACGAACCTGCTCCTTTTACTCAATTTGAATTGAATCTGGAATATGTAAACAGTGGTTCGTCCAAATACCTGCTGGGATTATTCAGGCTGGTTAAGAAAAAACACGACGAAGGTAAAAAAAGTGTTATCAACTGGTATTACGAAGAAGATGATGAAGCCATTCTGAGCCTGGGAGAACATTACCGCTCCACCGTAAAAGTACCGTTTAACCTGATAGAATATATCTGATCGTGTTATCCTTTGACAAATAATTTAATCTCCAAACCGGTAACCTATCCCGGATTCAGTGATTAACAATGTGGGTTTGGAAGGATTATCTTCAATCTTTTTTCTTAACTGTGCTACAAACACCCTTAGATAATGAGTTTGTTCAATATAACCATATCCCCAGACTTCTTTAAGAATATATTGATGCGTTAACACACGTCCTTCATTTCTGGCCAGAATACATAATAGCGAAAACTCCGTGGATGTAAGTTTTAATATTTTGTTATTTTTTCTGGCTATATGATTTGTCATATCTATAGTAAGCTTACCAAATTCCATCATCGGGGAATCGTTTTCATTTTCGCCAATACGGATTGCAGCCCTGATTCTGGCGAGTAATTCTCCACTTCTGAATGGTTTTGTGAGATAATCGTTCGCCCCATTGTCAAGCGCGGAAATAATATCTTCTTCTGAACTGCGTACTGATAAAACAATCACTGCTTTATTAAACCATTCCCGTAACTTTTTTAAAACTTCCAAACCATCAATATCAGGTAAACCCAAGTCCAATAATATAAGTGCGGGATTGAATGTAGCGGCATCAATCAATCCCTGTTTACCGTTTACAGAAAGAATGATTTTGTAGCCGTTGGCTGAAAGAGTTATTTCGAGTAATCGCCTTATCTGCAATTCATCATCAATAATCAATATTGATTTATCTTCATTCATATTACAGTTTTTCGAGAACCTTTATATTATTTCAAAATTAGCATTCAGGTTACCATGTGGTTTATTATTTCGCTGGGAATTCTAATGGTGAATTTCGAACCGCCATCCTTACGGTTTTCAACGATTATCCTACCTTTGTGAGCCTCAACAAAACCCTTAACAATAGATAATCCCAATCCCAGGCCTCCTGCTTTACTGCCATCTGTTCTGAAAAATTTCTCAAATACGAAGTCAATATTACCTTCAGGAAATCCGGGTCCTCTATCCATTACTAAAATAACCAATTCACCATTATCATATTGCACATCCAGATTAATTTCTGACAGTGAGGGAGCATGCTCGCACGAATTAATTAAGAGATTATAAAACGCCTGTTCCATTAATCCGTAATCTATTTTAACCAAAGGCATATCTTCTGAAATAGATACCACCATGGAGAAAGATTTTAATTCTTCTTTCAATTCTTCGGATACCTGATTAATCACGTCATTCATATCACACCAGTCCAATCTTACTGAAATCCGCCCGTTTTCAAGCCTCGACATGTTTAGAAGGTTTTCGATAAGACGGTTTAATCTCAGGGAGGCAGTAAATATCTCTTTATACAATGCAACCTGAATATTACCGGAGTGAGAAGAAGTTAATAAGGTATCCGTTGCCCCCATAATGGTAGCAACAGGAATTCTTAATTCATGCGAGATGGAGTTAAACAAGGTTTTATATAATTTATCGGATTCATCCAAAAATCTGGCTTTTTGAGCCAATTCATCCAGGAATTCCCGTTCAAGGGCATTTGTAATTTGGGTTAAATGTGAATCCCAGAAAATCTTCTGATCTCCTTGAAATTTTCTGTTAAGTTTTGCAATTAATACTCCGGGGCTAAGCCTCGTTCCTGTTAAAGGATAATATGTATATTCGACTGGGCTTAAATTTTCTGTGTATTGTCCGGCAGGTTTAAGATTTTTAAATGCCCAAACTGCTGCATCGTATTCACTTTGAGTAAGTTTTATAACTTTGCCAACACTTTCTGATGCATAAAGATTATTATTCCCATCCTGCAGAATAATATGTGAATTAACGAAAAAATTATTTTTTATTTCTGCAACAGCAATTTTTAGGACTTCATTGATGCTATTTGCCTTCGACAAACCTTTGGTTAACAGAAACAGTGCATTTGTACGCTGCTCCCTTTCAACAGCAAGTTTTTCCTGTCGGCGTACCCGCGTTGTAAGCACACCATTTAGCAATGCTATAATAAAGAACATTCCAAACATCAGAATATCTTCGGGTTTTTCGATATGAAAAGTAAAATGGGGAGGAATATAAAAAAAATTCCATACGAGTGCGCTCATTGCAGACGCGAGCAATACTGGTCCGGTTCCCATAAAGGTTGCCAGGATAGAAACGACAAATAAAAGTATAAAAGAAACAATATAATAACTTTTCAAATCAGACAAGGGAGAACACACGAATACAGTGATTCCGATTATAATAATAGAAAGCAGATATTTATTAATCCTTCTATTGAAAATCGCTAAAAGACTTTTTTTAATCACAAGCTTTCTCTCCTAAATATTAAAATGACCAGCAAATTTAGTTGTAATTCGTTAGATTTCTTTTGGATATGTCGTTTATCAGATGATTTTCGGATGCATGCCGAAGAATATGGCACGAATCATGGCAAATACCGGTATTACTTCCAGTCTTCCGGCCCACATCTGGAATATATAAATAATTTCAACAACCGGCGACATCGACGGATCGGTAATTCCGGCAGATAATCCTACGGTTGCCTGAGCTGAACCTGATTCAAACAATGCATCGGCAAAATTGAAGCTATTCCCTGTAAAATAATTTGTAATTAAAGCTGAGCCTACAATCAGTAATAAAAACATGATTGCTAGAGACGCTGCTTTGGTAAATTCTTCATTCATCTCCTCCGGTAACATTGATTTTCCGTTAAATCGTATAGATTTTACCGTATTCTGAGACAGAAATGATTTATTTATCTGCCATCGTAGTCCTTTTTTTATTATAAGCGCACGTATCATTTTAATCCCTCCAACGGTTGCGCCTGAAGCGCCACCTATAAACATGCCGGCGAATACGATAAAAAGAATCGATTTCCAGTCCCATACACCTATGTTGGAAGTTTGCCATCCGGTAGTTGACATTGCGCTTACAAACTGAAAAATTCCTTCTCTGACAGGATTTGGAACTACATTGGCCTTAGATAACAATAAGGATTGAATTATACTGCCAAAAATAAAGGCTATGATCAGCGACCTGGTTTGAATATCTTTCCATAACTCATTAAATCTTCTTTCATATAATACTTTATAAAAAAAAGGTATTGAAAATGATCCAAGTATCATGGGCAATAAATAAAGCATATCCATATAAGGTGAATTATAGGTGGCAATACTGTTATCGAGCGTGCTAAAACCTCCTGTTGACTGGCCAGCCATTGCATGGTTAATTGAATCGAAAATATTCTCGCTTAGAGGATAATCCGGCAATATAAAGTAAGTGCCAATAATTAAATATACAACCGAAAAAAGGGTAACAAACAAATATACTTTCCATATTGCTCTTGTAGTTTCAATTATCCTGGGCCTTAGTTTTAGTCCGCCGGCCTCTGAACCATAGAGCAGGATAGCACTTTTCCCCGAAGTTTGCCTGAATATAGCAAGTACAAGGACTATAAATCCTGCACCTCCTATCCATTGCGCAAAAGAGCGGTAAAAAAGGATTCCTTTTCCTACCGATGGTTCATGAACAACCATGGTAAGTCCGGTGGTAGTGTATGCGCTCATGCTCTCAAAAAAACAGTGCAACGGATTTTTTAAATATACCAGACTGGAAAAATTGTAGTCACTATTTACAGGTATAAAATGATTCATTACATCTGCCGGCGTAATACAGGCAGTGATAAAAAAGGGTATTCCTCCCATAACAGTAATTGCAAGCCAGCCCGCTGCGGCAATGATAAGGGAATTATTAAACTGTGGTTCATCTGCACGACGCAGACAATAGGAAATAATCAATCCTATCACGGAAATCAGTGTTGCTGATAATACAAATCCGGCAAGTGTGAACCATTCTGAATAAATCGCCGAAACAAAAGCAGGAACAAGCATAATGAGACCTTCTAAAATAATCAGATGCCCAACCTGTTTGAATATTATCTTAAAATTTTCAAGTTTCATAACTTATTTATCTTTCCAATGTCAACGAATTAAAAATATAAACCAATTGATTTATTAGTCTTTATATTCTCTCATATATTTAAGTAATATCCAGATTGCATTTATTAACAGAAAAAGGAAAACCAATGCCAGAACCACACAACCTAATATTTGCCATGGGGTATATTCCATCTAAGTTTGATTTTAATCTTTCACAGTGCAAAATTGGAGATGATTTCATAAAGACTTTATTAAGATCTATAGCTACCATATAAAGATTTTGTAAAAATTTGTCAAATCTTATCGCGATAATTTGTATCATTGAAACATGATGGAGATGTATTACGGTAAGCAGACAGATCATATTAAGATAAACAGGATTGATGATTGAGATATAAAACAGGAAAAAATAAAGAGAATAATCGTATGAAAAAAGTTTTATGTATGCTTGTATTTGCAACAGCCGTGGTGATAACACGGGCACAAATGCCGGCCCACACTCCTGAAAATATAGAAAAATACAAACAAATTTGCCGGATTAATATTTACAAGGAGATGAAAGGCATGTACCGTGAACCGGGAGGAGCGCTTAAATTCCCATTCCTGGCGCCTGGAAGCAACCAATATCTCGATATGCTTTGGGATTGGGATTCCTGGTTGAGCGATGTTGCTCTGCGACAAATATTGCTTGAAAATGGTACAGCAAAAGATAGTATACAGGCATTAAAATACGAACAAGGTTGTGTGTTGAATTCACTTAGTTATGGTGGAATGGACGGATGGATTCCAATCTGGATTGAACGCAATTCTCCGAGCCGGGAAGAGATGCTAAGTGTCCGGAATCCATGGAAAAGCAATATGCATAAACCAACACTGGCGCAACATGCAGCATTTATTGTTCGAAATATGAATGGCGATGCTGAATGGTTACGTGATGATTTTTATCCTCTGCAGGCGTTTGTAAGCAATTATCTCAACTACCATCGTCATCCGGCTACCGGGCTAATCTATTGGGAAACCGACGAAGCTATAGGTGTTGATAATGATCCGAGCACTTTTTATCGTCCCTATGAAAGTTCAGGATCAATTTTTCTCAACGCATTAATGTATAAAGAACTTAGAGCCACAAGTTACCTGGCCGATTGTCTCCATCTTCCTGATATATCGGAATATTTTGAAAAAGAAGCAGATAAATTACTGGAAAAGATAAGAGCGCATTGCTGGGATCAGCGCGACGGATTTTATTACAGTGTGGATCTTAATTTACGTCCTGTCGAAAAACCCGACATAACATCCCTTCAACCGGGCAAATTATACTTGCACGTCGGTCAGCCTCGTACTTACGATTGCCTGATTCAGCGACTTAGCGTATGGAGTGGTTTTATGGCCATGTGGGCCAACATTGCAACTCCACAGCAAGCTCACCTGATGGTGGAAAGACAGTTTCACGACACTACCTCATTCAATGCTCCTGCAGGTATTCGTTCATTGTCTCCATTAGAAAAGATGTACGATACCAGGGCGAGTGGTAATCCCTCATCGTGGCTTGGCCCCATTTGGATTAACGTCAATTACCTGGTATTCAGAGGTCTTATCAACTATGGTTATAATGACGAAGCCAAAGAACTGGCGGAGAAAACTATTTTGCTTCTAGGCAGAGATTTTGAACGATTTGGTGCTTTGCATGAATATTATCTTCCTGATAACGGTGAACCTGTTCTTAACAAAGGTTTTCAAAACTGGAATTTTCTGGTTCTTAATATGGCTGCCTGGCTTGATAATAAATCAGTTATAACCGAATTTTAATATAAGAATTAACACTGACAATAAAGTTAATCTTTCTGATTGCCATTGAGTATATCCACTTACCTGATTTCAGGATTGGTTTCTATTTTTATTCCTGAAATATTTTCAAGATCATATCATATTTGAATAGAATTGCACTTATCAGGAAATTGTCAAACATATCCCAACATTGTTTGTTTATTTATCGTATGTGGCGACTTTTATCCCTATTCAATCGATATAAGACCGCACTTACAGGGAATAATAACTTTTGAATGAATAGTAACTCCGGCAATTATAACAAAAATTTGAATCATTGTCCGCTACGAAAATACAATGTAGCCTTGTTGTTGCTAAATTACATTCTATGTGTGAATTTAGCTCATGCTCAAACTCCATCGGAATTCCTTGATACCAAAGTTGATTTGAATACCTGTATTAAATATGCCCTGGATCATCAGCCGATTATACAACAGTTGCAGCTCAATGAAGATATTACCAGACAGGATATACGAATTGCACTTTCTGACTGGTTTCCTCAGATAAATGCAAATGCCGGATTGCAACATTATCTTAAACAACCTGTCTCTATTTTTCCCGATTTTACAAATCCCTCGGGTCCTAAACGGGAAATTACCACCGGTGTGCTAAATACTTCCTCGTTGCAATTTTCAGCAAGCCAGGTGCTATACAACAACGATGTATTAATCGCCGCCAAATCTGAAAAATATTATAAATTAAAATCATCGCAAACGACAAAAGAGCGCAAAATTGATCTTGTTGTTGAAGTAAGTAAATCGTACTATGATGTATTACTGTCAGAAGCAAATCTGAATTTTTTAAAGGATGACATCATACGTATAGATAAAAGCATGAAAGATGCTTACAATCAATACAAAACAGGTGTAAGTGATAAGATTGATTACCAGAGAGCAATGATTTCATTAAATAATCTCAAGGCAGAAATTTACGGGACACAGGAAACCATCCGGGCGAAAAATACCCGCCTGAAAGAACTTATGGGGTATCCCCAAAACCAACCACTTGCTATTGCAGGAATTAGTATTGATACGATTAAGTCCTTCGATATTGATACCACAGCTGAGCCGGATTATCAAAACCGAATTGAATATAAACTGCTGCTATCACAACTGAAATTGCAGAAATTTACCATTGACTATTACAAATCAGGATTTCTTCCTTCATTATCGGCATTTGCCAATTACAATCTGGTTTTCCAGAATGATCAATTGAATGTCTTATATAACCAAACCTTCCCGAATTCAATCGTTGGACTGAATCTGTCCTTTCCAATTTTTGAAGGTACCCGTCGGATTCAGCAATTGAAGAGGGCAAATTTATACTATCGCGAAATGGCCCTGGACACAATTAATCTCAAAAGCAGCATAAATACAGAACTAGACCAGGCGATGGCCGCATATAAAAGTAATCTTAAAGCTTATAAAGCAGCTACTGAGAATGTCAAGATAGCAGATGAAGTATACAATACGGTAAAATTTCAATACGATCAGGGAATAAAAGCATTTCTGGAAGTAATTGTTTCCGAAACAGATCTCAGAACTTCCAGGATTAACGAGTTAAATGCACTTTACAGATTACTCTCAAGTAAACTTGATTTGGATAAAGCGCTTGGTAATATTTCAATTAATTATTAATCATGGAAAAAAATCATTATAAACTACAGATAACAAAGCCCGAAAGCTTACTATTCTTACTCCTTACGGTATTTAGCAGCTGTAATACATCAGATCCGCCCGGACAGACTGAAGGTCCGGTATCGGTTAACTTAACAAAAGTTCAACGGGAGAACGTAGTTTACTATGATAACACACCAGGAAATGTTGTCGCTTTAAACGAGGTGGAATTACGCAGCGAAGTCAGCGGTTTTGTTACCGGCATCTTCTTTAAGGAAGGAGATTTTATCCACAAGGGCCAAAAACTATATGAGATTGACAGAACCAAATATCTTGCATCTTACCAACAAGCCCAGGCCAATCTGGATATTGCAAAGGCCAATGTAGAGAGGGCCAAACGATATGTTGAAACATATACCGAACTTAGTAAACAAGATGCTATTGCCAGACAGCGGCTCGAAGATGCCCAGACAGATCTGCAAAATGCCAACCTTCAGTTAATTTCAGCAGAGGCGGGTCTGGTAAAAGCACGCACCGACCTGAATTATTCTGTCATTTATGCTCCTTTTGACGGAACAATTGGTATCTCGCAAATAAAAATGGGTACACTGATTTCGCCCGCTCAAACATTGCTTAATATAATTTCATCGGATAATCCGATGGGTGTGGATTTATTTATCAATGAAAAGGATCTGAACCGGTTTCAAAAATTATCTGCGAAAATTACCTCAACAAATGATTCCACTTTTAGAATTTCGCTTCCGGATAAAACTCTTTACCCTGAAAAGGGCAAAATACTTGCGATTGACCGAGCAGTTGATCCCCAGACTGCCACCATACGGGTACGCCTGGAATTTCCAAATCCTGACAACACCCTGAAAGACGGGATGAGCTGTGATGTGAATATTCTCAATGAAAATTCAGGAGAACAGCTGGTAATACCGTCGAAAGCAGTGATGGAGCAAATGTCGGAATATTTTGTTTTTGTAGCGGATAGTCAAAAGGTTCGTCAGGTTAAGGTTGATCTTGGCGTACAGTTGGAAGGAAAGGTGGTGGTGGCCAGCGGACTGAAAGAAGGACAACAGATTGTAACCGATGGAATTCAAAAACTACACGATGGTGCTTTGATAGCCGAGAACAGGGATGGAGCTGTAAGAAAGAATAATAATCTAAGCAAATAAACCAACATGATAGCCGATACCTTTATAAAAAGGCCGGTAACAGCAATTGTTGTCGCCATAGTAATCACCTTTATCGGTATTATATCCTTAGTTAATTTACCCCTGAGTCAATATCCTAATATTACTCCGCCGGTAGTTCAGGTATCAGGAAGTTATATAGGTGCAGATGCGGCAACTGTCGAACAGACCGTAGCCACCCCGGTCGAATCACAGGTAAACGGTGTCCCCGGAATGACCTATATTCAGACCAACAGTACCAGCGACGGGCGCATGAGCATGAGCGTTAATTTTGAGTTGGGCACAGATGTAAATATTGCTGCCCTGGATGTGCAAAACCGTGTAAACGTGGCATTACCGCAACTACCCGACGATGTAAAACGATTAGGACTTACGGTGCGCAAAAGCAACACAGGTATTTTAATGGTAGTAACTGTTTTTTCACCCAATAATACCCATGATGTAAAATTTGTCGATAACTATACAAATATCTTCATCAAGGATGAAATATCCAGGGTAAAGGGAGTTGGAGATGTTTTTTCCAGGGCAGAAGATTTTTCAATGCGAATCTGGCTTAAACCCGATAAGATGGCGCAGTATGGAATTACAGCACGTGACGTAATCAGTGCAGTGCAGGAGCAAAATATTCAGGTAGCAGCAGGTTCGGTGGGCACTCCTCCCCAGCCTTCTCAACAGGCTTTTGAATATACCGCATATGTAAGAGGTAGACTAGTCTCCCAAAAGGAATTCGGGAATATAATTATAAAATCCAAACCATCCGATGGGTCACTGGTTTATATGAAAGATATAGCCCGCATCTCGCTGGGCCGGTTTCAATACTCGGGAAACGGTTACGTAGATGGGAAACAAGCCTCCTTCCTTATTATCTTTCAGAGCCCGGGCAGCAATGCACTTGAAACCGCTAACGGGGTGATCAATACCATGCAAAGATTGAAAAAATCTTTTCCTGAAGATATTGATTATCTTATTCCTTTTGAGACCGTTTCGGTAGTTCGCGTTTCCATTCAGGAAGTTGCCAAAACCTTATTAATTGCATTATTGCTGGTAACATTCGTAGTATTCCTCTTTCTTCAAAACTGGAGAGCGACCCTTATTCCCATTCTGGCCATTCCCGTATCGATTATCGGAACATTTGCCTTTTTTGGCCCGCTGGGTTTTACCATCAATAAACTTACCCTGTTTGGTTTTGTCCTGGCCATTGGCATTGTAGTGGATGATGCAATCATTGTGGTGGAAGCTGTACAACATTATATCGACGACAAGCATTTATCTCCAAAAGAAGCTGCAAACAGGGCAATGCAGGATATTTCAGGTCCAGTGGTAGCTATTGCATTGGTACTGGCAGCAGTATTTATCCCTGCAGGATTTATACCCGGAATCGTGGGGAAACTCTATCAGCAGTTTGCAATTACCATTGCTATTTCGGTGCTGATTTCAGCCTTTGTAGCATTATCGCTCACTCCTGCACTGTGTTCAATCCTTTTAAGAAAAAAGAATAATCCGGAAAATCAACAAAGAACCTGGTCTTTTTTCAGTTGGTTTGACAAGGGATTTAAAAGCATTTTGGGAAGATATACCCGGCTGGTTGAAAAGTGGATGCATTATGATCGTTATATCCTGATTTTTCTGATCTGTTTGATCGTTGGAACTATCTTTTTATTTAGAAACAAACCCACAGGATTTATACCCACCGAAGATGAAGGCAGGGTATATATTACCTTCGAGCTGCCCGAAGCAGCATCAACAGCCCGCACGGTAGTGACTTTGCATAAAGTGATGCATATTCTGGACCAGGTAAAAGGAATCGGACATTATGCCGGAATTGCCGGTTTGAATGTGGTTTCTTTTTCAAATAAATCCAACAGCGGCACCATCTTTTGTCAGTTTAAACCCTGGGATGAAAGAAAATCAAAATCAGAACAGTTGTATGGACTTATAGCCCAGTTGCGGCATCGGTTTACTGAGGTTAAGGAAGCCCGTATTGTGGTAATTCCACCTCCGGCTATTCCCGGTTTGGGCAGAACTGGCGGATTTAGTTTTGTTTTGCAGCAACAGGAGAGCACAGACGATATCCATCAATTCGAAAATGTGGTAAGAAATTTTATGATTGCAGCAAATAAACGTCCCGAGATATCCAATGCATTTACTTTTTTTACAGCAAGTACTCCCGGTTATCAAATATCTGTAAACCGGGAAAAATGTAAACGTATGGGAGTTAACCTCATAGAAGTATTCAATACCTTAAGAACTTTTCTCGGAAGCCAGTATATTAACGATTTTTCATTGTATGGAAGAAATTTCCGGGTTGTAGCCCAGGCAGACACATTATACCGAAATAATATTAATGAACTTGGCAAATACTATGTTCGGAACCAACAGGGTGAAATGTTACCCTTAAGCACGCTCATTAGTTATCAGATAACCGAAAATGCACCCCTTATAACCCATTATAACCTGTATCGTTCAGTAGAGTTTAATGGGAATTCTGCAGAAGGATATAGTAGTGGACAGGCGATTGATGCCTTAAGAGAAGTTGCTGCACAGGTACTTCCAGCAGGTTATGGGTATGAATTTTCAGGACTTAGCCGTGAGGAGATTAAGGCCGGTAACAGTACGGTACGAATTTTCTTTATTTCAATCATATTTGTTTTTTTGTTCCTTGCAGCTTTATACGAAAGCTGGTCGGTACCTTTTGCCGTTTTGTTAGCTGTGCCCCTGGGAGCTTTCGGCGCCATCATGGCATTGACATTTACCCATACGCTAACAAACAATATATATGCCCAGGTGGGTCTGATTACGCTAATTGGTCTTGCGGCAAAAAACTCCATTCTAATCGTTGAATTTGCCAAAGAGCGTGTTGACAGAGGGATGAATATTTCGCAGGCAACGTTAGAAGCCGTTCAATTACGCTTAAGGCCGATTCTGATGACCTCTTTTGCTTTTATTTTTGGAGTATCTCCGCTTATTTTTGCTACGGGAGCCGGTGCAGTTGCACGTCAAACTATTGGCTGGACTGTATTTGGAGGTATGCTTGCTGCTACATTCATGGGCATATTCATTGTACCGGTTCTTTTCGTTCTAATCATCCATATTACCTATAGAAAAAAAGAATTGCAGATTCTGAAAAAGAAGGGAACATCATAAAAATATGTATAACTTATTTTCAAATCGATTGGTTAAAAAAAGACCTGAAACAAATGTCTCAGGTCTTAACAAAATATGTTCATTAATAAGTTTATTTCACTGTATTCATGTAGGAAATTAGTTCAACAACTTTGCTTGAATAACCCCACTCGTTGTCATACCATGATACAACTTTTACAAAATTTGGATTCAGCATGATACCTGCCTTGGAGTCGAAAATGGAAGTACGGGCATCACCAATGAAATCGCTTGATACCACTGCATCTTCAGTGTATCCGAGAATTCCTTTCAAATCACCTTCGGAGGCTTTTTTCATAGCTGCACAAATTTCTTCGTAAGTAGTTGCCTTATCCAAACGACAGGTAAGATCAACTACAGAAACATTCAATGTTGGAATTCTGAATGACATCCCTGTGAGTTTACCTTTAAGTGCAGGAATAACTTTACCAACAGCCTTTGCGGCACCCGTGGATGAAGGAATAATATTTCCCGCTGCAGCACGTCCGCCTCTCCAGTCTTTCATCGAAGGACCATCGACAGTTTTCTGTGTAGCAGTGGTGGAATGAACCGTTGTCATTAAACCTTCAACTATACCAAATGTATCGTTCAGAACTTTTGCAAGCGGGGCCAGGCAATTTGTGGTACAGGAAGCATTGGATACCATATCGAGATCTTTTGTATAGCTTTTGTGGTTTACACCCATAACAAACATTGGGGTATCATCCTTCGAAGGAGCAGACATAACAACTCGTCTTGCACCAGCCTTCAGGTGAGCTTCAGCTTTTGGTCTGTCAAGAAAAAGTCCGGTTGATTCTACAACATATTCTGCCCCTACATCTCCCCATTTAAGATTTGAGGGATCTCTTTCAGCAGTAACTCTAATGGGATGACCATTGACTACAAGCTTACCGTCTTTGATATCGATTGAACCTTTAAACTGGCCGTGAATAGTGTCGTACTTGAGCATATATGCCATGTAATCAACATCTATAATATCATTAATCCCTACTACTTCGATGTCAGGATAATTCACAGCTGCGCGAAATACAAGTCTTCCTATGCGGCCAAAACCATTGATACCAACTTTTATTTTTGCCATAATTATATGATTAAAAAATTATTAATTAATGTGTCAGAAAACGAAGGGCGAAGGTAAAAAAAATTCTGAATAAGCACAATATGAAATTGCTCCAAATAGAAATTTAATACCAAAAGTTGAGAGGATCAATTCAGAATTTCGTATAGATTCGGATAATAGGAAATTCAACTAATAAAAATCAATCCGTAACAATTTTATCAAGTTTGGTCTTTTTCATTTTATATTTGGCATCGATTACTTTTCCAAACCGATAGCTGGCATAAAGTGTTAAAAAAAACCGCGGATAACTGTTCATAGCCATAATCGGTATCTTCTGGGCGAAAGCGTCAACAATAATGCCTGCATCAACCGCATTTATTGTCTTGTTAAATTTTCCGAATTCAAACATCAATCCAAACTTGCCATAAATACCAGGTACAAAGGATATTTCGTTAAATCCCTTGAAAAAAGAGGCTCTGCCTGTAATATTTGTGGTAGGCAAATGTTGTGTGAAGGAGAATTTTTCAATCACTTCATAATCGATCTGACTATCACCATTTTCATCAACTCCTATGGTATAATAAATAGGTTTTTTAATCCCTATGGACGTACCGAAAGAAAAGTACCTCCGAATTGAAATTCCTCCCTTGTCAACCTTAGGAAACATTTCGTTCTGAATACCAATACCCAATCTGAGATTGTAAAACTGATTAAGTTTTCCGTATACAAAACTCTTGGATGTAAAATAGTATGTTTGAGCTGTTAACTTGATTTCTTTCGGATGCTTGATGTTAACGAGGTCAACATCATAGATTACCTTTTTCAATTCGGTAATCCTCTTACCATAGCGATAATTAACACCTAATCCGTTTGAGTTTAAAAGAATTGCGAAGGTTCTTTCGTTCTTGTAAAAAATTTTGTCCTGTTCTGCTATCTCACCCTGGGCAAATAAGATATACGAATATAATATCAAGCCAAAAACAATGGCTATTTTTTTCACAACCACATCTTAAAAGAAAAAAAGAATACAATGAACTCTTATAAAACTAATTCTTAATATATTAACAATTATCACCGTCAGATTGTTCAACGCTGGTTGAACTGTATGCCGGACAAGTTTTTGTTGTAGTGCACG